>OZ245781.1:0-4800000 GCA_965227885.1 Candidatus Azotimanducaceae bacterium
AACGATGGTCATATGCCTGGTAGGCATTGCGCACCAGGTTGATGACAACCTGATCAATTTGTGTGGGATCACCATTTATAGCGGGCGACGCGTTTGCCTCAACCGTGATATCAGCGCGACTGTCCAGAGATGCGCGCGCCATGCTGACCGCCGCCTGAGTTTGTGTGGCCGCATCGATGCGTGTGAGCGTCATGTGACGCTTACCAGAATAGTTAAGCAATTGACGGGAAAGCTCACCGGCATCAGCGGCGGCCTGTTCTACCCCATCGACAAAACTCAAAGCTTCCCGACTGTCGCCCTCATTCAGTCTGATTTTCGCCAAAGCTGCATTGCCGCTGACGCTGGTCAGAAAGTTATTGAGATCGTGGGCGATGCGACCAGCCATCTGTGCAAGACTTTCGGCTCTGTCACTTTCACTCAGTCGTTTGTCGAGTTCACGTTGCCGGTCAAACTGCTCACGCAAACGCGCCGTTGGCCTGGGCCTCCCGGATGACTGCTTGTTGCCACAGCCTTCGATGCAACATCATGCTGATCAGCGTTGGTATCAACACCGCTATACCGCCAAACAGCGCAAACCAGGGTGGGGGTCTCGCCAGATCTGTGGCCATCGGTCCAAACACGATACCCCCGATTAAACAGGCGCACATAATGCTCGACCACACGATGGCAGGACGGACACCACACACCATTACGGTCAACAGCGGAATGGCCGGGGTATAGACCGATGCCAACGGCCAGAGACCACCGCCGTAAACAGCGGCAAAACCACACGCACACACCAGCGCCGCAGGAATACAATTGTTGGCCAGCGGCGCTGCCCATTTGTATCTGGGCACACCCAGCCAGTAGATCAGGGGTACAACGCCAAAGAGCGCCATCGCAATCAAGGTTACAGCGAGCAACTCTCGGGGAAAAATATTGTATGCAGCGATGAACGTTGCCACGGCTGCGGTAAACCCAAGCATGGCGGTTACCAAAGCAAGTCGCGTCACCAGCTTCTGGTCTATGCTACTTTCGTCAATCCTTGAGTCTGTGGTCTTCCCTGTTCTGGCAACGTTCAAGAGTGGTGTTCACCAGCAGCAGATCTAACTGGACGAATTGTAGAGCAGATACCTCAGCGACCCAACCAGCTAAAAACCTCTCTCCAACTCCCTCTTTGGAATGGCTTGCAACTCAAAAGACGCTCAGCCACTCTTCCCGGTTGGGAGAAATCTGGGGGAATCGTATGACCGCGTTCAAACGTGTGCTCATAGCCAATCGGGGCGAAATCGCCATTCGGATCGCGCGGGCTGCAGCGCTTCTGGACATGGAATCTGTCGCCGTTTTTACGGACGCAGACCGTCACGCGCTCCACACTCAAGCCGCCGACCACGCGGTCGCGCTGGAGCATACAGGTGCCATCGAGGGCTACCTCGATATCGAAAAAATCATCGGCATCGCGGTGCAGGAAGGATGCGATTGTGTACACCCCGGTTACGGTTTTTTGTCTGAAAACACAGACTTTGCCAGAGCCTGTGCAGAGGCTGGTATCACTTTCATCGGCCCGTCAGCTGACGCGCTTGCACTTTTTGGTAACAAAATTGCGGCGCGACAACTCGCCGAGTCGTTGGGTGTCCCCATCGTCCCGGGTGCGGCCATCAGTTCCGTGGAGGAAGCCCTCAGCGCTGCGACAGAGATCGGCTACCCTGTAATGTTAAAAGCCGCCGCAGGCGGTGGCGGGCGCGGCATGCGTGCAGTAACCAGCGAAACCGAACTGTCAGATGCGTTTACCCGATGCCAGAGTGAGGCTCAAACCGCCTTCGGTGATGGCACCGTTTTTCTGGAGCGTTTGGTCCAACGACCCAGACACATCGAAATCCAGGTTGTTGCAGACGGCACCGGCGCGGTGACCCACCTGGGGGAACGAGACTGTTCTGTACAGCTGCGCAATCAGAAAGTGGTAGAAGTGGCACCGGCACCCAATCTAAGTCCTGAGCTCCGTGAGCAGCTATACCAAGACGCAATCACCCTGATAGCGAATGGTGACTACAAAAACGCCGGTACCGTCGAATTTCTGATCGAACCCGAAACAAACAGCTACTTTTTTATTGAATGTAATCCACGTATCCAGGTTGAACATACTGTTACAGAACAGGTAACCGGTGTTGATCTGGTGGCGACACAGTTTCAGATCGCTGCGGGCGCGAGTCTCGCAGATCTGGATCTTACCGAGCCGCGCCTACCCAGAGGGTTCGCTATTCAAACGCGGATCACCGCACAGGGCGCGGGCACCATAACCGCCTACAAAGAACCATCCGGTCACGGCATTCGCGTGGACGCTCATGGTTATGCGGGTTACGCCCCGCCGCCTCAATTCGATCCGTTGCTGGCAAAATTGATCTGCTACAACGCGACCAATAACTTCGCAGCCACTGCAGACCAGACGTTGCGCACGCTGAACGAGTTTCACGTTGTGGGCGTGACAACCAACTTGGGGCAGCTCCAGGCCATCTTAAGTCACGCAGCGTTTCGCGATGGCGACGCGCGCACCACGCTGTTCGCCGAGGTGCCTGATCTGGTAACCAGCAAATTCGATTCAGCGCGACAGGAGCTGTTAGCACAGCAAGCGCGCAGCTTATCCAGCTCTACACGCAACTCGGCGGATAATTTCGCGGTGGTTGAGTCCGGTCTTGAGATAACAGACGGCGACATCGGGCTCGAAAGCCCTATGGCGGGTTCAATCATTCAGGTGAACGCTGCGGTGGGCGACGAGGTCGCTGCGGGGGATGAACTGGTCATCATCAGCGCCATGAAAATGGAAACTGCAATCACAGCGCAGCGCGCCGGAACAATTTCTGCGGTGAAAGCTGTAGTGGAGGGAGATGCGGTCGCAGCTGGCGAGATATTGGTAACAATCACACCAACGAGCACTGCCGACACCGCTGAGCTCGACGAAGAAAATTCGTGGCTCCCCACACTGAAGGAAGTAAAGACATTACAACAGCTGGCCGCAGAGCGGCTGGCACCGGGTTCTGAAGACCCGGGTGTGGTGCGACAGCGGAGCCGAGGCAAGCTTACCTGTCGGGAACGCATCGACCTGCTTCTGGATGATGGGACCTTCCGCGAAGTGGGCAGCATCGCTGGCTTTGCTTCGTATAACGAAGAGGGTGAAATTGCAGCCTTTACACCGGCAAATCACGTCGGCGGGTGGGGCGAGGTTGAAGGTCGTACCACCATTGTCTGTGCCGACGACTTCACTTCACGCGGGGGCCATGCGGACGGCGCTATCGGTGCCAAGAGCCTGCATCTTGATCGGTTGTCGGTAGAAATGCGTATTCCCTCTGTGCGCCTTTTGGATGGTTCATCGGGCGGTGGATCGGTCGCCGCCATGGTGCCTCAGCAAAAGAAAGAAGGTGAGTCGGAGGCTAAGGAAAGTTCGGGTGCCATCAAAGCAGGCCGACCCAGAGTTGCAGGCAGCGGCGGGTCTTTTCTGCCAGGACATCTGGGCAGCAGTTTATACACTCGACAGCTGAACACGGTTCCCGTCGCAAACGTCTTGCTGGGCAGCGTGGTCGGTATTGGTGCGGCCAAAGCTGTGCTTGGGCACTTTTCGGTGATGGTTAGAGACATATCCCAACTCTTTGTCGCAGGTCCGCCGGTGGTTTCCCACGCGATGGGTTACGACATCACCAAGGAAGAGCTGGGTGGACCTCACATCCACTGTACCAACGGCTCAGTAGACAACCTCGCGGAGAGCGAGGCGGAAGCCATGGACATGACACGTCGTTTTCTTTCGTACCTGCCGCCCAGCGTTTACGAACTACCGTCGGTGAGCTCATGCGACGATCCTGTTGATCGGGCGGACGAAGAACTTCTGACGATCATCCCGCGCAAGCGCACCACTACATTCGACATCCGCCGGTTGATCACGCTGATCGCTGACCAGGGTTCATTTTTTGAGATTGGTCGTTATTGGGGTACCGACCAGGTCACCGGTTTCGTGCGCTTCAACGGCTACCCGCTCGGGGTGATCGCATCAGACAGTCGGCACGAAAATGGGGGGGCGTTGACGGCAGATGGTTGCGACAAGCTGAAGCGACATATCGACTTATGCGATGTGTTCAACGTACCCATCCTGAACCTCATCGACAATCCAGGCTTTGCGGTGGGTCTGGAACATGAAACCGCTGGAACGATACGCAAGGGTGCGGAATGGATGGTCGCGTTCGCGCAAATTCGGGTGCCCATTTTTTCTGTCCTGCTGCGCAGAAGTTTTGGCGTGGCTGGCAACAACTACGCTACACCCCTTAGCCAACCTGCAATGCGGGTCGCGTGGCCGGCCGCCGATGTCGGCGGCATACCGCCCGAGGGGGGAATTGAAGCTGCCTACAAACGCCAGCTGGCGGAAGCGGAAGATCCTGTCGCTCTTCGCGCGGAACTTGAGGCTAGAATTGAGAGCGCGAGAGGTCCGGTTGGGCCTTTGAATAAGTTTCAACTCGAAGAGATGATCGATCCCCGTGAGACGCGGAAATACATCTGCGACTGGGTGAGCACCGCCTACCGCATATCCGCACAACCAGGACGGCGTGGACCGCGTCCAATTGAGTTCAGACCATAACAGGGTCGCAGAGATGGAAGCGGCAACCCTCCAGCGCATGTACCAGGAGTTCGTTGTGGACGGGTTCACAATCCTGCCGCCGGAGCTATTGCCAGGCGTAGATCACGACCTGCTCTACAGCAAAGCTGATGAAACCTACGCCTACGGGAGAGCCAACCCCGCAGACACCAACCATCTGGATCTATACGGCGATACCGCTCTTGTTGAACGCATACCTGAAGTCACCCAACTGCTGGGTGCACCCGCACTCATAAAAGCCCTTGAGGCGATCGTTGGTACGGACTATCTGTTACACCCGCATTGTTTTCTTCATGAGGCGCTGCCAAAGGATCAGGTTTTTCACCAGGACGGCAATCTGCCCTGGAACGAGCGCGGACACTACCGTTCTCACAGGCCGGATTGGGCGCTTATATTCTATTACCCACAAACCGTCACCCTGGAAAACGGACCTACAGAAGTTGTGCCCGGAACCCAGTACTGGACAAAAGACTTTGAAAAGCGCGACGGCGACTACCACCCCGGCGATGCCTTTGATCGCACTTATTTCAAAACGACACGCGACTCAAGTGATGCTGAATTACACGCGCGTCTGAACACCGCAGCACTAGATTCGCTAGGTGTTCCAGATCTAAAGCGAAAGTTCGTGACCGTCCCCAAGGGCAGCGTAGCAATTTGCCACTACGACATCGTGCACCGAGGCACCCGCAATGCCGCAGCCCAAGCGCCGCGGTATATGTACAAGTTTTACTTCGCACGCACGCAAGCGCCGAAAGCGCGCTCCTGGCCCAAACCAGAAACGGGATCGGTTCGTAACGAGCTTAAGCCCGTGGTTGAAGACATATGGCACTGGACGGACAACTCAAAACTGGCAAAACCCAACGAATCTGTTACCGAACTGCAAGCCGATCTATTGAGCGGTGCCGAGCACCTGCGGGTAGCCGCAGCTTATAAGTTGGCGCACAAAGTGCTAAGTGATCCAACGCAGAGGGATCGAGCAACATCTGTTCTAAAAGAAGCTATGACTGACAAGACAGAAGGCATCAGGCGGGCGGCTGCCTACGGGATCCGCGCCTCGCGTAAACATGCAGACTGCGTCCTGGACTTGCTGAACCACGAACGACCGGGTGTGAGGCGATTGGCGGCTTTTGCGCTTGGGACCGAAGCTCTGGGTGATAATGACGAAGTAGTGCAAGGACTACTCACTAGCATCAGATCCGACGATGACGTCCTTGCCCGCTCTAACGCAGCCTATTCCCTGGGTCAGCTGGCGCGCACAAACGGCAATCCGGACAGCCTCGCCAGCGCTCTTCTGGACAGACTGAAGCCAGGTGTTGAGCCAAACAACACTGAGGTTGCCCTGCTCCCCAGATCTACCGTACGTCAGTCCCTTGCCTACGCCTTACTGCAGTGCGCCTGCAACCATAACTTGAACGCAGAGATTCGCACGCGCATCGGCGTGCACACAAACGACGACGATCGCTACGTCGCAGGGTTCGCTGAAGAAGCGTTAAATCGGCTCGAGCCTCTTTCTCACTGCTCTGATTGAAACGCCAGCAAATTGAGAAGAATTCGAGAAAAATCCTGGTCTGTGAGCCCTTCATCGGTTTCAGCACTCGGACTGAAACCATCTATCTGCGCAAGCTTCTCCAGCGTAACGGACTGATCACTCAACAAGCTGCGCACCACATGATTGAAGTTGGGCGTGGCTTCTGCGTCAAAGGACTCACGTCGCAGCTGGGCAGCGATACTCCTCAGCTCACCTAACTCGCGCTCGCTGACGGCACTTGTCATAGCCGCTACTTCTATCAGATTAGTGCCTAACACACCTTCTACGTGGCGCATATAAACAGCCAAAAGATTCCGGTATCCCATGGAAGAGGTTTCTCAAGCGATTCTCACCCTCGAAGCTAAAGACGAAATTTGACCGTTTCATGACAACGGTGCCTCTACACAACAATGTCATCAAAACGTCATCTCCCTGAAACGGTTGCGTCATACGCCACCCCTAACGTGACCGTAAGAACCCGAATCAATACGGGTAACTCTTCATTCAATCACTTACTAGGGGTTAGAAACCGTGAAAAACACAAATCGTGCAGCGCTGCTCCTTGCTGCTTTGGTAGGAATCTACGGCTGTGGAGGCGGCGGTAGCGATGTGAACATCAATGCTCAAGATAACTCTGTCACCAACGACAACAGCACCACAACAACGGGTGGTGGCAGCAACAATCCGTGTGCAAATTACACGGATCCAGCCAGCAACACCGTCCGTCAGGGATCGTTTGACGGCACAAACTGCACTTACGATTCAGCCTTTGTTGGCGAAAACAATCCTTTAGAAGTGGATTTGACCATCCCTTTTATAACCGGCGCTCACATCTTTAACGATGTGTTGCAGGTAGGTGTCAACGTCGACGCGGGCGCGGCACCAGCAGGCGGTACAGGACCGGTGCTCACCGTAGAGCCGGGCGCTACCCTTGCATTCGCTGACGACGACTATCTCCTGATTAACCGCGGTTCACAGATCAACGCGGTGGGTTCACCAACACGACCGATTACGATCACCGGCTTCGCCGATGCAGTTTCCGGTACGGCTGACACATTCGATGTCTCACTCTGGGGTGGGGTTGTCATCAACGGCAACGGCATCACCTCCCAGTGCGACCAGGCAGCGCGCGACAACAACAACTGTCATGAGCTGTCCGAAGGCAAGCCCAGCAACTTCGGCGGCAACGATAACGCTGAAAGCTCAGGCAGCCTTGAATACGTGGTGGTTAAACACACCGGTTTTGAAGCGGCACCCGGAGATGAACTCAACGGCATTACCTTTAACGCTGTGGGTTCCGGCACCACCGTTCGCAATATTCAGGTTTTCTCCACCTTCGACGATGGCGTCGAGTTTTTTGGCGGCGCGGTAAACGTTGAAAATCTGGTGGCGCTTTACGTTCGAGACGACTCCATCGATTTTACCGACGGTTATGTGGGTACGGTTGGTCCAGCGCTTGTTATCCACAATCCAACAGACGGCAACCGCTGTGTTGAAGGGGATGGCGACGGTGACAACCTCGGCCTCACGCCAACCACAAGTCCGACCATTCAAAACCTCACGTGTATTCCTTCGAATATCGATGAACCACCTTCAACCCATGGCGACTCCGAAGGTATCGTGTTCCGTCGTGGCACTGAGTTCCAACTTCTGAACAGCATTGTTTATGACGGTCACGGTCTGGAGTCTCTGTCGCAAGCCGGTAACGAAGGACTGGAACTTGATGACGACAGCACTCGTCAGTTGGCTCAAGACGGCAACTCTCGCATTGCAGGTACGTTGCTCTTTGGTTCTGAACCCACCAAGGATGCGCTGCCAAACGGCGACACCGTTGAGCAGTTTGTCCTCAACTCCGGTGTGGGCGCTTACCCGAACAACACGGGTAACGCGGTTGTCACCGACGCGGTCAGCCCTCTCGCAACAGTGGTCAACGGCTACTTCACCGCTCCGGCATTTACCGATGACATGGGCGCCCCCATTACGGTGACCCCTGTGGATACCGACGGTGACGGCGATACGGCTGACGAAATGGTCGGCGCTGTGGACGCTTCAGACGACTGGACCGCTGGCTGGACCTTTGGTCTGGATACCGTCTACTTCTAATCGCTGGACGTCGTTGCAATGAAAAACACACTCTTGAGGATAGCCCTGCTCGCATGTGCAGGGCTTCTTTCCTTGCAAATGAGCCTGGCTCAGGAAGGGTCGGAATCCACCGATACTGATACCGATACTGGGGCCACCGCTGACGCAAATGCACCCATGGAAGAAGTAGTTGTTCTCGGTCGTTATCAATCTGCGGCCACCGACATCGTTTCCGAACGGATGGATGCCAGTGTTCCGGTTGATATGCTGGATGCGGAATCGATCAGCAGAGTTGGTGACAGCGACGTGGCCGCAGCGCTCCGACGTGTACCGGGTCTGACCCTGGTACAAGACAAGTTTGTCTACGTCCGAGGGTTGGGCGAACGCTACTCCAGCGCGCAACTCAACTCCGCTGCCGTGCCTTCGCCGGATCTCACCCGCAACGTTCTGCCCCTGGATATCTTTCCTGCAGAAATCATCGATGCGTTAACCGTAAGCAAAGCTTATTCACCCGAACTACCGGCAGCGTTTGGCGGCGGCAACATCAACATCAGAACCAAGAAGGTGCCCGAAGACACCGTTCTGTCATTCAAGCTGAAAGGTGGGTGGAATTCAGAAAGTGGCGACGATGGCTTCAAGTACTCTGGCGGAGGTGACGATGAATGGGGCGACGATGACGGCTCACGCCAGTTGTCCAACGCGCTACGTTCTGCAATCAACACCTACGAAGGCAGCTTCTCCGCAGGCAACATCCTCAACATTCTCCGTCGTGATGGAAACTTTCATACGATCGGCGAGGCACAGGATATTCGCCGTGACCTGGCAACCTACCTCAATCGCGACGTGGACCTCAGAGAAGCAGATCTTCCCGCCGATTTCGGCGCGGAGCTCACCGGCGGCTATCGCTGGTTCATCGGGGAAAGCCTGGAGTTCGGCTTCCTGGGACTGGTTTCCTATGACGACAAGTGGCGCAATCGCGAACGGGTCAACCGCAGGATCTCCAATCCAACCACGGACTTTTCTGAGACCTCGCGTACGGTTCGGAGCACCTCTTTGACAGGGTCGCTGAACTTAGGGGTTCGATATACGGACGACCATGAGATCGGCACAAACTCCATGTTCCTGCGCAATACGGATGATGAGGCTTCGTTATCCCGCACTTGTGCAATCGGTCAGTTTAACGACTGTGCCGACGATGCCCCATCCCAGGGCCGCATTGCGGAACTCCGGTTCGAGCAACGAGAACTGGAAGTACATCAGGTCTCAGGGTCTCACAAACTGGGCGACGCAACCCTGGACACCCTTAACTGGGGGTTCCTTGAGAAGTTTCGTGATGCCGAATTCGATTGGTACTGGTCAGAATCCGAAGCGACCACCGACATCCCTAATGAAGTGCGCATGGAATCCATCGACAACCTGGATCCGATGACAAGAGCCATCACGGACAGCCGCATTCGCTCCACCCTCACCGCAGGGAAGTTCACCTTCTCCGATCTGGAAGACGAGGTGGAAAGCAATGGTTGGTCTGTCTCCATGCCGTTCTACGGCGACGGTTGGGATCTGGAAGTTGCAGGCGGCTATGACTATACAAAGAAGACCCGCTTTTACGAGCAGGTCACTTTCGGTCTGGGTAGCACTGATGCAGCCTTCGGTGACATCGCATCAGGCAGCCCCGCTGCCGTTTTCAGCGACGCCAACATTCTCGACCCGCTATACGATATTCAGCTTTCGTTGAATATCGGTCAGTTCGGTGAGGAGAGTTACGCTGCCGCACAAATCAACGACGCCAGCTGGGGTCGGTTTGATCTCCTGTTAAATGAAACCTGGCGCATTGCGGGTGGCGTACGCTACGAAGACTATGTGCAGGTTTCCGTACCGCTGGATCTCCTGAACTTTAACGGCAGCCGCATTGGCGCCACCCCTCAGGAAATCGCTGACGGTGTCATCGCCCAGGATGAATATTATCCTTCGCTCGCCTTTACCTACATCCTGCCGGGGTTCTGGGCGGACGAGTTCCAGCTGCGTTTTGCCTGGAGCGAAACGTTGGCACGACCGGACATTCGTGAAATCACCGAATCGATTTATATCGATCCGCTGACCGAAGCACGTGTACAGGGTCGTTCGGAACTGCGTCCTTCAGATATCACCAACTTCGACATTCGTGCCGAATGGCTGTGGGCATCAGGTGACAGCTTCACCGTCTCAGGCTTTTTAAAAGACATCGATCGACCGATTGAAACGGTGCAGGGCGGCGCCAGTGAAGACAACATTCTGTTCACTTTCGTGAACGGCGATTCAGGTGAGATCTACGGCGTTGAGGTTGAGTGGTTGAAATCTCTTGCTTCAGTCAGCGACGCGCTCGTTGGCTTTTATGTCGCAGGTAATGCCACCTTCAGCGATTCCGAAATCGACATCGACCGAGCGACACCCGGTGCGGGTTCTATCACCAACGCCACGCGACGTATGACGCAACACTCTGAGTGGGTCACCAACCTGCAGTTTGGTTGGGATTCGGCAGATGCGCGGCACTCGGCCACCATGGTGTACAACGTTTTCGGGGAGCGCATTTTCTTTGCCGGAACCGATGGCAATGGTGATGCGTTTGAGCAGCCGTTTCACTCGCTGGATTTTGTCTACAGCTGGTACCCGACGGAAAATCTGACCGTGAAACTCAAGCTGCAGAACCTCTTGGATGAAAATCTGGAAATTGAGCAGAGCGGTTCAGCGGGTAACGTCACCGTGATCGAACAGGACGTCGGTACGAACTTCGTTATCGATCTTAAGTGGGAACTCTAAGGTGCCGAATCGCCGTTAGCCCATCTAGTGTCCTGTCTCGTTAATTCGTTGAATTAACGAGACAGGACACTAGGATAAGGCAGGCTACGGCAAAACAAACCCCATTGCGCTTTTAGTGCAATGGGGTTTTTTTAGCTCTACTGTTCGTTGGATGCGGTCAACACATAGCCGGAACTGTTCATGCATTGACTGTATTTCTTGAAGGCTTCGCTATCTGAAGCATAGGTTGTGTCAGATACCTTTATATCTGCGGACACCTGGCAACGAGCATGGTCCTGCTGGTATTTGATTGCACTCACAGAGTCCTGTGATGCCCAGTGGTGGGTGGGTGCCTGTATTTCGGTTGAGGCGCACGCGCTTGCCAGGACAAGCATTGCTCCGGTTAGAAAAAACTTCTTCATCCCGATCGCTCCTTTTTACCTATTTGCGATAACGAATTTGCCAATTGATCGGGAATATAACCGAACTAGAACCGGTTTGTGTTACAGCCGAATTGTTACAAGAAGATGACAGCTTTTGAGGTATTTTTAGGCATTTTTTTTTACATAATACTTCGTGTAACGCGCTTTTTACCCCAAAACGCTGTGTTCATACCGCTGTAACATAGCCTGAGTAGGCTCCATGCCTATGAAATTTCCAACCGTCTTTCGCACTTTCGCAGCTTTATCGACAATTTTGCTTACAGGTTGTGCGGTAAGTACGCCGCAATCTTTCAGCTGGTACCACCCCCAAGGCGGTGAATATCTCTTCGCCTATGACAGGGGGGAGTGTGAAACCCACGTCGCTGAAAAAGGACTGCGCTTAACCGCTGATATCTCTGGCCCGTTCTTCAGCTGCATGCACGATCGTGGTTACTATCTGGTAGATGGTGATCAAATTATCCAGGCACCCGACACGCCCCCGGTGGCTAACGGTCCGGTCGTTACCGGGTACTGATTCCCGCTTGGGGATGCCGCCAGATGGGTGATGTCCAGGCACGTTCCTGCATCCACTCATCCGCGCCAGGATAATCCGCACACAGCCCTGCCCGTTCGCACCGATACGCTGTCCAGCGTGGCGTTGGCACCTCTTTTACACGCGCATACCAGAAAGCAGGTCGGGTCGGGTTGTAAGACCGGTCCTGCCAGATCACACACTTGGCATGCATGCCTTCGGCGTCTTCCCACAGCGGAAAAACAGTCTCAATCATTTCTCCGTTTTCACTGAGCTCGCCTCTAATCACCTCAATGCTGGACAGCGGCATTTTGTCACCTTCAGCGTCCACTCTGAGGTACAGCGCTTCACCGTTTCCTATTTCGCCGCCCATCACAGTCTTGTCTGATGGCGTCGACTCACAGGTCAGGGGCTGGATGTCAGCGAGCATGCGCACGCGCATACGTGGTCCGCTGGTCGCGTAAACTTCCCTGCGATGAAGCGCGGCAAAAATGCTGGCCCGTGTATTCTCTTCCGCCCACACCGCCACCAAGCCGCCGGGGTTCCAGTTCTGGCGCGCCATGGCACGTTCAAAATTGCCGAGACCAAACACGGACCCGGGCCAGGTGGCCTCGTCGGTAAACCCGCCCGTACCCGCGTGATTGTCAGTAGAGCCGATGATGCCCAACTGCAGTGGATTCAACGTGCGCTCGGATGCCTCGTAGGCATAGAGCCCACGGAGCAGTAAACGCCTCACGTAACTCCCTCGCATCCGCTCCCAGGCTTCCGGGGTGAAATCGGCAGCGTTCTGCAGGCGGGAGTTCTGCGTGTAATAAGGTTCAAAGCCGCAGTCCTCATCCGTCTGCCCAAACGCGGGCAGACATTCACTGTTGCCTTTCTCCTGATGAATTTCCACGAGACGTTCGTACCGCGCGCGTAAAGCCAGCGTATCCGGGGACTCGGTTTCTACATCAAAACTTTTTCCATCCCCCATGTTCGTGTTATGCGGAATCAGCACAACGTCGCAGCCTTCCTCCTGCCTGCAATTGGTATCCAGCTGTTGCCACAGCGCCTCGGGCGTTGGGAAGCGCATATAGTCGTACGCGTCATCAGGCACCTGGTCCGTGCTGAAAATGACGTTGCGGTGGTTGTGACTGAAATCAGGCGTGGCTGACCACTCATACGCGATTAAGGAGGTGAACTTGCACGGATCGTTCGCTGCGTTTGCGTGATCCTGGACCCGCTGCCACTGGGTCAGATGTGCTTCCCGGCACAGCGCCTCATGTTCAGCACACAAAGGCGTTGGGGCAGGTTCTGCCTTGGTAATTGTCGGCAGCACATATTCCGCAAACACCTGCCCACCCAGTGCTGGGGTATTTTTTTCAGTCAGGATATTGCAGTAAGGATCGTCGTCATTCAGCGGATCCGTACACGCGTACATCAGATTGAACCACTCTGCGTGATCTGTCAGAGCCATAAAATCCAGCGGCCGGTCGAGCTTCACTTCTTTGCCATGGGCTAAGACGACGCTGCCTCCCTTGGCAAAATTGTAGGCCTGTTCCGGCGTGGTTTTTGTGCCGTAGCCCCAGCCATCCAGTGAAAAGGAACTGTGGACGTGCAGGTCGCCCCAGTAGATGTTTTTTACTCCCGGTTCGGTCTCGGGGCACACCGCGCCCAATGCTTCGAGAGCAGGTAGCAACCAAAGGGCAACCAGGCAGATAGCGCGACAACCCATGGTCATCTAAACCGGGCCATTAGCCGGAAGACCTACCAGCAGGCGCCCGTACTGTTCGCGGCTGATGTCCAGATCGAAGACCGTATGACATCGCGCGGTGTTGATATCCCGCTGAATGCGTTGCAGGGGGTTGTCCAGGAAATGTGCGCTGGCGCCACAACCATCCACAACGTCACCTACAAGCGCTTTGCAGCGGGCTACGATATGGCCGAGTTCAACCCGCAATCTCGCGCGATCCAGTTCGCCACAGCCCTGGCCCGCCTTACCAAAAGCCTCCACCTCGTCTGCCAGGTGAAAGAGCTGATTGCGGATGGAACTTGCCTCCACTCTGGCATCAGCCAACCGCGCCTGGGGCAGTGGTTTGTCGCTTTGTTTTTCCAGCGTCCCGTAGACATCGCGCGCCTGCATCCGCTCCTCAAAAAGATCCACGGCTTTTAACGTGGCTCCGACAAGTGGTGCGGCGGCTGTCAGGCCCAGCACCGGCAGCATGGGCATTTTGTAGATGTAGGAATCATGCAGCTTCGAACCGGGGCTGGTACCGTCCCGCACGAGCGTAAGATCAACCCAACGGTGTGCCGGGACAAAGACATTTTCCACAGCGATGTCGTTGCTGCCGGTGCCTACCATCCCTTCCACGCGCCACGTATCGATGACCTCAACCTCATCGATGGGAATAACAAACATACCCAGCGTTGGTGCATCTTTGCCTTCCACCGGCGTGATCGCACCCACCATGACATAGTTGGCGTGCATCACCCCCGTGCCCCATTGCCATCGGCCAGTCACGTTGTAGCCGCCTTCTACCGGTTCCGCCATGCCTTTGGGGGCAAGTGCACCCGGTGCGATGATGTACGGGTGCTGGCCAAAAATGTCGTCCTGAGCAGGCTGTTCATAAAGCGCGAGCAACCAGTTGTGTTCCATACAGAAAGTGGTGACCCACGCATGTGACGTACACCCCTTGCCGAGTGCCACACCAACTTCCAGAAAGCCAGGCAGCGAATACTCAAGCCCACCGTACTTTTTCGGCACAAACCAACGGTAAGCCCCCGTAGCCTCAAGCGCCGCCATGACTGTGTCCACCGGTTTGCGTTGAGCCTCTGCCTCTTCCGCGTGTTCACTCAACATCGGCGTTAACGCCTTCAACGCATCAATCAGTTCTGCTTCTGTCATTGCTACCTCTGCCACCGCTACTTCTCCCGTCTTCCTCAAAAGCCTTCTTCAAAGGCCCTATCAAAATCTAACCCCTAAAACTTATCACGCTTCTAATATACTCTGGTTTTCTGATCAGTGGGGGACACATCGTGAGTGGCTGGGAGAAAGAATTTGTTTCTACAACGTCCGCAACAAGTCGCCGCAACGGCGCGGGCTTCAACCCATGCCAGGGTCTGTACTTCAAACCCAAGGGTGTGACCCCCAAAACTGCATTTATCGCCAGCCACTACAACGTAGATTTCAGCGAACACTATCTCGGCCCCTATATGGCTGAACGCGGCTTTGGTTTTCTGGGCTGGAACACGCGGTTTCGCGGTGCTGAGGCTTACTTTCTTTTGGAACATGCGCTCATCGACATTGGCGCTGGAGTGCAGTGGCTGAAAGAGACCGCTGCTGTGGAGCAGATTGTTATTCTCGGCAACTCAGGCGGCGGCTCCCTGATGGGCGCCTATCAATCTCAGGCACTGGGCGTCACCATGCAGCCCACGCCCGATTTACGCCTGCCGGATGCGCTGCACGATCTCATACCCGCCGACTACTATATTTCTCTCTGCGCACACCTGGGCAGGCCCGAGGTGCTGACCGACTGGTTTGATCCTGCGGTCACGGATGAAACCGATCCGACCAGCGTGGATGAGTCTCTCAACATGTACAACCCGGAGCACGGTCCGCCGTACTCCGAGGACTTCATCACACGCTATCGCGCGGCACAGAAGGCACGCAATGATCGGATTACTGACTGGTGCCATGCCGAACTCGCACGACTGAAAGCGCTTGGCCAGTTTGATCGCGCGTTTAACCTGTATCGAACCTGGGCAGACCTGCGCCTGATGGACGGCACCATCGATCCATCAGAGCGAACCGTCGGTCTTTGTTACGCGGGCGACCCCAAGCAGGCCAACTTTTCGCCCCGTGGCATCGGCCTGACCAATACCCTGCGCACCTGGCTTTCCATGTGGTCACTGAAGGATTCACATTGCCGGGGTGCGCCTCACCTGGAACGTATCACCCAACCGGCATTGGTAGTCCAGAGTACCGGAGATACCGGCGTGTTCCCGAGCGACGCACAAGCAATCTACGATGCGCTTGCCAGCGAGGATAAACAGCTTGAAATGATTCCGGGCGATCACTACCTGGAAAATCCAGCCAACGCACGGGATGAGGTCGCTGACCTGATCGCTGATTGGTTAAAACGCAAAGGTGCTGCTTAAAGGCCTAACTAAAGGAGAGCAACTCAATGGCAACATGGGAAGAACGCTTCGCTGCAGCGTCAGAAACTTTCTCGCGCTTTGTGCCTGACGCAGAACCCGCGCGGGTACTTGCAGCCATGGAACGGAACATGGGTGCGTTGGGCACATTTGCTTTTACCAACGTCGGCGAGATGTGGAATCGTGAACAGTTATCCAGACGCGATCGCAGCCTCATGATCATCGCGGTGCTGGCTGCACAATCTCGCGACGAGGAGCTGGTGCTGCATACGGGCATCGGCCTCCGCCATGGTCTCACCCGCGAAGAGATTGAGGAGATCAACTTACACATCGCAGCCTACGCGGGGTTTCCTGCAGCGATGGCAGCATCCAGGCGTATGGACGAAGCATTCCGCGAGGCTGAAGGGGTTGAGAAAATAACCGGGCGGGCAGCTGCCGATCATCTGGACGACGCCGAGCGTCTCTCCCGGGCGGCTGACGTCAGAGCGAGCTTAACCGCTGGGGCTGCAGCCACTCCGCCTGAAGCCGATCTTGCCAATATGCAGGACTTTCTGGGCGACCTGGGCTCCTGGGCAATGCACTGGGCGTTTGGCGAAATCTGGGCGCGCCCGCAACTTTCACGACGCGACCGCTCACTGGTGGTGATCGCAATATTGACTGCGCTGGGTCAGGAGCATGAACTCGCTTTCCACGTACCCGCTGGTTTGAATCACGGTCTCACCCGCGAAGAGATCGAGGAAGTGATGACCCATTTATGTCTGTACGCCGGATTTCCAAAAGCTGTCGATGGCATGCGCGCAGCTCGAACGGCGTTTAAGAAACTGGACGCTTAAGCGAGTGTCCCACCCGCCACCTCGATAGTCTGAGTAGCGTCATCCATCGCCCGCCTGATCTCGTCCATATCGGCGGGCGGCACACGAAAGGAGACGCTCTCCACTTCAAGCTCGTTGTAAACCTCAAAAGACGCCTGATCCAGATAGCCTGATACCACCACGCGGGGTTTGGAGCGACCGCGTTCCGCAGCAAGTTCGTTCATGCGCGGTACCATCGTTTTGAGTTCTGCAAGCGGTGTCATGCGTCCCGGTGATATCTCGTTTGCTTCCGGGATAACCACCGGCAACCAGCCATCCCCGTAACGGGCTACGCGTTCGATCACCCGCGGGCTTGCCCCCGCAACATACACAGGCGGATGTGGATTCTGCACTGGTTTGGGCCATTGCCAAACCGGATCAAAGTCGACCATATCGCCGTGGTACTCCGCCTCTTCCTGGGTCCAGAGTGCGCGCATGGCTTCCACCCGTTCGCGCATCAACTTGAAGCGTGACGACGGGTCGGTGCCATGGTTGATCATCTCAGGTTCATTCCAGCCCGCGCCAATACCAAACAAAAAGCGACCGTTGGACAAATGATCCACTGTGGAGACTGCCTTAGCGCAGTTAATCGGATCATGCTGCGGCAGGATGACAATGGCGGTGCCGAGCAAAATCGTTTCCGTTGCCACCGCGCACGCAGCAAGTGCGGCAAACGGATCGAGCATACTCGAATATTCTCGTGGCACCGTGTCAGCTAACGGAAAATTGGTACTGAGCGGCATATGCGAATGTTCTGACACCCAGAAAGCGTAAAACCCCCGTGCTTCTGCCTCCCGCGCTACCTCATGTGGCGGGGCGCTTTGATCCGTGGGAAACATGCTGATGCCAAATTTCATAACTCTCCCCGTTCACGTTTATGACCAAACTGCGTGTACTATATCTGAGAAATTGGGGGGGAAGACATCGCCTCTCAACGACGCCTACGGCTGGAAGAACAACTCTGAACGTATAACAAGGTATACCCTATGAAGCTCTACATGGTCCCACTCGCGCCAAACCCGACCAAGGTCATGCTCTACATCGCCGAACGCGAAAACATGGGGCTTGCGATGAACATAGAACAGATTGTGGTCAATACCGTGAAAGGCCGTCACAAAGAGCCAGAACACATCGCCCGCAACCCCTTTGGTACCGTGCCTGCTTTTGAACTGGAAGATGGTACCCACCTGGTTGAGTCTCTCGCGATTATTCAATACCTGGAGTACAAGTTTCCCGAGCATCGCCTGTTAACCGGTACGCCGGAAGACATCGGTCGCGCCCTGGACGTGGAACGGATTGTTGATCTGCGCCTTTCAGGACCGATGGGGGGCTATGGTCACGCGGTCAACTCTCCGTTGGGCTACCCCAAGGACGAGGAGAAAGCCGCGCAACTGGAAGCGGCGATGCAAGCGCCATTGGACCACCTGGAATCTCTGTTGTCAGATGGACGTCCATTGCTCCTGGGGGACAACGTCTCCATCGCAGACTGCACGCTGCAGGCCTCGCTTCAATTTGTTCGTTACGTGGAATGTGACGTGTTCGGGGACAGACCGCTTCTGCGTGCCTGGGATGAGCGCTATCGCGAACGGCCTGCGGCGCAAGCCGTACTCAAGTGGTAGCCGCCCATGAGCTACGAACACACCTATGAGCACATCGAGGTTGAACAGCAAGATCGCATCGCCACTATCTGGCTGAACCGTCCCCAGTACCGCAATGCGCAATCGCGCCTGCTGTTGGATGAGATGACCGACGCGTTTCGCAAGCTCGACTACGATAATTCTGTAAAAGTCATCATTCTTGCGGGGCGCGGCGAACACTTTTCCGCGGGTCACGATCTCGGCACACCGGAAGAATTGGCGGACCAGGAAAACAAGCCTTTTGGCGAAGGCACCATGGGGCGTTTAAATCGCTCATGGCACCTGTATATCGAAAACTCGCTACGTTGGCGTGACGTTAAAAAACCGACCATCGCCGCGGTGCAGGGTTACTGCATTTTCGGCGGCTTTATGGTCGCCTCCAGCATGGATCTCATCATCTGTTCTGAAGACGCCAAATTTCTACCTACACATCTGCAGCTTTTTACAGCGCCCTGGGATTTAGGCGTACGCAAAGCCAAACAGATCCTCTACGAGAATCGGTTTATCCACGCGGAAGAAGCACTGGAGTTGGGGCTGGTCACGGAAATCACAGAAAACGGCAAACACTACGAGGCGGCATTTGCACAAGCCGAGCGTTTTGCCGATAACAACCTCATGACGCTGAGAATGCTGAAACACTCGATCAACGCGGCCCAGGATGCCATGGGGTACCGGCAGTCCGTAGAGTCTGCACACTCCAACTACATGATGCTGGAGATGTCGACCAAGGCGGCACAAGGTGAGCAGGAACGAGCGGACCGTCGCCTGGGCGGTGTGGCGGACGCGCTCAAAAAAGAAAAGCGATAGCGCGGCGCGCGCTAACCCGCTATCTGTATATAGAGAAAGATAAGGGTAATCGCGCCCATCGCAGCAATCCCGAACCAGCTCCAGTTGAGCATGAAGCTCGTGGGCCGAGCGTCTGTTGGCACATGTTCGCTTATCATCAGCCGATGATTCGCGAAAGCGATGAACGGCCCCACGATGAAAGACGTGATGGTCACAAAGTCGATAAACGCCGTGAAACTCGACATGAAGTAAAGTAGCACCAGCGCGCCCATAACACTGAGCACCACTGTGATAGGCGTCTGGAAAGGGAGGTTACCGTCTGACTCTGAATCAGAGCGACTTTTGAAGACGTTTAAACACGCAGATTGCATACGCGGCGCCCCATCGACAACCGCCAACAGCGTGGTAAACATGACTGCCAACGCACTGATGCCGACAACGATCCCGCTCCAGGCACCCAGCGAACTTGTATAAAGACCGATCACCTGACCCGCAAACGCAGGTGCCGCCGAGGCAGGTTCAACTCCAGCGGAATGCATGACACCAGAACCCATAATCAGAAAACAGACCGCAAGCACTGCCGTCCCTATATAGCCGACCTTAAAATCGAACATCGCATCCGTGCTGGACAATTTGATCTGTTTACTTTTTTCCACCGCCCACAGGGAGTGCAGGATCGACAGATCTACGGCGGAGGGCATAAACCCCATCACCGCAACAGCAAAAACAAATACAGCTGGATCGGCACTATGAAAGGGCTCAACAGTAAATTCCCAGGTAACGCTGGGGAGTGCGATCGCGGTTGCGGCAAAAGTACATAGTGTAAGAACGGCGATAAACACTTTGGTGAGGTTGTCCAGCACACCATAACCCCCAACCCTGACGATCACAGCCGCCAGGGCAATCAACCCAACGCCCAGATAGCGTGCGTCCACAGAGGCTCCAAATATGGATGCTGCTATGCCAGCCGTAGTGATCGCTGTTGCGGCAATGATGATTGCCTGAACTAACAAAAGCCCCAACGCAACAGCTGCGACCACCCAACGCCCCAGCCGTGCATAACCATCGATCAAAGACTCTCCAGTGGCCGCCGTGTAAGCAGGACCAAAACTGAAAGCCGGATACTTGATGACATTGGCGAAAATCACGACACCCAGAAAACCGAGGCCAAACAGCGCACCGGCACGCGTTGACTGAACAAGGTGTGAAGTGCCAATTGCCGCGCCCGCAAAGAGCACCCCCGGCCCCAACGTTCGCCACATATTTCTGTTGTTCATGATTTTGTCCTATTCCCCAACGCTTTCGGCTTAGTCAGACCGCGGCTTCGTGCCCGGTGCTCGAGGGGTGTTGATAAATGTACCCACCCAGTGAAACGCCGTTATCAACAACAAATCCTCGTGCACAGACATATGCCGACTCAATGCCAGCCCGCCCAAAAATGCGACAACACACCAGGGCCACTTCCAACGCAGTGTGAAATAGTGCATCGCGCCAAACAACAAGTTCGACGCTATCACCACGAACATCAAGCCCTGTCCTTCCTGGGCGAATCCATAAGGAATGGCGACGCGAAATACCCATTCCTCCCACAGGGACAGGACACCCAAATAGGCGGTCCACCCCAGTTGTCCCATCGAAAATTGTCGATCCCGCACAACCGTGTAGAGACTGAGCAATATAAAAATACCCACTGCTCCCAGCAGGTAGTTGGCAGGCTGGGCTGCGGCACTCGCCACACTCGACGCCGCTATCTCCCACGTGCCGGGCCATGCAAGGAGCAACAACCCCAACAGAGCGCCTGGGATACCATGCCTCAGCGCGACCTCGCGAAAGGTTTCCAGCCGCTGTCCTGTAAAGTCTGGCGGACGCTGTAGGCGTCCCTGGCTCTGGTTGACGGCCGGGGAAGGGTTGGGTGATTCTGCTGCGGGCATCCTGCAAGTCTCCGGTAATCCGCCGAGTAATACCAGGCCAAGACATCTGCCTAATAATGTGTATCATTAGAATCATGGTTGTCCGAAAAGATGTGCCGGAAGAGATATGAAAAAGCTCATTTACGCTGTCATCGCCGTGGTTCTTGTCATCGGCATCGCGGGCGCGGTGATCTTGAATACAACCGCAGGTCAGGATGCAGTATTCAAACGTGCGGCTGCCGTGGTTCTCGGTCAGACCACCGAGCAGTTTGATGGTATGCGGGTTGTCGTTTGCGGGAGCGCCTCGCCGTTGGGCTTTGATCCATCTCGAGCGCAGGCGTGTATCGCGGTTGTCACACCCGAACATTTCTTTCTCTTTGACGTTGGCGCGCGTTCACCAATGCGCATGCGGCAGGCGCAGCTACCGTTAAACCGCATCGATGGCGTGTTTCTGACGCACTATCACTCAGACCACATCGCTGCCCTACCGGACGTGAACCTGCAATCGTGGGTCCAGGGACGTAAAGACAACCTCAACGTTTATGGTCCAGAAGGTGTGCAGGCGGTGGTTGGAGGATTTAACGCAGCCTATGTACTCGACCGCCGCTATCGGACCGAGCACCACGGTGAAGGCCTGCTACCCCCTGAACTTGGGCCCATGAAACCGCACACCATCACACCCAACGGCGTGGTCTGGGAAGATGACAAATTGCAAGTGACCGCGTTCCTGGTCGAACACCCACCGATTCGTCCTGCGGTCGGCTACCGGGTGGACTACCAAGGGCGGTCTGTGGTCATTTCCGGAGACACCAACGCTTCCGACCGCCTGTTTGAAGCAGCAAAAGACGCTGATCTTGTTCTCCACGACGCCCTCGCCCGCGCGCTGCTGGATCCGATGATCGAGACGGCCACCGAACTTAACGTTCCGGTCATACCCACCATCATGAAAGATGTGATCGACTATCACGCGGATACTCGATCCCTGCCTGAACGCGCCAAGGCAGCCGGGGTCAAACAGCTCGCCTTCTACCACATGGTGCCAGTTCCCGTGAATGCCATTGCGGAAGACATGTTCCTGCGGGACATTCCCAGCGACGTCATTGTTACCAAGGACCTGCACACGTTTGATCTACCGGGCAATTCAGACGCCATCATTGTCCACGAGCTCTGATCTATGAATCTGCAAACTCGAATTCGCAGCTTTGCGATGCGACGCTTCTCTTCTCCGACTTATCTGGATAAGGCGCGGAGCAAGGCGCGACGCCAACGCGAGCGCAGTGGCCATCCGCCTACCGTGCTCTACTTTCATCAGGTGGATGACCCTTACAGTCATCTTGCCGTACAAAAACTGGATGCGTTACAAGACCGATATCAGGTGGATTTTGAGACCTATCTCGTGTCGGCACCCGGCGCCGCTTACCAGGGCAGCGCGACACAATTCAGCCACTGGGGGTGGCGCGACGCAGCGGCCGTGGCACCGAACTACGGTGTTATGTTTACCCCTGCGCTGGAGGAACCGAGTGCCGACAACGTCCTCAACGCCATCGAGGAAATTGCCCGACACCTGAACACCCCCGACTTTGCGGACAATGCATTTAGAGTTGGGCAAAAACTCTGGTCTGGTGAACAAATCGCCAACTCAAAAAACAGCGGCAACGCGGAGAGTGCGCTTGACCAGGGCAACGCACTGCGCCAGCGCCTGGGTCACTATCAGGGTGCGATGTTTTACTTTGAGGGTGAATGGTTCTGGGGTATAGACCGCATCCGCTCGCTGGAAGAGCGTCTGATCGCCGAAGGGTTTACTAAAGACGGCGACGCGCTATGTGTACCGGAACCAGCGCCTGCAACAACGCATCGCAACGCGGGCGACGTTACGCTCGAGTACTTCCCGTCGCTCAGAAGCCCCTATACCGCGATTGGGCATCAACGTGTACTGGACCTTATCGATAGAACCGGCGTGACCGTCATCCTGAAACCGGTGATGCCGATGATGATGCGTGGCATACCCGCACCGCGCGAGAAACAGCGTTACATCATCACCGACTCGGGCCGCGAAGGCAGGGCACACGGGCAGCCGTTCGGAAAAATCGTGGATCCGTTCGGTGAACCTGTTAAACGGGCTTTTGCGCTGTATGCGGCAATCGCAGAAGAGCAAGGTATGAACTTCATAACGACTTACCTGAAAGCAGCGTGGTTTGATGGTGTTGATATCACCACAACCAACGGACTGAAACAGGTGGTGTCAGCCGCTGGGCTGGACTGGGACTATTTGCACCAGGCCATGCAAACGACAGATTGGGAGGCAAAGCTCGACAGCAACCTGTCCGAGCTGCAAACGGCAGGTCTCTGGGGCGTACCCAGTTTTCGTGTCTCAGGTGGTAACCGAAACGAACCTTTTGCCTGTTGGGGCCAGGACAGAATCTGGCGTGTGGAAGACGAGATTGCCACCAGGGTTAACACATGAGCGAAATTGCTGACAATCGGCGTGCGCGCGGTGCCACCACCAAAAACGCATTGATGCGTGCAGCAGAACAATTAATTGCCGAACGCGGCATGGAAAACACATCGATACGCGAGATCGTAGCTGCCGCCAATCAAAAAAATGAATCTGCGCTACAGTACCACTTCAAGAATTTGTCAGGGCTACTGGACGCCATTCATGACGAGCGCTCGCTGCAGGTCCAAGCATTGCGAGCGGAAGCATTGGCGGAGTTACCCGACAACGTCACCCCGGGCCTACGCACCCTGTGTAGCTTAATGGTGACGCCCACCTTTGAACTCGCACGTAACAGCCCCGAGTTCAGAAACTACATAAAAGCCTTTGGTCATCAGGCTGCTTTGAGCGGACCTTCTCCCCTCCGGACCGTGAGTCAGAAGGGTGGCGGTGGAGAAAGTGGCGCGCGGCTTGGCACCCTCCTCCGTCAAGCACTACCCCATCTCAGCAACGATGCATTTCGCCGTCGCATGGAAGCCGCCGTCATGCTTTGTTCAGCGCAGATGTATCACGAGGCGCGCAATCGCAACGCGTTCCGCGGCAAACACGCCGATCTCACTCTGAACAGTCTTATCGATGCACTGGTGGGCTTGTTGGACGCACCCGTATCCGAAGAAACCCAGAAATTTATAACCTGAGAAACACCATGAAAATCCTTCGCACTCCTGACGAGCGTTTCGCAAACCTGGCCGACTATCCGTTCGAGCCAAACTACACGGTGATTTCCACCGAAGAGGGTGATGAGTTGCGCATCCACCATATCGATGAAGGTCCGGCCGACGGTTCCATCGTGTTGTGCATGCATGGTCAACCGGTGTGGAGTTATCTGTACAGAAAAATGATTCCGTATCTCACCGCGGCAGGGCATCGGGTCATCGCTCCCGATCTCGTCGGCTACGGCAAGAGCGACAAGCCTGCGGCGCGCGAAGACTATACCTACGAACGCCAGGTGCAATGGATGGGCCAATGGCTTGAGCAATGCGACTTCAAAAACATCACTTTTTTCGGCCAGGATTGGGGCGGTCTTATCGGCTTAAGGCTGGTGGTTAACCACGATGAGCGCTTTGACCGTGTGGTGATATCCAACACAGGATTGCCGTACAACCCCGATGTGCCTGAGGCAGTGGTACAAGACGTCGAAAACTTTCGCGCTAATGATCCCACACCAACTCTGCCGCAAATGCAAAAGGCGTTGCAGGCCATGGATGGCGATCCGGCGAGAAAGTTCGCTTACTGGCAAAAGTTCTGCTGGGAATCGGAGGATCTGCCCGTCGGGTTCATGATGTCCATGATGATGGACGCCCAACCTCGGCCCGTACAGGCCATCAAACTCTTGTTGCACAACCTCGGCTTAACATTGCCTTTCCCAACTCCGCTTGGGCGCGCATATGAGGCACCGTTCCCCGACCCCAGCTTCAAAATGGGGCCACGTGCAATGCCTAGCCAGGTACCCACGCTGCCCACGTCGCCATCGCTTGAAGCGCAGGCCGACGCGTGGAGGTTTTACGAACAGTTTGAGAAACCGTTTCTTTGCGCCTTTGCCGACAACGACCCTGTTACCCGCGGTGGCGAGGCGGAGTTCAGGGCGAAAGTGCCAGGCACCCAGGGACTGCCGCACACCACCATCAAAGGTGGCGGCCACTTTGTCCAGGAAACGGCACCCGACCAGGTCGCCCAGGTAATCATCGATCTCATCGCCTCCACTCAATAGCTGTCGATGAAAAAGCTGGTGCGTTTCCTTGTCAAAACAACGCTTATAATCGTGCTGTTCATAGTGGGGCTATTTGTTTTTGCATTCTTCTCACCACGCCCACCCCTGACCATCGATCCAGCGACACTCGCGGGAGATGGCAGCGTCATCAACTACTGCGCGCTGGCACAACTCGACGGTAGTGGTAAAACCGCGGCTGAGATACCCAAGGGGAATACCCCCGGATGTGCGTACACGCACTTCCCCCTGCCCGTCCTGCGCGAATGCACCGAGCCTCTGCCAGACGGCGCTGACGATATCCGCGGTCTGTGGATTGGTGTGAGAGGTGGTCATGTGGGTCACGTCGAACGGGTAGAACAATGCGGGTCACGGGTTGTCGTGACTGCCAGTGGGATCATCCACGATTCAGGTCCCAACAGCACAGCCGGGTTCACCACCGACGACACTGAGGGGAGTGTGCTTTTTACGATTGGCGAGACCGAATACTGTCCGCGCTCTTCCGCAGGCATGAAGTGGAACAACGGTATCCTTGAGTTTCGCATTTTTGGGTGGGGGCCCATCGTGGTACGTCGGTATATGGAAGGTGAACACCTCGTCTGGGAATACGCCGACGGCAGCACTACATACATGGATCGCCTCTGCGAATTACCGGAAGCGCATAAAATCCCGGCACCCAGAGGTAGCCGCCTGGCTTTTTTAAATTCTTAAGTGTCAGGCTTCTCGCCGTAGTCCTGCCAGGGCTTGTCTCGATCCCGAATGGTTTCGCGAAATCCTTGCTCGCCGAACTTCTCTGTCCAGCGATAAGCTTCCTCCGTGTGGCGGGTGACGCCATCAAAGAAAGTACCCAGCATCTGCGTCGTTCGCAGGCCCATGTTTTCGTACGCTTGATTGATCAGCAGTTTGTTCAGCGCAAGCTGATTAGCTGGAATGTTTTTGTAGAGCTTTGCCTCTTCTTCTATGAATGTGCTCAAGTCTTCTGGCGGCACAACGTGGGACACAAGTCCAATGCGATGCGCCGTGGGCGCGTCGATGGCCCGTCCGGTCAGGAGAAACTGCTTGGCATGTTCCAACCCGAGACGATAGACCCACAGCATGGTGGTTGGCGTACCGTAGATACGACTGGGGGCATAACCTATGTGCGCGTCTTCCGCCATGTACAACTGATCGCAACAGAGCACCAGGTCCGTGGCACCCCCTACCGCCCAACCTCGAATCTCCCCCAGCACGGGTTTGGGACAGTGCCAGATCGACATGAACCGGCGCACATTGTTGCCCATAAAATAATAGTCACGTACCGGGTCCCATGCACCATCGCGTTGCTCCACGCGCGGCGCATCATAGGGATTGTCCCAATCGCCGCCGGCCGTTAGATCGTACCCAGCCGTAAACGTGTCCCCTACACCGCGCAACACAACCGCCGCAACCTCATCGCTTCGCGAAGCCTGATCTATGCCGTCGGCTATCCCTTGAATCACCGCATCCGTGAGGGTGTTTTTCTTTTCAGGCCGGTTGATTGCGATGAGCGCTATGCCATCCCTCTCCTCATAGAGGACCGGTGCATTTTCCATATGCTTGCCTCAGCCGTCCGCACGTGGCTCCAGAAGCATAAATTCACGCGGTGGGAAGCCCATCAGGAAACGACCGATAAACGGGATGCGATTGTCGTTCAGCACGCGATCGTGATCGGCACCCTCGATGAGGGTCACCGTGTAGTCGCCACTTTGCGCCGCACGCTCACCGCCAAACTCGATGTGAACGTTGGGGTTTTTCTTGGCCTGACGAAACCAGGCGCGGGGCCAGTGATTTGCCGCCAGATACAGCTCACCCTGGCTCTGAAACAGCGAGAGCACGCGTTTGCTCTTGGATCCGTCATCCTCGGTGACCGTGATCACAAGATTTTCCGCCCCCTGCGGCTGCGCATAACCCAGCCAGGTCTCGAATATGACAACAATACCCACATAAATAACGGCCAGCGTAATCAGGATTTTTATTAATCGGTTCATCTGGTTTTTCTCTCTATCTCCGTCTCCGTTGGCCTACCCTACCCCAAATTGAGTCCACCTGCGCGCCCATCACTTCCAGCGTAACAAGCGCTATGATATTTGTGTCCAGTCCAACAAAAACAAGAACCGGTGCGGAGACCAGCTATGACTAACCCAGCTATCAGTAACGAAGGGCCTGTCATCTACGCAACTGACAACGGCGTAGCAACCATTACGCTGAATCGTCCTGATGCTTTAAACGCCATGACCAACGACCTGATGCGAGGCATCACAGCAGGCATCAGACAAGTGCGGGAGGAAAAAAGCGTGCGTGTCGTTGTTCTGACGGGAGCTGGCAGAGGTTTTTGCGCCGGTGCTGATTTATCGCAGGTTGCCGATGGCTCTAACGCATCAGAAGAAGGTGAAAATGACGACGCTTTCAATACCGCGCTCCGGGAAATCCACACCTGTCCCGTACCCACCATCGCGAAAATCAACGGCGCTGCAGCCGGTGGCGGATTCGGCCTGGCCCTCGCCTGCGACATTTCCATCGCCGCCGAGTCCGCATTTTTTGTAGCCACCTTCGGCCCGAAGCTCGGCATAGTGCCGGACATGGGTGCGACCTGGAATATCCCTCTGCGCACCGGACGCGCTCGAGCACTCGGCATCACCTTACTCGGTGAACGTATACCCGCGGCCCAGGCTCAGGAATGGGGGCTGATCTGGAACGTGGTTCCCGATGTAGAGTTGGATGCAGAGATCGAGCGTGTGGCAGACATACTGAAGCGCTCTTCTCCCAGCACCGTCACCCGTATCCGCGATACGATCAACCGGGCGGTACAGAATGACTTCAGCGACCAATTGGATCTCGAGATGGAGCATCAGGCCGTGCTGATCCCACGCAACATGCAAGCCGGTGCCCAGGCTTTCATGGAAAAACGAGAGCCTACTTTTGGGCCGGAGCGTGACGAAGGATGAGCGATCTCGCGTTTAAGCCTATCACCCCGCAGTTTGGTGCCGAACTCGCTGACATCACGCTGCTTGACCTCGATGCAACGGGTATCCAGGCCCTGCAGCAACTTGCAGCAGAACGTGGTGTGGTGGTTGCTCGCAATCAGGTGATGACAATGCAGGAGCAGGTGGATTTTGGAAAACGCCTTGGAACGCTTCTGACCACGCCCATCAACGAAGGCAGAATTCCCGAAGAGCTGCTGGTCATCAACGCCAACGAAAAATCCAAAAAAGTGCCAGGGCAGGGCTGGCACTCCGATGCTTCCAGCGAGGCTATCCCGCCAGGATTATCAATGCTGCGTATGGAGCTTGTGCCGAATGTCGGTGGCGATACGCTGTTTGCTGACATGTACCAGGCGTTTGAAGCACTTTCGGAGGCGATGCAGATTTTTTTAAAGGGCTTAAACGCGCGCCACGATCCCAAGGGCCACTACCTATACCTGAGTGGCGTCAAGCAATTGCATGAATTGCCTTCTGCGGTGCACCCGGTTGTGCGCACCCATCCACTCACCGGACGCCAGAGCCTTTACGTAAACTCGGGTTTCGTCGGCAAGATAGTAGAACTTAACGACAGCGAAAGTCGGGCGCTGTTAAACATGCTGTACGATCATATTGCCTACAACGTCAGCGCCCAGTGCCGCGTAAGCTGGCAACCGGACACAGTCACGTTTTGGGACAATCGATGTGTCCAGCACCACGCAGCTTTCGACTACTTTCCCGCGCGGCGCAGAGGTTATCGGGTTACAGTGGTGGGTGAAGCACCCACCCTGTAACTCTCTCTGTCAGTCTACTTAGGTTGCATCCGAATACCGCCGTCCATACGCACGGTTTCGCCGTTCATATAGTCGTTTTCGATCAGCATCTGGGCAACGCGAGCAATCTCCTCCGCCTCGCCGAGCCGGTTCGGAAACAGCACGCTCATAGCCAAAGATTCACGCGCCGGTTCAGGTAAACCCTGCAGCATCGGCGTATTGATCAAACCGGGGGCAATGGTGTTTACCCGCACCCCACGACTGGCAAGATCGCGTGCGATGGGTAACGTCATACCCACCACGCCGCCTTTGGACGCACTGTAGGCAGCCTGACCGATCTGGCCTTCGTAGGCTGCTACAGACGCAGTATTGATAATCACGCCGCGGCAACCATCCTCGGTGACGGGGTCGTGTGCTGCCATCACTTCCGCCGCCAGACGGATGACGTTAAACGTACCGATGAGATTCACCTCAACAACCCGCTGGAAGTACTCAAGCGGCAGGGGTCCGTCACGACCCAGAGTACGGCCCGGGGTGCCGATGCCCGCATAGTTACAGCAGATATGGATGGTGCCGTATGCTTCCTTTACCGCTGCCAGACCAGCGGCAACTGAATCTCCGTCAACCACGTTAACGTTGCAGTACATCGCTCCGTCACCCAGTTCCGCAGCGGTAGCCTGGCCCAGCTCATCATTCATATCGAAGATCGCAATCTTCGCGCCTTTACTATGCAGCAGTTGGCTCGTCGCCTTGCCGAGTCCGGACGCCCCACCCGTGATCACGGCAACTTTACCTTGTATGTCCAATTCGAACCTCGAATGTGATTTTTGAAGGTTGCAGATTATTAGCGCTTGAGACTTACTAGTCCATTCCTATCAAGGATTCTCCTCGGGAGGGAATGTGGGACTTTACGATGCGTTGTTTGAACCACTGACCGTGGGCGGCGCAACTATCCCGAATCGGATAGTTCGTTCACCACACGGAACGCACCTGATGGGTGAAGATCTGATCGCCTATCACGAGGCTCGTGCCAGGGGTGGTGTTGGCATGTCTACAATTCAGGCAACAGGCGTACATCAAAACGCACGATCCGGAATAGCTGTTTACGATGACAGCTCCATGCCCTTCCTCGAAGAGATCGGCCAGCGCGTGCATCGCCACGGCATGAAACTTTTCATGCAGCTTTATCACGCCGGTGCCGGATACGGGGAAGCAGCAGGACAACCGGAACACTGGTCGGCAAGCGAGATACCCAACCCGATGGCAGGGGTGATGCCTGTGTCCATCACGAAAACGCAGATCGATGACCTGATCGCCAGCTTTGCAAGTGCAGCCCGCCGTGTGCGAGACAGCGGTCTGGATGGAGTCGACATACACGCATCCAGCGGCTATCTGTTGCACGAATTCCTTTCACCGGCTCTTAACAAACGCACAGACGAATACGGCGGTTCTGCAGAGAATCGACTGCGGCTGCTGTTAGAGGTGATCGCCGCTGTGCGTGAAGCGGTGGGCTCTGATGATTTTGCCGTGGGTGTACGCCTGCCCAATGAAGACTATGTGCCAGGCGGGCTGACCCCTGAGCTCAACCGCGAGATCGCCCAAACCATCGACCCACTGGTGGACTACATCTCACTGCATATGGGCGCCTACTGGCGCTTCCATAAACTCATCGCGCCCGCAGATGACCCGCTGGGTGTGGAGATGCAGGCGAACGCGACGATAAAGACAGTGATCACGAAGCCGACGATGGTCACAGGACGCATCATGACCCTGGATCACGCCAATCACATTGTTACCGCTGGCGAAGCGGAGATGGTTTCCATGGTCCGGGCATTGATCGCGGATCCCGAACTGGTGAACAAAGCTAAACGAGGCGATGAAGCAAGAATCCGCCCGTGCATAGGTTCCAATATGGGGTGCGTAGGTCGGCTGATGAGCGGCCAGGGCTTAAGCTGCGTGGTAAACGTTGCCGCAGCCATGGAAAGTCGGATGTCACAGGAACCTGATAATCCGGCCGAGACTCCGAAGAAAATTCTTGTGGTAGGCGGCGGTCCCGCGGGCTTGGAGTTTGCCCGCACTGCTGCTCTCAGAGGTCATCACGTGCAACTGCACGAGGCCACACCGCAACTGGGTGGACAGGTCAACATGGCGGCGGCGGCACCGCACAGGGCTGACATCGGTACCATCACCCAGTGGCTTGCCGACGAGCTTGAATATCTGCAGGTGGATGTGCGGTACAACTCACTTGTGGACGCGGACCTTGTACAGCAGTTTGACCCCGACGAGGTGGTGATCGCCACCGGCACAACACCGCGCACCGATGGCATGCAGGTCTCAACACCTGCCGAACCCACCCCTGGGTACGATCTACCGCACGTGTACTCAAGCTGGGATGTTTTCGGTTACGGGGAGTCGCTACAAACTTCCGGACCTACCGTTGTCTACGACGATACCGGATCGTTTGAGGCTATCTCCGTTGCCGATGAGCTGCTGTCTCGAGGTCACGCGGTCACGCTCGTTTCCAGATTTAATGAACCCGGCGAACAGCTACCGTTCCCGCCCGTCACCGCCGCGGCTGCACGCGAGCGGCTGATGTCGGGTGAGTTCGACTTCGTGGGCGGTCACTATGTCAGGGAGATTCGGGACGATGAGGTCGACATTGGCGTGCTTTTCACGCCGAGGGTACGCACGCTCAAAGCCAACACCGTTGTGCTTGTCACCTATAACGCCCCCAACCGACAGCTTGCAGGCGAGCTGAACGCAAAAGGCTTCAACACCCACCAGGTCGGTGACGTGCAGGGTCGCAACAGTATTTACAACGCTATCCATTCAGGCGCTCAGCTGGGGCGCAAAATTTAAACTACGAACTTGAGGAATACGCTATGACCAACCAGGCCGCAACCGAAGGGTTTGTCATGAACCAGACGATGCTGCGCATAAAGGACCCTGAAAAATCCGTGGCTTTCTACCAGGACGTTCTTGGAATGACGTTGCTGGAGAAATTTGATTTCCCGGAAATGGAGTTCAGCCTCTACTTTATGGGGTACCCACAGGAGGAGATCCCCAGTGATGCGACAGAACGTGCTCGTTGGATATTTGACCAACCTGCACTTCTGGAGTTGACCCACAATTACGGCACGGAGAATCAGGAGGACTTCACCTACCACAATGGTAACGATGATCCCCGCGGGTTCGGGCATATCGGCATATCGGTTCCAGACGTATACGCGGCCAGCGAACGGTTTGAGCAACTTGGCGTTGAGTTTGTAAAGAAACCCGATGACGGAAATATGAAGGGGCTGGCCTTTGTCAAAGACCCGGACGGTTATTGGATAGAAATCCTCAGCAGTCGCGGTTTACGTGACCTCATCCTGGGAGCTTGATCATGGATGTAATGGAGGCAATGGAAACCTGCACTGCCATGCGGTACTTCAAAGAGCGGGCGGTGCCGAAGGAGGAACTTGAACAACTCATCTATGCCGCCACCCGGGCCTCAAGCCCCGGCAACAGTCAGGGATGGGAGTTTCTTGTCATCGATGACCCCGCCATCAAAGCCCCCATCGGGGAAAAAGTGCTGGAAGGGATGGCACCCTTCTTCGCCAACCGCCCGCCGGGTCAGGATGGGGTTGAAGAACGGATGCTCCAGGGCGCTGAACACCTTGCCAAAAACTTTGCACAGGTACCGGCATGGATTGTCTGCATGGCTCGGAAGGTTTACCCGCCACAAGCACCGCAGGAGAGCTTTATGCACTCTTCTATCTATCCGGCAGCACAGAACCTCATTGTTGCTGCTCGATCAATGGGTATCGGTACCTGCTTCACAACCTTCCCGGGTAACGCAGAGCCCGAGATCCGTGCGCTGTGCAATGTACCGGATGACCTGCATATGTTTGTTTACGTCGCGGTGGGTTACCCGGACAGAGATTTTCAGCCGGTACGCCGCAAACCAGTAGAGGACGTGGTTACCTGGAACCGGTACTAACTAACTTTCACGTTCAGCCACAGGTGATGGTAACCCCGCAGCATGGAGGAGTGCGTGCGCTCATTGTCCGAACCTTGAGCGTGTGACAGACCACCATAGCGCTTCAACATACCTTCGAGCGCAGCTTTTGCTTCCATCCGCGCCAGCGGCGCGCCGATGCAGAAGTGTATGCCGTGCCCAAACGTGTGGTGATCGCTACGCGGGCGATCCAGCCGGAACTCATCAGGATTCTCGTAATGGTCTGCGTCCCGATTCGCCGAACCCAGCACGTTATACACGGTATCGCCCTTGGCCACCGTCCGGCCATGAAACTCGGTGTCCGCAAGTGCCTCGCGGCTGATCCAATGCACAGGGGCATCGTATCTAAGGCACTCCTCGACGGCGTTTTCTATCTTGTCAGGCTCCGCTTTCAGAGTGTCCCAGACATCAGGATTGTCAGCGAGGTAGTAGAGCAGGTTGCTCAGAAGATTTGTTGTCGTCTCGTTACCGGCTATCAATAAAAGTTGGCAATAGCCCACAATCACTTCTTCTGTGAGCGGCTCCCCTTCCACCTCAGCTGCAACAACCTTGCTGATCAGATCATCCCCAGGATTTTCCCGACGCTTTGGAATCTCATCACGAAAGAACTCCATCATCTCGATGATGTCCGGCATGCGCTCTTCCATTGTTTTCGCAGTACCCGTGGAAGTCAGAGCGTCAGACCAGCGTTTGAAATCGTCCTTGCGCTCAAAGGGTATCCCCATGAAGTGCGAAATGAGTGCCACGGGCAAAGGGATGGTGAACGCGTCTGCAATATCCACCGGTTCACCCGGATCAATATCGTCCAGCAGTTGTTCAACGATGGTCTCGATGTCCGCCTCTATTTCTTTCATCACCCGAGACGTAAATGAACGGTTCACGATGGCACGCAGCTCTGTGTGGCGTGGCGGATCGTCGTGCAATAAAGGCAGGCTGACGGTGTTTTCCGATCGTGCGTTCGGCAAGGCGGAAGAAAAGTTGGCCGGATCTTTCAACACGCTCCTCACATCGTCGTAGCGAGACAATACCCAGCCTTTGACGTCCTCTGCCCACCAGATGGGTTGTTCTTCGCGCCACCGCGCATAAAGAGGATAGGGATTCTCGACTTTTTCTAGATCCTGAAAGTTCATCGTTCTGCATTCAATCCGAAAACCACGAGTAATCGGCAATCGCCCAGGATTGTCAATACCGTGTGCCCATACGGTATAGCAAGGCTCCGCCGCTACCCGTACACTGCGCCCCCCACACAAACACTCGAACAACAACTTGAAAAACAGGCTGTATACAGCAGGGGTATTCCTCGTCCTGACAATTGCCCTATCGTCCCCTTCAATCTCATATGGCGCCGGGGAACCGTGCGACGAGACAAAACCCTCTGTTGAGAATATTTATTCCCAAGGCTGGGGAATTGATGCGCGCAATACGCGGTTTCAGCCGCGCTCTGCACTCTCGACGGATAATCTGGAAAGTTTGAAGCTCAAGTGGGTTTACGGCCTCGAGAGCAATACTCCGCGCTCTTTGCCGCTGGTCACAGAAGACACGCTCTACGTAGGTGATGCCGGTCGAGGTGTTGTCGCCCTCGATCGACAAACCGGTTGCGAGCGATGGGTGTCACCGCATACCGGATACATCGCAAGTGCGCTGTTGATGGCGGTGGTAAAACACGAGGGCACCTCAAGAACCCTCATTATTTATAACGACCGTATCACCGGCACCTATGCAATCGATGCGGTCACAGGCGAGCAGGTCTGGCATGCGCAGGTTGATGATGAACCGATCCCCTGGTACTCCGGCACCCCTCTGCTTGTAGCGAACACGCTGTATGTCCCAGTCGCTTCCCAGGAGGTCGGCCTGGCATTCAACCCGTTCTACGGTTGCTGCAGCACCAGCGGCGGGATGGCTGCGCTGGATGCCGCAACAGGAAAAAAACTGTGGTACGTCCCGACAATCGAAGCGCCCGCCGAGGTGACTGGAAGTCATTGGTTTTTTGTACAGAAACGCGGTCCCAGCGGAGCGCCTGTTTGGGGTGCGCCCAGCTATGATCGTGCAACCGACACGCTCTACTTTGGGACCGGGCAGAACTATTCACACCCCACCACAGATACGTCGAACGCGATTTTTGCGCTGAACGGAAAAACCGGTGAACGTCGATGGCTGGAGCAGTACACACCGAATGATGCCTACACCGCTGCCTGCAACAACCTTGAGTGGAATCACCCGAACTGCCCGAAACCTACCGGGCCTGATGTGGACTTCGGCGCGCCGACCATGTTGCTGGAAGCCAAAGACGGTACGCCGCTGCTGGTGGCGGGACAGAAGTCCGCGGAAGTCCATGCCCTCAATCGTCACACAGGCGAACGTGTCTGGACCACGCGCCTCGGGCGTGGCGGTATCATCGGCGGCGTGCACTGGGGCATGGCCGCCAACGAGAAACTCGGACTGATCTATGCACCCAACAGCGACAAGGCGATCGTCGGTTTCCCATCTCCCGGAGAACCTCAACCCGGACTCTACGCCCTGGATATAGACACCGGGCAAATCCGCTGGTCTTACAGCCGCGCGTCACGTTGCGAAGCTGAGGAATGTAAGTACGGGCTCTCATCCGCAATAACCGCTGCCAACGATATTGTTGTGTCAGGCAGCATCGACGGCTATCTGGAAATCTACAACGCCGCCACAGGCGAACGAGTCTGGCACTACGATGCCTGGCGCGAGTTCGAAGCCATCAACGGTGTTGAAACAGTTGGCGGTGCCTTCGATGCACACGGCCCAATGCTTGCAGGAGACCAGCTTATCGTAACCGCAGGCTACGGTTATGTAGGTCGCCAGCGTCCAGGTAACGCCCTCCTTGTCTTTGGAATCGACGACCATGACGACTGAGGTGATTCTCGCGAGCAGGTTCAGACGGTTAGTGGCGACCGCCATAGATGCGGTGCTTGTCCCCACGCTGACGATTTTTTTGGTCATGGTGTTTGGCGTGGTTGAACACGCCGAAGACTTCGCTGACACCTATTGGATACTCCACGTGCTGTTACTGGCGGTGGCAAGCTATCTGATCTTGAACGGCTACTGGCTGGTACGGCGAGGCCAGACGGTTGGCAAACGCGTTATGGGCATTGCGCTAAGGTCGGTAGATGGAAAGGAACTCAACTTCTGGCGTTATGTATTTTTACGCGGCGTATTTTTTGGCTTGATGTTCACGATTGTCTATCCGTTTACCGCTTTGTTGCCATTGATCGACCATCTGCTGATCTTCAGCAAGCAGCGACGCTGTCTACATGACTACGCGGCAGGGACAATTGTTGTTTCATGTCGATAAGCAGGCGCTGAGGCCACGCTCACAAAGGTCGACATAAACCGCTGACATCCGTTTGATCGCTGCTTCAGGCATAGCCCGCCACGGATCAACTTCACGCGACAGTACGCTGAGAAGCTCCGAGGGGTCAGCCTCCAATACATACTTTTGCACGTTGCCTGCACCGTCATCGGTGAAACTGATCGAATCCACCCGCTGCCAATCTGCCAACACCTTCAACCACACGCAGAGCGCCAGCTCCAAGCCAGGGGCGGGAAGACTGGCACGCCAGAGATGCTCGAGGGTGGGTATCCAGCGTTGGAGGATTTTCTGGCTACCATCGCTGCCTACCTGATTGGTGCCATACGGAACAGCGCTGTTGGCAAATCGCCGCAGCACATCCTGCGCGTACGTCTCTACCTCCATTCCGGGCGGCGCCTCGAGGGTAGGCGCAATTTCTGTGCGCACCACGCGCTCTACGAAGTTCCTCAGCTCAGCGTCGACTACCGCTTCGTGTATAAACTGATAGCCTTTTAACAATCCAAGGTACGCAAAGAGGCTGTGGGTTGCGTTAAGAACCCTGAGCTTGGTTTCTTCATAAGGAGAGACATCGCCTACCAATACCGCGCCACCCAGCTCCCATTCGGGACGCTCTGTGCGAAAGTCGTTTTCAATAAACCACTGAGAGAACGGTTCGCACACAACCGGCATCGTATCTAAATAGCCGCCGAGCTCAGCGACCCGATCTCGATCCCCATCAGTGGTTTGCGGAGTGATCCGGTCGACCATCGAGCAGGGAAAGCCGACCTGATCGTCTATCCACGCGCTTAAACCCGATTCCTCACAGCGTTCGAGTACGTTTTTTTTGAGCACCCGACCATTGCCGAGCAAATTGTCACAGCTCAGTATCGTCAAAGGTCCAGAGCCACGTTGCATCCGCTGACGCAACGCTTCCAGCAGAAGCGCTGGAACGCCTGTCGAAGAATCGTCGCTGTACGCTTTTTCAGTCACCGTCAGCGTCACCACGTGCACATCAGGCGCGGCTATCGTCGCAATCACCACCGCAGGATCGTGAAGCATATCCACAAGGCCGCCGTGGATGCGCAGATCTGTTCTGTCCGCGTGCAGCGTACACACCGTGTACAGACAATCCTGGGCCAACAAAGCCTCTCGCGTGTTACTCGAACGCAGACTGACCCCGGCCGTTCCCCACCGCAGATCGCCGCTTTCCAGGACCGCCTCGGTATAGGCTGCTTGATGAGCTCGATGAAAACCACCGACGCCGATATGCACGATCCCACGTGCCAGCCCGGCCCGGTCGTATTGAGGGGTTTTTACCGCACTCAGTTCGGCCAGCAGTTCAGCGCTTAATCGTTCAGTCACAAGCGGTAGGCTTCTTTGGCCGCAGCATAGGCCAACGTATGGGCAACTTCTCCGGCTTCCGTTTGCGTCATCCGATGTTCTGCAACCAAACGACCAAGGAAGCCGCAGTCAATTCGACGTGCCATATCGTGGCGAGCGGGAATGGAAAGGAACGCACGGGTGTCGTCGTTAAATCCAACCGTGTTGTAAAACCCTGCGGTTTCCGTGACCTGCTCACGAAAACGACGCATGCCTTCAGGACTGTCATGGAACCACCAGGCCGGACCCAGCTTCAGACAGGGATAGTGGCCTGCGAGAGGGGCAAGTTCCCGACTGTAGGCGGTCTCGTCCAGGGTAAACACAATGACCGTGAGATCTTTTTCATTGCCAAAGCGATCCAACAGCGGTTTGAGTCCATCCACATAGCCGGTCTGGGTTGGAATGTCCGCCCCCCGGTCACGACCGAAATGTTCGAATAACCACGGATTGTGATTGCGATAGCTGCCTGGGTGGATCTGCATGACCAGACCATCCTCCAGACTCATGGCAGCCATCTCCGTCAGCATCTGGCCACGAAACAACTCCGCATCCGCGGGTGTTGTGGTACCTGCCATGACTTTCTGAAACAGCTCACTCGCTTCTGCCGGGCTCAAGTTTGCAGTACCTGCAGTTGGGTGTCCGTGATCGGTCGCGGTAGCGCCATGATCCTTAAAGAAGGCACGCCTTACCCGCAGCGCTTCCAGATACCCTTCGTAGGTGCTTGTGTCGCCATGGGTTAACGCAGCCAGCGTCGCGACGTTATCGTGAAACCCTTCAAACTCGGGGTCCACCACAGGATCTGGTCTGAACGTTGTCACCACCCGGCCTGACCAGGAGGCATCCGCCATGATCGCAGCATGATGTTCGAGATTATCCAGGGGACTTTCCGTCGTAGCGAGCAGCTCGATACCGAAGCGATCGAACAAAGCCCGCGGTAAAAACTCCGCCGATTTCAACGCCGCATCTATGGCCTGATAGTAGTTTCCCGCCGTTTCTGCGTTCAAAGGCTCGTCAAGATGAAATACCTCAAAAAAGACATGGTCAAACCACATTCGAGTAGGGGTGCCACGAAAGAGGTGGTAGTGCTCTGCAAACCGTTGCCATACCTGGCGCGGGTCATTTTCAACAGAAGAACTGTCCCCAATCGTCGGCGCTATCCCAAGCTCGGGGAGCGATACACCCTGACTGTAGAGCATGCGATACACGTAGTGGTCTGGCGTAATGAGGAGTTCTGCCGGGTTACCAAACGGCTCATTGGTCGCAAACCAGGCAGGGTCGGTGTGACCATGGGGGCTGATGATAGGCAGATCTGCAACCGTCTCGTACAAACTACGGGCGACGCTGCGTACGCCGGGGTCTGCAGGAAATAGTCTATCCGGGTTTAAGAGGTCACTGTTTGTCATCATCTTTTATCACTCATCTGGCCAACATTAACCATCCGGTCAGCATCAACCGATCCTTTGCTTACTCGCCCACAGCCCCAACGCGGGATTGCTGATAAAGAAGTATTCCCCTTCAGCTTCGCTCTGATTCCAACCTTCAGCCTGCTTGGCCAGAGGAAAGCGTCCGAGCACCTCTTCAAGAGGTCCGTATTCGTAGCCGACACCTTCGATCTCCTCCTGGGACAGGCTGCCCGGGCAGTAGCGCACTGTAAAGCGTCCTTCCGATGTACCGTGAATGAGGTGGGCTGCCGCGGACAAGTTGTCCTGCAGGTCTTGGTTTGCTTCCACATGAGCCATGACCTGGTCGGTTGGTCGGTATCCGTACTTACGAATGAGACCATCAATCGTTTCATCTTCGCCAAAACTCTCAACGCCGGGCGCAATCACAATCAGCTCACCACCGTCGGCGATGGCCATGCGTGTCCGATAGATGGCTTTGTTACCCAGCCAGGTGCTCATGAACTCTTCTGGCGGAAGATAGACAACCACTTTTTCTGGTTCGCGTTCAAGCTGCGTAAAATTTACCGCTACCGACAGGTCAGCTGCCAGCTCGAAACACTCTGGGTCATCGCCGATAAACAGTCCTCGTGTGACCAGTTCACCCTCATCGTTGCTACCCACCACGGTCAGCACATATAGAAGGGGCAACGCCTGACACAGCGTCCGCTCGGCTTCGTTCAATATCTTTCGCAGCGGCGTGTTGGCTTTACCCATCATGCGTTCCATGCCATACGCAGCGCCAATGAAGTGACTTTCGTTTATGCCTTCCTTACCGCCTGTACCGACAAAAATGTTCTTGTTGTAGTTGGCCATGCCCATCACTTCATGAGGGACAACCTGGCCAATCGATACGACCAGGTCGTGACCACCCTGCCAGACCATCTTATTCATCTGCGCAGGCCACGGCTTGCGCCACACACCCTCCGTCACCTCAGCCACATAGTCAGCTGGTACATGACCTATGGTCACCACATCATCGCGCCAGCGATGCTCACGAAAGAGCTCGGCAGGCACTCCCGCATACATGTCGTCCAACTGAGCTTCGGTCATCGGCTTATGCGTGCCGAGGGCCGGGAGGATGTCCTGCACCGCCTCACCATAGTATTCACAGGTCATACGCGTCAGCACACCCGCACGACTGTGGTATCGGGTGTAGTCCGGCGGCACTATCAGAACACGCTGACGCTCCCCGAGCGTGCTGTAAACCTGTTCCAACGCCGCCATCAGACGAGCTTCAGTGAGCACTGCGTCGGGTGAGCCTTCGGCAAAATAGACTGTCATTTCTTTTCCAGTTTGTTTTGTGCCAGCTTGTTTTCTTCCAGGCGGGCTTGAATCGCTTTGCACACGTCTGCTGGGTCGGCAGAAATCTCTACCTTAAGTTCGTCTCCAACCAGCTCCAGCGTGTCGAACTGGCTTTGAAGAAGGCTGTTGTTCATAAATTCGTGATTGCGTTCAGCGAGACGACGCGCGATCAGATCAAAGTCACCGTCCAATAAAACAAACGTCACGTTGTCATCAACAGCGAGCATTTCACGATAGCGGTACTTCAGCGCAGAACAAGCCAGCACAACGCCACCCCCAGCCGCGGTTTCATCGGCTAGCATTTCTGCCAGCCGTTGCAACCATGGCCATCGATCATCATCGGTCAGCGGATTTCCGGCCCGCATCTTTTCTCGATTTGATTCTGGGTGGAAATCGTCTGCGTCGCGAAACTCCTTCCCAAGCGCCTCCGCCAAGAGGCGACCTACCGTCGTTTTACCACAGCCGCTTACCCCCCACAGAACAACGTTCATTCCTGCTCACTCGACCAATTGACGTGAAACGAGCCAGGTCGGTCGATGCGCTCAAACGTATGCGCCCCAAAAAAGTCTCGTTGGGCCTGAATCAATCGCGTCGGCAAACGCGGAGAGCTGAAGGAATCCAGATAAGCCAGCGTCGCGGACATGGCTGGCAGCGGCACCCCGCGCTCGGCGGCATAGGCAACAAGTCGGCGCAGAGCAGGCGCGCAGTCCTTGACCAGGCTGCTGAGGTGAGAGGCAGCCAACACATTGTCACACGTGGCGAGATCATCGCCCGCTGCCAACAATTCTTTGAGCAGCGCACACCGAATGATGCAACCTCCTCGCCACAAACGGATAGCTGTGGCGATATCGGTACCCCAGCCTGCCGTTTCGCTCGCCGTACGGATGAGCGACAAACCCTGGGCAAACGTGACTAACACGCCCGCAAGCAATGCGTCTTTCAGGAGCTTCTCCCAATCATGTGGGTTCGCCACGCCAATCCCTGCCAAATCAGGTTCCGCGAGCGCCTGACGCGTTTCCACACGACCAGAGATCTGGCGTTCAGTAACCGCCGCGATAATGGTGGGCGCAGGCACCCCATACTCCATTGCCGCTTCCACACACCAACGTCCTGTGCCTTTCTGTCCTGCAACATCACTGATCTGATCCAACAACATGCCCGAAGCAAGGTCGTCTGATTGTTTAAGCACGGCCGCAGTAATGTCGATGAGGTAACCTGCGAGGGCGCCGCTGCGCTGCGCGTCAAACCAGGCTTGCACTTGCGCCAGATCAAGTTGCAGACCACGAGTTGCCACATCGTAGGTTTCGGCAATCAGCTGCATGACGCCATACTCGATACCGTTGTGTACCATCTTCACGAAATGTCCCGCACCTTCGGTGCCCAGCCATCCGCAACAGGCCTCATCACCTACTTCACAGGCAATGGCATGGAAGAGTGGATGCACACGATCAAACGCCGCTTCGTCCCCACCGATCATGAGAGACGCGCCGTGACGCGCGCCCTCCTCGCCGCCAGATACCCCAACGCCAAGAAAGATCAGTCCCTCCGCCTCCAGTTCTCGGGCACGTCGCGACGTATCCTGGTACCGGGAGTTACCGCCATCGATCACCGTATCCCCGGCCGCCAACAACGGGCGTAGGTTTGTCAGCACTTCATCGACCGCAGCACCGGCGGTAACCATGAGAAATATTGTCCGAGGAGATTCCAGAGCGCCTACAAACGCATCCAACGAATTGAATACAGGAAGGTCGGGGGCTTCTTCCTGCATTGCACTGAGCTCCGCAGCGTTGATACTGAACCCTGCAATGCCCAGGTTCTGTTCATGTACATTCAGAGCCAGATTGCGGCCCATAACTCCCAGACCGACGATCCCATAGGTTGATAGATGTGCGTTTACCATACGTTACTTAACATAAATTTCGTGCGACATCGTGATTCGAGCATGCAAAGTGCCAGCGTCCGACAAAGCGGGAACCCATGACACGGTTCACGGTCTTTAGATTTGTGCTGATTAGGATCTTAATAACGCATTTGGGACGCGAGGTGAAGCTATGCGATACCTGGGGATACTGATAGTCCTTTCGCTCACCGCCTGTGGCGGCGGTGGCGGTGGTTCCAGCAACAATGCCGGTGGGAACACGCCCCCTCAGCCTCCCCCCACCTCTCCACCTCCCCCCGCCCCACCACCAGACCCGTTTGGCCTGACACAGCGAGCGTCTCTTGCCAGTTTCAGCTTTCCCGACCAGAGCCAGGGAGGCAGCGCGTCGGTGACTTTGACAGATGCGTTTCCGACCCTCTCTTTCTCCGCCGCTATTTTTGCTGCCCCAGTGCCCGGTGAAGCGCGTATGGTCGCTGTCGAGCAGGGCGGCAGGATCATGGTCTTCGACGACAATCCAGCCGCGAACACCGCGGCAACCGTTCTGAATATCTCCGCTCAGGTGCTGTTCTCCGGAGAACAGGGCTTGTTAGGTCTGGCATTTGACCCGCAGTTCACCCAGAACCGCTATGTCTATGTGCACTACTCAGCGGCATCACCCTCCAGGTCTGTTATCGCCCGCTTCACCTGGGATGCAGTGCTTGATCAGATCGACCCGGCTTCAGAAAAAGTTATCCTCGAAAACCCGCAGCCGTTTTCCAACCACAATGGCGGTATGCTCGCCTTCGGCCCCGATGGCTATCTCTACATCGCTTTTGGTGACGGTGGCAGTGGCGGCGACCCCAACAACGAGGCTCAGGACCGATCAACGCTGCACGGCAACGTTCTACGCCTGGATGTCCACCCCGCCAACGACGCTACCCCCTATCTCATCCCTCCAGATAATCCCTTTAACGGCCAGGCGGGGGTGCTGCCGGAAATCTATGCCTGGGGGCTGCGAAATCCTTTCCGCTTTTCATTCGATGCCCAGACCGGTGACCTCTGGCTTGGCGATGTCGGCCAATCAGAACGCGAAGAGGTCAATATCATCACCTCAGGCGGTAACTACGGGTGGCGGGTTTTTGAAGGCACGCTGCCTTTCAACAGTAGCGGGAACACGCTGCCCAACAGTGCGTTTACGCCACCCGTATTCGAATACGATCATTCTGAAGGTAGGTCCGTAATCGGCGGCTACGTCTATCGCGGCAACGATATCGCGTCACTCCTGGGCAAGTACGTCTTCGCCGACTACGTGTCCAACAATGTCTGGGCACTGACCTGGGACGGGAGTCAGGTCACCCAGCGTGAAACGCTGGGTTCTGTGTCAAATCCAACCGGTTTTGGTCAAAAGGCGGACGGCGAACTCCTTGTCGTCAGCCAGAGTGGCAGCCTGTTTCAGATCGAACAGTCGGGCGGCGGCATCAACATCCCTGACCAACTCTCCGATACGGGACTCTTCACAGACCTCAGTCAGCTGACACCGGCCAGCGGTCTCATCGAATACACCGTAAATCATACGTTCTACTCTGATGGGGCAAACAAGCGTCGCTGGATTGGTGTCGCCGATGGCGAAACGGTTACGTTTTCCGACGACAACTGGGAGCTGCCGGTCGGCAGCTTCGTGGTCAAGCAGTTCGATATCAACACCCCCTCCGGGACCCGCCGGTTGGAAACTCGAGTGCTGGCGCGCTTGAGCGATGGCTGGCTGGGGCTCACGTATCGGTGGAACGCCACTGGAACCGACGCTACGCTGCAGCTGGGTCGAGATACGGAAACTCTGACCGTCGAACTCGCCAACGGCAGCACCCGCGATCAGGTGTACGAATACCCCAGTCGCACCGACTGTTTCGTATGTCACACGGATATAGCAGGCACCACCCTGGGTTTACGCACACCACAACTGAACGGCGATTTCGACTATGACGGGGTCGTCGACAATCAGTTGCGCAGCTGGAACAACATCAATCTCTTCAACACCGACATTGGGGACCCAACAACCCAGGCAAACTTTCCTGCGCTGGACGATCAATCTGCCAGTCTGGAAGAACGAGCACGGACCTATCTGGATGTGAATTGTGCTTATTGCCACCAACCCAGCGGCCCAACCCAATCAAATCTCGATCTCCGGGTTGCGAGCAGCAATCTCAATGCGATCGGAGTAAACCCTCAGTTTGGTGATCTCGGCATAGCCGATGCTGAGCTCATCGCGTCCGGCAACAAGGAAGAGAGCGTTCTTTGGCTGCGCATGACACGACGAGATATGGAGAAGATGCCCCCACTCGGCACACACGTTGTCGACGAGGCTGGGAGTGACCTGATCGGTCAGTGGATCGACAGCTTATAAACCACCTTGGGTAAGCTTTGCAGGGTCAAGAATGCGTCTGAGTTCAGCCTCAGAGAGATCCGTATGCTCCAACGCCACGTCAATGACGGCGCGCTGTTCGCGATAGGCCTGTTTAGCTATCTCAGCGGCTTTTGCGTACCCGATAACCGGGTTCAGTGCCGTCACCAGAATCGGGTTTCGTTCAAGGCTTTCCTTGAGCTTATCTTCATTTACAACAAAGCCTGCAATCGCCTTATCGGCCAGAATGCGCGCTGAGCCAGCCAGCACGTCCACGCTGTTGAGAAGGTTTGCAGCGATCATCGGCAGCATCACATTCAGTTCAAAGTTGCCCGCCTGGCCGCCAATCGTGATCGCGGTATCGTTGCCTATCACTTGAGCTGCAGCCATCGCAGCTGCCTCAGGCACCACAGGATTCACCTTCCCCGGCATGATCGACGAGCCGGGTTGCAACGCCTCCAGCGTTATCTCTCCCAGTCCGGCCAGCGGTCCAGAATTCATCCAGCGCAGATCGTTGGCGATTTTCATCACGGTAACGGCCACCGCTTTTAACTGGCCTGACAATGCCACCGCCGCATCTTGCGAAGCTATGTAGGGAAAAGCATTGTCCGGGCAGGAAAAATCGAGACCCGTAGCTGACGAAAGCTCGCGTGCAAATTCTTCTGCAAAATGCTCGTGAGTGTTGATACCGGTACCAACCGCAGTGCCGCCTTGACCCAGTTTCTGCACGCCGCGCGTGGCAGATTCCAGGACAACAAGACGATCGCGCAATTGATCCGACCAGCTGCGCAACGCCTGTCCCATACTGACAGGCATGGCATCCATCAGGTGCGTGCGACCTGTTTTCACATATTGATCTGTCTCCAGAGCTTTGTGCTCTATGGTGTCGATCAGATGTTGAAGCGCTGGCAGCAAGTGCCCATGCACCGCCCTTGCAGCGCTGACATGGATGGCGGTGGGAATGACATCGTTGCTACTCTGACCAAAGTTCACGTGATCGTTTGGGTTCACCTCTCTGCCCAGGCGCTCGGTTGCGAGCGTGGCGATCACTTCATTCGCGTTCATATTCGAGCTGGTGCCAGACCCCGTCTGAAACACATCGACGGGAAAGTGATCCAACAGATCATGCCGCGCGACAAGCGCCTCACAGACATCAACTATTGCGTTAGCCATATCGGCGTCGAGGCAGTCCAGCTTCGCATTGCTGTTGGCTGCAACCCTCTTGATGAGTATCAACGCCTCAACAAACTTCCTCGGCATCCTTTGGCCGCTGACCGGAAAATTTTCGATCGCACGCTGGGTCTGTGCGCCATAAAGGGCACCCACCGGAATTTCCAGTTCACCCATGCTGTCGCTGACAATTTTTGTATTACTCACGCTCGCTCCTGGTAGATCGGCTTAAGCATGCAGCCTGCCGATCAGGGTTTCCACCTACTTGACCTCGCGAAATCACGCAGTTTCCGGCTTGCCCGCACATGTAACCATCGTCCCAAGATACTGGAGAAGTGTTATGCGCATCCTTGCGATCCCCTTGCTGATAGCCGCAGCTATCGTCGGTCCTGCACACGCTGAGACCGACGCAGGTGCAGAGCTATACAGCTCGCTTTGTTTAGGCTGCCATAAAGAGAGAGGCCAGGGCGCACTACCGTGGTATCCCTCCCTCAAGGAGATTGTCCGCTCCAGCACCCCCGAGGAACTCGCGATGATGATCGACACCGGCCAGTTTCGAAGGGCTGGAGAATTAGATGGGGCGTCCAGTCATACCATCCCGGTCATGCCGTCCTGGGCCTGGTTGTCAGATGAGGATCTGGCCGGTCTCGTAAACTACCTGACCCGCACGCACGCAGAGTCTTACACGAAGTTGTCGCCGGAAGAGGTAGCAGCGTTGCGCCTTCCTTCCGCAACCAAGGCGCTTTCCGCGGAGGAACGTCGTGCCGCGCAACACCTCTATCTTGAGCACTGCGTTGCCTGCCACGGCACACAACGACAAGGGATCACGGCGCCACCCTTGTCACGCTGGCCGCTTCAAGAACAACCCATGGAACATATCCGCTCAATGCTCCACTACGGTGCACCGGCCGGTATGCCGGGCTGGGGGGTGGCTGAAACCCTTTCCGCTCATCAAATGACAATTCTCGCTCGCTACCTCAAAGAGGCGCCGCTGGATACGCTCCCGCCGTTTGATCTGCAAGCCATGCGCGATTCCTGGAGCGAACCCCAATCCAACCACAAGCAATCTTCGGCAAAAGCAAAAGCTTTTGTCACTCTGCTCCATGATACGGGCCGCGCGCTTGTCATCGACCCCAAGAAAAAACAGGTCGCGGCAGAGTTTGACGTGGGTTTTGCCGCATACAGTGTTTTAACAGACACCTTCCTCTACACAGTATCCCGAGGGGGTTGGGTGTCCCAATTCGATCTGCAGCGGAAAAAAATCGTGGGGCGGGTACGAGCCGGTTACGAGGCCGTTGCGCTTGCGCTGACCCGAGCGGAAGCAAACTCCGGTGAGCAAGCGATGCTTGCCGTAACAACCATCGCCCCGCCCGGGATCAGTTTTTTTAACGCAACAACGCTTGAGCCAATGCGACGCTTGGATTCGAGCGAACCACTCGGACCGGTACTGGATCCACTTAACCTGACAGCGGTATTGGAACGCACAACGGGATGTGTTTACAGCGTGTCAGGGAGCGAGCTGGCAGATGAGTGCGAAGCCGGTGTCCCGTATCCTCGCTATGCCCAACCCATCCAGGGCACCCGCTTCGCCTTCCTCGTCGGTGAGTTGGGCACCCTCGCCGTCTTTGACACCGAAGCCGGTGTAACCGTGGCGAACGTCCAGCTACCCAGGTTTACAACACCAGGAAAAGGGGCGATCTACACGCATTCTGAGTGGGGGCAGGTCTTTGCTGTGAGCTCTATGACCTCTGACAAGATCTACGTCATAGGTGCAGATCCCGAAAATCACCCGGACAAAGCGTGGCACGTTCTGAAAGAAGCCACGGGCATTGCAGCGGGATCGCTATATGTATCCAGCCATCCGAAGGCAAAGTACATCGCGATTGATTCGGCCTTGAGCTCAGATCCGGAGATCGCAGGCACACTTCTCTTGCTGGACAAGAACAGTTTCGAACCAGTTTCCCTCCCCGTGGCTGAATGGGCGGACCTGAACGGTGGACCGCGTGTCATTCAACCCCAGTTTAATGCCAAGGGTGACGAGCTCTGGATAACTATCTGGAACAGGCAGGACTTCAGCGCGGCGATCGTCGTCATCAATCCGCGCACCCTGAAGCTCAAGCATGTCATCAGAGATCGACGCCTGATCACACCCATACGCTCATATTTCGTCAATCAGCGCTGAAACACTAGCCCGCACCATCATGGGTTTCGAGATGGGAATCGAATTTGATCTGTGGCGGCCCCTCGCGGGGCTGATGCTGTTTCTGTTATCGATGACGCTCATAGAACGCGCCATCAAGGTCCTGGTGGGCAACAAGATCAAAACCGTGATCGCCAGCAACACGCAGAGTCCTGTGCGCGGACTCATGACCGGGACCATCGCTACCGCACTGCTGCAATCCAGCTCTCTGGTTGGCCTCCTGGTGCTTGCTTTCGTCGGCGCCCGCGTCATCGCCCTGAAGCAGGCGCTCTTGATCATTTTTGGTGCCAACCTGGGGACCACCGCCACCGGTTGGCTTGTCGCTTTACTCGGTTTCAAACTGGATCTGGATGTGATCAGCCTGCCTTTGATCGCCATCGGCGGCCTGTTTCACACTGTTGCTACCGGTCGCCTCAAACAGTTCGGCGAATTAGGTATGGGGCTGGGATTGCTGCTCCTCGCGCTCGGCTTCATGAAATCTGCATTTGGCGATATGGATGCGGCCATCGAGCCTGGTCAGCTGGCTGGCTTCGCCCTCTGGCAGTACGCGCTGTTTGGTGTGGCGGCCAGTGCGTTAATGCAATCCAGCTCTGCCGTGATGGTGCTGACGTTGAGCGCGATCAACTCGGGCGTCATCGACTTGCCCAGTGGTGCTGCATTGATGATCGGGGCCGACCTCGGCACAACAACCACCGTCCTGTTTGGAGCCATTGGCGGCAGCGCCAACAAAAAGCGAGTCGCAACGGGCCACGTTGTGTTCAATGTGGTGACCGACCTCATCGCATTCGTGCTCATCGTGCCGCTTCTGGCAATCGCCGCCATGCTGGTAGATCCATTGCTCTCGCTGGTGGCGTTCCACACGCTCTTCAATATTGTCGGCCTGGTGTTGTGGACACCCCTCGTCGGTCACATGGCGAATTGGTTGCAGGGATTGTTCAACGTCGAGTCCACCTACATCAACAAGTATCTGGATCCATCAGCCGCTAACGTGCCTGAATCGGCAGTGGCAGCAATTGAGCAGGAAGTCTCGCACCTGGCGCAGTTAGTTCTTCGTCAGAACATCGGCGTCTTTACCGCAGAGCATCCCAGTAGGGAGGCGTTCCGACCCGCCTACTTTCAGAGTAAAAAACTGGAAGCCGAGATTCTTGAATTTGCTTTGACGCTCGCGGGCGATCGGAGTGAAACGGGAATGACACCCCAGGTCGACCGATTGCTGCAAGCCGGTCGCAATCTGCTCCTGTCATCCAAGCTGTGCAAAGACAACGCGGATGATCTGGGTGATCTAGCCGGTTACCACCCTGAACTGTTTGTCCTCGTTACGCAGACTCAGCGTCACTTCTATGCAAGTTTACCGCTGCAATCGAACGAGATTCAGAACCTGGAGCTTGGCCAGTTGGATGAACTCCTTGAACAAAACCAGACCGGCCACGACGCGCTGCACGATGAAATTTACACTCAGATCAAAAACGAAGACTTTCCACGCGCTAAGGTCTCTACGGTGCTCAATCTCAATAGAGCGCTATACAACTCCAACCTGTCCTGCGTGACCGGGATCGCCCTGCTCCTCCAGCACCACCAGGCTCAAATTCTGGAGGCTTACGGATAGTAGATGGTGTGATTTTGCGGTCTCACCAGTTCATAGGTGGTTTCCAGATAAGTCGTAATGTCGACGAGTTCCTGTACGGTCATCTCTTCGTTTAGCGACGGCATACGTGTGTTTCCCGACTCATCGGTATTTTGCTCACGTCGTGCAAACCCGGAAATCTTGTGATTCGGATTTATAATCGAAGTCACCAGATCGCCGTAGGTGCGCACTCTGGAAGTTGCTCCACCGAGGATAAAATGGATCTCAGGATGCGGTTGCGCATCACGTTCTATCTGACCCCGAACGCTGTGGCAGTGAGTGCAGCCCAGCTCTACAACAGCTGCCTTACCTCTCTCTGTATCACCTTTCGGTAACGCAAAACCCCGCGCCTGAGGGTTACAGCCGCTCAGTAGAAACAACAACAGCACGCCAATGAAGGCGAGTACAAATACACGTCCTTTCGTCATATCAGTCACCTCACTTTTGTAACCGTTATCGCTACAACCTAGGGCATTTATCCAGCGCCGGTTATCCGTAGTTCCCGAGAGGCGGCGTGTGCAACCCCTTATGTCAGCCACACCCGGAACGCTCTAGCGTTAGAGGTACCTAAACATGTAAAAAGACCTACATGCATCGAACGAGCGTGCTCTACGGGTTGATCGCGATCTGTTCAGTATCCTGGACGGTGACAGCCATAGCGCCACACAATATTGAAGCGTGGGCACTGGAGCAGATTGCCAGTATTTTGTGCATCGGGCTTATCGTCTGGACAGCCCGTAACGTCACATACACCATCGACTGCTGGGTGGGCTTAGCCGCGATTTTTGTTTTGCACACGATCGGCACCCACTACACCTATTCCTTAACCCCGTACGACAATTTCCTGCAATCCGTATTTGGCATATCGGTCAACGAAACCATGGGCTGGGACCGGAACCACTACGACAGAATCGTGCATTTTCTGTTCGGTCTTGCCACCACCAGAGTCTTCTTCGAGTACTTCAAACAGCAATGGAAACTCTCCCATGCCATAGCATGGTTCGTCGCTTTTAATCTGGTCGTCTCCACGTCAGCAATTTATGAATTGATGGAATGGGCAGCTGCGGTAGTTTTTGCCGGTGAAAGTGGCAGCGAGGCAGGCGCTTTGTACCTGGGGACACAAGGCGACATCTGGGACGCACAGGTCGACATGTTTCTGGCGGTCATCGGTTCGGTGTTGAGCATTGGCCTGTATACCTGTGCAACCTGGTACAGAAAAAGCCAACCTGTACACACCCCTACCTCGGATTTCCCTTAGAGATCTTGGCGGCAATGCGGGTCAACCTTGCTAATAACGCCAGCCTTCGAAACAAGAGGATGAGACACGAATGACAACCAAAACTCTGATTGCGATCGAACTCGATGATCTTTCAGCCAATGCCGTGTTGGAAAAGGCTAAAAACGTGTTAGGTGAAGCGGAGAGATTCGGCGTTGCGCACATCATCGATCCGACATCGATCGCCTACTCAGTCGATCCCACTTTCACGGGCAAGTTCCACAAGCGGTTCGAAGAAACCGCAGTACGCAGAGCGCATGAAAGAATGACCGAACTACTCGACCGTCACGAATTGTCCGGTGGAGTACAACACGTGCGCGTGGGAAAGGTGTCAAAGGAGTTGGAGGGGTTGATCGCCGAGCACGGCTATCATCAGTTGGTGATTGGCTCGCACGGCTGGCAGGGCTGGCGGCGTCTTCTCGGAACACACGCTGCAACCATTGTGAACAGAGTGCCGGTAAATTCCTGGATACTGAGAATTCCCAGCGCTGACGAGGCGCAAGCGTAGCTCTCTCAGTCCCTTATTCGGATCGTCAACACATCGCAAGGTACCCCGTGGAGGACACCGTTCGCAGTGGAACCCAACAAAAGCCCTAAGCCGTGTTGGCCATGCGTCCCGAGCACGATCAAATCAGCGCCAATCTCCTGTGCATGATCCTTGATGACGGCTGACGCCCGACCGACCAGAACCGCCACCCGATCACTATCAACCCCAAGCTGTCGTGCCTTGGCAGACAAAAAGCTTGCCGCAAACGAACGAGCCTGATCCTCGAATTCCTGGAAACCCGCATTTGCGCTCAGCGCTTCATAACCACTATAGGCGTATGCGATCGGTTGAACCGCTGTGACCAAAGACAATTGCGAACCGTTTTTTTCAGCAACTTCCGCCGCCGCTGCAATGACTTCATCCGCCTCGTCCGTAACGTCAACGGCCACCAACACTTTCTTGTACATGCTCATGCATCTCTCCAACCTGAATTCAGTTCTAACTTAGTCATCGGAACCCAACCTTCGAATACGTACTTTCCGCGATGGTCACCCCACACCCCCACCGCCAATATGGAAATAGCTCCTCAATCAAACAGAGATGCTCACCGTGGCGGACCAGGACAGTACCAAAGTCCAACTCAAGCGCGTCTTGTCGCTTCCCCAGGTGGTTTTATATGGGCTTGGCACGACCATCGGTGCAGGGATATATGCGCTGCTTGGCGAGATCGCAGAGGTCTCCGGATACATGGCACCCTGGACATTTGTAACCGCTGCACTTCTGGCGCTCCTGACAGCACTGTCCTTCGCGAGAATGGTCGCCCGCTACCCAAAAGCCGCAGGGGCTGCCTTGTACATTCAACAGGGTTTCCGCTCGAAGCAGCTTGCGCTCCTGTGTGGATTGTTGGTGATCGCCGCCGGTATTGTCTCAAGCGCGGCTCTGCTGAACGGCCTGGTCGGCTACGCTCAGGATTTTTTCCGGATCCAACCGGCCATCATCATCCTGTTCACCGGAGCCCTAATCGCGACGGTCGCCAGCCGGGGCATAAATCTATCCGCATGGGTAATTGCACTGATCACACTGGTAGAAGTGGGCGGTTTGACCTGGGCCACTGTGCTCGCATCGGACGTTGTCATCGAATCATGGCCGCCCGCTGTTGATATGTCGCCGTCAAACCTTCTGGCCAGCGGACCGATGATCTTGTCTGGTGCTGTGCTCGCCTTTTACGCCTACATCGGTTTCGAGGATATGGTAGAGATTGCTGAAGAGGTGAAAGAAGTGCGCTACACCTTGCCACTGGGCATCCTCATTACCCTGGGTTTATCGACCCTGCTTTATTTGATGCTGGTCGCCAGTGCCACGCTGGCCGTCGGACCCGATTTTCTAGCTCGATCTTCTGCGCCACTAACGGATCTGGTGGCCGCGCTGAGCAACACCAACCCGCTTGTTATGTCTGTAATCGCCGCGTTTGCAATTCTGAACGGCGCCCTCATCCAACTGATTATGGCTTCTCGCGTTCTCTACGGTCTCGCCAGCCGAAAACTCATTCCAGAACAACTGGCAAGAGTCAACAAAACCACCCAAACACCCCTGATCGCTACCTTTCTAGCCGCAGCGCTAACCATAACGCTCAGCTTGGTCGGCAGTCTGGATCAGCTTGCACGATTAACGTCGCTGATCATTCTTGTCATCTTCGGGTTGGTCAATTTGTCACTGGCGGCTGACGAGCAAAGACAAAGACACCCGCATCGACTGATTCAAATACAAGGCGGGCTTGGCGCCGCTGTTTGCATGGGATTGGCGCTGATCGCGTTTACCGAAATCCTAAACGACTGAGATATCGAAATATGCACGCAAACCAAATCTCCAGCGAAGGTGCGATCAAATCGGTAAGGTTCATTCCAACAGGCACCGGCGCACAACATCACGAGCATCGCTACGGATCAAACAAACCTCTCATGTGGTGGGTACTGACTCCGGGCACACCCATGGTTCAATGTCGTTGTTTCTCAGGACAGCAAATCTGCCACCCATCTTGTTTGTCGGTGACCTGACCTATGAAGCCGGTCTACTCATTCAGGATCAGTTCCCTCCGCTGGGTGGGTCTGCGCACTGAAAGCGACACTGCCAGAGCTCCTCATATTGCCGAGCCATGACCCGACAATTGTGAACACGCTTCAGCGTTGACCCTTTGGCCAGTAGCGTTCCATCTCCACGTACAGGAAAGACGCCGTCCAGCCGATCATCACCAGCCCCACCAGGGCCTCAAGACCTGCGTGGTAGCGTATGTGTCCAACCGGATAGATGTCGCCAATGCCCAAAGACGTGTAAGTGGCAAACGAGAAGTACACACAATCCAGGAGCGTACCTTCCGCACCCACCAGATTACCCAGGGACATCATCTCCGTCTGCATAAAAAAGGCGATGCCAAAAATCCAGATCTCTAATGCATGCACAGTCAACACGGCAGGTACTGAGAGAAGAACCGGCAAACGCCCTGGCAGGTTCAAGCGGTTTAGAAGACTGGATATAGATCGCAGCGCTTCGTAGTGCACAAGAACAACAAGGGCAACAACGCTGAGGTTAAAAAGTACCGCAGTAAACACGTCTGCTAGCGGACGATCAGCACGTCACATGGGGTGCAGTGCAGCACGGTAGACAACGTATCCAGAGGCAGACTGAAAGCGTTGCCCAACTGGCGACCGCCAACAACCAGCAGCTCAACCTGCGTATCCCTGACCAGCGACGACAGCGCATGTTGGAACTTCCCAACAAACAGGTGCTGTCGTTTGAGAGGGACGCCGAAGCGCTGCCCGTAGTCGCGCATCTGCGTTTCCGCGCGGAAATATTCGGATTCAACACAGTTGGGTTCTAGCCTTTCATCAACAACACAGTCGTCTATGCCCATCACATGGAACAGGCTCAAGTTGTCTGCGCACGCCACCCGCCCTGCGTGTTTTACCAGCTTCACAACATCGCTGGTGTTCGAATCAAAGCCAGCGGCAGCGGATGCATACGGTTTTACGGCATGCTCGTCCCTGTCGTACTGCCTGACCACCAGAACATCACTTTTTGCGGCATGTACTACGTAATTGGCGGTTGAACCGAACAAGAAGGTTGACCGGCCTGCTGCTTTTGTCCCGACGATGATGAGATCTGCCGCGACATCGTGAGCAACCTGCAGAATGCGATCTCGAGCGGATCCTGTGGCCATATGCACGTGCACCGAGTCGCTGACGAACGTTGATCTGACCTGGTCCTTCAGCTTTCTTTCTACGGTATCTATTGCCAACGCGTCCTTTTCTGGCAACACGCTGATGACATCTACCACACAACTTGAGGTTCGCAGCGCTTTGGCCATCGCGAGAATCGATCCCGCCTCAGTGGCAGGATCGATTGCACAGAGGATGTTTCTGTAACCTGCATCAGGTCTCGAAGCATTCGCCATTGGAGGTACCTACTCAAAAAGAGGTACTTCAACTTAGACCAACAGCAAGTGTTGTGGATATCCGTAGTTCTGCTTATGTGCCTAGCGAAGGCCGACCGTGTGCAGGGTTACGCCGTTAATCTCACCGGCAGGTGTGTAAAGCCGCGCACCGCGTTCGAATAGGTGCGCTGCGGATCGCCGGTAATCTCTAAAGCCGTATCGATGCCACGTTTGAGTATCTCGTCCCACAGAATACTCAGCTGCATTTCTGCAAGCCGATTGCCGACGCATCGGTGAATGCCAAATCCAAACGAAAGGTGTCGACGCGGGCGTGTTCGATCGACAATAAAACTGTTGGCGTCGGGAATGGCAGTGTCATCACGATTCCCCGAGAGATACCACATGATGATTTTTTCACCCTCCGGTATTTCTACTCCGGCAATATTGACAGGTTCCGTTGTAGTACGTCGCATACTCGTCAGCGGTGTCTGCCAGCGTATGATTTCCGGCACCAGAGATTGCACCAAATCCGGTTTCTTTCTCAGCTTCGCCAATTCTTCCGGATTCTCTTTGAGCGCAAGCAAGCCACCCGATATGGAATTGCGAGTCGTATCGTTGCCCCCAACGATCAGGAGGATCAAGGTACCCAGAAACTCCTGTGGACTCATATCTTTCATATCCGAATGGGCCAGCATGGAGATCAGATCACTACGTGGCGGGGCCTTTGCTCTTTCCTTTAACATCCCTGTGAACGTTGCCAGACATTCACCAAGTTCAGCGATCCTCTGTTCTTCCGTTTCTATGCCACCACCACTGGCCAAATCCATCGTCGCAACTTCGGACCACCAGGTGAGTTTGCGGCGTTCTTCATGTGGGAAGTCGAAGAGCGTTGCCAGCATTCGTGTAGTGAGTTCGATAGAAACCAGATCAACCCAATCGAAGTCCTCGTTCCGAGGCAGGTTGTCGAGAATGTCCACAACGTTCTCTCGAATGGTGTGCTGCAGTTTCGCCAGGTTGGTGGGCGCAACGATCGGACTGACGACCTTGCGCTTGTCGTCATGTGCTGGCGGATCCATGTTGATAAAATTTACGCGCTCGAGACCCTCTTCAAAATCGACAATCTGAATGCCGCCTTTTTCGGATGAAAAGCGTCTATGGTCTTTGTCCACGGCCATGATGTCGTGGTATCGAGTGATCGACCAGTACGGCCCATAGCGACTTTCTGCACAGTAGTGAACAGGCGCTTCTTTCCGCAGTCGCTCGAAATAGAAACCAATGGTGTCATCCTGAAACAGCTCTGGCTGGCTGACGTCAACCTTGTCCAGCGCTAGCGCTTTGACGAGCGCTCTATGTTCTGCTGCCATCTTGGTCCCCCTTGAGCAAAAATATAGCGATTACCGCGATCAACGAACCTAACGCCATCGTTAGGGAAACGGTACCCAGCCCATAACTTGCAGCGAACAAAAATCCGGCAACAATGGGGCCAAGTGCTGCCCCTCCGCGTCCAACTCCGATCACAAAACCAGTTCCTCCAGCACGTACCTGGGTGGGAAAAGTCAGCGCAAAAAGTCCATACATGCCGACGATTGTGCCGTTGGTAAAAAAGCCAGCAGCCCCCGCAAAAAAAGCCAGGCTGGTGAGATCATCATGACCTGTGCCGAAGTAAGCGACCATCGCCACCGAACCGACAAGGGCCGTAAGCACCAGCCCACGCAATGGAAAGCGTTGTGATAAAAGGCCGACCAGGATGCTACCGGTAAGCCCCCCTACATTTGCCCACACAAGCACCCCACCTGCCTCTGACGGGTGATACCCCATATCGGCAACCAGTTTGGGAATCCACTTGATGATGAAGTAGAAAGTCATGATGTGAGCAAAATACGCAACTGTTAAAAGCGAGGTTTTCGTGCGCAATCCTTCGCTGAACAGCTCCTTGACTGAGGAGCTGGGCACTTCCGTTGCCGCACTTGTCAACTCGCCACATTCCTCTTTACCCATGCGGCGGAGAATTTTGTTGATTCGTTCCAGCGCGTTATCTGGCTGCTTTTCTGCCAGGTAGTGCACCGACTCGGGGAGCAGAAACCAGACGAGGGGAATGAACGCAGCTGTGACGATAGCGCCGAAATAGAACACCGCGCGCCAGTCAAAACTCACCAGAAGTTCCGAAGCATAGGCACCACCGACAATCGCGCCAAAGGGGTAGCCACCCGCCATGATCACCACAGCGAGTGCGCGGTATTTTTCATTTGAATATTCCGCTGTCATCGCATTAATCGCCGCCAGCATGCCACCGATGCCGAGACCCGTGGCCAATCGATAAATAGACAGCTCAACAACATCAGATGCTGTTGCAGCGGCGTACATACCCGCCGCCATAATCACAAGACACAAAATAATTGTTGGGCGCCGCCCCAGATTGTCGGCCAGATTGCCAATAACCAGCGACCCCACGGCCATGCCGATTAGCTCCATCGACAAGACCACGCCCAGCGCGGCACGCTCTATACCCCAGTCAGACGAGATGCCAGGCGATGCAAAACTGATCGCCAGCACATCAAAACCGTCCAGTGCGTTGAGCATTACACACATGGTGACGGCCGTGACCTGCAAAACACTCATGCGCGAGCCATTGATGATCTCTTGAGGCGTCCTCAACTTTGTTCCCCTTCCCATTGCATATCGATCTCGAAACCTGGCTAGAATAAGCGATGCTCACCGCTAAATACACGCAATGACAAACGAACACGTGCTCGGGCTTATCGGCTTTGGCGAGGCGGGTCAGGCGCTTGCTGAGGGTTGGCGCACAAGCGGCAAGGCAGGCGAGATTTACGCCGTCGATCTAGTTGACAAAACTGCAGCCGCTAAAAAAACAGACGTTACGCTGCTGACAAGTATCGCCGAAGTCTGTGACACCTCTGACCGCATCATCTCGGCGGTGACCGCCAGCGAACAAATGAACGTGGTTCGAGAGGTAGCACAACTCAGGCCTCATCAACTGTTTCTGGACATCAACTCTGTTGCTCCACAAAAGAAACAAGCTGCCTCCCAACTGCTCGGTCCTGGTTATCTGGATCTCGCGGTACTTTCACCGATTCATCCAGCGAAACACGAATCCCCGGTTCTCGCCGCGGGCGCCATCTCCAGTGAGACGCTGGCCGAACTGCAAACCTTATTTCCTGATCTGGCCATTGCGTCGGCCACAGTCGGCGATGCGTCCCTTTTCAAAATGATCAGAAGCGTTTTTGTTAAAGGCATTGAGGCAGTAGCCACGGAATGCGCGTTGGCTGCCCACAAGTCCGGCTTGGCAGACCGACTTTTTCCCTCACTTGATCTGACTTTGCGTCATGAAACCGCTCAGGATCTCATCAACTACACCATGGAACGTGTTGCAGTGCACGGTTTGCGACGCGCCGCAGAGATGGAGGAGGTGTGCACCACCCTCGCTGATCTCAATCTCCCGTCACATATGTCTGAGGGCGCCGTGGCACTGCAGCGTATGGTCGGCGCACTTGAACTGACGGGAGTTTCCCGCGACTCAGCAAGCATCAGCCACGATGTGTTAGCCCGCCTCGATTGAGTAGTGCATCCGATCATGTATCTCCAATCAGCAATACATCCATGAACACCCAGGTTGTCATCATCGGCGGTGGACCAGCCGGTTTGCTTCTCTCTCAGCGGTTGGATCTAGCTGGCATCAGCAACATCTTGCTCGAAAAACACAGTCGCAAATACGTTCTCGAGAGGATACGCGCTGGACTTCTGGAATGGGGTTCAGTTGAGGTTTTGCGAGACTCGGGGGTGAGTGAACGCATGGACAGGGACGGTCACGTCCACGACGGCACGCATATTGTCTGGGATCAACAACACCAGATGGTCTTGAACACGCGCCTGTATGCAGACAAACCCATGATGGCATACGGCCAAACCAACATCACAGAAGACCTTTACGCGTCTCGCGATAAAGCTGGCGCGATGATTGTCCACGAAGTTGAAGACGTCGTACTTCACGGGCTGACCAGCACACAGCCGAGCGTCGCCTATCGAAAAGGCGGGCAAATCCATGCCATCAACTGCGAGTTCATTGCAGGTTGCGATGGTTTTCACGGCGTCAGCCGTAACAGCGTTCCCAACTCCCATCGCGCCGAATTTGAAAAAGTGTATCCCTTCGGCTGGCTTGGCGTGTTGTCGGAAACCCCGCCGCTGGAAGAGGTGACCTATGCGAACTCAAGCCGGGGGTTTGCGCTCGCCTCGCAGCGTAATCCAATGCTGAGCCGCTACTACCTGCAATGTGATCTCGACACCGACGTTGCCGACTGGTCGGACCAGCGTTTCTGGGAAGAGCTCAAACAACGCTTTCCAAACAAGATTGCCGAGCAGATTGTGACTGGCCCGAGCATCGAAAAGTCCGTTACTCCCCTTCGCAGTTTTGTATCTGAACCCATGTCATACGGCCGCCTTTTCCTTGCCGGTGATGCCGCCCACATCGTGCCGCCAACGGGTGCCAAGGGTTTAAACCTTGCCATATCTGACATTTTTTATCTGTCGCGCGCATTGGCAAGCTTCTACGGGCACGGCGATGAGGAATATCTCAAAACCTATTCGACCATGGCCTTGCGAAGGGTGTGGGGCGCAGCGAGGTTCTCCTGGTGGCTGACAAACCTCCTGCACCGTTTTCCAGATCAGGGCACGTTTGATCAACGTGCCCAAGCGCAAGAGTTGGACTACCTGGCGCGATCAGAAAGCTACATGCGCGCCGTTTGTGAACAGTACGCCGGGCTGCCGTTCGAAGACTGAACGGGCTTTAAGATTTACTGAGTTCGCGGGGCACCTGCCAATTTTCCGGCATCTTCTTGAAGTCAAAAAACGGCGCCTCATCTCCTTCGGTGATGGCATCCTGCACCTGCTTATAAAACTCGCCACCCGCTTTGTTGGAAAACGTAATTTCGACGTTCTGTTCGGTGGCGGTTGGATCAGGCCGTTCGCAGTATTCGGGAAACGTGGCTTCACCCGCATGCCCGGACGCATAGCCCTTCGCAAACATCTGTTTTAAAACCCCAAAGCCGTCATCCTGCACCAGAATGCCGCCGCGAGGATGCCCGCCCAGCGCTTTCATATGCTCAACAAACTGATCCAGGTCATAACAATCGTAGGCCACGTGCTGGCAGCTATGGTCGCCATGCTTCTCGACAAATGAAGTCACCTGAGACTTTTCAGCACGGTCTATGCCTTCGATAAGCGCGATGCCAAATTCGCCGTAATCGATACACCAGATTTTCATGCTGCTATTCGGATCGTCAGGTCGTGCATCATCGATGCGCTTGATCAAAGTGCCGCCCTCAACCTCGATGTGGAACCACGCCCACTTCTCTATCTGACCCGCTGCGACCGCGTAGGAAACATGATCAATTTTTTTGAGTCTGGACCGACGTCTGATGAGATTACTTTGATCCAGGCTGTACACATTTTCTGAATTCACAACATCACTCCGCGCTGATTTACATAAAAGAATAGCTGTGCTGATAGAGCGAATATCTGAATAAATCTCTATATTTTTACTATTTATCGCAGTAATTTACCTCTTTAAAACAATTTTGAGATTATTTTCTGCGTGGACCACTTCGACTATAAAATCCTGGCCGCCCTCAGCGCCGATGGGCGCCTCAGCTGGACCCACCTGGCCGAGCAGGTCAACCTGTCTGCCAGTGCCTGTCAACGCCGCGTCGAGGCGTTGATCAAAAACGATGTGATCGAGAAATTTACGCTGGCGATAAACCCGGACGCATTGGGTCTTTCCATCCAGGCCCTGGTCTCCGTCAACGTCGAGCGGGGCGATACCCAAAAAGCTGAGGAACTGCGCTCCTGGTTAACCCGGCACCCACGCGTTCGCAGTGCGTACATGGTATCCGGCACCATCGACTACATGCTGGACGTTGTGGCCACCGATCTCGAAGACCTGGCGAGGTTCCTCGATACTGAACTTTTGAGCATGCCCGCCGTTCGAGACGCAACTTCTTCAATCGTGTTGAAGCCGATCAAACCGTATCAATCGACATTCTGACAAGTAGGCTAACGGAATCCTGGGACGACCTGTATAAAGCCATGACACCTCAGGGTTTTAATGTGTTAAAAATCTTATCAACTGCACCGGTCCAGTCTTTCTAACCCTCTGATCTATAAAAGAATAATTCGCTGGCACACATATTGCTCTTCATGTGCCTGTGGGGAGAGCCTCACACCAAATCTGGAGTAATAAAAACCTATGTTGAACTACATTATGAGAACCCTCGCGGTATCTCTGCTGTTTGTAGTAGCGACACCCTCACAGGCGGCTCTGTTCGTCTATGAGGATCTCACTGCAAACTCTGGCGGAGCCATCGGCGATCGACTGAACACCGTTAGAGGCAGCTACGACGACATCACCCAGGATTTCACCTGGGATGTGACCCTCAACACCCACAACTATATCGACGGTTTCTGGCTCGTCGTAAACAACGGTCCCAACCCGAAGTCATCCGACGTAAACGAGTTGGCGATCATGTACGGTGATCTCGCAACCAACACGCTGACGACCTACGTTTACAACGGTTTGAATAAGTCGAACAGCTGGAATACGCCAGGAATTTTCCTGCAAACCGACTCGATTACATCGACGTCAAACTCTTTCGGCATCAACATCAACGCTGCAAACATCAATTCCTGGTTTGCGGACCCCTTTCAGGGCATAGCGTTTGATGAGGATATCGGCATCTGGATGCATCTTTCCATGAACAGCATCTTTGAGTATGGCGATGACGAAGGCGGTAACCAGCTGATCGATGAGTATGGCTATCAAAAGCAGGGTTGGTACGACCGCGCCTGGTTGACGGCGACAAAAGTGCCGACACAAGTACCCGAACCGGGATCGCTTGCCCTGCTGGGCCTGGGGCTGGCGGCTCTGTCTTTCCGACGCCGGAAGTAGGTACCACTACCCTCGCGCTAAAACGCGTGCGTTAAAACGCGCGCGTTCTTGCGCGAGTGTTCGAGCTTTCGTGCGTTAGAAGTCGCTCTCCCTGCTGACGCACCCCTACTTAAAACGCCAACTTAAGCCTAACGCCAGCACACCCAGAATCAGCGCCAGCACCAAACGCGGATCGCCAAGCTGAAACCAGGGGTCTAACGGAAACGCTATGGTCTTCGCCATAGCCGCCACCTTGAACTCATGCGAACCCTGAAAGGCTGGATTGGTCGAAATCTCAAAAAGATCCCGGCGACTCCGATAACGCATCAGCGCGCCCTGTGTCCAATTCTCCATGCCCGGTGCATTCATTAAATCCATCGCGGTGTGTGCGGCCGTGCCCACCATGACCGGATGGCAAGCGCGGGAGAAGAGTGCCGGGTACATGTAAGCCATGTATTTGGACAACACCTCGGCGCTTGTCTCACCCGGTTCTACCCCTTCGATCTGCTGCGGCGTGTCATACATATCGATGACGTTCAGCATCACAAAGTCATCGCCGGTGTCTGCTTCCATAAATCGGCGCACCTGAGCCAATTGTTCGGGCGTGGTACCTCGTTCTGCCAGGAGCCCTATAAAGTGCTCAATCTCCTCATCGCTGAGCGGACCGCCAAAAGAGGTGTACCAGCTGAAAAAGCCCAGATAAACCAACGCGCATACCAGCCAAACCCATTTTGTTTTAGACACCGAGCCCCCCATCAAATCGCTACCGTCTATTTACATCTTATCCCACGCGTTCCAAGCTAGTCTCCTATACGCAAGCGGGACACGGGGGTTACGAAATGAAACTAGCGACGGGAATAGGCGGTCGCCCGGAGACAATTGTTGCTCAAGCGCAGGCAGCAGAAGCGGCGGGCTTTGATATTGCCACCTGCGGCGAGCTGGCACATGACTCCATCGTCACCATGACATTGGCTGCCAATGCCACCGAGAAAATCAACACGATGACATCCGTCACCATCGCCTTTCCTCGCAGCCCCATGGTGCTGGCAATGCAGGCCTGGGATATCCAACGTTTCTCAAAAGGTCGATTCAACATCGGCCTGGGTTCACAGGTAAAAGGTCACAACGAACGTCGCTTCGGCGGTTCGTGGAGCGCCGCCGCCCCAAGAATGAAGGAGTACATCCAGATGATGAAAGCCATCTGGGCGAGCTGGCAGGACGGTGCGCCAGCAGACTTCCTGGGCAAAGAATATCGCTATACCTTGATGACCCCCAACTTCAATCCAGGACCTATCGATTTTCCGAAACCCAAAATTTTCTTAGCGGTTGTGGGGCCTGCCATGGCCCGCGTCGCGGGCGAAGTCGCCGACGGCGTTTTACCTCACGGCGGTATCATGACCGACAAGTACATGCGCGAAGTGTTGCTCCCCAACGTAAAAATTGGTCTTGAACGATCAGGGCGCACATGGGACGACATCGAAATCGCAGAGAGCGGTTACCTTGCGCTCGGTGAAACCGACGAAGAAATCTCGAAAAACCTCGATCAATATCGCAAACCACTGTCGTTTTACGGTTCAACCCGCAGCTATCACCATGTTTTGCGTCTGGCCGGGTTAGAAGACCTGGGGCTACGACTGCACAAGCTCTCTCTGGAAGGCCAGTGGCAGGAGATGCAGGACATCATTACCGAAGATGATCTCCTGCGCCTGGCTGATACCTGCACTTACGATCAACTACCGGCATTTCTGGCTGAACACCGCGAGTATGCGTCGCAAACCATCTACCGCGCGCCGAAACACGTGGACAGTCCGGAGTACAAAGCAAGCCTGCAGGCGGTAGAGACAACAGGTGTGCCGAAAGGACTGGAGTTCTAACAGGCGTCAGTTGCTGAGCGCAGCAACCTGCCTTTCCAGCACGCCCGCCAGTTGAAATACGTGGGATGGAAAAATTTTTGCGGGCCGCTCATAGTCTGGTCCCGCGATGTCCTCACCCTCGAGCCTCAGGCTTAACTCGCCGAAGTCTGTGACCAATGTCGTCGTCAAGTCATACACGGTCTCAGTACTTGCGCCACCTTCCGCCTGTTTGTTGAGAATTATCCTGATCAGCGCCAGATCCACTTTCTCCGCTGCAGGCCGCGCCGCTTCCATGGTCAATGCGAGGCGTGCATAAACATCCTGCGGCACTTTGCAGCACTCAAACGTCTCCATCGCCGGATACCGCGCAGCTTCTGGAAGTACACCGCCCATATAGGTAATCGTCTGATAAACGCGATCGTATATCTGACTCCAGTCCCGCGTCTGTTCGATCAGACGGTTGAGGACGTAACCGGCTTCGATGATGTCACGCATAACATCGGATGATGTTCGCCGTCGTTCAAAACGCGGCAGCGGAGCTTCCTCAATGCCCAACGTATCCCTGACATACTTCAACTGTCCCCGCGCAAGCGTAATCACCTCCTGCACGTCGTTCAGCGTTGTAGCCCTTTCGTCAGGCGGATAGGGGGCTGCCTGACGGGACACACCCGCCAGCTCCTGGGCCAGCTGATTACATTTGCGAAAGAGCGTCTGAGATTGAAAGAACACCTGACGCGGCTCGACTTCCTCCAGCCGGAAATCGCGGGAGCGCGGCAGCCGTTTACCGATGACAAGTCGTATCTGCTCGACGTCGGCGGCTAACGCGCCTACATGCTGGTGGACTTGGGCGGGGGTCAACTCTTCAGCCAGTACCTCTGACCCCGCGAAAACAACAATGATCAATGCAAACTTGGAAAGATGCTCTGCCATGACTGTTCCTCAGTGCAGGGATAGCGGAAATCATTACAGGAAGAAGCACCCGCTGAAATTGCATTCATTTCAGGTACGAACGGCTTCTGTTGTGATTAAATATGGAGTTTGTGCAGTCGAATAAGCCGCCTGACAGCAAAAGCAGCACACCACCCCACCACATGCGAACACCCCCCGTTTCCGTTCTGGCCTACCCCTTGGGTTAAGCGGACAGCTCGCGTATGATCGCGCGTCGCGCGAGGGGTCAGCGACAACACTTCCCCGCAGATTCCGAGCAACGCGTTTTCTACCAGGTGTTTTCTAACAGAGAGGTGAGCACAATGAAAATCAACGTGGAAATAGACATTACGCCAGAAGAGCTGCGACGCTTTATGGGACTTCCTGACGTTCAAGGTTTTCAACAGCAAATCATGGAGAACTACACGGCTGGTATCCAGGAATCTGCAGAACAACAGCAAGAGTTCATCCAGAACATGTTCAACGGGATGATGACCCCATGGCAAAACATGTTTATGAACATGATGGGCCAGGCTTCCAGCAGCACGCGCGACAAGAAGGACTGAAAAAATCGCTGCCCGTCTAAACGACTACGACGCTTCGTTTCTGTATGGGGAAACACCCAATACGCCGATGCACGTCGCCACCATCGCAACGGTAGATGGCACGCTGGAAAAGGCAGGTGTTCAAGAACTTGTGGAGAACAGACTGCACCTCCTTCCACGGTTCAGACAAAAGCTGGGGTTTGTGCCCTTTAACATCGCGCACCCCGAGTGGTTGGATGACCAGGACTTCAACCTTGAGAACCATCTAACCTATAAGAAGCTCGGCAACGTCTCCAAAGGCAATGCGCTGAAAAAATGCCTGAAAGCCGCCCAACCGTTGCTCGACCGTGCCCTGCCGCTGTGGCGCCTGCACGTGTATACCGCACGCAAGAAAACCTACCTGGTCAGCGTTGTCCATCAAGCGTTAGTAGGTACCGGATCGCCACTGGATATGTGCACAACCCTTTTTGACCTGCAGTCAAACCCCAAATCAAGTCCAACCGCACAACCGTGGGCCCCGTCACGCACCCCTGCCAGTATTGAACTCGCCAGCAACGCCATCCAGGAAAACACCGTTGAGTTTTCAAACAGAGCGCGGCGCTTGGGCGCAATTACCGACCAGGGAGATCTGGTTCAACGCGCAACCGAATCGTTAACCCGCTTCATCACGGATCCGGTTTATCTACCCAGTTGGAATCGTAACCTGGTCAGTGCCGAGCGAATATTTCAAAGCGTGCGATTGGACAGTGCCGCAATCAGACGTGCCAAAAATCTGCACGGCGGCACCGTTAACGACCTTGTCACAGCTATTATAGTTGAGTCCGCTGCGCGCTATATCGAAAGCCTTGGGGAAAACGCCGATTCACGCTTACTGCGCATCATGCAACCGGTCACCGTCAGGCGCGAGGACGCCGACGGTATTCGTGGCAATCGCATGTCCGCCATCTTCCCTGTGTTTGAGGCAACGCCACGTCCGATCCTCGAACGTCTGAAAGAAGTTCGACTGGAGGCGGAAACGATCAAGCACAATCGCGAGGCGCAAGCCCTGCAACTCCTTACCGAACTGGCACCACCACTACCACCCATGCCGACGTTGGGCGACGCCAACAACCTATTCAATGTTGCGGCGCTGAACTTCACCTCATTCAATCCCAGTGCCTGGCTGCAGCAATTCTCGCCGCTCGGCACTCTGTTTGGCGGCGCAACCGGTTTTACCAACACCTTTACCAACACAATGGCCGGTTTTAATTTTGCTGTGAGCACAATCCCGGGAGCCCAAACAACGCAGTATTGCCTCGGCTTCCCCGTGACACACTTGCGGGCAATGCCGATCCTCGCCGCAAATTTGGGCTTGGGCATTAACGTGCTGACGTACGACCAGAGTGTGTACTTCAACCTTGTTGCAGACCCATCCCTGGTAAACGACCTGGAGCCGCTCGCCGCTTTCATTAAACAATGTTTCGATGAGATAACCACCGAAGCGCATGCCGCATAACAAAATTAAGTAACCTGGAGACATCTTGAGCAACCAACTACCAGAAGAAATAGCCAACGCCCTTGCTGAGTATCCGCAATCGGTGAAGTTAGAAAATGGCCAGACGGTAGAACTTGCACCCGCGACCCCGGGTAATGACGACGCGATCGTTGCATTCGCACAAGGACTTTCCGAGCAGGATCTTCTTTTCCTGCGTGTCGATATTACCCAGGCACGTGTGGTGGCGAACTGGTTAGCTAACATCGCTGCGGGTGATACGGTCTCTCTGCTGGCGTGGGTAGAAGACGTGGTAGTGGGTTACTGCACGGTGGATAGAAACCGGGCGCGGTGGACCCGCCGGGTAGGCGAAATTCGAGTCAACGTGTCACCTGAATATCGCGGGCTGGGCTTGGGTCGCCACCTGACAGGCAAAATATTCGACGTCGCGCGCCGTATCGGTCTGAAAAAACTTACGGCAAATATGACACCAGACCAGGTGGGCGCACAGGCTGCATTCACGCGACTGGGTTTTCAGCCGGAAGCGCTACTCGCGGATTACATTGAGGATCGCGATGGCGGTGTCCATGACCTGACGATCATGTCCTATGACATAGAGGGCATTACCGATCAGATGGACTCACCCCTCAAGCTCTGATCTTCGAGTTATTGCGCATCGCAACAAAATATTCCAGATGTTTCATGTTGCAGATGCCTTTATAGACAATTTAATTTACCTATTTCGAAAAAAAAGTCCATTTTCCGCCGAAAAAGGGTTGCAACACCCCATGCTGTGCTGCACAATTCTCCTCGTTGTGCAGTGCACACTAAATTATTCAAACGAGAGGAATCACAATGAACCCAATCGAAACGCAAATGCAACTTGGTCGCGAGCTGATGGAACTGAACGCTGAGTGGTTCCGCAAGATCGCTGAATTCGACGCTCAGAACGTACAGAAGTACGTAGAAATGAATCAGGAATTCGCACAGCGTCTGCCTGAAGTGAAAGACCTGCAAGGCTTTACTGATCTGCAGCGTGAATACGGCGAAACCCTTTGGAACAGCACCCAGGAAGCTTTCCAGGCACGCAACGACATGGTTCGCGAAGTTGTTGAAGCCAACGGCGCTGCAGTACGTAACGCATGGGCACCTGCTCAGGAAGAGGCTGCAAAGCCTGCCGCTAAGAAAGAAGCAGCGGCTGCGTAAGCACCCCGAATTGAAGAGGGCTCTCCCCCTCATTCATCAAAGAAGCCTGCTATTAGCAGGCTTTTTTGTGTGCGTAGGATTTGTCAGCGTGTACTTGCCGCGACCCTACTCCTCTTCATCCAATGCCGCCGCGTCACCGACACCGATCAACCCGGCCGTCTGAATAAAGCCCAGTTTCTCGTGCAGATGTTCCAGCGTTTTACGAAACATCCGTACTTCTTCCTCAGGCAGATCTGCCAGCAATTCATCCACCACTTCGTTTGAAATCTGCTGCGTAGGTTCCGCGATAGACGCCGTCGAGCGCGTGAGATACAGACGATTAACCCGTCTGTCATCTGGGTCAGCGCGGCGCTCCACCCAATCCATCGCTTCCAGCTTGTCGACAATCTTACCGGCCGGTGCCCGTCCGATCCCCACAAGTTCAGCTAACTCGGTCTGGGTGAGACCCGGGCGACTTGTCAATGTCGTCAACACTCGCCACTGTGGACGAGAGAGGCCGATGTGTTTTGCTTTCGTGCGAAAACGTTTGGCCAGACCATTTTGAATATCGGTGATCAAGCCCAATAGACTTCGGAGCCCCGGTTCATGGGTCTCGGGAATTGGGTTGTCCGTGCGTGGATTGTCTGCTGTTGGATCTGGCGTTACTTCAGCCACTGATAACCTTAAATATTTGACCAGTTAAGGATTCGTAATATCGAATATTGTATACAGATATACAAAAGCATAGCGTACCGAATATCCGCCACACCCGCCATAGCGCGTTTGTAAGAATCTTATGGTTTAGCCGAGGACTTCCGCTTCTTTAGCACGCATCGCATCAGCGATTGCTGCCGTGGCTTCCGGTACTTCGGTTCCTTCTGGAAAATAGATTGGCTCCAGCACATGTGCCGCTACCGGTCCGGGTACACTCTCCTTGCTTCCCGGCGGTCTGATTTTCTGCAACCCCTCCAGATAGACAGGCACAACCGGCACGCCGGTTTCCAAAGCGAGGATCGATACGCCGTGCTTAAACTTCGACATGTGTCGACCGCGCGCCCGGGTGCCTTCAGGAAACAGCATCAGATTTGCACCGTTGGACAGAAGCCACTTTGGATAGTCCAACGTCTTCGACCCGCCCCCGCGCCTGATGGGATACATACCCATCACCAGAGAGGCATACCAGGGCTGAAGTTTGATCTCTTTTCTACCGCGCAAAAACCATCGATCTGCCGCCGCGCCGAAGTAGAGGTTCGAACGGATACGAGGTGGGACCGCCTTCATCAAACAGTACTGATCGTAGTGACTGGCATGGTTAGCGACAACAATACATTGGTCCACCCCGGCAAACTTCTCGGTGCCGAACACGCCATGCTCGGTGAAAAATTCTCGTGCCCATTGCCCGTAGGCGTAGTCGTACATCAGACGGCGAACGAGTTTAGCCCACCACTGAATCTGCCACTTGTAGGGACCTGCCGTGCGGATTTCCTGTTGCAGGAGACGTTGGAACAACGGCATTTCTACCGCAGGAAGGATGATCGTTTCGGACGTGACGCTCCATTCCTGGGCAAGTGTCGCGCGATAGGCCAGAAAATTGCTCGGCGCTTCGATCAAGAGACAGGTATCCCAGATACCCAGGAGCCGATAGCTCGCCAGGATTTTAGCTTCCCAACGCTCAAGCCCTTCCCGCACCCCTTGTATCGCCTGGGTGTTGTCATGCATCTCTTTGAGACCCTCGGAGTGGTCCTTCATCAGCACGACGTACTGTCCCATCGGTACTAGTCCTTAGACTTTGGCGGTGCGTCGGTCATCATGGATACAAACTGATCGATACTCACCGCAGGCAACGTGACAATCTTAATTGTGCCTCGCGCGCCAAGCTCCATAGAGATGCGGGCCATTACTTCATTGCTGGGCGCTTCGATGACGTTTACAAAGTCGTACCCACCTAACACCGCAAACTGATACACAACCCGCGCACCCATTTCTTCCAGCTCTTTGTTTACTTCCTGCAGGCGCTCAGGTCGCGATTTGAGCGTCTTGCGCCCTTCGTCTGTGAGCGTGCTCAACATGATGTAGCTGGCCATAGATTCTCCCCCGTTTTGTTCCTATGCCGCTGACCACATGCTGTGCCAATATCCGGTGAGCTGCAAGAATTGTTTCGTCTTAAGAGACAGATTAATTGGTGTTAAACGACGCAATATGCTGCATTGCACCAAATATTGTTCCGATAAGTAACAAAGTCACCAGCAAAGAGGCCTAAAACCCCATTTTTTACTTACAATTTCTCAGCAAACAGTATGCGCGATTACATTATTCCTTATTTTGCACCGCAACATAGTTGTTGACGCGTCATCGATTTGTAACCACACTAAGGCAAACTGCTTAGGTTCAAAGTATCCGTGTCAGAAGCCACTGCCTCTTATAGTCAGGACAGCGTAAGTACGAGACCCACCCGTCAGCCCATCAAGCGTGGACCCAGCTTGACGGACTCGCTGACAGAGTTGCCTCGCACGCTGTTTGAAGTGGCGAGCCTCACGTCTACCTGGATACCCCTGATCGCAGAAGCACCCCGCGGCGAACCTCACCCGGTCATGGTGCTCCCAGGGTTCACAGCGGACGATACGTCCACAGCCATGTTGCGGCGCTTTCTCGCGCAACTGCGCTACAAGCCGCTGCCCTGGCTGCAAGGAACAAACACCGGTAATCCCCAGCTGCTGGAAAATGTGATGTTGCGGTTCTATCGGATCCACAAATCAATGGATACCCCGATCACTTTGATTGGACAGAGTCTCGGCGGCGTGTTCGCACGGGAGATCGCGCGCACCTTTCCTGATGCAGTGCGCAGTGTCATCACCCTCGGCAGTCCATACGGGGCGACCGGAAGCGGCGCTACCAACCCGTTGGTAGAAAGACTGTTCAGACATATGTCGGGTGTGACGGTCGAAGAAATGCGCACCCTGATTCCAGAAGGTGCTCAGTTCGAACGCCTGCCTATGCCAACCACCTCTGTGTTCAGCAAAGCCGATGGCGTGGTTGGATGGCGCTCCTGCATTGAGGATGAGGATCACAACAGCGAAAACATTCAGGTACGCGGCAGCCACAGCGGTATGGCGATGAACCCCGACGTACTGCGCATCATCGCCGACCGCCTGGCGCAGGATCCTGACAGCTGGCAGCCATTCGATGCTGTCTCGGGCTGTCGCCGGTTCATCTATCCCAGCAAGTAGATATCCCGGTCAGTAGATCCCGGCAAACATAGCCCGATAACAAGAGCCCAGAAACAGTCGCAGATAACCAGTCGCCGCCCGCAGCGCAGACTCAAGCGTGGTAAAATCAACTCGTGCACAAACTCAAGAAATACCCCAATCGACGCCTGTATGACATGACCGAGAGCCGTTACGTTACGGTTGAGGACGTGCGGCAACTCATCGCCAGCGGCGAAAGCATTCACGTGGAGGACAGCCGCGACGGCGAAGATTTAACCCGCAGCGTGTTGTTGCAGATACTCGCCGAGCAGGAGTCCAGCGGACACGGCACCGTGCTCACCAACCGGGTCATCGAACAAATGATTCGCTTCTACGGGGACCAGTTGGGTGGTGTCGCTGCACGCTACATCGAGCAGAGTATCATCGCCTTTCTCGACCACCAGGAGCAGATGCAGAACCATTTAAAGCAGCTGCAGAACATGAATCCGCTCAATATGATGCGCCAGGCTTTCGAGCAGGCTCAGGCAGATTTCCCAAACCCGTTAAATCCTTTCGGGATGCCGTCCGCAACACCGCAACCCGCGCAACAAGAGCCACCGCCTGAAACCCCGGCTGAAGAGGCGTCTACCCGTCCTGATCAGGACAACAGCGACCGCGACAAGACCTGATCGCTAAACCGATCGCACCGACAGCCACTCGTTCAGTCTGGGCCACATACGCTTGGCGGCATTTGGACCCGCGATCAAACTGACGTGACCGCCCTTGAGGAGAATCTCCTCCTTATCTTCCGAGCTGACCAGATCCAGTAGCTCCTGGGTCGCACCACGAGGGGCCAGATGATCATGCTCTGCGACCACGCTCAATAACGGCACCTCAACATTCTTAAGATTTGCGCTCTTGCCAGCAACCTTCAGTTCGCCTGTGTAGAGCTTATTACCCCACTGCAACTCTTTTGTGGTCTCGCGCAGGTATTCACCGGCAAGGGGTAACGTTTCATCACCCCACCGCACCATCGCCCGATAGCTGTCCACAAAATCATCATTGAGTATGTTCTCCCAATAGCGCAACTGCCCGGCCAGTTTTTGTGCAGGTCGCTGCATTTCGAACATCTGCGTGACCGCTTCTTTGGACAGCACACCTACGGTGTCGACCAATGTATCGACGTCGAAGTACTTCGGATCATTCCAGACCTGGGCGATGCCCATGCGGTGAAAATCAACGGGTGTCGTTAAACAAACGAGATTCTTAAGCGGACCGTCAGCATGGGTTGCAGCATAGATAAGAGACAGCACACCGCCCATGCAGTAGCCGATGATATTGATGTCTTCTTCGCCGCTGTCCCGCTGAATTTTTTCGATGCACGTAGGGATAAAGTCCTGCGTATAGTCACTGAGCGTCAAACCACGCTCCGCCATTGTTGGCGGCTCCCAGTCGAGCACATAGACATCAAAACCCTGTTTCAACATGTACTCGATCATTGAGCGACCGGGTGCCAGATCAAACACAAAGGCTTTGTTGGTGGTCGCCATCACCAGCAGAACCGGGATGCGGTAGACCTCATCCACCATCGGTTCGTAGTGGTACAAGCGCAGCGTGCCACGCGAGTAGAGTTCTTCTTTGGGCGTGAGACCGACGGGTTGGGGTGCGGCGTTCGCCAACTCCATACCTTTTTGACCGCGCGCCATCGCCTCTGAAACAAATGCCTCCACACTGGCCTGCGCTTCTTGTAACTGAGCCCCTACCTGGCCCGCGATGCCACCCGTATTTGAAGTATTTTCGCTCATGATTCTTTTCCTTTTTCCGCTCCCTGTTCGGCTTCTTTTACACCTTCTGCAGCACCCTCGGGACCAGGGTCGGTGTTCTCAGCCTTGTTTGCTTTCACCTGACGCTTTTTCGCGGGCGCCTCGCTTTCAGGCGCCTTAGGTACACGGGTTCTTGCCGGGCGTTTTTTACTTTTAGGCGTGTCGTTCAGCGCAAGTTTTTCTTCGATTCGCTCCAGCCGGAGATCAAGATTCCGAACCAGCTCGGTTAGCTGCACCACGTCCTCTCGAGTAGGCATGTTCATGGATTCCAACTGCCCGGTAAAAAACTCCTGCATACTTCGCTGCGCACCAAGTTGAGCTTTCTGCGCTTCGTTCATAGCCTGGCTGTATGCCTCGGTGCCCATCACCTGATTTGCAAACGCATCGAAGTTACGTTCCCACTGTGTGACCATCTCGCCGAATGCTTGAGCAGGATTCGGTGCCTCAGGTTTTTTTGCATTATCTGCCATCACTTAAACTCCTCTTTCCACTCTTAACCGTTTCCGTTCAGCCTTATGCTGTCGCCTGCTGGGCGGCTTGCTGCAGCTCTGCAAACGCAGCTTCTACATACCCCGCAAACCGCGCCAGATCCGGCACCAGTCTCGGGTCTGCCGTAAACCCGAAGTTGAACTTATCGTCCACGCTTCCGACCCCAACACCGAGGCCGAGGTTACCCGTCAACATCAAGGTACCGAGTATGGCTTCAACCTTAACTCCGCAAATGTACTGTGTCCAAGTTGGTCCCGGGAGATTTGTGCACGTGAAGTTAAACCCGAGTTGTTGCGGTCGCTGTCCGCCTTGATGGGGCAGAATTGGCAGCGGTGCACGTGCGGCGGCTGCGGTCAGATCCCACTGTGTGCCAACGCTCAGGGTTTGCGCCATGGCCACCGGCGGTGTGTTCGGCTGCAGTTTTTGCAGCTGATCCAACACTTCTGGTTCACCGTTCGCTTTAATTTCGGTCAGTTCAGCGCGCGTGCGTTCATACCGTTCAGCGATGGTCATCGGCCAGGCCGGTACCATCGGGAACATGGCAGACACGCGGTTACCGCCGAGATTCTTCGGATCCACATCACCATCGCGGACGTTCACCGGACACATCAGTCGTAGATACTGCTTTTCTGTCACCTCACCATTGGATTGCAAGTAGCGTGCCGCACCCTCAGCGACTGCAGCGACAACCACGTCGTTAATGGTGCCACCAAGCGCGTTCTTAACCTCTTTGATTTCGGTAAGCATGCAGGTAAACCGCGCAAAGCTGCGTTTCGGTCCTACAAGGCTGGCATTCCATGGAGCCTGCATAACGGGCTTTGCCATACGTTGCATCAGTGACAACCCCTTCTGCGCAACCTCACCCGCAGCCTGGGTTGTGGCCATCACTCCTTGAACCTGATTTACGCCAGCCCGTGCATTTTCCGCAACTGCTTCCTGCCACAGGCTGAAGGGCGCGGGTTCGGGTTCAGGTTGCCAGGGTGTTGCTGGGGGTTCGGGTGCCTCGGCGTCCGGGCTGGTCTCAGAGAAGACCGTGGTCATCGCCACCGACGTTGCACCATCAACGAACGCATGATGGGCCAACTGCACCAGAATAGTCTTACCTTCCACATTCTCGATGACAAAAAGTTTCCACAGTGGACGGGATCGATCGAGGAGTGGTTCGCCCAATTCCAGTGCAATTTCCAGCGCGCGATTGACTGTCGTTGAGGCCGGTACGGCATGGGCTTCAATGTGGTGGTTTAGATCAAACTCCGGATCATCGATCCACTTGGGGTGGGCCAGATTAAAAGGTACGAACGCAAGTTTTTGCCGGAACCTCGGCAGCAGGTGAATACGCTCCGCGTAGAACTGGCGCACCTCTTGGAGTGTAACCGCGCCATCCAGTATGAACATGGTAATGCCATGCATCGGACCGCTGGCCGTTTCTGTATATAGAAAAGACGCATCGTGGGCTGATAAACGCACTTTCAAACTCCCTTTTTTTCGACCCTTACGATACTGGTACTACACAAGAAGGGGTACCAAAACGATATTGTTTCATGGAATACAATAATTTTGAATATTATATCCGCAATTATGTGCATTGCACAAAAGATTTGGTTACAATGTTCCCATTGGTAACACCTTCGTGACAGAACGACGTTATAACGTCTGCACAAAGTTTGTGCACAGCGAACCCCAAACGCACTGCTAACGGTGCATAGCGCCGCAAAGAAACCCGTAAACCGCGGTTCCCACGGCACTCTGACGCTGGTTGGCATAGGTGTTGCACTGCAACAGGAGACGGCCGGACAGGCCATTTAATCAAAGACACGGAAAACGGAAAAATGTCAGTTAATCAAATTCCCCGCAGGGAAAAGGTTGTTCCAAAACTCTACGAAGAAGACACCAGCAAGTATGCCGGGCCACACCGCCTGCAGCTGAGCTACCCAGCGCGTATGCTGCGGCGTCAATTCAAACAGCACGCCTATCTCCAGTGGACAAAGGACTTCACCACCATCACCACCCAGGGGACTGAGCATCTGGACGCGCTGGACGGACCCGCCATTTTTATCGGCAATCACACCAGTCACCTCGACACGATCCTGACCCAGGCTGCGCTCCCGGAAAAAGTCACCGACAGTTTATTCTATGGCGCAGCCCAGGACCGATGGTTTGTCAAAGGTCGCAAAAAGAAGGAACTGAATCCGCTCTACCAGTCATTCATTCTCGGCACTTTCCCGATTATGCGCGGCGGCGGCATCCAGGCGTTGTCTTATGCCAGCCAGATTCTTGAACGTGGCCAGCACATATTTCTGTTTCCCGAAGGCACTCGTGCGATGGACGGCGAGCTGGGTGCGTTCAAACACGGCGCAACCCTGCTGGCTCTGCGCCACCAAGTGCCTGTTGTACCTCTCTACCTCTCCGGCCTGGGTGCCATCCGACCTAAGGGTCAGCGCACCGCAACACCGGGACCGGTGGGACTAGACATTCTTGAGCCCCAGCGCTTTGCGCCGGGCACAGAACTTGAAACCGCTACCGGGCAACTGTGGTCCGCGCTGAACGAGGTGCACCAGCACTACAATCCCGCGACAGAAGAAGCGCAAACCGCAGATTCACACAAAGCGGCTTGAAGCTCGCGCTCAGACGGGGCGTTCACCTCTGACGGTGACTCGCCTCATCGCGCGCGGCGCATCGCCGTAGTCGTGAATGGCAAAGTGCATCACGCAGCGGTTGTCCCAGAAAACGACATCGTTGGCTTGCCAACGATGTCGCATCGTAAGGTCGGGTTGGGAACCGACATTCACGAGATAGTCCAACAGCGGCCTGCTTTCCGCCACCGTCATATTCTCAAAATGACTGGTAAAACCTTTGTTGACATAGAGCGCCCGTCGCCCGGTTTCGGGATGTGTGCGAATAACGGGATGTACACTTTCGAGATCAAAATTCTTGTGCACCGCCCGCAACGGCTCAAGCATTTGCACCATCCCTGGAGATAGCAAATCAAGCGCGGCATATTGAGAAGCCCACATTGTGTCGCCACCCGCAACCGGTACCTCCAACGCACGTAGAATTGAGATTGAAGGCGGTCGCTGATCGCAGCTGACGTCCGAGTGCCACACTTCAGTAATGGTTTTGTCTTTACCGGTATTGTTGATCTGCAGAATTTCCGGGTAATCACCCTTGTCCGCAAATGCGGGGTGAGTATGCAATTCCCCAAAACGCCGCCCCAAATCGAGATGTTCTTCCGGAGTCATCTTCTGATCTCGGACGACCAACACCTGATGAGTCCATAGCGCCTCCTGCAGACTCGCAAAAGTTGTATCGCTCATCCCGGCAAGCGATATGCCGCTGATTTCAGCGCCGATAGACGTTGTTATTGGCTCTACCTGCATCTTTCCCCTCGCGCGAGCTCGCCTCCATCAAAGTGGCATCATTAAACCAGATAAATGACGCCATCCAAGTATTCTGCGTAGAATTCCGATCTTCGAACATAAGAAGCGGACGCAGATGCAGCAAAGAGAATTTGGCCAACTGAAAACCCCCATCTCCGCCGTTGGGTACGGCGCCATGTCGCTGAGCGATTTCTATGGGCCTACCAACGATGAACAGTCTATGGCTATCCTTGCTCGCTGCCTCGACCTGGGCATTACCCACATCGATACTTCAAATGTTTATGGCGCGGGCATGTCAGAAACACGGATCGGTCAGTTTCTAGCAAAACAGGGCGCCCAGGCGAAGGACCTTTTTACGATCGCCACCAAGGCGGGAATTACCCGCACTCCAGAGGGTGAGCGCACCTTTGACAATACGTTCGAACATCTGAACAGCGAGGTAGACAAGTCGCTCACACGCCTCGGACTTGATCAGGTTGAGCTGTTATATGTCCATCGCCGTGACGCATCCATTCCAATTGAGGAGGTAGCCGAGTCGCTGGGACAGATTGTGGCTTCAGGGAAGGTTCGGCAAATCGGTTTTTCCGAAATTGCGCCGACCTCGCTGGCGGTCGCCCACGCGGCTTATCCCGTTGGTGCAGTTCAGTCAGAGTATTCCCTCTCCACTCGATCCCCGGAGATGGGTCTGGTACAACGGACAGCCGAGCTGGGTGCAAACCTGGTGGCCTTCAGCCCCGTAGGCAGGTCCCTGCTTACCGATCACCCACTCAGTTTCGAGACAGGTTCGAGCCTCGACTTCCTGAAAGTGAATCCGCGTTTTCAGCAACCCGCGTACGACCGCAATATCGAGGCAACATCGGGATTCCGTGCACTGGCACAAGATTTCGGCACTAGCGCCGCGAGCCTGGCCATCGCCTGGTTGCTCGCGCAAGGCGAGCACGTCATACCGATCCCGGGCACCCGCTCCATCACCCACCTGGATGAAGTGGCTGCCGGTGCTGGACTGAACTTGAGTGAAGCCGATCTGGCGGCCATCGAATCAGCATTGCCCATCGGCTGGTGTCATGGCGACCGTTACTCAGTCGGTCAATGGACGGGACCCGAGCGCTACTGTTAGCAGCGCCCAGGCGGACTTATTTTTTGGGGGCTTTAAGGGCTTGAAGCATCGTCTGCAGCGGCTTCCGCAGCTGCTTCTATGCTTGACGACACCGCCGCCGGTTGCACATCAGCAGGCTTGGTTTTCGGTGCTTCCTGCTGTTTGTTCTTGTCGCCACCGAAGAAACTCTTGAACATCCCCATGGCTTCCTGCATGTTTTTCGGACGTCCGTCGTTGCCGTCCTGCGCATCCGCATCATAGTCTTCATCGGGGTAGCTGTTGTTCCCCTGCGGCGGCTGACCGCTGTTCAGACTTGAAAGCACCTCGTTAACATTGGGCGCCTCGGTATATTGCACCGTCGCTATCGGCTCAAATTCCGAATCGTCTACATCGTAGCTCACTTCGCGAAGCGTATAGCTCATCCCCAGCGAATTCAGATAAACCATCATGTACTTATCTCGGAGACAAACGTCGCCCAACTGAGGGTTTGTCCACTTTTCACAATCGTTGGCGCTGTCATGCCCGGCACGGGTATAGCCCAGCTGCGTATACATCTGCTCTCCGAAAGCTTCGAGCTCCGCGTCTGACTTACCCTGGAAGTGCTCTGCCATAACGTTATCGGTGACAGTGCCTTTTTTGTTGAACTTGCCGTTCTTTTTAAGCTTCACATTGTAGAGTTTAGGTTGACCATCAACGACCACGTACGTGATGCGTTCACGATTCCATTGCGCAAAAGGACCCATACCCGTACCGATGTTGTTAATTTCAACCCGAGTCCACGCATCTTTGAATATGACTTCATGGGTGCTGTTTTTCTTCACCAAACTACCCTGCACATCATATTTAGCATGGTAGGGCTTAGGCGCCGCCGAAGCAGAAAGCGCGAGGCCTCCACAAGCGAACGCCAATGCTGAAACTTTGATTAACTTGTTCATGTGTTCATCCTTAAAGAACCTGGCGCCCAGTGTCACCGCGTCGATCGGCAGGCACAATTAGGGCGGGTGTGCTAGTGGGTTTGAGTGATTTACTTCATGCACTCGTTAACTTCAGCTTCAGACAGCCCCAGCTCATTGGCGATGGTTTTAACGTCATTGGTGGTCGCCACCACGTCTTGCGCTGTCTGCGTTGCTTTGTAAGCCTTATCCACTACGTCCCGATTGCCATATCGACCCAGCAGTCGTGACGCTGCCGAACCAATGCGGGAGGCCTTACCACCACCTTTGGCGTTAACCTTCGCCTGAAGACACGCGGAATCTGGCTGTAGAGGTACGTTGGGAACTGGCGCGCCAGCCGGTGCGGTTTGCGGATAACCCTGCGGACAGACACACGGTTGCTGATTTTGCGCATACCCCTGATTTGCCTGAACGTAACCCGGGTTCTGCGCGCGCCGTTCTGCCCGCAGCTTTGCTGCGATATCAAAAGTCGGTTTGCCGGTAGCAGCCTGTCCGTACTTTTCTTCAACCGCACCAATTGCAAGGCGCGTCTGCAGCGTCAAGCGCCCGGATGTATCGTCGATCTCATGCCCCAGTGCCTGCAGGTCCAGCTGGATGGCTCGTGTGAGATCTCGCTCGTCCGAGGCGTGGCTCACCGGCACGTAAGCCGCCATAGACATCAGCGTCAGGACGAAAATGACTCCTCGCATCGTTCTCTCCTTCTTTGTCGGATTTCACCGGGATTGTACGGACGGCACCAACGCCTCGATATCCGACAGATGTGCTATGCCCCTTCCGTTCCGTTAGTACACCCGAGCTAATTGCCAAACGCACGACAGCTACCGATGCTTAAGCCATAGACAGCGAAGGATTGACCCGATGAACAGACTGATGAATAGCAGACTGACGATAGTGATCTTATTTCTGGGACTGTTTGCCTGCACGGAAGACCGGGCAGAAAGTGCCCCGCTCCCAGAGCCCGTGACCCCGGAGATGGCAATCGAGGTCATCAAAAAGAGTAATGCGGAAGCGACCTTTGAATACGTCCGCGACGAAGTTCGCTACGAGCCGTACGGCGGTGTTCTAAGAGGGAGCGGTGGGACCGCGCTCACCAAGTCGGGCAATGCCATGGATCAAGCCCTGCTCCTCGTCAGCGTGTTGGAAGGACAAATCGAAGATTTTCGATTTGCACAGGGCGCTTTGGAGGACGATTCGATCAACAAGCTGCTGAATGGGGCTTATACAGAAGAGCAGGTAGCTCCGGATCTGGACGGGCCATTAACCCGGTATGACATCACGGCTGACAAGCAGTTGCGCAGACTGGTCCGCAATCACATCTGGGTAGAGGTTAAGCTCAATGGCGACGACAACTGGACGGCGTTGGATCCGAGCATGCCGGACGCAGAATTCGGCATGGCACCTGCTGACGCCAAACGCACTTTCACAGACTTGAAGAGGTTCGAGCAGAAACTCGGCATTCGCCTGAAAGCTGAACTCGCCAGCGGCAAGGTAGTCACCCTGGCCAACTATCGCGGCGCTGTCCACGAAATGGCGCCCTACCCAATTGCATACGTTGCTCGCGGTATTCCGCAACTCGAGCCCGTTGCCAAACCCAAACAAAGCAGTGGCAACCCAGCGGGACTACTCGGCGGTGGCGCCGGAGGGCTATTTGGCGGGGGCAGTGCACAGCAGGAAGAGCCTGAAGCCGAGCCTTCAGGACCACGCGACGTTGTGGGTATTCAGTATCGCCGCGAGCTGCTCGCAGCGGGAGAACCGTTAAAAGTGCAGCACACCATGGTAAGCGACAACGATACAACGAGCCGTATTGCCCGCGAGTGGATTGAATTTTCGCTGAGCGCGCCCGGTGTCGGTAACCAACGCTTTGAGCGCGAGCTTTTCAACAACACCTACCCGGGCAAAGAGACGCCTGCTGAATATCGACGCTACAGTATTGCAGTGGTGCCCGGCCGCATCTCTCGCGCGACGCTTGAGGATTACCGGACCAGCCTGGATCTGGCCGCAATAGAGGGCTTAAGTGCGGAACTGGAGCATCTGAAAGCTCAGGAAGCCACCAACGAAACCGCGCAGGCCATCATCGAACTGGAAAGCAACGGCTCGGTCGCCGCACATCTGATCAATCTTGCGTTTGCTCACGAATCGGACGAACTGACCGATCGCCTGGCGACGAATACCAAGGTTGTCGCCGTGCGTGATGTGCCGCGTGTGCTGATCACCTCCATCGAAACGAATATCGACGGCGATGACGTACATACAGACATTGCTCTGGACCTTCGGTCCGACACCGTCAAAGCAATTCCTTACCCAGGCATGGCAACCGGGGCATCCGCTCTGTTTCAACGCGCTCGCGGCATGCAGGAGTCCGCCCTGGAAGGCAGGGTCCTCGCCCGTTTTGTTGATGAACAAGTCATCACAACACCCGTTGTGCTGGAGGCTGCCCAGGACCAGGGGCACGACTTGGTTGTCATAGGCAAAGAGAACCGAACACTGATCGCGGAACTGCCGGAATTACCCAGTTTCGACCGAGAACTGATTGCCAACGCTATCGACGCCGGTAGACGCATCATTGTCTCCTCCGCACCCGCCCTCATTGACGATCGACCCATATGGGCATGGTGGGACGAAGACCCCGGTACGGGTGCCTTCGTTGGCGTTGTATCCGGCGGTCAGCATGCGGCTATGGTGAACTACGTGGTCACCCAGGAAGAAATCGCCGTGAATGACACCATGGGGTATGTGATAGGCGCACTCGTCGGTGCAACCGCTACCACCACGCTGTATTCCGCCAAGATGCTGGAATATGGTCAGGTCACGCCACAACTGCTGGCGGAAGTTGCAGCAGGTATCGAACAACTTACCTGCGTCACATGTCCAGGTATTGAGGTAAAAGTGGGGGCATGGGCCGGTGCGAGCATTGAAGCCACGTGTCTTGGTGAACACGGCAAAGGTGTCATCGCAGGGGGCATGCTGGAAGCGGGCAGCGCTTTCTGTGAAAACTACAAGTCGGGCATATCTTGTGCGGCCAGCGTCATGCTGGGTTCCTACGAGGTAAAGGCCAACACACCCGGCGGCGTGGGTGCAGAAATCAACATGGGGCCGCTCGACTGCAAGTAGGTGCAAGTGACGCCGCAAAGCGAGTGGGGCGTGTCTTAGATTTCGTTTGTTGAGCGGACTGACGTAACATCCAGACTCGCGTCTCGTGTCGCTCAGGAAGCCACAGCCATGTCGAACATCAAATGCCTACTCTGGGACTTTGGTGACACGTTATGTGATGAGCGCTTCATTTGGGGCAGCGGCCCAGAGTGGATGGAAGTTTATGAGACCTTCGCCAACGATGGTCTTGGCGCATCCTGGAATCTGGGCCATATCGGCACCCCGGAGTTTGCGGAAGCGTTGTCCCCGCGCATGGGCTTGTCTGCTGAAGCGATCATAGAGCACATGCACGCCCGCTGTGAGCACATCCAGTTTTTTGATTCGACCTATTCGTTCTTCAAGGCAAAACATCTGCCGCAAGCCATCGTGACCGTAAATCCGGATCTCTTTACACAGGCGACCAACAATTCGCGCGTGATGCTGTTAACGGTGTAGATGGATTAGCCGAAAGTGGTCCGTCAGCAAAAAGTGTCTAAAAAATCTTCCCAGGGGCTAGTTGTTATCCTCACAGGTCCACCGGCCAGCGGTAAATCGACGCTGGCTCGCGCCCTGCAAGGCAAGCTGTCCGCCCTCGGCTCGCCCTGGCTATACAACGGTGTCGATGCGTTCGCCGATTCTCTGCGCCGCGACTGGTCGTCCTTCGAGGGCAATGGCGGTCAATTTGCCGAGCGCGGCTTCACCTACGAACGAGACGCAAAAGGTGGCTTGATCTTAAGTCTTGGAGAAGACGGTCGCAGGGTGTTATCCGCTTTTCATCGCGCCATGGCGGCCGTCGCGAGCGCGGGCGTAGATGTGGTCTGTGAGGCGGTGGTTTACGATCAAGCAGACTGGGAAGACTGGACCGACGCTTTAAACGCAACCCACAGTATATGGATCAACCTCAATGCGCCTCTCTCTGTGCTTGAAGAGCGAGAAAGCACACGTCCTGAGGCAGTTCACGGCCTGGCGAGAGGTACGCTGACTCGGAAGAAGGTAGGCGTCTACGATTTGGAGATCGACACAGCAACCACTACCGTGAATGAAGCGGTTAACCGCATCATCGTGTTGATCGAAGCCACGCAGCGTCGTCAGTCGGGCTGAGGCAGCTCCGCCTCTACCAGAACTTCACTCTTCACGTAGACCGTTTTGCTGCGGTCAGGATTTGTTTTTGCTCGAACCTCATACGCGCCTGCCGGTAACGTAAGTTCTGTTCCGTCAGTGAACCCGCTGGCAACCACGATGCCGTTCTGCAATACCTCAAATTCCGTAGAACCCGATATCGCCGACTGTATGGATTCGGCAAGTTCCTCAGCGTCACCGGCATCGAAGTAACGACCCTCGCCCAGCTCTGCCCAGCGTCTGAATTGCGCCCGCGCAGCTTCCTTGTCTTCAGCATCAAAATCAAAGCCGATGACGTTGACCTGGGGATTAACCCCGCTGCTCTTGAGCGCCGCGATTGCTTTTTCAACATCCCCATCACACGATTCCTCACCATCGGTCACCAGCACAACCGTTTTCCTGCCACTGGCGTCAGCCAGATCGACAGGCACCTGTTTCAATGACTCCGCGATAGGGGTTCCCGCAAAGGGTTGCGGCTCGATGGCTCGAATGGTTGCGACAGCAGCATCACGATTCAGCTTGCCTAGTTCAACTTCAAGGTCTGTACGACACACCCGCGGTTCACGGTTGCCGAACACCCGTAGTGCAAACAGCATGTCCTCGGGGATGGCGTTTTCCACCAGATCCACCAAAACGTCTTTAGCAACTTCGTACCGGAAGCGCCCATCCAGTTTTCTGAACATACTGCCAGAGGCGTCCAGAATGAGTTCCACCGCATCGCGTTGCTCCAACGATGAATCTGTTACCACCAGCCGGCCGGGGGGCACGTCTTCCGTCACCTCAAAGGTTGCAACCAGTTCATAGGACTTGGGTCGACGCAGCAGGCAGGCTGCCCGATCGAGGCCTACCTGCAACTGCCCTGCCGTACGCGACTGTTCGTAGAACCCTCGGTTAACGTCCGCAAAACTCTCCATCATGTGCTGTGCTTCATGGCTGCCACGCGAGCTGATCTCAAAGGCAAAAATTCGCGGTTTGGATTCTTTCAGCGACTGCCACAAAGGTGCGGTGCTGGCATAGCCATCTGTCAACGCGTCAGTAATGAAAAGCACAGCACGGGTACCTTCTCGCTCTTTGAGTTCCTCCGAAGCCTTCAGGAGTGCTGTTTCAGAATTGCTGGAGTTGCGTCGGTGTTTGATGTTGACCACAGCGGCAGAAACCGCCGCCGGGTTGCCCGTCCACTCATCCAGCACAACCTCAACCGCACCATCCTGAAACGGGATGAGATTGACTTCCTCGCGACCAACCTGAACATCCAATGCAAACTCCCGCATGGCCTGGTCGATGACGTCGATATACGCACCCACGCTGCCGCTGGTATCCCACGAGAAGATGACCGAGCGCGGCGGTTCAAAAATTCGTATGTAGTGTTTACCCGGTGCTGTGAGGTACTTGAGCTGCAAGCCTCCTTCTATTTCGTATGGCGCTGGTTCAAGGATTTCGCCCGCGGCGTTCTGCACTTCATAGGCGTATTCAATGAGCTCTGTGCCTTTTAGGGTGAGCACCAGCTGATTCGAACCATCTGGCAGCTCGACCACATACCAGTCCTCCTCTTCACCTACCATCACACGGCCGCCTCTAGGCTCGTCAGCGCGCAAGGCGTAAGCCGTTTCTTTGGTGTTACCGCCATCCAGACCACCGCGCGTGTCGGCAATCACAGGCGGATGCAGATACTCATACACCGCCTCTCTCGAGTTCCAGCCCCACTCACCCAGTATCGATCGCCCGTCTGCACCTGCTTCCACGCGCTCAAAAATGCTGATCTGCTGGGGAACCGCCACCGGATTCTCTGTTTTGTTGGTGACAAATTTTACAAACCGCGCCCAACGCGGTTCATCCAACTCCAGCGACATCGCAAAGTCCGCATCGAGATCAACTTTCCAGACCGCGAGTTCCTCCCATGGTCCCAGGGCCCCGTCCATCGTTGTGTAAACCGTTACCTCTTTGAAGTGCTCGCGCCCTCGGTTTACGTCCTGCCAATGGATCCGGTCGATGAGTGCTGCCCGGTTGTGCGTGAAGCCCATCACCCACTCATGCTGACGGCCACGGCCGCGCGTAAACTGCCCATCCGCATCCGAAGTGGACAGCGCTTCTCTGCAGCACGCAGCACCGGTGAATGGGTCGGAATAGACGTCGTGACCGCCGAGCTCGTTTTCCGCAATGTTAACGGGCTTGCCCAGCAGATCGGCGATGCCCTCTTCGACCAGCACTTTGAATTCACCGACCATGGCGTGGCGCGCCCCCTGGGTGCTCTTTAACGTCAGTTCAACAAAACGCGCGGTCACCGGTTCAGGAAGCACAAAGGCCTGTTCCGCCACATCAGACCTGAGCGCGTCTGTCATCACAGGCGTAAACGTTTCACCGTCTAGCGAGGTCGCTACCTCAAACTCACGCAACTGATCCTTGGCATCACGCGCAAATGGGTGCAGAACAAAACCGAGAATGGTGCTGGCAGCATCCCCCGCAAGCTCGATCCGAATCTGTTCTCCTGGCAGAAACCGCGTGGCGCCTCCCGGAGTAACCACACCATCGTTGATCGTCTCCACACCGCGCCGTTCGGTCAAAATTTTTGCACCGAACCGGCTGTATGCTGCGTTCACTCGACCCAGCAACACCTCGGGCAACGACCAGAGCTGCGTCGATTCAACCGGCGGCGCCACACAGGTGGCATCAACATCCCAGGTTGCACTTGAAACAGCCCCGGACGCGTCTTTTACCCCCAGCGACATGAGTACTGGTCTATCCGCAGGCACATCTGCAAGCACCTCAACATCCACGTTGACACTTTTCTGTTCGCCGGGCGCCAATTGGAGAGCATCAACGTCGGGTATCAAACGCCAGGCTGATGCGTTGGCGGCAGCAACAACTTCCACGTCCTGCGAGCTTGCGCCGTTGTTCGCGACGGTCGCCTCGAGGGAAAAGCGTTGACCCTGCGGCCAATAGGCAGCCACGGTGTCGACGGTCGAATCCAGCGACACATCTATTCCCGCAAGATCTGCGTCAGCCAGCAGATTGAGCTGTTCCACCGTAACGGTGTAAAAACCTTCTGTTTCAACACGCCCGGGCGTGAGTTTCAGATAGTGATCGCCTGCAACCACATCGCCCACATATTCAATGGGCGTATCAACCTCGCGGCCATCGTTCAGGCGTTCTCCATCAAGAGCAACATAGAGCGTCCCACCAGGCGGCGGGGTTGCGGTGACTCGAACTCGACTGTGCCCAGGCACGGAAAATCGCAGATGATCTGCGTCACGCGCACTGACCAACCCAACCAAGGCCTCCCGCGCCGGAATGTTGTTCGCATGGATCTGGTGATCGTTAGGCTCTGACTCGAGGCGCCCCGGGGGTCTGGCCACGTCGGGCAGGGCCGTATCAAAGCTGAACGTATAACTTCGCTCTCCACCGGCGCGGGCTGAATGCAACGTCACATAATAGTCGCCGGGCGAAAGCCGCAGGTTCTGTATTTTTAACACCCCATCAACCGGCGAGCGGCTGGCGATCTGATTCCCCTTGGCCGTTGTCAGATCTACAGAGTGCAGTCCTGCTCCGATGACTTCCAGTTCCCAAAGATCGGAGCGGTCCACAGTGATCCGATAAACGTCTTTGTCATGCACCGGCAGAGTACCGAACCACTTGCCAGGGCTTGCGCGCATCGCGACCGAGAATTGATCGTTAGGTTCAACTTCATCACTTTCCGCGGGCGCCCGCGGTGGCGAGAACGAAACCGTGTACGGAACAGGTTCGGCGCCCAGAGACTGTGATCCTACCGAGAGAAAAAACTCTCCCTCATAGGCGACGTTTTCAAAGCGGTCGGATGTGGCGTTGCGCGTGTGGCACTTCAAGCGTTCCTGATCTGCGCTGAATATGCAGAAGTTGAAATGTCTCTCAGACTCGAACTCAACTTCGATGTCGCGAACCTGTACGCCATCTGGGAACGTCAGGCGATAGTAGTCGGTGTCACGAACGTCGAGGACCCCCGAAAAATCAGCTACGGAATCAAGCACCTGAGCCTGGCTCAGCCGATCGTTCGGCTCCACATCGGCGTCAGCAAGTCCTGGAATCCCCGCCGTAACCACAAGCACACCGATTAGTGGCAACCGCTCTCGGCAAATCCGCCAAATTACCCCGTAGTCCATTACACCTTTCCTCCTTGTAGTAACCGAGTTTCCACCGACGACGGCAGGCAATCCGCAGACGCTATCTCAGCTGCCTGCAAATCGATTCTGAGCTCCCGCAGCTTATCCCGCCAACGAGCCCACCAGAGTTTCGCGTTGAAATCACCCACAAACGTCCTGCTGGAAGACAATAATCCTTCAACTGCATCCGCCGCATGCGACAGCTGACGGCGACACTCTCGTTGTACCAGGCGGTTAACCTCTGCCAGGGAAACTGCGATATCGGCTGTTTCCTGTTCCCAGTGAGTCTCAACGTTCCCAACCGTTTCCTTCAGCTTGATCAGAGCACGTGTCGCCGCCCGCATATTCCCTTCCGCACCTGCCATGCTCCGCTCGAAAGCGCGACAGTTCCCGGAGCCTGATTCGGTCGTTGGCTCGTTTGCTAGACACTGGGAGGTAAAAAGCGAGGACATAGTGAGGAGAAGCAAAAACCGCGTGGCACTGACGGACATACCGCCTCCGAAGAAACCAGTGAATGTGTGCAATATGCATGCTCGGAAGCCGCCACAAAATAGAACGAGTGCATTAGTACATCAGCCCTAGTGTCTGGACATCAGGCCGCTGCTAGGGTGCGGACATAACTTCGCAAAAGTAAGCAACGCACGCAGGGAGAAATACATGACACGGATCGGGTTAACGACAGTTTGCATCATGGTCCTCGCCGCTTGTTCCGGCGGTGGCTCAAACGGCGGCGGCGGGGATGCGATAGCGGCAGCGTGTGCCGCGGGCACCAACATGCCGAAAGAAGCCTGCGAATGTCTCGGCGAACAAGCCAATGAGCGCCTGTCACCGGAAGCCGCCGAGTGGTTGGCGACTGCCATGAGGGGCGAAACCGATAAGGCGCGTGCCATGAAAGACAACATCGCTTGGACAGACCTGCTCGAGGCCGGTACATTCATGATGAACAGCGCAGAAGGATGCGCAATTCCCGCAGGGGAACTACCCGAAATGGAATGAACGCGGAGGGACAGATCATCATGGCGGATTTGAGTGTTGTCATAGTTGACGATCACCCGATTTTTCGTGAGGGCCTTGTCCGTCTGGTCGCCGAGCGCTTTGACGCGGATGTGGATGAAGCCGGTGATATGCAGGAGCTTGATCAAGCTCTGGAAAGAACCCCTGCGCCGGACCTCCTGCTTTTGGACGTCCTGTTTCCTGGATTCGACGTACAAACCGATCTGGCGGCGCTCAGACAGCGTCTGCCGACCACGGCCATCGTTGGTGTTTCCATGATCGAAGACTACGCCGCAATCGATGCGATCCTGGCAGACGGTGCAAATGGCTTTGTGACCAAGGCTACGCCACCCAGCGATATGGTGGGCGCTTTTGATGATGTCCTGCAGGGCGAGATTGTGGATCTACGTCCAACTGTCGACCACCGCGGACCGCAATCATCAGACCAGGAGGCGCTGAGCCAGCTCTCCCCCAGGCAGCGCGAGGTGCTTACACTTATATGTACGGGCCAGTCCAATAAAGAAATCGCCAAGGAGCTGGGACTCTCCCCGTTCACCGTGCGTATACATGTTTCCGCGTTACTTCGAACCCTGGGTGTTACAACGCGTACGGCGGCTGCGGCAATCGCCGCGCAGAATGGGATCAAGCCGCCCGCGTAGCTTGCTGGAGCAGCAGCGAGCGCAGCTTTACCGGCCGCACAGGTTTGTGGAGTAAGGGGATACCCGCAGCACTCGCCGCATCTCTCAACTCGACAGATGAATTACCGCTGATCAGTACCGTGAGAATTTCAGGGTGCGTTTGTTTCAGCTCAACCAAGCGTTTCAGACCGTCATCCGAACCCAGTTCATAGTCGCTCAGCACCACGTCCACATCCGGGAGTGGGACAGGAAACGACTCTGAGCCCGTGACGACACATCCCCATTTCTTCAGGAGATTAACCGTCGCTTCGAGCACTTCAACATCGTCATCCACAACCAGAACCCGACTATCTCCCAGCCAGTCTGTGCTCGCGTGTTTCTCTTCTCGAATGAGGTTTTGTGGCGACTCTGTACTTACGTTCAACCCGGTGACGCGAAATTTTGTACCTTTGCCATATGACGACTTCAGCGAGACGCTAAGCTTCAACACCCTGGCTAACCGCGTGACAATCGCAAGACCCAGACCTAGACCTGCGCCTTCAGCGGAATCCGGGTGATTTAATTTCACAAACTCCTGAAAGATGCGAGCCTGCTCTTCTTTTGGAATGCCTGCCCCGTTGTCCACCACTTCTACCGCGAGCGCCTGACCTGCCCGACGAGTGCCAACAACCACCTTCCCGTCCCGTGTATGGCGAAGGGCGTTGGAAACCAGATTCTGAATAAGCCTGCGCAGGAGTACAGGGTCTGTCTTTACCACCGCACTGGTCGACACAAACTTGAGCTGCACATTGTTGTCGCCCGCTACTGGAGCAAAATCCTGCGCAAGCTGGCGATATAACTCATCCAGGCGAAATGCCACCGACACAGCCTCAGTATTACCGGCATCCAGGACCGTGATGTCTAACAAGCTGTCAAACAGACTGGATAACATGGCGATGGAATCGCGCATCCGGTTGACTACGTGCTGCCCGCCAGCGGTTGCCGAGTCGGTCAACGACTCGACAAACAAACCCATGGCATGCAGCGGTTGCCTGAGGTCGTGGCTTGCCTGCGCCAGAAATCGCGACTTTGCCAGGTTGGCATCATCGGCCTCGGCCCTCGCCCGTTCCAGGTCGTTCGCGTGATTGGTCAGGGCTTCCAACAGCTGGTCACGCTCATACTGCAGGCTGATGGTACTCAGCGAAAACCGTGACAACATGCGTGCCAGACGCAGTATCACCAGGGTGTAAAGAATCAGCAGGCTGCATTCCACCCAGCGTTCATCCAAGCCATAACGAACAGCGAGCACGGGCAGGGCAAAACTCATAGACCCATAACAAGCCGGTAGATAGACGTGCTGGGTGCCCACCGCGGACAGCGACATCCCACCCATCACAAACACCAGAAAAAGCTGCATTTCCCGATTGTTTTCGGGAAAAAGGACGATTCCACCAACCGCCCAGCTTGCACCAACCAGCCAGGCGCTGACCGTAAACACCCGCAACAATTGTTGTACTTTCTGATATTCCAGAGCGGCCAACTTTTCCTGTCCCCAAAACATGGCAAAACATGCCTGAAACAGAATGACGAGCGAGATACAGACACCCCATAAGATGCTTTGCAATGCGCCCACCGCGTCTGCAAGCACCCAGATCAGCAGCCATATGACTACCCAGTGCCCAAATACTGCGATCGACCAGCGCGCTCCATCCAGGATGAGCTCAAGGCTGCGGTGATTGCGATACTCGGCGAGCGCGGTCAATGTTCCATCCAATAGTCGTCGGCAACCCATCCGCGTGTAAACGCGAGTTCTTGCGCGGCCTGTTTGTCCAGTAAGGCGGTCAATGCAAGTTCTGGTTCAAACAGTTTCAACTGTCTTGCCTCTTCCACCAGTTTATAAAGGTCGTCTGATCTCCCTGCACAAACCTGCAGAGAGGCTATGGCGATCAGCGCCACGTTGCGCTGCTCGAGCGTATCAGCGAGCTTACCCAACGATTCACAGGCATCGGTATCACCTAGCCTGAGGCGCAAGGTTTCCGCACGCGCCAGGTAGTAGCGGGCATCAGCTTCAAGAAATACCTGTTTAGCCTTAAAAACATGCGCCATCGCCTGATCGGTGTTGCCTTCCAGCGCTTCATGCCGCGCCAGTACTAGCAGCGTATCCGCCGTGTCCAGATGCAGACCCGCTTCGTCGTAACTCTGTGCCAACCGCTCAAGTCTCCCTGAGGCTTCGGACTTTCTTTCGAACACATCCAAACGGCCAAGTTCGTAAAGGGTATGCAGCTCAAGGTAACCCTCGGGGTGTTTCTGAGCATTCACCAGGGCTTGTTCGAAGAGACTGCGTGCCTGTTCCAGCGCACCCATACGCGCGAGCACTCTGCCTTTCTGGTAGGGATGCCACGCTATGCCGATCAAATCCGTGTGTTCAACAAACTCTATGTAAGCATCGTCAAACCACTGCAGCGACTCCTCCATCCGCCCGAGCTTCATGGTGGAGATGCCTATGTTTTCCATCCCGATTGCAGCCCGTATGTTCTGCCCACGCCGCCGACTCGAGTCCAGGAGGGAAAGCTTGGTTTCGTAACCCGCCTCCAACGCACCCTTCAGATCGTAGGCTATCGCCTGGGCTTGCAGGGCAGCGTCCCTTTCTGCGTCGTTGCCCAGCCGATTAGATATATCAATCGATTGATCATATGCGGCTATCCCTTCATCCAACCTGCCCGCTGCCACCAGCCGGTCACCGTGTTCCCGCAACACCTGGCTTTGCCCGAACAGATCGCTCATCTCAAGAAAAAGCTCGTTCGCTAAATCAAGACCACTACCGGAGGGATCACCATCCATATCCGCTCGGGTAACCAGCGCGCGCGCAAGAATGCCTGAATGACCCAAACGCTGCGCTGTCTCAACCGCGCGCTCCGCTGCAACCACACCCTTACGCCAGTCACCGGTGCGCCACCACACCCGGGCTTCCAACAAATCGATGCGCGGGTCATCTCCGAACAGCGGATTTGCACGCAGCTCTCTCAACGTCTCCAGCGAATCCTGGGCACGACTGCCGAGATACTGTGCCTCCGCTAATGCCAGCCCGTAACTGATCTCTTCCGGATAAAAGGCGGTCAACGCCAGATAAAGAGTTTCTGCCTCCAGCCAATCGTGTTCCAGCAGACGTAAACGTGCTTCTATGGCCAGTTGTTTTTCACGCGACAGTGAACCGCCCTGGTCGTAGGCGACACGTACATACTGCAGCGCCTGGGACCTGTAACCCAAAAACGCATACGCCTCCGCAAGCGCTGCATTCACCATGGGGTGGTCCGGTACGATGCGCTGAGCGCGCGCGAGTTCGGTGGTCGCAAGCCCTCCCTCACCCCGCCGCAGCGCCTGTAACCCTAACGCATAGTGGCGTCCGGCTTCTGGATCACTTGGATACTCACCTTGAGCCGTAACTCGTTCGGAGCGGGTGTAGGGGTCAACTTCCAGCCACGTAAACACCTGCATTGAGGTCCGCGAGGCCAGATCTGCCAATCCCGACGGATAGCCTGTCAGAACAGCACGCTGCGTATGCTCCTCACGGACAAGTTCCAGATCAGCCTTCAGAATGCCGGGGGTGGAGTTGCTGTCCAACACTACTTGAAGCACCGCTTGTGGCGCCTGGGCGCCAAAACCAAGGTCTAATAACGGGTTGTTGGGCTGTGCACCCTCCGCGTCCGGAGCTTTCTGCAAACGGACTCGATTGCCTGCATGCGCATAGGCGACCAGCGCCTGTTCAAATCCAGCTTGCACCCATGCAAGCCGGGCGTCGTCAGGCCCCGCCACCTGAATTTCCACCATGATCGGCTGATCACGCTCAACCAGCAGCGCGTACCACGCAACCACGCCAAAGATAGCCGCCAGCAGGCCAATCAGCGTGATATCCCGCCGCCAGCTGTTGGGCGTTTGTTCATCGGCGAGCGTCGTCCGCAACGCATCCAGTGCCTCTTCAAACGGCTGCGTTCTCTCCGAATCTCTGTCTCGATCCTCTACCAAAACTCTCCCTATTTTGCTGATTTCCGCACGTTAACTGACCCAGTTTGAATCAACCCCTTGCAGAAGGAACTAAGCCAGATGTACTACGTTTCAACTCCATCGGTATTCTGAGGTTCATCTCCAGCCTGGCTGAATGCATAACCCGGGCGCAACCGCAGGTTGTCTGGAAACCGCGCCTGGGAGAGGGTGTTTTCACCCTCCCAGGCGATTTTCTGGAACGGCATTTCAGGCTGCCCCACACCACCATACTCAGCGTCTGCCTGACCGGCCGGAGTACCCAGAACGCACGCTGCAAGAATCGCTTCGTCATCAGGTAACTCGATCAGATCGTCGCTGTTACCCTCGCCCGTGCGAGAGGGTACCGGTAGACCCAGCCGTTCATATTGTTCCAGCGGGCATTCGTTGCGCGCCATCTCCAACAGCATCAAACGGATCATCCGTGCTTCGATCTCGATATCGACAAGCGGATGTTCCTGACCCGGGTCCTTTTCGATATCGAATAACAGAGTCGCCTGCTTGCCACGACCTACCGGATGATCGTCGCGCAAGAAAGTTCTGGGCGTCCGCGTTGGAATCTGCATGACGGAGCATCCCTTCAGGAACGAGAATCCTTCGTACTTCTCCCAGCTTTGCAACTCACGTACTGAAAATAGACTGCGCATGTGGGTTGGCATCAATGTGTAGTCGTACAACGGTGTGTTGTCGTCCGTCTGATGCGCCCGCATATAGACATAGCGTCCATCCGTCACGTTCACCTGCCCACCCATCACCCCGTACAAGCCTGCTTTGCGAAGCTGCTCATCATGCAGCATAGCGTCAGTGAGAGATTTACCCTGCATGTGGGGAGTGGTGGCCACACCAAAAAAATCCATAACCGTGGGTGCCAGATCTATTGTCTGCACCACCGCGTCCCGGCGCACGCCCACACACTCAGGATACCGTGGGTCATATGCCCAGAAAGGTATGTGCGCAATTTCCTGGAAGAAGGGCGTCATGACTTTCGCCCACCAGTCGTGTTCGCCCATCAGAAATCCGTGGTCGGTGTTGACCAACAGCATGGTGTCCTGCCACAGATCGTACTTGTCAAAGACATCCAGTACCCGACCCAATTGCTCGTCACAAAAGGTCATCAACGCCGCGTACATATACCTGATATGGCCGACCGTCTGGTCGTCTTCCCGCACCTCCCGGTACGGCGGCCAATCAAACGCAGGGCCATCGTATTCATGCGGGTACAGATCTTGAAACTCAGCTTGTGTGAAAAACGGCTCGTGCGGATCAAAGGTCTCTATCTGCAGGTACCAGTTGTCCGCATCCTTGTTTCTCTCAATAAAATCCAGACCCAGGCTGAACGTTTGATACTGGGGCTGTAACTCTTTGCTGCCCATGTGTTCACGGTTGATGTTGTCCTGCTTCTGAAACTTCAACCGTTGTTGCTCTGGCCATCGATGCGCACCAAACTCTGGGTCTCTCAGTTTTTCAACATCACCTATCCACTTGTCGCCCTCCTGACCTCGCACCAGATCAAAGGTGGTATAGCGTTGATGATAGGTGGCGCCGCCATCCTCCCAGTAGTGATGGTGGTCCGTCACCTTGTGGGTGTGTATCCCCGCCCCGTCCAGCATGGCGGGCATGGAGTCGTCAAACGGTTCGAGTGGACCCCAAGAACGATGCAGGAAGTTGTACCTGCCTGTATGCATCTCCCGGCGCGCGGGCATGCACGGCATAGAACCTACATAGAAATTCTGAAACTGAACGCTGCGCTGAGCCAGACGTTCGAAGTTGGGCGCTTTGACCCATTCGTTGCCGTAGCTCGGCAAAAAGTGTCGGCACAGCGTGTCGTACATCACGACCACACACCGCTTTTTCTTCAATTCCCGCCCGACAATGTCTCCCACACTGACCTCCACTCAATTCCTCGCCCATAGGGTACGAAGTCTTGCCTGGACTGCCAATTCCCGAGGTGTAACATCGGGGACGACTGTTTTCTAGTGGACGGTAAAGGAGGACATCGATGTATACCCGACTCACACTTGTCGCCGGACTGCTGTTCGGCGTGATGGCGAGCCATATACAAGCCTCATTAACTGCAGACGCATTCCAGGCTGAACCCCCGGCCATCGCTCAACTGATGTGTAAACAACCCAGCGGTAACTTGCGTACCCTCAGCCTCGGCACGGTGCTCGCCACACATATTGATGCGATCCCCGATATCATCCTCGTCGCCGCCCATGGTCTGGGCGCCACAACCGAGGACTGCATTGTCACACTGGGCGAGAGCGAATTGGGAATCGTCGACATACAACGTGGGTCCAATCGGCAGGTGCACGGCGACTGGGCTGTCCTCACCCTGGCCGGACGCTTTCCAGCCGCCATCCATCGTTTCGACTGGTACATCGACTCACCAAACGATTGGGAAGCGTTTGCAACCAACGGCGGCCGTGTTTCGCTGTTGCGGTTCGCCAATGGCGAGAGCGGCACCGCATGCGATGTGCGAAAGCCACGCGGCGGGATGGTCGACTCAACGGATCAGGACACGGTCCTGCTGTCTGACTGCGTCTCCATACCCGGCATGTCAGGTGCACCAGCCATCGTTGAGGTGAACGGCAGGCCCACGGTCATAGGTTTGAACATCGGCAATCGCTACGATCTGAGCAAGCCACCGCTGGCCTGGCGCGCCCGGGCCAATGTGATCCGTCTCCTGGATCCGACCATGGAAACGGCCATCGTGAGGGCTATCGCTACCGCCTTGGACTAGTTTTCCGGCGCCTGGTCAATTGCTCCACCCACGTGCAGCACAGGTGAGGCATCGATGTCTTGAGCATTCATCATGCTGGCAACCCGCTGCAGTGCTGCCACGATCATCGACTGCTCCCACCCTTCCAGGCTGGAAAACTGCTTGGAAAACACATCCTGCAGCGGTGTGGGTGCCGCGGAGATTTTTTCGACCCCGAGGTCGGTTAACGTCGCGTGTACAACCCGCCGGTCTTCCGAACTTCTGCTGCGCGACACCAACCCCCGCGTTTCCAAACGGCCGATGATATTGGTCACGGTTGCCTGACTCAGGTTCACATCAGCCGACAGTTTCGAGATGGAGGTTGCGCCCAATCGCTGAATACTCTGCAGCAACAACAGCTGCGGTGCAGTCAGGCCAACCTGTTTGGTCAGTTGCCGCGAGTATAGATCCGTTGCGCGAATGATCTGGCGCAAACTGATTAATACCTGATCTTCCTGTGTCGTTTCCAATGACGCTCTACTGCAAATGCACGGAACCATCTTATGCCCGCCAATCGACCGAGAAAAGAGTGAGGCCACTACAAATAATTACTTAGTGTTGTAAGCAATATCGGGACTGAGATCGGGCTGCAAGGCAACCTCATTTCCAAAGAGACCTACATTGATGGTATCATTTGCAGTCACTTCTTAGGGGAGAAGTGAATATGACTATTTTCAATACTAATAATTAAGCCGAAAGTATTCATTCGTATTCAAAGCAATATGTACGTCTACCTTATGTTCGTCTACTTGGGAGTTTCCATTGCAATTTCAAAGAACTAAGTTAAACCAGGCCGTGGTCACGGCGATCGCGTCGATGACAGCAACCAGTGCCGCGGCCGAAGATAGCAGAGTCATCGAAGAAGTGGTGGTCACCGCGACTAAGCGCGCCCAACCCATGCAGGACATCCCTGTCTCTGTACAGGCCATGACCGAAGACACTTTGGACGATCTGGGCATCGACAACTTTGAGGATTACCTCATCGCGATGCCATCGATTACCGCAGGTGGCAGCGGTCCAGGGCAGAATACCGTCTACATACGCGGCCTCGCCTCTACTACGCCCAACTTGACTACAGCAGGCGTTGCAGGACTGGCACCCAACGTGGCTTTTTATCTGGACGAACAACCGCTGTCACAACCGGGTCGCAACCTGGATGTCTATGCGGCTGACCTGAATCGGATTGAGGTTCTGTCTGGCCCTCAAGGCACGCTTTTCGGTGCGAGTTCCCAGGCGGGCAACGTGCGGCTCATCACCAACAAGCCCGATACCACGGGCTCGTACGGAAAAATTAAGCTCGACGCTTCATATACACCCGAGGGAGACCCCAGCAGTAAGATAGAAGGTGTATTCAACTGGGCAGTCTCCGATCGATTTGCCATCCGCGCAGTACTGTTTAACGACAATCAGGGCGGGTTCATAGACAGTGTGGCGGGCACTCGCGATGTGAGTGAGAGCGCCAGGTTCCGGCCTGCAGGCGCTCTGCGTGAAAACGGCGTACCTGTCGGTCCGACCCGCGGTGGCTTCCAGGCAGGTGCGGACCTCAGCGGCGTGACCTTCCTCCCCGCGAACTCCATCGTCGATGATGACATCAACGAAACAACCTATCGCGGCGCACGCGTCAGCGCTTTGTGGGACCTGAACGAAGACTGGACCTTAAACGTCTCTTACATGGACCAGGATCTGGAGTCGGATGGTGTCTTCTTCGGCGACCCCGATCTGGGTGACTACGAGATTCAACGGTTTTCGGAAGACGACATTGAAGATGGCTTCCAGAATCTGAATTGGACCGTGAGCGGCCGCATGGGACCCCTCGAGGTGGTCTATACCGGCGCGTTTACGGATCGTGACACCGATCAGGTTGTTGACTACGCCGACTACCTCTTTGTGGGTCAATACCTGCCGTATTACATCTGCGATGGTTCTGTCACATACCCAGGTGCCGCGGCGCCCAGCGGTGTTTGCCAGGCTCCCAACCTGTTTGTTAACTCCAACACGGAAACGGAAGCAGTTTCACACGAGTTTCGCATCAGTACCCCGTTAGAGCACTCGGTACGCTTTACGGGCGGTGTATTTTTCAGCGACCTGGAAGTGAAAGAACTGAACGACTTTGTCTATCCAGGTTCAGTTGTGGCAGCCCCATTTGGCCCATTTAAAGACAACTTCGCTTTCACCACAGGTTACAGAAGCACCGACGACCCGTTTCCAGCCGGTACGATCTTCCGCAATGACGTGCAGCGCACCGATGATCAGAAAGGCCTCTTTGGCGAAGTAACCTTTGATCTTGGCGAACAGTTTGCCGTGACCTTAGGCGCACGTTGGTATGACATCGAAGTTGATCTCGAGGGCTCAGCCAACAGTTCTTTCTGCAACTCTTTCTCACCCGCAGATGTAAACGCGTTCGGCACGGATATCAGCGATCTCTACAATGGCGACGGTTTCTTCACCTTCAGAGGCAGCTGCGACCCGGCTAACCACATTCGCTACAGCGTTGATGACATCGACGACCCTTCAACGCCAGCGGCTGTTGTGGGTGCGTTACGCGCGCCAGATAAAGCTGAACTGGATGGCGTTATCGGCAAATTCAGCCTTGCCTGGACCCCGAACGATGATTCTTTGTACTACTTCACCTGGTCCGAAGGCTTCAGACCTGGTCTTTTGAACCGACCTGGTGGTGCTGCGGGTCCCAATGGTTATACCGTCCCATACGATCTGGATTCGGACGACGTGGTAAACATGGAGATTGGTTGGAAGCTGGATCTTGCAGACCGTACCGTTCGATTGAACGGTAGTGTGTTTTTCGCCGACATCGAAGATCTGCAAACGACGATCTTCGATCCGAGTATCGTGAACCTGTTCTTCTCCGATAACGCTGCAGATGCAGAAATCCTCGGCCTGGAAGCTGATTTTGTGTGGGCGGCGACAGACAATCTGACCATCAGCGGTGCGGTCTCCTTCCTGGACACTGAAATCACCGCCGTGAACACTCCGACGTCGGACGTTGTGAAAGGTGACGAGCTCGCCTTCGCTCCCGACTTCCAGGGTAATCTGCGGGCACGCTACGACTGGTATCTGGATTCGGGTATCGAGATGCACGTCATGCCGCATATCAGCTGGAGCTCAGAATCGCAGAGCGATGTCATCACTATCAACAACACCGAAGTGGACAGTTGGGTGATGGCGGGGCTGTCAGTGGGCGCAGCCAAGGATGAATGGACTGCTACCCTGTATGTCGACAATCTCTTCGACGAAGAAGTAGAGCTGGCGCGGAGTTTTGTCTTCGATCGCGCCCGCATCAGCTACGCGCGGCCGTTGACCGTTGGGCTACGTGTCACATTCGACTTCTGATGTCCTGAAGTCAGCGCAAGCCAAGATCGCAGCGGGTGACCTCCCCGCTGCGATTGCGCTGCTGGGGCCAGTCGTTGAGACGGACCCGAATAACGAAGAAGCGTTGTATCTTATGGCCGTTGCGCAACGTTACGGCAAGAACTACGCCATTGCCCTTACCGTCTTAGAGCGGTTGAAATTTATTGCGCCCAATCACAGCCGTGCTCACCAGGAAGAAGGCCACGTCTATCGAGACAACGGCAATGTGGAGCAAGCGCTGAAAGCTTACGACCGTGCAATCCGACTAAACCCGGCGCTTGTTGCCAGCTTCAAAAACCAACAAAAACTCCTCAAGCAAGCCGGTCACACTCGGGCAGCCATTGCCGCACAGGCACAAGTCGACCGACTTGAAGCATTACCCAAACCCCTGCTGGCAGCGATGGAGTTTTCAGCGCAAGGCCGACTTCTGAAAGCCGAGACTTTATGTCGGAACTTTCTTCTACAACATCCAACACACGTCGAAGGCATGCGCCTGCTCGCTGAAATCGGCGCTAAACTCGGTGTGCTGGACGATGCCGACTACCTGCTGGAAAGCGCGCTTGAGTTCGATCCTGACAACGTCCAGGTGCACATGGACTATGTGCAGGTGCTGCGCAAGCGACAGAAGTTTGCAGCTGCCCTTGAGGAGGCAAAGAAACTTCTGGCGCGCAATCCCAACAATGCTCAGTTCAAATCGATATACGCCATTGAATCAATGCAGACCGGGGATTTCGACACCGCCCTCAAAGAACTCGATGAGGTGCTGACCCTAGCGCCTGACGATCCAGCGACGCTGACGACAAAAGGCCACGCACTGAAAACGTCCGGGAAGAGTGCTGACGCAATCACATCATATCGGCGTGCGATGACCGCTCACCCGAGTCACGGCGAAGCGTACTACTCGCTCGCCAATTTGAAGACCTACCGCTTCGAAGACAACGAATTGGCAGCTATGCACGCTCAGGAGGAGAACGCTGATCTCGGTTACATGGATCGTGTCTACCTCTACTTCGCCTTGGCCAAGGCGCATGAAGATCGCGAAGACTTTGAACAGGCTTTCGAGTACTACGAGCGTGGCAACTACATGAAAAAAGCACAGAGTCGCTACGATGCAGATCAAATGCAGCGTGAGTTCGCTGCGATGAAAGAAATCTGCAGCGAAGCATTTTTCGCAAATCGGCAGAACTCAGGTGACCCACGCAACGACCCCATCTTTGTACTCGGACTGCCGCGCGCGGGTTCAACGCTCATCGAACAGATCCTGTCGTCACACAGCCAGATCGACGGCACCTTGGAACTGCCCAACATTTTGTCCCTGTCCCAGAAGTTGAGGCGGCGAAGTGGTTATCCCGATGAGTTGAGGGGTCTTACTCCTGAAGAATGCAGTGCATTTGGCGACGAATACCTGACTGACACGCGCATTCATCGCGATCAGGCGCCCTACTTCGTTGACAAGATGCCAAACAATTTCAGACACATCGGTTTGATCAGGTTAATCCTGCCAAACGCAAAAATCATCGACGCACGGCGCGAGCCCATGTCCTGTTGTTTCAGCGGTTACAAGCAACTTTTTGCGGAAGGACAGGAATTTACCTACAGCCTGGAAGACGTTGGTCGATACTATCGAGACTACGTTGACCTTATGGAGCATTGGGACCGAGTACTCCCTGGCTATGTGCTAAGGGTCCAGCATGAGGACGTGGTAGCTGATCTGGAGGGCCAGGTCCGGCGCATGTTGGATTTTCTAGGCCTGCCGTTTGAGCAAGCTTGCCTCAACTACCATGAAACCGAGCGCAATGTACGCACGCCAAGTTCAGAACAAGTACGGCAGCCTATTTTTACCGATAGCCTGGACCAGTGGCGCCGCTTTGAGCCTTTTTTAGCGCCCCTGAAATCTGCGCTTGGAATAGAAGAGTAAGGTCGTAATGACAGAAGAGATTAAGCAGGGCAATACGGCACCCGTCGACAAGTCTGTGTTATTTGGGTCGGTTGGGTTGCTGGTGATCACGGTACTGTTCGCAGCAATTTCCCCGGAAGCAGCCGGGGACTGGTTCGGCTCATTACAGAGCGCCATCGTGGCCAACGCAAGCTGGTTCTACGTAGCCATAGTTGCGCTGATCGTCGTCACGATTGTAGGCGTGGCCATCACCAAATACGGCGATATCCGTCTCGGCTCTGATCACGATGAACCCGAGTACTCTGTCATATCCTGGTTTGCAATGCTGTTCGCCGCTGGTATGGGCATCGGTCTCATGTTTTTTGGCGTTGCCGAACCTGTTATTCACTTCCTGGAACCACCCAACGGACCTGGCGGCGATATCGCCGCTGCGCGGGAATCAATGACCCTGGTGTTTTTTCATTGGGGCATCCACGCATGGGGTATCTATGCCATCGTGGCCGTGATTCTTGCCTACTTCAGTTTCCGTCACGGCTTGCCACTGACCCTGCGCTCCGCGCTCTACCCCATCTTTGGCGAGCGTATCAACGGTGGCCTCGGCACTGCGGTCGACATCTTCGCCATTTTGTCCACCACCTTCGGAGTGGCGACGTCTTTAGGGTTCGGGGTTACGCAGATCAACTCGGGGCTCAACTTTCTCTTCGACATACCGAAGAACGTAAGCGTGCAGATGGTGCTCATCGTGATTACCACGTTGCTCGCTACAGTGTCGGTAGTGCTCGGCCTGGACAAGGGCATCAAACGGTTATCTGAAATCAACATCGCGTTGGCTGTCCTGCTGCTGCTCGGCGTGTTGTTCGCAGGTCCTACCATCTATCTGCTGCAAACATTTATGCAGAATACCGGCAACTACCTCGCCGACATCGTTGGCAAGACCTTTAACCTCTATGCCTACGAGCCAACAGAGTGGTTGGGTGGCTGGACCATCTTCTACTGGGGTTGGTGGGTCAGTTGGGCACCGTTCGTGGGGCTTTTTATCGCCCGCATCTCCCGTGGTCGAACGCTGCGTGAGTTTGTTGCTGGCGTGCTTCTCGCACCGACACTCTTTACCTTTCTGTGGATGACCGTCTTTGGCAACTCAGCCATCGACCTGATTCTTAACCAGGGGGCGGCGACGCTCGCGGACGCTGTGCGTACGGATGAGTCGGTCGCTCTCTTCCAGTTCTTAACCCATTTCTCTGTGCCTACGCTGCTCTCGACCCTAGCCATACTCATGGTCTTCGTATTTTTTATCACGTCCGCAGATTCTGGCGCGATGGTGCTGAACATGTTGTCCAGCCACGGTCGTGACGATACGCCAGCCAGTCGCCGAGTCTTTTGGATGGCAATGATTGGTACCGTCGCCATCGTGCTACTCATCGCGGGGGGATTGAGCGCCCTGCAGACGGCTGCGATCGCGAGCGCGTTACCTTTTTCGATTGTCATCGTTCTCGCCATATGGGGATTTCTGCGGGCACTCTCTAAAGATCATGCGCTGCGCGAAGTACAGGCCGCACAGACCATCGGACCCGCAGGCGGGCCGCAGTCCAGCGACTGGCAGCAACGGCTGAAAAATGCGCTGTTACAACCGAGCCAGGATGACATCCAAGCCTTCCTTGCACGCATCGTGGTACCGGCGCTGGATTCATTTGTCGATGAGCTCAAGAAGCTTGGCTGCGAGGCACACATCGATCGGGACAAGACCCAGGTTTCGCTCAGCGTCGCAGAAGAAGATGACGCCTCCTTTCACTACAGCGTCGCCGCAAGTACCTATGAGGAAGAAGACGGGACCATCAGCCACCGGGCCGAGGTGCATTTAACCCAGGGTAGTCAGCAATACTGCATCATGGGTTGGACAGAAGAGCAGGTCATCCACGATGTGTTGGAACACTTCGAAAAGCACCGCCACTACCTGCATATTTCACGCACGTGAGACTTGCGTCAGATGACTTCCAGCTCATCCTTTGTAGGCAGGGCTGTAAGCTGAGCTGAAGGCAGGCTCTGGTACCAATAGGCCACAGAAGCAATATCATCCTGCAGTGGCAGGTACTTCCGATCTTTGTCGGTACGCCATCCCAGCGCCTGCATCGTCACTCGGATATCTTCTTCAAATCGAATCGGGTCCGGGATGTGCCAACGATACATGCCAAACCGGGTCTGGGATTGATATACCCCGTCCGGTCGAATGACCTGTGGCAAGCCCGCATACGCGCTGTTGTACTCCTCGTAGGCTGAGGCCGTCGCCCGATCCAGAATGCCCGGGTCAAAACAGTATGCCCCGCAGAAATAGTCCTCCGTACCCGTGCCACAGATGGTTGGGAACTCTTCATCCCCATCCAGATAGAACTTGATTTCACCCTCTCCCCACCACCCGGCGTTGTTTGAACCCCAGGCCATGTAAGTCCCCACGTAGTGGCCATGACCACGAACACCATCGAGGATGGTGTATACATCTTTGTACGGCAATGGATTGGTGCGACGAAACTGTGCATGAAAATACGCTTCGTCATCGGGAACGTCTGTTTCCACATAGTTGATCTGGTAGTAAATCGAGATCTGCTCTTCGCTCATGTTCTCAAGCGTCACACGCGCTCGACGCTGATACGGCATATGCCAGTAGCAGTTGAATGCCCTGCCGGGATTCACGCACACCGCCAGGCTGTCGACCCGGGCATATTGTTCCCAACCACAGGCGAAAAAGTCGCCAACCGGACATTCGACTGAAGGATGCTCCTGATCGTCCCAGTAGATACGCAAGATCGTGTGACGCCACCGACCTCGCGCCAGGGTCATCCAGATCTGCTGGATCGCCCCGGATCCATTGATGTCAGCAAGCGTCTGTGTCTCGCCAGGGGCGATCAGAAGGTATGGAGAAACTTTCCAGCCCTGGCCGAGATCTCGTGCGGCATTAGCAGCCGCACCATCTGTCGACTTGCCGCCCTCACCTTTCTCACCCGTTAAGTTTTCCGGGCTGATTGATCTGCTACGCGCTGCCGACAACCGCGAGAGATTTCCCAGATGTGTCCCAAGGCCATTAAATGTGGTCATCCCGTCTCTCCCCTTATTGAATGCGAATATTAGTGACCAAAAACAGTCTCTTCTTCAAGAGCAAATATTCGGGGCGAGTCCACATAGGCGATTGAACCTTCTCTGCGCCTCGTTCAACATGGCACGCTGAGAATTTTGTTCGGAGACATACAGTGAGCGAAGCCGCCCAGATCAGTGACATTCGAAACCAGGTATCGGCAGAAGAGTGGGCCGTTCGCCAGGACCTGGCGGCAGCCTATCGGCTTGTGGATCACTACCGCTGGTCCGACATGGTTTTCACTCACCTGTCTGCGCGCGTACCGGGTCCGGACGAACACTTTTTGTTAAACCCCTATGGATTCCTGTTTAACGAAGTGACCGCATCCAACCTGGTTAAAGTAGACACCGAAGGCAACGTAGTGCTGGACAACGGCTACGGTGTGAACGCTGCAGGGTTCACCATTCACAGTGCCGTCCATATGAATCGCGAAGACGCCAACGCGGTTATGCATCTGCATACCGCCGCCGGAGTGGCGGTCTCGTGCACCAGCGAAGGTCTGCTGCCTTTGAACCAACATGCGATGTTTGTCCATCCGGACATCAGCTATCACGACTGGGAAGGTGTGGCACTCGATCTTGATGAACGGGAGCGACTCGTCAACGACCTCGGCAATCACAACGTCATGATCCTGCGCAACCACGGCACCCTGGCGCTCGGTAAATCGATCGCCAGCTGCTTTATGCGTCTGTACTACCTCGAACGCGCGTGCGAGATTCAGGTGAAAGCGATGGCCGGTGGCGAGTTGAACATGCCGAACCAGGGAGCACTGGATATGATGCAGCAAACCTTCAACAATCCGGACGCCTGGGAAGAGTTTATTGCACCGACTGCCTGGCCGGCGCTGCGTCGCCAAGCCGATCGGTTGGATCCCAGTTACGCTTATTAATCCTTTCTACACAGAGGCACGTTCGAATAAGACCGGGTTCAGCTCCGAGTCGATAACCTGTCCAGGTTGTACACCCGGACACCAGGTCTGCGCATCAAACCGTTCAAACATGGAGTTTGGTGTTTTCAGCCGCGCACGCTTGTCGATGTAGATCACGGTAAACACCTCACGCGGCAGCTGCGTGCTGTTGCCGCGCGTGTGATGAAACGTCCAACCGGAGTGGAAGCTCACCTCGCCCAGATCAAAGGCTCGTTCGTCATCTTCAAACTCGGCGAGCAGCTCACTCAGAACTCGTTCGCTCTCATCGCTGATCTGTAGATTCCGTCCTCGGGTCATGGCGTGTGAACCCAGGGCAAACGCAAGTGGTCCCATTTCCAGCGGCGTCGCCTGAAGTGGTATCCACGCGGTAATCGTTTTGTCCGTATCCACCGGCCAATAAAATTGGTCGCAGTGCCACGGTGTATGACCACCACCCGCTTCCTTGTACAACGCCTGATCGTGATACATGCGCACGCCATCACAACCCATCAATTCGGTGGCAATACGCGCAAGTCGTGTGGAGCAAGCGAGCGCTTGGGCCAACTTGTCTTTGCGCCAGAGATTGAACACCTGTGTGAACGCACGGCCGTACGTGTCTCGTTCTTCCAGCGGCACCGTCGCGCGGTCGCCTGCCTTCGTGAGCGAGCGAAGCGTTGGTCGAACAGTATCAAGCGTCTGGTCATCGAGGACCTGGCGCAACCGCACAGCACCATCACGACGATAGGCATCGATATCAGCATCCTTGAGTGCATACGGCTCATCGAGCAGTCGGAGGGTCACTTTTCGATATGCCCCTCACGTTCTCGATGCCGCCTCAATTGTTCCTCATCAAACCTGGGCAGTCGGTCGGTGATGTTATGCCAGGAAGCCTGGTGTTCAACATATATGTGTTTGTCCGGACCTACCTCCAGCTCCCCCTCTAACAGTCCTGCAGCAACCTCAAACCAGGCCGCATCATTCTCCGGGTCCGGGACCTGTGAACCACATTGACTACAAAAAGTGATGCGATAAGCCGGGGGCTCATACAACAGAGGTGCCTCGTAAGATCTGACAGAGTCCTGTCCACTCACCCAGCGAAAATGCGCTTGTTCTACCGACACACCCGCCATGAAGGCAGAGCCGCTGACCTTGCGACAACGTCGGCAATGACAAAGCTCAAACGGCGCGATGACACGATCGATTTCAAACTGGATCGTGCCACATAGACAGCTACCCCTGATCACCGGCTTTCCTACTTGCGCCAGACACCCGATGAATTGCCTGCGTAGCCTAACGCCCGATAGGTTGCATCAACCAGCGCCTGACCCCGCTCGTTCATCAGAATGCCGGGACCCATCTTGTTCATCGCGTAACCAAAACTCATCCGCTCCACCGGATCAGCAAAGCCGACGCTGCCACCCGCACCCACGTGACCAAAGGCTGCGCTGGAAAAAATAGCGCTGCTCTTGTCCACGGCTGCTACACGCCTGTTGTCCATCGATTTCATAAAACCAAGCGCAAATCTCGTGGGTATGAGCAACGTCGCATCTTCTCCCGAGGCGGATGCAACCTCGCCCATAGCCGCCAGCGTATCGCCATCAACAAATCTGCGGCCGTTGAGCTCACCTCCACACGCAAAAGGTGCGTATATCCGCGCCAGCCCACGGCCGTTGGCGACCGCACCTGCGCCACCAACCTCGGCTGCACGACAGCTGCGACTATTCGGACTGAAGCCACCCTGGTTGAAGAACGCGAGCGACGGGATGGACTTGGGTTCGTTCATGAGAGCATGCGTGAACGCACCAATCTCCGCGCCCCGCACAGGTTTGAATGGGATCATGGGCGCCACCTTCGGCTCTTCTTCCTCGGGTAGACCAATCCAACATTCGGCATGGGTGGGTTTTGCAACGGCTTCGTGGAAGTACTGGCCCATCGACTGGCCAGCCACCCGCTTGATCAGCTCGCCTACAGTCCAACCAAAGTTGATCATGTGATACCCATGACGTTCACCTGGTTTCCAGAATGGCGCCTCTCGTTCCAGCTGCTCCACCATGTATTCCCAGTCGCAGCAGGCTTTGTCTTTGAGCTTCTCGCGGAGCGCAGGCACACCCACGGAATGATCCAACATCATGCGTACCGTCGCTGCTTCTTTGCCGTTGGTCGCGAACTCCGGCCAGTAGCGTGCAACGGGCGCATCCAGGTCCAGTTCACCTGCAGCAACCAGAGTATGGGCCGCTAATGCAACGGCTCCCTTGGTGCTGGAGAAGACCACGCACATCGTATCGTCCTGCCAGGGGATCTCAGCCTCAACGTCTTTCATGCCGCCCCACAGGTCGACGACACTCTCACCATCCACGGTAATACATACAGACGCGCCTATTTCACCTGCGTTCTCAAAATTGTTAACGAACGCATCAGCAACCGCCTCATATCCCTGCGCGTAGGTGCCACGCAACGAGCCAGCGGCTGTGTCGATATTCAGTTCGGGCATCATCTTTCCAAATTCATGTGACCTGAAAGCAGACCACGTTGCGCAGGTCGGCGCAAGCGCCGCCCATTTGGTTGTACTTTCCCTGTCAGAGCATTCACACTCGCCTCCCATGTTCGATCCCAACGCAGCCTTCACTACCCACTTTTTAGATCAGTCACATCCGCGCGCGCACTTGCGCTACGTAAGACAGGATCAGTCTCTGTATGTCGTGAAGTCCTATGCCAACAGCACCGAAGGGGGGACGGCACAAATCGAACGGGAACTTGAGGCTGTGGACGGGTTTGAGAAGCTGGGCGTCAGCGTACTGAAACCGCTGGCCGGCCCGTTTGAGCACCTGAGTCTTGAAATCGATGGCGCCACTACTGAGTTCACTTCTGTTCTAGTCTTTCCGTTTCGTAACACGCCTACACTGGAGAAAAAGCTGTCAGGGGGTGATGCGGCTGCGTTGGCAGTTGTCCGCGAGGCAGGTGAACGAATATTTCATCGCCACAACTTAAGTACCTCACTCACAACCGTTCACAGCGACGGTGCGCCGCATAACATTTTTTCCGATTGGATGTGGTTTGACCTCGGCAATCCGCATCGCGCCGAAGAGCTTGAGCTGGCAAAAAGTCACGAAGTATGGCGTTTCCTCGCCGGGACGTTAGCGGTTTACCCTGCCGCAGAAGAGGAGGTTATCGATGCGTTTGTCCAGGGTTATACCAACCAGCACGCGTTACGTCTGGCCGCTGAACGCTTCGGGGCGCAAATGCCTATGCTGAGAATGTTCTTGCAGCTGCCGAAATATCTTCGGTTACGTCAGGGTGATACCACACAGCTTGTACGCCTGCGTACCTGTCGAGCAATCAGCAAAGTCCTGGGTTAACCCGCCTCAGCGTTGCAGAACCAGAGCTGACGCTTCTTCTGTTTAGGGTCATCTTCGGAGGTGGCTGCACACAGCTCGACCGTTGCGTAGTGTTTTTTCAGCTCGTCTATCTGCGCCTGCTGCTGCTCCACGCTGCCATTGGATTCGAACATCATGGCAGGTGCCAGGTTGCGGCAGAACGCGATCACTTCCTGCCAGTTTTCGATCCACATACACACCGACAGCAGGAAGCAGATGTCCACCTGCTCGTCGGGAATAAGGTCTTTGATGATCTCCAGAGGTTCTTTTTCGAGATCAAAAACGTAGAAATGGGTGTTGTCGTAGCCTTTGTATTTACTGAGTTTGTTGGCCACATTCACCATGCGCGAATCGAAATCGACACCCACACCCCAACGCATTTGCTCGGCATGATGCATGACCATGCCGCCCTGGTTGCAGCCGAGGTCCAGCACTGTTTTGCCCGTAAAATCAAAGGGCAGCGATTCAAAACGCTGTGCAGGATCGCGCTGGCCTTTGAGTTTCTGCCCACCGAGCGACAGCGAGTGGTAGCCCACGTCGTACTGAACCCCGTCATAGCTGGAGCCACTGCTTTTGGTGTAGTTCAGCAGATTGATCACCTGGCGCGCGCCACGGTCGAAGTTGTGCTCGCTATCCGTAGACGGCGCATCCAGATCCAGCCTCTGTAACTGATGCTGGGGTTTTTTCTTCTTTTTTCCGAACCACATGTGGATTCTCACTCAGGCCATCGATATCGGCGCGCATTGTACACGCGTGTTGGGCTTCTCGCCTGCCCACCATTCCATCCTGAAAACGGACAGTTCTAGTGCTCAAACCATCTAACAATTTAGGGTCAGATGGTTTGAGCACTAGAGGTCCAGCGCCTGTTCGAGGCGTTTGATAACGGTTGCCAAAACCTCAAGGCGCGCTCGGCGCTTGTCGTTGGTACTTATCACATGCCACGGCGCGTGTTCGCTATCGGTATTTGCAAACATGTCTTCAGCAGCGGTTTGATAGTCATCCCACTTTTCGCGATTGCGAATATCTTCATCTGTAAGCTTGTATTTTTTGTACGGAGTTGAGCTGCGTTTTTTAAATCGTTGCGCTTGTTCGTCTTCATCTATCTGCAGCCAGAACTTGGTAACAACCATGCCAACACCAGACAAAGATCGCTCGAACTCGTTGATCTCCCGGTAAGCCCGCTGCCACTCATCGTCCTTCGCGAAACCTTCTACTCTCTCGACCAATACGCGCCCGTACCAGCTTCGATCGAATATCGTCCAGCCACCGGGCTTGGGCAGTCTGGTCCAGAAACGCCACAGATAGTGGCGCGCGCGTTCAGCTTCGTTCGGCGCAGATATAGGAATTACTCTGACCAGCTGCACGGGCAATGCTCTGACGAGACGCCGTATAGAACCTCCTTTACCCGCTGCATCCACCCCTTCAAAGAGCACCACGCTGCTTAAACCTGATTCGTCCGCGATCAGCGACAGTTCATTCAGTCGAGCTTGCAGCTGCGCAAGCTCGACTTTGTAGGCCTCTTTTTCGATCGCCGGTAACATGGCATCAGCGGCGAGTCGCGGAAAACCAACGGAGCCCGCAGAGGCTTCCAAGCCGGATTTACCTGCAGCCGCCTTCTTTTCGCTAGAGGCCAGCTTCGCAGACAGCGCTGCAACCAGGTCTGTCCCCACATGGGCAGCAGCATCTTCCAGTTGCGTGCTGTCCAATACTCGCCAGGGCACGGTCTCAGTACTGGTTGCAGCCACCATGGTTTGAATACGGTTGTACACATCCCCCTCACGCTCATAGATTTCCCAATCATGTTGCGCAAAGTCCCAATGTTTCTGGGGGTTCTGTTCAGCGGCCGCCATGCGGGCCCTGAGGGTTGCTTCTGGCAGATGCAGCCAAAACTTGAGCAACAAAGTGCCGTGATCAACCTGCTGCTGCTCAAAAGAATTTATCTCCGCCATATGCGCTGCAAAGATCTCATCAGACCAGCCTTCTTCAATACCGGTGCGCAAGACAGACGTCGGCCAGCCACCGAGAAATACACCTATTCGTCCGGTTGGCGGTAAGCGGCGCCAATAGCGAGACAGGATCGGGCGTTCGGCGTTTTCCGCGGGGTCTGCGCCAAAAGTGATGACGTTGAATAGATACCGAGCGTCCATCCACTCGTGCAACGTTCGCAGTACTTCCACCGCGCCAGGCCGGTCGTCCCCCGCAATAAGGACAATCGCTGCAAAGTTGGATTGTCGCAGTTGAAACTGCTGGTTGAGCAGCTCTACTCTGAGCGCGTCAACGTCGATCGGCTCGTTCATGTGTTGATCCGTTGCGGTGAGAGGTCTTACGACTTCTCAGCCAGCTTCTCAGCCAGTTCTACCGCAGCCTGAATCATCTCCTTGGCCTCGTTGGCATCACCCCAGCGCTTCACCTCAACCCACTTGCCACTCTCAAGGTCTTTGTAGTGCTCAAAAAAGTGGGCAATCTGGTCGAGCGTAATCTGCGGGATGTCGGAGACATTCTGCACGTTCTCATAACGACGGGTCAGATGGGTGGAAGGTACGGCGATGATTTTTTCATCCTGCCCCGCCTCGTCGCTCATGATGAGAACCCCTATCGGACGGCAATTGATTACCGCGCCCGGCGTGATCGCTCTGGTGCTGGCGACCAGCACATCAATCGGATCGCCGTCATCGGACAGCGTGTGGGGTACAAAGCCGTAGTTGCCTGGGTACCGCATGGACGTATACAGAAATCGGTCTACAACAAGGACACCGGCGTCCTTGTCCAGTTCGTATTTGATGGGTTCACCACCCACAGGCACTTCGATGATGACATTGATGTCGTTCGGTACGTCCGTCCCTACCGGAATGGCTTCGAGGTTCACGAGATTTCCTTACAGATTTTTCGTGAGTTTAGCCGAACATCTTGTCGACTGCGGCAACAACCTCCTGATGTGCGTTACTTTCCAGAAATGTTCCGTGCGCTGCGATCAGCTTGTCGAACTCCCATTCGAGCAAACGGCTAAACTCAGCTTTCATTCCGTCCTTGTCTTGAACCAGCAATTTCACCCACACGGGTCCTATCAACGTTTCCTTTGGAAACCCGATAAAAGGCATCATGATTCTGGTAAAAGTATTCGTGTGGGGAGTGTGCGGGGGCGTGGCATAACTTTGGATCCCATCGCAGGTGAGCAAGACGTTACCCGTATCGCGCTCCAGCAGAATGGCACCCTCAGTCTCACTCATGTGGGCAAAACCAAACAGCCTGGCGCGTTTAAAAGGTAGCGCCCCGCCATCTGTCAGCGCTTCATCAATTGCCGGTTCCGTGTACGTGGTTTGACCCGTGAAAGACCAGAACGTGGGTTTGTAGCGTTCAACGTAGAACACATCATCCATACCATGCATAGGTCCAAGACGAAGCACGTGTTTTACGGTACCCAGGGCTTCGAGTTGCGCCAACCCTGCCTCATCCATTCGCACTGGGTTGATGAGAGTCAGCTCACCCTCATCTCGAACAACGGCCATGTTGCGGGTAAACCGCACCAGCGGATTCGGTTTGACACAACCCGCGACAAGAAACAAATCTTCGTCTATCTGCTTAGGCTGATCGAAGGGTAGGACAGGCGCCATCGTGTCTTCTCACAATAAAACGCTCATCTTACGGGAGATGCCCGGCGCTGCGTACACCGTTCTACGAGGCACCGCGTCACACTGACAGACCACTGACGAGCGGTCTGACACACAAAGGTCAGATTTAGAGAGACTCGTAGACCTGCTGTTTCAGCGATATGACTTCAGCTTCAAGATTACGATTTTCCGCAGCCGTACCGACGGCGTAATACGCCACCGCACCAAGCACGATGATCAAAGCGATCACCAGCTGGGTCAGCTTAGAAACCGTTTCCTTGGAGCGAAGATATTTTGATTTGTAGAACTGGTGTCCACTCTTATGGTAGCGGAACTGATCTCGTGACAGTTCGGACTCGATTCGATCCGCCTCGATTGGACCGTTTGATTCACCAAGAACTTCTGGTGTTACTGCTGTATTCACTTTTACCCCCAGAGCCGAAAACTGCTACGGCCCGCAAACTGAAGAGCAAATTCCATTCCAAAAAGAATAAATTCATATTTTTCAATAAGTTATGAGATTTGCGTGGCTCATATGTAAAAATACATGACAATATTTTGAGGTCGCTCTTGAATCAATTGTAAATTCAGCCTGACAGTTCAAAATCGGAGGGAACATGAGAGGGAGCCCGGTCGTGAACCAATACACCACCAAACCATTAAACGCCGACACCTGGTCAGATTTCGCCTCCCTTGTAGAGGTCAACAATGGTGTTTGGAGCGGATGCTGGTGTATGTGGTATCACGGAAAGGAGATCACCACCGACGACGATGCCCCCGAAGTGAAACGCAACGCCAAAGAGTGCCTGGTCCGCGAGGGGCGCGCTCATGCCGCCCTGGTTTACGACGGCGCGGACTGCGTTGGTTGGTGTCAGTTCGGTTCGCCGGAGGAGTTGCCGCGCATACACAATCAGCGAGCTTATATCGCCACGGAACCAGCCGCCGCCGACTGGCGCATCACGTGTTTCTTTTCAGGCAAGGGGCATCGGGGTAACGGTGTCGCGTCCGCTGCCCTGCAAGGGGCGATCGAGCAGATCAAACAGCTCGGCGGTGGTCGCATTGAAGCATTTCCGGAAAATACCGAAGGCCGCAAAGCTTCACCTGCCTTTCTCTTCAACGGCTCGTTGTCCACGTTTGAGAAACAGGGATTCACCCGCTCTGCGCAGATAGGGAAACATAAGTGGGTGGTTACCCGAACCGTGCGCAAATCTCGCACGTGATCGCCGCGATACGCTTGCGTAACCATGTTATCTTCATGACTCCAAACCACCTGCACATCGATGGCGATTAAAGCTAAACCCTCGTTTTCACTGGCAGATCAGCTTTTTAACGCTGAGTCTGTGGGCACGCTCGCCCAAGCGGTAGCAACGTCATGGCCTCAATTTGATAAGGCTCTATTCGTTCAGGCAAATCTTGCTGCATTTGAAGAGCTCGAACTGAAGGAACGTATCAAACACATGGTGGAACGGTTGGACGACCAACTGCCTGACGACTTCAATGAGTCGGTTGATATTCTTGAGCGAGCGTTGCCGGAACCATTGGACCCAACGCTCGCAGACGATGATTTCGGTCACTTTATCTGGTCGGTCCCTGCGGAATGGGTGGCCTTGAACGGCTGTACCGATAAACACCTGGAGCGTGCCCTCGCCTTTCTTCGCCAAGCAACAATGCGCTTTTCTGTAGAGAACGCAATTCGACCTTTTTTAGCTCAATACCCGGCAGAATCCATGCGGTTTGTGCACGACTGCGCGAATGACAAAAACTACCATGTGCGCCGACTCGCCTCAGAAGGCATCCGCCCGTATCTGCCCTGGGCACAGCGTGTGAAATTGCCCGCCACTACCGTCATCCAGGTGCTGGATAGTCTGCACGCGGACCCAACGCGCTACGTCACACGTTCGGTGGCCAACACAGTGAACGACTTGTCGCGGGACGACCCTGAGCTTGTGATCAAAACTCTTAAACGGTGGCAGAAGTCCGGGCAACAAAATCGAGATGAGCTGAACTGGATGGTCCGTCATGCTCTCCGCACCCTTGTGAAGGCGGACAACAAAGCAGCGCTTGAACTCCTGGGCTATCCATCTGATCCCAAGTTTTCGTTAAGCGGAGTTTCTGCCAGCGATACCGTTTCTATTGGTGATGCCCTGCATTGGCAAGGCACGCTCAAATCAAATGCCAGGCAGAGCTTGAAAATCGCACTGCGCGTACATTTTCTCAAAGCCAACGGCGAGCATTCGGTCAAAGTGTTCGCACTCAAAGATGTCGACGCAGAGCAGCAGGATTACGCGCTCGAAAAAAAGATTTCGTTCAAACCGATCACAACGAGAACCCTGTATCTGGGCATTCACCACGTGGAGCTGGTCGTCAATGGAAAAATTCGTGGCAAGCGGTCTTTCGAACTTGTTGCCGACTGAGCGGACAACACGATCATGACCATTCAGGAGCTTGGCAGCATCGGAGAATTTATCAGCTCCATTGTGGTGCTGGTCACGCTGATCTATCTGGCGGTGCAGGTGCGACAAACCCGTAATGCCACCATCGCATCCACCATGCAGACAAATCGGATGCAGTTTCAAAGCATCATGCTGGCAAATCGCGATTCACAGATCGCTCCCATTATCATCAAGGCCGACGCCAACGAACGGCTCACCGACGAAGAAGAATATCGGCTGAGTACACACATCAACCTGCAGTGGAATCTGCTGTTCAGTGAGTTTGTGCAGCTGCGGATTGGCTACACCGCCGCTTGGGCACCCAGTGACAAACTTGCGCTCGAACGCATTTTTCATCGCTACGGCGGCCGTGCGGCGCAGTGGTGGGACAAAACCGGCAGAAACATCTATCCCGATGAATTTGTCGAGTATGTGGAGGAGATTCGAACCAGGACCGACGGCCAAGCCTGAACCCTGCCATATCCACTACGCCAGTAAACGTGTCGCCCAGCCGCAGAAATTCGCAATATGACAACAAGTGATTTTCAAGTCGGCGCCAGGACTGCAGTTTTCACGAATGTTATGATTTCTGCCGAATCAGGGTGGATTCCACCCTGTCGCTGAGGGGTGTCCGGGAAATCAGTGCAAATCTGATACTGGCCTCGCATCGGTAAGTCGACTCCGTTCATCGGTAAGACAGCAAGAAAAGCCACTGTGTTTATGAGCAGCAACTGTTTATCAGAAAGCAATTGTTTATCAGAAAAATGGGAAGGCTGCTGTTGATGAGGTAACTCTAGTCACAAGTCCGAAGACCGTCCTCTCAGTGCCATGTTAATCAGACGCTCGAGGACCAGCGTTCGGAATCAGGAGTTACTCTGAATATGAAACCCATACCTAAGCTGTTATTGGCGGCTTCGCTCTGCACGCCTGTTAATCCCGTCTTTGCCGAAAAAAGCGAACAAGGCCAGCTTGAAACCGAAGAAATGGTTGTGGTGGCGTCACGTATACCCACGCAACAATACAAAGTAGGCCGCGCGCTATCGATATTGGATGAAACGTTGATCGATGATCTCGGCTACAACTCTGGCGCAGACTTGTTGCGTTTTGTGCCCGGGGTGGCGCTGACAAGAAACGGCGGCTTCGGCGGCCTAACCCAGCTGCGATTGCGCGGGGCTGAGGCCAATCACGTCCTGGTCTTAATCGATGGTATCGACGTGTCCGCGGCTGGCTCAGGCGAATTCGACTTCTCATCTTTACTCGCAGCTGACATCGAACGTATCGAGGTGTTGCGTGGTCCACAGAGCGGCCTATATGGTTCCAATGCGCTCGCCGGTGTCATCAGTATTCATACCAAGGCACCGCAAGAAGGTTTCAGCGCGGATATCACCCTTGAAGCGGGTAGCCACGACTCGCAGCTGGGCAGTCTGTCTCTCTCCGGAGGTAATGCCGCTGTCCAGGGACGGTTGACGTATACAGATCGCCAATCCGAATTTGATCTTAGCGAAAACGATGCGGTGATCGGTGCAGAGGACGATGAGGACCGCAACCAGACCCTCAGTGGTCAACTGCGCGCGGTGATCAACGAGGACCTGGACGTACAGCTTTTTGGCCGGTTTACCGACAAAGAAACAGATACCGATGGCTTCGACTTTTCGGGCGGCCCTCAACAAGGATTGCCTGTAGACAACGCAGGTTTCAGCAATACCGAGGACCAAACGCTGGGACTGGCGGCCAACCTACGGTTAGCGGACGGGCGTTCGATCACGCGCTTGTCATATGAGCAAACCGAAACAGAACTGGACGGCGGCACCTTCGGCAGCGAAGCCGAGCGAGATCAGATCAGATTGGATACGTCGCTGCAGTGGACCGAAAGCGGCGGCTCGATTCACCGAACAACCCTTTTTGTGCAATGGGAAGAGGAGTCGTTCACGAATCCCTACCCCTTCGATCCCAGTCAGGCACCAACCCAGGAACGCGACCTTCTTGGTTACGGGCTGGAACACCGAATTGAGCTCAACGAAATCATTTTCATCAATGGCACACTCCGTCAGGAGGACAACGATGAATTTGAAGACGAGACCACATACTCGCTGGATGCCGCCTACCTCTTGAACGATGGCGCAACACGTTTGCACGCAAGTTATGGCTCCGGCATTACAAACCCGACTTTTTTCGAACAGTTTGGTTTTGTACCGGGCACCTTTGTGGGTAACCCTGATCTTAATCCTGAAAAATCAACCGGCTGGGACGTCGGCATAGAGCAGCGGTTTGCGGATGGCGCGCTGGTCGTGGATCTCACCTACTTCGATGCGGACCTTGAAGACGAGATCCAGAGTTTGTTTCCATCTGTGGTTAACCTGGCCGGTGATAGCGAACGCTCCGGCGTTGAACTGGCGGCAACGTACCAACCCGATCCGCAAACATACCTTACCTTTGAATACACCTATACCGACGCTGATGAACCAGGCGGTCAGGAGGTGCAGCGCCCCGAACATAAAGCCAGCTTAAGCGCCGCGCGCAGTTTTCTGGATAACAAACTGCGTCTTACCGGCAGCGTGGTGTACAACGGCGAAAAATTGGACAACGACTTTCGGAACTTTTTTATCAACGGCTTTGTCGCCGAAAGAACCGAGCTAGACAGCTATGTCCTCGTTAATGTGGGTGCCGCCTATGAAGTCGCTGAAGGCATCGAGGTGTACGTCCGCGCCGAGAACGTGTTTGATGAAGATTACGAAGAGGTGTTGGGTTACGCCACACCCGGCAGCTCAGTCTACGGCGGTGTACGCTTCAGGCTTGGCGGCTAGATCTGAATACCAGCTAAAGTAGAAAGTCGAAGAGGCTTGCCACCGGGTTGATAACAACCATCAGTGCAACCGATTCGAAGGGGGCATCGCCGATAAGTGCATCACTGTCTACCACGCCTGCATCGATAACGAGTTCCGAGCGCCCTACTCGGGACTCGATATCCTCCCGCATCTCGGCGGCAAGCGCGGTGTTACCCGTGCATACGATCATCAGCTCTGAATTCAGGTTGGCTGACCGGGGATCGATGTTGTATGTGCCGATCATCACCGTGTCATCATCAACAACCGCCCGTTTGGAATGCACTCCCCACCGCTGTGAAGCTGGAAACGCTGGCGGCAGGTCATCCGGTCGTTGTCCGGAATAGGCAAACAAATCGATCTTGGTTGCAGCTACCTCATCGAGAGAGAAGTACAAAGGTGCTACGGTGTAATAAGCATCGGTTGAATGCAGGCTATTGGTCAGCACTGTCACATCGATGCCTCGTTCTGTCAGACCGGCGACATCCGCGAGCCCATCCCGGCGCAATACGAAGTACGGACTCTCCGCGAGTACATTGTCATCCGCGCTGCCTAACGTCTCCAGAATAGCCTGGTAAACCTTTCGATATTGCAAACCTGCACCTGGATAGTCGGTGACAAAGCGGGTGTGAGGGCAGATATGTTCGGGTGCCCGGTTAGCAAGTTCCATCACCCTTGATCGGATCTCCGCATCACTTTCGCGCGGTTTTAAGAAGTTGCTGGCCAACGAGTCGTCTTCCTCCTTTTCAACACCCACCGATTCAGGATGCATGGACCAGTCCGAGTTCCAGTAGAGGTCAAAGCTCTCACGAATGGTGGGGACCAGCTCGCCTTCAACGGTGACGTCGCTATCCAGAAAGTTGTAGTGATCTGAGAGATCAAAGTAGTCATCGGCGATGTTGCGCCCACCCACCATCGCTACCTGATCATCAACAATCAGAATTTTGCGGTGGGTTCGATGCTGCACGCTGAAGATCCGCGCAACCGAGCTGGTGTTGTAGTAGCGGACCTCAACACCCGCCTCTTCCAGTACACGGGCAAACGCAGGACGCAATTCGAAAACCGCCAGAGAAAAATCCACAAGCACCCGAACGGCCACACCATCCCTGGCTTTCTCCGCCAGAGCCTGGGTGACAATCCTGCTCGCGGCATCCAACTCATAGATGAAAAACTCGAGATCGATGGATTTTTGCGCGTCCTCAATCAATTTGAGACGCGCTGCGAGAGATGCCGCGCCGTCGTCAATCAGTGTCAGCGTGTGCGGGCTGGTGGAGGTTGTATCTATCGCAGAGTGAAAGGGCGGGCTGCCAAGCCACTGGTTTTCTGTAACCGTCATGATCACGAGAAAAGATACGTAGGCGAGAGTGATCAGGGAGACCAAGCCCAGCAACGTGTAGCTGACTATCTTCCGCAGTACTTTCAGCTCAAGTTCTCCATTGCGAAGCGCCTAGCCCGCACTCAGTTTGTCTGACTCTATGCGAATGAACTCGGGCAAATACGACGGTGTGCAGTTAGGCGCCACTTTTTCGTCTTTGTACAAACCCACCTTTTCACCCAGCTTTACGCACCGGGCACGCTGTTGTGGCTCGTGGATACCAATCCAGCCAAGACAAAAGTTCATGGCCCACTGTACGTCCGGATGCGCACTTGCCAGTTCCTTCTCGGCAGCTTTCAAGAGGTTTGCGGTGTTGCCCGGATCGCCTTTGCCTGTCCACCGCAGGCGCGCGTGGGTCAGGCCCGTACCCCAAAGCTCCTCTGTGAGCTCAGACAGAACAGCTTTTGCTGCCGTAGATAGCGCCATTGAAGTTGCCCCCTTGACCCGGGTTCATTCTATCCAAATACCAGCATTTGTAGAATGCAGCCGTCTGTATTCAGCCCTAACCCTGAAGTGGAGCCAGACCAGCCTACCTCGTAGCCTGCAAGTCTGCCTGAATTTCTTCCAGACGTGCACGATCCAGTCGGTAACCTCTGAAGCACAACGCACCTGGCAGGGCCAGGAGTGCAATAACGGGACCCGCGATCACTGCGAGTTGCAGGAGCGTATCTGGTGGTACATCCGCTGCAGTCCGCACTTCAGGTCCGACGGGCCAATCAATCCACTCCAGAACAAATCCCGCGATCAGGTTACCAAGACCTGCCGAACATTTATTGGCGAAGGCGGATGCACCAAAAAATACACCTTCCTGACGACGGCCGGTGTCGAGCTCGTTTTCATCGGCGATATCCGCCATCACCGTGCCGATACCAACAACCACCTGCCCAACACCTAGACCACCCAGCGCACTGAAGATGCCCATGAAAAGTGCCGCGCTCCAGGTACCCCCCTCGGGCGCAAACCCTGCCAGATAGAGGAGCACCGGTATCGAGTGGACAACACCCCAATAGATGGCTGCCACGATCATGGCATTACGTTTGTCGAGCCAGGCGTAGTAGATCTTTGAAAACGGGTAGCCAAACATGGAACCGATCGGGCCTAACAAAAGCACGAACAAGATCTGACCGCTGTCCAGTTCCCAGAAAAAGGTATAGACATAAATGCCCACGACACCCGCCATTGCCCATGCGGCAATTACCAGGATGAAACCGAACATAATCCAGCGAAAAGATACATTTCGCATAGCCTGGTAGGTTTCCGACAGCACATCGGTCACCGTGACTCTGCCTGCATCTTCCAACTGCTTGGGCTTCGGCATGAACGGTACCCGCTTGCGAGTACCCCACCCGGTCCAGAAAATAGTGATCGCCATCACCACCCCCAGCAGAGCAGCCATCGTGGGATACACATCTGGATTTAATTGCCCATTCGGGTACTCAGGCGATGGCAGGAAGAAGTAACCAAAGCCAATGGCATAAGTTGCCATAAAGCCAACCGCACCAAAAAAGTGTCGCATAGCAACCAGCACGGTGCGCTCATCGTAGTCTTCCGAAAGCTCAGCCCCCAGCGCCATGTGGGGCACGTGATACAACGTCATGGAAGCGCGTGTCAGTACGGTGAACACCGCCATCCAAGCAAAGAGGCCCATTTCCCCAACGGAGTCGATAGAAACCAACGGTGCAAAGAGCAGTGCAAAACTGATGGCCAGCGGCAGCGCCGAGGCATACATAAAGGGATGTCTGCGACCCATGGGACTACGCCATCTGTCGGACACGCTACCGGCAATTGGGTCTGTGATGGCGTCAAACACAAGCGCTATGAAGATCGCCAACCCAGCCAGGTCGCCGGACAGCCCGAGCACCTGGTTGTAGTAGAAGAGGAGGTAGGTGCCAAACGCACAGGTTTTTACACCCTCAGCAATCTGGCCCACGCCAAATGCCAGCTTGGAGCCTAGATCTAATGGAGGTATAGAATCAGCGGTGTTATTGGAAGACATCCGCATCACCCTACACGAAAGCTGAAGTGCTTCCTATTTTAGTCGAACACCAGACATCAGCAGCCTACACCGTCTGCAATGCCTCCAACACTTTAGCGGGGTGATCCGCTGCTTTGGCCACACGTTTCCAGTGCTTGACCACCTTACCGTTGCTGCCCACCCACACAGTCGAGCGAATAACCCCCATGGTTTTTTTGCCGTACATCATCTTTTCGCCGTAAGCCCCGTACTTGGTCATCATCTTCTTGTCGGGGTCACACAGCAGCGTAAAAGGCAGTTTGTATTTTGCGATGAATTTCTGGTGTTTCTCAGGGTCATCAGGAGAGACGCCGAGCACCACCGCACCGGTTTTCTGTATGTCCTTCCAGAGATCACGGAACCCGCAGGCTTCCTTCGTGCAGCCAGGCGTGTCGTCGCGCGGGTAAAAGTAGACGATGACATCCTTGCCTCTAAAGTCTTTCAACGCCACTTTTTCGCCGTCCTGATTAACCAGCGCAAATGCCGGTGCTGCTTTGCCCTCTTCGATCGCCATGTGTTTCCCAAAAACTGATTCAAGTGAGATCATTTTCGCATACGAAATCTGACATTACTCAGGCGCACGTCCAACCACAAGCCACAGCGGATCCGCATTAGGCGGCGAGCGGTCGACAAACTCCACGTCCACAAAACCGGCGGCGGTTAAGTAATACATCACCAGCTGAATCCGATCTTTGGCGGCCAAACGCTGAAAGGCGGCGATCGCCTTTGTCGGGAACAAACGATGCGACATGGCAATACATATCCGTCCACCAGGTTTCAACACTTCTTTTGCCGAAGTCAGTACCTCAACAGGTTTAACCAGGTATTGGATAGATACCGCTATCAGAATCCTGTCAAACGCGTGATTGGCATATGGCAGATCGGGCTGTGTGTTGAGGTTGTGCACACACCAGTCGGAGAGCTGTTTGTTGTTGTCCAGCTCTTCTGCATTCATACCCAGTCCGGCGACGCGTCCCAAAGGCAAATCATCCGGCAGGTGCGAGATCCAGGAGGACATGAGATCCAGCACATCAGCCCCTGCAGGTATAAATGACCCGTAGTATTCGGAGAGTTGTTCGATGGTTGCATCGTCTATATGCGCCACCATTCGGGGTTGCAGATAAAAACGCTCATCTGCGCTGCTATCTACACGGTCAAACCAGTGCTCTGGTATCTCTTCTGTCATAGACCGATTGTAATCCTCCGATAGGAGCTAAGAGTAGGTAGGAGTTAAAAGTAGGAAAACAAGGTAAATTGTTCCAAAGGCTCACGACTCAACAATTCATATGTTCAATATCAATCGAAAGCTACGTTCTCAACCTCAACGGCAAACAAAGGCTCTGCCACTTATCGCGGCAATTCTGTTCATCGGCAGCTGCGCCAGTCAGCCGAACGAATCAATCAACACAAACACCCACGGGGTTTCCGTGGCGGCGCATCCGGAAGCCGCGCGCGTGGGTGCTGAGATTCTTCAGGCGGGGGGCAACGCGGTGGACGCAGCCATCGCAACCGGCTTTGCCATTGCGGTCGTCGAACCGACCATGAACGGTATTGGTGGTCGTTCTCTGGCACTGGTTCGTACCGGTGAGGGTCGGGTGCATGCGTACGACGCGATGACCGAGATACCGGCATCTTATGTCCGACCTGAGGAGCCAAAACGCGATGGGTACGGTGTCATCGCAACACCCGGCATGGTCGCTGCTCTCGGTCGACTGCACCAGGAGCATGGCTCGCTGCCTTGGGCCAGCCTGTTGGCACCAGCTATCCATCTGGCGGAAGAAGGTTTTGCACTCCTGCCTGGCGAAGCTGCTCGGCAAGCTCAGGCAAAAGAAAATTTCCAGGACAACCTGGGATTTCAGCAAGTGTTTCTAACGTCCGCTGGAGATACGTATGCCGCAGGCGAAACGTTGCGCCAGCCAGGTCTGGCAGGCACGCTGAAGACAATCGCCAACGAGGGTGCGATGGCTTTTTACGAAGGTGATATCGCCGCCTCTATTGCCAGCGACATGCGAGCAAACGGAGGACATGTTACTGCCGACGATCTCGCAACCTACCGAGTCCGCGACGGACGATATATCAGCACGCGCTACCGGGACTTCGAGATTCACGCCATGGCCGCGCCCGGTGGCGGTGGTCTCGTGATCAAAACGCTCAACATGCTGGAAAATTTTGATCTGTCGAACATGAGCAATGCGGCTTGGGCCGCGACGGTCAACCAGGCGCTGGCCCTCAGCGTCAACACCATGCAGACCGACTACAAAGAGACAGACCTGGATCAAGTGGTCAGCAAGGAATGGGCTCGTGGCATGGCAAAAGAGATCTCCGTGCCAGAACTGCGGAGTGCTGAACAACCATCCACTCATCCTGCGGCATTGATTGCGCAACACGACTGGACCGGCGCTTCATGGGGGACCGATTCACATCACACTACCCATTTCGTCACGGCAGACTGTGAAGGGACAACCGTCTCCATCACCCAGACTCTGGGTCCGCTGTTTGGCAGCAAGGTAATCACCCCGGGTCTCGGTTTTGTTTACGCCACGACCATGGGCACCTATCTGGCCGCCGCAGACGAAAGCCCAGGCTCCCGACCCAGAACCACAATCTCTCCCACTATCATCACGCGCGATGGCGAAATCGAATTTGTGCTTGGCGCTGCGGGTGGCCTACGCATCGCATCGGGCATAGTCCAGACGATCTCAAGATACGTGGACCACGGTTTATCGCTTGAACAAGCGGTTGCTGCACCTCGCATACACCCCAACCGATTTGTTGACGAGGCGACCGGCGCCCGCACGGCAATGCCCCTGTCGTTTCACGCTGAGACCACTCCTGAAACCGGGTGGCAACCCCAGGATGTGGAAAGCTGGCGTGCCGCAGGATTTGAGGTGCAGGTTAACGACCGCGTGGGTGCTTTTTCACGGGTCCATGCCGCAGGTAGGGATGCCAGCGGCTGGTATGGTGTGGCCGATCCAGATTGGGAGGGAGTATCAGTCAGCGCAGATGTGTCTTTCTGCTCGCGCTCAACCGGTCCCTGAGTCTGATCCCAGTGCCTGCATACAGTTCTGCGCATCAGACGCGAGCTTCCGCGTCAGGTCGAACGAGTTAAAACGATGGTCGAGGCTTGCCGCTTGGCCAGCCCACAGCGAGGAAAAATCCGCTGAACCCCCTTGTTCAGCCCTGGCTTTCAACGGAGCTAATGCCGTACCTGCGTTCGGGAATGCGGGTGCTGCCTGGGAAAGAGGCCCAATCTCACGCATCAAGCGGTTCATCAGTCCACGTGCCGGGCGACCCGAAAAAAGATTGGTCAGAGCGGTTGCTTCAGCTGTCGCCTCAGTCAGCGCAGCTCTATGCATATCCGAGATCAGCGCTTCCGGGGTGTGCAGGTAGGCCGTGCCAATCTGCACACCCGCTGCACCCAGAGCAAAAGCCGCAGCCACACCGCGCCCATCAGCAATGCCCCCAGCAGCGATGACGGGAACATCAACCGCATCCACCACTTGTGGCACCAACGCGAAGGTACCCAGCTGAGTATCAATATCATCTGTAAGGAACATGCCGCGATGGCCGCCCGCTTCATAACCTTGCGCGATGATCACATCACAGCCATTCGCTTCTAACCAACGGGCTTCTGCCACAGTCGTGGCCGAGCTCATCACCACACTCCCACTGGCTTTTACCCGTTCCAGCAGAGATTGCGCAGGCAAACCAAAATGGAAGCTGACAACGGCGGGGCTGTATTTTTCAACCACCGCGCACATCGCCTCATCAAAAGGCGCACGACCGCCACCAGGCGCCGCATCTGAAAATTCCAGATCGAACTCCGCATAATATTGCGTCAGGACTTCTCGCCATGCCGCATCGCGGTCTGCATCCGGAGCCGGTGTGGAGTGGCACAGGAAGTTAACGCCGAACGGCTTGTCCGTACGCTGTTGAATCGCACCCATCTGGTTTTGCGCCTGGGTGCTGTCCAGCATGCCACAGGGCAGCGAACCAAGACCGCCTGCTTCACTGACAGCAACGACCATTTCGGCATCATTCGCCCCTGCCATGGGCGCTTGTATGACCGGTAGGTCAATGTTGAGGAGATCGAGTAGTTTCCGATTTGGCCACATGGGTGTGCCTTTTGCCTCATACGACAGGACCTGCAATCTTACTCGTTTAGATAATTGTTTTCGGCTCCCTTAAAATAGGCCCGGGGAGCAAACACGCGTCTATGAGCCAAACACAGGAACACCAGACTTTTTGTCGAATATGTGAGTCGTTATGCGGGTTGACGGTTACAACACGCGACGACGAAGTCATCAATATTCAACCCGATAAGTCCCATGTCGCGACCCATGGCTTCGCCTGCCCGAAAGGCTTGAAGCAGCATCTGCTGTATGACTCACCCGATCGCGTCACAGCACCGCGCATCAGAAGCTCTAACGAGGGCGCTTGGCAAACAACCGACTGGCAAGCCGCTTATGAATTCGTCGGCGGCAGACTGAAAGACATCGTAGAACAACACGGACCCGACGCGGTGGGTATGTATGTCGGCACCGCCGCGGGATTCAGCACGCTACACCCAATATTTGCCAACGCCTTCATGGACGGCGTTGGTTCCAAAAACATGTTCGCAAGCGCCACTCAGGACTGTGCAAACAAGTTTGCGGTCGCGCAGAGAATGTACGGCTTTCCGTTTTTACAGCCCTACCCCGATCTCCTGGAGACCAAGTTCCTGCTCATCGTCGGCGCCAATCCGATGGTATCCAAGTGGAGTTTTTTACAGGTACCCAACCCGCGCAGACATATAAACGACATCAAGAACCGTGGCGGCCGTGTTCTGGTGGTGGACCCAAGGCGCACCGAAACCGCAAAAGCGGCGGGTGAACACCTGTCTATTCAACCCGGTTCCGACGTTTACTTTTACCTGGGTTTCCTTGCCGAACTCATCGCCCTTGGAGTTGATGAGGCATATGTCGCAAAGCATGCGGACGGCTTTGCCGAACTGAAAGATCTGGCAGCACCCTGGTCAGCAGAGCGCGCCGCAGCATTTACTGGCATAGCGCCTGAAGACCTGAAATCTCTGGTTCGTGAATACCGCGAGGCAGATGGCGCGGCGTTGTATTCATCAACCGGCGTTAACATGGGCCCACACGGAACGCTGGCTTTCTATTTACAGGAAGCCATCAACTTCGTGAGCGGCAACCTTGACCGGCCTGGAGGCACTCTCGTTGGCGAGGGCATTTTCGATTTCGCCCGTTTCGGCAAGAAAAACAACCTCCTGGTGAAGGAAGAAACATCCCGAATTGGCGGGTTCGGCAAAACCAATGATGCTTTTCCCGGAGGCATACTTGCCGATGAGATCCTGACGCCCGGCAAAGGTCAGATACGCGCATTGATCGTCACCGGCGGTAATCCCCTTCTCACCATGGCCGACGGTGAAAAGCTAGAGCGGGCATTTAAGCAACTCGATCTTCTCGTCTGTCTGGACATCCTGCCTACCGAAACAGCCATGTGCGGGCACGCAATCCTACCGTGTACCACGCCACTGGAACGCCCTGATCTACCGTTCATATTTCCACTGTTTCTGGGCATGCAGACACGCCCGTACCTGCAGGCCACCCAGGCTGTTGTGCCACCCAAGGCAGACGTGCGGGATGAGGCGACCATCTATACCGATCTGGCAAAAGCGGCGGGAATGCCGTTATTCGGTTCCCGAGTCGCGCAAACCCTCATGCAGTGGACACAGCAGATCCGCTCAAAAAACAATTCTTCCCCCGCGTATAAAAGTGTTGCCCAGGAAGGGTTGCTCAATCTCCTCTTGCGTATCACCGGTCAGCCTGGGTTCAAGAAGCTGCTGGGCAAGGGCTGGCTGCGTACCCCGAACAAAGGCAACAACTTTATTGGTAAACGCGTATACACCAACCCGGACAATCCGACGGACGGCGGTGGCAAAATCCAGCTGGCGCCCGCCGAACTCATCACCCAACTCTCATCAGTCCCCAGTCGGCCAGACAAGCCAGCCGATGGGGACTTTTCGTTGATCACCCGTCGGCACGTACAAACTCACAACTCCTGGACCCACAACCTGCAGGAGTTTTTAGACAGACTGGGCGGGCGCAACTATCTCTACATACACCCGCTGGATGCCGAGCAGCTACAGCTGGTGGACGGCGACCTCGTCGATGTAGCCAACGACAACGCAACGCTGCGTCTTCCCATCGAATTTTGCGAAGATCTAGCCCGAGGTGTCGTTGCCCTGCCGCATGGATGGGGGCACCAGAACAGCGGTAACCGTGTGGCGAAAACCTCGGCCGGGGTAAACGTGAATTTGCTGGCAAGATCCGGCGCTGAACACATCGACCCTGTCTCGGGCATGTCTCAGTTGACCGACCTCAGAGTACAGATCAGAAAATCTACTTCAGCCGTTACGACCGCGTGAAACGCACGTCAAATCAGATACCAAGTCGTCAACTACGCCCAAATTAATCACCACAAACTGCTCGACGCGCACACGCAATGATGACGCACTCCGGCTCTACGGTGATCACAAAAGAGAACCTCTCCGCTGTTGCAGGACTTTGATACGGGGTTCTGTTCAACACCTTGAGATGATTCGAGTATGTGCTCAAGCGACGGACTGCTTGCACAACCGGTCAGCAGCAGCGCTGAAACAACCGTTCTCAGGATCTTCGAGACATCACATTTCGTGATTCCATACATCATCATATTCAATGTTTTATTCCTAAATCATTCATATCGTTGATGTATGATGTTCGGCAACGGGCGCAGAAAAAATCAAAGATTTTTGATCTAACACATTATTTATGGTGATGAAATTGAATAGAGCGACACAAACTGATGGCTAGAAATCTGGATCTCGTAGCCCTCCGGAGTTTCGTTGCGGTCGCTGATTGCGGGGGTATCACCCACGCTGCGGATCAGCTGCATCTCTCACAATCTGCGGTCAGTATGCAGATCAAGCGTTTGGAGGAAGACCTGGACGGCAACGTCCTTCAGCGCCGCGGCCGAGGTGTTGTGCTGACACCTCTCGGCGAATTGCTGTTGGGGTATGCGCGCCGCTTGGTTGCTTTAAATGATGAAGCGTGGACGCGCCTGACCGATGATGATTACGAAGGCGTCGTATCTGTTGGCGTTCCAGTAGACATCATGGAACCAGAGGTGCCCGCGATCCTGAAACGCTGCAAGCAGCTATACCCACGTGTCCGCATCAACCTGATCTCTTCACTAACCAAAGACCTGCGCACAAGGCTCACGAAGGGAAAAGTAGACATTATTCTAACCACTGAACTTACGCTTGATTCGGGTGGTGAAACACTCATGGTGGAGACAAATGATTGGTATGGAGTACAAGGTGGTATCGCACACTTGCAACGCCCCCTGCCCATCGCCTTGTGCAAGAACTGCGCTATGCGCCCATCCGTAACTAAAACGTTAGATGAAGCTGATCTTGCGTGGGTTGGGATTGGTGACACCGATACAGAGGCGACCGTGGATGCGCTACTTTCCGCTGATCTGGCTGTTTCGCCTAAACTCCGACGCACCACACCCAACGCGGTTCTGCTACATGATGATGCACTGCCCGAGCTTCCGCCCGCGTTGATCAACATGTATCTGTCTCAACAAGGCGACCTGCGGGTCGAGAGAATTGCCAACGTAATACGTGAAATTTTTTCGTCGAATTCTGCCGCAGCGTGAGCGGAAGCTGGGGGTGGAGACTGAAGCCCCCCAACCTACCGACTATGAATTCCTCCTCTGGGAACCTAGCTTACCGAAGCACGATCCTCAATTTGCATCTGGTTTTCAGGCCTACTCAATGGCAGTCGTCGCACACGCACTCCGGTTGCGTCGAAAACAGCATTTACCAGCGCGGGCGCAATGCCGGGGGTGCCAGGCTCACCAGCACCGCCAACGGCCGCATGACTGTTGATAATGTGCGTCTCAATTTCGGGTGCATCTGGCATACGCACGGCTTGATAGTCGTGGAAGTTACCCTGCTTCACCGCACCGTTTTCGATGGTAATTTCGCCATAAAGTGCCGCGGTCAAACCATAGATGATGCCTGACTCTATCTGGGCCGCCAGGCCGTCAGGCGAGACAGCAAACCCGGCATCAACCGCAGCGACCACCCGATCTACCTTTGTTTCGCTGCCTGTCACGGTGATCTCTACGACCTGAGCCACCAGGGAACCAAAAGACTCCTGCAGAGAGATGCCTCGACCTCGTCCTTCACCCAGCGGCGTACCCCAACCGGCTTCTTCAGCCGCTTTCTTAAGCACCGCCAGGTGACGCGGTTTGTCTTTAAGTCTTTCAGCACGATATTGGTAGGCATCTTGACCTGCTGCGTGCGCTACTTCATCGATAAACGATTCCGTGAAGAAGCCATGCTGAGAGTGGTCGACACTTCGCCAGGCACCAAACGGTACATGCGTGGGGCTGGGCACATGGCCAATGTCCTGCGCGGCAACCGCATAAGGTATCAGAGGCGCTTCCGCCGGCTCATGCTTATCAACATAGGTATTTTCCCAAGCGGTGAGATTACCAGACGCATCGAGCGCGGCTTTGAAGTGGCTTGCAATTGCAGGGCGATACCGATCTTGTCGAATATCTTCTTCGCGGCTCCAGATGACCTGCACAGGTTTGCCGGTCTTCTGAGAAAGCTGTGCTGCTTGGACAGCGTAATCCGCAACCGCCTTACGCCCAAAGCCACCGCCCATAAAGCAGTTGTTTACGGTGACATTTTCAGTATCAAGCCCCAGGGTGTTGGCGACTTCGCTCCGAAATCCGAGCGGGTTTTGGCAACCCACCCAAACTTCGCAACTATCCCCGTCGACTGAAGCAGTCGCATTGAGAGGTTCCATACAAGAATGCGCCAGATACGGTACCTGATACTCCGCTTCTATCGTGAAAGCGGCACTGTTCATGGCACCGGCTAGATCACCTTCTGCAATGTCTGCAGCTCGATCAGTGCCTGCCGCAATGTCCCGGGAAAACTGTTCAAAGATGTCGTCACTTGAACGTCCTTCCTCGCCTGTTTTGGACCACGTGATTTCCAGCGCATCCAAACCCTTTTTGGCGGTCCAATAGCTATCGGCTACGACGGCTACAGTTTCTGGCACAGAGTACGCACCGACAATCCCACCACCTTCTGCCGCGGGCAAACGAATAACGTCCTGCACACCTTTGATCGCTTTCGCTTTTGTGTCGTCGAGCTTGTCAACTGAGCCAGCGAAAGTAGGCGCGCGCTGCACGGTTGCATACAACATGCCAGGGAGCTGTACATCCATCGCAAACTGCGCCGTGCCGTCCACCTTTGCAGGAATGTCGTGACGCTCGACGTGAGTGCCCATGATGGTGTACTGATCGGGAGATTTCAGCACGGGGTTCGGAGGCGGTGTAATTTCGGCTGCCGCCGTAGCGAACTCAGAGAACGGCGCTGATTTGCCGCTGGGTTCGTGATAGAGATGACTTTCCCGAGCAACAATTTCTGCAGCAGGTACCCGCCAGGTTGCAGACGCCGCTTCTTTAAGCATGTGTTTCACGCTGGCACCCGCGACGCGCATGCCATACTCACCTGTCGTTCGAATGCTGAGCGAGCCGCCCGTGATTTGTAAATCCAGCGCTTGTGCTGCCTTGATCATCACACCGGTGACCGTCGGCACCATCATGTCGGACATGTCGCCGGGGGCGAGCATACCTCGGCCCAAAGAATAGTTAGCAAATTCTTCAATCGCTGGCGCTTCTTCGAACTGAACCTTGCGCCAATCCGCATCCAGCTCATCAGCCAACATCTGGGTTAGCGCCGTGCCTGCGCCCTGGCCCATTTCTGAATGGGGCACAAGCACCGTGATGGTGTTGTCATTACCAAGTTTCATCCATGTATGCAGGAGGGTTTCATCGTCCCCTGCGACATGTTTTGAAAGCTCCGGAAGACGATTGCCGGGGCGGATGGCGATGCCTACAGCGAGTCCACCACCGACCACCAGGCCCGTTGTTAGGAGTCCGCGTCTAGTCCACTTATTCACCGGCCACCTCCAGAGCGTTGTAGTAATTGCCTGCAACCGAGGATTCACCCATCTCAGTGGCCGCAGATTTGATCGCAGACTTGATTCGCCCGTACATGCCACACCGACAGATATTCCCCGCCATCGCCGCATCGATCTCTTCGTCTGACGGATTTGCGTTCGTGGCCAAAAGCGCGGCTGCCGACATGAGTTGTCCGGATTGGCAATATCCACATTGTGGTACTTGGTGCTCAATCCATGCGTTCTGGAGCGGGTGGAGTTCGTCTTCCAACGGAGCAAGACCTTCAATCGTGGTGATGTCCTGGCCGGATGCTGCCGCCACGGGTGTTGTGCAAGAGCGGATCGCCGTGCCATTGAGCTGGACGGTGCACGCGCCACATTGGGCCATGCCGCAGCCAAACTTTGTTCCGGTCAGCGCGAGCTGCTCTCGAATGACCCACAGCAGCGGCGTTGAAGGGTCGACCTCCAGCTGCTGCTCCTGGCCGTTTACCTTTATTACGATCATGGAATACCCCGCATGTAAGAAGGCGCTCAATATAGTCGGGCTGGGGATTGATTGCGACTCCATTAAGTAACTGGGAGCAAAGGTAAGCCTTCGAATCGATTAGTAGTTGAGCGAGACGATCCAGCCAGCAGCGAAGGAGGCATTCCTCCGTTCGACAGCCGGCTACCGATTCATGCCCGGCTAAGATGCCACGGCGAAGATACCCGGATAAAAGTGGGCGGTTATAAAAACGGGGATGATCACCAGCAACAACCCAGCACATATAGCTGACACTACTGCGACCCAATGTTTGTGCACTTCTCCACCATACGCCAGACAGGCATCTATCAGCTTTCCCTGTAGATGTTTGGCGATGTGCCACATGCCAACCGCGTATACCACTCCGTATATCAAGCCTGGCACATTCGGTAAGTATTTTGTTCCGAACACGAGAATTGCACCCACCGCGACGACACTATATAAGACGATATCCTGTGCCTTCTTGCCGTGGCCCCAGGTGAGATAGTTCGCCGCCATGAGTACACATCCTGCAACCGGAGAGGCAATCAAGCTGGCAATTGCTATCTGCTTAACAGTAAAGACGCGATCAACCTTTTCAATGGAGACGTTGGATGAGGTAGTTTCCGACATGTTGAATATCCTTTGTTGTTCACCTCTCAGGGCGTATTAAGTCGGAAAATTGGCTCATTGCCTCTCGCGGAGGCGACGGGGCAGGAGGCTTGTAGCTATCTCGTCAAATCGTTGCACCTCTGCTTGTTCGGAATCCTCTGACAACAAACCATAGAGTTATGAGCGAACCGAAGATCATCAGAGGCACCCTTATTGGTGCAATTATTCCGGGCAATGGAAACGGTGTCTGTCCCCATGGAAATCCCCTTTCTTTTGCCTCAGCGATAAGTAACACTGCATTTCCCGCAACGTCCCAGTAGCGGTCGAAAAACACGGCGACGGCTATGAGGTATACAAACGCCACTCCCCACCGGATCACCGCGCTGAGTTGGTGGCCAACCAAATGACTCGCGACAATTACGGCGAAGCTCGCGGAGAGCCAGTACTGAAATTGACTATCCACAAGTTGCAGAGTAAGAAGTGCAAGCTCGATTATTTCGGCGTCCGTCAAAGATTCCACCTACACCCCAAATTTTAGCAAGAGGAGCTTAAGATTAACCGCTATAGACCCACTACTGCCAGGGAGCCTCATGACACCATTTGAGTTCATCTCCGTCCCGCTTTCGATCGTCCTCGCGCTAGCACTTGGCAGGGTTCTTTCGTCGACTTTGGCACTGGTAGACGGGAGAAAGAGAGACTGGCTGCACCTGCTTTTCTGTTTCATTCTTGTCGTTGGGGGACTAAACCAGTGGTTATTGATATGGGACTTTCAGATGAACGAGTCCTGGAGCAATGCAGAGTTCTATCTGGCAATGCTCAGCCCAATTTTGCTCTACATCGGAGCCGCTATGCTGGTACCTAATGATTCAGCAGACATCACTTCCTGGTCGACACATCTCGATAGTGTTGCGCGACCGTTAATGTTGGTTATGGGGCTTATAGTAGTGAACGTCTGGCTTCGCTCGTTGGTCGTTCTGGATAAGGAAATTGAGTGGCAACAACTGGTTTTTCTTCCACTGTTGATTGTTCAGGTCGTAGCGTTCACTTTCCCCCGGCGCTGGGTCATCGCCTTGAGCGGAATCTGTTGGGTAGTCATCTTCACCTCAAGCGCACTGTCAGGTGGGCTTGATGAACCCACCCTAGCTGGTTGATCAAGATCAGGACAGCGGCAAGATTGTTTGGCACTCTGGTGCAGGGCCTGCATTGAAGATGAGCTGTATCCCAAGGTCCTCCGCACCCTCACGACTTACCTCACATCGAATGATTACGGACTTGTTCTCTCACACTTTCAATCAGCGACAGCCTCGGTCAAGGCCTGATACAGCGCGTCCTGCAGAGCCCAATCTTCCGCCCGAGATGCCACCGCCCGCGCGCTGTGAATCGCAATCACCACGTTGTTGTTGGTATCAATGCGTATACCCTGACCATGAATGCCCGACGCCTGGTAGACGCCGTCACCTACCAGCCACCAGAAGTAGCCATATCCGGCCGACGCTTTCGACGGTGTTGTGGATTCAGTCATCCAGCCTTGCGGCAACACCTGGGTTCCGTCTGCCAGCACGCCATCACCCAGCGCGAACAAGCCGATCTTTGCATAGTCCCGCAGAGTCGCACTGATGCAGCAGCCGCCACTTTCACCGCCACCTCCAGTCAGTATCCAGTTAGCATCGCTGGTCATCCCATAGGGGTGCCAGATCTTTTCCATCAAATAGTATGAAAGGTTGTTGCCGATGGCTGCACGCAGCAGGTTACCGATAATCCTTGTCTCTGCCGTGTTGTAGTTAAACACAGTCCCAGGTTCGTGCTTGGCCTCCAGATTCCGCACATAGGCATGCATCCCCAGTGCACTGTACGGTACCTGGTTTATGTCTGCGTTCGGGTCATCATAGTCCTCGTTCCACAAAACCCCTGATGCCATCTGCATCAGATCCCGGATAGATGTGCGGTCGTAACTGGACCCTTTCAAGCGTGGCAGATAGTCGGTTACTGGCTCATCCACACTCGCGATAAATCCATCTTTGATAGCCGCTCCGACCAGCATGGATACTACTGACTTGGCCACTGAAAAAGACACCCACCTGGTTTCAGGTGTATTGCCAAGACCGTAACGCTCGAAAACGACATGGCCGTCTTTAACCACTAGAAGTCCCGCAACACTCTGTTTCTTCAGATAGTCCTCAACCGACACCTCCTCGTCATCGGTGCGCAAAATCACATCACTCAGATCTCGCAACTTCTCAAGTAGGGGTGTCGGAGCATTGCCAACGACGATTTCGCGCGTGTCGAAAATCTGATCAAAATTGCGAAAACCCGCGACTTGCTGCGCAGGCGTCCACAACCGAATGCCATCACGCGGTCCAAAGTTGTTGGCATCATCTACCGGGTCAATAAACGGTGCACCGGCGAATGCTAACTGCGCCCCAACCACCACGCCACCGATCAGTATGCGAGAGAAAATTCGATACATCTGACGGGCTCCATTCCGTGTTAGAGCCAGAGGATAACAATATATTTGTGTTGCAGTAATTCTGAACCGGTTGCAGCCGCCACAAGGCGGACAAATACAAAACACCTGGCGTCTATCTCCAGAAGCTGGGTAAGTTCCCTGCGACGATTACTCAGGTGGCGCAACAACCCTAAGCATTGAGCTTTCCCCAATAGATCGTTACATTCGGGTACACACAACAATGAGGGGAACACCATGGAAGAGTCAGCAACCCAGGGAAACCTGGTTATGGGGATTGTTGCTGGATTGATAGCGGCAGTAATAGGCGCTGCGTTATGGGCGGTCATCACAGCTGTCACGGAATACCAGATCGGCTTTATGGCGATCGGTGTCGGTCTGCTTGTCGGCATTGCTGTGCGAACGCTAGGCAATGGATCGACTCAGCAGTACGCAATCGTGGGTGCCGTTTTTGCATTGCTAGGATGTGCACTTGGGAACCTGCTCACCATGACGTACTTCCTTTCTATCAACGAGTCAGCCAGCTTTATGGACACGCTATTCAGCCTGACACTTGACGACATCATTCAATTGATGACGGTCACCTTCGAAGCAATGGATCTCTTGTTCTACGCTTTGGCCGTGTATTGCGGTTTCAAGTATGCAGTTGTAGAGACAGAGCAGGCGGAGCCGGAGCAAACCGCCTAAGGGGACTTGTCCGCACCTAACGCCGTATTTCAGCGGCTGTGTAACCGACCATCCTGAGCTGGTATGAACCGGCTCAGGTGATCCTCAGTGTTGGCCACGTCTTAACTTTCGAGACCGCTATCTAGTCAGCCGGGCCAAAGTTAAGTCTTAGATTTGATTGGTAGCTAGGCCGAGACTTTAGATTTAGGGGCAATGATTGTTCCCCTAGCACCTTCGTAAGCGACCGCTCCAACCTATAGTGCGCAAAGTCGTCCCCGCGGTATCCAACTATGCGTTTCGCGATCTCCGCACCATCCCCAGAGAGAAAAATAACAGTTGGAGTGCCCACTATGTTGTATCGAGTTTCGAGGTCAGTAGGGGTCTCAGCAAACGGCAAAAGTGATCCCTCCGAATTATCGAGGACAATCTCTCGTATGACGACGTCGTCGTATAGACCACTGGCCAGGACCGGGCTCAGCACTTCTTTTTCAAACCTTCTGCAAAAAGTGCAGTCAGATCTCGATAGGTATAAAACAACGACTGGATTTTCTAGCTTTTCCGCAGCCTTATGAGCTTCTTCCCATGAAGTGAAGGTTGGCACGATTCCGAGCAATAGAAAAACAAATTTTACCAAGAGTAATCTGCCACAAGATCGAGCACATCATCGATATAGAGGTCACGAAAGAAGTGATCTGCCCCATCGATTACATGAACGGTTTGCTCTGCTCGTTCGCGTACCTCAGAAATTTCATCTTCGTTCCAAATCGCAATCTGATCTTCTTCCCCTAGAAAAATCATCGCGGGGACACCAACTACTTTGAGCAGATCGGGTGTGTGTTTGATCGGATCCGCGGAGTGGTAGGAACTGACGACCTCTGCATCAACCTTTACGTCTTCACACTGAAGAAGCTTGTTTCGGTCTCGTGGTGGCTCCTTATCTCGAAAGACCATTGGCCCCAGCAACACCAATCCTTTCACCAATGCGCTTTGCTTCTCGCTTTGAAAGAGACTGACCTGAGAACCACCCCGGCTGTGCCCTAGTAGAACAATAGACTCAAATCCCTGTTGTTGTAGATAGTCTAGCCAGACGCCAAGCTCATCAACCGCATGCTCGTGACGCATATTGAAAGGTGGAGAACAATCCCGAAAGCCAGTGCGATCACTTTCTCCCAGCGAGAGAGTAGGCGCAATACTCGAAAATCCACGATCCGCAAATCCAGCTTGGATTGCCTCAATGATTTCCATTCCTGAATGAGCCCACGTGCCATGGAGAACCAGAAAAATCGGTTGACTCGAATCGCTCTCAGCCAGAACGAGATTGGCGTTGAGCTTCAATCCTTGCCACTCGGTCGATATCTCGTCGGCAAAACTTTGTGTGGCGAGAAAGGGCAACAAAACCAGCCAACGCATTAGAAGTACTCGAGCTCAAGTTGTTGAAACACCCGACCCGCATTTTTCACCGCAAGCTCCTCGAACGTATCCAGATGTTGGTACGCGCTCTGATCAATTTCGTATGCGTCAGAAAGATCACCGTCGCTATCCAAAATGTTCTTTGACTCTTCAACGAGGTAGCTAAGGTAGTCGTATGTATAGGTCGAGATTTCAGACATCGTAGTTGGCTTGCCATGACCTGGCACAATTACTTTGGGATTTAGGTTTCTCATCCGATCGAATGATTCTAACCATGCCAGCACTTCTGTATCGGGGAATACACCGAGCAAGCGCTCATGAAAAGCGATGTCTCCGGCGATCAAAATCGAATCATCGGGCAGCCACACCGAGATATCACCCGGGGAGTGAGCTTCTCCGAACCATATAAGTTGAACCCGCAGATCTCCCATTTCAATCGTCAGTGATTCTTCGAAACCTCTAGAGGGCACGACTACACTGGTGCCTTCCCCTCGCTCCAAACTCCGCTGGAGCATTGAAGCTAACACCTGCGTACCACGTTCTTCAATTTCCTGGATCGCATCTACGTGCGCAATGATTTCGACGTCCTTGTCTGCCCAATAAGAATTGCCAAGGAATGCATGACCTTGACCGTTCTCGTTCACAACCCAGCGAACCGGCGTATCTGTGCGTCGTCTGATCTCATCGTGTAACGATTGTGCTAGCTTGAAGTTGTCGCCGCCGTTAACGACGAGAACACCCTCTGACCCAATGACAAAAGACAGATTATTGTTGTGACCCCAGTTCTCGTAGGAAGGCGCTTTGGTTTCACCAATCGCGCTGAACACCCGATCATTAACTTTTGTAATCGCGAGCTTCGGAACTGCCCCACCAACGATCAAGCTCGTAGCGACAACACCAAAAATAGTACCTAACCCAAAGCAACTCATAGATTTCCAGCTAACAAACCGATCCATTTTTTATGTGAGAACTTATATTAGATTTACGTAATATTAGCTTTACATAATATACGAAAGTGATAATGTATGAACGCCTTTCTTTAAGGAGATATAGGTGGAAAAAGATTACATTATCTCGTGGAAAGTGGCTGGAATCGCCCTAGGGCTCCTTTTGACGCTGGCCACAGCGCTCGTGAAACCTCTGGGTGTCTCCACTCAGTTTGTCGTCACCGATGCGATCGTCGCTCATCAAATCGCGCCCCAATTCGCGGAGAGCAATGAGTATTTAGCTAAATACGGAGAAAAGTCAGACTGGGGTCCAGGTTATGGCTGGATGCTGGTGTTTGGGATGCTCGTCGGCGGAGGCGCATGTGCACTCATCTTTCGTAAGAAGCAGCCTGAGCAAGACAAGGGATCAATACCCAAAATGTGGGCCGAGCAATTTGGACCGGATCCGATAAAGCGATACACGGCATCTTTTTTCGGCGGAATGATGCTGCTATTCGGCGCAAGACTCGCTGGTGGTTGTACCAGCGGGCATATGATCAGCGGAATTTCTCAATTGGCATTGAGCTCATTTATTTTTGGTGTGGTCACTTTCGGAGCTGCAATCCTGATGGCCAAATACATGTATCGGAATCGGGAGGCGTAGCATGGACACTTTGTTAACAGGATTTCTCATCGGCTGTGCATTTGGCGCGATCTTGTACCTCGGTGGAGCAACTTCTTACCGCCGCATTATGGGCACGTTGCTTCTCAAAGATATGTGGATTATCAAACTCATGGCGACGGCAATCGGCGTGGGCAGCCTAGGTGTCTATCTACTCGACCTTGGCAACATGGCGAACATGTCCATCAAGCCTGCATATATTTGGGGCGTTGCGATTGGTGGTGCAATCTTCGGTATCGGCTGGGCTATTTCTGGCTATTGTCCAGGGACGTGTGTAGTCGGCACATCTGAGGGAAAGAAAGATGCGATGTTCACATTGCTCGGTGCTCTTGTTGGCGCATTCATCTTCTCGCTTGTCTATCCGGCAATAGAAGCCACGCTAATTGCAAACGCAAACTTCGGTGCGCTGACAATGGAAGGCATGCTTGGTGTAAACGGAATCTATCTAGCAATTCCATTCAGTATGGCACTCATTTTCATGGCGTTCTTCGTACTTAAAGATCAGTACAACTAAGCCGCGCGGAGAAGCGATGGTTCATAGAGTTGGATCATCGCTACCACTACCTTTTAAAGTCACATTCCTACCGGTACCTGAACGTTTAGCGTTAGGCAATAAAGCACAGCACGCGCAGCTCAATACTGCGCCGTGGTTTTACGGCTGCTGTTTCGAGACGGAAAGAGGCGTGGGGGCAGGTAGTTCCAATAACCCCCTGCGAATCGAACGACTTGAACACCAATACCTCCTCCGGGCTCATCGCCGAATAGCTATACCACCGATGCCGTTCTGAGTATTTGACGTTATAGGTTTCGATGCCGATGTTGTGCCAGCTATAGTTATCAGCACCGTAGCCATAGACCAATGTCTCGTACAGGTCTTCCTCGCGCACAGTTCTTGCATCACATACTGCAAGTGGCCGATCCAGGACCACATTTCCAATCGGCCTCCAGAAGTTGAGCGCGATGACACGGGAACACTCCGGCAAGACAACCCCATGTACACCGAGATAGTCGTCCCAGGTTGTATTTTCGGTGTAGTCCATATGCACGGCACTGACATAGCCACCCCCCGCATCCGATGAGGTTTCTCTCACCTGACCATCGGTACCGCCGCCAGAAATTTGCTTTCCTGGCTCTCTTATTAGATGGTCGAATGTATAGGTTTGCTCAGCACCTGTGAGCTCTTCCGCGAGCTTCTTGCACTCACCGTAGTACGTACCCATCACCTGATCGTTGTCGTAAAAATTCGTAACCGATGAGGGGCACTCGCGGAGCTCGAAACCCGAAGTTTCTAGCGATAGCCCTTGTACAGACCTAGCATCCGAAACGGCAACTATATGCGACTCCAGTCCTGCAGGCGCATAACCCTGCTTGTCTATCCGCATGTCATAGTGCCGCGGTGACTGCGGTAGAACATCTCCAGCATCCGCAGGCCAAAAACTGAGCTCAGCGTTAACGCTCGACATCGCCTGATCCCTTCCCTGGATTTAGGAATGGTACTTTTGCCCACCCCTCTGCATGCGGCGTAAAGAAACGCGTCGTAATTTTGATCCTCTCAAACATCCAGCTGTCACCTACAAGAACAAGATCATCTTCATACAGTCCAGATACCCAAACGGCCGGACCTTCGTTTGATAGGGTTGCTGTTTGCAGCAAGTACCAAAGACCTCGAGCGGAACGGCCATCAGCACTCAATTCAATGGCTGAGTTGGTCACGTGATGTACTGCAAATGACATCACATTGGGCATATTCGCAAAAAACGCTCGCACCCGATCGCGCCCTTCAAAACACCCCAGGTCTCCACCGTCCCATGCACCGTTCTCGGTGAACAAAGCCGACAGTGCATCTGGATCGTAGCCCGTATCACAGAGCAGACAATACTGAGCCTTTAGAAAGCGGATCTTCTCAATTTGTTCAAGCCGAAATAGACGATCTTCCATACCTTCCCTCAAGTAATATGGAAGTATTTGCTTACGTAATCAACGATGTCAACTATCGCGTGCGTTGCCTGCACGCATACTTTTATGCTCTGATGGCTCAATGGCAGAACAGTCTTTATCGCTGGAACTTAGAAGCGTGCCGACTCAGGCACGCTCCAAACAAACATTCGAACACATCTTGAACACTTCGGCGTTCCTTCTGGAAGAAGTCGGTTTCGAAGCGTTCAACACTAATTTGTTGGCCAAACGCGCGAACCTGGCTGTGCGTGCTATCTATCGCTATTTTCCGAACAAGTTTGCGCTCGTACACGAACTTGCAAAGAGGATGGAACTGAGCTGGCGAGACGCAGTAATAGGTCTCTCGGTAGAAGAACAGTCACGATCGCCGTGGCCTGAGATTTGGCCCAAATATCTCGACTGCTATATCGATACGGTCAGATCAACACCAGGGGGTGTTGCCGTTCTCAGAGCAATGAAAAGTCATCCAAACCTTAGAGCGGTTGATGAAGCGATGAACGATCTCTACATCAAGGACATCGCGAGAACACTGCAAACTCGAAATCACTTCACGCGACAAAGGTCCGAAGAGGTCGCAACACTGCTCCTAACCACAACTGTGGCTGTTATCGATGCGACACTGGATGCGTCGGCTCGCTCTGCAAACCGGCAGATAGACCTTCTCAAGGTAATGCACAACGCATTGCTCCAGACCACGTCTGATCGATAACGGGTTTTGACCTATATGGAAGTATATGCTTCCATATGTGAATGGAAGCACGATCTAAACAAACCATACAGGGGTTTAAGTTTCTCGCCGCGGCTTTGGTCACCTCTACATTGGTCGGTTGGATTGGTTACCTGTACCCCGGGCACCACGAACCCATCGTTGGAGCGCTGATCTGGACAGGTCGCATGGCGTTCCTGATCTTTTTGATCCCTCTCTTCGCTCGGCCGCTTCGCCAGTTAGTCAGGTCGGGTTTAACTGCAACCCTTATGCGTTGGCGTCGTAATGCGGGCATTTGTTATGGCGCGACTCAAGCTGTCCATCTCGTCATCGTCTTAATGATGTTTGCAACATTGGCCAATCCGCCGACAGAAACTGTGATGGTTATCATCGGTGGCTTAGGACTTGCGCTTTCAATTGCAATGCTGATCACTTCGTTCCCGGGACCAACCAAGGCGGCTGGTGCAAAAGTCTGGAAGTGGATTCACAAAGCCGGTTTTCACGTCTTTATGTTTATCTACTTCTATGACTTCGTCATTGAACCCATACTTTTTGACCGACCAACGTCACACCTGCTCTGGGCAACACTCACTGTTGCGGGGATGGCTGTACGCACCTTAACTATGATCAAACGCTCACCTAACCAGATCACAGCATGAGAGTAAGGAGGTCCTGTTCTACTTAACCGTTTTCTCACGCACGGTAAGAACTACTATTTTCAACTGTCGCGGCTAAGACCCGCAGCGGTCAGTTCAGAGGTTACAACGAGCGAATGATCAACACTCTTTTCTCCACCACCGCTGACAAAGAAGTAACCGAGCGCACCTAGTATTGCGATGTTCTTAAATAGCGGGCCAACGTGGTCGGGTGCAATATGAATGACGAAAGTGATTGGAACCAGGGCGACGAACAACGCTAAAGCGGAAAGCTTAGTTAGAAACCCCACCATCAGCCCTAGCCCCGCCACGATCATCACTGCACCGCTGAGGTAGAGATAAAAGTACGGATCACCAATTGCCTGAACCTCGCCGTACCAAGGTGATTCAACGATCCGTGCCATCATCACTTCATCCTGGCCAAAATGTCCAAGGCCACCTATGACGAAAATCAGACTTGTCGCCACGCGGAAAACCGCTATCGAGATATCTGGATTAAGAGAGAGTTGAGGTAATTCAATCAGACTACGGATGGACATGAACGTACCCTTCCTGAATCTGTTCGATCATATAGGCCACGCCCGTTTGAACAGTTTCGATACCGGGGAGTAGTTGCGGGCGTTTTCCATCACGCCGTTCAATGGTGTCCATTGTGTTTCCACACACGTAAAACCTGATGCCATGCTCCATGAGGCTAGCGATACGCTCGCTATTGCTATTGCCCTCATGAAATAACATAGGAACACCAGGTCCAAACGCGATGATTTGGATGTCCACCATATCCTGTCCGCCATAGTGTTTACTGAGGTTATTTGCTATGTCCAGAGTAAGGGAGTAGCGGGAAGGATCTGCCTGACTCACTTGTAAGATGACATGTGCTTCGGCAAAGGGCTTATCTTCACTGAGCGGCTCACTCGCCTGGACAAACGCACCAACGAACATCATCAATGCCATTACTGCTGTTTTCATAGACTCTCCTTATGCAGCGATCCCGGGGTTGCCCGCAACCCCAATAAGCCGAGGCTCATTCAGTGTTTCTATATTGACCGTTTTTCTGTCTCGCAGGTGGTCGGCTACTACATCCCATACCGGTGCGCCCGGAGATTTCGCACCCACTGTCGCCCAACCGGCTACACGATAGGATTTCGACGGTTCTAGTAACGAACCATCTTCCATCCGCAATTCAGAGATGCGTTGCCCATTCTCGTTTTTCGGCGCGCAGGTGTAGTTGAGACCCGCCACCCTGACCATATCGCCACCCTGCTGTAAGTAAGGGTCTGCATTAAACAAGTTGTCGCACACACTCTCCAAGATAAATTTAAGCTCCTCACCTGTCATGTCGCGAACATAGGTTTCTGGATAAGTCATCGCCGTCTGATCGAGCACATGCTCCATCGTGATTGACTGACCCGGCAGTATGGAGGTTCCCCAACGAAAGCCTGGTGAGAGCGCAATCTCAGCATCTAACTGCTCGATCATCGCATCACAAATCAATTGATCAAACGAGCCGTTAAAGTTCCCCCGGCGATAGAGTGTGGATTCTGTCTCCGCCAGCTTTTCCGAAAGCTGGGCGTCATAGGGTGCTCGCGATCGTTGAATAAGAGCTTCCATTCCAGGATCGGGGTCCAGCAAATTTGCGAACACAGGAAGCAGTCGGTACCGGAAATCACTCACACCCTGACTGCCAAACTGGAGATCGAGGACACCCACAAACTTCCCGTTTGAACCGGCATTGGTCACCACCGTCTTGCCCGATGGATTTGCAACAGTGACCGGAACAGGGACCCCGTCATGCGTGTGGCCACCCAGAATGAAGTCGATGCCCGAAACTCGAGATGCCAGCTTCAGATCAACATCCATGCCATTGTGGGAGAGCAATATGATCGCATCCGGGCGCTCTCCGTCTTTGATCTCATCCACAAGCTCCTGGAGTTCTGCTTCTCGAATACCAAACGTCCAGTTGGGAATAAATCGTCTGGGATTAGCGATCGGTGTATACGGAAACGCCTGACCAATTATTGCCACCCTACGCGAGCCCACAGTTTTGATGACATAGGGCTTAAACACATGACCGGAGTCTTCATCGTGGACTTCGATACCTTCAAAGAGGGCATCTTCCGTGGCCCGAGTGTTTTGGGAGACGAACTCACCAGCAAAGGCGTTCACATTCTGATGCACTTCATCTTCCAGGTAAGTGAACTCCCAGTGCCCGGTCATCACATCCACGCCCAACAAGTTGCACGCATTGACCATATCTTGCCCACGAGTCCAAAGCGCTGTACCCGACCCTTGCCATGTGTCTCCACCATCCAGCAGAAGCGCATTGCCATTGGCATCGGTACGAAGACGATCTATCAAGGTTTTGAGGTGTGCAAAACCACCTACCTTACCGAATCGTTCAGCCGCTTCGGTAAAATCTAAATAGGTCAGCGCGTGCACCATGCGAGCATCGCTGGTCGGAAATTCTCTCAGTAAGTTTCGCCCAACCAGGTGCGGGAGTTTCCCGTAGGCGTCGCCCAACCCCAAATTGATATTAGGCTCACGAAAGTAGATTGGGTTGAGTTGAGCATGCGTGTCTGTGATGTGCAGGAGGCGAACATCCCCACTCGGACCCGTCTGATAGAAATCTTCTCGACCCCCAGCTAAAGATGTGCACCCGGTTAAACCTGCTGTCACAGACGCCTTCACCAGAAGGTCAAGAAACTCTCGTCTATTCATCGCCTATTCGCTATCGCGCGAACGGGAAACGGGTATCCCACTCTTTTGCTTCACGCGCCGCTTGAGCAAGAGAAGCATCCGCAAGCTTGATCGCTTCCTCAATCGTCGCCTCCGCGGTTTGTTCATCGCCGGATGCCAACGCTTTTCGAGCAGCTTCCAACGCAAGACGGTTAGCCCGCCACGCAAATCCAGCGTCAATGGCTTCTTCGTATTTGGCTTCCGCCAATGCCATCCGAGCTTGTAATTCGCTTGTTCCACCACTAACCAGAGTCGGTGCACATATCAGGGCTACCAACAAAGCTTGTCTGAAGCTATTTACGACTTGCTGGGCCATTCCACTCTAATCCTTTGCTCATGTACGTGAGGAAATACTCTAGATTTCTATACGGCTCGCTTTGCAAATCAAAAGCTTCTGCACCGACCTGAGAATTACATTCCTGGAACCGCCGATGAAGAATGCCCATCTCTTGCCATTTGAGCCGATAGACCGGCCAGTGCGTCACATGCCCAATGCTGGCACTCAACACTTCGGCTCGGAGCTTGTTGCCTACAATCTGTACATGACAACTGCTGCAAGCAAAGTTCAGGTTCCCACGACGCGATTGGTAGAAACGCTTACCTTCTTGATACGCAACCAGCTCACCTTCAGTACTTGGTGTCTTGATGTCTACCGTGTGCCCGCGCGATTCAAAAGCCATGAAAGACACAAGCGCCGCCATCTCTTCGCTATCGTAGGCCAGCGCATCCGCACCGTGGCTGTCACGACATTGATTGATCGCCACTTCGAGGGTCACGACCTGGCTCGTTTCATTGTCATAGTAGGGGTAGTTTTGCTTTACTCCGGCCTCACCAAAACAGTCCGCGTAGTTACCACCTTCTCCAAATCCGGCCTCAAAGTACTCAGCACCTTCATCGACCGCAATTTCATAAGGCGGGAATTCTTCGAGCTCCAACCACTGCTCCCGCGCAGAAGCATCAATCGCGTAAACGCCGTCTTTGTGATCTTCAAGCGCCACGCCAGAGAAGCGACTTTCGTAGAAGTCACGGAACGATTTGCGGTCCGCTTCCGGGTCGGCAAATGAAGAGGTGCTTATCGCGCCGACCAGTAGAATCGAGGCAACTCGACAGATCATTTCAATACCAACTCACCCAGGCCTTCTTCGCCTAGGTTGTCTCGCCACGTAACCTTAATCGTGTCACCTGCCTTACTGTTTTTAACTTTGAAGGCGAAGAACGGATTCTTGGAGACTGCAGGTCCCCAGTGTGCCTGCATCACCTGCACATCATTCTTAAAGCAAGTAACCGTTTCAATGAAATGCGCAGGGATGAGTTCACCTTCAGGCGTTCTTCTTGTGCCAGTTTCCATAGGGTGAGGCATCAGAGACTTCACTTCCGCGACATCACCTTTAACTTTGCCTCGAATTTTGATTTTTGCAGCCATGATTAACCTCCACATCCGCCAATAGTGACTTTGACCTCTTTTGCGGTCGTCAAAATTTTGTTCGGCGTCTCGACATAGACACGCACTTGCGAGCTTTCACCCATCTTGACCCGCGTTGACACGTCGGCAAACGCATCCGGTGAGATCTCAAACCGACTGGTTAACGGATTGGGGTTGTTTTCAATAACGATGCTGATGGCTTTTACGCCTTCGACATCAGTAGACACGCTGACCGGGACTACTGCGCCGTTCTCGGCGATATCCGGGATTTTGAAATTGATCGCATCGCTTTCCTCGACGGGTAAGCTCCCTTTGATCACTTTTTCGGCATCCGCGACTGACTCCGCCTGGAAGCCTTCTCGAATATTCGCCAGGAGTCGTATCGGCGTTGCTGCGATAACAGCAACTGTGCCCATGAAACCCAAAGACTTAATCCACTTTCTTCTATTCATTGATGTCTCCTTTAAAGTGAGTAGACGTAGTCCACCACCAGATCAATTTCCTCTTCTGTGAGAATCCGGTGACGCCCATACGGCGGCATCACGGATATCGGGTTTCGGGTGAGCGCGTCCCATATCTGCATGCGCAGGACATCGCGGTCTGGAAATCTCGCTTTCATCATCAGCAAAGGCGGCGCAGAATTTCCAGGCAGTTCGCCGTCATCCATCATGTGGCAGGCTAAACAGTTACCTTTGTTTCGATCGAATGCTATCTCTTTGCCTTTCGCCAACTTGTCATCGGCAAATACACTGGGAACGACCAGCGCGGTTACCAGCACAGCAAGACAGAATCTCTTCATCAGGAAGACTCCTCTACCATGAACTCGACAGCGGCGGTGATCTCTTGATCTGACAGATGTACAAACCCACCCTTCGGCGGCATGACGCCATTATCTGTCGAGATACCTTCAATCGCGTTCTTGATTAACAATTCAGTTCCGGCGTCGATACGACTTTTCCATCCTTCCACGTCACCCATAACTGGTGCACCACCCACGCCCACCTTGTGGCAGATACTGCAGTATTGATCGTAGTTTGCTTGACCCGGATGCACATCAGCCTCTGCGACCGCGAGGGATTGTTCGGCTATCGTTTCCTCAATCACTTCGGGTGCCACTTCGGAGTGGAATACAATTTCTGCGCCTGCTCGACAGTTATCCATGCACCGTGTGTTTGCGACATCTGGTCGAGGATCAGGCACAAAGTTCGGTTCGTTTGGTAATCTTAATGAGGCCAAGTTCGCGTCGGTTAGCACAAAGTCATCCTCGACCAGATCATTTAGATAAAGAACATATGCAGTCAGCGCATAGGTTTCATCGTGTGAAAGCGACTCAGGTTGTGCGAATGGCATCGCCCTATAGATGTAATCGTAAAGCGTGCTTGTGTATGGCCAGAAGCTGCCCACCGTCTTCGACGGTCTGTCATCGGTTAAAGTACCTTCGCCACCGGCAAGGACCGGATATCGACCTACTCCTTCGCCAAATGACCCATGACATTCTGCGCACTGCTCTTCGTATAAAAACTCACCATCTTCAACCGATCCACTCCCAGGCGGTAAACCGTGGCCGTCAGGTCGGATATCAATGTCCCAACCCGCAATTTGCACTGGTGTCGCTTGCGCGCCAACGCCCCAGTGACCGATGCGATCGCCTACATAACTTTGCTTCACAGTCTCATTGGATCGCGGTTCCGAAGCTTGATCATTACTCGCTGGCTGGCTACAACCAGCAAGGAATAGAACGCCAACAATTAGGCTAAGAGATTTGTACATTGCTGACCGTTCCGTTCGGTGACAAACGCCACGTGTGAATCGCATTCTTGTGATAAATAGAGTTGGTGCCTCGCGCCTGGCGAAGTTGTCGATAAGTTGGCTGGACATATCCGGTTTCATCTACCGCACGAGATTGAATCAATGCCTCGCTGCCATCCCAATCCCATTCAAGTGCAAAGCGAGTCAGGGCTTTGGGAAGCACTTCACTCGTAAATCGCGCCTCGCGCCAGCTTCTACCCCCATCAACGGATACATCGACGTGCTTGATCTTGCCATGGCCGGACCACGCCAGACCCTGAACCATGTATCTACCCTTTTTAGCAAAGGGCTTTTCAGGCGAAGGCGAGGTAACGACGGAATTACACTCTTGAACGAAGGTGAACTCCCGCGAGCTTCCATCTGCCATCAGATCCGTATATTTAGAAGTCTCTTCCCGGTGATGCCAGGGCTTGTCGCCCACCTCCAATCGACGCAGCCACTTCACACAGGTGTTACCCTCCCAACCTGGGTTAATGAGGCGAAGCGGGTAGCCCTGTTCCGGTCGCAGCATTTCACCGTTTTGTGCATAGACAACAAGGGCATCATCGAACGCTTTTTCCATGGGGATGGAACGACTCATATGAGAACCATCTGCACCTTCTGCTAGAATCCACGCAGCACTGGGCTCCATGCCAACCTCTTCCAACAAGGTAGATAAGCGGACACCCGTCCATTCGCAACACGCCAACATGCCGTGACTGAATTGCAGCTTGTCCATTTGCGCCCCACGCCATTCCATACCCCCATTTGCAGGGCACTCCAAAAAGCGAATGACGCTTTCAGAAGGGAACCGCATCAGATCATCCATAGAAAGAATGAGCGGACGCTTAACCAGACCATGAATCATTAAGCGATGTTGGTCAGGCGGAATTTCCGGCACGCCCGCGTGATATCGCTCAAAGACGACACCGCTGGGGGTGATGATGCCATTCAGGTCTGCAAGTGGCGTAAAGCTGATACTGGCGATGTGATCCGCAGTAAGCCAATCCACCGTGCGTCGCGTTACATGGGCTTCGTGGAGTGAGGGGCTACCGTATGGATGGCTGACAACCCCGCGACCCAGGCTCTTGGTCCAAGGTGGCACGTTTGGTGGCATACCGACATCAGCTATTGCATTGGTCCCCGCCACAGCTGAAGCGCCCGCTAGTCCCGCTAACAGGGCACCACCTTTTAGGAAGCTGCGGCGCTCCATACCTTTAAGCTGCTTACCTGAGCTAGCTACCGAGCTGATCAGTTGATCCAGTTCTGTTGTTTTCACCTGTTGTCCCGAAATTGGCGATTGAGCAAGGCTTCAAATTCGTATATTATGATTTTCGTACATATAAACAATCTAATATTATAATGTCAACAGACATATAGATAGCGAATTAAATTATTAGATTTATATGTTAGAAGAGTTAAATATAACGCTATTCGAATTGAGGACGACTAAAGCATGGCCAGCGGTAGTGCAGCACAAATGGATCTTGACCTGATGCAGGAGAACGCAGCGCGCGCCAGCGGTGTGATGAAGCTCCTAAGTCATCCACACCGGTTGATGATTCTATGCCAGCTTAACCAAGGCGAAATGTCTGTGGGTGAACTCGCAGATGAAATTGGTATCAACCAATCGCCTCTTTCGCAACACTTAGCACGCATGCGCCATGAAGGCGTTGTGACCTCTCGCCGCGAAGCTCAAACCGTCTTTTATTCCATCGCCGAGAAGGACGTTGGCGCCATCGTGGCACTCCTGTACGACTTGTTCTGCGAACAAAAGTAGTCAGACAACTCTTCTAGATCCGCTAAATACAAGTAAAGGAATCTAGATGACAGACAACGAGAACAACAACCTCAAGCCCCTCACATTCTGGGAAGTGCTGGGTAGCACGTTTGCAGCGGCATTCGGGGTCCAGAGTTTTAAAAATCGCAAGCGAGACTTCACTCGAGGCAATGTCGTGCATTTCATTATCTCCGGTTTAGTCTTCGTTGCCTGTTTTGTGATCGGGATGATCATGTTCGTCAATCTGATAATCAGTCAATCAACATGATGAGAACCGCTTGTGTCTTAGTCTGTTGGGTATTACTGGTTCCAACGGTTGCTCACTCAGAGGATCTTAACAACGCTCAAGTCGCTGTTACTGACCTAATAACCCTGCTTGGGTATCCAACGAAACTCGAGGTGAGCAACATCCAAGCAGAAGACGCCCTGGTTGTAGATTTACGATTACCTGAAGAAATGCTCGATGGACAGCCGAGTTTGGCCGTGCACGGCATACGATCGATCAATATACCAATCGGCAGGGATCCACTCCGCAACGAAACGGTCGCCCGATTTAAGACCGTACTCAAGAGGGCGGGATCACAACGAATATATGTACATTGCTCCTCAGGCAACCGCGCAGCGCTACTCTGGGCAGCCCTTCAGATAAGCGAAGGCAGAGACGTTGACGAGATACTTCACACCGTGAGGGCCGTAGCGACCAAACCGGAAACTGTTGACGCAATCAGAGCGTTTGCAAATCGAAATCGCTCGTCTAGGTAGAAATGGTGCCGCCAGGCACACCGGACTGGACTCCTAATCGATCCGCGATGTCTGAGCCAGATGGCGCTGGACTAGGTACGTTAGGATTCAATCCAGAGATTGCCCGAAAATATGGTGACCACTGCTGGATTCACACGTTTTCAAATGCATGACTTTAGGGATCCCGGCAATTTGTACTACGAAGTAAGGCCCTAGAGCATGTCTTAGAAACGAGGCGCAGCTTCGCGGGAAGGTCGCTGCGCGATGCTTGACCCTTTCTCACTCGCACAAGTCCTTGTCATATAGCATATATCTCACAAGACGCCTGGGTCTGCGCGACTTGTATCCAGCGGCATATCGGATATACCATCTTATTGTCGGTATAAAAAACGGTACTCCCGCCAAGAATGGCTACCTCCTCAAAACGTAAGACATCATTGACCTTAGACCGCTCCGCTCTGGAAGATGCCAAAAAACTTGGCATAAATGTTTCTGCGGTCGCAGAAAAAGCACTTCGCGAAGCCGTAGTTGAAGCACGGCGCGTAAGATGGGTAAAGGAAAACGAGGATCGATTTAAGGATCAAGCTAAATGGCATGAAGAGCACGCTCATCCGTTGAAAAACATCATGTCAGAACCTGGGCGCTCGACATGGCGCAACTGAAGCGCTTTGACATTGCCGAAAACACAGGCGTTAAAATGGTTGTAATCGAGAGCGAGCTCCTGCCTCCCGATCCAGCCATCGTGGTAATCCCGCTTCTCCGTGGCTATCCGGCCATTCCATATCTGAACCCTGAGATAAAAGTGTCTGACGAGTACTATACACTCGCAACGCGGCTTATAGCCTCTGTTAGGCGCAGCGAGCTACAACATACAGGTAGCGTGGCCAGTCAGCGTGATGAGATCATTCGCGCAATCGATGTCTTACTTGCTGGCGTCTGAAAGCGGGAATCAGTGGCAATTGGGCTACCGTGACAGGCTCTACCTCATTAACGGGTAGAGCCGAAAGCACCAGCTGATTTTGGTAGCTAGGGGGAGACTTGAACCCCTTTTTCTCTTACACGTAAGTGCTTGTTTTACGCGGCCTGAGTGCGCGTGAAACCTCAGATTAGCATACTACTTGGCATCTTGTGGCACAGTTGTGGCACCACCGTCTTCAATAAACGTGGCATCCACAGAACCTTCTCGATCTCTAGATTTTCAGATGGGTACATGGGCCCCAACCCCCTTACCTTGATCCCTGGCCATCATCAATCTTCACGAACGTGCCTGTAACTGCTTCGGATGCTGGGCTCAGGAAGTACAACAAAGTTGAGTCCATCTGTGCAGGATCACCAATTCGCCCTCGCGGGAAGTTTTGAGAAATATCCCCTATACGTTCCAGCATTCCGTCCACCATTTCTGATGAAAATACGCCTGGCGCTATGGCATTCACATTGATGTTGTATTTGGCCCATTCGACAGCAAGTGCCTCGGTCATCCTGATGAGGGCAGCCTTGGTCACCGAGTAAAGTGCAGCGCCACTACCGGTGTAATGGAAAGCGCCGATCGAGGAGACATTGATCATTCGCCCAGACATTTCCGCAGCTATCATTCGACGCGCTACTTCACATGACAATTTCCAGGGACCGATCAGGTTGGTGTCGAATACGGCATCGACCACCTCTTCGCTCATCTTATGCGCTCGCTGAGCATCGGGAATGCCAGCATTGTTAACGAGGATATTCACAACCCCAAGCGCAGCTTCTGCTTTGTCCACCACGATCGGAATCTCATCGGCGTTCGTTATGTCGAACGGTATAGGTTCGCAAACACCACCGGAAGCTCGGATCTCCTCGGCCAATGCATCGAGTCGATCTTTGCGGCGCCCCGTAAGCGCGACCTTGGCACCACAGGCTGCAATGACCTGCGCAAACCGCTTGCCAAGCCCTGATGTGGTTCCGGTGACCAGTGCAACCTGACCACTCAAATCAGTGGATACGTTGGGTAACGGATATTCGACCATGGGCATTCTCGTCAGGTCTTCAAGAATCCGAAGCCCGATAGTCGCCGAACTTTTCGTCGCGCTCCTGAAGTGCAGCCGTTAGTTCTTTGCCCTGCGGCCCTGCTTTCGCAAGAAACGCAGCCATTGATTCTGAGTGCATACCAAGGGAGCACAATTCAGTACCGGCACGTACCCCATTGCGAAATCCCATAACTTCCATTTGTCTGTGAATAGTGCGTTTGTTTAAGCGCACTAGATCGCGTGGTAACTGTGCGATCCGCTCAGCTATCTGCAGGGTATACGCATCCAGTTCTTCTGCAGGTACCGCGGCAGTTGCCCAACCGCGTCGTTCAGCCTCAATGCCATTGATGGCATCACCGGTTAGCATCATTTCCATGCCCTTACGCATGCCAACCAACCAGGCATGGAAATGCATATCGGGTACACCAAAACGCACGGCGGGGTAGCCCATCTGGGCGTCCTCAGCCATGTATACAAGGTCACATCCTGTGGCTAGTTCACTGCCGCCAGCTAGGCAATAACCATGCACTTGCGCAATGACCGGTTTGGATAAGTCCCAGATGCTCATCCAGCCCTCGGTCACGTGACGTGGCCACTGCCCATCACCCTCTGCAGTGAAGAACGGCATATCCTGCCCTTCGTTGCCACCACCAAGATCATAACCCGCAGAAAAACAGGTACCGGCACCGCGAATAATCTGAACATGAACGTCGGGATTCATGTCACCCGTACGTAAAGCGTGGAGAATTTCACCTCTTAGTGCATGATTTAGTGCGTTACGTTTATCTGGGCGGTTCATCGTAATCCGACGCACATGGGGGGCTGGTTCATCTATGACTATTACTGTGTAGCCGGAATCGCCTTTTAGGTAATCGGGCCGGTTAGCTTGTGCATTCATACTTTCCCTCTTTCGTATTTGCTGATCAGTTTTTCTAGTGCGTTCGTTTGTTAAGACGGTTTCAGTGTCGTTTCATAAAATCCACAATGAAATCCAGTAACTCGTTTTCTGACTGGACAGGCCCCAGAACGTGGCCGTATGGGTGCGTCTTCAGGCTAGATGACGCTGTTTTCTCCGCCAGCAGCTCGGCGTTCTTAAAGGCTACAACGGGATCCTTTTCACCATGCACGACCAACGCTGGCACTTTGTTGTTACGCAAAGCTTCTTTGTGGGTCCACTCGTGATCCTTACGCCACTTGAAGAAGGCAAGGGCGGACCTGGCGCTTGCCATTCCCGTCCAATCAATCCAGCCATTTTCAAAGTCGTCAGCCGCACTCTCTTCCATCTCCAGGCGTCGCGGATCGTCTTGATCACTTAGCTCTCGCATCAGACCAAAGAAGTCGATCTGACGTTGAACCCATTCCTGCTGGGTCGTCTTACCCTGCTCTAGAGGCTTGGCTGACTGCATAACCCGAACCAGCTCTTCCGCTCCTTCACTCGTGAAGGGCTCAAAGTCAAAATCATAGGCGGAGCAACACATCACGCAGCTCCTCAGCCGTTCCGGGTGTCTCGTCATCACAACCTGCGCTAACGTCCCCGCCGTCGAGAATCCAATCACATGCGCTTTCGCGATCTCGTACTTATCTAAAACGTTAACGACATCATCAGCCATATCGTGCCAGTCGTAGGGAGCAACAAAGGACTCACCTGCCATGGCGTTATTCATCTCTGCTATCAGATCCGTGCCTTCAGGTAAGCCACCGTCAAAAGCTTCCTCTAAACTTCCACCAGCGGTATCCCGTCCATTCATGAGAATGACGCGCATACCTCGTTGCACCAATCCTCGGTCAATCATGGCGTTGTTGAGACCCGATACGCCTGTACTCACGATGACTATGACAGCTGGGTCGCTGGGGTTCCCAAGGGTTCTGGTTTCGTACCTGAGAGAAGGAACTTGCGAATGAGGTGACACCGACGAAAACCGCTCAATACTTAATATTCGTATTTATTTTACACATATTTTATGTTTATTAATATTTATGTATAGATATTTCTACATATATCTTTAACGGAGGTGCGGGGCTACCTACCCGCTCATTGACTAGGAATACTATTCTCCGCGAATCAGATAAGAACTATTGGTTGAATCTTGCCGGAGCGTGAAAGACGGACGAGTTAGCCAGTGACTGTTTTTGCATCACCACCGTTCGGCGACCAGATATCTATAGGTAGAGGCTGAACCGATGCCAGATCGCGCCAAGTGTCTGAAAACTTAAACACCCGTCTGACGGGCTCGACGTAAATCTTGCGCAACCCAGGAACATCTGTCGTCAATTCGCTCAACGCCTGCTCCGCTTGCTGCTCATCCATAGAGACCGTTGTTAGAAAATTCCCCCGGGGTCCAAGCAATCGCTGCAAGCCAGATACATAGGGCACATCCCGCAGAGCCTCCGCTGCAGCCTCGATCTTTTCAGGATCCACGTCAATCCACACCACAATCGGTAGCGAGCCCGGCATTAGACCTTGTCCCGAAACTATGGGCGCGAACCGTATTATCCGCTCTTCGACCATGCGCACTACGCGACGTCGAACTGTTCCCTCAACCACACCCAATTCTTCCGCAATGGTTAGGTAAGGTTTGCGACCTTCATTACGCAGACATTTGATGATGGAAACATCAAGCTCATCAATATTGTCATATGGTTCGATCTCGGGCCCTGGGCCCGCACGAACACCGCTGACTACAACAGGCGGATTGTAGTTGGTCGACCCAGTCATCACGTGTACATCACATCGAATCATACCTGGGCACCTACCAATCTGGTCTGCTAGCAAGCTTTGCGCCTGGATTAAAGTTCGCGCGACGACGTGCAGACCAAATTGAAAATCTGCGAACCGCCCCCAGCTATACAGGGTTACGATCGATTCAATTTCGGCCAAGAAGGCCGCGGCATCATCGAAGCGATCAGGTTCAACTGCAATCTGTAAATTTAGAAATGGACTGTAGCCAAACGCCCCGTAGTCCGCTAACACTGTAGTGCCAACGATTCCATTGGACTGCAGAACCCTGAGTCGATCCGACGCAACGTGCTCCGGAATATCCAACTCACGCGCCAAATCGCGATTTGTAATACGGGCGTTACGGGTCAACGCAGCGAGGATTCGCCTATCTTGCTCGTGTTCGCGAAACTTACGTTCTTTCATTCAACAATTATGTAGTTATTCAAAGAAAACAGATAGCCGTCGTCTCAATTCGTCAGTTCGCGTTGCAGGTACTTAGCTGCAAACAGGAAATGTACCGCCCCCCAAGTCATAATTGTGGTCGCGATCACTAGCGCATAACGCAATCCTTGATCGCCGAATTCGGAAGCAAGCGCATCACTTAGCATTCCCACAAGCAACGGCCCAGAACCACCGCCAACTAGGATACCGGCAATCATTATCAAGGAAACACTGGTCGCTCGAGCTGAGGCGGGAACCACCGATTGTACCGCGGAGTTGATCACTCCTGCCGCAGACATGACCATAAAAGAAGCGAGCGCAAGAGCCGTATAGACCAACCAGAGTAAATCGGACATGTACCCTAGCACGTGCAACGGCCATACGACGATATAGACGAGCGCAGGCCACCAGAGCTCCCAGCGACGGTTTCGCTGAACCAGCATGGGAGCAAAGACCGCACCTAGAAGTGCTCCCAAGATGGCACCAATCCCGTTGATAGATCCCAACACAATACCCACTTCCGTGAGTGTTAACTCGTGAACCCGCATAAAGAATGGTGCAGACCAGGCAGCGACACCCAGCGTGCCAAACGAAACGAGCGCAAACGCAACTAGCACATGGCGCATGGTTCGACGCGCGAGGATTACTCGTACAGCTTCCAACCAATTCTCGATCGGCTCCTCTGCAATATCATCTCGCTGAAATCGACCACGCGGAGGTTCTCGAAACGTGAACAAAAGCATCAGCACCAAAGGTAGACTCAGCAATCCCATACCTAGAATGGCTGGGCGCCACCCAACCTGGTCGGCAACGTATCCCACCAAACCAATACCCAACGTGCCGCCTACAACCCCACCGAACTGGAACATGCTCAAGCCACGGGCCCTAGTCTCAGCCGGATAGTAGTCTCCAATCAAAGAATGTGACGCGGGAGTACCTCCAGCCTCCCCTATTCCGACGAACACCCGTGCCAATGCCATCTGAGCAAAACTGCTCACAACACTCATGACCGCGGTTGCCACACTCCAGACTGCCAAACACAATGCGAGCAATCGAACTCTCGAATGTTGGTCAGCCCATCGCGCAAGTGGAAGGCCAAACAACCCATAGGTCGCTGTAAAAGCGAATCCGGTAAGCACGCCTATTTCGGTATCTGATAGATTTAGATCAGCTTTGATCGGTTCTACGAGAATGGAAATACCGTATCGGTCTAGGTAGTTAAAGAAGCTCACCAATGCCAATAGCGAGGTTGCATAGACCACCTGACCACGGCTAGGAGGGGCTTGCTCTTCTGGCGCTTCTGGTTGTTCCACTCAGCCTTCCTCGCAACTGAAATTTCGCTCATCACGCACATCACCACGTCCTTGGTATTTGGCGTACTTCGGGTACGGACACAAAGGACGGGAAAAGGACCCATCCACGGATACGCTCTCTTCTCCAGCAGTTGGCTCGACGCCGACATTGACAGCTCGTGAACCAACGATACGCTCTGGAGCTATACCTTGCTCTCGCCACCGAACAACCGCATCAACGTAGTCTGCCCGCCATGCTCCCGGACCAGACAGACAATGGCCCATACCAGGCACCATGAACAGGCGAAAAAAGTTAGCAGTAGCTTCGACACCACCACTATTACGTTCAACGTTAACTAGATAGTCGATCGCTCTCTGTGGTGGCAACGCATAGTCGTTCCAGCCTTGATACATCAGCAACTTGCCACCACGTCTGGCGAATTCGGTCAAATCCGCGCTATCCACATCCACGACCGAAGCGAAACTCTCCAGCAGGTGGCGATCGGCAACGGTGTCGAATTGCTCGACATCGAAGTGTGGATCATTGAAATCTGGATCATGACGCACCATTGTTTCGATGGTCTTGTTATAGGCCGCAAGAATTATTTGGTATTGGAGAAGAAAAGAACGCCAATCGTATAAGGTCGAGCTTTCAGCACCAGGTAATATGCCAGGAGATGCGACATTGCCATCCACATCCAACACGTCGCTGTATACCGCGCGAGCTGTCTCTATCTGCCCTGAGGTCAGGCAGCCTTTGTTCTGACCTGCCTTACATGCAAGCGCATTGAGGTTGAGAACATCTTGTGTGCATCTTCGTGGATCGTCTATCACGCCATCCGCCACACCATCCAGTGAATCGCACGCGCGTCTCGAGCCACTATCCAAAAGATCCAGAGATTCTTGCGTCAGCGGATTCGCACGCTGCACACGGGCGTGACCAAGAATCCGCGGTACGTTTTCCAGCATGCTAAACATCGGCGCACCGGCAATAATGCCGTCATAGTCTTCTGGAAAACGTGTAGCCTCCATAAGCGCCAGGCGCCCGGCACCCGAGCAACCCTGAAAATAGGCGAACTCGACTTCGCGACCGTAATATTGTGCGATTACTTTCTTCGCAAACACGGTCGCCAGGTGAACGCCCCGAAAGGCCCAGTCGATCAGTGCCTCGGGGTGCCTCATGTACGCGGTGAAATCGCTAGCATCCTGCTCATGGCCCGTATCGGTGGTCCCCATCGCAAATCCCTGCGGCAGCAGGCTCGATGTATCGCCAAGCACCCCAGCACCACCACCGACCGTAGAGAACATCATGCGTCCGTTCCATCCGCCGACCGGCATGGTCAACTCAAAGCGGATTGCGCGATTGATCACACCTCGCACACGACAATGCGACGGTACTGAAGCGGTTGCTTCCACGATCATGCCAGGTTCGACCGCATGAGAAATATCTGTCAGCCGATATAAACCATAGCATGCGCTATCTCGCTCTGCAGTCGCCGACGTTAGGGTCGGGAGAAGCGCAACGACAAATCCTAAGATGCTACGCATCCACATCACGACTGCAGGAACACCTCAGGCCTGCGATTCCGCTCCTCAGAAGTTAAAGCCGAGCGTAACCCCAATCTCGCGACGATCGAACCGATTAGGTACGACAGCGGTCACTATGGGGCCTTTTTGGTCTGTCAGGTTGTCACCCCATATAGACAGATTCCACCGATCACCTGCTATTCCAATCCGTGCGCTCCAAGTGTCCAGTTCGTCCGCGGCAAGACCCGAAAAGATGTCAATCTGTCCGTCTTGACCGGTCCATCCAATTTGCCCATATAGCCGAAATCCCGAAAACGACCTTTCATAATCCAGGAATACCGAATGACTCCATCCTGGCACATAAGGCAACTGATCACCTTCCTGCAAGCCAGTCGGCAGCGTGACCGTAATTGGGCTGAGATCTACGGGTTCGGAATCATTCACATCAGCGCTGTAACTCAACGTCAATCCGTCCATCAGAATTGCGCTCATGACCAATTCGATGCCTTTGACTTCGGTATCCATATTAAAGTCGAGCGCGGCCGCACCTATGAACAGTTCTGATTGGAAGTCTTCAAACTCACTGTAGTAGATGGCAGGTTCGAGATGCAGCCGACCATCAAACAAGTCTAACCGCGCGCCAATCTCATAAGTCCATAACGAGACCTCATCAAGCACTGGCGATGCTGAAAGCCCGAGGGATTCAAGAAGTGCAATGTCTGCCGCATCAGTGAACTTTCCACTCTGGAATCCTTTGGCAATATTCAAATAGACCAAGGCATTTTCCGATGGTGTGAAACTCACGTTAAACCGGGGGCTCACAGCGTCAAAGGTCTCACTACCGGTCAGATTTGATCGGTCGTCTTCGAAATATCTCAGCCCAAACAACACATTCCATGCATCGTCCATGAACGAGCGCGATACCTCACCAAACACCGCCCATTGTTCCGTCTCTAATTCGCTGGGAGTTACCGTAGTACCAGCAGCAAAGACGGGTCGTCTGATTTCTATGATCGAATCTGCTTCGTTGGTCGCATCGGTATAGGTCGCGCCCACAATCCAGCTCCACGGTCCACCATCATCAGGCGATGCGAACCTAAACTCCTGGTTGAAGCTCTCAGCTTCTGCTTGAGTATCTGCGCTGAGCTCAAACTCGATGATGCCGAGCCCAGGGATAACACTTGGGAAAACTACGTTCCTAGTTTGTTCTATTTCAGTTTCAGCGAGTGATGTGCTGCTTGTGAAAGTACCAAAGTCGGTTGCCCAGTTAACAACAAGGGAACTCAACGTAATATCAAAGTCCTGAGCGCCTTTGACACCCCCAGTTCCCGGAGAGACCGTCGGCGGATCGTTTGACGCATAATCTGAGGGCGTGAAAAACTGCTCCTGCTCAGAGTGCCAAACCATCGCTTGAACGGACAGATCGTCTGATGGTTCCCACAAGAGTTTCGCGCGTATGTACTCATCCTCGCTAGTATCCAGATCTTTATCGCCAGGGAATTCTGGGCTCTCCGCTAAGCCTGGCCGCTCTTCCTGACCGGCGGTGATTCGCAATGCGAGTTGATCTTTGATCAACGGAAAACTAACTGTGCCGTCAAGCTGGTGACCATTATCACCCTCTTTCATCTCTGAACCGGACACTTGAACTCGCCCAGTTATTTTCTGGAAATCCGGTTTCTCTGTTCGGAAGATCATGACGCCGCCCAAGGATCCCTGGCCATAGAGCGTGCCTTGGGGACTGCGTAGCACTTCGAGTGACTCCAGATCAAATAGTCCCAAGCTGGGACCATAGGGAGAACCCGGAACGTAATAAGGTACGTCGTCAAAGTAAAAACCGGTTGCCGAATCTCCAACCCGTGACTTTGCTCCCGTTCCGCGGAAGTTAAATCCTTGCGAACTTGCGCCCCCAGAGAAGTGGGAAGATGCACCCGGAATCAGCTTCAATGTTTCGGAAAAGCTCCGAATCCCACGCTGCTCCAACGTGTCACCGGAGATAACCTGAATGGTCTGCGGTACCTCCATCAGCGTCTGCTCTCGCTTCTGCGCATAGACGACGACTTCCTCAATCACATCGTCGTTCGAGTTTGCAGTTTGAGCAAAAGCGCTCGGGATCATAAATACCAAACACAGAGCGACCATCCAGGTAGATCCGCGATTCGCGCTGTTAAGCTGATTGTACATTCGGCTCCCCTCTGAGACTTTTATACATTCGTAATTTAAATACTCTTTGGTTACGTTTGTCAAACTTTTATGCGCCCAAAAAGCGTTTATCAAATTACAACTGCACGCCTTGGAGACGATAATCGAATTCTTGTTACTCGCCAAAGAAGGCTTGATCAAGCTTCATGAGCTTCAATGCCCACCCCCGACCACTTCCTCCTCATCAGTTTGCGCATCAAAGCGTTCCTGGCTTTGGGTCATTGCGAGACCGGCGAACTCTCCAGACTCCCGCCAGGCTTCAAGGATGCTCCAGTACGCCATCGCGCCCCCGCCGTAGGCACTGCTCAACAGCGCCTTGCGTGTTCCGACATCCCCTTCATTGTTGTAGTACCCCGGCGTGCACTCGTTTCGAAAAGCTAATTGCGGTTGCGCCTTCTCCAGACACTCTTCGACCCACGCGTTCTCTGCCTCCTGCGTCGCCTCGATGGTTTCGATGTCGTTCAGAAGACAGTGAGAGACGATATGCGCGAGGTGTCGCGCCTGCTGATCAAGGAAGTGGGGATAATTTGGTGTGAAGCCACCTTGCGCACTATGAATCGTAAAAAGATTCGGAAACCCGTGCGTATGAAATCCTTGAAAAGTAAGGAACCCCTCAGCCCACTTGTCCGATAACCTAAGCCCGCCCCTCCCGACGGCGTCATACTGCGAGCGCCGGGTGTAGTCCGTTCCAACTTCAAATCCTGTTGCAAAGATCAGGCAGTCGACGGGATATTCCACTCCATCCACGACAACCGAGTTTTCGGTGATGCGCTCAACGCCCTTCCCTTGCGTGTCGACGAGCTCAACATTCGATCGATTAAAAGTGTCGAGATAGTCCGCATCAAAACATGGGCGCTTACACCATAGACGATAGTAGGGTTTTAGCGCTTCAGCTGTTGCTGGGTCTGAAACTAACTCCTCTACTCGCCCTCGAACACCCTCCATTTTTTTCATATCACCAAGCTCATAGAGCTCACCGAGTTGTTCGGAGGAAAGAGTAGATGCGTCTAGGCCGAGCTCGTCCACCACCTGAGCAGCCATCCTTAGCGTATCGGTCCAATGGTCCGCCACAAGGTCTTCGTCGGCAGACTGCCCAGACACCAGCACATTGAAGTTGTCCATTCGGGCTTGCTGCCAACCAGGCTCAAGCGTCTTCACCCATTCTGGGTCAGTGGGTCTGTTGTGGCGCTCAAAGATCGATGAAGGCGTTCGCTGGAACACGTACGTTTGCTTCGCGGACGCGCCCACATGGGGAACCACCTGCACTGCTGTGGCGCCCGTGCCAATGATCCCAACAGATTTATCACCAAGCCGTGAGAGATCGCCGCCTGCATCTCCGCCCGTGTAATCGTAGTCCCATCGACTTGTATGAAAGGTGTGTCCTTGAAATTTTTCGATCCCGAGGATCCCAGGTAGTTTCGGTCTATGCAGGGGACCGTTTGCCATATACAGAAACCGAGCCCGCATGCAATCGTTACGATTGGTATGAACCACCCATCGCGCTGAATCTTCATCCCATTCAACCCCGGTCACAGTGGTCTGAAAGACAGCATTTCGATAGAGATCGAAGTGTTTTCCAAGATTACGGGCGTGATCGAAAATTTCCTCAGCTAGCGAGTACTTTTCCTTGGGAATGGTCCCAACCTCCTCAAGCAGCGGCAGGTAAATATAGGATTCAACGTCGCACGCCGCGCCGGGGTAACGATTCCAATACCAGGTGCCCCCGAGATCTCCCGCTTTCTCGACGATGCGAATGTCTTTAACACCGGCCATTCGCAGTCGAGCCGCCATCAGCAGTCCACCAAAGCCACCACCAATCACAATCACGTCACTGTCGTCAGTCAGAGGTAAGCGCTCGTTTGGCTCATCAACATAAGGGTCGTCCACAAAATAGGAGAAGTCTCCGCCAACTTCGACGTATTGTTCGTTGGCATCTGGACGAATGCGCTTGTCGCGCTCTTGGCGATATTTACGACGCAACGCGTCAGGGTCGAAACCAAGCTTTTCTGGATCGAAAAGAGACTCACTCATTATCCTACTCCACCTTCATTCGTTTGTTCTGGTTCGCCACCAGGTCGAGCCATCGCCGCATCAACAGCGATCGGTACAGGCTTACCATCGATCTCATCGGTGTAGCGAATACCAGCCGTCCGAGGATCCCTCGGTAAACCGACGCGTACTCGCACCTCTTCGAGCGGCAGCTCAAACATGTCCTCCAATTGATGGCTAATCAGCAACGGGGTTTTACGACCCAGGCGCCAACCGTTCCAAACATTGCTCCACACACGGAACGATCTCCCTGGACGCTGCTTCGTGTATCCCCAAGCAAGCTTCAATACGGTCCAAATGGCACGCCCGGTTGTACCTAACGTACCCTGTGCAGCTTGAAAGGACGCGACTGCTGTTTCGCCCGCAATTCCCGCATCACCCCCGACGAGCAAATGGTGTATATCGTGTGTCATGCCAACTCGCATCACATACGGATCATCGCGAAAGCGTTCGAGCACTCCTGGGCTATAGGTGATGTGCTGGATGCCGTTGTCATCAAGAAAGGTGGCATATGCGCGACCAAACGTACCTTCAGGGAGTTCACTGAGCGTTTCTCGCTCATAAATCGGCACGTATCCGCGCAAGTGGCCCACCTGCTCGTCTACTCCTTCCGGTCGAGGTTCACCCATAGCCGCAAACTTGAGGAGACTACTGTCACCGATCGGTTTGCCGTCCAAATAGGCTTGCACTGCCTCCTGACGCAACGCTTCTCGTCTACGCTTACTCTCGCTCATCGATACCTCCTGCGATGTAATCCCCACTCACAGGATGATTCGTCCTTCGCCATAATCACGGAACAGCGTTTGGTTCAGTTCGGGGCTCCAACGAGCCTCCTCCTCGCGTCCCGAGAAAGGGGTGTATTTGTATGGCGCTTCATCCGGCCAATGTTGACGGCGCGCATCAATGGCAATCTGAACAATACGCATACGCTCCTCGATCCGAGCTGCGTCGTAAAAATCATGCTGGTAGTCAATGCCTTCATCGTTCTCCACACCGAGCACACTGTCGCGAGGAAAAAATCCCCAGATAAAAGTGACGCGCCGGTCTGGCGAATCGTTGGCGAATGAGCCGTGCACAAGTTGTCGATTACAGATAACGGCGTCGCCACGCTCGCAAAGAACGGGTACCGCATCAGGCAATCGGTCGGAACCGCCATTCTGAGCTGCGAGCGCCGCCAGATCGACGCGGCCAGAACGGTGGGTTCCCGGCAAGGTCCAAAGGGCATTGGTTGGCGTCGTCCGGTAAAGCTGCACCATGAGGTTGAATCCGTGTATACCTGGATGCCAGTTCGGATGCTCCCAATGGGTAATCCCATCCTGATGCCACGCAACCGAGGACCCCAGCCCTGGCTCCTTCACATGGAAGTTGTCGTTGTAAGGCACGAAATCCGATCCCGCAAAGGCCTCTGCGACCCGGAGCATTCCTGGGTGAGCAGATAACCGAAGCGCAGAGTCCATGACGCCAAAGGTGTATTGAAGGACGCAGACCGTAACCTTGGGCGCACCAGCTTCTGGGGTTGGCTCTTCCATGCGGACCGCGTGGCGCCCGCCCAAAATCGAAGTGCCCCCAAGCGGGTCTGACAAGGGTCGCGCCCAGATATATAGAGGGCGCTTGTGGTCCAGCCCAAGCGCAGGTCGGCCAAACTTGTCGAGCCCGCCGTTTTTCGAGGCAGGTGCACACTCAATAACATCGTCGAGTTGCCTTTCGACCTCACGGATCTCCTCATGACTAACAACGCTCTCGAAGATGTAGAAGCCGTACTGTTCGTAAGCTTCTCTAATTTCTTGCGAAATCTGGCCCGCGCTATCAAAACTCAAAGGCCCTCGATTCTGAAGCGCACGAGCTCGCTTCTCTCCATCTTCCAGATAACGCTGGCGGCTATTACGTTCCTCGTTGATGCTCATCATGGATGCTCCTCAGAGGTTTCGCGGGAGATGGATAGATCACCCGCTGATTTGGAAAAATGATGGATTCGTATTATTTATAGATAATATTTGCGTATTTATAGTTTTTCAACGATATATAACCCATAAATAGCATATTCTAGCGTCTTTACGACTTCTTTCTGTAGCCACGAATCACTCCAGAACATGACCGGGTATATCCGCCACATCGAGATCCAGCATTTCACGAAGCACCAATTCCGTATCCTCCCCTAGACAGGGAGAAGATTTGGTGACGCCATTCGAACGCTCGCGCATTCGCCATGGAATACCCGTGTGTGCACGGATGCCGACTTCCGGGTGAGGTAGGCGTTCTATGAAACCACGTGCATTTAGGTGTTCGTCATGGACAATGTCCCGACAGGTCAACGTCGGGAACGCCGCAACGCCGACGGCCTGCAACACGCGAGTCAGCTCCCAACGGTCCCTCCCCGTGGTCCACTCCGTAATTCGCGCTTCGAGAACATCTTCGTTAGCTTTGCGAGCTGCGAGTGTCTCGAAGCGCGCATCGCGGGAGAGACTGGGATCAATGAGCGCAGCCAATCGCTGCCAAGCCTCGTCACCCGAGCAGGCAATCGCTATCCAATCATCATCTCCGAGGCACGCGAATACTCCGTGCGGCGCCATATGAGGATCACGATTGCCGATGCGCTCAGGTTTCTCACCGTTCATCGCATATTGCATCCAAGCCTCAGCAGCCATGACACCTGTCGCCTCCCAAAGCGAAATGTCTAGATGGTCCCCCATGCCGGTTTCGTCTCGACGATTGAGTGCTTCAACAACCGCCAATGCCGCAGTAATACCAGCTATGGGATCGGGCATGGAAAGTCCGAATTCTTCAGGACCTTCACCAACGTAACCGGTCGCATCTGACAAGCCTGTCAACGGTGGTATGGCTGGACCGTATCCCATGTAGTGGGCGAGCGGACCCGACTGACCATAACCGCTGATGCTGGCTAGGATGATGTCGCTCTTGATAGATTTCAGCACCGGATATCCAAGCCCGATTCGGTCCATCACACCAGTCGCAAAATTCTGCATGACCACATCACACTCAGCGACCATCCGCTTCACGAGCTCAAGCCCTTCTGGAACGCTCAAGTTAATGGAGACACTGCGCTTCCCCTGGTTCCATTGATTGAACATCCCGGAATGGTTTAGACCCGGGTCCTCGGCAAACTGCTCCGGCACAATAGGCACCCGTCGATATAAATCAGACCGATGCGAAGATTCCACCTTGATCACGTCAGCGCCGAGATGCGCAAGGTTCATAGCACCGAAAGCACCTGCCCACACCCAGGTCAAATCGAGAACGCGCACGCCTGAAAGAGGTCGGTCAGGAGGACGTTGGTCTTTACGCGCAGCGCGATCTGGAAGATTCGAGCTGAGCACCTCTTTGGTATGTTCACCTAACAGCGGAGCACAGCGACGAGTACCGGCACGGCCTTGTTGGGTGATGACACTCGGCGCAATGTATTCCAACTGACCAGCAAATGGGTGATCGAGCGTTTCAAAAAATTGTCTTGCCCGCAGGTGCTCACTAGCACCCATCTCACCTACGGTCATCACCGGTGCCACGCAGATCCGCTGTTCTTGCGCAGCGTGATACAGCGCGTGCGCTTCCCACTCCCCCACAAAAGCCTGCACAAACTGGTGTACGATGTCCTGGTTTTCAGCGCGTCCCGTGGATGTCTGCAGGATGTCCATCTGCGCCCAATCTGGATTTCCCATGAACGCGACCAAGCGCTCCCATTGGTCCTGTTCTATACATACCAGAAATACAGGCGCGTCCTTCGCTTGGAAGATCCGCCAGGGGATCAATGTCCGCAGGCCGTTGCGCGCCGGTACTTCACCACGGTAGCTGTACCTTGGCACCCCCGCTTCGAGTACTGCGGCCACACATTCCTGTTCAGAAAGGTCGATAAACTCGCCAACGCCGGAACGGCCCACATCGCGCAACGTAGCGGCTACCGTAAGGGCACCAACCGTGCCAGCCATCATCGCGCACTGATGACCAAACACTTTAAGTGGTGGAAGCTCAAGCTCAGCGTGAGTACCTGGACAAAGTCCAGCCCAGCCCCCAGCATTGGCTACGATTAACTCTTCACCGAGAAATTCAGCGTAGGGGCCAACTGCGCCGAACGGCGTCACCGAGAGCACCACCAAATCCGGATGGGTTTTTGTCAGGGACTCGGCATCAAGACCCAACGCACACGCCTCTTCCGCACCGTAGCTATATAGCAATACGTCTGCCCAGACCAGCAGCGACTCCAGATCTTTGGTAACGACGCTGCGTTTCTGCACATTCAGCGATAAAAATAGGCCGCCTTTTTCCAAATGAGGCAATCCGTTTGGGTACGGGCCCCGATAGCGCGTGCGATCACCATCTGGCGTTTCGACCTTGATGACATCCGCACCCTGATCTGCCAACAGTTTGGCCGCATAAGAAACAGCAACCCCACCACCAAGCTCCAGCACGTTCAAACGCGTTCGCTCAACTCTTGCAGCCAGAAGTACTCATCGGTACCCACGAAGCGCTTGTTGCTAGCTATTACACAAGCGCAATTGAGCCATCCCCCCAAATTTGTACTCCATTCGTGTATCGACATTCGCACTTTATATTCAATATTGTTTGATATATATAGATTTTTTCTGGATTTTCTCGGTTATATTCGTAATATTCGTAACTTGAATAGAACATATATACGAATCTCTCGCTAAACAGTAGGCAAGAAAGATGTAAATCCACTAGCGCCTTGGGAGGAGGCTCACTCGATGCTTGACTACGACTTGATTATCCGCAACGGCCACGTCTATGACGGAACTGGCAGCCCTGCTAAAGAGTGGGATATCGCGATCAACGATGGCGTCATTGTTAAATTCGCTGCTGACATTTCTGGCAAAGCGCAGCGCACCATCGATGCGACGGATCGAATCGTCACCCCTGGATTTGTTGATGTGCATACTCACTACGACGGCCAGGCAACCTGGGATGCCCACCTAAACCCTTCTTCTAGTCTCGGCACAACGACCGTCGTCATGGGCAACTGCGGCGTGGGCTTTGCCCCCTGTCGCTCGCCAGACCACGAAGCCCTGGTGCAACTAATGGAGGGAGTGGAAGAAATCCCCGGTAGTGCCCTGAACGAAGGCTTGCCCTGGAATTGGGAAACTTTTCCCGAGTACCTGAATGCACTCGAACGCCAACCAAGGGACATCGATATCGCCGCGCTAATACCCCATGGCCCCCTAAGGGTTTACGTCATGGGAAAGCGTGGCATCAATCGGGAACAAGCAACTGATGACGACATTTCCCAGATGCAGGCGTTGATTCGTGAAGGGATCGAGGCAGGCGCTGTTGGCTTTTCCACATCACGTACGTTTGCGCACCGGACTAGCGAGGGCGAGTACACCCCAAGCTACAAGGCAGCATCTGCTGAACTAAAGCGTTTAGGTGAAGCGCTTATCCGCCGTAAAGGTAGCGTTTTTCAGATGATTTCAGACTGGGAAGACGCAGATGATGAATTCAACATCTTGAGAGAGGTCAGTCAGCGAGCGGGAGCAAAGGGAACCTTTACGTTACTCGACTTAGCCAACCGCCCGGAACTCTGGTCCGATCAACTAGCGCGTGTTGAGCAGGCGCAGGCAGATGGGCTAGATATCCGAGGCCAGGTCATCTCCAGACCAATCGGCATCCTGCAGGGCCACCGTGCCTCCATGAGCACATTCTACAAACGACCCACCTTTGCTGCGGTTATGGACAACGATCAACTCTGTTGGTCCGACAAGATCACGCAACTCCGCGACCCCACCACAAAGGCACAGGTACTAAGAGAAGAAAACGTCAATCCCCACATTCTTGCTGAGGTTTTCAAGAAAAGTTTCAAACACATGTATCCGCTATCAGACCCGATCGAATATCTGCCTGAAAAAGAAGATGCAGTCTCTGAGCGAGCTGCCCGAGAAAATCGCCATCCTGAAGAATGGCTATATGACTACCTGTTGGGAAACGACGGTAACAACCTTGTGTACATCCCTGGAGCGAACTTCTCCGAGAACATACCCGCGCTGCTAGAACACCCCCACACAGTGGCGGCTCTCGGCGATGGCGGTGCCCATGTAGGTTCCATTTGCGACTCCAGTGCCAATCTGTACGTGTTGACTAAATGGGTGAAAGACGCGCAACGCATCGAGCTACCAAAAGCCATAAACATGCTCTGCCGTCAACCGGCGGAACTCTACTCATTTCATGATAGAGGCATGATCGTTGAAGGCCTTAAAGCCGACATCAACGTGATTGACTTCGCGAATCTGAAACTTCAAACGCCACACCTGGTTCACGATCTCCCGGCAGGTGGGAAACGCTTCCTGCAAAAAGCAGATGGTATCGATGTCACCATCAAGTCTGGGGCGGTTACCTACGAGAATGGTGAAGCAACCGGATCACTCCCTGGTCGGCTAGTCAGAGTTCAGTCTGGCTGAATCCAAGTATGTCTTCAGCTCAGCACTTAACAAACAAGCAGAAACACGCACAAGAGAGACCCACAGTATGGCTTTCCTAATGGAAGTAGTTCACACAATAAGCCCCGCGACGAAGAGTAACTTCAGCAAGTACGTCTCCCGCTACGGGGAGGTGGCTATACCTTTAATGGAAGAAAGTGGATATGAAGTTCTAGGCGCTTGGGAATGCCTAACTGGAATATTGGGGCGCGATATGTTGCTCGTGCGCTGTGACTCGATGGGTCAGTTTGAAGAGGCAAGTTCGAAAATTGCGGCAGAAATATCTTCGGGTCGCATCGAGAGCTTGCAGTCGCTAGGTCTTAACATGGAGGAGGAAGTTCAATATGGCTACCAGCTTTCTGATCACATAAGCAAACAGAAAGCTGATGCCATCGAAGTATCCTCCCAGATTTGCGTGTGCATTCGTGTAAACCTCAGTAGTTCAAATTATATGGCTGCGCTCGAAGCCTCCAAGAACTCAGCACAAGACAGCGCCCAAAATAGCGGTTACGAACTTACTTTCTCTTACGGCGCTGCCAGTGGTCGGCGCGGTTCGTTCACGGAGATATGGACCGCCCGCAATGCGGGAGAGATGGAGCGATTGACCTCGTTCTCGCCACATGCAGAGAACGAAACACTACTGAAACTCATAGATTCGATGACAGTAGAAATCCTAAAACCCCTACCCTATTCAAACATACGATAGATATTGCATTTCGTAAGGAGAGAAGAATGAGCGCTAAAGTACAAATTAATACCGCCCCGGATCTCAAACAGCCCCTGCCGCGCACCGAGGAAGTTATAAATGGTTTCGTCGATAGCTATACATTCGACCACTTAACAAAGGCGCACGGCGAAGACGCTGCGCGAAACAAGATGTCAGAGATGGTAGAAGCTTTCCTGCCAGGTTTGAGCAATACCATCCTCTTCCTAGAAGGGGGCATTGAAGGCATGTCGCTTTCACACATCTGGTTTGGACCAAACTTTCCTTTATTCCGCCACAGCCATCCCGCCTATGGCAACTGCCTGTACTACGTTGTCGAAGGTGAGATTCACATGGGCAAGAAGACGCTAGGTAAAGGGTCAACCATTTTTATGCCCGCCACCCACCCGTATAAATACAACGCTGGTCCGGGGGGCGTCGAGGTCCTCGAGTTCAGAGCGGGTGGCGGTGATCCAGAAGGCCCGACCACGCAGATTCACGAACAATCTTTGGAATCTATCGACGAAATCATCGAAGGGTGCCGTGCAAACGAAGCATCTTGGGTTGCTCCGAAGCACATCGGAGAGATAGCGGAACGCTAACCATAGTTTATTGGCGCAAAGGCATTCTGAGATAGCAACATATTCTAGGAGATAAACATGGCTGAATTACCGACAGGCACTGATGATCTACTCGCGGATCTGGAAGATGGCGTACTGACGCTAACCTTAAACCGCCCCGACGCGCGCAACGCAATGTCTAGTGCGATGACGGCGGCTTTAGCTGACCAGCTGGCGGATGCAGAGCTAAACCCAGCAGCAAAGGTGATTGTGCTGACCGGTGCCGGTAAGGGGTTTTGCGCTGGAGGCGATGTGAAGGGAATGGCCGCAGGTGGCAAAAGCACAGCAGTCGACAACACGTTGGACGGTCGTATTCATCAACAACGAGTGAATCAACGCAGCACCGCTGGGAAGCTCTACAGCATGCCCAAACCTACCATCGCTGCGCTGCCAGGTGCTGCGGCTGGTGCTGGATTGTCACTGGCGCTAGCTTGTGACCTGCGCATCATGGCCGCTAACGCCATTATGACCACGGCTTTTGCACGAGTCGGTTTCTCCGGTGACTACGGCGGGACATTTTTTATGTCCCAGCTGATCGGCAGCGCCAAAGCCCGCCAGTTGTATTTTCTGTCTGAACGGGTGAGTGCGGAGGAAGCGCTGACGCTCGGGCTCACAAACTGGGTCTGCGAACCGGAACACTTAACCGAAAAAACCAGAGAGATCGCTACTCAGTTAGCTGCAGGTCCAACCATCGCCTTCCGCTATATGAAAGAGAACTTTGCTCGAGCGATGTCATCCGGCGATGTCGATGATTGCTTGGACCTGGAAGCAACCCATCACATGCACTGTGGCCAGACAGAAGACCATCGCAACGCTACTCAGGCATTTGTCGAGAAGCGCGAACCGGTTTTTCACGGGCGCTAGCGTTAACCAGCCGGCAACGGACCTCGGGCTGACCCCTCTCCAACAGGCTCGGGGTTCGTTGCTGGATTTTCGGATGTCAGTACCGGCAAACACGAGACTACACAGAGGAGACTGATCGAGTGAATTTTGACCTGACAGAAGAACAAATTCTTATCCGCGATTCTGTCGCCAAGCTATGCGAAGACTACCCGGATGAGTACTGGTCCCAAAAAGACAAGGACCATGAATTTCCTTGGGACTTTTACAATGCGATGGCTGAAGCCGGTTGGCTGGGTATTGCAATACCCGAAGCGTATGGCGGCAGCGGTCAAGGCATCACCGAAGCCAGCCTCTTACTTGAGGCAGTGGCTGCAAGCGGCGCGGCCATGAATGGTGCCACTCCTTTGCACCTGTCCATTTTTGGCATGCATCCCGTGGTGAAGTATGGCTCGGAGGATATGAAGCAAAAATACCTTCCCAGAGTCTCGAATGGGGATCTACACGTGGCGTTCGGAGTTACGGAACCGGATGCGGGCACAGATACAACGTCTATCTCCACCCAGGCTGTCCTGAATGGCGACACATATACGGTGAAGGGTCGAAAAGTCTGGACGACCAAGGCACTGCAATCCGAGCGTGTTTTGTTACTAGTCCGCACCACACCGAAAGACAAAGTGAAGCGTCGTACCGATGGTTTGACCTTATTACTCGCCGAACTGCAGCGCTCGGAAGTCGCGATATCGCCGATCGACAAAGTTGGGCGAAACGCGGTGGCGACGTGTGAGGTCGTGTACGACGATTTGCCAGTAGCAGTCACAGACCGAGTTGGAGAAGAAGGTAAGGGATTCCGCTACATCCTGGATGGGATGAACGCTGAACGAATCCTAATAGCATCAGAAGCACTCGGCATTGGGCGTGTTGCGTTAAAGCGAGCAGTGGACTATGCCAATGAACGCGTTGTATTCGGCCGGTCTATCGGAAAAAACCAAGGCATCGCCTTCCCTCTCGCAGAAGCGAAAATGCGCTTGGATGCCGCAGAACTCATGATTCGCAAGGCCAGTTGGCTCATCGACAACGGTCACCCTTGCGGGGAAGAAGCCAATGCCGCCAAATGGTTAGCCGCAGATGCGGCTTTCTTCGCCGCGGATCGCGCCATGCAGACCCATGGCGGATTCGGATACGCCACGGAATATCACGTAGAACGCTATTGGCGTGAAGCACGTTTGATGAAAATCGCGCCTATTTCCCAAGAAATGATCCAGAACTTCGTCAGCGAGCACGTGCTCGGCTTACCGAAGTCCTATTAACCCTACTATTCAAAAACACTATGACAGGCAAGTATTTCGAAGAACTAGAGATTGACGCGCTATTCCATCATCAACCCTCTCGCACGGTTACTGAGACCGACAACCTGTTGATCACAACCTTAACGCACAATTCGCAACCATTACATTTGGACGCTGAGTTCGCTGGAAACTCAATTCATGGACAGATCTTGGTCAATAGCATTTTCACCCTTGGCTTAGCCGTTGGCTTGTCTGTTGGCGATACGACTTTAAGCACAACACTCGGCAATTTGGGTTTCGATAAAACGACCTTCCCAAATCCAGTATTCGTTGGCGACACCCTCACGGCAAGAACTAGAGTTGTAGACAAACGGGAGAGTAGAAGTAAGCCAGATCGTGGCATCGTTACGTTTGAGCATGTGTTGACAAATCAACGAGACGAGGTTGTCTGCTCTTGCTTCCGCTCGGGCATGATGAAGAAGATGAACGCATGAACGGCAAGCGTTCTTCTGACGAATTGATGGGACTGCTATATGGAGTATTTTGATTGGGCTCAAAAACAAGCAGACACACGGCCTGATAAGCTAGCCATTCACGATTTGAATTCCGGTGCCGCGCTTAACTATGGAGACGTTGAGACACGTAGTAGCGCGTTAGCGGGTTATCTGCAAAACGTTGGAGTTGTTAAGGGTGGCCGAGTCGCCATCCTCGCTCGAAACTGCCCCCACTTTTTTGAGCTACAGTTTGCTTGCGCAAAGATCGGGGCCGTGGTGGTGCCACTAAATTGGCGTTTAGCCGTTCCGGAACTGCAATACATCGTAAACAATTGTGAACCCAAGGCGCTCGTTTATGACGATCATTTCGCCGACCAGGCTCAACAGTTAAAAGACAGTTGCGGCATAGATGAGCTAGTACGTATCAGTTTCGATAGCGAAGATGACTTCGACATATTGGTGCGCGCGGCACTCCCTTATAGTCCCACAGTACAGGCTCATGACGACCTGATCATGATCATGTATACCTCCGGCACCACCGGGAATCCTAAGGGGGCCATGATCACGCACGGGATGAATTTTATTAACTGTGTGAATGCAGGCATTCCCGCACGAGTGACACCTGACACAGTACAGTTGGTGGTCCTGCCTCTTTTTCATTCGGGGGGGCTTAACTGTTGGGCAAATCCAGTGCTCCATGCCGGTGGCACATTGGAATTGATGAGGGAATTCGACGCGGCGGAAACACTCCAGGCGTTACACAATGACACTCTCGGTATTACACACTTTTTCGCCGTGCCCGCGCCGTATCAATTCATGATGCAACACCCGACTTTTCCAGATACAAATCTGGAGAATTTGAAAGTGGCGGGCATTGGCGGTGCACCTTGCCCCAAGCCCGTACTTCAAGCCTGGAGTAATCGCGGCGTCAGTATGATCCAAAGCTGGGGCATGACCGAAACCAGTCCGGGAGCGATTGCACTAGACGTAGATGATGCCTTAAGAAAAATCGGATCCGCGGGCAAACCTCTGATGCACACCCAAACCAAGATCGTGAAAGAGAGTGGTATTGAAGTGCAACCTGGTGAAACCGGAGAACTCTTGATTCGAGGACCGAACATCACACCTGGCTATTGGCAGGACACTGACAAGACAAACGAATCATTTATTGACGATTGGTTGAAAACCGGCGATGCGGCAATGGTCGATGAAGAAGGTTACGTCTATATCGTCGACCGGTGGAAGGACATGTACATATCTGGCGGCGAGAACGTCTATCCAGCCGAGGTAGAAAACATTCTGACTCAATTGCCCGAGGTTGCGGAAGCCGCGGTCATCGGCGTACCTCACGAACGCTGGGGCGAAACCGGTAAGGCTGTTCTAGTTGTTAAGCCCGATCAAACTCTCAGTGCAGATAAGGTTATCGCCCACTGTCTGCAACAACTCGCCAAATATAAAGTACCGCAATCCGTTGAGTTCATTGACGCGCTGCCGCGTGGGGCGACGGGGAAAATACTGAAAAGAACGCTCCGAGAGCGTTACAGCACTGACTCAAACAAAAACTGAAAGGAGATACCAAAATGCGTGCAATGGTCACCGGCGATGGGGGAGTACAAGGACTAGAGATGGTCGATCGGGACGAATCCAGGCCTGGCGCTCACGAGGTGCTCATCCAGATGCATGCCACCTCCCTGAACTATCGCGATCTGCTGACAGTTCAGAATGGTGGGGCGCAGCCCGGTTTGGTACCCAATTCCTGCGGAGCTGGCACAGTAATCGAGATCGGCGAGGGCGTTACACGATTTCAACAAGGTGATCGCGTCGTGCCTATGTTCTTTCAAAACTGGCTGAGCGGGCCACCCACACAGCATGCCCTGTCTTCAGCCTTAGGCGGACCCATTGATGGATGTCTGCGAGATCAAATGACGCTGCATGAAGACGGGCTCACTCTTATTCCTGACTACATGTCATTTGACGAGGCGGCCACACTCCCTTGCGCAGCACTCACTGCTTGGCGTGGAATAGTTGAAGAAGGCCATCTTATCGCCGGGCAGAGCGTATTAGTGCAAGGGACAGGCGGTGTATCCATCTTCGCACTGCAATTCGCGAAGCTTTTTGGTGCGGAGGTGATCTTGACGTCTTCGTCAGACGAAAAGCTTGAAAGGGGAAAGGCGCTCGGCGCTGATCACACGATCAACTACCGACTGACACCCAACTGGGCGGAAGAAGCCAAGCGCATCACGGACGGTCGCGGCGTCGACCACATCGTTGAAGTAGGCGGTGCCGAAACCTTGCAACAGTCCATCGAATCAGTAGCGCTCTATGGACACATCCATCTGATTGGTGTCCTCAGCGGGTTTTCAAACCCCTTGAACGTCGCCCAGATGTTCAGGACCAATGCTCATTTTCATGGCATCACCGTTGGCAGCAGGTCTATGTTCGAAAACATGTTACGCGCAATGACATTGCACGAAACTCATCCTGTCATTGACTCACGCTATGAAATGGGCGCAGCTAAGGAAGCCTTCATAGAAATGGAGCAAGGTGGGCACTTTGGCAAAATCGTCATCAACCACTGAACGAACATGAAAGCCATACGTCAGCATACATTTGGCTCACCTGAAGTCCTGCAGCTCGAAGAAGTGCCTGACCCGGTTGCAGGTCCCGGCGAAGTGGTCGTCGCCGTCCAAGCAGCGGGCGTAAACCCAGTAGAGGCCTACCTTCGTTCAGGCATCTACCCCAAGCCAGCGACACCGTTCACGCTAGGCAGTGATGGCGCAGGATTGATCGAAAGTGTCGGGGAAGGTGTCACTAATGTAGACGTTGGCGACCGGGTGTATATCGCCGGGTCGAAAAGTGGCACCTACGCAGACAAATCACTGTGCAACGCGCGAAACGTACACCCACTACCCACTGGAGTCAGCTTTGCTCAGGGCGCTGCCATTCACCTGCCCTACATCACAGCCTACCAAGCGCTGTTTCATCGCGGCCGCGCTCAACCAGGAGAGAGACTGTTCGTTCATGGCGGTAGCGGTGCCGTCGGCGTTGCCGCCATCCAGTTTGCCCGTCGTGCAGGATTGTTAGTAATTGCATCAGCGGGTAGCGATGAAGGGGGAAAATTAGTGCGTGAACAAGGGGCTGATCACGCCCTGGATCACACCACACAGAACTATCTAGACCAAATCAGCGAGCTAACAGAAGGCAAAGGCGCTGACCTCATCCTGGAAATGCTCGCCAACGTCAATCTCGCCAACGATCTCGATGTGATCGCTCGCTTTGGGCGGATTGTTCTTATCGGAAATCGCGGCGACCGCAACCAGGGAACCATCACTATAAACCCGCGTGCAGCTATGGCAAAAGACGCGGATATCCTAGGCATGACCCAGAATAACGCAACTCGGGAAGAGCGCCGTCGTGCACATGCCGAAATTGCAGACGGATTGGCAAGTGGAGATATCCGCCCGGTCATCGGACAGGAATACTCTTTTAAAGATGCAGCGCTTGCACATCACGCGTTGGAGGAAAACAAAGCATTGGGGAAGATTGTCCTAACGCCTGGGCACTAGCCATGACTTTAACCATAAACGTAAGAACTCTAAAACAAAGGGAAGATACGATGCTGAACCACACTATGATTGGGTCGAACGATATAGCTAGAACCAGGAGTTTCTATAACGCCGTGCTTGGCGTACTGGGTGCTGGTGAGCCCATGGAACATGTTAACTCGACAGGGCAGACCCGTCTTTTCTACATTCATGATGGCTCCACCTTTTGCATCAGTGAACCTATCAATGGTCAACCAGCTAATGCCGCCAATGGTTCTACAATAGGGTTTGTATGTCATTCACCCGAACAGGTGCAAGAGTTCCATGATGTGGCCATTGCCAATGGCGGCACCAGTGTCGAAGATCCTCCTGGTCCACGCCAAGGCCCCGCAGGAGCTGTCTATCTGTGTTACTTCCTTGATCCTGACGGTCACAAGATCTGCGGTATCCACCAAGGTTAAAGACAAGGGTTCTATACGGGGAATTCCTTACAACCATAACAACAGGGTATAGAACTGGTGTAGTTTCATCGTGCGAAGGTAAATCTAATGTCACCAAACTCACCGTAGTTCGCGCAGTAGTCACCGGGTCGCGCGAGGCAGGCAGCTCCAATGGAACCGGTCATGAGAATGTGACCGGCTCTGACTTCATACCCTTTCGCACGAGTATGATTGATAAGCCACGCAGCAGATTCTAACTGGTTACCCAGTACGTCTGTCGCCGCGCCTGCATATTTGAGCTCGCTTCCCGCAAATAATTGAACTGACGCATCATTCACCGTCGCGATATCGTGCTCATAATCAGATTCGATGAAGTACGCGGCGGCAACGTTGGAAGCTATGAGATCTGTGCCAATCGGCCGTTGGCTGAAGCCAACGTCAACAAGCTCAATCATGGGTTTCCAGTGCGACAGAACGTCACCGACATCGTCAGCCGTAACATCCCTTGTCACGTCGGCACCTACGCAGAACCCTATCTCTGTCTCGATAAACGCGGTTACAAACCAACTAGTCTGTATCATCTCTTCAGGTGTGCGCCTCGCGGACTCGACCAAAATCCCACTTACCGGCGCGTCAAGACCTTGGGCTTGTTGCGCAGCTTTACTTGTGAGACCAGCTTTATAACCGGCGATGGGCTCGCCTCGCAATTGAATAAGCGACCGTTGCGTCGCATACGCTTCTTCAATAGAAATGCTTGCTTCAGCTTTCGCGGTCCATGCCTCAGTATTTCGCCAAGCATCAAAGAGTTCTCTCGCCCAGGATTCTTCCATACTATGTTCTCGCACTTTGTGCCGACTCAGATTCTGTCTCAGTTAGGCAACCTAAAAGGTACTAGCCGTCGTGTTTTAGAACCAGCTTGTCGTCCAAGTCCGTGTAACGCTCGCCTTCATATTTGCGCTGCTCATTACGCCCCACGACCATGTGGTGAACCTCATCGGGACCATCTGCTATTCGCAAATTGCGTTGGCGGGCATACATCCGAGCGAGCGGAGTCCACTGTGAGACGCCAGTGGCACCGTGAATCTGGATTGCCCAATCGATAATCTGGCACATTTTCTCTGGCACCATCGCCTTCACTGCACTGACATAAATACGGGCTTCTTTATTACCCAACACATCCATAGCTTTTGCTGCCTGCAGCACCATCAGGCGGCAAGCATCGATCTCAATACGGGCGCGGGAGGTGAGTTCGATATTTTTACCCAATTGAAGTAGAGGGCGACCAAACGCCTGACGACTCATACCTCGCCGAACCATCATCTCCAGTGCCTTCTCTCCCGCGCCAATGGAGCGCATGCAGTGATGTATGCGGCCAGGGCCAAGACGCACTTGGGATATCTCGAAACCTCGCCCTTCTCCCAACAGGATATTCTCTTTTGGCACCCTGGCGTTGTCGAAAACAATATGCATGTGACCGTGTGGGGCATCGTCTTCGCCAAAAGATTCCATACCTTCAAGCACCTTCACCCCAGGCGTATCCATGGGCACCAGGATCTGGGACTGTTGCTTATGTGGAGGTGCATCAGGACTGGTTTTGACCATCGCGATCATGATTTTGCAGCGTGGGTCACCTGCACCAGATATATAGTATTTCTCGCCGTTGATGACCCATTCGTCACCTTCCAACACCGCGTTCGTGCTGATGTTTTTAGCATCAGACGAAGCCATCGCAGGTTCGGTCATGGCATAGGCTGATCGAATCTCGCCTTCCAATAGCGGCTTGAGCCACTGCTCTTTCTGCTCCGGCGTGCCAACTCGCTCCAAGACCTCCATATTGCCCGTATCAGGCGCAGAGCAATTGAGCGTTTCAGATGCCAGTGGCCACTTACCCAGTTCGTTGGCGATATAAGCATAGTCCAGGTTAGTTAAGCCTTCACCTGTCTCTGCATCCGGTAGGAAGAAATTCCATAGACCCGAAGCTTTCGCCGCAGACTTTGCACCTTCTAACAATTCCAACTGTCGCGGATGCCATGTCCAACGATCATCCTTTTCTTTATCGAGCGCGTAGAACTCCTCGCTGATTGGCGCTACGTTATCCGCAATATGTTTTTTTACGGCATCCAGTAAAGGTGCCGCTTCTTCGGACATACTCAGCTCGAACAGATCTGGATTTTCTAATGCTACTTCAGTCACGAGATACCTCTCTTTTTAATATTAGATATAAACACTTTTTCAAACGTCCCAACGAACGACCTTCGCGAGACTTTCCCATCACTCCCCTAAAAGCCGCTTGATCGTTGGCTCCATCGAGATCGCCCATAGTCTATAACCCTCGGCGTTAAGGTGAAGCAAGTTAGGCATTAGGTCTTCGCGAAGCGTTCCGTCGCTTCTTAGGAAGGTCTGGCCAAAATTTAGATACTGAACCGAATCGCCGTTGTCCAATCTGGATATCAGGACATTGATTTCGTCGTTCCGCCTTCGCATTTCGTTGTTTGGCGAAATATGCCTTGGCAATATCCCGAGAATTCGATTCTGCTTATGTGCGCCCAATATGGTGAGATCCATATACAGCGCGGCTACTCAGACCGCGGCCCGCTTTCCATTAGTGCGTGAACGGAACGCTTCGACCGAAATCTATTTTCGTAATAAAACATCATTATTTTACGTATATCAACTTTATGGGGTAATATTTCTTATATAAACTAACTTTTCGACTTTAAAAAAGGACCTTTTTATGTGGCTTCACAGAGCTATGGAAAACAATGCACTAGCGGGATAGACGGGAGCCCCGCCATTTTGGATTCTTGGTATACATACCAAATTGATTAGCTAGATTTTTGGCGCTGAGGTATTCCGATGCACAACCCAGAACTCCTACCCTTGTACCACCCCTCAATTTGGAACAAAGGTAATGGAACTAGAAAAGGTACAAGCGCTCGATCCCTACGAGTGTTGTATCTGGACAAGCAGTCCTAGCCGTTGTCCTTGGCAATCACAAGCCCTAAGTTGTGACCCAGAGCGGTATCAAAGATCGCTGCGACCATTGCGCCGTGTAGGCGACCTGAATTGTTGCAGTGTTTGTCCTCAAGTCTTAACCCAATGATTAGCGAGTCTGCATGGAATCTTACGAAGTATGGCCCGACGATATTGTTAAACGGACTATTACTGTTCAGTGGTAAGAACTCTTCTTCTTTATTCGTAGGCTGGGCGCTCAATGCATTGTCCTTCCGCCCGTGACTAACAATGAGGTGCCAGTGATATAGCTCGCCTGGTACAGCTTCTAGCGGGGATTGGGTCGAAGCCACTGTAGATATACAGCGAGCTGGAAAGTCGATGGCGTTTTGCTAACGCCGAACTTTTTCACGATGGTCAGCGCATCGCTAAAGCTAGCGGTATCTTCAAGGTCCTTAACTAAGACTTTCTAAGCTTTGCGGTTCGTGCAACCAACACTTCCGGCTTTACCTGAAGTGTATCCGCAATAGCGAAAACTGTCGTCAGAGTAGGCTGTCGAATACCCCTTTCCAGCATCGATATAAACGTACGATCTATATCGGAAGCAAGTGCAAGCTGCTCTTGGGAGAGACCGGCATCTAATCTGGCTTTTCTGAGGGTTTGGCCGAATGCTGCGGCAATGTTGTGATCCATGCCACAGGATCGTCCGACAACTGAGACTATAGGTCGACGGACTATAATCTACAAGATATACTGTAGACTATAGTCATCGAACCATAGGCAGGTATTCATGATTCGTTTGATTGTCTTAGCACTCATCGTTTGTCTAAGTGGTTGTGCTACAACCAAATACGGACCCGGCAATCCTTCACCACTACGGGCTGCAGCCATGACATCCGTCAACGGGGCTTCCTCCGAGATGGTTGATCGCTGGGGACAACCCACCAGACATATCACAGGTGACCCGGATATCGGGATCGATCATGTGTTGATATGGGAGAAGGTGAATAAGGTCAAGACCAACGCTCCTCCTAATCGGTCAGATTATCAACGCGTTCGCACAAACTGCGATGGGGCGATTAACTCATGGGGACATGTGAACGCGACTTGCAACAGTCGTAACGTCACTAACGAGTCAAACTACAACGCGGCAATGGCGGGACATAACCTCGGAGTTGCCCTAGCGAAACTGGCCGAGTACGAGTGCCGTATCACCGCCTATATTGACTCTGCGTCGATGCTCGTCAAGAGAATCCAGACGAACCAATCGGATTTTCGACGGTGTGCGAAACTTTTTGGAGTTCCCCACCGCTAGCCGGAACGTGATCCAGATCACATGGCTTGCTACGAGACCTGGTTTCCAGAACACAAAATCTTGAACCGTTAGCCTAGGGTATTAGTAATGGTGTTGTTTCTGTTGAACTGTTTTGGATTCCAAATTTAGAGAATTACTTAATTCATCTCCGATGGATTTTTCGGCAGATTCCACTGCTCCGGAAGTAGGCTTCCTTGTAGATCACATCTTTGAGCAGATACAGAGCCAACACGACAGGGAGATAAGAGCCCCAGCGAAGTGGATTCAACACCTTCGTTGCTTAGTCCTAAATCTTTTCGCCGTACGACAGGTTCACTCCGGCAGATACGTCGCGATCACTTTAAATCGAAACGAATACTCAAAGACTTCACGATATTTGACTGAAGGCCGAAGCCACAAAATTACAACCAGTTTGATCGACCATCTTGCGAAGCACCTGGGCTATATTTCCTATCATCCTGGCTGGAAAGATAGAGAGACAAGCAAGTCGTACCTCACGCGGGTTAGGGCTAAGAAGCCGCTCATCTCATTGTTCGATCAGTACGAGATCGATATCCACATGCTGCAACGATCTTGTGGCATTGAGACTATCCGCCTCAAAGACGAAGACAAGAATCTAATCAACTATCAAGACACGCTATCCACGGTTGTGGACAGAGCCTCCGTTGAGACATTGAACCTACGACTGTCACAGACGTTCATCGGGATGCATCTACCTGATTGCGCTTACACCGAGATGAACGACAAGTTAGTAGAGGAGGAGGTTGCTAGTTGGAAAGATGATGACCGCATACAACCAGTGGATCTATCTCGAAAATCACTCTATCGGATATTCAACGACGACGACTTCGAAGCAGGAGGTAGGTTCTATGGCGGGTGGTGGCAATCGGTACCCAGTCGACTCAGAAAGCATATCCACATCTGTCCGAGGTTCAGTACCTATCCGAAGTACACCGTAGAGATCGATTACTCATCCATGCAAACCTGCATCGCGTATGCGTGCTCGGGCATTCAGCCGCCTAAGGATGCCTATTCAGTAGAAGGTTTTGGAAAATCCTCTTTGAGGCGAATGCGCCCTTATCTGAAGGCAGGGATGCTCAGAGTGCCGAACACCAAGAGTCGAATCGAAGCCATCTCGTCTTTGGAGAAGGAGTTTGCTGACCAAACAATGCCCCAGGAGCTACCAACCGCTTGTTCAGTTGTGGAGTGCTTGGAAAATACACATCGCGCAATCTACAAGCCTTACTTCTACAAGGCCAAGGGCAAACACCTGATGTGGATAGAGTCGAGGATTGCTGAACATGTGATGTTGTCAATGCATCGACAAGGCGCCGCAGTCCTCCCTATTCACGACAGTTTTCTGGTGATGAAGAGTTACCGGGATTACTTAGGTTCTGCCATGGACCGAGCATTCAAATCTGTGACTGGTTTTTCTTGTGACATGACCTACGACCAAACAGAGTACGAATTCGAAATGGAACAAGAGATGCGTTCTTCTGGTCCCGTTACGGACGATGACATGTGGGAGGATGCACGCAGAGAGCAAGAAGATTACGCCGGTTTCTGGAAGCAGTTCAATTCGTGGCTTGGAAATCAGGAGTGGCATACACCATCAGACGATCAGGACGACGATTGGGAGGATTGGGATGATGAGGAGTTTTAGCTTCAACATTCACTAGGTCAGATTAGGGAATCGTTCCGCTTTGGGGGCTCCACGATTCTCGATCTAGGTGCTAGATCCAGACAATCTGCAAGAATTCAAGAACACACATTCCATTACTAATACCCTAGTGTTGTATAGGCTAGATGCACGAAGGTGCGAAACATGGGTGCCAAACCCACTCCCTCGCCTGTGTTTTTCCAAATAACAGGTTGGAAACAGGGACCAATCCGACAGTGAAATCGGCGCAAAGCCAGGCGTGATACGGGTTTCAGGTTAATTGCGTGTTTCGCCTGTTAATTCCAGATCCTCCTAGATTGTTTCTAGTTGGTGGACAGGTGTCTGAAGCCTCTATTGATCCGAGTGACCAACCAAGAGGAAAAGCGTGCACCACGTACCGTATAACTCTGGTTCCAATGGGCTAACTAGATATTGCCAAGCTACATTACCAATCAACCAAGAAAACCAGGTCGACTCGATGGCTGGATCTAAGCGCAACCAAGGATTCGGGACATATCCACGTGCACGACTAGTCTTTGATCAAGATTTATTCTGAGCGATCAGCGATCTGACCACACCAATCAACACCCCCTGGGTTGGGGATGTAGGATCGCGGTGGTGATGAATCTAGAGCTTCTTGGAGAACGCTACGTGCGCTAGTCTTCTCAAACAGCCACTTCCTGATCTGCTTTACATCTTGAAGACCCATTTCAGATCGAAACGATTGCTCCTGCCTGCATAAATCTCAACTTTCGATTTCGTTCGCGAATCGGACGGATGGGGGGCATCCCCCTATAGGTTATCGCAAATAGCGGCGTGGCCGCGTTCGCGTACCAAAAGAAAAAATGCAGACGGAATGCCTACACTTGGACCCATACAGAATCCAGGAATAAGCGCTTCACAGCCACAATCAAAGATCTAAACTAGAGCGGCAACTAAACCGAAACTACGTAAACGCGGAACGCTATGTTCACGGGTCCTAAACGTTTACCCCATTTAACGGTGAACTCTATTGGTAAAGGCAACCGATATCGTCAGCAAAGGCTACTTCCCGAGGGAGTTACCGCCCTGTTTTACAAGTGATGACTTGGGCAAACTTCTCCTGGCTCACAGATCAGATTTCCCCGGTGTTTTTAGTCAAACCTCAAAAATCTCCACGACTTACGCGAAGCACAAACTAGCGCGACCAGGGGCATTAGCACGCCGCCTCGGTATCCTGCACCCGATTAACATGATCCAACTATCAGAACGATTGGAGGCTGATTGGCCCACCCTGAGTGCGCACTATGCGACTTCCACGCTATCTCATAGCACACCCGATCTATCAGCTAATATCGGTGGTAGATCTGTCGGGCGTAAACTCTCGATGTCTGGACTTCCGTTCGAACGAGCGAAGTGTCGCGCAACTAATCGCTACAGTGTCGTGACCGACATTTCGACTTGTTACCCCTCCATCTACACACACAGTATTCCTTGGGCACTCGGCGGAAAATCTGCAGCAAAGGTTAATCAAACAAACCCAAATTTCCATGGAAACGAAATAGATCGGCTAGTTCGGAATGGACAAGATAGGCAAACAATAGGGATCCCAATTGGCCCTGACACATCATTCCTTGTTGCCGAAGCTGTTCTAACATCTGCTGACAAGCAACTGGCCACCAGTCTCGGGAAATCTTCGTTCCGGTATGTGGATGATTACGAGTGCTGCTTTCGAACACTAGCCGAAGCAGAGGCCGCACTCGGGGATATAGAAAACGTTCTAAACCAATATGAACTGCAGTTAAACCCGAGAAAGACTGAAATTCGAGAGCTTCCTATCCCAATTGAGCCTACCTGGGTCTCCGAGCTACGGGTTTTTCAAATAAGGGCATCGGGTTCAAACCAGCAATTTGACCTAACCGAGTATTTTGCGAGAGCTATTACTCTGGCCAAAGAGTATCCAAGCGATCCCGTTTTGAAATACTCAGTGGCGCGGCTTAACTGGATACCAATAGACTCCGACAACTGGGCGCTATTGCAGTCGCTACTCCTTCAAGTAGCTACTACCGAACCAGGATGCCTTTCTACTGTGTTGGAAAGATTCGTAAAAAGCGCTGCAGCCGGTTTGACTATCGATATTGATATGGTTGGAGAAATGTTAAGCGTGGTGATATTGACCCACGCCCGGCTCGGACATGGAAGCGAAGTAGCATGGGCACTATTCTTCGCAATGGTTATCGAAACAAAGTTATCGGAATCAGCTACGAGAGAAGTCTGCAAGATCGATGATTCAATCGTTGCTCTTCTTGCCCTCGACGCGAATACACGAGGAGTCATGCACTCCGCCTTCAGCACATCTATTTGGAGTCCGTATATAACGGCTGATGATTTGCGGGCAGAGCATTGGTTGTTGGCGTATGAAGCGTTTGTTAAACACTGGCTCCCATCAATAGGCGGAGACCACATTCGGAGGAGGCAAGAGTTTAAATTTCTGCGCGATCGAAACATATCTTTTTACAACAAAGACGCCGTCTCCGACTACAAGACACGAGTTGCAGCAGCTGTAGAGTTGTCTGAGTACGGAGCAAGTTTCTGAGATCTTGACCAAACGACCTGCTTTGAGACTGAAGCTTCTTAATATGGTTGTACTAGTCGAGCTGAAGTGTGCCCTACGGGGATACGGGGATACGGGAAACTTTGGAAACAGAGATACTCAGAGACTGGGATACGCAAATCTATCGTCTTAGGGACTAATAAACTGTTTTTTGCAGGCTTACAGAGTTTCTAAGTTAGGAAATAACGCGATTAATCGCCAATCAACATAACTCGAAAAGCGAATAAACGCTGTTAGACTAGGTGATTAGCGAGCAGCTTTTCATCGGATTCAGATATCTCCGCCAAAGGTCGTCGTTGATCGGATCCCCTGTAACGACAAAATACTCACATCGAATGTCGGATAGCTTCTCGTGTTGGCAATCGACTTTCGAAGGGGTCACCAGCGGACGCGTACGTTAGGCAGCCCCGAATCTAATTTGATTTGGAGTCTGACATGGCGAAGACCGCAACCCAAGAAAGACGTGAAGCAATCAAGGCTGAAGTATGGCCAACTGAAATCGCTTGGACCGGTGAAAATGAGAAGGGTTGGTTTCGCGCGCCGCGTTCCATAGCGCTAGTAATGTCTCTGTTAGCCCATCAAGAACTCACTGGCAATAAAAATGCGACTGGCGTTTATCTGGATCTACTTTCTCGTCACCGCGATACAGGCGTGGTTGACATGGTCGGAGAAGGGGAGCACTCCTATTCTTCCGGTTATGTGGGGACAAGAGGTATCCGCACTTGGCGAGAACGAATGCAACTTCTCGAAGAGCTTGGATTTATCAAAACACGTTCGGCTGGAAATCAAGACTTCAGGTACGTCTTGCTTATCCATCCCACGGTAGCCGTACAAGCACTCAAAGATTCAAACCGGATCCCAGAGAAATGGTGGCAGCTTTACCGCCAGAACCAAATAGAAACAAAAGAGGCAACCTACGAGCAAATCATCGAACGCTGTAAGCCCAAGAACCCCAAAAAGCCGCGGAGTAAGGTAAGAACCAATAGGACAAAAGCGGGGTAACAGATGTCTTTGAGCCCCCGAGACGCCTTCGATTACTTTGACCTGTACTTGTCAAAGTTTACGGTCGAATCAGACGTCGAAGTCGAAGATCAATTCTTTGATCGCAAACAGATCAAGATGCCATCACATGGAAATGTAGGTCGCAGGGACATCCAGGATGTGAAGGAATCAATCCAAGAAACGGTGTCTGCGTTTGCAAATTCCAACCCAGAGGGAGGCTTACTTGTAATTGGAATCGCAACAAATGGTCGCGTCCTGGGAATCAATCATCTCACAGAAGATCAACGACTCGAGCTGTCCAACATAGGCGCGATGCTTCGAAACCAGAGTGCATTGGTCCGCGTGCACAACTGCGTTGACGAGAACGGCGACGACAATCGGTTGTTGTTAGTCTACGTCCCGGAAACCCCAGATGCTATCTGCGAGACATTAGATGCAAGTTCGAGGGCGTGGAAACGGGCCGATGCCCAAAATCTGCCGCTCAACGATAGGGATCGAGCTCAGCTAAGACGTGAAAAGAACATAGAGAACCATGAACGACGACTAATCGCACCTTTTCGTGACGAAGAGATCGACAAGGAGTTGTTGGAAGAGATACGCAATACATGGCCAAGCGTGATCGGCTTAGACAATTCAGACGAAGACTTACTTTACGCCCTTGGCGCCATCGAGGATACGGATGATGGTTCGCGTAAATTCACATCAGCAGGCTTACTTTTCTTTGGCTCAAATCCCCAGCGGGCAGTTCCACAAGCACGAGTAAGAGTGCTGAGATACGACCAGTCTCTAGAAGAAGCAGATAGTTCCAGCCCGACCTTGGACCGGACTTTCACTGGTTCCACTTCTCGACAACTTCTTAGCGTTCGAGAGTTTTTACGAGACTCTGGAATGATTCGAGTCAGACAGGTTAGAAGAGAGGGGGGCGGCTTCGAAGAAATACCAGAAATTCCTTTTATCGCGGTTGACGAGGCAATCGTTAATGCGGTTGCTCATCGAGACTACGACCTCGAATGGCAAATAGAGTGCAGGTACTACCGCGATGCTTTTGTCGTAAGTAGCCCGGGTCGACTACTTCAGCGAAACGGAACAGTACCATCAGCTTTCACACTTGATGAACGTACCCTTCAGTCATTACCCAAAAACCCCATTTTGCTCCACTGGCTGAAACAAGCAAAAGACCAGAAAGGACAGCAGTTTGTCCGCGCACTTAGTGAAGGGACTAAAGCGATGCTGCGTGCGATGAGCGATGCAGGTCTTGATGCGCCAGAATACTTTGTTTCCGACTCAGAAACTGTAGTGACTCTTAGGGCCGACGTTTCGCCACAGACGACGAACGTGGAACCTTCAACAGAGTTTTCGAACCTCTATCGAATCTCCTCAAGCGGAGCCCTAACAGGAGAGTGGCGACACGAAACACTTGTCGCGCTAGCAGACAAGCTTCGCGCGATGGATTGGTACATTGACAGATTGAGGTATGGGCGACTGACCGCGCATGTGAGAGGAAGTGGTTTTGGTCTACCTGTCTCTGTGAGAGGGCACCTCGGCATATTCCCCGCCTACCTATTCGCACTCCGAAATTTCGGCAAACATCGCTACCTGGTTATCGACTACACCGTTGAGGTAAAAAACCTACAAACTGTAAGTGATTTGCTCAAGGACACGTACGAACAGGAGAGTCTGCTAGGAAAGGTGTGCACCGCACGCAGTTCACAGGGTTGGCGTGACGCTCGCATTGAATCAATTGACAATGGTCTTGTGCGGGTTATGTACCAAGACACTATGGTTTCCGAAAGTATCCCATCAAACCAAGTCATTCCCAGCCTCGGTCTACATGAGATTCGCTCTCGCCTGACTAAAACCAACTTCGATTTATCGGCAGAGATCAAGCGCCATAGTTTGGCGTCCACAGTTGGCGCCGCTCGAAGACGGGCAGAGAAAACTGCGATTATCGCGGAGGTACTCGCCAATCAAGTTTTCCCTCTGCGTCTAGGCGGCATTGATCTTTCTCTTTCAAGTACACCCTCTCGCCTAGACCAGCAAGCAGGCCTTTCTTCACGAGCACTTCGAGAACCACTTGTAGAGTTCGACCGCCGCCAAGAAACAAGCAACATCAGGGAGGGAATAACCGAATTCGGCTCATACGGTCATGAACCCTTTGAGATCGAGATCGTCCCTATCGTTGACAGTGCACAGACTCGCAACGTACGAAATCTCATCGAGAGACTCCGAAACGGAAAATTCAAATACAAAGGCAGTGAACGAACATTTGGCGTGAACTTCAGATACTCCTCTGAAGTCGCCCTCCATGCTGGTGACGACGTCGTCGACACGTGTCAACGGTTGATTGATGAGAATCCAAGTTGGAGAGGAAACCCAAAAACGGACCGCCTATTTCTGGTGCATTCGCCAGAAGGCAACTTCGCCTCTGACGACGAGAGATCACCTTACTACACAGCGAAACGACTTTTACTCGAAGCTGGAATCCCTTGCCAGATGGTAGATACCCCCACACTACAAAACCCAGATTGGAAGGATCTCAATTTAGCTCTAAACATCTCTGCAAAGTGCGGAGTCGTACCCTGGGTACTCCCCGAAGGATTTCCAGATGCTGATTTTTTTATTGGCCTCTCTTACACACAACATCGGGGGCAAGCAGATCGGAGGTACATGGGGTATGCAAACGTTTTCAATCGGTATGGTAGGTGGCTATTCTATTCTGGCAACGCGGAAAGTTTTCCGTATGAGGATAGATCCGTTCGTCTAGGGACCCTAGTACAAGAGACTCTTAAGAAACTTGATGGTCTGCCTGAGACTCCACATGTGTTCTTTCACTATTCAGCGCGTTTTTCTAAAGAAGACCGCGAGTTATTGTTAAAGGCAGCGCGAGAAGTCAGACCTCAAGGTACCTATTCATTCGTCTGGATTAACAGCCATCATCCAATACGGTTTTATGACTCGCGATCAGAAACGGACGGGAGCCTAGCTAGGGGTACCTACGTAATTACATCTGGTAATCAAATCTACTTGAGCACCACTGGTTATAATCCATACCGAAAGACAATGGGGACACCGGTTCCGTTGGAAGTCACAGTCTGGAAGTATGCGCCCGTTGGGACGAATACAACTCCCGCAGATTTACACTCACTAGCCCGTCAGATACTTGCGCTAACAAAACTAAACTGGGCGTCCTCTGATTCTCTTGCTGGAGAGCCGATCACGACAAAGTACGCTGGCGACATCGCATACTTAACTGCAGCTTTTCTGCGACAGGGAAGGCCTTTTAACCTACATCCAGCCCTCGAAAACACCCCTTGGTTCCTGTGAAACCCTAAACAACCCACCGATTTACAACTACCCTAGAAAACAACAGGTTAGTCAGCAGCGCGCCGCCACTGTTATTCGTAGCTTTGGTGTTTTAATTCAAAATCAAGATGTTCTACGACACTTACCAACTTGCTAATCGGAAATTGGTGCGTGTACGTAGCCGTCTCACCCATGATCGATGCCTCATGACCAAAGACCTGTTGGCAATGTTGTACAGGCAAACCTGCACTCATCGCTTTCGTTATGGCTGTATGCCGGAACGAATGAAACACTTTGCGCGCCCCCGTACGATCGTTGGCAATCCCGCACTTCTTCTTATACGTGTCATTAAACCAACGCGAGATCTGTCTACCCCACGTATTAGGATCGTTCTTCAGATCCGGGAAAAGTCTTTTCGATCCTGAGTCACGCATTGTCTGGGCGTAATCAACAAACCCAAGCCCTTGAAGCTCTTTATTGATGGGCACCTTGCGTACACCGGCTCGTGTTTTGATTTTCTGACCCTCACCATAGTCTGTGATCACAAGAATCCACACACCGTCTTCCTGCATAACGTCGCCCGGAGTGAGTTGCGCAAGTTCATTTTGTCGAGCACCCGTGTATAGAGCTAATAAAGGCACCCAGTACTGCCAGGACTTTTTGTGTTTACGGAGTTTGTATGTGTCGTTTTCAAAAAGTGCTTTCAAGTCATCATTTGTGAACGTGGCATAACTACGACTATCAGTCTTAACACTAATCCCTTCTGTTGGGTCTTGTTCCAAGAGAGTCCGTTCAAGGCGACACCACTTTAGAAACGCTCCAACTTTAAGCAGCTTCTCCGCTATCGTCCGGCTGCTGGGGTACTTCGAGTCATCGAGGTCCAAGCTGAGTAGCTGATCAATAGAATGGTCGGGATAAAGCTTCTGACGATTCTTCGGAACGCGTGAGACCGTGCTCAGATATTCGCGAACAATTTCGCGGGTGATTGATCCAACAGGCAGGTTACCAACCACCTCTACAAACTCATCAAAGGTCGCTTGCTGGCCTACTGCTGTGCGCTCTGACCACGCAGGTGTGGGATTTGCCTCTGTGCGTTCTTTATAGAAGTCTGCCCAAGCTTCCGACAGCACCGTTTCGGAAACGCGTTTTGCTGCCCGGCCCGGCCCAAAACCGCGATTACGATAATGATCAATGAACGCTTCTTCTTGGTCATAATCGCCAGACTCACGCGCAAGCATTGCCGCCCAATACATCCCATCTAACTTCATGAGGTCTAAGCACAGGGTCCGGAATGCCTCTGAGTTCACTGACTCGTTGCAATCATGCTTCTCTATCTGCTTCTCAGTGGAGGACCGTCGTGGCTCTATGTCCCCTCGTTGAATCGCGCCCTGTAATTGATGAACACGTCGCCCTATTTCGTCCGAGCGACTCGGCGCAGGCGGATAGGACTCGGGGATCATCATGCCCCCGTTTACAACTTGTTGGCTGATACGCGGGCGCATCCAAGGCGCACGAGTACGTTCAAGCTCATCCACTAACCGTTCGAACACTTCTTTAATGATCTGTTCACTGATCTCAGGCGTCAGGGTACTTGCCATGTGCCTAAACCTCTTAATCCAGTGCACGTACGGCAACGTCACTTCTGCCCGCTCACGTGCTTCTCTATAGTCTTTCGTATGCAGACTTAAGCGGATTTCTTGCCTGTGGACGAGCGACTGGATCTCAATCGGTAACTTGAACCGGAAATACCAGCCTGAGGGTCGTTTTTGAAGGTATGGAAGTACGGCTCTACCTCATTAACGGGGGACACCGGCATTCATTAAACTGATTTTGCGAAGATCATTTAATGGAGATAACACCGATGTCCCACCTAGGTAGGATCATAGGCATAACTGACCTTGAGGTCGAACGGGTTGATCGTGAGAAAGGCATAGAGGTGTATGCGAAGCCGACGAAGCGACCGGCGTGCATACATTGTCATAGCAAACAGGTTGTGATCAAAGCGACGAACCAACGGACCTTGAAGCACACACGTCAAGGCAACCAGGTCATGACGTTGCATCTGGCTGCTCCGAAGTATTACTGCGCCCGGTGTAATCGTTACTTTTGTCATCGTTTTAAAGGTGTTCGACCTCGGTATCGTGCTTCTGAAGCGTTTCGATATGAAGTGTTTGAAGCACACGACGGCGGTGTGACACAACGCAAGGTGAGTCGCACCCACAAGATCAGTTCAAGCACCACAGAACGTTGGTACCAGAGTCAGTGCGAACTCAGAAAGTCTGAGATGATGAATCAACCTTGTCCGAAAGTACTGGGCATCGATGAACACTTTTTCACGAAAAAGAAAGGCTTTGCCACGACCTTTGTGGATCTCAAAAATCACAAGGTCTTTGATGTGAAGTTAGGACGCTCGGAACCGAGTTTACGCAGCTATTTACGGGGTTTGCCGGGTAAAGAGGCGGTACAGGTCGTTGTGATGGATCTGTCTGAGACGTATCGATCTATTGTCAAAAGATACTTTCCTCAAGCCACGATCGTTGCGGATCGGTTCCATGTCATTCGCCTGGTCAATCAACACTTTTTAAAGGTCTGGCAAGACCAGGATGCTGAGGGGAGAAAAAACCGAGGGTTACTGAGTCTTATGCGTCGACATGCCTGGCGTTTATCTGAAGAACAACAACAGAACTTGGAACGCTATCTGAGTGACTATCCAGTCCTCAAAGAGCTCTACGATGTGAAACAAAGACTGGTTCGCTACTTGTTGTTAAAAACGTTGAACCGAAAGACCGCTAAACGGCAATTGCCTGGCTTTCTCAGACTCATCGAACAGTTGAGTGCCAGCCCCCTTAAAAGGCTGGCACACACCCTTCAGTCCTGGCTGGAACCCATTGTCGCCATGTGGCGGTTTAGCAAGAGTAATGGCATCACAGAGGGCTTCCACAACAAGATGGAGATGATGAGTAGACGAGCTTACGGCTTTAGGAATTTTGAGAATTATCGGTTGAGGGTGTTAACTCACTGCGGGTGGGATGGCATCATCAATCGTGTTTAGGGAGTTTAACGAATGCCGGTATCCCCCGTTAATCGGGTAGAGCCGGAAGTACTCGTTTTGGCCTTGGCATAGGCTTCTTGCTCCATTTGTGTACCAAACGTGGCGCACATAGAGCCGATAGCAAACCTAAGTACTTGAATGAAAAGAGAAGAAGCTAATTTTGGTAGCTAGGGGGAGACTTGAACTCCCGACCTCAGGATTATGAATCCTAAGTGATCTTCGGTGTATTACCTTGTTAAAAGGTGTTTTCCGGTAATTGATTGATTTACCTTGAACTTTTTGAAGTGCTTCGTCAACCCATTAAAACCATTTAGCATCGTTTTACACGGTCATGGTCTCATTTTGGTCACAATAACACCTTGGGACAGTGGGAAAATTCCCAGTCAATACGGGCTATTTTCCACCCTTCTTAGACCGTAATCCCGCCTGCGCTAGTTATTTTGTAGGTATACACTTTTTAAAAGGGAAACCTATATGAGTCGCAAACCTACTCGCGAACACCAAGTCGAACTCTTCGAGTTGCCAGACAGCCAACAACCTAAGGCGAAACCAAAACGAGGGCAAGTCCCAAAAGTCACCGATCTAGATCCAACTTCGTGCGTTGTCTGGAGCGGCAATCCTCGGCGAGCCGACCGATTGGACCAAGACAAGCTCCAAGCACTTGCAACGAGCATCCACGAAGCTGGTCAGTCCGTACCAGTCATTGCCAGAAAAACGGCGGACTACTACGAAGTCATAGCTGGTAGTCGCCGCCTATCGGCCGTTATGATGTTGCACAGCAAGAACCCAGACATCACGATTCGTGCGGAGATCAGACAGATTAGCGACGGTGAGGCCTACGGCTTAGCGCTGTCGGAAAACGAAGGACGCACGCCACTCACTGCATTCGAAAACGCCACCTCAGTAAACAGTGCCCTATCCACTCATTATCATGGGGCACAAACCAAACTCGCTTTAACACTTGGAAGGAGTGACACCTGGGTTTCTCGCCACAGATCGATAGCAGAGAATCTTGGCTCATACTTCGACCTTTTCCCTGACTGGAACGTGATTTCATTTCGCGATGCGTATGAATTGTCGAAATTGGTTAAACAGGATCCCGCTAAGTTTGCAGCGATAGTCGAAGATTTTCGATCAAGACAAACGGAGGGGATCGAGACACCCTCGAAAGAAACGCTTGCAACCCTACTGTCTAGTTTCGAACCTAAACCAAGGCGCAGTGGGAAAACTAAATATGGACCGACAAAAAAACCACACTTGATTGTCCAGAATACTTCGTCCAAGAAGATCACCGTCTCGATACCAAAATATGACTCGATGGACGTTGAAATCATCGAGAAGGCATTTGGTGCCTGCCTCAGAAAGTGGATATCAGAGTAAACTTGCGCACGCGCAAATTTTTCTCAAGCTAAAAGAATCTTCACTACCAGAAACGTCAGGACAGCCACTACCGTGATTCCACAACTCAGCGCGATATAGAATTGAACTTTTTGTGCAGTGCTCAACTTAGCCCTCTAGTCAGCGGTTTTGCTGACTCTAGCACATGAGCCTAAGAATCAAAGCGGGCTTCCTAATAGCGTTTGCTTTCGGGCCAGTAGCGTTCATTCAAAACCAGCGAAACCCTCAACAGCGAAGGTGAAATTCGGAGGTATGACATCCGTGCGCAGACGCTTTATCTCTTGATATTCCTTTGAGTGCCAAAATTTCTGAAGCGACTCCATCGACGGGAACTTGAAGATTGTTAGCGAGGCGTCTTTGACCCAGTTCCCTTCGAAGTGATCCATCTTCTGGTTGGCGCTCCCTGCAACCAATACTTCGACACCAGCTGCTTCCATAAGTGAGTGTGCAGCTTCAAAGTAAGGTGTTATGTCACCATGGTCAGGGGCCATAATTGAACTAGCAATAAGGTAAGCGGGTTGATCTGACATGTCAGTTCTCCTTCTTGTTTAATTTGGATATCACACCGTCCAGTATGGTGCTCCATTCATTGTCACTAACTTCTGAATAAGCTGCATCACCTCCGCCCGAAGCACTCCAGATCGCAACATCCGGATTTAGGCTTCGATAGAAGTTTAGGCTCGCAATCAAATCTTCAACCCGGCCACCCATGGAAGAGATCGGAAACGTGCCCCAATCGCCATGGGTACAGAACAAGCAATCTCCAGTGAAAAGATACGTCTTTCCATGAGGAGAGTCGTACAAGTAGGACATACTTCCGGACGTATGGCCTGGCGTGTGGATTACTTTTAGACCGTATATCTCTTCGTTGGCGGATTCGAATTCAACGTCAGGCGAACAGACCTTCGAAACAGCGGGTACTTCATCGACATGGCAGCATAGTTTCGAGACAAATCGGTTTTTGACTTCAGCAAGCGATTCGCCAACCTCATCACGATGACTCAACACCTGATAGCGAATGCCACCTAGCTGCTCTATCTCGTCTAGTTCATCTAAGTGCTTTGTGTTGTAGATAAGCACGTTTCCAGATTCGGCTGCGAGTACGTATGCATGCGTAAAAACGCCACCGAATGGTTTATCGAGCTTGGTTTGCCACAAGTCAGGATATATTTGCTTCATGCGCTGCTTCTAATTCAATTTCAGCGCTTACTCTAAGACCTCAACCTTACTCGAGGTCAAGCACTACCGATTGAATGTGACTTAGGCTGATCGCAGACGATCTTTCGCCTACTGACGAGAGAGTGATCTCGCCATTAACCTTGACTGTCCAAGTACCATACGATGATACAGACACACAAACACTAGATTTGAAAAAGCCGCTCGCGCACTTAACATGAGGTTGGAATGGAAGAGTTATTGAGCAATCGCGAGATCGCCACGCTTGTTTGGATTGCTGTATTTGCAGCTTGGGCTTCGAAACACAAAGGAGTCCGCTCTAGCTTCCAACTGCTTCTAAAGACAGCCTTTTCTCGAATTCTCCTAGTCTTTTACGCAGCGATGCTGAGTTACATTGGACTGATGCTAATCCTGCTAGCAGAGATCGGGTTGTGGGATTCGAGTCGCGCAAAGTTGGCATTGGTTTGGACACTTTCCGTCGCTTTGATCGCACTGCTTCGCGCAAACACCATACACGAAGATGAGCACTACTTTCGAAAGGCTATTCGCGACAATTTGAATTTGATTGTGATTCTTGAGTTCGTTGTTGGATTTTACAGCTTCTCGCTAATCGCTGAACTGATCATCGTTCCCGTAGTGACTATGGTTGTGTTAGTGCACGCTTTCAGTGAAGGAAAAGAGGAATACAAGCCCGTTGAGAAGCTATTGACTGGAATCCTAACCAGTTTCGGTTTCGCAGTGTTGTCCTATGCAATGTACAAAGTGTTCGATGAGTTTAAGGACTTCGCCACATTGAACACACTTCAGGACTTTTACCTACCTTTGCTTCTGTCGACTCTATTTTTGCCCTTTCTCTTTTTAGTTACCGTCTATTTAAGTTATGAACGAGCGTTTGGAGTATTCAAGAGGAAGGGTCGTTCTAGGGATTTGGAGCAGTACGCGAGATTTAAGGCGCTGAAGTATTGCAAGTTTAGCGTTCGTAAAATTGAGAGGCTGACACAGGTTGCTCGCATGGAGAGTTGGGAAACAGAAAAAGCGATAGACGCAAGCATTAGTACATTGAGTGACCGCCTAGAAATCGAAGCGAATCCACCGGCAGTCGCGGATGAGCTGGGATGGTCGCCTTACGAAGCTAAAGAATATTTGACGGAATACGATTTGAATACTGGGCATTACAACAATATTGGAGGAAATGAATGGTTTTGTTCCACACCACCAGTTGATATTGGGGAAGGTGATTGGCCAAATGCTCTAAGCTACTTCGTATCAGGAGATGACCACGCAGCAAAGTCTCTTAAATTGCGACTCTATGTAAACTCGCCTGATTATCAGACGCAAGCTGAAGAACATTTCATAGTTGTGGCAGAAACCCTCATTTCGAAAGCGATTCAGATGGGCGCAAGCACGAACCTGAGAGAGGTTATTGATAGTGCAGAGAGTACAACTAGCGATATATGTGGAAGAGTTATCTGTTTTACTCAAGAAGAGCCATTAAAAGGCAAAGGGGTTCGAACGCTCACGCTGGAGATCCGGGTTGCCGACGAGGCAAAAGCGGTTGGCTGAGTCGGACGCACAACAGCAAAAGTTGTCGATCCTTCGTGATCTAAACAACTACCAAAGTCACGGCATTGCGGATTATTGTTTACGTTACTTGACGGTGGCTGCTGAAGCTAAAATTGAAGCTGCTGCGCGTCAACCGTGGACTGCTGTTTTGCTTCTCAAGTGGCTTTATAGCGCTCCTGAATTCACTGACGTGTTTCGTCCAGCCGCAACGACAGAAGAAATCACTAAGCTTCTCAACCGGATTCGAGATCTTCAAAAATTGCAAGGACCTAGCGAGTTTCATCACCATAGTCAGTACTTTCGCTGTGTTGCGTTTCAACAATTCTACTTCCAACAAGAATTTTCCAATGCAGACTATGCGCGCCAATATCTTTTGTTTGGGCCACTTCAGGAAAACCATCGGTTAGCACGTACGTTCCGAGATGCGACCGCCCTTGAGCTCGAAACGTACCTGGACTTGTCTTTGTGCTTACTAACGCTGCTTCTTGAGTACAGACACAACCTTACGAGTTTTCGAATTGAGTTTTTTGCGCCGTTCTTTAGGCGGTACGGGTTTGAAAACGTTTTGCGATATCTGAATAACATGTCTGGGGATCGCTGGTATTTGGCTGAATATTTACCACGCAGCACTGCACTGACTAGACCCGAACACGAACAGTTCGAACAATCGCCTTTTATTAGAATCCCGCTTATTAGGTGGAACAAATATTATCGTGTGGTGAATAGACCTATTCTTGAAAGGCACCTGGAAAACACAATCTACGATACATTCAAGGAGAACGATCCAGAAAAGTTCATGAATAATTTTGGCCCAATATTCGAATCACACGTTGCGAGGTGCATAGGTCACTCAAATATCTCTCATACACGCGAAGCCGAAATCCAAGCGAAACTTTCCCGCCAAAAAAGAGCCGTTGACTTTGTGCTTCGAGAAACCGAAGAAACTTGCATGCTGATTGATGCTAAGGCAGTGGAAATGGGAACGATTGCGCAGACAACGGATGAACCAGATATCGTGTATCGGGGGACGAAATCCATAATCAAAGGCATTGAGCAAGGTCTATCGACGGTCCAATCCCTTGAAGAAGCCAAACTCGCGGATCCGATTCTTAAACAAGCCAGTAACTACTTTTTGGTAATCGTGACCTTCAAGGAAATGTATTTGAGAAATGGTAAGGAATATGCAGAAGCAATTGCTCCCGAGTCAGTCGCCCGTAGATATTCAAGCTACCCGCTTGGTGGGCCAAAGCTACCCCCTGAGAACATTTTCTTTATCACTATTAGCGATCTAGAAATCGTATCGGAGCTCGTAAGAACCAAAAAAACTCGTTTCGAAGACATACTTCAGGCGTGTAAAACTAAGGACAGCGGCCCGCCTGGGACAGGAAATTTTGTCTTTAGACAACACCTCTTTGAACAATTTGGCGGCGAGTTAGACTACCCTCAGTTCGTCCTAAACGCTCTTGACGAACCCTTTTCGAGAATTCTCGATAAAACATAGCTAAATCTTGAGGCAGCTTGAATCTGAATCAGCAAGCTGATTTGAGCCCAGGCTGTCACTCATTAGCACGTAATCCGTTAAAACAGCATTATTACGGATTACGATACGTTATCTCCCGAAAGGATCTCTGCACAAAGAAACTAGGAAAATAGCGCATTTAGTGCTACCTTCCGAATGCGGTCGTGACAAGCCGCCCTACCTAACGATTCCCTTAATTCGCGCAATCTATCTTATGTTAAATAGCAAATTATTCGCACTGATATTTAGAGATGCTGCACACTAACCGTGATACTTATACTGCTCGATGCCAAAATCCTGGTGCGGTCCCTCGCCTGTGCCAATCTCGTTCACGTAAAACCCCTGATTGACTGGAAGATCAAGGGCACCGCTATCTCGATCATGCAGCTGCACATATTCTTCTAACATAAGGTTGCGTTCGTATATCAATTCATCGCGCAGGTTCGTCTGTTGCGCCAAAGCCTGCCAACCATGCACGACACGCATGGGGATAATTTCAGCCGCATCACCGCTGCCATAACCAATCGACAACAACGTGCGCCCAGCAATATCAACGCCCTTCTCACTAGCTTCAAGCAGCGCTGACGCAAGCCACATCGGCAAAGCGGCCGTGTAGGTGTTGCCGATCTCGCGCATCATTGCTCGACCGAACTGTTTACCTTGCAGTGCTCGAAATTCGTCTGATTCAATCAAGCGCTTTGCTACCTGGCTGGACGCAGGAAACCATTCGGGGCTCTCATCGATGTCAGAAAGCCATCCGTTCGCCTGCGGGTTCGAAAGTTCCTGTGCGACCTGTTCGAGGCTGACGCCTGCCTCGCTTGAAAACCTAACCAGTACGTCCAATTCGTCAGCCAAAACCAACGCCAACAAAAGCAAAAACGCTAAACCAGTGTCGGCCATGCGTTCATAAGGACGATGAAAATAAATGCCAGCCAGTGCGTTTACGTGCTGCAAAGGCTCTGAAGTGTCCAACAAGTACTGGTGAGACGCCGTGAGCGTCGACTCAATGTAACACTGCGTCGAATACGGCCCATTAAAGACGGGAAAGTCTGGGAGACGACCGTTCGACAACGGATATTTGCTGTGACTTGCATGGGGTTTTCGGAAGTCCATCCCCCGATAGGCTGAAACGCCGACGGCTGCCTTGAGATCCAACGAGAGGAGTCGCGCGTTTGGCTCAACCAGCAGTGCTATCGCACCGGCTCCCTGAGTGGGCTCACCAGAGCTACCGCGGGGGTATTCTGCGATGTCAGAGCACACCACAATCGCGATCCGGTCAGAACCGTCGAATGAAACGTAGCGCGTGGCGGACTTTAGGGCGTAAACCCCAGCTAAACACGCGTGCTTGAACTCAGGAACCTCGCAGGATCGCGCCAGCACATTCTGCCCTTTGGCTCGAAGAGCTTGATCCACCATACCCTTAACGATGATGCTGCCAGCCGAGTTGTCCAAGCTCGATTCCGTTGCCAGCGCAAGGAATCCAATTCGCCCTGGAGCAACGTTATGGCGCTCGATTAGGGCGAGCACCGCGTTCGCTGCCATGGTGTAAACGTTTTCTTGTAAGGTACACATGCGAAATGCATCACCCACAACCGTTCGAGTCTTCGCTGGCGGTGTTTGCGTCCAACGAGACCAATCGGCAAGGTCTACACGTTGTTTTGGGAGATAGGCGGCGAAGCCACTAATACCAGGTGCACTAGGCGTTTGAGCGGTCAATGGTGATCCAAACAGTTCAATCGTGCATGGTAGCAAACATCACATGCGACCTCTGCACCATGGTCACGCCAGACAGCGAATGTAGGTGAATCTAGGCTTCGCACAGGAAGCGTGAGAGTACCCATTTCATCGTTCGCTTCTGTCGACTTTCAGTCCAATAGCTTGGCTCAGCGAGCGCGCTAACCGCGATACCATTCATCGTTGCCATCAGTGCATCAATAAATTCTCGATCGACCTTCATACCTCGAAGCCGGATACCATCGGCGAGTTCTGTTCTGACGCCACCCACTAGTTTGGAGTAACCCTGCGCTAGGTTTGGTCGACTGATGCTAAGACTCCAATTAACGATCCAGACCCTGTACTCAGTACGACGTTTCTCAGTCAGCGGAACGAATTCGTTAACGAGCTCTTCAATCGTCACGTTGGTGTTGTTGACCGACTCGCGCCACTCTTCAACGCCTTTGGTGGTCACCGTGTCCAAGATCGATTCAATCAGGTCATCTTTGTTGGAGAACCAATGATTGATCAAACCAATGGTGCAATCCGATCGAAGCGCGATTTTCGCATCGAGAACGCTTCGGGTCCTTCTGTTGCTAGCAACGAAATGGCTGCATCAACCACTTGTGCTCTGCGTATTTTTGAATCGACAACTTCTCGCATCGTCATCCGTTAGAGACTCCCGTAGCTTTCGACAACCAGCATATATGAGAAAGCTTTAACTATGACAACTCTATAACGCGTTGACAGGACTCTTACCCTCAGTGCCAAAAAATCCCAGTCCTGATTCATAGAGTTCATACCCGAGTAGCTTTTGCAGTCGCGCCGGGAAGCGCCATCAATGCTCTATCGCTGGACCTATGACCCGGAAGTCACCACGCTTGATATTGGCATGGCCGTGATCGGATCGAAGCCGGTGATGTCTATTGCGGCGACAGTGGCCGATATAGGAGCTTCGAAGACGACCTGGTCGATGAAGCCACCTGGGCCCACAAGGACAAGTTGCTGCCTCAAGCGATACCCTCGGCGGCGCTGATTAATACCCAGCTTGCGGAGCTCAGGGACGTACTCAACACGCCGTTTGACGCCGTGAACGAGCGCATCCGACGTGGGGAGAACCCCTTTGTCCAGATCAAGAACGGCCAGGTTCATTGGCAGCGCGCCCATGGTGCGGATCCTGACAGTGATCACGAACCGCTTTTTGATACTGCCGAGCGGATCGACATCGATCAGTTGCCGCTGTATGTCGATAAGAAGACAAGGTTCTTATCCGCATTTGAACATGTCATGGGGCGATACCAACGTGATCGAGCCAGTCCGCCGGTGACGATTGCCGCACTCATGGCCTATGCCACCAACATTGGGTGGGTCGTATGGCAGAGATCTCCAACCTCACCCGCGCGCAACTGTCTGGCACCGCAGCGAACTTCATACGCCTTGAGACATTGAGGGAAGCCAATGACCGGCTGGCCAATGCCACAGCACGACAGCCCATCTTTAAGCATTACGACATTGGCGACACCATCCATTCTTCCAGCGACGGACAGAAGTTCGAGTCAGCGATCCCGACCGTGAACGCACGACACTCGGCCAAGTATTTTGGCCTGAAGAAAGGTGTGGTGGCGTACACCCTGCTGGCAAGCCATGTACCGTTAAGTGCACGGATCATCGGAGCCAACGAGCACGAGAGCCACTATGTGTTCGATGTGCTCTTCAACAACCTCACGGATATCCAGCCGGACACACACTCCACAGATACTCATGGCACCAACCAGGTGAACTTCGCGTTGCTGCATCTGTTTGGTTATCGCTTTACGCCACGATATCGAGACTTCAGACGCAAAGTGCAAACAGGGCTGTATGCCTTCAAGTCACCCAATGCCTATGCCGGCTGCGCCATCCGGCCGGTGCGGCGGATCAAGGAAAGCCTTATTGAGTCCGAATGGGACAACATCGAGCGCATCTTGTTGTCGCTGGCTCTGAAGACCACCCCACAGAGCGTCATTGTCTCAAAACTCAGCAGCCATCGGCGCCAGAACCGCACCAAACAAGCGCTGTGGGAGTTCGAGCACATCATCCGCAGTCTCTAACTCCTCGACTACATCGACTCGCCACTCCTCCGACGCAATGTCCATCGAGCGCTGAATCGCGGAGAAGCTTACCACCGACTGCGCAGAGCCATTGCCTACGCACACGGCGGGCGCTTCCGTGTCCGCTCTCAGCATGAACAGGAAGTCTGGAACGAATGTACTCGGCTGATCGCCAACGCTGTCGTCTACTACAACAGCGAGATCCTCTCAGAATTGCTCTCGACCCTGGAAACTGAGTCGAACAGCACGGCTATCGACACTCTGCAGCGGGTGACACCGCTCGCTTGGCAGCATATAAACTTCTACGGCAGGTACCGCTTCGACAGCGATCTGAGGCCCATCAACCTTGCTGCACTCGCTCAAAACCTGGCAAAAACAGACTCAAAAAGTGGGGGATGACCGCATGACAACCTCATTCCTTACTGCACCTTTTCGGCAGTTTGGGCGATAAAACCATCTTTCTGCGTAAGCCGCCGGCGACCTGGGTCGTGCCCTCCAACGCCGAAAAGGGCTACAAACCCGGACCGATGTTGTTGCCTGACGGCCGTCCAAATCCGGATTGGCGACCTTTTCGCTCAGCGCAGCCGAGCGAAGCCAGTCAGCGCAGCGCGCTGGCTGCGATACAAAGTTTGTCGAAGTATCTGGTCAATGCGGATTACCTCACCAGCTCACCCTTTCTACTGGGCGCCCTCAAGGGCACCAACCCCAATCGCGTGCGTGAGGTCAGTCAGCGCGTCTTGCGCGCCCAGGCCAAGGATGCCGTGGACGCCGCCATCGCTGCTCTGCCCGAGCGCAAGCTCAGTGAGCGGCTGCGGCAGCTGCGGTTACGCTACATCTTTGACGTGTTCTATTACCTGGGCCTGCGCACGGACGAGGCCTTGTCTGGGAAGATGGGCGACTTTTATGTGGTGCGTGAGCGCTGGTGGTTCAAAACCGTGGGCAAAGGGAACAAGGCGCGCACGGTACCGGGGCCGCTGTTGCGCTCGCTCAGCGACTACCGGATTGCCATGGATTTCACCAATGCCTATCCCTTACCGGAGGAGGACACCCCGATCGTGCCTCGGCTCGATGGCGTGACGGCCATGGTCGATACACAAGCGCGCCGGTTGTTGAACGATCTATTCGCCCGGGCAAAGCGCATATTGGAAGCACAGCAGGATGCGCATCCGGATCCTGAGGTGGCCGTCGCCATCCACGCGCTCGATCGCGCAACCCCCCATTGGCTACGTCACACTTACGCGACCGATCTGTTTGATGCGGGGATTGACCCGCGGCACGTGCAGGCAAACCTCGGTCACAGCTCTATGGACACCACGCTCATCTACAGTCATGAATCGGACAAAGACCGGCATGCGCATACCGAGCGGATCGGCGAGACTATGGATGAACGGTGAGTGCATGGACGCCTAACTTGCATGTGGATCCCGTTTCGAGCGGCGTCTTAGCCTACACAACAGGCTAGTTGTCGCCCGCCCCCCGACTTAGGTCTCTGTGCAACGCGGTTATCGTGCTTGGATCATCGACGACCACTCCGACACTTATCAATCAATTCTCTCGCGAGTCTCAATGAAAGCTCCCCCATTTGGAACGGCTCACGGTTCGATTTAGTGCCATAGATCGTCCCCGATCGAACAACCTATTACAACCTCAGCCCTCGGTTGGCAACTGGTCAAGGTATGAATTAGTGTTTTACAGTGGACTTTAGACAATAATCAGCTGAAATTTCCGAAGGGCAGCCATGAAAATGAACCGGCTCAACCATACCCACACTCTGCCACAAATAGCTCATCCCAACTAGCGGTTGGACCTTAAATTCCTCACCCGATGACCATTGCTTGAAGTACGCGCTTTACATCCCCCCGCTCCTGGCGTTGGCTTTGGTCGCGATCTGGCTAAGCCAATACCTGGTTTTTGGGCAACCAGTCGAGCAAGCCGCTCATGAATACGGAAACATACCCGTGGACACCAGCTGTGACGAAAAGAGCGGACACGCCGATCACGACGCATTTGAGAGCAGCGCAGGCTTTCCTTTCAATCTGACAACTCCCAGCAACTTCCAGCAGAACGTGCGCCACCCGCTGCTCGTTGTCTGGGCACCGGCCATGGCAGGTCCCTGGCTGAACGAGCGTGTGACGGGGTTGACGCACCAAGCAACCCGCGCGGGCTTCATTGTCGCCTACGCAGGAGCAATTCGCATGACCACGAAAAACGTCCTGGCGCTGGAATCTATTACCCACACGATTCTGGATCAATGGTGCGTGGATCCCAAGTCAATTTTCTACACGGGTCATTCAGACGGCGGCACGGTCGCGATGGCGTTAGCCCTTCTTCCCGAGGCAAAGATTCGCCCCAGAGCAATCGCGTCCAGTGCTGCGGGCATGGACAACGCTTCGCTTGCAGCCTATGACTGTCCTCCGCTAACCGACGTACTGGTTTTGCACAATAGCGACGATGACCACTTCCCCAGTTTCGGTAAAGAGGCCGCGGAGTGGTGGGCGTCATGTCAGCAGTGTGGCCCCATAACAAGCGAGGTCAACAGCAGCGGTTGCTCAGAGTACTCGAAGTGCCTGGGTGGCCGCCGAGTACTCTATTGTGAAGGTGTCGGGGGACACCTACGCTGGGGTGGTACAAATCACGATGTCATACGGTTCTTCGTTGATTCGCGAGGAACTAGCTCCGCTCCGAGATAAAGCGCGCACCGAAAAACCCGACTACCAAACATACACCCAGTAACACGAAAACCCAGAACCTACGCTCGCCATTTCGGTATTCGAAGTCGGCTGAAAGACCCGGAATACTCCATAAATCACCATCGCCGTGACCGACAACGAGCTGCCCTTTCATACCTTTTTCCATGTGTTGCGCCACGTCGCAATGTACCAGGTAGGTTTTCTCATCGCTGGGTACGATGAATGTTCCGCTTTGACTGGATTTTCCAGCAGATTCGAGATGGAACATACCCTCGTCGTAAAGGTACCTTGGCAGCCCGTGTACCATCCATTGATGGCGGACAGAATCCTGGTTCTCGAAAGTAACGGTTACCCGACTGCACGGTGGCACTTGCCATTCATGTTCGCTCATGCCGAAGACCCGATCCGCAAATGGTTTCGCAAATTGGATACCGGCTTGCACAAATATTTCCACGTCCTGGCTGATTTCGCCGCAATCCTCCGGTAAGCGGTCTCTATTTTCGTTCATGACCATGCCAGTTTCATCGAGTGTCATGTCATGATGATTATGGTGGTGGTGATGATGCCCTTCAGCTGTATGAGAGCGCAAAGGCAGAAACGCGATCAACAAGAAAAACAACGCCCCAACAACAAGATCCTTAACGGTCACTAGATTGCCTTCGCGCGAACATTCGGAACACTCCATGGCCCAGCAAACCAAGCGCGAAACCGGCCAACACAGCAGCGACCGCTAAAAGAACCGCGTCTGAAGTGGTGGGGTCTATGTCCTCGAATCGGCTGTCGGGGTCATAACTTCGCCACACCGGAATTTTTCTTTGGTAGTAGGCAGGATCGAAATAGCTGCGCAGGTCCACACCCAGGGTTTTTGGCCAGCCATCCTCTCGCAAGTAAGATTCATAGACGATGGCACTGACGTTCCCACCTGGGCCAGTACCATCTGTCACCACACCTTTGGGTTGGTGATCATGCAGCAACCAGATACCCTCGCCGTAACTGTGTAACCCATCGTTTTTGGTTCGCACATCCAGGTCCACCCGTTGGGCCGTGGCTATCCAGATAACATCGCGGACGATCTGCGCCGCTTCAGCCTGCATCACTCCATCATAGTGCGTGATCTTTACCTTGTGTCCGTGCGTGTGCAACGCGATACCGGTGCTGCCACCATTGAGCACTCGCAGCTTCAAACGTTCGTCCGGTCGCGTGACGATCAACGCATCCCGGAAGGTGTAGGGAAAACTCCTGCCGTTCATGGTTGCGTACTCAGGCTGCGCCTGACTCGCGTCGAACTCCCGATTGACCAAGCGCGATATCACTCGTGGATCATTGCTCTCCTGGATTCGATTGTTAAGATCCGCGTCGAGATCCTGGTAATGAATATCGTACTCTCGGTCGTAAAGTTCTTTGCTGGCAACGGAGCGGTGGCGCACCTGTCCAGCACCAACGTTAAAAGACTGGACCCAGTTGTTCGGCCGGTTTTCCTCAACAATGAATAACCCCTGCAGCCCCATCATTACGTGCGCCTGGGGTTGCACATGGCAGTGATAGTAGTTGGTCCCTGGCTGACGCGGTTGGAGCTCGTAAGTCCGGCTGGCCCCGGGCATGATCGGTACTTCGCTGGTGGTCGGAACGCCATCGTTTCCCTCCCCGCCATCGTCTACAAACGGGTGATCCACACCGTGCAGGTGCACGGTATGCGGCATGTAGTGAGAATTCTCTAACGTAATCCTCACCCGGTCGCCCTGCTCTACGCGTATCACTGGGGACGGCAAGCGCAATCCGGGCTGGGCAATGTTCGACTCAAAGTTTTCCGTCGACATGCCAATGGATTTGGGTGCGAAAACCCACAATCCTGGCGTCACTCCCGGCGCGATTTCAAACTGTGCGATTGGTAGCGGGATATCCGGCGAGGCCCCATTCAGCTCCATGACCTCTAATTTCAGATGAATCTCGTCAGGATCGCCGTCGCCGTCCAGGTCTCTCCCTTTAACGACCGCATCGGGAGCCAGTCTCGATGACATCAGGAGATGTTCCGAAACGTTGTTCGTACCTTTCACAAACGCGGCGACGGCGTTCGGATCATCCGGCTCACAGACCTCCGAAGCGGCAACATCCACATCTGCTATCGTTGCAGCATCGCGCCAACCATTGAAGTCAGGGGGACATACCTCCACGTCCACCGGCACACGTTCGGGTGCGACCGTTGGGTCTGGAGCCTCGTAGCCGCGGGCGCCAAACCATTGATCGTACTGAACCCGCCATTCCCGAGGGTATAGCCCCCAGGGTATGAGCAACATAGCCAGAATCAAAAGAATGAGTGCTGCAGAGATCTGCCAGGCGCTGGATTTCATCACTCTCTAGTAATCCCCAAAAAAGCGTCGGCGACCCGCCAGGAAGATAAAGAGCCCGCAGCCCGCGAACAGCATGACGTAGTAGACAACGTATTGCGTGTAGTCGATAAAACCGACCCGAAACGGAAACACCGACTGATAAACGCTATTCCACGTCGGATGCTTTGCTTCCACGATGCCGATATAGCCACCGCCCTCGGCAAAGTTATAGCGGACGCTCATGGTCCCGTTCGAATAGTGTTGCGGCTCTTCATAATAGATTGTCGCCCTGGCTATTTCCTCGGGACCACCTAAATCTGCATAGGTGGCTTGAAGGCCAATGTCATTGACATCTCTGATGATTCGGAAATCGATTTCCATATCGCGCAGTTCATTACTCAGGAAATCGATGACAAATACACTTTCGGCAACTTCCGGGATGTCTTCGCAGAACTCTTTCGAAGCATGTTGCTTGGGCAGATAGCCTGTAAAGTGTGCCTTAAACCGGTCAATCTGCATGATGCAGACATCGTCCTCGATAGAAACCCCACCATGCGCTCGTGATTCAAGTGCAATCCCGCAAGAGATCACCGGTAGCAGCATGGCCGCAGCCTTCCTCAATCGCCGTAGAGTACCCCTCGCGGCCAGCCCTCTCGCGTCGTTAGAAGAAGCTCGGCACAATGGGGCCTCCAATTTCCTGATAGTACATTTCGCCCGAATCATTGGAATAAAATAACAACCCGGCAAAACGGCTATCGGGATCATTGATCAAGCCGGTCATACGCTGTGATTCCCAAAGCGAGTCCGCTGCAAGCAACTTCACAAGCCGGCTCTCACCCGGGGCTATGCTGTTTGCAGAAACTTGCAGCCCGGTAGCTGCGACCATTTCCTCCCCCGCACCGACGGGCATAGTGTGTGGGGCTCGAGGATTCATAAAGCGAATATTTGCTGTCAGAAATTCGGAGATCTGCACGGGATGATCGCCGTGGTTTTGCGCCACCATCTCAATCTCCAAGCTCCGCCCGCCCAATTTGTAACTTGCCTTCTGGACATCGATCTCCAGAGACCCTATCGGGATCTCATCGCCGACGACCTTCACCTTTCCGGTTTGCAATGGAATGGTCGTCGGATACTCAGCGTAGGTATAAAGGTTACCCGTGAGAATGATCGCAAGCGTCAGCGTCAAAAACGCACCGCTGATCAAAAACTCCTTACGAGTAATGATGTCGTCCGGATTTTCGTCGTTTTCATTAGCTTGCCGCACCCAGTTGAGTCGAGGAATGAACAACTCGCGACGAAGCAGCCAATACGCCAGCCAGGCCAACCCTAAAACGAACCAGATTGCGTGCCAAACTTTCACAGTGGTCAGACCATAGGTCTCTAGGTCGATGGTTTCACCGCGCATCGTTTGCAACTCATTCACGAACGGTTCATCGCCGGGTGCCGGCGCCACCTCGACCCATCGCCCTTTACCAACGATGGAACCCACATCTTTGACATTGAGCATTGGGTGCAAATGATAGCGCCCCGGCACGCGTGCCTTCAGCCGCATCCGATATTCGTAGACCTTACCGAGTTCGAGACTCGTGGAGCGGATCATCGGAACACCATTGATGCTGGACTCGAGCCGAATGAAGCTCGGACCCGGCACACCGACGTTCAGATAGACCGCATCATCCAGCCCTGCAAGATGATTCGGCCAATGTTCTGACGCCACGAATTTACCGCGGATCGTGATTTCGTCGCCAACTGATACGTTGGTATGTGACACCTCCATGTCAAACCAGTGGACCGTGCGCATGCGCATGCCGGCGAGTTGAGCCCGCTCACCATGCGCCGCCACCTCAGCCCCCAGGGAGGCAAGCAACACCGCCAACAGAACCTGAGTCAACCATCCTCGCATCTCTCTTCCCCCTCAAACCAATCGCTTGGCGTACCGGGCTGCGCGATCCACGCCCGCCCCAACGAGCAGGAAAAGCCCGTAGATCAGGGTGCCAACGAACCCGGCAAATACGGCAGTCAGCGGTGTGACGCTATCTCCAAACGTGCGGAGGGTCGACTCCTCGATGATTCGAAGATACTCCGGCGTTGTCGTGCGTATGTACTGAAACCCCATAACATCCGCGACGGTATGCAATGAACCTTCCATCGTGACCGGTTGCATGTACGCGGCGATGATGGGCCAGTTCAGTGGGAACACCAATGTGCCTACGAGGAACGCACCAAAAATCGCTGTGACAAGCAAACTACGTGAGAGCACCAGAATGCAGTCAATCACTATGCCGAGGGCTATGTACGTCGATGGAAACGTGAAAGAAAGCGGGAAATTAGCAAACTCTACAAAGTTGTAGTGGCGACTCAGCCAGGAAAATAGAGCCAGCATGAAGGTAATGGTGGTTCCTACTACCGGTAGCCTGAAGCGAGTCCACACCCCATAGGTGAACGCACCCATCAGGATCAGCAACGACAGCGGGGCAGCGAGAGGCCACCAACGCCTGTCGCGCCAGTCAATCCAGTAGTCCCAATCTCCCGCGGTTAACGAAAAATGGATCATTACCGCGAATCCAAGGAACGCGAACAGCGCGAAAATGATGATCGCGTCTGCGAACCGGTAATAGCGCAGTTCTTCTTGAGAGTAGACCTTTTTCTCCATCACAACGTTTTCCACTATGACCCCTCCCCTTTCCATAGCAGGCGCAGAACAACCCGGCGCCAGACACACTCAGCAACGGCAATAGGCTGCGTTTACCGTTGACGCGACTGTTTGGTCGAATCTAGCGTATTTGGGATCCGGACTTCTCAGGACCCAGCCGTTCGGTCTTGGCCGACCACCTGAGGGATCAATTCCCCCATGCGGGAGAAAATCTGTACCAGCAAAGGCACCAGACAGAAAAACGCCCAACCGAGGACGACGAAGCCATAGTGAATGGGTGCCGCAAACAATTCTTCAGCGTAGAAGAAAGTATGCCCCCACTCATTGAAACCGTAGTTCGGCATGATCATGAACACCCCAGATATCACCACCAGGAATGGTACTGAAATGCGATTCATGAACATCGGCAGGCGAGTATGCGCCCACAGAAAGGTGGCAACCAGCATGGCCGTCAGAAAAGGAACCGTAAAATAAAAAACAACGATGTGAGTCGGTGTGAAATCGGTATCGCGAATCGTCACCTGATGCCACGCTGCGTCTGATTCGATCGCAAGAAACGCCGCCGGTACGGCCCAGACCGCCATGACAGCGAACATGCCCAAGAGCGCATAATATCTGTGCAATTCGATCTTGGTCGTTATTGCACTGGCATCGCGCTCTCGTGTGAGCCATATATAGGTACATGAGACGATACCGACCAACAAAACAAACGCAATCTCTGCATAGAGAAACGGCATCCAGATTTGCTGAAACTCAGGTTCATAGAAATCCATACCGACAGAAAAGGACATTCTTTCCTGAAAGGTACGGATACCCCAGGCAAGTACCACCATAAGTACCGCCAATGCGGGTAGAAACACTTTCGCCTCGAAAAGCCCCTTAAACGATTTGCCGCCAACGTGACTTTCAACCTCACTCAGATCTGTTGTTGCTTCAGCCATGTGCACTTTCCTCCAACGCAGAATTGTGTTGACCAGGTTCACCACTATCACCCGTCAACGTTGATTGCTCCTTCGAGCCAGCCAATACCCGATGAAATTCTTCAATGACGCACCTTGAGTGCATCAGATTCAATATCTGGTTCACGATATCCAATCCGTCTGCCGCTTTGCGCGCTGCCTGTTCCGAATCAAGCTTACTCTCATAGGCATCAACGAATCGGGCAATCTCTATACGCGAAAGCTGCTGGGCAAGCCGTTGGTACAGTTGCAAGAAACCAAGGCCAAACCCGTCTTCCTCAGTAAATCCCCGGGCGCGCAATCGGCCCCATTGTTCAGTGATCGCGACGTCGCGCGCTTCAATCCTGTCGTCTTTTGCAATCTCAATGATTCCACCGTGCGCCATTTCACGAATTTCGCCCTCATCCAGCCACCCTTTCGCGGCCACCTCTTCCACCGTACCGGACTGGGATGATTCAACATCCTGCAACAGGCGAGGAAGCAGATACTCAATGCCCTCCAGACCTTTTCCCGCCAAAAGTTGTTCGGCCGAATCGGTATTGAGCAGGTCCCTAATGACCGCAAGCGGCAAAAACCTTTTTTCCTGTAACTCTTTGACCGCGCGTATGCGAACCACGTGTCGATCGTCATACACAGCCACATTTCGCTTGGGCCTTTCGGGGTCGGGAACCAACCCCTCGCGGATGTAGTAACGGATAGTTTCGCGATTGACGCCGGTTCTTGCTTCTAATTCGCGCATTTTCATGATCCGCACCATAGCAGTCAATTATGCGTAGTACAACTATGCACTACGCATTTATTAAGATAGGATTCGCACAAACTGGCGCCTCCCAGCGTCCGCGGGTGCCACTACTCCAACTGAAGTACACGCTCCAATCTAATAACAAGATGGATCAAACTTATGACCTACGAAGACATCATTTACGAAGAGAGCGACCGAACTGCGACCATCACCATTAACCGGCCTGCCGTGTACAACGCCTTCAGACCGCAGACGGTGATGGAATTACTCGATGCGTTTTACAAGGCGGGCTGGAACCGAGACATCGGCAGCATCGTGTTGACCGGCGCCGGCGACAGAGCGTTCTGCACGGGCGGAGATCAGTCCGATCATGATGGAAGCTATGGTACAGGCGAGGTCCGCGGGACGATCGGGATGCCAATCGAGGAATTACACAGTTTGATCCGCGATGTTCCGAAGCCGGTCATCGCCAAAGTACGCGGCTATGCCATTGGTGGCGGCAACGTGCTGGCCACGATCTGCGACCTGACTCTGGCCTCTGAAACGGCAATATTTGGGCAGGTGGGTCCCAAGATGGGTTCGGTGGACCCGGGTTTCGGTACCGCCTACCTGGCCCATGTTGTCGGCGAAAAGAAGGCTCGCGAAATCTGGTACCTCTGCCGGCGTTATACAGCCCAGGAGGCGGTCGACATGGGATTAGCAAACGCGGTTTTTGCCGACGATCTCCTAGACGCGGAAGTGCTCAACTGGTGTGCTGAACTCAATCAGCGTAGCCCCACAGCCATCGCTATCGCGAAAAAGTCGTTTAATGCCGATACCGACCATATAAAAGGGATCGGGGGATTGGGCATGCAGGCCCTGGCTCTTTACTACAATACGGACGAGTCGAAGGAAGGCGTCAATGCGCTGCAAGAAAAACGCACGCCCGATTTTCGACGCCATATGGCGGACTAGATAAACTTCCGGGGCCAGCAAGGAATCGTGCATCACCCGTAGGTTTGTCGAAACGAGAGGAAATGAGCTTATGTTTGAGAATGCAGACGTGCACAGCGAAGGTCGCATTGCCCATATCAAGCTAAACCGACCAGACAAGTTCAATTGTATCAGTCAGGGATTGCTGCAGGATCTGCTTTCCGGCATCGAGTATGCCGAAGAAACGCAAGGCGTGCGGGCGATCGTGCTTAGCAGCAACGGTCCCCACTTTTGCACCGGCGCCGACCTTGACGAGGTCCGTGACCACAGCCGCAGCCGCGACGCGCTGGATGACTTTATCGCATTCGGTCATCAAGTCATGCAGCGCGTGGAATCTTCACCACTCCCCGTCGTCGCTGCGGTACAGGGTTACTGTCTGGCTGGAGGCATGGAGCTAATGATGGCGGCCGACATTGTCTTCGCGGCAGCGGACGCACGCATCGGCTGCCAGCATGCTCAATATGGGCTCGTGCCCGGATGGGGCGGCACACAGCGCCTGCCCCGTCTGGTTGGCATGCGGCGCGCAATGGAACTGATGTTCTCCGCCCGGTGGCTGGATGCTGCAACCGCAGCGGACTGGGGGTTGGTCAATACCGTAGTTGAGGACACTGAGCTTCTCGATCAAGCAACTGATTTCGCGCACAAACTCTGCACCAGAAATCCCGAAGGCATTGGCGCGATGAAACGACTGGCGCGCGAAGGTGCGCCTCTGGCGATTCGAGCGGCGCTCGAATTGGAGCAGTCGATTGCCGTACCGGCGCTTATGAGTGACAACGTCGCGGAAGGTTTACGCGCTTTCCTGGATCGCCGGGATCCTCAGTTTTCCGACTAGACAGAGACACTAAACGACATGCAACAAGAGACACAGATCGAACTCGCAACACGATTGTTCGAATTATATGAGGCCCAAACAACCGAACTGGCCAGCGCAGAGTACCAACAACCTACCGCAGACTACTACGACCAGTCCGTGGCGGAGCGTGAACGAAGCGTGCTGTTTCGCCAATATCCGCAAATAATCGGTTTAAGTTGCGAGATTCCTAATCCCGGTGACTTTATTGTCAACGACTTCTCGGGTGTACCTATCATCGTCGTGCGTACCAAGAGTGGCGAAGTGAGGGCTTTTCTGAACATGTGCCGCCATCGCGGTGCGCGTATTCACCGTGAGTCTGGTGAAGGACTGACCGCATTGCGCTGCCCCTACCATGCATGGAGCTACGATCTAGACAATGGGCAATTGTTGTCCGTTCCATTCAGCGCTGGTTTCGAATGTATCGACCAGTCATCGACATCCCTTAAAACTCTACCCGTACATGAGCAAGACGGCCTGGTGTTCGTTTGCCCCACACAGCAGTGCCTGTTTAACGATGTAGGTAGTTACATCGCTCCGTTTGCCGAAGATCTGGCTGGTTACACCCTAACCGACTACCACCACTTCGAGACGCGCATACTGGAGACTAAATTCAACTGGAAACTGGTTATTGACACCTTTCTGGAAACATATCACTTGAGCACTCTGCACCGCCAAACCATCGCCCCATTGCTTTACTCGAATCTCAATACGTTTACCGCTATGGGTCATCATCTGCGGATGGTCGCCGCTCGCAAGACCTTGCACGCTCTGCGCGATCTGCCGCAGGATCAATGGAATCTGATTACACACTCCGCGGTTGTCTATGTGCTATTCCCGAACACCGTTTTCATCATGCAGGGCGACCACTTGGAAACATGGCAGGTGTATCCCGGCGCAACGCCAGACGAATCCAGGATGCGGGTCTCACTGTACACACCGGAGCCCACGACCACTGACTCGGCGCGGCGACATTGGGAAAACAACATGGATTTGCTGATGGCGACCGTACTGGAGGAAGACTTTCCCCTGACAACGAATATGCAGCAAGACTTCCACGTCGGGCATGAACACATTGTGTTCGGGAAAAATGAACCGGCCTTGCAGCACTTCCATAAAACATTAGAAAAGTCTCTACGTTCAGACCGGGCCCGCGACCCGGACCGGCGCCGCTCGGGGCACCGCGCCGGGTAGTCTTCAGCAGGCACTCGCAGTCATTCCACAAGAGATCAGTGACTCGCCAATCGCTGACGGCAGCGCCCGCTACGGCGACGACCACAACAGAGGAAGCCTGTCGCAGCCGAGCATATTTCTCGACCAGGGATTACCACTTGGCAGACTTGCATGATCTGGAAAAAACCAAAGTCCGCGTTCCAGAGCGGCAGCTTCAGAATATTTGTTGGCCCACCTTAATTGATCGGCATAACGTTACGCGTCCAGCTTCTCTTTTCAAAAGAGATTGAAAAAAACGGCCGGTACCCCTCACGGGTAGCGGCCGTTTCTCTGAGTTACCTATATTGTCCGCCAGGAGAGAGATTGGGGAATGGGGTGGCGAACGGCAACGCAGAACGGACTATGTCCGGAATCAGTTTCAACTCACTGTGTTGGGGCGACACTATTGTAAGTTTGCGTACAAATCAACTTGCAATTGAATAGCATAACAACCTGCCGTCAAATATCCGGCATCTCGGTGCCGGTGGCTTTGCAAGGGATGACGCGGACGTCGGCCCCAACCTGGTGAGTGCGGTTGCCGCTGGTGAGATGGAACTGCGGGCAAGCGCATCGCTATCTCCCGAAGGGATGGAAATCTCCTGTGGGGGCGCGTCGTAGCTCCCGCGCCAATGCGCTCAATCAGGCCTTCGCCCGGAAAGCGTAGGGGCGACCACAGTCGATAACAATCCGGCGGTCTCCTCCGGCATTTCCATGGGGAGTAGGTGCCCGCCCTCAACGGAAATCAACGTACCGCTGGGAAAACGTTCAATGAGGCGCTGGTACAAAGCGTAATCAATTCTACCGCGCGCCGCATGCACAAGCGTGACTTCAGCTTGAACCTTCCGGGCTTCGGCAAACAGATCTATGCTGCCCGTTTTTCGAAAATCGCCGCTTCCGCCTCAGGTGGACATCGCAACGCCAGACGACCATCGGTAAGCGATGCGAACCCGTCGTTGAGATAATGTTCGAAAGCTTCTTCGTGCCAACCCGCGAATGTCTGTTTTCCACGATACGCAGATTCTACCGCCTCCCGCGAATCGAACAGTCGCTTACGCCTGCGGGTCTGCTCCGCCATGCCAACAGTCTTTTCCGAGAGTGCTCCCATTTCCCCGACGGGCAGGACGGGAGGATCCAACATGACCACGGAACGGAACCTCGCGGGCTCCCATGCTGCAGCCGTGGCGCCAATCACCGCACCCAAAGAGTTACCGGCAAGCAGCGCAACCTGCGGCGCTGTCTCCTCCCCCAGCAACTGTTCAGTTACCTGCAACAGATCTTCGACTAGAAACTTCCAATCGTACTGGCTTTCGTTTCTCGGCACCGACGATGCGCCATGGCCACGGGCGTCCAGCGCAATGACCCGCAAGTCCTGCCGCAACCGCTCAGCCACCAGGGACCAGGTGGACGCACAAAACCCGTTAGCGTGACATAGTATCGCCAACGGTTTGTTACCACCCCAATCCAGTGCCGCGATGCGAAGCCCGGAACGAAGGAGAAAGAATTTTCTCCGAGGCATGGACAAATGCGCCTCCCGTTAATAAGCTCACTTACAAAATAAATCCTAGGGGAGCACAAATGGATGACGAAGACAAACTGAAACTGGCTCGGGCTATAACTGATCAGCTACCAGCACCGGAAGAAATCCGCGACGATTGGGGCAGATTCATTGTCAATACGGTGTTACCGGAAGGTGTCTGGTCCCGTCCCGGCTTACCGGAGCGTGATCGAAGCCTGATTACCGTAGCGGCGCTCTGCGCTCTTCACCGGCCCAATGAGCTGCGTCTTCACATTGGACGCGCGTTGGACAACGGACTATCGCGTGAGGAAATCAGCGAAGTCGTCATGCACATGGCCATCTACGGTGGGTTCCCGGTAGCGGTCGAAGGCATGGCTATTGCCAGAGAAGTGTTCGACGCGCGCGGCTGATTTGACGGTGGTGCACCTTTGAACAGGAACGAGGATTTAACCCGACGCCTGGACAACTCTCCCTTCTGGAAGCAGGTCGGTTGGCAACTCGAAGATCCGCAAAGCAGTGACGTCAGGGTCAGACTTCCCTATCACCAAGCAAACACAACTGCTGCCACCGCCCTGCATGGCGGCGTAATCGCGGCGACGCTTGATATCGCCGGAAGTCTGGCGGCATGGGGCGCCGATGGCGAATCAAACGACACCGTCATCGGTCGAACGCTGTCCTGCGACGTCAGCTACATCGCCGGCGCATTGGGCGAAGACATATTCGGCCAAGCCACAGTGCTTCGCCGCGGCAAGGAAATCGTCTACAGCAGCGTATGCGCGACCAACACGGAGGGGAAAATCCTCGCATCAGGTAATCATATCTTTCAAATCGGACCTGCGCGCTCACCAGGATCAGCCATGCCCGCGGCGGCTCATGAGGGGGGTGATAACCCCGGCGATTTAGTACCTGCCGGTAATCGGGATCACGGTCTCGGCGGTTTGCCCTCGCAGCAACCCGACATCGTCGTGGCGAATCTCCGCATGCTCGAGAAAATGGACGGTCGCATGCCCTATATGGCTCGACTCGGTTGGCGCTTTGTACGCGGGGAATTCGGTTTCGCGGAATTTCTGCTACCTGCTAAGGACGCAGCCCTTGGTGAAGATGGCGGGTTGGCGGGCGGCGCGCTGCTGTCCGGCGTGGACCACGCTGGATCACTCGCTGCATGGATGACAACCCGATTGGGCGACCGGGCATTGTTCGGGTCCACCGTCAACACCAAACTGCAGACATTTGCCACGCAGGTCGACAGGGATGTGAAGGTTCAGGCACGGGCGTTCGGCGGTGAGGGAAGTCTTATCGGATCTATCGTCAGCATCGTAACCGACGCAGGTGAAGCCGTCGCATCGGGTTCAACGATATACAGAATCATCGAGCGAAAAGGAGGTTGAAACGTGGAACGATGGCAAGTTGGCAATGTCAGCATCACGCGGGTGGCCGATGTCATGCAGGACATCGACCTGGCGTTTCTCATACCCGAGGCGACACCAGAGAATCTTGCACCCTTCGAAAGCTGGCTCAAACCTCATTTCCTCAATTCCGATACAACGGTGCCGTTGAGCATCCACACATTCGTGATTCAATCCGACGAAACCACAATCGTCGTGGACACCTGCATCGGCAATGATAAACCACGCGCCATGCCCGACTGGGATCAGCGCCAAGGCAGCTTTTTATCGGATCTGGCAACGGCCGGCGCACCCCGCGAAGCGGTTGACTTCGTTCTCTGCACGCACCTGCACGTCGACCACGTCGGCTGGAACACCATGCTCGTTGAGGGAGTATGGGCGCCAACGTTTCCCAAGGCGCGTTACCTGATCGGACGGGAGGAGTGGCATTTCTGGGAGAACGAGGAAGATCCGTTCGGTGCCGAAGCAAAAAACGACTCCATTCTCCCCATTATCGAATCGGACCTGGTTGACTTGATAGAGACCGACCACGCGATCACCGATGAAGTTCGCGTAGTGCCCACTCCTGGCCACACGCCAGGTCACGTCAGCGTTTTGATCGAATCGGGCAACGAACGCGCCATCATCACCGGCGATCTTTTCCACCACCCGGTACAGTTCGCAAAACCAGGGTGGAAGGACATCGCCGATGTACAATCGGAGCTTGCCGAAGAAACCCGACACCGCTTCATGCAAACCTATAGCAACGAAACGCTGGTGCTGGGTACGCATTTCGCCCCCCCCACGGCAGGTAATATCATACAGAAGGGTGAGGCGTACTGGTTCAACGCGGAGCACCAAGATAACTGAATAATGCCGTCCGAACTCATCGAAAGGAGCGATTATGGCCAGCATCCCCCTGCAAACAGAACATGATTCGTGTGTCATCGAAAATCGGCAACAAGGAACCTTTCTCGTCAATCGCCGGGTGTTTGTCGCGCCGGACGTGCTTGCGCGCGAACAGGAACAAATTTTTGATAAATGCTGGCTCTACCTGGGTCACGAGTCCGAGGTGGCAAACGCAGGTGATTTCCTCACCCGCGATGTGGGCGGGCGTGAACTCATATTTGTCCGCGACCAGGACGGTACTGTGCGCGCGTTCTTCAATACCTGCCCTCACCGGGGTGCGCTGGTGTGTCAGGAGAAACACGGCCAGGGCAAGATGTTCCGCTGCATATACCATGCGTGGACATTCGATCTGCAAGGCAAACTGATTCAGCGACCGGAAGCCGACCGATATACATCGGCCACCCAGGCTGGCATGCATGACCTCGTGCCCGTACCTCAATTAGAGAGTTATCGCGGGTTGTATTTTGTCAACTACGATGCGCAGGCTGACGACCTGGTGACCTATCTCGCAGGGGCTGTCGAGTATATCGACTTGACCATAGACCACTCCGAAGTGGCCATGGAGATTGTCGGCGGTATACAGGAATACGGATTTCAAGCCAACTGGAAACTTCTGGCAGAGAACAGCTTTGACGGCTATCACGGACTCCCCACACATGCCACGTATTTTGACTACGTAATGGCCGCTGGCGGGCAACTTGGCGAAAACCTGACCAATATCTCTGAGCCGCGGGACCTCGGCAACGGACACGCCGTTATAGAATACGGCGCGCCATGGGGACGACCCATCGCCAAACCCGTCGCCGCCTGGGGAAACGAGGGGGCAGCCGAATGTGCCGAGATTCGCGATCGTCTCGAGAAACGCTTCGGCAAGGAACGCGCAGAGCGAATCGCATACAACAACTTCAATATGCTGATCTTTCCAAATTTCGTGATCAACAACATCATGGCAATCACCTTCCGCACGTTCTTCCCGCAGGGTGCAGACAAACAAACGGTCAAGGCCTGGACGCTCGCCCCTGCCGACGAATCCGCCGCCATGCGTAAGCGGCGGCTCTACAACTTCCTCGAGTTTTTAGGACCGGGAGGCTTTGCGACCCCCGACGACTGCGAAGCATTGAGGCTATGCCAACAGGGTTATAAAAATCTGTCTTGCGCTGGATGGAACGACATTTCCAAAGGTATGGGGCAGGAATCGCTCGTTTCGAACGACGAAGAACAGATGCGCGTTTTCTGGCGTGAATGGGACCGTCGCATGTCAGGTGACGGCGCGTGACCCTTTCGGTCGATAGAAGCGATATAGAAGACTTTCTCTACGGCGAAGCCGCGTTGCTCGATGCATGGCAGCTGGAAGCGTGGCTGGAACTCTTCGTTGAGGGCGCTTCCTACTGGGTCCCGCCCGCGGGCTCCGACGATGGCGTCGACCCGGGCACGACACTTTTTTACGTTGCCGACGATTGGTTTCGTCTGCAGGAACGAGTGAAGCGGCTGGGCAAGAAGACCGCCCACGTGGAATACCCAAAGTCCCGCTGCCGGCATCTGATCAGCAACGTACGAATTCTCGGTGGCAGCGACGCGGACTTCAAAGTGACTTCCAATTTTGTCACCTACCGCAGCAAAGGCGGCATTACAGAGACGTATCTGGGACATCATTTTTATGATATGTGCCTGGTAGACGGCTCCATCCGCATCAAACACAAGAGCTCTTTCCTGGACATCGACGACATCAATGAACAGGGCAAAGTCAGCATCATCATATAAGTAGGCACACCAGCACATGTTCGAGCAACGTTCCGCAATCATCACGGGCGCCGCCTCACCAATCGGCAGCGCAATCGCCAGGCGCTTCAAAAACGAAGGCGCGAGCTTGATGCTGGCCGACCTCGATGCCGGAGCCGTCGCAGAGCTCGCGGACGAACTCGACGCGCTCGTGGTTACCGGTGACCTCAGTGAAGAGAGCCGGGTACGCAGCATGGTTGAAAGAACCCACAACGAACTTGGAAGTGTTGACATTCTTGTCAACAATGCCGGTGGCGGCGTCATACGCCCGTTTCTTGAACATGACGCCACATCCCTAAAAGCAACTCTCGACCGTAACTTATGGACCACTTTGTGGGCTTGCCACGCATGTCTGCCTTATATGATCGAAGCGGGCTACGGGCGTATCGTCAATATCGGCGCCGATTCCGTGCGCAACGGGCTGTGGGACCACGCTGGCTACAATGCCGCCAAGGGAGGAGTCCACGGGTTGACCACCGGCATCGCCCGAGAATTTGCCGGGACGGGTATAACAATCAACACCGTGGCGCCCTGCATGGTAGCGACGCCCTTGGTAAAGGCCGCGGCCGCCAAAGGCAGCCCTCTCATTCAAAAATTTACCGAAGTCATCCCCATGGGGAGACCAGCCGAATGTGAGGAGGTTGCTTCTATGACCGCATACCTGGCGAGCAAGGAGGCTGCTTTTGTTACGGGTCAGGTGATCAGCGTCAATGGCGGCTCGACGATGCTCTGACGTGGGTAAGGTGACATTCAAAACAGTTGACGACGAGACCTACGTGGTCGATGCCATTCCAGGGATGAGCATCATGCGGATCGCTACCAGTAATGCAATCCCCGGCATCGATGCGGAATGCGGAGGTGTGTTGAGCTGCGCCACATGCCACGTCTATGTGGATGCAGAATGGTTTGATAGAACCGGCGCACCGAAGCCGGCGGAGCGCGACATGCTCACTTTCGCCGAACAAACCCGAACCAACAGCCGCTTGAGTTGCCAGATTGCCTTCACCGAAGCGCTGGATGGCCTCGTCATACAGATTCCGGAACGACAGTAGCAATGACCATCATCGACGTACATTGCCACGTGGTTCCCGAATCTTTCCCCACTGCACCGAACACGGGCCGGGAGAGCAGATGGCCGTGCGTCTGTCACGGTACCAACGGACAAGCGACCGTAATGGTCGGGGAGCAACCGTTCCGAAAGATCGACAGCCGCTCTTGGGACCCTGCGGTCCGATGGCGCGACATGGATGCGGCGCACGTGAGCCGTCAGGTTCTCAGCCCCATGCCCGAACTGCTCTCGTATTGGTTCGCCCCGGACAGCGGTCTGGAGATGTGCCGATGGATGAACGACTATATTGCGGATATTGTTGCGCGGCACCCCGACCGTTTTTCGGGTCTGGGCATCGTACCCTTGCAGGATCCAGCTTTGGCTGCGCGCGAGCTCTCGATGATCGCCGAATCAGGCTTCGCGGGTGTGGAAGTCGGCAGCAACATCAACGGTAAATTCCTGGGCGAAAACGACTACCAAGAATTTTTCGCAGAAGCAGAGCGTCTCGACCTTTGCGTTTTTGTGCACGCGCTACACCCCATTGGCGTAGATCGGCTGAAAAACATGCCGGACCTGGTACCTTTCGCCGCATTTCCGCTGGATACGGCATTGTGCGCGGCATCCCTCATCCGATCGGGGATACCGGAGCAACACCCACAGCTACGGCTCGGTTTCAGCCACGGCGGCGGCGCGATTATTCCATTGGCCCATCGGCTCGCCCGAGGCGCGAGGCTAACCGAAAATTTCGGCGGTACCTTGACCAAGTCACCTCCAGAGTACGCCGCGGAATTTTTTTATGACAGCCTGGTGTATGACCATGGTTACCTGGCGTACCTGGCGAATTCGTTTGCTCCCGGACAGGTATTCTGTGGTACCGACTACCCTTACCCCATCATGGACGCCAACCCGGCGGACTTTATCGCCGCAGCCCCTCTCACGCACCCGGAGTCGGTCAGGCGCGAAGCGGCGCTGCGTTTCATCGGGCCCCGGACATTGACATAAGATCGGAGCGATTATGGCTGAACTACTCGGCGTCGGCATTACTCACTATCCGCCCCTACTCGGAGAGCCGGGCGCTTATACTAATTTACTGAGAGCCATTCTCAACAGCCCGCACATCCCGGATGAGATGAAACAACCGGAATCCTGGCCGCAGGAGATGCAACGCGAATGGCTTGACGAGCGCGTACACGCGTCACAGCATCAACAACGACACCGGCAAGCGCTCAAGAAGGTCCGACAGGCCATAGACGACTTCGCCCCCGACGCCGTAATCATCTTTGGCGATGACCAATACGAAAACTTCAAAGAAGACGTCATCCCGCCCTTCAACGTCTATTGCATGGACGCGTTTCCTTCCAAACCTTTCGCCATGCTGGACGCTCTGGGGGGCGGAGAGAACATCTGGAACGTCGATAACGGGCATTCTTATGACGTTCCCGGCGCCGGCAGGTTGGCAAGACAGCTTGCCCACGAAGTTATATCCCGTGACTGTCCCGTCGCCTATTCATACAAACTGCTCAATCAACCACACCTCACCCACGCTTTCGCCAACGCATTGGTTTTTCTGGACTGGGAGCAGCAGGGCTGGACCTATCCAATCGTGCCTGTTTCAGTGAACTGCTACGGTACCGGCGTGATCCATACGCGGGGCGGTATGGCCCAGCTATTCGATGCGCGGGCAGACGAGGACAAAGATCCTTACCTGGACTTCCCGTCACCCGCCGGTCCTACCCCGCGATCCTGCTATGCGCTCGGGGCGGCGTTACGCGAGGCGCTGGACGCTCAGGACGGGCGCTATGTCGTGATGGCGTCCTCCGGCTGGTCCCACGCGTTTCTCACCGCCAAACACCACTGGCTGTACCCGGACCGGGCATTCGACCTGGCGCGCCTCAACGAACTCAAGGAAGGACAACAGAGCGTCTGGGCGGCGTTGAGCAACGAAGCCGTAGAAGATGCCGGATGCCAGGAGTTCAAGAACTGGATCTGTCTGGCCGGTGCCTTTCCGGAGCGCCAGGCTGAGGTTGTCGACTACCTCGACACCTGGATCTTCAATTCGCAGAAGTGTTTTGCTCTATTGCCCGCTTGAGCACTCGAGCAAAGGCTGGTCACGCCTTCTGCAGGATATGGATCGCACAGACAGAGCCCGCGCCCATCATATGCACCAGCGCGTTGGTCGCACCTGCTACCTGATTCTCACCCTGCTCTCCACGCAGCTGTCGTGTTGCGTCCCACACCTGCGCAATGCCTGTAGGCCCTCCAGGGTGCCCACGTGCGATCAAGCCGCCATCAGTGGAGAAGGGAATGCGGCCGCCGATCTTGGTCTCTCCGTCATGAACCAGGCGATCCCCTTCGCCCGGCGGACAAAGTCCCAGCAGTTCGTAGTACATCAGCTCTTCGACTGGAAAGGCATCATGGACATGCACCAGACTCAAATCTTCAGGGCCCAGGCCTGCCTCCTCGTACGCCAGCTGAGCGGTTCTCTGTGTCGACTGGGGTGGTCCGACCACGGCTCCCAGAAAAACGTGGCCTTCCGAATACACTTCGGATTGCAGCTGTGACGCAACGACCTTTACCATCGGCCGTCCGGCCGCGTGTTTAAGCGCCCATTCCCTGGTCGCCACGATTGCGCAGGCGGCACCCGCTCCGCTGGCGCACGCCATCATTGCGGTATGGGGGTACGCCACCATCGGGGCGGCCAACACCTCTTCGACGGTGATTTCATGATCTGCTCGCCGCTGGGCGTTGGGATTGTGGCGGGCATGGTTCCAGTTCTTCGCCGCAATGGCCGCGAACGTTTCCGCCGTCGTGCCAACCTCATGCATGCGGCGCACCGCCCACATCGCGAAAAACCCTGCGGGCAGCATGATACTTTCAAAACCAGGCAGCCCTTTCTTTGCACCGGGGGCGGGTTTGCGCCTCGCGACCCCCATCCGTGCCATATCGTCAAACCCCAGGGCCATCGCCACGTCCGCGGCACCGCCGGAAACCGCCCAGACCGCTTCACGGAAAGCCGAGGAACCCGTCGCGGACGCGTTCTCAACGTGCACAATGGGCACGCCCGTCAAGCCCAGATCCTTGGCATAACCGACGCCTTCCATCATGCCGCCGCCGATGTATCCGTTATACAGGTAACCTACGTCACCAAAGCGTATTCCTGCATCCTCGAGAGCGGCGACACCCGCAGTGAAATACATGTCGCGTACCGGTACGTACTCTTTGGTAAAAGGGTGCATGCCAACCCCGATAACATAAACTTCTCTATTCACTAAGCCGATCCTCGTTCTGCAACAAGCACCGGTACGAATTTGAATCCGCAGTACTCCGTCCCGTCCTCGTCGGTGGCAACAACATTGGCTTCCAGGCGCATCCGCATGCCGATCTCGAAGTCCTCCGGGCGCCCGTCGATCAGTGTCTGTACACGAACGCCTTCCGGCAGATCGACCTGGCCTACGCCGTACCCGCCGCCGGCATCTTCTTCCATGCTGCCCATCTTCGGCATGTGAATGAATGACCAGCTATACAATATGCCCTCCGCCGAGAGCTCAACCGGTACAACGGCCTCCGCTGTAACGGGGCAGCGCTTACGCTGCGGGAAAAATGTCAATTCCGCCGCCGGGCTGTACGAACCAAGCAGCCGCACAGATCCGTCGTCTTTCGAGGATACGGTCATATACCCGTTCTCCAGGGGAAGCCTTCTCATCAGGGTTCTCTCCGTTGAAACCGCAATCAGGCGCTGATCTGCTGTGTTTTGTTGAAATCGGAAGCAAAGCCATACAAACGAACAGCGTTGTCATGCAGAATCATGCGCCTTTGGTCGGGCGTCAATGGCGCCATCTGCTTCGCATTTATCTCCTGCGAATCGGGCCAGATCCCGTCCGGGTGGGGAAAATCAGACCCCCACAGCAGCGTTTCCGCGCCTACGCGATCAATGTTGGCGATACCAGTTTCATCCTGCTGAAACGTGACGAACATCTGACGCCGCCAGTACTCACTCGGCTTCATTTTTAATTCGAGGTGTTGAAATTGATCTTCCCACTCATAATCCATTCGCTCCAACGCGTAAGGAATCCAACCCACACCGGCTTCACCGAGCACTACCCGCATACCCGGGTGTCGCTCCAGCGCCCCACCAAAGATGATCGCCGCAAGATGAGTGGCCATGGCCATCTGGAAATCTGTCAAAACCGTCGCTAAGAACCGATGATAATCAAGTGGGTTGGTAAACGGCGGTGCTCCGGCAGCACTGCCCACGGTATGCAGTTGGATAGGCAATCCCGTCTCTTCGCTGGCTACCCACAAGGGCTCCCACTCATCTTTCCAGAACGGGAGATTCTCCTTAACCATCGGCAATTCGCCACCGCTCAGCCCGAGGTCGGCGCAGCGACGAAGCTCAGTTGCCGCATCCACGGCCGAGTTTGCCGGCAGACAGCCGATCATGGCAAACCTATCCGGCGCAGCTTTCCGGAACTCCGCGGCAAAATCGTTGTAAATACGGCCCATCTCGGCTCCCACTTCGGCATCGGCAACGCGCCGCGCTGCCCCGAGAATGCCATATATGACTTCGCCGGCTACGCCATCGCGGTCCTGCTCCCTAATGCGTAGTGCCGGGTCGGTCGTACGCATGACGCCTTGCGCCTGATCCTCATATAGCCCCGTTGCCGCCATGCGATCCGCACGATTGATCACACCCGGCTCGTACTGCCTGCCTGCCGAACCCATGCCACCATACAACCCCATCGATTTGCCGGCCGCATTCACCCAGTGCCGTTGCCCGTCTTCCCATTCCACCACCCTTGGCATGCGATCGCGCAACTTCGCCGGGGCGTTCTCAAGAAATATTTCTGCAGGCATACAAGGCAGATCGATATGCCCATCTGCCGAAAAAATTGGATAGTCCACCTATCGTCCTCCTTAGCGCTGGAACAACGCTTCAAGCCTGGAACTCATCCCTGACCCCGGAATTACACCGTAAGTATACTTATTAATCAACGTATTGCATCGATCAACGATGCGGGCGTTCAACGGAGTCACACCCGGCTCCATCATTTCACGAATTCGTCCGACGAGGTTTACAGCTAAGTACTGGATTGGAGGACGCCCTACTCACGTCTAGAAGCCCCCTATCACGTTCAGACGTCGAATTACACCATGCTTGATTAAGGGCAATGGAAACTTGTAATCTTACTTACGACTTATATCAGTTTATGCACGTTAGGGACTTCACCATGAGCAACCTGGACTTTGGATTCGTTTCCGCAGACTCTCACATCGTTGAGCCCGCAGATTGCTATTCGAAGTACATCGGTCCGAAATACCGCGATCGCGCCCCGACGATCGAACGGGACTCGCTTGGCAATGACATTTACGTCATTCCCGGTATGGAATCGACAATTCCACTTGGATTGGTCGCTGCGGCGGGTCTTTCGGCTGAAGAGCTAGGTCAGCGCCGCAAAGGGTGCACCTTCGATCAGCTTCACAAAAGTGGCCACAACGCAAAATACCGTATCGCCGATCAGGAGCGCGATGGCGTCGTCGCGGAAATCCTGTATCCATCGGTAGGCATGGTGCTGTGCAATCATGAAGATTACGACTACAAAACCGCATGTATGCACGCATACAACAACTGGCTGACAGCGTACATCGAGGAGGCACCCAAGGGGCGACTGTTTGGTCTCGGACAGACGTCCGGTAGCTCAGTGGAACAGATGATCTCTGACTTCCAGGACTGCAAGAAGAGAGGGTTCGTCGGCATGATGATGCCCGGAGATCCGCAGAACGAAGACTACGATCATCCGATGTACGATCCTTTGTGGGAGTGCGCCGTTGACCTCAACATGCCCCTGTCGTTTCATATCCTCACGTCGCGCAACAGTGGCGGCAAAGTACGCGGCAACAAAACCAACGGTTTTCTGAGCATAATTCGCAGCGTTCAGGATGTGATGGGCGTATTTGTTCTAGGTGGCGTTTTCGACAGGCACCCCAACCTGAAATTCATTGCCGCCGAAGCCGACGCCGGATGGTTACCACACTATGCGTACCGCATGGATCACGCGTACGAGCGACATGCCATCTGGATGGGTGGCGGCAAGAACCTGGAGAAGATGCCAAGCGATTATCTCAACTCGAATGTCTGGTTGACCTTCCAGGACGATTGGGTGGCATTTAAGGTGGCCAACCTCATGAATCCAAAGCGCCTGGTGTGGGCCAACGATTTCCCGCACAGCGACGCAACGTGGCCCTGGTCCCAGCAAATGCTGGCCCAGCACGCGTCCGATCTGACTGACGAGGAAAAGCGCTGGATTTTGCGCGACAACATTATTGAATGTTACGACCTGCCGCTGGATAAAGTTCCAGCTTAGCAACGCCATCCGGGGAGTCCGGTGTCCGATCCATCGATATCCGATCCAATTCCCGCCGCGACCGTGGTGTTGTTGCGAGAACGCCGCGCAGCCGTCGAAACGCTCATGCTGCGCAAAAGCGGAAACATAGATTTCGGCGGCATGTGGGTTTTTCCCGGCGGCTGCATCGAAGCCAACGATTTCGATGCAACAGGTAGTGTCGATGCCGCGGCACGCACCGCTGCAGCCAGAGAGGCGGCGGAAGAAACCGGCATTCTCCTCGAGCCGGATGATTTTCAATGGTTTGCACGCTGGACACCTCCGCCAATACCCCGCAAGAGATTCAACACATGGTTCTTTGCCGCCGCCGTGCGTGGCGACGAGCAGGTGGTAATAGATGGCGAGGAGATCCACGACTTTCGATGGATGCGCCCCAGTCAAGCTATCGAAGAACAGGCGCGCGGCAGTATGAGTGTCGTTGCACCCACCTGGGTGACGCTCTTCTATCTGAGTCGGTATCCTACGGTGTCCGCGCTCTTACAACGGTTCGCTTCCGCGGCGCCAAAGCAGTATCAAAGCAGACCGGTAACGCTCGGCAAGGACGCTCACGCCGTGCTCTGGCACGGGGACGCGGGCTATGAAGCGGGAGACGCGAGCTTACCTGGCGAACGTCATCGCCTGATCATCCAGGGTAATCAGTACATATTCGAGAATACAATCGAGCGATATTGAACCGTTTTCACCTGAGCTAACACATCCAAACCAAGCCTCCATTAGAGTGAATGCTTCCCGACAAACGCGCGGACCGCCTCATTGAATCCGTCGACCGCTTCCATGTTGACGCCGTGACCGGCATCCACCTCCGTAATCTCCACCAGCGGCATACGGTTGCGTACATAAGTCAGGTGCTCGGCAAACCTTCCCTCACGCGTACCACATACCAGCAACGCGGGGACGCGATTGTTCTTGATCAGCGAGCGCACTGATACGTTCGGATTGGTATAACGAAACGTGTTCGCGATGCCAAGCGGGTTCAGCAGTTTTGCGTCTTCAACCAGAGCCCGGCGGATGTGTTCGGGCAGCCTTTTAGCGTTGCGGGGGTGTACGGCAATTCGCTCAATCGCCGCGAGACCGCCGGCCAGGATTCGCTGTGCGCTTTCGTCGGACTGGTTGCGCCAGGCCGACACCGTAGCGGCATCGGCAAATCCAGACGACGAGTTGGTAAACATTTGCGCCCGCACGCTGTCCGGGTGCGTGTGCGCGTATCTGATCGTCAAGCCTGCACCCAGCGAATACCCGCATACATACCATTGCTGCACACCGAGGGCGCCGCGGATACACTCAAACTCCTCCGCGTACCCCGCCGGACTATATGGCCGTGGCGACTGCGGACTGGGTGACCGCCCGTGACCGAACAGTTCCACCACAACCGGCCTGCAGAACTCACCAAGGACCGCAAGATTGTCCAGCCATTGGGCCCGGCTGGACAGGACGCCGTGCACCAGCAGCAAATGCGGGCCACGTCCGGCATGCTCCTCCCAGTACAATGATGCGCTCACAGTGCCCTCGACTATCCCGCAGCCGACACAAACAAGGCGCGACCCCAGCGCCGTCAGGCTGCTTAAACAGCCGCACCGTTGCGCAATAACCTTCCTGGCAGGTCTTTGGCGCCGGGTTCAATCACGTCGACGTTTCGCTCCCGCAGCAACACCCCGTTGACGATCACAGCTTCGATGCCCGATGCTTTGGAAATGAGGCGGTCCTGCCCTGCCGGCAGATCGTACACCCGCTCGAGATCGGACGCGCCCACTGTCTCCAGATCGAATACAACCACGTCGGCAGGTTTGCCTTCCGCCAACGAACCGCGATCCGTCAAACCGAACACTTCCGCGGGCCTGGAAGTCAGCATCCGAATCGCTCTGGCGAGGGGGATTGTGCCTTTGTCGCGAACCCAATGCCCGAGTAGATGTGTCGAAAAACAGGCGTCACACAGCTGACTGGCATGAGCGCCGGCATCTGACAGACCGAGTACAGTCTCCGGATGGTCGAGCAACTCCTGTACCTCGTCTTCGTTGTTGTTGGCAATCGGCATGCGGAAGCGGACTTCCAGCTCGTTCGCTAACGACAGGTCCAGGGCCGCATCGACGATGTGCTTGCCTAGACTTTCGGCAATTTCCGCAAGTGGGCGCTCATTGACGCCGGGATCGCTGGAGCAGTTCGACACAATGGCATTTGGAAAGCCTCCTGCCAGCGCGTTGTCCGGTTTTTCCAGCATCTGCTTGAACTTCTCTCGGAATTCGGGATTCGCGTAGATCTCTTTACGCCCGGCAAAATTCGCCGCAGAGACCTCCTGAAAAACGCGCGAACTTTCGAATACAAACGGTGCTTTGAAGTTGAATTCGAAATTCAACGGGCGACAAGTCACCTGAGGCACGACATCATGACCTGCGGCGATGAGATCCTCGGATTTACGCAATTGATCCCTATAGGTTTCGCCCCCGCCGAACTGCATTCCCGAAAGCAGAGCAGTCCAGCTGATACGCCTGCCTGTATTCGCATTGATCTCTGCAAACTCCTTGAAGGACAAACCCTTACCGATGGTCGCCTGAATCATTCCCCGCGACGCCTCACCAAGCGCACCCGTTAGATCCATTAGCTCACCTTTACCGGCCAGCCGGCTCGGCACGGGTTTACCCTGGTAGCCTACGTGAGTGCGCGCTTTCGAAGTGGCGAATCCGATCGCCCCCGCATCGAGCGCCTCCCGTACGAGTTCGCGCATTTCAGCGACCTCTTCGTCGGTCGCTTCCCGTTCGGTGGCGTCTTCACCCATGACATACAGGCGCAGAGGGGTGTGGCCCAGCAAAACAGCAACGTTTATGGCCGAACCCCGATCTTCCAGCACCTCGAGATACTCTGGAAAAGTCTCGAATCCCCAGTCTTCGCCAAGACCGCTCTTCAAGGCTTCAACGCTCATACCTTCAACGTTTTCCAGCGTTTCCGCGATCAGCATTCGATGCTCCGGCCGGGTAGGTGCAATGCCGAATCCACAATTCCCGAGGACGACAGTCGTCACCCCATGCCAGGGAGAAATACTCAGCATCCTGTCCCAAATGATTTGCGCGTCATAGTGGGTGTGGATATCGACGAAGCCCGGCGAGACGAACTTCCCCCTCGCATCTATCGTTTTTTCGGCATCTCCCGGCGCATCGCCGAGCGCGACGACTCGACCACCCGCGATGCCCACGTCACCTTCGTAGCCGTCCTTCCCACTACCATCCAGAATCGTTCCGCCTGAAATCTTGATGTCGTATCGCATTCGTTTCTCCACGTTCATGGTGCCCGAACATATCGGTGCATATACATACGTTCTACCAATCCGCTTTTTCTAATCCGTGCCGGACTGAGGCCCTCCCAGCCTCACCCATCCGCCACGATGGTCCGGTACATCTCGCGCCGAAACCCGTCATGGTCATTGAACGCCTGGTGAGCGCACAGCCGGTTGTCCCAGATGGCGACGGTATTGGGCTGCCAGCGCAGCCGGCATGTAAATGCCGGCTGAGTCATGTGATTAACCAGAAAGTCAATTATTGGCTTGCCTTCGTCAGGCTCCATACCTTCGATATTCGTCGCATAAGTGCGGTCGCAAAACAGCGCTTTCTCTCCAGTGACCGGGTGCACCCGGACAATCGGATGCGCTGTACCAATCAGCTTCTGGCGCGCCAGCTCCGGATCCGGTACCTCTCTGACCGACGTTTTCAGCTCCGCTGCACCGCCAACCAACTTCGCCCTCTGAATCTCCATCATGAAATTCTGAATGGACATACGGACTTTCAGGGGCTCCAGCACTGATTTCATCGTATCCGATAGGACCGAGTATGCGAGGGCTGCATTTGCCCACATCGTGTCGCCGCCGAAAGGCGGTATGTCGACGCCACGCAATATCGTGATGGCGGGAGGATCTGGCAGAAAGGGCGAATCGAAATGCCAGCCAGATCCAAAAATGATTGCTACGGGGTCGTCAGCTTGTCTGATGACAGGTTGAATGTATTCGTAGCCTTCGATCCCTTCCGTATAGGCGTCAGTGGCAAACGTACCGAGTCTTGCCGTAAACGCCTCATGGTCCGCGTGAGAAACGCGCTGATCTCGCAGAAAGATCATTTTGTGTCTATACAACGCATCGCGGATCTCTTCGATTGCATCCTCGGACACGTCGGCAAGGTTGACACCACAAATTTCAGCCCCCATCGCCGCGGCCAACGGGTACACCGTGAAGTGTTCGTAGCACCTGGCACGATTGTCGAAGACGGCATAGGGGTGATGAATCACACTAACCTCCGCTAACGCTTGCGGCTACAATAGTAATTATCATTACAAACTAACCGGCGTGGGTCCGCAAGCATCTTTTGCACACGGACCGGCATTCTTTAGTTGATCATTTGATTAGGAGATCCAGTCATGGCTACGCTCGAAGAGAAGATCACTGGCCTGGAAGACAGAGAAGCGATACGTGAGCTTACTGCCGAGTACTGCCACTGCATCGCGGCGGGCGACGGCTCGGCAGTAACCGCGCTGTTTTGCGTCGACGGCGCCTTTGTCATGGGCGAACGCCGAGTGCAAGGCTCCGCGGAACTTGGCAAGTTTTACGCTACGCTGTCGGAAAATCCGCCAATCCCGTTCATTCAGAATCATATCATCGACAACTACTCGCCCACCCAGGCGCGAGGTCGATGTTCCGTCGAGATTCGCATGGTGCAGGACGGCGAAGCGGTAACTGCAGCAGGTTGGTATCGAGACAGATACGAAAAAGTCAACGGAACCTGGAAATTCTCGGAACGAGATTTCATCACATTTCACATGGTGCCCTTGAAAGACGGCTGGGCGAAATAAACTTCCAGAATTTTAGTAAGTATGCTTCCTATTATAACCGAGAACCGCGTATCATACGCTGTGTAACAAGCCTTTGTCTGGCGAGTTATGACGCTTACTTCGCTATCGAGGAATCCAGTTGAACCGAGAAACAAGCAACCAGGACTCCAAATTCGCAATCATCGGCGGTGGTATGGCCGGCATCTTGAGCGCGATCAAACTGCAGCAGAACGGTTACGCCAATTTCACGATCTATGAAAAGGCGGAACGACTCGGCGGCACCTGGAGGGAGAACACCTATCCGGGTATCGCTTGTGACGTACCCTCACATTCATATTGTTATGAATTCGAACCTAATCCGAATTGGTCCCACACGTGTTCACCCGGCGCTGAAATTCTGAAATATTTCGAAAACGTCGCGAACAAATACGGGGTAACCGAACGTGTCCGGTTCAATACAGAGGTATCGCAACTACGTTTCGAAGAGAGTAGGTGGCATCTGCAGTGCAAAGATGGCCACAGCGACATTGTCGATTTCGTAATCGCCGCAACGGGTGTACTGCATCATCCCTCCTACCCTGACATTCCGGGATTGCACACCTTTGCCGGCACCAGTTTTCACACCGCTCGCTGGGACCACTCGATCGATCTCGAAGATAAACGTGTGGGTATCATAGGCACGGGATCCAGCGCCATTCAAATTGTTGGCGACCTGGCCGGAGACGTCGCGAAACTGGTTCAATTTCAGCGCACGCCACAGTGGATTCTACCGCGTCCGAATCCGCCTTATAGCGAAGAAGAGAAGCAATACTTTCGCGATAATCCAGAAGCCATGCAAAAAATTCGGGCTGAGCAGATGCAGATGTTCGAGCATGGCTTTTCATCGGCTGTTGTCGGCGAGAACCCGGAGGCATTGGCCAGGATACAAGAAGCGACTCTGGCTAATCTCGAAGACAACGTAAAAGACCCGGTTCTGCGGGAAAAGCTGCGACCGGACTACCAGGCCGCGTGCAAGAGACTCATCATGGCCGACAACTACTATGAGGCCATTCAACATCCTGACTCCGAGCTAGTGACGGAAGCGATAGATGCTGTCGAGCCTGGCGGCGTGCGTACCGAGGACGGCCGGCTGCATGAACTGGACGTGCTGGTCATCGCAACAGGATTTAAGGTCGATCAGTTCCTAAGGCCGATCGAGGTCATTGGACGCGACGGCACGACGCTTGAGGAGGCGTGGGCCGATCGACCATCTGCCTATCTGTCCGTCTGCGCACCGGGATTCCCAAACCTCGTCATGCTCAATGGCCCCAACGGACCGGTCGGTAATTTCTCACTGATTGATGTCGCAGACATTCAACTCGAGTTTTTTCTCAAGCTCGTGAAGGCGGTACAAGGTGGTGATTGCACTGCATTTGCGCCGAAACCTGAAGCGGCTGAGCAATTCGAAGCCGAGCGCGTAGTAGCAACGAAGAATACAGTGTGGGTATCCGGGTGCAACAGCTGGTACCTGGACGATCGAGGGGTACCCGCAGCATGGCCATGGTCGATGCAGCGCTTCCGCTCCGTATTGTTCGAGCCGAACCTCGACGACTTTGAGCTGACCGGCTAGAAAAGTCCCTGAGTGCAGCCCCGTAGGTTCGAACCCGCTATCGTAACTCCAGTCCTTTCATCGAGCCTTCTTCGCGCCATTGCCTGATCAGATCGAAGAACTTGTTTGGGCCTGCACCATACTGTCCGTTCATGAATCCGTTACGATTGCCCACCTCACCTTCGTTGCTGTAGTAGCCCGGCGTACACTTGGCAAAATGTCGTTCCACCGCCTCTGCCGTCTTCTCGATGACCTCAACCCAGGCATCTTCGGCCTCCTGTTCAGGTTCCACGGTTCCGGCGTTGCGACGACGCGCCTGATCAATAATGTACGCCAGATGTTGCGCCTGCTCACCGAGCATGTGGGTAAAGTTCGGTGAAACACCAGTCTGTATGTAACCCAGAAAGAAACAGTTTGGAAAGCCGCGACTGGTCATGCCATGCAAAGTAGCCGGGCAGTAGGCCCACTTCTTGCTCAAAGCGACGCCATCTCTGCCGATCACGTCATAACCGGAACGAGTCGTGTAGCTGCTGCCAAGTTCAAATCCGGTACTAAATACCAGGCAATCGACTTCATATTCCGTACCATCCGCTACCACGCCTCTGGGGGTGATACGGTCTACCCCCAGGCCTTTAGTGTCGACCAGGGTGACGTTGGGTCGATTGAAGGTCTGCAGGTATTCATCGTGAAAGCATGGCCGCTTGCAGTACTGCCAGTAATAGGCTTTCAATGCCTCGGCGGTTTCCTCGTCTTCGACAAGTTCGGATACGCGGTTACGGATTTCCTGCATTTTTTTAAGGTCTGCGATTTCGCGAAGTTCCTTTTTCTGCGCTGCCGACAAACGCCTTTTCCCAAGCGCCATTTCGTCGGCATTGTGGGTAACGTCCGTCCAACCATCCCTGACCTGCTCTTCAGCGGGATTTGGTTTTTTGGGCAACAATCCGCTTACGGCAAGGGTGAAGTTCTCTACCCGCTCCTTGTGCCAGCCCGGCTTGAGTTTCTCTACCCAGGCAGGATCGGTGGGGGCGTTGTTGCGGACATCGACAGATGAAGGCGTACGCTGAAACACGTAAAGATGTTTCGCATCGGCCCCGAGGTGAGGTATGCATTGTACCGCCGTCGCACCCGTGCCAATAATCCCCACCCGCTTATGGGCCAGGCCGGTGAGACCACCTTCGCAGCTGCCCCCTGTATAGTCGTAGTCCCACCGGCTCGTGTGGAAGCTGTAGCCCTGGAAGGAAGAAATGCCCGGGATTCCCGGCAACCTGGGCCGGGTCAGGACGCCATTTGCCATGACCACATAACGAGCTTTGATTCGGTCATCGCGATCTGTGCGGACAAGCCACAAGCCGTTATCATCATCCCACCGGACTTCAGTAACTTCAGTTTGAAATTGCGCATCGCGGTAGAGGTCGAACTTCTCCGCAATGGCCATACTGTGCGCGAGGATCTCCGGTGCGTGCGCATATCGCTCTTTGGGAACGTAGTCGAGTTCTTCCAACAGCGGAAAGTAAACAAACGACTCCACGTCGCACTGCGCCCCGGGATAGCGGTTCCAATACCACGTACCGCCGAAATCACCCGCTTTCTCAATGAATCGGATGTCTTCCACGCCTGCTTCTCGCAGTTTCGCACCGGCCAGCAGACCACCGAATCCGCCCCCTACAATGAGAACCTCAACTTCGTCGGTAAGAGGTTGCCGCTCAAATCCGGGGCTGACATAGTGGTCGATGGCGAATCGCGCGAGTTCGCCCGAGGCATGCTGATACTGACCAAATCCGTCATCCCGCATGCGCCGATTTCTTTCCTGCAGATACCTCTGGCGGAGTTCGTCTGGATCGAAGTCCAGGTCCGACGTGTCCACAGTGTAGGGTGTGATCTTATCCATCATCAGATCTTTCTCGAGCTACGTCGACATCCGCGAGTGTCTCTACTGGTTACCGACGCCCGCCACCCCTGCTCGTCATACCGCCTTCTTCGAGTGAACTCTGACCGGCAGGTCAGTATAGCCCTTGATCAATGTCGACAAACTACGTACCGGTTCACCCACCACTTCGACCATGTCGAAACGCTCCATGATGCCCTCCCATAACAGACGCAACTGCATTTCGGCAAGGCGATTACCCATGCAGCGATGTATGCCGAAACCGAAGGACAGGTGATGACGCGGCCGCTCGCGGTCGATGATGAATTCGTACGGTCGGTCGATAACCTCTTCGTCTCGGTTGCCCGACACGTACCACATGATCACCTTGTCACCTTTCTTGAACTGCTTGTCCCTGAACTGGGTGTCCTCGGTCACGGTTCTGCGCATCGAAGTCAAAGGCGTCTGCCAGCGAATGATTTCTGGCACCATATTCGTGATCAATCCATGGTCTGCTCGCAGTTTGTCATACTCCTTGGGATTCTGATTCAATGCCAGGACCCCGCCCGAGATCGAATTCCGCGTTGTGTCATTGCCGCCAATGATCAGTAACATCAGATTGCCGAGAAACTCATAGGGCTGCATGTTGCGAGTCGCTTCACCGTGGGCGAGCATTGAAATCAGGTCACCTCGCGGCGGCTGCTTGACCCGTTCATTCCAGAGCTCGGTGAACGTTTTGAGACAATCCAGTAACACGTCGCGCCGCTCATCAACCGACTTCACCAGGCCATCCGGTCCCGGTTGAGTAGTCGCCACATCAGACCAGAAGGTCAGCTTACGACGATCTTCGAATGGAAAGTCGAACAACGTCGCCAACATCTGCGTTGTCAGCTCGATCGACACCCTGTCTACCCAGTTGAAGGTTTCTCCGACGGGCAACGAATCCAGTATTCTGCCGACCCGCTCCCTGATCAGGGGCTCGAGTTCAGCGAGGTTTTTGGGTGCCACCACATCCTGAACGGTTTTGCGCTGCTCTCCGTGCTTGGGCTCATCCATGGCGATGAACATCTCTACCGGGAGCGAGGCGGTGTTTACGGGAGCAATGCTGATGCCGTCAGCCGAGGAGTACAACTGCGGATTACCTTCCACCTCCATGATGTCATTGAACTTGGTCACGGACCAGAACGGACCAAACTGGGAATCCCTACAATAATGAACAGGCTCTTCCTTGCGCAGACGGTCGAAGAACGGCCAGAAGGCATCGGCCTGAAACAATGCCGGCTGGGCGACGTCTATTTCGTCGAGCGGAATCGTATACGGATCGCAGCCGAGCATGGTGTCTCTCAGATCCATTACAGCATTAGCAATTTCGTTCTCCGATACTTCAGCTGTTGCTTCGCTCATAGAAAATTCTCCTTTGCGGCTATTCAGTGGCGATACTTTACCCCGAAGTGTATTGTATTTATGCTTACATTGCTCATGCGTGTGTATCACGAGTTCGTGTGGTGGCGCACAAATGCACCAATTCGATCTATGGCACGAAACCCATCGCTGATCATTGCGGCAAAGTGCTGAAAAACATGGATCATGTCCGGCCACTCCTGATAGTCCACATCAACCCCATAGGTGATTGCCGCTGTGGCCAACCGTCGGGCATCGTCCAGCAACGTCTCCGCCGTACCCACTTGAATAAGCAACGGTGGTAAACCAGTCAGGTCACCATAAATCGGCGCAGCCAGCGGATCGCGGGGGTCGGCTCCGGCCAGGTATGCCTCCGCCATGCCGAGCAGGCCTTCACGCTGTACCATCGGGTCCACCGACGCTTTGCGATCCATACTCTCCCCGACCGCTTCCATGTCTACCCATGGGCTGATGCACACGCCGGCAGCAGGCAACGGCAAACCCTCTTGCTTGAGTTTGAGCAATGTCGCGACGGTCAATCCGCCGCCTGCGCTGTCGCCGGCAATGACTATGCTCCGCTGGTCGCAATTGCTCTCCAGCAGCCATCGATATGCGCAGACAGCATCATCAACTGCAGCCGGAAAGGGGTGTTCGGGCGCTAACCGATAATCGATCGCAAGCACGTGACCGGCAGTAGCGCGTGCTAAATTTGCGATAAGTCCTCGATGTGTGATCAGTGAACCAATGACGTAACCGCCGCCATGCAGATACAGCAGGGTACTCCGTCCGGAACCATCGCAGTGACTGAGTTCAGCGGGTACACCGCGTGCATCCACCGTTTCGCATTGCCAGTCATCTCCAGGGGGAAAAGCGCTGCCCAGCGCCTCATAACCCTCACGCATCTGCGTAACGCTGCGCGCCTTGCCGCCTTCGCCAAGGCTCTCCGCCAGCAGCGTCTTAAAGGCATCGACCTGCTCGTTCATGCCTGATTCCTAAGCTACTCGCATCTGGTACGTATACTTACATTACTCGATTCACGTTGCAATCAGAACCTGCTGAAGCGGCCGGCAGGAGCAGGGAGAACCTCAATCACATGCCGAGGTGCTCGACTATTTGCGCACAGAATTCGGTGGTGGATGATCGACCGCCCTGGTCTGGCGTGCGCACCCGTCCAGCTGTATAGGTGGCTTCGATGGCATGCTCTAGAGTCTCAGCGGGAACGGTAAAACCGAGGTAGCGCAACATCATCGCACCGCTCAACAACGTCGCCGTGGGGTTGATAATGTTCTGCCCTGCTATATCCGGCGCTGTGCCATGCGCAGATTCGAAATAAGCATAGTCACTGCCATAACAACCGCTGGCGGCGAGACCCAAGCCACCGATGAGACCAGCTGCAGCGTCGGACATGATGTCACCGTACAGGTTCGGCATGACAACCACATCCAGTGACTGCGGCTGCGTGATGATCCGGCAGGCGAAATCATCGATAATAAACGTGTCTAGCTCGACGTCGGGGAAACCGGCGGCCAGATCTCGCGCTATCTCGACAAAATAGCCGTCTGAGCGAGCCAGCATGTTGTATTTGGCCGTGCAAGTCAGATGCGGCGCTCGCCCCGTCCCCTCAGCGCGCGACTGGGCCAGCTCGAAGGCAAAACGAACCACGCGCTCAGTACCGTGGCGAGTGATGGCTTTGACCGCGTAACGTCCTTCACCGAGTTCGGCGAGTGCTCCTCGACGGGTACGCTGTGGCAGATTGAGTCCCCGCAGCTCGTCCAAATCACCTTCAACGCCGAGATAAAGATCTTCCAGGTTTTCACGCACGATCACGAAGTCGATGCCCATCGGGTCGGACAGCGGCGAACGCGTGCCGCTGAGATAGCGACACGGTCGCACATTGGCAAAAGTCTCCTTACCCCAGCGCAGATAGAAAAGCGCCCGGGATGCATTGCCGCTGGTAGAACCGAAATAGGTGGTCGCCGCGGTATCGATGATTTGCCGCGCCTCGTCGGGAAACGGCGATCCCAGCTCCTGCTCCGCCGTAGCGCCGATCGGCGGATAGACCCAATCGATACCCAGGCCGTAGTGTGCGTTCAATCGATCCAGGATCTCGACACTGGGCCGCATCGCTTCGGGAGCGGCGTCATCCCCCTCAATGACCGCTATCTGCATGAATCTGGCCTCCCAGTCTGCCAATGCCGGCACTGCGCAGCCGGTTCAACACCGGGCTACTGTTTTCGCAGGCCGCCCAATATTGTTTTGTTCGCCTCGGCGATATCGGCAGGGTGGGTCGCGCCAGTAAAGTCTGTAATCTGACCCCAGGCCTCCTCTACATCCTCTGCCGTAAAACCTTCACCGATGTCGAACGTACCTCCTTGAGTTCTTTCCCACCGGAGTTGCCCGACGAACCCGGCACCTACCTCAAACAGCCCGTTCGTAACCTTGCTTTCCTCTGCGCAGAGCTTGACCACCAGCGGTGTTACGAATTCCGGTTTCAACAATTCAACCAGTTCTTTGGACATGACGGTTTCAGTCAGACGCGAACCTGCAATCGGCGCAATGGTATTGACGCAGATATTCTTGCTGCGACCTTCCGCCGCCAGGGTCTGGGCCATGCCGAGCTGTGCAAGCTTCGCCGCTGAGTAGTTGGTCTGGCCAAAGTTTCCATAGATACCCGCAGCCGAGGTTGTAAATATGACCCGCCCATAATTCTGCTCCCGCATCACGGGCCAGGCGGCGTGCGTGACCTTGTAAGCACCGCGAACATGAACATCAAATATCAGGTCCCAGTCCTCGTCAGTCATTTTGTGGAAAGACTTGTCACGCAGAATCCCGGCATTGTTGACGACGACATCAACGCGCCCGAACGCATCGAGCGCGCTCTGAACTATATTGTCACCGTCCGTCACCGAGTCGTAGTTAGCAATCGCCTGCCCACCCGCGGCTCGGATTTCTTCGACGACGACATCGGCAACGCGCTGGTCTGAGCCGTCCCCGAACGCCGACCCGCCCAGATCATTGACCACGACTTTCGCGCCGCGCATTCCAAACTCCAACGCATGAGAACGACCCAGGCCATTACCTGCACCCGTGACGATGACGACACGATCTTCAAATCTTAAATCAGACATATCGAAATCCCCGTAACGTTCGATTTAGCCGAAACCAACGACTGCATCGCCGAGCAGAGTTTTGGTGCCATCATCGATTTCTGCACTCAACTCCAGCTTCACGCAGGGCTCGCCGTCGATTTCCAGTTTATCAGTCACCTTACCTTTGCAAGTTACCTTAGCGTGCACCGGTGTTATGGCGGAAAACCGCACGCCGTACTCCCGCAGCTGACTCTGATCGACCCAGTTCGTAAGAAGCTGCGCCAGATAAGCCATGGACAACATGCCGTGCGCAAACACATCCGGCATACCCGCTTTTTTGGCAAAATCGCTATCGACGTGAATCGGGTTATGATCTCCGGAAGCGCCGCAGTACATCGCAAGCGTTGCCCGGCTGATCGGGCCGCACACGTGTTCCGGCAATTCGTCACCAACGCTCAGTGCATCGTAGTTTAATTCCGACATGTTCCCTCCTATCTGATGACTAGGCTGTTAATCATGGTGCCGACATGCTCGCCGCGCTGGTTTGTGGCCGTGGTCTCGCTGACGACGAATTGGAGCGCGCCGCCTTTCTTCTCATACATATCGGTGATCTCGTTCTGAAAGGTAATTGCATCTCCTGCGTAGACCGGCTTACCGTACTTGAATCGCTGTTCGCCGTGGAGGATTCTGCCTATGTCCACGCCGAGTTGCTGCAAGACGCCGCGATCCGTGGAAGGAGCCAGGGAATCCAGACAGAACAAAAACGTTGGCGGCGCAGGCAACGCGGGATGGCCTGCCGCTTTGGCAGCTTCCACATCCCAATACACCTTGTCTTTGGCGCCGGTCGCCTTGGCGAAGAAGCGCATCTGCCCCTGTTCTACGGTTATCGTTTTGGGTGTGGATTTCTGCCCAATCAGACTTTTGTCCATACATTAGCTCCTACTCATTGGTACAAATCGTCGCTGTGCGAGCGCCGTCGCGCAGCATGGCTTACAATGGATGAACCTGAACAGGTAACTGGGTGTAACCACGAATCAGGTTCGACATGTTCCGTACTGGCTCACCCACTACCTCGATCATACGAAATCGTTTGGTGATCTCTTCCCAGAGTATGCGCAATTGCAGTTCCGCCACCCGGTTGCCCATGCACCGGTGAATCCCGAAACCAAACGATAAGTGGTTGCGCGCGTTTGGGCGATCGAGCAGGAACCGATCGGCCTCGGCAAAAACTTCTTCATCTCTGTTGCCCGACACGTACCACATGACGACGCGGTCACCTTCGCGAATCTTCTGGCCATGAAACTCCAGATCCTGCTTCGCCGTACGGCGCATATGAGCTAATGGCGTTTGCCAACGGATGATTTCGGCAATCATGTTGGGAATCAGCGAACGGTCCTTGCGCAGCTTGTCGTACTCCTCCGGAAACCGATTGAGCGCCAATACGCCTCCGGAAATCGAATTGCGCGTCGTGTCGTTGCCGCCGACGATGAGCAACAATAGGTTGCCGAGAAACTCCATGTCCGGCATGTCTCGAGTGGCCTCGCCATGAGCCAACATGGACAGGAGATCAGTGCCTGGCGGTCCGGATTCACGCTCTTTGCGCAACCTTTTGAAGTAACTGAGACATTCAAACAGCTCCTGGGATCGCTGCTCGTGGGACGCAACCAAACCGGCCTTGATCGGCGAGGTGGCGACGTCAGACCAGCGTGTCAGCTTGCGCCGTTCCTCGAAAGGAAAATTGAACAGCGTGGCCAGCATCTGCGTGGTCAATTCAATTGAAACGTGCTCCACCCAGTTGAATGTCTCACCCACCGGCAATCCATCCAGAATTGAGATGACCCGTCTGCGAATGGTCGGTTCGAGAGCGTGGAGATTCCTTTGCGCGGCTACCGGCGCGACAACCTTACGTTGTTGGTTGTGCTTCGGCTGATCCATCGCAATGAACATCGGCAGCGATTCATCGGGGAGCAGCTCATCCAGTCCAATGGTAGGTTCCGAGGAGAATCTTTCATGGTCCATGTCGACAGCCTTGATCAGGTCATATCGTGTCACTGACCAGAACGGCCCAACCGTACTGCGTTCATGAAAGTGGACAGGCTTTTCGCGGCGCAAGCGCTCGAAATACGGCCAAAGGGTATCGTTGCGAAACAGATCCCAGTGACTGACGTCGATGTCCTCCAGGTCGACTGAGTACGCGTGCTCGCGTGCTTCCGCGAGCTTCGCCTTATGATCGGTCATCCCCTCAACATACCTCACGCTACCACTTTGTAAATACCCTTAGTAAAATTAAAACAGACTTGCGCCGCAGATGGCAAATACATATTGCAGCAGTTGACGTTACCGACCGCATCGCCAGATAGCCAGCCTTGTGTACGACTCGAGATTATTGTATGTATGCGTACTTTTATTCGACACAACATCGGGAGCAGTCATGCGTTGGGTCATGCGTTCGAAAATTCACAAAGCTCTGGTAACCCAGGCAGAGTTGGACTACGTCGGCAGTATCACAATCGACGAAGATCTGCTGGATGCCAGCGGGCTATGGGCCGGCGAAAAAGTTCTGGTCGTCAGCAACACCAGCGGCGCACGACTGGAAACCTATACCATCGCCGGTCCGCGAGGTAGTGGCGATATGTGCGTAAACGGCGCCGCAGCGCACCTTATCGGTGTAAACGAGGAAATCATCGTCATAGGCTTTGAACTGACCTCCATCCCGCTGCAACCAAACGTGATCCTGGTGACATCCGGGGATAACCGCCACTTTACGACCCTGCAGGAAAAAGCCAGCATGACGGTCTAAACTAACAATTCGCTTGTATGCGCTCTGCTCAGACAGACCAGAGCAGTGCATCGTGGGAGAGGGTGATACCATGTCATGGCAAGACCAGTGCAAAAGTAAACTCGCAACGCCCGCTGCGGCCGCGGCCACCGTTGAAAGTGGACAGGTGGTGCATGTTGCCCCCTATTCCACCACGCCGTTGACCCTTTGCAACGCGCTTAAACAACATGCCATGTCCGGCGCCGTTGAAGATCTACGGATCGACCATCCAGCAGCCGCCTGTTCATGGACCGAAGTGGAACTCGAGGGAAGGTTGCGTCTCAAAGACAACTACGCCACGCCGCCTAATCGCATTCAATGCCACGCAGGCGCCATGGATTACCTACCTGTCGGAATATGGAAGAGTTGGGAGATTCCACCCGGATTCCACCAGAATCCCGACGTCTTCCTCGTACCGGTCTCACCTCCAAATGAACTCGGATTCTGCAGTTTCGGCTCAGGTGTCTGGTTGTCCCCCACAGTGAAGAAAAAAGCCAAGCGGGTCATCGCCGAGGTGCACGAAGATTTCATCCGCACTGGTGGTGAAAACTTCATACACGTGGATGAGATTGATCTGTTTGTCGCGGCAGAACCCCAGGCACCTGCAGCGGAGGTCGCCGGACCGACTGACGAAGAAATTCGTACGGTAGAAACCATCTGCACACATGTAGCCGTAGAACTCATCAACGACGGCGACACCGTGCAGATGGGCGTGGGCATGGTTTCCGCCTCCCTCGGCAGGTTCCTCGATTTCAGGAACGACCTGGGTGTGCAAACCGAATTGATTACGGGCGGCGTGGCGGATCTGGTCGAGCAAGGAGTCGTCACGGGGAAGTACAAGACATTGCATCCTGGAAAAGTCGTCGGGAGCGCATGCGTAGTCCTGCCACCCGAAGAGCTCGCAAAAATTGATCAGAACCCGAAGTTCGAACTTTACGACTTCGGGTACACCGACGACTTAAGGCATCTCATCCAACAGAAAAACTTCGTTGCCGTAAACAACGCTTTGAACGTCGATCTCACCGGCCAGGTTTCGGCAGAGGCGCTGGATCATCGACCCTATACCGGTGTGGGCGGGCAGACCGTTTTCATGATAGCAGGGGCGTATTCTGAAGGCGGCAAGTCGATCAGCGTGGTGCCGTCGAGTTCAGTGCTGAGCAGCAGTGGCGAGCGTCGCTCGAGAATTGTGCCCAGCCTGGAAGCGGGCACCCCTATCACCGTACCGCGAACCTACGTGGACTACGTTGTTACGGAGTTCGGCATCGCTGAATTGCGGGGCAAGACATTGCAAGAACGTGCCGCCGCACTAGTGGAGATTTCACACCCGGATTTCAGAGAGGAGCTGCGCCTCGAAGCACGCAGGTTGTACAACATGTAAGCCCCTGGAGCGCTCGACGGCGTTTCACGGTACATCGTTCACGTCACCCGGAGGTCCTTCATGATGAGGACGTAAATCACGGGGTTTCTGCACCGGCTCGGCACCAATCGGTACGGTACGGGTGAGGAATTCGACGACGGCTTCCGCAAAGATATCATTGCGTTCACCTGCAACCATGTGGCCGGCGTCGGTTACATTAACATACTCGCTGTGAGCGCACAGCTGAAGAAAATGTTGGGCGCCTTCTTCGCTGAGCACGTCGGACAAGCCGCCCCTCACCAATAAGACCGGTAGACTCAGATTCCGCGCGCAGGCTATTTGACGCTCCTGTCGTTGGGCGGCGTCCCTACGCATGGAGCGGAACTGCGGGTCCCAGTGCCATCGATACGTTCCATCTTTCGAGAGTCGAACGTTCTTTGCAAGACCATCCAAGTTCTTCGGCGCCTTTCGATGCGGCTGATAGTTGCTGATCGCTTCGGCCACCTCTTCCAGCGACTTGAAACCCTCGGGCTTCTGACTCATGAATGCTTGGATCTTCGCCACCCCATCGGACTCTATTTTCGGCGCGATGTCCACGAGCACCAGAGCAGTCGCGTCAACATGCTCTTCACCCAGAGCCACGAGGCTGGTTCCCCCACCCATGGATGCGCCAACGAGCACCGGCCGCTTACCGCCAAATGCTTCGACCGTACACTGGAGATCTTTGACCATGACGTCCATGCCGTAAACACCATCCGCGGCCCATTCCGAATCACCATGACCACGCGCATCAAAAGCAACCGCGTGATAACCGGCTGAACCCAGTGTCTGAGCCGCTCCCTTCCAGGCGTGACGAGTTTGCCCTCCTCCGTGCTGCAGGATGACCAGCGGCCCGTCCGGATCCCCCCAGGAGTCCGCCGCGAGGGTGATACCGTCATGACCGTTGAAATAGTGCATGGGGACCGGCGTGCCCGGCAATCTGGATCCCGCACTCATGTTCGCATCCTTGCTGTCACTCTGCCGCGATCCTCCAGGATTCGTTACCGGCTGGTAGATTGAACAATTGCGCCACGTTGTCGCGCATGATCGCCTGCCGCTCAGCCTCCGTCAGACCCGACGCATGTTCCGCCAGCAACTCCTGGGAATTGGGCCACGTGGAGTCGGTATGGGGGAAGTCGTTTGCCCAGATGAGCTGCTGCGGATCCAATAGTTCCTTGACCCGAAACGCCACCCAATCATCCTGGAACGTGGCCCATACGTTGGAGCGTATGTACTCGCTGGGAAGCTTTGACAGGCCAGGCAGAATACCGTCGGGGACATTGAACTTGGCGGCATGGTCCATGCGGTACATGAAATGCGGTAACCAACCCGCGTCTGCCTCCGCACAGACCATCTTCAACCGGGGATGCCGCTCAAATACGCCGCCGAGAACCATGACACCAACGACATCCTGTACCGCTCGTATAATTCTCAGAAACCCGTTCAATGCATGACCACGCTGAGACTTGAAGACTGATGCGAGACTACCCTCCTGAGAAGTCAGGATGTGGAAACAGATCGGTAAACCCAGATCCGTGGCGCATTCCCACAACGCATCGTAGTCGGGATGATCGTAATCTTCATGAACCGGATTGCCAGGCATCATCATTCCAACCATGCCCATTTCTTTTGCACGGCGGAAGTCTTCAATTGCGCTATCAACGTCGATGACGGCGGTTTGCGCCAGACCACACAACCGCCCGTTGCCATCGTCACAGAAAGTCTGCAGCCAACGGTTGTACGCCTGCATACAGGCAGCTTTGTATTCGGCATCAGGATGCGTGCACAGAACCATGCCCACGGTCGCGTAGATGACCTCCGCTGCAATGCCATCTCGAATCTGGTCCGGCATCCGCACCTTTCCGTTCCAACCGCTTTCGCGAGTGTCCTCAAAACGAATGGTATTAGCTCGCCGTGCTCGTTCCTGGATGCTGTAACCAGCTCCATCGGCCAGTGCAAGCGGCACAGTCATATCGAGATCTTTGATCTTGAATACTTGCCTGCCGTTGTCTTCCTCAACGATGTGGGGCGCAACGTCACGGTACTTGGGTTCTATAAAATCGGTATAGCAGTGAGGTGGTTCGGTGACATGCGAATCTGCTGATATCGCGCCTGCTGGAATCATGTTGCGCTCCTAACGTTGCTAGTGGCGACTGGCGGCCGGCCATCGGTTGTTCGCTCGACGCACTCTTTCGCCGCCATCAAAACCAAGAATCATCATTCTAGACATTGATACATATGCGTACAATTAGCTTTCGGACCATCTGCTCCCGATTTGAGATCCACTACAGTTCCCGGGGAACAAACTCGTGACCATACATGTCACCCTGGTAATACTCGGACTGGTGAGTCGCTTCCCGGCCGCCCCAGCCGATCTCAATCTGGAATCCTGCAGGCGTCGCACAATAAAACGAGAACATTCGATCGTTCGAATGTTTTCCCGGCGCCATGACGACCGGATATTGGCTCTTTCGAACCTGCTCGTAGGTCAGATACACATCGTCCAGGTTGTCGACTTCCAGCATTAGGTGATTTATGCGGGTCTGACCGGGAATGCCGAAGGCCAGCGTGTGATCGCGTGAGTTGCAATGCAAAAAGAGGATGTCCAGCGAGCCTCCGTCTGGCGTGGGAAATCTGTATTCGACACTCCCCCGCATGCCAAGGACGGTGTAGAAGTCATACGTCGCCTGGAGATCATCACAGGCCAGCAGCAGGTGGCCCAACCCACCATCGCCTGTACAGAACTTACCATACATGCCGCGGCCCGGATGAAAAGGCCGGTGAGCATCAACCTGAGGACCGTGAAAGATTTCCAGCGGATTGCCGGATGGATCATCGAGCAACATCAACTCCAGTACGCGCCGCTGACGCACGGTCTCTTCCGAGGCAATCTCAAATTCGACACCGCAATTTTCCAAGTCGGTCTGCAAGGCTTTGAATTCCTCGGGTCCCGCAACTCTCAATCCAGCGCCGATCAGATCGTTGCTGGGATCCTCCTCAAGGATGATGCGATGGTGCCAGGCGTCATTGCGCAGATATAAGCGCCCGGCATCGTCTTCATCGCCGACTTCCAACGCGATGACGTCAGAGGTAAAAGCGCGCCACGCTGCAAGATCGGAAACCCCAAAACGGACGTATCCCAGTTCTGTTATCCCACCCATTGTCAAGTTCCCGTATAAGTGCCCACTTCCGCGACCGAACCAATCTCCTGAAGCGCGCTAACCGCTATCCCTGCCAGTTTAAGACTGCCAACGAACTGACAGTACGCATCGGTTTATTGTATGTATACTTACGTCTGAAAGAAACTGCCGATAAGCGTCGCTATGCCAAACTTCGAAGAAGCCACTCTTTTTCAAACAGAAATTCAGGAACAACCGTTCGACTATTACGCCTGGTTACGTGAAACAGCGCCGGTCTACCAAATGCCGGACACTGGATTTTTTATCGTGAGCAACTACGACCTCATTCTGAAGGCGTTAAAACAGCCGACCGTCTTTTCCAGCAAACTCGGTTTTGCCGCCAACAGATCAACTCCTGCCGAAGTCACGGAAATATATGAAAAGGAAGGTTTCGGCGAACAGGTCAACACCCTGGTCAGCAATGACCCGCCGGATCACTCACGCTACCGGAACCTGGTCAACAAGGCATTTACCGCCGCGCGCGTGCGGAAAATGGAGCCTTATGTTCAGACCATCGCCGACGAGCTTGTTGACGGCATGCTATCAAAAGGCACGGGCACAGCGGAAATCGTCAGCGAGTTCGCCATACCGCTGCCAATGATGGTCATTGCCGATCAATTAGGTGTGCCCCGCGAACACATGGACCGCTTCAAAGAATGGTCAGACACTGCCGTGGAGCCGCTGGGGATGATGATCTCCAAGGAGCGTCACATCTACTGCGCCAAACAACAGGTTGAGTTCCAGCGCTATTTCGCCGAGCGGCTCGAAGAGCGCCGCGGCGAACCTCGTGACGACATGCTCAGCGACCTCGTCCAGGCGAGAGTCGAGGGCGAGCGACCGTTGGATACCAGAGAACTGCTATCCATCGTCGGCCAGCTTCTCGTCGCAGGCAATGAGACGACTACGAACGCCATCGGCGCGGGCACCAATTGGCTGATCAAGAACGCAGACCAGGTTGAACTATGTCGTGACGACATGACCAGAATCGAAAACGTGGCAGAGGAAATTCTACGGATCGATTCACCGGTACAGGGATTGTTCCGGCAAACGACCGAAGACACCCATCTAGGTGGAACGGAGATTCCAGCCGGATCAATCGTGAATCTTCGCTACGGCGCCGCCAACCGCGACGAAGGGAAATTCGACGATGGCGATCGATTCGACGTATTACGCAAAAACGCCAGTGCACACCTGGCATTCGGCGCGGGCATACACCATTGTATCGGCGCGCAGCTTGCGCGGCGGGAGCTACAATGTGCCATGCGTGCGCTGATCAGCAAATTGGATGATTTGAGACTTTCTGAATCCAACACCTTCGAACATCACCCAAGTTTCATTCTTCGCGGGCTGAAAGCATTGCACATCGAGTTCGAACCGCGCAGGCAGGGGTGATTGACGATGCGCTTACCTCACAGTCCTGGATCGACCAGTAAGTCAAGGTCCCTATTTAACAAGCGAGCTTGGGGAAAAAATGGCTGACTACGATGTCATTGTCATCGGCGGCGGCGGTGCTGGCCTGTCGGCAGCCATACGCGCCGCCGAAACCGGTGCCACGGTACTGGTCGTTGAAGCGGGCGAGAGAATGGGTGGCTCCACTGCCCTGTCCGGGGGAGTGTACTATGCAGCAGGCACGAGCGTGCAAAGGACCAGGGGCATCGAGGGCGATACACCCGATGCCATGTTCGAGTACTACCTCACACTCAACCAATACCGCGTGGAGCCCGCCCTGGCGCGCCTGCTGTGTGACCAGGCCGCACCCGGGCTCGAGTGGCTCATTTCGCTGGGCGTTAATTTCGATCCTGACGATCTTTACTCTTCGGGTGTTGAATCGGTGCCCCGAGGACACAAAGCCAGGGATAACGGCGCCGAGATAGCCGCACGCCTCGAAGGGGCTGCAAGCGGTTACGAGAATGTAGATTTCGTGGTCCACACACGCGCGGAACAACTTCTGATCGACGCCACAGGACGGGTTGCCGGAGTGTACGCTGGCGGAACCGAGGTGACGGCCCGCGCCGTGGTCATCGCCAGCGGCGGCTTTGCGCAGAACACGGAAATGCTGCATCGCTACTACCCGGAGGCGGCAGCTCACGGCGACTGGACCTGGGGTATTTCCGCGTCAACCTGCGTCGGCGATGGTTTGAACATGGGCATTGCGGCAGGTGCGGATGTTACCGGGCACAACCGCGGGTTGTTGCTGACAACCCCGGGATTCTACAAAGATCTCGAAGTTTACGTTCCCGGGTGGATGGTCTATGTCAACCGCGACGGGAGACGGTTTATCGACGAAACAACCGAGTATGCCGTCATGTCCGGGGTCGTGAAGGAACAGCTCGGCGGAAGCTGTTTCGCAATTTTCGATGACACGACACGGGCAAACGCTGAGCCCAACCAAGCGTATGCAGCCGCCATGGAAGCGGGCATCATTACCCTGAACTGGGTCACAGATGTGCTGGATCAGCAGATTGCGAAGGGCAAAATACTGCAATCAGACACGCTCGAAGAACTGGCACTACAGGCTGGTATCAGGGCGGAAACACTAACGACCACGATAGAAACCTACAATCGGGACTGTAGCGCGGGCCGGGATTCGCAATTTTTCAAGGATCCATCCGTCATGCAGACTGTTGAACATCCACCTTTCTACGCCGCTGAGATACGCTGTGCCATTGTCTGCCTGACGTCAACCGGATTACGTATTGATCCCGAAGCACGCGTGTTAACCCCCGCGGATCGTGTCATTGCGGGCCTGTATGCCGCGGGCGAAACAGCTGGCGGCGTCCTGGGGGAGCGCTACATTGGCGGTGGCAACTCCATTACGAATGCAATCGTTTTCGGGCAGATTGCAGGCGCAAACGCCGCACGCGAAGCCCTGGGACAGAACCAATAGTTCCTTGAAGATCACCCATATCGAAAGGATCAGTCGGAAACGACTTGAATGGCATTTTCCGGACAATCCTTGATCATGTATTCGACTTCGTTTTCTAATTCAGTGGGAACAATCCCGTCATTGAGCACATACGATTCGCCTTCCCCGGATATCCGGAAAACCTCCGGGTATCCCGAATTGCAGCGATTGTGCCCAGCGCATTTCGACTTATCGATTTTGATCCTCATGCTCAGTCCTTATGCAGTCTCGTTGCGGAATTGCGATGCGTGCCAGGCTTCACAATATGCCTTTGTATTGCCCCCCATCCAGCATGACGTTCTGACCGGTCATGAACCCGGCGTGCGCACTGCACAGGAAAGCGCACGCTGCACCGAACTCTTCAGGTGAACCAAACCGCTGCACGGGAATGGCCCGCCGTGCCCGCTCACGCAACTCGTCGACCTCCAACCCCATTTTCGCGGCGAACTTCTCGTGATTTGACTTCAACCGGTCGGTATCGAACTGTCCGGGCAAGAGATTGTTGATGGTGACGCCACTAGCTGCCACGTCACGGGCCAGTCCCGCGACGAACCCTGTCAATCCGGCACGCGCACCGTTGGACAAACCAAGCAGCCCCGTGGGCTCTTTCACCGCGTGACTGGTGATGTTGACGATCCTACCGAATCCGCTTTCAATCATCGGATCTATGACCGCTTTGATCAGCTCTATGGCTGCCAACATGTTGGCATCCAACGCTTGCAGCCATTCCTCCCTGCCCCAGCTGCGGAAATCTCCTGGCGGCGGCCCGCCGGCGTTGTTGATGAGGATGTCAGGGGTCGGGCAGGCAGACAATATCTTCTCCCGGCCTTCCGCACTGGCTACGTCGGCGCATACCCCCGTTACATTTCCTCCTGCCGAATGACTCGTCAGCGTTTCACACGCCCGATCCAGAAATACCGGGTCACGGCCGCAGATCACCACATCTACGCCTTCCCGCTGCAGCGCGGATGCACAGCCGAATCCCAGTCCACGTGTCGAAGCACAGACGATCGCCTGCTTGCCCGAAATTCCCAAATCCATTTCCGTTCTCTCTCTTGTCACTAAATCCGGGCGAACCCCGGATCATTAACCAAACTTGAACCCTGTATACTGGTTTTCTGTCTCACGGTCACAATGCTCGCGATACGCAGGCGCCCCGCCTGCATAGACCTGAAATACCCGCTCCTGACGGCTTTCCACATTCGTGTTCACCCCCGACAACCACGAATTGACCTTCATGAAGGGCGACTCGGCGCCCACGGCGACCACCTCGGCCGTCCATCGGCTTTCGGATTCCACTCTCGGTTCCACGCGCGTATATCCTTGAGTTCGCATATGTTCTATGAGCGCCGTCACCCAATCGACATTCTGCTCAATGCAACGCGGAATGTTACACAGGGTCGCTGCGTTGTGAGGCCCGACGAGCGTAAACATGTTGGGGAAACCTACACTCTGGATGCCCAGGTAGGTCAACGGTCCATCAGCCCATTTTTCTTTGAGTTTCTGACCGTCCGTTCCTGTAATCGCTATGCGATTGAGCGATCCGGTTACCGGATCGAACCCTGTTGCGTAAACGATGTAGTCGAATTCGAACTCCCGCTCGCTGGTTCGCAATCCGTGCTGAGTGACTTCGACGATGGGCGTCTCACGCAAGTCCACCAACTCCACATTGTCCCGGTTGTAGACTTCGTAGTAACCAGACTCCAACGGCACGCGTTTGGTGCCGAATCCATGATCGGTGGGAATCAGCTTTTCCGCGAGTTCCGGGTCCTTCACCCGCGAGCGGATTTTGTCGGCGACGAAATCGCTGCGGAACCGGTTTGCCTTGTCGTCGATCAGAGTGTCTACAAAACTCCCGACCCAGATACCGAAACCGGGTTCGTTGTAGAGTTTCTCAAAAAACGTGTTTCTCTCTTCCTCGGTGACGTCAAACACGCTGCGCGGATCCGGTGAATGTAGAAAACAACCGTGGGTTTCGCGACACCGCGCAAAAATCTCCGGATAGCTGGCTTTGATATTCCGCTGCTCTTCGGGGGTGATGGGCCCATTGTTGAGGGGGGCACACCAGTTGGGGTTGCGTTGGAACACGGTGAGATGGCCAGCCATGTAAGCCATCTCCTGAATAACCTGAACGCCGGTGGCACCGGTGCCGATCACCGCAACACGCTTACCCGTAAAATCGGGCGATTGTTTGGGCCACCGGGCCGTATGCCAGGAACCGCCCTTAAAAGTCTCCATGCCCGGGTAGTTCGGCATCGTCGGCGCGGACAATGGTCCCACGGCTGTGATCAGAAACCTTGCGTATGCAACGTTGCCGCCATCGGTCTCAATGCGCCAACGACTAGTCTGCGCATCGAACGCTGCGGATGCCACACGACTGTTGAATTCGATGTCTTCGCGAAGGCCCAGTTTGTCAGCCACGAAATTGCAGTAGCGCTCCGTTTCCGGCTGCCTTGCGAAGTGCTCACTCCACTCCCACTCATCCAGAATCTCTTGCGAGAACGAATAACCATAGCTGTAGCTTTCAGAGTCGAACTTGCACCCGGGGTAACGATTCCAATACCACGTGCCGCCGACTCCAGATCCCGTTTCGAAGACACGCACCGACAATCCTAGTTGTCTGAGTTTGTGCAACTGGTACATGCCGGCCATGCCGGCGCCGATGACGATAGCGTCATATACGGGATCTGAATTGTCAGATGTCATGCTGAGTCCTTCTCACTTCACTCTAAACGATCGTGCCCATCTAGCTCGCCTGCCGTGCTAGAACTCGATCACCTGGCGGGCGACCTCGCCGCCTTTCAGTGCTTCCATGCCGTCGTTGATTTCATCGAGGCTGATGATCCGGGATATGAGCGGATCGAGTTTCAGCTTGCCGTTCAAATAAAAATCGACATACCTCGGCATGTCTATGCGAAACCGGTTGGATCCCATCATCGAACCCTGCAGCTTCTTTTCCTGCAGCAGATCCATGCCCGGCACCTCGATACTTTGACGGCCTGGTACCATCCCAATGACCGTAGCGGTACCTCCGGTAGCCAACATGCGCCAGGCTTGCTCACAGGTCACTTTGAGACCGATTGCCTCAAAAGCGTAATCCACACCGCCGCCGGTCAGTTCCTTGACCTGCTCGACCGGGTCACCCGCGGTCGCATCCACTGTGTCAGTCGCACCGAACTGACGGGCCAGCTCGAGCTTTGATGCGATCTGATCTACCGCAATGATCCGGCCAGCTCCGGCAATGGCGGCGCCGTTAATGGCACTTAATCCGACACCCCCGCAACCAATGACAGCAACCGTCGAACCCGCCTCGACATCCGCCGTGCGCAAGGCCGCACCCGCACCTGTCGTCACGCCACAGCCGATGAGGGCCGCACGATCCAAAGGCATGTCTTCGCGGATCTTCACAACGGCGTTCTCGTGTACGAGCATTTGCTCCGCAAACGAAGAAAGGTGAGCAAATTGCGCGACAGGCTCTCCATTGATGGACAGACGCGGTTTCTCCCCGGACTTGCGGTCGGTACCGCGCCCTCCGCATCGATTTGGGAAGCCCGAGAGACAATGGTTACAGTGACCGCAGAACACGGAGAGGCATGTTATGACGTGATCCCCGGGTTTGACGTATTCGACTTCGGATCCGACTTCTTCCACCACACCGGCTGATTCGTGACCCAGCACTGCGGGCGCACGGAAGGGAAACAGTCCTTCCACGAAATGCAGGTCACTGTGACATATCCCGGCAAACTTGGTCTGTACACGGATTTCATGAGCGCCAAGGTCATCGGTCTGCACATCCTCTATCGTCATGGGTACATTCGGCCCATGGAAAATTGCTCCTTTCATCGAATCTTCCTCCCGCGTTGAACGATGGTCAGATAATATACACTTTGTCTGCATGCTTACAATCAATTCTCGCGCGTGGTGGGTCAGAGTAGCGTGCGTTTCGGTGAATCGCCGAGGAATTCGCCCGGGCCAATGTCCGTCCCGGTCACAACGGCAACAACAGGCTGGTATCCACCGTACTCGAACTCGGTACCGAAGCGCAGAAACAGTGGCTCGTTCCACCGAGTGTTCGCGGTGAAATGACCTGGTGTCAGGGCTACACCGAACCCGGGAGCGGACCTGGCCTGGCGCGAAGCGGGCGGCAAACCGCGTAGAGGTGATCCGCTGCCGCTGTCAGCCCGGATTCACGGTTGATTGAATCTGGCCCTGGGATCGTTCACGCCCGAAAAAATCGGCCGCATGCTGCCGCGCATCGATGATGGTGTGGTCCACGCGCCGCGGCATGTCCGCTTAATGTGTCGAGTGACCACCGTCAATCGGCAACGCAATACCGGTCACGAAGTTGGCTTCGTCCGACGCCAGATATAGCGCTCCGTAAGCGACATCCCATCCGGTACCCATCTGACCCCGCAAAGGCACCAGGCGGTTGCGCATATCACGTACTTCCTCGCGGGATATGCCGCGGGATTGAACGTTGCCTTCGATGGCCATGGGCGTATTCATCAGGCCAGGCATAATGGCGTTGCAGCGGACACCATACTTTGCATTGGCTCTGGCGATCGAGGCACTGAGTTTGTTGACCCCCGCCTTGGATATTTCGTACGCCGTGATACCCCCGGAGGAGACCGCCGCAACCGAGGATATGTTCACGATGGCGCCGGCCTGCTGCTCGCGCATGACGGGGAGGACATGTTTGCAGGTCAACCACATCGCTTTGAGATTGACCAACATGATATTGTCGTAGGCTTCCTCCGTGAGTTTGTGTGCGTTTGCGTCGCCGGCGCCGATACCCACGTTGTTGTGCAGAATATCAATTCTGCCCAGTTTCTCCTCGGCCGCCTTGACCAGAGCGACATTATTTTCTTCCTCTACGATGTCACATTCATACGCAAAGGCGTCGCCGCCCTCTTCTTTAATCATTTCCACGGTGTCCTGAGCGGACTCCAGGCGGCGGTCCACACACATGACCTCAGCCCATTCCCGGGCAAACAGCAATGCGGTCGCTCTACCGTTACCGATTGTTTCGCCCGCGGTTTGCCCGGCACCCACTACGATTGCTTTTTTTCCTTCCAGACGCATTAACGTTCTCCGAAATTGTTCAGGTCACTAGAAACCCTCTACCCCTTCATCAAGCTGTACACCGAAACTGTTGAGTGCCATGGACACCATGTTGTACTGTCCCACCGCGAACACAACATCCATGAGTTGCCGCGTATCGTAACGCTCCGTCAGTTTCTTCCAGGTATCGTCGCTGACGAAGGCATCGGCGTGCAGTTCGTCCGTTGCACGCAAGAGGGTGGCCTCGAACGGCTCCCATCCATCTGCATCCGGACCTTGTTTGATCCGCGCTATTTCTTCATCGGTCAAGCCGGCTGCTTTGCCGATCATGACGTGCTGTCCCCATTCATATTCCGCCTGGCAGAGCCAGCCGATTCTAAGGATGACGATCTCGCGCTCACGGGGCGGCAGCGTAGACGTGTCTCCCAGAACGTGGTTGCCCCAGACACCGAATTTCAGATACGCATCCCAATGATTGGCGAGCGTGCCAATGATGTTGTAGACCGAAGCGCTACCGAAGCCGTGCTCTCCGTTCTTGATCGGGCCCAGCACCGCCGCCTGATCTTCAGTCCATGCGGATTCGTCCAGAGGTTCGATTCGTGGTGTTGTCGTTTTCATGTATTTGCTCCCTCACTAGATGTATAGATGTTATATCGCTGACCGATCACCGTGCCGTTGCTCAGGAATGCTTCCGGATAAAGTCACCGATACGCTCTATGGCCTGACTGGCCTGCGGCAGAAATGGGGCAAAGAGATGCCAGACGTGAGGCATATCGCCCCACACCTCAATTTGCGAATCGACGCCTGCGGCGGTCGCCTTAGCGTGGCAGCGGCGGCTGTCATCCAGCAAGGTTTCCGCATCCCCCACATGGAATAGCAGCGGCGGCAGTCCGCTGAAGTCACCGTACAAAGGCGAAGCCAGCGGCGTTTCCTGAGGTGTACGGTCTTGCAGATACGCCGTCACGAGCGCATTCATCGCCCCGCCGCCTGCAATCGGGTCCACGTCAGCCCGGGACTTCATAGTTTCCCCCGTGTGCGCCAGATCCGTCCAAGCGGAAATCGGCACCGCCGCTGCAGGTCCCGTTTCACCCGCATCGCGCAGTGCCATCATTGTGGCAAGCGTCAATCCGCCGCCCGCACTATCACCGGAAAGGAAGCGCTTGCGCGCTGACGATGGTCCACCAGGACCATTCAGCAACATCCACTTGAATGCTGTTGTTGCGTCCTCGACCGGCGCTGGAAACGCGTGCTCGGGCGTCAGGCGATAATCCACCAACAGAACGGAACAGCCAGTTGCCTGCGACAGGCGCGATGCGAGGGCACCGTGGCTATACAACCCACCCGCCATGTAACCACCGCCATGCAGAAACATCAGGCGCCGGTCTTCGTCGCTATCCGGGTGGCTGTGCCAGGCACACCGCACACCTTCGACCGTGACATTCGTAACCCTCCCTGTGACCCGCATCGTCTCATCAGAGACCTTGGCATAATCGTCAAAGGACAGGCGTAAATTGCCAACCGGATCGTCACCGCCGCCGGCACGCATCACTTGACGTATATGCGCACATACCGCTTGAGTTTCTGCTGAAGACATCTCAATCCTCCCGTTTGTAGTGTGTCTGCTCCGTCCGCTCTGACGCGCGTATAGAAACCCCGGCGTCCTGGTCAGTCATTGGACATCAACAACCGCTCGACTAGAGCTTCGCAACGCTTTCTTATCCGGCGCCATGAACTGCATCATCCGCACCACATACGGATCGCCGCGGCCAGCTAGTCCGGCAAACCGAGTACCCGCTTGGCGATAATATTCATTTGCACCTCGTTGCTACCTCCATAGATTGAGGTGGCTCGATTCGCCAGCCAGAGCCTGCTCATGTTCAGCTCATGCTCTTCGAAATCATCTCCTTCCACACCCAGCCCCTGAGTGCCCATCAGCTTGCGTTTGAGGTCGGACGAATCCTGTTGCAGATACGAGCCAACCAATTTGAATATCGTCGCCGCGTTCCCCGCTGACATGCCACTCTGCAATTCCTCCCCCACGCGTTGGACAGTGAGTTTGAAAGCCCGATCTTTCATCACATGCTGAAGAATTTCATCCCGATACCCATGGTCTGCAATCCACCCCTGTGCCTCGCCGATGTAGCGTTTTGCGAGGTTTTTGAAATTGGATTGGGATTTGGCTTTATCATCGGTTCTCGATTTCCTGGCATCTCCGTCGTCGGACATTCCACCGATACTTGAACGTTCGAATTGCAGCAAGCGCTTGGCAACCGTCCACCCCTTGTTCAGTTCTCCCACCAAATTATCACGTTGGGCAATCGCGTTATCGAAAAAAGTTTCGCAGAAGGGCGACGAACCCGATATCAGCCGTATAGGTTTGATACTTACGCCGGGCTGGTGCATATCGAGCAACACAAAACTGATGCCCTCGTGCTTGGCTGCGTCAGGATCCGTTCTGACAAGGGCAAACATCCAATCGGCAATCTGCGCCATAGACGTCCAGATCTTCTGACCGTTGATCACAAAGTGATCTCCCTCCACCACCGCTTTGGTCTGCAGAGAAGCAAGGTCCGATCCTGCACCCGGCTCGCTGAACCCCTGGCACCAAACGACCTCGCCGCTTACGATTTTAGGTATGTGGCGTTGCTTCTGTTCTGCAGTACCAAACTCCAGCAGCGTGGGACCAATCATTATCGTACCCATGCCACCGCCAGGGGTAGACGCGCCAATCCGTTTCAGTTCCTGGCTGAGGATAGCTGCCTGCCTGTGATTCAAGCCACCGCCGCCGTATTCCCTCGGCCACGTCGGTGCCGTCCAGCCGCGCCCGGCCATTGCATCCAACCAGGTTTTGCCATCGCTGGTTTTGTAAATATGGTGGCTCGTTTCTATATTAAACCGCTGACCGCGCATGGATTGCGGGCAGTTTTCTTCGAGCCAACTCCGGGTTTCGGCTCTAAAGTTCTTCTGATCTGACATCAGACGCCCCCTGATTGTAGATTTGTGATGCGGCAGTTAGTTTCACTCCCGCCCCCTTCCGGCGGTTATGCGTGATGCATCTGGCTGACCAAATCTGACCAGCGCACCTCATCATCCGCTTTGAAGATTGGGAAATACAGCGACACCCGATGCAGGATTCCATCGTAGCGACGCTTGAGAATCGCCGGAACTTCTGCCGGTTTTGCTATGACCGCAATTTCTTCAAGCATTGCGTCAGGCACCAGTTCGGGCATGTTCTCCCAATCGCCACGACGAGCGCGAGCGCTCAGTTCACGGCCAACATCTTCCATGCCGTGATGAGTCAACAGAGTGCGGTAACTGGGCGTCGAACCGTAGAAAGAAATCTGCGTACGCACCGCCTGCTCCGCTCGATCCCACTCCTCCTGCGTCTCACCTGAGATCACAAAAACGGGCGCGTATAGTTCCAGGTCGCTGGCACGCTTGCCGCGGGTTTTCGCCCCTTCATCCAGAGCTGGTATCACCACCTCGCGAAGATAGGAGGCCGAGTGCATCGGGTGAACATGAAAGCCGTGGGCCACTTCGCCGGCTGCACGGCACATACGGGGGTTCACACCGGCCAGAGAAATGGGAATGTGGGGATGTTCGATGGAGCCAGGATTGAACATCGGGTTCATCAATGTGAAGCGGTAGAAAGGGCCCTCGTAAGCTGGTCTGTCTCCGGTCTGGAAGGTCTCCCAAATCGCTCTAAGACAGCGGACGTAATCCGCAATGCGGGCGGCCGGGTGTTCAAACGGCATAGAGTAACGACGCTCGATATGCGCCCGGACCTGCGTCCCGAGCCCGAGATGCAACCGGCCGTCACTGACACGCTGCAGATCCCAGGCCACCTGAGCCATCGATAGCGGGCTGCGCGCAAACGCAACTGCAATACTGGTGCCGATTCCTATCCGCTCTGTGGCGTTTGCCGCCCAAGCCAATGGGAGAAAGGGATCGTGCCCCGCTTCCACGCCCCAGAGACAATCGGAACCGATTCTCTCGAGGCTTTCTGCACTTGCAGTTACATGTTCGGGGTCCAACTTAGTCAGCTGGCTGTCGATTTTCATTGCCCGCGTTCGCTTCTTTGTCTGTTGTTAAAGAATACACCGCATACCGCACGAGGGTATTGTAAGCAGGTATACAATGCAACGCGCAACCTGCCCGCCCAGAGAATTCCTCGGCAGCTCAGCAGGTGGCCTCGACAAAGCTGGGAGCTTTAGTTTGTGCGCCGTTCAATGCGATAACAACAGCATGACCGCGGTCATCCTTAGTCGCTTCTCGATTTTAGATTCCGTGCGTTTTCTCCCGTACGAGCGCGGACCGTGATATTCAATGTGATGTGAGTCGCACAACTCCCCCATAATATAGTATTGTAAGGATACTTATTAGTAGTTGAACGGAACTAGTACAACATCGCAATGAGGAGAATCTGGCATTGAATTTCGAATTCTCGGATGAGCAAAATCTGTTGCGTGAACAAGCGCAGGGGTTCCTGCGTGATAACTGTTCGCCAAGCGTCGTTCGTGAGGTATTGGAAAACGACGGCGAATTTAATCGGGACTTGTGGCGTCGGCTCGTCGAAATGGGCTGGACATCAACTGTCATCCCCGAGGAGTTTGGCGGGCTGGGACTGAGTTATATCGACCTTTCGGTCATTGCTGAGGAACTTGGCCGGGCACTCGCACCTACCCCGTTCTCTTCTTCAGTTTATCTTGCTGGTGAAGCAATCCTGCATTATGGCTCACAAGCGCAGAAGGAAACCTGGCTTCCCAAATTGGCTTCGGGAGAGGTAATCGGTACATTTGCGCTGGCTGAATCCAAAGGGCGGAGCTCACCAGCAGCCCTCGGCGTCGCTAGCGGTGAGGCCATTTCCGGTGGCAAACTCGCTGTCCCCGATGGCGACATCGCAGACTTCGCAGTCGTTGTGTGCAAGTCAGACACGGGCGATGGTGCGAGTCTGCGGATCGTGAATCTTGATCAGGATGGGGTCGAGCGAGAGAAGATATCAACGCTGGACCCAAGTCGCCCTCATACCAATCTCGTTTTTTCCAATGCATCTGCACAACTATTGGGTGAGGACGGTGGCGGTTGGCGAGCAACACAGAACATTTTCAACCGCGCTGCTGTTTTGTTCGCCTGGGAGCAGACCGGCGGTGCTGAAGCTGCACTGGATATGGCCAAGGAATATGCAATGGGCCGTTTTGCCTTCGGTCGACCGATTGCCAGCTACCAGGCCATCAAACACAAACTGGCCCATGTCTACGTCAAGAACACGCTGGCTCGTTCCAACTGCTACTACGGTGCCTGGGCACTGGATACTCAATCACCTGATTTGCCAACCGCCGCCGCGGCAGCCCGGGTTGCAGCGATCCAGGCTTACTACTTTGCCTCCAAGGAGAACATCCAGACCCATGGCGGCATGGGTTTTACGTGGGAGTTTGACTGCCAGTTTTACTACCGCCGGGCCAAAGTTCTCGCGGTTAACATCGGCAGCGAAGCACTATGGCAGGACAAACTCATATCCAGCATCGAACAGCAGAGTAGCGCAACCCAGGAGCATGCATATGGACTTTAACGACACTCCGGAAGAAGCGAAGTTTCGAGCGGAAGCTGCTGCATGGCTGGCTGACAATGTCCCCAGCCCCAAAGAACTCAAGGACGTTGATCCGATGGGTCAGGCAAAGCTCTGGCAGAAAAGAAAGTACGATGCCAACTGGGCGTGCCTGCGCTGGCCGAGACAATACGGCGGCCGCGAGGCGTCGGCGATCGAACAGGTGATCTGGAACCAGGAAGAAACCAAGGTTGATCCGCCCAACACGGGTGTGTTCATGATCGGTCAGGGTATGGCGGGGCCTACCCTGATGGCCTGGGCAAGCGACGAGCACAAAAAGCGCTACCTGCCACGTATGGCGAGCGGTGAGGAAATTTGGTGTCAGCTGTTCAGTGAGCCAGCCGGCGGCTCCGACCTGGCAGCTCTGCGAACCAGCGCCGTCCGTGACGGCGATGACTGGATGATAAACGGCCAGAAGATCTGGACATCCGGAGCTCAGTACTCGGATTACGGAATTATCGTCCTGCGTACGGATCCAAACGTTCCCAAGCATAAGGGATTGAGTTACTTCTTCATCGACATGAAGTCCGATGGCGTCGAGGTCAAACCCATCAAGCAGATGTCCGGCGCATCTGCATTCAACGAAGTGTATTTCACCGATGTCCGTGTTCCGGACTCACAACGCCTGGGCGAGGTGGGTCAAGGTTGGCAGGTCGCGCTGACGACATTGATGAATGAGCGAGCCACCATCGGCGGCGGGCGCAGTGGGGCTGGATTCAGAGCAGCCATGAAGTTGGCCTGTGAGGTGCGTTTCGAAGACGGACCCGCCATCAACAATCAGTCCGTCAGGGCGAAGCTTGCCAATTGGTACATTCAGGAAGCCGGCTTGAAATACACCGGCCTCAGGTCACTTACCGCGCTTTCCCGTGGCGAGACGCCCGGTCCGGAGAACAGCATCGGCAAACTGGTCGGCGCGCCGAAAACTCAAGAGCTTGCTTCTTTTGCCATCGACCTGATGGAGCAAGCCGGTATTACCTGGATTCCCGGTCGGCAGGACGAAGAAAATCTGTTCCAGGCCGCGTTCATGGAGATTCCAGGCATGAGAATCGCTGGCGGCACCGACGAGATCATGGCGAACATCATCGCTGAACGTGTGCTCGGTTTACCGCAGGAACCTCGAGCGGACAAAGGCGTACCATTCAATGAGGTGCCAACTTCATTGTAGGCATCCGCGGGTGTGGTTTCTCAGGAGGATTCATCGATGAGACTCGAAAACAGAATTGCCCTCATCACCGGTGCCGGCAGCGGCCAGGGCGCCGCGGCAGCGCGGTTGTTTGCCGCAGAGGGAGCTTCAGTGGTGGTATTCGACCGCGATGAAGCAGGCGCGACAAAAGTGGTCACGGAAATAAACGACGCCGGCGGCAAGGCCCTGTGCGTAGTCGGTGACGTGGCTGTCGCAGCAGACGTCGAGCGTGCCGTTTCTCTATGCAAGGCGTCGTTCGGCGCCCTGCACGTTCTTTACAACAACGCCGCGGTTTGGTCTGCCGGCAACATCGACAACTTTGTGACCGAGCTCGATGAGGCAGGCTGGGATACGGTCATTTCCATTAATCTGAAAGGGGTTTACCTTTGCAGCAAGTTCGGCATTCCCGAGATCATCGCCGCTGGGGGCGGTTCGGTAATCAACATTGCGTCGGTGGCGGGTCTCGTTGGCAGCCGGAACCCCAGCCATGCCTACTCCGCCAGCAAAGGCGGTGTCATTTCGCTGACCCGTGCCATGGCCATCGCTTACGCCAGCGATCAAGTACGCGTTAACGTCATCTGTCCGGGCGGAGTCGATACGCCCATGCTGCAACCTATGCTGACGACCGGGGAACGCCAGGCACGCGTCGCAAAATCACACCCGCTCGGGCGTCTGGGTACGCCGCACGATATTGCCCAGTGCGCTCTGTTCCTCGCGTCCGACGAAGCATCCTGGATAACCGGAGCCACTATTCCGGTGGACGGTGGCGTCAGTGCAGCGTGAACAGGATCCGATAGTTCGCGGCGATCATACTGTCGATAGATGCGCGGAACGCGGATGGATCATTGACGAAATGGGCAAAGAATCGACTACTGCCAAAGCGTCTGTAAGATGCCGAACGCCTTCATGACGAGCCTTCCGCCGAAAGCATGACTCTGAGTCAGTTTGAACAATAGATCGGTATCAAACAGGATATTCGATCAGACGGAATGAATTGCCACTTCGTTGAACGTTGGCATGCGATAGTACTGCTTCGAGTTCGTCGTTGTACGGCCAATTGCCCGGCATCAGTTCTTTCTGCCAGTCAACGTCGGGTAACTTTTCTCTAAACCCCGGTACACCGCAAGCGTTGCCTCGCGGATACGCTAGCCGTGCACTTGGTCCGCCCAAGGACAAATAGAAATGAAATTCGGACTACATCTCGATAACGCTCATACGCGCAGTCCTGGCGCTACGATCTCGAACTGGCGCGAGTCCGCGTCGATCGCGGATGCTACCGGCTTTGACTATGTGAGCGTCGTCGATCATCTCGTCCCTTTCCCACGATTTAGACAAAGGGACGTTCCGCTATTTGATCCGTGGCAGATTCTCAGCGCGTTGGCGGTTCTAACCAGAAACGTCACGCTTCTTACGCTCGTGAGTAACGGGACGATCTCTCATCCCGTCAGACTCGCAAAGCAAGCTGCGACGCTGGACGCGCTAAGCAACGGCCGCATGATGCTAGGTCTGGGCGCCGGTGGTTACGATTTGGACGAAGCGGCTATCGGCATCGACGCACGGTCGCAGCGTGAACGCTACACCCGCCTCGGCGAATGCGCCGATCTAGTAATGAGCCTCTGGTCCGGTCAGGAGGTTTCGTATCAAGGGAACTGCTACACATTGGATCGTTACACGAGTTCCCCTGCCCCTCTTCACACGCCAAGTTTGCTCATCGCCGGTAAAAGTATGGAAATTTTACGAATTGCAGCGAGCAAAGCATCCGCCTGCAACTTCGCCTTTGCGGATCTCCGCGAGCTTGATGCGTTGATCAAGAATCTCGGGACGTTTTTAGATGACACGGGCAGTAGCTTGGCGGAATTTGACGTCACGCTGCTGGACAGGGTTTTTATCGGCGCATCGGATGGAGAAGCACGCCGTGCGTGGCAAGCAGCGGGCGCGCCAACCGTCAACGGAAACCCCGGTTTGATCGGTGGAGTCGCTAAGCTGATTCAGGACATTACTGCCCTCGAACAAGCCGGCGCCAACACACTCTTTTGTATGTTCCATGATGTGCGGTCACTAAGGCATTTCGCCGAAGGCGTCTTACCGCAGTTGCGTGGGGCCCGGACCCCGCGGAATTAACCTCGAAAGCGGCCGTTCACGAGCGGTCGCTTAGCGGCAGGCCACTTCCGGTCATTCACCATGGATGTGATAGAGGCACTGCATTACTGCTTTCACCTCACCGTCTGCAATGGCATAGAAATCAGCAAGCCCTCTCCACTCTGCACACTGGCCCACAAAGGCGTCGACTTCACCGGCAAACGACGCGAACTCTGTTATCCGAAAACGATGGCACTATGCCCTATTAATAAATACGCTTACAATCGTTCACCTCATAACTATCTGCAGGCAAAGGAGGCGACGTGGCAATCGAGGACTTTAATCCTTACGACGAAAAGTTACAGCAGGACCCGTTTGCGACTTACCAGCGCTTGCGCGAGGAGCAACCCGTCCACTACAACGAGCGCAGGGGTTTCTGGGTCATCTCGCGCTACGAGGACGTCAAGTCCGCTTTCAGAAACCACCAGATGTTTTCATCGGCGGACGGCGTCACTCTGGCCTACGACGACGATGGACGCGCGACCGATGCATCTGTGAATGCTGACGTCCTCATTACCAGTGACGAACCCCAGCACAAACGCCTGCGTGATCTCGTGCAGAAAGCATTCACCAGCCGTCACATCCAGAAACTCGAACCGAGACTGCGCGTTATCGTCACGGAACTGCTCGATGACATCGTCCAGGACGGCAGCTGCGACTATGCCGTCGAATTTGCAGGCGTATACCCGGCAACCGTAATCTGCGAGTTGCTTGGTTGCGACCCTGAGCATCGGGGGCTGTTCAAGCGAACGGCCGACGATCTGGTGCGTAATGCCGACGCACCTCTGATAGAAACTCTGAAACGCAACAGCGAGATGTTGTCCGTGGTATCTGCACACGTGCAGGCCAGAAAGGATCGACGCCAGGATGACCTCACCAGCGCGCTGCTGGATGCCAAAATCGACGGCGAGTGCTTGAGCGATGCAGATTTATTCGGATTCATCTTCCTGCTGCTGATCGCCGGCACGGAAACCACGACCAACCTCTTGACCAACGCGATCGTCTGCCTAGCCCAAGATCCATCACTTCGCGGCCGCTTGGTTCGGGAGCCTGAACTTATCCCGACAGTAGTCGAGGAACTACTACGCCTGGAATCACCCGTCCAGGGGTTAACGAGAACCACCAAGCGCGCTGTGACGATAGGCGGTTGTGAGATCCCAGCAGGTGAACGCGTGTTGCTGCTTATCGGGGCCGCCAACCGCGATTCAGGCAAATTCGAGTTACCCGATTCGATCGATCTAACCCGCGAACAACGCGACCATCTGGCGTTCGGCTATGGAGTGCATTTCTGCCTGGGGGCAAACCTCGCGCGACTCGAAGCCCGTATCGGACTCGAGGAGACGCTACGCAGAATTCCTGAATACTCGGTCGATGAGGCGGCTCTGGTGAGGCTCGCGTCCGGTCCGATCAGGGGCTTCAGTTCCCTGCCGATCTCGTTCTGAGTTGGGATGCCGCGTCGGTACGAGTTCTATACCGAAACAGCGGTTCCTCGATCATGGCGTAAACGGTTGGCACCACCAACAGGGTGAGCAGAGTGGAGCTGAGCATGCCGCCCACGACTGCTACAGCCAACGGACCACTGGTATCTGCGCCCGCGCCTACTCCCAGCGATACAGGCAACATCGTCAGGATGACCGTAAACGAAGTCATCAGAATTGGCCGCAACCGCAACGGGCACGCATCTAGCAGCGCTTCGCGGATGCCCAGTCCCCGGGCACGCATCTGATTCGTCAAATCAACCAGCAATATGGAATTCTTGGCAACGAGACCCATCAACAGCACCAGACCGATCATGGAAAACATGTTGAGTGTGGTGTTCGTCAGCCACAGCGCCGCGCCGCCTCCCACTACTGCCAGTGGCTGTGCAACCATGACGATCAGCGGCTGCAGGAACGAGTTGAATTGACTCGCAAGCACCATGTACACGAGTACGATCGCAACCGCAAACATGATCATGATACCGGTTCGAGTGCGCACGAATTCCTCGGACTGACCAATGAGTTCGACATGATAGCCGGGCGGCAATATATCTTGCGCCGTGGACAATACCAACTCCGTGGCCTCCCCCATCGAAACCCGCGGATTGCTGAAGAACGTCGCCGAATAGCGCAGGTCATAGCGGGGGACGACTGCGGGACCGAGACCGTCGCGCAGATCCACCACAGTGTCGAGTCGAATCATGCGACCATGGCGACCTCTCAAGTAGATGTTGCGCAGATCTTCAGCGCCCGCGAAAGTACCCGAGCGACTCTTCAACCGCACGTCGTATCGTTCACCGTCGCCAGGTTCGTCGTTGAATTTCGCGACATCATAGCCACCGGCAATGATGTTCACGGCCTGAGCCACCTCCCGGCTGGTCAGCCCCAGATCGGCCGCCAACGTTCTGTTGACGTCTACTTCCAGTTGGGGCAGCTCAAGCTGTAGATCCAGGTCCACGGGCCCGAGCGCTGGCAGCCTTGCCAGCTCTCCCTGCAATAGCGCGCTCAACCGGGCAACTTCCGCAATGTCCCGTCCGAGCAGCACGAACTGCAGAGGTTCTCCGCGCCCACCGCCAACCGCGGGCCGAGCAGGAAACGCGCGCACGCCGGGCAATGCCGCCAGTCGGTGCCGCATGCGATCAATCACCTCGTACATGTGCACCGATCTTTGATCGCGCGGCACCAGTCGCACGAAAACTTGCGCCCGGTGTGCCTGACCCGTCTCGCCCGTGCCAACGGCGGAAAAATAGCTTTCCACCTCGGGGGTGACCGCCAGCTCTTTCTCCACCAGTGACAGACGTTCCCCCGTGTATCGAACCGTCGAACCCAGCGGCGCACTGACATGAATGACAAAGGAGCTCTCGTCTTCCTCCGGCAGAAACTCGCTGCCCAACTGCCCAAGGAAATAGCCACTGGTTCCGATCACAACCACGGTTACCAAAACGACCAGCCACCGCGATGCCAGGGCCCACCGCAATACCACCTTGTATGCCCGGTCCAGTAACACCAGGAGGCGCTCGAGCCAGTGGTAAACTCTGCCGTGTTCCGGAGCGATCACGAGATAGCGCGAACAAAGCATGGGCGTGAGCGTCATGGACACAAACCAGGAAACCAGCACACCGACCACCACCACCAGCGCGAAGGGTTTGAACATCTGGCCGATCACACCATCGAGAAACACCACTGGAGCGAAGATCGAAACGAGTGTCAGGGTAGATGCCAACACCGCAAAAACCACCTGGTTGGTGCCGTCTATCGCAGCGGGCACGGCATCCACACCCTGTTGGCGGTGCCGGAATATGTTCTCCAGCACGACGATGGCGTCATCGACGACTACCCCTATGAGCAACAAAAGCGCCAGCAGGGTCAACGTGTTGAAGGTGAAGCCGAAGAAATACATGACCGCAACCGACCCGAGCAGTGAAACCGGGATCGCAAGAAGGACAATTGTCATCGCTCTAATGCTTTTGAGAAAAACAACGACCACAAACGCCGTCAAAAACGTGCCTAGGATCAGGTGCTCGTTCAGCGCTTCCACCAGCTCCTCGATGAGCCCTCCGTCGTCGGTAGCGATTTCCACGAAAACTCCCGGCGGCAGAGCTGGCCTGATCTCGTCCGTCAGCCTTCGCCTTACCTCCTTGAGAATCGCTACCGTGTTGCTACCAGTAACCTTGACGATCCCAAGACCGACAGCAGTCTGTCCGTTGAACCGCGCCAGCCGACGAAAATCAGCTACGCCATCCTCGACTACTGAAACGTCTCGCAACCGAACTGGAGCACCCTCTCGATGCACGACAATCATGTGCTCGAGCTCCTCTACATCATGGTACTCGAGGTCCAGCTTGATCATCCGTTCGGTGGCGTTACCGACGACAAACCCACCTGGAAGCTGAAAGTGTTCATCCTGAAAGGCGCGAACAAGATCCTGTGTCGTGATGCCGTAAGCGCTCATTCTCTCCAGATTGAGGTTGACCCGGATGGTTCGGTCCCGCCGACCGGCGATGCGAACTTCGGCAACTCCGTCGACGTTTTCCAGACGTTTTTTGACCACCGTGCGGGCATACTGGTTGAGTTGCTGCAGCGTTCGGTCGCCGTAGATGGACACCCACATGATCGGTGTTGCACCGAATTCCATTTTTGCCACTACCGGCTGATCCGCATCCTCGGGCAGATCCTTCAGGATCTGATTGACTTTGGCCTGCACCTCGTTAAACGCCGCGTCGGAATCGCGCGAAAACGCGAACGTGAGGTTGGTTACCGAGACCCCTGGGTAGGAACTGGACTGGAGATGGCGGATGCCTGGCACGCTGTTCACGGCCGTCTCGATGACGTTGGTGATGCTCGCGTCTATAATGTCCGGGTTGGCCCCGGGCAATGTTGTCGTGATGGAGATTCTCGGGAAATCGATGTGCGGAAACCTGTCGATACCCAGGCGTTCATAGCTCAGCAATCCGAACAGCACGAACAGGGCACTCAGCATCCACGCGAGTACATGGCGTTCGATAGAGACAGTCGGCAGACTCACGGGCTCACCACATCCACGCGCGCCCCGTCGGTAAGGAATGCGGCACCGTCCTGCACGACGACATCTCCCGGCTGGAGACCGTCGACGACTTCCACCATTCCCTCGTGACTCACCCCCGTCCGCACACGGCGTGCTATAACCGTCGACCCATCCACTACATAGACGACGAGACCCGCAGGCCGTCGCACTATGGCAACGTCGGGAACGACGAGGACGTTGCGGCGCAACGCAATGACGACGCGTCCGACCACGCTGGCCCCGGGCTCCCAGCCCCCAGGATTAGGCAGATCCACAATCACAGATAGCGCGCGATTCTCGGGCGTGATGACAGGCCGTAGCTGGCTTACGGACCCCACCACTTCCATATCCGGATATGCAGGACTCGAAAGGCGGACTTCCAGCCCCCGTCTGAGCACGGAGCTCAACGCCTCTGGATACGGTAATCGCACCTGCAGTTCGTCCAGTGTCGAAACGTGGAAGAGGGGCATACCGACATTGACGAAATCACCCGCCGAGACATGACGCTCGTCGATGCTCCCCGCGATGGGGCTTGACACCTGCGATTTGTCAAGGTCTCTCTGCGCGCGCTGGCGCTGCACAAGAGCGCCGGTCAACTCGGCGCTCAGCGCGCCTAACTCAGCCTCTGCTTGATCAAGCGCGGACTGGTTGATGGATTGCCTTAGCACCAGTGAGCGCAAACGCTTTACCTGCAGCGATTGGGACTTGATCAGCGAGCGTACCCGTTCTACGTCCGCTGCCGCGAGAGATCGCTTTAGCCGATAATCTTCCTGATCAATGGAAGCGAGTCTATCGCCGGGTGAAACGGCATCCCCCACATCCACCAGAACCTCACTGATTCGGCCCGCAACCTCGGCTGCTATCATCGGCGCACTTCGGGCTTGCAGATGACCCGACGAAAGCTCCGTCACTTCCAGATCGCGCAGGGCCACATCGCTCACCGTAACTGCAACGGTGGGTATCGTAGAGCGCTCTGCTAGTTCGCTGGATTCATGGTCGCATGCAGCGACGATCACCAGGCTCATTAGGAGTGCCACACGTGCTCCAGTGCAGCAAAACGGTGGCCAGATGGCGGCAATCATCGGCTCGCCACGCCCCCCACTACGACATCAAACACGGCGGCGGCGTATGCCTCGGGATCAAGCGTAAAGGCTGCATCGTGGATATGCGCAAACAACCCCTTGGCCTGAACGGAAAACACGTTGGCCGCAAGCAACAGAAACGCAATCAGTCCCGGATCGACAGTGGCGCTCAATTCGCCGCTGGCCTGAGTTGAGCGCACGCTGGCAACCAAACGCGCAAAAGCACTCGCGTAGATTTCCTCAGCGAGTTCCTTGCTGTGCTGGGACCCGTGATCAAGTAATTCACGCAGCACCAGGCGCGTCGCCTGTTGATCGTCAAGTAGGCGGCTCAATTGATTTGCAAATCGCAGTCTGAGCCCCTCGAGCGAGGTCTCTTGTGCCTCGGGTGATTCCTTGCCAGCCGCTGTCATGCGTTTTCCCGCGTTTTTCAGCACCGCCAGATAGAGGCTCTCTTTGGTGGCGAAGTGATGAAAAACGTTGCTCTTACTCATGCCCGCATCCCGGGCAATTTCAGCCACGCCTACCCCGTGGATCCCGCGCGCGGCAAACAGCTTCTCGGCGGTGGCAAGGAGTCTGTCGACCCCGGCACCCGTATCCCATTGCCTGGTGTCTAGGTCTGAACCTTTCATAAAGCCTCACTGACCGATCGGACGGTCAGTATAGTGTCACGCCAACGGTATGACTACAACGAGATGCGGCACGCTCAGGCCTCAGACCTGGCAAACGCCTCATTCAACGGTTGGGCGCCAGCGACAGGTGAATGCCATATTCTCCTTCGACTTCATTGCCGAGGATTCTTAGTGCCCGGTCGGCCTCATCCAGAGACATGGTATGTGTATGCATGAGTTCAAGCGGATAGCGCCGCGATTCTATGATCCGGATAGCGGCCTCATAGGAATCGAAGTCAACTGCCAGAGCGCCCAAAATCTTCAGCTCCTTCATTAGAATTCGGTTACTGTCAAATTCCGGAACCTTTCCATACTTGGCGCCGGCCAGGACGATCGTTCCTCCCTGGGCAGCCAGATCCAGTGACTGCGCAACAGGCTGGGTGGACCCGGAAGTAACCTCCACAACTACCTGAGCCATCCCGCCATCCGTGATGTTGCGGACGGCGCTGACGACATCCTCTTTCTCGACGTTAACGGCAAGGTCTGCGCCGAACTCCCGGGCGAGTTCGAGCTTGGGCGCATCCACATCGAGCCCGGTAACGATGATCTTGTCGGCCCCTGCTTCCCGCGCGGCGACCACCGATGCTAAGCCGCGCTGCCCACAGCCGAGAATGACAACATTGTCGCCAATGCCCGTACCCGGAAGTTTATGCGCCCAACGCACGCCTGCGCCCAACGGGTTGAACATGACCGCCAGTTCCGGTGGCAGTTCGCGATCGACCTTGTGCACCAAGGCGTGCGGGTCGAGATAGAGCAGCTGAGAGTGCCCGCCCCACAACGACGGTTTCTCTTTCACGTCGCGGTAGCCGTAGGCATGGATCATCGATCCGGAGGCACGGCAAAGATTGTATTTGCCGCTCACGCACGCCCGGCAATAGCCACACGGCAGCATGGTTTCCAATGCGACCCGGTCACCGACCTGCACTCCCCAACGCTCGGCGGCGATATCCCCGATCTCTTCGATGACACCTAGAGGTTCATGGCCCGGAATCACCGTCTTGGGATACCCGTTCTTGTACTGACTCCAATCGCTCCCGCAGATCCCGGATTGTTCAACGCGCAACAGCCCTTCTTCCGGCCCGATGGCCGGAACTTCGAACCCGTCGAGCGTGTATTCGCGAACTCCGGTCTGCACTACCGCTTTTGATTTCATGACTGCATTTCCTCCCGCTATCGAATACCCCAACAGACGTGTCAACTCGCCGCAGACGGTGCATGCAAGCACACATGTTGTAGAATACGCTACATGCTTACATTTGGAACCCAGAAATGAAATTATTGGATTTCCTTCAGGGATCACGGGGACCGGGCGACGCATGGACATTCAATCTTGGACGGCCGCTGCACGGCGCGTTCGGTGGGGCGAACGGCGGCGTCGTTGGCGCAACGTGCCTAGCCGCCTCGCGAAGCCTTGCCCGCGACCGTGTTCCAGCCAGCCTGGATGTGCGCTTTCTGCGAGGACTGGCCGAGGGCGAGGCAGAAGTAATTCCCTCGATGGTGCACGAGGGCAGAACACTATCCGTGGTCAGCGTGGACATTTTCGACGAACGCAAACGGCTTTGTACCAGAGCAACGGTAAGCCTGGTCAATATCGACGCGTTAGAACCGTTGGACCACTCATCGCCGATTGACTTCCATGAAGGATATGTACCCTACACAGAGGGCAAACCATGGGCAAAGCCGGCGAGTGGTGTCGATGTCCCGCTCATCGATACATTCCAACCCAGACTCGTTGGGAAAGATGATCGCGGCTATGCCACCGAAGTCCAGGTGCTATGGGACGAACCGGGCACCTGCGCAGAAGCCGCCTGCATAGCCGCGGATATTTCCGTCGGACCGCCGGTAGGCGCTTTCGTACGGGGCAAGCCGATTCCGATTCCTAACCCGGACCTCACTCTGCGATTCTGTGGCGAGCCCGACCTGCCGGCCACCATGACAGCCACCTGCAATCTGGAACAGGTCTCGAAGGGGATCGCGTCTACGCGGATCGCAGTGCACGCGGGGAGCGAATTGGTTGCAATCGGCATTTCCACGACGACCTTGCTCGCCGGCGCCTGGCCGGACGCCCGCAAGCCCAAATAGCGGGGTTGGCATGACCGATTGCAGATTGATTCTGGGCGTATTGATAAATATGCTTACTTTTTTTAGGGAGAATTCTGCATGGGCAAGCTGAACGGCAAGATTGCACTCATCACAGGCGCGGCGCGGGGTCAGGGCGCCGCGGAAGCGCACCTGTTCGCGGAAGAAGGCGCCACCGTCATCTTGACTGACGTTGAGGACGATGCGGGAGCGGCCGTCGCCACTGAAATTGGCGACACAGCCACCTACGCCCATCTCGACGTGGCGAGCGAATCGGAATGGCAGCGCCTGGCCGCAGACATCGAGGCACAGCACGGGCGCCTCGACATATGCGTCAACAACGCTGGGATCATCCGACTCGGGCCGTTTGAACACACCACTCTGTCGGACTACGAATCCGTTATTCGAGTCAATCAGACCGGGGTCTTCCTGGGCATAAGAACGTCGATTCCACTGATGCGCAAAGCAGGAGGCGGATCGATCATAAACATTTCATCCATCGACGGGTTGGTTGGAATGTCCTTCGCACCCGGCTACGTCGCGAGCAAATTCGCCGTGCGCGGCATGACTAAAGCTGCGGCTCTGGAATTGGGTGCCGACAACATTCGAGTCAACTCCATTCATCCAGGCGGTGTGAACACGCCGATGTTGACCGGCGTGCAAAGCGAACCCCGCGAGGAAGGCACAGTTTTTTCCAGAGTTCCGCTGGGACGGGTCGGCGAACCTGAAGAGGTTGCACGGCTCGCCCTATACCTGGCCAGCGATGACAGCAGTTATTCAACCGGATCCGAGTTTGTCGTCGATGGTGGACTAACAGCGGGTTTCAACCTCGGCGACGTTGGATGATGGAGCCCGGTCCTCCGCCGAATTAACCGAGTCAACGAAACAGGACGGTAAAAGTGAAAGTTGGATTCATAGGCCTCGGCAACATGGGCATGCCCATGTGCACCAATCTCATCGAAGCCGGCCATGACGTTCGGGTCTTCGACGTGCGCCCCGAAGCCAGGCAGGCATGCGCCAAGGTAGGTGCCCGAGCGGAGGAATCCGCTGCGGCAGCCGCCTCGGGGGCGAACGTTGTCATGACGTCGCTGCCCAGACCCAGCGACGTCGAAGCCGTCGCCCTTGGCTCTGATGGCATCATTCATGGTGCGGCACCCGGAACGGTTTACGCAGATTTGACAACAAACTCGCCGGCCGTCAGTAAACGCGTCGGCACTGAACTGGCAGCAAAACAAATCACCATGATCGATGCACCGGTCTCCGGCGGCGTTGTCGGTGCTCGCAAGGCAACGCTCGCCATCATGGTGGGAGGTGACGAGACGGCTTACCAGAAGTGTTTGCCGCTGTTCGAGGCCATGGGCCAGAACATATCTCACCTCGGCGAACAGGGTTGCGGATGCATTGCTAAAATTGTCAACAACCTGATCGCCTTCTGCAGCATGGCGGCCGGTGCTGAGGGCCTGATGCTGGGGACCGCGGCCGGCATTGATCCCGTCAAGCTCGACAACGTCATCCGCGCAAGTTCCGGCAACAGCATGGCTTACCGGGGGCTTGCTCGAAAATCTCTGCAAGGCGACTGGAGTCCTTCGTTTACGGTCGATCTGGCTTACAAAGACATGCACTTGGCGCTCGAGCTCGCAGACGAACTGGAGATACCGCTACCACTGAGCGCACAGGTACACAACCTGATGCGCATGGCAAAAGGACTTGGTTTTGGCCACAACGATGCCAGCGCCATCATGCGGGTTTACGAATCGACCCAGCAACGCTCGGTGCGTGGTTAACATCACCGTTTCCTTTAGGCCGAGATCCGCGGATCCGCCCGGTGACCGCGGATCAGCTTGCCGGGCAGAACGCCGGTAGAGCGACCCCGCTCGTAGATCACTACGCCTGAAACAATAGTCGCATCAATACCCCCCGCATTCTGCAGAAAACGCATACCGCCCGCCGGCAGATCGTGCACCACATGCGGAGTTTCGAGTTTCAACGTATCAAAATCGATCACATTGAGATCAGCCTTCATACCCGGTTCGATCAAGCCTCGATCAAGCAGTGAATAGAGTTCGGCAGGCTGTCGCGTCAACATGTGGATTGCCTGAGCCAACTCGAACTCACCTCGCTCCCGGACCCACTTGGTGAGCAGATAAACATTGGCGCTGGCGTCGCAAATCGACCCCACGTGAGCACCTCCGTCGCCCAGCGCAACGACGGTATTCGGATGACCCAGCAATTCGGGTATGTGTTCGGTCAAGTTGGCTGCTGCAATGTAGATAAGGTTGCAGCCTCCATTTTCCAGCAGATAGTCGTAGAGCCACGACGCCGGATGCTGATCCGCCGCCGCAGCACGGGCAGCAACACAGTTTTCAGGTGCCGGCAGATAGTCGATCGGATCTTCCAGAACGTACATCTTTTCGAACTGTTCATTGAATATCTGCACAAAGATGTGCGGATTGACATTTTCTTCGGCAAGAATCCGCGCCTTTGTCTCCGGATCCCGCAGCTGCTCCAGCCGCTCCTCCATCGAAAGGTCAGCCAGACTCAAGTACGTCGGACGTCGATAAAACGGATTCATCGACGATCGATGCCCCATCATCACGCCAATGGGCCGGGACAGCACTTGACCGCGAATGTCCAGCCCGGCTGCCTGCGCGGCCTCCACGCGCTCCAACTGCTTGTGCCAGAGATCGGGTTGCGTATCCAGATAGATCAGCGTAAAGGTGCCTTTCGCACCGGTTTTTTCGCTCGTCTCCTTCAGAATGCTGAATTCGTCATCGATATCTTCCCAATCGGAAATCAACTGAAAAACATGGCCTTTTGCGCCATCAAGTACCTCACCTAACATCTTCAGCTCTTGCGTGGCCGCCTTATATGTCGGAATCAGGTCTCCGGAGCTGCTGCGATGAACCAGCGTTCTGGAAGTGGAAAATCCAACCGCACCCGCGTCGACACCTTCCTTGAGCACCGCCTTCATTTGCTCGATATCTGCTGCAGTTGCCGCCTCGCGATTGACACCGCGCTCGCCCATGACGAAAACCCGCAACGGACCGTGTGGAAAAAGTGCAGCTACATCAATGTCGCGGGGGCGGCGATCGAGCGTATCCAGATACTCCGGAAACGATTCCCAGGTCCAGGGTAACCCCTCATCGAGCGCCGAGCCGGGTATTTCTTCCACCCCTTCCATGAGCTTGACCAATACCTCATGGTCTTGCGGCCGACAAGGCGCAAAACCCACACCACAATTGCCGATGACCACGGTCGTTGTCCCGAGTGTGGACGACGGCACAAGGTGTTCGTCCCATGTCGCCTGACCGTCGTAGTGCGTATGTACATCGATGAAACCCGGAGTGACGACCTTTCCCGAGGCGTCTATTTCTCTGGCAGCGGTTCCTTCGATCGTTGCACCGACCCTGGTAATAACCCCGTCGCTCACTGCGACGTCCAAACGCTCCGGCGGCTTTCCGCTACCGTCACATACCAGACCATTGCGGACAAGCAGGTCAAAATCGAACATGTTTGCGCCCTCAGTGAATGTTTAAAACAGATTGCTCATGTTTTGCGCGAGTATCGTGGTCTGGTCGAGAAAGATATGCCGCCGCGCAAGCATGAAAGTGCCGTTCACGCTCCGTTCCAACCAATCTTTTCGGCACCCGATCCAAGAGTCTTCCTCACTCTCCAACCGCGTCCGATACAGCTGGAAATTGCACGCCACTACAATCCGCCCGTTCTCTTCGATGTCCACAATCTGTACGTTGGAAACCGTGTGGCGCGTTCGCGACGGCGGCTCCTCCGCCCATGCGTTACTTGCTGCGAGCTTTGCTACGCGCATCTTCAGAAAATCGAGGTTGTCATCGAACAAGGCCATGCCACCAATACTCGTGAACTCGAGGTCCGTCTGGTTGCGCGTTGTCGTACGCCGAATCGGCATCCAGTAGTGGATGTCGTCTGTCAGCAGATCAATCCATTCGTCAAAACATCGATCATCGAGCAGCTTCGCCTCGCTGTAGAGAAATTGCTCAACCTCGAACTGCAACCGTATGCGTTCGTTGAGCGACATTTCTGCAAGCTTTGTCATCAAACGCTACTCGTGGGAACAGGCGAATGATCGTCCATCAACGCCCGCCAGCTGTCTGCGCGCATCCAGTCACTCCACGACCGATACAGCCACAACTGGGCATGTTCATTGACGACGGTCTCGATATAACTCTGACCCGAGTCAGCCACCGTCACCCGGTCCTGTCCAAGCCCCATGGAGAAATCCACAGGCCTGCGTCGTGTGACCAAGCCCATGCTGGCGCGGGTGGAATGAGACCAGTTCTCACCATCATCCTGTTCCAACAACCCCGACGGACCAAAGATGTGATTCGCAACCATCACGGCGGCCCGCCGTTCTTCAGCCGACTGCTTGCGATCGGCGAATGTAAACCACCAAAGCTCCGTCGCCAGCGGACCACGGGGCAGACGCAGACAGAGCTGAGGTGGTCCGGCGGCGGAGACCCAAAGGTTCGGAAAGATGTTCGGGTGCCCACCACAACGTACCCCAACCGGTCCCATCGTTTCGCGCGCGCGAGGCGTCGTGCGCCACACCTTCGCTCTGTCTGCCGGGTCAAGCTCCCGGTCCTCCGCGACCGACGCTGCCAGACGGGCAATCGTCTCCTCATCAAACGCGGCACCGCCAATGGCATGCCCAAACTCACCCAGAATCACCATCTGGTTCATGTAGCGCAGTTCGTCCTCGTTAATCAGACCAACCCGGCTGGCTGAGCCATGGCTAACCTTCGGGTGATACCAATCGAACAGGTTGTCGACCGCAAGCTTCCAATTGCACTGAATCCGGTTCTTCTGAATACCGTCGACAACCTCCATGTCGCCCCGCTCCGCGATCAGATCGAGGCCTAATACGCCGACCCAACCCAGATAATCCGCGAGTTTCGGCGCGTCAGGGTCCAAGGTCGCAAACACAAAACCCTTGTAGCTCTCCACCTGAGCAGCGCCTTCCAACCCAAGGCGCGACTTATCCAGCCCGCCCCGGTAATAGTCGTCTTCCCCAGGCACCGCAACGAGCTTGCCATCCAGATCGAAACTCCAGCCGTGATATGTGCAGAAGAAGGACCGCGTTCGTCCGAGCTCTGCTCTGCACACCGTATTACCGCGGTGCGGACACGAATTGAGCAGCACCCGCACCTGCCGGTCTCGATCTCGCACCGCGATGACCTGATCTTCCCCAATGTAGTTAAGGAAGAAACTGCCGACCTCCGGCAACTGACTTTCATGACAGATGAAATTCCAGCCGCGCGCGAATATTCGTTCAAGCTCACGTTGGTAAATGTCCGGATCCGAAAATATGCGGCGATCTACGCGGCCGTGTTCGCTATCTACCCAGCCGTCAACGGTCATCTCCTCTGCCATGTTCAAATGCCCTCTACTCGATGCGTTCGAATCTAGAAACCCAATGAATACCGCCGGCCATGCAAAGCCTGATTAGCGTCTAGCCCACGCCTCCACCTCATTGTAAGCTTACATACAATAAATTCCGTTTACTACCAAAGGAGACTGCACGTGACCAGACTTTCCGGCAAAATTGCCGCAATTACCGGTGCCGGGTCGGGCATTGCCCGGGCAGCGGCCCGCATGTTTGCAGAAGAAGGAGCAAAAGTCGCCGTCCTCGAGTTGCAGGAATCGTTAGGGCGGGAGATTGCGGATGAGATCACCGCGAACGGCGGCGAAGCGCTGTTCGTGCAAACCGACGTGACTGAACCAGATAGCGTCGAGCAGGCCATGCAAACCGCGGCGAAGCAATTGGGCGGATTGAATACCCTATTCAACTGCGCTGGCGGATCAGTGGCCGAAGATACGCAAATTACGAGCGTCGATTTGAACGTGTGGGACCATACCATCGCCCTGGATCTCAAGGGCCCTTTCCTGTGTTGCCGCTACGGTATTCCCTATCTCCTGGAGGCCCAAGGCGGCGCCATCATCAACGTGTCCTCAGTAGCGGCCCTGAAGGGCAACTTCCCCGCCATGGTGTACTCGACCGCGAAAGGTGGCGTCATATCACTTACCCGCGCATTAGCGGGGCAATACTCCCGCCACAATATCCGCAGCAACGCGATCTGCCCGGGCGTAATCATGACCGATCGCGTGAAGTCCAGATTCGGCGAATCTCTCGACGATAGCAGTTCAGACCAGGCACGTTCGGCAAGCGCCGCAGGCATGCAACGTTATCCGTTTGGCATGGGCGAACCCGAGGACATTGCCAACATCGCACTGTTCCTGGCTTCCGACGAATCGCGCATGATCAACGGCGCTGTCATTCCCGCCGAAGGCGGGATGTCAGTTTACTAAGCACCATCGTCAGGTTGGTTTTGGAGGCGTTTTACGGCATCGAGGTACAAATGATTGTGCTCACCCGGTTTCGGCACATGATGCGAACGCAGCAGTCGTTCTCCGTCAATCATTATCGGTACGCCGATTTGCGGCGTATCACCTTCGGCACCGGCCTGAATCATTCCACAGGCTTGTGTTTGCGGGTGTTCAAGCGTTTCAAGCGGTGCAAAAACCGGCGAATTAGGCACGCCCTGAGCATCCAGCAACGCCATCCATTCGGCGCGTGTGCGTGTGCATAGCACACCGCCCAGAAGTTCCCGCAGGAGCGGCGCGTTCCCGTGCCGCCCGCGGGCCGTGCTGAACCGTTCGTCCTGCGCCCATTCCGGGTGATCAAGCGCAGCACACAACTTCGCGAACTGTACATCTGTTCCAGCTGTGACAACCAGAACACCATCCGCGGTTTCAAACCCTTCATTGGGTACGATTCCACCGGGCCCACCCAAACCATGCCGCCCTTGAGACTTTCCCGTCAACGCGGCTGCCGTTAATGCGAGAGACATGTAACCCAGAGCGGTATCCAGAAGCGACACATCAACGATCCCGCCTCTGCCCGTTCGCATTCGCCGCAATAAACAAGCCTGCACGCCCATGACCGCCCACATACCCGTCCCGAAGTCGTTGACCGGGACCCCCACACGGCACGGTTCTCCGCCTTCCGGGCCTGTAACTGAAGACATTCCACTAAACGCCTGAATCAACGGATCATACCCCGGCCGATCAGCCCAGGGCCCCTCGCCGCCGTATGCACCCAGATTGCAGTAGACCAGTTCGGGATGGATTTCGAGCAGTGTGTCCGCATCCAACCCCAGCTTGTCGACTGCACCGGGGCGAAGATTCTGAATGAAAACGTCAGCCTGGCTATGGACGATTTCTTTGAGAACTTCAAGATCCGCTGTCCTGGTCAAATCCAGGACCAGGGATTGCTTGCCCCGATTCGCCACTTGAAAAATCACAGATGTCTCGTCAGCAATGGGCGGCCCCCAACTACGGGCAGGATCTCCACCGTCCGGTTGTTCGATCTTGATGACCGTGGCGCCCATCTGACTCAATACGAAACCGGCCCAGGGGGCTGCCAGACTCGTGCCGAGTTCGACCACGGTAATGTCCAGCATGGGTAACTCCGATGTCATCATTGTCCTCTCTCAAACCTCCATCCGTTGCTTAACCTCGCTGACGAGTTGATCGGAATCGTAAAAGATAAACTCTACGAGATTTCCGTCCGGGTCGCGGGTGTAGATGCTCGCCCCCCAGCCTGCCGCCCCACGCATGCGTACCGGGCCGACAATCGGTTTCGCGTCGACGCTGGCAAGCGCACGTATCAGCGCGATCTCGCTGCCCAGCCACACGAAACAAAAATCCCCGCATCCCGGAGTTGCCGTCGGGCCTCTGAGTTCGAACGACTCGCGCTGCCACAACGCCGGGAGGTGGAAGTTGATTTTCTGTTTACCACATATAACCGAAAAAACCGGCACTGAGCTGTTCTCCACATCGCGAATCGTCGGGGTGTCGAACCCAAGCGCACCGTAGAAATCGATCAGCTCGCGAACATGGTGCGCAGGCACGGCAACGTGATCCACCGAGACAACAGGCATGTAGACTCCACTCCTGTGTTTAAATAAGTATACTTACAGTATCTTCGAACGGAGCTCAATGCTGATGAACACACTCAGCGCAATCAAGCAATTCACCTTGCGCCGCTCAATAACAACCACTGCCTGCACCCTAGTGCTGCTTGTGCTGGTGCCGGGCTCAACGTGGGGGTCAGACGAGTCGAAAATGCAGTGGGGAGATCCGAAACTAGACGGATTGTGGGATTTTCGCACCATTACTCCGTTCCAACGCCCAGAAGAACTCGGCGACAAGGCCGTGCTGACCCCCGCGGAGGCGCAAGCGTTTCGTACATTGATCCTGCAGCGTCTTGATGTCGACAATCGAACCGACGACGAAAGTGTGGACATTGAAGGCGCGTACAACAACGCATGGTACGACTGGGGTACGGAACTCACGGACGACTTACGCACATCGTTGATCGTCGATCCCCCCAATGGCCGCCTGCCTGCATTGACAGCGGCCGCTGAAAAACAACTGAATGAACACAATCGACTGCGTCTCCCACCTGTTCGCGACATGTTTTCCTACAGCGCCGATCTGAGTACGTTCCGTCCGGCCGGTCCCGAATCTCTGGGTTTGTCCGAACGCTGCCTGGCCGGGTTCAATGCAGGCCCGCCTTTGTCACCAAGCGCCTACAACAACAATCTCCGCATCGTTCAAACTCCACACTATGTGCTGCTGGTGACGGAGATGATTCACAATGCCCGTGTGATTCCGCTGGACGGGCGCCCTCATTTGCCGCAGAAGCTCAAGTTGTGGTCAGGGGACGCTCGCGGTCACTGGGAAGGCAACACGTTAGTCGTACGGACCACGAATTTTTCCGACAAGACCGCCGTCTTTCAAATGCCTGCAGGCTCAATAGCCGACGCAATCGGAAGTGGCGCTGTCGGGTCAAGCGAGGACTTCGTGCTCACGGAGCGTTTTACCAGGAAGAATGAGCTATTGCTTTATTCGTATACGATAGATGCGCCGGAATTGTTCACTCAGCCGTTTACGGTGGAAATTCCGTTGCGCAAGTCAGAAGCACGGATGTTCGAATACGCCTGTCACGAGGGCAATTACGCACTACCCGGGATGCTGCGTGGCGCGCGGGTCCTCGAAGCCGAGGTCGTTGCTGACTAGAGGCACCGCGCTCAGGCGCCACATACTACAAGAGAAACGTTACATTCTCTTGATGCTCGTTGATTCGTTCGCTACATACAATCGTTAGGTGAAATGCATGTATAGGCAGGATTTAGTAATACGCGGTGGCACTGTATACGACGGCCAGGGCGGAGCTGGTGTTACAGCTGATGTGGGAATCGTCGACGGTCGCATAGCCGAGGTCGGGAAGATTTCCGCGAAGGGTCGTCGAGAAATTGATGCAAGCGGTGCAATCGTGACCCCCGGATTTGTCGACATCCACACACACTACGACGGGCAGGCAACGTGGTCGAATCGTCTACACCCTTCCAGTCACCATGGGGTGACCACGGTCGTCATGGGCAACTGCGGAGTCGGCTTTGCTCCTTGCCGCGAACAGGACCGCGGCCTGCTGATCGAACTAATGGAGGGCGTTGAGGACATTCCAGGAGCCGCCCTGCACGAAGGCTTGAACTGGGCCTGGGAGAGTTTCCCCGAGTACTTGCACTACCTCGCACAGCGCCACTACGACATGGACATTGCAGCGCAGCTTCCGCACGCGGCATTGCGAGTATTTGTAATGGGGGAACGCGGCGCGAACCGCGAAGCAGCAACCGCTGAGGACATCGAACAGATGCGCCGACTCACTGCAGAAGCGATCGAGTCCGGCGCGATCGGATTCTCGAGCTCACGCACACTCAACCACCGCAGCAGCAAAGGCGCACCCACACCCTCACTCTCTGCCGAAGCCGCGGAACTGATGGGCATTTGCGAGGGAATGCGCGACGCAGCGGGCGGTGTCATCGAAATGATATCGGATTTCGAAGACCTCCAATCGGAGTTTGACACGCTCGAGCAGATGGTATGCGTAAGCGGCCGTCCGATGTCGATTTCCCTCGCGCAGGGCATCAATCCTCAGGGATGGAGAAAACTGCTCGCCAAGATCGCCCAAGCCAACTGCTCCGGAGTGACCATACGTGGCCAGGTTGCGCCGCGTGCGATCGGCATCTTGATGGGTAATACGACCACACTGAACCCGTTTTCCACACGCCCAAGCTACGAAGAGGTTGCTCGACTCCCGCTCACCGAAAAAATACGCGCGCTCAATGACGGAGCGCGCAAACGCAAGATCCTCGCTCAACAACCCAGTGCCGGCTTCGCCCGCCTATTCAATTCCATGGCCAACGGGCAACGTGTGTGGGAACTCGGCGATCCCCCGGACTACGAGCCTCGACCGGAGGACAGCGCTAACGCCCGCGCCACAGCATCCGGGCAGGATGTCTGGGAATACATCTACGATCGTCTGTTGAGTAATGACGGGAACGTGCTGTTCTACGTGCCGTTCGCCAACTATGCGGAAAACAATCTCGATTGCTGCCGCGAGATGATGCTGAGTGACCACACGGTTATGGGGCTCGGCGACGGCGGAGCCCACGTCGGTACGATTTGTGACGCCAGCTTCACAACATCGCTCCTGTGCCACTGGGGGCGGGACCGCCAGCGTGGCGAACGCATTCCGCTGGGTAAGCTTATAGAGGCTCAGACGCGTGACACGGCGCAATCGGTCGGGCTGGAGGACCGGGGAGTCCTCACGCCTGGCATGCGTGCCGACATCAACATCATCGATTTCGACAAGTTGACGCCGCACGCACCGTTCATGGTTTACGACCTACCGCTGGGCGGCGGTCGTCTCGAGCAGCGTGCTGACGGTTACATCGCCACCCTCGTGCACGGCGAGCTGACCTACGAGCACGGCGAAGCTACCGACGCACTTCCTGGCCGTTTGATTCGGTAATCCGGGCCAGCGCGACGTGACCCGGTGCGTTCCTTCTGAGGCGCCGAAGCAATCACGCTGCTGCGTACTCCGCAAGACCGTACCAAGCCGCGACGTTATCGTGGCACACCCAGTCACGCTCCTCTTCCGTCAAATGCGCCGTCTGCGCCGACAGGATCTGCTGCGATCGCGGCCAGGTCGAATCACTGTGGGGAAAGTCGCTGGCCCACATCAATCTGCGCACGTTCACCATGTCTTTGCATTGAAACGCCACGTAGTCGTCCTGGAACGTCATGGCGATGTTCTCACGGAAATACTCGCTCGGCTTTTTTTCCAACGACGGTGCTTTCATCCAATACCTGTGGTACTCGTACGCATGATCCATGCGGTACATGTAATGCGGTACCCAACCAGCGTCCGCTTCCGCGCAGACTAGCTTCAGTTCCGGGAAACGGTCGAACACGCCCGAATAGATGAACATGCCCATCACATCCTGACAGCTGCGGATGATCGAAAGAAATGCGTTGATTTTCGGTCCCCGCGGCGCGTCCAATCCACTGCCGCGAGAGGTGAGGATATGAAATGAGAGCGGCATGTTCAGATCCACTGACGCCTCCCACAACGGATCGAAGCGCGGGTCGTCATAGTCGAATTCGGTGGCAGGCTCACCCGGCATCATGACACCGATGAAGCCCATTTCTTTCATTTTCCGAAGCTCGGTTACTGCGGCGTCGACACTCGTGATCGCCGTCTGTCCCAAACCGTAAATCCGTCCCTCTTCCGCGCCCTCGCAGAATCCTTCCAGCCAGCGGTTATATGCCTCCATACACGCCTGCTTGTACAACACGTTCGGATGATTGCAAAGCACCATGCCGACCGTCGGATATATAATCTCCGCAGCGATGCCGTCACGTTCCTGATCCGCTTTGCGCATTTTCGGATCCCAGCCACTGCGATGCAAATCTTCGAAATGCACGCCTTCCGCCTTGATGTCCTTCGGATCCATGCCTGCCGCAGCAACCAGCCCCAGTGGCACCGGCGCTGGCATACCGTCGATGACAAATACATCGCCCAGTGTATCCATTTCCTTAATGTAAGGTGCAGTGTCCGCAAATTTGCTCTCAATGTTGTCCCGGTAGCACCCGGGCGGTTCTGTAATGTGTGAATCTGCAGAGATTATCGGTTTCGCCACTAACACCCCCTCCCGATTTTTGTATGTATCCGTACATTACACTGGTAAGGCGGGCCAAGTCCACCAGTGGAGTGCCGTAGAGTCCAGGCGCCTTGCTTACAACTGAGAGGAAGAACTGTTGCACCTGCCCAGCCTTACCGACCCCAACCGGACCTAATTGGACAAACCCCGAACCATTTAATAAGCTTCCTTACATCTTTCACGTTCAAGTAGGCTGATTCTCAACACCGAAAGCACCTCGAAGCCAATTCGGTTGTAAACAGAAGCAGCCTAGTTTCTGTCATGTCGCAAAAAGCGAGCGTCAGCCAAAGGGCATACGATGAGACCGCCTCCCAACCTTATGTGGAGTTTCATGAACTCAGTCTTCTAATTGCCAGGCTATTCAACCATGAAGTCAGAAGTATCGGGCTGACGAGAATGCAGTGGATGGTACTCGAACGTCTGTCTCAGCAGGGTGAGCAGAGTCAGACGCAGCTCGCCGACAGCTTGTCCATGGCAAAACCTCCTCTCGGGAAAGTGCTCGATAAGCTGCAAGCAGAAGGCTGGGTGAGACGACGGCGCAACCCACAGGACAGGCGAGAGAACCTGGTGTCGTCAACAAGCGCGGCCGCCCCTCTGATCGAGCCATTGAATCTTATCGAACGCGGCATTACTGAGAATGCCATGATCGGATTGACGACCGCCGATCGGCAGCAGCTTTCTTCTCTGTTAGACAGAGTCCACAGTAATCTTGTCAGGGCGCTGGAGGAAAGGACGTAACCACTGAATCTGCAGGCGTTATGCCGACATCCCTACGAACCCTGGAGCACAGTTTCTACACCGGCTTGTTTGTGACTGCGCGAGCGATTTCCCCCCAACGCTCCAAATTGTCCGGGTTTTTTCTGATGTCTTCAGCTGCAAGGTACATGACAACCCTCGTAGCCCGCCCCTCGTAGCGTGACACCAGTCGATCGGCCAGATCCTGCCACGGCGCAACCACCGCAAAATGTTCGAGCATTTCATCGGTAATGACATCCAGCATTGCTGCTATGTCACCTTTTTTCATGAGGCCACCCAGGTTCGGGGTAACGCCGCTGTAACCCAGGTCCTCGAACTGGAAGGCGTAATTCGGCGTCGAACCATAAAAAGCCAACTGGGTTTTAGTACGACGAACCATGTCGGCACGCTCTTCGGGTGTGTCGCCGGGAATCGCAAACACCGGCACAATCAGGTCCACAGTAGCCGGATCGCGACCGGCCGTCGCTGCGCCGGCAGCAACGTTGGGAAGCAGTCTGTTTTCTATGTAATGCATCGAATGCATGGGATGCACGTGAACACCATCCGCCAGTTCACCAGCAACCTTGCACATATAGGGTCCGACGGCGGACATGTCGAGCTTAATGTCCTCGAAGTCGTGCCGCGAAGGCGTCCACTGCGCCGGAAGATAGCTGAGTTGATAGTACGGTCCCTCGTGCCTCAATTTTTCCTCGCCGCGAAACGCTCTGAGACATGCGCGCACCGCCGACATGTAATCGCGCATTTGCGGTGCGGGTTTATCGTAAAACGCACCGTACCGGCGTTGGACGTGGCCTTTGACCTGACTGCCAAGACCCAACCGAAACCGTCCACCGGTATTGCCGGCCATTTCCCAGGCAATCTGGGCAGAAATCATCGGGCTGCGTGGAAACGCAACCGCGATGCCCGTGGTAAAAGTGAGCCGGGGCGCTGCTTCCGCAGCAGCCGCGATCATCATCCACGGCACCTGCCCGCCCTCCGTGAACAGCATGCCGGAAGCACCACGACTTTCCAGGTCTACTGCCAACGCCGCGCTCTGGCGCCAAGTCATGCCGCCCACCATCAAGTCAAACAACATAAAGTCACCTCTACTCTAAGCTGAATTGTCCAATCCCTAATATTAATTATACTTACATTACTTAACTTTTATCACACTGTCGGCGACGGCACCGGGCGCGATAACCACCAGCCAGGTGACGGCTACCGGGCCGATTCGAACAGGAGACCGAGGATTGGTCGGAGTTCACGCACAGTGTCTGGCACATGAACGATCGGTGGGACCTGACCTTCGGGACCCGATACTCCAACGAGAAGAAGGAGGCACTGACTTTAATCAACGGGATCGGACCAGTCATTGCGGGAAGTTCGCGCGATCTCGCACTTCAGCTGTCGAACAACGCAACGAACGAAGATCACCGCACAGGGCTTGCCGCTGTCGGCGCACTTTTCAGCTCAAAACCTTCACCGGTACAGGGTTCTTGATCAGCAACACCGATGAGATGATCAGCCGGGGTGAAACGACCACCCATCCGATAGGATAGCGGCCATTCTACTGAGCCACCTGGTTTTTCGGCAGGTGAGAGAAGCGAACGGGTAAGCTCGAGAGGCTATGCGCGAAAGCGTACTCTGGCGGTTCCAAACAGCCGGGTTTCGTCGAGTTCGTTCTTTGCCGTGAGGTCCAACTCGACTAATCGCTCACCTTCATCAATATCAGTTACGATTGCCGAAAGAATGAGTGGCTCGTCTGCCAGCATGGGGGCTCGAAATACGGTATCGACGTCTTCCACGAAAGCCTGCGGAGCCCAGCGGTTGATCATCGCCGTCAGGAAACCCAATCCCATGACTCCGGGCACCAGAGCGCCCGGCAATCCTTCCTGACGCGCGCGTTCATGGTTCTGAAATCTCGCCGTTCGCCAACCTACCGCCTCTGCGAATGCGCTTACATTCTTGAGTGACGTATCGGCAGCACCGCGCGGTAGTTCCGCGCCGAATTCAACATCGGCCAAAACCTGCACCGTCATGACTTCTCCCGAATGACAATTTTTGAATCTATCGTCGCCACACAGACTTCCTGTGGATCCAACAGATCCATACGCACCACAATAAAGATCATACGGCCTGATCTTCCCGTTTTGTCGTAGATTTCGTGGAGCCGGCTCCGCGCTGACAGTTCGATATCCGGTCTGACTGGCGCATGAACATTGATTGATTTTCCTCCATCCATTGGAATACCGCCGAGCTTGGGAAAGTCGACGGGCAGCATTCGACGCGCAACGATCGCGCCCAAGGCCGTGTGCGTTGCTTGAAATTCCGAATGCTCCGAGTCGGTGTACTCCGCGCGTTGCTCTCCGATGCCGGCGGCAATTTTCAGCAGGCGCTCTGGATCGAGCGTAATGCTCGTCTCGTCGAATACGACGTTGGCAAACTGCGCCTTCAGCTCCTCGCTAGATACGAGTTCGTTTTCAGCTTCGGACATGCAGCCGTCCAATCGTTGCGGTCCGTTCAGCTTTGATCCTGGCCACTGTCTGACAGCCAATCCCTTTTTCAATCGACAAGTCGTACATCCATCAATTTCACTTTAATGTCTCACGACAAACCATATTGTAAGCTTGCATACATTTCAACTGGGAAGCTCGATCGCGATGTGCAAGTCAGAAGCATGGATGTTCTAATGCGCCTGTCACGAAGGCAACTACGCACTACCCTGGATGCTGCGTGGCGCGCGGGTCCTCGAAGCCGAGGTCGTTGCTGACTATAGACACCGCGCTTAGGCGCCACATACTACAAGAGAAAAGTTATATTCTCTTGATGCTCGTTGATTCCGACCAGCAATACCTTCTTCGCCGCGATGCGGAGTTGCTGGTCAATTTCCACGAGCCGGTACTCACTGCGACCACCGTGCAGGCGCTGATTGTGCTTGCGTATTTCGTAGATCAGGAAATTTGCACCCACAGACCACCCATCATCAACGCTCTCAATCTCGATGTTTCCCACAATACGACGCATGCGCGATGCGGGAACCTGGGCGAACGCCTTGCCTTCCAGCAGACGCTGCACGTGATTTTCAAGCATTGGACGCCCACCGTATAAGATCGACACGTGTCGGCTGGGATCTATGTCTTCGGCATTGGACGGAATCCAATACTCACACTCGTCGGCAAACAATTCGAGCCACTCGGCGTAACGGTTCTCGTCCATCAGCCGTGCCTCGCGATAAAGGAGGGTCTCTACCCGTTCTCTCATCTGCTCAATCATTGCCAGACATTACCTCCAGCCAGTGACGCCACATAGCTCGTTGGGAAACTTCATCGGTAACCTGTCCAACCACCGTACCGTCCTCCATGACCTTCTCCCGGTGCAGTCCGCGTTGAAATATGAGCCATGGCTCCAGCGTGCAGTGCAATCCCTCACCCACGCGATTGAACATCTCTATGTCGTCATGGATGCCGCCACCCTGAGGGCTATAGAATTGCTCGAACTGCCGAAGTCGCATTGTGTTCAATTCCTCCGGCACACCCTTGAGCCGTGCGAATGCCAACTCTACTTCTGTACGCTCAGGCGACAGGGGCCGAATCGTACGCACCTGCTGGCCCAGGACCACTAAATTCGGGAAGACATTCATATGGGTGCCGGCAATGGCGATGACTTCCTCGGCCCGAACCTGTCCATAGCTGCCAACCATGTCATCATAGTATTTCTCACCCCAGCCAGTGCTTCGAAGTGCACCAATGCGTTTTTCCTTTTCCTTCGGTGCAAGATTGACGGGTCGGTAATCCAAGTGGGTATGCCCCCGACCCAGGGCCCGGCACTCCGTAGGAGCATCGCCATCGAACGTATCCATTCTCACGCCAGTTTGTCGGACCAAGGCTTGAAAAAACGACTGATGCGTGAAGTTCGGGTGGTAGCCATCAATCGAGTTCTCCATCTGCAGCTTCCAGTTTCCCTTGTAGGATAATAGCGTGGCGCCAGCCTGCACTTCGATTTCCCCTGACGGAGACAAGTCACAGAACAGGTCGATCTGCTCCATTGTGGGATGCCCCAGGTGCTCAACCAGACTGCGCGACTCCGCCTGCAGATTGGCGAACACAAAACCCCGGTACGCCTGAACCTGAGGGGGTTTTGATAGTCCCAGCGCGGATTTGTCCAGTTCCCCGTAGGCATCCGCATAGGGAACGGTCTTCAGCTCCCCATCCAGACCGTAGGTCCAACCGTGATACTCGCAGCGAAACTGGCTCGCGTTACCCTGATCGTTCTGGCAGACACTCGCCGCGCGATGGCGACAGCGATTGAACAGCACCTGGATATTACGATCCTTGTCCCGACAGAAGATGACAGGTTGCAACCCCAGGCTTTTGCGCTTGTAGTCGCCGACTTCCGGCACTTCGCTCTCGTGACCGATATAGACCCATCCGCGGCTGTATATACAGTCCAGCTCAGCCCGAAAGATGTCGGGTTCGATATATACGCTGCCGTGCACGGCATCCTCTCGGACAAGCGCTTCGAATCTCGTAGAAACCTGGGTCATCCCAATTCCTCCTATCTGAACCTACCCGACGTCTAGAGCAATATAGACCTTTCGTCCCGCCAATTCACATCGTATGATAAGTATGCGTACTATAAAAGAGGGAATTATGGCATTGCTCGATGGAAAGGTGGCGCTCGTTACCGGTGCCGGTGGCGGTTTGGGACGCAGTCATGCCTTGCTGCTCGCAGAAGAAGGCGCGCGGGTCGTGGTCAACGACCTTGGGGGCGCTCGCGACGGCACCGGTGCGGGACACAACATGGCAGACGCCGTCGTTGAGGAAATCAAGGCGGCCGGGGGAGATGCCGTTGCCGACTACGGTTCCGTCTGCGATCCCGCCGATGCAGCGGCGATGGCACAGCGCGCCGTCGACACTTTCGGCCACATCGATATCTGCATCTGCAATGCCGGTATCCTCAGAGACAAGTCGTTTAAACACATGTCACCCGATCTGTGGGACCCGGTACTCGACATTCACCTCAAAGGAACATACCTGGTCAGCAAGGCTGCGTACGATCACATGCTCGAACAGGGCGATGGCGGTCGAATCATCGTGACCAGCTCAACCGCCGGGTTGATTGGAAATTTTGGACAGACCAACTACGGGGCCGCCAAAGCCGGCATTGCAGGCTTCATGCGATGCCTGTCGCGTGAAGGCATCAAGTACGGCATCACCGCCAACGTGTTGGCACCGGCTGCGTGGTCGCGCATGACCGAAGACTTGATGCAGGAGGACATGAAAGACCGATTTGCACCGGAACGCGTCTCCCCCCTCGTTGTGTGGCTCTGCTCGGATGAGGCAAAGGACATCACCGGCCGTCAATTCTGCGCAGGGGGTAACCGCGTTTCGATGCTTTCCTGGCAGGTCGATGTGTTGGCTCGGCGCGATGCAGCCGAGGAACCCTGGACACCAAGCGAAATTGGCGAGGAAATTCGCGCCACTATGGACCGCTGGCCCAAACTACTCGGTCCGATGGACGTTTGAATAACACTGACCATGAGGCTATCTGATGCAAACTGAACTGTGTAAGAAACTCGGCATCGACTTTCCCATATTCGCATTCACCCACTGCCGCGACGTCGTCGCCGCGGTCAGCAATGCGGGAGGTATAGGCGTGCTCGGCGCGGTGGGATTTCGACCGGAGCAACTCAAGGTTGAACTCGATTGGATTGACGAGCATGTCGGCGACAAACCTTATGGAGTAGATGTCATCATCCCCAACAAATACGTGGGCCAGGATGAAAAAGACGAAGATAAGCTGCGCACGATGATCAGCGCAGCCATCCCGCAAGGTCACCGCGAGTTTGCTGATGAACTACTCGACGCGCACGGTGTACCGCGCCTACCTGATGACAGGAAAGCAGAAGATCGCCTGTCAATGACGGAAGCGACCTCGGCACCGCTCGTCGACATCGCCCTGGAGCATCCACAAGTAAAGTTAATCGCAAACGCGCTAGGCACCCCACCGCCTGAGATCATCAAACAGATTCAGGATTCAGGACGTATGGTGGGAGCGTTGTGCGGCTCGCCGAAACACGCGCAGATGCACGTCGACGCCGGCCTCGACTTCGTTATTGCGCAAGGCGGGGAAGGCGGTGGACATACCGGCGAAATCGGCAGCATGGTCCTGTGGCCGGAGGTCGTAGACATCGCGGGTGACATTCCGGTCATTGCCGCTGGCGGAATCGGCTGCGGTCGTCAAATGTACGCCGCACTCGCTACCGGGGCCCAAGGCGTCTGGTGTGGCTCGCTATGGCTGACCGTTGCCGAAGCCGCCACCACCCCAATCGAAAAAGAGCTGTTGCTGGCCGCTAAAAGCAACGAAACAGTTCGCTCGGCCAGCGTGACCGGCAAACCCGTGCGGATGCTGAAAAACGCATGGACCGACGCCTGGGATGCGGACAACAACCCGAAATCCCTCGGCGCTCCCATGCAGATGATGGCAGTTGGCAATGCCATCGCGCGCATGCGCCGCTATCCCGAGCAGTCGCGCGAACTGATGTTCGTCCCCGCGGGCCAGATTGTCGGGCGTTTGAACCATGTATTGGATGCGCGTGATGTGGTCATGCAGATGGTCGAAGAATATCTCGAAACAAGCGAACGCATGAATAGTCTGTTACCAAGCATGGAGTGAGAATGAATGCTCAGGCCGCACTTTTCAGAAGTATCGATAAGCAGCGAAAAAGTCATACCAGAGATTAGAGATGAGTTCGAAGTTTCGAACAGACCCGCACCTAGCCTGCGGGTCGCCAACCTATGCTGGAGATACCTGATAGCATGATCGCGTTTGGGGGACTTTAAGAATGACTTCTCGTTTTGAAGGATGCGCAGCAATCGTCACGGGTGGCGCATCCGGGATCGGAGAGGCGATTACGCGGCGATTTGCAGATGACGGTGCCAACGTGCTGGTCGTCGACATTGATGAGGACCGCGGAAACGCGCTAGCCGATGAAATCGATACTGCGGTCTTCCTCGCACTCGACGTTGGCGAATCAAATAACTGTGATCGAATGGTTCAGGAAGCAATGGATCGTTATGGTCGACTAGACACGCTCGTCAACAACGCTTTCTGGACCCGGGCGAATCGCATCCACAAACTTACGGATGAGCATTGGCACCGCTCAATTCAGATCATGCAGGATGCCGTATTTTACGGCATCCGCGCCGCGTTCCGAGTTATGTTCCAGCAAGGTCACGGCTCCATCATTACCACGGCTTCGATCTGCGGTCTCGGCGGAGACGACGGAATGGCACCCTACAACGCTGCCAAAGCCGCTGTCATTAACATGTCAAGAAGCGCTGCCCTGGAAGCAGCCCGGCATGGGGTTCGAGTCAACTGCATTTGTCCCGGCCTGATCGAAACACCAGCGGTGCAGCGTGCCTACCTGAAGAACGAGGATATCGAATCTCATATCACGGCACAGGTGCCCATGGGTCGTCTCGGCCGGCCCCAAGAAATCGCCAACGCCGCGGCGTTTCTGGCCAGTGACGAGGCGGCGTACGTGACAGGCGCGGCGCTGGTCGTCGACGGTGGTCAGTCAATACACTCAGGCGTACCGGATCTGCAGCTATGATCGACACCGATTGACTAGATGCTGCCGCCAGCCAGACAAGGAGAACAGCAATGGCAAATCCCGTCATTACGATTACACCCGGGGACCCCAACGGCATAGGACCTGAGGTTGTAGCCAAGACGCTGGTGGACGGCAGCATTCAGCAAGTCTGCACACCGGTTGTCGTCGGCAGCCGGGCCGCTATGGATATGGGCATAGAGATTGCCGGCGCCGCGCTAAAGACCCGCACAATAGACGAGATTGATCAAGCTAGGCCCGATGCGGGTTTCATCGACGTACTCGACGACGGTACCCTCCAGCGTCAACATATCGATCTTGGCACAAACAGCGCCATCTGTGGCGCCGCCAACGCTGGATGGCTGAAACAGGCTGCCGACCTGTGCCGCAACGGCAAAGCCGATGCAACGGTCATGGCTCCGGTAAACAGCGAATCGCTCGCTCTGGCAAAGCAGGATCTGAGCGAGGTCTTCGGGCGCGACCCATCAGACCGCTATCTCAGCTTATTGTCGGGGCCTCTACGAATTGTCCACCTATTCGACCACGTCCTGTTGCACGACGTGTGCCGGCAGATCAACGCCTCCATGGTCACACAAGCAATCGAAAAGACTCACAGTTCGCTGATCGAATGGGGCATTGATAGGCCTCGCATCGGCGTAGCCGGCTTAAATCCGCACGCCCATGGCCCTCAGGAAAAAGAGTCCATAGGCCCGGGTGTAGACGAGGCCGAGAGCAACGGGATCGATGTACAGGGGCCTATCCCACCGGATACGATATTTCGACATTGTATCGACGGGCGATACGACGTCGTCATTGCCATGTTTCACGATCAGGGACACATTGCCATCAAAACCTGGGGATTCGTCGGCAACTGCGCCCTCTTCATGGGAGCACCTTATCTGTTTTTGAGCGTAGGCCACGGCACCGCATACGACATTGTCGGCCAGGGCATTGCGGAACATCAAATGATGCAGGCAGCCATGCTCCAGGCCGCAAGCCTGGCAGCAGGCCGTGGCTTCGCCGACACTGCGTCATCATAGCCAGCTCAAAGACGTCGCTGATCAGCTCATACCAGTGCTGCAATGACGACGTATCTTCCGCCGGGATTACACCGGCAACACGCTACGGGATTACATGAGCAATTAACCCGTACAACAACACCGGGTGAACATCAACTGCACAAAGTTTCCAACACCCCACCAAAGAGGTTTTGCGTGCCGCCGCTCAAAGGTGCTCGAGCAATTCCTCACCCTCAACCACTGAGCCATGACCGGGGTATACGGCCCGCGGGTTAAGCTTCTTGAGCCTCGCAATAGATCGTTCAGTTTGACGAGCGCTTGCATAGATCGCCGGCCTCACCAATTTGCCGCGCGCCGTACTGCCAAGCAACGTATCGCCACTGATCAGCGCCCGCGTGGGTAAGTGGAAATAACAGCAGCTGTCCCAGGAATGTCCGGGTGTATGCACAACCTGCCAATCTTCAAACCCCGGCAATCGTTGACCGTGTTTGAGGCGATATTGCGCGGGTGCCTGCTGCGTCAGGTCACCATTAAGTGCAGGCACATGCGTCGGCAACCTTCGCGCTCTGCGGCTGCGGGCCGGATTGGCGTACATACGCCATGCCCGCGGGCGTAACCCTTCACGCGCGCTGGTCAGCACACGCATCATCACACTTAACGGCAGACTTTCAAATCGCCCAAGCCGCGAAGACATCGCGTAAGGCATTCCGGACTCTGCGCCGCACTGCTGAGCGAGCTTCACCACCCCGCCACTGTGGTCAGGATCGCTGTGTGTAGAGATGACCAGGGCAATCTCTTCCGGCTCGCGCCGCAACTCCTGACGTACATAACCAAGCACGTACTTTGCACCACCGTACGCCACATCGATGATAAGCAGGTGCTCGGGGGTTTCAATGAGGTAAGTATTAACATACCTCGTTTTGATTTGATGTATCCGCATGGGCAAGTCGCCATCTCGCTTACCCTCGCCACCTTCTTCGACTAGATTCAATTTCTAGGAATGTCTCGAAAAGGCCGGTCGACGTCGGTGCGCGGCTCTTTGGGCATGCCTAGAACCCGTTCGGCAATGATATTGTGCTGTATTTCGTCCGTTCCGCCTGCGATTGATATGGCAGGAACTGACAACAGGATTTCTGCAATCAGCCCATCAAGCGGACCATCTTCATCCGCCAACAGTGCCTGCCCGCCCGCAATCATGGTATGCACCTCGGCGGCGGCACGCGCCACGTGACTTGCCGCGAGCTTGCCGAGCGACCCTTCCGGACCTTGTGGTCTGCCAAGCAACTGAGCCTCGCGTGCCCTTCTTGCGGTCCATTGACTGGTTTTTTCCAGTATCAGCAATTTTGCGATGGCCTGGCGCACCACAGGGTCCTGATCTACGCCAGCCGCCTGCGCCTGCGAAACCACCAAGTCGGGCCGTCCTGCGCGCTGCGGGTACCACTTGTAGGGCTCATTGACGGTTTTCGTTTCCGCCGCGAGTTCCTCAAAGATCGATCCCGCACCTTTCTGAACGCTACCCCAGGCGCGCATGCCGTCAGCGACCCGCCGTTCGTTGGCAAGCGTCGTCAATGCCACGCTCCAGCCACCCTCCCGCTCACCAACCACCCGGTCCACCGGAACGATCGCGTCTGTGAAAAAGACTTCGTTGAAGGACGCGTGGCCGTTCATTTGTTTGAGTGGTCGGACTTCCACTCCCGCCTGCTTCATGTCGACAATAAAAAAAGTCAGTCCCCGGTGTTTAGGAACATTCCAATCGGTGCGGGCCAGGAGCATGCCGTAATCGGCATGATGGGCAGAGGTTGTCCATACCTTCTGTCCGTTGACAACCCAATGATCACCCTGTTTATCCGCACGCGTCGTCAATCCGGCAAGATCCGACCCGCTGCCCGGTTCACTGAATAACTGACACCAGGTATCCTCCCCGCTCAGAATACCGCGCAGAAACTTTGACTTCTGCGCAGAGCTGCCGTGCTCCAGCAGCGTTGCCGCCGCCAGCATCCGTACACCGGATCGCGCAACCCCGATTGCCCCGAACTTCGCGACTTCGTCCTGCACGGCATTGGCGAGAGCATTCGGATAGCCAAGGCCGAACCACTCTCTCGGCCACTCGGGACATCCCCACCCCGTCTCAGCCAACATGTTCCTCCACTCGACCAGTTTGCGATCCGGGTCCCAGTTCTGTTCGAGCCAAGCCCGAACATCGCCACGCAGCGTTTGTTCGTCAGGTAGCTCAACTGCATCTAAAGCCATTTCATCTCCTCTCTAGTCGAGTCGTTGCCCGGTTTCTTTCAGTTTCCGCTTTCGCTCGAACCGCTCAAATGCGCAAGCCCTGAAGCATCCGCTCGCGATGCCAGGCGGACTGACCAAACAGAGCTTCCGAGCTTTTAGCGCGCTTGAAATACAGGTGTGTGTCGTTTTCCCAGGTAAACCCGATACCGCCGTGAATCTGTATGCTTTGCGCGGCGGCTTTCACAAAGGTATCCGCGGCTACGGCCTTGCTCAACGCCGCGATGGCAGGAAACTCCGCATCGTCTGCGACTGCCGCTTCCGCCGCACAGTACGCTGCAGACTTAGCCAGTTCTACATTCAGGAGCAAATCTGCGCACTTGTGTTTTATCGCTTGAAAACTGCCGATTGTGCGGCCGAACTGCACCCGGGTTGCCGCATACGCAACGGCATCTTCCAATAACCGTTGCGCGCCCCCGACCATTTCATTAGCCAGATACGTGCGGCACAGGTCCATCGTCCGTTCCAGGGCGACGCCGCCTTGACCAGGCACACCAACCAGCGCTGCACTGGCGCAATCAAACTCCAATTCACCCAGCTTGCGCGTTTCATCGATCGTGTTCAGTAGCCGCCTGTTGACACCCGACGCACCCGCATCAACCATGAAAAAACTAATCCCATCCAGACCATGCGTCTGGGGAGCCCGCGCTGCGACTACGATCACGTCGGCAGAACAACCATCGACTACATATGTTTTCCTGCCCGAGAGGGAATACGACCCTTCCCGCTCCGTATATTGCATTTTCACGCTTTCGGCATCCCAGCATCCGCCGCCTTCATCGACAGCCAGGGCATAGCGACTTTCACCAGAAGCAAGCGGCGGCAACCACCGCTCGCGATCGGCAGTCAATCCCGCTTCTAAAATAGCGGTCCCTGCGAGGACGGACGACCCGAACAGGGGACTGCAGACCAATCCGCGGCCCAGCTCTTCCATGGCAATACACATTTCCACGGCGCCAAAACCTTGACCACCATACTCTTCAGGGATGTGTAGCGCGTGCAATCCAACGCTATCACACAACTGCTGCCACAAAGCCGGTTTGTATCCTGCATCAGTCGCCATGGTCTTGCGAACCTCACTGCTGGGGGATTGCTCTGTAACGAACCTTCTCACGATATCGCGAAAGAGGGCCTGCTCTTCGGTAAAACTGAATCTCATTAATCTTCCTGCTATCCAATTGCACGACCTCTTCAGGCCAGCGTTTCCGCCACATTTTATGTAAGCTTGCTTACTATGCGGGATTGTGCAATAAATGTTGCCGAGGCGCTACACATAGGCATATGCAAAAGGAGTTCAACATGATCCCCGCAGGAATAATTTCAGCAGACGGCCACGTTTGCGAACCTCCGAATTGCTACGTGGATTACATCGATCCAAAGTACCGCGACGACGCACCGCGCGTCGTTGAGCAGGACGACGGCACCGAGGCGTTCGTCGTGCCGGGGATGAAAAAGCCCATCGGCCTTGGATTCATCGACGGTGCCGGCTTCGGCGTCAGAGAGCGCCTGGATAGAGCCAAAAGAATTAAATTTGCTGACATCCGTGAAGCCGCCTACTCCGGTGCAGCAAGAGTACCCTTCATGGACCAGGACGGTCTTGCCGCGGAGATCATCTACGCATCGGTCGGCATGGGACTCTGTATGCACAAGGATCCGTTGTACAAGAATGCCTGCATGCAGGCGTACAACCGGTGGCTGCAGGGCATGTGTGCCGAGGCACCCGACCGCATCTTCGGCTTAGCACAGACAGCCGTGTTGAGCGTTGATTCAGCCATCGAAGATTTCCAGCGCGCACACGAAATGGGAATGGTGGGTATGATGATGCCAGGCGACCCGATGCATGAAGATTACGACCATCCCGACTATAACGCGCTCTGGGAGTGCGCAACCGACCTGGACATGCCGGTCTGCTTTCACATTCTGACTTCTCGCGCCGGCAGCCTCCACATCAAACCCCGCGGGCACGCGATGAACAACTTCCTCGGCATTATCCGAGCAGTCCAGGACATCGTCGGATTAATGGTGCTGGGAGGCGTGTTCGAACGCCACCCCAAGCTCAAACTCGTCGTCGCTGAAAGCGACGTCGGCTGGCTGCCCCACTACATGTACCGCATGGACCATGCGGCAAGAATCCACGCCGAGGACGGAATCATCGATGGACTGTCCAAACTGCCGAGTGAATACGTAAAAAGCAACGTCTGGGCGACGTTTCAGGACGATGAAACCGCCTATCAGTCACTCCACATGATCGACTATCAACACCTGCTGTGGGCAAGTGACTTCCCGCACACAGATTCGACATGGCCGAATTCTAGGCAACTCATTGCGGAACAGACCGCACATCTCAGTGAAGAGCAATTGCAGGCCATCATGCGCGACAATACGGCACGCCTGTTCAATCTACCGGCCGGTAAACAGCCATGGCGCATGCAGCAAGCGGCCGCCTGAGTCCGATGAACCACCTGATATACGAAAAACGCGACGGCATTGCGTACCTGACCATGAACCGCCCCGAACGTCGCAACGCGTTGAGTCCCCAGATGATCGTGGAAATGGCCGCGGCCTGGGAAGACTTTCGTCAAGATACTGATGCCCGGGTCGCCGTACTGACCGGCGCAGGCGACATAGCATTTTGCGCCGGGGCCGACCTGGGTTTGCTGATTCCATTGTTTTCTCGGGCCCGCGAAGCGGAAGACGAATACGACGAGGCACTCATCAAGGACCGCTCCCTCATGCAGGTCGCGCTGCTACGCGATTTTGAACTCTACAAGCCTGTAATCGCTGCAGTAAACGGCTTCGCCCTGGCGGGGGGAACAGAAATTCTGCAAGCGACAGATATCCGCATCTCGGTTCCGACCGGCGAATTCGGCCTGACCGAGGTGTCCCGAGGCATCGTGCCGGGAGGTGGGTCGCTCGTCAGGCTGGCGCGTCAGGTTCCTTACTGCAAAGCAATGGAGATTCTGTTGCTCGGCGAACGAATGCCAGCGGCCGAAGCGCTGCGTATTGGACTGATCAACGAAATCGTACCGGACAATGACCTGCAACGTCGCGCCACGGAGATTGCCCAGCGAATCGCGCAGAACGGACCGCTCGCTGTTGCCGCGTGCAAAGAAGCGGTGATCCGCACCAGTGGCTTGGAACTCAACGAAGCGTTCCCCATCGAGAACGAAATCTCAGCCAGAATCATGCGCACGGAAGACGCGGTCGAAGGCCCGCAGGCTTTCGTCGAGAAACGCCAACCACAGTTCAAAGGCCGCTAGCAGGGTAACTCGGTTCAACGACGTTGGACCAGACCACAACTGAAGGAAGTATTTGATGGAAATTGGCTTGCAGATGATTTTTGCCTCCCACGGATGGGACGACATCGAAGACAGTCAGGTCTACGCCGAGGAAGTTGCACTCGCACGGATGGCAGAGGAATTGGGTTTCGACGTGGTCTGGCCGGTCGAGCATCACTTCTTCGACTACTCGTTCTGTCCCGACAATCTAGAATTTCTCGCCTACCTGGCCGGCATCACACAACGCATTGGCCTGGGCACCGCGGCGATCATTCTGCCGTGGAACGAACCGATCCGGGTAGCGGAAAAAGTATCCATGCTCGACAATCTCTCGGACGGCCGGGTACGCCTGGGTTTCGGGAGAGGACTATCCAGAAGAGAATTCGAGCCATTCCGCGATATCCACCTCGATGAAACTCGGGAAAGATTCGACGAAGCCTCCGCCATGGTCGTGGAAGCGCTGGAGACCGGCTTCATCGAGGGTGACGGTAAGTTCTATCCCACACCCAGAACCGAGATTCGCCCCCGGCCGGAAAAATCGTTCCGCAATCGCACCTACGCAGTTGCCAACTCAGAGGACTCCGTCGACGCCTGCGCAGCTATCGGCGGCCGCATGATCATGTTCGCTGAAACCGACTGGCACAAGCGAATGCCGAGCATCGAACGGCATCGAGCGCGATACCGCGATAAATTCGGCACCGACGCTCCGCCGATGTTGCTGGCGGATTTCATGTACTGCCACGAAGACGCAGACATTGCGAAGCAGCGCAGCGAAGAGTATCTGGCAAGCTATCTCGCCAGTATTTTGGAGCACTACGAACTGATGGGAGAGCACTTCTCGAGCATGAAAGGATATGAGCGGTACGGCCAGCAAGCAGAAACTCTGCGTGCGATGGGATTTGATAAGTATTTGAACGGGTTTCTGGCATCGAACGCCTACGGCACCCCCGAGCAGATTCTCGACAAGTTGCACGAGCGGATCGAAATCACTGGGCCTTTCGATATGGCCACGTGCTTCCGATTCGGAGGCATCCCAATAGACCAGGCTCGAGAGAGCATGCAGCTTTTCGCCCGGAAGATCATGCCGGAACTGCGCACCTGGACCTGAGCCGCCAATGCGCGCCACATGCGGCGTGCATACGACAACATTGCCTATGTCACAAGTGGGCGAACTTCTTCACTGAAACGTCGTAGTTGCTCGTCTCGATCTGCCATCGGACCGGTGAGATCAAGAACAATCTGCGATGCGCCAGCTTCGCGAAACTTTGCGATCACAGCGGCAACATCTGCAGGCTTGCCCAACGCGGCGTACCGTTTCGCCGGCTTACTGAAATCCATTGCATAACGTCGACTGAGATGTTCCGTCGCGGTCCGGTGGGCATCCTCGAACCGGTCGTCGATTCGCACGAAAAGCATGTGCGCATGCTGATACCCATTCATATCACGGCCCACCCGCCGCCCTGCCGCGTCTATGACGGCAAGCGCCTCACCGTACATATTGGCATCCACAGCGTACGAAATGTATCCGTCCGCCATCTCACCCGCCCTAGTAAGTGCCGCTCGCGAACGACCTCCGCACCATATGGGAGGTCCTCCCGTCGTCACCGGCGCAGGCAGCATCTGCACATCGTCCAAGGCATAGTAGCAGCCTGTAAACGATACAGGTTCCGCTCGCCATAGTGCTTTGAGGACTTCAATGCCTTCCGACAGTCGCGCTCCGCGTTGGTGCACCGGCACGCCACACGCGGCGTACTCGTTGGGAAACTCCCCCCCAACGCCAACACCGAAAACAAAGCGCCCACCGAGAAGACGATCCAGAGTTCCCACCTGTTTTGCCACCGGCGTGGGGTGGCGCAGAGGCAGAAGATAAACACATGTTCCCAGACTGATCGTCTTAGCGTACCCGGCAGCCAGTGCCAGTTGTATGAGTGCATCCATCATGGGCACGGGAAATGCCACGTGATCCCCCACCCACAACGAATCAAATCCCAGAGCTTCCGCATATTCAACCGTATGACGGGCGCCCTCCGGAGACGAAAACCCGCTCATTACACCAATCTTGAGATCCGATTCCGACAATCCCATCTCCTCCCCCAATCGAAGCCAATCCGAGTCGAATTAGCAGGTTAACACCCCGCTTTTTGTATGTATACTTACAACTAAAATAGCGACACAGGTAGATCCATGCTTCACCCCGCTTTACGAACCCCGGTGTGCGCCGCTTTGGGCATCCCTTACCCGGTGCTGCAGGCCGGCATGGGCTTCGTCGCCCGAGGCGAACTGGCCGCCGCTGTTTCCAAAGCCGGTGGATTGGGTACCGTCGGCGCAGCTACGATGAGTGCATCCGACTTGCGCGAAGAAATCGAATTGATCCAGCGCACGACCGACGCACCATTCGCCGTTGACCTGCTATTCGCCAAGGGAACCGGAGGTAATTCGTCACAACCATTTACAGACGATGTGCAGGAATCCCTGGAAGTTGTCTTCGAGCAGCGCGTACCGATTCTCGTCAGCGGTCTGGGTAACCCGGGCCCGATCGTGGATCGTTGCCACGAAGCCGGCATGAAGGTTCTGAGTTTGACCGGTAATTCAAAGAACGCCAGACGCCTCGCCGAAAGCGGCGTGGATGCGGTGATCGCACAGGGTTACGACGGTGGTGGTCATACCGGCCGTGTGGGCGGCATGGCCCTGTTACCAGCGGTGCTGGACGCCGTCGATGTTCCGGTTCTCTATGCCGGCGGCGTCGGTGACGGTCGCGGGCTCGCAGCAACCATCGCCATGGGGGGCCAGGGTGTCTGGTGCGGTACACGCTTCATTGCGACCGTTGAAGCCTGGGGGCACGATAACTACAAGCAGGCGGTGGTAGACATAGACGACGAAGGCACCACCCGCACGCGTTGCTTCTCGGGCAAACCATGCCGCATGCTCGCGAACCAGACCACGAAGGCGTGGGAGAACGCCGATCTAGAACAGACAATCGAGCCTTTCCCCTTCCAGATGCGAAACGTCTCCCAGTGGCTGGGGAAAGACCCTTACATGGCGGGACGGCGCGACGGTGAGGTCGAAATCGGCGCATGCGCGATGGGACAGAGCGCTGCGCTGGTAGATGCAGTCAAACCGGCGGGAGATGTCGTGCTGGAAATTGTGGAAGAAGCAACCAAAGCACTGGAGAGAATCTCGAATGCCTGACCCCGGAGGACCACTGAGCGGAATCAGAATTGTCGAGATGGCCGGCATCGGACCGGGACCGATGTGTGCCATGCTGTTGGCTGATCTCGGCGCCGACGTTATCCGCGTCGATCGAATTGAAAGCGCAAACCTGGGATTGCCGCGCGATCCCCGCACCGATCTGCTCATGCGCAGCCGCCGCTCTGTCGCCATCGACTTGAAATCACCAACCGGTGTCGACACGGCACTAAGACTCATCGACAGTGCCGATGCATTGATCGAAGGGTTTCGCCCCGGCGTCATGGAACGTTTAGGACTCGGCCCTACCATCTGCCTGAAACGTAACCCCGGACTCGTCTACGGGCGTATGACAGGCTGGGGCCAGGACGGACCGCTGGCGCACGCGGCAGGTCATGACATCAACTACATATCCCTGACCGGCGCGCTGCATGCAATCGGCCGCAAAGGTGAAACGCCCGTTCACCCTTTGAATCTCGTAGGTGACTTCGGCGGTGGCGCGCTTTACCTGGCCATGGGACTGCTGGCAGCACTACTCGATTCCCGTGCTTCGGGTCAGGGACAGATTATCGACTGCGCAATGACTGACGGCTCGGCGTCGCTGATGACCATGTTTTACGGCATGCATGCCACGAATCGTTTCACGGACGATCGCGGCGAAAATGCTATCGATACCGGCTCTCACTATTACAACGTCTATGAGACCGCCGACGGTAAGTACGTGTCTATCGGCTCTATCGAACCCAAATTCTACGCGGAACTGATCGAAAAGCTCGGTTTGAAGGACGGCGATCTGCCACACCAGCAAGATCAGTCTGCATGGCCGGATCTCAAGGTGAAGCTGGCATCGATCTTCCGCACCAAAACCCGGGATGAGTGGTGTGAGATCATGGAAGGCACAGATGTGTGTTTTGCGCCTGTACTCAGTTTGAGCGAGAGCGTCGGCCATCCGCATAACAAGGCCCGCGACACATTCGTTGAAATCGACGGCGTAATCCAACCGGCGCCTTCACCTCGATTCAGCCGCACACCTGCCGAGGTGTCGCGGCCACCCTGTCGGCCCGGCCAGCACAGCCGCGAGGCATTGTCGGATTGGGGTTTTACAGACACCCAGATCGCCAGCCTTGAAGACAGCCATACAATTGCCCAGACCTAAAAAGCAGGACGTACCATGAGCGAGCAAGCACGCAGCACCGATCAAGTTCGAGTCAGCTTCGATGAAGAATTTGTAGCGACGGTGGAACTCAGCAACGGAGACTACAATTTCTTCGATATGGAGATGTTGATGAACCTGGCCGAGACATTTGAATCGCTGGACGAAGATCCCGGCTGCAGAGCGATTTTACTGTGTTCCGCAGGAAAGGCATTCTGCGCGGGCGCCAATTTTCAAGGCGGCCAACGGGGCGCTCGACCCGCCGGACTGCAAGCCGCTGGCCAAGAAGAAGGTGTCGGCGGTCACCTATACGATCAGGCCGTCCGGCTGTTTGCCACCAAAACACCTGTCGTTGCCGCCGTCCACGGTGCAGCAGTCGGCGGTGGCCTGGGACTGGCGCTCGTCGCCGATTTGCGAGTGGGCTGCCCGCAAACCCGCATGGCGGCCAATTTCACCCAACTCGGCATTCACCCAGGATTCGGCTTGAGCTTCACCTTACCCAGGGTCATCGGCCAGCAGCATGCTTACGACCTGTTCTACACGGGTCGCAGGGTTAACGGAGACGAAGCGTTCTCTATGGGCTTACTTGATCAACTCGTCGAGCAAGCAGACGTTCGCAGTGTCGCGCTGCGCAAAGCCGCAGACATAGCCGGAGCTGCCCCGCTTGCTGTTATCTCGGTACGGGAAACCTTGCGTGGCGAGTTTGCAGAGGCGGTACGGCGGGCCACCGAGCGCGAACTGCATGAACAGAACTGGCTACTGCGTACCGAAGATGCAAAAGAAGGCGTGCGAGCGGTGGCTGAGCGCCGTGCAGGAATTTTTTCGGGAATGTAAGTATAATTGTTTAACATGTTGCCGGCAGCGTCCCGGCAGAGATGCCTTACCTACTGATTGAAGGAATTTGACTTCTATGAGTGACCGAAGTGTTGTGCCGCTATCCGATCATGTCGAAAGCGAATACATGGGATTCCTGGTGTACGACGTCGCCCGTGCGTTTACCAACGCCTACGCGAAATTGATGGCGCCGCTCGGTCTTACTCGGCCCCAGGCCCGTGTAATCGCCTGCGTTACTCGGTATCCGGGGATTACACAGGCCGATCTCTGCGAATGGATTGGCGTGGGCCGCATGGCCATGAGTGGTCTCCTTGATCGGATGGAAAGCAAAGACCTGGTATCCCGCTCGGAAGACCCCAGCGACCGACGCGTAAAACGAGTATTTCTTACCCGCAATGCTCGCAAGATGCTGCCAGACCTGCAAACAATCGCCGATACCCTGTACGAGAAAAGTATGTCTTCGGTCAAAACCAAAGACCTGAAGGTTACAATGGAAGTACTCTCGAACATAAAGGTGAACTTGGAAGATCTTCTGACGGATGCGCCGCCTTAATCGTCCTCGAATACTCCAGGACGAACGCGGCGGTGGAACCCGTCAAAGGGGCGGTTCTGCCGAAGCTGCTCCCTGGGATATAACGGCGTATCGGTCTTCAGTGCGAAGCCGCCGTCCACGCGCCACACCTGTCCCGTTACAAATGCGGCCGCTTCACTCAGCAGAAAACATACAGCCGCACTGATCTCCGCCTCCCGGCCCAAGCGTCCCAGCGGCGTGTACTGCCCGAACGCCTTCAATGCATTGATCATGCGTTCATCCGTGTAGGTATCAAAACCGCTCGATTCGATATACCCGGGTGCAACAGCGTTGACCCGTACGCCGCAGTGCGCCCACTCGAGGGCCGCCGTTGCAGTAAGATTCTCAACACCTGCCCGAGCAGCGCCGCTGTGACCCATGAGCGGCATGCCGCCAACAATATCCGCTGTAATATTGACAATTGCACCTCCATAGTCGCGCATGCTCTGTTCAAAGACACACTTGGATACGATAAACGTCGAGGTGAGGTTGTTTCTGATCACCGCCTCGAATCCACTCACCGACATTTCGCTCAGCAGCGCCGGAAACTGACCGCCGGCGCAATTCACCAGCGCGTCTACCGGGCGCTCACCAGCCAAATCCAGAAGGGCAGCCGCAACCCGCTTTTCATCCCGAACATCACAGGCCCCGAACTTGACAACGCCGCCATCCGTTTCGATCTCATCGGCCACATCACGCAGTTTTTCATCAGTTCGACCGACGATCAGCACCGTTGCACTCAAACTTGCAAGTTCATGCGCAATACACCGGCCAATCCCCGACCCGCCGCCGGTAATAACTATCTGCTTACTTGCGAACAGATCTGGTCGGAATACCGAACCATAGTGAGTTGGTTCAGCTGACATTCTGGAACCCAAACATGCAAAACATTATAATAAGCATATTTACTGATTGAAGCGAATCACATGGATGAACCAGAACAGCGGTTGCCCAGTCCCCACGGTGAAGCGTTGGGTTTGATGGTCGTCGAACAAGGCGCGGGAAGGGCTGTCGTAACGGTGCCATACAGCCAGGAACTGGTTGGCGATCCGGAAACCGGCGTGATCCACGGCGGCGTGCTGACGACGATGCTCGACAACGCGTCCGGCATGTCAATCCGCTCAGCTGAAGAGATGGACGGGGACACCGCTATTGCAACGCTGGACCTGCGGATCGATTACATGCGGGCAGCAACCCCATTTCTTCCCATCACGGCGGAAGCCGAATGCTACAAGCGCACAAAGAACGTCGCGTTCGTACGCGGCACGGCATACCAATCGGATAAGAACGATCCGGTAGCCACATCAGTAGCCACCTTCATGCTTGGCACGCCAAACCAACCCCGAAATTTATGAAGATCATCAGTAGCCTGCAGCAAGCGCAATCTCAGGATAGACTCAACGCTCTAGCGGTGCAGATTCCATACGCAAAGTTCCTGGGCATGTCAGCAGAAGACCGCGACGGCGTTGTCATCACATGTCTGCCGTTCAAAACAGAACTGATCGGCAACCGCAACCTTCCGGCTATTCACGGCGGCGTGCTGGGCGCGTTTCTCGAGTTGACCAGTGTCATCCAGATCGTGCATGACAGTGAATATGCGCAGTTACCGAAAACCGTCGACATCAGCATCGAGTATCTTCGCTCCGCGGGCCCGGCCGACATGTTCGCGCGGGCGTATGTCACGCGCCGCGGTCGCCGCGTCGCCAACGTGCGTGCCGAAATGTGGCAACAAGACCCTGGCAGGCTCATCACCGTCGCCCATGGCCACTATCTGCTGAAACCGCTATGAAAGCTGGTCGCGCAGCCCCTTTGACGCGGCCATACGCAGCGGCTCATAGGTGATTACGGTTTCACCGCGCTGATTCACAATGTTGTTCCTGGTCCGCACTAACCCGCGCTCAACAGACTTGGACGTCGCGCGGCTTTCCAGTACTTCAACCTCCACGTGCACGGTGTCACCTACAAAGGTCGGTCCGAGCACTTCGAACTCCATACTCAAAAACGCAAGTCCTGTGCGCTGCAATGTTGCCTGGACCAGCAACCCTTCGCCGATGGCGTAAACCAGGGCTCCGGGAACCAACCGTCCACCTTGCGGAGCGTGCGACTTCGCATACTCAGTATCGGTAAACAGCACCTCGACCATACCTGTCGTATTGATGAAACTGACCAGATCGGGTTCAGTGATGGTCCGTCCGAGCGTACGGAAACGGTCTCCCTGATTCAATTCATCATACGCGATACCTAAGCCGACAGTTCGCATCGCAGAGTCCTCTCAGTTGGCTGACAAAGTTGCAACAGCGAATTCAGTGGCTCCCTTATAATCCGCTTTCCCATTTGCGGCTCGCAAGGGAACACCTGTTTCAAGTATGCGCTTAGGCGCCTTGTACGCCGCCAGATGCTTTTTCACATGGCTCCGAAGCGCCTCTTCCTGCAGCATAGAGCCATCGGCGAGATGAACCACTCCGGTAACAGCTTGCCCCCAGCGCTCGTCCGGAACTCCCACGACAAGCGCATCCTCAACACTTGGATGCTGTTTCAGAACCTCTTCAATTTCCTCGGGGTAGATCTTTTCCCCGCCACTATTGATGCATACCGAGCCGCGGCCCAGAAGAGTCAGCGTACCGTCGGTTTCTACCGTGCACCAATCTCCCGGCACCGAGTATCGCACTCCGTTAATGGTGGGGAACGTCTTAGCGGTTTTTTCTGGATCTTTATAGTAACCGACCGGTATGGCTCCCGCCCGGGCAATGAACCCGGGTTCGCCGCTACCAGGTACCACTTCTCTGTGATCTTCCGTGAATACCTTGCAGTGCTCACCAATGCGAAACTTGGCAGTCCGCGCGTTGCGTTCATCTTTTGTGGTGCGCGAAGCGCCGAAGCCAATGGCTTCGGATGCGCCGAACGAGTCGACCAGAACCATGTTGTCATTGTGTTCGAGCAAACCCTGTTTTACATCGGGGGACCACATCACACCGGAGCTGACAATCCCTTTCATCGAACTGATATCGTGCGCGCCGGCGTGCTCATTCAGTTCCTTCAGGAGTGGTTTGGCAAACGCGTCGCCAACTATGGCCATGTTGTTTACCTGATACCGCGCCACCGTGTTCCACAACGCTTCTGGCTCGAGACTGGTTTCCGGCGTAGTGACGATGCACCCTCCCTGGTTCAACGCGTTTATCGCACTGAGCATCGCCGTCCCGTGCATCAGTGGACACGCAGCGAGCAAGCGCGGACGCAATGGCGCGGCCGCTACGCGCTGCGCATGTACATCAGCTGAATCAGGCAGCGAACCGCCAGGCGCCAGTAACGAAACACCACCACCGCCAGCGTTCCAAATCGCCTCGTGTTCCCACATCACCCCTTTCGGCATGCCGGTTGTCCCACCGGTATAGATAAACAACAAATCCTGACCGGAGCGCTCTATCATCAGATCATTGGCGTCCCCGCTGCTCACGGCGTCGCCGTAATTGGTAAACACATCATGTTCCGGGACTAATTGACCCTCCGGTGCAACTTCCAGCCAGCATTTGACCTTGGGCAGGCGGGCAGCGAGGGCTTCAACGTGAGGACGAAACTCTGCCGCATACACCACCGCTTCGGCATCCGAATTGTCCATGATGTAATGCAGTTCATCGTCCAGATAACGGTAATTGACGTTCACGTGCACAAATCGGCCTTTGAAGCTCGCGACCATGGCTTCAACATACGCAGGGCAGTTACGCATGTAGTGCGCGACTTTGGCACCGGGTTCCAGCCCTTGATTCTGCAGGTATCGCGCCAGGCGATTGGTTCGTGCACTGAATTCGGGCCAGGAGATTACCGTGCCTTCGGCACCATTTTCTCCCGCGTGTATCAACGCGGGATGTTCCCCCTCGCTCACTCTACCGATCGCGTCGTAGATATCTCCGAAATTCCACGCCATCTCACTTCCCCCACGTGTGCGTTGAATTGTGTTTTCTCAATCAGCCTGCGAAATTCGGCATCACTTTGCGCGCAAACAAATCCAGTGAACCTTTGATCTCATCCGGCGTATGGATACCCTGCGGGATGAGTAGAAATGCCTCGTCCACGGGAACCGCTTTGGACACTTTCTCTATGCGCTTGCACAACGTATCCGGGCTCCCCACAAGCAACTCCGGTATGCCCTGCCCGAATGGGCTCGCCCACGTTTTCCAGAACCACTCCATGTCACGATACAGGGCTTGCGCTTTGGCATCCGTCTCCGCACAGATCGCAAGTCCACCCCAACAAGCCTGGTCACCGGGGCGCACATCGTGCCCGTGGGCCTTCGCCTCTTCCTCCCATTCCCTCCACAACAGTTGAAGGAAGTCCACATCGCTCGATAACACGATGGGCCTGCCCTTGTACCTGGCCCAGAATTTAGCCGTGCGCAGGCTGGCAGAGAACCCACCGTACAGCGGGATTTCTGCCTGCACCGGCTTGGGTGCGATACCGATCTCGCGGACGCTCATATCAGGATCCACACCCTGACCGTACTCAACATAGACAGGATGATCGTGTGGATTCACAAATCCCCCGGGTGGAAAGTTCCAGAATTCCCCGCGATAGGAAAAAGTATCGTTGCGCAGAGCCGTCATCACCACATCGACAAACTCGGAAAAATACGCCCGATTCAATTCATCGTCCGGCCCATCTTTGTTCCACGGCCCAACCGCGGTCAACTCGGGCCTCACCTTGAAGTTCTCGACCCAGCGGGCCTGATAACCACGCACGAGACCAACGCCGAAGCGTCCATTCAGCATGTGATCCAGGGTTGCGATTTTTTCCGCCGTAACGAGTGGATTGTTCGCCGTACTCACAAAGCCGCAGGTGACAATGCGTAGCCGTTCGCTGTGCTGCCCCAGCCACATGGCCATGAGGCACGGATCGTTCGACGCTTCAAATCCCTCTATCTGTAGATGGTGCTCCGGATGGCCAAAGGCAAAGTACCCGTTTTCATCTGCAAATCGCGCATATTCCGCAAGCTCTGCCAGCATCCGGTGATATAACTCCGGATTGCGCCCCGCCATGCCGGCCTCCAGTTCTGCTCGTCGACCCACGGTGCAGTATGTGAACAGACCGAACTTCATTCCTGCGCCCCGGCCAGGCGAAACACGGGGGTTTGGAACTCTTCGCTGACAACATGGAACTCCACATTCACCGGCAAACCGAGTTTCAATTGTTCCGATCGTGCACCCACAAGCTGGCTCATCAAGCGCACCCCTTCCGGAAACTCAACAACAGCCGCCACAAAAGGGACATCGAAGCTCCTGTGGAACACTTGGTGAGTAATGGTCCATGAGTACAATGTGCCCTGCGGCTCAACCGCCGCCCACTCATACTCCGTGCTACCACATTGCGCACACATGTAGCGCGGCAAGTGTCGAAAACGCCCACAGCTCGTACAGCGCTGAAAGCGCAACACGCCATCCTGACAAACCTGCCAGAACTCAGCGTTGATCGGATCGATCGGGTTGGGAATTGGCCATTCACTCATCGCTATCTCCGCAGTATCGCTATGCTGCCGTCCCCCAGATCGCCCCAGCCCGTAACCAGACCAATTTCGGCATCGGCAACCTGTCGGTTGCCTGCATCGTGGCGCAGCTGGCGGGTGGCCTCGACGGCGTGATTCAATCCCCAGACATGTGCCTCACTTAATAGCCCACCGTGGGTATTGAGCGGGAACCGTCCGCCATGTTGAATCTGTCCATCCTTGACGAAATCGTAGACTGCCCCCTGTTCAGCAAAACCCATCGCCTCGAGTTGCAACAGGACGACGTAGGTAAAGCAATCATAGACTTGCAGGAAGTCCACGTCCGTCGGCTTTATCCCTGCCATTTCGAAAGCGCGAGGAGCCGCGTAGCTCAGACCAATCTTGAATGGATCTTCCCGCGAAGGAATGTCATCAGCGGGGTACGGGTGCCCCTCCGCCGCCGCCATTACGTAGACGGGATCGTGTGGGCAATCCTTGGCATGCTCTGCGGAGGTCAGCACCAGGGCGCATGCACCATCCGTTTCCAGGCAGCAGTCGTTGAGTCTAAACGGATCCGAGACCATACGGCTCTCGAGATACTGTTCCATGTTCAAGGGTCGGTCGAACATGAACGCGCGTTCGTTCATCTGCGCGTGGTGACGGCAGGCAACCGCGACTTCACCCGTGGCCTCGTCCGGCACGTCGAACAGTTGCTTATGCCGGGTTGCAAGCCATGCGTACATCTGCACTGGTAACATGACGCCAAATGGGATATAGAAATCCCTCATGGTCGCTGACATGGCTGAAATGCCCATCGGACGACTCGGCGGTTGGCCGGGTTTGGGACGCAGCGCCGAGTAACCATTCCAGCCCAGTACAATGAGAACGGTCTTCGCAACACCGGCGGCGATCGCTATCGCCGCGTTCTGGATCGCTGCAGTTGGGCTCGCGCCACCCATATGTACCGTGGTTGCGTAGCGGACAAGGGGTATGCCCAGATTGGCAGCCAGTTCCTCCGAGCAAGTGATCACCGGGGGTGGAATGATGCCGTCAATATCGTTCGGTGTGAGCCCCGCGTCATCGATAGCAACCCGGGCAGCTTCCAACATCAAATCGACCGCGGTGCGTTGCGTGCCCTTTGTATAATTCGTTTCGCCGATGCCGACGATTGCTGATTGGTTGCCCCAGTTCACGGCTCCCCCACAAGAAATCTAACCAGGCTTGGATTATGAAGCACCCGTATTACTTTGTACACATGCTTACTTTACAGGGCGTGCTTGCTTACTTGCGCAAAGACCATTGTGCGCCCTCATACACCAGCAACGGTTCCCGCGGCATGCCGAGGCCTCGTTCACTGATGATGTTTTTCTGGATGTTGGCGGAACCGCCCCCGATGATCCCGACGAAGGAGCTCAAATAGCTTTTCTGCCAGTCCCGCTCGTGCTGATAGGGAGACTCATCATACAACGCGCCGAATTCACCAAGCACATCGACGCCAAGCGAGAAGATATCGTAGGCAAGCTCCGTCGCGGAAAGCTTAACCAGCAACTCTTCCGTCCCTGGTAATTCTTTGTTAATCGATTTCGAAAGCAGGCGCATGCCATGATATTTGTTGGCAAGGGTACGGGCCTGCAGTTGTATGAAGCGGTCGCGAAAGGCATCGTTGTCCATCGCGCGCTCACCGCCGATGGTTTCCGTCTGCAGAAGATCCTCGAGCGCTTTGATGGCAGATTGACCCTGCCCCGGATTGCCGAGCATGCCTCGCTCATACTTCAGAGTGACGTTAGCGACACGCCATCCCTCACCCCGGGCACCCACAATGTTCTGGACGGGTATACGGACATCGGAAAGAAAAACTTCATTAAACGTTGCATCACCCGTCATCGTCACCAGCGGGCGGATATCTATGCCATCCAGATCCATCGGCATGAGAAGGTAGCTGATGCCTCGATGCTTGGGCGCCTCTGGCTCCGTTCGCACCAGGATGAAGCACATATCGGCTACATGCGCAGAACTCGTCCAGATCTTCTGGCCGTTGATGACCCAATCGTCTCCTTCCACCTCGGCTTTGGTTCTGAGGCTCGCCAGATCGCTACCCGCACCAGGTTCCGAATATCCCTGGCACCAGATCATCTCACCGAGAATGGTGGGTTTGATGTACTCCTGACGCTGCTCTTCCGTGCCCACTTCCAGCAAAGTGGGAACCAGCATCGAAATTCCCTGATTCGCCATGCCCGGCGGCAGGCCGGCGCGGATGAATTCTTCAGCGATGATCCGGCTCTGAATAATATCCGGTTCAGCACCAAACCCGCCGTAGGCCTTGGGAATGGTACGGGCCGCATAACCATGCTCGATGAGTTTTGCCTGCCATTCTCTGCGCGCCGGGCTTGGCCGGGAAGTGACCCCCGGCATCCCCTTATCCAGGTCGACGAACTCGTTTTCCTCGCAGAACTGACGCACTTCCGCACGGAAACTCTCGTATTCAGATCCGTATGATAAATCCACAACACCCTCTCTATCGTAATTCACTTCACGGGGATTTAGACAAACTGTTGCAGCTCGCCGGCGCGCTTGCGCGTTGTCGCCGGCCCGCCCAGCTGCTGCCGATTGGCTTCGATTCGTTTGAACCATAGATGCAGGCCCAAGAGCTCCGTGTAGCCCATGCCGCCATGTATCTCTATCGACGTCCGCGAAACGTATTTCGCCACCTCGTCAATCAGCGATTTGGCGTAACAGGAATGCAGTTCAAATTCTTTGTCCGCCTCGTTAAAAATGTGCGCCGTGTACCAGAGTAACGAGCGGCACGGCTCGAGGTCGGTAACCATTTGCGCAAGCTGGTGCTTGATGCCCTGGAAAGTACCAATCGGGCGGTCAAACTGAAAACGTTCCAGGGAATAGGTCCGCGCCGCTTCCAGCATATGCTGCGCGGCGCCAAAGCTGTCTGAGGCCAACGCCATTCGACCAACCGCAGCGAGTTGATGCGCCCCTCCCGGCGCGGTCAACTCTTCCACATCGACGTTCTCCAGAGTGACGATCGCATACGTGCGCGTCTTGTCGACGTTTATCACCGGCTCGAACGTTACACCAGGTGCGTCACTCGGCACGATGACCACCAGATCAGCGTTCACGCCCAGCAGAAGATGAGTTGCTTGCGCGACGTCGGTGACGATCGTTGTGCGTCCCGATGCTCTGCCGGAAGCGATCGCCAGGCCGAATCCGTCCCGTGGTGAAACCACGCCGCCGAGTCCAACAGCGAAACGCGCGTCACCGCTGGCAATTGCAGGCAGATGCCTGGCCTGCTGTTCCTCGGTTCCCAGCAGCCGTAACCCCGCGGGTGCGACGATCATGCTGCCTAAATACGGGAGCGGTGCCACGGCTGCGCCCATCTCCTGGGCAACCACCTGCGCATCCAGAAGACCCACTCCGGATCCGCCAAACTCTTCCGGCACCAGCAAACCGCTGATACCCAACTCCACCGCGCTCGTCCACTTATCCTCGAGAACGCCCTGTTCGAGCTGCTCGCGGATCGCGTCAAGCGGAAATTCATCCACCAGGAATCGCCTCAGAGTGTCCTTGAGCATAACCTGCTCATCGCTTAGTCCGAAATACACGTTCGCCTCATCACGTAATGGGTTTTTGCACTTCTTTAAATTGGTGCGGATTATGGTGCATTCCAGTTTTTTTGTATATATGCTTACGTTATTAGATTGAAGACCGCACAATCGGTTCAACGAGACGATGCAATTTTATTCTCCTACACATTGAAATTGAGGCCCAACATTGAAAGTTAAAGTCGATTTCGACCTGTGCGAGGCCAACGCGCTATGCATGGACGCTTGCCCGGAGGTCTTCAAACTGACGGACGCCGACGAGTTGATCATCCTCATTGAAGAACCCGACGAATCGCTTCGTTTCAAGGTCGAGGAAGCCGCCCAGCTCTGTCCTCGATTGGCAATCACCATCGAAGACTGAAGCCTTACTGACCACTCATCCCATGTACCCTTCCAACGTCAAAGGAGCCTTGTCATGACCAAACCGGTAGCGCCTGTTGAGATCATCGACCCGGACTATTATCAGCAAAACGGATACCCGCACGAATACTGGGCGCAATTACGCAAGGACAAACCCATTGCCTACTGCAAGCATCCAAAGCTCATCCCGTTTTACGCCGTGACCCGCTACGCCGACATCGTCGAGATCTCGAAGAAACCCAATCTGTTTCAGAACGCCCCCCTGCTGTCCGTACAACCAGAGCAGGATGAGGACATCCTGATGCGGGTCCGCACGTTGCTGAATATGGACCCCCCTGATCATCGCACCTACCGAAAGTTGATGAGCGCATATTTCACCAAACGCCGCCTCAACGAAGATCAACATCGCCTGGACCGCGTTGCGGATCAGATCCTCGATGTGATCGCGGGAGATCAGGAAATGGATTTCGTTACCCGCGTATCCGCCATCCTGCCGTTGGCGGTCATCGCCGAATTGATGGGGCTGCCCCAGGAGGATCGCGATCAATTTTTCCGCTGGACCAATGAGATCGTCGGTGCAAACGACCCCGAGTTCGCACGTGAGGACGGCCTCAAGGGCCGGGACCTCGCCCAACAGGCGATCGCCGAAGTGTTCGAATACTGTACCGATTTCGTTGAAGATCGCCGCAAGCACCCCCAGGACGATCTGACCACGGTGCTTGCCAACGCGAAGATCGACGGTGAACACCTCCCACCGCTCGAGTTACTTTCGTATCTGTTCCTACTCATCGCCGCCGGCAACGAGACTACCCGCAACGCGACCACAGGCGGCATGCTGGCACTGATTCAACACCCCAAGGAATTCGATAAAGCACGCCGGAACCCCGATGAACTGCTATACCCGATGGTGGAGGAGATCGTCCGCTGGACAAACCCGGTCATACACTTTTGCAGAACCCCCAACGAGGACGTTACGCTGCACGGTGTGGACATCAAAGCCGGTGAACACCTGACGCTGTTCTATCCATCTGCAAATCGCGACGAGGAGGTGTTCGAACGCCCGATGACGTTCGATATCACCCGTGATCCCAACCCGCACCTCGGTTTTGGCATCGGCGAGCACCTCTGCCTCGGCGCCCATCTCGCACGCAACGAGCTGCGCGCAGTTTTCAAAAGCTTGTTGACCCGTTTGCGCAGTGTCGAGCTGATCGGCGAAGCCGAACGTTTGCGCTCAGGATTCATCGGCGGCGTGAAGCACATGAATGTGCGCCTGGACATCGCCGCCTGAGACCCCGCGCTCGCTACAAACCCAACAGGAGAAGGTTGTGACTTTGCCCAAAACATCTTTCGCCATGGTGCAGACCGGCGTGAGGACCCTGGAACCCCGCGATATCGCCATCCCTGACATAGACGATGACGCTGCAATCCTGCAGCTGGAAGCCTGCGGCATATGCGGTAGTGATTACGAACAGTTCGACGGCGCACTCAACGTGCCCATGGGCGTCATCCCCGGGCACGAACCCCTGGGCCGCATCGCCAAGATCGGCGACCGCGCTGCACGACGCTGGGGATTGGACGTCGGGGATCGTGTGGCGGTGGAAACCATGTTGTCGTGTCGCCATTGTCCGACCTGCTTCGACGGTCACTACCATCTGTGTGACAACCGCAAAATCTACTCCTATATCCCCGTCAGCGAGGAGCCCGGACTGTGGGGCGGGTACGCTCAGTACATGTACCTGCATCCGAACTCCGTGCTGCATAAAGTCAGCACCGAGCTTCCCGCAAACCTTGCTGTCATTTTCAACCCGCTCGGCGCCGGTTTTCGGTGGGCGACGGAGATTCCTCAGACCAGGCCCGGAGATACCGTGGTCATTCTGGGCCCAGGGCAGCGCGGTCTGGCAAGCGTCATTGCCTGTCGCGAAGTGGGCGCAGGCACAATCATCGTGACAGGACTGGCTGCGGACGCACGAAAGCTGGAACTGGCCCGGCTGTACGGCGCAGATCACACCATTGACGTCGAAAACGAAAATGTCATCAATCGGGTCAAGGAAATCACCAACGGCCGGGGCGCGGATGTGGTCGTGGACGTCAGTGCCTACGCAACCCAGCCGGTGGTCGACGCGCTGCACCTTGTACGTAGCGGCGGGACTGTGGTGTTGGCAGGCGTCAAGGGTTTCAAAGCGGTAGACAATTTTGTTTCAGACCTGATCGTCATGAAGGAAATCAACCTGCGAGGCGCGATCGGCGTGACTTCCTCCGGTTACAAGAGCGCGATCCGGCTGCTGGAAGCCGGCACCATCCCGTTCGATAAAATGCATACGCACGACTTCGCGCTCTCAGAGGCCGAGCTGGCAATCAGAACGCTCGCGCGGGAAATCGAAGGCGACGAGTCGATACATTCGTGCTTGCTACCCCCCAGCTAGCCCACACACAACCATCAATCCATCAACGAACATAAGGCTTCTTGATATGAGCAAACCCATTCCACACGACGAGCAGGTTGCTGCAGGATTCATGAAAAGCCGCGGCGGCGCCGGGGGGCTGCATGATTTTCTCGGCTTCAAGATCACCTCGTCCGAACCCGGTGTCATGACCGGCGAACTGGAGGTACGTGAAGAGCTGCTCACACCCTTCGGCAACATGCATGGCGGGGTCCTGTCGGCGTTCTGTGACCACATGCTCGGCTGCGTGTGTTATCCCGCCATGAAACAAGGGCAATGGGCAGCCACGACCGAATTCAAGATCAATCTGACCGCACCGGTCTCCAAAGGCACAGTCACCGCACGAGCGGAAATCCTCAACCTATCTCGAACCCAGGCAGTCGTGCGTATCGACGTCAGCAACGAAGACCGGCTGGCGGCCATTGCCCAGGGCACTGTCACGATCCGAGATCCCCGTTAATCGAGGAGAACCACCATGAGCCTATACGAAGGACACCCAATCATCATCACAGGAGCAGCCAGCGGTATCGGCCGTGCGATAGCCGAGTTTCTGGCCGAACAGGGCGCCCATGTCGGGATTTTTGATCTGAACGAAACAGGGGCCCGGGAGACCGCTGAGTCGATCGTTCGCGATGGCGGCAATGCCCTAGCCCGACAGTTGAACATTACCGACTACGCGGCGGTACAACGCACCATTGGTGAATTTCAGGAGATCGCGGGACCCCTCTACGGCCTTGTCAACAATGCGGGATGGGATGAAGCAAAGAATTTTATCGACACGGAACCCGACTTCTGGCGCAAAGTCATAGACATCAACCTATATGGTCCGCTCAACATGACCCACGTGGCGTGTCGGCAAATGGCGCTGCATGGAACAGGTCGAGTTGTGAGTATAGCATCCGATGCCGGCCGTGTTGGATCTTCCGGCGAAGCTGTCTATTCCGCAGCAAAGGGCGGAACGATTGCGCTGATGAAGACTCTCGGCCGGGAGTTTGCGCGACAAGGGATTACTTTCAATTCGGTGTGCCCCGGGCCAACCGATACCCCTCTGCTGGCCTCTTTCGACGCATCCAGCGGCGGCAAACTTGCGCCTGCGTTGGAACGATCTGTACCCATGCGGCGATTGGCGCAACCCGCCGATTTCCCGCGGGTGGTGAGCATGTTTCTCGACCCCGCCAGCGGTTACATTACCGGCCAGACCATTAGTGTCTCCGGCGGTCTGTCCATGCACGGCTAGTTCAAGATTGCCCGAGTCACACCTTTTTTTAGTTTCCTGTGTCGTCGCGTCCAAGAAGATTCACACCGCAGTGGATTTCGTCCAGCGGAGATGCTCTCCTGATGCTCTGGAGCCACGGGCGTAGTTCGACCGATACCGCATCAAGGTCATTGGTCGCAACCAGCGTCGCTGTCGCATCATTTAGATGGCATGAAAGCGAACACAAGTGCCTTGCGGGAACTACAAGTGCCAGACGTTCGGCACCATCTGGAGGAACAAAATGAACTTCTCATTCACCGATTCCCAAATCGCAGTGCGAGACGCCGCCCGGAATTTCGCGCAAAATGAAATCGCTCCAGGGTACGCCGAGCGGGAGTCGCTCGCCGAAATCCCACGCTCTCTCATAGCCCGCATGGGCGAAATTGGCCTGATCGGCGTCGACTTGCCCGAATCGCTTGGAGGATTGGGTACAGATTCGGTCACAGCAGGCGTCGTTGTTGAAGAGATTTCTCACGCCGACATTAATGTAGGTTATGTGCAATTACTCGCTTCCTTAAACGGATCGGTCCTGGTAGCGCACGCACTACCAAAGATTAGGGAAGCCATCGTTCCGCAGATTTGTCGCGGGGAAAAAGTGGTTGCTCTGGGACTAACCGAACCCCGAGGTGGTTCGGACGCTGCCCGCTTGAAACTTCGCGCCCAGCCCTGCCCTGAGGGCTACAGACTCAACGGTGAAAAAACGTCGATCTCCATGGCGACCGAGGCAGACCACCTTTTGCTGTTCGCGCGTACGGATGCAACACAATCCGGCGCAGGCGGCGTTTCCGCCTTTGTCGTACCGCTGGATAGCGAGGGTATCAGCCGCACGCAATTCGACGACGTCGGCTCCCGGGCTGTCGGACGCGGCTCGATCTTCTTCGACGACACATTGATCAGTCCGGAGTTCCTACTAGGTAGAGAAAACGACGGCTTCCGTCAGGTCATGCGTGGGTTCGATTTCAGTCGAGCCCTAATCGGTCTGCAGGTATTGGCATCTGCGGAAGCTTCCCTTAAAGAAACCTGGGAATTTGTTTGCGAGCGCGAAGCATTCGGTAATCCAATTGCCAAATATCAGGGCGTGACCGAACCACTGGCCGAAGCAGAAACCCTGCTGCAGGCAGCAAAACTAGTGTGTTACAAAACGCTCTGGCTTCGGGACCAAGGCCTTGCACATACCAAAGAAGCAGCAATGTGCAAATGGTGGGCGCCAAAGGTCGCATTTGACACGATTCACCAGTGTTTGCTTCTGCACGGTCATTCGGGCTACAGCCACGATCTTCCCCATCAGCAACGACTACGCGATGTCATGGGCCTGCAGATTGGCGACGGCACCGCGCAAATTCAGAAAATGATCATTGCAAGGGAAACAATCGGACGAATTGCCGTTCCATATTGATCAACACCGGCAAAGCTGGCACAGGTGTTGGTTACACTTTTAACGAAGAGTTTGTTGGCTATCTACATCGAACCGCTGAAGAAGAGGGTCTCTCCATTCGCATCAGCCAAACAGTTGATTTCTTTTCTACCTTCCCCTACTCGCATACGAAATGCATAGCCTTTTCTTTTGCCGATCTTTTTCTTATGTGCCTTTTGCTTCGCCGTCGCTTCTCCATAGCGTTCAACCGCGGCAGCAACACACGCTTTTCTTGCTGCGTCCTTTATTTGGTCTTTCGAAGTATTTTCAGCAGCAACACTCGTTACTGAAAAAAGCGCCAGCGCGCATGCAAACAAAGTTCTCATTGTGAGTTCACTCCATCGTCCAGTTTCATTCGCCCATCTGCGTATGAGGGATATACTCATCGCTATCTATAGGTTTTAGAATATTAGTAACTGTATTAATAATAATTGTAGCAATCAAATGGCATTTGAAACAAACAGAAAAGTACGTGAACGACACGTCAACGTGTTGCTGCATGAAGTGAGTCTGCTCGCTTCAAAGTTGTTTAACAGGCGAATACGCGACGTCGGACTGACCAGAACACAATGGCATGTTTTATACCTCCTCCATGAGCAGGATGGACTTTCCCAAACAGAACTTGCAGATCATCTAACGATAACCAAACCGTCGCTTGGTCATGTGGTTGATCGACTAGTAGAAGGGGGTTGGGTGGAGCGCACGGAGGATTCGACAGATCGTCGGGTCAAAAGAGTCTATCTAACCGAAAAGATTGGGCCGTTTCTGAGACCGCTAGAGCAAATAGTTGAAGAATTAGGTAACGCGACGACCAAAGGCCTAACTCAGGCTGAACAAAAGTCCTTTGCCGGTTTCTTGGCAGTCGCGTATGAGAACCTGCTTGCAGTCACCGAAGAGAATGTGACCGACGCTGACTAGCACCCCAGAAAGCGGACGCTTGCGATGATCAGGCGAAACCGTCTCTGTTCGACTCGTAGCAGTCACTCTGCAGCTTTGATTCAGGATGATCAGTTTCCTGTGTGGAGATAACGTTCCTAAGATTGCCGCCCGATTTAGCTACCAAATGCGCGGATGACGGCACTCCGCAATCTGTGCTCCGCGGCAGTTTCATCGGGCTTCATCCTATGGATCAACTCTTCCACCACGATAGACGTGCTTTACAAACAGGCTATTCGCCCAACCAAAGCACATCAGCAAAACGTCAAGTACATTAAAAAAATCGCGGTATTGGATGGATTCAATGTATGCTTGCGCGCTCTACATAAGATTTCTCCGGTATGAAGCCCAATAGTAACTACGACACGGATGACGTCGACCACGAACAGCACATCGGATTTCAGGTCCACGATGTGGCGAGAGCATTTACGTCAGCGTACACTATGCTTGTTAAGCCAATGGGTCTAACCCGCAGCCAGGCACGAGCTATAGCGTACATAGCCAGGAGTCCGGGTTTGACCCAACGCGACGTGGCCAGATTCCTCTCCATCACAGATATGAGCACTACCGGTCTTCTTGATCGGATGGAGCAAAAAGGCTTAATCACCCGGGGACCCGACGCCACGGATCGAAGAATCAATCGAGTTTTTCTGACGAAGTCTGCTGAAAGCAGCCTGTCTTCCATTCGAGAACAGATAGACATACTCACGGAGACGGCCACCAAATCTATTCCCAAACGGGACCTGGATCAGCTGTCCAGAATCCTGAATAAAATGGAGTCCAATCTAGAAAGTCTCGTGACAAGCCTTGAGGGCAAGTAGCCCCAAACTGTCTAAGCGGTACCGCTTGGGAAGCATCCCAGGCGGCACCGCGCATCCTATTGAAACGCCCCGAATTTGTACTGTATTTCCAGTCCGGCCATGCGTGGATTCGTGGGCTCAACAACGCGTCGGGCACCTTCAATGTCATCACCGACGAACTGATTCCTTATACCTATTTCATCCGTAATGTTGTTCACAAATGCGGAGACGTTCCATTGCTCGTCAGCACTCGTCCATCCCACCCTGGCATCCCAGCGAACGTAGTCAGGCGCGACGGTAAGTGGTGTAGCCGGGAGGGGCCTACCCGCTGCAGGAAACTCATCGGTGTAGGCGACGCTTGTCAGAAATGTGACAGTGCCGTTGTCACCCAGTTGAAGAACGTACTCCGCCCAGGCCGTAGCCTTGTTTTCTGGCACTCTGGGTAGCGGCTCGCCATCAATGGGAAAGTTTCGTTCTGCGATCGTGAAAACACTTGCCGGCGCGTTCGGATTGGAATCGTCAACCACACCAGTCGTGCCAGCGAAGGGTTCGAACAGTTCGTCATCGTATTCTGCATTGGTATAACTGTAATTCGCACCTATCGTAAGGTTGTCTGTCGCCAACCACAGGACGTCCAATTCGAATCCAATCGTGCGCGCTGACGGAGCATTTTGCACGGAAGTACTCGTGCCCGTGAGTGAGAACGTATTGAACTGCAGATGGACTTCATTGTAATCGTAGTAGTAGGCAGAGGCGTTCAATTGCAAGGTGCCATCGAACAGCGTGCCCTTGTACCCGAGTTCGTACGAGGTGACCTCTTCCGGGTCGTAGGTTGGAACGAAGGAGAAGTAGCCCAAATTGAACCCGCCTGCACGATATCCAGTCGTTACTGAGAAATAGTAGAGATCTCGCTCGTTGGGGGTAAAGTCCACGTTAACCCGCCAGGTCACTTCATCAAACTCGTTTTCCATGGATCGGTAGATTGATCTGCTGAATGGGACCCCCGCAAATCTAGCCCTATCGAAATCCAGCAGATTGCCATTGGCATCCAACGCACCAACAATGTTCTGGTTGTATTCAGCAAGGGTTGCAACGCCATCACCGTTGCCGTCGCCGCACAGCGCGGCATCGCCGGTATTCGCAACGCACGTGGCCAACCCTGAACGGCTTTCCTGGTACAGGTAGAGGTTCTCCTCCGCTTCCTTTTTGTCTTCGGCCCAACGCAAACCGGCCGTCAGCGCCCAGGTCTCGTTAATCTGCCACTCAGCTTGTGCATAGACAGCGGATGCCTCGGTTCGGTTTTCAGTGTCCCAGATGAAATCCGTGCCGTCCGATACGGGCCCGTGATCCACGCGCCGCGCGTTCTCGAGGTTGTCACCCAGCCAGGCACCGTCAGCGAAATAGACTTCATTCACATTGGGGTGCGTGAATGCCGGTGTTCCAATGAGCCCGGCGAGGTTCGGAATGATGCCAGCTTTGCCAAGGTCTTGTGCCGACCTGTGATCCACGTGCACCGGTCCTATATAAAGGAACGCTGTTGGATCACCTCCAAGGAACGCATTGGCACCAGCAGGCCCATAGTCGGCCGCATCGGTGAACCGGCTCCACGAGTCGGTCGAATAGAAGTCGAGCTGCTGATCAATGTCGTTTTCGTAATAAAACAAACCTGCCGTCAGGGTTATGTCCTCACCGATGTCCAGAAACATCTGCAGCTCATGTTGAAAATTCTCATTTTCTTGCGCCGCATAGAACTGGTGATCGTGAACGAAGCCGGTGAAATCGTCTTCCGTGGTACGATCGTAAAAGTAGTCGGTGTATCCACCGATATACTTGAAGGTGAGCTTCTCGTTAACATCCCACGTCACGTTCAGATAAGCCGCCTGATGGTCAAAGAATTCGTCGTTGAAACCGTTCGTGAACGTCTTCAAGTCATCGCCGCTCAAGCTCCCTGGCAATTCCTGACCGTTGCCGATGAAAGCAGCGTTCAACCGCGCGAAATCTTCCGGCGAACTGGCCTGATAGGCGTAGTTTGGTTCGATCCTTGCAGTCAGACTGGTACCGTCGCCGGCAACGCCGGCTGGATCGACGCCTCCGACCAACGGCTGCGCATAGCGCGTGACGCCGTTGAGCTCAAACGCATACCATGGATTTGCCGCGTTTATGTATGGCGTCGCGCCTACGGGTACAATGCAGTCCGGTGTTGGTCTCTCAACAGCATTCGGACAAAAAGTCGATCCCGGGGCGTTGGGGTCCTGGATCACCCGCCAGCCATGCACGGGTACGCTGGTCCATCTGTCTCCGCCGGTAACAGGGTCTTTCAATCCCCCCTTTTCACTGACAAGGATTGCGCCAGCCCCCTGAGCGCCCGACATCTCACGACGATAGCTTCGCTCATTTCCGCGCATGAGTATCGACAGGTTGTCACTGGGAGTAAACTCGAGCGTTAACGAATAGTTTTCGTCTCCGTAGCTGTTGAGATCCGGGTTACCCGGCGTCAGCTCTTCGATAAAACCGTCTCGAGTCCGCTTGATCCCGGTCGCGCGCGCATTGAGGAAGCCGTCGATGATTGGTCCCGAGAGCATGCCGAAGATCTCTTTCGTCTCATATGAGCCCCATATCGTTTTTATTTCACCTTCGAACTCTTCGGTCGGCTTTTTACTGTGAAAATTGACAGCGCCACCGACACCGTTACGCCCGTAGAGCGTTCCCTGCGGACCGCGCAAGACCTCAATTCGCTCAATATCAAACAAACCGCCTTCGGTAGAAGCGATACCAAAGTCTTCAGAGTAAGCGCCATCAAAGTAGGTCGCGACGCCAGGGTCACCCCCAAGCGCGCGGAACAAGCGTCCTACACCGCGGATCGAAAGATCGTAGGGTTGGATCGTCGTAGCCGGAATGTAGTTCTGTAGATCCTCCTGATTCCTAAGCCCGAAGTCCTCGATGAATTCTCCCGTAAACGCGGTAATTGATATCGCCGTATCTTGTACGGTGGATTCACGTCGTTCTGCAGTGACGACTACCTCTTCGATCCGTCTTTCTTCGGCAGCGAGAACCGGCAGACTCAGAGTAGCCAGAAACGCAAAGCCAAGCGAGCGGCCTATTCGCCCAAATCTATTGACCATTATTTTCCCCTCCAATTTGTTACCCGGCCGGCTGAAACGTACCGTCGCCGGATGACTTGTGTCTGCCACCGCGCCGAAGAATTCAGCTAACGCCGCTAAAACTATGTTTACTTATCTTTCGTGTCAATATATTTCTAGAACTATATACCAGATTATCAGAAACGCAGCCATTCAATTCAACGAAGATTGAAGCAGAAGTAAAAGATAAGGCGCCGGTTGGGGCGCCTTATCTGGAGAGCTCCAAACATTTGGGAAGATGTTTAGAGATTTGGAGAGGTCCTTGATTAGAACCTATACTTAGTATCCTTATTATATGTAACCATGTCAACAATCGGTTATCCTAATTGTGCCAATTCATTTGGCTAACCCTTATCCCAACATTGGAGACATAACATGGGAGAAACACATGACGAATCGAATTAGATTGCTTGGGCTATTGCTGTACCCGGTCGTTGCTGCCACGGCGCTGACACCGGCCTATGCACAAACGGGTGGAGAAATAGAAGAAATTGTGGTGACGGGCTCGTATCTGAAGAAGACCACAGCGGATTCGCCCTCTCCGCTGTCGGTCATCGACAAAGCCGATCTTGACGAGATCGGCGCGGTGGACGTCAAAGACGTCATCAATTCGCTGACCTATAACTCAGGCAACATCAGCAACAGCACGTCGTTCTATGGCGGTGATAATTCAACAGGCCGGGGCAGCGTCAATCTACGGAACCTGGGTAACGGGTCGACCTTGGTCCTGATCAACGGGAAACGCTCTGTGGCTACCGATTTCGATGGTGGAGGCAACGGCTTTATTGACTTACAGGGAACAATACCCAACATCGCTATTGAGCGGCTGGAAATCGTCAAGGACGGTTCATCCGCACTTTATGGATCGGACGCCATAGCGGGGGTCGTCAACTTCATCACTCGAAAGGACTTCGACGGGTTCGAACTGCAGGTCGATTTCGCCACAGACGACGAAACCAAAAAGCAGGACGACATTCTGATCTCCGGAATCATGGGCATCGTCGGAGACAGGGGACGCGCAGTCTTCTCTGCGAGTTTTCTAGATAGAGATCCGCTGCAGATCGGTGACCGCTACGAGGACTTCGGGCAATCTGGCCTGTCTACGTTTGGACAACCAGGCCGTTACGTCGGCCTGGGCGCAATCACTCCGCAAGCAAGCTTCTTCAACCCGGGTTCCAGCACTTTCGGAAACGGCGCGGATCCGGACTGTAACCTGGAAGCGGATGGACGCGGGGTACTAGGCCAGGTGGGCACCTTCTGTGTTTACGACTTTTCAAGTTTCTTCAACGTGGTCGGTGAAGAAGAACAGCTCAAAGCGCACCTGACCGCCGATTTCGCATTGACCGACAACATTGAGGTTTACGGAGAAGCAAGCTTTTCCGACAACAAGTTCTTCCGCGGAAACTCGCTTTTTCCCGACGTGACTTTCGCCATCATTCCGACGGACAACCCGGGCCTACAGCTCGACGCCGCACGCAGGGGCATAGAGCCGGTCCCTTACCTGGCGCTGCAACGACTGCTGGGCGGGAACAACGAGACTTCGTTCGCGGACCGGCCCGTCGATACCGAGACGCGGGTCGATCGGGAATTCTTCCGCTTGTCCGGTGGATTGATCGCGGACCTGGTTTTGGCAGACAGGGCTTGGACACTGGATCTGTCCGTTGGTAGATCAGAACGAAATGTCGCCTCGAGTACCGGTTCGGACACCATTTCCTCCAACACGGATCTCGCTTACGCAGGATTGGGTGGTCCTGACTGCAATCCAGTATCTGGAACTCCAGGATCCGGTAACTCGGGTACAGGCGATTGTTTCTACTACAACCCGTTTGCTACTTCCCGCATTGATCCCGTGACAGGTGTACCCTGGGATCGAAACGACACTAGCAGCTGGGCGGCCGACACGTCTCTGACGGTTCAACAGGCAGCGCTTCTGTACTCGAACTCGAACGAACTCTACCGATGGATTGCTGGTGAGCTACAGAATGACACCGAAAACAAGCAGACGGTCGTTGACGCCGTTCTGGCTGGCGATCTCTGGGATACCGACGCGGGAACCGTTGGTCTGGCAATTGGCGCTCAATGGCGAAGAGATGAAATTACCTCGGACTTTGACAAGAACTACAACGACAACAACTATAAGTTTTCCTTCGGCGCCCAGGATTTCGACGGCGAGTTGACGACAACAGCGCTGTTCGTCGAAATTTTCGTGCCCGTGACGGATTGGGCAGAAGTTACCGTGGCCGGGCGTTATGAGGACTTCGATGAAATCGGCGAGGATACGCTTGACCCCAAAGTCACGCTGTTGCTCACACCAACCGAGTCGCTTTCCTTGCGAGCATCGGCTGGAACGTCATTCCGCGTCGGTTCCCTGCTCCAGCTGTTTGGTTCGCAGACGAGCTTGTTAAACTCAACAGACGCTTTCTCAGGGACCGGCGGTTTGGCATTCAGGCCGTCCTTGACCACGGGTAACTCAGCACTTCAACCCGAGTCGGCCTCCGTCTTTAACGTCGGCCTGTCGTGGGCACCTGTGGAGGGTGCACTGGAGGGGCTTTCAATCGATATCGATTACTACGATTACGAATACGAAGACATTGTTACTCGAGAAGCCCACCAGGATCTGATCAACCAAGACAACGCCTCGAGGTGCCCGAACGGATTCAATTCGGACCCGCTCGCTGGACCACTCTGCGGCGCGTTCGACACGGACGGCGACGGCTTGAGTGAAGTCTATTCTATTGGACCTGGATTGCCCGATAAGGTCATTCGCGGACCGGACGGAAACCTGATTCGCACCCAGGCTTCGTATCTCAACGCTCAGAGCCTCGACACCTCCGGCATAGACCTGACCGTTGGCTACAATTGGGAGACTGACTGGGGACTGTTCCGCTCGGAGCTGGCAGCAAGCTACACCCTTGAATACGATCTGGTAGATCCGCGCGGTAACGTGATAGACGGGGTCGGCAGTCGCAATGCAGGCAACAGCATCGGTTTCCCACTTCCCGAATACAAAGCCAACCTGACACTCGGGTGGACCCGGAACCGGCACGCGGCCTCAATCATCGTGCGACATATCGATGAATACGAGGATGACGTCCAGCAGAGTGCACTTCGCGGTAGTTTCATCGGGTTTCACCCCACAATCGATTCTTTCACCACGGTTGACGCTCAGTACAGCATTCAGCTGCCGGCATTCGCGTTTCAGAATGAGGGGTCGATTTTGACGCTGGGCGTTAAGAACGCTGCGAACGAAGAGCCTCCCAAGGTCAATGTAGACGGGGCCTATGATCCCTTCACCCATGATCCCAGAGGGCGCATCTGGTACGCTCGCTACACACTTAATTTGTAGTAGTGATACGGTGGCGCTGATTCGGCGCCACCGTTTACTTTTTACAGAATTCAATTGCCGCACCGTTCTTTCAACCAAGAGCGCGGTTAGTATGTTACTGCTCAACGTCCGTGGAGACTCACTCTGCACGACCAATCCTCGAGCAAGCCACTGGTCCCCGTGGTGGCGCTCTCAATTCGAGCGAGCGCCGCGGAGAATGAACTAGCGCTCTATGCGCGATAGATAGGCGTCGGTGTTCAGTCAGCCGTTTATGGTGGCAATTGGTGTTGCGTTGCGCGCGCCGAGGTCGCCTGCATCGCTAACACCAGAAAAAGATCGGAACTGAGCTATTTTTCGCGCCTTACACGGGTAGAGGCACCGTGCTCATTGGTCAATGTGTAAGAACCCAACGCTCCCCGCCGGATCTTCACGTGATTACCCGATCGAATGGTTAAGGCTTTCGGCGATACCTGTCGCCAGACCTGTTGATTGTCCAGCGTAAACACCATTTTGTTATGCAAACGACGGCCCACGGCTTCGACTCGGGCTGTAATTTCATTAATCGAGTCACGTTGTCCTGGAGGGGGGGCACTCGGCAACATGTGCTCTTCGCCGAACTCCATCGCTTGCACAGCCGCCAATTGCTTCGGATCGAGAAACAGCCCGTCGTAACAATTCAGCCGGGCGAATGGATTAGGCAAACTTGTGCACCGATCAACTTCCCGCCCTAGACTCGGAGACGGTAAAAGTGCCGTACAGACTAAAAGAACACAATTTACGCCTTTGGACTTCATCAAACTCATACCCTACAAGCAATATGCTCGCCAACCTCCCTGCGTAACACTATCTTCAGGCAGTGCGGTGCTCCCAGGTCTTTCCTCGCCATCTCGAACTGTATGATTAGTATACAGATATTATGGGCAATGTAGTTTTGCCTGTTTACAGGAACCTGTGCAGAAGTGCTTGCCGTCTCGTGCTTGTTAAACGTAGCACTAGAATCAAAGTTACGCGGGGAGAGTAATTTGGATATCTTTCGAAAAAAAATGATTGCCGGGACAATTGCGGGCATTACCGCCGCAATGTCCAACATGCCGGGCTACGCTGAATCCGAAGGCACCTACTTGGAGGAGATTGTCGTCACGGCAACCAAGCGTGCCGAGTCCGCCCAGGAGGTGCCCATTCCCGTGACAGGTATCGGCCAAAGCCAGATTGAACGAAATTACGTGCAGGACGCGCGCGACTTGAATGGTATCGCGCCGAACGTGCAACTGCAGCCGGTGGGCGCGTTCCAAAACGCGGCGGCGTTCTATATTCGCGGCGTCGGCAGCACGGACATTGAATCCGCAACCGACCCGGGTATCGCAACGTTTATCGATGATGTGTACCAAGGCAGAGTATCCACGGCGCTGCAGGATTTTGTCGATGTTTCAGCCGTTGAAATTCTCCGCGGGCCTCAAGGCACACTGTTTGGCCGTAACGCAATTGGCGGTGTCGTCCACCTAAAACACAACGAGCCTGATCTCGAGCAAACAGACTTCGGTGCGAGTATTCTGATCGGCGAAGAAGATCGTACCGATGTCAAGATCGTAGCAAACGTGCCGTTGTCGGACACAGTAGGATTTCGCTTGGCCGCGAAGTCCACTAATTCCGACGGATTCTATGACAACAAATCTCCAACCGGTGGCGACTTGAACGGGCAGGATCGCATCACTGCGCTGCCGAGCCTGCTGTGGGTTCCAAACGAAAAATGGGACGTGTTGATTCGGGGCGAGTACAACCGAACGCGCGACGACTCGTGGGCTAACATTCCCTACAACGCTTGCCCATCGGATCCCTTGACCACACCTGCCTTCACCGGTGGCAACGACGTCATCATCGATTTCATCGACGGCATCTTTGGTGCGCCTGCGGCTGCAGCCGGTTTTTGCGGGCGGGAAGTCGATGAAGACAGTCTGGACGTTAGACATGACACACCGATAGGCAGTTTTTCCGATTTCGACGTCTGGGGTCTTACCGCAAAAGTCAACCGTCATATAGACGGAATAGGCACGTTGACCTATATCGGCAACTACCGCGACGTCGAAGAGGATGTCGCCAACGATTTCGACACGACGGACTTCAATCTGTTTCATACGCAACGCATTCAAGAGCACGACCAGTTCAGCCACGAACTCCGTTTCGCATCCGATTTTTCGGGGCAATGGGATCTGGTCGCGGGGCTCTACTACTTTCAGCAAGAGTATGAAATGGACCAGTTCACGCGCGGCGCCTTAGTTGCGCCCGCTACCGAAATATTCGGTTATAGCAACCAGTTGAACACGGCATGGGCAGCGTTCGCACAAGCCGACTGGAACATCTCGGATCAATTCGTGTTGACAGCCGGCCTTCGCTATTCCGCCGAAGAAAAGGAGTTTGATCACTGCGGCGTCGGCTTCGGCGACCCGGTGACCGGGCGATGTCAACTCGACCTCGGTGCCGGACCTTTCAGCACGTTGTTGTCTGAAGACGAAGATTGGAGCGACGTCAGTCCCCGACTCGGCATCAGTTACTTTCCTGGCGACGACATCATGATATACGGTAGCTGGGCTCGGGGATTTCGTTCTGGCGGCTTTAACGGTCGAGGGAACACAGCATCCAGTATCGGGCCGTTCGACGAGGAAACGGCAGATAACTTCGAAGTCGGCATCAAGGCGGAGCTCCTTGACAATCGGCTTCGCTTGAATGCTTCCGTATTCTTGATGGAGTATGACGACCTGCAGCGCACCTCGATTCGGCCCGCACCTGGTGCCGCTGGCCAGGAAACCGTAACCGACAATGTCGGCTCTGCAGAGAACCGTGGTGCGGAACTCGAAGTCACTGCCTTGCTCACGGAAAGTTTCAGCATGAGCCTGACAATCGGTTACCTGGACGCGGAAAACGATGAATGGTGCTCGGCTGTGAACGGCGTGCTGCCGACTGCAACGCCACCATCCGGGTTTTCACAGTGCCAAGGGGAAACGCAGGTGTTCGCCCCCGACGGCTCGGTAGCCGGGTTCCTGGTGCCTGTCGACGTTTCGGACCTGCCGCGCGCGCAGTCTCCTGAATTGCAAACGCGGCTCGACCTTATTTACGACTTCCCCCTTGCCGACACCGGCACCGTCACTCTGGTTGGGAGTTGGATCTACTCGGATGAAGTCAGCCTGGTTGCTGCGGGTTTGCCCGCAGGCACACTCAACGGTGTGACCAATTACGATGGCGCCTTCGTCAACCCGGAAAGGGATTCATGGAGCATCTACAACGCATCCGCAACCTGGAGGTCCAACAGCGAGCGATACCGTGTGTCATTTTTCGTGAAGAACATCAGCGACGAGATTTACGCGGTTACGGGAACCTTCGTTGCTGGCTTATTCAACTTTGTACAGGTGAACCATCCCAGACACTGGGGACTGGAGTTCTCGTATAACATGTAAGGGGAAACTTGTCCCCGAACGCGCCCGCGATTCAGAGGTTCCTGCCTGTGAAGCCTCTGATCATGTCTCAAACACCCAGCGGCTCCGCATCGAACGCGATGCAAATGCGCCGCTCATCCTGTTGGAGCGGGACGGTAGCGTGAAAGAAATACGACGGAAACAAAACCACCTGGCCGCGCACTGGTCGGACGAGTCTGAGTTCAGGACTTCGCGAAATTTCTAATTCTGCGATGGGGCGCCCAAGCTCCAACCAACCCTGGTGGTCGGAATTGTCGGGTTTACCTACCACATCCGGGAGCTGTAGTGTAGATCACGCCACTCACCCATCCATTCGGGTGAATGTGCGCCTTCTCATATCCCCCACGCCGCATGACTACACCCCAAGCCGTCATACGCCATTGTTCAGGCCGCCATTGGACCATCGGGTGTGTTCTGTCAGCTGGTAACATGCCCGCGTACCAACTCACTGCTGCGTTGAAGATGTCACGCAAAACTCGCAGATCCGCACCAGGATCGTCAAAGAGTTCTCCGGTATGCCATGCGTTGACGGACGACATGATGTTTTTCTGCATCGTCGGATGCTCGGCAACTTCGTTGGCCAAGCGAGTAAAAAGCAGGTCAGCTGTGTCTACTTGCAGGTGTTCGTCAACCTTGTACGTGTGCAGGTAATTGTCAAAATCCAGCAGCGCCGCGGATTCTTCGTCGCGACCAGCTTCCCGCAGCGCATGCGCCTTGTACGCCAGTGCGTGAAAGTCCCTGCCCTTCGCATCCATACATCGATCGAACACGCTGACGGCTCGGGGTGCCTCTCCCTGGCGCAGATACAAATTCCCCAGATTGTAATAGGGGTCTGCAAACATTGGATCGAGTGCGATTGCTTTTAGGTAGGCACGCTCAGCACTTTCAAGCCGTCGATCCGCCTCCAGCACAACCCCCAGATTCATGTAGAACAGCGGGTTGGCAGGTTCGACCCTCATGGCTCGCTCAAGCAGGTGAACCGCTCTGGTGTGGTTGCCTTGTTGAAAGGCAATCATGCCCAACCCGCTCAATGCTCCGGCGTGCTTGCTGTGCTGGGCAACGAGTTTTCGATAGATCTTTTGCGCGGCGTTCAATTTACCACGATTGTGCAACCCAATCGCTTTCGCCAGCTCACTTTCTCGGTCCATTTAACCCCGCCCTCGCGCCTTGCAGTCGATAGCGCTTATACCTTCTGAGGGAAGGGCGATACCACCCTAGCGACATCCATAGCCCCGCACCCACTCCACATGCTCACGAACTTCGCGATCCATGGCGGGATAATACTGAAAGAGTATCTATGAATCACACAATGATCAGCCCTTGCTAGTTTGGTTGCTAAATGGAATCGGCCACCTAACTACCAGTCTCGGGTGAAAGCCGAATTCGCGATCCGCTTTCGAAGAGCGGTTCAAATTGGAAATCAAGAGCTTTAATAATCGATCACACACAACGTTTCTACGCCAGAAAAGCAATCCTGATTAAACACCAAGCTATCCGCACTAAATCTCCGTAATGCCAACAGTTCATCGCTCTGTTGCCTCCTCTAAAGCTGGACGCATGCGCTTAACACAAGCACGTCCTTCCTCAATGGCTATGGCTGCTTGATCAAACTCCAAATGCCCTATGTGCGACAATCGGGGCGAGAGAATAACTTCCGGTGGATCTCCAGCCACACGGCTGCGGGTGATGCGGTCTTGCATAATGTTAATTGAGCCTGCCAGCACCTCGAACAATCCAGGATTGTCAATGTTCTCACCGAATAGTTGTGATAGCAGGAAATCTTTACGTCTGTACAAGCCATTTTTGAATTGGGCCGAAATTCTTTCCAAAAAATTGGTGTCGGCACGCGCCTCAGTCTCTAAACTCTCGGCTTGATCAGTCCTCCTATGTCCGTGTTTCCCAACAATATCCCCATTGAGATTGACTGCTATAACAACGTCAGCCCCCATTGCGCGGCACAGGGATACGGGCACCGGATTGGCCAAACCTCCATCCACTAGCCACCTTCCTCTTAGTTTAACTGGCGTCAACAGACCGGGAAGCCCAATAGAAGCACGGACGCCATCCAGCAGAGAGCCTTCCCGGAACCATACTTCGCGCCCGGTATCGAGTTCGGTCGCAACGCTCCCAAACTGACGGGCGAGCGATTCAATTGGGTCTCCTACTTGCTCGCGTGCAAACTGAAGCAGTTTTTCGCCCTGGACAAAACCACCACCCATAAGAGACAAGTCTAGGTAATCGAAGATCTCTTTCCAGGTCAGTGATTCCACCCAATCTTCTAGCTTGTCCAGATGATCACTTGCATAGGCCGCACCAACAAGCGCCCCAATTGAACTCCCGGCAATGACTTCTGGTTCTATGCCTATCTCTGAAAGTGCTCTAGTCACGCCGATATGCGCCCAACCTCGCGCAGACCCACTGCCCAGGGCAAGACCAATACGGGTCTTGGAATTCTCTGTCTTTTGCGAGTGCTCTGAAACATCTTGTTTCGCGTACATAAAGAATCTCTCATGGCGCGCCAAAGCAATATGTAGTCTTCACTTCCACACTAGTCGAACTACCGCCGGAAACGTCAGGCCCCGAAGGTAATAAAATAACGACACCAGGCAGCATCTGACCAAGCAACAAGTCCCACAGGATATCTAACCCCGCGATCTTTAGCAGAATGCCATAACCCATCTCGATAAAGTAATACAGAGGTGAAGCTGTAAGTCGGCGCATCGTCCGTCAACCGGTCTCTCCGCGTCAGAGCAGAACGGCCTCCTGTTCGTCTACCATAGCCAGCAGATCCTTCATGAAGATATGGACAGCTACCACGCGCCACTCCCCGATGATCTCGCAGGTTATTACCTGCACAACTAGCACCACTTCATACCGGAGACCAAATTCAACTGGAAGCTTGTCATAGACATATTTCTGGAAACATTTCACTTAGGCACCCTGCACCGCCAAACCATCACTCCCCGCTAGAGCAAATCGTTGAAGAATTAGGTAGCGCGACGAGGCTTAACTGTGTAAAGCCAGTAGGTTGTTCACGAAGCTGAGCCGACTGATGGGAGGTAGGTAACCGAGACTGGCGTGAGGTCTGTGCCAGTTGTAGCGATGTAGCCAGTGAGGCAGATGGCGACTGCGCTCATCGGAGTTTCGATAAGCTCGAGCATAAGCCCACTCCCGCAATGCGGTTTGTATGAAGCGCTCGGCTTTACCATTGGTGCGTGGCGTGTATGGCCGGGTACGGCGATGAGTCAGCCCAAGACGACGGCATAATCGCGCGAAGGCTTTGGATATGTAGGCAGAGCCATTGTCCGTAAGCACCTGTCGGAATCGGATGCCAAGTCCAGCGTAGTAACGCACCGAGCTCAGCAGCGCCTGGCAGGCACTCTTGCCACTCTCATCCGCATGGATCGACGCAAAAGCAATGCGACTGTGGTCGTCTATGGCGATGTGAACATACTCCCAGCCAGGACCTCGTTTTGGGGTGTTGCGGCGATCACCAGTGACGCGATGTCCAGGACGCCTAAAACGGCCGAGTTTCTTGATGTCCAGATGTAGCATGTCACCTGGAGCGGCATGTTCATAACGATTGTCTCGTTTCGGCGGATCGAGATAGGCAAGCCGATTCAGGCCGGCATACTTAAGGATACGAGCGACAGTACCTTCTCCGATGCCGACTGCCTGTGCGATCTGACGATAGGTCTGACGCTGTCTACGCCTTGCCAGTATCTGATGAACGCGTTTCGGTGAGGTGGCATGCGGACAGTGGTGAGGTCGCGACGATCGATCCGTTAAGCCGACGACCCCTTCCTCTCGAAGGCGCTTCACCCATTTGTAGACGGTCCGAGAACTCACCCCCCCATCGCTTGCGTCACTTCAGCAGGACGCAGTCCTTCTTCGATCACTCGTTTTACAAGAAGGACTCGACCGTGAACGGTTAATCGGGCATTTTCGTGGTTGTTCATTCGGGGTCTCCGGAGCTTTGGGTTGGTTCGCACCTCCAATTCTCCGGAAACGCCCCGAGTGAACAACCTACCGAGAGATCACACCCAGGCTGAAAAAAAGTCTTTTGCCGGTTTCTTGGAAGTCGCGTACGAGAACCTGCTTGCAGTCACCGAAGAGGATCTGAGCGACGCTGACTAACTACTGATTTCTGCGTAGTTTATGTAGTTCGTACCCCGGAGGAGTTTCTTCGACGAGCTTCTTCTCTTTTTCCGGATCATCAGTCTTTACTGGAATCGTGTTGAGTGTTTGGACGTCAATCTCCCGAACTTGATCGCGATATTCAGGAGAAACTGATGTAGAAGAACTAGGCGGGCGCTGATCGCGTTCGTCAACATGTTCCGTCCAGATCCATGCACCTCCATATTGAATCTGCAACCCTAAGAGCTGCTGATACGCATCCGATTTGTTCGCATACGGACCTACCACAACACGGTAGAATATCTTCTCGTCTGATCTCGCCTGGCTTCGTATTCGCGCATCTGCGTCAGTGTGTTGTGTTACCTCGCCCAACAACCTATTGGCGTTCTCCCGGGACGAGAAGCTACCGATGCTTACCCAATACTGTTCTAGAGCATGCGTCGCACCACTCACAAGCAATACCAGACTTGCCGTTGTGTAAATGGCCACCTGCTTCATGAGTTGAAGCAGGTGGCCATCGTTCGCGCTCGGAAAGAGGTTAAAGGAGCGCTCACGAACGAACCGCCACTGCCTTGCGTCGTGATGATTTAGTGAGCCGGTGAAACCAAGCCCCTATATCAGCAAACAATGTATAGACCGTAGGAACAACAAACAGCGTTAACAGCGTCGAAGAAAGTAAGCCGCCGATGACAATGACCCCCATCGGATTGCGAAATTCAGCGCCGTCGGATGTGGCGAGTGCGATAGGGATCATCCCAAATATCGTGGAGAAGGCAGTCATAAGTACCGGTCTTAGACGCAGCTGCGCTGCAACTAAAATCGCTTCGCGAGCGCCGCCGCCTTTTGATCGGTGATTGTTGGCGTAGTCCACGAGAAGAATGCCATTTTTCATGACCAGCCCCATCAGAGCGACCATTCCGATCTGAGCAAACAAGGACAGTTCAAAACCCGATACTGCCAACAGCATAAACGCACCGACAAACGACAACGGTGCCGTCAGCATAATAATGATCGGTTGGCTGAAACTATTGAACTGTCCTGCAAGGATCATGTATAGCGCTGCCAGCGCCAGACCAAAGGCGAACACGATCGCCTCAAGTGTCTCGCCGACCTGTTCTGATGCGCCCTGGTAGGAGGCTTCATATTCAGGTGCAAGATTGACCTCTAAAAGGATCTCGTCCATCTTTTCTATGAGATCACCAACGGAATAATGTGCGGGAGCGTTACCTAATACCGAGATCTTTCGAGAGCGGTTGAGTCGATCGATTTGTGCAGGACCACTTTCAAGGTTTACTGAAGCAACGTTTGTAAAATCGATTAATCGACCATCTCGGGATCGGATTTGCAAATAATTGAACTTAGCCAATTCATCTCGATCGTTTTCTTCGAGCCTTGCGCGAACGTCGTAACGCGAACCATGTTCTTCATAGGTCGTCACGTCCACACCCCCGATTGAAGCACGAACCGTCGAGGCGATATCTCGTATTGAAATACCGAGATCGGATGCTTTCTTCCGGTCGATAATGACCTGAACTTCGGGTTTTCCAGTTTCGAAAGTCGAGTCAATATCTAGATACATCCCTGACTCGCTCATTAAACGCATCATATGACTGGCATAGTCATTAAGCTGACCCAAGTCTGGACCTCGCAAAGCTACCTCGACATCCGCGGTAAACATATTCGAGCTACTCGACCAAGATATTTCCTTCATTCCGACGTGTTTCGCTTCTGGGACGCCATCGATTACGACGTCTCGTACACGATCAATGATTACCTTTTGATCTACTGAACGTCGCTGCTTAGGCGTTAGCCCTAGGTAATAACTGATCGCGTTGGTTCGCCCTTGCGCATCAGCACCAACGCTTAGAAAAACAAGTTCAATGTACTCTTGTTCAGCGAGTAAACCTGCAACCCGCGACCCCACCGCTTTTGCATCGCTGATGCCTGTCCCCAGAGGCAATTCAACATTAACGAGAAACTCACTTCGATCTGTCTTCGAGGTAAAGGCGATTGGTATATCCGCGGCAAACTGTATGCCCGTGTACACAGCGGCAATCGCAAGTATCCCAACGAGCCATCTAACCCGGAGCGACAAGGCAAGTACCCGCACAAAGGCAGTCTCGAGGGCACGATATCCCCCATCGAAAATGCGGAAGAGGAGCGTATGGCGATCCTGTTTTTTGAGCAGGCGTGAGCTCAGCATGGGTGTTAGCGTAAGGGAAACAAATAGAGAGATGGCGACGGCAACAACAATAGTCAGCCCGTATTGGAAAAAGAAGCGACCGATGATCCCGCTCATAAACGCTATCGGAAGAAAGACAGCCATAACGGACATAGTCGCAGCCACAACAGCGGTAGCCACATTAGCAGTGCCAACTGACGCTGCTTTAATCGGTGCTACGCCGTTCTCTACTTCTCGGTGTATCGATTCGAGTACGACTATTGCGTCATCGACAAGCAGACCCACGGTTAGAGATATCGCAACCATCGTAATCATGTTGATAGAAAAATCGAATACGTAGAACGCGAAAAAGGTCGTCACAATCGCCGTAGGGATAGCTGTCGCGACGATGAGTGTTGCTCTGGGACTCAGCAGAAATGCAAGGGTCACAATCACGACTAACAGTATTCCCAACACGATATCCCACGTGACGTCCTTGATCGATGATTCGATAAACCGTGATACATCACGAGCGACAACAATCCGTACACCCTCGGGAAGCTCGTTATTAATCTGCTCCAGTTCTGCTTTGATCGCTTGTGCAACGGCGACGGTGTTTGTGCCTGATTGCCGGCGTACTTCGAGACTGACGCCCCTGACCCCATCTAGCTCTGCGTAAGAGCGCTCGTCTTCTAACCCATCCTCCACGCGAGCAACATCCCGAATTCGTACGTAGCCTGGGCCATTGCTCGCGATAACGATGTCCTCAAACTCTTCGACTTCACCAACCTCGCCTTTTGTCTTGATGGTGTATTCTGCCGCGCCGCCTCGATAGTCCATCCGACCACCGGGAATTTCAGCATGTTCTTTCTGGATAGCGTTGATGGCATCATCGATTGTCACGCCAAACCCACGTAATTTCGCAGCATCGAACCAGAGCCTGATTTCTCTTTCGCGACCACCGACAATTCTTATGCCGCCTACGCCACTAACGCGTTGGAGTCGTTCTTTCAGGATGTCATCGGCAAACGTAGTCAACTCTTTGATCGATAAAGGGCCCGACACCATCACCGTCAATATAGGCTCACTATCAGGATCGAGCTTGTTGACGGTCGGCGTATCAATTTCTGCTGGAAGGTCAGGCGTTGCAACATCGATTTTGTCCCTCACTTCCTGGGCTTTGACATCAACGTTCTCCAGCAAAGAAAACTCAATATAGAGCGAAGAATACCCTTCACTACTGACAGAGCTGAGGCTTTCTATTCCCGATATCGCAACCACTTCCTCTTCAAGCGCGTCCGTAATCTCCGTTTCTACTGTCGTGGGTGCTGCACCTTGGAGTCGTGTTTCTACACTAACGTAGGGGAATTCAACTCGAGGGAACAGATCGATACCCACCCGCCCCATAGAAATGAGTCCGAGTGTGATCAGCGCGGTGATCATCATGACAGCCAGCACCGGCCGCCGAATGCACAGATCAGAGATCCACATTACGATCTATCATCCAAACTTAGCGTTCGTCCATCTGTGACTAGGTTTAGATCAGCGCCTTGAATGATTTTGTCACCGGCTTGAACGCCACTAAGTATCTCAACTCGACCATCTTCAATTTCACGAACCACCACATCGACTCTGATGGCCTTCCCATTTCGATAGATATAGACGTAGCGCTGTGCGCCAATGCCCCGAACCGTATCCAACGGGAGCGTGACCATAGATCTCGCTTGCGGGCGGAGCTCGACTTCAACAAACTGCCCTGGTTTGATTTCATAGTCCGGGTTACGAATCCCCAAGCGCACGTCAATGCTTCGCGTCTCGATGTCGATCCGGTCGTTGATGACATGGATTTCGGTCTCGTACTGCTTTCCAGTCGCCGCTACCGTAACTCGACCTTTCGTTCCAACCTGAATATTGTTAATAAACCGCTCTGGCACGAAGACAACGGCAACCATCGTACTGATTTCCTGCAGCTGAAGAACCGGCTGTTGAGACCTCATGAACGATGCGATGTAGGCACCTTCATCGATGTTTCTCTGGGTGATCACTCCGGTGTACGGTGCTTTGAGTGTGGAGTCTTCTAACGCTTGTCTGGCCTCCGATAGATCAGCTTGAGCAATACCGAGTTTCGCACTCGAGGCTTCAAACAAGGTTCTGCGATCAGCCATTACCTCTCGAGATAATGCCCCTTTTTTAATGAGCGACAGCGCATTGTCGTAGTCGAGTTTGGCATTTTGCTGCTCAGCTAAGGCTAGCTTTGCTGATTGTTTGAGACGTTCGACCTTAATCTCGAAATCACTTTGTCGCATTCGAAGGAGCGGCTGCCCCCCGACAACGCGATCCCCTACCCCAACCAAGATCTCCTCGACCATACCGCCAACAAGTGGTACCAATTCAGTTGTTCGCAACGCCAGTACCGTTCCCGTCGTATAGATGGGTTCGACATGTTCAGCCGCAACCACTTCTACGATATGAACGTTAAGACTACTCAGGCCATCCATTGGTTGGGCCAAAGACATTCCCGTAAAGAACAGAATCCAGAGGCTCGTGCAGCTTCTGATGGCTAGATTCATGCACGTACTCTAAAAATCGACGAACATTTAGCGACCAGTTGTGCATCCGGGTGCCCCTGATACGCCTTTGCAAAAACTCCGAGTATCCGCTTACCTCCTTTAGTCAGCTCTGTTCGCACCTTTAGCGGTTGGTCGATACTCGCGCTGCCCAGAAAACTGGTTGTCTGATTAACAAGCCTAGGCGGCACCTCGGTGTTTGACAGCGACATCGCCGTCAATGACATGGCACACTCCATGTATCCGCAAATGATTCCTCCATGAAACGCGCGCAACATTGGGTTGCCGATGAACCGTTCATTGGGTGCCAATTCAAATTCCACGCCATCGTCGAACTCCCCAGAGACCTCGATACCTAACTTCAGTGCGTACGGAATCTGTTGGATTGCCATATCAAGTTTCATTGGCTTACTTCGTTTTCTTTCAACATTGCCATCACTGTCTCAAAAAAAGATCCCTCGACGGCTGGTGTGAGTATGAAGCGCGCAACCGCGTGGGCGAACACACCGTCATGATCCGACGCCGTTCCGGTCAAATACGCAATCTCGTCACTGATTGACCCGCAGCACGCTTCTACAAAAACGTCTTGTTCGGGCTGAGGATCTCTCAATTCGTCGTAACGCAATTCAAGGGTGGCTAAAGACGACATCTCTTCCAATGCCAGCATGGTGGCCATGCCCATGGCAGAGTCAATCGCAGTCATGACGGCACCTGCATGCAGACTAAGGTTACTCGTACTCCGAGCTAAGTCTGCTTGGAATGGCACTCGCATTAATGCTCCCTGATCATTCGAATCGACGAACTCAATTCCAAGCTCTCTATGCGCTGCAGATCGCTCAGTAAACATTTCACGCACCGCGGGGTGGCCGACCAAATCTTTCATGTCGAGCGGATCTGACATCTAGACATTTTAGATATTACAGTTACTATTACATTAGTCACTATAATTATAGTTATCAATAGGAAATTTGTGAATTGATCGAAGGTAGTTCCGACAACAACATGCATCTCTCAGCCACGATTCACGAGCTCAGTCTGCTCGTGGGTCGCTTGTTCAATCACGCAGTAAAGGACATTGGTCTCACACGAACCCAGTGGATGGTCCTCTATCGACTGTACCAAGATGGCGAACAGAGCCAGACAAACTTGGCGAACAAACTGTCCATGGCTAAACCCCCGCTGGGCAAAGTCTTGGAAAAGCTCGAAGCCGGTGGTTGGATTACCCGGTCCCAGAATTCGAAAGATCGGCGGGAAAACTTAGTCACACTTACGGAGAAAGTTTCACCACTCGTTGAACCGCTCACGGAAGTTGTAGCGAGCATAGGCGAAACCGGGGTGTCGACACTGAGCAAAAAGGAGCAAGCTGCTCTGACGCGATTTCTAGTGGAAGTTCGAAGGAATTTACTGTCTGCTATTGAGGCACAAACATGAGCCAAGTTCGCGTCGGGAGTCTTGTCGGCGCCCAAGGTCTCAAGCTGACTGCAACATTCTATGGGGATGAGTCTGCCGAACCGATTGTCTTGGCGCATGGCGGAGGGCAAACTCGTCGAGCCTGGGCTGACACAGCACTTGCTCTCTCAGACGCCGGGTACTTCGCGATTGCCGTCGACCTACGAGGTCATGGAGAGAGTGCATGGTGTCCAGACGGTGACTACCGAATAGAGGCGTTTGCCCAAGATTTAAACGCAGTATCCGAGTATCTCCAGTATCCTCCTGTGCTTGTTGGTGCTTCTCTAGGCGGCATCGCCGCAATGGTTGCCGCTGGCGAGATTAATCCGAGAATTTTTCGAGCCATTGTATTGGTGGATATCACACCGACGATGGAAGATGCTGGTGTTGAGAAGATCATTCAGTTCATGTCCGCCCACGTTGAGGAGGGTTTTGAATCTGTGGAGGAAGCGTCAGCGGTTATCTCCGCGTATCTACCGCATAGACCAAAGCCTGAGAATTTGAACGGACTCAGATCTAACTTGAGAAAAGTTGACGATCGCTACTTCTGGCATTGGGATCCGAAATTCGTATTAGGCGAGAACCGCCCATCCGGAAGCCGTGACCCGTCACGCTTGGCAAAAGCCGTTCAGAATATTGGCGCTCCGATCATGTTGGTCCGCGGCCGTATGAGCGAGCTCGTTAGTGAGAAAAACGTTGCCCAGTTTATGGACCTAGTACAACTGCACATTTTGTTGATATTGCAGACGCACACCATATGGTGGTCGGCGACAGGAACGATGCTTTTACCAACGCCATTTCAGATTTCATTAAATCTTTGGCCGGCCAAAAGGGCATCGACTAATTGGCTGGAACAGAAATTCTTCACAGGTGACGTCTAGATATGGCGTAGAGGCCTGATGCGCGGCGTAACTGCATTGGCTCCGAAGGTCAGCTTTGAGTCCCTCACTTCTTGTTTCTGAACGTCCGCTTTGGAGAAGTCCAACTACTAATACTTATGGCCGAACAAGGTACTTGAACCTTTGATGTTTAGACCGGTAAATGAAGCCCCGTTGTTGCAGCCCGATCTACTTCTGACTCACGCACATCGTATCTGGTCGTAGTAGAAGGATCCGCATGGCCCACTAGCCGTTGCACCGTAGGCAAATCTTTACCTTGCCGTAACAACCCAGTACCAAACGTTCGCCTAAAGTCATGCGGTGAGCACTTCTGCACACCCGCTTGCTTCTGGCGTTTGTCGATGATGTTGTAAATGGTCTGATCACTGATGCGTCCCGTATACTGAATCACCCCACTTTTATTGACCGGCAAAAACAATGGCCCTTCGTCACCGGTGCGATACTCAAGCCACGTCTCGACACCTTTAACGGTCCCGGGATCCAGGAAGACGCGTTTCTCTTTATTCCCCTTCCCCACGACCGTGGTCGATTTGTCGTCGAGATCGACCCGTTCGATATCAAGGGATGCCACCTCAAATCGCCGTAAGCCACAGATGTACAAAAAACCGATCACAGCGATATCCCGCCACCCCGCCACTGGGTTTTTGTCCTCCCGACACACGCGGATCAAGGCTTCCAACTCTCCGGCTCTGATTTCTCGTCCTTTAGGCAGCCGCTGATACTAGATCGTCTTGATATCGTGGATCGCCATCATGTCTTCGCGGTCCATGCGTTTCAGGCTCACACAGACTTGGGTGACTTTGCGAATGGCTGAAAGGGTTCCATTGATGGTAGCCGGTGAGTCCCCTGCTCATTCGAGCGCAGCCTTGATTTCTAAGACATGTTCATAGCGCAACAGATGCCAAGGGATCCGTTCGGCGGGCATGGGCGTGTCGAGCAAACGGCCAATCTTATTGAGCCGGCTGACATAGGTGCGCCGAGATTGCAGAGTGCATCCACAGCGTTGGCTTTAGTAGAGACAAACGAACCAAAATCGATCCGCGGCAGGTTCTGCCAGTTGACCGCAGGGACTAGGTCGCCCGAGACGGATGCAGCGTCGTCCCTATTTACATCGGACGCAGAGATCGACTCATCTTCTCTTGGATCACCCTCTGACAATGGTGAGCTACCCCACTTTTCCGGATCTGAAAACGGGCGGATTTCAGTCTGAAATATACCTTATGAGAAGATATATATCCGTAAGCTATATCGTGTATTTTTGCCCAAAATGACATCCTATTAGTTGTTTATTTATTAAATATACACAACTATTTATATGTTAAAATTTATATTTTTAACAATTTATAGATTGTAAATGCCAACAACAAAACCTGTCCCGCGCGTCGTCCGCCAAGAGACAGACCGTCTAGATCGGCTTCTAACAAACATAAACCTGCCAAAAACACCTAAATCCGGTTGGGTACGTGTTATACGCGAAACGCTGAGCATGTCGCAGAAGCAGCTCGCGCGGAGAATGGCCATTACTCAACAATCGGTACATAAGCTTGAAAGTGCTGAAGCGGACGGCACGATCACTCTTGCGCGACTTCAACGCGCCGCTGACGAGCTCGGATGCGATGTGTGTTATGTATTGGTGCCTCGACATTCTTTTCAAGAATCCATCTCCAATCAGGCGAAACAACGCGCCATGAAGAAATTACGGCGAGTCCAACATACTCAAGCACTCGAAGCTTCTGCCGGAGCAAACGACGCTATGGTTAACGATCTAGCATTGGAAATGGTAGTAACGAGGCCAACCGATCTCTGGGACTAAGTAAGGTGTATGAGTTGGCGCTACAGCCTAACGCCCACCACCCGTGCTCATTCTTCAGACGATAACGAAGTTCTTTTCGCTACTTTCGATACTGCTGTGCTTCGACGTCAACTTGATCTCGTTTGGCACAGTGGGAAAGTTCCCATCCGCAAACCTACAAAAGACAGCGAAATCGTATAGCTCTAACTAGCTCACTAGATTGAAAATCTTGCTAACGCAACAAACTATCAATCCCATGTCCGAATTACGTAAAGTTGAGTATCTCGACCCAGAAGATTGCCAGATATGGCTTGAGAGTCCCAGAGAGCTTAGATGTGTATTAAAGGAGCAACTAGAGTTTTTAGCTCGCAGCCTGTACACGCGTGGTCAAGAACACCCGGTCATCGCGCGACTAAATCCAGACACCGCAGCCAACTCACCTAAGTACGAGGTTGTCCTTGGCACAAAGCGTTTCTTAGCAGCCAGCTGGCTTCGGAAAGAGAATCCTGCTTTCAGATTGAAAGCCATCGTCACCGAGATCTCCGACTGGGAGGCGTTTGTGTTAAGTCACAGAAAAGGCCCAAATCAGTTAGATCTATGTGTCTTCGAATGCGCCGGGTCGATCGGATACTTTTCTTCGATGGGTTATTTTGATTCTGCCGAGGACTTAGCAGAACAAATTGGCGAAACACGGGCATTTGTAGAGAGGCATCTCGCGATTTTTCACCTGCCTCACGAGTGCCTGCAACTATTTGATCTCTGGCCGCTTGTCTCTGAGCGCGAGGCGCGACAGCTCGTTGATGCGATGAGTGAGGATATAGATCACTTCTACACGATGGTGGATTATTTAAAAAAGCAGCAGTCCGAGGATTGTTACTGCTTCAGTAAACAGGAACTCATGCTTGCGTTGACCAGTAGCAGAGCATCGTTGGATCCGAACTTACCCACCGACTATTATAATTTGGCCTTCTTTTTAGGCTAATTCCTCGTTATCTGGCCAAATTTTCACGTTTAGGCACCTTCTCGCGCAAACCTGTGCGCACTTTTCCTGCCTGGCGTTTAAACGCTGCACGTGCTCCTTACTCTCCTCTGAACTGATTGATCTAAGTATCTTCGGCGACACGCGTTAAACCGAGTTCAACCTCCGTTCAAAATTTTTGTCATTGAGAGGAAGATTTGGGTGCAAACCCTTCGATTTCTGCTCAGGTAGTAAAAAACTTCGAATTTTTTGTGCAACGCATATCGATTTAATCGGTTTCAAACCCGATTCGCCATGCGTGCTCCGTACTCTGGAAGTAGGTCTTTAGTTCAAAACGGCAGGGCCATTTTGGTGATCAATAAACTGAGCTACATCAATAGGAGAAAAGCATGGCAAAAAATCTATTCAACATACGCACGGTCGAATTCAGTCCAGGACTTGTCGACATTCATCCGAAAGCACTCTCAGCTGCCTACACCTGGAAGGAAGCAGCCCCCGCGGGAAGTCTTCTCGAAGGGATTCGACTGCTGGATCCCAATATCCAGGAAGAAACCGTGCGTCGCATGCCTCTACCGGTCTGCCAGATATCGGCAAAACCACGACGATATGGTGTCATCGGTGGCTTCCCGCTTTTTCACCAGATTCTTCTCGTAGAACCGAAATATGTTGCGCTGATGGTCATCGAACCCTGCCCAAAGTTCTCCATCAGCATGTTCGCAGAAGCATCGCGAATCATCGAAGCCGGAGGACGCGGAGATCCCCGGAAAGAACTCGGCGCAATCTACATCGACCATATGGAGAAGAGATGGAGCACGCTTCCACCCGACCCATTCTATAGACAAGACATGGCCGATCTCGTGGGATGTACCAAGGAGCAGCTACGCCTTCGGGAGCCGCGGCTATGAACCACCTTGAGAAACTTCAATTTCCTGAGGCACACAACAAGTTTCATCGCCAGATTCTCACAGAGCGGGCTCACGAATTGGGTGCATTGATTGGCGAATCTGACCCACCCTCCCGTACCCCTACACGCGACGAGCTCCAAGAAGTCTGGACGCTGATCAAAGCCAATCAAAACATCACCGAATTTCCTGTACCGGCCATGCTCAGCCATGGCCCTGGTGACTACAGTGTTCAACGTATGCAGGCACATGTCTGCGTCGCCAGCCTAAACGAGATTGCGCGCAATCGATCAACAGAACAAATCATCCGTGCATGCGTAAAGGTTCGACAGATGCACACCGGTGAAGCACGCCATCTCGTCAATTGGGTTAAGAACATTCCGACAGGCTCAACAGATGAAGTTCTGGTCTGGATAAAAAAAGAAATTGAGGCGTTCGACAAGGAACAAGACGGGCAGATGATGAAGGATGCCATCGCGCCATTTGATCACCTCTTCGAGCGTTACATTAACAACCGCGTCATCGTAAAGGACGGTGGCCCAAAGCGCGAATTGCACACGACCGGCCTGGCCGCCGGTATCGAATCCGAAATGGCCAGCGCGCAACGCCAGACATTTATTGATCCTGACATCGATGGGGACATTGAAAATCCCGACAACTTTATCTCCCACAAATCTAGTGGTACCCGATCACAACGGAGTTCTGCCGCGATCCAACGACATCGCGCGAAACAAGCTCAATTACACATCGTTCGAAACTACATTCATGATCCTATTCAATGGTCCGCTCTCACGGACCATTCGCTCAAGGGTCTCATTCGAGAACTACTGGCCGGTGTCAGAAAGACAAGTGCTGTCGACGTTTTCCTCATGATGTCGCTTCTGACAGGTCGAGATCCTCTATGGCTGAGTACCTTGCCGGTAATGCCTTATGCAGTTGACGACCAAAGTGATGACGATTACCTAGCTTCTTCAGGTCACCGCTTTGCGTTGCGTACCACCCTGACTTTGCCTAGCCCTAAATTAGATAGCGATCTCGTTGACCCTTACCGTCCTGCCAATAAGCCATTCCTCATCCCCTTCCCCAACGAACTCAATCGCGCCCTTACCCAACTTGGCTCGAAACGAGACATCTCAGAAGACAATTTCCGCTCGCGCGCGAAACTGCTGCGCGAGCACTACCCCAAAATCACGTTACAACGTGTGATGCACACCGCGTACCACCGCATGGTGGGCGAAGGTCATAACCACACCCACCTAGATCGATTGCTAGGTACCGACGTCAGTCGATCGACGCCGCTGTGGTATGAACACATGAGCGAATCGGCACTTCTTGAGCTCTACGCTTCCTGGGTGGATCTGCTCAATCAATTTCTGCCTGAACGTGGACTCACTCTAGATCGAAAAGAGAACAGGGGCTTTGTCGGCTCAAACAAAACCCCGGAGGTTCAGGAAATTAGGACGATGTTCGAGGAGCTTCGATCAAGGATCAAACGCCTGCGAAAATTTCGAGATGTTTCTAAGGCACACCAATACTATGTGGTCTACATCTACAAGTTACTCTCCTTCGCAACAGGACTCCGACCTGCAGAAGAAGCGCCCTTCGAACTTTTGGACTACTTCTGCTTCAGCAGTGGCAAAGCATTTTTGCAAGACAAAGACCACCATCAACCTGCACCTCGCTGGGTGCCACTCGCCGCATTCGCTGTCGAACAACTGAAACTCTATATCGACTATCTAAAGCCTCTTCGATCGCGCCTACACGGAGAGCAAAGGACATATGTAGATCGTGCACTTCGTGCAGAGGCACCGTTCCTATTTACCTTAGAGCCAAAGGGACGTGCCCGATCGCTGACCTCAAAAGTGATTCGAGACGTGCTCGAACCCTTCTGGCCGTTTGATCTCAACTGGCCAAGGCACTATTTACGCTCCGAACTCATTCCGCGCGGTGCGAGAGATGACGTGGTTCGAGCTTTTATGGGACACGGCGAGATGGGGCAAGAACCTTTCGCTCGGCATTCCAATATGAGTGTGCGCAGACTTCGAACCGTGGTTCCGCTCATCGAAACCTTGGCCGATGAAGTGGGGCTCGTCGCCCTCGGAGGACGCAACGTATGAACGCGGAGGTCAAGTACACCCCACAAGCAAGCCAACGTGCGCAACGACGTAAACAAACTATAGAACAGGAAAGACTCGACGCTGACGCCTGGGTGGATGCTTTGGTGGCAGAAATTCCCCTGGATCCCGATCGATTTAAGGACATCGATCAGGCTGAACAATGGGCTCAGCGAGGGCTTGCACTGCTCGATCGTGAGTTCAAAACACGCTCTCAGGGCTGGCAAAGAGCAAGAGCACGCCTGGCGGATCGAACTGACGCATTTAACGATCAGTACGGTTTAGAGATCCCCATAACACCCCCACCGCTTCGCACCTCTCGCAATCCCGCGACAAAAACTAAGCGAATGTTCGAAAGGGGGCGGATCGTGCACCCAGTGGCGATGGCCTTCTTGAGCAAGCTCGAAGATGAAGACGCAATGGGCACGTTTCACGAGCAGGCTATGTTGCCTCTCGTGTTATTCAGTGAGGCATGTTTCGGTGGTGTCGTCGATGATCGCGTTCTATTCGCACTCGCCCAACATCTCCAATCTAGCGATGCCCAAATCTATTGGGAGCCCAATCGAAACAAAGCGTGGCTTGAATTCAGCTACGCGACTGACAAGGCAAACAACATCTTCAACACTGAGGGTGAGCCCTTGTGTTTACGACGATGGCAACCCGCGGATGAATCTCTTCCTCTACTACTAAAATTCTTCTCTCATCGTGACGCTTACACCAAGTTTGGGTCTACTCAATCGTTGATGAAGCAGATTCGAGAAGCCATCTCCAAATTTACCGGTTCCGGATTGCCCGGAGCGATGACACTGCCTCAATTCTGCGACGGTGCAGCCTATGTCTTTGAAGAGCATGCAGATGTTTCTCAATGCCTACTCGACTGCGCACGCGGCAAAACTGACTGGGTGAGTTGCCCAGCCCCCTACTTCATCCCGTATATCGGCGGCGACTATGCCGTGCCCGAAAAAATCGAACCCATCACAGTCGGCTCACAGCGATTCGATGAGGCAAAGTCGCGGCAGAACCCCAACATCACTCGGGAATACAACCGCATCCGCCGAATCGTTAAGAAGAAAAAGTCTTCTACCAGCCGATCAAGAGACACAAAGGCGATCCTCGCCGAGCTGACGGAGCTAGCAGAGTCTCAAGTGTCTATGAACCTTAAGCTCCTTTGCGGTTGGCTCATGCACGTATTCGCGCGTCCTAGTGTCGAGAGCGTCGGCACACTAGAGCGCTACTTCGATGCCATTGGATTGTTGTGGTTGGTAGAGTTCGACGGTGTAGATCTACGCTCTTTACCAGCCGATGCGTTCTTTGAAAAGTACGAACTCGCCATCGAATCCAAATCCGAACGCAGTCGTGACTATCGCGCGCGCCGATTCGATGACTTTCATCGATACCTCCATATTGAGCACGGACTCCCCCATCTTCCGAGCGAACTGCGGCACGGTTACAGCGGTACCAAAATGGTACGTGCACGCCTGATATCCGAGCCGCTCTTTCAAACCTTTCTTCAAACCCTACAAGCTACCGACTGCTCGGAAGAGCAGAAGGTTCACTTTCCGTTGATCTTCACGCTCTGCTATCGATTGGGTCTCCGCATCGGCGAAGCGTGCCACTTGAGGTTTAGCGACATTGAAGTCACTGACTTTAAGGCGGATCACACCGTCGCGGAGAACGCGTGGATATTCATCCGGTCGAACAAACTCGGTGCAACAAAGTCCAAGCGTCCGCTCCAACTGCTCTTGTACCTGATGCTGAAGCCTGATGAGTTTGAGTACTTCAAAGCCTGGTATAACCAAGAACGTCGACTAGGCGCAGCTGCGAACGATCCGCTATTTCCAGGGGGAAGCCATCTCATCTGGAATACGACCGATCTAAGCCATCTCTTTTCTAAGCTGATGTATCAAATTACAGGTCTTCACTATTCGCCTCACGACTGTCGGCACACCACGGCTAATCGTCTCTTTTTCATCGTTGAAGGCATCCCGCCACTCGATGGGGGTTGTTATAGCCCTGAACACACGGAACGGTTGCGGGCCGCACTTTTTACGATAGATGAAGAAGCGCGAGATAAGTTCTATCACCTAACCAGTGTTTTCAATCATCTGGACCCGGGCACAACCTTTAACAGTTATATCCACCTGATCGATTGGATCATCGCTGAAAAACGAGATGCTGAAGAACACTCGTTCTCTATCACTGCGTTAAGAACCCTTTTTCCAGAGATCAAAGCAAACTACGAGAAATTCACCACTAAAAATTCCGATCGGATCCAGGCCGAAACGCTTAGAACGATTCTACTGAGCCGACACAGAGCACATGTTGAGATCGTGAAAGCGCCACCGGTGTCAGCACCCGAAATTGGTGTATTTGTAGAACCTACACTTCAAGGCCCTGACAAGAGCAATTTGAACCACCGAATTCTGTTTGAGTACGAAAACGGTGATGAGGCAGACACCATCAGTCTGCGACATCAAGTGCCGCTTAAGTACGTTGAAACCATCATCGCGAATGGAGAAAGGCTAGCAACTTTTGAGACCCGACAGCACGTACCTCGTTTATTCAGTGCTGCGCGACGCGCGACTAACAGCTTCCCTTGTTCGCCAACGCCACTTCGCGAGATTCGCGATCGAAAGTGGGCGCGACAAGCCGTCCAGGGATTCAGGCGCCTTTATAAATCAAAGCCAGAGCTGATCGAATGGATGTTGCTCCACTGGGCCAATCATAGCCACGCCTCCGACACCGATATTCGATTTTATTCTCCGAACGACCTTAAGCGTTTTGTGAAAGGGTTAAGGGCGACCGGCGCGGTCAAGGATGCAGATATCCATGTGAGATTGAGACCGCCAAGCGGAGGGTTGAAGGAAAGTGTTTACAAGCACTGGAACGTTGGCCCTAAAGTACTGCGGCAAAGCGAGCCTATCAGTAACAGTAGAAGATTCCCGCTCGGAATCGCCTACCTTTACCTACAAAGCAAAGAAAGAGAGGGAAACGAAGCCAAGCGAGCCAGTCAGATGCCAAGGTGGGTCTTCCATATGTTGGCTGTTCCATTGGATATTGGTACCCGCTTGTTAGAAAACGCGCAGCATAAAGAAGATAGTGACATCGATAATCACGGAGATTCGCAAACAGGCAGGAGTACTTAGTGCGGTGGAGGCCAATTATACGGACTAGGTATAATTCGCACTAATTGTCACCTCTGCTAGCATATAGTCACTATGAAACAGATTAAGTCACAAGTCGTCTGGCAATATGTTTGGATGCTTCTAGCAACGGTGAGCGGTGCTATCGTTTTCTATCATGTCTTAACGGCTGTAATGGGCTCGTAGCGAATTTTTAAACACGTCTACAAAATCAAGAGCAGCCACGAGCGAACATTCGCTTCTCGAAAGCAGACGCTTAACCTAACCTCCTGACTGGCTGTTAGCGATCCAGAGCGGTCATCAGTTTGGTTGATCAGACCAACCAAAATCTCACACCCGTAGCAGTCAATCAGCCCAAATGTGATTACGATAGCGGGAGAACAGCAATAATTCGAAATGTGTCAAGCTACTGACCCGCGTACCCATGCATACCGAAGACGACAGTCCTAGTCATCACCTGCAACGATCAGACTTCATTCGACAGCTTGTTCAATCACAACCATCAATGACCCGGGACTATCAGGGCCAATCGATTCCCCTGCGAATCGTGCAGTACCGGCATAATCTGGAGGAGCGACCTGATGACGTGCAGGAGTGCATGAATACTTGGTCGAGGTGGGGATCAAGCGGATTCGAATACCGTGTCTTTGATGCGCGCAGCGCAAGCCGCTTCATTGAGCGATCGCTGGGACGGGGCCATATGAGTGCGTTCATGCGCTGCTACCACCCTGCGATGCAGGCCGACTACTTCCGTTTGTGCTATCTTGTGGCTAATGGTGGAATGTACGTCGACGCCGACGACGTGTGCATTTCCAATGACATTTCGGAGCTTTTCGTAGGGAGCAGCCTCAAGGTTCAGCCACTTTGCTACGACATCGCTTCGGATTCGATGGTTGAGAGCAAGGTCTTCCTGCAAGCGGGAACCAACCGGGAAGGGCTGATTTTTTACGTCAACAACAACCCGTTGATCGCTTGCAAGGCAGATCCTATTGTCAGCCGAGCACTTGAGCGCGCAACTCTGCGCTTGAACTTCGCAGCCGAGGATGCGCTTCCGGAAATTCAGTCGACTACCGGCCCGGGCAACCTTTCGCGCATAATCTTCGGGCTAGGCGCGCGATGCCCTGATGAGCACAGGGTTACCATACTTCGAAACTGGGACTCGATAGCTATAACCAAGTGGCCGCTTAGCTATCGTGCCGACGGGAGAAACTGGCGACTCTCCAATGGGAAGCGCTTTGCCTTTGAGGGGAAGGCGTAGTGAACCCGTTTGAGCCTATGAGTGGTATCCGTCACCTGTTGCACAGCATGTTCGTGCGCTTGCGCATGCTCCTGCCGAAACAGAAGGCCTGCGCCTTCGGTCCTGTGGGGGGCGGTCACCCTGGCAGGATCAGTGATATTTATCTGATCAATCTTGATCGGCAGCCGCAACGACTGGAGGCTGTTACCAGTGAGCTGGATCGCATTGTGGACTGCATGGGGCAACCACTGTCAAAGCGACTCATTCGCCACGCAGCTTGCGATTCGCGGGCCCTCCCTGCCGCAATGCTTGAGAGTGTCGATGTCGAACCTGTCTATACACTTGCAGATCAGCTGTCCGTCGACCCGTACCCTCAGGTGTTGCCAGACACGTTCGATCTGACTCGCCCGATCCGAATGAGCAATGCAGAAATCGCTGTGGCTCAATCGCACATTGATATCTGGAAGAGGATTTCCAATTCTAACGCGCAATATGCGCTGGTGTTGGAGGATGACGTTTGGTTCGAACAAGGCTTTGGCAGACTTGTCGACAAAGCGTGGGGGGAGATGCGGGATCGTGACGGAACCCATCCTGACTTTGACGTGCTCTACCTGTCCTTCAAAGAGGTGAAGCACGGTGCCCCCAAGATCGCGCTGTCACACAGTGTCTTTCGACCAGAGCGCGGGCTTTGGTATCTCTCTGGGTACGTGCTTTCCAGACGCGGCGCACAGCGGCTTCTTGCACGCCTGCCGTGCCGCGGACCGATCGACCTCTGGATCAATCATCAGTTCTCAGTGACAGACGTGCGCGCGCTTCGCCGCTCTGTCATCCCTCAGCGCATTGATCTGCTGTCCACGAACTCTTACTCGATTCTCCCCGTCCTGAGCCAGATCGGAGTTCTTTCGGATACAACGCCCGGTACTTTTCATCAGCGTCCTTCGGAAACACCGGTGTTTGCCTTCGGCTCTCCGAATGCAGGCCTATCGACCCTGGCTGTGGCTTTGTCGATGCTGGGCTATCGCTGCTGCAGCGACTTGGACGACCTCCCGCCCGTGGAGCGAGGCCACTTGCTTCGGGATCGGCGTGGACGTGTCTTTGATGCTTACGTCAATGTCACCGCGCTTGAGCCCCAGATAGCGCAGCTCAAGGCGAGGTATCCCAGGGCGAAGTTCATCATCGTCGGTGAGATCCCTGAGAACTTGCCGCTGCCCCCTGAGAGCTTCTTGCACCAACGTGACATTCCAGACGGCTGGACTGAGCTGTGCGAATACCTGCGCATGTCGCCACCCAACGCCAACTTTCCGTGCGCTGCGGAGCGAGGCGTTCGTCGCATTCGACCTCCTGCGGCCTCAAGTGAAAGATTGGCAAGAGCAAAGCGACTGAATCACGATGCTTCACCGTGGGTTGCTGCGCCATCGCGCCACTGGCACGGGATAGATGTGGAGCCGCGAGAGCCGGGGACGCGGTCGGACGCATCTCGAATTTGTTTTGACGACCATTTCAGCGAACTCGACCAATCTCGTTGGCTGTCGCGCGACGATACGTTCCCCGGGAACCTCGCACTCTTCCGGCCTGGCAACGTCCGAGAACCGTGTACTCGCGGTTTAGAACTGGTGGTCGCAAGTGCGTCTCTTGGCGTTCGTGAATTTAGCGCAGGCGCTGTCTCCAGCCAAGGCCAGTTCTTGTATGGTCGCTTTGAGGCAACTCTGAGAGCCACCGACGTTCCTGGACTGGTCACAGGCTTCTTCCTCCACCGCGATCTTCCGCGCCAGGAGATCGATGTGGAGATCACCGGTAACCGCCCAGACCAGATGCTGGCGAATGTCTTCTTTAACCCAGGGGGCGATGGCGCGAAGTATGACTACGGTTACCGGGGCACGCCGTTTGCCATTGAACTAGGGTTCGACGCTTCTAAGGGGCTACACACCTACACAATTGAGTGGGCTCCTGAAGAGATCCGATGGTTCGTCGACGATCGCCTTATGCATCGAAGAGTGCTCTGGGACCCTACACCTATCCCCGATCTGCCTATGACGCTGCACGTGAACACTTGGCCGACACGGTCGGAGGAGCTTGCAGGCAGACTTATGAGCGAATCTTTACCAGCTGTGGCTACGGTTCGGCGAATCGCGGTGGAAGCGAACAGCACCGACGCGCAGCGCGATCCCGTCTAGGTCGGGAACAGGTGGAGTGACTTGTCGATGTGGTACGACGCTGATATTTGACTTCTTAGCGAGACGGAACTGCTCCTCAGCACACCCATACGATAGAGTAGGTGCAGCCATGGGGTTATCGCATTAGTTAACTGCTTACTCTTAGCTATTCCATCGGGTATATATGGTTCGAGCCTGGCGCTGTAGTGAAATGCCGCTTATGGCCGATCTCACCCGTTTCTGCCATATGATCTGAGCATCTGTTATTGCGCAATATTAGCATCCAGTTTCGGGTGATTCGAAGCGGCGGCACAATGTCGATGTTCGTTAATTCCTAAATACGGATTCCATAACTCGGATTCCACTAGTTGGAATCAAGCGAAGTCGGAGTTACCTCCAACGTTGTCCAAATTCAGAGTTCTTGAATACCCTCAGGTTCAGAGTCGGTCCAGCAAGACGCCAAGATGGGTATTTCACATGCTCGCCATCTTGCTGGGATAGGGCCAAACACTCTCAGAGGAGGTGCGACACATCGACATGGGCGTCATCAATGACGATGAAGACATGCAATCGCCAACCCCACCGCCAGCGAAAGCGACGTTGCGAGAGCACAACCCGTCTGACCAAGTGAGCATGAGCAAGGTCCGTCAGTGACAGACCATGTCGATCGTCGCCCTCTCCTTCAAGGGTCACGAACACATCTCTTCCGTCGAGGAGCACTCGGATGACGTAGAGCTCGTCCTCGCCATGGGTCAGGCGCTCATCTCGATAGACGACTTCCCATTGGCGGATACGAGCATCAAAGGTCCAAGGCGAGCGGCAGTTATCATTTGTGATCGTCGGCTTTTTCATCGAGCGTCTCCTTGCGGCAACCAGACATGACCACAGCGGCGACAGACCATGCCCTTACGCCATCGCGCTCTGACTGGGATCACGCCAAAAGCGTCGTAGAGACACGCACCAACGAAGGCAATAACAAACACGACGATGGCCGAGTCACACATAAAGGCGTGCCATTCGGTTTGCGCTTTAAACCATCGATAAGACTCGGACGCGGTCAACCCGATGAACCAGAACACCACCCAAACCAAGGCAAAGATAAATCCGGCAAAGAGCGGGTTCACAAATTCAGGGGGCGCGATCTTTCGACCAAACGCACTAACAGATTCAAAACCCTTGTGACTGGTACGTACTGATTGTTCGTAGGCCACTTCGATATTTTGAGTATTCGAGCTGCTACAGCTCGGGCAATGGAGGTCCATAGATCCTCTCCGTTGTTAAGGATCTATATCAAACGATGGATTCGAATCCTGACAAGCGCGCAAATCCGGGACGGCAGAACTAGCTTGTTGGCATCTACAGGGTTGGAGAGGGAAAGGCAGAACTTAGATTCGCTGTTCTACAAATTTGTCAGATAGATAGTGATTCGTATATCTATGAATCATAGAAGTGCGAAACGGAATCGAGTCACCAGAAAGACGGGAAGCATTCTTCCCATAAAGTATGTTCCATACATCTATGGCAATGAAGTATGGAAAGTACCTACGTGTCACATAGGTTTGCGATCAGATTAGGATCGCGAATAGATCAATTAGGTATAACCACCTAATACTTGCTTCACCTGAAAGAGGTCATCCAGATTTGGAGAACAAAGACATTGGAGGTCTGAGCGGTTGTGCAGTCTAGGGTGAGGCTTTCGAATAAATCCGACGACTCGATCTGGAATCGGAAACAGATTGACCAAATCCGAGTAGATCCCGAGGAGTAAACCAATTCGATGCACTAGTTCCTCGGACAACTCTTCCTGGTTCAATCCCTACGTCAGAAACCACCAAAGCAAGCTCACTCTCAGTTGTCATTCGCTCGTCATGTTCTTCAACGCTTTTCTGGCAACAAACGCCACACGCTTTGGATCATTCATCCTCTTGTCCACTAGATTCAGCCAATAGCGCCTCAAACGCCGAGCCATCGCGCCGAGTGAGATTAGGCACATAGCGGGAATACACGCGAAACAGCATTTCTGTGGTCGCGTGTCCCATCTGACGCGCTATCCACTCTGGGTTTTCACCGGCAGCCAACCACAAGGTCGCCGCAGTATGGCGAGTTTGGTACGGCTTACGTTTTGGCATTTTTAGATGTCGAAGTAACGGATACCACACACGCTTGGAGACATTGTTGTAGTTGAGTGGATTACCTTCCTTGTTACAAAAAACAAACTCGTACTTGGCCGTCCGTTCTTTTTGAGCGTCCAGTGCGTCAAAAACAGGCTGGCTCATCACGATCTCGCGTTGGGAGTGATCGTTCTTCGTATAGTCCATCTGGCCCATCACCAGAGACTCTCTCACCAAAATCTGTCGTCTATCAAAGTCGACGTACTTCCACTTCAGTCCATCGATCTCACCGGTCCGCATCCCGGAAAAGAATCTCACCGTGTAGTAAGCGCGGAAGTCTTCTCGCACTGCGTGTAAGAACCTCTGTACTTCCTGCAGCGTAAATGGATCCACATCAGAACGTGGCACCTTTAGAGATTTGATGTCTCGCACCGGCGAAGGGAAATCAAACCTTGAGGCGGCCTCGTTCAAGATCATCTTCAAAGGCACCATGATTCTGTTGATCGTGGGGATCGCCAACCCAACTCGCTTGGGACTCATCCGTTTGCGACCCAACTCCGCCCTAAAGTCCAAAACGTCTGCTTTGGAAATTTCGTTCACGAGGAGCTCACCGAACTGCGGTTTCAGATGGTTTTCGAGGTCGCGCCTAACAGTTTCTTTGTGGCTGTAGCGCCACCCGACTTCGCATTCACGAAACCAAGTTTCAGCAAACTCTTCGAAAGTTGGGATGCCATCTCGAAGACGAGCTACTTTCCTTGCGGTTTCCTTGAACTCATCGACCCGAGGTGATTCAGGAAAGTAGTTCTCGAAATCAAACAGCCCTAAAGCGATCTCTGCCTCTATCTTCTCCATGATCTTCTCCGCTCTCTTTCTATTTGCCTTGGAGTCTCGGAGCTTCGTGTACTCACGGCACCGTTTACCCTTAAAACGAAAATCGAAAAAGAGCCGGCCTCCTCTTGTATTGATAGAGCCCACATCTAGACGCCAGATAGGAAGAGCGCATCATCGCTCGACATACCCATGTCGGACTCAATTCTTTCCCAGAGGTAGAGAGTCTTTCTACCTCCAAATGGGCGGATGTAGTGGACCCCCTCGAGTAGAACACTGTCTTTTAACTGTTCTCGAATGGTTCGTGGCGTGTACTTGATTCTTTCGCTCAATTCAGAGGTGGTTAAGTACGTAGTGTTAGAAGGCATAGCTCTGTCTCCGTATTGATTCATATTTGATCCATTAGGATCAATTAAGATCCTATATGATCAAACAGATTCCGACAAGAGACTTTTTTATCAATTATGATTCATTTGCTTTAGTATGTGAGTCATTCACATCCGAGATATTCAGTGATCCGCATTCTCTTTAAGCAACTATTGGACGAGAAATCCTTCGAAGAGGGTAGAAGAATAACGATCACTGAGGTGGCAGAGGCTACTGGAATCTCAAGACCCACGTTAAACAGAATCGCTAACACACCCGGCTACAACACAAACACCGACACGCTTGATACTCTATGTGAGTACTTTGAGTGTTCTCCTGGCGAGTTATTGAAACGCTATGATCGACAAGTGTGAAGTACCACCAATCTAGTCGTTGTCTCGGCGCCCAAAGGGCTTGGCCTCTAGAATTTTGTCTACCAGTTTTTCGACGTCATCAACACCACAAGATTTCGCGAGCGCTAACAAACCAACCAACTCAATTATCAGAATAGATATCGGACCTGCCCAAGTCTGCATATCACGAAATGCGAAGGCATTAAAAACGACAACAATAAACGTAACAAGAACGAACCGTTCCTCGAGTCTTGCGTCTTTTGAAGCTTCGAGATCGCGTTCTAGCGAGCTTATTGCTTCGCTGTCTGCACTCGCATCGCCAGGATCTAGTGCTTCGTTTGGCGGAGGATTAGCCATAGCGAGATGAGTATTCGTTCATTATCTCTTGATCTGGAATAACAATCTTCTTAACCCCAGGTTTATAGACCTTGCTCCAGGCCCCTTCTTCCCAGTGTGTCATCGATACCAAGGCGGATGGACTCTTGTTCTTTAAACCTTCGTATGCCCAATCAAGGTAGGCTAAATCATTGTTATCGGGATCTTCGAATGAGTATCGACGAAAAACATTCTTAACTGGGGACGCGCCAAACGCTTTCAGGGCGTAGTAAACATCGCTTATTACAGGCCCATAGTCCCAAGCCTGGAAGTCCTCTTCGATCAGTCGTCGCCCTTCGTTCCTTCCCATGTAAATCATGTTTGAGATGTAGAGAATTTTGTTTATGGAAAGGTTGGTCAAAGTCCAATCTGATATTTGGCAAAGGTGCTTAGATGCTTGCAATGCTGGCATGCTCATTTCTTTTCCCCTGCTTGTAGGCGTAATAGTACTAACTTAGCGATTTCGCTAAGTTAGTACTTACGAACCCAAATGTCAACATTTATCTACATACTCTGCCATATCTGTCATTATTTATTGACACGAAAGCACACAAATGTTCTCATATACTGACATTCTTGAAGGGTGAGACCCCAGTGTCCGATTCAGAATCAAACACAGAGTATCTGAGCAACCTACTTCGACGAATAAGGGAGGCTGAGCAGGAACGGGAAATGGTCCAGGCACAATTAGACGCCTTAGATCAATCGTTAGAACGATTTATGATTGCCTACGAAGTGCATTCGGAAGTAGTAGGTCAAAACGACGATGACTCACCACTGGAAGGTGCAGCTGCACCGACCTCAGAATCTATTCCCACAAGAATAATTGGCATACTGTCGGCAAGACCGTACGGTCTCGATTCAGCAGAAATTGCAAAGGAATTAGGACCGACCACAAAGATGACAAGCGTGGTCTCCATTCTTTCCAGAATGAGATCTAGTGGCATCATTACGAAGAGAGGACGGAAGTTCTTCTTACCAGACGAATTAGAGCAAGTGGGAAGCCAGGGTATCGAGCCTCCGGCAGGTCCAATCGGGGGAGGCAAAGTAACGAATTTCGGAAACAACTAGTCAATCGGCGAGTAGCTGAGGATATCGCCGGGCGAACGGCGATATCCTCCCAGTAGACCGACGGCCAATGCTGGCTTGGGTCAACGGGCCTCGAAGGCGACGCTAGGTTAGATTCTCTAACCTATCTAGTCAAACCCGACCTACCCCTGTGTTACTAGCCTTACCAAGTGGCCGTTGTTCTGGAGCATTTAGAATGCAAACAGAAACAGAAGGCGACGACGTGGTCGTTTATTCTAAATACATCACTCGAAATGGAAAAAAGATCCCGCCACCAAACGGCAAATCCGTATGGCGATTTCTAGTTCCAAAAGACAAGTACAAGGACAGGAAGTAACAACATGAACGTCCAAATATTTGTTATTAACATCCGATCTCCACCCAACTACGGAGGCATTGGCCTCCTTCCATTTGTAGCATCCTCTCGGAGTCTTGTTGCCCCCAATCCTGCTCTTTGTCGCAGACTCCATCGCGGACCACGCAATCGGTTGTTCCCGACCGAGCCTGTAAGTCAGATATCGCGAATGAGCCAGAGTATCCGATTGGAGACCCAGCTCGGTCTCAATATGGTCTCAATTTCTAGAAAGGTGAATCAGCCGAAAGCTAAGTCTTTGATTTGATTGGTAGCTAGGGGGAGACTTGAACTCCCGACCTCAGGATTATGAATCCTGCGCTCTAACCAGCTGAGCTACCTAGCCATATTGATACAGCCCGGCCATGGCCAGGGGACGCGCATTTTCCCTGCCGATTGGGCAGGTGTCAATCACCGAAGCAGACTATCAGATCGGGCGTTTTGGTCCTTACTTCGGTGGCGGTAGATCAATCTGCACACCCGCGCTGTGCAGCATGTCGTTATTCCTTCGCCATCCATTCGGCGTAAAGTTTGTGGAAGTGGCGCGGCTTCATTTCTCCATAGTTGGCAAAGATGACCTCATCGAGGTTGTGCAAACCCTTTTGCACGTACGGTAGATTGAGTGTGTCCTGATTGAAGACTTTCGCTAGCGCACCCAGTTCCGGCGCGTCGATGTAATCATCTTCAAGATCAAGCCACTGCATTTTTGCAGCCGGTGGTCGCGGTTCACCTTCAGGGACCGGCAGCATAAAAAGACACTCATGGATGCACTCTTCTGGATTGTCGCCGTATGGGCGAAACCTGTAGAAGATCGGGTTAAAGGAACCCCACGGTGAGATGTTGGGGAAGACGCTGTAGTAGATGGGGTCCAGGAGTTCTGCATCGCTGACACTGTCCACCATATCGCCGAGATTTTTACGCAATTCTTCACGCCGTGCCGCCGCCGCGTTAGCACGTTTCTCCGCAAACCCGCCGGTAGGCACATCTGCGGGAAGATCCTCCATACCCGGCGCCAGCTTGCCACCGACCCAGTTACATAAGTGGATGTCCGCGTGAAACTGATCCCCGTCCAGGAAGTTGCCACGATCGTCAAAGTAGCCCGTGCGACCGTCTGGCGTAGTGATCTGTACGCGACCTTCTTCAACCCGTTCGTAAATGTTGCCGGTCAGCTCGTGCCGCTGTCGCGTAAATGGTGTGGCTTCCATATAAGGTTCATCCGCGAGGTGCGGAGGCACGTGCGGACTACCGACCATGTGCGCAGACAACGCTCGCGAGAAGTTGCCAAATACATCGTACTTTGAATTCGCACATCCAAGAGTACTGAGCAGCGTCGGGTGGGTTGCCACCGAGTGATAAGCTTCCGCAAAGGCTTCATGTGCGGCTTTCCAGTTGCAGGCTAGACGCTTAGCAACGTGCACCGCCTTGTACCGTCTATCCATCGGGACATGCGGATAGTGCGCATCCAGATCGCCTAGAAAATCGTCCAGCGGTTCGCAATCCGGGTCAGGGTTGATAAAAACAAATCCACCCCAGCGCCCAACCGGTAAAGACTTGAGCGAGTGAGTTTCTTCGGAAACACTCGGAAAATCCCATTGGCAGGGGACTTCTTGTAACTTGCCTTGCAAGCTCCAGGACCAACCGTGAAAAGGACAACGCAGGTTATACAATTGCTCCTCGTCCTGGTGCAGAAGCTGTCTGCCGCGATGTAAGCAGGCGTTTGGGAAAGCGTGGAATTCATCTTCGCTGCTGCGCACGATGATGTAAGAAAGGTCTGCAATATCGTATACCAACGCATCACCCACGTTGGGGATGTCATCTTCGTGACAGGCCATCTGCCAGACACGCTTCCACAACCGCTCTTTTTCGCGCTCGAAAACTTCCCTGGAATGATAAACCGCTGCATCGACCACCGTTGGACCAGGTGGCAGAGGACTGTCTACACGCAGAATATCTGGCACCGGATGGGAATCTGTGTCCAGAACTTCGTTATAGCTGATACCCGCAGACCGATCAGTGCCGGTGACCGTTTCTACCATAATTGCACCTTCAGAGATTCACTCCTCTCATAATGGACCGCTGCTTGCGGCTGTTAATACGTGGATTCCCTGATGTTTGTTCCTTTACGCTCTACTAACTTTCTGAAGATGCACAATCGTTACAAAACACCTTTCGAATACTTTGGAGATTAAGCGGGTGGCTGAAGCTGTGCAGAATTCCGCTACCGATGAACACTCCAACACCCGATTGATTGCTCGCGGTTAGAACTTCATACCGACACTCAAGCCAACCGCCCATGGGTCGATTTCCACCGTGCCAATTGATGTGCCATTCAGGTCGGCGTCCGTATCTATATCGAAATATCTGGCATCAACGTTAACAAACCAGTTTTCATTCAGATCTATATCCACGCCAACCTGCGCTGCCAAACCAAACGAACGATCCAGCTCAAGATCCAAGCCCGCTAAAGCGCCTGTTGTATCTTCCTGAAAGAACTCTGTAACGTTAAGACCAACACCCACGTAGGGTTTTACGCGCTGGGTGGTATTGAAGTGGTACTGCACAGATACGGTGGGTGGCAGGTGCTTGGTTGAAGCCACACGTCCACCGCCTACAAGCTCAATATCATGTTCAAATGGCAGCGCTGCAAGAACTTCCACCGCCCACGCGTCGCGGAAGAAGTAGGTGAAGTTAAATGTGGCCATCGTCGCACTTTCTACCTCTACCACCGAGTGGTTGTCCGATTTTGGGTTCACGCTGTGCGCGCCTACCCGCAACAACCAATCCCCCTGTTCTACACCGGCCGCAGCGGACGGACTCCACAACAACGCCGTGACTACAGCAAGGGCGCCAACCAGGGCTACTTCGATACGCATACTCTTTCTCTCCAACAGGCTGTTACTTCATTAAGTGTCGGCGTAAATATGGACCGGTAACTGCGCAGCACCTTTGATCAGAATCAAGTTAATCCTCGATTTCTGCCCATCCAACTCTAGAGGAGTAGTGGAATTCCCCTATTTGGCCATCTCGTTCAGCCGAACATACTCACCGGATGAAAGCGCAGTCGATCAACAATACCGGGCAGTTTTGTGACCAATGCCATACGCGGCACTACTGCATAGCATCGCGACTACAAAAAGACGACGTGAAACGCCTGGCTGAGGTCATGGACTTCGGGCATCGGGTCGGTAGACACGAGTACCTGTTTGCCATGGGTGACAGCATCTCGCATCAGTTCCATGTTCGCTCCGGTATGTTCAAGAGCTACACCATCAACACCGAGGGTGACGAGAGCGTTACCGGGTTCTACCTACCCGGCGATGTAGTACCAAATTTCCAGACCGACGGTTGCAGTCTGCACACTGTGGCGGCACTTGAAGAATCTTCCGTCTGTTACGTGCCCGTCCAAGCTGAGGGTGGCGTCAGTAGCGTCTGGCAGGCACTCGCATTTCAAGCATATGAGGCGACGAGCAGTACCCTAACCCACCAGCTGAACGTCAAAGCTACTTCTGCCCAAGCCCGTTTTGCCGGGTTCTGCATTCAGATGATGCAACGGCTCGCCAAACTGGACCGAGACCCGACACATATCCCAACCCCCATGAGTCGTACCGACATCGCCAGTTATCTGGGTCTTACCCTTGAAAGCCTCTCGCGCGTGTTTGCCCGAATGAAGCGGTCAGGTGTGATCGCAGCGGACCGCCAACACATCAAAATTACGGACCCAGCCACATTGAGTACTCTGGCTCTCCATATATCATGACCACCGACCTAAAAGACCTTGCCGAACTCGCCGGCCGCCTGCCTGCTACAGGCCCTCGCTACACATCGTATCCAACCGCTAACCACTTTGCTGAAGGTAACTTTGTGAGCGCCTACCAAATGCAATGGAGACCATCCTCTCAAGCACCCATATCCGCATATATACACGTGCCATTTTGTGCGACCGTTTGTTACTACTGTGCCTGCAACAAAATACACACTGCGAACCGCGTTCACGCCGAAACCTATCTTCAGCACCTCGCCAGGGAGATTGAACTGCAACGGCAGGTCACAGGTCGTCGCACTCTGGCACAGATTCACTTCGGCGGTGGCACACCGACCACCTTGGACCTTGAGCAAATGACCAAGGTGTTCGAGCATCTCTCGGCATCCTACGACCTGGACCAGAGTTCTGATCGAGACTTCTCTATAGAACTCGATCCCCGCAAAGTAACGGCCGAGCAGGTGGCGGCGATGACCCGGCTTGGGTTCAACCGAATCAGCGTCGGGGTACAGGACTTTGATCCTCAGGTTCAGGCTGCGGTAAACCGAATTCAAAGCGAGGAAGAAACCAGCCGCGTCATTGAGAGCGCAAGAGACAACGGCGTTAAGTCGGTCAGCATCGACCTCATTTATGGACTACCTCTGCAGACGGTAGCGGGATTTGAACAAACCCTGGAACGTACCCTCCGTCTGAATCCGGATCGCATCTCTTTGTACAACTATGCCCACTTGCCGCACCTGTTCAAAACTCAGCGTCAGATCAGAACCGAAGACATCCCCACACGGGACGTCAAGCTGGCAATTCTCATGCGCGCGATCAAAACGCTGGAAACCCAAGGTTATCAATACCTGGGCATGGACCATTTCGCAAAATCTGGAGACAGCCTGGTCCGCGCATCCAAAAACGGCACGCTTCAGCGAAACTTTATGGGTTATTCAACGCACGCGAACTGCGATCTGTTGGCTCTGGGCGTAAGCTCTATTGGGCAGACCCGCGACCTCTACACCCAGAACGAAAAGACACTGAATGATTACTACACCGCAATCGATGCCGGGCGTTTACCCATCGCAAAAGGATTGCAGCTGTCACAGGATGATCAAGTACGACGCTATGTCATCCAAACACTGATGTGCACCTTGCGCCTGAACAAGAGAGTTTTTGAATCATCGTTCCAGCACGACTTTGACAGGTATTTCGCGGCTGAAGACCCAGCCCTCAGCGAGCTGATAGAGCTGGGATTGCTTATCAACAGCGACCGGGCTCTTCAAGTCACACCCATGGGTCGCTTCTTTATTCGGAATATCTGCATGGTATTCGATACCTATCTAGCCCGTTCTGAAATCAGGTTTTCCCAGACCGTATAGGAGACGCAAGCGCGTGACTCTCCCTGACCAGAGGACGCGCACTTTCCGCATACCCTGAACGCATGCCAAGGCCTTCAACCTGAAGTAAGATCAGCGAATTAATCCCCTGTGGATCAGCGGGAATCTCGTCCGACAATGCAGTTACCATAGGTTCTTGCGATGGATTAGCAAACAACCACTTGCGTTACCCAAGGAACAGGCACATGGCAGGCATAAGTTTTCGAGCGCATACATACCAGGTGATGTTGGTCATTGCAGCCGTGTTATTCACAGCAGCTTGCGGCGGCGGTGGCGGCAGCAGTGGTGGCAACGGCATTGCGGTCAGCCTGCGCCTCTCGGAACTGGGTATTATCGGACGTGGTGGCGACACGGGGAACGGAGGCGGTGCGCAACCTGAGCTTACTCCGGCATTCGATCCTTTGGTGAATCGATATACGTACGCCGGTAACTTTGATGTCGTCACCGTACGTGCGGTCGCTGCCAACGCAAATTCCCGTGTAAGCCTCCTTGGGATGGAGGCAGCCGGAACGGTTACCGAATCGTTTATGCCTGACAATCCGGCCACCATCGATATCGACATTGTGGTGAGCGCTGACGGTAGATCCAACACCTACACCATCACCTACGAGCAAACCCCGTCCACCAATGCCAACGTGACAAATCTGCGAATAGAAGGGTTCGACCTGGATCAAGTATTTCAACCTCAGAACACGAGCTACACCGTCACCGTAGGATTCGTCACCAGCGCAATTGATCTACTCATATTCCTTGAAGACCCCGATGCGAGTGTCACGATCAATGGTGCACCCATCGCAGATACAAATCCTCGTTTAACACTTGCGGAGGGTGCCAACGACTTCGTGATAGTCGTTACAGCTGAAGATGGCAGCGACCAGCAGACTTATACCCTGACCGTTACGCGGCAAACAGCAAGTGCATTTGCAGAGCAGGCTTATTTGAAGGCGACAAACCCCGCGAGTGGCGAGCGGTTTGGCCACACCCTTGCGATGTCCGGGAACAGGCTCGCAATAGGCGCACCCTTTGATCGGAGCCTCGATCCGAACGACCCTGCAGATATCAGTGGCGACAGTGTTGGCGCGGTTTATATCTTTTCACACAACAGCGGGACCTGGACGTTTGAGTCTTACGTCAAAGCACCGGATCTCACCAGCTTCGCCGAGTTCGGTGCTTCATTGGCGATATTCGGGAACAGGCTGGTTGTCGGTTCTCCTGCATTCGGCGCAGACACCGGAAGAGCTTATGTGTTTGAACGCGCGGGGACCGATTGGCTTGCACAAGATACTTTGGAGGCTTCCAACGCTGAACTGGGCGATGAGTTTGGTTCCAGCGTCGCGATTCTGGGCAGCGTCATCATCGCAGTGGGCGCATCGGGTGAAGATTCAGATGGATCTTCCGAGGCCAACAACGGCACACGCGATTCGGGTGCCGTGTATGTTTTCAGCCAAAACGTCGGCGGCGCTTGGCTGCAAGAGGACTACGTGAAGGCCAGCAATGCAGATACTGATGACCTCTTCGGCTCTGTCCTTGCCTTTTCAGAATCAGCCGGGGGATTCAGCCTTTTTGTAAGCGCGATTGGAGAATCGGGCAACGGCGTTGGTGGTGAGCAGGATAACTCCTCCACCAGCGCCGGTGCCGCCTACGAGTTCACCCGTGCTCAGTCAGGAGAGTGGAATCAAGTTGCCTATATAAAGGCATCCAATGCTGAAACCGGGGATTTGTTCGGCAGCGCTATCGATGTGGATGGCGACACTCTGGCCATCGGCGCACCCCGCGAAGACGCTGGCAGGACCGCAGGAGAAGCGGACAACAGCCTGTTGGATGCCGGGGCAGTCTATGTATTCACCCGAAATGGCGGCGCCTGGGATCAGCAAGCTTATCTCAAGGCATCAAATGCCGATGCAACAGATCAATTTGGGGCAAGCCTCAACCTCTCTGGCGAGACACTTGCGGTAGGTGCCAGTGCGGAAGACGGCAACGGAACTGGGGGTCCTCTGGACAACTCCATACCTGGTGCAGGCGCAGTCTATTTAATCGAACGAAACGGAGCCGTTTGGTCGGAGCGTGCCTACGTAAAAGCGTCGACAATAGATGCTGGGGATCGTTTCGGCACATCGGTAGCAGTTTCAGGTGAACTCTTACTGATTGGGTCCGCTGAGGAAGCGAGTGGGTCGACCGATCCTTCAGACAACACCGCACCCGGCGCCGGTGCAGTGAACGTATTCAGGTAAAACCGCTCTTTTCAACCACCCGGTGACGAGCGCGCCAGCACCGCGCTCCATCGTTTCCGGCCCCTTCCGCCCTTGGGCGTTAATCCCTACCTGCCAGCCAGAAACCAGAATGTCTGCCCCCTAAACAGGTGACAACCCGGTTCCGTTCAGCTTGTGACTCACAGGTTAGGCGCTTTGCCTAACCCACTAACTAAATGGAACCAATCATGACTACGCACATGAACATGTATCTGAAGAAGATAACACTGAAAGTAAAAACCAGCTTTCTACTCGGCGCTCTGATCCTCGCAAGCAGTATGGGTCATGCTGCATCCTTTGACCCGATCGATTGCCTTGTCTGCGATGAGATCAAGCTGGAGCTTGCTATCCCCGAACCGATCCTGAATTCGGTCACTCCTGACCCCTTGCCTCGTGTGGAGGTGGGCGCAACCCAAGACGTAACAGTCAGCTGGTCGCTGCCAACACCCTCAAAACCTATGTTGCAACAGCGTTTTTCGCTTTGCGTGACGGGCTCTGATCCCATCGTCCGACTGAAGGACGGTTGTATTGCGCTGCAATCTCCTACTACCGTCATGTCAGGCAAGGAAGGTACTCACTACAACAGTACTGTCACGCTGCCCGGTACATTCCAGCGCTTCAGCGCCTATTTCTATATCCGTATGCAGCCCGTCATCATTACCGGTGGCAGCGGTTTTACGCCCTCCAATTTGGTGCCGTTTAACTGGCCTTTGCATATTGCCGAGCTTGAAGCGCGATCGGTGAAAGTGGATGTTGGTATCGGAGGCAGCATTTTTGCCGAGCAACGCGTGACCAACCGCGGCACTCGAGACTCTATGGCGTTTCAGAATCGCTACCACATGACGGTTTGCAGCCAGATCATAGATCCTGCTCGCTCGTGCCGCTACGGTGACGCTGAATATCTGGATACCATCGTTGTGTTTGCTCAAACGAACGGTGTTGCTGCGGGCGCCACCGAAAATATGGCAGTAGATATAACCAGCCTCTTACCTGGCTCGCCAGCAACCCTAACGGTAAGCATTCGTGGTGACGTTGATTATTTCAACGATATCCGCGAGAGCAATGAGCACGACAATGGCGATACAGGTACGGATACCCTGTTTCGTTGATCGCACTTTGATACAGTCAGAGGTAGCCCTCGGCAGGCTACCTCGCTGTTTTCTGCTGTCCTTACCGTTCTTTTGGAACTGCAAGCCTCAGCTAAACAAACCCGGGTGGAGCTTGAAACCCGCCAAACTCCGCGGCCATTAGCCTGGTAAATTCTATTGTGGCCCTGTCATTAAACTCTGCACTCAATGCCTGCAGACCGATTGGCAAGCCACTGTTGGACAACCCGGTCGGGAACACTGTACTCGGCAGATAACTGACAGTAGCAAGCCCTGCCCAGAACACCTGCTCGAAATAAGGTCGGTCTTCGCCATTCACTGTCAGAGTGCGTTCGTTGAGGTCACTCTGGTCCTGAGGGAATGCCGCCGTCGCAGTGACCGGACACAGCAGTATGTCCCACTCCTTGAAAAACTGTTGCCACGCAACCCGCAATCCACCTCTCATGCCGTGCAGACCGAGATAGTCTGAGAACTTAAGCTCCACCCCCGGCATCCCCAGCATGCCGCCAAGTATTCCCATATAGGTCTCGTTCGCCATACCGACGCTGAATCCAGGTCGCGCTTTGTCCGAAACAGTCGCGCCCAACTTGGCGAGGTTCTCACCCACCGCCTGAACACGATCAGCAATCTCTCTATCAACAGGCGCAAGACCTTCATCTGGCCAAAGGGCGACGCGCAGTCCTTTCAAACTGGTGAAGCTCGGTGCGGGGAGATCCAGCTTCCAGCCTGGGGACATGAGGCTGTTAGGACCGGAGCACACATCCAGCGCCACGGCCAGGTCCTCGGCACTTCTCGCCATCGGTCCCACGACAGCCAGATCAGGATGCTGCGGATTTGGCGGCACACCGGGTGGTTGATGTCCCTGCGAGGGAATCACCCCAAGGGTGGGCTTATGTCCGTAAACGCCGCAAAAGTGGGCCGGGTTGCGAATGGAGCCGCCTATGTCGGAGCCACTCTCCAACCCGGTAAGCCCTGCCGCCAGTGCTGCAGCCGACCCACCTGATGACCCACCCGGTGTGCGGCTTGTATCCCAAGGATTGTTGGTGGTGCCGTAGATGGCGTTGTAACTCTGGAAATCGCCCAGGTTGATCGGCACATTGGTTTTACCCATCACCACCGCGCCGGCCTCCTTAAAGCGTTGGACAACCGACGAATCTGCCTGGGCAATGTTATTGGCCGCCTGAGGTACTCCCCAGGTGGAGGGTAGCCCTGCTATGTCATAGGACTCCTTCACAGTGATAGGCACGCCGTGAAGCGGTCCCTTCGCCTTGCGATTTATCATTGCCTTATCAGCAGTTTTTGCCGCCTCAAGCGCTCGCTCAAAGTCTCTAACCACAACCGCATTGAGGGTCGGGTCATATTTCTCGATACGGGAGATGAAGAAACGGGTCAGCTCTTCAGATCCCACTTCTTTTTTCTTGAGCTTCTCTGCGAGTTGAACACCACTTAAAAACGCCACGTCCGCATCGTTAGCGGCTCGAACACCAGGTCCAACAGTGCCCAACATTGCTGCCGCACCTATCGACGCTGTGTGTTTGAGGATAGTTCTTCTGCTTATGGCATCAGTCACGGTTGCCTCTCCCACTCGTTGCTAGTCCAAACGAGCATACGCCGAAAGCGCGGCCTCGTTAACAGGAAACTATGCGGAGGTATTCAGGCGATGTAGGCCAGGGAAGGTTCTTGAATTGACAAGTCCATGAGCGGGTTGTGGTACTGCACTCCCTCAAAACGAAGAAAATCCGTATCGGCAGAACAAACGAGAGCGGAATGCTCGATCGCAATGGCTGCGATATGTGCGTCGTTGGCCAGGTTACCGCCAGCGCCTGTTTTGAGCAGCAACCGACTTAGAATCTCCCAATGCCTCATTCCCGGCTGCAAGGTCTCTACATTTGGTAAAGCCAACCATCCGGTAACAACGTTTACCGCTTCGTCAATTGTCATCGGCGACCTCACAATCCTCGTATTAGTCACCAACCGCAGAAGACCAACCAATACAATCCACGGCAATCCGACCTGTACTTCCCGCAACTGCCGCTGCAGCCATTCTGCAGCCTTAGCATGATGTTCGGTATCTTCGTTGAGCGCATAGATCAGGAGGTTTGTGTCGACTACGATCATTTGCCAAGTTCCATCTTGCGAATGATATTTTCGTCCTCCAGTTCTCCCACAAGCGCGTTTGCCTTGGTCAAATCAACAAGAGGCACGCCCATCGAATAAGTGGGCAGACGATATTTACGGTTGCGCGCACGTTCCTCAGGTTCATCCAGCAGTCCTTTGCGCAGCGTTTCATTCACGACAGCTTTAAAACTCTGGCCCGTCTCAAAGGCCCGCTTTTTCAACGCTTTGGCAATCGTATCGTCAATCGTGAGAGTGGTTCGCATAGCGCATCATATCATCAAAATTCAGTCATCAAAACATCAAAATGTTTTGAACCTTTTTCTTCCAGCGTGTGACCTATCGGTTAACCAAAGGAGAAAAATCCACCATGAAATTCCTCAAAATATGTTTCTTTATCCTCTCGGTCAGCGGCGCACTAACGCAGCCTGCGCATGCCGCGTCCTGGAGCAATGTTGCTGTGAACGGACAAAGACTCACTACCGACCAGCTGCGTCAATTGGAAGTTTCAGTAGGCTCAAAAATTGCGCCCGGCGCTTATCTCATCAACGCTCAGGGTTGCTGGGTGAACTTGAGCACCGGCCAGAGTGGCTGTCTTGGCTCGGTTAACACCCACTCGCGCTATGGCAGCGGTGAGCGCACCAGCAACGGCAGCTGGAATCACTACAGCCGCTCAGCAGGCATGGGTGTGGGTGGTACTGGTGACGGCTGTATCTACACCACCACGGGTTGGTCGAACTGTTAGGAAATAATGTACACAAAATAAAACGCCCCTCCGGGAGAACCCGGAGGGGCGTTTGTTCGTACCTGAACTTAAATCGGTGTTACGGATTCAAGTTGTAGGTCAGATCGATGCCGTAAACGCGTGGCTCAGAAACCTGTGCGGTGCGACGGAAGCCGTCGGTTGCACCGTGACGCAGGATCTGACGAATACCTACCTTGTCGGTGATATTGTTAACAAAGCCACTCACAGTCCACTGCTCAGATGCGCTGCGCCATGTTGCACGCATATCCCAACGGTCGTAAGCAGGCGCTAAGTCCAGATCGCTTTCAAACGCTGAGAAGTACACATCATCGATGTAGCTGTAGTTCACCAACAGTTCCAGAGAACCCGCTTCGTTCAGGTTGAACCGGTATGAAGCGAAGGCGTTCGCCTTGCTTTCCGGTACCTGCAGCAGGCTGTTGCCCTTGATGTTGATGCGACGATCAGGGTTGTTAACCGCATTATAGATGTCGCCAGTGAACCGTGGATCAGCACCGTCTACAACAAAGAAGTCTTCGGTGTATTCGGTATCGGTGAAGCTGATGTTACCGCCGATGGTCAGATTATCGGTGGCAAGCCACAGCAGTTCTGCTTCCAGGCCGCGTACTTCTGCACCGGGTGCCGTCTCAATAGAGGTGGTTGAATCCACAACCGCGCAAGCACTGTTCGCACTTTGCAACGTGCCACCCGGAGGGCAAGCCTCTTCTGTACGTGTATGAATGGTTTCATAGTCGTACAGATACGCTGATGCGTTCAGCTGCAGAGAACCATCCAGGAACTGTCCCTTAAAGCCGATCTCGTAAGCGATCAGTTCTTCAGGGTCATACTCTGGCGTCTGGCTGAAGAACGCGAGGTTAAACCCGCCGGAACGATAGCCGGTGGTGACGTTGGCATATATCAGCGATGAATCTGTGACGTTGTAGTCCAGGTTCAAACGCCAGGTCAGCTCATCGTCCACACGCTCAACTTCGCGGTAAGCACCGAATTGAATCGGCACACCGCCAGCCCAGATAGGCGCAAGCCCCGTGGGTTGGAGCGTGGCAGGATCGATCGCACCACGAATGATATTGATTTGGCCGAGGCTTAAGCCCACTGCATCTGCAATGGCCATGGACTCTGCGTACTGTGCCAACTGCTCACGACCGCGCACATCATCTTCCGCATACCGTAGACCGAAGGTCAGCGTGAAGTCTTCGTTGATGTCCCATACACCCTGGGTGTACACGGCATAGGCTTCGCGCTCAGTCTTGTTGGCTGCCAGGAGGTCAGTCCCCGTGGTTGCCGGACCGTGGTTCACACTGCCAAGCGAGGCTTCACCCAGCCAGGGACCGGTTACAACCGTGAACTGACCGTCGCCATTATTGCCATTGGCAATGGCGGTCTGACGACCGGTTTCAAGCGTAATCAGCTGCGTGCCAGCGAGGAACGTCAGCGGCGGGTTGCCGGGGACAGCGCCAGGAGCAACCGTCGCCAATATCGAGTCCAGACCAAAGGTCGGGTCGGTGAACTGACCTTCACCAACAGAGCTGTAGAAGTCATAACGCTGGTCGATGGTGGCATCATAGAAGAAAATACCAGACGTAAACGTCAGGTTATCGCCGATGTCGTAGAACAGCTGGAATTCGTGAGAAACGTACTCCGCTTCGTGGTTCACGTAGAACTGACGGTCACGTTGCAGGCTCGCAAAGTTGTCATCATCGGTGACACGCTCATAGATCAGTTCGTTGTAGCCAAACAGGTACTTGAACTGCACGCGGTCGTTGATATCCCACGAAAACTCAACCTGGTTGCCCTGCTGTACAAACGTTTCGTTGTTGAAGCCGTTTGTGTACGCGCAGAGATCGCCGCCCTTGATGTCTTCACGATCATCTTCAACACAGTCTGTTGGGCTGCCAGTAAAGCCGAAGCCCTGATTGCGGAGACTGCCTGATGGGTCAACACCTGGACGCGTACGCTGAGCTTGAATGTCAGCACCGGTCGTCGGGTTGGTGAAGGTGAACGTTTCCATGCCAGGCATAACAAAATCGCTGGCCAGCGGGTTGGTCTGCGCCGGATCAACGGCACGCAGACGGTTGGTCAGATCCGTAAAGTTACGTCCAGTGCCACCGCCAGGAATGACCGTGTTTTCACCGCTAAGAACAATCAGACCACCGCCATCAGCGCCACCGAAGACGCGATCGACCTGGGCCCAGTTGCTGCGCACATTCAAAGATGCGCTGTCGCTGATGTTCCACTCAAACTGGATGGCAGCATTCTGCTCGTCGCCGCTATCGAGATCGGGGCCGAGGCCACTCTTCTCTTCCACCCAACCGTCGTGACGGCGGCTGGAAACGGTCAAACGGCTGTTCAGCACGCCGTCGATGAGCGGGCCGGTAACCATGCCGTAGTAGTCTTCCGTGCCGTAGTCACCCTGGGTGGTACGGAAAGCCGAGTTAAACTCATCTTCCGGCTTCTTGTACAAGAAGTTCATCGCTCCACCCACAGCGTTGCGGCCGTACAAAGTACCCTGTGGACCGCGCAGTACCTCAATGCGATCGATATCCCAGAAAGATCCGATCGTTGCGGTGTACAGGTCTTCAGAGTAGATGCCGTTCATGTAGGTCGATACGCCCGGATCTCCGCCCAGGTTACGAAAGTTTCGGCCTACACCGCGTACGGCGGAGTCGTAGGGTTGGATCGTCGTCGCCGGGATCATGTTCTGTAGATCCGACTGGTTACGAATACCAAAGTCTTCAATCATCTCGCCGGTAAAGGCTGTGATTGAGATAGACGTATCCTGCACTGACGCTTCGCGTCGCTCTGCGGTGACAACCACTTCCTCAATGCGCCGAGATTCCTCCTGCGCAAAACTGGGGAGTGGTACCAACAACAGGCACAGGATGCAGAGTTTTTGAGCGTTTAGCCTCATAGTCTCCTCTCCAATGTATTTCCCAATGTATTTCCCAATGTGTTTCCCATTTCGAGGGCGCACAGGACACAGCCGTCCGCAGAGACATCCTCTACAGGAAGCCTGATTACGGAGAGGTTAGAACTTGGTTATCCGGTAGGCGTTAGACGCGCTTCGCGGCTGCAGTTCAACTACTTATACAAACTGTGGCGACAGGGCGCCCTCGGTGCGGAGCATGGTGCCAGAACAGAATCGATTTGCAACACTTAGTAACAAATGTCGGACGAGTGGCAAAACGACCGTTCTGCCATGCAAAACGTCCCTGTACTGCCAATTGTGGTTCACCCGCTATCCCGCCGCTGCTGCGCGTTGGCGGACCGACTCAAAATCCGTTTCCACGAGGAGCTCACCGTTGCGAAACACTGTCTGCAGCAGATTTTCACGTCCAGCCAACTCCGCTTCCCGCACGGTGACGTGCTCACCCGCTTCAAGAACCAGGGCCAGACGCCCACGTTTTGAACGTTTACCCCTATCGGTGACAGGGTCCTTAAAGACGTCTCGCCATTGGCCGTCGACACGCACTGCGGACGCCTTCATGGCAAATTTCAGCGTGTCTCTGTCCAGCTTCTGCAGGAGTTCACCCCCCATCCCGAAGGTGATGTTGGCTGCACTCAAGCGCCTGACCTTCATCATGCCGAGTATCCGGCGGATGGTTTCCACACTGATGCCATCCCCCTGGATCACACGCACATGCGGCGGCAGCTCGCGAAACCCTTTCCTGTTCTCGATATAGCCAAACCGCTTCATCAGCCGTTGAATGGTCTCGCAGACTATCTCCACAGGTTCACCGCTGTCCGGGCGAATCACCACGGTACCGCCGTTGGTTTCCACCTTATCCTTCAGGGTCTCGCCCCAGATGTCGTCGATGGCTGCAAACAGATCGTACGAGTCGCTGACCACCGCAAATATACGGTCGTCGCCACCAAACTGCTCAATCATGTTGGCATACGCATCCGCTTCCGCGTCACGCCCCCAGCATGTGATGGTTGAGTGTTCCGCAGCGGGTATGGAAACCCCAGGCATTTCTGCGTTGTAAAACCTGCGTGCTGCGAGCAGTCCGCTGATAGTGTCCGTGCCGATGAAGTTGATGAGATGGGCGGCCCCGCCGATGCCAGCACTTTCTTCAGAGCTTGCTCCCCGTGCGCCAAAGTCCTGGAGTTTCAATTCCAGGCCCTCGAGCGAATCAGCGGTATCTTCCAGCGCCTCCTTGATGATCTGTCGACATTCCCTGGAGCGTGTTGCAACGGTTGTGGCATACCAGATCGCTCGAAGCAGCGCCGTTTCAACGTAGCTCGTAATCCAGGGGACTTTCGGGTCCGTATTGACCACCTGCACCAGCACATTACCCGTGGGCAATACAGAACCTTCGGGCACCGCCTGGATCTCGATTGGCAGGAAGCCGTTGTGCTCCGTCAAAATGTATTGCCAACCAGCCTTGTTAAATGGTTCGCCGTGTGCGGCCAGAATCTCCTCTGCTTCACCTATATCCGCCTGGGTGAATGGCTGAGTGAGGTAGCGTTTGATGAACATCTGTAAACCGAAAAACAGCGTGGCTTTGTAATCACCACCTCGCGATTCAATGTAGCTGCTGACGAATTCAGTCTGCGGCGGGTATTGCAGATAGTGTGATGTCTTGTAGGAATCGGTATTCAAGATGATATTGGTTTTCATTGTTTGTCCTCCTTGTAAGGGGTTTCTACAGTTGCTGCCCGGGTGCCAAGCAGCTTCTGAATGATGAAAAAGTGGTCTTCATAAAAAGTCGACGCTTCCAGCGAATCCAGAGCTACCCACTCTGCGAGGGCTGCATCGTCGGCCCCTTCAACGCGCGGTGAAGGCAGGTCATCTGGAAGCGTTATCAAATAAGCGTGAGAAATAGTTCGGCCACGCGCGGACCTGTGCGGGTCATCAAACGCTGCCGTTGTTCTGATATTGGGGATCAGGGTCGCTGCGGGAACATCGATACAGGTTTCTTCCTGAAGCTCACGCAACATCGCGTTTTCCAGTGATTCATCGTTATCGACAAAGCCACCGGGAAGCGCCCATAACCCCTTGCCGGGACGGCCGTCGCGCTTGATCAACAGCACTCGGTCTCGGTGTACGACAACCGCATCCACGGTAATGAACGTAGGTGGATAAGGTGCGGCCTGCCATCGCGAGCGATAGTTCAATATGAACGCCATTTCCGCCTGTAAGTCCTGAAACGTCTCGTTGTTCAGACTCTTGCGCAGTACTCTTGCAACAGCAGGACCCAGCGCGCGCTCCGGCAGCCCACCGCCGCTCAACAACTGTTCCCGTATCAAAGTGGCACAGATCCCGGTGGCGTTACCCACCTCTTGAAAGGGCCATTGCGGAAAGCTTTTGACATAGTAAGACGTGGCATCTTTGGCATGACCAATCAAACCAATACGTGTTTCTGTCTCACAGACGCCATGGGTTTCGAGCACCGCCGTCACTTGTGATTGCACAAAACTCTGCCAGGTAGCCTCATCGTAGGTGGCATCAGGCAAAGGCTTAATCGTTATCCGATGTGCCACATCTGCGAGGCTCTCGCGGATCATCATCTCGCGTTCTACATAAGTCCAAGGGTTGCGCGTACATCGGGGTCGCTCAGCCGAGCCGACGAGCACAATGAGCCGCTCGGTGATGTCCAGTGCCTGGGTTACCACCTGTTGATGCCCTAAGTGGAACGGTTGAAACCGGCCTATGAAAATCAGGTAGTCATACTTTTTCGATTTGTTGTCCATCGAGAGGCCTTTAACCAACTAATTCGGTATTAAGTGTCTATATGTCACTATTCAATGTGGAGAATTGTGTCCTTTAGTCTCTAAATAGTCAAGCCTTTGACCGCAAGATGATTGAAAAAAGTGTCAAAAGGTCACAAAATGAGGCTATGACATCAAATTCACCCCTGTCCGAAGACGAATTTTTACGCAACTACGACGCGTCAGAGTTCGCGAGCCCGCTGGTTACCGTAGATACGGTGCTCTTCACCTATCACGATGCCACGCTGAAAGCGCTGATCGTGCGCAGGTCTGCCCATCCCGAACAAGGCAAGTGGGCATTGCCCGGCGGCTTTGTCGATCTCGATCGTGACCGCGACCTCGCGCAAACAGCCATCAGAGTTGTTACGGAAAAAACCGGGGTAACACCGCCGTACATCGAGCAGCTTGCCGCCTACGGCAACAGTCAGCGCGACAAACGTGGTTGGTCTATCACAGTTTCTTACGCCGCACTGATTGCACATCAGGATTGTGCGGCACTGGTAGATTCGGTGGACGACGTTCGGTGGGTTGCCACCGATGCTTTGGAGAGAAGACCGCTCGCGTTCGATCACAAGCGAATTTTTAAGGACGCTCGCGAACGCTTGCGGCAAAAGGCGCTGTACTCGATTGTGCCCGGCTATGCTCTACCGGAAACATTCACACTGCCTGAACTGCAGGCCCTACACGAAGCGCTGATTGGCAAACCGCTGCCCAAGAAGTCATTTCGAAGGCGGATTGAACAGGCGGAGCTGATCATAGATACCGGCGAGAAACGCAGCGATAGAGGGCGGCCTGCCGCCCTCTATCGCATGAGTGATGCTGCCAGAGAATTTACGTTCTTACGGAATCTCGAAGGTTAACGGGACTAGAAGTCGTAGATGACCGACAGTCTGGCATTCAGCGGCTTACCCGTGGAGATGTTGTCGTTGCTGTGAGAATCCGGGAAATATTCTTCATCCAGCAGGTTCTCCACGTTCAACTGAAAGCGCAGTGACTCATTCACCTGGTAAAACGCCGCCATATCCACGCGGGTGAAGTCCGGCACTTCCACGGAGTTGTCTTCACGGACAAACAGGCTGTCCTGATAGGTAGCACCAATGCCGACGCTGAAGTTGTCGGTGATGCGGAAGTTGTTCCAGATGGAGAACATGTTGTCCGGCGTCTGACGCGTGACGTTGCCGTCGTTACCGCTACCATCGGCAAGTTGTACCTCACCATCTAGAGACGCCCAACCCGCCGTGATGGCCCAGTTTTCTGTGAGGTTACCAGCCAGCTGAATCTCGAAGCCTGTGGTCTCAGAGCCTTCGACGACGATGACCTGGGCTGAATCTTCAGGATCTACGGATGTGTAGCTCTCGCGCTCTAGCTCAAACACAGATGCGGTGATGCTGAGATCATCGCGGATATCCCATTTCATGCCGATTTCACGATTCTCAAAGAACTGCGGTCGCGTGCTTTCAGAGTCGAGGTTAAGGGTGAGAAACTGATCACCAGATCGAGGCAGGAATGTTTCGCTGTAACTAGCGTACAACGAGATGTTCTCGCTGGGCTTATAGATCAGACCAAAGCGGGGGGTGACTTCACTGTCCTTTCGATCAAAGTTGCCACCAATCGCGTCACCATCGTTCTGTTCGATGATGTCCAGCACGTCAATGTCGAACTGGTCGTAGCGAAGCCCAGCAACCACCTTAAACTGCTCTGTCAGATCTATCTGATCCTGAAGATAGATGGACGTAAATTGCACATCAGACTCTCGATCGCGCACGGGATTCGTAAATCCAAACGCTGGAATCATGAGAGGGTCAGTGAACGGGACGAACAACTGATCATCACCGTTGTCGGCAAAGACATTGTCGTTGCGCGCATTGGCAGTTTCCTGATCACCATATTCAAAGCCGAAGAGTAGCGTGTGACCAATTTCGCCCGTGTTGAATTCTCCAATCAGGTTGGCCTGAAAAATCAGGTTTTCGCGTTCGGTTGTATCGCGATAGCCGTCCAGTTCAACTTCTGGAAACGAGCCACCGGAAACCTGGACCTCTTCACTGGCGTACAGGTTCTGGTAGAGCTTGTCGTAGTCTGCATATTGGAATGTTACGTTGCCGCGAAATTGCTCATTAAAATCATGTTCCAGGCGCGCACGGAAAATATGCGCTTCCAAAGTGGTCATGTTTTCATCGGGTGAACCGAAGAACGTATCTTCGAAGCCTTCCAGCGGCTCATCTGGACCATTCGCAACGTTTTGGGAAGGCACACCGCGATCTACGACGCGATCGTCATCCACATACTCATAGGACAGAAAACCCGTGGTCTGATCGCTGAAACTAAAGGTAACCGTAGGGTTAATCGCGTAACTTGTGCCGTCGTAAAAGTCACGATGGCTTTCAAGTTCCTGATAGTAGGCATTAATTCGAAACGAAGCTGACTCTGTAGCGCCAATGTTGGAATCAATGTCAACCGAGTACGCGCCAAACGTGTCCAAGCCAGCGTTGACTGTATTGAATTGTTCACCAACAACGGCTCTCTTCTGCACGCGATTTATTACACCACCTCCGCCGCCTCTGCCGAACAACAGCGCATTTGAGCCACGCAGCACTTCAACCTGCTCAACGTTGTAAAGTGGTCGGTAATATTGAACATCATCGCGAACGCCATCGATAAAGAAGTCTGCGGTCGTTTGAATACCCCGGATGATGATCGCATCCCGATGGCCTTCGCCCTGGCTCACAGAAAGTCCCGGCGTGTACCGAAGCACATCCGCCATGCTGCGAAACGCCTGCTCGTCTATCTGCTCTTCAGTCAGGATCGACAATGATTGCGGCACATTCAGGATAGGCGTGGGTGTTTTTACCGAATTCACTTTATCGCTGTAGAGGTACTTACCCTTTACAACGATCTCTTCAGTCACCCCCTTGTAGCTATCCTCTTCGTCTCCGAAAACCTGCTGGCTCAACGCTAACGCGGCCAACAAACTCAGGGACATGCCTATTCTCCGAGGCATTTTTTCGTTCGCATTCACTGCAACAGTTCCTAATGAGTAGATTGAGGTGCGAACGCTAACCTAAACGAGAACAATTCTCAATTACAATTTCATTATATTTCACTGGCCAACACTTCCCTTACAAAATTACACACGTCCACCAATTACGAGTCATACACTGGCTGCAACAAAACCTCGCGGCTTTAACCTCGAGGCAGGGAAAAGATTCAGAAAAAAAGGAAGTACAAATGCACGCTCAACCATCACCTTACGCGGGCCAGCTTTTTAACCTTAATGGCAAGACCTTCATGGTCACGGATCGCGCGAGCGGCAGTCCTGAAAACGTTGTGGTACGCGCGTTGGCTAACCGCAACAAGCTGGAAGAAATTTCTGTCGACAAGGTGATCGCCAACCTCTCCGACGACCAGTAAGACGTTGCGCGGCCAGCCCGCGCACAAGGGCCTCACATCTGTACAATGCGCGCTCTTTCGTACAGGTGAAGTCACACATGAGCATCGATCATCACGGCCAGGATATTCGGCTGGAGGTCTTCGGGCGCACCCTTGCGGCAAAACGCTGGGGTAACTCCGCCGGACCCAAATTCTTAGCGCTTCACGGCTGGCTGGACAATGCCAACACCTTCGATCGCCTGGCGCCTCTCCTCCCAGAGCTGAACCTGGTGGCCCTCGATTTTGCCGGTCACGGCTACTCAGACCACCGCTCGCCCGGCGCGCACTATCACCAGATAGACGATGTGCAGGATGTGGTCGCCGCTGCGCAAGTTCTCGGCTGGGACAGATTCAGTTTGATCGGTCACTCGATGGGCGCACAAATCAGCGCTGAAGTGTCCTGCCTCTTTCCCGGCCGCATCGAACGTGCCGTTCTCGTCGACGGCATGCTGGCAACCGGAGCACTGGACATAGCCGAGCGGGTTGAGCAGACCCGAGAGGGCTTAACAAAAATGCTCACGTCTCATATCAAGCCAAAAGTTTTCGCCGACGTAGAATCCATGGCAGAGCGCGTAACCCAGGCGACAGATCAATCTTTTGCAGCCGCAAGTTCATTGGTTGCACGCGGGCACATCACCGTGGAAGGCGGGGTTACATGGTGTACAGACCCGCGCATCCGCTACCCTTCCCCGCTCAGGCCTTCGAGGGAATACATCGACCATCTGCTGAGCTGCAGCGAAGTCCCGAGTCTTTTAATCGTCGCTAATCAGGGTGACGAGTGGTATCGAGGCGAGGTGGATCATATCGCAGCAACCCATCCGCTCCTGGATGTGCAATATATGGATGGTCCTCACCACATCCACCTGGAGCCCGCGCACTATGAAGAGGTGGGTCGGCGCATCCGCGACTTTTTGTCTCTTTAAATCGGTCCCGCAACCGCTCTGCTTATGAATCCTTCGGGCTTCTGGCCAACGGTCCGAAGTCGACAAGCGCAGCGCCAATAAACGGCAATGCCACCAGCCAGAGCTTTACGCCGGTCCAGCCAGCCGAACCGATGCCTTCCGCTGCCGTCAGCGCAAGCCCACCGCAAACGAGCACAACCGCCGTGACCAGCCGCCACATAGGCAGATGATCCGGCACCGGCAAGCCCTCCTGCTCAAACCGGGTGAAGATGGCGATAAAAGGTACCAGCGCGATCATAAAGATCGGTACCCAGACCAGACGGGCAGCCCACCACCCGCCGCTACCCGGGACAAAGTCGAGGCCTATGCCAAACCCGTAACCAACTGCGGTGGCGAGTATGAAGGCGGTTAAATGCCACAGATAGACCGTCATGATCATGCCGCTCAACAAAATGACCGCCGCCCAGACGCGCCCCTGGCTCAGCCAGGCGCGTCCCAAAGGTTCGAGCGTAATCGCGATTCCCGCCTGGGTAAGCCCCAATGCAACTAACGCGATGGTGGGGGGCATGGAATTACTGACCTCCGCACCTGGGACGCCGATCATGGCTATGGGATAACCACCCACAATCACCAGGCCCACCAGTACTGCGGCGCTGACGAGCCCCAACGCGATGGTCACTCCTGGGTTTTTCAGGTATCCGGCCTGCCACGCATATCCCAGCTGATGCACGCCCAGCCAGACAAAGGCAAAGTTCAAAAAGCGCAGTTGCTCCAGACCCGACTGAAACGCGATGGTATCCACAGCCACCGCACCGGCGATGAAAAAGATGAACGAACCAATGCCCCACTTTTCCCATAACCGCCAGGTGAGGGGGACCAGCGCCACCACCACAAGGTAGACAGCGAGAAACCACACGGGCACCAGGGCTGCTTGAGACACCAGACTCACCATTTCCGGTGTCACGCCGAAACCACTGGCAAACCCGGCAAAGGCGATCCACAGCAGGTAAAGCGGGATGACCGGATTGATCAGGCGTTGGATGCGACCAACCAGCCAGCTGGCATACGTGCCCTCACGTTGTCTGTTCAACGACCAGGAAACGCCGTTCGAATAGCCACCGACCAGAAAGAACAGAGGCATCACCTGAAAAAACCAGGTCAGCCATTGGGTCCACGGCAATACGCCTAGAAGGTGGGTCGCCTGCAGTTGTCCTTCGCTGATGTAGGGTGCTGCTACTAACCAGTGGCCAAACACAACGCAGCATATGGAGAACGCCCGCAAAAAATCGACATAGCGATTTCTATCAGGTGGCGTTTGTTCCGCCATAAAAAGAGCTCGTCCCCAGAGAGACTGTGGTGGTTCTTCTGTCATGTTCTCCCCTACATATCCCCGATTTGCATCATCATCGAGAAGGATACCCCCAACTGCGCTTGAGATAACCCCGGGCGGATGTCTTAATTCTGAAATCTTAAACTGTGGAACCCAGACATGCCTCAGCCGTCACTGCCTGACCGAGCTCGCGTCGTCATCGTTGGCGGTGGCGTAGTGGGTTGCTCCATTGCTTATCACCTGACGCAAATGGGCTGGGATGACGTCATCCTTTTAGAACGGCAGAAGCTGACCAGCGGTACCACTTGGCACGCTGCCGGATTGATCGGGCAACTTCGACCCAGTCAGAACATGACCAAGCTGGCCAAATATACGGCCGAACTCTATACCCATCTGGAGCAGGAAACAGGCCAGGCCACCGGATTTAAGCAAAACGGATCAGTCACTATCGCCACCAACAGCGAGCGCTTCGAGGAGCTGAAACGTAATGCTTCGATGGCGCAGGTTTTTGGCCTCCAGGTGGATGTCATAGATCGCCCTGAAGTCGAACGCCTGTACCCGTTGATCAACACAGAGGACGTGTTCGGCGGTACCTGGATACCCTCCGACGGCCAGGCTAACCCCATCGATGTGACCCAGGCGTTTGCCAAGGGCGCGCGCGAAGGTGGCGCGCGTATCTTTGAGGATACGAAGGTCACCCGCATTCTTCACGACACCAACCGGGTGACCGGTGTAGAAACCGAGGATGGCACCATCACCGCTGACCAGGTTGTACTTTGTGCGGGCATGTGGACGTCGGACCTGGCAGCTAACGCAGGGGTACACGTGCCATTACACGCATGTGAACATTTCTACCTGGTCACCGAGCCTTTCGATGGGGTTACGCCCAATCTGCCTGTGTTCCGCGACTACGATGCGTTCGCATACTACAAAGAAGACGCGGGCAAAATCCTGCTGGGCGCGTTTGAACCCGTCGCCAAACCCTGGGGACAGGACGGTATCCCCGAAGACTTCTGTTTCGACGAACTGCCCGGGGATTTCGAGCACTTTCAACCGGTGCTGGAGAAAGCCATCTACCGTATGCCCGCCCTGGAACACGCGGGCATCCAGAAGTTTTTTTGCGGACCGGAAAGCTTTACACCGGATGATCGCTATCACATCGGCGAATCCAGTGAGTTGGACAATCTTTATATTGCGGCTGGTTTCAACTCGATCGGTATTCAGTCTGCGGGCGGTGTCGGCAAGGTTATGGCGGATTGGATGCGCGATGGGCACCCACCCGCTGATCTGTGGGAAGTGGACGTCCGCCGTAATCTGCCTTTTCAAAACAACAAACGTTACCTGCACGACCGCGTGACCGAAGGGTTAGGTCTTTTGTATGCCATGCATTGGCCGTTTCGACAGTTCGCCACATCGCGCGGTGTGCGGCAATCACCGTTTCATGATCGCCTGCTCGCGCGCGGGGCCTGTTATGGCGAACTCGCCGGATGGGAGCGACCAAACTGGTTTGCGCCCGATGGTGTCGCGCCCGAGTATGAGTATTCCTGGTTCAGGCAAAACTGGTTCGACCATTCCGCAAACGAACACCGCGCCGTTCGTGAAAACGTCGGTGTGCTGGATCAAACTTCGTTTGCCCACATATTGGTGCAGGGTCGAGACGCGAAGCGTCTGATGAATCAGGTGTGCGCAAACGATATCGACGTTTCCGTTGGTCGACTTGTTTATACCCAATGGCTGAACGATCGAGGAGGTATTGAAGCGGATGTGACTGTATGTCGCCTAGAGGAAGATGAATTCCTGATCGTCACCCCGGCAGCATCCCAGAATCGCGACTTCCACTGGCTACGCCGTCATGCCCGTGACTACAACGCCAGCGTGACCGATATAACCTCTGCATACGCCGTTCTCGGCGTTATGGGACCAAACAGCAGGGCGCTCCTGAGTTCCATAACCAGCGCAAACTTGAGCAACGACGCCTTTCCTTTTGGCCACTTCCAGGAAATAGAAATTGGTTATGCCACGGTTAAGGCACTGCGTGTCACCTACGTCGGCGAACTGGGCTGGGAACTGCATATCCCAACGGAGTTTGCGCTGCACGTCTTCGACACGCTGGCTGCAGCAGGCGAGAAGTTCGATCTCGCTCCGATTGGAATGCACGCCATGAATTCACTGCGCATCGAAAAGGCATACCGACACTGGGGACATGACATCACGGATGAGGACACCCCGATAGAAGCGGGTTTGAACTTCGCGGTGGCTTACGAAAAACCGGACGGGTTCATCGGCCGGGAAGCGTTAATCAGGCAGCGCGAGTCAGGCGTGACAAAACGTCTGGTGCAGTTCCTGTTGGAAGATCCTGAACCCTTGTTGTTTCACAACGAACCTATCTGGCGCAACGGTGCAATCGCCGGGTATGTCGCGTCAGGCATGTACGGGCACACCCTCGGGGGTGCGGTGGGCCTCGGCTATGTGGTCAACCAGGCAGGCGTGGACGCGGCCTATATAAAGGAAGGCACATATGAAATAGAGGTGGCAGGCACGCGCTACCCGGTAAACGCTTCCCTCAGACCTTTGTACGATCCAAAAAGCGAACGCATCAAAGTCTGACCTCTCAGCGCTAAGTGTAAGCGAGAGCCGAGTCATCCAGATCCACAGCCGGAAACTCGTCTTTTTCGCTCCAGTAATCCTGGGTAAAGGTCCACGGTGCTCTATCCCCCTGCTTGGGCATGAGGTGGAGACTGCGCATGAGATAACCAGGGTTAAAGTTTTCCGGGTCCACCCAGGGCATCAACGGCATACCCTCATCTTCAGGACGCAGCTGCGGTGTCACCACATTGGCCTGACGCTCTTCCATCCGCGCAAACATGCGCATGAGGAATTCACAGATCAAATCCGCGCGCAGCGTCCAGCTCGCGCGAAAATAACCAAACACCCACGCCAGGTTGGGTACGCCAGAAAACATAAAGCCGCGATAACCCACACGCTCTGCGAAGTCGACAGGCTCGCCATCAACCGCGAAGGCGATATCGCCCATCACGCATAGATTAAACCCGGTCGCCGTCACGATGATGTCAGCCGCGAGCTCCTCACCCGACTCAAGCAAAATTCCCGTTTTGGTAAACCGATCGATCTGATCGGTCACAACAGAGGCTTTCCCACTGGCGATGCCCTGGAACAGGTCGCCATCGGGTATAAACGCCAGCCGTTGCTGCCAGGGTCTATACATCGGTGTGAAGTGCGTTTCGATATCGAAGTGCTCACCCAGATAAGCCTTGGCACCCTCGATCAACTCAGCCTTCAGCCCTTCAGGTTCCTCAAACGATCGCCGTGTAATCTCCTGCTGATCGAGCAGGATTTTGCGGCGCACGATTTCGTGGGTCCACTCATCTGGTACATCCAGCTCGCGCAACGTGTCGGCCAACTCGTTACGGTTTAAACCAGGGGCAAAATAGGTAGGTGAACGCTGTAACAGCGTGATGTGTTCGCAGTCGGCAGCCATCGCCGGTACAACGGTTGCGGCGGTTGCTCCCGAACCAATAACAACAACCCGTTTGCCAGCGTAGTCCAGATCATCGGGCCAAGTCTGAGGGTGGACAATCTGTCCCTCAAACTCTTCCATACCCGCCCATTCCGGCGTGTAGCCCTCGCTGTGTCGGTAGTAACCCTGGCACATCCACAAAAAACCGGCGGTGAACTGCAGCTGGTCCCCGCTATCGAGGTTCTCTGCTACCAGCTTCCATTGATTGTGTTCACTGGACCAATCTGCCGTGAGAACGCGGTGACGATACCGGATATGTTCATCAAGCCCGTGCTCTTCAACCACTTCATCGAGGTACTTGAGAATCTCATCTGCGGTTGCGATGGGTGCGCTCATCCACGGTTTCCACTTGTACCCGAAGGTAAAGAGGTCACTGTCCGAGCGAATTCCCGGATACTTGTGCGTCAGCCACGTACCCCCGAAGCTTTCGAGGGTCTCCAGCACCGTGAAGCTTTTGTCCGGAAAGTGTGTTTGCAGATGATATCCCGCATCGATACCTGATATACCAGCGCCAACAATGAGCACATCAAAATGCCCGGCATCAACCGGCGCTTTAGTTTCATCAACAACAACTGTATTCACCCGTTCCCCCTAAGCCTTCTCATCTACAGCACAGTGTACACACAGCGTGCTTTCCGGCAGCACACGCAATCGTTCTTCAGCGATATCAGAGCCACAATATTCACAAACCCCGTAGGTGCCGTTGTCGATACGACTGAGCGCGCGATTGATCGCGCTTTCTTTTACCGACAGCTCATCCTCGAGCGCAACCATGGTTTCATCATTCTCCAGCGCGGTTGCCTGTTCCGAAAAATCCTGCGGAATCGGTTCCTCTCTGTGATGAACATGTTTGGCAAGTTTTTCGCGACGCTCGTGGATACTTGCCAGAGCATTTTCAAGATCCTGCCTCACCTGCGTCAATTCTGTGGCGTTCATTAGTGGCGTCCTGCATTGCTTCCTCTTCATTAGAGCCTTCGTACTGTTCTTCGGCCATAAGGAGATCTACCTACGCGGGTTTCCCGTATAGGCACGGGCATGGCGAGACGGCATAACTCAGATATCTCGTGACGGAACGCCAACTATGACTATTCGATTTCTGACTCGACTGGGGCATGACCACCAGCGGATAGAGCGGGTACTCACCCTGATTGAAAGCGAGCTTGCGAAGTATGAAGACGACACACAGGATGAAGACCTCGTGGCTATTTCGGATGCCCTTGCATACTTGGAGGTATATCCGGATCGCGTGCACCACCCGGTCGAGGAAAAGCTCTTCGAGCAATTGGAATCGCGCCTGGCGCCAGTCGAGCGCGACGCGATATACGCCCTACGTGAACAGCACACTGAGTTGGCGAGTTATACGCAAGCGCTGAAAAAGGACATCGACAATATACTGAATGACATAGTTGTCCCGATGGAGACCGTAAGCCAGCACCTTAAAAACTATGTGCAGATACAGCGCGAACACATGGTGCTGGAAAATAACATCATCTTTCCTGCGGCCGCCAGGGTGATGACGGAGGCAGACTGGGCAGCGTTTCACGAGCGTTTAGAAAAAGACCTTGATCCTCTGTTTGAGGGGACAGCCAGCCGTTTCAACAGACTCTTTGCCCAGATTGAAGAAGAGTTTGAAGGTGACCCCGTCGCTGTTACTAGCCAGGCCTGACCGCTAGCAGGTCGCACGGCGCTTTGCGGAGTATTCGCTGCGCTGAGTTGCCCAAACCCAACGCCTGTCTCACCGGCCGGGCGCGTGTGCCTACTACCAGCAAGTCAGCGCCATTCGCCTTCACACAATCAGCGATCGCCTGCCCGATTCTCCCCACGGGAAAATGTCTATGTTTCTTTTTGACCCCGTAGGCAGCCACAAGCCGGTCCAGCAGCGATGCGCTTTTCTTGATTTGTTTTCGCTGTGCCGTGCGTTCATTGATGACATCCAGGTCAATCAACGCCGGCATTACTTCCACCGCACAAGCCGTGTGGAGCTCCGCCGCGCTTAAACTCGCAACCGATGCCGCCATATCTAAAACCCGTTGATTCAGCTTGTCATGCAGTGTGTCCCGATGCTGGAGATCCAAAGCCGCCAAAACCTTCTGTGGCTGACGAATGCGTCGATGCCCCACCAACAGCAGATTCGTCGGGCAGGTCATAAGCAGCGCCCAATCCGAAGCTGATCGAGATCGTGCAGAACCCGATGCGGTCTTTATTACCAGGTCTGCACTCGCACAGTTGTCTTTAACCCAGTCATCGAGATGATGCTCCCAAACCGTGCGCACTTCAGGAAGAGTCGGATACTGGTCTGCCAATTCATCAAGCCATGCTTTGTGTCGTTCGAGGGTGCGCTTTTTCAGCTGCTTACGTTCTTTGGCATCAAAGCCCGAGTTGGCTTCTGCAAATGCATCGTAGATAAAGGCCACAGGTTCGAGCGTCAGTTCGTCACCTGAATCCTTCTGCATTCTGAGTGCACGTTTCAGAGCCGTTTGGGGTCGGTTGGGTTGATCCAGAATGACAACGACACGTCGGATATTCATAAGGCAGCCTCACAACATAGATTGGCTAAGCATAGAGGCATCTTTTTTCTGCAGTAGTTCGGATTCTACTTATTCGGTTTCTACTTAGTTAAACCGTTAGTTGCTGCCCCTATTATCTCCCCCACAACCCCAGAGGAGAAGACTATGAGCTTGATCGAACGACCATCCGGTTTTTTAGATGATTTTTACAGACCATTTGGATCTATCTTTGGCAACGGATTCCCTGGAAAACTTGTCAGCGAGGCGGGCATCTGGCAACCCAGCGTTGATATCAAACGCGTAGACGGAGCGTACGTGCTGGAAGTTGAAGTCCCGGGCATGGCACCGGAGGAAGTGGAGGTAGAGGCACACGACAGCGTATTGACGATCCAGGGCCAGAGAGAGACGGAAAACGAAGAAACCGAAGACAACTTCGTGCGGAGAGAGCGCAGCTATGGAAGCTTCGTACGGAGATTTACGCTGCCAAAAAACACGGATGCAGACGCCATTGAGGCGACCGTTAAAAACGGAGTCCTCGAAATCACAATCCCCGACGGCGAAACCGCTGCGGTCAAAAAAATCTCTGTTGAGTAGGAGGAACGATGACCAACACAGCGCCGAGGACAGTGCCTTCCAAAACCTGGCAGTGGCTGGTGGACGGCTGGCACTCGCTGAGAGACAAAGCGAGCGAGGCGGTCACCTACTTCACGCCTCAGCACGAGGATGAAAGCAAGTCGCAACGTTGGGCCGTGCTCGCAACTGATGTTACAGAGCACAAGGACAATGTTTGCGTGGAACTGGAACTTCCCGGACTGGAAAAGGCGGATCTGAGTGTCGAAGTCCACAAAGATCGGTTACTTGTTAAGGGCTCAAAGAATACCAGCAGCACGCGAAAGGATGGCTCGCTGGTGATCACCGAAAGAGCATACGGGCAGTTCCAGCGCATCATACCGATGCCCTGCGACGTAACCAGCGAAGGCACCAAGGCTAAGTACGCAAATGGTGTACTGACAGTCACGATACCGAAGCACACGTCCACAGCCGCCAGAACAATTCCGATCAGCACCCGCTGATCTGGCCCATCGACCACACGTGCGAGCAGTTTCTGCTCGCACGTGATCTACGTATTTCCCCTCATCGCAAGGTGTCAGCGAATCGGCTGTACTGGCGCTTCCTATGCCTTACTTAAGGAAGTACTTTGCAGATTATCGAGCGCCTGATTCTTGATCACAGACGTATGTCGTGCCTCCTGGACCTGTTACCGGAAGTTGCGGACGCTGCCATCAATGGGGATGAACATGCTGCGGATCGATTGTATTGCATGATCGACTATCTGAGCGGTTACCCCAACGAGGTGCACCACCCCACAGAAGACATCGTTTTCGATCGACTTCGCCAGGCAGGTTTATCTGACTCCCAGTTACAGGATCTTGAACGAAACCAACACGAACATCGCGCGCTCGAGGCGGCAACAAAGAAGCTGATCAGTACAGCAAACGAAGCCGAGAATATGTCGTTGCTGCAAAGCGAGTTGAACACCTACATAACTCACCAGAAGCAACATATGGAACACGAAGAATCCAGCGTGTTTGAGCTAGCGCGAGAGTATTTTTCTTCAGCGGATTGGGACGCGCTGCAACACGCTTACGATACTTTGCATGACCCCCTGTTCGATGCCAGGGACGCCAGGTTTGAAGTGCTTTATCAGCTCCTGGACGTTGAGTCCGCGCACGAAATGGTTCGCAAAGGTGCGGATGCAACAAACCGCTTCTTAACGGCGACCGGCTCTGAATAGCAATTCAGATCGGTTTCGAACAACAATAGCAACCACCGCCAAGCAACCAGAGGGGACGATAGATGAACATGAGTGACACCTGGCAGATATTCAACGTCAACGAACTAAAACAACGGCGCGCGGATGAGGATGTAAGTTTCCACGAGTTCTTAAACGTGGATTCCATGCACTGCGGTTTGTATCACCTGAAAGCCGGCTCCAAGGACATGCAGACTCCCCACGATGAAGATGAGATGTACTATGTTGTTGAGGGCAAAGCGAAGCTGCGCATAGGGGATGCGGAGCAGAATGTTGTGCCCGGCACTCTTCTCTACATCCGTGCCACCGAAGAACATGCATTTTTTGAGATAGAGGAAGACATGACTCTGCTCGTTATCTTTGCGTGAGTGTCTACCCGAACCCGCCCATCAATGACTACGTAGTTCCACTTAGATGATCCAGAACCTTCCCTGATTACCTAACGTCCCTGGCTTTTTTAGGCTGTGCCCAAAACATAAGGGACGAACAATGGCTTACGAGAAAATCCTGGTCGCGATCGATTTGACGGATGAAGCTCAAGAGGTGGTTGCCGCTGCAAGAGTGCAAGCTGAAGCCGCGCAAGCCCCAGAGCTACACCTGATCAACGTCGTCAAGCCGTTGACTCACACTCATGGCGGTATCGATGTGGGTGCAGCAACCGCCGTCATCAGCCTGGAAAAACAGCTACGCGATAAAGCCGGGGAACTAATCCGGGACATCGCCGACACGGCCGGCATATCACAAGATCACGTCCATCTTCGTCATGGTCATCCTGCCTCCGAGATCAAAGCTGCTGCTGAAGAGTTGCAAGCCGATTTGATTGTCATCGGTACGCATGGCAGACACGGCCTTGGTCTTCTCCTGGGCTCAACCGCCAACGGGGTTCTTCACGGCGTCCAATGCGACGTTCTGACAGTTCGCATCCACTAGCTATTCAACCAGGACGAATATGACCAACGCAGACTACAACATGGGCGTGGTGCGCCACTTTGCGATCGCGACCATCATCTGGGGCATTGTCGGCATGGGCGTGGGATTGCTTCTCGCCGCTCAACTCGCGTGGCCTGCCCTCAACTTTGATATTCCCTGGCTGAGTTACGGCCGCCTTCGACCTCTGCACACCAACGCGGTGATATTTGCGTTCGGTGGTTGCGCGCTGATGGCAAGTGCCTTCTACGTGGTGCAAAAAACGTGTCGCGTAAGCCTGTTCGCACCCGGTATAGCGTGGTTCGTCTTCTGGGGTTGGCAGGCGGTGATACTGGCCGCCGCAATCACGCTGCCCCTTGGCATCACCTCATCCAAGGAGTATGCGGAACTTGAATGGCCCATCGATATCCTCATCGCGCTGGTGTGGGTGTCCTTCGGAGTTGTGTTTTTCGGCACGATCGCCAAACGCAAGATCGAACACATCTACGTAGCAAACTGGTTCTTTGGCGCCTTGATCATCGGCGTTGCGATCCTGCACATCTTTAACAGCCTCGCCATACCGGTGAGCCTGTTCAAGTCCTACTCCATTTACTCCGGCTCAATCGACGCCATGGTCCAGTGGTGGTACGGCCACAACGCTGTGGGGTTTTTCTTAACCGCCGGGTTTCTGGGGATCATGTACTACTTCGTACCGAAACAGGCGGAACGCCCGGTCTACTCGTACCGCCTTTCTATCGTGCACTTCTGGGCTTTGATCGCCATCTATGTCTGGGCGGGACCACACCATCTTCACTACACTTCTCTGCCGGACTGGGCTCAAAGTCTCGGTATGGTCATGTCCCTGGTGCTTCTGGCACCTTCATGGGGTGGGATGATCAACGGCATCATGACCCTCTCCGGTGCCTGGGACAAACTGCGCACCGATCCCATTATCAAGTTTCTCATCGTTTCTGTTTCGTTCTACGGCATGTCCACTTTTGAAGGACCGATGATGTCTATCAAGACCATCAACGCGCTGTCTCATAACACCGACTGGACCGTGGGCCATGTGCATTCAGGGGCGCTTGGTTGGGTTGCGATGGTCAGCATGGGTGCGATGTACCACCTCATCCCCATTCTTTTCGGCCGCAAAGCGGGCGAAATGTACAGCGTGAAGCTGATCAACCTGCACTTCTGGCTCGCGACCCTGGGCACGGTGATTTACATCGCCTCCATGTGGGTTAACGGCCTACTGCAAGGTCTTATGTGGCGGGCCAGCACCACCGACGGCACCCTGACGTATGCCTTCATAGAAACCGTTGAGGCGAGTTATCCGGGTTACTACGCACGTTTCGTCGGCGGCGCGATTTTCTTTATCGGCATGTGTGTCATGGCCTACAACGTGTACATGACAACCCAACACAAACAACGCAAGGAAGCGCCCGCACCGGCTACGCCGCTTGTCCCTGCCGGAGAGCAAGCATGAATCACAAAGGCATAGAAACAAGAGTGGGTGTGCTGATCGGCTTAACGCTGTTTGCCGTGAGCATTGGCGGCATCATCGAGATCTTTCCGCTTGTGTTCGACGAAGGTACCAAGCCGATACCAAAACTCCGCCCCTACACAGCTTTGCAGTTGGAGGGTCGCGACATTTACATACGTGAAGGTTGCGTCGGTTGTCACACGCAGATGGTCAGAACCTTACGTTCCGAAACGGAAAGATACGGCCATTACTCGGTTGCTGGCGAAGATGTTTATGAGCATCCATTCCTCTGGGGTTCGAAACGTACCGGTCCCGATCTGGCCCGCGTCGGCGGCCGCTACAGCGACGAGTGGCATCGAATACATCTGATAGATCCTCGCAGCGTTGTGCCGCTATCCAACATGCCCGGTTATCCATGGCTTTTCGAACGCGCGTTAACCGGTGAAGACACGGCCGACAAGATGACAGCGCTCAGGACCGTCGGCGTGCCCTACACGGACGAGGACATCAGTGGTGCGCAAGCGCAGGTCTCAGGGATTTCTGAAGGCGAAGCTCTGATCGCCTACCTGCAAAGCCTGGGTCTCGACATGATTGGTTATCAAACGGATGGAGGTGCCGAATGAGTCTGGCAATCATCAGCCTGATCATCGTTTGTTTCGGGTTCGGTGCAATAGTTTGTTACGTTTTTGCACCGCGAAACAGAGGTTACTTCGCTGAGATGAGTGAAATTCCTCTGGGAGACGAAGAAAACTCCGACGCGGACACTCTGGACGGAGACGCCACATGACAGCGTTCTGGCACTGGTTTGTCATCGGTGGGGTAGGCTTAAGTCTTGTCGCTTTTCTGTGGCTGCTGTTCGCCAACAGAAAAACCGGTGGCGGGACGACAGGCCATTCATGGGACGGCATAGAAGAACTGGACAACCCCCTACCCGCCTGGTGGGTTGGAATGTTTGTCGGGTCGATCGTATTCAGTATCGGATATCTGATCGTATACCCGGGTATGGGTAACTTCGAAGGTGCGCTCAATTGGACTTCCAGCGGAGAGCACGACACCCAGGCGCAAGCGCATAGAGATCGTTTTGCTGATCTTTACGTCCGCTTGGCAAACATGTCACCTGACGATTTGGCTCAAGACCGCGAGGGTATGCAGGTAGGCCGGCGTCTCTACATCAACAACTGCGGCATCTGCCACGGCAACAACGCGGCTGGCGCACCCGGCTTTCCCAACCTTCGCGACGATAACTGGATCTGGGGCGGAAGTTTCGACGCCATACAGACCAGCATCAGCCAAGGCAGAGTGGCCGCGATGCCCGGGTGGGGACCCGCGCTGGGTAACGAAGGTGTGACAAACGTTGCTAACTACGCGCTGAAGCTGGCAGGCAAAGAGCATGATGCTGGCAGCGCTGAAGCCGGTGCCGAGCAGTATCAGACTTTTTGTGTGAGCTGCCATGGCGTAGATGGCACAGGCAATCCCTTGATGGGCGCTCCCGACATCACCGCCGGACAGTGGATCTACGGCAGTTCCCTGGAGGATGTTGCACAAACGATCCGCTCAGGACGGCAAGGCGTAATGCCGGCGTTTGGCGATCTGATCGATGAAGAACAGCGCAAGATCATCGCCACCTACGTGAAGAGTTTGTCCGAATGAACGCAATTCACGCTGATCGTATTGAGGCCATCGAGGACTTTGGTCCTGTTGACCTGTACCAGCGTCGGGAAAAGATCATTACGCGTCATGTACAAGGGCGCTTTCAACGTCTGCGCTACTACAGCGGCTGGCCGCTACTCGCAGGCTACTTCATCACACCCTGGTTAACCTGGAACGGCAACCAAGCCGTGCTTTTTGATTTACCGGCACGGCAGTTCAACATCTTTGCTCTGACCATCTGGCCCCAGGATCTTTGGCTCGCCGGGTGGATGTTGATGATCGGAGCGCTGTCGCTTTTTACGATTACCAACATCGTCGGGCGACTATGGTGCGGCTACACATGCCCGCAAACCGTCTGGACCGCAATATTCATGTGGATAGAACAGCGCACCGAGGGCTCACGTACCCAACGTATGCGCCTGGACCGCGAATCCTGGAGCCTGACAAAGTTGCGCAAGCGAGGTGCGAAGCATGTGCTCTGGCTCGGCATGGCGTTCCTGACAGGATTAACCTTCGTTGGTTACTTCACGCCTATCCGGGAACTGACCTGGCAATTGGTGACGTTCGACGCCGTCAGTCTGCAGGTACAGGGCTGGTATCTATTCTGGATAACCTTCTTCACGGCAGCCACGTACATCAACGCGGGTTGGATGCGTGAACAGGTGTGTATCTACATGTGCCCATACGCGCGTTTTCAGTCGGCCATGATCGACAGAGACACGCTGATCGTCAGTTACGATGCGACACGCGGTGAGCCACGCGGCGCAGTAAAACGGGGTAACGCAGCGGCAGATCAGCCCGGCGATTGTGTCGATTGCCAGCTCTGCGTGCAGGTCTGTCCCACGGGCATCGATATCCGCGATGGCCTTCAATATCAGTGCATCGACTGCGCTCACTGTGTGGACGCATGCAATCAGGTCATGACCAAACTCGACCGGGCACCCGACCTGATCAGTTACACGACGCTAAACGCTCTGGAAAACAAGGGATTCCGCTGGCTGCGTCCTCGCAGCATCGGCTACGGGCTGGTCGCTACCTCTTTGATTGTCGCCTTTGGAGTCGCCGTGTATCTGCGGGCGCCTCTCGATCTCGACGTACTGCGCGACCGAGGAACCTTATTCCTGGAGACGGATACTGCGATTACCAACGAATATCAGTTGAAGGCCATGAACAAAAGTCAGGTGACCTCAACTTACCGGGTGGACGTGCTCGAACCATCCTGGGTGAAAGTCACCAGTGACGCTGAGTTTCAAGTTGACGGTGGCGAGTTGGTCGACATGCCCCTCACGCTGGTCGCTGCCAAGCCACTTGCACCGGGCATAGCAACTAACACTGAGGTCAAACTTCGTCTTTGCACCGATGACGGAAAATACTGCGTTGTCGAAGCAACCCCTTTTCTCACACCGGTCGATCGAACACCAGGGAACCCGACACCAGCGGGCGAGCGGCTATGAGCAGACGGGGGTTGATCTGGCTAGTTGCACTGATCCCGGCGAGCAGCATCTGTATGGGCGCTCTAATTCTGTACCTGGCATTCAGCGGCAACAACGATCTACTGACGCCTGAAACTACTCCCTTGTCCAAGACCAGCTGGCGGACGGAAGCACCATGATCACGACCACTGTGGATGTCCAGGATATGCACTGCGGCAACTGCAGCAGCCGCATCTCGACACGGTTGAACGAACGCGCAGAGATCCAGAATATCAGCGTGAACCCGGTAAAGCGGCGGGTCTTCGTTTCTCACGACGAAACGTTGTCTCCCGTAGATATCGTCGCCGACATCCGCCGCCTGGGTTTCTCTCCCCGTCTTGACGCTGCGCAAACCGCCTCAACTTATCGCTCCCCGCTGAGAAGGCTGGGAGTTGCTGGCATCTGCGCGATGCAGGTCATGATGATTCAGATCGCCCTGTACGCGGGTGATTTCCAGGGCATGCAACACGGTATCGAACGTTTACTGCAGTTCGCATCGCTGGTGTTCTGCATCCCTATCGTCGCATACGCAGCAACGCCTTTCTTCACGAAAGGCCTGCGGCTTGTGACGCCGGAGGGAACAAAAACCCGCCTCAATATCAACATGGACACGCCCATCGCCTTGGCGATCGCCATCGCCTTTTCAATCAGCACCTGGTCGACTCTGGCCGGCTCCGGCGAGGTCTACTTCGATTCCGTCGCCATGTTCACTTTTCTGATGTTGGGCGCACGCTACCTGGATCAGCGGCTGAAGGCGCGATTGAGCGTGCATGAGGATATGACGGCAAGTCTGCCGAAGTTCATCACGCGGATGAAGCCCGCTGGCCCCGCAAGTCCCGCATGCAGAGAAGAAGTCACGCTGGACAATTTAGAAGTCGGTGATGACGTTTGGGTAAACGAGGGTCAGCAGCTGGCCGCTGATGGCACGTTGCTGAGCGAATATGCCCACTTAGACAACTCCATGCTGACCGGTGAAACGCTGGTCGACAAGAAGCGACGCAATGACCAGCTGTACGCAGGGACCATGAACGAGGGACCAGGCTTCGCGATGCGTGTGACGCAACTCCCAAGCACGAGTCGGCTCGCGACAATCGACAAAATGGCCAGCCTCGCTTCCGCCCACAAGTTGAAACAGGTTTACACAGCCGACAAGGTCGCTCGCTACTTTGTGCCCAGTATTCTGCTCCTGTCCGGAGGCACCTACCTCTATTGGCATCTGGCAGGATCGTCATCACCGATGGCCTATGCCCTTGCGGTCCTTGTCATCAGCTGCCCGTGTGCCCTATCGCTCGCGATTCCGGCGGCGGTCAGTGCTGCGCTCAGCCGCTTACGCAGTGACGGCCTGCTGGTGCGGGACTCGCGCGTACTCGAGCGCATCGGCGGACTGCGCCAGGTGTACTTCGACAAAACCGGAACTTTGACCAGCCCAGCGCCCGTGTTGAGAACCGTTAAAACTCAACTCGATGAGTCACTCTGTCTGCGCTACGTGGCTGCGTTGGAACGGCATTCCCAACATCCACTCGCGCGCACTTTCCACATTTATGACGACGGCACACCAGTCGCCGACATCGAAACGGTCCAGGGAGCCGGTTTGAAGGGGAATATCGAAGGCCACGCAGTTGCTGTCGGTAGCGCAGACTTCTGCGGGGTACGCGAGGATACAGCGGTCTCAGGGAAACCCATTTACCTTACGGTGGATACAGAGCTGGCGGCAGTATTTCTTCTGGAGAACGATCTCCGTGATGACGCAGGCGACGCGGTCTCAAGCCTCCAACGTCGAGGCTTGGACGTGGCTATTTTGAGTGGCGACAACAAAGCAGCATGCGATCAAATTTCGCACAGGCTCGGCATCGGGTGTGTGGCAAACAGCTCTCCTGAGGAGAAATTCCGAGAAGTAGCGAGCCATCGCGGCACCCTATACGTTGGCGACGGATTGAATGATCTACCGGCACTCGCAAGTTCCGATGTCTCTATCAGCACCCTCGAGACCGTGGATCTGGTGAAGGCCAAAGCCGACGTTCTGCTCATGAGTGATCGCCTGACCAGCATCACTTCAATCCTCGATGTTGGCGCGCGCTTCTCCGCCATCGTCAAACAAAACCTGATATGGGCCGTGGCCTATAACCTTATCGCCATCCCACTGGCGATGATCGGTCTGGCAACCCCCTGGCTTGCGGCACTCGGCATGTCGGCGAGCTCCATCATCGTCATGCTCAACTCCTGTCGACTGTTGAGAACCTGAGGAGGAAACGTGGAAATTCTCTTACTACTCATCCCGCTGTCCATCGTCCTTGTAGGTACCGCCATCTACTGGTTTGTGTGGGCCGTGGATCACAATCAATTTCAAGATCTCGATCGCAATGCTGTGGAATCTTTAGAGGATTAAGGTGCAACGATGTCCGTTTTTTTTAACGCTTTTCGCTTACTGTTCCAGAGTCGCCTGGCCTGGCAGGCTATAGGTGCAAACGACGCCGGTCTGGCACGAGTACTGCTGCTCCATACCGTACCCTTCGCCCTTATCCCTGCCGTCTGCTGGTATTTTGGTGTCACAGAGTTCGGCTGGCAGGTGGCGGGTGATCCCGTACGATTGACCACAGACAGTGCCCTGCCGATGGTCATTCTGTTTTATCTCGCTTGTGTATTCGGAATCCTATTCCTTGGATTCATGGTGCGTTGGATGTCTTCCACCTATGGCGATCAGGCCACGCTCACGCAGGGCGTCACTCTGATCAGTTACACCGCCACCCCATTTTTTGTCGCCGGTGTACTTGGCATCTATCCGCATATCTGGATCGACATCATTCTCGGCACGGCCATCGCCTGCTATTGCATTTATCTCTTATACACCGGTGTCGCTCCTGTCATGCGCGTGAGCTCAGAGCGCGGGTTTCTGTACGCCAGCGCGGTGTTTGCGGTAGCCCTCGTTTCTTTTGTCGCCCTCCTATGTGCAACCGTCCTGCTTTGGGAGTTCGGGCCATCACCTGAGTACACCTACTAACATTTAATCCAACGGAGTCTTCCAATGATCAGATCAGCCGTTCTACTTTCTATCGCTTGCGTGCTCGCTGCCTGCCAGACGCCGATGACATCCGGATCACAGTGCGTCGTCGAACCTGGGTATCTCGCGCAGGAGGAACAGATTGCCTGGATAGCAGACGCAGCCGTCGACATACAGGACAACACTGGCTACATCAGTCCAATTGTGGCCGAGGCACTCCGCGCCGCCGTTGAAAATGAAGTCTCGACCAAGGGTTTTGCATTCACCGATGCGGAAGCAGATACGAGGATCAAGCTGACTTTACGGACACGTCGAGAACTTGTGAGCGTCGAGCCTGTGGCATCTCCCTGTGAAAACATTGACTGCTGGGAGCGAATTGATATGAACGATGGTGCCCGCATGGAAATAAGAACCATCGGTTTCCTCGCGGCAGATGTCTACCATGAAAACAAGCCTATCTGGCGCGGTTGGGTGGAAACCAATCTGTTTCCCAAAGATCGCGATCAGAGCGAAGCCGTCATCGCACGCGCAGTGCCTTTGTTGTTTGAGACGTTTCCCCCTTAGGGCAGTGCAATTCTCTGTCGGTTATTGCAGTAAGGCTGCGATGCGTCTTTGATCCGACATGGGGGCAAACGCAGCGCGCGCCTTATCAAGAGCAAGCTGAGCCGCGGCGCGACTCTCATCCGGCTGGTTCAGCTGAGCGTGCGCAACGCTGACGGCAAAGTCGACCGGCCAGGCTTCAGGCAGGTGCAGTACTTCCTTGTAGGGCTGGGTGATGGCGTCAAGGTCTTCGAACGCCTGCTCGCTGTCGTAACCGTTCAGCAAGCGGACTCTAACTGCATTAACTCTATCCAGGGTTTGTTCAACATCCGCGAACGAGTAAACCAGGTTGGGAATACGCGCGGCTTCTTCAAATGCTGACGAAGCCTGTGCAAGGTTCCCTTCCGCTTCCAGCGTGCGTGCATGGGCGCGCCACCACTTGTGCACGAGATAGGGCGTCTCGTGAATGTCCTTTACGTAGGTTGCACGATCCAAACGCGCTCGGGCAGCGCCGATCTTTTGTAGCTCCAACTCCACGGCTGCCAGATTGAGCTCTAGTGTCGCTCTTCCGGGGTGCTGTGTGTCCAGCCAGACTTCATCAACTTCTTGCCACGCTCGCAGAAGCACACTCTCGGCTTCCTCCCAGCGGTTGGCGCGCATCAAAGTAAACCCGTAGTTGTTCAGAGAGTACAACCAGTTTTCGTCAACGTTCACGCCAACCGACCGTGCCATCGCGTCAGCTTGCGCGTAATGGTCGATCGCATTGTCAAAATCACCAATGTTCTCGTAAGCCTCTCCGGTTAACGCCAGCGAACGAATCAGAAGATTTTTATCCCCCCCTTGATCTGCAACACCCGAGCGCACCAGTTTCAGACTCGCTAACTGGGTGCGAATCGCCCTCTCAGGTTCTTCCATCCACATCAGCGAATGCGCAACGCTGCTCAGGAGATCGGCACGCACATCCCATGGTGCACTTTCATCCGCCACCAACCGAGCCTCTGCAAGATCCAGGATCTCCGCCAGCGTGACGTCAGATGAAAGTTGATAGGAAGCACCCGCACCGGGGCTGTTGGCGATGATCAAATCCCGCAAAAACTGGGTAACCGTCTCAGCGCGCGCCAATTGCACTTCTGCGCGTTGGGTTTGCCAGATCGAAACCGCGAGCGCGATAGTCAGGGCGAGTGACACGGAGATCACCGAAGCCGTGAGTGCCGCGTTGCGCTTGACGAACTTCAAAACACGATAGGCCGTACTCTCGGTTTTGACGCTGATTGGACGATCACCCAGATAATTTTCCAGATCCGCCGCCAACGCCTGGACTGTTCCGTAACGATGTTCTGAATCGCTCTGCAGCGCGGTTTCAAGAATCAAACCTAGATCAGCAGGCAGATTCTCAGGGGCACGAACCTTGGTTACAGATATTTTCTGTTGTGCTTCATGCCAGCCGAGGTTGGTCAAATCGTAGGGTCGATGCCCAGTCAGCAAAAGATAAGCCACTACGCCCAGCGAGTAGACGTCGGTCGATGTAGTCAAGACTTCACCGCGGATCTGTTCGGGGCTTGCAAAGGCAGGCGTGAAAGCCAACTGATCTGGCGTTGTAAGCTCCGTATCAACCTGTTTGGCGATACCAAAGTCGATCAGCTTTGGGATACCGTCCTCGGTTACCAGGATGTTTGAAGGTTTCAGGTCCCTGTGGATGATCAGGTTGCGATGGGCCGCTTCGACAGCCGTGCAGACTTCCAGCAGTAATCTGACGATTTGCTCAACGTTATATCCCTGCTGGGAAACAAACGTATCGATGGGTAAACCATCGATCCATTCCATTACCTGAAAAAGGTCGCCCTCAGCGGTGGTACCCCAATCCAGCAACTGTGCGATATACGGGTGGTTAAGCGACGCTAGAAGTTCACGCTCGCTCTTGAAACGTCGGGTTGCGGATTCAACGTCGCCGAAAACCCGGCTCACTTTGATAGCAACTTTCTGGTCCTGCAAACCGACAGCACGCGTGGCTAGATATACCACCGCCATGCCACCCTCGCCGATGGTGTTTAGAATTTCGTAGTCGTCAATTCTACGAATTTCGGGGTGCTCACCCGCTTGCAAGGCACCGCCCGTTGCCAGCAGTTGCCTGGTGTTCAAAGCTTCTTTGACGAGCGTGACTACTCTATCTGATAGTTCCTCGTCGTCACCACAATGACTGACAATCCATTGGTCGCGAGTATTTTCAGCCTGCTCTAACGCGCCTTGAACGAGCGCAAGAATCCGACTCTCTCTTTCCTTGCTTACCGCCGCCACAACACCCGCTTCCGAATCTCACGAATGCTAAAAGTTAGCACGAAACGATCTCCTTTCCGACACGAGGCTACCAGCCTGAACTATTCATGAACAATCGTAACGAGGTTGGCAAGAGTAGTAAAAACGCTGGGTGGCGCGGACCGCAAGGCGCGCAGGCGTACTTGACAGTACGGTCGAGTAGCGCGCTTGAACGCGCTCGCAGTTTGCTTCGCAAACTGCAAAGAACTCGTGAAACGAGTTCTAGAGCACTGCCCAGTGTTTTTGCTGCTATTGACGACCGCAGTAGAATGTTCATGAATAGTTCAGGCTAGCGAGGATCTTGGTCAGGACCCTCAACCAGCCCCATACGCAGCCCTTCAAAAACCGCTTCGCTTTTCGAGTGCACAGACAGCTTTTGATAAAGCCGTCGGGTATAGGAACTGATGGTACTGACTTTGACATCCAGGAGTTCAGCAATGTCCTGGTAGCTGTAGCCTTTTGCAGCAAGGTTCAGCACCTCAAGCTCACGTTCACTGAGCAGACCCTGATCGGGCGCTGTCTGAGAAGCTGATCGCATACGCTTTATTAAATGTCGGGCGATTGCTGAGGAGATGGGTGCGCCACCGGAAAGCAGTTCCGTAATAGACTGACGAATCTCCAGCGATGTGTCTGATTTCAACAGATAGCCTTGCGCCCCTGCTTCGATAGCAGCCACCACGCTGTTCTCATCCCCGAATACGGAAATGACAAGTACGGGTAAATCAGGCCTGGCGTCCGTCTGTTCGCGAATAATTTCAAGACCACTGCCATCTGGTAACTGCAGGTCGACGAGCAGCACATCGGCTACTTCATTCTGTAAAGCAGCCCTGGCCTCGCTGAGAGATCCACACGCTGCTACCACCGAGAACCTCGGTTCGCTCTCGATTTTCTCGCACAGACCATGACGGGTGTTCACATCATCTTCAATGACGGCTACTCGGACGATGTCATTCAACGTTGTCTCTCCCGACATGATTCTGCACTGGACTCCGGACGGGAAAGGCAAGCTCAACCCTGGTCCCCGGTCCGTCGCCACCGCCACATTCCCGCACTTCCAGTGAACCTCCCAACTTCTCTGCACGCACGCTCATATTGTTCAAACCAGAGCCGCCAAACACCTCGCTGCTGGCACTCCCCGACAGACCACAGCCATTGTCCTGCAGCGCGATAGATATCCGCCCTGCTGATACCGATGCCTCAAGCGCTATCTCCGTGGCCTGCGCATGACGTAAAACGTTCGCGAACGCTTCCTGAATGATGCGCAGAACATGGGCAACCTGTTCCTGATCCAGCCCGTCCTCCCCGTCCGGATAATGAACAGACCACTTCAAGGCAATTCCTTGGCGGCTGAGCCGCGGCTCTATGCGCTCTCGCACCAGCGCGAGCAGCTCGCCCAACGACTCTATATCGTGGTCCATCGAGAGCACCATGATTCTGAGGTCATCCAAACTGTCCCGCAACGCGGCCTCAACTTCAGCGTTACTGAATTGACGGCTCTCTACCATCGCAAGGGTTGAAACAAGTTGTCCGCCAAGACCATCATGCATTTCGCGGACCATACGCTGGCGCTCATTTGCTATCGCCTCGCGTCGTTCAACTTCTGCCATCTGCGAGTAGTTCTGTTGAAGTTCCAGATGTTTATCCGCAACCCGTTTTTCCAGTGTTTGATTGAGAACTTTTATATCACGGGCGTTTTTCCGCGCGCGGACAACCATGACAATCATGATGGCACCGGCAAACAGCGCAGAGTTGTAGATGCCCAAGGCTTGATCCGCCCAGAACTCTCCGCCGTTTATCACCCCCATCCAATCATGCACGGCAAACAGGACAACAAGCGATATTGGGATCAAACTGACGAGGCGTCGCGGTGGCTCCAAAGCGATGCGTACCACACTTATAAGAAGATAGATGCCTATCCCATAAGACAGCCAGAGCCACATCACACCAAACTGATAGATACGTTCCAAAGGGGCTACCGAAATCGCTACCATCATGGCCGCCGAGATCGCAAAAACCAGGTAGCTCCCCCAATGCGGCGTTTTGTTACGCACCGCGAGAATCGCTGCGAGAAAGAATACAAAGGAGAGGTGAAACAGTGATAACCGGGCCCGATAAAAGTACGACGCCCATTCATCTGGAGGTGGGAAGTACAGGCCCAGCAAAGATACGCTCACACCCAGTAAACCTGCGGTTAACAAACCAATGCCGCGGACAGCAGAGTCATTGCGATAACCGGCGAAAAATACCAAGCCGACGATGATGCTGATCGCGCCAAAAGCAACGGGTAGATACACCAACGTGAGTTTTTTGAGCGCGTACTCACCCTCCACCATATCGAAGGAAGTGACCAATGGCGCACGGACATAACCCAGCTGACTTTTTAAGCCACGGAAGCGGATCTCAAGTTCATGCTGTCCTGGCTTGGTCAATGGAGATGGAATCGCGACCAGCAGCGGTCCCGAAATTGTCGGTACCCCAACCCCACTGAGCGGTGTCGTGCGTCCAAGCAGTTCACCATCCCAATACACCTCACTGCGTCCACTCATCCCGGGAATAAACAGCGCATTTACATCCTGACCTTGCCGATCAAGATGCACAGTTGCACGGTAAGTGCCACTCGATGCCACCAGTCTGCGGTCCGTGTACCAGTAGTCCGGAAAGGTGACGGGCTGTTCCTCGGCGGTTCCGTCGAGTGTGAGATGGGCATTCAACACCTTGATCTCGGCTGCGCCGATATCCAACGGCAGAGTTAACAGTCCGAGGACGGCCAGCCAACGCCCTCTACCAGCGATACCTCGCTGAAAAAACCACGCCATCAGAGTCTATGCCCACATCATCGTTTTCTTCGCCGTAGTAAGCCAGTTCAAGCACCACCTTGTCGGAGGGAAGGTAGCTCGCCCAGGCTCTGTGAAAATCCGTTTCTCCGGCATCACCATGGTCCTCCACCTGATAGTCAAAGCCGATTCCAAATCGGGGCGTAAAGTAGACACTGACCGCAGCCTCCCAATCGGCACCATCTGCATCAGAGAAGGTATCGTGATCACCTTTCACGAGGCCCAACAACCCTCTTGCCTGCCAGGTGACCCCATTCTCCAATGTTTGGACGTGTTCTATCTGTACGCTCCATCGATCATACTCTTCAACTTCAGCATCTTCGCGGTTAAAGCCGACTTTCACTTCTGTATTCTGGCCAACGTAGTAACCGACGGCCGCATGCAGGAGATCAACCTCCGCATCAACAATCGAGTCATCGCTTTCACTGCCACCGAGACCCGCCTCAACAACCCAGGCGTCACTCACAAGCCAGCGAACTTCCGCGTTCCAGAAATCGACTTCAATGTCACTTTCGTCGGTCTCATACCGCCCATAGCTGCCGCTGATACCAGATGCGCGGCTTAGAAAAGGTGCTAGTCGCAACGGTCCATTCGATGTATCAACCGGCTCAAAAAACCAGGTGCCGGATACCCCGAAACCATCAAAGTCCTCATCACTGCTTACGGAAGGCAAGGTCGGCGGCAAGATCGGTGTTTCACCAGGTGGAAACTCCTCAACCGGGGGTTGGTACGACGGCGGACTATAGGTGCTATCCATCGAACCGAATAGATAACTCCCACCCACCTCACACTGATAGTCGGCCCAAGCCGAACCACTACATAAAACCAGGCCCATGAGACCTATTTTCAAACGTGCTTCCTTCACGACATGATCCTTCTTAACACTGAATTTGTGCTGTGCAGCTTAAGGACCTGACCTGAAAGTGCTGTCACCTAAAGAGGTGACACGCGCCTCCGGTTGCTCTCGCGGAGACATGCGGTACCCTTGCGATTATAAGACGTTAACAAGACAAACATCGAACGAGGACCATCGGGGACGGACATGATGTCTTACGTACGCAGGCAGATTCGCTTGCCGATTTGCGGGCTGGTTTGTATAACGGCAATGTTGACGCTCGCCTCGGCGCAGGCGGCAACGCCACTCTTTCCGGATGCTCCCGACACCGCATCTCCGTTGGTCGCCACACTGTCCACCGACCTTAAACAGGTGATGCAACGCAACGCGGATGAGGTGGATGGCAGTCTTGCGGTCACCATAGACGGCATTACCAAGAGCTATCGGGTCAAAGTTTCTCCACGCGGAAAGAGCCGTCAGGAGCGCTGCCGCTTTTTTCCTCTGTGGCTGAATTTCAAAAAGTCTGAGCTTCCGGGGACCATTTTTGAGGGTCAAAACAAGCTGAAGCTTGTCACACATTGCAGCAATACGTACTCACCACGGGGCTTTGTTGCGGCTGAAATGCTGGTGTATCGCCTGCTCAACATCGTGACCGACGAAAGCTTCAGGGTTCGCGCGGTGCACATGACTTATACCGATACCAGCAACGGTAAAAGCAGCTCTCACCCAGCCTTTCTCATTGAACACAAAAACTCATTGGCAAAGCGGACACAGGGCAAACTGTTGAAGGGAGACAACCCTCGCATTCGCGAGCTGGAACCAGAACTTGCCGCAAAACTGGCGTTGTTTCAGTACATGATCGGCAACACCGACTATTCCTTCGTCCAAGGGCCTGATCCTGAGGATTGTTGCCACAATACAGTGCCGCTGGTACACGATGGAGGTGAAGGTTCCCGTTCTGTCGTTTCTGTACCCTACGATTTCGACGTGACTGGACTTGTGAACGTGCCCTATGCCGCCCCCGCGCAAAGCCTTGGGATAAAGCGACTGACCCAACGTTTATACAGAGGGTATTGTCGTCACAATGACCACCTTATCGCCGCGATCAAGAGCTTTCAGGAACTTCAGCCAGCCATCAGGGAAGAGATAAGCACCTTCTCCGACCTACCGGGCTTGAAAAGAGAAAAGCATCTGAAATTTATTGACGGTTTCTATAAGACACTGGAATCCGAGCGCAGCCAGCGTTCTCGTCTCTTCAAGAAGTGCCGCTAGTCGGGGTCTCTCCGCAACCATTCGGCAAGGATTTTCGCAGTTCTCGGGTGGATCAGATAGCCCACGCTGCTGTGGGCATTGGAGCGCCCGTACCGCACGGCCAGGTTGTAGATCGTAAAATCCTTTATGTCGCCTAATAGTCTATGGGTGAGCATTGCACGGAAGTCATCAGCTACTGTCTTGTCGTGACAAACGTAATCATCTTCAGCAGAAAGGTTGTGCCACACATTGATGTTGTTCGGATACATGGCCGCACCGCCAGCACCTGCGCCGAGCAACCTGCCCTGCACGCTTCTATCGCTCAAAGCCGAGCCCAGAGTTACGAGAGAGACCCTGCTGGCGATTTCATCTTCGCGGCTTAAGGACCAGAGCGCATCATAAGCAAGTACGGAGCCCAGACAGTGGCCGACAAGCAGGATCTCCTCTTCCTTGTTAAGCGCTGCCTTCAGCTGATTACACAACTCTTCCCGAACTTCTTTGCCCCACTGATCGCCCGCCAGGTAACTATCCAACTCCGGGAGCTTGTGTTTCATAACAAGCCGACTGGCGCCGAGTGTTGCGCTCGCGTCCATCAGAAACTCTTTCGTCGCGGACTTCCCGGGCAATGCATCGTAGCTGCGGCGTCGAAAGTCTCGCGTTTTCGTAAGTTTCTTCAACTCGGCCAGGGCGGAGTGTCTGTTGTCCAGATCCAGCTTTGGATCAAATTCGGGTTTGACGGCAACCCCGGTTTTATCCGCGTAGTAGACAAATTCAGAGGGCACATCACCAAACTGCTCGACCAGGTCAGGTTCGTCACGTCGAAGCCCCTCCGTGAGCGCTTCGCGCCACAAAGTGTGCAGCCCGTCCGCCGGTGGTTTGGGACCACACCCGTGAACAAACACTATTCTGCGACTCAATCTTTCCCCCATAAGAACATCGTTTAAAACCGGCCCGGATACCTTGTCAGACTACCGCGCTTTTTTCCCTCATCGGCGATGTACGTTGCATCGCCGAGCACCGCTACGCCTTCCGCTTGTGGGTGCGTTCCCCGGTTCGGCAATTTGCCTCCCCGCAAAAAGTTACCCTGCTCATCCAGTACCAGCCAGCGCTTTTGTCGCGCTGCTAGAACCAGCCATTCACCGTCTACAAATGCCAGCGCAGACGGGTGCAATTTATCTCCATCCGACACCTGTGACCATGGCACACGGAAACCGCTGCCCTCGACCACAGCTGCCTGTGCTATATCCCAGGCGAAGACAGTAAGCTGCTTTTCAACCGATTCATCTCTGGCTGTTTTGCACAGGATATAGGCCAGACCCGCCTTGATTTCCAACCCCTCTATCTCGCAGAGATCACCAATCCCCGTCTCATATTTATCAAATGCCCCATCTTCCGCAGACACACTACGTCGATAGAGAATGCCATCGCTGGTGATCAGGTAAACATCAGGCCCATCGGTTGCAATACCTTCAAAATCGCCCTTCAGCGGCGGATCCCCCAAGGCACCCAGGTATTTGACCAAGCCTTCCTCAAAGTTGATGCGGTAGATGCGGCTCTTTTCATCCGCAACCGCCAGCAGCGTATTCCCTTCCACCGCCAATCCGGAAATCTCTTTGAGGCTTTTGGGTAACACAATCCGCTCTACTCCTGAGTTACCACAGCCACCAAGTGTGATCACCAGAGCACACAGCTTGAGGAAGTTAGAGTTCGTTGTCGTCACGCCCTCGGCCTGTGAGAAAAGAGAAAAAAGGCGTGGTCAAATCGGACCCGTAATTCAGTTTCCATAAAAACAAATTGACGTACACAAAACCAACAGACACTACGTACGATATGCCCAGTGCACCAATACCGGCCCCAAGACCCACGGCAATGGCCAGAAAAATGTAGAGTGCATGGGCGGGTTCTTCCAGAGAGAAACGGAAACGCACCGCGGCGACAACACCTGCCAGAGAGAACGCAAGTGCCAGGCTGTTCTGCACAATCATCGCAATACCAGCAACAATCACCGGCAGCACCATGATCGTCTGCGCAAACGATCGGTTTATCTGCTTGGTGCGGGTGGTGATGAAGTAAACCCATGACACAGGCACCATGATCGCAACCGCGCCGACAATCGCCAGCGCGAGGGTCAGGGCTTCGATGTTTTCAACCGCCAGGGGAGCGACCATTGTTGTCAGCACTTCAACATCACTGCTGTCATCCAGCAAACTCTCGACACCCCCGAAAGGGAGATAATACGCATAGCCTGGCAACAGCCAGACAAAGGCTTCCACTACCAGCCATAACAAGACAAAGTACACAGTGAGTGTAAACAGCGGATTCAGAACCGGTGTAGAGCGTCGCACTCACACCTCCCCAACGTAGAACAGAGCTCGATCATACGAATTCAGTCCAAGGTTTCCCACTCTAAGATCTTGTCCCTGCGCTTCAACAACGCACGAATTTCCCTTGGTTTAAGGAGTTCTCCCAGGACAACAGACAATGAATCTTCGCTCATCGCTGCCATTGTCTCTCGCAACGCCCGCGTCAGCTTGGGCGCATGTGCATATGTGGGTAATCGACCCGCAGAAGAAAAACCGTTTTCATTCTCTAGCGCCCGGATCTGCCAGTCTCCACGCCGGTACGCCAGGTTATCAAGCGTTCGATCGGTCTTGCCTATCAACGAGTCAAATGCCGCCAGCAAATCGTAGTCGGACTCGCGTTCACAGCGATTGGGGCGAGATACTTTTTGTTCCAACCGCACGCGCTCTGTTAACACCGGTTCTTGAAGCTGGCGTATGCCGTTAACTTCAAGCTCTGTTTGCGGCACAAGATCCAAGCCCAGATGGTCTGAAAGTCGGTAAGCTGCCACCGCTTTTCTCGCCGCGCGTTCCTTCAGTTTGATGAACACCAGATCTTCGGCCTGCCTGACACCACCACCACGGTGGATCTGCCTGTTCAGTATTTCCCTGCTCTCTCCGTCTGCGGACCGCGCTACCAGCTCTCCCGAAGGATTGATCTCCAATGCCCACGGACGCCCTTTGTAAACGGCCGCGAGCATACCGGTATCGACGGCGATCACCTTGCCCTGGAGACGACTTTCAATCTGACGGGTTGCGGTCGGCGTGTGCCCCACGACAATTCTTGATGCCTTGTGAAAACTGAGTACTCGATCAACCGTCGTTGCTTCTATCAACGGATGGCAAGAAGTGTTACCCCGGTACCAGAGAAGTCCGGTTGGTCCGATGGGCTCAGCCAACGTTGCTGCATACCACGCATCCAATTCGCTTGGCCGCTCTCCCTCAAAAGGCGGCAACGCAAGGGCGTTGTCTTCATTTTCGATCAGCTCAGACGTGTTTGCTTCTTGGGCAGCGGTCATGACCTTCTCAAACGAACCCCAGAATCGCCTGTTCAGATCATCCAGCGACACCAAACTGGTTGCCGAATATCCACCGTGGGCAAACAACGTATCGTTAATCTTGATGGCTACCGGCAAACCACGCAGCCATCGCCCATACTTACCGTCCACTGAAAATGCCTGACGATGGCCACTTTTGCCACCCAGCGCAGCATACTCCGCATCGCTCACATCCCGAAGGTCGCCGCCGAGATTCATCAGCTCATGGTTGCCGAGGAGTACATGAACCTGGCCGCCTGCTGCCTCTGCTTCCTCTTGCAAACGCATGAGCAGATCCATCACTTTCTTGGAATCCGGACCTCTGTCAACCAGATCGCCCACGCTGACAAGATGGGTGTCACCTGCATCCCATCGGCCGTTTTCATCAATGACGCCCACACCTTCCAATAGCTTTGAGACGGCGTCGTACGCACCATGTACATCTCCAAAAACAACAACCTTGGCGTCGGTTGTGTACATGGATGGCCAAACGAGAGGTGCGGTAATTAAACAGAGAAGGGCTAACAGGACGCGCAAAACACAGCCAATAATCAAGTTCGATGCCAGATATTAACAGTCGCAATTTACGTGTCGAGATCGGTCCGACACAGCGACTTACCACAGGCGAAATGTTCACGTATGGTGATTAACTGAAAGGAGGGAATTCATGCAGTTCAATAAAGAAGTTGTCCTGGTTACCGGGGCAAGCCGCGGTCTTGGCAACGCTTTCGCGCGCTACATCGCAGCCAACGGCGGTACGGTTGTGGTCAACAGTACCGGCAGTAATCCGCAGGGCGAAGCCACCGTTGCAGCGATCAGGGATGCGGGCGGGGAGGCACTGTTTATCCCCGGTCGCGTGGAAGAAGGCGACCAGCTTGTTGAGGCGGTGATCAATGAGTGCGGTCGCATAGACGCCATCGTTCACAATGCGGGGTTTGTGCAGGACAAAACCCTGCGCAAAATGACTGATGAACAGTGGGATCTGGTTCAGGATGTTCACCTGAAGGCAGCTTTCAAACTGACCCGCGCTGCCTGGACTCACTTCGAAGAACAAGGTTCGGGACGTCTGGTGTTTATCTCCTCCGCGTCCGGCTTGTACGGCAATTTCGGGCAAGGCAATTACGCAGCGGCAAAAGCCGGTATGCACGGGCTTGCGAGGTCCATACAGCTGGAGGGCAGTGCGCTGAATATCGCTGCCAACGTAGTCGCACCGTTCGGCGCGACTGAGCTGAACAGCGCTAACTTTCCTGAGGAGCTCAAAGCTGCCATCAAGACAGATTACGTTGCTCCGTTGATCGGATATCTCGCCCACCCTGACTGCCAGGAAAATGGTGGGCTATTTGAAGCGAGTGCCGGTGTGTACAAAAAAGTCCGATGGCAACGTGCGGCCGGTCTTGAAGTAGACACCTCTCAACCGATAACACTCAAACAGATCGCCGACGGCTGGGATGAGGTAACCGATTTCAGCGATCCTGAATACCCTAACGAGATGCGCGAATCGTTAAGTGGAATGTACGCACGACGACTGAGTTAGATTACTGTCGTGTTACAAGGGCGAGGGTGTTACCACCGGGGGCTTTAAAAAATGCCATCCATTCTTCTGTCCCCGGGTTATCAAAAATGCCTTCGTCGTCTTTGTGTATCAGGTGCGGTTCGCTATTAAAAACTACTCCTCGCTCGATAAGTTCGGCGTGAGCTCGTTCCAGATCGTCCACCCAGAAATAGAGCGTTGCTGGCGAGCAGCCCTGCTCGAAGAGCAGACGGGTGCCTGAAAAGTCGAAAAACAAAAGTCCCGGTGGGTCAAACTCCCTGATGAAACGGGCACCCAGCACATTCAGGTAGAAATCCTTGGTCTTCTCGGCATCAATGACGTTCGCAGCAACTTGATGAATTCGTGTAACCCGCATTGACAGCTTCGCTATATTAGTTAGCATTGCTAACAATATGAATCAAGGACAGTCACGTGTCAATACAGCAACAGATACTGACAATCAACTCTGCAATGACACAACTGATGCGCCACATTCGTCGCGTTGATGAACAACAAGGTGTTGGTCACGCGCGTCTGTCCGCCTTAGCGGTACTGCGATTTGGCGGCGACACAACCCTGACCCAACTGGCCGCCGCTGAAATGGTCAGCCGGGCCACGATGCATCATGTGATCAATGGCCTGGAAGCAGATGGCATGGTTTCCCGAAAGGCAGATCCGGATGATGCAAGACGCCTGCTGATCCGACTGACGAAAAAAGGTGAAAATACGATCAATGCCGCACATCAGGCACGTATTGCTTATCTAACAGAGCTAGCATCCGGTCTGTCTGAAGGGGATTTGGCGATAGCGGCAGACACGCTGGATGCGATGAGAAACGCATCCTGGGAGCGTGCCTGAACCCGCTATTTAACCTGCCTGGTATTGCGGATACTTCGGTTGCCAGCGACCGTTTTCAATTTCGTCTATCGCTTCATCCAGACCTTTTTCCGCAATACCGTCGGCATGCGCCTGTTGTGCAACCGCAATTGCCACCTGTTTAGAAACATCCGCCAGCCGGTTGATCTCCGGGAACAAAAGACCACTGGCTAGCTCCTCATCTGTCAGCTGATCTGCAAGCGCCTGGGCAGCAGCACTGACCTGCGAATCTGTCACCTCACGCGCGCCACTTGCCAGCGCACCCAAACCCAGACCTGGGAATACGAATACATTGTTCCCCTGGCCAATCCTGATGGTCCTACCGGAGTGGGTGACATCGGCAAACGGGCTGCCGGTCGCCACCAATGCACGACCGTCAGACCACTCGATAACGTTAGCAGGCGTCGCCTCCGCACTGGCCGTAGGGTTCGAAAACGGCAGGATAATCGGGCGATCGGTTGCTTGCGCCATCGCTGTCACCACGGCTTTGGTGAAGGCACCGGCCTGGCCCGATGATCCGATCAGCACGGTGGGCTGAAAGCGTTCGACAACCGCTTGGAGCTGTCGATCTTCTGTGGCAGAAAGTCCCAGCGCTTCGGCGGTAGCCGAATCCCATGCGAGTTCCTGTTTGTAACTGTCGGCGATTTCTTTGTCATCAACCAAGAGCCCTCGACTGTCCAGTACCCCAATTCGCTCACGCGCGTTGAGGTCGTTCACGCCCAGATCTTTCATCGCTGCACCAATCTGCCGAGCAATACCCAGACCAGCAGCTCCAGCCCCGTGGATAAGCACCCGCTGGTCGGCAAGCGATTCACCGGTCACTCGCAAGCCGCCCAGCACCCCGGCAAGCGCAACCGCACCCGTGCCTTGAATGTCATCGTTAAAGGACGTAATCGAATGCCTGTGTCGATTCAAAATTTCGAGGGCATTGTCTTTGCGGAAGTCCTCCCACTGAACAAGTGCATTGGGGTGAAGCTTGCGCACCGACTCTACAAACTCGTCTACGAACGCATCGTACTCCGCGCCACGCAAGCGTGGTTGGCGCCAACCCAGATAGAGGTCATCATCCAGGAGCGCCTGGTTTTCAGTACCCACATCAAGGCTCACCGGAAGTGTGGAACCCGGATTAAAGCCTGCACCGGCGACATATAGCGCCAGCTTCCCAACTGAGATAGCCATGCCACCGGCACCCTGATCGCCGATCCCGAGGATGGACTCATTGTCTGTAACCACTATCAACCGGATATCTCGGTCGCCAGCGGCGTTGGCCAACACACTGTCCATTTGCCCTCTATGCTCGGGGGTTATCCAAAGACCCCTGCCCCGCTGGAACACCTGACTGAAGTTCTGTGTCGCAAGGCCTACAGTCGGGGTATAGACGATGGGCATAAACTCCTCGATGTACTCGGTGAGGAGGCGATAAAAGAGATGTTCATTGCGATCCTGCAAAGCGGCAAGCCCGACATACTTTTCCAGCGGATTCTGAAAACCGGACAAGCCTCCGTAGGCACGGCGCACCTGCTGTTCCATCGTGTTGATGTGCGTAGGTAGGAGACCTTCCAAGCCCAGCGTCAGCCGTTCTTCACGGGTGAACGCCGACCCCTTGTTGTACAAAGGTTCCCGAATGAGCGCATAGCCACGCAAATGCGCGGGCAATTCCAGCTTGTCCATCGATGGTCCAAATGATCATGTTGAGGAAAAGTCTAAGATTAGGAGGGGAACGGATCGTCGTCCAGAGTTGTATCACCCACCGCCGCCATTTCTTCTCTCACAAACTGTCTGAAAGATCGCGGTCGTGCGCCCAGGATCTGTTCGAGTGCAGGATGGGTCTCCGCACCCAGACCTTCGTTGAACGCCTTGTTAAACTGCAGTAAAAGCTGAAGGTGCCATTCCTCCTGGCCAGCTTTTCGCAAATTTGCCTCAACCTGCTCAAGGGTTTGTGGTTCAAACGCTACAGCGCAATCCAGCTCTTCGGCTAACACTTGTGCCATTTGCTGGTAAGTCAGGACATCGCCAGTCAGCGGGACACTTTGATTCAGTGCCTTCTCAGGCGCGGCAAAAAGACTGACTACGGCATCGCTGATATCCCGCGCATCCACCATGGCGATCGCCTGATGAGGCACCCCGCTGAACAGTTTTCCAGTTTTTCTGATCTGTTGTGTCTGAAAGACAAGATTCTGCATGAAAAAAAAGGGCTGCAGACAGGTATATTCCAACCCGGATTGCCGCAGGTAGTCTTCCGTTTCCGCATGCCAGCGTCCGCTGTCGACAAAAGAATCCCGATGGGTGCCAAGCCCCGATATCTTCACGACATAAGGCCTCCCTGCTGAGACAGCCGCATCTATCACTGCATTCTGTTGTGCAACCTGTTCCGGGTGCACCGGTGAACACAGCAGTACGTGCGACACACCTTCCATTGCCGGTCGCAGCGAACCCGGGTCGGTCAGATCCCCTTCCGCCACCTGAACCTGTTCCCCGAAGTGCATTTGTGCCTTTACAACATCGCGGACAAAAACCCTCGTGGGGGCCTGTTTGCGAGCAAGCGTATTAACTACCCGACGGCCAATTCGACCGTTCGCGCCTATGATGAGATGCACCTTGACCACCCTGGTTTACAGCGACACACCTAGATTAACCCGAAGTGCACGTATTGATCACATCTCCGGCTGACACGAGGTAATATCGGGGCATGGAAGCGGAAGCCTTGAGAATATTTAATCTGGCCATGGACCAGCCCAAAGAAACGCGGGAGGCATGGATAAGGGCGACATGCGGGGGCAACCAGGAACTGACGCTTGCAGTGCTTGCCCTGCACGCGGCAGATCAAAAATCAGCAAACGAGCTGCCCACGGGCGGGGCACATCAGCACATCAATCAGCTTGCGGACGGCCAGCAGTTTGGTCGTTATCAAATCCAAGGACTTATCGGTGCCGGTGGCATGGGTGCCGTGTACAAGGCCAACAGATCTGACGGCGAATTCGATCAAACTGTGGCGATAAAAATTATCGCACCGCACTCCACAACCGAGATCGGCAGGATGCGGTTTCTCAACGAGCGACAGATCCTCGCACAACTGGAACACCCACACATCGCGCGTCTGATAGATGGAGGTACCGATCAGGGTCTGGCTTACATTGTCATGGAGTACGTTGAGGGCGTGCCGTTGCTGCACGACAGCGCACGCCCGTTAGAGCAAACGTTACGGCTGTTCGGGAACGTATGTTCCGCTGTCAGTTATGCGCATAACAACCTTGTGCTTCACCGGGACATCAAACCTGAAAATGTACTCGTCACCGATGACGGCGATGCCAAACTGCTGGACTTTGGCGTTGCTAAAATCAATCAAACTCTGGTCGAGACGAGTGATGAAGACCTGACAGGCATAGCCGCGGCGCCTCTCACACCCAACTACGCAGCTCCTGAACGCCTGGCAGGTGAACCCGCAACCGTGGCCAGTGATGTTTATTCACTTGGCATCTACCTGCATCTGCTGGTCACAGGGGAGCGACCATACGACGTTGCAGGGCTTTCCTATCCGGAAGCGCACAAACACATAGCCACGCAAACACAAACCCGACACACCGATGAACTGCAGACTTTGATTCATACCGCAATGCATCCCGATCCAAGTCGTCGTTACGCAAGTGTCGCAGCCCTGATGGATGATCTGGACAGATTTCAAACAGGACGACCGCTCCTCGCCAAGGGTGACGACTGGCGCTATAGCGTGAGGAAAGCGCTGCAACGCAACAAAGCCTTGTTTGCAGTGAGCTCCGTGAGCCTCATTGCGCTGATCGGCGCCCTGATCTATTCCCTGAATCAGACCGCCATCGCCCAATACCAGCAGAGACAGGCGGAAAACACGGGTGATTTTCTGAACTCAATATTCATAGCAGCAGACCCCTACACGGGCATGCCACTGGGGCAGGATTCAACGCTGCGGGAAATGTTGCGCAATGCGGAGCTGCTGATCGAAACCGTTCCGGACGACTCTCCGGATCTGAAGCTGATGCTGGTGATTCGCCTGGTATCTATCTATACCGCTGTTCAGGACCTGGAAAGCGCAAGACGCTTACAGCATCTCGGCGACACCATCATCAACGATCACGCCGATATCGAGGCGTCCCAGCGTGTGGAGTTCGACGCAACAAAAATCATCACACAAATGGGTTTTGGCGAAATCACAACCGCTGCAGAGTCATGTGAACGCCTGGATCTTCACGCCCTTACGGGATTGAGTGCTGCGTACTCCACAATTGCCTGCGGGACTGTCGCGTTTCGCTCCGGCGATAAGGCATCAGCCCGCGATATGGCCATGAAAGCACAGGCCATGCTGGATAACTCACGACCCGAGACGCCTAACGTCGAATATGCAAAGGCTGTCGCTCAACTCTCAGAGCTGGTCGCCGTAGCAGGTACTGCCGATGAGTATATGGACCTCGTGAATGACGCAATCAATATCGCAGAAGATATCGGCGATGTGACACGACCTCTAATGTCCTACTTATATCTTTCGAAATCGATTTATTTCAACCAGCTTGGCGATGCAGAACAAGCCCTAAAGTTCACAACACTAGCGATCAACACAGCCGAAAAATCCAAACTCTCACGCGACGGCGTCATGTTTGCAAACGCTCAGATCTATCACGCAGACCGCCTGATCGATATGAATCAACTTGAAGAAGCGGAACGGTACCTGGCACCCGCGAAAGCCTCCTTGCTTGTCCACGCCCCACAGATGAGCCACTTCTATTCACTCATCTATTTCACTGAGTACAAGCTGTATTTTAAAAAACGTGAATTCGGGATCGCTGAAGAAGCGTTGCTGACCTTTAAGTCCATTCGACAATCAGGCGGGGAAGCCTACGTCGACTGGCATGCGGCCGCAGACAACGGTTTAGGGAAAATTTACACCGAGACCAAACGCTACGACGAAGCCATTCCTCTGTTGGAAAAAGCCCTTGAGTACTACCTGGGTGCCTACGGTCCAGACCACCCGCGCGTGTTGCGCTACACGGGTGATCTGGAACGCGCTAAGTCCCTAAAACAGGTGCCCTAGTTGGGAAAGAACGCAAATACGCCGAAGTAGATCCGCCCTTCTGTCCTGTCGTGGAGGATGATAATCGCGGGCGCCGGAAACTGGCCCGAGCTATGCACCACCGGGAAACCGAAACCAAATACCAGTTGCGAACAGTCAGGTCCCACCTCGATGATGCAGCCGGGAATGCGGTCATGCACGACAGTAGTCTGGCGTCCAGCCAGACTGGCCGCCTGCGCATCTGCAGCCGCCTGTGCGAGCTCTTCGATATCATCGAAACTGGTGGGGATTTCAAAGCTGGTAGCAAGGTCCAGCCACGCCTGATAACGATCTGGGCCGATAATCGTTACATTGAACGACCGTGAATCTCTGCTCAATCCCGCCACCTCTGCCACCGAGTTCGGCGCCTGGAAAATGTGGAACGCCAGAGACGAACCGGTAATCAAACCACCGATGGGACGTATCTCGCTGTTCTCTCGCAGCGCATCCGCGTCCGCCAGTACCATGCCAGCAGACATGAGACGCGTGATGTGAGGGACATACAGGTCTTTGATCAACTGCGATCGAATCGCGCTGGCGGTCATCATGCCGCCGAGCGTAAAGAAACTCGTTCGCGTATCCGCAAATAGCTCTGCGGGTGCTGACCTTTGTTCCAGCGCAATCAGCTCAACCCCCGCGCCTTCAACCTGGGCCAGCAAGCCATTGTCCTGGAGGATAGAGATCGTGGCATTTAAGTCCGCCACCACCAGTTCCGGGACCAGTTTAGACAGCAGCACATAGTTCTCAGCGCTGTAGTTAACACTTGCACCAACGGACCAGTCGATGGCAGCAAAAGCACTCCACGCTGCATCCAATGTGTTGTTCAAAGCACGAGCGCGAATATCATCATCCCGTCCAACCGCTGCATTCAGGCTTTGCAGGAAAGATGTGCTGTTTTCCAACGCACTTTCGAGGTTGCCATAGAAGAAGGCCCCCTGGTCCAGTTCCCCAAAGCTGGCTGGGAAACCAGCGAGAATCGCGTCCTGAAAGCTCGGCAGAAACCCTTCTTCAGGTGCAGCCGGATTTCTACTGGCCAGCACTTCGAGGTCAATGCTGTCCCGGAGCGCAACCAGTTGTTGTCCCAACGCGGTGATGCTCGCCACATCATTCGACTCAATCGCGCTCACGAGAGCAACGTAAGTTGCGTTAGCCTCATCGATGGCGTCGGCAAACTGGGCAATGGCTTCATAATAAGAGCCCGCGCCCAGGTCGCCCCGCACCATAAACGGTATCGACCGCGATCCCAGGGCGCCTGCATCCACCTGTAAGGTAAACGCGCCACGTGTATCCGCACCGGTTGTCACTTGCGTCAGCGAGGCGACAGGCACCGTACCTTCGGCACCGTCTCCCGCAACAATGGTCAGGGTCACCGGGGCTTGAGGGTTCAACAAGGTGCCATCCTGATCGAACGTCTCCACGGTCAAACCTAGCGTCGTTCCAGCAGCCACCAACGGCGCGCTGATCGCCGCCTGCAACGTGGGTCCGGTTGAAACCGTCAGATCCACGGTGGATTGAAACGGCACTTCAGAGCCTGTGGCTACCGCCTGTGCAATCACCACACCCGCGGGTACAGAATCGCTGTTTGCCTGTGTCACCGCGCCAAGCGCTAAGCCGATGCCTTCCAGCTGCGCCTGCGCTGCACTGAGACCAAGCTCGGTCAGCGTCGGCACAAATATCGGTTGCGGGCCCAGCGAGATCACGTAGTTGATCATGGCTCCGGCGGCGCTTGTCGCGCCCCCTGCCACGCTTTGAGAAATGACTTCACCTGCAGGGACATCAAAACTGAAGGCCTGGGTCACCGAGCCGATCGCCAGTCCAGCCGCAACAATATCGTCACCAGCATCACCAACGTTACTGCCCACAATATTGGGCACAACCACCGGCGGCTCGACAACAATGGTGTAGGTCTGCTCATCGGAGTTGCCCTGCAGATCCGTGACCGCGACCTGCACGCGATGTGAACCCAGGTCATCATCAGTTGGTGTCCAGTCGATGATGCCAAACGTGTTCACCATCATACCGGCGGGCGCATCCACTAACGTCCAGGTGAACACATCACCCAAGTCTCCATCAGTGGCCAGAAGCCCATATTGATACGGAAAGTCAGGTGACCCACCCAGCACTGGACTCGAGATGATCGTCGGCGCATTTACGTTCGTGATCTGAATGGACACCGTGGCTTCGTTGGAATCCGCAGAGCCGTCATTCGCCACATAGTTAAAACTGTCCATGGCGCCCGGATCTTCGTCGGGCAAGACGGGTGCTGCATTCCATTTGTTGAGACCTGGTACCAACCAGTGTGGTTGCGGGTAGGGCAACGTCTCGCCACGCGTATTAACATGCGTGGGCACGTATACCCGCTGGTTCCTAACGGGCCGTGCGGGTGCAAAGGGATTGTCATCCAACCCGCCGAGGATACGGAACGGGTTATCGAAAGTTGCCGTGTAGTCGAGGTAGAGAATTTCCGCTTCACCATCCAGGTCCATGTCGACGATGGAGACGGTCTGTCCCTGCACCGGTCCTTCGCCTCCAGCACCATCGAAAAAGTCGATCAGGCTGCCGTCTGCACCATCAAACATAAACAGCCCACGCCCGCCATCAATGGCGTTCATTACGATCACAATCTCATCGATACCATCCCGGTCGAAGTCGAACGCCATGGTAGACGGGCCGGTGTTGGATTGAGCGCCCGCCCCGGAACCGTCGTACACGGTTCCTTCATGAGTCCAAAGTACCGTCCCGTCGGTATCAAAGGCGGTTAGCCAGCTGGCGTTGTTGCCGTTGCCCGTGCCTTCCAGATAGACGTACTCGGGCAGTGGATCGCCATCAAACTCCGCAATGGTAATTTCCGAAGTGGTACTCAAAGCACGAGGTGTGCGTCGCTGGATTGCACCTGTGTGAGAAAACACATACTGGTCAGTCGTGTTCTTCGCCAGAATTTCGGGAAAGGGGTCTGTATCCAGGTTGGCAATAGCCAATGTCAGGTGCGGCGCACCAGCCCCGCCACCCAGAGTAAGTTCCGCAGGCAGGAGAAACTCCAACTGACCGTTATGATCGATCACATCGGTGTGCGACAAGACTTCGACGGTACCGTCTAAATCCAGATCTGCCACGTACACAGGCTTGCCATCAGAGTCTCCACCCTGCGGCGAGCCGAGGTACTCCCAGCGCACCGTGCCATCTGCGTTATACGCTACAACAGCTCCAGAAAAGGTACCCACTGGCGTACCGTTAAAAAATCGCAAAGCCATCAGTATTTCCGGCGTGCCGTCACCATCCAGATCTACAATGGTTGGGGTTTGGTCGGTGTATTGAGAATTTGCACTGAGCGGAAAGCTCACGGGTTCCGACGCACCATCGGGCAAATCCCAGACAAAGGAGCCATCCTGATTCACTGCAATCAGCGAAGCTGGGGCGATCCCAAGTTCAGGAGGGCCGTTAAGCACCGCAACAATCTCCAGCTCCGGATCGTCATCCAGATTTGCAAGTGAAGGCGGTGTTGTCGAAGTGAAGACACCATGGGTCAGATAGGACATGGAGACGTCGCTTTCTATCGAACAGTCACCACCAAAAACCCACATTCTGTTTGTGAAACCGCCAACTATACTGACCGCCTCGGGTTCCCCATCGTTATCAATATCGCCAACCACCTGGGTGTTGCCAGCAAAGCCAGTGTTCAGTGGCATGCGGCACTCTTCCTGGAGGCCGATGGTGATCGGCGGATTTGCGGGGGGCGTATAGTCAAACGCACCGTTACCCGGGAAGGCATCCAACGTACCGAGTGTAGGCTGCGACGTGTTGTTGGCTGTCAGCACATCGTTGTTCGGATCAGAGTCGTTCACCAAGACGCCATCGGCCGGTACCTGCAATTGCTGATTCCGGTCCACAGTATAAGCATCATTGACGGCAACTGGCGGCGCCTGCGGTTCTGTTACGGTAATGGTGAACTGCGTTGAATCGGAGGCTCCGGCGCTGTCTGTGACGGTCGCTGTCAAATTGAGCGTACCCACATCCTCGGCGTCCGGTACCCAGCTTAGGGCAGCACTGGCCGCATCAAATTGCAGATCACCAGGCTGGCCGGTCAGAGAAAAGATGAGCACGTCACCCACATCCGCATCCGTTGCCGAGAATGTCACCTGTACACGGTCCAGGGGCATCACCGTGACATCAGCGACAGCATCAATAACCGGAGGCACGTTCTGTTCTTGCAGCACCTCGACATCAAAATCAGTGGTGGCCTGCTGACCTCCAGGGTCCGTGACAGAGATTGTCACCGGAAACGTACCTACTTGACCGGTGCCAGGCGTCCAGAAGAATTCGCCATTTGTCGTGTTGATCGACACACCACCGGGACCATCGACTATGCCGTAACGCAACGCCTCCCCTTCCGGGTCGATACCTACCGCCATCACCATAACGGTTCGATTAATTACTGTTGATTGGTCTGCAATCGGTGCGAGGGTTGGCGGCTGGTCCTGAGGGCCATTGTTAACCACCACGAGGTATATCTGCCGCGCGGTCAGCCCGGTGGAATCTGTCACCAGCACATCGACGTCCTGCGCGCCTGTTGCCCCAGGCACCCACGTGATCGCGCCTGAAACCGGATCAATCACCATACCTTGGGGTGCAAGTTGCAGACTGTAGGTCAGCACATCTCCCTGATCAGGGTCCGTGGCGACCACGTTGTAGGCATAAGCTTCCCCCACACTGCCTGCAGTGACCGGCGCTGAGGTGATCGCGGGCGGGTTGTCACCCGCAAAAACCGCCGTGATTGTCGTTGCGTCAGCCGCACTATCTTCCGTGCCATCGTTAACCACGAGAGACGCAACATATTGCCCGATAACATCAGCAACAAAACTGGGAGTGGCACTGCTGGGGTCGGAAAGTGCCGCAGCACTGCCTGCCGGGCGGGTCAGGTTCCAAACGTATGTGAGGGTATCCCCATCCGCATCCGACGACGCCAGCCCGTTCAAAGCAACGGTACTGCCGACGTTGACCTGCTGATCAACACCCGCGTCAGCAACCGGAGCGGTATTCATCTGCGGCTCGTCTGCCGTAAAGCTCCATGAGAGATTGGACAGGTTAAATCGGTACCTGCGGTTGTGTCGGAAAGTGAACGTATCTGCGCCTTGCGCGGTGCCGGTGGCAACCGAACCAAACACGACAGTACCCTCAACAATTTGCGTAGCAGGATTTGTAGAGATGACCGTGCCGACCACATTTTCCAGCGCCTCGGCAGGGTTGTTAACCGTCGCCGTGTACACATATTCATTAACGGTTCTACCCACGCGGGTGGTACTTACAAGGGTGATGTCACCGATGGTCAGATCTTCTACAGCGGCGGTGGCGGGCAGGCTCCAGCCAGACATCATTACGCTTAAGAAAATTAACGAGCCAATCCATCTATTGCGTTGCGTACTCATGGTCTCCCCCTCAGTTCACAATGGTAAAAAGGTCACAACGGTTACAAATTCCATTGAAGACACACCTCACACAGGAGGTGGCAGGCCATCTACATGGGTTGCGCCTAGCTAGATGGGCTGCGCCCACGCGCGAACGTGGACCTATAGACAGAGGCGGGAGAGGTTAGAAAAGAGGGTCAGAGAATTTGCAGACTTACAAATTCCTTACGTTTCAGACTGGCTGAGTTCCTTCAGCAGCCAGGCACGAGCCGTGCGCCAGGAGCGTTTTACGGTGGATGCAGAGGTTCCCTGGACAGCTGCGACTTCTTCGTTAGTCAGACCGCCAAAGTACTTCAGTTCCACAACCTGCACCAACTCAGCGTCGATCTCACCGAGTCTTGTCAGCGCATCATCGAGCTCGCTGATTTCCAATGGTTCACGTAGGGATCCAATCTGTTCCGTTACGAAAGTGACTTCTACAGCGTCCCTTTTAGCTGCATTTCTACGGCGCGCTTCGTCCACAAGGATGCGACGCATAGTAGTGCTGGCTACGCCGATAAAATGAGCGCGGTCTCGCCAATGTAGTTGGTTGATTCCAAACATGCGGACCACACATTCGTTAACCAGTTCGGTTGCCTGTAGAACGTAACGCTGACGATCAGCCCGCAGGATGTTCCGCGCAATGGCGTGCATGTTGTCGTGAACTAAGGCAAACAGTTCATCGCGCGCGACCGTGTCTCCGGCCTGCCAGGCGCGCAGCATTTCTGTTAAGTCCTCGCTTTGCGGCATGCCTGCGTAGTCCTTTTCCTAAATCGGCATTTGCGTGACCCAAAAATAGCACGCTTGCCGCCTGTATAGGCATGGACTTGATGCAAATCAACGTATTCCCATTTCGCAAGGAAGGCGGAAATGGGCCATCGAGTAGTCTGCATAGGGATAAGCACTACGATGGCCCGACCAAGCTCGATCGAATACGCCCCTGTCTGTTTAAGCCAAATGACAGTTGCCGAAGTAAGCGATTTGTAAGGATTGACCCTTTTGAGCTTCGTTTTGCGCTTTCTATAGGTAGGATAAACACATATTTAATGTAAATCTATTTTACATACTCTTCTGCACAAGAGTACCCAGGTGACACATAAGGGAGGCACCATGAATGTTTCAAAGACACTAGCCGCAGTTGGGGCAGTCACGCTCGTTTCACTGTCTGCGCTTTTTCCGGCACAGGGATTTGCCGCACCTATTTTCTACACCGCCACCGATCTGGCCGATGTGAATGTCGGCGACGATCTCTGGCGCTACGACTACTTCGTAGCCAATGAAACCGGCGTCGAAATCGATACCTTCAACATCTATTTCGATATCGATGACTACGACTTCAATCTTGTCTCAACCCCGTTTGGCGATGAGGTGGACTCCGCAGATTACGCCACACCTGCTGGCTGGGAGGGAATCGTACTGCCCGATGACCCCTTTTTCCTTGCTGATGGGATATTCGTGATCAATCTGGAGTTTTTCGATCCTATTGGCCAGATCCTTGCCGGTGATGCGGTCGCAGGGTTTTCGGTGGACTTCATCTGGCGAGGCCTCGGCACACCCGGGGAGCAGTTTTTCGAATTCTTCGCCTCAGAGGATCCATTCGGACCTCCTGCTGGAGATGCATTTACCCAGCTGCGGCAAATAGACCCACCGCCGATGGGTATCCCCGAACCGGCTACAGGTCTCCTTGTGGGGTTTGGGCTCCTGGCGCTGCTACGCCGACAAAAAGCAAAGGTTCACAGCCACTAGCTAGGAGTCTGTCTTTCAACAGGCTGCTAGCCCTCCTGTTTCTGCCGAACCTGCTCTAACAGTCGAGCAAGTTCGGCCGCTGGTGTCGCAAAGCCAATACCGCTGCCGACCCGACCCCGGCGTGTCACCACGCCCACCACTTCACCGCGTCGATTGATCAGCGGACCCCCCGAATTGCCCGCATTAATGGGTGCATCTGTGAGCAGCCCGCTGTTTGGACCGACCGTCCCCGGCAGTGCACTCACGATACCGTGGCTGACGGTAATCCCGAGGCCAAAGGGATTGCCGACCGCGTATACACGCTCACCCACGAGGACCGAGTCGGAGGCGATTGTCATCGCGTTGGACGATGAGAGCTTTGACCTCAGTATCGCTAGATCCAGTTTCTCGTCGGATGCTATGGGTTCAACCACATGACGCTTGTCCCCGACGATAACGTACAGGGGAGCCTGCTGGAGCACATGTTGATTGGTCACGATGAAGCCACCGTCGACAAAAAAGCCGCTGGCCAGAGAGGTGGACTGATTGCCTATGGCAACCACCCCGGCGGTGACTCGCGCCAACATCTGTGTGTCATCCGCATGTGAGCCATCCACACCTGACGCATTACGCGGCGCATTGACACATCCCGCCAAAAGAACGCTCAGCAGCAATAGCTTCCACCCGCCCGCCGGATGGGTACCTCGCAATATACGAGAGGTACTTGCTCTCAGTTCTCCCAACTCACCTATCACTACATCCATCGGAGGCGCCATTCGACCATCGTTTTCGCGCCTCGATTGTCTGCGGGGTAACTAAGAGTGTCCACCCCCGCGTTGTATCTCGTACACACCACCACTACCCAAGGAGTCGATCTCGTACTGCAGAAACCCCCTCACACTCTCTACGCCACGCAATGGCTTGAGCTCCTGCACTATAAGAACAAGCGTCGCCTCCAATACGTCCTCAGCGTCTATACCTGTTTGCGCCGCTCTGTTATGCGCAACCTCGATCAGCTCCTTCGCTAATCCATACTTACTCATTGTTATTACTCATTCGTTACTCATCCAACCTCAGTTCAGAACGCCAGCTAGAGACTCTTCCGCGATACTCCCGTCCAAAACCATCCGAAAATAGGTGATACCTGGAGTTAACGCCCAACACCAGGCGAGCTGCGTGGCTTCGTCCGCAAAGGGGTCTTTTTCCGCGACGGTTGCTATCAACGCTTCCAACCAGTGTTCCAAAAAGTCGGATTCCACCGCCAGATGCACGTGCATCGCCGCCAGGCGCTTAAGCTCCGCAGAAGGCGAGTTGGTCACATAGTAAGAAACCAGTTGGAAAAGTGATTGTTTCATCATCTTGACCTGCCGGTTCATATCCGTGGAAGTAAAAAATTTAGCGACCCCAGGCGCTTTCAAAAACCTCGTGTAAAACGCGAGAAAAAACGCTTCCGCGTCTTCCTCCATAGCTACGTTTGGACCAAATAGCCGACCGTAGCTGTCTTCAAACCTGGGATTAGATAGCGACATACCCACAAGGCTAGGGTGTTCACTAAAGTCGAAGTATCAGGGGTTCTACGTAGAGGCATACCGGTTTGGGCAGATGTCCAAATTGCGGTAATGTGTCGAATCACCTTTGGGGATGATCCTTCATGGCGCAGAACAACAACAAAAACGATCCTGAGGATACCGATGACAAGACATCCAGCTCGGCGCAAAGCTCTGTTTACATCTCCCTGGGCCTGGCTATCGGCGCCGGTGTAGGTACTGCATTGGGGGCTGCGACAGGCAGTATGGGTGTCATGCTCGCACTCGGCGTTGGCTTTGGTTTGACCATCGGTGCTGTCATGATGGCGTTACACGCGCGCTCCAACAAATCAGACGACTGACGCTCGGTGGCTCACTCTGAACTCCGCCAGGATTGGCGCCTGCTGAGCAGCGCCGGTACCGGCATTATTTTCAGCGTTATCGTTCTCCCCTACTACACCATCGGCGCGTTGGTGGTTCCGGTCACGGAAGCATTCGGCTGGTCGCGCGCTGAATTTCAGGCCGCAATTCTTTTCAGCGCCGGTCTGGGTGCTCTGACGTCACCACTCATCGGTTACCTGAGTAATCGGTATGGTCCCCGTCGTGTGGCGTTGCCTTCAATGGTGGGGTTAAGCCTCGGCTTTTTTATCGCAAGCACCATAGAAGGCGAACTCTGGCTGCTGTACTCGGCATACGCATGTATGGCGATCCTGGGTGCTGGCACTATCCCGGTAACCTGGACCCAGGCGATTACCGATACGTTTAACCGACAGAGAGGTCTCGCCCTCGGGCTGGCTTTAACCGGCACGGGCATATGCGGCGTGCTGATGCCCCAGTTTGCCACCTATATGGTTGCCGAACATGGCTGGCGGGCAGCATACATCGGCATAGGCTTGGCGCCCTTGTTGATCGGCGTACCGGTCGTTTTCTGGGGTTTTCGTCCGCGTAAGGGTGCGGTCCCGACGCCAACCGAAGATACCCCGCCTCTTTCCACTCAAGAGGCTCCTCAAGACGGTATGACGTTACGCGAGGCTGCAGCGACATCAAAATTCTGGGTATTGCTCGCCTCTATATTTGTCGTGTACATGGCGGCTTCGGGCATCGGTCCAAACTTGTACCCCGCGATCACCGACGCGGGCATGAGTTTGAGCCAGGCTGCAACCGCGCAAAGTCTTTTCGGCGCTGCGGTGGTTGCTGGTCGGCTGATGATCGGCTATGCGGTCGATCGTCTCTGGGCACCTGGTGTCGGGGCTGTCACGATGATTCTGCCGGTCATAGGTTGTGTGCTACTGGTCGAACCCTCGAGCTTCCTGCCCACAGCGATCGCGGCCATTCTGATCGGTCTTGCCGCGGGTGCCGAACTCGACCTCATGTCCTATCTGGCATCCAGATACTTCGGCCAGAAGCACTACGCACAGATCTACTCCATTCTCTACATGGCGCTCGCCATCTGTTCGGGAGGCGCACCGCTTATTTTTGCCAGTATCTACGATTCAACCGCAAGTTATGCAGTCAGCTTCTCCATTGCCGCTGGTCTCTTCGCGCTTGGCGGCCTTGTGATGTTGCTGCTGGGACGCTACCCCCCGGAGTATGCTGTAAAGGACTAGCGTTAGTTGGCGGCTAACGCGCGCCAGACCCGCTCCGGCGTCAGCGGCATTTCCATAGTGCGCACACCGAGCGCGTCCGTCACCGCATTAACCAATGCGGGTGGCGAACCAATCGCTCCTGCTTCGCCACAGCCTTTCATGCCAAGGGGGTTGGTGGTCGAGCGAGTTTCCGTAAAACCGACACGCACATCCGGCACATCATCAGCGCGCGGCATCGCGTAGTCCATAAAAGAACCTGTAAGCAGCTGTCCATAGTCGTCGTAACAAGCTTGCTCCAACATGGCTTGTCCCAACCCTTGCACCACCCCGCCGTGCACCTGGCCTTCAACGATCATCGGATTTCCCACAACACCGAAGTCATCCACAGCGACAAAGTCCACCACCTCGATCACCCCCGTATCCGCATCGATTTCAACTTCGCAGACATGAGTGCCTGCCGGAAAATTGAAATCCGGCGGGTCAAAAAAGCACGAAGCCTTCAGGCCGGGCTCCAGTTCCGCTGTAGGAAAGTTGAATGCGGTATAAGCGTTAAACGCAACCTCGCCAAACGTTAGGCGCTGGTTTGATCCAGGACTTGAGAACTCGCCGTCGGCAAACTCCACGGTGTTTGCGTCCACATCGAGCAGGTGACTGGCGACCTGTCTGGCTTTTTCGACAACCTTGTCGCACGCAATTGCTATCGCTGACAAGCCAACCGGACCAGACCTTGAACCAAAGGTACCCACGCCATACTGCACCTTGTCCGTGTCCCCATGGATAATTTCAACGTCGTCAAAGTCCACGCCAAACCGGTCGGCCACCAGCTGTGCAAACGTGGTCTCATGTCCCTGACCGTGATTGTGGGTACCCGTCAGGACTTCTACACTGCCTGTTGGATTAACTCGTACTTCCGCAGATTCCCACAGGCCCGCACCAGACCCAAGCTGCCCCATGCGTGCACTGGGTCCAATACCGGCAGCCTCGATATAACAACCTATTCCCAATCCGCGCAGCCTGCCACGCGCCGCTGCGTCGGCTTTCCTCGCCGCAAAGCCATCTGCGTTGATCATCGCCAGCGCCTTGTCCAGGTGGGCCACAAAGTCGCCCGTGTCATAGGTCATATCCACGGGAGTTTCATGCGGAAACGTGGTGACAAAGTTGCGCCGCCGCATTTCCGCTGGATCAAGACCTACCTCACGCGCGGCAACATCTATCAACCGCTCTATGACATATCCCGCTTCAGGTCTGCCAGCCCCGCGATAGGCATCGACAGGAGCGGTGTTCGTATATCTTGTGATAACACGACAATGAATGGCCGGAATGTTGTACTGACCAGATAACAAAGGGGCATACACATAAGTCGGAATCAAACTGCCAAACGTTGACAGGTATGCGCCTATGTTGGCTTCTGTGTTAACACGCATACCGATGATTTTGTGATTTCCATCCAACGCTAATGCTGCTGTGGTGACGTGATCGCGCCCGTGTGCATCCGTCAGGAAAGATTCACCCCGTTCTGCGGTCCACTTAACCGGCCTGTGCAGCAACTTTGAAGCCCACAGACAGGCAACTTCTTCCGCATAGTTAAACGCCTTAGAGCCAAAACCTCCGCCTACATCTTCGCTGACCACTCTGATCTTGTGCTCAGGGCCAAAGCCGATAATCGCTGCTAACGTTGTGCGCAGGCCATGTGGATTCTGGCTGGCGATGTATACGGTATGTTGATCTCGACCCGCATCATAATCGGCATTCACCGCACGGGGTTCCATCGCATTTGGCACCAGGCGATTGTTCAGGAGCTCCAGTTCGGTGACGTGTACCGCTTCGTCAAACGCACTGGCAACCGCGTCTGCGTTGCCCAGATCCCAATCGTAAACTTGATTGTGGGGTGCTTCCTCGTGCAGCAGCGGTGCGTCGGGATGCCCAGCTGCTGTCACATCAACCACTACGTCGAGTTCTTCATAATCAACCACTACGGCTTCAGCGCCTAACGCTGCCGCCTGTTTGCTGTCGGCAATGACGATGGCCACGGAATCACCGACGTACCGCACGCGTTCACTTGCGAGCGCGGGATGTAAACCGACGTTCATCGGGCTGCCATCACTGGAGTGGATGAGAAAGCCGCATTGCAGAGGTCCCAGCCCGCTCTGGGCAAAATCCGCCCCGGTATATACCGCTAATACTCCGGGAACGGAGGTAGCCTCGGAGGCATCGAAACCGGTGATGCGCGCATGTGCGAGCGGGGAGCGGACAAATGCAGCCCAGGTCTGGCCCGGAAGATTGACGTCATCCGTATACCTTCCTCTACCCGTGACAAACCTCCGGTCTTCTTTGCGCCGCACCGACTGGCCAAACGATTTGGGTACTGCACTCATTAAATTTCTCCCTCTATATCAATCGAAAGCTCATCCGCATTCATCAAAGCCAGACGATCCCCCATCTGATTCAAACTCTCCACCAGCGTTGCAAGCTGGTGGTCGTCGAGATCTGTCATCAGTTCAGCATATATTTCCTCACTGATGCGATCGCACGCTCGCGCCACACGCTCGCCTTTTGCGGTGAGATAAAGGCTGAACGCACGTCCATCATTAACATCCGCTTTGCGTATCACCAGGTCCGCGCTTTCAAGACGTTTCACTTGATGAGAAACCGTGGACTGCGGTAGTGCCATGATCCGCTGCATATCCCCAACCAGAACGCCTCTTTTTTCGCGCACGATCACGAGGATACGCGACGTGATGAGATCCACGCCCAGCTTCTTAAATAGAGGATTACAGATCCGCGCAAGCTCAGCGTTGAGTCGGTGAACGAGGAAGGTGGGACGTGCTTGAATCTCGGGCTTCACCCAGTCGTTTCGCCCTGCCTGTTCGGATGAAGATTTTTTTGTCTGGCTCAAAATATATTGTTTTCGATATATCTTCCTAATATATTGCCCTTTCACGTTGAGGGGAAGGCGTTTTGAGCACTATTTTGCGTGGCGGCACAGTCATAGACGGGTTGGGCAATCCACCCGCGACTGCTGACGTGCTGATCGATGGCAATCAGATTGCCGACGTCAGCGCTGCCCTGTCAAAAGATAGCGCGCTGGTGGTGGACGTCAGCGGCCAATATGTCATGCCAGGCTTGATCGATGCTCACTGCCACATCAGTTTCGATGAACCCTCGTCAAACGATGAACTGTTTTTTCACCGCAGCCGTGAAGGCCTGGTCGCCATTATCGCAGCACGCAACGTGCAGAAGCTCTTGCGCGCCGGGGTTACGGGATTTCTCGACGCAGACTCGCTGTTTGAGACCGGTGTTGATTTAAGAGACGCCATAGAAGCCGGGATCATCCCGGGCCCACGCATGTCGACTGGCGGCAACGCGCTGCTGACTAGTGTCGGAGGGACTGCGGGCCAGCTGATCCCTGATGAGGGGCGACGCGGTTACGGCAAGGTTGTCAATTCACCCGCTGAAATTGTGCAGGAGGTACGCCGACAGATAAAAATCGGCGTCGACTGGATCAAGGTGCATGTCACCGGAGTCACCCCGCGCCATCGAGAACCGGGGGAACTGCAGGTGTGGTCAAAAGATGAACTGCAACTGGTAGCTGATACCGCCCATGAGCTCGGTATACCTGTTGTCGGGCATTGCCGGGGAGCTTCAAGTATTCGAGATGCCGCACATGCTGGCTTCGACATGATTCTTCATGCCACTTACATGGATGACGACGCCCTGGCAGCGGTTGTCGACCACAAGGTCCCGCTCGTGCCTACATTCACGTTCCAGGCCAACCTGGCCGACTACGGCGAACAGATTCGCGCATCCGAAGAACTGCGCGTGCTCTTCCGCCAGGAGATCAGTGACAGCGTAGAGATGCTCAACCGTGCACGCGCTGAAGGTGTACCCATCCTGTGCGGCACCGAAAGCGGCTTTTCCCTGACGCCCTACGGTGAGTGGCACTATCGCGAGCTTGACGTGTTTGTCAAAAGCCTGGGCTTTACACCTCTGGAGGCAATCCGTGCCGCTACCAGCGAGGCCGCACGCGCCATCAAGCTATACGGTCAGGCCGGTGCTATTGCGCCTGGTTACCTGGCTGACGTGATCGTTGTGGATGCACCCGTTCACGAGGATGTTTGCCATCTGGGCGATCCAACGAACATAAAACACGTCTTTGTGGGTGGTGAAGAACAAACGTTGAAACCTCTTCCACCACGCGCAGATCCTCCCGGTTGGCGGCTATCCCACTATGGTGACGGCATCCTCCACTGGCGGGATGTCCAAGACAATATGGAAGGGCTCGACCTGTGACTACGAAAACGATCGAACTGACAGACTATCGAACCGTTGAAGCGGCTTTAAAACACCCTGACCTGAAACAGTCGCTGTACGACGAAGGTTCGCTGCTGATGGACCGGGTGCTGGTCACGCTGCATGGTGATGATCACAAACAGCGGCGCCTGACCGAAATGCGCGTCTTTCGACGCGACTTTTTCAGACACTACGAGCACGAGGTGCTGCCGAAAATTTACGCAGAGGTGATGCAGGAACTGCAATCCGTCAACAGCATGAATCTCGTCGACCTCAACTACCGGTTCATGGTCTATCTAGCGATTGCCTTTGCGGGGATCGATCGCCAAGCTCATACCTCAGCGGAACTGGACACCCTTATCCATCTGCTGCGTATGTTCGGCGTGGCAGCGACACTCGGCCAGGCAACCGACCAGGAAGGCGTGGAGGCTGCCAAGCTGGAGGTCACTAAAGCTCTGGAACAATTTACCAGTGAATTTTTCTCCCCTTCTGTAGCCAAACGTGAGCAACTGCTGAACGAGCTCACCAAGGGTGCTATCGAGGCAGATGCGCTGCCTATGGATGTGTTAACTGTTCTGTTACAGGATGAGGAAAAGCTCGCGTTGGGGCGCGATATGATGATGCGCGAGACGGGATTTTTCTTCCTGGCCAGCGCCCACACCTCCGTGCATTCGTTAGGTCACGCCGTTCATCATTTACTGGACTGGGCAGCAAACCACGCGGGCGCTCGAGAAGCTCTGGAAGCCGATGCGCTGTTGGTCCAACGCTTCGTCCACGAGAGCTTTCGGTTGCACCCATCCAGCCCCATCGCAAAAAGGGTGGCGTTGAGCGAGATCACTTTCCTGGACGACCAAACCGCCCAGCCGGGGGATACGGTGATTATCAATCTGCGTGAAGCAAACCGTGATACCGCGGTATTTGGCGAGGATGCGGAGGAGTTTAATCCCTACCGCGAACTTGATCCCGGCACAGCTGAAACCGGCGTCACCTTTGGCATCGGCATGCACGCCTGTCTTGGTAAACACCTCGCGGCTGGGCAACTACCGGTGCCTGGTCGCCCAGTTGATCAAGCAAATCATCAGCTGGGGACCGTCGCCTGGCTGTGTCATCAGCTGCTCACCAGAGGCATTCAACAAGACAATACACAGGAAGCACATCTGGATGCCACGATCCAGCGAGAAACCTGGCAAACCTATCCCATAACCTTTGTATGAACGCCTACTCGCAAACCGAAAAAGAAATCACCGGGTATGCAGACGCCATGGCGGCACTAAAACATCCGGACCTTGAGCAAGGACTTTACGACGACGGCCGCCTGGTCATGGAAGATGCGCTCATCACACTACACGGCGAAGCTCACAGCCAACGCCGAATTGCTGAATTTGGCGTCTTCAACAAAGCTTTTTTCAGACACTATGAAAGCGACGTATTCCCGCGAACGTTCAAGCCGATACTCCAGCACTATCTCGAACTCGGCCATGCCGACCTGGTAGAACTCGGCTACCGGGTCACCATGAATCTGACCGCGGACTTCGCCGGTATCGATCGCGAAGATACAATCGAGGAAACCGAGACGCTACTGGACCTGGTTAAAACGTTCAGTTCCGGCGCCACGCTGGTCCATTCCACCGCAGATCGTGAGGTCATCAATGCACGGGTGCGCGCGGCGATGGAGACATTCGATAGTCGATTTCTCAAACCCTCTATCGAGAGGCGGCAAACACTCATCGCTGAAGGGCGTGAGCTGCCTAACGATGTCCTGTCAAAGCTCCTATCCAACAGCGCGCTCGCTTTAACCGACGAGGTTTTGCGGCGGGAGATTGCCTTTTACCTGCAAGCCGGTGCGCACAGTACCGCAAACTCAACCGTTCATGCGCTCCACGAAATACTGACCTGGTGTAAAAACCGCCCCGAGCGACGCAGGGCCCTCGCATCAACCGGTTTTGTGCAACGCGCGGTCCACGAAAGCCTGCGTCTGCACCCAGCCAGTCCAGTCGCCTGGCGCAAGGCCCGTTGCAATCTCACCGTGGCGGGCCGCGCGCTTACCGAGGGCGAACGCCTTGTCATCAACCTGCAGGCAGCCAACCGTGATCCTGACGTATTTGGCGATGACACGGATATATTCAATCCGGACCGATCTCTGCCCGGGAATGTATGGCCCTATGGCTTGAGCTTCGGCTATGGGGTGCATGCATGCCTCGGCAAGAGCCTGGATGGCGGGGTGGTGCCCAAACCCGATGCTGAGCATCACCAACAGTACGGCATCGTCACCCTGCTGGTAGACGCGCTCCTCAAGGCGGGGGCCGCGTGGATCGAAGACAATCCGCCGCAGGTAGACGTAACGACAAGCCGCAACAATTGGGGCTACTATCCAGTGGGGTTTGCAGCGTGAGCGATATGAAAGGACTGATTGTGACAGGCGGGGCGCACGGCATAGGCGCTGAGATCGCCTGCCAGGCCTTGTCGGCCGGATACAGAGTCGGATTGTTGGATGTTGATCGTGCTCAAACGGAAGCGGCGGCGGCTGAGATAGGCGCCGTACCTTTGGTCGCTTCCGTGACGGACACGGAACAGCTCACTGCAACCTGCACCGAGTTTGGCGAGTTGGACGCGTTGGTGAACTGTGCGGGTATTCTCCGTTCCGGGGATCTTTTGTCATTGAGCGATGATGACTTCCGGGCTGTCATCGATGTCAATCTGACGGGCGTTTATCTCGCCTCACGCGCAGCCGCAAAACAAATGAGTACCCGGGGTGGCGCCATCGTCAACATATCGTCCATCAATGCCACGCAACCCAGTCCAGCAGCTGGTGCCTACGTCGCTGCCAAAGCTGGCGTCGAGGCATTAACCCGCCAGATGTCTTTGGAATGGGCAGCGGATAACATACGTGTAAACGCAGTTTCACCCGGTTTTGTGAATGCCGGTATGGCAGAACCATTCTACGCTGACGACACAGTGCGTGAGCGTCGCACTGCAGCTGTTCCGTTGCAGCGGCTAGGTACGGCCGACGATATTGCTCGCGCTGTGCTCTTTCTGTTGTCTGAAGATGCTGCCTACATCAGCGGCCAGGTTCTTGGTGTGGATGGTGCCTTGGGGCACAGCGCACTTCACGGTCTTTCAAGAGAGTAACGTGGATAACCTAGAGTTCGAAAATACTTCGGTGCTCATCACGGGCGGCGGTTCCGGCATCGGCGCAGGCACCGCCAGATATCTGGTCGAGCGCGGTGCACGGGTCACAATCTGCGGCCGCCGTGAGGACAAGATAGCCGAGGTTGCCGCCGCCATCGGCGACGCGTGTCATGGGATCGCCGGTGACATCACCAAATCAGCGGACCGCGAAGCGATCGTCGAAGCAACGATGCTTCATGGTGGCAAGCTCGATGCGCTCATCAACAACGCGGGCAATATGTATCGCGGACCGCTGGAAAAGCTGGAAGAAGCGAAACTGCTGGAGGTTTTTCACACCAATGTCGTTGCCGGCATGCTCATGAGCGCGCTTTGCCGTGAATACCTGGCGCAGACCCAAGGGGCTATCATCTTTCTGGGATCGATCCACAATCGAAGAGCGTTCCCGGGTGTGTCGCCTTACGCTGCAACCAAGGGCGCGATCGAGGCGCTGACCAAAAGCCTGGCCGCAGAATTGGGCGGCGACGGTATCCGCGTAAACTGTGTGGCGCCAGGTGCCGTCTTCACCGAGATTAACCAGCGTGCGGGGCTGTTCAGTGACGAGGAGGCTCTGGCGAGATTGAACGGGATGGTCAACCTGCATCCCTTGGGGCGTATTGGTGAGGCTGAAGAAATTGCGCAAGCTATCGCCTACTTTATCCAAGCACCGTGGACGACTGGGACCGTACTGGAAGTAGATGGGGGCCTGGCCCTCGGCCTGACGAGGGATTAACAATGAGCCTTGCAACAGCTGAATCCATAGATGTACATGCCCATGCGGTGTTGGACGAGACCATGGGCGCCGCCGGGGTCCATGGTCCTGAACTGACCGCCGAGGTGCCGCCGCGCTTTCGCGCGGGAAAGTATGAACTCCTGGGCGTGAAGTATCGCGGTAGCCCATTCATGGACCCCGATCTCAGAATTCAGGCCATGGACACCGCCGGGCTGGACTACCAGGTTCTATCCCCCAACCCGCTCACCTATTTCCACTTTATCGAGCCGCGTGACGCGCAGAACTACTGCAGGGTCCACAACGACGCCCTCGCGGAGATTGTGGAACCCAGATCAGAACGGCTGGGCGCCTTTGCTGCCGTACCCATGCAAGACATCGGCTTTGCCATCGAGGAGACAGAGCGGGCGGTGATGGAACTTGGGTTTTACGGCGTGTATATCGGGACTGACATCGGTCGTCGTCTGAACGACCCTGCGTTGGATCCATACTACGAATGTTTAACCCGCTTGAACGTGCCTCTGTTCATACACCCGGCACCCGCCGGTATCGATGGTCCCGACGGGGATTCAAATCTCAAGCAGTTTGATCTGGACATCATCGTCGGCTTTGCGGCACAGGAAACCATCGCTGTGTGTACGTTGATTTACGGCGAAGTGCTGCTGCGCCATCCTGACCTCGACGTCTGCTTGAGCCACGGCGGGGGTGCGACCGGCTACGCCTACGGACGGATGGCCATGGCGGCACAGAAACGACCCTGGGCAACCGATGCGCTGAAACCCGACGGCGCTTTTGATGAATTTCTGCACCGTCTCTGGTTCGACGTGCATCTGCATTCAACAGAGGCAACGGAATTGCTGAAGACAAAAGTTAATAACGATCATCTGGTCTTTGGCACCAACTTCGCCGGGTGGGACCAGCAGGACTACAACGTAAGAGCCGAAGCAGCGCCTTTCGCTGACAATACCCGCACGCTGCTTCGTGCAGCTGGCGCTTGAAGGCACATAACTATGAACGACCCATCCGCACTCGAACAACTGAAGCAACGCCTCGACGCGCTTGAGTCGAAGGACGATATCCGGGCCCTGGTCACCGCCTATGGGGTCGCGTGTGACGAGCACGACCTGCATCGCCTCGTGGACCTCTTCACCGAAGATGCCGAGTTCACGGCGCCAAACGGAGCGATGGTTGCGAAAGGTCGACAGGCGATTGAAGAGATGTACATCAACACCTTCCGAATTCGTGGCCCCAGCTACCACTGGACACACGACGTTGTGATAGACATTTCACCCGACAATCCGGATCACGCCACCGGCCTGGTTTTGAGCCACGCGGAAACCTCACCTGATGGTGTGGTGTCTATCGCGGCCATGCGCTATGCGGACGAGTATCAGCGCGGTTCTGATCGAGTTTGGCGTTTTGCACGACGCGAAATCACGTTCCTCTATTACACGCCTGTTACTGAATTCTCCACGGTACTAAACAACCTGGAACGGGTAACCATGGGCGGCGCCAAGCATCCCGCGGACTTCCCCGAACGCCTCGACGTTTGGAAGGAATTTTCTAACAATTACTCACACGACAACTCAGAAACAAAAGAGGCGAGCAGAGATGATTAACCGGACCAGAGCTTTCTTCTGCCTTGCCGTTTGTACTGCTGTAATCGGCTGTGGCTCAGCACAGGAGGAAACCCCCGCAACCCTCGAATCCACAGACCAGTTCCAGGCAACCAGCTCTGACTTCGGTCCACGCGAGGAGATGCCAGGTGCGCCCCTCTACGCCGAACATTGTGGACACTGCCACGATGGCACGGTCCCAAAAGCGCCTCATTTCAGCTGGTTGGAGATGATGACCCCCAAAACCTTCCTGGCGGCTATGAACGAAGGCATCATGGCACCACAGTCGGCACATCTTTCAGCGGAACAACGCCGCCACATCACCGAGTACGTGACACGCGCTTCAGCTGCCGACGTCGCTCCGCCTGAGCTACCCTGGTGTGATTCGCGCACCGGAGCCGCCGGCCCTGCCCCGCAACCTGTTGGTTGGGGTCATGACACCTCACGCAATGTGACGCTTGCTCAAGGCGGGATTCCAAAGGCATCCGTACCGGATCTGAAACTGAAGTGGGCGTTTGCCTACCCCGGGGCACTCCGCGCACGATCACAGCCATCCGTTGGCTGGAACACCATTTATACAGGTTCACACGATGGCACTGTGTATGCCTTCGATCTGGAGACAGGATGTGTACGGTGGACGTACCAGGCTTCAGCTGAAGTCCGCACAGGTATTGTGCTGACAACCCAAGGTCGTCCGCTCGCCCTGTTCGGTGACATTCTCGCGAAGTTTTACGCGGTGGATGCGCTCACCGGAGAACTTGTCTGGCAACGCAAGGCTGACGACCATCCAAGTGCCACACTCACAGGGACGGCCGCTTATCACGACGGCAGAGTTTTCATCCCGGTATCCTCCCTGGAGGTACTACCCGCAGCAGATCCCGAATATGCCTGTTGTACTTTCCGCGGCAGCGTACTCGCTCTGAATGCAGTAACCGGCGAAGAGATCTGGCGGCACTACAGTATTCCGTCCGAACCTGTCGAAGTCGGCCGCACCTCAGTTGGGACACCCAAGCTCGCCCCCTCCGGCGCGCCCATCTGGAGCAGCCCAACGGTAGATGTGCTGCGCAATCGTCTGTACGTAGGCACCGGGGAAAACTATTCGTCGCCTGCGGATGAAAACAGCGACGCGGTCATCGCGATCGACATCACTACGGGCGAACGTGCCTGGCAGCGTCAGAGTACTGCAGGTGACGCCTGGAACGTCGCCTGCATGATGGCCGACAACCCAAACTGCCCCGACGAGGACGGACCCGATTTTGATCACGGCTCAAGCATCCTGTTGGTACAGGCACGTGATGGCAAAGAGGTACTGGCAGCTGGCCATAAGGACGGCACCGTCTTTATCCTGGATCCGAACGACGACGGCAATCTGTTGTGGAGTAAGAGGGTTGGACGCGGCAGCATTCAAGGGGGCGTACACTTTGGCCTGACCGCTTCAAACGGTGCGGTTCACGTGCCGATCAACGACATGAACGATACCCGCAACGGTGACTTTCTAGACCCCGCGCTCGCACGCCCTGGTGTCGCCAGCATCGATATCGACGAGCAGGCCGTGGTGTGGCAACACGTACAGGAAGATACGTGTGGTGAAGACAGGCCTTTCTGCGACCCCGGGGTGTCAGCACCCCTGAGCGCTTCAGACGGGGTTGTCTACGCGGGTCACCTCGATGGTTTGATACGGGCCTACGAAGTGGATAGCGGCGAAATATTGTGGGCCTACGATACAACGCAGGCTCACACGGGCACCAATGGTCTTGAGGGCCGCGGTGGCAGCATGAGTGGAGCGGGACCTACCATCGCCGCAGGACATCTCATCATTAACTCGGGTTACGGTCTTTACTTCCACGAACCGGGGAACCTGCTTCTGGTGTTCGCACCCTGAAATCTGACGTTCGCCCTGCAACAAACTCGCGAAATATTTTCGGCTAAACGTCCACGTCGGTAGCAAACCTCAGCCAGAGATCGTCGAACCGCCCTGCTGCACGCGCAGCGCGGATAACCTCTGCACCCTCTTCCCGTCGACCGAGTCGATACAGCGTTACCCCACGCATAAACAGAAACCTGGCGTTGTTCTTGTCATACGCAATGGCCCTGTCTGCAGCCTGCAAAGCGGCAACAAAGTCGCCCGCATCGTAGTGAGTCTGCGCCAGCGCAAAGTGATAGTGAGGGTTGCGGCTGCGGTAATTTCGCACCCGGGTTAGATACTCTGCTGCTTCACTATCCCGCCCTAGTGCCTGCAACGTACGACCGAGGCCAGACCAGACCGCGCGCTCCTGTGGCGCGAGATTCAGCGCTACGTTGTAGGCCTCGAGTGCGGCTTCAAACTGGTCATGCAAAGCATAGAACGCGCCAAGATTGACCCAAAGATCAGCATTCTGCGGCGCCAGTTCCAGCGCCCGCCTGAGATACGCAAACCCAGCACGCGCTTGATCATCCATCAGCGCTTCGGCCGCGAGATTGGCGAAAAATAGCGAAAGGGCAAACTCGTCGTCGACCAACCTGCGGTTAGCCACTTCTTCCGGAGTCACAACATTGAAGTCGACCGTCTCTCCCCGTGTATCTGCAAAATCGATTCTGGGTGTCTCTACATAGGCGTTGATATGATTGTTGCGCATCATCAGACCCGCATGTACCTGGTAGGTTGGGTATCTGGTCTCTACCACCTGGTAGTGCACTTTCAGCCCCGCATGCCGCGCCAGAGCAACAAACATACTGGTGTACGAGATACAGTTGCCGCGTTTGTCAGCGAACGCCTGTGCCGCTGTGTTGTTCACGTCTGCGGCATAGGGATTGTTGAAATAGCCTGCCTTTTCAAGCTTGCTGAGCAGACGCCGGTGGCGGACCACACTAACGCCCCTTGATACGTCAGCATCCACAAAGCGCATCATGTCAGGAGATAGAGCGAGGAGCTCCACATCACTCACTTCCTCGGTACGCACCTCTTCACCAAATATCGCGTGGCCGGTCAGCAACGCCTCATCAAAATCCGGCGGCAGCGAGGGAGTGTTCATACACCCACTCAACGCTAACAGGCTCAACGTGAGTAGATTTAAACGCGCACAAAAAAAGGCCAGAGAGCGTCTGCTCTCTGGCCCTTGTCGAGCCATTTGCTTGAAGTTAGTTCTGGTAAACAACCTCAAACGCCCAGGTGCGCGGCGCACCCCAGCCCTGGAAGCCCGTGTTGGGACCACCCAGGAACAATGCTTGCTCTTTCCACTCTTCATCGCCCAGGTTTTTACCGAACAACGAGAAGGTCAACAGGCTGTCTTCGCCGACCGTCATCTCGTAAGAGATGCGCGCGTCGATGGAGTCGTACCCACCTTCAAACAGACGCTGGTCTGCACCACCGCCTGTATTGACGAGCAGGAAGTCACCCACTTTTTTCCAGCCGACATTGGCTGAGAAGTAACCTTCACCAATCTGTGCGCCGTAAGCGACGGTCAGGTTAGTGTTGTAGTCTGGTTGACGTGAGTCGTCGTTACCGCCTAGCTGACGCGGAGTACCCAATGGGTCAGTCACGCCTGGCACCCCTGTTGCACACCCGTCCAGCAGCTCACACGCGATGCTGAACGCCTTGTTGTCGACATTCAGCGTGCCGTAGTTGAGCAGTACCGACCAGTTTTCATTGATCACCCATTGGGTTTCAAGTTCGATACCGTCGTACTCGGAGCCCGCACCGTTGTTGATCAACGTGGTGGTACCCGGAATCGATCCCGGCGGTAGCGGAATAATAGAGCTGAACTGGCTGCCCTCTGTATCCAACTGGTAATAAGCCAGATTCACACGGAGCTTGCGATCAAACCATTCGGTTTTGAAACCGATCTCAATCTGGTCCGCTGTCTCAGGATCAAACGCTGCTTCTGACGGATCACGGGCAGAACGAATGCTGAATCCCCCAGAGCGGAACCCTTCCGAGTAGCTGATGTAGGAATTGACGTTTTCGTTGATTTCCCACTTAACAGATGCTGAGCTGATCGTGTCGTCCCAGTCTTCATCGGCCATGTAGGCGGTACCCGCGGTTTCTACCCGACCGGCAAAGTTGTGTTCCTGGCTGACGGGAGTGGTATCAAAGGTGTTATCGCTGTAGTCAAAATATGAATTGAAGACATCTTTCTCTTCGTCGATGCGACGGGCACCCACAGTGACCTCCACATTATCAACGGGACGCCAGGTAACCGCGGCAAACCAGCTGGTGGATTCAACTTCTTCACCTGCAATCTGCGTAGATCGCGCGTTCGGGAACTGACATAGCGCATCACCTATGCCCGGATTTGCGCGTACGTTGGGACCACCCACCGGTACCAGGATCGCAGCAATCGTGGCACAGGGAAGACCCGCAAAACCGGGGTCTATCGCTACCGGCGGTAGCTGCAGGACGTTGTTGGTGTCCTGACGGAAATCGAGCTCCGAATCGAAAATATAGGTACCCACCATGAAGCTCAGGTTGTCGTTGATATCAACGTCCAGACGCAACTCCTGTGTGAAAACCTCATAGTCCTGGTCACGCAACGTGTGCAGCTGTGCAAAAGGAACTGCTGCTCCGGAAATTGAACCACCGTCAAAGTCCTGGTTAACAAGGTCAGTGCTGTCATGGTTTGCCGTAATGGAGTGAAGCGAGACGTTATCGCTGATTTGCCAGTCCATTCGCAGACTGAATTGATCAACGTCATATTCCGTGGGTTCGCGCTTATCCGCCAGGTTCTCAAATGGGTTATCGCCGTTAAACCGGGGGTCTTGTGGTGGAATCTGGCTGTTATCGTCGACGCGATCATAGGTCAGGATTGCGTCGAAGTTATCGTTGGGCTGGAAGCGCAGCGCAACCGTCTGCGATGAAAAATCTACGTCACCCGCCGTGCCCCCGAGTGTCAGGTTGTCGTAGAAACCATCGCGCTCACGATCAATCGCGCCAACCTTCAGTGCCCAGGTATCTGAGAGGGGGATGTTGACACGAGCTTTAAAAATACGCTCATCATAGTCACCCGCCTGCGCCGAGACCTTATAACCAAACTCGTCTGAGTTCGGTTTCACCCGATTCACAACGATGTTGCCACCAATCGTGTTCTTACCGAAAAAGAGACCCTGTGGACCACGGTTAACTTCGATGCTTTCAACATCGAAGACATCGATCAGCTGACCCGTACTGGAACCGATCTGCACGCCATCTACAATGACTCCAACTTGAGGTGTTTGGGATTTCTCGATATCGGCGTAACCAACACCGCGGATGTACAGGGCACTGGCACCGGGCCCCGCGGTATTCATACCGATGTACACGTTCGGAGCAAGCCCGTCAAAGTCGCGTAACGTTGTGGGCTTCAGTTGCTCGATAGCTTCTTCGCTGAATGCGGTTACGGAAGCAGGTACGTCCTGCTGGGATTCGCTGCGGCGACGGGAGGTCACCACAATTTCCTCGATGACGCCCGAATTATCTCGCGCGGTTTGGGCTTGGGCCTGTTGGGTTGGCGCTAGAAACGCCACAAACGACCCGGCCAGTGCAACCAGCGCACTGACCCACTTAACTTCTCTTAACATTTATCACCACCTCTCTCCAAATGGGTCTCCGGATATTACCGCTATTTCCAAATAAAGAAAGACGCCGTTATGCTTGACGGTCAGACAAAAGGGGAGTCAAAACATGGACTTGTCACGCGTTGCAACGCTTGTTGCGTTGTCCTTAACTGCGCTGACGGCGGTAGCCGAAGACGCGCCGTATTCAGCACCCGTGGCTGAGGACTTTCCCAGAAACGTTTATTGGGGGGATCTGCACGTTCACTCCAATCTGTCGCCCGATTCCTATTCCTTTGGAAACGCCCGTCTGACGCCGGATGCGGCCTACCGATTTGCCAAGGGCGAGCTGCTTGATGCGCACATCGGCAAACCCGTTCAGCTCAGGCGTCCGCTCGATTTTTTGATGGTTTCCGATCACGCCGAGTTTCTCGGTATCTTCCCCAAACTGCAGGATCGAGATGAGCTGCTGATGAGTACGTCACTCGGTGAGCGTTGGGGTGGGTATCTCGACAACGACGACAACGGCAGCGTCATGGGTGAGTTTGTCCAGTTTATCCAGAACCCAAACTACGAGCAGGAGCTGCCAGAGAGTTTCCGCAAGAGCGTGTGGCAGGAAGCCGCGGCGTTCGCCGACAACCATAACGAACCCGGCAAGTTTACGGCCTTCGTCGGCTACGAGTGGACCTCGATGGTAGAAGGCAACAACCTCCACCGCGTGGTGGTTTTTAAGGGTGACGCGGAACAGGCGTCCCGGGAAGCGCCATTCTCTTCTCTGGACAGTCAGGACCCCGAAGATTTATGGGCTTGGATGGCGGAGTATGAAGATCGCACCGGTGGCGACGTTTTGGCCATTCCCCACAACGGCAACCTCTCCAACGGCATCATGTTCTCCGAAGCGACGCTTTCTGGCGAGCCGCTTACGAAAGACTATGCAGAGCGCCGCTCAACCTGGGAACCGCTGTACGAAATGACCCAGGTAAAAGGTGACGCAGAGGCACACCCGTTTCTTTCGCCAGACGATGAGTTTGCGGCGTTCGAAAACTGGGATGCGGACAACATCGGTCGCGGCGCTGCCAAAGAACCATGGATGTTGAAACATGAATACGCACGGCCCGCACTCAAACTGGGATTAGAGCTGGCTGAGAAGTTGGGTGCCAACCCCTATGACTTCGGCATGATCGGCTCCACAGACTCGCACACAACCTTTGCCACCGCCGATGACGACAACTTCTGGGGCAAATTTGTAGACTCCATGCCTACGCCCGAGCGTGCGACCAACAACATGGGTGGACGTCTGTGGCTGAACTGGAAACTTGCAGCCTCCGGCTACGCTGCCATCTGGGCGAAGGAAAATACCCGCGAAGCACTCTTTGAGGCCATGGAACGTAAAGAGGTCTACGCGACTACGGGACCGCGTATTACGCTCAGAATGTTTGGCGGCTGGAGCTTTGCTGACGGCGATGAACTTACGCCCGACCTCGCCGCTCTGGGATACGCAAAAGGTGTCCCGATGGGCAGCACGTTACCCAACATAACAACGGATGCAGCGCCCACGTTTCTGGTCGCCGCGCTTAAAGACCCGGATGGCGCCAACCTCGACCGTATCCAGATCATCAAAGGCTGGCTGGACGAATCTGGTGAGGCGCAGGAGAAAATCTTCACCATCGCCCTTTCCGACAATCGCAGCATCTCCCGGCGCGGCAAAATCAAGCCGTTGGCATCTACCGTGGATGCAGAAAACGCAACCTACACCAACGAGTATGGCGCGGCTGAACTCCTCGCCTTCTGGCAGGATCCTGAGTTTGACCAAAGTAAGCGGGCGTTCTACTACGCTCGGGTGATCGAAATCCCAACACCGCGGTGGACAACTTACGACGCAGCAAAACTCGGCGTGGAGCTTGTCCCGGAGATTCCTAGGGCAATTCAGGAACGCGCTTACGGTTCGCCTATCTGGTATACACCACGATAGAGTTTACTCGTTAGCGAAAAGACAGGTCCCTAGTCTTCCGACCAGGCCTCCGCCGCGCGCATGGACTCGGCGTAGGGTTTTCGCGCAAGCCAGAGGAAAATCAGGCCGACGACCCCGAACAAAGTTGTCATGGTGATCATCGAGTAACGCACCCCTTCGGGCCCGGGGAAAAGATATTCATTGAACGCACCGGCCAACGGTGGGCCGAACATCATGCCGATGGCTCCGGCGAGCATATAAACCGCCGCTACGCGAGCCCGCAGATGCGGCGGCGTGATCACGGGCAGTGCGCCGGAGGCGATGCCGAACGGAGAGTTAACCGCCAGCAGCGCCGGTGCATACAGGACAAACGCCCAGGTGGCGGATGGGGCCAGTTGGATCAACAACACCGCAGGGACGGTAGCAATTCCGCCGAGCATGCCCGCGATGATGTTCGCGTCTGCCCGGCCGCGGTCGCCCAGCCGTTTTGCGATAACCGCCACTAACAGAGGCCCCATCGGACCGAAGATGACAAAGATCCAACCGAAAATCTGCGAGGCCTGCGCCGCCTCTACCCCATGTACTCGCACGAAGAAGGTGACCGACCAGAAAACAAAGGCATACCCCGTTAACACCAGAGACACAAAGCCGAGATGGTGAAAAGTCAACGTACGCCAGTGGGTGCGATAGAAAGACTTCAACTCGGCCATGTCATTTGTTGCAGACGGGTCTCGAGTTGAACGCCGGACCGGCTCTCGAATAATCAAAAAGAAGGCTGCCAGAATCAAGCCCGGCGCACCGAGGTACACAAAGGTCTGCTGCCACGGCGCCAGTTCGCCAAAGTAAGGCAGGATTAAAGGATCGGCCTGCTCAACAATGCTGAGCACCACACCGCCGATGATGAAAGCAATACCCGAACCGATAATGGGTCCCGTCTGGAAAATGCTGAGCGCGAGGGGTATGTCCCTGCGCGGGAAATAGTCACCGATCAGGCTGGTTGTGGAAGGGCTCAGCGTCGCCTCGCCCACACCTACCCCTATGCGCGCCAGGAATATCTGCCAGTAATTTTTGGACAACCCGCAGGCAATGGTCATCAGAGACCAGAGAAAAATGCCTATCGCGATGATCCACTTGCGACTTTTCATATCTGCGAGCCAGGCGATGGGCAATGCGGCAACGGCATAAAAGAGCGCAAACACCCCATACAGCCAGCCGATTTCGGTGTCGCCTACCCCGAGATCTTTCTGCATGGGATCGACCACAATCGCCACCACCTGCCGGTCGATAAACGCAACCAGAGAGGCGATGATCAAAACAAAAACAACAAACCACGCATACCGACGGTTTGGATAGGGCATTGTCTCTGCAGCAGTTGGTTCACTCATTTAAGTTAGGTACCGTTGTTGATCTTGTTCAGGTGTTCGCCCACACCCCAGTTCTCGCGCGCGAGCCCCTGAAGGAGCGTAACCAGGTTGGCATCCCGACGCTGGGCCAGCTCTTTTGTTGTCATGTGTCCGGACTGAGCATCTGATTGGGTCACTATGGTTTTCACCAGTTCGTCATCCAGCTCGGGCACATCGGTGAGACGACTCCACGGCCACTGCAACGCGGGACCGAACTGCCGCAGAAACTGCTCAAAGCCTCCCTCACCCCCACCCAGTCGGTAGGTTTCAAACAAACCCATCTGTGCCCAACGCAGGCCAAATCCGTACGTGATGGCGGCATCCACTTCCGCGGTGGTCGCAACCCCATCCTTGACGAGCCACAATGCTTCACGCCACACCGCCTCCAGCAATCTGTCTGCAATGTGGGCGTCGATCTCTTTGCGAACTTTGAGTGGGTACATGCCAATGCTGCGCAGCACAGATTCCGCACGCGCGACCGCATCTTCCGAGCACCCTGCGCCTGCAACCACCTCCACCAGAGGCAAAAGATAGACGGGATTAAACGGGTGACAAACAAGTAAGCGGCCTTCCAACGGGGTGTTTTCCGCCAGCACAGTAGGTCGAAAGCCTGAGGTCGAACTGGCCACCACGGCTTCCGTGTCACCCAGTTGTCGGTAAATTTCACGTTTCACCGACAGGTTTTCCGGCAGGCTTTCCTGGATCCAATCCACCTCCGCCACAGCCGGTTCCAGCTCATCAACAAAGATGACTTCCCCATCAAACTGTGCGCTTGGATAAACTGCGGTGACATGTTCTCGTGCCGAACCGATCTGTTCCTGCAGGGCACTTTTCGCCTGTGGATGAGGATCGTATACGTATACCTTCCAGCCGAACGCGAGGAAACGCACTGCCCATCCGGCGCCGATTACCCCGGCACCAACGATCAACACCGATTCAGTCACGGGGCGGTCTTTTCACAAGATTGAGTTTGTTACGAACCTCTTCGGGTGCAAGAACGCGGCTCCCCAACGACTCGATAATTCTCCTGGCGTGTTCGACCAATTCTGCGTTTGTTGCGAGGTTGCCTTTGCCGAGATAGAGATTGTCCTCCAAGCCTACGCGCACATTGCCACCCGCGAGCACCGCCGCCGCAACATAAGGCATCTGATTTGCCCCCAGGCTGAACGCAGACCAATGCCAATCATCCGGCACGTTGTTAACCATTGCCAGGAGCGTATTGAGATCATCCGGGGCACCCCAGGGCACCCCCATGCACAGCTGCACGAGCACCGGCGCTGCGATCACACCCTCCTCAACCAGCTGTTTAGCAAACCAGAGATGCCCCGTATCAAACGCTTCAATTTCCACCTGCACGCCTGCCTCGGTCATCATCGAACCCATGGCACGCAACATCCCCGGGGTGTTTGTCATCACATAGTCGGCTTCTGCAAAGTTCATCGTTCCGCAGTCGAGAGTACAGATCTCAGGTTGGCACTCGAGAATAGGCTGCATGCGTTCGGTGGCACCGGCCATATCGGTGCCCGGTCCTGGCGGCAGTGGCGCTTCAACAGAACCCAGGATCAAATCACCGCCCATACCGGAGGTCAGGTTGAGCACAACATCTGTGTTGGCTGCACGTACGTATTCCGTGAGTTCTCGATAAAGTTCCGGTGCACGGCTCGGCGCGCCCGTGTCAGGGTCTCTGACATGACAGTGCACAACGGCAGCACCTGCTTCTGCTGCAGCGAGGGCTGCATCAGCAATCTCGCGAGGGCTGCGCGGCACATGTGGGCTGCGGTCCTGCGTGCCACCCGAACCCGTGACTGCACACGTGATAAATACATCTTTGTTCGCCGCCAACGGCATGCGCTCTCCCCTTCCCATTGAACTGCAACAAACCGCAGAAATATCAGTAAGTTAAGGGCACGTCAATCAGGTTCGTAAAACTGGGTTAAAGCGGAACTACGTCATTTTTTAGACGGAAGAATGCATGTAAAACTGATATAACAGGCTCTATAAGAGGAAAGGAGGAAAGTTGATGTATAGAATTTTCGTAGTATTCCTGTGTTTGTGCCTCTCACCCGTGGGCCACGCAGAAGTTTCGCGCGCCAGCGATTGGATAGACCGTATTGTCATCACATCGGATGGCCAGCTGCTGGGACAAGTGCAAGACCTTGCTCTGGATACGCAAACCAACGCCGTCGAATATGTCGTGATCTCTGTCGGCAGTTATCTCGTTAACGAAAACCTGATCGCCGTCGAACCGGCGCTGATTCAGCAGGGCGAGGATGGGGTTTTGTCCATCGATACCGATGCCCTGGCAGATGTGCCACGGTTCAACGATTCCGCCTGGCCCAACGAAGCGCAGGTGACACGACCCATTGTCAAAGCCGAATCTGACAGCGGTGCAGCAGCGCCACCAAAGAATGCCCCCACCGCCGAGATAGTGGGCGCCAGCAAACGTCTCAAGTTTGCTGATGGTGAACGCACAGAAGAGACAGTGCGCGCACCAGTTGCCCGCAACGAACTGCCCAGCATTCAACCTAAAAATGTGAGCAGCGGCATCAGCGGCTTAACGCCTGAAAGTCGTCTTTTTACCCAGTTCGATACGGATAAAGACGGCTATCTTTCGCGACAGGAAATTGGTCCATACTTTCAACCTGACATGAAGTTCGGGGACTATGACCTTGATGCAAATGGCGGGCTGGACAGTTTCGAGTTCGACGTACTGCAACAGCGCTAAGCAGCGGTGGCGGAGGCAAAAACACCTCTCGCCCTGTGGCTCGTTGCCATCGCCCTCTGTTCCGCCGGTTCTTTTTACCTGGGTACGCAGTGGCGTTCTGAGCCTCCGCTGCAACCCTCCGCGGCGGTAGAAACCGTTAGACCAGAACAACGGCGCCCAGCCGAGATTCCGGCGCGAACACCCGCTACGCATGTGGGTGCTCAAATCGATGCTGCCATCCGCGCAGGACAACGCTTCGAAGCCATCACATTGCTGGAGCAGCTTACAGCCAGCGAGCCCGCGGCGACCGAACGTCGCATGCTGCTTGCAGATCTCTACGCCGAAACCGCACAGCCGAGACGTGCGATCAGCGAATATCTCGCCGTCCGCAATCTGAGTCTGGATCCGCAAGTTTTGAGCAGAGCAAGAACCCGCATCGATGCCCTGTTGGCAGACCTTCACAACAGATTTACTGAGGGGTGGAGCGCAGACCCTGTTCGGGTGGTTGCCGAAGCCATCGACTTTTTCCAATCCACTGCAAATCAGGAATCGAACTACGATCTGCATCGGTACTACCTGGCGTTGTGGCTTCTACGCCAGGATGACCTCACCAGTGCAGAGCGTTTGCTAAGAGAGATGGGGCAGAACGGTGTCTCGCAGGCACAGATAGATACCCTGCAGAATCAAATCACTCAACGCACATCCAGCCTGCCGATTGAGCGTCGCGGCGGTGTGCTACAAACCAGCATGCAGGTAACAACCCCGGTCAGCGAGGCCGAGCTGCAGATGTTGATCGATACCGGGGCGACGATCACCGCTGTCACCGTCACCAAGTTACGGCGCCTGGGCGCGGTGAAAAGCGAGCGAAGTATTCATGCACAAACCGCCAACGGCGTGGTTGAGCTCGACCTCTACCGCCTGGAGCGCCTGGTAGCAGGTCCGCTTGAACTGGAAAACGTGCTGGTGGCGGGCCTTAAAGACGGTCCCGCACAGGCCGACGGGTTGTTGGGGCTGGATATTTTAGGGCTGTTACCGCAACCCCTCTTGCCGGTAGAAAACTAACGGCTTCGCAGCAGCTTAAGGCTCCTGCGGAAGATCTTTCAGCGGCTTTTTGTTGCGCAATAAATAGAGAGGCACATTGATTACCGGCAAGAGCCACTCGTAGTGCATAGGTGTGATGCGTTGCGCCAGGTCCATCAGCTTCGCATCCAGACCTACAAATATGCGCCGTTTCTTTCGCTTTACACCATTCAGGATAATCTCCGCAGCACGTGAGGGGTGCATTCCACCGGTTCTGAATTTTTCTGCCATTTCATCCACATCAACGCTGTCCTGGCTCAGAAACGAGGTATCTGCCTCTTCGTTAAATCGAGAGTTTGACACGATATTGGTACCGACGTGACCGGGATGTACACAATGAATCTGTACAGGTGAGTCCTTGAACTCCCTGGCCAGGCTCTCTGTAAAACCTCGTACACCAAACTTTGTTGCGTGATAGACAGATTGCCCTGCGACCGCGATCATGCCGAAAATGGAAGACGTGTTGATAAGTGCTGCTTCTGGACGATCTCTTAACAAGGGCAAGAACACACGGCTTGCCTTAACCACACCATTCAGGTTGATGTTCATGACCCAATCCCAATCTTCCTCGGACATGTCCGCAAAGGAGGATCCCATGGTCACACCGGCGTTGTTGAACACCAGATCAACCGCACCATGTCTCGACAGAACTTCGTCTGGCAACGCCTCAATACGCTCCATATCGCCCATATCGACAACATGGGTCGAAAGGCCAACGTTGTATTGCCTGACCATGGCGGCAGTGCCGTTCAGGGTTTCTTCATTGATGTCGCAAATCGCGACGTTAGCGCCAGCTTTGGCGAGAAGTACAGCAAGGTAGCGACCCATCCCCGAGCCAGCGCCGGTGATTACCGCCGTTTTTCCAGCGAAGTCCTTCATTTTTATCCCCCAAAATTGCAATGGTTGCACCTGTTTAGTTCTTCTCCGGAAATGGACTTCCTTTCCATTTCCTCCCACGGGTTTCTGACATCCTCACTCGTTTCAATGCAAATCTCTCACCCGCTTTCGTCCAGATTAAGACATTCGTACATTCCTTTAGAATTCTCAGGAGTTCAGACTGCGAGAAATCAAAAAGGCAATGATATGACAACACCGAAACTAAGTTGGGGCCACATCAACATCAATGTGAGCGACCTCGACACATCAATTCTGTTCTACGAAAAACTGGGTTTCAGTCTACTGATTCCAGGAGTGCCATATCTTGGTATCGGGAAGGACACCCGTACAGAGATTCCCACTGAACAGACCAACGCGTTGGGCGTTCCATCGGATACGACGGCTCGCGCCTGCATCATGCAACTTGATGATGGGTTCCCAAAAATCGATTTGACTGAGTTCGCAAAGGAAAGGCCTCAGGCACCCGCCACCAATGACGACCTGGGAATTGTCCGCCTCTGCCTTGGTACACAGGACCTCGCTGAAGACTACAAACTCCTGAAAGACGCCGGAGTGGAATTCCTGTCGGCCCCGGTTGCAGGCGTGGGGGGGCTTGCCGATATCGCGATCTGTCGTGACCCGGACGGGACTCTGATTGAATTGATAGAACTACATCTCCAAAAATGGGGAACGACTTAATTTTGCCCCTGAGCTGGACGAAGTATCGGCAACCACATTTCTTGAAAGCAGACACTCGCCAAACTGATACACCCGCCAATCCGGTTATCTCTTAAGGACCGACAACTCGTCGTTGGAGTGAATCTTCCGTTGAAAGCGAGGATTCGTCGAAGACATGTCGATCTGGTAATAAGAGCTTTCAAGGCCAAGCGTCGTATGTGTATCCATATCTAAGATTCTCGCCAGGTTTTTCGCCAACCATCGCTCGATCTTCAGTACCACCATCTTTCTACGCAAACGGCCCTGCACATCGCGGTTTAACACCGTGGGTAAGGAGTTGAGGGTCAAAATCTCATCGATTGCTGGATGCGACATGTTCTGGCGACCTTCCTCACTGGCATAAAAATGCGAGACTGTGAAAATCGCGCGACGTGGCTGTAGTTCCTGTACAACTTTAAACGCATTCACAACTGTCGACCCTGTCCTGACCATATCGTCAAACATGACGACAGCTCGCCCTTTAATCAGTTTCGCGGCGTCTGCTTGTGAGCCTTCTACTTCTATTTCTACTTCCCGCTCACCATGGCGTTTCTTCTCCATCTGCAGCACGTTCGACTCAGGCAGACCAAGCTGTCTGGCCATGCCAATGACGAAACTCCTTGCCCCGGCATCCGGTGCGACAAGCACCATATCCTCGTCCCCCTGCAAAACATTTGACTGGGTTAAGTAGTCTGCGTAGATGTCGTACGGAATAAGGTTGTGGAATGCCCCCGCAAACACCTCCTTAAAAGTCTGCTGTACTGAATGAGAATGATTGTGAACGGTCACAACACGATCAACCCCAGCCAGCTTTAGCATCTCCGCATACAAAAGAGCACTAAAAGGCTGGCCATCGAATTTCTTCAGATCTTCAACGCTCCGGGATTGCTGCGTAATCCCGAGTGACTCTCTGGGTCCTCGGTCCTGAGCACTGAAATAGAGATCGGGTTCTACCAATATGACATGCTCAGCGCCATTTTCTCTCGCACCGCGCGCTATCAGCAGGTTTCGCATCGCGAGATCCTGTCGACTAACGAACAGGTTACTGGTGCTCACGATCACTACAGTCATCCCGGTTAACCCAGAACCAATACTGTGGAGATCAGATTCATCGGAAATAAACCTGGGACAAAACTCGGAATTGGCAAATGTCTTGAGGCTGATGAGGTCGGCTATGTCCCGGGCTTGACCCAAACTGAATCCCAAGTCGATCGCAAAGGGGTCCTCCGAAGTATTCCCCACTATGACTAGTTTCGAGGGTTCCAACACCCACCTCCTGCTTGGTTACTCAGGTGATCAGAGTATCTTTATCTGCTACCTGTGGATAGAGAACCTGCTGAGTTTGTTTGGGTGAGCGCGCGGAAAGCCGGAAGCAGTCATTCGAGTAGCGATCTGACCGGTTACATGCCGCGATTACGCAGGCCGCTAATCGGGTAAGCCAAAAGCAATAAGGTAGTCACCAGTTGCTCCCGAGCCAGCGCGCGCATCCCCGCCAGCCGCGATCACCACAAATTGTTTCTCTCCCTCTCTCGTGTCAACCGAATAGCTGATGGGGTTAGCATTGCCCGGCAGCGGTAATCTGTGATGCCAAAGTTCCTCGCCTGTATCGATATCGTACGCTCTGATGGCTCGCTCTTCGATGCCTGCCACGATGACGAGCCCCGTCGCGGTTATCATCGGTCCACCAACACCCGGCACGCCCCAGTTAAGGGAAAGCGACAGAGGCGCTACATCATGGGTTGTTCCGTGCGAGCGTCGCCAAAGCTGAGTTTGGTTCGCGACGTCGATGACCATCAGTTCACCGAACGGGATACCGCTGCATGGTGACTTGAGTGTCGGATCCAAATAAACATGCCGTGCCATCAGGTAGTCAGTACCTCTCTGCGGGGCGACTTCCGTACCTTCGGGTAAATCGAATCGCTCAAACAACTTTGATCGAGCCGCCCGCCGCGCTTCTACGGACTGAGTCGTGTCTTCCATTACATCCAAAAGATCTTTTGCCTTCGCTCGGGCAATCAACTTTGTTCTGAACGGCACGCTACTGGTTCGAGCCGCGATCAAGCCATGAACTGGATCAACGGCGACCCCGCCCCAGTTTGTTGCTCCCATATTACTCGGCAATCCGATTGTCCATTCTTCTGTTAACGGTGTGTAGACAGGGCCGATCTGGCTCACACTGTCTAATTCGTCGCAGAGGTCGAACAACGCGCTACCAGCCTCATATTCTCTTGAAAGACGAAACGCCTGCGGTGGAAACGGCTGCACCGGGGAGAGCTGATCCGCAAGTGGTCCAAATCGCGGAACCTCTCGTGCCTGTACCTCAACAACCGGCTCTCCGGTTTCTCGATTCAATACAAAAACAAAACCCATTTTGGTGCTTTGGATAATCAGCGGTGTTTTTGAGCCGTCTATCATCATGTCTGCGACAACAGGTTGCGAGGGGACATCGAAGTCCCAAAAGTCGTTATAAACCGTGTTGTAGTTCCAGATGACCTCACCCGTTGAACCACGAAGCGCGACAATTGACGAACCGTAGTAGCTCAACTTCGAGTGCTGTGCATCGCGATAGTAATCTGGGGACGGATTACCCGTGGGCAGAAATATCATGTCTCGTTCTGCATCAACGGACATGGCGCTCCACACATTCGGTGTCCCCAACGCGTAGCCGGTGTCGCTGACCGGACTCTGATGATAGTCAAACCCGGGAGGAGCGAGGTCGAACGCCCAACTCAACGCACCGGTTCGCGCGTGAAACGCCCGGACGACTCCGCTGGGCGCATCAGTCCGTCTGCCGTCACTGACCGCAGATCCAACGACAACGAGGTCGCCGATGACCGCGGGAGGCGACGTAACCTGGTATTCACCACTCCACTCCAATCGACCTACGCCTGCACTCAGGTCGACTTCCCCATCTTGACCAAAATCAGAACACTTCTGCCCTGTCCGGCTATCGACCGCTATAAGCCTCGCATCATTTGTTGCAGTGAAAATCCGAGCACTGCAGAGTGAGTTTCGCGAGTTGTCTGCGTGCCAAGCAGCCAGCCCCCGGCAATTGATAACGTTTCCATATGATCTTTCCTGATCGATCTCTGGGTCGAAACGCCATAGCTCGCCACCGGTCAGCGGGTCGAGAGAAAAAATTTTGTTTCTGGGCGAACAACCGACAAGCTGCCCGTCCACCAAAATTGGCGACAGTTGGTACACGTCGGCGATGTCGCGACTACGATGCACCCAAGCGACCTCCAGCTGAGCAACGTTCTCTTTCGTAATCAGCTTAAGGTCGGAAAATTTCATCCCACCTTCACCGCCATAGCTGGCCCACTTGGATGTTTTTCGAGGAACCGCTTCGCTCGAAGCTCCCAGCTCGAAGTCCTTTTCACCACACCCACTCACCATGGTTAAGAGCGCAATGGATAGACCAGATAGATACTTCATTACGGTTTTTATTGCCCTCGCTCCGAGTTCAGATCGATAAGTAGCTAGTCGTGCCACCTAACATAAAAGTTCTATTTCCTCATTGATCGAACACATTACGGGCCGTCCGCATTGACCCTGTCCCCGCTAAAGTTTTCCTAACACCCGCCGAAAACCCATAAGCATTAATCGGCTAAAGGGACTTGAGCCATGAATGACTCTCCGGAAACGACGGACTCTCCGGTTAACAGCCCGCGTTACCAGCTTGGATTGCGTGACACGCTTCGCGTTATCTGGCCGTACGTAAAACGCAATTTTATGGACCAGGTGAACGGTATCTGGTTCATCGTGACCTACCTCGTGGTGTTTCAGCTGCTCGTTCTGCAGCTACCCATCATGTATGCGGGCATGATCGCGGTCGGTATCTTCGTCGTGGCCCTTGGGCTGATGTTTTTTATGGAAGGGTTACGCCTCGGCCTTATGCCGCTGGGTGAAGTTATTGGTGCAACCTTGCCGCAAAACAGCCGCCTGCCCACCATCCTTGTGTTTGCCTTTCTGCTGGGCGTGGGAGCCACGTTTGCAGAGCCTGCCATCGCGGTACTGAAGGCTGCAGGCAGCGGTGTGCAGCCGGACGAAGCACCGCTCCTTTATTCACTCCTGAACGATTTTTCCGATCAGTTGGTTATGTCTGTAGGGGTTGGCGTGGGATTTGCTGTGCTACTTGGCGTGCTGCGCTTCTTCTATGCATGGCCCCTGAAATATCTAGCTATTCCGGCAGTAGGCCTTTTGCTGGGTTTGTCCCTCTTCTTCTCACAGGAGCCTCTGCTCGCAGACGTACTAGGTCTGGCTTGGGACTGCGGCGCGGTCACCACCGGCCCGGTAACAGTGCCTCTGGTTCTTGCGCTAGGCATTGGTGTCTGTCGTATCGTGAACAGCGGGAGCGGCGGCGAAGGTCATTCCGGCTTTGGTATTGTCACCCTCGCATCGCTCTTCCCCATTCTCGCAGTGCTTTGCCTTGCGTTGTTTCACTTCTGGGCTGATGACTTTTACGGCGCTGAAAACTACGCCGGAGAGAAAGTGGTCGCCACCGAGGCGAGTACCGCCAGCAACGTACCAGAAATGGAGAAGTCCCTTTCTCCCATTTCTCTTCTTGAGTTCGATAAGTTTGAAGCCAACGGCAAGCTGCCGAAGGACTACGAACTCGAATTCACCGGCGGTGACGCCACTCTGGTGGAAGGTAAGATCGTCGTAACCGATCCAGATGTTGTCATTAAAAAGCTCTACAAGCGTGACTACACGCTGACGACAGAAAGCCAGTGGGATGAGTCGCAATCTTTCCTGACCTCTCTTCAGTCGGCCGCGATGGATGCACTTCGCGCCATCGTTCCGTTATGCCTGTTCCTCTACGTCGTGCTCCGTCTAGTACTGAGAAAACGGCTTGATCACGGCACAGACGTCACCATCGGCATCACCTTTGCCTTGAGCGGCATGGCACTATTTGGCTTGGGTATAGCGCTGGGCCTCACGCCTCTGGGCGGTCAATTAGGAGGTAATGTGCCCATCACCTTTGCAGAGATATTCCCCGCAGGTCTGGATCATGTCGAAGGTCCGCTCTTTGATGGTCATACCGGTAAGTTCCTGGCGATCGGGTTCGCGTTTTTCTTAGGTTACGGAGCAACGCTCGCGGAGCCCGCACTGAACGCTCTGGGTGATACGGTGGAGCGCATCACCGTGGGCGCATTTCGCAAGCAGCTGCTGATGCAGTCCGTCGCTGTTGGCGTTGGTATGGGTATCGCGGCGGGTATTTTCAAAATTGCCTACAACCTGCCCCTCATCTGGATGCTGCTCCCGCCTTATGCGCTGGTACTGGTCCTGACCTGGTTCTCGCCCAATAACTTCGTCAACTTCAGCTGGGACAGCGCCGGTGTGACCACCGGGCCCATCACGGTGCCGCTGGTACTGGCTATGGGTCTGGGTATCGGTGCTAACGTGCCTGGCGTGAGCGACGGTTTCGGTATTCTCGCCCTCGCTTCAGTAGGTCCGATATTGACGGTCCTGACGGTCGGCTTGTACACCTCCCGTCAGGAACAAGCACAGCAACGGGAAAGTAATCAAACGGCAATGACCGCAATGGAGGAGGCAGCCTAATGTTTTCTAACGATCACCAACTGGCGACGGTTACAGTCATCCTGCCTTCCAAAACGGCCCACCAGGTTGCACGCGAACTCACCACCGAGCAGGGTGAGCAGCTGTTAAAGTGGCCCGCCCGCGGCACGTTGCTGCACGATCACTGGCTGAAAAAATGGGTGCCACCCATCAGCCCTACCAAGCAGATGTTGCAGATGATTGTGCCGAACAGCCAGGTAGACCATATCGTCAATACCGTGGTTGACGTCGGCAAACTTAACTACCAGGCGACGGGCGCCGTTTTTGCCACCCCACACGACCACGCCTATCTGGGCTCCGGGTTTCACATCTGGCCCGGTGAAGAAACTCAACCTGGCGACTCAGCCAAACTGAATCGTTCACTCACAGTGCTGTACTGCATTGTCAGCCACGGCGTGAGCGATCGCATCAGCAAGGCGGCTATCAACAGCGGTGCTCATGGTCCTGTTGTGCATTATTGCGAAGGCCGCGGTCTGCGCGATCGCCTCGGCTGGCTGCGCATCACCAAACAACACGAAAAAGAAGTGCTCATGGTCATCTGTGACGAAGACGACTGCGAAGAAGTGTTCGACGCGATGGTAAAAGCGGGTGAGCTGCATTTGCCGGGACGCGGTTTCATGTTCCGACTCAGCATCGACAAGGGAATGTTCAACCTGCCGAGCCGCGTGGCGCACCATCACTACGACGCATCAATGCAGCAGGTAATCAACGCCATCGACCATCTGCAGGGCCATACCCATTGGCGGGACAAGAGCGTCTTCGACGTTGGCGGGCAAGGTCGTGGCGCGGGTGTGGACAGCCTGCTGGCAAGTCAACCTGTTCTGGATGATCAAATGTGTTTGACCGCGGTTGTACCCAGTAACGATATGCAGGTGCTGGTCGATCTTTTGTTAGATTCGGGTGCACCCGGATTGAACTTCAATCTGGCACGTTCAACAAACAATCAGCAATACGGCGCCCAGCCCACTATCAACAATGAATACGCAGTCATTCGCTCCATCACCAACGCGTCGGTTGCCGAAAAAATATGTGCATCTGTTGATGAAAACGCAGAACAAAAAGGTCTGACTAATCTCTGCATGACGGTGAACGCCGTGCCCCGCGTGGCCACCTACGTCCCAGGCAAGATCGACTACCGCGCAGCGTCGTAGTAGATCTGGTTAACCGTCCTCAAGCGCAAGCTTCAGGCGGACAAGTTCGGCCAGCGACCGGGAACCGGTTTTATGCATTACCTGCGACCGGTGGATTTCCACCGTTCGCTCACTGATGCCGAGTTCGATGGCGATGACTTTGTTAGCCTGCCCCTCACACACCCGTTCGAACACCTCTGTTTCTCGGGGCGTCAGGCTTTCAATACTCTTCAGCATTTCACCGCGGCGCTCATCCCTGGCACGTACGTCCATATCCTGATGCAAGGCTTCGTGGATTCTATCCAGCAACTCCTGGTCTCGAAACGGCTTGCGGATAAAGTCGACGGCGCCCTTGCGCATGGCTTCCACGGCCATGGGGATATCACCGTGACCGGTAATAAACACGATGGGTATCGAACAGTCCTTTTCCAGCAAACGATCCTGCAGTTCCAGGCCGCTCATACCGGGCATGCGGATATCGAGCACAAGACATCCTCCTTGTGCAGGGTCATACCTCTCCAGGAAGTCATCTCCGCTGGTATAGACCTCGTGCGCAACGTCCACAGAGTCGAGCAGCATGCTGACTGCATCTCGAACGCTCTCATCATCATCTACAACGTGGACCAAACTTTCAGCCATGCGCGTTTCCTTTGGTATCTTTTTCCGCCAGCTCGTCTCTTTCCTCCAAATGGGTGGGGAGCGTAAAGAAAAACGTTGCCCCGTGCTCGCCGTTGCTGAATCCCAATCGACCGCCGTGATCGCCCATGATGTTCTTTGAGATGGACAAGCCCATCCCCATGCCCTCAGCCTTGGTGGTTTGAAATGCGCTGAACAGGTTTGCTTCCATCTGGGGTGCAACACCCGGCCCCTGATCTTCCACCTCCACCCGAACCTCATTGTCGACCAGGTCCGAGCGAATCAGCACACGATTGCCCTGGCGGCACTCGATCTCGAACATCGCGTCGATGGCGTTGCGCACAAGGTTCAGCGCTACCTGGTGAATCTGCACCACATCTACAAACACCGGCGGTAAGTCATCCGCAAGCTCAAACGAAAGCTCGATCCCATGCAGCCGGGCATCTCCCGCGGCAAGGTGGCTGATCTCTTTGAGCAACACATTCACATCCGCAAGCCGCTTTTCGCCACTCGCGTTCTGCACAAAGCGCTGGATACGTTCGATGACCTCGCCCGCACGCAGCGATTGGTCGTTCAGTTTTTGGATGGCATCCAACACCTTCCCTTGATCCACGTCATCCCGCGCCAGAAGCCGCATGCTCGCCTGCGCATACATCGCTATCGCGGCAAGGGGCTGGTTGATTTCGTGGGCGATGCTCGCGGTCATTTCCCCCATGGTAATCAGCCTGCCGACATGGGCAACCGCTTCGCGTTGTTCTATCAGCGCCTGCTGCGTCTCACGCTGTTCGGAAAGATCGCGAATGATGCCTACAAAAAATTTGCCGCTGTTGCTCTTAATGTCACTGACAGCGAGATAAATCGGAAAGACGGAACCATCTTTTCTCACCGCTTCCAGCTCTCTACCGATGCCGATGATTTTCGGCTGCCTGGTTTCGAGATACTGATCCACGTAGTGCTGATGCTGCTTTTTGTGCGGTTCCGGCATCAAGACCGATACATCCTGACCAATCAACTCTTTGGAGTTATAACCAAACAAGCGTTCCGTTGCCTTGTTATATGACTGGATATGGCCGCCCGCGTCGATGGTGATGATCGCATCCACAACCGCGTCCAGGACATGGCCTGCGTTTTCTTTCAGCCAGTTCTGGCCATCAATATCCAAGATACCCCCGGGGTCTAAGCCCTCCAAGTGTACCTCTATGAGTTTGGACTCGCGAAGCATGTAATGCTCCTTTTACATCGCTCTCTCATTGTGAATCTCTCATGCGCTCGCGATCTCTAAGGGATTCCCCGTAGATTGCTCCCAGTATCCTCTTATGGGGTCGTTGGCTGTCCAAAGGCATGCTATGAGCACATCAAGTCAACGGAGAAATCAGATGAGCGAAATATCCCCTACCAAGGTTCTCACGATCGCAGGTTTGGCCATGATCATAGGCGCCTCGGTGATAACGACCGGCCTTCTCCTGCTCGACGCTCTCGTATAACTCACACTACGAAACTCAGGAGTCTCACCATGGATAACATCCTCGTGGCCATTGAACCCACTGACGAAGGCAACCACGTTTGGCAGATTGCCAGCCAGGTCGCCAAGACTCACAAAGTAAGCCCGGTTGTGGTGAACGTGATCGAGCCAGCGATACACGTGTATGCCGATTTGAACTTCACGCCCCTGATCGAGTGTGCTTCAGATTGGCAGAACGCGCTGACCAAAGAGCACTTTGCGTACTTCAATGAAATAGCACCGTGTCTCAAAGATGAAAAGGACAGCGTACGTGTCGTCGAGGGCAACCCGGCATACGAGATCAGCAGGATGGCGGACAAGCTGGACACAGATCTTATCGTGATGGGACTTCACAATCGCCGAGGGATACAACGTCTGCTCGGATCTACCACCCACGGTGTGCTGAATCACACCAAGCGCGATCTGCTGGCGGTACATCCAGAGACGAAGACAGGTGACTACCAGAAGATTGTCGTCGCGGTCGACACCACCGACCTTCTGGAAACCGTACTGGAGCGAGCGAAACAGTTCGTACAGCCGGATGCCGTCGTCGACGTCGTCACCGTGATGGTTCCTCTAGCCACCGTGTTTGCCTCACCTGAGACGATGCGATGGTCGTTTGAAGAGTTGACCACAGATGTAAAACGGGAATCCAAAGCCAGGGTCAACGCTGCGGTTGATAAGTCCGGGTTGGACGCTGAAGTCACGCTGCGTATTGGCGATCCACGCGAAGAGATTCTTGCCGCTGCGGAAGCACTGGATGCCGATCTCATCATCATGGGTGGCAACAACCGCGGTGTGGTCAACCGAACGTTGCTTGGATCCACGGCCCGAGCGGTCCTCGATCGCGCATCTTGCGACGTGCTTGTGGTCCGCCCTGACTAGTCAACAACTCTGCTCCCCGCTAACCCTGAGCCTGCCCGTAAGGCTCGGGGTTTTTACCCTCAAACGCCCCTGAAACCTCCGGATGTCAGTTAAGCTGCGTCCGGCGCCCGGTTTTATTCAGGTTTGTGCCTATTTCTTGACCCTTTTTGGCCCCAAAATACGACTTAGTATAGTAGGTGCGTAATTACGCTCAGGTGCCGCTCGCCGGTCTAGCCGGTGTAAAAGTTCGACGGAATCGATTAAAAGTTGGCATAGAGTGAAACAAGGTTCCGAGTATGGAATTTAAAACAGTGCACAGAGATTCAAGCGAAAACCTGCCGAGGCAATCGGTCTGGAGGGCATTCAAATGCGATTCCCGATCATAGCCACAATCAGCGTTGGCTTATGTTTCGCAGGTATTGGCGAGGCTGCAAACAACCGTGCGGTCAAAAAGTACCAAAAGGAGCTTAACGCCAGCAGGTCGCTGGAAGGCAGGCGCCAGATCAGCGATCTGTATGTAGTGGACTGTCTGTTACCGGGAAAGGTACGTCGCCTGGGTAACACCACCTATCTTGGTCCACGTCGACCGGTGAAAACCACCGCGGCTGACTGCCGCATAAAGGGAGGCGAATACACGGACTACGATCGCGCGGACTACCGCTCAGCGTTGGCCATCTGGCTGGCTGCAGCGGAGGCTGGAGATGCAGACGCGCAGACCAACGTCGGCGAAATTTTCGAGCGCGGTACGGGTGGAGAACCAAACTACGAAGCTGCTCGAATATGGTACGAGCGTGCTGCAGAGCAAGGCCACACACGGGCACAGTTTGCCTTGGGTACTTTCTATGAGCAGGGTCTGGGTGTGCCAAAAGACAAACTGCAGGCGCTCAACTGGTATCGCACCGCCTGGGGAATGCCTGCGGACAGCATTGTGTTTTCTGCCGCAGCGCGCCGCGAACGAGAGGTTCAAGCGAGACAAATGCAGCAACAAATCGACGCTAAAGACGAGCAGATTAAGGCTCTGGTCACCGAATTGGATCTGCTGCGTCAAGCGCTGGACGCTGCCTCCGAAACATCAGCGCAGGCACGAGCACGTATCAGCACGCTGCAGAGTATTGTGGACGACTTGGAAAACCAGAAAAATGCTCAGCGCACCGAACTTTCGAGCCTCCTTGCGCGCCTGGAGGCAGACAGGCCGACACCGAACAATTCTGACGATGATTCTCTGCGTCTCCGGGAACCCATGCCTGCAGCAGACCAGGACGTGGAACACGAGCGCAATGAGGAAAAGCTCTTCAAAGACCTCTCTCTAGGGGGATATTACGCGCTGCTGATCGGCAATGCCGAGTACGAGCGCATGCAGAACCTGGTTACCCCGCTCAACGACATTGCTCGCGCCAGGGATATCCTGGAAAACCGCTACGGGTTTACTGTCTTTACGCTCGACGACGGCAACAGCATCGAGGTGATGCAAGCGATCAACAACCTGAGCGAACTCCTCACAGAAAATGACAACCTGCTGCTATTTTTCGCCGGACACGGTAGCCGTCTACAAACCGGTGACACAGAAGTCGGCTACTGGTTGCCTAAAAACGCCGAACGGCCGCCACGCAACACGTTCTGGGTATCCAATGAGTTTGTATCAGGCCACCTGGCTCGCTTACCAGCAAAACGCATTCTGGTAGTGGCTGATTCATGTTACGCAGGCTTGCTGGCTAACGAACCGAGTCTCGCATTGATGGGTGTGGATGCACCCCAGTATCAAAATCTAGACTTTCTGAAGTTCAAACTCACCAAACGATCGCGCCTGTTGCTGTCATCAGGCGGCGACCGGCCGGTTTTGGATCAGGGGCCGGGAGGACATTCGGTGTTTGCTAATGCCTTCCTGACAGCTTTGGAAAACAACGACGGGTTGCTCGCCAGCCCGGATTTGTTCCGTCAAGTTCACGCTCAGGTACAGGCAAACGCGGAGTCCTACGACTTCGAACAAGCTCCAGAGCTCCGCTCCATTAAGTCCGCAGGTCACGAAGTGGGGGATTTTTTCTTCGTTGCCAAGGAAGGTGGGTAGCGTAGATCCTGGCTAGTTGGCCCGCATGAAGGAACGCTCGCGCCTGTTTGGAACTCGCGCCTGTTTAGAAATAGAAGGAAAAGAAGGGGGAATGGATGAGGTATTCACAAAAAGTCGGGGGCGCGTTGGTCATGGCTGCGCTCATCACGCTATCAGCATCGGCGGACATCACACCTAACGGCACAGTATTTACCCAAGGTGGTGATCCGTCTGACGATGGGCCCGTGAATCCAACGACAGGTGATCTGATCATTCCTGCGACGGACACCGTGTTCATCCAGGACCTTTCATCTTTATTGGTGGATGGAGGCTCTCTTTTGCAAGCAGGGGGCATATCCTCCGCTCTCACCGGCAATGCCGCTTTTACCGTCACGGGAACAGGGACTCGCGTCGATTTGCTTGGTACCGGCAACCGCCTGATTCTCATCGGCAACAGCACGGCATCCATTTTCGACGGTGCGGTTCTGAACGCCAACAACCCAACAGGCTGTATTTTCTCCACATGTAACGTGCAGGTTGGATCCCGCTCAGGATCCGACGCAACGCTGACCGTGTCCGGCACAGGGAGCATCCTCAATGCCACATCCGCCATTGTCGTTGGCATCGCCAATGTTGTCGCCACGCCACTGGCCGACTCTTCCGGCCGCCTCGTGATTGAGAACGGCGGCGTTGTAAACGGCGATCGGAGCGCGTTTGCTCAGGGTACCTTTAACGATCCAAGCGGCACGCTTGTCAGCCGTGGATTCCTGGAGGTGCGCGGAGCCGGGTCTCAATTCAACGTGAACGAAATCATCTTCGGCAACAACATCGCTCCTGTAAACGCGGGTGTTTCCGTTGTCACCATCGAAAACCAGGGTGCCGTGAACGTAAACGGTCCGATCGTGGCAAGCCTCGGTGTTGATACAGATACCACAATTGATGTGCTCACCGGTGGCAGCCTCAATGCGCTTGCGCTTTACGGTTCCAGGGGCGCGGGCTCTACCAGTATCATTACTTTCGATGGCGCGACAACCACTGGTAACTTCGGCGATGAGCTCATCATCGGCCAGGGAAGCACCAGCTCTCTGAGCATCCTGAATGGCGCAACCGTGAACATTGGTGGCGGCACTGATACAGGATTCACCGGCAGTCAGCTCGGGTTTGGTGTTCAAGGCGGAACAGGCACAGGACTCATCGACGGTTCCACCGTGATCATCGGTCCTAACACAGTCTTGCCCGAGGTCCGATTGCACATTGGCCGCCAAGGCGGGTCCGGCCAGCTGACCGTACAAAATGGCGCGCAGCTGCGTCTGGAGGATCTGACGGGGGGGCTGGGCCTGGTCGGGGACGCCATTGAGGTGGGAGTCTCGAGTGGAACCCCTACAGATGGATTGCTGACGATCACCGGCGCGGGCACGGTTGTCAGCGTTGAAAGCATTGATCTGGCCGCGCTCATTATCGGCGTGGCTGGTGGCGGCGCGCCGGCTCCTGCGGTGGGTGTGGTCAATATTCTGGACGGCGCTGAAGTGACCGTGCGCGGCACGGGTTTCAACTCCGGCATCAACATCGGCCGCGGTGCCAACTCCGATGGCACATTGAACGTTTCAGGTACCGGCACTCTAGTGAACATACAAGGTCCACAGGGCATTATTGCGGTTGGCGCGAACTTCGGCGGCGAAATTGGCGACGGCGACGCATTGATGACCGTCACCGACAATGCCGTGGTTAACCTGTCGGGCCTGACGCCTAACCAGGGCTTTTTCAGCGTGGGTAACGGATCAGGCACCGGATTGTTGCAGGTCAACACTGGCGGCACGGTCAACATCGACGGTCGCCTGCGCATCTCAGTCGCAAACAGCGGCGGCAATACCCAAACGGGTTCCGTCGAAATCGGCGCAGGCGGGACGATCATCGCCAACCTCGTGGAAATGGGGGACCGCGGCACGCTGACAGGCGACGGAACGCTCGTTGCCAATCAACTGTTTGTTGGCAGCGGGGCATCGGTAGACCTCACCGACATCAGTTCTGTTGCAGAACTCATTCTTGCCGGTGGGAGCTACACCAGCAGCGATGATCCGTTTCAGCTTGGCGTCGGTGGCGACCAGCTTGTCGACATCTCCGGCGGCGGCTCGCTCTCAGCACCGGGCGACGTCGAGATCGGTGGATTCGGTTCCGCGGTAACCGTATCGATTTTTGACGCCGGTTCCCTGTTTGATGCCGGTGGTGACGTACTCGTTAATGACAGTCTGGTGCTCAACAACGGCGGGGCATTCACAACCACCGGCAACTTTCTGATCGAGACCGGCGGCCGCGTCAGCGGCGACGGCGGCAGCTTGACCGCTCTGGTTACCACCGTGGGTACAGGCGGCACGCTTGCACCCGGCAACACGCCAGGCATCCTCGACATTACAGGAGATCTGGTGCTGGACGGCGGCACACTGGAGTTTGAAATCGCGGGCGCCAATCCAGGCGAATTCGACCAAATCAACGTGGACGGTGACGTCGATCTATTAAACGGCACCCTTTCCGTGGCGCTGTTGAACGGCTTCAATCCTGGCGGCCAGAGCTTCGATCTCATCTCCGCAACAGGCACACTCGACATCGGCACCGGTGTCACCCTGCTGAATGCAGGGCCTGGACCTGATTTCACGGTGGACGTGACCAGCAGTGGCGTGTTCAACCTGGCAACGCTCACATTCACCGCACGTGATATCGCAGCCGCGCCGGGCCTGAACGAGAAACAGCTGAACATGGCGCTTTATCTGGATGATCTTTGTCCGCGGATTGAAGGTCTTACCTCACCTGGTGCGGCTGCCCTCGATCTGGATGCGCGTTGCGGCAGCTTGCGCAGCGGTAGCACAACCGACGCACAGGTCATTTCCGCACTGGATCAGATTACCCCCGACGAAGTCATCGCATCCTTCAATTCTCTGTTACGATTTTCGCAGCTGCAACATGGCAATTTATCGCGTCGGTTAAACGGTTTGCGCAGCGGTGCCAGCCGCGTTGATTTATCCAATCTCCAGATCATTACGGACAATGCCTCCATATCAGGCGCAAATCTTCAGCGCCTCGCCGATGCACTTAACTCCTCAAACTTTGGCAGGTGGGGTTTTTTCACTGAAGGCAGGGTCAACTTTGGCGAGCGAGACTTGACCAGTGCAGCCCCCGGCTACGATTTCGAAACCGTCGCCATCACCGCTGGGACGGATTACAAGCTGCAGGACAATCTTTATCTTGGTGTAGCGCTCGGTTTCAATGAAGTGAATGCGGATTACGACGTCGGCGGTGGCATGCTGATGCAGTCCTACTCACTGTCTCTTCTGGGCACTTACTTCCAGGGGGATACTTTCTACGTGGATGGGCTTCTAACCTACACCTGGAACGACATCGAAACCGACCGTCGCATTTTTTACAGCGACTCCGGTGGTCCGGTTGCAAGAAAAGCACGGGGTGACACCGACGGGGATTCTCTCTCCGCCGGTGTTGGCACCGGGATGGACTTCACACAGGGTCGCTGGGTCTGGGGTCCCCACGCTGGCTTTAACTACTCTGATACAACGGTGGATGCATTCAATGAAACGGGTGCCCTTGGTTTGAATCTGGCCATGCCCGGCACAAACACAGAGTCCATGACGGTGAACGCTGGTGTCCACGCTTCGTACACCCTGACCCCCAGTTGGGGTGTCGTCGTACCTTATGCCCAGGTGGACTACATTCGAGAGTTCGAAAACACCAGCGGAGATGAACGTATCCGCTTTGTTCAGGACACATTTGCGCGAGATCCGCTCGCGCCCACGGAGCCCGTGCGCGTCTCAAACGGCGGCATTGACCCAAACTATGTTTCGTGGGCGGTCGGTGTGCATGTCCAGTTTATTCGAGGTATAGCCGCATTCATCGACTATCGCGGTACGGTGGGTTTAAACGACCTGGATATCAATGAAATTGCAGCCGGGATACGTTTCGAACGCCGCCTGCCTTAACCTAAAAGTTACCGCTGCAGAAGGAGCCATCGTGCGCAAACTAATCTGTCTAGTCTGTCTATTGCCTTTCACCCCGGCGCTCGCGGCACCCCAGCCAATGGCCGAGTGGACAGTCATGATCTACATGGCAGCAGACAATGATCTTGAAGGTCAGGCACTGCTGGACCTCGACGAGATCGAAGCGGGTATACCTGAAGGTGTAAACGTCGTCGTGATGATCGATCGCTCCAGCGGTTACTCCGAGGAACTCGGTAACTGGCACGACTCACGGGTGCTGCTCATGCAACCCCACCGGGAGCGGGGCAGTGTGGATCTGCGGGAGATTGCCCGCATCGGCGAGGTCAATACAGGTGACCCAAGGTCGTTGAGTGATTTTATTGGCTACACCTTGAATCGCTTTCCTGCCCGCCGCTACGGTCTGATTCTCTGGGACCACGGCGGTGGCTGGCAAAGCATGGCCAGCGACGGCGATCTGGGTAACGGTGGTGGCCACGATGCGCTCACCACCCCGGAACTGGGACAAGCGCTGCGCGCCGCGGTGCCACCAGGCTTCAAGTTTGATCTCATTGGCTTTGATATGTGTCTGATGGCGCAGCTTGAAGTGGCTTACGAAGTCGCCGATTTTGCCCACTACATGGTCGCCTCGGAGGCGATCGAACCAGGCTATGGCTGGCCTTATCATTTCCTGCTTCCTGAATTTGGTAATGTGAACGCCACACCGCGGCAACTCGCGAGCGGCATCGTCAAGCGATACGGCGAGTATGCCGACAAAGAAGGCGAGCTGGTCGCGACCCAGTCCGCTATCGATCTCAGCCAGATCGAGGCCGTAAAACACAACCTGGATGGTCTGTCCAGCCGTTTGATCGCAACCGCCACGCAGAGTTGGTCTGCTTTGACCCGTTCCATGTTCTGGGCGGACAGTTACGAAGTCACAGGCAAGTCGGAAAACCTGGAGCGCGGAAAAGAGGCTGTTGCAAGTTCTGACTTGCTGGACATCATCAAGCGCATGCGACAGTCGATGGGAGATCGCTTTCCCGCCGAGCAGGAGTATCGACGTCTTCTCGACTCGGTAGATGCAGCCGTGGTCGACAACTACACCAGCCACCGTCACCGTCTGAGCCATGGGCTGGCAATCTATGCGCCACCTACCGGTGAAAATTGGAACGAGCAATACCTCGGGCTGAAGATCGCGGGACAATCCCGTTGGCCCGGATTGCTGTACGCCCTTCATGATCAACAGAAGCGCAACAAAAGCCCGATCAGCTTCAAAGGTATGCGCTACGTCAAATCGGGCACCATGGACAAGGTGGTTAACAGCTCGATGTTTGACAACACAACGCTGCGGCTTGAGGTTGTTGGTGACAACATACTCTGGGTAACCGGCGTTGCCACCCGCTATGAACCTGCAGACAAAGGCCACCTGGTGCTGAATACCGGCTATGTCAGCGACAGTCGCCATTTACAGGAGAAGCTCGCCTCTTCCGGCAGCGCGGCTGAACTCCTGATGCCAGAGTTTCGCGGTCGAAGCGCGCGTATGGAAATGGAAGTGGCACCCGTGGGTTACGCCATCAGCAACGGCGAGATCGCTGCCTTTGCCTCGCTGGACTCCAGAGAGGCACAAACTGGAGCCAGCACTAACGTCAGCATCCAGGCCATCTACAAAAGCGCTACCGAAGGGGAACATCTGGCCGTCATCGCATTCGACTTGCGCACGTGGGAGTCGGTGGGCATCGCTCTTTTGGTCAAACAGGAAGACGGCAACATTGTGCCACGCGGCGTGCAGCCTAAACCTGAGGATCAGGTGACACTGCTCTACGAGTTTCTGCCAGACCAGGGTGAACCCACCATGGTCAAAGGCGAAACGCTCAAATGGAACAATGGCCTGGAGCTCATCATGGACGAGGTGCCAAACGGCACCTACACAACGTTCGCCAGGGCGCTAAGCCTGTCAGGAGAAAGTGCCGTGACAAGCGCCTCGGTGAACGTGGTAGACGCACGGCCCGACATCCGGGCACTGATCGATGGTGCCAAACGGCTGAAGATCAGCGACCTGGGTGGTATCTGGAGCGCAGAGGGCCAGGACATTCTGGCTTTCGGCGAGCCCCTCGATGGCCGCCCTAACGACGCACAAATGCTGGTCAACAAGGAAACACTGCCAAAAGAGGCACAGGATTACCTGTTTGTAGCCCGCCTGGACAATCGCCTGCTGCCCACCATTCACCTGATGACCTACGCTGCTGATGGTGAGACGTTGTTGGGACGAGAGGTCATGATGTTGCTCGCCGACCCTGGACAGCCGAACAAACTACTCGTCAAATCTCTGATCGGAGGTCAAGGTGAAGCGGTGGGCCAGGTGCTGGAACTCACGCGCACCCAGCGCCTCAAGAAACCAGATCCTGAACCAGGACCAGGTCCGGGACCCGGACCGGGACCTGACAATCCACCTCAGGTGAACATTGCCGGGGTTTGGGAAGGCTCAGGCCCTGAGGGATATATCTGGGTAGCACTGTACCCCAATGGTCAGTACCAACAAGTGGATACATCCTTCGATCAGACCGAGCGCATTGAAACTGCCGGTGTGTGGCGGTTGGAAGGTAGAACCATGCACATGCAACCGCAGCAAGCTCAGGGCTGTAATGCTTGGGGTTGCCAGCCCTTTTACCCTGAACCCATTCCACCCTTCCCCATCGAAACAGACGGTTATCGGCTTTTTGCAGAAGGTGTGGAACTGGTACGAGTGCAGTAAGGAAAGTCGAGGACTTTTAGTCAGAGGCGTCCGGATCGGTCAGCACATCCGCACCCACATGAACCGGCGAGTCATAGTCGTTGAACTCGCCGAGCGGTGCTGTCTGATCGGACGAATTGTCCTGCACCTGCGATGGCGCGATGCCGTCGATCAGTCGCTCGCCGTCGATCAATTTGATCCCAAGCGTCGCCGCTAAGACCATCAACGAGGGTACCAGGGCCGGATCAGGGTGGCGCTCGCTTTCTGGACCCGAGCGGTTGTGCTCTTCCTCTGGCGTATACACCGTGGCCCCTGCCCTGTCCTTACGTTCCGGACTGGCAGGTTCCGCTGCATGCCATTTGTGTTCGGTTTTTTCCCGAAAAGAGGAAACCCCAACCCTGGGTTGGGGCTTCGATTCCTCGGCAGGGTTAGGAGCGTCGGTCATCTGTTAAAAACCAGGTCACTAAACGTTGTCAGTGTGAATCGACTGGTCGCCATATACGCCACCCTGGTCACCTTGAGCAGCATAGTCATCCGCCTGTTCAGCAGCATCGACTGCATGATCGTCCATCATGTCCGTCTCGGCGTCGTAAACGTCAGCGTCGTCTAAAGAGGCCTCAGCAAAGTACTCCGCATTGTCCTGCTGGAATTCTGCCGCATCCAACACCTCAACATCGGCATTATTTTCCTGGATGGCTTCATCCAGGTCTGCGCCCTGCTCACTGGCCTCCTGCAGGTTGTCCTGTACCTCTTCTGCCTTCTCACTGGCAGCACCATAGTCACCGGCATCTGCAGCTTCCGCTTGTTCGCGTTGCGCGAGTTCGGCATCTTCCCTGTGTTCTTCAGCAAACTGTGCGTTCTGAATCTCAGCATCGACATCTATGTGATCTAACTCGCCTAGAAACTCTGCTTCGCTCAACGCCTCTCTCACCTGCGCAGTTTCACTCTCATTCAGCCCTGCAAGCTCAACTTCGTAAGCCTGCTCCACCGCTTCGGCGGTGCCGGGTTCGGCTTGATCTGCATCTGTGTATCTGGTCTCAGCCATTATGGTCTCCTGTGTCGATAGTTCGAGCGCCTTCTAACGCTTAACTCTTTAGGCGCAAGACCTGCGGAAATTGGATCAATAATCCGTCGATTCGTAACCATCGTCCGACTTCAACGCGGCATCCTCCTGGGCCTCTGCTTCTTCCCGCTCACGCTCTTCCCGCTCCTCTTTTTCTCGCTCTTCCCGTTCCCGCTCTTCCCGTTCTTGTTCCTCCCGCTCACGTGCTTCCTGAGCCTCGGCCTCCTTTTCCCGCTGCGCTGCTATCGCTTCCGCTTCCTGATCTTCCGCTTTCTGTACTTCATACTCACGCTGTTCCTGTTCTGCTGCAGCCGCAGCACCGGTTTCCACCTCTGCGTCGCCGACGGCCTGCTGATACTGCGCAGACGCCACTGTGGGGCTGGGTTGAGACAGATTGGCACCTGCTGCCGCGCTGGCCTGGCTGCTGCTGGCGTTTGCTTGCGCCGAGGTATCACGACCTGCTCTGTCCCCTTGCACCGCATGCGTCATCTCGTGCGCAGCCAAATCGTTGTCTTGAAGCTCGGTGTTACCCATCGCCGCATCCCGGGCGTCGCCGACGCGTTCACCTTCCACCACGTCACTGTCCGCAGTGACTTTGGCAATATCGATTTCAAATTCGTCGTTGGATTCAGCCATGGCTATACCTCGCAGGGTTAAGTTTTTTTCGTCAGTCGTTCAACAGATCCGGTCGATTGGCATAGGGATCCCGGGGTTTTCCCTGTTTCGCACTTTCAGCCTTAGGTTTTACACTCAGCACTTCGCCGCAGGCAGGGTTGGGACAGCGCACATTCACCGGTTCCGTGCCAGTCAGGGCTTCTTTGTCAACGTACATCGCCTCGCTGCATGACACGCAGACCAGACGCACCTTGGCCGCTGCCTTTTCTGCTCGAGCCGCTTCTGCTGAACGTTCAGGCTTGGGTTGCGGCTTTGGCTTGACTCGCAGGATCTTTTGACAATCCGGGTTCGGACACCGCACGTTCACGGGTTTATCACCGGCGAGAATTTCTTTCGGCACGCGCATCTTTGAGCCGCATGCGGCGCACGTCAGACGCTCGCGATCGTCTTCCTTGGGCTTGGGGCTGGGTGTCGCTTCCGGTTTCGGTACAGGGTTGTGCGGGTCACCCCAGTGTTCGACGTAATTGCGCCATTCCCTGAACGCAGGGTCCTCAACGTATTCCGCCAAAATACGCAATCGCGGCGCAAGGTAGGGTGTGGTGGACATTGTCCATTCAGACATCCTGAGATATGGGTCGTCCGAGGCGGCCTCCTGTTCAAGCCAAGCCTCGAGGTTTACTTTGCCGTACACCGGAAAAGACTTCATGGACCACTGCGTCAATACCTGTCTGGCGGTATCCAGGTCCCCGGTTACCAGCGTTGCGGCGCGGTCGGCTGTAATTTCCGCATGGCGTGCCCACCTCATCAGAGGCGCTTCCACCGCACTCTCTACCAACTTCGCTGGATTCAAAAACTGCAACACACCTTGACCGAGAATGGTCGCCTGGCTGCGGGTCTGGCCCATCAGGAACTGCATTGCAGTATTCCAGTACACATGGCCCGCGCGGACGTGGCCCATTTCGCGAGCGATCAGGAACAGCAGATCTTTGGGTTTAAAGTTGATCAGCACACTGCCGATGGAGACAAAACTGCCGCTGAAACCGCCCAGTGAGTATACGTCCCACATCCGTTCGCCGGAAATGTAGACCTCCGGCATGTGGGAGAGCGAAGTCAGCCTGGCTGCATAAACTGCGAGATTAAATATTTCCGGCATTTGGCGCTCGCTCAGACGAATGCCATTGGTCGCGGCTTCAAATACCGGTCGACCATAACGCTCGGCGATGTTGTGGGCCGCACTGGCGAGCGGGCCGAGGCCGTTAAGCACGCCCATGGCCTGCGCATCCATTTGCCACATGAACGCGTCCATCTCGAGAAAATAATCATCGCTCAATGGCCGCAGCCAACGACACTCAGGACAGTAGACAAGGTCTGCGTCCAAGCCGCTACCGTCCCCGCCACAGGTATTGCAGCCAAACGCGCTTTGCGGCTGGTATGTCACATCGTCCGTCTTCGGCGCCGTGCCTACCTCATGGCCGCATTCTGTGCAGAAACGCGCGTCGCTGGCCAAAGCGGTGCCACATTCGATACAAAACTGGGTGTCGGTATCGCTCATGACTGCTTAAATCTCGTTGAGGATTTCGGCACGGCGTGTTTCGTACTCATCCTCGGTGATGAGCCCCTGTTCCTTGAGTTCTGTGAGTTTTTTGATCCTCTCGGCAATGTCAGGGGTGCCCTCCCCGGATTCAACCGCGGCGCTGGATTCTGACGGTTCAGCGGCAACAACGGCTTCAGACGCTTGGGGTCCGGTTGGTTCCGGCGCAGGTGCCGGTTTCGGTGGAGCAGCAGGTTCAGACCCAGCTGCGGGTCCAGATGCAGGGGTAGATGCAGAAGTCGATGCACCGGCATCGCTGTCGAGATGTTTAAAAAACGCCTCCGCAACCGTCCTCGGACCGCGCGACGAGAGAATAAAGATCTGAAATACGCTGCCGCCTGCGAACAACAGCAGGTAGAGCATGGTGTACATGCCGTAAGGATTGAAGAGAAAGATCAGGGCGATGAGTATGACCACCGACATGACCCAAACTGTCATCGTCGAACCCCAATCGACTTTCGAGCCAATCGATACCGTACATAACCCGGCGCCTGCGGGATTGATGTTGATTTCGGAGTCCACTTTGGCGGGTGAGTTCAAAGTGGCCAGAAAATCCTTGAACATCACGCTGGCGCTGATTTGCTGCGGAGGATATTGCGACTTGATAGTGGTGTCCTCCCGCTGGTTTAAAAAACGTTCCGCGGAAGCAAAGAGTTGTGCGGCATCGCCACTGATTTGACGCTGCTCAACCTTACCGCCTGTCTGCCCGAGCATCCCGGCGACACCCGGCTTTTGCGGTGGCGGTGGCGGTGGGGGTGGCGGTGGCGGGGTTGGTCGATTAGGGCTCGGTCCAGCCGCACCAGCGGTGAGGGGTGCCGCGCAACCGGAACAGAATTTCGCCCCCGCAGGATTCACCTTCCCGCAATTCTCGCACGTAATCTCGCTCACTGTTGTTCTCCTTAAAAGTTAGGTCTGGTGGCGCGTGTTCCTTCTGGGTAGATCCCATTTTGAAACGTGTGCTGCCTACCATTCTATAGGCGCAAAGCGCGCCAGGAACAGATCATCCCACCGTCGGAACTGCTGCCCTCCGGGTTAACCCAATTTTTTTGATCCAGTTTTCCCGGTTTGTGCGCCTACAAAAGCAACGGGGCAACACCCCACACAACACAAATCAGGAGCAGAACATGGAATTTTTCAACAAACTCACCCCGGGACAGCGCAAAATGGCCATCGTCGCCGGTCTCGCCATTGGTGCATTAGCCATATTTGACGGTTCAAACGACATCAGCGGTGGGCTGTTTCCACAGCAGAATTCCGCCCAAGTCAGCCCCTATGGTCCTCAGCCGGGCTACAACCCCCAACCAGCGCCTTATGGACCGCAGAATCAGGGTCCGCAAGGCTATGGACCTCAGAACCAGTACGGACCTCAGAATCAATACGCGCCTCAAAATGGCTATGGCCCTCAGCACAGCTACGGACCACAAGACGCTTACGGTCCCCAGAACGGCTACGGCCCTCAGGATGGCTACGGTCCGCAAAACGGCTATCCACAACAGGGTTATCCGCAACAGGGTTATCCGCAAAACGGCCATGACGTCTGGAGCGGCGAAGTTGACCTGGGCCCGGTGACCGAAGAAGACGGTTGGTAACAAACGTACCCGTCAGTTAACCAAAAAACCCGCGGTTACTACACCGCGGGTTTTTTGTTTTCATCGCCGATCATTTTACGAATCAGTCGCCGTGATGTTCCTTGATCCAAGCCACGGTGACCTTCCACTTGCGTTTGACGGTAGCTGTGGACATGCCCAACGCTTCCGCGGCCTCCTCGATGGTCATTCCCGCAAAAGCGCGAGCTTCAAACAGCTGCACATACGTCGGATCTACCTCTTCCAGGCCATTCAGTATCTCGTCCAGCTCCAGGATATCGCTGACAGGCAGGTCGTCGTTGACCACATCATCCTCAAACTGCGTCTGTAACGCGATATCTCGTTTTTTAGCCCGCAGTTTACGTGCTTCATCCACCAGGATTTCACGCATGATCTTGCCCGCCAGGCCAAAAAAGTGCGTTCGACCTGCCAGATCGATGCGGTTAATGTTGACCAGACGCATGTACGCCTCGTTGACGAGGAGGGTCGGTTGGAGATCAGGCCGGTTGCCATCCTTGTTGATATGCTGAGCAGCATTGCGACGCAGGTCATCATACAAAGCTGCGACTACCTGACCACGGTCATCGTGCGACTCGTTAGACCAGTTGAGGAGGATTTGGGTGACATCGTTCATTGGACTCCAATCATGGCATGGGCAAAAATCGATTGAAAGATTCATCTGATCAGGAAGAAGCGCGACGCGTGCTGCTGCTCGTTGAGGACGCACTGGACCTGCCTGCTGCAGAACGCGCGGGTTGGCTGGATGAAGCGTGTCCGTCCGCACTGCGCGAGCGGGTTGATCGCATGCTCTTGGCCGCGGAAGACGTTGAGGAAGATCCTTCAGCCGCAGTCACTGCCATCGCCGACGGGGCGGTTCACATCCTCGCTCAGCGGGAAGCCAACGAGAACTCAGAAGAGGCGGATGCGACGCTACCCGAGGGTTATGTGATCAAGGAGCGGTTCGTCATCGACTCGCTGCTCGGTCGAGGTGGCATGGGTATGGTTTACAAAGCCCGCGATTTACGCAAGGAAGAGACCCAGGATAGAGACCCCTGGGTGGCAGTTAAGGTGCTGAGTCCAGCGCTGCGCTCAAACCGGCTCATGGTCATGGCCTTGCAACGTGAATCTCGCAAGGCGCAGAGCCTCGCTCATCCTAATATAGCGACAGTCTACGATTTCGATCGCGATGGCGAACTGGTTTTCATGACGATGGAGCTCTTGCGCGGCGAGAATCTGGAAGACTTTCTCAGAAATCATCCAAACGGGGTTCCTCGTGAGCAGGCACACAACATCATTCGGGGTTTGTGTCTGGGTCTTGCCTACGCCCACAACAAACAGATTATCCACTCCGATTTCAAACCCGGCAATGTCTTTGTTACCGAGGACGGCAGGGTGAAGGTTCTGGACTTTGGTATCGCCCGCGCTGCCCCGGTAGGCCAGATCGATGAACATGCCGAGACCACCCAGTTTGATCCAGGTACGTTAGGCGCGTTGACTCCGACCTACGCCGCGCTTGAGATGTTCGACGGTGATCAGCCGCACCCGGCTGATGATGTCTATGCACTGGCGATCGTCAGTTACCAGCTGCTGACCGGACGTCACCCGTTCAGCTATCAATCTGCAAGAGAAGCTTGTGATCAAGGCCTTCATGCCGCCGTCATCCACGGGATCAAACGATCTGCGTGGCGTGCTATTGAACGCGGATTGGCGTTGCACCGCGAGGACCGCACCCAGCACGCGGCTGACTTCCTGCGCGACTATGAGGGTATGCCCCGCGTGCGGATGGCTGCACGGGTTCTGGGGGTGGCGTTGCTGGGCACATTGGTCTACGCCGGTTATCAGGAGGTAGTGCAGATTCTGGACGCGCGCCCCAGCGTTGCGTTCGAATCTCTGGATGAGACTGTGCGCGCCGAGTTTTCAGCGTTGATGTCGGATGCCGAACGTTTCGAATCCTTCGGCGACTACACGGCTGCACTCACTTACTATCAACGCGCCTACGAACTTCATCCGCGCAATCCGAGGGTAGTTGGGGCCATTGAGTCTCTTTTTGAACGCCTTTATACACTCAGTCTGGAGGGTAGCGAACCAGAGAGTTGGCAGAGCATGGCGACCAATGTGGAGAGCTTCAGACAGATTGACGATCATTTACGTAACAACTCTGTCCTGGAGCGGATTTCCGCAGAGGTCGCCTCCCACATGAAGTGAACACCGGCTAGACGTTGGCGATGCCCGTCTCCTGTTCCATCTCGTCGATGGCGTCGTAGTCGTCCGTAATCTTGTAAGGAAAGTGCTCGACCGTTGCGTCCGGGTTCATTTCGGCGTGTTCCTTCGCCACGTCGATCTCTCCCTGAACAACTTCAAAGGCCTGATCCATCCTCTCAAAGCTGGCATCAATTTCCTCATGCACCTCATCGATCTCAGCTTCGAAGGTCGGCTCGATGGCCTCCAATGTCTCCCGCTCACCGTCTATGTCGTGCGCGTCAGCCGAGCTGAGTTCAGCGCGGGCATCTACCAACTCGTGCGCTGATTCCAGGGTCTCTGACTCAATTACATCTATAACGTCGTGCAGGTGTGGCGGCAGCTTCTCCAGGAGTTTATCCACACCGTCCACCGTCGTGCCGAGATAGTCGGCAACCAGATGCAGAGATACATCGGAACTGGTTAACTCGCGCGTATTTGCCACCTCCTCGAGACGATCAACCTCGCCTTTGTGTTCTGCCACGAACGCATCAACGCTCTTGCCATAGTCCTCGGCCCAGCTTTCGCCCTCTTCCTCCAATTCGTCCAGCTCGGTTTCAACTCGATCACCCAGTTCATCGAGCCGCGCTTGGGATGTTTCTTTGAAGGCTGCAAATTCCGTCTCGGAGATGCGTCCCTCGATATAGTCTCTCGCCACCGCCGTTTCCTGATCGATGATGAACTGCGCCAATGGGTGACGATCCTCCGTTTGTGCATCTGGATACTCATTGGCAGCGGCTGCCTCGTTTTCCAGAATCATCGTGGTGTATGGCATGCCGTACTCCGTGAACCACATATTGGGTGCCAGTTCGGCCTGTGCTTCTGTTTCTTCACTCATCTTTACGCTCCTTTGGAATAGCGCTTACGCTCAGTATCAGTAGTTGTAGTAAGACTGCTGGTACTGACTCTGGTAGGGATCCTGATAGCCGTTCTGGTAGGGGTTCGGCATGGCATAGCCGTTGTAGCCGTTCATATTCGGACCCATCATGTCGTTCTGCATGCTCTGCAACATTTGCATGCTCTGCTGCTGCATTGCAGCGTTCTGCTGGTTGAGCTGTTCAAGCATCTGTTGGCTCTGCAGCGACTGCATCTGCATCTGCTGGTTGTAGTAGTCCATAACCTGTTGCTCCGCGCTTGGCGTCATGATGCGCAAGACCACAACCGCTGCGACAAGACCAAGGATGATTATCATTGTGGGGCTGAATTTCATGGTATTTTCCTTTGCTGTGTTTCGTTCATTAACTTAGGCGCACACCCGACAAATTTTGGATCACAAAAAAACCCGCCGAAGCGGGTTTATTTTGATCTCCTGGCGAGTTACCACTGCCATTCGTCGTCATTGGGTCCATAGTCGACTTCGTTGGTCTGCTGATAAGCCGCATGATTGCCGTTGTAATACTGATTCTGGTAGCCCTGATTCTGGTAGCCCTGATTCTGGTAGTTCGTGCTTTCCTGGTAGTAGCCTGGAACCGAGTATCCACTCTGATAAGGGTCCACCAACTGACCCTGAAGCTGCTGGTTCATCTGATCGATCATCTGCTGCTCAGGGCTGGGGGTCATGACCCGCAATACGACGATCACTGCGACAACACCGAGGACTATTTTCATGGGGAGGCTGAATTTCATGTTTGCGGTCTCTTCGTTAGTTCAATTTTAGGGCTTATCGCCCTGTCACTCACTTAGGCGAGGGTGATGCGTTTTTTGGATCACCCAAACGGTACTTTTTTTCAGTTGACGACAATGGCAGCCAGCCAGTGCTTCGAGATGTTCCGAAACGGGATAGGCTGGGTGAAATAAGCCATGGGATCGTTCACAAACAACACCGGCTCCAGACCCTGGGGACCGGGCTGCCAGGCCATGCCCCGCAGCACTACCACATGCCCCGAGTAAGGCGAAGATTGCACGGCCAGTACAATGGCATGCCCATTGGAGAGCGTCTGGTAGATTTTCATAGGATCGGTCGGTGGTGCGATCGTAGAACTCCGTCCGCCAAAGTGCTGAATCAGGGACTGAATCTCCTCCAGCGAGCCAGTCCGCGTGCACGGTGCTGGGTTGTGGCAGCACGCCTGAGTGCCCCAGCCGTTAGCCACGCCAACCAGAGCGCACTGAGGTGGCGTGCGTGAAGCACCCACGCTGGCATGAATAATCTGTTGTGAGACTGCTGCCCAGCACCAGACATTCGTTTCCTGAGGGATATTCTGGATCGGCAGGTCGACGGGGGGTGGGATCTGCCCCGCAGCAATGTAGGACTCGGCCTGATTGCCTTGTGCGACCTGATCCCAGGTCAGCGTGTTTTCCAGATCCAAGTCACCCGCTCCAATGACGACAACTACCGCAAGCGCGAGCAAGCCAAGGTATTTGCCACGGTTTGATGGGGTTTGGGCAGCAACGGTCATAGCGATTTTCCTGAAGAGTAGGTACACCGCTTTAGGCGCAAAGGGAAATAAAAGTGGCTCACGGTACGACAGGAACCACGGCCTATCTGCCGTCAGGATCAGCGGTTTAGTTGAATACAGTCAGTTCGACGCTTTCAACCCCGCCGAGGCAAACCGCATGGGTACCTTCCAGGTTACCTGCCTGGACCCGGGTGCCATCAATGAGGGTGCCATTACTGGACCCCAGATCCATGATGACCCAGCGACCTTCCTGTCGGGCGACGCGCGCATGTTCTCGACTGGCTAACGGGTCGTTGACCGTGACATCACAATTCGTGTCACGTCCCAGCGTAAAGTCGTGAGAAAAATACTGTGTTCGCGTGCGGCCACTTTCGTTCCACCTTACCTGCACACCGCGGTACATCTGCGTCGCCGCGATTTCAGTTTCCAACACTTTAGGCATGTCTTCCGGGTCCCGCACGATGCCTTCTTTCGTGTACTCAAAGTACCAGGCAAGGGCGGCAACTACAGGTGTCAGCGCCAGCAGGAAGATAATCGCGCTTTGCACGACCCAATCAGGGGCGCCAAACGTGGGCAGCAGTTCGGCGAAGCCCAAAGATGCTCCCCACGCGAATACAAGGTAGACCCCAGTGACCTGGGTGACCTTACGTCGTTGCAGCTCTTTGAACCAGTTAATCAATCGATCCATGCACAAAGCTTGCAGCGACTTGCAAGCACTCGTCAAATCCGAGTGTCCACACCGATTTAACATCTCAGACCGCGAACATTGCCGCAAAAAGACGCTTCACCATGCTATTCACCGCCGGGCCTACAACCAGGCAGTGGACGGCACTTGGTGGGGAGATCATGCGGTATACGTTTCTTCCTCGTCGCTGAAGTCCTCGTAGGAGTTTTCATGCGCACCTTCGACATCATGTTGCGCTTCAAAAACCAGCGGTTCTCCTTCGGCGATCGAGTGCACGATCACATCGTGCTCTGCCACCGTGAGGTCCTGAGGTTGAGTACCCGCATTCGCCATTGCAGCGATGTCGTCGTCCCACTGTTCAGCTGTTGTGACAAAAACTTCATCCACATTCACCTCTGTGGGAAGCGGAATCTCATAGGTGTCCACATCAATTTCGGTGGGTACCGGGGGATTTTCGTTAACATCGAAGACCACTTCCGCGGCCACAGGCGCGGTCTCGATGTTGGTCTGCGATAGATGGGTCGATTGGTCAACATAGGTCTGCGAATGATCCGCTGACTGATCAACGTGGGTCTGGGACTGGTCGACGGAGGAGTTGTCGATATTGCGGGTAGACGCATCAACATTAACCGTATCGTGGTTATAAGACGTCGCTTCCACTACGTGGATATGCTGCTCGATGGTGGTGTTGTTGATCACAATCTCAAAATCATGATCTTCAGTCGGTGTCGCTACTGCTTCCCTCTCCTGCGGGACATCCTGGGCAGGCTTTTCCACCACATCCGGCTGCGTCACTTCAGGTTCCTTTATTTCAGGCTCATTAACTTCAGGCTCCTCTGTCTCCGATGTTGCTTCCGTCGGTGGTTCAGTCTCCTCCTCATCAACATCAGGCTGGAACACTTCTTTAATCGCGTCTACGCCCTGATTCCATAGATCGCTGAAGAATCCACCCTGGTCGGCGTCCGTCGAGCCACCGTCCGTGCTTTGAGTTTCTTTGGCTGCTTGCGCCTCAGCTTCCTCGTGCTCGTGCGCGATTTCATTTGCCCGATCAACAATCCACAACTGGTCAGTGATCTGTCGATCCTGGGTTGCATCGCCAAAGTTACCGTCCATCTTCTCCAGGTCACGATATATTGCGCCGTGCGACTCGATATGGTCTCTTGCCCAGGCGGAGGCCTCCTCAGGGGACTGGCCTGCTTCTATGCGCTCACGGACACCCGCTTCCACAAACTCCCGCTCATGTTTCCAACTGGCTGCGGAAGCCGCGTTAATGTCGGCTTGAGACAGGGTTTCGAGATCTTTAAACCCCTGGTATTCGTGCAGTTTTTCAGCGAGCTCTTCGCCGCTCTTGTGCGCCAGGTAATCCAGCGCAATGCCGCCAGGACCCTGCTCCTGCAGAAACTTGCTCGCGGTCGCGTCTATGATTTCGGCACCTGCCTGCACTCCTGCGCCGAAGTAGTCACCATTTTCAACTTTTCCGGCAACCTCGATGACTTTACCCATGTTCTCAAACGTGGACATCGCACTGCCGAGCTCTTTTGCAGCGTCGGTTGCCTTGGCGTAGTCATCAAGTTTATCGAATGCCTTGCTGGCACTGGACCAATCGTGGTTCTGAACGGATTGGATCAGCTGCTGAGCCGTTTCCGCCTGACCATGCTTGCCTGCCCAGATCATGAATTCGTTGACTGATTTTGCTTCCTGGGGCACCTTGAAGAACCCGCTATCTTCTCCGGCCATGTCGGCCTCCTTCTATTGGTTTCTATTGGTTTGTTCTATCTGTATGCACTTAGGCGCAAAGGAGAGCGGATTGAGATCAAGTCCTCTACTCAAAAGCGCTGATTAAAAGTACAAAGCCAAGCAACACCTGCACCGCGCCCAGGCTCAGCCACAGCAACGCGCTCTGGTAAAATTTCGCCTTTAGCCGGGAGGTGAATGCACTGACGTTTGCTAATCCCGTTACGCCCACCGCCAGGCCGAGCACAAAATAAAGCACGCTATCTATCGTCGCCTGTGTCTCGGCCGTCCAGCCTTCTCCGTCGAGCAACAACCCGGCCAGAAACGACCCCAGAATGACAACGGCAATACCACCAAACACCGCCCACTGTCGCTTGCGTAGCTCGACCTTTTCCTTGTCGCTCATCGCCAACTCCGGGTGCTTGGGCTTGCTAACGAGGTGGGGCGCAAACGCATAAATGCGCTCCAACAAATCCGACGAAGAAAAGTGACCTGCAAAGGGCCGCAGATCCAGAAATTGCCCACGACCGACATAGACACGGATGTCATCAGGGGTCAGAGGCGCATAGCCCACCCGCATCGCCGCTGTCTCGCGTTCCATGGGAGTACTTAACCCGTCGGGCGTATGAGTAAGAATCAGGCCTTCACTGGCGGGTGTCAGATTCATGAAGGCGACCTCATTCCATGTGATGAGGGGCAGCGCACGGCGATTGAACACTTGTATCCCCGTGGCATCGACACGCAGCTGCAGTCGCGCCAGCCATCGTTGTATGTAGAGGACAAACGGCGCCACGATAATCAGCAGAATCACCCCCATCACCAGAGATACATCTGCCTCGCTGCCAGCGAAAACAGCCCCCAGCACTACCATCAGCACACCAGGAAACAACATCATCCCGCTCACAAGGTGAACGAGGCGTCTTCGTTCCGGGCTGGCACCAAAAATCAGGTTGTTCGACGTGCTCATTGAGTTTCCTTTTTTCCGCTTTGTTTCAGGTGCTATAGCCCTGGGCGTATAAACCGACGGAAATGGCTCACGACAGAGCTGCAATGGTTTAACAGCAAAGTCGAGCACCCGTTTCAGTATGGGCGCAGGACGCATTACGGAGTGGTACCATTCAGTTACAAGAACACGGCGGAGAGGGTGACGGCGTGAATCAGCTACTCAAGAAGCTTCTGTGTGTGAGCCTGGTGATGGTATTTATCAGCGTGCAGGCCGTCGCAGAGGATGGGCACTTTGAAGCCTACCTGGACGGCTTAGTCGCAGGGCAGTTCCACGACTACGACCTTGCCGGTATGACGTTCGTCATGGTTAAAGATGGTGAGATTGCGCTCAGCAAAGGTTATGGCCTGGCGGATCTGGCAACCGGTGAGCGTGTGGATCCAGCCAGGCACCTGTTTCGTCCCGGCTCCGTGTCCAAGTTGTTCACCTGGACGGCCGTCATGCAGCTTGTGGAAGCAGGCAAGCTGGATCCGCACGCCGATGTGTCGCAGTACATCGATCAGTTTGAAATGCCAAATGAGCAAGGCAGTCCCATCACGCTCGCCAACATCATGTCCCACACACCAGGGCTCGAAGATGGGGCAGCCGGTTATCTCTTCGCTGACGAACCTGCCGATTTGATCCCGCTGGCTGAAGCACTGGCAAAATATACCCCGAGGCAAGTGCGACAACCCGGTACTCAGGCAGCCTACTCCAATTGGGCTACTGCTCTGGCGGGATTGATCGTCGCCAACATCTCAGGCATGAGTTTTGAAGCCTACGTCCAGACACACATTTTCGAACCCTTGGGCATGCAGCAAGCCACCTTCGATGAACCTTTGCCTTCGCACCTGGCCGACGACATGGCTACGGGTTATGTCGAGTCGGGTGGCACGCTCGAACCCTTCGGCTTCGAATACATCAAAAACTTCGGACCAGCCGGGGCACTTTCTGCTGCGAGTAACGATATGGCGCGCTTCATGATCGCGCACCTGAATCAAGGTGCCTACGGTGATGCTCACATTCTCAAGCCCGAGACCATCGCCCACATGCACTCGCAACATTTCACACACAGCGAAGTGGAAGGTGTGGCTGGAATGGCGCACGGTTTTATCGAGAGCTTTCGCCACGGACAACGTTTTATCGGGCATGCGGGGGACACCATTGCTTTTCACAGCTCGATGACGCTGGATCCCGAAAACAACTTTGGTTTCTACATGTCGTTCAACGCTCCCGATGGTGCGACCGCGCGAGGCGCAATAATCAACGGCATCATCGACTACTTTTACGCAACCCATCCGGTCAGTTGGAACTACGAAGAGCGTGAAGGCAGCGCCGAGCGGATAGCAGAGGTTGTCGGCGCCTATCGGCTCAACCGTCGCTCCTACACGAAGTTGGAAGGCATTGTCAGTTTGGCCCAGGACATCTCGGTGGCACCCAGCGGCGCAGGGCAGATCCTGATCCCCGGCCCGTTAGGCGGTAAATTTGCAGAGGTTGAAGACTACGTTTTCGAAAAAGTAGGAGATCACCAACGGCTGGTTTTCCAGAAAGATGCCAGTGGTGCTATTGCACACTTGTATCTCGCATCGCTGCCGATCATCGTGGCCGACAGAGTAGGGACATTTGAGACGGCGGCTAATCACCAGTTGGTCATCCTACTCGCCCTGCTCGCCGCGCTCTTCGTTTTGATCAACTACGTGAGGAATCGAAAAGACGGCCTCAGTGGTGGCGCGGCGCGCGGGCGCGCTTCCCTCGTCGCAGTTTCAGTGTGCCTGCTCGTCTTCGTCATCGGTATGGGGATAGTGATCGGTGGTCTGGATATGAATCGTGTTGTTTTTGACTTTCCGCCACCGGGTATCCCCTTGTTACTGGTGTTCCCCATTCTGATCGCTCTCTTTACGTTGATCGCCCTGGTCTATCTCGTACCCGTCTGGCGGGCTGACGCGTGTTCGTTCTGGGCCCGCATCCGGTATACTTACGTCTGCATTGTGTTCGTGCTTTTGTTAGCAGTAATGCACTATTGGAACATGATCGGCTGGAACTACTATTAACCCCTACTGAAACGAAACTCGAGGTAAGTTGGCATGCGTGTTGCCACCTGGAACGTAAACGGCCTCCGCGCGCGGATGGACTTCATGGCTTTCTGGCTGGAGGAGCGTGCGCCCGACATTGTGGGGCTGCAGGAGCTGAAAACTCCGGAAGAAGAATTTCCCTACGAGTTCTTTACCGATCTCGGGTATCACGCGCTGGTGCACGGGCAGAAGTCCTGGAACGGGGTTGCGATATTGAGCAAGACGCCGATGGAACTGACGCAGACAGGTCTTCCGGGCGAAGATGCCTGGGGGGCACGACTGATCACAGGGGTACTTCCAGGTATGGGGCTCGAATTTACAACCGTCTACTGCCCCAACGGCAAAACCGTTGCGCACGATGACTACCCCAAAAAACTGACCTGGTACGACACCCTGGCAGAGCACTTCAGCGGTTCATCAGCAACCCATCGCGTTCTCTGCGGTGATTTTAATATTGTGCCAACCGCCATCGATGGTTGGCGGGCTGATGCAGGCGATGGGGATATCTTTCATACCGACGCAGAGCGGGTGCGCCTGCAAAAAGTCATGGACACGGGTTTGATCGACCTTTTTCGCCACTCCTATCCCGACGAACAGCAGTTCTCCTGGTGGGACTACCGGGGTGGCGCCTTTCATCGCAAACAGGGTCTGCGCATCGACTTTGTCCTCGGCACACCCGCCGTCGCCGAGCGCCTTAAAGACGTTGTCATCGACCGCGACTATCGTAAGAAGAAGGAAGGGCTGACCGCCTCCGACCACGCCCCGGTCTACGCTGATCTAGAGTTGTAGCTAAAAAAGCGTCAGACGAGCGCCCTACAACTTTCACTTAAGGTTTGGAGCGTTCGGTGGTAAGGTACGCGCTCCATAATTTGGCCCTCAAAAAAACTCCTTGTTTTTCAATAAGTTAGCTTTTGAGATCCCTGTTAACCCATTCGATTTTTGAGAAACGACATGACTGACCTCTCGCTTTACAGAAACATCGGCATTTTCGCCCACGTAGACGCCGGTAAGACCACCACCACCGAGCGCATTCTGAAGCTGACAGGCAAGATTCACAAAATCGGCGAAGTGCACGATGGTGCCGCTACCACAGACTTCATGGAGCAGGAACAGGAACGCGGAATTACCATTCAGTCTGCGGCCACATCCTGTTCATGGGCAGACCATCGCCTGAACATTATCGACACCCCCGGGCACGTTGACTTCACCATCGAAGTTTACCGTTCCCTGAAAGTACTCGACGGTGGTGTTGGTGTTTTCTGTGGTTCCGGTGGTGTTGAGCCTCAATCAGAAACCAACTGGCGTTATGCCAACGAATCTGAAGTCGCACGACTCATTTTCGTAAACAAGCTCGATCGCCTGGGTGCAAACTTCTACCGCGTTGTCGATCAGATCAAAGACGTCCTGGGCGCTGTGCCGCTCGTGATGACCTTGCCCATCGGTGAGGAAGACAACTTCGTAGGCGTAGTTGACGTACTGACCCGTGAAGCTTACGTATGGGATGACACCGGCAATCCGGAAGCGTATGAAGTGCAGGAAGTGCCTGCAGACCTCGCCGACAAGCTGGAAGAGTATCGCGAAGCATTGATTGAGACCGCTGTCGAACAGGACGACGATCTCATGGAAGCCTATCTGGAAGGCAACGAGCCGAGCATTGAAGATCTGAAGCGATGCATCCGCAAAGGCACCATCGCGCTCGATTTCTTCCCGACGTTCTGCGGCAGCGCGTTTAAGAACAAAGGCATTCAGAACGTTCTGAATGCCGTGGTTGACTATCTGCCCAATCCGACCGAAGTCGATCCGCAGCCTGAAGTTGACATTGAAGGTAACGAAACCGGCGGTCACGCAACCGTTGATCCTGAATACCCGCTGCGCGCGTTGGCGTTCAAAATTATGGACGACCGCTATGGCGCGTTGACGTTTACGCGCATCTACTCAGGCACCCTGAACAAAGGCGACAACGTCCTGAACACCTACACAGGTAAAACGGAACGTATCGGCCGTATCGTAGAGATGCACGCTGACTCGCGGGAAGAGCTGGACTCAGCTCAAGCGGGCGACATCGTGGCGCTCCTGGGTATGAAGAACACACAAACCGGGCACACTCTGTGTGACCCAAACAATCCGGCAACCCTGGAACCCATGGTCTTCCCGGACCCGGTGATCTCTGTGGCGATCGCGCCCAAGGACAAGGCCGGTGCTGAGAAGATGGGTATCGCGCTTTCCAAGATGGTTCAAGAAGACCCGTCGTTCTACGTTGAAACCGACGAAGAATCCGGTGAGACCATCATGCGCGGCATGGGTGAACTGCACCTGGACATCAAAGTAGACATTTTGAAGCGCACCCACGGCATCGACGTGGAAGTGGGCAAGCCTCAGGTTGCTTATCGTGAAACCATCACGACGAAGGTTGAAGACACCTACACGCACAAGAAGCAGACGGGTGGCGCAGGTCAGTTTGCAAAAATCGACTACATCGTTGAACCGGGCGAAGTTGGATCAGGTTACGAGTTTGAGTCTGTTGTGACCGGCGGTAACGTACCGCGTGAATTCTGGCCTGCTGTTGAGAAAGCATTCGGCCAGTCTATGGCAGAAGGTACGTTGGCGGGTTACCCATTGCTCGACGTAAAGGTCACGCTCACGGATGGTGGCTTCCACCCTGTGGACTCCTCAGCCGTGGCGTACGAACTGGCCGCACGCGCGGCTTACCGCCAGACCATTCCGAAAGCGGGTCCGCAGCTGCTGGAGCCGGTCATGAAAGTGGACGTGTTTACGCCAGACGATCACGTGGGTGATGTCATCGGTGACCTGAACCGTCGTCGCGGCATGATCAAGTCGCAGGAAGCGGGTGTTACCGGCGTTCGCGTAAAGGCGGACTGTCCTCTGGCGGAGATGTTCGGCTACATTGGTGATCTGCGTACCATGACCTCAGGTCGTGGCCAGTTCTCGATGGAGTTCTCTCACTACGCCCCTTGTCCTGCAAACGTTGCAGAAGAGGTAATCGCGGAAGTGAAGGAAAGAAAAGAGAAGGCATAAGCCGCACTTCTTTCCGCATAAAAAAACGGGGCTTTTCAGCCCCGTTTTTTTGTTCTGCATCAACTATTGGTCAAACGTTGAAGCGGAAATGCACAACGTCCCCATCGGCCACCTCATAGTCTTTGCCTTCCAGACGCCAGCGCCCCGCGTCTTTTGCACCCTGTTCGCCGTTGTACTCGACGTAGTCCTCGTAGCTGATCACCTCAGCGCGGATAAATCCTTTCTCAAAGTCGGTGTGAATCACCCCCGCGGCCTGCGGCGCTTTCGCACCAATGGGAATTGTCCAAGCGCGAACTTCCTTGGGTCCTGCGGTGAAGTACTGTTGCAGACCGAGCAGTTTATAACCCGCACGGATGACCCGATGCAGCCCCGGTTCCTCCAGACCTAACTCTTCGAGAAACTCTGCGCGCTCGTCATCCTCCAGCTCCGCAACTTCAGATTCGATCTTGTTGCTGACAACAACCACTTCTGAACCCTCTGCTGCTGCAAGCTCGCGCACTTCATCCACAAGCGGATTGTCCGTTAACCCATCTTCAGCCACGTTGGCGATATAGAGTACAGGCTTGGCCGTGATGAAGTGAAACTCGCGGATGGCGGCCCACTCTTCCTTGGCAAGCTCAGCGCTGCGAACGGGTTCGCCCGCTTCGAGTTTTTCCTTCACCTTCTCGAGAATCGCCTGTAACGCCCGGGCGTCTTTGTCACCCGAACCTGCCGTGCGCCGCGTACGCTCGTACACGCGCTCCAGTGTTTCCAGATCCGCAAGCGCAAGCTCGGTGTTGATGATCTCAATGTCGTCCTTGGGTGACACGCGACCGGCAACGTGCACGATGTTCTCGTCATCAAAACACCGCACCACGTGAGCGATGGCGTGTGTTTCGCGGATATGTGCAAGGAATTTGTTGCCAAGGCCTTCACCTTGCGCCGCACCTGCGACCAGCCCTGCGATATCCACAAACTCCATCGTGGCGGGAATCACTTTTTCCGGGTTGGCGATATCAACCAGTTTTTGCAGACGCGGATCCGGCACCGGGACAACGCCGGTGTTGGGGTCGATGGTGCAGAACGGAAAATTCTCTGCATCAATCCCCGCCTTGGTCAGCGCGTTAAAGAGCGTCGACTTACCTACATTAGGCATGCCCACGATGCCGCAGTTAAAACCCATACTTAATCCTTATCACCTTCGCGTGGTTCGCTGTCCTCTGGCGCCGGTTGTTGTTTGCCTCTGCCATGCAACGCATTCATCGCTTCCTGGATATCACCCCTAACGATGGACTTCAGCGTTTGGCCGGGTATATCCAGTGCATCATCGATGAGTTGCTGCTCACTCACAGGGATCTTTATCTGTGTGAGGTAGGCTGTGACCCTGGATTTATCTCCCGGATGACCCACGCCAATACGCAGACGATGGTAGTCACCGCTGTTCGCGAGACCATCACGCACGGAGCGCAGACCATTGTGGCCATTATCACCCCCACCGCTTTTCAACTTCACAATGCCGGGTGCAAACGCAACTTCGTCGTGTGCGACCAGAATCTCGGCTGGCTCTATTTTGAAATAGTGCGCCAGCGGTCCTACCGCCTCACCGCTGAGGTTCATGAACGTCGTGGGGATCAGCAGACGCAGATCTGTACCTTCCACCAAGCCTCGACCCAAATCACCCTTGAACTTGGCATCAGGCGTAAGCGTTACCGCGTATCGAGACGCAATCTGCTTAACCCAGTCGGCGCCAACGTTGTGCCGGGTGCGGTCGTATTGCGGGCCTGGATTTCCCAGACCCACAATCAACTTAATGGTCATCGTACGTGTGCGGAAGCGTTAGTCTTCCTGATCGCCGCCATCACCGGCGTCGTCAGTAGACGCTTCATCACCCTCTGCTGCCTCTTCACCAGCATCGGCTGCTGCGTCGAGTTCTTCTTCTTCAGAGGCACCACCACGACGCGTCACTACACTCACGACTGGAATGTCACGATCCGCTCCATACGTCAGAGCCACAATGGTCACCCCTTCAGGCAGCACAAGATCACTCAAGTGCACAGATGTACCCGTGTCGACATCGGTCATATCAACTTCAATGTACTCCGGCAGGTCAGCTGGCAAAGCGCTGATTTCTACTTCGGTCAGGTTGTGCGCAATGTTGCCACCGCCGATCTTCACGCCCACACAGTCGTCTTCATTGACGAAGTGAATCGGTACGTTGACGTTGATCGCTCTATTTTCGCTGATGCGCAGGAAGTCTACGTGCAGCACTTTCCCGGATGCCGGGTTGCGCTGTAGGTCGCGAACAACCGCCGCATTTGGCTTGCCGTCGACAATCACATCGAGAATCTGTGAATAGAAGGCTTCTTGTTCCATGGCTTTGGTGAGTTCGTTCACCGCAAGGCTCAGGGTCTGCGGCTCGTTCTCCGCACCATAGATAATTGCCGGAACTTTATTTCCAAGTCGTCGCAGGCGGCGGCTCGCACCTTTCCCTACGTCTTCTCGGAGTTCGGCAGTCAGCGTAATTTTATCTGACATACGTTTCTCCTTTAGATTGTGTATTCCGCCGGGTTTGCGACCAACGAGGCGGATATTTCAAGAGTAAGTTTAGCGAAACATTGCGCTAATAGACTCTTCGTTGCTTACTCGCCGAATGGATTCGGCTAACAAGCGACTCAACGATAGTTGCGTAATTCTGCCACACGCTTTTGCTTCATCGCTCAAGGGTATGGTGTCGGTAACAACCATCTCATCCAACTGGGACGCACCGATGCGTTCAACAGCCGGACCCGACAGAACAGGGTGGGTAATGTAGGCAACTACTTTTATGGCACCCTCTTCCTTCAATGCTTCTGCAGCCGTACACAACGTTCCCGCCGTATCGACTATGTCGTCCACCAGGATGCAGGTTTTACCCGATACATCACCGATGACATTCATCACCTTAGTTTCGTTTGCCTGCGGTCGTCTTTTATCGATGATCGCAAGATCGAGGTCATCGATCTGCTTGGCAATCGCCCTGGCTCGAACCACCCCGCCCACATCTGGCGAAACGACGATCGGATTCTCGTAGTCCTTTGTGAGAATGTGATCGACCAGCACCGGGGAACCATAAACATTGTCCACCGGTATGTTGAAAAAGCCCTGGATCTGATCTGCGTGCAAATCCACGGTTAAGATCCTGTTGATGCCTACCGTGTTGATCATGTCCGCAACAACCTTGGCACTGATCGCTACCCGCGCCGACCGCGGTCGTCGGTCCTGACGGGCATAGCCGTAGTAGGGAATCACCGCCGTGACCCGCGTAGCTGACGCTCGATGAATCGCGTCCGCCATGATCAGTAGTTCCATCAGGCTGTCATTTGTTGGCGCACACGTGGACTGAAGCAGAAACACATCCTGACCGCGGACGTTTTCGTGAATTTCCACATTCACTTCACCGTCGCTGAAGCGTCCGACATCTGCTCTGCCTAGTGTGACACGTAGCTCATCGGCTACGCGTCCAGCCAATCCGGGGTTTGCACCACCCGAAAACAGCATCAAATTCGCCACGTCGCTATCCTCGCCCCCGCTTAACAAACATTGCAGCCTGATGTGTGCTCGTTTACTTATTTTTTGCCGAAAATGGCTGGGGTGGCAGGATTCGAACCTGCGCATGCCGGGATCAAAACCCGGTGCCTTACCGCTTGGCGACACCCCAGTATCAAAGAGCGCGCTATTGTCCGTATCCGACCTACCCCTGTCAAACGGAATGCTTAAAAATCAATAGGTTATTGGGTGATTTCCCGCACAGCAGCGACAACTTTGCGTTGGCCACTGGTAGCGACAATGCGACGCGGTCCATTCTCGTTGAACCGGGCAAATTCAACGCGCCAACCGACCTGTTCCAGGGCTAAAATGCGGCCTTCTTCGTCGGTTTCGAGGATCGACGCTGGCGGATTTGCAGCCCCGCCACCCTGCAGCCACGCGGGCAGCACCTCGACGGGGATTGTCCACCCCAGATTGGCCATCATCACCGCTTCAACAGGTCCTTCTGCCAGCACTTCACCACCACGGATCACCTGCATTGAGGCAGGATCCCCTTGCAATGTAGTTCGCCCCTGGCCAAGTGGTCCCCAGACTTCAATGAGATAGTTTTCACCCGTCTGCTGCCACCTGAAATTGGCCGTGTGCCCCTGCTCTTCCAGGCGAATTGACAACTTGCCTGAAATTCTCACCGAGTCGGCCTCAGGAGGATTTCCGGGTGCTTGGCGCCCGGCACACCCGGAAAGTACCAGGGAGGCTAAAATAACTATAGAAAATAGAGACTTATACACTGCTTGTGGTCTTTTGCGGTTCCGGTTTCAGCGCTCTTTTCAGCGTTCGATCCACCTATATTTACCCTAAGACTGGTATCATTCGCGCAATTTTCAAGCAGCACTTACCGGCAGCAAGGTTTTCGCAAAGAACAGCAGCTTATCATGACGATACTGGCATACGGCTTAAATTATCGAACTGCGTCCATCGATCTACGCGAACGTGTCGCGTTTCCGGAAGAATCCGTCCGGGATGCGCTGGAACACGTGGTCGAGGCTGTCGCGGGCGTGAATGAAGCTGCGATCCTCTCCACCTGCAACCGCACGGAACTCTACTGCGCGTTGCACCCTGGTGCCGAACCAGACCTGGATCACTGGTTGGCCAAAAGCCGTGATATGAACGTTGCCGAACTCCAGTCCGCAACTTATAAGTACTGGGACACGGACGCCGCAAAACATCAGATTCGCGTAGCCTCCGGCCTGGATTCCCAGGTGCTGGGCGAGCCACAGATTATGGGGCAGATCAAAACTGCCTATGAGGTTGCACGCGATACCGGGACGTTGGGTCCTGAGCTCAACTTACTGTCCCAGGTGATCCTCCGTACCGCCAAAGATGTGCGTACGCAGACCGAGGTGGGCAAAAATCCAATTTCGGTCGCCTTTGCCGCGGTCAGTCTCGCCCAACAGATTTTCAGCCGGTTGGACAACAAGAAGGCGTTACTCCTCGGCGCGGGCGAAATGATCGATCTGGTTGCAGAACACCTCTCCAGCAACAACATCCAACAGCTCACCATCGCAAATCGTACTTTGGCGAATGCCCAGGTTCTCGCAAGCAAACACGGCGCACACGCAATTCAGCTCACAGATGTACCCGCGCATCTGCACGAGTTCGATATTGTGATCACTTCCACCGGCTCCGCGCTTCCAGTGGTAGGCAAAGGTGCTGTGGAAGCAGCGATCCGACAACGTCGTCACCGGCCGATGTTTATGGTAGATATCGCCGTCCCACGGGATATTGAAGTTGAGGTGGGCGAGCTCGCTGACGTCTACCTTTACTCCATCGATGACCTGACCGAGATTATCGAGCAGAATATGCAACAGCGTCGCATCGCCGCCGAAGATGCCGAGAGTTTTGTTGCTGATGGCGCTCTGCACTATCAACGCGAACGCCGCGTCCAGCTTGGCCAGAACCTGCTGACCGACTACCGCGCACAGGCGAAGCGACTGCAGGAACAGGAACTCGACAAAGCATTAAAAGAACTCGCCAACGGCGCAGAGCCTCAAATTGTTCTGGCCCGTATGAGCAACAGCCTGACAAACAAGCTGATCCATACCCCAACGTCAGCTATTCGCGAAGCCAGTGCGGAAGGCCGCACCGAGTTTCTCGAATACTGCAAACGACTGTTCGGCTTGGGCGACGACACAAACGAAAAGAACAGCTAACACTAACCTGAAGACTCATAGATCGAGCCCATGACACTGACAGATTCCATGCTCGCAAAGCTCGCGGGCTTAAGAGACCGTTATGAAGAAGTATCGGCGTTACTCTCCGACCCCGAGGTCATGGGCGACCGAAACAAGTTTGCTGCACTTTCCAAAGAGTACGCAGAACTCGAACCCGTCGTGAAATGTTACGACGCCGTGGCGGCGCTTGAGCAGAACATCCAGGAGAGCCAGGAACTCCTGGCCGAAGAAGACGACGCCGAGATGAAAAGCCTTGCTGAGGAAGACATTCGCGAATCCTCAGCACAACTGGAAGTGCTGTCTCTGGAACTCCAAACCCTGCTGTTACCCAAAGACCCGAACGACCGCTCCAACGTGTTCCTGGAAATTCGAGCCGGTACGGGCGGTGACGAAGCAGCGATCTTCTCCGGCGATCTCCTGCGTATGTACAACAAGTACGCGGAGACAAAAGGCTGGCGGACAGAAGTGCTGAACGAACGGCCAGGCGAACACGGCGGCTTCAAAGAAGTGATAACGCGTATTGAAGGCCAGGACGTCTACAGCCTTCTGAAATTTGAATCCGGCGCCCATCGGGTTCAGCGCGTGCCAGAGACCGAAAGTCAGGGGCGTATACACACTTCCGCCTGCACCGTCGCGATCATGCCGGAAGTTGATGAGATTGATTCCATCGATATCGACAAAAAAGATATACGGGAAGATACGTTCCGCGCATCCGGAGCTGGGGGACAGCACGTCAACAAAACAGATTCCGCTATCAGGCTGACACACCTGCCCACCGGCACGGTTGTGGAATGCCAGGACGAACGTTCGCAACACAAGAACCGCGCTCGGGCGATGTCCTTACTCCAGGCGAAGCTGCTCGATGCGGCACGTACAGCACAGGAAAGTGAACAGGCGGAAAATCGACGCCAACTGGTTGGTTCTGGCGATCGCAGTGAGCGCATCCGCACGTACAACTTCCCTCAAGGTCGGGTAACCGATCACCGCATCAACCTGACGCTCTACAAGCTGGACGAAGTCATTGAAGGTGATCTGGACGCGGTCATCGGTCCATTGGTCCAGGAACACCAGGCAGACCTGCTCAAAGAAATGGGCAGCTAGCTGTCCGCACATGACGTGACAAGTATCGGTGAGTGGCTTGCTGAATGTGACGAACACATCAGGCGTGACTGCGCGCTATTAGTCAGTCACAAGCTCGGCGTCTCTCAGGCGCACATCCTCACGCACCCAGACGCGCAGATTCCCGCGACTGCGCTTGATGAGCTGAACACACATAAGGCCGCGTTAGCCGACAATACCCCCCTCGCCTACTTGTTGGAGGAATGGGAGTTCTGGTCACTCACGCTGACGGTGTCGCCTGCCGTGCTCGTACCGCGTCCGGAGACAGAACTGTTGGTTGAACTCTCCATCGAACTGGCACCACCCGGTGCTCGCTTCTTGGATATGGGTACAGGCAGCGGTGCCATCGCAGTTGCCGTTGCCAAGGAGCGACCAGACCTTGAGGTAACCGCAACCGACCGCCACGCTGACGCCCTCGCGATCGCCCGTCACAATGCAGACAAACATGGCACGCCAATAAAATTTATCAAGAGCGACTGGTTTGCCGAACTGGAGGGCGAGTGGGAGATCATTGTGTCAAATCCGCCATACATTGCTGAGGCGGACCCACATTTACCCACGTTGAAACACGAGCCCCTTCACGCCCTTGCTTCCGGTCAGGACGGTTTGGACGACCTCGCCCGTATCGTTGCCAACGCGCCGAGCCACCTCACTGACGGCGGCCAACTCCTGGTAGAACATGGTTTCGACCAGGCTGAAGCTGTGCGAGACTTGATGACCAAGCAAGGGTTTACGGACGTACATTCGGTGAAAGATCTGGCGCAGATAGAACGCGTCACGTCCGGTACGTACCCGCATCCAGGCAGCCACGATTGATGGAAGACGAAGAACTACTCCGCTACAGCAGACAGATTATGTTGCCCGACATCGATATCGCCGGGCAGGAAAAACTCCAGGACGCTACCGTACTCGTTGTCGGTCTGGGTGGTCTCGGTTCGCCCGCTGCACTATACCTGGCTGCGGGTGGCGTGGGCTCTCTTGTTTTATGTGACTTTGATACTGTCGACCTGTCCAACCTGCAGCGCCAGATAGTTCACTCCGATGCACGCATTGGCACAAACAAGGCAGATTCCGCGAAGATTCAGCTCGAGCAGATCAATCCGCATACAAACATTACGACCATCACCGAGCGGTTGGATGAGAAAGGGTTATCCAGCGCCATTCTGAACGCAGATCTGATCTTGGACTGCACGGACAACTTTACGACACGCTTCACCATCAATGCGGCCTGCTGGGCTGCACACAAACCGCTTGTCTCCGGCGCTGCTATTGGCTGGGAGGGGCACATTTCGGTGTTCGACCGAAACCAATCAGGTAGTCCGTGTTACCAGTGTCTGTACCAGGAAGGCGATGACACAAACCTAAACTGTGCAGAGAATGGCGTCATTGCACCCCTGGTTGGCATTATCGGAACTACCCAGGCCATGGAGGCGATTAAGGTACTTACAGGGGTCGGCGAGTCACTGATCGGGCGCGTGCTCTACCTTGATGCAAAGTACATGGAGTGGCGTTCACTCAAGCTGAAACCGAATGCGGCGTGTCCGTGTTGTGGCGGGTCAGCTTAAAGTGCTGCAGTAACACCTCGGTCAATCTATTGCGCACATCGGCAATGTCGGCGTTTTCATAATTTGCGATGTGCGTTACCTGCACACCAAACAAACCACATGGATTTATCCGCGAAAACGGCTCCAAATCCATATCAACGTTGAGGCTCAATCCATGATACGAACAGCCACGACGTACTCGCAGGCCCAATTGTCCGATCTTGTCTCCGCTCACATAGACACCAGGGGCATCTGCACGGGGCTCGCCAAAGATTCCCCAGGTTTTGATGGTCTCAACCATCGCAACTTCAATACCTGTAACCAGATCCCGCACGCCCAGCTTCATACGCCGCAGATCGAATAGCAGGTATGCGGTGATCTGCCCGGGTCCATGATAAGTGACCTGGCCGCCGCGGTCGGTCTGCACTACCGGGATATCTCCGGGCGCCAACACATGTTCAGCCTTGCCAGCTTGTCCCTGAGTAAAGACGGGTTCATGTTCCGTCAGCCATATTTCATCCACGGTATCAGCGTCGCGATTCTCCGTAAACGCACGCATTGCCTCGAAGGTAGGCTCATAAGCGGTGGTACCAAGGTCACGAACGATAACCGGGGTCATAGCACGAGTCTCACGCCGGGTAGATTCAGGAGTTCCTGATGCAAAGCCGTTAGCTGTGCTTCTCCAGTAGCAACTATCTGCACGCGCACGGACTGATAGTTGCCCTTTTTCGAAGCGCGTGTGCTCACCTGGTCAGGCGTGACCTCCGGCGCATGTTTACGCACAACAGCGATAATCTCCGCAACAGCATCCACATCCGTTTCCCCGATCACCTTTATCGGATAATCACACGGAAACTCAATCTGTGGAATCTCAACGTCGGTCAACTGTCGCTTCCAAAAAGTTGTCTGAAGAAAAGATAGATGAAATCGCTCATACGACCAAATACACCGCTTTCGGGCACTTCCTCCAACGCCACCAGCGGGGCTGTATAGATGGTCTTATCACCCAACCGCAAAACCATCTCCCCCACCTCGTCGCCTTGTGCCAACGGCGCTTCGAGCAGGCTCGGCAGCTCAAACTCAACTTCGATATCTTTGTAGTAGCCTCGCGGAAAGGTGACCACAACCGGTTCTGCCACACCCAGACTCAAACTCTCCACTTCCCCGTAGAACACTTCCTGTTCTTTAAGCGCCACACCCTGATCGTACAGTTGTTGCGTCTCGAAATAGCGAAAACCATATGAAAGTAGCTTCTGACTTTCCCGCATACGCGCGGAGTCGCTGTCGGTACCCATCACAACAGAAATCAGGCGCATACCTTGCCGTACGGCGGAAGCAACCAGACAGTAGCCAGCGGCATTGGTGAACCCGGTTTTAACACCGTCTACAGACTTGTCACGCCACAACAACTTGTTGCGGTTTGGCTGGTCGATGTCATTAAACTTATAGGACCGTTCGCTATAGAGCGCGTAATGCGCAGGATACCGTTCGATCAGATCTCGGGTGAGCACGGCCAGATCCCACGCTGAACTGTAGTGCTCCCGCGACGGCAAGCCGGTGGCGTTTGTGAAATTGGAGTTCTGCATGCCGAGAATTGCAGCCTGCTGATTCATCATGCTGGCGAATGCATCTTCGCTCCCGGCGATATGTTCAGCCAGAGCAATGCTCGCATCATTGCCCGACTGGATGATAATACCCCGCATCAAGTCGCCGACTTTCACTTCCGTACCTTCGCGGATAAACATCTTCGATCCGCCCGTACGCCAGGCATTCACCGAAATGAGCACTTCATCATCTTCACTAATTCGGCCTGCTTCGATTTCCTGCTCCGCAATGTAGGCGGTCATTATTTTTGTCAGACTCGCTGGTGCTTTCTGCTCATGCGAATTGTGTTCCACCAGGACCTTGTTAGAGGCCGCATCAATCAATAGATAGGAGGTTGCATTGATGTTGGGGGCAGGAGGAATGATGGGTTGTGCCGCATAAACAACACCCTGCAACCCTGCCACTGATATCAGCAACAGGCGTACAGCAAACATTGGCAATAAATTGGGGCTCATACTTCCAGGACTCTTTAACAGTTCGACTAGCACGTGGTACTCGCCGTGCAGGAGATTTTACCACTCACTTGATTGCGACTCACCGGTATCAGACGCGGGGCGCCATAGGCGGAATTTTTCAGAATACCCTTAACTCGCTCCAGATCGGGACCCGCAGCAAGGGGTCCCAGGCGCACCCGATACAAACCGTCGTTGGACGTTTTCACAATCACACCCTTCACACCCGTTAAGGCGTTGATCTCAGCCTGACCTCTGTCCGCACCCGCAAGCGCTGAAAATGCGCCTGCCTGAACCACAAAAAAGTCGGGGGCTGGCGGCGCCGGTTCGACAACCTCTATTCTCACCCGAGCGGTGCCCTGGTTATGGAACCCGAGCTTAACCGCTGCTGCGTATGACAGATCGATGATGCGATTTTCATGAAACGGTCCCCGATCGTTTACCCTGACAACGGCCTCGCGACCGTTGCCAAGATTGGTCACACGCACAAAACTTGGAATGGGTAGATGGCGATGTGCAGCACTCAGTTGGTACATATCAAAGCGTTCGCCGTTGGACGTATTGTTACCGTGAAATTTGGCGCCATACCAGGAAGCAATTCCCTCCTGTCTGTAGCCCTTTGCTTGTTCCATAACCCGGTAGGATTTACCAAGTACGGTATAGACCGGACCATTACCCCAACGGCTTTTTGTCAGGGTCACTACCTGAGGATCCGGCAATCTCGCCAACCGCTGTTCTTCAACGGGTGTAAGCGTTGGCGCTCGATCCTGTTGCCGGGGTAATGACACCGGACCCTGGTAACCGCATCCCGCGATGATGAGCACACCCGCCAGGAAAATACTGTTCCTGATATCCCACGCCCGAAATATGGCAGCCGACAACACCTTAGTTACCTGCCCCTGCTTTAATCGCTTCAGCCAGGTGGTGCACCGCCAACGCATAAAGGTGGCTGCGGTTGTATCGTGTTATGACGTAAAAGTCGTGTAGAGCTACCCAATATTCAATACCCTCGTCACCCTCCAGGCGGTACAAGCGCGCCTTCAGTTCTGGCGACAAGTCTTGAGTGTCCACACCCGCCCGTTGCAGGTCTGCCACTGTGTGAAGGAGATCCAATTTACGGTTATCTACAAGGTCTTCGGGCAACCCGTCCGGCACTTCAACGCTGATCGCCGTCGGCTGCGCGCCCTGCCACTTATGCTTCGCGAAATAATTGGCAATACTGCCTATCGCATCCACCCGGTTGTCCCAAATATCGCGGACGCCATCTTCGTCGAAGTCCACCGCGTAATAACGATAACTGGAAGGGATGAACTGTCCATACCCCATCGCTCCCGCGTACGAGCCCGTAATCCGGGTTGGGTCCTTACCTTCCTCTCTCGCGAGCAGCAAAAACTCCGTCAGTTCCTTCCGAAAAAACTTTGACCTCGGCGGGTAGTCAAACCCTAACGTAAAAAGCGCATCCAATACCGGATAGCTTCCCTTGATCTGCCCGTAGCGCGTCTCTATCCCTAAAATCGCAACAATCACATGGGGTGCCACGCCATAGGCTTGAGAGGCGGCCATTAAGGTTTCATGGTGATCACGATAGAACTCAATGCCGGCCTGTATACGAGCTTCGTCGACAAGATGTTTCTTGTAGCGCGCCCACGTCCACACACGCTCAGCAGGGCGCGAGATTTTTTCCAGAATGTCGTCTCGACGCTGCGCCCGGCTGAATAACGCCTCCAATTCCGCCTCTTCAAACCCGTGCTCAGCGACAAGCTCCGCTTTGTACGCCTGCACATCCTCGCGCTCTTGGTAGCTGTCTGCCCATGTGGTCATAACTGCCACAGCAGACAGCGCCGCGCCAGAAAGAGCAGTCCGTAAACACCGATAACTTTTATTTAACAATTTGATCCAACTACTTGATGAAATCCTGTCACCCCGACCGGGTCGAAGTCACCTTCATGCCTTTCCTGACATGCTTACCACGTTCTTTACCATGCTTTGTGCGTTCGAATGGCCATGACGATACCAAACCCTGCCATGAGCGTGATCGCTGATGTGCCACCGTAGCTTACCAATGGCAGGGGGACTCCCACCACAGGTAACAAGCCGCTGACCATCGCGATGTTCACAAATACATAGACAAAAAAGGTAAACATTAGTGCCCCGGACAGCAAACGCCCGAACGTGCTTTCCGCACTGACAGCCAGGAACAGGCCACGCCCGATCACCAGCACGTAAAGCAGCAACAGCGTGATGATGCCGACAAAGCCCAACTCTTCGCCGATAACCGCGATGATAAAGTCTGTACGAGCCTCGGGAAGAAAATCCAATCTGCTCTGCGTTCCCTCAAACAGGCCTTTACCCCAAAACCCACCTGAGCCGATTGCCGTGGTCGATTGAATAATGTTCCAACCCGCACCAAGGGGGTCGCTCTCCGGATCGAACAGCGTCAGGATCCGCTGACGCTGATACGCCTGCAGCGAGAACCACAAAAAGGGTGCGGCGGCTGCGAAGGCAAGAAACGCTCCGATGATGAGCCGCCACCTCAAACCTGCCAACACGATCACGGCCACACCTGCGCCCGCCACCAGAATGCCTGTACCTAGATCAGGTTGCATGATGATCAACCCGGAGGGGATCGCTACGATGGCTATCGCCACCGCAACATCCAGGAGCGTCGGTGGCAGTGGCTTATCGTGAAAATACCAGGCGACCGCCAGCGGTACGGCAATTTTCATCAACTCCGACGGTTGGAAACGTGTGACGCCAGGAATCTCCAGCCAACGCTGCGAGCCTTTGACCGTCACCCCTCCGACAAGCACCAGTACCAGCAACCCTACGCCAAGTAGATAGATGAACGGCGCCCAGCGAATATACAGTCTCGGCGGCAACTGGGCTGCGAACACGAGGGCCACAAAAGCAAGTGCAAGGCGCGTTAACTGGGCTCGAAAGAGAGTTTCACTCTGATCGACTGCACTGAACAGGACCACCAGACCATAGACGACAACAGCGATGATCAGGAACAACAGGATCGGGTCGATGTGTACGCTCTTCAGCCAACTGGCTGAAACCGAACGTTCGTGTTCCGGAAGGCTGCGGACAAAGTCTCGTGCCATCGGTTCTACCTACCGCTGTGCCATCTGCGGCAGCAGATGCGCATCTATCACCTGACGAGCCACAGGTGCAGCTTCCGAACTGCCACCCCCGCCGTTTTCGACCAGGACAGCCAGCGCAATCGAAGGCTCATCAACGGGGGCGAAGGCGATAAACCACGCATGTTTGCGTTTGAATTCTTCCAACTCTTCTTCGTCGTATTCTTCACCCTGCTTAATCTCAACAACCTGGGCGGTTCCGGACTTACCTGCCATCCGGTACGAAATATCGCGACCGATGTATGCCCAAGCCGTGCCGTTGCCCCTGAAACCCTTGTTGCCTCGATGTACAACATCGGCCATGGCTTCGACCATTTTCTCCCAATCGTCTGGTGTCGGCCCGGAAACACGCGTGGCGGGGGCTGGGTTCCTGTCCGCTTCAACTAACGGAGCACTTGAGGCGAGCAACATCTTTGGCCGTACGCGTACGCCACGATTTGCAATCGTTGCAGCAACGGTCGCCATCTGCAGCGGTGTGACCAAGAGGTCACCTTGTCCTATGCCCATGTTAACGGAGTCGCCTGGATACCAGATCTCTCCTTTGTATCCGCGCTTCCACACCGGGTCTGGCAGGATGCCGACACTGGCGTTATCAACATCTACTGAAAGGTCCTCACCGAAGCCAAACTGACGCGCAAAACCAACCAGTTGTTCTACTTCCAGGCGGGTCGCCACATCGTAAAAATAGATGTTGGAAGACCGATAAATAGCACGCCTCAGGTCGACTATCCCCTGCCCTCCAGAATTGTTGCGTCGCCACGTCCAATCCCGGTAGACACGCGATTGACCCGGCAGACGAAACTCACCGTTGTCCTGAATGGTTTCTTCCCAGGAGATGGCATTATGGACTACGGCACCCAGGCCGACGATCGGCTTAAACGTGGAACCCGGCGCATACTGACCGTTTATCGCCCTGTTAAAAAGAGGCGTGTAGACAGAATGGCTGAGTTCACTGAACTGGGTATCTGACATACCCGTGATAAAAAGATTCGGGTCATAACTCGGCTGACTGACCATCGCAAGCACACCGCCAGAACGCGGATCAAGTGCCACTACCGCACCGCGTCGATCACCAAGTGCCGCACTGGCCGCGATCTGCAAACGGTTGTCTAACTGCAGGGTTATGTTCTGTCCGGATATCGGCGGATTGATTTCCAACACCTGGCGGATGCGTCCGTGCGCATCGGTTTCCACCTGCTGATAACCTACCTCCCCATGCAAACTTGCTTCATAGAAGGCTTCAACCCCTCGTTTGCCCACAAAGCGTGAACCACTGTAGTTCACTTCGTCCAACCGCCGCAGATCCTCCTCTGTGACCCGTCGTACAGATCCTACGGCATGCGCAAACAGACCCTCATACGGGTAGTAGCGCACCTGCTCGTTGATCACCTCCACCCCGATGAAGCGATGTCTATTGACCGCCAATACGGCGATTTCTTCTTCGGATAAGGCGCGCCTTAGAGCGATCGCTTCATACGGTCGGCGTTTGCGTGCAAGACGGGTTTCAAACTCCGTAATGTCTGCCGGGGTGACGCTGACCAGCGTACTCAGTTCCTGAATGGTGGCAGCAAGATCTTCCACCCGTTCTGTCACCACGGCCAGCGATGAGGTGACCCGGTTGTCTGCCAGTACCTGGCCATGGCGATCGAAGATCAGCCCTCGCGGCGGTGGCAGCGGTTGCACCTGAATTCTGTTCTGCTCGGAACGCGTCTGGTATGCGTCGTGCTCCCAGATCTGCAGATGGACCATGCGCACAACCAGCACGCCGATCAGTCCAACCACACACACAAACATCAAAGCCGTACGATTGAAGAAAAGCTGCTTTTCTCGAATCGGGTCTTTTATGGCGTGCATCTTCGGCATGAAATCTATTCGTTTGTAGTGCTGCAGAGACCTTTAGTCTCTATGGTATGGATGTCCCACTCTGATACTCCACGCACGATAAAGGGCTTCGGCAAGAACAACCCGCACAAGATAGTGCGGTAATGTAAGTTTAGACAACGACAGGATCGCATTTGCGCGATCGGTGACACCTTTGTCCAACCCGTCTGAACCACCTACTACAAAAACCACATCACATCCCAGCTCCAGCCAACGCTCAAATTCAGTTGCAAGCTCACGGCTGGTCGCCATCCTGCCTCGTTCATCTAGCGCGACTACCCAGTCTCGCTCGTGAATCTGGCGCAGTATTTTACGCCCTTCTTCCGCAATGTACCTACCGCTATCTCCCTGGTGCGGAGGAGGTGCAATCTCGATCAGCTCCAGCTGTGCTTCTCTGGGCAGGCGCGCAGCAAACTCTTGATAGCCCGTACGTATCCACTGCGGACATTTATTGCCAACAGCAACAATTTTCAGTTTCACCGGGGCTTACCCCATAAAGTTATACGAGCGCTTCGCTGTCCGCATTGGAACCTGCGTCCGAACCTGCAGGTTGATCTCCCCAGAGGCGTTCAAGGTCATAAAACGCCCGCGCCTCTTTCTGCATGACATGCACCAAAACGTCACCCACGTCCAACAAGACCCATTCGTGGGTTTCTCTGCCTTCCACGCCAAGTGCCGGCTCGCCATACGCTTTGGCGGCCTCGATTACTTCATCAACCAACGCTTTGACATGCCTGTTCGACGTGCCGCTGGCGATGATCATGTAATCAGTTATGGAGGTCAGACTTGATACATCCAAGGAGAGGATGTCTTGGCCCTTAAGATCTTCAAGGGCAGATATGAGATGGTCGCGCAATTGGGATGCACTCAAATAGCGTTCTCCGTATACAGCTGATGCTGCCTAATATAATGATAGACCGAGGGCATAAGCAAATGTTCAACCGACTTTCCTTGTGCTATTTTCCGCCTGATATCCGTTGCCGATACTTCTTTCATCGGCACATCGAGATGCAGTATCTGCCCTACCTGATCCTCTAACTTTTCAACTCTGTGCTCTGTTTCCAGATCTGTCAGCACTGTTGGCAGCTTGACGGATTCGCCAGGACGTTCAACAACAACAATATTGCATTCCTGCATTAAGTCCCGCCATTGAAACCACTGCGGCAAGGTCACATAAGCATCCAGGCCCATAATCCAACAAGGTACGTGCGTGGGGTCGGCTTCCCGCCAGGCTTTTACGGTAAGATAGGTAAACGATTTGCCCGCCCTGTCGATTTCGGTGCGATCCGCAACAAAGCGCGGCGATTCAGCACATGCGAGCAACAACATCGCCCAACGATGATCGACGGATGTCATTGGATCCAGGCGATGGCCAGGCCGGGCAGATAAAACCCAGTGCAGAGACTCAAGACCCAGTGAAGCCACAACGGTCTGAGCCACATGCTGATGGCCGATATGAACGGGATCAAATGTACCGCCGTATAGACCTATCAGCATAAAGTATCAGTTAGCGCTATCAGCGCTGGCGGGTGTGACCGTTTCCGTAAACAACGTATTTCTGCGATGTCAGACCTTCCAGGCCAACCGGGCCGCGTGCATGTATCTTGTCTGTCGAAATACCCACTTCTGCACCCAGTCCAAATTCAAACCCGTCCGCAAACTGTGTGGACACATTTACCATGACCGAGGCTGAATCTACTTCCGTGACAAAACGGCGTGCGTGCGCATAGTTTTCCGTCACGATGGTATCTGTGTGTTGCGATCCATAGTGGTTTATGTGGGCAATGGCCTGATCGAGATTGTCGACCACCTTCACGGCCAAGGTAGGGCCCAGATACTCTTCGTACCAGTCAGACTCCTGAGCTTCGGCCATGTCATTTACTTTGGCGCGAGCGCGTTCACAGCCACGCAAACTGACCCCTGCTTCCTTATAACGATCGGCCAGCTGAGGCAAAACCGGGTCTACCGCAGCCTCGTGAACCAGGAGCGTTTCCAGCGCATTACAGACCGCGTACTTTTCGACCTTGGAGTTAAAGGCGAGGTCGACCGCCATCGCAGCATCCGCCTCTGCGTCAACATACAAATGACAGATACCATCCAGGTGTTTGATGATCGGGATTTTTGAATCGTTGATGATGCGCTCGATCAGACCCCGTCCACCACGCGGCACAATGACGTCCACGTATTCGTCCAACTTAAGCAACTCTCCAACAGCCGCGCGATCGGTTGTGTTGAAGAGCTGAACTGTTTCTGTGGGAAGACCAGACTCTGACAAACCCTGAGCGACACAGCGGCCGATGGCCTGGTTAGATTCAAACGCTTCAGAACCGCCACGCAAAATGCACGCATTACCGGATTTGATGGCCAGGCTCGCTGCATCCACCGTCACGTTGGGACGAGACTCATAAATCATCGCAATGACACCCAACGGCACGCGCATCTTGCCAACCTGTATACCAGAGGGTTGGTAGGTCAGATCGCTGACTTCTCCAACAGGGTCCTTAAGTCCATCTACCTGCGATATACCTTCGATCATCTGATCGATGGCTTTGTCGTTCAGCAGCAGCCGGTCGATCAGCGGTTGATCTATGCCGCGGTTTTTTGCACCTTCCATATCCACCGCATTCGCCTGCTTAATCTCTTCGCGAGCAGCGTCTACCGCTGCAGCTATGGCCTGCAACGCTGCGGATTTCTGCGCTGTTGAAGCCGCAGCAATCACCCGCGAGGCTTTGCGGGCAGCAACACCCACATCGTTCAAATACTGTTGTAAATCTTGGCTCATGAGTCCATCACCCAAGCTTAAGTGATTTGCAAAATTGGCCGGGCATTATAGGGGAAATGCCGACGAAAATCGGTCGAAAAGTCAGCCAGGTGTTATTGCTGAAACTTGCCTACCAACCGATGTAATTCCGTCAGACGTTCCTTCGGCCACCGCATCTGCAGCAGCGCCTGCTTGATTTCCGGCTCTATGGGCAGCAGGTCGGCAAGCCGCAAACTGACGGATTTAGCCTGGTCAAAATCAACTTCGATGTTCAGCTTCTGCACCAGGGGATGCTGGGTCAGCTCCTTCAACACCGCCACCAGCGGCTCATGCTCAGGCAACAGCTCCCCTACCGGTTCTTCGGGTAGATACTCGACTTTCCCGACCAACAGATGATCGGCTTGTTCTGCCGTTTCATGCACCAGAAACTTACGTCCGCCGTTTGCGACTATGCCCAGCAGTCCGTTGTCCGCCTGGTTGAAATCTACGATGACCGCCTCGGTGCCGGTCATAAATATTTCGGGCTGTTCATCGTCAGGCGTCATACGCGCCTCGGCACCCTGCCGGATTAACACCACCCCGAAGCCTTTCCCTTCTCGCATACACGCGCTGATCATATCTACATAACGAGGTTCGAAAATACGCAGCGGCAGCACGCCGCCCGGGAATAGGACGCTGCGCAGCGGGAACAGGGGCAACTCTTCAAGTTCAGATGGTTTCGGTGCTAAGGGCATGGCGGATAAGCTCGGCATTTCCTCGAGGCTGGGCAGAGGCTTATTTAGCGGGTAACCTTTTCACATTACAAGTATGAGAACTCACATGTTGGAAGGTTACGAACAAAGAGCCTTTGGGGCACCGCTGAGTGATGGCACACCCGTCAGTCACGATGTCTACACCCGCGGGGACCAGGGTCCAACGGTTGTCATCATCCAGGAGCTGCCTGGGATCGGCCCCGAAACGCTTGCTCTCGCCGACAGATTTACAGACAAAGGTTACCGCGTGGTTCTGCCTCATCTCTTTGGTCCCCTCGGCAAGATTTCTCTGGTTGGCAATCTGGTACGTGTGTTCTGCATGCGTAAAGAGTTTCGACTCTTCGAGAAAAACCAGTCCAGCCCGATCGTCGACTGGCTGCGTGCGCTTTGCCGCGACCTCAAAGACAATCACGGCGCAACAGGTATCGGCACCATCGGCATGTGTCTGACCGGAAATTTCGCCATCTCCCTGATGGTGGACGATGCCGTTTTAGCCGGCGTTGCCAGCCAACCGTCCATGCCCTTCAACGGTCAATCAGATCTGCACATGTCCGCTGAAGAAGTGTCGCAGGCGCGCGAGAAACTGGACGCAACCGGACCAATGATGGCGCTCCGTTTTGACGGTGACAAACTCTGCCAGGCTGAAAAATTTACCGCGCTTGCCAAAGCATTCAACGACGACAAAGAGCGCATCAATCTGGTTACTCTTCCCGGCAAGGGGCACTCCGTATTTACCCTGGATTTCGTTAAAGGGGGAGAGCTCACAGAAAATGCGCTGCAAAGCGTATTTACTTACTTCGACACCCAGCTTAAGCACTAACACCCGCACTATTACCAGAACTGACACCCGACTATGGATTGGCTACAGATCATTGTCCTGAGCTTGATTCAGGGCATCACCGAATTTCTGCCCATCTCAAGCTCAGCCCACCTCGTTCTGCCTTCGCAGCTGACCGATTGGCCTGATCAGGGATTGGCGTTTGACGTAGGGGTACATTTCGGCTCCCTCGTTGCTGTGATGCTTTACTTCAGATCCGATCTCACCGCCATGTTAAGTTCCACTTTCCAGTTTACGAGAACCCGGGTTGTTGATGATGAGCTCCTGCTGGTCGGCAAACTTGCACTTGCAAGCTTTCCCGTGGCGGTGGTCGGGTTGCTGGCGAAGGACTTCATCGAGCTGAATCTGCGCACGGTGCCTGTCATTGCCACAACCACAATCGTTTTTGGCTTAGCGCTCTGGTGGTCCGATCGACGACCTACTCAGGATGGTGACGTGGGGTGGCATCATGCACTCCTAATCGGTGTGGCACAGGTCTTGGCGCTCGTGCCAGGCACTTCTCGCTCGGGCATCACCATCACCGCAGCGCTGGTGCTGGGGTTGAGCCGCACAAGTGCTGCTCGTTTTTCATTTTTACTGGCCATTCCGACCATCGCAGGGGCACAACTGCTGCTGACGCTTGATCTGCTGGACACCGGCATAGACCGCGGTGCGGAATTACTGGCGGGTGCACTTATCGCCGGTTTTTCAGCCTATGCGTGTATCGCCGCTTTTGTGAATCTTGTCGAACGCACGGGGATGCTACCGTACGTCATCTATCGTTTGCTGCTCGGTGCTGCGCTCTTCGCTATCTACTTCGAATTCTTCGGCTAGGAAACTTCTGCACCTGGTCTCCGGACTATCGGGGCCTACCCTCTGTCCCCTCGCCCGCCGTGATAAACAGCGCGGTTGCCTCCTGCTCGATATCTGCGGTGTGCCATACGCCGGGGTCATTGACCACGAAGTCGCCTTCACCCAGGGTCACGCTGCGATGCGAGCCATCTTCAAGTTCCTGATGCACCGTCATAGCACCGGCAACACACAACACAACTTCGGCACCCTTCGGATGCATTTCCCAATCCGACCATGATTCGGTAAACCGTATCAGGTTCACCAAACGCCCTTCCGGGCCGTCACTCCCGTGGCGCGCGCCATAGTCCATATACCAGCTCATTTCACCGGTAAACTCCGGTTCAATTTCAGCGGTAGCACCTAATCCGAGATGTACCGGGTGCTTAAACATATTGTGCTTTGTCATCATCTTCTCCTCAGCAACGCCTGTTGCTTCTATCGACTTATCAATTCAGCGGCGGTCATGATGTAGGTGGCGGTATATGCGTTGATACTGGGCGCTCTAGGGTCGCGACGACGAGCTTCAGCAAACTCAAGCAACTGGAACCCCGCCGAGAGTTGCCCACTCATCAAGTCCGACAGCGTATGACTCCAAACTAAAACCATCCCACGGTCTATTGCGTCATCTCTTTCTGTTGCGGGCAACGCATCAATTTCTGCGTACGGCAGCCTGTGGATCACTGGCAACCCTTTCTGATCTTCACCCTCATTTTCTTCAAACAGATTCACCAACGGATTGATCATACCTGTCAGCAGACGCCCGCCTGGTCGCAATACCCTGGCACAGTTCCGCCAGACAACGTGAACATCGGGCACGTAACAAACGGCGACCGGCAGAAAGATGGTATCGAATGAGCCATCGGGAAACCGGGAAAGGTCCGTCATCAAGGGATACAACCCGCGCCCCCGCTGCAGCCAGGAGTGGTGCTTGCTGTCCACCGCCGGAAGCGAGGCAGAGGATGTCCGTACCCCCGACATTGCCGGTAGGTCCAAACCAGGTGGATGGCACTGGCTGCTGCCCAGCGAGCTGAACCTGCCACTTACCTTCTTTAGCTGCAGCTATGGCATCGGCGTCAACCGGGATCCCCCACGGAATGCCGGTATCAGAAAGTCGATTCCAGGCGGCACGATTGTGTTCGATTAAATCCAACTAAGATCTCCCTTGCTCCCGAGCGGGCGTCATTGTACAAGTAGCGATCGCCAGAGAACGCATCTAGACTCTTCACGGTGACAGATTCTAACGAGCTGGAGAAGGCCAGATCTATCGCTTTGCAGGCGACACGCGACCGTGGCGAAATCCTCTCTGACATTTTTTTCCTGGACTCCGGTTCGACCAGCAACGCGTTTCTATTGACAACAGAGTGCGGCGACTACGTGCTCCGTATTGCCAACCCCAGAGGCGGTAAAAGCGCTACCTACGAAGCAGATTTTGCAATGCGAAAAGCAATGTCTGAGGCAGGTTTACCCGTGGCACGACCGATCGCAACGAACCAAACCGTAGGCTTCTCAACGACAGCCATCTGGGTGCTGGACGAATATATCAAAGGCGAGCACACGGGCCGCGGCGACGTCCCACCCGCGGTCTCAAGGCAGGTCGGCGAGCTGTTGAGATTTCTTCACGATCTCACGGCCTCCAGATTTGGACGGTTAGAAACCGTATCGAACGAATTTGTGGGTGCCACCGACAATCCGATAGAAGGCATGCTGATGCGCTTCGAACAACCCTGGCCCTTTACCCACATCAGACTTGAGGAGCATCCAGCTGTGCAAGCCATTCCCGCTCTGAGGGTGAAACTTGCTGCGTTAAGAGATCCCCTCAGAACTTTTGTGCTGGAGAGTGACCCGGTTGTTACACACAGCGACCTTCACGAGGGGCAACTGCTGATCAACGGCGACAAGCTTACTGGTTTGCTGGACTTTAACGATGCTTGCCTCGCCCGGCGTGAGTGGGACTTTGGTTCCTATCTCTATTTCCACGGTGAAGACTGTTTGTCGGCGCTATTGGATGGGTACACGGAATCGTCACGGGAAAAACAGTATTGCTGGGAACAAGCAAAGTACGCCGCAATTCTCACCGCGCTGCATCATGGTAACCGTGGTGTTGTGTTGGACCGCCCTCATCGAATTGCCGCGTCCGCGCAATTCCTGCTGCGGCAACTGAGTTGACGCCTTGTCCTGCCAGAGTCAGTCCAGTCGGACTGGATCCAGTTCGGTTCCCGGGGGGTAGTTGTCAGCAATCTGATACATGCCGTCGATCGTAATCTGCGCACCCAGGGTGGTCGCATCTGCGTCAGCTTCGACGAAGTTCAAATCGGCGATCGCACAACGATTATCAGGCAGCATGGCATCTTTGACAGTCAGGACAAGTCCATCATCAGCGGCTTCCACGCCCAACTCGGAGAGCGTGGCTTTCAGCATCCCGCCGTGCGCATCAAATGAGACCGTGCCTTGAAATCGCATCGAGCCGGTCGCACTGCCATCCGCTCCGATCACCAGGTCACCGCCGGGCACAGCACTGAATACGAAGGTGCCTTCGTCAGTCTGAGTTGCACCATCGTCCAAGGCGATTGACCCGCCAGCGCCCTGAACATAACTGCGGAAGCTGGCTTTAACGCCCCACGTCAATCGGTTAATCGTCATGGTGTTCTAGCTAGAAAGGTATATCGTCTTCGAAGTTGGTGTCGTCTGTCAGCGTAGGACCGTTGTCCACGGGCATCTGCTGAGGGCCATCAAACCCGGAAGGGGCGCCCATAGCCCCACCTGCGGCTGCACCCATAGCCCCACCAGCAGCGGCACCCATGCCGCCACCCTGGCCGCCCATACCTCCAGCGCCACCGCGGCTGTCCAGCATTTGCAGTTCGCGTGCCTGGATATCAGTCTTGTAACGTTTCTGACCGTCCTGCTCCCAGCTGCTGGTGCGCAGACTGCCTTCGATGTAAACCTTTGAGCCTTTGCGCAGGTACTCGCCCGCAATTTCTGCAAGGCGCGAGAAACACACCACGTTGTGCCATTCGGTGCGCTCCTGGTTTTCGCCCGTCGTACGGTCGCGCCAGACCTCGGAGGTTGCGACGCTGAAGCTCGTCACCGCATTGCCGTTTTGCGCGTAGCGCGTTTCTGGGTCACGGCCCAGATTACCCACCAAGATAACTTTATTTACGCCGCGTGATGCCATCGCTCAAACCCTCGAATCGTTCTAATAGTGTCCGGTCCTTAGTGTAAAGGAATCGCCGGGTTGGCCATAGTTTATTCGCGCCCGCATGGGTGTGGGATTACACCCCGTCAGCACCCTGCTCAGCCTTTCTCTGAAAGGCTCAATACCTACGGTTTTTGGCTCGCGGCCGCTCGCTTTCTAACCAACTGACATCCTTTGTCAGGAGCCTCTCAATCAATCCACCCTAAGGCTTGCTCGTAATTTGAGATCGAGCTATTTTGGGCGGCTGCATTGGGGCTAGGTATAAAGTGGACACAATCTCCGTCCGTGGGGCTCGCACCCACAACTTAAGAAACATCGATCTGGAATTACCACGTGATCAGCTGGTGATCGTGACCGGGCTGTCAGGTTCGGGTAAGTCGTCACTCGCCTTCGACACGCTCTATGCTGAGGGTCAAAGAAGGTACGTGGAATCGCTGTCTGCGTATGCGCGGCAGTTTCTATCCATGATGGAGAAGCCCGACGTCGACCATATCGAAGGTCTTTCTCCTGCCATCTCCATCGAACAGAAATCAACTTCGCACAACCCGCGCTCTACCGTCGGTACGATCACCGAAATTTACGACTACCTGCGCCTGTTGTTCGCTCGCGTGGGCGAGCCACGCTGTCCCGATCATGACGAACCCCTGGCCGCACAGACGGTCAGCCAGATGGTGGACCAGGTGATGGGTATGGATGAGGGTCAACGCATCATGGTGCTGGCCCCTGTCGTCAACGAGCGCAAGGGCGAACACCTGCACGTCTTTCAGGAGCTGCGCAGCAACGGCTTTATCCGCGCGCGTATCGACGGACTGGTTGTCGATCTGGATGACACCCCCGAGCTCGATAAGAACAAGAAACACACCATTGAGGCGGTTGTAGATCGGCTGCGCATTCGCGATGACATGCAGCAGCGGCTGGCGGAAAGTTTTGAAACCGCGCTGGAACTCACCGATGGACTGGCCATCGTCCGGGATATGGATGACGAGAATGCACCGCCGCTGATTTTCTCCGCTCGGTTCGCATGTCCTGTCTGCGGTTATTCGATCTCAGAGCTCGAGCCGCGCATGTTCTCTTTTAACAACCCTGCAGGGGCGTGCGAATCCTGCGACGGTCTGGGTGTGACCAACTTTTTCGACCCTGATCTTGTGGTCGCCGATCCGGAGCTGACGCTGGCAGAAGGCGCCATCCGCAGTTGGGACCGGCGTAACGTCTACTACTTCCATATGCTGAACTCGCTGGCACAGCACTACGGGTTCGATGTCGAGAAACCCTACAAGAAGCTCAGCAAAAAACACCAGCAGGCGATTCTGTACGGCAGCGGCCAGACGCGTATCGATTTCAGCTATGCCAATGACCGCGGCGACGTGATCAAGCGCCGCCATCGTTTTGAAGGCGTGATTCCCAATATGGAGCGCCGCTACCATGAAACCGACAGCAACATGGTGCGCGAAAACCTGCAGAAATATCTCCGGGTCGCCAACTGCCCGGATTGTCTGGGCACCCGGTTGCGCAAAGAGTCGCGCCACGTATTTATCGGCGCAACCAGCCTGCCGGAAGTCACCACCGGCTCGGTTGAAGATACCCTCAACTACTTCAAGAAACTGAAGCTGAAAGGGCAACGGGCCACCATCGCCGACAAAATCCTCAAAGAGATTCAGGCGCGTCTGCAGTTTCTGGTGGATGTCGGGCTCAACTACCTCACCCTGGATCGCAGCGCTGAAACCCTTTCAGGGGGAGAAGCACAACGCATCAGATTGGCCAGCCAGATTGGCGCAGGACTGGTCGGTGTGATGTATATCCTTGACGAACCCAGCATCGGCCTGCACCAGCGCGATAACGAGCGTCTGTTGCGCACGCTGGAGCATCTGCGAGATCTCGGCAATACGGTGCTTGTGGTTGAACACGATGAGGAAGCCATTCGCGCAGCCGACCACCTGGTTGATATCGGTCCCGGCGCAGGTGTTCACGGTGGCAAGGTTGTCGCCAGCGGTTCTCTAAAAGATATCGTCGCCGCAAAGTCGTCCATCACCGGGCAGTACCTTTCCGGCAAGAAGAAGATCGATGTACCCAAAACCCGCACTGAACTCGACCCGGATCACACCGTGACTCTTACAGGTGCATCCGGCAACAACCTTCAGAACGTGGCTCTCACAATCCCATGCGGGCTGCTGACCTGCGTGACGGGTGTTTCAGGTTCCGGAAAATCCACGCTGATCAATCAGACGCTCTATCCGATCACCGCTACGGTTCTCAACAAGGCCACCACTGCCAAACCGGCACCGTACGAAGCTATAGAAGGGCTCGACAATCTGGACAAGGTCGTCGATATCGACCAGAGCCCCATCGGGCGTACGCCGCGCTCCAATCCCGCAACCTACACCGGGCTTTTCACGCCGATCCGTGAGCTCTTTGCACAGACCCAGGAAGCCCGCACCCGGGGCTACAAGCCCGGTCGCTTCAGCTTCAACGTTAAAGGCGGTCGTTGTGAGGCCTGCCAGGGTGACGGGGTGATCAAGGTGGAAATGCATTTCCTCCCTGATATCTATGTGCCCTGCGACGTCTGCAAGGGTAAGCGTTACAACCGCGAAACCCTGGACGTGCGCTACAAAGGGAAGAATATTCACGAAGTGCTGGAAATGACCGTGGAAGAAGGGCGGGAGTTTTTCGACGCCGTGCCTATGCTTGCGCGCAAACTGCAAACGCTGATGGATGTCGGCCTCTCCTATATCCGTCTCGGGCAGTCGGCGACAACCTTATCCGGCGGCGAAGCTCAGCGGGTGAAACTCTCGCGCGAGCTCTCCAAGCGCGACACCGGCAAAACCCTCTACATACTGGATGAACCCACTACCGGACTGCACTTTCACGACATTGCTCAACTCTTGGATGTGCTGCACCGCTTGCGAGATGATGGCAACACCGTGGTGGTCATCGAACACAATCTGGACGTCATCAAAACCGCTGACTGGATCATCGATCTCGGACCCGAAGGTGGTTCAGGTGGCGGGAAGATTATCGCGACCGGCACGCCTGAGGCGGTGGCCAAGCAAAAGAAGAGTCATACCGGTAAATTCCTGGCGAAGACGCTCTAAAGCGATAACCCCACGCACAAAAAAAGGCCGCAAAAGCGGCCTTTTTTCGACACTAAGAAAAGCTTGTTTACTTCTTTTCTGTGTCCGCTTCTTCCGCTGTAACTTCTTCAGCCTCTTCGGCTTCGGCAACGGTCTCTTCCTCGATGGCAGCTTCGTCAGAAGATGACTCTGCATCTTCGACGTCGTCAGCCGTTTCTTCGACCTCAGCGTCTGCTACTGTTTCCAGCTCATCGTCATCGTAGTCGAAATCATCATCGACCGGACGGTCAACCAACTCGATATAAGCCATGGGTGCTGCATCGCCCGCGCGATAGCCACACTTCAAGATGCGTGTATAACCACCGGGGCGACCTTCGTAACGAGGACCCAGCTCAGAGAACAGCTTGCCGACTGCCGCTTTGTTACGCGTACGTGAGAAAGCCAGACGCCGATTGGCAACTGAGTCTTCCTTCGCCAGCGTGATCAGAGGTTCTGCAACGCGGCGCAGTTCTTTGGCTTTTGGTAGCGTCGTTTTAATAATCTCATGCTCAATCAGCGAGGCCGCCATATTGCGGAACATCGCCTGTCGATGTGAGCTGGTTCGATTTAGGTGTCTACCACTTTTGCGATGACGCATGATCGTTATTCCAACTTAAACTTCGTTTACTGCTTAAAACCTCTTGGGCCTTAAGCGACTCGCCCACCGTGGAGGTTGGTCGGCGGCCAGTTTTCCAATCGCATACCCAGTGACAAGCCACGCGATGCGAGTACATCTTTGATCTCTGTGAGCGACTTCTTGCCGAGGTTGGGTGTTTTCAACAGTTCCACCTCTGTGCGCTGAATGAGATCACCGATGTAGTAGATGTTCTCTGCCTTCAGACAGTTCGCTGAGCGAACGGTCAGCTCCAGATCGTCAACCGGGCGAATCAGGATCGGGTCGATCTCATCTTCTTTCTCTTCAACGATTTGTTCGCTCTCAGACTCGAGATCAACAAACACGGCCAGCTGATGCTGCAGGATCGTCGCGGCACGACGGATCGCCTCTTCAGGATCGATGGTGCCATTGGTTTCCAGATCCAGAATCAGCTTGTCCAGGTCGGTACGCTGCTCAACACGTGTGCTTTCCACACTGTAAGCAACACGACGCATTGGGCTGTAGGATGCATCCAGACGCAGAACGCCAATCGGACGGCTGTCTTCTTCGTCGCTGATTGAATCGACCGGCACATAGCCGCGGCCACGCGTCACGCGTGCTTCAATGCGGATGCCACCGTTATCGTTGAGCGTGCAGACCACGTGATCCGGGTTGGCAATTTCAACGTCCTGAGTCAGCTGGAAGTCACCAGCGGTCACCTGACCACCACCTTCTTTTGAAAGGCTGATGATCGCTTCGTCCTGGTTGTGCAGCAGAACCGCAATGCCTTTGAGGTTCAGCAGGATGTCGATGACATCTTCCTGTACACCTTCCAATGTGCTGTATTCGTGCAGTACGCCGTCAATCTGTACTTCTGTGATTGCGCAGCCGGGCATGGAAGAAAGCAGGATTCTTCTGAGCGTGTTACCCAGAGTATGACCAAACCCACGCTCCAGCGGCTCCAACGTGACACGTGCGCGCACCGGGCTATCTGACTGGATGTCGATATTGCGGGGGGTCAAAAACTCATTCACCAACTGTGACATATACTTTGTCTCCTAGGGCGCTATTAGCGCTTTGATCAATCTACTTAAAAGCAGGTTCGTCCCAATACGCACGGGTCCGTTACTTCGAGTACAGCTCCACAATGAGGTTTTCATTGATTTCGGCAGGAAGTTCTTCGCGGTCTGGCAGGCGCTTGAAGGTGCCTTCCATCTTTTCGCTGCTCACATCCACCCACTCCACAGGGGAACGCTGAGCTGCGAGCTGCAGTGCAGCCTGAATGCGGAGTTGGCCACGCGCTTTTTCACCGACTGCCACCACATCGCCAGGTTGCACCTGAAATGATGCAATGTTCACAATGCCGCCGTTTACGGTGATGGCCTTGTGAGAAACCAGCTGACGTGACTCGGCGCGAGTGGAGCCATAGCCCATACGATAAACGACGTTATCCAGGCGGCTCTCCAGCAACATAAGCAGGTTTTCGCCGGTTGCACCTTTCTTACGATCCGCTTTCTTGTAGTAGTTGCGGAACTGCTTTTCCAGCACGCCGTAGATACGTCGTACCTTTTGTTTTTCGCGCAGCTGCACCGCGTAATCGGACAAGCGTCCACGGCGGACACCGTGCTGACCAGGTGCGTGATCAATTTTGCACTTGGAATCGATCGGGCGAACACCACTCTTCAGAAAGAGATCGGTGCCTTCCCGGCGGCTTAACTTGAGTTTGGGGCCTAGATATCTGGCCATGCTCTCTACCTCTTCTTAAATCCCTGACTGAGACGCGAGTTATACTCGACGGCGCTTAGGCGGCCGACATCCATTGTGTGGAATGGGTGTCACGTCTGAGATGCTGTTAATCTTCAAGCCCGCAGCGTTCAATGCACGCACTGCAGATTCACGTCCCGGTCCAGGACCCTTAACGAAAACATCCACGCTTTTCATACCGAACTCGAGTGCGGTGTTGCTGGCACGCTCTGCAGCAACCTGCGCTGCAAATGGGGTGCTCTTACGCGAACCACGGAAACCCGAGCCGCCTGCAGTTGCCCAGCACAGGGCGTTACCCTGACGGTCGCTGATGGTAATGATGGTGTTGTTAAACGACGCATGGATATGCGCTACGCCATCAATTACTACTCGCTTGGCTTTTTTCTTCTCTGCCATAAGTAACCTTTACTCTCTCTTTCCTGAACTAACAGGTCCTAATGCGGAATTACTTGCGAATCGGTCGACGAGGACCTTTCCGTGTGCGTGCATTTGTTCTGGTGCGCTGACCATGAACGGGCAAATGACGACGATGTCGCATCCCTCTGTAGCAACCCAGATCCATGAGGCGTTTCACGTTCATGGAGCCTTCACGACGAAGGTCACCTTCAACGGTCAGCTTGCCAATTTCGTTACGCAGCGAATCGAGTGAATCTTCAGAGAGATCACCGATTTTCGCTGTCGGGTCGATGCCCGCAGCATCACACAGCTTTTCAGCCGTGGTACGACCAATGCCGTAGATGTACGTCAGAGAAATTCTGGCGTGCTTATTATCTGGAATGTTGATACCGGCAATACGTGCCATGTAATTACCCCTTGTTAACCCTGACGCTGCTTGTGACGCGGTTCAGCGCTGCAGATAACCCGCACGACGCCTTTACGCTTAACAATTTTGCAGTTGCGACAAATTTTCTTAACCGATGCTCTAACTTTCATAATGCTTCCTTACGGCCTAGCCGCCTCGACGCCGACCGTAGTTCTGTAAGTTGGACTTCTCCATTAGCTTGGCGTACTGGCTGGACATCAGGTGCGATTGAATCTGCGCCATAAAGTCCATAGCCACGACCACAATAATCAGGAGCGCTGTACCCCCAAGCTGAAACGTAATATCAAAGGCCACGATCATGAACTCAGGCAACAAGCACACGAGCGTGACGTAAAGCGAACCGAAAACCGTCAGACGCGTAATCACATCGTCGATGTATTTTGCCGTCTGCTGTCCCGGGCGAATGCCTGGGACATAAGCGCCCTGGCGCTTCAAGTTGTCTGCTACATCCTTCGGATCAAATTGAATCGCGGTGTAGAAGAAGCTGAAAAAGATGATGCCCGCTGCAAACAGCAGTATGTAAAGCGGCTGTCCCGGCGAGAGCACCAGACTGATTTCCTGCAGCCAGCCCATGCCTTCGTTGGTACCGAACCAACTGGCCATAGACGCAGGCGCCAAAAGCAGGCTGGAAGCGAAGATGGCTGGGATAACACCCGCCATGTTGATCTTGAACGGCAAGTGCGAAGACTGTGCCTGATAAACACGTCGGCCCTGCTGGCGTTTGGCATAGTTGACCGTTATGCGCCGCTGCCCGCGTTCCACCCGCACCACAAACCAGACGACTGCCAAGGCGATCGCAGAGATAAACAACAGAGCGATGATGTTGATCTGGCCCTGTCGAGCCGCTTCAAACACCTGCGCAATCGCTGCCGGGAAACCGGAAACGATACCCGCAAAAATGAGCAGGGAAATACCGTTCCCGATACCACGCTCCGTGATCTGCTCACCCAGCCACATCATGAACATACAGCCCGAGATGATGGACAGCGAAGCGACGAAGTAGAACGTAAAGCTGGTTTCAAATGCCATACCCTGGTTCGCCAGCGTGACCGTCAGAGAAATACCCTGAACACTCGCAATCGCAAGCGTCAGATAGCGCGTCGCCTTGGTGATCTTGCGTCGGCCAGACTCACCTTCTTTGCGCCACTGCTGAAACTGCGGGTACATCATGGTCAGAAGGTTCATGATGATGCTGGCAGTAATGTATGGGATTACGCCGAGCGCAAGAATACTCATACGTTCCCAGGCACCACCTGAAAACATATTGATCAGCTCAAGTACGCCACCCTGACCCTGGTTAAAGAGGGCGGCCAGTTGACTGGGATCGATGCCGGGAACAGGGATATGCGTCCCGACCCGATAAACCAAGAGCGCAAACAGCACAAACAGCAAGCGGCTGCGCAGCTCGGCCATACCGGCTTGGTTACCCGCCAGTTGGTTCGCCATTTCTGTAGCATTACGCGACATGTATGTGCTTATCCTAGGTTCTTAGTTTCAGTTACTTAAATTCGCTACGACTTACGCCGCAACAGATCCGCCTGCAGCTTCAATGGCCGCCTGCGCGCCTTTTGTTACCTTGATGTTGTCGCCCTGTACGGTAAATCCGCGTGCGACCTCACCTGACAAAAAGATGCGTACGCGCTGCATGTCACGACGTACAACATTGGCTGCTTTCAGGGTCTCGATTGTGACCGTGTCACCCTCGACCTTGGCCAGTTCGCTGGTGCGAACCTCTGCGGTCGTCATACCGATACGTGAACGGAAGCCGAACTTCGGAATACGCATCTGCAAAGGCAGCTGACCGCCTTCAAAGCCAGGCCGAACGCCTCCGCCTGAGCGGGCTTTCTGACCTTTTTGACCGCGGCCGGAAGTTTTACCCCAACCGGAGCCTGGTCCACGACCGACGCGCTTTTTACCGCGCTTACTTCCCTCACCGGGGTGCAGTTCATTCAAGCGCATTACGCTTCTCCTTCGACTCGCACCATGTAGTAGATGCGATTGATCATGCCACGCACCGCAGGCGTATCTTCCACTTCAACCGTGTGGCCGATACGGCGCAGTCCCAAACCCGCTACGCAGGCTTTGTGGTTCTTCAAGCGTCCGATTGGACTCTTGGTCAACGTTACTTTTATGGTCTTATCACTCATGCTGTTTTGCCTTAACTCGCCGGCTTAAAACACGCCCGCGTTAAGCGACTACGTCCTCTACTGGCTTACCACGCTTCTCAGCAACCTGCTGCGGAGATTTGATGTTGGTGAGCGCCTTAAACGTCGCGTGGACCACGTTCACCGGATTGGTAGAGCCGTAGCACTTAGCCAATACGTTATGTACACCCGCTGCTTCTAAAACCGCGCGCATGGTACCCCCGGCGATAACACCTGTACCTTCTGACGCAGGCTGCATGTAAACCTTGGATGCCGAGTGGCGACCGGTTGTGGCGTACCAGATGGTGTCGCCGTTCAGCTCGATATCCACCATGTTGCGCCGTGCAGCTTCCATCGCTTTTTGAATCGCTAATGGCACCTCACGTGCTTTGCCGCGACCAAAACCAACGCGCCCGTTGCCATCGCCCACCACCGTCAATGCGGTGAAGCCAAATATACGGCCACCCTTAACAACCTTGGCGACACGGTTTACCTGAACCAGCTTCTCAACCAGTCCTTCTTCTTTTACCTCGTCGGTATAAGCCATCTAAAACTCCAGTCCGCCTTCGCGGGCAGCGTCAGCCAATGCTTTGACGCGGCCATGATATTTGTAACCCGAGCGATCAAACGCCACTTTCTCGATACCCTGAGCTTTGGCACGATCTGCGATCAAACTGCCCACCTTCGCGGCAGCGTCGGAGTTACCCGTTTTGTCGCCACGCAGGTCTTTTTCAAGCGTTGATGCCTGCGCCAGCACCGTGCCACCATCCGGCGTGGTGATCTGCGCATAGATGTGACGCGGTGTACGCGTAACGCTCAAGCGCGTTGCACCCAGTTCGCGGATCTTCATGCGGCCTCGCTTGGCGCGACGCATACGATTTACTTTCTTCTGGTTCATCTCTTTATCTTTCTCGCTAAAGCGTTTTCTTTCTCGCTAACGCGCCGTTATTTCTTCTTCGCTTCTTTGCGCCGCACGTATTCACCCTGGTAACGCACGCCTTTACCTTTGTACGGCTCAGGCGGACGGAACGCGCGAATCTCTGCGCATACCTGGCCAATCAGCTGCTTGTCGATACCCGTGATGACAATTTCAGTCTGCGACGGGGTTTCTGCTGATACACCCTCGGGTAACTGATATTCCACCGGGTGCGAAAAGCCCAAAGACAGGTTCAACTTTTTACCCTGCGCTTGTGCCCTGTAACCAACACCTTGCAGCTCAAGGCGACGCTCAAAACCATCCGACACACCGGTAACCATGTTCGCAACCAGCGCACGCATGGTGCCCGCCATCGCTCGGCTGCCGCTGTCGCCATTACGCGCGGCAAACTTCAGTTCGCCTTCGTCCTGGCTGACCTCAACCGTGTTATGGACCACAAAGCTGAGCTCGCCCTTTGCGCCTTTGACGGAGACATCTTGTCCAGACAGCTTCACTTCCACACCTGAGGGAAGGGCTACCGGGGCATTTGCTACTCGAGACATTGCTTAAGCTCCTAAAAGACCGTGCAGAGAACTTCGCCACCCACACCCTGGGATCGCGCTTTCTTGTCGGTCATCACACCCTTATTGGTGCTCACAATTGCCACACCCAGACCACCACGTACTTGAGGCAGATCTTGGGCTTCTTTATAAATTCTCAAGCCCGGTCGGCTGACGCGCTTGATCTCTTCGATCACAGGCACGCCATTGTGGTACTTGAGTTCAATATCCAGGTTCGACTTCACTTCATCCGTCGCTGAAAAACCGTTGATAAAGCCTTCGTCCAAGAGCACGCTCAAAATGCTGCGCTTGATCTTGGAGTTGGGCACGCTGACGGCCGTGTGACCTGCCATCTGCGCATTGCGCATACGGGTCAACAGATCTGAAATTGGGTCTTGCATCGTCATAATGTCTACCTACCAGCTCGCCTTAACCAATCCAGGCACGTCACCGCGCATTGCCGCTTCACGCAGCTTGTTTCGAGCCAAACCAAACTTGCGATACACCGCATGCGGGCGACCGGTCAGGCCGCAACGTCGCTGGCGACGTACAGGGCTTGCGTTGCGTGGCAGCGCCTGTAGTTTGAGCTGCGCTTCCCAGCGCTCGTCATCAGACAGATTTCTGTTGCTGATAATGGCCTTGAGTTCAGCGCGTTTTGCGGCGTATTTGTCCCGCGTCTTGGCACGCTTCTTCTCTCGCTCGATCATGGATTGTTTTGCCATAGATAACTCTCGTTACTTTTCTTCTACCCGGCCGCTATGTGCGAAACGGGAAATTAAATGCTTTCAGCAGTGCCAGCGCCTGCTCATTGGTGCTCGCACTTGTGGTAATACAAATGTCGAGTCCACGAATGCGGTCGATCTGGTCATAGTCGATCTCGGGGAAAACGATCTGTTCCGTTATGCCCATACTGAAGTTACCGCGCCCGTCGAATGACTTCGGATTAAGACCACGGAAGTCGCGAATACGTGGGATCGCAATGCTGACCAGACGCTCGATAAAGTCGAACATGCGTTCACGACGCAGCGTCACCTTACATCCGATAGGGAAACCTTCACGAATTTTGAATCCCGCTTCGGATTTGCGGGCGTTGCGAGCAACCGGCTTTTGACCAGCAATCGCGGTCATGTCAGAAAGCGCTGCATCAAGAATTTTGCGGTCAGACGTGGTATCACCCACACCCATGTTCAGGGTGACCTTCTCAATGCGCGGCACTTCCATGATGTTCGAAAGACCTAGCTCCGACTGCAACTGCGGACGAATTTCATCCTGGTACATTTTGTAGAGGTTCGACATGTCTAGTCCTCGATCTCTTTGCCGGTGGACTTGAAGATGCGCACTTTTTTGCCATCTTCATCTTTAAATCCGACCCGGTCTGCTCTTTCTTCTTCGTGATTCCAGATAGCCACGTTCGACGCCTGGATCGGTGCTTCTTTATCAACAATACCGCCGCGCTCACCCGCATTGGGGTTAGCCCGGGTGTGCTTTTTCACCATGTTGATGCCGTTGACGATCAGACGGCCATCTTTCATTACCCGTACCACATCGCCACGACGCCCTTTGTCGCGTCCTGCGATCACGATGACTTCGTCGTCTTTCTTGATCTTCAACATCTGCAAATACCTACTAAATCTCTTGGCTAAATCTCTTTGCCCTAAATCACTTCAGGCGCGAGAGAAACAATGCGCATGAAGTTCTCTGTTCTCAGCTCACGCGTTACCGGCCCGAAAATACGCGTACCGACAGGTTGGTTCTGCTGGTTCAAAAGCACCGCGGCGTTCTGATCGAACTTGATCAATGAGCCGTCTGCACGTCGCACACCTTTACGCGTGCGTACAACAACCGCATTCATCACCTGGCCTTTCTTCACACGCCCACGTGGGATCGCTTCTTTGACGGTGACCTTGATGATGTCGCCAACACCTGCGTAACGGCGCTTGGAACCACCCAGGACCTTGATGCACTGGACCTTACGCGCGCCGCTGTTATCGGCAATGTCCAACATGGTTTCTGTCTGAATCATTCTTCTTTACTCACCTGGTCCTAGACGCCGCCTGCGCGCTCATCGATGCTTTTCAGCATCCATGTTTTGGTTTTCGACAACGGGCGACATTCTTCAACGGTCACCGTGTCGCCGATCTGACAGCTGTTCTCTTCATCGTGCGCGTGCAGCTTTGTGGACTTGCGCATGAACTTGCCGTACACCGGGTGCTTGACGCGACGCTCAATGCGCACGGTGATGGTCTTATCCATACGGTCGCTGACGACAACGCCCGTCACGGCACGTGCTGTGGAGACTTCGGCCTCAGCCATTCGCCTTCTCCTTCATAACAGTTTTGACACGCGCGATATCGCGACGTACTTCTTTGACCAGGTGCACCTGACCCAACTGGCCACTCGCGAACTGCATGCGCAGGGAAAACTGCTCTTTTCTGAGCTTGATGAGCTCATCCTGCAATTCGTCTACTGACTTTTCTCGAAGATCTACTGCCTTCATTACATTGCCGTCCGCTTAACAAATACGGTTTTAAAAGGCAGCTTGGCTGCAGCGAGCGTGAACGCTTCACGTGCTACATCCTCTGGCACACCTTCCATCTCATACAAAACACGCCCCGGTTGAACCAGCGCAACCCAATACTCGACGCTGCCCTTACCCTTACCTTGACGCACTTCCAAAGGCTTTTTGGTGATCGGCTTGTCTGGAAAAACGCGAATCCAGATTTTGCCGCCGCGACGTACGTGGCGGGTCATTGCACGACGACCGGCTTCAATCTGACGCGCGGTCAAACGACCTCGGCCAACCGCTTTCAGGCCGTACTCACCGAAGCTGACTTTGCTGCCCCGCTCAGCCAGACCGCGATTGCGACCCTTATGCTGTTTTCTAAATTTTGTTCTTTTCGGCTGTAACATGATTTACCTAACTAAGGCTGAACGTAGTGGTTTCCCTACGATGCCTGCTGCGTAGCCTCCTCTTGCTGACCGATGATCTCGCCTTTGAAGATCCACACTTTGATACCCAGAATGCCGTACGTGGTCAGCGCTTCCGCTGTTGCGTAGTCAATGTCGGCACGCAGCGTGTGCAGCGGCACGCGACCCTCGTGATACACCTCAGAGCGCGCAATTTCCGCACCACCCAGACGACCCGCAACGCGCACCTTGATGCCCTCTGCACCGAGGCGCATAGCATTCTGGATCACACGACGCATGGCGCGACGAAACTGGACCCGACGCTCAAGCTGCTGAGCCACGTTTTGCGCAACCAGCTCTGCATCCAGCTCAGGCTTACGAATCTCTTCAATGTTTACGTGTACAGGAACACCCATCATCTTGGAAAGCTCTGCGCGCAGACGCTCCACATCTTCACCCTTCTTACCGATCACGATGCCAGGACGCGCCGTGTGGATGGTGATACGTGCGGTCTGTGCCGGTCGCTCAATGTCGATGCGACTGACAGAAGCGTCCTTCAGTTTTTTCTTGAGAAACGCTCGAACTTCCAAGTCGTTAATCAGGTAGCCGGAGTAGCTCTTCTTGTCTGCATACCAAACCGAAGTGTGGTCTTTGACGATGCCGAGGCGGATACCTGTTGGATGTACTTTCTGACCCATAGTTTGCTTATCCTGTTAGACGTCCGACACCGTTACGGTGATGTGGCTCGTCCGCTTAAAAATTCTGTCTGCACGACCCTTAGCACGCGTCTTAATGCGCTTCATGGTCAGCCCTTCGTTGACGAATATCTCTGACACCTTGAGTTCGTCGATGTCTGCACCTTCGTTGTTCTCTGCATTCGCAATGGCAGATTCGACGACCTTACGCACAAGGACGGCGCCTTTTTTGGTGCTGAACGTCAAAATGTCCAGGGCTTCTGCCACAGGCTTACCTCTGACCTGATCAGCTACCAGACGCGCCTTTTGCGCGGAGATTCTGAGTCGTTTTGCTGTTGCACTGACTTCCATCGTGATTCCTACTTAACTCCGCTTCTAGCGCTTGGCTTTCTTGTCGGCAGCGTGACCGCGATAGGTTCGAGTGGGTGCAAACTCACCCAGCTTGTGGCCTACCATGTCTTCGTTGATCAACACGGGTACATGCTGACGTCCGTTGTGGATTGCGATCGTCAATCCAACCATCTCCGGGACAATCATCGATCGTCGTGACCAGGTCTTAATCGGTCGTCGTTCGTTGTTAGCCGCAGCCGTTTCCACTTTCTTCATCAAGTGGGTATCAACAAACGGGCCCTTATATAAAGATCTTGGCATGCGTGATTACCTCTTGCCTCGGCGACGCACGATCAGCTTGTCCGTACGCTTGTTCTTTCTGGTCTTGTATCCCTTGGTTGGCACACCCCATGGTGTTACGGGGTGACGACCACCAGAGGTCTTACCTTCACCACCGCCGTGCGGGTGGTCGACCGGGTTCATAGCGACACCGCGCACAGTCGGACGTCGTCCGCGCCAGCGCGTAGCACCTGCTTTACCCAGTGAACGCAGGTTGTGCTCGCTGTTACCCACCTCACCCAGAGTGGCTCGACATTCGGTCAGCACACGGCGCATTTCACCAGAGCGCATACGCAGCGTTGCGTAGTTGCCTTCTCGAGCAACCAGCTGACAGGAACCGCCTGCGCTGCGCACCATCTGAGCGCCTTTACCAGGCTTCAACTCCACGCAGTGGATAACACTACCCACAGGGATATTTCTGAGCGCCATCGCGTTGCCGGATCTGATTGGAGACGATGCCCCACTCATAAGCTCGTCACCTGCTTTCACGCCCTTGGGCGCGATGATGTAACGACGCTCACCATCCTTGTACTTCAAAAGCGCAATATTGGCGGTACGATTCGGGTCGTACTCGAGACGCTCTACCACTGCCGGAATACCGTCTTTGTTACGCTTCCAGTCGATGATGCGGTAGTGCTGCTTGTGGCCACCTCCGCGATGACGCGTGGTAATGCGACCCGCATTGTTGCGCCCACCGGTTTTGCTCTGTCGGTCCAAAAGCGGCTTGTACGGCGCGCCTTTGTGCAGGTCCTTGTCGACGACCTTGATAACAAAGCGCCGACCCGGAGAAGTTGGTTTTGCTTTGACAACAGCCATTAGTCGATCACCATGTAGTCAATTTCCTGACCCTGCGCCACAGTGACGTAGGCCTTCTTCCAGTTCTTTTTCCGCGTAATGCCACCGCGCATGGAGCGCTTGGTCTTGCCTTTCACGTTGGCGGTGGTCACTTTGGAGACTTCAACGTTAAACAGCGTTTGTACCGCCTCGCGGATTTCCGCTTTTGTTGCGTCTTTTGTTACTTTAAAAGCGTACTGATTGGCGGTATCACCCAGAATCGACACCTTCTCAGAGATGTGCGGTTCTACGAGCACCGTATAAAGACGTTCCTGATTCATGCGAGTGCCTCCTCCAGCGCCTTCAGCGCGCCGACGGTAACGAGCACCTTGTCGTGACTGATGAGACTCACCGGATCTACCGCGTCAACATCCCGCACATCAACACCGTTCACGTTACGCGCTGACAGGTAAAGATTCTGATCCACTTCCTCGGTGACAATGAGGACGCTTGTGAGGTCTAGATCTTTGAGTTGAGAGAGGAGGGCTTTGGTCTTGGGTTCGTCGACTTGGAAGGATTCTACTGCGACGAGGCGGTCTTGGCGGATGAGTTCGGACACGATGCATTGCAGCGCGCCACGGTACATCTTGCGATTTACCTTCACCGAATGGTCCTGCGGTTTCGCGGCAAACGTAACGCCACCAGAACGCCAGATCGGCGAACGAATGGTACCTGAGCGCGCGCGACCTGTGCCCTTTTGACGCCAGGGTTTGCGACCACCACCGCGAACTTCAGAACGCGTTTTCTGCGCGCGCGAGCCCTGACGAGCGCCCGCCATATGGGCCACTACAACCTGGTGCACCAACGCTTCGTTAAACTCTCGTCCGAACGCGGCGTCTGAAATCTCAACGCTGCCCTTGGGGCTAAGGTCCAGATTCATTAACTCTCACCTCCTGCAACTCCGCTTCCTTTCACAGCCGGACGAATACAAACGTCGCCACCTGCAGGGCCCGGAACGGCACCCTTAATCAGAAGCAGATTTCGTTCCGCATCCACCTGAACAACTTCCAGGTTCTGCGTTGTCACTTTGACATTGCCCAGATGACCGGACATTTTTTTGCCTTTGAATACACGGCCAGGCGTCTGACACTGGCCGATAGAACCAGGCGCACGGTGAGAGATAGAGTTACCGTGCGTATTGTCCTGGCCTCTGAAGTTCCAGCGCTTGATGGTGCCCGCATAGCCTTTACCTTTAGACACGCCCTGGACATCAATTTTCTGGCCCGCTTCAAACTGCTCAACAGTCAGCTCGCCGCCAACCGCCAGCTCTTCGAGCGCATCAGTTCGAAATTCCCACAGACCACGTCCGGCACCTGTGTTGGCCTTGGCAAAGTGCCCAGCCATCGGCTTGGAAACGTTGTTCTGCTTAACATCACCTGTGGTGACCTGGATGGCCCCATAGCCGTCAGAGTCAGCAGTCTTGATCTGCGTGATACGGTTAGGTTCGACTTCAATGACGGTGACCGGCACGGAACTACCATCATCGGTAAACACGCGCGTCATGCCAGATTTTCTACCTACTATTCCTATAGCCATCTTTCTTCTCTTTCTTTCTGCGCTCCTTCATCGGCAACCCATCTCTGGATACGCCAATGAACTGAACGCGTAAAAGGCTCACCCCCACTCCACTTACCGTTCGTGGGAACTGAACCTGGCAAACTGCCTACTGCCGGCTTCCAAATCGGAGCCTTGTTATTTCACTTATCCCCGGCTCTGTTGTACTAGTCATGCCGGTTGATAAGTCCTCCTTACTCTGTCCGTGCCCTTCTCATCAGGGCGAAACGGATTTTCAGGAGATAGTAGATGCCGGTCCTTCGCTCTTAACAAATAAGAGGGGGAAGGGGTCCCGCATCTAGTTCAAACTAATCTGTACTTCTACACCCGCCGCAAGGTCCAGCTTCATCAGCGCATCAACCGTCTTTTCGGTGGGTTCAACAATATCTAGGAGTCGTTTGTGCGTGCGGATCTCGTATTGATCGCGCGCATCTTTGTTAACGTGAGGAGAGATAAGAACAGTGAAACGTTCTTTACGGGTCGGCAAAGGAATCGGTCCTTTAACCTGGGCGCCGGTGCGCTTAGCGGTGTCCACGATTTCTTGAGTAGACACATCGATCAAACGGTGATCGAACGCTTTCAAGCGTATTCGAATACGTTGGTTTTGCACCAGGCAAACTCCATCAATTAACAACAACTACCTATTAAAGAGCGCGTTTTTAGAGTTAAAAAGCTCCTCTCCAACCGCTTTGCTGAAATCAGCGCCACTAGGATCAACTTTTCATCACTTAAAACGAATCCCACTTTCCTAGCCTGAACACGGGTTTTTACCTCGCGCACAGTCTCACCCCGAAAGCGGGACGCGAACTATACATACCTACATGGGTGTTCGCAACACACAAGTTGACCCGTTTTTTAAGAAATCTGCGCCCGCAATATTTGCGCGACAATCGCTATGGAGCCCGCTCTATCGCCGCAAAAATTCGCCCGGCAAAACGTGCGGACCCCAAGAGGGAAAGATGGGTGGCGTCGGAGTAATAAATCTGGCCTTCAGGCGAAATACGTTCGCAGTTTGATCCATCACAGTAGAGTTCAGCCATCGCTATCGGCCGCACCGAATCTCCCAGAACGGTCAACAAAGTCGTTTCCGGCGCCGGGGTTACATAGCCTGCTAATCCAATCCGCGTCTCTTCATAGCAGTTTTCAACCAACCACTGCGGTTTAAGAAAGCAGAATACCGGGGGCTGCTGCCGCTGACTCACAGGCTCGCCAGCAAGTAAATAGACAACTCTCCCAGCGTTGCTGAGCTGTGCGATGAATTCCTGCGTTTTTTCCAGGTTAAGTGCCTCTAGATCACCTTGCAGACGCTCGCCTTCGAGATTCGTTAACTCTGCGTAGTAACCCGTGTTGTTCCAACTGCGCGCAAACACGATGGGCAAATCGTGCTGTGAAGCCAATGCCACAGCCTGCTGCGCTACCTCGACGCAGCGATCCAAGGATCGTCCACGCGTAATCCGCACCGCATCCAGATAAAACGGACAACCATCGTGGGTGACCATCAGCGCACTCTGTCCGCGTTTTTCAAGCTCGAGCCGAATACCATGCCCAAACTGACGCATTTTGCTGTCGCCGACAAAGAGAACGGCAAGCGGTCCTTCGCCGATCTGGCTGACGGCACCCGGCTGGATATCTTTCCCGCCGAAGTGTTCAAGGTGGTAGCGCGCCGCCTTGCCAACATACGCCTGATACTCAGCGTCAACCCGCTGCGGCAAGCCATCACTCTGAAACGTCACATTGAACATCAGCGCCGCAAGCACCAAACCCGGCGCAATCACGTGATACATACGCTTACCCTTGAATGCGGGTGCAAATCGAATTGGATTTTCGATGCCATGATAGATCGCCGCGCTTACGACAAAGGTCAGCACAACTGCAAAGGCCGTTTCCGTCACATCAGGCGTGCGTCCCAGGTAGTAGGAGAAAAACACCCACACAGGCCAATGCACGAGGTAAAGCACAAACGACATCCGCCCGATGTACCCGATCCATGGGTGACAGAACACTGGGCGCCAGACACCTTCGTGCGTCGCTGCGATGAGGAGCAGTGCCGCGACCGTGGGACCGAGGGCTGCCAGTCCCGGGTAACTTGATTGCCCATCGAGGGTCACGCTCAAAAAGACAACCACCAAGATCGCGATCGATGCCGCCAGGCTTGAAAAAGCTCGCGACATCTTGAGCTGCTCATAGTAGAGCGCGAGCACCCCACCGAGAGCAAGCTGACCGAAGCGACTGGGCATCATGTAATACGCGATCAGCTTGTTCCCTGTCAGCACCCACCAGTGAGCCAGGGCAAACGACGCCAGCGACAACGCCAACAGCACCAACACGACATTGCGCCGATATCGGTCCGCTCCCCCCTGACGCATGACACACCAGGCCAGCAGCGGGAAAAAGAGATAAAACTGTTCTTCCACTGCGAGAGACCAGAAGTGGATGAGTGCATCCCGAGGATGTGTGAGCTCAAAATAGTCCTGGCCACCAATGAGGTCGAAGTTGATCAGCGACACAATGGCGAGCGCCGACTGTTTCCCCAGGTGCGCCAGGTCCACCGGATTCATGATGGCAATACCCGCAAGCGAGGTCAGCAGGATGGTGGCGAGGATGCCGGGAAACAGACGCCGGATGCGCCGCTGCCAGAAATCCGTAATTTTGAAGGTCCCCGCCTCAGACTGGCGGACGATGGCACCGATGATGAGAAACCCGGACAGCGTGAAAAACACATCCACGCCGATAAACCCGCCGGTAAACGGACCTATGCCAAAGTGAAAGAGAACAACAAGAACAATAGAGAGACAGCGAATGCCGTCCAGGTGGGGGTGGTAGTCAGGCGTGCGGTTCAGCAGGATTCTGTCCTCGTGGCTTGATGAACGCACCCACTCATCACACTACCTAGCGAATGGTGCCTCTTGAAAAGACATGTTTAAAGCCAATCGAGCAAGAGGCACTGATAGGCTTTCGAGCGTTTGCGGTTCAGGAGCGTCGGCGACAGGGATGTCGCCGCGCAGCGTACATGGACGTATCCACAGCGGTCCTGAACCACAAATTCGATTACCGTTTACTCGATAACTTTGGTCACAACGCCGGCGCCCACAGTACGGCCACCTTCGCGGATCGCAAAACGCAACCCATCATCCATAGCAATCGGCGCAATCAGCTCAACCACCATGTTCACATTGTCACCCGGCATCACCATCTCAACGTCCTGCGGCAATTCCACAGATCCCGTTACGTCCGTCGTACGGAAGTAAAACTGCGGACGGTAGCCCTTGAAGAACGGTGTATGGCGTCCACCTTCGTCCTTGCTCAAGACATAAACCTCAGCCTCAAACTTCGTGTGCGGGGTAATAGATCCCGGTACTGCCAGTACCTGACCACGCTCTACTTCCTCACGCTTCGTACCACGCAACAGAACACCTACGTTCTCGCCCGCACGGCCTTCGTCCAGAAGCTTTCTGAACATCTCTACACCCGTACACGTCGTCGTCTGCGTCTCTTTAATGCCGATGATCTCAATCTCATCACCCACATTAATAATTCCACGCTCTACGCGACCCGTCACAACCGTGCCACGACCTGAGATAGAGAACACGTCCTCAATCGGCATCAAAAACGGCTGATCTACCGCACGCTCAGGCTCAGGAATGTACTCATCCAGCGTCTCCACCAGTTCCTTCACCTTCTCAGCGTAGCCTGCATCACCTTCCAGCGCCTTCAGTGCGCTGCCGATGATGATCGGGGTGTCATCTCCCGGGAACTCGTACGTATCCAACAGTTCACGCACTTCCATCTCAACAAGCTCCAAGAGCTCTTCGTCGTCTACCATGTCCGCTTTGTTCATGAACACAACAATCTTCGGTACACCTACCTGACGGGACAGAAGAATGTGCTCGCGGGTCTGAGGCATCGGGCCATCAGCAGCACTCACAACCAGAATCGCGCCGTCCATCTGTGCCGCACCCGTGATCATGTTCTTCACATAGTCTGCGTGGCCGGGGCAGTCAACGTGCGCGTAGTGGCGCTGTTCACTCTCATATTCAACGTGCGACGTCGCAATCGTAATACCACGCTCTCGTTCTTCCGGCGCATTATCAATCTGGTCAAAATCTCTTGTTTCACCACCGAATGCTTCCGCACACACCTTCGTCAACGCCGCCGTCAACGTCGTCTTACCGTGGTCTACGTGTCCTATCGTCCCCACGTTTACGTGAGGTTTGGTTCTTTCGAACTTCTCTTTAGCCATTGTTGGTTCCTCTGTTTTAGTCCTAGCTAATGTTTAACGATTTGTTATGCGTTCGGCGATTTGATCCGGTACTTCGGCATAGTCGCTGAATTCCATGGTGTAGGTTGCGCGTCCCTGTGTAGAGGAGCGCAGGTCTGTCGAGTAGCCGAACATCTCAGAGAGAGGCACGTCTGCTCGTACAACTTTCCCGGCAGGATTTTCATCCATACCAGAGATGACGCCACGGCGGCGGTTCAAGTCGCCAACTACGTCACCCATATAATCTTCCGGCGTGACCACTTCCACGCTCATGATCGGTTCCAATAGCACCGCGTTTGCAGCGAGCGCACCTTCGCGCAGCGCCATCGAACCGGCGATCTTAAAGGCCATTTCAGATGAATCGACGTCGTGGAAAGAGCCATCGTACAGCGTGGCTTTGACACCGATCAGCGGATAACCCGCAACCACGCCATTCTGCATCTGTTCCTGAATACCTTTGTTCACAGCTGGAATATATTCACGGGGGATCACGCCGCCGACAATCTCGTCGACAAACTCGTACTCATACCCGCCCTCTTCATCTTTGTGCGGCTCAAGCTTCACCCAGACATGGCCATACTGTCCGCGTCCGCCGGTTTGACGAACAAACTTGGCTTCCTGCTCTACGGTCGCGCGAATCGTTTCGCGATAGGCCACCTGCGGTTTACCGATGTTTGCTTCCACGCTGAATTCGCGCTTCATGCGGTCGACGATGATGTCGAGGTGCAATTCACCCATGCCTGAGATAATGGTCTGGCCGGTTTCGTCGTCGGTCTCAACACGGAAAGAGGGGTCTTCCTGAGCAAGTTTGCCGAGTGCGACGCCCATTTTTTCCTGGTCGGCTACGGAACGTGGTTCTACAGCAACCGAAATCACAGGATCCGGGAACTCCATGCGCTCGAGCGTGATAGGCTTGTGTTGGGCACACAGCGTGTCGCCGGTGGTTACATCTTTCAGACCAATCGCGGCGGCAATATCACCCGCACGCACTTCTTTGATCTCATTACGATTATTGGAGTGCATCTGCACCATGCGGCCGATACGTTCCTTCTTGCTCTTAACCGGATTAAACACCTGGTCACCCGTACTCAATACACCCGAGTACACACGGAAGAACGTCAGGGTTCCGACAAACGGATCAGTGGCAATCTTGAACGCAAGCGCCGCAAAGGGTTCATCGTCATCCGCAGGTCGGGATGCGACCGACTCATCCGACAGCGTACCCTCAATGGCCTTCACTTCTGTAGGTGCAGGCAGGTACTCGATCACCGAGTCCAGCATGGCCTGTACACCTTTGTTTTTGAATGCGGAGCCGCAGAGTGCAGGAACAATTTCGTTGGCCAGCGTACGGATACGAATCCCGGCTCTAATTTCCTCGTCGGAAAGCTCACCTTCCTCGAGGTACTTATCCATCAGCTCTTCATTGGCCTCTGCCGCAGCTTCTACCATTTCTTCGCGGTAGGTTTCTGCCTGCTCGACAAGATCCGCAGGAATATCTTCCTCTTCGTAGGTGAGACCCTGGTCATCCTCATTCCAGATGATGGCTTTCATCTTGATGAGATCGATCACACCCCGGAAATTTTCTTCAGCGCCTATGGCCAGTTGAATCGGCACGGGTGTCGAACCAAGACGGTCTTTGATCTGCTCAACAACACGCAGGAAGTCAGCGCCCTGGCGGTCCATCTTGTTGACGAACACCATGCGTGGCACTTCATACTTGTTGGCTTGGCGCCAGACGGTTTCGGACTGAGGTTCTACACCAGCCGTGCCACAAAACACGACAACCGCGCCATCCAACACACGCAGACTGCGCTCAACCTCAATAGTGAAGTCGACGTGGCCAGGGGTGTCGATAATGTTGATGCGGTGTTCATCGAACTGCTGGTTCATACCCCGCCAGAAGCAGGTGGTCGCAGCAGAGGTGATGGTAATGCCGCGTTCCTGTTCCTGCTCCATCCAATCCATGGTGGCCGCACCATCGTGCACTTCACCAATTTTATGGGAGAGGCCTGTGTAGAACAGAACGCGTTCGGTCGTGGTGGTTTTGCCAGCGTCAACGTGCGCCACAATGCCAATATTGCGGTAGCGGGTGATCGGTGTGTTTCTAGCCATGACCGACTCGACTATGTTGCGCTGGCGTAATTTTGAAGGCGGCTAGTACCTGTAGTGAGCAAACGCCTTGTTCGCGTCTGCCATACGGTGGGTATCTTCGCGTTTCTTAACCGCTGAACCGCGACCTTCTGCCGCATCCATCAACTCCCCTGCAAGGCGAGCTGCCATGGATTTTTCGCTGCGTGCGCGGGCACTTTCTACCAACCAGCGCATGGCGAGCGCGTTGCGGCGTGAGGCGCGCACTTCAACCGGCACCTGGTAGGTTGCACCACCTACACGGCGAGACTTCACCTCAACCAGCGGCGCAATCGCTTCCAGCGCGTTATCAAATACTTCGATGGGATCTGCTGCGGAATCACGTTCCTGAATACGATCAAACGCGCCATACACGATACGCTCAGCAACCGCTTTTTTGCCGCTGACCATTACGTGGTTGATGAACTTGGCAACCGTCTGGTTGTGATACTTGGGATCAGGAAGGATTTCGCGTTTTGCGACGACTCTACGACGTGGCATTTATGTTTCTCCTTTTCAGATAGTTAGTCGAACTTAGCGCCGACCTCTTACTGAGAAATTTGTGGGATTCTTATTTAGGCTTTTTCGTGCCGTACTTGGACCGGCCTTGCTTGCGATCAGCAACACCAGAGGTATCGAGCACACCGCGCACCGTGTGGTACCGCACACCGGGGAGGTCCTTAACACGACCGCCGCGAATGAGTACCACCGAGTGTTCCTGCAGGTTATGACCTTCACCACCGATGTAGGAGGTAACTTCGTAACCGTTGGTCAGACGTACACGACAGACCTTGCGAAGCGCTGAATTCGGCTTCTTAGGCGTGGTGGTATAAACACGCGTGCATACACCGCGACGCTGGGGACAAGCCTGCAACGCAGGTACGATATTCTTCGCAACCTTGCGCTTTCGCGGCTTTCTTACTAATTGGCTAATTGTTGCCATAACGTACTATTCTTCCGTATTAATTAAGCCGTACCCACCGGATACAGCCTCAGGGCGCGCCATTATAGGCACCGCCATTTAATTTACAAGTTGTCTTATCAGTCGCCAATCTGCGAAGCAGATTGCTCCTGATAGGAGCAACTTGTTTAGGAGTTTGCTTCGCAAACTCCCGCAATCTCGACAACCGCATCCGGTTGTTTTTAAAACAGGAGTTTCGGCACGAAACTCCGAGTAATAGTTGACTTTGCGCCGAGCTTTGCCGATTCGGCAAAGCTCGGTCATAAGTCAACTATTCTTCTTCAGAAGACGAATCGCCCTCGCTCAACGCTTCAGACAACGCCGCTTCCACTTCTTCCGCAGATGGTCCGAGCAGAGCAGACATCTCTTCTTCGCGACGACGCTTGCGATCCGCATGGTAGGTCAGACCCGTTCCGGCAGGAATCAGACGCCCTACAACCACGTTCTCCTTCAGGCCACGCAGCCAGTCCTGCTTGCCGGTGACGGCAGCTTCGGTCAGCACGCGTGTGGTTTCCTGGAATGAAGCCGCGGAAATGAACGACTCTGTCGCGAGCGATGCCTTGGTGATACCCAGCAAGATGCGCTGGAAGCCAGCCTTCTCGCGGCCATCGGCTTCAAGGTTCTTGTTGATCTCTCGAATACCCGTGTACTCGAGCTGCTCGCCACGAATCAGTTCGGATTCGCCGGAGCTTGTCACTTCAACCTTGCGCAGCATCTGCCGGACGATGACTTCGATGTGCTTGTCGTTAATGGTTACACCCTGAAGGCGATAAACTTCCTGGATTTCATTGACGATGTACGCAGCGAGATCTTCGACACCTTTCAGGCGCAGAATATCGTGTGCAGAGAGCGGTCCGTCACATACGGTTTCACCCTTCTCAACCTGCTCGCCGTCGAACACACCAATGGTGCGCCACTTCGGAATCAGCGTTTCTACCGGATCACTGTCGGGCGGAGTAATCACCAGACGGCGCTTACCCTTTGTCTCTTTACCGAAACTGACGGTACCCGTTGCTTCTGCAAGAATCGCCGGTTCTTTGGGCTTACGTGCCTCAAAGAGGTCCGCAACACGCGGCAGACCACCGGTGATGTCACGCGTCTTGGAGCCTTCTTGAGGAATCCGCGCGATGATGTCACCAACACCGATGTGCGCGTTATCTTCAAGGTTGAGGATAGCGTTGCTCGGCATGTAGTAGTTGGCCGGTACATCGGTACCCGGCAGGTTGACCTGGTTTTCACCATCCATCAGACGCACAGCAGGACGCAGGTCCTTCGCTGCACTCGGTCGATCCTTAGGATCGAGTACAGAGATGTTGGTCAGGCCGGTCAGTTCGTCCGTCTGGCGATTGACCGAAAGGCCTTCTTCCATTTCAGCAAACTGCACGGTACCCGCAACTTCTGCCACGATCGGGTGCGTGTGGGGGTCCCACTGAGCGATAACCTGTCCCGCTTCAACCTCGGTCTCGTCGGTGACAGAAATAACAGCACCATAAGGCAGCTTGTAACGCTCACGCTCACGGCCGTGATCATCAGCAACTGCAATTTCTCCAGATCGAGATACTGCTACCAGCTCGCCAGATTCGCGCTCAACCGTTTTCAGGTTGTGCAGACGAACGGTGCCGCCGTGTTTCACCTGAATATTGTCGACCGCGGTCGCACGTGATGCCGCACCACCGATGTGGAAGGTACGCATTGTAAGCTGTGTACCCGGCTCACCGATGGACTGTGCTGCAATCACGCCAACACTTTCACCGACGTTGACCTCATGACCACGCGCAAGGTCGCGGCCATAACACTTGGCGCAGACGCCGTAGGTGGTATCACAGGTAATTGCACTGCGCACCCACATTTCATCGACGCCCAGTTCTTCCAACTGATCAACCCAGGCTTCGTCGATCATCGTACCAGCAGGAATCAGTACCGTTTTGCCATCGACATCCAGTACATCCTGGGCAACGACACGACCCAATACCCGTGCACCCAACGGTTCAACAACGTCACCACCTTCGATGATGGCGGTGAGATGCAGACCTGCATCCGTACCGCAATCGACATCGGTGATCACCACGTCCTGGGCAACGTCCACAAGACGCCGAGTCAGGTAACCGGAGTTAGCGGTCTTGAGCGCCGTATCGGCAAGACCCTTCCGTGCACCGTGGGTGGAGATGAAGTACTCGTTAACGGTCAAGCCTTCACGGAAGTTTGCGGTAATCGCATTCTCGATGATCGAACCATCAGGACGGGTCATCAAGCCACGCATACCTGCAAGCTGACGAATCTGCGCCGGTGAACCCCGTGCTCCAGAGTCAGAGTAGATATAGACGGAGTTGAAGCTGTCCTGCTGCTCATCTTCGCCTTCGCGATTTTTAACCGTTTCTTTGGAGATGCCGTCCATCATAGAGCGCGCAACCAGATCGTTGGCCCGCGACCAGATGTCTACCACCTTGTTGTACTTCTCGCCCTGAGTCACGAGACCCGAGGCGTACTGCGATTCGATTTCAGCCACTTCATCCTCGGCTTCGCCGATGATGGTTGCTTTCTCATCTGGAATAACGAAGTCTTCAACACCGATAGAAGCACCGGAAGCGGTTGAATGCGCAAAGCCGGTGTACATCAGCTGGTCAGCAAAGATGACCGTATCCTTCAAACCACAACGACGGTAACAGTCGTTGATGAGGTTTGAGATCGCTTTCTTATCCATGGCTTTGTTGACCATGGAGAACGGCAGGCTGTTGGGCACGATGTTGTAGAGCAGCGCTCGACCAACAGTTGTCTCATACAGCGTACGCGTTGGCGTTGAACTGCCATCTTCTTCGATGACATTCTCTTCGATACGAACCTTCACCTTAGCGTGCAGATCAACCTGCTGGGCGTGGTAGGCGCGATGCACTTCTTCGGCATCTGCAAACACCTGACCTTCACCGCGAGCATTCACCCTTTCGCGGGTCATGTAGTAAACGCCGAGAACCACGTCCTGGGAGGGAACGATGATCGGCTCACCACTGGCCGGAGAGAGGATGTTGTTGGTAGACATCATCAGCGCGCGGCTTTCAAGCTGAGCTTCCAGCGTGAGCGGTACGTGCACTGCCATCTGGTCGCCGTCGAAATCCGCGTTGTACGCAGCACAGACGAGCGGGTGCAGCTGGATGGCCTTACCTTCAATGAGCACAGGCTCAAACGCCTGGATACCCAGACGGTGAAGTGTTGGGGCGCGGTTCAAGAGAACCGGGTGTTCGCGAATGACCTCTGCCAGGATATCCCAGACTTCGGCTGTTTCGCGTTCCACCATCTTCTTCGCAGCCTTGATGGTAGTCGCCAATTGACGATCTTCGAGCTTGCCGAAGATAAACGGTTTGAAGAGTTCCAGTGCCATCTTCTTGGGCAGACCGCACTGATGCAGTTTGAGCGTAGGACCAACCACGATCACGGATCGACCGGAGTAGTCTACGCGCTTACCAAGCAGGTTCTGACGGAAACGTCCCTGCTTACCCTTGATCATATCCGCGAGCGATTTCAGCGGGCGCTTGTTAGAGCCGGTGATGGCTCGGCCGCGACGACCGTTATCCAGAAGCGCGTCCACAGATTCCTGCAGCATGCGCTTTTCGTTACGCACGATGATATCCGGCGCAGCCAGATCCAACAGCCGCTTCAAACGGTTGTTACGGTTGATCACACGACGGTACAAGTCATTCAGATCTGAGGTCGCAAAACGTCCGCCATCGAGCGGCACCAACGGACGCAGGTCCGGCGGCAGCACAGGCAGAACGGTCATGACCATCCACTCAGGCTTGTTGCCTGACTTCTGGAAAGCTTCCATCAGCTTCAAACGCTTGGAAAACTTTTTGATCTTGGTTTCGGAATTGGTTGCCGGGATCTCTTCACGCAGGTGCGCAATCTCACCTTCAAGATCCAGCGCAATCAGCAATTCCTGTACCGCTTCCGCACCCATACGAGCGTCGAAGTCATCACCAAACTCTTCAAGCTTGGTGTAGTACTCCTCATCGGTTAATAGCTGGCCTATCTCCAGGTCGGTCATGCCGGGATCGATCACGACAAACGACTCGAAGTAGAGTACGCGTTCGATATCGCGGAGGGTCATGTCCAGCAGCAGACCGATACGGGACGGCAGCGACTTCAGGAACCAGATGTGTGCAGTAGGACACGCAAGTTCGATGTGGCCCATACGCTCACGACGAACCTTGGTGAGCGTTACTTCAACACCACACTTTTCACAGATGACACCGCGATGCTTCAGGCGCTTGTATTTGCCGCACAGGCATTCGTAGTCCTTGGTAGGTCCAAAGATACGCGCGCAGAACAGTCCATCCCGTTCCGGTTTGAACGTACGGTAGTTGATGGTCTCCGGCTTTTTCACTTCGCCAAACGACCAGGAGCGAATCATCTCAGGGGATGCCAGACCAATGCGCAGCGAGTCGAACTCGTCCGCGTTACCCTGAGCCTTTAGTAAGTTAAGTAAGTCTTTCAAGAGCTTCTCCTATCTTTTAGAGGTTAACAGGGTTAGTCGGTTTCCAGTTCAATGTTGATGCCCAAGGAGCGAATCTCCTTGACCAGTACATTGAAGGATTCCGGCATACCAGGTTCCATTTCATAATTTCCGTCCACGATGTTCTTGTACATCTTGGTACGGCCCGTCACGTCGTCCGATTTAACGGTCAACATTTCCTGGAGCGTGTAGGCGGCGCCATAAGCTTCAAGCGCCCAGACCTCCATCTCTCCGAAGCGCTGCCCACCGAACTGCGCCTTACCACCCAGCGGTTGCTGAGTAACGAGGCTGTACGAGCCGGTTGAGCGCGCGTGCATCTTGTCATCGACAAGGTGATTCAGCTTCAGCATGTACATGTAGCCGACGGTCACAGGGCGATCAAACGTATCACCCGTACGGCCATCGTAGAGTACTGCCTGGCCGCTGGTTGGCAGACCCGCCAACTCCAGCATACCTTTGATCTCGTCCTCACTGGCACCATCAAACGCAGGCGTTGCCATCGGCACACCTTTAGAGAGGTTGGTCGCCATCTCCTGAACCTCTGTATCGGTCAGGGACTTGAGGTCGACGCCTGAGTCACCAATTTCGTTATATACCTGTTCCAGCAGGCCACGGATCTCTGCAACTTTGCGCTGCTCGGCGATCATCTCGTTGATGCGCTGGCCAACGCCGTGTGCAGCCCAACCCAGATGGGTTTCCAGCACCTGTCCCACGTTCATGCGGGATGGCACGCCCAGCGGGTTCAGAACGATATCCACCGGTTCGCCATGCTCGTCAAACGGCATGTCTTCAACCGGCATGATGACCGAGATCACACCCTTGTTACCGTGGCGTCCGGCCATCTTGTCACCAGGCTGAATACGACGCTTGATGGCGAGATAAACCTTCACGATCTTGAGCACACCCGGCGCCAGATCGTCACCCGTCTCCAGCTTCGCGCGCTTGTCAGCATAAACTGCATCCAGCGCTTCTTTACGCTCTTTCAACTGGGCTTCAGCGCGCTCGATAAACGCGTTCAGGTTGTCGTCCTGCATGCGGATTTTGAACCAATCGTCCAAGGCCAGGCTTTCCAAATAAGCCTCGTCGATTTTCAAACCCTTGCTTTGACCAGGCGCGCTTGCCGCTTGCTGGCCTAACAGGCTTCTTTGCAGACGTTCATAGGTAGCCGTCTCAACGATACGGTACTCATCGTCCAGGTCCTTGCGGATCTGACCCAGCTGAGTGCGCTCGATATCCTTGGCACGCTGATCTTTTTCAACGCCGTCACGTGTAAATACCTGCACATCAATGACCGTACCTTTTACTGAGGTCGGCACACGCTGTGACGTGTCTTTAACGTCAGACGCTTTCTCACCGAAGATCGCTCGCAAGAGTTTCTCTTCAGGGGTCAACTGTGTTTCGCCCTTCGGCGTTACCTTACCGACCAGAATGTCACCGGCGCCAACCTCAGCACCGATGTACACAATGCCCGACTCGTCGAGTTTGGACAGCGCGCCTTCACCGACATTGGGAATATCGCAGGTGATTTCTTCCGGTCCGAGCTTGGTATCGCGTGCGATACAGGTCAGCTCCTGGATGTGGATGCTGGTAAACCGGTCTTCCTGAACAACCCGCTCTGAAACCAGAATCGAGTCTTCAAAGTTGTAACCGTTCCAGGGCATAAACGCGATGCGCATGTTCTGGCCCAGTGCCAGCTCACCCATGTCTACCGACGGCCCATCCGCCAGGGTGTCGCCCTTGGCGATCACATCGCCCGGCTTCACCAGCGGTCGCTGGTTGATACACGTGTTTTGGTTGGAGCGGGTGAACTTGGTCAGGTTGTAGATATCAACCCCTGCTTCACCCGCTTCGGTTTCTTCGTCACTTACACGCACCACAATTCGCGCGGCATCGACGATGTCGACCACACCGCCGCGGTTGGCGATGACACACACGCCGGAGTCACGCGCAACCGCACGTTCCATTCCGGTACCGACCAATGGCTTTTCCGCACGCAGGGTGGGAACAGCTTGGCGCTGCATGTTGGATCCCATGAGCGCGCGGTTTGCATCGTCGTGCTCAAGGAACGGGATCAAAGAAGCCGCAATGGAGACCACCTGCTTGGGCGAGACGTCCATATAGTTCACGTTCGGTGCTGCGGTCTTGGTAAATTCGTTCTGGTGACGAACATCCACCAGTTCTTCTTCAAAGTTACCGTTTGCATCTACGGGTGCGCTGGCTTGCGCGATCACGTAGTTTGCCTCATCAATCGCCGAGAGGTATTCAATCTCGTCGGTGACCACACCGTCGGTGACCTTACGATACGGCGACTCGAGGAAGCCGTACTCGTTGGTGCGCGCGTATGTCGCGAGACTGTTGATCAGACCGATGTTCGGTCCTTCAGGCGTCTCAATTGGACACACGCGACCGTAGTGGGTGGGGTGTACGTCGCGAACTTCGAAACCCGCTCGTTCACGCGTGAGTCCACCCGGCCCAAGCGCAGATACGCGGCGCTTGTGCGTCACTTCAGACAGCGGGTTGTTCTGGTCCATAAACTGCGAAAGCTGTGAGGAACCGAAGAACTCTTTGATCGCTGCCGCAACCGGCTTCGCATTAATCATGTCCTGTGGCATCAGGCCTTCAGACTCAGCGAGGCTCAAACGTTCCTTCACAGCACGCTCAACGCGGATGAGACCAACACGGAACTGGTTCTCCGCCATCTCACCGACAGAACGGACACGACGGTTACCCAGGTGGTCAATGTCATCCACCGAGCCTTTACCGTTACGAATATCCAGCAGGGTGGACATCACAGCAACGATGTCGTCCACGTCGAGAATACCTTCACCTTCGATCGCTTCGCGACCCAGACGTCGGTTGAACTTCATGCGACCTACCGCAGACAGGTCATAACGCTCTGTTGAGAAGAAGAGGTTGTTGAAAAGGTTCTCAGCCGCTTCTTTTGTCGGCGGCTCACCGGGACGCATCATGCGGTAAATTTCGACCAGCGCTTCGAGCTTGTTGCGCGTCGGGTCAATGCGCAACGTATCGGAGATGAACGGACCACAATCAAGGTCGTTGGTGTAAATGGTGTCTACCGTAGAAACGTTGAGCTCAAACAACTGCTCGAGCACTTCTTCGGTAATGATCGTGTTGCACGCTACGGCCACTTCACCGGTGGACTCGTCCACCAGATCTTTAGCGGTAACACGTTCCAGCAGGTACTCACGCGGCACTGCCAGGCGGGTCATGCCACTCTCTTCGAGCTGACGCACGTGACGCGCGGTCACGCGACGACCCGTCTCAACAATCACGTTTCCTTTGTCGTCACAAATATCGAAGCTGGCTACGTCACCACGCATCCGCTCAGGGATGAGTTCGGCGGCGACTTCGCCATTCTCGATAAAGAACTGGTTGGTCTCGAAAAAGGTTTCGAGAATCTGTTCGCTCGTGTACTCAAGCGCACGCAGAATGATCGTCGCTGGGAGTTTGCGACGACGGTCAATACGAACGAACAAACAATCTTTGGGGTCGAACTCGAAGTCGAGCCAGGACCCGCGGTAAGGAATCACCCGCGCGTTGTACAAGAGCTTTCCTGACGAGTGTGTTTTACCGCGATCGTGATCGAAGAACACACCCGGCGAGCGATGCAGTTGGGAGACAACCACCCGCTCGGTGCCGTTGATGACAAATGTACCGTTGTCGGTCATGAGCGGAATTTCGCCCATGTAGACTTCCTGTTCTTTGACGTCCTTTACTGCTTTGTTGGAAGACTCCTTATCGTAGATGATGAGTCGAACTTTCACTCGGAGCGGTGCCGCGTATGTGATAGAACGCAGAACACATTCCTTCACGTCAAAAGTTGGCTCTCCAAGACGATAGTCAACGTACTCCAAGGCAGCGGAGCCTGAGTAGCTGACGATGGGAAACACAGACCGAAACGCTGCATGTAATCCTGCTTCGTCTCTTTCTTCCGGGTTGCCGTTAACCTGCAGGAACTTGTCGTACGATTCTGTCTGGATGGCCAGCAGGTACGGTAGCTCCATAGATTCGGACAGTTTCCCGAAATCCTTACGGATGCGCTTCTTTTCAGTAAAGCTATACGCCATGCGATTCTCCCACGCTTATTTCAGCGATGTGCATTTGCGAACGGTTTGGCAGGCAATGCGGAAATCCACACTCCCAACCACGAACGGCCGGCGTCCTGCGCAGTTTTCTGCACAGGACCCAGCCCGATGTCGACGTTGTCGATCAAGTATACGCAATCGAGTGCGATTACTTGAGTTCGACAGTCGCGCCAGCTTCTTCCAGCTGCTTTTTGAAGTCTTCAGCTTCGTCCTTAGTCGCGCCTTCCTTGATCGGTGAAGGTGCTTCATCTACCAATGCTTTAGCTTCTTTCAATCCAAGGCCGGTGATCGCGCGAACTGCCTTGATCACGTTAACCTTCTTATCACCTGCGCCAGCGAGAACGACGTCAAACTCGTCCTTTTCTTCTGCTGCCGCACCACCGCCGTCAGCGGCTGCTGCAGGTGCTGCAGCGACTGCTGCCGCTGCTGAAACGCCGAACTTTTCTTCCATCGCCTGGACCAGTTCGACAACTTCCATCACGCTCATTTCCGCGATGGCATTCAAAATATCGTCTGTGGACAATGCCATGATTAATATCTCCTAAGTAACTTTATGAAGCGGCCTGCTTCTGATCTCTGACGGCAGCAACTGCGCGTGTGAGCTTGCCGGGCACTTCGTTCAGTGTCCGTGCCAACTTCACTACCGGGGCCTGCATGCAGGCCAACAGCATCGCGCGCGCTTCATCCAGGGTGGGCAGTTTCGCGACCCGATCGATCTGATCGGCACCAAACATTTCTCCACCGATGGCCAGCGCTCGCACTTCAAGCGCGTCATGCTCCTTCGCGTAATCCTTAATCAAACGCGCGGCTGAACCGGGGTCCTCTGTTGAGAACGCCACAAGGGTTGGACCCACAAATGCCTCATCAAGACATTCATACTCCGTACCTTCAACGGCTCTTTTTGCCAGCGTGTTCCGAACCACCCTGAGATAGACACCCGTTTCGCGTGCTTTCGAACGCATCTCGGTCATCTCAGCGACGGTAAGGCCGCGATAGTCTGCAACGACTGCCGACAAAGCAGATGCGGCAGCTTCGTTCACTTCAGCAACGATCTGTTGCTTTTGCTCGAGCTTTAATGCCACTTTGCTTTTCTCCTATTGTGTGTCGTTCCCGGCTCTTGCAAGCCCATCCCAACACGTTTCTCTACGGCGCTCTTCGTTGCTACTTACAGCGAAGATATTTGCCGTCTACGCCAGGTTCACCTTGCGGTTCATTTAATCGACCTCTTGCTACCTACTCGAGTTTTCGCACTAGCGCAAATCTCGGTTAGGCCGCTTGCGGCCGACCTGTGCGGTTTTTGACAGCCCCTGCCAGTACTTGCGCAGGGTCTTCAAAATTCTGTTGTGTCTCTAAACTTCTAGAGATGCCTGATCTATGGACACACCCGGACCCATGGTGGTCGAGAGGGTGAGCTTCTTTAAGTACACACCTTTTGCTGAAGCGGGTTTTGCCTTCTTGAGGTCGTTAACCAGTGCTTCCAGGTTTTCCTTGATGGCCTTTGGTTCAAAGCCAACCTGGCCAACACTGCCGTGCACAATACCGGCCTTGTCCGTGCGGAACTGCACCTGACCCGCCTTCGCGTTCTGTACAGCCGCAGCCACGTCGGGGGTAACCGTACCTGTCTTCGGATTGGGCATGAGACCTCGAGGGCCCAGCACCTTACCCAGCTGACCTACGATGCGCATGGCATCTGGGGTGGCGATCACAACGTCGAAGTCGAGGTTGCCGCCTTTAATTTCTTCGCCCAGGTCTTCAAAGCCGACTTTGTCCGCACCTGCTTCTTTCGCAGCGTCCGCGTTGTCACCCTGTGCAAACACGGCGACACGTACAGATTTGCCAGAACCGTGAGGCAGCGTGGTCGCACCGCGAACTACCTGGTCTGACTTGCGGGGGTCAACGCCCAGGTTGATGGAGACATCAAATGACTCCTTGAATTTGGTCTTCGACAATTCGTTCAGAAGCGATACCGCCTCATCGATCGGGTACGCCTTGTCCGCGTCTACTTTCTCCGCAAACAAGCGTTGGCGTTTGGTGAGCTTGGCCATTTAAACAACCCCCTCTGTGTCGATGCCTGAAGCACGCGCAGTACCTGCGATGGTACGCACTGCCGCATCCATGTCAGCCGCGGTCAGGTCTGGCATTTTGATCTGTGCAATTTCTTCCAGTTGCGCACGGGTCACCTTGGCAACCTTCTGCGTATTGGGTGTAGGACTGCCCTTGGCAATTTTTGCAGCCTTACGCAACAAAACAGCCGCAGGGGGCGTTTTGGTGATAAAGGTAAAACTGCGGTCTGCATAGACGGTGATGACAACCGGAATCGGCAGGCCTTGCTCCATGGATTGCGTCTGCGCGTTAAACGCCTTACAGAAGTCCATGATGTTCACACCGTGCTGACCGAGTGCCGGACCCACCGGCGGACTGGGGTTGGCCTGACCTGCAGGTACCTGCAGCTTGATATAGGCCTCTACTTTCTTAGCCACTATTTTTTCTCCTGAGTTCTAACGTGCTCAGACTCGAGATCTGATTGCACTCCTCTTTGCTTCTTTCTTTGTCACCCAGCTTGGCTGAGAGACTCTCACACAGAGTTTTGCGCTAGCAAAACTCAAATGAACTTGAATTTGGGTCAGCTTGGCTGAGCCAAACTCAAGTTCAACCTTTCTCCACCTGGTCGAAATCAAGTTCAACCGGTGTTGACCGCCCGAAGATCGTCACAGCGACATTCAAACGGTTCTTTTCGTAATTCACTTCTTCAACAACCCCGTTGAAGTCGTTGAACGGCCCATCTATGACCCTGACAATTTCACCAGGTTCAAAGACCGTCTTCGGCGTTGCCTTCTCACTACCTTGTGCCACTCGATCAAGAATAGCGGATGCTTCGCGGTCGGTGAGCGGGGCAGGCTGATCTGCCTTGCCACCGATGAATCCCATCACGCGAGGCGTCTCTTTCACCAGGTGCCAGGTTTCGTCGTTCAGCTCCATCTCAACCAGAACGTAGCCTGGAAAGAACTTACGTTCGCTGCGACGCTTCTGCCCGGCGCGCATTTCAACCACCTCTTCGGTAGGCACCATGATCTCGCCGAACATGCCGCCGAGATCGGAAAGCTCAACTCGCTCAGCAAGTGCGCGGGCAACATGCTTTTCATAGCCCGAGTAGGCGTGCACGACAAACCATTTCTTTGCTGACATATCGCTTCCCACTCTAACCGATGATTGTACTGACAATGTAACCAAACAGGGAATCCAGACCCCACAGGATCAGCCCGAAGATGACAACCATGAGCAAAACCACCAACGTGGTCTGCGTTGTCTCCTGGTTCGATGGCCATACCACCCGACGAATCTCGCTACGGGACTCTTTGATGAGCGACCAGGTTGTGCGACCGCGCTCGGTCTGCACCGCGATGAGCGCTGCCACAACCGCAACGATTAAGAGCGCACCCACCCGCAAGAGGAGGGATTCGTCGCCGAAATACCAGTTGCCATAGATGCCGCCGCCAACGAGGGCGAACACAACGAGCCACTTCAGCCAATCAATGGCGTTAGACCCTGCTGTTTCTGTATTTGCGTTCAATCTATCTCTCTATCTGTCCGTCGCGTCGCTATCTGTCCGTCGCTGCTGCCATTCGCTTCCTGCACCTCGCTTAGTTACCTAGCAAGATGGCAGGCCAGGAGGGAATCGAACCCCCAACCTGCGGTTTTGGAGACCGCTGCTCTGCCAATTGAGCTACTGGCCTACAACTTGACTTGTCTCTCCAAATCTGGGATCCAGATTTGGAGAGACAAGTACAAGTTGTTTAGAAGTTTTTCCTTCGGAAAAACTTCCTTTCCTTTCCAGCCGTAATTTGTCGACTGAAAAGTACAACTTGTTTAAGAGTTTGCTTCGCAAACTCCCGTGGGCTCCGTTAGGAGTCCACAAATCCCTCAACAAGTTGAAGGTGGACGTGGATACCTCGTTTAACCGAAATACCGCGTCAAGGTGATCGCAACTTTGTGTTTCAGGAGCGTCGGCTTCAAGTTGACTACTTCAGACGCAAATCTGGAAACCAGATTTGCGTCGAATAGTCCAACTTGATTGCGAGTTTGCCCTGCAAACTCGACGATTTGGGATGTCGCCGCGCAGCGTACATGGACGTATCCACAGCGGTCCTGAAACACAAATTCGATTACCTGTTACTACTCTATTACCTTCGTAACAACACCGGCGCCGACCGTACGGCCACCTTCACGGATCGCAAATCGCAATCCATCATCCATAGCAATCGGAGCAATCAGCTCAACCACCATGTTCACATTATCACCCGGCATCACCATCTCAACGTCCTGTGGCAGTTCCACAGAACCCGTCACGTCCGTCGTACGGAAGTAAAACTGCGGACGGTAGCCCTTGAAGAACGGTGTATGACGTCCACCTTCGTCCTTGCTCAAGACATACACTTCTGCCTCAAACTTCGTATGCGGGGTAATTGAACCCGGTACCGCCAGTACCTGACCACGTTCCACTTCTTCACGCTTCGTACCACGCAACAGAACACCCACGTTCTCGCCCGCACGGCCTTCGTCCAGAAGCTTTCTGAACATCTCAACGCCCGTACACGTCGTCGTCTGTGTTTCCTTAATGCCGATGATCTCAATCTCATCACCCACATTAATAATTCCACGCTCTACGCGACCCGTCACAACCGTGCCACGACCTGAGATAGAGAACACGTCCTCAATCGGCATCAAAAACGGCTGATCTACCGCACGCTCAGGCTCAGGAATGTACTCATCCAGCGTCTCGACCAGTTCCTTCACCTTCTCAGCGTAGCCCGCATCACCTTCCAGCGCCTTCAGTGCGCTGCCGATGATGATCGGGGTGTCATCACCCGGAAACTCGTACGTATCCAACAGTTCACGCACTTCCATCTCAACAAGCTCCAAGAGCTCTTCGTCGTCTACCATGTCCGCTTTGTTCATGAACACAACAATCTTCGGTACACCGACCTGACGGGACAGAAGAATGTGCTCGCGGGTCTGAGGCATCGGGCCATCAGCCGCACTCACAACCAGAATCGCGCCGTCCATCTGGGCCGCACCCGTGATCATGTTCTTCACATAGTCCGCGTGGCCGGGGCAGTCAACGTGCGCGTAGTGGCGCTGTTCACTCTCATATTCAACGTGTGACGTCGCAATCGTAATACCACGCTCTCGTTCTTCCGGCGCATTATCAATCTGGTCAAAATCTCTTGTTTCACCACCGAATGCTTCCGCACACACCTTCGTCAACGCCGCCGTCAACGTCGTCTTACCGTGGTCTACGTGTCCTATCGTCCCCACGTTTACGTGAGGCTTAGTACGCTCAAACTTCTCTTTTGCCATGTCTCTTCCAGTTTGTCGGTTCTAATTTGGGAGTTTGCGGCGAAGCCGGAAATCTCCGTTAGGTTTCGGCCTTTGCCGAAACCGGCCCTTGGCCATTATTTACCCTCAAATATGCCCAGATTGATGTTGTGGTCACAGTTACCTGTCACCTTTTTTATTGACCCCTTTCGGCGTCTCTTTCTGTCTTTGCGATCGCGCGCGAAGACGTTAAATGGTGCTCACAATCGGATTTGAACCGATGACCTCTTCCTTACCAAGGAAGTGCTCTACCTACTGAGCTATGTGAGCTACAACTTGAAATTAGAAGGTGAGTGTGAGTTCACACTCACCTTCTAATTTCAAGTTGTTTAGGAGTTTTGACTTCGTCAAAACTCCCGTTAACTTCCAACAGCTCTGGAAATTCGAATCGAACTTCCAAGAAGCTTCAGCTACCTGTTCAAAACCCGCAGCAGACAAACGTCTACCACTTGGGAGTTTTCGGCTCTGCCGAAAATCTCCGTTAGGTTTTGGCTCAAGCCAAAACCGGCGTGGAGCGGGTAGCGGGAATCGAACCCGCATCATCAGCTTGGAAGGCTGAGGTTCTACCATTGAACCATACCCGCCTAGTCCGCTCTCTCGACGTAACTCGAGATTGGTGGTGGGGGAAGGATTCGAACCTTCGAAGGCTAAGCCGTCAGATTTACAGTCTGATCCCTTTGACCACTCGGGAACCCCACCTTTTTTCCACTTCAATCCTTGTCTATGACACTTTATCTATGACATAAAATCGAAGCACAAAAACACCATAGAGCGTTGTTTTCAGCATTGAAAACCGGCGCTCTATGATGTCTCTATCTCTCCATTTCAACCGCGATTCGCCTGAGCCTCACCAACGCACCACAGCCTCTACTTACGCTTCTGTAGAGAATTTGGTGCCGCCACCAAGAGTCGAACTCGGGACCTTCTCATTACAAGTGAGCTGCTCTACCAGCTGAGCTATGGCGGCTAAAATGGGAGCGGGATTCTATAGAAACTATTGCGTCTGTGCAATTGCCAAACACGGCCCAGGTGATTGTGCATAGAGCGCTGATCCAGGTGCCACATAACCTTGCAGTTGAAAGACTTTCTGGCTGCGCGGCAACTCCTGCATCTGAGTCAGATAACCTAGGTTGGCCAGTCGCGTTAACTGCCTATCAGCGAAGGATTTTTTCGAGAAAACCCCCACCGACAAGATGGGTCCGTCATCTCTGTTGACGAGATAACTATCGATTTTCTGCCCTGCCAGCTCCTGGCTGACTCTCGCTGCATTTTGCGGCGACCCAAGCGCGTCGACATACACCATGTAATCAGGTGCACTGGAGACCTGAGTTTCAACAACTTGAGGGAATCCTCCCTCCTGCTCGAGCTCTGCGGCTATCCCATCAAGATCGGCCGCCTGTGCAACCAGACCGAAAAGACGACACTCCTTTTGTGAGTGCGTACCGGAGGTCGCCTGGTTTGCGGTTTCCTGCTCAGGGGAATTCGGCTGATTCGCGTCCTGAGTGGCGTCTGGTGCGTCCACAATGCCACCCACATGGGATGCAACTGAGAGTTCGCTTTTCGTCACCGCAGCAATCGAGCGCTCCGACAACAACGCGAGCGGCACGTCGCCCTGGACCAGAGCCGGGGTTTCTACCTGCAGAGGCGCTGCGGTTTCCCCACGCAGGGCGACCATAGCTATGCCGACCAGGACGTTGGCAACTACCAGACTGAAAAATACTACTCTGCTGTTACGCACTAGCCACTGTGAGTAAGAGAATGTGTTACGACGGTACAATCGATCAGGAACGATAGAAAAATGCAGCGCGGAGTTTGTCACTACGCGCGATCAGGTTCAATCCCGTATAGGCCTGAGCGAAACTTCGCCGCCGTGGAAATGTTCAATCGCCGAGCCTACTTTGAGCATCAGCGCACCGTTTTCGGCCACACCCACGACACTACCCTCAATCGACTCCTCACCTGATAAGACCCGACATACTTGCTCATGATAGAGATGGAGTTCATTGAAACGCTCCACAAAACCCGCAAAGCCTTCTTGGGCAAAGCGCGCGATTGCGTCGTGAACTGCCCCCATAAGCGCAATCACCAATTCAGAGCGGTTTTCCTGGATACCCAGTGATCGAAGATCTGTCACGGGCTGGTCTATGGCCGCTTTATCGTGCTCAGTCAGGTTTACATTGACGCCAATACCAACCACGGCCTCGCTCTTCATGCCTCGCATACGGAGCTCTATCAATATACCGCAGAGTTTCTGGTCACCCACCAGGACATCGTTCGGCCACTTCAGCGCAACATTTTTCGCACCCAGGTTACGCAGCGCCTCGACAAGGGCTACCCCGACCACCGAACTCAAGCCCCCAAGTTCGTTCAGCGTTTTGTCAAAGCCGAACCCGAGACTCATCGCAAGGTTGCGTCCGTAAGGTGACTGCCATTGTCGATTGCGACGACCGCGGCCACCTGATTGGTGCTCTGCAATGCAGAGATGCTGGTGTACGGTTTCGGGTTGATCCAACAGAAATGTGTTCGTTGAGTCGATCGAATCAAAGCGGACGACTTTGATCTGACTCAAGCGGTCGGCAATCAGGGATTCGTCTAAGAGGTCTGACATAGCGCGCCAGTATACGTTTTGCTAAACAGGAAAAAGAAGGCGCAAGCTCGACTTATGCCTTCCAGCAAACGCCTGGCTTGGATTCGAAAATCTATATTGATCCCAAGAAACGGGTCAGGCGCGGATCCACCTTAAAACCTCGTGCTTCGGCCATGCCAACATACTGTTTTGCAGCCTCATAACGGCCCTGATCCGTGGCAACGCGTGCAAGGTCTTCGAAAACATCAGGTGTGGCACCTGCAAGGCGACTCGCATCGGTAAGCCATGTCATAGCACCGTCCATATCTCCCTGGCCCGCTTTTGCCCTGCCGACGCCTTGGGTCGCAAGGAACCTATCGGCATCCGGTAGGGTGAGAACTTTCCGGTATTCCTGTTCGGCTTTCTCGTTATCACCCAGCACCAAGTGTACTCTGGCGATCGCAAGCAAGACGTCAGGATTGTTGGCTTCTTCCTCGTGAGCCTGCGTTAGATTTGCTAGCGCCTCTTTATAGCGGCGTTGTGTCGTCAAACCCACGCCCAGGTTAAACCTGTCCTTCGCATTCAACTCGTAACCCGCAGCAAGAACTTCATACCATTCAACGACAGCTGGCCAGTCTCCTTCCAGGACAGCCCGCCTGCCTAACGCACGTAAGCCCGTTTCAGAGCGACTATTCTCTTCCATATCCCGGACGACAGCATTAACAAAGTAGCGCGGTGGTCCAGCAACCGTTTCATCTGCGTCAACCTCAACTGCAAACATCCGCTGAAACTGAGTTTGCAGATATTGAGTTACTTCATCTTCAGGTGCCATCTTGAGAAGGCGGCCCAAAAACCTGCTGGCGCGAGCTTGATCACCAACTTCCAACGCCACTTCGAGACCGTCTGATTGAAAGTCCACCGTTTCCGGCGCTGAGTCTGCAAGGTCAGTATAAAGCCCCAAGCTTTCTTCAACGCGGCCGAGCAGCCGCAGTTGTCCAGCCACAAACTCTTTATATTCCGCTGACTCTTCCAAAGGCAGATCAACCGCTAGCTGATACGCTGTCGCCGGTTCATCTCGAAAGCTGTAGGCAAGCAAAAAAAGGACATCGTTATCCGGCACCATCGCAAGCGATTGTGAATACGCCTGACGAGCTTCTTGGCGAAATCCGTTGGCGGCCAGCACCGAACCATAGGCGCTCCAAAGCGTGGCGTCATCGACGTTGCGACCCAACGCTTCTCTGTGTAGTCGAAGTTTGGCTGTCACGAGTTTGTGTACGCCGTGTTCATTAGGCGTGGGGATTTCAGGTGCTTGTGTGCATCCACCTAACGTTAGAGCAAACAACCAAATTACCAAATATCGGAGACTCATGTCCGCAGCATAGCGAACTGGGGAAACCTGTGCATAAAAAAACCGCGCCCGTGAGGCGCGGTTTTTATCGATTTCCGCCGCTTCTAGGTTGCTTACGCTTTGCGCAACTTGCGGCTAATGCCGAAGGCGAGCAACGCCAAGCCGAACAGGCTCAGTGTGCCTGGCTCAGGAACTGTCTGGTATCGATACGTTACCGTCGCCTGACCCCAGAAATTGCCACGAGAGTAGGCACTACAGTCGTCGTTCCCACCGTTGTCACAGCTCAGGATGTCTGCATCTTGGGAGTTCCAGGCGTATAGATTCAAGCTGTCGTTGCCGATGAAATCAGCCAGCGAGAAACCACTCAGGTTCATGCTACGGTTGAAACTGCGGTTGCCGCTGTTGTCGTAATCTGAGCAGTAGCCATCATCGTCTGAACAACGAACGATTTCACTATCTGTGGTCGAACGAGCAGTCGAGTAAGGGTCGTACATATACACACCATACTGCGCAACACCGCGCGCACGGACGTAAACGTCGTCCTCATAGCCCCAGCCGCTGTCGTCATCAGAATTTGCCCAAACGCGATGGTTCCACGTGCTTGTGAATCGAACGCTGACGCCCAGCAACGTACCAAGGCTGCCGTTAAAACGGTCGAGCGTGAAGTAGTCGTAGGTCGTGCTAGCGCCTGTGTAACGAGACGAACCACTCGTGTAGACGTCCTGGTTAGTGTAGGTGCTGAAACTCGCAGTATCAGAAATGGTCATGATCGCAGCTTGTGCCGCGCCTGCCGCCCCAAACAGAAGCAAGAAAACAGCTAACAGTCTTAATTTCATTCTTTTCTCCTCGTCGAAGTAGGAAACCGATAGGAGTCATTAAGCAATCTTTATGCCATAAAAAAATTCCCTTATTTTTCAGAATGTTAGCCCCGGATCAATTCTGACTTGTCAATTTTTTTAACCCTCTCGACATACCATGATCGCAACCTGCGTAAAACATTTTTACACAACCACCCCCGCAACCACGACTTTTTGTCCTCTCTCATACAAATTCGATACAGGAGTCATCTCCGCCCGTCCCGCGATCACGTAAACTTTAGTGGATTTCTATCGGTTACTTCTTGCATGAGTATCAACGGACCAGTGACGGCCCGCTACGCTGCGCTATTGTTTGTCTTGATCGGACTATTGACGATCAATGGGTTCTACCTGCTGGTCATATCATTTATTGAATGGTCACTCGGGCTCTTCCTGCAGAACCCTGGCTACCAACTCATGTTTGCCGTTCACCTCGTGGCGGGCATGCTGATGCTTCTGGTACTGGGCCTCTATCTAGCGGGTCACCTGCCAGTTGTCCGCTCGCATGCAAATGCTGGAGCGCGGCGGGAAGGGTTGCGCCTCGTCTGGAGTTTGGTCGTTGTCATCACTACGGGACTCCTCCTCACTCGTGGCATAAGTGACTTTGAAATCAGTCGGCCTGATGTACGCTGGGGTCTGTATCTCGGGCACGTGCTTGCCCCTATCGCCGGTTTCTGGTTTTTCTACCAACACCGTCCCCAAGTGATAAAACAACTGTGGACACGACGCAGCGCCTTGCTGGGGAGCGTCATGCTGGCGGTGGCTTTTGCCCCGCTACTGGTTGCTTTTGACCCGCCGCCGTCGGCTCCCGGCAATTTCACTGGTACGTCTGGAGGAGACGGTTTTCCGTCTCTGATAAAAACGCAAACGGGGGCAGGGATTCCAGCCGAGGCGCTCATGAACGACAGCTATTGTCTGACGTGTCACGCCGAGACCCACAACCAATGGGCCGCGAGCGCGCACCGTTTTTCTTCTTTTAACAACCCTTTCTACCGCGTGTCTTTGCTGGAAACCCGCGCGCACCTGATGGAGCGCGATGGCAACACCCACGCATCCAGATTCTGCGCCGGTTGCCATGACGTTGTGCCTTTACTCAGCGGTGAATTCGACCATCCCGATTTTGACCTTGAGAGCTCCCCGTCCGCGAGCGCAGGGCTTACCTGTACTGTCTGCCATGCCGTGTCGAGCGTCGACTCACCCCGCGGCAACTCTGATTTCACCATCGCCGCACCGCAACACTATCCTTTCGCCCGGAGTGAATCGCCTTCATTACGCTGGGTGAGCAACGTACTGCTCAAAGCCAACCCTGATTTTCACAAACGGACATTTCTGAAGCCGCTGCATAAGTCAGCAGAGTTCTGCGCCACTTGCCATAAGGTCCACATTCCACAGGAGTTGAATCAATATCGTTGGTTGCGTGGCCAGAACCACTACGACTCCTTCCTGCTCAGCGGTGTCTCGGGGCACCGGGTGGACAGCTTCTACTATCCAAAACAACCTCAGCCAAACTGCAACGGTTGTCATATGCCAGAAATGCCATCAACCGAGTTCGGCGCAACCCTGGCATCCACTTTCTCAGGCACCGCACTCAACAACCACCTGTTCGTTGGTGCAAACACGGCGCTCAGTCAGTTCACTGACGATCCGCTGACGACATTGAGAGCACACCAGAAATTCCTGAAGGATTCCGTAACGGTAGATGTTATCGGTGTCCGAGGAGGCGATGACTCCATCCAGACTTTTACAGGGCCACTCTCCGCAGATGCACTCAATTCGATAGAACTTCCCATCACGCGAGAGCTACTAGTGGAAGTGGTCCTGCGTACTCGCACGCTCGGTCACCTCTTCACCCAGGGCACCTCCGACTCAAATCAGGTCTGGCTCGCCCTTGAGGTGACAGATACCGACGGGCAACTGTTAGCCCAGAATGGCGTGATGGACCCCAAAACGCGTCAGGTCCCGGAGGATGCCCACCGAGTTAACGTCTACATGCTGGACAGATATGGAAACCGCATCGCCCGTCGCAATGTTCAGGACATCTACACCCCACTGTTCAACAATCAGATTCCCCCGGGTACAGCCGCGCTCGTGCGCTACCGTTTTAACGTTCCAGAAGGCGTGAGCAGGGCGAACATAAAGGCCACACTGAACTATCGTAAATTCGATACGCAATACGTGCAGTTTACGGAAGGGGCAGAGGTTCTAAACGAGCTACCCGTTACTGAGATTGCATCGGCAATTACCCACCTCAACTTTACGCACGCGACACCCCAAGCCTCGCTCCAAGCAGCTGATTGGCAAAGGCTAAACGATTATGGCATCGCGCTCCTACGCAGCGGCGGCGGTAGCCAGTTACGACAAGCGGAACGTGCGTTTGAAGCGGTTGCAGGTCTCGGCCGCACCGAAGGCACTCTAAATCTGATACGCCTCTATTACACTGAGGGTCGTCTGGACGAGGCCGCGGCGCTTCTAAAAACCTACACTCCGGGACCGGATGACGCATGGTGGACCGCGCAGTGGTACTCCGCGCTAGTCAACCTGGATACGGGTTTCCTGGAAGAAGGGATTTCACAACTGGTGGAACTGGTGGGTGACCCTGACGGTATCCTCGACAAAAGAGGGTTGGACCTGAGTCGTGACTACAACCTTCTGAACCGCCTCGCACGCGCTCTGATTACGCTATCAGGCGCGCACGCAAGCGATCAGCACAGGTATCGGGCAACTCTGGAAAGGGCGCAAGGATACTACGAACAGGTGTTGATCCTAGATCCGGAGAACGTGGCTGCTCATTACGGGCTGAGTCAAATCTACGCCTCACTTGGAGATTCAGTCCGCAGCCAGGAACACCAGGCACTACATCGTCGTTACAAGCCTGATGACAACGCACAGCAGATGGTTACAGCCAAAGCTCGACGCTCTCCAGTGTTAGACGAGTTAGCCAAGCGGGTCACTGTGTACCCGCTCAAAGCCATGGGAACAAAACCATGAAACGTACACTTGCACTTTCCCTGCTAGCCCTCAGCGGATGTTCTGAGCCTAAGGAAGTAGCAGCCCCAGTAGTGGCCGCTCTGCCAGAGCAAGAACTACCGCAAATACCATTCAAAGAAGTCAGCGCCGAACTTGGGGTGGATTTTGTTTTTACCAGTGGCGCCATGGGCGAGAAGCTGCTCCCGGAAGTTATGGTCGCCGGGATCGCGCTGTCTGATCTCGACAACGACGGTGATCTGGATCTGCTCGCCGTAAAGGGCCATGAACCCGGACAGCTGACTCAAAACCTGGCGGTATATATCAACACCGGTGCACAGTTCGAAGAACAAAGTAAGAGTATGAACCTGCATTTCACAGGCTACGGACTAGGCATCAATGTGGCCGATTATGACGGCGACGGATGGCGCGATATTTTCGTAGCCAGCCTGGGAAAAAATCAGTTGTTCCGCAATTTGGAAGGTCGCTCTTTTGTGGATGTGACGGAGGCAATGGGCGTTGCTGGCGAAGCAGATGACTTCACCATAGCGGGCGTCTTTTTCGACGCCGACAACGACCGTAAGCTTGAGTTGTTTGTGCTGAACTATCTGCACTGGGACAAAGAAGTGGACTTGAGCACAACGGAGTCACTGGTCGGCGTGGCCAGAACGTACAACGGCCCGGGCGTATTCAAGGGTTCTTCTTCGCGCCTTTACCGCCGCAGCGATTCTGGCTTTGAAGAGATATCTGCCCAAAGCGGTATAGAGATTGTTGACCCATATACAGGTGAACATATCGGCAAAGGTCTGGGTGTACTGCCCATCGATTTGAACCGTGACGGTTATCTGGACCTGGTGGTGGCCAACGATCGCATACGCAACTTTGCCTTCATCAACGACGGCACAGGTCAGTTCGTCGAACAGGGGGAAGACCTGGGTCTTGCGTACGACAACGGCGGCCGCGCAACCGCTGCAATGGGCATAGACGTTGGCGTGCTCGATGGTGGCGATACGATGCATATCGGCATGGGGAACTTCTCCGGCGAGATGACTTCGCTCTATCGCCAGCGCATTAGGGGGCAGGGTTTCATCGACGACGCCGCGATTACCGGCGTCGGCCTACACACGCGCATGGCTGTGACGTTCGGGCTTACGTTTGATGACCTGGATCTGGATGGGCATCAGGAGATAATTCAAGCCAACGGCCACACTGAGCCTGAGATCAATAAATCGCAGCAGTCACAGTTTTTCCGTCAATCTCCTCAAATTCTCTACAACTGCCCTGATGCATGTGATCGTCAGTTCGAACTCTTACCCGCGGATCATGTGGGAGATCTGCATCAACCGCTTGCCGGTCGCAGCCTCGCGAGTGGGGATATTGATCAGGACGGAGATATTGACTTGGTGTTCTCTGACATTGACGGCCGGCTGCGTATCTACCGCAACGAACAGGCCTCCCAATACGATTGGTTGCAAATCGATCTTATCGGCCCCTGCGGTGATACCGACGCCATTGGATCAAAGGTAGTGGTGACTAGCCGCGGGCAAAACCAGACACGCTTCGTTACTCCCGCTCGAAGTTATGCGTCTCAGAACGCTGCTACCTTGACCTACGGGTTAGGCGAAGCCGCAGGTTCGGTGGATATCCAAGTTACCTGGCTTGGCGGCACTGTCACGCGAAAGACAGGCGTACCAACCAAGCAGCGGATCTCCATCTCTCACCCGGATAGCTGCGTGAAAGGCGATCAAAACGCCCATTGACGATCGACAAAAAACGTCCAAAAAAAAGCCCCGCTTTTGCGAGGCTTTTCGTATTGAGGCCAGTCTCGTTTTACTTACGGAGACGTCGTGCTCCTGCAACACCCAGGAGGCCCAAACCTAAGAGGCTCAGAGTGCCAGGCTCCGGAATGCGTCGAGCATCAACTTTCAGCTTCGACGTCATCCACCAGAAGTCACTATCCTCTTCCGGACGATTAACATCGTTGATAGCCGTCACGGTGACCTGCAGTTCACCACTGCCGTTCAAGCTGGCAATAGCATCTTCGACCAAGTCTACCCATATGACATGGAAGTTGTACCAGACGCCGTCGACTTCAAGAGTTTCTTCGATGCCGTCGCTCGTGATACGAGCCCATTCGTAGTCCAAGTCCCAGGCCAGATCACCTTCGCTCTCGGAGAATGAAAGCTCTAGCTGCCCATCGATAACCCAGTAATCCTTCGGTACGCCGTCATCAACAAGGCTGTGATAAACCGTGTGACTGTCACCCTCTTCGAGAAACAGACTTACGTCCTGTTCATCAGTGATGCGATACAGACCATCGCCGAGCGGGATAATGTTCGCAAACGCTGTTGTGCTGCCTAGCAAAGCAAATACTGCTACTACTACCTTGATTTTGTTAAGCAACTTTCACTCCTAATTTGATTTCAATTCCTGACGAATACAAAGCAACATGCGTGCCAACATATTTTATCCTTTAAAATCAGATAGTTAAGTGTAATTCGAATGTAAAACGAGTGTTTTCTTTACACCTTCGCGCTGTGGGATGGAAATGCGTGTATAGAAATCTTACACAAATGCCGTAAAAACGCGGCTTTCAGGCTGGTTGTGGGAGGGATTTTGGGGTGTTGGAGGATAGTTGGCGGCTTGCTTCAGAGCGGCTCCCGAAGGGGGACACGGCTCCGGAGGAGACGACTCGGCGCAGTGCGCTACTCGATACTAAAGAGGTTTGCATGCCGTCCCTGGCGCGGCGGATGCAGCTCGATTGGACCCACGGGCTGAGTCAACGCTCGCCGCTAGTACGCGGCTCACTTCAGCCCGGCTCGGCGCATGCGCCTCGCCCTACTCTCATGTGTGTGGGTAATCGCAAACGCCAGGAGCAATACGAAAAAACCCCGCACAAGGCGGGGTTTTTTCGTATTAAATCCTGACGATGACCTACTCTCACATGGGGAAGCCCCACACTACCATCGGCGCTGAGTCGTTTCACTTCTGAGTTCGATATGGGATCAGGTGGGACCAACTCGCTATTGTCGTCAGGAAAATCCTGAACGCAGGGGTGCTTACCCCTCGTCACAATTCTGAGCTCCAACTTTTGGCCTGAGCCAGCAGCCGAAGCCGTTCTTAACAATCAAAGATTGATGATACCTATTCTTGCGAAGTCTTTTGAAGATAGTGATTTGTAGGTGTGTTTACTGATCTCTGCTGTTTCCAGCTGAAACCACACACCGGCAATGTACATATATATTCAAACGCGCTAATACGCTCGATTATATGGTCAAGCCTCACGGGCAATTAGTACAGGTTAGCTCAACGCCTCACAGCGCTTACACACCCTGCCTATCAACCTCGTAGTCTTCGAGGGCCCTTCAGAATCGCAAAGATTAGTGAGATCTCATCTCGAGGGGGGCTTCCCGCTTAGATGCTTTCAGCGGTTATCCCTTCCGAACATAGCTACCCGGCAATGCCACTGGCGTGACAACCGGAACACCAGAGGTTCGTCCACTCCGGTCCTCTCGTACTAGGAGCAGCTCCTCTCAAATCTCATACGCCCACGGCAGATAGGGACCGAACTGTCTCACGACGTTCTAAACCCAGCTCGCGTACCACTTTAAATGGCGAACAGCCATACCCTTGGGACCGGCTTCGGCCCCAGGATGTGATGAGCCGACATCGAGGTGCCAAACACCGCCGTCGATGTGAACTCTTGGGCGGTATCAGCCTGTTATCCCCGGAGTACCTTTTATCCGTTGAGCGATGGCCCTTCCATACAGAACCACCGGATCACTAAGACCGTCTTTCGACCCTGCTCGCCCCGTCGGGCTCGCAGTCAAGCACACTTCTGCCTTTATACGCACTCCATGATTTCCGACCATGGTGAGTGTACCTTCGTACTCCTCCGTTACTCTTTGGGAGGAGACCGCCCCAGTCAAACTACCCACCACACAATGTCCTCAACCCAGATAATGGGCCTAAGTTAGAACCCCAACGTAACCAGGGTGGTATTTCAAGGACGACTCCACGCAGACTAGCGTCCACGCTTCAAAGTCTCCCACCTATCCTACACAAATTACGTCAAAGTCCACTGTGAAGCTGTAGTAAAGGTTCACGGGGTCTTTCCGTCTAGCCGCGGGTACACGGCATCTTCACCGCGATTTCAATTTCACTGAGTCTCGGGTGGAGACAGTGTGGCCATCGTTACGCCATTCGTGCAGGTCGGAACTTACCCGACAAGGAATTTCGCTACCTTAGGACCGTTATAGTTACGGCCGCCGTTTACTTGGGCTTCGATCAAGAGCTTCGCTCCTCTAAAAAGAGGGGCTAACCCCATCAATTAACCTTCAAGCACCGGGCAGGCGTCACACCCTATACGTCCTCTTACGAGTTTGCAGAGTGCTGTGTTTTTAATAAACAGTCGCAGCCACCTGGTATCTTCGACCACCAACAGCTTACGGAGCAAGTCCGATCACCATCAGCGGCGCACCTTCTCCCGAAGTTACGGTGCCATTTTGCCTAGTTCCTTCACCCGAGTTCTCTCAAGCGCCTTGGTATTCTCTACCCGACCACCTGTGTCGGTTTGGGGTACGATCGTTCGTAACCTGAAGCTTAGAGGTTTTTCTTGGAAGCGTGGCATCGACTACTTCCCGATCCTATAGGTTCGGTTCGTCATCACGTCTCGGCCTTAAGAAGATCCGGATTTGCCTAAATCTTCAGCCTACTTGCTTAAACCTGGATAACCATCACCAGGCCAGCCTAGCCTTCTCCGTCACCCCGTCGCAGTTACGCGCGGTACAGGAATATTAACCTGTTTCCCATCGACTACGCCTTTCGGCCTCGCCTTAGGGGTCGACTCACCCTGCGCCGATGAGCGTTGCGCAGGAACCCTTGGTCTTTCGGCGAGGAGGATTTTCACCTCCTTTATCGTTACTCATGTCAGCATTCGCACTTCTGATACCTCCACCGAACCTCCCGGTTCGACTTCACAGGCGTACAGAACGCTCCTCTACCGACGCAACATAAGTTGCGCCCCGCAGCTTCGGTACACAGTTTGAGCCCCGTTACATCTTCCGCGCAGGCCGACTCGACCAGTGAGCTGTTACGCTTTCTTTAAAGGGTGGCTGCTTCTAAGCCAACCTCCTGGCTGTCTGGGCCTTCCCACATCGTTTCCCACTTAACTGTGATTTAGGGACCTTAGCTGGCGGTCTGGGTTGTTTCCCTTTCCACGACGGACGTTAGCACCCGCCGTGTGTCTCCCTCGCTGTACTCACCGGTATTCGGAGTTTGCATGGGGTTGGTAAGTCTAGGTGACCCCCTAGCCCAAACAGTGCTCTACCCCCGGTGGTAATACGAGAGGCTCTACCTAAATAGATTTCGAGGAGAACCAGCTATCTCCGGGCTTGATTAGCCTTTCACTCCTAACCACAGGTCATCCCCTAATTTTTCAACATTAGTGGGTTCGGTCCTCCAGTTGATGTTACTCAACCTTCAACCTGCCCATGGCTAGATCGCCCGGTTTCGGGTCTACTCCTACAGACTTAGTCGCCCTATTAAGACTCGGTTTCCCTACGGCTCCCCTATACGGTTAACCTTGCCAGTAAAAGTAACTCGCTGACCCATTATACAAAAGGTACGCAGTCACACTCCGAAGAGTGCTCCCACTGCTTGTATGCATCCGGTTTCAGGTTCTATTTCACTCCCCTCACAGGGGTTCTTTTCGCCTTTCCCTCACGGTACTAGTTCACTATCGGTCAGCTGAGAGTATTTAGCCTTGGAGGATGGTCCCCCCATATTCAGTCAGGATTACACGTGTCCCGACCTACTCGATTTCATTTACGACATGTTTTCGTGTACGGGGCTATCACCCTGTATCGCGCAACTTTCCAGAAGCTTCCACTAACAAACCATAAACTTAAGGGCTGGTCCCCGTTCGCTCGTCGCTACTGAGGGAATATCGGTTGATTTCTTTTCCTCCGGGTACTTAGATATTTCAGTTCCCCGGGTTTGCTTCTACACCCTATGTATTCAGGTGCAGATATCGTACAAGTACGATGGGTTTCCCCATTCGGAAATCTCCGGATCAAAGTCTGTTTGCCGACTCCCCGAAGCTTATCGCAGGCTACAACGTCCTTCATCGCCTTCAGCTGCCAAGGCATCCACCAGATGCACTTCTATGCTTGACCATATAATCCAACGTATTGAAGTTGTCAGGACTGCATGTTTACTCGAGTCTGAACTCTGAGCTCACATCCCTTCGCGTTCTGCGCCACTACTCCCCTTTTGTATCAATATGAAGAGTGACTGGCCTTTTTATATGTACATAGTTCGCCTTTATCCTTATCGCTTCGCGAGGAAACGCATACACGTTTAACACGCTCGCAATAATTCTAAATACAAAGACACTATCTTGAATCTATCTACGTTTGCGTAAGCATTTTCAGCCTATGCATTCGCAGATAGCTCGCTATTAAGAATATTTGTACCCGCATTTTTTCTAAAACCAATTTTTATGTTTAAAAAACGAAAAATTGGAGATAACAAATGCGGCTAATCGTATGTTGTTTTGTTACTCAAGTGCGGGTGAGCACTAAAACTGAGTAACCAACAATGCGATTAATCATCAATCTCTGAATTGTTAAAGAACGATACAACTTGCCTAGCAAGTTGTTGTCGAGTTTTGCCAAGCAAAACTCGCAAGCTTTTCTCGCCAAAGGAAAAACAAAAGCTTCTACCTTTAGGCTCAAAAGCCTACATGGAAAAAATCTTCTCAAGATTATTTCGATGTAGGCTTTTACATGGGTCCCAACCGGTACCGGGAATTGGTGGAGCCGAGGAGGATCGAACTCCTGACCTCCTGCGTGCAAGGCAGGCGCTCTCCCAGCTGAGCTACGGCCCCAAAATTGTTCACCGAATCCGCTCAAAATGGTGGGTCTGGGTGGATTTGAACCACCGACCTCACCCTTATCAGGGGTGCGCTCTAACCAACTGAGCTACAGACCCGGGTGTGGACATAGAAGCGCTCTAGAAATCTTTATAGTTAGACATTCCTGCAAGCCATTCGTGTAGGTTCACGTAATTCGCAAGAGAGTTGGACTTTCTATTTCTCTTCTAATGCAAAGGCGCTTACGCGCTAATTTGCAAATCGTTACAGACGCTCAATTGCAATCTGCCGAAAGAGATCAAAGTCGATCTTTTTAAGGAGGTGATCCAGCCGCAGGTTCCCCTACGGCTACCTTGTTACGACTTCACCCCAGTCATTGACCACACCGTGGTAAGCGCCCTCCCGAAGGTTAGACTACCTACTTCTGGTGCAACCAACTTCCATGGTGTGACGGGCGGTGTGTACAAGGCCCGGGAACGTATTCACCGCGACATTCTGATTCGCGATTACTAGCGATTCCGACTTCATACAGTCGAGTTGCAGACTGTAATCCGGACTACGATCAGTTTTTTGGGATTCGCTTACCATCGCTGGTTTGCAGCCCTTTGTGCCGACCATTGTAGCACGTTTGTAGCCCACCCCGTAAGGGCCATGATGACTTGACGTCGTCCCCACCTTCCTCCGGTTTGTCACCGGCAGTCTCCTTAGAGTTCCCACCATAATGTGCTGGCAAATAAGGACAAGGGTTGCGCTCGTTACGGGACTTAACCCAACATCTCACGACACGAGCTGACGACAGCCATGCAGCACCTGTATCTCGGTTCCCGAAGGCACCAATCTATCTCTAGAAAGTTCCGAGTATGTCAAGGGGTGGTAAGGTTCTTCGCGTTGCATCGAATTAAACAACATGCTCCACCGCTTGTGCGGGCCCCCGTCAATTCATTTGAGTTTTAACCTTGCGGCCGTACTCCCCAGGCGGAGAACTTATCGCGTTAGCTGCGCCACCAAGGCCTCAAGGGCCCCGACGGCTAGTTCTCATCGTTTACGGCGTGGACTACCAGGGTATCTAATCCTGTTTGCTCCCCACGCTTTCGCACCTCAGCGTCAGTATTGGTCCAGGTGGCTGCCTTCGCCATCGGTATTCCTTCCTATATCTACGCATTTCACCGCTACACAGGAAATTCTACCACCCTCTACCATACTCTAGTCTGCCAGTTTGGAATGCAGTTCCCAGGTTGAGCCCGGGGCTTTCACATCCCACTTAACAAACCGCCTACGCGCGCTTTACGCCCAGTAATTCCGATTAACGTTCGATCCCTCCGTATTACCGCGGCTGCTGGCACGGAGTTAGCCGGATCTTCTTCTGTCGTTAACGTCAACTCTCAAAGGTATTAACTTTGAGCATTTCTTCGCGACTGAAAGTGCTTTACAACCCTAGGGCCTTCTTCGCACACGCGGCATGGCTGGTTCAGGCTTGCGCCCATTGACCAAGATTCCCTACTGCTGCCTCCCGTAGGAGTCTGGACCGTGTCTCAGTTCCAGTGTGGCTGATCGTCCTCTCAGACCAGCTATAGATCGTAGCCTTGGTGGGCCATTACCCCACCAACAAGCTAATCCAACGCAGGCTCCTCTCTTGGCGCGAGGTCCGAAGATCCCCCGCTTTGATCAATCTTACGAAAGATATTATGCGGTATTAGCTCGAGTTTCCCCGAGTTGTCCCCCACCTAGAGGTAGATTCCTACGCGTTACTCACCCGTCCGCCACTGTACTCGCACCCGAAGGTACTTTCTCGTTCGACTTGCATGTATAAGGCCTGCCGCCAACGTTCAATCTGAGCCATGATCAAACTCTTCAGTTTAATGTTTGTTGAATAACCGAAGTCATCAACTAAATCGTGTTGCCGAATTAGATCTCGGCGAAATCATGACTCTCTTTTTTTGAGTGATGGATGTTGAACAAAGTCCAACATCTAAAACAAAACGAATTACGTGTTCCCACACGAATGGCTTGTCGATAACTGCTTACTTAGATTCCGAAACGAGTTCCAGAAGATTGGCTGTGGATAACAGCCGAAGCAGTTATTAACTATAAAAATATAATGTTAAAGAGCGTCCCCGAGGCGTCTGCCCCGTGGCAAGGGAGGCGTATTATACGTACGCGCGACCCTTGCGCAACAACTTATGAAATTTTTTTTAAAGTTTTTTCGCCGTTGTTCTAATCGGCCTGAGTGAGGAGGTGATACGCCTTCTTGCCCCGGCGGATCAAAAGGTATTTGCCGAAGTATCCCGCAGCAAAATCCAGCGTCATCTGGGGGTCTTCCACCACCTCACCGTTCAAACGCACTCCCCCACTCTGCACCAGCTTGCGCGCCTCGCCGACGGACTTTGTGAGCCCCGCGTCGGCCATCGCAGATAGCAGTCCATCACCGGTCTGCGCTTCACTGTTGGGAATACCGTCCAGGTGCAACTGCTCAAAGTCGCCTTGCGTTAACTCGCCAGGCGCATTCTTAAAGAGGCTCTCACTGATTCTCTGCGCTGCCTCCACTGCCTCTTCACCGTGCACCAATGCCGTAACATCACCGGCGAGCAAACGCTGAGCCTCACGCATTTGCGGCTGTTCGGCCAACGACTGAGCTGCTTGCTCAATTTCCGCCTGGGATAAAAAGGTGAAGATCTTCAGGTAGCTGATGACATCCGCATCCGCCGAGTTCAACCAGAACTGATAGAAGGTATAAGGCGAGGTTTTCGCCGCATCCAGCCAGACCGTACCGCTGGCCGTCTTGCCAAACTTGGAACCATCCGCCTTTGTTACCAGCGGCAGCGTCACGGCATGCGCTTCTTTTGCCAGCTGGCGGCGAATCAGATCAACCCCTGAAACGATGTTACCCCACTGGTCGCTGCCACCAATCTGCAACAGGCAGTCATGGCGCTTGGCCAGCTCGAGAAAATCCATACCCTGCAGCAGCATATAGCTGAACTCGGTGTAGGAAATACCTTGGTCGGGTCGCTCGAGCCGTTGTTTGACTGATTCCCGCGCAATCATGGCATTTACCGAGAAGTGTTTGCCCACGTCGCGCAAAAACGAGATGACGTCCAGCGCCTGCGTCCAATCTAAATTATTCGCCACAATGGCGGGGTTGTTCCCCTCAAGTTCGAGATACGGCTCGGCTTGACGGCGAATCGACTCCACCCACTGAGCGACGATGGATTCATCATTGAGGTTGCGCTCTTCATCTTTAAACGAAGGATCACCTATCAGTCCGGTGGCTCCGCCAACCAAAAGAATGGGCCTGTGCCCCGCCTCCTGAAAACGTTTCAACGTCAGGAGCGGTACCAGAGAACCGATGTGCAGGCTGTCAGCGGTTGGATCAAAGCCACAGTACAGAGTGCGTTGGCCACCCTCGAGGTAATCGACGAGCTTCTGTCTATCAGACATTTGCGCGATAAGACCGCGCCACTCCAACTCTTCTACCAATGCGTGTGTCATGACTTACTTTTCCGATACGGCGCGACGCTAACGTCGTCTCCACCGATGTTCGCCAACTGCGGCTATTTAAGCGGCTGCGAACCTTAGCAGAAGCGTTGCGTATTAGGGAACATCATCTGGGTGGGCAGGAGGGGACCACAAGAAGGGCTGGTAAGCCGGGTGCAAATTCGTATACTCCACCATCCAATAACAACTTTGTGCTGTAAACCACGGTTTTAGTTGCTTTTTTTAGACTTCCAGTGAGGGTGAATGGGTGGGAGTTTTTAAGCACGCTACGTAGACTTTCGGGGCTGGCGGCAACGACCAAACAAGCAAACAGCACGTACACGGATTTACATGAAATTTCCGCGCTCACATCTTGTCATCATGACAGTCCTTGGCTTGGGACTGGCATCGTTTGTTGTGGCTAAGTTTCAGGATGACGACACCACCACGTTTAACACTGAAACCACACTCGCAACTCTGCAACCATCGGAACCGCTCGCTACAGACATCACCCCGCTCGTAAGCTCCACAGAAATCGCATCCCCTGAAGGTGCAGATGTTGAGGCTGATGAGAGTGTGTTTGAAGAAGAAGAGGTGATCGGTCCAGAACCAAACGTTGCTGCAGAAATTGCGGTTAAGACGGACTGGCAGGAAATCACATCCACAGTACGCCCGGGCGATACGCTCGCCAGTATTTTCAAACGCCACGGACTAAGCCCGCGCGATGTGCACGCCGTCAGCACCAGCCAACCGCTGGGCAAACGCCTGCGAAGCATTTATCCCGGCCACGAACTGGTGCTCTACACAGATGAAGCTGACCAGCTTATGGCTGTGCACTACGCAACGGGACCTCTCGATACACTGGTCTTCGAACGCGAAGGGAAAACATTTTCGTCCCGACAAGTAACCGAAGAGCCCGACAAACTGCTGGCGTACAAGCACGGCATCATCGATCACAGTCTGTTTATCGCAAGCCAACGCATCGGCCTGAATGACAATCTGACCATGCGGCTTGCACAGATATTCCAATGGGATGTGGACTTTGTGCTGGATATCCGACCGGGTGATTCTTTCTACGTTGTCTACGAAGAGCTCTACCTGGAAGGTGAACACATTGGGTATGGCAACATCCTCGCCGCGGAATTTGTTAACCAGGGCGACAGGTACCGCGCCATCCAATACGTCGACGAGCAGGGCGATGCCAACTACTTCGCGCCCAACGGTGACAGCATGCGCAAAGCCTTCTTACGCGCCCCGGTAGAATTTTCGCGCATCAGCTCGAACTTCAATCTGCGCCGGGTGCACCCACTGTTTAATACCGTTCGCCCGCATCGTGGTATCGACTATGCAGCGCCGACAGGCACGCCAATTCTCGCAGCGGGAGATGGCCGCATCAGCAAAGCCAGCCGCACCAAACCCAACGGCAATTTTGTCATCATTCAGCATGGCGAGCAGTTCGTGACAAAATATCTGCACCTATCAAAATTCGCCCGTGGCGTTCGCAGCGGCGCGAAAGTTAATCAGGGACAAGTCATCGGCTACGTTGGCGCCACCGGTTGGGCCACCGCACCGCATCTGCACTACGAGTTCCTGGTCAACGGTGTCCACCAAAACCCTCGTACCGTGGCACTCCCGGATGCCGAGCCCATCGCAAACACCGAAATGCCGCGCTTTCAACAACACAGCCAACGCTACTCGGTCATCTTGGACAACTACAAAAACCAGGTCGCGTTGGCCTCTGCTCGGTAAATGGAGAGGGGCTACGTTGGCTGCATAACCGGCACCAGCGTGGATGGCCTGGACCTGGCCTATCTCAACATCACCAATTCGGTGGAAGCCACTTTTTCTAGCGTTGCTGCAGCAACAGTTCCCTTACCCTCAACGCTCCGGACGAGCCTGCTGAATCTGGGTCAACCCGACCATAGCGACGTAGATCTGATCGACGCCCTTGGCACAGCTGATGCAGCACTGGGTGAATTCATCGGCCAAGCGATCAACGATTTCCTGACGAATAACAACCTGCCGCCACCGCGCGCCATCGGCACTCATGGGCAAACAGTGCGGCACCGCCCAACAAATACACCCGCATTCACCATGCAGATTGGTGACCCCAATCGAATTGCGGAAATTACTGACATCACCACCGTGTCCGACTTCAGACGCGCGGACATCGCTGCTGGTGGTGAGGGTGCACCCCTGGTGCCACCTTTTCACAAAGCCGCATTCGCCAATGCAGACCTTGGAACCGCACCAGTTATCTTGAACATAGGCGGCATCAGCAACGTATCGGTGCTCACCGATCCCATCCGCGGTTTCGATACAGGACCGGGCAACTGTTTAATGGATTCCTGGATCGCAAGGCACAAAGACACACCCTTTGATAGAGATGGAGAGTGGGCAGCGAGCGGGCAAGTCGACACCGAGCTCTTAAACGCTCTGCTGGCAGATCCATATTTCGGCCAATCCCCGCCTAAGAGCACAGGACGCGAGTATTTCAATCTGGCATGGCTTGCGCGTCATGAAAGGGTGAACACGATCGCCCCTGAACATGTACAAGCTACCTTGTTGGCACTCACGGTCAGGTGCACGATTGATGCGATAGAGGGCGAGCGCCCAACCGCGCTCGTCATCTGTGGCGGGGGTAGACTGAATCAATCCCTGGTGGCAGGGCTTGCTGATCTGGCTGATTATCCCGTTACAGTAAGCGAGCACCACGGTGTAGATGGTGACTCAATCGAGGCCGCTACCTTCGCGTGGCTGGCGCACCAGTGTCTTGAAGGGTTACCTGGCAACGAGCCAGGCGTAACAGGCGCGAAAGGACCACGCGTACTGGGCGCCATCTATCCCAGATAGCTGCCAGCAAGACAGCCCGCAAAAAAAGTAGCCTTCAAAGATAGACTAAATAGAGAATGAGTTTCCGCAGCCGCAGGTGGAGTCTGCGTTAGGGTTTGTGACGACAAACTGGGCGCCGTTGAGATCTTCAACGTAGTCCACTTCAGCACCTTCCAGGTAAGGGTAGCTCATAGAATCTACCAGCATGGATACGCCAAGGCTTTCCACCACCGCATCATCGTCAGCCACGTCTTCATCAAACGTAAAGCCATAAGAAAAGCCGTTGCAGCCGCCACCCGTGATAAACACGCGCAGATTCAGCGCCTCCCCTTCCTGATCCATCAGGGACTTAACTTTTTTTGCAGCTCGTTCTGAGAACGCAATATTGGCTTGCATGATTGCAGAGAGTTAAACGTTGGAGGGCATTATCCGCGCCTGAAAACCCTTAAGCAACGCCGTGTATAGCGTAAGGTTATGCCCGCGGAACTACTCAGCCTGTTTTTCAGCGGTCAGCGGCAACACGTTGTCGCTTTTAGGATCACCTTCGTCGTGTACAAGTTGGCCATCGACCATGGCACCCAGCTGCATTTCAATCAGCTGGTAGTGCAGATTGCCACGCACTTTCGCGTTGGCGGCCAATTCGACCTTGTTGCTGGCAAACACATTCCCCTCGATCAGACCGTTGATCACCACATTAGGAACCCGCACTTCGCCGCTCACGCAACCTTCCTCACTGACGACAACCGTCGCTGATGCGTTGTCCGCCAGGACGTTGCCGTTGACCTTCCCGCTGATATAAAGCTGGTCCGTAAACTTGATATCACCCACAACTTCCGTGTGGGCTGCGATGAGGGTAACCCCTTTGTTAGCGCCTTTGTCCATCTTACGCATACTTCACCTCGACAGTTCGGTCTCTAGAGTTCAGATCAATCAGGTCTTTCGCAAGCCGGGCGGGTGTCTTAGGCATCCTGCGGCCAGGGAAACGACTCCTGAGTGGTTTCCGGCATGTTCGGGTCACGTGTTTTGAGCACCGTCGTTACCAGCACTCGATCTGGTTCAAACCCGCGCGGCAGCTCAAACTCACCTTTCAGATCCTGAAAATACCTGAATTTGAAGCGCAAAGGATAGTTGTCCGTAAATCCCAGTTCTGTGAGCGATTTAACTACCTGCGCACTGGTTTCGCCCTGTTCGCCTGTGCCGATGACGTCCACGCGTACATCACCCGAGATAAATCGGCGGCGCAGCGCCACCTGCGTCAACAGGAGCTCAAATTGATACTTCGCCGCACCTGCCTCCTTGCGCAGTTCAAGCTCGGCAATTTTCAGCCCTTCCTGAACCTCTCCCGGTGCCATGAGGCTCTTATAAAACGTCACTTCCTCGCGAAGTCGCTGCGCGTCTGTGTGCATCGTCTGCATATTCTCACGCAGCGCATCTGCCGCGTTTGATTGCACCTCCAACGCGAGCCTGGCTTCAACCAATTCGGCTTCCAAATCTTGAATCTGATCTGACGCCACATTCAAATCACGCGTCAACAAACCACTGGACACGCGATCCGCGATTACTTTGTTTTGCCCCAGAGCAAAGCCCAAAATCACACAGAGCACCGAAAATAGAACGATACCGGTGATCAACAGCACACGGCGCACGGGTCGGTGCGCGACAACTTTGAGTTCAGGGGTCAGGAAATCTGACTTGGCGATGGTGGTCGATCCTTGCAGAAATGTTGTGAGAAACCCAAGTATACTAAGACCAGGAGCGCTTAAGTTAGGTAAACCGCTGAGACTCATTCCGCAAATTTCGATAGAAGTGTTCCGTGGCCGCCTGGCGACCGCAAACGCTTTGCCTCAGCTTGTGTTGCTGGCGCTCATTACAGGCATCGTCACAGCGCTGGTTATCACGGCGTTTCGTTTCCTCATCGAATATGGCGGCACCTACCTGACCGGCGTCGAAAACGCTGAAGACTTCGAAAGTTTGAGTGTCTACTACCGCGTTGCGCTTTGCCTGGGTGGCGCTGTCCTCCTCGGTATTCTGCTGCAGCGCTACAATCCAAGCGCACGACGGGTGGGGGTCGTGCACGTCATGGAGCGTCTCACCCGCCACCAGGGCTACCTCCCACTGCGCAACGCTGTCATCCAGTTTTTTGGCGGCGCAATCGCTCTGATCAGCGGCCAGTCTGGCGGGCGCGAAGGACCAGCCATCCACCTGGGTGCAACTGCGGCAAGCCTTCTGGGGCAGAAGTTTCAACTACCAAACAACAGCATCCGCACGATGATCGCGTGCGGCACCGCTGCAGCCATCGCAAGCAGTTTTAACACTCCGATCGCCGGGGTCATCTTCGCGATGGAAGTGGTGATGATGGAATACACGGTCGCCAGTTTCCTCCCCATTATCGTGGCGGCGGTGACTTCCACCCTCATTTCACAGGCGTTTTTCGGTTCCGCGCCCGCTTTCGATGTTTCACCGGTAGACATGAAATCGGCTTTTGAGATTCCCTACCTCGTACTGGCAGGGCTTCTGATCGGAACATTGGCTGCGGGCTATACGCAGCTGATCCAGATGTTTACCCGTTTCAACGCGGTACCCTACTGGCTGCGCATCGTGATCGCGGGGGCGCTCACGGCAGGCTGCGCGGTTGTTGTGCCTGAAGTCATGGGCGTTGGCTATGACACCGTCAACGCAATCATGGTGACAGAGGTCGGCGTGGTTCTTCTGATCGCTCTATTGTTCGCTAAGGCGGTTACAAGTGCGGCCAGCGTTGGCTTGGGCATGCCGGTTGGACTGATCGGGCCGACCATGGTCCTGGGAGCCTGCGTAGGTGGACTGTTTGCCCAGGGACTCTACCTCTGGCAGGGCGAAGATGTATCCACCGGGCTCTATATCATGCTGGGTATGTGCGCGATGATGGCCGCCGTGCTGCAGGCACCGCTCGCAGCTCTGATGGCCGTTATGGAAATGACCGCTAATGCAAACATCATCCTGCCCGCTATGGTGGTGATCGTGGTGGCGACCCTGGTCGCCAGCCAGGTGTTTGGTCAGCGCTCTGTCTATATCGCCACTCTCAACACCCTGGGCCTGCAATACCCACCCAGTCCGGTCACGATGCACCTGCAGCGCATTGGTGCGACGGCGATCATGGACCGTTCTTTCATCCGTCTACCAACCGTCATTTCGCGCGAACGGGCCAACGAGGTAGTGGCAGCACAGACGCGATGGATACTGGTTGATCGAACGGACGACGACACTGTCAGGGCTGCGCTAAACACGGCAGACCTGGCCGCATTCCTGGATGAGCGGGGTGCTGAAGAAGAGGAAATTCACTTGCTGGAGTTACCAGGTCAGCGCATCGACGTTACTTTTGCCGACTCACAGGCCACCGCGTTGCAGGTGCAAAAGGCGTTGTCGGATTCGCAGGCAGAAGCCTGTTGTATACAACGCACCACCGCACCTTTGATCAAGCCCATCGTCGGGATTGTGACGCAAAGTCACATCGAAAATTACCGCAACCACGTCGAATAATCGGCGCTGATGTTAAGCAGGCGGATTAGATCTGGACAGGCGCGTGCACGCTATGCAAGCTATGCAGCCTCTTTGATCGCGGTCGTTTTATGACTCTCTACCTCTGGCTCAAAGCCTTTCACATCATTGCGGTTATCTGCTGGTTTGCTGGCATCTTCTACCTGCCAAGGCTTTTCGTTTACCACTCAACCGCGCAGGATCCGATCGGTAAAGAACGCTTCAAAACCATGGAGCAAAAGCTTTACCGGATCATTATGAACCCGGCCATGCTCATCACGCTCATCCTCGGTTTCTGGATGCTGTTCGAACGTTGGCAGGCCTACTCAACCCATATCTGGATATGGCTCAAACTTTTCCTGGTAGTCCTTCTGATCGGCTTTCACCACTACTGCCTGAAGATCATTAAGGCTTTCGACGAAGACCGGGTACTCCATTCAGAAAAGTTCTTTCGCATCTTCAACGAGATACCCGTACTGATTCTCATCCCACTGGTTATCCTCGTTGTTGTAAAACCCTTTTAAGGATCAAGATGAATCGTTCAACCTCTCAATCGTTGATAGAGCGCGCGCGCAAGAGCATCCCCGGTGGCGTCAACTCTCCGGTGCGGGCATTCAAGGGTGTTGGCGGAGACCCTGTCTTTTTCGAGCGCGGTGAAGGCGCCTACCTCTACGATGTAGACGGCAACCAATACATTGACTATGTCGCCTCGTGGGGGCCGATGCTGCTCGGACACGGCGATCAGAATACCGTGGACGCAGTCATCGCCCAGGCTCGAGATGCCCTGGGCTTCGGTGCGCCGACACGTGGAGAAATCGAACTCGCTGAAAAAGTGATCGAACTGGTCCCGAGCATGGATAAGGTGCGCATGGTGAATTCAGGGACCGAAGCCACCATGTCGGCAATTCGATTGGCCAGGGGTTACACAGGACGGGACCTGATCCTCAAGTTCACCGGTTGTTACCACGGCCACTCTGACTCCTTGCTGGTGAAAGCCGGTAGCGGTGTCCTGACCCTGGGTATTCCGAATTCTCCCGGTGTACCAGCCGCGGTTGCCGAACATACGCTGACGGTCGGCTTCAATGACATCGACGCTGTGCGTGCAGTGTTTAACGAATACCCCGGTCAAATTGCCTGCGTCATCCTTGAACCGGTCGCGGGCAACATGGGTTGTATTCCACCCGTTGAGGGTTTCCTCGAAGGGTTGCGGGAAATCACCAGTGCCGATGGGTCGGTCCTGATCTTTGATGAGGTGATGACCGGCTTCAGAGTTTCCAGAGGCGGCGCACAGGAGCGTTACAACATCACGCCAGATCTCACCACGCTGGGTAAGATCGTGGGCGGTGGCTTACCCGTGGGCGCCTTTGGTGGCCGCGCCGATATCATGGCGCACATCGCTCCTGAAGGGGGTGTTTATCAAGCGGGCACACTAAGCGGCAATCCTCTGGCAGTCGCTGCTGGCTTGAGCACGCTGAACCAACTTTCCGAAGATCTGTACCCGGCGCTGGAAGTGGCGACCGAACGACTCATCACGGAGATGGAGAGACTTGCAAAGGCGCAGGGTTTAAGGGTCTGCAGTAACCATGTCTGCGGCATGTTTTCGCTGTTCTTCGATATCGAGCAGGCGGAAAACTACGATCACGTGGCCAACTCCAACGTAGACCGATTTAACCGCTTCTTCCATGGGATGCTCGACGAGGGCGTCTATCTGGCGCCATCCGCTTTCGAAACCGGTTTTATCGGCACCGCACATACAGATGACATTATCGACGCAACCCTCGCCGCAGCGGAGCGCGTGTTGGCTAGGCTTTAAATAGCACCACAACGACAACAACAAGAATACGGGAAACTCAATATGTACGACGTTTTTGGCCTGGGCAACGCGCTGGTTGATACTGAAATAGAGATCGACGACTCGTTCCTGACCACCCATGGCATCGCCAAGGGCCATATGACTCTGGTCGACTCCGAGCGCATGCAGAGCTTGGTGCTCGAGCTGACGGGCCAAAACCAAATTCTCGCATCCGGCGGTTCAGCGGCAAACTCCATGTACGCCATACAGGCATTTGGACGGCAAACCACCTATGCCTGTCGAGTCAGTGCGGACGAAGTGGGACAGTTTTTTCTCAAAGATATGGCGGATGCCGGAATCGACGTAAACGAAAACGCTGTGGCCCACGAAGGTCATTCGGGTCGTTGCCTTATTCTTATCTCCCACGACGCAGAGCGCACCATGAACACAGATCTGGGCGTTTCAAACAATCTCTCCAGAGACGACGTCGACTTTGACAAACTGCGGGCTTCAAAATATTTCTACGTCGAGGGTTATCTGAGTTCCTCGGATAGCGGACGCGAAGCCGCGATTGATGCCATCGAAACATGTCGTCAAGCAAGCGTGCGCGCTGCGGTTTCGCTGTCGGATCCCTCCATGATCGAGTTCTTCAAAGAACCGCTGACCAAAATGCTGGGCAACGGGGTGGATCTCATTTTCTGCAACGAAGAAGAAGCGCTGGCTTGGGCAGGCACCGACAGGATCGATATCGCCATCGCTGAACTTAAAGATGTAGCTCCTGAGGTATACATCACCCTGGGAGCCCATGGCTCGCTCGCCGTTGTCAACGGCGCACAGCATGCTGCGGAGGGTGTAGAAGCCCGCGCCGTTGATACGACCGGCGCTGGGGACATGTACGCTGGCGCAGTTTTAGCCGCGCGTTGTGATGGTGCCGACCCAACAGATGCCGCAAGGTTCGCCAACTACTGCGCTGCGCATCTTGTCACGCAGTACGGGGCCCGTCTGAAGTCTGCAGATGCGTATCGCGTACTGAAGGCCAGCTACTAGAATCCTTCGCTAAACGCCTCCTGGCTTCGGTCAGCGAAGATTGAAAGGCAGCTTGCGGTTCATGCGCATCTCACCTGCGTCGAGGTTCAGCTCGCAACCGCAGGCAAGCACCTCAACGCCCACGTCCATCGCTGCCGCCAGCGCGTCCCCATAGGCGCTGTGGATCTCCCATGCTGGAGACACTTTTTCTATGCCGAGGTGCTGAACGCAAAACACCAGCAAGCTGCGGCTGCCCTCGCGTACCTGGGCTTCAAGTTCTTTTACATGTTTGACCGCGCGTTCACTGACAGCGTCCGGGAACACGCCTGAACCTTCCGGCAGGTGTAACGTGACACTTTTTACCTCGACATAACCCTGGCGACCGTCGAGCGTAAAACCAAAATCAAATCGCCCTGCGCCGCTCGGAATTTTGACTTCGGCCTTCACGTCTTCGATGCCGGGCACCAGCCACTCAGAACGCAATGCTTCTCCAACCAATGCATTGGCTCTACCCGTGTTAACGCTGCAATCACCGTCCGCGGTCCGCACAAACTCCAAAGTTGCCGCATACTTACGTTTAGGGTTGTCAGACAGGGAGTACCACACAGGTGATCCTGGTTCAGCACAGCCCGTCATGGCACCGGTATTCGGACAGTGCGCCGTGATTAACCCTTCTGCAGTTTCAATATCGGCCAGGAACCGTTTGTAGCGCTTCACCAGCCTGCCTTCGAACAGTGGGGGTAACTCCATCTTGGTTACGCCTGTTTCCAGGTTTTCAACGCGGTCGCCAGCCGCTCCAACCCTACCTGGATCTGTGCGTCACTCGTTGTGAACGCAAACCGGACAAATTTATCGTTCAAGTGCTCACCGAAATCGGTTCCGGGTGTGACCGCAACATGAAACTCTTCCAGCAGCGCTGCGCAAAACTCCCTGGACGTCATATTTGTATGCGACACGTCCACATAAAGATAAAACGCACCATCTGGTTCAACCGGAATTTGAAAGCCAAGATCCTGCAGCCCGCCTGCCAGGAGCTCACAACGCCGGCGGAACTGATCCCGCCGTTCCTCGTGTATTGCCATCGCGGATTCATCAAAGGCAGCCAGGGCTGCATACTGGGCTGGAGCACTGGGACAGATAAACAGGTTTTGCGCAAGTCTGGTCACCGGGTCGACCGCATGCTCGGGGACCACAACCCAACCCAGACGCCACCCCGTCATGCCAAAATACTTTGAAAAGCTGTTCAGGATAAACAGGTCTGATCTGAGCTCGAGCCCTGTTTTGTAAACATCATCCCGCACGAGACCTTGATAGATCTCATCCAGAATAAAAAATCCCGAACGCTCGGCTGCAAACGCCGCGATCTCCTGCAGGGACTCCGCTGGCAACATAGCGCCGGTGGGGTTGGCTGGTGAGGCCAGCAGCAGGCCTCTGGTCCTGTCGGACCAACTGGCCTGGATATCATCCAACTTCGGCTGAAACTGATTGTTTGCAGATACGGCAACCCGCCTCGGTTCTCCACCTACGGTTCTGACAAAAACCTCATTACATGGATATCCGGGGTCGGTGATCAGAAGCTCATCGCCGGGATTGAGGAGGAGTGCATTCAAGAGGGCAAGCCCGCCACTGGCGCCGCTGGTGACGATAATTCGCGCCGGTGCGACCTCAACGCCCAGATTGTGGTAGTAGGCCGCAATGGCGGCTTTCAGCTCATCAATGCCCGTGGCGTTCGTGTATTTGGTGTGACCATCGCACAGCGCCGCAGCACCGGCGTCCAGGATGGGCTGCGCCGTTGCGAAGTCGGGCTCACCCACCTCAAAGTGCACAACATTGTGGCCACTGGCTTCGAGCTCTGCCGCTCGCGCGAGGATCTCCATCACCTCGAACGGCTGGATGTAATTCAGTCGGGATGCAAACATCGGGGACATATACCAAGCGAGAGAGGTTTGCTCAAGTCGGAACCAGCTTCGCTGGTTCCGTGTCACCAGCTTCGCTGGTTCCGTGTCACCTCCTTCACTGGTTCCGTGTCACCTCCTTCACTGGTTCCGCGTCACCCCCTTCGCAGGTTCCGCTAGCTCACACACCCTAAATACGCACCTTTTTAGGGCATCAACTCAGGCAAAAATTCCAATGAAACTTCATTATCTTGATATGGAGTTCCTCGAAAGGTTCTGGTAGTTTACGCGCCCTTCGAATATCTCGGCGCAAACACGCAAGGTTAAAAGGAAGCATATGGCAGCTAAAGCAAAGACCCCCGCGAAAAAAGCAGCGGCCAAAAAACCTGCCGAAAAAAAGGCAACGCAGAAGAAAACCACCGCCAAAAAGCCGACAGAAAAGAAGGCTGCGGCGAAAAAGACACCGGAGAAAAAAGCGGCTACCAAGAAAACCCCGGCTAAGAAAAAGACCGCGGCGAGCCAGGCAGCAGCAGATTCACAGTTCCGCAATTTCACGCCTTACGAGCCAAAAAAATCCGAGCTGTACATGAGCGATGGACAGGCTGAACACTTCCGCTCAATCCTGACCAGTTGGCGCCAGGAGCTGATGGAAGAAGTGGATCGGACCGTCCATCACATGCAGGACGAAGCAGCGAACTTTCCAGACCCGGCGGATCGCGCAACCCAGGAAGAAGAATTCAGCATCGAGCTGCGCACCCGCGACCGCGAGCGCAAGCTGATTAAAAAGATCGACCAGACCATCGATCGCCTGGACCACGATGACTATGGCTACTGCGATACATGTGGCATTGAGATCGGCCTGCGACGTTTAGAAGCCCGCCCTACCGCTACCCAATGCGTGGACTGCAAAGCGCTCGACGAAATCAAAGAAAAACAGATTCGCGGCTAACCTGAAATGACCTCCCAGCGGCAGACGACTCCCGTCGGCCGCTTTGCGCCATCACCGACCGGCCCGCTTCACATGGGGTCTTTGGTGACCGCGCTGGCAAGCTATCTCAATATCAAAAGTCAGGCTGGTCGCTGGCTGGTGCGTATAGATAACATCGATCCTCCGCGGGAAGAGGCGGGGTCCGTTGAAAAAATTCTCCACGCGCTCGACTTACATGGCCTGCACCCCGACGAACCCGTTCACTTTCAAGCAGATCATACCGAACGGTACAGCAGCGCCCTCACCGAGCTTGCACACGCAACCTACTTTTGCACCTGTACGCGAAAATCTCTCAAGGGCAAGATTTATCCGGGCACATGTCGCGGCCACACAAGCCCGCGACCGGAAAGCGCGGTGCGGTTGCGACTGGACCTTGCAGTCAACTTTGAAGACACCCGGTACGGCAGCAAAACATACGTACCAGGCATAGATTTTGGTGACCCTATCATCCGTCGCAAGGACGGTCTGTGGGCATATGCATTTGCTACGGCCATCGACGATTCACAGGGGTACACGGAGGTGGTCAGAGGCGAAGATCTATTGGAGACAACCCCTGTACAACTTGCGATTATGGACCTCCTCGGTCTTCCTGCGCCGGTCTACACTCACCTGCCACTGCTCAAATACCCCGACGGCAACAAACTATCAAAACAGACGCACGCTCCTGCACTGGATCTGACAAGCCCTGTAGAGAACATACGAGCCGCACTGCGATTCCTCAATCACCCACCCGGAACCGGCGCTGAGACCGTGACTGGTTTGTTGACGGACGCGTGCGCAGCCTGGGACCTTGATCGTGTACCAAAAACACTCCAACCTTTTACCCCGAACACGTAAAGCAATCCTGACAAAGCGCCTGACGGGCACGATTAAGAGCGCTTATTAACTTCGCTGACGCCGAAAACAGGGTTTGCTAAGATCTCGCAATGACAGACGTATTGCTCATCGATCCAAATCGTGAGCGCAGAGAAAAAAATCAACAAACGTTGACCGATGCCGGGTTCAGCGTGGTGGTGCACGACCACAACGCACAGCAAGCCGAATCCTTGCCGCAAAACTTGAGCGACGAAACCTGCATCGTCGCAGTGAGCGACACGCTGGGTGACGCCTTTACAGCGCTAAGCAAAGAACACCCTATTGTGGTGCTCGCCGACCCAGGCAGTATTGCTGAAGCGGTGGCTTTCATGCGACGGGGTGCAAACGACTACATTGGTTTGCCGGTTGAACCTGCAGCGCTGGTCGCAGCGGTTGAGCGGGCGTGCGCCCACTTTGCGCGTAGCGTGGAGCGTGGCCTGACCCAGTTCCCGCTCGTTGGCAATTCTCCGCAGATGCAGGAGCTGAAAACCGCCATTGAGAAGGCAGGACCCACAACATCTACGGTGCTGATCCAAGGCGCGTCCGGCACAGGCAAGGCGCTGGTCGCGCGCGCTGTTCACAGCTGCAGCGATCGTGCTCACACCCCACTGATCAACATCAACTGCGCCACTATTCCGCATAACTTTATAGAGTCAGAACTCTTTGGCATGGGCGAGTCGGAAAACGACGACCAGTTCCATGCCGGGTTAGTCCTGGCGGCAAACCGCGGCACCCTTTTCCTTGACGAAATTGCTGAGTTACCTGAGTCTGCGCAAGGACGCCTGCTGCGCGTGCTCGACGGCGAGAATCGCCGCGTCGGCAGCTCTATCACGGAACGGGTGGACGTGCGTATTATTGCGGCTACCCACCGCGACCTGAAACAGCTGGTGGAGGATGGTCAATTTCGCGAAGACCTGTACTTCAGACTGAACGTCGTGCAGTTCCAGTTACCCCCTCTGAATAAACGGGGAGACGACGTTATAGAGCTTGCCGAGTGGTTACTGCAACGCACAAGCGAACGCCTCAACAAAGATAGTCTCAGCTTTTCCGATGAAGCGTTGCAGACGATGCGAGCCTATCACTGGCCTGGGAATGTGCGCGAACTCGAGAATGCGATTGAGCGCGCGGTCATCCTGGGTGATGCGAATACACCGCTCACACCTTCCCTGCTGGCGATCGAAGTCGCACAGGAAGATGTTGTTCCTCCAGAGGTGCTGGCAGACGGAGATCTCACTTCTTTAGAAGACTACTTCGTAAAATTTGTACTTCAACATCAAGATCAATTGACAGAGACCGAGCTGGCAGAGAAGCTGGGCATCAGCCGTAAAAGCCTCTGGGAACGAAGACAACGGCTGAATATTCCCAGACGAAAAACCAAGAAGCGCGGCCCACGGCAAGACACCCTCGGCTGATCTCGAAAGTGCTGATCTCAAAAGTAGCTGATCAAAAGTGACAGAACCAAAACGTATAACCGACCACGGCATCGCAGCCGAATCACTCGATGCTAATGCCATCAACGTCGTCAACACGCTCAAAGAGAACGGCTATGAAGCCTATCTCGTCGGCGGCTGTGTGCGCGACCTTTTGTGCAATCGAGCCCCGAAAGACTTCGACGTTGCAACCAGCGCCACACCGGAAGAAGTAAAAGAACTCTTTCGCCGCGCACGCCTTGTCGGCAGACGTTTCCCTATCGCTCATGTCAGATTCGGGCGCGACGTGATCGAAGTTTCCACCTTCCGGCAAGGTCAGCTCGAACACGTGGAAACCAACGACCAGGGTCTGATCGTGAAAGACCTGGCCTTCGGCACCCTGGAAGAGGATGCGTTTCGACGGGATTTTACGATCAACGCACTTTACTACGATGTCGATAGCAACGAGATCATCGATTATGTTGGCGGTCTGGCCGACATCGAAGCGGAACTTGTCCGTCTGATTGGGGAAGTGCCTGAACGCCTGGCCGAAGATCCAGTGCGTCTACTCCGTGCCATGCGGTTCGCGGCCAAACTGGACTTCAAACTGCAGGAAGAACTGCTGGACTACGTCGATGAGACCGCGGACCGATTGGAAGCGATTCCAGGCGCCAGGTTGTTCGATGAGTTTTTAAAGATGTTTCTTGCTGGCTACGGTGCGCCGGTCTGGGATCTGCTCCGAGATACTCCGCTGGTGCATAGCCTGTTCCCCAGTTGTAATCCGGACAACCCCCTCATCGGTTCCGCGATGGCAAATACAGATCAACGCATCTCAGCCGACCAGCCGGTAACGCCTGGATTTCTGGTCGCTGTTCTATTGTGGGACGACTTTGCTGCACGCTACGTGCGCGATAATCCGAAACACAAACCCAATGTCACCTTTGAACTTGCGATGGATACGTTGGCGATACAACAACAACACATCGCTATCCCACGCCGCTTTTCAATATTTGCTCGCGAAGTCTGGCAGCTGCAACATCGTCTGGAAGAACGCCACCCGAGAAACATCAACCATCTGCTCGGCCACAAACGTTTTCGCGCCGCCTTTGATTTCTTAACATTGCGGGCCGAATCGGATCCCGCCCTTGCGAAGCAGGCAACCTGGTGGCACGAGATCCAAGAAGCCTCCGACAGCCAGCAAGCCAAAATGATCGGAGAACTGGGTAAACCCGGAACCAAGCGCAGGCGCCGACGACGCCGTCGCAACAACAATCCCAATTCAGGTAACTCGCAGTCGGGCAATACTCAGCCCAGGAAGCTGAACCCAGGAGAAATTTCTCACGCGTCCAGTACCTTCCCAAGCGACTTCGCACGCTCATACTCTCCAGACAACAATGAGTATTAACGCCGCTGAAGTCTCCGCTGAAATTCTACGCAAAGTAGGTGCGGCGAACTCACGGCCCCGGTATCTCGCGGTTGAGGGTCCAATAGGCGTGGGTAAAACCACCCTTGCAGGGCGCATAGCCCAGGCGTTCGGCTACTCCGTTTTACTGGAGCCGGTAACAGAAAATCCTTTTCTCGACCGCTTCTACCAGGAAGGCAGTCGTCATGCGCTGCCCACGCAATTGTTTTTTCTCCTGCACAGGGCTCGACAGATTGCGGACATAACGCCGGACGATTTGCTGGGACCAAGCCTGGTGGCTGATTTTTTGTTTCAGAAGGATCGTCTGTTTGCAGAGCTCACGCTGGACGCGAACGAGCTTGCGCTCTACGAACAGATCCACGACAACCTGCAGATCAATCCACCAACGCCCGACCTTGTTATCTACTTACAGGCACCCGCCGGCGTGCTGCAGGAACGTATCCAACAGCGCGGTCTCAACTTCGAACAGGATATAGATACAGACTACCTGCAGGCGCTGGCCGACGCATACACAGACTTTTTCTACTACTACGACGACGCCCCGCTGTTGATCGTCAACGCAGCGGATATCGATTTCGCCAACAACGACGATCACTTCGAGCTGCTCCTGGATCAAGTCCTGGACATGGAAAGTACCAGACAGTTCTTTAATCCAAATCCGTCGCTGCTTTAACCCCGAACGCTACTAGTCCAATGCTGATCGCTCACACACCCGCCAAGCTTCACACAGAACTGGATGCCCTGCGTACTCGCGGGGGGCGACAACAGTGCGTCAGTCTTGTCACAACGCGTGGTGAGATGCATGACGGCCACGGGGCGGTGATCAATGCCGCACGCACCGTCGGTGACATTATTGTGGTCGCTATCATGCCGCCGCTCGGCCAGACCGAGGCAGCAGACAATCTGGTCACCGCCGATCAGTTTCAGGACATCGCCTTCGCGGAACGACACGAAACGGACGTGCTTTACGCTCCCGTGCCGGACCCGACGACACGGACTTTTGCGACGCTTGACGTCAAAGACCTTTACTCAGGTCCCCTGCACCTGGATGCCCCAGAGGCGACTACGCTCCTGGAACACATTCGTATCTTGAGTGCTGTACAACCCGACATAGTGGTTTGGGGGGAACGAAACTATCTTGAGTATCGAGCCGTACGCCAACTGATCACGGATTTAGGCTTGCGCACCCAAATTCAATGTGTGCCCACCGTGCGGCACGCAAATGGCGTCGCCGTCAGCGCACTGGATGATGAGCTGGAAGAACAGGAGCGCGAAACGCTGGCGATTCTGTACCAGACCCTTCGCAATACCGCCCATGCCATTCGCTCTGGTGCCACGAATTACAGCAAAGTGGAAAATACTGCGCGTATTGCACTCAAAGGAGCAGGTTTCGAGATTCAGTACGTCAAAATCCTCGATGATCATGACCTGCAACCGGCAGGTGCGACCACATCCTCGTTCAGAATTTTGTGCAGCGTGTCCCTCAACGGCAAGACCATTACGGACGGTCTGGGACTGACACTTTGACGGACACAAACAGACCCGCGTGGACAACCCTCACCAAGCTTGCCACGCAAACTACCAGAACGCCGCTGGCAGAGCTCATCAACGATCAGGATCGCTGCGCGTCTCTCACCCACACACTGGGCGGCGTCACCTTTGATTTCACGAAGCAAGCTGTTTCCGAAGCGGTGCTAAGCGCCTTGCTCGAGTTTGCTCGGGAGTCTGAAATTGATCCGCGCCGCGAAGACATGTTCAGCGGCGAAGCCATCAATACCAGCGAGGGCAGGTCTGTGCTGCATACCGCCCTGCGGGCCAGACCGGACGCCGTTCCCACGCATCTGCGCGAGGAGATTAAGCAGGTTCGCCAACGCGCAACCGACATAGCGAATCAGATTCGCGACGGTCAGTGGCGCGGCGCAACTGGCGAGGCCATCACGGACATCGTGCACATTGGCATAGGCGGGTCGCACCTCGGTCCAGAGCTGGTTGTACGCGCTCTGGATACGGGCGGTACGTTTAACCGCGGGATCAACTGTCACTTCGTGGTGAACGTCGATGCTTATGACATCGTCAGCGTACTCAACGGGCTGAACCCTGAAACAACGTTGTTCATCATCGCTTCAAAGTCATTTACCACGCTGGAAACTCAAGTTAACGCAAACACCGCGCGCAGCTGGTTTCTGGAACGCACCGGCAACATCAAGGGTATTGCCGCTCACTTTGTTGCGGTGTCTGCCAATGTGCCAGCCGCGCAGGACTTCGGGATTCACCCTGACAACATTCTGCCCATGTGGGACTGGGTAGGTGGTCGGTTCTCGCTGTGGTCAGCCGTCGGGTTGCCCATTATGATCACCCTGGGGACTAACGTGTTCGACGAGCTGCTCGCCGGTGCAGAGTTGATGGACAGTCACTTCAGGCAGGCTGACGCTGCAGAAAACATTCCCCTCCTCGCCGCTCTCTTCGCCACCTGGAACTTCAACTTCCTGGGCGCCGGGAGTCTCGCGATTCTCTGTTATGACGAACGACTGCGCATGCTGCCTGACTTTCTGCAACAACTGGAGATGGAGAGCAATGGCAAGTCTGTGACTTTAGATGGCGGCGACGTACAGAACCACACGATGCCCGTGCTTTGGGGTGGCACCGGGACCAGAGGGCAGCATGCTTACCACCAGCTCCTGCATCAAGGCACCCGTGCATACGCCGCAGATTTCATCCTATCCGCAGAGGATGCACATGGGCATCCGGAACATCACCGCTGGTTGCAAGCCAACGCTCTGGCACAAAGCCAGGCCATGGCCACAGGTTCCACAAACGTAGCCGAACCCCATCGAAATCTACCCGGCAACCACGCATCGACAACGATTGTTGTGCCTGCGTTGGATGCAACCAGCCTGGGAATCCTGCTGGCTACGTACGAACACAAGGTGTTTTGCCAAGGCGTGATTTGGAACATAAACTCATTCGATCAGTGGGGTGTTGAGTTGGGTAAACAACTCGCAATCCCGATTTTTGAAGAATTAAGCACGGGCAAAGCGGTGGACGTGGACGCTGCCACTCGCAATTTGCTCAACATCATTAAATAGAGACCACCTGCGTTATCGGTAGGCTGCGCGACGCCTGCCCGGCGCTAGAGGAGAAACACTATGAGCCAGGTTTACCCTGTTTCAGAACAAAATGCCGAACATGCTTACATCAACAATGAGCAGTATCTGGCCATGTACGAACGTTCAATCAATGACCCAGATGCTTTTTGGGCTGAGCAGGCGGACAAGTTTCTCAACTGGTCTGAACAGTGGCATACCGTTTCAAGCGCGAACTTTGAAGCTGGCCAAATAGGTTGGTTTTTAGGTGGCAAGCTCAACGTCACAACAAACTGTATCGATCGCCATCTACCGGAGAGAGCGGAGCAGACTGCCATCATTTGGGAGGGCGATGATCCAAACGACGATGCGCACATCTCGTATCAGGCGCTATCAGATGCCGTCTGTAAACTGGCCAACGGTCTGCGTGCCCGGGGTGTAAAAAAGGGTGATCGCGTGTGTATCTACATGCCGATGATTCCGGAAGCGGCCTATGCAATGCTCGCCTGCGCGCGAATTGGTGCAATTCACAGCGTCGTGTTCGGCGGTTTTTCACCACAATCTCTGAAAGACCGGATTCTCGATTCGGACTGCCGAACCGTGATCACGGCAGACGAAGGAGTCAGGGGTGGCAAACCGATTCCCCTCAAAGCCAATACGGAAGAGGCATTAAAAGACTGTCCGGATGTACACACGGTTGTCACCGTCAAGCGCACCGGCGGTGATGTCGCATGGGTGGCTGAACGGGATGTCTGGTACCACGAACTCACGGAAGATCAGCCCACAACAGCTGAACCCGAGCTCATGGATGCAGAGGACCCGCTATTCATCCTCTACACCTCCGGCTCAACCGGCAAACCCAAGGGCGTACAGCATTCCACTGCGGGTTATCTCCTGCATGCGGCCATGACCCACAAGTACGTGTTCGACTATCACGATGGCGACATCTACTGGTGCACAGCCGATGTGGGCTGGATCACCGGACACTCTTACATTGTGTATGGACCTCTGGCAAACGGCGCGACAACCCTTATGTTTGAAGGTGTGCCCACGTATCCAGACGCATCTCGATTCTGGCAGGTGATCGACAAACACCAGGTAAAAATCTTCTACACGGCACCGACGGCACTGCGGCAGCTTATGGGTCAGGGCGACGAGTTTGTCACCAAAACCTCGAGGAGCTCACTGCAGCTGCTTGGCACGGTCGGAGAACCCATCAACCCTGAAGCCTGGGAGTGGTACCACCGGGTTGTCGGCGATCGACGCTGTCCTATTGTGGATACCTGGTGGCAGACAGAAACCGGCGGCATCATGATCACGCCGTTACCGGGTGCAACCGACCTCAAACCGGGGTCAGCCACACGGCCATTTTTTGGTGTGCAACCGGCATTGGTAGATGCCGAAGGCAACGTCATTGAGGAAACCGAAGCGTCCGGCAATCTGGTGATCACCGGCAGCTGGCCTGGTCAAATTCGTACCGTTTATGGCAACCATCAGCGCGTTATTGAAACGTACTATTCCACCTACAAGGGCTTCTACTTTACCGGCGACGGCGCCCGGCGTGATGCGGACGGGTACTATTGGATTACAGGGCGGGTGGATGATGTGCTGAACGTTTCCGGGCACCGTATTGGGACCGCGGAGGTGGAAAGTGCCCTGGTGCTTCACTCATCCGTCGCCGAAGCGGCTGTGGTGGGTTATCCACACGACGTGAAAGGGGAAGGCATCTACGCCTACGTGACGTTAATGGCTGGGGATAATACAGATCCGGAAGCACTACAGGCCGAACTGATCGATATGGTAAGAACGGAAATCGGTCCCATCGCCAAACCCGACATTCTGCAATGGGCACCGGGTCTACCCAAGACACGATCCGGCAAAATCATGCGGCGCATCCTCCGTAAGATTGCGGCGAATGAACTTGATAACCTCGGGGATACGTCAACGCTTGCAGACCCCAGTGTCGTCGAAGACCTGATCGCCAATCGGGCGAACCAATAGAGGTAGTTATTTGTTGCGCAAGAAAAAGGGGCCTTCACTTCAGGCCCCTTTTTCTTGGAAAGCGAATGCGGACGCGAACCGCGTCAAGCGTTCGCTAACTAGCCAGTCGCTTCTTCCTGAGCCTGACCTTCGTCACCCTCATCGCCCTGACCATCTTTGTAGTTACCTACTTCTTTCATGGACAGCTTGATGCGGCCGCGCTGGTCAACGTCGAGACAAACAACCTCAACTTCCTCTCCTTCTGAGAGATAGTCGGTCACCTGCTCAACCCGCTCTTCTGCAATCTGCGATATGTGCAGCAGACCATCTTTGCCCGGCAGGATGTTGATGAACGCGCCAAAATCAACGATGCGCTCGACCTTACCTTTGTAGATCTTGCCGACTTCTGCTTCCGCCGTGATCTCCGTGATGCGGTTAACTGCCGCATTTTTCGAATCACCGTTGTCAGCGTAGATGCGGACGTTGCCGTCGTCATCGATATCAACTTCAGCACCCGTTTCTTCAACGATGCTGCGGATCGTGGCACCACCTTTACCGATGATGTCGCGGATCTTGTCAGGATGAACCTTGATGGTGGTCATCGCCGGTGCGTTGTCGGAAAGCTCCTCACGCGATGCGCTGATCACTTTGTTCATTTCACCCAGAATATGAAGTCGAGCGTCATGTGCCTGCTGTAACGCCTGCTCCATGATCTCTTCGGTGATACCCTCGATCTTGATATCCATCTGCAGAGCGGTCACACCATCTTTCGAACCTGCGACCTTGAAGTCCATGTCACCCAGATGATCTTCGTCGCCCAGAATGTCGGTCAGAACCGCGTAGCGGTTACCTTCCTTGACCAGACCCATGGCCACACCTGCAACAGGTGTCTTCACCGGTACACCGGCGTCCATAAGTGCGAGCGACGTACCACACACACTGGCCATCGAGCTTGAACCGTTGGATTCAGTGATTTCAGATACAACCCGGATGGTGTATGGAAAATCTTCCGGATCCGGTAGCGTGGCAGCTACACCGCGACGCGCAAGGCGTCCGTGACCGATCTCGCGACGCTTCGGACCACCCATCATGCCAGCTTCGCCAACGCTGAATGGAGGGAAGTTGTAGTGCAGCATGAACTGATCTTTGTAGCTGCCTTCCAGCGCATCGATCAACGCCGCGTCGCGAACCGTGCCGAGTGTGGCAACCACAATGGCTTGTGTTTCACCGCGCGTGAACAGTGCAGAACCGTGGGTCTTCGGCAGGACACCCACTTCTACCGAAATGGGTCGAACCGTTTTCAGATCCCGACCGTCGATTCGAGGTTCGCCTTCAATGACACGCTCGCGCACCAGGTTTTTCTCAACCTTGCCGAACATATCGGCAACATCACCTGCGTCATATTGCGCTTCTTCGCCACCTGACAACTGTTCAACCACCTGGCTGCGCAGTTCACCCACGCGAGCTTGGCGCTGCATCTTGTCAGAGATGCGATACGCTTCGCCCAGGTCGCTTTTAACCGCACCTGAGACCGCCTCAAGCAACGCATCGTTGGTTGGTTCCGGCTGCCAATCCCAAGCAGGCTTGCCAGCTTCTTCAGCCAGTTCTTTCACCGCCTGAATAACCACCTGCATTTCCTGGTGGGCAAACAGTACTGCGCCGAGCATTTCGTCTTCAGACAGTTCTTTCGCTTCAGATTCAACCATCAACACCGCGCTTTCCGTACCAGCAACGGTCATGTTGAGATCTGACTCTTCCAAGGCTGCATAACCTGGGTTTAAGAGGTAAACACCATCTTTATAGCCAACACGAGCTGCGCCCAAAGGTCCGTTGAACGGAATTCCGGAAATAGCGAGCGCGGCAGATGTACCGATCATGGCTGCAATATCCGGATCCTGATCTTTCTCAACAGACAGGACCGTGGGAACAACCTGGACTTCATTCATGAAACCCTTGGGGAACAAGGGCCGAATGGGTCTGTCGATCAAACGGCAGGTCAGCGTTTCTTTCTCGCTTGGACGACCTTCGCGCCGGAAGAAACCGCCGGGGATTTTGCCCGCGGCATAGGTTTTTTCCTGATAGTTAACGGTCAATGGAAAAAAGTCGGCACCAGGTCTAGGGCTCTTGGCACCCACGACCGTGGTCATCACCACGGTATCGCCCATGGTAACCACCACGGACCCTGTAGCCTGTTTAGCGACCTTACCGGTTTCTATCTCTACCTCGTAATCGCCAAACTGAAATTTTTTAGTAATAGGGTTCAATATATTTTTCTCCTGATACTCGGTAGACCTAACGTCTGAGTCCTAATCTCTGAATCAGATCGCTATACCGAGCTGTGTCTTTACTTTTCAAATAATCTAATAGTTTTCTACGCTGATTCACCATACGGATCAGCCCACGTCGTGAGTGGTGATCTTTGTGATGATCGCGAAAATGTTCTTGCAATGAATTGATGTTATGCGTCAGCAAAGCCACCTGAACTTCCGGCGACCCTGTGTCACCATCTTCTAGTTGATAGTCTTTGATGATCTCTGCTTTCGTTGTGGCGCTTAATGCCATTTCATTTCTCCTAATATGCTTTGTTTAAGTAATGTTTGAGGTTTAACCGCGCATATTTGCAGTTATCCCTGTTCCAATGCCGCCTAACTGACGACTAACCTTCGAGGCGCAATGCGCCCATCATCCAGCACTTCGCCTACTCCGATGAAGCAAGCTTCACCACTTTCAACTTCATTCAGCCGCACCCAACCACTTGTTGGAGCATGAGGTATCTGCACAGGTTGACCTTGTCTTATGTAGAACGAGGTCGCCTCCGATAAGGATACTTCCGGCCATTGGCCCACAGCGCTGGCAGTGGGCATCAAAAACTTGTCTAAAGATCCATTAGCACGCTCTTCTTCCAGGAAGCTGATTGTCAACGAATCTTCTTCTGTGTAAGGGCCTGCACTACGTCGCCTCAGTTGCGTCACGTGTGCGCCAACGCCCAGTTTTTCACCTATCTCTTCGGCAATTGAACGTACGTAGGTGCCTTTGCTGCAATGTATTTCCAATTCAAACTCATCGCCCTCAAAGTTGACGAGTTCGTTGGAAAAAACGGTTACACAACGCGGCTTACGTTCGACCTCAATTCCCTGGCGCGCGAGTTTATACAAAGGTTGACCATTATGCTTCAACGCAGAGTACATGGACGGTACCTGTTGGATGTCGCCGCGAAACTCATCAAGCAGCCCAGTAAGGTCTGCCTCGGTCACATGGCACGCATCTTCTTCAGCGATGACGGTGCCATCAGCATCACCGGTGTCGGTTGCAACACCCAGTTTTATGCGCACCCAGTAACGTTTGTCGGAGGCCAGCAAAAACTGTGAAAACTTTGTTGCTTCGCCCAGGCACAGTGGCAGAACCCCTGTGGCCAACGGATCCAAACTGCCGGTATGGCCAACTTTCTGCGCGCCGTACAGTTTTTTCACCTGCTGCACGACATCGTTTGAAGAGATGCCGGCTGGCTTATCTATCACGATAACGCCATTCACTTTTCTACCGCGCCGACGTCTAGCCATCGCTGTTACCCTCATCATCTGAGGCATCGCCGTGCTTCTTGTCTGCGGCGACCGCATCCGCTATCAGCGCTTCAAGCCGCGGACCGCCCTCAACCAGTTCATCGTAATGAAATCTTGGCTTTGGCGTGGTGCGCATTCTGTGTCTCTTAGCAAGTGTAGACCGGAAAAAACCAGCTGCCTTGTTAAGGGTATCGATCAGTTCCTGCCGCGCTTCCAACGTTTCCGCCTGCAGTGACGAGATATAAACATCTGCGTAAGAAAGATCTTTGCTGACCCGCACGTCGTTTACGCTGACAAAAGAGCCCACGCGCGGGTCACGCATTTCCATCTGAATAATGCGCGCCACTTCATCGCGGATGAAGTCGGCAACTATCAGATCTCGTGACATCGCTGTTTGCACTCGCCTAACTTAGCCTAAAGGACCCGAGCGACTTCTTTCGCATCGTAGACTTCGATCTGGTCGCCTACTTTCACATCGTTGTAGTTGCGTACACCGATACCGCACTCAGTGCCGTTACGCACTTCGTTAACGTCGTCCTTAAAGCGACGCAAGCTTTCCAGCTCGCCTTCATAGATTACGACGTTATCGCGCAATACGCGGATCGGCTTGTTTCTGAATACCGTGCCATCTGTGACCATACAGCCTGCAATAGCACCGAAGCGCGGCGAACGGAACACGTCGCGCACTTCAGCAACGCCGACAATCTCTTCGCGTAGCTCTGGCGTCAGCATGCCCGAAAGCACCGCCTTCACGTCATCCAGCAGTTCGTAGATCACGCTGTAATAACGCACGTCTACGCCTTCGCGTTCAAGCGTGGTCTTGGCTGCTTTGTCCGCGCGCACGTTAAAGCCGAAAACGACCGCACCATAAGTGACCGCCATTGTGGCGTCCGACCCAGATATTCCGCCCACACCGGAGCCAAGCACCTGTACACCAACCTCATCGTTACCGAGGTCTGCCAAAGCCTGCACAATGGCTTCGAGGCTGCCGCGCACATCCGCTTTCACAACGAGCTTGAGAATTCGCTTCTCGCCTTCGCCGATATTGGCAAACATGTTTTCCAGCTTCGCTGCCTGCTGCATCGCCTGACGATGCTCCTGGCTCTTATCGCTTCTGAATTCTGCAAGTTCTCGTGCTGTACGCTCATCGCTGACCACAGAGAACTCATCACCGGCACCTGGCGTACCGCCCAGCCCCAGCATTTCCACCGGTTGCGACGGTCCTGCCTCGGTGATGTTCTGGCCTTTGTCATCGAGCATCGCCCGGACACGTCCATAAGCTTCACCAGCGATCAATATATCGCCCTGCTTCAGACTACCGTTCTGCACCAGCAGGGTAGCAACAGGACCACGACCGCGATCTAAACGTGATTCGATGACCACGCCCTGACCCGGTGCTTCAGGCACCGCACCGAGTTCCATAATTTCTGATTGCAGAACTACCGCTTCAAGCAATTCATCCACACCCTCACCGGTAATCGCTGACACCTTGATAAACTGGGTATCTCCGCCCCAGTCCTCTGGTACAACCTCTTTTGCAGCGAGTTCGTTGGTGACGCGGTCCGGATCGGCGTTTTCAAGGTCGATCTTGTTGATTGCAACGATGATCGGCACTTCTGCCGCTTTAGCGTGCTGAATGGCTTCTTCCGTTTGCGGCATCACGCCATCGTCTGCCGCGACGACCAGAATTACGATGTCCGTGACTTTAGCGCCGCGTGCCCGCATCGCGGTAAAGGCAGCGTGACCCGGGGTGTCGATAAATGTGACCTCACCCGTTTCCGTTTCTACGCTATAGGCGCCGATGTGCTGGGTAATGCCGCCCGCTTCACCCGACGTCACACGCGTATTGCGAATGTAATCAAGAAGCGAGGTTTTGCCATGGTCAACGTGACCCATGACCGTAACAACCGGTGCCCGCGTCTGCGTGTCACCCTCAATTTTCAAAGACGCTACATGCTGCTCTTCCAGCGCATCTTCGCTGACGATCTTGACCCTATGTCCCATCTCTTCCACGAGCAGGGTTGCCGTATCCTGGTCAAGGGTCTGGTTGATCGTGGCCATGACACCCATACCCATCAGGGTCTTGATCACCTCACCCGCCTTCACCGCCATCGACTGTGCAAGATCACCTACTGCATTCAGTTCACCCACCTCAACTTCGCGTGAAATGAAGTCTGTTGGTCTGAACTCGCCACCCTGCTGATCTACCTGCAGAGGCGCCTGGCGCTGATGTTGCTTGCGCTTGCCGCGTCGTTCGCTCTTCAGAGAGAGCTCGCGTCGGCGTGACTTACCGTCACCGAAGTCGTCGCCACCTTCACGGCCCTTGTCTTTGCCCTTCTGGCGTTTGCCGCCTTTTTCCTGGGCTTGCACTTGCGCCTGAATGTCTGCCGCAGACACTTCTGCAGGGGCTTCAGCTTCGGTGGGTTCCGTTTTGGCCTGTTCTTCTTTGGCCTTACGTTCTTCCTCTTCGCGCTGGGCCTCTTCTGCCTTACGTGCTTCTTCGGCTTGTCGCTCTTCTTCGGCGCGCTGCTCTGCTTCTGCTTTGCGCTGAGCTTCAGCGTTGCGCGCTTCTTCTTCCGCAGCCTTGCGTGCAGATTCTTCCTCGCGAATACGCTGCGCTTCCAGTTCAGACTGGGAAGGCGCCTGTGCTACTGGTTCTGGCGCATCCTGTTCTTCTTCGACGTCGCGCTTCACATAGGTTCGCTTGCGTCGCACTTCAACGGTGACATTGCGACCGCCGCGACCCTGACCCGCTTTCAACGTGCCGGTACTTTTGCGCTTCAGCGTGATTTTGGTCTTGCCTTCTTCTTTGGCACCATGGCTGCGCTTCAGGTACGCCAGCAAGGTCTGCTTCTGCTCCTCTGAAACAGACTCATCCTCTGCCTTGTGTGGCAAGCCAGCTTCCTGCATTTGTTTCAGCAAACGATCAGTAGGCGCACCCACCGTATCCGCAAGTTGTTTTACTGTGACATCTGCCATTTATCGACTCCTATCGCTACGCTTCGCTTCTACCTACGTCCAACCAGTTGCGTACCGATTACTCTCCCACCGCTTCGTCTTGTTGATCTTCGTCTGCCTCATCAGCAAACCACGGTTCACGCGCCTTCATAATGAGGGCTGCCGCTTCTTCCTCGCTGATCTCCGGATCGATGTCCTGCAGATCAGGTACTGCCAACTCTGCGAGATCTTCCATTGTGACCACCTCATTGGCAGCCAGCTTGAACGCGAGCTCACGCCACATGCCTTCCATCTCCAGGAGGTCATCTGCCGGTTGGCTATCACCCAACGCTTCTTCGCTGGCAATCGCTCGGGTCAGCAGAGTGTCTTTGGCGCGATTTCTCAGTTCCTGAACAATCTCTTCGTCGAAACCTTCGATGGCCAACATCTCTTCGATGGGGACATAAGCGATTTCATCCAACGTTGTAAATCCTTCTTCAACCAACACCACCGCTACATCTTCATCAACGGACAGCGACTCCATAAAGTCGTCAACGTATTTTGTGGCTTCTTCTTCCTGTTTCGCAGCCGCTTCTTCTTCGGTCATGATGTTTAATGACCAGCCGCACAGGTCGCTGGCCAAGCGCACGTTCTGACCACCACGGCCAATTGCCTGGGCCAGGTTTTCTTCCGTCACCGCGATATCCATGGCGTGGGTTTCTTCGTCGAGGATGATCGACGCAACTTCCGCAGGCGCCATCGCGTTGATGGTCAGCTGTGCCGGATTGTCATCCCAGAGCACAATATCAATGCGTTCACCGGCCAGTTCTCCGGAAACCGCCTGTACACGGGAGCCACGCATACCGACGCATGCCCCAACCGGATCGATGCGACCGTCGTTGGTTTTAACGGCAATTTTGGCCCGCGAGCCTGGATCTCGAGCAGCACCGCGGATTTCGATGACGTCTTCGGAAATCTCCGGCACTTCCACTTTAAACAGTTCGATCAGCATCGCAGGTGACGTACGACTCAGGATCAGTTGCGGTCCTCTGTTTTCAGGTTTCACATCGATCAGCAGCGCTCGGATGCGATCACCGACGCGAAAGGTTTCACGCGGAATCAAATGTTCACGGGTCAAAATACCTTCGGCGTTGTTGCCGAGGTCAACGATGACGCTGTCCCGACCGAGTTTCTTCACGGTAGCGCTGACAAGCTCGTTCATACGGGGCAGATAGGCTTCCACAATCTGTGCGCGCTCTGCTTCCCGCACTTTCTGCACGATGACCTGCTTGGCGGTTTGTGCTGCTATGCGGCCAAATTCCACCGATTCGACCTGCTCTTCCAGCACGTCGCCCAACTGGGCACCCGGCTTAATCTCCTGCGCTTCTTCGACGCTATACATCGCGTCGATGTTCGGTTCTTCTTCGTCTTCGTAGTTGACGACAGCCCAGGTGCGGAACGTCTCGTACTCTCCTGTAGTGCGATCGATGGCCACTCGAAATTCGGCTTCTTCGCCATAACGCTTCTTGGTCGCCATCGCGAGCGCGGATTCAATGGCCTCGAAAATGACATCTTTCGAGACGCCCTTTTCGAGCGAAACCGACTCAACTACCAGCAAAATTTCTTTAGACATCTTTTTTAACTGCCTCGTTCCTAAACACCCTGTCCACTTGTCCTCATGCGCCCGCCTTAGGCGGACTTCGCCGATCCATCAAACACCGGGACAACTCTCGCCTTTTGAATGTTCTCAATCGGCAACACAAACTCTTCATCATCGATCTGGATAACAGCGCTTGCATCTTCGACACCGGTTAACACGCCAACAAACTTCTTGCGCCCGTCAAAGGGGAAGTTCAACCGTGCATCAACCTGTTCACCGATGGCGCTCACAAACTGTTCCTGTTTGAACAGAATTCGATCCATACCAGGACTAGAAACCTCCAGCGTGTAAGCATTTGCGCTGAACTCTTCAACGTCCAGAATGTCACTTACATGCCGGCTGACTTCCGCGCAGTCGTCCACATCGACGCCGCCTTCTTTGTCGATATAGAGCCTGAGCTTTGAGTACTTACCCTGGCTCAGGTACTCAACCCCCCAGATCGTGCAACCCAGTGCCTCGACTGTTGGTATGAGTAATGCTTCTACTTCCTGTTCCTTTCTATTCAATCAGACCTCTGTTCAATCAGGCCTCTGTTCAATCACGCCTCTTTGTCAGGCGCGGTTACAATTTCGTCAATCCTTTCAGCCATAAAAGCGAGACACAAAAAATGGGCCTCACCGCCCATCTCTCAATGACTCTTCCACGCGTGTTGATTCCCCTGGTGATCACACTGCTTCGCGCAGTACTTTTCGTGCGGGGTCGCGCACGCGCTCCCGAGTACGGGGCCACCAAGGGTTAGTGAGGTACAAAAGAAGGACTTGAGTACTAAAAAGCCCCAAACCGGGGCCTTTATCTCTTGGTAAGTTGTACTCATCAGACAACAAGTACAACAAACCAAGCTACCTTTGGTAGCGGGGGCAGGATTTGAACCCACGACCTTCGGGTTATGAGCCCGACGAGCTACCAGACTGCTCCACCCCGCATCAGCAAGGTGGCGAATTATAGGGATGCAAACCCAGGCTGTAAACTGGCTTAAGGCACCGATTTAGTCCTTATTTCGCTATAAATTTCCTGAGGTTACTGTCACTCCATGAAGGTGCTTGTTACAGGTTCAGCCAGCCAGGTGGGCTACGCGCTCGCTGCGCGACTGAACGCCATGGAAATCGAGGTCATCGGCTACGATACAGCGGTTCCAGATCCAACCCGCTCTTCGGTACTGACAGAGTTCGTGAAGGGTGATGTCAGAGATACTGAACAATTGGCGCAGATCGCTGCCATGTGCACTGCCGGAATACATCTGGCTGCTCTGGCAGGGTCCGCAAACGCTCATGACATACTCTCCGTAAACGTCACTGGCGCTTACAACTTCTGCCTGGCAGCACATCGGGCGCAATTTCGAACAGCGATCATCGCGAGCTCCGCACCGGTACATCTTCCTCCTGGCGATGAGGATTATGGTCCGGCGCTGCGCACCTCAGCCGGCGGCGACCACGCCTACGATCTGTCTAAAACACTGCAGGAGGAGATAGGTCGAGACTTTCACCAACATGGACTGCCACTCATTTGCCTTCGATTCGGTCATATCGTGAATGGTGAGGACGCTACAACCCTCGAAGGTCAAACCCTCCGTGACGAAACCTACTGTCGAGGCGGCTGGGTGGATATCGGCGATGTCGCATCAGCATGTACAGCGGCATTGCAGCTGGAACCCAACGTGGGCGAAATGGAGATACTGACAGTGGTCGGTTCGCAGACAGGCAGAGATCGGTTTGGTGTGGCGGCGACGGAGGCACGGTTGGGTGTGGAGTTAGAGTATGGGTTTGGGGAGTTTGAGTAAAACGTGCTTAGTGAGTTACGCCTAAGCTTATGATGCTTCGGGTCGGCTATGTATACACGAACGTTGCTAAGCGGAGTCTTCGGCTCTACCTCATTAACGGGGGACACCGGCATTCATTAAACTGATTTTGCGAAGATCATTTAATGGAGATAACACCGATGTCCCACCTAGGTAGGATCATAGGCATAACTGACCTTGAGGTCGAACGGGTTGATCGTGAGAAAGGCATAGAGGTGTATGCGAAGCCGACGAAGCGACCGGCGTGCATACATTGTCATAGCAAACAGGTTGTGATCAAAGCGACGAACCAACGGACCTTGAAGCACACACGTCAAGGCAACCAGGTCATGACGTTGCATCTGGCTGCTCCGAAGTATTACTGCGCCCGGTGTAATCGTTACTTTTGTCATCGTTTTAAAGGTGTTCGACCTCGGTATCGTGCTTCTGAAGCGTTTCGATATGAAGTGTTTGAAGCACACGACGGCGGTGTGACACAACGCAAGGTGAGTCGCACCCACAAGATCAGTTCAAGCACCACAGAACGTTGGTACCAGAGTCAGTGCGAACTCAGAAAGTCTGAGATGATGAATCAACCTTGTCCGAAAGTACTGGGCATCGATGAACACTTTTTCACGAAAAAGAAAGGCTTTGCCACGACCTTTGTGGATCTCAAAAATCACAAGGTCTTTGATGTGAAGTTAGGACGCTCGGAACCGAGTTTACGCAGCTATTTACGGGGTTTGCCGGGTAAAGAGGCGGTACAGGTCGTTGTGATGGATCTGTCTGAGACGTATCGATCTATTGTCAAAAGATACTTTCCTCAAGCCACGATCGTTGCGGATCGGTTCCATGTCATTCGCCTGGTCAATCAACACTTTTTAAAGGTCTGGCAAGACCAGGATGCTGAGGGGAGAAAAAACCGAGGGTTACTGAGTCTTATGCGTCGACATGCCTGGCGTTTATCTGAAGAACAACAACAGAACTTGGAACGCTATCTGAGTGACTATCCAGTCCTCAAAGAGCTCTACGATGTGAAACAAAGACTGGTTCGCTACTTGTTGTTAAAAACGTTGAACCGAAAGACCGCTAAACGGCAATTGCCTGGCTTTCTCAGACTCATCGAACAGTTGAGTGCCAGCCCCCTTAAAAGGCTGGCACACACCCTTCAGTCCTGGCTGGAACCCATTGTCGCCATGTGGCGGTTTAGCAAGAGTAATGGCATCACAGAGGGCTTCCACAACAAGATGGAGATGATGAGTAGACGAGCTTACGGCTTTAGGAATTTTGAGAATTATCGGTTGAGGGTGTTAACTCACTGCGGGTGGGATGGCATCATCAATCGTGTTTAGGGAGTTTAACGAATGCCGGTATCCCCCGTTAATCGGGTAGAGCCGAGTCTTCGAACATCTCACGCTTCGATAAGGACCGATGCTAGTTAGTTGCATGCAAGCACTTTTCACAGCTGCGCTGTGAAAAGTGGTGCCGAAGGCGAGACTTGAACTCGCACGGGCAAAAGCCCACTACCCCCTCAAGATAGCGTGTCTACCAATTCCACCACTTCGGCATATCGGTGAGGCCTACAATTCTGGCACGTCGTCTTCCGACGTGTCATCCCCAAATCCAGGTTCGGGTGCAGGCTCGGTGGATAGTTCACCCGGCAAATCTGCCTCTTCCACCACATTTTCAACGGTCGGGATGCCCGCAGAATCCACTTCCAGCGAACGCTGCTTGGCAATGTAGGCCAACCCGAACGTAATCACAAAAAAACCAATGGACAACCATGCGGTCGCCTTGGTCAAAAACGAAGCAGCACCGAGGCTGCCGAACATCGTATTGGCGCCACCGCCGCCGAACGAGGCACCGGCGTCCGCGCCTTTACCTTGCTGGAGCAGAATCAGTACTACCAACGCAATGGCATCCAGCACGAGCAGCGCTAACAAAATACTTTCTACGGTCGCAACGTTCATCAATATGCCTAACTTTTATCTTCTATTTATTCTCAGTTCGTTCTCGGTCTCTTTTTAAATGACCGTCGAATCCACTGTAGAGTACTCAACTTGTCTCTAACGCAGCTTTCACTATCGCTGCAAATTGCGCCGCGTCCAATCCAGCACCACCGACCAGGCCACCATCGATATCTTCCTGGCTGAAGAGTTCATTGGCGTTATCGGGCTTCACACTACCGCCATACAGAACCCGCACCTCATTCCCAGCCTGGGCATCAGCGTGCGCAACCTTGTCCCTGATGAACGCATGCATTTCCTGCGCTTCTTCCGGGGTGGCCGTTTTGCCTGTGCCGATGGCCCAAACGGGCTCATAAGCAATCGCACCCTGCAACACCGTCTCCATCGGCACCCTGTCCAAGACCGCCTCAAGCTGTCTATCGACAACAGCTATCTCGTGTCCGGCTTCCCGCTCAGCCAGGGTTTCGCCTACACAGATGATCGGTCTTAAACCTCCCCGCATCGCGGCGGCGGCTTTCGTTGCCACCAGGTCATCCTTTTCACCCTGGTCAATGCGGCGCTCTGAATGCCCGACGATGACCCAGTTGCCACCGACTTCAGCGATCATCTCTGCGGCTATTTCCCCGGTGTGAGCTCCAGATGCCTGGATAGCCACATCCTGAGCGCCCACGGGCACACCCAATATGGCTGCACACGCGGGCAAATAAACCGCCGGAGGAAAGACAACCACGTCGACCGTATTCGTCGCTTCCGCCAGGTTAAGCTCTCTGCTTAACGCGTTTGCAAATTCGTTGATAAAGCCGAGCGAACCATGCATTTTCCAGTTCGCGGCTACTAGCTTGCGGCGCACGCCTTGAGTCCGAGTGCTTAAGGGCGCGCAATGTTATGCGAAGTTGCAGTCCGTGTAAAACGCCTTAAGCGTCTCTGTGATCCCTCTATTTCCGGGATTATCCCTGGCTTTCAGCAACCAGCGCGAGTTCGTTGGCTACTTCACGAACTTCTGTCTCATCTTCGCCCTCCACCATAACCCGCAGCAAAGGTTCAGTGCCCGACGGGCGTACCAGAATACGCGCACGATCCGCCAACTTGTCAGTCTGCTTTTGAATCGCAGTTTGGAGGGAATCACATGCGACCACCGCAGCAGGATCGGGGACTTTTACGTTGATCATCACCTGTGGCAACTTGTTCATACCTGCGGTCAGTTCGCTTATGCCGCGCCCTGTTTCAACAACCGGCACCAATGCTTGCAGGGCTGCCACGATCGCGTCACCGGTGGAGGTGAGATCGAGACACAGGATATGACCCGACGCTTCACCGCCAAGACTCCAGCCGTTCTTATGGAGCAGCTCTGTTACATACCGATCGCCGACTTTCGCGCGCTCAAAGGGCACGTCCAATGCACCCAGCGCCTTTTCCAGACCTAAGTTACTCATCACCGTGCCGACCACACCACCGCCCAGCAAACCCTTCTCATGACGATGTTTGGCGATCACATAGATCAACTCATCACCATCCAGCAGGTTGCCTTTATCATCGATCATCACTACGCGGTCGCCATCCCCATCGAACGCTATGCCAACATCCGCGCGGAATTCGCGTACTTTGGCCTGCAACAGCTCAGGGTCGGTTGAACCACAGCCATCATTGATATTGATACCGTCCGGAGATGCGCCGAACACGATGACGTCCGCTCCCAGCTCTTCAAACACACGCGGTGCCACGTGATAGGTGGCGCCGTTTGCACAGTCCAGCACGATGCGCATACCACGCAGGCTGAAGCCTCTTTGGACGGTGGCTTTGCAAAATTCTATGTAGCGTCCCGCAGCGTCTGTCAGCCGGGTTGCCTTACCGAGATGTTCGGAATCGACGCAAGCCATCTTCTCGTCGAGCTGCGCTTCGATTTCCAGCTCGACTTCGTCCCCAAGCTTGGTGCCATTGTGATCAAAGAATTTTATCCCGTTGTCGAAATACGGGTTGTGAGATGCGCTGATGACGACACCAGCATCTGCATGCAAGGTGCGTGTCAGGTATGCAATGGCGGGTGTTGGCATCGGGCCGATCAGGCTCACGTCTGCACCGGCGGCGGCGAGCCCTGACTCCAGAACGGATTCGAGCATGTATCCCGAGATGCGCGTATCTTTGCCAATGACCACGTGGGCTGAACCACTGCGTTTGCGTTCGAAGACCGCACCTACGGCCCAGCCAAGTCGCAGACAAAATTCAGGGGTTATCGGGTATTGGCCTACGCGTCCACGAATACCATCCGTGCCGAAGTACTTCCTACTCATTGCTCAATCCTTTTCGCATCCGCTTGAGGCCTCGATGGCTTATCGAGACCGGGCAAAACAAAGGTGAAGTGTGACAAGCGTCACGAGGGAGATCCAAGCAACGCTTCACATTTCTGGCACTTTTCAAGTGCCTAGGTCTCCTCCGCTGGTCCCCCGATTGGCGATTCACCGGATGGCTTGCCATCGTCTTGCTTAGGCGGCTGGTCCTTGGGTTGACGCGGCTTCGCGCCAGCCATGATGTCGTCCAACTGCTCGGAAGACAGTGTTTCAAACTCCATCAAGGCATCTGCCATGGCGTGAAGTTTGTCGATGTTCTCTTCCAGAATGTTTTCGGCCTTCTGATAACACTGGTCGATGATCGCTCGCACTTCCTGATCGATCGCCTGGGCGGTGACATCCGAGCGCGGCTTGGCGCGTGTTGATGCCGACATACCCAGGAACGGCTCGCCATCATCCTCATCATAAAGCAGCGGACCCATCGTGTCGGAGAGACCCCACCGCGTCACCATATTGCGGGCGAGCTGAGTTGCACGCTCGATATCGTTGGATGCGCCCGTTGTCACGCCGTCCTTACCCAGCGTCATTTCTTCCGCGATGCGGCCACCGAACAGACTACATATCTGCGACATGATGCCCTGACGCGACAGACTGTGCCGGTCTTCTTCCGGCAGAAACATGGTTACACCCAGAGCACGGCCCCGGGGAATAATGGAAACTTTGTAGACAGGGTCGTGATCCGGAACCAGTCGCCCGACAATTGCATGTCCCGCCTCATGGTAAGCCGTATTCAACTTTTCTTTTTCCGACATGACCATGGACTTACGTTCTGTGCCCATCATGATCTTGTCTTTGGCCTTGTCGAACTCTTCCATCTCAACAAGTCGTTTGTTGGCACGCGCCGCGAAGAGGGCCGCTTCATTTACCAGATTTTCAAGGTCCGCCCCTGAAAACATAGGCGTGCCCCGCGCAATCACACTGGGATCAACGTCGTCAGCCAGCGGTACCTTGCGCATATGCACTTTGAGGATCTGCTCTCTTCCTCGAATATCCGGCAATCCAACAACAACCTGTCGGTCGAAACGGCCAGGACGCAGCAACGCTGGATCCAGGACGTCCGGACGGTTGGTTGCGGCGATGACAATGATGCCGTCGTTTGCTTCAAAGCCATCCATTTCAACCAGCAACTGGTTGAGTGTCTGTTCACGTTCATCATGACCGCCACCGAGACCCGCGCCACGGTGTCTGCCCACGGCGTCGATTTCGTCAATGAAGATGATGCACGGTGATTGCTTTTTCGCCTGTTCGAACATGTCGCGTACTCGCGAGGCACCGACACCTACAAACATTTCGACAAAGTCAGATCCCGAAATTGAAAAGAACGGCACCTTCGCTTCACCGGCAATCGCCTTCGCCAAAAGGGTTTTACCTGTACCCGGTTGGCCAACCATCAGAATGCCGCGAGGAATATGACCGCCCAGGCGCTGGAATTTGCCCGGGTCACGAAGGAACTCAACCAGTTCCTGGACCTCTTCCTTAGCCTCGTCTACACCGGCAACGTCAGCAAAGGTAGTTTTGATCTGATCTTCAGAAAGTAAGCGGGCCTTGCTGCGGCCAAATGCCATGGGACCGCCACGACCGCTGCCGCCACCCTGCATCTGCCGCATAAACAGCATAAAAACAGCGATGATAATGAGAATCGGGAAGCTGGCGATGAAAAGCTGGCTCCAGACACTTTGCTTTTCTTCTTCAACAAAGTTCACTTCAACGTTGTTGTTGAGCAGATCGTCCTGCAACTTTTGATCGGTTTGGGACCAGATGGTTACGTATCGGTTGCCCGCCCCGTCGACCGAATAGATCTTGTCACCTTGTACATTAACCTCGCGGATATTGCCCATGTGCACGTTCTTCATGAACGTGGAATAGGACATCGGGTCCTGCTTCGGTTCCGGGTTGAAGTTCTGGAACACCACCAGCAGCACCGCTGCGATGATGAGCCAAAGGAGCAAATTTTTTCCCATATCTGACACGGGAGGTACCTCTTAGGTGAGAGGCTCAATAATGACTTTCGTTAAGTGAAATTTTTGTTATAAGAATGTCAGTTATTATGCCTTATGTTTCTGATAAGCAGCCTTTCACTGCTTTTTGCGCGTATATCAACGCGCATTCAACTCTAAATATAGACCGGGAAGCCTACACCAATCCGTGCACGCCGTCCCGCATCCTCTTGTAACCGCGGGCCACGACAAATATCTCGCGACTGTCCGGACGACTGGCCTTCGGTTTGGTGATCAGCACCGAGTCAAATTCCTGTTTGCGCTCGGCAACCCAGGTATCCAGCCCTTCCCCCTGGAAGGATTTCAATACCAGGGCGCCCTTGGGCCGCAACCACTTTGCGGCAGCTTCCATGGCGACGTCGGCCAACGCCATGCTACGCGCCTGATCAACGGCACGCACACCACTCATATTGGGGGCCATATCCGACAATACAAGGTCTAACTGACCGTCACAGCTGGCTTGTACACATTCTTCAATGGCTGCATCGATCTCTGCTTCGCCTGCCAGGCCGGTGATCACCAGGGTGTTTGCGCCAGTAGTGATGGGTAACGGATCCACCACAATCAGCCGCCCTTTGTTAGATAACTTGGACTCAATAAAGTTCGTCCAACCCCCGGGGGCTGCACCGAGCTCAAGTACGCGGCTGCCCTTGTTCAAAAGGCGATATTTCTCGTCGATCTGCTGAAGTTTGAAGTGGGCACGCGAGACATGACCTTCCGCCTGGGCTTTGTTCGCGAAATAGTCGCGTTTCTGGCGTCGGAGCCAACGGTCACTGGATTTGCTGCGTTTGCCTGCCAAAGTACCCGCCTTACGAATCGAATCTGTCTGGCATCATATTCTTATTTCCCCCACCTTTCTTAACGTGCGCAGATGAGTAGAATACCGCGCCTCTTAGCTCGCATGAATGTACGCAATTGGATATCAAAAAACGCAATAAACAGTTGAAGCGGATCGCCCATCACCTGGACCCGATCATACAGCTGGGTGACAAAGGTCTGACCGCAGGGGTAATCAACGAAACCTCCAGGGCCCTGGCCGATCATGAATTAATCAAAGTGCGTCTTGCAGACCCAGATCGGGAGAGCCGTGTTGCCACGGGCGATGCACTCACCGCGGCCGTCGAGGCAACCCTTGTTCAACGTATCGGCAAGGTGATTGTACTGTTCAAGGAAAATCCCGACGCCAATCCCAAACTGTCCAACCTCCATCGGCTGGGCAGCGGTTACTAAAACGCGTTCTGATCAAACGTGTTCGACGTTCTCGATCTCGTATTCTTTGTCGCCGCCGGGCGTGTTCACAGACACCGCATCACCAACGCTTTTACCAATCAGCCCGCGCGCGATGGGTGACATCACTGAGATCTTGCCCTCTTTCAGGTCGGCTTCATCCTCGCCAACAATCTTGTAGCGAATTTCTTCGTCACTATCGACATCCAGCAGCGTGACGGTGACCCCGAAAATCACTTTATCGCCAGCAGGGATCTTGGCTACGTCGATAATCTGAGCATCAGCGAGCTTGCCCTCGATTTCCTGGATACGCCCTTCGTTGAACCCCTGTTGTTCGCGCGCGGCGTGGTACTCCGCATTCTCTTTCAGGTCCCCATGTTCACGCGCTTCCGCAATGGCCTGCGTGATCTCGGGACGCAATACAGACTTGCGGTTCGCAAGTTCCTCGCGCAGCGCCTCGGCGCCTTCAACTGTCATTGGATTCGGCATGTTCTGTCTCGCCCGTCCTTAAGGCCTTACCATAAAATAGAAAACCGGCAGTTGCACCTGCCCTTGTCGGCTGAAGAGCGCAATGGTCTGAAAAACATGGTCTGAAAGGTGTTCGCGCGAATTAACGCTGCCCGTCAGGCGAGCAGCGTCTGATGCAGGTCCTGCAAACGGTGGACCTGTTCGCCCACCCCTTCGCCTATTGCCATAGCGATGGCTTCGCCACCAGCCAGAGTTGTTGTGTAACAAACCTTATTCTGCAGCGCCAAACGACGGATCAACGCGGAGTCTGCTATCGACTGACGCCCTTCTGTCGTGTTGACGATCAGATCGATCTGTTCGTTCTTCAGCATATCGGACACATCGGGGCGTCCTTCGTTGACCTTGCTGATGTGTTCACACTCAAGGCCTGCCGCCTCGATCGCACGCCGCGTCCCGTTCGTCGCGACCAGACTGAAACCCAGATCTGCGAGCGCTTTCGCAACAGGCGCAAGGTGAGGCTTGTCCGAGTCTTTGACGCTGATAAACGCCCTGCCACCAGCCGGCAGCACTTCGCCACCGCCTAACGATGCTTTGGCAAACGCACCGCCAAAACTCTCGCCTACGCCCATCACTTCACCCGTCGACTTCATTTCAGGTCCCAGGATCGGGTCAACGCCGGGGAATTTAACAAACGGAAAGACGGACTCTTTAACGTGGAAGTACTTTGGAATCACTTCCTGAGTAAATTCCTGCGCCTGCAACGTAGTTCCCGCCATACACCGTGCCGCAACTTTCGCGAGCGAAGTGCCAATACACTTCGACACAAACGGCACCGTACGCGAGGCACGCGGGTTCACTTCCAGCACAAAAACTTCATCACCCTGAACTGCCATTTGGACGTTCATCAAGCCAACAACTTTGAGTTCGACCGCGATGCGCTTAACCTGGTCGCGAATAATGTTCTGTGTGGCTTCATCAAGGTTGTAAGGCGGTAACGAACAGGCAGAGTCCCCGGAATGTACGCCCGCCTGTTCGATGTGCTGCATGATCGCGCCGATGACCACTTCTTCGCCGTCACTGACCGCATCCACATCCACTTCGAGCGCCTGATCAAGGAATCGATCGAGCAGTACCGGCGAGTCGTTGGAGACATCCACCGCGCTCTGCATGTACTGGCGCAATTCATCGTCGGAGTAGACGATTTCCATCGCTCGACCGCCCAAGACGTAGGAAGGTCGAACCACAATCGGGTAGCCAATTTCCTGCGCACGTGCCACACCCTGCTCTTCGCTGGACGCGACACGGTTGTCGGGTTGACGAAGCTCCAGCTTCTCAACCAACTGCTGGAATCGCTCGCGATCCTCAGCCCGGTCGATCGCATCCGGGCTGGTGCCGATGATCGGCACACCCGCGGCTTCGAGATCGTTCACCAGCTTCAGCGGGGTCTGCCCACCAAACTGGACGATGACCCCCACCGGTTGTTCCAGGTCGACGATGGCAAGCACGTCTTCCAGCGTCACCGGCTCGAAATAGAGTCGATCTGACGTATCGTAGTCGGTGGAAACCGTTTCAGGGTTACAGTTAACCATGATGGTTTCATAACCATCTTCACGCATCGCCAGTGCAGCGTGCACACAGCAATAATCAAACTCGATCCCCTGGCCCACCCGATTTGGCCCGCCCCCGAGCACCATAATTTTCTGACGATCGGTGGGTGCGGCTTCACATTCCTCTTCGTATGTTGAGTACATATATGCGCTGGTCGCGGGGAACTCAGCGGCACACGTGTCCACGCGTCGATAGACAGGACGCACACCTGCTGCCTGGCGCAAACTTCTGACCTCAGCCTCTTCTGCCTGAAAGAGCTGTGCCAGGCGCGCATCGGAGAAGCCCTGGCGCTTGATGCGGTACCACTGGTCGTGATCCAGCGCTTCTACAGCCATACCCTGCAGCCGCGCTTCCGTCTTCAGGATGTCTTCAATCTCAGCCAGGAACCACGGATCAATTTTGGACAGATCAAAGATCTCTTCGAGACTTAAGCCCAGTCGAAACGCATCGGCGACATACCACAATCGCTGCGACCCGGGGTTGGAGAGCTCTCGGTTCAGCGTGGCGCGCCACTCTTCTGTCTCAGCCGTTAGTACCGGGTCAAAGCCGACCATCCCGGTCTCCAGACCACGCAAAGCCTTCTGCAATGATTCCTGGAACGTGCGACCGATGGCCATCACCTCACCCACAGACTTCATTTGCGTGGTTAAACGCGGATCGGCCTGCGCAAACTTCTCGAAGGTAAAGCGTGGAATCTTTGTGACAACGTAGTCGATGCTCGGTTCGAACGACGCGGGCGTGACGCCCCCCGTAATGTCGTTACCCAACTCGTCCAGGGTGTAGCCGACGGCAAGCTTTGCCGCCACCTTGGCGATCGGGAATCCTGTCGCTTTGGACGCCAGTGCTGAGGAGCGCGAAACCCGTGGGTTCATCTCAATCACAACCAGGCGGCCAGTTTCAGGCTCTATCGCAAACTGAACGTTGGAACCACCCGTGTCCACCCCGATTTCACGCAACACAGCAATGGAGGCGTTGCGCAGCAGTTGATATTCCTTATCCGTGAGCGTTTGCGACGGCGCGACTGTAATGCTGTCGCCTGTGTGTACACCCATGGGGTCCAGGTTCTCGATCGAACAGACGATGATGCAGTTGTCCGCCCGGTCGCGAACCACTTCCATCTCAAATTCTTTCCAACCCAACAGTGACTCATCGATGAGGAGTTCTGTTGTCGGCGAGAGTTCCAACCCACGGTTACAGATTTCGACAAACTCTTCGCGGTTGTAGGCAATACCCCCACCGCTGCCACCCAGCGTGAAAGATGGTCGGATTACACACGGGAAACCCAGCTGGCTCTGCACCTGCAGCGCCTCTTCCAGGCTGTGGGCAATCGCGGAGCGTGGCGTCTCGAGGCCAATCTTTTTCATGGCCTGGTCAAAACGTTCACGGTCTTCCGCCTTGTCGATCGCATCCTGGCTCGCACCGATGAGCTCAACGCCATGCTCTTCAAGAACGCCCTCGCGCACCAGATCCAGAGCACAGTTCAGAGCGGTCTGCCCACCCATCGTGGGGAGCAGAGCATCAGGCTTTTCTTTCGCAATAATGCGCGCCACCGTCTGCCACTCAACCGGTTCCACATAGGTGGCATCGGCCATGGCCGGGTCGGTCATGATGGTGGCGGGGTTGGAGTTGACAAGTACCACCCGATAACCCTCTTCGCGCAGCGCCTTGCAGGCCTGTGCACCGGAGTAATCGAACTCGCACGCCTGGCCGATTATGATGGGACCAGCTCCGAGTATCAGGACGGTTTCAATGTCTGAGCGCTTAGGCATTTGCACTTCCCAAGGCCAGGCGACCTGGCACGATGATAATGGGACCCGCTCCGAGTATCAGGACGGTTTCAATATCCGAACGCTTAGGCATTGCTGTCCTTTTTTGCAGACATCATGTCGATGAATTTGTCGAAGAGGTACACACAGTCTTGCGGACCGGGACTTGCTTCCGGATGACCCTGAAAACCAAAAGCCGGTACATCCGTGCGTTCAATTCCTTGCACCGTGCCGTCAAAGAGCGAGACGTGCGTGCACCGCAAATTGTTCGGCAGCGTTTCGCCATCAACGGCAAACCCGTGGTTCTGGCTGGTGATAATAACGGCTTGCGAAGCCTGATCCTGCACCGGATGGTTAGCGCCATGATGTCCGTGCGGCATCTTTACGGTCTGTGCACCGCTGGCGAGGGCCAGCAGCTGGTGGCCAAGACAAATACCAAAGACAGGGATGCCTGTTTCCAGAATTCTCGTGATGGCCTCAATCGCGTAGTCACAAGGTTCGGGATCCCCTGGTCCGTTGGAGAGGAAAATCCCGTCTGGATTCATGGCCAGCACTTCTTCGGCTGGCGTCTGCGCCGGTACCACCGTCAGTTCGCATCCACGACTTGCAAGCAATCTCAAAATGTTGCGCTTCACACCAAAATCGTAAGCAACAACTTTGAACTCAGGGTCAGAAAGTTCGCCGTACCCGTCCTGCAGAGTCCAACTGGTCTGGGTCCACCCACGCTTCTCGCCGGTAACAACCTTCGCCAGATCAGCCCCTTTTAGCCCGGGGAAACCACGCGCAAGCTCAATGGCACGTTCGCGCCCGGCCTCAGTAGCCGCTTCAGCACCGGCGAGGATACAACCGCCGAGCGCACCCTGCTCACGAATATGTTTCGTCAGGCGTCGAGTGTCGACATCAGCAATGGCGACCACACCTCGCTCTTCCAGATACTCGGGTAGCGTCTTCTGCATACGCCAGTTACTCGCCCGCCGTGGTGTCTGACGAATGACCAGACCTGCAGACCAGATGTTGTCCGATTCCTCGTCTTCTTCAGTGACGCCGGTGTTGCCGATCTGCGGATAGGTGAGGGTGACAATCTGTTGAGCGTAAGAGGGATCGGTAAGTATTTCCTGATACCCGGTCATGGCGGTATTAAACACCACCTCACCAACGGTCTCCCCTTCAACCCCGATCGATTGGCCGTGGAAAACACTACCGTCTTCTAAGGCAAGTAAAGCCGGTATCAATTAGACGCCCTCAAGTTTCTGTGCTCTTTCAGTCTCGTTTTTTCGCAGTCTCGTTTTTTAGGCCCGCGCAGCCGATCACCGGCCTTGTGCAGGTCTCGTTTGCAAAGGTACGAGTTGGACCTGACCCGTCGTTTCGTGGAGTTCGCTCGTGTGTCAGTTCCCCAGTGAACAAACCGTGATCGAGCTTTTTGTTATCGACTCTTGTTTCGAAATCTTACGACGAGCTTGGGAGCGGTATTCTACTGATTAGCGTTTTTAATGAACAGCTTTTCAGACGAAATCCTCAGACTTTTCTATTTAAAACCCAGAAGTTCCTGCATGTCGTAAAGACCCGGAGCCTGGCCCACGACAAATCGACAAGCGCGCAACGCGCCCTGGGCAAAGTTCATGCGACTCTGGGCACGATGCGTGATCTCAATGCGCTCCCCCTCACCGGCAAAAAGCACAGTATGTTCGCCGACGATGTCGCCACCGCGAAGCGTTGAAAAACCTATCGTCTCGCGATTGCGTGCGCCGGTGATACCTTCCCGCCCATAAATAGCATCGGTTTCAAGATCACGGCCGAGCGTCTCGGCTAACACTTCGCCCATACGCACCGCTGTTCCGGAGGGGGCATCGATCTTATGGCGGTGATGCATCTCCATCACTTCAACATCCACACTGTCACCCAAAACTTCTGCGGCCTGCTGGATCAGTTTGAACACCAGGTTAACCCCGACACTCATATTCGGGGCCATAAATAGAGGTATGTGTTCCGCCACAGAGTGCAGCTCCGCTAACTGCTCAGCGGAAAATCCGGTGGTACCCACGACCATCGCCTTACCGAGGCGTTGGCATATCTTTGCCAGGGCGAGTGTTGCTTCGGGAACGGTAAAGTCGATAACAACATCTGCGGCTGCTAACCCACCTTCCAGGTCATCCGTGACAGCAACATCCAACCGGCCAGCGCCAGCGACCTCTCCGGCATCCGCACCCAGCGCAGGCGCACCTGTCATCTCAAATGCGGCACCCAGACGCAGATCTTCAGCGGCTACGATGGCTTCGATCAGGGTCTTCCCCATGCGGCCACCCGCACCAGTGATCGCCACGGCGGTATCTGTCATATCAAATCTCGATTTGGTCGAACGTGAAAGCGCTATAGCTTAAGCGCGGGGGGTTAAGATTTTAAGCCGTCAAAAAAATCTTTTACGCCATCAAACCAGGACTTCTCTTTAGGTGAGTGCTTGTCACTCCCGCCCAGTGAGGACTTAAATTCGCGCAAGAGTTCCTTCTGCTTGTCGGTCAGCTTCACAGGGGTCTCGACCACAACTTTGCACAGGAGATCACCCACGCCACTGCCGCGTACCTGGGTCACACCCTTACCACGCAGCCGGAATACTTTGCCTGTCTGTGTTTCGGCGGGGATTTTGAGCTTCACGCGGCCGTCCAGCGTGGGCACTTCCAGTTCACCACCCAACGCAGCATCAACAAACGCAATCGGCACCTCGCAGTAAAGGTGGCGCCCTTCGCGAACAAAAATGGGGTGGTCGTTTACTTCAATCTGCACATACAGATCGCCGGGCGGTCCGCCGTTCATGCCCGCTTCGCCTTCGCCCGTGAGACGGATACGATCTCCATTATCCACACCTGCGGGAATCTTCACCGACAACGTCTTGCGCCGCTCCACACGACCCTGGCCGCTGCACGTTCTACAGGGATCTGTGATGATACGGCCCTGGCCACGACAGCGTGGGCAGGTTTGTTGCAGTGAGAAAAATCCTTGGGATACGCGAATTTGACCCGCGCCCTGGCAATCCGGACACGTTTGTGGACTGGTCCCCGGCGTGGCGCCCGAGCCATCACAGTCATCGCATGCGGCAAGGACCGGAATCCGGATCTCCACATCATCACCGCTGACCGCCTGTTCAAGCTCAAGGTTCAGGTTGTACCGGAGGTCAGCCCCACGAGCCACACCGTTGCTGCCACGTCCTCGGCCACCACCAAAAATGTCGCCAAAGACATCACCAAAGATGTCACCGAAGTTACCTTCGAAGCCAAAGCCCTGGCCGCCCATACCGCCTTGGCTGGGATCTACACCCGCGTGCCCAAACTGGTCGTATGCCTGACGCTTTTCTCCATCGCTCAGGATTTCGTAGGCTTCAGACGCTTCTTTGAACTTCTCTTCTGCGTCCGGCGCATCGGGATTACGGTCGGGATGATATTTCATGGCCAAACGACGATAGGCTTTCTTGAGATCGTCGTCAGACGCACCTCGTTCAACCCCTAGCACTTCATAGTAGTCTCGTTTGGACATGTTTTACCTTGGTTACCTTCTGCTATGTCGCGTTGAATGCCGCAGTTTTACTCAGGCTCTAAATATAGCTTAGGCCAGGATGACCTGGCCTAAGTGCTCGCCTGGTTTAAAACCGCTTACCTTCAAGCTTTCCTGGCGTCGTCGTCCTTCACCTCTTCAAACTCAGCGTCGACGGTATCGCCGTCACCGGAAGCCTCGGCTTCGGGACCAGCGCCGGCTTCTGCACCGGCAGCTTGCGCCTGCTCTTCATACATCTTCTGGGCAAGGCCGGCTGAAGCTTCAGAGAGTGCCTGCATTTTCGCCTCGATGGCTTCCTTGTCGTCACCCTGCAGCGCTTCTTCCAGCTCTTTGGCTGCCGCCTCAATAGCGGTTTTCTCTTCTTCGGTTGCCTTGTCGCCAGCGTCCTCTACCGCCTTGCGGGCGCCATGGACCAGAGAGTCAGCCTGATTGCGTAACGCGACCATCTCCTCGAACTTTTTATCCTCTTCTGCGTTAGCTTCCGCATCGCGAATCATCTGTTCGATTTCGTCGTCCGACAGACCGCTGGACGCCTGGATGACAATGGACTGCTCTTTGCCAGTTGCTTTGTCTTTTGCGGATACGTTCAAGATGCCGTTAGCATCCAGATCAAATGCCACTTCAATTTGCGGCATACCCCGCGCCGCCGGAGGGATGTCCGCCAGGTCAAAACGTCCCAGTGACTTATTCTGCCCTGCCTGCTTGCGCTCGCCCTGCAGGACATGGATGGTCACTGCTGTCTGATTATCTTCAGCCGTGGAGAACACCTGCGTTTTCTTAGTCGGGATTGTGGTGTTTTTCTCGATCAAAACACTCATCACCTGACCCAGGGTTTCAATACCCAGCGACAGCGGTGTCACATCCAGGAGCAGTACGTCTTTCACATCACCAGCAAGGACCGCAGCCTGAATAGCCGCACCCATGGCAACCGCTTCATCCGGGTTCACATCCCGGCGAGCATCTTTGCCAAAGAAAGATTTCACCTTCTCCTGCACAAGCGGCATGCGGGTTTGTCCGCCGACGAGGATGACATCATCCACGTCGTTAACCGTCAGGTTGGCATCATCCAGCGCCGTCTGAATAGGCGCGATCGTTCGTTGCACCAGATCATCAACCAGCGATTCCAGCTTGGCCCGCGTGAGCTTGAGCACCAGGTGCTTCGGACCGGTCTGATCGGCCGTGATGTAAGGCAGATTGATCTCAGTCTGCTGACTGTTCGAAAGTTCAATCTTGGCCTTTTCTGCGGCTTCCTTCAGACGCTGCAGAGCCAGCGGATCGTTGTGCAGATCGACGCTGTTTTCCTTCTTAAACTCTTCAGCAAGGTAGTCGATGATTCTGAGATCAAAGTCTTCACCGCCGAGGAAGGTATCGCCGTTGGTTGAGAGCACCTCAAATTGATGCTCGCCATCTACCTCGGCAATCTCGATGATAGATACGTCAAAGGTACCTCCACCGAGGTCATAAACCGCTACCTTTGCATCACCACGCTGCTTGTCCAGACCGTATGCAAGTGCAGCTGCGGTCGGCTCGTTGATGATGCGCTTTACTTCCAGACCGGCGATCTTGCCCGCATCCTTCGTCGCCTGGCGCTGCGAATCGTTGAAGTAGGCCGGTACCGTAATGACGGCTTCGGTGACTTCTTCGCCCAGGTACTCTTCTGCTGTCTTTTTCATCTTTTTCAGGACTTCAGCAGAAACCTGAGGGGGTGCCAGCTTTTCGCCTTTGACTTCAATCCAGGCATCGCCATTCGCCGCCTCAGCAATGGTGTACGGCACCATCTTGATGTCCTTCTGGACAACATCGTCTTTAAACTTGCGACCGATGAGGCGCTTCACTGCAAACAGCGTATTGTTGGGGTTGGTGACCGCCTGCCGCTTCGCATTCTGACCCACCAGAATTTCACCGTCTTCGGTATAGGCTATGATCGAAGGTGTGGTTCGGTCACCCTCGGAGTTCTCGATGACCCGCGGGTCCCCCGCGTCCAGGACAGCAACACAGGAGTTTGTGGTCCCGAGGTCTATGCCGATAATTTTTCCCATTGCTTTTTCCTCTTTTCTCGCACACCCGCCTGGGTTTTCAGTCGCAGGACGTGCCTATCTGTTTCGTCTCCCCCTTTATTTGGCCTGAACGGCCTACTTTCAAGGGGCAATCAGCTCTAATCGCCTTTAACTACGATCACTTTAGCCGCGCGTACCAACCGGCCATTCAACTTGTAACCCTTCGCCATCACATCCATCACAGAATTCGGCTCTGCATCCGGATTTGGCACCATCGTCATCGCTTCGTGTTCCTGGGGATCAAAAGGCAGACCCAGCGGATCGATCTGCTCAACCCCTGCTTTCCCAAGCGTATCCACGAAGAGCTTCAGCGAGAGCACCACACCTTCCGCAATCGGTTCCGCCCCTTCAGTAGCCTCAGCTGTCTCAACTGCTTTTTCGAGGCTATCCACCACAGGCAGAAGATCGTTGAGCAGCTTTTCAACGGCAAATTTATGCGCGTTTTCTACATCTCTGGCGGCGCGGCGCTTGATGTTTTCTACTTCCGCGAGGCTGCGTAACACCTGGTCTTTGGCATTCGCCAATTCCTCGGCAACGGGGTCTTCCGACCCTGCCGATGCTTCGTCACCTACCGCTTCTGATCCTTCAGCCTGATCCGCCTCTGAGTTGGAAGCATCCGCAGCTGAATTTTCCTCAGCAGACGTTTCCCCAGCAGCTGTGTTGGAGTTTTCATCCTCTTGGTGCACTTCATCTGCATCTTTTTCGGACGCCATTTTTCTTCCATCCAGTCGACAACCGGCTCTATATAAGGCCAAGGGTTTAAAAAACAAGGGGGTGTGAGGAAATATCCTCTATTTTACGTGAGGAGGCGTGATAACCCGGGCCGATCAGCCATGCCGCATCGCGGCACTCAGAAGTTTGGCGGTGATATCAACCACGGGAATAACGTCTTTATAGTCCATGCGCGTGGGGCCGATGACCCCCAACACGCCCGCGATGTCCCCATTTACCTCATACGGCGAGGTCACCAGCGACATTTCTCCCAGCGGTTGGTAACCGGATTCATCCCCGATGAAGAGCTGCACCCCGCTCGTTTCCAGTGCGCGGTCAAGCAGGTGCAGTACCCGACCCTTGCGGGATACCGCGTCAAAAAGCAGTTTGACGGTGTCCGTATCCTGACTGAAGTCGAGCAAGCGGCTTTCGCCACGCACAACCAGCTCCTGACCGTCTTTGTCATCCGCATCCGTATCGCCAAACGCAGCACTCGCCACGTTAAGCGCCGTCTGCATCAGCTGGTCCATACGATCCTTGTCGGCTTGCATGCTTTCCAGCACCGCCTGGCGCACCTGCACCAGAGACTGACCGCCAAATTCTCGATTCAGATAGTTGGCCGCCTGGTTCAGCTCGATATCCGTGTATTCCCGTTCGAGGTGGACAACCCGGTTCTGCACCTCGTGATCATTCAGGACGAGAATCACAATCACCCGGTCTGCATCGAGACGCACAAACTCCACATGCCGCAAATTCACCTGATTGCGAATCGGCGTGGTGATGAGACAGGTCATCTGTGTGAGCTGGCTCATCAAATCGGTGGCACTTTCCACCAGCTGCGCGGGTGATAAATCTGGATTCAGCTCAGATTCGAGCTCCCGCACTCGACTGTCATCCCAGGGCTCAACGCTCAGGAGCGAATCCACAAAAAATCTGTACCCCTGATTTGTCGGCACTTTTCCTGCAGAGGTGTGGGGAGATTTCACCAAACCCGCAGCTTCGAGCTCGCCCATAATGTTGCGCACCGTGGCCGAAGAAACCGCTACCTCGGGCAAGGTTGCCAAAGCCTTGGATGCAACAGGGTTTCCTTCGGCAATATATTGCTCTACCAGCAACTTAAATAGCTGCTGAGCACGCTGGTCGACCTGGCTGTTTCTGGTGTCTGTGGGCATACTTATTCAGAGATTCCTTAACCGAATATAGCTAAACACTCTCCGATGCTAAAGCACCTGACCCTGAAGAATTTCGTTCTGGTAGACAATCTTGAAATTGAGTTCGGGGTTGGTCTGACAACCATCACCGGAGAATCAGGCGCTGGCAAGTCCATTCTCTTGAGCGCGCTTGGACTGCTGCTTGGCGAGCGGGCCAACACGGATCAGATCAGACCCGGTACTGATCGCGCCGATGTCAGCGCCGAGTTTGACCTTGCATCCCTGCCCCACCTTGTAAACCTGTTGGAACAGGAGGACTTGGACGCGGATCCAGGCGAGCCCCTGCTTGTACGTCGTGTAGTGACCGCCCAGGGTCGCTCACGGGCTTACGTCAACGGAGTGCCTGTAACCACCCAGTTTCTAAGGGGTTTGAGTGATCATTTAGTCGACATACACGGCCAGCATGAACATCTGAAGCTGAGCGATCGTAATCACCAGCTCACCCTGTTGGACGACTATGTGGCCAAGCCCAAGTTGCTGAGTGAGACCCGCGAAACCTGGGGACGGTGGCAGGCGTGCGTGGCCGAGATTGAACGCCTGAAACAGGCACATACAGAAACGACAGATCGCCGCGATCTCCTGACCTACCAGTTGGCGGAACTGGAGGAACTGGATTTAAGTCCGGGGGACGTCGAGTCCACAGAACGAGAACACAAGCGACTGGCACAGGCTCAGGACATCGCGGTGATCATCTCCCAGGTTGCCGAGGCCGTAGACAACCTCGACAACATTCGCCATGCCGCCACTCAACTGGGAGGCATCGACGACGACCATGCTCACCTCACTTCCGCGCAGGCTAATCTGAACGATGCGTTAGCCCTGATCGAAGATGCTGGCATTGATATAAGGCGTTATCAGGATCAAGTGGTCATAGACCCCGAGGCTCTCAGTGACCTGGAAAGTCGACTGAACACAATCCTGGATCTGGCGCGCAAACACAGGGTAGAAGCGAAGGCGCTGCCGGAACACACAGAAGCCCTCACCGCTGAACTTTCGGCCTTGGATGCAGATGATTCAAAATTGCTGGAGTTGGAAGGACAGGTAGACAGTCTGAAGCAGGCCTACGACACAGCCGCCGAAAAACTGAGCAAAGCGCGACACAAGGCGGCACCCAAATTCAGCAAGGCGGTGGCTTCACACATGACCAAACTCGGCATCAAGCAAGGCGGGTTTGAGGTCGCCTTCGAAGCAGGTGAATGGGAGCACGGTACTGAGCGCGTGGACTTTATGGTCACGACCAACCCGAATTTCCCGGCTGGGACTCTGAAGCAGATCGCCTCGGGCGGAGAACAAACCCGCATTGCCTTGTCCATCCAGATTGTCGCGGCACAAACGAGTGCACTGCCTTGCCTGATTCTGGACGAAGCGGACGTAGGCGTTGGCGGTACTACCGCCGATACAGTCGGACGGCTGCTGCGCGAACTTGGCAACCACACTCAGGTCATCTGCATTACCCACGCCCCGCAGGTGGCTGCGCTCGGTAACAATCACTTCCGCGTGGTTAAAGAAGGGGAACATACCAATATTTACAGTCTCGACCAGAAGCGGCGGGTTGAAGAACTGGCACGCATGCTCGCCGGATCAGACATCACCGATCAGACCCGCGACTATGCAGCCGCGTTGTTGGAAGATGCCTCCTGATCTAGTGCTCTGATCCTATATTTAAAGGTGGACAGAGCACTAGGCAAGCCTGGATTTCCCACAACGCGGTCTTTTGATTAAACTCCCCCGCCCAACACAACCATTTGAGCTGGTCTGACATTGTTGAAGCCTAATCCAAGCCGTTTTTTTGGCCTCTCTTTTGGTCTCCTGACACTCGCATTTACGCTCACCCTGAGCGGCTGCAGCCTGCCCAAATTGAAGGTGCCACGCGTGCACAAGATCACTGTGCAGCAAGGCAACGTCATCACCCAGGAGATGGTCGATAAGTTAAAGCCGGGCATGACTCGCAGCCAGGTCGCCTACATCATGGGCGAACCCATTCTGCGCAATACGTTCGACGACACGCGTTGGGACTATGTGTATTCGATCACCATTCCAGGCTTTATTGACCAGGCCATTCGTATGAGCCTCTTTTTTGAGGATGATGCCCTGGCGTACTTCACTGGGGATCTTGCACCCACACAAGCCCAGGACGAAGAAGTGCCCGTGGAGGCGGCTGAATCGGCTGCTGGCTAGCGATCTGCCTGCTCTTTTCTCGCCTGTACCGCTCTCTCTCTGCGTGCACGCTTAGGATCACGTTCCAGAGGTCGATAAAGCTCAACACGATCGCCTGATCTCAGGCGCCGATCGTGGTCGCAGGGTTCGCCGAACACACCCACCGGCAACGCCAGAACATCCACCCCTTCGAGTTCAATCTGTACTGCGCGCAGCGCATCCTCAACAGTGCTCTGCGGCGCTAGTTTTAGCACCACACTACGCTGACGCTCGGGTTCTGCGTAGACAACTTCTATTTCGATAGAGGGTGCAGGCGGATCAGGCTCTGTCATCTGCCACCGCCTGAATTCTGCGTGTGAACGCGTCCACCAACTTGTCGGCTATCGTGTCTGCCAATCCTGCTACCATCGGCGCGAAGAGCCCCTCCAATTGATATTCAATGTCCACTTCCACGCGGCAACCGACCTCACCAATCGCCTTGAAGTACCAGGAACCAACCAGGCGTTTTAACGGACCACGCTCAAGCTCCATTGTGATGCGATCGGCGGTGTGGGTATTGCGCGTGACGAAGGACTCGCTCATACCAGCTCGACTGACGCGTACTTCAACGTCTTTGATCTCACCCTCATCTCGGAGAAGCACCACCGCGTCGCAACCCGGCAAAAAGCTGGGGTAATTTTCTACGTCCGCGACAACCTCGTAGGCAATACCCACCGGCACTTCGAGCAGCGCGGAGCGCGTGAACCGCGTCATCCTCAGGACGGTATCAAGGTCTGAATCAGCGGCCAGAGTATGTTTGCAAACACCGCAGCAACGCCCAGGGGAGCAATAATGCCGCCGACAATCACCCACGACACGTACACAAACTGACTCTTGATCCCCAGCTGTTCCTTGATGGTTGCCGCGGGCATCTTCCAAACAGCAAACACCGCGATTAACAAGCCGCCTAACGGCAACATGATATTCTGCGAAAGATAGTCGACAAAATCGAAAAAGGTCATGGAGCCGACGATGTAACCTGTCGACCACCAGTTGAACGAAAACACCGTACCCAGCCCAAGCAGCCAGGCAATGACGCCGAGACTGATGGCGACACGTTTCCGTTTGGCGTTGTACTCCTCAACCAGATAAGCCAGCGCACCTTCACTGATAGAAATTGCGGACGTGATGGCAGCAAAGCTGACCAGGACAAAAAACAAGGTGCCGAACACCACGCCGAAGGGGAGTTGACCGAAGGCCAGAGGCACAGTCACAAACATGAGTCCCGGACCCTGCCCTGGCTCTAAGCCATTTGCAAACACAATTGGGAAAAGTGCGAGCCCCGCGGCGATAGCAACCAAAGTATCCAGCACAGCAATTATCACTACCGTGCTCCCGATATTGGTTTCCCCAGGCACGTAGGCGCCATATGCCATCATCGCGCCCATGCCCAGGCTCAGTGTAAAGAACGCCTGGCCCAACGCGATCAGCCATGTCTCTCCTGATACCTGGTCGAATTTGAAATCGAACATGAAGGCAAAACCCTGATCGAAGCCATCCGAGTTAAAGGCATAAACCAGCAGCACAATCAGCAATACAAACAGCAGTGGCATGAACCACCTGATGGCAGTCTCCAAGCCTTTCCCAACACCGCGACCGATGATGTAGACGGTCATGACCATAAAGAGGGTTTGCCAGAGGATCAGTTGCAGCGGATCAGACAGAAAATCATTAAATACGGTGTTGGCGCCTTCACCTGAGATCCCCTCAAACGTGCCCTGCAGCGAGAGCAACACGTAGTTCAGCGCCCATCCCGCGATGACGACATAGTAGGAGAGAATCAGAAAGCCTGCGGCTACCCCCATCCAGCCGATAAACACCCAGCCCTTTTTTGTGCCCGCAAGCTCGGTGAGGTTGCGCATGGTATTGATCGGGCTCGAGCGACCCTGTCGCCCGAGAAATACCTCGGAAAGCAATATGGGAATACCAACAAAGGCGATACACACAACGTAGATCAGGACAAACGCACCACCGCCGTTTTCACCGACGATGTACGGAAACTTCCAGATGTTGCCCAAGCCTACTGCCGAGCCCGCAGCGGCTAACACAAACAACCATCGATTCGACCACATACCGTGGCGGGAATCAGATCCCATAGCCATTACATACCCCTCAACACACGCGAAACTGCACGCATTTTAGGTGCCTTGGGCCTACAAAGCGATTCGCTGGTCGATGTTTTTAAGCAGATGTACTGCCAGGTGGAGGTGCTATACTCCGCGCCCGTTTGCAACCCTCGTCATCTGGCGAGCCAGACACCGTGGCCAAATCAGGCAAAAAGAACAAGTCCTCCAACAGTGGCAGCATTGCCCAGAATCGTCGTGCCCGCCACGATTATTTCCTGGAAGATAAGTTCGAAGCCGGTATTGCGCTGCAGGGTTGGGAAGTGAAGGCGATCCGGGACGGGCGCGTGCAGCTTGCCGAGAGCTTTGTCACCCTGCATCAGGGTGAGGCTTTTCTGGCCTCCGCGAGCATTACACCCCTGACCCACGCAAGCAGCCATGTCGTTCCGGAACCACAACGGCAGCGCAAACTGTTATTGCACGCGCGCGAGCTGGCGCAGATCTTCGCTGCAACTTCGCAACGCGGCTACACCTGCGTGCCAACGGCAATGTACTGGAAAGGCAATAAGGTCAAAGTCGAAATTGCGCTGGGCAAAGGTAAAAAGCAGCACGACAAACGTGCGAGCAAACGGGATAAAGACTGGCAGCGGGATAAAGAGCAGCTGATGAAGTCCAATCTGCGTTCTTAACCCTTTCTACTAAGGCCTCCTGGTCAGGGGCTTTCTAGTTGCGCCCTTTGAGGGATTGTCGCCAGGCAACCATTTCTATAGCCGCAACCGCCGCCTCGATGCCTTTGTTGAACTCATCATCAGCCGCACGTTCTTCCGCTTGTTTGATATCAAACACCGGCAGCACTTCGACTATGACCGGTCGCGCAAACTCCGCCATCACCTCGTTCAACCCGGTCATACAAGCCTCGGATATCATCTCAAAGTGAAGTGTGTCGCCTTTGACAATGACGCCGAAACAAATGACCGCGTCAATCGCGCGTGCTGTGTCTTCCGTGAGCAAGTCCCGCGCCGCCAGCGGCAGTTCTAACGAACCAGGCAGCGTGTGTTGTTCAATCTGGGTATAGCCATGCTCGGCCAGTACAGCCTCACAAGTATCCGCCATGGAGCCGACCAGTTCTGGATACCATTTGGAACGAAGAATTGCGATTCGGCCAGGTTCAGGGATCGACGGGAGATTGGAAAGGTCAACTTTGGTCTTCAAGGGTTTTGCCTGGTGGAGTGTCGTGGCTTAGCCGGTGTTCTGCAGGGCATCCCCGTCAGCAAGGTGCCAGTCTCCGGTATCTGCATCACACGCGATCAATCCCTCACGCTCCAGTTTCGAAAACTCAGCGCGCACCTCCCACGTACCCATGGGCATATCGCGTTCACGCATAATCGCGTTCACGTCTCCAGGTCTGATCGTACTTTTTCCCGAGTTGAACAACTCAAGGACAACCTCACTGACCTTTGCAGTACGGCGTTTTTCGAAACTCAATTCAACCTCCACTCGAAGCGCGCGAATTTTTACAGAAACTACGCCCCGTTGCTACCTTCCAGCTTGCACCCGGTTTTCCGATTTACGAGCAAGACTCGCGCCTTTCCATCCCCAGCGACCCATCCCCCGCGACCCATCCCCCGCGATCACTCGGCCCCGACTCTCATTCCCTCCAGGGCTCCCTGCGTTGATAATACTCAAGCCTCTGTTCCAATTCTCCCCTGAGCGCTCCCGCACCTTCACTTTCCCCTGCCGCCACTTCCTCCGCAAGCGCAGCCAGGGCTTCCAACTGCACGCTGACAGCTTTTTCAAAGTTTCCCACTTCCGCATACGCGGCTGCCAGCGTATCCAGATAAGGCGCCTTGTCCGAGAGCGCCACGGCTTTCTCTGCCTGGTCAACGGCGAGCGTGCCATTACGCAGATCATCCTGAATATTGGTCGCCAGCAACCAGGCATAATCGTTCAGCGCCTGCGGCTCACCACTGCGTGCAGCCTGACCACACCAATACAATGCCTGACGGCGGCTTTCCGCGGAGTCTTGTGCAAGATAAAATGTGACGAGCCGCAGCTGCGCATCCACCGTGCCTCTTTGGGCTGCCTTTCTGTACCAGCGTTCGGCTGCTTGTCGATCCTGTGGCGTGCCGATGCCGTGCTCATACATATGTCCAAGACCGACAAAACTGCCAGGATCACCTGCCTCGCCCGCCAGACTGTAGAGTTCAAAGGCTTTCGCATCGTCAGCCTCCACACCCCGACCGGTCAGATACGCATACGCGAGACTCGTATTCGCCGCGGCTACCCCTGATTCTGCCGCTTCGCGAAAAAGCTCAACCGCGCGACTGGCATCTTTGTCGCCAAATTCCCCATTCAAGTGCATATAACCCAAGGCAACGAGCCCTTTCGGCTCACCCGCCTCGTTGGCTTTCAGATACCATTCGCGCGCGAGTTCCGGCTCTGGCACCGCTATGTGCTCAGCCCGATAGCTGCTGGCCAGGCTGATCATCGCAAACACGTGGCCTGCTTCTGCCGCCTCCGCGAGAATCTGCCGCGCCCGCACAATGTCTTTATCAACGCCCTGGCCGAGCAGGTAGGCGTACCCCATATGGAAACGACCAGGGGCATAGTCCAGGTCCGCGGCCTCCTGAAACAGCCCGAAGGCAACCGTTTCATCTTTTTTAGTGCCCTTGCCCGCGAGGTGCAGGCGACCCAGTTCCACGAGTGCGGCCGGATTCCCGGGATTAAATTCGAGCGCCCGATTAAAGTCTTTGAGCGCAGACACGGCCAACCCTTGAGCGCCGTAACTGAAGCCCCGTAGATAATATGCCCGCGATCGTTCGCTGGCGCTGATATAGGGTGAGATCAAGGCCGGGCCCAGATAGGTGCGGGCCAGACTGTATTGGCGCTGGTCAAGGAGCTCGATGGCGCGGTTGATATCTGCACGCGGGTCGAGCGCCCAACCGCACGGGGCGAGCAACAACAGTATAAGACCAATGAACTTCGTGTATCTCATGGCCGGATTGTAGCTAATCGCGCGCCTGAAGGCTTTTGACGACACTCGCAAAACTAAAACCCCGGCCGAAAGCTCACTGTGCAAACGGCGGGAAAGGAGTAAAATGCGCGAACCAACCCATATAGGAATGGTCTAAAAGTTAAGTAATTTAGTTTTAGAAACTGGGGGTGACTTGGTTTCGACGCGGGTATCAAAACTTGCGGTGCATGCCGAGAGGGTAGTGACTCTCGTTAAACAATCGCTGTAACTTTTTATAGTTGCCAACGACGAAAACTACGCACTAGCGGCCTAAAACCGCCGCTTACGTTCTCGATTCGTTTCCTGCTAGGAGAAGAGAACGGCAAAGCAGCAGGATCGCGTGGACGCCTCGCCCGGGGCTGAAGCGTTAAATCTAATCGGGCTCGTGGATAACACCCTGACCGTCGGGTCGTTTGACACTAAATTAATAGACGGATTCTAAGCATGTAGAGCCAATAGCGGCGTGCCAGCGGACGCGGGTTCGATTTTAAATGGTCGACTTGGAGAGCGATCTCCATGACAAAAGAGGGCTCATACGGTGAACGCTAAGGGACAATGTCCTATGCCAACGCCGTACGGTGAAGAGGAAACTCGTAAGCCGTCTAGAGACTTATAGGCTTCTAAGGTTTGTCGAAGACATACTATGAGGTACTAGGGTGGGTTTATCCCACAACACGCCCTCCCCTGAATGCAGATGCGCATCCAGGTGAAGGAATAGTCCGGGCCGCATTGAAAGATGTGGAATCACCGTCCCGCCACCTCCACCAATTTTAGCTGACGCCCTGTCTGCCAGCTTTAGACAGGCCCGCACGCTATCCTCAAGCGAAGCCGCCTATCTCGCTGGTCTTGTTGATGGGGAAGGCACGGTAACGCTGAGTCGTAAACACCGCAGCGAACATCGACACCTCGCCCTCAGCATCAGCAGCACCGAACCCGAGCTTCTCGAGTATGTAAGGCGCGTTACTGGCGTCGGCACCCCTGTCAGCTTGTACAGCTGTTGCTCGAATCTGGGGTCGCCCGTTTTACGGCACGTTCCAAGCCCAATTCTCCCGCCAACACATCGGCAAATTCGGGCGTGCGGAGATAACGTTTACTCTCGTGCCGCTTCACAAAATTGACCGCCGCCGTCGCGTGTTCCAAGAAGGAAACCCCCTCCGGTTTCTCGATTGGCACGGTGACAACATAGTAGTCGTCAATCGCTCCGGGACTGCCTGAGAAGTCGTTGCCGAGACAAGAGTCCAGGGCGACCAGGTCAAGCGGGTCCGCAAAGTCACTCCAGCGCAAGATGTTCTGAGGCACCACCACCCCGACACCCTCGGTCTGGTCGTCTTCGTTCGTAAACTGCATGGCCAGTGGCGATCCTATCGTCAACAGATGTTCCACCTGCTGATCGCGCTTCTTCAAAACGTCGTATGCCACGACCGCACCCATCGAGTGAGCGATCAAAACCACCTTAGTGTTCTTTTTCTCCAGCTCGTCCAACTTGGCGATCAGCTGTTGTTGTATCTCGACTTTGAACTCGAGGTTGTTTTCATAGTTATCAAACGCCGATGGGCCCAACTCGGTGAGCTGTCCAAGCACTTCGCGCACCTTGGGCTGCCGTTCAAGATTGTTGAATGCAACACCCAGTCGCCTGCTGAATATTTCCCTGTGTAATTCGGCCCCTTTCTGCACCAGCGGATTGTTGCTGGCATATGTCGGTTTGCCGCCGCGGGGTGAAACAAACTCATATCCACAGGGTTCTTTTTCTTCCGTGTTTTTACCGGGGTAAGCGATTTCCGCCCAGTAAACCAGTTCAAACCTGAACGGCAGCGGCTCATTGGGTTCCAGATAATCGCCAACAACCAAACCGTTGTGAATGGCTTCTCGCCAGCGCTCAATCAAACAGCCCTCAGGGGGTTTTGGCGCCAGCCCGTGTATTCCCAACACGACAATATCGGTTTCGAATTGACTTGCTTCTGGTACAGCTGGAACGGATGGATTTTCCTCAGCACAGGCTACAACGCCCGACAAAATCGCAAGCAGCAAACAGAGGTTCAGTAGACGTTTTTCGAAAGGCCCGTGCATATCGTGAGATTTTAGCGGCCTTCAGCTAACGGAATTGTGGCTCGAATCTCAGTTCCGAGACCGTTGTTGAGCATGTCTTTTCAGCACCGCAATCGCGGGGCGCAACCGAATGTCAGCAGTCTTTCACCCTATGGGCGGTAACAAATGACTTCATTTCCATCTGTACGCCCGCTGCCTGCATCTTGAAATGGTTCTGCATTTCAAATGAGTTAGCGGTATAGGTCCCCGTGCCAACCATGCGGCCCTGGCCACCCTGCATCGAGCAGCTCATCTCCATCGCAATTTTTCCGCCACCAAATTCGTACTTGAGCACCTCACAATCCGCTTCATCGGGTTCCGGGATCGGCGGACCGTTCGCCACATCTTCCGCGGTTATGCACTCCTCCCGCTCCATGGTACGTTCCGGCATTTTCATCGTGCCCATGGTCATTTCCATGCGGATGGTACTTTTGTAGAGACCCGGCGTGATGGTGTCGGAGGCGCTGACGCCGAAAGCTACGAAAAGCAGGAGGGATGAGAGAAGCAAAGATCGCTGCAGCATGATTAGGTCCTGTTCCTTTTGACTAGTCCGGTTTGACTTGTACGTTCGATTACCTGATCTGGCCCTACTCTACCTGCTAGCGTGGCCATTTTCTTCATCTGATTCGAGGGGCTATCTAACGCGAGCATCTATGAAAAAACGATGGCCGTTCACTGCGTACGGCTCTCGCCCAACGATTGCATCGTGAATCTTCACCAACTCGCTCCTGAAATCCACCACATCAAAACCAGGCACCTGCCAGGGGATCGCCCGCAAATAGAAGACCAGCGCGCCAATGTCATGAAACTCAATTTTCGGAAACTCCTCGAAGGCGTTCAGAATTTCAAAACCGGAATTTTCCAGTGCCCCAACCGCTACATCCAAGGACCAGCTGTCCGGGCTACGGGGCACACCAAGGTCCCGATTTACGCCCGCGCAGTTATCTGCTCCAACCTGCTGTGTAACGAACCGCCCTTCAGGGTTCAGCGCTTCAGCAACCTCAGCCGCTACATACCCGCCATGTCGGTTGATCACAAGATCAAACGTGCGTCCGCGAAAGGGCAGATCTCCCTCATACCCTGCGCGAACCACCTCGATGCCGAATGGGGTCAGCCGCTTATTAGCGAGATCAAAATTGGGGGCATAGCTTTCAGTAGCAACTACCGCAGGAGGACGGCGTTTGAGACCCGCGAGAACCTCACCGCCACCGGTGCACATATCCACCATCGACAGGACTTCCCCCGCAATGTCTTCTACGCGCTCCAGATAGTCCCAGCTCGGCTGATGCTCAACCATGCGACCATCAAGATACGAGAAATCCCATCCCACAACCGGTTCCTCTAAGGCGCTTTGCACATAATCATCGAAGGTGGGTTTCACAGTCATCGTGTGAATGTTAGCTTACTCGCGAGCACAATCCCCACCCAATGGAGCGACCCCATGTGGCAGCGATTTCTCACGTTTGTCCTGAGCTTGTTTAAACGCAGCCTGCGCACCCACTCGAGTATCGTTGTCAGCAACAGGCAGCAGACATTAGAGTTCTACAAGATGCTGGGCTTCAGGCAGGTCATGAGTTCGCGTGCTGACGAGGTCACCCTGCTGCGCAATCACCGTGGTGACGAGTTGAATGTGGTAACGGAGACCAACCGCACAATCGAACCCGTTAGTATCGCGTTTGAAATTCGGGGCGGTTTGGCAAGATTTGCCGATCTGGTGCCTTCTAACTTTCATCTAAAGATCCTTGAGGATGCAGCAACCCGCCGCATTGTGCTTCGCGACCCCGACGGCCATCGCGTTGAATTTTTTGAAACCCTCGATAAGACAGAGCGGTCGGCTGAACGACTCTTTCATCTTGTCACCGCAGACGAGCTCGAAGCGGGATTGTCCGAGCACTTCTATATGCCACCACCCAACGAGCGACGCTTCGTGCGCGCGCAATCCCGCTCTGCGTTTATGTCTATCGCTTGCCAGCGGGTTGCAGAGGAATGCGGTCGCACTCCGCTGTTGCTTGAAATGAATACCGAAAAACTCAGCTTGGAAGAAGCCCTGGACACATCCGAGATCGGGATGTCCAGCTCAGCGTCTACCTATCCGCATGTACACTCGCCGATAGCCCGTGAGGCCATTCTGTCAGTTGGGGCTTTTGACAAAAGCGACGACGAATACCTTTGGCCTACCCAACAACAGTCTCTTGCCAGCTGGGTCGCGGCTTAGTTCAAATCCACCCCGAGGCCAACAAAGGCTGGCTCATAGGCCTCTTCAGGTGCTGCTCTGACGCGCTGATCAAGTGACTCTGCGTCTTCGCCCACCAGAATACGCCACCGTTCTGCCTTCACCCCGTCCAGAATGATCGTGGCCGCATCAGCTGCGGTTGTCGGCGCGTTATCTCTAAAAGCTGTGCCAGCAGCGCTCATCGCGGCTTCCACATCGGCATCGCTCATCTCATCCACGTTCATGCCCAACATCCGCGCCACGGTGGCTCGACCTTCATCATCACCGCGGGCTGTCCCATTGAGAATAATCGAGGTGCCGATATGCCCTGGCATGACCACGGACGCCAGCACATGAGGTGCATTCAATCTAAGATCGGTCACCAGAGCCTCAGTAAAACCTTTAACTGCAAACTTCGCCGCGCTATAGGCCGTGTGCGACGCATGAGGACCCGCGCTGGCCCAAAAGCCGTTGATGCTGCTGGTGTTGATGATGTGCCCTTCCGAGCTGGCGATCAGCAACGGCATGAACGCGCGCGCGCCGTTGTAAACACCACCCCAACAGACATTGAACGTACGCTCCCAGTCCTCCCTGTCTTCTTTAACAAAACCGCCGCCACCGGCAATGCCCGCGTTGTTGAAGAGCAGGTTAATGTGGTCGGTATCGAAGGCACTCCGGACGTGGTCCGCAAAGTCATTCATTTCGTCTGCGTTGGATACATCACACGGATAAGTTGTCGTGCGGATACCCTGCGGGGCTTCAGCCTGGCACAGCGCCAGGGTCTCCTGCATGTTCGCCTCTGAGACATCGCAGAACGCAACATCACAACCCTCAGCAATCAGCTGTCTGGCAAGTTCTCGACCCATGCCCGTGCCGCCACCGGTGATTACCGCTATCTTGCCTGCAAAATCTTTCATGACCTCTCAACCCCTTCGTCAAAACTCGTTCTAAACAGCAACAGGTACCGGCTTGCGACTGAAACCAATCATCCCTGCACATAAGAACATCAGCGCAGCACTACCCCACCATACCGCATCGTAGCTACCCACCTGGTCAAAGACGACACCGGCTATCGGGGCGCCGCTGGCACCCAACAATAGGGTGATCGGCGTAACAAAGCCGCGAATTTCGCCGACATGATCACGACCAAAATATTCCGCCCACACGATGTTGGTGACAAACATCATCGCACCGATGCCAAACCCCCATATACTCATGGCGACGATCAGCGTAACAAGGTTGCTCACATAAATGTGGAGGATCACGCCGATCGCGAGTAGAGAAAATCCGACCACACCAATCTGACGAACGGTGACGCGATTGCCAAGCGAACCCAACAGATAAGTTGCGATACCGGCAAGCACCGCGTCCCAGGCGATCGCAAGACCCACGTGAAGCGGGTCCAAGCCCTTATCGACAAATTCAGGCAGACGATGCAGGGCCACAGTGGAAATCGCAAATGCCACCATGCCCATGGTAAAGGCGAGCTGCCAGAACACGACCTGTCGCCTGGCATCTCGCAAACGCCAGGAATGTTCGTCGATTAATAAGTCATCTCCACCGGCTTCGCCATCTACCGCACCATCCGGCCGTTGACCGTGATCTTCGGGCACGCGTCGCATCCACATAATTGAAAGTGGGCAGATGACAACGACACCGATCAGCGCCAGAACAACCCATGCATAGCGCCAGCCAATCCCATCGATCAAAACCTGCGTCAGCGGCATAAATATGATCGCACCCAACGGGATACCGAGAGACATATAAGCAATTGCCTTGGGGCGCAATGCCACAAACCATTTCGTCACCGGCACATTGGTCAACAGCTGCCCCGGGCCGATCATCCCAACAAGGCCGATCACGGCAAACAAAGTCAGCAGTTGCCAACCGGCGTCAATAAATGCGACCAACCCAAGGCAGATACAACCGACAAGCGTCGCGATGGGTAACAGGTACCGTACGCCATGTTTGTCGATCAGCTTGCCGATGGTTGGACTGGTAAACGCACCCGCTACCTGGCGCACGCTACCGGCCGCACCAAATTCAGCTCGCGATATGTTGAGGTCCGCCTCCATCGGTTGAATAAAGAGGCCCAGGTTCAACGTCCCCAAACCCATCGACACGGCGTTTGCCGCGGCACTGACCGCTACAACCCGCCAGCCGAAAAACGGCCGTTTTTCGGTTTTTTCTGCCTTGTCCGTCACTTAAGGCTACTGAATGCCTGCGTTGGCAAGTTCAGCGGCGTTCCACTCATCAACGTTGGTACCGTATTCCACCATCACATGTTTCTGGTAAGTCGGTCGTTCTGTCAGCCGCTGGTACCACGCCTCCAGGTGAGGCAAGGACGGGCGTGCGATATCCAGTGTCATATATCGAAACATGATCGCGCCGTTAACAATATCGGCCACGGTCAGGTCATCTCCGCAGATAAAAGATCTGCCTTCCAGCTGGCGGTCAAGCTGGGCAAAAATCTGCCCTGCACGTTCAGCTGCCTGCGCAATTTTTTCGGGGGTCCCACCCATGCCTCTGATCTTCATCATAAACATCGGGAAAAAGGCGCTGGCGATATCGCTGCGATGCCACTCCATCCACATATCAGCTTCCGCGAGCTTGCCCGGATCTGTCGGCCAGAGGCTACCGGCTCCGTAGGTCCGTGCGAGGTGCCGCACACATGCGCCAGACTCCCACACCGTGATGTCGCCATCGCGAATGGTCGGCACAACCTGCACGGGGTTAGGGTAGTCATCCGGGTAACCGAAAGATCCGCCGATATCATGGCGCTCATACTCAAGACCCAGTTCACCTAAGGTCCACATCACTTTCTGCACGTTTGCGGAATTGCGCCGCCCAAGTACTTCGATCACCACTCCCCTCCTTCGATCTGGAAGCGGTCATCATCGCAGATGGTCGTACAACAAGGAATGGCATCAAGACGCCGGTCAGCATATAGTCCGCATCACATCTTGCTTGGGAGTGGGGATGTCGAGCAATCTGCAGAACCCTTATGCGTCAACCAGTGCGCGTTACTATGCCGTAGGCCTGTTAACGGTTGTCTACACGTTTAACTTTGTAGACCGACAGCTGCTTGCGATTCTGCAGGAATCGATCAAGGCTGACCTGCTCCTGTCCGATACCCAGCTGGGTCTTCTGACGGGTTTTGCTTTCGCCATATTCTACGTCACCGCCGGTATACCCATCGCTCGGTGGGCCGACAACAGCAACCGGCGCAACATCGTTGCCCTCGCGGTAGGCGTCTGGAGTTTCATGACCGCCATCAGCGGCCTGGTGCAGAACTACGTCCAACTGCTCCTCGCGCGTATTGGTGTGGGCGTGGGTGAAGCCGGCGGTAGTCCGCCCGCTCACTCCATGATTTCCGACATTTTCCCGCCTGAAAAACGGGCCAGCGCGCTGGCGTTTTACTCGACGGGCGTCAATATCGGCATCCTGTTCGGGTTCTTAGCCGGTGGTTGGCTGAATGAAATTTTTGACTGGCGGGTCGCCTTTTTTGTGGTCGGCTTGCCCGGGATTCTCATCGCACTGATCGTCCGCTTCACGCTGAAGGAACCGATTCGCGGTCTGTCGGAAAATCGCGAAGCAACCAAGGAAACCGAGGTACCGTTCCTGGATGTGATGAAACTTCTGATCAGCCGCGTCACCTTCCGCCACATGGCCTTTGGCGCAGCCCTCAACGCTTTTGCCGGTTACTCCACCAGCAACTGGACCGCCTCTTTCATGATTCGCAGTCACGGCATGAGTTCAGGTGAGCTCGGTACCTGGCTCGCAGGGATTATGGGCCTGGGTGGCGCTATTGGCGTGTTTTTAGGAGGACTCTTTGCCGAACGTATGGCAACCCGTGATGTCCGCTGGTACATGTGGACACCGGCTATCACAGGCGTTGTCTGCTTGCCATTTATGGTGGGCACCTACCTGGCGGATACCGCCTACACAGCCCTGATGCTCTCTATCATTCCGGGTATTTTGTTCAACGTATATCTGGGCAATACCCTGGCGATGACCCACGGACTTGTCGGCTTGCGTATGCGTGCGCTTGCATCAGCCATTCTGTTTTTCATTCTGAACATCATCGGCCTGGGGCTTGGGCCTCTACTCACGGGTTGGTTGAGCGATCAGATGACGCCCACCCTCGGAGATGAAGCGTTACGTTACGCGATGCTCTATCTACTACCCGCAGCGATGGCGTGGTCTTGTGTGCATCTATATCTGGCATCACGGACGTTGAAGGACGACCTGGCCAACGCACCGGAGTAGAAACAGGGCTATTCGGAGCGTTCTTCGCCCAGCGTATCCGAGATGGCAAAGTCGAGGCCACTCTCGTGGTCCTCGCCGCCTTCGACCGGATTTTCGAGATCCGTTTCTGCCGCAAGGTGGAAGGTTGCATAACCCGGCATAACAAACTGGTTAACGGCCATACCGATAACACGCGCCGGATACGGTGCGAGAATTTCTGTCCGTTCACTGGTAATAGGGTCTGTCACTGTACCCAACAAATCACCTTCACGAACGCGTTTGCCAAGCTTCACGCGCGTAAAGAGCATACCCCCCTGATCAGCACGGACCCAGGTGGAGCTGTAATACGTCGGCGCGGGGTTACCCCACAAGCTTCGCTTCGGGTACATGTCCAGCGTATCCATCAATGTAAACAGCGCTTTCACAGTGTGTTCAACTGCGTCTTCCTGCAGGCGCAACGGCTCTCCCGCTTCAAGGGTGACCGCTGGAATACCAGCATCTACCGCTGCGCGTCGAAGCGTGCCTCTACCGCCTTCACTGTGCAGGATGGTGGTAGAGCCAAACCCTTGAGTCAGTGCCAGTACGCCCTCATCCTGCAGATTGGCACGCAGCTGTGGCAGGTTGGTACGGTGGAACGACCCGGTATGCAGATCCACAAGATGATCGCAGCGCCGCACAATGTCGTTAAAGAAACTGAACGCCATCCTGGACGCAACCGACCCTCGCGGGTTCCCCGGGAAGTAACGGTTCAGATCCCGGCGGTCAGAGAGATAACGCGAGTGACGCTGAAAACCCTGCAGATTCACGATGGGTACGCCGATGAGCATGCCTTTCAACTTCTCGGCATTAATTGAGTACATCAATTCGCGCACCGACTCGATGCCGTTGAGTTCATCCCCATGAACCGCGGCGGTTACACAAAGCGTAGGACCAGGTTTAGTGCCACTGGCGACCAGCACGGGCGTGGGAATCGCAGCGCCATGCAGTGTTTCACCCGCCATCCAGGAGAGTTTTGTCAGGCTTCCCGGCGCGAGTTGGTCAAAATTCAGCGCGGCACCCGGCTCGGGGACATAGCTGACCTGAATGCCACGGGACTCAGATTGAGTCGGTATCACTTCAGGTTCGACATATTCCACGCGTTCCGGTGCGGTGGCGGACACTTCAAAGGTAAAAACGGGTGCCGCTGGTGGCGTCACCGTATCCCAGTCAGCTAAGGGACGCTCAATCACCAGTGGTGGTGGTTCCAGATGTGCGGTTGCTGTCAGCGCTTCAGGCAGGGGCGCACGCTCCTTGGCAGGTGCACCACCGAGCAGATATGCCGCCAGAAAGAAAGCAACGATGTAGAGCGGGATGAAAATGCGCATCCGTGCGTTAATCCGTGATATCGCTTTGAATCAACTCCCCACTATATCGAGTTACCAAGACGAAACGCCGACCCAGCCGGCAACGCAGCCAATACAAACCGTTGTTTTGTGACGCGGCTCTCAGCGAACGGTGCATGCGCACAGTGCACTCTCGATCAAGTGGGCTGCGTAGTTGACCGAATTTGAAATCGAAAAACAAGCTTTAATAAGGTCACTTAAGCTGCTGATTTAAATGAGAATAGATTTTTATGTCAGTGATGGTGCACGCTGACACCCGGGAGGCGCGCTTTGAGCTCTGCAAAACGTTCCTCCGGCCAATCAATGCGACGCAGATCCAGCGCCTTCAATTGTGGCAGCGAAAAAAGCCCCTCCGGCACCGCTTCAAGCGGGTTGGCGATCAGGCTGAGCGTTTCGAGTTCCGGCCAGCCTTCTATCCCCTCAAGGCGCGTCAGCCGGTTGAAAGACAGATCTACTTCTTTCAAGTTGGATATCGACCACAATTCTACCGGCACTTCCGGCATCTCGTTGTAACTCAGATCCAGCGTGGTCAGCCGCCGCCACTTGCGCACCGCGTCTGAACAATATGCGACCCTCTGACTGCTCAAATCCAGGTGCTCAAGGTTTTCAAGCTCTGTCCAGACTTGGCGAATCTGCACAAGCCGGGAGTCATAGTTGTCTTCAACCAGACGTTTGTCGTGATGCGGTAGAGGTTTACTGAAAATCAGCGTCCGCAGGTTTTTGAGCAGACTGATATCCGCCGGAAGCTCTTCTATTTCTGTATGACCAATGTCCAGCACCTCAAGATGCTTCAGCGTAACAACCGCTCGCGGCAATGAGGTCAGGCCGGTATAACTGAGGTCCAGAGACTCGAGCTTCGTGAGCGAACGCAAGCCATCAGGAATGGAGCGCAGGTCACCGCCCGCGAGTTCCAGATACCGCAGCTCTTTCAGCCCGCTGAAATCGTCCGCAAATCCACTTACACCGTCCAGTGCAAGCGACTCCAGCTCGGGGAAAAACCAGTGCACACCCGCTGGAAACTCAAAGCTGTTCATATCCAGCTCAAGTGTTTTGAGGCCAGCGCAGCTTGCCAGCGCCAACGGCAACTCGTTGTCCCAGGTTGTGAGGCTGACATGCTGCAGCGCAGGCAGGTCTAACTCGGTTGGCCAGTGCACATGACTGAAGTTCTCAATGCTCAGACGCGCGAGGTGTTTAAGTTTTGATATTTCATCGGGCAGCGTGAGTTCGGGCATCGTGAGATCGTCGCCCAACAGCTCGAGCGTCTGCACCGCTTCAGGCTGAGCGAGCGCCGCGTCCAGGCTTTCGAAATAACCAGTTTCTTCCGACACCTTACTGTCTACACCTGATCACTCAGCGTTTTGCATTGTTAAATGTCTGGGTGAGTTTGGAGTAGTCCGCGCCGGAGGGGCTGTCGAGAAAGTCGTGTTCGCCAAGCAACTGCGCCATCGGCTCGCCATACGCGTCGATCAACTCGGGCGCATGCGGCCTGTAGTCTTCCACCGGCCGCATGGCCAGACGGGAGTATGTGATATGGCAGACCACGCGTTCACCCTCCAGGCTGCGGGGCCAGTTTGAATGCCATAAATTGCCATCCCAGATTGCCACCGACCCGGCTGGACATTCGATTGCAATGGCGCCCTGCAGGGCAGCAACCTCTTCGGCATTGGGATGTCTTCTCAAATTACCGCTGCCGGGAATGACCAGAGTGGAACCTCCTTCTTTGGAGTACTCATCACACGCCCAACACGCGGTGAGTAACATGTTGTGTTCCGGGAAAGGCGCGGGCAGCCAGTTGTTGTCCGCGTGCAGACCGATAACAGGGGACCCCTGTGCGCGCACGGAGGCAGCCACCTGACTCAACAGAAAACCACGGCCGACGGAAAACTCCGCCAATGCCATCAGGTTTGGATTGAGCACTGCCTCGGCAAACACCGGGTCCTTGGTCAGGAGCATCTGTTTACCCGGGCGCCCCTTTGTGAGATCCAGAATAGTCGCCCGCAGGCGCTCGTTGAACTCTGGAGACGCCGCGTTCTCGACAATCGTCCAACCTTCCATGGCCAGTTGGCGACAGTTTTCCTCAAGACCCAGCTCAGCGATCACAGGCGCTAGCTCGTTGGATATGGTGTCCGCCGGGAGCGTGTCGAAATACAGTTCTTGTGCCATACCTGTTACCCCGCCCCCAGAGTTTCTGCATCCATCAGAAGTACTGCTCCAACTTCCAGTTGACCTATTTCATCAGGTGACAGATCCAGCCAGTCTGCAAGGACCTCCCGATTATGTTCACCCCGGTGTGGCGCCGGACCGCGTACGCCCGAATCTGCGCCAGAAAACCGATACGGCGACTGTGTCACCGGCCGCGTGCCCCCCGCTCTATCATCTATTTCAACAATCGCGCCCCTGTGGGCTGCGGTAGCCTGTGCCTGTATGTCGCCTGGATCACGCACCACGCCCCATGCGAGATTCATGGTCGCCATCTCTGTTTCAACCGCCTCCCAGGTAGCGAACTGCTGCAGGTACGCAGCCATGGTTTCTTTGCGCTGACGTATTTTCTCTTCAAAAGGGGTCGTTTTGGTCGATGGATCGTCAACAACACCTCGCTCGCTCAGAAGGTGCCAGAGGTAACGGACGTCGCTGGATATGAGGATGCGGCCCGCGCCGGTTTCCCAGGTCTGGCTGGGCAATGGTCCTGTGTTTTCAGAATCTTCCAGGCCGTAATGTAACTGATCATCGGTCGCCATCGTCGCGTCGATCATCGCGATATCAATGTGCTGGCCCAGACCGGTCCGTTCGCGCATGATCACCGCTGACAGAACACCCACCAGGCCGTGTAAAGAGGCGTTGGTATCTGCCACCGAAAGCGGTAGATCTGTCGGCGGGTTGCCGCTGCGTGTTGCCTGACGCGCCAGTTGACCTGTTTCAGCATGGACGATGGGTGCGTAGGCGGCACGATGGGACTCCGGGCCGTTGTGTCCAAAGCCGGAGATGGAAAGCATGATCAGACGCGGATTCACCGCAGACAGATCTTTCCAGCCCAGCCCGAGCCTCGGCATCACGTCGGGTCGGTAGTTTTCCAGGAGGATGTCAGCCTCCTTCGCCAGAGACAAAATCAGCTCCCGCGCACCCTCTGCGCGCAAATCCACACAAATGTTGCGTTTCCCAACATTTTGTTGATGGTAATAACCCGGAACCCCACCTTTCACTGCGCCCCACAGACGGGTGACATCCCCATCCGGGGGTTCGACCTTGACCACATCAGCACCGAGGTCACTCAACATACGCCCTGCAAAGGGACCCGCCAGCACACGCGACAAATCCAACACTTTGAGACCGTCGAGCGGAAAATTTTCAGCCATATTTATATTCTCCCCGCATCGAGTATATAGCGCGTCGGCCACAAATTTTTAGTGCACTTTGCCAAGAAACTCATCAACATCGATGTAGAAAGTGTCTACTGCTACTTTTCTACACACTTCCTTTTTGTTACCTTTTGTCCCCTTACCCATTCGTGTTTTGGAGAGGAATATGGTTCGCTCTGCACTTCTTCTACTCGGATTGTTATCAACTGCCGCGGCTTCCGCCCTAGAGGTGAATGATCGCGTCGATAACTTCCGACTATTTGACCACACCGGCGCATCCCACGAGCTCTACTATTTCAACGATGCAAAGGCGATCGCCTTTCTCGTACAGGGCAACGGTTGCCCGATCGTACGCAACGCCGCACCGCGCTTTAAAGAGCTGCGCGACGAGTTCGCAGACCAGGGTGTCGAGTTCTTAATGTTGAACTCAAACCTGCAGGACACGCGCGCAACCATCGCCAAAGAAGCCGCCAAGTACGGCTACGATATGCCTATCCTCGACGATGAAACGCAGCTGATCGGCGAAGGGCTCGGACTGGTTAGAACAGGTGTCGTCTTTGTAGTTGACCCACAAACCTGGACCGTCAGCTATGCCGGTGCCATCGACGACCGTCTGACCTACGAGAATCAGAAGAAAGAAGCTTCCAACCACTACCTGCGCGACGCGCTCGCATCCATGGTGGCTGACAAGCCGATCGAAGTGGCCAGCACCAAAGGCATTGGCTGCCTGATCAACTTCCCAGAGCAACAGGCTATGGCAAAAGCCAAGCATGCCGATATCTCCTACAGCGAAGACATCGCTCCGATCCTGTTGGATAACTGTGTGTCCTGCCATCGCGAGGGCGGTCTGGGACCATTTGCGATGTCCGATTACAACATGGTGCGCGGCTTCTCCCTGATGATCCGCGAAGTACTCCGTACCAAGCGTATGCCTCCCTGGCATGCAGATCCGACCGTCGGACACTGGAGCAACGATCGTTCGTTAACAGAGAAAGAAATTCAGACGCTGGTGCACTGGATTGAGGCTGGCGCACCGCGAGGTGAAGGTGAAGACTATCTCGCCACCAATGAAACCGAATACTTCGACTGGGATGCTGAGGACAAGCTCGGGCCCCCTGACTACGTGGTCGACATCCCTGCGATGGAGATTCCAGCAACCGGCGTGGTCGACTATCAGTACCACTTCGTCGACAACCCACTGCCCAAAAACGTCTGGATCAAAGCCGCTGAGATCATGCCGGGTGATCGTGCAGTACTGCACCACGTGATCACCACCTTTGGCTACGACATCACCGAAGGCAAGCATAAAGGCCGCTTCAAGCGCATCGGTGGACTGCGCGGCTACGCGCCAGGGCTCAACAACGACGGCTTCCCTGAAGACACCGGCGTGATGCTGCCGGCGGATGTGAAGTTTGAGTTCCAGATGCATTACACCCCTGTAGGCCGTGCAACTGTGGACGAGTCCAAGATGGGTATCTGGGTTTACGACGAGCCGCCGACACACGCCATGGTGTCCATGTTTGTTGCCAACCCCCGCATCAAGATTCCAGCGGGTGCTGACAACCACAGGGAAACCGTTGCAGAGGTTATTCCGAAGGACGCGTTGCTCTACAGCCTGATGCCACACGCGCACTTTCGCGGTAAGGCAGCTGAGTTCCGCGCGGTTTACCCCGACGGTACAGAAGAGCTGCTGTTGAACGTGCCGAACTACGACTTCAACTGGCAGACCACCTACGAATTTGCAGAACCGAAGTTCATTCCGGCCGGTACCAAGCTGGTGCAAGCCAACTGGTGGGACAACTCTTCCCGTAACCCTGCAAACCCTGACGCCACCATCGACGTCACCTGGGGTGAGCAGTCCTGGGAAGAAATGCTCTTTGGTGCATTCACCATGAGGTTCCTGACGGAGGAAGAGTCCGCAGAGATGCGTACCGCTCAAACCCCCGCACAAACTGGGACACAAGCGGCAGCCAACGCACGCTAAGCGTTCCCAGCCGCTACGAAAAACGCCGGTTTATACCGGCGTCAGATTGCTGACGAACCCCGGTATTTTTTCCGGGGTTTGTTTTTTGTGGGTCACATTGATCGGGGGGATGTTTCCGCGGAAACTCGAAAGAGAAGCCCTATGTGGCGATGAATGGGTTCTACACGCTGATAAAGACCCTTTTGCAGTAAACACGGCGACAAAAAGAGCGCCCGTGCGATCTTTTTCATGTTCTGACATGCCGCTGCCAACAAACACTGGCCCATGACTCTTCGATTGCCCCTAAAGCGTGCATAGCGATGCCCATGAAGCTGCTTAGCATCCGCAAAGCTCCGCTCCACCGTCTCGCGCCGCCGTGCATACGCGTCTTTACCCCAATCCGTCAGACGGTTGGCATTGATCTGCTCAAGATCCTCTTCCCAGACATGTCTCACCACCACCTTCTGATGGTTGCGACTCGTCGTACACTGGCCCAATAAGGGACAGTCCACGCACTGCTTAGCATCTGACTTGTACAGACGATAACCGGTGCGCTGAGTGGTTGAGTACAGCAAACGCTGACCTGCAGGACAGACATACACATCAGCTTCACGATCATAGACAAACTGCCGTTTGCGAAAGCGACCCGCTGGCGCATGAGGGCGCTTATAACCGACAACACCCTCCACTTTGCGTTGTACGAGTCCATGGCAAACACCTACCGTGTTGTAACCCGCATCCAACCCAACGACCGATGGACTCAGATCAAAGCGTTCGCACTGGCGATCGAGTCGGCCTAAATACGGTCGCGCATCATGCACATTACCGGGGGTGATATACGTATCGGTGATGATCCCGCACAACCCATCGACTGTGCGATGATCGAGATAGAAAAAGCCTTCTGGCTTCTGGTCCCGATACATATAACCTGCATCCGGATCGGTATCACTCACCTTAATCAACTTCCGCTCAGTCGCCTTTGTCTCTGGCTTGAGTGGCCGCTTACCATGGGTAGCTCGATCCTGCTCTACCGCTTCGGTGAGTTCATCCAAGTAATCCATGGGCGTCACATCGACTTCAAACACCGTATGCCGATGCTTGTTCGCGTTCGCCTTTAAGTGCGTACTGTCGGTAAACAACGCCTGACCACCCACCAAGCCATGATCGATGGCTTGTTCAACGATCTCGTCAAAGATCTCCTGTTCAATATCACTGTCATCAAACCGACGTCTGCGGTTCTGGCTGAACGTAGACGCATCCATCACCTTGTCGGTCAGGCTCAAACCGACAAACCAACGGTAGGCTACGTTCACCTGGATCTCTCGGATCAGTTGACGTTCGCTTCGAACCCCAAACAGATAGCCCACAAAGAGCATCTTAAACAGCATGGTTGGATCAATGGCCGGTCGGCCATTATCCGCACTGTATAAGTGCTTCACCTTGTCGTGGATAAAAGTGAAATCAATGTGTTGGTCAATCAGACGCAGGATATGGTCTTTAGGTACCAACTCCTCGAGGGTCACCATCTCGATACGAGTCTGGTGCGGGGCTTTGTCTTTAAGCATCCCTCATTAAAACAAAACCCCCGCTTCTCAGCGAGGGTTTGTCAGCAATCTGACGCCGGTTTATACCGGCGTTTTTTTTGCTCGTTGTTTTACTGCGGAGAATCTACTCGTAAGCGAGGTCCGGGTTTTGCGGTCCGCGCACCCGCCGCACACCAATGTCGCCGAGAATGTTGTATAGACAGGGAACGAGCACCAGGGTGATCACGGTGGCAAAAAGAATACCGAAGGCGAGCGAGACGGCCATGGGGATCACCATCTGTGCCTGCATGGAGGTTTCAGAAAGAATCGGCAACAGGCCGAAGAAGGTGGTCAGCGATGTGAGTAGAATCGCTCTGAAACGCGCCTTACCTCCCTCCATGGCAGCCTCTGCGGCACTCATGCCCTCTTCGACCCGTTTGTTCACATAATCCACGAGGATCAGGCTGTCGTTCACAACCACCCCGGACAGCGCGATGATGCCGATGAGCGACAGGCTGCTGATGGCCATGCCCAGCACCAGATGCCCGACAACCGCGCCGACTATGCCAAACGGAATCACGCTCATGATGATGAGCGGTTGCACGTAGGACTTCAGCGGAATCGCCATCAGTACATAGATACCGAACATCGCTGCTATGAAGGCGTACCACGCTTCCATAAAACCCATACGCTCTTCCAGGGAAGAGCCATCGAGCGCCACCGATACGCCCGGATAGTTCATCAATAGCTCGGGCAGGTAGTCAGCCTCGAGGTCCGTAACAAGGCGTGCGGGCTCAACCACCGCTAGGTCCGCATTAGCCGTTACCGCGATCGTGCGTTTACCTTCGGAGCGTCGGATGGAGCTGAAACCAGGCTGCATATCAAACTCCGCAACCGCGCTGAACGGTAATTCGCGGCCATCAGGCAGCTTGATCCACATACTCTCCAGGTTACCCACGCTGCGGCGCTCCTCTCTGGGGTAACGCACCATCACCCTCAGCTCCTGGTTGCCACGCTGGATACGCTGGGCTTCAGCGCCGTAGAACGCTTCCCGCACCTGCCGGCCGAGATCAACCAGGGTGATACCCAGTGCTTCTGCCTCAGGCTTGATCTTCAGGCTGATTTCCTCCGGCCCCGAATCCGTTGAAAGCTCAACTTCATACAGCCCTGGTATCCCGCGCAGGTGCTCCGCCAGCTCTCGCGCTGCCCGTTCGGTGAGCGGGTAGTTTTTGCCTTGGAGTTTCAGTGCGATGGGAGGCCCCCCACCCATATGGCGTGTCGCCGCAAAGCGCAGCTCCTTCGTGCCTGCAATTTCCCCCACCTTGTCGCGCCAGCGCAGTTCAATTTCCTTCGGCGAGATACCTCGATCTTCTTTAACCAACTCCACCTGGAACCGACCAAACCGGCCATCGCGTACGAAGGCAAACACATGCTCAACCACATCACGGTCGTCGCCAGTCTCCGCCTTCAAATCTTCGTTAACTTCAAGGAGCGCATCATTCATTTGTTTGATAACACTCACGGCCAGGCTTTCAGGGGCACCCTCCACCAGCTCGACAGAGCCCATCACGTAGTCTTCTTCCATCTCAGGGAAGAAGACAAACCGGACAAACCCACCACCGATCAAACCTGCGGCGATGATGATAAATCCTACAAAGAGCGCCACCGTGGCGTAGCGATACTCTATAGCGACGGCTAATGCGGGTTGATAGACCTTCTGGATAAAACTTTTGAGCTTCTTATCCACCCAGTCCGTGACACCCTCCTTCCCACCGTGCGAAGACTTCATCAGGGCCAGGTGCGACGGCAGAATGAGCTTGCTCTCCACCAGTGAAAACAACAGGCAGAACATCACTACATATCCCATGGCCGCATTAATGTTCTGCGTAGGGCCTGTAACAAAAAGCTGCGGCAGGAATGCCATGATGGTGGTCAACACCCCAAAGGTTGCCGGAATAGCAACTCTTTGGGCGCCCGCTACTATGTTCGGCAACGTGTATCCCTTGGCTTCCGTCTCTGTGTACGCGGCTTCCGCGATAATAATCGCGTCATCCACGACGATGCCTAACACAACAATGAACGCAAAGAGACTCATGATGTTGATGGTGACGTCCACCACCGGCATCATCATCATGGCGCCTAAAAACGCCACCGGCAGCCCGACAATCACCCACGCTGCCAGTTTGATATGCAGGAAAAGCCCAAGGATGACAAATACCAGAATGCCGCCCATGAGCATGTTCTCCAGCAACATGTCCATGCGGCCTTCCAGATAGTAGGTGGAATCGGCCCACGTGGTCAGCTGCACACCATCCGGAAGGGACTGGTTGCGCGCTGTGACGAACTCATTCACAGCACGACTGATCTCGATCTCGTTTTCATTGCCGGTGGACATGACATTGATGCCAAAACTCCGTTTGCCATCAAAAAACGCGTAGCTCTCCACCTCGACAAATCCATCTCGGATGTTGGCAATGTCGCCAAGTCTTACCTTGGTGCCATCCGGGTTGGTTAAAAGCACAATGCGCTCAAATTCCTCGCCGCGATACGCCTGACCTTCCGCCCGCACCCGTATGTCACCCGAATCGGTTTTGATCGTGCCGCCTGGCAAATCCACGGACCAGCGTCGTATTGCTTCAGCAACCTGGGCGAGGGTCAGGCCGTACTGACGGAGCGTCAGTTCCGATATCTCCACCGAAATTTCGAACGCTCGACTGCCCCAGACCTCTGCGCTGGACACCTCCGGAAGCGCGACAATTTCATCGCGGATGTCTTCCACCAGCGATTTCATGCCCGCCTCATCCAGGTCGCCCGACAACTGCACGTTGAGCGCACCTTTCATGAACTCCTGTTTGCCGATGATCGGCCGCTCGGCATCAAGGGGGAACGTATTTATCCCGTCGACAGCGAGTTTTACCTCGTCTGTGATTTCACCCAGATCAAAACCGTTAGCAACCTCGATGGTGACCGTGCCCGAACCCTCTCTGGCAATACCGATGGTTTCGCGAATACCTTCGATGTCTTCAATAGCTTCTTCAATTTTAACGACAATGCCTTCTTCCACTTCCTCGGGACCGGCACCCGGATAGGGCACCGTGACATTGATCAGGTCAAATTCGAAAACCGGAAAACTTTCTTTTTTAACGGTGTAGAGAGAAAAGAGACCGCCGCAGATGATGAAGATCATCATCAGATTGGCGGCGACGTGATTGGTGGCAAACCACCCAATCAGACCTTTGGGTTGTTCAGCCACTCACTCTGACCTGCATACCCGGCAACGGTTGATCTACGGGAGTCAGGCAAAACGTCTCGCCTGCGCTTACCCCTTCGCCTACGTAAACGAAGTCATCGTCGCGCCGTAGGACTTCAACCTCACGCGGCACAAGCTTCTGGTCAGCGTCTACCATCCAGAGTGTATTGCCTCGCTGCATTGCATGACGTGGAATCAGCGCCACCTCACCAGCCTCACGTCCTTCAATTTCTGCGCTGACGAAGGTGCCCATAAGCAACGGCACCACGCCAGTACCCGCGAGGTCATAGGGGTCGCGAATTTGCGCCACCAGATACAAAACTCGCGAATCCATATCAAATACACCCTCTGAACGGGCAATTTTGCCTTCCCAGGCAAAGTCACTGCCGCCCAGCGTTGCCTTCAAAGTAACGTTTATCGACTCGTTCGCGCGGACTTTGTTGATATCGAGATACCTCAGATCCGCCTGTGTGACCGGCAGACGCACCTCAGCCAGGTCAACTGCGAAGGTCACCCCAAGCTGAGACCCTACATTCACGTACTGACCAACGTCCGCAATCTTCTGGCGAACCATACCGTCGTACGGTGCACGGATAACGGTTCGATCCAGATCACCCTCAGCCTTTTCAAGATCCGCCTCTGCCGATTGCAGTTCAGCAACCGCCTGGCGCATTTGAGGTTTGCGCAGCGCTAAATCGGTGCCGGGACCGCGATCCGGATCAACCCTGCGCAAACGTTCCCAATCAGCCTTGGCGTATCCTGCCAGACCCCGCTCGGTTTCAAGCTGGGTTCTGGCCCGCGCAACATTGGCGCGCGCGCGTTTTACGGTGCTCGCGTAATTGCGCGGATCAATACGCAGTAAAACGTCTCCCTTTCTGAAGAAACCACCACTGACAAAGGCCGGGCTGACTTCAATGATCTGACCGGCAGCCTCAGCCACGAGCGTTGTTTGCGTCCGTGGCGCTATAGAACCTTGGGAGTGGACAACATGGGTAACCGGCTGCCGTTCGACGGTGGCAACTTCCACCAACAAAGTTGGCGGGGGCGGTGGGGTGAACGTTGCTTCCGGGCGCGCAGCAATCAGGCCGGCGGCGATGACAACCGCCCCGCCGATAAACAGTATTGGCAACGATACCTTCCAGAACCTGTTCACTTACGACCACCCGTGGTCTTAACCGCCGCTTAGTGTAGCTAATTCTAGGGAACCCCTGAAGAATTCCGAAAGCTCAGTGTTTCAGTCGCGTGGGCTGGCAAGGCATGTCTCGCAGGGAATGTCGGGTACATTTCCAAGAGGCATAACGCAGTCAGCGCGCGCGACTGAAACACCCGAAGGGCGCTTTCCACGGGCCTTGTGGACTGCGTTGCACTTCTTGGCAAGGTGGCCTACATTCCCTGCAAAGTGCGCCTTGCCACAAAACCCGTGGAAAGCGCTGAGCAAACGGAATTCTTCAGGGGTTCCCTAGCACCGCAATACCCTGCTCTTTTTGCACCCACGTCTCATCAATACCGCCGTATTTATTCACTCGCCCATCACAAAACCCGTGTTTCCCTGAACCTCAGTCGTTTTCGACTGTCTATCAACATAGCTGTAGATATGTATAATGCGGACCAAATCGGAGAATCCCATGTTAATTTTGACCCGCAGAATCGGGGAAACGATCAAAATCGGCGACGAGATCACCGTCACCGTACTTGGCGTTAAAGGCAACCAGGTGCGTCTGGGCATTGGTGCACCACGAGAAGTTGAAGTCCACCGAGAAGAAATCTACGAACGCATTCATAGCGATGAAGGCGGCGTTCCTCGCGCCAGCCGTTCCTGACCGTCCCCGCCTACTTCTCAACTCCCTGCAAAATCACTAGCATGCTGCTCCAAACCTTGGAGAGAGATGCATGCGCACATTCTATTCAGCGATTGTTTTTAGCATCGCTCTGATTGCCTGTGCGGAGCAGCGGGACATGTCAGACGCACCTAACCATCCGCCCACCGTACAAACGCTTGCCGGGAAAGTAAGCGGTACCGTCTCAAACTGGGACGAGCGTATCCGCGTGTTTCGCGGCATACCTTATGCCAAGCCACCTGTCGGCGAGCTGCGGTTTAAACCACCGGAAGCGATAGCACCATGGACCGGCGTACGCGACGCCACTCAGTTCAGCGCCTCCTGCATCCAGGCACAGCACACCAGTACTTTCGTATGGCGCCGAGAGGCGTTCAGCGTCAGCGAAGACTGTCTCTATCTGAACCTCTGGTCAACTGAAGATGCAGAGGACCTGCCGGTGATGGTGTGGTTTCACGGCGGCGCCCATACCAGCGGTCAGGGGCACTCGCAGATATTTGACGGTACGACGCTCGCGCAAAACGGAGTGGTGCTGGTCACCATTAACTACAGGTTGGGGCCGCTGGGTTTTCTAGCGCATCCATGGCTTGCGGAGGAATCCAGCCATAACGCATCAGGCAATTACGGCCTGATGGACAAAATCGCTGCGCTCAACTGGGTGAGAGACAATATCGCCCAGTTTGGCGGCAATCCCGACAACATAACCATATTCGGACAGTCCGCAGGATCACAAAGTGTTTGTTCGCTGATGGCCTCTCCATTGGCGCGCGGTCTTTTTCACAAAGCCATCGGACAGTCCGCTGCGTGTGTGGGTCCCGCCCCCGGCCGGGATGCCGATGGCTCGACTCGCGGGTCTAAGCTGGTCGACGAACTGGGTGTCGCAAATCTCGCTGAGCTGCGGCAGCTGGATGCAGAGCAGCTCCTGGTTGCAGCAGAGCGTACGGGGTGGGGCAACGCAAGCCGCATCACTATTGATGGATGGGTTCTACCCGAAGCGCAGGTGACCACATTCAAAGCCGGGCGCCACGCGAAAGTGCCATTGCTCATCGGCTCACTGGCCAATGAAGGTATAGAACTTTTCCCAGTTAACGAAAACCTCAGCGAAGGCGAACTCGACGGCTATCTCACCCGGATGTTTGGTGAAGGTGCTGGCGCGTTAAGAGCCCTCTACGAGTCCGAGTCCGCATCGCCGGGAGAAATTCAGCATTCGATCGCCACCGATTTTTTTATGGCCTTCGGCATGCGTCGGTGGGCCGAGTACAGCGATGCTGCAGGGCAACCCACCTATCTCTACTTTATGGATCATGTGCCGCCTGCGTTTCATCTGTACATGCCCGAAGACCCGGTGCTGGAACTGCCTGGAGGTCCACGCAGCGGGGGTGCATATCACTCAGGCGATCTCGCATTTGTCTTCGGCACCACAGACAAAGTGGGGCTCGATTGGCAGCCCGCAGATCACACCCTATCCTCAGCGATGGTGAGCTATTGGACCAACTTTGCTAAAACCGGCAACCCTAACGGTGGTAATCTGCCGCCATGGAATGTTTTTAATCGGGAAAGTTACGCGACTCAGCTGCTGAACAGTGAGCCGCGTAATACAGCTGGCGTAAAAGGAGATGCGCTGGCACTGATGGCCAAGGCCTTCCCCTTATAGCCGGTGGTGCTAACTAGCGTTGAGCAACGTTTTTATCGGGTTTGGGTAACACACCCTTACCGATGTGCTTCTCGAAAAACTTGATCGATTCTCGCTGAAGCAACCGCCAATTGTCCTCGTTACGTGGCGTATGCGCCTCATTCTTGAGCTTGATCAGGCGGGGCGGATTTTTGCCCGCCTTCTTGTAAGCGTTCTGCAACGTGTAGGCATGCTCTATCGGCACACGCTGATCGTCATCACCATGGATCAAGAGGACCGGGGTTTTGATCTGATCGACGTAATAAACGGATGAAGCCTCATTCAGCGCATCCATATCCCCGATAACCCGCGCCAGATACTTTCGTCCCCACCGGGTGCCTTCGCCAAAGTCTGAATCGAACTGAATTTTGTTGTCGTAAACGCCAGCACCCCCGACAGCACACTTGTAGAGGTCTGGCTCTCGCACCACGCCCATCAGCGCCGCATAGCCACCATAGCTCCAGCCCCAGATACAGATGCGCTCAGGGTCTGCGATACCCTGCTCAATCGCCCACTGGGTGGCATCCGTGAGGTCGTCCTGCATTTTTTTGCCCCACTCTTTGTAACCCATGCGTTCGAATTTCATACCGTAGCCACCAGAGCCGCGGTAGTTGACCTGCAACATCGCGTATCCGTTTAGAGGAATAAACCCCTCAAACCATTGGTACCCCCAATAGTCACGCGGTCCGTGCGGTCCACCGTGAGGCACGATAATGAGCGGAAGATCTTTTTTCTTGGCATTGCGCGGCACCGTCAGATAACCATGCAACTCCACGCCATCGCGGGCGGTGATCTCCACCGGCTCCATGGGTGACAGAACTTGATCGTTCATCCAGGGAATGGCATCAAACAGGAGTTGAAGTTGCCCTGTTTCTGAGTTGTACAGATAAAACTCCCCACTTCGAACATCTTGCTGCAATTCAACCACAGAGAGTTTGTAGTCGTGAGTGGTGCTGCCCACACGCGGAAAAGTATCCGGGAAGGCGTTCATCAACCCCATGCGCAGTTGTGCACTGGGATGCTCTTCATCGGTGAAGTGGTATTCCATATAACCAGGTGTTGAGGCAGCGCCATACACGTTGCCCTCCCAGTCAAACATCAAACCGTCTGCATCCACCAGGTCGTGTTGATACACCTCCTCAAACTCTTGAGTCTTCGGATCCATCAGATAAACACCTTCAGGACCGTCGTTTTCTGATTTGGTCACATAAATTCGACCATCACGGTGCATGGAGATCGGATCTATCTGACTTTCGCCAAACGCCGCGCGGGAAAACTCTTCCCACTTGTTGGTTTCAGGATTACGGAAGTGAATGATCGAGGTCTGGTCGTCGTCCAGATACTGGCTGAACCGTACATCGCCGTTGTGATCGGAGATGATGAAAGCGTTCGAGGTTGGCGCCAGTATTTTGTTAGTGATCCGTCCAGTGTAGACATCAAGAAATGCCGAGTAAGTGACGTTCTTGAAGCCGCGACTCCACTCACGAATAGAAACAAGCACCGTGTCTGGGTCCTGCCACCGCGCGTGTTCAAAGGACGCGCTGCCATATTCCACGGTTACACGCTGAATGCGTGACTTGGTTTCGCCCAGCTGGTCGCCGCGCAAACCAAAAAGGTACTTACCCCGTGTACCATCCGCATTAACGGCATAAAGCTCACCGTAAGAAATGTCCTGCTCACGATTCCCCCAGTCCACATCGACACGGACAAGAATTCGATCGTCGTTTACCCACCAGAAGTTACCGACTTCGTTTTTACCGGGAAAGGCGATGACGTTAATCAGTTCCATCTTTGGAAATTCGAAAACCGCAACGACACGTCGTTCGTCTTCTTCTTTAACGACCGCGAGATATTCGCCGGTGGGTGATATGCGCGCCCCTTGAATTTCGGGGATCTTGGCAAAGCTGTCATCGTACGCATGCGCTGATAGACAGAAGGTGACAGCCAGAAAGGCTACTAAGGACTTAAGCACGGGTATTCCCTCTTATTCGTGTACTACTAATCAACCTCCTCATCAAAACAGTCTTTGGCCACCGCCATACCTTCCACCGCCACAGGAAAACCACCATAGATCGCCATATGCATGATGACCTCGCAGATTTCTTCGCGGCTGAGGCCGTTTCGGCGGCCTCGGGGGATATGTAGCTTCAGCTCATTTGGACGATGCAATGCGCACAAAGCAGCAATGGTGATCAGACTGCGGTCACGCTGCGACAACCCTTCACGTGACCACACACCGTCGGGTAGCACCGAGTTGACGATCATCATTCCCCAATCGTCGCGGGCTTCTTCGGGTGTAGCCAACGCTTCCGTTATGGCGCGCGCAAGCTCCAGCTTTTCCGGATCTACATTCTGCTTTTTGTTCCGGTTTTGTTCCATCAATCTGTACGCGAACTCTTTGTTGGTCCGTCTTCTGTTTGATGAGGTGTTTATCCCAACTAACGCCGAAAATCAGTCCGACGCTGTGCAAAGAATATCAAAATGTAGGGCTTTAGAATATTTCTTCAGGCGATAGTTCAAAGCGTTGTATGAGTTCTTGTCGGACATTTTCATAGAGCGCCGGGAACTCTTCTTTTAAGACTTCCAGTTCACCCTGCACTTCTGCATCCAGGCCCTGGTGCACAACCACCTCCACTCGCCTGTTACGGGATTTACCCGCAGGTGTGGTGTTGCTTACCAACGGCTTGGTTTCAGCAAACCCGGTGATTGTAAAACGGCTTTGATCGATTTCAGGGTCTTCAAAAAGACCATGCGCCACGGAGACTGCACGCGCGCTGGACAAAGCCCAGTTTGATCTGAAACGTGGCGTACGAATAGGGTCATCATCGGTATGGCCTTCCACAATGATGCGCCCTTCAAGATCCCTGAGTTCATTGCGAATGATCTTGAGCACGGGCTTAAAGTTAGCGGACAGGTCGGCAGAACCAGACGGGAAGGTGCCATGCTCCTTGATTCTGATCGTGATCCGCCGGCCCGCAGTTTCTATCTCAAGTACCCCGGCAGCAATTTCTTTGGAAAGCGCATTGGCAAGATCTATCGCATCCTGTTCCGTTTCACCCACAAGGTCTTTGACCTTGTCGACGATCACCATCTGCTGAGCATCACCACTTTCGCCGGTGTTGCTCGAGCCCTGGTCCTGGCAAGCCACATCCAGACTGCTGCGCGACTCATCGGTGGTCTTCTGCCAGATTTCATTAAGCGGTGTTGGTCGAGGCGTGCCGGGCGAAAACTCCTGAGCGATGATGCTGGTTCCTTTAGGCGGATCGTCGGCACGAAATTTCTGTTGAACACCAAACGCCTGCTTCATCGATCCGGCCAGCCGTTTGAATTTGAGCACGTCCATCTCTGAAAACGAGAGCAACAGCACGAAGAAACACATCAAAAGTGACATCAAATCGGCAAAGGTCATTACCCAGCCGGCGCCACCTCCTTCGTCTCCCGATTCTTCTACCGCTTCATCCATCGCTGACCTATTCTTCCTCGCCGCGTTTCGACTCAGGCAGGTAAGCCTTCAACATCGAATCGATGATGCGCGGATTCTGACCCGCTTGGATGGCCAACAGGGCGTCAATAACCATGGCACGAATGCGGCCTTCCTCCGTGCGCCGCAACGTCAGCTTGTCCGCCACCGGCAAAGCAATCATGTTGGCGAACATCGCACCGTAAAGCGTAGTAAGCAGCGCCACCGCCATCGCCGGGCCAATGGATTTGGGGTCATCCATGTTCGAGAGCATGGCGACCAGACCTACCAGGGTACCGATCATGCCCATGGCTGGCGCGACATCACCGAGTGCCGAGAAGATTTTGGAACCCCATTCATGCCGCTCAACCGTCTGCTTAAGGTCTTTCCAAAGCAGGGTTTTGACAACGTCAGCATCATGACCGTCTACCAGAAGCTGAATGCCCATACCCAGAAAACGGTTTGAGGTCTCCTTGCCTTCCAGCGACAGGAGTCCGCCCTTGCGCGCTTCATCAGCGAGTTCCACCACCTCTACGATCAGTTCTTCAGGCGGCGTCAACTTAAAGCTGAAGGCTTTGACGGCCACTTTCATCGCCCCTAAAAATTGTCCCAGCGAGAACTTCATGAGCACCACAAAAAGTGACCCCACCATCACGATCAAGAGCGACGGGGTGTTCACAAACATGTCTATTGAGCCGCCTGACAGCATGGCAAAAATAACAATGCCAAACGCGCCTACGAGGCCGATGAGGGTCGCCAGATCCATCTGCGCTTAGTTCCTTGAGGTTTTCTCTCTCATTAGTTTAGTCAATTCTCATCAATTACTAGCTGTTCTCTGAAAAGGGCCTTCCCTCACATTTATTGGCTTGCTAACGTGTCGCCCATGGCCAGTAAAACGACAAAAGACGCCGCCGACACAAGCGCGGATGGCGTCAAAAAATTGACAGAAGAACCGATTCAGTTCGAAGCTGCACTCAGCGAACTGGAGGAATTAGTCACACGTATGGAGAGTGGTGAGCTCAGCCTCGATGAGTCGCTGCAGGCATTCGAACGGGGGGTCACGCTCGCCCGTCAATGCCAGGAGCAACTACAGGTAGCAGAGCAGAAGGTGCGCCAACTGACCGAAGACGGCGATTTACAACCTTTCGGCGATGGTGACGACTTCGAATGACGGCGATGAGCGACGAACTTGTCGCGCTCAAATATCAGATAGACCAGGCGCTTAACGCCGCGCTGCCAAGTTCATCCGACATCGCCCAACCTATTGTGGACGCGATGCGACACTCGGTACTTGGCGGCGGGAAACGTATGCGACCCATGCTCGCTTGCGCCACCGCACAGGCGTTTAACGTCGCCCGCGAACGTGCCTACCCGGTGGCGTGCGCCGTGGAGTTTATCCACGCCTACTCGCTCATTCATGATGACCTGCCCGCAATGGACGACGATGACCTGCGCCACGGGTTACCGAGTGCACACATAAAATACGGCGAAGCCAACGCCATCCTCGCGGGCGACAGTCTGCACTCTCTGGCGTTTCAAACCATCGCAGACAGCAATTCCGTCTCCGCTGAAACCAAACTTCAAATGATTCAGCTGCTGTCCACAGCGGCTGGTTGGGCGGGCATGGCAGGGGGTCAGTGTCTGGACATAGAGGCGGAAGGCAAGGAGTTGAGCCTGAGCGAACTGCAACAGCTCCACGCAGCCAAAACAGGAGCCCTCTTTCGCGTTTCTATCCAACTGGGTGTGCTGGCAGCCGAAGAGGCCAGCCCAAGCAACGAACAATACTTGCTCTTCACAGAATTTGGCGATCGGCTGGGACTGGCTTTCCAGGTGATGGATGACGTTCTGGATGTCACGGCCTCAACCGAGGAACTCGGCAAACCCGCTGGCTCTGATGAGGCTGCCGACAAAAATACGTTCCCTAAGTTAATGGGTTTGGAGCAGGCACGCTCGATGGCAAACACGCTGATAGAAGAGGCGCTGGCGTTGTTAAAAAGAACCCACCTGGAAACCTATCTGCTGGAAGAGCTGGCCCAGCTTGTCGTCAGTCGCAAACACTAGGTACGCCGAATAGAGCCAGGGCAAGCTACTTAGCGGTCAGTACCAGAACGCCGTCGTCGTTCTGCATTTTCACTTTGTTCAGGAAGGACATACCCAGAAGGACATCGGTCGGGAAATCGCCTTCGATCACCGTCGCCTGCACACCGTTAATCGTGATGCCGCCGATAGTCACTGTATCCAGGCTCAGGAAATACGCGTTGGCAATACCCTGAGCGGTTTGCACCGATCCCTTCTGCGCACGACGGTAGTTCAAACCCATCCGCAGCGCATCGCGCTCGCTGAGGGCAACCACACTGGCGCCGGTATCGACGAGGAAGTTGACGAAGTTGCCGTTGATCGCCCCGCGCATACGGTATTGCCCGAGGGAATCTTCGTTCATCCGCACTGTTGCTACCGTCGGTTTGGTGAACCTCGAGCCCACCTTAACCGACAGCGCGAGATCAAACAGCTCACCTTTGTAGCGAACCTGCGCGCCATGCGGATTAGCGGCCAGCAGCGTCACGCCAAAGTCGGAAGTCTCGCCGACCTTCAGCATCGCTTCACCCTCGCTGGTGCGCACAACCGCTCGCTCCTTAAAGAGTGCTACGGCTTCCACCGGTGCAACCGCATCTGCTCTGACGGCAAATATTGTCAACAAAACAGCAACACCCGCTGCCAGAAAGTGCTTTAAATAGGGGCTTTCAGACGACATTTCCTTACTTCCGCATATCTCCGTAGACCGCTGACAAGTCTACTCTACGGCAAATCCAGAGAATGTTAATGACTTATGAAAGTGTGATCTGGATCACAATCGCGCCGAGCGCCACAATCACGCCTGCGAGGACGTCATCGGCCATGACACCAAATCCGCCATCCAACTCGCGGTCAAAGTAGCCGATTGGTCCCGGCTTCCAGATGTCGAGCAGGCGAAAAGCTGCAAAGGCGATCAGGACCATCCACCAGATTTTCGGTACGCCGATCAGCGCGATCCACATACCCGCGGCTTCGTCACTGACCACAAGACCCGCGTCTTTAACCCCATACCGACGCTGCACCACATCTGCGGCCCAGACGCTCAATCCCAGATAGGCAAGTAGAAAGATGACGATGAATGGCACCGCAAGATGACTCAAGCCAAACCACCATACGAAGACCGCTGCAACGGTCCCCCATGTTCCTGGTGCCACAGGGATAAACCCCACGCCCGCAAAACTGCTCCAGAAGACGGCAGGATCACCGATACGGCGGATGTTCAGCTCACTCTCGGAAATGATCGTACCCCTTGTTTGCAGGCACTGTTTCACCATCCAATCGCAACCCGGGCGCGGCTTCGATCTGGCCGATGGTATGGAATCCCGGCAGCCCGTCCGGGGCTATGACCAATAGCTCGTAGTCATCTCCTCCCCAGAGGGCATCATCGAGCTCTGCATCTGCATGCACCGGCACAGCCTCGGAAGATACACTTGCTCCGCAATCGCTTGCCCGCAGGATGTGCTGAAGATCCTGCAACAGTCCGTCTGAAATATCGATACAGGCGTGCGCCTTACGAACTGTGTTGATCACATCAAAGCGCGCCGCAGGACGGTAATAACGGGCCCGCAAGGCGGGGGCGCCATCTTCAAAAGCGCCAAGTCGTACACATGCGGCTGCCCCACCTAATTTGCCGCTCACCTGAACCAGATCACCGATCTGCGCCCCCTGCCGGGTAACACCCCTGCCCTCCGGCACTTCACCGTGGACGCTCACCGTTATCGACAGGGGACCACGACTTAAGTTGCCACCTGCGACGACCACACCCGTGACATTGGCAGCTTCTGCTATGCCAAGCGCCAGGCTTCGCACCCAGGGTTCATCAAGATCCGGCAGGGTCAGTGCGATAAGGACATAACCTGGCTCAGCACCCATGGCAGCCAGGTCCGAAAGACTGACCATCATGGCGCGATAACCGATGTCCTGCGGAGGGGCTCCCACAGGGAAGTGACGCTCTGCAACCAGCGTATCGATAGATGCGACAGTCTCAAATCCTTGTCTGGGTGCACAAATCGCCGCGTCGTCACCTGGGCCCAGCACCACCTGCTCCCCCGTGACCACCTCGCCCAAGGCGTCGACGATCGTATCTATCAGTGAAAACTCATCCACTCGCGTTCACTTCTACAGCACGCAAATCCGCCGCCAGATTATCCAATACGCCGTTGACGTACTTATAGGCATCTTGAGCGCCAAAGGTTTTTGTCAGTTCCACATACTCGTCAATCACCACACGGTAAGGGACATCGATCCGATGCTGAAACTCGGTGGCGGCAAGTCGCAACACCGCGCGTTCAACCTGATCCAGTTTGCCGAGTTCACGGTCCAGATGTGGTGCATACGCCGCATCCAGGGATTCGGCGTGTTCGGCGACCAGGGCCAGCAGTTCGTCGAAGAATTCCGTATCCGCTTTTTTCAGCGCTTCTGTTTCCCTGAAGTCTGCACGGATTGATGAAACGGCATTACCCGACAGCTGCCATTGATAAACCGCCTGCACCAGGGCACGACGCGCTTTTCTGCGCGCCCATACGTTGGGTTTACTCATTGCTTACGGATTCCTCACCGGATGGAGTATCAATCGGACGTCCTCACCAATCTGCATGACCGAGTCTAACTCGCACGCGGCTACATCAGCCAACGTCTCGTAGGCATGGTCCGCCACAGGACGCGTGTTTGCACCCAGGAATTTTGGCGCGACATATTGCACCCACTCATCCCAGTGATCTGAAGCGAGAAAGGCACCTGTCACACTCGCCCCCGCCTCGACCAGCACCTCGTTGCAGCCACGTTCTGCCAGCAGCTTGAGGATACCTTCAATATCCCGCGTATCGTGGCGCAGGTATTCCACAGTGGCTTGATTTGCCGGGACATTCGCCCCATCACCCGCCTCATGAATGACGAGGGTTTCGCCCCCATCGCAAAGTATCCGCGCATCAGCCGGAATGCTGAGCGATGCATCGAGCACCACGCGGACGGGTTGTTTCACGTGCGTATAGCGTCGCACCGTTAACTCGGGGTCATCTGCAATCACCGTACCCACGCCGGTAATGATGGCATCGCTGCGCGCGCGCCAATATTGCACGTCATTGCGGGCGTCAGGTCCAGTAATCCACTTACTTTCTCCGCTGGCGAGCGCAGTGCCGCCATCCAGACTGCTGGCCGACTTCACCCGCACCCAGGGCAGCCCTTGAGTGATGCGTTTCTGAAACCCGCGTATAACTCTGCGCGCATCCTCACGCTCGGCATTTTCAACTTCAATACCCGCTTCGCGCAGAAGGGCGAAGCCGCTGCCCGCCACGCGGGGGTTGGGGTCCTCGCACCCGGCCACCACTCTGCTCACCTGTGCCTCGATCAAGGTTGCCGCACATGCAGGGGTTTTCGCCACAACGCTGCAGGGCTCAAGGCTGACATAAACGGTGCTGCCCGCGACTTCCCCGCCTGCGTCCGCCAGGGCCTGAACCTCAGCGTGACCTTCTCCGGGCAACGCATGATAGCCACGCCCGAGGATCTCGCCATCGCGAACGATAATGCAGCCCACCGTGGGATTGGGTGCGCAGGTGAAGCGACCGCGTTCAGCGAGACGGATGGCCTCGCCGAGGAGTAGTTGGTCTGCACCGTTCATGAAGATTCATCGCTAGCGAGTTTTTGAATTTCTTCAGCAAACTCACTGACATCCTGGAAATCGCGGTAAACAGAGGCAAAACGTACATAGGCAACCGGATCCAGCTTCTTAAGCTCCGCCATGACTTCTTCACCTATGGTGCGCGACGGTAGTTCGCGCTCTCCGGTTTCGCGGATGCGATGCTTGATGTGAGTGAGCGCCGCATCGATCTGATCAACACTGACCGGTCTTTTTTCCAATGCCTTGGTCAGACCAAACTTGAGCTTCTCTTCATCGAAAGGTGCCCGCGTACCGTCCCGCTTTATAACCCTAGGCATGACCAGTTCCGCTGTCTCAAAGGTGGTGAACCGCTCACCACAGGCCTGGCACTCGCGACGCCGACGCACAGCATCACCATCCGCGACCAGGCGCGAATCGATGACCTTCGTGTCGTCGGCAGAACAGAAGGGACAGTGCACTTTCTTTCTCGCGAACGGCCTGAGCTGTTAAGCCGTCGGGTAAACCGGGAACTTAGCGCAGAGTTCGGTCACCTTCTGCTTCACGCTGCCGATCATGTTGTCATTCTCAATATCATCGAGAATGTCGCACATCCAGCCGGTGAGCGTCTCGCATTCCGCTTCTTTAAAGCCGCGGCGTGTGACCGCCGGAGAGCCGATGCGCAGTCCGCTGGTGACAAAGGGTGAGCGCGGGTCGTTGGGTACCGCATTTTTGTTCACCGTAATGTTGGCACGACCAAGGGCCGCATCAGCGTCTTTGCCGGTGATGTCTTTTGCGACCAGGTCCAGCAGGAACAGATGGTTATCCGTGCCGCCTGAGACCACGTCGTAGCCGCGTGATAAGAAACCATCCGCCATGGTCTGTGCGTTGAGGAGGGTCTGCTCCTGATACGCTTTGAAGTCAGCGCTCATCGCCTCTTTGAAGCAGACCGCTTTCGCCGCGATCACATGCATCAGGGGGCCACCCTGGCTGCCCGGGAAGAGCGCTGAGTTCAGTTTCTTCTCAATATCAGGATTGGATTTGGCGAGGATGATGCCGCCACGAGGACCGCCCAACGTTTTGTGTGTTGTGGACGTGGTGACGTCCGCAATCTGCACCGGGTTGGGATACAGACCCGCAGCCACCAGTCCGGCAACATGCGCCATGTCTACGACCAGGTAAGCTCCCACTTCGTCGGCAATGTCCCTGAACTTCTGCCAGTCAAGCCTACGGCTGTATGCAGAGAAGCCCGCCATCAACATTTTGGGCTGGCATTCACGAGCCAGCTCAGCGATCTGGTCGTAGTTCACTTCACCAGAATCTGCGTCGATGCCGTACTGCACGGCGTTATAGAGTCGGCCTGAGAAGTTCACTGCCGCACCGTGGGTGAGGTGCCCGCCGTCTGCCAGGCTCATGCCCAGCACGGTGTCACCCGGTTCCAGAAGGGCAAGGTAAACCGCCGAGTTAGCCTGTGAGCCAGAGTGCGGCTGCACGTTGGCATAGTCGGCACCAAAGAGTTCCTTCACCCGATCTATCGCGAGTACTTCTACCTTGTCTACATACTCGCAGCCACCGTAGTAGCGCTTATGCGGATAGCCTTCAGCGTACTTATTGGTGAGCACGCTGCCCTGCGCTTCAAGCACGCGCGGGCTTGCATAATTCTCTGAGGCGATCAGTTCGATGTGATGCTCTTGGCGAGCATTTTCTTCTTCTATGGCTTCTGCCAGGGCCGGGTCAAAATCGGCAATGGTCTCGTTTCCAGCAAACATGTGTGTCCTATTGGAAGTAAGTGATAGGTGGTGTTTCGAACGCGGCGCATTGTAACGCAGGCTCTTCAGAAATAGGTGCAATTTGTTCATTCGGAACTTGAAGAGGACGTATTTTCTGTATACTCCCGCGCGCAGAATTTATAGGGGTTTTCATGGCTCAGTATGTCTACACCATGCAGGGTGTCACCAAGATCGTTCCACCCAAGCGCACGATTCTTGAGAACATCAATTTGTCTTTTTTCCCAGGTGCCAAAATCGGCGTGCTGGGTCTGAACGGTGCTGGTAAGTCGAGTCTTCTTCGCATCATGGCTGGTGTGGATGCCGAGATCGAGGGTGAAGCCCGGCCGCAGAAAGACATCAAGGTGGGCTACCTCCCCCAGGAACCGCAGTTGGACGACGACGCAACGGTGCGCGGCAACGTGGAGACCGGGGTCGCCGACATCATGGCCATCATCAATGAGTACAACGAGATCTCGGACAAGTTCGCCGAGCCGATGGACGACGACGAGATGGCCAATCTCCTCGAGCGCCAGGGTGAGCTCGGCTCACAAATCGACGCTGTGGACGGATGGGACATTGACCGCACGCTGGACATCGCTGCTGACGCTTTGCGTCTGCCGGATTGGGATACGCCTGTAAACGTCTTGTCGGGTGGTGAGCGGCGCAGGGTAGCGTTGTGCGCACTCCTGCTTGCCAAGCCGGACATGCTGCTCCTGGACGAGCCCACCAACCACCTGGACGCCGAAAGTGTCGCCTGGCTGGAACGTTTTCTGGATGAGTACCCCGGTACGGTGGTAGCGGTTACCCACGATCGCTACTTCTTAGATAACGTGGCTGGTTGGATTCTGGAACTCGACCGAGGACGGGGTATACCGTTCGAGGGCAACTACTCCAACTGGCTGGAAACCAAGGAAGCGCGCCTGGCACAGGAAGCAGCGCAGGAGAAAGCCCGCCAGCGGTCCATCAAATCGGAACTGGAATGGGTGCGCAGCAATCCTCAAGCGCGGCAATCAAAAAACCGTGCCCGCCTGCAGCGTTTTGATGAACTGGTGAGCCAGGAGCAGGAAGTACGCTCGGAGACCACCGAACTATTCATTCCGACCAGCGAACGACTCGGCGAGAAGGTCATCGACATCAAAGACCTTTCCAAAGGCTTTGGCGAGCGGTTACTCATAGACGGCCTTTCCGCGATTATCCCCAGGGGCGCCATCGTCGGCATCATCGGCGGCAACGGCGCCGGTAAATCCACATTTTTCAAGATGGTGACGGGGCAGGAGACACCGGACAGCGGCGAGGTGGAGCTTGGCTCCACCGTGGATCTGGCTTATGTCGATCAAAGCCGCGATTCTCTGGCCGGTGATAAAACCGTCTGGGAAGAAATCTCCGAGGGTCACGATGTCATCCGCATCGGCAAACACGAGCTGCACTCCCGTTCTTACGTGGGACGTTTCAACTTCAAAGGCACGGATCAGCAGAAACGCGTAGGCGATCTTTCCGGTGGTGAGCGCAACCGCGTGCATCTGGCCAAACTCCTGCGGCGTGGGGCCAATGTCCTGCTCCTGGACGAACCGACCAACGACCTGGACGTGGAAACACTGCGGGCATTAGAAGACGCGCTGCTTGAGTTTGCAGGGACGGTGCTGGTGATATCGCACGATCGCTGGTTCCTGGACCGCATCGCGACACATATTCTCGCGTTTGAAGGTGACAGCCACGTAGAGTGGTTTGAAGGCAACTTCTCGGACTACGAAGCAGATCGGAAGAAGCGTCTGGGTGATGCGCAGCCGACGCGGGTGAAGTACAAGCCGATTCATAGATAAGAAACATCATTAGTAACAAGAGTTTTGTCGACTCCAGTCCAGTTTCGTTCCGGAGGAGCTGTGAAAAAGATTGTTCTTGAGGGCTATATCAAAGTTCCAGAAGCCGATTTATCCCGCGTTGTCGCTGAACTACCCACGCATATTCGCCTGACGGAAAACGAACCAGGATGCCTCTGTTTCAACGTCACACAGCGAAAGGATGAGCTTGATACATTCGATGTGTACGAAGAGTTTGAAAACCAGGCGGCGTTCGATCTACATCAATCGCGTGTGAAAACTTCCCTGTGGGGCGAGGTCACGGTGAATGTTGCGAGACACTACGAGATCATCGAAGTAGAAGACTAGGCGGGCGGCAACCACTTCAGAACTTGCCCACAGGCAATTAACAGGAAGTTGCTATTTGCATGGGCGCGCGCTTGTGCGACAGTTGCTGTCCTTAAAGCGCAACGCCTTCCATGTCCGAATTCGCACCCGAACCACACGAACCGGTTAACCTGAAAGTCCCGCCCCACTCTATTGAAGCAGAGCAATCTGTGCTGGGCGGGTTAATGCTGAACAACCAGGCCTGGTTCGATCTGGTTGAGATCATCCAAAGCGCGGGCATGTTCTACCGCCCTCAGCACCAGATCATCTTTGAAGCCATGATGGACCTGGCCAATGACGATGAGCCATTGGACGCCGTCACTGTCGCTGAACGCCTTCGTTCTCAGTCGTTGCTGGAAAAGGCGGGCAACGTCGGCTACCTGGCGGAACTGGCTGAAGCTACACCGGGGGCTGCCAACATTCTCGCCTACGCACGTATCGTGCGGGAGCGCGCGGTCATGCGCAGCCTGGTGGGTGCCGCGAACCAGATCGCTGACGCGGTGTTTGCGCCGGAAGGCAAAAGCGGTGATGAGCTGGTGGAACTTGCCGAGCAGGCCGTGTTTGAGATCGCGGATAACCGCAATAAGGACGGGGGGCCGGAAAAGGTAGCGCCGCTCCTGATCAAGGCGGTTGAGAAGGTTGAATATCTCTCCAACTCGAAAGGCGCGATCACCGGCATCCCCACAGGATTTACAGACCTGGATGGCAAAACTTCCGGTCTGCAACCGTCAGACCTGGTCATCGTGGCCGCTCGACCGTCGATGGGCAAAACCGCGTTTTCCGTCAACCTGATGGAACATGCAGTGATGAACGGCTCGTCGGCACTCCTGTTCAGTATGGAGATGCCTTCCGAGCAGATTGTTATGCGGATGCTGTCGAGCCTGGGCAGGATCGACCAGACGCGCCTGCGCGACGGCGAGCTGAAGGACGAAGACTGGACCCGGTTTACCGGGGCGGTCAGCCAGCTTAAAGACAAACGGCTCTACATTGATGACACGGCAGCGCTGACCCCCAGCGATGTGCGTGCACGCGCGCGTCGTGTCGCCCGCGAGGCGGACGGTCTGGATCTCATCGTGGTGGACTACCTGCAGCTCATGCGCACCGTGAATGCTGAATCGCGGACCCATGAGATTTCTGAAATTTCGCGCTCGCTGAAAGCACTGGCGAAAGAGATGCGCTGTCCGGTCGTAGCACTCTCCCAGCTTAATCGTGCACTGGAATCACGCCCGGACAAACGCCCGCTGATGTCGGACTTGAGAGAATCGGGCGCAATCGAGCAGGACGCCGACGTCATACTCTTCATCTACAGGGATGAGGTGTATCACGAGGATACTGAAGATAAAGGCATTGCTGAGATCATCATCGGCAAGCAGCGGAACGGTCCTATCGGCAAGGTGCGCTTGAGCTTCCAGGGCGCCTTGACCAAGTTCGATAACCTGGCACCCGAAATTTATAACGAATACGTAGACCAGTACTAAGCAGTAGACAGTTCATTGGCGAAAGCAAAAGTAAAGACAGCCTACGTCTGCAGTGACTGCGGCGCAGAGCATGCAAAGTGGCAGGGGCAGTGTAATACCTGCAGTGAATGGAACACGCTTTCCCGTGTCAGCATCGGTCCCGTCAAAGAGGCGAGCATCGGCTTTGCGGGAGCCAAGGCACAAATTAAAAAGCTGGGCGAGGTAGAAACCGAAGAGGCCCAACGCCTGCCTACCTCGTTTGCCGAGTTTGACCGGGTTCTGGGTGGCGGTCTGGTACCCGGCTCCGTGGTGCTCATCGGCGGCGACCCGGGTGCCGGAAAAAGTACCCTGCTTCTACAAGTCTGCACCTCCATGGCCAAGGACAGGGGTGTGCTCTATGTCACCGGCGAGGAATCGTTGCAGCAGCTGGCGTTGCGCGCCCAGCGCCTGGGCTTGCCCCTGGATGGACTCGATGTGGCGGCCGAGACCCGCGCGGAGGTCATTGCCGCTCATATAGAAACACACAAGCCAGAGGTGGTGGTGCTCGACTCGGTGCAGGTGCTGCAGATGGAGTCGTTGGACTCAACACCCGGTTCCGTCACCCAGGTGCGGGAAACCGCTGCCTTTTTTACCCGCCTGGCGAAACAAACCAACACGGTTATCGTGCTGGTGGGCCACATCACCAAGGAAGGCGGACTCGCCGGACCCAAGGTGTTGGAACACATGATCGACTGTTTCATGATGCTGGACAGTCCTGCTGGTGCTCGCTACCGAACACTCAGGGGTCACAAGAATCGTTTTGGCGCGGTCAACGAACTGGGCGTCTTCGCCATGACCGACCAGGGCATGAAAGAGGTTGCCAATCCATCCGCAATTTTCCTGCAACGTGGGGAAGTGGATTCACCCGGCAGCATCGCCACGGTTACCTGGGAGGGGACACGTCCGCTCCTGGTGGAACTTCAGGCACTGGTAGACGAAGTCGCGGGAGGTTATCCGAAGCGGGTAGCAGTAGGTCTCGATCAGCAACGTCTCGCCATGCACCTGGCAGTGATGCACAGGCACTGCGGAATCACCCTCAGTGACCAGGATGTATTCGCCAACGTGGTCGGCGGCGTGCGCATCGGCGAAACCGGCGCTGACCTTGCGCTTCTGCTGGCGGTGCTTTCTTCTTTCCGGGATCGCATTCTGCCCAGAGACTTGATCGTCTTTGGCGAGTTGGGTCTGACGGGTGAGTTGCGCCCAGTGGCAAACGGTCAGGAACGTTTACGCGAGGCAGCAAAACACGGGTTTAAACAGGCGATTGTGCCTTACGCCAACAGGCCGAAAGAAAAACTCTCAAACATGGCCGTACACGGCGTGCAAAACTTAAGCGCGGCACTTGAGGTGCTGGCCAAGTTTTAGGCAATGAGTTCTAAGGCTTGGGTTTGAGAGAAGAGACCGGCAGGCACGGACGTACCCGCCGAGTGTCTGAGTAGACTTACTCCGGAACCACCGATACGGTGATTTCCTGGGTTACATCCGAGTGGAACTGCAGGCCGATCTGGTAGTCACCGGCAACGCGGATAACCCCTTCCGGCATACGCACTTCACTACGCTGCACCTCAAAACCTTCTTCGGTTAATGCGGTGGCAATATCCTGCGTACCTACCGATCCGTACAGCTTGCCTTCATCGCCCACCTTAACCACGATGGTTAACGTGTATTCTTCAAGCTTGCTTGCACGACCCTGAGCATCGCCCAGTTTCTCGTTGGCTGCGGCTTCGAGTTCTGCGCGTCGTTCTTCGAAGACCGCGCGATTGGCTTCATTCGCCTGAACCGCTTTGCCCTGTGGCAACAGATAGTTGCGCGCAAACCCCGCCTTAACGGCGACTTCGTCGCCAAGGTCGCCGAGGTTGTTTACTCGTTCTAGTAAGATGACATTCATGAGGTGCTCCTACTACTTGTGCTGATCTGTGTACGGGAGCAGAGCCAGAAAACGCGCGCGCTTGATCTCCTGAGCCAGGGTGCGCTGAAAACGTGCTGAAGTTCCCGTGATGCGGCTGGGTACAATCTTGCCGGTCTCACCAATGAACTGACGGAGTGTATCCAGGTCTTTGTAATCGATTTGCGCTTCTTGCTGCGCTTGCTGCATACGACGACGGCTCATGCGTTGTTCTCCTCTTCTACGGCTGCGTCAGTGCCTGCTTCATCAGAGGCTTCGCCTTCACCCGCTGAATCTTCTTCTTCACTGGAATCTTCACTAGAAGACTGGCTTGCGCGTTGCGCGTATTCTTCCTCGCGGCGACGCTCACGCTCTTTTTCTTTCTCTTGTTCCTTCAGCTCTTCTTCGTAGATCTTGGACTGACCCGTTTCTGGACCACTACGACGAATAACCATGCTGCGAATCACCGCATCGTTGAAGCGGAAAGCGCTTTCCAGTTCATCCAGCACACCCTGATTCACTTCGATGTTGAAGAGGATGTAGTGCGCTTTGTGGATTTTGGCAATAGGGAATGCCAGCTGACGGCGGCCCCAGTCTTCGGAGCGATGCACCACGCCTTCGCCACGCTCAATCATCGCGTGGTAGCGTTCAATCATGCCTGGGACTTGATCACTTTGATCCGGATGGACCAAAAAGACGATTTCATAATGTCGCATTATGTCTCCTTGTGGTTAAAGCCTCCGCGGAATTACGTCTGGGTTTAATCCCGGACAACCTGACGTGAGGCAAGGTTTTAGGCCGACTTAGCGTCGGGGCGCGAATTCTATTTAGATTTCACTGCGGGAGCAAGGGCCATTTGCATCTGAAATCAGGCACTTAGCCGCTGTCGCACCACCTCGTAGAGCAGCACAGATGCCGCAACCGAGACATTCAGGCTTTCCACGCGACCTTGCATGGGAATATGGACAAGTTGATCGCAGTGTTCCCGGGTCAGACGGCGCATGCCTTTGTCTTCGCTGCCCACTACCAGTGCGGTGGGACCTGCATAGTCGAGTTCAACATAGGAGCGCTCTGCTTCACCTGCGGCACCCGTAATCCACACACCCACCTCTCCGAGCTTTTTCATCGTACGGCTTAGATTGGTGACCTCGGCGATAAAGAGGTTCTCAGCACCCCCCTGTGCTGTCTTCAATGCTACCCCGGCGAGCGGCGCGGAGTTTCGCTTGGGCACAATGACCGCATCCACCCCCGCCCCATCCGCACTGCGAAGGCAGGCACCAAAATTCCGCGGATCGGTGATCTCATCCAGAATCAGAATAAACGCGGGGTGGGCGAGGTTGTCGATATGAGCGAAGAGCGCTGCCTCATCCTGCACATCCATTTCCTGGCAGTCGAGCACGGCACCCTGATGGGCTTCATCCCCGACACGACGCTTGAACCAGGCTGCATCCACAGTCTGGTAGCGCACCTGGTGTTCCCGTGCGAGCGCAATCAGCTCCTGTACACGCGCATCCCGACGTCGTGATTGCACATACAGGCACCGCGCGCGTTCGGGCCGGTCCCGCAACGCAGCGCGCACCGCCTGAATACCGAATACATCACTCATCTGCGCCGCCTGCCGCGACGGTCTGACCGCGACGTAGGTCGTTCCTCACGGTCCTTTTTCTTACGCCGAGATTTCTCGCCACGTTTTGTCTTGGCCTGCTTGTCCTCCGCGAGGCGCAGATCCACTTTGCCCTGCGCAGGTTCAATATCGACGATGACTACCTTCACGCGGTCGCCCAGGCGAAACCCGCGGCCGCTGCGCTCACCAATCAGGCTCGCGGATGACGGGTTGTAGTGATAATAATCCGATCCCAGGTTGGAGACGTGCAGAAGCCCTTGCACAAAATAGCCCTCCAACTCTACGAAGGCACCAAACTCAGTGACGGTGGCAATCAAGCCGTCAAAGGTATCGCCGATACGGTCGAGCAGGTAGTCGCACTTCAGCCAACCGTCCACCATCCAACCCGCGCTCTCCGCACGCCGTTCAGTGGTTGAGCACTGCTCTCCCAGCCAATGCAGCGCATCCAGTGTCTCCACCCGACCACGGCCGCTGCCCAGGCACGCCTTGATCGCCCTGTGTACGAGAAGATCAGGGTAACGGCGGATAGGCGATGTGAAGTGCATGTAGCGTTCCAACGCCAGACCAAAGTGACCATCGTTGTCAGGTGTGTATACCGCCTGCTGCATGGTGCGCAGCGCCATCTGCGAGTAGAGCCAGTTGTTCTCACCCTTGGGCAGTTTGCTCATCGCCGCCTGCAGGCTGGCGGGAGAGACATCGTTCTTACTCAAACGCACACCCACGTGCGCCAGCATGCTGCGCAGCTCCTCCAGCTTGGCTGGGTCCGGTGCCTGATGCACCCGATACAAAGAAGGTGTTTCCTGAAATTCTAAAAACATGGCCGCGCACACATTGGCGGCCACCATAGCTTCCTCGATGAGCTGATGGGCTACGAGCCGTTCAACTGGGCCGATCTTGCCGATGCGCCCGTTCTCCAGCGTGATCGCGCTTTCGTGGGATTCAAAATCCAGCGCACCGCGCCCCTCGCGTTGGCTGCGCAATGCCTGGTAAACGTTCTTCAGCTGTTTTAGGGACTTCAGAACCTTGCCACTGACTTCGGGTAACTCACCTGTATTCAGGAACCCCTCAACCTGTGTATATGTGAGCCTTGCGTGGGAGTAGATCACCGCTTCATGAAATTCGAACTGTTTCACCACCCCTTTACGCGAAACCTGCATGTCGCACACCAGACTCAAACGGGCTTCTTCCGGTCGCAGTGAGCACAGGCCATTGGACAGCTGTTCCGGCAACATCGGCACCACGAAGTCAGGCAGGTAAACCGAAGTGCCTCGCTCCCGAGCCTCTGCATCCAGAGCGGAGCCTGTTTTTACGTAGTGGGCCACGTCTGCGATAGCGACTACAAGGCGCCATCCACCCCGTCGAGATTCCGCATATACGGCATCATCAAAGTCTTTTGCGGTTTCACCATCGATGGTGATGAGTGGCATGTCGGTCAGGTCCAGCCGGTTGGGGAAGCGTCCTTTCTGCACGCTCTTGGGCAACCGCTTGCACTGGCTGACCACGTCTTCCGGCCATTCATTGGGAATCTCGAAGCTTGCGATCGCTGTTCTGATGGCCTCTTCTACAACACTGCCTGCTTCCACCACGCTGGTAACGACCCCAGCAAGGCCACGCCGCTCGCGGGTCAGGATTTTCACCGCGACCGTGTCCCCATGCGCCGCATCCGGCATTTCAACCAGGGAGATGCGACCACGCACCGCACCCAGGGCTTCAACGTAGGGGTAACGCCCCTGCCACTTCAATGTACCCAGCACCGGCGTGTCGCTATAACTCAAGACCTCGCGCACACGAGCCGCGTCACCTGAGACCACATACTCAACCCGATCACCGGCTCTCAATGTGCTGCGCGGACCTGTATCGATCAGCACCCCGTCCACCAGCAGGTCCTTACCTCTCTGTTCTACGATGCCAACCGCAGATGCGGAATCGTCGTTGGGTAAGTAGTAAGCGCCCGACATATCGCGTTTCAGCTCGTCATTGCGCTCCATACCTTTCAAGAGTTTGCGCAGATTGGTGATATCCCGGGGGGTCTCCGCTCCCATCTCAGCCACCAGTGCACGCCAGGGCACCGCCCCTTTTGCCTGCGCCAGGTACGTTTTGACTTCAGAGCCGCTGATGCGTTGGTGTTTTTTCGACTTTGCCATTTCGGGCGCGATTTTCCGCTATTGCGGCGAGAATTGACATGGGGCGGGTCATTTAAGTACAGTGCGCGCCCCTATCGACACCGATACCTATGCCCAGGTGGTGAAATTGGTAGACACGCTAGCTTCAGGTGCTAGTGGGCTTCGGCCCGTGGAGGTTCAAGTCCTCTCCTGGGCACCATTGATCTCGCGCACGTCACTAGACGTGACGCGAGCTCTTTCGAGTTTCGCCACAGGGTGGCGAAACAACGCTCGAACCTCCCAACGTTTTTCTAATCCATGACCCGCATACACAGGGCGTAAGTAAATACCAACCCCCTCACTAACTGAGTACTCAACATTGCTTCAGCTTGCCTCACTGCGCTTGTTAAGCTAGTCGTACTCCCCAGTGGTAATCGCGACAGTGAACCTCATTCTCTTTATCGGCATCCAGGCGACGGGCAAATCCACGTTCTACAGAAACATGTTTGCCGACACTCACATCCGACTGAACTTGGACATGTTGAAAAGCCGTCACCGGGAAAAGCTGCTGTTTCAGGCTTGTCTTGAGGCCAAGCAACCTTGCGTGATCGACAACACCAACCCGACCCGGGAGGATCGGGCCCGGTACATTACAGCCGCCAAAGACCATCGATTCAGCGTACATGGATACTACTTTTCATCCACAATCGACGCTGCAATCGAGCGCAATCAGGCAAGAGCCGCAAGTGAGCGCGTGCCTGTGAGCGCACTGAGAGGTACGCGGAACCAACTGCAACTACCCGAACCAAACGAAGGCTTCGACACGCTGCACTTTGTTAAGCTGGAGGCAGGCGGGACGTTTAGCGTCGAGGAGTGGAAGAGTGATTTTTGATGAACTGGACAAGCGCATGCGCGTGTTTGAGACCTCAAGCGATCATTGTGTGCTACCCGGTATCCACATGGTGGCGCGAATCGACGGCCGTAACTTCACCCGCCTTACCCGTGAAGTCCACAAGTTCGAAGCACCCTACGATGAGCGCTTCCGCGACATGATGGTGACAACCACCAAACACTTGATGAACACCGGTTTTCGCATCATCTATGGGTACACGCAAAGTGATGAAATTTCGCTACTGTTTCACCTCGACGACCACACTTTTGGCCGCAAGACACGCAAGCTGAACTCCATTCTCGCGGGTGAGGCGAGCGCAGCCTTCTCCGTCGAGCTGGGCGCGCAGGCAAGTTTCGATTGCCGCATATGCGAGTTGCCAAGCGCACTGGATGTGGTCGACTATTTCCGCTGGCGCAACGAGGATGCCAGTCGTAATGCACTGAACTCTCACTGCTACTGGCTCCTGAGGAAACAGGGGCTTCCCCAAAATACTGCGACCAACCAGTTGTCAGGGCAGAGCGTGGCACAGAAAAATGAGCTGCTGTTTCAAGCCGGAACCAACTTCAATGAACTGCCAGCGTGGCAAAAACGCGGCATCGGCTTGTACTGGGTGGAAGTGAAGAAAGCGGGCTTCAACCCTAAGACCAACGAGCCCGTTGAGTCAAAGCGGCGTACACTCAAGATCGACTTCGAGCTGCCGATGAGGGACGAGTACAGTAGCTTTATTGCAAATCTGCTGGAAGTCAGATGAGCCCTTCACGCCCTGGCACTGATCAAATCTGTTGAACTGCATGAGTTCATTAACTGAGCAGGATAATGGTTTGAAACTGCACACCGCAGCGGGTCTGTCTCGACATTTCTATCTCTGCGCGCGAGTTTAAGAAGAATAGGCTTCAGGTGAATTTGCCAACTGTTTGCAGCGTTCAGCCATCCGCAAGTCTCTGCCCCACACCGCTTTGATCAACTGAGCTTCCGAGCGCAACATCAATTCCGAGAAAAACGCCGTGTCTTCCGCCAGGCAAGCAAACTTCGCGAAGTTTTGCAGGTTCCACTCGTCAGGATAAGCATCCAGTACATCAAGAATGCCCAGTTTCATCATGGGCCAATTCACCTTTGATTCGGTAAAGAGGCTCAAGCCGTACTGAGATTGTGAAGCCACCCAATATATTCTTGCGTACAAACCATACCCCTCCGTGGCTTGCGATTGCTCCTGCGCACTCACAGCAAACGCTTCCAGGGCTTCGGCGCTTCCACCCCACTTTGGAATGAAGTAACGCATGGCAGAGAAAGAATTTTCATAATATGTGGGATGTCGATCCAAGGACTCTTCCCACAGCGTCTCAAATTCTGCCAATGGCCACTGTTCGGCCAACGCTACATTGAGCATCAAGTTGTACCAACGAGGGTCATCGGAGGCTTGATTCTTGATGGCGTCCAGGTATTCCCGAGTACGTGCCAGTGCTCGCTCCCGTTCGCTCTGTGGGGTTACGTTATCGCCGAATCGCCGAGCGCGCTGGAAGTATGCCTTTTTCAACAGCACATCTGCTTCCACCAACTTGCGCGTAACCGATTTGGGATACGCCGTTTCCCATTTCTCCAGGATATGGGAGAGAGCCGTCCACCCAGGCGAATCAGCTTTCCAGCCTCCGTACACACGCCTCAAACTGATGAAGAAAATTGAGTGTCGCCAAAGCCCACTCGACGTTCGTTCGTCAGGACTTCTGTACTTTTCCGCCATCGCTTCGAGTACAGCAAAGTCTTCCTGCGCGAGCGCCGTCCTGGCCTTTTGTTCGATCAAAACTCTTTCATCCAACTCGGCCGCATGAGTTTCGGCAAAGCCGAAAATTGTGGAGAACACTAAGAACGATGCAAACAACCTCTTCATGGTGCGCAATTCTTTTTAACGAGGATGCTTCAAACCATATTCGCAATAACCCAGTCGATCTGCGCCCTGTTTCACGCATTCAAAAACCTGTTTCCGATCGCAAATTTCTCTGAAAGCCAAGCCGCTCAATCATGCGTGCCTGACTGATCTCGTGCATATGCAAATTTGCACCGCTCGCCGTCAATCCGCAGGATTACGCTGTCATAACAGTTCTGTGGGGAATAGAAATGATTGAGATATGTTTTGCATCCAATGACTTCAAGGAGATCAACCACCGTACAGCCAAACTTGTAGTTGGAATCATTGCACTGACGTTGGCGGGCACCGCGCAGTGGGTTGCGGGAGACTTTGATCTGCGCTCAATCAGCCATTCCTATCATGCCCCCAATCTCTGGTCACAAAATATTTTCGTCGGCGCCCTGATCTCTATCGCCACCTTTCTGGTCGCCTACAACGGTTTCATAAAACTGGAAAAATGGCTGAGCAAAGTTGCAGCCGTCGCCGCGATTCTGATCGCCTTCTTCCCCTGTTCATGCAAAGACTACGAACCTATCGTACCGGTTGTGCACGGCGCGGCCGCCGCTGTTCTGTTTATCATCCTCGGCGTGTTTTGCCTGCTGTTCGCACACCGGGCTCACGACAAAGTGAAAAACATAGCCAAAGACGCGCCACTGAGCGCTTATGCACCTGAAATTCGACGTTGGATTTACATCGTCTGTGCGGTTGTCATTTTTGTATCGGTAATCCTCCTGGGATTGGATAAGTTGACCGGGATGTTTTCGGCCATGCAGTCAAACTTCGTATTTGTGTTCGAAGAAAACGCTTTGATCGCATTCGGTATCTCCTGGCTGGTTGCGTCCCGAATCTTGCCGGTCTTCTGCACACAGGAAGAGCGAGCGGGCACCGACTAATACGCGAAACCTGAGCATTTCGCTGTGAGTGGCATTTCTCAATCTTTGTCTAAACTGACAAAGAGATCTGCCATCCCAGGCTGCTATGCGCACCCCAGGCTTTACCATCGTCGAACTTATTGTTGTGATTATTCTCCTCGGGATTCTCGCGGCGGTTGCGTTGCCACGTTTTCTCGACGTCGATGAGGAAGCCCACGCGGCATCTGTGAGAACAACCATCGGGGCGTTGCAAACCAGCCTCACGCAGGCTCGCGCCATATGGCTCGCTGAAGCCAACGGTCAGCCTGCAGAAAACCTGCAGGTATACCCAGGCGGCCAATCGGGCCAGATAGATTTCAATGCTGACGGGTGGCCATCGCAGCAGTGGTTCGGCGGACTGGAAGCGAATCCCTCAACCAACAACGTGGCGGACTGCATCTCAGTCATAACCGCGTTGCTGCAGACGACTCAAGATATTTCCAATAGTGCGGATGCGGACTATGCGCCAAGCTATCTGGGTGGTGGCGACTGCAGATACACCTACAACCACGCACCAGGTTTGAGCTTCGACTATGATTCGAACTCAGGGACTGTTACCACTAACTTCTAGAGCCCTCAGCATCCTTGAAGAACCCTCAGCTTCCTGAAGCCTTCAGATTATCGAAGAGCTATCAGGCACGATTGGCGCCGTGATTGGTGCCCTTTTCAGCTTCAACATACACCCGCTGTATACGGTCATCCAGAGCCTTGATTGAGGTGTTTAACGCCGTTACCGAAGTTTCTACATCGTCTGCGGACAGATCCGAGCCGAAGTCCACAGATACCGTGACGACGATAAACTCCGGTCCCATGTGGAGCGTCGCAATTTCGTTAATTTCCTTCACACGCGCATCTTGCGCAATGGCATCCGCAATCGCCTGGCGCACTTCCGGGTTGGCGCTTTCGCCGATGAGGAGGCTCTTACTTTCCAACGCGAGCCATATTGCAGTGAGAAGCAGCACTACCCCAATGGCGATAGAGGCAACGGCGTCGTAAATCGAATTGCCGGTTAACTGGAACGCAACCACACCGGCCAGGGCGATCAACAGGCCCAGCATGGCAGCTGAATCTTCGAACACCACAACGAACAGGGTCGGATCTTTGCCGTGTCTCACAGCGTCCAGCACAGATTGGTCACCACGGCTGAGGTTAAACTCTTTCAGTGCAACATAGAGCGCGCCGCACTCAAAGATGATGGCAAAACCCAGAACCAGATAGTTGACCAGCGGATTGGTCATCTCGCCCGTGCTGCCGATGTGTTGAAAGCCTTGGTAGATCGAAGCGGTGCCACCCAACGCGAAGATCAGCATGGCAACAATAAAACACCAGAAGTAAATCTCTTTACCGTGACCGAACGGAAATTCGGGCGACGGCGGTTTGGTGGATTGTTTGATGCCGAAGAGCAGCAACACCTGATTGCCTGTATCAACAAGCGAGTGTACGCCCTCACTGAACATGGCCGCACTGCCGGTGTAAGCCGCAGCGCCAAACTTGGTTACAGCGATAAGGCTGTTACCAACCAACGCCGCATAAATCGCCTTTTTTGAAGACCCCGCCATCCTTAAGCTCCCCCGCTTCCCTCAAATATTTGCCTAGCGTTTGCAAACCGCCAACGAACCGATGGAGTAGCCCGCTCCAAACGAGCAGATAACGCCCAGATCACCGCTCACCAGATCTTCATGGTAAAGGCTGAAGGCGATGATAGAACCAGCCGAGGCGGTGTTTGCATACTCATCCAGCACAATTGGTGCTTCCAGAAACTCCGGATCGCGGCCGAGCAGACGACGACTGATCAGCTCATTCATGTTGATATTGGCCTGGTGCAGCCACCAGCGTTTCACCTCAGGCACGGCGATGCCGAGGGATTCAACCTGGTCTGTCAGATGCTGAGCGGCCATCGGGCACACTTCCTTAAACACTTTGCGACCGTTCTGGCGAAAGAGCTTTTCATCCGAGAACGGGTCTGTGTCGTCAGCGTATGACAAATAGCCAAAGTCTGAGCGGATGTTGTTGGAGTACTGTGTGACCGCCTTGGTGCCAAGCACTTCGTACACATGATCAGCATTTGCCGTATCGGCAGCTTCCAGGATCATCGAGGTACTTACGTCGCCAAAGATGAAATGACCATCGCGGTCGGTGAAGTTTACCTGGGGTGTGGTCAGCTCAGGATTGATGACAAGCGCGCACTTGGCGCTACCGGCTGCAATGGCGTCGTACGCTCGGTGCAAGGCGAACGTGGCTGCAGAACATGCCACCAACATGTCAAACCCGAACCCCTGGATGCCGAGCGCCTCCTGCACTTCGATAGCGATGGCCGGGTAAGCACGTTGTGTATACGCACATGAGACGATAACCATATCCACATCGGCGGCAGTCTTGTTAGCAGCAGCGAGTGCTTTTTCGGCTGATTTAACCGACATTTCAGCTTGATGGGACAACTCATCTGGATCTCGCGACGGAATTTTGGGACGCATTCTGTCCACATCGAGAATACCGTCCTTGCAGTAGGTGTAGCGCTGCTTGATACCACTGGCTTTTTCGATGAACTCCGCACTGGAAAGCGGTTTTTCTTCCACTTCTCCTGCCGCAATCGCGTCCGCGTGTTCCGCATTAAACTTCGTAGCGTAGGCGTTATACGCTGCTACCAACTCTTCGTTGGTGACAAACTCTTCCGGTTTCCACAGTCCCACACCGCTGATTACAACCGTCTGCATGGTTTTATCCTTCTTATTCTTCTGACTCGAGTTGCGTACTCACCTGGCGCGACAAACCGCTATGGAATCGGCAGGTACCCTTCTTTGTCGCCCTTGGTGAACACACCTACCGCATCATGCGCGTGGAGACTCTCGTGGTGTTCAATGCGCACCCAGAAGTCACACCAGCGGCTGTCTTCGAGGAGCGTTGATTTCAATCTGCGTCCGGCATCTTCCACAAACATGAGGTTAGAGCCGTTCAGACGCGCAAATTCCTGCTCGTCTTCACGCTTTACCGCTGCTTGGACGGGTGTTTTTAAAATTTCCTCAGCCTGATCGATGAGGTCTGTGATCGGAAACTCATCCATTTCCGAAGCAAGGCGGACGAGAATTTTCGCCGTGGAGCGTTGGCTGTGGGGGGTTGCTTTGATGCCTTCTTCAGTGCCCAGCCAGGCTTTTACGTCGCTGACCTTAACCTCACCACTTTTACCGAAATCTTCTTCAAACTGCTGTTGAATGATCTGCCTGGCCAGTGCGGCGGAACACGGGCAGGTAGATGAGTACTGGACTTCAACCGACAGCTCGAGAACCACCTCGCCTTCGAGCAGTGTCCCCTTAACCATGACCGGATAAGAAGACCAGCCCTGATTATCGCTGATCAGGGCATCACGCCGGACAAAGTGATCGAACTCAAACTGGACAAAGGCGTTGGTGCTGAGGTCGTGATGTGATTCCAGAATGGATCCCAGGAGCATCTTCAATCCTGCGGCTGTCAGCGGACGCGTCGCTGCGTGTTCATCGAGCAAAAGATAAAGCCGCGACATATGGATGCCTTTCGCGTGCGGGTCGGCCAGATTGACGTACACCTGCACGTTGGCCTGCACTGCCTTGGATATCTCCCCATCCTTCACCAGCAAGGGCTGATGTACATGACTCATGCCAACCCAGTCGAGCGTATCCTGAGCTTCGTTCAGGGATCGCCGCGCGATATCGGGCATATCCTGGCTGGAGACAAGGGTAGGTTTACTCATACAAACCGCTTAATTTTTGCAAAAGGCCAACGATTGTACACAATGAGGCATGCCTCTGCCTCTTGTGCTCTACTGCCCAACACCACCGGTATCTCAGCGTAAGCTGGCGAATTCTTCCTCGGTCAGATCACGCGCCTCGGCAGCTAACATGACGGGAAAGCCGTCTCGAATGGGATAAGCCAGGCGGCTCGCCCTGCACCACAGCTCGTTCAGTTCGCGCTTGTGGACGAGCGGTGCCTTGGTCACCGGGCAGCGCAGCAGTTCTATCATGCGCGGATCGACAGTCTGGGTGCTCATCATTCAGTCGAACGGATTGTTCAACACAATCGTTTCTGTGCGATCACGGCCAGTGGAGATGATGTCGATGGGTGCGCCCACAGCCTCTTCGATGCGCTCGATGTACGCACGCGCATTAGCAGGTAATTGGTCCAGAGATTTAACGCCCACAGTGGACTCCTGCCAACCTGGCAACTCTTCGTAAACGGGGGTGACACCGGCGTAATATTCCGCACCATATCGCGCATCACCGGAGCAACCATCGGCCTCGTCGTAACCCACACAAATTTTGATGGTCTCAAGACCATCCAGCACATCAAGTTTGGTTACACACAACCCGGAAATTGAGTTGATCCGTGCAGCTTGGCGCAAAGCCACCGCATCAAACCACCCACAGCGGCGCGGGCGACCGGTAGTGGAGCCAAATTCGTTGCCGCGTTCCGCCAGGCGTGTGCCAACGTCATCAAACAGTTCTGTTGGGAAGGGCCCTGAACCCACGCGGGTAGCGTAGGCTTTCGTGATACCAAGCACATAGTCCAGATAGGTTGGACCGAAGCCACTGCCGACGGCGGTGCCACCGGCGGTGGTATTCGACGAAGTAACAAACGGGTAGGTGCCCAGGTCAATGTCCAGCATCGCGCCCTGCGCGCCTTCAAACAGAAGGTTCTTGCCCTGCTCACGGAGATCATGCAGCAACGGCACCACATCGCATACCATCGGCCGAATCTGCTCAAACGCGCGCGCACAATCGTCCAACGTTTTTTGAAAATCCACCGTTGGGACTTTGTAGTACTCACGCAGCATGAAGTTGTGATACTCCATCACCTCGTTGAGTTTGCCCGCAAATTCCTGCCAGTAGAACATATCACCCAGGCGCACCCCCCGACGGGCAGCCTTATCCTCATACGCGGGCCCAATGCCACGGCCGGTTGTGCCAATTTTCTGGTTACCCCGTGCTTCTTCCCGCGCCAGGTCCAACTCTACGTGGTAGGGGAGGATCAAAGGACACGCAGCGGAAATTTTCAGCCGCTCGCGCACAGGCACACCTTTTTCTTCCAGCGACACAATCTCTTTCAGGAGCGCATGCGGCTCAAGCACCACACCGTTGCCGATGATGCACTGTACGTCCGTGCGCAGAATGCCGGATGGAATGAGGTGGAGAACGGTTTTTTCACCATCGATGACGAGGGTGTGGCCGGCATTGTGCCCACCTTGAAACCGCACGACCGCAGCAACTTCCTCTGTGAGAAGATCCACGACCTTACCCTTACCCTCATCGCCCCACTGGGTGCCGATGACGACAACATTACGTCCCATAACTACTGCCTTCCCGATAATCTCTTTTGATGTATCAAATTTGTTGTTTCATTTCGGTTATGCCGGCTTTACCCGCCACTCACCGTCTTCTGCCACAAGTATGTGACTGCACTCACCAGGGATCCCCTCATCCTCGGCAAGCGCTGAACGGACACGCCGCCCTTCATTCCTGAGCTCTGCAATCTTTGCAAGCCGTGATTCAGTCAGCGCGGAATCATCGCTCCAGGGCGCGAAAATGAGATTCGATGTCTCCGCCGTGCCAGCACTTACAAGCGCCTTCAGATCCAGATCGAATCCTGTGGCCGCACGGCCCCGGTCCGGATCAAAGGCCTCGCCAACACCGTCGTAACGACCGCCTTGAGCCAGCGCGCTGCCGTGTTCCGGATGATAGAGCGCAAATACAGGACCGTTGTGATAACCGTAACCAGACAGCTCTGAGACATCTATACGAATAACTATGTCATCGTGTTGAGCCCGAATCACGCCGACCAGAATCTCCAGATCATCCAGCGCCTGGTGGACTTCATCGGGTGCTGATCCCAGCCGCTGCCTGGCTGTTTCTATAATGCTGGGGTCACCCATCAAGAGCGGCAGATCAGCCAGCATCTGGGCAAGCGGCGTATCCGGCAAAAGCGCCTCAATGTCCGCCTTCGATTTCCGCTGAATGCACTTGAACAGAGCTTCTTCATCAATCTGAGTCTCTGTGGTCTCCAGCAGCGCCGCGATCAACGTGCGATAAATCCCCATATGACCCAAAAGCAGCACGGCCCCCTGAATACCGGCCACTTCAGCCGTGGCGATCATCAGGTTCACCACCTCTGCATCTGCAGACAGACTCGAACTGCCAAAAAGTTCAGCGCCGGCTTTAAAAGGCACTCTACTCGAAGAACCGATCTGCGGATTGGCAAACACCACGTTTCCTGCGTAACACAGGCGCTGAATGTCATCTGTGACCAGGCTGTGAGAATCAATTCTGACCGCCTGGGAGGTCACATCAGCTCGCACGCCTAGCTGCCGCCCGGTGACCTGATCCACAACCTTCAAGGTCTGCAGGTCCAGGTCTTCGCCGCTGCCCACAAGCAGGGCATCCAGGTATTCGATGACAGGGGGTTCGATATACTCAAACCCCCAGCTGTGGTACAGGTCCAGGATACTGCGTCGAAGTTTTTCCAGCTCCCACGCTTGAGGCGGCAGCAACTCGTCCACCCCGCGTGGGAGACGCCATTTTGTCTTCATGTCGCTTGTTGCGTTAGTTGAACCTTCGAGAGGCCAGTGAGAGGCGAGCAGCTAGGAGCCGTCGCCATCCTCTAGATATTTGAAGAACTCACTGTTCGGGTCCAAGACCAGCAAATCACCCTTGTCCTTAAAGACCGTAGTATACGCATTGATGCTGCGATAAAACTCATAAAATTCGGGGTCCTGGTTGTAGGCCGACGCGTAGGTATTTGCGCTCTTGGCGTCGCCATCACCACGGATCTGTTCGCTTTCGCGATAGGCTTCCGCTTCGATAACAACCGCTTCACGATCCGCACCGGCACGTATGGCCAGCGCCTGCTCGGAGCCTTCCGCGCGATATTGACGCGCTTCAATTTCCCGCTCTGAGTTCATGCGATCATAAACTGCGGTAGAAACCTCTACCGGCAGATCAATTTTCTTAACGCGCACGTCGATGACGGTAACACCATAATCGCGCATCACCTTGTCCAGGTCCTCACGCAACTCGCTCATCAACAGGTCTCGCTCGCCGGACACCACCTCGTGCATATCGCGCTTGGAGATCTGGTTTCTCAAACCTTCGTTCACGCGCTCCTGAAGGATGCGCTGCGCACGTTCAATCTCAAACGAAGCACGCTCATAAAAGCTCTGCACGTTGTCGACACGCCACTTAACAAATGAGTCAACGATGAGCGGTTTCTTCTCCAGTGTGTAGTACGTTGCAGGCTCAGAGTCGAGGGTGAGTACGCGTGCATCAAACTTCTTTGCCTCCTGGGCAATCGGCAGTTTGAAGTGGAGCCCCGGTTCCAGGTCCGAGTTCACCATCTGACCAAACTCGAGCAGAACCGCCCGTTCGGTTTCATGTACACGAAAAATACTGGCCGATGCTACGACCAGACCGATGAGGACAATTAGTAACGCAACCAATAGTTTTGTAGACATAGTGATCTCCGCTTAGTTACGAATACGCGAATTGCTGGAGCGCGTGGTGGTGTTTTCCCGCAGGTAACGTTCTACCGCGTTGTCCACCATGCTTTGATCGATACCACCCGATGACGGCCGTTGTTTGGTGAGCTGATCCAGCGGCAGATACATCAGGTTATTACCACCTTCTACATCCACCATCACCTTACTGGAATTGGCAAATACCGATTCCAATGCATCAATGTACAGACGATCACGGGTAACCTGCTTGGCCAGGCTGTACTCAACCAGCAGCTTTTCAAAGCGTTCCGCCTCACCCTCTGCTTTGGAGATCACCTGATCTCGATAGGCTGTAGCTTCCTCGATCTGGCGACGCGCACGACCACGGGCTTCAGGCACCACCTGCTCAAGATAAGCGTTGGCCTCGTTAATAAAACGCTGCCTGTCTTCCTGCGCCTTTTGCACGTCGTTGAACGCATCCTGCACCTGGGAGGGCGGTGCTGAACGGTCGATGTTGACTTTCTGCACGAATATACCGGTGCCATAGTTAGTCACATAGTTCTGCAAACGCGTCTGCACTTCAGCGGCTATCGCCTCACGACCGTCGGTGATGACCTCGTTCATCGTGGCACTACCCACTACGTGGCGCAGCGCGGATTCAGTTGCCTGCGCCAGCGAGCCTTCCGGGTTGGAAACGTTCACACGAAAATCGATCGCGTTGTCCACAACCCATTGGACCGTCAGGTCCACATCCACAATGTTTTCGTCTTCGGTCAACATCAGGGACTGATGTTTGTGCGAGCGCACCTGTGTGACATTGATGATGTCCACTTCGTCGATCAACGGCGGGTTCCAATGCAACCCGGGCCCTTTTAGATCGTCTTGTACCGCGCCAAATCGAAAGACAATACCGCGTTCCTGCTGGTCGACCTGATAAACCCCCAAAAAGGCATATACGATCAAGCCCACAAAGGCTACCAGACCGATCAGACCACCTGACAGGCCACCGCCCGCCTTGCTGCCACCGCCTTTGCCGCCACCGAATATGCCGGACAGCTGCGACTGCAGCTTGCGTATCGCCTCGTCCAGGTCAGGCGGACCCTGGTCGCCCCGATTGCCCCAGGGATCTTTGTCACCCCCGCCGGGTTCGTTCCACGCCATCAAATTCTCCAGTTAAAGATTATGAACCGTTTAGATACGAGTTCTTTATATAGGAACCATTTGCGGAAATTCTAGGGACGCCCTCGTCCCCGCGCAACTCAAGCTCATCGCACTGTTTGACCTCAACTGCGTCTTCTTTGCGCAATCTTTCGATGAGTTGGTTATCCGCTTGCAGAACCAGTTTGAGTTTACCGTCTTCAAGCACTTCTTCTGATAATACCGCGCCGGACCGATAGAGCCAGGCTCGGGTTTTCCCGTCGCCCCCGTCCAGGCGGACTTCATGTGGCGACGCGACGCCCAGGGCATCACCGATGGCCTCTACCAGTGTACCGAGACCATCGCCCGTAAGCGCACTTACTAAGACATTTCTGGTGGTAGAGGTTCCCAGATCCGGGTCTGTTTTATCGATTAAATCAGCCTTATTCATGACCAGTATCTGCGGTACGGAACCGGCGCCAATCTCATTCAGGACCGACTGTACCTGCTCGATCCGTTCTTCGCGTACCGGATCGGATACATCCACCACATGGACAAGCAGGTCAGCCTTGGCCACCTCTTCCAACGTCGCCTTAAATGCCTCCACCAGCGCGTGCGGCAACAGGCTCACAAAACCTACCGTATCGGCCAGCACCACATCGTGAAGCCCGGGCACCTGAATTTTACGCGTGGTCGGATCCAGGGTTGCGAAGAGCTGATCCTCTGCATACACATTGGCATCAGCCAACTTATTAAAGAGCGTGCTTTTACCGGCGTTTGTATAACCGACCAGGGTAACGGTCGGCGTACCCCGTCGGGTCCGGCTCCGCCGGCTCTGGCCGCGGCGCTTCTCCACCGTTTCAAGCTTTGCCTGCGTAGCCTTGATGCGCTCGCCCAACATACGTTGGTCCAGCTCAATCTGCTTCTCACCCGCACCCCTCAGGTTGACGCCGCCTTTCTGACGGTCGAGGTGGGTCCAGCCACGGACCAGGCGGGTTTGCGCGTGTTTCAACTGAGCCAGTTCTACCTGCAGCTGGCCTTCGTGACTGCGCGCCCGATCAGCAAAGATGGTGAGGATGAGTTCGGTGCGGGTGATCACGCGGCAATTCAGCCGCTGCTCAATGTTGCGCTGCTGCCCCGCGCTCAGCTCATGATTAAACAGCAGTAAATCCGCGCCCAGTGATTTGAGCACGTCACCCACTTCTTCCAACTTGCCCTGCCCGACAAAAACACTGGGCTGCGGGGCATCCCGGCGTGCGGTCACGACACCGACCACGTCCAGCTGGGCAGAGCGCGCCAGCTCAACAAATTCATCACATTCCGGGTTCTGCCGGCCTCTCAGCTCCACATGCAGTACAACCGCATGGTGGCCAGCTTCTGGTCTTTCAAACAACATTGTTCAGTACTGCCGAAGCACTCCAACTAGGCCGCGGCGTTGGAAGGTGCTATTCCTCTTCGCCGCCGGCGGGGAGTTTCACATTGCGCGCTGGAACTACGGTTGAAATGGCATGTTTGTACACCATCTGGCTGACAGAGTTCTTCAAGAGCACGACAAACTGGTCGAACGACTCGATCTGACCTTGCAGCTTGATGCCATTCACCAAGTAGATAGATACCGGGACTCTTTCCTTGCGCAACGCATTCAAATAAGGGTCTTGTAAACTATGCCCCTTTGACATTGTTCTTCTCCATCCTTTTTATTGTTGTCCAGTTCCTGTATTCGGTGTTCTCTGGCATCAATTCCAATGAGTGATACCCAGGGTAACACATCTAATCCATCGTCACCCTAACAATGAAGGCTGTAAACACCTGTTTAAGGGGTTTTTAGGATTTGACTGACTCGATTTTCAACCTCTTCCTGTGCGCTGACCGCCTCCAGGGTCACCATATCCTGCCAGGTGCGCAGCCAGGTGAGCTGGCGTTTCGCCAACCGTCGAGTCGCCGTGACCGCGTCGGCCACAAACTGCTCGTAGCTCAAATCGCCCGCCAGATACAGCCATGCCTGGCGATAGCCCACCGCCCGCATGGCGGGTAGGTCGAGGTGCAGCCGAGGGCGTTCGGCGTACAAACCCCGCACTTCGTCCACAAACCCTGCTGCGAGCATCGCCTGAAACCGCTTCTGTATCGTTTCATGCAGTTGCGAACGATCGCCAGGTACCAGTGCAAATTGTTTGACACCCACGCCGTGGCGCTCGGCGACCTGCCGACCCGGCATGCGTGTCCAATAATCGCTGATCGGCACCCCGGTGGTGATAACAACTTCTAATGCCCGCACCACTCTCTGGCGATTGTTCGGGTCGATCTGTTCTGCAGCAGCAGGATCCTTCTGCGCGAGCAGATCATGCGCAAATTGTGCCCCCTTGCGTTCGTACAGTTGTTCAATCTCAGCGCGGGCTTGAGGGTCCGTCTCGGGGACTTCGGCGATACCCTTCACAAAACGCTTGGCGTACAACATCGTCCCGCCCACCAGAATCGGAACACGGTTGGCTTCGAGGGCATCGCGTACCAACGCGTCTGCATCAGAAACAAAGTCGTGCACGGTGTAGGGATCAGCCGGATCTCTGAGATCTACCAGCGCATGGGGATAGCGCTGCAGTTCCACGGCACTGGGTTTGGCCGTACCGATATTCATGCCACGATAAATCATGGCCGAGTCCACGCTGATCAACTGCGCAGCCGCCTCCCCGCCCAGTGCATCGTAGAGCGCCATCGCCGTGGCAGTTTTGCCGGATGCGGTGGGCCCCAGCAACAACACGATGTTATTGCGCAACTCGACCACGCTTCTCCTGTGGGTTACTGACCTCTGTAAAAGAGTTTATCCAGCTCATCCATGCTCTGCAGAAAATAGGTCGGACGGCCATGGTTGCAGAGGCCAGAGTTTTCAGTCTGCTCCATCTCCCGCAGGAGCGCGTTCATCTCGAGTATCGACAGTTTACGATTGGCCCGCACCGAGCCATGGCAGGCAACGCTGGCCAGCACATCAAACTGGCGTCGTTTGATCTCCGCACTTGAACCGAGGGCAGCAACGTCTGTTATGAGGTTCTGTACTGTTTCCTCCAGATCGCGCGGGGAGAGGAGCGCAGGAATTTCGCGCACGGTGATGGCGTTGGGTCCCGCGCGTTCGATCATCATGCCCGCGTTCGCAAAGACGTCGCCATTGTCTTCGACAAAGTCTGCTTCAGCCACGCTGACATCCAGCGTCAGCGGCACCAGCAACGGTTGTGTCGCCAATCCTTGCGCCTCCACCTGCGCCTTCAACTTTTCGTAAGTAACCCGTTCGTGCGCTGCATGCATATCCACCAGCACCAGGCCCTGCGCGTTCTGCGCAACGATATACACCCCATGTAATTGCGCTATGGCATAACCGAGCGGCGGCATCCCCTCTTGAGCCTCGGCGCCCGTATCCTCCGTACCGCTGGCAACATGCCAATCCGGGGCTGTTTCATGGACAGCCTGCATGAGACCACCTGGCAGCTGCGTGGTCGGCGCGACCGGGATCGAATCCTGTCTTGGTTGCATGGCAAGGGTGGATGAACCGGGCGAAAAATTGGTGACTACCCCGCTGTTTGTTACGGGTGCCGATTGGGACAGCTCGTCACCTGGGCGGATCTGGCGGAGCGCTCGGTTCATCGAACCGAACACAAAATCATGCACGCGTCGCTCGTCTCTGAATCGCACCTCGTGTTTGGTGGGGTGCACGTTTACATCCACGGTGGCCTCAGGCAGCTCAAGAAAGAGCACAAACACCGGGTGTCTGCCATGAAACATGACGTCACGGTAAGCCTGACGGATAGCATGTGCCACCAATTTATCGTTAATAGCTCTGCCATTGACGTAAAAGTACTGCTGGTCTGCCTGGCGCCTGTGGTGTTGGGGCAAACCAACCCAGCCATGCAACCTGAATTCGTCCCGCTCTTCGTCAATGACCACACTGTCCGCGACAAACTCAGAAGAAAGTAACTGGCTGAGACGCGTGTTGATGCGACCTGGCGGTAAGTCGAGACTTCGCGTCCTGCCACCCGGTCCGCTACCGGTCTGTTGCGCGCTGAAGCCGACATCCATATGCGCAAGACTCAGGCGCCTGACCACCTGGTCTATGCGTGTCATCTCGGTGCGCTCTGTTTTTAAGAACTTCCTCCTGGCGGGGGTGTTGTAGAACAGATCCCTGACTTCCACCGTGGTTCCGCGCGGATGGGCGGCCGGACCCTCCTCAACCAGCTTGCCGCCGTGCACAACAAGTTTGTGGCCGACTTCGGCGTCTTCAGTCGCGCTCGCAACGCTCAAGCGCGCGACGGAGGCGACGCTGGCCAGCGCCTCACCTCTGAAGCCGAGGCTGGCTATTCCGAGGAGATCACGGGCATCCGCAATCTTGCTGGTGGCGTGGCGCTCAACGGCAAGATGCAGGTCTTCCGCGACCATGCCACACCCGTTATCGCTGACCACAACCAACCCAAGCCCGGCCTCTTCGATCTTGACATCAATCTGCGTGGCACCGGCATCCAGACTGTTCTCGATAAGCTCTTTGACGATAGACGCCGGTCGTTCAACAACCTCGCCTGCGGCTATCTGATCCGCGACAAAGGCAGAAAGGCGCCGCACACGCGGGAGTTGAGAAGGGTTCCCTGTGGGATTAACGTCCATAAATCTACTGTTTAAGCCTCGCCGGGAATTCGGATGACCTGACCTACCCGAATCTTGTCGCTGCGCAACCCATTAAGAGATTTCAGCGAACCCGAACTCACACCATACCGTTGCGCGATGGTGGACAACGTATCGCCAGGCACGATGGTGTAACGCACTTCGCCACGGCCGGTATTCGCCGCATTTGAGGCGAGCAGCGTGCCTGGCGGAGGATTGGCCTGCATAAATTGCACAATACCCTGAGCGATCGCCCTCGCCACCTTGGCCTGGTGTTCTGCCTGCGACAGGCGCCGTGCTTCATCAGGATTAGAGATAAAACCAGTTTCAACCAGAATCGACGGCATATCCGGCGATTTGAGTACCACAAATGCTGCCTGTTCCACCCGTCGTTTATGCAACTTGGTCACGCGCCCCAGGTTGGCAAGGACCGCCTTCCCCACTTCTATGCTCTGCGAACGGTTGGCGTTCATGGACAAGTCCAACAACACCTGCGCCAACACATCATCTTTGTCGCCGAGGCTGACATCGCCAACCCCGCCGAGGAGGTCTGACCTGTTTTCCCGCTGAGCCAGCCACGCGGCTGTCTCGCTGGTGGCGCCTCGGTCGGAAAGCGTATACACCGAGGCACCCTGTACAGAGGCTTGTTTAAACGCGTCTGCATGGATGGAAACAAAAAGATCCGCGCGTTTTTGCCGCGCAATTTCCGTGCGTTTGCGATGGCCGAGATAGTAGTCACCCGTGCGCACCAGTTCGCCCCTGATGCCCCGGTGACCGTTCAGTTCACGCACGACACGCTTGGCGATGCTCAAGACAACACGCTTCTCATACACCCTGCGCGGCCCGATTGCGCCAGGATCATCACCACCATGGCCTGCATCGATGGCGATGACAATGGAACGGTTGTCGGACGGTTCCTGAGGGACCACAGGGGGTGGCGCATTTTTGACATAAAGATCGATCACCAGTCGGTGCCCGTACGGCCCGATGGGTTCCAACGTGAACGACTTCGGACTTAACGCCTCGTTCGTATCGATCACCACCCTGAAGTCTGAACCTCTGGGTGCCGCCCGCACATCGCGTACTCGTTTTCGGCCAACTGCCGCGCTGCGGGCATCAAACCCGGGTACCGCCTTTACACCCTTCAGATCGACAACCACCCGCGGCGGGCCGTCCAACGTGAACACGTTGTAGTCGACGATGGCCGAGGTATCCAACACCACACGCGTGGAGTCCGGGGCTTCGTGCATCCGCACCCCTTCGAGCTCAGTACCCCACGCGCTCGACGCCAAAGCGGCAAGCAACAAGCTACCCGCCACAGCCATCTGTCTGCTGACCTTATGTAAACTGCACATGAGCGCATCTGGCAATTGTGTTCTGGGAATCATTCTCCGCGAGCTCAACCGTCAAGTTGATCGTTACGTCCGGCTCAGGTAGCCAGCTATCCGCATGTTCGGGCCACTCGATAAGTTTCAGCCCGGGACCATCAATAATTTCATCGAAGCCGATAAAAGCCAACTCTTCCGGGTCAGCAACTCGATATAAATCAAAGTGATAGGCATCTTGACCGTTCAAAGCGTAGGGTTCAAGCAGCGTATAAGTTGGCGACTTAACCACACCTGAATGTCCGCAGGCACGCAAGACCCCGCTCACCAACGTGGTTTTCCCGGCTCCAAGTTGACCACGCAGCCAGACCAAGGCATTGCCGTCGTAGCGCGCGGTCAGCTCATTGCCGATCTCCACACCCAGAGCTACGGTATCGTCTGCTGTCGCTAAATGCCGCTCCCACTGCTCCATCAACCGAGGCCACCTTGATCTACAGGAACGATTACAGGAGCGATGCCCAGCGCTTCTGGCAATGCATCGATCACATCGCTCGCTAGCAAACTCCGTTCCCCAACCACCTCTACAGCAATATCCGCTGCGTAGCTGTGCAACGCCGCCGCCTGACAGAATCTCTGCGGCGCGGCCGCCAATTGCGAACGCACTATCTGGGCAACCAATCCGCCAGCAACCCCCGCCAACACATCGCCCATACCCGCCGTTGCCATCCCCGCGTTGCCGTGGGCACAGACATAGGTATTTTCTCCTTCGTCTCCTGTAACAGAGATGACCGTGCCCGGCCCTTTAACAAGCGCCCCCTTCAGGTTGTAACGGCTGCGCAACTCGCGCGCTGCTGTATACCGATCATCCTCGATGCTTTGTGTCTCACACTCGAGCAGGCGCGCCGCCTCACCGGCATGCGGGGTAATAAAACAATGGCTGCTGGCCAGCTCGACCTGCGTCTGCGCCAACCAGTACAACGCATCCGCATCCAGAACCATGGGTGCGGTTGACATCGCAAGGTCGCGAAAAACCGCCTCCGACCAATCACTGCGGCCAAGACCCGGACCCAAGACGATCAGATCAGCTGCCTGCAATCTCTCGTGAAGCACAGCAGAGTCCACGGCTGTAACCATCATCTCCGGCCGCCGCGCCAGAATCGCTGCGTGATGTTCAGGCTGACACGCAACAGTGACCATGCCTGCGCCGGATCTGAGTGCTGCTTCACCGGCCAGGAGTACAGCACCCCCCATACCCTGATCGCCACCCACCACCAGGACATGCCCAAGCGCGTGTTTGTATACGTTTGAAGTGAAGGCCGGCAACCCCTGCCAACGCAAACTTCTCGCAACACCTTCCACGCCCGCGGTTACACCCAGATCTGCAAACACCACTTCACCGGCACATCTGCGTCCAGGCCCTGTGGCCAAGCCCGCTTTGTGTGTGATGAACGTGACGGTGACATCGGCCTGAACAGCTTGCTGTCCACCGGCACTGGTTGCATTGATGCCCGACGGGATATCGATGGCAAGAACGGGTTTGCTGGCAGTATTCACCGCATGCACAGCCTCGGCGTAAGCAGGCCTCAGGTCGCCTTCAGTGCCGGTGCCCAAGAGCGCATCTACCACAACCTCCACACCGCTCCAGTCCAGCGCCTGCAACGGCTGTACCTGTAATCCTGCCGCTTCTGCATAGCTGCGTGCTTCTACTGCATCGCCTGTCAGCTCATCGGTCAACCCGACAAGGCGTACCTCCAAACCCTGTTCGTGAGCAAAGGCAGCGACCAGATACCCGTCGCCACCGTTATGCCCCTTGCCGCAGAGAACCGCGATGCAACGCGCAGCCGGGAATCTGTCCAACAGCACATCCAGAGCGGCGCGCGCGGCGCGTTGCATAAGTTCAAAACCGGCCAGGTTGTAGCGATCACGTGCGGCGGCATCCGCCTGACGCGAGCTCTTTGCATCATGAAGCCAAGTATCAACACTCATCCGCGGCATTATACTGTGCCCCATGGTCGATACCTATGAGCACAACCCCCCGGGGCACAACACTCCCGAGCACACTGCAACCCTGCCCAGCCGGAATGAGATTGAAGGCTGGGCACGAGACCTTGGTTTCGATGCAATCGGTATCACCGGCATCGATTTGCGTGAACACGAACCTCACGTGCGCGCCTACCTCGAAGCCGGGTTTCAAGGCGATATGGGCTACCTGACCCGCAATCAGGAAAAGCGCCTCAACCCGGGTTTGTTGGAACCCGGCACAATTTCGGTCATCAGCGCGCGCATGAACTACCTCGCCGCCGATACACAGCCTCTGGAGATCCTCGAGGATTCATCCAAGGCTTATGTTTCCCGTTATGCGCTCGGCCGCGACTACCATAAAGTCCTGCGACGCCGTCTCGCCAAACTCGGCGCAAAAATTAATGCTGCTCTTCAACCAGATTCGGAACGCGGTGACCACAACCCCCAATACCAGTACCGCGCGTTCACCGATTCCGCACCCGTGTTGGAAAAGGCGCTGGCACAGAACGCCGGCCTCGGCTGGATGGGCAAACACACGCTGTTACTGGATACGAGCGGATCCTGGTTTTTTATCGGTGAAATATTTACCAATGCGCCTTTTCCCGCTGATGAAACGCGGGTGGCAGACCAATGCGGTAAATGTAACGCCTGCATGACGGTCTGCCCGACCGAGGCAATCGTTGCACCCAAGGTGCTCGATGCGCGTCGCTGTATCTCCTACCTGACCATCGAACACAAGGGCGCTATTCCGGAAGCGCTGCGCGCAAAAATGGGTAACCGTATCTACGGTTGTGACGACTGCCAGCTGTATTGCCCTTGGAACCGGGAAACACCGACCACAGCGGAAGCCGATTTTGCTCCCCGTCACGATCTCCACCAGTCCGAGCTACTGGATCTTTTTACCCTCACGGAGGCTGAGTTTCTGAAGCTCACCGAAGGCAGTGCGATACGCCGTGTGAGCTACGAGCAATGGCAACGCAATCTGGCCGTCGCCATAGGCAACGGCCCGGCATCTGAGGAGGCAAAACGTTTGCTCCAGGAAAAACGCGCGACCGCAACCCCGCTTGTGACCGAACATATTGATTGGGCGCTCAACGCGCTTGGAACGCGTTAGTCAGTTCTTAAAGAAGTGTTCGCGAAAGTACTTGAGTTCCTCGATCGATTCGCGGATGTCGGCAAGGGCTGTGTGCTCGTTTTTCTTCTTAAACGGCGCCAGATCCGGCCGCCAACGATTGGCCAGCTCTTTCACGCTGGACACATCCACCATGCGGTAGAAGAGGTACCCCTCGAGCGTCGGCATATATGCACTTAAGAAACGTCGATCCTGCCAGATGGTGTTGCCGCACAGCGGGGCGGCTCTTTCTTCCACATGTGCGCTGATGAATTCCAGGGTCAGCGCTTCAGCCTCAGCCTCACTCACCCCTTCTTCAGCGATCCGTTTCAAGAGCCCCGATTTGGAATGCTGGTTAGTGTTCCAATCGTCCATGCCGTCCAGCAGCGCACGGGGTTGATCCACAGCGAAAACCGGGCCTTCAGCAACAATCTCCAATTGACCATCCGTGATGATGGTCGCCATCTCTATGATGCGGTCTTTGGCAGGGTCAAGACCGGTCATCTCAAGATCCATCCACACCATTCTTCCAGAATCTGATTTGCCAGAATCCATTCGTTAAGAACCTAAATAACCGGACATACACCCCCTTCTACGCAGTCTTTCGACGCTTTTACGGTAATATGCCCGAGAACCCACAACTTTGTAATACACGATGTCGCAATCGGTTTCCGTAATAGAACCAACCGAGCTTGATCTTGATGCACCTGATCTGATGCTGGTGCAGGTCACATCGGTGGAGGTTTTCCAGCAAGCCCGCATTCCAGGTGCAGTATTGGTCACCCCCCAGGAGTTGGTGTGCGGTGTGCCGCCCGCCAGCGGTCGTCTGCCGGAGCCAGATCAAGTACTCGCTCTGTTTCAGCGCATTGGCTACACCCCCGACGCCGACATCGTTGTTTACGATGACGAGGGCGGCGGCTGGGCCGGGCGTTTCGCCTGGACGTTGGACATCATCGGTCACACCCGCTGGCGCTATCTCAACGGTGGACTGCACAGCTGGCACGCTGCCGGTCTGCCACTTGAGCAGGGCGGTACTTCACCACCTGAAGCTAATCCTGGTCTCTCTCTGGAATTGGATACGAGCCCGATCGCTGAGGTAGAAGACGTGCTCAGCGCTATTGAGGATGAAGGTCAGATCATCTGGGACGTACGCTCAGATGACGAGTACATGGGGCGACGCTCGGGATCGGCGCGGGCCGGGCATATACCCGGTGCTGTCAACTCAGACTGGTTAACTTTGAAAGACGACGCACAGCGCATCAGTGCGAACTTGCCGGACACGCTCGCCAATCTCGGTCTGAAGCCGGGCGTTAAGATCATCACTCACTGCCAGACTCATCACCGATCGGGGCTTTCCTACATGCTGGGGCGATTGAACGGCCTGGACATCCGTGCCTATCACGGCTCCTGGTCCGAATGGGGCAACCGGGACGATACGCCTATCGACAATCCATCGGCTTGAGACCTACTCGCGAAAGGCGAGGACTTCATCGAGGGATTTACAACCTGCGGCGAGCATAACAAGTCTGTCCACACCAAGTGCCACGCCGGCACAATCTGGCAAACCATGCTCTATCGCACGCAGAAAGCCTTCGTCCACTTCGGGCGTGGGTTTGTTGCGCTCTTCCCGGATTACAAGATCCAATGCAAACCGACGGCGGTGTTCATCCGCATCCGCCAGCTCCCAATACCCGTTTGCGATCTCAACCCCATTCACCACAAGTTCAAATCTAGCCGCGACCGATGCGTTGTCAGGGTTCAAGCGAGAAAGTGCCGCCTGGTCGGCCGGGTAATCCACGATAAAGTGGCGCCCCGAGAGCACCGCGCAGCTTTCGGCAAATTCCAGGTCGAGCACATCTCTGGGCGCACTGAGATCGCTGACCAGTTCGCAGTAAGGTGTTCGGGCAAAAGGTTGCGCACCCAGTACCTCGTTCACCAGGTCAGCAACCTCCGCCATCAGGCTCTGGTGATTAAAACCCAGTCGATACCATTCCAGCATTAAAAACTCGGGGTTGTGGTGTGATCCCCGCTCCCCCGCCCGAAACGCCGGGGCGAGCTGGTAACAAGAAGGGGCACCGGCGGCCAACAGGCGTTTGAGAAAGTATTCCGGGGAGGTTTGCAGATAACCGTAGCCCGGCACCTCAATGCCATCTACATCGGGATCGGTGACGGTGTATCTGCCGAGCGTCGGAGTAAACGCCTCTACAACATCTCGCGCGTGAAAAAACTCACGGACGGTTCGACAGACATCGGCCCGGGCGCGCAGGACGTCCAGGTTGGCACTCGGTCGCCAGTCATCCGTCACGTTGGTTGAGCGAACAGCAGCTACTTGGTTGCGCGACTTACGTACTCGCCCGTACGTGTATCGATCCGCAACACATCACCAATGTTGATAAAGAGCGGTACACCCTTGATCGTAGCGCCGGTCGACAAGGTCGCCGGTTTGGTACCGCCCGTTGCGGTATCACCCTTCAATCCAGGGTCGGTTTCCACAACCTCAAGCTCCACAAAATTTGGTGGGGTCACCGCGATGGGGTCATCGTTCCACAACGTCACCTGATAGACGTCCTGTTCTTTTAACCACTGCTCACAATCCCCCACCGCTGCCGCACCGGCGCCGACCTGTTCAAAAGAACCATCGGTTTTCATGAAATGCCAGTACTCGCCGTCTGTGTAGAGATACTCCATGTCGATGTCCATGACATCTGCCGCCTCAATAGACTCACCGGACTTGAAGGTTCGTTCCCAAACCCGTCCCGATTTCAGATTTCTGAACTTGACCCTGTTGAAAGCTTGTCCCTTTCCGGGTTTGACGAACTCATTCTCCAGGATGGAGCAGGGATCGCCCTCCAACAATACTTTCAATCCAGAACGAAATTCGTTGGTAGAATAGCTGGCCATAATCCGACTCGAAGTAAAAACCGGCGCGCATGATACATCCGATTGCCTCCCCATGGGAGCCCGACGCCTGGGCAAGTGCGCTTAAAGATGCCTTCCGGTCCACCCATGATCTGCTGGATTTTGTCGGTCTGGATGAACACCAGCTGCCCTACGCAGTAGATCACGGCAACAACTTCGCCACCCTCGTGCCACAAGGGTTTGCGGCACGGATTCGTCCCGGTAATCCGTGGGATCCACTGCTGCTTCAGGTACTGCCTCTCATGGAAGAACGGCAATCGAAAATTGGTTTCAGTGAAGATCCTCTGCAAGAGACGTCTGCTTATGCCCTCACATCCGGGTTGATTCAGAAGTACTCCGGTCGCGCACTGATGATCACTACCCCTTCATGCGCCGTCCATTGTCGCTACTGTTTCCGTCGTGCTTTTCCTTACGAAGCGCACAGACCCCGCGAGCAGGCACAGAGTCTGACCGCACTTAAAGCCGACACATCCGTCACCGAGATCATACTGAGTGGCGGAGACCCTCTGGTGATGACCGATGCGGGGCTTGGAAAACTCTTCGAACAACTGGACGCAATTGCGCACCTGAAACGGGTGCGCATCCACACGCGTTTACCCATCGTCTTGCCGGAGCGCGTCACCCAGGGGCTTTTGGATGTGTTGATGCATACCCGCCTGCAGACAGTGATGGTGGTGCATGCAAACCACGCTCAGGAGCTGAACCCGGCGACTCACCGCGCGTTTCGAGCGCTGAAATCTACCGGTATGAACGTGCTGAATCAGTCGGTGCTGCTTGAGGGCATCAACATGGAACTCACCGCACAGGTGAATCTGCAGGAAAAACTGCACGAACAAGGCATTTTACCTTACTACCTGCACCTCCCGGACCGGGTTACGGGCACCCACCATTTTTTTGTTGAGGACGCCGCCGCGCTGGCGCTCTACCGGGAAATGCAGGCCATTTTGCCAGGCTACTTGCTGCCAAAGCTGGTTCGCGAGGTCCCCGGCGGGCAAAGCAAACAGGCCCTCGCCACTTCGTAAGCAAACGCATACATCCTATTACGCATCGATTGCCCCATTTACGTGGCCTTACCCCTATAATTCGCGCTCATTAAACAAGCTGATAAGGCATTGATGGTGGTGACACCGGCTAAAAAACCAGATCTGGAACGCTTATCCTTCGCGGAAGCGACCGTGCCGGCTATCGAAAACTGGGCTGCGATGCTGCCCCTGGTCAACACCGAAGAAACTGCCCGCCAGCTGAAACAGGCGATCAACGAGTTGCGCAAACTCATCTGCCCGCCTGAGCTGCGTTTTCAACTGCTGGAAAGTTTACGTCCCCTCGTGCACTACATCTGCTCGCGTCTGGATCGCACCGAACTGGTCGACCCGAAACTGGACGCGCGACGATTGCAGCGCAAACTCGCCAACGGTTACGAAACCGTGTTGCGCCAAGCCGAAGAAATTCTGGAGCAGGACGAAAAAGGGGTGCCGAAGGACATCCTTCCCAGTGCGGCCCACCGTCTTCTTTCAGAGCTTTCGTATCTGGCGCTGCGTGTCTACCAAACCTATTCCGCACTGCCTCGCGGCTACTGGTCGCTGGTACATCGCGTGTACCTGATGGCAGAACAGCGCAACGTTACCGAATTCAAACTGCAGGACACGGAAATTGCTGCGGCACAAACCCTGACGATCAAAGACGCTTATCTCCGCAATCTGATGTTGGCCACCTGCAAGCCAAATCAGCTGAAGCAGACAGATCTGGCAAATATATTCAACGCACTGCAGATGTGGACGGCTCACGTCAGCATCGAAGCGGACCCAGCCGATGGGTTTTTCTCCTTGGATCTGAATTCCAACAAAGCCCCGGCCTACACAGCGCCAAAAGCAAAAGCGAAAGAGCCACGCGGCTTTCGCACCCAGGTACTGGCCTACGAGATAGACGCATACCTGAATGACGTCTCTTCAAGTGTGCCGATCCCGGACAACCTCTCCAATGATTTGTTGCGGCACATCGCCGCTGCCTGGAGTGTTGTACACCCACGCAACTTTCGCCGCCTGCCCATGGCAGGGAGCGTCAAGGTGTGTGTGGGATTGCGGGCAGTTCACTACTTCCTGTCCGGTGGTGTTGATTTTAATGATCAGGTCGCCAACGCAGACATCTTTCTACATCGAGAGATCAATCCCTTCCTGGACGTAGACTACGCGCCGCTGGGGAATAACCCAGACGACAACAACGATGACCCGTGGAGTCAGGCACACGACCTGAAGGTCAAAATCCCGGAGAATCCCAACGTGGAGAATCCGGACAGCATCATTGCCCGTTTGGAGAACCCCCAACCGACACGCAAGTTCAATCACTTCGACCTGTCGACGGTGGATACCTCTCCGGGTGGATACTGCGTGACCTGGGGTGAAAACGCGCCGAGCAACGTTCAGGTTGGCGAGCTGATTGCCCTGCGCGAAGAACATGCTAATCGCTGGTGCGTGGCAGCCATACGCTGGCTGACAAAAGACAAGGGACATACCCACATGGGGGTGCAGCTCCTCTCGCCAAAGGCGATCCCCGTGGCCATCCGGCCAATCCATAAAAAAGGGGGCACTACTGGTTACTCTAGAGGACTTCTTTTACCGGGGATGGATGCGATCGGTCAAAGTGCGACCATCATCACACCAAAACTTCCATTTACCGAACAGCAGAAGGTTTCCATCCAGCGTCAGGGAGTACAATCCACCGGAATGCTGATGGATGCACAAGTAATCACTGAAAGCTTTAACCAGTTCACATTTCGTATGTTGGATGGTTACTTGGAAAACAGCCCGTCCGGCCGCAACATAGATGACCTGATGACCAGAGAGGACACTACCCAAGGTCCTTAGCGGCAGCCCGCGCTCAAGTCTTGTGAGACGGATAGAGACAAGAGCACATCCTTAGGCTTCCAGCTAGCAGTAAACCTTGGTGGCGAGATAAGGATATGTCGGCACAGCCATCGCAACACGTGACTACGCGAGTACTCATCGCGGAAAAGTCTGAGAACGCAGCACACGAATTGGATTCAACCCTTCGAGACGCGGGTATCGCAACCCAGCTATCGATCTCTGACGATGCTGCTCACATTGCAAAAATACTTGCCGACGGTGAGGCGGATATCGCGCTCATCACGGACAAGATTGAAGGGCTGGACACGCTCCTCCCCCGCATGCGCGAAAACGCACCCCACACACCTCTGCTGCTTATCACCAATGGCGAAGAAACCACCTGGGATATAACCAACGCCCTGTCCAAGGGTGCTACCGACCTGGTGCCTTCCAACTGCCCTCAGCAGATCGCGTTGGTTGTGCTTCGAGAACTTGAACATGTCTGCCAACGCAATCATACATCTCAACTGCGTCGCGCTTTGAAAGAGGCGGAAGAGCGTTGTCAGCTGCTGCTGCAAGGATCAAAAGCAGCGATTGCCTACATTCACGAAGGCATGCACATACACGCCAACGAGTGTTATCTCTCGCTCTTTGGATTCAGCGACGTTGATGACCTGTGTTCAGCATCATTGGTTGATCTCCTGGATTCAGAATCAGTTGAAGAACTGAAGACACACCTGAAAGCCCTGCGGGGTGGCGAAGAGGAACGCGTATTCGAGTTTGACGCTAATCCGGATCTCGAAAGCAGCCCCAGCGGCAGCATGACGCTGACCCATGCCCAGTACGAAGGTGAAGCGTGCTACCAGGTAACGGTACGCACCGGACAAGCAGAAGCGGCGCCGACGCAGGAAACCAAGCCAAGCGAAGAACCGGCTGCTGCACCCAGCGAACAGGAACTGGGACTGCCTGGATTTGTTCGCGCCGCCGAAACGCTGTTCAACTCCAGCACCGGCGAAAACTATGTTTTCTGTGTGGGTCTGGACCACTTCTCCCAGACTCAGCAAGCCTACGGGTTACTCGGGGCTGAAACCATCGCCCGCAAAGTTTGGATTCAACTCGATGAAATCATCGACGAATTTCCGATGGTAAAACTCAGCACGCATCAGTTTGCGATTGCCGTCTCTGCCAGTTCGATCAGTCAGGCGCAAGAGCGCGCAGACGCGATCCGTAAATCCGTTTGCGACCTGATCCTCGAGGTGCAGGACAAGACCGTACGCCCAACCGTCTCGGTTGCGGCCGCAGAGTTGAACGAAGAATTTGGGCTCGGCGCCTGCCTGGACGAAGCCTACGCAAATCTCCTGGATCTGGCCGAGAAAGAAGCGGCCAACGCCACCTTCATGCCTTCCATCGAGTCGGAAGAGGAAGATGAGAATGGGGATGCGCGCGTGATCCTGAGGCAGATCACCCATGCCATCGAAAACAAGATGTTTCAGCTGCTCTACCAACCCATCATCAGCCTGCGCGGCGATGGTGACGAGCACTATGAAGTATTCCTGCGCATGTTGAACGAAGAGGGTGAGCAGATCGAACCTGGCAGGTTCCTGCAGACCGCTATCGACAACAACGTCGCGGGCAAGATCGACCGCTGGGTCATTCTGCAATCGATCAAAATGTTGAGCGTACATCGCGCTAAGGGCAACACCACGCGGCTGACGATCAACCTGACTGCCAACAGCGTTGTGGACAGAGAGTTTCCGCAGTGGCTGGGTGTTGCGATGAAAGCAGCCCGGCTCCCAAGCGACGCAGTGATCTTCCAGATCACCGAGAAAGACGCGACAACCTATCTGCGCCAGACACGCGAGTTCGTCGAAAAACTTCGCAGCATGCATTGCCGTGCGGCACTGTCCCGCTTCGGTCTCATCGAAGACCCATTTGAGACACTGCGCCACATCCCCGTGGAGATGGTGAAAATTGACGGTTCTTCCATTACGGAAGTGGAGACCGACAGCGAGCAGCGGTCCGGTTTAATCGACATGATTAATCAGCTGCAGAACTCCGGTAAGCTCACAGTAGTGCCGATGGTTGAGAATGCGAACATTCTGTCGACTCTCTGGCAGGCGGGTGCCAACTATATTCAGGGACACTACCTGCAGGAGCCCACCACCGAGATGGACTACGACTTCAGTACTGAAGAGTAGTAGTGCTGTACCAAGCACTTGCGCCTCGCTACGATTCGTCAGCCAGCGCCTGATCGATATCTCGGTCTGAAAACCCGATCAGATAAAGCACCGCATCCAACCCGAAGTTGGATATCGCGTGACGTGCGGTTTCTTTAACCAGGGGTTTCGCGTGAAAGGCAACACCCAGCCCCGCACGGGAAAGCATGGGCAGATCGTTGGCGCCATCGCCGATGGCGATTGTCTGCTGCAAAGCGATGCCCTCGCTAACCGCAATCTCCTCCAGAAGCGTTGCCTTACTTTGTGCATCAACAATTCTGTCTGATACAGCACCTGTCATGACCCCATCTTCTATCTCCAGGGTATTGGCATAAACGTAGTCGATACCCAGCTTGCGCTGGAGGTGCTCGCCCACATACTGAAACCCGCCGGATATGACCGCGGTCTTGTAGCCAAAGTATTTGAGTGCACGAATCAGACGGTCTGCACCGCGGTTGAGCTGGACCGCATTGGCCACCGTGTCCAACACCTCAACCGGCATACCTTTGAGCAGACCCGCGCGCTGGCGGAAGCTCTCTTTGAAGTCGAGTTCACCGCGCATGGCTTTGTCCGTAATCGCCAGAACCTCTGTGCCCACCCCGTGCAGCTTGGCCAGCTCGTCCATCACTTCTTCGGTGATCAACGTGGAGTCCATATCAAAGGCAACCAACCGCCGATTGCGTCTGAATACCGTGTCTTCCTGCAGGCTGAAGTCAAAGTTGAGTTGCTCGGCGGCACTCATCAGCTCAGATTGAAGCGCAGCCACATTGTTCACCTGGCCGCGCACCCGCATTTCCACACACATCTTCGCCGTTTCCGAGGGCGCTGACTCGCCTCGGTCGGTTAACCTGCGGATGGTATCGATGTTCAGTTCAAACCGGTGCGTAAGTTGGCTCACCGCCTTCAAGGCGAGACTGGCATCGCTGCTGGCCAGGAGCGTGAGGATGTAGCGGGTCTGTCCCGATGCTTCCAACCAGGCACCATAGTCAGACTGACTGATGTTGCTGATGCGGATAGTGGAACCTGCTTCATTGGCTTTAAACATGACATCCTTGATCAGGTCACCTGCCTGCTCGCCGGAGACGCTGACCAGAATGCCCAAGGCCAGGTCTTCGTGGATGACAGCCTGACCGATGTCCAGCAAACGACCGCCATGCTCACCCAGACATTCGGTCAGCACAGACATGAGACCCGGCTTGTCGCGTCCTGAAACGTTGATCAAGATAATTTCGTCGGCCAACACAACACTCGCATAAAACAATCCTGTCAATTGTACTGGTTGAGCGGGTCGCACAAAAACATCGCATGCAAATACTTTGCTTTGTGATAGATTGTCGTTCCTGCCTGCGGCTCTATCCAGAATGCGCAGCATTCAGGGCTGAGACGTCGAGCGCAGGACAGCGCGAGCCAAAAACCGTAAGGTTTTTGAGAGGGTTACGAAGTAACCCGTGGGAAGAAATTGGCATGGATGCCAATTTCTGGACAAAAACTAAGTAGTGTTCTGGTGCTCTGATCCAGTTACAACGATTCCTGCCATCCAAATCCGCGCTGCCCATCGCCGCGGTCACATCAACGCTGACAGCCGTGGTCGTCCTGCTGATCTGGTTGCCCGAGCGCGCGCCTGAGCGCGCGATGGATCAATACGGGCAGAGCATGGTGCAAACCATCGCGCACACCAGCGCCGGGCATCTCCTGCACCAGGACCGCATCGAGCTTGCGGTGGTGGCCAATGAGGTGGCTACTTACCCTGAGATCAGTGGCATGGTGTTTTACAACGCAAACAACGAGATTCTCGCAATGGCGGGTGGCACGGATCTGCGCCGCCACCACACATCGGCAGCGACATTGGACGACACCATCACAGGGTATGTAGCGTTGGACTTGAACGCCCAGGCCTTTGCGGCGCCTACCCCGTGGTGGGCTTGGCTCGCAACGCTGGCAGCGGTTGTGCTGGTACCGCTAAGCGCCGTGTTTGCTGTAGGCGCCGTGCTTCGCAGTCAGAACGACACACGTTCACTGCCTATCGTAACCGTGCCAGAGCCGCAGCGCGTGCCGCAGGAGAGCTTCTGTGTTGTCGTTAATCTCTACAACCAGCTCGCCCTGAATCGCCACCACCGCGATGAAGCGGTGCAGGACGCTCTGCAAATGGCGCAGGAAGTGTGTGCAATTCACCACGGTTATGCGTTGCATGTACCTGAACGCGGCGTGCTGTTGGTGCTCGACCGCAACACGGTAAACGCCAGCGATGCGATTTGTGCGGCCTACCTGCTGCAGGACCTCTTGCTGGAGTATGAGACAAGCGGCGAGTTCCGCTTTTATCTCACCCGTGTTGACTGCAATCGTGCGCCAGGGGACGCAACACGCTTGGAACTGCAGGATCTGGAAGCGTTTGATTTGGATGATGCATTGACGCTGGCCGCGCTCTCGAACAACGAGAACCTGCTCATCTGTCAGGCTGTTTTCGATTCGCTCGCAAGCGCTGAACAACCATGGGCTACAGCCTTCCTGCACCCCTTGCTTGAAGACCTCTCCGAGACAGAGTGCGCCTATGCGGTAAATAATCTGCCCGAGCCACAACGCGCCCTGGTCGCCAATCAGGCCGAGCTTATCCTGGGCTTTAACACCCAGACGGCCTGACGCCCGAGGTTATTCCGTCGTCAGCTGGTCCACCTTCTGGAAACCACGCGGCAACTTGCGCCCGCGTCGTGCCCGCTCCCCGATATAGTTTTCGAGGTCCTTATGTTTCATCCTGAGATGGCGCTGCCCCGCGTGCACAATCAGTTCCTGTTCGGAGGTTAAGACAACACACGCGATCATGGCTTCTTCGCCTGCTTTAAATGCAGGTGTCGGTACGTTGATAAGCTTGTTGCCCTTGCCGCGGGCTAGCTCAGGCACATCCTTCAGCGGGAACACCAGCATTCGCCCCTGATCCGTAGCACATGCAACCCAGGCATCATCCAGCGTATCCGCGTCCAAAGGGCGGGGTGGCAATGCCACGCCGCCTGCGGGCACACTCAACACCGCCTTCCCGGCCTTGTTCTTGGTGACCATTTCACCCAGCCGACCGACAAAGCCGAATCCAGCATTGGACGACATGAGCAGAGGTGTATCAGCCCCACCCATCGCGACACCCACAAACTTGGCGCCCGGCGGCGGTTTAAAGCGACCGGTTAACGGCTCGCCCTGACCGCGTGCAGACGGCAGCGTGTGGGGTGCGGTGTTGTAGCCTCTGCCTGCAGAGTCCACGAATATCAGTGTTTCGTTCGTTCGACCCTTTGCAGCCTGCGCAAACGAGTCACCGCTTCTGAAGCTGAGTTCGCGGGGGTCCATTTCATGACCCTTCGCCGCGCGTATCCAACCCTTGTCGGACATCACCACCGTAATGGGGTCGTTGGTGAGTAGATCTTCTTCGCTGTAAGCCGCCGCTTCACTGACCTCAACAATCGGCGAGCGACGCTCATCGCCATACTCTTCTGCTACCGCCAGCAGCTCATTCTTGATGAGCGTCTTCAAGCGCGCTTTGGAACCAAGGATTTTCTCGAGATCTGCCTTTTCTGCGCTGAGCTCATCCTGTTCGGACTTCAGTTTGATCTCTTCCAACTTCGCAAGCTGACGCAGGCGCAGATCCAGGATGGCATTGGCCTGGGTCTCCGACAGCTTGTACTTCTTCATCAACGCTTCTTTGGGCTTGTCTTCCTCGCGAATGATGCGAATCACCTCATCGATGTTGAGATAGGCAATCAGCAGGCCGTCGAGGATATGCAGGCGCTCATTAATTTTGTCGAGTCGGAAGTTCAGCCGTCTGGTGACAGTGTCCTGTCGATAGGTCAGCCACTCTTTCAGGATGCCCTGCAGGTTTTTAACCTGCGGGCGGTGGTCCAGCCCGATCATGTTCAGGTTGACCCGGTAGTTGCGCTCCAGATCGGTGCTGGCGAAGAGATGACTCATCAACCGATCCACATCCACACGGTTGGAACGCGGTACCAGCACCAGCCGCGTCGGGTTTTCGTGATCCGATTCATCGCGAAGGTCTACCAGCATCGGCAGTTTCTTCGCGTGCATCTGCTGCGCAATCTGCTCCAGCACCTTGGCCGGTGACGTCTGATACGGCAGCGCGGTGATCACGATCTCGCCATCTTCTTTCGTGTATACCGCACGCGCTTTAATCGAGCCACGGCCAGACTCATACACTTCCCGCATCTCGGCAGGTGGCGTGATGATCTGCGCTTCGGTCGGGAAGTCAGGCGCCTGGATATGTGTCATCAAGTCCGCAACACTCGCCTTGGGTTTATCCAACAAGTGAATGCACGCCGAGATAACTTCGTTGATGTTGTGCGGCGGAATGTCGGTAGCCATACCGACCGCAATGCCGGTACCACCATTCAGGAGGACAAAGGGCACCTGCGCTGGCAGCAACGCCGGTTCTGTGGTGCTGCCGTCAAAATTGGGAACGTAGTCCACCGTGCCCTGTCGGGATTCGGCCAACAACAGGTCCGCATAACGCGACAATCTTGCTTCGGTGTACCGCATAGCCGCAAACGATTTGGGGTCGTCGGGTGCACCCCAGTTGCCCTGCCCATCCACCAGCGGATAGCGAAAGCTGAACGGTTGCGCCATGTTCACCATGGCTTCATAACAGGCCGAGTCGCCATGCGGGTGGTAGTTGCCCAACACATCGCCCACGGTTTTTGCGGACTTTGAATACTTGGCCTGGCTGTTCAGGTTCAGCTGACCCATCGCATAGATGATGCGACGCTGAACGGGTTTTAAGCCATCGCCAATGTGCGGCAAAGCGCGATCGTTGATGACGTACATGGAATAGTCCAGGTACGCTCGTTCGGTGTAGACCGCCAACGGGATTGATTCGACGCCGTCGGAGTCTTCTGTGATATCACTCATGTGGTTCTAAACTGTCGTTCTATCTGGTTTGAGTTTAAGTTGATGTTCGCGTGATCCAGCGGCTGCACACCTTCGCTTAGGCCAGCGCAGCCTGATCGCCCTTCTTCTCCAGCCAGGAGCGTCTATCGGGCGCGCGTTTTTTCGCGAGCAGCATGTCCATCATTTCTTCGGTCTTTTTAACCCCGCCGATGGACAGCTGCACCAGACGCCGGGTATCCGGGTCCATGGTGGTCTCTCGCAACTGCATGGGATTCATCTCGCCCAACCCTTTAAAGCGCTGTACGGATGGGGTGCCTTTTTTCTTCTCTGCAGCAATGCGATCGAGGATGCCTTCTTTCTCCGCCTCATCCAGCGCGTAATAGACCTCTTTGCCGATATCGATGCGATACAGCGGCGGGAGCGCCACGTAAACATGGCCGTTATCGACCAGCGCGCGGAAATGTTTGACGAAAAGCGCACACAACAGCGTGGCGATATGCAGACCGTCCGAATCCGCATCGGCGAGGATGCAGATCTTGTCGTAGCGCAGGCCCGAGATATCTGTGGAGGCTGGGTCCACCCCGACTGCGATCGCAATGTCGTGAACTTCCTGGTTACCCAGCACCTGGCTGGAGTCCACCTCCCAGGTGTTCAGAATTTTGCCTCGGAGCGGCAGCACCGCCTGGAATTCGCGATCACGCGCCTGCTTCGCCGAACCACCGGCAGAATCCCCCTCCACAAGGAAGAGTTCAGCCCGGTCCGCATCCTGGCCGGAACAGTCAGCCAGCTTGCCCGGCAGGGCAGGACCTGCCGTAATTTTCTTGCGCGCTACCTTCTTCGCAGCCTGCACCCGCTTCTGCGCATTGCTGATGGCAAGCTCAGCAATTTTTTCACCGTCTGCCGGATGTTCGTTCAGCCAGAGACTGAATGCGTCTTTCGCCACACCGCTGATGAAGGCGGCAGACTGGCGTGAGCTCAGCTTTTCCTTGGTTTGCCCGGCAAACTGGGGATCGGCCATCTTGGCGGAGAGCACGTAGCTGCACTGTTCCCAGAGGTCATCGCCCGTGAGTTTTACACCGCGCGGGAGCAGGTCCCTGAATTCACAAAATTCCTTCAACGCTTCGGAGAGCCCCGAGCGCAGACCATTGACGTGCGTACCACCCTGGGCAGTAGGAATGAGGTTCACATAGGACTCGGTGATGAGCTCCCCACCATCCACCACCCACTTCAGCGCATAGTCCACGGCCTCTTCATTACCCTGAGCACTGTGCAGGATGATCTCCTGCGGCACACACTCTGCACCGGACAGAGAATTTTCGAGATAACTTTTCAGGCCATCCTCGTAGTACCAGGACTCCGTCTCGGTCTTCTTACCCGCCTCAACGTTAAGACTGACTTTCAGGCCTGGACACAACACCGCCTTCGCGCGCAGCAGATGTTTGAGTTTGGCCACGGCAATGTTTGCAGAATCGAAGTAGCTGGCTTCCGGTAAAAAGTGGATGCGCGTGCCGGTGTTGCGTTTGCCCACATCACCCGCCGCCTTCAACTTACCCTTGGGTTTGCCCTTGTTGTAGGTCTGTTTGTGTACCTTGCCGTCACGCTTCACCTCAACTTCAAGCCACTCCGAAAGCGCGTTTACGACCGAGACACCGACACCGTGCAAGCCACCCGAAAAGTTGTAGTTTTCGTTATCAAATTTTCCGCCTGCGTGCAGTCGGGTGAGGATCAGTTCAACGCCTGAGACCTTGTGTTGCGGGTGGATATCCACCGGCATACCACGACCGTCGTCGATGACTTCCACCGAGCCATCTTTGAAAATTGTGACTTCTATTTCGCGTGCAAACCCTGCAATGGCTTCGTCGACGCTGTTGTCCACCACTTCCTGAACGAGGTGATTGGGGCGGGTTGTATCTGTGTACATGCCGGGGCGGCGACGTACGGGTTCCAGTCCAGACAGCACCTGGAGCGATGCTGCAGAATATTTCTTCTCTGCCATGTGGCTTAAGTGTTACCTCCAAAAAATGCGCGTCCGGGGGACACGGCTCTACTTGCGCTGCAACTTCACGTTGATCGGAAAATCTACCCGTCTCACTTCCGTCTCGATCTGCCCTTCCATTAATTCAGAAGCCAGAAACAACCAACGGTAGCCGGGCAGCGCATCATCAATAGCAAACGATTCGCTGGCCGGCTTAAATTGAAAGCATGTGGACGGCACACCAAAGACGGTTAAGTCTCTGATTTTCCCTTGGACTTTCCCACTCACTTCCTGGTGGGCATGCCCGAACACAATCGCGCGTAATTTCGCGCTGCATTCGGAAAGCCAGTCTACCAGTTCTTCAGCGTTTTGAATCCTATCTTTGTCCAGCCAGGGCGAATTAACCGTAACGAGAGGGTGATGTGTCGCAACCAGCAGGTTCGCCTGAGTCGCCTGGCTGATGGCCGCCGCAACGGTGGCTTTGTCTTCGTCGGTGACCAGCGAGGGAGTCACTTCATCCTCGTGAGAATCCAGCGGTATCAGATCCCAGCCTGGCAGACTTACAGGTGCCATCGGCAATCCGGCTGCCTCCATTGCAGCTAGTACATCGTGGTTACCCGGCAGGCACATGAGCGCACCCTCAAAACGGGCGCGGATCGTATCGAGAAAGCGCGCATATATTTCCGTCTGCGGCTCGTGGGCTAAATCGCCGGTGGCAAGAATTGCATCGGGCGTGTGTTCCGCCAGCGCCTGGTCCAGAACGGCTTCAAGACTTGCCTGCGTATCCACGCCGATCAACTCCGTACCGGAGGTAACCAGGTGACAATCTGAAATCTGTAAGACTTTGAGCAAGTCGGTGCGGGCTAAAAGGAAACCGGTTGATCGCTGACGCCATGCGCGAGACAAAGCGTTAAGAATTCACTCAGGAAGCGGTTGATCTGAACTTTCTCATCACGTTGACGCATGCGACGATTCGGGTACGCATACTTACCGTGGAACGTACGCTGACTCTGGTAAGCCACAACCTCCGCACTCTGTGCGTCATGGTAGATGCGTACCTCCATATCCGGGGCGGCCAGGCCACTCCATTTGTCCTGGTCGGCAAAACAGATCTTCAAGAGCGTGGTATAGGGGCCCTTTTCGAGGACCTTAAACTCAACCTTGGCCTGCACGTTGGGCAGACTGATGGCAAAGGAAGTTCTTGTGGAGTCGCGCAAATCCGGGAAGAGGCGCAGCAGCCGAACATAGTTGGCATCACACTCCGCCATATGGCCTGGGAGATCGACGCTGTAGTCGCGACCGCGCTTACGACCGAACGCACCCAGCTCCTCATTTGAGACTGCTTTCGAGCGAGTGACTATATCAGCGCTGGTTTCAGGTCGTTTATCCGACAAATCTGTTCTCCTTCGCCGCTCAATATACCCAGGCTGCAAGCTCGGGTCACCCCATAAATTCCTCTTTTCTACGCGCGATTGTGCGCAATGCGCTACCGGTCCCGGTTTCAGAAAAACCCTGTTATCAGCCTGCAAAAAGTTGATCCAGGCCACAAACTCGCACTAAAGGAAACCATTTCGTCGGCTGCTGCGACTTTGTACTTACGGGTAGTGTAGACTTAGCCAGGTTAAAAGGACCTTGAATTTCATGAAGTACCGACGTCAAAGGCGACACGAATTGCGCTCACTTCAAAACCTCTTTTCGTTTATTGCAACAACCACCCTCTGCCTGACCTTCACCGGGTCCGTTCACGCCACAGATCTGATGGACGTTTACGAAGCAGCGAAGACCAACGACGCTGTGGTTGGCGCGGCGCGTGCCGGGTTTGCAGCATCACGTCAGGGTGTACCGCAAGCGCGCTCTGCACTTCTGCCAACAGTGGCGGCCAGCGCATCAACTTCATGGACGGAGCGCAGCTTTCCAGGCTCGCTGATCACAGACCCTACAAATCCACTCTTCGGCCAGGAAGTACCAGGCCAGGACTTTAACGATCACGGCTGGAATGCACAGCTCAGTCAGCCGGTGCTGGACATGAACGCCTGGCATACGCTGGGCAGTGCCAAGGCGAATGTCAAAGCCGCCGAATTTGATCTGGCCCGGACAGAACAGGAACTGATTGTGCGAGTGGTACAGGCCTACCTAAATGTCCTGCGCGCACAAGATCTGCTCGACACCACCACCGCTGAGGAAGCGGCGGTGAAGCGCCAGCTTGAACAGGTGCAGCAGCGCTTTGATGTCGGCCTGGTTGCCATCACCGACGTCTTGGAATCGCAAGCGGCTTACGACAACTCGGTGGTTCGACGCATTCAGGCTGATGGGGACCACGCCATTTTCTTTGAAACGCTGACGACGCTTTCCGGTGAATCTTACGACGCGCTCGACCGGCTGTCTGAAAAGTTACCCATCGTCGACCCGAATCCCAGGCAGGAACAGGAATGGGTGAGCACCGCGCTCAACCAGAATCTGGGTATTCGTGCAGCCCAAGAGCAGCTGACCGCAGCGCGCAGAACCGTACGCGCGCGTCGCGCGGGACACTACCCGACAATCGATGCCACCATCACCCAGGTGCACTCTGTCACCGGCGCGCAGAACTTCTTCGGCGCCGATACCACAGATCAGACCGTGTTCGGCCTGCAGCTGAATCTCCCTCTATACACGGGCGGCTTTACCCGTGCGCGTACGAAGGAAGCAAAGGCGTTGGAAGACCAGGCGCGCGAGCTGCTGCTGAATCAACAGCGAACCGTTACCCGGGACACGCGCAACCTCTACCAGGCCGTGGCGACAGACGTGGTTCGCGTAAAGGCACGCTTGAAGGCAATCAAATCATCTCAGTCTGCACTGGACGCTACTGAGACAGGCTACGAAGTGGGCACACGGAACATCGTTGATGTGTTGCAGGCACAACAACGGCTGTTCTCATCGCAGTTTGATTACGCGGATTCCCGCTACAACTACGTCATCGACCTGATGCTGCTCAAACAGGTGGCCGGGGCTTTGATCGAAGCAGATCTTGAGGAACTTAATACGTTCACCGATCCTAACGACCAGGTTGTGCGTCTAATCAGTCTGCAAAGCTCGGGTAATTAAACCACCCAAAAGCTCTTCAACCCGCGCTTGCGCGCCGCGATTGCTCATCACAACCTGAGTGGCAGCCTCTCCGGCTGAGGACAACAGCGCTTCGCTACTCAGCCACTCGCCTAGTACCTGTGTGAGATCGTCGGCACTCGTGACCGTGCGCATCGCCTGTACTCCGGCAAACGCATCCATGACATCGGCAAAGTTATACTGATAGGGACCGCTGGCAAACGGTATGCCCCAAAGTGCGGGTTCGATGGGATTGTGGCCGCCTACATCAACAAGGCTGCCGCCGACAAAGGCGACCCGGGCTAAGCCATAAAGTTTGAGCAGCGTGCCCATGACATCCCCCACAATAACTTCGGCGCTTTTATCCACCGCCGACTCAGCTTCGCTCTGGCGCGCGTATGTGAGGCCCCGCGCCTCAAGAATGGCCAGGACATCGTCGGTACGGGCAGGATGACGCGGCACCAGGATCATACGCAGGTCAGGCACCCTGGTTTTGAGCGCAAGCATCGCTTCGATGACGATCTCGTCTTCGCCGGGATGCGTGGACGCCGCAATCCACACCGGATCGTCCCCACCCATCGCAAACCGCTCAGCCAGCCTGGCTCGATCAGCGATCTCTTCTTCATCCAGCGATACATCATATTTGACACTGCCGGTTACCTTTACCCGCTCGGGAACCGCACCCAAGCCGATGAAACGATCGCGGTGATCCCGGGTCTGACATGCGATCAGATCCATGCTCTGCAGCATCTTGCGCGTCAGGCCATCCACTCGACTGTAGCCTTTGGCCGACCGATCTGAGAGCCGACCGTTCATCAAAAGCACCGGCACTTTCCGCGCATGCGCCTCGCCGATGAGGTTTGGCCAGAGCTCGGTCTCCATCAACACCAGCACTCTGGGTTCTACCCTGTTGTAAAAACGTTTCACCGCAGAGCCAAAATCGTACGGCGCGTAACAGTGCTCCACCTCTTCCCCAAGACGTTCCTGCACCTGCTGGGATCCGGTGGGGGTCATGGTGGTGACGAGGAACGGCAGGCTCGGGAATTGGGCTTTCAACGCGCGGATGGTCGCCACAGCTGCCAGCGTTTCACCTGCAGATACCGTATGGAACCAAATGGGTTTCTTACTGATCGCCTCCGGTACGTGACCAAAACGTTCTTCAATGCGGACCCCATACTCCGGTTCTTTGCGCGCACGCAGCCGCAACCGCAAATGCACAAACGGTCGCGCAACAAACAACACCAGGGGGTAGAGCCAACGGGACATATTTGCAGAGTGCTGACTCATGTTTAAACTGTCAATCCACATGCGCCAAATTACGAACCTCATTGAACACACGCGTTGACGTCACCTTGGTAGGCGGCGGCATTGCCGGTGCGTGGCTCTTAAATCTGCTGAACACTCGCGGCTACCGCACGGTTCTGATCGAAGCCGAGGGCTTCGGCACCCATCAAACGCTCGCCTCCCAGGGCATGATCCACGGGGGACTGAAATATGCGCTGTCCGGCAACCTGACCGCCGCATCGGAGGCCATCGCCGACATGCCAGCACGTTGGCGAGCCTGTTTAGCCGGCGAAGATGACGTGGATTTGCGCGACACCCGTCTCGCCGCTGATCGCTATTACATGTTCGCCAAAGGCACGGCACTGGGCCGCCTCACAGGGTTTTTCGCGAGCAAGGCGCTGCGCGGTCGCATCGATCCGGTCTCCAAAGCTGACTGGCCAGAAGCGTTCCGGGGTTTTGATGGCGTGCTCTATCAATTGAATGACTTTGTGGTTGAGACCCAAACGTTGTTGTCCAACCTGACGGATGCACATCGCCATCGCACGATAGAATACCGCCTGACCGCGCAGGAGATTTCCACCCAGGATGAGGGTTTCCACATCACAACCCCGTACGCTGAGTTCGATACGCAGTGGTTGGTCAGTTGCGCGGGAGAAGGGGCAGCCGCTCTCATCGAGGGTCTTGATATCGATCTCAAAACCCAGGTGCGGCCTTTAAAACAAGTAGTGGTGCGACCAAAACACGAGACCGCACTCTTTGCTCACTGCCTGACCGGAATCAAAGGCAACGAACCAAGGCTGACCATCACCACTCATCAGGACGCGCAGGGGTCGCTCCTGTATCTGGGGGGTGCCATCGCCACCACCGGCGTCAATCGTTCAGACGCGGAACAAATTGAATTTGCCAAGGCAGAGCTGGCTACCTGTCTGCCATGGCTCGATTGGACAGGTGCGGAGTTTGAGACCTTCAGCATTAATCGCGCCGAGCCGTATCAGAAGAGCGGTCAGCGCCCGGACGAGGCTTACGTTGAGGCGCGAGGTCGTTTTATCCAGTGTTTTCCGACCAAGCTTGCGCTGGCGCCAGATCTGGGTGACAAGGTTGCCGCACTGCTGCCACCGCCCAGTGCATCCGGGCAAGACCTTGCGCCCAGCCAACGCCCTGTCGGACTCGGCAATCCGCCATGGTGAGCAACGTCGACGCGCAATTGTCCAAACGGGCCCTCGGACACACCGGCATGGATGTTTCCTTGTTAAGCCTTGGTACCGTGAAGTTCGGGCGTACCACGGGGGTGAAGTATCCAACCGCCGTCACCCTGCCAACCGATGCGGAAGCGGTCGAGCTCCTGGCTGAAGCCCGGGCACTTGGCATAAACCTCATCGACACAGCACCTGCCTATGGCACCAGTGAAGAACGTGTGGGAGGTCTCCTCAAAGGGCAACGCGACGATTGGTTGATCTGCACCAAGGTGGGTGAAAACTTTGACGGCGAACATTCAAGCTACGATTTCACCGCTCACGGTTGCGAGCAGAGCATCACCCGCTCGCTGCGCAAGCTCGGCACAGACCATCTCGATATCGTGCTCATTCATTCGGATGGTAACGATCTCGACATCCTGCAGAAGAGCGATGCACTTGAGACGCTGACGCGATTCAAAGACGCGGGCAAAGTGCGCGCCATCGGTATTTCTCACAAGACCGTCGCGGGTGCCGAACTTGCCCTGGACCTGGGCGTGGACGTCATCATGGCGACGCTCAATCCTGGTTACACGGGCGAATTGGAGATCATCCACAAAGCCGGAGCGTCAGGAACGGGTGTGCTCATCAAGAAGGCTCTGGATAGCGGTCATGGATCAGCCGACGGGTTGGGGTTTGTGGCCGCGCAGGCCGGGGTGTCGAGCATCGTTGTAGGCACGACCAACATCGAGCATCTCGCTGCTAACGCTGCGGCGGTTATGAATTCTTGATTCTCTCCACGATGGTCGTGGTTGAGATGTCCTCGACAAGACTCAGCACGTGCACTTCACCGTCGTAGCCGCGCACAATCTCAGCCCCCACTACTTCGTCAGCACCGTAATCACCGCCTTTCACCAACACATCAGGCTTTAAGAGTTCAAGCAGGGGCTCGGGTGTGGGCTCATCAAAACTCACCACCCAATCCACACAACCGAGACCTTCCAACACACGGCTGCGGCCTTCCACGTTGATCACCGGTCGCCCCGGTCCTTTGAGGGCCGTCACCGACGCATCGTCATTTACCGCGACAATCAACCGGTCGCCGAGCGCCGCGGCTTCCTCAAGATAGGTGACATGGCCTGCGTGCAAAATATCGAAGCAGCCGTTTGTGAATACCACCTTTTCACCACTGCTTTGCGCGGCTGAGACAAGTGCGGCCAGGTCGTCTCGGGCCAGAAGTCCGCGGTCGCTCGGCACGTTACTCATCGCGTGCGCAAGCTCAGGACCTGTGACTGGGGATGTCCCCAATTTGGACACCGCGATGCTCGCAGCGACGTTGGCCACTCTCGCGGCATCCACGAGTGAGAGCTTGGCAGCGATACCCACAGCAAGCGTGGCGGCGGTGGTATCGCCCGCACCTGTAACATCAAACACCTCCACAGACCGCGCCGGGATGTGGTGCGTAAAGTCGGCACCCACCACTTCCATCCCTTCACTGCCGCGCGTGACGATCAGCCCCTCAAGCTCAAGCGCGCGGACCAGGTCGGCTCCTGCTGTCGCAATCTCCGCTTCACCGGCGGCGGCTTTGAATTCGCGTTCGTTGGGTTTGATGACGCTCGCACCGCGATAGGCGTCCAGCGGTTTGTACTTGGGATCTACCACCACCGGGGCGCCAACCGCGCGGGCCGCGGCGATCAGACTTTGTGGGTCGTCGATGGTGCCTTTGTCGTAGTCTTCAATAACCAGTACCGAGCCGGGCTGCAAATGTGCGCCGACCCGTTCTGCCAGAGCCGCTGGATTTGCCGCAAGCATCGGCTCCTCAAAATCCATCCGAATAAGCTGTTGGTGTTGCGCAAGGACGCGCAGCTTGACGATGGTCTGCCAGTCTTTCAGTTTGAGAAAGTCACATTCCACGCCTGCAGCTGTGAGCGTTGCCTGCAGGTTCTCACCGGCTTCGTCATCGCCGACCACACCCACCAGGGTGCACCGCGCACCCAGACTCACGATGTTAAGCGCGACATTTGCTGCGGCACCCGCGCGGTCTTCAACATCACCCACGTGCACCACCGGGACAGGGGCTTCCTGCGAGATGCGATCCGCCTGACCGTGCCAGTAGCGGTCGACCATAAGGTCACCCACCACCACCACGTGCACATCGGCCAGCGAGGGAAGGTAAGGTAAATCGGGGTTGGATTGTTGGCTCAAGGCGCGCGCTGTCAGAAAATTTGCTCGCTAGTGTAGCAGAGAGCGTTAGCCACGTGTCCCGCGAGCCGCTAATATGCGCGGCGCGAAACCGCACTCCTTCACCAACATTCAACCAAGCGTGACAGAACCCAACCCATCACCGCAGGCATTTCCGGAGCGACCGCGCAAACGCAAGAAGCCAAAGAGCGTGCGCGTGCATGCGCCGAATGCTCGCTACCAACTGCGGTACTGGCCAACCTGGATGCTGGTCGGCATAGCCTGGTTGATCGCGCGACTTCCCATCAGTTGGGTATCCGCGCTGGGTCGTGGCGCTGGCCGCGCTGTTTACATCGCGGCACGCTCACGCAGGCACATTACCCACACGAACCTGCGCCTGGCTTTTCCCGAGAAGTCGTCAGAAGAGCGCCATGCCATGGCCAAAGAGATCTTCAGGCAGGTAGGGATGGGCGCGCTCGAGCTGATGATTCCCTGGCTGAATCCGAAAAAAGACATCAGCCGCTATTTTGAAATCCAAGGACAGGAACATCTGGACGCCGCGCTCGCCGATGGCAAAGGTGTGATCATCGTGGGCGCACACTGGACGGTCATGGACCTCATCAGCCAGCCGTTGAGCGAAACGGGACCCATCGATGTGATGTACCGCTTCAACAAAAACCCTGTATGGGAATGGCTGCAAGTGTACGGACGCGCGAGCTTCTTTGACGGCGTAATCGAGCGCGAAGACACGCGCCAGACACTCCGCCGCCTGAAACAGGGTCGCGCCATCTGGTATGCCGCAGACCAGGACTACGGGGCTAAACACTCCGTGCTGGCACCGTTTTTTGGTATCGATGCGGCCACCATTGTCGCCACTTCGCGGTTTGCAAGATTGGGCAAAGCCAATGTTCTGCTGATGCGCCAGACTCGCGTCGCCAAAGCACCCGGTTGGCGCATAGAGTTTTTTCCGCCCTTAGATGAGTTTCCAAGCGGCGATGACGTTGCGGATGCCACACGCCTGAACGGGCTGCTGGAAGATCTGATCAGAGAAGTACCCACACAGTATCTCTGGCTGCACAAGCGATTTAAAACACGTCCACCTGGCGAACCGGACCTGTACAAGTAGCAACACAAAGCGTCGGTGCAACTGTTAACCCAATGTCGCTATACTCTCTGCAACCCCCGTTGTGGAGTCCACGGATGTTCTCGCGTCTAGCTGCATTGTCTTTTCTGTTACTACTGGCAGGTTGTCCCGACCCCGACGCACCCCCGCCGCCTCCACCTCCACACACCCAAGAGACCTTTCACGAAGTGGTGATGCTGCCCGGCGAGGGTCCGCTGCGTACCGGCTTTGTGCTGGTCAGCGAGGCGGACAACCAACCGGGTAATCCCTGGAGCTACTTTCGGCACGAAGACAAAACCATCGGCAATTTCTGTTATGACCTGGCCGTTGACCCCAACGGTGTGAATCGCTACTTATCCGACGTACGGCGCGTGGACGACAATTGGTTTGTGTTTGTCCACTCAGGGCTTGGCAATGGGGTCTGGACAGAACAGCCCTATTCACTGGCGATTCCCACCTTGGATACGTCATTTTCTTCCTGTGTCCCAACCCGAATTGAACACCTAACGGGCGACCTGTTTGGCATCATCTGGTCTGGTAACGGGCAAATGCAGACCGCACTCTTTAACAGCAGTGCCAATCCAGCAGGTAGCCTGGTTCTCGGTGATACTTTCGATCACGACGACTTTGCCGCCAACGAAGACGGTGACGTCATGTCCGTGCGGAATGCGTCACTGGCATTCTTCAACGACGAAGTTCGAATCGTGTGGCCATCCCCGGAAAACGATCAGATTAATCTGGTCAGAGGCCAGGTAACGCCGACATCGTTTACGGTCGAAACTGCGAGCCTGTTTTTTAACCACAACTTCGACCGTATCAGCGATGCGCTGGCAACGACAGACAAGTTTTATGTCGCCACGTCCAACGACGACGGCATCACGTTGTGGGAACGTTCCACCAGCCTTAACTGGGAACCGGAACTGACCTGCCCCGGCAGAGCACTGGATACTGGCAAACTCTTGTATCAGGATCCGGATGGAAATCTGATCACGCTTGCTTCCACGCCGAGCTTTAACAGCATACGAGTGAATCTCAACGACTGCAGTACATCCACGCTGATACTACCTGCCAGAAACGGTGTGATCAGTTATCACCCCGGGGTTTGAGCGTTAGAAAGGATCATCTTCCGGTTCGCTTAAGAACTTGGCGAGCGACTTAAGTTTTGCAGACGTCGCCGCGATCGAAAACTTTTCCGCAGCACGCCCCTGGCCCTGCGCCAGCCGCTCTGGGGACGCATTGAGTGCCTGGCCGATCGCTGCAACGTAGCCACTCGCATCGTCCACAGCGGGAAAGTAGCCGATGTCGCCGAGCACAAATTCCGGACCTGGCGTTTTTGCTGCGACGACTGGCACACCTGCCGCCATGGCCTCCAGCAGGACCATGCCGAACGACTCCACGTTGCCGACATGCAGAAGCACATCGAAGGCAGGCATCACATCCGCTGCTCGCGGCACCTGTCCAGCAACGTGCAACCCTTCGGCTGTTGCCTGACCCGGGTCCGGGCCCACCATCACCATGCGCGCATCCGGGTGTTCGCTCCGCAGCGACTCAAGTACCGCAAGACTGAGCTCTGGCCGCTTTTTGTAGTGCCACCTGCCCACAACCCCTACCAGCGGACCGGTAGCATCTGCGACACCCAACATTTCCCGCGCCGCCTCGCGTGACAATCGCGTCTGGGCCAGGGCACTCAGGTCCAGCGCGTTAGGCAGCACCATGTTAAACCTCGCTACCTGAGCGAGTTCCTCGGCAACCGCCGGTGAAACGCCCGCAAAGCGGACCTGGCGAGCAAACAAAGCTCTGTGCAGCCGACGCTGGACGCCATCAAGCAAACCGAACTCGTGCGCCAGCACCACCATTCTTGTTTGCGGCAAACCCGCAGCCAGAGCCGCACGAAAGGCGCGATATCGATGGCAGAGAATGATGGCAGGCTTTGTCTGACCTACGACGTTCGCAAGCTCCTTTCCCAGCTTGCGTGTCTGATTCAGGCGTTCAACGCCTAGATAGATTGTTCCCGGTTCCGCGCTGCCGCTGGGGTTGCTCAAGAAAATGGTTGTCGACTCAAGGTCCGCTTCAGCTGCCGCCCGGGCAAATACACGACACAACTCGGCAAAGGGTGGCGTGTCATGGGGGCAGATCTGCAGCAGCAAGTCAGTCGCTCTTGGTGACAAGCCAGTCTTCAAGCACGAGGTACTCAAGGTCCGAGCCAAAGAACATGTTGAGCGCGTCTTCCGGCGAACAAACCATGGGCTCTCCGCGTCGATTCAACGATGTGTTCAGCAACACGCCATTGCCGGTGCGCGTTTCCATCGCCTGAAGCAAGGCGTAATACCTGGGGTTGGACGCCTGATCAACCACCTGCGCCCGCGCCGTGCCATCTTCATGCACAACCTCGGGGATGCGTTGGTGCCACGACTCCGCCACTTCAAAGGTGATGGTCATATAGGGTGCGGGGTGATCGGTCTGCAGAATCTCCGGCGCCACCGTATCCAGCATGCTTGGACAGAACGGGCGCCAACGTTCCCGAAACTTGATCTGCTCATTGATGCGGTCGGCGATGCCCGGACTGTTGGGACAACCGAGAATACTGCGGCCGCCCAGCGCACGCGGACCAAACTCCATGCGGCCATGAAACCACGCAACCGGATTGCCCGCCGCCAGAACGTCCGCGGTTTCCTCCACCGGGTTATCCATGCGTCGCCAGTGACAAGTCTCTTCACGTGCTTCGATCGCTTTCAGGCAGGCATCGTTGTCATACTTTGGCCCGAGGTATACATGCTGCATGGGGGCAACCTTCTCACCCTTTGCATTCGCGACGTAAGTAGCCGCTCCCAGAGCCGTGCCTGAATCGCCAGACGCCGGTTGCACAAACAGCTCCTGGATATCGCCCCGGTCCAGGAGATGCTGGTTGAGCTTAACGTTTAATGCTCCGCCTCCAGCAAAGGCGAGCTGACCTGTTTCTTTCAGGACATCCGCAAGGTGGGTGTCGATCAAACGCATCACCCACTCTTCAAACAGCGTCTGCATGGAAGCTGCATAGTGAATGTAGGGATCATCGGCAACGTCACCCTGGCGCCTGGGTCCCAGCCATTCAATCAGTTTCGGGCTGAAGAAAAATCCGGAGCCGTTCTCTTTGTAGCGACGCAGGCCCACGGTGTTCACGTACTGTGTGTTCACCTTCATTTCCTCACCGCGCGCCTCGATCAGACGCGACAGGTCGTACTTGCTGTCATCACCGTACGGCGCCATCCCCATCACTTTGTACTCACCATCGAGCATCTCGAAGCCCAGATACTCGGTGATTGCGCCATACACGCCACCCAACGAGTCCGGATCATAAAGTTCTTTAATTTTGTGGATCTCGCCGTTCTCTCCGTAGCCGAAGAAAGTGGTCGCATATTCACCCTTGCCGTCCACGCCGAGGATGGCGCACTTACCTTCAAACTGGGACAGATGGTAGGCGCTGGAGGCATGGGACAGATGGTGCTCAACCGGCACAAACTCGGAGCGCGACCAGTCTATGCCCAAGGTCTGCCCAAGGGCATGAATGTTCTTTTTGTGCGCGCGATAGCGTCGGTTGCCGTTCAGAAGCGCATCCAACGCGCGGTCCGGGGCATACCAATAACGTCTTGCGTAGTGCCACCGCGCCGGACTGAAAATGCTGATCGGCGCGTATGGAAAGGCAACATAGTCCACGTCTTTTGGATCGACGCCGGAGTATTCAAAACAGAACTTTGCGGATTCGAGCGGCGGTTTGTCTTTGGCGTGTTTGTCGCGAATGAAGCGTTCTTCTTCTGCGGCTGCAACAATTTCACCGTCCACCAGCAACGCCGCGGACGGATCGTGCTTCAGCGCACCCGAAAGCCCGAGAACGATCATAAACCTTGCTCCGCCAGCAGCTGCCGCCAGCGAGCTTTCACCTCGGGCTGGTCTTCCCAGTTGGCAAGAAAGCGCTGCACATCCGGTGCAATATCGCCGGTGCGAATCGCGTCATAGTCTATGAATAGCATTCGTTTCGTATCGCTGGTTTGAATGAAATTAGTTGCCTTGAGATCGCCGTGCACCAGGCCCGCGGCCTGCATATGGCTGATAAGCTCCACCACTTCATCTGCAACGGTGTCAAAGCTCTCCGGCGCGGTGGACAATACTTGACCTAAATCCCAATCACCAGCATCCGGCATCACCAGATAGCTGACCCCCGTAAACCAACCCCACCGCCGTTCCAACAAAGCGATCGGCTTTGCTGTCGGGATACTCAAAAAGTGCAGCCAATGACCATTCAACCAGGCGTTGCGTGCTCGCCGCTTGAACCAACGCCGCACTCGATGAGACCAGTTTTTGATGTTGTAACGTTTGACAACATAACGCACACCTTCGATTTCACATCGGACTACGGTGGCGCTGTTGCCCAGCTTCAACGGCGTACCATCGCCAAGATAACTCTCCGGCAACACCATAAAGCGTTGCAGCCGCGCCCAGTGCTCGCGGTCGCAGAGAAAGTCTCGCGTAAATTTTTTGCGCTGAATAATTTCACCGCACTCTCGCTGCATCTTTTTCAGATACCGCTTAACCCGATTCGCCCGTTCTTTGATGGTAAGCGTCAGGATATTGTCAAAGTTACCCATGCGCTGCACATATTCACCTCGCTGCAGCGCATACGCTGACCAGATGCGATAAATATCATCGTCGTGCCAGGGCGCCCGTTGCGCGAGCAGCAGTGCAAGATTGCGAAACTGCTGCCGCAACAGCTGCGCCCGCCGCAACCCGTCTGCATCAACGACATAAACCTGTTCACCGTCGGTGACGAAGTTGGCCAGGTGGACATCTGTCTGCACCAGATTGGCATCGTGCAATTCTGCCAGCAGAAGCGCTGCAGACAGCACTTGATCCGGGTCGTCTTCGCTGAGGGTCCGCGCATCAGGTATCAACTGGTACAACACAACAAACCCCGAGGCATCGGCGGTGGCGCCGTAATCGATCAAACCAGGCGTTTGTATGCCCTCGTCACGCAGCCACTTGGCGCCTCGCAGCTCGCGCTGCCAGTAGCGACGCGCACCATCGCCATAAAAGAGTTTTGCAAATACCTTTCGATCTGCAAATTGAGCTATCCCACTGAGTCGACGACCCGGCAGGATGCGTTCTATGGTTTGAAAAATGAGCGGCGCTTCGGCCTGATCGTCAACATCGGCGTTGGGATCGAGCCTGAGGTCGATCTGAAACGGGGGTACAAGATCCAATCCCGCCAAAGCCAGCCCTTGCATCGTGAACTTCATCGAGTCACCTCGCCTCCGCCGCGGAGACCGCGTTGTCGATTGCCGCGCTGAGGGAGTCCGGTTGGTAACGACCCTTAACAATGCCTTTGCGAGTACCTTCTCGATAGAGCGTGTCCGCACGCCTGGCAACCTTGGTCCAGAAGGCACCGTTGCTGCGCAATTCTTCCTTCAGCGGTTTACCGCTGTAGCGCCGTATAAAACGCAGGCAGTCACGCATGGAGAAGTCCAGGTCCAGCGCCGAAAAAATGAGCGCGGCCACATCGCGCAACAGCCAACGCTCCGGTACTTCTGCAAAGCGGCGGGCACGATGCAGATCCAATACGGCAAGATCCGCCCGCATCTGCTGAAGCGCCGTGACCTCGGCCAAAATATGGCAGATATAAAAGTCCCGATGGATAAATCCCTCAGCATGAAATTGTCGGGCGAAATCCGCCACACGCATTAAGAGGTGATGTTTGAGTTTTGCATCGGGTGGCGCATCCGGCCAAGGGTCTGTCACGTCTTCAAGACTGACAAAACCTTCCAGTTCATCACATAGAACAAAGGAGCGGCGCGAAGCGATGCTGCCCGCCTCTACCTGAAACGCTGCAGGCAGCGGTGCCTGGATACCCACTTCCTTGAGCTGGCTGCAAGCAAGGTACTCGTTCTCTGCACCGATAACCGGGCGCTTAAACTGCAGCCAGTTTTTGAGGATCTCACCCCAGCCAACCCCGTAATGCAGTTTGAGGAAATAGTGCTTTTCACCCAACTTTACGCGCAGCGTGCGCCGCCCCGCCACATCACGATAGATTTCACCTTCAGAGGCAAACGCCTCTTCAAGCACGCTATCGCCCCAAACGGCCGCTACGTCGTCGCGCACAAATTTCATCTTACCCGCCCGCCTGCGTCAGACGATGGGGCGGCAGGTGACTCACAATAAAGTCGCGAGCGTGGTCCGGCATGTCGTAGAGGTCTTCCCGCGCAATACCGAAGGCGACACCATTTTTACTCCATTCTGCCCGGCGCCCGACATCACACAGCACGGTCTGGAGCGTTGAGTTGAGGTAACTCTGATCAAACGGTTCGGGCACCACCACGCCCGCCTGTGCTTCTTCTATAAGGTAGGAAAATCCACACACTTCGGTGGCAATTACCGGGAGACCGGCAATAACGGCTTCGATCAACACCAACCCGCCACTCTCCATATAGGCCGGGTGCAACATGACATCACCCCCCTGCAGCACCTGCGGGATATCGTCGCGCCCTTTCATGATGGTCAACCGCTCATCCACGCCCAGTTGGCGAGCCTGTTTCAAAAAGTTGTACGGATTGTCCTGTCCAATAACAAGAAAATGAGTTTTTTCAGCCAGCTGGGAAGGTAACGCGGCTATCGCCTCAAGCGCACGATCCAAGCCCTTGGTGATGAAGCCGCTGCCAATCAACAAAACCAGATAGTCGTCTTCGCCTACATTCAGCTCGCCTCGCACCCGGGCCCGCTCCGCTTCCCAATCAGCGGACCGCTTGCGATCACGGCTGACACCCGGTGGCAGCTGCACAAGGCGGCTGTCGGGTGTCTGATAGTAGGTTTGAAATTCCTTTCGCTGCGCCGGGGCGATCAACATGATTTGTGTTGCGCTCGCCGCATCAAACACCGCTCGTTCAAGCTTGGACATGGCGCGATATCGTTCAGTGCGGCGATAGAGGGCTGTGCGCATTGTCTGCGCCTTATGCTCAAAGCAGGAATCCGCCGCGTAGTAGAGATCGAGGCCCGGCATCTTGTTAAACCCTACCAGGGCTAACGGCCGGCGCCAACGCACCAGTTCCTGCACCTGCTCGGCAAAACTTGTATAGCGTGCGTGGTTGGTAACGTTGTTCGCCTCCAACTCAAATATTTCAAACTCATCCGGTTTGGGCGCCTGCCAGCTGAGGCAATATACAAGGACGTGATAACCCGCCTCGCAACAGGCACGGGCAATGCGCATAAAGTCACGCTGCAGGCCGCCAAATGGAAAATAGCGGAACAACGCAAAGGCTATGGTGGGCTTGTTGTTGGCATGAAACGTCTCAAGGTAGTCCACCGTCTGATCAACCAGGCCAAAAAACGATGCTTCCTTCGCCGCTGCCAGTCCGTTCTGTCGCCATTCATCACGCCGCGGCGAGGTTAACAGCTCTTCCAACGCAGCATTGAGCCGCTCCTGAGTCAGCGGAACATCCAGCACCATGCCGGCAGCGTACTCCGACAGATAGTGGGCATAGCCACAGTTGCGTGTGGCCAGCGCCGGTAGCCCCGCCAGCATGGACTCCACGATGACCATGCCCGCTGTTTCATCATAAGCCGGGTGCAACAGCGCATCCGCTGAAAACAGAAAGTTGGGAATGTCGTTGCGTCCGTCGGCGAAGAAGGTAACCAGGTCTTTAATTCCCAGCCGCATGGACATGCGCTCAAACGCTTCGGCTTTGTCATGCCCGATAACATAAAACCGCACGCGCTGACGCAACTCGCCCGGAAGCGCCGCAATGGCCAACAACGCGCGATCCAGGCCTTTCTTCTTGAAGCCTGAGCCGACGAAGAGAACCATGAGATGTTGATCGTCCAATCCCAGTTCCGTTCTGAACTGCTGGCGAATCTCAGCCCTGTTGTCCGGTGCCACGCGGTCTTTTTCGATGCCGGGCGGTAACGGATGCAGCCGCTCCGGCGGTGTTTTGTAGTGATGCCGGTAGCGGGGTATCTCTACATTGGAAATGGTCAAAATCTCGGTTTTGTTGTCCGGACCAAAGACCGCCCTCTCAGCCGCATGGAAGCTTTTGAATCTTGGTAACAAGCGATACCACGCTTCGCGCTGCTCCAGCGCTTTTTCGATGTAACACGAATCGCCCGCGTAGTAGACATCCAAACCCGGCATTTTGTTGAAGCCCACCACCAGGTCGAAGTGATCCGCACGCACACGGTCGTTTAACTCGCGCGCAAAGTGGTCGTACTGTGTGTGCCGATTGAAGCCAACGATGGGGATCAGTTCCAGTTCCACCTCTTCGGGTTCCGGGCCGCTCCACCGCAGGGTAAACACCTTCACCTCATGACCACGCGCCACGGCCTCGCGCGCAATTTTCATGAGATCGCGTTGGATACCGCCGTACGGGAACCACTTGAATATGGCAAATGCGAGCCTCACGGTTGCATCGCCCCGCTGTCAGCGAGAAGGGTTTGCGCTGCACGCCAGACGCTGTCCGGATGTACCGACGCAAAACACGGCGGCCATACCTCTTTGTCATTCCAGAAGAGGGCTTGTCCTGAATACCTTCGGCAGCGTTTCTGCAGGCAGGGGGCACAGGCTGTGTCACCCTGCAGGACGGTGACATGTTTGCCCCGACACCCGGTGAGCGCGCCGTCCGTTGGACCATACAATCCCACCGTGGGTGTACCTAACGCCGCACTTAAATGACCAAGTCCTGAATCCACGCTGATAGTCAGCCGCATACCCGCGATTGTTTTTGCCAACTCTGCGAGAGACGTTTTAGGCAAGGCTTGGGCGCCCGCCGAAACCAGGCGCTGGGCTCGTGCCTCTTCATCGTCGTTGCCCCAGGTAACCACCGGGTCCAGGCCTTCGGCCCGAAGGCGTGTTATCAAATCAACCCACATGGCTTCAGGCCAGTGTTTGGTTGCCCATGTAGTGCCATGCAGAAGCATCACGCGGTTGCTGTCAGTCCCCTCGTTTGCAAAACCACTATCCTGCTCATCGGTGAGCGGATAACCGAGCAGTGTACTGAAGAGCTGACGCTGGCGATCGATGGCATGCTGACCCTTGGGTACGCGGCCATGCTGTCGATAGAAAAATGCGGCCCAGGGTTCACGCGCCGAAGTATGCGAGAACCCTGCTGACCTGCCATGCGCCAAACCGGCGATGATGGCGCTTTTGATCAGCCCCTGAGAATCGATCACCAGATCGTAATGCTCTGCCTGCAGGGCTTGGCGAAACGCCTTCATCTCTTTCCACGACTCTTGCCAAGAAGCGCCCAGGTTTTTACGCCAACGGCGCCAGGCTACCTTGATGACCTGGTGCACACCGGGATGCAAAGCCACCACATCGGCAAACGCTTCTTCTACTACCCAGTCCACCTGGAAACCCGCCGCAAGCGCATCGGACACCGCCGGAAACGCGTGCACGACATCGCCCAGCGAAGATGTTTTGACTACCAGGAGTCGTTTCATGCAGATATCTTGGCCAATACCGAGTCTACCGACAACTGGCGCAAACAGTTCAGGTGACCCAGCGGGCAGACGCGCTCGAAACACGGCCGGCAGTCCAGCTGAATTTCGGCAACTTGAGCAAGCGGACCCAACGGCGGCGTAAACTGCGGCGAGGTAGAACCGAAAATACCCACAGTGGGTACGTCCAGTGCACAGGCGACATGCATGAGCCCTGAGTCATTACACACCACCCGATCACAGGCGGAGAGCAGATCGACGGCATCTTCCAGCCGTGTTCGTCCAATGAGGTTGATGACGTCCGGCACCGCGGCGGCAATGGCCGTACCCTCGGGTTTATCGTTGGGTGAGCCAAAGAGCAGCACCTGATAGTTCTGCGCCTGCAGTGCCGAGGCCAAACCGGCCCAGTGTTCATTGGGCCACTTTTTGGCAGCTCCATATTCCGCGCCCGGACACAAACCGACCAACGGTGTAGTCGGCAATTGAAACTCTTCCCGCAGTGCAGCCACGCGCTCCGTATCAGGGCTTAACTTCGGCAGCGGCGGCACTTCGGGCAACAGCCCGACAGGGTCGGCCAGAGCCATAAAGCGATCGATCATCAGCGGATATCGCTCTTTGTCCAGAGTGCGGCGATCATTGAGCAGCCCAAAACGCGCCTCCCCTGACCAACCTGTGCGCTGGGGGATGTTCGCAAACCAGGGCATCAGCGCCGATTTCCAGCTGTTGGGCAGGACGTAGGCGTGATCATAGTTTTCAGCGCGCAGGCCGTGTCCCACCGCTCTACGTTTGCCGAGGCCAAGCTCGCCATGTTTAAAGTTGACAACATGCACCTGGCTTACTTCCGCCATTCTGCTTGCAATCGGCGCGGTGGCGCCTGGCGCTGCGACATCTATCTGATGACCAGCCTGCGCTAACAAGCGAATGAGGGTATGCGCCATCACCATGTCGCCCACCCACGCGGGAGCCACAATCAAACTGCGAGGCGCATTTTCTTGATGTGTTGTCATGATTGCTCGGAGCGTTGACCGTTCAATCTATTGATGCGGATCTATCTTATCCTGATACCCGGCTGTGCCACTCCGGGTAGGTATTACGCTGCCCCCGCACCTGATCGAAGTAGGCGGACTGCAGCACCTCTGTAACAGGGCCCCGTCGTCCTGAGCCGATGGCACGTCCGTCTAACGAGTTAATGGGCAGGACTTCAGCCGCGGTGCCGGTAAAGAACGCTTCATCCGCAATGTAGACCTCGTCCCGGGTGATGCGCCGTTCGTGGATTGTGTAACCCAGTTCATCCGCCAGCGCGAACACGGTGTCGCGCGTGATGCCCGCCAGGCAGGATGTCAGTTCAGGTGTATGCAGCTCGCCATTCTTGACCAGGAAGATGTTCTCGCCACTGCCCTCAGCCACGTAACCTTCGTTGTCCAGCAACAAAGCTTCGTCCGCGCCACAGTCCAGCGCTTCGTGTAGAGCCAGAATGGAGTTGATGTAGTTGCCGTTGGACTTCGCCTTACACATGGTGATGTTCACATGATGTCGCGTGTACGAAGAGGTGCGGACCTTGATGCCCGCCTCTCTGGAATCTGCATCCATATAGTCCGGCCACGGCCAGCAGGCAATGGACAACCGCACGGACAACCCTTGCGCGCGCAGACCCATGGCTTCCGAGCCTAAAAATACCATCGGGCGCAGATAACCTTCGTCCAGTTCATTGGCCTTAAAAGTCTCCAGCTGGGCTTGGTTTACTTCGTCCTGAGAAAAGGGAATTTTCAAACCCAGAATATGCGCGGAGTTGAACAGCCGCTCTGTATGTTCTTTCAGCCTGAAAATGCAGGGCCCATTTGGCGTGTTATACGCGCGCACACCTTCGAAACAGCCGAGGCCATAGTGCAGTGTATGGGTGAGCACATGCACGTTGGCTTCACGCCAAGGCTTAAGTTCCCCATCCATCCATATCCAGCCGTCTCTATCGGCAAACGTTGGCTCTGTCATGTGCCGCCTATCAGTAATTTCGCGTGATTTTTGAAGCCGCGTATTGCACCACAAAACGCCCCATCTTGCATCGCGGGGATGGTGTTCGTTGTGTTAAGTGGCGACGTTAAACGTCTTGAGAAACGGGAGCTACGCGCAGGATTTCGGCAACCGTGGTAAGGCCAGCGCCGACCTTCTGCGCGCCGGACAGACGCAACGTGCGCATCCCTTCGGCGAAGGCCGCTTTGCGGACGTCATCGAGGTCGGTTTCGTTCTTCACCAGGGCCTGCACCTTATCGGACATGGGCAAAATCTCGTATATGCCCATGCGGCCCAGGTATCCTGTGTCGCGGCATTCAAGACACCCTTTAGGCGCAAAAAACCGCTGCGGGGGCTTCACTTTGAAGGGCCGGGTCAGCAGTGACCAGGCTTCTTCATCCACCTCTTCCTCTACCTTGCAGTGCGGGCAAAGGGTACGCACCAGACGCTGGGCCATCACCCCGAGCACGGTGGCTCGGATCATGTACGCCGGCACACCCAGATCTAACATACGGCTGATGGCCGTGGGTGCATCGTTGGTGTGCAAGGTGGAGATCACCAGGTGGCCTGTAAGGGCCGCTTGAATAGCCATCTCCGCAGTTTCGAGGTCGCGAATCTCACCCACCATGATGATGTCCGGGTCCTGGCGCATGAGCGCCCTGACACCGGAGGCAAACGAGACGTCGATGTTGTGCTGGATTTGCATCTGGTTGAACGTGGGTTCCACCATCTCGATGGGATCTTCGATGGTACAGACGTTCACCTCATCGGTAGCCAGCTGCTTCAGTGTGGAATACAGCGTGGTGGTTTTACCCGAACCTGTGGGACCGGTAACAAGCACAATACCGTTGGCAGCATGGGTCATGTTGTGCCAGCGCTGGTAGTCATCACCGGCCAGACCTAACTCCTGGAAACTGCGCAGCAGTACGTCTGGATCGAAGATACGCATAACCATCTTTTCCCCAAACGCGGTGGGCAAAGTGGACAAGCGCAATTCAATTTCCTGGCCATCCTGTGTCTTCGTTTTAACCCGGCCATCCTGGGGGCGTCGCTTTTCTGCTACGTCCATACGACCAAGGATTTTCAAACGGCTGGTCACCGCCGCATTCACCGCGCTGGGCAGCTCGTAGACGTGATGCAGAATACCGTCGATACGAAACCGGATGAGGCCCTTGTCGCGCCGGGGCTCGATGTGAATGTCCGAGGCACGCTGGTCGAAGGCGTACTGCAACAACCAGTCGACGATGTTAACCACGTGCGCATCATTCGCCTCAGGCGATTTGAGTGCACCCAACTCCAGCATCTGCTCGAAGTTGGTGATGGTAGACACTTCCATGCCCGCTTCTTCAGCTTTCGCCGCAGAACGCGCAATGGTGTAGAACTCGAGTTGGTAACGGGTGAGGTCAGCAGGGTTACACACCACCCTTTTGATGCGGCGCTCCCGCAGGGTCTGCGTGAGCATGCCTTCCCACTGATACATGTGCGGCTGGCCGCTGGCGATGACCACATGGTCATCCTGCACATCGATAGCGAGGATGTTGTGCCGCTGCGCAAACGCATAGGACATCACCTCGGTGACCGCATTCACGTTGATATTGAGCGGGTCGATGCGCACATATTCCTGCTTGGCTTTTTCCGCCAGCCACAGGGTCATGGTTTCGAGATCCAGGGTTTTACCGGGATCCAGACGATTCTCATACTCGCGTGCTGCCACAATCTCCAGCGGGTGCATGCTGAGCTCGCGCTTGGTGCGCGGTGCAATGAGGATATCTTCTGCCTGTCGCTGGCCGATGAAACCTTCTTCTACCAGGCCTTCCAGCACCAAGGGCAGATCGAGCAGTTGCTCCTGATCGATAGCATAAACCGCCTCACCCGCACTCCCAGAAACGGGCGCGGAGGCAGGGGCAGGCGCATCGCTTTCACCTGCAGTCGTGTCAGGTGTTTGCGCCGCTGGAGAAGGTTGGTCCGGCGAAATGGCCAAGCAACAAATCCATTTTTGCACGTGGGATGCGGAGTATCGCTCTCTCGCGCCTATTTTGAAAGCGCGCGGACGAGCGGATTTGACTCAGTTCACGTAAGAAAAAGTCCTGATTTTTAAACAACTTAGCTGTATCACCAGGCAGGTTGCGACTAGAATAGCCAGCCCTGTAACCCTAGAGACCTTGAGGCTGTATAACGTGAGTCAGTCGCTGCCCGAGTTTGATGAAATGCTGTCTACCCTGGTGGCAGAACCCTCTGTGAGCAGTCTGCAGCCCGACATCGACCGCAGCAACCTCAAGGTGATCGAACATATTGCCAACTGGCTTGACGGTATTGGCTTCGAATCGAAGTTAATGCCCCTCCCAGACGCACCGCACAAAGCCAATCTGGTGGCAACCCTGCCACCCAATAAAGCCGCCGAAGATGCAAGTCAGGGGCTGGTGCTGGCCGGGCACACCGATACCGTGCCGTTTGATGAGGTGAAGTGGGAATCCGACCCTTTCAAACTGACCGATACGGACAGCCGGCTTTATGGTCTGGGCTCGTGCGATATGAAAGGGTTCTTTCCACTGGCGCTGAATGCCATCTCCACCTTTCTGGACAGCGACCGCACCGCACCCATCACGGTGATTGCCACCAGCGACGAAGAATCGTCCATGGCCGGCGCCCGCTACCTGACCACACAGGACGCTCCCAAAGCCGACTACGCCATCATCGGTGAGCCCACCGGACTGGTCCCGGTTTATGCACACAAAGGCATCGCCTTTATCAGCATCCGCCTGCAGGGCGAGTCAGGCCACTCTTCCAACCCGGACCTTGGCTGCAATGCGCTGGACGCAATGTACGATGTCATGGGCGAGCTGATCCGCTTCCGCACCGAACTGGCAACGCAGAATCAGAACCCGGCCTTTGAGGTAGCGATACCCACCATGAACCTCGGCTGCATGCACGCGGGTGACAGCCCCAACCGCATTTGCAGCCACGCCGAACTTCAGGTGGATTTGCGCCTGCTACCCGGCATGGACACAAATGCCACAATTGAGATGTTGTTGTATCGCCTGCAACAAGCGATTGCACACTGCGATACCAAACTGGAGGTGGCCACCCACTATCCGCCCGTACCGCCTTTCGAAACCGCAAGTGACGGCGAGTTGGTCGCCACGCTCGCCGGTTTAAGTGGCAACGCCCCCAGCACCGTCGCCTTCGGCACAGAAGGCCACTTCATGCAAAGCCTTGGCATGGAGACCGCAATCTTCGGTGCGGGCAGCATCGACCAGGCACACCAACCCAACGAATACCTGGCCAAAGACCAAATAGACCCTGGCACGGACATACTGCGCCGCGTCATTCAAAAATACTGCTGCGCGTAACAACAATGGAAAACCAAGACTACGCACGGTGGTTCCGTGGCTCCACCCCATACATAAGCGCCCACCGCAACAAAACGTTTGTGGTTTTGTTAATGGGCGAAGCGCTGCAACACGAAAATCTGGTCAACGTGGTACACGACTTAGCGCTCCTCCATGTGCTGGGCGTGCGTCTGGTTCTGGTGCATGGTGCGCGCCCCCACATCAACGCACAGATAACGGACAGCCAATTTGTGAATGGTCTGCGCATCACCGACGCACAGACCATGCAGACCATCAGCGGCATACACGGACAGATACGCACACAACTGGAAGGCCTTTTTTCGACAGGGCTACCCAACAGCCCATTGCACAACGTGGACATACCTGTTGTGAGCGGCAACTTTGTCATCGCCCAACCCGTAGGTACCCTGGACGGGGTTGACCATCACCTGACAGGAAACGTACGCCGCGTGGAGATAGATCGCGTGCACAGCGCGTTGAGCGCAGGCGCCCTGCTCCTTCAGTCTCCTCTGGGTTATTCACCCTCGGGCCAGGCATACAACTTAAGCGCGGAACAGCTCGCCACCGAAATTGCGACACAGATCAACGCCGACAAGCTGATCGTGATAGCAGAGCAACACCTCACCACCGCAGATGGTGGACGTGAGGGCACGGTAACCCCCGGCCAACTTGAAGACCTGGCAAACACATTTCCCGAAGATCGAGCCAGACTTGCCCGTGCCATGGCCCAGGCCGTTAGAAAAGGCGTAGAGAAATCTCACCTGGTCTCCTTTCAGGAAGACGGCGCCCTGCTGGCGGAGCTTTTCACAGCAGAGGGGTGCGGCACCCAGGTGATAGAAGCAGCACGCAAACCCGTGCGTCCAGCCGCCCTGGCGGACATTCCAGGCATTGTGGAAGTGATTCGACCTCTGGAAGCCGCAGGCATTCTTGTGCCACGCGAGCGCGACCGACTGGAACAGGAAATAGATTGTTTTCTGGTTGCAGAGCTGGACGGCATTGTTGTCGGTTGTTGTGCTGTATACGGTTTTTCCAACAGCGCTTCAAACAAACAGGCCGAACTGGCCTGTCTTGCCGTACACGAAAACTATCGACGCCCCTCCGGCAACGGGCTGGGCGTAGCGCTTCTGTCCGCCGCCGAAGAGCGCGCACAAGCGCAGGGCGCTAACGAGCTGTTTGTGTTGACCACACAAACAACCGATTGGTTCAGGGATCATGGCTTTGCTGACGCAAAGACCGACGTACTACCCGACGAAAAACAGAGCCTTTACAACTGGCAGCGCGGGTCGAAAGTGATGATTAAGGCGATTTAGCAACCAGAAACCCTAGCCGCCGTAACCTTTGAACGCTAAATAAGATCCAAGCAACAACCAGACAACTCCACTCACCCGCGTGATGATGGGCTTACCCAGAAACTTGGCGCCCACATCCTCAACAACCTGCGGCAACACAATCCGAGATATCCCACCCAATGCCATCGCCCAGCCAAAGAGCGTAATAATCACACGCCAGTCGGCCACCCACAGGTTGTTCAAGTTGAGGACAGCTAGTCCGCCAACCAGGACCAGCACACCCGAAATGAAGATCAGCGCGGGACTTTCCAGAAAGGAACGCGTGAGCCCCTCCAAACGCGAAGGACTGAACATCATGGGGATACTCACAGCGACTACCACAGGGCCCAGGAGCCTGGCTATCCAGACACTGTCACTCATCATATCGATTTCCAACCCACAGACCTCCCGAGACTAAAGTTCGTTATCCAGCATTGGATAAAGATCTTCCAACGGACTGCGCACCGCATGGCCGCCGCGCTTGAGTACATGAGTGTACACCTCTGTCGTCTCCAGCGATGCATGACCCAACTGCTGCTGCACCGTGCGTATGTCCAACCCATTTTCCAACGCATGCGTAGCAAACGAATGCCGCAGCGTGTGTGCACTGGCGGGTTTTGAGATGCCCGCCGCTTTAACCGCCCGCTTCATCGCTTTTTGAAAAGTGCTGGGGTGCAAGTGATGCCGGGAACGGCGTCCAGAGCGCGGATCTTCCGAGAGGCGATCCGCAGGGAACACATACTGCCACCCTACTTCCCGCGCGGCTTCAGGGTACTTGCGCGACAACGCATAAGGCAGAAACACCTCGCCCAGGCCCCGCGCCAGGTCTTCCTGATGCATTTGCACAGATCGTTCAACCTGCACCCGAACCGCGCGATGCAACGACTTGGGAAAAGTGACAACCCGATCTTTCGCACCCTTCGATTCATGCACATGAATCGACTGATACTCGAAGTTGAGATCCTTGATCCTCAAACGCAGCGTTTCCATCAACCGCATGCCCGATCCATACATCATCGCGCCCAAGAGTTTGTAGATGACGGAAAGCTCGCCCAGCACGGCCCTGACCTCATTTCTATCGAGCACAACCGGCAACTTCTGCGGTTTCTTAGCTCGCACGGCATCCACCAAGCCAATGTCCACGCGCAGCACGTTCTTATATAGGAACAAGAGTGCCGACAACGCCTGATTCTGTGTATTGGCCGCCACATTCAGATCAACAGCCAAGTGAGTGAGAAACTCGTTCAGATGTTTACTGGATAATGTGGCGGGGTGCTTCAACTCATGAAATCGTATGTACCTCACCGCCCACGACACATACGCACGTTCTGTACTAATGCTGTAGTTACGCGCACGAATTGCCCCACGCAGCTGGTCCAGAAGCTTGCTTGCCATCGGACCATGCTAAGACGCGTACGTTCGGGAGAATTAGAGAAATAGGATGAAAATAGGGTAATCCACTGTCCCGTCGTATGACGAAACTTTCCATCCTGTTTCACGAATTACCGTGACAATATCTACGCTAAAAACCAATAGCACCGACTTTATGCGCGAATGAGTTAAGATGATAAACGAGACAGCGTGGTCAACAATTCTTATGGATCAGAGAGTTAATAGCACCAATCCGTGTTTTACCCGCAAACAACGACACTTTCCGTCTACTAAGTGTTAGGCGTCTGACTAAGAGCCATCTCATGCTCACATTGCAAGAAATTCTCGACGACTTCGCATCCCAGACTAATGGCCCCTTACCCAGTCAGATTCAAATAGACTCACAAAATCAACTCGGCGAAACAGCACTTCATTGGATGGCAACCTTAGGTGATGAGAACGCCATTGCTCTACTTATCGAAGCTGGTGCTTACATTAATGCGACCGATTTGAAGGGAAACACTCCGTTGCACCATGCAGTCTCAGCACGCCAACACTTCGCCGCAAAAAAACTGACCCTCATGGGGGCTGATGTCAGCGCTAGCAATTCCGATAACCACACCCCAGCAGACATTGCAGAATTGGATGGATACGAACCATGCCTAGTGCTATTCCGATCGCAAAAAGACTAAGCGTGTATCCTATACCTAACTTATTTGAATGGCATCGTAGGTTTTCAATGCCACATCTAATCTCGGCGACGCCTAACGTGCAGTTGAACCCGACCGCCTATTGGTCACTTCGCTTGCATTCGGTCGCTCCTCGCTCCCGGCAAGCTCGCGCCCAATGTACGGCGTCGGGTTAACATAGTGTTAGGCGTCTGATGAACAACTCACGAGCGCTTAGACTGTTAGGAGTCCTTGCGTCTATAGAACTTCAGAAGCGCTATATCCTAAACGGAACCAAAGATGCCTATATAGTTCTCGAAGAAGTCTTGGAGGACGCGCACCAGTTCATTCGCAAAAGTGACACCGGCACATCCACTCCCATTGCCAACCTAAAAGAGAGATTGGATCAGTTCGAATTAGACGATGATCAATCCAATGAAGACATCCTTCTGCACAATGAGGATTTCGCATCACTTAGATCTTCAGCGTATTCTGTTCTCAACTCCTTGGGGGCTGATCTTGCCAAATATGAACAATCATTCAACGACGCCTAACGTGCAGTTGAACCCGATCCTTGACTGCGAGCTCCTTTCGCTGCCGCTCCAGTCACCCGCCGTCAAGTCCGGGTTAACATGGTGTTAGGCGTCTGAGCTACGTTGTTTCGGGTATCAACGATATTGCTAGCCTTTATATGCGTTGGGGCGCTTTCGTACTACGCGTACTTTATGTCTTTTCGCTCAGACATTTTGGGCATCCTAGAAACCACATCCCCAGAACACAGGAATTTTCCACAACCTGCGCACGAATTGGCTCAATTGGAACATTCCGATGACGGTATCAGACTTTGGGTCGCTAAAAATCTGCTACGCCACTTCAGAAAGGAACGCGACTCAAATTTGGAATGGCAAATCCACTACGCATCTTGGTCCTTTCTGATAGGTATTGTCTATTCCGACGAAGAAATCTTTTCATTGTGGTGTCACTTTTACCCAATACCAAGTTCGTCGGAATCAGGATTAGTAACCGCTGCTCAAGCTCAATATGGTAAACGTCTACCCTTATTGTCGCTTAATCAAATAGCCAGCCTCATCGTTGCGGCAGGTGCACCAAGCTACTATTCAAACAACCCTGGTAAACTAAACGATCAGGTCAACTCGTTGCTCAACTCTTATGAACAACCAAAAACCTAAGCAGACGCCTAACGTTCAGTTGAACCCGACCGCCTATCGCGTACTCCGTTTGCATTCGGGTGCTACGCACCGGCAAACTCGTACCCGATGTACGGCGGCGGGTTAACATAGTGTTAGGCGTACGCGTAGTGTGTTTCGCAAGTCCCTGTTGAGCGCTCAACGCCAATCGAATCAAAAACAGATGAGTATCCACAGCGTCCGTTCCGAAGCCTGGCGCTAAATAATGTTGCCCATCGCACGGACATGATTTTTCCCACCCACTCAACCTTCGGTGTTTTTCTTCCAGCGTATCGGAACGTAATCTCTAGCTTTCTAAAACGCCTGCATACCCACCCGAATCAACGGTCCCATCGGCCCGTACCACACTGCGGAGTGGGCTCACTCCGTCAGCAACGGTTTAGCACGCAATGTTTTCCAGCCCGTTTAGCATTTCAGACCTGCAAGTTATCGTCCGCAGGCATAGGCTTCGTTCTAAACTCACAAGCCAAGCGTTTCTCGTGATTCACGTCTATTTCTGGCCGGAATTCTGCTTTCGTAGTATCTTCAGGACATCTAGATCAGGGAGTCATCAACTCTCATGAATCGGCAGCGACGCCTAACGTGCAGTTCAACCCGACCGCGAAAAGCTCGCTTCGCTCACGATCGCGGCGGGTTAACACGGTGTTAGGCGTCTTGAAAACGGTCGTTGCAACACTGCTGGCATTGTTGTCACTCACGAGCCAAGCCGAAGAACCAGCGTTTCATTTGGACTGTGCTGATTTACTACTGAAAGGCGAGGCTGTTTCAATTAATACTTTCATTGAGTTTATTGGTGATTCAACTTATTCAGAGGTGACTGTCCATTCCAATCAATGCACTGATGAAAACCTTAAACTACTTGTACGACATGCTATTGATTCATACGCGAGGACAATCATTGTCACAATCTATTCAGGTTCTTTGTGCAAACGAGAGTGCAAATGTGATGTCGACGCCGCCTAACGTGCAGTTGAACCCGACCGCCTATCGCGTACTCCGTTTGCATTCGGGTGCTACGCACCCGGCAAACTCGTACCCGATGTACGGCGGCGGGTTAACATAGTGTTAGGCGTCTATGAATAGCTATCAGCTAACTATTCGAGGCGAGAACTTTCTAATCACCGCCGACGATCGAAGGGCAAAGTTTGGCTTTTACACGACAGTTTTCGTCAAGTCGGACGATCCAACTACTGCAGAAAATACTGCAATCGAACAACTTCGTAACGACGAAGGCCTAGTTGAACTAACCCTAAACGCCGAAGATGATTCACCTCTACTATTCTGCGAAGAAATTTACGAGCTCGAGGAATTTCCGGAACAATCTAATCATGGAAAAATATGGTTTGAAGAAAATCCCAGACGGTGGTGGCAATTCTGGCGATGGTTTGAATCCACGCATAACGCCTAACGTTCAGTTGAACTGGACTGCCTACTCGTCACTTCGTTTGCATTTGCTCGCTTCGCTCGCGCAAACTCGTGCCGAGCTTAACGGCAGCCAGTTAACATAGTGTTAGGCGTCATGAAAAGACTCGCACACAAACCTCAAAATCTAGTAATCGCTATTTCGCTACTTGTCTTAGCGTCATGCGCATCGAAAAGCACCGAACTCGATGCCACAAACAGCGAAAAGATTTGGGCTCTAGATGGCTTTTCGTATGAGATGTTTGGTGTTTCTCTTCCAGCAATAGCTCTTCTGTCAGATTGGAGTCGCGGATCTTTCACTCCAGTTCTCTATCTTGAACAAAGTGGCCGAATCTTCTTGATCCAAGAACTAGAAGACGCAGACTTGGTCGTTGTGCACAGACATCAAGGATTCCCCGATGGGACTCAAAGAAATCAGGAACACATTCGACTAGAGCCCACAAGTCAAGGATTGGAAATAGTTGCCGCGTTCCGAGTATTGATTGACGAGATTAGGGAGTCGAAGATAGGTGAAGACGCCTAACGTACAGTTGAACCCGATCCTTGACTGCGAGCTCCTTTCGCTGCCGCTCCAGTCACCCGCCGTCAAGTCCGGGTTAACATGGTGTTAGGCGTCTGAAGTGAGAACACGCTACATCACCACAGATTTGGATATTGAGGGTCTTGCCGATCTATCGTTGATCGTCGAGGAATTTGGCGAGGAGGTAGTACCTCACTTCTGCGGTATCGTTGGAGAAGCGTTTAGGGCATCGTTCGGAATTGCCTCCTGTGGGTCGGAATCAGGCGATATCAATTTTTATTGCACACTCATAGATTCCCTTTCTGATGATGCTAGGGAACTGATAGAGACTTGCACAAAGATTGATTTCAATCTCGGCTATGAAGCGGGAAATCAGCCGAAAAGCTGGCGGAGCATACTGCCCAATGAAGATCTAGAACGAATAGCCTCTGTGGGTGGAGACGTTGTTGTTACTATTTATCCCTATGGAACCTACTCAAAAACAGACGACGCCTAACGTGCAGTTGAACCCGACCGCGAAAAGCTCGCTTCGCTCACGATCGCGGCGGGTTAACACGGTGTTAGGCGTCGAGATTAACTGCTGCCAAAATTCGAGGGAGATATGTGGGTCGTAGGGTTCGTGGCAGTATTCTGGGGTTTTGTAGTCTCTCTTATTGCCTCGGTTGTTCTCAGAAGCACCTTCACTAAACGCAGACTAATAATGTTTTCTGGCGCCTGGTTCTACTGCAGTTTTGCTGCTTTGGTTCCAACAACTATGTGCGGTGTCGGGAATTTCAGCCCAAACGATCCAGATACATATGACACGGTATTTCATAAGTCATGCAACCAATTCTTAGAGATACCCATCTCTATAATTCGCCCCATAGTCAATGATGGATTAAAGTGACCGGAAATCTACTTCCGATGTAGAGTCCAACCTCTGTTAGTACGTGAGCAACACTCATGAAACATCAAGCGACGCCTAACGTGCAGTTGAACTGGACTGCCTATCTGTCACTTCGTTTGCAATCGGTCGCTGCGCTCCCGGCAAACTCGCGCCAGATATACGGCAGCCAGTTAACATAGTGTTAGGCGTCTGATGCGAAATGTTGCGACGATACTGGCAGTCTATTTAGTAACCGCCTGTAGCACTCCAGCTTCGCTGCAAATCGAAACAATCAAACACCAAGAAATCACGCCTAGTCTCGCAAGGTCTCTTGCAATTCAGGTCGTGGGTAAATTCCTGCCAACGTACACAAGCATCAAAGTAGTTTCGGTATCTGCTTGCGCACCCATAACACCAAACGACATGCAAAAAGCGTTAGGAATGTCATCATGTGACTACTTGATTTCAATACCAGTAAACGGATGCGCAGCTGCTTACGAAGCAACTAGAATCGAGAACAATGAATACAGCTTTCGCTACAGAAACACTATTTGTGACTAGAACGTTCCCGGGTAACTCGGCGACGCCTAACGTTCAGTTGAACCCGATCCTTGACTGCGAGCTCCTTTCGCTGCCGCTCCAGTCACCCGCCGTCAAGTCCGGGTTAACATGGTGTTAGGCGTCTGAGCTACGTTGTTTCGGGTATCAACGATATTGCTAGCCTTTATATGCGTTGGGGCGCTTTCGTACTACGCGTACTTTATGTCTTTTCGCTCAGACATTTTGGGCATCCTAGAAACCACATCCCCAGAACACAGGAATTTTCCACAACCTGCGCACGAATTGGCTCAATTGGAACATTCCGATGACGGTATCAGACTTTGGGTCGCTAAAAATCTGCTACGCCACTTCAGAAAGGAACGCGACTCAAATTTGGAATGGCAAATCCACTACGCATCTTGGTCCTTTCTGATAGGTATTGTCTATTCCGACGAAGAAATCTTTTCATTGTGGTGTCACTTTTACCCAATACCAAGTTCGTCGGAATCAGGATTAGTAACCGCTGCTCAAGCTCAATATGGTAAACGTCTACCCTTATTGTCGCTTAATCAAATAGCCAGCCTCATCGTTGCGGCAGGTGCACCAAGCTACTATTCAAACAACCCTGGTAAACTAAACGATCAGGTCAACTCGTTGCTCAACTCTTATGAACAACCAAAAACCTAAGCAGACGCCTAACGTTCAGTTGAACCCGACCGCCTATCGCGTACTCCGTTTGCATTCGGGTGCTACGCACCGGCAAACTCGTACCCGATGTACGGCGGCGGGTTAACATAGTGTTAGGCGTACGCGTAGTGTGTTTCGCAAGTCCCTGTTGAGCGCTCAACGCCAATCGAATCAAAAACAGATGAGTATCCACAGCGTCCGTTCCGAAGCCTGGCGCTAAATAATGTTGCCCATCGCACGGACATGATTTTTCCCACCCACTCAACCTTCGGTGTTTTTCTTCCAGCGTATCGGAACGTAATCTCTAGCTTTCTAAAACGCCTGCATACCCACCCGAATCAACGGTCCCATCGGCCCGTACCACACTGCGGAGTGGGCTCACTCCGTCAGCAACGGTTTAGCACGCAATGTTTTCCAGCCCGTTTAGCATTTCAGACCTGCAAGTTATCGTCCGCAGGCATAGGCTTCGTTCTAAACTCACAAGCCAAGCGTTTCTCGTGATTCACGTCTATTTCTGGCCGGAATTCTGCTTTCGTAGTATCTTCAGGACATCTAGATCAGGGAGTCATCAACTCTCATGAATCGGCAGCGACGCCTAACGTGCAGTTCAACCCGACCGCGAAAAGCTCGCTTCGCTCACGATCGCGGCGGGTTAACACGGTGTTAGGCGTCTAAGGTGGCATTATCAAACTTAGAACAAGAGGAGCTTTGGCTCGAGCGATGGGAAGCCCTTGATAGCGAGATGGAAACTCACTCCATCGTTTCCATCTTAGATGAAAGTTGGACTGAACAGTCCCGTGACGATGCGAGAGGACTAATACAAGATCAGGCGTATGGCTCGCGAACTTGCGACTTCCAACATGTGCGATTCAAGGGGAAACTGTCTTTGATGCTAGTTTTCCGCAATTGTCCTTAGCTGACGGAACCGACTGGAGTAATACCAGAAAGTGGCGACGCCTAACGTGCAGTTGAACCCGATCCTTGACTGCAGGCTCCTTTCGCTGCCGCTCCAGTCACCCGCCGTCAAGTCCGGGTTAACATAGTGTTAGGCGTCATGGTAGATAACGACAAAATATACGAGTACGAGGATCTGATTGAGGACGATCATGTCCAAGCTGAAACCAAACTTTTGGCGTTAGCTGATAAAGGAGATTCAGACGCTATGTATGTGTTGGGAATCGCTTACTATGATGCCGACATTCCTAAAAGAACGCCTATGCAAGGAATGCAATACCTAGAACAAGCATCAAATCTAGGACACGCTAGAGCAACACATGATCTTGGCTGCTTTCACTACTATGGTTACCGTCTACCTGAAGATTTTCGTAATCTTCAAAGAGCAGCCGAACTTCTCAAAGTTTCTGCTTCACAAGGCTTTGCCCCGTCAATGATTTTCTTGGGTGGCATGTATAAGGACGGCGAAGGTGTGGAAAAAAATCACGAAGAAGCACGCCGTCTCTTTCACGAGGCTTTGTTTCTTGGCGACCCAAACGCCGAAGAGCTCATCCAAAAATTGGATGACGCCTAACGTGCAGTTGAACTGGACTGCCTACTCGTCACTTCGTTTGCATTTGCTCGCTTCGCTCGCGCAAACTCGCGCCGAGCTTAACGGCAGCCAGTTAACATAGTGTTAGGCGTCTGATTGGGACTTACGAGGAACCTCCCACATATGAACAAGCCAATTTTCGCATTCGTTTGCTTATGCATGCCCTTATTAGCTAGTCCTTGTGCATTGGCTTGTTCATTTGCGCCCGGTTACGCAGTATTTTGGCCAGACGCCAAAGCGTTCGAGTTTAGATACGACGAAACTGGAGAATACGTTGCCCTGTTACCTCAACCTAAAGTGACAATCACCAACATTACTCGAGGTACCGCAGCACCTGGATCATCGTGTGCAGATGCAGGAGTTCTTGAATTGACCATAGACTGGCCTCCATCAAGCGTTTATGAACTACATGAGGTTGCCTTCTACTTCCGAGCGCCGATCAAATCGCTACCAGATTTAATGTTTCCACTCGCTCCTGCCGCCCCCTTAGACTCGTACATAAACGGGAACACAGCTAAGTTTCATTTCGTCTGGTTAGATGGACATCCTTCTCAGCAGAAGCCATTGGACTTTGATCTCGAAGTGTTTGCGGTGAACGAAGGTCTGGAGATAGGAAAATCAGCGAAAGTTCGAGTCAAGGGATGAGGGAGCGATGGCGACGCCTAACTTGCAGTTGAACCCGATCCTTGACCGCGAGCTCCCTTCGCTGCCGCTCCAGTCACCCGCCGTCAAGTCCGGGTTAACATAGTGTTAGGCGTCATACCAAAAAAGCTAACCCTTATAGGAGTAGTTCTTCTCGGCCTGGTGCTGCTAATCGCAATCATGCCAAACCGTCCAGAAGAAGCTCAGTCACCATTGGACGTTGTAGCCTACGATTTGGACCGAATTCAAACCGCGATATGTGTTCACTATTTTGATCATAGCGAGCATGTGTCACAACTGCATGAATTAGAGGGAAGATACCTCGCACGAATCCCACCCGACCCGTGGCAGAATGACTACCAATTTGAATACCCTAATTTGTGGAGTACTGGAGGAAATGAACATTCTAAAATTGGCGTCACAATAGAGTGTCTCAAATAATCCTCAGATGACGCCTAACGTGCAGTTGAACCCGATCCTTGACTGCGAGCTCCTTTCGCTGTCGCTCCAGTCACCCGCCGTCAAGTCCGGGTTAACATGGTGTTAGGCGTCTTAAGAATATTAGCCCTATGCGCAGCGACTATTTTCGTGGGATGCACAGACTCCGATAGACAAATACAAGGTTTCTCAGTTGCACCGCTCTTAGATCCAACTTCGAGAGTCTACGAGATCGATCACGATCTTATTCTTCTGGGTTACCTTAGTTGTTGGAGAGGGCTACGCGAGTTGTGTCTTACCCGCCAGGATGTAGAGGCTAAACTCACGCCAAATTGCATCACACTCGTCGAATCAGACTACACAATCACAAACGAAGGCGTTTGTGGTTACGATAAGGCATTCGAAGGTGAGTATTGTAGATACTTAGGCGATCCATTTTTAATGGAGCTATCCTCCATTATTCCGAACAAACCAGATCAGGTGAGCTTGCATCCTTCTTTTGTGGTGAAGGAGTTCATTGGTTGCGGTCTGGGCGAAACTGGTTCCTCGCTTCGAGCACACTGAAGTAAAATAACAGTTGGCTCCCACTGATATTTGGAACCCGATATGACGCCTAACGTGCAGTTGAACCCGATCCTTGACTGCGAGCTCCTTTCGCTGCCGCTCCAGTCACCCGCCGTCAAGTCCGGGTTAACATAGTGTTAGGCGTCGATTGATGGGAACGGAGGCGTATGAGTATCCGGAACTTCAAGCTGCAAATTCAGTGTTGCGAAAAATCGGCATCGATCCATCGAGTAGGATTGACCAGAGTGATCAAGATTTCGAGTATACAGCGTGCGACCTTTCTGAGCTCGAGGCTTACGCTGAGCTATATTTAAAAAGCGATACATCAGCACAGGAGAAAAGAGTACTTGGCTGTTTCCTCTTACAGACACTTGATGACCACCTAGCATCAACAAAGACAATTCATCCTAAGCAGGAATCTATCTTCGAGTTGTTGTTCGCAGACATCCACATTCACGAAACTGAGTTAGAGTACTGGAGCAAATGTGGAGATTCGCCAGAAGAGGAGTGGTATATCGCACCGTACATTAGAGGATGGAGTGAACCCAATCAGCTTTCAGGCGACGCCTAACGTGCAGTTGAACCCGACCGCCTATTGCGCACTCCGTTTGCATTCGGTCGCTTCGCTCCCGGCAAACTCGTGCCCAATATACGGCGGCGGGTTAACATAGTGTTAGGCGTCTATATCTCTTTACCTTTAGGTCCTCGGACGAGCTAACGCCACACACTCAGCTTTCACCTTCCAAGTTGTTCTAACTCGGTCATTAGAACGTACTTTCTCTCTGAATCTACAGTCTGTATCCCCACCCCAAATTTCTCAGCAAACCGTCCGTACCATCCTGCGGAGTGGGCTCACTTTGTCAGCTAGAAGAAACCGACCACCATCCACAGCTCGCTCCTAATGTCCCGCACCTCAGATACTTCTACGCTCTCAATCACCAACCAAACAAGTAGTCCGCAATTCTGGCTGGTCCACTGCTTTCGTAGTATCTTCGCGTTATCTGTCTAGGGAGTCTGCAACTCTCATGAAACAACGGGCGACGCCTAACCAACAGTTGAACCCGACCGCCTATCGCGTACTCCGTTTGCATTCGGGTGCTACGCACCCGGCAAACTCGTACCCGATGTACGGCGGCGGGTTAACATGGTGTTAGGCGTCTAAGTCTCTTTACCCAGAAAATTCGGACGAGCTAACGCCACACTCTCAATTTTCACCTTCCAGGTCGTTCTAACTCAGCCCTTAGAACGTACTTTCTCTCCGAATCTACAGTTGTATTCCCACCTCAATTTCTCAGCAAACCGTCCGTACCATCCTGCGGAGGTAGCTCACTCCGTCAGCTAGAAGAAACCGACCACCATCCACAGCTCGCTCCTAATGTCCCGCACCTCAGATACTTCTACACTCTCAAACACCAGCCAACCAGCAGCCCTCAATTCTGGCTGGTCTGCTGCTTTCGTAGTATCTTCCCTTTATCTATCTAGGGAGTCTTCAGCTCTCATGAAACAACGGGCGACGCCTAACCAACAGTTGAACCCGACCGCCTATTCGCCACTTCGTTTGCATTCGGTCGCTTACGCTCCCGGCAAACTCCGCCGGCTCATGTACGGCGTCGGGTTAACATAGTGTTAGGCGTCTGAATGTGACCTCACTATCTTCACTGTTTGAGGACGAACCCCAACAATGGGGACTACGTGGGGATCCGTACCTTTGGCGCGATATGCGAGATCATTTTGAAGAGGTTTCGCTTCCGACCTCACCCGTCGAGTTAGAAGGCGTTATCCGTGATATGTTTTTTGAATTGACCGGGCACGATTTGTCGTCTGATCAGAGCATCAAGGTAGATAAATACAGTCATGGAGGCATGTCTAGCGGTGGTATATCTAGTCGGTTTTGGCGAGACTCCGCACTCCCTTTACTCAAAGAGCGCCTCGGAGCAACTAATGATTAAGCAGTCGAACCCGAATCAGCAGCCGCCTAACAAGTGCATCGACTGGACGGCTGACAGCCGTGCTCGTTTCGCTGCCGCTCCACTCCGCCTCTGTCAACCGCCAGTCATACAGTGGTGTTAGGCGTCTGAAATGAACGGCCAACAGGACCCACGATGTCCGCAATGCAATGCGCACATAAAGTATCCTGAGCATTCGAAGTGCATGTACTGCGGAGCAGTACTTCCGGAAGCGCTAAGGCTTAACCCAAAAGAAGCGACCGAAAAAATCAACAAAAGAGAATCAACGCGTATTAAGGAACGTGAAGACCAGAATAATCGTGCAGACGGCGAGTGGGGATACAAACAGTATAAGGAATCTGGAGGCTATGAAGACGACGATGGATGGGGAACATGAGTATTGGTCTTTCAGTCTTGCTCTCAGTTTCTCAGTTCCAAACGACGCCTAACGTGCAGTTGAACCCGATCCTTGACTGCGAGCTCCTTTCGCTGCCGCTCCAGTCACCCGCCGTCAAGTCCGGGTTAACATGGTGTTAGGCCTCTGATGAACATGCATCCAGAGTTCGATAGATACGAAATCGCCAACGGTTACCCTGTCGAATCATGGCAAAAAGTTATCTGTCACTGTTCATCATCTGTTTTCTACCTCTTTTCAGATGATACCGAAGGGGCTGCATATCTAATCTGTCCAACATGCGATGAGGAAATCGACCTACTACAATCTAGGCGATATGCTTCCGATATTGATCGCAATATATGCATATGCGATGAAGACAAGCTCGAAATTTTTATAGGTCAGCACCTAGTTGCAGGATCACAAGATCCTGGCTGGTCTTACGTAGGGGCACACTGCAACAGTTGCGGAACGGCAGGCATCTATACTGACTGGAAAGAGCGGTGATATGACGCCTAACGTACAGTTGAACCCGATCCTTGACTGCGAGCTCCTTTCGCTGCCGCTCCAGTCACCCGCCGTCAAGTCCGGGTTAACATAGTGTTAGGCGTCATACCAAAAAAGCTAACCCTTATAGGAGTAGTTCTTCTCGGCCTGGTGCTGCTAATCGCAATCATGCCAAACCGTCCAGAAGAAGCTCAGTCACCATTGGACGTTGTAGCCTACGATTTGGACCGAATTCAAACCGCGATATGTGTTCACTATTTTGATCATAGCGAGCATGTGTCACAACTGCATGAATTAGAGGGAAGATACCTCGCACGAATCCCACCCGACCCGTGGCAGAATGACTACCAATTTGAATACCCTAATTTGTGGAGTACTGGAGGAAATGAACATTCCAAAATTGGCGTCACAATAGAGTGTCTCAACTAATCCTCAGATGACGCCTAACGTGCAGTTGAACCCGATCCTTGACTGCGAGCTCCTTTCGCTGTCGCTCCAGTCACCCGCCGTCAAGTCCGGGTTAACATGGTGTTAGGCGTCGACTTGTAGTGCTGTTCCAGATCTAGACGATGCATCGCCCACAATACTGCAGAAGTTTTCAGTTTCTATAAACACCTCACGTGTTCATGCGCCGCGTCACTACCCACTACATTCGTCATCCACGCCGATAGATCATTGGCCTCTAGTTTCCTCTCACCGGCCAACTGCATTCATGTATGCTCGTTCTGGTGAGCCTCCTGCTTTCGTAGTATCTTCAGGCAATTTAGTCAGGATCTGATCAACTCTCATGGCACAACCGGCGACGCCTAACGTTCAGTTGAACCCGACCGCCTATCGCGTACTCCGTTTGCATTCGGGTGCTACGCACCCGGCAAACTCGTACCCGATGTACGGCGGCGGGTTAACATAGTGTTAGGCGTCTAGATCACGATGATTCTGAGAATTTGGCGTTTCATGTTCTTATCTTTCAAGTATGGGTCTTTTCTAGCAGCACCAATACTAATTTTTGTCGGTGGAATCGGCATACATCATCAATTAAGCAGATCTGATGCAGAACGTCCGTCAACTCTTGTGATTCGAGGTGTCGACCCAGATGATCGGAAGTACGCTATCACTAACATTGTTGTAACGCTCGTCGGAGTCATTCTTCTCGTACTCCATGTAATTCGCCTACGAAAACGATACTTACGCCAACATGAAAACCAAGTCACACGACTTCAAAACATGCGTCGTCAACAATCCGCAAGAAACGACGACGCCTAACGTGCAGTTGAACCCGATCCTTGACTGCGAGCTCCTTTCGCTGTCGCTCCAGTCACCCGCCGTCAAGTCCGGGTTAACATAGGGTTAGGCGTCGAGATTAACTGCTACCGAATTTCGAGGCAGATATGTGGATCGTAGGGTTTGTGGCAGTATTCTGGGGTTTTGTAATCTCTCTTCTTGCCTTGGCAGTTCTCAGAAATACCTTCACTAGACGCAGATTAGTAGTTTTTTCTGGCGCCTGGCTCTACTGCAGTTTTGCTGCCTTGGTTCCGACAGCTATTTGCGGTATCGGGACTTTCAGTCCAAACGATCCGGGCACATATGACACGGTGTTTTTCAAGTCATGTAACCAATTCTTAGAGATACCTATCTCCGTAATCCGCCCCATCGTCACTGATTGATGAAGTGAACGGAAATCTACTTCGATGTAAAGTTCTTACTCTGTTAGTACGTGAGCAATACTCATGAAACATCAAGCGACGCCTAACGTGCAGTTGAACCCGACCGCCTATCGCGTACTCCGTTTGCATTCGGGTGCTACGCACCCGGCAAACTCGTACCCGATGTACGGCGGCGGGTTAACATGGTGTTAGGCGTCATGCGAAGGCTTACAGTTTTTCTACTTTATCTCTTACAAATTCCGATGCTAGCAAGTTCTAACTATCCCAGACTATTCAACTCTATCGAAATCGAAACCGACTTAAAGCCAGTGCTTGGAACCACTCGGGCAAGAGTAGAACGAAACCAGACAGCACCTTTCGCCATTTCTCGGATATCTATCTGGATTAATGGAACCGAGCATAGAGTCTCTCATGCTCTGATGAAGGCCACCGACGGAGCACTTCTGAACCAAGTCTCCCTCGGGACTTACTCTGTACTATGCATTGTCACCGATCCAAACTGCACACCAGGGGCATACTTAGAGATTCCGTTTGGCGACTTTATACAAGAGGAATGTGAGTATTCGACTTTGACGGTTTCGTTTGGATCGAGTGGCATTGACTCAGTAAGTTCATGGAGATGCTTGCCCGATGGCACAGAAGAAGAGATTGGCTACATCGAATATGACGCCTAACGTTCAGTTGAACTGGACTGCCTACTCGTCACTTCGTTTGCATTTGCTCGCCTCGCTCGCGCAAACTCGTGCCGAGCTTAACGGCAGCCAGTTAACATAGTGTTAGGCGTCTAAATAACATCCGCCACAGAAATCCAATTTGAAAGTTGCACATGAAGCTAGTCGGCCATAGCGAAGAACAAACAGATATTAATTTAGTCGAAGTAATATTCACGCTAGAACCAGACGAGGCACGAAAGTTCGCAGAATTTTTGCTACACGCAGCTGACGACATGGAATCAATGGGTAGCGATTACGATCACGAACACCTTTCGGACTTTGACAAAGAATTTGAAAGTTCGCCACACGTAATAGTGGTAAGGAAATGATGCTGTTCGAGCATTTCTCGATCCTACAGTCGTACGGAACTAATGGATTTTCGGTGACGCCTAACGTGCAGTTGAACCCGATCCTTGACTGCGAGCTCCTTTCGCTGCCGCTCCAGTCACCCGCCGTCAAGTCCGGGTTAACATAGTGTTAGGCGTCTGAGGGACATCCACCAATTCGATGAAGGCTTTTATAGACACTGAACTTAGAGATATCTTGCTAGATATCCAATCCAGGTCTCTACCTTTATCCGAGTGGGCCAAAATCGAGTCATCAGACATGTTCCAAACAGAATCGTACTGCGGTGGTTTCGATGCTGACGAAAGAGAATTCACCTTTAGCTACTATGACACGAATAGTAAAGAATGGTGGTTCCAACTCTCACTTGAAACCATTGAAATAATATTAAACGGCACCCTAGAATCGATTGACCTTAAGGAACCAAACTAATGCGACGCCTAACGTGGAGTTGAACCCGATCCTTGACTGCGAGCTCCTTTCGCTTCCGCTCCAGTCACCCGCCGTCAAGTCCGGGTTAACATGGTGTTAGGCGTCTAGAACACAATGATTCTGAGAATTTGGCGTTTCATGTTCTCATCTTTCAAGTACGGGTCACTTATCGCTGCACCCTTACTAATTTTTGTCGGTGGAATCGGCATAAATCATCAATTGAGCGGATCCCAAGCAGAACGTCCTACGAAACTTGTGATTCGAGGTGTAGAGGCAGATGATCCGCAGTACGCTATGACCAACATCGTCGTAACACTCGTCGGAGTCATTCTTCTGCTGATCCATGTAGTCCGGTTACGAAAACGATACTTACGCCAACATGAAAACCAAGTCATACAGTTTCAACAGATGCGTCGCGAACAATCCGCAAGAAATGACGACGCCTAACGTTCAGTTGAACCCGACCGCCTATCGCGTACTCCGTTTGCATTCGGTCGCTTCGCGCCCGGCAAACTCGTACCCGATGTACGGCGGCGGGTTAACATGGTGTTAGGCGTACGCGTAGTGTGTTTCGCAAGTCCCTGTTGAGCGCTCAACGCCAATCGAATCAAAAACAGATGAGTATCCACAGCGTCCGTTCCGAAGCCTGGCGCTAAATAATGTTGCCCATCGCACGGACATGATTCTTCCCACTCACTCAACCTTCGGTGTTTTTCTTCCAGCGTATCGGAACGTAATCTCTAGCTTTCTAAAACGCCTGCATACCCACCCGAATCAACGGTCCCATCGGCCCGTACCACACTGCGGAGTGGGCTCACTCCGTCAGCAACGGTTTAGCACGCAATGTTTTCCAGCCCGTTTAGCATTTCAGACCTGCACGTTATCGTCCGCAGGCATAGGCTTCGTTCTAAACTCACAAGCCAAGCGTTTCTCGTAGTTCACGTCTATTTCTGGCCGGGATTCTGCTTTCGTAGTATCTTCAGGGTAACTAGAACCGGCAGTCATCAACTCTCATGAATCGGCAGCGACGCCTAACGTGTAGTTCAACCCGACCGCGAAAAGCTCGCTTCGCTCACGGTCGCGGCGGGTTAACACGGTGTTAGGCGTCTAAGCCTCTTTACCCACAAACTCAGACGAGCGAACGCCACACATCCAGCTTTCACCTTCCAAGTTATTCTACCTCAGTCCTTAGAACGTACTTTCTCTCTGACTCTACAGCCTGTACTCCCACCCCAATTTCTCAGCAAAACGTCCGTACCATCCTGCGGAGTGGGCTCACTCCGTCAGCTAGAAGAAACCGACCACCATCCACAGTCCGCTCCTAATGTCCCGCGCCCCTGATACTTCTACGCTTTCAAACACCAGCCAAACAGCAGCCCGCAATTCTGGCTGGTCTGCTGCTTTCGTAGTATCTTCGTGTTATTCATCCGGCGAGTCTTTAACTCTCATGAAACAACGGGCGACGCCTAACCAACAGTTGAACCCGACCGCCTATCGCGTACTCCGTTTGCATTCGGGTGCTGCGCACCCGGCAAACTCGTACCCGATGTACGGCGGCGGGTTAACATGGTGTTAGGCGTCTATGTCTCTTTACCTGTAAGTCCTCGGACGAGCTAACGCCACACTCTCAATTTTCACCTTCCAGGTTGTTCTAACTCAGTCTTTAGAACGTAACTTCTCTCCGCATCTACCGTCTTTATACCCACCCCATGTTTCTCCGCAAACCGTCCGTACCACACTGCGGAGTGGGCTCACTCCGTAAGCTAGGAAAAACCGACCACCATCCACAGCTCGCTCCTAATGTCCCGCGCCTCAGACACTTCTACGCTCTCAAACACCGGCCGCAGCAGGAATGCACACTTCTGGCTGGTCTTCTGCTTTCGTAGTATCTTCGTGTTATCCATCCAGTGAGTCTTCAACTCTCATGAAACAACCGGCGACGCCTAACCAACAGTTGAACCCGACCGCCTATCGCGTACTCCGTTTGCATTCGGGTGCTACGCACCCGGCAAACTCGTACCCGATGTACGGCGGCGGGTTAACATGGTGTTAGGCGTCTATGTCTCTTTACCTGTAAGTCCTCGGACGAGCTATCGCCACACTCTCAATTTTCACCTTCCAGGTCGTTCTAACTCAGTTCTTAGAACGTAACTTCTCTCCGCATTTACCATCTGTATTCCCGCCCCAAATTTCTCAGCAAACCGTCCGTACTACACTGCGGAGTGGGCTCACTCCGTAAGCTAAAAGAAACCGACCACCATCCACAGCTCGCTCCTAATGTCCCGCGCCTCAGATACTTCTACGCTCTCAAACACCCACCAAACAAGCAGGGCACCATTCTGGCTGGCCCACTGCTTTCGTAGTATCTTCGTGTTATCCACCTGGGGAGTCTGCAACTCTCATGAAACAACCGGCGACGCCTAACCAACAGTTGAACCCGACCGCCTATCGCGTACTCCGTTTGCATTCGGGTGCTACGCACCCGGCAAACTCGTACCCGATGTACGGCGGCGGGTTAACATGGTGTTAGGCGTCTATATCTCTTTACCTGTAAGTCCTCGAACGAGCTGACGTCACACTCTCAATTTTCACCTTCCAGGTTGTTCTAACTCAGTCCTTAGAACGTAACTTCTCTCCGCATTTACCATCTGTATTCCCACCCCAAATTTCTCAGCAAACCGTCCGTACCACACTGCGGAGTGGGCTCACTCCGTAAGCTAGAAGAAACCGACCACCATCCACAGCTCGCTCCTAATGTCCCGCGCCTCAGAAACTTCTACGCTCTCAAACACCCACCAAACAAGCAGTGCAGCATTCTGGCTGGCCCACTGCTTTCGTAGTATCTTCGTGTTATCCACCTGGGGAGTCTGCAACTCTCATGAAACAACCGGCGACGCCTAACCAACAGTTGAACCCGACCGCCTATCGCGTACTCCGTTTGCATTCGGGTGCTACGCACCCGGCAAACTCGTACCCGATGTACGGCGGCGGGTTAACATGGTGTTAGGCGTCTGAATGGACACTCAGGAATACCTCGATTTAATGGGATTCCCACAAGAATGGAAATCTTTGAATATGCTCCCCACAAACGATTTCATCCGCATGAACATAGAGACGTACAAACCTGGGATGGAGAATGCAGCGGAGCACGATCGGTATGGGTTCTTCTGTTATTGGCTGAAAAGAGAAATCTCTGCAGAGCAACTAGCTAATTTGAAAATTTTAGCCATTAAAGACCCTGATCAGGTTATGGGCCGCACAGTGCTAGAAGAGATAGAGGGCTTTGGAAGTGAAGGGCAAAACGACGCCTAACGTGCAGTTGAACCCGATCCTTGACTGCGAGCTCCTTTCGCTGCCGCTCCAGTCACCCGCCGTCAAGTCCGGGTTAACATGGTGTTAGGCGTCATCCATAAAGAATCTAGGAGTAATCATGAAGCTAGAACATATACTGGGAATCGGAGCCATAGTCGTTGGATTTGTGATAGTTCTCACCCTACCCGACTTAAAGATCATCGGCGGCGTGGTTATCCTCATAGGACTATTTAATCTAGTTCTACCCGGACCAAGGTTGGGAGAGCTTTCCGGCTTAGGTAATGCGCAGCAGTCTGCAAGGGAACATGCAGCTGTGAGTGCAGCGTCGCCAATTCCTTGGCATAAAGCGCCTTTTGTGTGGCTTTCTGGAATAACAGTAGTCGTGGCAGTGCTATTATGGATTATCCCCAGTTGACGCCTAACGTGCAGTTGAACCCGACCGCCTATCGCGTACTCCGTTTGCATTCGGGCGCTACGCACCCGGCAAACTCGTACCCGATGTACGGCGGCGGGTTAACATAGTGTTAGGCGTCATGAAAACGGTAGCGACACTAGCAACCCTGCTTCTAATTTTCACAGCAACGAGTTCTTTCGCTGTAAGTTTTGAATTCTTACAGACGAAAACAGATCTTGAAGATTTCGGTATTCGAGTCTCTTGTACAATTTCGGCTAGTTTTCCGAAGGAAATCGACCTCGAAGAACTTGGCACCTACTCCCTTGAGAGAGCAGCGTATATTCCAGTAACTCCTGAAGAAATACGTATTGAGCCTAGTGTTCGTGAACTCATTAAGAAGGAAAGACACAATATTTCTCTCTCGCCATCTGAAATTTGCGTCTCTCGTGAAAGCGCTTACCTCATGATCACGTATGGCAGAGGACCTCAGACCGGTCCGCTTCTTGTCTTTGTGCCTTGGGGACTATGGCTGGACAAAGCAAGTGACGCCTAACAATCAGTTGAACCCGATCCTTGACCGCGAGCTCCTTTCGCTGCCGCTACAGTCACCCGCCGTCAAGTCCGGGTTAACATGGTGTTAGGCGTCTGAGTTCCATGATCGAAGACGACATATGATCCACCACATTCCTTCCGATCAACTCACTTCTTCAGATTTGCCAAATACAAAAAAACGTCGACGTACCGATCTTTTCGAATTCGCTCGAACTTTTGATATTCAAATGTGCTCGCAAGAGGACCTTCCAGTTCAAGGCGTATGTGATTTAGGTGCTCATCCTACTCCTGACCAGATACGTGCCGCTGTATATATCGAGTGGCGACGTCATAATCACACGGGATCTTTCAGCGGGAACACTGAATCATTACTATGGAGTGCAATCGAAACATTGAGCGCTCTCCTGGACAATGACAAATCCCAGCAATGAATCGTACGACGCCTAACGTGCAGTTGAACCCGATCCTTGACTGCGAGCTCCTTTCGCTGCCGCTCCAGTCACCCGCCGTCAAGTCCGGGTTAACACGGTGTTAGGCGTCTAAGTCTCTTTACCCGGAAATCCCATGCGAGCAAACGCCATACAATCAGCAGTTGCACCTTCCAGGTTGTTCTATCGAGGTCTTTAGAACGTAATCTCTCGCTGAATCATCTGTCTGTATGCCCACCCCCAAATTTTCAACACACTGTCCGTACCACACTGCGGAGTGTTCCTACTCCGTCAGCCAAAAGAAACCGACCACCATCCACAGCTCGCTCCTCAGCGTCGTGGGCCTTAGATACTTTTACGCTCTCAAACACCGGCCGCAGCAGTAATGCACACTTCTGGTCGGGTCTATGCTTTCGTAGTATCTTCAGGCCATCTAGTAGACAAGGAGTCATCAGATCTAATGGACCATCCGGCAACGCCTAACGTACAGTTGAACTGGACCGCCTATCTGTCACTTCGTTTGCAAACGGTCGCTTCGCTCCCTGCAAACTCGTGCCAGATGTACGGCGGCCAGTTAACATAGTGTTAGGCGTCTGAAAAAGAGTCGACGTGTTCAAACGCTTCAGGAAGAAAAGGCCCCAGTCGAATGAACCCTACTTCGGGCTTTTGATATTGGAAAACGGACTTTGGACTGGAGATTTCAATTTCGATCAGTCAAACATTCAGGTTCTTATTCAAAATAGTGGCGGAATGCCACTGCCTAATGCAGCTAATCATGCAAGGACACTAGAAAAACGATACAAAGAACTTACCCCAGCTATTGGAAATGAGCTTAAATCACTTCTGGCGCCATGGGAAAAGGAACTGGAGTCCCTCTTCCCTTTGCCTGAGGAAAATCTAGAGTTATTAGCCCTGTTTAAACTTCAGGGAGTAGAAATATCCCAGAATGGTATCGAAATGCTTACGTTCTATCTGGATAAGGGATGGGACGACGCGCTGTTCAATATAGGTCTAACGAATTGGGTGCCAACCGCGCTCGGTATAGATGATTGAGAAATGACGCCTAACGTTCAGTTGAACCCGACCGCCTATCGCGTACTCCGTTTGCATTCGGTCGCTGCGCGCCCGGCAAACTCGTACCCGATGTACGGCGGCGGGTTAACATAGTGTTAGGCGTCGTAGTCTAGGCGTTCAATAATTCATAGATGAACGCCCCGCACTTTTTGAATCAGTAGCAATCAAGTGCAACCACGTCCGTTTTAGCATCTTGGGCTATACAATCGCACGAATCGCACGGACATTGATTTACCCGCCCATTCAGCCTTACACGTTGTTCTTTCTAGTGCATAGAGTCGTAAGCTCTAACTTTTAAAAGCGCCTCTTACGCCGCATCGTTCAACCATAACCCACGGTCCGTACCATCCTGCGGAAAGGTTCACTCCGTCAGCACCAGTTCAGCCCCAGCCACTTCCAGCTCGCTCAGCGTTTAGAGCCACAAATTTCATGTCCAGGCTTTATTCTTCGTTCGGGCGATACGCCCTAAACATCTCTCGTAATACATGTCGCGCTACGGCATCCATACACAATTCATAGTCAGCTCCGAAACACCGGTCTAGGTCATCTCATTCTGGTCGGTCTTTTGCTTTCGTAGTATCTTCGAATCATCTAGACAGGGAGTCATCAACTCTCATGGAACAAGAGCGCCGCCTAACTAGCAGTTCAACCCGACCGCGAAAGGCTCACTTCGTTCGCGCTCGCGGCGGGTTAACATGGTGTTAGGCGTCTGATTGGGACTTACGAGGAACCTCCCACATATGAACAAGCCAATTTTCGCATTCGTTTGCTTATGCATGCCCCTATTAGCTAGTCCTTATGCATTGGCTTGTTCATTTGAGCCCGGTTACGCAGTATTTTGGCCAGACGCTAAAGCGTTCGAATTTAGATACGACGAAACTGGAGAATACGTTGCTCTGTTACCTCAACCTAAAGTGACAATTACCAACATTACTAGAGGTACCGCAGCACCTGGATCATCGTGTGCAGATGCAGGAGTTCTTGAATTGACCATAGACTGGCCTCCATCAAGCGTTTACGAGCTACATGAGGTTGCCTTCTACTTCCGAGCGCCGATCAAATCGCTACCAGATTTAATATTTCCACTCGCTCCTGCCGCCCCCTTAGACTCGTACATAAACGGGAACAAAGCTAAGTTTCATTTCGTCTGGTTAGATGGACATCCTTCTCAGCAGAAGCCATTGGACTTTACGCTCGAAGTGTTCGCGGTGAACGAAGGTCTGGAAATTGGAAAATCAGCGAAAGTTCGAGTCAAGGGATGAGGGTGCGATGGCGACGCCTAACGTGCAGTTGAACCCGACCGCCTATCGCGTACTCCGTTTACATTCGGGTGCTACGCACCCGGCAAACTCGTACCCGATGTACGGCGGCGGGTTAACATAGTGTTAGGCGTCTAAGTCTCTTTACCTGGAGATCCCAGGCGAGCAAACGTCACACAATCAGCAGTTTCACCTTCCAGGTTGTTCTATCGATGTCCTTGGAACGTAATCTGTCGCTGAATTATCTGTCCGCTTACCCACCCCAAATTCTCAACTCACTGTCCGTACCACACTGCGGAGTGTTCCTACTCCGTCAGCCAGAAAAAACCGACCACCATCCACAGCTCGCTCCTTAATGTCCCGCGCCTCAGATACTTCTACGCTCTCAAACACCCACCAAACAAGCAGGGCACCATTCTGGCTGGCCCACTGCTTTCGTAGTATCTTCGTGTTATCCACCTGGGGAGTCTGCAACTCTCATGAAACAACCGGCGACGCCTAACCAACAGTTGAACCCGACCGCCTATCGCGTACTCCGTTTGCATTCGGGTGCTACGCACCCGGCAAACTCGTACCCGATGTACGGCGGCGGGTTAACATGGTGTTAGGCGTCTAAAGCTGTGCGTTCAGTATTTCGATACGCAATCTACATCGGTGGAACGCTTGTTATGTACTACGCGTTTTACAATTTCGCCATACGTTTGGGGTCCAACCCAATCGAAAATTTACCAGCAGACATCTCTGTACCGTCAGGAACAAAGTCTTTTTCAAATGATCACGGCCAGCTTTCTTTTCACGAGCATGGCACGATTTCTGACGAACCGCTCGTTTTTGGTATGTATCTAATCGCCATGCTAATCTCGATCGCTCTTATGGTTTATGTCAATCTGCGCTATGGCAAAAAGTAGCTCGTATCTGCATAACGCGAAAATCACGCTTTTAATCAACAGTAACCGCCTAACGTGCAGTTGAACTGGACTGCCTACTCGTCACTTCGTTTGCAATTACTCGCTTCGCTCGCGCAAACTCGTGCCGAGCTAAACGGCAGCCAGTTAACATAGTGTTAGGCGTCTAGATGTGGCGTGATCTGCTTCAAAGGGAGTTTCAGAGCGAAGAAGGATCATTCCTTCTTGAGCTGAGGACAGACCTTGTATGGAATAAAAACAAGTTTGATGTTCTTGTAGATGCTATGCAGCATTGTGCTGAGGCTCAACAACAAGAAGATCCTTTAGAGCGATGGCTGGCTGAAGGATTTTGGTATTACAGCAACTTCGTAAGGGATTGGTCTTCGAACCCAAACTTTCCACGACATCACTCAGATGAGTATTTCGAATGGGCCTATACCCGGCTAGACGATCTAAGCTACCACTTTTTTCGTGGCGAGAGTCCTTACAACGGAGGTTTATATCCCAAATTCTCAGACGACGCCTAACGTGCAGTTGAACCCGATCCTTGACTGCGAGCTCCTTTCGCTGCCGCTCCAGTCACCCGCCGTCAAGTCCGGGTTAACATAGTGTTAGGCGTCTGGAACAGATTGCCACAGCCTTAATGGACATTCGCGTCGCCGAAAAAATATCTACAAGGCCATGCCGAATTTGTCTGGGACTGCAGGACGATAGTGTGTTCTCTGACTTTGACATCGACAGCGAGGGTAGGCTCTATCTTGTTGCCATTTCCTTTGATGGGTACGGGTTCTGCAAGCCGTCATGGTCTGATAGCCCCGTAAAACTGGATGTCGCTTCCTCAGAGGTGCTTCTTCAGTTGGAAAAAAACGACAATGACACATGCGTTAATGCCGCCAGCGTACTTAGCAACTACTTTCAAGAATGTGGCGACGCCATATGGCAAGATGCACTACAAGAACATGGTCTAATCGTAAAGTGACTAAAGCCAACACCAAGCGACGCCTAACGTGCAGTTGAACCCGACCGCCTATCGTGTACTCCGTTTGCATTCGGTCGCTCCGCGCCCGGCAAACTCGTACCCGATGTACGGCGGCGGGTTAACATAGTGTTAGGCGTCATGAACGAAGCTATCGACATCTTGAAAGATCAGCTGAGCCAACTAGATGCGCAGGAACCTCCTGAAAACATTGAAGAGCGAGCTACTCTGATAGGTCGACGCAACGAACTTGACTCAGCCATACGATTACTCGAAATGTGCGGTCGTTTTGGAATCGTTCCAGGATCGATTGTGAAGCCTCTTCCCGCAACAGAAGACCCGCATTTTCAGTACGTCGTGGCCTCGATGAACGAATCATCCAACTCTTCATTCTGGGAGGAAGTTCTATTTGATGGAGAACAATTCTGGCTCGATGGTGGTGATTTGGTTGTTAAACGATGACGCCTAACGTGCAGTTGATCCCGATCCTTGACTGCGAGCTTCCTTCGCTGCCGCTCCGGTCACCCGCCGTCAAGTCCGGGTTAACATAGTGTTAGGCGTCTTGAAGGAGCCATCTAGTTGAACAATAAACTTCTCGCGAAAAACCTCCTAAATCGCAGAGAAGATGATGCATCTGTTCTGGGTGGATTTCGTTCGATCTCGAAACGTCTCATATTTCGACTGCTCATTCTTCTTGTGTCTGCGGGTTTGTATGTGTTCAGCGATAACCCGCTCTTCCTTGTTTTGATCGGCTTCGTGTTAGGTTTGTTTGTGCAGGACTTTGCATGGTTCAAAAGCGTGTCAGACTCCTGGCATTTCATGAAATCGGTAATTGATTGGAATTTGGTCGAAGCAGTTGCAAAATCAGACGACCAATCCAGCAAGAGCGAAGCCTAACGTGCAGTTGAACCCGATCCTTGACCGCGAGTTCCTTTCGCTACCGCTCCAGTCACCCGCCGTCAAGTCCGGGTTAACATAGTGTTAGGCGTCGTAATCCAGGCGTTCGAAAATCGTAGATCAACGCCGATCATTCCTTGAATCATTAGCAATCCAGGAACACCACGTCCGTTTCCAAATCTTGGGTTATTCAATCGCATAAATCGCACCGGCATTAGTTAACCCACCCACTCAACCTTCAGCGTTTTTCTTCCCAGAACATCTGAACATAATCTCTAGTCCTGTCGAGCATCCTTACACCCTCCCAGCTCTTGTATGCCGTCTGTCCGTACCACCCTGCGGAGTGGGCTCACTCCGTCAGAAACGGTTGAGCGCCAACCTTCTCAAATCGTTCTGCGTTTTAGGCCCACAAGTTTCCGTGTCAAGGTGATTACCTTCGCTCGAGCAACACGCCCTGAACACCTCGCGTAATACATGTTCCGCAACAATACTTGTCTACATTCAACAGCCACCCCGTAACACCGGTCCAAGCTACCGCTTTCTGGTCGGCCCTCTGCTTTCGTAGTATCTTCAGACCGTCTAGACACGGAGTCTTCAACTCTCATGGATCAGGAACGTCGCCTAACGTGTAGTTCAACCCGACCGCGAAAGGTTCGCTTCGCTCACGTTCGCGTCGGGTTAACATAGTGTTAGGCGTCTAGCGAGATCATGCGAAATTCGATCGCGATCGCCACAATCACATACGCAGCAATCCTAGTAGGTTGCGTTCCTTCCGAACCACAGATAAACGATATGCTTACTCTCAAGCATACCCTTGAGAGAGTGAATGCATACTTCAACGAACATGGCGAGTATCCCAATTCTTTAGACGATCTCCCAAACGACGCGTGGGGCCATCCAATTCAATACACAAGTTCTGGTTACAGTTTCGAGATACGCGCCTTTGGTGAAGACGGTATTGAGCAAACTTGTACAAGTAAGAACATCTGCGGCAATCTGGAGTTAGATACAATCGTTACTAATCAGGGCTGGATATGCCTTTGCACGAAATAGAGTTCCAATATACGACGCCTAACGTACAGTTGAACCCGATCCTTGACTGCGAGCTTCCTTCGCTGCCGCTCCGGTCGCCCGCCGTCAAGTCCGGGTTAACATAGTGTTAGGCGTCATGCAAAAAATAAATCGAACACTAACAACACTACTTTTAATAACGTGCCTTGCTTCATGCGTTACGGTTGATCCTATTCGTAGCAGTGAAGTGACGGAACCATCAGGTCAAAAGAGTTGCAAGCACTATGGCCTCACGAAGCATTGCAACTCTTGGAAGCTTGCGCGCCTAACGATTCAAATAGATGGCAAAAAACTAGATATTTCTAGTAATGATACCGGCGATCGCATATACGTAGATCGTACAACTCCTAACATGTTTGCGGATGCTACCTTCACTAACCCCTTCGTCTTAAACAATCCCAAAAGTAGCAGAAAGACTAATGAAGTTTATCTACTCGTGAAGAAGGAGCTGGCTAAAGTAAATATTAGGATCGAAAAAGCGACTCCAATCAAATTCGCGGGAGATATCGTGGGTTACATTGTCGACTTAGATAGCGACGGTTATTCGGTACTTTCTAAACTTAAGACCGCCAGGGATGACAGCAGCTAGTCCCGGGCTATGTTTACCAAATGTAGTTTGTCATTCCTAAGTGTGACGCCTAACGTGCAGTTGAACCCGATCCTTGACTGCGAGCTCCTTTCGCTGCCGCTCCAGTCGCCCGCCGTCAAGTCCGGGTTAACATAGTGTTAGGCGTCTAATGCCAAGGACATACCGAGATCGCGGTGCTAAGGATAAGAAGGCCAAAAAACCATCTAAAAGACAATCGCGTTCAGATTCTACTTTCGGAGAGATACCGCTCGTTGAACGTACGATTACTAACGCCTACGGAAAGACCGTTTCTTTTTACGAATACGATCCAGATTTCCGTCCGCCTATACCACCTGGGGCCGTAGAAGGAAACGTTAGTAGACAAGTCTATTGTCCCCTTTGTCATACGCCACGTTACTACTACCTCGATCAAAACCGAAAATGTGTGCAGTGCAACGAGCCATTCACTTTCTCTGCCACTGAACAGAAGTATTGGTATGAGTCGCTTCAATTCAATTTCTATTCTGTTGCGGTTCGATGCCCGAAGTGCAGAAAACGGCGTCGAAACGAAAAAGCACTCCACAATCAAATCGGAGCCGCGTTAGAAAGAATCCGTATCACCCCAAACGATCCGGAAGCACTGGTGGATCTTGCGCGATCAACCGTTCGTCTTCACCAGAAAACTGGGAAAGGAGATCTAAACAGAGCAATATCAAGCTGCCGTAAGGCAGTACAAATTTGGCACGCTCAGAGAGATGCCCTGTTTTGGGAAGGTATGGCCCACTACCAATCGCACCGCTCAGACAAGGCAAAACTATTACTTGAACAATATTTGGAACGCCGTAAGAAAAAAGACGGAGTTAGCCTAATGAATGAAGCGATTTCGACGCTCAAATCTATCAAAGAGAGTGAGGAAGGAGACGCCTAACGTGCAGTTGAACCCGATCCTTGACTGCGAGCTCCTTTCGCTGCCGCTCCAGTCGCCCGCCGTCAAGTCCGGGTTAACATAGTGTTAGGCGTCTAGTCGAAGTTCATGAGAGACCTGAATGGCACAAATTAGATACATCGTTAAGGACGTAGACAGCTCGATCAAATTTTACTGCGAGCAACTGGGCTTTGCGCTCAAACAGCAATTCGGTCCCGCAATGGCAATTGTGGAAATGGGTGACATTCAACTTTGGTTGGCCGGCCCCCAGGCATCAGCATCGAAACCCATGCCTGGGGGTACTCAACCCGAGTCAGGCGGCTGGGCGAGATTTGTCCTTCCTGTGAAAGACATTGAGCAGACTGTAGCGGAGCTCAAAACAGCTGGTGTAACTTTCAGAAACGACATAGTTTCAGGTCCTGGTGGACAGCAAATACTTTGCTTAGATCCATCTGGAAACGTAGTTGAACTCTTTGAAAGTGCTAACGAATAGATGCTCGGGACGACGCCTAACGTGCAGTTGAACCCGACCCTTGACTGCGAGCTCCCTTCGCTGCCGCTCCGGTCACCCGCCGTCAAGTCCGGGTTAACATGGTGTTAGGCGTCTGAAATGAATGATTCGACATCGGGGACGATAAATACAAGTTTAGGGGGCGCAACTATCGCGTCTCCAGGTCCTCCGCATACCTATTTGGGAGTTGCTCGATCCATGCTACCCGGAGCACTTCTACTGGCCCAATCTCCAAATACTAGTCCAATGGCTCTAGCTCTCGTTTCATCGCACGTCGTAGAGTGCAGTTTGAAGGCATATCTTTCTAGGGATGGGTCCGATTCAATATTGAGAAAGCCACAAATTCGGCACAACCTAGTTGGTCTATGCGAACTCGCACGCAACGAAGGCCTACCAATAGATAGCTCCCCTCCTAACTGGGTCTCACGGCTTGGCGAAGTTCATGGGTCTCCATATTTCCTTCGCTACTCAACTGGCGTAAACGGCATCGTGCTACCCAACGCAGAATCAATCGCCAACGGTGCTAGAAATCTATTAACTCTCGTAGAAAAATCGATTTAGTGAAATGCACAAAAAATACCAGAAGTACCACTGCGACGCCTAACGTGCAGTTGAACCCGATCCTTGACTGCGAGCTCCTTTCGCTGCCGCTCCAGTCACCCGCCGTCAAGTCCGGGTTAACATAGTGTTAGGCGTCTGAACAGATATGACCCACGATTCCAAATTTAATTACCAATTCCCTCTGGTTATCGTGTTATCCGCAACCATTGGTCAAGCGCTAGCGAGATACTTATCGGGTAATCCGATTGTTTGGCATGAAACGCTGCTAACGGCCCTAATATTCTCCGTCATATTCGTATCTTTTGAGTTGTACCGATCAATCGCTTCCGCTTGGGGCTTTTGGCTTAGACTCGCAGTGCCAGCAGCTATCGGAGTCTCAATCCTTCTTGGGTACAAATACCTAATTGGAAGTCCAGCTTACTGGTTTACCCTGGTACTTTGCGGCGTTGTGCTTGGTCTAGTACCTACAGTTATTGTTATCTGGGCTAAAGACACAGAGGTAGATAGTGGACAGACAACAGACGACGCCTAACGCGCAGTTGAACCCGATCCTTGACTGCGAGCTCCCTTCGCTGCCGCTCCGGTCACCCGCCGTCAAGTCCGGGTTAACATAGTGTTAGGCGTCACTGTATATGCAATCAGAACTTCAAAGGTGGACCGAGACAGATTGGGAAATTCTCGGATGGCACGATTGTAATATCTACGGATTTTCGTTCGCGGAAGGTAACCATGGGACAGGCTCACTTACCTTCGATTTAGACTACATACTCGAGTGGAGAAAAACTAAGTCGAATCACTTTGAGTTTCTAATTGCTCCAGCAGATCTGGTGTTCCATGAAGTTTGGGCTCCTGTGATTGAACTTGACTACTCCTCGTGCGCCATGGGGCCATTCTCAATAGATGGAATTCAGCGAGACTTAGTCAAACGCGAACATTATTCTTCTTATCGATGGACAATAGATGTCAACTTTCCAAAGGGGTCTATTTCTTTCGAAGCATTGTCGTTTGTTCAGACGCTACGGAAAGAACCGATTTTAACGTCAGCACAACTCTTAACGCCGGAGGAACGAGGTGACGCCTAACGAGCAGTTGAAGTGGAGGGCCTTACAGTCACTTCGTTTGCATTTCACTCGCTACGCTCGTGGCAAACTCCGCGCCTGCTTAACAGGCCCCCACTTAACATGGTGTTAGGCGTCTGATTAAACGATGTCCCATCTCGAAGACGTAATAGCCGAGTACTACGACTGGAAGGGTTATCTGGTCAAGCGCAATATCAAAGTCGGGCGACTAGCTCACGGCGGCTGGGAAATGGAACTGGACGTGATCGCTTACGATCCTCACACACATCACTTAGTCCATTTAGAACCATCCATAGACGCTCACTCATGGAAGACGAGGGAAGAGCGATTCTCCAAAAAGTTCAAAGCAGGTGCCAAGTACATATTCGACAGTGTCTTCACTTGGCTTGACCCCACAACGCCCCTTGAACAGATAGCTATTCTCGTATCCCATCCCAAGAATCGTGATTTTTTGGCTGGGGGACGAATTTTATCTATCGATGAATTTATGAGCGACATCAGACGAGATGTTTTGAGCGTGGGAATCGTTGCTCGTAACGCCATTCCGGAGCAGTATCCACTTCTAAGAACCATCCAGCTTGTCGAGAATGGCTATTTTAAAACGATTCGCTAAATCCTTTTGCACACTGAATTGCCAAATGACGCCTAACGTGCAGTTGAACCCGATCCTTGACTGCGAGCTCCTTTCGCTGCCGCTCCAGTCACCCGCCGTCAAGTCCGGGTTAACATAGTGTTAGGCGTCTGAGCAGCGATGACAGCTATTCAAGAATCCCCCTTTCTCTACCCTATTCTCGCTCATATCGCTTGGATCGTGTTTCTTTACACCGCTCTTACTGTAGTGAGGGCTCCAGACGCTTGGGGGATTGGCTCAAAACCCGATGGAACAAATCCCTTTTTCTCAATAGAACCGAAGATCACCGCAAATTTGAGGAATCAATTCGAGTGGCCAATTCTGTTCTATTTGATATGTGTCTTTCTCGTAATTGAGCACAGTAGTGATCCTCTTCAGATAAGCCTCGCTTGGCTATTCGTTGCAGGACGAGTTCTACATAGTTTCGTACACATCATTCTGAATAATATCCGGCTGCGTGGTATCGTTTTCTCTATCAACTTCGTCGCCACACTAGCAATGTGGGGTGCTTTTCTTGTTTGAATATTCACACAATTCACAACGACGCCTAACGTGCAGTTGAACCCGATCCTTGACTGCGAGCTCCCTTCGCTGCCGCTTCGGTCACCCGCCGTCAAGTCCGGGTTAACATAGTGTTAGGCGTCTAATAAACGTGTGCAATGTAGCCGTAGGCATGGCTCACTCACTTCATTCTAGAATGTAGAGCGACCCAGCAATGCCAACGAACGATCAGAAAAATACCAAATACGTGATTGTATTTTTTCTTCTGATTCTTCCCGCTATTACTACCGGGATCGTGCTCTGGATTTGGGCATTCGAAAACTATGGGGTCAGTCGTCAGCTGGCAATACCATTAGGTCTTGTCATTTTACTTTCGATTGTCCTTACACCAAAGATTCTCAAGGAACCGAATGGATGGAGTAAACCAGCCATCCTGGTAGCAGGTGTAGCGGTCTATGCCTGTATCGTCGCCGTCGACGAATTCTTGTTAGATCTGTTTCAACCAAACGTTTACACACTCACGTTATCTTTCGCACCAGTGATCGTCTATGAACTATACGAACGCAAAATATCCGGACGTGAACCGTAGGCATTGAACCCAATGCCTGTCACCAATCACACTCGGACGCCTAACGTGCAGTTGAACCCGATCCTTGACTGCGAGCTCCTTTCGCTGCCGCTCCGGTCGCCCGCCGTCAAGTCCGGGTTAACATAGTGTTAGGCGTCTAAGATGGGTGTCATCTACGTTGCAATTCCCCTCAACGATGAGAGTGAAACCTGGCTAGATAGCTGGGAAATAGAATACGACATACCGGACCAAAGAGGTCGAGATCCTACGTTTGCCGAAATCACTGGTGTTCTTGCGCGACTACCAAACGCCGAAGTGGAGACCGGTAGGCATGACAACCTGTTTGAAGCATCAATCGAACGAGATGAAGACACTTGGACTAACCTCGTCTTGAATGATGTTACAGACGACGATGGTGCATGCACGGTCGTCTTTGAAAAAGGCTCCGAGTTGTTAATCCTTGAGATTTTGATTCTCCTAGCAGACAAATGTGGACCGCTAATCTTAAATGCTGATACAGGTGAGGAACCTATCTTAGTAAACGCAAGAGACACACCAAAAAATCTCTACGACCAGTGGAACCGGATCAGAGGCATCGATGAAGACGACTTCTTATAGGACGCCTAACGTGCAGTTGAACCCGATCCTTGACTGCGAGCTCCTTTCGCTGCCGCTCCAGTCACCCGCCGTCAAGTCCGGGTTAACATGGTGTTAGGCGTCATGCCAAGAGACACCACACACATGGAATACACAGCAGAAGATCTTATCGCTCATAAATTGAGTCGGTACGGCTTCTTGGTTGCAAAGCCGAAATTTGATCGGGAAGGGGCTGACCTCCTTGCACTCTTGACCGTTGGGGACAATGCTAGATTTTGTAGGATTCAATGTAAGGGTCGATCCCTCCGATCGGGAAACTCAAACGTAGAAATTCCCATGAGTTACGCAACGAATAGCTTCGTGGTTTTTCTCTACGTAGAACTGAGTGAAGACGAAACCTACTTATACTGCTTCTTAAACACAGAGATAAGAACTTGGCACCAACGTGATGGTAAGTATTTTCTTTCTTTAAACAAAAACACCATCAAAGATAAACACTCATGTCATCTTTTCAATTCTCAGCGCGCAGAGATGATTCGAAATCTGATTGGCTCAGCAGAGGAAATGTCCGAGTTTCCTAGTGTATTCCCCGCTACCCTAAGCACAACGCTGGACGACGCGCAGTCAAACTTCTCCGGAAAATTTGAGGGGTCTGAAAAAGATGAAAAAGGAAAAAAAATCTAGGAGACGCCTAACGTGCAGTTGAACCCGATCCTTGACTGCGAGCTCCTTTCGCTACCGCTCCAGTCACCCGCCGTCAAGTCCGGGTTAACATAGTGTTAGGCGTCTAAGTCTCTTTACCCGGAAATCCCATGCGAGCAAACGCCATACAATCAGCAGTTTCACCTTCCAGGTTGTTCTATCGAGGTCCTTGGAACGTAATCTCTCGCTGAATCATCTGTCTGTATTCCCGCCCCACATCCTCAACTCACTGTCCGTACCACGCTGCGGAGCGGGCTTACTCCGTCAGCCAGAAAAAACCGACCAACATCCACAGCTCGCTCCTCGGGGTCGTGGGCCTCAGATACTTTTACGCTCTCAAACACCGGCCGCAGCAGGAATGCACACTTCTGGTCGGGCCTATGCTTTCGTAGTATCTTCAGGCCATCTAGTAGACAAGGAGGCACCAGCTCTCATGCACCATCCGGCGACGCCTAACGTACAGTTGAACTGGACCGCCTATCTGTCACTTCGTTTGCAAACGGTCGCTTCGCTCCCTGCAAACTCGTGCCAGATGTACGGCGGCCAGTTAACATAGTGTTAGGCGTCTAATTAGATGCGTTTCCAAAAACAAACGCTGAAAGAGAACTGTCCTAGTATCCATCTAGATTTCGAACTCGAACTAAGCGGCAAAGAAATCCATGTAGTACCACTCTTAATAGCAAGGGTTCAGGGGGAATATCGAGATGGTTCTGCGGGAGCGCCTGATGCTGCCTACATTAGTGGACTCTGCAGAACTGCCATAGAGCTATGGAATGCGCGAGCAGTGTTACTTGACCTCAGTCAACTAAGTTATGAGTGGGGAGACGAGTTCGACAATCTCTATAATCTCGATGTACCGCTCGCAGTTGTTGTGGGGGCAAAATGTCGAAGAGCAATGTCTACGCTTGAGTTTGGTGTAGACACCGACAAAGACATCACAGAGGTGGAATACTTTTTCGAGGAGGAAGGTCCTGCATTAAAATGGTTAGCACGATGAATCCCCAATCACCAACCAGAGACGCCTAACGTGGAGTTGAACCCGATCCTTGACTGCGAGCTCCCTTCGCTGCCGCTCCGGTCACCCGCCGTCAAGTCCGGGTTAACATGGTGTTAGGCGTCTAGCGTGGATACACCACACGAGATACTGAAACGATCACTATCAGATTTAGTGATCATACTTTCCTACATGGATGCAATGGATCTAATCGATATTATTTCTACAAGTGACAACTGCATAGACGAATGGACTGCTCTGGAAAGACAAGCCGACTCCAACAAATTCTTTGAACTTGCTCGCTCACCAGAAAGTCTCGCTACTCTACCAATAGACGCGGCATGCGCTTTGTCAAAATCAACTATCATGCAAGCGTATTCAATTTGGCAAAGTAGATACGAAGACAATCGTCAATTCATGATCGAACTCAAACCCAGATGTCCGCTACGTAATGAAGAAGACGCCTAACGTGCAGTTGAACCCGACCGCCTATCGCGTACTCCGTTTGCATTCGGGTGCTACGCACCCGGCAAACTCGTACCCGATATACGGCGGCGGGTTAACATGGTGTTAGGCGTCTGAGGTGTGCATTACTAATCTAGTAGATGAGCGTCCATCGTTCTCTGAATCACTAGAAATGAGTACACGCCAGGTCGGATCCCAAAACTGTGACTAAACAACCGTAGCTAATCGCAGGAGCAACTATTTGCCCGCCCATTCAACCTTCCGCGTTGTAATTTCCAACGAATGGGAAACTGCTTCTATTTTGGTAAAGCGTCTCTTCACCCGCCCAGAACACAAATGCCACCTGCCCGTACCATCCTGCGGAGTGGACCCACTCCGTAAGTAACGGTTTAGCACCAACCACATCAAGTTCGTTCAGCATGCTAGGCCCACAATGTTCGCGTCCAGGGTATACCTTTGTTCGGAATCACGACCCACGCATCTCTCGTAGTATATGCTCCGCAACCGTAGCTAGAGACATCCAAACATCAGCACCGACCCAGCTGTACTCATTCTGGTAGGACTTCTGCTTTCATAGTATCTTCAGGCCATCTAGAAGCTGAGTCATCAACTCCAATGGGACAAGAGACGACGCCTAACGTTCAGTTGAACCCGACCGCCTATCGCGTACTCCGTTTGCATTCGGGTGCTACGCACCCGGCAAACTCGTACCCGATGTACGGCGGCGGGTTAACATAGTGTTAGGCGGACGCAACGGGTTCCATCTCATCAGGGTGCTCATCACGTATCGGTTCGCGTTCTACGGCCGATTCTCGCAAATAGGTCATTTCGCGCTAACCCTATGCCCCGATATACCGATACCTTCTGGGTTCTCACAAGATACTAGCCATGGACTTCGTTCATTTCTCACCGCTCGGGTTTTAGTGCAAAATCAAGATCTCTATCCGCAAGGAGAAGCGGTGTGACGTGTACGACGGCCTCATGCTTCCGGCACAGCCTCCGCCTAACTAATAGTTCAACCCGACCGCGAAAAGCTCGCTTCGCTCGCGATCGCGTCGGGTTAACATAGGTGTTAGGCGTCTATGTCTCTTTACCTGTAAGTCCTCGGACGAGCTAACGCCACACTCTCAATTTTCACCTTCCAGGTTGTTCTAACTCAGTCTTTAGAACGTAACTTCTCTCCGCATTTACCATCTGTATTCCCACCCCAAATTTTTCAGCAAACCGTCCGTACCACACTGCGGAGTGTTCCTACTCCGTCAGCCAGAAGAAACCGACCACCATCCACAGCTCGCTCCTAATGTCCCGCGCCTCAGATACTTCTACGCTCTCAAACACCGGCCGCAGCAGGAATGCACACTTCTGGCTGGTCTTCTGCTTTCGTAGTATCTTCGTGTTATCCATCCAGGGAGTCTTCAACTCTCATGAAACAACAGGCGACGCCTAACCAACAGTTGAACCCGACCGCCTATCGCGTACTCCGTTTGCAATCGGTCGCTTCGCTCCCGGCAAACTCGTACCCGATGTACGGCGGCGGGTTAACATGGTGTTAGGCGTCTGATCAAATGCCGACGTTGACTTACTGTGCTCCTTAAACTATTCAGATTAATGAACTCGGACGTCACAGGACGTAGTCGCCAGAAAACTGTAGTTCATGAGTATTTTGGTGAGATAGCTTTCTTTGGCTTCAAGGATATGAACAAAAGCTATTGGGAGTGCATCAAGCAACAAGATGGAACAGAATTCTTTATAGCGATTAGCTCGCCCGATGGACTTCCACCATCAGACAATCATGCTCAATTTGTCGATAAGACATTTTTGAACTTGGATTCATTATTCGAAAACGTGACCCCAAGTATTGCTAGTGAATTTGAAAGAAGGGTTTCTCAGGAATTTCCTTCTAATTGGAGAACCGTGGCTTTGTTTAGGGGCATGGTCTTACCATATTCATTGGATGGAGATTTTAACTGGGACTTGGTCTTCGAGATAAATGAAGAACTGGGACCAATCGATTACATTTGCCATTTGAAAGGAACAACCATATCCGATATCACATTTGCCTAATCATCACACCGAAAGTGGGCGCCGCCTAACGTGGAGTTGAACCCGACCGCCTATTGGTCACTCCGTTTGCAATCGGTCGCTCCGCTCCCGGCAAACTCGCGCCCAATATACGGCGGCGGGTTAACACGGTGTTAGGCGTCGAGATTAACTGCTGCCAAAATTCGAGGGAGATATGTGGATCATAGGGTTCGTGGCAGTATTCTGGGGTTTTGCAATCTCTCTTATTACCTCGGTTGTTCTCAGAAGCACCTTCACTAAACGCAGACTAATAATGTTTTCTGGCGCCTGGTTCTACTGCAGTTTTGCTGCTTTGGTTCCAACAACTATGTGCGGTGTCGGGAATTTCAGTCCAAACGATCCAGATACATATGACACGGTATTTTATGAGTCATGCAACCAATTCTTAGAGATACCCATCTCTCTAATTCGCCCCATAGTCAATGATTGATTAAAGTGACCGAAAATCTACTTCCGATGTAGAGTCCAACCTCTGTTAGTACGTGAGCAACACTCATGAAACATCAAGCGACGCCTAACGTGCAGTTGAACCCGGAATTATGTAGCAAATGTACAGTGCCGTCCTTGTGCATTTGCTACATAATTCCGGGGTTAACATGGTGTTAGGCGGCTTTTTCAAGGGATTACCAGACATGGTGAAATCAGTAGAGGAAACGATAAAGAAATGTCGAAATTGTAGAAAGAAGACCCTACATATTCGAAACACAAACAAAACATCACCAATAATGTTTCTTGTGCATCTCGTACTCACTATTGTTACAGCGGGTTTTTGGCTCGTTATCCTTGTTATATGGCTCATACTAAATGCAAAGATTGGCGGCTGGACTTGTAAGGAGTGCGGAAAATAGAAAATCAAAGGCAAGGTTCCAAATTGCTAGCATGCTTACCTTTGTTGCCGCCTAACGTGCAGTTGAACTGGACTGCCTACTCGTCACTTCGTTTGCAATTACTCGCTTCGCTCGCGCAAACTCGCGCCGAGCTTAACGGCAGCCATTTAACATAGTGTTAGGCGGCTCGGGACGTCGCCAGCGCTCTACTAATGTCTTTTCTCGTCGCACCCAATGCCAGCATACCCTTAAATAGAAGGTCCGCACTTACGCTTGGGTCGCCGGCTTCCATTTTCGCGACTCTAGATTGACTTGATCCGATTCGCTGCGCCAGCTTTGCCTGGCTCACTTTCTTGGATTTGCGCATATCTTTGAGCGACTTTGCGAGGAGCGCTTTCATCTCAACGAACGCGTATTCCTCGTCGGTCATTCCAAGAAACTCTTGTGTATCAGAAACCTTATAGCCTTTGGCTTCTAGGCTCTTTTTCTTAGTTGCTTTCATTGTCATATCGTTTAGCTCTTTTCTTACACACATCTATTACAGACTTGGCTGTCTTCTGTGTTTTCTCGGCAAATACCTCCAATATCAGAATTGCGTCATCATCGATACGGTAGATGATTCGCCAGGTCTTATTCGTATCCACAATTCTCAATTCATGGCACTTCCTGCCAATCGAAGGCATGGGCCGAGAGTGAGGCATTCCAATCGACTCGCCCTTCTGAAGCAATCGCAACAGGTACCCAGCTTCCAACCGGGCCGCCCTGGTAAACGGGGGTGACTTTATTTCTCCATCTAGCCAGACTAAGGGTTTATCGGTCGGACTCATTCCCGCACACTATGCCATATTTGACATATTTTCAAGTCGTTTATCAAGCGCCGCCTAACGTGCAGTTGAACCCGACCGCCTATTCGCCACTTCGTTTGCATTCGGTCGCTTCGCTCACCGCAAACTCCGCCGGCTCATGTACGGCGTCGGGTTAACATAGTGTTAGGCGTCAATAAACATGCTCCCTGATCCAGCTGATTCGCTTTCCATCTTTGCTGAAGTGGCGATAGCTCTAGCGGGGTTTTCTGGCATCGTGATTGCTTTCAGCCGCAACTCAGTCGAGGCTTATTCCGCTCTTGAGGTTCGTAGGCTTGCAAACCTCTTCATGCTATCGGGATTTGTGCTCTTGTCCGCACTTCTAGGAATAGCTTTACTTCATACAGCGGATCTATCGAGCACCCTGTATTGGAGTATGTTTAGCGGTTTGATCCTCTTGCTGGGCACAATTTGGATCGTGTGGGATATTCGTAAAGTCAGACAACTTGCGGCTGAAGGCGCTTCGATCAATACATTTCTGGTGGTTGTTTTCGATTCGTTAGCTTCGCTAGCCCTACTACTCCAACTATACAATACGATTTATCTGCAACAATCTTGGCCCGTTTTGGTTGCACTTACATTTATCACTGCTGGAGCATTCCAACAATTTATTCTTCTTGTACATATGCGCTTAGTGGTACGAGCTACAAATGACGCCTAACGTGCAGTTCAACCCGATCCTTGACTGCGAGCTCCTTTCGTTGCCGCTCCAGTCACTCGCCGTCAAGTCCGGGTTAACATAGTGTTAGGCGTCGACTTGTCCAATTGATCTAGACTTGAACGACTGCCGGACCACAGTTCTGCAGATCTATTCAGTTTCTAAAGACATCTCACGTGTTCATTCGCCGCATCGCTACCCACTACATTCGTCATCCAAGCCGATACAACACTGGCCTCTAGTTTCCTCTCACCGGCCAACGGTGTTCACATATGCCCGTTCTGGTGAGCCTCCTGCTTTCGTAGTATCTTCAGGACATCTAGATCAGACAGTCATCAACTCTCATGAATCAGCAGCGACGCCTAACGTGTAGTTCAACCCGACCGCGAAAAGTTCGCTTCGCTCACGTTCGCGTCGGGTTAACATAGTGTTAGGCGTCTAAGATGGGTGTCATCTACGTTGCAATTCCCCTCAACGATGAGAGTGAAACCTGGCTAGATAGCTGGGAAATAGAATACGACATACCGGACCAAAGAGGTCGAGATCCTACGTTTGCCGAAATCACTGGTGTTCTTGCGCGACTACCAAACGCCGAAGTGGAGACCGGTAGGCATGACAACCTGTTTGAAGCATCAATCGAACGAGATGAAGACACTTGGACTAACCTCGTCTTGAATGATGTTACAGACGACGATGGTGCATGCACGGTCGTCTTTGAAAAAGGCTCCGAGTTGTTAATCCTTGAGATTTTGATTCTCCTAGCAGACAAATGTGGACCGCTAATCTTAAATGCTGATACAGGTGAGGAACCTATCTTAGTAAACGCAAGAGACACACCAAAAAATCTCTACGACCAGTGGAACCGGATCAGAGGCATCGATGAAGACGACTTCTTATAGGACGCCTAACGTGCAGTTGAACCCGATCCTTGACTGCGAGCTCCTTTCGCTGCCGCTCCAGTCACCCGCCGTCAAGTCCGGGTTAACATGGTGTTAGGCGTCTAAACAACCATTTCCAGCGATACATATGCAGTTTGATTCCGTGTGGAATCCTTGAGATGGTTGGGCATATGAAAGCACTTCCAGATTCTTTCCCAACCTGTACTAAGTGCAATCAGGCACTAAAAAACCCAGAGCACCAAAAGTGCATGTACTGCGGCGAACCCATTCCTGAAGAACTCCGCCTGACTAAAGAAGAAGTGCACTCCCGACTATCTTCCAAACACGAAAAGTGGAAAGAAGAACAAAAGAAATCCAATCAGTGGGGATCATTTCCAAAACCAAAACGCTCGAATGTAGGCTGGTCTATCGAAACGGATTGGTTCTCTATTGGAGGCGAGTCAGACGATGATGATTGGGATGGCGACGCCTAACGTGCAGTTGAACCCGATCCTTGACTGCGAGCTCCCTTCGCTGCCGCTCCGGTCACCCGCCGTCAAGTCCGGGTTAACATGGTGTTAGGCGTCATGAAACGTGATACGAAAGCGATCGGCGTTGTGTGGCTAGTCTTACTTCTAACCTCCTCGCCGGTATGGTGTGCAGAACTTATTCGGCAAAAGTCGAAGGAATCGAAGAAGGAATGCGTCATAAAGGGGAACATCTCCAGGAGCGGGGAGAAGATCTACCACGTCCCGGGACAACGCTGGTATGAGGCGACAAAGATCTCCAAGAAGAAAGGCGAGCGCTGGTTCTGTACCGAAAATGAAGCTCGCCGGGCTGGCTGGAGAAAAGCAAAAGTATGAACTTGCAGGTGCCGCCTAACGTGCAGTTGAACCCGACCGCCTATTGGTCACTCCGTTTGCATTCGGTCGCTCCGCTCCCGGCAAACTCGTGCCCAATATACGGCGGCGGGTTAACATAGTGTTAGGCGTCAATGGCTGAGCCATCAAACGCTCGGAGCGTAGAAGAACTTCTACAAAGCATCACTGAATCAAACAGGCCAAAGTACGTTTATTTTTGGGGTCATACGCCAAAAATCGAAGGGGCTATTGATAATTCTTGTTTCAGTCAGTGGTTTCCGTCTGTTTTCACATTTGACGGCAACACATTCGCAACGGCTGAGCACTTCATGATGGCACAAAAAGCCAAACTGTTTTCCGATGATGAAAACTTTGCGAAGATTTTGGAGGCCAAAAGCCCTGGAGCGGCCAAAGCTCTCGGCAGAGCGGTCCTGAACTTTGATCAATTTCTATGGAAGAAACACAGATTCGAGATCGTCGTTCAAGCTAGTGTTCTAAAATTTCGCTCGGACACTAGGCTTCGAGACTATTTAGTTGGAACCGGATCTCGTGTATTAGTTGAAGCAAGCCCGACCGATCGGGTCTGGGGTATCGGCTTAGACGCAGAATCTGCAGAAAACAAGGACCCGTCACAATGGAATGGTCTCAACTTGTTGGGCTTTGCATTGATGGAAGCCCGGGAGAGAATTGCCAATGACGCCTAACGTTCAGTTGAACCCGATCCTTGACTGCGAGCTCCCTTCGCTACCGCTCCAGTCACCCGCCGTCAAGTCCGGGTTAACATGGTGTTAGGCGTACGCGTAGTGTGTTTCGCAAGTCCCTGTTGAGCGCTCAACGCCAATCGAATCAAAAACAGATGAGTATCCACAGCGTCCGGTCCCAAGCCTGAGGTTAATAAATGTTTCCCATCGCACCGGCATCGTTTTTTCCACACCCATTCTACGTTCCACGTTTTTCTTTCCAGAGCATCGGAACGTAATCTCTAGCTTTCTAAAACGCATGCATACCCGCCCGAATTAACAGTCCCGTCGGTCCGTACCATCCTGCGGAGTGGGCTCACTCCGTCAGCAACGGTTTAGCACTCAATGTTTCCAGCCCGTTTAGCATTTCAGACTTGCAAGTTTTCATTCGTAGGCATCGGGCTTTGTTCTAAATTCACAAGCCAAGCGTTTCTCGTGGTTCACGTCTAATTCTAGCCGGGATTCTGCTTTCGTAGTATCTTCAGAGTACCTAGAAAAGGCAGTCATCAACTCTCATGAATCGGCAGCGACGCCTAACGTGTAGTTCAACCCGACCGCGAAAAGCTCGCTTCGCTCACGGTCGCGGCGGGTTAACACGGTGTTAGGCGTCTGACATGAGACATCTCGCGATACTGCTATTTTCAACCTTTGCGTCTGCGAATTTGCACGCTTCGGAAACCTATTGCGGAGCACATCCTTCCAAAACCCACACGTTCAGTACTGACAAATTTTCCCAGATAGAAGTTGGGATGCAGGCAACTAGTGTTCACTCTATTTTAGGTAAGCCCAGCTGTATCACCGGGTCCGGTATCCCTTATGATGTCTACGTTATGAAAGATGGGCCTACCTACAACATCGCTTATGGAACTGAAGGCGTTCGTTGGGTAATCGTGGAATCGAAAGATGGCAAGACTCGCGAACACCTCGAAATCAAACGAGGCGACGCCTAATGTGCAGTTGAACCCGACCGCCTATTGGTCACTCCGTTTGCAATCGGTCGCTACGCTCTCGGCAAACTCGTGCCCAATATACGGCGGCGGGTTAACATGGTGTTAGGCGTCAAATGAAATCGTTCACTTGGTTCCTAGTCCTGCTGGTCTCAGGGTGTGCTTTGGACTCAGCGTCGATGTACCAATCCAAGTACGCGTCGAGTGCCAAGCTCAATAAGTCCATTGACCACGGCCAGTACCAAGTCTACGAGTGTCCCAAGCCAAACGCCTCTGGTCATGCAGTGTTCGTCTTCAACCTTCGAAGACTCACAACTCATTTTTGCTTAGCTGATATCCACCCAGACCATTTTGCCGTGCTAGATGTATCCTCAACTTCATTGAAGCTATGTTTTTGGCGTGAAACTGGGTTTTGCGATGACAGAGGCACATGCGAATCGTGGGGTATTGCTGATGACTGTATTGATGTTGACGCCTAACGTGCAGTTGAACCCGATCCTTGACTGCGAGCTCCTTTCGCTGCCGCTCCAGTCGCCCGCCGTCAAGTCCGGGTTAACATGGTGTTAGGCGGACGCAGCAGGCTCTATCTCATCTGGGCACTCAATTCATTGAGTTTCGCGTTCCAGAGCTAGTTCTCGAAATCAGGTCATTTCGCGCTAACCCTATGCCCCGACATACCGACACCTTCTAGGACCTCACAAGGTACTAGCCATGGACTTCGTTCATTTCTCACCGCTCCGCTTTTAGTGCAGAATCAAGGACTCTATCCGCAAGGAGAAGCGGCGTGACGCATACGACGGTTTCATGCTCCCGGCACAGCCTCCGCCTAACTAATAGTTCAACCCGACCGCGAAAAGCTCGCTTCGCTCGCGATCGCGTCGGGTTAACATAGGTGTTAGGCGTCTGATGAACATGCATCCAGAGTTCGATAGATACGCAATCGCCAACGGTTACCCTGTCGAATCATGGCAAAAAGTTATCTGTCACTGTTCATCATCTGTTTTCTACCTCTTTTCAGATGATACCGAAGGGGCTGCATATCTAATCTGTCCAACATGCGATGAGGAAATCGACCTACTACAATCTAGGCGATATGCTTCCGATATTGATCGCAATATATGCCTATGCGATGAAGACAAACTCGAAATCTTTATAGGTCAGCACCTAGTTGCAGGATCACAAGATCCTGGCTGGTCTTACGTAGGGGCACACTGCAACAGTTGCGGAACGGCAGGCATCTATACTGACTGGAAAGAGCGGTGATATGACGCCTAACGTGCAGTTGAACCCGATCCTTGACTGCGAGCTCCTTTCGCTGCCGCTCCAGTCACCCGCCGTCAAGTCCGGGTTAACATAGTGTTAGGCGTCTGAAAACATCGTATCCTGTCCCAATGCGGAGCTTCATTCCTCAAATACTCGGCGTTGTTGCATTAGTTATTGGCATAATGACTATACAATTCGGATCCTCTAGTTGCGGTTGCTTCGACTGCTGTAGCTATTTTCAGCAACCGACATATATTTTCGAGGTGTCTGCTACTTCTCTAACCTTTTTCTTGGTCGCGCTAATAACTCTGACTTTTTCCACATTCCTACTCCTCCTTAGATATCCAATCCAAATACAGAACACGTTTGGGCCTGAGTCCATTTACTCGAGCGACTTTCCTACATGAATGTGGCGACGCCTAACGTGCAGTTGAACCCGACCGCCTATTCGCCACTTCGTTTGCAGTCGGTCGCTTACGCTCCCGGCAAACTCCGCCGGCTCATGTACGGCGGCGGGTTAACATAGTGTTAGGCGTCTGATATGGATGTATCCATCGAAGAAAGAGTTCTCTTTAGACATGACACGGTTGGATATAACGCCCTCACTACTGCTGAAAGAAACTACTGGCTGATCTGGACGCTCGAAGCTGTCGTGAACAATGGCGGTCTAACCTCTTTCTTCGCCGACCACGAAGATTTGGTAGGCTCAACTGCCACCGCGTTAACTCAAATTGGCGCTATCAAAATGGCTACTTTCGTTACAGATGGGTTCAAAGCTCACTCAAGTAAGAACGAAGTGCTGGTAGAAAAGCTTGATCGATCATTTACAGACTATCCTGAAGATATTGGCACACTCATCGATATCTACGTTCAAAAACACGCAGATCAATTTCTTGGCCCAATCACGAGTCAAGAAATGTGGCATGCTAAGAAAACACTAGGTATCGATCCCTCCCCAAAGTTTGTCACTCGAGAAATAGACTTCGACAAAGAAGCCATCTCCGATGCGGCCTATTCAAACAGGAACTGTCCTAGTTGTACCCAGCCAGTCCCGGACTACCGTAGAACTTGTAAAAAATGCGGATACCCAATCGGTAAACATCTTTCCGAGAAGCTATGAAGCACATTTATCAATACGCGACGCCTAACGTGCAGTTGAACCCGATCCTTGACTGCGAGCTCCTTTCGCTGCCGCTCCAGTCACCCGCCGTCAAGTCCGGGTTAACATGGTGTTAGGCGTCTAATTCTCTTTACCTTTAGGTCCTCGGACGAGCTAACGCCACACTTCAATTTTCACCTTCCAGGTCGTTCTAACTCAGTTCTTAGAACGTAACTTCTCTCCGCATTTACCATCTGTATTCCCACCCCAAATTTCTCAGCAAACCGTCCGTACCACACTGCGGAGTATTCCTACTCCGTCAGCCATAAGAAACCGACCACCATCCACAGCTCGCTCCTAATGTCCCGCGCCTCAGATACTTCTACGCTCTCAAACACCCACCAAACAAGCAGGGCACCATTCTGGCTGGTCCACTGCTTTCGTAGTATCTTCATGTTATCCATCTGGGGAGTCTGCAATTCTCATGAAACAACAGGTGACGCCTAACCAACAGTTGAACCCGACCGCCTATCGCGTACTCCGTTTGCATTCGGGTGCTACGCACCCGGCAAACTCGTACCCGATGTACGGCGGCGGGTTAACATGGTGTTAGGCGTCTATGTCTCTTTACCTGTAAGTCCTCGGACGAGCTAACGCCACACTCTCAATTTTCACCTTCCAGGTTGTTCTAACTCAGTCTTTAGAACGTAACTTCTCTCCGCATCTACCGTCTTTATGCCCACCCCATGTTTCTCCGCAAACCGTCCGTACCACACTGCGGAGTGGGCTCACTCCGTAAGCTAGGAAAAACCGACCACCATCCACAGCTCGCTCCTAATGTCCCGCGCCTCAGACACTTCTACGCTCTCAAACACCGGCCGCAGCAGGAATGCACACTTCTGGCTGGTCTTCTGCTTTCGTAGTATCTTCGTGTTATCCATCCAGGGAGTCTGCAACTCTCATGAAACAACGGGCGACGCCTAACCAACAGTTGAACCCGACCGCCTATCGCGTACTCCGTTTGCATTCGGGTGCTACGCACCCGGCAAACTCGTACCCGATGTACGGCGGCGGGTTAACATGGTGTTAGGCGTCTATATCTCTTTACCTGTAAGTCCTCGAACGAGCTGACGTCACACTCTCAATTTTCACCTTCCAGGTTGTTCTAACTCAGTCCTTAGAACGTAACTTCTCTCCGCATTTACCATCTGTATTCCCACCCCAAATTTCTCAGCAAACCGTCCGTACCACACTGCGGAGTGGGCTCACTCCGTAAGCTAGAAGAAACCGACCACCATCCACAGGTCGCTCCTAATGTCCCGCGCCTCAGAAACTTCCACGCTCTCAAACACCCACCAAACAAGCAGTGCAGCATTCTGGCTGGTCCACCGCTTTCGTAGTATCTTCGTGTTATCCATCCAGGGAGTCTTCAACTCTCATGAAACAACAGGCGACGCCTAACCAACAGTTGAACCCGACCGCCTATTGGTCACTCCGTTTGCAATCGGTCGCTTCGCTCCCGGCAAACTCGTGCCCAATATACGGCGGCGGGTTAACATAGTGTTAGGCGTCTGATGAACAACTCACGCGCGCTTAGACTGTTAGGAGTCCTTGCGTCTATAGAACTTCAGAAGCGCTATATCCTAAACGGAACCAAAGATACCTATATAGTGCTCGAAGAAGTCTTGGAAGACGCACACCAGTTCATTCGCAAAAGTGACACCGGCACATCCACTCCGATTGCCAACCTAAAAGAGAGATTGGATCAGTTCGAATTAGACGATGATCAATCCAATGAAGACATCCTTCTGCACAATGAGGATTTCGCATCACTTAGATCTTCAGCGTATTCTGTTCTCAACTCCTTGGGAGCTGATCTTGCCAAATATGAACAATCATTCCACGACGCCTAACGTGCAGTTGAACCCGATCCTTGACTGCGAGCTCCTTTCGCTACCGCTCCAGTCACCCGCCGTCAAGTCCGGGTTAACTTGGTGTTAGGCGTCATGGTTTCACGGTATCTAGTCCCCGTAGCTTTACTCATCGCGACTTCTGGCTGCTCAAACGTGATACCAGCTCCTGCCATAGATTCACTTCCCTCTTATGTCTCGATGAGTCAAACCCCAAATGTAGTTATTTTTAGACCTTCGGCGTTTTCAGCGAAGACCGCGACTTTTTTTGTCGGAATAGATGAAGTTACTCTGGTTTCTTTGAACGTTGACGAATACACCGATCTAAATATAAATCCAGGCAGCTATTCATTTTCTGTCGAATGCACAGGAGACCTAGCACGCACCAATATGTTCGAAATTGAAATTCTAGAAGGGCAAGTTAACTTTATTGAACTTTCTCCGAAATGGCCTTGTGGGAAACTAGTACCGCAAGAAGGTACCCGCTCAATAGCTGATTTCAAAAAAGTAGCGTTTGGCACTCACACGCGATGTGGAACGAAGGTACAGGGCGCGTGCTATCGAGTTCTAGGTAGATGAAATGACGCCTAACCAACAGTTGAACCCGATCCTTGACTGCGAGCTCCCTTCGCTGCCGCTCCGGTCACCCGCCGTCAAGTCCGGGTTAACATAGTGTTAGGCGGACGCAACGGGCTCTATCTCATCAGGGTACTCATTACGTAGTGGTTCGCGTTCTGCGGCAATTTCTCGCAAATAGGTCATTTCGCGCTAACCCTATGCCCCGATATACCGATACCTTCTGGGTTCTCACAAGATACTAGCCATGGACTTCGTTCATTTCTCACCGCTCGGCTTTTAGTGCAAAATTCAGAGCTCTATCCGCAAGGAGAAGCCCTGTGACATATACGACGGACTCATGCTCCCGGCACAGCCTCCGCCTAACTAATAGTTCAACCCGACCGCGAAAAGCTCGCTTCGCTCGCGATCGCGTCGGGTTAACATAGGTGTTAGGCGTCTGAACGTAGATCATGGAACACACCGACTTGTCCAACATCCTCTGTAAGCTAATGAAAGCCCATGATGTAGATTACGAGATGGAAAACGAGTGGATCGTTCCATATGGGCGCTTACCCGCAATCCGTGCTTCGTGGTGGCCTGGCGAGGAATCGGGAAGACTCGATATTGAGGTATTTCTTGAGGATGATCGAAAGATATACGAATGTTTCGCTGGTTTCGGCTCTGGGAATGACGGCATCAACAATGCGCTTGAAAATTTTGTCGTAAATTCATATCACGTCTTACTGTCCGCGTTCTGGGAGTGTCATGACCCAGAACAAGTTGAGGTGGAAAAATGGAAGATCCACGGATCAGAGTACGTCGCATATATTGGAAGCATTGGCACCAGGGCTAGCGAAGGTATTCAACCTCATGTCCCAGATTCGTTCTTCGAGACAATTGAAAAGTCTATTAAGGCAACTGCGCTCGAAAAGGAAACTCATTGGTTCAGACACTTCTTCTGTGATATTCAGGGAGAGCGGACATTCGAGTCTTTAAAGGACAATGACACTTGGCAAGAAGGACACAAGGCTATTGAAAATCTTAGCTGGAAAAAATCCACCGGCTACTACAGTGCTCGGAATTTCCTTGTCCTGCGCGCCGCATAACGTACAGTTGAACCCGATCCTTGACTGCGAACTCCTTTCGCCGCCCGCTCCAGTCACCCGCTGTCAAGTCCGGGTTAACATGGTGTTAGGCGTCTATGAATAAATGTCCCAATTGCGAAGAAGAAGGTCCCTGGCACCTTCGTAAAATCAGGGTTTCAATAAGCAACAGATTCACATGTCCCAACTGCAAAGCGCGGCTGAAGATAAAAGAATCGGAAGAGACAAACATCGCCGTCGTTTTGGTCGGAGCTTTTCTTACTCCAATCCTTATCTGTGTTGTTATATTTCTTAATTGGATGTGGGCAGCAGCGTTTCTGGCCATAGTCGCTGGTGCGTTTTATATCTACACCCCCAATGCAAAACTTGAGCATGTCGGAGTAGGAGGCGCTTTGAAGCGAAGGCATGAACATCAAACAAAAGACGTCGCCTAACGTGCAGTTGAACCCGACCGCCTATTGGTCACTCCGTTTGCAATCGGTCGCTACGCTCCCGGCAAACTCGCGCCCAATATACGGCGGCGGGTTAACATAGTGTTAGGCGTCTGATGCGGCACGAACCTCCGAATGGAGACGAAATTGACTCGATTGCGCGCCATATCATCCATGGGCAAGAAATAGTCGAAAGGGTTACGGGACAAGCCACGGACGCTTCTTTAAGTGATCTGGATCTCATTCAGGTCGTAATCAATTCAAATTCAATAGCTTCTCACGAAACCTACTCGCTGCAGTCGCTCGGTATGCTCCTGGGTAAGATAATTATCTCCAACAATGAAGGCTTCGACTGGTGGATGATTGTAAGCGCCTAACCATTCCCGTTCTTGAAGTTGCCGGGTAGCAGTGCTTCGAAGTCGGCAACGCTGGCGGCAGCAGGTAGTTGCTCGAAGGCGTGGATCAGATAAGCATGCGGATCAAGCCCATGCGCTTTGGCCGTCTCGATCAGGCTGTACAAGTTGGCGTTTGCTCTGACGCCGCGTACTGACTGCGAGAACAAGTAGTTTTTGCGCCCGATGACGAAGGGGCGGATCGCATTCTCCGCGCGGTTATTGTCGATTGGGTATCTTCCATCTTCGGCGTAACGGACCAGGCGTGGCCATTGCTTGTCGAGGTAACCCATCGCCTTGCCCAACGGGGTCGTTGGCGCCGTGCGCGGCATGGTCTTGTCTAGCCACCTCCTCAGCTGGCTGAGAACCGGCCGGGCCTTGGCCTGGCGGACCTGGTGACGCTCTGAGGGTATAGCGTCCTTGAGCTGTCGCTCTATCTGGTACAACTTGCCGATCCAGGCCAACGCCTGGTCGGCGCCGCCGGCCTTACCTTTAGGCTGTTGACGCTGAGCACGAACGAAGTAGCGCCGCGCATGGGTCCAGCAACCCAACCGGGTAATTTTGCCGTCAATGCGGTTGTAACCCTCATAGCCATCCGTCATCAGTGCGCACTCGGTACCGGTCAGTAAGTCTTTGGCAACCTTACCGCTGCGCGAAGGATCGTAGTGGAACAGTACGATGCCCTTATCCGGCGGCCCTGCAGCACTCACCCACATATAACTCTTCGACTGGGGCGTTTTGCCAGGCTCCGCAAGCACCTGCACCGGCGTTTCATCCATGTGGATAACCGGCTGCTCTCGCAGCTGGTCCCACAGCAGATTCACCAACGGTTGTAGCTGCTCTCCTACTCGAACCATCCAATTCGACAGCGTCGTACGGTCCAGCTGGACCCCTAATCGAGCAAAGATCTGGCTTTGCCGATACAGAGGTAACGCATCGCAGAACTTCGACACCACGATCCAGGCCAGCAAACTGGCCGTCGCCATGCTTTTGGGGATTAGGCTGGGTGGCTTCGGTGCCGTATGGATGCCCCCTTCGCACTTCGGACACACATAGGTCTTCTGGATATGCCGTTCCACGTGCAGTTCGGCCGGCTGGAAGTGCAACTTCCGCGAGACTTCCTCACCCAGCGGGTCTAATGCGCAGCCGTGTTCGGCACAGACCTTATCTGCTTCATCCAAATCGTGGATGATGTCAATGTGGGGCAGATCTTCACTGAGCCGTGGCTGTTTACGCCGTTTGCGGGTGTGGCCGGATACTTCGACGGCCTCAGGGGCCTCGTCGATCTCGTCATCTTCGTAGACTTCATCGAACAGCCGTGCTTGTCCGGGCGGCACTTGCTCGCTGGAAGCGCCGTACTCGCGGTGCAGTGCTTCTTTGAGCATCGCTTCGAGTTGCTCGATGCGCTGAGTTTTTTGAGAAAGCTGGTTGGCTTGGTCGGTGACAACCGCCTCAAGCTGTTCGTTCTGTTCGGCCAATGCTTCATATGACAAGCCCATGCACGCATTATAGCCAAGCCGCTATGACACGGCCACATAATCCAACGATTTATGTGCCTGCATACGCGCCAGATCGAAGCCGCGCAACAGCCAGTGCAGTTGTTCTTCGCTCAGCACGATCACTTCGCCATCCGCGTTGCGCGGCCAGTGGAACTTCGACTCGTCGAGCCGCTTGTACCACAGGGCAAAGCCGGTCTGGTCCCACCACACTGCTTTGAGCTTGTCGCGACGGCGATTGCAGAACAAAAACAACGCATCTGAGTATGGGGATAGTGCCATACTCTGCTCAACGATCAGCACCAGGCCGTTGATGGCCTTACGGAAATCCACCGGCTCGCGATGAAGATACACCGTCGGCACATCCTGGAATAACTTCATGCTTGTACCTGCCGGATCAGCCCAGCCAGCCAATCGCTCGGTACCGAAGCATGGCAGCGGATCTGTACGTCACCAATCGAGATGTTCACCGCAGCAGGTGGCGCCACCTGCACCTTGGCAAACGCATTCTTGCTGTCTCCACTGGAACGTTCTCGGTACTTGGTTCTGAAGTACGGAGCAGGAAGACCGCGTTCGCGGCAGAAAGCTGCTGCGCTCACACCGCTGCGTTCAAAATCCTCGAACAATGATCGCCATTGTTCATCGCTTCGCTTGCTGCCAGGCATCTTGAATCCCCAATATCCAAACCCAGAAACATAAACCGCTCCTCGTGCTCTTTTCTAGACGGGGATTAAATGGCGCTTACGGATGATTGATGACGAATACGGAAGAGACCCAACTGTTCGCTATCTTCAAACCAGCCTATCTCTGAACGTGCAAACTATGATCTCAAAAAGAATTGAGGATGGAGAATCAGTGTCTGTGGATGAACTCTACAGCGGTGTACTCTCACACGCACGGCAGGCAATCGACGATGGGATTAGATAGTGACGCCTAACGTGCAGTTGAACCCGACCGCCTACTCGTCACTTCGTTTGCATTTGCTCGCTCTGCTCGCGCAAACTCGTGCCGAGCTTAACGGCAGCCAGTTAACATAGTGTTAGGCGTCTTAAGTCGAGCGTTCCTAAAGCCAATCGTGTTCTCATCACAATCTCTTATGCAAAAAAATCTACTGTCAATCGTTACATGCATCGTTCTAACGAGTTGCGTTGGAAGTGGGGTTGATGTTTACGAGGTTTCAGAAAATGAGTACATACTTTCCGTCAGATCGAACCATCTTCCGTACAAAGATTTTGAGTACGTTCGCAAGCACTGGGAACTGGAAAAAGAAAAACTTTGCGGCGATTTAACGCCCAAGGAGAAGGATGTTCGTGAATACGGTGGATCTGCGAACCCACACCTCGGCGAACTCAAACACTATGATACCTACAAACAAGGAACGGTCATTTGTGTTGACGAGGATTCACATGGCGACGCCTAACGTACAGTTGAACCCGACCGCCTATTGGTCACTTCGTTTGCATTCGGTCGCTCCGCTCCCGGCAAACTCGTGCCCAATATACGGCGGCGGGTTAACATAGTGTTAGGCGTCGACTTGAATCGCTGTTCTAGAGTTGAACGACTGTTAGACTGCAGACCTGCCAACTTATCCAGTTTCCTAAAGACACCTCACGTGTTCATACGCCGCGTCACTACCCACTACATTCGTCATCCACACCGATAGATCATTGGCCTCTAGTTTACTCTCACCGGCCAACTGCATTCATATACACCCGTTCTGGTTAGCCTCCTGCTTTCGTAGTATCTTCAGGTCATCTAGAACAGGGGGTCATCAACTCTCATGGCACAACCGGCGACGCCTAACGTTCAGTTGAACCCGACCGCCTATCGCGTACTTCGTTTGCATTCGGGTGCTACGCACCCGGCAAACTCGTACCCGATGTACGGCGGCGGGTTAACATAGTGTTAGGCGTCTATGTCTCTTTACCTGTAAGTCCTCGGACGAGCTATCGCCACACTCTCAATTTTCACCTTCCAGGTCGTTCTAACTCAGTTCTTAGAACGTAACTTCTCTCCGCATTTACCATCTGTATTCCCGCCCCAAATTTCTCAGCAAACCGTCCGTACCACACTGCGGAGTGGGCTCACTCCGTAAGCTAAAAGAAACCGACCACCATCCACAGCTCGCTCCTAATGTCCCGCGCCTCAGATACTTCTACGCTCTCAAACACCCACCAAACAAGCAGGGCACCATTCTGGTTGGCCCACTGCTTTCGTAGTATCTTCGTGTTATCCATCTGGGGAGTCTGCAATTCTCATGAAACAACAGGTGACGCCTAACCAACAGTTGAACCCGACCGCCTATCGCGTACTCCGTTTGCATTCGGGTGCTACGCACCCGGCAAACTCGTACCCGATGTACGGCGGCGGGTTAACATGGTGTTAGGCGTCTACCGATGATGCGAACAACCTTAATCGTAAGCGTTGTGCTTACCGCATTCATCACTCTTGCCTATTTAGTTGCCACAAGAGATTTACACTCAAATCAGAGGCAACAGACTGCTCGATATGATCTGGAAATGCTGCATGATGCTATTTGTATCCACAAAGCAACCTTAGGACAGTATCCCCCATCGCTTCCTAGTCTCAAACATTCACTTAAGTTGCCCAGATATATTCTTGATCCATGGGGTCGAAGCTGGCTATATGCAAATGAAACGATAGGTACGTTTGGTTCTGATGGGGTCTTTGGAGGCAACGCGGATCATGAAAAAGATGTATTCATCAACCTGGATTGTGGCGCCGCCTAACGTGAAGTTGAACCCGACCGCCTATCGCGTACTCCGTTTGCATTCGGCCGCTGCGCGTCCGGCAAACTCGTACCCGATGTACGGCGGCGGGTTAACATAGTGTTAGGCGTCTGCAGTGGCACGCTTCAAAATAATAGATTCGGTGAAAGGTCCACCCCCTTACTTTTCTATCTCCGATCTCGAAGGTGATCTAAATGAAGGGCAAGACTTTGTAATCTACGATACGCATCATCCTTGCCGATACACCATCAAATCGATGGTCCACGACGAACAATCGGTAAAGATATACGTTGTTCAATACATTCCATGGGATCATGCTTGGCAGAACGCAATTGTCGACACCGACATCCCCGAGAGCGGGAAACGATACGGTTACGCTTCAGGATATAGTGATTGGTCCGACTCATAGAGGAATTTCAGTGAAACTACTTGCGACGCCTAACGTGCAGTTGAACCCGACCGCCTATCGCGTACTCCGTTTGCATTCGGCCGCTGCGCGCCCGGCAAACTCGTACCCGATATACGGCGGCGGGTTAACATGGTGTTAGGCGTCTAAGTCTCTTTACCCAGAAAACTCGGACGAGGAACGCCACACACTCAGCTTTCACCTTCCAGGTCGTTCTAACACTGTCCTTAGAACGTAACTTCTCTCCGCATTTACTGTCTTTATGCCCACCCCAAGTATCTCAGCAAACCGTCCGTACCACACTGCGGAGTGGGCTCACTCCGTAAGCTAGAAGAAACCGACCACCATCCACAGCTCGCTCTTAATGTCCCGCGCCTCAGAATACTTCTACGCTCTCAAACACCCACCAAACAAGCAGTGCACCATTTTGGCTGGTCCACTGCTTTCGTAGTATCTTCGTGTTATCCATCCAGGAAGTCTTCAACTCTCATGAAACAACAGGCGACGCCTAACCAACAGTTGAACCCGACCGCCTATCGCGTACTCCGTTTGCATTCGGTCGCTTCGCTCCCGGCAAACTCGTACCCGATGTACGGCGGCGGGTTAACATGGTGTTAGGCGTCTGATGAACGAATATCAAGAACATAGCAACAATTTGCCGAGCTGGCTCCAGAGTGGAACGCGTATTAGACATTCAAAATTTGGGCTTGGAACGATTATCACAATCACGTTGACTGGCACCAATGGCTACGATGGTCGAGACGCTATCGAGATTGACTTCGACAACTGGGGTACCAAGTTCCTCGATGTTGAATACGGCCTTCCTCAAATTGAACCATCTTCTGACGACCAACCGATTGATGATTATTCGAAAGAACTTTCAGAGAATCCGGGAAAAATGTGGTGGGAGTTCTGGAAATGACGCCTAACGTGCAGTTCAACCCGACCGCCTATTCGCCACTTCGTTTGCAATTGGCGCGCTACGCTCACCGCAAACTCCGCCGGCTCATATACGGCGGCGGGTTAACATAGTGTTAGGCGTCACTACGGATATCCCATGAACCTGGAGTTTTCAAGCGAGTTGGAATTGGTAATTCGCGCCTGTGAAAAACTTTGTGTAGCAGAGTGCTGTGGACTTGATGCTTTCGATATCGTCCCTGTACACATAGCATCACACCTCTCCTATGGAACAGGTTGTGTAGAACAGAGCAGAGTTGATTCGCTGATCAGAGAAATAGATCAAATTCATGAGATGATCCGAGAACTTTTGGTATCGAATTCAGAATGTGAATTCACTTCTGTATTTATGAACCAAGTATTCTCCGCACCGGAACTCAGTTCATTTTTTTCCGAACTTAGACTCGCAATTGTGGCCGCACCAGATGTGTATGACTATTCCAATAAGAAAATAGGCTTAGATGGTGACGCCTAACGTGCAGTTGAACCCGACCGCCTATCGCGTACTCCGTTTGCATTCGGTCGCTACCCGCCCGGCAAACTCGTACCCGATATACGGCGGCGGGTTAACATAGTGTTAGGCGGTTGAAATGACGCTGCTTACAACGTCAGAGGATATAGCTTCCTCAATCGGTCAGCTAATAAGCGATACGGAATCGAGTTCGCCAATCTTGGTCGCGGTCGCTTACTGGGGTATCGATTCTCATCTGCTACTCCCACTTGAACGCACTTTCAGGGTCGTCTGTAATCTTCAATCCAACGGGACCAATCCTAACGCCTTACGAAGCCTGATCTTGCGCACGAATGTTGAGGCCAGAACCTGCTCTAACTTACATGGCAAGGTTCTAGTTGGCGGTAGCTCCATTTTGGTGGGTTCTGCTAACTTCTCGAACGCTGCCCTGGGCATTACCCAGCCTGCATCACTTAGGGAAGCGGCAGTTTACTCCACTGACCCAGAAGAGATAGCCTCCGCTTGCAGTTGGTTCTGGGACGAGGTTTGGGCTAGTTCCATGGAAATTACCGAGACGCTTCTTAGAGATGCTGAAGCCAATTGGGGTCACCATAGACCTCGTCCGGAACAAAACCTCCAAGAAGCACTTTTCCTAAAGCCAAGAATCACAGGCAACAACAAAATACGAATGGCAGCAAGATCAATCGAAACGCTCTACAACGATCAAATCCAGCCTCTCGACAAGACTAACGTGCGAGTACCCGCTTTCGTCGCAAACTTGCTTTGGGTCTTCCTTGGAAACTCTATCGAAACCAGGTTTTCAAACGGATTCTATAATACGTCCCAAGTCTGGGCTCGCATCTACGATCCAGCTTCAAAACAACCTGGCTATCTTCGCGATCACATCTTGCAACTATTAGATATTCTTGACGATCATGGCCCTTCAGAAATCGCACGCACTGCAGTTCAATACAAACAGACCGGATACCCAGGGATTGAGCACCAACTTGATTAGCATGCGCCGCCCCTTAACGTGTAGTTGGAGTGGTCGGCTTACTGCAGTCATCTTTTGCGCATGGCCTTCGGCCATTCTTGCGCAAACTTCTCCCCCCAAAAGCCCCCACTCAACATTGTGTTAGGCGGATAGATCGAGGTATTCCAAAAATCTTATGTCTGTAACCACATATTTCGAATCCTTAGGCGCACCGCTCAAAAATGTGCGTTGGTCTTGGGGTGCCGTTCGTCAGAGCGACGGTGCTGTGTTTCTGCGCGTATGGCAAGACCGTAAATTCGTAAGCGACCGCGCGATGTATATGATGGTCACACACCACGAAAAGTACGAGGATACAACCGACGACCTAGGCTACAATGAACGCTTGGACCATGTCGAACTCATCCGTTCTGGAGCCCGGTGTTTCATGATCATGTGTCGCGCAGTGGACCCGGAAGCTAAACCACGCAAGATCAAAAGCTTTAACAACAAAGACGTTTTTGTGGGTGGCGAGATCATCGAGCGAGGGGGTGATGAGTACATCCAAGTAACCGACAGAGTTCCCGCCTCTGAGATCAAGCCATGATCATATTCCTCTGCCGCTTAAGGTGCGGTTGGATTCGCGAGGCTAACCGTTACTCCTTTTACTTTTGGGTCGCTACGCTCCTCGCAAATGTCGTCCCAACTTTTGTCCCCGACTCAACATGGTGTTAGGCGGCTAGGTTGGTCTCTCGGAAAAATCGAGAACACGCAATCCACGCTGTACTATTCATAGGTACGTTGGTTGCTTTGTATTTGGGCTCTCAGGCGTGGGATCAAACTTGTGTAGGCTTATTCGAAGATAAACTGCTCTGTGAAGATAAAAGAGCATACGATGTCCGTTTTGAACGCTGTGCCGCTCGAAGCTGGGAAAAGTGCGAGCCGTATCTTACCGAAGCACTCTCACCTCGCTACTTACAATGCTTAGATACAGTGCGGTGTTCATGCATGAGAGAGTATGGAGAACCAATGTGCGAATATTGGCCGGACTAGAGTTCCACGCAACAACAGGTAGCCGCCTAACGTGCAGTTGAACCCGACCGCCTATTGGTCACTCCGTTTGCATTCGGTCGCTTCGCTCCCGGCAAACTCGTGCCCAATATACGACGGCGGGTTAACATGGTGTTAGGCGTCTGATTAACATGTATCCTGAGTTCGATAGATACGCAATCGCCAACGGCTACCCTGTCGAATCATGGGAAAAAGTTATCTGTCACTGTTCGTCATCTGTTTTCTACCTCTTTTCAGACGATACTGAAGGGGCTGCATATCTAATCTGTCCAACATGCAATGAGGAAATCGACCTACTCGAATCGAAGCGATATGCTTCCGATATTGATCGCAATATATGCCTGTGCGATGAAGACAAACTCGAGATCTTTACAGGTCAGCACCTAGTTGAAGGATCACCAGATCCTGGCTGGTCTTATGTAGGGGCACACTGCAACAGGTGCGGAACATCTGGCATCTATACTGACTGGAAAGAGCGGTGATATGACGCCTAACGTGCAGTTGAACCCGATCCATGACTGCGAGCTCCCTTCGCTGCCGCTTCGGTCACCCGCCGTCAAGGCCGGGTTAACATAGTGTTAGGCGTCTAGGATGGCATCTGCCACAGATTTCGACGATCCAAACAACCCGATATACCAAATCGAACAGGATTCGGAAATCTACCTAATAATTCTCGTCTATTCGCTAGGAGTGGTTTCCCTATCTCTATTAATAACATCCATCAGAAGCACCGTGAAAGCATGGACTCAATCACCAGGGCTTACACCTCTCAGTTTTCTACAAGTTATGCTGGGTACTTACTGGACCAAGTCATTTCCAGTATCAGAATACCCTGAATTGAAATCTTCATACTCTAACTTCAACTGGGCCATCCGAGTGTTCGTGGTAGCCTTCATACTCTTCAGCTTCTATTACCTAATTGGCAAGGATTTTTTCGATGAGTTCTTCGGTTTCGGATAGAACGACGCCTAACGTACAGTTGAACCCGATCCTTGACTGCGAGCTTCCTTCGCTGCCGCTCCGGTCGCCCGCCGTCAAGTCCGGGTTAACATAGTGTTAGGCGGACGCAACGGGTTCCATCTCATCAGGGTACTCGTTACGTAGTGGTTCGCGTTCAGCGACAATTTCTCGCAAATAGGTCATTTCGCGCTAACCCTATGCCCCGACATACCGATACCTTCTGAGACCTCTCAAGATAGTAGCCATAGACTTCGTTCATTTCTCACCGCTCGGGTTTTAGTGCAGAATCCAATGTCTCTATCCGCAAGGAGAAGCGGTGTGACGTATACGACGGTCCCATGCTCCCGACACAGCCTCCGCCTAACTAATAGTTCAATCCGACCGCGAAAAGCTCGCTTCGCTCACGATCGCGTCGGGTTAACATAGGTGTTAGGCGTCATATGAAACATCTACAGGCGTTAGCATTGGTCTCTCTTCTGTTGCAGGGATGTTCAAGTGACGAACCGAATAAGTATTCAGAATTGCTTTCGGAAACGACTTCTCCGCTAGGATTTCACGCGTCAGCCGTCATTCAGTCAAATTGGGACGGATTTAGGCGTACCTATGTCTTTATTCACTCTCCAGATGAGGTATGTGGCTATACAGCTGTCTACACAGATGCAGAGGTTAGAGACATTTCATTGCAATGGATTGATGGTTTTAATGTAGAGATAGTAGTTCCTCAAAGTCCTACATTCGAGAAACTTGGTGATAACGAAGGATTTCCCTGTCCAGATATGGAAAAAACAGCTTTCTCAGTAAAAACACATGACGGTGACGCCTAACGTGCTGTTGAACCCGAACCTTGACCGCGAGCTCCTTTCGCTGCCGCTCCAGTCACCCGCCGTCAAGTCCGGGTTAACATAGTGTTAGGCGTCTAAGTCTCTTTACCCGGAAAACTCGGACGAGGAACGCCACACACTCAGCTTTCACCTTCCAGGTCGTTCTAACACTGTCCTTAGAACGTAACTTCTCTCCGCATTTACTGTCTTTATGCCCACCCCAAGTATCTCAGCAAACCGTCCGTACCACACTGCGGAGTGGGCTCACTCCGTAAGCTAGAAGAAACCGACCACCATCCACAGCTCGCTCTTAATGTCCCGCGCCTCAGAATACTTCTACGCTCTCAAACACCCACCAAACAAGCAGTGCACCATTTTGGCTGGTCCACTGCTTTCGTAGTATCTTCGTGTTATCCATCCAGGAAGTCTTCAACTCTCATGAAACAACAGGCGACGCCTAACCAACAGTTGAACCCGACCGCCTATCGCGTACTCCGTTTGCATTCGGTCGCTTCGCTCCTGGCAAACTCGTACCCGATGTACGGCGGCGGGTTAACATGGTGTTAGGCGTCCGATGAAACGTCGAGCCGAGATTTACACGTATTGGACTCTTGAGGCCGACTTAGCCACGCACTTCTCATCATTGCCAGAGTTTGCGAGCGGTAGGGGTTACAACATAGACCTCAAATGCCCTGACAATGGAGCGGTTTCTATCTATGTGGAGGATCAAGGCGAAAACGAAATACTTGCAATCGATTCTGATCAATCAGGTCTGTATGTCGATGACATAATCGCAAAGGTTACCGAAATAATGTCTAAACACAGTGAAATCCATGTGCATTACCCGGAGTAGTTTCAATCGCGAGACGCCTAACGTGCAGTTGAACCCGATCCTTGACTGCGAGCTCCTTTCGCTGCCGCTCCAGTCACCCGCCGTCAAGTCCGGGTTAACATAGTGTTAGGCGTCTATGAATAGATGTCCCAATTGCGAAGAAGAAGTACCCTGGCATCTTCGTAAAACTAGGGTTTCAATAAGTAACAGATTCACATGTCCCAACTGCAAAGCGCGGCTGAAGATAAAAGAATCAGAAACGACAAACATCGCCGCCACTTTGGTCGGCGCTCTTCTTACTCCAGTTCTTATCTGTGTTGTTATATTTCTCAATTGGATGTGGGCAGCAGCGTTTCTGGCCATAGTCGCAGGTGCATTTTATATCTACACCCCCTATGCAAAACTTGAGCATGTCGGAGTAGGAGGCGCTTTAAAGCGAAGGCATGAACACCAAACAAATGACGACGCCTAACGTACAGTTGAACCCGATCCTTGACTGCGAGCTCCTTTCGCTGCCGCTCCAGTCACCCGCCGTCAAGTCCGGGTTAACATGGTGTTAGGCGTCGAATGAGAGCCTTGCAGGTACTAACCGTGGTTACCCTCCTGTTGCACGGGTGTTCCAGTGAACATCCAGAGCGGTACTCAGAATTACTATCGGAGACCACTTCTCCAACTGGCTTTCGCGCGTCGGTCTTAATCCAATCTAACTGGGATGGATTTAGACGGACTTATGTCTTCGTCCATTCTCCGGATGGGGTGTGTGGGTACACCGCTGTTGTCACTGACAACGAGGTAAAAAACATATCGCTAGAATGGATCGATGGATTCAATCTCCAGATACAAGTACCTGATAGCATTCCATTCGAAACGATTGGGGACAACGAAGGCTTCCCTTGCACAGATATGGACAAAATTTCATTCACGCTCAAGACAGTGAAAGGCGAGGCCTAACGTGCAGTTGAACTGGACTGCCTACTCGTCACTTCGTTTGCATTTGCTCGCTCCGCTCACGCAAACTCGTGCCGAGCTTAACGGCAGCCAGTTAACATAGTGTTAGGCGTCAATCCCAAGTGTCTGTGACGAATCCAAATACTCTCGACGTTTCCGGAGTCGTGTACTACTCATCTCTCGACGAGGACATGTTTTTCGAAGCACTTTCCAGAATCTCCTGCGTAGATTCAGTAGAGGGGCATACCGTAAATCTCAACACAGCCGATCCGGAAGACGAAGATTTGCGGAGCTTGCTGGCTCTCTTCTACCGGTACAATGCAAAGATGCCTCAATTCGCCAAGTTCGAAACGCCGTCAAACGCCACTTGGTTTAAGAACGATGCAGGCTATTGGCATAAATCAGTATTCGAGATCGACTAACGATGTTGACGCCTAACGTGCAGTTGAACCCGACCGCCTATTCGCCACTTCGTTTGCATTCGGTCGCTTACGCGCCCGGCAAACTCCGCCGGCTCATGTACGGCGGCGGGTTAACATAGTGTTAGGCGTCTCTTATGTCCAAGCCTGAAAACTGCGCAACGTGGCATTAACGAAGCTTGGGATCCGGCCGCTTCGGGAGGCTATCGTAGTCTTTCCGAATCGCATCTTCGTCAATTACGGGGTCCCCTCCTCGACGTTTTTCCTTCATATAAGCATCCATGTGAGGCACCATCATTTCCAACAAAGCACGATTGTCCGCACCAGAGGAGATGTTTGGCAATCCGCGACCACGCGCTTTAGTAGTTTCGGCGAAGCGAATGCTGCTAGCTCTAGCCCATTTGACTTTCTCGTGACTGCCGTCTCGATGAATCCAAGCAACATGACAATTTGGACCGACTGTGCCGTTTATAGTCTTTTTGTGAGCCAACATATTTATCTCCGACAATCGATGAGCAAAGGTTTCGGGGCGAATTCTTTCTTTATCGACTTGTTTGACCAGGCCAAGCAACGGGCGTAGCCAAGACCGTTTGTTGCGTGCTAGCGCAGCTGCTCCGCTCCCTTCAACAAGAACTCTGGGTGCCCTTTTAGTCTCATCATCTACCTGAAGCCACTCGACTTTAAACGTTGGCGTTCTGATCACGTACAAACGAACCTCTTTGTCCACGATCGATGTAGCGATCACTATGTGCTTTGTGATCGGACCTAGCTTGTTCGGTAATTGAACCTTCAACTCCTGAGCAAGTACGGACAAAGCGGCCTCAACAGAAAGTAATCGGCCTCTGAGCGTGTTGCTTATCCATTCAGAGGGTTCCATCCCCGAAGTAGTGCGACCAAGCCCGGCGTATCCGATCATCGCTCGGCCATCGGTTCCATCGAAAAGAACCATTTTCTGACCATCATCGTCAGGTTTTCGATGTTCCGCAGAAAGGCGAGTGTCGGTCAACATCCAGATTGTATTCGGGCCATTGATCGTTAGAACTAGCGTCATGGAGTATCCTTTTCAGCACTAGGCGTATTTTATTGGTGTCGACCAGAATTACCTTGAGATGAAAAGTGCAGCCCCAATGGTTTATTCTCCTCGCACGCGTGGTTGGGTCCCAGAATGGATGCACACAAAATGACAGTCGCTCATTCTACCCTCAAGCTCATACAGACGACGCCTAACGTGCAGTTGAACCCGATCCTTGACTGCGAGCTCCTTTCGCTACCGCTCCAGTCACCCGCCGTCAAGTCCGGGTTAACATAGTGTTAGGCGTCATGAGGACCGCGTTACTACTACTGAGCTTCTTTCTGCCTCTCTCCGGCGCAGCCGCTACATCTATAGTCGTAAACAATTTCAGATTCGACTTGCCAGATGGCTACAACCGCTTGGAAATAGACGAAACAGTTCTATATGCCCGCAAGGGTCCTGGACCGGCTTTACTTAAAAAGTTCTCACTAGACAGAACATTCGATGAAGACTTTTTCGACGATTGGTTCTTCGGTGGGGCTATCGCGTACCTAATGGTTCGAACCCAACCTATCAAGGACGAGGACGATTCAGCCAACTCAGCGATAGAGTACCTGCAAGAGTATTGGGGTTCATCCAGTTTTGTCTGCCCCGGCGATTCTGAAGGTGTGGTGCATTTCATAAATACGGCAGGCGCTTTCGTTTTCGTATCTATGGTCGAGCGTAATGAACACCTACTTATCGTTGAATCCATGGACCTTGTACACGCACTAGTCGCGGAGAATACTCCTAACACAGATGACAAAACGGAGTTATGCCATCACTTTTCTCGGGCCGCGAACTTCAAGGACGCGCTCTCGGTTTTACTGTCTGGCAGGTTTGAGAATGACGCCTAACGTGCAGTTGAACCCGATCCTTGACTGCGAGCTCCTTTCGCTGCCGCTCCAGTCACCCGCCGTCAAGTCCGGGTTAACATAGTGTTACGCGTCTGACATGGTTGTTACAAAAGAATTCCTGGAAAAAGAAATTCTGCGTACTTTTAGTAATGCCTACCTAGGCACTGGGAAAACCTTAAGAGAATGTGTGGCGCTCGACGAGGGATTAGACCCAGAGCATCCAGACTTAGCATTCATCCCAGATTACGATAGGTGGCAGGATATACCGGACAAGATGATAGAATTCGTTGCTACTCATGGCGTTCTTGTCTTCTGCGATACTCCAGGCGTAAAGTTTTATCTCCCAGCGGCAATGCTCTACGTTTTGCAGAGATACGATGGAGATTACAAATCAAATGCGTTCCATGTCGCCTGTCGGATCCAAGCGCTAGACGGTGATACCGGACTAAATGAGGAACAATCTGGGATCTTCGCCCAGTACAAATCTTACATCGCAGATGAATACCCTGAGTTATTCTCAAACGACGCCTAACGTGCAGTTGAACCCGACCGCCTATTGGTCACTCCGTTTGCAATCGGTCGCTTCGCTCCCGGCAAACTCGTGCCCAATATACGGCGGCGGGTTAACATAGTGTTAGGCGTCTAATAAACGTGTGCAATGTAGCCGTAGGCATGGCTCACTCACTTCATTCTAGAATGTAGAGCGACCCAGCAATGCCAACGAACGATCAGAAAAATACCAAATACGTGATTGTATTTTTTCTTCTGATTCTTCCCGCTATTACTACCGGGATCGTGCTCTGGATTTGGGCATTCGAAAACTATGGGGTCAGTCGTCAGCTGGCAATACCATTAGGTCTTGTCATTTTACTTTCGATTGTCCTTACACCAAAGATTCTCAAGGAACCGAATGGATGGAGTAAACCAGCCATCCTGGTAGCAGGTGTAGCGGTCTATGCCTGTATCGTCGCCGTCGACGAATTCTTGTTAGATCTGTTTCAACCAAACGTTTACACACTCACGTTATCTTTCGCACCAGTGATCGTCTATGAACTATACGAACGCAAAATATCCGGACGTGAACCGTAGGCATTGAACCCAATGCCTGTCACCAATCACACTCGGACGCCTAACGTGCAGTTGAACCCGATCCTTGACTGCGAGCTCCTTTCGCTGCCGCTCCGGTCGCCCGCCGTCAAGTCCGGGTTAACATAGTGTTAGGCGTCAATGAAACGACATGCTAGAAATCAAGATTAAGTATCAACTGGAATCTCGCGAATGGTTCGAGTTATCTGTAGAGCCAAGGAAATACTTTTGGCGAGATCCGAATGATGACAACACACCTTCCTATTCCCCTTTGGATCAGCCCGATCACAGCAGCAATGGTATCGAACTAGTACCTGTGGCTCACCAAAACGCTCTTACTCGCCTCGTTACAGATGTCATCGACACAGAAACAAGCGAGAGATTTCTGTGTGAATATTCATATTGGCGAGGACCAGAGCACTATATATGTCTCTCCTCGCATTGGGAAAACCAAAGGCTTACTCGAGAATTGATACTTGCCGGAGAATTTCCTTTCAAGTCAAATGGTCACCAATCGATACGAATCATGATCGAAGACAATTCTGCCGAATTAACGATGAACCACATTGGATGGGGAAATGGTGGTGATCAGTTTGGCTACAACATTTTAAAAGATACAGGCGACGCCTAACGTGCAGTTGAACTGGACTGCCTATCTGTCACTTCGTTTGCATTCGGTCGCTCCGCTCCCGGCAAACTCGTGCCAGATGTACGGCAGCCAGTTAACATAGTGTTAGGCGTACGTGACTAGACCCACCGGCATCACCTTAACAGCGTTAGTCTTGATGCTCTTGAGTATTGCCGGGTTCGGAAATAGTTACGCCTCTATCGCAATTGCACACTACAGTCAGACACTTCTTTTTACTCTGGTTACCTTCTTATACGGGTTAACAGCGCTCCTTGCCGGGTCCGGATTGATGCAGATGAAAAGCTGGGGGCACCTATGGTTCCGTCTCTGGATCGTATCGCTGATTTTCTTGATTCCAGAAACCTTCAATGTGTCTGGTTCAATTTATGGGACCCTTTTCGTGTTGGTATTCATCGCGTTCATCCTCTATAAATTGGACGACTACATCAGGAGAAGTATCAAAAGTGGACAAGCTGACGCCTAACGTACAGTTGAACCCGATCCTTGACTGCGAGCTCCTTTCGCTGCCGCTCCAGTCACCCGCCGTCAAGTCCGGGTTAACATAGTGTTAGGCGTCATGAACGAACACGCACACAGAATACTAGAGGCACGAATAGAAGAATCTGAAAATCTGCTATGGGCCGATCAACCAATACAAGGCATTCAGTTTACGCTCAGCGATATCTTCATGATTCCATTCACGGTAATTTGGTGTGGGTTTGCTATCGTCTGGGAAATCCTCGCATTCATCGGAGAAGCTCCATTTTTCTTCCTAATCTTTGGTGGCATTTTCGTAGTTATCGGTCTTTATATGGTGTTTGGACGATTCTTGTATTCGTCTTATCAGCGAAAAAATACTTTCTACGGAATAACCCAAGAAAGAATATTGATTTTGAAGTCGTCTTCCTTGACTTCACATGAGTTAGCCTCGCTACCTCAAACAACGCTCTCCGAGGGGAAAAACTCAAACGGGACAATCACTTTTGGCAATCCCCCTTTTTATCAGAAGTGGTTTGCTGACCTTGGTTGGCTTGGTGCCAATACGTCTCAAGATCTTGATCAAATTTCCAATGTTCAAGAGGTATACAAGTTGATCCGAGATACGAAAAAAGGCTTAACCAATGACGCCTAACGTGCAGTTGAACCCGATCCTTGACTGCGAGCTCCTTTCGCTGCCGCTCCAGTCACCCGCCGTCAAGTCCGGGTTAACACGGTGTTAGGCGGCTCGGGACGTCGCCAGCGCTTTACTAATGTCTTTTCGCGTCGCACCCAATGCCAGCATACCCTTAAATAGAAGGTCCGCACTTACGCTTGGGTCGCCGGCTTCCATTTTCGCGACTCTAGATTGACTTGATCCGATTCGCTGCGCCAGCTTTGCCTGGCTCACTTTCTTGGATTTGCGCATATCTTTGAGCGACTTTGCGAGGAGCGCTTTCATCTCAACGAACGCGTATTCCTCGTCGGTCATCCCAAGAAACTCTTGTGTATCAGAAACCTTATAGCCTTTGGCTTCTAGGCTCTTTTTCTTAGCTGCTTTCATTGTCATATCGTTTAGCTCTTTCCTTACACACATCTATTACAGACTTGGCTGTCTTCTGTGTTTTCTTGGCAAATACCTCCAATATCAGAATTGCGTCATCATCGATACGGTAGACGATTCGCCAGGTGTTATTCGTATCCACAATTCTCAATTCATGGCACTTCCTGCCAATCGAAGGCATGGGCCGAGAGTGAGGCATTCCAATCGACTCGCCCTTCTGAAGCAATCGCAACAGGTACCCAGCTTCCAACCGGGTCGCCCTGGTAAACGGGGGTGACTTTATTTCTCCATCTAGCCAGACTAAGGGTTTATCGATCGGACTCATTACCGCACACTATGCCATATTTGACATATTATCAAGTCGTTTATCAAGCGCCGCCTAACGTGCAGTTGAACCCGATCCTTGACTGCGAGCTTCCTTCGCTACCGCTCCGGTCGCCCGCCGTCAAGTCCGGGTTAACATGGTGTTAGGCGTCTAAGGAACGTTCACATGGAATCTGCTGATAAACGAAAGTTTGAACTAGTGTAGTGTCCCATAAGTAACTTTCTGAATGATTGATGGTCAAAAGAGGTATCCTAGTCAACAGATTCGGAGTACCCCATGGGCCGACCAAACCAACCGATCACAGTTTCCGATGCAGATCGAGCTCAGCTCGATGCCATTGCCGGCTCTCGAAGTTTGCCGCACAGCTTAGTCATGCGGGCGCAGATGATTCTCTATTCCGCAGATGGCCTGGGCAGCAATGAGATTGCACAGAAGTATGATGTGACCCCCCAAACTGTGACACATTGGCGTCGTCGCTATCGGGCACAAGGACTGGCAGGGCTACACGATGAGTTGAAGTCAGGACGGCCCCGCGAGATTGGCGATGAACAAGTGGCTGAGATGATTAACTTGGTATTGCAAAAGACCCCTCCGGGCGCCACACATTGGACGGTGCGTGGGGTGTCGGACGAAACCGGAATCTCAAAAAGTCAGGTACAACGCTACTTCAGTTTGTTCGGTCTACAGCCACATCGCAGTAAATCGTTCAAGTTATCCACAGACCCGTTCTTCGTTGAAAAGGTGCGGGATATTTGCGGCCTATACTTGAATCCACCAGACAATGCGCTGGTGTTGTGCGTGGATGAGAAGAGCCAGATCCAAGCATTGGAGCGCACTCAACCGGTATTACCCATGGGGCTCGGCTATGTGGAAGGTGTGACCCACGACTATAAACGGCACGGGACGACGACATTGTTTGCAGCGCTGGATATCGCGACCGGTCAGGTGCTGACCCAATGTAAAAAGAGGCATCGTCATCAGGAATTTTTAAGCTTTTTGAGACACATCGACCGTAACGTCCCACCAGACCTGGACGTGCATTTAGTGATTGATAACTACGCCACCCATAAGAGCCCCAAGGTTAAGGCTTGGCTGGCCCGGCGACCGCGCTACCACGTGCACTACACACCGACTTACTCATCTTGGCTGAATCAAGTAGAGCGTTGGTTTGGGATCATTACCCAACGTGCGATCCGTCGCGGCTCGTTTCAAAGCGTGAACGATTTGAAGTCGAGCATTAACCGGTTTGTTGAGCAATACAACCAACATCCGCAACCCTTTCAGTGGGTCGCGACTGCTGACTCGATTCTAGACAAAGTCGCCAGAATAACGAAAGCTATTTCTGGGACAGGACACTAGCAGTACTACTAGCAAACCTAACTCCGTCTGGTCCGCTGCCGCCTCCTGAATCAACTATCCCCGAAATCGCAGAACAAGTTCAGAAAGTCGCAAAGATCTATAAAGAGTTACATGCTGAGTTGTATGCAAAGCACTTCACAGTGGATCAAATTCAATCGGAAATAGATCGGCTGAGTAGCCCTGAGGGTATAAAATTGAGGGAAGCCCAAGACAGGATAGTAAAGGAGTTTTCAGTTCTACTCCCGGAGAGGATCGCTGATCTTAATAATGACGACGCCTAACGTGCAGTTGAACTGGACTGCCTATCTGTCACTTCGTTTGCAAACGGTCGCTCCGCTCCCGGCAAACTCGTGCCAGATGTACGGCAGCCAGTTAACATAGTGTTAGGCGTCTTTAGAACATGTGCAGTCGTACTTTTGCCGTTTCTAATTCTCTCGTGTCAAAAGCCTACCGCAACACCATCAATCCCAGTCACACCGCTGCTTGATCCAACGTCAAACCTGTACCAACAACATGCAAGTGTCCTGGTTATGGGGTATATCGGGTGTGACGCTAATACTCCCGTCATCTGCGCTGAAATTGACGATACTCTAGATGCGACAAATAGAGATTGCCTCATTCTGGCGAGACAACCGAAAGTTCAGAACCTTTGCCCTGAAGACCAAGGGAAAGCTTGTCTAATCTATGGAAATCCCTTCACTATGGAGGTGCCATCTCTAATCCAGGAAGTTCCCGGCATGCTACTTGTGCCATCGTTTGAGTATCATCAGATCATTAGTTGCGGGTCTACAGAGGAAAAGGACGTTGAACTTTCAGACGACGCCTAACGTGCAGTTGAACCCGATCCTTGACTGCGAGCTCCCTTCGCTGCCGCTTCGGTCACCCGCCGTCAAGTCCGGGTTAACGTAGTGTTAGGCGGACGCAGCGGGCTCTATCTCATCTGCGCACTCAATTCATTGAGTTTCGCGTTCCACAGCTAGTTCTCGAAATCAGGTCATTTCGCGCTAACCCTATGCCCCGACATACCGACACCTTCTGGGACCTCACAAGGTACTAGCCATAGACTTCGTTCATTTCTCACCGCTCGGCTTTTAGTGCAGAATCAACATCTCTATCCGCAAGGAGACGCGGTGTGACGCATACGACGGTTTCATGCTCCCGGCACAGCCTCCGCCTAACTAATAGTTCAACCCGACCGCGAAAAGCTCGCTTCGCTCGCGATCGCGTCGGGTTAACACAGGTGTTAGGCGTCACCATGAGCAGCCACATCAAACTCTTCAGCTTTGCTATTTGTCTGTTGGTAGTGGCGCCCGAGCGCGCTCAATCACAGAAACAATTACAACCAGATCCGGAACTAGGGTACGTAATCTTTCATATCGAAGTTGACTCCAAGCGCCAACCTACTTGGCTAGCTTTGAATCGCGGTCGGTTAAATGACCACATCGCCAACAACGCTGCGATTGTCGCACTACCGCCAGGTCGCTATACATTTGACCACATTGATTTTCGAGAAAACCCAAGAAAATCCCCAGGTAGTTACGCTTTAGGCGGTGCATATGAATTTTCTGTAGTCGCAGGTAAGGTACTACTTTTCGGCGCGTTGCGAATCGAAGGCATATTGCCTGTTTCCGTCAATTCTCGCTCATACCGTGGTCCCGATATGCAATTCATCGACGACACAGAGCTACTAAGGAAGGCCTGCTCCAAAGCTCCACTAGTTCTCGCAAATTTTCCACTCTATGGTCCCGATGCCAATTTGATAGAAGACCCATGCGGAGAAATTGATGACGCCTAACGTGCATTTGAACCCGACCGCCTATTGGTCACTTCGTTTGCATTCGGTCGCTCCGCTCCCGGCAAACTCGCGCCCAATGTACGGCGGCGGGTTAACATGGTGTTAGGCGTCTATGATGCGCAATAACACAGATCCAGTGCTAGCAATCGCTAGTGTGATCGGCACCATCATAATATTGCCGACATGGGTGATTTGCTTTTTCCGAGTATTAGAAGGAGGTGCACTCGAGACTTTTCAGCTAGGCACAGTAATCACTTCAAGAACTGCGTTGGGAGCAACGAATCTAGATGTTCTTGTTGCTGAATCTTTGTGTCTTTTGGCTATAGCAGGAGGCTTCATCGCTCGCTACATTCGACGCAGAGAGGAACAGGAGTTCTTCGATAAACATGACTGGACTCAAGGCAAGTCCATGTCCGAGATACTTAAGGCTCGACGACTTGGAAAGATATCGAGGATCAAAGATGAATAATCGAGTGACGACGCCTAACGTGCAGTTGAACCCGATCCTTGACTGCGAGCTCCCTTCGCTGCCGCTCCAGTCACCCGCCGTCAAGTCCGGGTTAACATAGTGTTAGGCGTACGCGTAGTGTGTTTCGCAAGTCCCTGTTGAGCGCTCAACGCCAATCGAATCAAAAACAGATGAGTATCCACAGCGTCCGTTCCGAAGCCTGGCGCTAAATAATGTTGCCCATCGCACGGACATGATTTTTCCCACCCACTCAACCTTCGGTGTTTTTCTTCCAGCGTATCGGAACGTAATCTCTAGCTTTCTAAAACGCCTGCATACCCACCCGAATCAACGGTCCCATCGGCCCGTACCACACTGCGGAGTGGGCTCACTCCGTCAGCAACGGTTTAGCACGCAATGTTTTCCAGCCCGTTTAGCATTTCAGACCTGCAAGTTATCGTCCGCAGGCATAGGCTTCGTTCTAAACTCACAAGCCAAGCGTTTCTCGTGATTCACGTCTATTTCTGGCCGGAATTCTGCTTTCGTAGTATCTTCAGGACATCTAGATCAGGGAGTCATCAACTCTCATGAATCGGCAGCGACGCCTAACGTGCAGTTCAACCCGACCGCGAAAAGCTCGCTTCGCTCACGATCGCGGCGGGTTAACACGGTGTTAGGCGTCTGAACTAAGGTATACCCTACAGCCATGCACGAAGATCTGATTTTCGATCTGGCACTGAAAATTGGGGCTGCGCTCATCTTCGTAGTTCCATTCGCGAGAACCGCATACTTCGTGATCCGCATAGTCATTGAGACTCATGATCTCAGTATCAGACAACAATTTTCCAAATCCATTTCAACTCCAAACGAACTAGTAGCTAGTGACCCTGAACTAGCAGAATTGATTTCTAAGCGTAATCTCAGTGTTGCTTTCGCGCTTATAGCTTGGTTTGCTGGAATACCGTTGTATACGGCACTACTCTTTTTCATCTTCTACCTACTTACATGAGAAGAAACTAAATGACGCCTAACGTGCAGTTGAACCCGATCCTTGACTGCGAGCTCCTTTCGCTGCCGCTCCAGTCTCCCGCCGTCAAGTCCGGGTTAACATAGTGTTAGGCGTCTGATGAACGAACGTTCCGATTTCACGCGACGCCTTAAATCAACAAGGCGTCTTAGACGCAAGAACAAAGTGGCTTTGGCTCGAGACTCTGCCGAAGTACTTGTTAAAGACTATCCAGAAGAGGCTCTAGCGTGGCTTCAACTCGGAATCTCCAATACGAACATCGCAAAGTACACTGAAGCCCAACGGGCGCTAGACAAAGTGATACGGTTGGCGCCCAAAGATAGATTACACATTCCATATTATTGGAAGGGTCATGCGTACCGTCAGCAGGGAAAGCTCAATCTCGCCGTAAAGTGGTTTCGGCGGACCATTTCTCAAGCCCCTAAAAATCCAGATACCCACGCGTTCTTAGCCGCTACACTTGCCAGGATGGGCCAATATCAAGAGGCTAAGGCGGAATGGAGAAAGATGATACGACTAAGCGAAAACGTTGATGATCCAGTAACCGAAGAAGGCCACTACAATCTTGGACTGATCTACCGGGCGGAGAGGAAGTACAAGAAAGCATTGGAACACACTGAAAAGGCTCTAGAGATCGACCCTAAATACAGAGTAGCCAAAACACTTAGAAGCGATTTGATCGATGCTATCAATAGCGACACCTAACGTGCAGTTGAACCCGATCCTTGACTGCGAGCTCCTTTCGCTGCCGCTCCAGTCACCCGCCGTCAAGTCCGGGTTAACATAGTGTTAGGCGGCTAGGTGGGGTTCGACCAGGCTCTCGTTAGTTCCACTATCGATGAGATCCGCACGCGCTGCGAAAGGTACTCGTGCGTGAGAGACGTCGAAGAACACTACGCAGGTTACTTCGATGAGCTTGGTATCAACATAAACCTAGTATCCGGGACAGAAAACGTTCATTGGCAGCCTTGTGCACTAGATCTGCTTCTCTACCTTAATAATGTACTTCCACCCAACGACTCACCTTTCAAATGGACGCTGTCATTTTGATGCGATCTAGCCAAGATCGGCTTATTCTTCCCAGGAGGTTCTCTCGAGGACAATTGTGCAGACACTGCCATTACACCAAAGAATACATAGCCGCCTAACGTGTAGTTGGAGTGGAGGGCCTACCCGTCACTCCGTTTGCATTCGGTCGCTACGCTCCCGGCAAACTCGTGCCCAATATACGGCGGCGCGTTAACATGGTGTTAGGCGTCTTCGTATATGCCCGTCCTTGACATACCATAAATGGTATATATCATGCCTATATGTGGGAAATTTTTGAGCATAGGCGTATAGATCGTCAGTTTCGAAGACTTCCTATCGAGATTCAGCAGCGCTACGAAATATGGAAAGACATCGTGCGTACATCTGGTCCACAGGGTCTACGGGCGATAAGAGGCTTCAACGACGAGGCGCTAAGTGGCGAATGGCGTGGAAGACACAGAGCCTCCAGGCTGAATCGACAGTATCGTGTCATCTATCGAATTGAGCGCGATATCGTAACCGTAGAGGTTGTTTCGATTACACCTCATGACTACCGTAGAAGATAACCATGTCAGACTATCGCAAAGCAAAAAAAAGAGTCCAACTATCCGTCGGTGAGGCAGTCCGTACGGTAAGAGAACTACAGGAGTTATCGCAAAATCAGCTCTCAGAACTCACCGGGATTCCTCAATCTACTATCTCAGCGATTGAACATGACCGGACAAAACTAGGGATCGAAAGAGCAAAAACACTGGCTCGAGCCCTAGGCGTTCATCCATCGGTACTTGTATTCCCGGGGTGGGACATCGAAAAGGAAAATGCCGCCTAACGTACAGTTGAACCCGATCCTTGACTGCGAACTCCTTTCGCTACCGCTCCGGTCACCCGCCTTCAAGTCCGGGTTAACATGGTGATAGGCGTCTAGGGTACAGCATGCTACACAAAAGCCTTATAACACTGGCTGTATTTCTAGGGCTCTCAGCTTTGGCCAACACAGACCCAGTCACTGAAAAGCTGAAGCAAGTTGCAGATTTACAACCGCCTGAACTAACCAAGGTGATGGGTTCGTATTCACAACTTTATGATGATCTACAGAACTTGCGCGTCCGTCCGTCAGGCCGCACAACAACCGCACACGACAAACTCATTAGGGAAGCTTACGAACGGCATAGAATTGAGTCTCTGGAATATGTGAGACCGAATCAGTACAGACGTTGGATGGTAGTCGCAGTGCGGTGGTTGCCCATTGCGTTGACCCGAGACGGCCGCACTTACATCATAGATCAACGAACACCCGTTACATTGGGTAAAGAGAACGTCTATTGAAATCATCGCATTCACTATAAGGATCACATGAATATAAGTTGGATACTCTGTGGACTAACCGCATTGGTAACTGGCGTTGGTCGAAGCTTCGGATACCAGTCCAATCTAGAACCTCTACTTGTTTCTTCTGAGGGCGCGATTCAAACCTGGTTCCCATTAATTTGGTTCACTATTTCTGGTCTATTCCTTTTCGCAGCGATTGTGTTCCTAGCGATAGGCTTAAAGCCTAACAAACTTGCATCAACCCAAATCGCAACCTTGTTTACCCTATTGTTCGCAATCACATGGACTATTATTGCAGCGTTCAACTTCGGATCGAGCGAGCCTTCTACAGTACGCCCTCTCTATCCAATTGGGGTAATCGTACTGCTTGGCGCGTATGGTATTTATAGAGATCGGACACGTGCTCAGTAGCTTCTTATCGAGCGAGTTGGAGCGAAGGACCTACCCGCCACTTCGTTTGCATTCGCTCACTCCGTTCGCGGCAAACTCGCGCCGGGCTTAATGCCCCCCCTCAACACAGTGTTAGGCGTCTAAAATGCAGCTGCATCTCGTCGATATTTCACCCGACATGACCGATGCATGGACGCACGCCTTCCAAGATTTACCTCGTGTCCACATAACCAACGGCAGTATCCTTGATTTCGCCGACGACACTATTGTTTCTCCTGCTAACAGCTACGGTGAAATGGGCGGCGGAGTGGATCTCGTTTACCGAAACTTCTTTGGCAGGAAAATCGAGGCAGCTCTTCAAGACGCTATCAAAGGGTCACATGGTTCATATCTCCCAATCGGCGAGGCGCTACTCATACCTACTGACCATGAAAAGATTCCTCGTCTGATTGCATCTCCGACGATGTTTCTTCCCGAGCCAACTAGTCAACTGAATGTCTACAAAGCATCACTCGCAGCATTCAAGCTCGCTTTGAGTCGCAAGATTGATCGCTTATTCTGTCCTGGTTTTGGTACTGGAGTTGGCCGAGTATCATTCCACGATTCAGCTTATGCTATGCGAGGTGCTTATACAGATGCGACAGACGACGCCTAACGTGCAGTTGAACTGGGCTGCTGAAACGAAAGGGGATAGCAATTGAACAATTTGGATACTGTAAGAAGATTCGTGGATAGCTGGAGCAATCTGGACGCCCAAGACCTAGCCTCATATTTCACTGAAGACGGGACATATTTCAACATACCAGCCAAGCCCGTGGTTGGTCGGGAGAACATCCAACTTTTCATTTCCGGATTCATCGCCACATGGACCAAAACAACCTGGGAAATCCTAAACATCACTGAAGATCGTAACGTGGTGTATTGCGAACGCTTAGACCGCACACAAACAACGAACGGCAATGTCGATCTTCCATGTTTTGGTGTGTTTGAGATGAAAGACGGGAAGATCCACGTTTGGCGTGACTACTTCGATATGGGTACATTTATCAATGCGATGAATTCGCCTAGTGACCGAGCAGACTCCTAACGTGCAGTTGAACTGGACTGCCTAATCGTCACTGCGTTTGCAATTGCTCGCATCGCTCACAAAACTCGCGCCGAGCTTAACGGCAGCCAGTTAACATAGTGTCAGGTGTCTTATGCGGTTTCTAATGATCATAGCCCACGACGATCAATTTTCTGCGGATCATGAGTTATTGGCTTCAATCTTCCAATGGATAGACAGACAGGCTAAGGCAGGCGTCAGGGTAACAGGTGCCCCACTTACTCCACCCGATCAAGCCAGGACAGTTAGTGTTAGGAACGACTCTCTTGATATCACACCTGGCCCTTTTACCTTGGGCCCGCTGCATACAGCGGCATTCGAAATTATCGAGTGTGACAACCTGGATTCCGCGCTCTCCATAGCATCAACTCATCCCATGGCCAAACGGGCAACAATTGAAGTTAGGCCTATCTGGGCAGAACTGGAACATCGCAATGACGACGCCTGACGTACAGTTGAACCCGATCCTTGACTGCGAGCTTATATCGCCGCCGATCCCGTTACCCGCCGTCAAGTCCGGGTTAACATAGTGTCAGGCGTCTGAGATGCCGTCACAGTCGTCGTTAGGTGTCCTGCATCGGGTTTTGACAACCACCTTTGTCGCTTTGTGCTGTACAGGTTGTATAACTTACCCAGGGCAACCAAATTGCGAAGTACCAGTCGACGCGATCAACAAACTCCATTCACGCGCGTACGAGTTCATGGAATCTAAGGGCTACTCAACGAAATGCGAGGAACTGTTTGGTATTCACTACGTTAAAGATTGGGGATGCGGCATCTATGGAAACGCCACACACGGGGACACCAATCCACGCACTGGTGCTTATTGCCCGATGTATCTCGACGGTGGCTACTACGTTATATTCGATCCACAAACACTAAACCCTGAAGAGGTCGTGTTGATCGCATGGTAACAAAGCCTAACGCGCAGTTTAGCCCGACCGCCCAATCTCCACTTCGGTTTTATTTGCTCACTTCGCTGTCGCGTACTCGTGCCGAGCTTAACGGCAGCCAGTTAACATCGTGTTAGGCGTGATAAAGGGTAGCTTCCAAGATCAACGTCATTTTTCACATCGGCATAGTCATGTTATGGAGATGAAATGAACAGGTGGCGATCTACTGTTTCGCTCGGCGAAGGGCTGGCAATAGTTGCGAATATCGGAGTTGTGGTTGGAATTGTTTTCGTTTGGATGGAGTTAAGGAACAACCAAGCGCAACTCTCCGCAGACGTGGAACTTAGTCTTGCAGCTTCTTATCAAACCGCTCTAGGTCGCACTCTCGAAAACGACCATCTTGCGGATCTCATGATGATGGCCTATCAGGACCCGTCTTCACTTTCTACGAGAGACTCGATCCAGCTTATGTCCATTCATGCAGAATGGATGTCCATCGTCTATGCGACTTGGGTTTTGCGGCGCGATGGCGCCGTCTCTGAAGAGTCTTGGCTTATGCATTCCAATTACTACTTAGAGTTTCTAAGAACCACGTGGCTGCAAAACTTTTGGCGAAGCATGCACCACGAAGGTATGTATCCCAAAGAGTTTATGCAGGATTTGGAGTCGAGATTACCAATTCCAGAGTCGCCTGGAATAATTCAAGATGACGCCTAACGTGTGCTGTTGAACCCGATTCTCGATTGCAGGCTCTTTTCGCTGGCGATCCAGTCGCTCTCCGTCGAATCCGGGTTAACATAGTTTTGGGCGTCATAGCGCGAAGCCGATGAAACTAAACATAGATCTAACTCGAATTGGGTTACCAGCGTGTGTTGCGGTAGTTATTGTCTCTGCCTGGGCAATGAGCCAATTCGCTCAAAGTCAAAACCTCTTTATGTCGATAACCTGTTTGGCTGCATGTTGGGGTTCTCTCACTGTTCTTGTACTAAAGTACTGGCCTAATCGATGGGCGAGCGCACACATGGCATTCAAAACATTACCCGCTTTGTATGGCGCCTTCCTTATCCTGCTCGGACTTTCATGGTGGAATCCGGGTGCGTAAGTTTGCAGCTCCCTCATACCTTCAGGCAACGCCTAACCTGCAGTTGAACCTGGCTGACTATTCACTGGGTACTCTGATAGCACCGCGTATTGCAATTGGTTCGTCTTTGCTCACCACAAACTCCGCAGCTCATGTACGACGTCGGGTAAACCTAGTGTTAGGCCTCTGAATGATTGCCATCGGGTTTCAACTAGCGTTCCTATCACTAGTTTGCATCTGGATATATTGCCTCATCCAAATACTCTCCGGTCATTCTTTAGAGCCCTTCCAACTGGGTACAGTTATCACGACAAGAACTGCATTGGGTGCAACCTATCTTGAGGTATTTATTGGTGACTCACTGATATTTCTAGTAGCGCTAGGAGCAGGCCTTGTTAAATACATCCGATGGCGCGAAGAGTCGGCGCTCTTAAAAAAGTACAGCAGGACAGAAGGTATGTCGTTTTCCAATATTCTCAAGGCTCGTAGGAAAGCAGAAGAATCACGCACAACAAATGACAATGACGAAACAGCAACCGGAGGTCCAACCAGGTAACCGTAATGATCTGGGTCGTGATCGTCTTAGCTTTCATTCCCTTTATTGCTCTAGATCGCATGCAAAAGGTAATAGCCTCAAAGTATCCGAATTGGGAACCTCCGCCTAAAGCCACAGCCTGGGAAGTTGCGTTCAGTTTTGTCTTTTCATTCGCGCTGGCTTTCAGGCATTCGATCACAATATTCCCGGCAATAGCGATCTTAGTTGCTCACCTATACGCAAATCACCATCGAACCAAAAAATCTAATCCACCTGAAAGTTATCTCTTCTTGGACAAAATCACCTGGCTCTATGGGGCCATCGCTCTTACCGTGATGTTTGTGTACCTCATTCCAACTATCGCTGGCGAAGAACCCGCATGGTGAACAATTCAACAACGCCTAACGCTCAGATCTTTCCTCGTACTCGAGATCTAACCTCACTTTATCATGCGGAATATGATCCCGGCGACGAGTTAGGTGGACCAGGTATCATGTCCTGGGCTAACCGAACGTTCATCAATGGCAATGACTATGGTGACATTCCCGCAACGATTACGAAGTTTCGTGAATATTTCCAACGCGACGCCTAACGTGACGTTGAACCCTATGCGCGGCACTTTAAGTGTCTATAATCGCTACTCATCCGCACATCACAAGGAAGAATAGTGAACAGACTCGTAGTTGGTTTTTTTGCGATCGCCATCAGTTTTTCTGCTAATGCCGAGCCAGGTAAAAGAGCAAGTGTTGAGGAGCTTATGCAACTCACGAACACGGCCGCCATGATTGACACTCTCTATGCTCAAATGGATCAAATGTTTGTTGGCTTAGGCGAACAATTGGGCATAACGCCCTCTGAACAAGCCATTTTTGACAACTACATGAAAAAAGTAGCGACGGCGATGCAAGAGGATATGTCTTGGGAAAAGATGAAAGGTCCCATGATTGATATCTATTTGAAGAACTACACCGAAGAAGAAATCCAAGACATGCTCGATTTCTATCGCTCCGACACTGGCCGCTCGATGGTTGAGAAAATGCCTGGAGTGATGAAAGAGTCGATGACGGTAAGTCAGGACATGATGCAGGGTTTTATGCCGAAGATTGCCGAATTCGCAAAGGAGCTATCAGAAGAGATAAAAGCTCATCGTGCATCACAATGATGTCCCTTCGCTAAGTGTGGACGCTTGAGTCACATCTCCTCAGCGGATTATCGAACTGAAGATGAGTAAGCAAATTTGGGCTTGTGCAGTAATCCCTCTGGTATTCGCTGCCTGCAACTTGCTTGCAGAGGAAACGGACAGCAGTTACATCATCGGTACGATCGAGGAACAGGGTTATCCAGTAATCTATAAACTGATTCCATATCACCCTGAGCCCGAGACAATAACCAAATACCCATGGCTAACGGTTGTTTCTTGGGAATATTCCAAAACCGTTCGAAATGGCATGCCTCCCGAAAAGATCAACCAAGATATGATCGCATTGGAAGATGCCTTCAACGATGAGTTTGAAGATAGGGCCGGAGCGAAGTGGGTTTACAACCGCACCGGCAATGGGCGCAAAGAGTTTGTGTACTATATTCAAAATCGAACCACGTTTACTGTGGCTTTAAATTGGGCGCTCGCCACACACAAACGATATCCGATCGAAATCACTTTTTATGACGATACCAGCTGGCAGGATTTCATTGATTTGGTGGAGATATTCGAGGCGGCAAAACTGCGTGAAAAGGATGACAGCTAACGTACAGTTGAACTGATGAGACTCTCTCAGAATCCTTAGACTGATGCCTAACGTACAATTGAACTGGACAGTCTACTCGTCACTCTCCGAAGGAGAGGCCTTCGTCTTGCATCTGCTCAGTACTCTCGCGCAAACTCGTGCCGAGCTTCGGCAGCCAGTTAACATAGTGTTAGGCGTCTAGAGCAGTGCCAAGATCAAAAAAACCAAAAGCCAAAACTTACGTTAACCATCCTCGATTTGGCTCTCAATCCCATGTATCTGGCTACAAGTTCAGCTCAGAGGAGATAGACAAGAGCTATTGGCGATATAGATCAGAGGTCTATTTTGCGGAGTCCGCAATACCGGCAGAAACTGATAGACAGAATTACACGATCTATCCTCGTGAACTCTACGTAGATCTGGAAAGAAACTGCAGGCAATGTAAACGCCCGTTCATATTCTTCGCACTAGAACAGAAGCACTGGTATGAGCATCTTAACTTCTACATCGATTCTGATTGCATCATGTGCGTGAATTGCAGGAAGAAGGAACAGGGAGTTAAGCAGCTCATGCAAAACTACGAAAAGTTATCAAAGATCCAAGAACGGACGGACGAAGAAACCAGGGTGCTTAAGCAAACGGCCCTTGAACTTTATCAGCTTGGCTACATCAGGAATGAAAACAAGATTCGCCGAATTACATAGGCAACAGAACCCAGGCCAACTAACGCGCCATTGAACCCGATCCTTGAGTGCGAGCTCCTTTCGCTGCCGCTCCAGTCGCCCGCGTAAAGTAAGATTTAACCTGGTATTAGGCAGGAAGATTCATGTCTTACCAATGAGCCTTCCTGTCCACGTAGGCTAATAGTTTTGCGTTCAGGTAGGGAAACAGAAACATGATCGGCACAAATATCCAACTCGGGTCCTGATACCATGCGAATGTCGCACCAATCAACAAAAGCAATTCCAAGCCTAAAAATTGGCTCCTTCTTTTTACTCCGAATAGTCCAAACCGAATGAACCAGGGCTCTGCTTTCCACGCGCTACTTTCTTTATCAATCACTACAACGTTCTCCGTCAATTTTGTTATATCAACTTCCAGCGTAGCGGCTAACGACTTCAGAGTTTCCATACTGGCTTTATTGCCAGCTTCTACTCTTTGAATCGTTCTGAGACTCAATCCGGAAAATTCTGCAAGTTGTTCCTGCGACCAACCTTTTTTATCTCTCAGTCTTCTAACGATCATGTCTACCTCTACGTGAAGGACGGCTAGTGTTGTATATTCCGGCGAGTGTCGGTGACGTCATCAAGCCGCCAGTACCATGACAGTAGGCAAAACATGAGTCAAAATTCCATGTGCCAGGGCATTTCCGAAATGATTGCGACCCCCAACGTTCATTCAAGCTAGGCGTCCTGATTTGCGCATCCAGCTAAACAAGAAAACACTTTTCAGAATCTTCGCGTTCGCGGTTTTCTTCGTATTGGCACCCTTTGCCATCGAGCTGGTGATTATGGCCGACATCATTGGTGTCGAAGCAGCCATAGCCTTCCTCTTTACGTACGGTAAATCTGTCGCCCTTAGTGTTCGCGACAGAATCTTAACCGCGCTGCGGATAGTGACTGCTTTCTTTCGTTCAGAGCCATCCGATGTGCTCATCACTCATGAGCGGTGCCTTAACGCAATAGGCTATTCTTTTATCGGGTTCGGTTTAGTGGGTTCGGTTGCAGTATCAATGATCAACTGTGTCACTTTGGTCACGGCGATAGCATGAGAAGGCGGCTGACTAATAGTTGGGGAGGGTTGCCTGACCGTCGCTTTGTGCAGAACTCGTCCGAAAGGCTCAACTCGGTTATGCAAAAGCTCGCCACGATCTTGAGCTTCACAAGCACCCTAATGACATTAGACATGACCAACTAAAAAAGGGAGAGGCGGAGCTGGCTCGTTGGGAAGCGATGCCAGTTTCTGAGATCATAGAGCTCTATCAGCGAGCGTATAAAACCTAATTATGGCGGCGTCTAGCATGCAGTTGATCCGGGCTCTCTAAATCATTTCGTTTGCAATTGCCTCGGCGGGTGTTAGGCGCCTCGGAGATGCAGCTACAATACCGACATGAAATTCAATCACATCGGAATACCAACCACTGATTCCTTCGATGGAGAGATCGATTTACCTCACTTAAAAATGACGGTGTCAGATCACGAAAACAACCCATACGGAATCCAATGGCAGCGTTACTGGGAAGATGCACCCTATCCGCCCCTAGTAAAGAAAGTGCCTCACGTGGCTTTCGAGGTTGACGACCTAGAGCGTGAGCTCCAAGGGAAAAAGGTCATCATTGAACCGAATAGCCCCAGCCCCGGACTTGTCGTTGCATTCGTCGAGATTAATGGTGCGCCTGTTGAACTCATGCAATTTTCATAGAGCGAAGTGTTAGGCGTCTGAGGCGACAATGCTGATAGCGTTATTAGAGATCTTGCTCCTACTTTTCAGAACGACAATTAGTCTAATTGCGCTGATAATCTCCGTCTCATTGAGCGCTACCATAATGCTCCTGTTCCCTGAATTCCCAACTGAACTGGTCCTTGTATTCAGCCTTCTCGTTTGGGCCTTCATTGGGATTGTTTACATCGAAACCAAGAAACCGGGCAAACGGTAGTGCAGCAGGTATATGTTTTACTGTAGATCACTACTTAACGCGCTATTGAACCCTCCTCTATGTTAGGCGTCTGAAACGATGCTGAATCTGTTTAAGCGCAAACGTACCCAACCCAAATCTACGAATTGGGCCAACATCATCGCTGAGATTTCGCCGCACGTAGAGTCTCATCAGATTTACGTCGAATTCAGCGATGGTTCCCGCAAGCTTTATTCTCCCTCCGAGGACGTTACGGGCTTAGAGTCAATCGCTGTCGTTTACTCATCACCCCACGCTGAACCTTGGGAAACCGAAGTACCGGCCAAGTACATGGCCGATAAGCTTTCGGTAATTCTCAATCGGCACCTCCAAATCTCATTGAGCAGAGACCCAGATTCTTTCGTAGGCTATTTCGTCGAGATTAGGGGTACAGAGAGAAAGATCAGTGACGACGCCTAACCTGCTCTAATAGTGCCCAGCATGCGTTCAAGATCGTTACTCTCATTTCTATTTTTGTTTCTAACGGCATGTAACCCATCTCCTGATACTTCACAGGCCTCAGCTAAAGTGACTCACTCTTTCGAAGATATTCAATCCACTCTGTCAGCAATCCAAGACCACCAAGGGTCCGCCAAAGAATTTATGCTTCGAATGCCAGATAGGATGAACGATGAATCCGGCATTAACATGACAATCATTACTGACGCAATTCTAGAGCGTGGTTGGTTCCCGAATGGCTATACGCAGCATGATGGCTATCGAATCTACAAGTACATCGAAGCAGACGACGCCTAAAGGGTGTCAGGTGCCCTCCCCAACGCGCCGTCAATTCGTTACAACCTTCTTTACTACTGGCTAATCCAGGTTTATGTATATGATTCACCAGGTATCACAACATGGATAGCTTTTATGGAACACGAAAACTGGTCCTGTCCAAAATGCCAACACCGAAGCTTCTCAGTAGATGTCTTTCGTGCAACCGGTGGCGCCTTCGCTCGAATATTCGACGTTCAAAATCGAAAATTTACTACCGTAACTTGTGATCGATGTAGATATACCGAGCTGTACAAAGCAAACTCCTCAACGCTGGGAAATATCTTTGATTTCTTCACACAATAAGAAGCTGGTTAACACAATGTTAGATATCTGAAATGACTGAGCAAGAACGACAGAGCATTATCGACGAGCAACAGCTGTGGCTTCTGTCACTAGGCCACTACATCTCCGGTGCGATGACAATCGTGTTTTCCTCATTCTTTGTCCTTCATCTGTTGATGTTTACTCTGATCATGAACGTGCCCGAGATCGCACAAGATATGGAAGCCAATGCAGACCCCAACATGCCGGATGTCCTTGGCGTGTTCAGGATCTTCTTTGGAACGATTGCCTTTTTGGGTATATCTTTTGGGATAGCTGAAATTCTTGCCGGGTTCTTCATCAAAGATCGGAAGCACAGAGCTTTCACTCTAATTGTCGCGGTGCCCGCATAATGATGATTCCGTACGGCAGCCTCCTTACAGTTTTTACCTTCATCATCCTGGAGCGTTCTTCTGTAAAGGATCTATATAACAAGGACCGCACTGGCGATGACGAAGCCTAACGTAAAGTTGAACCGGGCTGCCTACCCACGCGTTTGCTCACTGCAAACACCACCGGCCCACATTCGGCGTGGCGTTAAGTCAGTGTTGGACGTATAGAGCGAGATCCCCATGACTTCACTGTTAGCACGAGATCACGGTCTATCGCTCCATTCCGAAAACGACGCGCTGGATATTCTTTCCAGCGGCATGTCTGGTTGTGTGTTCTTCCCCGAAGATCTGCATCCAGAGTTTTTTGATCTTTCAAATCAACTTGCGGGCAACACATTTCAGAAATTCATAAACTACGGCTTTCGCATTGCGATAGTTCTGCCAGTTGAGCACGGTTTCGGTGACCGTATTGACGAACTCATCCATGATCATCGCTCGCATCCTTGTGTGAGATTTTTCACTTCTGAGAGAGAAGCATTAGAGTGGCTAGACTAGTTTGGCTAAGGCCCGTCAAGCGCCACTCAACCTGGGGTTAGACGTCATATGAAACGTCGCCACAACATCTCTACGCTCATCGCAAAACAGGCACGACTGCAAAACACGCGCGTGATCTACATTGGTCTCGCGGTCTTGTTTGCCGGTCGATTCGTTGCGTCTGGGTATTCGTTCTTGTTTCTCATCCTGCTTGGAGACTTCGAGCTTTGGGCTGTCTTAATCGATGTCGCCGTTCTGGCATTGTGTGGCGTCGTTGTTTACAGCTTCTTGCGAATGGCATCGAAAATTAAGGCCGTACTCGAGGATCCACAGGCGCTCGAACGTTATCGAGACGATAACTCTTCTTCTATATTAAAAGTTCTCTTTCCGGTTCGTCCGTTTTGACTGGGTGTGAGCGTGTTTATACAAACGACATTGCGTAACGCATGATAGATAGATTGTTCGTTTATGGCTCTCTACAGCCAGGTGGCTCCAATCAAGCTGTGCTCGATCAATATAACGGGACGTGGGAGCAAGCCCATGTGATTGGGATTCTTCACGATCGAGGATGGGGTTCCAACCAAGGGTATCCAGGTCTTACCTTGGACCCAGAGGGTGAGACAGTTTCAGGATACGTACTAACTTCAAGTGCCCTGTCCGAAAACTGGAAAACACTGGATGAATTTGAAGGATCTGAATACAAACGGTGTGTGACGCAAGTTACGCTCAATTCGGGCGATATCGTATTTGCCCATGTGTATGCGTTAGCAACCGACCAAGAATCAAACCTTAGAAACGAAACGCGACTGTAACCGACGCCTAACAGGCAGTTGATCTCATCCTTGACCGCGAGCTTACTTTACGGCGGCTCCGAGTCATTCGCCGTCAATTCCGGGTAACATGATGTCAGGCATCCCGGTGAGGATCACAGGAGACCAATGTGGCACAAGTTAGATACATCGTTAATGACGTAGACAGCTCGATCAGTTTTTACTGTGAGCAACTTGGCTTTGAACTCAAACAACAATTCGGCACTGCTATGGCAATTGTGGAATTGGGTGATATTCAACTCTGGTTGGCGGGACCTCCTGCATCGGCATCAAAACCCATGCCTGATGGTACTCAGCCCGAATCAGGTGGCTGGGCCAGGTTTGTACTTCCCGTTGAAGACATTCAGGAAACCGTAAACAAGCTCAAATCCGCCGGCGTAACTTTCAGGAACGACATAGTTTCAGGACCAGGTGGACAACAAATTCTTTGCTTGGATCCATCTGGAAACGTAGTGGAACTCTTTGAAAGCGCGAAGGAATAGGTGCTCAGAGCATGACCGGCGAAGGCACACTCTGGGTGATCGCAGAGATAGCAATCGGTTTTGCTGGGTTTACCGGTGTCGTCGCGGTATTCGGCAAGCAGAATTGGGCGGCGTTAAATCGGTATCGATTCACAGCACTTTGGTCAACCTCGCTTTCCTCAATGCTATTCGCGCTGTTTCCCTTTTTACTTTTCCATAGCCGCTTACCTGAACCTGACGTTTGGAGGTATTGCAGCACACTGCTTGCGCTAGTCTAGTTGTGGTGAACTGTTTTGAGCTACCGCGGGCTTGGAAGCTCCGCTCACTCATGACGTCAAGCGACAAAAGTGGGCTTACAGCTTTGACGCTTGTGTTGGTCGCCGCCACTGCCGGTCTTGTTTGGAATGCCAGCTCTCACACGCCAACCTTCACTCCGTACCTCGCCGCTTTAATGTATATGCTGTTAGCCGCCGCGACTATGTTCGTAGGGCTTCTTTCGAGCTACGTGTCGAGGAACATAGATGACACCTGACATGCAGGAACTTCGTTCGCGGCTTCTTCTTGCACTTGGTCTTTTGGATTTCCGGAAACCCCGGCCGGGGTATAGTCTCGCGTTAACCTAGTGTCAGGTGTCTGATGAAAGTTACTCACATTACAACGTTGCTGGTACGGCTTACGGCCATACTCCTTCTGCTCTACGCTTTGGAACTGTTACCCAGCGCCTACCTCTATTCATCTCTAAACGGAATGGAGGATTATCATTACTTCCCATGGATAACTTTTGGTGCGGCGCTTTTGCTCGCGATAGTACTCTGGTTTTTGCCATCGACTATCTCAGGAATCATTACGCCCAACTGGATGCAAGATGTTGAGTTACGAGACGTGAACGTCCCGGCCATTGAGCAAGCTGCCATCGGAACTATTGGCCTTTGGTTGTTGGTGTGGTTTTTTCCGGACATGATCAACAACGTATTCCCGTATCTACAAGCTCACGAAGGCTCGCCTGAACGAGAGCAGATACTGCCGTACATTTACACCACAATCGCTGAAGGCTTAATCGGAGTGTTCTTGATTCTTAGATCTGAGGGATTACATAAACTGATCGTGACTTTGAGATCAAAGTGACAACGCCTGGCTTAACGTTAAACCCGAGAACGCCCCTTGTTCTTCTTCTATTCCTCTCCGCAGGATGTGGAACAACTCTATACGTCCCACCAACACCGTTGTGCTCCAATGAATGGTTTGAATACGTTGAATCTGAAGTTGAAACGGGCGACGGACGAGGACACGGACCCGACATTGGATCTGCAGAGTGGAAATCAGTCGTAGAGTTCAAGCTTGGAATCCGGGGTGACTCAAATGTTCCAAACCAAGAAACACGCGAGTGGTGCGTGTTTATCAATCGTCAGCTTAGTAACCGCGAAGCCTAACGTGCACTTCGACCCAAAAGTATCAGTCATCGTCGTAGCTTTGTTCACATGGTTGCCATGTGTGACCAACGCGGCAGTATCGAATAGCTACGCTGAAGAGTTCAACGCCTACATGCAAGCGATGCAGTCGCGCGATCTCCAGAAAGCTGAACAGCATGCAAGCAACGCCGTCAGCATTGCTGAACAAACCCTGAGTGACAATCATCCGGACCTGATCCAACTGCTTTTTAATCACGGCCAGGTTCTGGCGTTCATGAAGAGTTGGCCGCGCGCAAAAGAGGTACTTTCGCGGACCGTTATCCTGCAGGAAAACGTTCACGGTAAAAATTCAGTCCAATTAATCCCGACCTTAACGCTGCTGGCTCGATCAATGATCCAACATGACCGGCCAATTCCACTTGAGTTGAACCGAGCCATCAAGCTTGCCAGGCAACACTACGGCAAAAACAGCGAACGACTCGCAAAGGTATTGCTCGAGATCGCGCGTGGTCTGTATGACACGATGAACTATACGATGGCGCGTGATCGCTATCGGGAAGTGCACAAAATCTACAATCAAATTCTCGGGCCGGAGCACGAACAAACGATTGTGGTTGGATTCTGGCTGGGCGAGACAGAGCTTGCTCGCGGCAAGTACAAAAAAGCGCGTGACTTGTTCATTCCGATGACCCTCAACGAGAGCAAATACAAACTAAGAGCACATGCAGCACTGGCCGCTATCTACGAGCACCTCGACGATGACGAAAAAGCTTCCAAGCACAGCCTCGCGATCATTAATGCAAAACCTGCCGAACCAAATCAGGAACCGGTCCTCCTACATAGCGAATATCCTATCTGGAGCACGCGCGCCGGTTTTCTCATCGTGGAATTCGACATAGACGAAAGGGGCTTCGTGCAGAACCCAGAGATCATCAGAAACACCACAGGCGAGTATTACAAGGATGAGGTCATGGCAGCGATAAAGAAGTGGCGCTATCTACCCCGTTACGAAAACGGCAAGGCTGTCGCTACAGAGGATCTGCAATTTCAATTCAGGCTCTCAAATCCAAGCCCGCTGACAACACGCATGAACTCGGGGTCAACGTAGTGTCAGAAAATTTGCGGTTGGTACTACAGCTAACAATGGCTCTCACTCTGGTTCCTACTACAACGCTCGCAACATGAACAACCATGTACTACATCTTCTAGCGCTGACCCTGGCCGCGCTCGTGTTACTCGATACAGCTTCATCCAGTGCATCGCAGCTATCGCTAATGATCGAACGGGAATATACCAACCCTCTCACTATCGCTGTTTCGCTCGCTCCGATGGCAATCGGCACTGCGGTGGCTTTTCTGATTTACAGATACGGTAAACGTCTGGACGTGGTGGGGGATGACAACAACTCTTCACTAGTTTTAGGAGGCGCAAAGCTCCTGGGATTGTATTTTGTTGTCACGGGATGTGCTGAACTCTTCTACGGGATAGCGCTACTCTCATTAGACGAGCCGGCGACGTCAGCCTACGGCATTGCTCTAAGTGGTTTTTTCTATACATCCGTTGGCTGCCTACTTTTATCAAAGAGCAAGACAATTTCACGACTGTTAGATGCCAGGAGCGACACCCCTTCATAGCGTCAAGCGATAGTGAGATGAACAACCAGCTACAAGAAACCACAGTCTTTTTCGATCTCGACGGTACTCTGACAGACCCGAAGGAAGGCATTACCAGGTCAATTCAGTATGCGCTTGAACAACTGGGACACGAAGTACCCAACGTAGACGAGTTGGAGTGGTGCATCGGACCACCCCTTCAAGCGAGCATGGCATCACTCGTGGGTGAACAAGCAGCGGAATCCGCAGTGGCCTACTATCGCGAGAGATTCTCTGACATTGGCTGGGCAGAGAACACCCCGTATGAAGGTATTCATGACGTCCTGTCTAACCTAAGACAATCCGGCGCCACGCTTTATGTCGCCACAAGCAAACCCCACGTGTTCGCGAATCGAATTCTTGATCACTTTGAATTAAGCAACTATTTCAGCGGGGTCTACGGCTCTGAGTTGGATGGCACGCATTCAGACAAAAGCGAGCTACTCCGACACGCACTTAACACAATCAATCTCTCTCACCAAGCAACGATGATCGGTGACCGAAGTCACGACATTATTGGCGCCCTGTCGAATGATATGAACAGTGTCGGAGTGACGTACGGATATGGCACCTATGAAGAGCTTCATTCTTCTGGAGCACATCAAATCGTGGACGCACCTGGAGAGTTGTGTTCCATTCTGACGTAGGCGATGCGCATCGCCGCTCAACATGGGGTTAGGCGTCTGGTCAATACATTTAACATTTTTCTGTTCATCACAGTTCTAGCAAGTGCGGCCGGCAGTTTCATCTATTGGATTCGGGTGCCAGAAAATCGTTACCTCCTGTTAACGCTGCCCATCGCTTTTGTGGGTCTCGGCGCGGCTATCGTTGGGTTTTCTGAAGGTGGCAACGTGATAGATGCGCTCTTAGTAAGGAACATCAATCGAGAAGGCTATTGGGACGGGCACCGCATCAACTACATGATACTGTTAGCGCATGGCATGACGTTGGGTACCTTTGGTGCATGGGCACTAGAAACACTTTCAAAACGAAGCCGAGATGACACGTGATCTACCGAGCATGTCGCGACATAGAAAGATTCTGTATTCAGCGTGTTTTTGTGCAGGTCTATTCATAGCTCTCGCCGCGCCGCCACCTGAACTATTGGTCGCTGGATTGGCTGTACTTCTCGGCACAATCATCACTACAGCCTATATCCTTTCATGGAGAAACGGCCACACTGGTTTTACCCTTATTCCTCTTAAAAAAAGGACCCTTTGGAACGGACGGGCTTGAAAGTCGAAGTACGCCAAAAGAAACCATCGTGATCTCTTCTTGCATAATCGGTATCACAGGGCTCGGTTCTGGGGTTCTAATTCTGATTGCTGTTTCAACATGAAAGTAACGGCAAGCTCAGAGAAGATCTGGTGCCGGGCGTGAGATCTCGCGCTTCTGCCATTTGGATAGGTTACATAACTCTGTTGTGCGCCAACCCGGTTGTTGCCGAAGAACTCATACCAAATCCAGATAAGGCGTATCTGGTCTTCAACATATCGGTAAAACCTTCCAGACAACCACAACCCACATGGCTGGCTGTCAATCGAGCCACACAGGGAGACTACATCCCGATTGGTGAGTCGATCGTAGAACTGACGCCTGGGATCTACCGTTTTCATCACCTGGATTTCGGCGATGATTACAGAAAATCTCATCACTCAGTCGATTTTGCACAAGACTACAAATTGAAACTAACGCCCGGAACAATTGCGTATCTAGGGTGGTTGGAAGTTCGAGGAATACACAGATCGTATGAACAAAACTCACGAATCACGCGGCACATCAGGATCAAACGCTTAGATACTACTGAACTGTTTCGCAAAGCATGTCTGAAAGCCCCTGATGTGTTTGAAAGTTTCCAGATGTATGGTCCTGGGGACAAAGAGATGGACAATCCTTGCAAAGAACCGAACGAACACTAACGTGCAGTTGAACACCACACACTCCCGCGCAATTTCAACCACCCTAGCGCTTACCGGGTGCAACGACAGCCTGCGTCAGGCGTAAGCGCATGTATCTTAGATTCAGGGTAGACGATCGTGACGCATCTTCTGGTCATCCGTCAGGCGTCTTCTCCGCTGTTTACGATCTCATCGACAGTGATCTTTTGCCTCAACACGATCTCGATGTTGCGAAGACCTGCTTGGATTGGTTCGACACAAACCTGAAGGAACCCGCTTCTTTTTCGAAATCTACCAAACCGCATGCCCAAAAGGTGGGTATAAGTTGGTTTAAAGATTCCGCCACGGAGCACATTTCAAAAATGCGTATGTTGGTTGCATTGCTAGAAGAAAACTCCGTCTCCGTAAAGCTACTCATTACTGACAATCCGGGTTACATCCTCTATGAAGACGATTATCAGGTTGTATCAGACCCGCATCCCAACACGCCCACCTAGTGGCGGACTTGTGGCCATGCGAAGGTCCGCTTTGCTCCAGACCGACGGTGTTTTCGTTACAGCTTAAGGTTCGGGAGCGTGGTGTCTTGCGAACGCTGCACAGTAACTCTAGAATCCCGCTCCCCAATTAGGGGCTACTTAAAACAACTCCTCCAGGGGATCGGCTACCTGGAGGCACTAATAGCCGGAGTATATGTATGTATGTGAAATCTGTAACACAATAGTTCTCCCCAATACCCCCGCAACCCTCCTCGTTCTCCAGACCCGCAAACGGTCCTACCCTTCTAGAAACAAAGCAAACAAATTCCTGGACCCTAAAAAGCCTGGCAAAAACCAAATCATTTATTCCGATGATCCCGGCGGCTTTGGCTTTGAGATAGAAAGGGAAGTTCGTGTCTGTCCTGAATGTGCCAACTTTGGAATCAAAGACTGCTGATCTCGACCACGCCTGACACCCCGTTTAACTTGATCGAAACTCGCTAGCGCATTCTCAGGGATTGCGTACAACGTTAGGTTAAACTGGTGTCAGGCGAGTTCATGCACGCCGTCGTGTTAACACAAGGTTAGGTGAAATGGACCGCACTAAATTCATCAAAGGTATCGAAGGGTTGGTCGAGGAGATCAATTCCGATCATGCCATCGCTAGACTTGAGGAAATGGGATTTTCCAAAACAGAAAGCGAAGTTTTTAGAAATGCAGTACCCGAGGCATTCGCTGTACCCGTGTTAGAAGATCTGGGTGTCTCATCAATCGACGACACAGCATCCGCGCGAAACGTACTGAACAAATGGGTATCAGTGAAGTTAGCCGACATTCCGATCTTTGTTCAAGCGCTTGAACTAGCCCGCGAACACAGGGCTGTCGGGGTAATATCCCAAGAAGCATTTGTCACCATTGCACGCTCCTCTGCCCTCGTTGATACAGCTAACAAAGCTCTGAACGACGGGACGTCGCTTGACGGGGCGAGCGTGGCGATATGTTTTCTCGGGGCTAGAGCCACACAGCTGCGGGGTTCTCCGTGGTATAAACGACTCTTTCGTCGCGACTGAGTCCTAAGATATACAATGGCGTCTGATTAGCGCCTCAGGCGCTCAGGAGAAAAACTTTGGTAACGCTAACAGAAGAAGAAAAACGAGCTGTATCTATGCAGATACATACAAAACCCTCTGTTGCGAGTGACGTAACGCAATATGGAATGTGGCTACTTCCTGTGGTTGGGTTCGCCGTTTACGGGGTCTATCAGCTTGAACCTGTTGCGATTGGATTCGCGTTCTCGATTCTACTCGCGATGGCCATTTGGTTTCTGAGCTACTCACACAAACACGCTGTCCATCTGAGCAGCGCGCTAGAAAAGTACGAAAATGAGGTGGGTGCACTAAATGAAAAATCAGACGAGCCCTGAACGATACCTGTCCAGTGAAACAACGCGTTCCGGCGGCGTGGATAAGACCTCCGTAACCTGATACAGGAGACATTGCCATGAAGGTTCATAGGCTGATCGCGCTAGCATCGCTTGCCGTTCTTGTAACTCTTGGCGGATGCTCGCCTGGTTCCTCATACACAATTCAAAAGTTACCTTCCGGCAAAGAGCTGAAGGTTGTGAGCGTGGGTCCAGTATTTTTTACAGACGATGAAACAGCGCTGATGCTCAGGTACCAGACAGATATCAGCATCGATGATGTCGCCCCGCTGCAGTTGGAGGCGCAGGAAATCTGGCCGGTATTCAGGTTGGATGTTGAAAGAGCTGGAAAAAACATCGGCATTCTGCAAGCCCAAGGACCCAAAGAGCAGGTGTTTGGTCCCCTGGTCACAACCAATCGTAACTACTCGTTTATCTGGACTCGCGAATCAACAGGAGCATGGCGCCTTTATGAGAAGGAAAGCGAAGAAGGTGATGATGGCCTCTAAAGCGCAGCTACGTGCCACCCGCAACACTTGGTTGCATATAGCGGTACCTGCTGACATGGAGCCAGTTGCCTAGAATGCGAAGCCTAATATTCTTAGTCCTTCTAGTTGCGGGTTGTTCTCAACCAAGCAACATGCAAATAGCAGATGGGATAGAAAAGTGGAGCGTATCGAAACCTGGCTCATACCAATTCGAAATGCAGCTCGAATGCTACTGCGAGCCTGAATCTTTAAAACCTTATCGAGTGATTGTGTCCGGAGATCGTTTCGGCGTCGTCTTCGTCGAATCCGGAGCCCCCGTATCTTGGAAAATCGCCCAGTTACCCTTTGTCGGACCCATCGACAAAATCTATAGCTATCTGGTCAAACTTCTTGAAGACAAACCTCAATACATCCGTTCAATAACCATTGATCGCAAACTCGGTTATCCCACCTCCATCGTCGTCGGTCCTGGAGGGTTTGATGGGGATGTTAAGGTCACCATAAGCAACTTCAAATACAGTGGCGCCTGACTCGAGATTAAACCGGACTGACCATCTGTCCACGCGTAAGGTAGCCCTTCTCCTGCTGGGGCTTATCCCTATAACCGTCGTTACTTTTTTATGTTACGCGTGGGCAAGTTCTCTCTTACGCGACTACTTGGAGTATGCATATCCACGCCCTTACTCACACATGTTGTTGGAAGCGGTGGCGGGCTCCTTATTGGGCGGTGTTGTTTGTGGGTACGTATTACACCGTTTCTATAAAAACCTGGCTTTCGTGGCCGTCATCCCGGCCTGGCTTTTTTGGCTTTACTTGCGCGTTGGCGATCTGTTCCACTATTTTTCTAACGAGCGTATCGTGATCATGTCGTTAGTCGAGATCGCGTTACCCTTACTGGCTACCCTATTGGCAATAGTCGTTTTTCGCAGATTTGGACGCACTGGTTTCGGGAGTGAGCATGACACTTAACGTACGTATGAACCCATCCCTTTCCGAACGCCAGATATGAATACCAAACCACAGTTCACTAGAGTTGCTTCGTACGGCATCGTTTTGCGAGAGCGCAATATTTTGCTTTGCCGGTGCGCCGCATATCTCCCGGAGGGCGGACAGTGGACTCTTCCCGGCGGGGGTATCGAATTCGGAGAAAGTCCCGAAACCGCTATGGTTCGCGAAGTACATGAGGAGACCGGGCTCGTTGTAGAGCCATCAGCGCTGGCCGGTATCGATTCAATTTCAGGGGAAGAGCCTTCGCGTTTCTACCACAGCATCAGAGTCGTCTACTTTGCATCGGAATTGGGCGGCGAACTCCGCAACGAAACAGATGGCAGTACAGACCTCTGTGCATGGCACCCCCTGGATTCCATTCATGAGTTACCCACCCTAGACCTGGTCCACAGATCTTTGCAATTCACCTGATTATCGCATCAAGAAAGGAACTGCCCATGATTCATCGTAAGATCGCTCTCACCATTTTCTTTTTCGTTCTCGCAAACCACAGTAGTGCGGATGCCATCGAGGAAATTGTCGTTACCGCTTCCATGGCTTCAGACGGCTACTACGATATGCCTGCCATCACGCTAAAAAAGAAAGCGGACTTTCTTGTGCAGGAAGTGCGCTTCGTAAATGACAGCCGCTCGCCTGATCTTCGGAAAACAGAAATCATCAACAGCATCAGCGCTTTTCTGCGCGCTGCTCGCAAATCGAAAGGCATCGAGCTCTCTTACGGCGATGGGTTTCTTTTGCCTGTTGATCTAACGGACGATTCGCTTCAACTCATAAACGATCGCACTCGCATTGATACGAACTACGTCGATATCTACGTTAAATCATCCGTTACGGATTCGGTGGAAGTAAAAGAGCAGATTTCGAAACTGCGATCATTCATCTCAAAACAAAAATTATCCGGTCGTACCGAGATTGAACCGAGGGGAGATATAGGCCTCAGTATTGTGGGTCCAGAGCAATATCGTTATGAAATCTTGCGCAAGATAACGCAGGAGAATGATCGCATCCGGGCAATCGTTGGAGAGCAATGCTCCATCACTGTTGGCGGACTCGAAGGGCGCGTCACCTGGGAACGAACAAGTGTCGACGAATTGACGCTCTACATCCCCTATGGCACAGAAATCAAATGCGGTTAGGGCGCACCACCTTCAGGTGACGGATTCTCTACGCCAGATAGATATATCCGGTAAACATAAACCCACGTGACCATGAAACAGTGCGCACTGCCTGGATTGATCGGCGATTGGATTGAATGCATCAACCGCGGCGATGCTGATCGCTTAGTTCAGTTTATGTCACCTGGGCATACGTTCTACGTAGATGGAGAACAACCAACCGTCGGTCCCACGCGAAACCACGAAGCCTGGCGAGGGTACTTCGCAGATTTTCCGCACTATCTGATTTTTGTCGACGACGTGTATGAAGACAACGGCACGTACTACGTATTGGGGCATACACAGGGCTCCCATGTCCCAGCCGAGTTGGAATCAATACCCGAGAGCGTTATTTGGAAAGTCGGTTTGGACGTTGCTACGATCTCAGAGTGGATTATCTACGACGGCAGTATGCGGGCGGCTCTTGGACTCCCTGCAAGCAGATGACTGACAACATCGGTTGAACTTGGAACTGTGCAACATGGGTGCAACATCATGAACTGGGAGATTATCGGCGCTACAGGCGAATGGGCTAGTGCGATAGCCGTCGTCTTTTCTCTGATCTACCTGGCAGGCCAAGTCAGAATTTCAAACAGACAGGCGCAGTCGGGAGCCCGATACTCCTTTCTAGATTCATACGGTCAGCTTCACGCTTCGCTGATAGAGAATAAGCCCGCAACGTCAGTCTATCGACGTGGGCTGAATGGCGAAGACCTAGATGATGATGAGGAACTTCAGTTCTTGTTTATTCTCGGCCAATGGATCAATACATGGAGCGTGATGTTTGAACTGCATCGCGATGGCCAACTACCTGATGGCCAATGGTTTATTGTCAAGGCAGACCTGCTCTCAACCCTGAATACCAAGGGCGGCAGGGAATACTGGGACCGATTAGGTACACTTGGTACACAGCCAGAATTCGCAAAATTGGTTGATACTCTGCTGGCGGAAACCTACGAAGTTAACGATTGGTTTGCTCCGCGAAAACTCGACAACTCGGATGAGACCTGAACAGAGGTCAATGAACACGAAAGTTAAGCGAAGCAAAGACTGCGGTAACTCCCCCAAACAAACTTTGCTGCAGGAATTTGCTATCTCGATAGCACGCGCGGACACGAAGAAACTTGCAAAGCTCACTCTGCGGAACACATCGTGGCACCAATCTGGCCGTAAACAAATCTTCAATCAGGGAGAGTTCCTGAGAGCCTTGGACAAAGCGGGTCCCGTCGAAGAAGTTGAGATATTCGATGTTGTCTCGCATGGCAAGAAAGGCGCTGTCAGAGGATCTTACTTAAGATCAGGTAAACGAAGAGTGTTCTGCCACTTCCTGGATTTTGCGAACACGAAATGCACTCACGTGCTGAACCTGCATACCGTTACGGTGGCTTCCTAGACCTGACGCTGATGCAGTGAACCAGTTTCATTGCACTTTTTTAACCCCATTTTGCTCCGACGGACGTTGTACCTAATACAAAGTCCTTTCTTGGAGAGAAATTTTGAAACGACTCATTCTAATGTTCGCGCTGTTGTCATCTGGGTGCGCGAGCTACACCACGCCCGGCGCGGGCGTTTCGCTTGCAGGAATAAACCAGGCAGACATTGCAGAGGCCTTTGCAAGAGAACCTGCCGCGACATTTCCTGCCAACATCGCCATCGCGCGCGTTCAAGCCTCCGGCTACGCATCCCGTTCCAACTCAAGCTACGGACGCGGTGGTTTTTCTGTGGTGACTACCCGCGACATCGAAAAGGAAAAGGACTTCGATGACATCGCATCGACTCGTGGCGTGTCGAGCATTGCTCCCCTGACAAGAATATTGATCCCAGCAACTCTGTCGACCACTAAGGATCTTCGCAGAGCTGCTGCCCAACTGAAGGCAGATCTCCTGGTTCTTTACACGGTTGATACCTCCTTCAGAACCGATGTCGGACGCGTTGGGCCGCTGCAAACTATCACGCTGGGTTTTCTACCCAATCGCAAGTCACACGTAGACGCGACAACATCCGCGATGATCATCGATGTGCGAAGTGGCTTTGTATTCGGGACGGTTGAAGCAACCCACACCGAGTCCCAGCGTTCAGACGTGTGGGGCACCGAGTCGGCCATAGAATCGGCACGCCACATCGCTGAACGGAAGTCATTTGAATCTGTTGTCAGTCAACTTCAAGACTTACTCAAGGAGATTTCACTCAAGCAAGGTTGAGAGTAATGTTCCACCCTGTGTACATCCCAATAATTCGAAAACTGAGTCACTACGCGCCGTGTCCCGCTTGTGGTCTTCACAATGACGTGGATCTTGATCGCTGCAAGCACTGTGCTCGCACGTTTTCGAAAGAGGACAAAGTGAAACTGTTGGAACACGCTGTTCAGCAGAAGAGAAAGGGGGCTCGTTACGCGACCTACGTTGTAGCGGTGCTTGTGGTTACGGTCTTGATTATGAAACTGTTCGATTTTCCGTAAGAAACTGAAGGACATGCAGAATTGGTTGAGTTTACAACCGATTTTACCGAGAAGATGAAGACGCTCACTATATTTGTAGATGTAGACGACACGCTTATCAGGACGAGTGGTACCAAGCGAATTCCAAGACCTGACGTCATCGAAAAGATCAGGCAGCTCAAGCAGGCGGGCCATGAACTATTTCTCTGGAGTTCAGGGGGCGCCGAATACGCTCAAGAAGTTGCAAACCGATTCGACATTGCAGACGTCTTCACCACGTTCCTGCCAAAGCCAGAAATTGCCATTGATGATGTGGCTATTCAGGATTGGACCCATTTAAGGCAGATACACCCTAATGAGCTGCTCGGTGAAGATATCTAAGCACGTTACGACATTGGTAGCTGCTTTCTTGCTTGGGGCATGTCACGCCTCCCCCTCGTCCAGCTATATTGAGGGGGGCTTCATTCCACGGTTAACCTCTGAAATAGAACCGGGTATACACCCTGTAAAGCCATGCAGAGCCTCGAGTTCAGCGGGCTTGTTGGAGTACACACACCGGGCAATCCCCTTCTGCATCACACACCCGCCACCCAACAACAAACCAGCCTGGGGTTACTTATTTTCTCGCCCCGATGCGGTGCTTTTTTGCACAGACATGGAACCCTACGCAGATGACTTACCAAATGGTATCTCTGAACAGGGATGGCGGGTCACAAACTGTCACAAGACTACTGACCACAAACCCACCTAACGCTCGGCAATGAGGGCTCCCTACGTGCCTTTCAATCGTCCGCACGCAGAACTTTTTGGTCATCATTTTCGACTACTATAGAAAGCAATCTGGCTCTTTGATTTGTATCAACGCTACGCACCACCCAGTCTTTCCTGTTTGAGCTTAGTTCTAGGTACTGCAACTTAGCTCCTTTTTCTTGTTTCCGGGTCCGATTTGCAGTTCGTAGCCGAAGGCGTCTCCGCCGCAGCATTGCTTCTAGCCTATATCGGCGTACTGCGAAAGGAACATCCAGCACTCATCGCCACCGCACTGCTTTTGTCTGCGGCGTACCTACTGATGACGAACTGGTTGGTCTTAGTCCTGTTGCTACTCCTGCCAGTTATCCCCTATTCGAGATATCTGACCGGGGATGAGAGCTTCACCTTTCATGTTACCGTTCTGGTCGTTATTTCATGCGCAGCGATCGCTTTACCGATGGTCGGGATTCCAGTGTTGTTCGTGATACTGGTTTGCGGAGTTCTCTACAGTAGCTTCATAGCGCTCGCCGAGGCTTTTTCTTAACCAGCATCTCACTCGTGTCAGGCCGGGCGCCGCGAGTTAACATACGGTCATGTGTCCAAGATAGACATGCCGATGATCGAGACACTTATTGCCCCAGTCAACGTGGAAGTCCCCCCTAATTGAAGCGGCACTATATTGCGCGCGGCCTCTGTGTGGCGAATGACTGTGTATTGCTTGCCAAAGACGTTAACGCAACCAACACCTTTCTACCCGGTGGTCATATCGAGTTTGGCGAAAACGCCATGGATGCGTTGGAGAGGGAGATACTTGAAGAGATTGGCGTTGTTGCACACGCGCGCGGCTTTGTGGGCGCTGTGGAGCACTTTTACGAATCTGGTGGAGCTGAGAATCATGAGATCAACCTGGTATTCGCTTTTGAATCAAAAGAACTCGCCGACCCCAATGTTGACCCGCTCAGTAAGGAATCTCATCTAGTGTTCTTCTGGTGTCCTAAGACAGATCTGGATCAGCACAACCTCCTGCCGTCTGCATTGTTGGAAATAATCGACAATAGCTCGCAACACTGGGCCTCCACGATACCTAAGAGTTAGTTGGTTCTGACTTGATACAGCGGCACATGAGACGACGCGAACCGTTTATTTACTTCTTCCACGATGACAAACTGCACGAATGAGCGATTCTATGAGTTTGTCCGTCCAGTTATTGTTTACCCACGCACTCATCATGGGCGTGATTACCTATTTCACCTTTGACCAGCCAGGAGAAGTTAGTGGGCCGGAAAAAGGCTTCCTAGTGTTGGGATGGCTGATTCCTGTCATCGGGCCCATCCTGGCGGGCATCTTAATCCTGCTCAGCAGGAAGCGTCGCCAGTGACCATGACGCATCCTTGTTTGTCGATAAACATCACGTGCTAGAGAGCCAGATTCCAGACCCAGAGATACTGGTAGGGATCGCCGCCCTGGGCTTAACTGTTACTGGCTTCAGTGGCCTGATTTCCGTATTAGGGAGGCGAGCTGCAGGGAAATGGACAGACGCAGAGCGTTTCCAGTTGGGTGAACTGATCGCGGTCAGCCTGACCGTCACGTTTGCTGCCTTTATCCCTATTCTCGTAAGTATGGTTCAAGCCGGTCCGAACAGTGTTGCGATTTCTTCGTTTCTGGTGGCGTTGGTCCATTTGTTCGTTTTATTGCGTGGCAGCTTGCGGAACTTTCGAGACGGGAGAAACGGTGCAAAGATACCCAACGCCACTGCGGCGATCATGATCTTTGGCGGGGCGATTCTGATCGCGGCAACCTTCCTGTCCGCATTTCAAATCATAGGGGGTGCTGCATTCTTTATCGTCGCCAATTTACTTTGGCAGCTTTTTGTCGCCTCGGTTCACTTTGTCATTCTGCTTATGGGTACAAGCCGCTTAGATGAAGACTGATCCGATCACGGGAGTTGATCGCAAGTGAAATTGTTGGCGCCTTTGCTGGCACTGATGTTAACAAGCTGTCTCAATCAATCCCCGCGCTCGGACACCTACCCTTACATCCAGGAGATTGGCGAATTCTCTTCCCCCATGTCGGTGTGCAATTCATTGAGCTTTGTGGCGGAAGACAAAGAGTGGCTCCTTTACATAAATCTTCGCGAAATACGCACAACATTGTCTCCAGATCGAATCCACCTGATGGATTTCCGACACTTCCAAGACCCGCAATGTGGGATATCTCTATTTCGCAACAGCGATATCAGGTGCGAAAGCCAAGACCCCGTTCGAATCCCCGCTACCCAGGCGAACGGTTTGATCAGATTTGACACCAATCGCGAAGGCCGGCGTATTTTTGCAGTTGAGCTGGATCAAGTTTTGTTCAGCAATGGCTACAGTATCGAATCTGCTCGCCTGCACGGCGTGCCTTACTCAAACTTCTGTCCGGGTTAACATATCGCTGGACTCGCGCAAGGAAGAAAGACTCACCAAAGGAATCAAGGATGATTAAATTCTTCAGGAAACTCTTCAGCTCACAAACCGAGTACATCGTTGCCACCATCAACGCCCGCATCCAACCCATACATCGTGGCGAGATCTATGAGGACCCTCTGGATGACATTCTGAAGAGAGATTCCGTAGGGGAAATCGCCGGCGGAGGCACACTACAGTCGGAAACAGGTGAGATCGAATACTGTGAAATTGAGATCGAAGTCAGCAATTCCGATCAAACGACAATTGATCTGGTGCGGAAGTCCTTGGAGCAACTGGGGGTCCCTAAGGGGTCAAAGCTACTGATTGAGAGTACAGACACTGTAATCGAGTTTGGCGAGCTCGAGGGCCTGGGTATTTACTTGAACGGAACTGACCTGGACGACGAAGTCTACGCAAACTGTGACTCCAACCATGTTTATACCGAGCTTGATCGCCTTACTGAAGGCACGGGCAGAGTGTTTAGTTTCTGGCAGGGCGAAACTGAGACAGCCTTCTATCTATACGGATCTTCGTTTGACGCGATGAAGTCCATGATTTCTGAACTTGTTGAAAACTACCCTCTGTGCCAGAAGTGCAGAATAGAACAAGTGGCTTAGCTAACAAGGAAGCCGTCTATGTTGATCGATCTTCTCGTCCTGGGTGCAGTCACTTTCGTCGGCGCTTTCATCGCATGTAAAGTTTTCGCATACGACATACCGATACTCAGACAGGCGGGCGCCGCGCTGTGTTTCATTGTCCTGAACTGGATTCCCATTCCGACACTGGTGCTTTCCATTCTGGTCCCAGCTGTTGGTCTATACGTGTGTCTGATGGACAACACCTATCAGCGAGATACCGTAACAAAAGTGTTTGCTCTCACTTACTTGTTTGCAGCGGCCGGTACTTTGTTGATTTATCTACCGATGCAAACGTGACCTACTAGACCTACGACACCTTATGCCCGAGAAATTACCAAAGCAGGAAAATGCCTTAGGCCTCGGCTTCGCTTCCAGAGCTATCATCGCAGTGTTTGCGTTCCTCTTTGGTTTGATGACGCTTCCTCACGCAATCGCGCCACAGAACGACATTAGTGTGTTGAACTGGCTTTATAGCGTTACACCTTCCGCAATCAAGATCCTGGTTCACGTCGGTTACCATCACCGCGCACGGCCTTTCAAACAACGGTTCTCCCACAGATGGCTAAGATGGCGGTCGGGGATTCGCCAAAAATTTACTTGCCGCTGACTAAAAGTTCCTGTGACATATTGGCTAACCGAGCAAGGAGCACGAGATGGCCGCGAAGAAATCAGACGATCACTATGTTGAATTGCCAGAAGGCCTCTCCGCCGAACAGCTTCAGGATGCAATAGAAAGAGCCTCGGAAAAAGTGGGGCTATACATATCTCACATTGGATCTTACTCGAGAAAAAAATATCCCAACTCGATTCACTGGCATTTCAAACGTGACCCCAAGGAGGCGGGGTTGATAGATGCTACGTTCTGGGACGTTAAGCATATATTCTGGTTGATGGTTCGCCACAGAGAGCCTGACTGGGTTCACGAGATAGTCCCCCACTTTCTGCACGCCTTACGGCTAGAGGTAACCTCTCCGTAACAACAGACGTCGGAGTAACACATGTTAACCCTCATCTACCTGGCTTTTGCTGCTCTCGTGCTCACGGTTGTCATTTGCATTGTCGCCATCGCGACAAGTGAGGGAAACCGCGTGCTCTTCAGTCTCCTGGGTCTTCTCTGGGTCGGCATAAGCATCGCTGTTGGCGGTTCTGTACTTGTACTCGGCATGGCTCACTCCAGTACAGACACTGCCGCCGCTGCAGCTACTTCTATTCTGGTTGGCTATCTCTTCGCGAGCGGAGGATTTCTTTACCTGATCAAGCGCATCGCGAAGTGATTTGATTGTGTCCGGTTTCCGGGCGTCAGCCCGGGCATTGTCACGGTTACGTTAAAAACCGCATACTCCAGAGAACCCAACTTGCCTGAGGATAGTAGATGTCTGTTTCTGATGGAGAGAAAGCGCAGTTCTTTGCCGATGTTGACGCCGCCTGCAAGAAGGCAGTCTGGTGTGCTATCGCGACGGTTGCAGGCGACCAACCCCGAGTGCGTGTGGTGCATCCCACGTGGGACGGTAACACCCTGTGGTTTGCTACCGGGCCAGACAGCCCCAAAGCGAAGCACCTGCGGGAAAATCCCAACGTTGATATCCAATACCAGGTCGCGCCGCCTGACTTTATACACGTCATGGTTCGAGGGGTCGCTGAACTGATTACAGATCAAGCAACGAAGAACCACGCGTGGAACGCAATCGACTACGACCTCACCCAGTTTGGCTCTACGGGACCTGAAGACCCCAATTTTTTGCCGGTGAAAATCACGCCGGCCAGAGTGGAGCTGTCAGAGATGTTTGGCTCTATGAACAAACGCATCTGGCGGGCTTGATATGCTGAACGCTCGCAGCTAACGACAATGTGGGACCTGACAGAACAAGACATAAATTGTCCCTACTGTGGCGAGACCATCACCATACTGATAGAACCCGAGGATTCGGGCCAGCAGTACATTGAAGACTGCCAGGTATGCTGCAAACCGATTACCTTCGTGCCGATCATGGATGATGACGGCGAAGGGCAACTACGTGTCACAGTACATGATGAGAACGAAGCGTTTTAGGCGCTGAGGGATAAGACCTACTCCATGTGGAACAGAACGGACACCTCAAACGGTTAGAACAATGCCAATCCACATTCGGGTTCTCCTGGTTATTCACGTCCTATTCTTCTTACTCTCTTTGTTTGTCGCGATGGTTTCGACCTCATCTGAGGCATTGGTGAATTTCGCCATCGCTGCTTGGTTTGGCATTGTCGCGCTTGGGATCTGGGCGCAGCTGAAGATCATTCGTTATGCAATCTGGGTTAACGGTCTTTTGGGTGTGGCTTTTGCTATCTTTCAAGCCATTTTCATATACGTTTTGCTCACCGCGCCCTCTGAACAGGAGTTTTCGCTGTTGGAGCCCATACTGGCACTACTTTTTCAACTGGGGTTTGGTATCTATACCGTATTCGCTGTAAGGTCTGACGACGCTAGGAGGTATTTTCAATCTCGATGATCCACCTCCTTGTGAACGACCCAATCTTGGAGAGTTGACTCATGATCACTAAACACCAAGTTGGCGAAGCGGGATTTGCCAGTGGAATCCGATAAGCACGTCGCCAACCAATGGTCCAACTGGGTTCAGGCGATCAGCATGCTCTCTCTTCTAGTGGGCATGATTTTCGTTTTCATTGAACTGCGACAATCAAATCAGATTGCAGCTGCAAACGCCCACTTGAACCTGTTCCTACGACAGATTGAAACACACAATCTAGTTCTCAATCAGGAATCCGGCATTGCAGAGTTTCAGGCAAAGCTGCGTACCACTTCATACTCAGATCTCAGCGCTGTTGAACGCGAGCGTTTGGTATCCATGGTCGCATCACGATTTAACCTCTGGGTGTCGGTACAGAGGCAGCACGACCAAGGCTTGTTTCCGCAGAGAGTGGTTCACGACTGGCAGTACGAAATCGAAGGGTTCATTACTGAATATCCCGTTGCTGCGCATACACTCATTGAAATCTACAAGGGTGTGCCATCAGTACATCAAGACGAGATTTTCGAACCCATCAGACGCTACATAAACCATGAAGCGAAAGATCATGTGCAGTAGCAGTGTGTTTAAGGGGAAGAAGCTTCAAACTATCGGCACCATTCTGATATGTCTGTTCTTGCTGCCCAGCTACGCTGAGGAGACCCTCACGCTAACCGACGAAGACTGGACCAAGGTGGCGTCTGCGGCCAACGCAATCCTTCATCGATTGAGTGGCGATCCTCAAGACCCACCTAACTTCATGGGATATGGGATCACCGCAACCGGCACGCTCGAAGACTCCGCGTTGATCTCAGCATTGGCTCAAGCGATGAAATCTGAAGTTGAGTTCACAACAGACTTCTGGGCGCTGTGCTTTGTGCCTCGCCATGCTATCTCAATCACCTGGGATCAAGGGACCACCGAGTTTCTCATCTGTTACGAATGTGGTCGTATGAAGGTCTACCACAACTTTGAGAAGGTCTTATCTACACAGCTCCATGGCGAATCCAAAAAGGTGTTTGAACAGGCGTGGCTTGGTGTGGGGACATAACATGGTAGTGAAACCGCATCTACTCTTTCGATACTATGAACCGCAGTTCAAGGATCCATGTTTCTAGGGTTAATATCAGCGGTCGCGGTGCTGTGCGTTTCGGCGAGAATGGCCATCACAGTTTATGATCAGCCAGTATGGGCGTACGCTGGTCAACGGCGAGATCAAAATGCCGCTCGATTCAAAACGCTTATCGCGCATAAGATGTGAGTTGGTAGCGTTTCTTGAAGATCAGTCTGCATACTACGAGGGCTGGGGTACCGGTTTTCACAACACCAACAACCCTTAACAAATATATCGAGGGTCCCGACATGAAACACATTGTTCTATCTATCGCCCTTCCTATCGCCCTTCTTCTCAGTGGCTGTGCAGCTCAACCCACGTCCACGCCCCCTCCCTCGCAGAACGCCTATTCCACCGACGCTGGATTCGGCCTGCTGGAGGCTGGCATGCGGGAGTTATCAAAGAACGCAAAGCGTGCAAAGGAAGAGTACTTCGACAAGGTAATCGAAGATTGCGAAGCCAACTTCGGTGATCCGGAAAAGCGCTACTACTATGCGCGTTCATCCACAGAATCAATTTTTTATCTCGTGAAGGCAGCCGCAGAGGAAAAGCCTACCCAAGTACTCAATGTGGCTTGTGCCGAAGCTTACTACCTCGCCGGGTATGCCAGTCTGGATTTGGGACGAGTTGAGGATGCCGAAGCCTACCTGTTTCAGGCGTTGGAATGGTCACCTGTGAATCCCAGATTCAGATCCGAGCTCGCACACATAAAACAGGTTCAAAGAGACTGGGACGCCGCTCTGGCCATGTTCTCGGAAGCTGAAGATAACGCCGGTACTTTCTCCCCGGACGATGTTAAGGAAGCTGAATTGACCAGGGCGAAACGAGGCGTTGGGTTTACGCTCATCGAACTGGGCAGGCTCGATGAAGCGGAAGCAAAGTTCAAGGAATGCCTGGAAATCAACGCAAACGATGAAAAAGCCAAACACGAGCTGAAGTACATCGCCGACCTAAGAAGCCAGGGCAAGGAATAGAGAGGTTGCCAGCGTTCTTCAGACGCTTGGTTGTGGCCGCCTGCAAACATCATTGAGGGAGCAAAACGTAATGAAAATGAACCGGACTCTTCTACTTTCTACTTCACTTTCCCTGCTTGCCAGTTGTGGCATGAAAATCAACGAAGAAGCGCTGCCTCTAATGAACAATGGGCAACTCGAAACGGTTGAGATACTGGAATCATTTGATGCATCGACTACCCCCGAGCAGATAGCCACACGTTTGGGCGTTGATGGCACCATGGGGGCGGCCCACCGCGCAGACTTCGTTCTGATGCACGACGGTGCCGAAAGCCACGTCCGTGCCTACTACCTCACCGGCTCTCTCGACAAAATTCAGTACCTCTCCCTCGACCCTATGTGGGGGTACAACGTCTACTACTCAGAGCCACCGGAAAACTAGGTGAAGGAGCGGGATAGCCAATGTCCAGCATCAAAACAGTTCAGAACAAGGCGAGTGTGAGCAAGTTCATTGCTTCAATATCGGAAGAGCAGAAAAGAAAAGATGGTCGCAAGATAGTGAAGCTGATGCGATCCGCGACCAATGACAAGCCTATGATGTGGGGCGACAGCATTGTTGGTTTTGGCAAAAGCTACTACACCTACGCAAACGGCAAACCCGGGGAAATCTGCAACGTGGGCTTTGCGCCTCGCTCCAGATCTTTTGCGTTCTACATGTCAAGTTTCCCGGGGCGCGAGAAGCTCATTGCCAAACTGGGGAAACACAAATTCAGTGGTGGTTGCCTGCACGTTGCCAAACTGGCAGATGTGGACGAGACAGTGCTGGAGACAATAATCAGCCGGGCATACAAGCAGGGGCTTAAGTAAGCATGGTTAGTATTTACCTCACGATAGCTGTCATTTCCTCAATCGCTCTGGATGACACAGGCGTTCTCCAACTCAGATCTGATGAAGCCCAGCAGGATATCAATGCAAACGTTTCTACATGGATGGGCAATGTTGTCGCGAATCAGGGTCCTTATCAGCTATTCGCAGAGACCTTGCGTATTGAATACAACGATTCAAACGAACCCTGCATCCTCAAGGCGGTTGGGCACCCGGTTCGAGCGACCGGGCCACTCCAGGGCGAATCCGTTACCGCAAAAGGCGAAGTCCTTATCTACGATTGCAATCAACAAAAGGCACGCTTAGCTCGTAACGTCTCCTTGGAGGCTCCTGGTAAACAGCTTGAAGCAGACAATGTCATTTACGACTTTATTCAAAAACGGCTTAAAGCTTCGGGCACTGCAACAACAGGAACTGCACTGAACCCACGAACACATCAGACAACACCATGATTACCTTGGCGCGGCCATTTCTTATGTCCATGTCTACTCTTGTGCTGTTGTCTGGATGCAATGTGGTTCGGCCATGTACTCAGTCTTTCTGCGGCTGTTGGAAAAACACCACCTACAACTACGAGACGGTGTTTAAAAACAGTACCGGAGACCTGCTCGGCGGGGTTGAGTTGTACTGCCCGGACACAGATCAGAGCTTCGGTGTAAGCAATACACAGGGGGTTATGGCCCTACGTTTCAAAACCCGGGAAAGTCCCGGATGTGGAATCTCTACATGCCGCCACCTGAGCGTGAAGATGGACGGACGCACTGTCGGATCAATAGATCTCCAACATACCAACAGCCACTCCGGTGAATTGGTTTTAAGCAAAGTGTCGGAGGGCTACTACGGCCACAGGCTGAATGACAGTTAAGTTTCAAGCAATCTCGCGGCGACTACCCTGAAGAGGAAATAGATGAACAGACTCGAACGTGCACTCTCAATCAGCTTAATCGGCTTTGTTGCAACGACGGCCGTTGGGCACGAACCGAAAGTCATTCTCAAGGACAACGTGGAAGCAACACCATTCCCCGGACACGAGACCTATCTACTCTCCAGTGCAGACACGCCTGCAAACGCAGCCGTTTTGGAAATAGTGGTGCCTGGAAACACGTTTGGCGCGCCGCCGCATATTCATGCCAAAGAGGATGAGTACTTTTATGTCTTAGATGGCGAAATTGAGTTCCTCGACCGCGACAACACCATCACGGCGGGTACGGGTACGCTGGTTGTTCTCCCCCGTGGCCATCTACACGGCTTTTGGAATCTATCTGACCAACCGGCACGTATGTTGTTGCTGGTTACACCTGGGCAGTTTGCATCTTTCTTCGACCAGGTGGTTAAGAAAATTCGAGAAGAACATGCGAACAAACCGGAGCGTATCGGTGCAATCATTGCTCAGGTGGCAAGCCAGTACGAAGTTGAGGTGCATCCTGACAAGATTCCAGAGTCAGCTTTAAGACTATTGCGACAATGATGAAACTCTACAATCTGAGTGAGTCTAAATACTGGGAAACCTGGGACAACGAAGATGGTTCTCACATTGTCCATTGGGGCACCCTGGGCGACGAAGGCGAATCAAAAACCGTCCGACGTTCGCTCTTTCGCAAGCCGGAAACTACGGTTCAAAAAGAAGCAGAGGCAAGGCGGCAACAAGGGTTTGTGCCGATCGATATCGAAGACCATGCCGTACTGCTTATCGAATATACCGTGGATGATTTTGGCGCCAAGGAAGACTTGGAGAAACGCTATGCACTTCAGGATCGCATGGACCAAACACTTGGGTGGACCGGCCTTGGCAACTGCGACGGTGGCAGCATCGGGTCGGGTACCATGGAAGTTTGTTGCTACGTTGTGGATTTCGATGTGGCCAAAGCGGTCATCGAGAAGAATCTTGAGGGTAGTGAATTTGCCGACTACACGCGTATTTACGATGAGGCGGCGCATTGAGTGATGACCACGAAGAACCAGCGTGATACATACCCCTGCAAAGGAGGTGAACTGAAAATGGCACTCGATGGATCATGCGCGTGTGGAAAAATTCGCTATCAGATCAACGGTACCCTCATCGGACCTGTTACCTACTGCCACTGTTGGCGGTGCAGAAAGCATTCAGGTGCCAGCTTTGGAACTACTGCCGGAGTAAGGCGAGAGGATCTCGCCTTCATTGACGGCGCGTCCTTACTCTCTTCCTGGGAATCCAGTCCCGGCACCTATCGGTATTTTGCGTCCTGTTGTGGCTCACCAATCTATAAAGAAGAAGTTTCAGATAAAGAGACTTTAGGGTTTCGGCTGGGTACGTTGGATTCAGATCCTGGCGTTAAGGTGGCGCAGCACTACATGGTCGACGCAATGGCGCCGTGGGTGGAGATCAGTGATTCTCTTGAACAAGTGATCGGAGGCGATGGGCCATTCCCGGAGAGGCTCGGACAACAAAAGTGAAACGACGCACAGTGTTGGTCGGGGCAGGAACGATGAGTGCCGTTGTGGGCGGCAGCTTCTTCTATTGGCCACGACGCTGGGATCAAATCATTATTCACCATTCGGCAGGTAACTACGCAACAATTGAAACCTTGCGCCAGGTACGAAGAGATCGGCAGCCCAATACCCTGATAGATGCGATTCCGTACCACTACGTAATCGGCAACGGCAGTGGCATACCGCTGGGAGAGGTGGTCGAGACAGCGAGAGTTAAGTATGACCTGTGGGGTGCTCACGTGGCCAATCGTCGCCGTAATCTGGTTGCGTTAGGTATCTGTCTGGTGGGGAACTTTGAGCACGTCGATGTGCCCTCAAAACAGTTTGACGCGGCCGTGGCACTCACCCGAACACTCATGCACCGTTACGCCATCCCGCCCCAGAGAGTTACGCCACATGGTGAAACGCCTGGTGAAGCGACGAAGTGTCCTGGCGCCAAATTTCCCTTCAGCTCATTTTTACAAGCCATTTCATGAGTATGGCGGTTCGTTTCTTGGTCCTATCGCTACGCCTGGAGGATTCCATAGTTGTCTACCTTGATACATGAACGAGTGGCCATGTGCAGAGATGGCACCAACCCTAAAACTATATGTCGTGTACATTCTGGATGGGTTGTCATTGGGGATGTTCAATTTCTTCCTGGATATTCGCTGATCCTCCCAGACCCTGTGGTCACAGATTTGAACGCGCTTTCCATTCCAGATCGGGAAGTTTTTCTCAAGGAGGTTTCCTTTGTTGGCGACGCGTTGCTCGACGCTACCGATGCGTATCGAATTAACTACGAAATACTCGGTAACTCAGAAGCAGCGCTGCACGCACACATCTTTCCTCGCTATATGTCAGAAGCCGAGAATCTGAGGAAACATCCCGCTTGGTTTTACGACTGGTCACAAGCAACGCAATTTGATCCGCAGCGTGATAAGCCGTTGATGGATCGAATTGCGAACTACCTCATTAATGCTGGTGTGGTATATAGAGGCGCTGGCCCCTGACGCACGAGGCGAGGTTCAGATGAATTGGAACGCAGTGTCAGGCAGCAGCCTGTGAAAGACGAAGTCGTTTTTGCGGTACTGGCAGATTTGATGCTGCTGCTTCACACACTGATCGTCGCGTTCATCGTATTCAGTCTGCTTTTGGTACTGCTTGGCGCACGCCTGGGCTGGCATTGGGTCAGAAATCCCTGGTTCCGCTACGCTCACCTGTTAGCCATCGGCATCGTTGTCCTGCAATCATGGCTGGGTGTGGTATGCCCTCTCACCACCTGGGAAATGGCGTTGCGCGAAGCTGCGGGTCAAGCAACTTACTCGGGGGCGTTTATTGCGCACTGGCTGGGGACCATTTTGTACTACGAAGCACCTGCCTGGATGTTTGTGGCGATCTATTCAGTTTTCGGTAGTCTGGTGGTACTAGCCTGGTGGTTTGTACGTCCCCGAAAATTTCGGCAGTCAAACACCTGAACAACAAGGATCTGGAGGCACCCAAATGGTCACCATAGAGAACATACAACCCTCAGGTCTTGTAGATGTTCGAGGATTTGGATTCTCGCATGTTACAAAAGCCACAGGAGGTACTCAGATTTACATATCCGGGCAAGTGGCGGTTGATGAAACTGGACGCACCGTGGGAACGGGCGATCTCATTGCACAAACCCGACACGTTATGCAAAACCTGAAACTTGCACTCGCAGCGGTTGAGGCAAGTTTCTCCAACGTCGTGAAACTTACTGTTTACATCGTTAACTACGATCCGTCCAAACGAGGAGACGTATTGGCGGTCCGCAACGAGTACATCGACCCGCACAACGCACCAGCGAGTACACTGGTCGGCGTTCAGGCGCTAGCGGCGCCCGATTATCTGATTGAAATAGAAGCAACCGCTTACATTGCCTGACCGGTTTCATCACGAGAGTGTCTTCAACATGATAGGTATGATGCTTAATTTCCTGAAAAGATTATCGCCGATAGTTTTTCTGATTCTGGCCATCGTCTTCTACACAGTCGGCTTTCGCTCAGGCGCAATCGCATTAATAGTGCTGGGCATCGCGGCAGAAATTGGATTCTGGGTTGGAATATTCAAGTTGAACAAACCATCCCCCGAAGACAGGTAGCCTTTGGAGTAAACATGTTCGATCACGTGGTGTTTGGCACCAGCGATTACGAAGCCAGCAAGGCTTTTTACCTTAAAGCGCTGGAACCCATCGGCATAGAAATTGTGTCAGAGGGATCGCTGGGTGTTGAACTCAGTTCCGACGGGAAGTCATCACTCTGTATTCGTCGAGAGGAGGAACAGCCATCACACCTTCACCTCGCCTTCGTTGCAGAACGACGCGAGCAGGTGGAGGCGTTTCACCGCGCAGCCTTAGAAGCCGGTGCAACAGACAATGGCCCCCCTGGCATCCGACCCGAATACAGCGGTAGTTACTATGCAGCGTTTGTCATAGGTCCCGACGGGCACAATATCGAGGTGGTCTGTCACGAAGGGTAGCTCCCCTTCTTTTGTGCAGGGCCCGCAGGTACTCCGACACCAGCTGACAGGAATCGCGATATGTCCACCGCACCCGCAATCATCTATTGTCTCGCGACCATTGTTGTCGTGCTGTTTCAGTTTGCTTTGGCGCTTGGAGTCCCTTGGGGTCATCTGGCGATGGGCGGGAAGTTTCCGGGGAAATTTCCACCAGCAATGCGCATCGCTGCAAGTTGTCCAAGCACTCGTTCTTTGCGGTTTGGCCGGTGTTGTTCTGATCAGAGCTGAAATGATATTGCCCAGCTGGTATGACACCGCCGATTGGGCAATCTGGGTGGTTGTAGGCTTCGCTGCCGTGTCAGTTGTGATGAACTCGGTTACGCCAAGCCGTTGGGAGCGAATCATCTGGGTTCCGGTGGGTGCCGTGCTACTGATTTGCTCGCTCTTAGTTGCTTACACCTAGTGTCCTGTCTTATTAATTCGTTGAATTAGTAAGACAGGACACTAGACCTTCACACGCGAGAAAGAGACATTGGGTTAACATTGGCTCGTCGCAACACGGAAGGAGATCACATGAACGCGACCTCACCGTTGTTTATTCACTACGTTACCGATATGGATAGAGCGCTGGGCTTTTATCGTAACGTATTCGATGTCGCGCCTGCTTTCACCTCTCCCGGTTGGTCTACGTTCGATTTCGACTCCTTCGAGTTAGCCCTGCATATCCTTGTCCAGGGTCATCACGACGAAGAAAAGCTGCCAAACGCAGGCCTTAACCTGCTTGTGGAGTCAATCGAACAGCATCAGGTGAAAATCGAGGCAAACGGAGGCGTTTTGCGTGAACTTCGAGAACCCGATGATTTTGTTCCTGTCAGAGTGGCATCATTCTTCGATTCAGAAGGTAACGGATTCGAATTGCGCCAGGAAGTGTAGGCATGACCTCTCCAATCACCTCCATCATGATCTACGCATCGGATCGGCAAGAGGGTTTTCGCTGGTATCAACGCGCGTTTCCTGACGCTGTTCCAATTCAGGCTTCAAGCGAATTCACGTATCTGCACTACGGCGGAGTTAACATCGAAGTCGTCAACGCTGACGAGAAGGTTGGATCAGGTGCCGCGGGTACCATCGCCTATTGGCATACATCCGAATTTGACGCTCGTTTGGCCTCACTATTAGAGATTGGCGCAGAACTATTTCGCGGTCCTCTTACCCTGCCGGATGGCAATCGAATGTGTCAGGTCCTGGACCCCTTTGGCAACGCAATTGGGCTACGTGAAAAAAGGGATAATGTGTCGCTAGACACCTAGCAGGGGTTCAGATGCTACGAGGCAGTTGTTTGTGCGGAATGATCGAATACGCGGCGGATGAATTGACAGGACCAATCGTGCACTGCCATTGCATTACCTGTCGCAAGGCGCATGCCTCGCCAATGGCGACAACTGCCAGGGTTGCGAGGGCGGGATTTCGTTGGCTCAACGGTGCAAACCTGCTGGGCTCCTTCGAATCTTCGCCAGGGAAGCTACGCCACTTTTGTACGCAATGCGGATCACACTTGATGGCTGAGTGGCAGGACCAGGATTCCGTCATTTTGCGACTCGCTTCACTTGATACAGATCCGGGCGAGCGGCCAAAGGCACACATTTGGGCGTCACACGATTTGCCATGGTTGGACTATGGCGACAATCTGCCTCAATTCGACACCATTCCGCACGCAAAATCCGACGAAAGCTGACTGGCAGCCACAAGGAACAGACACCCTCCCCGCATTAGGCGCTTCGCCCGGCCCATGCTAGATTTGCCTGGCTCTAAAGAAGGCAGGGTTATGGAAACCACGGACGTTTTAAAACTACTCGAAGATAATCCAGAAGGTTCATTTCTCGAGTTTGGCGCTTTCAACGGCAAATCTTTCGGTACCTGCAGCGTGACGGGTGTGTCCCCTGGTTGGGAAATGCACCCGGATACGGATGAGTTCTTTTTCATCATCGATGGCGTTGTTGAAATTACTCTGCTGGAAGAAACCGGCGAGAGACAGTACTCGGCACCTGCAGGCACTTCCTTTGTGGTACCCCAGGGAATCTGGCATAAGCCTGGCGCCCCCAACGGGGCAAAGTTCATCTATTTTACACCAGGCGAATCACTGTACTCAGAGAGTGAAGACCCAAGAGAAGACCATTCGTGAACCTGAAAGACACCCTCTCAAAAAACAGCACGCTCTGGTTGGCTTTCATCGCAACGGTCTTGCTGACGTTCTCGTTTCAGGTGGCGGTAGGCATCTGGGATTTGACGATGATCGACGCAATTTCCGACCCCGCTGAAACAAGACTCGCCATCGCTTCAATGTCATCCGACCAGCACGTTATTCATGCCTGGATAACGGCGACGCTGGATGTCGCTTACCCGCTTGCCTATGGCGCGCTGTTCATCGGCTCTGGCTACAAGTTCTACGGCAAGTGGGGTTGGCTGGTGGCAGCCCCCGCATATGTCGTGATACCAGTAGACCTTCTGGAGGGTGTGGTCCAAGTCCTTGCCCTGACAAATGTAACCGATTGGCTGGACGCCAAGGCAATTCTTACACCGCTCAAAACAGTGTTGTTTCTCATAGGGCTACTGGCAACCATCGTCGGTTGGGTCATGTGGCTGATCTCCAAGCTGAGGCGCTCGTAACGACGCAGCACGCGCAATCATCACAATGCCAACCACCCTTACGCAGAAAATTCAGGAGTTTTGCGCCAGCCACGACATTCAGATACCCCCTGGGTTCAAGCGTCATGCACCATCCCGCTACGCCGTGATCGTCATCAACCACGATTCATGGAAGCTCATCGCCAAGACATGGTTTACGGTGGAAGACCTTGTGTACTATGTGGAACACAACCTTAAAGATCGTGAATACCGTATATTCGACTTTAAGCAAATGAACGAAATCCGCATCAAAGATTCTAAGAGTACAGAAGTTGTTGCGCCAATCGGACGTACCGCTGATGACATCTGACCAAGCAACACATGTCCAAACTGTACAAGGGGGTATCGAATCGCGTTGATCGTTGCTTGACCTGAGATCGCATCTTGAAATGAGCAACCACATTTCGCACAGAAGGGGATGATCGATGATCCGCAAGTTCAACAAATCAAAAGACATTGACCTCATCGTCGAGGGTGAGGTTGAGGCGCATACAAACTCGTTCCCTGGCACTGAAGTTCCCCTCGACCTGGTCACCGCGAGAGTCCGGTCTTTTCGACGTCCCGGTACGCGCTGCATTGTCCTCGACGAAAACGGTCCCAAGGGATACGTGGTCGCCAGCAGAACCATGAAGCACGGACGCTTCGAAATCTATATTGAAAGCGTGTACGTCGTACCGGAGTTGCGGGGTAAGGGTAAAGTGGAAATGTTGTTTAACGCCCTACTGGAGCAGAGTGCCGACAATACGATCACCCTTGATGTATCAGTGACAAACGAATCTGCGGTGCGCGCCTATCAAGCCCTCGGTTTCGAAACGGCGCGTTATAGAATGAGCAAGGACTACCCCGCCGGTGGCAACCAAGAGGACAAAAAGGATTAGAGGTTTCTTATGATCACTTGCTACCTGGAATATCAGATCGACCCGTACAAACGTGCAGAGTTCAAACAATACGCAGAGATGTGGATTCCGCTTATACCCAGGTTTGGTGGTACTCATCACGGTTATTTCTTACCTAAAGAAAGCGCCAGCGATCTGGCTGTAGCGCTCTTTTCATTCGATTCTCTTGCGGCGTATGAGGAATATCGGAAGGCTTCTCGTGACGATCCCGAATGTCAGGCAGCCTCAAAATTTGCTGCCGACACTCGATGTATTGTGCGTCTGAATCGGCAATTCCTTGAACCTGTACTGCCTGATTCATAAACCCAGCGCATGCCCAACGTATTGTTTATCTGCAGTCAGGCAAGACTGCGCAGTCCTACCGCGGAAGCGGTATTTGCCGAGTATCCCGGAGTGGAAACGATGTGTGCGGGCCTGGACAAAGATGCGCTGAGTCCACTGTCCAGCGACATGATCGAATGGGCAGATCACATCCTGGTGATGGAAAAGAATCATCGCAATCGTCTATCCAAGAAGTTTAAGCCATTTTTGAAGAACAAGCGGATCGGCGTGCTTGGTATTCCCGATGACTATGACTTCATGGACCCGGTATTGGTTCAGCGATTGAAGGCGATTGTTCCAAGATACATCCGATTGTGAAAAGATGATCTGACGTGTCAGCGGGACCCCTATGTTGGCAGCTCGGTAGAGGGCGAGGAACTCAGTCGAGTGTCCAACATGGGATTGGTACTGCGCGTTTTGTGCGGGTTTGCGCCCCAGCGTTTCCTCAGGCTTGATCCGCAGAAATAGATAAAATATGTTGGCATCTGAGATAGGAGGTTCTATGGCACAACTGAACATAAAATCCATCCTGGTCGGCCTCGTTGTTGTTTCGCTCGCCACGCTCGTGGGGTTTTCTCTCTTCAGCTCTTATCAACGTTCGCAGGAAATTGCAGTTTCAAACCAGCTGCTTGCGAGCTTTGAGCGTCAGGTTGTTGAGGTAAGTCCGGATACCTATAAAGCCTACGTAGGTCGTTATCAGTTGGAGCCCGATTTCAACATCGTGATTACAACGGATGGGCGTAAGCTCTTTGCCCAGGGATCGAATCAGATCAGAGTAGAGATTTTTCCCGCTTCGGAATCCATCTACTTCAACGAACACACGGAAGCCCTCATCATTTTCGAACCACCGGAACAGGGAATTTCCAACATTTTCACGCTGCGCCAGATGAACAAGATTCGGTATGGAAAAAGAATCGCTGCCAGCTGACATGTGTCTCTGATGGACCTCAGAGACACCCGCTACGAGCTCGTCGAAAACGATGGTGGTCATGCATCCGCAACTACCGTTATGAGTTTCGACAATTCAATCGATCCATACTGCGCCACCTACTTCGGCCCCAACATTGCCTTTGGTCAGGTGATCGTGGACGGTACGCAAATGCTGTACCACGCGCGTGACAAAGAAGGCAACCTGAGTGCAGGTAGCGCCCGCGTCGAATTACACGAGGCGACCATGACACTGCATTGGCGCTGGCTAACAGGCAATCAATCCAGTGGGATATCCCACTGGCGGAAGATTTCAGGGTAGTGTTTCTGCCCTGATCAGCCATGCCGAACGTATCGCAACAACCAAAACCCGAATGGTCGGTTCTGACCCGGCCGGGGTGTGAGAATGTGGAATTTCGTGTGTTGCTGAACACAGAAGGTCTTGTTGTTGCCAACCTGCGCTTTGCAGCGCGTGCCAACATCGACAAACATAGCGCGTCCTATGAGATCGACGTCATCTGTATCCAGGGTGCGGGGTACACCCAGGTGGGAGATACAACCGCAGAACTTCGCGCCGGTGAAACCGTAAGGTGGCCGGCGGGTATTGATCATCATCTTTGGACCGATGGCGAGACAATGGAAACCTTAATAGTGGAACGATTGGCGATGGAAGCGATCATCCAATCTTAACTCGTTGATGGAGCGAATCATGGCTGAACCCAAGAACCTATTTGACGCTTTCGACTCGCTAACTTTTAAATCGGATCGAAAACCCGAATCTACTGATATGGACCAGGCATTCTACCGCCTGGCTGCCTATCGAGACGGTGCTGTCTTTCTCGCGCACTGGGCCGGGCACAGTCAATGGGAAGTGCATCACTCTGGCGACGAGCTGGTTATGGTCGTTGAAGGTTCGACCAAGTTAACCATGCTGGTCGACGGTGAGGAGGTCTCTCACGAGTTACAACCCGGTCAATTGATTGTTGTCCCCCAGAGCACCTGGCACCGCTTGGATACAGAGGCAGAGGTAAAACTGCTCACTGTCACACCCCAGCCGACTGAGCACTCTATCCCTCGACCGGAATAGACGTCTCAGGTTGAGCAGAAACGGAAACACGGAGAGGTAATCACTATGATCAAAGGCGTACACACCATGTTCTACACCTCGCAGGAGGTTGAACTGCGCGAATTCATCCGCGACAAATTGGGATTGCCAGCAACAGATGTAGGGGGCGGATGGCTGATCTTCGATTTGCCTGAAGCGGACATGGGTTGTCATCCAGCAAACGCAGAGGACGGGAAACCCTCTGGAACACACTACGTATCATTCTACTGCGATGACATAGAGAGCACGGTAACGGAATTGAGGGGTCGTGGTGTAGATTTCATCGACGAGATCAGCGACGTTGGCTACGGTCTTGCCATTCACTTTGAGATGCCGGGTGGGGTACCTGTGGAGTTATACCAACCTTCGTACAAGTAGCAAGTCTCTGTCCAAAATACTTGTATTTTGGACAGAGAATTCGAGCGCAGGGAAAGCGCGAGCCAAAAACCGGAGGTTTTTGAGAGGGTTGCGGAGCAATCCGTCAGGAAGAAAAGGACAGGAAGTCCTTTTCTGGATGGGAACTAGATAGCGTCACTTTTGACGACCCGGCCTTGGTAAACTTCATTTCCGAACGCAGGACAATCGATTCAGGAGTTAACAATCGACGCCGTCTTAACTGAGCACCTTAAGGTATCCGGACTCCGGGAGGCCGAGAGTGTTCTTAATCTCATCCAATCAGGGGCCGCCATCGAGTTTGAAGCCGATATAAAGGCAGACCCTGTCGCCTTGAAAGAGACCTACACCACACGGTGTGCACATCTTTCGCAATTTAACACCCATCACGCAATCCGCTTAAGAAAAGCAACAGAGGAGTTTGTAGAAAATCTTGCTCGCCGAGAGACGGAGTCCCCAATTTCACACGCGCGGGTAGATGACACGCTGCTCGGCAGCTATATCATCTGGTATGTGGTTGATGGCGTTGAGCCAATCGGGTGTCAGTACGTCATCGGGAAATCGGAAGTCCCCGAGGAAACATGGGAACAAATCTGGAACGACGTCTAGGGCGCCGCACACTGCGCCCCGACAGAGAATAGAACAGCATGGTTCAAATATTCGTCTCTACAGAAATTGAGCTCTCTGCGGTGGAACCCAATGACGCAAGTGAGCTGTTTGCGCTGGTGGATAGAAACCGCGCGCACCTCCGGAAGTGGCTTCCGTGGCTAGACTTCAATACCTCGGTAGAGGACTCATCCGATTTCATCAACAGGTCCATCCAACAGTGGGACGAACGATCCGCGTTGGTTACCGTCATTCGTTATGAAGGCACTCTTTGCGGCGTTATGGGTTTCAACGTTATCGACAGCCAGAACAGGGTTTGTGAAATTGGTTACTGGTTGGATGCACAGCAGCAGGGCAAAGGCATTGTCACCCAGTCAGTAAGCGCGTTCTGCGCCTTCGCATTTGACGAATTGAAGATGAACAAGGTTTGTATCCCTGTTGCTGTCGAAAACAGCAGCAGCCGAGCTATTCCTGAGCGCCTGGGTTTTCCAAGTGAAGGCACCGCAAGAGACGCTGAATGGCTTTACGATCATTTCGTCGATCACGAGCTGTACGCCATGCTGCATTCAGATTGGCTGACACTTCAAGGCAGGCACGGGCAGTGAATCATAAACGGCATCCTGGAAGTGGATACGCATGCGATGGCCAACGAAGGACACCGCTTCTATATCTCGGCAAACGGAGTATGGTTGACCGACCACGTCCCACCCGATTACCTGACTGAACTCAACTCGGAGGAGTAGGTTATGAAACATTCAGCACAAGAGGGTCTTGCGCCATGTCGCAGAAACCTCATCCGCGTTTTAGCCGTTGGTGTGATTTTTTCTATCAACGCCTGTTCCAGCAACACCCCGGAAAACACAGACCCTAACTACGTTGATTCAGCTGTCGCGGGACGCAACGTGGCCAGGGTGGAGTTGAAACAGTGCACGCCCAGTACCGAAGTTGGACCCACGTTAAAACGAGGGCGTATGCCCCGCTACCCTGTCGCCCACTACTACAACAATAAACCGGGCGAGGTTGATGTCCGTTTCGATGTCACAGAATCTGGCGATACCGACAACGTCGAAGTCCTCCGATCAACTTCCGAGTCCTTCATTGTTTCTGTCGGCGCCGCTATAGAGCGTTGGAAATTCAAACCCGCCACCAATGGCGGTGAGCCCGTGCGGGTGACCTGCACACAACGACATGGTTTTTCAATCGAATAGGCATGTGAGTTAGACGGTATGAGAGGTGCTTGATGGAAGGGATGTTCTCGCTTTACGCATCGACTGTGTACGCTATCGGCGCAATGGCAGTTGTACTTCTGGTACAGGTATTGATCGCCGATGTTGTTGGCATACGCAACAGACATGTACCTGGTACCGCGCCACCAGAAACCCACGGCAGCACTCTGTTCCGCGTTTCTAGAACCATTGCCAACACTAACGAGACAATCGCAGTTTTCTTGTGCGGGGTTTTGTTTTGCATGCTGATCGGTGCTTCCGCCACCTATACAGCGGTCAGCGCCTGGGCATATGTGTGCGCACGTGTTCTGTATGCACTTTGTTACTACTTCAACATTCCTATGCTCCGGTCTATCTGCTTTGGTTTGTCGCTGTTTGCCTTAGCGGGCTTACTGCTGGTGGGTTTCTTGTCCTAGTCCGCGCTAGAATCTTCCCAGACCTACGAGGAGATTCTGATGAATTGTTATACCTGTGCGGGTAAAACCCTGAAACCGATTAAACTCGAAGAGGGCCTCGCAGCCCGAAGGTGCGATACATGTGGTGGTATTCACATCGATCTGCTCGCGTATCGGGCGTGGTCAGAAGACGTCCGACTCCTTCACGACCCGGAAGAAGTGCATCCGACTCCAATCGAGGTGGACGACAATCAAAAAGCCCTGCTCTGTCAGCGCTGCGAAAAACTCATGACCAAGTACCGCATTTCTTCGAGCGGGCCGAACTTCATCGACCTCTGCGCCAGCTGTGATGATGTGTGGCTGGATGAAGGTGAATGGCAGCTTCTGGGACAGCTGAATCTACAAGGCAAGCTGACGAACATCGCCACAGAACCGTGGCAGCGAAGTGTTCGAGCAACCGCGATTGCGCAGTCTTCAAAAGATCACCTTATGGCCATCCTCGGAGAAGATCTGAACCAGGCTCAAGACTTTGCCGACTGGGTGAAATCACACCCTCAAAGATCTCTTCTGTTCAAGTTCTTAAAAAACGAAATCGGTGAGTAGCCTTTCCCTTTGAAGTCATGCACGCGTATCAGTACACCTTAAAATGCCTCGCGATCGGAATTTTCGGGGTCTCCCTCGTTCACGTTCTGTTCGGAGTCAGCGCCGAACCGCTCCTCGGGTCAGCCGTCAGTGACGTATCCCTGGCGGATCCCAATCTCGACAGTCAAAACAGGTTCTATGGTGCAGCTTTCGCCCTCTTCGGTGTGGTGTTCTGGCTGTGCAGTACCGATCTCCAGCGCTACACAACACTGCTGAAGCTCAGTTTGCTGACCTTTTTCCTCGCTGGGGTCGCGCGGATGGTTTCCATTGCCGTGGTGGGTTGGCCTACAACCGCGGTCATAGTTCTCCTGGGGGTTGAAGTTATTGGCCCACCTGTTATGTACCTGTGGTTACGCCAAACGAGTTGAGGCAACATCCGGGGAACAAAACAAGCGAAACCCACCCTATGACCGATGCCACCGAAGTTCTGTCCGGAAGCTGCCTCTGTGGAACCGTAACCTACGAAATCAGGAACGAGTTCGATCACTTTCAGCTCTGCCACTGCACGCAATGCCAAAAAAGCACGGGCTCGGCACATGCTTCAAATCTATTCACATCGCCTGAGTTTATAACCTGGCACACAGGTCAGACATCCATCGTCCGTTACGATGTTGAAGGACGCCGAATCTCCAACGTGTTTTGCCGTCACTGCGGTGGGCGGGTGCCCTGGCTATCACTCAGCGGGGATGTGTTGGCCGTACCTGCAGGATCTTTGAATGGTGTCCCATCTATATCGGCCAAAGCGAACATCTTCTGGCCTGAGCGGGCTCAGTGGTATGAAGATGCGTTGGACACCCCGCGCTACGACACATTTGCTGAGTGACATCTTCTCAACAGAACGGTTTACTATAGACCGCATATAGAACTCGAGGTACGCCGGAATGATTGGATATACCACGCTAGGGGCAAACAACTTTGATGAAACTGCTGCGTTCTACGACGCTCTGTACGCAGTCTGCGGTGTCAGCCGTTTAATGGACATGGATGGCTTCGTGTTATGGGGGACCTCCATGGACGATGCTGGTATGGCCCTGGCCAAGCCGTTTGATCAGAATCCGGCGACTGTTGGCAATGGTGTCATGGTAGCTATCCGTGCGAAAAGCACCGAGGAAGTAGGCGCGTTGCACCAGAAAGCTCTGGAACTGGGCGGTACCGATGAAGGGGCACCCGGTCCGAGAGGGGACGGATTCTATGCGGCCTACTTTCGAGATCCCGAAGGTAACAAACTCGCCGCCTTTGCGTTGACATAGGACCAGGTAAGCCGATGGTTAAAATTCTTTGTGCAATTCCTGTGGTGCTCATCTCTGCTATCTATATAGCGCTGGGTGCGTTCATGGGTTTCTTTGCGAAAACCACGCTCGTGTTCGGAGTCTTGTTTATTCTGGCCGGTGCGTTGCCACTCTACCTGATGTACAAGACAGACCTTCTTCAGGTCCGACGCAAAGCGTTGATGTGGGGATTGGGTCTTGGGTACGCAGTGCTCGCATTACTCGCCGCACTGGATGAAGCGTCTATCAACGGCCTGGAGTGGCTGTCGCTGCTGTTGGGGCTCATTGCCGGTGGTATTACCGCCCTGTGCATGCGCAAGATCGTGCCTGCCGATGACCTGACCCCAGCCTGAGGATAACAATCCTAGGGCGGTGCGTGAGCGGTCAAGAAATCGATCACAGCCTCCTTAAAGCGGCTGTCGGCGACAACGCTGGTATGGTCTTTACCGGGTATCTCCAGGTACGACCCTTGCGGCAACGCATCAACAAAATTGCGTGCGGTTCGCACATACGGCAGATCGTCGGCTCCGTTTACAACGAGAACGGGCATCCTGGCATTCGCAATACTCGCGCCCGCCACTTTTAACGGGTAACCTTCCGGCCACATCTGCTCGGCAGAAAAGGTCAGCGCCTCGCGGTCGCTTAGCGGATTCTGATCTACAAAGGCACGTACCACCCGTGCATAGTCATTTGTTATCTGGTTGGGTTCTTCCGCCCGTAGAGCGGAACCGATCGCCTGGCCCAGTGCCGCAGTTGCATCCGTCTCATCACCAATCCCACCCAGCACCACCGCGTTGAAGTACTGCGGATAATGGCCGATCAGGTATGCACCCATGAACGCCCCCATGGAGTAGCCCAGAAAGTCCACCCGACCGAGATCCAGAGCCGCTATAACGTTGATCACGTCATTGCTCATCACGTGGTAGCTATAGGGGCTGCGCGCCAACGGTTTGTCGCTCTTACCGTGACCCCTGATGTCTATGGAGATAATTGTGCGATGAGATTGCAGTGTTTCGATCCAGCCCGTCGCCACCCAGTTGCTATGCGTATCAGCACCCCACCCGTGTGCCAGAATCAAAGGGGGTCCGGAACCTGCCATCTGGTAATAAATCTGCAGACCATCTGACTCCACAAAGCCGTGTTTAACAGTGTCGCTCTGCACGTCAGTAACCACACTTACCAATACAAAGAAAACAACAGAGAGTTTCAAACACATTCTGACCATAGACATGAGTTGCGCTGACATTTGAAAAGTGAGTTCATCCTGCTTCTAATTGTCCCGGCCAACTAACCCTAACGAGAACTAACGCGCATGACCAAACCGAATATTGAAGTAATGAGGGTAACAAAAGAATCAGATCTGGAAGAGCTGGTCGATCAAATTAACGCCGCGTCGTGGGATGCGGCCAACGAAATGGTCGTTTATGAGACATCGGCATTGGCCAGCTACCTGGAGCGACAGGATACGCTGTTTGTTGTGTGCCGAGATACCAACACCAATACCTTGCTCGGCTTTGCGTCAGGACGGTTTGAAATGAAGCCGTATGACCATGAGCTCTGGCTGTATGTTGACGAGGTAGACGTGTGCGCAGATCAGCGCCAAAAAGGAGCAGGCAAAGCGATTATGAACAAGCTTCTGGATATCGCCGAAGACGAGGAATGTGAAGAAGTGTGGCTGGGTACAGAAGTTGACAACGTTGCGGCAAACGCGCTCTATCGTTCTATCGATCCGGATGATATCGAGCAGTTTGTCGGCTACACATGGGAGACAGATTAGGACCATAGCTCGTGATCATCTGAGATACTTATTTAAATGGCATGACCTGATAAGGGAGGCATCATGAAACTAACCAAGATCACTTTAGCGACCATATTCTTATTACCGCTCGCCGGTTGTGCACCTGAAGTAGGCAGCAAAGCCTGGTGCGAAGATATGGACGAAAAGCCAAAGGGAGATTGGACTGTTAACGAAGCGGGCGATTACGCCAAGAGTTGTTTGTTCAAATCGGACGAATGATCGACGTCCACATTGCAGTTTGCTAAACCCCTTCGTCCACTCATCATGAGTGGCGAGATAACCACCACCATCCGCATCTGGCAGCGTCCCAGAGTAAAGGTTGCCAACGCCTATCGCCTGGGCGAGGGTCATGTGGTTGTTGAACACATCGCCCAGATTTCCCTGGATGAGATTACCCCCAGGATGGCGCGAGAGTCGGGCTTTGCCGGTGTTGCGGACCTGCTGAAAACCGCAAAACACGGCAAGGGTGAGAATGTTTACTTCATACGCTTCCGTTACGAAGCGGACTGACACCAAACGGGCTGGAGCACCCTCGTTTTAAAACGCTGGATCAAACTACCTGTTCTTTGGTTTGCGCTCGCCACGGGCACATTGACCTTCGGCTTGCAGTCGCTTGTTGTAGAGCTGCTGTACGCTGCAACCGACCGGATAGATGGTGATCCAACTTTTTTTGATGCGCCGCTTCTGCTGATTTTTATCGACGCGGTAATCCTTGCCCCGCTGATCGAAACGCTGATTGCACAAACGATTCCGATCAATCTCACCCAACGCTTCACAACCAACCCGCTGATCATCGTAGGCGTGGCCACCGTCATTTTTGCGGTGCTGCACTTTTTACAAGGTCCGCTCTACGTGCTGTACGTACTTCCAACCTCCATCATTTTTGCGCTGGGTTACTATCTACAGACTTTCGAGCGAGGTTCTGGTTACTGGCCAATTGTGTATGCTCATGCTGTACATAACGGTTGGGTTTTTCTGATCGTAGCCGCAGGGCGACTATGACCTTGGGAGGGATACCAAACTGACACGCATAACCATCAAACCTATGGAGCCCGATGATTGGCAGGCGTTCAAAACCCTGCGGCTAAGCGGTTTGAAAGAGTCGCCCGATGCGTTCGGCAGCACCTACGAACAGGCGCTGAAAAACGATGACGCACACTGGCAGAACCGTCTCAAAACGGTAAACCCGCGCGAGGACCTGCCGCTATTTGCCTGTGCGGGAGACAGGCCAATCGGCTTGGCATGGGGCAAAATCTTCGAACCGGGCGAGGCGCATCTTTTTCAAATGTATGTTGCGCCAGAATTCAGAGGCAAGGGCGCAGGTGCTCAGCTGCTCCAAGCGGCAATCGATTGGGCTCGGGGTCAGGGATGTGTGCACCTGCTGTTAAGTGTGACGATTGACGATTCGCCCGCCTGGCACATGTACAAACGGGCAGGGTTTACGGCGTCCGGGCCACCTGAACCGCTGCGGGAAGGGAGTACGATCCAGGCGCAACCGCTTGAGTTAACACTCTAGGGAAATTCATATGCGACTCTTCCTACTCCCAGGCGCCAGCAAAGAAGACCCCGAAATCGCAGACTGGTTTGCAGATCGATCTCACGAACTGGGGTTACTTGCGCGTACCTGGTATGACGTCATGCGCTCTTGTGGCGACGATGTCACGGAGATCCTGCACGACAAACAGCCCACGGTCTGTGTTGATGACGCTGCATTTGCCTACGTGGCCGTATACGCAAAACATGTGAATGTCGGCTTTTTTGGAGGCGCCGATTTGGAAGACCCAGCCGCGCTGCTTCAAGGCTCTGGTAAATTCATGCGCCATGTGAAACTTGTGCCAGCGCAATCCATCGACGAAGACGCATTGCGCGCTTTGATCAATCAAGCTTATACAGACATGAAATGGCGAGTGGGATTAGAACAATGAACATTTCCGGAGTTTGCCGATGAACTGGGACGCCATTGGAGCAATTGCAGAAAGTATCGCTGCCATTGCGGTGATCATCTCGATTCTCTACCTCGCTCGACAAGTCAGCCAGACCAAAACACAGCTGCAGGCACAGGCCGAGGACTACGTGATGTCCAGCGCCTTTGACGCCTACACCCCGGTTTACGAAGGACGCAACGCAGAGATCTTTCGTTTGGGCATGGAGGACCCGGAGCAGCTGAACGAAGGTGATCTCTTCGTCTTTATGCTGTTAATGGATCGCCAGCGCGGTGTTTTTTCTTCCATAGTCAGGCGCAAAGGCCGTAAGACCCTTACTCCTGAAGTAGCAGATCGCCTGCTGTTTGGATATCGACGCTTGTTTCTGGAAACCCAGGGCGGCCAAGTCTGGCTGGCCGATCGCCGCACACATATGTCACGCGCCGAGTTGGCTGAACTGGAATAACATCATGAGGAAAACTCTTCTATGTACATCATTGCCCTGATCAACATCCACGACCGCGAGGAATATGCCCGGTATGAAGCTGGATTTGTGGAGATTTTCACCCAGTACAAGGGTCAGATGCTGGCTGTCGACGAGGCGGCTGAGGTTATCGAGGGTGAGTGGCCCCATACACGAACGGTGCTCATCGAGTTTCCTACGCGGGACGATGCGCTGGCCTGGTACCAGTCGGATGCCTATCAGAAGTTAGCCCAACACCGATTCGACGCCTCTTCCGCGAATATCGTTTTCCTTGAGTCTTTACCGGCCGCCGTTTCTTAAGTGAGTACGCTTGAGCGTCATGGTCCAGAAACCCACGCGCAAATTCGCGGCTTCATGCGGGCGAAATATGGGTGGCGCGAGGGGTGGGTGCCACTTCTATTCGACACCTCAGAGTTGTTCCTGATCGAAGCCACGCCAAAATCAGACGCCACGGGACCCGCTACATAAGTCAAGTTTACCGAGCCGCAAAAATCAGCGATCCTATTCGCTGAGCTCAATACCAAGGTAACCAAGCACCAATGCAGGCTGTCCGAATACTCGTCGCACTGATCGTCGGTCTATTTGTTGGCGGGTTTGTGAACTCAATGATCATCACCGTGGGTCCCATGATCATTCCGCCACCCGCAGGAGTTGATGTAACAAGTCCAGAAACTCTTGCAGCTTCCAGTCATCTTTTTGGTCCTCAACACTTCATTTTCCCATTTCTTGCGCACGCAGTAGGGACGTTTGTCGCGTGTGTGCTGGTCTGCTTGATTTCGCCGCAGTACAAGATCCTCCTGGCCTACCTGGTGGCAGCGCTCTTCCTCGTCGGTGGTATCACGGTCGGCTTCCTGATACCCGCACCGGCATGGTTTGTATTTGTTGATCTCGCCTTTGCCTACATCCCAATGGCCTATCTGGCGCTGAAGGTGCTCAAGATCAATCCGCTACCGACGGATTTAACGACTCTTTAACCTCAGCGATGCGCGGGTCTGCGCGTGCATCTCCCAATGATTCGGGTTGTCAGGCACAATCGTGACTCTCTACGGGGCAAAGGACGCGAGCACATGGGTGGAACCGAAATTTTTACGCCGATGATCGGCATGTGGATACTGACCATAGCCGTATGGGTATACATGTTTGCCAAGCGTATACCGTTCATCAATAGTCTCGACCTGTCGGACGACGATTTCAGGCCAGCAAAATTTGCAGAGATGCAGCCCCCGGAGGTAGCCAACCCTTCAGACAATTTGAAGAATCTGTTTGAGGTTCCACTGCTGTTCTACACCGTCGTGCTCTACCTTTATATCGCACAGCAAGTGGATACATTCCATGTGGTGTGCGCCTGGATATTCTTAATCTTCCGCGTGCTACACAGTGTCATGCACTGCACCAAAAATGTGGTGATCGTGCGCTTTGGATTCTACGCGGTGGCGAGCGTTGCCTGCTTTGTCATGATCATTCGCGCAGCACTTGCACAATTCTTATAGGGAATACGTATGGATGCACTCAAACTTCGCAGTCAACACGACATAGAGCTTTTTGAGCAACTGCTCAAAGAGCCGGATGTTGTCAGGGTTAACAACCACATCGAAAAACAGGAAGAGAAAGGCAACCTCGGGGTTCGCCGCAGACTGCTTTCAACCTCTGTCAGGCTCAGCCCTGCGATGGCCAAAGACCTGCACGCCACCGCAGAAGAGTGTCGGGAGCGGTTGAACATGGACATCCCCATAGAACTGTACGTATTCCCGAGTCCCAGCTACAACGCAGCGTGCGTAAAGCCCGAAGCCGGACGGCTGTTCATCATGTTTTCGTCTTCTATTCTTGAAGCGTTCACCCAGAAGGAAATCAGCTTTGTGATGGGCCATGAGCTCGGCCACCATCTCTACAATCATCATGACATCCCCATCGGATACATCATGCGCGGCAAGTCCAGGCCCAATCCCAGACTCGCGCTCACGCTGACCAGCTGGTCTCGTTATGCAGAGATTTCCGCAGATCGGGCCGGCGCGTTCTGTGCAGATGATCTGACGGCCGTAGCACGCTCGCTGTTCAAACTCGCCAGTGGTCTGAAGGGCGACTACGCCCAATTTTCCGTGGAAGAATTTCTCGCTCAAGTTGACGAAATGCAGCTGGAGGATGGCCAACCGGGACAAGGCGCGCCAACTGAAGATTGGTTTCTCACCCACCCATTCAGTCCGTTGCGAGTGAAAGCGCTGGCGCTGTTTCACGAATCCGCGCTGATGAAATCTGACGGCGAATCTATCCACGATCTCGACATGGGCGTGGAAGGACTGATGAGCTTGATGGAGCCGAGCTACCTGGAAGGCAAGACCGATACGGCTGAAGCTATGCGGCGATTGTTGTTCGCGGGTGCCATTGCCGTGGCGGATGCCTCTCACGGCATATCTGAGGAAGAACGTGAAGTATTTGATGACTTCTTCGGCAAAAACAGTTTGACGGATAAGCTGGATATCGAAAAATTGAAGCAAGAACTGCCGGATAGAATCACGCAAACCAAATCGCTGACGTCTATCCCGCAAAGAATGCAGGTAGTACGAGATCTTTGCATGGTCTCCAGAGCGGACGGACATGCCACCGATCCCGAGAGAGAGGTCTTATGCGAGATTGCCCGAGCTCTGGAAATTCCTGCACTCTTCATAGAAAAAACACTGGAAGCAGAGACCGAGCTTGATTAGAGCAATCCTACTCTCCTTGGCAATCGCGACGCTGGCTGGATGCAGCAGTGAACGCCTGTACAACTTTGGGCAGTCGCTCGGCCGTGGCCATGCCGATTGCGAAGCCTTGACCAGCATGCCGGAACGGGCTCGGTGTGAAGCCAGCTTCGCAGACGACTTTGCCGCTTATCAGACAAAGCGGGACGAACGCTAGTGCTACAACCACTTAATAACTTAGGATCAGCGCGTTCTCAAAGCGCTGTCGCAAGGCGCAGTCCGCAGGCAATGTCTAGACCTTGTCAAGGGCTGCAACGCAGTCGACAGTGCTTTGAGGGCGCGCCCTACGGGAGTTCGCCAGCTTTGCGCTGCCTGCGTTATCACTCGTCGCAATATCCAGATATTACTCCTCGTTCTGCCTGGCCAGCCCAAAGCTGGCGAGCTCTGATCCTAAGTTATTAAGTGGTTGTAGCACTAGTGCCTTCACTGTGTTATCTATGTCTTGGTGGGCCCGGGGACATCCGGGTGACGGGCTACAACATTAACCTTTGCAATCGATGCTACACGGCGAGTGCAAAAGGGTTTTCCAAGCAACATGAAAAAGCGTTGTTTGACGCACTGGGGCGAGCAGGCCTTCTTATACCCGATCGCAACGAGCAAGGGCTTCTACCTCGAGAGTACGAGCCGCCCGCCGACTACGCGCTGTAAGAGAGCGGCCTTTCCTGGTTTTTCAGGAGTTAGTGTTTGAAGCGCTAGCGCTGCGTCTGCTCGTGCACAAAGTCGACGAGAAACTTCACGTTGTCGACGGGGGTTTCGGGGATGATGCCGTGACCAAGATTGAAGATGTGACCGGTTTTTCCTGCCGCTTCCGCCAGCACTTTGCCTGCCTCCCGAGCGACCGCGTCTCTGTCCGCGCAAAGCACAATCGGATCCAGATTACCCTGCACCGAGGTGAGGCCTAAGTTCTGCCAGGTTGAGCCAAGCGGTGTACGCCAATCAAAAGCGAGCACGTCAAATCCAAGCTCCGCTACATCGGGCAAGAGGTGGGCATTGCCGGTCCCGAAATAGATGATCGGGACATCGGTGTGCGCCTTGATGGACTGCAGCAGTTGAGTGAGCGGTGGTACAACATGGGTGCGAAAATCCTGCACCGACAAGTTGCCCACCCACGTGTCAAAGAGCTGGATGGCTTCAGCACCGCTGTCTACCTGCAAGCAGACATAACTGGCAACCTGCTCCACGAGTTTGTCCAGAAGCTGTGCAAACAGCTCCGGCACGTTGTACATCATCTTTTTGACATGCACGTAGTTGCGCGACCCTTTACCTTCGACCGCGTAGGATGCGAGTGTAAACGGCGCTCCCGCAAAGCCGATCAGGGCTATGTCCGACGGCAGACCCGAAATGATGTTTTTTACCGTATCAGCAATGTAGGGCGTGGCTTCTTCTGCAGGAGCGACAATTAACGCATCCACGTCACGGGCATCGCGGATGGGATTGGCAAACACCGGACCTTCGCCGACGACGTAGTCCAGGCTTAGTCCCATGGGCTCCATGATCGGTAACAAATCGGCGAACATAATCGCCGCGTCAACGCCCAATATCCGCTGCGCGTCCAGCGTCGCCTGCGCAGCTTTTTCCGGATTTTTGAAAAAGTCGAGACTCGGCATATCCGCTTTGACCTGATGGTATTCGGGCATATAGCGGCCCGCCTGGCGGTTCAACCAGATCGGGGTATACGGCGTCGTTTCGCCACGACACGCTTGGAGGAAAACTTTGTCCAATGAAAAGGCACTTACAAAATCGAGACGCGCGCACATTATCAATCAAGCCGCAGACTCGCAATGAGAGTTGTCCAATTCTGGAACAAAAGCCCGCTGAACTTTGCTGCCCTTCAGCTCTACAGACAATTCTTCATAGCGGTCGCAAGCGCAGGCCGCTAGAGAACGGGTGACTTCGTCTACCATAACCACCTGGCCACACATACCCGCCTCAGTCTGCAGTCGACTCGCGAGATTTACGCACTCTCCCACCACTGTAAAATCCAGCCGATCTCCCTGACCCCACTCTCCCACACACGCATAACCACTGGCGATGCCACAGGTAGCACCAAAACGTCGCAGGTAGCCTTGCCCCAGCCAGGTTGCGTTAAGCCTGTCCATCAGCCCCGGCAGCTTCAACCCGGCTCGCACCGCCTGGTCTGCCACCTCGCCGCGGTTTTGCTCCGGGTGAGCGCGAAAAACGCACAACACTCCGTCTCCCAGAAATTTGCTCACGTACCCACCATGTTCCGCAACCAGGCTACTCACCTCGCCCAGAAAGTCATTCAGTACGTGGTGTATCACGCGGTCGGGCAACACTTCCATGGCATCGGTAAAACCCGCCAGATCCACAAAGGCGACCGTTAACCAGGTGGTCTGCGCGGACCCGCTGGCATCTGCCACATCTGGCGGAAGAAACTTTTTGAGTCTTTGGTTCTGTAACGCGAGCTCACCTCGCCGCGTAAGAATTCGCTGCGTCTGTTGATGCGCCAGGTGCGCGATGCTGACAACGAGAAAACTGGCGCCGGAAAACGCGGCGGCTTCATAGCTGGCCGACTGAATGACGTACCATCCTTGTGAGACAACCGCGCCCCCAAAGGCGAGCATGGTTGGCCAGCTGCGTGCACCCCAGAGCGCCCAATTTGCAATCAAAGCGAAGAGCGCAAACATTGCAATGACAACACTGGGAGCCGCTAACAACGCCAGCACTATCGGTGTAACCACCACCTCAAAACCATAAACAAATGGGTACGGTGTTGCGGTGTGGTCATGCAGGCAGTGCAAGACCAACGGCAGGAGGACCAGCACTGTGGTTCCAGCGTTGACCGACCGATCAGATGCGTAGCTATCTAAAAAGAGCGCGACGCAAAGCAGCGCATAAATAACGTAGCGACAATAGCGCAGCCGTATTGCAAACCAGGTATCAAATATTCCTTGCACCCGTGCATGCTAACGGGTGCATCTTTCGCCGGTGACCGCCGGAAGCGTATCCCGGTGTAGGGTTTCAGCTAGAGGCGGCCGAGCGTGGGATCGACATCCGCGTCGTAGTCCACGCCGGGAAAGCCGAAGCCAAAGATCTTGAGGAAGTCCTCGCGAAAGCCCGTGAGGTCACCCAGCTCATCCAGGTTGTCTGTATTCACCAGCGGCCAGCGCCGCAATACTTCTTCCTGTACAGGATCGGACAACTCCACATCGTCCATGCGTATGCGCCCATCATCATCCAGGCGCAAATCGGACCCGGCCTTCAGCTGGGTCGCAAACATCCGGTGAATGTGGCTGATGATGTCTTCATGAATACCCTGCTCTTTCATGACTTTGAACAATAGTGCGACATAGAGAGGCACCACGGGAATCGCAGAACTCGCCTGACTGACTATCGCTTTGAGCACGGCGACACGGGAGTCGCCCCCTACCGAGGCGAGCCGTTCCTGATTTGCGCGGCTTGCCCGGTCGAGGTCTATCTTCGCCTGACCGAGGGTCCCTTCCCAATAAATCGGCCAGGTCAGCTCAGTGCCTATGTAGGTGAATGCAACTGTGCGACATCCTTCCGCCAGCACATCCGCTTCGAGCATGGCATCTATCCAGAACTCCCAGTCTTCGCCGCCCATAACCGCAACCGTATTAGCGGTTTCTTCTTCAGTGGCAGGTTCCAGATCCACTTCGATGACCTCGCCCCGATCTACGTGGACGGATTTTATGTTCAGCGCTTCACCCAGCGGCTTGATAGAAGAACGATGCAGCTCACCCGTTTTGGGATGCTGGCGCACGGGCGAGGCCAGGCTGTAAACCACAAGGTCGATCTTGCCCATGTCTGCTTTGATAGTGTCGATGACTTGAGTCCGCATCTCGTCGGAAAAAGCATCACCGTCCAGCGTTTTGGCATATAAGCCTTGCGCGGCTGCCGCGTCGTCAAAGGCGATGTTGTTGTACCAACCGGCGGATGCAGTGCGCCTTTCCTCAGGCTGCTTTTCAAAGGACACACCCAATGTGTTAGCGCCACAGCCAAAGGCCGACACAATACGACTCGCCAATCCATAACCGCCAGAACAACCCAGCACCAGAACGTTCTTAAGCTCACCACTCGATACTTCGCCCTGGTCCTTTACGTAGTCGATCTGTGATTGCACAGACGCAGCACAACCCTGGGGGTGAGCGGTTGTACAAATAAAGCCTCGGATGCGGGGTTTAACAATCATGCGAAAACCTTGTTTTTTGCTGTTATGAGAATTGTCTTCGTTGGTCAAAGACGCTGATGCTGGGGCGCCATGATACCTTGGGCTACCGCCCAGCGCATGGCGGCTTCAATATCCAATACCCAGGGACCGTCGCGCCGAAGCGTTACCGTTGCGCTCTCCCCAACCGCGATTTTGATATCACGGTCACCATCCAACGCCAGCACACCTGGACCTTCGAACGGCACGGCGACATCAAAAGGCATGTCTGCAACCGAATCTACTTTTACCGGTTTGAACAAACCCGGTGACAGAGGTGCCAGGACCGGCTCTGCATGTTCTGCGGTAGTAACCAGCAGCCCAAAATCGTCCTCAGCAAAAACCGGGCGGATGAGACCGCCGATGGGCGACATACCGATGCTGTTGGGCTCTGCGCGCGTCAGGAGAATCTGGGCAATCCGGGTCTCGTCAAAAGGTAGGAGATTACCCACGTGATCATCACGCAGCAGAACGGCATCAATCAGACCCACATCAACAGACTTCGGACCCTCGACGCGCAGCACCTTTACACGGCGTTTCAGATGTTTCTCATCCGGCAGCATTCCGGCGGCGTTCAGACCCGCCACCATGCCTGCCACGGTTGCTTCCGCGAGCACTGGAAAGACATTGTTGGTGCCAGTGGATAACGGCACCAGATCCACATCAGGCCAGGCCCGCACTATCGCGCGATTGGTGCCGTCGCCGCCAAGAGAAACCAGAGTTGTGCACCCCGCTTCACGAAAGGCCGCCACCGATCGCTCGGTATCTCTCGCATCATTGTGCAGAGGATGCTCGACCACGTGCACATTCGCCTTTAACCCCATGTGTGCAAGGGCCATGGACGAGATCTGGAACGGCTCTTTAGTAATGTAGAAGTCGGTAACGCCAACGGCTTCCGCACCTGCGGCCACCCGCGCGACGATGTCGCGCTTGGCCTCGTGTGTCATGTTGCTCGCGCGCGCCGCCAGACGGCGAACGTCCCGCCCGGACATGGGGTTGACGGCCAACCCCAGCTTGACGCTACTCACGGTTCAGATGTGCATCCAGAAAGCCAAACCTCGCGGCGCGATCAAAGTCGCGATTTTCTTTCTTGCGAAAGCCGTGACCCTCATCACGGGCGAGGACATACCAGACAGGCACACCCTGTTCCTCCAGAGCAACGCGGATTTGCTCACTTTCCGACGCCGGTACCCGTGGGTCGTTAGCGCCCTGCAGAACAAGCACCGGCGTCTTCATCTTATCTACATGATTCAGCGGTGAAATCGCTTCCAGGTGAGCGCGCATGTCCGGGTCTCGTTCATCACCGTATTCAACGCGTCGCATATCCTGCCGGTATGGCTGCGTGTTCTCGAGAAAGGTGACGAAGTTTGAAATGCCGACAGATTCCACCGCCGCAGTCAGACGATCCCCATAGTGCACCATCGAGGCGAGCACCATGTAACCGCCGTAACTGCCGCCCATCACCGCAACACGATCGCTCCTGAATTCTGTGCGACCGTCTATCCAGTCCAGCAGCGCGCCGATGTCTTTAACCGAGTCTTCGCGCTTGTAGCCGTTGTCCATCTTCAGATACGACTTGCCGTAACCCCGCGAGCCCCGCACATTGGGCGCAATGACCGCAACGTTCAGCTCATTAACAATGGATTGGATCAAGGTTGAGAAAAACGGGCGGTATTGGCTCTCGGGACCGCCATGGATATAGATCACCACCGGGTGGGGGCCAGGTGTTTCCGGCTTGAACACAAACGCGGGCACATCCAGCCCATCAAAACTTGTGTACTGGATCAGATCAGCTTCCACAAACTGCTCTGCATCCAGCCCACCAATCTCGCTTCTGGTCCAACGGGTCAGCGCACGACGCTTCAGGTCAGCAACATAGACATCACCCGGAGCCTTGGGCGTGGACAGTGTCATCGCCAAAGCATTGCCGTCAGGCGCAAAGACCAGACCGGACACTATCCCCTGCGGCAATTCCGGGATGCGTAGCGATCGGTGGCGAGGCGTGCTGATCAGACCAAGTTCTGACGTACCGCCCGCATTCACAGAGTAGGCCAGCTTGGTGCGGTCCGGACTTAACGTAAATTGCGACACATCCCAGTCGATGTCTTCGGTCAGCACGGTGACCTCACCGCTCTCCATGTCCAGATGGTGCAGCTTTCTGAACTCAGAGCCCTGGTCCGAGATGTAATAAAGACCACCACGCCCGTCGTATTGAGCAAACTCAGTGGAAGTGCTGTCGTCACCTACCAACGGGGCAAGCCTCCGGGAGGCCAGATCCAACTCGTAGATGCGCGAGACGTTTACACTGGTGCGATTAAGAATCAGGAGCTTCTTGCCATCCGGCGCCCAGCCGATCGGCAACCAGTAGCCCGAATCCGTTTCCAGTACTTTATTGATGTGGCCATCCAAACCCTGGATGTGTGTATCCCAGTTGCGGCCATTCCGCGCGGTTGTCACATATGCAAAACTCTGGCGGTCGGGCGACCAGAGGGCAGCACCGTACAGCGACTTGCCATCGCTGATGAGCTTTGAGTCGCCGGTGCGGGTGTTGAAGAGGAACAGCTGATTAAATTCCGAGCCACCCACATCCCAGCTGACGATGATCTCTTCGCCCGCGCCGCCTTCAGGGATGTATACCCCTTTGATGGGTTCATCGATGAAGGTCAGTTGTTCCCGATATCCCAACGGTTTTGCCACTCTGTGCAACTGCGTGGTACCGGCAAATCGCGTGCCGATCATCAGCGCATCACCCTGCCAGCCGTAGGCTCCGGCACTACGAGCGTTGTTGTAGCGCGCTAATCGATCGGCGGTGGCCTTGGGTATGGGCGGGACGTTGTAGGTTTCAATATTCTTAGGGATTGGCAGGTAGTCATCCGCCATGGCCACCGGGCTTACGAGTACCAGACAGACCGCGCTGATTAGCCATGAGATGAATCTCGGCTGCGAGAGGCGTGGCATAATCCACTCCACACGTGTTTAAAGCCGCGAAGTTAGCAGATTCATGAGCGCAACCAAACCCTGTCAGCACCTTCAATCCGAGTTCAGTCCGGAAGTATTGTTTGTGCTGGACCAGCATCTCGAGATGACCGATGGCTTTGTCCGCTGCTTGGCGTGTGATGCCCACTATCTGCTGGAAACGGTGGACATTGCGGCGGATGCGTCCCTCTTTCGCGTCTCAATCTTAAGCGCTGACGCGGTTGCCAAAACTGTTCGCTCGCTGACCCGTGGTTCATGCGATATCAGCCGCGCCAAGAACGAAGTGTTTTCACTGGCAAGTCACGCCCAGCGGGTTGATGGTTATCTATTGAAACAGAGCGGTCAGTGGCTGGGTCTGGTAAGAGACCCGGAGGAGATGGAAGTGCCTAACCGTTCATGGCGGGAACTGCCATGTGATGGCACTTTGCTGGGTAGAGTTAGATAAAGTTAGGTAGAGTCCTTCAGGCTGACTTGCGCGCGTAGGTGCGGATGCTGAAGGCCGCCCAATGGCTTTCATCCTGGGGATGTGTGATTTCCTCAATCAGCTGCCACTCACCGATATCAAACTCCGGGAAAAACGTATCCCCTTCCACCTCTGCGTGAATCTGGGTGAGATAAAGTCTGGTGGCTTGATCCAGGGCTCTCGCGTAAATATCCGCTCCTCCGCCGATCATGATCTCGTCTAACCCATCGCGCTCGCAGACTTCGCGTGCGTGAGCGACACCCTCATCCAGCGAGTGCACCACAATGGCTTGATCACCTGTCCAGGTGGTATCCCGAGTGATCACAATGTTGGCGCGCCCGGGTAGCGCACTCGGCATGGATTCAAAGGTTTTGCGCCCCATGACCACCGGCTTGCCCTTGGTTGTGCGCATAAAATGCCGCATGTCCTCTGGCAGACTCCAGGGCAAATCGTTGTCGCGGCCGATGACCCGATTTTCGGTCATGGCCCAGATGAGGGAGATATCCATGGAGCGTGCGTTATACCGCTATCGGTGCCTTGATCGCGTCGTGGCAGCGGTAGTTTTCCAAGGTGAAGTCATCGTAGGTAAAACCGAAGATGTCTTTAACTTCCGGGTTTAACGTCATCGTGGGCATTGGCAGCGGCAGCCGGTCGAGCTGCTTATCCACCTGCTCCAGATGGTTGGAATAGATGTGGGCATCGCCAAAGGTGTGCACAAAGTCGCCCAATTCAAGGTCCGTTACCTGCGCGAGCATCATCGTGAGCAGCGCGTAGGAGGCGATGTTGAAAGGCACTCCCAGGAAGATGTCCGCACTGCGCTGATACAACTGACAGGACAACTTGTTGTCGGCGACATAAAACTGAAACAGTGAGTGACATGGCGGCAGCGCCATGTTGTCTACCTCGGCTACGTTCCATGCGCTGACAATGTGGCGTCGGCTGTCCGGATTGTGCTTAAGGTCTTCAACCAGGCGTGTGATCTGGTCAATGGTAGATCCATCGGGACCCGGCCAGGAGCGCCACTGGGAACCGTAGACGGGTCCGAGCTCACCGTGCTCATCCGCCCATTCATCCCAGATGTGGACGTTGTGATCTGTCAGATACTTGATGTTGGTCGAGCCTGAGAGAAACCAAAGCAGCTCATGGATGATGCCCTTCAGGAACATCTTTTTGGTGGTGACCAGAGGAAACCCTTCGTTCAGGTCAAACCGCATCTGGTGCCCGAATACGCTGTAGGTTCCGGTGCCGGTGCGATCACTTTTGAAGGTGCCGTTCTCGCGCACGTGGCGCATGAGATCAAGATATTGCTTCATGTCGACTTCTGAGTTTTTTTAGATGCGGATTTCTTTTTCGTCTTGGAGCTGGTCGCGGCCGTTTCTTCTGGTTTCATCTTGTCCGGACGTACTGGCGCCCGCGCGATTTCCTGTCCCCTCGACCAGTAGATCAAAAGGATACCAGCGATGATCATCGGGAGCGATAAGATCTGGCCCATGGTGAGCCAATCGAAGGCAAGAAAGCCTATGTGTGCGTCCGGTGAACGGAAATTTTCAGTGAAAATGCGAAAGCATCCGTAGCCGATGACGAACACCCCTGTCACAAATCCAGCAGGTCTCGGCTTTGCGGAGATGAACCACACCAACAGGAAGAGACAGAGACCTTCGGTAAACGCCTGGTATAGCGACGACGGATGACGCGCCACCGTCTCCCACTCGCCCACACAGGTCTGAGTGAGACCACGCACCTTATCGCACTGGTAGATAAGCCCGAAGCTCGACTCGGTTACCCGACCAGGCAATTCCATGTTGATGAAGTTGCCCATGCGCCCAAGGCCAAGGCCGATGGGCGTGAGCGGGGCTAGAAAATCGGCCACGTCTATCCAGCGCCTGGCTGTCTTCTTGGCAAAGTAGACAAGGCCTAAACAAACACCGAGGAAGCCACCGTGAAAAGACATACCGCCTTCCCACATGCGAAAGAGATAGAGCGGATCGCCGAGGAACACATCAAGATTGTAGAAAAAGACGTAGCCAACCCGACCGCCCAACACTGCACCCACCGCACCATAAAAGACGAGATCCGAAATCTCTTGCGCGTCCCAACCCCCGGGATGGGTTTTGGCCCGGTGTTTGCCCAGAAACCAGACGACGGCGAAGCCAATCAGGTACATCAGACCATACCATCGGAGCGCCAGACCGCCTCCTAAACTGAATATGACTGGATCTATGACCGGATAGTGCAAGTTGGTTGTTCCCGCAAAACGACACACGCGAGCATACCTGAAAGCCGGTTAAGCCTGATAGACTTCGCACCTCTTTAGTACCTCGGATTCCGGCATGTGCCTCATCCTTTTCGGTTATAGAACTCTGCCCGGCATCGATCTTGTCATTGCCGCTAACCGAGATGAATTTCATCAACGCGCCGCAGCGCAGGCAGACTACTGGGAAGACGCACAACACGTACTGGCCGGTCGCGACCTGGTAGCTGGCGGCACCTGGCTGGGTTGTACTGTCTCAGGCAGATTTGCTGCGCTGACAAATTTCTCAAATGCCGATGATCCCGAGGCGCCACGCTCGCGTGGAGAACTGGTCAGTGGTTTTTTAACCGGCAAAGACGAGGCTGAGCACTACGCCCATGCAATTCTCGGCAGCGAATATGCGGGTTTTAATCTGCTGCTGTTCGATGGCAGCGACATGGTCTACACATCAAACCGTGGCACCACCGAGATTCTAACGCCGGGCTATTATGGTTTGAGCAACGCTGAGCTGGGTGCGCGATGGCCAAAGTGTGTGCAGGGTGCCGCCAATCTGCAGAACATCGTTGAGGCAGAACATACGGATGAGGATCTGATCAATTTGCTGGCCGATCAGCACATCCCGCCAGATGACGAACTGCCACATCGGGGCAGACCGATCGAGATGGAACGGCGGGTGGCACCTTGCTTCATCAACGGCGACGAATACGGCACTCGCGCCTCAACCCTGGTGCGCGTCAGCGCCAGAAACGTGCACTTCGTAGAACAGGGTTACCTGGCCGGCGGGGTGGTCAGCGACCGTACAACGTTTGACCTGGAACGCACTCAAGCTTAAGCGATAGCGTTTACCTAATACCCATCATCGGGGGAGAAGAAATGGATCTTAAGTTAACCGGTAGAACCGCGCTCATTACAGGTGCCAGTCTGGGCCTTGGTAAAGCGATGGCCACAGCCTTTTTTCAAGCAGGTGCCCAGGTGGCTATTCTGGCCCGGCGCCAGGGACCGCTGGACGAGGCGGTTGCCGAAATCGCCGCTCTGGAACATGAATCTGGTGGTGCCGTGGCCGGCTTCGTGTGTGACGTGGCCGACGCCGATGCGATAGCAGCCACCCACGCAGAGGTCGTCGCGAAGTTCGGCGGTGTGGATATACTTGTTAACAACGCTGGCAAATCTGCAGCCAAACCTTTCATGGAAATAACCGATGAAGAGTGGCAGGACGATCTGGACCTGAAGTTTCTGGCAGCCATTCGACTCGCCCGCCTCGTCTGGCCCCATATGGAAGCACAAAAGTGGGGGCGTATCGTCAACCTCCTGAACACCCTGGCCAAAGCGCCGGACGCACGCACCGCCCCCACGTCAGTGACCCGCGCAGCGGGTATGGCATTGACAAAAGTTCTCGCCAACGAGGGCGCACCCAACAACATTTTGGTCAATGCTCTGCTCATCGGTTTCATCAAAAGCGACCAGGTGCGCCGTATGCACGAGGCAAGCGGGCAGAACGTTTCTCTTGAGGACTTTATGGCGAAAGCCGGTGAGCGCCTGCCAATGGGTCGCATGGGAGAAGCGGAAGAGTGCGCCAATCTCGCCCACTTTCTGGTCAGCGAAGCCGGTTCTTACGTAACAGGGTGTGCCATCAACATGGATGGTGGTCTTTCGAAGGTCGTCTAATCTTGACCCTTCGGGTCAAGCTTTTGGCAAAAGTGCGAGCACTTTTGCTGTAGGTATCGATTGGCGCTAAACGGGATCGGGGTGCATGCCCGAAACTAAATGCCCCGCGACTAATTGTGAGGGAGGACTTTCTCCAAGCCTGCTTCGCGCAGCTGTCCCTGCATAAACGCATCAATTTGTTCTGCTGAATCCATACGCAGTACTTTCGCCAGCATCCGTCTTGCATCAGTGCGTTTCACGTTGCGCAGCACCCACTTAACTTTCGGCAGGTGCGTGGCGTTCATCGAAAGCACGTGGTAGCCCATGGCCATCAAGAGAACCGCACCGACGGGGGTACCCGCAAACTCGCCGCAGATACCTATGGGCGTCTCCTCCGAGTGCGCTGCACGGGCAACTTCTCTAAGCGCCGTGATCACGGCGGGGTGCAGCTCCTGATACAGCCCCGCAACCCGGGCGTTGTTCCGATCTACAGCGAGAATGTACTGGGTGAGGTCATTGGAGCCGACCGCGAGAAAGTCGGCTTCTTTTGCTAACTGTTTTGCCTGGTAGACCGCAGCCGGGACTTCCACCATCACACCCACCTGCGGCGGTTTTGCGCCGACGCCTTCCTCCAGCACCTCCTGATAGGCCTGATCCACCAGCACCTTGGCGCTGCGCAGCTCATCCGGGCTGGAAATCATCGGCAACATGATACGCAGATCACCTCTGAGCCCGGCGTTTGCTTTGATCATGGCGCGCACCTGCACCAGGAGGATCTCAGGATGGTCCAGCGTAATGCGAATGCCGCGCCAGCCTAAGAACGGATTCTCTTCTTTGATAGGGAAATAGCTGAGGGATTTATCGCCACCAATATCCAGCGTGCGCATCGTCACCGGCCGCGGTTCAAATGCTTCCATATGTTCGCGATAAAGCACCCGCTGCTCGTGTTCCGTGGGGAACGAATCCTTCGACATAAACGGGATTTCTGTTCTGAAAAGCCCTATGCCTTCTGCGCCGCGATCCAACGACCTTGTTAAGTCGCCAGTCAAGCCGATGTTGACCCAGAGTTGTACGCGCCAACCATCCCGGGTGATGCACGGCAGCTCCTTTAACTCATCCAGTTCCCGTTCGAAGATGCGGCCCTGTTCGATGAGCTCGCGGCTGAGCATCTGGCGTCGCTCGGAGGGGCGGGTAAATACCTCGCCGTAGTCTCCATCCACCAGCAGCGTTTCGCCTTCAAGATCATCTACCGGCAGGTCCACCGCCGCCATCACGGCCGGTATGTTCATCGCCCGCGCGATGATGGCCATGTGCGAATTGCGAGACCCACGCATGGAGACAATGGCCCGAAGCTTATCTGCTGGAACGTTGGCGAGGATGGACGGCGTCACCTCCTCTCCCACGAGGATAGTGTCGGGCGGAAACTGATTCTTCTTATCGCGAATATCCTGCAGATAGGCGAGGAGTCTCACGCCGAGATCCTTAACATCTGCACCCCGCTCGCGAAGATAAGGGTCGTCCATCAGTTCAAATCGGTTAACGTGCTGGCGGATAACGTGTTTAAGCGCACCCTGGGCCCAATACCCTTCGTGAATGCGATCACGGATATCGCCCGCCAGCGCGTTGTCATCCAGCATGTGCAGGTATGCCTCGAACAAAGCCAGCTCCTGCTTTGGCAGGCTCTCTTCAAACTCGACCATCATGCCGCTGATATCAGCACGCACCGCTTCCAACGCCCGGTCGAGTAGCAGGAGTTCCGTGGTGACATTGTCCACTTGTTTTTCGGGCACCGAATCGAGGTCGGCAACGGGGTGCACCGTGACCGCGGTACCGATGGCGATACCGGGCGAACCTTCCACACCGACGAACGATGCATCGTCCAGCGCCTGACTGCCTTTCTCCACCAGCGCGCTGTCACCGACGGCTTCCGCGTGAGCGACAACGGTCGCGAGCTGCGCTCCGAGTGTGACCAGGAACGCCTCTTCCGATTCATCGAAGCGCCTGATCTCGCGTTGCTGCACAACCAATACGCCCAGCGTGCGTCGCTGATGAATGATAGGCACACCTAGAAAGGCGTTGAACTCTTCCTCGCCCGACTCCGGCAGATAGTGGAACCGCGGGTGATCGCTGGCTTTTTCCAGATTGATGGGTTCAGCCCGGCTACCAACCAGGCCCACAAGGCCGGTTTCATGCGAGAGTTCAACTTCCCCCACCTGCGTTTTATTCAGACCATCTGTTGCCGCCAGAGCAAAGTTACCCGCTTCGTTGAGCAGGTAGATGGAGCACACATCAGTCCCCATCGCCGCCTTGACCGACACCACCAGACCACGCACGGCCTCACCAAAGCGACTGGTGATGGACACTTCCTGAATAATTTTGCGCAGGGTGGTGAGCATGCTGTCCATGAGTTACCGCCCTTTTTCCAGCACGGTATGGTGGGCCAGTTCTGCAAGGGCTTTGCGGTAAACGTCACGCTTAAAGTCGACCACCTGATTTAGTGGGAACCAGAAACTGACCCACCGCCAATCGTCGAATTCAGGCTTGGGGCCGCAGGCAACATCCACTGCAGCTTCATTGCCCAGCAGTTCCAACAGGAACCATTTCTGCTTCTGACCCACAAAACCAGGAGTGGAGTTATGGCGCCGCAGGCGTCGCGGCAATCGATAACGCAACCACCCCTTGGTTCTGCCGAGTATTTTGACGTGTTCAGCCTGCAATCCGACTTCTTCGTACAACTCTCTGTACAAAGCCTCCTCTGGCGATTCGCCGTCGTTGATGCCGCCTTGTGGAAACTGCCACGCGTCGTGGCCCCCCACCCTGCGCGCCCAGAGCACCTGGCCCAGGCGATTGGTGATCACAATACCTACATTAGGTCTGAAGCCGTCCGCATCTATTGAATCAGACCCTGAGTCAGACCTGCCTTTGGCAGGCGCTCGTGATCTCGATGCCCCCGAGTGAGACGCACCAGTGTTCCCTGATGCGTCGGCTTTACCTTCCATAACAGCCGCTCCGTTATCTTAGCGCTTCAGTTTCACGGCCGTGGGTTAAAGTCGAATCCTGGCAACGTACGCACCGGCCTCGTAAAAGCGCATTCCTGTTTATGCTCCCCTTGATACAGGAATTAAGGAGGCAGAGCAAATTGGTCCCAAGTAGAATCTCAACATGAGCAATCGACTAGCTAACGAATCAAGCCCTTACCTTAAACAGCATGCTGATAACCCTGTGGATTGGTACCCCTGGGGTGAAGAAGCACTAGAGGCTGCCAGGTCGGAAGGCAAGCCTATTCTTCTTTCCATCGGCTACTCCACCTGTCACTGGTGTCATGTGATGGCGCATGAGTCCTTTGAGGACCCCGCCACTGCCGCAGTGATGAACGATCTCTTTATCAATATAAAGGTGGACAGAGAAGAGCGACCGGACATCGACAAGATTTATCAAACCGCTTTGCAGTTGATCAATCCTCAGGGCGGTGGCTGGCCGCTCACCATGTTCCTCGATCCCGAAACACGTTTACCCTTTTACGGCGGCACCTACTTCCCGCCCGCTCCGCGTTATCAGTTGCCAGGGTTCAACGATCTGTTGCGTCGCTTGAGTGAGGTTTTTACCGAGCAAAAAGAGACCATCGATGAACAGGCTGGCAAACTGCAGACCACCCTGGATCAGATGATCCCGCCCGTGCTGGACGCAGAGATCGATGATGCAGAGCTTCTGACCACCGCGCGTGACCAACTCAGCAGCCAATACGATCACCAGGAAGGCGGTTTCGGGAACGCGCCGAAGTTTCCCATGCCCAACACCATTCTGCGGATGTTGCGTCACTGGGGGTATGCACGTCGGGCGGGTGTGACGGATCCAGAAGCACTGGATATGGTGATGATCTCGCTCACCCAGATTGCGCGTGGCGGCATCTACGATCACATTGGCGGCGGGTTCTGCCGCTATGCCACCGACCGCAAATGGATGATCCCTCACTTCGAGAAGATGCTGTACGACAACGGACAACTGCTGAGCCTTTATGCGGACGCCTTGGCGCTAGGTCCTGACGCGCTCTTTGAGGATGCCATCAGGGATACCATCCGCTGGCTGGAACGAGAAATGCTCGACCCACAGGGGGGGTTCTACGCAGCCATCGATGCCGACAGTGAGGGTGAGGAAGGCAAGTTTTACGTGTGGCGGCGCGAACATGTGAAACGCGCGCTGACCGAGGATGAGTATCTCCTGGTGGAAACCCTCTATGGACTGGACAAACCCGCCAACTTTGAGAACAAATGGAACTTCCACCGCTACGACAGCTGGCGCTCTGTCGTGCAGCGACTCTCTCTCGAGCCTGCAGAGGCTGTAAATCTTCTCAACGAGGCGAAGGCAAAACTGTTCGCCGTTCGCGAGGAACGGGTGCGCCCCGGTACGGACCACAAGGTCCTGACATCCTGGAACGGTCTCGCGATCAAAGGCTTGGCAGACGCCGCTGTTCGCTTGAATGAACCGGCCTGGACCAAGCTCGCGCAGGGTGCTGCCGACTTCCTTCGCTCCGAGTGTTGGAAAGATGGGATTCTTTATGCCACGTGGCAGGATGGGGCAGCGAAACATCGCGGCTATCTGGACGACTATGCCAGTCTTCTACAGGGGCTCCTCGCGCTCCTTGAAGCGGAGTGGCGAGAGGTTGACATGGCGTTCGCCTGTGAGTTGGCTGACGCGATGCTCGCCGGGTTTTACGACGAGGAAACAGGCGGTTTCTTTTTCACCCACCACGATGCAGAAACCCTGATCCATCGCCCTAAACCGACGATGGACGACGCCCAACCACCCGGCAATGGCGTTGCCGCAAGTGCGCTGTTGATGCTGGGGCATCTCACTGGAGAACAACGTTACCTGGATGCCGCGCATGCGACGTTAACGTGGGTACGCGCACTGATGGAACGTGTACCCAGCGGGCATTGCACGTTGCTTCATGCGTTGGAGATGACCACGTATGCGCCGGAAAAAGTGATATTGCGGGGTCCGGTGGAAGAGGCGCGTCGATGGGCGAACGAGATCAAAGACGGGTACACACCGTGGCGGCAGACCTATGTCATCCCCTATGAGGATACGCGCACACTGCCGAGCTACCTGCCGCGTCTGGTGGCAATGGAAGAACAGTCGCAGGTGACAGCGTACGTCTGTTCCGGGTTGCAGTGTTCATTGCCGATGAAAGCGCTGGACGAGTTGAAGGCAACGCTCAAGTAAAACCGCTCTCTGGCGCGTCCCCCGCCCTTGCTGATACTCTGTGACAAGGGAACGGTGACGGGGTGGTAATGACCAGAGTCTGGATAGTGAGCACACTCACCTGCGTACTGATTGCGTGCGGCGGATCAGACGGATCCCCGGAACCCAGGCAATTCAACTCTGCAAAGCCCGAAACGCTAAACATTGTCTTGGAGAGCGACCCTGCCAGTCTGGACCCGCACAAAACCAGCCTGCTGGTCGAGAACACTCTGCTGATGTATCTCTTGACGGGTCTCGCCGAAATAACCCCAGACGGCTACTTCCAGCCGGGTGTTGCTACGTCATGGGAAACGTCAGACAACGGTCTAACCTGGATTTTTGACCTACGGCCAGATGCAACCTGGAACGACGGCGTGCCGCTAACGGCAGAGGATTTCGTTTACAGTTTCAGGCGCGCTGTGACGCCTGCAACCGGTTCCAGGAGAGCAGAAGCATTGCGGGATATTCGCAATGCCGAGGCCATCCTGGGCGGCGAAGTGTCACCGGAATCGCTCGGAGTATTCGCAGATGCCCCACAACGCTTGAGAATCGAACTCATCCGTCCTAACCCTTATCTGGTTGAAATTCTGGTCGGCAACATCGGCATGCCTGTACCACGCCATGTCGTAGAACGACACGGCGATGCATGGGTGAGACCGGAACACTGGGTTGGGAATGGCACCTACACCTTAAATGCTCGAGTGCCCAACGACAGAGTAGAACTTGTCTCGACACATCCAGAGGATACGGCATTTGACCAGGTGAACTTTTATCCTATCAGCGACGCGAAGGTTGCCTACAACCGCTATCGTGCGGGCGAAGTGCACGCTATTCCCATTCTATCGCGGGACGTGGATCTAACAGGATTTCAAAATGACCTTCGCTACTGGCCTTTTTCAGCAATCCAACTGGTCGGGTTCAACCACGCCACACCGCCGTTTGATAACCAAAACGTACGACGCGCGTTAGCGTTGGCCGTAGATCAGACATTTCTCGCTGAGGCCATCGCCAAGCCTGCTGAGATACCCGCCAAGGGTTTCGTACCATTGTTCATCGACCCCGCCGCTCCACAATTCCCTGAGCCTCCTCCTAACAAACTTGAGGAGGCTAGAAAACTCCTGCAAGAAGCTGGATTTTCAGAGGAGAACCCTCTTGAGTTCACATTCTTTCACACCAACAGCATATCCAAGACAATACCCGTGGCACTGATGGGCGCGTGGCAAGAGATAGGCGTGAAAGCCACGCTTCGAGGGCAACAGACAGCCATCCATTACGCCCACCTTGCGGGAGGCGATTTCGGTGTTGCGCTGGTGGGGAGAGGAAACCCCGCCCGAATAGAAGAGTATCTATTCAACTACACCGCAGAAAACGCGAGGGTAAACAACTCTCGCTATCGTCACGCGATGGTAGATCAGCTGAAACAGGACCTTATTGCTGAGCCAGACAAAGAACGGCGAGAGGCAATAGCACGTGAAATTCAGAAAATTCTGATCGACGACGTCGCTGCGATCCCTCTCTATTTTCCTCGAGGTCAGGGGCTTGTGAGACCCGAAATCGAAGGATGGATAGACAATCCCTATAACATCCATCCCCTGAAAAATTTAAGTTGGAGTGAGTGATGCTGAAGTATGTGACGTTGCTGGTGTCCGTCGCCGTGATATGCGGCTGTGGAGGCAACGAACAAAGCAAACCGACGGAGAGTTTCGACTCCGCCAAACCCGATGCCCTGCGCATTGTCCTCTCCGATGAGCCAGCCAGCCTGGATCCTCACAAAGCGAGCCTGATGGTTGAATTCCGGGTCCTCACTTACCTGCTAAAAGGCCTGGTCGAAATTACACCCGACGGCAAATTGCAGCCTGGCGCAGCTGAGTCCTGGACAGTGTCCGATGATGGTCTGATCTGGGATTTCAAGCTGCGCCCGGACATCGCCTGGAATGACGGTGTGGCAATGACCGCGGATGACTTCGTGTACAGCCTGCGCAGGGTCATCGATCCGGCCACCGCCGCAACCTTTATCGAAGACCTGTACGACATCAAAAACGCGCCCGAGATTCAGCGCGGAGAAAAGCCCAAGGAAGAGTTGGGCGTGTCCGCGCCAACACCTTCGGTGCTGAGAATCGAGCTGTCCCAACCCAACCCCTATCTGGCAGAGTTGCTTAACTCGCTCAACGGTATGCCGGTGCCGCGTCACGTGATCGAGAAACACGGTGACGACTGGGTGAAGCCCGCGAACTGGGTGGGGAACGACACATATACCTTGGCCGACCGCGTTCCCGGTGATCGTATTGACCTGGTCTCCACCAGACCGGAAGAAACCGACATCGACAACGTCAGCTTTTTCCCAATCCGTGACACCAAGGTGGCCTACAACCGTTATCGGGCGGGTGAGGTGCACAGCATCCCGCTGCTGCCGCGCGATATCGATCTCACCCAGCACACCGACGATCTCAGAGAGTGGGTCTTTTCAGCGAGTTCTACCATCATGTTCAATCATGAGTTAGCTCCGTTCGATAACATCAACGTTCGACGAGCGCTTGCTTTGGCTGTCGATCAACTGTTGATCACCGAGTCCATCGCAAAGCCAAAACAGATTCCCGCATATGGCTTCGTGCCGGACTTTGTCGATGCAAAAAGCCCAAAGTTTCCAGCTCACGACCCGAGCACACTGGAAGAAGCGAAAGCACTGCTGGCTGGCGCAGGGTTTACGGAAGACAATCCGCTTTCCTTCAACTTCCGCCACACCACCAGCGTGGCCAAGGCGATTCCCGTGGCGCTGATGGGAGCGTGGCAGCAAATCGGCGTACGCGTAGCCCTGGAAGGCAAAGAGATCTCAATGCACTACAACGAGGTGGAGGCCGGTAATTTTCAGGTCGCCTTAACAGGTCGCGTTGTGGGTGCACGCTCGGAACAGTACATCAACGAGTTTACCTCCGACCGGCCGTCGCTGAACGTCTCCCGATACCAGAACCCCGAAGTCAAAACACTGTGGGCAAATCTGAAAGCAGAACCGGACAAGTCCAAGCGCGAAGCGATTTCCCGATCTATTCAAGAAATCCTGATTGCAGACGTTGCCGCTATCCCACTTCTCTTTCGACGAGGCCAGGGTCTGGTCCGTCCGGAAATTCAAGGTTGGGAAGATAACTACTACAACGTCCACCCCTTAAAGTATCTGAGCTGGGAACCACAAGTTGCTGCGATTCCTGAGTAAACGCCTGCTGTTCTCCCTGATCACGTTTTTCGTGATCGTCACCGCCGTGTTCTTTTTACTGCGAGCGGCTCCGGGCGGGCCGTTTGATGGTGAGCGCCGTTTAACCCCGGAGATTGAAGCCAACCTGAAAGCCGCTTATGACCTGGATGCGCCACTCATTGTCCAATACGGGCGCTACTGGGGGCGGCTCATCACCGGTGATTTCGGTCCTTCCTTCAAACAGAAAGACTTTTCGGTGGGTGAACTGATTTCCACCGGGTTACCGGTGAGCGCGACGCTGGGGGGAGGTGCGCTGCTGGTCGCTTTGGCTCTGGGGCTTTCTGTCGGCATTGCCGCAGGTATGAATCCTAACTCCTGGATCGACGGCGCGGTGATGGCTGCCAACAACTTTAATCTGTCGGTACCCACCATCGTCGCAGCACCGATCATGGTCTTGGTCTTCAGCGTGACCCTGTCGCTCTTCCCCGCCGGGGGTTCAGACTCGCCCGCTCATTTCGCTCTACCCATCGTCGCGCTCGCCATACCGTTAAGCGCGAGTATCGCCAGATTGACACGCAGCGGTGTGAACGAAGTGCTGCAACTGCCGCACATCCGCACCGCCAAGTCCAAGGGGTTAAAGCAACCACGTATTGTCATCCGGCACATCCTGCCTATTGCCCTCATACCCGTCGTTTCCGTCATGGCACCAACCGCTGCTTCGCTGCTGACAGGGTCAGTGATCGTTGAGCAGATCTTCGATCTACCCGGCATCGGTCGTTACTTTGTGGAGGGTGCGCTCAATCGCGACTACACGCTGGTCATGGGTGTTACCGTGGTTTACGCCTTCGCCATCCTTTTCTTCAACATGCTGGCCGACATCTGTTACGGGCTGTTGGATCCACGTATCAGGGTGGCACAGTGAGCGCCTTTCTCAGACAGATCCGCTCATCTTACGTGCTGATGCTGGCGGCAACTTTTGTGGCACTTCTGATACTGGCAGCCTTTTTTGGGCCGATTCTGAGTCCCCATGATCCAGAGACGATGAACTGGGATCAGATCGGCGAGGCACCCAGCGTCGTGCACTGGTTCGGTACAGACGATGTGGGCCGGGATCTCTTTGCCCGCACCATGGAGGGTATGCGGGTCTCACTCACGGTTGCATTCATAGCGACCGGTGTAGCTCTGTCCATTGGTATTCCATGGGGCACTTTTGCGGCGCTGCGCGGAGGCAACACAGATCAGGTCATGATGCGCATTGTCGACGCGATTTATTGCCTGCCCGGAATTCTGATCATCATCCTGCTGGTTGTGGTGTTCGGCCGTAACCAGTATCTGCTGTTCGCAGGGATCGGCGCCATCGCCTGGTTGGACATCGCCCGCATCGTGCGCGGACAGACATTGCAGTTGAAGGACAGCCTGTATATTGCCGCGGCGAAAGGGCTTGGCGGGAAGACAGGCTACATATTGCGCACGCACGTAGTACCAAATGTGATCGGTCCCATCATTATCTACACAACGCTCATGATTCCGGGCGTTATCCTCATGGAAAGCACGATCAGCTTCCTCGGACTCGGCATTCAGGAGCCGGACACAAGTCTAGGGGTGCTGGTTTCCGATGGCACGCAGGTGATGGAAACCTCGCCCTGGATGCTGCTCTTTCCAGCGACCCTTCTGGCGCTATTGGTATGGAGCCTCAATACCCTGGGCGATCGGATGCGCATGGCGAATCAGTCGACCGAGGCTAAGTAGTTTCGTCCCAAGCTAGCCAGCGCTCCAAACCAGATCGAGCTCACGCGCAGCCTTCACATCATCCAATCTTCTGACCGGTGTATTGTGCGGTGCTTGTTTGACGAGCTCAGCATTCTCTTCCGCTTCTGCGCGGATCTTGATCAACGCTTCCACAAAGCCATCCAGTTCCTCTTTGGACTCCGTTTCCGTGGGTTCGATCAGCCAGCACTCCGGGATCAACAACGGGAAATAGGTTGTCGGTGAATGGTAGCCGTAGTCCAGAAGGCGTTTGGCAAAATCCATGGCATTCACGCCGAGCGTTTTGGTCTCGTCTGCAAAGGTGATGATGAACTCGTGTGTTGCACGGCGTTCGGGATAGGCGAGCTTAAACCCTGCTTTGGCCAGACGCGCGGCCATGTAGTTGGCATTTAACGTCGCATACTCACCCACACGGTGCATGCCTTCTCGACCCAGCAGCCACGCGTAGGCGAGCGCCCGCAGCAGAATGCCTGCATTGCCAGCGAACCCGGAGAGACGCCCGATACTAGTAGGCAATTTGGCCTGATCCACCCAGTGGTAGGTGCCATCATCTGCCTTTTCAACCATGGGCACAGGTAGGTGTGGCAAGAGACGTTCACCCACACCCACCGGTCCGGCACCTGGTCCACCGCCACCATGAGGTGTCGCAAAGGTTTTGTGCAGGTTCATGTGCAATACATCGAAGCCCATGTCGCCAGGACGCACCTTGCCGAGAATCGCGTTCAAGTTTGCACCGTCGTAGTAAAGCAACCCGCCCGCGTCGTGCACGGTTTTGGCAATGGCTTCAATCTGCCGTTCAAACACGCCGCATGTGGAGGGGTTGGTCATCATCAACCCTGCAGTCTGCGGACCCACGGCAGCCTTCAATGCTTCGAGGTCAACATCGCCGCTGGCATCAACCGCAACTTCCGTCACTTTGTAACCACACATCACCGCGGTTGCCGGGTTTGTGCCATGGGCGGCAGTGGGCACCAGAATTTCGGTACGGGCCGTATCACCACGCGCATCGTGATAGGCACGTATCATGGCAACACCGGCAAACTCGCCTTGCGCTCCCGCCATGGGTGCCAACGACACACCCTGCATACCTGTCACGTCTTTTAAGATTTCCTGCAGGTCGTGCAGACATCCCAGGAAACCCTGGCTCGCAGCTTCGGGCGCTAATGGATGCCGGCCCAGGAAGCCTGGCAGGCTGGCGGCTTTGTGCGCACCCCTGGGGTTGTATTTCATCGTGCAGGAACCCAGTGGATAAAACTGAGTGTCGATGGAAAAGTTCTTGCGGGACAGGTTCGTGTAATGACGCACCGCCTGCAGCTCAGAAACCTGCGGCAACCCCGGTGGCGTCTCCCTTAAAAACTCATTCGGGATGCTGACATCAGTGCTGCCGACATCTACCCGTTGGGCAAATGCGCGACGACCATCATCGCTGATATCAAATATTGTCTGGCCAACGTTCTCGTTAAAGTTCTCGTTCATGCGGCGCCTCCTGCCGTGCTGAGCGCATCGGTTATGGCAGCAATGTAGGCGTCTAACTCAGCCGCTGTGCGTTTCTCAGTAACAGCCACAAGGAGGGCATATTCGGCCTCCGGTAGATCGACAAAGTCGCTTAAAACCAGACCGGCGAGGATGCCCTGTTCGCGCATCTGCTCAACCACGTGAGTGGCGGCAACCGGCAGCTTGATCGCAAACTCGTGGAACGTTGGGCCCGCGAAGTAAGGGGAAACACCCTCCAATGCGAGAAGCCGTGACTTCAGCGCTTCGGCTCCCTGGTGGGACTGAAGTGCTACTTCCCGCAACCCAGCTGGTCCCATCAAACTCAGGTAGATTGTGCCTGCGGTGACCAGCAAACCCTGGTTGGTGCAGATGTTGGACGTTGCCTTGCCGCGGCGAATGTGTTGTTCGCGCGCCTGAAGCGTCAACGCATAGCCGGTTTTGCCATCCAGATCGATGGTCTTGCCGATGATCCGGCCCGGCATCTGTCGCACAAGCTTCTCCTTGCAGCAAACGAAGCCGAACGAGGGACCACCAGACGCCATAGGCACACCAAAAGGCTGGCCGTCGCCACACGCAATATCGGCACCCCCACCTTCAGAAGAGGTACCCCAGTCGCCAGGGGGTTTAATGAGCGCAAGACTGGTCGGGTTCACAACCCCTACCACCAGCGCGTTCTGGGCGTGCGCCCAGTCGGTCAGCGTATCCACCGTCTCAAGCCGACCGAAGAAGTTGGGTTGCTGGATGACAATGGCGACAGGCGCTTCTTTCTCAGCCGCCATCGCGTCCAGTGCGTTTGTGGTCAGGAGGCTGTCTTCATCCAGAGGCAGATCGACCAGCTCAATACCCTGGTTCTTCACAATGTTAAAACACGCCTCGCGATAGTGGGGATGCACACCACCTGCGAGCCAGACCTGGCCGCTCTTGTTCTTCTTGTTGGCCCGCGCGGCCATCAACACGGCTTCTGCCAGACCACTGGCACCGTCATAAACCGATGCGTTAGACACATCCATGCCGGTCAAAGCAGCCATCATCGATTGATATTCGTAGATGAGTTGCAACGTGCCCTGGCTCGCCTCTGCCTGATAGGGCGTATAGGCGGTCATGAACTCGCCGCGCGCGGTGAGATCCCAGACCGCAGCCGGAATGTGGTGATCGTAGGACCCAGCTCCCAGAAAACAGACATACCCTTCGTCCTGCTGAGCCCGCGCCTGCATGGCCTGCAGCATGGCCAGCTCGCTGCGACCGGGCGGGACATTGCGTAACTCACCTGTCGCAAGGTGCGCAGGAATTTCGTCGAACAGGGTATCGATATCAGCCACGCCGATTTCAGCCAGCATGGCATCCACATCAGCTTGTGTGTGGGGCACAAAAGGCACGTTCGCCTCCTCTAGGAATTTTTAGTGGTCTTCGGAGTCGCAGACTTCCTGATAAGCTTCTGCGTCCAGCAGGTCGTCCAGCTCATTGGCATCCAGCGGGTTTACTTTAAAAAACCAACCGTCGCCAAACGGGTCTGCGTTAACCTTCTCGGGCTCGTCTTCCAGATCGGAGTTAACACTGACAACAGTGCCGGAGATGGGCGAATAAATATCTGAAGCGGCCTTCACCGATTCAACAACACCTGCCTCATCACCCGCCGCCAACTCCTGGCCGGGTTCCGGCAATTCAACGTAGACAACATCCCCCAACGCGTTTTGCGCATGGTCGGTAATGCCGACCAGGATGTGGCCGTCATCGTCCATTTTGGCCCATTCGTGGGTGGCCAGATATTTACAGTCGTTTGGAGTCTCGCTCATGCCCTTTCTCTTGTCCTTTCTGTCTAACCTTCTATGCCTTCGGTTGAGCCTTTGGTCAGGCTTGCGCTCTGGCATCGAAGATTCTATTTGTCTGGAAACCTCAAGAGGGGTCCCCTTTATTGTTTTTTATTATTGGACGCGTATTTTGCCATTTCGAACAAACGGTGGCTTTACTATTTCAGCTTTTTTTTCTTTGCCGCGAATGTCCACCGTGCATTCCCCTTCCGCACCGGCGGGCACTCGGGCTAGCGCAATACTGCATTCCATGGTTGGCGAAAACGTCCCGCTGGTGATGACCCCATCCCCCGCGTCTGTGTGCACCACCTGGCCATGTCGCAACACGCCTTTGTCCCGCAGAATCAGACCAGTGAGTTTTCGCGGCGACTGCCCGCGCAGCGGTTCAATGGCGCTGCGGCCAATAAAGGCGCGATCTTCGGGGACCCAGGTAACCGTCCACGCAATGTTGGATTCAAGCGGGGTGGTTCCATCATCCATATCCTGGCCATAGAGATTAAGCCCAGCTTCCAGCCGCAGCGTGTCACGAGCGCCTAACCCGGCGGGTGCGACCCCCGCTGCTTTCAAGTCGTCCCACAGCTGGCAAGCATCTGCACCGGGTAACATCACCTCAACCCCGTCTTCACCGGTGTAACCGGTGCGACCGATCATCCAATCCTCGCGATCTGCCGGTGTGCTGGAAAAGAAGGGTTTCAAATCAGCCACATCAACTCCACATGCTTCCTGGAGCTTGGCTATCGCATTAGGACCTTGCACGGCAATCATGCTCAAGTCGCGTTCGGCAAGAACGACATCTCCCTCAACATGCGCTTCAAGCCAAGGCATAACTTTGTCACGCGTTGCGGCATTCACCACGCAACGGAAACCGGAGTCTGTCGCGTAGACAATCAGGTCATCCACAATACCGCCCTGCTCGTTCAAGAGCGCACCATAGAGCGCCTGTCCCAGCGCAAGCTTGGCAACATCATTGGCCACCATCTTCTGCAGATAGGACAATGCTCCAGCCCCGGACACATCCACGATGGTCATGTGGGAAACATCGAACATGCCTGCATCCGTACGTACGGCGACATGTTCTGCAATTTGTGAGCCGTAGTTCACCGGCATCGACCAACCGCCGAACTCCACAATCTGCCCACCTGCATCAACATGGGCCTGATACAACGCTGTCTGCTTTGCCACGTTATTTTTCCTGTTTTCTAAAAATTGTGATCAGTCCACCGCCGACAGTGGGCCCACCCCCATCGCTTCGCGCATCACCTGATGTTTGACCGGCGAGGCGGCGTCAAAAAGGCGGGTACCGGAATTCCGCACCCAGGTGGTCAAAGGATCGCGCCGGCTGTATAGCCATTTGAACATCCCCAGCAGCTGGATCATCTGTTTGCCGCGCAAGGTATGCCTTCTGGCAAACCTTTGCCAGCCCGAAGCGGACGCAAGTTGATCGGCATCGCTCAGCTTGAAGATCTGCAACACATCCTCAAAGCCCAGGTTCACCCCCAAACCCGCCAGCGGGTGAACCACCCGGGCGGCATCGCCCAGCAAGATGACGCTGTTTTTGTGGACAGGACTTTTCAGTATCTGCTGGGTCAACGGAAATACAAACCGATCATCCACTTCGACGGCGTTGCCCAGGCAATGTTCTGAAGCGATGCTGATTTCCTGCAGAAAGGCATCGGTCGGAAGCGCCTTGCGTCGTTCAGCTTCATGGCGGCTTTGTGACCAGACGACGGAAACCACATCCGGGGCCAACGAGGGCAGCAAAGCCAGAGGGCCATCCGTCAGAAATCGCTGCCGCGCTATCCCACCATGGGGTGCCTCGGTTTTTATCACCGTAGCCAGAGCCGACTGATCCACGCTGTATGCATCAAGCTCAAGACCCACAAACTCGCGTACAGCAGAACGACCGCCATCCACCCCGAACACCAGATCAAATACCAGCGTTGTGTCCGCCAGCGTCACCTTCACCGCGCCATCGGCCTGCACGCTGAGATCTGTAAGGGGCTCCATGTGCACTTCACATTCTTCTGCTACACGAGTCCAGAGCTCGGTTTGAATCAGACTCGCTTCCACCAACCAGCCAAGTTCGGTTTCACCCACATCCTGGGCATTAAATTCAATTTTGCCCTGGCCCCATTCTTCCCAGACCTGCATGCCTGTGTAGGGCGCCGTTGCCTCCGGCCACACGCCAAGATCAGACAGACAGCGGCGCGACTGGGGATTCAACGCAACGTTGCGGACATCAACACCCAGACGACCTCTGGACCGCTCCGGTGCCGCGCGTTCTATGACGGTAACTTCGTGTCCGCGACGGGTAAGCCCCAGGGCAAGGGCACCCCCAACCGGTCCTGCGCCCACGACACAGATCTTCATGCGGCTCTCCTTCACGCTCTTCACCTTCACGCCGGGGAGGCCTCCACTTCGAGGTCCTGTCGCATGACCGCTTCGATTTCCTTCACCCGCTTGGGCACCGCTTCCGTGAGCACCTCATGACCGTCTTTGGTGATGAGCACATCATCTTCTATGCGGACGCCTATGCCTCGGTAGCGCGCGGGGAGGTGGTCTGTACTCTCATGCCGCGGGATGTAGATACCCGGTTCAATGGTAAGGACCATGCCTGGCTCAAACTCACGCCAGGCATCTTCTATCTGATAGTCACCCACATCGTGCACATCGATACCGAGCCAATGGGAGGTTTTGTGCGGGATGAGGTGGTAGTAATCCTCTTCAGCCAGCACCGTTTCCACATCACCTTCCAACAACCCCAGCGCCAGCAGACCCTCGACCATCACTTTGAGGGCGGCCTCGTGCGGGGTATTAAACGTGTTGCCCGGCCGACACGCCTCAATGGCGGCAAGGTTAGCCGCGAGCACAATTTCGTAGATTTCTTTCTGGGTTTTACTGAATCGACCACTCACCGGGAAGGTACGCGTCACGTCCGCTGCATAGTGCTGGTACTCGCACCCTGCATCTATGAGCACCAGATCGCCCTTGCTCAACGGCTGATCGTTATCGACATAGTGGAGCACACATGCATTGTCACCTCCACCAACGATGCACGGGTACGCAGGCGAACGGGCCCCCGCACTCATGAACGAATAGGTGAGCTCGGCTTCAAGCTGCCCTTCGCTGATGCCCGGGCGACATGCGCGCATGGCCCGCAGGTGCGCATTGGCGGTGATGTCTGCAGCGCGGCGCATAAGCCTCAGTTCTTTGGCCGTCTTGTAGAGACGCAGCTCATGCAGGAACGCCTTGAGTTCAACAAATTCACCTGGTGGACGTGCGCCACCAGACTCGCGTCGGCGGATGTTAGCCACCCAGCCGAGCAGATCACGATCAAACTCGGGGTGTTCACCTAAGGTGATAAAGATCCGCTCGCGACCCTCAAGGAGGCCCGGCAAAATTTCTCCTACGTCGGCAGACGGGAAAGCATCGTCCACACCGAGCACCTGGGCGGCCCGTTCAGGCCCAAGACGCTCGCCATCATAAAGCTCCGCGCGCGCATCACGCTCCGCACAAAACAAGAGCTCCTGGCCTTGCTCACGTCCCGGAATCAACACCAGCAGCGCTTCGGCTTCAGTAAAACCCGTGAGATAGAAGAAATCGCTGTCCTGTCGAAACAGATACTGGATGTCTCGATTACGTCGCTTGGGCAACGCCCCCGGGATGATCGCGATCGATCCGGGCGACATCATGCTCATCAAACGGTCGCGCCGTTTTTTAAACTCCGCTGTGGAAATATCCGATTGGCTCAATGCACGGTCTCATCGTCTTCAGAGGCGGACGCATCGTCCGTGATCTCAGCCATCAGAGTGACAACAAGAATAGAACCCACACGCACATACTCGAAGAGTTCCATGTAGTCCTGCTCGTTTTCTTCGCTGCCATCGTCTTCATAAGATTCTTCGTCCAGACCCGAAATGTTGATGAAGTCCCGGAGTACCTCACCTACCTGGTCCGGTAGTTCACGTTCACTGACCTCAACCGCGGCACCAAACCCGCTCAAAAACCCAGCACACCATCCGCCCAAACCGGCAAGCCGCGCCTGGATGGGTTCATCATCATCCGGCAGCAAAGGTTGGAACTCGAGGTTTTCGGCAAAGAGCTCATCCAGGGTTGCACCCACAAACTCCTGAGTGCTCGATTCATCGTTTAACGCATCGGTCCCCAGGAGATCGATCAAGAGCGGTAACGAAAACGTATGCGGATTTGCTGCGGCCAAACCACACACCGTGCCGTGAAAATCACTGGGTTCGATCAGCTCCGAGGCAGCCTGTGCCTTACTCAACAATTCAGGGTTCATAGTGCGTGTGCATACCAGGTTTAATGACGGGAATCGTGCGTAGTATTGGGACTACAAAAAAACAAGAAATCAGCGCAAACTATCGCCCACAACAACGACAAAAGCCAGACGCGGGAAGGTATCGATGGAAGCGGAGCAACTGACCCATCTCGAAAAGCAGTTGGATGAGCTACTTGTGCTCACCCAGGTCCTCAGCAAAGAGAACAAAGCGTTGCGCGCGCAGCAGAAATCCTGGTCAACGGAACGTGCCAAGCTGATCGAAAAAAACGAACTGGCAAAAAATCGTGTCGAGTCCATGATCACACGCTTGAAAGCGCTGGAACGAGATTAACCCTCCAACGAATACCCTCTAGAAAATGAGCGAAGTACAAACCGTCACGGTTAAAATCCTAGACAAGGAATATCAGGTCGCCTGCCCTGCAGACGAGGTGGAATCCTTGACTCAATCCGCCAGATACCTCGGTGAACGTATGGACGAGATCCGTTCATCCGGCAAAGTTGTGGGGCTTGACCGTATCGCCGTGATGGCAGCGCTCAACATCACCCACGAGATGCTGACCGGTCAGCTGGAAGTCAGCCAGAGCAGCGACCAGATCAGCAAGCGTCTGGATCATCTGAACGAACGCGTGGGCAGCGCGCTGGCTCAGCACAAACAGCTGGACCTCTAAACCCACACCCTGATTCGCGTCCACAAACGCTGGGCGTTTGTAAACCACCAGCTAACCAAACTGTTAGATACTTCCCAACCACAGTCGAAACTGTAATTACAAGTCTTGGCACCAGAGGCTTTGGAGCTATACTCCACTTGCTCCTGGGATGTTTGCCAGTTGGTCGCGTCCTTGAGCCGTTAGAGAAACCTCAGGAGACTCTGGGGACAACGTCGGTGTGCACACTCAACTTGATGAGTAGCCTTAGACGTTGCACAGACCTCCGCCTTGAACCATAACGGTTCAGGGCAAACCATCAGCGGCATTTCCGGGAGCTATTTACAATTACCCTCCGTGATGACCCAAACCATACGTCACCAACTGCGTAAAGACGCACTGAACGCCCGTCAACAGCTGGCGGCCGCCGACCGCGCGGAATTCGAGTCCAGGATAAACGCATTGCTTTCTGAGCACGCCAGCTTTCAAACGCAAGGCATGATCGCTGGCTACATGCCGATCAAAGGCGAAGTCGATATCACGCCATTCCTACGCACAAAAGCTACCTGCGCGCTTCCTCGAGTCATTGACGAACACACCATGGTGTTCCACAGCGTCGGGGATCAGACCCAGCTGATTGCAAACAAGTGGGGCATCCCGGAGCCAGACCCAGCCCAACACCCTGGCTTTAATAACATAGAGGTCATATTGCTACCTCTCGTCGCGTTTGATCGGATGGGTCATCGTCTCGGTATGGGCGCAGGCTACTACGACCGCTATCTTGCCACTCTAGAGTCGCGGCCTTTCTGCTGCGGCGTTGCGTTTGCTTGCCAGGAAGTCACCGAGATCCCCGATGAAGAATGGGATCAGGCTCTCGATGCAGTGGTCACCGAAGCAGGCATAATCGAGTTTTGAAGATCTAACCTCGAGGTAACAGTGGCCGTTAGAAAAATCATCCGCATGGGGCATCCCAACTTGCGCATCCCGGCTGAACCCGTCCCTGCTGACGCAATCGGCACCCCCGAGCTCGCTGCGCTGATCGACGACATGGTCGACACGCTGCACGACTATGGTGGGATTGGGCTCGCCGCTCCGCAGATTGATGAACCACTGCGCCTGGCGATTATCGAAATACCCGGGGGTGCGAGTCGCTACGGCGAAATCGAAGCGATGCCATTGACCGTATTTATCAACCCGACCATCGAGGTTTTAAACGAAGCAGCGGAGGGATATTGGGAAGGCTGCCTTTCTGTGCCCGGGTTGCGTGGCTTTGTCGAACGCCCCCAGCACGTTCGCGTGGACTACACCGACATTGAGGGCACGGCAAAGAGCCTGGAACTCGAAGGTTTCTGGGCTACGGTGTTCCAGCATGAATTCGACCACCTGGACGGCAAGCTCTACATCGACCACATCGAGGACACTACAAAACTCGTGTTTGAGGAAGAGTTCGCCCGATACTGGACTGAAGCACAGCCTTAACCGACCAGCCTTGAGCCTATTTTAGAAACAGCTCGTAAGCCGGATTTTCTGACTCTTCCCAGAACCTGTAACCCACTCGCGTCAGGTAACGCTTAAGACGGGCGCGATCTCGCGGTCCAGCCGCAAAACCCACCAGCACGCGACCGAACGCCGAACCATGGTTGCGATAATGGAAGAGCGTGATGTTCCAATCTGAACCCAACTCAGCTAGGAACTGCAACAGCGCGCCTGGCCGTTCCGGAAATTCAAACCGAAACAACAGCTCATCCACGTCAGCAAGATTACGTCCGCCCACCATGTGGCGCACATGCAGCTTAGCCGCCTCGTTAGCAGTCATATCCACCACCGGATAGCTTTTGCTGCGGAGCTGTTCCACCACGTGCTCGCGGTCTTCGGGTGTTGCTACTGAGAGGCCCACATATATGTGCGCCTCACCGTTGCCACCAGCGTAGCGATAGTTGAACTCTGTGATCCCGCGTTTGCCCAGCACGCGGCAAAACTTCAGAAAGCTGCCCTTTGTTTCAGGAATGGTTACGGCCAGCACCGCCTCGCGACTTTCACCCACCTCGGCGCGCTCGGAGATGTGGCGCAGCCGATCAAAGTTGACGTTAGCCCCGCTGATGACCGCCACGGCGGAGGCGCCTTCGCGTTTACCTTTCGGCAAATGGCCAGCCAGTCCCTTTTTCAGTCCGGCGACAGCCAATGCACCGGCAGGCTCTGCGATCACGCGGGTTTCCTGGAATATGTCCTTTACCGCGGCGCAGATTTCATCCACATCCACGACAACAACTTCATCCACGTATTCACGCGCAACCTTGAAGGTCTCTTTACCAATCTGTGCGACAGAGACACCGTCTGCAAACAGATCCAACTGCTCGGCTGGCAATTTGACGCGACGGTTTGCCGCAAGTGCTGCATGCAGGCAGTGCGAACCTTGAGGTTCTACCCCGACAACCTTGGTATCCGGATAAATGTACTTCACAAATGCCGCGATCCCTGCGATGAGACCGCCGCCACCCACCGGCACATAAACCACATCGGGCTGGCCTGGATGCTGGTTTACGATCTCAAGCCCGACCGTTCCCTGCCCTGCAATGACATCGATGTCGTCGTAGGGGTGCACGTAGGTTAAACCGTCTTCGACTTCCAGTTCGCGCGCGTGTGCGGCCGCTTCGTCGTAGCTGTCGCCATGCAGTACAACGCGTGCACCGTGGGACTTAACCGCGTCCACTTTGATAGAGGGGGTATTGCGACCCATTACAATGGTGGCTTTGATGCCCAGCTGCTTGGCGGCTTTTGCCACGCCCTGAGCGTGGTTACCCGCAGACGCCGCTATCACGCCACGGGCTTTCTCGTCATCGCTCAACTGCGCCATCTTGTTGTACGACCCGCGCAACTTGAAACTGAATACGCTCTGCAGGTCTTCGCGTTTTAACAACACCTCGCAACCCAGCCGCTCCGACAACTGAGGCGCGGGCTGCAGCGGTGTCTCTTCCGCCAGTTCATATACGCGCGATCCGAGGATTCGCTTTACATAGCCTTCGAGCATAGGCACCATTTCTCCGCACTTGCGTGGTCACGGATCCACAGGATCGTAACCACTTTTTTTCAACTCTCTGGTCTGGAAATTGTACCCAGACTCCTAAAACCAAAATCATAAGTAATCATAAAAAGACACGCGTGACCTCATCACCCCAAGAGCTCTCTCCACAAGACCAACAAAAGCTTGCCGTCGCAAAACGTGCCGTTGAATTGATCGCACCAAAGCTCACCACCAAGAGCATTGTCGGCGTCGGCACCGGCTCAACCACCAACTTTTTTATCGACGAACTGGCCAGCATCAAACACTATTTTGATGCCGCCGTATCTTCGTCCGAAGAGTCAGCTCGTCGGTTAACGGCACATGGCATCCAGGTGCTGGATCTCAACGCAGCACCACAGGTGGACGTATACGTGGACGGCGCCGATGAAGTCAACCCGGCCAAGCAACTCATCAAAGGCGGAGGTGCAGCCCTTACGCGCGAAAAGATTGTCGCACACGCGGCGGACGAGTTTATTTGTATTGTGGACGAATCGAAACTGGTTCCTGTGCTCGGCAAGTATCCTCTGCCCGTTGAGGTGATACCGATGGCTCGCAGTTTAGTAGCGCGCGCCCTTGTCGACCTGGGCGGGCAACCCGTCTGGCGCGAAGGGGTGGTTACCGATAACGGCAACTGGTTGCTGGATGTTCACGAATTTATGATCGACGACCCGCTCGCCACCGAAAAAGCCATCAACGATATTCCTGGCGTTGTTTGCAACGGTGTATTTGCGCTGGATGGCGCAAGCAGCGTTCTGATGGCAACCCCGGAGGGTGTGCAGGAACTAGGAGTCCAATAGCTCCAGGAGTCCAACGGACTCCTAGTTAGCCGAGTAGTTTGCCAGGGTTCAGAATACCGTGGGGGTCAAACAGGTTTTTAAGACCCTGCATTAGCGCAATCTCTGCGTCACTGCGGCTGTAATTCAAAAAGTCGCGTTTTAACAGCCCCACACCATGTTCAGCGGAGATGCTGCCACGCCTGGCCTGGACCAGTTCAAAAATCTTCGGGCTCATCGCATGGCCTTTGGCCATAAATTCCTCAACGCTCAAGTTCTCAGGCCGCAGAATGTTGAGGTGGAGGTTGCCATCACCAATATGCCCGTACCAGCACACCTCAAAATCCGGGTAGCTCGTGTTAACAAACTGATCAACGTCCGCCAAAAAGTCGGGGACCTGATCTATACAGACGGAGAGATCGTTTTTGTAGGGCGTGTAAGGCGCAATGCTTTCGCTGATCCCTTCTCGCAGCTGCCACAGTGATGCCGCCTGGGCTTCCGATTGGCTGACCACGCCGTCGACCACCCAGCCTTCTGCCACACAGTGTTCAAACGCCTGTGCCGCGGCATCCAAGCTTGAGCTGTCAAACTCAAGGAGTGCATAGAAGTCGCAGGGGTCCGCAAGCGGGGACGGCAGCTCTCGGTGGGCCTGCACCTTTTCCAGGGCCAGCTGCGAGAAAAACTCAAACGCAGAAAGTTGCAGTTCTCTTCCAAACGCGTCGAGCACGTTCAGCAAATCCGTGACATGGGGTACCCCCAGAACCATCACAGTCTGCGGTTCCGGCATGGGTGCCAACCGCATATCCAGCTCACAGATAAGCCCCAGCGTCCCCTCTGAGCCGATCACCAGATGCCGTAGATCGTATCCCGTCGCATTCTTTACAAGGCCGCTGTTACAGTCGAGGAGATCGCCAGACCCTGAGACAAAACGCATGCCCGCAACCCAGTCCCGCGTCAGCCCATAACGAATGACCTTGATGCCGCCAGCGTTCGTCGCCGCATTACCGCCCAGCTGGCTGGAGCCTGACGAGGCAAAATCGACCGGATAAAACATATCCTGTTCGGCAGCAAATTCCTGCAGCACCTGCGTGACCACGCCCGCCTGACAGCGGACCAGTCGGTCCTGGCGATTGAAGTCGAGAATCTGGTTCATCCGATCAAAGGAGACAACCACCTCGCCGTTGGAGGCAACGGCGCCGCCCGAAAGGCCCGTTCTGCCACCCGATGGGACTAGAGCGATGTTCTCTTTGATCGCAAAGCGAACAAGCGCCTGCACCTGTTCGTTGCTTTCAGGGAAAACGATGGCACGGGGCGCGACTTCAAAGCCGTTGGTCCAGTCCTTACCCCATTGGGCGAGACTGTCGGCATCCTCTTTGATCTGTTTGGGCGCAAGTATGGAATCGATGTTCATAGCGCGAAGAGTATACGCTACCAACGCGCCTCATCGTCCAACCAGCGCCACAGCGTCTCACGGATCGGCTCTGCTTCGTTCAAGACGTGGTGGCCGGCATCATCTATCCACAGCCACTTCGCCGCCGGATAACGGCGACCGAGCATATGTTTATTGTGCCGCCAGCTGACGGTGCGGTCCGCCTTGCCCTGCACAATCTTCGGGATCAGGCTGGCCTGTCCGTAGGACTCAAAACGTTTAAACCAAGCCACCATCGCCGTCACCCACACCACCGGCAGAATATCTGCCTGGAGAGGGTCGTTATGCTGGAGGTGTAAAAACTCCTCATTCGCAGCATTACGGGTAATCGTGCGTGCGCGCTGTTCAATAAAGAGCTTAGCCAACTGATAAACAGCTCGGTTTAAAGGCCAGGCATAAGGCCGCACCAACGGCGCAAACAGCACAATTTCTCCGTGATCGGTATGCGGATATTGGTGAAAAAACTCCATGGTCAGCGCCCCGCCCATGCTTTGACCGACAAAGTGAACAGGTAAATCAACATCCCCGCCAAGTGCGGTCTTCAGTTTGGGCAGAGACGACTGTTCAAGTGCGTGTATCACACGTACGTAGCGATCGAAGCTGCGGATGGTTGCCGGTGTCCCGGTACTGAGCCCGTGTCCAATCTGGTCAAAGGCAAAGATGGCAATGTCGCGCGCCAGGGCATATTCAAACAGGTGTCCGAAAAGCCCGACGTGGTCATAGTAGCCATGGGAGAAAAAGATAATCGCGCGTGGGTTGGCGGGCACAAACCACTGCACAGCAATGCGTTCACCTTCAACCGTCTCGCTGTACGCGTGGTGCGAGGCGAGCAAACCATCAAAGTTCAGGCTGTAGAAGTTTCGATACTCTTCGAAGCAGGCGGAATCGACTGGATTCGCTCCCGCTGCATCGAGCGTTTTGCGCAGCTCAGCTGCCCGAAAGTAGCTTTTCCCTCTGGGGTTTAACAAGCGCGTTTGCTGTTAGTGAACCACCGGATCGAGGCTGCCGCTGGCATACAGTCCAAACATGTCCTCCAGGGAGATCGACTTGATTTTGGCTGCCTGTCCCGCGGTGCCGAACGCTTCATAACGTTCGATCACTACTTTCTTCATGGCCTCCTGAGAATCCTTGAGGTATTTGCGTGGATCGAACTCTGCCTGGTTGTCGGCAAGGTGTTTGCGAATCGCTGCGGTGGACGCCAAGCGCAGATCGGTATCGATGTTTACCTTTCGTACACCGTGCTTAATCCCTTCCTGAATTTCCGACAGAGGCACACCATACGTTTCCGGAATATCGCCACCGTACTCGTTGATGATGGCCAACAGATCCTGCGGCACTGACGAAGAGCCGTGCATCACCAGGTGGGTATTGGGAATACGCTGGTTAATTTCTTTGATGCGTTCAATCGCGAGGATGTCGCCTGTGGGCGGTCGGCTGAACTTATAGGCACCATGTGAAGTACCGATTGCGATCGCCAGGGCATCTACACCCGTTTTTTGTACAAAGTCGGCTGCTTGTTCAGGGTCGGTCAGCAGCTGATCCATGGAGAGTACACCCTCCGCGCCAACGCCATCTTCTTCGCCCGCTTCACCGGTCTCTAAAGATCCCAGGCAGCCGAGCTCACCTTCAACAGATACGCCACAGGCATGGGCCATATCTACCGTGAGTTTGGTGACATCAACGTTGTATTCATACTCTGCCGGTGTTTTCTGATCTTCCAGCAGAGAACCATCCATCATCACCGAACTGAAGCCCAGTTGAATGGAGCGCTGACACGCTGCTGGAGAGGCACCATGGTCCTGGTGCATCACAACGGGGATGTGGGGGAATTCTTCGATAGCCGCAAGAATCAGATGGCGCAGGAAGTTAGGTCCTGCGTATTTGCGTGCACCAGCAGAAGCCTGGACGATGACCGGGCTGTCGGTGGCATCCGCGCCTTCCATGATGGCGCGCATCTGCTCTAAGTTGTTAACGTTAAACGCAGGTACGCCGTAGTCGTTTTCTGCCGCGTGGTCCAGAAGCTGGCGCATGCTGATCATAGCCATGAGGGGTTCTCCACAAACCTTAATCGGAAATTTAGTTGTCTAATTTGCTCTCGCTTGTCGCGAGAATGCGATAAATCGCGCCCATTTTAACGCACGTTGGGATCTTGGGCTGTTAACGATATGTGACTTTTTACGGCCGCGTTAAAGCTTACCCGTCCGCTCGCTTAGCCAGGATATCTACCGCGGGCAGTGTTTTCCCTTCAACAAACTCAAGGAAGGCGCCGCCACCGGTAGAGATGTAACCGATGTCTTCGCGCACGTTATATTTGTCGATAGCGGCCAGGGTGTCGCCGCCGCCCGCAATGGAGAAGCCGGAACTTGCCGCAACACCTTCTGCCAACACGCGCGTCCCTTCACCAAACTGGTCAAATTCAAAAACGCCGACAGGTCCGTTCCACAGAATAGTTCCTGCACCCTCCAGCATCTCAGCCCATTGGCGCGCGGTAACTGGGCCAATGTCCATAATCATCTCATCGTCGGCGACCTCATCAACCGCCCGCACGATAGCGCGTTCGCTCGCATCGAAAGATTTGCCGACCATGACATCAACCGGAATGGGCACCTCCACTTTTGCCGCTATGGCTTTGGCCGCTTCGATCAGATCCGGCTCGTAAAGCGAGGTACCGATGTTGTGGCCTTGGGCCGCGATAAATGTGTTGGCTATACCACCGCCAACCAGAATTCCATCGGCGATGTCCGCCAAGGCGTCCAAGACCTCCAGCTTTGTCGAAACTTTTGATCCACCGACTATGGCGGTCATCGGCCGTGCCGGTTCTGCAAGCGCTTTGGCCAATGCTGTCAGTTCTGCATCCAGTAACAAGCCTGCACAAGCGACTGGCGCAAACTTCGCAACGCCATGCGTCGAAGCCTGTGCACGATGAGCGGTGCCGAAAGCATCGTGCACAAAAACATCACAATAGCCGGCCATCGCTTGCGCGAGTTCGTCAGCGTCCGCTTTTTCGCCAGTAAAAAACCTGACGTTTTCCAACATCGCCAAGTCGCCCGGTGACAAGCTGGCACACTCATCAAGGGTAGCCAGCAGCTTAACTTCCCGGTCTAAGAGCGAGCCAAGGTGGGTGGCCACGGGCGCAAGCGATGCCTCCGGATCAAACGCGCCCTCTTTGGGGCGACCCAGATGCGACATGACAACCACGCTGGCGTTAGCCGCCAACAGTTTTTCCAATGTCGGGATAGAAGCAACAATTCGAGCATCGTTCTGTACAACGCCATCGGCTACCGGCACATTCAAGTCCGCGCGGACCATCACCCGTCTGCCCTCAACGTCAATGTTATCCAGTGTCAGATATTTACTGGCTGCCACAGTTGCTCTCCTTTGCTAATCGTTCTGCTCTAGCGACGCTGGGTGCCTTTAAGCCGTGCCGAGCGCCGCGCTAACGACGTTATCAACGGTAATGCCAAGTTCCGCCATCGCTGCATCCCCAGGTGCTGAAATTCCGTAGCGGTCTATGCCGACTACCGCGCCATCCAGTCCGACGTACTTGTGCCAGTAAGCCGAGTGTCCTGCTTCTACAACCACGCGGCGACGCACATCATTCGGCAAAACCGACTCACGATATGCCGCATCCTGCTGATCAAAAATTTCACAGCAAGGCATCGAAACCACACGTACTTGTTGGCCTTGGCCGGTGAGCTGCTCTGCAGCATCCATCGCTACTTCAACTTCAGAGCCGGTCGCTATCAGGATAACGTCAGGCGCACCATCACTGTCCTTCAGTATATAGCCGCCACGCGAGATAGCGTTGAACGCTGCCTCACTTCGCGTTTGAGCCCGTGTTTTCTGACGGGTGAAGATCAACGCGCTGGGACGGTTACTGCTGCCGATCGCACTCTGCCAGGCGATCGCCGTTTCTACGGTATCGCAGGGGCGCCAGGTGGCGAGATTGGGCGTGGTGCGTAAATTTGTCAGCTGTTCTATGGGTTGGTGCGTCGGGCCATCCTCGCCGACCGCAACCGAATCGTGGGTATACACAAACACATTGGGTATGCCCATCAGTGCCGCCAGCCTTACCGCGTTACGCGCATATTCCATGAACACCAGGAACGTGCCACTGAACGGTCTGATGCCGCCGTGTAACAAAACGCCGTTGGTGATGGCAGTCATGGCAAATTCACGCACGCCGTAACTCATATAGTTATCGTCATCGGCCGCGCTCCATTTTGTGCCGTTGGAACCGGTGAGATCTGCAGAACCACCAAAGAGCTCCGGCACACCTTCCGCAATTGCACCGATCGCCTTCTGGCTGGATTTGCGGGTTTCCAACGAAGCAGGATCCGCCTGCTCTGCGGCAGCAAGCGATTGGATGGCTGCATCCCAGCCATCGGCAAGCTGTCCAGACATGCGACGGGTAAACTCGGCTGCAAGCTCCGGATACTGCGCGCTGTAGGCATCAAACTGGCTTTGCCATGCGCTCTCTCGATCAGCACCGGCCTGGGTGCAATCCCAGTCGGAGCGTACACCTTCGGGAATGACAAACGGTTCATCACCCCAATTCAGCTGTCCTCGTGTCAGCGCTATCTCTTCTTCACCGAGGGCGGCGCCGTGCACACCCGCCGTGCCTTGTTTGTTGGGTGAACCGTAGCCAATCACCGTGCGACACATAACCAGCGTGGGTCTTCCATCGTCCGCAGACGCGGTATTCAGAGCCTCCAAAATCTCATCACCATCATGCCCGTCTACATTGCGTATCACCCGCCAGCCGTAGGCCTCAAAGCGCGCACCCACATCTTCGGTAAACCACGCGTCCACTTCACCGTCGATGGAGATACCGTTGTCATCGTAGATACAAATGAGTTTGCCCAGACCCAGCGTTCCGGCTAACGATGCTGCTTCGTGCGAGATGCCTTCCATCAGACAGCCGTCCCCAGCTACCACCCAGGTACGGTGATCTACAATCTCAGCGCCGTCGCGGTTGAACTCTTTCGCCAGCTTCTGTTCCGCAATGGCCATACCAACCGCATTGGCAAAACCTTGTCCGAGCGGCCCCGTGGTTGTTTCCACCCCAGGGCATTCACCATATTCCGGGTGACCGGCAGTTTTCGAATGTAACTGTCGGAAATCCTTAATGTCATCTATGGAAACTGGATAGCCTGTGAGGTGCAGCAGCGAGTAGAGAAACATGGATCCGTGCCCATTACTCAGCACAAACCTGTCCCTATTCACCCAGTCAGGGTTGGCGGGGTTGTGGCTCAGCAGCTCACGCCACAAAATTTCGCCGATATCTGCTAGACCCATGGGTGCACCCGGATGACCACTGTTCGCAGCCTGCACGGCATCCATAGCCAACACCCGAATCGCGTTAGCGCGTTCAATTCGCGAGGACATTTATAACCTTTATAGTTTTGGTGAGACTTTCAAGCGGGCGCTATTGTCCGCTCATGCGGCCGGTTCCGCAATACACTGTCTGGTAACTTTGCATATCTCGCCTCTATTTTTGATTTTCGTCGGAATTAGTTACACACCACTAACAGTCGGTTGGGTCTATTCAGTTAAAATCCCGCTTCTTTTATCTCCACTTCAGGGAAGGTTATGACCGACTACTCAGTCTTCACCTCGGAATCCGTTTCCGAAGGTCACCCGGACAAAGTTGCCGATCAGGTCTCGGATGCAATTCTGGACGCGATGCTGGCACAAGATCCGGATTCTCGCGTTGCGTGCGAAACGCTGATCAAAACCGGCATCGTTGTCGTCGCTGGTGAAATCCGCACCAATGCGGTTGTGGACGTGGACAAACTGGTTCGTCAGGTTGTAGGCGAAATTGGTTACAACAGCCCGGAAGTGGGTTTTGATCCCGAAGCCTGCACGGTCGTAAATGCCTTGGGGATGCAATCTGCAGACATAGCCATGGGTGTGGACGAAACCTCGGATCATGAGCAGGGCGCCGGCGACCAGGGACTGATGTTCGGTTATGCAACCGACGAAACCGACGTACTGATGCCCGCACCGCTGACCTATGCCCATCGATTGGTTGCGGAGCAGGCAGCAAAGCGGCGTTCAAGCCTCAAGTTTTTGCGCCCTGATGCAAAAAGTCAGCTGACCTTTAAATACGACAACGAAGGCAAACCCATTGGGATAGATGCTGTTGTCTTGAGCACCCAACATGACGAATCTGTCACCCTTGACGACCTGACCGAAGCAGTACGCGAGGAAATTATCAAACCCGTACTGCCCTCGAACTGGATCACTCCGGATACGAAGATGTTCATCAACCCTACCGGTCAGTTCATTATCGGCGGACCGGTTGGCGACTGTGGCCTGACTGGCCGAAAGATTATCGTCGACACCTACGGCGGTATGGCACGCCATGGTGGCGGTGCTTTTTCAGGCAAGGACCCATCTAAAGTCGACCGCTCTGCCGCCTACGCGGGCCGCTACGTCGCGAAAAATATCGTGGCCGCAGGACTGGCGCAACGTTGTGAAATTCAGGTCAGCTATGCCATCGGCGTTGCTGAACCTACTTCCATCAGTGTGGAAACCTTTGGTACCGGACAGGTTGCCGACGACAAGATTATTCAACTTATTCGTGAACACTTTGATTTGCGACCCAAGGGCTTGATTGACATGCTGGACCTGAAACGTCCCATATATCGAGCAACGGCTGCTTATGGTCACTTTGGCCGTACCGAAGAAGAGTTCACCTGGGAGAAAACAGATCGCGCTGAAGCCCTCCGCGCAAGTGCCTAGCAACAGGCGCCCGCGCATAAGGATAGAGGCAACAGCGCCTAGATAGAGAACAAGCGACGATGTCCAAGCCAACACTGAGTTTCGAATTTTTCCCGCCCAGGGATGAAGACGGGCGCGAGCGCCTCGTGACCAATGTGGCTGACAAACTGCAGGGCCTTAACCCGAAGTACTTCTCCGTCACCTACGGGGCGGGCGGCAGCACCCGGGATGGCACCCGCCAGACCGTGGCTGAGCTTCTGGCCGCGGGGCACGACGCTGTACCTCATCTGTCCATGGGCGGCAGCGATGTCACCTCACTGAAAACACTGCTGGATGAGTATCAGGCGCTTGGGGTGACCAACATCGTGGCGCTGCGCGGTGACCAACCTTCCGGGATGGGTGCATCACGTTTCGATTTTAATGCGGAAGCGCTGATACGCCTCATCCGCTCACATAGTGGGTCTGCGTTTGATCTGATCGTTGCCGCCTACCCGGAGGTGCATCCAGACGCCAGCTCCGCAGCCAGCGACCTCGACTTTTTTGCACGCAAAGTGGACGCCGGTGCAAACATTGCGATCACTCAGTACTTCTACAACATAGAAGCGTACGAAGACTTTGTGAATCGGTGTGTGCAACGCGGTATCAACATCCCCATCATTCCCGGGGTGATGCCCATCACCAACTATGAATCTATTGTTCGATTTTCTGAGCGTGCCGGTGCAGAAATCCCTCGATGGCTGAACTATGCGCTGAGAGATCGTGCCGATGATCCTGAAGCGTTAAACGCATTTGGCGTCGAATATGTCACTTCTCTCTGTGAAAAGCTGATCGCATTAGGCGTGCCCAGCTTCCATTTCTATACGCTCAACCGGTGGGGCTCGACAACTCGCATTTGTCAGAATCTCGGTCTCGCCTGAGTGCCTTTCCATTTTTTTGTTCCCGAGCTGATCGATACAAACCTGGTCGAGCTGGAGGGCGATCGAGCCCACTATCTCGGCCGCGTGATGCGTGTCAGAGCCGGAGAAGAACTCGCTTGTTTCGACGGCCAGGGTGGGCGCTACCTGGTAACAGTGGATTCTGTCGACGCAAAACACGTGGTGCTGACAAGCGCCGGTCGCACAGCACAAGACACCGCGCCCGATATCGCTAACCACCTTTGTCTGAGCCTGCTGAAAGGTCAGGCGATGGACCGGGCGGTGCAATCCGCAGTAGAGCTGGGCGCCGCCACAATCACACTGACAAACTCCGAGCGCACCAACGTAAAGCTCGACGCGCGGCGCGCTGAAAACAAGCTGGCGCATTGGCGCAAGATCGTCATTGGCGCGTGTGAACAATCGGGACGCGCCCATATCCCCAAGCTCAGCCTCACCAACAACCTGCAGGAACTACTTGCGGATCGTGGACCTGACATAAGTCTTATCGTGTGCGAGGAGAGCGGCAGTTCATCGCTGCCGCTTGAGCACGCCGAACGTGTTTTCCTGATTGGACCGGAAGGCGGTTACAGCCAGACAGAGCTTGCTCAGCTCGAACAGCTTGGCACTAAGAAGGTCAGTCTGGGGGCAACAACTTTGCGAGCCGAAACAGTACCCGCAGTATTGTTAGGTCTGGTGAATTATCTGGACGCTCAAAACCGCAGTTGAGCGATCGAATTTTCCAGGTATTCAAGATCTGGAATGGTTGCTACTTCGGTGCCTACCTGCACTTTCATCACATCGGCGGGTCCGAGGTTGGCTTCCTGACCGCTCAAGTCTTCATCAGCAATCTGCAGCATCCGCGGCAACGACTGCGCAGCAATGGCATAGAAAGCCGGTCCGCTGCTGGAGCGAGCTCGATTCATGACCACCAGGCAGCGTGGCGTGCTTGATACATCCGGCTGCTGATTGAGTGCAGCAAAATCAATGACCGTGAGTGATGATCCGCGCCATCCAACCTGTCCAAGGCACCAGTCGGGCGCCTCATCGGCAGGCTTGATGCGCCGCCAGGGAACAATCTCTGCAATGCAGACGTTTGGCAAGAGCAGGCTTTCCTGCGATGTCGGAATCAAGACACACGAAAGTGCACTGTTTTGGTCCATCTCTATTGCCGCCGCACTTGCCATAATTTACTACTTCCCTTGATCTGGGCCTGAGCCCGAACCTGGTTACGCATACCCGATCAGGGTCGGCTCGTCACCAGATCATCGATAGTGGCTAAAAGTTCATTCTCCTGGAATGGTTTACCAAGAAAATGATTCACGCCCAGCTCGCTGGCGTGCTGTTTATGTTTTTCACCCGTACGTGAGCTGATCATGACAATCGGCAAACTGACGAGTCGATCGTCGTGTCGCACCTGTCGTGCAACCTCAAAGCCGTCCATCCGTGGCATTTCAATATCGAGCAGCATGACATCGGGCCGCCTTTCCTGCAGGAGCGCAACTGCTTCCACGCCGTCTTTGGCTACCAACACGTCCATACCCTGGCGTTCGAGTAGTCGCGAGGTCACCTTACGCACCGTGACACTGTCGTCCACAACAAGCACGCAACGCGGACGGCCGGCTTGCACCTGCGTCACTTCGCTGCGTTGCGCATGGCGCTGTGCTCGAATCAAGGCGAGCAGGTCGAGAATGACGACAACCGAGCCATCGCCCAGAATCGTTGCGCCAGATATTCCACCTACACCCGCAAACTGGGGCCCGAGGCTCTTCACAACTATCTCGCGGCTGCCCTGAACGGTGTCCACGTGGACAGCAACCGCATGGTCGCCAGATCGCACCAGGACTACGGGGATGCTGCCCTGGCCTACCTGCGAACCGCGATATTCGCGCCCCAGATACTGGCCAAGGTAACGGATACGGTAAGGCACACCGGCGTACTCAAAGGTACCGGTATCACTGGCGTAAAGTTCCTCCAGCTGCTCCGGGCTTAACAGCACAATACCTTCGATCGTGTTGAGCGGGATCGCGTACAGGTCGTCGGTCACAGATACCATCAGCGCTCGGTTTACAGAGACGGTGAACGGTACCCGCAGAATAAAGCGCGTTCCCTGACCAGGACGCGACGTTATCTGAATGCTGCCACCGAGTTGTTTCACCTCGCTGTGCACTACATCCATGCCCACCCCACGGCCGGAAATCTGTGTCACAGACTTAGCCGTAGTGAATCCTGGCGCCAGAATGAACTGCATGGCTTCTTCATCTGAAATGAGCGCGTCCTGTGAGGTCAGGCCACGTTCCAACGCTTTTTCGCGGACGCTTTCGACATCGATACCCGCACCGTCATCACTGATTTCGATGACGACATCACCGCCTTCGCGCGAAAGACGCAAATCAATGCGTCCACTTGCGGGCTTGCCAAAGTTGCGTCGAATCTCGGCCGTTTCGATACCATGGTCGACCGCGTTCCGCAGCATGTGTTCAAGCGGCGGTACCATTCGCTCGAGGAGATTTCTGTCCAACTCGCCTTCGGCGTTCTGCACATGAAAATCTACTTCTTTTTCCAACTCGCCGGATACCTGACGAACGATACGTCGAAGCCTGGGCAACAAGCGGCTGAACGGCACCATGCGGGTGCGCATCAACCCTTCCTGCAGCTCTGTGTTGATTCGCGCCTGCTGGAGCAGCAGCGTCTCAGATTCGCGCGCCTTGAACAGCAAGGTGTCCTTCAAGTCCAACATATCCGAGGCACTTTCGGACAACCCTCGTGAGAGTTGTTGCAGCTGTGAGTAACGATCCATTTCCAGCGGATCGAAGTTTTCATAGCTGGGGCCATCGTCGCGTTCGTGGCGATGCAGAATTTGCGTTTCGGTTTCTATCTCGAGCCTGCGCAACTGTTCGCGCAAGCGTTCGATCGTTGTTTCCATTTCATCCAGCGCGCTGGTGAAATCGCTCATGCCCTGTTCGATTCGAGCACGAAGAATGGAGTTTTCGCCTGCCAGGTTAACCAACTCTTCGAGCAGACCGGATGCAACTCGAACCATTTCCTGTTGTGCCCGCTCAACCTTGGGCAACTCATCAGCGATGGTGGATGCTTGTTCCTGATCCTGAGGTTGTGGTCTGGCCAACGCTGCCGGAGCTGGGAATACCGGCGTAATGTTGGTCTCGGTTTCAGCTTCATTGGCAGCTTCTGGCTGAGCATCGTCTGCCGCCGCAACTTCTTCTGGCTGTTCCGTGTCATCAATACTATCGGACGCATTCTGAGCGGCTGCCGCTTCGGCCTCTTCTGTAGGCGCGACATCCGGCGCAGCTGTTTCCCCAGCAAGAGCCTGAGCTAATCCACCGCTTGCCACAGTCTCGCGAACTGCGGTCAGGCGACTGACAATATCGTCGTAACGTTTGTTCAGATCACTGAAGAGTTCGGCATCAACCTGTCGCTCATCGCTTTGCACCTCGATGACCACGGTTTCAAACTCGTGCGCCATATCGCCAAGGTCGGTCAGCCCACACAAGCGTGCGCCACCCTTGAGAGTGTGCAAACCGCGCAGCAGGTTCTCCATATGCAGGCGGTTGTCTTCCTCCTGCGACCAGCTGACGATGCTGGCTTCCAACTCTTCCGTGATCTCTTCTGCTTCTTCAAAGAAGACCTCAATCAGATCGGGATCTATGTCCAGATCATGAAGATTCTCGGGTTGGCTGTCTTCGGTAGCAGCCGCCGCCTCAACGGCTTCTTCAGCACTTTCTTGAGGCTCTGGGCCAGCCGTGAAATCGATGCTTTCCAGTTCGGCTATCAGAACAGGCTGGGGCTGCATCTGGTTGCCGATGGCGGCGCTGTTCAACATGTCGATGAGCGTCTCATAGCCGCGTTCGATGATGGTCCGCGCCTGACTGGATACGCGTCCATTGATCGTCGCAGACGTGAGCGTATGCATCAGCGTCGCCGCTACATCGGTGACGTCTTCGTAACCCAGCTTTGAACTCAGTGCGACAAAATCTGCCAGTACGTTCAGGATGCCAGCGCTATCCGTCTGGTGATCCAGCACGGCAACAACCGCGTCTTCGTGCTCAAGCAATGCAACTGTTTCCGGCGCGTCCAACAGCGCAGCGATACCCGCTTTGCTTCCCGCACTCTCACGTTGCGCAATCAGATCATCCGCCGCCGCTACAAATTCGAGCGGTTCTTCCCACTCTTCATTGAGCAACATGGCCGCAATACAGCTGCGCAAGTGTCTATGCGCATCTGCAAAAAAGTTCTTCAGTTCATCGCCACCTGCTTCGCCATCTGCTTCATAGGCGCGCACCACCTGATTGGCCGGCTCGACGATGAAAAGCACACCGGTAGCACCCGCGATACCCGCGCTTCCAGACAACGTGTGGAACGCACGTTTGAGGGGTTCCGACAGTGTCCACGGCACAACTTCCAGCTCCTGCTCGACGACGATCAGATATTCGTCGGCTTCGGTGAGGAAAAGGTCTACAGCACTGGGTTCAGATGGTGTCTCAGACTCGGCAAACTCTGCAGCCAATGGCTCAACAGCTTCCTCGTCATCCGCAACTTCATCCGCACCGTCGGCAACCAGCTCGTCAGCTGCGGCATCACCAGCCGTTTGTTCAGCGTCGCTCTCATCCTGCAGTTCCTGGAGCAACTCATCTGTCGCCGACTCGAGGAATTCGGCAACATCGTCCGGCAGCTCTTCTTCCTCTGTCAGCGCTTCTGTTGTATCCGCATCTGTTGCGGTAGGAGCAACTTCGAGGGACTCTTCCGGCGCCTGCGGTGCTTCGACCTCAGCTTCTTCAACTGCCTGCGTTGTTGCTTCTTCAGCAAGCGGTGCCTCAAAGGCCACGTCGCTCGCTTCCTCTTCAGAATCGAGCACACCACCTGATGACAACAGATCAGCACGTTCTATGACCTTGCTGATGGCGTCCAGATCACCCTGCTGCCCCGCCTCAAACGCGGTACAGAGTATCGGGATCAAATCTCGCGCTTCGTTTGCAACCTTGGCAAAGTCCGCAGAGGGTTCGACGGTACCGTCTATCACTCGATTGAGCATGTTCTCTATGCCCCAAGCGAGTTCCCCTACTTCCACGGCCTGCACAATCCTGCCGCTACCCTTCAAGGTGTGGAAGGCTCTGCGGATCTCGGTTAAGGCTTCTTCGTGGGAGAGGTTGTTCGCCCACTCGGGCATCCAGCGGTCAACGTTTTCCAGAACCTCTTCCACTTCCTCCAGGAAGATTTCCACAATCTCTGGATCAGGTTTTTCCAGCTCTGTCTCTTCTGCGGGTTCCTCTGCAGCAGCTTCTGCCGCAATTTCTTCCGGAGTGTATTCTTCCGCCGCGCTTTCTTCAGCCGCGCTTTCTTCAGCCGCGGGCGCCTCCGCAGCCGGTTCAGGTTCGCGGTCTACAGCACCGTCCAACGCCGCGAATACATCGCCGCCGAGATCGAATGCGGGGTTCTCTTCCATCGCGATTCGCGATGCCGGTTCGGCTTCACCTTCCGCAATTTCAGCGTCTTCTTCTTCAACCGCTGCGGGCTCTGTGCTCGCCTCGAACTCAATGGCCTCATGTGCGTCTGCCGCTTGTTCCTCGTCAGCCTCATCACTGACATCCGCAGCGGCAACCTCGACAGGATCTTCTTCTGTTGTCGCCTCGCTTGCGAGTTTGGACATGTCCTGCGGTTCAAACTCTATGAGGTCTGCGTCAGCATCCTCATCAGCCTCAGCCACCAATTCATCGGCGCCTTCCACGGCTGTTTCTGATGACGCTTCCGGCGTCGTTTCTTCATCAATATCTGTGGCAGCTTCTGTCGCAGCCTCTGGGCCACCAAACTCAAGAGAGCCGAGATCAATCAGTTCCGCTTCAATATTCGAAGTCGGTGCTTGTGCTTCCGCTTCAGCATCGTCGGTTTCAATTTCCAACTCAAACTCGGCGGTATCAGCAATAGCCGGGGCAGCTTCCACAGCCGCTTGGGCCACGTCTTCTGCAACCGTTTCTGCCGGTTCCTCAGCGGCGGGTGCGCCAATTTGCTGCAACTCAACCAGACTGCGCTCCGCCAGTTGCAGGATATCTTCACTGCCGCCCACCTGATCTTCAGCTAAGCGTTCCAGGTAGTAATCTACCCCGCTGATCGCATCCGCATAGAGGTCAAGCTCCTGCCACTCCGGTTGATGACCCTGCATCAACTTGTCTGTCACATAAGCCTGGCAGTCTCTAAGGCTGGTGATCACGCGCTTGAGCGGAATGATCTCAAGCGCACCACAAATCTCATCGAACAGATCGTTCACGGAAGACAGATGCCGCACATCCCAATGCGCCGTCACAAAGTCCACAACGGCTGTTTTTACATTTTCCAGACCACGTCGGGCTTCTCGCAGCACCTGCAGCTGGGCGTCTGAGGTGATTTGTTCTACTTCGCTACGCTCACTGCTGACGCTGCCCAGATTTTCGTCAATCTGAACAAGCGCGCTGGCAATGGACTGGATGTTGGATGGATCTGCATCGCCAAGCGTTACAACGTTTTCTATTGCATTTGTCTGGTTCGCGATGATCTCGCGCGAACTCTCAAAGCCCAGCAGCGACAACGTGCTGCCAATCTGCTTAAGTGGTGCCGCAAGCTGGCGCAGCGCTTCAAGATCAACGCTGCTGGAGCGCGCCAGCAAATCGAGCTGATCTTTTACAACGGCAAGTTCTTCGCGCAGCGCAATTGCAGCCGTTGCCATCGCCTGCCGACCGGAAATGGCGAGGGTATTCTGATTGGCATCTCTATCAACTGCCGCTCTCAGGCTCTCAACGGCTTCGGTTTCGTGATCTCTTGCATCCGCTGCTTCCAGCAACTGTTGCATCAGTTCCAGATTGGCAGGCTTGCGCAGCGCTTCCTCGCCCTCGCTGGCGAGCGTACGAATTTCCAGGTCCACCCGCCGCAGCAGTTTCACCGCCTCGGGTTCCAGCGCACCGGTCTGTTTCGCAAGCGAAGCTATAAACTCACCGAAGGCCTGCCACTGGCGTTCCAGCGCACAACCCTGGGTCAGACGCTGCAAGCCACCGGCGATTTTCGCCAGCGTCTCAACCGCCTGACGACGGTCTTCACCCTTGAGAATAGAAAGCAAAACGTTTTGGTACGCGGAGCGCATGCGGACAACTTTTTCCTGTCCATCAAAACGTCTGAATAGATCGATGGTCGACTCACTGGCACCTTCACTCAGACTAGTGCCCGCGACGTTGGGCAGCGGTTCTGTGCCAAGGTGCACCCGCATTTCGTTAACCAGAGGAATAAAGGGAGTTGTCCCGTCACCGCCGCCGCGCTGCAATTCCTCAAGGTGTCCAGGCAACTCGAGGATGCCCTGCATGAGTATCTGGCTGGCAGCAACCGTATCGCTGACCGACCCTGCGAGCATGGCCTGCGCCGTTTGCTCCAGATGGTCCGCCAGCAGCGTCACACCCTCAAGCTCCAGCATCAACAGCGTGCCATGCACCTGATGAAGACTGGTGAGACACGCTCTCAGTCGAGTTTCATCTTCGCCTTGCTCCGCATAGTCATCCAGAGCAATACGCGCCTCATTCAGCGTCTCTAAAAGGTCGGATTTGATCCACTCTAATGCGAAATGTTCGCGAGGCGATGCCATGAACTGTCCTTCTATTCCGGCTTTTCTCTACAAAACCAACTACCAGCCTGCGTGAACGGGCAAACGCTATCCAAGCGTGTTACCCGGCCGCCGGCAATTTAAACCCTTCGACTGACGACTTCATCTCGTTTGCCAGTCTCGACAGATCTCCAATCGAGTTTGCTGTCTGCTCGGTTGAATCTGCCGTCTTCGACGTAATTTCCTGAATCACGTTCATCGTGTTGCTGACGTGACCCGCCGTTGCCGCCTGCTGACGGGCTTCGTTGGAGATGTTCTGAATCAATTCAGCCAACGATGCAGAAACACCTTCAATCTCTTCCAACGCAACCCCTGCGTCCTGGGCACGTCGAGCACCATCCACAACCTCGGCGGTGGTCTGTTCCATCGAGATGACCGCTTCATTGGTGTCTGTTTGAATGGTTTTAACCAGCGCTGCAATCTGCTTGGTCGCCGCTGATGAACGCTCAGCCAGACGCTGAACTTCGTCCGCTACAACCGCAAACCCGCGGCCCGCATCCCCGGCCATGGAAGCCTGAATGGCAGCGTTCAGAGAAAGAATGTTGGTCTGGTCAGCAATGTCGTTGATCAACGAAACGATGTCGCCAATTTCCTGGCTGGACTCACCGAGACGCTTGATCCGCTTTGCAGTTTCCTGAATCTGGCTGCGGATGCTGTCCATTCCACCGATCGTGTCCTGTACGACGTGGGAGCCTTTGTTCGCAATTTCTACCGCACGCTCAGCAACCGACGCAGACTCAGCCGCGTTGGAGCTTACATGGTCGATGGAGACCGCCATGTCGTTGATCGCCGTAGACGCCTGACCAATTTCACGCGCCTGGTTTTCAGCGGAGCTTGCCAGATCGCTGGCTGTTCCCTGTGTGTCGCTGGCTGCCTTGGCAACCTGTCCAGACAGATTGTTAATGTTAGATACCAGGCCCCGCATCTGGTCGATAGCGAAGTTGATGGAGTCGGCGATGGCACCAGTGAAATTTTCCGTCACAGACGCGTGTACCCGCAGGTCACCTTCGGCCAGTTCCGCAAGTTCATCCAGCAGCTGCAGAATTGCAGCCTGGTTACGCTCGTTCTGAGCCGCTTGTTCGTGCAACTGACGCCGCGTGCTGGACACCATGGCGGTGCCGATAAAGGCCATCACGATGACACCGAACAGCGCCAGTAATGTAGGCGGGCTCTCCAACACAGACATGCCTTCCTGCATGACAAAGTAGGCCACACCCACCAATATCGCTGCCATGAGTGTCATTGCAACGACCAGTAATGGTGATAACTTCCCTGACTTCATTTCCTTATCCTATCTGGTTCCGAGTTAAGTTGAGCTATTCCACTCCACCGTCAAGCGCGACATTGAAAAACTTCTCGTCACGCAAAATGGCTTTGAGTTCTATTTCATGAAAGACACGACCACCGTGTCTGAATGCGCCGGTCACATAAGGCTGCAGACCACCCAGGCCTTCACCGTCACTGGCTTCATAGTTGTCTTCTGAGAAGTGCTGCATGCCAAGCGACTGCTCGACAAGTAGACCCGCAGCAACATCGTTGTCTTCGATCACCAGCACGCGCCACTGATTCATGGGCAGGGTTGTTGGCAATCCGAGAAATTCATGTAGATCGATGACCGGAATCAATCGACCACGGACATTGGCAATGCCACGCACCCAGGATTTCACCGCGGGCAGAGACGTCAGTCGAGGCATCTGCAACAATTCGCCGACCTCGCCGAGCTTAGATACGAGACGCACACCGCCGACGAGGAAACCCAGTCCCTGCCATTGTGCCTGCACTTCTTCTTTGTGCGGCAGAGCGGCTGCGTTTTTAAACGTCGAGGCCTTGATATCGTAGAGTACGTTGATCGCTTCGCTGGACATAATTTAGGCCAACAATCCATTTACGGTTTGAATGAGGGTACGATCATCCACCGGCTTGGTGAGATAGCCGCAAGCACCCTGGCGCTCACCCCACACTTTATCCGCGTCCTGATTTTTGCTGGATATGATGACAACAGGGATATGCGAGGTTGCATCGTTGCGGGTGATCTGCCGCGTCGCCTGAAAACCATTAATGCCCGGCATGACGACGTCCATCAGGATGACATCAGGCTGCTCCTGGCTGGCGAGAGATACCCCGTCAGAGCCAGAAGAGGCTGTCAGTACCTGGTGCCCTTGTCGGGCTAAGAGATTAACCAACTGATGCTGTTCAGTCGGCGAATCGTCCACCACTAATATTCGCGCCATCGTAACCCTCTAGTGCACCAGCGTTTTGATCGTGCCCAACAGCTCATCGCGACTGAAGGGCTTGGTGATGTATTGGTCCGATCCGACAATGCGACCTTTCGCTTTGTCAAAGAGACCGTCTTTAGAGGACAACATGACCACCGGTGTGGTCTTGAATTCGCTGTTGTTCTTTATCAAAGCACATGTCTGATAACCATCCAGACGCGGCATCATGATATCAACGAAGATAATTTCCGGCTTTGAATCGGCTATTTTAGCCAGGGCGTCAAATCCATCTGTCGCGGTAATGACGTCATACCCTTCTTTAGTGAGCAGGTTTTCGGCACTGCGTCGAATCGTTTTCGAGTCATCGATGACCAGCACTTTGACACCGTCGTTGGTGGGATCGCCCATGAACTGAAGCTCCTCTTCCATTCTCTATCCTTCGCCTCTCTCTCTTATCAATCCTTTGCAAGTACATCCATGTCATGTTGTCCTTCTTCTTAGTCAGCCTGCTTCAGCGTTCGCTTGCTTAAGACTTCCCTTGATTTCAGCTATGACAATCAAGTTGCGTAACTACCGGGTGTGATCGCCCGCCAGGAAGAAGACAACACTTTTCCAAGCAGTTTTGTAACACGCAGGCATGCGGGCTTAAAGGGTGAGGCTGGAACAAAGAGATTTTGTTCTCATTTTGGTTGCCTAGTTTGCCAATCAGTAGGTAATTTAGAGCCCGCTTTACGACACTTAAGCTTAAGAACAATGCCTAAAATTGCCTTCGTCATGGATCCCATAGACAGTTTAGCCCTGAAAAAGGACTCCACGCTGGCCATGATCCGTGCCGCACAACTGCGTGATCTGGAGGTCTACTACCTGGAGCAACGCGACCTGTTTCTGATGGGGGGCGAAGCCGCGGGTGAGTTCCGCCGCTTGCAGCTTACACCTGACTTCGCGCAAAGCCTGGATATCGCTCAGAATGGCAGCGAAGGCTGGTACACGCTGGGAGATCCCGAACGTGTACCGCTTGCCAGCATGGATATCATCATGATGCGCAAAGACCCGCCTTTCGACATGGAGTTTATCTATACCACCTACTTCCTTGAGCGCGCCGAAGAGGCGGGAGTGCTGGTCATCAACAAACCTGAGAGCCTGCGTGACTGCAACGAAAAATTTTTTGCGACGGCGTTTCCGCAGTGCCAGCCCGAACTGGTGGTCAGCCGCCGTCACGATGTGTTGCGTGAATTTCACGCCCAACACGGCGATGTCGTGTTCAAGAAGCTGGATGGGATGGGGGGCGCGTCTATCTTCAGGATAAAGTCCGACGATCCGAACCTTTCGGTTGTGCTGGAAACGCTGACCGAAGGTGAGCAGAGTCAAATTATGGGGCAGGTTTATCTGCCCGAAATTGTCGATGGTGACAAACGCATTCTCCTCATCGACGGGGAGCCCGTGCCTTACGCACTGGCGCGCATTCCATTGGCGGGGGAAACCCGCGGTAACCTCGCGGCCGGTGGTCGTGGTGAAGGACGTCCTCTGACAGACCGGGACCGCTGGATCGCTGAGGAAGTGGGACCCGAACTGAAGGCGCGCGGCCTGGTCTTTGTAGGTATCGACGTCATAGGTGACTATCTGACCGAGGTCAACGTGACCTGCCCGACCTGCATACGCGAGCTGGATGCGCAGTTTTCCCTGGATATAGCAGGTGACCTAATCGAGACTGCGTTGGCTAAACTCTCTGCATAGTTAACTTAAAATACCCTGATGAGTACAGTCGTTATCAGCAATCGAGATCGTTTCAGCTTTGCGCTGTTCCTGGCGCTGTCGCTGCACGCTGTGCTCATTCTTGGTATCGGCTTCTCATCCGACGCCAACATGCCGGAAACCACGAGCATCGATGTGACGCTCTCCATCGCTGCAGATACCGAGGCGCCGGAGGATGCCGACTTCATCGCCGCCACCAACCAGCAGGGCAGCGGCTCGGAAGACGAGGTCATGGAAATGACCGCCACACAGCAGACAGATTTCCAAACCAACCAGTTTGAAGAGGTACTGTCGCAACCCGCACCTGTTGAGGAATCCAGCACTCCGATCGAGCAGGTTGTCACCACAACCATGACGATGGAGACACAGGCCAACGACGACTTCGAGGAACTGAAAGAAGAGCTGGCCAATCCGGTCACCAATCGTTTCGATCGTGAAAAGCTCGTCCAGGAAATCGCCAGCCTTGAAGCGCGCATCGCCCAGGACCAACAGGCCCTTGCCAACATGCCGCGCACCAAACGAATCAGCTCGGTCTCTACTCGTTCGGCCGCAGAAGCCGCCTACCTGGATATGTGGCGTCAGAAGTGCGAGCGCATCGGCGCCATCAACTACCCCGCCGGCCAGCTTGAAGGTGAAGTCCTGCTGCTTGTATCCATCCTCCACGACGGCTCGCTGCAGGAAGTGCGGGTGTTGAAGTCTTCAGGCCATCGACAACTCGACACGGCAGCCCTCGCCACCGTGCGCCAGGCTGCGCCTTTCCAACCTTTCAACGTTGAAATGCGCAAGGCGTACGATCGGCTTGAGTTTACCCGCTGGTGGCAATTCACGAAGTTACGCTCGGGCTTGCAATCCCGACCGGGCTGATGGCAACGTGGCGTCTTTAGTCGACGCTCGGGCCCCCATGGAATTAGCCCACAATTTTCTCCTTGCGATGCCCGGGCTCACGGGTGATTACTTCGCCGACAGCCTGACCTACATCTGCGAACACAACGAAGACGGCGCGATGGGTCTCATCGTGAACCGACCTTCCGAGGTTTCGCTGGTGGAACTCTTCGCGCAGCTTGGGCTCGCGAGCAACCACGACCTGGTAGATACGCCCGTAATGGAAGGGGGTCCCGTAGCACTGGAGCGCGGCTTCGTCCTGCACGCAGGCGATCGAACATTTGAGTCTTCCCACCAGCTTGCCGACGACCTGTACCTGTCCACCGCCATCGACGTGCTGGATGCAATCGTGCAAAGCGAAGGCCCAGAAAACTACCTGGTGACCCTTGGTTACGCGGGCTGGGGTGCAGGCCAACTTGAGGATGAGATGAGCCGTAACGTCTGGCTGAGCGCACCCGCAGATACCAAGGTGCTGTTCAACACGCCTTTCGCAGAGCGGCTAAACGTTGCTGCGAATACGCTGGGTATCGATTTCAGCCTGATCGCCGGGCGACCCGGACACGCCTGAGGCATGTCGGACACCACCCCCAACCAAAAAATCGAACGCATACTCGCCTTTGACTTCGGTTTGAAATACCTGGGTCTGGCGGCCGGACAGGCAGTGACTAACACCGCGAGCGGCATCACCACATTGCACTGTAAAAGTGGCAAGCCGCAATGGCATCAGGTTGCAGAAATCATCCAGACTCACAAGCCTCAGGCGCTTGTCGTGGGATTGCCTTTGAACATGGATGGCACAGAATCCGAGATGTCGGCCCTGAGCCGCGAGTTTGCGATCGAGCTGGAACGCAGGTTTCAGTTACCCACACACCTGCAGGACGAACGCCTGACCTCTTTTGAGGCCGAGCTTTCGCTGAGCAGCGCCCAGGCAGCGGGCAAGGCCAACACCGACCACGAGCTGGCGGCATGTTTTATCGGCGAGAGTTATTTGAATCAGCTGAGTTGACCCCATCTGAGTTAACCAGGCCGCACGCACCTTTAGCTGTCCTCACGCCTTTCAAGGCAAGCGAACACCTGGATGACAAAATCAGCGCATGCTGAAGGAGCCAGGCTCCAAGTCTTCCTCAATCGTCAGATGGTCCGCGCCGTCCATCGGATTAGCTTTAGCATCTGCACCAAGCTTGATCATGAGGCGCAAATCGTTCGGCGAGTCGGCGCTCGCGATCGCGGCGTCATACGTAATCTCACCTTGCGCATAGAGCTTATACAGCGCCTGGTCGAAGGTTTGCATACCCTGTTCCGTCGACTTCGTCATCAGCTCTTTCAAAAGGTGGACATCCCCTTTGCGGATATGGTCTGCCACCAGCGGGGTGTTGATCAATATTTCTACAGCCGCGCGGCGTCCATTGCCATCCACAGTGGGAATCAGCTGTTGCGCTACCATCGCCCTCAGGTTCAATGACAAGTCCATCCACGTCTGGTTGTGCCGTTCGGTAGGGAAGAAGTGGATAATCCGGTCCAGCGCCTGGTTTGCGTTGTTCGCGTGCAGCGTACACAAACACAGGTGACCCGTTTCAGCAAAGGTGAGCGCGTACTCCATGGTCTCTTTACTGCGCACCTCACCGATCATGATGACGTCGGGGGCCTGACGCAGAGTGTTCTTCAGTGCAATCTCAAATGAGTCGGTATCCACCCCCACTTCACGCTGCGTGACAATACAACCGCGGTGCTGGTGCACAAATTCGATGGGGTCCTCGATACTGATAATGTGACCTGAGGAGTTTTCGTTGCGATGGCCGATCATCGACGCAAGCGACGTGGATTTACCAGTACCCGTGGCACCAACAAAAATGATAAGTCCGCGTTTGGTCATGGCCAGATCTTCAATAATCGGCGGCAGCCCCAAATCACCAACACGAGGAATATTTACCTCAATGCGCCGCAGCACCATGCCGACGAGGTTGCGCTGATAGAAAGAACTCACACGAAAGCGACCCAAGCCTCGCGAGGTGATGGCGAAGTTGCATTCATGTTCTCTATCAAACGTTGCGCGCTGATCCGGATCCATAACCCCGTAAACCAGCTCTTTCGCCTGCTCAGGGGATAAATCACTTTTACCCGCGGCATAAAGTTTGCCGTTTACCTTCACCATCGGTGGCTTACCCGCCGTGATAAAGAGGTCCGACGCGCCTTTTTCAACCATCAGTTTGAGTAACTTATCGAATTCCATTCGTACTTCCCGCTTATCACTTTAGATTGAGTGCCCGAAATGCCTTCCAGTAACCTTAGAAGTTCTCCGGAATCTTCGCTTTCTCGCGTGCTGTTTCGCGCGAAATGGTGCGTTTTTCGACCAGATCCTGGAGATGCTGGTCCAACGTCTGCATACCCACAGAAGCGCCCGTCTGAATTGCCGAGTACATCTGCGCCACCTTATCTTCACGGACAAGGTTTCGAATGGCGGGTGTGCCGATCATGATTTCATGCGCAGCAACTCGGCCGCCATTCACTTTCTTCAAGAGTGTCTGCGAGATCACCGCCTGCAGTGATTCCGAAAGCATCGAGCGAACCATGTCTTTCTCCTCCGCGGGAAAGACGTCGATGATACGGTCGATGGTTTTTGCTGCTGAGGTGGTGTGCAGCGTACCAAACACCAAGTGCCCGGTTTCTGCCGCGGTGAGCGCCAGGCGAATGGTCTCAAGGTCACGCAGCTCACCGACCAGAATAATGTCCGGGTCTTCGCGAAGTGCAGAGCGCAGGGCCTCGTTGAAGCCATGGGTATCGCGGTGAACCTCGCGCTGGTTGACCAGGCATTTCTTCGATTCGTGAACAAATTCGATGGGATCCTCAATGGTGAGGATGTGGTCGTAGCGATTGTCGTTTACATAGTCGATCATCGCAGCAAGGGTGGTGGATTTACCCGACCCTGTAGGGCCTGTTACCAGACAGAGTCCTCGCGGCACCATGGATACGTCTTTAAAGACCTGGCCCATGCCCAAGTCTTCCATGGTCAGAACTTTCGAGGGGATCGTTCGGAAAACCGCACCCGCACCCCGGTTCTGGTTGAATGCGTTCACACGGAAACGGGCAACCCCGGGGACCTCAAACGAAAAGTCTGTTTCCAGGAATTCTTCAAAATCCTTCCGCTGCTTGTCGTTCATGATTTCGTAAATGAGACCATGCACTTCCTGATGCTCCAGCGGCGGCAGGTTGATCCGCCGCACGTCGCCATCAACCCGGATCATCGGGGGTAGTCCGGCGGAAAGGTGGAGGTCAGACGCGCCTTGTTTAGCGCTGAACGCAAGTAGTTCGGTTATGTCCATCAGCTGTCCTTTTCATGTGCGCGAATCTCTGCGCTTCTATCTGCACTTACTGTCTGCACTAACTGTTGGGCCGGGCGAAGACGCACGTCCCACTGTTAAATCTGCTAATACCGTCAATAGTATGCGCAATCTCGGGCTCCGCACTACGGCATATGTCTTGCTGTGCGAACCCTGTTGTAAGATCTGCGACGTTTTTAACATTTTGCGCCGCCTGTGCTCATGGAATCCACCTACTTAAAAGACAACCTAGTTGCGCTTCAACAACGTATTCAGTCGGCTTGCGAGACAGCCAAGCGGCCAGGTGCTGATGTTACCCTGATCGCCGCCAGCAAAACGCGAGATGCAGCAACAATTAGCGCAGCATACGCATTGGGACTCCGGCACTACGGTGAGAATTACGTCGATGAAGCCATCACCAAACGGGCCGGACTGTCGGACACTTTGTTGGAAGCAACCACCTGGCATTTCATCGGACGTATTCAAAGCAACAAAACCCGCCAGATTGCTGAGCATTTCGACTGGGTGCATACGCTGGACCGCGAAAAAATTGCACAGCGCTTGTCCAATCAAACCTCCCACCCGCTCAACGTACTGATTCAAGTAAATATAACCGCCGACACAAACAAAGGCGGGGTGACCAGCGAGCAGGCGGCTGAGCTTGTCGCTTGTACCCTGGCAATGCCGAACCTCAAGCTTCGCGGTCTGATGACCATCCTCGACCCTGCAGCACCCCCTAGGGCGAGTTACGATTCCATGGCACAATTAGCGGAACGCATCGGCTCAACCCTCAGCCCCCAGCAACAAGCGGAATGGGGCGCACTGTCCATGGGCATGTCCGGCGACTTAGACGATGCAATCGCAGCGGGTGCGACCCACATCCGTATAGGCACCGACCTGTTCGGACCTCGCGGGACTTAACTGCAAACGCACGCTCATAACCTGCAGGCAACTTAAGCCTGAAGGCAAGCAAACCGAGCAAGCACTGGCAGGAACAAGACAGCAACCACAGAAGACGACAGCAAGAAAGGGAGCCTGGGTGGACGACACAATAGCCTTTATCGGCGGCGGCAATATGGCCATGAGCCTCATCAGCGGACTGGTATCCGAAGGCGGCTACAACGTGCGGGTGTCAGACCCGATGCCCGAACAACTCGAGCGCTACGAGGCGATGCCGATTGAGACTCTCAGCGACAACAATGCAGCCGTTGCGGGTGCCGGTACGGTTGTGCTGGCTGTGAAGCCCCAGGTCGCAAGCTCTGTCCTGCAAAGTTTGCAGGTGACGCAAGATCAGCTGATTGTCTCCATCGCGGCCGGTATTGGATTGGCCAGCATGAACGCCTGGACCGATCCAGCTCAACCCATCGTGCGATGCATGCCGAACACGCCTGCTCTCTTAAATGCAGGCATCACAGCGCTGTACGCTAACGAGCACTGTTCGGCACAACAACGCAATACCGCCGAAACAATCCTCACATCCGCGGGCAAAACCCTCTGGGTGGATAGCGAAGGGGCCATCGATGCGGTGACCGCGGTATCCGGAAGCGGTCCTGCATACTTTTTTGCGCTGATGGAAGCCATGGCGGACGCGGGTGTCAGTCTAGGTTTGTCACGTGAGACGGCAACGGAACTTGCGATCGAAACCGCCTACGGTGCGGCGCTCATGGCACAGAAAACAGCGGATTCTCCCGCCACACTCCGTCAGAATGTCACCAGTCCCGGCGGCACGACACAGGCCGCTTTGGAAGTATTTGCAGCCGACGGGTTTGCGCCTTTGGTTGAACGCGCGCTGACTGCCGCCGCGCAGCGTTCAAAGGAACTGGCGGAAGAATTTGGAGACTAACGGCCAATGACAAGCACAACATCGCTTATTCTCGGTTTCGTTTTTGATCTGGCCTGCCTCCTGTTCTGGTTGAGATTTCTACTGCAAGCCAGCCGTGCAGATTTCTACAACCCGCTTTCCCAAGCGGTGGTCAAGGGCACCGACCCGGTGTGCCGTCCGTTACGTCTGCTCTTAAAACCCATCGGCACGTTGGACCTCGCATCACTTCTGGTCGCCTGGATCATCGGCATCCTGGGCATCATGGCTATTGTGATGTTTACCGCACCTGAGTTTGTGATCTCCTCGTACGTGCTGGTCGCGGGCACCGTAAAGGCGGTGTCGGTACTGCTGCAGTTCTATTTTTTCGCCATCATCATCATGGTGCTGGCGAGTTTTATTGCGCCGGGTAACTACAACCCGGTACTGGCACTCATCCAACAGTTGCTCGAACCCATCATGGGTCCAATTCGCCGTGTGCTCCCCCCATTGGGGCCAATCGACCTTTCGCCTATGGTTGTCTTTCTGGTCATCATGATCCTGCAGAACCTGCTGGGTCAGATCCGCTACTAGCACGCAAGCGCCGATGACTGTCGAAACACAAGGGACACAAGACTCTGTCGGCCTGGTCACGCCGCAGGTTTACCGGCATCAGGACCCGCTCACCTTAAAGAGCGGCGCTGTCCTGCCGAACTACGAGCTCGTGTTTGAAACCTACGGCGAACTGAACGCCTCGCGCTCAAACGCGATACTTATCTGTCATGCCCTTTCCGGTCATCACCATGCAGCCGGTTACCATGATACAGAGGATGGTAAACCCGGTTGGTGGGACAATTGCATCGGTCCGGGCAAAGCGATCGATACCAATCTTTTCTACGTCATCTCGCTGAATAACCTCGGTGGGTGTCACGGCACCACAGGACCCAGATCAAAAAACCCGCGTACGGGACAGGTTTACGGACCCGAGTTTCCTCAGGTGGAGGTCAAAGACTGGGTGAACAGCCAGGTTGCACTGGCCGACCACCTTGGCATCAAAAAATTTGCCGCAATCATCGGCGGGTCGCTGGGTGGCATGCAGGCGCTGCAATGGGCAATCGACTTTCCCGACCGTCTGCATGCGGCGGTGGTCATCGCGGCTGCGGCTAAGCTCTCTGCACAGAACATTGCGTTTAATGAAATCGCCCGCCAGGCGATTCTTTCCGATCCTAATTTTTTTGCTGGCCGTTACGCCGAAAACGAGGCAATCCCCGATCGCGGCCTCATGCTTGCTCGTATGATCGGTCATGTCACCTATCTTTCCGATGATGGTATGCATGCAAAGTTTGGACGGGAAAAGCAGAACGCAGAGGAAAGCGACCAATTTCAGGTGGAGAGTTACCTGCATCATCAGGGCAAAACGTTCTCCCAGGTTTTTGATGCGAACACCTACGTCCTCATGACCAAGGCGCTGGACCTTTTCGACCCGGCGCAGGGTGTGCAGGACAATCTGGCGCATGCGTTTCAAGATATTCAGGCAAAGGTGTTGGTCACTTCCTTTACCTCAGACTGGCGCTTTTCGGTGGAAAGGTCCCAAGAGATCGTCGATGCCCTTATCGCCGCGGGAAAAAACGTGGCGTCTGCTGTCATCGAGTCCGAACACGGACACGACTCCTTCCTGTTACCAATACCCCGCTACACAGAGCTCCTAAAAACATACCTTGAGAGAGTTCATCGTGAGGTGACGGCATGAGTTTACGCGCCGATCTCCAGGTGATTGCAGAACTTATAAATCCGGGCGCGCGGGTGCTGGACCTGGGTTGCGGCGAAGGTGATCTCCTCGCTTACCTGCAAAAAAACAAAGACGTGAACGGCTACGGTCTGGACGTGAACGCCGAAAACATCCGCACCTGTGTTGAAAAAGGTGTGAACGTAGTAGAGCAGGACCTCGACATGGGTTTGGGCAATTTCCCCGACTCCAGTTTCGATATGGTTGTAATGACCGAAACATTGCAATCAGTAAGGGCGCCGGACGAAATGCTCACCGACATGCTGCGCATAGCCGAAGAATGCGTTGTGACCTTTCCGAACTTCGGGCATTGGCGCAGTCGGTGGCAGTTGATCACCAAAGGCCGCATGCCGGTCGACAAGCACATCCCTCACAACTGGTTCGACACACCTAACATCCACCTGTGCACGTTTAAGGACTTTGAGGCACTGTGCGCATCGCTGAACCTGCGCATCATCGACCGCAGGGTCGTAGACGGACAGTACAACGAGCGCAAGGTCCTGGGCTTTCTTCCTAACGTGTTCGGCACGGTGGCTTTTTACCGACTGGGTCGTAACTGACAATGATTAAACCACTCGTTTTGTTACTGACATCGCTTTGCTTTGTCGCGCCTGCGTTTGTCGCAGCAGAACAGAAGAAAGTATTTGGTGAATACGAAGTGCACTACATCGTCGTGCCTACCACCTTCCTCAACGCCAAAATCGCCACCCAATACAATCTTCCGCGAGGTAAAGATCGTGCCTTGATCAACGTCTCGGTACTGCACCGCGACCAGCCGGTCACAGCAGAAGTTGCTGGGGATACCCGCAACCTCCTCGAGCAACTTCAGCAGCTTGAGTTTACCGAGGTGAGGGAGCAATCCGCTGTTTATTACCTGGCCATCATGCGACATGCGGACGAGGAACATCATCGACTACGCTTGAACGTGACGCTCCCTAACGGCGAAACCAAATCCATCAATTTTCAACAGAAGATGTACTGGCAACACTGATGGAAATTGTTATCGCCTCTCGTAATCAAGGCAAAGTGAGAGAACTCAACAAGATTCTCGCACCTTTGGGGCACACGCTGGTGAGCCAGGCGGAGCTTGATATACCCAGCCCGCCGGAGGACGGTCTTACGTTTGTTGAAAATGCGCTCATCAAAGCGCGCTTTGTCAGCGGCGAGGCCCATCTACCCGCCATCGCCGACGACTCCGGTATTGTGGTGCCCGCGCTTGGCGGCGCGCCAGGGATCTACTCGGCACGCTATGCAGGCGATGCTGGGGATACCGCGAACAATGAAAAGCTTTTGAGTGAGCTTGGCAAACTGGGTCTCCTGAATTCCGAACCACCAGCCTACTTCTACTGCGCCATGGTCTACCTGGAAACCGCGGAGGATCCTACGCCCATCGTTGCTACCGCCGCCTGGCACGGACGGATCACGCCGGACTCCAAGGGAGCAAACGGCTTTGGCTATGACCCCCTTTTCCTTGTAGGCGACGGTGCCAAAACTTCCGCAGAACTTCCCAGTGAAGAGAAGAACGCAATCAGCCATCGTGCTCAGGCAAGTATGGCGCTGATGAGGTTGCTGCAAGCTCGTTATGCTTGATGCGCCCGGACTGTACGTACACATGCCGTGGTGTGTGCGCAAATGTCCGTACTGTGATTTCAATTCTCATCCGATCACGCCAACACACACGAACCACAGCGCAGCAGAACCCGACTTCGACGGCTATGCAGACGCGCTCATCAACGATTGGCAACAGCAGCGCAAAGTTCATGCACTGGGCGATATCAAGTTTGCCAGCGTCTTCTTCGGCGGTGGCACGCCAAGTCTTTTCCAACCACACCACTTCGCACGACTCATCGAACACCTGCCGCTCGTGCCTGATGCGGAAGTGACCATGGAGACAAATCCCGGTACAGCAGAATATGCACCGTTTGATGAGTATCGTGATGCTGGAGTCAACCGTTTTTCCATCGGCGCTCAGTCATTTAATGACAATCATCTCGAACGGTTGGGTCGTATACACAAGGCCGAGGAGACCTACCGATGTATCGAGAGATTGAAGTCTGCAGGCTGCAAAAATTTCAACGTCGATCTCATGTGGGGGTTACCCGATCAATCGACGGACGAGGCGCTGGCGGATCTGTCTGCAGCAATCTCCCTCGATCCCGCCCATCTGTCCTGGTATCAACTGACACTGGAGCCCAAGACAGAGTTTGCGAAACGCCCCCCAATCCTGCCCACAGAACCCGTACTCGCGGATATTGAACGCGAAGGACTTGATCTGCTGTCCACAGGAGGATTTCAGCGCTATGAAGTTTCGGCTTACGCAAAAGCCGACAAGGAATGCCTGCATAACAAAAATTATTGGCGGTTTGGTGACTATATCGGCCTGGGTGCCGGTGCCCATGGCAAGGTGACAACACTCGGCGCGGCAGAGCTAGAGATCACCCGGACGCAAAAGCCATCGCAACCCCGTCTGTATCTGGCAGACGCAACCACCACCCAAGTATCACGTGTTGCGGCTGAAGACCGTGCCTTCGAGTTTCTACTGAACGGCCTTCGACTCATCGATGGCACTTCGTGGGAGACTTTCGAAGCACATACAGGACTGACGCGAGACGCGTTGTCGCCTGTGTGGGAGGATTTGGTAAAGCAAGAGCTGGTAGTGCCGGAGCGATGTTGCACAACGCCGCAAGGTTACCGCTACCTGGATTCGGTAGTGGGGGCTTTTCTGCCTTAGTCCGGCTCGCCGGACTGAACTTTCCTGTAAATCAGGTCATGGATCTCATGACCAAGCCGTTCACCGCGGCGCTCAAATTTTGTGGAATCCCTTTTGACACTGCTGAGTTCTGCGGACGCTCGCACCCGGTTTGTATCCAGTTGCCAGTCTTCGCACTCCGCGATCACCTCCAACATCCATTCGGCATACGGTGTCCAGTCGGTCGCGAGATGAACGATGCCGCCCGATTTGACCGCGCGCGCCAGGTCCTGAACAAAAGGCAGTTGAATCAAGCGGCGTTTGAAGTGGCGTTTTTTTGGCCACGGGTCAGGAAAAAAGATTCGTACCTCATCCAGGCACTCGTCGGGCAATTCGGCCACCACTTCTTGTGCGGCAGTGTCGATGACCGTGACATTCTCAATCCCTTCCTTGAAGACGCGATGCACCAAAGCACCCAAACCGGGCTGGTAAAGCTCGATGCCGAGGAGGCGCGCTTCCGGCTCGGCCTGCGCCCAGGATAAGAGTGCATCTCCCATCCCGAAACCGATTTCCATGCCGCGCTTAAACCCGTCCTCAGACGCCACCCAAGCCTGAGGCGTCGAACGATACGCTGGCAGTTGGTCCAACCCTTCCTGCTGCGCCTTGGTGATTCGCCCGCGTCGGCGAATGTAGCTGTGTTGGTTATTTTCGGACACTGAAAGACGCCCATAACAAGGTCACCCAGCCGACAATAAAGCACACCCCACCCAACGGTGTAACGGGTCCCAGCCAGGACGGGCCGCCCAGGACCAGCAGATAGATACTGCCGGAAAACAACAGCACACCCGCGACCATCAACCAACCCGCCACCAGGTAGGCTTTGGAAAGAGATTGCACTTCGCGGTCTACAAGGCCAAGCGCCACCAGGACAACCGCATGAATCAACTGATATTGAACCGCCGTGTCCCAACTGCTCGATTCTGAAAGCGCTCCCCCGTGCGCACCCAGCGCACCTAAAACAACGCCGGTCACACCCAGGAGTGCGCCGGCGCTAAGCAGTCGTGCTGCCAAGTTATTTATCCTCGTGAGGTTATGCCAGAGAAATGGCCTTTTTCATCTTTTTCATGGCGTTCTTTTCAAGCTGACGAATTCGCTCTGCGGATACACCATACTCTTCGGCCAGTTCATGCAACGTAGCCTTATCCTCTGTCAGCCATCGGCGTTGAAGGATATCGCGACTGCGGTCATCCAGATCAACCAATGCACCGGCCAGTTGCGCGTGCGCATCTTCTTCGTAGTCTTGCGCCGCTACGATGTCCGCTGGGTCCGCTGCAGGTGCCGCCAGGAAATGAGCGGGGGCAGCCACTTCGCCGTCATCACTGTCATAGCCGTCAAACGCCATATCGGCCGCTGCAAGGCGCCCTTCCATGCGATTAACCTCAGCGGTAGGAACACCCAGTTCCTTCGCAATCGCTTTGGTTTCTTCCTGGGTCAGCCAGGCAAGTTCTTTTTTGTGGCTGCGCAGGTTAAAGAACAGTTTGCGCTGGGCCTTGGTCGTAGCGACCTTGACGATGCGCCAGTTGCGCAGAATGAACTCATGAATCTCGGCCTTGATCCAATGCACTGCAAAAGACACCAGCCGTACACCAACGTTCGGATCGAAACGCTTCACAGCCTTCATCAAGCCGACGTTGCCTTCCTGAATGAGATCGGCCTGCGACAGACCATAACCCTGATAGGATCTGGCCAGATGTGCCACAAAGCGCAGATGACACAGCACCAGCTCGCGGGCTGCGTCCAGATCTTCTTCGTAGTAAAACCGGTCCGCCAGTACCTTCTCCTCTTCTGGAGTAAGTACAGGGAACGCGCTGATGGTATTTAAGTACGCATCAAGGTCGCGTCCCGGCGCCAGACTCGGCATTGCCATAATGTTCGTTCCCATGTGATACCTCCGGTAACACTTACCAGGTGAATATTAGCACTCTAACAGTAAGACTGCTAATCCAATCTGGAGTTCCAGCGAACTGGTTAACGCTTTAAACGGTCACACATTTTGGTTTTTGGGCATCTAACTTGTTGATTTTAAAAGATTTCCAGCCCAGTCAGCCTGCTTCGAACCGCGACCAGTGCACCTGCTACACCCAATAGGCTGCCTATACCCAGTAGTCCAACAAGAAACGTGGGGTCAAATCCGGCTAAATTCAAGTCCTGCTGGTAACTGCCCATCAGCGATTGCAGCGGCGCTTCGACCACCGCCACCGTCAGTGCGATGACCATGGCGGCTATGACCGCACCACCAAAACCATAGATCGCCCCGAAGTATAGAAAGGGTCGTCGCAATTGCGCGGCGGTTGCACCCACCAGTTTCAGGACCTTGAGTTCATCCAGGCGGCTTTCAATCGCGAGGCGCACCGAGGATGAGGTCACCAGCACCGCCCCCACCCCAAAAAGTAGCGCGAGCACGCTGCCCAGGCGACTGACGATGCTGGACATGTCGTTCAGCCGCTCAAGCCAGGTCTTCTCCACTTCAACCTCGGCGACCCCTTCGAGACGCACAACATCAGCACTCAATCTGGACAGTTCGGCCAAGGCAACGCCGCTCGCCAGCCGCGCTTGTATCGACGCCGGAAGCGGATTGTCGGAGAGCAGGTCCAACGCCTCATCCAGGCCGGACCAAGCCCGAAACTCTTCCAACGCACTTTCCGATGAGGTGACCGTCACCGCTTCTATGCTGCTTTGTTTTTCAAGATGGTCCGCCACCGCTTGCACCTGCCCCGCCTGGACATGGGTTTCGAAGTAGATACTTAAACCAGGTCGTCCTTCCCAGTCCGCAGTCATTTCATCCATGTTGACCTGCAACAACCACAAACCTGCCGGGAGGGCCAATGCGATCCCGACCACCAACCAGACCAGAAACGTGGTGCCTAGCCTCGAGCTTACAAAATAGAAACTCTCCTGGCTGACACGCAAGTGGTCACGCACCCAGCCACCGGGATTAAACCGTTTTGCACCCCAGGGGACCTTCGCAGCCATATCTAAGTGTGGACCCCGGTGTCTGTGGGAGCTGAGGCCGTCTGTGCTCTTGTTTGTTCATCCATTTGCAGGTCCGTTTGCCCGCCGATGCGATCGCTCACAATTTCACCGTGCTCCAGATGCAGGATGCGCTTGTTCATCGTCTCGATCAGCGACACGTCATGACTTGCGACAATGACCGTAGAGCCCACCTGATTAAACCGTGAAAAAAGCTCCATGATGTGCTGCGAAAGATCTGGATCCAGATTGCCGGTCGGTTCGTCGGCCAAGAGGATTTTCGGACGGGTGACAACCGCACGCGCGATCCCGACCCGCTGTTGCTCACCGGTAGAGAGATGTGTAGGAAACAGGCCTTCCTTCCCCAGTAGCTCTACCCCCGTCAGCGCTGCGCGCACGCGGCGCGCCACTTCCTTCTCGGCAAGCCCGATCACACGCAGCGGTGTTGCGACATTGTCGAAGACGGTGCGGGTAGCGAGCAGGTGGTGGTCCTGAAAAACCACGCCGATGTGCTGCCGATAATATGGCAGCTCTGCATCTCTCAAGCGGCCCACGTCCACGTCATTAACCAGGATCTTCCCGCGTGTCGGCACCTCGGCTCTGATCAAGAGCTTCAGAAAAGTGCTTTTCCCCGCACCCGAGTGACCGGTGAGAAACGTCATGGAGCCCTCTTCGAACGCCACCGACAGGTCAACGAGCGCATCGTGGCCGTTCTCAAATCGTTTGGTAACGTGCTGGAGGCTGATTTGACCCACTAGCGCCTAAACCTCGGTGGCATCGAGCAGCGCGTCCGCAAAGGCTGTCGCTTCAAATCTCTGCAGATCATCTACCGACTCACCGACGCCTACAAAGTAGACGGGTAACTCACGCTTGGCTTTATTATTCTGCGCCGCGATCGCAAAGAGCACGCCGGCTTTGGCGCTACCGTCGAGCTTGGTAATGACCAACCCGGTCAAATGCACCGCTTCATCAAACAGCTGGACCTGACTTAACGCGTTCTGACCCACACCACCGTCGAGCACCAGAATGACCTCATGCGGAGCATCGGCATCGAGACGCTGCACAACACGATGCACTTTTTTCAGCTCGTCCATCAGCTGTGTTTTAGCCTGCAGGCGACCCGCCGTATCGACGAGCAGCACATCCACCCCTTTAGCCTGCGCTGATTCAACGGCATCGAATGCGACCGATGCACTGTCTGAACCCTGCGCTTGAGCAATCACGGGGACGTCATTGCGCTCACCCCAAGCCTGCAGCTGCTCCACCGCCGCGGCTCTGAACGTATCACCCGCCGCAAGCATGACGCTCTTTCCTTCGCTCTGAAATTTTTTCGCGAGCTTGCCGATGGTTGTGGTTTTACCTACACCATTCACGCCGACAAAGAAAATCACCGTCGGTTGCTTCTTAGGCGTCAGCTCAGCTTCCAGCGGCACCAGACGATCCGCCAGCAAACCCACGAGCGCGCCGTGCAGCGCACGCGTGTTGTTAAGCTCGCGTCGTTCCACGCGCTCGGCGAGTTCCGCCATGATCTCGGTTGTCGTTTCGATACCGACATCGGTCAGCAGTAAAGCCGTCTCTAAATCATCCAGGACCGTCTCATCGATCTCACGTTCACCCAGAATGAGATTGCCAACGCCCGTCGCCAGCTGGGAGCGTGTTTTGGAAAGACCGTTTTTCAGTCGGCCCCAAAGACCTTTCTTTTCGCCCTGCTCTTGTTCCGGGTTTTCTTCCTGGTGGGTACTTGCGTCCTCGTTGTCAGAAGTACTTGTCGTCTCTTCGCTCACCGTAATATTGTTTCCTGCATCAGTTGTCGACCAAAGGTGTCGCTTGGCCGGTAGTAAATCCCAAGTTGTGCGCATTATCGGTGGTAAGTGGAGAGGACGGAAGCTCCGCTTTCGAGCAAATGAGGGTTTGCGGCCCACGCTCGGCCGTACCCGTGAGACGCTGTTCAACTGGCTTCGCCCCCACATTGACGACTGCACGTGCATGGACCTCTTTGCGGGCTCTGGGATTCTCGGCTTTGAAGCGCTGAGCCAAGGTGCCCGACAGGTGACTTTTGTTGAACGCCATAGGGCATCTTTGCAGGGTATCAAAGCCATCGCGCAAGATTTGAATTGCGCAGACCAATGCCAGTTTTTTTCGCGCGACGCACGCGCTGTCCTGCGCTCAGGTGTACACCGCGACATCCTTTTTATCGACCCACCTTTCGCCGAGCCACGCTTACTGACTGAAACACTGGCTCTCCTGACAGAAGAACACGTCCAGTTCCAGTACGCGTACGTAGAGATACCAGCCAAGCTTCAGATTGAGTCGGTGGCGCAGGAGTACGGCCTATCCGTCAACAAGTTAACCAACGCAGGTGCTACTACAAGCGCACTGTTGACGAAACGATTTTCGGACGGCGGGGGCGGTTAAAGCCGGGTTGCGACCGGAGATATGCATAGCTACCATGCGCTGCTCTCGGTTGAGTTAAGACGTGCGCAGAGACGTCAGAGGTGGGGGAAAAATTTGAAAACCGTAGTTTATCCAGGGTCATTTAATCCGATAACCAATGGCCATACAGACCTGGTTAAAAGGGCTTTGAACCTTTTCGATCACGTGGTGCTCGCAATTGGGACATCTGCTCAGAAGAACCCGAAAGTTGATCTTGCCGATCGTATTGAGCTTTGCTCGCGGGTGCTCGCTCCCTATGGTGACAGAGTATCGATAGAGGGATTCAATACGCTGCTGGTGGACTACGTAAAGTCCAAAGACACACGGTTCATCCTGCGCGGCCTGCGCACAGTTACGGATTTCGACTATGAATTCCAGATGGCGGAAATGAACCAATCTCTCGACCCGGAGATCGAATACGTCTTCCTACCGACGTCGAAAGACTGTTCTTTTATCTCATCTACACTGGTGCGCGAGATCGCCTCCCTCGGCGGGGATATCTCACAGTTTGTGGATCCTGCAGTTGTGGAAGCGCTGCAGGCGGAGTGATTACTCTTTAGTCGAGGTACATCCGAGGCAGCGAACAAACGTATTTTTTGCCGGACCAACAACCAGCTGGTCTGCTGCTTCTTTCACATTGCCACCCAACGCGCTGAAGGGCAGGCTCACGACAAAGGCGACACTTCCCAAGGCGGTAAGGACAACCCCAGCCGGTCGCGCGATGGCTGCATCAGCTACCATTTCCCCAGCACTCGGGGTTTCGTCAGCGTCTGCCAATACTGGGTTTGAGGCCACACACAGTGCACCGATCGCCGCAGCAGTCAGAGATTTCTTGAGGAACTTGTTCATCCTGATTCGCTCTCATCCTGTTTAGTTGATAGTCCGAAAACGGACAATGCGCCCATTTAAAGTGATCCCTAGAGGGGAGGCAAGCTTGGCGCCTTAAATCCTTGAGATGTTTGGCATTTTGGGCAGTAAACTGAACTGCGTTGGCCAATTTGCTTGAGCTTCAGCTCACTACCACAAACACGGCACGGTTCGCCGTCACGCCCGTATACAAAAAGCTTCTGCTTGAAGTAGCCCGGATTACCATCCGAACCCACAAAATCTCTGAGCGTTGTGCCCCCCATTTCCAGGGCGTCCTGCAAGACGCGCTGTATTGCCTGCGCCAACTGTTCATAACCCGCACGCGACACGGAACCCGCTGCAATACCCGGTCGTATGCCCGCCTGAAACAGCGCTTCTGCGGCATAGATGTTGCCCACACCCACGACCACCTTGGCGTCCATAATAAAATTCTTTACTGCAACTTTGCGCTTGCGCGATGCTGCAAACAAATAGCCGCCATTAAACTCGTTGCCAAGCGGCTCTACACCCAGATTCATAAGCAACCAATGAGTTGCAGGATCATCATTCGTGTGGAGCAGGCAGCCGAAACGGCGGGGGTCGTTAAAGCGCAGGCGATGTTCGTCGAACACCAGGTCGATGTGGTCATGAGTTTTGGCCGGTTCGTCATGCCCGACAACACGCAAACTGCCAGACATCCCCAGATGCACGATCAGCGTGCCTCTGGTCGTGCTTAGAAGTAAGTACTTACCTCGTCTGTTGACCCCATCAATTGTGGCGCCTTTCAGAGAATCAGGTGCTTCCACCGGCCAGCGCAACCGGCCGTTACGCACAATGACATCCGCCAGCGTGCGACCGCGCGCCCACGGCTCTATACCCCGCCGGGTTGTTTCTACTTCGGGTAGTTCAGGCACTGATGCGCCTTAATGAGAGCTTGTTAGATCTTCTGCTTGATCTGATCTTTAAAATCGATCGATCTACTTATTCGATCTGACTATTTGATCTTGGCTTCGGTGTACAGCACATGCTTGCGTACAACCGGATCAAATTTTTTCATTTCCAGCTTGTCTGGCGTCGTACGCTTGTTCTTGTCCGTGGTGTAGTAGTGGCCCGTACCTGCGCTGGACACCAGTTTGATTTTCTCACGCATGTTCTTTCCTTAAGTCTTGTATCAGTCGCGCGCTTATACGCGCTGACCTTGAGCGCGCAGGTCTGCTAACACGGTATCGATCCCTTTCTTGTCGATAATCCGCATACCCTGCGATGAAACGCGGAGTTTAACGTACCTTTTTTCCGACTCTACCCAGAATCTATGGTAGTGAAGGTTCGGCAAAAAGCGCCGGCGTGTCTTGTTCTGCGCATGGCTGACATTGTTGCCTACCATGGGTCGCTTGCCGGTTACTTGGCATACCTGAGACATTGTATTTCGCCCAGAAAAAAAAGAGGCGCGTTTATACCAGAGCGCCTGCATCTGAGCAAGCATACGCTGCGATGAATAGCCCATTCGAACGGTCGCGGGCTGGTTCTCACATCAAGCCACGTTCCGCCATGGAGGTAACGGCGTGTTCCGCCACAATGACATGGTCGATGACGCGGATATCCACCAACTTCAGCAGTGTTGTCAGCTGCCGGGTAAGTTCGATGTCAGCGTGACTGGGTTCAGCAATCCCCGACGGGTGATTGTGTGCAAAAACGACCGCTGCGGCATTAACCGCCAGCGCGCGCTTCAACACTTCCCTCGGATAGACATGCGCACGGTCTATAGAGCCCAGAAAGGCTTCAAAAAACTCGATCAATCGATGCCGGGTATCCAACAGAAGGCACACAAACGTCTCGCGCTCATACCCGCCGATGCGTCTTTGCAGATAACGTTTCACTACCGACGCGCTGTGCATCACCTGTTTGGCAGCCGGACCTTTGGCAGGCGGACCATAGGAGCCCTCACCCACCAGAATCGCATGATCCAGGCGCAGGGCTATTTCACCGGCGGCAACCAGAGTAGCTACTTTTGCCGGTCCAAGGCCTTTTTCGGTAAGTAAGTGCTCTACCCGTGCCCTGAACAGCGCCTGCAACCCACCATATTTGTCCAGGAGTGCATTTGCACTCGCCAATGCATCCCCATCCTGGCTGCCTGTCCTCAACAGGACCGCCAACAACTCCCCGACGCTGACCTGACGGCGGTCTGCAAGCACCCGTTCACGCGGCATTTCTGGATGAGACCTACTTTTCAAGTCTTTGATTTTCTGGACCGTTTTCGAAGAAATATCGGTATCATGCGCATCCACTTGGTCTTAAGGCGGTAGCAATGTCGCAAGCAAGCCTTACCGGAAAACACATTGTGCTCGGGGTCACAGCGGGGATAGCAGCCTACAAGGCGCCAATCCTTGTGCGATCTTTACGTGCGCTCGGTGCAGAAGTGGAAGTGATTCTCTCTGCCAACGCACACCATTTTGTCGGCGCTACCGCGCTCCAAGCTGTGAGCGGCAAGCCGGTACGCGACAACCTCTGGGACGCTGAGGCCGAAGCGGCAATGGGACACATAGAACTGGCACGCTGGGCGGACCTTGTTGTAATCGCCCCAGCTACAGCCAATTGTCTGGCAGCCCTGGCCCACGGCCAGGCGGGCGATCTTCTAACCACAGTGTGTCTCGCCACTGAAGCGCCGATCCTGGTGGCGCCCGCGATGAACCAGCAGATGTATCTGAATCAGGCGACACAGGACAATCTGGCCACACTGGAGAAAAGAGGCTTTCAGTTCGTCGGACCTGATGCAGGTGAGCAGGCCTGTGGCGAGGTGGGACCCGGACGCATGAGCGAGCCGGAAGCTATCAGCAAGACCATCGTGGATCGGTTATCTGTACAGGTGGAACTGACCGAGCGTGTTCTTTCCGGCCAACGCGTAACCATAACGGCAGGCCCGACAAAGGAGGCGATCGATCCGGTCAGGTTCATCAGCAATCACAGTTCCGGCAAGCAGGGTCTGAGCCTGGCGGCCGCTGCGTTTGCCGCCGGTGCTGACGTGCTCCTGATCGCGGGACCGGGTGTCGCGCCAACCCCGCCTGAGATTCGGCGCATCGACGTTGTCAGTGCGCGCGATATGGAACAAGCGGCTATGGCCAACCTGACGGAAACAGACATTTTTATTGGCGTCGCTGCTGTTGCGGACTACCGTCCCGCACAAGCCGCAGAGCAAAAAATCAAACGCGCTGGGACCGAAGACGCCTCACACAAGCTCGAACTGGTTGAAAACCCGGATATCATCGCCGGTGTCGCCAAAAGCCAGCAGGTGCCCGTGGTTGTCGGCTTTGCCGCCGAAACTAACGATACATTGGAGCACGCGCGGGCAAAACTGCGGCGCAAAGGTCTGAACGCAATCGTATTGAACGATGTATCCGATCCCAGCATCGGCTTTAATTCAACCCACAACGCTGCCACACTTATTACTACGGACAAGGAAGTGAGCTTCGCCAGGCAAAGTAAGGACGATCTTGCCGCAGCCCTCATTCCTCATATCGCCCAGATATTTAACAATCAGTTAGTGAACACTCCTGTTAAGAGTGTGACAAAATAAAGGTATATCGCAGGACCCATACGTGGCAAAACGAGATCAGCGGGGCAGACGCCGCTCCAGGAAAAAAACCACAGCATCCGGTGACGGCTTTTTACTGAACGCCGGTATCGCCAGTGTTTTTACGCTGGTGGCCCTCCTCGTCACTTTCGCGCTTATCTGGTGGCAGGTGATCGAACAGCCACGCCAGCAACAGACAGAGGTACAGCGCCAGACGCTGCTCAATCAGTACACGCAGATCTTCAACGGGCGCATCGCAGAACTCCGCAACCATGTCGACGCTATGGCCAAAGCACCGGCCACCGAAGCGGCCATGGGTAGCTTCGATGCAGACCAACGTACAACCATCGCAGCACAATATACCGCGCAAAATCCGCACGTAGTGCGCGTCGACCTCATAGAGCGGGGCGCAGCCGAAGTTGATCTCAATGCTGAGATTCCCATTTCCTTTGCCGCTCTTGATCTCATACGTCGCGCGGAAACCCAGGAGTTTGTTGGGCCGGAGGTCAGCCTCAATCAGCGGAATCTCATTTATACCGCACAACCTATTACCGCAAACGGCATGGTCGCAGGCGTGCTCCTCGTCGTTTTCGACAGTCAGTTTTTCCTAACCCAGCTTTCGCACTTTGAAGCAGCAGGTACGGTCAAAGTTGATCAGAAGTTTGACGGCACCCCCACCACCACCGTGATGCAATGGGGTCGCGGCGGCGAAGATCAACGCGCCGCGGAAGCCCAACTTCTCGCCAACCAGTGGACGCTGGTGTTTCACGCAGACCCGGAAGCTGTCAGCCCAACCGATATTTCCGGGGCGCTGCTTATCCCGTTTGTGGTCGCGATGGTGGTTATCGCTGCGGCGGTCTTTCTTGGATTCTCTCGGTATGCACGCATGGTGCGCGAGGATGCGGAGCTCTTAAGCGAGTACACAACCCGCGTTGCCAGAGGTCGGCCCGTCACGTTAGCCGGATTCCAGCTGGGAGTTCTGCATGATGTCGCAGCATCTTTAACACCCTTTGCGAAAGTTGCCGAGCAAACAGCCGAAGAAGAGGCCGACGCTGAGGCCAGTTCCAACGACGATGCGGACGGCGATCTGCTTGCGGGTCTGGACGATGCTGATGACGCCGGGGAAGAAGATTTTCTCGAAGTTTCGTCCTCGTCCTCACAAGACGACAACTTCGGTATCGAAGTCAGTGAGGACGTTGGACCAACAGAAATGGGCTTGGATTTAGACGCCGGTATTTTTCGCGCCTACGACATTCGCGGTATCACCACACAAAACCTCACCGAGGAGGTCGTGTACTGGATAGGTCGTGCCTTTGGCAGCGAAGCCCTGGCCAACAATCAGAGTCGCGTTGCCGTCGGCTGGGATGGGCGCCATTCCAGCGAACCGTTGATGGAAAGCCTGACCAAGGGCCTGTCGGAAAGCGGTATCGATGTGATGACGATCGGCCAGGTACCCACTCCGGTGCTGTACTACGCAACCTACGCCCTCGATACCGGCACCGGCATCATGATCACCGGCAGCCACAATCCGCCCGAATACAACGGTCTGAAAATGATGATCGGTGGTGTCACCCTGGCAGAGGAACGGATTCAGGCGCTCTACCAACGCATCCTCAACAACGACCTCGGCGATGGGGATGGCAACGGTGAAATTGAACCGGTCGACCTGGATGACAGCTACATCGACAAAGTTCTGGAGGATGTCGCCATCGCGCAACCGCCCAAGGTGGTTGTCGACTGCGGCAACGGCGTGGCCAGCAACCTGGCGCCAAGGCTATTGGAAGAACTGGGTTGTGAGGTGATTCCGCTCTACTGCGAGGTGGACGGGGATTTCCCTAACCATCACCCCGACCCTGCGGAACCGGAAAATCTCGAGGACCTCATCACCGTTGTCGAGGCGGAGAACGCGGATCTGGGATTGGCGTTTGATGGTGATGGCGATCGTGTCGGCGTGGTCACCAACACCGGACAGATTATCTGGCCGGACAAGCTGGTCATGCTCTTTGCGCAGGATATTGTCAGCCGCAACCCGGGCGCGGACATTATCTATGACGTGAAGTGTTCACGGCATTTGAACAGCCTCATCAGCGACCTGGGTGGACGGCCGATCATGTGGAAAACCGGCCACTCTCATATCAAGGCTAAAATCAAAGAAACCGGCGCCCTGTTGGGCGGTGAGTTCAGCGGACATATCTGTTTCGCCGAACGCTGGTACGGCTTCGACGATGCCCTCTATTCAGCAGTTCGCCTGCTTGAGATCATCGGCACGGACGGACGCAGCGTTGATGAAATATTCGCGCAATTTCCTGTGACGTTCACAACGCCAGAGATAAAGATCAACACCACCGAGACGCTCAAATTCGAAATTATGGGGCGGCTCGAAATTGATGGTGATTTCGACGGCGGTGCACTCACCACCATCGACGGCATCCGCGTAGACTTTGAAGACGGTTGGGGACTGATCCGACCTTCGAATACCAGCCCCGTTCTTTCACTGCGCTTTGAGGCTGACACCCAGGAAGCATTGGATCGTATTCAAGACTTGTTCCAAGCTCAGCTTGCTGTGATCGACCCCGAACTGAAATTCCGCTGAGGTATCCACATGGACAGTATTGAAGCTTCCAGTACTGCACAGGTACTGACCGAGGCACTGCCTTACATCCGTGATTTTCACGGTACCACTGTCGTAGTGAAATACGGCGGCAATGCCATGACTGAGGAAGCGTTAAAACATTCATTTGCACGTGATGTCGTCCTCATGAAACTGGTCGGCATTAATCCCATCATCGTTCACGGCGGCGGGCCACAGATTGGCGAGCTGCTGGATAAGCTGAGCATAGAATCACGTTTCGTAAACGGCATGCGGGTCACCGACTCTGCCACCATGGATGTTGTGCAAATGGTCCTGGGCGGATTGGTGAATAAGGAGATCGTCTCACTCATCAACACCAACGGCGGCGCGGCCGTGGGTGTCACTGGTAAAGACGGAGATCTCATCCGTGCCCGCAAGTTGGAAATGGAACCGGCGCTCAATGCCCCTGAGATCATCGATATCGGTCACGTTGGGGAAATCATCAGCGTGCAATCGGAAATCCTGGATACCCTGACAAGTTCGGCCTTTATCCCTGTCATCGCACCTATCGGCGTCGGTAACAAAGGCGAGTCTTACAACATCAACGCAGACATAGTCGCCGGCCGAGTTGCGCAGGAGCTCAATGCTGAAAAGCTGATTCTGCTGACCAACACACCCGGCATCCTGGATGCGGACGGCACAACCATCAGCGAACTCAGCGAAGCAGGTGTACAGGCGATGATCGCCGATGGCACCATTTCTGAGGGCATGCTACCGAAAGTTCAATGCGCTCTGGATGCGGTTGCGGACGGGGTCCGCAGCGTGCAGATAGTGGACGGACGCGTCCCGCACGCGCTGTTGCTGGAAATATTCACAACTCAGGGTTTGGGTACACAAATCCTGGGGTCGGCATAGGCCGACCTCCAGTCGCCACCTAACCGGAAAATATCCAACCATGGCCAAAGTTGATCGCCGCCAACAGATTCTGGAAACGTTGGCGCTCATGCTGCACAAGCACCCGGGCGATCGCATCACCACCGCAAATCTTGCAGAGGCGGTGGGGGTCAGCGAAGCCGCCCTGTATAGACACTTTCCCAGCAAAGCAAAAATGTTGGAAGGATTGATGGAGTTTGCGGAGGAGACCATTTTTTCCCGCATCAATCTGATCATGACCGAACAAACCGAGGCACACGACCGCCTGCGCAGTGTGCTGTTTCTGACGCTGAGCTTCGTCGAGCGTAATCCGGGTTTTGCGCGTCTGTTTGTGGGGGATGTGTTGCAGGGTGAAACGGAACGACTGAGGGCGCGCATGCACCAGTTGTTGAACCGTATTGAAACCCAGCTGCGTTTGATTCTCCGCGAACACAACATACGCGAACCGTCCTTGCCCAGCATTCAGATAAATGCCGGGGCAAACTTAATGCTCGCGTTTGTGGAAGGGAAAATTGCGCAGTTTGTCCGCTCGAACTTCACAGAAGCGCCAACAGCGGAGTGGGACTATCAGTGGCAGCGTCTTGCTGACGCCCTCTTTAAGTAGCGTTACGTAGTATCGGCAGGTAGCGCTAGTTGGCCTGCGACACCATATTGGTTTCAGGCAAACCGTTGTCGCAATTGCTCAGAACAAAGACTTTGCGGTCGTACTCATACGAGCGGCGAACTTCCAGCTTTTCCTCATACCGCAGCTCGATCTGTTCACCGAGGTTACCTTCCTGAGTTTTTGCTGACTCGATGTTGTCGAGGAGCGACGCCGGGATTTTCTTACCCGCGATATCCAGTTGCGCCGCTTCGGACTCCAGCGCCTGTCGCTGGTTTTCCAGGTGACTCAGATTTGCTTTGGTATTTGTGATCTGGGTATCAAGCGATTCCAACGCCTGCAGTTCCGCGTAGTCGATATCGTCGATGGAGCGGTACAAACCGTGCACCCGATCGAGCGCGTTGCGGCATTCTTTCAGCGCGGCTTCCTGCGCCAATTTCTGCTGGTACTGCGCTTCAGACAACTGCGGCGCCACCGTTTGCAGGACACGTGCGTTTTCGTCGACGATCTCATATCCATACTTCACCCGATCATTAGGAATGGTATGGGACAGAACCAGTTTGCCGCGCTCATCCACGTAACGAAAAAAGCGTGCAGCATCAGCCTGCAACGCAGCAAGCAGCAGGGCAACGCCTATGAGCCCTGCTACGATCTGACTGAATTTGTTCGTCATGCTGATCATTTTTGGATCTGTTTTCCGCTATTCACTTCAATCACTTCCAATTTCAGACAAGCTAACCCAACTTCAAGCGCCTGTCTGTCGCCCAGTTTACACCACACAATACCGGGCTTGATAAGCCTGCATCCGTTCCAACGTACCTGCTTGAGATGCGTCTGCCTCAAGATACTCAATTAAGTCTCGCAAATTTGCGATGCTAATCACAGGTGCGCCCAGTTCCTGTTGCAAACCTTTTACGGCTGTCTCAGTAGCGCCATCCGCTATCTCCTGGCGATCCATCGCAATGACGGTACCCACAACCGACGCTGACGTGGTCGCCAATATGGCGAGCGCTTCCCGCACTGCCTTGCCAGAAGTCAGGACGTCGTCTACCAGGAGTACCCGAGCGTTAACATCCGCGCCCACCAAGTTGCCGCCTTCGCCGTGATCTTTTGCTTCTTTGCGATTAAACGCCACGCCCACCGGTTTGCCGCGTTCTGCCAGCGCGATGGCGGTGGCGACCGCAATCGGAATGCCCTTGTAGGCAGGTCCGAAGAGCACATCAAACTCCAGGTTGGCGTCCAGGATCGTTTCCGCATAGGCCGCTCCCAGCGTGGCAAACGCACCGCCTTCAGCCACCTCCCCCAAATTAAAAAAGTAGGGGCTCTCGCGGCCGGACTTCAACGTAAATTCGCCAAACTGGAGAACACCCTGGCTTAGTAAAAACTCTACGAACGCTGACTTATCGATTGCTCTTCTCCCTTCAAGGTTGCTGCAGCGCCGTTTGCTGCGCGACTAACAGTTCATTTGTGCCTTTTTCAGCAAGCGCGATCAGTTGACCAAGCTCGTCACCCGAAAAAGGCGCACCTTCAGCCGTTCCCTGAATTTCAATAAAGCCGCCGTCACCCAGACGAACCACATTCATGTCCGTCTCGGCGCGGCTATCCTCGGCATAATCCAAATCTAAAACGGGTGTGCCGTTGTAAATTCCTACCGATATAGATACCACAAGCTCCTTGAACGCATCCTGAACAGGCAAAGTGCCAATTGCATCCGCAAGGGCCACCGCGCCTCCGGTGATCGATGCGGTGCGGGTGCCGCCATCAGCCTGCAGCACATCACAGTCGATACGAATGGTGCGCTCACCAAGCGCATCCATGTCTACCATCGCGCGCAGTGAACGACCGATGAGGCGTTGAATTTCCACGGTGCGGCCATTTTGTTTACCGCGCGCTGCTTCGCGATCGTTACGCGTGTGGGTGGCTCCAGGCAACATGCCATATTCCGCCGTCACCCATCCCTTACCCTGTCCGCGCATGAATCCCGGCACAAACTCTTCCACCGATGCCGTGCACAGCACCTTGGTATCACCAAATTCAACGAGCACTGATCCCGCCGCGTGTTTGGTAAAACCGCGTGTAAACTTCACCGCCCTAAGTTGATCAACGGCGCGGCCGCTCGGCCTGACTATTTCACTCAAAAAAATTTCCTCTCTTCAAAGACGTTTGTTGTTGGTTTGCGAGTGCGCACATTATAGGTGGACAGGGTAGAATCGCACCGCAAAATAACTTATTTCCGGATAAAGCAAACATGATGTACAGCATGACCGCCTTCGCCCGCGCAGCGCGCGATGTGCAGACTCGTCACCTGGTGTGGGAGCTTAAATCCGTCAACCATCGCTATCTGGAAACACAGTTCCGTTTGCCTGACGCGCTGCGCGGTCTGGAATCGAACCTGAGGGACCTGGCGCGAAAAAAACTCAAGCGTGGCAAGCTCGATTGCACCTTAAAAATCGAACGTGTGGCCACAGCCGACGGGATCAGTATCAATCGTGAGATCCTCCTGCAACTGATGGCAGCGATCGAACAGGTGCGTCGCGATGCTCCCGAGATCGGCGGCGTCAGTCCGATCGACTTGTTGCGTTGGCCGGGCGTTCTCGATGATACGCCTGCTGACGATGAAGCGATCTGGTCTGCTGCGAACGAACTTTTCGAGACCGCCCTCACCGATCTCATCGAGGCACGCAGTCGCGAAGGCGAGCGCCTGAAGGAAACCATCGAGCAACGGCTGAGCGGTATCACCACGATTGTCAGCGAACTCAAGCCGCTCACTCAAAGCCTGGCCGCACAACAGAAAGCGAAACTGGAACAGCGTATCGCAGAGCTCAGCGTTAACCTGGATCCCGCGCGCCTTGAGCAGGAAGTTGCGCTCCTGGCACAACGTGTGGACGTCGCAGAGGAGATCGACCGGCTTGCGATCCATGTCGAAGAAGCACAAGACCACATCTCCGGCGCCGGACCCCATGGTCGTCGTCTCGACTTCCTTACCCAGGAGTTAAACCGGGAGGCGAACACCTTAGGCGCCAAGTCCGTTACTCCTGAATCATCCCAGAAGGCTGTGGATCTCAAAGTCATCATCGAACAGATCCGCGAACAGGTTCAAAACGTTGAATAAAGGTCTCCTGATCCTCGTGTCCGCACCCTCAGGCGCAGGCAAAACCAGTCTGGTCAACGCTGCACTTGAGAAGGATGAAAATCTGATTGTGTCGATTTCCCATACCACGCGGTCACAACGCCCCGGGGAAGAAGACGGTGTGCAATATCATTTTGTGGACAAAACCACCTTTGCCGATATGCGTTCTACCGGTGATTTTCTGGAACATGCCGAAGTTTTCGACAATTACTACGGCACCGCAAAGTCACACGTGGAGGGATTGCAGGCCACCGGTCGGGATGTTGTCCTGGAGATCGACTGGCAGGGTGCTGATCAGGTTCGTACCCTCGTCCCGGATGTGCTCTCCATCTTTATTCTGCCGCCCAGTGAGGCGGTATTGCGCGATCGCCTGAACAGCCGCGGACAGGACTCAGCCGAGACCATAGAGCGGCGCCTCCGCGAGGCGCGGTTAGAGATGGCGCAGGCACCAAAATACAATTACATCCTGGTCAACGACGACTTCGACGCAACCGTCGACGAGTTTTTGAGCATCGTTAAAAGCGCGCGGTTGGCTACTGCACGCCAGATTGCTACCGACCCACGAATAGAACCGCTTATTTCCTGAGCCTTTGACCCTAGGAGCCTTCCAGCAAAATGGAGCCTTCCAGCAAAATGGAGCCTTCCAGCAAAGACCCGGATCAGTGGTTGCTCTGGTGATCGTTTGCTTCTAAACTGCGCGGCTCGATTTTTGTGCGGCACACAAATACCGCCCCCTTCGGAGAAAATTATGGCTCGCATCACCGTAGAAGACTGCTTGGAAAACGTCGATAACCGTTTCGAACTGGTCATGCTCGCAACCCGCAGAGCACGCGGCTTGCGCGCATACGGAAACGATCCTCTGGTACCAGAGGAAAACGATAAGCCAACCGTGATCGCCCTGCGGGAAATTGCTGAAGGTCTCATCTCCCACGAAATGCTTGACAGTCAAGAAGTCTCTACCGAGGATGAAGAAGTAGAAGTAAGCTTCAGCTTACGCGCAGAGCTTCAGGACGACAGGTTTGGGGATGACGAGCCAGGCTAAGCCGGACTCCACAACACAGTCCTACTTCGTAGGACAACTCGCAAAACACGCCAGGCAATCCAAGGTTGCCGCTCCGGCCACGATCGACTCGCTGGCGGAGAACCTTACCTATCTTGCAGACGATCAGATTGATCTCGTGCGTCAAGCCCATGCGTACGCTGACAGGGCTCATGACGGTCAGAAGCGTCGGACCGGTCATGCCTACATCACCCATCCGACAGCGGTTGCGCTCATCCTCGCACAAATGCGCATGGACCATCAGACCATCATGGCCGCGCTCCTGCACGATGTCATAGAAGACTCGGATACGTCCAAAACCAAACTGGGTAAAGAGTTCGGCAAATCTGTGGCCGAGATCGTCGATGGGGTTTCCAAGCTGTCGAAAATTTTCTCGTCACGCGCTGAAGCCCAGGCCGAAAATTTCCAGAAGATGGCGCTAGCGATGGCCAAGGACATACGCGTCATCATGGTCAAAATGGCGGACCGCCTGCACAACATGCGCACCATCGGCGTCATGTCCGATGATCAGCGACGTAGAATCGCGCGCGAGACCCTCGACTTTTACGCGCCCATTGCCAATCGCCTGGGTGTACACACCATGAAAACCGAGCTTGAAGAGCTTGGCTTCAAAGCGCTGTACCCGCTGCGTGCGGATCGCATCGAACGCGCGGTGGCTGCGGCGCGCGGCAATCGCGAAGAATTGATGGATGAAATCCGCGACAGCATCCGCGCGGCTCTGAACCGCGACGGCGTAAACGCCCAGGTGCACCACCGCGAAAAGCACCCGTACTCCATCTACCGCAAGATGAAGACCCAGCACAAAACGTTTAACGAAATCATGGACGTCTTCGGATTTCGCATTGTCACCGAACAGGTAGATGAGTGTTACCGAACTCTCGGCGTGGTTCACAATTTGTACAAGCCCGTCGCCGGAAGGTTCAAAGACTACATTGCCATTCCGAAGGTGAACGGCTACCAGTCGCTGCATACCTCATTGGTCGGCATGCACGGTGTACCCATCGAGGTGCAGATTCGAACTCGCCAGATGGACGCTGTTGCTGAAACGGGGATAGCGGGGCACTGGCTCTACAAATCCGGGGAAGGTGAGTTCGAAACCAGCCAGACAAGAGCACGTCGCTGGGCCCAGAATCTGCTGGAACTGCAGCGCCAGGCGGGCAATCCGCTTGAGTTTATCGAATCTCTCAAACTCGACCTCTTTCCCGACGAGGTTTACGTTTTCACTCCGGAAGGAGACATCATGGAGCTACCGCGAGGCGCATGTCCGATCGACTTCGCCTATGCGGTACATACCGACATAGGCAATGCCTGCGTGGCGTGCAGAGTTGATCGCCTGCTCGCACCGCTTTCCCTCCAACTGCAGAGCGGTCAAAGTGTAGAGATCATCACCTCTGAAGATGCTCGACCAAATCCGGATTGGCTGACCTTCGCCGTAACGTCACGCGCACGCTCAGCCATACGCCTGGCTTTAAAACAGCAGGAAAGCACCGAAGCGATCGCCCTGGGACGAAAGCTCCTCAACAGGGCGCTGGGCAACGCTAACAAGAGTATCAACGACTTTGACTTCCGCCGTTTGCGCCGCGTTTTCAAAGAGCTTGGCGTTGTAAAGCTGAACGAACTGCTGACCAATATCGGTAACGGCAGCCTGATGGCATACGTGGTCGCACAGAAGCTACTCGCCTTTGACGATCCAGAATATGAGGCCGTTGCCGTCGAAGGCGGAGGGCCGATTTCTATTCGCGGTGGCGAAGGCCTGGTGATCAACTACTCGCGATGTTGTGGCCCGGTTCCCGGCGACCAGATTGTTGGGCATATGACGCCGGGTAAAGGTTTTATGGTGCACATCGAAACCTGCCCGAACATCAACGAGATCCGGCGTCGCTCGCCAGGGGAGATTATTCCCGCGCGCTGGACCACACCCACCGAGGGTGAGTTCCATACCATCCTGCGCGTCAATGTGAATCGTCGCAAAGGCATTCTCGCGGAAATCGCAGCGGAGATTGCTGCCGCAGATGCGGGCGTAGACAACATCAAAGTGGAAGAACGCAACGCCGAAACCAGTACGATGGTGATCGATATCTCCGTCAAAGATCGCACACACCTTGCGCGGGTCATGAGAAAACTTCGCAGTGTGCCCGCTGTTATCAATATCGCACGAACAGGAAACAGATGACCAATACGCCCGTAAGCACAGGAAACGCACCAGAAGCCATCGGCACTTATTCTCAGGCTGTTTCTACCCAAGCCTCGAAAACCACCTACCTTTCCGGTCAGATTCCGCTGGATCCTGAAAGCATGGAGCTGGTTTCTACTGAGTTTGTTGAGCAAGCCCACCAGGTGTTTAAAAATCTGTCAGCCGTAGCAAACGCCGCGGGTGGCGATCTGACCGATATCGTCAAGCTGAACGTTTATCTCACCGACCTGGGTCAATTTGCCCAGCTCAACGAAGTGATGGCGGCCTACATCGAAGCACCCTACCCGGCACGCGCAGCCGTAGAGGTTTCCGCTCTGCCAAAAGGTGCCCTCATCGAAATAGACGCTGTCATGGCACATGACTAGTGCCAAAACCACGTCGTGTCGTTTAACCCACACGCTTCAGTAGCCACACTCAAGGGGGTTGGTCCCAAAGTAGAAGCCACACTCAATCGCTTGGGTATTTTTCGGGTGCTGGATCTGTTGCTGCACCTGCCGTTTCGCTACCAGGACCGCTCCAAACTGACCCCCATCGGGCAGATAGAAGTTAACGAAGCCTTCCTCATCCAAGCGCCTATCAAACAGTGTCAGGTGGTTTTCGGTAAGCGCCGCAGCTTAAAGGTCACCGTGCAGGACGAAACCGGGCGGGCGCACCTGCGTTTCTTTTATTTCAACAAGTATCAGCAGGCCAACTTCGAACGTGCCGAATGGGTGCGCGCCTATGGTGAATTCCGTTTCTTCGGGCGTGAACTCAGCGTGGCACACCCGGAATACGAGCTGTTCGATACAGAACCGCCGATACCCTCCGCTGAGCTGACACCTATTTATCCCGCAACCGCAGGTCTAAACCAAGCGCGCTTGCGCAAGCTGCTGGCAGCTCTCGTCGAACAACCCTGGCCTAAAGACACGGGAACCCCATACGAAGGCCTGCTGTATCTCCACAACCCACCCGCACAGGCCACCACCGCCGAGATCGAAGCTCAACAGCGCGCCATCGCCTTGGATGAGTTGACGGCCTATTACCTCGTCATGAAGGGGCGCGCCCTGCAACGCCTTGCCACAGACGCGATTCCCCTGCCCCAAAGCCAGGGGTTGGGACGAACGTTGCTGCAAGCCCTTGGCTTTACCCTGACCGATGCACAAAAACGCGTCGCCGCTGAAGTCCTGGAAGATCTGGCCAAACCCGTGCCCATGCTGCGGCTTGTACAGGGTGACGTGGGTTCCGGTAAAACTGTGATCGCCGCGTTCGCCGCCATCCGGGCGGCAGAACAAAACTGTCAGACAGCTGTCATGGCGCCAACCGAACTGCTCGCCGAGCAGCATTTCTTCAACTTCAGCGAGTGGCTGACGCCGCTGGGTATCAACACCGTGCTCCTGACTGGACACCTCACAGCAGCCGAAGCCCGTTTGCGTTTAAAGCAGATCGAAGACGGCGAGGCACACGTGGTTATCGGCACACACGCGCTGTTTCAAGACAAAGTGGTATTCGCGCGCCTGGGCTTAAGCATTATTGATGAACAACACCGCTTTGGCGTCCACCAGCGGATGGCGCTGCAGGGGAAAGGCGATACGCAGCCTCATCAGCTGGTGATGACCGCCACGCCCATTCCACGCACCCTGACAATGGCACTTTATGCCGACATGGCGGTTTCTGTTATCGACGAACTACCCAAGGGGCGGCAGCCGATCACAACGTATACGGTAGAAGCGAATCGCCGTGATGAGGTAGTAGCCCTTGCCGCCAAGACCATCGCAGCAGGTCATCAGGTTTACTGGGTTTGTACGCTGATCGAAGATTCAGACGAGATCGACGCAGTTTCAGCAGAGCAGGCGTATGCCGATCTGGTCAAAGCGCTGCCGCATACCAACGTTGGTCTGCTGCATGGCCGTATGCGTGCGGACGAGAAAGCGAGCACGATGCAAGCGTTCAAAGCGCGTGAAATCGATCTGTTGGTTGCCACTACGGTTGTTGAAGTAGGTGTGGATGTCCCCAATGCCACGCAGATGGTGATCGAAAACGCCGAGCGGCTGGGACTTGCACAGCTGCACCAGCTGCGAGGTCGCATCGGCCGCGGGCAGGTTGCCAGCCAATGTTACCTTCTGTTCAACACTCCGCTGAGTCAGGCAGCCCGCACGCGCCTGACCGCGATGCGCGACAGCCAGGATGGCTTTTATCTCGCCGAGCAGGACTTGAAGCTACGCGGTCCTGGTGACGTGCTGGGGACTCGTCAAGCGGGTGAACAATCCTTTCGAATTGCGGATCTCAATGTGCACCAGGACCTGATTCCTCAGGCGATGGAACGGGGCGAAGAGATGATCCAGCGGGCAAACGAAGACGCAGAGGTCAACAAGACCATGGCCAATCTGCTGATCACCTGGGCACCCACCGAAGGCGGTAGCCTAAGCGTTTAGTGTCCCGTTTCACTGTCTAGGCCAACACATTAGTGAATCCCGAGCTGGGTTCTATACTTTATTCGAGGAAACTAGATGGTCACCCATCCGCATGGAGCAAACGCAGTTACCCCTGTATGAGAATCCGCCGCCGGAAGAGCGTGTGCGCGGTCTGTTGTGTGCTGACAACAAAGGTCAGGTTCAAGTGGTTGCACCCGAGCAGGCGCTCGTAGACCCCGACCCCATCAGATCCACAACCGCTCGAGACCTGCAAAGTCTGCCGCCATCCGAAGCGGAAGCAATTTGTGCTATTCCCGGTTTTTACGGGTTCCCTTCGGTTGTTCACGCGAGCTTGAAGAACAAACCCCAAGTCGCGCTGGCTACAGAAAACCCCGGTGTGTACGTGCGTGCCACGGGCACGCAAATTCACCAACTTTGCAGCTCTCACGTGTCATACGATGCGGAATTCTGTGAAGAGTTGGTCGACACACCAGCGTCAAAGGTAGATGACGAACAGGACATATTGGCTGCAGTGGATGAGTTCACCGCACGACGTATCGAAGCGCGACTGGATGAAACCCTGCATATTCCGCCGCTGCCTGAAGCTGCTCGCCGCATCATCGCGTTGCAACAGGATCCACACTTTGACCTGTCTGATCTCGTGCAGATCATCGAAACCGATCCCGCAATTGCGGCCCGCATTCTGGGCTGGGCGAATTCGTCTTTCTATGGCAGCCCCACACCGGTGAAAACATTAAACGATGCGATCATGCGGGTGCTCGGCTTTGACGTCGTGTTCAATATGGCGCTGGGTATGTCCATTGGTGCCACGCTGAACCTTCCTGCCAGCCACGTCTCGGGTGCAAGCCCCTACTGGCTGGATGCCGTTTATTCAGCGGCAACCATGGAAGCACTAGCCCATCAGCTGCCCGCCGAACGGCGACCCAATCCTGGAACGTGTTACCTGGCGGGATTGCTGAGCAACTTTGGCACGCTCGTCCTGGGACACGTTTTCCCACCCCAATATGAAACCATCTGCCGCATCCAGGAAGCCAATCCCCAGCTGCCTCACGCAAACGTTGATCAACATGTGCTATCCGTAAATCGAGAGGTGCTCGCCGCTACCTTGATGGAGCTATGGGAGCTGCCAGATGAGGTAACCACGGCGGTGCGCTTTCAGCACGTCGCAAATTACGCGGGGGAACACCAGACCTATGTGAAGCTGCTGACGATGGCCAAGCTGATGTTAAACATGGGTGCGGAAATCGACCAGCTTGTGCTTGAGTACGCGGATGAGATGAAGATGCCTCAAGAGGGTGTGGAGACCGTGCAGAACACCGTGCAGAGTTCACGCGAAGAACTGGGTGACCTGGCGCACTCAATGGCCAGCTGATCGGACCTATTTGGCCGCGTGTTCCTCCGGATGGACGATGCGTCCCGCGTCAGGGTCGTGAAACTTATCCAAGTCCAGCTCGCCCTCGCTTTTCGCAACAGTGGTGGCAACCATGCCATCACCCGTGACGTTTACTGCGGTGCGCATCATGTCCAACAAACGGTCTATGCCGATAATGAGGCCGATTCCTTCGACGGGTAAGCCCACCTGATCCAATACCATTGCCAACATGATCAAACCCACACCGGGGACTGCTGCAGTACCGATGGATGCCATCGTCGCGGTGAGCACAACCATGAGCAGCTCTTGCGGCCCGAGGGAAACGCCAAAATACTGCGCGATGAAAACGGTGGCCACACCCTGCATGATCGCTGTGCCATCCATATTGATGGTCGCGCCAAGCGGTACCGCAAAGGAGGCCACGTTGTTACCCACGCCCACTCGATTCTCCACCGTACGCAACGTGACCGGCATGGTGGCACCACTGGACGATGTCGAGAACGCCACGAGCATCGGTTCGCGCATCTTCTTCAAATAGATCAGCGGGTTCAGGCCACTGAACGCTTTCAAAAGCAGCGGGTAGACCACAAGCATGTGCAGGACCAACGTACCCGCAACGGTCAGGAAATAGGCCAGGAGTTTAGTAATTTCGGACCAACCCACCGAGACACCCAGCTTCACCATGAGGCAGAAAACCCCGTACGGGGCTAACTCGATGATCAGGGTGATCAGTCGCATGAAAATCTCGTTGAGATCGTCCAATACCGCTCGTATGCGGGCCCCAGCCTCGCCTGACTGCGACAGCGCAATACCGACCAGGATCGAGAACAGGATCACCTGCAGCATGGCCCCATCTGCCATCGCCGCAAAGGGATTGGAGGGTACTATGTTGACCAAGGTGTCTTTGATGCCGGGCGCTTCTTTGGCCACGTAGTCACTGGTTTCGATAACCTCGTCTGCACCGACCCCCGGATCAACTATCAACGCCGTGGTCAGCGCAAGGGATACAGCGATCGCTGTGGTCAAGAGATAGAGACCAATGGTTTTACCACCGAGACGACCGACCTTACCCGTCGCACCCAGTGATGCTGCGCCGCAGGTGAGCGAGACCAGCACAAGCGGGACCACCATCATCCTGAGGAGCAGAATGAATATTTCACCGGCGCCCTCAATGAGGCCGGAGGTCAGATAGAAGGTTATGAAATGGTCGTCACCCAGCGCTGCCCATTGCAGGATCAGACCTAACAGGAGGCCCGCACCCATACCGATGAGGATGCGGTACGTAAGTATCATTAGCCGATTTCGATCATCTCGAAGTCTTCTTTACTGACACCGCACTCGGGACAGATGAAGTCTTCAGGAACATTTTCCCATGCAGTGCCCGGCTCTATGCCTTCTTCTTCACACCCTTCGGCTTCATCATAAATCCAGCCGCAAACAATACACTGCCACTTCTTCATGGGTTTTTACTTTACTCCATCGGACGAACACTTAGCGGCGGGTAAACTACTGGTGCAACGCCGAAAAATCAATGCTTTAACCTAGAGGCTTAACAGTTCACCCACAGCCCAACTTTGACTAAACTCGGCTCCCGCATTTTTTGTCACATATCTCCGGGACGCCCACAAACAAAGCTGAAGAAAAGCATGGAAAAAGCGCACCCCCTATCCAGCTACCAACCCTACCTTGCGCTCATGCGCCTGGACAAACCCGTGGGCTCCCTCCTGCTGCTCTGGCCAACCCTCGCCGCACTCTTCATGGCGGCCGACGGTCTACCCGATTGGCATCTCCTGATTATTTTTACCTTGGGTACCTTCCTGATGCGCAGCGCTGGCTGCGTCATCAACGACTACGCCGACCGGCACGTTGACGGCAGCGTGGAACGCACCAAAACACGTCCGCTCGTCACCGGCCAGATCACGCCATCGGCTGCGTTGATATTGTTCTTCGGCCTCGCTGCAGTCGCGGGCATCCTGGTGCTCTTCCTTAACTGGCAGACGCAACTGCTCGCTGTCGGCGGGTTGGGTGTAGCCGCTCTTTATCCCTTCATGAAGCGGTGGACCTACTTACCGCAGGCGATCCTCGGGGCTGCTTTCAGCTGGGGAATCCTGATGGCGTGGACCGCCCAAACCGGCTCACTCCCACCAACAGCCGGAGTCTTTTTTGCCGCCAGCGTGGTCTGGATTGTGGCCTATGACACCATGTATGCCATGGTCGATCGTGACGATGACATCCGCATAGGTGTGAAGAGCACAGCCATCCTGTTTGGTCAGCTCGACCGCCTGATGATCGCGGTCCTGCAAGCCACCGCGGTCCTCGCTCTGTTGCTGTTAGGCCAGAGCCTCGATTTCCAACACGCCTACTTTGCAGGACTTTTCGCAGCAACAGGGTTGTTTGGCTATCAGCAATATCTCATTCGTGATCGCGATCCAGCCGCCTGCTTCCAGGCGTTTAAAAACAACATCTGGGTTGGGTTTGCGCTCTTCTGTGGCACCGTGGGCGAGCTCATCATCATGCAGCTTCTCGAACTCCAGTGAACCCGTTGTCATGGATTGAACAAATAACCCATCACATCGGTGGTCTCGTGCGCTGGCTCGCGCTGTTTATGGTTTTGATCACCATGGCCATCGTTATCTTGCGTTACGCGTTTGGCATCGGTGCAATTCCACTCCAGGAACTTGTGGTCTATCTACACGGAGCGCTCTTCTTACTGGGTATACCTTACGCCCTCAAAACCAGAGCCCACGTCCGCGTTGACCTGATTTACTCGAGATTAAGCGAACATCGACAATCGCAAATCGACTTAGCTGGTCACCTGCTGTTTCTTCTGCCCGTGGCAGCGTTCATTTTCTACATCAGCCTGCCCTATGTGGCTGCCAGCTGGCGCGTCCTGGAGGGTTCCCCTGAAGTCGGTGGCCTGCCCGCCGTCTTTGTGCTCAAAACCCTCCTACCGGTTTCCGCTGCACTCCTCTTTCTCCAAGGCCTGGCGGAAATTGGCACTTCTGTCGCCAAGCTGCGGTCCTCGAGGTAGCTGATGGATTTCACGCCGCTGATCATGTTTGCCGCCACCTTTGCGGCCCTGGCCTTTGGCTATCCTGTCGCTCTAACTCTCGCTGGCGTAGCGATTCTCTTTGCTGGCGTGGGTATTCTCACCGGTGCGTTTAACCCCACGGACCTCGGCTTTGCGCCGGGGCGGCTCTTCGGCATCGTAACCAACCAGACCTTGATCGCCGTACCGCTGTTTGTATTTATGGGTGTGGTTCTGGAGAAAACCCGCATCGCCGAGGGTTTGTTGGCGAGCTTATCTACGATGCTGCGACGGTTCCCGGGCGGACTCGCCGTCACCGTGGTGATCGTGGGCATGCTGATGGCCGCATCCACCGGCATCGTCGGTGCCACTGTTGTGACGATGGGATTGATGAGCCTGCCCAGCATGTTGAAGGCGCGCTACGATCCCGGCTTATCCACAGGCACCATCGCCGCCACCGGCACCCTGGGCCAGATTATTCCACCATCTATTGCGTTGGTGCTGCTGGGTGATGTGCTCTCCAATGCCTACCAGCAGGCCCAACTGAATATGGGCGTGTTTGCACCGAAGTCTGTTTCTGTAGGCGACCTGTTTGCAGGCGCCATTGTTCCAGGTCTCGTGCTCGTTGCGTTGTATCTGGTGTACGTAGTCGGCAACGCGGTGCTGCGTCCATCGACCATGCCCGCGTACGAACAATCGGACGACGACGCATCAGCCGATACATTGGCGCTGATCAAAAACCTGATTCCACCTCTGCTCCTGATCATCGCCGTGTTGGGCTCCATCATCGGTGGCTATGCCACTCCCACAGAGGCCGCTGGTGTTGGCGCCGCCGGTGCATTGCTGTTGGCATATCTCTACAAACGCCTGGATCTCAACACCCTGCGTTCCGTGTGCGATTCCACCCTCAACACCACAGCCATGGTGTTCTTCATCCTGATCGGCGCGTCCATTTTCTCGTTAGTCTTTCGCGGCTACGGGGGTGACGAACTGGTACAAACCCTCTTTCAGGATATGCCCGGTGGTATGTGGGGCGCCCTCGCAATCGTGATGATAGTGATCTTCCTCTTGGGATTTATCCTCGACTTCATAGAGATCACTTTTGTCGTCGTCCCGATTGTGGGACCCGTGCTGTTGGCGATGGGGGTCGATCCCATCTGGCTGGGTGTGCTGATCGCGGTGAACCTGCAGACCTCGTTTCTGACACCCCCGTTCGGCTTTGCCCTCTTCTACCTCAGAGGTGTCACGCCGCCTGAGGTTGCAACAACCCAGATGTACAAAGGTGTTGTACCGTTTATCGCGCTGCAGCTTCTGCTCCTCGCGATGTTGTTGATCTGGCCCCAACTCGCAACCTGGCTGCCGGGTGTTCTCTACAGTTGAGAGCACAGCTGTCGTGGGGGTATTCGTCGTTTCCTTAACGGCTCGATCCGTATAACCTCACAGGTACGTTAAACGACCTTCTCTTTGACGATTCTATGATTCTCCTCAACGGTCACGCCTGCTAGCCAACCGCGTTTGCGGGCACAGTTCTGTGCTCCGTCATCCTGTATCCGTGCACGCGGCACTCCAATGCCCGCGCTTACCGGGTTACAGATAGAAGAATAGATGGAGAAAAGTGATGGAATCCAAAATCGATACCGCAGCGGATGACCAAACGTCATCCCTTACCGCACGTTTATACAAAAGCCCGTCCGCCAGAAATGAAGTGCTTAGCGCATATGACCGCCTCTTGAGAGAGTGGCAGGCAGACTATGTCTCGCGCTTCATCCCCACCGAATTCGGCGAGACCCACGTAATCGAGTCAGCATCAACCGGTGCGACGGCCAACCCGAACCCGCTGCTGCTTATTCCCGGCGGTCAAGGCACAGCTGGCATGTGGGGACCGGTCATTCCCATCCTCGGCAAGACCCATCGGATTTTCTGCGTCGATCTGATCGATCAGGTTGGACGTTGCCGACCTGAGCGGGTTCTGAAGAGCGCACAGGATGCATCGGATTGGATTGCTCAGACTCTCGATGGACTGGAGTTGCAGCAAGTGAGCGTGATGGGAAATTCTATTGGTTCATACATGGCAGCAAATTTTGCGCTCAAGTACCCGCATCGTATCAACCGTCTGGTTTTAACCGCACCTGCGGCAACCTTTGCGCAAGTTCGCCTTGGCTACGTTCTGCGGGTGTTGATCGCCATGGCATCACCGCTCAGACGTTCGAGTGAGAAATTTGTGGCGCGGACTGCCAACTACCGGGGCGATCCGAATTCCCCATTAAACAAGTTGTTGGTCAGCGCTATGCACGGCACCAGGGTTATCAGCCAATTGACCCCGAGCCGCTTAAGTTTGGAGGCTATCGAGGCCTGGTCCACACCCACCCTTGCGGTCTTTGGTGAGTGTGACGATGTGAACGACGGCACCAGCGCAGAGACGATCGAACAGCTGGCCAAGGTTGCGCCAACGATCAGGACCACAATGATCCCCGATGCCGGTCATCTCTTCACGACGGATGATTTTGTCGCCTGCGCGGGGTCGGCGTTGGCGTTCCTTTCTGAGGAGACTTAAAAAAAACCGGGGGACAAGCGTCCCCCGCCTGGTCACTGCCTCAGTACACCTCCGTAACGATACCCGCACCTACGGTGCGACCACCCTCACGCAGGGCGAAGCGGACACCCGCCTCGATGCCAACAGATTTGCCCAGCGCAAAGCTGATACCAGCCTGTTCGCCCGGCATGACCATATTTTCGGCGTTCTCAATCTTGATCTCGCCGGTCACGTCCGTTGTGCCAAAGAAGAACTGCGGTTGGTAGCCGCTGTTGAACCCCGTATGGCGTCCACCCTCCTCTTTGGTCAGCACAAAGATGTGTGCCTTACCCTGGTTAAACGGCTTGATGACGCCAGGCGCTGTGATCATCTGACCACGACAGACATCCTCACGTCGCACGCCCCTCAACAGGAGACCCACATTCATGCCCGCACGGACCTCGTCCACATCCTTATGAAACGCCTGCGTGCCGGTAACAACCACATTGCTGTCACCGTCACGGTCAAGGCCCACAACCTCGATTACCTCGCCAGCCCTGAGCGTTCCACGCTCCACTCGCCCGGTAACCACCGTGCCACGGCCCTCGATCGTGTGCACATCCTCGATGGGCATGAGGAACGGGCTGTCAAAATCACGATCCGGATCGGGTATCGCTTGATCCAGCGCATCAACAAGATCGACGATGCACTGCACGCGCTCACCTTCCAGATCACCTGCTTCAACTGCCTGCAGCGCTTCGAGCGCGCTGCCGAAGACAAACGGCACGTCTTCGTATCCTTGCGAGGCGAGCTGTTCTTCCAGTTCCATCTGCACCAGCTGCATCATTTCTTCCCGATCTGATGCATCGAGCATGTCGAGCTTGTTTACAAACACGACCATGTGCTCCACGTTGACCTGACGAGCAAGCAGAATGTGCTCGATGGTCTGTTTAGCCGCACCTTCAGTGCAGTCCACAAGCAGGATTGCACCATCCATCTGCGAGGCACCCGTGATCATATTTTTCACATAATCGGCGTGTCCCGGGCAATCGATGTGTGCGTAGTGCCGCTTGTCAGATTCATACTCCACGTGGGACGTATTGATCGTAATACCGCGATCTCGTTCCTCGCGCGCATTGTCTATCTCACTGAACGATTTCGGCTTACCACCCAGGCGACTCGCCTGTACCTGCGTGATCGCAGCTGTCAGTGTGGTTTTGCCGTGGTCAACGTGACCGATAGTGCCAACGTTGACATGTAGCTTCTGTGTCATCGGATTTCTCCTTTCTAACGTTTAAAGTAAACAGCGCTTGCGCTGTCGTTGGCTTTTGGCGCGCACCAAAAAACAAAAAACCCCGGTAAACGTGGGCCTACCGGGGTTTAGATCTTAAGCAGGCCTTCTGCTGTGCTTGGAGGCCTGCGCAATAATTTTTTTAAGACACCAGACTTCCTACGCGCGATTCTCCAAATCGCCGTATCGCAAATACGATTCAAGACTTAAGTTGTATGTCGCCATTTTGATCACGCTCGCGGTCTCGCAGGGCCTAATGAAATCTGTCAGGTTGTAAAGGCGGCGCATACTAAAGGATGTCCTTAACATGAGCAACCTAAAAAAGTGACTAACTTTTGCGCGATGGCCAATCTGGAGGCCGTTTCTCAACAAACGCCCGCACGCCTTCTTTGTAATCGTCTTCGGTCATCATCTGGTTAAGCAGTCGCTCTGAATCGGTGACCGAAGCCGCGGCATCGCGATGGAGATCCTTGTAGATCTGCCAACGGGTTTGTTTGAGCGAATTAGGCGAAACCGTCGAGATGAGGTTCGCCACATATTCGTAGGTGCGCGGCAGCAGCTCGTCCGGCTCATAAAGCGCATTCACAAAGCCCAGCGTCAGCGCCTCGTCGGAAGTAAATATCCGGCTGGTGAGCAGAATGTCGTTGGCGCGACCAAGCCCCATAATTTTGGGCAACATCCACGAGAGGCCGTACTCTGCAGGCAGGTTGAGCTTGCCGTGCGCCGTAGTGAATTTGACGCCCGGCACCGCGAAGCGAATATCGTGAAAACAGGGTAGCGCCAGACCAACGCCCGCAGCCGGTCCGTTGATTGCTGCCACTACCGGTTTGGTTAAACCGAAGTGATACGCAAACGCCGCATCAAAGTCCGATGAGATACCATAGCCAGGCGTCGCGATATCATCCCGAGTACCTGAGTCATAACCTCCGCGCTTTGAGTGGCCCTCTAACGCTTCAGAGTCTCCGCCCACACAAAACCCGCGACCGCGACCCGTCACGACGATGGCAGCAACGCTCCGGTCCTGATCCGCCTGGTCCAACAGGTAGCGGTATTCCGTATGGAGACGACCGGTCCATGCATTCATGCGATGCGGGCGATTCAGCCAGATGGTCGCGATGCCATCCTCGACGGTGTACTCAGTGCTTTTTAACTCCACCAGAGCACCTATCGCGCGTTTATGTAGGCTTGTTCAGAGATAGAGTGATAAGCCTTCACATCTTCATAAAAAGCCATGTAAGACTCGTATACCCGTTTCGCAAGATCACTGGAGTTGGCCGCTTCCGCAACAACTTCTTCGGAGGCAACTTTCAGTTCGGCCAGCACATCATCGGGCAGCTTTCTTAACTCCACCCCGTGTTCGTCTATCAGAGTTCGCAGTGCCGCATTGTTGCGGGCGGTAAACTCACTCAGCATGTCTTCATTAACCGACCTGGTGGCAACTTCGATCATGACCTGCAGATCTTCCGGCAGGCTGTCCCAGGCTTCCTTATTAACGATAGATTCGAGGGTTGGGCCTGGCTCGTGCCAACCAGGGTAGTAGTAGTACTTGGCAACGGTGTGCAGGGCAAAAGCGAGATCGTTATACGGACCTACCCATTCGGTAGCATCGATCACACCAGTCTGCAGCGAGGTAAAGATCTCGTTACCCGGCAGCCCGACAGGCACGCCACCGACCCGCTCAAGTACTTCCCCACCGAGACCCGGGATACGCATCTTCAACCCCTGCACATCTTCCAGTGAGTTGATCTCTTTGTTAAACCAACCCGCCATCTGTACGCCCGTGTTGCCGGTTGCCAGCGGCACAAGATTGAAAGGCTCATAAGCTTCCCGCCAGAGCTCCATACCACCGCCATAGGCCAGCCAGCCGTTCATCTCCTGTGCCGTCATGCCGAACGGGACCGTAGCGAACATGGCCGCCACTGGAATCTTGCCGCGCCAGTAGTAGGCAGCACCATGGCCCATCTCAGCTGTCCCTTGGGAGACCGCATCAAATACCTCGAAGGCACCGACCAATTCACCCGCGCCGTAGACTTTGATGTCGAGGCGCCCACGGCTCATGACACGCAGCTTCTCGGCCAGACGTTCCGGACCCGTACCCAGCCCAGGTAGATTCTTCGGCCAGGTGGTGATGAGCTTCCAGCGATAAACCTCGTCTGGGGCTTGAGAGGCGCCCGCTGTCGATTCAGAGCTCTGCGGTCCGCAACCGGCAAGCAGAATAAGCGTGGCTATCAGTACAGTTAAGTTCTTCATTTTATGTATTACCTTTCATCCCTACTCGCGATCTCACCCCGCGTTTGCAACTCTCAGTCGAGCGGTTCGAGGTTGGCATATCCCAACATGAGCCATTTTGCACCGACGCCGGGGAAATTCACTTCAACCTTGGCGCGATCCCCCGCCCCCTCCATCTGCATGATGACCCCTTCGCCATATTTGCCGTGCAGAACACCCTGCCCAATGCGATAGCCTGTTTCGGAATCTGCCTCAAAAAGCGACCCACTGCCGGTCGACCCTTGTGACCAGGCCGGTCGCTCAATTGCACCGTTCATGCGTACTTCCGCAATCAGTTCCTGGGGTATTTCCAGAAGAAAGCGGCTCGGACGGTTGTAGCTGTCCTGTCCATGCAACCGACGTGTTTCCGCATGGGTGAGATAAAGTTCACTCATCGCCCGCGTGATGCCCACGTAGGCCAGGCGCCGCTCTTCTTCCATGCGACCGGGCTCTTCGGCGCTCATGCGGTGTGGGAAGAGACCTTCTTCCATACCCGCGAGGAATACCAGCGGAAATTCCAGACCTTTAGCAGAGTGAAGCGTCATCATCTGCACGCTGGGACCCTGCTGGGTTTGTCTTTCCCCAGAATCCAACGCGACCTGATCGAGAAACTCCTGCAGCACCGTCACTTCTTCGGTGTCTTCTGTCGCATCTGTAAACGGGAACACCAGATCACCACTGAACTGTCGACAGGCGGAAACCAATTCCTCCAGGTTTTCTTTGCGTGCAAGGCCACGCTCACCCCGTTCCTGACTGTGGTAGGTCATGAGCCCACTCGCGTCGATGACGTGGTCGGCCAGCTCATGCAGGTCCATGTTCACAACACCTTCTGACATATCGTCAATGAGAGCTATGAACTCCGCGACCGTGGTTTTGGCACGGCCCGGCAGTGTACCCGCCGCAATACCTTCCTTAGCCGCCTGCCAGAGAGAGATTTCCCGTCCACGCGCCAGGCTGCGGATGGCTTCGACCGACTTATCGCCAATGCCACGGGGCGGTGTGTTCACAACCCGCTCGAACGCAGTGTCCGAATGCCGGTCGTGCATCAACCGCATATACGCCAATGCGTTCTTAATTTCCGCACGTTCGAAAAAGCGCTGGCCGCCATAAATGGTGTACGGGATGTTTGCGCGCAGCATCGCTTCTTCCAGAACCCGCGATTGCGCGTTGGAGCGATACAGCACCGCTACCTCGTTGGGGCTGCCACCGCCGTCCAACCAGTTCTGGGTACGCTCGACGATGAAGCGCGCCTCATCAAGATCGTTGTATCCCGAGTACACGCGTATCGCCTCACCCTTGGGGCCATCGCACCAGAGGTTTTTACCCAGCCGCTCGGTGTTGCGCTGGATCAAGCCGTTTGCCGCATCCAGAATGGTCTGCGTTGACCGGTAGTTCTGTTCCAGGCGAATGGTTTCCACACTGGCATAGTCTTCAGCGAACCGGTGAATATTCTCGATCTTCGCGCCCCGCCAGCCGTAGATGGACTGGTCGTCGTCGCCTACCGCCATCACATTGCCCTGTTTGCCCGCGAGCGCGGTTAACCAGCGATATTGAATGGTATTGGTGTCCTGAAACTCATCTACGAGGATGTTCTGAAAACGTTCCTGGTAGTGCGACAGGAGTACCGGGTCATTGAGCCAGAGTTCGTAGCTGCGCAAGAGCAGTTCGGCAAAGTCGATCAGCCCACCCTGCTCACATACCTCCTCGTAATGCTCATAAATTTTCTTGTGCGTGATCTGAAACAGATCGTCACCACTCGGTACTTCGTGCGCACGACGTCCTTCGTCCTTCTGTCCGTTGATGAACCAGACAGCCTGCCTGGCCGGCCACTTCTGCTCATCAATATCCAGGGCCTTCATCACCCGTTTGACCAGGCGCAGCTGGTCATCGGCATCCAGGATCTGAAAGTTCTGCGGCAGCTTCGCTTCCTGCCAGTGCATCCTGAGTAACCGGTGAGCAAGACCGTGAAAGGTGCCCACCCACATAGTGCGCACCGATATGTTCAGGAGGGCTTCAATCCTGAGGCGCATTTCCTGCGCGGCTTTATTGGTGAAGGTCACCGCGAGTATCCCGTGAGGGGACACACCCTCCACGTCGATCAACCACGCGATACGATGCACCAGCACGCGCGTCTTGCCACTACCGGCCCCCGCAACGACCAGAGAATTGCCAATTTTGTTAGAGACCGCCTGCCGCTGTGGTTCGTTCAGACCGTCGAGGATGTGTGTGATGTCCAATGGGATTGCCCTACCTTGCACGCAAAGTCTAACGCACCCAGCGGGCTTGATGCATAATTTGCGGCCGAGCATAAGGAAATTTTCGTGCTGATGTGGATCCGACTGAACGTTTATCTCGCGTCGTGTTTACTCCTCTTCTGGACCCTTCCCACTACACATGCAGCAAACGCTGCAAACTTCGCAACCTGCACCAACGAATTGCGCGACAGGGCCGTCGCCGACGGCATCCGACCGGTAACCATCGATCGCGTCTTTACCGGGCTTGAACACCTTGAGCGAGTGGTTCGCGATGACCGCAACCAGGCGGAGTTCACCCAGACATTCAACGACTACTACAGCCGCAGGGTAAACGAACGTCGCGTTACCACCGGGCGCGAACGCCTGGCGACACATGCACCGCTGCTGGCCGCAGTCAGTGCAGAGACCGGGGTGCCTTCGCAATACCTGATGGCGCTCTGGGGTTTGGAAACCAACTTCGGTGGCTACATGGGGACCCTGTCCATCCCGAGTGCGTTGGCAACGTTGGCCTGCGACACACGCAGGGCCAGCTTCTTCAAGTCCGAGTTCAGCGCCATGCTGCGCATTGTCGACGCAGGCGACATGGACGTAGACGATCTGGTTGGCAGCTGGGCGGGGGCCATGGGTCATATGCAGTTCATGCCCAGCACGTTTCTAGCGCATGCCGTTGATGGCGATGGCGATGGTAAACGCAATGTCTACAGCTCGCTCGCAGATGCGTTCACCTCCGGTGCCACCTACCTCAGTCGCAGCGGTTGGCAGCCCGGCTTCAGATGGGGCCGCGAGGTGCGGCTACCAGAGGGTTTCGACTACACGGAAGCCGGTTTGAAACAGAAGCACCCGCTCTCCTTCTGGCGCTCGCGCGGGGTGACCGACATATTCGGCAGCCCGCTACCGAACATTGAGCTTGAGGCTTCCGTCCTGGTACCGGCCGGGCATCGCGGCCCTGCCTTTGTGGTGTATCAGAACTTCCGCGTGCTGATGCGCTGGAATCGATCCGAGTTCTACGCTTTGTCCGTGGCGCGACTCGCTGATCGAATAGCCGGTGCAGGTCGTCTCGCGGTTGCGCCGCCAAAAGCCAAACTGGCAATCGCTGACGTCAAGTTTGCCCAGGCAAAGCTCGCGAGCTTAGGGTTAAGTCCAGGGCCCGCCGACGGGGTCTTGGGTAGCGGTACCAAAACTGCGCTGAGTCAGTTTCAAGCCGGTCGCGGTATGGTCGCCGATGGCTATCCGGATGCGGCAACGCTCAGCGCTTTGCGCGCTTCTGACCCCGCTTCCGCGAATGATAGGTGAGGGCTGCAGCAAACAGTTCTTTTATCTCAGGTTCGGGTAGGGGCTGGCTCAATTCAAAGTTGATCGCCCGGTTACCCTCATAGTTCAGCTCTGGGAAACGCGTCCGATACTCATCTACCAGTGAGGTCTGGCAATTCACAAAAATAGAGACCTGGTCTGGAAACTTCTGCCGCCAGCCAAGGCGAATGGTGGAGCCACTTTTACACTGTTCCGTGAGATAGGATGGCTCCCCCCATTTCAACGTTTCCGTTATCTGACCCACCCCTTCAAGGCCGGAGGCTGCCTCCTTTAACAAACCGCGCAAAGCTTTCACTCCTTTCCTGGGGGAAGGCGGGTACGCCTCTATGGTGGCTTTTACTTCGGGTGCAATCGATCGATCGAGTTTGCCCACAGTCATTCCTTAGTCTGTACGACGCTAATTACGCATCCGTTTGTTCGGTGGGTTTGAGTTTCTGATGCATAAACGACAAGCCGAGTAGTGCCAGACCCAAACCGAAGAACGAGGCCACCCGCAGCAGGCCTTGAAGGTCCGCCATATCGAGGAGAAATATTTTGGCGATTACCCCGGCGAGCACCAGCATACCCGTACGGTACACGGTGGTATTCAATCGCGCACCTCCGTATAGCAGCACACCCACCGCCAGGACCAGCCACACCCCTGAGTAAGTAATCATCTCCCCATCAGAAACCTGTTGGTAAAGATCAAACGATCCCGTCCAGAAGTGACGAATCTGCAAGTTGATGAACAGTACTGAACCGGCGACGGCACTCAGCAACGCGGGTAACCGCATACCGGGCATCCCCCAGATCCAGATCAGTAAACTGATGACAACAGGGGCGGCGAACATCAAGAGCCCCTGGTTGAAGATCGGGGTGGTACTCACATCACCGTGAATCCAGCTCAGCCCCAGGAGCGTCATGAGGAAAATGATTGTGTAATTCACCGCAGCGATGACGCCCGTCACCACCGCAAACCCACGATAGAGTTTCTCTACCTGGACGCTGACCAGGCTGCGGCGGTAGTAAACCAGAGCAATCAGGCCGAACAAGATGACATTTAAGCTCGCTTCTAACGCGGTAAATTCGTCCTGAAAAACATTGCCGTCGTACAGCCAGTACCGCAGCTCCGTCCAAGTAAACAGCACAAAGAAGTGCATGCTGACGCCCTCCAGCCACGGCTGCACCCGCACGCTGAACGCGGGTTGTTTGGCCGCCGACCGCAGCACCCAGAGCGCTGCGATACTGCAGACCAGGGTCCCGCCATAGCTGACCAGCGTCCAATGCACATTTGCGGGGTAGTCGAGCAACCAGGGATTGGCCGTTAAGCGAATTACCAGAAGCGTAGCCAGCAACTTAATAAGCGGTGTGAGGTCCACCTGAAAAGCACGCACGAGCCACGCAAGCGTTACGAGTTGAGCTGCCAACACCACTGTCAGCGCATAAGGCGACAGCGCTATCGCAGCCGCCACAGCGACACCTAAGTGCCCGGCAAAGTAACCCCATACCGCAAGCGCGGTATCGTCCGGGCGACGCGCGAAGAGCGTGCCCACAATGAGGTAGACCACACCATAGATCAAAAAGCCCAAAACCCAGGACTGAGCCCAGGCGCTCGGCGGCCCATCGGTAATCAGATACCCGGTGATCGCAAACAGCGCCGGTATCACGCACACGACCGACGCCCAAACCTGCTTGAATCGGCAATCCAGATAGTTCCAGATGCCCATCGCCGCGCTGAACGCAGCCACGCCGAAAAGGAGACCGAGGACACTGACTACGGATGCTTCCGGTACGGCAGTAATGTAGAGACGGTCATCGTGAACGTTAAGGCTTGCGACCAACGCCCCTATCGCGTACCCGCCCAGGACCGCCCAGCTCAAAAGACTCAACTGTTCTTTGTAACGCGCCAGCCAAAGGCTCAACACCAGAGGCGGCGTCCAGCTGAGCAAACCTGCAAACACATTTTTGATCTCGAGAACGCCGAGACTAAACGATATTCCCAGGGCCGCCGCGATACTCAAAAATACCCATCGCAGCCGTTCACCATGGGATGACACCTCACCCTCATACAGCACGGCACCCGTCAGATTGCCCACACTCAAATCAGTAGCCGTGAGGCGATGAGGCTGCATGAGAAAGTAGTCGCGCGCAGGAATGGCAACAAACAAATATCCCAGTACCGCCAGGTACGCACCGTGCATGTGCATGTGTATATGACTGTCGCCTAAGGTGACCAACCACCAGAAACCGGCACCCACCAGCAGCCCGACCCAAAGCCAGAAGCGGTAGACATAACGCAGGAGCCCCAGCCCCGCAGCTGTGACAATCGCAGCGTAAGTCAGAGCGATTAACGTATTTCCCGTACCTGTGGACACCAGTACTGGCACCGCATAAGCCCCAAGCAGGCCAAGCGCTGCCAGCATGGGCCCATGTAAAAGGGCCAGGAACATGGTGACAAACGCAACCAGAGCCAGAAGGAAAAAAGTTGTCGTCACGCCGATCAGCTCGTAGAGCTGAAACGCTGCTACAACCGCGGCAAACAACGTGATGCTGCCCGCTGCCGCCAGCGAGGCAAATACATGCACAACTTCAGGGCGCTTGCGGCGTAGATACTCTCCAGCTGCCTGCATCGCGAGCCCCGCAACGGCCGCGAGAACAACCCGGGCAGTTGGGCCAAGGATGCCCTGTTCTATGGAATAAACGACGAGAAAAATGCCCGCTAAGCCCAGACTCACGCCGCCAAGCCAGGTCATCCAGTTTTCCTGCAGGCTTTTTGTGATCGCATCCATAGGTCCAGGCGCCCGAATTACTTTAGCCGGCGGCTGGGAAACAGTATGTGCGGCTCTTGCTGGTTGAGGCGTCGTTTCTTCGCCCGGTAGTGGCGGTGGAGCGGGACGTACGGGTGCTGCCGGTGGCGGTTGGGTTGTTGGCTTGGGTGCGGCGTGGCTTTCAGGTTGCGGAACCGGTGTTTCCTGGCCGGCCGCGTCTTCTTCTTCTTCTTGAGCCGCGGGCGCTTGAGCCGTGGGCGCTTGAGCCGCTCCTTGTTCTGGAGCCCCAGGCGCTGAAGCGCTCCTCGGCGGGCTCGCATCGCGTGCCAGTTTTGCCAGCCGGTCCTCCGCTACCTGCAACCGGCGTTCCAGCAGCTCTATCTTGCCGCGCGCTTCTCCAACCCGGGTAAAAGCGAGAATGCCTAAGAAGCTGCCTACAATGATGACGCCCAACACGCCTACGATTAACAGCACTTCCATTGAGCAGGTGCCCTTACCCTACTTCATCGTGGCCAAGCGCGCGCAAAGGCAAGATCCGCGAATCGTGCACCGCCGCAGTGCGATGGCCAACGCCAGCCAGATAGGCTTCGTTGGAAGCAAACGATAGGAAATCGGCGACCGAAGACTGTCTGATCAGCATAACCAGATCCCAGCCCTCGTCTTCCGGACCGACAAGATAGCTGCCTCCCTCACCAAGGTAGCTGATCTCTCCGCCGGTGGCTTCGAGATACGGGAGCGTATGAATGATATAGCGCTGAAACGCTTCGCGACCAGAAACGGGTTCTGCGGGTGCCAGCTCTGGAAATTCTGAATAGTCGGCCGTTTCTCGAAATTTGAGAAGATTCAGCATTGTCACCGGGCCTTCGATCTGGCGCCCCATGAGCTTCATAAACGATGCTTCGGTTACATCGAGGAACGTCTCATTCATTGCGCAAGCCTAACCGAAAGATCAGAGGGGCGACAAATGGAGTGATAGTGAAGGCAATCTGCAGCGGTCCAAGCTCACATATCGGTTACATCTAAATACACGTGACAGGAAACCACCCTATAAAGTAGACCATCAAATTAACCAAGGAGTGGGATGCATATGACCCGTCTTTCAAAATTCCTCGCAGCCGTTACGCTGGCCGTAGCGTCTGTTGGCACTCAGGCCGGTGTCATCGAGTACAACGCACCGAACGTGTCTAACTATTCAAGCACAGATGCAATCAGAGGCTGGTTCAGCACTGGTAACATCGATCAAAATATTGAGTCATTTACCCTCAGCATGCGCTGGCGTGACCAGGGATGGGGTAACCGCAAAGGACGCATCTACTACCGTACGGACACATCAGGGTGGCAGAACCTGGGTATTCTGGCTCAGCACTACTGGACGAACCCCGTTGTGACGGTGCTTAATCACTTCGATACCAGCCGTCTGCACTTCGGGTACGTCGTCGGCGGTGGTGGTGGCCATCGTCTGTTTATCCGCAACGCAAAACTGTCGGTCAGCGCGGTGCCGGAACCCGCAGCACTGGGTCTCTTCGCCGCAGGTGTGGCCGGACTTGTTCTTCTGCGACGTCGCAAGGCTGCAATGGCCACTCGATAACGCATCAGTTCGCGCACTTTTCCTGAACTGCCCGGCAACTGCCGGGCAGTTTCTTTTTAGCTCTTTTTCTCCCCTTTTCTCTTTGTTCCTTGCAAAACTGGTCCTTCTACCGCCAGCGCCACGTGCGTAAACTTTTGCTCACTCTCATTTGAACAAAGCAACCATGACCGATCCCTATCTCTTTACGGTAGCGAACAACGTCGCCACGTTCAGTATCAACGGCGCGCCCTACAACCTCATGTCGCTGGAATACATCGATCGCCTGGAAGAGCAGCTGCCGGACATCCTCGCCGACGATTCGATCCGGGCGATGGTTTTCACAGCGGAAGGCACCGACCACTTTTCCGCTGGTATGGACCTGAAACAGATACCAGAAGGGATCAAGCGCGCCGGTAGCCCGGAAGCATTTTTCGGGCAACGGCACCGCGTCCTCGACATGATCGAACGCGGCGGCACGCCTGCGATCGCAACGCTCTTCGGGTTCTGCCTGGGTGGCGGGCTGGAACTGCCCCTTGCCTGCCACTTCAGAGTGGCTGCCAGCGAAGGCGCCCAGATTGGCCTGCCTGAAATGGATCTCGGCAGCGTACCGGCCTGGGGTGGATCGGCGCGATTGCCTCGAGCCGTAGGTCAAACCTACGCACTGGACATGATTCTGCGCGGACGCAAAATCGATGGCCATGAGGCCTATCACATCGGCCTGGTAACCGAAGTGGTGCCGATCGAAGAGCTCAAGTCGCGGGCACAAGCCCTCGCCGAAGAGCTGGCAGCCCAACCGCGTCAGGCCGTGAAGGGAATGCTGGACGTTGTCGTCGGGTTTGAAACAAAAACACTCGAGCAATCCATGGCTGAAGAGATGCAGGCCGCAGCTGCAGGGCGCGGGTCGGCCGACTCTCAAGAAGGCATGCGGGCTTTCATGGAAAAGCGCAAACCCGTTTTCAACCAGAACCTCTAGCCTGTCTCGACGCCCCTTTATAGAGGTGGTAGGTTTTGAACATCAAGTTATCGGGAGAGGACGGATATGCGTTTTGGAATGCTTTATGAGCTGCAACTACCCAAGCCCTGGACAGAGACCAGTGAGCAAAATCTGGTAGACGAGGCTATTGAACAGTGTGTGCTGGGGGACAAGCTTGGTATCGACTACGCCTGGAGCGTGGAACATCACTTTTTGGAGGAATACTCCCACTGCTCAGCCAGCGACGTCTTTCTGTCCGCGATTGCAGCTAAAACCAACGACATTAAAATCGGCTTCGGCATTCGTCAGGTCATCTCCAACTACAACCATCCCGCGCGGACCGCTGAATCCGTCGGCATGCTGGACCTCGTTTCACATGGGCGCGCCCAGTTTGGTATCGGTGAGGGTGCCACCCGCCTGGAGCTTGGCGGCTTCGGCATCCAGGCAAAACGTAAACGGGCGATGTCTCTGGAAGCTGCACGCGAAATCGCAGATATGATGGTCATGGAACCCTATCCGGGTTACGAATGTGAAGACTGGTCACTGCCCTGTCGCAACGTGCTGCCGAAGCCTATTCAAAAGCCACATCCGCCCATGTGGATGGCATGCACCAACCGGGACACCATTCGCGCTGCCGCCCAGAATGGTCTGGGTGTGCTTGCCTTCAGTTTCCTCGATCCGGAAGAGGCAAAAACGTGGAGTCAGGTTTATTACGACACCATCTGCTCCGAGGAATGTGTGCCATTGGGACACGCGGTCAATGCAAACATCGCCATGGTCTCAGCGTTCTCCATCAACCATGATCGCGAGGTTGCAAGCACGCGTGGCGAGGATGGTTTCCGCTTTTTCGAATACGCCGTGGGCGCATTGATTACAGACGACGTACTGCCGGGACGCAGCGAGCTGTGGGAAAAGTACGAAGCACGCAAGGCTGAACGTGCGGCAGGGAAAGACATAAAAGACACCGCCTACGGTGGTAAGGAAGTGAATCCCAACCGCAGCATGACGCGTTCGCCAGGCATAGGCACACCGGCCGATTTTCGGGAGCACATGCAGGGCTTTGCAGACTCCGGTGTCGACCAGGTGATCTTCCTGCAACAAGGTGGCAAGAACAAACACGAACACATCTGCGAAAGCCTCGAGCTCTTCAACCAGGAAGTTCTGGAAGAATTTGCCGAGGGTCGCGAGCAGCGCGAAGCTGAGAAAGCCGAGCGTCTTGCCCCGTACATCGAACAAGCCCTCGCACGGAGGGATTCACGACCGCCCATGACCGACAGTGAAATCCCGGTGGTGGCAGCATCACGACCGAAGCCGGAGATAGCTGAGAATCGCGGCTAAGCCGGACGCAATAGAACTACTGGCCGCCTGCGAGCGGCCAGCGCCGTTTTCCGTCTACACAGCCGAGACTCTCTGGACCGACCCGCACATCGCGCGACAAATGCTCGCGACTCACCTGGATGCAGCGACCGATCTGGCCTCGCGCGCCCCGCATACAATCGCCGCAACGGCGGATTGGATAGACACAGAGTTGAATCTGCGCGGTAAGGCCGTCTGTGATCTGGGCTGCGGTCCAGGACTCTACGCAATTCAGTTCGCTGACAAAGGTGCTAACGTAGTTGGTATGGACTGGTCATCTGTGGCACTTGCGCATGCGAAAAGTACAGTCGGTGGGCGATCGATCCACTACACAAAATGCAACTATCTGACGGACGACTTACCGGCCAGCGACATATTTACCCTGATTTACTGCGATCTATGTGCATTGTCCGCCGCGCAACGCAAAACACTCCTGAACAAGGTGGCCGCGCGTTTGGCCCCCGGTGGCACTTTGGTGCTGGACGTATTTACCGAACGTGCTTTTGACAGTGTTGTCGAGCAGGTTTGGGCCGGTCCAGATTTGATGGGTGGCTTCTGGTCAGCGGATCCCTATTTCTGTTTGAAACGATCTTTTCGTTACGACAGTGAGGCCGTGTCTCTTGATCGCTACCTTGTAGCCACGGCGGAGGGGCAGTTCAACATCTACAATTGGTTGCAGCACTTCACCCGGGAAAAGCTGGAGCAGGAACTCTCAGTAGCCGGGTTACAGATAAGCTCACAAGCCGCTGACCTGACGGGGAAGCCGACCACCGATAGTGATCACACGATAGGGGTGATCGCCACAAAGACCTGAACCGAAACAGTCGTTAGATCGACAAGTCCTTCAGATTGTAGTCATGCAGGACTTCTTTGTACGTCGCCTCGTCGTACCGATACTGGTCTTCCAACCCCCGAAACGGCGCATAAGAAAAACGCGGTTCATCGGGGTAATGCTGTGCCCGCGCATCGATGGCGACCTGAATCACGCTCGCTCGCTCGTGGATACGAGCTTCATCATATACGGTACTTGTACTCTGACTGAGCGCACCGTGCGCACCCAGGACCGATGCGTAGCGGTGGAAACCATACGTAACGGAGACCCGCTGATGCGGTGAGGTGTTGGCAAAAGAACAATGCAGCGCCTGACGATTAACAATTGTTGTATCACCTGGTTGGCACAAAAGCGGCACCGCACCTGGAAGTTGCTCAGACCCGCCGTTAGCCGCCACCAGCGCCTTGATGTCCGCCCGACCTTCTTTGTGACTGCCGGGCATAACCCATAGCGCATTGTGTGCAGTACATTCATACAACTGTACCTGCACGTTAAATCCATGAATGCCTTCATCCCAGTCTGGTGAATCCCAGTGTGTAACCCCATCCTGGTGCCAGGAAACCGAACCACCGAGGCCAGCGGGCTTAACAAACAAAATGTCGTTAAACGGCGTGAAATCTTCCCCGTTAATCGCCTGCGCTACCGAGAGTATGTCGTGATGGCCGTACAGTCTTAATCCCGCGGGCATAACCAGGCACATCCCGTGGATCAGAAACAGTACTTCCTCTGGCGCATCCTTTTCCGCAAGTGGCTCCACCATCTTGATTGGGTGGCGACCCTGCAGAACTTTACCGCCCCCCCAGGGGTCGCTCAGCGGTTTGATATAGCTGAATGTGGGAACTGTGTATTGGTCGTTGCGCAGTGCCGGGCGACCAAACCGGTCAACCTCAGCATCGGTACCTACGGGTGCATGATCTATCAGATATTCAACATCGGCCCGCAGTGCGGCCACCTCCTCCTGGCTGACCATGCCTTCAAAAACATAGAAACCATGCTGCCAATAGGCTGTGAGTATGTCCGGGTGAACGTTACCGTTCTCGTCGTAACGCATGGGTCCACGGTTGCCCAGCGAGAGCGCTCGCTCAGACCCAGCCTGAATGTAATCTTCAAGGCCGCGTGCGTGTGCATTGGCGTCCATCTGTGGATGGGATTGCATCAACTTTGTATCTCTCGCCAACCCGATCCTGCCTAATCTACTGATACGGCAAAGCCAAGTCACGCAGGAATAAAGGGAATCACAATGCCGTGTTCATGCTAAATTCAATCCCATATGAGGGAGTGGTTTAACAAAAGAACATTGCTTGGCATCGTAGTGTTCTCCTTCGCTGTCGCCGGTCAAGCTCAGGAGTGGCCCGCAGCGTGGTATGAACCAGCGCAAACCGCCAGCGAACTGGGGATTACTGCCTTCACGCAATCGCCTTTCCTGGCAAACAGGGATTTACCCCCTGTAGCAGAGAGACTGCCGCCTGAACCTCTGGTGTCTGTGCCTTTGGGAGGCATCGGCCGATACGGGGGCACGGCACGCATCTCAGAAGCCGACAACATGACGTTTTTCAACGTCGAAGGCCTTTTCACGATTTCCGCAGATCATAAGACGATTCTGCCGAACCTTGCCGAGTCGTGGGCGTATAGTGACGACGGTCGTACCCTCACCGTCAAGCTCAAACCCGGGCTGAGGTGGTCAGATGGGGCTCCACACACCACCGACGACTATGTGTTTACAACCCGGGATCTGCAGTTGAACCCTGACTATCAGCCTGTCACCCCTCAGCTGATGAGGGGCATGCGCATCGAGCAGGTTGATAAGTTAACCATGCGTTATCACTTCGATGAGCCAAGTCCCGTTTATATCAACATCATGGCGCAGTTTCCGGCCGTGTTCTGCGTGCCCAAACACTACTTCGAGCAGTTTCACCCCGGCCATACCGACCCGGATGTGGTACGGCAGCGTCTCGAGGAGATGGGTTATCTCAGCTGGAACAACTTTATCCTCACCACCATGCAGGGATTGACTGACGAGAGCGCGGACGTGCCTACCATGCGTGCTTTCAAGCGGATCAAGCGCACGCCAACATTTGTGCGCTATGAGCGTAACCCCTACTACTTCAAAGTTGATCCGCAAGGCCAGCAGCTGCCCTATATCGACGCAATTGATTCCGAGATCATTTCCGACAGCGCGGTCGTGGTTGCCAAAGCATCGACTGGGGATCTGGATTTTGTCGCATTTCCCATGCTGACGCAGAACTTTCCGCTCTTGAAACTGGGCGAACGCGACGGGGCGATCGAAGTCAACGTATGGTCCCGCCTCCATGGCAGCGATCTGATTATTCAACCCAACTACAACCATCCAAACACAAAGCTGGCCACGCTGTTCTGGGACAAGCGTTTTCGCCAGGCGCTGTCACTCGCGATCGACCGAGAAGAGATGAATCAGATCATCTATTTCAGCCGGGGCACCCCCAGGCAGGTAACAGTAATCCCCAGCAGCGACTACTTTGAGCCAGAGTTTGCGAACGCTTTTGCTGAGTACAACCCAGACGAGGCTAACAAGCTACTGGATGCAATTAGGCTCGAAGATAAGGATGGCAACGGATTGCGCGAATATCCGGATGGCACCCCCCTCACGATTACAGCTGAATATATGGACTTTGAAACGCCGAAACAGATATCCATGGAACTGATAGTCAGCTATTGGCGAGCGATCGGTATCGACCTGCGTCTGAAGCTGGTAGATCGCGGTCTGCAATGGGTTCGGGCGATGGGTGGGGATATGGAAATGACCGTCTGGCATGCCGACAGAACCACCGATATTCTCTTTCCGCTTACACCTGACTGGTGGGAGCCACGCACCATCGCCTGGAGCATCAGCATGTGGAACGATTGGACGCGTTGGAACCTGACAGGCGGGCGTCTCGGTTCCGAGCCACCGGAAGAAGTAAAGGCACTGACGGAATGGTCCAGGGTTATGCGCACCACGATGGATCGCGACACACGGGTAAGTGCGGGTAAAGCCCTGCTGCGTTCAAACGCAGAAAATGTCTGGTCTATTGGTACTGTGGGTATGGCGCCGCACCCCGTAGTGGTGTCAAAACGATTGCGCGGTGTTACCGCGACAGGCTTGTGGGGCTGGGATACCCGTTGGACGCTGGCCTACCATCCGGCAACCTGGTACATCGACGAATGAGCAACGCCGAACAAAAATCTGTGTGGCCCTACGTGGGTCGGCGCCTGCTGGGGATGATCCCAACGCTGTTCATTATCTCGATCATCGTTTTTGTTGTTATCCAGTTGCCGCCCGGCGACATCGTAACCTCCACCCTGGATTCGCTGACCGCCGGTGGCGTGGATATGTCCGATGAGCGCGTGCAGAACCTGCGCGCTCAATACAACCTGGATAAACCGCTGTATATCCAATACCTGAATTGGATTGGCGATTTTCTGACCGGTGACATGGGTTACTCCTATCTTTTTGCTGCACCCGTTAACGAACTTGTGTGGGAACGGCTTGGATATACACTTCTGATATCCATCGGAGCGCTGATCTTTACCTGGGTCCTGGCGCTACCCATCGGCATCTACTCCGCCGTGCGACAGTACTCTGTTGGCGACTATACGTTTACCTTGCTGGGCCTTTTAGGACTGGCAACCCCCAACTTCCTGATTGCCCTGCTACTGATGTACGCCGGTTACGAGTGGTTTGGCATCAGCATCGGCGGACTGTTCTCGCCGCAATATCTGGATGCACCCTGGAGCTGGGCTCGCCTGGTGGATCTGCTCTCCCACTTGTGGATACCGATCATCGTAGTAGGAACGTCCGGCATGGCAATTACGATGCGCCTGATGCGCGCGAACCTTCTCGATGAGTTGCGTAAACCGTACGTCACCACGGCAAGAGCCAAGGGTGTGCCCCCGCTGAAGCTGATACTGAAGTACCCGGTTCGCATCGCCATCAACCCATTTATCAGCACCATTGGATTGTTGCTACCGGCACTGCTGTCCTCCGAGGCCATTGTGTCCGTTGTGTTGAACCTACCCACAACCGGTCCGCTGCTGCTACAGGCGCTGATCTCGCAGGATATGTACCTGGCCGGCAGCTTCATCATGCTGCTGAGTATCCTGACGGTCGTAGGCATGTTGCTGTCCGACCTGCTGCTCGCCTGGTTGGATCCAAGGATTCGCTATGAGTAGCAAAGTCGCGACCATGGACACTCTGACACCACGACAGCTGGCGTGGCGCCGCTTCAAACGCCATCGTCTGGCCATGATTGCCGCCGCAACGCTCGCCTTTCTTTACGGCACCGCTCTCTTCTGTGAATTTATCGCGCCCTACGGAACTGAGTATCGCAATGTGAAAGCGGTGAACGCGCCGCCCATGCGGATCCGTTGGGTAGATGCCCAAGGCGAGTTCCACTTGCGGCCCTTTGTCTACGGCTATCAAATGACTGTGGACGACGACACGTGGATGCGGATCTACCGCGAAGATCCAAACCAGAAGTTTGATCTGTACTTTTTTGCCGAGGATGCAGATCACCCATATGAATTGTGGAGTTTGATTCCCAGCACTCGCCACCTCATCACCACCAGCGAGGGAGGCTACTTGCATCTGTTTGGGACGGACGGCCTCGGGCGGGACCTCTTCTCGCGCGTGTTTTACGGCGCCCGCATCTCACTTTCCATAGGTGTTATCGGGGTATTGCTGACGCTGCTGCTGGGCCTCACGCTCGGTGGGGTGGCAGGCTACTTTGGCGGTTGGACCGATAGTTCAGTGCAGCGCGCTATCGAAGTGCTGCAGTCAATGCCGACATTGCCGCTATGGATGGCATTATCTGCCGCCTTGCCGCCAGCGTGGTCACCGCTGACAGCCTATTTTGGTGTCACCATCATCCTTTCACTTTTCGGTTGGACCGCACTGGCTCGACAGGTGCGCGGGCGGTTTTTAAGCCTGCGAGAAGAAGATTTCGTAATTGCCGCCCGGCTAACCGGTGCGAGTAACTCACGCGTCATCTTCAAGCACATGTTGCCGAGCTTCTTCAGTCATACGATTACAACAGCAACCCTTGCAGTCCCCGCCATGATTCTGGGCGAGACCGCCCTTTCCTTCCTGGGGATTGGTCTGCGCCCACCCGTCGTCAGCTGGGGTGTCCTGCTGCAACAAGCACAGAATTTTCAGGTTATCGTCATGACACCCTGGCTTCTGATCCCCGGCGCATTTGTGGTGCTGACGGTCATCGCGTTCAACCTGCTGGGCGACGGACTGCGCGACGCCGCGGACCCCTACAACACCAGCTCTAACGGAGGCGCTTAGCCGTGAGCAATATCGTCTCCCTCCGTAATGTGAGCGTCTCCTTCGACACCGAGTTGGGGGAAACTCCGGCACTGAAAAACGTCAGCTTCGATGTGCCCAGAGGAAAAATTACTGCCATCGTGGGCGAGTCCGGATCTGGCAAATCCGTGACGGCGAATCTGCTGATGCGTTTGTTGCCCGCCAACGCGCGTATCACCGGCCAGGCAGAATTCGCCCCGAAAGAATCAGAGCCTTTCGACGTTGTGTCTCTCGGTGCCAAAGATGAACGTCTCCATCGTCTGCGGGGTGACTACATCAGCATGGTGTTTCAGGAGCCGATGACCGCGCTTTCACCTGTTCACACCATCGGCGATCAGGTGAGTGAAGCGATCCTCTGTCACCAGAACGTCTCACGCGACGACGCGTGGCAAACAGCAACACAGATGCTCGAGCACGTGGGCATTCCTGATCCCGCCGCGAGAATGCACCAGTATCCTTTCCAGTTTTCGGGCGGTATGCGCCAACGGGTGGTTATCGCCATGGCGCTGGTCTGCAACCCTGAGCTCTTGATCTGCGACGAACCCACAACCGCCCTGGATGTAACGATCCAGGCTGAAATCCTCCTCCTGATCAAACGATTGCAGGCAGAGTTGGGTAACTCCGTGCTTTTTATCACCCACGACTTGGGCGTGGTGGCGCAGATCGCCGACCAGGTGATCGTGACCTACCAAGGTCAGATTATGGAGATTGGCGAAGTACGCCAGGTCTTGAAAAGTCCGGAGCACCCCTACACACAAGGGTTGATTGCCGCCATCCCCGGGCAACAACACCTCGGTGGTGCACTGCCCACCATCGATCAACAGAAGATTGATGGTGACTATGCGTCAGGAGAGCTGGTGTTGCAGGACGACGGCAGGTGGGTAAGACGCGCTGGGGATCAAACATGAACAATCTGTTGGAAGTCCGAAACCTGACCAAACGCTACCATGGGACAACGGTGGTGGATAACATCTCGTTCGACCTGCCAGCAGCCACAACGCTTGGCATCGTCGGTGAATCCGGTTCCGGCAAAACCACTCTGGTACGCATGATCCTGCGCGCGATAGATCCCGACGAAGGTACCGTGAGATTTCGCACGGGCGATGAGTGGCACGAGCTGCATTCGCTTTCGCATAAGTCGCTTATTCCACTACGCCAGCAAATGCAGATGATTTTCCAGGATCCGTTTGCCTCGCTGAATCCGCGGATGACCGTGGGCGAGATCCTTGAGGAACCCCTGATCGTGCACAAGTTGGGCAAATCTGCTGAACGACGGGAGAAGGTCCTCAACTTTCTGGACCGGGTGGGCTTACCCCGGGACAGCGTAAACCGATATCCGCACGCATTTTCTGGCGGACAGCGCCAACGGGTGGGTATCGCGCGTGCACTGATTTTGAACCCGAGTCTGGTTGTGTGTGATGAGTCGGTTTCAGCCCTCGATGTGTCCGTACAAGCGCAGATCATCAACCTTTTAAACGAACTGCAAAAAGATCTGGGGCTTACCTATCTATTTGTCGCCCACGACCTGGCGGTAGTTCGGCACATCTGCGATGACGTCCTCGTTCTGTATCAGGGCAAAACCGTTGAGCAAGGAAAAGTGGCCGAAGTCTTCGACAATCCGAAACACGACTACACAAAACTACTGCTTTCAGCGATACCCTCAGCGGACCCGGACATACCGTTGCAGCCCCTGGCACGCGAATCGCTGAGCCTGGAGACTGCTTCTTAAGCCACTACCTACGGATCAGATCACGCACCTCATCGGGATCGATATAGCTTGCGCAAGCGCCTCGGTCTGCAGAAAAATCCCCGTTACGCGCCGCTAACGACATGGGTACGAGGCAGATCTCTGCGGTTTCTTCTACCCACCGCCAATAGAAGTAGGCTGGCGGTTCACGGGTGGGTTGTCCAATGGGTGCGAAGCCCAGATAAACATCAGCCAGCGCTTGATTCAGATAAACAGGGACCTCAGATGAACGGGTCGTACCGACGTACGCGAGCATTGCATATGCAGAAAAATAGCCTTGGTCGTCTTCAACGTTTGTATCGTCACTGCGTCCCCAGTAGTTCGACCAGGAAAGTTCTGATAAGTCTCCCGACGCGTTCGCAGCCTTGATGCCGTCCGTGTCCACAACCTGTTTGGCCCACACTTTCAGTTCCTCGAGCGTGCCCAGAGGTACAAAATCTGAGTCGGGGAAATCCTTGGGCTCCAGCGTCTCTGCCGCGTCAATGCTCAATCGTGAGTATCGAAGGTCTCCGTGCAGTGCTTTTCGTAAAGACCGTTCTTCACGCGAAAAAGGGGTAAGCGCTGCCCGAATTTTGAGGATGCTGTTCCTGTCTTCCTGAGCGGCGTAAATAGGCATCAGCACCTGCATCTGATAGTGCGTAATGCTCAGGCATGCAGTAAAAATCATCTTTTCAATCAATGTCTCGCTACCCGCTGATAATCGACGATGATTGCGATAGGTCTCTAGAAAACTATCTACATCCAGTGTCTGACGACTTGCGATCGCACGGTACATCCATTCGTTGCATGCATCTATGATCTTTGACATGTCTGCACGCGGATTCTCGTAGTCGATGAGAATGCCGGGCTCCACACCAAACGGAGATGCCGCTAGCAGCTCTGCCCATGCCTCCCAATGAGCCGGGTGGTCCGGCACAGCCAACATGACCTGATGTTCGTTGCGATACAAATAGGTCAGGCACCGCAAGATGGGAAGACCATCGCACTCTTTCAGGAGTTGCGTCTTGAGCTTACCCCTGTTGGCGACCTCGTTTACATATCTGGGTGCCAAGTTGAATTTTTCCAGCGCGTCCTTGCCCGCCTTCACCGCCTCCGGTGACAACAACTCAACCTCTGAACTATCGGAAGATGCTAATCCGGTTGACGCAAGGCACAAAACCAACACCAGCAAGTAACGCATCACAAAGGTTTTCCCAAGCTGAGACTTTAACGAAGTATTGACGCATACGCGGCAAATCTCAACCTGAGAAACGGTTGCCAGTACAAGTGAAGGGCGTTAGTTTAGCAACGTGCATCAGAGCGCTACCGATCCGCGGAAAGGGCAAGCTCCATCTGAAAACGACTGCAAACAGCAGACTGACCTCTTTTCCTGCCCCGGGCGCGGATACTGGGCTTAACTGAAAGGAGGGCACAATGCCTGCAAATCCTGACCTTCACACCACAAAGTTCAAAGCACGCGCGAAGACCCTGCTCAAAGCCGTGCAGTCCAAAGATCCAAGTGCGCTCTCGCGCATCGCTCCTTACTTCAGCAACCCCGCAGACTTCAAACTCACACAGGCGCAACTTGTCGTCGCTCGAGAGCTCAGATTCAAGAGTTGGCGAGAGCTATGTGCAATGAAAGAGTGGCTACGTTGCTCGTTCTGCAAAAAGTGGCAATACGATTTGCAGCAGCTCATCGCCGGACCCGATGACATATTCGTCTGCAATGAGTGTGTCGAGCTTTGCAATCAAATCATTCAAGAGCAGCAATCTGCATAGACGCAGTTGACCAGGGGGTGTGAGCCCACACCTCTCTGGTCATCAACGCCAGGCTTAAAATTCCCGAATATGGCAGCGGTGGTGACCTCAATGGCTATGAACACGTTATGTTCCGACCCGCTTGAATGCGTATTGGTGCCAAGGAATCGACCGGGGGCTCAGTATCTGCTGACCGTTCTGAAGTTTGCGTCTGAAACTTTCAGGGGAATCACCCAGCGCCGCACTGAACCGGCGCGTAAAGTGGGCTTGATCAGAGAACCCAGCGTCGCTCGCCAGTTGGCTGATCGGCAGTTCGGTTGTAACCAGGCAATCCAGCGCAGATTGCACGCGCACAATCGATTCGAGTTCTTTGGGCGACAATCCGAGGTACCGATTAAAGTAACGCCTGAGGCGCCGATCGTTGACGTTTGCCGAATGCGCCATTTCATGCACGTTTTCACCGGGCCGGCGAAGAAAGCGGGTCACCAGCGCACGACAGTCGCCTCCGTTTGGTGTTGACGCCTCTGTCACCTGTCGTAACAGCGCCACAAGAAACCCGTATCTGGCTTGGTGTGAACCGGCGAGTTCTGCGTTGGCCAACACCCTCATTTCTCGACCCCAGACTTCGGCAACATCGATGCGGGTCGCCTTGATCTCGGACATACAGAAATTTTTAAGAAGCAACTCCGCCCCCGGCCGAAAGGCTGCACCGAAGTAGACCGCGCCTCGAACGAATTCGCCTAAGACACTGGACCCCAGAATGGGTCCATAGAAATATCCATACAACGCATCTTCAATGGCAGTAAAACCCAGGCTGCTGGAACCGCTGGGATATACCTGTATCGCCATGCGTGGCTCATTGGTCGAATACTCCCAGAACTGTGATACCAGATGCGCCAGATCTTGCGGCGGACGAAAATACTCAACACGGAGGCCATGCGGTCTTAAGTCGGCACTGTTTCTGATGGGCCGATACATGCCTTCTGTCCAAAACCTCTTCTGTCCGAAACGTTCAATACACGGTCGACCGCCGGAACGATGATTGCGACGCCCCAGGTATCAAATCAAGTGATGAAGGAGTACGCAACATGAGCTTCTGGCAAAAGACTCTGGACGGCTTTGTCGATGGTTCTATCGCCGAACCCCTAGTAAACACAAAACTCGGACTGGAGCCTGCGCTTCACAATTGGCGTCCCGGGTTTGTGGAGAAACGTTGGACCGTTGATCCCGATCTATGCCATGGCTCCGTGTTGTTTGGTGGCTACCTCGCGGCCATTGCGGATCAGGTACTCGGTTTGGCGGTGATGACTGTACTCGAGGAAGGCTACTTCTTTGGCACAACCAATATGTCGATTGCCTACTTTGCGCCTGTAACCGGTGGCGAACTGCGGATTGAGGGGGAAGTTGTTCGGCGCAGTTCCAAGTCAATTTACGTCGAAAGTACGTTCTATCTAAAGGACAAAATGGTCGCTAAAGCATCCGCCACACAGGTTGTGTACGAGCTACCCGTCGGAAATTAGGCGCCCTTTCGATGGTTCTTCATAATAAAGATCTGAAAAAGACAGCAGATACCATCCGTTGGTCCTCGACGTTGATTATATCATCTAGACGCCTACTAACTAACATCGATCTGCCATTATGTTCAGTTACTGTGCTGCTGGTTAGGCTCGCATCGCAACAAGCTATCAAACGAGTGAGCGACATCGTGTGTTAACGCGTAGAGACCTCGGCGGGTCGGAAACTTGTAGAGTGGCACGGGAAGGTGGCCTTGCTCATGCGCACGTCTAACGGAAGCCGGAGAGGCATATTTATACACATCTGCTAGGTCTCTCACCGAGAGTATCTCTCCATAGCGTGTCAACAAGCGCGCTTCTCTATCAGTTAGTCTCGTCTGCGTCATAGAAAGCTAATGTGAGGATGCTGCGGAGATTGTCCAGCACGAACGCATTACGTGCATCAAGTTTCGGTTGTCAGATATCACTCCTCTTTTCCACCCAGGATATGACAACATGGGCTATAACAGGAACTACATACTGTTCTTAAGTCCCTGTTATCCATGATCACTTCGATTTTTGTGAAAAAAAACGGTTCTAAATCGAAGTTTATTTTTAGTGCATGTTTTCGTCCCGGTATTAAAAATAGAAAGCTCGAAAATGACACATAGGCGCCCTATGAGCGTTCCCAAGTTTGTAACGGAACTCGAAACCCACCTGCTATCGAATTACGGACCGTTGTTGTCGACGAAAGATATCGCCGAGGTCTTTAAGTACTCATCAACCGGCGCGGTGCGCAAAGCGCACGAACTTGGGAACCTACCGGTGAAACTTCACAAATTTCAAAATCGAAGGGGTTTCTTTGCGACTGCGAAGTCGGTCGCCATAGCCATAGCAAGCCTCGAAGAGGAGGTGGCTGATGAGGAAGATCTGGAGGTTTAAAACGAAATTCCGCGGTTGAGAACCGGTGACTTCAGTGTTCCTCGAAAGCAGTCGTTCGTTCAGGTTGAAAAAGCCGCTCAGTTCGACCCGTTGCTGCCGTTCAACTATTCGATATCCTGTTAACTCAAAAACAACTAAAAGAACTTCTATGGATATATCGGTGCTAGGCGCGTGGGGCGAATTTCTGGGCGGTATCGCGGTGGTTATGAGTCTGATTTTTGTCGGCATTCAGGTGCGGCAAAGTACCGAAGCATCACGAGCAGCCACGCGGCAGGCCGTCGCCGATTCTATGGTTATGGCGACTAACGCCGTTATCGAGCCAGTCACCCTAAATGAGGCTATGGCAGACCTCGAAAGTGGCGCGACGATAGAGAGCCTTCCGCTGACGCAACGGCATCAATTGCGTCTCTATGCGTCGATGTACACGCGGATCATCGACAACGCGTTCTACCAGTATCAGCGTGGCATGCTCGAGGCCGAGCAATGGGAGAGTTTGCGGAACGGTTTAATCTTCAACTTAGGTACAGAGGCAGGTAAACAATGGCTTCGGCCCGCTCTAGAATCCATGATAATAGGCATCGTCAACCAGGAGTTTGCGAAAGAACTTCGGCAAATGCTGAATATTGCGGATAACGAGAGCACGGGCGGGGATGGCGGTTAGTGCATGTCGCTTGTTGGCCGAACCCAGCGGCATTTCCTCTGAATCACAGCGACTGCTTACTGGAAAATCGGCGCGTACTTGTGATCTAGTTTGCATCGTTGGACTAAGCAGCCGCTCGTTCAGGTAAGGGAAGCCGCTCAGTTCGGCCACAAGCGGAAGTCTTACGCCGCCAGAAGCGCATCGATAATCGGACAATCCGGCACATCGTTCCCTGAACAATTCGACGACAGCTCTCGCAGAGTACGTTGCATTTTTTTTAGATCAGCGATTTTGCTTTTAATATCCGCCAAGTGATTATCGGCCATACGCTTAACCTGTTCGCAAGAGACCTGCTCACCATCGACCAGTGACAGCAATCCGCGAATTTCCTCTAAAGAAAAGCCCATGTCTCGACAGCGCCGGATAAAACAAAGGCGTTGATAGTCATCCTCGGTATACACCCGATAGCCCCCACCACTGCGGCCGGGTTCGGGGAGCAACATGACTTTCTCGTAGTAACGAATGGTCTCTGCGTTGACACCGCTACGCTGCGCTAAGACCCCTCGTGTTTGGTGCTTTTTTGATACCGACATTTCTCTTGACCCTGTAGTTACTACAAGGTCTAACATAGTCTTATTGATAAGTTAGGCAAGGTAAATTTTGAGCGAGCAGCCGCAATCCATGACACCGAATACCGGGCGCTTCGCAGCCGTTGGCAGCATGATCGGCGCGGTTCTGGCATCGTCATGCTGTGTTGCGCCCTTGATATTGGTCACGTTCGGTGCAAGTGGTGCATGGATCGGAAGTTTGAGTGCGCTTGATCCCTACAAAGGTTATTTCGCTGCAGTCACCTTGGCTTTCCTTGGCCTGGGCTACTGGCAAGCTTTCCGAAAACGTGAAATGGAGTGTGAAGATGGTTCATTTTGCGCAACGCCTGAGTCCGGTCGCATAACCAAATCGGTCTTGATTATTGCGACGGCGCTAGTCGTTGCTGCTTTGACTATCGATTGGTGGGCACCGCTGTTTTATTAATGGAGGAAGGCATGATGAAAAGAAACAATTGGGTTCTAAGCGCTGTTGCAGCGCTATGCGTTGGCTGCTGTTTAGCCTTTACCGGATACCTTTGGGCAGATTCACCAGAGGGAGACCCTGCTTCTCAAACTAGTTTATACACCGTTGAAAATATGACCTGTGCTACCTGCCCAATCACCGTTAAGAAAGCCATGTCTAGGGTTGATGGCGTGGAGAGTATCGAAATCGACTTTGAGAGCAAAATTGCTACCGTAATATACGATCCGACACGCGCTAAACCGCAAGACATTGCGGATGCATCAACGAGCGTTGGATTTCCCGCGACAGCCGTCCAGGAGTCAGCACAATGAGCGAAGCTATCGAAGCATTTTCGACACTGACCTGCCCGAAATGCAGTCACGTTGAGAAAGAAGAAATGCCTACAGACGCTTGCCAGTTCTACTACGACTGCAAGGGTTGTGGTGAACTGCTACGCCCATTGGCGGGTGACTGCTGCGTCTATTGCTCTTATGGCGATGTTAAATGCCCGCCGATCCAAGAAGGGAATGCTTGCTGCTGAACTTCCGCTATGGGTCGACAAGAGCGCCTTTCCCAACCTGAACGAGCGTCTGCTCACAGAAATCGGTGTGAGTTTAACAGGCAATCCGGATTCCATTGTTTAAAGAGGAAATCGGATATGTACGGATTGTTTGAACACATTGATGACGTTGAGCCTACCAAAGCTCGTCGCGTCCCCTGGAACAAGGGTCGATTGACAGGGCAGAAGCCACCCCTGAAGTCGCAAGAGATATGGTCGATTCGCGTGCGATTGGACATTGCGGGGAAGCGACGCGACCTGGCGCTATTTAATCTCGCCATAGATAGCAAATTACGTGGCTGCGATCTGGTAAAGCTCAAGGTATCGGATGTTGCTCAAGGCGGTCGTATCCGCACTCGATCGCAGATCATTCAACAAAAGACCAAACAGCCGGTGCAGTTCGAGATCACTGAGACGACGCGTACGGCGATCGCTCGCTGGATCGAAAAGGCAGACCTCCGTTCAATCGATTACTTGTTTACGAGTCGGCAAGGCAAATCCCCGCACCTTTCGACTCGTCAATATGCACGAATCGTGGAAGGTTGGGTGGCCATGATTGGCTTGGATCCGAGCCTGTACGGCACACATTCATTGCGCAGGACGAAAGCCACTTTGATCTACCGGCGTACGAAGAACCTGCGGGCGATACAGTTGCTGTTAGGCCATACAAAGCTCGAGAGCACGATCCGCTATCTTGGTATTGAGGTCGACGATGCACTTGAACTCTCTGAGCAAATAGAGATCTAGCTTGAGTTAAAGTTCTGAAAGCGTGTGGTTAGCTTGGCTGATTCACCAGATTGTAAATAATAAAGTTCTGAAAACGCATAACTCGCCTCGAATTGTCTTGGAAAACGGCTGGTTTTGGCGATATTGGCCAAGCTATACCTGCGTTTCAGAACTTTATGGACACTCTCGAAGCGCTCAGTTCCCACAAACACGGTATTTCGGTGCTCATTCGCAGCGATCGAGTTTACCTAAAGGTGTAGGCCATTTCGCTTAATCGGCCCGTATGCCGCACCGCAAGGGCGTTTCAGAACTTTATTGTTTCGACTTAGCCGATGTTTCAGATCTTTATTAGGTCTTTCAGGTTTTTATTATGAAGAACCATTCGACCTTCCTTGGTCTAAGTTTTACTCGACGGTGACACTCTTCGCCAGGTTTCGCGGCTGATCCACATCCGTACCTTTCAACACCGCCACGTGATAGGCGAGTAACTGAAGCGGCACAACATAGACGATCGGCGCGAGCAGTGGATGCACCTCTGGCACCTTCACAACGGTTACATCGTCCTCGTCCCGAACACCACTTTCTTCCGGCGCGAATACAATCAACTCACCTCCGCGGGCACGGACTTCCTGCAAATTGGAGAGGAGCTTCTCGAGTAGCTCGTCGTTCGGCGCAATAGATACAACCGGCATATCATCGTCCACCAGTGCCAGAGGACCATGTTTCAGTTCGCCCGCCGGGTAGCCTTCGGCATGTATGTAGGAAATTTCTTTGAGCTTAAGCGCGCCTTCCATCGCTACCGGGAACATGGTGCCGCGGCCCAGGAAGAGCGCATGGTGACGATCTATCAGTTTCTCTGAAACAAATTGAATCTGTGGGTCCAGGCGCAACACTCTTTCGGTCAAACCTGAAAGTCCATGCAGACCTTCTACGATCTCGGCCTCAGCTTTAGCATCCATCCCATAGCGTCGCGCTAACAGGATTGTTAACAGCATGAGATCCGTCAGCTGCGCAGTGAACGCCTTGGTGGATGCAACCCCCACTTCTGTGCCTGCATTAATCATGAGGGCAAGGTCGCTCTCACGTACCGTGGAACTGGTGGGAACGTTGCACAGGGTCAAGGTAGCAAAGTATCCACTGTCCTTTGCTATGCGCAGCGCTGCCAGCGTGTCTGCGGTTTCCCCTGACTGCGTAATGGTGACAAAGAGGCTGCCTTCTGGCACCGCCAGCTTTCGATAGCGGAACTCACTGGCGATTTCGACCTGGCAGGGAATTCCCACCATATCTTCTATCCAGTACCGGGCCACCGAACCTGCGTAGTAGCTGGTGCCACACGCTACAATGGTGATGGCTTTTACCTGGTCAAATATCTCGGCGGCGTTCACGCCAAAGGCTTGCTCAAGAACCTGGGTTTTGCCGAGCCTTCCTTCCAACGTGTCGTTAAACACCTTTGGTTGCTCAAAGATTTCCTTGAGCATGTGATGTCGGTAGTTGCCTTTGCTCGTGTCATCGTGGCCCATCTGCACCTGAACATCAGCCCGCACGACAGATTCGTCTTCGACATCCCAGATAGAAATGGAATCAGTGCGTATTTCAACCAGATCACCTTCTTCAAGAAAAATGAAGCGGTCGGTGACGGGTTTCAGTGCGAGTACATCAGAGGCGATGAAGTTTTCACCCAGTCCTTTACCAACGACGAGCGGACTACCCGCACGCGCTGCGATGATGCGATCGGGGTCGTCTTTGCAGACAACACCAATCGCGTAGGCGCCATCAAGACGTTTGATTGTTTTTCGTACCGCGTCCAGGAGGTCCAGACCTTCTTCCAGATAGCTGTCGACAAGGTGAGCCACGGTTTCGGAATCGGTCGCAGACTCAAACGTATAACCCTTGTCTGTCAGTTCAGCGCGCAAGGCTTCGAAGTTTTCGATGATGCCGTTGTGCACGATGGTTACCCGGCCGTTGGATGCGTGCGGGTGTGCGTTTACTTCAGCCGGAACACCGTGGGTTGCCCAACGTGTGTGGGCGATGCCTATGCTGCCTTCAACGGGATCAGCGTCCACGCAATCAACAAGTTCCTGCACCTTGCCGACGCGCCTGCGCCGATGCAGTTCGTTGTCTCCGTTGAGTACAGCTATGCCTGCCGAGTCGTAACCTCGATATTCAAGGCGACGCAAACCTTCCAGCAAAATTGGGGGTACGTTCCGTTTAGCAACCGCACCTACTATTCCGCACATCTCTTCACTACTCCATTATCCCTGACCACTTTCAGGTCCGGTTACTACTTTTCCTTTCGGTCTGGACGTTGCCAGCCATCGATATTTCTTTGTTTGCCACGGGCGACAGCCAGACCATTGGCATCGACATCATTGGTGACGGTCGAACCGGCCGCGAGAAAAGCGTCATCGCCTAAATTCAGGGGTGCGACCATGGTGACGTTGGTACCAACAAATACGCCGTCACCACCCTTGGTTTCAAACTTGTTGATGCCATCGTAGTTGGCCGTGATCGCACCGGCGCCGACATTACAATTTGCGCCAAGCGTTGCATCGCCCAGATACGCCAGATGGCTGGCCTTGGTGCCTGGTCCCAGATGGGATTTTTTGGTCTCGACGAAGTTGCCGATTTTTACGCCATCTTCCAGGACCGTGTTCGGTCTGATTCTGGCGAACGGCCCCAGGCTGCAGTTAGCCGCTACCTGGGCGCCTTCGATTACCGTGTGAGGATGAACCGTTGTGCCGTCGCCAATGGAGGCATCCTTGATACACACTCCGGCACCAATCTGTACGCCAGAACCAATCCGGACGTGTCCTTCCAACACCACGTTGATATCGATAAATGAATCCGGACCCACCTTCACATCACCGCGGATATCCACCCGGGCGGGGTCGGCCAGAGTCACCCCTTCACGCATGAGTTCGGCCGCACGGCTGAGCTGATAGATTCGCTCCACCTCAGCCAACTGTGCGCGGTCGTTTATGCCGATCACTTCTTCGGGGGTCGCAACGATCCCGTCCACCGTCACACCATCCGCGACGGCCATCGCTATGACATCGGTGAGATAGAGTTCGCCCTGGGCATTGTCTGTCTTCAACTGACCCAGCCAACCATCGAGTTGACCGCTCGGGACGGCGACAATGCCAGAGTTGATTTCACTTATTTGACGCAACTGGTCAGTTGCATCTTTATATTCGACAATTTCCTGAATCGCGCCATCGCTGTCCCTGACGATACGACCCAGCTCAGCCGGATCCGCCAGGTCTGCCACCACCAGCCCCACATTCCCAGCAGCTGCAGAATCGGCTGCGGCCTGCAAAGTGTGAGCACTTACTAACGGTACGTCCCCGTATAACACAATCGTCGCGCCATCATGCTCAATGTTGGGCATTACCTGCTGTACTGCATGTCCCGTGCCCAGTTGCTCCTTCTGTTCCACCCAGGCAACCGAGTAGTTGCAAGACGCAGCTTGCACTTCCTCACCCTGATGACCGATTACGACGGTCATCGAGCGAGGGTCCAACGCCTGTGCGGTTTCGATCACATGATGCAGTAGCGGTTTTCCCGCCAGTGGGTGCAGCACCTTCGCCAATGCAGAACGCATTCGTGTGCCTTTACCTGCGGCCAGTATCACGACATCCAGGTTCATGAGGAATCCCTGCCTATTTCAATCCCGATTATAAAAGGCACGCCACAAAAAAGGGGTGAACATAGTCACCCCCTTTGTAAACAATTGTTACTACGCAGGTTATTACGCAAGTAACGTGAGCTTTAGGCGCGCCCTTTGAGCTTCCTGAGTTCGTCCAGCGTGCGTTGCTGAGCCCGAGCCTCAGCCAGCTGCGAAGCCACAACAGAAAAGTCCACATCAGCCGCCTGGTCACTGCGAGCACGCTCGGCAGCTTCCTCAGCTTCTTTCGCAGACGCTTCGTCAATATCTTCAGCGCGGATCGCGGTATCAGCCAGCAGGGTGATGAATCCACCCTGTATCTCGATATACCCGCCGGAAGCGAAGAACACTTCGTCCTCTCCATCTTCCATGGTCAGCGTCACAGGACCTGGCTGAATGCCAGTCAACAGCGGCGCGTGTCCGGGATAGATGCCTAAACCCCCGATTGTTCCCACCGCAGTGAGCTTCTGGATTTCGCCAGAAAAGAGCTGCTTCTCCGCGCTCACAATTTCGCAATGCATGGTTGCCATTAGCGTTTAGCCTCGCTGTTCTACTACGCTTCCAGGGTTTTCGCTTTTTCGACCGCGTCTTCGATGCTGCCTACCATGTAGAACGCATCTTCCGGCAGGTGGTCGTACTCGCCTGCCAGAATCGCTCTGAAGCTGCGAACCGTATCATCACGGCTGACGTACTTACCGTCATTACCCGTAAACTGCGCGGCAACGAAGAAAGGCTGCGAGAAAAACTTCTGCACTTTACGTGCGCGATAAACCAGCTGCTTATCTTCTTCGGTCAATTCGTCCATACCCAGGATGGCGATGATGTCGCGCAGTTCCTTGTAACGCTGCAGTACCTGCATAACTTCCTGTGCGGTGTTGTAGTGCTCTTCACCAACAACCAGCGGGTCCAGCTGACGAGAAGAAGAGTCCAACGGGTCAACAGCAGGGTAGATACCCAGGTCGGTGATCGCACGTGACAACGTGACGGTAGAGTCCAAGTGAGCAAAGGTGGTTGCTGGTGACGGGTCGGTCAAGTCGTCCGCGGGTACGTATACCGCCTGAACGGAGGTGATAGAACCCGTCTTGGTGGTGGTAATGCGTTCCTGCAGAACACCCATCTCTTCCGCCAGGTTCGGCTGATAACCTACCGCTGAAGGCATCCGCCCGAGCAGCGCTGATACCTCTGTACCGGCGAGCGTGTAACGATAGATGTTGTCGACGAAGAGAAGCACGTCACGACCGTCATCACGGAACTTCTCCGCCATGGTCAGTCCGGTCAAAGCAACACGGAGGCGGTTGCCCGGCGGTTCGTTCATCTGACCAAAGACCAGGGAAATCTTGTCCAGTACCTCGGCTTCTTCCATCTCGTAGTAGAAGTCGTTCCCTTCGCGGGTACGCTCACCCACACCGGCAAAGACTGACAATCCTGAGTGCTCGATAGCGATGTTACGAATGAGCTCAAGCATAGTCACAGTCTTGCCCACACCTGCACCACCGAAGAGGCCGACCTTACCACCGCGAGCAAACGGGCAGATGAGGTCGATAACCTTGATACCCGTTTCCAGGATTTCACTGCTACCTACCTGGTCTTCGTACTTAGGTGCCTTACGGTGAATCGGCATGTGCTCACGCGCGTTTACAGGGCCCTTCTCATCGATCGGGTCACCCAGCACGTCCACAATGCGGCCAAGGGTTTCTTCACCAACAGGGATAGAGATCGGCGCGCCGGTGTTCGACACTTCCAATCCGCGTGACAAGCCGTCAGACACACCCATCGCAATGGTGCGAACAACACCGTCACCCAGCTGCTGCTGCACTTCCAAGGTCAAGCCGGTTTCCGTGACATTCAGTGCGTCATATACCTTCGGTACATTGCCACGCTCAAACTCAACGTCGATAACGGCTCCGATGATTTGTACAATTCGACCGCTGCTCATGCTTGTTTCTACCTTCTCTTATCTGTCTTTTGTCAGTCGTAAACGACCTATATTGATTCTCTGGCGTGCTTGACGGTTAAACCGCGGCAGCACCACCCACAATCTCTGCAATTTCCTGCGTAATCGCCGCCTGGCGCGCGTTGTTGTAAATGAGCTGCAGCTCTTCTATCAACTTCTCCGCATTTTCCGTCGCGTTTTTCATCGCGATCATTTTAGCGGCCTGCTCACAGGCTCCATTTTCCACAACCGCCTGGTACACCTGCGACTCCACAAAGCGGGCCACCAGGCCTTCAATCAATTGCCGTGCATCAGGCTCATAGATGTAGTCCCAACGATGCTGGTAGTCCGCGCTATCCTCGGGATTCAATGGCAGGAGCTGGCGAATTTCCGGGCTCTGCGTCATCGTGTTCACAAACTCGTTGCTGGCAAGATACAGACGATCAATCTCACCGGCTTCATAGGCATCCAACATCACCTTGATGCCACCGATCAGGTCTTCCAGAGCGGGCGATTCACCCACATCGTTCATCACGGCCTTGATGTTGCCACCCACCGAGCGGAAGAAAGGACCTGCCTTGTTGCCAATGAGGCCAAGGTCAGACTCGATGCCTTTGGCGTGCCACTCGGCCATATCGCGCACAACCGCGCGGAATAGGTTTACGTTCAAACCGCCGCAGAGACCTCTGTCGGTGGAAACGATGATGTAACCAACGCGCTTAACTTCGCGCTCTTCCATATAGATGTGCTTGTACTCAGGGTTTGAGTTGGCCAGGTGCCCAATCACCCCGCGAATGCGTTCGCTGTAGGGCTTGCCTTCGGCCATGCGCTGCTGAGTGCGGCGCATCTTGCTCGCCGCCACCATCTGCATGGCACTGGTGATCTTCTGCGTATTTTGTACGCTGCCGATCTTGGTCTTGATTTCTTTTCCAACCGCCATGCGTATGCCCTAGTAGGTTTGGGTTTCCTTGAACTTCTTGATCGAGTCGTGCAGCGTCTGCACAACGTCGTCGTTGTACGTACCGTTCTCATCGATGTCGTTCATAAAGTCACCATGCTCTGAGCGCATGTAACCAAGCAGTGCCGCTTCAAAATCGAGGACTTTGTCTACAGGCACATCTTCCAGATAACCTTCGTTAGCTGCGAAAAGCGCGGTTCCCATTTCAGCAACGGACATTGGCGCATACTGCTTCTGCTTCATCAGCTCGGTAACACGCTCACCATGCTCCAACTGACGGCGGGTTGCGTCGTCAAGATCGGATGCAAACTGGGAGAATGCTGCCAATTCACGATACTGGGCGAGGGCCAACTTAATACCGCCAGAAATCTTCTTCATAAATGGAACCTGGGCGTCACCACCAACCCGCGATACCGATGTACCGGGGTTCATCGCAGGACGGAGGCCTGAGTTGAAGTTCTCTGTTTCCAGGAAGATCTGACCATCTGTAATAGAGATCACGTTGGTCGGTACAAACGCAGAGATGTCGCCCGCTTGCGTTTCAATAACAGGCAGTGCGGTCAAAGATCCGGTTTTGCCGGTCACTTTTCCGTCGGTCATTTTCTCTACGTAGTCCGCGTTTACCCGCGCCGCACGCTCAAGCAGACGTGAGTGCAGGTAGAAAACGTCCCCTGGGTACGCTTCACGACCCGGCGGGCGCTTCAAGAGCAGTGAAATCTGACGATATGCCCAGGCCTGCTTGGTCAGGTCGTCATAAATAATGAGCGCATCTTCACCGGTATCACGGAAGTACTCACCCATGCTGCAGCCGGAGTAGGGTGCGATGAACTGCATAGGTGCCGGGTCTGAAGCACTGGCTGCGACAACCGTGGTGTATTCCATGGCGCCGTATTCTTCGAGCGTTCGCACGATGTTCGCGATGGTGGACATCTTCTGACCGATCGCAACGTAGATACACTTAATGCCGCTGCGCTTCTGGTTGATGATGGCGTCGATGGCAATCGCGGTTTTACCAATCTGGCGGTCGGCGATGATGAGCTCACGCTGGCCACGACCGATCGGCACCATCGCGTCAACACACTTCAAACCGATCTGTACCGGCTGGTCTACTGACTGCCGCGCGATAACGCCGGGTGCCACCTTCTCGATGGGCGCAGAGCCGGAGGCGTTGATCGGACCTTTACCGTCGATGGGATTACCCAGTGCGTCAACAACACGACCGAGCAGTTCAGAGCCGACTGGCACTTCCAGAATTCGACCCGTACAACGTGCTGTCATACCTTCGGTGAGACCTTCGTAATCACCCAGGACAACCACACCGACCGAGTCACGCTCGAGGTTCAAGGCCATGCCATATAGGCCGCCGTCAAACTCGATCATCTCACCGTACTGTGCGTCGGCAAGACCGTGGATTCTCACAATACCGTCCGAAACGCCTACAATTGTGCCTTCGTTTTGTGCTTCGGCTTTAACATCCAGGCCTTGGATGCGGCTCTGGATGATGTCACTGATTTCCGATGGATTCAGTTGCTGCATGTTGCTTGTCCTTCTAAGGAGTTATGTCCCGAGTAATAAAAGCCCGAGTGATTAAATACTGACCAGATTTTCAGCGAGCTTTGCCAGCTTGCCACGCACAGAGCCATCGATGACCACATCGCCAGCTCGGACGATGGCGCCACCAATCAGTGCCGCATCAACCCGGGATTCAATCGTAATTTCTTTCTCAAATTTGCGGTTAAGTGCCGTCTTCAAACGTTCTGCCTGTTCGGCCGTAAGCTCGTAGGCTGAAATCACCTCGACGTCCAAGCTTTTCTCTTCTTCAGCTCGGAGCGCTTCAAACTGGGTGTGGATTTCAGCGATCACGTCGAGACGGTCATTGTCGGCCAGTGCCTGCAAAAACTTTTTGCCCCGGTCGTCCAACTCATCGCCACAGACTTCACTTAGCCGAAAAGCCTTGGCCGTCGCCGGCATATCCGGGCTCGACAGCAACACCTGCACGTTAGGATGCGCCGATGTTGCACTCAACGTGCCGAGCATGCGGGACCAACCGTTCAGGCTGCTTTCGCGCTTGGCCAACGCAAATACCGCGTTGGCATAGGGTCGCGCGATGGTTGCGAGTTCAGCCATGGCTACAGCTGCCCTGCCAGACGATCCAGCATCTCATTGTGCTTCGCCTGATCAACACTGCCTTCCAGCACCTGCTCAGCACCGCTGATGACGAGTGCGGAAACCTGACCCCGCAGCGCTTCTTTAGCACGATTGACCTCTTGATCAATTTCAGCGCGCGCAGCTTCCAGCAGGCGCTCACCCTCTTCACGGGCCTCACCTTTGGCGTCTTCCACCATCTGATTGGCGCGCTGGCGAGCGGCTTCAATGATCGCTCCAGCTTCTTCTTTCGCTTTAGCCAGCTCAGCTTCGGCACCGCTTGCCGCTTCAGCAAGCTTGCGATCCGCTTCTTCTGACGCTGCCAGACCCTGCGCGATAGTCTCCTGCCGTTCCCGCATCGCTTCTCGCAGCGGTGGCCAGATGAACTTCATGCAGAACCAGACAAAGACAATAAATGTCAGAGACTGGCCGATTAAGGTTGCGGTTATATTCATCGCTTTTCTCTTTAGTTACGCGTCCGTTCTTTACGTTATTGCACGTTACGTTTTTGCACGTTCGTCATCGACCCTGCCAGACAGGGAAGAATGACCGCAGGTAAATAGCCTCAGGCTATACCGCGAAGATGACGTAAAGACCGATACCAACGGCGATCATCGGTACCGCGTCAACAAGACCCAGAACGATGAAGAGCTGCGTTCTTAACATCGGCAACAGCTCAGGCTGACGCGCAACGCCTTCGAGGAATTTGCCACCGAGGACACCTACGCCAACGGCTGCTCCTACTGCGCCCAGACCCATCATGAGGCCACCGGCGATGAATAAGATGCTTGCTGCTAGTTCCATTTTTACTCCCAGTTACGAGTTTTTCTTTAGTTACAGTTCTTGGTTACGGCTTAGCCACCGATTATCAATGCTCTTCCACGTCGTGGGCTTGAGCGAGATAAACTATGGTCAAAACCGCGAAGATGAATGCCTGCAATGTGATGATCAGGACGTGGAATACCGCCCATACCCATTGCAAAACGCCGCCAAACACGAAGTAGACCACGCCTGCCCCAAACATCAGGGCAATCAGTACGAAGATCATTTCCCCGGCGTACATGTTGCCGAAGAGACGAAGACCTAGAGAAAGCGGCTTAGCGATGAGCGTGACGCCTTCGAGAATAAGATTCACCGGTGCAAGAATTGGCGGGAATGGGTGGAACGCCAGTTCCTTAAAAAAGCCCCAGCCACCTTTACACTTGATGCTGTAGTAAAGGATGAGCACAAAGACTGTCAGCGCCATCGACATGGTGATGTTGGGGTCGGTGGTCGGCACAATCTTCATGTGCGAAATGCCGATGGCCTTGGCCAGTTCGGGGATCCAGTCCACCGGGATGAGGTCCATCAGGTTCATCAGGAAGACCCAGACAAATATGGTTAAAGCCAGCGGGGCGATGAGATCGTTTTTGTGTTCAAAAATGCTTTGCGTGGTGTCATCTATGAAGTCGATGATCATTTCCACGCCGTTTTGCAGACCGCTAGGCACGCCGGAAGTAGCTGTCTTGGCCGCACGCCGGAAGAGCCAGCAAAAGAGCACCCCCAAGCCGATCGCCCAACCCATGGAGTCGACGTTGATGGACCAGAAGCCCATGGCAGCGGCTTCTTCTGCACTATGTGCAAAGCCCCAGGTGCCATCGGGGTGCTGGCCAAACGTCAGGTTGGTGAGGTGGTGGTTGATGTATTCGGCGGTTGTTGCTGCCATTCCTCGACTCTCTTAGCCTCGTGCTGCCTTTTTATTTCGTACCCTACTACTTCGTACCCGGATCTGGCTTCCTATTCGCCATTGCTTCCGTTTTGGCTTCGGTTTTGCCAAACAGATACGCCAGTTGCATCAGCGCAAACGTAACAAAAAACCCAAAGGGCTCGATGCCGATGACCGCAATGCAGACCGCGATCAAAACCATCGTCAACACCGTCTTCATCGCGCCGTGTGCCAGCACACGCGTCGCATTTAACGTGCGTGCTTGTACCCAAGCGTAGTACATGGTGGGCAAGAGGACGCAACCGGTTGCAAGGGCTGCTGACATTCCTGCCGAGCGACTCATCAACAACAAGAAGATGAGAGAAGTGAGCGCGCCTATGCCCGCTTGTACGACGACAACCCGCATGGCTGAGCTCATTTTGCTACGTCACCCAATCGATCCAAATTCAGGGCGGCGCGTATTATAGGGAGGCAACCCTTACCATTCAATGATAAATAAGGTTATTAGCGGCTATTTACGCCGACTATTTGCGTTAAGTTTCTTTGATGCCCAGATGGCGGAGGACACCATCCAGCTCTTCCAGCGAAGAATACTTGATCGCAAGCTCGCCACCGCCATTTTTACCGTGTTTTATCGCGACGGGCGCACCCAGATGATCGGTTAACGACACTTCCAGCCGCTGAATGTCCGCATCCTTGGTTGGCGGTTGTTTTGCCTTCGGTTGACGATTCAAACCCTGGCGAACCAGCGCCTCGGTTTGCCGCACGGATAAGCCTTTTTCAACCACAATATGAGCGGCACGCTCCTGGTCCGTACCTTCCAGACCCAGCAAGGCTCTGGCGTGGCCCATTTCCAGGTCACCGTTCTCAAGCATCTGCTTGGCAACCGACCCCAGATTCAAAAGTCTGAGTGCGTTGGCAATGGCCACTCTCGATTTGCCGACCACATCCGCAATCTGCTGCTGGGTAAGCTCAAATTCATCACGCAGGCGCGCGATACCTTGAGCTTCTTCCAACGCGCTGAGGTCTTCACGTTGCATGTTCTCGATGAGAGCGAGCGCGGATGCCTCTTCGTCGGTCACGGTTTTGATCACCGCGGGCACGGACGTCAGCCCTGCCAACTCGCTGGCACGGAGCCGACGTTCACCCGCGATCAGTTCATAGCCACCCTGGGCTTTCTCGCGCACCACAATCGGCTGTAGAAGCCCTGACGCGCTGATTGAATTCGCGAGATCCCTCAGTGCTTCTTCATCAAAATGACGGCGCGGTTGATAGGGGCTGGGCGTCACCTCGCTGATGACGATCTCGTCTATCCCGCTGCCGCTGGCCGCACCCCCGTCCACAGCGACCGCCTGATCGGGTTCAGCACTCTGTCTTTGCGGTAGAAGCGTATCGAACGTTCTACCCAGTTTCTTTTTTGCCATTCTTAACTATCCGATTCGGCGCGGGCTTGTTCGCTTTGTCCTCCGCGAGCTTGCTCGCTCTCTCGAAGATGTTTCTGTCTAAGCTCACCCGCCAACGCCATATAAGCAACCGCCCCGCGCGAGGTGCGATCATACAGGATCGCTGGCAATCCATGACTGGGCGCCTCCGCCAGGCGTACGTTGCGAGGTATCACCGTCCTGAAGACCTGATCCTGGAAGTGTTGGATCAGTTGTCGGGAGACTTCCCGGGTGAGACCGTTCCGCGGGTCATACATCGTGCGTAACAACCCTTCCACTTCCAACTCCGGGTTTGCCCTGGCACGTACTTCTTCAATGGTCTCAAGCAGCGCCGCCAAACCTTCCAATGCGTAGTACTCGCATTGCATCGGGATCAACACACCGCGTGCTGCGATCAGCGCATTGATCGTCAGGATGCTCAAACTGGGCGGGCAATCGATAATGATGTAGTCGTACCTGGTGCCTTCTGCATAGAGGCGATCGCGCATCCGGAACTCACGTCGATCTTCTTCCTGGTACAGCGCCATTTCTGCCGCCGTTAAATCCAGGTTGGCTGGCAATATCTCAAAACTGCCGGTACAGGGTTGCACAACCTGTTCAAGTGCGGTCCCTTCAATCAACCATTCATAAATCGAGTTATCCAGCTCGCGCTTGTCGACCCCGCACCCCATGGTGGCATTGCCTTGCGGGTCGAGGTCTATCAACAGGACCTTACTACCGGACAGGGCAAGGGATGCAGCCAGGTTGACACTGGTTGTCGTCTTGCCTACCCCGCCTTTCTGGTTTGCTACCGCGATCACTCTCATGACGCTGCTCTATATATCTCTATCAAATGTTCCACTGTTGGCCGAATAGCTACCCGCTCCGATGTCATTGAAACACCTGCGGGAACTTCGCTCGCCTGCTTATCCGACGCTTCAGGCTGCATCGTCTCCCCATCTTCGCGCAGCTGCGTGCTGGCAAAAACCAGCAACTGCCCGGACGGTCGCAGCGCGTGGTGCACCATATCCCAAACAACCGGACCTGTCGCCACCGCGCGGGCGAGGACCATGTCATAAGCGTCGCTTTCAAGCTCCCCGGCATCACCGGTGAGCACACTTACATTATCCAAGCTCAATGTCTCTCGACAGTGCGCCAGAAAACGGGTGCGGCGCGCCATCCGATCGATCAATGTATAGCGCCTGGCAGGCGTGCGTTCAGCGTCTACGATGGCCAGTGGAATACCAGGAAGACCCGCACCGCTGCCAATATCCACGATTGAGGTGCCCGTGAGATGCGGGATCACACTCAAACTGTCCAGCAGGTGCCGATCGATAACCCGTCCCATGTCCTTACGGGACACCAGGTTCATGGTCCGATTCCACTTTTCCAGCAACGCTACATAGCGACCCAGCGCGTCGATCGTCGCTTCACTCAACCCTAAGTCCACGGGCATTGCCTTTAACCCGCGAGCGATCGCCGAACTGTGCGCGGTTGAACTCAGTTTGATCTACCCTTGTGGCTGTCTTTGTATTTGGGCTTGATCAGAGGTGCCCGGGCGCGACTCCAGTTTTTTCGCATGCACCACCAGCAAAGACAATCCTGCCGGTGTCATACCGGGAATACGGGCGGCCCTGGCGAGCGTTGTCGGGCGTTGGTCTGTCAGTTTTTGACGCAGCTCATTCGAAAGACCTTCTATGTCCGCATAGTCCAGGTTTTCGGGGATCTGAAGGTTTTCGTGGCGTCGAATCTTGGCGATCTCTGCTTCCTGGCGTTTGATGTAACCCTCATACTTGGTTTCGATCTCAAGCTGGCCTGCCATCGGCGAGTCAGCCAGATCACCCAACTCAGCCGCAAACGCCTGCATTACGTGATCCGCGCGCAGCTCCGGTCGCTTCAACAAATCGAGCGCCGTACATTCTTTGGTTTGCTGAATCTCAAGGGGTCGGGTGCGCGTATCGTTAGCCGCCACTTTGATCGCCGCCATAGATTCTCTGAGGGCGTCCAACTCTGACATCCGCTTGTTGAAAGCGTCATAACGTTCAGCCCCCACAAGCCCCATATCCCGCCCTACCTCGGACAAGCGTTGATCGGCGTTATCCTGTCTCAAACGCAGTCGGAATTCCGCTCTGGAAGTAAACATCCGGTACGGTTCTGTTGTGCCGAGGTTGATCAAGTCATCCACCATTACGCCGATGTAGGCTTCATCTCTGCGCGGCTCCCACGGGCTTTTGCCTGCGACCCAACGAGCGGCGTTTAACCCAGCCAGCAGACCCTGCGCTCCCGCCTCTTCATAACCTGTCGTGCCATTTATCTGGCCAGCGAAGAACAATCCTTCCACCGCCTTGGTCTGGAGCGAGTGCTGTAAATCCCGTGGATCAAAAAAGTCGTACTCAATGGCGTATCCAGGGCGTGAGATATGCGCATTCTCAAAACCCTGAATCGAGCGTACAAACTGCAGTTGGACATCAAACGGCAGACTGGTGGAGATGCCGTTCGGATAGAGCTCTGTTGTCGACAATCCTTCGGGTTCGATGAATATCTGGTGACTTGCCTTATCCGCAAAGCGCACCACTTTATCTTCGATGCTGGGACAATACCTGGGGCCTACCCCTTCAATCGCCCCGCTGTACATCGCTGAGCGGTGCAGGTTTTCCTGAATAATTTCGTGGGTACGCGCATTGGTGTGGGTAATATGACACGGCACTTGTTCAGGATGATCTGACAAACTTCCCAACGCTGACATCACAGGCCGTGGTTCATCTCCCCCCTGCGCTTCCAAAGTGCTGAAGTCGACGCTGCGTCCGTCTATGCGGGGCGGCGTACCTGTTTTCAAGCGACCCACGTTGAAAGGCAATGCGCGCAACCGTTCCGCCAGCGCGATGGAAGGCGCATCGCCAGCGCGACCACCGGCATGCTGGTCCTGGCCGATGTGAATTTTTCCATCCAGGAAAGTACCTGTCGTTAACACCACCGAGCGGCAACCAAACCGCAAACCCATCTGAGTATCCACACCGACAACCCGATCCCCTTCGACACACAGGTCCACGACAGACTGCTGGAAAATGCTCAAATTTTCCTGGTGCTCGAGGATTTCGCGAACCGCGTTTTTGTACAGCGCCCGATCAGCCTGTGCCCGGGTTGCTCTGACTGCAGGTCCTTTACTCGCGTTCAGCACTTTGAAGTGTATGCCCGCTCGATCGGTGGCTCTGCCCATCACCCCATCGAGCGCGTCGATCTCCGCCACCAGGTGACTTTTACCAATGCCGCCAATTGCAGGATTGCAGGACATCTGTCCGATGGTCTCGATGTTTTGTGTCAAAAGCAGCGTTTTTGCACCCACGCGCGCGGCGGCAGACGCCGCTTCCGTACCCGCGTGGCCACCGCCTATCACTACAACGTCAAATTCTTCTGTATATCGCACGTTGGCTCGGCCTCAGGCCTATACATGAGGGGGCGCAGAGTATAGTGCGCCTCTTGTGGATTGGAAGAGGAGGATTGGAAGCATCACTTCCCGATGCAGAACTCGCTGAAAATACGACCCAGGAGATCATCCGGCGTCACCGTACCGACAATTGTGCCGCACGCGTCATGTGCCGCGCGCAGTTCTTCGGCAATGATCTCAAGGCCGAGATGCAGCGCCGCTTGCGCCGCGGTTAGATTCGTCTCACACAAAGCCAAGGCCTCCACATGGCGGCTTCGCGCAGTGAAGGGCGCCTCATTCTCCGTCATACCCGCCCGCTGACGCACGAGCTCGGCGAGCTCATCCAACCCTCTACCCGTTTTTGCCGAAACCCAAAGCCCATCGCCGGTCGTTTCTGCCAGATCTGCTTTGTTGATCACCGGCAATAGGCGAGGATCGTCACCAGCGATGGCGGCAAGCTTAAGAATCGCCTCTGTCTGCGCGGGCTGATCACGCGTGCCGTCTAACACCAGGATGACCAGGTCCGCCTGTCCGGCTTGCTCAATGGCGCGCTCCACGCCTTCGCCTTCAACCGCATCCACCGCCTCGCGAAAACCTGCTGTATCGACCACAGTGACAGGTAACCCACCGATGACCGTCTGCACTTTGAGTACGTCTCGAGTGGTGCCTGGAATATCGGTGACGATGGCGGTGTCCTCACCGCTGAAGTGATTGAGCAGACTCGACTTGCCCGCATTAGGCTCACCGATGAGGGCTACGGTTATGCCGGTCTGCTGCACCACACCCTGCCTGGTTTGAACAACCAACTGATTGCACGACTCAACCAGGCCCTCCAGTCGCTCCTTGATACTGTAATTGGCGAGAAAATCTTCCTCTTCTTCCGGAAAGTCGATGCTGGCTTCTACCAACACCCGCATATCGCTGATCTCTCCAACAAGGCGATGCACGCGCTCTGAAAATTCCCCCTGTAGAGATCGGACCGCGGCTCTACTTGCAGCCGCCGACCCGCTGGCGATGAGATCAGCGATCGCTTCCGCCTGCGCCAGGTCCAGCTTGCCGTTTAAAAAGGCGCGCTCACTGAATTCGCCCGGTCGCGCTACCCGCGCGCCCATATCACAGACCGCCTGAGTCAAACGCGAAAGTACCACCGGACTGCCATGGCAGTGCAGCTCCACCACATCTTCCCCGGTAAACGAGCGCGGCGCCTCAAAGCCAAGAATCATACCCTCGTCGAAGACCTCGTCCTCAAGCCGAAAGGTGGCGAAATGGGCGTGGCGGTTTTTTAACCGCGTATTCGAGAGTTTTTCGCCGATGGCAATCGCGCCCTTGCCGGAGAGCCGCAGGACACCAATCCCACCGCGTCCCGGTGGGGTGGCCACCGCAACGATGACATCGTCATCCAATTGACTCATCTGCTGATTCGCCCTGGTCGTCGTATCGCCAGGGTATTACTTGGCGGCCTGCGCCTTTTCTGCCTGTTTGTAGACATATTGCTGTTGGGCGATAGACAACACGTTGTTAACCAACCAGTAAAGGACCAGCCCTGCAGGGAAAAACAGGAACAACACGGTGAACATGATGGGCATCATTTTCATCATGCGCTGCTGCATGGGATCACCCACCTGCGGGTTGAGAGACTGCATCCAATAGGTGCTGGCACCCATCAACAGCGGCAGGATGAACAGCGGGTCCATCTGCGAAAGATCATCGATCCAGAGCATGAACGGCGCGTGGCGCAGTTCCACAGACTCGAACAATACCCAGTACAGCGCGATAAAAATCGGCATAGGCAGCAGCATTGGCAGGCAACCACCAAGAGGATTGGCACCCTCTTTTTTGTAGAGGTCCATCATCTCGCGGGAGAGCTTTTCCCGGTCATTTGCGTACCGTTCCTGCAAGCGTTTCATGGCGGGTGCTACACGGCGCATGTTCGCCATACTTTTGTAGCCCGCAGCGGACAGAGGATACAGAACCGCCTTGACGCAGACCGTCAACAGGATGATCGCGATACCCCAGTTACCCACCAGGCCGTGCAACCAATCCAACAGCAGGAACAGAGGGATAGCCAGCCACCAGAGGAAGCCGTAGTCGATGGTCAGGTTTAAGTTGGGGGCAATTTCTTCCAGACGTTTCTGATCCTTGGGACCCGCATAAAACTGCGCATTCCATTCGCCAACGCCGTTAACCGGCACTTCCTTCAGCTGGCCGGTATAACCAAAGAGATAGTTGCCATCGCTCGCCCGACGCAGCAGGAATCGATTCATCTCTTCCGGTTGTGCTACCCAGGCAGAGAGAAAATAGTGCTGCAAAAACGCTACCCAGCCGCCCTGCACCGTAATGTCAGTCGGTTCCTCATCTACATCTTCAAAGTCAGCTTTAAAGTAACGCTCTTCCGGAGTGGTAATGGCCGCGCCCAGGAACGGTTGGGGCGCCAGCGCAAATGATTCATCCGTGGTCGGCGGACGGCTGTCACGACGGATTTGTGCCATGATCTGAGCATGCAGCGGTCGATCACTCAGATTGGTGAGCTCGTACCGCACATCCACCAGGTGATCGTCTGCCCTGAACGTGAACACCTTCTTCACCTCGGCGCCCTCTCCTCCGACCTGGTTCAGGACAATCTCACGCGTCCCTTCGAGGATTTCAAACTGAGTGCTGCTCGCCACATACCTGGCCCGCTCTTTGGCGTCGGGGCCATCAGGACCGATCAACCCGCTCTGCGCGATATAGAGACGGCCGCTGCCACGTTCAAGGAGCTGGTAGGGCACATCCGGCTGCTCCATGGACACGGCATACCCCGGTAATTGAACGCGCACGATGTCACCGCCGAGAAGATCAATCCAGGCGATCAGCTTGGGTGTGGTCACTTTGATCAATCGGCCTTCGTCAGCGCCGCGTTCAACCTGGGTAACGACGGGCGCCTGTTGCTGCACCGGTGCGGGCACCTCCAATGTTGATCCGGACTGATCCGCACTCTGGGCACCGGTTGTTGCCGCTGGTGTTGCAGGCTCTAAACCAGAATTGGTGTCCGTTTGTGGCAACGTGCCGGAAGGGGTGTTCTCTTCAGTCAGCACTGGCGCATCGCTGTACGTCACCGGCGCGCGATTCTGCGCACGGTCATCGTTCCATGCCAGAATCATGAAATATCCGGTCGCAGCTAATCCGATCAGCAGGACTACTCGTAGGATCTCGGGCGGTAAAATCTTGTCCACTCTTTTTTTTCCAGGTCAGATTTGCCGGGGCACTTCGTCTATGCCCCCTTCATGAAACGGATGACACTTACTCAGGCGCTTTGCAGCTAACACGCTGCCACGCCAGGCACCGTGTGTTAACAGAGCTTCTTCCGCGTAGCGCGAGCAGGTAGGGAAAAATCGGCAACTGCGTCCAATCCATGGACTGAGCGTCAGCCTATACAGCCAGATAAGCCGCACCAGCAACCAAACCACCGGGCTTTGACGGAAAGTGGCGGGCGGTGAGCAAGCGGCATCGCTTGTATGCTCTCTTGCCCGATCTGCTGTCATCTGCTCGCTCACTTGACTCTAACGCGCCTCATTTTGATTGAATTGTTCTAACTTCTTCACTTTCTTCAGATGGATCTTTCGCGACCGCCTTCAGGAGCTCTTCAACTAGGTATCTGAGCTTCACATCGTCCATCGGGCCCATCACCTGCAAAACTATGTCGTATCGTCCCAAATTCACTTGATGATGGCGAAAAGTCTCTCTGACGATGCGCTTGATCCGATTTCGGCGCACCGCTTTTGCATTGCCTTTCTTAGTGACGACAAGACCCAGTCGAGCGTGCTGCAGTTTATTCTTTATCGCACGCATACGTAACGGTCCGCGTGCTATTTTTATTTGCGGTGTCCGGAGTACTCGCAGATATTCCTCGGCGCGAAGCAGCCGATCAGATTTAGAGAACGAAAACGTGTTCAGCAGGGCCTAAGTTTTGCGTGGGCGGGCCTTGAATCAAAGCCTGCTTAAACGGTCAGACGCTTACGGCCTTTTGCACGACGTGCACTCAAGACCTTTCGACCGCCTTTGGTCGCCATACGGGCGCGAAAGCCATGGGTACGTTTCCGCTTTAGATTGCTGGGCTGGAACGTGCGTTTCATCTTTCTTTCGCTTTGCTCAGAGATTTGGGGGCGGGGATTCTATGAATAGGTCCCTTCGGTGTCAAATTCCTATGCTATGCATACTTACATCCAAGCCAAGTATAAGTATCTATAAATAGGAAAAATTTGTTGTTGTTCCTTATTGTAGGGGCGAATATCTGTGTATAAGGCATCTATGTCCCTGATGAGCCGGGTGTTTTTGCCTTCTAAATCCTGTGGGTAGTGCGGGGTTAGTGCGTGGTTATCACGACAATTGAATGTGGGTAAATGTAGCGAAAAAAGTTATCCACAGGTTCTTCAGAAGCTTCTCAACAACAACTTAATTTAATTGGTTAACTGCACGATGCTCTGGTTGGCGCTAAGTTTATGAAATCACTGAACTTCCCAAAAAAACATGAAAATTTTATTGCAATGGATGGCTATTGAGCGCGCCTTGGGCGTATATTAGCGCCTGTTCGTTGCAGCATTTTTTATCCTACGCTCGTTACTCTATAGGGGCCCGTTGAGAAGCTTGTTAAGCTCGTTCGGGAGGGTTTCGAGTCCCTGCTTCACGGCACTGAGGTCATACCACGTAAGCGAGTATGGACTGGCATTTTTGAGGTTTAGCCCAGTGTTTTTTGGTGATTCAGGTCAGGCTTAATTGGATGCGGTTGCAGCGAGCTGCAGGACTGTCGGTTTGAGATGTCTATTTTTATAAGATGTCGAAAGGGTTAGGACACGAACCGAACAGAAGTACAGGGGCACATTAGCGAGAAGAAAGCACGTGGGGCAAAGCATTTGGCAGCAATGCCTGGGCCGATTAGTCGAAGAAGTCGCATCGGACAAATTTGATACCTATATAAAACCACTCCAAGTCCGCGTAGAAGAGGGCTCTGTGTCATTGATGGCACCGAATATTTACGTTGAAGAGCACGTTCGCAGCGAGTACTTGAATCGCATACAGGATCTGGTGAGTCAGATCTCGGGGATGGACGAAGCGATTGATATCTCTTTGTCCGTGGGCGCATTGGAAGCGGGCAGCCCGCTGCGGGCAGATGGCAGCGGCGGTATTCTGAACTCAAACGGTGAGAAGAAGCCGACCCACAACCTGAACTCAGAATTCACCTTTGAAACGTTTGTCGAAGGCAAATCCAACGAGTTGGCAAAAGCTGCGGCGCTGCAGGTAGCCAGCAACTCGGGTAACAGCTACAACCCGTTGTTGTTGTACGGCGGTGTTGGGTTGGGCAAAACCCACCTGATGCAGGCGGTGGGAAATGAGCTGTTGAAACGCAAACCTGATGCGCATGTTGTGTACCTGCACTCACAGCGTTTTGTGCAGGACATGGTTAAGGCGTTGCAACAAGGCACGATGCAGGAGTTCATGCAGTACTACCGCTCTGTGGATGCGCTGCTGATCGACGATATTCAGTTTTTTGCCAAGAAGTTGCGTTCGCAGGAAGAGTTTTTCCATGTCTTTAACGCGCTGCTTGAGCGTGATCACCAGATGATTTTGACGTGTGATCGTTATCCTCGAGAAATTGATGGCCTCGAAGAACGGTTGAAGTCCCGCTTTGTCTGGGGTTTGACGGTTGAGGTGGAGCCGCCGGAGTTGGAAACGCGCGTGGCGATATTGATGAAGAAGGCAGAGGCTGAAGAGGTGGATCTGGATCCCAATGTAGCCTTCTTTATTGCTGAACGAATCCGCTCAAATGTGCGAGAACTGGAAGGTGCGCTGCGTCGCGTGATTGCCAATGCTCGATTTACCGGCAGAGCGATCAGCGTGGATCAGGTCAAGCGGGCGCTCAGAGACCTGTTTGCTATACAAGACCGCCAGATCTCTATCGACAATATTCAGCGCACGGTCGCCGAGTACTACAACATCAAGTTGGCGGATCTCTTGTCCAAGCGCCGCAATCGTACGGTTGCTCGGCCGCGTCAGTTGGCGATGGCCCTGGCCAAAGAGTTGACGAATCACTCTTTGCCGGAAATCGGCGACGCGTTTGGCGGCCGTGATCATACAACGGTGCTTCACGCTTGCCGTAAGGTGGCCGAACTAAGAGAATCTAATGCAGATGTTGCAGAAGATCATAAAAACCTGAGCCGCCTGTTGTCAGGTTAAACACAACCTACTTGACGATTTAATCGGAAAACGACGATGAAATTTTCTATTCAGCGCGAACAACTGCTGCGAACGTTGCAGTTGGTCACGGGTGTGGTGGAACGCCGCCAGACGTTGCCTGTATTAGCTAACCTTCTGGTCAGAGCCAGCGACAATCGACTGGAGCTGACCGGCACCGACCTTGAGGTCGAGCTGGTGGCCGAGGTAGAAGCCCAGGTGGAGCAACCGGGAGAGGCGACTTTACCGGCGCGTAAGCTGGCGGACATCTGGCGCTCTTTGGGCGAAGGTGCGGAGGTTTCCGTCACGGTAGAAGGTGACCGCGCGGTGGTGCGATCTGGCGCCAGTCGCTTTTCGCTGGCCACGTTACCCGCCGCAGACTTTCCGAAAGTACCGGGTGGTGAAGCTGAAGTCAGCGCATCGGTCAGCCAGGAAGTGTTGCGTCGGTTGATCGATGACGTTTCCTTTGCCATGGCACAACAAGATGTGCGTTATTTCCTCAATGGCATGCTGTTGGAAGTGACCGACGCTCACCTGCGGGCGGTTGCGACAGACGGGCATCGATTGGCGCTGAGCACAGCCACCGGAGCAGGCACAGCAACCTCGCAGCGTGTGCACGCGATTGTGCCCCGCAAAGGTGTACTTGAAATCGGACGGTTGCTGGATGGGGAATTTGAATCCATCGAGTTGCAATTGGGTGGTAATCACCTTCAAGTGCAATCCGGCCCTTTCACATTGACCACTAAACTGGTTGACGGTCAGTTCCCGGATTATGAAAACGTGATACCCAGTGATACGTCCCGCACGATCACAGGGGATCGAGAGACCTTGCGCCAGGCGTTCCAGCGGACAGCGATTCTTTCAAACGAAAAGTATCGTGGGGTTCGACTGTCCATTGATGGTGAACAACTGAATATCCAGGCGAATAACCCCGAGCAGGAAGAGGCGGAGGAAACGGTGTCTGTCGAGTTCCAGGGTGGGGATCAACTGGAGATTGGCTTTAACGTCGGGTATCTGTTGGATGTACTGGGTGTGCTGGACACCGGCGACGTGCGGCTCAGTGTCTCGGATGGCAACAGTTCGGCCTTGATTGAAGGCATCGGCAATGAAGACGCGCTCTACGTCGTTATGCCGATGCGGTTGTAGCGGCTGTCGTAGCGCTCTCTCAGCTTCAGACCCATGCGCGTAAAGCGCGTTCAAATACACAACTTTCGTAACCTGGTCGAAGTCGATTCGTCCTTAGCACCAGGCTTTAACTATCTCTACGGCCACAATGGCGCCGGTAAAACGGCGGTTTTGGAAGCCCTGGCGCTAGTCGCTCGCGGACGCTCTTTTCGAACTGCAAAAACTGATTCTCTGGTGCGAAGCGGAGAAAGTGATTTTCTCGTGCGGCTTGAAGTGGAAGATGAGCGCGGCATCGTGCACCAACTCGCGGTACGACGTCATCTGGAGGGCAAGCGTACCGAGCTCCGCTTGGATCGATCCCGGAATACCAAGACTTCAGACCTGGCGCGATTTTTACCAGTGCAGGTTCTGTTACCTGATGCGAGTGAGTTGATCTACGGCGGGCCAAGACTTCGTCGCGCCTACCTGGATTGGGGTTTGTTTCACGTGGAACACACCTACCTGGCGGTTTCGCGCCGCTATGGCCAAATACTCAAGCAACGAAATGCGTGGTTGAAAACAGCCGATGCGGCACACGTTGGCTCGGTGGAAGAAGACCCCTGGTTCACGCAGTTGGTGACGGCGGCAGCCGAGCTGAGCAGCATGCGCGCAAGCTACATAGACAGGATTGGCGCGGCATTTGAGGCGACTTGTGCGGCCTTGGCGCCTTCCTTGTCTTTGTCCCTGGGATATGAGTGGGGCGGGTTGGTAAGTGCTTCTGAAGTCGAGAAAAAGTTGAGCGAATCTTTGCCGCGCGATGTAAAATTGGGCACCACCCACAGGGGACCTCATCGTGCAGATTTGGCCATCATGGCCGAAGGCAATCCTGCCGCAGAGGTGCTGTCCAGAGGGCAGGCTAAGGTGGTCGCAAGCGCGCTTTTACTGGCACAGGCTGAGCATCAATTTGAGACCAACGGTACCCGTAGTGTCATTTTGATCGACGATTTTGGTGCGGAGTTGGATCAAGAACATTGGCGGCTATTTCTGGAGAGGTTGAATCAAATCGACTGCCAGGTGATTGCGACATCCACCGATGCCCTGGAAAAACGGGGCTTGGAAGAAAGCCTGAAGGCCTGGGGCGGTACTCTGGCGTGTGAACTGTTTCACGTGAAACAAGGTCGAGTAACGAACGAACGCGCTGAGTGATTGTTGGTCTGCCGTCGGCGGCAGCCCTGCTTAGATATTTGCCCTGCCATAGTGGGGTCTTAGAGAGATATTTTATGTCGGATGATGATGAAACTTACGACTCGGGGAGTATTACCGTTTTGCGTGGACTGGATGCGGTGCGTAAGCGTCCCGGAATGTACATCGGGGACACCGAGGATGGCACGGGTTTACACCATATGGTGCAAGAGCTGGTCGACAATGCGATAGATGAAGCGCTGGCGGGGTTTTGCGATGAAGTCCACGTCATTATCCATCCTGAGGAAGCGATAACCGTGCGCGACAATGGGCGCGGTATCCCGGTGGATATTCACCCCGAAGAGAATGTCAGCGCGGCGGAAGTCATCATGACGACCCTGCACGCTGGCGGTAAATTTGATGACAACAGTTATAAAGTCTCTGGCGGGCTGCATGGCGTGGGGGTTTCGGTAGTAAACGCCCTTTCCGAAGTGCTGCGCTTGACCGTCCGGCGTGATGACCGCGTGTATGAGCAGGAATATCGCGATGGCGTGCCGGTCGCACCGTTGAAGGAAGTGGGCGAGACCAACGAGCGCGGCACCGAATGTTATTTCAAGCCTTCCGCAGAGACCTTCGGCAACCTGCACTTTTCCCATGATGTTCTGGCCAAGCGCCTGCGGGAGCTGGCATTCCTGAACTCCGGCGTGAAGATCAACCTGATTGATGAACGCTCTGGCAAAGAAGACGTGTTCGTCTACGACGGTGGCCTACAGGCGTTCGTAGAGTACCTGAACCAGAACAAGTCACAGTTGAATGAGGTTTTTCACTTCACCACGCAACGCGAAGATGACGACATTGGCGTTGAAGTGGCGATGCAGTGGAATGATGGTTTCCAGGAACAGGTGCTTTGTTACACCAACAACATCCCGCAGGGGGATGGGGGCACACACCTGGCAGGTTTCAGAGGTGCGTTGACGAGAACGCTCAATACCTACATCGAGCGTGAGGGGCTGTCGAAAAAAGCACAGGTGGCAACCACGGGTGACGATGCCCGGGAAGGCCTGACCGCAGTCATTTCGGTAAAAGTCCCAGACCCGAAATTTTCGTCGCAAACCAAAGATAAGTTGGTTTCGAGTGAGGTTAAGTCGGCGGTAGAGCAGGAACTCAACAGGTTCTTCGGCGCCTATCTGGACGAGCGACCCCAGGATGCCAAGGCCGTGGTCAACAAGATGATTGATGCGGCACGGGCGCGGGAAGCGGCCCGCAAAGCGCGTGAGATGACGCGGCGCAAAGGGGCGCTCGATATCGCTGGATTGCCAGGTAAGTTGGCAGATTGTCAGGAAAAAGATCCGGCCCTCTCCGAACTGTTTCTCGTGGAGGGTGACTCTGCCGGTGGCAGCGCAAAGCAAGGCCGCGACCGGCGCACGCAGGCGGTACTGCCGCTGCGAGGCAAGATCCTGAACGTTGAAAAGGCGCGCTTTGACAAGATGTTGTCATCCCAGGAGGTGGGCACGCTCGTGACCGCGCTCGGCTGCGGCATAGGCAGAGATGAATTCGACCCGGACAAGTTGCGTTATCACTCGGTCATCATCATGACCGACGCGGATGTCGATGGCTCTCATATCCGCACATTGCTGCTGACCTTCTTCTTTCGGCAGATGCCTGAATTGTTGGAACGTGGTCATGTGTTTATTGCACAACCGCCCCTGTACAAGGTGAAGAAAGGCCGTCAGGAGCGTTACGTCAAAGACGATCAGGAGTTGAATGCACACTTCATGGAGTTGGCGCTGCAGGATGCGGGTGTGTTCGTCAACGCAGATGCCCCGGCATTAACAGGCGAAACTCTGGAAGAGCTGATGCTGAAAATTCAGCGGGCTAACGAAATTTTGGAGCGGATGAAGCGGAAGTATCCCGTTGAGGTTTCCCAAAATCTGTTGCGTCTGCCGCGGGTTGCAGCGGACATGCTGAGCAACGAAGCGGTCGTTCAGGGTTGGGCTGACAACTTAAAGGAATTGTTGGTAGAAGGCGGCCATGCTACTGCGGAAGTCGCGGTGGAGCACGATCCAGAGCATCAGAAATACTTCGTGAAAGTTGAAGTGCTGCTAAAGGGTGTACTGCAACGAATCGTTTTTGACCAAAATTTCTTCGCTGGCAGTGACTACGAGATGGTCGGTGGTGTGGCCGACGAACTCGACAACTTTGTGGAAGCCTCCGGCTACGTCCAAAGAGGTGAAAAGCGTGAAGAGGTGGGTCACTTTGTAGATGCGTATGAGTGGCTGCTTTCTGAGGCGCGGCGTGGGCTTGATATTCAGCGTTACAAGGGTCTTGGTGAGATGAACCCTGATCAGCTCTGGGACACTACGATGGATCCGGAGGTACGTAGAATGTTGCGCGTCACGGTTGAAGATGCCATTGGTGCGGATCGAATGTTCACAACCTTAATGGGTGATCAGGTGGAGCCGCGACGCGAGTTTATCGAAACCAACGCTTTATCTGTCGTCAATCTGGACGTATAAGGGTCCCCGTAAGGGTTCGCGTAAGCGTTCTCGCGAATTCACCGAGATCCGCGTAGACGTGCTGACACTGCTGCCCAGTTTTGGTGTTGGCGGTGGTAGTCCCATTACCGGTTTTGACCAGAACGGGAATGCAGTTTGCGCGCTCCGCTGCGAGCAGATCTTTTTCTGAATCACCGACGTACATGACCCCGGTAGCTTGCAGGCTATGTGCGGAGATAGCCTGGTTGAGCAAGCCAGGATTGGGTTTGCGACATTCGCAGTTTGCATCCGGATGATGGGGGCAGAAGTAAATTGGCACCGGGGTGCCACCGACGCCGCGGAGCGCTTCATTGAACTTGCAGTGAATGGCATACAAAGCGTCTAAGGAAAACAGCCCGCGACCGACGCCTGCCTGGTTTGTGCACACGGCAACGGGCCATTGCTGCTGCAGGAGCGCGATGGCTTCCAGAGCACCGGGAATTGGATGCCATTCTTCCGGGGTTTTGATGTACTCAGGAGAATCAAAATTGATGACGCCATCTCTATCCAACAATACCATTGTGATCGGCGGGGACCCGGTGATAGGGCTGGTCGGGGTTGCGTCTGTCATGACGCGGACTATAGCAGGTTCTATATCAGGCCCTATTCCGGTTATATGGCGGGTGGAATTGTGAGCAAGGCACTTGAGCGGTGTGCGTGGTGCGGTGATGATGAGTTGTACGTCGAGTACCACGATGAGGAGTGGGGTGTCCCTGTTGATGACGCGACTGAACTCTTTGAGCGGTTGGCGTTGGAAGGGATGCAGGCCGGGTTGAGCTGGATCACGGTGTTGCGAAAGCGCCAGCGAATGCGCGAGGTGTTTTTCGAATTTGATCGTAAAAAGCTGGTTCGATATGGACCAGGAAAAATGGCGAGATGGCTGGATGACCCCGGCATTATTCGTCACCGTGGCAAGCTGGAAGCCATGGTTACCAACGCCGAACTCTCGCTCAAGGAGGAAAGCTTCAGCGACTTTTTGTGGTCCTTTGCACCGGAGACGTCGCAAGCTTACAGTTCCATGCAGGATGTGCCCGCGCACACACCGGAGTCGCAAGCCATGTCCAAGGCGTTGAAACAAAAAGGTTACCGATTTGTGGGTCCCACAATTTGCTACGCGTTCATGCAAAGTGTTGGGATGGTGAACGATCACATCACCCGTTGTTTTCGGCATACAAGCAGTGCGGAACTCCGCGCCGATGCCATGCATATGAAGTCACCGAAGAAATAGTTTGCGCTCACTCTTTCATTTCACATTCTGGTTGGCGTCGAAACTGTCGCACAAAGGCGCCGACCGGGTTTGTCGTGGGCTGGGCAGGTTGCTGCGTCTCACGGAAGCCAGGCGGGTGATCCACACCAATCTCAACTTGTGTTTTCCCGACATGGAAAGGTCTGAACGCAGGCAGCTCGCGCGTGCCAGTCTTGCGCAGATCGGGCGGCTGGTATTTGATCTGGCGCAAATCCGGTTCTGGTCTATCGAACGCCTGCTTGAGGATGTGGAAATTGAGGGCGAAGCATCGCTCAAGAGTGCCTTTGAATCCGAGCGGGGTTTGTTGTTGTTGGTCCCCCACTTCGGCAACTGGGAACTGCTCTGTGCCTATCTCGGTGTGCACTACTCGGTTGCTGCTCTCTATGACCCCCCAAAAATCAAAAGTCTGGAACCGATTATGGTTGCCTGCCGGGAAAACTATCAGGGGACCATGTATCCGATAGACGTTGGTGGTATGCGTGGGATATTGAAGGAACTGAAAGCGGGCCGGCTGGTTGCCGTTCTGCCAGATCAAGTGCCATCACGAGACGCTGGAGAATACGCAGATTTTTATGGTCATCCGGCGTTGACGATGACATTACCGAAACAACTGGTCGATAGAACGGATGCCGCAGTGCTGATGGGTTCGGTACAGAGAATCAAAACAGCCGACGGGCGTTATGGGCATCGACTGACTTTTGAACCGTTACCGGAGACAGGCGACGAGGTCAGCTTTGAGCGAAAAATAAACCTCGCGGTAGAACGCGTGATTGCGCGAGCACCCGAACAGTACCAGTGGTCTTACAAACGTTTTAAGCGCCCGCCGACCGTTGGGCCGACCAATGTCTATCGGCGCCAGTAGGCGGGTGTTAGAAGTACAAGCAGCGTAAAGATCTCCAAACGCCCCAGCATCATCGTAAACATCAGGAGCCACTTAACTTCCGCATCCAGCGATGCATAGTTGAGCGCTACCTCACCCAAGCCTGGGCCAAGATTGTTCAGGCAGGCACCCACCGCTGAAAACGCGGTTGTGAAATCAAGGTCACCCAGCAGCATCACCACGCTCACCATCGTTAGAAAAACGATGACGTAGACGCTGAAGAAGCTCCACACCGCTTCGATCAGTCGGTCGGCAACCGGCGTGTCGCCGATCTTGATGGGGAAAATGCCCGAAGGATGGATGAGGCGTTTGACCTCACGCATGCCCTGCAGGTAGATCATGAGGACGCGAATCATCTTGATACCGCCCGCGGTTGAACCGGCGCAGCCACCGGCGAAGGCTGCCAGCAGGAGGAGGACGGGTGCCACGCTCGGCCACAGACTGAAATTCTGAGTCGTAAATCCGGTGGTCGTCGCGACAGAAATGGTTTGGAAAAGGCCATCGCGAATGGGTGCCACACCTTCAACCGGCTCGAGGTATAACACCGTACAGACCACAACAGCGACCGCAGAGATCGCAAACAGATAGGTGCGCACCTCAGGGTCCATGAAGTAGTGCAACGGATTACGGCGCCGCCAGACGAGAAAGTGCAGACCAAAGTTGATGCCACTCAACAGCATAAAAAGCATTGCAATAGATTCGATGAGCGGACTTTGGAAAAAGCCCATGCTGGCGTCATGAGTGGAAAAGCCACCGATGGCCACGGTCGAGAAGCTGTGAGAAATGGCATCAAAGGGCGTCATACCAGCAAGCCAGTACGCCAGGGCGCAGGCGATGGTCAGACTGAGGTAGATGTACCACAGCGCTTTGGCTGTTTCCGTGATACGCGGTGTTAACTTGTTGTCTTTGGCGGGCCCGGGTGATTCCGTCCGGTACAGTTGCATGCCACCAATACCGAGCATGGGGAAAATAGCGACCGCAAGAACGATGATGCCCATACCGCCCAACCACTGCAGCAGTTGGCGATAGAACAGTAGCGATTTCGGCATGGTATCCAACTGGGTGAGGACGGTGGCACCTGTCGTTGTGAGTCCAGACATGGACTCAAAGGCCGCGTCGGTAAAGCTGATGTCGGTCGCTTCGGCCAGGAACAGCGGTACCGCGCCAAACAACCCGAGCCCCACGTAGAAAAGCGCGGTGATGAGAAAACCGTCACCCCCCCTGAGTTCTCGATTGCCTCGCAAAGGCAGCCAGAGGGTCAAGCCAACACTCAAGGTGATGCCAAAGGCGATCAGAAAGGTGCTCCCCATCGGCTCGTCGTAAGCGAGTGCCAGAAGCGCAGGAATCAAGAACGTAAAACTGAAGAAGGTCAGCAGCGTGCCGGTAACGCGGAAGATGACGGCGAGATGCATGCTAAGACGCCACGTTCACTAGAAAAACGAAAGCCCGACCTGGAACAATCGCTCTACTGCGCGCACTTGCTGTTTGTCGACGAGGAACAAAATGACGTGGTCGTCCTGCTCGACAACAACATTGTCGTGAGCGATCAGTACGTCGCTGCCGCGCACGATAGCGCCGATGGTGGTGCCGGAGGGCAGATCAATTTCGCTGATGCGACGACCAACAATCTTCGAATTTTTGGCGTCGCCATGGGCGATGGCTTCCATGGCCTCGGCAGCACCTCTACGCAGACTGTGAACGCGGGCGACATCCGCGCGTCGCACGTATGACAGCAGGGTGCTGGTGGTGGCCTGTTGTGGAGAAATCGCGATGTCGATATCGCCGCCCTGCACCAGATCGACGTAAGCAGGCTTGGAAATGAGTGCGATGACCTGTCGCACACCCAGCCGTTTTGCCATGAGGGAAGACATGATGTTCACCTCATCGTCATTGGTCACGGCACAGAATGCATCGCATTGCTCGATGTTCTCCTCCAGGAGAAGGTCTCTATCGGTAGCGTCCCCGCGCAGTACAACAGATTTGTTCAGTTGATCAGCTAGTTGTTTAGCGCGTGGTACGGAGTACTCCAGAATTTTGACGGCGTAGTCATCTTCCAGCACGCGGGCCAGAGATGCGCCGATGTTCCCTCCTCCGGCGATCATGATGCGTTTGAGCGGCCTTTCGACTTTGCGCAGCTCGGCCATCACGGTGTCGATATGCTCGCGAGCGGCGATAAAAAAAACCTCGTCGTCCACCTCGATGACGGTGTCACCTTCCGGGATGATGGCACGACCACGGCGAAAGACTGCGGCAACCCGCGTGTCTACATTGGGCATATGCTCGCGCAAAAAACTCAAGGCCTGGCCGACCAGGGGACCGCCGTAATATGCCCGCATGGCAACCAGTTGTGCACGACCCTCAGCAAAGTCGAGGACCTGCAGCGCGCCCGGATGTTTCAGCAACTCGTGAATATGATTGGTGACGACGTCCTCGGGGTTTATGAGTACGTCAATGGGCATGTGTTCTTTGCTGAAAAACCCTTCCCGGGACAGGTAGGTGGTAGATCGAACCCGGGCTATCTTCGTGGGCGTGCGGAACAAGGAGTAACACACCTGGCAGGCGATCATGTTCACCTCATCACTGGAAGTCACCGCGACGACAATGTCGGCATCGTCAGCGCCTGCCCTTCTCAGCACATCAGGGTGTGATGCCCAACCCTCTGTTGTTTGTATGTCGTGGCGCTCAGCCAATGTCTGCAAGCGCGTGCTGTCGGTATCGACGAGGCTGATATCGAATGATTCTTTCGTAAGGCTTTCTGCGAGGGTTCCACCGACCTGGCCGGCGCCTAGGATCAGTATTTTCACGGCTTAACTCTCAGCCTTCGCATCTGTCTTGGTATCTGTCTTTGCGAGGAGGGCATAGTAGAAGCCGTCCGTTTGCGTATCTGTCGGCAGGAGTTGCCAACCATAATCGGTCTTTTGCCCTCGAGGCAGTGCGATGGGTGTGACGATCGCGTCGGTCTGGTTGCTGACAAAGTTACTCACGACCTGATCGTTTTCCTGGGCAAAGATAGAACATGTGCAATACAGAAGGGTACCGCCGGGGGCAAGTGTGCGCCATAAGTTGTTTACTAATTCTAGCTGCAATGCCGAATGTGCAAGGAGGTCGGTTCGAGAAAATAGAATGGGTATGTCCGGGTGTCGCCTGACGGTGCCGCTTCCGGAGCAGGGTGCATCCAGCAGGATATGAGTGAAGGGATGCCCGTCCCACCAGGCCTCCGTTGACGCATCCGCAACGGTTAGATTGATCTGGTGTCCCAGGCGTTCCGCGATGGTTCGTGTGCTTTCAATCCGTGCGGGCGAACTGTCGATCGCAAGTTCAGAAATCTCAAGGTCGAGGGTTTCAGCACGCTCCAGGCAATGCATGGCTTTGCCACCCGGGGCCGCGCACGCATCCAGGAGTCGAATCGGGCCATCGATCGCGGGCTTCAGCAGCAGGTAGGCGGCCATCTGCGCGCCGAGGTCCTGGACGGCAAACCACCCTTCCTCAAAGCCGGGTACCGTCTCGGCAGGTTGCGGCGACACCAGCGTTACGGCTTCAACGAAATCCACGTTACACGTGTGAGCGATATCCGCCCGTTGCAGCGCCTCGGTAAAAGCGTCGCGGGTTATCTTGTTGCGATTAACTCTCAGTGTCATGGGTGCTCTGGTAAGAAACGCGTTTGCGAGTTCAGTCCAGGTGTCGGGATACTGCTCGGCCACCACACTCAGCAACTCATTGGTTTCAAGTATTTGCGAGCCTGATACGAGACCGTAGGAAGGCTCCGATTCGACCCAACCAATTGTTTGGTCGGTACTTTTGGTTAGAGATCGCAGAATGGCATTGACCAGGCCGACAGCCCACTTTTTCTTCAGTACTTTGACGGCTTCAACGGTTTCGAAGATCGCTGCATGTGGCTTTTCTTTTGCGATGAGAAGTAAGTAAGTACCTACTAACAAAAGTGCTTCGACCTCTTTCTGTGAGCGTTTGAGCGGCTTGGTAAGTTGTGGATAAAGTGCCTCCGTGAGGAAATCACTGTATCGCAATACTTCGTAGACGAGGGCGCGCGCCGTAGGTGTTGGCACCCATTCAGGACGATTTTGCTCCACCCAATCGATTGTTCGGTTATCGGTGTAGATGCAGTTCAGGGCTCGCGCTGCCGCCGCTCTGACCGCAGGGGTTGAGAGCGCTGTGTCGCTTGAACGCGATGGGGTGTCTGGCATCAGTCTACTCAGGATGCTGGCATGCCGCATCTGCGACGAGTGCATCGCGATAGCCGTTGCGCAGCGCGGCGGCATCGATGATGGTGCCCTTGCCCCCTTCAACACGAAAGCGGGTGATGTGCAATTGATTGGTTGCTGTATTTACTGCAAGGGCTTTTTTGTTCAACTCTATCACTGTGCCGGGTTGGCCGGTGGCTGGTTGGCCGGAATCCAGGGCGGCGAGCCATTGCATGGTGAGACCGTTGCAGGTCTGGCGCACAGGGGCGCGATCCGCCATAGCATTCACCCTGCGTGCCAGCATGGTCGCTGGTAAGGACCAATCCAGCAGACGATCGGCGGCGGTCAGCTTTTCGGCATACGTCCCCGCCTCAGATTGCGGCTCGGGTGTCGGCGGCGGATCGTTGCTCAATGCTTCGAGCACGTTGATCAAAGCCGTAGCTCCGACGTTCGCCATTTCTGCCTGCAACTCCTCAATTGCGGAGTTTTCTTTGATGGGTACAGATATGCGGCTGTACACCGGTCCAGTGTCGAGACCTTCATCCATCTGCATAATGCTGACGCCGGTCGTGGTGTCCCCAGCCAGGTAGGCACGCTCTATGGGCGCTGCCCCGCGCCAGTGGGGTAAAAGAGAGGCGTGTACATTTATGCAACCAAGCGGTGGCACTTCCAACACGTCACGGGGCAGAATCAAACCATAAGCGGCAACAATAAAAACATCCGGTCTATAACTTGCGAGCAGTTCCGCCCCGCCGTTGCGGAGCGTTGTCGGTGCCTCCACGGGTAAACCCATTGCCATGGCCGCTGCTTTTACGGGAGTGGGGACCACTTTGCGTCCTCGGCCGTGAGGCCGGTCGGGTTGGGTAAACACGGCCACGGGTGCAAACGGCGTGGTGATCAACCGGTCGAGGATGGTAGCTGCAAAATCGGGGCTACCCGCGAATACTGTCCGCACGTTCAGGCTCGTTGTTTCTGCTGCTTGACCAGTTTCTTTCTTATGCGATTGCGTTTCAGACCGGAAAGGTAGTCGACAAAAAGTTTACCTTCCAGGTGATCGCACTCGTGCTGAATGCAGACGGCCAACAGCCCTTCGGCGTCAAAGATCTGGTCGTTGCCGAGGGGGTCCTTTGCGTTCACCGTGATGTGCTCGGAGCGGGTGACAACCTCATAGAATCCTGGCACTGAGAGGCAGCCTTCTTCCATATCCTGTTGCTCGCCGCGGAGGGTCAGTTCCGGGTTGACCAGTACATAGGGCTGATCCTTTGTCTCGGAAACATCGACAACAATAACGCGTTTGTGCACATCGACCTGGGTCGCGGCAAGGCCGATACCGGGCGCGTCATACATCGTTTCAAGCAGGTCATCCGCAAAGCTTTGCAGCGACTCGCCGAACTCGGTGACCGGCTCCGCAACCGTACGTAGACGGGGGTCCGGATACTCTAAAATGTTAAGTAAACTCATTGGTTAGCGCAGGCAGCGGTGTGAACTGTCTCTAGTATTGCGTCGTGGCGTACTGCTAAGATGGCGCGGATTATACCGGTTTGACAGCTGTTTGTTTGGACAGCGTGATCGGCAAAGGAGAGCACCAAATTGCTCGCCTGATTAGTAAAGCCAAAGGACCTGTGCCACGTGAATTCTCTCCTAAACTTGCGCAATGTTATGAACCGGCTTCGTTGTTACGGACGCCATGTTTTTGCGAGCCTGATATGTGTTGGGTTTATTGTTAGTTCTGTCGCTCAGGCCGATGAGGACATCGGACAGTACCTGAAGCCGGGTCACCCTGACGTCTACACCGTGGTAAAAGGTGACACGCTCTGGGACATTAGCGGCACGTTTCTTTCGCGACCCTGGTTGTGGCCGGAAATCTGGCAGATCAATCCACAAATCGAAAACCCGCACCTGATCTACCCTGGCGATGAAATTGCCCTGGTTTACATCGATGGTCAGCCGCGCTTGAGGTTGAGCAGAGGGGATGCGGGTCGCACGGTCAAATTGACGCCGAGCGATACCATCAGTCTCCAACCGCAGATTCGCGCCACACCTCTGGAATCTGCGATTCCGGCGATCAGCCTGGATGCAATTGAAGGTTTCCTCGTTCAGAACCGAGTGGTAGAGCCGCAGGTTCTGGAAGCAGCACCTTATGTAGTGGAAGGTGAGTCGGAACGACTCGTGCTGGGCGCTGGTGACAGAGTTTATGTGCGCGGTGATGAACTCACCGACAGTGAATCTTACAGCCTCGTGCGCAAAGGTCCTTTATATGTAGACCCGGAAACCGGTGAGGTCCTCGGCCGGGAAGCAACCTATATCGGCATGGGTACTGCGATTGCCCAGGATGTTGATGTCGCTACGATGCGGGTTAATGAGACTCGCGAAGAAGTGCACATTGGTGACCGTGTGCTGCCGACCGAAGAGCGTCGTGTTGATGCCACTTTCTTCCCCAGTGCACCGGACACTGAAGTGAATGGTCAGATCATCTCTGTGTTCAGCGGGGTTACGCAGGTTGGCCAGTATGACGTCGTTGTATTGAATCGGGGCGAGCGTGAAGATCTGCAGGTTGGTAATGTGTTGGCCATCTACAAGCGTGGTTCTCTAGCCCGCGACCGCATCGCAAACGAAACGATACGTTTGCCGAGCGAACGTGCTGGCCTGCTGATGATATTCCGGACCTTTGAAAAGTTGTCGTATGGCCTGGTCCTGATGACCGAGCGCCCGCTGGCAATTTACGACGAAGTTAAAAATCCCTAGGTTTTAGCCAACCGGCTAGTACTGACCGGATAGAAAAATGGCGCTTCGGCGCCATTTTTTATGTGTGGCAGTAAAGCTGGATTGAAATTGAGCGATAACGTACGGCCTCTTGGAGTGATTGCTGATCCACAGATGGGCGCGACCGACTGAAACTTAGTGTTTTTGCCGAGATGACAGTTTGTGAAAGATGGGTTGTCGGATGCCACTACCGCTCTACTCAACCTCCTCGCGCAGCACACCCGTGCGCAGATTCGCAAAGCCCTGAGTCAGCATGAGGATCCCCTTGATGCGCTGTTGAATGGTGATCTGGTGCTGACCGGAAGTGCTTCGCGGCGAGCGCATCACGGGAGGTACCAAGCGCCATCTCATGCCGAAGGGGGCGCGGGTGCGCTGTCGATATTTGATGCCGACTACCCGGAGGTGTTGCGCCATATCCCGGACCCACCGCTGATTATATTTGTTCGCGGCGCGGTGTCTGCATTGACCGATGGTGCGCCGAAGGTGGCGGTTGTCGGTGCCCGGCGCGCAACTCGGTCCGGACGGGAATTTGCAGAAACCCTGGGACAAGCATTGGCGCGAGCGGGCGTTAATGTCATCAGCGGCCTGGCGATCGGTGTAGATGGGGCTGCTCACCGCGGCGCAATTCTGGCAGTACACGGCGACGGCCATCGCGCCTGTCCCACCTGTCCCACCATCGCGGTTCTGGGGTCCGGCCTGAAGCAGATTTATCCAGCGACGCACACCCGACTGGCTGAGGAAATTCTGGGGTGCGGTGGGACTCTCCTGAGTGAGTATCCAGATCGGATGACGCCGCGTGCACACCACTTTCCCGAGAGGAACCGCATTATCAGCGGGCTGGCCAATGCGGTTGTGGTGATAGAAGCAGGTGCGAAGAGCGGGTCGTTAATCACCGCGCGCCTTGCCCTTGAGCAGGGACGAGAGGTTCTTGCGGTACCCGGACCGGTTACGAGCCCATTAAGTCGCGGTTGCCATCGTTTGATTCGCCAGGGTGCGGAACTTGTGGAAAGCGCTGATGATGTTCTGGCTGCACTCGGAATGGCCGGTGGCGAGGCGACAAAAACAATAGAGCAGCCTGACCTCGCTGAGGAAGAGCGGTATTTGCTCAGCTTCATGACGCACGACGCGACGGGTATAGATGAACTGGTGTTTTTAACAAGTTGGTCAACACAAAAAATTTTGAGCGTTCTCGGCGCGATGGAAGCCAAAGGAATTGTCGGCAAGCAAGCGGGCGGGTATATTGCGCGCTCCGAATTTCTAGCGAGTTAAGAACATGTCTTGGGTGGCAATTTTAATGGGGTCAGAGTCTGACTGGCCGGTAATGCAAGCAACAACCGACGTCTTGAAAGACCTGGGCGTAACCCACGAAGTACGCGTTAGCAGCGCGCACAGAACACCAGCAGAAACACAAGCCTACGTGGCTGACGCGGTTGAGCGTGGGTGTGGTGTTTTTGTCTGTGCTGCAGGTATGGCTGCACACCTGGCCGGGGCTGTTGCTGCTCACACAGTGCGTCCCGTGATTGGTGTACCGATCGATGCGGGTCCTCTGCAAGGCTTTGATGCACTTCTCTCAACGGCGCAAATGCCCGGTGGTATTCCGGTTGCAACCGTAGCCATTGGTAAAGCAGGTGCTAAGAATGCTGGCTACCTTGCCGCACAGATTCTCTCCGTCAGTGAGCCTGAGCTGCAGGAAAAACTTGCTGCGGATCGCGTTGCCAATCGCGAAAAGATCGCTCGCCAGAACGAGTCAATTCAGAAAGACCTGGCCTGAGATTTCGGTTGCCTGGCCGTGTGGTCCGACGGTGATGAACGCAACAGCTGACGAGACTGCCATCGAGACAGCCGCCGCCGCACTGCGTGCTGGCGGCGTTGTCGCACACGCAACTGAGGGTGTGTGGGGATTCGCTTGCGACCCGTTCGATGAGGCGGCGGTTTTGAAAATCCTGGCGATAAAAGACCGTCCGGTAGATAAAGGACTGCTCGTTATCGGAGATGTGGGAGCGTTTGACCAGGAACTTGCCGCCCACAGCGTTAAGCTGCGCGAGCAGGCTAGCGCTTCCTGGCCCGGGCCCAGTACCTGGGTGCTGCCCAACCTCAGATTTCCAAACTGGGTGACAGGCGATCAATCAGGTATAGCGTGCCGCGTGCCGGGACATCGTCAGGCCCGCATGCTGTGTCGGGCGTTTGGTGGACCATTGGTTTCGACATCGGCTAATCGGGCTGGAGAGCCATCGCTGGTAGACGAAGCAGGCGTGCGGCAGCAGTTCACAGAGGAAGTGGCGAACATCCTGCCAGGGCAAGTCTGTTCTCCCGGTAAAGCCTCCACCATATATAACCTGCTCGGCGAGCCTATCAGGACGTAAGGGTGTACAAGTTCCAAGTTGTAGGCAATCCGGTGGCACATTCGTTGTCCCCCGACATCCACGCTGCCTTTGCGACACAGTTGGGTCACCAGATCAGCTACGACAAGGCTGAAGTTGCCCTCGGTGGCTTTGCGGACCATGTTGATGCGTTTCGAGCCAGCGGCGGGCACGGTTTGAACGTGACCTTACCGTTCAAAGAAGATGCTTTTCGCTATGTGGATGAAATGGATGCGCTGGCGGCACAAGCAAAAGCGGTCAACACCATACACATCCATGAAGGCCGCACGCTCGGGTTTAACACCGATGGTGTGGGCTTGGTTCAGGACCTGGAGGTGCGCCATCAGGTCTCGCTCGTGGGGACAAAAATATTGTTGCTGGGTGCGGGGGGTGCAACAAGAGGGGTGGTGTTGTCGTTGTTGAATGCCGGTGTAGCGAAACTGACCATCGCTAACAGAACGGAGACCAAGGCTTTCGCTCTCGCGAGAGAATTTAGAAGGCAGGGCGATGTGGTCGCGTGTGGATTGCCGGTTGCGGGTCGCGAGCGTCTCCTGGCGGAACGTCAAGATATCGTCATAAACGCGACCTCTCTAGACGCGGGCGTGGATATTTCCGAAGTACTGATCAGCGCCAAATGTGTCGAAGAAACAGTATGTTACGACATGGGCTACGGCGCTCGAGCGCGATTTGCACAGTGGGCGGGTGACCGCGCGGACAAGGCGGTGGACGGTCTGGGTATGCTGGTTGAACAAGCCGCCGAAAGTTACGCCATCTGGCTGGGCGTACGTCCGGATTCAACACACATATATAAGGTGCTTGCGCAACGTTTGGCAGCCACATAAAAGACAATTGCTGGTCCGGGTACGTGGAACTACGTAGATGCAGGTCAAGAAACGCGTTGGATAATACGTTGCGGTTCACGATCAGCCCTCAAATCCATGTAATCCAAGGGAATTAGGTAAGAATCAAGTTGCTGTCCGAAGCCGCGTTGCTATAATTGCCGCGCATTCAAAAACAGCACGTCAACGGCGCAATCGCGCCGGTTTTTTTGTCTAGCGCGAACCAGCAACAAGGTCTATTAATAATAGTAGGTCCCTTATAAGGCTTCTAAGTTATTAGACCCGCTTCGATTTCGCCTCGGGAGCTTCAAGCAGTAGTCGAGACGTTTATTACAAGCTTTTGTTAAGCGTAGGTTCGCAATGGGAAGGGCGGAGCGAGATATCAGGATTATCGGAATGAAACAAACAGTTAAGTTCACAACCGCATTGGCGGGAATGTTGATCGCTGCCAGTGCGATGGCGGACGAGTTGAACATGCCTGTCGGGGTAACGGACATCAGTCGGGCGGTCTACGATCTCCATATGCAGATTTTCATCATCTGCGTGATTATTGGGGCGGTCGTTTTCGGCGTTATGTTCTGGTCCATCATCCATCACCGGCGAGCCGCGGGTCATGAACCTGCGCAGTTCCACGAGAATACCAAGCTGGAAATTGCATGGACGATTGCACCGACGCTCATCCTGATCGGTATGGCGATTCCCGCGACCCAAGTGTTGATCGATATGTACGATACGGGCGGCGAGGATATGACCGTTGAGGTGCGTGGCTATCAGTGGAAGTGGCAGTACAAATATCTTGATGACGACTACAACCAGACCTTCTCTTTCTTCTCGAATCTGGCGACACCCCAGGACGAAATTCGCAACCGTTCAGCGAAAGGCGAATTTTACTTGCTGGAAGTGGACAATCGTCTGCGCATACCTGCGAACAGGAAGGTGCGTTTCCTTGTCACCGCAGAAGATGTTATTCACGCCTGGTGGGTGCCGGACTTTGGCATCAAGCGTGACGCGGTGCCGGGAATTTTGAATGAACTGTGGACCATCGCTCCGGAGCCGGGCGTTTACCGCGGTCAATGTACCGAACTCTGTGGCAAGGACCATGGCTTTATGCCCATTGTGGTTGAGGTTATGGAAGAAGCTGCCTATGACAGCTGGTATGCAGATCAGCTGGTACAGGAACAGAAACGCCTCGAAGCGGTCAAGCAGACCCTGACACCTGAAGAGCTGATGGCTGAGGGTGAAGTTGTTTACACCCGATTTTGTGCCAGCTGTCATCAGGCTAACGGCAAAGGTATTCCACCGGCGTTTCCATCGCTCGTCGGTTCTGACGTGGTCACCGGCCCTCGGGATGATCATGTTCGAATTATCTTGAACGGCGTTGCCGGAACGGCGATGCAAGCCTTCGGCAATCAATTAGATGCACGACAGATTGCGGCAGTGACGCATTACGAACGCCACGCCTGGGGTAACGATGCGGGTGATGTGACACAACCCGTAGACGTTGTCACACTGGACCAGTAGGAGGAGTCATGAGCGAAGTCATTCAAACGGATCATCACGACGATCACGATCATCATGGCCCCGATAAGGGTTTAGCACGATGGTTGTTTACAACTAACCATAAAGACATCGGCACCCTGTACCTCTGGTTCAGCTTCACGATGTTCCTGATCGGCGGTGTCATGGCGCTGATTGTCCGTACGGAACTATTTGAACCGGGTCTGCAGTTCATCAATCCAGAGTTTTTCAACCAGATGACCACAAACCACGGGTTGATCATGGTCTTCGGGGCGATCATGCCGGCCTTTGTAGGTCTGGCAAACTGGTTGGTACCCATGCAGGTCGGCGCGCCCGATATGGCGCTGCCGCGCATGAACAACCTGTCGTTCTGGATCCTGCCGTTTGCCTTCGGCATCATGATCTGGACGTTGTTCTCTGAGGCGGGCGGGCCTAACTTTGGTTGGACCTTCTATGCGCCGCTATCGACAACCTACGCCCCGGATTCGGTGACGTTCTTTATCTTCGCGGTCCACATGATGGGGGCATCCTCCATCATGGGCAGTATCAATATCATTGCGACCATCCTGAACATGCGCGCTCCTGGCATGACGCTGATGAAGATGCCTCTGTTCGTCTGGACCTGGTTGATTACCGCCTATCTCCTTCTGGCGGTGATGCCGGTACTCGCGGGTGCAGTCACGATGATGTTGTTTGATATCCACTTCGACACCAGCTTCTTTAACGCAGCGGGTGGCGGTGACCCCGTGATGTTCCAGCATATCTTCTGGTTCTTTGGTCACCCCGAGGTTTACATCATGATTCTGCCGGCGTTCGGGATTGTCTCGCACATTCTGCCAGCATTCGCCAGGAAGCCGCTCTTTGGCTATGACTCGATGGTCTACGCAGTCGCCTCCATTGCGTTCCTGTCGTTCATCGTTTGGGCGCACCACATGTTTACGGTCGGTATGCCTCTGGCAGGCCAGCTATTTTTCATGTACGCCACAATGTTGATCGCGATCCCCACAGGGGTGAAGGTGTTCAACTGGATCTCGACGATGTGGAAGGGGTCCATGACATTTGAAACGCCGATGCTGTTTGCCATCGCGTTTGTGGTGCTGTTTACGATGGGTGGTTTCTCGGGGCTGATGCTCGCGATTACACCAGCTGACTATCAGTATCACGATACCTACTTTGTGGTCGCACACTTCCACTACGTATTGGTTCCGGGCGCACTCTTTTCGATCATTGCGGCCGTGTACTTCTGGTTCCCCAAATGGACCGGCAAGATGTACGACGAGACCATGGGTAAGGTGCACTTCTGGCTGTCCTTCATCGGCGTGAACATCACGTTCTTCCCGCAGCACTTCTCGGGTCTTGCCGGTATGCCGCGTCGTATCCCGGACTACCCCTTGCAGTTTGCTGACTTCAATATGCTGTCAACGGTGGGTGCCTTTATCTTTGGTTTCTCACAGGTATTTTTCCTGTACGTGATCATCAAGGGTATTACCAGCGGTAAGCCTGCGGCGGCGCGCCCATGGGAAGGTGCGCGAGGCCTCGAGTGGATACTGCCTTCACCGGCTCCCTACCACTCGTTTACACATCCGCCGGAAGTGACGGACGAGGAAGCGCACGCGTAACACGCGGGTCAGAAAAGACAGAACACGCTAGAGGAATACGATCGTGAGCAGCCAACAACAACAAGCGGGGATCAGACGCAGCGTCGTTAAATCCTGTCTCTTGGTGTTGGGCATGTGCGGCTTCGTGGTCGCTTTGATACCGCTTTATGATCTCTTCTGTGAAGTGACGGGTTTGGGCGGTAAAACCGGCGGACCTTATGTATTCGACGAGGCCTCGGCCACCCCGGATACATCGCGATTGGTGAAGGTTAACTTCATCACCAATACGCACGGCACGATGACTTGGGATTTTTATCCCGAGAAAGGCGGCATGCGGGTTCATCCGGGTGAGCTTCGCGAAGTGAACTTTATGGTCACCAACAACACCGACAAGGTGATGGTGGGTCAGGCGATTCCGTCGCTGGTGCCAGTGCGTGCCGCTGAGCACTTCCATAAAACCGAGTGCTTCTGCTTTGAGCAGCAGGTGCTTCAACCCGGTGAAACCATGGCGATGCCCATGCGTTTTATCGTGGGTCGCGAGCTGCCACAAAACGTGCAATCGATAAATTTGAGTTATGCCTTGTTCGATATCACCGAGAACGTGGGCGAGGTAGCCGTCACAGGCGGCTGATCAGGTGCAAACCTAGGTGAAAGAGAAGAGCGAGGAAAGGAAAGGAGCATAACGATGGCAAACGCTGCCGAAGACTCATCAATCTATTACGTACCGCATAACGGTTGGTACCCAGTGGTTCTCGCGTTCGGCATCATGATGATGCTGACCGGGTTCGGGTCCTACCTGAATGCAACCTCGGCTGGAGAGGAAGGCAGCTGGCTGCAGACCATCTTCGGCTTTGCGGTTGTCGCAGTGGTACTTTACTTCTGGTACGGCAAGGTCATTGTCGAAAATCAGCAGGGGCTGGCTAACGAGACGCTGAAAAAATCCTATGTCTGGGGCATGGGGTGGTTCATCTTTTCTGAAGTCATGTTTTTTGCCGCTTTCTTCGGCGCGTTGTTTTACGCGAGGGTAATTGTTGTGCCTTGGTTGGGCGGTGAAGGCTCCAAAGGATTTACCGGCGAGTATTTATGGCCAGCCTTCGATGCGGTCTGGCCGGTGGTGAACAACCCGGACCCAGAGGCATTCCCTGGACCAGGACAAAGTATGGCGAGCCAGGGACTCTCTACCTGGGGTAGTTATCTGCCGTTCTGGAACACCGTGATTCTATTGTCCTCCAGTGTCACCGTGCACTTCGCACATACGGCGATTAAGAACGAAAACCGCAGCAAGTTGATCACCTGGCTGGGCATTACCGTTGCGCTCGGGATCATCTTCCTGGTCCTGCAGGCATACGAATACTACGAAGCCTATGAACACATGGGCCTGACTCTTGCTACGGGTATCTACGGTTCGACCTTCTTTATTCTCACCGGCTTCCACGGCTTCCACGTGACGCTGGGTACCGTGATTCTTTTGATCCAGTTTTTGCGTGCCCTGAAGGGCCACTTCTCTCACGAGGACTGTTTCGGTTTCGAAGCCGCGAGCTGGTACTGGCACTTCGTTGACGTAGTCTGGGTGGGTCTCTTTATATTCGTCTATGTGTTGTAGCGATTAGAAGGGAAACAAAGGATGGGAAAGGGGGCGATCAGCCCCCTTTTTTGTCGCTGGAATAGAGCCGCCGCCAATACATACCGCGGTTCAGGGCGCAGGTTCGTTGACTGCAGGTGGATGCCTTTGTTCGTGCCAGGGCGCGCTGGTGCCGAGACGCAGTTCGCCGGTGTAGAAGCCATAGAAGATGGTTATGAGCAGCAAGGATGCGAGCGTGATTCGAATTCCGAGTGCGTACAAAGTTCGCTTGGAATCGTTGCGATCGGTGTCTTTGAAAAGGAAAACAAGACCGCTGAACAGACTGATGATGACGCCGATCAGTAGTACAACAATAATAACTTTTAGGAGCATTTCAGGTCCGGACAGGTGAAAGCTAAGTAAAGCACCCTTTTGGTTGAGTTGACAGAATTACAGCCAAAGAACGACCGACGTTTACGCGATGACAGGCAAGTTTGCACCCGGCTGGCGTATGACTTTGTTCACGGCGTTTTTTCTGCCCGTGGTTGTGAGCCTGGGTGTGTGGCAGTTGAATCGCGCCGAAGAAAAGCGAAGTCTTGAGCAGGCCTATCTTACGAAATTGATGGAACTGCCGGTGACCGTGTCCGATTCAGCGCTGGAAACCGAGTTTCAGCGGTTGCGGTTGCAAGGGCGCTTCACAGAAGAAATTTTTCTGATAGATAACCAGGTAGAGAACGGGGTCGTGGGTTACTGGGTTGTGCACGCTTTTGCAGAAGTGAGCGGTCGCAAACTGCTGCTCAATAGAGGCTTTGTCGGCGGTGGCCGAGATCGCAATGTATTGCCGGAGGTTGCACTCGAAGCTGCGGAAAGTGAGGTGATCGGCGTGGTCTGGCCATTTACGGGATTGATTCCGGTGCTGGACGAAGATGTCTGGACCGATGGCTGGCCGAAAAGAATACAGAGAATGGATGTGCAGAGAATGGCGGCGGTGACCGCTGCGGAGCCTACGGAAATCAGATTGGAAGCAGGGCATGCAACCTTCAGCCCGGCGCCGTTTGCCAGTCGTCTCAGTGACGAGACCCACCGCGGCTACGCGGCCACCTGGTTCGGTCTTGCCATTACGTTGACGCTTCTATTCACATACTTTGGTATAACCCGCGCGCGGGAATCCAATGACGAGTAATCAATGACAAACGAACACAATAGCGAGGAAAGATACTGTGGCTGAACCGACACCCAGCGGACGCCGCCAATTGCTTGTGATTATGGGCATCGCACTGATCACCCTTGGTGGCTCATATCTGCTGTTTTACGTAGCGTCTCAGTCCGGTGGTTGGGGCACTACAAACCACGGTGAGTTTGTTTCGCCACCGATCACGCGACAGGAACTTGGTTGGGACTTCGCAAACCCGGCGGAAGGACAACACTGGTTTTTGTGGGTCGTTGGGGGAGCGGAGTGCGCAGCTGCCTGTCAGCAGAAAGTGAAAGACATGCGCGCTCTGCATATATTGTTGACGGCTGAGGCTGGCCGAGTTCGCAGAGCGATCAGCTCGCTGGACGGCGCGGAGTATGAGTTATCGGAAGCCTTTCCAAAACTCCAACGCGTTCGGTTAGCGGTGCCGGGACGCGCCGCCGGACTGCGCGAAGGGGTGTACACGGTAGACCCCAACGGAAACCTGGTTTTTTACTACGCGATGGATGTAGATCCCAAGCTGATTCTCGAAGACTTAAAGAAGCTGTTGAAGGTGTCGCAAATTGGTTAATGGATATAAGCGCGCGGTGCTCGCCGCGATATTGCTGGCGATTGTTGTCGTTGTTCTGGGGGCATTTACGCGCCTGGTAGATGCGGGCCTCGGTTGTCCGGACTGGCCTGGGTGTTACGGGCATCTGTTGTGGCCCAATTCAACCGATGAAATCGCCAGAGCGGAGATGGCCTTCCCGGAAGCGCCTGTGGAACTCGATAAAACGTGGCCGGAGATGGTGCACCGCTATTTTGCCGGGTCTTTGTTACTGGTGGTTGCCGGTCTCACCTTCTTCGCCTATCGGCGCGAGATAAACCATGTCAAAACACTCACAACGGTGCTGTTGGGTGTGATTATTCTGCAGGCAGCGTTTGGTGCTTGGACCGTAACTTTGAAGCTCTGGCCGCAGGTGGTGACCGCACATCTCCTGGGTGGTTTTGCAACACTGTCGATGTTGTGGGCGCTGTTCCTGCGCATGGGTGGAGCACCAGGATTGAGGGTAGCGACGCAAGTGCGTGCATCGCTTAAAACGCTGGCGTCGCTGGCGCTGGGTGTTGTGATTCTGCAGGTAGCCTTAGGCGGCTGGCTGACCTCCAACTATGCTGCACTCGCCTGTCATGACTTCCCCACCTGCCATGGTGAATACTGGCCCGCAATGGACCTGGCGCAGGGTTTCGATATCTTCCAGGCGGTGGGTCCGAACTATCTGGGCGGGCTGTTGGAAAGCGATGCTCGCGTTGCAATCCACTGGATGCATCGGTTGGGGGCGTTGGCAGTGCTTCTGGTTGTTGGTCTGCTGGTGTTACGTTTGTGGACGCACCAGCGGCTGTTAGCAGGTCTGATCGGCGGCATTCTGGCGCTGCAACTGACGCTGGGCATTTTGAATGTGGTCTGGGTATTACCGCTGGCAGTCGCCACCGCACACAATGCTTTCGGTGCGGCCTTGCTACTGGCAATCGTTACAGTAAACTTTGCGCCGCCGAGCGAAGCACCAGATTCTTGAAGCACGCGCGGGATAACCAATCAACAGGAATGCAGCCGACATGAGTGAAGCCAACATGAGTGAAACCACCTTGGCCCGCGTAAGCTGGCGCGACTACATAGAGATGTGCAAGCCACGCGTTGTGCTGTTGATGCTGCTGTGCGCCGCGGTCGGGATGTTTCTCGCTACGCCCAATATGGTCGCACTGGATATTCTGGTCCTGGGCTTGATCGGCATCGCTCTGGTTGCGGGCTCGGCTGCGGTCATCAACCACATCGCAGATGCGCATATCGATGCCCGGATGGCACGCACGCACGCCCGGCCAGTGGCGACAGGCCGGGTTTCAAATCGTCAGGGCATTATCTTCTCTGCCGTCATTGGCGCTCTTGGCATGGTTATTCTCTGGTTTGGTGTAAACCCGCTGACAGCCTGGTTGAACCTGGCCTCCTGGGTGGGTTACGGCCTGATCTATACCTACTTCCTGAAGCGCGCCACCCCACAGAACATCGTGATAGGCGGCCTGTTTGGCGCTGCCCCGCCGCTCTTCGGCTGGACGGCGGTCACCAACAGCGTCGACCCGGGCGGCTTGTTACTCGTCCTGATCATCTTTGCCTGGACGCCGCCACACTTCTGGGCGCTGGCTCTGGATCGCAAGGATGAGTATGCAGAGGTTGGCGTGCCGATGTTGCCGGTGACCCATGGGGATGCGTTCACGCGGCTGCATATTCTTCTCTACACGATCATTCTTGTCGTCGCGACCGTGCTGCCGTGGGTTATTGGTATGAGTGGCTGGTTATATCTTGCGGGCGCACTCGCGCTGGGTGCGGGCTTTCTATACTGGGCCGTGGTCCTTTTGCTCAACAAGAACCCACGCGCTCCCATTGAGACCTTCCGCTATTCCATTGTGTATCTTGGTGCGCTGTTTGTGGTGCTGCTTGTCGATCATTACCTGTTGGGTCAGCCTGCGGTAGAACCACTGCTGGAATTTTCGCCGCTGGATCTCTCTGCGTGAGTGGTATCGCTAAAACCGTCACGCTGTGCCTGGTGTTCATAAGCATTGTACTCGCGGCGTTTGTGAACAGTACGCTGCGAACCCCTCAGGCGTCGGAGGAGCAACTGCGTGAAATGGGAGTGTTTTTGCTGCCCCGACCGCGCGATCTGGCACCTTTTGAACTAACGGATCACAACGGCGCACCGTTTACTAACGAAAGTCTGCAAGGTCGGTGGAGCTTTATCTTCTTCGGCTTTACTCACTGTCCGGATATCTGCCCGATATCGATGTCTGAAATGGGTAAGGTAGCCGTCGCCCTGCCGGACGAGCCTGATGGGGCGCCTTTCGGTGGCGTGCTGATCTCAGTTGACCCTGAGCGGGATACCCCGGAGAAGTTGAAGACTTATGCGACGGCATTCAGTAAAGACTTTATCGGTGCAACCGGCAATCGTGAGGCTCTGGTAGAACTGACGACACAAGTGAACGTGGCGTTCGCCAAGATTCCTGACGGGGAAGGCGGCTATACGATGGATCACACGGGAAACATTGTCATCATCAATCCGCGGGGCCATTACCACGGATTCATAAAGTTGCCGCACAAGGCAGAGACCATTAGGCTTGCATACCAGACATTAGCCGCAAGCTTTTAAGGGAAGTCATGACAAGTGGGTGGGTGTTGGCGTGAGCGCAACCCCGCAAACAAAGGCCACCACGAGGGACCGGTCACTCAAGCCGAGTGAGCGCTACAAAGAGGTGCGCGATGCAACACACGCGTTGGTCGCACCGCTAGCCACCGAGGACTTCGGGCTGCAAGCAATGGACGACACGAGTCCACCCAAATGGCATCTGGCGCATACCACCTGGTTTTTCGAAACCTTTATCCTCAAAGAGTGGCTGGATGATTTTGTCCCCCACCATCCTCAGTTTGAGTACCTGTTCAACTCCTACTACAACGGCGTGGGTCGTCCCTTCCCGCGACCACAGCGGGGCGTTTTGTCACGTCCGACCGTTGCCGAAGTGTTTGCCTACCGCAGTGCGGTGGACGATGCCGTAACTGCCCTCCTCGCCGCTTTGCCAGAGGATCAGGCGCTGCTGGCGCGAATTGAGCTGGGGCTGAATCACGAACAACAACACCAGGAATTGATCCTCACCGACCTCAAATACAATTTTGCGCAGAATCCCCTGAGTCCTGTTTATGGCGGCCACTGTCAGTCCAGCCCTGCAGGCGACATGAACTTTCTTGTGTTTGATGGCGGCATACAGAACGTGGGCAGTGAAGCCGACGGCGCGTTTGTCTTCGATAACGAACTGCCACGCCACCAGGTCTTGTTGCAGCCGTTTGAGTTTGCTGACCGGCTTGTGACAAATGGAGAGTACCTCGACTTTGTCCGGGATGGGGGCTATCAAACGTCTCAGTTATGGCTATCGGAAGGTTGGGCACAACTAGAGGCGGATGGATGGGCACACCCAATGTACTGGCAGGAGCGAGATGGGGCGTGGTTTGAGTTCAGACTGGACGGTCTGCAGCCGTTGGACCGGGACTTACCCGTAGTGCATATCTCTGCGCACGAGGCATTTGCATATGCGAACTGGAGCGGCGCTCGACTGCCTACAGAATTTGAGTGGGAACTGGTCGCTCAACAAACACCGGATGTTGATTCCGATGATGGCTGGGTTGAATCGAAGCGATTCCACCCGGGTAGCGCGACAGATGACGATGGGGTAACTCAGTTGCGCGGAGTAGCGTGGCAGTGGACCAGTTCAAGTTACGGTCCCTACCCAGGTTTTAAACCCTTACCCGGCACACTGGGCGAGTACAACGGCAAGTTTATGAGCAGCCAGTTGGTCCTGCGCGGTGGCTCCTGCGCCACGCCACGCTCACACTACCGGGACACGTACCGCAATTTTTTTTACCCGCTGGACCGCTGGCAGTTCTCTGGTATTCGGCTGGCTCGCGACATTTAGATTAACCAGGTATTAGGAAGTTCTTTGAGACAGGGCGTCTACGCGTTTTTTGACTATAAGCCTCAGACAGGAGACATGCTGGATGAGGTGATGGCAGGGTTGCGCAGTTCCCCGAAAACACTGTCGCCAAAGTTCTTTTATGACGAGCGAGGCTCGGCGCTGTTTGAGGAGATTACAAATCTCAACGAGTATTACCTCACGCGTACAGAAATGGGGCTGTTTGACGCGCATTTACCTGAAATCAGCAACATAGTAGGCAACGGAGTGTGCCTGATTGAATATGGTAGTGGCTCCTCTCTGAAAATACGTAAGGTGCTCGAAACCGTGGCGGTCGACGCCTATGTGCCGATCGATATTTCTGAAGCGCATCTCCAAGCCAACGCAAAGGCGCTGCACGCCGACTATCCAGAGATTGACGTCTTTCCAGTGTGTGCCGATCTGACCCAGCCGTTTGAGTTACCCGCCGCCTGCGCCGACATGCGCAAGGTGGGATTCTTTCCCGGTTCCAGCATCGGCAATTTTGAACCTGCCCAGGCCCAGAGCTTTTTGCGGGTGGTCCGTGAAACGGTGGGTGTTGATGGGCATCTCATCATCGGCGTTGATAGAAAGAAAGCCACCGATGTACTTGAAGCTGCGTACAACGACGCCAAAGGTGTGACGGCGGAGTTTAACCTGAACGTCCTCGACCACATCAACGCAACGTTGGGCGCAAACTTTGATCCCAACAAGTTCTCGCACGAAGCGGCTTACAATGCGGACGAAGGATGTATTCAGATGTTCCTGACCAGCCAGGAAAAGCAAGAGGTTGCAGTTGCAGGGGAGCGGGTGCTCTTTTCCGATCAGGAACGTGTCCACACAGAAAACTCCTACAAGTATCACGCAACTGAGTTTTCTGAACTTGCCGGTGGTGCTGGTTTTGAGGTGCAGAAAACGTTCAGCGACGAGCGCGAATGGTTTTCGTTATATCTTCTGCGCGGCGTCTGATCTGAGAGGTGCCTGACCCGTAAGCCTTCAGTCGAGGATACGGGGGTCCAGGAAGAGCTGGTGTGCGCTGTGATGCTGGACGATGCGTTTGAATTCGCCCGGGTCCTTGGTGCGTACATTCTGGCCGTCCTGCTTAGCGACGACGCCCTTCAGTCTCGAAACCCAGAAATTCAGTGCCGCATACAGCGTAAATGCTGAAAAAAACCACAGTTCCCGCTCTGTCAGGTGGCGGATTGAGTGGTACGCCCGAAGCAGTGTGCGCACTCTGTCGAAGTGAAGTTGGCCGCTGGCATCGCTGCACCAATCGTTGGCGGCGACGGCGAGATCGTAGAGCCAATAACCGTCAGCGGCATGGTGAAAATCGAGAACGCCGGTGAGACCGCGTTCGTTGAAGAGTACGTTGTCCCTGAAAAGGTCGCCGTGGATCATACCGGTGGGCAGGGTTCTTACATCGTTACGACTTAATAGCGAAGTCACCTTGCTGATCGAAGCCTGAAGCAGCGCGGTGTCGGCGTAGCCGAGCACTTTGGCCACCCCTTCTGCCTCGGTTTGCAGCCAACCTACATCCCTCGGGTGTGGGGGCAGCGTGACATTCGTTTTTGACATGGTCTGATGCATGCGCGCGATAAAGCGAGCGAGCCCGCTAATTTGTTTGGCGGTTGGATTGACGACATGCCGCCCTGGCAAGCAGGGTTGCAGCATCGCTGAGCGCTCGCCCTCTCGCGTGACGGGCTCACCGCTCGAGTTTTTTATCGGCGCGGGTACAGGCAGACCGAATTGCACCAGCGCTTCCATCATAGGCACGTAAGCGTGCCCCGCGTAAGAAGCTTGTTGGACAAACGTGAGCACGTAGTGTTTTTTCCGTCCGTCTTGCTCGACATCCAGGATGTAATTCAGGTTTTCAATGCCGTGGCTGGCAGGTTGCGCATTGACGAGCACCCCCACATCGTAGTGGCGGAGTGTTGATTCGATCGGTGCTTCAGCTGAGAGAACGGCGCTCATTCGAATTCTGCAATCACCCACTGCGGCAACAGCATGTCTGCCTTGCGCAGATCACCAAAGCCTTTGGTGTTGTCGCGCGGAACCAGATAGTACGGTTTACCCCACGTCGGCACCACGCGGATCATGCGCAGTTCGCCGTTCTGTCGGTACTCGTACACGATGCGATCCTTCCCGGCGATAATCACGACATCGGGTCCCCGATTGGCATCTTCTGCCTGTGCCGGGGCCGCCCATAGCACGCCTACAATCAACACGGCGGCAAGCAGCAGATAAGCTAAAAATGTCAGAGGGATGCGCATGGTCAGGTATAGTAAAGGACTATAAAGACGGACAACAGTCGGGGGAAACGTGGCGAAGGAAAATGTTCGACCGGTGGTCTTGGTCGACGGCTCTTCATACCTCTACAGGGCTTATTATGCGGCGCCGCCACTGACCAATTCTGCGGGAGAAGCGACGGGCGCTGTGCTTTTGGTCACGAACATGATTCGCAAGCTGGCCAAAGATTATGCAGAAGCCACGCTGGCGGTGGTGTTTGACGCACCCGGCAAAACATTCCGCGATGAGCTTTACAGCGAGTACAAAGCCAACCGTGAGTCTATGCCGGATGATCTCCGCCAACAGATCGAGCCGATACATGAAATCATACGTGCAATGGGGCTGCCCCTTCTGATGGTGTCGGGTGTGGAGGCAGATGATGTGATCGGCACGCTGGCGTCCCAGGCAACCGAGCAGAAACGCGAGACCATTATCTCCACCGGCGACAAGGACATGGCTCAGCTGGTCACCGATCACGTGACGCTGGTGGATACGATGAAAAATGCGGTCACAGACCGCGATGGTGTGGTCGAGAAATACGGCATACCCCCGGAACTGATTATCGATTATCTCGCGCTCATGGGGGATACCTCGGACAACATCCCCGGCGTGCCGAAAGTAGGACCAAAGACCGCAGCAAAATGGCTGAATGAATATGGCAGCCTGGATGCGATCATGGAGAATGCGGAGAACATCGGCGGCAAAGTCGGCGAAAACCTGCGCGCCAGTCTTGAACAGCTGCCGTTGTCTCGCGAGCTGACCACCATCAAGTGCGATGTGGAACTCGACCTCGGTCTCAAAGACATCGTCGCTGGTGACGTGGATGATGAAAAACTAAGAGAACTCTACGGACGGCTGGAGTTCAAGAATCTCCTCGAGGAGATGGGCGACGGTGGTGAGGCAGCGGCCTTGCCTCAGCCAGAGGCTCCCAAAGAAACCAACTATACCTGCGTGACAGACCTGGATGCCCTGGCGCAGTTTTTAGCTGATGCGCGAGCTGCGGGGATTGTGAGTGTCGATACGGAAACCACCAGTTTGAACTACATGGATGCGGAGCTCGTGGGCTTTTGCCTCAGCTACGCTGCAGGAATGGGTATCTACGTGCCGGTTGCTCACGACTACGTCGGGGTACCCGCGCAGTTGCCTATGGATGTGGTCCTGGAAAAAGTGGGTGCGCTCATTGCCGACGAGGGAGTCACGAAAGTAGCGCAAAACCTGAAGTACGACATGAGCGTACTGGCAAAATACGGGGTCGAGTTTCGCGGGCCTGTGTTTGACACCATGCTGGAGTCGTACGTGCTCAACAGCGTAGGCAGTCGTCACAACATGGACGATCTTGCGAAAAACTACCTGGGTCTCGCCACGGTTAAGTATGAGGACATAGCGGGCAAAGGCGCGAAGCAGCTGACCTTCAACGAGATCGATCTGGAGACAGCGACAAACTACGCAGCGGAAGATGCGGATATCACACTGCGTCTGCATGAGACCCTCTGGCCGCAGTTGTCGGCTGAAAAGAGGCTGGCGAGTGTCTTTACGGACATAGAAATGGCGCTGGTCCCGGTATTGTCGGATATAGAGCGCCACGGCACGCTCGTGGACGGGCGTATGCTGAAGCAATACAGCGCCGAATTGGAAGACCGCATCGGCGAGCTGAAGGAGAAAGCCTGGGCCCTTGCCGACCAGGAATTCAACCTGGACAGCCCCAAGCAGCTCCAGGAGATCTTCTATGAAAAGCTGGGACTGCCTGTCCTGAAAAAGACCCCGAAGGGGGCGCCGTCTACAGCAGAACCCGTGCTGGTAGATCTGGCGCGAGACTATGAACTACCGGCGACCATCCTCGAATACCGTGGACTGGCCAAGCTGAAATCGACCTATACGGACAAGCTGCCGCTGCAGATAAACGCAGCGACCGGGCGCATTCACACCTCCTATCATCAGGCTGTGGCCGCTACGGGCAGATTATCTTCAGCCGACCCCAATCTGCAGAACATCCCGATTCGAAATGCCGAAGGGCGTCGTATCCGGCAGGCGTTTGTGCCACCGGCGGGCAAGGTGATGGTGGCGGCTGACTATAGCCAGATAGAACTCAGGATCATGGCCCATCTGTCCGGAGATGAAAATCTGGCGGCTGCGTTTCAACACGGGGAGGACGTGCATCGCGCTACAGCTGCTGAGGTTTTTGACACCACGCCGGACGCGGTCAGTGATGAGGAGCGCCGTAGCGCCAAAGCGATTAACTTTGGCTTGATCTATGGCATGAGCGCCTTTGGTCTGGGTCGGCAGTTAGGTATTTCACGCACCCTGGCAGCTGAATACATCGAGCGCTACTTCAATCGATACCCCGGGGTACGGCGCTATATGGATGAAACACGAGCGCTTGCTGCTGAAAAAGGGTTTGTGGAAACCGTGTTTGGGCGTCGCTTGTACCTGCCGGAGATCAATGCGAAAAACGCACCGCGCAGACAAGCCGCTGAACGCACCGCGATCAACGCACCGATGCAGGGTACCGCCGCAGACATTATCAAGCGCGCTATGCTGTCGGTGCACGACTGGCTGAACGAGACACCGTTAGACGCGGCGATGATGATGCAGGTGCACGATGAACTGGTGTTTGAGGTAGCAGAAGACCAGGCAGAAGAGCTGGTCAGCGAAGTCAGTCAGCGCATGGAAGGTGCCGCAGACTTGGATGTCGCACTCGTCGTAGAAGCGGGCATAGGCGCAAACTGGGATGAAGCGCACTGACGCATACAGCGTAATGTTGCGGCTGCTTGAGCTAGCGGCCACCCGATGCGTCGATGAAAGTACCGGTTACGTATGAAGCTTCTTCGGAAAGCAGCCACGCAATCGAATTTGCGACTTCTTCGACTGTGCCACCGCGCCGCATAGGCACAGCGCTTTCCAGCCGTTCAACTCGGCCGGGTTCCCCGCCATCGGCATGCATGGTCGTAAAGATCAGACCCGGTCGAACGCAGTTAACCCGAATGCCTTCAGGCGCGACTTCCACCGATAGTCCCTTTGTGAACGTGTCTATCGCACCTTTTGAAGCGGCATAATCCACATATTCGCCAGCGGATCCCAGACGCGACGCCGCGGAGGATACGTTGACGATGGAACCGCCTGCCCCACCTTGGCTGGTCGACATACGTTGGATGGCTTGTTTGCTACATAAAAAGGCGCTGGTTACATTTGTTGTCAGAATCTCGTTGATGCGTGCGGCGCTCATATCCTGCACCCGCATTTGGGGTCGAAGTATGCCGGCGTTGTTAACCAGGGCGGTTATCGAGCCAAGCTGTTCGTCCACGGCGGCAAACAACCGCTCGACGTCTGCTTCATTACTGACGTCAGCCTTCACAGCCACGGCGCGGCCGCCTGACGAGTTTATAATGGCGACAACTTCTTCTGCCGAGGTTTTATCTGCGCGAAAGTTGACGCATACGGCATAGCCGAGCTCGGCGAGCCTCAAAGCGGTAGCCGCCCCAATACCCCTGCCGCCTCCGGTGATAAGTGCGATTTTGTCCACACGCGTGACCTTGTTCGGTTGCTCGCGCGCATTCTAAGCGAATCGTTCCCAACAGTTGCATAGACCAAGTGCGGGGCCATTCGCTTACTGATTTGCGGCGAGGGAACTGGACAGCCACTCCGTTAAACAAAACAGGAGCTCATCCCTGCCTTCACCCTTGGATGCGGAAAACCGCTGCGCGGTCAGCAGTGGATGCCCGTGGCGTTTGTTGAATGCCTGCAACGCGTTTTTCTGTTTCGAAAAACTCAGCTTGTCCGCTTTGTTCAGCAATACTCGAAGCGGTAGCTCTGAGGCGCGTGCCCACTCGATAAGCTCGAGGTCGTAGGGCTGATTCGGGTGCCGAATATCGGTTACCAGCACCAAGCCGACCAACGAGTCGCGATTGGAGAGATAGTCGTTCACGGCATGCTGCCAGGTGGCTTGCTGTGCCTTGCCTGCTTTGGCATAGCCATATCCCGGGAGATCGACCAGCCGGCCACCAGGTTCCACATCAAAAAAGTTGATGAGCTGAGTTCGCCCGGGTGTTTTGCTGACCTTGGCCAAGCCTCTATGGCCTGCAATCTGGTTCAGAACGGATGATTTACCGGCATTCGAACGCCCTGCAAAGGCTACTTCGGGCTCACCTTCAGGGGGACAGTGGCGCAGGCTTGGCGCACTGGTAAGAAAAGTGGCGTTGATTCGATCTGGTGGGCTGTTCGGGGCCATCTGTACTCGCAGTAAGTCGCAGTACGTCCAATAAGGACGGGTGTTTTCGCCTTAAGTTCGGATAGAAGAGGCTGAAGTTCTTGTTATATAATCCGCGCGCCCCGCTGACCATGCAATAGGTGACCAATAGGTGGTCATGGCAAGTGAATCGTCAGGATCAGCGCGATACACGCGATATTCATAAGCATGGACTACAATCAAAGCGGACGTCAAAAATAAAGAGTTGTCTGGATCACGTATGAACGACCTGCCTAATCTCCGTCTCATCAAGCTAATGTCCAAAGCATTGGCCGTAGTTGCCCTGGTAGTACCAGGGGTCGCCGTCAAGGCCGATGAAATTGTCGGCAATGCTGCAAATGGCCAAGCCCAGGCAGCCCCATGTGCGGCATGTCATGGCCAGGACGGCGCGACCGGTTTGGACGGAACCTACCCCAATATCGCCGGTCAGAATGAGAAGTATCTTGTGCGTCAGATGGAAATGATCCAGGACGGCACGCGGCAGATACCGCTCATGGCGGGTCAGTTGGACGGTAAAAGCGAACAGGATCTGGCCGATATTGCCGCCCATTTTGCGAGCCTGAGTGGCAAGGTCAGCCAGGCTGCTGGTGATGATGAGCAGATTGCTCAGGCTACGCAGATTTATCGCGGTGGCATTGCCAGAAAAGGTGTTGCTGCCTGTACGGCGTGTCACTCGCCGCGAGGGTTTGGCAATGCGCAAGCAGGCTTCCCGCGAATTGCGGGCCAACCGGCGGAATATACGACGATCCAGCTGAAAGCCTATCGCGAGCGTACGCGCACAACCGATACTGAATACGGCAACATGATGCGTGACATCGCCGAAGGTCTCACAGACACAGAGATCGCCATGCTGGCAGACTACCTGCAAGGTCTGAATTAAGCTGACGTTCATGCATCTTTGCGTAAGATGCGCCATAGTTGAACGTTGAAGACCGAAAGAAAAGCCGGGCAAACGCGCCAGGCAACATGAGTTAACAAGAGACGGGCTATGTTGAGAAAAGTGTTAGCCGCTGTATGCCTTTTCACCCTGGTTGGTTTAGCCAATACCGCCAGTGCGGAAGAAGGGGGTCAGTGGATTGCCGGAACGCACTATGAGGTGCTTGAGATTCCAGTCAGCGTGCGTGATGAAAGCAAGCTGGAGGTTGTGGAGGTCTTCTCATACGCGTGCATCCATTGTTACAACTTCGACCCTTACGTGAAGGCTTGGTCAGGAAATTTGCCTGATGACGTGGATTTTCGCCTCCTGCCGGCAATTTTTAACTCAGATTGGGAAAAGTTGGCGCAAGCGTTTTACACAGCGGAAGCGCTGGGCGCCCGTGAAGCGGTGCACACGCGCATGTTTGAAGGCATTCACAACAACCATGAAGATCTGCGACAGCCGGAGATTCTTACACCTATTTTCGCCGATCTCGCAGGGGTTGAAGAGCAGGATTTCCATGGCACATGGAACTCGTTCAGCGTAAAAAGCCGTATCCAACAGGCGAAAGGTCTCATGCGCGCCTACCGGATAACGGGCGTACCCACGCTGATTGTAAATGGTAAATACAAAGTTGATGGGCGCATGGCAGGCGGAAACGTTGCTATGCTTGAAGTCGTGGACTTTCTGTTGGCGCAGGAACGAGCAGCAGGAGCTGAAGCAGCGCAGCAGTAACCCACTTCCAGGTGGTTCGTAGTCGGAAGGATTTTACAAAATGCAGGGCAGTCCTCAGATTCGGGGGAGGGGACGCAATAAACTGAAGCTTCCAGGATGGGAGCAGAACATGATGTCATGGGGCAGACGCGCGGAGCGTGCGTCAGTTGTTGACCCAGTGGCCAATCACCACTGCAATGCAGTTCGCATTAAACCCAATGCTCAAATCGAATCGTTAAGACTTTTGTCGTTTAACATTCAAGTGGGCATTCGTACCAATGCCTATCGGCAATACTTCACCAAGGGCTGGAAACACGTCCTGCCACACGAGAATCGCATTAAGAACCTGCGTCGCGTCGCCAACGTAGTGGGTGAATATGATGTGGTTGCGTTACAGGAAGTGGATGCCGGAAGTCTTCGCTCAGGTTTCGTCAATCAGGTTGAGTACCTGGCCCAGGTAGCCCAGTTCCCCTACTGGTATGCCCAATTGAACCGCGACCTGGGACCGCTGGCCCGACATGGCAACGGGCTGCTGTCCAGAGTACAACCGTCGGGACTCGAAGATCACAAGCTGCCGGGTGCGATACCAGGCCGCGGAGCCATGATCGCGAGGCTTCCCTATGCGGGTGATGAGCTTGTTGTGGTGATGCTGCATCTTTCCCTGGGTGACCGCTCGCGCCGTCGCCAGCTGGCGTACATTGCCGAAGCGGTCGCGCATGAGCGACAGGTGGTGATCATGGGTGACTTGAATACACCAGCGGCCCAGCTGTTGGAGGACACCCCCCTCAAACAACTGGATCTCACGCCAGCGGCAAATCCCAAGCCAACCTACCCTGCATGGCGACCCGTACAGGCCCTGGACCATGTCATGGTGTCCCCCAATCTTGAGATCAAGGACTACGAAGTCCTGGGTCACCAGATATCAGATCACCTGCCGATTGCGGTAGAGGTGGCAGCACGTACGCGGCCTGAGGTTCAGTAAGCCCCGCCGCCTTCAGTTCAGGACAGCCAACGCATTGCGCCGGCCATCCGTCACTTTATGCGACTACTCGCCTCCGGCAGCGGTGGCGCCCCCGACTTGCGGAACCTCGCAGGCGCTGTCCAGCAGTTCCGGATATTCATCCCGGTAGGATGATTCGCAGAATGCGATAACGGTTTTTGCGCGCTCGATTGTATAAGCACGAATCGCCTGGGATTTTTCTGCGTCCAGCGCATGGTCAAACGACGGCATGCCTTTCTCGGTATAGGCACCGCCGACGACAATTGCGTCCCAGATGTTGTGCGTGTCTTCACTTGCATAGAGCAGGTTTTTGATCGGGCCAGACGTACCTACGCCGGGACCGTGGCAAACCGCACAATAGTCGTGGAAGAGATCCTGACCCGCCTGTACCTGTTCCGGGGTGTATTCCATTTCAGGTGGTGTAGGTACTGCCAGGTACGTGACTTCCGGGGTTGGCAGCTCGGTCTTGCCACCCAGTTTGTAAGTGAGGATACGCCCGTCGCTTAAGACGTTAGCCCGGTGACGTGGCGCGCCCGAGGCGACACCGTATGCACCTCCCCAACCCGCAACGACGGTGATGTACTGTTCGCCGTCAATGCTGTAGCTGACAGGAGCCGCGATGATGCCGACGTGAACGGGGCTTTCCCAAACCAGTTCTCCAGTATCAGCAGTGTAGGCCGCAAACTGTCCATCGGCCCTGCCTTGGAATATGAGGTTACCCGCAGTTGAAAGCAGGCCCCCGTTCCATGCCGTGGCGTGCTGCACGCGCCACACCTCTTTCTGGGTAACCGGGTCCCAGGCAGTGAGGAAGCCTTTGATGTTTTGCAGATTGTCGATGTTTTCCTCTGCGGTCGGTGGCGGCGCCTGATTCTTGAAATCCACACCCAGGTTCCAATCTTTGGGTGAGTGTTTGAAGGCGTTGTCCTGGGCAAAATCGAACCGCAGGTCCAGTGCGGGTATGTAGACCAGCCCGGTCCCGGGGTGGTAAGTCATCGGGTGCCAGTTGTGGCCGCCCAGCGGCCCAGGTTTGATGCGTTTCTGTTCGTTGGCGTAGTGCGCCTCAGGATTTTCAACCGGCCGACCGGTTTCCTGATCGATGTGGGTGGCCCAGGTGACAGGTACGTACGCTTCCGCGGAGATAAAGTCGCCGTTGGTGCGATCCAGGACGTAGAAAAAGCCGTTCTTCGGCGCCTGCATGATGACTTTGCGCATCTCGCCCTGAATTTCGATGTCGGCGAGGATCATGTGTTGTACCGCGGTATAGTCCCAGGTGTCGCCCGGTGTCGTCTGGTAGTGCCAGACTTTCAACCCGGTATCGGGATTGATGGCGACCATGGAAGACAGATACAGGTTGTCGCCACCACCGGGGCTGCGGATGTAGCGGTTCCAGGGCGAGCCATTACCCGTGCCGATGTACAGGAGGTTCAGCTCAGGATCATAGGCCATGGAATCCCATACGGTGCCGCCACCGCCGACTTCCCACCATTTGCCGCCACGCCAGGTAGCAGCCGCTTCTTCCATGTCTTTGGTTTCGAAGCCGTCATCCGGATTGCCTGGCACTGTATAGAAGCGCCATTGTTCTTCTCCGGTTTCGGTGTCGTAAGCGGTGATATAACCGCGCACGCCGTATTCGGCACCACCGTTACCGATGATGACCTTATCTTTAACGATGCGAGGGGCACCGGTGATGGTGTACGGGCGATTAGGCAGGATGGTTTTTACATCCCAGACGGGTTCACCGCTGGCGGCATCCAGGGCGATCAAGCGACCATCGATGGTGCCGACGTAAACTTTCCCCTTCCATACGGCAACACCACGGTTGACTACGTCACAGCAGGCGTAGCGACCCCAGGAGCGCGGCACTTCAGGATCGTACTCCCAGAGAAGCTCCCCTGTTTTGGCATCGTGGGCCCAAACCACAGACCACGTGCCACTGTTAAACATAACGCCGTCTACAACGATCGGCGTGGATTCCAGACCCCGCTTGGTGCCGGTATCCCAATACCAGGCAAGGCCCAGGTCGTCGATATTCTCAGTGGAGATTTGTGTGAGCGGGCTGTGACGCTGTTCGTCAAAGGTCCGACCGGTTGCGAGCCAGTTTCCGGGTTCCGCTTTGATGACGCGTGCTTCGTCCACGCTGCCTGTACTTGCGCGTATAGCCTCCCCGCGCGCGTCAGGCGTCGGTTGCGCCGCCGCTGACGATGCCGTGGCCTCTCCGCTCTCCGTTTGCGATGAATCAGAGCAGGCACCAGCAAACAGGACCAGTGGTAGTAAGAGAATAGTAGTCAGTTGGACGCGCAGTTTTGGCGCGTCCCGCGTGATGGAACGAAGCATCAACTCCCCCAAAATTGTTTTCCCGAGAGAGCGAGTTTAAACAGCTATGCGGACAAAGAACATGGGTGCAGAACAGTGCGGGTTCGTGCGGAAATCGGTAACTAAGTAAGCAGTGATCACAAAAAAGACTTGCGCTCTGCCAAGTCCGATGCTAAAAATGCAGCATAGTGCTAAAAAAGCAGCATCTATCAAGCTGGACCAAACGCTAGCTTGAGCGAACAGATAAGGAGAAGACAACATGGTGCACAAAAAGCATGTTCATCTCACCCGGCGAGAACGACAGATCATGGATGTCCTGTATGCCAACGAGGAAGCGACGATTCACGAAATCCGCGCGGAGATACCGGATTCATCCAGCTATTCCGCTGTGCGCGCCCTGGTTAAGAAGCTCTTGGACAAGGGCCACGTTGCGCATCGTCAAGATGGCGCGAAATACGTTTATCGGCCCGTGTTGCCTAAACAGGATGCAAAAGAGAGCGCGGTTGATCGCTTGTTAAATACTTTTTTCGATGGCTCGGCGGCAAGTGCCGTTGTGAATCTTCTTGGTAGTGAGGGGCGAGGGCTCAGCGCAGAGGAGATTCAAGCGATAGAAGATGAACTCAAAAAGCTCAAACAGGGTCAGTAGTCACCACCTGATCTTGATAACTCGTACAACGGGGCGGAGGCAATAGAATGGAAGCAAGCTTGAGCTATTTAGTTCATCACCTGCTGGCAGGTGAGTGGCTGAGCCTCCGTGACGTTGTGCGCTTAGTTCTGTTGTCAGGGCTGTTCACCGCAGCTGCATGGTTGGCGTTCCCCCGAAATGCGCCTTCGCGGCGCGTACTTCTGCTGGCGGCGGTGACAGCCCTGACGCTCCTTCCCTGGTTTTTGTCGCGCTTCATTGGGCACTGGAGCGTGACGGTGGAAGAGTTACCGGCGGCGACGCTCAGCACGTTTTTACCCAATTTTCTGGTGTGGGCATGGATCGGCGTCGCCTTTGTCCTTGTTTCCACTTACGTGGTTCAGCTTGTTAGGGAGATCCGGGTGATCAAGTCACTTCCGCCCATAAGCGACCCTGAAGCGGACGCCTTGCACCTCAAAACAGCAGAGCTCGCAAGTCGCCTTGATCTGAAAGCGCCGGAACTTCGGCTCGGTCGGGGACCGTGCTCGCTCACTCTAGGTGGCGCAATTATTGTGTTACCCCGTCAATGGAGCGCGTGGGATCAGACTACGCTCGACAGCGTTCTTGCCCACGAGCTTGTCCATATTCAACGTCGTGACGACCTGTGGTTGCTGCTCACTCGAATGCTTCAATTGCTCTACTGGTGGATGCCGTGGCTTAAATATCTCTACCAGAACCACATTCGTGTAATGGAAGAGAGCTGTGACGACGCCGCCAGTGAGCTCCTGGGTACAAAGGTGGAGTACGTTGGGGCCCTTGTTGACGTTGCGCGCGAGGATAGTGACCACGACCCAGCAAGCCCCCAGGGTGTGATGTCCATGCATGCGCATCACCTTGTGGCCAGGGTCGGGCGATTTGCCAACGAACGGATTGTTGAACTGGATACAGGCGGCGTCTATTGGTGCGTAACCGTCATAGTGCTTGTGGTTGCTGCGGTCACTTCCGTGGAGCCTGTGGTTCGTCCCGCGGTGGAATACCAAGCCACGCCTGCGCTCTCCGTGGGACGCGACCAACCCAGGGGCGACGTAGACTCAGCGCGGATTGGCGAACTCTCCTACTACCCTCAGGTTGATGAACGCCTGGAATTGCCGGTGAATATTTCTCGCTCAGAGCGTGCCCGCGTACAGGCACCAGAATATGCGCCCCCCGTCATCTATCCGGGCGCCGCAATTCACCGGCGCGTCGAGGGGACCATCACTATTTCGTTTTCTGTTAACAAAGATGGCTCGGTCTCCAAAGCCCGAGTCGTTAGAGCAGAACCACCGGGTGTGTTTGATGAAGCAGCGCTGCGCGCGGTGAACAACACACGTTATGCACCCGGTTATACAACCGGTCGACTCGTCAACGTAACGGGGTCGACCAACAGAGACAGGCCGCCGCCATCCATCCTGCGCCACTTTCGTTTTGAGTTGCATGCTGAACGTTAGCGCAAGGATGAAGTTAAACCCGGTAGGAGGTACCTATGTCCAACTTTCAATTTCTAAACAGAGCGGTCGTCAACCGCTATTCCATATCCACTTGTGCAGCGGTGGTGATCACCGGCGGCTTGTTGCTGGTAATGCAGTATGCCATTCAGTCGGATGAAACGAAGATAGATGAGCCACCCATTGGCGACTTACTCACCATGGTGCGAGTAATAGAAGAGCCTGAGGTCTTGCAAAACCCGCGGCGCGTGGTGAAGCCACCGGTGGTTGATCAGATGCCGCCGCCTATTCAGCGCATGATGGATTTTGACGCCACTGGTGAAACCGGTCTGGTGGAAATCACAGACCCCGATGTCACCGTAACGCCTACAACCGAAGGCTTCCAATCCGAAGGCGAGATGTTGCCGATCATGACGGTACCGCCTGAGTACCCCCAGCGCGAACAGGCGCGCGGTACACAAGGGTGGGTGATCGTTGAATTTACCGTCGACCAGTTAGGTCGTGTGCAGACGCCACAGGTGATCGACGCGGAACCCTCCCGTGTTTTTGACCGGGCGGCAATCAAGGCGGTGAAGCGTTACAAGTACAAACCGCGGGTGTTGAACGGTGAAGCCGTGCCCGTCACCGGAGTGCGCCAGAGAATTGTGTTCCAGCTGAGTTAAAAATTGTCCCAGGCGGCCTTGCCGGTGCCTATATGTTGTGGTCTCAGGATCGTGGATATGGGCATCGGCTTTTTTATGTAGGGTCTTGATCGACCGCGGTTGACGGCGCTGATGAGTTTGTAAACTTTTTCGACAATTGTGATGGACTGTCCCCAACAACTTCGATATTGTGCTTGGCCCCGCTTAAAACGGGAATATTAATGCAATCAAAGAGTTGCAAATAGAACGATAAAAAAAGACCGACATAAAAGAAAGAACGAAAGAAGTACTAAATATCTTCTGAACAAGGACTTTCGAAGAGACAACGGTTCCATGGGGGAAAAGCATGTTGTCGTCCGCGTGCAGGCGCCTGCTCTGGGTGTTTGCAATTTGTGTAGCCGTATCAGCGCCTGGAGCCATCCGCGCGCAAGGAGCCCTCAGCGCTCAGGTAGAAGCCATCGGCGAAGCTGGTGCGCAAGATGTTGCGCATGCCGATAGCGGCGGCGAGGATAAGGGCACACCTAAGCCAGAGACCAAACCCAACCTTGTGCTCATCAAATATGCGAGCGAGCCTGAGCTGTTGCCCGATGGGACGTGTACCGTTGAGTTCGATTTCGAGGTCAAAAACCGTGGCCACGAGAAGATTGTTGATCTGCAGATCTTCGATGCCGTCGCGGATGAGATCTTTCCTGCCCGTGTTGTAGCGATCGACCGAATCTCCGCCGATATTCTGCAAGTGAACACTCACTTCAACGGGATTGACGACATCACCCTGCTCGCCTCTGAGCAATCCATTGAGGCAGGTACTACCCTCGAGGCTTCGTTTCGGTTGCACCTCAATCCTGACGCAGATCAACGCCTCTACGAAAACAAAGCGATCTCTGAAGGCACCGGGGCGGAGTCGCGGCGACCCTTTAAGTACTATGCCAGGGCTAAATTCGAGTGTCCGGCTGCGCCCCCGGAACCCATACCGCAAATTGGCGCGGCAAAATTGTTTCGTGACCTTGAACGGTTGGATTCTGGCGAATATGCGGTCACTGTCCGAGCGGTGGTCGAGAACCTGTCCGACGAACCCCTGAACGACGTGCAGTTACAGGATAACCTCGCGGCCGCGTTTGCTGAGGCGGACGGCGTGCGGATAATCGATGCGCCCCGGTTGGTGGAAGGCGTGCCTCTGTCCGTCAATCCTGACTTTGACGGGGTGCTCGATCTCAATCTGCTTGGGGGTGCGGAAGTTCTGCCGCCCGGATCGCGAGCCACCCTTGAGTTCCGCGTGGCGGTGCGCGTCGGTAGCGAGCTCGGACCCTATAGCAACCAGATAGTTGCAGAAGCGAGGGCGGTCGCGGGTGAGCGCGTCACCGACCTGTCTGATGACGGTACGGAGCCTGACCCCAATGGGAATGGTATCGCGGATGAACCAGGGGAAAACGACCCTTCGCTGATTGAATTTCCACCGTTTGAACCAGATGTTGTCATAGGCATCGCCAAAGAACTGATCGCCATTGAGGATCTGGGTAATGATCGATTCGCGGCGGAATTTCGTCTGGTTGTCGAAAACTTGTCAGCTCAGGCGGCTCCTAATGTACAGGTGACAGATGACCTGGCGGCAGCACTTGCGCCGGTGGATGAATTGACGGTCAACGGCCTGTCGCTCTCCGGTGATCTATCGCAGTCCGCTGGCGACTATGATGGGGTGACGCAGACAAATCTCCTGAGCGGTGCCGAAACACTGCCTGGGTTTGGACGCGCAGAACTCACGTTCGCGGTTGAGTTTGTCTCCAGCGACCGAGCCACTCGATTCAATCAGGCGCTCGCAACATCGACGAGCGACGCAGGTTCCCCTTTGGCGCAAGACTTGTCTGACGACGGGTCTGAACCCGACCCCAATGGGAATGGTGTTGCGAATGACTCTGGAGAGGACGACCCTACCCCGATCGAACTGCCCGGGGTTGAACCTGAGCCACCGGTGGTAGGTCTGGCAAATGAGTTGAGTGGGTTGGTCGAGCTCAGCCCGGGGTTGTATCAGGCCGAATACACTCTGCTTGTGGAAAATCTCGGCTCCACTGCAGCGCCCGGATTGCAGATAGCTGACGACCTGGCGGGCACCTTTGCAGGCTTGGCAGATTTTGAGGTGGTGTCAGTTGAACTGCAGGGTGCGCTGAGCGCACTGAATCCAGATTTTGATGGTAGGGACGATACTGCACTGCTGACGGGCGCCGAAGCCTTGAACGTTGGCAGCAGTGCGGTCATCACTGTGCGCGTTACCTTCTCGCCAGGGGCGAACTTTGGACCGTTTGTAAATCAACCCGTGGTGACGGCAACTCTGAATGATGAAGTTGTGGCCCGAGATCTCTCTGATGACGGGGCAGTTGTAGACAACGATGGGGACGGTAACCCCGACGAGGCTGGGGAGAATGATCCGACTGTCTTTGAACTACCGCCTGTGTCAGTTGGGGTAGCAAAGGCGCTGACAAGCGCAGACACACAAGCAGACGGATCGACAGTGCTGACGTTCGCGTTTGCGATCGAGAATTTGAGTGATACGCGATCGGCGCAATTTGTGCAACTAACTGATGATCTTGCGCAGACATTTCCTGGTGGCGTCCTGGAAGTGCTTGAACCGCCAACTGTAAGTGGTGCGCTTGCCTCAGGTAATCAAGCCTTTGACGGTGTAAACGACGTACGCCTCCTGGGCGGCACAGAAAGTCTCGGTGCGGGTGAGTCGGCTTTGGTGAGTTTTGCTTTGCGGGTCACCGGTGTAAGTGGCGAGTTTTTGAACCAGGCGGAGCTAACAAGTGCGCTGAGTGAAGGAGGTTCGCCCATCGCGCGCGATCTATCCGATGATGGAGACACGCCGGACCCGAACGACAATGGCAACGCGGGAGACCCAGGTGAAGACGATCCTACCCCAGTACTTATCGTGGCATCGCCCCCGCCCCCTGCCATCGGTCTAGCCAATGAGTTAACCGGTCTTGTCGAGACACAGCCAGGCGTTTTCCAAGCCGAGTTTACGCTGCGCGTTGAAAACCTGGGCGATACACCGGCACCAGCAATACAAATTGCAGATGACCTGGCAACCACCTTTGCCGACCTGCCGCCCTATGAGGTGATATCGGTGAGTGTTTCCGGTGATCTGGACCTGCTGAACCCAGCATTTGATGGCGCCGCTGAAAGCAACGTCTTAAGCGGGACGGAAACACTGCCTGTTGGCGGCAGCGCGGTGATCACGGTGGTGGTCAACCTGACACCAGGTGAAAACCTCGGGCCGTTTATCAATCAGCCGGTGGTTACCAGTCGTCGTGATGGGCAAATTGTAGCGACAGACCCTTCAGATGATGGTGCGGTTGTAGACAGCGATGGTGATGGCAATGCCAACGAAGACGGCGAAAACGACCCCACAGTGTTCAGCTTGCCACCTGTGCAGATTGGTGTGGCCAAATCTCTGGTTGCGACCAACACTCAGCCAAACGGTTCGACCGAACTGACCTTCGAGTTTTTGATCGAAAATCTGAGTGCGATGAGGTCAGCTCACTTTGTCCAGCTGACCGATGACCTGGCGGCAACATTTCCTGGTGCAACACTGGAGGCGGTCGGCGTACCGGAGGTATCTGGCGGCCTCTCGGCGGGCAACACGGCTTATGACGGGGTCACAGACATTCGGTTGCTGTCCGGCTCCGAGAGCCTCGCCGTGGGCGAGCGTGCCACGGTGAGAAATGTGTTCCGCGTTGTGGGCGTTGCCGGTAGCTTTCTAAATCAGGCCGAGATTACCAGCGCGTTTGAACCGGGAGGCGTGCCTGTCGCTCAGGACCTGTCAGATGACGGCAGCGAACCAGATGCCAATGGAAATGGTGATCCGGGTGACCCTGGGGAGGACGATCCCACGCCCATTCTCTTAATCGATCCTTCAGACCAGCCTGCGATAGGGCTAGCAAATCAGCTGACCAACTTGGCGGAAATACAGCCTGGGCTTTTTGAGGCGGAATTTACGCTGAGAGTTGAAAACCTGGGCAATATCGCAGCCCCAGGCATACAGATTACCGACAACCTCGCCAACACCTTCGCCGAGGCGGTGGCCTTTGAGGTTACGAACGTCAGCATCTCCGGGGATATTGAGTTGTTGAACCCAGGGTTTGACGGGGTTCTTGACTTAGACCTGCTGAGCGGTGCAGATACGCTCCCGGTCGGTGGCAGCGCCATCATTACAATTCGGGTGAGCTTTTCCCCGGGCGCCTACCTCGGCCCATTCGAAAATCAGCCGGTAGTCACAAGCACCGCGAGCGGTCAGCTGTTGGCAACAGATCCTGCGGACGACGGTGCAATTGTGGACGCGGATGGTGACGGCAACGCCAACGAGGAAGGTGAGAACGATCCCACGGTATTCAGCTTGCCACCGATACAGATTGGTGTGGCCAAGGCGCTCACAGCGATGAACTCTGGTCCTGTTGGCGCAACGGATCTGACGTTTACCTTTGTGATCGAAAATTTGAGCGACACGCGATCAGCGCAGTTTGTGCAGTTAACCGACGACTTCGCTGCAGCCTTCCCTGGTGCGGAGCTGACAGTGATTAGCCCACCGGAGGTGATGGGTGGTTTAACCGAGGGGAATACGGACTTTGATGGCATTACTGATACGCAATTGCTGACGGGTCTCGAAACCCTCGCCGCAGGTGCCAGCGCTACGCTGACCGTCACCGTGCGGGTAGCGGGCATCAGCGGCATCTTCTTGAACCAGGCGGAGGTGACCGCCGCTTTGATTGCAGGTGGAGAGCCAATAGCGAGGGACCTGTCAGATGATGGGGACAACCCTGATCCCAACAGCGATGGCAATCCAGGCGACCCCGGGGAAGATGACCCCACACCCGTCGAACTTCCTGGTCTTGCCGATCAACCTGTTGTGGGCATTGCCAAAACCCTGGTTGGTCTTGAAGAGAATTCTGCTGGTACCTTCGCTGGTGAGTTCGTTCTCCGTGTAGAGAATCTCAGCGACTTCGCGGCGCCTTCCGTGCAGATTGTCGAGCCCTTGGGGACGACATTTCTGGCAATCCCATCGTTTGAGGTCGTCAGCGTCGACATTGCCGGGGACCTCACTCTCCTCAACCCTGCGTATGACGGGCTAATGGAGACGGGCCTGTTGTCAGGCGCCGAGACGCTACCGGCAGGGGGCCAGGCGGTTGTTACCATCCGCTTCAACATGACACCGGCGGACAACCTCGGGCCGTTCACAAATCAGGCGACCGTGACGAGTACCCGCGATGGCGTCCTTGTGGCCAGAGATCTCTCCGACGACGGCACCAACGTGGACGCGGACGGTGACGGCAATCCAAATGAAGACGGCGAAAATGATCCAACTGTATTCGGCGTGCCGCCGGTTCAGCTCGGCGTTGCTAAATCGTTGGTCAGTGTGGATCCCACCGACGACGGAACGGAGCTGACCTTTGCGTTTGTGATCGAAAACCTGAGCACCGTCAGGTCAGCGCGGTTTGTGCAGCTGACGGATGATCTGGGCGCGGCGTTCCCGGGGGCAGCGATAACCATAGTCAGTGCTCCCGTCGCCTCAGGTGCACTGACGCTGGTGAATACCGGTTTTGATGGAGTAACTGATACAAGGCTGCTGTCCGGCACGGAGTCGTTACCTCCTGGTGCAGCCGCAAACGTTGCGTTTTCCGTTCGCGTGAGCGGCATTAGCGGGACGTTTTTAAATCAAGCGGAGGTCACGGCTGCAGAGATGGCTGACGGCGATCCTGTTGCACGCGATCTGTCTGATGATGGCACCGATCCTGACCCCGACGGGAACGGCGATCCAGGTGGCGCTGGTGAGGACGACCCAACGCCGGTGCAACTGCCTGTGGTCGACCCGGATACGCCAGCGATTGGTCTGGCCAAGGCGCTGAGCTCGGTGACACGGGCAAGCGAAAATAGTTTTGATGTGGCGCTGACTTTCACACTGGAAAATCTGAGCACCACCCGCGCGGCCAACTTTGTGCAGTTGACAGACGATCTGGCAACCACATTTCCCGGCGCTCAACTCACGATCGTTGAAGCTCCCCAGGTCAGCGGTGGACTGAGTGCCGGTAATCCCGACTTTGACGGCAGTACGGATACAAATCTACTGAGTGGGGATGAAACGCTGGCGCCAGCGACCACCGCCTCCGTCGCTGTTGTCGTCAGGGTGGCAGGTGTGACGGGCGCATTTACTAATCAAGCAGAGCTCACCACTGCAAATTCTTTGGGTGGGGATCCCGTAGCGCGTGACCTGTCTGACGATGGCACAACCCCTGACAGCAATGGCAATGGCCGGGCTGATGATGCGGGTGAAGATGATCCGACACCGATTATGTTGAATCTTGCACCCACGGAGGCAACGCTCGGCCTTGCAAAAGCCGTGGGCGAAGTAGTTAACAACGGCGATGGAACGTTCTCGCTACCGTTTATCCTGCGGGTTGAAAACCTGGGCGCGCAAACACTGACAGACCTGCAGATAGTGGATGACCTGGCTGTCAGCTTTCCTGCGCCGAGTGAATTTACGCTTGCCGGTGTACCGGAGTCTGACACGCTCGCAACAAATTCAAGCTTTGATGGTGTCGCCGATACAGCGTTGCTGGCGGGTAGCGACTCGCTCGCGCCATTTAGTACCGCAAGTGTGAGCTTTACGGTTGTTTTGACGCCCAATGGGCAAACTCAGTTTGAAAACGTCGCGTTGGCCAGTGCCACCGACCCTGAAGGGGAACCCGTTGAGGATGATTCAACCGAAGGATCGGAGGTAGACCCGGACAACGATGGTGATCCCACCAATAACAGTGATCCGACCCCGGTTGAGGTGCCCACAGAGATGGGTGCTGGGGTCATCGGTATTGCCAAGACGACACTCGCCTCGAACGTCACGGGTGAAGGAACCGTTGCAGCCACTTTCAGACTGCTGGTTGAAAACCTGGGTGATGAGACCCTGACCGAGGTGCAGATTACTGAGGATCTCGCCGCGGCGTTTCCAGTGCCTGCCGTTGTTGTGCTCACCGAAGGACCGAGCATCACGGGCGCGCTCTCGGAGTTGAATACAAACTTTGACGGTGTGGGGGATACAAGTCTGCTTTCCGGCACGGAGTCATTGGCACCCGGGGAGATCGCGACCGTCGACCTGTCTATCAGCATCACGCTGAACGGTGCCTCCGGTCCGTTCAGTAACCAGGTTGTTGCTGTCGGTACGAACCCGGGTGGAGACCCTTCGGAAGACCGTTCGGACGATGGAGTGGATCCCGACCCGAATGATGATGGCGATCCAACCGGGCCGGGTGAAGACGATCCCACGGTCGTGGATTTCCCGGCCGCGTTGGTGGGCACCGTGTTCGAAGACCTGAACGTCGATGGTCAGCTAGATCAGGGTGATGCGCGTTTAAGTGGTTGGACCGTGGAGTTGCTTGATGAAGAGGGAAGTGTGGTTGCCACAACGCTGACAGACGCGGATGGCAGTTACGCGTTTGTGGGACAAACGCCGGGTGAATACGTGGTGCGCTTCAGCAATCCTGATTCTCAGACTGTTTGGGGCGCCCGTTCCGCAACGCTGGTTGAGGCGACGGTCAGCCGGGTAGACTTTCCCGTCGTTCCAGGCGGTCGGTTTTACGACAGTTCAACCCGAGAGCCTGTGGGTGGGGTAGAGGTTGCGCTTCTGGACGAGACAGGCAACCCGCTGGATGAAAGCTGCTTGCTGCCGGGCCAGCAAAATCAGATTGTCGACGCGTCGGGCGCCTATCGGTTTGATGTCATCCCCGGCGCTCATCCCACCTGCCCGACCGGCGGGACAAGCTACCGCATAGCGATTGTCAGCGTGCCGGATAACTATCGACCGCGACCCTCCTTCCTGTTACCTGTCGAAGCCGAACCGCTTGTCGTCGGGACCTGTGCCATCGACCCTGATCCAGAGCCGCCGTGTGTTGTGCAAACGCAGACCACGCCGCCGGACAGCGGCGACGACACCACCTACTACCTGCAATGGCTGCTGGCTGAGGGAGACGGCAGCGTCGCAAACAACCACATTCCGCTTGATCCAACAGGTGATCGACCGGGATCGCTGGTCAGTGTTTCCAAGCGAGCTGAACAGGATACGGCGGTACAGGGCGACCTGGTGGGTTATGAGGTGTTGGTGACCAATCTCACCGCCATCGCGACCCCACCGCTGGAGCTGTTGGACGATGTACCACCCGGCTTTCAGTTTGTTCCAGACAGCCAAACGCTACGCCTGCCTGGCCCTGATAATCAGTTAGATACCCCGGATGATGTTGTGACCGACCTCGCCGCCAGCGGTGTCGACCCGAGAATCCTTGGCCCGCTTGTAGTGCCCGGGGATTCTGCGGTTGCGGTGCGCTACCTGCTGCGCGTGAGCACAGGCGTTGCGCGAGGGGAATATATCAACACGGTGACGCCTTTGATCGGGGGTACCCCGATTGGACCGCCGGGCAGCGCCACCGTCGAGGTGGTGGGGGATCCGATTTTTGAGAAGACCACGATCATCGGCAAGGTCTTTAATGATGCGAATAAAAATGGCAAGCAGGATGAGGAAGAGGTAGGCCTTCCGGGTGTGCGCCTGGCGACCGTGGGCGGTTTACTTGTAGAAACGGATCAATACGGTCGTTATCACATAGCGGATGTTGATGTACCGCGCGCCGAACGCGGGGCGAACTTTATTCTGAAACTGGATACCGCCACCCTGCCGCGGGACGCCGAGGTCATTTCGGAAAATCCGCGCGTGCTTCGCATCACGCAAGCCCTGATGTCCAAAATCAATTTTGCCGTGCACATAGAGAGCCAGCAGAAGATTATAGAGGTGCGGCAACCCTACAAAGAGACTCGCACTGTCACTTACTTTGCCGATGAATATATCGAACCTGTGCGTTTTGCCTCCGGACAATCGGATATTCCAGAAAGTTATCTCAGCACCCTGCGTGAGCTCCTGGAGCGCTACGAAGACAGGAAAAACCTGCGCGTGCGATTTACAGGGCACACAGACAACCAACCGTTGAGCGAGAACGCGGCCAGGACCTATGTCGACAACCAGGGACTGTCCGTCGCTCGAGCGAAACGTGTAGCGCAATTTGCAAAAAACAGGTTAGGTCTTAAAGAAGAGGATATTGAGATAGTCGGTAAGGCCTTCAGCGAACCCATTGCCTCCAATGATACGTTAGATGGCATGCGCCTGAATCGCAGGGTCGAGATAGATATTATCTTTGATGAAAGCCTGCCCGAAGAGACCGTGGTGACCGACTATCTGGATGCAGCCGACCCGCAGTTACCAACGGATACGATCGAAGAGCACTTCGCCACCAACGTCGAGCGGATTGAACCGGTTCGCTTCGGATCTGGTGAAGCAGAGATGTCCACTGCCGCGCGGAACGAGCTGGACCGACGTCTGGCAAATTTTTTGGATGTAGAGGTGCTGGCACTGGAGGTGGTTGGTCATGCGGATGCAAGCCCGTACCAGGGTAACGATCGGCTGTCCCGCCTGCGCGCACAATCTGTTGCGAGTTATATAGCAGCACAACTGTCGATCGATGAAGCCAACGTGACGGTCTCCTCACGTGGCGCAAACGATCCCATCGCGACTAACGATACGGTAGCCGGGCGTGATTTGAACCGCCGCGCAGAAGTTGCGTTAACCGTGCGGCGGGTATCGTCTCGTGTAGAAACGCGTTTCGCATTGCTCACACCTATACGTGAGGAGCGTTGGGTGGATGTGCCGGGCCGGGGCCGACTGTGGATGGTTGAAGATGCCCTGCTGAACCAGCCGCAGATGGATGTCATTGCGCTCAACGAGCTGGTGGTCGATGCGCAGGGTTACATGGTTGATGGCGTCGTGTTTGCTGCGCACAACAACTACGACGCATATGTGGATGGGTACCAACTGGATATTTATACCGCTGAGGACACCGATTTTCTCGATCCGCTGGACACACTGCCTGTGAAAGAGCTGGCGTTTCCCGAGGCCTTCGAATGGTTGGATGACAAACGTCGCTTCCGACCTGGTCAGCGCCTTGCTTACGTGTTGCGCGCTCGCTCCGGTGATGTGGAAGACGTGACCCACGCTCGGCTGCTGGAAGTTGTGCCTTCGACGAAGGCGAACCTCATCCGCGTTGAACCGGCGAGCATCTGGGCGCAGAACAATCTGGATCGGCAACGCATTAATCTCAAGGGCAGTCGCATACGTGTGCACGGCGCAGACTTTGAACCAGGGTCGGTCATTGACGTGGCTGGCAAAAACGTACCGGTAGATGACGGCGGAAGCTTCGTGTACGAGTTCTATGCACGGCCCGGTGTACACACATTGCCGATCTCCGGACGAAGTACTCTGCCTGAAGACGATGGTGGGGATGAGTACTGGCGCACTACGTTGAAACCGGAAGTGGATGATAACTACGCCTTCATCGTCGGCCTGGCGAATCTGACGGTTGGCGACCACAGCCTCAGCGGCAATTTTGAACCCTTATCGGTCGACGATCACTTTGATCAATCGGTATATGTGGACGGGCGACTCGCCTTTTATGCCAAGGCGAAGATAAAGGGGAAATATCTCATTACGGCACAGTTGGACAGCACCGAAGATGAACTGTCCAACTTTACCGACAATTTAAAGCGGGAAGATCCCAGGCGTCTGTTCCGTCAGTTAGATCCGAACCGTTATTACGCTGTCTACGGAGATGATTCCACGACGGTGAGCGATGTTGACAGCCAGGGCGCTTTCTATCTGCGCGTGGATTGGGATCGCAATCAGGTGTTGTGGGGCAACTTCAACACGGGCATGACGGACACAGAGTACCTGCAATACAACCGTTCTCTGTATGGCGCGAAGTTCAGCCACAAGAGTAACGCTACAACCAAACTGGGCGACACGGCTCGTTCCATCACTCTGTTCGGCTCCGAGGCGCAGAGTGCGGCCGCGCACGTTAGCTTCCGCGCAACGGGTGGCTCTCTCTACTACCTGAAGCACACAGATGTGGTGCAGGGTTCGGAAAAGGTTTGGGTGGAAGTGCGCCAGAGGGACACGCAACAAGTTGTTGAACGGCAGGATTTTGTGGAGGGCCGCGACTACGAAGTTGATGCGCTGCAGGGCCGAATTATCTTGCGGCATCCACTTTCGCAGGTTGTTAACGATCGTGCACCGGCGATTATCCGTTCGTCACCGTTGGAAGGCGACGATGTGTACCTGTTGGTGGATTATGAATATGTGCCCGACAGCTTTTCAGCCGAAGACACAACGTTTGGTGGCCGAGCCAAGGTCTGGCTGGGTGATCACGTCGCCGTCGGCGTGACCAAAGTTGTGGATGAACGCAGTGGCACCGATTTTGATCTCGAAGGTGTGGATATCACCTTAAAGGTGAGCAATGGGACTTATCTGTCCGCGGAAATCGCACAGAGCGAAGCCCGTCAAAACAATGCCAACTTTGCCTCAGCGGATGGCGGGTTGAGCTTCAACTCGCAGAATTCTGTGTTGCCCGACGACCTGAGCGAAGGCGATGCGTTGGCGGTGGAAGGTCGTCTCAACCTGCAAGACGTAAGCGATAGCGTGCGCGGGGATGTTAGAGCCTGGTACAAAGAACGGGATGCCGGTTTCTCCGCAAGCAGACTCCCGCAGGGAACCAAGGTCACTGAGCAAGGTGTGGACGTTGTCGTCCAACCTGATGAGGGGATTCGCATAACCGCTGGATATTCTGAACTGGAAGAGGAAGGCGTGTTCAGAAGCGAGGTAGCGCGGGTGCAGGCGGATGTGAAACTGGGCAAGGTCACTATCGGCGGTGAGGTGCGACATGAGGACCTGGAGCGTGTCACTGGTACGGGTGCGGGCGGCGTGCGTCAGCAGGGTGATGGTCTGTTGGCGGGTCTGCGTGTTGGCTACGATCTCAGCGACACCCAAACGCTTTATGCATCAGCCCAAACCGGCCTGAATGAGGACGGCGAATATCGGGATAACGAGCTCTTTGCTATTGGGGTCAACACCCAACTCAATGAACATGCAGCGATCAGCGTTGAGGCAGCCGATGGGGATCGTGGGCATGCGCTGGTGGGCGGTCTTGAATATTCTCCCGCAGAACAGCTGACCCTGAACATGAAAGGTGGGGTTGGACCGGGTGCTGTCAGTCAGTTTTCTGGAAACTATCGGCTTGCGGAAGGTCACGAGCTTTACGGCAGCTACGCGGTAGACCCGGACCGCACGTTCGGCGAGCGCAATCTGATGACGTTAGGCCAGCGACGTGATTTTGGTAACCGCTTCGGGATCTTCACAGAATCTCAGTTTGGCAAAGACGAAAGCTACGCTGGCGCAACCCATGCCTTCGGCGTGGACTACACAACAGAACAGGATTGGGTTCTGAACGCTTTGGTACAGACCGCAGACGACGAGCAAGGTGTCAGTGATGTGGAACGCAACGCGGTATCGATTGGCGCGTCTGTTAAACGCGACGACTATAAGTTCAGCGCCAAGGTCGAATATCGCCAGGACGAGAGCGCAGCTCAGGAAAGCGAGCAGTACCTGTTAAGTTCCAGTTATACCTGGGTGGCCTCCCCTGCCCGACGGTGGCTCGGTCAACTGAACCTCTCGTGGACGGACGATGAGCTGATCAGCGGCAAGAGCGCTCGCTTTGTTGAATTTGATATCGGCCATGCCTATCGCGGTGTTGAGAATGATCGGTGGAATCTGCTTACCAAATATGGGTACTTCTATGATCTGGTGAGTCTCGGTCAAAGTTCAACGCGGCCGGACCAAAGGGTGCATATCCTCTCGGCTGAAGCGCTGTATGAAGTAGGCGCGCGCTGGGAGTTGGGCGGCAAGCTGGCTGTGAAGGAAGGTCAGGTGCGCATGTTCAGAGATTCGGGCAGTTGGGAAGACTACGGTGTGGGACTTGCGGTCCTACGCGGGCGGTACCATGTGACCAAGGCCTGGGATGGTGTCGCTGAGTATCGCTACCTCAAAGATCGCCACGGGGATAGCGCCCGCCATGGAGCGCTGTTGGGGGTCTATCGACACCTGGGTGATCACTTCAAGGTGGGCGTGGGCTACAACTTTACCGACTTCAGCGATGACATCAGGGACGCGGAGTACGACAACCACGGCTGGTTTGTGGACCTGATCGGCAAGTTCTAAACCAGCCGCGGGTTGGTTTCGACCGGTTCTGCGCTCTTGAGCCCTCGCTGATGAGAACCAGTTCTCGTCAAAAGCCTTAAGAAACGAAGAAAATTTGTCTTTATCTTTGGCAAGTCGCGAGCACATGGATTTTCGCTTCTCCCAATTCGAAATACTGACGGGCGCCGGTACGGCGCTGCTCTGTCTTTTCTTCATCGCCGTGTTCAGTGAAGCGTCTGCTATTGAAGACGAAATAGCGACGAGCGTGACTCAAGCGGTTGCGTCAGATGATCTCTATTGGTCCAGCGTTGAAGCGCACGGACAGGCGGTGGTGCTGACAGGTTCTGCCCCGGATGTCCCTGCGCAAAAAGCGGCACTTGCCCGCGCCCTTGCGGTAGATGGGGTTACCTCCGTGGACAATCAGATTCAGGTCATCGGCCAGGCTGGGACGTGTCAACAGGAGCTGGATGAATATCTCAGCGTTGAGACGATCAAATTCCGTTCGGGTAAGGCGGATGTAGCCGACTCGAGTTTCCACACCATCGGCATGCTGGCAATGATTCTGCGTACCTGCCAGGCGCCGGTTGAAATTGCAGGCCATACGGATGCGAAGGGTGATGCAGAAGTTAACCTGCGTCTGAGCCAGCGTCGCGCAGACGTGGTGGCGAAGTACTTAGTCAATCACGGTGTCGGGACAGATCGCATTCGCGCGGTGGGTTATGGCGAAAGTCAGCCGATCGCAACCAATGACACTCCAGAGGGACGGAAGCTTAACCGTCGTATTGAGTTCAGGGTTCTTGGAGGAACCACATGATCTTTTTGATATTCAAAATGTTCGTCTATTTGCTGCTGGCGGCAGGTATTGGTGGAGCAGCCGGTTGGCTTTCCCGCAATCTGGTTGCGCAACAAAAAGAAGAAAGTGCTCAGCGACAGGTGCACGATGCCAAGTCGAAGATGCCGCAGCTGGAATCTCTGTTGCGAGGCCGAGACGAACAGATTGAGAAGCTGAAGAAAGAGATCAAGGATCGCAAAATCGCCAGCCAGGAAGACGAGAAAAAGCTGCGCGAAATGGAGCAGGCGCTGTTGGAAGAGAAGCGCGAAACGAATAAATGGAAGCAGACCGCAGAAGCGGGTAAACCCTTGGAGATGGTGGACGGCGAAGATGATACCGCTGATGAAATGATCGCTGCCCTCTCGGCTGAGATTACCGCTCTGAAGGCTGAACTGGATGTGCGTGAGGTACCCCAGGTTGTTCGTGGTTCAGAAAATGAAGCAGAGCTGATGCGGGAGCTTGAAGACAGCCGCAGCCACGCAAGTCAGATGGAGCGTTATCTGACCGCCGCTCGGCAGGACCTAGACCGGGCCCGAGTCAGTGTGCAGGAGCTTGAGCGCGAGCGAGAACTACAGAACAAGTCGCTCAAGGTGCTGCATCAACAGCTGGAATTGGAGCGTTCGCGCAGCGGCACCGGCACCTGAGCAAGCTGCTCTAAGCCCCCTGGTCTGAGCGCACTTGCTCATCGGCCGCAATAACCCCAACATCGTTGCCTCAACCGGAGGCAGAACCTCGTGGACGAAGCGAATTCGCGCAAAACACTTTTGCTGATACCGCTATTGGCGATGGGGCTGTTTGCCTGCGACGCAACTTCATTTCAGGGAGCACACACTGTGGACGATTCAGCACTCGTCGAATTGAGTATCGCTGACTTACAGGCGCGGATGAGTGCGGGCCAGCTGAGTGCAGAACAGCTGGTGACCGTCTATCTGCAGAGAATTGAAACCTATGACAAGACCGGCCCCGCGCTCAACGCCATCCAGCACCTGGCGGAGGATGCGGTCGCGCAAGCAAAATTGCTGGATGAGGAGCGCAAGACGGAGGGTCCACGGGGGGCGCTGCATGGCATCCCTGTTCTCGTAAAAGATAACTACGAGACACGTGGTATGCCGACGACCGCCGGTTCGAAACTGTTTGCTGGGTTTGCACCTGATCGTGATGCAACGCTTGTCGCGCGATTGAAAAACGCGGGCGCAATTATCATCGGCAAAACCACCATGCACGAATTTGCGTATGGCATCACGACGGTCGGGTCTGCGTTTGAGCTCACCAGAAACCCGTATGCGCTCGGCCGCAATCCTGGTGGTTCGAGTGGAGGCACCGGAGCTGCCGTGGCGGCCGGATTTGCAAGCATTGGTATGGGCAGCGATACCTGTGGCTCCATTCGCATCCCGGCAGCACAGAACAACCTCGTCGGCTTACGTGGGACGCAAGGACTTTCCAGCAGAGCAGGTATCGTGCCGCTGTCGTCAACGCAGGACATCGGTGGGCCGATCGCTCGCAGTGTGCATGATCTGGCGCTGGTCCTGGAGGCGACGGTTGGATATGACCCAAATGATGCGCAGACAGAGGTTATGCAAGCCCAACCCCAGCCGGGTTATGCGCAAGCGCTTGCGCCTGTGACCAACGCACGGGTAGGTATTCTTACGGATTGGATGGTTCAGGAGCCGCTCGATGAACCGGTGGCAAAGCAGGTGCGCCGCGCCTTGGAGGCGACCGCAGCCGCATGGAATTGGCAGTTAGTCGACCTCACCTCGCCTGCGGTTAACGGGGCTTTGGACAGGCCTTGGAATGGTCATCTGGTGTTGATCAATGATTTTCTGATGGACATAAACGCCTATCTGGAAGCGAATCCGGAGTTGGGTATTGCGGACCTTGGCGACCTGGTCGCGCGCGGTGAGCATCACCCGAACGTCGAAGAGTCCCTGACAGCCTCGTTGTCTTTCGCCACCGACCCGGAAGGCAGCCTTGCCGCATACGAAGCTGAGATTGCTCAGCGTGAAGTCGTGCGCAGTGCGTTGCTCACCTTGATGTTGGAGCATGATCTGGACGCGTTGGCCTATCCGACCATCCGGCGCGTGGCTGCAGCGCACGGTGAAGAGCAGCAGGGAACAAACTGTCGGCTTGCAGCAAATTCAGGTCTGCCAGCGATCAGCGTGCCAGCAGGGTTCGTTGATGATGCGGGTGTAGAGATGCCGGTTGGACTTGAGTTTCTGGGTCAGGCGTTCAGTGAACAAACGCTCCTGAATCTGGGGCTATCGGTCGAAGAGGCGTTTCCGCAACGCCAACCCCCGGTGTTTTAGATGGTGAACATACGCGCTCAATATCACTTTATCGAGCGAGCTGAGGGGCTGTGTGCCTGGGATGTTCGCAAGTTGATCGAGCTCTCCAGTGACTTCCCCGTCATGCCATACACGGTAGCGGAATGTCCCGAACTCGAGAGCAATCACTGGTATAAACATGTCGTGCCGACCCCCGCCAGCATCATCGAACACGCTGAGCTGATCAGAGATGCCGATTTGAGCTATCCGATCATCTTAGGAGCCGATGGCCGTGTGATGGATGGCATGCACCGCATCTGTAAAGCGGTGATGGAAGGCCGTAGCGAAATTCCCGCCGTGCGGTTTGTTGAGGACCCTGAGCCGGACTATGTAGGTAAACTCCCATCGGAGTTGCCGTACGACTGAAAGCGGGTGCAAACTCGCTGTTATGACGGATTCTACGGCGGCCACTCCAGCAGCGATTCAGGGCTTTGTGCTCCAGGCGACTTATCGTGTGCAGCACGGCGTACCGGTGGTCTATATCTTTGGACGGTTGGCGAGCGGCGATGCCTTTGTCATTCGCGACAACCGCCAGCGTCCGCACTTTTTCGTGCCGAGAACTTCACTATCGGACCCTGCCCTCAGTCGTTTGCGAGGCGTGAACGTCACAGAAGTGGAAAAGCGGTCATTTGCCGGAGAGCTTCTCGCCAAGGTAGAAGTTGGGATTCCCAGCGACGCTCCGGCGGTGCGCGATGCCCTGCACGGCGCGCAAATCCCCACTTATGAAGCGGATGTCCGGTTTGCCATGCGCTATCTCATCGATCGCGGGATTAAGTGTGGGTTGGAGATTGTGCCAACGACGGAACCCCAGCAGCCACGCGAAGGCTACTGGGTGTTTGACAACCCTGAGGTGTTGCCGGCGGACAGTACACCCCAGCCGCGCGTATTGTCTTTCGACATCGAAACTGAAGGTCGATCAGACAAGCTGTTGGCAATCTCATGTTACGGGCTTGGCGTTGATGAGGTGGTTGTTGTGGATCGACGTGGCAGGGAGATGCCCGCCAACGCATTGGGCGTGCCGACAGAAAAGGATGCCCTGCACTACTTCGCTGAACTGATCCACAAGCTGGACGTAGATGTTCTGACTGGGTGGAACGTCATCGATTTCGATTTGAGCGTCCTGCAGAAAGTTGCGGATCGGGTGCGCTACGACTTCACCCTGGGTCGGGAACAAGGGCGCATGCGCATACGACCTGCGGAAGGCTACTTCGGGAGTGGTAGCGCCACAATTCCCGGTCGGCTTGTGCTCGATGGGATGGATCTCGTGCGCGGTGCGTTTGTGCGCATGGACGACTACTCCCTCGATGGTATTGCGACGGCGGTGCTGGGTGAAGGCAAGACCCTGGGTCAGACCCAGGCAGAGGATCTGGCGCACCTCGATAAAGTGGGGCAGATACTGCATACCTATGCGCATGACCTGCCGCGATTTTGTGAGTATGCGAGAACAGATGCGCGCCTTGCGCTGGAGATTGTTGAGGAGCTGGATCTCATCCAGCTTGCGTTTGCCCGCTCGAAGCTGACGGGCATGACGGCGGATCGGGTTGCGGCGAGTATCGCGTCTTTTGACTTCCTTTATCTCAGTGCGCTGCAGCCGATGGGATTGGCGGCGCCGAGTGTTGCCCAACCCGGGAACATGGAACGGGTCGCACAAGGTGGCGGCGCGGTGTTTGAACCAGAAGCAGGTATCCACAGCAATGTCTGGGTCTGCGATTTTAAGAGCCTGTACCCAAGCATAATTCGCACTTTCAATATCGACCCCTTAGGGTATGTGTTAGCTGAGCAGGGCGCTGATGCGATCCGCACGGTTGATGACACCGCGTTTGCGGCACAAGCGGGAATCCTGCCCGCGATGTTGGATACGCTTTTTCCGCAAAGAGCGGAGGCCAAAGCACGCGGTGATGGCGTGGCCTCACAAGCGATCAAGATTCTGATGAATTCCTTTTATGGCGTGCTCGGCACACCTGCTTGTCGGTTCTACAACCCACACATAGCCAATGCGATCACAAGCCAGGGTCGTTATTTTTTAAGCTGGTCGCGCGACTGGTTTGCTGCTCGTGGTTATGAGGTCCTCTATGGTGATACCGACAGTGTGTTTGTGGCCAGTGGCCTAGATGACAGTGAGGCGGCCCACAGTCAGATCGGCGACATAATCAATGCGTTTAATACCGACATTGCCACACATATACGTGAGCGGTTCGGCGTTGAGAGCCAGCTGGAAATGGAGTACGAAAAGCTCTATGCCAAGCTGTTTCTAGCGCGCACACGCGGCGGGTCGCAGGGCGCACGCAAACGTTACGCTGGTTTACGACACGGTGCTGAAGAGGTTGAGTTTGTGGGCATGGAGGTAGTACGTCGTGACTGGACGGACCTGGCCAAAAATGCACAGAAAAATCTGATCACCAGACTGTTCCAGGGCGAAGACGTTTCTGCTTACCTTGAACAAACCGTGAAAGCCTTGCGAGCTGGAGAACTGGACGATCAGCTGGTGTATCGCAAGGGTTTGAGAAAAGCCGTGGATACCTACACAACCAACGTGCCGCCACATGTGCAGGCGGTTAAAAAAGCGCAGGCGGGTCAAAAGGCTGGAGAGCCCCCACCCAGAGTGGTGCGCTACGTGATTACGGATCAGGGTCCTGAACTGGTCGATGAGCGCCGCGGTAAACTCGATCTTGAGCATTACCTTGAGCGTCAGCTTAAACCGGTTGCAGAGCCGATCCTCGACGTGATGAATCTGGAGTTTGCCAAGGTCATTGGCGATGATCGGCAGACCTCGCTGTTCTAGGCGGGAGATAGATAAGAAAAAAAGCCTGTAGCAACAGGCAATATGGAGGGATAGGTGCGAGATTTTATCTGGATTGTGGTGGCTTACGTGGCGGCGATCGCGGTGGCTGCAGTTGTTGTCGTCCTGACGCCTGACCTGGATCCGCTGTGGCGTGCAGCCCTGGGTGACGTGGCCGCAACGCTGGTTATTTTTGGATTTTCCTGCGTGTTCAGAAACGCCAGCTTTTATGACGCCTATTGGTCGGTTGTCCCGCCTGTGCTCTGGCTTTATTGGGCGTGGGTGTACGAAGCCTGGCATCTGGAAAGTCTATTGGTGGGTGCGGTGGTGATTGCGTGGGCTATCCGTCTAACACATAACTGGGCGCGTGGATGGCAGGGTCTTACCCATGTGGACTGGCGTTATGTGGATCTGAAGGAAAAGACCGGTAAGTGGTATCCCCTGGTAGACCTTTTTGGGTTGGAGCTGATGCCTACGGTGCTGGTCTTTTTAGGATGTATTCCAATATACATCACGATGCGTGATGGGACAGGAGACGCAGAAGTTTGGCAGTGGGCGTGGTTTGTGGTCGGCGCCTGTGCCGTGCTCCTGGAGCTGAAAGCGGACAATGAACTCAAAGCACATCGCGATGCCGTTGAGCGCGGACCGGTGCTGAGATCCGGGGTGTGGGCCTGGTGTAGACACCCGAACTATCTGGGTGAATTGGGTTTCTGGTTAAGTCTTGCCCTGGCGGGCACTGCGGCGGTGAATGGTTTCGAGCTGTGGAACTGGGTCGGCTTTGCGGTGATGGTTGTGCTGTTTGTAGCCATCAGTATTCCGATGTTGGAAAAGCGCCAGCTGGAAGCCAAACCGGAATATGAGGACTACGTTGCGTCCGTACCTATGTTAATACCGCGTCCCTGGTAGTAGGTCTTTCGCGACCACATGCAACAGGCGCGCAAACGTGCGGCAACCCTGCCAGTGGACGAGAAATATTGCGCACGGCAAGACGGTAGGTGTTAGCGGTTCACCATCTGGTACAGCGCAACGCCGTCCAGGTCCTCCAGATTCCGCATCGCCAACCCCTTAAAGACCCGCTCCACAGTTGCCGGGTCTTCGATCAGTTCTGCGCGTAACGGGTAGCGCTTGCCGCCAACTTTGACGATCACATCGGGGTCACTTGCAACGTTTTTGGGCCAGCGTTTGGTTGCGCACCAACCACAGGGGACGTAGAGATCACCGTCCAGCACCATCGAGGTGGTGGTGATGGAGTGCGGAATACCGTACCACGTGTTCGTTTGGACATAGACAAGGGTGCGGGATTCATGGAACGACCAATCGGTCACAGGCACTTCCACCAGCTCTCCGCTGAGTTTTGTCCCCGGGCGCTGTTCTACCGGGTCGATGGGCATGATCATCAACGTTGCGTACCCGACCACCCCTACCAGCGCGATGGCAAAAAAGATCTTCTGCAGCATTACCTCTCTCCCTCAGGTTTGACCCTCAGCTTTCAAACGTATTGTAGAGTTTTTCCTGGGGCTTTGCGCTCGGCCTCCGCGCGCCTTTTAGAACGCACCAGCAAGCAGTGCAGGCGCTCGGTACCGAGACCATGCAGGGCCAGGTTGCGGGCGGCGTCCAAGCGACTGTCGGCGACCAGGGGGTGACGGTTGGATACAAGATGCAGATGGTCTGCGGTACCCAGAAGTTTGGCTGCGTAGGTCGCGATCGTTTCATCGAACTGCAGGCTTGCCACGGCGCGGCGAAATTCTGCGTCTGTCAGGAAGAACTGATAGATGGGTGTGTACAGGGCGATGGCTGATTCCAGATCCAGAAAGTTGTGCCACTTGTTCGGCAGGGACTCGAGGTCGACGGCTTCACTGACCGCGTCGAAGTTCAGCTCGGCGAGTGGTATGGGCTCTATGTCTTTCCCCTGCTCCATCAATTCGTGATTGGTCTTGATGATGAAGTTGAAGAGATTGATATCGTGTTCAACGAACATGTCGTCGCGAAGATCTTTTAATCCTCTTGGGCGCAGGCCCTGCGTCGAAGGTTGGTGACCGTCTTTGTCGAGGTTCGCTACCAGGAACCCGAGTACCTCTGTACCCAGGTGGAAGTGGCGCAGGATCAGGACGTTGGCTTCGGGTTTGACGAAGGTTTTGAGCCCCCAATAGATGCCGTTGTGCAGCCACCTTGACGAGGTTCCCAGCTTTGGAAAAAGTGCCCGAAATGCACTTAGAACGCCGATCATCAATTTAGAGATGAACCTGACAGTTGGATGCAGCCAGCGCCGCGAGCGGCTGTATGTATTGGCGAGCATGGCCTCTGTTGCCTCTGGAGCGACATCCAATGTCTGCTCCAGAGCCAAAGCCAGGCGTGGATCCGGGTTTTCGGGGTCGAATCCGTCAAAGGCCAGGGCTTGTTGAGTGGTCATGGTTACACCTCAATTTCTGACAGTTGCAGGCGGTAGAGACGCGCGGTCATCTCCGCAGTGCGAACGATTCGAGCTACAAGCTCAGGTGTGAGATCCAGCGCGCTGATCGCGTCGTGCAACTTTTCTGTATGTGCCTCGTCCGCTTCACCGTGGTAGCGCAGGAACGTGATCTGTTCAGGCGCGAGCTTCAATGTGGTCATCAGGTGCTGCGACCAGTGTGTTGCCATGTTAAGACCCAGACCTTCGATGATGAACATCACACCCAGCATGTCCCAAGGGTTTGGCTGGCTTGCGCGGTGCATGATGAAGGCAGCAAGTGCTTCGGAGCCGAGGTTGGGTTCGCGGCCCACAATGTCCTCAAGTTGTCCGCCACACTGTATGTAGTCGCGCTCCAGCATCTGATAGTCCAGATGTTCCTCCCCGGCGTGCTGGAGGAAGGTGTTTCTGAAGGCTACGTGTTCAGGCGCAATACTGCTGACCGCGCGGGAGATCCAGTTGGCACCTTGAACAACCTGGGCGCGCAGATCGCGCAGCAAGGCCATGTATTGGGCCAGCGTGATGCGACCGTTGAGTAGGTCACCAACAAAGGGCACGTCTTCCAGATCTGCCTCAAACTGTTGCCAGGTGAGCAGGAGTTTACGCATCAGCGATTGCCGCAACTGAATCTGTTCCGTCACCGTATCGGCGGGGACCAGATTGTCCTCTGCCTTAACCGGAGCCAGCGTTTGGGTAGTGGTGTGATCGGAAGCTTCTACGACGGTCAGTTTCATGAAGCCCGTTGTGAAACGCCCTGACTCGGGCACCATACAAAGCACCTGTTGGCCAGCCTTGAGATCACCGTTCTGCAGAAGGTCGTCCAACATGAGATACAACGAGGCGGAGCCGACGTTGCCTTTCTCGAACATAACCTGGTTCCAGCGATCCTGCGGGATCATGGCACCCGCTTGTTCAGCCAGACGTTGGATCTGATCGAGAAAACAGGCGGACGAAAAGTGACAGAGCATGTGGTCGATCTTGTCGGGCACAATCTCGCCACTGTCCACCAGCTTCAGATAGTCGGTAACGCCCAGCGAGACGATGTGGTCGACCTGGCGCAGGTCCTGGCGGAGATTGATGAGGCCGCGATGGGCGGCATCCTGGTAGTCGGGTGCGTCCAGCCAACTTTCTGGTTGTTGGGAACGAGAAGATCCACCCACGTACATACAGACAGGAAAACGGTGTGCGTGTGAGTTCATCTGTATCCAATCGATTTTAAGACTTAAGCCCCGTTCTGCGGGTCGATCCCGCATCACGACTGCACCGGCGCCGTCGGACAGCATCCAGCGCAGGAATTCTGCGTCGCTGTCCAGACGGCCGCGGCAGGCGACTTCGGCCTGAGACTCATATCGGGATGCTTTGAAGAGACGGCTGGGTAACTCGCTGGCGACCGCAACCGCAAAATCGTGTGCGCCCGTCTGGATGTTCATGTGGCTGGTTTTGATGGCTGCCAGACCCGATGCACACACGCCATGGTGGGTAACCGCTTCAACGGCAGCTTCGCCCAACTCGCCGTGGATCATGGAACCAAAGCCAGGGATCGGCAGGTCACCTTGTGATGTGGCCGCCACCAGGAGACCCAGATCTCGGGGTTTGGCGGCTGCGCGATTAAGCGCTGCGCGCACAGCGTTGGTTGCCAGTTCATAGTTCTGGTAGGTGGTGTGTTGGTCACGGTCGATCGCGTAGTGACGACCGTGAATACCATTTTGTCTGAGCATGCGTTCACGCAGGCGCGAAGGTTTGCCGCAGATTTCGCCGAGATAGCTTTCCATCTCATCGTTCTCAATGCGTGGACCGGGGAGAAAGCTCCCGGCGGCGGTGATGTATACGGGTTTGTTCGAATCGTTGTTAGACATTGACTGCTCCATCTGTTTGATTCATCCGATTGATTTGGATGAAGCGCACTCTGCAGTAGCGTCTAACTAAATGATACTAATTTAGCGAAAGAAGCAAATAATTAGATTTAAGGTATTATTTAACGATACTTATGCTCATTCTGAGTCAGGGAGCTCGAGACCAAACTCAGCCAATACCTCCGCGGTATGGGCCCCCAGGGTCGGGGGAGATTGGTGCAGCGTGGTGGGCGTCTCGGTAAATTTGATGGGATTAGCCGCCAGCGTTATCTCAGGGTTATCGCCGCCGGGATGGCAGGTCTCAAGCATTTGTCGCGCTTCGACATGCGGATCCGCGTAAATATCGGACATGTCTTGCACAGGACCAAACGGAATATTGCCATCGAGCTTGGCCATAATCTCTGCGCGGGTGTGGCTTTGCGTCCAGGCGCAGATCTGCTCTTCCACCCAGTCCACGTTCTTGAGGCGTGCAGCGTTGCTTTCGCTGCGCGGGTCGGTCATCAGGTCTGCCCGCTCCATCGCTGCACACAGAAGATCCCAGTGATGGGGTGTGCCCACTGCAATGGCTACGCGCCCGTCTTTAGCGGGGAAGAGATCAAACGGGTACAGGGTCATCGCGCGCTGCAAACCCGCGGGATTGGGTTTGCCGGTAAAACCGAACTGCGCCACGGCACTTTTCTGGAACGCCATCATCGCGTCGTACATGCCTACATCCAGGAACTGACCTTTACCCGAACTTTGTGCGTGATGAATGGCGCTGACCACGCCCAGCGCCATGAGCGTGCCCGGAAAAATATCGGCGAGTGCGGGTGTCACCAAACCGTCGTTAGCGTGCACGAGGCCGCCGAAGCTTTGTGCGGCTGCGTCCAGACTTGGCCAATGCGCGTAGGGGCTTTCGCCCGTGCGGGGATCGCCAAAACCGCGGACACACGCGTACACAATTCTGGGATTGCGCATGGAAATCACGTCATACCCCAAACCCAGTCGGTCCATCACGCCAGCGCGCATGTTTTCGACGACGGCATCGGCTTGATCACATAGTTTAAGAAAGACTTCTTTGTGATCGTCGTTTTTAAAGTCGAGCACAATGCTGCGTTTGTTGCGGTTGACCGCAGCAAAGGGCGCGCCGAAGTCGGTGCCCGCTTCACGTTCCTCATAGACGCCAGCGTGGTCCGGCAGAAACGGCGGAATATTGCGGTACCCGTCGCCTTGCGGAGACTCCACCTTGATCACGCGTGCACCCAGGTCTGCAAGCAGGCTTGCACCGTACGGCCCGGCCAGGGCGCGGGTGCAGTCGATGACGGTCAGATCCTGAAGAGGTCCACGGCGGGGTGCGTTGGTCATTGTGGTGTCCGGCGAAAAAGTCAGGATGTGAAGTAGAGGGTTTATGCCGCTCGCGGTCAAGAGTTCGACAGGAGGAATGCGCCTGGCTTATGGTGCACTTGGACCTTTAACAGGTAACAAGTGACATGTTGATTCCAATTTACGCAGTCTGTTGCGTGCTCGGGGTGCTGCTTCCCTATTCCCAGTTTGTGCCGTGGGTGCTGGAGAACGGTTTATCGCCACTGCTGTTGGTGCAGACCGCCTTTGCTACACCTATCAGCGCTTTCGCTTGGTGGGATGTTGTTGTCTCCGCGGTTGCACTCCTGACTTTTGCAGGCGTCGAGTCGCGTCGCAGCGGCTTAAAACACCTGTGGGCGACCTGGTTGGCCACGCTCACCGTAGGCGTCTCCCTGGGCCTCCCCCTATTTTTATTGCTGAGGGAAATCCAGCTGAAGGCTCAGTCAGCAGCGCATGCCGGTACATGAGGTAGCACGAAGTCGTTGATGATGTCGGTAGACTGCTGGTGCATGCCGTTTGTGCCGTAAAGCGTGGCGGTAACAACAACCGTCATATCCAGATCGCGAAAAACCACTATTTTGTTGCCGCCGTTCCCGGCCATATACCAACCGCTTATCGTCTGCTGACCGCAGGTAAACTCCCGTTGCCACCATTGGTAGCCGTAGTTCTGCTCGCCGTTGGCCGCTAGATGGGGGGTCATCATCGCGTCGGTCCAGGCTTCGGGCAGTACCTCAACACCATTGTGGGTGCCGCCGACGCGTACAAGCTCGCCCAGTTTCATGAGATCGCGCGATGTCAGACGCGTACCGCCGCCGGTTTGTATCTCGCCGGACGGTGATTCGGGCCACTCTACTCGTTCTATTCCTAACGGTTTAAATATGCGTCTCGCGACGTACTCGCTGATTTTCTGGCCGCTGGCCCGTTCGATAATCTGCCCCAGAAAAAAAGAACCCGCCGTGCAGTAGCTGAACGGCCCGAAGCCGTTGGTGTCGCGGACATAATCGTCCTTGGTCGGCAGATCCAGAAAGAAGTAGGTCCAGCTCCGCGCGGGGTACATGTGTTCTTCGTTGCCGGGGCTCGCCCAGACATTGTCGTTACAGTCGAGCGCAGATGACATGGTGAGTAAGTCCTGCACGGTGATACTGTCTTTACGTGCGGAGGTGAATCGATACGGTCGCTCTGCTTCGAAGTGCTTGTAGATGGGTTCCTCGACGCTTGTGATGTGTCCGTCGGCGATGGCTGCCCCCAGCGCCATTGCTGTTAAGGATTTAGTCGCGGAACGCGTATCATTGAGGAGGTTACGATCGCCCTCCCCCCAATACTTCTCGTAAACAAGCGCGCCGTCCTTCGCGACGAGCACGCTGGTGATCTGTTTGAAACGCTCGTTCTTGATCGCTTCGCTGAGACCGTCTCCCACTTCCAGAGCCTGAGTCGAACTGAATAGGGAAAGTAGGCATAAAAACACGATTGCGCGCATGAACATCCTGTCCTTTAGTTGGTGAAGGGTTTGGTAATTGTTTTCCTGTCGCAAGAATAGCCGAATAAGTTTGGCGGCCTCGCTATAATCCAGCGAGCACAGTATGAGGGAAGTAATCTTGAGTACCACGATAGATGGCATTGACTATGGTCCTTTAGCGGGCTTGATCGGCACCTGGCAGGGGGACAGCGGCATGGACGTGTCGCCGGAACCTGATGGTGATGACCACAATCCCTACTTCGAGACCCTCACCTTTGATGCGGCGGGGGATGTGGATAACGCTGAAACACAAGAATTGGTGTGGGTGCGTTACACCCAGGTAGTTACGCGTAAACGGGACGGCAAGGTTTTTCACAACGAAGCGGGTTATCTGATCTGGGATGCAGACAACCAGCTTTTAATGCAGACGTTGAGCATCCCCCGGGGGCTTGCGCTTGTGGCGGGCGGTCAGGTCACCAGCGCTGACGGAGTGACGGTCTTCATAGTGGCCGCAGGGGATGGTGAGGAACAATGGCCCATCGCACAGAGTCCGTTCTTATCGGGTCAGGCGCGCACCAAGTATTTCCGGCACACGATTGAACTGAAAGGCGATCAGCTCAAATATCAGGAAACGATGAACATTGAGATCTACGGCAGTGCCCACGAGCATACTGACGAAAATGTGCTGACCAGGGTCGGTTAGGGCTTAGTGAAACGCACAACACCTTCTTGGGCGACGGTGGCGACGTGCAGACCGTCAGCGTTAAACACGTAGCCGAACACCAGACCACGTGAATCGTGAACGACAGGCGAGAACATGTCGTAGAGATGCCATTCGGCCATGTTTACTGGACGGTGGAACCAGACCGCATGATCCAGGCTGGCACCAGCAAGCCGACCTCGGTCGGCGTGGGGGCGTGAGGCGGTGTCCAGGAGTGAGCGGTCGCTGGCATATACGAGCAGCGCATCGTGAATACCTTGCGCGCCAGCCTGCGGTGGTAGTTCGCCATTACCCTTGAACCAGATGCGTTGTTCAGCCGATTGTGGTTCATCGCCGGTAATTTCCGACACCATGCGCACATCAATCGGCATCTCCCGCCAATTGGCTCTGCCGCGCAATTGATCGCGGTTGGGGAGATCGGCTGGCGAGGGCACATCTGGCATTGCGGCTGAGTGACTGACGTTGTCGTCGGGTCGCTGGAAGCTCGCCTGCAATTGAAAAATCAATTGGTCGTTCTGCCAGGCATCAACGCTGCGGGTGTGGAAGTTGCGACCTTCTTTGGTGCGCGTCACTTTGAACGAAATATCGGCTTCTGCCCGCCCGGGCCGAAGAAAGTAGGCGTGCAGGGAGTGCAACCTGAAGTCGTGTTGCGTCGCGAGTGATGCTGCCATTGTGGCTTGGGCTGCAACCAGCCCACCAAACAGACGGGTCTGTTCTGTTGTGCCACCCTCGCCCGCGCCACCGCGAAATGTATCCGTTTGCACTTCCGCCAGCTGCAGGCGACGGAGCAGTCGTTCTGTAAGGTTCATGTCAGTCCAGTCTGGGCTTTTGTCGGCTTATCTTTACTTCACCGCGTTGTTTTTTTGTTGTAACCCTGCGCCGCTGACTGGCCGCACTCGGGCGCGTGGCAATACGTCTTTTAGGAGGTTGCCAGACCGCCTTCAACATTTCTTCCAATCTGAAGAGCGCAGCCTTTTTGTTCTTGAGTTGCGAGCGGTGTTCTGACGCTTGGATGAGCAGCTGCCCTTCTTTATTGATGCGTCCTGCCTGGGCTTGCTTTAAACGCGTGGCGACGCCTCTCGGTAACGCCAGCTTCTGCACATGCACACGTAACTCTACCGCGGTGGCATTCTTGTTAACGTGTTGGCCACCCGGACCACCCGCGAGCACAAAGCGGTACTCGCAGGCTTCCTCGGGCACATTGTAGTCTTCGAAATCCATAACGTTTATGCATGCGTCTTATGCGTAAAGGGTGACAGGCGCCCAATCGCCGTCAAACTCCGTGGTGTTTTTAAAAACCCGATGCTCTTCTTGAGGATGCAGGGGCGTCGATTTCACCGCATGTACTTCTTCTCGTCCAGACACTTCATCGACGAACTCGAAACTGGTGACGGTCCCCTGGCTGCAATCCAGCATCGAAAAACCGGGTCGATGGCGGTTCTTCAGGGTCCCCGCGTTCATCAGGGTGAGCTGCTCAAAATGGATGAGCGTCCGATAGTGCATGTGTCCGTTGATCATCAGCCGATAGTCGCCCTGTTCGATGATCTCGTCCATATGGTCGCACCGTTCTACCGGCAAGCGTTCGGTGCCCGGCCAGATCTTGCGGAGATCGTGTCGACCGACACCATGACACAGTTTCAGCTTGCCGAGCCCGGTGTCGATAGATGCTTCCAACGGCAGTTCGATCAAGTACTGCACTGTCGTATCCGGTAGCTCACTCACAAAGTGGGCATCTTCGATGTGGCGTACACGATCTTCCAGCATCCAACGGTCATGATTGCCACGCACGGTGATGACGTTGTAGTCCTTTAAAAGATCTACGCACCGTTCAACATCACCCGTGCCATCAACAACGTCACCCGTGCAGAGCAAACACTCGGCACCAGCATCCGTGAGGTGCAGGAGCGCGCGTTCAAGATGTTGATCTTCGGCGTGAACGTCACCGATCACACCTACCTTTGAGTAGCTGGACATAGTGGAGCTGACCTTATGGCTGAACCGTGGCTTATGCAAACAGTTGATGTAGCATGTGGGTGATAAAAAATATGTGAAGGGGTGAAAACATGTCTGATTTGACGGCGTTCAGAGAGGAGACGCGAGCCTGGCTTGCCGAACACTGTCCACCGGGAGCACGCGGTCCTGGTCCGGTGTCGAATGGTTCAACCAAGATCAAGATCACCGATCCGGATACGCTCCAATGGTTGGACACCATGATCGAGAAGGGCTGGACTGTCCCCAACTGGCCGGTGGAATACGGTGGCGGCGGGCTGTCGAACGATGAGTACCTCATCCTCTTGGAGGAGATGGCAGCGATCAATGCCCGCCCGGCGTTGTCCAGTTTTGGCACCAGCATGATCGGCCCGACCTTGTTGGAATTTGGTACCGATGATCAGAAAAAGCGGCATCTCACCCGTATTGCCCGTGCCGAGGTCGAATGGTGTCAGGGTTACAGTGAACCCGGCTCCGGTAGTGATCTAGCCAGCCTGAGCACCCGTGCCGTGGACAATGGCGATCACTTCCTCATCAACGGCCAGAAAATCTGGACCTCCGGTGCACACAACGCAGATTGGATGTTCTGTCTTGTGCGCACAGACCCGGATGTACCAAAACATGATGGCATCAGCTTTGTGTTGCTGCCGATGGACCAGCCAGGCGTGGAAGTGCGCCCTATTCGCATGATCAGCGGTGAGTCGCCGTTCAACGAGACCTTCTTCACGGATGCCGTCGCACAAAAGTCAGACCTGGTGGGTGAGTTGAACAAGGGTTGGACCGTGGGCAAGCGCTTACTGCAGCACGAACGCTCAGGTATGGAGAGCCTGGTCAGCGGTGGAGCCTCCGGTACTGAAATGAGCCTGGTGGGTGAAGCGCAGAAGTCTTTCGGTGCAACGGATGGGCGCATTGATGATGCAGCCTGGCGCAACGATGTGTTGAAGTATGAGATGGACAATCGAGCGTTTCGTCTGAGCCAGCGGCGTGCGGTTGAAGAATCCGATGGCGGTACGCCGGGTCCCGTTACCTCTATCTTTAAAGTGTATGGATCTGAACTGCAGCAGACTTATTACGACATGAAGCTGAAAATGCGCGGTGTCCAGGGTTATCCGGATACGCTGACAGGAGAACACGCGACGTTCTCAGCGGACGAGCTTGAGAGCACAAAAAACTGGCTGTTTTATCGGGCGGCGAGTATTTACAGCGGCAGCAACGAGGTGCAGCGTAACATCATCGCCAAACGTGTGCTGGGTTTACCGGACTAAGGACCGGGAAACTCAGCTGGAATCCCGAGCTTGAGAAGTATGGTCTCAAACGTGACAGATGAGGAACGTGTCGTGCTCAGCGGTAAGTCGCGAACGTGTACGTCAACTTTGTTCTCTGGATGCCAGAGATCGTAGACGCGACACAGGTCTTCTCCCACTGCTCGTTCGTACAATTGGATTGGTAGCAGAAGCTTTGCTTCCAGGGGCACGTTACCCAATACCCGAAACTTGTGTCGCCAAAAACCGTCCATGCAAGAGGCGACAAAAGCCGGGCTCATATTGAGGACATCATTGAGTTCAAATTCGCGGTTTACCTGGTCTGGTTCACCCTGCCCCGTTTCAAAACTTCCAGCGAAGGCCTGGATCACACGATTTTTAATCGCCTCTTGGCCTGCATGAAGGTCGTAATACAGCTGATGGAACTGAGTGAGGTGCCGCCCGTATAAAACCAGAGTGCGATTATCGGGTGGGCTGAAACAGAACACATCACCAGGCTCAAGTTCAGGCTCACGTTTAATCAGTCGTTTTTGCTTTGGAACTGTTTTGTCCAACTTTTTTTGCAGACGCTTCAATTCGCGCGTCCGCCTTGTCAGCAGGTCGCCCCAATGGCCTGCGTCCGGTTCTTTCGCGAGAATCGACCGTGCTTCGGTCAACACGCTCTGCTGTAGACGCCCGAGGTCCCACTGATGTTCAGCCAAAGCCAACCAGAACACCTCGCGTTCTTCATCGTCTTCAAGTGAGTTTGTAAACTCTTCGCAGACTTGAGCGGTGGCGGCTTCAGGGGTCAACCCGTCGTGAAGGAGCGAGGTGAATGCTTCTTTGACGTCTAGCGCCAAATCATCCTCAAAAATTCTGTAACCCCAGGTTCCCATGTGCTCAACCGGTTTGCCGTTGCGCTCAGTATGGAGCAACGGCGGTGATTAAAATATGCTCGATCTCAGGCGTAGTTTGAGCGATTGAACCAATTCGAAAGATCTACGTCCAAGGAACGCATGGCACTCGTTAACGTGTCATTAACTGAAGGGGTGGTAACAACCCCGCGGTGGATTTAGGAGCGAGGAACAATTGATGGAAATGAGTTTTGCACTCACGGTGTTTACGGTGATGGCCCAGATCTTAATCTGGGTACTTGGATTAGGGATTGTGGCCATAGCGGTCATGTATGTGCTCGACCGGCGTCAGACCGAACACACGGTGCTCCGCAACTATCCGGTCATCGGTCGCTTCAGGTATTGGTTTGAGCATCTGGGTGAATTTTTCCGTCAGTATTTTTTCGCCATGGACCGCGAAGAAATGCCTTTCAATCGAGCGGAACGCTCCTGGGTTTATGCTGCGGCAAAAGCAGATGACACAACGGTCGCTTTCGGCTCGACCCGGGATCTGCGCCCGGTGGGTTCTGTATTGTTCGTCAACTGCCCTTATCCGACGCTCGAAAAAGATACGGTCGATACCAGCCCTGTGACCGTGGGACCCTACTGCGAAAAACCCTACTCGACAGACTCGGTGTTTCATGTTTCCGGAATGAGTTATGGCGCTATCTCCAAACCGGCGATCACCGCACTGTCGCAGGGTGCGAAGAAAGCTGGAGTCTGGATGAATACCGGCGAAGGCGGTCTCTCTCCATGGCATGAGAAAGGCGGGGCGGACATCGTCTACCAGATTGGGACCGCAAAATACGGAGTGCGGGACAAGGACGGTGAGCTGTGTGACGACAGGCTTCGCGATCTGGCAGCAAAAGAACAGGTGAAGATGTTCGAAATCAAGCTCAGCCAGGGCGCCAAGCCCGGCAAAGGTGGCATTTTGCCGGGTGAAAAAGTCACGGAAGAAATTGCCAAGATTCGATTTATTGAACCTGGCCAGGACTCCATCAGCCCCAACCGCCATCCGGACATCGACAGCGCTTCTGATTTACTGGACATGGTTAATCGGATACGAGATGTAACGGGCAAACCCACCGGGTTTAAAACGGTCATTGGCGCTTATGGCTGGTTGGACGAGGTTTTTGAAGAAGTTAAGCGACGTGGCATCGAAAGTGCCCCGGATTTCATCACCATCGATTCTGCAGATGGGGGGACGGGGGCTGCTCCCGCGAGTCTCATCGATTATATGGGCTTACCCCTGAAAGAAAGCCTGCCGCTAGTTGTGGATATGTTAAAAAATCATGGCTTAAAAGACCGTATTCGGGTGGTGGCCAGCGGCAAACTGATCACGCCCGGTCAGGTGGCGTGGGCGCTTTGTGTCGGTGCCGATTTTGCGGTGACCGCACGCGGCTTTATGTTCTCGTTGGGGTGTATACAAGCGCTCCAATGTAACAAAAACACCTGTCCCACTGGCGTGGCCACACACGATAAAAAACTGCAGCGGGGGCTGGATGTCGTCGACAAAACCGAGCGGGTTTATCATTACGCAAAGTCCATGCGCAAAGAAGTTGGGATCATCGCACATTCTTGCGGTGTCCCCGAGCCACGGCGTTTGCAACGATTCCATTGTCGAATCGTGCAGGAAGACGGGTCATCCCGACCCCTCGATGAACTTTATCCCGAAATTGAAGCGTGAACGCCGAAGCCACCCGCGACTATTTTCTATCCAAACCGGAAGCAATTCTGGACTACCCCTTTGGTGGTGATGTCGAGGTCTTCAAGGTTAAGGGCAAGATGTTCGGCACGTTAGGTTGGGAGGAGGACCTCGCACGGATTAATTTGAAGTGTGATCCGGAACAAGCGCTCATGCTGCGCGATGTGTTTGATGCAGTTCTGCCCGGTTATCATATGAATAAAGCGCATTGGAATACCGTACTACTAGACGGCAGCCTGCCTGCCGGTGAGCTGCAGCGCATGATTGATCACTCCTACGGGCTGGTGGTGCGAAAAATGCCTAAAACAGAACGCGCTGCCCTTGAAGTTCAGTACGGCAAAGAACACTTGTACAACGCCCTCTAAGTGTCCAATGTTTGCACGTTAGATCGTCAAACTGGAATAAAAACACGAAGCGTGAGCATACGCTGAGAGGAAAAAATTATGACCATACCTATGTGGTGTTTGCTGGGCGGAGTGGTGCTCCCGTACGTCTGGGCCGGTGTCTCAGTGCCTTTTCGCAACAAAGAACTGGGCGGACTGGATCTTGAACAGCCGCGATTACAGGCGCTGTCTTTGACAGCGGGCGGAGCGGGTGCCTGGGGCGCACAGATGAATCAGTGGGAAGCGCTGACCGTGTTTATGGCTGCCAACCTCGTTGCCTTTGTGCAAGGTGTAGATCCAACAGGCGCCTGGGCCACGGCCAGCATCGTGTGGCTGGTTGCAAGAGCTCTGCACGGCGTTTTCTATGTGATGGAGAAAGCGGTGCTGCGTGTGGTTTGTTTTGTCGCGGGCACAGCGATGAGTGTCTGGATATTTGTGATGGCGGCCTTGGTCTGAACGGCCTAGACCTGGCGGTCCAAATGAAACTCCCAGATCTAATGGCTTTCTGACCTAGCCTTCTGCCTCGCTCGGTTCAGTGGTGGCGGTGGAATCATCCAGCGCCACTCTATCGAATACCCGTCGATAGGTGCGCGACCGATCTCGCGGGGGATCCAGTTTTACCTCCACCAACAAACGACCATCATCGCGAATGCGCCACGTTTTGGTGACCTTGCGATCAGGTGTTTTGTACTTCTGTTTTATCTCGCGCTTGCTCCATTTGGTGTTGCGACCACGATAGTCGCCTTTGCGCAGCGTTTCCTTTTTCCCCTCGTCGTAAGTGAGCGCCACGCGATCTTTTGCAACCTCAACATCCATAAACGTGCAGAGGAGAACGTCAGGGTTTTTCGGTGCAAGGCTGGACTGAGGACCGACACGGTGTCGGAGTGTCGGGAGCGGCAGGCCCATGACGGAAACGTTCATATTCTGCAGAATCTTGCTGCGTCCGGATCCGGACCCTTCCTCATAGCTGATGCTCACCTTCTCAGACTCTTCGAAGTTGATCTTCCAGCGGCCGTCGAATCGGGAATCCGCCCAGGCTTCAGTGGTGAGCAGCCATGCGGTGGCGGTTACGGCGATGAACTTTAAGAAGCGCATTGTAGGTCTCTGCTTTGCATACTTAACGTTTGATATCTGAAGCATACATTAAGTTCCTTAAAGCCGATGCGCCCTCCAGCCTCTGTTCAGGTTGGCTTACGCGTGGTTGGGAATGACTTTACGAGCGAAGAGATCCAAAGACTCGGTGATCTCATCCGGTGTGTGCAGTCCCTGCGGGAACAGCAGAAAGGCGTCCTTGATAGGCACCGTTTTTCGAACCGCTTCAATCTGTCTGTTTAAAGTATCGGGCGAGCCGACCAGGAGACCGGGCAAGCCTTGTCCGAAGGGTGTAGGCCAGGTTTCCCAGAACCACTCATAGTCGCGAAACAGCGCCTGAGCTTTTTCGTCGGTTTCGGCACACACCATCACCCCGCCCCAGCAGGCCTCATCGCCTGGCTCGAAGTCGTGGCCATGGGCTTTGGCCTCCTCGCCCCACTCCTTCCAGAGCAGTTGCAGAAACTCGGTATTGTTGGAAAGGATGATGGGACGCCCTTTGTAGCGCGCCCAGAATTTAGCTGTCGTCAGACTTTGAGAAAATCCTCCGAACAGTGGTATCTGCTTCTGATACGGACCGGGCGCGATCCCAACTTCGCTTACGTTCATATCCGCATCCACGCCCTGGCCGTAGTCCACGTACACAGGGTGTTCATGTGGGTTTTTGAAATCAGAAGGCGGAAACTGCCAGAACTTACCCTGGTAGCTGAGCGTCTCGGACGCCAGGGCGTTGACAACGATATCTACGAACTCGCCAAAATACTCGCGGTTAAGTTCGTCAGCCTCGCTTTTGGTGTTGCAGGGTCCGACGGCATTCAGTTCCGGGCGCACTTTGTAGTTCTCGACCCAGCGGGCCTGATAACCGCGCACCAGACCGACGCCGAAGCGTCCCTGTAACATATGATCCAACGTGGTGATCTTCTCCGCCACTTGTAACGGGTTGTTGGTGGTTGAAACAAACCCGCAGGTGACCACACGCAAACGTTCTGTGTGTTGGCCCAGCCACATTGCCATCAGGCACGGGTCGTTGGAAATTTCAAAACCTTCTATCTGCAGGTGATGTTCGGGATGACCAAAACCGGCGTACCCGTTCTGATCGGCAAACCGGGCGTACGTCGCGATCTCGTCCAACATGCGTTGATAGAGCGTTGCGTTGCGTCCAGCCATGCCCGCTTCGAGTTCGCCGCGGCGGCCGATGGTGCAATACATAAACAGGTTAAAATTCATAACGAGGCGTCCGCTAGTTGTCGTCGTCCAGGACTTTGGTCAACTCGGCCATCGGGTCAGGCGCAGTGCCTGCTTTTTCCGCGACCAGCTTGGCTTGTGCGTTGTTGATGAAGGCGCGCAGGTTTGCCGCGAAACCCGCCTCATCAACAAAGGGATGTGGATCGTCAGGACCACGTTCAGCTAACAGCGCACCCTTCTGAAACACTCCACCCATGGCTGCGTGGTTGGGGAGGCTTACGGCCACGCCCTGTTGTAACTGTGTGAGACGGGCATAACTTGCCAGGTAGCTCTCGGTGCGGGCTACGCCTGAGAAATTTAAACCCACGCCGCCAAGGGTGATGGCGGTATGTGTGTCCTCGCCGTCGCGCACCGGGTAACGAAGCGAGAGCACCCCTTCCGTATGTCCTGGTGTTTTGAAAAGGTCTACCCGGGTGTCACCCAGAACAATCGCGTCACCGTCGTTGGCCACAATGTCACGCTCGGGTATGTACATGTAGAACTGAGGTAAATCCGGCTTTCGTTTTGCCAGTGCCCAGTCCTCCTCGGACATGACTATTCGTGCACCATAACGTTGGCTGATAAGCCCGCTGCCTCCGGCATGATCGAAATGCCCGTGAGTGTTGATGATGTATTTGATGTCCGCCGGATTCAGGCCCAGTTGTGTCATGTTGCGTAGCAGCTGAGGAACCCACTTCCCATACAGAGAGTCGATCAGTATCAAGCCGTCTGAAGTTTCGAGTACGTAGGCGGCGACCCAATCAATGCCAACGTAGTACAGGTTGTCAAAAATCTGGAAGGGCGCGACGTATTGTTGTGCAGGATCTTCCCAGTTGTTCCAGAGCGTCGACATGGCGCCTGGGAGGGGTGGTCCTGCGTAGGTGTCGGCTGCACATTCCGAGCATGTGACATCGGCGACCTCTTCAAAGTTTTCGAGCCCTGCCACCCAATCGCGCACGGATGTGTTGCCTACACCGTAACTGTAGAACTCCGGTCTGAGCAGCACCGTATGGGAAGCGCCGCCGACGATGATAGCCCTGAAGTTATCCGCCTCAGCTCTGATGTCCGCATGATTGGCTTGCAGTGCGTCGAGGAGGCTCGCTGTTTCACTGCCACCCAGCGCCAGGAAGCGTTTCTGGACATCGTCCTCTGCGGCGTCGTATTCAGCAAAGAGGATATCCGGGTTAGCTTTTGCGGCGGCGATGTACAGCTTCTCGTAGTTGAAGCCTTCTTGGCCGACGTCGGCGAATCCTGGTTCGCTGTTGAGGAAGTTGAACGTGCCCCACTGCTGGTCGGGTCGCGTGTCTGCGTTGATCCGCCGATAACCTCCTGCCCCGTCGCCCAATTGTGCGACACGTGCATCTGGATAAAGATCGGCGAGGATCGATGCGTAGAGGGGTGAGGGAATGGCACCCGCGGAAGAGCCCGTTACGAACACGCGGTCAGGTTCTGGGACATTTGCCGTCACCCAATCGAGGACGGCCTGCATGTTGCGACGTCCCTGGTGGTGAATCGTCAGCGGTTCCTGGCCTTCTTCTGCCGGTGGATAAACGGTATCTGATGCGCCTAGATGAACATCCCCCGTGCAGTAGGGCGCCATGACAATGCTGTAGTCGGCAAACGGATTGTCCGGATTATCAAAGTTGAAGATGCCGGTACTTGATGGTCGGAAGCCTTCTGCAATGCGTATGGTGTAGGTCGGCTGCATTTCGGGGTCACAATTTTGGCGAAACCAGCATGCGCCCCCACCCTGCATATAGACCATGAGTTTGTCAGTTGCACCCGGACGCACAAAGAAGCGGTAGGGGCTGCCGTCGGAACAGATTGTTGGCTCGCCGGGGTTGATCTCATTCCATCCGGGTTTAAGGTCGGCGACCAGATTGGTGGCAGGTTCCGCGATGGATTCCGTCACCTCTGGGGCGGGTCCGCCACCGGATGTCGAACAGCCACCCGTAAGGGAAACCCATGCGAATAAAGTCGCTCCCAGAATAAACTTTGCGTACAGATTCGACACGCTGCTCCCCTCTTCCTTAAAATTCTCCAACTTCAAAGCATGCAACATGGACCCTAAGGTGACAACACGCACAGAAACCCTGCAGCTCTTAAATGACTGGCTCGCCGGTAAGATCAGTCCACGCGAGGTGTGGGGCTGGGCTTCCGAGGTTAAAGAAGCCGAGTATCAACCTGAAGACGAATTGGTCCGCGATGTGATCGACGTGCTTGAGCAATTGCCTGTCGATCTCATCATCCTGGAAGACGCTGAAGTCATGGTCTATGCGTTGAGCAACCCGCCGGAAGAGGCGGACCTCGGTCAGAATCTTCTATGGAACCATCTGGACGGTATCGATGCGGACGCCAGACGACGAAGTCTGGCAGACGATGAGTTTTATGGGCCGTTCTGTGGTGATGTCATGTAGACGATGTAACGCAGCCGGGCCTCAGTACGCGAACTGATCGATGCGGCTCTGCGCCTGACTCAATCCCTTACCCCGAACAAAGTTTGGATCCAGCCAGGTCTGGATGGCCTCGATTGCATAGTCGTGAGCCAGCTGGGTAGCCGTCAGCTTATCCACGTCGATCCATGTGCCGTCATAGGCCACGGGAAAGCCGTTGTCGTTCAGGGTATAGCCGTAAACACGGCAGAGCCCGTCACCTTCAATGTAGTCCCCGACGTAGGAAAGCCAGGGCACTTCGATCTGGACTTGCTCGCGCAGGTGTTGCTGCAGCGGGCTGATGTGATTGCCGAGATCCCAGTCTGGAATAGCACGTTCGTCTTTCGCCAGGCCACCGGGAAAGTGCAGACCGTCGCTGGTCTCGAGGAAGTAAGCTTGCGGCTTGCCGTCGCGGTAGCGCACCAGCACTGCGCGCGTTCGCGTAATTTCTCTGTCGCTGTGTACCGCGATCAGTTCCTGGCCGGCTTCGCTCAGTGAGTTGAACACCTCGTCGTCATACAGATAGTAGCCGGTTGCCGGGGGATGGGTTGCGGCGGCGTATTTGTTGAACATCCCGACGCGATGCACCTGACTCTGGTTGCCATCCGCCTTATGCCAGAGATGCATGTTCATCAGCAGCAGATCGCCGCGTTTCAGCTCAGGGTCAATGAAATCCGTGGCCGCTGGTTTGACTGCAGGGTTGACCTCCAGACACGGGGTTGTGCCCTCGTGGACACGGTCGAGGAGGTGTGAACCCGGCGCGATGTAGAGCGGCCCGGTTTCTTTGTCAAAGTCGCAGAACGGTACAATCGTAAACAGCCAATGCATGGATGAGCCAACGGGCCGCCAGCGTTTGTAGTCGTGGTGGGCACCCAGGCCGTTGCCACCGGGGGTGCGGTCATAGATCACATAGGCGGTCAGCTTGGGTGGCGCTTCGAGAATGTCTGTCACCGCCTCCACGATGGTGGGATGCGAGATGATAAAACCCAGGTCCGGGTCTTTCAGGCTCTGGGTTGCCAGGGTGTAGCGTCCTGGCTCGGGATAGGTGGGCGCGTAAGGATCCAACGTGCCATCGATCGGTGGATTGTTGGCAACACCCCGTTCGAGGCGCTGGATATCTTCTTCGCCGATAGCGCCACGAAGAATCAGATAGCCATCGCGTAAGTAGTCAGCGAGCTGGTGGTCTGCAAGCATTTTCTCCCCCTGCGGTGCGGCTTTAAGTGCCAGCTGAAGTGTGCGTAAAGTTAATCTTTGCTGCAAACCGACTATCTAGTGTCCTGTCTGGTTAATTCGTTGAATTATGACGCGTCCCAAGGGTCCTGTGGCTAGGCGCGGTCCGACGGACAGGTCGGGTACCTTTCCTAGGGTCGCAACGGAGCCTTCAGCGCTCAGGGCTGAGCCACAGGGCCCTTGGGATGCGCCCTTCGGGTGGCCCAGAAACGCCAATAACTGCGTTGTTCCCCTTGCTAATGTCCCGACATGAGCGGCGGGAAACGCCTTGTTCTTGACGTTTCTGCGCTTATCATAATTCAACGAATTAACCAGACAGGACACTAGAGGTCACCGGCAGATAAATCAGCGCGGAGGCTTGCGATTGGAGCATCTCCTAGGCATGGTCTTATCCAAGGTTGAGAGGACAATTCGGGAGAGTAAGTTGTATCTGAGAAGTGTATTGGCCGCGTGCATGATTTTGTCACTTGCAAACGCACGCGCGGAAGTGGATATCCAGGCCTATGCGGAACAAGGCGTTGACCGGCTCTCCAAGTACCTGCAGATCGACACAATCAACCCGCCGGGGAACGAAACCCGTGGGGTTGAGTTCCTCGCTGCGATCCTCGACGAGCACGGTATCGAGTACGAGACGGCAGAATCGGCACCCGGACGCGGTAACCTCTGGGCCAAGTTACCAGGCTCGGGACCAAACCAGGAGCCAGGTCTTGTGCTTCTGCATCATATTGATGTGGTACCTGCCAACAGGGCGTTCTGGAGCTTTGATCCCCTCTCTGGTGAGGTAAAGGACGGCTTTGTTTATGGTCGCGGCGCCATAGATACGAAGGGCTTGGGGATTGCTCAGCTGCAGGCTTTTCTGGCGTTACACGCCGCGGGTACCAAACTGAACAGAGACGTCTGGCTGATGGCCACTGCGGACGAGGAAGCGGGGGGCTACTTCGGCGCGGGATGGCTGATAGAAGAACGCCCGGAGCTTTTTAAGAACGTGGGCTACGTTCTCAACGAAGGCGGTTCAGGGCGGGTGTTTGGCGAGACGATCGCCGTCATGGTTGAGGTAACGCAAAAAGTGCCGCTCTGGTTGAAACTGACTTCGGTTGGTCGACCCGGACATGGTTCTGCGCCTCTGGTGGAAACGTCTGTCACCAAAATGGTGCGCGCGCTGAAACGGATCAGTGAAACGGAGTTCCCCGTGCGGGTGCTGGACCCGGTGGCAGAGATGTTTGAAGGGGTCGCACCCTTTCAAAGCGGCGAGGATAAGGAAGTGTTCGCGTCGATCGGGCATACGCAACCCGGGAACGATTATCTGCACAGCCTGAAACTTAGAAACCCGGGTGCCCACGCGCTGCTGCGCAATACCTGCTCCATCACCCGCCTGCAGGGTAGTTCCAAGATCAACGTGATTCCTGCAGAAGTGCATGCTGAACTGGATTGTCGGCTGCTGCCGGATCAGGACCCGGAAGAGTTTCTGGGTGATCTCGCCACGATCATCAACGATCCAGGCATCAGCATTGAGCGGATCATGGGTTTCACCCCGGCGGTGAGTAAAACGCAAACGCCGCTTTACAGAGCGATCAAAACCATCGCCCGGGAGCACTATGATGCAGATGTGGTGCCCACCGTCTCCGGCGGTTTTACCGACAGCCACTTTTTTCGGGACATCGGGATAACCAGTTACGGCTGGTCGCCGTTTGCGTTTACAACGCAAGAGTTTGCCGGTGTGCACGGCAACGATGAACGGGTGTCGGTAAAAAACATCGTTGAGGGTGTGAAGATCTACTACGCGCTCTTAAACGAATTCGTGGCCAGATAGTTACGTACACCGGCCATGGATCAGACGGTTAGCGTGTGGCTTCCAGGGCGTCCTTGAGAGCGGCGTAGTTGCGATTTGTGGGTGCAAGGGTCAGCAACTCGTCGACGAGCCGCAACCCGTGCTCCCGCAGCGCGGTCTGTTCAGCGGTTTGGGGAATGCTGAGATCGCGCAATATGGTGGCGTGAAGGTATTGTAGCTGCACGGTGTACACAGGGTGTGTGGATAGCTTGTTCAGCAACAGATGGGCGTTGTGGCCTTGTCCCAGGCTGTGCAGAGCAATGGCGTAAGCGTAAGCCCACTGGGGTACATGGGGTTCTGCAAGGTGAGCGGTCTGTAGATGGATCAGCGATAGCTCGCGCGATCCATTGCGCACCAACCAGAGCGCGTAAGCGTAATGGGCTTCTGCGATGGCCGGTTCGATTGCAACCACAGCTTCCAGGTGCTCTCTACCGAGAGCATCCTTGCCTTGAACCCGCAGCAGTTCAGCATAGTTCAAGCGGGCCGGCACAAACTGAGGCCGCAGCTCAATCGCTTTTTGCAGCATAGATTCTGCGTCCGACCATCGTTCTGTAGCGCCATAAAGATTAGCCAGGTTAACGAGCGCTTCGGGTCGCTCGAGATGTAGCTTCTGGGTTTCAACATATTCCGCCAGGGCCGAGGATAGGTGGGGTTCTAACCGGGCACGGGCGTCGGCGTCCAGGACTTCAAATGCTCGTTGCGCTGCCAGCGCTCTGACACTCAGCTCTGGCGCCTCAAGAGAGCGACGTACAAGTCCGATTTGTCGCGGCGGTGACAAAACGTTGAGATTTGCAAGGGCTGCAAGCCTTAACTCGATTCCCGCCTCGCGGCTGGCGTTTTCGGTTGCTTGTTGGCTGGCAACTGTTGCATCGCTTGCCAGGCGAACGAGTGCGGTCGCGCGTACGATGTCGTTCAGACGCTCATTGTTAGCGACATCAGAAAGCGCGTCAGGGTTATTGCCGGCCAGAGCGTCAACCCAGGTCGGCGCGGGGGGACCGTGGATCTCGGCAAGTGCAGCGGCCAACTGCCCAGCGTCTTCATCGTGGCACGCCTGACAGGGGTTTGTGACCCCTGTTGTCGCGGAGAGATCAGGCCTTGGGATGCGGAAGCTGTGATCGTGTCGCTCATCAATACCCATATAAACTTTGCTGGGCATGTGACAGTCGATACACGCGATCTCCACCTCGGCTGTGTGCAGGTGGTGGCTCGGTGATGCATAGTCCTGCAGCGGCAGCGTGGCGAAGCGTGGATTGCCTTGAGGATTGTGGCATTGAGCGCAGGTTTCGTTCGCGCCCAGTCGCAACTCTCCGCTGTGGGCGTTGTGACAATCGCCGCAGGTAACGCCCGCCGCGTGCATCTTGCTGCTTTTGAACGAGCCATAGACGTAAACCTCATCGTCGATCTGACCGTCCATCTGGTAGAGCGGCGGGTTCAACAATTCAGGTACGTAAAAGTCATGCAGATGCAGACCAGGCGTGAACCCTTCACGCAGCTGGGTGCGCCTGGAGTGGCATTGTGCGCAAATGTCAGGCTGGGTTTGTGGATTTGTTAAGCTTGTTGATCCGGGGGTGGGCAGGCTTGGATCATTTGCATGGCTGGAGCCCGGACCGTGGCAGGCTTCGCAGCCAACAGACAGCTCCTCGAAGTTTGAGGCGAAAATTTCCTGCTCCTCATCGTAGTTCTTGCGAAACCCCGTCGAGTGGCAATCGGCACACATGCTGTTCCAGTTCTGCGCGATACCCGTCCAGTGGAGGACATCGTCCTCGCTGATCACCTCACCCTCGTATTGGTGGTACCAACGCTGGGCGGGAACGTCCCAGGTTTCGCGCAACGTTTGAAAGCGTCCTGGTTGGGTTTCGACCAGATACTGTTGCAGGGGTGCCACGCCGAACGTATAGGCAAGACGATACTGAGCGGCATCCGCGTCCCCGGCCGTCATGTTTGCTACAAGGCCGTCGTCGGCTGCAGTCAGACTCAGCCCCTCGTGTTTACTGGGTATGGGAGCCAGCACCGTATCCGGGGTCGCTTTTTGTATTGCCAGCCGATGGTGGCTGTCGAGCCAGTCGGTGTATTGTTCGGCATGGCACGCGCCACAGGCTTCAGAGCCGACATGTTCAGGAGCAACCGCCGCCACAGGCAGTGCGGAATCTGACTCTCCGCAGCCTGTCAGCGCAAGGGCGGCGAGCAGGAACGTGCAGCGCAAAGTGCGCATCATAAGATCACCCGCATCAGTTGTTGCGACGCAGTCGAATCAATGTAAAAGCACGTTCGGTCATTGAAATCAGTGTAGATGCGACAAGCAGCCAGGCGGTCCAACTGGCAACTATCAGCAACCACGCCCAATCCAGGAGGTTGGCGCCGATGATCACGCCCAGCAAAACGAAGTAAAGGATGCCGTTGATACGCCCGACGTAGCTGGTGCGCAGTGGCTGACCCAGAAGCGCTTTGGAATCGAGCATGTACTGCGCAAATGCAGCGATGATTAACGGCGGCAGCCAGGCGGTGAGATAACCGGCGGAAGCCAGTGCCCAGCAACCCACTGTGACGAATACAGCGTCCGTCAAATGGTCAAACAAGCCGCCAAACGGTGTGGCCTGGTTGAACCTTCGCGCCAGCTTGCCATCGAGTACGTCACTGACGACGGCAAAGGTAAACAGCGTACTTGCTATCAACCAGTCGTTGTTTTGGATGCTGAGAATAAGAGATGGAATGAGGCAGACGCGGAGTGCGGTGAGCGCGTTTGCCCAGGTGGCCAGATTGCCTTGCATTCTTAAGGAGGCGCGAGTCGATAGAGTATGGCGCCGCTTTCTACAAACTCAGAACCTTCTTCCGGATCAATATCGTACTTGGCGACATAGGCCCGGAGAATTTCAGCCAATTCAGTTGTTGCCTCGCTCGAGACGACCTCTGCGCGGGCGTTGTAAAGCTTGCCTGAAATGCCCAGCACCACCCGCGAATCGGCAGCCATGTTTTTTGCCCAGCGGCTGTCGTTGTCGACTGCGATGACATACATATAGCGGCCCACGTGTACGCCCCACAAGGTAACGGAATAAGGATCGTTTGGATTGGTTTCAAGGAGGACGTTTTCGACTTCGAAACTGAATGCCCAATCGTCAGGCCATGGTGCCTTTTCGCCGTCCAGAGCGCCGCCAGCTATGGGGCCGATCGGCTGGCTGCATGCCGCCAGCAGGCAAAACATGCAACCAAATGAGAACCCTGCCTTTATCGTGCTCTGCATGCCAGCCCCCATCCAAATTTCAAGTCTGCTCCGCGTGTTAGGTATGCTACTGCATATTAGGTGGCTTTAAACCCTTGGAGAGAAGATTTTGTGTAACTACTTGGTGACCGGTGCGAACGGAAATTTGGGTCGGCGCCTCATCCGCGAGACGTTGTTGGCTGATTCTGCAAACAGGGTTACCGCCGTGGTGCGCAGCGAGCGCGCAAGAGACACTGTGGCTGCCATGGAATTGCCCGACGAAGCGCGCGCCCGACTCACGCTGGAGGTGCTTTCTTACACGGACATCAATGCGCTGAACAAAGTGTGTCTGGACGTCGATAGAGTTGTGCATACGGTAGGCATCATCAAAGAAGCGCAATCCGCAACTTATGAAGATGCCCATGAAGCCAGCTGCGAAGCGCTGGTCGCTGCTTTGAAAGGGACACAAGTAAAACATGTGACCTATCTCTCCATCGTCGGTTCAAAGCCGGATTCGAACAACGCGTGTCTCGCTTCCAAGGGCAGGGCGGAAGAGATACTGCTGGGCGGTGAGGTGCCTTGTTGTGTGCTGCAGGTACCTATGGTGCTTGGTGAAGGTGACTACGCCAGTTTTGCACTAAAAAAGCGTGCCTCCGGAGGCCTGGCATTTGGTTTCCGCATGGCTAGCCTGGAACAGCCGATTTACGCGGGGGATGTGGTGCGGGCGATTGTCGCCGCAGGTGAGGCGCAGTTGGATGCCAGGCTCGAACTGGGCGGACCGGAAGTTATCGATCGGGGTGAGCTGACACGACGCGCTGCTGCCGTGCTGGGAACGTCGCCGCGCGTTGTCTCGCTGCCGATCGGTCTGGGTCGAGCAGTGGTCAAGCTGCTGGAGTCCATCAGCGGCAATCCACCGATGACGGTGGCGATGCTGAACGTGCTGGATCACGACGACAGGGTTGATCCGCAACCAGCGTGTGAGGTTCTTGGCTTGGAAGAACTCACCGGGTTGGATGAGATGATGCGACGGGTGTTTGAGGTCTGACCACTTTCGCCCTCTCTACCTGATCGCTCGCGCGCCTATTTACCGGATTGCTTTCGCGCCTCTTTACCGAATCGCTCGCGCGCCTCTCTACCTGATTGCTTTCGCACCTCTTTACCTAATCGCTTTCGCGTCTCTCTACCTGATTGCTTTCGCAACTCTTTACCTAATCGCTTTCGCGAGGAAGGGCAAACTCACATCCATGCGGTGGTCGATGCCGCTGTGGGTGCCGTCAAATTCTTCATAGCGGTGAGCGATGTTGTGGCGGGAGAGCGTGCGACTGAGTTGGCGGGCACCAAAGTGAATGTGGTACTGATCGCGCCAGCCGCAGTCGATGTAGATGCCGCGTAAGGTTTTCAGGTTGGCCTTGTACTGCGCCACCATGTGGATCGGGTCGTGGGTCAGCCACTTGTTCCAGCGCGCTTCAATCAATTCGCCCGTGTGCAGATCGTAAGGCAGGCGAAAGCCCAGCGGTGCTTTTTTGTCGGGGTCGTACGTTGCCGCCATGCAGATCATCATGAGGATCGTGATGTCCATACCGGACGGTGAGTCTGTGCCCTCACAGACGGCATCGAAGTACTGCAAAAACTCGGCCACACGGCCATCGTCAAAACCCTGCCGGTTCATGTTGGGTTGTCTGGACTGTTTTCCGGCCTGCAACTTTTTGGGCGCAAAACGTTGGAGTGCAGTTAACACCGCCGGCCATTCTGCTTTGTAGACAAAATCGAAGTAGGCATCGCCTGAATGGTTGCCTACTGCCCCCCATGTTTCGGGGTATTTCATGCCGTGGACAATGGCGCCGTAGCCGCCGGAAGACTTGCCAAAACAAGCTCGATGCGCGCGTTCCGCGCGCGTTCTGAACTCGCCGTCGATTTGACCCACCAGTTCCTTGGTCAGGTAGTCGGCATAGGGTCCCAGCGCGGACGAGTTGACGTACTGATTACCGCCCAGCTTGGTAAAACAATCGGGAAAGACGACGATGCTCGGCGGCATGGTGCCGTCTGCGATCAGGCGATCCAGCTTCTCAGGCACCGTCTCTTCAAAGTTCTTCCAGTTGGTGTGACTGGGTCCCGCGCCGGTAAACCCCACAAAGTCGTACAACACGCTGAATTGACGCTTCTTGTTTTGAGTTTTGTTGCGGGGGTTGTTGTACGTCGCCGGGAGGTAAACCGGCGTTGTTCGAACCCATGGGTCACCCAGAGGGTTGTCTTTCAGTCGGGCGGATACCGATTCAAACTGCACGATCTGGCCTTGTGCATGATTGCGTTGTTTGAGCGCCACTCATTTCTCCTTTTGCGCCTGAAAACGGCGCGCGTGTTTGCTTTAGAGCCCGGTCTACACTGAAAGCATACTCGATCACGGTTTGTTACCCCATCACGGTCTAAGCGTGTGTAGATCACATAAATACAACGGCATATCGGGTACTTTTGAGCGGCTCAAGGCGCTCACACGCAGGGTAGAGGCAGCCTAGAAGGGATTACTTAGGCCAAACAGTCAGGGATACGTGTTAAGCATGCAGAGTAACGGTGAGCTGAGTCAGGAAGCACCCACGTCTTCGCCCATGTCGCAGGTGGAAAAGTCTGCGCTGGAAGCAGAAGTGCAGAAGTGGCAGGAACGTGTGCCAAAGCTTGCACAGGCCCTGCGCGAACGCACGGATGAACTCGCGCAAGCCAAAGAGCAAATTCGAGAACTGAAAAAACAGCAATCCGGGGAAGAAAGCGGCGGCTCTGACGCGCGCGTAAAACAACGCGACCAGTTGATCTCCGAGCTTGAAACCCAAATCGAAGACCTGACGCAAAAACATCAGGCGCAAGCCGGTGAGCTGCATGCGAACAAACTCGCGCTTGAAAATGCGGTCGCCAAGGCGGAAGGCATGAAGCGCCAATGGCAGAGCACGCAGCAGGCGTTTGATGATGAGGTGCAGGTACAGAACGACCTCCGTCAGACAGAAGCTAACCTCAACGCCGATATTGAAACCCTGCGAACCGATCTCGCTGAGCGCGAACGGGCGCTTGCCGCGGAACAGTCTGCCAAGGCACAAGTAGAAGCCGATGCCATTGCAGCGCAACAGAAGTCGGAAGCTCAAGTGGCTGAATTGGAGCGCGCACATGCGGAGGAACTTGCGCGACGCGACGAGGAGACGCAGAGCGTCAGACGCCGGAACGAGCAACTGACAGAAACGACGGAACTGGCGAATACGCAGCTGGCGACGCTGGGCGATGAATTGGAACGTCTGATCGGTGAGGTGAAGTCTCTCAACGCCGATGCGGAAGCTCAGAAAACGAAGGAGGCCGCACTTCGAGAGGAGCATGCAGCCGCGCTTGCACAGATTGAAACGGCCAAAAAAGAAGAGTTGGCTGCCCTCCAGCAACGTGAAGAGGTGCTTCGCCAAGAGCAGGCTGCAGCCATGGCTGAGGTCGAAGCGGGCAAAGCCCAAGCCCTGCAGGAAGCTGAGCAGCGCGAAGCGGAGCTTGAGCAGAAGTATGAAGATCAGGAGCGCGCGCTTGCCAGCGAACAGCAGCAGGTTGAAAAGCTGGAACACCAGCTTGATGAAGCGCGCGATCAAATCGCAGATGCGCAACAGGCGCTGACCGAGGCGCAGGCGAAGCAAGCCGAGCTGGCACAGAGCGCTGAGACGCTGCAAGGCTGTGTGGAAGAAGCCGAAACCCAGCTTGAGGCTGCAGAAGCGCGTTACACGAATGCTGCCAACGAGTGGGAAGCCCGTGAGGACAAACTCCTCCAGAACGCGCTAGACCTTGAAGCCAAACATGCAAAACAGAGTCGGGACTACCAGGAAGAGGTTGCCCGTCTGGAGAAGTGTCTCGCGGAAGCGCAAGACACGCAGGCACGTGGTGAGAACGAACGGAATACCCTAGCTGAGCAGTTCAGTGAAGCGGCGGATAAAGTTGAGCGTCTGGAGCAGAGCCTGAACGAACGTGCTGCCCTTGTGTGTGAGTTGGAAGAAGAAAAGACGGCTCGCGATGCGCAAACGCAAGAGGTGGACCTCGAGGTTGAACGACTGAAAGTAGATCTCAGCGCCGCGCAACAAAAGATTGCCACGTTTAATGAACACACGCAGACGCTTGAGTCACGTCTCGCGGACCAGCGAGAGCTCCTCGAAAATCTCGAGAAAGAGCTTAGCAATGAACAGGCCAAAGTTGTCCAGCAGAAGAAAGCGCTCGACTCGCAGGAACGCACTCGAGAGCAGTCCGCGACGGAGCAGGAAGAGGCGATCCAGGAAGCCAAAGACCTGAAAAAACAGCTTGGGGAAATGCATGCCCAGAAGATGGCTTTGCAATCCCAATTGACCGAACTTGGCGAAGAGCTGAACGCGGCGAATCAACAGTCGCAGCAGGCAGAAGCGGATCAGCAGAACGTTGCTGAACAGCTGGCTGGCGCAGCTGAGGACAAAGCTCTGCTGGAAGAGAAGCTGGAGGCTTTGCAGGACGCACTTGAAGATGCTCAGGAAAGCGCTGCGATTTCTGAACGTGAACTCGGTGACTATGCGGCTGAAAAAGCCAATCGAGAAGCGCTGCAGGCTGAACTTGAGAGTGTGCGAAGCGATGCGGAAGCAGCGAAAGCTGAATTGGCTGAAGCGCTTGAAGCACGCGAGGCGCTCCAGGCAGGGCAAACGGAAGCTGAGCGAGCAAGCGAAGAAGTCGGTGCTGAACTTGCTGCGGCGCGAGAGGACGCTGCTAAAGCAAAAGCTGAACTGATCGCGGCGCGCGCTGAGATGGTTGACGCGATGGAAGTGAAAGCGCTGAATGATCAGGTAGCAGAATTGACGGACGTACTTCGCGAGCGCACGCAGGAACTGGATGATCTGCGCTGGCGACAGTCGCAGGAGACAGACGCAGCCAAAGGCGGGGATGAAAAATTGGTAATGATCCTCAACCAGCAGCTGCAGGACGCGCGGGACGAATTGGAGCGTCTGCGGTCAGGTGCTGCGCCTCAAGACGGCGATGGTGCAAACACTTCGCAGGATGGTGACAAGACAGATGGTGCTGTTGGTCCGGTAGACAAGAAGGACCTCACTCAGCTCAAAGGTGTCGGCGCCAAACTTGCTGAACAGCTGAATGCACTTGGTGTGGACAATCTTGAGCAAATTGCCGGCTTGACGATGTTAGAGCTTGAAGATGAAGAGCATCTGCTCAGCGGGTTCAGAGCGCGCATTATGCGTGATGGTTGGATTGAACAAGCGCAGGAGCTTCTGGGCTGAAGACAGAGGTCAGGGCCGACGTGTCCCGATGTCTTGGGCGAGTTGGGCCAGCACATCCGGCCAATAGGCATAGTGCAATAGACTGCCCCATCCCTTGAACAAACGTTCCGTAAACTCCAAGCCCATCAAATTTCGGCGCAGCTGATCTATCGGGGCGAGTAAATCTTCTTCGCCATGCCAAACGGTGATCGAACCTTTTATGTTGGATAAATCGACAAAGGTGGGATTCGAAAAACAGCTGATTTCCCCTACCAATCCTCCAGCGCTTACGGTCAGACTTTCAAGGGTATATCCCACCATGTGTTCGAGCACCTCCGGACGTTCTTCCAGTAGTGCTTTGTCTGCAGCGGGCGCGCCATAGATCCGTTTAAGTATGTTTGCGTTGCTTTGCGCATTTGTTCGACTGCGTAAGATGTTGAAGAATGTTTTTAACAACCAGGGCTGCTGAATCAATTTGCGCCGTATCACCGCCAGGGAAGATTCTTCGTCGGTTTCGTAGTGGGTGGGTGCACGTGCTGACACCAGCATGACATGGTCAACCACTTCTCCTAACGAAGCAGCGGCGCAGAGCGCGTGCGCCCCGCCGGACAAGAAGCCTAAAAATGCGACACGCTCACAGCTCAAGCTCAACACCATGTCGGTGATGTCCGATGCAAGCGCATCAAAATTGTAAACCGGTGGAAGATCAGAAAAACCGAAGCCCGGTCTATCGATGGCGACAATCCGCAGATTGTGTTTGTTAGCAAGTTGCGCGGTGCCGGGGGGTAGCCTTGAGGTGCCTGCCGATTCGTGGAAATAGACAACGGTGTTTTTACCTTCGCCGTACTCGCGGTAGGCAATGCGGCGGGGTGTGCGTGTCTGGTCGACGATAGCGAAACTGTGCGCTGGATATTCGTGATCGGTTGGGATGTTGGTGGCTTCCGGCGCCGCGGCTAAGAGAACGTTTAACTGAGTCAACAGCAGGATCAGCTGTGACTGGGAGTGTAATCCGGTTTTGTCCAGGATGGCTTGCAGCTCGGTAACAACCGCTTCGCGTGACTTGTCATTGTCGCGGGTGATGTCGTCGATGTCGGCACCACCGAGCAGAGCGCTGCAGACCTGTGATTCATCAGCGTTAATGTTGAAGCTGGAACGCAGTACACGTTCGGTGTGATCGGACATGTTCGCCGCACTGACGTAGAGGCCATATGCGGTATCGGCATCAGTTTCCTGAGCCGGATTTGGTAGCGACTTTGCCGGGATGAGATAGCCATAGCGGGTGGATCCGTCTGCGGTAGCGAGCACCACCAGAGATTGGTGATGCGAATCGGGTGGCTTTGAGTTGATCTCACGCAGAGTGGCAGCGATGTTTTGTTGGCTTGTTACGGAATAAAAACTCAAGTCGGCAACGTCGACAATCTCTGCAACCACAGAGCTGGCGCTGGCGGCTACAGGTTGACCTTCCTTATCCAGAGCGATCCACGGCGATTCACTATGAGCAGCATTTCCGATCTGCCAGGCAAGTGCTTCTGCGCGACTCAAGGTGTTGAGAAAGTCATTGGGGGCCAGTCGACTCAGAATGGGTTCGCGCGCGTTAAGCTCTTGAGCGACTTTTTCCCATTGAGTAGGGTCCACGGCATACTTCAGCAGTACGTCGATGAACTCTTTCGGCAAAGGCTTTTTGGGCCCTGCGTTCACTGTCACCTCGACTAGCTCAGCTGCACCTGGCAAACCCGAGGCGCGTGAGCGAAAAAACGGGTGCAGATTTACGCACAAAGCTCAACAAAGCTCCAGTTTCCATCCCGTTTTTTTGCAAATTTAGTTGTCTAACCTTAGGTTTGTACAATATGGAAGCAGGTCGGTATGATCAGGCCCGCTGACGGCAAATAGTCGTTAAAAATGTGGCTAATATGGGTGACCGTATGAAACCTGAAAATGCGGATAGTATTGATAACGCGGGTGTGGAAAACAGCGTCAAAAGTGCTGAAGAACGTCGTGCGGAAGCGGATCGACGGCGACCGCGAGAGCGCCGCCGCAGTGCAAAAGGACTATTTGAACTGAGAGCTAGACGTGATCGTATAGTTGAGGATCGGCGACAAGCTGATCGCCGTGGTGGTCCGCGATTTAAACTTGCATTCTGGAGACGTTCAGCCTCGGATGCGTAAGATGTCTTCACAGTGTTTGTCTCAGCACAGGTGAGCTTTCCGGTAGTTTCTTAAAAGCAGTAAAAACATGATGAATATGAATGCGAGAGCGCTCGCCCTCACATGGGCGGTGGTCGTGTATCTGGTGGGCGCAAGCCAAATGACGTATGCAGAAGCTGGAGACCCAGCTAAGGGCAAGTCGCTGTTCCCTGTTTGTACAGCCTGCCATGGTCCCACGGGCCAGGGTAATCAGGCGATGAACGCCCCCAAACTCGCGGGGCAGGAAAGCTGGTACTTCATCAAGCAGATGGAACTCTTCCAGGGTGGTGCCAGGGGCACGGCCGCAGGGGATATGCAAGGCATGCAGATGGCGGCGATGGCCAAAGGTCCACAACTGCAGAGTCCGCAAGCGTTGGCCGACCTCGCAGCTTATGTGGCTACATTTCCGGATGAACCCACGGCCAAGACGGTTGAAGGGGATATTGCCAAAGGCAAGGCGCTGTATCCGGTGTGTGCCGCGTGTCACGGGCAAAAGGCCGAAGGGATGGAAGCCATGGCCGGGCCCAGGCTGGCAGGATTGAATGACTGGTACCTCGTTACGCAGATCAAGAAATTTCAAAAAGGTCAGCGCGGGTATCACAACATGGACCACGGCGGCCGCCAGATGAAGCCGATGGCCAATACGCTGACCAGCGATGAAATGATCAATGACGTGGTGGCGTACATTAACTCGCTGCAATAACGTTGCAGCACATCGCCCTTTAGCGCACAAAAGGGGTTTTCGGTGAGCGGGCGTGTGTCCGTATCGGCGGAAGCGCTCCGTCTCAATTTCGAACACATTCGCAAGCAGAGCGGTAAAACTGTCGCACCCGTCGTGAAGGCTGATGCGTACGGCCTGGGCGTGCGGAATATTGCACCCGTTTTGTGGGATGTTGGCGCCCGCACGTTTTTTGTGGCGACGCTTGTCGAAGGTCTTCGGCTGCGGAGCCTCCTCCCTCGGGCTGAGATTCTGGTGCTGGATGGACCTGCGCTCGAGCAACCGGGCGCTGGGGCAAATTCTCTGGACAAATTCCTCGAGGCTGAACTCATCCCGGTGTTGAATAGCCGCGAACAGGCTCAGGTATGGCCTGCAGACGTAACGTGTGCATTACATATCGATACGGGTATGAAACGCCTGGGTCTGGATGTCGAGGCGGCTGTGGAAGTCAGCGCGGGGTTGGGTAGCGTTGCCATCCTGTTAACACACTACGCGCGAGCGGACGAACCGGGACACCCATCACTTGCTGACCAGAGTCGGGTTTTCTCGGGCTGTGTGGATGCTATTCGACAGTTGCACCCCGAATTCAGAGTAAGTGCATCCAACTCCGCGGCTGCGCTCACCGCTTCTGGAAACCCTGCTGGAAACATAGAAGAAGATATCGTGCGGACAGGCATAGCGCTTTACGGAGGCAACCCGTTTGATGCGCGCCCAAATCCGATGCTGCCCGTGTGCAGGCTCACGGGGCGTGTTCTGCAGCGTGTGCAGGTGCAGGCTGGTGAAGCGGTCGGCTATGGCGGCAGCTATGTGGCCCCTGAATCGCGGGTGCTTGCGACGGTAGGCGTAGGCTATGCGGACGGGGTTCCACGTTTGCTCTCGAATCAGGGCCGGGTTGCCATCATAGCCGGTGAAGAGATTCTGTTTGCCCCGATCGTAGGGCGCGTAAGTATGGATCTGGTACACATTGATGTAACAGAACTTGAAAGCGACGTGGATGTGGGCACCGAGGTAGAGTTTTTGGGTCAGCATGTCGGTGTGGATGAAGTAGCCGCACAGGCGCAGACGATCAGTTATGAAGTACTGACGGGTTTGAACGCAGCAGACCGCCTCGAAACCGAGATGTTGGAGACGCTGCTACCTTGATCCAGTAGCAGCCTCATCTTGTAGCAGCAGATAATTCTCGTAGTCGCGCGCTGCCGTTTCAAAATCCCCCAGCCCTCTGCTCGCCAATGAGCGATTCAGCCAGAGGGTCGGTGATTGTCTGGGCAAGTCGTTCAACAGTCGATCGATGGTTGCACGTGCTGCTGCAAATTGTCCGCTGTAGAGCTGGACCACAGCGGCAGCGGATGTGACATACGGGTCATTTGGCGAGAGCGCAAAGGCTGCTTCAAGGTGTGCGGATGCACGCTCGCGTTCCTTGTTCTTGGCGTATCCAAATGCGAGCAGCGCATTCAACCTGGCTTTGAGCGCGTTGTTGTCGAAGCCGTTCGACTCCTGTTGGAGTGCCTGCAAACAGGATGTGTCATTGAAGAGCCCGGTTTGAGTGGATGACCAACAAGCGCGCTCCAGGTCTACGGCAGGTGCAGCCTGGCTGCTGGGGAACTGCGGTATCTGTGCCGCTTCAGGCGTTTCCAGCGCGGCCGGGTTTTCAGCGGCGGCCTCTTCCGCAGGAGCCTCTCCTGCCGCCCTCGGAGAGACAAAAGCTGCGAGGACAAAGAACAAGGCTGAGAGTACGTGAGCGCGCGATCGTGAAAAAATATGTGTGTGCATAGTGAAGTATTGTGCGTGGAAGGCGAGCGCTTTGCCAATTTCGCCCACTTTCCTAATGACGGGCTCCGCATGACGCATAGTTCAGTCGCGAATGGGGAGCTCGGTTTTCTTGGTTACCGTGCGCAGGGCAAAGCTGGACCGGACTCGATCAACCCCCGGCAGACGGGTGAGGTGTTGGCTGTGGATACGCTCGTAGTCGCGGGCGTCGGCGACAACCACTCGCAGCAGATAGTCTGCATCCCCGCTCATCAGATAACACTCCATCACCTCAGGCAACAGCATCGCTTCACGTTCGAATGCACGCAGGTCGGCCTGTTGCTGGCTGTGCAGGGTAATGCTGACGAAAACGTTATCCGGGTACCCTGCGCTGGTCTGATCCACCAGGCCGACATAGCCGCGAATCAAGCCGCTGTCCTCAAGATTTTTAACCCGCCGTAAGCAGGCGGATTCGGACAGATTTACTTTGCCCGCCAGGGTGGCGTTGGTGATGCGCCCGTCGGTTTGGAGTTCATGCAGAATGGCGCGGTCGATGCGATCCATGATCTTTTTCCCTTTGCCTCGAAAAGACGCAGATAATTCTAAGATATTATATTTTTGTAACAGATAATTCTACAACTAGGCGATTTGACCCCCAACAATTCAAATTTATAGCGTGTCGGCGCGCGTACACTGGCGCCTGTTAATGAAGTTACGTTTGAGGATTTTGCAAATGTTGATTGGTGTACCGAAAGAGACGAAGAACCACGAATACCGTGTGGGCCTGACACCCGCGAGCGTCGCAGAGCTGGTGCATACGGGGCACGAGGTGTGGGTTGAGAAATCTGCCGGCGCGGCCATCGGCTTTGCTGACACTGAATATGCGCGAGCCGGCGCAAAGTTGGTGAACGCGGCGGGCGCTTTCAGCGCCGAACTTGTCGTAAAGGTGAAAGAGCCGAACCTGGAGGAATGCGCGCGGCTGGAAGCGGGTCAGATCCTGTTTACCTACCTCCACCTGGCGGCGGCACGGCCGCAGGCCGAAGCACTGCTCGCCAGCGGGTGCACCGCTATCGCTTATGAGACTGTGACCGATGCAAAAGGTCGGTTGCCGCTGCTGTCGCCTATGAGCGAGGTTGCGGGCCGTATGTCGATTCAGGTGGGCGCCTACGCGTTGCAGCGCTCATCAGGCGGGCGTGGCACGTTGCTCGGTGGGGTGCCGGGTGTTGCGCCAGGCAGGGTTGTCATTCTCGGCGGCGGCATTGCCGGGACAAACGCAGCGCACATGGCGACGGGCATGCAGGCTGACGTGACCATCCTCGACAAGTCTGTAGACCGCATGCGTGAACTGTCTCAAGAATTCGCCGGACGGGCTAAGGTGCTGATGGCCTCACGAGAAAACATTGCAGCATCTGTCCGTGCGGCGGACCTGGTTGTCGGTGCTGTTCTGATCCCAGGTGCTGCTGCGCCAAAACTGGTAGACCGTGACCTGCTCAGGCAGATGCAACAAGGTTCTGTCCTTGTGGATATTTCCATCGACCAGGGTGGTTGTTTTGAGACGAGTCGGCCGACGACACACGAGGCGCCGACCTACCTGGAAGAAGGTGTTGTGCACTACTGTGTGACCAACATGCCGGGTGGTGTGGCAAGGACATCCACCGAGGCGCTGAACAATGTAACGCTGCCGTACGTGGCGGCGCTGGCAACAAAAGGTTGGCGTCAGGCTATTCAGGAAGACCCCGGATTTGCGCTGGGTTTGAATGTTGCCGGTGGTGAAATACGGCACCCGGTTGTTGCTGAAGCCTTAGGGATGCCCCAGGCTGCCTGATCTGTGCCAGGTCAGGCCAGCCTGTCCTGGCTGGATTCCGCTGCAGGCTGTTGCCTGGCTAACAGGCGACCCAACACAAAAGCGATCAGGATGCCCAACGCGGCAAAGACAGCCTGGAACAGGAAGAAATTCTGATGTCCAGGCAAGCCGGGTGCTGAGTCGATGAATATTCCAGCGACCAGCGCGACGAATATCTCAGGTGTGTAGCCAATGACCGAGACGACACCGACGGCGGTACCGGTCACCGCCGCTGGAACGCGCGCATCCTCGAAAAGTGCAAAATAGAGTCCTCTCAGTGCATAGATCATCGTGCTGCCGATGAGGAAGTTTGTCGTCAATACCGCGATGGTCGCACCCTCGGGTGTGGCGAATCCAAACCACAGGTAGGTAACAAGCAGGACGGCGAATGCTGCGAGAATGACGCGGTGTATCCGGAAAAAGTCACCTATATACCCTGCAGCAATTGCACCCACAGGACGCATCCACGCCCCCCAGGCTACCAACGCCGCGGCGTCGACCTCATCCATGCCGTACACCTGAGTGGTGTAGAGCGAGAAATTATCCAGACCTTTGTAGGCGACGTACGCGCAAATCACGATACCCGCCTGGCACCAGACGGCGGGGATTCGCAATACCTTGGCGAAGTTCTGTTGCAGTATGGACAAACTTGTTGAGCTGGTGGCGGTGCCTTCGTCTTCGAGATCACCGAGAGCAAACCAGACGAAAACACCGGTCAGGACAGTTAGTGTTGTGTAACCGTAAATAACGGTGCGCAGGGCATCTGCGCGCTCTTCTGCTGACGCCGCGTCGTAACCATCCGGAAAGGCAAGCGCAAAAACGTATACGCCGAGAGAGGCAAAAACCGCACCCAAGAGACCGCGACCGCCATCGAGCCACCCGAATGCACGTCCCTGTGTGTCGACACCCCCCCAGTCTCTCGTTGCGCGGATGAGCGCCGCCCAGAAGAGCAGGATGGTCGTCAGGCCGAAAAACCCCCAGACAAACGCAGATCCCAGATAGCCGGGGAATGTCGCCATGTATAACCCGCCCGCCGCGGTGGCGAACAGTGATGCGGCCATCAGCTTGTGCGCGGGAAATCGATCGGCAAGCGGTCCTCCCGGGAAGTACGCGAGCATGGCAATGACCCCGTATACCCCTTGAGCAGCCCCCAGTTCAGTGGCGGTAATATCGAAAACTTCCAGAACGGAGGGTCGGAAAAACCGCGCCACATGAAACGGCAGAACAAAAACAGCTTCACCGGCAAGAACCAGAGCAAACATGTGCAGAGCGCGCTTGGACAGGCTTTGGCTAGAAATGGGAATCCCCAGGGGTTTAACGCGCAGACTATCAAGTTTGCGGCGTCTGTGCAGTGTGCGGTCACGGTGATGGTACTTTGCTTTATGCGGCTCATCGCGCATGATCAAGGTCTGGCAAAAAAGAGCGGTGTTGAGAGGAGGCAAGCGTGTCGGAAAATCGAGCCATTGGTCTACACAACGAATTTCCCCCTGAATCGATAGAGGCAAAGGACCTTGAGCATGTCCTGCACCCGACCACCAACTTGAAGCTGCATGCCCAGACCGGTCCAACCGTGCATGAACGAGCAGAAGGGGTTTATCTCTGGGACAACAAGGGTAACCAGTACCTGGAAGGCATGGCGGGACTCTGGTGCACAGCGCTCGGCTACGGCAACAAGGAGCTGGCGAGGGTTGCGCAGGAACAGATGGAAAAGCTCAGCTATTCACAGCTGTTTGCCGGTAAAACCAATGAAGCTTCCGTATTGTTGGCAGAAAAACTCAAAAGCATGGCTCCGTTTGAAGCCGGTCGCGTGTTCTTTGGCTTGTCAGGCAGTGACGCAAACGATACGCAAATCAAACTTATGTGGTACTACAACAATGCCATTGGTCGGCCTGAAAAGAAGAAGATCATATCTCGCAAACGTGGCTATCACGGCGTGACGGTGGCGAGCGGTTCGCTAACCGGATTGCCTCCGTTCCACAATGCATTTGATTTGCCAATTGCGGGTGTTCTGCATACCAGCTGCCCGCACTACTACAGTGAACACGAAAGCGGCGAGACTGAAGCGCAGTTTGTCGACCGAATTGTCAGCGAGCTCGAAGACCTGATTCTGAAAGAGGGGCCGGATACGATCGCGGCGTTTATTGCAGAACCGATCATGGGTGCCGGGGGCGTCATTGTCCCGCCCGAAGGGTACTACCAAAAAGTTGAAGCATTATTGAAGCAGCACGATATCCTCTTTATCGACGATGAAGTGATTTGTGGTTTTGGCCGCACCGGCTCAGCGTTTGGTGCTCAGACCCTTGGCTTTACGCCGGACACGATGAGCGTTGCCAAGGCTGTTTCGTCAGCATATCTGCCGCTGAGTGCGGTCCTGCTCCCGGAAGCGATGCACGAGGCGTTTATGTCCGTGTCAGACCAACTGGGGAACTTTGGTCATGGCTTTACCTACTCAGGCCACCCGGTTTGCGCAGCGGTTGCTTTGAGAAACCTGGAAATCATGGAAGAGCGTGACTTGTTTAGTCATGCAGCGGAAGTTGGTGAACTGCTGCAGACGCGCTTGCGCGCTTTTGAAGATCATCCGCTTGTGGGTGAAGTACGCGGTCGAGGTCTGATCGCCGCTGTGGAACTGGTCAAAGGAAAGGACCCGCGCCAACCGTTCAAGATGTCCGACGGTGTGGGTGCCTTCTGTTCCCAGGCCTGTCAGGAAGAAGGGCTGATAGTGCGCAACATGGGTGATGCGATTGCCTTTTGCCCACCGCTGGTGATTTCAGCCGAGCAGATCGATGAACTGGTAACAAAGTTTGCCAGTGGGCTTGAACGCACCCTCGGGTGGGTTAGCCGTGGTATGCCTTAGAGCCACCGGCGCCTGGACTGCCCAGGTACCGATACTCTAGGTGCCGATACTGCCCAAGGGATATTCGGTGGTGTATTTCACCTGGCGGAGCGCAAAAGTGCTGGAAAGGTTGTCCACCCCCGGTAGATTGATGAGGGTGTGTTTCAGCAGATGTTCATAAGCAGCAACATCGGCGACGACCACACGCAGTAGGAAGTCTCGATCGCCAGAGACTGTATAACACTCAACGATCTCGGGAATGCTCTGGACCGAGTTTTCAAACAGAGTGAGTCCGTCGTCCTGATGATTTCTCAGCGTGACGTGTACAAATACGTTGACGGCAAGATGTAAGCTGTCGCCGTCGAGGAGTGTGACTTTTTTCTTGATCACGCCGTCGGTTTCAAGCCGTTTGACCCGGCGCCAACAGGGTGTATGGGACAAACCGACGCGCTCGCCAAGCTCCTGCATGGATATTTCGGCGTTTTGCTGTAATTCGCGAAGTATCTTGATATCGAAGTTATCTAGCGGTTTCATCCTAACAAATACCAATTTTTGAGATATCTATATCTTATATTGCACCGATTCTGATATTTTGCAATACGGTCCTAGGCCTGCAGACATAGCATGGTGACAGTTGAAAACCTTGTGAGGTCCAGACATGACGCCAGCTGTTCAGAAATCTACGTTTTCCCTGCAAGAACGCTACGAAGCGAAGGAAGGGACGGTATTGATGACCGGGATCCAGGCGTTGGTGCGAGCGTTGCAGACGCGCGCGCAATTGGACCAGGCAGCAGGGCTTGATTCGGGCGGGTTCGTATCGGGTTATCGCGGGTCTCCTCTGGGCGGGCTTGATAAAGAGCTCTGGCAGGAACAGACGCGACTCAAAGAACACAACATTCATTTCCAGCCAGGCGTCAACGAAGACCTCGCCGCAACCGCTGTATGGGGTACCCAGCAAGTCGGCTTACACGGCGGCAACACGGTCGAAGGCGTATTCGGCATGTGGTACGGGAAAGCCCCTGGCTTGGACCGAAGCTGCGACGCCATTCGACACGCAAACGCGTGGGGTACCTCCAACAAAGGTGGCGTGCTGCTTGTGGTGGGTGATGACCCTGCTGCAAAGTCGTCGAGTCTGGCGACACAAAGTGAGTTTGCACTGCAGGACATGATGGTCCCAATCCTCGCACCTGCAAATGTTCAGGAAGTGCTGGATTTTGCGGTCCTCGGCTGGTCGATGAGTCGACACAGCGGTCTTTGGGTCAGCTTGAAGGCGATTGCCGACCATATGGACAGCAGCGCTACGCTCGACGTTGCGATGCAACGCTATACCGAGTTTGCCGAAACACTGCCCGTCGCGGACGAGGATGTCGACATATTTATCCGACGTGAGGACACGCCTCATGCGCAGGAGGCAAGGCTCCTGGCCGACAAGCTGCCACGAGCCATCGAGTTTGCAAGAGCCGCCGGGTTAAACCGGTGGGTAACGCGGGACGGTACGTCTGCCAACCCGTCCGACCACAGAGCCAAACTTGGGATTGTTTGCGCCGGTAAGGCTTACAGCGATGTGAGAGAAGCATTGGCCAGCCTGGGGCTGGATACTGAAGAATCGATTCGCGCTGCGGGTATAGAGCTCTTAAAGCTTGGCCTTACCTGGCCGCTGGATCAGTCCTTAGTGCGTGATTTTGCGGCGCGCACTCAGCAGCTGTTGGTGGTTGAGGAAAAGCGCGCCTTTGTCGAGAGTCAGTTGAAAGAAGCACTCTATGGAGAGAGTGCGGTACCGGTCGAAGGTAAATTTGATCGTGACGGCCGTGCGCTGATCCCTCAGACCGGCATCCTGGAGGTCAGCGATCTTGCAGAAATTCTGCGCTGTAAACTCGCAGGCGAACGCTTTTCCGCAGAAGTATCCACATCTGCTGAAGCTAAGAAGGCGCGCACGCCCCTGTTTTGCGCCGGTTGCCCGCACAACACCTCAACCAGAGTACCGGAAGGTAGTCGTGCGACGGCTGGAATCGGTTGTCACTACATGGTGCAGTGGATGAACCGGGACACGGATTCCTGTACCCACATGGGTGGCGAAGGTGTCACTTGGGTGGGCGAGTCGTTGTTTACCGAAGAAGATCACATCTTCGCTAATCTCGGCGATGGCACTTATTTCCATTCGGGCATTCTGGCGATACGTCAAGCCGTGGCAGCCGGAATCAACATTACCTACAAAGTACTCTTCAACGACGCTGTGGCTATGACAGGTGGGCAGCCGACCGACGGGGAACTGACCGTGCGTGATCTGGTGCGTCAGGTAGAGGCCGAAGGCGTGAACAAAGTTGTTATTGTCTCCGACACGCCAGAGATGCATGCGGCTGAGTCCGTCGATGTTTATCACCGTCGAGACCTGGACCAGGTACAGAAGTCGCTGAGAGAGGTCGCTGGTACTTCTATTCTGATCTATCAACAAACGTGTGCAACCGAGTTGCGTCGCCGCCGCAAGCGCGGATTGGTGGAAGACGTGAAGCCGCGTCTCTACATCAATCCCGAAGTGTGCGAAGGCTGTGGAGATTGCACCGTAAAATCCAGCTGCGTTGCGGTTGAGCCGCTGCAGACACCCTTTGGTACCAAACGCCAGATCAACCAGACAGCGTGTAACAAAGATTTGAGCTGTTCAGACGGATTCTGCCCGGCCTTCGTTGAAGTGGAAGGTGAGCCTGTGAAAACTCGGGCTACCAACGGTGCACTTTCGCTTGCGGACGTGATTGCGACCTTGCCGCTGCCAGAAAGAGGAGACGTGAACCGCGACATACTGATCACGGGTGTTGGTGGCACGGGGATCGTTACCGTGAGCGCGCTGCTCGCCGCCGCTGCAAAGGTCGACGGATTAAATGCCAAAACCCTCGATATGACGGGTCTCGCGCAAAAAGGGGGTGCGGTCTTTTCACACGTGCGCCTTGGGTCCAGGTCTACCAACGCGGTGCATACGCCGCGCATTCCCAACAGAAGCGCTGATACCCTGGTGGCATGTGACCTTGTTACAGCTGCTTCAGATGAAGCGCTGGCGCTGCTCGGTGCTGATGCAGTTGCGAGCGTGAACAGCCACGTTATACCGACGGCTGACTTTGTCCTCGGTGGTACCGTGCAGACCAACCATCGCAAACAGCTGCAGAAACTCAAAGGTAAAACCGCTCGCCTTAGCAGCGTGGACGCAGACGGGTATGTGATGCGCGCGCTAGGCAACACGATGCAGGCAAACATATTCCTGCTGGGTCACGCGTATCAACAAGGCGGCATCCCCCTAAGTATCGAGAGCGTGGAAACCGCCATCGAAGTTAACGCCCAGGCTGTAGCGCAAAACATCCTCGCCTTTCATCTCGGCAGATTGGCCGCATTTGATAAGGCGCGACTGGCCGAACTGCTGCCTTCAGCTGGCGAACCCAGAGCGCGGCATGATGCGCGAGACGTTGACATGATGAGTCTGGACGAACTGATCGCACACCGGGCAAAACATCTCACCGTCTATCAGGGTGCAAATCTGGCAAGAAAGTTTGCCGATCTCGTGGAGCGTGTGCGTGAGGCAGAGCACCGCATCCGTCCGGGAGCAGAGCAGTTAACCCGTGCGGTTGCGCAGAGTTATGCCAAGGTGCTGAGTCCGAAGGATGAGTACGAAGTGGCGAGATTGCATGCCGATCCACAGTTCAAAGCAAAGCTTGGACAGGAATTTGGTACGCATTCGGTCCGTTTCCTCCTGGCACCCCCCGCGTTGGGTACCCGGAAGCGACGTTTTGGCAGCTGGATGAAGTACGGTTTTGCCCTACTTGCGCGGGCTAAGCGCCTTCGAAACACCTGGCTCGACCCCTTTGCTTACAGCCATGATCGCAAACTTGATCTGCAGCTGATCAGCAACTTTGAAACGGTGGTGGAAGAGTTGTTGCAAAGCCTCTCCGTGCAAAATCATGCGATTGCGGTGGCTTTGGCTAAACTTCCCTTATCGGTGCGTGGTTTCGGGTATGTCAAAGCGCGAGCGTGGGAAAAGGCACAGGTTGAACAGGCGGAACTGATGAACGCCTTTCGCGAACCACCCACGCCAGTGCATGTATTTGACCCGCATGCCAAAAAAGAGGCTGCATAACCTCGATCGTAAGGCGGATCCCTAGCTGTAACTTTGTGCGGATGCGGCTATAATCGCGCGCCGAAAACCGGCATCAAAAACGGAGAACAGTGGCTTTGAACCGATTACTCACCGCAGGCGTCATCCTTTTCCTCTTCGCTGGATTGGTCGCGTACGCAGTGCCGCCCGGCACCAACGAGGAAATTGCTGAACGCTTGGAACCATTTGGTAGCGTTTGCAGAAGCGATGAATGTGGTTCAGCCTCTGCGGTCGCTGCAACCGGACCCTTGTCAGGCGAGCAGGTTTACAACCAGTTCTGTTTTGCGTGTCACGCCTCTGGTGTCAGCGATGCGCCACGCTTCGGCAATGCGGACGACTGGGAACCACGCCTGGCAAAAAGTGTGACCGATCTCGTCGGCAGCACGGTGAATGGTTTAGGTGCTATGCCTCCTATGGGGACGTGCATGTCCTGCAGCGAAGATGAGATCAGCCAGGCTGTCGGTTACATGCTGGAGCAACTGCCCTAAATCCCTTAGCGCTGAAACGTAGCGGTGAAGAAACTTAGACACTTCGCCGCGGCGGCGCTTAAAACTCAGCCCACCCCCAGGCGGTCTTCCCAATCCATGGTCCGATAAGCCAACGCCTCCAGCAGGTGCGCCGCATCGATGCGCTCACTCTCGGTTAAATCGGCGATGGTGCGAGCCAGGCGCCAGATTTTGTGATAGCTCCGTGCGGAAAGGTCCAGTCGATCACTCAAGTTGTGAAACTCCGCAAGATCGCCGGTTGCGGTTTCCATGTGTTGATTAAGATCGGCCAAAGACATAGCTGCGTTTAACCCCCCTTGACGTTCCGTTTGAAGCAAGCGGGCGCGTGCGACCTGCTCACGATCTGTCGCGGCGTTTGTAGTGTGTCGGGCTGCGGCGTTCAACAGGCGTTGCGGCACCTGCTCAACCGCCACATGAATATCGATACGATCCAGAATCGGTCCTGAAATGCGGCCTTGGTAGCTGGCCACCTGGGCAGGAGCGCACCGGCAGGCATCCGGTTTGCAAACTCGTCCTGCTGGACAGGGATTCATGGCCGCAATCAGCTGGAAACGACAGGGAAATCGGGCCTGGTAGCGCGTGCGTGATATGACAACCTCCCCGGTTTCTATCGGCTCGCGTAAAGCGTTTAACAGGCTTGGCTTGAAGTGGGGAAGTTCGTCCAGGAACAGCACGCCGTGGTGTGCCAGCACCGCTTCTCCCGGTTGTGGTTCCTTGCCGCCGCCGAGCAGAGCCTGGGGGCTTGCGGTGTGGTGCGGATCGCGAAAAGGCGGTCGGAAGATGTCTTTTCGTGCATGTCCCGTGACACCGTATATTGTCGCAACCTCAAGCGCTTCGGTTTCGGACAAGTCCGGCAGGAGATCGCAGAAGCTGCGTGCAAGCATGGTTTTGCCGGTGCCAGGCGGACCGACCATCAACAGGTGATGACCTCCCGCCGCAGCAATTACATTGGCGCGTTTTGCGGTCAGCTGACCCACAACCAGGTTGCTTGTTTGATTCAGCTTTGCGTCTATCACCTTTGCATCTGGGCTTTTGCGCGCAGTTGAATCCGCATCCTCTGCAAGACGCAGTGAAGGTGGCGGATGGGCGCTATCTTCTCGAGGCGCTTGGAGTATGGTCACCACTTGTGCGAGGTTGTCTGCAGTCAGATAGGTATCCTTGGCCAACAGTGTCAGTTGGCGAAGGCTTTCCCGCGGCGCGATGAGCATCCTGCGATCGGCTGCCGCCCCTATGGCAGTGGCCAATACGCCAGGCACGTCGCGTAACTCTGCAAAGAGACCAAGTTCCCCGATAAATTCAAAACGAGGAATCTGTGCGGGGTTGATTTGCGCTGTGCTCGCGAGAATGGACAACGCCATCGCGAGGTCCAGGCAGCTGCCGGACTTGTTCAAGTGACTCGGCGCGAGGTTGATGACAACCCTGCCATCAGGATAGGCGAAACCCGCAAACTGAATGGCTGCTTTGATGCGGTCGCGTGCTTCGCGAACTGCCCCCTCCGGCAGGCCGACAATGGTCGTGCTTGGCAGCCCGCCGCTGACCTGGCACTCAACAAAGACGCGGTGACTTTGCAGACCGACGATGATCCGGCTGACCACGGGCGGATGCAGCATTTATACGAGGCGGTTGAATCTTGGTTAGGTTGGACCCTGTCTCAGGGCTGGTCGGCCTTTGCCTGAAGCTCAGCAACCTGAGCTTCCAGTTCTCTTACCTGCGCCTCAAGGGTACGCAGAATCTGAATATGTGCCTCGTATTCATGCTTGGGGACCAGCGCAAATTTGTCCATGACCTGGCGGATCTGTGGGGCGGCGGATTGATCGAGTTGCGGCAGTGCTTTTTGCAGGGTTGTGATGAGCGTGGTGATGGGATCCATAAGAGGTTGGTCTGCAGTAGTTGAAATGCGAGTGTAGCCCAACTGATGTGCCTGCGAGGAGCAGTTAACCGCTTGGCGCCTTGTGCGATAACTTCGCGGATAATTGCGCACCAAAACAGTGCGAACTGCCCCCGCTTGGTGCGCGTTGTGCGCTTTAGAATGGTGCGTTCTAGCTAACCCTCTGAATTATATAGATATCTCCAAGTTGGCCCGGCGCTTGCAACCTGCATGTCGCAACTGGAGAGAAAGCTTCATGCCCAAATTTGGGTAGGAATGCTTTTTCAGAATACTAATTAGTGCATGTCCCAAATACGAAGTATTTGGAGACCGCACTAGTCGAGGGCAGGACGCCCGAGTCATTTTCCGTAGGAAAATGGGAGGGTTTCGTTAAGAAACCCGTGGGAAGAAATTGCCAGGATGGCAATTTCTGGACAACAACTAATTTGATCTATCTATTTTTGGGGATTTGTTAAATGAAAAGAGTAACCCGATCAGCCCTTATCGCGGCCCTCCTTGTAGGCGGCATGGGAAGTTTCAGTGCCGCCAACGCCAATGAGTTGTCATACAACATCGGCTTTGCGTCCGAATACCACTATCGTGGCATCCTGCAGAAGAACTCATCTGCCAGCGCAGGGGTGGACTTCAATGCGGACAATGGCTTCTACATTGGCACCTGGGCGGCAGATGTAGGTGACGGCCTAGAAGTGGACGTCTACGGCGGCTGGGGCTTCGAGTCTGGTGACTTCAACGGCAGCATCGGTTTCACCGGTTACTACTACACGGGTGAATTCGACGACACATATGAAGAGGTGAACCTGAATCTGGGTTACGGCATCTTCGGCCTCGAATATTCGGTTGGTGAGTGGGAAGGATTTGGTAACTCTCAGGACTACGACTTCCTGGCAGGTACGTTTTCCTTCGACAACGGCATTTACCTGACCTACGGCACGTTTGGCGATGACTTTGACGGCGATTACATCGAACTCGGCTGGGGTACCACCATTGCCGAAATCGACTTTGGTGTAGCCGTTATTCGCGCCAGCGACGAACTTTCTGACCAACTCGATTCCAGCGGTAACCCGACAGAAGGCGAGTCATTGGTCTTCACCATCGGCAAAACGTTCTAGTAAGCCGCTCGAGGAAGAATGGGACAAAATTCTGTGGATGAGCGACAATCGCCTTGCGGAACTCTCATCCACGGTTTCCCAAATCTTATTAATTTGCAAAGAGCTAGGAGAAAAAAACGATGAAGCTCATAACTGCAATCATCAAACCCTTCAAACTTGATGACGTGCGTGACGCACTGTCTGAGGTAGGTGTACAGGGTATGACCGTTACCGAAGTGAAAGGCTTTGGGCGGCAGAAAGGTCACACCGAACTCTATCGCGGCGCTGAATACGTCGTAGATTTTCTACCCAAGGTTAAGTTGGAGGTTGCGATAGACGACAACCTGCTCGACCAGGTGGTGGAAGCCATTACCAAATCTGCCAACACCGGCAAAGTCGGTGACGGCAAAATCTTCGTCTCACCTCTTGAAGACGTAGTCCGAATTCGTACCGGGGAAACTGGCCCAGAGGCCGTTTAACCTCTAACACAACCGGAGAAAATCGTGGATGATTTAACGCAACTGAGTTACTCAGTGGATACCCTTTACTTTCTATTAATGGGCGTGTTGGTGATGTTCATGGCCCCGGGCTTCGCGATGCTGGAAGCCGGCATGGTTCGTGCTAAGAACACGTCTGAAATTCTCACTAAAAACGTAGCGCTCTTTTCGATCGCTTCGATCATGTACCTCCTCGTTGGCTACGCCATTATGTACCCCGGCGCAGGTGAAGGTTCATGGATGCCGATCTTCGGCAGCCTGATCGGCGCCGAAAACACGGTGGAAGAAGTGCTGGCGTCGAATGGAGATGTTTACTACTCCGCTCGATCTGACTTTTTCTTCCAGGTCGTGTTTGTCGCAACAGCAATGTCCATCGTATCGGGCGCAGTTGCTGAGCGTATGAAACTGTGGGCATTTCTCGCCTTTGCAGTTTTCATGACCGGCTTTATCTATCCAGTACAAGGTTTCTGGAAATGGGGTGGCGGTGCGCTCGACGCGCTTGGCTTCCTGGACTTCGCTGGCTCAGGTGTTGTGCACATGTGTGGTGCTGCAGCAGCGCTGGCCGGTGTGATCCTGCTTGGACCGCGTGCGGGCAAGTACGGCAAGAACGGTGAGATCAACCCGATTCCGGGCGCGAACATGCCGCTGGCAACGCTGGGTATGTTCATCCTCTGGTTCGGCTGGTTCGGTTTCAACGGCGGTTCTGAGTTAATTGTCAGTAACGTTGTAGAAGCGAACGCCGTTGCACAGATATTCGTCAACACCAATACCGCCGCTGCGGGTGGACTGGTTGCAGCGCTCTTACTCGCTCGAGCCTGGTTCGGTAAAGCGGACCTGACCATGGCGCTAAACGGCGCACTTGCTGGTCTGGTATCGATTACTGCTGAACCCTTAACGGGCTCCGCGGTTGCTTCGCTCGGCATCGGTGCGGTGGGTGGCATCCTGGTTGTACTCTCAATTGTGATGCTCGATAAGCTCAAAATTGACGACCCGGTGGGTGCGATTTCTGTACACGGAACGTGTGGTATCTGGGGTCTTCTGGCGGTGTGCCTGACCAACGCAGATGCAACGCTCGTCGCTCAGCTGACCGGTATCGCAGCGATCTTCGGTTGGACCTTCATCATGAGCTTCATCGTCTGGTTTGCTCTGTCCAAGATCATGGGCTTGAGAGTCTCAGAAGAAGAAGAGTACGAAGGTGTGGACGTATCGGAGTGTGGCATCGAGGCTTACCCCGAGTTCTCACGCACGAGTTAACACTGAGCGTTTGACACGCTTTAAACCCCGTCGGGTCTTCTCGGCGGGGTTTTTTTATTGCTGTAAGAAAAAATATCCACCAGAAACTGGCGAGATCCTGGATATGGTCTATAACTACCTCGCAACAAATAAACAATGGGATGGGTAAATGAACACAGCAGTCACAGCAGCAGAGACAAAAGACATCGGTACCTACAACCCTGAGGCGCGTGCAGAAGAACGCGACCAGTTGGCTTCGGATGTCGAAGCATTTTTGAAATCTGGCGGCAAGGTCAATGAGATTCCGAAAGGCGAGCGTGCTGACCCACCGAAGAAGCCCGAAAACAACTACGGACGTGGTTCTATCTAACCGCCCGTAATCAATAAGACGAATTATTGTGGGCGGCTGATATTCCCGGCGCATTACGTCTACAATACGGCGCCCCGGCGGACGACCTATCTGGAACAACCTGGCGGGGCGATCATCCAGTCCGACCCAGTGGGTCGGACGGCCAACACTAGCTGGGATTAAGCAATGCGTTACCAAAGCACGCGTGGCGGTGCGAAAGGGATCAGTTTTAAAGACAGCCTCCTGATGGGGCTTGCAACCGACGGTGGCCTGCTCGTGCCGGAGTCTATACCTGACATTACCGGTGAGCTCTCGCGGTGGCGGGACCTGTCATTCACCGAGTTGGCTTATGAAGTGATACGTCTCTTTTCTGACGATATCAGTGATGCAGATCTGCGGCGGCTCATCGATGAAGCGTACTCAAGTTTTACCCATGCGGATGTTGTTGCTTTGAAGGAGTTGGAAGACTTCACGCTGATCGAACTCTTCCACGGCCCTACGCTGGCGTTCAAAGACGTTGCGCTCCAGTTGCTGGGTAAACTGTTTGAACACGTGCTGGCTGAGCGTGGTGAACGCCTCAACATTCTTGGCGCAACTTCCGGCGATACCGGCAGCGCTGCGATAGCGGCGGTCCGCGGGCAGCCGAACATCGATATCTTCATTCTTTACCCCGATGGCAAGGTCAGCCCGCTGCAGGAACTGCAGATGACAACGGTGCCCGAATCCAATGTGCACTGTATTGCGGTGGATGGGTCGTTTGACGACTGCCAGAGCTTGATGAAACAGATCTTCGCGGATCTTGATTTCAAAGCGGAATTACACCTGGGTGCGGTCAACTCTGTAAACTGGGCGCGCGTGCTGGCTCAGGTTGTTTATTACGGCTATGCCAGTCTCAAGTTTGATCAGCCGGTGACATTCTGTGTGCCAACAGGAAATTTCGGCAATGTGTTCGCCGGTTATTTTGCACGTCGCATGGGTTTTCCCATTGATGAGCTGCTGGTCGCTACCAACGAAAACGATATTCTCGCGCGCTTCTTCGCTACGGGGGACTACGCGCGTGGTGAAGTGCATTACACACTGTCGCCCGCTATGGACATTCAAGTCGCAAGCAATTTTGAACGTTTCCTGTATTACTACTATGACGAAGATGTGGAGCAGTTGCGCGCGTTCATGCAGCAGTTTGCTGAATCGGGCAGTGCCTCTATCGGCGGCCCGCCGGACGCTGGTTTCAGAGCCACCGCCGTCAGCACTGCTGAAACCCTTGCTACTTTAAAGAGCGTCTACGAAAACACAGGCTACGTGCTGGACCCGCATACAGCGGTGGGGGTGTGTGCAAAAGACAAACTCAAAGACTCTGACTCTTCGCCGTTACTGTGCATTGCCACCGCACATCCCGCAAAGTTCCCGGAAGCGGTAGAAGAAGCGGTTGCCGGGCTGCGCGCGACGCACCCTTTTCTGGATGTACTGTCCGGTATGAGTTCACGCAAAGAAAATCTTGCGGCTGATGAACAGGCAGTAAAAACGTATATGCGAGAAACGCTGAGCGCCTGAGTTCCTCAGGGCGGAGACTAGCCCAGTGATTCCAGGAGCGGGACGATACTCGCCAGGTTTGGAACTTCATGGTCCGGGACTGGATCGTCCGCATCACGTTCATGTTCCCGCAGATTTACCCAGATGGTGCGCATACCCACCGCGTTAGCACCATGCACGTCGTCGACCAGATTATCGCCAATATGAACTGCTTGCCCGGGTTGCAGATTCAGGTGGGTTAGCGGTGCGTGAAACATGTCGGCATGAGGTTTCGAAGTGCCCACATCGGCCGAACTGAAAGCACCATCAAGGTAAGCACCCAGGCCCGCTTTCTCGATGTCCGCATTGCCATTTGTCAGTGCGTAGAGGTGGTATTTCTCGGCGAGCGCCTCGAGCATTTCGTGTGCCCCTGGAAAAAACTTAACGCGATTGCGGCCCTCAAAGAAGATGTCGAAAGCAGCGTTTGCATGGCCTTCGCTCTCTCTTGCCGTGTAGCCAGCAGACGCGTAAACCTGTTCCAGAACCTTGACGCGCATGAATGTCAGGTCGTGTCTCATTGCAGCGTGTTCTGCAAACACTTCCTGTCGGATGGTATCCAGGGCTTCGCCTGCGTAAACGGCGTGCGCTTCAGGGGTTGTGCCTGCCATCCAGGCGCGCATGTCTTTTTCGGCTTGGATGATGACCGCGTCCACGTCCCAAAGCGTGTTGTCCAGGTCCAGAGTGATCAATTCAATCATTTTTGAGCTCTAGGGTTGAGTGCTCCTCCTGGGTGTTCAGATGCGCCCGCGGATGGGCCTTGTCGTAAACCCGGCTTAAGCTTTGCAGATCCAGGTGCGTATAAATCTGCGTTGTCGCGATATCGCTGTGTCCCAGCAACTCCTGTATGGCGCGCAGGTCACCGCTGGATTCCAGCAGGTGTGTTGCAAAACTATGTCTGAGCATGTGTGGATGCAGGGCATCGTTGCCAAGCCGCTCGACAGCTATCTTTTTTAACCTTGCCTGTATTGTTCTGGCGGCAATTCGGCGCCCTCCCCGACCGGTGAAGAGTGGCGCATTCGGCTGTGGGTCTGGATGGATATTCAACCAGGCACGTAATGCCTGCATGCTTTTCCTGCCCATCGGGACCAGGCGCTGTTTGTTGCCTTTTCCAACAACCCGTACGAAGCCTTGTTGCAGATCCAGATCGCCTATGTCCAGAGCAACGAGTTCGCTCAGGCGCAGGCCGGATCCATAAAACAGTTCGAGAATCGCCTGATCTTTCACAGCGCTCTTTGTATCTGCCGTTTTAGCTGTTGCTTCCAGTAGGGAATGGGCCTGATCCGGATCCAAAACGTTCGGCAAAGGTGATCTGGCCTTGGGCGATACGGTCACCGCCGCGGGGTTGGCCTTCATGTCACCGCGCGTAACCAGGAACTCATAGAAGCTCCTGACGGCAGATAACGATCGTTGGATACTCTTAGGTTTTAACCCTCGATGGTGTAGTGCTGCGACGTAGGTCGCGATGTGATGGGGCTGTGCGCGGGTCAGCTCGGTTTCGAGCAGCTCGTTGTAACGTCGCAACTCGAAACGGTAGCCGTTGACGGTATGAATAGAATAGCGTCGTTCGTTTTTCAGCTGAGCGAGATAACCCTCGATCAGGGCAGGCAGAGGGTTGTCTGAATCGGAACCGCGCATAAACGTTGCCTTCAAAGTACCCGCACAGTCTGACCGTTAACGCGGTAAGACGCGAGGCAAAATGGCAGCCAGAATATCCGCGATGTAGGCAACAAAAAGCGTATCCATCGATTGAGAAAAACGCGCGCCATCGCGGGAACCAATCGCCAGAATGGCGGAAACAGTGCTGTTCAATGGCAGCAGCACTGCGCTGCCAGGGCCTTCGTGTGTGGAAGAAGGGAAGATCGCGGCGAGTTCGTTCTCTCTCAGCGGTGTGCAGGTTGCCGTCTCGTTACTGATCAGATCGGCAAAAGCGGGTGTGACATCGTGAAAGTTGAAGTGATCCAGCGGGCCGACATCGGTTACTTTGTCGTGGACAAGATGGCAGGCAACAAAGTCGGCTTCGAAATCAACCAGCACGTGTGTTGCCAGTAGTTCGTTCAGATCCTGCATGGAACCTGCTTCGACGAGTGCGAGCGTGAGGGATCTCGTCTTCGTAAAGAGATCGTCATTTACACGTGCCGTCTGCAGTAGTTCGTTCATGCGCCGGCGCATGTCCATATTGCGGTCGCGCAGGATGTTGACCTGGCGTTCGACCAGCGAAATGGTCTTGCCCGATTCGTGTGGCAGATTCAATTCTGCAAGCAGCGTTTTCTGGTTGTTAAAAAAATCCGGATGGTCGCGGAGATAGGCAACAACGTCGGTGGTTGATAAGTCTTCAGTTTCGTCATTTTCGCTCATAGCGAAAGATCACCTTCATAAACTAGGGTTGCGGGTCCTGTCATTTCTACAAACGCATCCCCACCCGTCCAGGCAATACGCAGCTTACCGCCGGGGAGTGATACTTTGACCTTGTGATCGACAAGGTCGTTCAGTTGCGCTGCGACAACTGCAGCACATGCGCCACTGCCGCAGGCCTGTGTTTCGCCAACCCCGCGTTCGAACACGCGCAGGCGCACAAACTGGCGGTCGATCACCTGACAGAAGCCGATGTTGGCAGCGTTTGGGAACGCCGGGTGATTGGTTAACTGACTGCCGATTGCGTCGACGTCCACGTTAAAAATATCGTCCAGGAACATCACCCCATGGGGATTGCCCATGGAAACGGGAGTGACTTCAAAGTCTGTATCGTTCAGTGCGTACGCAGGCCCCTCGGTAGGGGTTGCAGCCGCCGGATTGAAAGGGATATTTGCGGCGGTCAAAACCGGTACGGTCATAGTGCTTTTGAACGCATCCCGGTTTCGCTCGGTTGTGAAGTTACCCGCGAGGGATTGCCAGCGGATACAGTTTTTCTTTGTCAGATTCAGGTGGTTGGCCAGATATGCAACACATCGCGTACCGTTGCCGCACTGTTCAGCCTGGCTGCCATCGGCATTGTAGATGGTGAACCAGAAGTCTGCGTCCGGGTCTGTGGGTGGGTTGATAACCAGCAGTTGATCGAAACCCACGCCGACGTGACGGTCGCCCCAGAGTTGAATTTGCTCGGGTCTCAAATCTACAGTGCGCGTGACGCCATCCAGCACCAGAAAGTCGTTGCCGAGACTATGCATCTTGTAGAAATGAAGCGTTTTGGCGTTGGCCATCAGAGTTCCAATTCCAGACGGAGTTGATCGGTAATGTGTTCGCGTCGGCGAATAATACGATAGCTCTCGCCGTCGACCAGTACTTCAGCCGCTCGGCCACGTGAATTGTAGTTTGAAGCCTGGACCATGCCATATGCCCCCGCGCTTAAAATCGCAAGCAGGCTGCCCTCTGTGAGGTTCAATTGTCTGTCCTTGGCCAGGAAATCCCCTGACTCGCAGATCGGTCCAACCACATTCCAGGTCTGACCGCCCTCTTCCGCCGATTCCTCAACCGGCAGGACGCCGTGCCACGCTTCATACAATGCGGGTCGGATCAAATCGTTCATTGCTGCGTCGACGATGGCAAAGTTTGGCGCACCCTCCATGGTTGCGGTTTTGAGATACTGGGTACGGCAGAGAAGCACACCGGCATTAGCGACAATGCTGCGGCCGGGTTCCAATGCGATGGTAAGTTCTCGCGCGCCCAACATCTGTTGCACCATGGCGCCGTAGGTCTGGGTATCCAACGCCTGTTCATCGCGGTAGGTAATGCCCATACCGCCGCCAAGATCGATGTGTTGAACCACTATGCCGTCTGCAGCCAGGTCATCGACCATTGTCAGTAGAAACGACATCGAATCGAGCAGCGGCTCATGTTCCGTGATTTGCGAGCCGATGTGGCAGTCAATGCCGGTAATGTTCAGGTAGGGGTCCGCATCTGCATCCCGGTACATCTGCATGGCCACTTCTGGCGGCACTCCGAACTTGTTGTCCTTGAGTCCGGTGGAAATGTAGGGGTGAGTGCGCGCGTCAACGTTCGGGTTAACCCGTACGGAGATATTTGCAACCGTGTTTTGAATACGCGCGCGTTCGGACAGCAGCTTAAGTTCGCTCGCGCTTTCCACGTTAAACGTCGCAATGCCAACTTTCAGCGCAAAGTCCATTTCCTCTGCAGTTTTGCCCACACCTGAGAAAATGACACGGGCGGGGTCCCCTTCTGCCGCCAGCACACGGCTGAGTTCGCCTCCGGACACAATGTCGAAACCGACATCCTGGGCCGCGATGAGACGGAGCAGGTGTACGTTGGAATTCGCCTTTACTGAGTAGTGGATTTCAGTGGTTGTCCCAGCGAACGCTTCTTTCAGTGCGCTGAGTTGGGACCGTACATAGTCGGCCGAGTAAACATACACGGGCGTGCCGACTTCCGCGGCGATGTCAGCGAGGCTGACGTTCTCAAGATGGGCAACGCCGTTAACGTAGTTGAGAGACGTCATGCAGCACCGCTTCCCGGCTGAGGCTCGATTGTGTGACGCCGTATCCGGATCGGCTCTTGGCGTTGTTTTCAGGCAACTCGAGCGGCCCTTTCTGTCCGCACGTGGCAACAGTCAGGGCCAGGATGAATAAGACTGTGTACCGCATGTTCACTCTCGCGCTAAAAGCGCGGCAGTATACACCCTAAAGCGGGACTAAACGCGGCTTCGCGCGCGCTGGATAGCGCTCTTTACCTGGTTGATGGCCGTCCCACCCAGGTGGTCGCGCGAGGCCACGGAACCGTCGAGTGACAGTACTTGGTAAACCTCGTCGGTCACGGCGTTACCACCGTTGCTGTTCAGCTCTTCCAACGACAACGCTTCAAGGGGGCGGTTGGTGCTGACCGCGGTCTGTACCGCCTGGCCAACGATTTCGTGGGCGTCTCTAAACGGTACACCCTTGCCGACCAGATAGTCGGCCAGATCGGTTGCGGTGGTGTATCCGGCCAGGGCGGCTTCGCGCATAACCTCCGCGTTGGGGCTGATGGCGGGCACCATGCCGACAAGTGCGGTCAACGAGTCGAGCAGCGTATCCACGCAGTCAAAAAGCGGCTCTTTATCTTCCTGGTTGTCTTTGTTGTAAGCGAGGGGCTGGCTTTTCATCAGCGTCAGCAACGAAATCAGATGACCGTTGACGCGACCGGTTTTACCGCGGATCAACTCCGGTACATCGGGATTCTTTTTCTGCGGCATGATGCTGGATCCGGTGCAGAACCGGTCGGGCAGCTCGATAAAGCTGAACTGCTGGCTCGACCACAGCACAAGCTCCTCACACCACCTGGAAAAGTGGGTCATCGTCAGCGCGGCGGCGGCACAAAACTCGATGGCAAAGTCGCGGTCGCTCACGGCATCGAGCGAGTTTTCACATATGCCTTCAAAGCCGAGCTCGCGGGCGAGAAATTCGCGGTCGCCTTTGTAAGGTGAGCCGGCGAGCGCGGCGCTCCCCAATGGCAGCTGATTGGTTCGAACCCGGCAGTCGATCAGACGTTGGCGGTCCCGAATGAGCATCTCGAACCAGGCCATCAGGTGATGTCCAAAAGTAATGGGCTGGGCGGCCTGCAGATGGGTAAAGCCCGGCATGATCGTACCGGTGTGTTGATCTGCAAGATCGAGCAGGGCGGATGCGAGTTCTGTTTCAAGCGCGATGGCCCTATCGATGGCGGCGCGGAGATAAAGACGGATGTCGGTCGCGACCTGATCGTTGCGTGAGCGCCCGGTATGAAGCTTTTTGCCAGTGTCACCAATCAGGTCAATCAGGCGGCTCTCGATGTTCATATGTACATCCTCAAGTGCCACCTGCCAGGCGAATTGTCCCGCCTCGATCTCCGACCTTATCTGCGTTAATCCGTTTGTTATCTGGCCAACCTCGTCAGCGGTAAGCACGCCGATGTGTTCGAGCATCCGTGCATGAGCGATAGATCCCTCGATATCCTCCGCGTACAGCCGCTGATCGAAGCCTATGCTGGCGGTAAATTCCTCCACAAAGGCGTCTGTTGCCTCAGAAAAGCGGCCCCCGATTAAACCGCTTCGCGCATTTTGGGCGTTATTCGTTGCGTCATTTGAGGGTGAGTTAGGTGTAGAATTACCGGCCATGATTGCGGGTTCGAGTCAGTGGAGCGCGAAGTATAGCGGAATGTCCAGTCCGTGAGCGCCCGACCCGATCATTTCGTTGTCCCCGAGTTGTGCAACACCAGCGCGCTCGCCCTCCTGATTCTTTTCAGTCAGCTGCTTGTGGTGGTGCTGATTTTTGCCGGTGGTGAAGTCACATGGGTGCGTTTTGGCCTCATGTCGCTGTTTGTTCAGTGGGTGTCGCTGGTCAGCGCAGGCCTGCTTTGTGCACTCAGAGGTTGGTTGTCGCGCTTGCCGCTGGCCGTTGGCGCAGGGGGTGCGTTCTCGGTGGTCCTGGTGGTCACGTTTGCTGTGAGCTTAGGAGCAGAGTGGTTGGTTGGCACCGGTCTTGTTGGCGTTGACCACCTAGCGTGGTCGCGGATAGCGGGCAATCTGGTCATCGCCGGGATAATCACAGGGTTGATGCTGCGATACTTTTACGTGCAGCAACGGCTGCGGCTGCAGGAACAATCTGAACTGCAATCGCGCATTCAGGCGCTGCAGTCCAGGATCCGGCCGCATTTCCTGTTTAATTCGATGAACATCATCGCCAGCCTGATTGCTGTAGACCCCGATACTGCGGAGTCTGTGGTCGAAGACCTGTCGGAACTTTTTCGCGCCAGCTTAAACGAAGCCGGTAACCAGGTGCCGCTGGCGGATGAACTCGGGTTATGTGAGCGTTATCTGCGCATTGAAGGCTTAAGGCTGGGCGACAGACTTAAGCTCGACTGGCAGGTTGAAGAGACAGCCGACAGTGTGATGGTGCCGCTGCTGACCCTGCAGCCGCTTCTGGAGAATGCGATTTATCACGGCATCCAACCCTTACCCGAGGGTGGCACTATCGAACTGAAAGTGGCGTACGAGGACGACCTGGTGAATGTGAGCATTGTAAATCCGCTGCCACAGGCCCATGAGACACGCGAAAGCGAAGGCAATCGCATGGCGCTGAATAACATCAAGAGTCGCTTGCAGGTGTTGTATGGGACACGCGCGTCTTTGGATGCAAAGCCGGTGGATGACCAGTTTGTGACCCATCTGAGTTTTCCAAAAACCGCAACGGTCATCTGAAATCAGGCGGATGAAACCGGCAATCGAATTAGAAGGATGAGGTGAAGACTGAACGTACTGCTTGTTGATGATGAGAGCCTGGCGAGAGACAGACTGCGGCGCCTTTTGGAAGCGGAGGATGCCTATGCGGTGGTGGGGGAGGCTAAAAACGGGCTCGAAGCGATCAAGTTGACCGAAGAATTGCGGCCAGATCTGGTGTTGCTGGACATCCGCATGCCCGGAATGGATGGGTTGGAAACCGCGCGTCATTTTCTGAGTCTGGACGAACCCCCCGGCGTAATTTTTTGTACCGCGTACGAAGAGCATGCCATCCAGGCATTTGAACTCCAGGCGGTTGGCTACCTCCTGAAACCCGTCAGGCGTGAACAGCTTTCACAAGCCCTGGCGCAATCGGTGCGTCTGAACCGTGCCCAGATTGCCGCGCTGAAGACGGAAGATGCCGAAGCCCGCTCGCATATTTCTGCACGCACGCATCGCGGGATAGAGCTGGTGCCGGTGGAAGATGTGCTCTATTTCCAGGCGGATCAAAAGTATGTGACGGTGCGACACCTTTCTGGTGAGTTGATTGTTGATGAAACGCTCCGAGACCTGGAGGAGGAATTTGCCAGCCGTTTTATCCGTGTACATCGCAATGCCCTGGTGGCCAAAGCACACATAGAGGCATTGGATAAAGCGGTCGATGGCCAGGTGACCGTGCGCATGAAGAGCTTAAGCGATGGCGTCGAGGTCAGTCGACGGCATCTGTCTCAGTTAAGAAAGGTGTTGAAGAAGTTATGACAACCATTCGTATAGCAACCCGACAGAGCCAGCTTGCGCTGTGGCAGGCTAACTTTATCAAGTCGGAGTTGGAACGCGTTCACCCGGATTGTGTGGTTGAACTGGTCGGTATCACCACCCAAGGCGATAAGTGGCTGTCCGCCCCTCTAAGTGAGGTGGGGGGTAAGGGTCTCTTTATTAAGGAGCTTGAAGCAGCTTTGTTGGAGGATCGAGCGGATATCGCGGTTCATTCAGTAAAAGATCTGCCCGCCGAGGTACCGGACGGGTTTGATCTGCCTGTGATCGCGTATCGAGCGCCGGTTGAGGACGTGCTCGTTTCATCTCAAGGGACGCTTGCAGAACTGAAGCCTGGCGCAACCGTGGGGAGTTCCAGCTTACGCCGACAGGCGCAGTTGCTGGCCCAGCGGCCCGATCTGCAGGTTCGGTCGATTCGCGGCAACGTGGATACCCGTCTTGGGAAGCTTGATGAGGGTCAATACGATGCGATTGTACTTGCAAGGGCGGGGCTTGAGCGTCTCGGCATACACCAGACTCGTCGCGATATGCATGTGCTTGATGTTGGGACCTGTTTACCAGCCCCGGGGCAGGGTGCGTTGGGGATTGAGTGCCTGGCGGGTAACAAGGTGTTGGATAAGCTGGCACCCCTGCGGGATGAAGTGATTGCAAAATGTGTCACTGCAGAACGTGGGGTGAGCAAGGGCTTAGGCGCTGATTGCAGTTTGCCCATCGCCGCGATGGCAACAATGGAAAACGACTTGATCACGCTGGAAGCACGGCTTGCGAGTGCAGACGGGTCAACGATACTGCGCAGCCGGAAGGCCGGGGAAGAACCGGAGGCGCTCGCCTCTGCTGTGGTCACAGAATTGATGGACCAGGGCGGTGCTGACGTGCTGGCCGCCCTGAAAGCGGATGAGCACGGTAAGGACTGATGCGGCTTTGGGTGACCCGCTCAGAACCTGGTGCCTCGGAGCTCGTGCAGTTTTTACGCGAATCTGACGTTGCCGTTGAGCCAGTCAAGTATCCTGTGGTTGGGATTGAACCGCTCTTTTTGGTGGAGACCGGTTGGGCGGAAAGCGGTTTGGCGAAAACAGATGCGGCGGAACCTGACCCGCAGCTGGTGGTGGTTACCTCCCGCCATGCAGCAACCAGATATGCTGAGGCGTTAACACCGGCCACGTGTCCGCATATCGCGGTCGGCGGCGCTACGCAAAGGACCTTGAACGAGGCAGGAATTGGCAGCGAGGTACCGGAAATTGCTGGATCTGAAGGGATCCTTGGCATGACGGCTGTGGCGAATCTGACCGCGGGTAGCGTGGTGTGGCTGATAAAGGGGCAAGAGGGCCGGTCGCTGTTGCTGGATGAGCTGAGCAGGCGAAGTGTGAAAGTGAGTGTATTTGAGCTCTATCGGCGCTGTGAGGTTGACCTTACACCATTTGAGGTGGGGTCTGTTGATGGAATTGAAGTGAGTTCTGAGTTCGCATTGAATAATATCGCCACCGCAAAAGGTGCCCAGGCCAAGGGGAAAACGGTGTTTGTGCCTTCGCCGCGCATTGCGGATGCTGCGCGAGCGCAGGGCTTTCTTGATGTGATTGACCTGGGCTCTGCAGCCCCTGCTGCACTGGTGGGATATCTCGGCAGGGTAGGCAACGGGTAGCGATCGCCGCGAATACGGCGCCCATGAATTAGGACTAGTGAGTTAGGACAGGAAATGAGTAACACGCGCGATCCAGAAGACGATCAGAAGCTGCCGCAGGATGATCAGGCCACGGATCCAGCAGAAACCAACTCTGAAGCAGCGGATGCTGAATCCGAGCCTGCGGAGAAAAAGGAACTCGCTCAAGAGACTGAGACAAAACCTGACGCAGACGGTGAAACAGAAGCGGTTGATTCATCTGAGACCGCTGGCTTGGACGACCCGGTCGCGGAAAAAAAGCCCGGACGGGCGCTGACATGGATCGCGTTGCTGTTGGGTGTGCTGGGTTTGGGCGCGGCGGGTTATCTCTACTGGGAGCTTGTGTACAAAAACCCGTTCCAGACGGTGCAGGATGCGGCAGCAAATCAGCAGACTCAGATGACGGCGGAAGTGAGCAGGCTGCAAGAGGCGCTGTCGAGCACGGAACAGCAGATGACCGCGACAACAGAAGCCTTCCAGAAAGAGAGTTTTGCCAAACTTGAGGAGACGGAAGAACAGGTCCTCAAGTCACTGCAGGAAGCCCTGTTGGCCGCACCACCATCCCAGCGCGAATGGAAACTTGCGGAAGCTGAATACCTGTTGCGTATCGCTAATCACCGGGTCCTTATGGAACGTGACAGTCGGGGAGCACTCATCCTGTTGCAGGCGGCGGACCAGATTATTGCTGAACTTGACGACTTCTCTTTGCATACAGTGCGCGCGCGGTTGGCCGATGAGATTGTAGCGCTCCGCCAGGTGCCGCAGGATGATCTGCAGGGTGTGTACCTGCGCCTGGAGGCGTTGAAAGGTCAGTTGGATGGTCTTTATTTCAGTCGACCTGAGTTGCCTGAAGCCGAAGTAGAAAGTGAAGAGGTTACCGTCTGGCAGGAAATCATGGCCGCCACGCAAGCCATGGTGAGGTACCGCGAGTTAGGCGGGGAAGAAACGGTCAAACCGCTCCTGGCGCCGCAGGAAGAGCAGTACCTCGAGCTCAATCTCAGACTGAAGTTCGAGCAGGCACAGCTCGCCGCGCTGAAACGTCAGCAGGATGTGTATGAACAGGCGCTGACATCGATACGCGAGTGGCTAGGTCGATACACGGCGCAAGAGCAGTCTGTGCTCACCAGCGAGATCGACGACATGCTCACGATCCAGCTGGCGCATCCGCTCCCGGACATTTCCGGGTCCTTGAACGAGCTGAAGTCAGCCCGGCAGGGAGGCGAATAGTGTTCCTATTTTTTGCGCTCCTGGCAGCCCTGTTGGTAGGCGGTGTTGTCGGATTGCTGATAACAACCGACCCGGGATATGTGCTCATCAATTATGGCAACCACGTGGTGGAGACCAGCGTATGGGTTGGGCTCGCCTTTCTCGTCGTCGGCTATGTCTTGATTCGACTGATCATCGGCTCCTGGCGCTACGTTGCTTACGGCCAGAGCCGCATGCTGCGGTGGCGTTCCGGGCGCCGTGCTCGGCAGGGGCGCAAACAAACCGTGCGTGGCTTGATGTTGATGGCGGAAGGACGGTGGGCTGAAGCGCGTAAGGTGCTGGTAGGCAGTGCCGATGATGTGGATACCCCGCTGATCAACTACTTGAACGGTGCGCGCGCGGCACACGAACTGGGCGACGCTGCAGAGCGCGATCAGCTGCTCAAAAGTGCGCACGAAACCACACCGGGCGCAAAGTTCGCAGCACTCCTGACCCAGGCGGAGTTCAGGATGCGTGATGGTGACCATGAACATGCGCTTGCGACGTTACTCAGCTTGCGCAAGCGAGCACCGAAGCACACCACCGTACTGGCAAGGCTTGCGTTGTGTTATGAAGCGCTCGGTGACTGGGCGGCGTTGCAACAGCATCTGAAGGAGGTCTCCGACCGTAAAGCTATGCCCGAGACTGAGATCAGAAGGCTGGTCAGGTTGGTCTGGGAAGACAAACTTAAAGGCGAGGAGAGCGTCGGTCGGCTCTGGAGTGATCTGCCCAAACACCTTAAAGCGGACGTGGACCTCCTCGTTGGCTGGGTGGATGCGCTGCACGAATCTGGACGTGATGATGATGCGGTAGAGGTGTTGCGCCTGGTCCTCAACCAAACCTGGGATGATGCTCTGGTTGAGCGTTACGGGCGGTATCTCACAGCTGATCCTGCACGGCAGCTGGTTGCTGCCAAGGGGTGGGCGAAGGAACGACCTAACGATGGTGCTCTGGCTCTGGCGTTGGGACGTTTAAGTCTCGCGAACGAAGAGTTTGATGAAGGCCGGTCGTATTTTGAGGCGGCACTGCGCCTTGCCCCGAGCGATGAGGTGTATAGCGAACTGGGTCGCCTGTGTGTAGCAATCGGTGATGAGCGACGGGGTACAGATTATCTCATGCGGTCGTTAGGAGACCTGCCGGTGCTGCCGCTGCCGACGGTTAAGGATGCAAACAACCCATAAGCTAGTGTCCTGTCTCATTAATTCAACGAATTAATGAGACAGGACACTAGCCGCCCCTGGGCGCATAGTCGTAAACATCCGACTGAAGCTTATGCAGTGCATCTTTGTCGATTGAGTAGCCGCACCCCTCCAGCACATCGGTTGCCTGCCAGGTAAACGCCGGGCTGCCAGAGATGATGACCTGAGCAAATCGCGCAGGATTTGCATGTTCAGCAAGCCATCGCATACCCGCGTTCTCCTCGCCGAGGGTGGCGTCGACCACCAATGAAACTTCCGCACCCGCTTGACTCTCCAATCGCTGCAGAGCGTAGGCATCTTCTGAGTGTTCGACCGTCCATAACACATGTGTGGACAGCGATTTGCGCATTGCAGCCGCGCAAAACGCGAGACTTGCTCCGCTGCCTGCTGCTACGACCAGCAGCGGTTCACGAGTATCTGGAATCCGCACAGAACCCTGCGCTGGACTGACTTGCCATACCGCACCCTCCGACGAACTGACCTGGAGCAATTCATCCATCGCCTGTGCGGCTGGATCACCTGGAATTGACTTGTAGTGCAATTCCAGTTGCGGCAGAGAACTTGGCGGTGAGGCGATCGACAGTGGAACCTGTGTGCCGTCAGCGTGGAGCACGCAAAGGTACTGCCCGGCCAGGAACGTATAATCAGCTGGCATCTCCAGCTGGATTTGCTGTGTCGGTGCCGTTGCGTCAATGCTGACAACTTGGACTGTGTATGAAGTGGAGGAAGCGGTCATCACTCCCTCAGAGCCTGTGTACGAATATGAACGCCGTTAATGACTAGCGTTTCATCGAGTTGAAGAACTCTTCGTTGGTCTTGGTTTCTTTCAACTTATCCAGGATGAACTCAATGGCCGCTATGTCATCCATATCGTGGAGGAGTTTGCGGAGAATCCAGACGCGCTGCAGCTCTTCCTCGCCCATCAACAACTCCTCGCGACGGGTTGCAGAACGACGGATGTTGATCGCTGGGTAAACACGTTTTTCGGCGATCTTGCGCTCGAGGTGCAGTTCCTGGTTACCCGTGCCCTTAAATTCTTCGTAGATCACCTCGTCCATCTTCGAGCCGGTGTCGATCAACGCGGTAGCGACGATGGTGAGGCTGCCGCCTTCTTCAATGTTTCGCGCGGCGCCGAAGAAACGCTTGGGACGTTCCAGGGCGTGGGCGTCAACACCACCGGTCAGAACTTTGCCCGATGACGGCACAATCGTGTTGTAGGCCCGTGCCAGACGGGTAATGGAATCGAGGAGAATCACCACATCTTTCTGGTGTTCAACGAGGCGCTTGGCCTTCTCGATCACCATTTCAGCAACCTGGACGTGTCGCGAAGGAGGTTCATCAAACGTCGAGGCTACCACCTCGCCGCGCACTGAACGCTGCATTTCGGTCACTTCCTCAGGCCGCTCATCGATCAGCAACACTATCAGAACGGTTTCTGGATTGTTGGCGGTGATCGATTGGGCGATGTTCTGTAGAACGAGCGTCTTACCTGCTTTTGGCGGGGAGACGATCAGAGCCCGCTGGCCCTTACCGATGGGAGCAACCAGGTCGATGATGCGGGCCGTCAAATCTTCGGTGCTGCCATTGCCGCGCTCGAGCATGAGCCGTTCATCAGGAAAGAGCGGGGTTAAGTTCTCAAAGAGAATCTTATGTTTTTTGGTGTTTGGTTCGCTGAAGTTGATCTCATCAACTTTCAGCAGTGCAAAATAACGTTCGCCGTCTTTAGGTGGGCGAATTTTACCGGCGATGCTGTCCCCGGTACGTAGATTGAAGCGGCGGACCTGACTGGGGGACACGTAGATGTCGTCTGGACCTGCCAGATATGACCCTTCGGGAGAGCGCAGAAAACCGAATCCGTCTTGAAGGATCTCCAGCGTGCCTTCACCGTAGATGTCTTCCCCGTTTTTCGATTGCTTGCGCACGATGGCTGCGATGACTTCCTGCTTGCGGCTTCTGCCGACATTGTCCAGCCCCATTTCGCGGGCCATATCGATGAGCTCTGCTACGGGTAAGCGCTTCAGATCTGAAAGGTTCATTGCCATATTTAATTCTCTAACATTCAATGTTGACCATGGGCTTTGCTTCTGGTCTTTTTTGGCCTTTGTCGTTTGGCCTGTTTTTTATTCCGTTGGGGAGCGAATACAAGAACACCACTGCTGCCAGGTAGGAGATCACTAAGTTAACGGTTTGCGGTTAACTCGAACTGCCGCATAAGAGCTGGCAGATAACCATCGTTGAGCTACTCCCCAGAAAGTTTCTAAAGTTGACGCTACAAGGCCTAATGCGCGAGCGGACTTAAGGTCTCAAGGATGGAAAAAACCTAACCGGATAGGCAGGTGAGGTGCAGTCGAGGTCAAGTGTAGTGGATAACTGGTGTGGGTCAAGGGGCATTTGTGGCAACTAAATTGCCACAAAATGAACCCTTTTCAACTTGTTACGCCGCAACGTTAGAGTGCGGCGCTAAGTTGAATCAGATGTTTGAATCAGATGTTTGAGTCGATAAACGCCTGAAGCTGTGATTTTGACAGAGCGCCGACCTTGGTTGCCTCGACTTCACCGTTCTTGAACAGCATCAGCGTTGGAATCCCGCGAATGCCGTACTTCGGTGGGGTACCCTGGTTTGCGTCGATGTCGATTTTGCACACTTTGAGACGATCTGAGTATTCCGTTGCAATCTCGTCAAGAATGGGTGCGATCATCTTGCATGGGCCACACCACTCCGCCCAGTAGTCAACCAGGACAGGGGTTTCTGCATTCAAGACGTCTGTTTCAAAGGCGTCATCCGAAGTATGTACGATGCTTTCGCCCATGTTGTTCTCCTGTTTATATTTGCTGTTAATGTTTGCTGTGTTGACCGCCTGCTAGAGCAGGCAAGTCGCCGAATTCCCGCTGCCTCTCTGATTTTAGCATTCCGTCAATCTCTCGTCGTGCGGTTTGCGTTATAAGGTTCCATCAGTCAGCAGGTTAAGCTTAAACGCCCGATCATAGATGGGTGCATATTAAGCGAGTTCAAGGCGCGACGCTGGCTCACAATAGAATAAACTTAGAACCTATGTCTGCAATTCCAACACCCGAAAACGCCGCGACAGAGCGGTCTCTGGCTGCCGCATTGGATCTTGGCTCCAACAGCTTCCACCTGCTCCTGGTGCGACCTGAACAGGGTGGTTTTACTGTAGTGGAACGCCTGAAGGAAAAAGTCCAACTGCTCGCCGGTTTTGAAAACGGCAAAATTCAACCGGAAGCGTTTGAGCGCGGTCTTGCCTGTATTCAGCGCTTCGCGCAGCGACTCAAACCGTTGGAGCTGGACGCTATCCGTGTGATGGGGACCTACGCACTGCGTGCGGCAACCAACGCAGATCACTTCAAACTTGCGGTTGAACAGATTGTGGGCGTGCCGTTGGTCATCATTACCGGTGCGGAAGAAGCAGAACTCATTTTTCAGGCGGTGGCGCGCTCTCGGGCGACGCCGGAAGCGGCTATCGCCATCGACATAGGCGGGGGCAGCACGGAAATCGCTTCAGGTCCGCCACGGACCAGGGCGGCGTTTACCGCGGACTTTACCACCTCGGTTGAGGTTGGTTGTGTCGCGTTCAAGGATCGCTTCTTCGCCCCGCCGATGACCCAATCCACAGGCTATGTTGCTGCAAAGAAGGCCGCGGTGGATGCGCTGACGGCGGCGTTGAAGGACAACCAGAATTTTAAACAGGATATGCACGAACGAACGGTTGTGGGCACCAGCGGCACAATTGAATCGGTACAGACGGTGCTGCGTGCCAATGGTTGGGATTGGGATGTTATCTCCCGGGACGGGATGGATCGCCTGGAAAACGCAATTGTCGGCGAACAATGGTTTATTGAAGCGGGGGTACCAGGACTGGCGCCCGACAGGGTCGACATATTCCCGGCCGGAGCCGCAATTCTTTCCGCCTGTTTTGAGGTGCTGGGGCTGTCGAGTATGCGCTACGCCGAAGTGTCTCTTTTACATGGCATGGTGCACGGGATGGCGATCGAAAAACTGCCAGAGGTGCGTGGAGACGAGGATGTTGAGGTGGACTTAGCAGAAGAAAGCGTGATGACGCTCGCCAAACGATTTGCTGTGGATCTTGCCCAAGCCAGGCGCGTCTGGCGCACGGCCGAGCGGTTGTTCGAAGGCAGCCAGCCCTGGTGGCACGGAGACGATGAGTGTCGTCAGTTGTTGCGTTGGGCTGCCGAGCTGCATGAGATCGGCATGCACGTTAACGCAAGGCACTATCATCGGCATGGCAGCTATGTCTTGAAGCACGCGGACATACCGGGCTTAAGCGGGCCGCAACAAAGCATGCTTGCACTGCTGGTCCGAGGTCACCGACGCAGTTTACCGGGGCTTGCGTTTCAGGCCTTTGAACCTGAGCTGGCGGAAAAATTGAAGCGCCTGGTGGCGCTGCTGCGGGTTGCGGTCATCCTCGAGCGTTCGCACGCGGATGCAGACTCGCCCGAGTTGGAGTTTTCGGTTGAGGGCAACCAGATGCATTTGACCTTACGCGATGACTGGTTGAGTGCTCACCCACTCTCAGCCCGTGAACTTGAGGTTGAAGCGGGACAGCTGGCAAACGCTGGCCTCGAGTTCAGCTACACCTGACGACTGCGGTCAGTGAGCAAGATCCGCCGCAATCTTTTTCGCGAAATAAGTGAGGATGCCGTCGGCACCGGCACGTTTGCAGGCAAGCAATGACTCCATGATGACCGCGTCGCTGAGCCAGCCTTTTTCGATAGCAGCCATGTGCATCGCATATTCACCGCTGACCTGGTAAACGAATGTGGGCACTTTGTGGGTGTCCTTCACGCGGCGGACGATGTCCAGGTAAGGCATGCCGGGCTTGACCATGACCATGTCGGCACCCTCTTCGATGTCCAGTGCAATCTCTGCCAGGGCTTCATCGCTGTTTGCCGGATCCATCTGATAGGTGTATTTGTTGCCGGTACCAAGGTTTGCGCTGGATCCTACTGCATCGCGAAAAGGTCCATAGTAGGCAGATGCATACTTTGCCGAGTAGGCCATGATTTTGGTGTTGATCAGCGCGCCCTCGTCGAGCCGCGCACGGATGGCACCCACACGACCGTCCATCATGTCAGACGGCGCGATCACATCCGCACCTGCCTCTGCGCAAACGCGTGCCTGCTTGCAGAGCGCCTCTACGGTGATGTCGTTGGCAACGTAACTGCTGTCATCCAGGATGCCATCCTGACCGTGCGTGGTGTACGGGTCTAAGGCGGCGTCGGTAATGACGCCGATGTCCGGGACCGCGGCTTTTACCGCGCTGACGGCCGTCGGCACTAACCCTGCCGGGTTGTATGCCTCCGCGCCATCCAGGCTCCGTTTGGCCGGATCAAGGTTTGGGAATAGCGCTATGGCCGGCACGCCGAGGTCATGAATCCGCTTCACCTCTTCAACCAGGAGATCAACAGAGTAGCGCGAGATGCCGGGCATCGAGTCGACGGCGGTTTCCGCGTTGGTCCCTTCTATGACGAACATCGGGTAGATCAGGTCGTCTCTGGTAACGTGGTTTTCCCGTACCAGCCTGCGTACAAATTCATCTGTTCGGTTGCGCCGCAATCGTGTTGTCGGATAGCGCCTCATTCAGTCTTCCTTATTCCCAATGTGGTACAGGCTCACGCCAGATTTTGCTTCTATCTTTTGCCTCTATCTCTTCCGCCTATCTGGGACACATTTTAACGCAGAAGGTCTTTTGCCAGACGTTTGGTGGCGTCGTAGAAAACTTCCGGACTATTGTGCATCTTGGCATTCAGTAACGCACCATAGAGTTGATGGATCAGGTTCAGCGCGTTGCGTGCCGCTTTTTTCGGCTTGAGTCCACGCGCCTCATAGGCTTGAGTGAGACTCAAGTGCCAGTCTCCAGTTTGCTGGTGGATCAGCTGGTGAACGGCCAATACTTCTTCGTGAGCAGATCTGGTTTGGCCCAGAACCGCAAGCAGACAATGGCCACCGCTGGCGTCTACGTAACGGGCGAATCCGTCAACAAACTTTGATAGCGCTGTCTCATCGCTGGCCCCACCGTCCAGGTGGCGATATGCGCTTTTTTGTAAAGCCGCGATAGCGAGACGGGCCAGCACCATGGCCATTTCGGGTTTACCGTCGGGGAAATGGTGGTAAAGGGATGCCTTGGAAAGCCCCGTCGCACGGCTTAAATGAGCAAGAGTGGCCCCATCGTACCCGCGTTCGATGAACACGGCCGCCAGCTGGTTGTGCAGGGTGTCTTTATCAATGGCCATATGGGCCTATCATAGCAAAGGGCCTGTTCTACAAACTGAGAAACAAACCGAATGATCGTTCAAAAAAAAGAGCTAAAAAACCTCAAAATTCTGCGACCTTTTTGCTGATCCGCGCATCTATATAGTCACATGAGCGCAATTCAGCACATCACCATACCGGCTCGCGTCGCCAAGGGCGTCGTGCGCGGTAAAGCCTGGGCAATCGAGGCCGCATATGCTGCGCTTGCTCAGTCGATCATGAATCTGTCTATGCGCATTCTCAGTGATCGAGGTCTGGCCGAAGAAGTTTTGCAGGACACGTTCCTCGATCTCACGGAGAAAGCCACACAGATCCGCGATGCGGAGCGTGTTGTCGGTTGGGTGCGTAAAGTCGCAACCAATCACTGCCTCATGAAATTACGTTCCCCCTGGCACGTCCGCCGGATGGAAGTGGAGGATACGACGCTGGAAGAACACCTCGGTGGCGCGTCGGAACCTCAACTTGAGCACGCTGTTGAGATGTCAAATATCGTTGCCGCGATGGACACGCTCAGTGCTGAGACGCGGGCGGTGATATGGCTCCACGATGTTGAGGGCTATACACACAAAGAGATTGGCGAATTGATGGGCCGCACTGCCAGTTTCTCAAAATCTCAGTTGGCGAGAGGGTACGAAAAGCTGCTCTATTGGCATCGAACCAGAGAGGCAGGACAAACAGGTGGCGCCCGCAACTCGAAAGAGGACGCGGACAAAGCGACCGGAGAAGGTACAGATGAACCAGGAAGAAATGCAAAAGTCAGATCTATCCAAATACCTTGCACACCGTGACGGCGAGGCTTTCCAATCGTCGCTCGACGCTGAAGAGCGGGCGTTGGTGGAAGACCTTGTCGATCTCAAGCGAGAGTTAAATGCGCTTCCGGATGTAGAGGTGGATGACAGCGTTTGGCGCCCACAAGCGCCTGCGAGCGCGCGTCACGTCTGGTCGCAACAACGCCTGGCCATGGCTGCCAGTGTATTCCTTGTCTCGTTGGTGCTTGTCACAGCGATTGGTAGTCGAGTCGATTTTGGAGGTGGAAAGGGTGCTGTTAATAACAGCCTGCCGCTTGCCTCCGACAATTTGACGCAGATGCGTGTAGATCCCACGGTGGTTGCTCTGATGGACCAATCGCGGAATTTGGAGCGCATCGTCGCGGGTTCTGAGCCCTGGCGACAAGCCAGGTCTGAGAGTGGAGCTGGGAACAGCGGTCTTGCGGTGAGCGATATGGGTGAATTGATTCTCTATCGACTGGCGCAGACCGATGAGCAGATCTCACAACTGCAGGGCAGTGGTGAGGTGCCGCCCGAGCTCTGGCAGAAGCGCGTCAATCTGTTGCAAGCATTCATCGCCGAGATGGCGCGTACCAATCCCGAGCAATTTGACACTTTAAGTAGCCTGTAGAACGACGAGGAGTCGTCATGAAAAAAATAATTATCCTTTTGAGTTTCCTGTTCGCGCCGCTCGTGGCATCTGCACAAAACGCAGAGCCCAATTTCGAAGAGGAAATGAAACGCGCCGAAGCCGCACTCGAAGAAGCTGCGCAGACCTTTGCAGAACTGTATTCAAAACAGTATTCCAAGGGTAAGGGCAGTAAGCGTGCGATGCTGGGCATTCTGCTTGATGATCCCAAGAAAGGGGGCGTGCATATCGTGGGTATCACACCCAAGAGTGGCGCTGCCCAGGCGGGTCTGCAGGCGGGTGATTTGATTGTAGAGATCGCTGGCATAGATTTGCGCACGATCAAAAATCCCCACGGTGCGTTGTCCAAACACATGAAAACCGTCAAGCCTGGTGATGGGGTTGAAGTGATCTATCTCAGAGATGACAAAGAAACGGAAGTAACTGTTGTCACACAAGCGCGTCGTGCGCATGCCATGCACTTCCTGGACAAGGATTTCGACTTCGATTTCGATTGGGATCACAAGGGGCACGGCGGACCTGGGGTGATGTCGTCAACAAAATCAATTTCGTCTCACTCAGAGCAGTTGTTGGAGGTCTCCGGGACGCTGGCTGAATATTTTGATGTGAACGCTGGGGTTGTGGTGATCGACGTACCGGAAGATGCCGCGATCAAGCCGGGCGATGTTATTTTGCAGGTTGAAGATCAGAAAGTTGCAACGGTAGGCGATGTTGCCGATGCGCTGAGCGACATTGAAGATACGGTCGAAGTGGAAGTGAAGCGTAAGGGCCGCAATAGAACCGTCGAGGTTGAGCCGGGTCAGTTTGACAGCGCCGTCCACAAAGAGGTCAAAGTCATTCGCATTCAGAAAGAGTCGAAAGACTAACTAACCCTCCGGCGTGGCTTCGAGTTGTTCGAGCACCTCAAGCCACGCCTCCTCATTCTCCTCCACAGCCTTGCGCAAGCGGGCAGACTTTTTCAGTAGGTCGTCAAGTTCATCTGGTGCCAGCGTATCGTACGTTTCTTTGTCAGCCAGGCGACTTTCGATTTCACTCAAACTTACGTTGTCGCGTTCAATGGTTTTCTCAAGTTTGCGAGCCTGGTCGCGCAATCCCTTCAGCTGCGCGCGCGCGTGGGCGCGTTCCTGGCGCTGCGCTTTCTTAGAACCGCTGACCGAAATGTCCTGCGCTTCGCGACCCCCGGTATGGGGTTTGCTTTTGGGCTGGGTCTGCAATGCTGCGTAATCCTCAAGGTCGCCCTGGAATCGACCGACGCCACCGTTTTGCACGAACCAGAACTCATCAACCGTCTTCTCCAGCAGATCACGGTCGTGGGAAACGATAACCACCGCGCCTTCATAATCCTGCAGGGCCAAAGCCAGAGCATCGCGCATGTCCAGATCGAGGTGGTTGGTTGGTTCATCCAGAATGAGCACAGCTGGGTATTCAACAGCAATAAGTGCCAGCACAAGCCGTGCCTTCTCCCCGCCGGATAAACTGTCTATCCGACGGGTTGTCATACCGGCGGTGAACCCCCAGCCGCCAAGGTAGTCGCGACATTGCTGCTCCCTCCACGTGGTTTGCAGCTGTGCAAGCGTGGCCAGCGGGGTATTTGTCCCATGCAGGGTTTCCAGTTGATGTTGGGCAAAATAACCGACGTCGCTGTTCTGGCCTTTGTGAAAGTCACCATTTAATGGGGACAGGTCGCCGACGAAGGCTTTTAAGAGTGTCGACTTGCCAGCCCCATTGGCGCCCAGAACACCCACCCGCGCACCAGGCAGGAGTGTCAAACTGACTTGCTTCAGGACAGCCTGCTGGTTGTATCCAACCTCGATTTCGCGCAGAGAAAACAACGGATTGGATACCTTGTCCGGGTTCTGAAAATGGATGGAGTAAGGTGACTCGGCATGAATAATGGCGATGTCTTCCATCCGCTCTAGCGCCTTTATGCGGCTTTGGACCTGCTTCGCCTTGCTGCTTTTGGCTCTGAAGCGGTCGACAAACTTCTGGATATGGGCAGCTTGTTGCGCCTGCTTGGTCTGGCGAGCCTGTTCCAGGATGGCGCGCTCCGCGCGTTGGCGTTCGCAGGATGAATAGTTGCCAGCGTAAAGTCTACCGGTGTTCCCCGAGAGGTAGAGCGTATGTTGTGCGCATGCATCCAGGAACGCGCGGTCATGGGCGATGATCAGAACCGTCCCGGGGAAACGGAGCAGCCACCTTTCCAACCAAATGATGGTTTCCAGGTCCAGATGGTTGGTGGGTTCGTCCAGCAGCAATAAATCGCTCCGCGCCATCAACGCTTGGGCGAGGTTCAGGCGAATGCGCCAGCCACCGGAGAATGCGGAAAATGGTTTCTCCAGGTCTGCAGAAGAGAAGCCGAGGCCATAGAGGATTTCACCAGCGCGGGCGGTGGCTTCGTAGCCACCCAGGTCCTGCAGGCGAGCGTGCAGCTCTGCGAGCCTCTCAGGGTCCTCTGTGTTTGCAATGGCAGCCTCAGTCGCGCGCAGTTCTTGATCGCCGTCGATGACAAACTCAAGCGCCACACGTTCGGTAACATCCACTTCCTGGCGCATATGGGCAACCCGCCAGTCTCGAGGGAAGCTGATCTGTCCGGCATCGGTTTGCAGCTCTCCAAGAATCAACTGAAAGAGGGTGGATTTGCCCACGCCGTTACGGCCCGCGATGGCGACTCGCTGACCGGCATGGACATCGAAGTTGAGGTTCTCAAACAGGACCTCACCCCCACGTTGGAATTTGACAGCTTCGGCTCGAAGCACGAGCGCTCCTTCTTAAGTGCAGTTGCGAAAGTGGATTCGCGAAAGAGATCAGACGTTATACACAGCCGAGTGTCCTGTCTCATGAATGGTGTGTCGTCTGGGCAAGTAACGCGGACTTCAGGCTGTTTTAGCGTCCGAGTTGTTGCTTTCGACGTTTCCAGCCTGTCTGGGGGCGGGTCTGGGTTTCATCTTCATGCGGATGGAGGCCGCGGTCGCCCGCTGCTCCACCGGCGCCTGGTCGTCAATCCAGGTTAAGAGTTGCTTCCATTGAGCAGTTTCTTTGCGCGCCGCGCGGCAGTCTTTCATGTCGACAACCCCCAGACCGGTTTCTGCCGCGTCGGTATAGACGGGCGAGTCACGGAACTGTGCAACGGAAGGTACATCCAGGCACCCCAGAAAGTGCATGAGCTTGTCGTGAGTTTCGGTATTGGGCTGAATGCGGTTTGCAATCACGCCAACAGGCCTCGGCGCTGCCCGATAGAGCCGGTTGGTCAGCAGTTCTGCAATGAAGCGGCCGCCAGCGCGTATGTCGATTGAGGAAGGCAGGATGGGCACCAGAATGACGTCCGTCTGGCGTAACAGCGTATCCAGATCGCGGCCACGTGCGTTGCTGTGGCCGTCGACGACGATCACCTCAGTATCACTGGGCAGACGGTGATGAAATGCCTGTGTTTGATACATCGACGGTCGTTCATGTTTGGCGACGATCTTAACCGGCGGTAGCTCAGCGTCACGCTGTCCCGCCCAGTAAGTGCTGGACCCTTGTGGGTCGTTGTCCATGAGAGCGACGTTGTTACCACGGCATGCATAGGCGACAGCCAGGTTTGTGGCTATCGTTGTTTTGCCGCAACCGCCCTTACCGTTGATTACCAGAATCCGGCGCGCTGGTGATTCCATTGTTTGCCTTCCCACCCAGAAAGTATGTCGGGAAGTCCACTTGGGTTCTTGTCTAAACAGCCGCGTGGATGGATGTGTTCAGCGAGTCTTTGAGTCTATTTATTCTTCTAGCTCTTTTTGACTCTTTCTAACTCTCACCAACTCTTCGTCTGGTTTTGGGAGTCAGAGGTCGCTGGTTCACACACTTCGCTCTGATCTGTTTCTGTCTGTTTTATATCAGACTTCTATCTGTTCCTATATCAGAGCGCCGCGCGGTCTAGTTGCCCAGTGTGACTAACCTGTGGACAACTATACCACCCATTTTTTCAATTGCACTACCCACTTACGCACTCTTTGTGAGTGACTTTTGAGCTTGTGACGTTAACTTATTCTGAGCTCCAGGAGGCGCCCGTCGCCGGTGAGCGCAAGCACAGAACGGCCCTGACGTTCGAATGCAACCTCAAGAATGGCCGCCCCGCTGGCGCGCATGGTGTGGCGTAAACCGGGATTCCAGCGCTTGAGCACCCGACCGTCGGTCACGTTATACATGACAATCTGGCGATTGGTATAACCTACAACCAGGTGTTGGCCGTCCGCAGAAAAACTTGCCGACAGCACGCCGTGGTTGATTTCGTTGTGCAGCTCGGCAACTAGATTGCCTGTTTCGTTGTTCCAGAGTGCCACCAGGTCACCTTGAGCCGCCGTAAACGAGTAGCGCGCGTCTGGCGAGAGCACCGCAACCCGGACCGGATTGTCGTGCTGAAAGGTGTACAGTTTTTCGGTGCCGTTTAAGCGCCATAACACCGCAGTGAAATCGTCGCTGCCGGTGAGCGCAAGAGTGCCATCAGCGGATATATCCACCGCGCCCACTTCGCCGTTGTGCAGCAGCGTCTGTTGGTAGGCACCGGTTTGTGCATCGAACACGAGCGAGCTGTGATCGTCCAATCCCAGTAGCACATGGCGGTTGTCTGGAAAAACTGCCACGTCCAGGACCGATCCTGGCGTGCCCCAGTATTGCAGGCCGCGCCCGGTGTTCGTATCCCACATCACCAGCGTGCGCGGATCTGTTGTGACCGCACGGCTGCCATCGGGAGAAAAGGATGCGGCAACCAACTCAGTAAACTCACCCGCTTCGTGAGACCAGTTGTAAAGCCGTTCGTGTTCGAAGGTTTTCCAGAGGCTGGCGCCGTGGTTCATCGATCCGACGATGGTCATATCCGCGTCAGCGGAGAGCGCCCCGCCGTAAATACCCTGGGCAGCTACCTCCCAGGAACGCGCGGGTTTCTCAGCGGGCGAACAAGCCGCTAGAGCGAACACTGTTGCCAGCGCAACGGGAAGGACTCTTATGAATAACCTGGCAGATTGAGATGGCATACAAACCTCAGGCAGATGCGCGTGTGTTTACGCAACGGCGAGTTGGACCACCTCGTCTTCGATCTCAAAGCGAGCTTCCATCGCCAATGCGATTTGCTCGAGGTCTGCTTTCAGTTCCGTGAGAGAGATGCGCTGATGAGTGCCGTTGTATTTTTCGTCGAAGCGCAAACTCAGGTGCGTCATATTATCGAGGGCGGCCTGTTGATGTGGTTCGGGAGAAAGGTGACCCATCAGCCGAAAGTGCCCGTAGGAGATGTAATCGATCAGCGTCTCGCTGAAGCGCCTGGAGAGGCTGACCACAAGATCGCGGTGCTGTGCATCAACACAGCGATTTAACTTGACCAGATAACTGAGCACGGCTGCTCTGCTGCGTGAAATCTCTTTGCAGGTATGTCCCAAAGCTTGAGCTGCGTTCGCGTTTAATGACCCCATAATCCCTCTTCCTATTCCTGGTGCCTATTCCTGGTGAATGGTGCGGCCTCTTTTCGGGCTGCACCTATAGGAAAGATAGCAACAGATTTTGAAGCTGCTAGTCGCAGCAACCGATGGGTGTAAACGCCCCTGCGCGTGCCTGCTTTTCTATTTGATGCCCTGACGAAGCTGGAGCACCGCGCAGGCAATGATGACGATGAACCCCAGCAGAGCCCATCCTGGAATGGTGATGCCGACAAATGACCACATCGTTTCTGCACAATCGCCGGTTCCGGTTGTCATGGCGGCGAGAACGTCAGAGAGAGGGAACGCTTCGATCATGTACTGCAGGTCTGGACCGCAGGCCGGTACCTGGTCGGCGGGCAGGTTCTGCAACCAGAGCTGTTTCGCAGAAAAGTAGGCACCGGTTCCAGCAGAAACAATTACCAGCAACGGGTAGATGCCCCAACGAGGATGGTGCAACAGGCTGATGTACGCGAACAGCGCGGCTAGAAAGAACCAGACACGCTGCATCATGCAGAGGGGACAAGGTGCGAGCCCCATCACGTGCTCGAAGTAAAGTGCACCGGTCAGTAAAAAACCGCAAATAAAGCAGATCGCCAGTGCCCATTGCTGGGCAAGTCCGTTCGGAAAATTCAGATTCATGATACGTTGAGTACTACCTTGCCGATGGCTTGACGCTGTTCGAGGCAGTTTAACGCGTCCGCATAAGCCTCAAATGGAAATTCTTTACCGACCAGCGGTTTGAGCTTGCCTTGCTCCATCATCTCCAGAATTTCAGCGAAGTTCTGTGCGGCATCTTCCGGATATCGTCCGGTAAACGCGCCGTAAAACACCCCTACAACCTGGCAGGATTTCAACAACACCAGATTGGTTGGCAGGCGTGGAATATCACCGCCAACAAAGCCGATGATCAATACGCGCCCGTACCAGTTAATGCAGCGCATACATTGGTCGAAAAAGTCTCCGCCAACGGGGTCGTAGATGACGTCAGCGCCTTTGCCGTCGGTCAGACTTTTGACCTTGTCTTTCAGGTCGCCATCGCTGTAGTCGATCAGTTCGTCGGCGCCCGCCTGTTTGGCAACCGCCAGTTTTTCCTCGCTGCTGGCAGCGGCGATGACGCGCGCTCCCATCGCTTTGCCCAATTCAACGGCCGCCAGGCCCACGCCCCCCGCAGCTCCCAGAACAAGCAGGGTTTCGCCCGGTTGCAGGTTAGCGCGCTGTTTCAAAGCGTAGTAGGACGTACCATAGGTTGTAGAGATACCGGACGCCTGAGCGAACGACAGAGCGCCGGGTTTGCGCTTTAGCACACCGGCGGGCACGACAATTTCTTCACTGAAGCAACCATGGCCGCGACCGCCAAATACTTCATCGCCCGGTTGCCAATCCTGGACGTTTTCGCCGACAGCTTTGACCACCCCGGCAAACTCGCCGCCCGGCGAAAACGGAAAATCTGGCAGCGACTGATACTTGCCCTGGATCGTGAGTACATCGGGAAAATTCAACGCCGCAGCTTTGACCGAGACGACCACCTGGTCTCGGCCTGGCGTGGGTGAATCCACTTCTTCGATAACCAGGCTTTCAGCTGGTCCAAATTCTTTACAAAGGACGCTGCGCAAAACGCTCTCCGCGAACAAAACGACAAGGTTACTGGCCCAAACGACGGGGTCAACTATGCTTAAAACAAATGTAATTGGATTTGGTGATGATGCGCGAAGGCTCACTCAAGAACTTGCGGCGTCGAATAGCGTGCTTTTTACTCAGCTCCTCTATGTTTGGTGGTGTCCTGCTTGGTATCGCCCCTGCGCTTCATGCAGAGGAAGCGGCGGCTGCCCCCGCGGCCGCAGTTCGATATGTGGAACTTAAACCGACCTTCGTCACCAACTTTGGCGTTTCGGACACGGGCCACATGCGCTACGTCAAAGCCGATGTCACCGTGCGTGTTTCCAACCGGGATGCGGAGTATGCAACGCGCTACCACCTGCCTGCGTTGAGAGACAGACTTGTTTTATTGCTGTCCCGTCAGGACGAGTCGACCGTATCCAGTTCAACCGGACGGGAGACCATCAAAGTCGAAGCGTTGCAGGAGCTCCGCGAAGTCCTGGAGCGGGAAGAAGGTGAGGGTCACATCGACGATCTGATGTTCACTAACTTTGTGGTGCAGCGTTAGTCGAACAGGCTGACGCTAGCGGACAGACTTAGAGTTCAGACATTCCAATCGGACAAGCCGTCCTGCATTTCTGTCAGGAAAGCAGGGAGAGCTGTCAGCATCAGAGGCCGCGCGTTTTCCAACTCAACGGCCACAGCCGGTTGCAAAGCCTTCTTTTCCAGGCGGCGCAGAACTGCAGCACTGCCGTCTAAGGCGTGGTTCCAAGTTCCGTAGGAAGCGAGAAGATCCACTTCCGTCATATAGGCAAAGAAACGCTGAAATCTGGCGATAGCCATGACCTGGCGCTCGTGAGGTTGCTCAAGATCGAGCAGATTGTCTTGATAAGCATCAATCGCTGCGTAACACATCCGACTGAACGTCGGCAGGTCTGCGGGCGGTTTACACTCGTCCCAGCGTGATGCGAGCGCATAGTCCGCCAGCAGGTCGACAAATATAGGTGCGAAGCGACGCAAGTCTTCGGAGAAACTCCGAATGACGGTGCCCAGAGCTTGATTGTGGGTCGACAAAGCATCGACGCGACGGTGAAGTGCTACCCCTGCATGGAGCGCCCTGGGCCAATGTATCGGTATCGGGCCTTTTACAAAGTCGCCGATCACAGCACCGGCAAGCAGACCTTCCATGTGCGCGGCGTTGCCGGTGTCCTCGCGGATGGCAATCTGGTGAGCGAGCAAACTGTGCGCGAGGAAGTTCAATGGCGGGCAGAACTAAATCTGGAGGTACTCTTCTAAAAACTCTGCAAACGGGCGCTGATCACTGGCCTCGGCCTCCTGCTGCCGTAACAGCGAATTGTCTGCCTCGCGCGCGTGCGCCTGCAGGAGGTTTGCGCTGGGCGGCTGTGACTCGTGGCGGACCTTAAGTTCGCGTCCCCGGTCCATCGTGAAGCGGAAAAACGGGATGTGTTCCTCGCGCATGGTGGCCAGGACTTGAGCGGAAGGTGTCAGACTCGCGTCGTCTACCTTGTCAGATTGGCTTTGCCATGCCTCGCTATAGGCCGAGGTGTCATTGGCTTCATCCAATGCTGCTGCGATTGCCTGACAGTCGGTGAGGAGCGCTTTTGCCCAATCGGTCAGGCGCACGTTTTCACCCTGGTCGTTGCACAGATTAAGGTTCGGGTCCCGTCCTCTTTCGACCACCGAGAGCTGATTTGCGGCGAGCCGACCCGACTCTGCGACGCTGTCCGGTCCACTCGGCTTCAACAGGCACAGCAGTAGAAAGGTATCGATGAAGCGCATTTGCGTCGCATCAATACCCACACTTTCAAACGGGTTGAGGTCTATGCACCGGACTTCAACGTACTCGACGCCACGGGCTTTCAGGGCGTTAACCGGGCGCTCTCCCGGGTTGATGGATCGCTTCGGTCGAATCGTGCCGTAAAACTCATTTTCGATCTGCAGCACGTTGGTATTCAGCTGTTGATACTCACCTTCCTTAATGACACCGGCATGGGCGTAAAGCGGGTATTCCGTCGTCAGCGCTTCAACCATGGAGGCGGCATATTCGTCGAGTGAGTTGTAGGAGATATGGAGCGATGACTGGGCGCTGGACTGGTAACCCAGCGGGCCCATGCGCAGGCTTGTCGCAAACGGTAGGTGCAGCGTGCCCTCATCAAACGGTTCAAGATTGTGCTGTAGATTGCGCGTAAACGAGCGACACACACTGGGAGATGCGCCAAAGAGGTAGATCAGGAGCCACGACCAACGGCGGAAATTTCGAATCAGGTCGAAGTACGCCGCCGTGATCTCAGTTTGGTCGGTAATGCCAAGCGCTTGCCAGACCTCCTCAGGCAGCGAAAAGTTGTAGTGGATGCCAGAGATCGTCTGCATCAGGCGCCCGTAGCGCACCCCCAGGCCACGGCGGTATACGGTCTTTGCCTGACCGATGTTGGAGCTGCCGTATACCCCCACGGGAATATCGCCATCTTCGCCGACGAGACAGGGCATGCTGCTTGGCCACAAGAGCTCATCACCCAGGTGGGCAAAAACGATTTGATGGATCTCTTCAAGTTCGGCGAGGCATGCCTCGGGGCTTGGATGTATGCCGGTGATCAGTTCTAGCTGCGCTTCACTGAAGTCGGTGGTGATCGTCGGGTGGGTGAGCGGTGAACCCAGAGCTGGCGGGTGCGGTGTCAGCGCGAGGTTTCCATCTGGAGAAACACGCAGACTCTCTTTTTCGATGCCGCGAATAAGACTCGCCAAACCACGGCCATCGTCACGCAATGACTGAAGCTTCTGCTCAAAGTCTGCTGGGAGAGGGTCGGAGTGGGTTGATGCCATATATCTGGAACAAGCGGCACAGTTGCGCGCGCTCACCTTTCCTCGGTAGTTCTACTTGTCATTACCCGCACACTTATCAGGTGTGCGGGCGAGTAGTCTACTAGGCGTTTTTAGGTCCTGCAGCCACAATCGCGGGGTCGACCTCGAACTTTTCGAAGTTTTCGATGAACTTCGCGATCAAGCTGTCAGCCGCTGCATCGTAGGCTGCTTTGTCAGCCCAGGTGTCGCGCGGGTTCAGAAGCGCTGCGTCAACGCCGTCAATGGCCTTGGGCACTTCCAGATTAAGACCGGGCAGGCTGACCAGTTCTGCGCTTTCGATGGCACCTGATTGGATGGCCGCGATAATTGCCCGGGTAACGGGAATTTTGAAGCGTTCGCCGACACCGTAGCCGCCCCCGGTCCAACCGGTGTTGACCAGGTATACGCGAGAGCCGAATTCCTGCACACGCTTGATCAGCAGGTCTGCATAGACCCCTGCTGGGCGTGGGAAGAAGGGCGCGCCAAAGCAAGTGGAAAACGTCGCTGAGTACGCTTCCGTGCTGCCGATTTCTGTTGAGCCCACTTGGGCGGTGTAGCCGGACAGAAAATGATAAGCCGCCGCTTCCTTGGAGAGCACCGCCACGGGTGGCAACACGCCACTGACGTCGCAGGTCAGGAAAATAATGTTGTTGGGTTCGCCGGCGCGATTTTCCGGCACGCTTTCTGCGATGTTAGATCGCGGATAACACGCGCGGGTGTTTTCTGTCAGGGTCGAATCACTGTAGTCAGGTGAGCGAGTTTCCTCATCGATCACGACGTTCTCAACGATTGCGCCAAAGCGAATCGCATCGAAAATGACCGGCTCGTTCTCACGCGTGAGATCGATACATTTTGCGTAGCACCCACCTTCAAAGTTGAAGACGGTGTCTTTGCCCCAGCCATGTTCGTCATCACCGATTAAGAGACGTGCGGGATCAGCCGACAGCGTGGTTTTACCGGTTCCAGAGAGGCCAAAAAACAGGGTCACATCACCCTCATCACCAACGTTGGCGGAGCAGTGCATCGGTAAAACGTCTTTTTCTGGCAGCAGAAAGTTCAGCACAGAGAACATCGACTTCTTCATCTCACCGGCGTAGCGCATACCAGCGATCAGAACGCGACGTTTGGCGAAGTTGATCATGACCGTGCCATCGCTGTTGGTACCATCCCGTTCGGGATCGCACTGGAACGTTGGCGCGTTGACGATTTGCCAGACTTCTTTGTTGTGTGGGTTGTAGTAGTCGGGAACGATAAACAGCGACCGTCCGAACATGGCATGCCACGCGTATTCGGTGCTGACCTCTACCGGCAGGTAGTGTTCAGGATCTGCGCCGACGTGCAGCGTGGAAACGAAAGTCTCACGCTCATGCATGTGAATCTGCACACGATCCCAAAGGTGGTCAAAAACGTCGGATGCAATCGGTTGGTTGATCGGACCCCAATGGATGGCTTCTGAAGTGGAAGGCTCATCGACGATAAAGCGGTCTTTTGGAGATCGACCAGTGCGGTGACCCGTTTCTACAACCACCGCGCCATTGCTTGCAAAGCGGCCTTCGCCTCTGAGCATCACCTGCTCGGCGAGCGATGCCGTGGTCAAATTTTCGTAGTTTGTCGTCTTGGTCGTCGACTCGATATCTACAGCCATGCGGGTCCCGTGTGGTGTCTTCCCTAAACCAAGGAATTATGCCAGACAGATCTTCGGCGATGTATTTTTTTGTGAAAAAACGTGAAGAACAGAGAGGTTCTGCAACGCTGGATCAGTGCAGCTGATCGCCATCGAAAGCGCTTGTGGCGGAGTCGGATGTGTTCAAGGCAGCGATATCAACCTTATCGTAGGTGTACCGGGCCCCACAAAAGTCACAATCGACAGTGATCTCCCCGTTTTGCTCAAGCAGCAGCGATTCAAGGTCGCCGTCCGGCAGCATGCGCAGCGTTCTATCTGTCTTCTGCCGGTTGCAGGTGCATTTGAACTGCAGTTCCCGCGGTTCATAAATCCGGCACGGCAGCTCGTTGAAAAGCCGGTTCAACAGCCGGTTCGGAGCGATTGTGGCGAGTTCTTCAGGTTCAAGCGTATCGGCTAATACACAGATGGTGTGCCACGCATCATCTGCGGCACCAATGGCGACGTCGGTCGCTGTGTCCTCGTTCGGCAGTCGTTGCAGAAGCAAGGCGGTGACACTGGGAGCACCCGACTGGGTTGTGTGGCCGAAAAACAGTTTGGTGGGCAGCTGTTCACTTTGTTGAAAATAGGCTTCCAGGTTCGCCGCCAGTGAGGCATGTACCTGTTCGATTAAGCCCTGATGAGGAGGTGCGTTGCGATCGTCCGGCAACAGGGATAAAGCGAGTTGACCGCCGCCCAACCAGTTGCGCAGATCATGGTTGTCTGCACTGGGTGTGTCGTTGTCCCCTGCGAGGAATTCTTCTTCAAGGTGCGCGATGCCGCGCAGGTCGGATTTATTGCGACACTCGGCCAGACTGCGCACCAACGGGCCTTCGCCTTGTGATTGCAGGGCGACCGCACCTTCGAATTTCAGCGTATCCGCAAACATGGCCACGGCCGCAAACTGTTCGGCGAGCATGGCCGCGATGGCAGCTGGGTATCGTTTGTGCTCGTACGCGGTTTCCAGCACCGTTTGCAGTCGTACCCACTGACCGCGTACCGGTAAATCGTCGAAGGTAAATCGCACCAGATAGTCACTCACGGTGTTTCGCTCTGTTGTTTGAGTTTGCGCAAATCGCGCATTTGCTTTTTGTTGGGTTTAACGGGCACTTTTAGTCCTGCCCGCTCCATGCGTCGGCGCGCTTGTTCGCCAAGGCGAGTTTCCAAACTCTCCGCTGTTTCCTCGTATAACGTCTGGGCAATTTTGGCCGGTCCACGTTGCTCTGCAACGCCCAGCACTTTGACGATGAAGAGCTGATCACCGCGCCGGATTTCCAACATCTGACCGGCGCGCAGCTCTTTCGCCGGCTTCACCTTGCGCCCATCCAGAGCGACCTTGCCGCCCTCTACCGCAGCCTTGGCGAGGCTGCGGGTTTTGAAAAACCGGGCGGCCCAGAGCCAGCGATCGATTCTCACGCTCGCATCATGTGGGTCAGCGTGTTCGCTCATGCCCTGCTGCCCTCACGTTCAAACGCCGGTTGAAGATCCGGACACAGTTCGGCGTAGTCGTCGAAGCTTGGGAATTGTGTGGATGGCGGGCGGGAGCGCTGCGAATCAGGTGTAGAAACGTGCCAGAGTTCCACGATGCCAAACTGCCTGGCAGCCGCCAGCACCGGTTCATTGTCGTCCGCAAAAAAAGCCCGCGAGGGATCAAATTGAATGGCCTCCAGCATCGCGTGCCAGTAGCCGACATCTTCTTTGGGGATTTGAAAATCCTGGCTGGAGACAATCTGATCTAGCTCAGCACTGAAGTTGATGACGGCGTTTTTTACCCCGAGTGAGCGGCGATGCGCATTGGTTGCCAGTACCGTCGTGATCTGTTGTGACTTCAGCCAGCGTAAAAATGCTAACGCGTTGTGCCTGTAAGTGACGAGGTTTGCGTGATCACGATGTAGTTTATCCATGTCGAGGCCTGTGAAGCGCTCCCAGTAATCCAGGCTGTAGAACTCGATCGTGCCGCGAATGTTTTTCATCTCGTCGAAGAGTTCAGCCCGAGCAGTGTCGATTGTCAGACCGCGTTTTTCGGCATAGACCACCGGCAGGTGATCGTTCCAGATGGTGTTGTCGTAGTTGAGGTCCAAGACTGTCCCGTCGAGATCGAGAAAGGCAATATCAATCTCAGACCAATCGATCCTGTCGGTGTCGTTAGTCTTAATGCTGTCTTGCGGCATAATGCGCTGTGGTCGATATACGTTAAGCTTAAATCTTGAAGCACTATAGCAGAGATAAGCGCCGCGCTGATGGGCTGTCGGCCTGCACGTATCAGTACTATTCGAAAGGGAACTCAAATGGCATTTGAAGCACAGTGGGAAGCATCGCTGATCGAGATTGTGGAGCGCGCCGGGGCTGCGATCCTTGAGGTCTACGAAAGCGATTTTGAGGTGGAAAACAAGGCTGATGAATCACCGCTGACCAAGGCCGATCTCGCCGCCCATGAAATCATCGTCGCGGGGCTGGCAGAGCTGACGCCCGACATCCCTATCGTCTCGGAAGAATCCGAACCACCCGGGTTTGAAGAGCGCCGTGCCTGGTCGCAGTACTGGCTGGTGGACCCGCTCGATGGCACCAAAGAGTTTGTGAACCGGAACGGTGAGTTTACGGTCAATATTGCGTTGATCGAAGACGGCGTGCCCGCCTACGGGATCGTGGGGGTGCCTGTCCAAGCCAAGATTTACCTGGGCGATGTCGATGCAGAGCGAGCGGAAGTCATCGAAGATGGCCGTCGCACAGCGATTCGAGGACGCGCGATGAATCAGGATGTTGACCCGCTGGTTGTTGTGGCAAGTCGCAGCCACGGCAGTGAACGGCTGGAGGGTTATCTCGACAGCCTTGAAGCGAACGTGAAGTCGCTGACCCGCACGCCGGTGGGCAGTTCGCTGAAACTCTGCGCGTTGGCGGCGGGTGATGCAGACTGTTATCCACGGCTGGGTCCCACAAGTGAATGGGACATTGGCGCTGCCCACGCGGTGCTGCGCGCAGCGGGTGGGGAGGTCTATACATTTGAGCGCAGGGTGTTGCCCTATAACAGCAAAGAGAGCCTCTTGAATCCGGAGTTTGTGGCGGTCGCGGACGCCGGGTTTAACTGGTGGCAATTACTGCCGGAGCAACCCGCACAGGCCTGATTGGCGGAGGTTCGCGTTGGTTCTGTAAAAAGGTTCGGTAAGAAGGGGGATCGGCTAGATTCGGATTTGGCCTCTTATTTAGCCTCTTTATTTGGCCTCAACATTTGGCCTCAACTAGCCGAGCTGTACGTGGTGTAATCGCCCTGCCGAGGAGAATAACACTGTATAAACATACAGCTTCGGCTAGTGAGGGTTGCTAGCATACAGAAAATTTTCGCAATTTGAAGGGGCTTTTGAGCGCATTTTTGGGGCGAAATAAAAATCTCTCCACATATCAATCATTTAAGGAATGCGAATCCATAATTCCTTCATTTTTTCATTTTCCGCCTCGATCCTGCGTTTACAAGCGCAATACATTTTTCACTTCCTTCCTGTCACATACGCAGGCACCATGACGAAACATTGCTGATTTTTGTGATGTCGTTCACATGATTTGAGCGCGGCTGAAAAGCGGATGCATCGATGCAGTCACCGCCCGCCGAAGTGCCATTTTGAGTCCGCTGGTTGGAGAAGTACGTGGACGGAAGAGAGAGAGGCGAGCTGGGGGTACGGCTCGTCGAGCGTGAGGACGACAGGAACGCAGGTAGCGATAACTTAGGCTCAAGCATGAGCGCTGGGGTCGGTTCGGGTGGTGTCAGTACCGGCAGTGATGCCGCCTCAAGGTTTGTGGCGTATGCCAGTCCCTACCTGTTCTGGACCACAGTTTTAGGATTGAGCTTCGGGTTGTTTCTATTGCAGTAAAGCGCAGTGCGCTGCCGCAGGCGTTAATGGGTCTAAAGCCGGATCGGCTCAACAAATTCGCGTTTGACCAACCACTTCAGCGCCTGCTCAAAGTCGTCGAAGAGCTCCGTGCGGTCCATTCTGCACGTCAGGTGGTAAAGAGCGGCCAGAGACCCTCTATCCAGGCTGTCATCCACCAGCACGGCGACGCTCGCCGCCACGATGGGGCGGTAGTAGTCCAATACAAAATCCCTGAAGTCCTCAGATTCTGCAGAGGTCCTGGTCAGCACCAGGCCACGCAGGTCTACCAGATGGGGCAGACTGGATTCGAAGGCACGATCGTCCAGAAGCTCCTCGCCCAAAGCGATCGCCTCGCGCAGAGGAACATCCTCGGTACCCGATATGGTAATGAGACCCTCATCAGCATTGATGTGGTAGCCACATGGCATGCGTTGAATCCAAGTGCAACGTAACCATCAATATAGTTGATGAAAAGCACCATGACTGTGCGTTTGTTTCAGGAAAAGCGCATTTGTGGCTACAAATACACCCCACCGACGTCAATCGGCAGGAAAGCGGGCAAAACGAATGTCCAATGGGAATGATTAGCCCCCACCTGTGAAGCGCTGTGCGTTTCCTGGCATAGTCCCCAACCGAGGTATTGGAAGGATCGTCAGCGTGGATGGCGTGGAAGAAGAGGCCCGACTGCTGTCTTTGGCTGCAGAGGCAGCGGAGCGTCTGGCTGAATACAATGACTGGGCGGAGGAGCATAAACGCCTTCATCCGGAGGCTGTCAAAACGCTGCAACACGCGGAAGTGCATCGCCTGTTTTTGCCTGCCTCCCTGGGTGGCTTGGAGGTCAGTCCTGGCACGTGCGCGCGAGTCTGCGAGACCTTGGCCCATGGTGATCCGGCTGCAGCGTGGTTTGTCATGGTTTACAACACGGTACGTCTGATGGCGGGTTATTGGCCGGACGATCTCGTGGAAATGTTGTGGGCTGAAAATCCAGCCACGCTGGTCGCAGCCAGTGGTCACACTCCGTTTCAGGGTGTACGCACCGACGCGGGTTTCGTGGTCAGCGGTCGCAACAGTTTTGTCAGCGGCTGTCACTACGCTGATTTTGTTATGTCACCCATGCTCTGTGATGATGAACCCCACGTGGTTCTGATCCCGCAGGGCAGCTTTCGTATAGTCGACAACTGGGACACTTTGGGCATGCGGGGCACCGGCAGCAATGACGTGATCGTTGAGGGTGTGGAGCTGCCGTCGCACCTGGTTATCAAGCAGACGCCGGGCACTCGTCTCGGTAAACACTATGGCGGGCAGTTGTACAGGACACCGATGCGCGTGGTTTTTGCAACGTATGTGCCTGTAGCGTTGAACCTCGCGCAAAGGGCTATTGATGAGTTTGAGCGTCTGGCCGCCGACAAGGTACCTTACGCCAGTGATTCGAAATTGAAGATGAAGACGCAAGCACAGATGCATTTCGGGCGGGCCGTGGGTAAGTACCGGGCTTCGCGACAATACTTTATGGCCGCTATGGATGACGTCTGGCGTGAGGCAGGCCAGGGGCGCAAGTTTGACGACAAAGCACGGGCGGATCTTTACCTCGCGGGCACCCATACATTGCAAACCTGTGCAGAGGTTGTGCGCCATATTGCCGATGCAGCAGGCAGCAGCGTGACCATGCAGCAAAGTCCGCTCGAACGGATAGCGCGCGATATGGAAATGCTGCGGCACCACGGGTTTGCCAACGAGTCCCGTTATGCCAGCGTGGCGCAGGTGCTGCTTGAGGCACCGTTGGACTATCCCCTTTTGCTCAGATGAAAAACTGCTCAGATGAAAAACGGACGGGCGAAGGCACGGAAGAGTGATCTACAGAGTTTGATATGCACTATGTAATTTATGGCGCTGGCGGTGTTGGCGGCACGATAGGCGCACGGCTGCACATGGCCGGTCATCGGGTCACCCTCATCGCCAGAGGCGAACATGCGGAAGTTTTGGCCAGTCGCGGTTTGACCTTTAGAACACCCACAGAAACGCACGAGCTTGTCATTCCGACGGTGCGACACCCTGTTGAGCTCCATTCCGGGTCCGATACGGACGGGTCGGATGTCATGGTGTTGCTTTGTATGAAATCTCAGCACACGGAAGCCGGGCTGCGCGATCTCGCGCAAACAGGGGTGGATTGGGGTGGCGTTGCTTGTGTGCAAAACGGTGTGGCTAACGAAGAATTGGCGCTTCGTTACTTTCCCAGGGTTTACGCCACTGTCGTGAACCTGCCAGCGTCGCACCTCAATCCAGGTGAAATCGCAACCTTTGCGCATGGACAGGGCGGTATTCTGGACACGGGTTGCTACCCGTCCGGATCTGATACGCGCGCTGTCGAGTTTACGGGCGCGCTGGAATCTGCCGGTTTCAGCGCAAAACCCGACGCCGAGGTTATGCGCTGGAAGTATGCGAAGTTGCTGCTGAATCTGGGTAACGTCGTTGAGGCAGGCATACGGCCTGAAGAGGACACCAAAGCGTTTGCGAAGATGTTGCGCACAGAAGCCCGCGATTGTTACGCGGCGGCGGGTATCCATTGTGCAGCCCGGTCTGAGGTGCAGGCGCGCAGTGCGGACGTTTACAAGTTTGGTGCTGTCCCCGGGATAGAGCGCGGCGGGGGTTCATCGTGGCAGAGTATGGAGCGAGGCACCGGCGATATCGAAACTGAATATCTGAACGGTGAAATCTGCAGGCTGGGGCGACTTTATGGGGTGTCCACACCTGCCAATGATGCGGCTGTGATCATGGGACGCAAACTTGTGCAACTCGCTCGGGGTCCCGGGCAGTTTTCACTCGCTGACATCCTCCCATAGCGAAGCCAGTGAGACAGGCTAGGGATCAACATTCCTTTCTAAATCGTCGTTTCAGATCTCTGAATTCCTGTTTCAGAGTACGTGCCTCGTTCAGGGTGTAACCATCGCGCTGCTTGGCAGATAACCGCTCGATATCGGTTTGCAGTTTGGTGCACTTGTTTTGGTTATCTTGTTGTGCGCGGCGACGTCCAGAAACGGGAGCTGATCGGGTGTTACTGAGTGAACGCAACCTTGCTCTTTCGCCATCGGTAAGTTCGGGGGTTGAGACGAAGGAACCCTGCTGAGGATCTACCACGCGACGTACATACCCTTCCGGGCAATCCCGGTCGGTGAAGAGACGCTCGCTGCCTCGAAAGCAGGACTTGATGTTGGGGGTCGCGGTTGTGGTGTTCAGAGTAGTGTTGAACTGCAGCAGCAAAACCAGGGGTACCGAGGCGAGCAGAGTGTGGCAATGGGTGTCCATTCAGACACAGTAACGCGGCCCGACAGGGCGGTCTGTGGGCGTTCACGGTGAATGCGTGTGCGAGCGTGTCAGAATATTGGCGGTAAATCTTCAGTTATGTCATCTACCTGACATACGTTGCGCTTAAGTTGGTCCAACATAGCAACCCATGGACACACCACCACAGGGATGTGGACCCCTCTCCTCAAGCCTCACCAATTGGTAAGGGCAAAGGAAAGGCCGGCAGGAAGCCGACAGTGGATCGTCTGATGGTGGTGAGACCGGGATCTTGAGGCGCGTTGAGGCAGTTGGAGCACACCTTAGGCATGGGCACTCGAACCAGATATAACTTAATCCTCTGGGCAACCCTTGGCATCCTTGCCAACGCGGTCCTGCTCTATATCAGCTCTCTCACCTGAAGCTGACCCTGAATCCAATTTCCTAAAATCTCGCTTCCGAAAGCCGACGATCTGCTGATTGGATCGGCCAGCAGCGAGAGGCTGCAAAGCCCCTTAGAGGCTCTCCAACCAATCATCATCGCTGCCTTCATTCACGCCTTCGAACAGCGGGGTGGACAGATAACGTTCTGCGGTATCCGGCAACATCGCCAGTATGGTTGCGCCATTGTCCGCCTTTTCAGCTACCTTCAGTGCCGCGGTCAGGGTGGCCCCTGCGGATATGCCGACAAAAATGCCTTCTTCCCGGGCCAGGCGCAGGGCGTTGGCGATGGCCTCGTCGTCGTTTACCGGCACAATTTCGTCGGTCACGCTGGCGTCCAGGACGCCGGGAATAAAATCGGGTGTCCAACCCTGGATCTTGTGGGGTGACCATTCATTCCCAGACAACAGTGCTGCCTGCTCTGGTTCGGTGGCGACGATCTTAAGATCCGGTCGGGCGGCTTTCAGGACCTTGCCCGCTCCGGAAAGTGTGCCGCCCGTACCCCAACCGGTTACCCAGTAGTCCAGACGCTCACCGGCAAAATCGCGCAGAATTTCAGGTCCGGTGGTGGCAGCGTGATAGGCGGGGTTGGCAGGGTTCTCAAATTGACGCGCCAGAAACCAGCCGTGTTTTTCGGCAAGCTCTTCGGCTACTCGGACCATGCCCGAACCGCGTTCCGCAGCCGGGGTCAGGATGACCTTGGCGCCCAACGCACGCATCACCTTGCGACGCTCGATAGAAAAGGTCTCTACCATGGTGGCGACAAAGGGATGTCCCATGACGGCGCAGACCATGGCGAGCGCAATACCGGTGTTGCCGGAGGTGGCTTCGACGACCGTTTGCCCCGGGGCAAGCGCGCCGCCGTCGCGGGCGTCCTTGATGATGGCGTAGGCCAGTCGGTCCTTTACGGACGCCATCGGGTTAAACGATTCCACCTTCACATACATGTTGACGTGTTCGGGGCCGATGCGATTCAGCCGCACGATTGGCGTGTTGCCGATGGTTTGCAAAATATTGTCGTATTTCATCCTGCGTCTCCGTAGGTCACAATGAGCGGTAAGGGGGAGTAGACTAGTGCGCTGCAGTTGAAATGGCCACCGAAAAGTCGTCGGTGCAGTCAGGCCCACCCGCCGGAGCTGCGAAACTCGCCGAACAACAACTCGTGAACAAGCAACCTTGAAAATAACAGCGTGAACAAACCGCACCACAATTTATCTGCCCTCACGGTTTTGAAAGGGGGACACTGGTTTAAAAACCTGGACAGTGATCTGCAACGCGAGTTAGCTGATATCAGCGTGCTGCGCCAGTACAAAGCAGGTGAAGCGGTGTTCGTACGCAACGAGCCGGGAGACTATATCTACGGCATTATGGCCGGTTCGATTCGGGTGACGACGGAATCGATCGATGGACGCGAACTTGCTCTGAATACCATGGGGCCCGGCGCGATCGGTGGTGAAATCGCCGCGCTTGATGGCGGGCGTCGCACTGCCACGGGTACTGCGACGGAGGCAACCACGGTATTTGTGATCGCGCGTAATGCTTTGCGCGATCTCATGATGAAGAGACCTGCCATTGCGCTGCATATGATCGACGTGCTTTGTGAACGTGTTAGAGGCACCAGCCAGCAAGTGGAAGATGCTGCGTTTCTGAGCTTACCCCAGCGGTTGGCCAGTCAGCTAAAAGTAATGGTCGAAGACGCCGACGACCAACCGCCCCGCATTCACATCTCGCAGCGGGAGCTGGCGACGTTTCTCAATGGCTCACGCCAGGTGGTGAACGCGTGTCTGCAGGAATGGCAAAAACTGGGTTTTATTGAGGTAGGTCGGGGTTACGTCGAAGTGCACAACCTGGAAGGGCTGCTAGAGCACGCCGCGGGTAGCGAGGAAGAGTAGCGCTACGTTTCTGTGGAGTGTTCGTTGCGATGCAGGAGTGCGTTGCGGACGTGGGCAATCAGCACAGCGGTTACACCCACAACCGTCAGCAGAACTTCGGCCTCGTGGCCAAAAACATGACTGACCCCCAGCAACATTGTGATCAAGCCCGAGATGCCGAGAATCAGGGTGCTTACCTGAGCGTGACTTTGGTAACCGCGGGACAGCGCCCATAAACTCACGGGCACAGCAAGGGCGAACAGCACCCAATGGACCTCTGTTTCAGTGCCTAACAGCCATGCGCTCAAAGCCGGGCCCAGCAGCACCGCAAAGGGCAGCGCCAGGCAGTGCAGCAAGCACAGGCCTGAGAGAACAATTGCAAGTCGATCTGTGAAGAGGGACTTTGACATTGGGTGAGCGGCTATCCTGATGGCAGTTTCGCAAAAGGGCGCATAACCTAGCCGGGCAGAGCAGATTGCGCAAATAAATATTTTCATGAAGAAGGTAGTGAGAGTGACTCAATCGGATGAACAGCGCTGGGATCAACGTTACGCGGAAGGGGCCTACGCAGAGCGACAACACCCCAGTGCCTTTCTTGTTGAGCGGCTGGATGATCAGTCCGGAGCGATCACAACGAACTTAACCGCGGCAGATCTGGCCTGTGGCCGGGGTCGAAATGCTGCTTACCTTGCAAGCCTGGGTTACACGGTGAGCGCCTATGATGTTTCTTCGGTAGGTTTGTCGCATGCGCAGGCAACCTATGGCGCGGATATCAACTGGGTGCACCGCGACCTCATTGCGGATGGACTCGAACCCTCAGAGTCTTTTGATCTGATCGTGATGTTTCGCTTTGTGGCGCCTGAGCTTCTGGCTGGACTCGCCTCCCACCTGAACCCGGGTGGGCGGGTTATTGTGGAGGAACACCTGCGATGGTCGGGACCGGAAGAGCTGGCGGGGCCTGGTAGCGATCGGTTTCGGGTAGCACCCAATGCGCTGAGGCAGAGCCTGGATAACCTGACGATAGAGCACTACTTCGAGGGACTGGTTACCGATCCAGATGGTAAACTGGCGGCAGTGGCGCGTGCGGTCGCCAGAGCGTAGAGGAAAATCATGAAATTGGTTCCGACAATCAGCCTTAGAGATCACCTGCAGGGCAACTTGGACGCGCACCAATACGAGGAGCTGGCGCAGGCGTGCGAAGACCATGGCTTCTTTCTGTTGGTCGATCATGATGCGGATGCTCTGATTGCCGATGTATTTCAAACCAGTGTGGCGTTCTTCGGTCAATCTCGAGACGTTAAAAAGCGGGTCTACAGAGATGAACTCAACCCACTGGGTTATTTTGATCGTGAATTGACCAAACAGAAGCGTGATCTTAAGGAAGTGTTCGACTTCAAAGCGGGCGGCTATATCTCGTCCAATCCTGCCAAACAGACACGTTGGCCGGAAACCCCCGCTGATATGCGCGCCACCCTGACTGAATTTTTTCAGCGGTTTACAGAACTTTCTGAACAGACCATGGCGATGGTGTTTTTATCGCTGGGTATGCCGGAGGATGAGGTGGCAAAAACGATGAGCAGCGGCTTCGGTGAGCTGCATTCCAGTGCCGCGCGCTTGAACTACTATCCCGCCGGAGACCCATTGTCAGCAACGGAGCAAGCCGACGTGACGCCGCTAGGTGATATGGCGTTACATCACCATACGGACCCGGGGGCGATTACCCTGCTTTTACAGGATGATCATGGTGGCCTGCAGGCGTACTCCAAAACCGATGGGTGGATAGATGTGCCGCCGATACCCGGCACAATTGTGGTCAACGTCGGCGATGTCATGCAGGTCTGGTCGAACGACCGATGTACGGCCGGAATGCACAGAGTGCTGCCGGTAAAATCTGACCGCGGTCGGTACAGCACACCTTTCTTTTTTCAGCCAAGGTACGACGCAACCGTTGCTCCCTGGACAGCGCCCGGCGAAGCGCCGCGCTACGAGAGCTTTTCCTGGCGCGATTTTATCCGCGGGCGGGTTGCCGATAACTTTGCTGACTACGGCGCACCCGATATTCAAATCGAAAAGTACCGCATCGCAAGTTGAGCCGTTACTCGCACATCCTCTTTGACCACGACGGCGTTTTGGTCAACACAGAACCGCTTTACTACCAGGCGACGCGTGAAGTTCTGGAGGCGGGGGGCGCACAGCTGCCGTTGGATGAATATCTGGACATCCAGGCGGTTGGTGGCAACGCCTGGCTCAGGCTTGCAGACAGTCATAGCGATGATGAAATCACGGCGCTTAAAGCGGTGCGCAACGATCGCTATCAGGCATTGCTCAGCAGCGAGGACATAGACATTGAGGGCGTAGAAGCCACGCTCGACGTTCTAACAGCCAAGTGCACGCTCGCTATCGTCACAACCGCCAAACAGACCGACTTTGATCTGATACACCGTGATCGCACCATCGTTGATCGATTCAGCCTGATTCTTACGAACAAAGACTACACCCATAGCAAACCTCATCCCGAGCCTTATCTGACGGCTCTGGATCGTTTTGGTATTGCAGCGGCAGATGCGCTGGTGGTTGAAGATTCCGAGCGGGGTTTGAAGGCAGCCGTTGCCGCCGGGATCGACTGCGCGGCGGTCCATCACGACTTTACTGCTACGCAGGATTTTTCGGCGGCCACTTATCGGGTGCAGACGCTGAGCGGTTTGTTGGAGCTGATCGACTAGAACGCGTAAACCGGTTCGGGGGCCAGTTCTAACATCAACCACACCATAAAGCAGACAGCGATTATCAGGGCCACGGCCAGTGCAACTTTGTGGCCACTGATCGCTTGATCTGCCTGGGTCGCCTTGTGACCTGTCAGCATAGGCAGGACAAGGTTGGTTCGCTTACCCATGGCGTACCACCCGATAACAAGAAGGTGAAGCACGACGAATCCCTGCAGCACCTGAAAGTTGATACGGTGAATCTGTGCCATCAGTCCTGCGGTGTCACCGCTGACGGCTGGGTTGTACGGACCGGAATAAAAAATGTCATCCGTTAGAAACAGGCCCGTGGTGGCCTGAATGGTCACCAGCACCAGCAGCACCAGAATGGACCATCCGCCGAGCTTGGAGTGACCGATTTGCGATGACGGTTCTCGGTGAAAGAGGTCAGGGAGTTCTTTCGCGGCTGACCAAGGCGCGCTTACGAAGCTGGAAAAGCGAGCGTACCGTGTGCCGACAAAGCCCCATGCATAACGAAAGGTGATCAAACCCAACGCAAAATAACCGAGTCGCATGTGCCACTCGGTCCAATCAAATCCTGCTTCAGCGGTAATCCACGAACCGATAAGGCTTGCAGCTAACAGCCAGTGAAAAAGCCTGGTCCAGACGTCCCAGACCAGGATTTTGCCGCTAGTTTTGTTCGCGGTAGTTATCGTGACACGCCTTGCATGCCTGACCTACACCACCGAAAGCCTGGCGGGTTGCATCGAGGCCATTGGGCGCTGCGGCTGCCAGAGCGTTCGCACGTTCAACCAGCGTTGCAGCCTTTGTGTTGAAGTCTTCGATGTCGTCCCAGATTGCGTCTAAGGCTTCAGTTTCCGCGTCGGTACCAGCGGTGTTGTGACGAAACCCATCCGGGATCATGGCCGCAAGCGATGCGATGTTTTTCGCGCTGTGTTCCACAGTTGCTGCATCAAATTCAACCTGTCCACGCACCATCCCCAGCACGGGGCCGAAGTACATGCGGATGACTTCAAAGATACCGCTGCGGGATTCAACGGCCATTTCGGTTCGCTCATCAGCCGCGAACGCTGGGCTGCTGGCGAACGCACAGACGATGGCTGCGAGGGTTATTTTTTTGAACATACGGTTTCTCCTGTTTCTGTCTTTTTTGTTTCTTGGGGATGTTATGAGGTGGAAAATCGATCGGATTAAAAAACTTATCAGGCGACAACCCGATAAACAAGGTACGCCAAGTACACGCCCAACAAGGCAAATCCTTCCTTACGACCGATACGCGCGCCGCTGAATAGAAACAGCGGTATAACGACGAGCACAAAAAGGAAAGCAACGGACAGGTCCAGCGCACCGCCTTCGGGAATGGGCAACGGCCGAATGATACCGGCAGCGGGCAGGACAACCAGCGAGTTGAAGATGTTAGAGCCAACAATATTGCCAAGCGCTAAGTCGGTTTCCTTTTTGTAGGCAGCGATTCCGGATGTCACCAGTTCTGGCAGGCTGGTGCCGACCGCTACAACAAAAATTCCGATGACAACCTGCGGCACATTCCAGATTTCGGCGATGATCGCGCCTTGTTCAATGGTGAGCTGACCGCCGTAGGTCAACATGGCGAGACCGATGACCAGAATGATGGATTGGGATACCAGGCCGGACTTGTCACCTGTGACCGGGGGTGTGAAGGTTTCCGCTTCTCTGAGCACAGGGTCGCCCTTTTCCCTGACAACGTCGCGCACCATGAAGTAGACGAACACGGTAAACAGGAGGAAGAGAATAATGGCGTCGCCTCTGTCGAGGAGCGGGGTGGTGCCGGAAAGTTGTGCATCGCTCGCCATGACCATAAGGATGGCGGTGACCAACAGTAGGAAGGGGACTTCGCGGCGCACCACCTGACCTTCCAGGTAAATGGGCGCAAGAATTGCCGCGATGCCGAGGACAAGACCGAAGTTCGCAAGGTTGGAGCCGACGGCGTTACCGAAAGCGAGTTCTGTCTGACCTTGTATTGCGCCTGTGATGTTGACGACCAGTTCGGGCGTGCTGGTACCGAACGCCACCACGGTCAGACCGATAATCATGGGTGATACGTTAAAAGCGCGCGCGATGCCGGAAGCGCCCCGCACAAGGGCTGTGCCGCCTATGAGCAGTAGGGCTATGCCGGTTGCGAGCAGGAGATAGGCCATGAACTCTCGGGTATAGTCAAAGCCCTGCAGTATGGGGGATCGTTCTTGCTGACCTCAAGGGTCGTGGGCTTTTTTTACGCTTTGTTGACGTTAAGCCCGTTAGCTTGAGCGTAATGGATAGATAAATAGGAGAAGGGCCATGAATGCATCGTTCGTTCCAATCCTGGGAATAATAGGGGCGTTGGCGGTTGCCAGCGGTATTGCGTATGTGGGGAGCTCAGGTGGAGTTACGGCAGGTGGGTGGCCTGTGTTTCTCATCTGTGGTGCGTTTGCGTTTGTTGTGCAATGGCTGATGTTCATTCATGCCTGGGCCAAGAAGACGGAACACTTTTTCGATCTGACCGGAAGCATCACCTACGTTGTGATGATTGTTGGCGCGCTGCTGATGAGCGGTCGCTTTGACCTCGGGTCACTCGTTGTTTGTGGTTGTATTCTGATATGGGCCGGTCGCCTGGGACCCTTTCTCTTTCAGCGGGTAAAAAATGCGGGCGAAGATCGCCGGTTCAGAGCCATGAAAGAAAATTTCATGCTGTTCCTGATGACGTGGACCTTGCAGGGTACGTGGGTGTTTGTCACCGCGGCGTGCGCGTTGGCGGCGCTCACTTCGAGCCAGACGATTCCATTAGGTGGCTGGATGGTTGCAGGTTTAGTGCTGTGGATCGCAGGATTTGCGATCGAGGTGATCGCGGACCGGCAGAAGACCGAGTTTCGGTCCGATCCGGCCAATCAGGATAAGTTCATTACGCATGGCTTGTGGGCATGGTCGCGTCATCCGAACTATTTTGGCGAAATCATGCTGTGGTGCGGAATTGCGGTCATCAGCTATCCCGCGCTGGTCGGGCTGCAGATCTTTACGCTCATATCACCCATTTTTGTCGTGGTGCTGCTGACCGCCATCTCCGGTGTCCGCATGCTGGAAACACGTGGCAACAGAAAATGGGGCGATGACCCTGAGTACCAGGCCTACAAGCGCGCAACGCCCGTGCTTGTGATGTGGCCGCCAAAAAAGTCCGCAACATCGGGCTGAATGCCGATCCCACGCACCCGAGCTGACTTCATCGCAGAAGTGGAGTCAGCGTTCGGGAAACTTGATGCAGAGCTGACCGCGGAGATCGGGGATATACCCTGTGTTGAAATTGAGGGTGGTAATAGTTGGACTGTCAAAGATCTGTTGGTGGTGCGCAGCTGGTGGACACGCGCGGTGACCGGTTGGATTGCAGCGGGACGAGAAGATGCAGAGGTGGAGCTGGCATTGCCGGCGCCCGGGTTCAAGTGGTCTGAAACACCTGCGTTGAACCAAACCCTGGTCGACCAGGCTCGCGACACAGACTTTGTAAAAGCGCATCGCGAGCTCACGCACGCTTATACCGCTATGCGCGAGTGTGTTGAGTTGCTCTCGGACCGGGAATTGGAACAGGTGGGCGTGTTCCGTTGGGCGGCCAACTATCCGCTGGTGCGGTGGCTCTCGATCAATACCACCCGTCAATACACCACGGCGCGCACCTATGTTCGCAAGGCAAAGGTGCGCAGCGCTGAGTCCTAGTGTTGGGGTAATTCTGCAAGGTCGCTTTCACTGGACCACCGTGTGGCGACACGTTGCATCCATCGACCCGTGGCACTGAGCTGATTGACGTCAACGCCGAAGCAGATTTCTCTGCCATTGCGTCGGCGATGGACCAGGCCAGCCGCTTCCAGAATTTTCAGATGTTTGGCTATGGCTTGACGCGATATGTCAGCGTTCTGCGCTAACGCGGACGCCGAGCTGATGCCATGTGTGCCGAGTTGTTCGAGAATTTGACGTCGCCGAGGATCGGCAAGGGCTTCGAAAACGTGGTCCACAGAAACGGTGTGATTCATTTCAGTCTCGTTTTTTGTCAGTCTCGTTTTGTGCCGTTGCAACTAAAGGGTTGCAGTAAGAAGGTTGCATTATAGGCGGCACCAGATCTGACGCAACCATCCCGTCAGACTTCTAACAATAGTTCCAAGTGACCCTCGCGCAGCAGCGTGCCGCGGGCGATGCGCATGCAGACGAAGTTCTCTGCCAGTGCTTGTTGTGAGTGTGAGTAGGGCAATGCGTCACTTTCGAGAGGGCGCATCGCAACAGAAGTCGCGTCGTGAATTGAGTATCGGTAGGGCTGCATAGGCTGATCTGAATGCAGGGTGCCGAATGCGTATCCCGCCGTGCCTTTGTGAATGTGAGGTTGGAGCGCACTCGACAGAGCCTCGATCGCCATGAGGGGAAATTTGTGGGGGTGATCCCACAACAGCAGCAGGTCTATATCCTGTTTTAGTGGCAGCTCCAGTGCCTTGGCCCAGACATCCAGTAGGGTTGTGAAATCGAGACTTTCACCCTCTTCCAGTGCGGCCTCACGGGATTGCATATCCTCCAGGACTGCGTCGGCGTCCACGAAGGTCAGTTTTGTGCGGCAGGGAAGGCTGGCAAAGAAGTCCACGGAGCCCGGTGTTCCGGGCCCCAGATCCAATACGCAAAGGTCCTCGTCGCGATCTTCCAGGTGTTCTAACAGTTGCGTCAGTAGGCGGCTGGGGACAGGCGCCAGGGGGGTTGCAACTGAGGCCACCGGCGCCGAGGTGCGACGCCGGAATGCCACCCCTAGGAAGCTTCTTGTTTGGGTTCGGGCGCTTTTTCGACCGCCGGTTTAACCGCTGTGGGTTTGCTGTTTTCGCCCGGGTCCATGTCGATGCTGCCCTTGAATTTGGCGCCATCTTCCAAAGTGACCCGAGGTGCAACGATGTTGCCTTTGACGCGACCACTTTTGGAGATAATCACTTTTTCGCTGCCGCTGATATCACCCGTTACCTGGCCATCAACTTTCACAGTTTTGGCTTGAAGGTCGGCGGTAACCTGACCACTGTCGCCGATGGTCAGATCGTTATCCGGCAATGAAACGGAGCCCTCGACAGTACCGTCGATGACAAGGTTTTCTGCACCTTCGATGGTGCCTTTAATCTTGATGGATTGACCGATCATAGCTTTACTCCTGGCGGTAGGTTGGCTGGATGAGGTACCCGACCCATGGGATGAGTCAGGGCTAATGCTAACCGCAGCATCGTCAGGCCGTGCGGCTGGTTTTTTGTCCTCTTTGCGTTTGTCATCTCGTCCGAACATGACACCTCCTCGTTAGCGGACGCTCTTTCACTCGAAGCCCAGCGAGGGCAAAAGAGCACTCAGGTAGTGAGAGAGTAATTCGAATGCGACTGTATAACAGGACCTCCGTCAACAAAACGACACTTTTTTGTCGTTCTACAAGTGAGATGCGAGGCTGGGTCCTTTTTGATTCGTATCAGGATCCGGAGGAATCCGGGCTAAAAAGATCTTCGATACGGCAATCGAAAACGCCCGCCAGTTTGAAGGCGAGCGGCAGGCTGGGATCATACTTGCCTTTCTCCAGGGCGTTTACAGTTTGCCGCGACACACCTAGGGCGGCAGCGAGGTCGGCCTGTGACCAATCTCGCTCGGCGCGCCGCACTTTGAGATGGTTGTTCAACGGTAGCGGGCAACGGCGATCAATTGACCGGCGCTCCAGGCCACCATCAGGACCACCACGGCTTCGTGTACACCCAGGGTGCTGCCGCCATAGGCTTCAAACAGTGCATAGCCTATGTAAACGGCGGTTGCGATGCCGAAGCCGATGGCAAATCCTTCCAGTTGGATGCGCTGCATCAGCTCGTCCAGCGCTTTTAGAAACTTCAGGTACGCAAGCACTGATATAAACGCAAGGGCTGCTGGAACGGCTGCGATCAACAAAGCCATAGGCATGGTCATACCTTCGGTTACAAGCAGGGCATCTGCAGTCACAAAGGCGATCGCCCACGCGAACAGCCAGCCGATAAATTTCCACTGCAGGTGTCGATTAGCGGGGTCTATGCCGTGACCCGCACACGCTTTCAAATAGGCGACGATGTTCATGGACATGAGGATTGCTCCAAAGTGTGCAAAAGCTGAAAACCTAGAGTAAAGGAAGCACGACATTATGTAAAGGATACTTTACTCAACGTTGGCGATGGTCTCGCGGGATTTCGAACGCAAAACAGGAGAGGACTGGACTTGGTGCCAGGATTCGCTCAACAATCTTCAAGTTCAGAAGGTGCGACCACGAGGGGTAAATTGCGATACGAGACCATTGTCTGGGACTGGAATGGAACGCTGCTGGACGATGTAGGGCTCGCCATTCGAGTCATGAACGATTTGCTGGTAGAGCACGGTCATCCCACCTTGGATCAGGAAACCTATGCGCACGTGTTCGAATTCCCTGTGCAACGGTACTACGAGACGATCGGCTTTGATCTGGAGACACACGACTTCGCCAGCTTAAGCACCCGGTTTTGTGATGCGTTTGAAGCGGGTCTGGTCGCCCAGAAGCGGGAAGCCGAACTCTTCCCGGACGTCAATACGGTGCTGAGCGAGCTGCATCGTCATGCCCACTTTATTCTTTCCAACACTGAACAAACCGCGCTCGATCGCATGCTTGCCGAATACGAACTAACCCACCACTTTGAGGGCATTTACGGTCTCGGCAACAATCGTGCTACGGGCAAGGCAGGTATCGGTGAGGACCTGGTGACGGCGCACGTGGTCGACCGAGACAGGACGATCTTGATCGGTGATACCACACATGATGCGGATGTTGCCAAAACGCTGGGGATGGACTGTCTGCTTGTCGCCACGGGGCATAATGCCAGACACCGTCTGGAAGCTGCGGGTGTTCCAGTAGTGGATTCGCTGCGGGAGATACCCGAGCACCTTGCGGTGGCTTGAACGTCGTGGGTGGCGTGGAAATTCTTGTTAGTTGTTCAAGCGCGCCGTTACTTCTATTTCCAGACGCATCGCTTCATCCAGGAGCTTGGCAATAATCATGGTCGCTGCGGGTGGCGCGGCACCGAAGTACTTTTTGAACACCGGCCAACACGGTTCGAAGTCGTCACCGTCCGGAAAAATGTAGTGCACGCGCACGACGTCTTCGAAGGAACAACCTGCCTCCGCCAGCACTTTGCCAATGTTCTGCAGACACTGTTCGGCTTGTTGCACAACATCGTCACTGATCGTCATGTCCGCGTAGTTGTAACCTGTTGTCCCCGCAACATGGACGTATTGGTCGTCCACCACCGCACGGGCGTAACCGATGTCGGCCTCAAAACTTGAACCTGAGAATATACGTTTCATGTATCTACTTTGGCGCGACCCTCGTAGTATGTCCACCGAACTTGATCGCTCAAACTTAAGGAAGCACCATCTCTGAAGTAGCGGCCGAAGCACGGGCTGAAGTAAGAGCTGAAGTAAGAGCTGAAGGAACGAGGGTGCTCGTTCTTGGCGGGGCGGGTTTCATTGGACGACATGCCGTCAGTGCGCTTGCGTCCCAGGGCGCAAACGTGACCGTTGGTACCAGTCACCCGGACAAAGTAGCCTCCCGGCTGCACGCCAACTCCACCAAATTGCCCTGCCACGTTGTACGCGTGCACAAATGCCTTGAGCCCGCTGCTTGGCAGGCGCACATTCAGTCGTACGATGCCGTTTTGAATTGTGTGGGCGTTTTGCGCCCGGTGGGTCGAGCGACGTATGCAAAAGTCCACACTCAGGCCCCCGCAGCGTTGGCAGAATGCGCGCGCGATTTGAACAAACGTCTGGTTCATATATCGGCGCTTGGGCTGCACGCTGATGCTGGCAGTCGCTTCATCACCTCAAAACTTAACGGTGAAGAAGCGATCAAGGCGATCGGGGGAGACTGGATTATTGCAAGGCCTTCGCTGATTGATGGCGAAGGCGGGTTTGGCGCACGCTGGTTGCGGGGCGTCGCGGCGTTACCCTTTTTTGTCGCACCCTCTAAAGCCCGGGGCCAAATAGCGGCACTTGATGCCGAAGATCTTGGCGAGGCGCTAGCCAGGCTGTGTCTGGCTTCAGCGGAAGAATTGCGCCTGTCAGAGAGTCGCGAATTTGAGTTGGGCGGTACACAAAGTTATGGCTTCGCAGAATACATCCACGCGTTGAGGTCTCGCCGAGGCGATCGTCCCGCCTATTGTCTGAACATACCCAGTGGTCTTGCCCGGTTTATATCGCACATCTGCGATGGTCTTCACTTCACCCCCTTTTCCTATGGCCATCATGAGCTGCTGCACCGGGATAACGTGCCCAATCCAAATCGGTTACCGGAACTGCTGGGCAGGGCGCCCAAGGTGGTGGCCTAGGTTTCTCGGTCCAGGTTTTCGGTATAAGTTGCCAGGCTTAAGGTTTAATCGCGAGCGTTGCCATGGAGGTTGGCATGTAAGCGTTCAGTGCCGTGGCTTCGTCGGTCCAGCGGTCCTCATAAAAACCAGCGATTGTAAGTCCCGCCGCCAGCTGGCCGCCAATCTGCGCATCCAGGCTGTGTGAAAATTCCAAGCCCTCGCCGCGACTGACGCGTGCCTCCTGTTCGGCCGCGCTTAAGTTGTCCAGGTCACTGAACGGCAAAGTGAAGCGCACTTCCAGAGGTGCACCGGCTTCAATCGCCTCATGATCAAAGAGGTAATAGTCCGGATTCATGAAACCGGCCAGAAGCCGCCCGCCAGAAGACAGGACCCGAGCGCACTCCCGCCACACGGGCGCCACGTCCTCGCAGAAAACATTGCTGACCGGATGAAAGATGAGGTCGAAGCGTGCATCGGCAAAACGGGACAGGTCGGCCATATCCCCCTGTTCCAGCACGATGTCCAGCTGCTCCCGATCTGCAACGGCGCGGTCTTTTGCGAGCTGTGCATCCGAATTATCGAAACTTGTCACTCGAGCACCCGCGGCAGCTAAAAGCGGGGCTTGTTGGCCGCCACCGGAAGCCAGGCAGAGGATACGTTTGCCGCGAACGTCACCGAACCAATGGTCAGGTACGGGGATGGTGGGTGTGAGTATGACCTGCCAGTCACCGTTGCGCGCGGCAGCAATCTCTTCCGACGAGACGGGTTGTACCCAGGGACTGGTGCCGTTTTCAGACTGATTGTTCCAAGCCTGGCGATTGAGGCTGAGTGTATCGGTCATGTGCCCGGTTCCGGGCTGGCGGGTTTGATGACCCTGAGATTCGCGGCAAAAAGAGAGGTGGCGATGATCGCGAGTGCTGCAGCAATTAAAAAGGCTACTCCAGGAAGATAAAGCGGCGTGTCCGGTCCGGTAAAGTAGGCAAATGACTGGGTCATGATCAGCGGACCAAAGATGGCAGCGACACTGCCGACGCTGGCGTTAATGCCCTGCAGTTCACCCTGTTGGTTTTGCGGTACCTGGTTGGCCATGATGCTGGTTACAGCTGGTCCCGCCATACCGGCGAGTGCAGAAACGATACAGAAGAGGTACAGCGCAAGTTCGGTGGGGGCTAAGGCGACGCCGATGTAGGCAATTGCACCGGCAACAAAGCCAAAAAATGCGGTTGCCGGTGCGCCCCATCTTGGAATCACAACACGGATTAATAAGCCCTGCGTCAACGCCATGAGGATACCCACCAGTCCCATCGACAAGCCGATCTCCTGACGGCTCCAGTCAAACTTCTCGATGGTGTAAAAGTTCCAGTTTGAGGGATAGACATGATGGGCGATGTTGTAGATGAACATGACCCCGATCAGACCCACCAGCACCGGATACTTGCTGATCTGCTTGAGCGCGCCAAAAGGATTTGCCCGACGCAATTCAAACGGGCGTCTGCGATCTTCCGGCAGGGTTTCGCGGAGCACAAAAAAACCGTACAGCGTATTGGCTGCCGCCAGAGCGGCGGCGAGGTAAAACGGCAGGCGGATATCGATATCGCTCAGGAAGCCGCCCAGAGGGGGACCGACAACAAAGCCGATGCCGAAGGCCATACCGATCAAGCCAAAGTTCTGCGCCCGCTCTTCGGGCGGGCTGACGTCGGCGATAAGCGCGTTGGCGGTTGCATAGGTTGCACTTGTGATGCCCGTGATAATGCGCCCGATAAACAGCACCCAGAGCGTAGTCGCCAGACCTGCGATCAGATAGTTCACCGAGAACATCGCCAACGAAAGCAGCAGCACTGGCCGGCGTCCGTAACGGTCGCTCAGGTTGCCGAGGACGGGCGCAAAAATGAATTGCAGCAGCGCATATGAGACGACGAGGTAGCCAGCCCAGGCGGAAGCCTCTGCTGTGGAAAACCCACCGATCATTTCCAGAAAATCCGGGAGGACGGGCATGATCACCCCGAACCCCACGGTGTCTATGAAAACCGTGATGGTCACAAACGTGAGTGCGTGGCGTTTCTGGTCCATGCGTGTGAATCAAGAGGGCTTCATTTAAAGGGATGCGAACCTTGCGCCAAAGCGCGTGCAAAGTCGAGAGGGATTCGCGTTGCTTGAGCTTGTCCCTCTAGCCTAAAGTTGGGCTACGCAGACTTGAGTTTTGCAAGAGGCTATCGGGGGCACTATGGCGAATACTGAGGTGGATATTGAGACGGACGTCGGCGCGGAGATTCAGGCGCTTGAAGAAGAAATCTTCAATCTGACCGCAAAACTGGGAGAGTTGCGACGCGAAGCCCCGGGTCTGGAAGTCCGAGACTACACGTTCAAGACTACAGCGGGTGAAACTTCACTTGCCCAGCTCTTTGGCAATAAAGACAAACTGCTGGTTATCCACAATATGGGCCAGGGTTGTCGCTACTGCACCCTTTGGGCAGATGGTTTTAATGGATTCCTGCCCCACCTCGAATCTGCAATGTCGGTGGTGTTGGTATCCAAAGACGAGCCGGACACCCAGCGGCGATTTGCAAACAGCCGCGGTTGGCGGTTTCAGCTTGCTTCTCCTGGAGGAGGCGCATACATCCAGGAGCAGACGGCTCAGGCCGGAGCAAATAACATGCCTGGCGCCGTTGTCTACGAACGCGATGGCGAACGCATCCTGCGTAAAGGGAGCAGTGTGTTTGGTCCTGGAGACCTTTACTGCTCGCACTGGAACCTGCTTGCGTTGGCTGGTTTGTCAGAAGGGGACTGGACACCTCAGTTCAATTACTGGCGCCGCCCTGAGCAGCTGGATGATGGGGGCGAAAACCTGCTCGACTGAGCCTATCTTATGGCAACGCCTACTCGATCATCGCGACACACCGTGTCCACCCGGCGGATGCGCCTGCGATCTTTACGGGGAAGCAAGCCACTGTGAAACCAGAGCCGGGTAGTGCCTCCAGGTTGTGCAGTTTCTCCATTTGCCAGTAAGGAATTTCGCGACCGGCTTTATGTCCTTCCCAGATCATGCTGGGGTCCCTGTTCTCTGCCCATTTTTTGGCGGTGTGGTTAAAGGGTGCATCCCACGACCAGCCATCCGTGCCCACCACACGGACGCCGCGCTCTGTTAGATACAACGTTGCTTCTCTACCCATGCCGCAGCCTGCGTCGACATAACCAGGTTCGCCAAAGATCGATCCTGCGCGGGTATTCACCAACACAATATCCAGAGGCTCAAGGGTATGACCGATGCGCTCGAGTTCGGCTTCTATATCCGCGGCAGAGACGAGATAACCATCTTCAAAGTGGCGGAAATCGAGTTTAACGCCGGGTTTAAAACAGTACTCCAAAGGTGTCTGGTCGATGGTCGGTGCCGGATCAGCCCCGTGGTTGGTTGTGGAGTGGAAGTGCCAAGGCGCATCCATGTGTGTGCCGTTGTGAGTGGATAGCGTGATGGTTTCCACAGCCCAGCCTTCGCCGTCGGGTAGTTCATGTGGCTCCAAGCCTGGAAAGAAGTGGGCGAGACCACCGGCGGTTTGTGAGTGATTTACGTACTTAACCTGAGGCGCGCCACCTGGATGGTCGGTGTGCTCATTGTTGTCTATAGCCACAGATAAATCGATGAACTGCATGTTTGTCTCCCGGTGAAGTGGTGTTTGGTGAGGTGTCTGGTGAAGTAGTGTCTGGTGGAAATCCTATCAGGAAACTCAGTTTGGGTTACGCTACATTGTCGATCACGTTGGGAGTAGGAGCTGATAGTGGACGAACCCTATGTACTCTATGGCGGTGAGCTTTCGCTGTTCACCCGCAAACTGGAAGCGGCTTTGAAGTTTTACGGCGCGGCCTTCGAATTCCGTAACAAGGCCGACGCTGATCCGGCGTTGATTGAGACCCGCTCGGGAACGCACCAAGTTCCCGTATTGCAAACTCCGGAAAACTGGATGCTTGCGGACACCACACCCATCTTGATGTTGCTGGATGCGCGTTTCCCTGCGCGGCGCCAGTTTCCGGAAGGTGAGATGGGACTGCTGGTGCACGTGCTGGAAGAATTTTTCGACGAATGGATTGCTCGAGTGATGGTGCACTACCGCTGGCATTATGAAGAAAGTGCGGTCTTTGCGTCCGAGCGGATCAGCGGTGGCAATGCGGAAGCTGCCGCCCGTATTCGTGGCTGGGGTCCGCGCGCCTGTCGCGCCACCGGGACGGAATCCGAACACCAACAGGCTGAAGTGGAAGCGGAGTATGGACGCATGCTGGCTGCAGCGGAAACGCAGCTCCAACAAACGGCATACCTGTTGGGCGATCGTCCAACTGCCTTGGACTGTATGTTTCTGGGTGGTCTTTGGGCCCACACCAACATGGATCCGGTGCCGAAGAGGGTGGTGGCAAACTATCCTACCGTGCTGCATTGGGCGGAGACTCGCGCGACGCAATGGGACGGCGGTGGTGAACTGGCTGCTTTTGCAGAGCCTACTCCGTTTGTGCTGACGGTGCTGGCCGAGATGGCGGATACCTATGGCAGGTTTGTCTTGGGTAACGCGGACGCGTTGCACGTGGGGGCGAAGGCTTTTCATGTCGACACGTACGGTGAGGAGACCAGCTACCTGACCCGGCCCTACCCGGAGCAGTCCAGGCGCATGGTGGCAAAGCGGGTTGCAGCGTTAGATACTGAGGAGGTACGTTCCTGGTTGAACGAATACGACCTGCTTCACGTCTTTAACGGCTGATGAAATAAGGTTGATGCGAAGACTAATCTCAAATTTGGAGGAGAGACCAATATGAGTAGAACAGTGGGTACAGAACTTATAAAGCCTGCGGCTTTCGCACACTTTGTGTTGCGTTGTTCAGACAAGGCGGCGTCTGCCGACTGGTATGCCAAGGTCCTCGGCATGGAGATCGTGCACGAAAACCCGATGATCGCGTTTATGACCTATGACGATGAGCATCATCGGATAGCGCTGGTCCAGGTGAACTTTGAGGGCGAAGTGCCCAGGGGTGCACCAGGTCTGGATCATGTCGCGTATACGCTAAATTCGTTGGAAGATTTGTTAACCACTTACAAACGACTAAAGGGCGAAGGGATTGTACCCGTGTGGCCAATAAACCACGGCCTTACCACCTCACTCTACTATGAAGATCCTGACGGCAATCGTGTGGAGTTTCAGGTGGAAAACTATGGCACGAAAGAAGAGCTGAATGGCTTCATGCGTTCTGAAGCGTTTGCAGCCAACCCGATTGGAGTAGATTTTGACCCTGACAAACTCCTCGCCAGATATGAAAACGGCGACCCGCTTGAAGAACTGGTTCAGCAAGGTTCGGCCTAGGGAGTAGACGATGGACAATGCTCAAGGTATAGAGAAGGTGATGGCTTACTTTGATCGCGGTGCGAGCGAGTTAGCCAAGTCGATTGAAAGTCTGGTACCCGACCCGGATTCCACGGTTAGCGAAGCGCGCGAACAGTTGGAGGAGATAGCACCCACACTCGCCTATATTGATCAGCCCGATCATCCGTTGGCGAACTCGCTGTTCTACTGCGCCATCAACCTGGCGGTTTATCTCAAGCTGCGTGATCAAGCCGTGGATGCGCATGCCTATGGCGAAGCGATGCTCAAACATCTTGAAACGTTGCCCGCGCCCTCGAGTTCCGCTGACGGCGACGGGGCCAGCGGCGCGGACGGCGGTGCGCGAGACTGGAGCGGTCCAGGCACGCACCCGGGAGAGTTTGTGGTCGAAAATGTTGCCGCGAATGAAAGCGAATTTGCGCGCGGTTTTAACATCACGTCCTGCGGCATCTGCTATCTCTTCGGTCAGCATGACGCCATGGATCTGGTCCCCTACATGTGCGCAAGTGACGATGTGATGAGTGACCTTGGCGGTCAGGGTTTGCGTCGCAAGGGCACCATAGCGTTGGGGGCACACCATTGTGACTTTCGCTTCCAGCCTGGCGGAGAGCCGCTGCGGGTGGCGGAGCAATATCCCGACAAAATCAAATTTGTACGCAGCTAGCGTTCTTCGCTCGCGCGACGGAAACGGCGTGTGACTGCGTATAACCTTCATAGACGTCAACCGTATGGCTGTTTTTGCGTTGTACGTGATTCGGAGGTGATCAGTTTTGGACCTAAACCAGTTACAGCTACTTAACCGCTTTGGCCTCGGTCCTTCGCATGCAGACGTGGCTGCGATTGCCGGTGATCCCTATCGTTGGCTTGAGAAACAAATCGATGAGCGCACGGCGTCTGTTCCCGGTGAACCAAGTTACAAGCTGTTGGCCCGTCAACAGGACGTAGTGATGAACCGCCAGGCGGCTCGTCGTGCAGCTGAGGGTAGTGAAGAGAAAATTGCCCGCGTCGAGGAAGAACAAAAGAAATACCGGCGGCAGATCCGCGCCGTGGTGGGTACCCAGGCGGGGGAGCGCTTCCGTCGCGCAGTTGCAACACCCACGCCCTTCAGTGAACGTCTGGTGCACTTCTACAGCAACCACTTTACGGTCTCTGCGCGTGGGAAACCGCAGCTGCTTGGCGCCTGTCAGGCTTTTGAAAATGAGGCGATCAGGCCCTTCGTGTCGACGCGCTTTGAAGATATGTTGCTCAGCGTGGTCTCACATCCGGTAATGCTGATCTATCTGGATAACGCGCAATCTGTTGGGCCAAAAAGTCGGCTCGGGCGGCGGGGCAATCGCGGCCTTAACGAAAATTTGGCGCGCGAAATTCTAGAGTTGCACACTCTGGGCGTAGATGGCGGCTATGCGCAAAAGGACGTGGTGGCTCTGGCTAAGATGCTCACGGGATGGACCGTCGGCAACAAACGCCGACCTCGTACTGGGGAGCCTGGAAAGTTTTCCTACCTTGAGTTTTTACACGAGCCAGGTGCGCAGCGACTATTGGGTAAGAGGTATGCCAACAACGGCGTGGAGCAGGCTCGAACGGCGCTGCAAGATCTGGCAAATCATCCGGCGACGGCACGGCACCTCGCCACCAAGCTGGCCAGACATTTTGTAGCAGATGAACCGCCGCGGGAAGTGATAGATCGGCTTGAAAAGGTATATATCGCCTCTGGAGGTCATCTGCCCACGGTACATCGAACACTCCTGCAGGTGGAGTTGGCGGGTACACAGAAGTTTAAAACGCCCTTTGAATATCTTGTGTCCTTATATCGCGGTTTTGAACTGCCGACGGGTAGACGTGGTCTGCGCATGGCCACGCGAGGACTGCGAACGATGAACCATTGGCCTTTCACGGCCGCGTCTCCTGCTGGATGGGCGGACAAAGCCGATGCCTGGGCGGCACCCAACATGTTGAAGCACCGCATCGACTGGGCGGTGGCAGCAGGTGCCTACGCGGGCGGACGACCCGCGACGGAAGTAGGTGCTGCAATGGACTTGATGATCCCGGCGAACGCTGCTGGTACGCGCCGGAGTGTTGGCCGCGCGGCCAGCGCAAGCCAGGCGGTTGCGATCATGATGGCGTCGCCTGAGATGCAGTGGCGATAAACGTGGCAATAGTTGTGACCAGCGCAGACGGAAAAGACTGATGAAACGACGACAATTTCTGACCACGACAACCGCAACGCTGACCCTGCTGTCGGGCGGGTCAGCCCTGGCCGGGAAAAACGCTCAGCCAACATTGCTCTTTGTTATCCTGCGCGGCGGAATGGACGGTCTTGCTGCATTGGCGCCTTTCGGTGACGCGTCCTACAGGAAAAGTCGTGGGGAGTTGGCCTTGCCCCCACCGGGTAAGCCGGAGGGTGTGCTGGCGGTGGACGACTTTTTTGGACTGCACCCCCGCTTCACACAGCTGAGTGCGATGTTTCGCGCACGGGAAGCGCTGGCGATTCATGCCGCAGCACCTCCTTACGCTGGTCGCTCCCACTTTGATGCGCAAGACGTTCTGGAAGCCGGTGTGCCACAACCCAGCGGCAGTTCCGATGGGTGGCTGTACAGAGCCCTGCCCTACGTCAATGGCGCCAGTTCGCGCGCGGAAGATGCGTATGCACTGGGTTCGAATATTCCATTGGTGTTACGTGGCTCCGAAACTGTAGGGGCCTGGTCTCCGGATCGACTGCCTGATCCGGATCAGGACACAATGGATCGCATCAGCGCGCTGTATGCCGAGGATGACTACCTCGGTCCCAAGCTCACCGCGGTGATGGAGAGTGATGCCATCGCTATGAATGCGGGTATGAATGATAACCATAGGGCCCAGCTGCAGCCGATAGTCGAAGCTGCGGCGCGTTTTCTTTCTAATCCCGACGGGCCGCAGATTGCTGTGGTTGAGGCCACAGGGTGGGATACGCACGCGCGTCAGGGTACGACGGAAGGACAGCTGGCGAATCGGTTTAGCCAATTGGATACCGCCCTCGGACACTTTAAAAAAGCCATGGGTTCCGCGTGGCAGGACACCGTGGTCATGGTCGCCACGGAATTTGGTCGCACGGTAGCGGCCAATGGTACCAGGGGTACTGACCATGGCGTGGGTGGCGTTAGCTTTCTGCTCGGCGGCCGTGTACACGGCGGCAAAGTGGTTGGCGACTGGCCTGGATTGGCTCCGACAGATCTTCATGAAGGCCGCGATCTCCTGCCGACAACCGACCTTCGCTCTGTGTTTGCCGGGGTGTTGAGAGATCATATGGGTGTCCCCGCGCAGAACCTGGCAGAGGTCTTTCCGGACTATGCAGGGGTGATGGGGAATTTGTTCGTGTCGGTGTAAGCTCCCAGTACAAGAAATTCAGGGGGAGTCAGACAAATGTCGGCGACGCAAATAGACACCGGGACGGATGAGCTACTCTGCGAAGTGCGAGAAAGGGTAGCGACCGTAACCCTGAACCGGCCGCACAAAAAAAATTCGTTGAGTAACGATCTAACGCCTGCTCTCCGGGAGATATTACTGACCCTGGAGGACAGCCAGGACGTGGGTTGTGTCATGTTGACCGGCACCGGCGATGCATTTTGTTCTGGCGGGGATGTCAGCGGCATGGGGGGAGGGTCCAATGAAGGCCCTCGGAAGAACATCGACGAGCGCGTGGCGGAACTCATTCGCAAACAGGAATCTCTCAGCCTGAGGCTATATGAGCTTTCCAAACCTACAATTGCGGCGCTGCCTGGACCGGCTGCTGGTGCGGGACTGTCCATCGCACTTGCGTGCGATCTGCGAATCGCTTGTCCGTCAGCGTTTATCATGACGGCATTCATCAACATCGGCTTGTCCGGCGACTACGGCAGCTCGTGGTTTTTGAATCGCCTGCTTGGCCAGTCGAAAGCCAAAGAGCTGATGTTCTTCTCAGAGCGGGTGTATGCAGAAGACGCGGAACGGCTGGGGCTTGTGAACGCCGTTTTTCCTGAAGAGACGTTTCGTGAGGATGCCTTTGCTTATGCCCACAAGCTGGCCAACGGACCTTCCATGGCGCTCAGCCGGATGAAACGTAACATTCATCGTGGCGCCGATCAAGGCTTAAGAGAATCGTTGGCGCTGGAGGCTGAGCACATGGTAGCCAGTTTTCAGACTGAAGATGCGAAAGAAGCCATTCGCGCCTTTGCTGAGAAACGCAAGCCGGAATTCAAGTTTCGTTAATACTGGCAGCCGCCGGGTTCGCTTATCCCCGTCGAACGTCCGGAGAAACGGCGTGTGTATTGGGAAGCAGTGAAGCTGCACCCGCAAACAAAAGGAGCATTGCTCCAAAACTGATTTGATTCACCTGTTTCAATCAGCTTCTGCAGTTCGCATCACGCGCAGAAAATTACCTCCCCAGATTTTGATGATGTCTTCATCACTGTAACCACGCTCAACCAGGGCGCGTGTGACGTTCAGTGCCTCGCTTGCATCTTTGTAGCCCGTTACGCGACTGCCGTGGTTGAAATCTGTGCCTATGCCAACGTGATCCACGCCCACGCGCTCAACGATGTAGTCGAGGTGATTGAGCATGGCGTCTACGCTACCCGGGCCGAGTAGATCACTTATTGCACCGGTAAATGCGGCCCGCGCTTCCGGGTCATCTATTTCCCAGTACAGTTCGAACGGATAGTAATAATCTTCTTTTACGCCTGCCTCAATTCGAGCGGCGCGAATCTGCGCGTCGAGATCTGCGTTGGTCGAATCGAAGAGATACCCACGAAAAGGTGCCACGTGAATAACCCCGCCTTTAGCTGCGATGGCATCGATCTCCGCATCTGAAAGATTGCGGCTCACCGCGGTTAACGCGCGCGCGTTGGAGTGGCTGGCAATCACCGGGTCTGTCGAGGTTGCAACAACCTGCAGCGTCGCTTGGGTAGACAGCTGTGACACGTCCATGATGCCGCCCAGGTTATTGACGCGCTGCACTGCTGCGACCCCGAGTTCGGATAGCCCGCCATGCTCGGCTTCAGTTTCGTGTTTGCCGGTTGCACCGTCGAAAATGGGGCGTGAGGAGTCAGCGTAGTCGTTGTGTCCCATGTGGGTGAGCGCAAATACTCTGACCCCGGCTTCGAACAGAGAATCTATCTGTGCAGGATCGTCGCCGAGAATCAGCGCGTTCTGCATCGCAAGCACTCGCACCAACTGACCTTTCGCGTGGGCGGCTTCGATTTCGTCTGCGGTGGTGGCCACCACCAGGTTGTTGGCAGGGTCCTCTGCCAAGCCATACACCGCGGCAATCTCGCTATCAGCCGTCGCTCGGGCCGCCGCGTAACCTTCGGCGTTACGGGGACCGGGGCCTACCGCCGCCGCGGAAACGACAACATCCACACCCCCGGCGCGCATCTTGTCTGGCGCTACCTGGGAACGGCCATCATCACCCACGTAGGGGGAAGGTGATCCCGGTATCTCGATGTCAGCGTGCGCGTCGATCACGATAGCGCGTGCGTGAATCTCAGCAGCGCGGTCTGGCGTAACGCTACCTGCCTTCTGCTCCGGTTCAACCGGCTTTTCAGTTTCCGCTCCGCATGCAATCAGGAACAGTGTGGCCAGAATGGTGATGGAAAGTTTATGCATCGTTTGAAGTCCTCGAAGCGGCTAAACGTTTAAGTAGGAAAGGCATAAATGGCGTTAACAAGCGCCCGGCGAGCCGTTTACCCAGGGGTAGGGGCGGCGAGTTTGTGGCTGCACCGAAGTCGTTGATGCCCAAGTCTTCGCGAATGCCCTGGGTCATCATTAACACAGGTTCATCGAGTGCTATCCCGGAAGAATCAGCGATGCGCACCATGCGCTGAAAGTTGGCGATGATAGCTGCGGCGTCCACCATGGCAGCATCGCCCATGGCAGCTGTGACTGCCTCGCGTGCGGTCGCAGTGCTCGCTGCATCGCCAGACAAAGCTGCTTCAGCGAAAGCCAGTAGTTCATCACCGCATGGCACGGAACTGCCAGAGCCTTCCACGAGACTGTCCAATCCAGCGTCATGCCCCTCTTCTTTGCTGCTTGCACGAAGCAGTAACGAGTGCGAGCTGGTTCAGTAGAAACAATCGTTCAAGGCAGAGACGCGACCGGCAATCAACTCGATTTGCGGGCGTGTGATGGCGCGTCCGCCATTGCTTGTTGGATCGGCCACCTGAAAAGGCGGCATGTATTGGGCATCGCTTTCAATGTTCAACATTCTGACCGAGTCCGGCACCAGGCTCATGGCTTTGATGACGTTGCTCATCTGCGGTGCGCCCCGATATATCTCCTCTTCGCGCTCACTCAAGTCTTCGGGCTCGATGGTCGCTACCCAGGCGCCGTTGTCTCTGGCGCCGGGTGGTCGATAGCCGGAAGGCGCTCCAGGCGCGGGCGTGGGAAGCGCTTGATGTTCCAGACCCAACGCGTCGTGGAAGGCATCGATGCTGATCACAGCCACAACAATACCCAGGAGCTCAACATACTGTTCGTCTGAAATACCCCCCTCATTGATCCCTCTCAACCAGGATTCAGACAGGCGGTTAGCGTCTGTAACAATGCGGTGCACGGTGTCCACTACGATTTCGGGCAGATTCGAAGCGCGAGTATGGTTCCCGGGCAGCTGTGCATTTGGGGAAAGCGCTTGTTTGCGCTCTTTACAGAAATCGCAGTCACCGGCAGCGCGCACTTCTGCTGCGATAGCGATGCGATCTTCTGCAGTCCACCACGTACCAGGTTGGGCCAACATTTCCCAAACCCGGGCATGCGCCACGGCCAGGTCTTCGCGGACATAGTTTGGGTAACTGAACGGCATGGCATCCCCCGAAAATGGCAATAGACATCGTAACTGGATTTGGTTGTGTGGCAAATCGTCGTGTGAGAAGTTGAAGCGGAATCCTGCTTACAGTGGTTATCGATGAAAGAACTGAAATCCGTATGCGTCTTTGCCGGTTCCAGCGCCGGTCATCGACCAGAGTATGTTGCGGCAGCCAGAACGCTGGGAGGGATGCTCGCGGCGCACGACGTGACGCTCGTGTATGGCGGTGCCTCGGTCGGTCTGATGGGCGCGGTAGCGGATGGTGTCATCGACGCTGGTGGTCGTGCCGTTGGCGTGCTGCCTGAGGTACTGTCCAGCGTCGAATTGGCGCACCCGGGATTGGATGAGCTGGAAATTGTGCCGACGATGCATGACCGCAAGGCGCGGATGGCGGAACTGGCTGACGGTTTTGTCACCCTGCCCGGTGGGCTCGGTAGCCTTGAGGAGCTCTTCGAAGCGTGGACCTGGACACAGTTGGGCATCCACTCCAAGCCTTTGGGCATTCTCAATGTCGCTCACTTTTACGATGGACTGCTCAGCTTCCTTGATCGTCTCGTCGAGGAAGGTTTTGTAAAGCAGATCCACAGAAACTCACTGGTTGCATCTGATGATGCTGAGTCTTTACTGCAGTCACTCAAAGAGGTCGAGATTGTCCAGACAGGCAAATGGGTGGACGCCATTCCCGGTGCTGATTAACGTTTATCCGCACCCGACATCAATCCTGATCAAAACAGCCGGCCATGGTTGCGGCAACCTTGATTCTGCCTGAGGAGAGATCTCGATGAGGATTGCGAACAAAGCGCTGTGGCTGATCGAAAGCAGGATCCGAGAACCGTTGGCGTTGAACACGCTTGCAGCGGAACTTGGTGTATCCGACTTTCATCTGGCGCGTGCATTTGCCTCAACCGTCGGCATGTCGCTGATGCAATATGTGCGGCGCCGGCGTCTAACGGAGGCTGCGCATCAGCTCGTGCGCACAGATATGAGCATCATCGATGTTGCTGTGGATGCTGAGTACAACTCTCAAGAAGCCTTTGCACGGGCGTTCAAAGCTGAGTTTGGTCTAACGCCTCAGGCCTTTCGTAACAAACCCGAACACAAGACTGCATATCTGGAGGCAGCAACGATGGAATCTACAAACAGCGTGACCCTGAATCCACCTCGGATCGTATCTCTGCCAGCATTGCGTGTGCTGGGATTGGCGCGTCGCTACAACCCGACGAACAGCGCTAACATCCCCGATCAATGGGCGCAGTTTAATCAGCTTGGTCTGGAGATTGGCCCCGATGGCACCCTCGGCGTTTGTTACAACGCTGATGCGGAGGGGAACATGGACTATTTGTGTGGGATCGAGGTTAGCTCGTTTGATGCTGCGCGCGAGGAGCTTGATCGACTGACGCTGCCAGCGCAAACCTACGCGGTTTTTCAGCATGGCGGACACGTCTCCGAGATTCGTGACATTTGGCAGGCGATCTGGAATCACGGTCTTGCGGATGCCGGGTTGGTTGTCAGCGAAGGTCCTGAGTTTGAAAAATATGGGGCAGACTTTGATCCTGAAACGGGCAATGGCGGATTCGAAATATGGATTCCAGTCACGCAGAACTAGCCGTTCGGGTGGGATGATTTAGGCCGCGTCTGCGGCTAAACTAGGGTGTTACTTTAAAAAAGCATTGCGTTTCAGAGACTTAATGTTCGGAACGTTATGTTTGATTTATCGAGGGGAAATGGAGGAAACAGTATGAGTTACGATCTGATTATTAAGGGCGGCACCGTTGTCGACGGCAGCGGGGCTGCCGGTGTCGTTGCGGACCTTGCGGTCAAAGATGGGCGCATCGCCCGCATTGGCGACCTGAGCGGTGAGCAGGCGGCAGAAACCATCGATGCAACGGATAAAGTTGTAACACCCGGCTTTGTCGACTTGCACACCCATCTGGATGCCCAGATAGGCTGGGATCCAATGATGACCTCCACTTCCTACCATGGCGTAACCACCGCATTGATCGGTAACTGCGGTGTCACCTTTGCGCCTTGTGGCCCGAAGAACCGTCGTTATCTGGCTGAACTCATGGAAGCCGTAGAGGACATTGCCGCTGATGCCATCATGGATGGCCTGCCCTGGGACTGGACCAGCTATGGCGAATATCTGGACTCTGTTCAGGCACTGAAGCCCGCGCTGAATATCGTTGGCCTGGTGGGGCATTCCTCCGTGCGTTATGAAGCCATGGGCGATCGTTCCATGGATGAAGGTGAGCAGCCGGATGATCGCGAGCTTGAGTACATTACCAAGATGGTGCGCGAGTCTATGGAAGCTGGTGCGGTTGGGTTTTCTACTTCGCGTTTTCTGCAGCACACGGTACCTGATGGACGGTGCACGCCCGGTACCTGGGCGGATCTGCGTGAGACCAAGGCGATTCAGGAAGCCGTGATCGCAGGTGGCGGCGTGGGGTCGGTGTTCCAATCCGCCAATGACATGGCGACACGTTATGAAACCGAGTTGCAGATGTTCCGTGATGGTATGGATCTTGGTTGTCAGGTGCTCTTTTCCGGTGGCACGGGCGGTCAGGGAGACGGTGGCGTAGGCCGCTGGAGCGAATTCCTGGATGCAGGCAACCAGGACGGCAAGCGCATAGCGAGTATCTGCCATACACGTCCCAGCGGAGCGTTTTTCGGGCTGGCACAGCTGTCGCCGTTTACACGTAAGTCGCCTGCTTGGAAGGCATTGATGGCGCTGCCCACAATCGAAGATCGCGTGGCGGCCATGCGCAATGAGAAGACGCGCGCGACGCTTATAGCAGAAGGTATCGAAGCCGGTGACATGAAAGCGTTGGCTGGCATGTTGCACCCGTTTGGCACTGGCGAACGTCCTGATCTTGATTTTGAGCGCAAGAGCAGTCTCGCCCAGCTGGCGGAAGCAGAAGGCAAAGACCCTGTTGAGGTATACGTTGACCGGCTCATCGCTTCGGAAGGTCGCGAGTTCTTCAACATGTGGATGTTTGGTGGCAATCTGGAAAACCAGTGGAATTACATGCGCCTTCCGCACGTGGTGCCGATGCTGGGGGATGCCGGTGCGCACGTCGGCTTTTTCACGGATACAGATTCGCCGACAGTTCTTTTAAGTGAGCTGACGCGAAAGCAGGGTGTTTACACCCTGGAAGAAGCGGTACACCGGATCACCGGTAAGTCGGCAGATATCATCGGGTTGAAGGAACGGGGGCTGCTGAAAGAAGGATGGCACGCTGACATCAACGTGATCGACTATGAGAACCTGAGCACGCATCACGCTGAATACGTAAACGACTTCCCGCATGGGGGTGGACGGTTTACCGTGAAGAGCTCTGGATACGACGCCACCATCGTGGCCGGACAGGTGGTTGTACGAAACTGCGAACACACCGGTAATCGTCCCGGCGAAGTGATCCGCGAATTCCATCGCGGTTGATTTCGGTTCCAGCTACTTCTTGTCGTCGTCCTGGATGAACTGGGGCGGCGGCGAGAACTTCCCCCAAAGCTCCATCTCCTCGTAAACGTCCTCCTCCATGGAGCGACGCAGAAAGCGTTCCGTGTGTGGCTCCACTTCCTGGCCGTTCAGGTAGGCACTGCAGGCTTTGTTGATAGCCGCGATGGATAGCTGAATTTGTTCTGTCGACGTTGCGTCGATTGTGGAGCCGGCCAGGTGAGATTCCGCGACAAAGTCGGTTTCACGAAATATTTCCAGAATAAGTTCTTTGGCGTCCATCGGCGTCCAGGGTTTGAATGACTTAGGGAATCGTCAGACTAGCGAAGCAAAGCCTTTATGAACAGCGCCTCTCTTAAAAGCGTTTAGGCGAAGAGTCTTCGCGCGAACATGCGCACGAGGATGGCAAATACAATGAGTGCCGTCCCGATGGTGTTGTAGGGCGCTGCAAACTCGCTGACTGTGGCATTGCCAATCTGAAACAATGGAGCGCTGATGATCTCTGCAAAGGCGATGTTCAGCTGCCCGAGGATAGGGGCGTTCGCGATCACCAGCGTGGCAACCAGCAGATTGCTGAGAATCAATACCGACCAGCGACGAACACGTCGCGTTCGTTCAAAACGCTCGATGACCACCTCGAGTTGCGCAGTAAACGGGTCTGTATTTAGCGATTGCGTTTGCTCCTTAAACAGAGCCTCCAGGCCAGAATCAAGCAGTTCTGTATCGTGATCGTTCATTGTTCGCTCGTGTTCGGTTGGTAGTGGGGCAACATGTCTCGCAGCTGGGCTGTTCCGCGACGAATATCAGACTTGACCGTGCCCAGTGGAATGTCGCAAAGGGTCGCAATCTCGTTATGGCTCATGCCTTCGTTGTAGGCGAGCACGATGGCGGTGCGCACGCGCGATGGAAGCGCGCTCAGCGCCTGGTCGAGATCTATGCGTTTGTCGAGATCGGGATTTTCACTTTCTTCGAAAGATTCATCCCAGGGGACCTCCTGTTTGAGGCCGCGTACGTGCTGCAGGTGGGCGGTTATGGCGATACGTCGCAACCAGGCTTGAAAACGCTTGGCGTCTTTGAGCTGTTTGAGTTTACACCATGCGGTCAGCAGCGCGGCCTGGGCCAGATCATCGGCCAAGGCTAGATCCGGTGCGCAAAGCCGGCGCAGAAGATTTCTCAGCCACGATTGATGACGCGCCGCCAGTTCAGAGAAGGCAGCCTTATCGCCGCGACGGGCGAGGGCAATCAGGAGGGCATCATTCCCTCCCGCATAGCTGGCGCGTTCGAGCACGTTTACTCTTCAGCTTCCACCATCTTGCCAGCATACAACAGCCCACCGCCGATGCAGACCAGAAGGCCGGCAACGCCTAAGAGCGGTAGGAGGAAGCCGGATGCTTGCCAGCTGATAAAAAGGGCCAGAATAGCCATGCCAGGGGCACACGCGAGGACGATCCAGCCGCCAACTTTCAGGCCCTGGTGCAGCTTTTTGGTGCCCATCAACGTTTCGATCATGTCCGGGTCCAGATCGCGGCCGGATTCGATGATCCGCCGCATGGTTTCGTGTTCAGCATCACGCTTGCGAATGCTGTCCCAGATGCCGCCCACAACGACCATGCCGATAAATATCCAGAAGCCAATGGAGGCGATGGCGGGATTGAAGTTTTCCATTTCTGCGTACCGATGTGTTGATCTCACTTATAAAGATGCAGCGGCAGCGCCGTTTAGATGCAACGGCGTGAAATATTTTTCTAAAATTGAGGTGTATTCTCTCGGATACAGGAAAAGAAGGGTGGTCGTCATGAACGTCGATCTGAATCGACTTTCCACTTCTGTCTTATTAAAGGGGAGTATTTGAGTGAAGATCTATCATGTGCCGGGCACTCGATCCATGCGACCGCTATGGCTGTGTTATGAACTGGGGGTCGCTGTTGAGGTTGTCAAAATCGATTATGCGGCTACTTATCGTGATTCTCCCGAGTGGCGTGCTATCAGCCCGGCGGGCAAAGTGCCGATTCTCGAAGATGGTGAATTGCGCATCTTCGAATCCGGCGCGATGGTTGAGTACATTCTCGATAAGGAGGGGGATGAGACGTTACGCCCGGCGATGGATAGTCCACATCGACCGATCTACAACCAGTGGTGTTGGTACGGTGAAGCAACGCTCTCTCGACCGATGGGCCTTTATCAGTTGACCCGCGCCACGGCTGAGGGTGACGACATCGCGCAAAGCACCAGTGACAAGGTCAACACCTGTATGCAGGTTGTGGAAGATGAACTCGCCGATAAAACATTTCTGTTAGACGATGAATTCAGTGCTGCGGATATCATGATGGGGTACACGCTGTATATGCTGAACAACATCAAGCTGTTGGCGCCCGAATTCGAACGATCCATCGAGTACATGCAACGATTGACGGAACGGCCGGCTTTCCAGAAAACGTTGTAGTTATCGACTGCGTTTTACTGAACGGTCTCTGCGCTTCGCCAACGCGGGGTTGCGTGCCTGATGGCCTCACCAAAATGTGCGATAGGCAGCGATGGTTCGTAACCCTCTGCGATCTCTCTGGCCGTAACGTTTTTCTTGGCAGACTCAAACGCCTCAAAGAGGGTCGGATTGGAGGTGACCGCATCGCGATAAAACGCCTCCCCGAAGTACGTCAGATCGCGTTCGTTAGAACAACCAAAGGATATTCGATCCGGGGAAGCAGCGGTGATGATAATGGTGTACGGATCGGCCAGTGTCTCGACAAACGAGCCCGCGTAGCACGCTGATACGATGATGACGCGCCACTTGATACCTGCAGAATCCAGTGCATCACGCACTGCCCCCGCTTCCAGGTTAACCAGCGGGAGGTAGCCGTTCGACACGCTCAAAGTTCCGGGACTGCCATGTGAAGACAGCGCGAGGATCAATAAGTCCTCTTCTTTCTGCATTTTTTCCCCAATCAGCTTCAAACCGTGGGCAAGACTGGATGTGCTTGCGATAGGGTGTTGGTCTATGTCCCTTGCATCGTTAAGTAGCAGCAGGTTGCGATTGTTGACGTTGAAGACTTGGCCGAGCTGTGCGCTGGCAAACTTGATCTCTTCGGTGAACACCTTTTCCTCTGCATATCCTGCGAAGCCGACAAAAAATGTTGCAGGCGACTCGGCTATGGTCATTGCCTCCACCGCCGCAGCGATCCGTTCCGGTTGCGAAAAGAGCACAGCCTCACCCTGATCCCATGCGGAAAGATCCTCTTGGTCCTGCTCAGGCATGGCATACCACAGCGTTGGATCGACATAGGTGCGTTCGCTAACCCAAGCGAATGCGGAGTAGAAAAGTCCGACAAAGATAACGGGCAGCCAGAGCCACTGGCGTGCTGCAAGGCGCGTGGCGATCAGGAATGCAGGCATAAGGATGCCGAAGCTGAGAACTAGGTGATATGGGTAGGGAGCCAGCAAGTGCATGACGGCAAAGCCGACGATGACAAAGGGTGTGGTCAACAGCAGATAGTAGAAGGCGCGCTTGAAGGTAACCGCCTTGTCGGAGAGGGATAGAGTAAAGGCGGCAAACAGCAGTGGGAGGGTGTACCAGACAAGGCCGGGTAGTCCGGAAACGAAAAATTCAACTTCACCCTCAGGAAGGCTCAACCGATCAACCACTGTCCAAACAATAAATGCTGCCAGTGCTGCCAGGACCACCCTTGAACTCTTTGGCTCGCCTGGAGTCAGGACTTCTTCATCTGTAATCTCAGGGCGATCGGGTAGCTCAGGGGCTGCTGGAGATACCCGCTCCTGGTGAGCGCTCTCTGTGGGTGCGTGGGAGGTTGGGTTTACTTCAAGATCGGTCCACTGAGAAATGGCGCGGACAAGATCATCGGAAGTTGTCCCCTCAGGCAGGAATCGGAAGGGAATCTGGTGCGCCATCGCTTCGTCTACCCAGAGGAATACCTGGGCGTGAGAGAGGGTTATCGCCTGCACCGAAGACCATCCCAGCTTTGCGTAGGCGTCCTCCTCGGTTACCTCGATGCCGTCTGCGCTCAACACCATCCTGGCCGGGCGCAGATAGGCACCCCCGTCCACTGGACCATTTGCTTGAGCTTGGCGTCTGGCCCAGATAAAAAATCCTGCCGCGCCGGTGATCAGTCCTACAACGCCGAAGCCGAGGGCCGACTGGTAGGGTTCGCCTAACTCGGTCACAAAGTACGCGAAGGCGAAAAAGGCGATAAATGAAACCGTCCAGAACGAGCCGCCCTCTTCCCCGTCTTTGCCGCGGGTCATCATGGCGTCCACGAGCGCCTGCCAATCGTCGTGACTGAGTTCTAGGTTAAATTCCAGGCGGTCTAGAGTGGTTGGATTCATCCGAGCAGCGTTTCGTGCGCATGTCACCTCAATCTACCATGCTCCACATAACAGTTATGGATAGACGTCACATGCTCAGGGCTCCAAAACCGATGTTTAGTCCCGAATGCCGCCAAACTGTCAGGTAAACCACACACCTTGATTGGTCTGGCAATCTATCGCGTCCAAAGCGATATGAATCAGCAGCCCAAGGCCGACAAGACGTGTGCGTTCGTGAGCAAAAAGCGCCAGGTAGAAGCCAATGGGGATGAAGGTGTGCAGCGGGTGGAAGCCGACACTGCAGCGGGTTGGATCATAGATCGGGTCTGCCAGGAGGTGGTCGATATCGATCAGCATGCTCAGCATCATGAGAGCGAGCGCCTGCCCCCAGCGTTCGCGGAAAAAAATAAACGCGATGGCCGCAGGTACCAACAGGTGCAGGAGAAGATGCAGCATCAGTCGATAGTTATGACAATCGCGCCTTCGCGACGCTCGCTTTCGACCGCTCGGTGAGCTGCAGCCGCATCCTGCATGGAGACTTCTCGATCGACGATGCTGCGGATTTTGCCAGCTTCGATCATGTCCGTGAGGCATTGCAGTTCTTCTTCTGTTTCCTCCGCGAACTTGACTCTAACCGTCTTGTCGGTGGCGCGGGTGGTTGCAGCTGCGCGGATCAATGATGACAGACGTGCGTTACCGAGAAGATAAACCCCACCCGCCTTAAGAATGGAGAGACAACCACTGTAGTCGGAGTCTGGAACCATGTCGAAGATGGCATCGTAGCGTGCGTCGGTATCGCGAAAGTCTGTCTGCGTGTAGTCGATAAGATGATCGGCACCCATGCGCTGTATAAAAGGGAATTTGTGTGGAGCATCTACCGCGGTCACAGTAACTCCCCAGGCCTTCGCAATTTGTACGGCGTGTGCACCAATACTGCCACCTGCGCCGTTAACCAACAGGGTTGAACCTTCCTGCAGTTTTGCCAGGCGTAGAAAATGCAGGGCGTTCAGCCCGCCCAGCGGGACGGCCGCGGCTTCTGCAAACGTGAAGTTTTGCGGCTTCGGGGTCAGCGTGGCGCTTTCTTTTAAGGCGAGGTATTCGGCGTATGCACCGAAGCGCAGGTTCGATGAGCCATAAACTTCATCGCCCACCGCGTATTGAGTAACGCTTGACCCTGTCTCCACAACCTCCCCGGAGAAGTAGTTGCCAAGGATGGGCCGTCGCGGGCGTGTGATGCCGAGCGCGAGGCGCAGAGGCAGCCAGAACCACAAAACGGAAAACTTGAAGCTGCGCATTTCGCAGTCTGCTTTGGTGGCCTCTGCAGCGCGCACTCTGATCAACACTTCATCAGCGCCGATTTCAGGAACGGCGACCTCCTCTACGTTGAGAACGTCGGGACCGCCATAAAAGTGGTAAGTGATGGCCTTCATGTTGGCATATCTGATGGTTTTGTTACGTGTATCGCACTGTAGCCTGATATCGACCATTGCAGCTATAGTGATCGCGTCACCGTTACTGGAGCGCACGTCATGACAGGCAAACTGGCATCCGGGGATACATTTCCAGATATCTCCCTCAACATCGCAGGTGGCGGTACGGTTGAACTACCCGCCTACTGCGAGACCCCATATACCATCGCACTATTTTATCGCGGTCATTGGTGACCGTACTGTCGCCGGCTGCTGGCTGGCTATGAAGAGCGCCGTGAAGCGTTCGAGGCAGAAGGTGTCAGGATTGTTGCGGGCACCGTAGATAGCGAAGAAGACACGCTGAATGTTGCGGAGCCACTCAACTTTCCCGTGGCATATGGAATGACGAGAGATCAGGGTGACGCCATGGGCGCGTGGTGGGAAGAGCGGCGCGATCACATTCAACCCAGCGAGTTTGTGCTGGGTACGGGTGGACGGGTGATGTGGTCAACCTACAGCAATTCACCCGTGGGCAGAATGGACCCTGAAGAAACGCTCACGCTGATCAAATTTTTAAACGAGATGAGACGCAAAAAGGGCTGAGTTGAACAAGCCAATCTCCCTGCAGTCGGTAATACGAAGTAAGTACAAACCTGAGGCAGAGTGTGTGGCAGCGCTGGTTGCCGAGTCGGCGTACGATTCTCCTGCAGCTGAGCGGATTCAAACGCGGGCTGCAGGTTGGATAGAACAGGTGCGTGCGGAACCCGACCGGCGCACGCTGCTCGATAGTTTTCTCACCGAGTATGGCCTTTCCAATGAAGAAGGGGTGGCGTTGATGTGCCTGGCCGAGGCATACCTCCGCATCCCTGACAGTGAGAATGCGCGCAAACTGATTGTTGAAAAGCTGGGAGAGAAAGACTGGGCGGCCCATCTGGGGCAGGCCGATTCCTGGTTGGTGAACTCCTCGACGTGGGCGCTCATGCTCACCGGTCGGACGCTAAACCTGACGCGACGGTCCGATCCCGAAAGCTGGGTGGAGGAGATTATCCGCACCGTAGGGCTTCCCGTCGTCCAGGCGGCGGTTGGGACCGCCATGCAGATCCTGGGGGGCGAATTTGTCCTGGGTGAAACCATTAACCGCGCTATTCGCAATGCTGATCCCGACCCGAGCACCAACTACTCATTTGACATGCTGGGTGAAGGCGCCAGAGATGCACCCAGTGCGGAGGCCTATCTTGCTGCGTATGAGCGTGCGATTCGACAAACCGCGTCCATGCCCGGCGCCTCGGTCTCGATCAAACTTTCTGCATTACATCCGCGGTACGAACCCCTGAAGCGAGATCGTGTTCTGGCTGAGCTTGGCGAGCGTTTGCTCGGGCTTGCTACGTTAGCCCGAGACGAGGGGGTGCCGTTGAGCATCGATGCTGAGGAAGCTGACCGGCTGTTGCTCTCCCTTGAACTGTTTGAAGTTGTCGCCACGGCGTTACCTGGATGGTCTGGTCTGGGATTTGTTGTGCAGGGTTACGCCAAGACCGCACCTGACGTGCTGGATTGGCTGGCGATGCTCGCCGAGCGTACGGAACGGTGCATACCCGTGCGCCTGGTCAAGGGGGCTTATTGGGACCTTGAAATCAAACGCGCACAGGAAAGAGGTCTGCCTGAGTTTCCTGTGTACACGCGAAAGAACACAACCGATGCAGCCTATCTCGTCTGCGCCCAGAAGTTGCTCAGCCACGAGGGCAAACTGTTCCCTCAATTTGCGACGCACAACGCGCACACTTTAAGCGCGGTGATAGAACTGGCTGGACAACAGGAGTACGAATGCCAGCGCTTGCATGGGATGGGCGCGCATTTGTATGAAGTTGCGCGCCGCGAGCACCCTGATCTGAAGGTACGTGTTTACGCACCGGTGGGTGAGTACAAAGATCTGTTGGCGTACCTCGTGCGGCGCCTCCTCGAGAACGGCGCAAACAGTTCGTTTGTAAATAAGCTCTACGGTGGTGAAGAACCGGCGCTCAGCCTTGCCAAAGATCCGTTTACCGCCTTGTTGGAATATGCCGCCCCGCGTCATGTTGGTGTAAAACTGCCCGAAGCGCTCTACAGCGGCAGGCTAAATTCTGCCGGAGTGGATTTTTCAGACCCTGAAGTTCTAGATGAAGTGCGATCCGAGGCAGGGTTCGAGTTGGCAGAGGTCAACGCAATAGAACCGGAAATGGTGCCGCAGTTGATGCAACAAGCATCCGGCGCGTACAGGACCTGGCGGAACGTTGGCGTCGATGAGCGGGCAGCGCTGCTTGAACGTGTGGCGGATCTCATCGCCGCGGATCGCCAGTTGAAGGATCTGTTGGTTCACGAAGCTGGTAAGACAATTGAAGATGTGATCGCTGAAGTCCGTGAGGCGGTAGACTTCTGCCGCTATTACGCGTCAGTCGCTCGCGATGTGCTGGCAGCAAAAGAACTGCCGGGACCAACGGGGGAGACGAACGTTCTGCTGATGGAGGGCCGGGGAACGTTTGTGTGCATCAGCCCCTGGAATTTTCCGGTAGCAATTTTCACCGGACAGATCGCTGCTGCGCTTGTCGCTGGAAACAGCGTAGTGGCCAAGCCCGCCGAGCCGACACCGAGACTCGCGTTGCGGGTATTGCACTTGTTTGAGACGGCGGGTTTACCAGAGAGTCTTGTCCAGGTCGCAGTAGGTGGTGCGGAACTTGGCCAGGCGTTGGTGCAACATCCGGATTGTGCCGGGGTAGCGTTTACCGGATCGACAGCTGTGGCTCGCACAATTAATCAGAACCTGGCCGAGCGAGAAGGACCCATTGTGCCGTTGATCGCAGAGACTGGAGGCATGAATGCCATGCTGGTTGATTCCAGTGCCTTGAAGGAGCAGGTTACTGACGATCTGATCAGATCTGGTTTTCTCTCCGCAGGACAGCGTTGTTCAGCGGTACGCCTTCTGTTCGTTCAGATAGAAGTAGCGGACGAGATGGTCGAGATGATCAAGGGTGCCATGCAGGAACTGGAGATCGGGAATTCGGCTGACCCTGCAACAGATGTTGGCCCGATCATTACCGGGTTTGCAGCGGACCGTATCCGTGCGCACATCGACCACGCTCGAGCGGAGGGGCTCGCCGTCTTTCAACCTTCCAGCGCAAGCAATGATCCGCGCCTTGTACCGCCCACACTGATCGAGCTGGAAGAAGCCAACTGGTTGAAACAGGAAGTGTTTGGACCTGTGGTGCATGTCGTTCGGTTCAAACTCGAAGATCTGGACGAAGTTGTGCAATCGATAAACGCCACCGGCTATGGCCTGACGTTCGGGGTCCATTCTCGTTTAAGCAGCCGCGCGCGCAGAATTGGCGGGATGATTGACGCCGGGAACATTTACATCAACCGCGACACGGTAGGGGCGGTTGTGGGGACTCAGCCATTTGGCGGCCACGGGTTGTCCGGTACCGGTCCCAAGGCGGGTGGACCGAACTACCTCGCTCGATTCTGCCAGGAGCGCACCATTACGGATAACGTTGTCGCGCTTGGTGGCAATCTTGCGCTGTTAACCGCAGCTGCCGAAAAAGCAGATTAAGCCAGACGCAGTCGATACGGCGACATATCGATACCCCACGCGGCATAACGTGCTTCCACTGCGTCGACCGTAGCGTCACTCCAATAACTTGAGCCTGGCGCTGGGAAACCCATAACCGTACGCTGTTCAACCGAGGCTTGAGCAACAAGCCGTTCCAGGTGTTGGTCAGGGTGGTACATGGACCATGACCACCCGGGATGCAGGATATTGATCCAGTCAGCGTCGTCTCTTCTGAACGTGAGATTCTGGACAATTCGCAGGGCGTCGCGCTTTAGCGGTGTACCGCGGTGCCACGTGTCGTGCCGGTAGAAGAGCACAGAGCCGAAACGATAATCCGCCACCACCTCGCGAGGGTAGAGGTGGTCAGCTCTGAATTGGGCTGCCTCAGGCCGTGCCTCGTGAAGGTACGCCTCGGCTCTGTCGCGATCATTCACGTACTGAAGTCCGGCCACGCCCGGAGTTTTAACGATGGGCCAACTGTAAGCCGGATCGTCCGGACCCTCACGCGGCACAACCGCTGTCGCGCCACCGCATTCGTCATGGTTGTTGAGGTAGATGATGATTTCCACAGCTGCCGGTTGTTCCCAGGGCGGCGGGTGAACGAGCATGTGGTTCGGATAGTCGCAGTGTATGCGCTGCTCTGCGTTGTCGTACTTGTTTACGGAAGTTTCAGCACGCCCATACTTTGGCCATACGTCGGACTGGGTAAGACGGAGCTGCATCACGCCAACACCAAGAAGTGTTGCAACCGCCTGCAGGAGGTTTGCATGTAAGGTCACAGCGTTGGCGACTGTGGAACGTGAAGGAAACACAAATCGTTGCCCGCTGCCGAAATCGCGCGTATTCGCTGCGGCCTCCGACCCAGGCGCAGGGAAAGTATCCATTGCGTCACTGAGCAGATCTTGCAGCAGCGTTTCCGGAAGCAAATCGTGAACCAGGCAGAACCCGTGCTCACGCCAGCGGCTGACCTCCTCGACCGGCAGTACGCCATTCTGGCAGGGTATAGAGGGGGTCTTGTTCGACATGGAAACACCTGAAGTTGACCAAAGCAGCGTACGTAGAAAGCGTAGCCAGGTAAACTAGCTGGATGAAGGTTGTCCAGTTCCAGACAGTTCTGTTGCTACTTTTTGCGCTTGCGCACGGAGGCTGTGCGCAGGCGTCTGTCTACAGCGTTGAGTTCGCGGCTGAATTTACCGACGCGCCGCAGGCGACTGTAATCGTGAACGTCGGGCAGGACACGCAGATCCTGCGTGAATTGGACTTGTACTTCCCTGCGGACCGATATCAATTCATCGGTGCTGATGGACAGGCAAATCGAGAGAAGGATCGCCTTGTCTGGGTACCTCCAGCTTCAGGCGGGACGCTCACGTTTCTGTATTCGGTCTCAAACCGGCGCGATGAAAACGCCACGCGGACCAGCGGAAGGGATGCCCACAAAACACAAAGCTGGGTGATCGCCCGCTTGGGAGACCTCTTCCCGCGCGCAAAAGTGAGAACCCTCAAAGGCGCGAAGAGCGTAAGCACCTTGTCGCTGCGGGGTCCCAAGGGCTGGCGGTTCGAAACACGGTATGGATCTTTGCGTGGGGATGACACCGCCCTTGAGGTGCCACGCGAGGGGCGTAACCTGACCCGACCCACGGGCTGGTTGGTGGGCGGCTTGTTGGCAACACGGCGAGAGACCATAGCGGACCGTAAGATCGCCGTCAGTGCGCCGCGCGGTAGCGGTCTGAAACACCTGGATCTGCTGACGTTTCTCGGTTGGACCCTGCCGGAGGTAGCCAAGGTTGTGCCTTCACTGCCGGAACGCATCCTGATTGTGGGTGGTCCTGATGGGATGTGGCGTGGCGCGCTCTCGGGGCCAGGATCCCTGTATCTGCATCACGATCGACCGTTTGTCAGCGGTAATGGAACGTCCACAGTCCTGCATGAGTTGTTCCATATTGCAGGCCTGCATTCTGCCGACCAAGCGGATTGGATTGTGGAAGGGTTGGCTGAGTATTACAGCCTTGAAGTTTTGCGCAGAGCCGGGGGGTTAAGTGAAGAGCGGTACGCACGTGGCCTGGAGAAACTGGAGCTCTGGGCGGATGAGAAGAGTGGTCGTCTGTCGAGTCCGTCCAAGGGCGCCGATACTGCGAGAGCGGTATTGCTGTTCGCTGAGTTAGCTCGAGAGCTCGAAGCCTCCGGAGCAAGTCTGGACAGCGTTGTGCGACAGCTCATCGACGCTCAGATGATTGATGTCGAAAGTCTCCATCATATCGTTGAGCGCGAGTTGGGCGGCCCCAGCCGCACGTTCGATAGAAGTGTGGTCAAGTAGACCGCACTTTGTCCCGAGGTCAGGGAAACAGATAAATCAGCTCTGCACCAAACCCCATCACGTCATCTTCCTCAGAACCGATGGTGTGGTTTGAACCCATAAATCGATAGACGAAACGGTCTTTCATACCCACGTCGTATTCGAAACCGACTGCGTACGTGATGTCGCCGCCGCTATCGGAGTCTGAACTGACAAAACCGTTTTCGAAATACGTCTCTTCGTTTTTCCACCAATACCAGCCGACGTAACCGATGGCGTACCACCGCGGTGCGATCGGCCAGCGCCCACGTATGCCAAACTCCCAGCCGTCTGCTTCCTGTTTGGTTCTAACTGACCCTGCTACCCATGATTCCCCACTGCCGTCTGAAGTACCACGAAAGTCAGTTTCGCCCGTATCCGTATAGCCGCCCTCTACGGCTAAATAGTCGTTTATCTGATAGCCGATAATCAGGGAGGTACTGGTGTCTTCGTCGTCGGTTCTGACGTTGCTGACAGATCCGTCCTGGTTGGAAGCTGCGATATCGTTATCAACGCGAGCGAGACCAGCGCCCAGATACAGGTTCTTAACTGCGGTATTAGTCGGGACAACCCAACCGGCGTCCTCATCTTCTGCCCAGGATACTGAGGCCGCCAGGCCAAGCACCAAAAATATGATCGATCTTAAATCAGAAGCCACGTCTCACCTCCGTCAAAGGGACTTTGTGGAGGTAGCCTAGCAGTGCGTGATTCAGACCCGTGTCATATATTTAGCTGACACGGTTGTGTGCCGGACTATTCGGCCTTGGGTTCTGTGGGATCAGCTCCATCCAAAGGCGCACCGGTACCTGAAGATCCGGCAAACAAGCGACGCCCATCCGGGAAGGTTACGTCCCGACCGTTGGCGCGCAACGCGCCGTCTGTTGCCTGATAACCCTCTACCAACACCTCAGTGCCGGGCCGGACAGACGAGCGCGTCCAACCCCTGCGCACAAGGGCACCGGGTGGACCCGCCTCGATCATCCAGTCTTCAACCTGTCCATCTTCCTTGGTGATGCGCAGATGCATCCAGGCGTGGGGATTTACCCACTCCATTTTTGTAATTTTCCCGCGCAGCTTAACAGGCTTGGTTGCGTCGAATTCAAGCGCGAAGGCATGGTGTGCCTGGGCGCTGCCGCTGGACAGCATAATGCCCAGAGCGGCGGCCAACGCAGCGACAAATACGAGAGCGGGAAGTGGATTTAGTTTTATGTGCACGCGTGTTCTCCTCAGTATCGTTTGCTCAATCGCCGCTTGCTTCTGCAGCCGCTTCCCTGTCCTCTTTGCGGTCTTGGGCTCGTGCCGCGCTCAGGATGTTCTGCATACCATAGTTACCCTCATGGCAGGCGTATTCCACGAGTTCGTATTGTGCTTCATCCCGCTTGAAGTGAAACATGCCGGTCCACGGTTCAGTCCAGATGGTCGGGTCGTCCATGGTAAATTGATATTCGAGTGTGTCCGCGTCAATAAGGGTATAGCGCTCAGTAATCTTCAAGTTTTCGCCCGCACCACGATACAGAGACGAGCCGTTGAAATCGGTGACCTCCACAACGAGCGTGTCACCTTCCCATTTACCACGCGAGCTACCCAGCCATTGCTTGATGCCGGAGCGAGGCTTCGGTGTGGTCGGGATCACCCGCGTCTCGTGAATCATCTCTTTGTTGATGGCGAAGTAGCCCGGGCTTTGTTGGATTTGCAGACCGTTGTTGTACACCCCGGGCATCATCAAGGTCGGCAAGCCTTGAGTGATGCAGCGTACCCAACTGGACAACACTTCCGGGCCTGCTGCGCGGAATTGTGAAGCACGGCGTGCGGCCGCATCTTCAAGCGCCTTTGCACCAGCAGGTGTCAGAGCGGGCAGACGTCCGTCTGGCGGGTCGATAATCATCGCAACCTGGCGCGAAGCTGCGAATCTGTCGTAGCCCAGTGTGGTGTCGCGCCATTCGCGTTCATAGCCCCAGATGCTTCGCAGCGTCCCTTGTTCCCGTCGTTCCGCAGCCTGGTCAGCTGTGAGCGTTTCACCAGCCAGATCTTCGGGTCGTTCCAGCGGGATGCCATGTGCCGCATTACCTGTCCACATTCCCTGAAAGTCGGGTTCTCCCCAGGGGGTGCGAGGTACCGTAAACGGTTCGCTGGGTGCAGCGGCAGCAACTTCCTGTGTGCTCTCGACCTGGTCAATGCCTCCCCAACCCGGTTCAACGATCGCAATGCGTACTCCATCCGGTCCTGTCAGAAGCGCCCGCTTTGCATCGGTTCTGCCATTCTCTGGTTTTTCCGGCGCTCGCATCTGCAAACCTGATGCGGCTAATGCCGCGCTTAAGCTCTCCAGATTTGTCGCGACCAGGCCCAGGTGGTCAACCGCTCGTTCGGTTGTTCCAGCTGGGCGTCCTTCCGCGTTTGTGCTGACATGAAAACTGGCATCACCCAATGTAAAGCCGGTTGCCGTGGTTTGCGCACCCAGTGAATCAACGTACCACTGAACAGCTTCTTCCGTGTTAGCGGAATGCAGGTGTACATGATCGAAGCTGGGTTCACCCTCGCGCTGGACAAGCTCGATGCGGGTGCCCCATGGATCGAATATGTAGCCGTGAACCACGCCGTCGTCTTCCCGCGTGAGGCTGCCGTCATCGAACCGTTGGAGACGCACGCCCGCGCCACCGACGCCGACATCTTCAAGGGAGCCCATTTTGGCAACCACGTCCGGGTAGCTGAAGCTGATGTGGTTAACCGACGTTCCCTGACTCCCGCCCAGGGATTGCCGAGCCACCAGCTGGAACGTCATACCACCGCACAGCAGCTGTTCGTCTTTGTCGGCGACCGCCTCGCAAGGCAGGTGCAGCGTGTACCACTTTTTAGCAGCGTCCGCCTGGGAGACTGCGAGTTCAATGTATTCGAGCGTGACGTCAGCCTCTTCTGCCAGGCTTAAGGTTGGCAGGCTTAAGACTGGCAGGCTCAAGACAAGTCCGATGAGTGCAATTTTCAGTGTTTTCATTTTATAACCTCTCTCGCGCTGATCTGCGCTTTGGCGCTAAGACGCGCCTCTTCGAAGGTGGCCGTACAAAAGTTCCTCTGAGTGCTCCACACATTTGTACTCCAGGAGCTCAGCGTTCTGGTTCATATGTTTGTAGAGCAGCAAGGAAATTTCCCACGGCTCGGTGAAAGTCTCATCGTCGGTGAGCGTCGCTTCGTACTGCATGACGTTTTCGCTTAAAAGCGTAAAGCGTTCTTCAACCACCAGCGCCCAGCTGGCGTGATTACCCGCGCGATCAAGCCATGCCTGACCGTTAAAGCCATGGACATCCACAACCAGTGTGTCACCTTCCCAGCGCCCATGGGAGCGCCCCATCCAGCTGTCGATAGGTGCGGGTTCAGGGTCGGTTTTGTCCATGTGTACAGTGCGGTTTGCTTCGGCGAAACCGTAGACCATCATGATTTTGCCCGTGCCTTGCAGTATCTGGAAGGGATAGGGCATGTAGTTCGCGCGGGGAATGCCGGGCATATAACACTTGGCCTCGGGGTCATCCGTGTAGCGTGCGCTGAAGTTTGCGTCACGCTGAGCGAGGGCTGCTTCCTTATATGGAATGGTGCCGCCAACGACAACACCCAAGCCGGGTGGTGTAGCGCCAAGCACGCCGATTTCCGGGCGCCCGCCGTAGGCGGCGTGAGATTCCAGATTCCAGTTTGCTGTGCTTAAGGTTTGCCATATGCCATTCAGGTCGGGCTTACCATCCCAGGCTCGCGGTATGTCGTGACCTTCTGTGGACGCCTGCTGTGTCTGCGTGCAAGCCACCAGAATGGAAATGACGGCAAGGCTGCCGAATAGTTTTCTCATGAATATCCCCTCCGCCTTAGATTTAAGCTCGAAGTGACGAGATCCGCAACAGGCCGTCTAGTGCCCAATCCATCCAATAATTTAGGATCGGATGGTTTGAGCACTAGTCCGCCTTCTCCTCAATCCAGATGTTGGCGAGAGCGTCATAGTTGGCTGCATCCAATGCAGACTCGCCTGCGGGATAGCCATTCAGTTCAAAAATATAGGCGGTGAGCGCAGCATATTGTGCAGGACTCAGGCTGTTGGGCGCGCCCTCCGGCATGGTCTGGCGAATTGCGTCATAGAGATCCGCCACGCTCGAGTCGAGCCAGCGAAAGGCAAAGTCTTCACCGATGACCGACGGCGCTGGTCCATGACCGCTCATCTCCCCCGGCTTGGTTGAGTGGCAGGCGACGCAGTGTTCCACAAACAACTTCGCGCCCTGTTTGGCTTGGGCTTGAGAATAAACCCCATCCCAGACAGACCCTTCTGCAGAACTGCCATCAGAGCTGGCGTTTACAGGCATGCCAAGCAGCAGCATAAAAGCGACAAAAACTCTCACTCGACCGCCTCTACCAGATTGTCGGGAAGGGTAAATGCAATCAACTCCGGCGGGGTTCCGCCGATGGTGAGTGCTATATGCTGCTTGCCGTTTTGCATGTAGGTCATCGGCGTGCCAATGGCGCCGCGGGGCAAATCTGCACTTGCGAGCTCTTCGCCGGTTGCCTTGTCATACGCGACCAGGCGGGCTCCGTTGCCAGTGCCCCCTGCTGTCAGCGGAATCATCACAAGGGTTTTTGTGACAAGCGGTCCACTGCGGCCGTTGTCACCTCCCAATGGCGGCAGCTTGAGATGTCGCAACATGCGATGTCGCCGAATGCGATCACCGTTGCCCAGAGGGGTCATCCAAACGTGTTCGCCTGTGTTCATATCGATGGCGGTCAGTCGCGAGTAGGGCGGTTTCAGCAGAGGCAAGCCGCGCGGCATGCGCGGGCCGGTACTTCCGACCCGTTGCTTCAATCGCTGGTTTTCGGGTGCACCGTGGGTGAAACGCAGATTGCCATTGTCCGGTTCGTAAAAGGACAGCACCCCGGCGGAGTTGTGCGAGGGTACATAGAGAATACCCGTTTCGGGATCAACGCCAGCCCCTGACCAGTTGGCGCCACCAGCACCGGTGGGTCGAAACAGGAGGCCCTTCGTCTCGCCGTCGTCCATCATTTGTGGCGTGTACAGCGGTCCCAGGCGATAACCTTCCACCGCTTTCAAAGCCATTTGGCGAATTTCGGGGGTGAAATTGACCAGGTCATCTTCGACCACACCCTGGTAGTCGAACGGTGCAGGCTTGGTAGGAAATGGTTGCGTAGGCCAGGGTTCTTCGCCGGGAATGTTGGTATCCGTTGGTACGGGGCGTTCCTCGATGGGCCACACCGGTTTGCCGTTGGTGCGGTCGAATGTATAGATGAAGCCTTGTTTACTGACCTGGGCTAATGCCTTGATAGGCTTGCCGTCAACGTTGATATCCAGAAGGTTTGCGGCGGTGGGAAAGTCGTAGTCCCAAAGCCCATGATGCACGGCCTGGAAATGCCAGGCCTTTTTACCGGTGTCTACATCCACAGCGACAATGGATTCGGCAAACAGGTTTTCGCCTAAGCGGTGCCCCCCATAGTAGTCGTTGGTAGGCGTCCCAGTAGGCAGATAAACGTGCCCCAACTCCTCATCCCCGCTGAGATAGGTCCAAACGTTGGCGTTACCCGAGTAACGCCAGGATTCGTTGTGCCAGGTTTCAACCCCTTCTTCGCCTGCCAATGGCACGGTATGGAAGTCCCAACGATGTTCGCCGGTGCGCACATCCCACGCCCGCACCCAGCCAGGCACAGCTTCCTTGTTAACCCGGCGATCCGCGATGGATGAGCCATGAATAACCGTATCGCGAATGACGATGGGGGGTGATTGCACTGAATAGAGCATCGCATTCAGATAGTCCCGTTCGGTACGGTCAGCACGGGGCAACCCTACGGTGAGATCCACACGGCCGTGTTTACCAAAGCCGTCGCAAGGGTGGCCCGTTTTTGCAGCCACACAAATCAGGTAGCCATTGCCGGTGCCCCAGAGGATACGTTCATCGCCCTTGCCGTCGCTCCAGTAGGCAACACCGCGTTGACGCCACGTTACCGTCATGGAGGTGGTGCCTTCCTCGTAGCTTTTCGGGTTGTAAATCCACAGCGTTTTGCCGGTGGCCGCGTCAACGGCAACACCTTGCGACAGCGGCGTATTGAAATAGAGCACGCCGTCCACCATGAGCGGTGTTGCCTGGAAGTTAGAGTAGTTGGGTGAATTCTGGACGCGGTAGAGGTCTGGTGTTTCCTTAACAAGCCGTTCAACGACAGCGTCTCGAGGCGCCCACCACTCACCGCCGTCCGCGGTGGTTTTGCTCAAAAAACCATCAACCGAAGTCCATCGCCAGGCGACTTCAAGCTTGTCGAAGTTTTCGGGTGTGATCTGATCCAGCGGGGCGTACTTGGTACCGGCTTTGTCTGCGCCGTAAACAGGCCATTCGCCAACCTTGCCCTCTTCAGCCACCGCTGAACCTGCACATAGAAAGGCCGCGATAAATAATGCACGCCAAAGCATGGATCTCTCCCCAATTTCCCCGCATTGATCATACTGGAATTGACAGTGAGGGGAATCGGCGCGGTGGGGAAGGTGCTGGTTTCGCTGTTGGCGTGCACCGTGTTATAAGCAACGCCGCTTTATCAACAATGATCAAAATAAGGGGGAAGTTATGCGGATATCATCGCTGCTAAGTTATGCGGGTGGTTTCAAAGAGGCCGTAGAAGAGATCAAACTTCTGGAAAAGGCGGGTATGGATGTCGTCTGGGTGCCTGAGGCCTACTCTTTTGACGCCCCCAGCGCGATGGGCTACATCGCTGCCAATACCGACAGAATCACCATCGCTTCCGGAATTCTGCCCATCTATTCACGCACGCCAAGCCTTTTGGCGATGACCGCAGCAGGGATCGATTACCTGTCAGACGGACGCTGCATGCTGGGCCTGGGCGCCTCGGGTCCACAGGTGATCGAGGGCTTCCATGGAGTTCCATATACCTCACCGGTGAATCGGATGCGGGAAATCATCGAAATCTGTCGCTCGGTCTGGCGTCGCGACCGGGTTCAACATATGGGTGCTCACTACCAGATCCCTCTGCCGCAGGATCAGGGCACCGGTCTCGGTAAACCACTGAAGCTGATCAACCACCCGGTGCGGGAAGATATCCCGATAGCGGTGGCCTCCCTCGGGCCAAAAAGTGTTGAGATGACCGCGGAGCTTGCGGATGCCTGGCTACCGGCTTTTTACACAGCGGAAGCTGCTCAGGATGTGTGGGGGGATGCCCTGGCGAAGGGTGCAGCAAAACGGGATCCCAACCGAGCCCCTCTTGAGGTGTTTGCCGGTGGGGCGGTCGCTATTGGCGAAGGTCTTGAATCCTTGCGAGAGTTGTCCCGACCCCAGATCGCCCTTTATGTAGGGGGTATGGGCGCGCGGTCCAAGAACTTCTACAACCAGATCTTCACCAAGTCCGGTTATGGCGATGCCGCCAGGGAGATTCAGGATCTTTATCTAGCTGGTGAAAAGAAGGCCGCCGAAGCTGCTATCCCCGATGAATATCTGGAACGCAATTCCCTGATCGGCCCACCTGGATTCGTCAAAGACCGGCTCTACGCATTAAAAGAGTCAGGCGTCACTTCATTGAATGTGGGCTTCATGGGGCGCACAACTGAAGAGCGTGTGGCGCATTGCGACGCTTTGCGCGAAATTATCGAGACCATGTAGACCCCTCTCAAAGCCCCGCCCGATGGTGCTCGCAGCGCCATTCGGGCGATTTGGGCAAAAAAATTCAACCAGAATCTGTAATATTTCCGACCGTGCCTCGTATAACCGTATAAGAGACCGGAATTTGGTAAGTGGCCAACAACGCAGCCTTCGAAATTCTCTACAAGGAGTACTACGTTCGTATTTTCGGACTGTGTCGGCGCTTGTTGAATTCCTCTGAGCTAGCAGAAGATGCCGCCCAGGAAACGTTTATGCGTGCGTACAAGAGCTTTCGTAAATACAACACGGACCAGCCTTTTTGGCAGTGGATAGCCACCATTGCCAACAACCACTGCATTGATGTTTTGCGCAAACAAACCCGTACCGAGGCTTTGTTTGGCGATGAGGCGGTTGAAGCGGCTGAGCTTGAAGGAAGCGACGAGCCATTCGGTTCGGTTCTCGCCCACGAGGATGCAGAACGCATCAACGTGGCCGTAGCCAATCTGCCTGATAAATATCGAGTACCGCTGGTACTCGCGTTCTTCAGTCAGCTCAGCTACGACGAGATTGCCGAGCAGATGGATGTGGCCAAAAACCATGTGGGTGTACTGATCGTACGCGGTAAACAGAAGCTTAGAGCCGAGCTTGTAACTGGAGAGGTGGCGTGAGTCGTTTAAGCGAACTGCAACTCTCTATGTACCTCGCTGGAGCACTTTCCGACGAGGAGGTTCTTCAGGTCGAAGCAGCGCTTGAGGCCAGTGAAGAAGACCGCGCGAGATTGGACGAGTTAAAGGCGGAATCGCAAGCACTTGAACAGGCGTTTGCGTTGGAACAAACCGGCGAAATACCCGTACCCAAATTTTCCCGTCCGGCAAGCTTTCGCGAATTTGCCTTAGCCAATGTGGCGACAGGTGTCGTGATCTGGGCAGCGCAGTTCTTGTGGAAGACCGTTTTTGGCGAACTCACGATGAACGCGCTCACTCATGTGACGTCCGTATACCTCCCTGATGTGTACGACGTCATTACTGAAACGTTGTTGTATTTGTTAAACGAAGGAACGGCTATGTTAGATGCATACCTTGAATTTATTGTTCTCATTCTGTTGACCGTTATCGTCGGCTCGTTGGTGTGGTACTACCGCAACGCACGCCGTGCGACAACCTATGGAATCACCCTGCTGGTGGCAGGGGTTTTGTTAGCACCACAGTCTGCCGAAGCGCTGGAAATTCGGCGTGATGAAGGCGTGGTGACCATTGCCGCGGGTGAGGTCATTGACGACACACTGGTTGTGGCAGCAGATACGATCCGCATCGAGGGCACGGTGAACGGCAGTGTTGTCGCGGCGGGCCGCAAGATAGACATCACCGGGGTCGTTTCAGGCAGTGTTCTGAGTTTTGGTGAATCTGTGGAAATCAGTGGCCAGGTCGGAGGCGCTGCAATCGGTGGCGCAAACTCCTTTCGTCTGGAAGGGGCGTCGATTGGCGGAGATGTTCTGGGCATGGGAGAGAAAGTTTTTATCGACGACGGCAGTACCGTGGGTGGCAACGTTGTGGGTATGGGTAACAGCATGACCATCGAAGGGACGGTGACCAAGGATATGTACGCCTTTGCTGAGGTTGTAGAGATCAGCGGTCGAATTGGTGAAGACCTCGAAGCTTATACCAATCGAGTCCGTCTCCTCGGCGAAGGCACAATCGCGGGAAACGCGAAGCTCAGAACAACAGAAGAGCGTTTCCACAAAGATTCTGCAGCCAGTGTCGGTGGTGAAATTGAGTTCCTGGCCATGCCGGAAACCATGGAAAGTCGCAGCCCTTACGCCAGTTTCGATTTTTACCTCTGGCAGGTGGTTAAACTCATCAGTGGGCTTCTGGTCGGTCTGGTGCTCTTCTGGTTGATACCGTCGTTGCGACCGGTATCGGTAGAAGGCGGTGTGGATGGTCTTAAAACTGCGGGCATGGGTTTTCTTTTCATGGTCAGCGTGCCGGTGGTAGCGGTGATCATTGCGATCACTCTGATCGGGTTACCTTTTGCGTTGATAGGTGCAGCGTTCTGGCTGCTGTTGATCTATCTGGCGAAGATCGTGGTCGGCGGCATCGTGGGACGCATGGTCACAGGTAACGAACCCAATCAGGCGCTCACTCTGCTAGCAGGGCTCGCCATCGTGATTGTGGCGGTGAACATTCCCTTCATCGGTGGGGTGATCAACTTCCTGCTGACAATTGTTGGTATTGGACTGTTAGTACAGTTTTGCATTGACAGTATCTCCAACAGATCTACCGAACCGGAGGCCGCTTAACTCCCTCGGTTAGACAGCGGCAACGTTCAAGAAAGGCGCCGGGAGGCGCCTTTTTTTATCCACAACAGTTTTGTTATAGGCTTGGCAGATATGAGTCGTTTATCCAAATTAGTGATTGTCCTGATCGGCATAGTGACCCTGGCGGGCTGCTCCGCCTGGCTGGGTACCAAGCTGCTTCAGGTGGAACCCATTGGGCCGGCGGTAGCACCCGAGCCGGCAGACTATGCTCCCAGCGTGGTCCAGATTTACGGCGCGGACGTCTGGGGGTTTCGCGGTCATTTCGCCATCCACACCTGGGTTGCCATCAAGGAAGACAACGCGTCGACGTACACCCTCTATCAGGTGGTGAGCTGGGGACTGCGAAGAACCGGCTCTGCGGTCTCGATCTCGCAAGGACGACCCAATCGCTACTGGTTTCGGTCACCTCCGCAACTGTTGTTTGAAGCGAAAGGTGATACCGCAGCGGAGATGATTCCAGCGATCAAGCGCGCCGTGGCTGACTATCCCTATGAGGCGGAGTACGTCATGTGGCCTGGTCCCAACAGCAACTCCTTTGTCCAGTGGATTGTATCCAACGTGCCTGGTATCGATGCGGAGCTGCCTGCGAAAGCGATCGGCAAAAATTGGATGCTGGATAATCTTTAATGAAAAACGTGCTGATCGATTGCGATCCGGGCCATGACGATGCGGTCGCCATTGTCCTTGGCAACCAGCTGGCGAACCTGACGAGCATCACCACAGTTGCGGGCAATACGGATCTGACAAACACCACCCGAAATGCGCTTGCGCTTGTTGAGCTGATGGGTGTGACGGTATCTGTGCACAGCGGCGCGGACAAACCCTTGAACGGTGAGGTCCGCGATGCGCAGCATGTGCATGGTAAAAGTGGCTTTGGAGGTACCGATCTCGGCGAACCCTCCGTGGGTACAACCTCTGATGATGCGGTGTCCCACATCATTGAGGCTTCGCACACTGTTCAGGATCTGTGGCTGGTGGCGGTGGGGCCGCTGACAAACGTCGCTCTCGCGATACAAGCCGACCCGACACTTGGAGAGAGACTGGCAGGCGTATCGATCATGGGCGGCAGTACCGATGCAGGAAACTCCACAGCGACGGCTGAGTTCAATATCTGGGCAGACCCCGAGGCGGCGCGGGTTGTGTTTGCGGCAGGATTGAATCCCATCGTGTGCGGTCTCAACCTCACCCGGCAGGTACTCACGGATGATGTGTTCATCAACGCTATCCGTGCCTCCGGATCGACATTAGGTACCTTTGTGGCTGATCTTTATGGCTATATGCACGATCGCCTGGATGAACTGTTGGGTATGCGACGTGCGGCGCTACATGATCCCTGCGCTCTGTTGGCGGTAACTCATCCGGAGCTTTTTGAACTGGAAGAGATGTACGTTGATGTCGAAGTCAACGGTGAACTGACGCGAGGGATGACCGTCTTTGACCAGCGCGCTGCGCTCAACAAACCGCCGCCTAACTGCCAGGTGGCAACGGGCGTTGACGCGGATGCCGTGCTGCAGCTGATAAAAGACTGTTTGAGCTGATTTAAGCCGTAGTCCTGTCGGGTGGTCTAGACTGGATATATGCGGTCAACAAAATACAGCGCAGCAGGATTTACCATCGTCGAATTGGTCGTTGTGATCATCATTCTTGGCATCTTGGTTGCCGTTGCTCTGCCCCGTTTCTTTTCCGGAGCGGACAGTGCGCGTATCAGCCATGCGCAGGCGACCACGGGTGCGTTTGGCAGTGCGATGGTGAGCTACCGTGCAGCCTGGCTGGCCGAAGCCCGACCGAATAGCCTGGTGCTGGACGGTAAGACGGTGACGTTCACGAATGGTTGGCCGCACCCGGCCGCGCAGACAGTGGCATCCTGTGTGGATCTATGGGATACATCCGTGCGCGATGCTGAGCCGGTAGAAGCCTATCAGTTTGGTGTGGCGAGGGATCATTGGAGTACGCTCGCCTTCGGCAACATGTGCTTGTATGTCTATCACGACGGCCAGGTCTTCTCCGGCGCAAACCAGCTGCCGTTTTTTATCTATCGCCCGAATAACGGGCAGGTGGAGATCTTTCGTTACAACATGAGCTGATCGTTGTGGACACGAGCGGTGCTCGTGCCCACATTGAGGTGGGTTCTGGATCTATCCCGTGTAGCCGAGAATCGCCTTCACTTCCAGGAACTCTTCCATACCAAAAGCGCCCCATTCGCGACCGTTGCCCGACTGCTTGTAGCCGCCAAACGGTGCTTCGTTGTTAACCGGCGCGCCGTTCAGATGAACGTTACCGGTGCGCATCTTGCGCGCGACTGCCTTGGCACGCTCCGGGTCACCAGAAGACACATATCCGGACAAGCCGTACAGCGTATCGTTGGCAATACGGATCGCGTCATCGTCATCTTCATAGCCGATGAGGGACAGGACCGGGCCAAAGATCTCCTCGCGGGCGATGGTCATGTCATTGGTGACATGGGAGAACACTGTGGGCTTTACATAGAAACCCGAGTTCAACCCTTCAGGTCGACCGGTGCCGCCGATTTCCAGCTTCGCTCCTTCATCAATGCCTTCCTGAATGAGGTTCTGGATTTTGTTCCACTGCACTTCAGACACAACGGGACCGATGGTAGTACCTTCCGCACTCGGGTCGCCGACCTTCACATTTTCAGCTGCCGCTTTCGCGATGGCGGCAGCTTCATCCATGCGGGCGTTGGGTACCAGCATGCGGGTAGGAGCGTTACAGGATTGGCCTGAGTTCATGCACATGCCGAAGACGTCGCGCGAGATAGATTTACCGAAGTCTGCATCGTCGAGAATGATGTTTGCGGACTTGCCGCCCAGCTCCTGGGCTACGCGCTTGACGGTGGGCGCTGCGTTCTTGGCAACTTCAACACCCGCGCGGGTGGAGCCCGTAAAGGAAACCATGTCGACGTCAGGGTGTGAAGAAAGTGCGGAGCCAACGGTGGGGCCGTCGCCGTTAACCAGATTGAAGACCCCTGCCGGTACGCCAGCCTGGTCCAGAACTTCTGCAAACAGAATAGCGTTGTAAGGCGCCACTTCCGAGGGCTTGAGGATCATCGTGCATCCCGCAGCCAAAGCAGGCGCGACCTTACAAGCGATCTGGTTGATAGGCCAGTTCCAGGGTGTGATCAGCGCGCAGACGCCGGCTGGTTCGCGAATGACGCGGGCGCTGCCCATGTCTTCTTCGAATTCAAAGTTCGCCAAAACGTTGCGTGTGGTCATGAAGTGGCCAAGGCCGGAGGGCGCCTGGGCAGCGTTTGCGAGCGCGAGCGGCGCGCCCATTTCCTGGCTGATCGCTTGGGCAATTTCCGGCATGCGTTCCTGATAGGCCGCAAGAATTCGGTCGATGAGCTCCAGACGCTCCTCGCGCGTGGTTTGAGAAAATGTTTCGAATGCGGTCTTCGCGGCTGCAACTGCGGCTTCGACATCCGCTTCACCGCCCATGGCAACAACGCCAATCGCTTCTTCGGTTGCCGGATTGATGACGTCGATGGTGGTATCTGTGGATGGGCTGACCCACTCGCCGTTGATGTAAAACTTGTCACCGTTTTGCATGGTTACTCCTTCTGCTGATAGAAAAATTGAGAAAAATAAAAGTTGTGCTGCTGCATCGGGGAGATGCGGACGAGAACTTCTTTGTAGTTAAATCTCTGTGCAGGTAGATGATAGGGCTTGAAAAAAGGGGATTGCAACCTGCACTCACCGAAGAAACCGCTTTGGATACACGGATAAGTAAACGATGTTTGAACTGAGCGAAGCGCAAGAGCGTCGGGTGTTAGCGAGCAAAGTGCTGATAGACAAAGAGGGTGCCGTCAAACTGCTGGATTTCGGCGTTGCCAAGTTGACCGGAGAGTTGGCACAAACCGATCTCACCTCGACGTTGGCGAGGAAGGTCGGCGCTATTTGCCCTGAAACTTTGCCGACCTAAGCTATGAACATGGAAGATCAGCCAAGTGTTACCTTGCTCCTCCGTCAGTTCGAAGAAGGCGATCGAAGCGCTTTCGACGAGTTGGCGCAGCGTCTGTATCCGGAATTGAAGCGCATGGCCCGCGCGAGGGTGCAAAGCGGCAGGGGCATGGGTGCGACCACGCTCGTTCAGGAAACGTTTGTAAAACTGTTATCCGAGGGTGGCGTAACGCCGCACGATCGCCAGCAGTTTTTTGGTTTAACCGCCACCATTATGCGCCAGGTGATGGTGGACGATGCGAGGTATGCGGCCGCACAAAAGCGCGCATCGGACGAGACGGAGTACATCCCAGAAAAAGGCTCCGACCGGCAACAGGTGCAGGCGGCATTTTTAATTCAGGTTGACGCGGCATTAAACAAGCTCGCAGCGCGTGATGCGCGCATGGCCAAGGCGTTCGAGTGTCGCTATTTCGGTGGGTACTCGATCGAAGAGACAGCAGAAATTCTAGGTCTCTCTGTCAGATCGACTGAGCGTCTATGGTCGAATGCTCGCTCGCTCATGGCTCAAGAACTCGAACGACGAGAGTAATCACGCACGCGGTGCTCCAGTTTGGAGGCCTCTCGTTGTTGCCCTAACGCTTGGTACATTGCAGCGGCTCGACGCAGTTTTGTTAATGCGGATTGCATATTGCCCGTTGCCTGCAAGAGCTCAGCTTGCCGAACCAGAAGGTTGGCGATAAGACGATGTTCGGTAGTGCCAAGTTTTGCGGTGTAAATCGTCTCTGCTTGGGCTAACCGAGACTCAGCGCGTTGGTAGACTTGTTCATTGGTATCCACAGCCGCCAAGCCTACCAACAGCATCGCGTAGCGCGGATGATCAGGACCCCATGTTTGCAAGTATCCATCGTGAATGGCTTCTAACTGTGCTCCAGCCTCAGTGAAGTTTCCAGCCAGTAGATTCATGCTCGCTAAGCTGAACAGGGCACCCAGGGTTTCAGGATTGTCCGCACCTTGGAAGCGCACACTGTCATCATAGGCTTGCTGCAGAATTGCGAGGGCTTCATCTGTTTTGTCCAGAGTACCCAAAATGCGCCCCAGCGTTTCCCTGATCAGCAGTCGGCGCGGTTCATCTGCCTCTGGCAAACGGTCAAAGCGTTCCAATGCGTCGCGAGCCAGCCTTTCGGCTGTCGTCATGTCGCCTTGATCAAACGCCAGCGCAGCCATGCGGTTGTAAAGGGAAAGCGTGCGAGGGTGATCGTCACCCAGAACCAGGCGGCGTCGATCAAATGCTTCATCTATAAAGCTTCTGGCTTCAGTGAGGTTACCGAGATGGTGGTGAATTGAGCCAAGGCCAATAAGTGAGATGATAAGCCTATTGTCTAAGGGATCGAGTATCTGTTCTTTGGCGGCGAGTATCTCTTCTCGTAGACGCAAAGATTCATCCAGCCGTCCCTGGTGGTGAATGATCGTTGCATACTCATGCAGTTCGTCCAACAATTTAGCGTGGTTGGGACCATAGACTTTCTCGTATCCATCGATGGCCAGTTTTTGCAGGCGCTCTGCCTCTCCATAGTTACCAAACGAGATATGCACGCTAGCCAGATCTGACAAGGCTTCCAGATACTGAGGATGTGCGTTATCCAGGAAGCCAAGACCATACTCCACCCGCATAGTCGCGGAGGTTAACGCTTCGTCGTAGCGTCCGTTTTGATCGTAAGCATTTGCAAGGTCTCCCAAGAGGGTCAGTTTGCGGTAAGGATCAGAATCAGCAGAGAGTTCATGTAACGCTAATGCCATTTCAAACTCCTTTGTGGCACTGGTGCGCAAGCCTAAGGATAGGTACACATGTCCAAGGCTCTGGCGCAACCTGGAGGCGACGTTTGGCTGCTCTGCAAAGCGGGTTTCAAGCGTATGACCTGCACGCGAGAGAATAGAGGTATTAATAAACTGGCGGCTCAGGTCGGTGTAATTAACTCTGCGCAATTGCTCTCGAAGCTGCGCGTCGAACCTGTCTGAGTTCACTGAAAACTGTGCTTCAAACCCGTCGCGAAGATCGCGTCCGAGAACATATGGATCGAGGTCAGCTAACATTTGTCCCTGAAAATCTGCCACGGTGGTCAGATCTTTCAGTGCCTGCTCTGTGAGGCGACGTTCAGCATTGGTTTGCAGCAGCGCTGTCAGGACGGAGGCTGCGATCAGGAATCCAGCAGTCAGGAAAATCCAGTGTCGACGGATGAACTTGGTGGACCGATAGGTCATCGAAGGCGGTCCTGCGCTAACAGGTTCATGGCGCGCAAACCGCTCAAGGTCCGCCTTAAACCCCACCACACTCTGATAACGATCTGCCGGTTGCTGGCGAATGGCACGGAACACGATCCAATCGAGGTCGCCACGCAGTGCTCGCGCAAAACTTCTGGTGTTAGTCATACTGTCGCGGCAGCGTCTGCTGGGCTTTTGAATGCTGGCGTCGCCGTTCGCATAGCGCCATGCAGTCATGAGTGCTGCTTCGGAGGAACCGGTGTTTAGAGGGTGCAGATCGGTCAGCATTTCGTACAACAGCATGCCTAGGGAGTAGACATCGGTACGAGTGTCGAGGGGCATAGATATCACACCGAGTTGCTCCGGGCTCATGGACGTTGGCGTACCGAGGAAATCGCCATGCACGGTAATGGGTGCCTGGTTCCCCGACTCCACAGCCTTGGCGATGCCAAAGTCGATTACCTTAACCAGAGGTTTCGCCAACCTGTCGCTCACCAGGATGTTCGAAGCTTTCAAATCGCGATGAATGATGCCTCTGGTGTGGGCATACTCAACCGCGTCACATACCGCTCGGAAGAGTTCAAGACGCGCATCGAGGGAGAGTGATCGGGCCTTACAAAATTCGGTGATTGAGCTTCCATGTACCCGCTCCATCACAAAAAACGGCTGGCCGATCTCAGTTTCACCGGCATCAAAGATTGAGGCGATGTTTGGATGCTCCAGTTGGGCGAGCGCTTGGCTCTCCAATGCAAACCGTGCCGCAACACCTTCTCCACCCTGCCCCGGACGCAGAACCTTAACGGCCACTTCTCGTTCAACGGGCAAAAGCTGAGTAGCGGCGTACACATCAGAAAAGCCACCTGAACCTAAAAGCTCACCTAACGTGTAGTTGTCGAGCTTCCCGGGTTCGAGCTTTTTGGTAGCGGTTGGGGTCAGGGCGGCATGTGCATGAAACGCCCCTGCTGTGCGCAATGCATCAAGGCAGCTTTCGAGCGAAGACGCAGCTTCGACAACCGCAGCATCGAGATCTGCGCTTCTGCCAAGGGCATTCAGGTATTCAACTCGTTCGGACGGCGACAGGGACAGCGTAGTTTCGATAATCGTCGCCGCGGAGATATTGTCTTGCATGCGTCCTCCCTAACGTCTTGCGTACTACGTTATCAAGATTGTTTGTGATGATCAGTACTGGAGGCTGTGGCAGGTGCACCAAGTGCTGTGCCTGAAGGGGCCGTTAACCACGCCAGCAGCCAAGGTAGAAACCCGAGACAGTACACAAGGGCCAAGGCAAAGATCAGGCAACTGAATAGACCCAGTTGGGCGTTAATCAGAAATCCCGAAAAACACAGTGTGGCGAATCCACAGATGAGCGCCAAGGTGGTTATCACAATCGCCCGACCGGCGGTGTTGAACGCGTAGGCGACCGCTTGGGTGTGCGAGTTTGCAGTCCAGGCCTGACGATATTTGTGGATGAAGTGAATAGAGTCGTCCAGCAGGATACCAATGGTCATGCCGACGATGACCGCCCCCGGCAGACCCAAATCCACGTGAATCCAGCCCCACAACCCAAAGCCAGTCGTCAGTGGCACCAAACCCATAGTTAAGCAAGCGACACCGAATCCCAAAGCGCGCAGCGCTAATGCAACAAGGATCGCGATTACGGAGACAGAAGCTAACGTTGCCCAAATCATGCTCAAAATGTTGTTGGTGGACAGTGTCGCAAACAGAGAACTTAGACCAAACACGGAAGATGTGGTGAAGTATCCCTGGGAGCTCAAATATTCGGTGATCGCGGCTTCATATGACTTGATGCCACTGGAGGAAAGGCCTTGCAGCTGCAGGATCAGTCGAGCGCTGGTGCGGTCAATGGCAACAAAATCGGACAAGCTCTCACCTTGGTCCAGTGAGAGCTCGTATAAAAGCAGATACTCAGCTATACCGGCTTCGTCCTTTGGCAGTTTGCCGTCCCGCTCTGGGAAGGAGCGAGCGACACGATTCAGCGGATCAAGGATGCTGACCACAGAGTTCACTGAACGCTGGTTTTTCAGCCATATTTCCAATGCACCGAGCGCTTCAAGGTAAGATGGGTCTGATATCGATTGGCCGGTGGGATGCGGTAGATCCAGGTGCAGAACTGTCTGCCCCATAAGATGACGGGATGTAAAATCCACAGCCTCCCGGTATTCGAAGGTATCGTCGAAGTACGAGGTAAAATCGTCGTCCAGCTCCAACCTGAAGACTCCGAATATTCCAATGATAAAAACACCCAGACAGCAAGCAGCACTCACGTTCTGGTTGGTCGCGAGCCAACGAAAGCTGTGGCTGGCGGAAAGGTTTCGCGCCGGTGGAGCGAGCCACAGAGCGATTATCGGCATGAGTGTATAAAGGGCGAGATAGGCCACAATCAATCCGGTGCATACCATAAGCCCCATTTGCCGCAACGGTGGGGCGTCCGCTGCTAAGAAGGATAAAAAGCTGAGCAAAGTTGTGACCAACGCGAGCAGTGAGGGCATGGCAGTAAGGCGCATGCCGTAGAGCAATCGTGTTCTTATTGTACCTGCCTCAGCTGAGAGTACCGCGATGATGATATGTAGCCCGGCAGCAATACACAGTGTCATGACCACGATGGGCGCGACCGCGGTGGCTGTGTTAAATGCGTGTCCCGCTGCCGACCAAATCGCAATTGTGATGACCGCGCTCACACCAGCGGCAAATAAAAGGCCCAGTGTGAACCGGATGGAACCGACCAGAACAATGACCAGACCGCTGGTGATTACGAGTGCGGTTGGCACCAGAGTGCTCATATCCTTGAGGGCAGCCGCACCAAAGGCGGCCATCAACGGTACCATTCCGCTCACATGAATGTCGTATAGGCCGCCCTCGGATAGCGTGTTGGCGGCGACTTGGCCTATGTCATCGATAACCTCGGACACCACGTCGCGTTGGTCTGTTGGGAGCGCAAGGGTCAAGACAAAGCCGAGGCTTTTAAGATCTTCGGACAACAAGCGGTTTGCAACGAGCGGTTCCTGCTTGATTACGTTGAGGTCGAGCCGCGTTGGTATGCCCTGCTCCAGGCCTTCGTCGGTTATAAAATTCTGTGCTGCCAGTTCTTCTTCGCTGCCGAGAATGTTTTTGTAGTTAACGAGAGAGTCGATACGAGTGACGTGTGTTACCTTCCAAAGCGCGTTGTGCAGGTTCATTGCAGCCCGCAGATTTTTGGGGTCAGCGAACGTTCCAGTCGGGGTGTGAACTACAACGAGTGCGTTATTTGAGTGCGCGTACTTCATTTCCATCTGATTGAGTAACGTCACTCCAGGTTCTGTCGCAGAAAAAAAGACACGGTTATCTGCCGAAAAACTGAGGTGCGGTAGCTCTGTCAAAGCGCCACCAACGATCAACACCCAGGCAAAGGTGATCAACTTTCCGTGGTCTAATACGAAATCGAACACTGTCATCCACCCAGGTGCGCAGTTACTGTTAAGCTCACAAAGTCGTCAGTTCTGATTGGGAAGAGCGGATTGGAGCGACGGGGAGAACTGAGAGCGGTCGACCGCAGCGATACTGTCCAGCGGTCGTTTAACCGATGGTCCAACTCTAAACGATGAATACGCTCGTGATTTTGTTGATCGAAATAACTTCCGGCGACAATCGCTGTGTCGGCGTTATTATTGAAGCCAAGTCTTAGCGCCACAAACAGATCGTCTTGGTGCAGGGTGACAGGGGTATGGAAAGGCGTGCGGTTGTCTTTGGCGTGTTCCACGATGAAGCCAAGATCGAGGTTGGTATTCCGAAGTTGGAAAAATGTGTATTCGAACCCCAACACTCGAGCATGAAAGGTCTCATCGTAGCCGCGTCGCTGTAGTGCTTCGAACTTGAACAGCCACGCACCGAGTGTAATCTGCGCATCCACGGCAATTTGCTGGATTTGGTGATAGTGCGGCTGTAACTCCACTTCTCCCGCAGTGCTGAACTGCGGGCGCAGTAGAGGTTCCCGGTCGGTGCCTTCAAAATAGGAAACACCAATATCCAGCCAATCGAGATAGGTGCTCCAACGCAGCACCGTGTCGACATGCCATTTCTCCGCGCCAGATTCGAAGGTGGATGTGCCGATTTTGATGGGTGATGACAGTCTCGCCGCTTCTTCGTGATGCTCCCGCTCTCGAAAGTACGGCAGTGCATAGGCCGAGAGCGTCGTTGCTCCCCATTGTTTTGTTACTTTCAGGGCAGGCTGCCCGAGGAAGTCCTCGGCGTCGACATCTTCGACTTGATCAACCTGATTGAGGATGTTGACGAGATGATGGCTCTCCGTCACACCCCAGAATTCGCGGGTAACACCTAAGCCAATCTCGAGGCCGAGCGTTCGGGTTGTCAGCCACATTTCGCGGATGTCGAGGTGATTTCTACCCCGGTCGGATGGGTCACGACGCGCGAATATCTCGGCAGCCAAGTCGTACGTACCCCCCAGGCGATTTTCGAATTCGATACGGCTAAAAGCGCTGTGTTGCGTGGTCTCCTTTTCGGAATGTTGTGGAAACCATCGAAACTCGGCGCCGGTCTCCGCTTCCCAAGATGCGTTTGCGAACACGGAGTTTGCACACAGCACGGCAGACCAGATGAGTGGCTTCATTGAGGTAAAAGGAAAAAGTGAACTCATTTTCATCGATCGAGTCTGGCGAGCGCAGGTTTTTCGAAACTGTTCGAATCCAAGCCAGTTTCGAATTCGTACGCAGTTACCTCCAACGAAGTTGACTTACCGTTCAGGTGGTTGACCATCTCTAAACTATGGGCGCGCCAGTAGGACTCGCGGTGGTGGACGTACTTGTTTAAAGTCAGAGTTTTCTGATGTTGTCCAGCTCTGTTAAAAAACTCGATCCGTCTGACTTGGAAGTCGCGCGAGTCAATCCAAACCAGTTGATGGCTGTATGCGCTGTTTTTTGCATTGGGCGTGCGGCGAATGACCGTGCAAGATAGTCCAGCACACTGATCTACCCCAACCCATATGTACTCGTACTTTTCCAGCTCTTGCGGTGCAAGATCCTCGAAGGCGAACTCGGAACCGATAAATGGTGCACCACGATTTGCGCCTGAGATTCGCTTGGTGCGCCGTAGTGAGGGTAAGTACAACCACTGCAGATCATCTTTTACGCCTCTCGAATGGGACAAAAGTGCGGTCCCAGAGATATCCCGTGGCTCATGAATGAGAATGATCGATCGCTCTGGCTGATGTGGGGTCCCTTCTAGAGTGCGTACCTCAAGTCGCCTGCTGCTGCGTCGACCAGATCGATCGCTCAGTTCCATAACGTAGTGCGAGATGCTGCTCTCGAATCCATCGTCAGATGCGAGAGATTGAGCCATTACCGAACGCGCCTCGTTTGGACCTTCCTCCGCTTGCAGGCATGGCGCCAGAAGCAGCAATGTGAGATAGATGGACCAACAATATGTGATGTTCATAAGTTTACGCTCTCGACATCAGTTAGTGTCAGCTGCATATCTCCGAACACCTCCCCCAAGTCGTCACAAACCTGACAATAAAATTTCTGCCCGAGATCGTGAGTCGATTCATAACGGGCGGTGAAACGCAGCTGTTGACCGGCGAAAGCCAGCTTTTGTGCGCTGATCTCTGCATTAACCACCCGGTATTTGTTTTGGGAGCCTGTGCGATGTGCATACAATTTAGCTGCGACCCTGGACAGGCGACCCATGAGGATGGCAACGGGCAGGCAGGGATAGTTTGGGAAGTGGCCTGCACACTCGGATGCATTGACGAACATTGAAGCCGAGCTGCAGTGCTCGAAGTCCAGTGTTTCGATAGTCAGTGCATCAAGTTCCGAATACGGTGAGTATCCCGACGGCATAGGTGACGAGTCGTCGTACTGCTCTTTAAACATACGCGAAAAAGCACGTTCACTTATGATCTGATACTCAGTTTCCAGTTCGAATAGTCTTTGTGCATGATCCTGCCTACTGACAAGCGAGCACTGTGCGGTAGCCGCTTTGCTATTGATATCTGCGTTGTATGCGATGCCCGTTAGCCCTTCGTTGAGACGATCTTCGACTGGATCCGTGGATGTGGACCCTTTAAGGCTTGCGGCTGTTGCCAGATAGTAGTGGCGCCCACTCCGATGGTTTTTTCGGGAGATGGCAATCGCACCCAGCAGGGCTAAATGTCGCCCAACCTCGCTAGCGGCGATGTTGCCACCTTCACGATAGCGTGGCTGATCGGGGACGATGAGCGCGTGGATGTGGCCGTTTTTATGTTCGGTGACATTGCGGAGCCTTAGGTAGGGTGCAGTCACCTCGAGCGCTTGGCTGAGTTCGCATGCGGTTAGTTCCTTCTCCAAAGACATCTTGTTTTCCTTCTAGTTAGTGCAACAGACCAAGCCGGAAGGCCGTTGCCACAGCCTCAACGCGCGTATTCGCATTCAGTTTGCGCATTGCGTTAGCGATGTGGCTGTCTACGGTTCGAGCAGAAAGACCAAGCTCTTGCGCGATTTGCAGCGAGACAAGGCCGCGTGCAGAGGCAAGTAGACACTGCTGTTCTCGTGAGCTCAGATTTAGAGGCGGTTTGTCCACCACGCACGATCTCCCGGTTGTTTAATAAGAGATCGAAAAATCTTGGCGTATCCGCCAAATAAATTAGGCAGGGTTAGCTAAGGGGTTCTCTTTAGGGAGAGTTACGGAGGTGCTGCTAACCGTGGCGGCCTTCAAACAGATCACTCGAGCTTCGAAAAGCTTCTGTGATGAACTCCGAAAAAACGCGCAGGCGGACCGTGGAGCGTGTGTCCCGATGTCGCAACAGCCAGAAATCGTGGCGCTCGATCAACTTTTCCGGCGGCGCGCGTACAAGATCACGATCCGGGTCACCGATGAAACACGGCAGGTAGCCGACGCCCATATGATGCCGGGCTGCTTCAACCTGCAGGGGCAGGTCGTCAAATAATCCCCATGCGGGGAGGTGCGGATAAGGACTCGTGTTCACCCAGGGTGCGGCGGCTGAGCGCGTACCGAAACCGATCCAGCGAGCGTCGCCATCGACTCCGAAGTCATGTTGATCGATGTACTTTTGGGAGGCATATCCTGCCCAGGCCACACTGGTGAGTTTATGCCCGATGAGGTGCTCGGGGGGTTTGTTAACTCCCCGCAATGCCACATCCGCCTCCCGTTTGCGGAGATCGAGGGATTCGTAGCCGATGGAGAGCTCAAACTCTATTTCCGGATACTGCTCGCCGAACTCTGACAGGACCGGCATTAAGAAGGAGGTCGCCACAACGTCGAGGGTGGTGATGCGGATGACCCCCGCCAGGCGTTTGTCCCTACCGGTCAGTTTGAGTTGCACGGCGTTCAATTCTGTTTCGACATTCTGAGCTGCGGCCAGCAGTTCTTCGCCATCCTGGGTGAGGGCATAGCCGGAAGGGAGTCGATCAAAGATTTTTACACCGAGGCGTGTCTCCAGGGCTTCAACACGGCGGGCAATTGTCGCGTGACTCATCCCCACCAGGTGGCTGGCGGCGCGGGTGCTGCCGCCTCGCCAGACACCCAGCACTATTCTCAGATCATCCCAGTCTGCCTGCATATCGATAAATGTTTGTGTATCAAATATGTTACGTCAAGTAACGAAATAGAGATAACTGTCACGAAAACAATACGCTTAGCATAGCCCTCCGATATCAAGATTTGCAATCAATCAGAGGTTTTTTAAATGAAAAAGATAGTTGCTCTCGTTTTTACAGGCGTCTTTTTATTTGCGGGTGCGGCACAGGCTGCGCCGTCCAAGGGTAAGCTGGTTACGCTCTGCAAAATGCAGGCGAAGGCTGAAATGGGTGAAAACGCACGTGTAAAAGTTAAGCGGATACGTGGTTCGAAAGTCCAACTGCGTGTTGCACCCGAAGGTGGGGAGGCCACTATTGTTGTGTGTACCCCCGGAGAGGCGGATGACGTTGAACTCGCCTATCGAGATGGAAGTCCGTTTCGCTACCTTTCGCAGGTGAACTGAAACCCTCCAGCTTTGCCGGTTGAGCTGGCCATTCCACAATCAACCGGCTTTAAAGCTGCTCTGACCTAGTGTCCTGTCTCATGAATTAGTTGAATTATGACGCGTCCCGCAAGGTCTGTGGCTAGGCGTGTCTCGACGGACAGTGTCGGGTCCTGTTCCTGCGGAACAGGCCCTTTCACTAGAGGCACAACGGAGCCTTCAGCGCTCAGGGCTGAGCCACAGGGCTTGCGGGACGCGCCCTTCGGGTGGCCCAGAAACCCCATAACCGCGTTGTTCCCCTTGCTAATGCCCCGACATGAGCGGCGGGTGAAACGGGCGGAAAGCAAAGCTTTCCGCGACGCAATCGAAGATTGCGTACCTTGTCATCTTGACGTTTCTGGGCTCATCATAATTCAACGAATTCATGAGACAGGACACTAGGCCAGGCTGTTCACAAACTCTCGGATCCCGTTCAAGAGCATTTGTGTGGCCAGAATGATCAGAATCATGCCCATCAGACGCTCGAGGGCGCGTGCGCCGCGATCGCCCAAAACACGCAGCATAAATGGTGCGGCGAGAAGAATAGCGGTTGTGGCGCCCCAAGCGATCAACAGGGCAATTGTCCAATCAACAATTTGTTCCGGCTGTTGAGAGCTCAGTAGCAGCAGCATCGCGATGGTGGATGGCCCCGCTACCAACGGTACTGCCAGCGGGACTATGAAAGGGTCTTCGGTGCTTTCAACTTCTTCATTCGCGCCCCGGCGTGGAAAAATCATGCGCAGGGAAATGATGAACAGCAAAACGCCACCCGCGATGCTGAGAGAGGGTTGTTCGAGGCCCAGAAACTCCAGAATGATGTTTCCGCTGTACAGAAATGCGAGCAGGATGAACAACGCGAAAATCAGCTCGCGGGCTGCGATCTGAACCTTGCGGGTTGTATCTACGTGACCCAGCACGGCGTTGAAAATGGGCATGTTGCCCAGCGGGTCCATGATGAAAAACAACACCACTGCAACAGAGAAAATAGCTTGCCAATCCATGGCGCCATGCTGCCTGGACGGCGTACGTATGTTAAGCCCTAATTTGAATAACCGGACATTGGAGACTCAAGTCGGTCCCGCTTCTGCCGATAGGAGCATGAGGAAGAAAGATAAGAACAATATCGGTGATAGAAAGTCAGATTTTTCGCTCGGTTGTAGTGCACAAACTCAAAGGTGATATCACCAACCGAGATGCCATAGATGCAAAAGCGTTCGTCCAGGGTAATCTGGACAGCCTCCCTGCGACGTTTACCGTGCTGTGGGATCTCCGGGAAGCGAACTTCCTCCGCTCGGATGAAGACTTCCAGGTTATGGTGCAAGCGATTGCGAACAGTAAAGATCCGGAGAACAATCGTAAAAAACGCGCCTTTCTCGTCTCGAACGATGCCCACCAAGCGCGTGTGGGCCGTGTGCTCAGTAAGGCGAAAGCGCCATGGCCGTGGTCATGCTTTATGGATTTTGCTCAAGCTGCACAGTGGCTGAGCGGAGAGGCAGCCTAGCACTTCTCCCTGGCGTCGAAACAAGTCAGCACAAAAACTGATTCGCGTCGCTCTCCGTTGGGAAGAATGTGGTCATAAACCTTACGGGTCGTCGTATTGACGGCCACGTGCGAACCGCCGATGCCACCCATCCATGAGACGAAGTACAGATCATCGGCGATCTTTGAAGCGTATGTCTGATGGTCCTCTGGGTCACCGCCATTGATTGAAACCCTGGTCGTATTGCCGTCAACCTCAATCCTGTATTCACCTTCGGGTGTGGTGTAGACGATCATCTTTCCGGCCAGATCCTCGCGAGCCTGTTTGTCTGCAAGTGCCACCGCAGTGTTGTTTACCTCCGGTTTGAAAAGGGGCGGCAAACCAAATTCATTTATGGTTGCGCCCATGCGTTTCGGGAACTCGGCACGTGGCGTGAGTTTGGTGCTGGGTTCGATGCAGTTGGGCGTGTTGCGAAAGTGGATGACGCCGTGAATCATCTGAATGGCGTCTCCCGCGCCATCGTCGGGTTGAAGGTGCGCGGTGACGCGCGCGGTGTTGTAGTTGTGCACAACGTTGTCACTGCCGTTGCCGCGAGTTCGCCATGAATACAAAAACACATCCGGCGCGAGCTCGGAGATCTGGGGAGGGTTTGCGCTGACCAGGCCGTTGAAGTAGCCGTGGAATCCTTCCCACCGAATCAGGTTGTCTTCCACGGTCAAATAAAAACCGCCGAAGTTGTTGTAGGTGTAATTAACTACGCTGCCCTCAACAGCGGCATAGCCGGAGCCGGAAAAAGCGGATGGCTCAGCTGCTTGCGCTGTAAAGGGTAACGTGAAGAGGATAAATAAGAGGCGCCGCATTTGTGTGATCTCTTTTTTATAGAGCTTAACAGAGCCTCTCCTGCAGGTGGAAAAGGCGCCGTCTGGCAGCTAACGTTGGTTTGCAAGTGCTCAAAGGATCGACGGTGCGGAGTAAGAAAACCCCCTTGAAATGGCTTGAAGCTTTCGAGGCTGCGGGTAGAACAGGCAGTTTCAAAACTGCGGCAGAAGAGCTGAGCGTTTCCGCGTCGAATGTCAGCCATCAGATACGCTCGCTGGAAAATTATCTCGGCACGCCACTTTTCAGTCGGCAGGGTGGTCGTATTGCGCTCACTCAAGAGGGGGCTACGCTGTTGCCCCAGCTGACGCTTGGTTTTCAGAATATTCGCCAGGCTCAAACTGGGTCTCAAGAGGATCTCGGGGTCTTTCGGATTGGCGCCTTTCCGTTTGTTGCCAACGAACTCATCGCCCCTGAGATTGAAGCACTGACAAATCTCTTGCCGTACGATGAGGTTCGCCTCTTTACCAACAACGACCTGCACTTGCTCACGCATATAAATCCAGATGAGCGTTTGGATGTTGTTATTCGCTATGCGAATCCCGGTGCAAAATTCCCCGGCCTAAACGTACGTGAGCTTGGTGCGGTTTCACTTGTGCCGGTTGTCGGTCCTGACGTGCGTGATGTTGTATCCCCGGAACAACTGGTTGAGCTGCCCCTTGCCCAGGTGCTGGGTCCGTTCGACGGTTGGTCACGTTGGTGGGCTGAACATCTGCCGGGTGCTTCACAGCCTGATTTTGTGCTTAAAACGGACAGCTATCACTCAGCAATGCTGGCGGTGGCGCGAGGCGAAGTTGCCTGTCTGGCGGTTTTACCCTTTATTGGACCCTGGCTGCAAGATGGGCGTATACGTGCCCTTATGGACCTTAAGGTCCCGCTCCCGGAGCAACAAGCCGTATTGGTTTCTGCCCCCTACCAGGAGGGTAACGCGGCGATCCCCGCGTTTGCTGACTGGCTGTCAAATCAATGGACCCAATGAGGTGAATGGGTTTCATCTAAGATGAAAGAAATCCTTTTGTCTCGTGGACGGTCGCTTCCCAAGATTGAGCTTTCAGAGACAAAGGTTCAGTCAGCGTGCAGGCACTATTTTTTACGGGCAACTCCGAAGACCCACTAGAGTGGCGCGAAGCCCCCTACCCTGAATTGTTAGAACCCGGTGACGCTATCGTGCAGCCGCTTGCGGTGGCGGCCTGTGATCTCGACCGCAGCATTGTGAATGGCCGATCACCTTTCCCGGGAAGTTTTGCCATGGGGCACGAGTTTACGGGACGGGTAGAAGCCGTTGGATCAGCGGTCGGGAATCTAGCGGTCGGTGATGTAGTGCTCGCTTCTTTCCAACCCAGTTGTGGTACTTGTCAAACCTGTAACCGAAACGCCAGTTCAGTGTGCGAGGCGGTTCCAAATGGCACCATGTACGGCATCGGCGAGACTGGCGGAGACTGGGGTGGTGCGATAGCTGATGCCATCAGGATCCCTTGGGCAGCAAGCAATCTGATCAAAGTACCCGACAGCCTCGATCCGGTACACATAGCGTCTGCCAGTGACAACCTGGCGGACGGGCTGCGCGGTGTAGATGAACCGTTGCAGAGCTTCAAAGGCGGATCGGTATTGATCGCGGGTGCTGGCAGCATCCCGCTTTATGCACTTTTGTGCGCCCGTTTTCTGGGCGCAGGGAAGACTGTGGTTGCCTCATCGGATCAGTTTGTTTTACAGGTGGCGGAAACTCTGGGCGCTGACTGTTTGCAGGTAGATCGGTGGCCGAAGCGATTTGATCAGTTCGATATCACGGTGGATTGCACAAACAGCCTGGATGGTTTGGGTGCCGTGGTGCGATCCACCGCGCCGCACGGAATCTGCACCTCTTCATCGATATTCTTCCAGGGCGACGTTGCAGTCCCTATGTTTCATATGAACATGAAGGGGATCAGCTTTCATACGGGGCGAGTTAACAGTGCGTCCAGCCTGGAAAGGGTGTTAGGGCTTTTGAAAGCCGGTTTGGATCCTGAACTTGTAGACCCAGCCTACTATCGTTTTGAGGATGCGATTCAGGGAATGCTGAAAGAACCCCTCAGTAGAAAAGTGATCATGCACAGGAACTGACGACGGTCACATGTTCAGCCGGATAAGTTATGCTCCCACGCAAACAGAGAACGGATGGATTGAATGGGCGACCCGCGTCAGCAACGTGTACCCATACTGCCGGAAAGTGAACAAATTCTGACGGCGCGCACAAAATGGCAGTACGACGGCAGCGAGCTTCCCGAATTTGCCGATCCTCTCGGACCGGGTCAGGAAAGCGTATGGACGTATCCGCGGCCGCCGGTGATACAACCTGTCGAAGCCGTACTTCGGGTGTTTAACGGCCACACGCTTATCGCGCAGACCGAACGTGGCGTGAGGGTGTGTGAGACGGCGAGTGCCCCGACTTATTATTTCCCGCCAGAGGATGTGGAGATGGAGCACCTACAGTTCGGCGAGCTTGCGTCCATCTGTGAGTGGAAGGGGGTAGCGCAGACCATCACTGTGGACGGCATAGAAGGTGCGGGTTGGCGTTATGCGCGGGTATTTGAAGCGTTTGCAGATCTGTTTGAATGGCCGAGCTTTCATCCGCGACATCTGCTCTGTTTTATCGACACCGAACACGTTACCCACCAGGATGGAGGTTTTTACGGTGGCTGGGTTTCAAACAACCTGGCCGGACCGATAAAGGGTCGCGCCGGTACCGAAGCCTGGTAGCGGATCCTTATGAGCTGCGAAAGCCAAGGAACTCGGTCTAACGGAGGTGAGGGGGCAGGTGCTAGGCAACACGAACGCGCGCTGGCTTTCTATCAGCGCTTGGGCTTTCAGGTCCTGGCTGAACAGGTGCCGTATTTTGAGAGGACGGCCGGACTTATCCCACGTTTCTAATTGAGAAATCGCTCGACTGATCTGGTTTGTGGCACGTCTAAGATTCAGGTGGGCGGAGTTTCAGCAGCATCAGCACAGGTAACGCCACGATCATAACGATCATGAACCACAGAAAAGCGGACGCGTAACTACCGGTTGTATCGTATATCCATGCGGCAAGCGGTGAGGCTAACAAAGCCACCGGTAGCATGAAGGGCTGCATAAGACCGTTTGCGCGGCCGTAGGAATGTTTGCCGAAAACCGCTGCGGTGGCGACGCTCTGTAGAGGTGTCACGCCACTGAAGCCAAAGCCATACACGATCACGCCGACGAAGGCAGCAGCAAAGCTGTCACCAACCCAGAACAGTCCCACACCAACAATCTGGCACATCAACGCGATCCCTATCGTTAACTTGGCGCCGACGTGATCCGCCAGCCAGCCCTGAATCGGTTTGCCTGCCAGTATCAGCGCTGCCATCACGGCGAGTAAGAACCCTGCCTGTTCAGCAGAAAAGGTACCGTTGGTGAAGTGGCCGAAAAGATGCATGTTCACACCCTGCAGCACACAGAACATCGCGCTGAAAACGAATACCACACCCCAGAAAGCAGACGTTCTCAAAATCCGCTTGGTTGACCATGTTGCCTCGACCACCTCGTACTCCGCGGGCTCATTTGACGGCGGCTCTCCGTCCGGATGCAGGCCCAGATCTTCAGGGGCGCGATGAATGACAAACAACACCAAAGGCACGACCAGGCCCATGGTAAGCAGGGCAAATGCGGCAAAGCCTGGACGCCACCCGAAATCTGCCATCAGCCAAACAGCGATCACAGGGACAAATATACCGGCGAAGGAAGCACCGGCGACGTCGAGAGAGAGCGCCAGACCCCTGCGCTTTTGAAACCACTGCACCAGCACTCTGGAGGTGGCGAAGCTTGAGATGCTGCGCCATCCAGCGCCAAAGAGCAGGCCAAACACAAGGTAAAGTTGGAGATGGCTTTCCACTATTGCCGTCAGCACGTAGCCGATGGAAACCATGGTTGCACCGCCCAACAAGATATAGCGGGGGTGATATCGATCGAGTAACAAACCGATAACAGGTGCGGCAAACGCGCCGACAGCCTGGGCTATGGTAAACGCGAGGGTGACATCCAGGCGGGAGCCCCCGAAGTCGTCTGCCATGGCCGGAAGAAAGATCCCGCGCGCATAAAAGAACGCCCCGGACACAATGGACATGCAGAAACACCCGGCGACCACCACCCAACCGAAAAAGATCGGCCGTCCCAGCAGCTGAAAGTTGGCGTACTTGCTCAGAGGGTCTTTGGCTTCAAGATTTTGCGGGCTCTTTTCCATCGGCATCCTTGTTAGTCGCGTGTCTTGTAGTAGAAGCGATCGAGATCCTCCTGATTGGAGCCGTCCATCATCGACCTGGCACGTGCGGACTCAAACATGAAGAGCTTCAGCGCGTACCAATCGCCAAACTGGTCAAATTTTCGGCACGATGTAACGACCTGACCTCTGCTCAGCATTTCGTACCTGCCGCCCTGTACTTCTGCGTAGGTGCTTAAGCGGCTTGAGAAATCGATGTCTTCGCCGATTATTCTCTGTTCGTCGAATCCACCGATCGCGTCGAACGCCGAGCGACGAAACCAATAGAGCGCCATGGATCCACCTGCACGCTTTGCAAGCCATTTCGAGATCCCGTACGAGATCAGAATAGGCAGGCTTTTACGTTCCGGCTGGAAGTCGCAGCCACCGGCGATGACAGCCGGGTCCTCCAGCAGCGATTTTATTTCCTTGAGCGTACCCTCCGTGAAGTAACTGTCAGCGTCTATCGTCAGAACGCATTCCGCGCTGCTTGCGCGCACACCTGTGTTGCGCACGCGAGCAATATTTTTCAGTTCTTCTTCGACGGTGACGGCACCAAATTCCGCGGCGATAGCACCGGTAGCGTCTGTACAACCGTTCAAGACGACAACGGTTTCTACCTCCAGGCCACTGGCATTACTGTCGGCTTCTGTTGCCTCCAGGCATTTCGGCAGATAACACGCTTCGTTGTATGCCGGAATCACGACTGAAATGTCTGGCACCCGATCCCTCACTTCATGCGCAGATTGATGATGTGATAGTTAGGCAGCCACTCCGTGCCATCTATGCTCACCGCCTGCTCCCATTCGTAGCTGTCCTGTGAGATGTTGAATATACGGCTCCGTGTGTAGACGTCTCGGTCCGGCAACTGCACAACGGAATCGTAGTGGACCTCGCCGTTAATCCAGGCAGGCTGATAAGCGGTTGCTCCAGTGGATGCATCTACCGCAGCGACGTGCCACTGCCCGGAAGACGTACTCACTGTGTAAAGTGCGGTACCGCCGCGGTACGGCGTGCCATCGTCGCGATAGTTGTAAAAGTCCTCTTGAATGACCCGGCCATCGAAGGTGTAGCGAGCTGTTACTGTTCCCTCTGTGCGGTTTGACGCTTTGCCGTCTGCGCCAAAACTTGTTCGCTGCAGATCCCACTCGCCGATAAGAAACTCGAAAGCGCCATCCTGTTGTGCACTCTTCCCATCGGAAAAGTCAGATGCGAGTTGCGCCTCAAGTAACGCCTTGAGCGAGAAGAGATCGGCAATAGAAAACTCCGCCATGGGCACAAGTGCCTGATTTATTGTCAGGTCGGGAAGTGTACCCCAGCTTGGTTATATCGTTTTTGTTGTTAGTCCAGAGATGGCAACTGTGGTGGAGATTGCATCACAATCCAGAAGTACTTGTAAGGTTTGGTTTGTCCGTAGATCTCCAGAGTTGTTTCGATCTCTGGCCTTACCTCAACGAGGGTTAGCTCATGATCCCAGTCTGCAATATCTGATTCTGTTAAAATTGACTCGATTTTGCCGTTTGGGAAAACTACAGACGATTTGTCTGGCCCCGGTGAACTTTCATATAGTTCTGCGAAAAACCCCATCTCTGGACTATCTATCTGTAAGAAGTAGTAGCCTCCTGGCTTTAAGACGCGCAGCGTTTCACTAAGCACGTTTACTCGCCCGTGTTCTGCTTCTATATCGGAAGTTCCAAAGCAATCTATGACGAAATCAAAAAAACTTGATTCGTATGCCCATCGTTCCATGGCATTTTGGAGTGAGAATTCAACGGCATCTGGAAGTTGCAGTCTCGATTGACGTAGTTTCGCTTCCTCTATTGCTGTTGATGAGAAATCAAAAGCCTGCATTTTCGAACCTTGACCTGCTAGCCAAATTGCGTTCCGCCCCTTTCCACAACAGATCTCTAATCCACATTTCTTATCAGCGTTGTTGGATTCCAACCAATCCCAAAACTGGACTACTCCTGGATTCGGTGTTTCTGAAGCAACGAATGTGAACATCGAAGGTTTGGCGTGCTCGCTCTCCCAAATCTCATGTTGCCGTGACCTCGTCATTTCAAGAAATCTCTAGATCTGTATCCGACGGTCGCCATGCCAAAACAAAGTTCGCCTTTCGATCGAAGAGGAAATGTAGGTTAAGGCGATTCCTGTGATGGAGGCAATCGTGACGTAACCGATCATTGCTGGTGTCCTAACGTAGTAGCTGTTTTGCAAAATCTGAAAACCCAAGCCTTGTGCACTGCCCACGAATTCAGCCACGATCGCTCCAAGGATACTCAACGGTAGTGAGACTCTCAGTCCGTTAAAAAAATATGGTAGGGCGTGCGGTAGCGTCAGAAGTTTGAAGGTTCTCCACTTCGATGCATTCAAGTTCTCGAAAAGCTCTAGGAAATCTGGGCTTACTGCACGTAAACCGGTAAGCCAGCCGGTTAACAGAGGAAAAAAGCAGACAATAGTCGCTGCTAGGGCTTTCGCCCAGAACGTCTGACCAAACCAGAGCGTAAGTAGTGGTGCGAGGGCCAATAGTGGCGTGCTTTGGAGGGCAATCCCTGTGGTATTTATGGCGCTCGTCACATAAAGCGGAATCGTCAAGGTGAGTAAGGCAATTAAGAAGCTGACTACAACAGCAACGGCAAGCCCAACGATTGCTTCAGCTACGGTAGTTCTCCACGCTTCGAAAACAGTTTCGGGTTGAGAGGCAAGCGCGAACCAGACGTCGGACGGTTTTGGAAAAATATAGGTAGGCGTCTGAAGAATCTCTAGGCCAATTTCGACGGCTATGAGAAGAGGGACAACTATAAAAAAAAGACGTGCGACTAAACGAATATGCAATTTATTTCAAACCCTATTTTCAATGGGCGTTGCATCGCGTAGGCAGTCCTGCACCGAGGAAATTTGGGCGAGTACATCTTGCCTATACGTTGCATCAACTCTTTGTTCCCTTGACAGAGAAACTATGTGTTGTGAAACAATCTTAGTCGGTTGACGCCCCAAGAACAGGATTCGGTCTGCAAACAGAACAGCCTCGAATGGACTGTGCGTAGTGAGAATCGCACCTGTATCTCGCAGCTTCAAACCTGCATCGAGCTCACCAATAATTTTTTCGCGAAGAAGTTCGTCGGTCCCGGCAAACGGTTCGTCCAATAGTAAACAAGTTGGCTGCTCTCGGGGAGAGACCAAGGTCGAAACCAAAGCTCTTGCTAAGGCGACGCGTCTTTGCTGTCCGCCAGATATCTGGAAGGGGTATCTGTTGACCACCTCGGTGAGTGCCAGAATTGACGTTATGTCGGATATAGGTAATTCCAGATCGTGTATTAGGCACGGAAGCCTAATATTATCTTCGACGGTAAGATGATCCAAAAGTAAAGGTTGTTGGAAGAGCAGGATCGGATTTGCCTGGACTTCGAGCTTTCCACTGGTCGGCACATATTTCCTAAGCTTGGCAAGAATCTTTAGTAGGGTAGTTTTGCCTGCGCCTGAGCTTCCCATAACTGCTAAGCGCTCCCCTTTGGCGAGTGACATTGAGAAGTCCTCAAAAATATTACGATCAGAGTTGAAGCCAAATGATAGTGACTCAGCGCTGATGACTGTGTTCGACCTCAGGTTCATTTCTCGATGGTGTAGTTGATCACTTTATCCACTGATACAGGCTTCTTTAGCATTTCATTGTCGTGAAGGTAGGAGATTACCGAGGCAATTCTATCTTCATCGAGCTGCCATTCAGATAAGAGACCATCCTCAGTGAGCATGAGTTTTTCGATCAGTTTGAGTTCAATCGCAGCAAGCTCAGGATCGATTGAATTGAAACGTTCGGTTAACAGGCCGATGCTCTCCTTCTGATTGGCAAAGGCATAACTCCAGCCATCTCGGGACGCCGCTAGAAATGCTTGGATTGCGGAAGGGTTTGAATTCACTTTGTCATTAGAGCTTACGAGGGTATAACCGTAGCTGGATACACCCGCTGATTTGTAAGACAGCACCACTGGCGCTTGTCCCATACTTTCGAGCAGTGCTGGTTGCCCAGTTGCAAAACCGGTGATTGCATCAACTTGCCCGTTTAGCAGCCCTGTTAGGTCATAGCGAAACGGTACGAGTTCGACGTCATCCAATCTAATCTCTGCTTTGTCCATATATGACTTGAGGAGGATTTCTGCAGTGTCACCGAAAGCCACAGCAATTTTTTTTCCGTAAAACTCTGTCGGATTAGTAATGGGGTTTTCAGACAGGCTTATAAGTGCGTGCGGAGTTTCCCGATGTATCGCTGCCAGTGTGGTTAATGGTAATTCCTCTGAAGCTGCAACAATTGCCTGCTCGATGCCCCCAATTTGGCCAATATCTGCAGCACCACCGACAACATCCTTGATTGGACTGGCGTCTAACCCTCCAGCCCGGATTTCAACTTCCAATCCACGACTCGCGTAAAATCCCTTGTCCAACGCTATCCAGAAACCTATTTGATGCGTATCTGGAATCCAATGAAGCTGAACAACAAGTGGCTCAAGGTCGCCACTTTCTTTGCTAGGCTCACTCGTACCGCACCCCCAAAGCAGAAGTAGTAGCGCAGTGGTCAAAATCTGTTTTTTGGGAAATTTCTTCATTGTGCCTCCAAACTATCCGAAGAAGTTGATTTTGTCGGGCTGCCCAAAACTGATCGCTGGAATCTTCAGATCGGACGAACCGGTTTGGTTTGGGAAACTCGCTGACCAAGGATCGAGATTCTCTCTTTTTATAGTCTGCGCGAAGGCTTCCTCTAGGTAGGTGCCGTACACTTTTTTCAACTCGCCATAGACACTGTCTGACCTACCGTGCACTGGTAGGTAGACATGCTGTTGCGAGAGCGACGGAGGTGCGGAACTACTCGGGTGCTGCCATACATAGCCCACGCTGTCATCTTCATCTTCGGCGTCGTAGTTAAACAATCCATATTCCAGTCCATGGGTATGATTCTCGGGAATATCAATGACACAAATGTTTTTGAGAGCCCTGTTCAAACTTCGTCCACCGATGGTAGACCGAGTGTTCTTGATGAAGTTTGCGCACCATTCTTGAGCGCAAGGCATAATGTAGATCAACTTGCATGAGCGAAATGCCAAGAGAAGCATTTCGAATGCGGTGTCTTCTTGAATGTACGGTTCTTTAAACTTAAATACTGCGTTGTACCAGGGGTAAACGGTGTACATTAGTTTGATTTGCCCCCAAGAATAAGGCTCGTCACTAAGCAGACGAAGGGGCGGGGGCAAACTTCTTCTGGACGAAGAGTCTTCCATCGCGTCCTTTTCGGCTGCGAAACGCGCGAGGGCTTCAAGGTGTGATCGTCGAGGTATATGCGTAGCAGCCCGCCATCTATCCCAGGTTGCACGTCCGATAGCCAGTTTCGATTGAATCTGAGCCGCGTTTAGCTCCAACGCGGTGAGCAGTTCCTGCAGTATTAGCTGGCGAGCCTCCTTAAAATGCTCATCACCTTTTCTGTCTTCGAGCTGTTCTTGTTCCTCAACGTGAGCCTCGAATTTCCTCATTGCTGAAGTTGCGCTTGAACTCATTTGACCGAAACCTTTTAGATTGAACGAGGATTGTACATATACACCTTGACAATCTCACCACGAAGTAGTTCCATTTGAAAACTCATTTGATGCTCAAATGAGGAAATGGATATTGATCATGCATGGATGAAAACAGAACGTTTTGAGAAGGAGAAACATCTATGTTTAACGAGTGCCCATTAATTAACTTCGACCAGTGTTGTGGCGGGCAATATGTTTGTACTGATGACTATGGGAACGTTGTCTGCTCAGGTCAGACGCTTGCTCAAATTCGAGAAAGAGATGAGCGCGAGCTTGCGAAATTCACTCAACAAGAAAACGTCAAAGTCGCTAATGCCTAAACCCCAGGGTACCGAGACCGAATCGAAATGCTCCATCCGGAGCATTTTTTTTGCCTCAGAAAAAAATTTGCAATGCAAGCGCGTGTTTACGTATTGGTCAGCCGCTGAGGTAGTTTATTGGGCATTGGTGGCCAGAGACAGAATCGAACTGTCGACACGGGGATTTTCAGTCCCCTGCTCTACCGACTGAGCTATCTGGCCATGTGCGATTTCGCGAGAGCGGCGTATTAAAGCGATGTGATGGGGCTGCGTCAACCGTCGCGAGGCACGTATCCTTCGGCTCTGTCGGCTGGTTCATTGTTGAAAAACTTCCACATCTGCTCGCTGAGGTATTTTCGAGCCTCCGGATTGATCAGACTCAGCTCTTTTTCGTTGATCAGCATGGTCTGCAGCTGCTGCCATTCATGCCAGGCACGGGCTGAAACTTCGTTAAAAATCCGTTCTCCCATGGGACCGGGGAGGGGTGGTTTCTCTAATCCTTCCTGGTTGTCACCGTATTTCAGGCACGTGAGGGTGCGGCTCATTCAGCGAATACCTGTTTGATCGAATCGAGTAGTTTAACCGCAGGAGCGGAAAGGCCAATGGCCTGGTTTTCGCCTGCGGCGTCGGGTTGATACCACCTGTGGGTATCCGCATCGGTGACCAGCTGCGGCTGGTGTTCCAGGTGCAGGTAGGTGGGGTGAATGTTGAGATGGAAATGGGTGAACGTGTGACGGAACGCGGGTGCGTGATGTTCGCGCGCTACCGCAGTTGGGGGAATCCCGAACTCGTCGCATACGGTGGTAGCGTCGCACGCCAGATCTCGCTGTGGGGGCGTCCACAATCCGCCCCAGATGCCCTCGGGTGGGCGTTGTTCCAAAAGGACGCGTGTATCGGGTGAGACAATTACAAAAAAACGGCTCTCGCGGGTGGGCTTGTCCTTTTTTGGTTTCGGTTCCGGGTAGTCGCCTTGCTTTCCGGTCAGGTTTGCCTTGCAGGTATTTGCGACAGGGCAGGTGCCGCAAGCGGGGTTGCTTCGCGTGCAGAGCGTTGCGCCCAGGTCCATGATGGCCTGGGTGTATCGAGCGGTTTCCCGGCTGGGGGTGTGCTGCTCAGCTAGTGCCCATAGCTCGCGGGTTACCTGTGTAGTGCCCGGGTAGCCTGAGATCGCATGATAGCGAGTGAGTACCCGTTTGACGTTGCCGTCCAGTATCGATGCGTGCTGACCAAATGCGATTGCGCGGATAGCCCCAGCTGTTGAGCGGCCGATGCCGGGCAATGCTTCCAGCCCCTCTTGCGAAGGGGGAAAGTTACCATTGAATTCCTGGGCCACGGTCACTGCTGCTTTGTGCAGATTGCGGGCGCGGGCGTAATAACCGAGCCCTGTCCAGTGATGCAGAACATCGTCCAGGTCCGCGCGGGCCAGCGTCTCCACATCCGGGAAACGTTGCATAAAACGATTGTAGTAGTCGATGACGGTGGCTACCTGCGTCTGCTGCAACATGATCTCGCTGACCCAGACACGGTAAGGGGTGATGTTCTGCTGCCAGGGCAGGTCGGTCCGCCCGTGATGCTTGTGCCAGCCGAGGAGGTGCTCCGCGAATTCGGTCAAATTTTTTCGCCTTCCCTTTACCCGCCTTTTTTACCATCGTCGAGGGCTCGGCCCAACAGATCCAGGAGACCGCGTGCGGCGTCTCTATATTCCTCGGGTACTTCCTCGTCGATCTTTTCTTCGATTTTTCGTCGCAACCCTGAATCATCGTCCTGGCGCAGCGCTCTGGCGATAAGGCGCTGGGTGGCATTGCTGTCCAGGCGACACTTCATATCAGCGGCGGTGCCGCGACAGCGCATGGGGAGCGGTGTGTCTTGGATGAGCGGGTTCACGCGATACGGGCTGCCTTCGCGAGGTTCGCTGAACGTTACGTTGGCCAGAAGGTCCACCTCATCGGTAAGCCAGTCGAGAGTGCCATCCGCTTCGATCAACATATTGTCCAGCTTTAGTTTCAGTTTCTGGTTCTTGCCATTGACGCGCCAGTTGCCGACGAACTCTTCATAGGCCCACATGTCCGGCCATTTTGCGACCTCGTCCGTCCGTCGGGTGAGCGTCGCTAGCTGCGCCAACTGCTGTTTGATTGCGGAAATATCTATCTCACCCTGGCCACCGTTAAATTCGCTGGAAGCCTTAACGCTGTTTGCCAACGCGGTACGAGTGTTACCGCGCAGCTCCATATCGGTTGTCAGGGCAAAGTTAGCGATCCAATTGACGTTGGAGTTGCGCCATTCGATCAAGCGCTTGGAGTCCACCTGGTCCATTTCAGGTAACACCGTCCAACGAATGGGAGTTTCGGTGAGGCTGATGTCCACTTCGGTGATGAGACTGCCACCCAGGAAATCCTTGATTTCGAGATAGGTGTTGTGGCGTCCCGCTGTATTGGTCGTGCGTACACTGGCTTGTTGGAAAGTTTCGGACCCAACCGTCAGTCGGTCCATATCGCAATCCGCAATCAGATCGTGGCTGAGCAGTGTTTCCAGAGGTAGAAGATCGTCCGGATGTTCTTTCGGTGGCAGTTTAACGGGAGAATCGAGTCGTGAAAGATCAATCTGGCAAACGCCTTCTGCCAGGTCAGACGTAACCCTCGCATCCGCGATAACAAATCTCTCTGGCCGCTCTGCGGTTGCCGGACTGTAGGTGACAACACCTTTCATGCCTCCGCTGACTTCAGTGGCGCCCTCTGATGAGGAGAGGTAACTGCCCACCACTTCAAAACGCGCAGGTTCGTGAGGTCGAAAGTCCCACAGATCAAAACTGGCCAATTTAGTTGCGCCGGATGGGGTGGTTATCGTCGTGTTCACCAGATGCAACTCGGATACTTTCCATTGGTCCACGTTTTCCCACATGGCGGAAATGTCGAGGTTCAGGTGCAACGAATCCGCATTGGTCTGAGTGTCGTCATCGGTGACCACCAGATTTTCCGCGGTTAAGGTCAGTGGAGGCAGCAGCTGCCAGCTCAAATTGCCGTTGATCGCAACCTGTACACCAGACTGCTCAAGAATCAGCGCCTCAAGTTCAGGCTTCAGGTCGTTGGGGTCCTGCGTTAAGAACCAGACGCCTGCCGCGACCACGGCCGCCAGACTGAGAGATATGATGAGCGCAATGCCCTTGAGAATGAAACGCAACCTAGTGTCCTGTCTCACTAATTTGATGAATTATGACGCGCCCCGCAAGTTCTGTGGCTAGGCGTGTCTCGACGGACAGTGTCGGGTCCTGTTCCTGCGGAACAGGACCTTTCACTAGAGGCACAACAACGCCACAGGGCTTGCGGGGCGCGCCCTCTGGGTGGCCCAGAAACGCCAATAACCGCGTTGTTCCCCTTGCTAATGTCCCGACATGAGCGGCGGGAAACGCCTTGTCCTTGACGTTTCTGGGCTCATCATAACTCAACAAATTAGTGAGACAGGACACTGGCACTCCCTACCGAGTGAGATAGTAGAAGCGCGTAGTATAGAGGTTTAAGACTGTCGCGTAGCTGAACGACGAAAAATTCGTGCTGGATGCAGGGTTCTAGCCCACGATGCCTGTGGCCCCGAGCGGCCTGTCCAGGAGCGCATCTGTTTTGCCAAAGCTTCTTCGGCTACACGTCGGGTTTCAAATGGTCCGAGCGCGTGATTGCCGCGCACGCGGTAGTACCACTTGCTGTCCTCTCCCTGAAAAATCCGGTCGTGCATCATACCGGCCCCCGTTATCTCCATAATGCCGAGCGTTTGCGCTCTTGGTTACTGCTGACCAGCGATCCTGCTGGTTACCCATCGCACCCGTTATTGCGAGCTTATTGCAACACACTTTACATTTTCATTTTGTAATAAGTTGTAAATGCAAAGTCGATTGTGTGGCTTTATTCTTATCTCCCGGCGCCAGCATGGCGCATTGTCGGTGTGCCTGCAAAGATTTGTAGGACAAATTTGGAATAAGCAGACCCTCTTTAGTTATGACAGGAGCTAGTCAGTTAAGTGGTTGATACATTTGATCCCAGCGCGGAAAAAGGTGTGCTGGACGCTGCAGAAGTGCGGGGGCTGATAGAAAATTGGGGTGAAGATGCACCTCATCTGCAGGAGCTGGAGCAGGCGCGATATGCCCATCTGGTGCGTCATCCGGGCTGGCAGGAGGGTGCTGGTCAGTTTTCGGTGGATGAGCTCGATCAGCTGATTCGCATATTTACTGTGGGTGAGCAGCAGTGCCGCGGCTGGAGCGCGGGTGACAAATCCGCTGTGATACCGATTGTTGCGGAGCTGAAGCGCCAGGGTGCCTATGCAAAGGAGACCACGCAGTGGATCAAGGCGCATACGGACAATAAATTCCTGCCGCATGGCAGCTTGGCCGCGCGGTTGTAAACCCCTAGAATCCGCGCCACCTAATAACTACTGATTGTTGTCGATCTTATGTCTGTAGATAGTAACAAGGCACGCACGGCGTCGGTCGCGCGAGACACAGCTGAAACGCAGATCAAACTATCGCTGAACCTGGACGGTACAGGGCAGGCGGTGCTCAAGACTGGCCTGCCGTTCTTTGAACATATGCTGACCCAGATTTGCCGCCACGGTTTGATCGACATGGATCTGGACGCCATCGGTGATCTGGAAGTAGACGCGCACCATACCGTTGAGGATGTGGGTATCGTCCTCGGCCAGGCCGTGCGCGAGGCTGTTGGTGATAAAAGTGGGATCTACCGTTATGGACACGCTTACGTGCCGTTGGATGAAGCGTTGTCTCGTGTGGTGGTAGATCTGTCCGGGCGACCAGGCCTCTTTTACAACGTTGATTACACCCGTGCGCGCATAGGCGACTTTGATGTCGATCTGCTGCGTGAATTTTTCCAGGGGTTTGTTAACCACGCCATGGTCAGCCTGCACCTGGATAACCTGAAAGGTGAAAATGCGCATCACCAGGCAGAAACGCTCTTCAAAGCCTTTGGTCGCGCGTTGCGCGCCGCATTGACCGTGGATGAACGCATGGGTTCAACCATTCCTTCAACCAAGGGCAGCTTGTAGCCTCGTGATCCTGATTCCGGCCATCGATCTGAAGGAAGGTAAGTGCGTGCGCCTGAAGCAGGGGCGGATGGACGATGCGACAGTCTTTTCCGACGATCCCGTTGCCATGGCAGAACATTGGCGGGCACAGGGTGCACGCAGACTGCACATCGTGGACTTGGACGGTGCTTTTGCGGGTAAGCCACGCAATCAATCTCTTATCAGAGATATGGTGCAGGTGATGGGCGACATACCGGTACAAATTGGTGGGGGCATCCGTTCCCACGAAGTGATTGAAGAGTATCTCGCTGTCGGCATAAGCGGCGTTATTCTGGGGACCAAGGCGGTAGAAGAACCGGCCTTCCTCGAAACTGCTGCCAAAGCGCACCCCGATGCAGTCATCCTCGGACTTGATGCGCGCGATGGTATGGTCGCGACAGACGGATGGGACAAAACATCATCCGTCAGTGCGGTCGAGCTGGCGCAAGCCGCGGCAGAGTTACCGATTTATGGCATTGTCTACACGGACATAGCCCGCGATGGGATGATGACCGGTGTGAACGTTCAGGCTACCTGGCAGTTGGCGTCAGAATCCGGTGTACGGGTGATCGCATCAGGTGGTGTTTCCACCCAAGATGACCTCGCTGCACTAAAGAGTCAGTTTCAAGCCAACCCGGATCTGCTGATCGGGGCCATTACCGGCCGAGCGATATACGAGGGGAGTCTTGATCTGGCGCAGGGTCAGGCCCTCTTCGATAGCTAGACGGATAGCTGGACGCCAGCGCTTCGATGCCTATCAGTCGAATATCTCCCGGCAGGCTAGCAAGGCGTGATTCCAGATAGCTGAGGGTCTCAGGATAAGGGTGGCCGATCATAATGGCAGAACCTTTGTGTCTCGCCAGCGCAAGACCCTTTTCGAAGGCCGCATGTATCGCGTGCTGTGACCGTTCATTGTCCAGAAATACATCACGACTGAAGGCGGTTACACCATTTTCAATTGCCACTTCTATCGCAACCGTTGCCGCCGTGGTGCGTGAATCCAGAAAGAGCAGATCGCGATCCCGCAAGTGGCGCATCAGCCGTTGCATGGGCTGACGATGTTGCGTCAACAGGCTCCCGGTGTGATTTGACATACCGATACGATACGGAAAGGCGTCCAAAGCGTTGGCCACCATGGCATCGAACTCTGCCCCTGTCATTTTGAGCGTCAGCGTGTCCGCTTCGGTGCGAACATGGGGCGCGGGATGCGGTTCCATAGGCTGGTGGATCAACACATCCTTGCCAGCGCTGTTGGCCAGTTGCGCCAGCTGGTTAGCGTGGGGCGTGAACGGGAGTATCGCGATTGTGACCGCGCCGGGCAGCTGTACAGCGCGTAAGCCTCGAGATTTGCTGTAGCCCACGTCATCTATCACAACGGTTAGATCTGCGGCGTGCGCAGGCACAAGTAAAGGCGCGGCCCACACCGCCAGTGCCAGGCCTACTCGTTTAGTGATGTTAACGTGCCACCCCCCAGTGTCACTTGTTATCCAGCTGTTATCCAGCCGATAAAAGCTGTTTTACATGAGTGTATGGGGGGTGCGAGTCAGGTGCAACTTTTACGCGGAACTCAGGTTGAGTGCGCTAACGGGAATATGGATAAGTTCAGTGATCGGAGTTGAGACGTGCCTGCATCGCTTCGTCGATGGACTGTCCCTTGAGAATCTGCACAGCCTCATCGAGCATCTCTTCTTCCCCACCCTCAAAGCTGAGTTGCGGCTCAACCCCCTTGCCATGGATAGAATGTCCATCCGGGGTGTAGTAGTAGGCGGTTGTCAGCTTTAAGGCTTGGACATCGTCCAAGGGCAGGACCGTCTGCACGGAGCCTTTGCCAAAACTTTTTGTCCCCATCACGGTGGCGCGCTCGTGATCCTTGAGGGAGGCGGCCACAATCTCTGAAGCGGATGCTGATCCACCGTTGATGAGCACCACAATCGGTTTACCACCAAGCAGATCACCGCGGGTGGCACGAAACTTTGCATGGCTCGATTTCAACCGACCTTGCGTGTAGACGATCAAACCTTCATCGAGGAAGTGATCTGCAACTTCTACGGACGACTGCAGTGTGCCGCCGGGATTGTTGCGCAGATCGAGAACCAGGCCTTGAATCTCACCCGCGTTTTCTTCTTCCAATGACTCCAGTTCATCTCGCAGATCCTGGCTGGTGTTTACCTGAAACTGGGAGATGCGGATATAGCCGAAGTCGGGTTCCAGAAGCCGGCCCCTGACGCTGGCCACGCGAATAACGGCCCGTTCCAGGCGATAGTCTTTGGATTCATCGCCCTCGCGGTCGATGGTAAGCACCACGGGTGAACCGGGTTTGCCACGTAACCGCTCGATGAGGGTGCGCATCTTCATGTCGCGCACAGAGTCGCCATCAACCCCGGTAATACGATCTCCTGACTTCAATCCCGCGCGATCTGCCGGTGTGTGGTCCATCGGCGAGATCACGGTAAAAAAGCCGTCCACCTGACCGAGTTCGATACCAATACCACCAAACTGACCCGTGGTGGTGGCCTGCAGTGAGTCGAATGACTGCGGGTCCAGATAGTCGGAATGATCATCCAGACCGCTCATCATGCCGTGAATGGCATGGCGCAGAAGCTCTTCTTCACTGATCTCGTTAACGTAGTTATCGGTAACGGTGCGCAACGCGTCTGACAGCGTGCTGTTGGGCGTTGGTGGTTCCTGAAAACGCACGTGCAAAGCCACACCCATCGCCATACCGGTAACGATGCTCAGGATAATCCCCACGAGGGTGAGCGGTCTAAGTGTCATAGTCTTCGAGTGTCGCAGGTCAGCGGTCGTTTGCACAGCCGTAAAGCGTCATAGTGTTAACCGGTCTGCACAGTTCCTGGAAGTCTTATTTGCCTTGAATTGTCGGACCAGGAGGCAGCGGCATCTCGCGACTGTCCATCGCTCTGGCTGGTTCGAGGTTCTTTGCAGGGGTTGTGCGGCGGAGCTGCTCCAGCCAGATCACCCCGTCGTAGGGTTCGCTGTTGCCGCGTGTACCCACGAAGTCTAGATCTCCGTCTTCATCCAGGTCGCGGGCCAGCCATTTGTCGTACATACCGCGCACGCGCCGGGAGACGTCATAGCGCTGCCAGTCAGCAGATTGAACGCCGGGATTGGCAAACCAGGCGATGCGCCCCATCGCTCTATTTAACGAGGCTTCACTGAGATCTGCAGCCTCGTCATCGCTCCTGCTGCCACGGCTGTAGGCGCCGGTAAAGGCATCCAGGTCACCGTCGCCATCGATGTCCGCCAGTCGCACTGAAACCAGCTGATCTGGGGTCAGTGCGCCGACAATCTTGGTTTGCCATGCCAGTTCTGGTGCTTCGGGTTGGAACAGCAAAAGCAGGTAGCCCGGCCAGGCTGTGCTGACAATGTCGGTACTTCCATCGCCATTTAAATCGGCATAGTCCATATTGAATCCGGTCAGCGCTGCGTCCGCGGGGGCGCCTGCGGCATCGATTGCATGTTCCTTGAACTGCAAAGAGCCCAGGTTTTCTAGCCAGAAGATGCGACGCTCACCGCGCGAACCGGCCACGATGTCCAGGTCTCCGTCGCCATCAAGATCAACCGGTTCGGAGTTGATGGGGATGCGCACCTGCGCGACAACCTGCTCTCGCCACAACTTACCGTTGAGCGGGTTTTCAGGGGCGATGTAGATAGAAATATTTCGCAGAGGTTGATCCGTGAGGGACGGGTTCTGCTCGCCTTTGTTCGCGGCCACAATTTCAGGCCGACCGTCGCCGTCAAAATCGGCGAAAAAGACGCGTATGTAGGATCCACGGTGTTGGGTGATAGGGGGTATCACCCTGGGCCATGGTTTACCGCGTTCGCCCGGGTTCTGAAAATAGATCAGGTGAGCAAGTTCTGCTGCAACAATAATGTCCGGGTAACCGTCGCCGTTGGCATCCGCGATGCTCACATCCTCCGCCGCTGCGGCTTCATGGCCGCTGGCAAGTGTTGTGAGGGTCCACCGGTTGGGGTCTTCGCTCCCCCAGGCGATGCGCACGTGACCTATGGGTTTACCGTCGTACACCGTGTCCGATTCGTGGACCGAGACTATGTCCTCGAATCCATCGTTATCCAGGTCGCTCATCGCAAGACCATCGCTGCCACTGAGATCAGCCACACCTCTGGTTGGATCGTCGATGATGTGTTCGCGCCAGCTTAAGTATTGTCCATCCGGCGTGCGCGCTTGGGTCGTAGCCTCGCCAACTGGCTCGTTGGCAAATATGGGGTAGGCCAGGGTGCTGAGAAGTCCGATCAAAACCTTGTTACGCATTTTTCATTTTCCCCTTCTTCTCTGCCCCTTCTACCTCGCACCGAAGTTGGCGGTGCGGCTATCTTCGTACCCAGGTTATAGGGTCGGCCGGTTTACCTTTGTGGCGTACTTCGAAGTACACCCCAGAGGCCTCGGCGCCGCCACTGTTGCCTGCGGCGGCAATAGGTTCGCCGCTTTCGACTCTGTCACCAACCTTCTTAAACAAGGTATCAACGTGTCCATACAACGTCATGTAGTCGCTGCCGTGATCGACTATGGTTAAAAATCCATACCCCCTCAACCAATCCGAAAACACAACACGCCCCGGGAAAACCGCGGTGACCGGGGTGTCGTGGGGGGCTGCAATGTCGATGCCCGTCCATCTCAGGCGATTGTCAGCACGGGGTGCGCCATAGGCGTGACGGACGCGCCCCTTAACAGGCATGGGCAGGGTACCCTTTGCCCTTGCGAACGCTGTGCCATCAAGTTCCGTGCTGCGTCTGCGCAGCTCCACCAGCAGGGCTTCCAGGCGTGCCCGGTCTTTTTGTAGCCGCTCGTATTCCTGTGTCTTGGTTTCCGATTCCCGGTCCAGGTTGGCAATCAAGCCTGCACGCTCTTTACGTTCAGAGCTCAGTTCATTCTGCTCCGCCTCCAGGTTATCCCGCGTGGCGATCTCCTCGGTCTGGCGAGCATTCAAGGTGGCGTTGGTCTCTGCTAGTGCTGTGAGCGTTTCCCGGTATTCCGCGAGCATGGTCAGGCGCGACTCGCTGAATATCCTGTGATAACGGAGCATCCGATCCAGCTTGTCCGGCGATTCCTGATTGAGTAGTTGTTTAAGAAAATCCTGACCCGACAGGCGGTACGCTGCTGTCATGTGTTCGGCCACGTGAGCCGCCTGGGTGGCCTGAAGTTCTTCGAGCAACTCCTTTTCGCCCGTCAGCTCCACAAGCGATTGGGAAATTTCGAGCAAGGTTTTTTTGACATCCGCTACCGCCTGGTTAACGCGGGAAATGTCGCGGTCCTTGCGCTCTACGTCGCGTAGCCAGATGGCTCTCTGCTCTTCTGCCTCGGTAAACCACTCATCGAGCGCATTCAAGCGCTCGGCGATCTCTCTGAGTTGTGCTTGCGCCTGATTGGACTGGTTGGCCACATCAGCATCGGCCGCAAAGGCGACGTGAGCTGTACCTATGAATAGATACAGGCAGACATAAGCTGTTGGTCTCAGCTTAGGCAGTTTGCAGCGTCTCGATAGAAACGAGGGAGCGCCCTGTCATTTCCTGCGGAATCTCAAGATGCATGAGGTCCAGCAACGTGGGCGCCACGTCCGCCAGGGTGCCATTTTCAGCAAACTTTACTTGTTGCGGCCCGAGGTAAACGAGGGGCACTGGATTGTGCGTATGGGCCGTGTGGGCCTGGTGGCTTTCAGGGTCGACCATCTGTTCGCAGTTACCATGATCCGCTGTGATCAGCATTTGTCCGCCGCTCTGATCGATGGCCTCGCGCAATCTACCCAGGCAGGCATCCAGGGTCTCTACAGCTTTAACGGCAGGATCGAGCATCCCTGTGTGGCCTACCATGTCACCATTGGCGTAGTTGCAGATAATGGTGTCGTATTCGCCGCTCTCTATGGCGGCGATAAGTTTGTCGGTGACCTCCGGTGCACTCATTTCCGGCTGCAGGTCGTAGGTAGCAACCTTTGGCGATGGGATGAGCAGGCGTTCTTCACCCGGGTACGGGGTCTCCACGCCACCGGAGAAGAAAAAGGTCACGTGTGCATACTTCTCTGTTTCGGCGATGCGTAGTTGTGTTTTGTCTAGCTTCGCAAGGTACTCGCCCAGCGTATTGGAGAACTTCTGCTGGTCGAATGCGCAAGGCAAATCCAGGTCGTCCGAATAGCGTGTGAGCATGACAAACTCTTCCGGTCTTATGTCCGATCGACGCACAAAACCGTCGAATGAAGCGTCCGTCATGGCCCGGGTGATTTGCCTCGCCCTGTCGGCGCGGAAATTCATGAACACCACCGCATCTTCTGCGGCCATGGTCACCGGGAGGTCTCCTGAGGCGTGTATGGCGGTAGGTTGGACGAACTCGTCGTTTTCATCGCGGGCGTAAGCAGCGTCCAGACCTTCCGTTGCTGAAGTTGCATGGAAGGGCGCCTCACCGCGGACTACCAGGTTAAAGGCGCGTTCCACCCGCTCCCAGTTCTGATCACGATCCATGGCGTAATAGCGGCCCACTATGCTGGCAACCTGGCCGCGGCCAAGTTCGTTGAACAGATCTTGTGCCGCCTGCAGTGACGCTTTTGCGGATCGCGGCGGTGTGTCCCGGCCATCCAGGAAGGCGTGAAGGTAGATTTTCTCCACATTCGCTGCCGCAGCTTGGCGGAGAAATTCAAAGATCTGATCTTCGTGACTATGGACTCCGCCTGGCGACAGCAGGCCAAAGACATGCAGAGCACCATCGCGGGCTTTAACCTTTTTCAAACAGGCTGAAAGGGCACGGTTGTTAGCAAACTCACCCTGTTCAATGGCGCGATTGATGCGCGTGTAGTCTTGGTAAATCACACGGCCCGCGCCCAGATTCATGTGGCCGACCTCAGAATTACCCATTTGGCCCGCGGGTAAACCCACATCGGTGCCAGAACCCGAAATCAGGGTCTTGGGCTGGTGCTGCCAGAGGCTGTCCCAGACAGGTGTGTTGGCCAGGGCGATGGCGTTGTTTTCATTGGATTCCCGATATCCGAATCCATCCAGAACGACAAGAAGATTGGTTTGACGCATGCTAGGTTTCCGTACGGCGAATGACTCGTTTTCAGCTTGCTTGAGCGGGCGAATTCTAGCAAAAAACGTCTCGAACGATGTGTATAATCGCGCGTTTCTCGAGGGCAAGTGATGGACGAGTTTTTCACATTTGTAGGCAATCACCCCTTTTTAGTGGGCACCTTTGTGGTTCTGCTGGTGCTTTTTATCCGCAATGAAATGCAGCGCGGCGGGGCGACGGTGGGCGCACAGGAACTGGTCAATCTGGTTAATGGTGACAACGCGCTGGTGCTGGATGTGCGCGACAAAGCGGAATATGACGCGGGTCATATCGTGGATGCCATCAATATTCCGTTTTCCAACATCGACTCACGCCTGGACGAATTAAAGAAGCACGCGGACAAGACGATTGTCATCACCTGCAAGATGGGACAGCACGCCGGTTCTGTGGGCACCACATTGCGTAAAAACGGTTTCGAAAATGTCGCCAAGCTGCGCGGCGGAATAGCCGAGTGGCGTAATCAGAACCTACCCGTGGTGAAATCTTAACTATGAGCGAAGACAACCAACAGCGCGTGCAGGTGCAGCTGAGCATCGAACGCATCTACATCAAGGATGCATCCTTTGAATCACCCGGGTCGCCAGCGGTGTTTGGCGAAGAATTTCGACCGGAAATGCAGGTGGAGATAAATTCGCGGGTAAACAGCCTTGGGGATCATCGCCACGAGGTGGTGTTAAGCAGTACGGTCACCGCCAAGCGCGGCGAAAACCTGGTGGCCTATATTGTGGAGCTGCAGCAAGCCGGGATCTTCCAGATCTCAGGTGTTGAAGGCGAGGCGCTACGACAGGTGTTGAGCATCCACTGCCCGACCACGCTGTTCCCTTACCTGAGGGAAGGGATGGATAACCTGATCGTCAGAGGCGGCTTCCCAGCTGTGCAGTTAGCTCCGGTTAACTTCGAGGCGCTCTACGCCGAAGCCCGCCGCCAGCATGAAGTACAGGCCGCCGCAGAGACGGGTGAGGCACCAACACACTAACCGGATCTTTGTGAGTGGGTGTTCCTACTGCCCACCCGGAAAACCCATCTGCCGCCAGGCTTCATAGAGCACAACCGAGACCGCATTTGCCAGATTTAAACTGCGGGACTCTGCCTGCATGGGAATTCTGAGCGTCTGCTCGGCGAACCGTTTGAGTACTTCATCAGGTAAACCACGCGTTTCAGGGCCGAAGAGCAGTGCGTCACCTTCAAGATATTGCGTATCGCTGTAGGTGCGCTGCCCCTTGGTAGAAAACGCGAAAACTCGCGTGGATTTGAGTACTTCCAGACACGCGTCCAGATTTTGATGCAGCGTGACGTTGGCCAGTTCGTGATAGTCGAGACCGGCGCGACGCAAGCGGCTGTCCTCCCAGGCAAAGCCGAGTGGCTCCACCAGATGCAAATGTGCACCCGTGTTGGCACACAGGCGGATGATATTGCCTGTGTTTGGCGGTATTTCTGGTTCAAAGAGGATGATGTGCACTGCAGATCCGAGACTCCCTGGAGGGCCACATTACACAATTCTGGCATGTTCTGTGAGGGCTTTACACGATACCACCACCTCCGGAACAACCGTTTGCAGGCGCTCTGAGCTTAATCCGCAATCGTTTCTATACTGCTAAGACCAGTGGTCTAGAAAGGATGAGCTCGCTTGTCGAGGTTGGCTGAATTTATAGCCAGGCGGATGCGTCGCGATACAGGAGCGATGCAGGGAGCCGCGTGTGTATACGTTTCTTCGAAAGCACTGGCAACTGCAAAGTTGCACCTGGGTGATGGATCGGGCGGTCGCTCGGAGGCGCCACAGATATCGTTGCGGGCGGACCCGCTGGAAGACCTCAGCGAACTGGGGGCTTGCCTGAAATCCCAACTCGCCAGCCTGTCACTCACAAAAAGCGAGCGGCAGCACGTCAACATGGTGCTTGCACCGGAGTTTTACCCGCTTTTGATGGTCGATAAACCGCAGGCGACCAGCGATGAGATCAATGACGCGGCGCGTTGGCAGATACAGGAGCAGGTGGATTTTGACGTCACCGATGCGGTGCTGGACACCTTCCCTTTGCCGGATGGCGCAACGCGTGAGCGCGAGATGATCTACGTTGCAGCCGTGCAGAACCCGCTCCTGAAAGGCATTGTTGGCGAACTGCAGGCGGCAGGTTTAAGCCTACGCTCGGTGGATATCGCTGAGCTTGCGCTCCGCAATCTTGCATGGCACTGCTTCCCAATGGCCGATCAGAGTGTAGCGCTCTTGAGGCTGAGTACCTCTTCCGGGCTTATCAATCTGTCGCGTGGTCCGGACCTGTATCTGGCGCGACGTATCTCAGGCGTACCCGCCGATCTCTCAAATCAGGCCTGGCAGGATTTTCGCGAGCGCCTGTTGCTGCAGGTTCAACGATCTGTGGACTACTACGAAGGCACGATGGGACAACCCGGCTGCAATCTTTTGATAGTGGCGTCCACGCACTCCTGGAACGAGACCGTTTGTGACTATCTGGCGGAGCAATTGCCTATTCCTGTCAGGTCTGTCGGGCAGACCCTCGCCGGTGAATTGGACCTTGTATTGCACAACCCTGAGGCCCGCCTCGTGGATTGGGATGCGATGGAAATTGAACAGCGAAATGCGCTGGCGGCGGGCTTACCAGCTGTGGGCGGCGTTTTGCGAGAAACGTTACACCGGGTTGCTGAGGCAGCATGAGTCTGCAGAGTGTCAATCTCTTGCCCCAGGATCTGCGCCAACCCATCGATTGGTTTGATGCGCGGAATATTGCGTTAGCCGCAGTGTTGATGGTGTGCGGGCTCGCCGCATTTACCGCATGGGATGCGTGGCAACTTCATGAACTCAGCGAACGTGAGCGGCAGATTGCTGCGCAGCTGAGCGAGATACATCCGCATGGCGGGCAAGATAGCGAAGCACCGCTTGAGAATTTGCGTGCCGAGATTGCACGACTTGAAGGCAAGCTTCAGACCCAGGGAACACACCTGGACGAGTTGGGGCTGGGCGGTGGGTTTTCCCGTTATCTCTTTGGCTTGGCGCGTGTACCCAGTGGAGAGCTGTGGTTGGAGGAAATACGTATTGAGCCGGGAAGAGTTGTGCTGTCAGGCAAGCTCCAGAGTCAGCGCGCACTACCTCGCTACCTGAAGGAACTGGGTGACGCGGCCGAGTTTCAAGGCATAACGTTCCCGAACATCTCCGTTGCCGCGGTTACTTCTGCGGATGCTGACCAATCCGCAGCTCTACATTTTGAAGTTGCCTCCTCGGGCCTGGATTCCGGGAGGGGGGAACCGTGAACGATTTCAGCGCGCGTTTTGCTGCGTTTAATGCGCGCTCTCCGCGTGAACGCGTGTTGATTGGTCTAACGGCCTGTGCGGCGCTGTGGTCACTATGGCTGGTATCTGTAGCAGACCCTAACCATGCTGCGAAAGTGCGGGTTGCAGCAAACGTCAATCAACTCGTCGCCGAACTTTCTCGGACCGAAGCAGAACAGCTTGCATTTGAAGCACGACAGCGGGATGCGTCTGTCGAAATTATGCGCTTGAAAAAACGCTACAGCGAACTCAGCCGTCGTGAGATGGACAACAGTGCGGTGATCGCTGCGAAGATTGCTCATCTAGTTGCTCCGGAGGAACTGCCCACGCTGTTGCGATCTGTCATGGACAAACATCCTCGGGTTCAGCTGATTACCCTCGAGTTGGTGGAGGCGGATCAAAGCCAGGAAGCGCTGAAAGGCGCCTTTACACGCCATCCTCTTGTCCTCGAGGTGCGCGGTGAGTACCTGCCGATGCTGGAGTACGTCCAGGCTCTGGAGTCGTTGCCGTATGCCATCGGCTGGCGACGTTTGGACTATCAGGTGGTGGATTATCCTATTGGCGAGTTACGTCTGGAGCTGGAGACACTTGTGCCAGCACAACTCGGTTCATCTGACCTGTCCTTGACCGACGGAGGAGCAGAAGGATTGGCAGATAGGGAAGGCTCGCGTGCTTGAGTGGCGTATTTCCCAAATCGCGGCCTTTGTTTTGCCGCTTGTGGTACTCACTTCCACGGTCGATGTTGACGCGGCGCGGTTGCATGATCCAACCCGCCCCGAAACGGCCAGCGTTCGGCTGCACACGGTCAACCACAGTGTGCCGCGACTGGAGATGATCCTGTCCGGGGTGACCAGGCAGCTCGCCGTAATCAACGGTCAGGAGTTGGGCGTAGGTGATCGAGGTGAAGGTTTTATTGTGCAGAAAATTGAGCGGGACGCGGTGTTGATCAAAATGACAGGACGTTCGCCTGGAAGCAGTGTGGTTACGCTGAGGTTAAACGGGATGGCAAAGGAGTTGCATCCATGAGAAGGCTGATATTTTTGTGTGCGCTGGCGATGAGTGGTTGTTCATTGATCCCGCGTGTCGCCCAGGACACCGCCAGCGCTGATGAGGCGATTGCGGCTTTGCGGGAGGTACCGGTTGTGCAGGCTGAAGCCGTCGAGGTGGCGGTGACAGCTGAAGCAGAAGCGGTATTTGAACCGGGGCCGCGGTTTGACCTTGCCGTAGATGAAATGGATGCGGTCACCTTTTTCTCAGGACTGGTCACAGACACGCCGTTCAGCATGGTTGTACATCCTGATGTAAACGGGGTGATAACGCTGAGGTTAAGCGGCGTAACCGTTGACGAGGTTATGCAGGCGGTGCGCGATGTTTATGGCTATGACTTCAAGCTCGATGGCACTGTCTACCGGGTTTTTCCTGATGCACTGCGCACTGAGATATTTGACTTGAACTACCTGAATGTAGCGAGGGTGGGGCAGTCGGAGATTCAGGTCAGTGCCGGGAAAGTGTCGGACTCTAATGACAGGAGTGGGACACAGGACGTTTACAGCGACACAGGCTCGGGCAGTGATCAGGTTGTAGGCACAATTGTGAACACAAACGCGCAGGCAAACCTCTGGGCAGAGGTAGAGACGACGCTGAAGAATTTGAGTGCGCTGGATGCGGGCAGTCACGTTATGGTGACGCCTCAGGTAGGGCTGGTGGTGGTGAAGGCAAGACCGGCAACACTGCGTTCTGTGCGGGAGTATGTTGCGCGGGTGGAAGCTTCACTCCGCAGGCAGGTGGTGCTGGAAGCTAAAATTGTTGAGGTGACACTGAGCGAGGGCTTCCAGGCGGGCATCGACTGGCATTCGTTTGGCGATACTTCGCGAGGGGTTTTCAACCCGATAGAAACCGTCAATCCGGATGGCTCCATTTCTGTCAGCGGGGGCAGCGAACACTCCGTCGCTGGGGAGTTCATCAGCGGCTCACAGGAAGGATTTAACCCGCTGGGTGCGGCCTTTTCTTTGTATGCCTCGTCGGGAGACTTTACCGCGACATTGGATTTGTTGAGCACGCAGGGAGCGGTGCAAGTGTTGTCGAGCCCGCGAATTGCGACGGTCAATAATCAGAAAGCGGTCATCAAGGTGGGTAGTGATGAGTTTTTTGTCACGGACATTTCGTCCAATACGGTCACAGCAGGAAGTGCCATCAATACCAATGACAGCCCGGAGCTGACGCCGTTTTTCTCGGGCATTGCTCTGGATGTGACGCCGCAGATTAACTCGGAAGGTGAAGTCATCCTCCATGTACATCCAACGGTGAGCGAGGTAACCGAGCAGCGTAAGGAGATTGGCGGAGAGATCGTGCCGCTCGCCGCGAGCACCATCCGTGAGAGCGACAGCATCGTCCGGGCCAGGAGCGGACAGATTGTCGTGATCGGCGGGTTGATGCAGAACTCATCAACAGACCAGAACGCACAGGTGCCATGGCTATCGCGTCTGCCGCTTATCGGCCACCTGTTCAGGCAAAAGAACAGAAGCAGTATCAAAAGCGAACTCGTTATTCTTTTGCGGCCGGTCGTGGTCGATGATCGCTATCCCCAGCAGCTCTTAAGCCGCAGTGCGGATAACGCCGCAGCCATTCGCAACGCCATGCGATAGAGGCGGACCATGTTACGCGGGAGCAAAATCCGGATAGGCGACCTTCTGGTAGCCAGCGGAGACATCACAACAGAAGAGCTGGATGCGGCGCTGCTTGAACAACGGCGCAGCGGTGAAAAGCTGGGCAAGATCCTGGTGCAGAACGGTCGCATTGAAGAAGAGCGACTGCTCAGCTTTCTCGCCGAGCAGCTGGGTGTGCCATTCATCGACCTGAAAACTCAAGCGTTGGATGAAACGATTGTTAATCGCCTCCCGGAAACCTATGCGCGGCGGTACCGCGCGATAGTGATCGAAGAACAAGCGGACGGCGTTCTTGTCGGCATGGCCGATCCGATCGATATTTTTGCGTACGATGAAATCGCGCGTCAGTTGGATGCTCCCATGAACGTTGCGGTTGTGAGAGAAAGCGATCTCCTGGCTGTGTTCGACCGCGCGTACCGCCGTACAGAGGAGATCGAATCTTTCGCCAGTGAGCTGGACGGCGAGCTGACCGTCGATGAGTTCAGTCTGGGTGGATTCAAGCGGGATGAAGATTCAACGCCGGTGGCGAAGCTGCTGCAATCCATACTTGAAGACGCTGTGCAGATTCGCGCATCGGATGTACATATAGAGCCCGATGATGAAGTTTTACGTCTGCGCCAGCGGGTAGATGGTGTGTTGCAGGAGCAGTTGCTCCCCGAGGTCAGGATTGCGCCAGCGCTGGTGAGTCGCCTGAAGCTGATGGCCGGGTTGGACATATCGGAACGGCGTCTTCCGCAAGATGGGAGATTTGAACACAAGCTCTCGAACACCAGTGTAGATGTGCGCTTGAGCACGCTGCCAACCTCGCACGGGGAGAGCGTGGTCATGCGTCTGGTAGACCACAGCAGCGCCCGCACCAGCCTCGATGACATCGGCATGGCTTCTGAGATGCTGAGCCGTTTCAGGCGTCTGGTGAAAATGCCCCATGGCTTGATTCTGGTAACCGGTCCAACAGGGAGCGGTAAAACCACCACGCTTTATGGGGCATTAAACGAGCTGAATCAGGCGGAAAAGAAAATTATCACCGTAGAGGACCCGGTCGAAGTGCAGCTTGCGCGGGTGAACCAGGTGCAGGTTAACCCGAAAATCGGCTTGGAGTTTGCCGGTGTCCTGCGTGCTGCGTTGCGCCAGGATCCGGACGTTCTGCTGGTCGGAGAGATCCGGGATGAGGCGACCGCTGAGATAGCCATGCGCGCGGCGATGACAGGGCACATGGTTCTATCGACGTTACACACGAATGATGCGGTTACCTCAGTCACCCGACTCATGGATATCGGTATCGCCCCCTACCTGGCGGCAAGTACCGTGCGTGCGATTGTTGCGCAGCGTCTTGTGCGCAAACTCTGTGACAAGTGTTCTGAGATGGCGCCGCCGGAACAACACGTTGTTGTGTACCTGGAAAGTATTGGTATTGATCCTCACCAATCAGAATTTGGGCAGGGCAAAGGTTGCGGACACTGCAATCACACCGGCTATAAAGGGCGCGTCGGTGTATTTGAGCTGCTGGAGATGACCCATCTCCTTGCGGATGCGTTGCGACGGGAAGATGAAGCGGCGTTTGTGAATCTGGCGATGGAACAGGAAGGGTACGTGCCGCTGGCAAGGAATGCGCTGACCCTCGCGCAGCAGGGCATTACCAGCCTCGATGAAGTGATGGCGCTGGTCGGACAGGAGGCGGAGGTAGAGTTGCAGACACCACAGGTGGCCCCACCCACTTTGGATGATGCTCAAACTGGACTCAGGCCGCTGGATTCCTAAATGCCGGTTTTTGTATACGAAGCCAGAGAAAACGACCGCCTGATACAGGGTAGTCGTCAGGCAGCCACCGCGCGAGCGTTGGCGCAGGAGCTGTCGGAGGCGGGGATAGTGCCGCTCAGAATCAGTGAAGAGCGCGCGGACCCAACAGTCGCTCTGGATCTGACGTCGCTTATACGTTGGCAGAAGGTCAACATCAGCGAGTTGATTATCTTCAGCCACCAGATGGCAAGCCTCACGCGTGCCGGTATTTCCGTGGTGGACGCCGTGCGCACGCTCGGACAGAGCATACAAAATGAGTTCTTTCGCGAGATTTTGCACAGTGTTGGAGATGACCTGGAAGGCGGCCTGGATATCGCGAGCAGTATGGGGCGACATCCGCGGGTCTTTTCCGAACTCTACGTCAGTCTCGTGCATGTCGGTGAAAATACGGGCCAGTTGGATAACGCCTTTTCGAGGATTGCGCAGTACCTGGAGCTCGAACGGGAAACGCGACGCCGTATCGCGGCCGCTACCCGCTATCCGAGTTTTGTGATGATCGCCATCGGTATTGCGATCACCATTCTGAATATCTTTGTCATACCCGCCTTTGCAAGCGTTTTTGAGAAGTATGGTGCTGATCTGCCCTGGCAGACACAGGCGATCATCGCGGTATCGAACGCGTTTGTTGCCTACTGGCCGCTGATGTTTGGTTTGCTCGTTGCTCTGGTGTTTGGTTTCGTCCGCTATAAATCGACGGAAGAAGGCCGCATACGCTGGCATCGCTTCAAACTCAGCATCCCTATTGTCGGGTCTATTTTTGAACGTATTTATCTCGCGCGGTTCTGCCATACCTTTGCGATGGTCAACCGAGCGGGGGTTCCGCTTGTCCAGGGGTTGCACATCACCGCCCGGGCGATTGGCAATGCGTTTATGGCGATGAAAGTGGATGGCATGCGCAGTGGCATAGAGCGCGGTGATTCGATTACGCAGACCGCGCGAGCAGCCGGGATGTTTTCGCCTGTGGTAATTCAAATGATGTCGGTGGGAGAGGAAACAGGTCAGATCGATGAGCTGTTGGAGCAGGCTGCTCAGTTTTATGAGGAAGAGGTCGAATATTCACTGAAAGGCCTGACGGATGCGCTTGAACCAGTCCTGATTGTCGGGATCGCAGGACTGGTGTTGATCATGGCGCTGGGTGTGTTTTTACCGCTGTGGGACCTCAACAGCGTTGCGCGTTGAGGAACTCGCGTTTTGGTGAAATGCATCTAGGCTTAATGAAATGAACGTTTTTTACGAAAAAGAGATCAAGGAATGGTCATGAACGGAATTCGAAAAACTAACGTCGGTGGTTTTACCATCGTAGAACTGGTGGTTGTCATTATCCTCCTGGGTATTCTTGCTGCTACGGCTTTGCCACGCTTTATAGATGTGGACGACGACGCCCATGCGGCCGCTTTTGAAGGCGTTCTGGGTGGTTTTCAGACAGGTGTGGCTTTGTACCACGCGCAATGGATAGCGGACGGCCAGGCCGCGGCAGGCACGCAGGTTCCAGAATTTGCGAATCTACGCACCAACGCACAAGGTTTTCCGTATAGCACGACAACGCGCGCGGGCCATGTGCCCACCGACGAGACAGATTGTCTGTCTGTGTTTAACGGTGTTCTGCAGAGTGGACCCTCGATTGTTGCTGTCGCAAACGCTGCGGGTTTGACCGGGGTAACGGCGGATTACGCAACCTTTGAAAACGGCGGCAACTGCGGCTTTTTCTACACAGGACAAAGCAGCGACTCAGGAGCGACGATTCCTTCGTTCACCTATTTGCCAACAACGGGTATTACCACCCGTGGTACACAGGTGGTGCCTTAGTCAGCTGACGCTCTTTAAAGATCGAGTTCCTGTATTTTGCGGGTGAGGGTGTTGCGCCCCCACCCTAAGAGCTCCGCCGCCTCGCGCTTGCGACCGTTGGTTTTCGCAAGCGCTGTTTCGATCATGATCTTCTCAAGTTTCGGCATCGCTGTTTCCAACAGCGGCTGATCGCTCTGCAGTACCTGATTTGCCCAGAGTCTGAAACCCGCTTCCCATTCCTGCCCCTGTTGCTCAGTTTCGTCATTCTGCAGTTCTGGAGGCAAGTCCTCTATCAGGATGGTGCGCGAGCTGGCCATAACATGCAGCCATCGACAGGTATTTTCCAACTGCCGAACGTTGCCCGGCCACGGCAGGAGCGTGAGGTATTCCTGTGTAGCTGGATCTAACCGTTTTACTTCGTCGCCCAGATCTCTTGCGGCATTTTCCAGAAATCTTTGTGCAAGCGCCGGGATATCACTACGCCGTTCTGATAGCGGGGGTACGTGTACGCGGATGACATTCAAGCGGTGGTAGAGGTCCTCGCGGAAGGATCCCTTGGCAACAAGCTGTTCAAGATTTTGGTGCGTGGCCGCGATGATGCGTACATCAACACGCACGGAGCTATGGCCACCCACGCGGTAAAACTCGTTTTCTGCAAGTACGCGCAAGAGGCGGGTTTGTGCTGCGGCAGGCATATCGCCGATTTCGTCCAGGAACAAGGTGCCGCCATCCGCTTGCTCGAAGCGTCCAACCCGCCGCTGGTTTGCGCCGGTAAACGCCCCCTTTTCATGGCCAAACAGTTCGCTCTCGATAAGATCGTGAGGAATGGCCGCCACGTTTAGCGCGATAAACGGCCCCCGCGCGCGGGGGCTGTGGCGGTGCAGCGCTTTGGCAACCAGTTCTTTACCAGAGCCCGATGGTCCGTTTATCAGTACTGAAACCGTTGAGGTTGCGAGTCGTCCGATCGCTCGAAACACCTCCTGCATGGCGGGCGCCTGGCCGATGATTTCCGGTGTGCTGTCCAGGGAAAGTTCGTCTGTCGCATTGTCGTCCTGGGTATGTGTGATCGCGCGTTGGACAACGGCGACGGCTTCATCCACGTCAAACGGTTTGGGTAGAAATTCAAACGCGCCCTGCTGGAAACTGGCCACGGTACTTTGCATATCCGAGTGCGCCGTCATCACGATAACGGGTACTTGGGGATGTGTCTCCTGGACCTCCTGCAGAAAATCCAGTCCGGAAGTCCCCGGCATACGGATATCTGTAATGATCGCCAGCGGTGCATCGGAATGCAGATGGTGCATTGCCTGGTCCGCTGTATTAAATGCGGTGATCGGTATCCCCGCCTTGCTCAATGCACGATCCAGTACCCAACGTATGGACCTGTCGTCATCTATGACCCAGACGTTCTCATTCATGTTGTTGCCTTAAGCGCAGTTGCCTCTTTCGGGTTGGGATCAGCCTCGCTGGACGCGGCCTCCTGGGTAAAGGGGAGATAAATTGTGAAGCAGGTCTGCCCGGGTTTGGAGCTGACCTGGATTGATCCCCCATGCTGGTCGATGATGTTCTGGGTGATGGCGAGCCCCAGTCCGGTGCCATCGGGCCGACCGGAGATCATCGGGAAGAAGATCCGTTCCGCCATGGCTGCCTCAATGCCAGGTCCGTTGTCAGTGATGTCGAGTTGCATCACCAGACGGTGCAGGGTCTGGCCGATCGTAAACTGACGAATACCCCGAGAACGCAGCTGAATGCGCGGTTCCTCGGTGTCGTGCATCGCTTCACACGCGTTGCGCACAACGTTCATCACTGCCTGGATAAGCTGCGGCTCGTCGGCTTCCAGATCCGGGAGGCTTGGATCGTAGTCGCGTCGCCATTGCACAAAGTCGGGGCGTTCCGCTTCGACCAGTTGAATCACGTGTTCAATAACCTTCAGGAGATTGACGGGGGCAATCTGCAGGTTTTTCTGGGGGCCTAACATGCGATCCACCAGTTCGGTCAATCGATCTGCTTCACTGATGATGACGTTGGTGTATTCCCGTTGTTCCTCATCGGACAGCTCTTTCTCCAGGAGCTGGGCCGCGCCGCGAATTCCGCCGAGCGGATTTTTTACCTCGTGGGCAAGGCCGCGAACGAGGTGGCGGGTCGTTTCCTGACGGGCGACACTTTCATCATCCCGATTGATGCGCTGAAACCGGTTCAGCGGATACAGTTCCAACAACAGATTGCCGTTCGACTCGATGATGTTGACCGTGAAATCAACCTGTTGGGAAATGTTGTCCGGAAGTCGAAGCGTTGTGTCGCGTTCCGTAAAGGGTTGATTGGAGGTAAGTGCCGCCACAAGCTGAGCCTGAATTTTCTCGGTGAGCAGCACCAGCTCTTGAATGGGGGCATTTGTTGCCTGGCTCAAAGAAACCTGCAGGAGCGCTTCGGCAGCCGGATTCAGATAAAGCACGCGCAATTCATGATCGAGCACGATCACGCCCATGGCCTGCGTATCGACTATGTGCTGAAACATCTGCTGTTTACGTCGAGCCTTCACAGAAAAGGCCGCGCTTGTTGTTCCGAATGCTGCTGAATTAAGCGTAATGAATGCACAATGTGTGCCGCTTTTTGGCTCTTTGATTTCAGGCGTTAATTGTAGCCTGAGCCCGGATTCAGTGCACCAAATTAGTGCATCGCCCCAAAATGGGTCGTGAGCAGTTCTGCAGATGGCTCGGTGTGAGGTCGGATTTGGTCTTCAGTTAGCCCGACGGAGGGCGGAATACCTCAGCATGTGGAATGCGACCGGTTCAGATTGGATCATGATGTTGCCGTTCGCATCGACGACGCGAGCCCGCACCATATGGGTGCCCCGATCCACATTCTCCAGCACCACCAGGCCGCTGTTCGCAGAACCAGCGATACGGTCTCCCAGTAATACTTCCACGGTGTGTCCCGCGCCAGTATCCAAGCTGGGCGTCACCTCGACGATGATGGAGACGTTGCCTGCATTTTCGCGTATCGCCTGGTCTGCTTCCGGCGAAACGACAGCGATACGGTTGTAGGAAGTGGTTTCTGCTACCTCATCTTCTACATCGTCATTGCGGCGTGTTCTCTGCGTGGGTTGCTGTGGCTCAACCGGGGCGGTGTATTGGTTGGCAGGGGTTAATTCCACCGCCTCTGTTTGGTCTTTTGGCGGCACATCCGTAAACACGATGTTGCCGTCCTTGTCCTTGGTTTTGTAAATACGTGCCTCTGCGTCGGTGGCCATGAAGATCAGGCCAACGACAGCCAGGAGTACAAGACAAGTTTTTGCTAGTTCTGGGTATGTTGCTTGGTACATAGCGCCAGTTTCCTAGTTTTTACAGCTAATTCAGTATATTGGACCACAAAAAGGCAAAAAAAAGCCCCCAAAGGTGGGGGCTTTTACAAACCGTTTAAGAGTGCGCGTTGGCGCGACGCGAGCGTTACGCAAGCGCCTCTTTGGTGGTTTTGATGATGGCGGCAGCAACCTTGTAAGGGTCTGCATTGGACGCGGTACGACGGTCTTCCAGACGTCCGACCCAGCCATCTGTCACAGTGCTGACAGGGATGCGGATAGACGCGCCGCGGTCAGATACACCGTAGCTGAAGGTGTCGATCGACTGAGTTTCGTGCTCACCGGTCAGGCGCTGATCGTTGTCTGCGCCGTATACGCTGATGTGGCGGTCGATGTTTTTACCGAACTCTTCACAGATCTGGGTAAAGGTTTCTTCCTTACCGGATTCGCGCATAACGCCGTTTGAGAAGTTGGCGTGCATGCCTGAACCGTTCCAGTCCAGTTCGCCAAACGGCTTCGGATGCCAGTTGATGGCATAGCCCCACTTCTCGCCGCAGCGTTCGAGGATGTAGCGCGCTACCCAGGTTTCGTCGCCTGCCTGTTGTGCGCCTTTGGCAAATACCTGGAATTCCCATTGGCCTGCCGCAACTTCAGCGTTGATACCTTCAACGTTGATGCCCGCTTCCAGGCAGATATCCAGGTGCTCTTCAACCAGGTCGCGGCCGAATGCATTCTTGGCGCCGACTGAGCAGTAGTAAGGACCTTGAGGGCCAGGGTAACCGCCCGCTGGGAAACCGGGAGGCAGGTTGTGGTCGATGTCCCACAGGAAGTATTCCTGCTCAAAACCGAACCAGAAATCATCGTCGTCGTCATCGATGGTAGCGCGACCGTTGGATGCGTGCGGCGTACCGTCTGCGTTCAGGACTTCGGTCATGACCAGGTAACCGTTCTTACGGTCAGGGTCTGGGAAAATCGCGACTGGCTTCAAGAGACAGTCAGAGTCGCTGCCGTCAGCCTGTTGAGTAGAGCTGCCGTCGAACGACCACATCGGGCACTCTTCCAGAGTGCCGCCGAAATCTGACTCCACACGGGTTTTGCTGCGAAGACTTTGGGTTGGCGCATAGCCGTCCAACCAAATGTACTCAAGTTTCGCTTTCATACTTGTTTTTCTCCTTCTCTTTATCGAGATAGCTTCTCTTTATCGAGATAGCGTTAGTGATGACTCAGGGTCGACATGCTTGAGTGTCTTGCCAGTTGTCAGTTCCGTTAAATGCGTTGTCGTGGACGCTAAAGTCAGACTTGGTCCCCAAAACAGTGCCCCAAAAGGAGCAAGAAGTGTGCCACGCTTCAGGGCGAATTCAAGGGCCTTTCAGCCCTTTTACAGCGCACTTTGCACGCTTTTCGTGCAGCGATGAAATTCTTCGCACTAAATTGGGGCGATCTCGTGTGGTGAACGGTGTGGGGATGGTGTGGCTAGGTGCAGACGCGAATCTGGAAGAGATAAGTGTTGTCGTCCTTTGCTTCGGCGCTGAGCAGTTCATGACCGTGCACACGGCACCATGCCGGAATGTCGTGCATCGTCCCGGGGTCGGTGGCAGTTACGGTCAGCTCACTGCCATCCGCAAGTTGCCTGATCGCATCCTGGGTGCGGATGACGGGCAGCGGACAGAGCAGACCGCTGGTGTCGAGGAGATTCTGGGACGTCTCAGACATGCCACTCAGGGCGTATCGTGTCAGGCTGCGTTGGCTTGACGCTCAAGTTCTTGGATACCCCGTCAGGAAAGCGCACCTCTACTTCGACGGCTTCTGCGTCGCGTCCCTGGCTGTAGCGCGCGATGATCGCTGCAGCAAAATCTATGTCATCGGGATTTGGGGTGCCATCGAGCAGGGCGACTGGACCACCGTGGCTGATGGTCTTCAGCGACAGATAGGTTTTGCGATACCCCTCAAGGTAGTTGTTTTCACCTTCTTCCCTGCTGATGATCAGCTTGTAGTTGTCGGCAGGTCTGATGTGCCGACCTACCTTAAGCAACATGATGTCGTCCAGCTCATACTCGCGGCTGCCGCGTGCCTGCCAGAGGTCGGTCAGTTTCTTCGAATACTCTTCGTTGGTCAGGAAGCAACAACCCCCGGCGGGTTGCGCCCAATCTTCAAAGCCGAACTCTCTGGCCAGGGCAATCTGCGGTTTGCGGTTGCGGCCGTGAAAGCCATACAACTTTTCGCGATCAACCCAGCCTTCCCGTTCAGGCAGCGTCGGCGGCAGGTGTTTTGCACACAGCGGCCGCAACAGGCGGTCATCAACTCCGGATTCTCGCGCGATGATTGGCATGGTTTCTTTGCGCTGGCTTTTGGGCCGTTGGCCGATCACTTCGCCGGTAATGATGAAGTCGAAGTTGTGTTCCTCCATGAAAGACCAGGCCTGTGCCTTTTTGACCATAAATATCTTGCAATCGAGACAAGGGTTGAGGTTCTGGCCGTACCCGTGTTTCGGGTTTAACAGCACATCTTTGTACTCCTCGATGACATCCACAATGTGGAGCTTGATACCCAGTTGTTCGGCCACCCAGAGAGAATTGTTGCGTTGCTGTTTGGTCTGTTTTTTCTTGCGGATCGCATGGGTATGGCCTTCCACGCAGAAACCCGTGAAAAAATTCACGCCTTCAACGTGGATGCCTTGTTCCATGATCACCTTGGCGGCCAGCATCGAATCTAATCCGCCAGAGATGAGCGCGACAGCGCGTTTTTGTTCGGCCATAATCGCCGCCTTTCGAAATCGCGCCGCAGTCTAGGGAAGCGATGATGGATTGTCACCTATCTTTAAACTGCGTCCTTATTAAGTACTTGAGGCTTATTCGTGTCAGATACAGACGTGCGACCCAATATACGTAATGTCGCCATTATTGCTCATGTAGACCACGGCAAAACCACGCTGGTGGATCGATTGTTGCAGGAGACGGGCCTCCTCAGTGACCAGGGCGCTGAGCGGGTTATGGACAGCAATGATCTGGAGAAGGAGCGAGGTATCACCATCCTCTCCAAGAACACGGCTATCCAATATGCGGACACCCGCATCAACATCGTGGACACGCCCGGTCACGCCGATTTTGGCGGCGAGGTTGAACGGATCATGTCCATGGTGGACGCGGTCATATTGCTCGTCGATGCGGTGGAAGGTCCGATGCCGCAGACACGGTTTGTGACCCAAAAAGCGTTCAACTTCGGGCTGCAGCCGATTGTGGTGGTGAACAAGATAGATAGAGACGGGGCAGAACCCTATCGGGTCATCGACGAAGTCTTTGATCTTTTTGACAATCTGGGCGGTAGCGACGAACAGCTCGACTTTTCTGTTGTGTATGCTTCCGCCATCCAAGGCGTGGCCGGTATGGAACCGGATAACCTTGAAGACAATATGACCCCGTTGCTGGATCTGATCGTGCGTGAAGTGCCGCCACCTGAGGTGGACGCGGAAGGGCCGTTGCAGATGCAGATCAGTTCTCTGGATTATTCGACGTACGAAGGGGTGATGGGTATCGGTCGAGTCACCCGCGGCACGATTGAGCGAAATCAGCAGGTGATGGTGGCCAACGCGGATGGTGTGCGTAAAGCCAAGGTGGGCTCCGTAAAAGGCTACAAGGGGCTTGAGCGACATGACCAGCCCAGCGCCAGTGCGGGTGACATTATCTGCATCACCGGTATTGAAGGTATTGGTATTTCTGACACGCTCTGTGCGCCGGAATGTGTTGAGCCGCTGCCCGCGTTAACCGTAGATGAACCCACCCTTTCGATGATGTTCTGCGTGAACAACTCCCCGCTTGCTGGCAAGGAAGGTAAGTACCTCACCAGCCGTCAGCTGCGAGAGCGCCTCTTCACTGAGGCTTCGCATAATGTCGCTTTAAACGTGGAAGATACGGCTGATCCTGACCGGTTCAGAGTGTCAGGCCGCGGTGAATTACATCTTTCGGTGCTGATTGAAACCATGCGGCGTGAAGGATACGAGCTGGCGGTGTCCCGTCCCCAGGTTATCTTTCACGAGGATGAGGACGGCCATGTCGAGGAGCCCTACGAAAACCTAAGTCTCGACATTGAAGAACAACATCAAGGCAAGGTGATGGAGTCGCTCGGAGACCGGCGCGGTGAGCTGCTGGAGATGGTGCCCGACGGCAAGGGCCGGGTGCGCATGACTTTCCGCATACCGACGCGCGGTATTATGGGTTACCGGCCGATCTTCCTGTCTATTACGTCGGGCACGGGGATTATGTCCTTTGCTTCTGCTGGTTACGGACCGCGGTTGAACGATCTTGTTGGGCAACGAAACAATGGGGTTCTGATCTCAAATGCGGATGGCAAAGCTGTGGCCTTTGCGCTGTTTAACCTGCAGAACCGCGGTCGCATGATGGTGGAGCCCAATGACGTGGTGTACGAAGGTATGGTGGTAGGGCTCCACAGTCGTAATAACGATCTGACCGTAAATCCCATGAAGGAAAAGAAGCTGACCAACATACGTGCCGCGGGGAGTGACGAAAACGTAATCTTAAGCTCGCCGATGTTGATGACGCTGGAGCAGGCGTTGGAGTTTATCGAAGACGATGAACTTGTTGAGGTGACGCCTGCTGCTATCCGTATTCGCAAGGCGAAGTTGAAGGAGCACGAGCGCAAGCGGGCTTCCTGAGTTTTAGTTTTTATGAAAGCGCTGGTACAACGAGTGTGTGAAGCGGCGGTGGAGGTGGACGGTGAGCGTATTGCCGCGACCGGACCGGGGCTGTTGGTTCTGCTGGGCGTGGTGGACGGAGATACTGAGGTAGAGGCCACGGTACTTGCGCAAAAAACTGCGGCTTTGAGAATTTTTGCCGATGAGGCAAAACCGATGAACTTGAGCCTCCTCGACATAGGTGGCGAAGCGCTGGTGGTTTCACAATTTACTCTCGCGGCGGATACGCGGCGCGGCAATCGACCCGGTTTCTCGGATGCGGCCGCGCCTGAGGTGGCCAATGAGCTTTATGAGAAGTATGTTGCCGCGTTGAAGGACGCCGGTATTGCGGTTCAGACCGGCCGTTTTGGGGCAGACATGCAGGTGAGTCTCGTGAATGATGGTCCGGTGACCATTCTTCTGGAGAAGTAAATGTTCGGCTCAACGGACGTGTTGCTGGATTTTGCCGAGGTGGCCATCGCGTTGGCAGGTTTTTCTGCCATTGTCGTGGTCCTGAAGCGAGGGGCAGAAGGCAAGTGGGATGCGGTGGATGCGGATCGCTTTCACGGCATGGTCATTCACTCTATTTGTGCGGTCCTGTTCTGTTTCCTCCCGAGCATCGTCAATGTGCTGGTCCAAGATGTAGTGACGACACTGCACATCTGCTGCGCCATCCTCGGCGTACAGATTGTTCTGCATTGTATTGGCGTGATGTTCCGTTTGACGACCAATCTGGCCGGTAAGATTTCGCTCGCCTTTGGCTTGCTGTTTGCGACTGTGCAGTTTGCTGCATTCACCGATTGGGGTGCGCATAGGGAACTGGAGTTTTATGTGCTGGGGGTGATCTGGCACATCCTCCAGGCGGGTGTGTTGTTTGTGATGCTGGTCTGGGTGAAGAGCGAGGATATGGATCGCTCTTGATCAGGGACGTTATTCGGCCTCTTCTCGCTTCTCAATAAACCTGGCGAAGAACACGCCGAGTTCAAACAGTAACCACGAGGGCCCCGCTAACAGCAGTTGCGATACGACGTCGGGTGGAGTCAGCAGCATGCCGACGATAAAACACCCAACGATGACGTAGGGGCGCTTGTTGGCCATGCTTTCCGCTGTGGCGATGCCTGACCAGGCTAACAGCATGGTGGCGATTGGAATCTCAAACGCGATGCCAAAGGCGAAAAACATTTTCAGGACAAAGTCGAGGTAGCTGTGAATGTCAGTTGCGATGTTCACATCGTCCGGGTTTACCTGCACAAAAAATGGAAAGACGAGCGGGAATACAAGGTAGTACACGAAGGCCATGCCGGCATAGAAGAGCGCGATGCTCGAGACCAGCAGAGGCACAGCGAATTTCTTTTCGTGACGATAAAGACCCGGTGAAATGAAGGACCAGATCTGGTGCAGCCACACGGGCACGCCGAGGAATATCGCAGTGTAGATGGCGAGTTTAAATGGCGTCAGAAAGGGTGTGGCAACTTGCGTTGCGATCATGGAAGAGCCTTCTGGAAGGGCTGCGACCAAGGGGGCGGCCACAAAGGCGTACAGATCGTTGGCGAAGTAGTACGCCGGAATAAAGATAACAAAGATCGCGAGGAAGCTGCGCAGGATACGTGCGCGCAGTTCGATAATGTGTTCAAGGAACGGCTGTTCGTGGGTATCTACCGCAACGTCGTGCGGATCACGTTCGGCATCAGGCGATTTGTTGTCTGCGTCGGTTTCGGCCACTAGCTTTCTTTAGCCGCCTGCTCACGTTCGGCGAGCTGTTTCTTGCGTTCCTCGTGGAATGCTTCCAACTCGGCTTCGCTGCGCGGTATCGGCCCGCTGGGCATCGGCTGTGGCGCAGTGGCTTCGCTCACCTTGTCGGGTTGTGCGGACTCGGTTGGTTCGGTTGTCTGATCAGAATTGTTCTCTGCGCTTGCTTGTGCGCCATCGCGTGTGGCGTCCGCCGCGGGCTCGGAGTCTGCCGCTTCATCAGAGGCGGTGTCTGGCGGGGTGCTGTCAGCGATGGCGTTTGCTTCGTTCATGTCGAGAGAAGTGTTCACTTCACGCTCAATCCGCTTCATTTCCTCCATGACTGCTTCGTTGTGCAGTTGGCGGCGGATTTCATCCATGCCAACTTCTTTTTCGATTTCGTTTTTCACAGAGTTGAAAGAGCGGCGGAGGCGACCTAACCACAACCCGAGGGTCCGCAGCGTTTCCGGCAGGCGCTCCGGGCCGATGACGAGCAGGGCCACAAGTGCAATGAGCATAAGCTCCTGCATGCCGATGATGTCCATGTGTGCTATCGCCCTGTCCTGATTTCGAGGCGGCTAGACTTTGGAATCCTGGTGAACGTTTGCACTGTCCGTGGTGCTGCCACTCTGGGCTTCACCTTCGATCACCTTTTCTTCGGCAGGTGCGGCTTTGCTCTCATCTTCAGAAACAGCCGTGCGGAAGCCTTTGATGGCGTTGCCGAGGTCGGAGCCAATGTTCTTAAGACGCTTGGGACCGAAAATCAGCAACACGATGGCTAGAATTACCAGCAGTTCTGTCATGCCTAGTCCAAACATAAGTGACGTCTCATAAAAGTTTGAGTTGCAGGCATTATAGAGGCTCGGACGCGCGGATATAAGCGTGGTAGGTGCGTTAGGTCACACTCTTAAAATCGGCCTTGCGGGCTATGACTTCCCGCGATTAGCCTTCTCTTCGTGACCACTAACGCCTTCGCGTCGACCGAGCTCTGCTAATACCTCTTCAGACGTTAAATCTAGCGCATGCAACATGACAAGGGTGTGAAACCACAGATCCGCTACTTCCCCCACCAGCGCTTCTCTACCCGCCTCTTTATCACCCGTATCACCCGTATTGCTATCGGCAGCGTCTTTCGCAGCGAGAATGACTTCAATAGCCTCTTCGCCCACCTTTTCAAGAATTTTGTTCAAACCGGCCGCGTACAGGCTGGCTACATAGGATGAATCTGCGGATGCGGATTTACGCGCGTTCAGCACGTCATCTAAGTCGGAAAGTTGCATGTCTTTTCCTTATGGGGTCCTTATGGGCGGTCTTTATGCGCGCGCGATCAATGCTGACCCTAAAAACGCGCTCACAATACCAGCCAGGAGAGAAATATCACCTGCCTCTATCATCCCGGCTAGTGGCTGCCATAAGAGCAGTGCTCCCAGAGCCACAAAAGCGCCCCCTGCCACCCGTTTGGTAAGGGCGCGCCGGTTTGAGCGGGTTACTTGTGCATCTATTTTGGAGAGTACGCGCGTCTGGCTTGCCAGGGTTGCGTGCATGATCCTCATGTCGTCGCGTATCCGCGCCTGGTTTACCGGCAGTGCAATCAGATCCTGCCAGGCCGCAGGTCCGCGACTGAAGTATTCCACCAGGTCATCAATGGGATTAAGCCGCTTGGCGACCCAGCGCTCAATAAATGGCTGCGCCGTTTCCCAGAGATCCAGCTGTGGATAGAGCTGGCGCCCGAGACCTTCTACGTAGAGCAGGGTCTTCTGCAGCAGGGCAAGCTGCGGTTGCATCTCCATGTGGAACTGCCCGGCAGCCCGGAAGAGTTCAACAACAAAGTCGGCGAACGAAATTTCAGCCAGAGGTTTTGCAAAAATTGGATCGCACACCTCGCGCATTACTGCGACAAATTCATCGGGGTCTGCATCAGCAGGAATCCAGCCTGACTCGAAAAAGAGATCTGCAACGCGGTGATAGTCGCGTTTGAAAAAAGCGACCAGTTTTTGCGCAAGATAGTTCTGATCAACTTCGCTCAGGCTGCCGATGATGGCGCAGTCGAGCGCAATGTACTTCGGATTTGCTGGATTGGTGATGTCTATGTAGATGTTGCCGGGATGCATGTCGGCGTGGAAAAAGTTGTCCTCAAACACCTGGCGGAAAAACGTTTCCACACCCTTGTGCGCGAGAACTTTGAGGTCCACCCCCGCTTCCACCAGCGCATCAACCTGATTGATGGGTATGCCATGAATGCGCTCCATCACGAGAAGATTCTGGCGGGTAAATTCGTCGTAGACCCTGGGCACATAGAGGAGGTCGGAGTCGGCGAAGTTGCGTCGCAGCTGAATCTGATTGCGCGCTTCCGCGTACATATTGAGCTCGGCAACAAGCACGGTTTCGTGATCCCTGGCCAGACGAGGCAGGTGAAAACGGTCCGCTTCGGGGAGCCTTTGATCAACCCATTGTGCCATCTGGCGAAGTTCCGCCATGTCCTGACGAATGCTGTCCTCCAGTCCATCGCGAACGACTTTCAAGACCACAGCTTCGCCGGTTTTCAGCGTGGCGGTGTGAATCTGCGCGATGGATGCAGCGGCGTGGGCTTCGGTATCGATGTGCTCGAAATGAACCTGCCATTCGGTGTCCAGAGCAGTGTTAACAAACGTATGGATGTCAAAATCGGGAATGGGCGGCACGCTGTCTTGAAGCGTGGCCAGAGCATCGGTCACCTCATCGCTGAAGAGGTCCCGGCGGGTAGAGATGAGCTGGCCAAACTTGATGTAGACGGGCCCCAGACTCAAAAGCGCATTTTTTAAACGCTCGCCATCTGGTTCCTGGGGTTCCGGTAGAAAACTTAAGAGCCGCAGAATCGCACGTAGCCACCAGGGCGCTCCTTCGCGCGGTAAGAGCTTGTCCAACCTGAACTTAAACCCAACCTTAAGCGCGCGTAGAAGAAAGTTCATGGGGGTGGGTGCTTCATCACTTTGAGCGTGAATCCGCTTCGCGTACGCGAGCGGCGAGTCTGTCGACGCGGAGCCGCAACTCATCAATTCCGCTCAAGAGATCCTGCATGTTGTCTTCCGAGACGAAGTTAGTCTGCGCCTGATCACGCAATGCCCCGCCTATACCTTGTGCGATGGATTGCACACCCTTCAGGCCAGCTTCAGCTGTGGCGAGCACCTGGTTGGTCAGCGCCGGACCAAGGACGCTGGAAAGCGTGGCGGCAACTTCCGGGTTGTAGGTTTCAAGTATCTCGGTCAGTTCTATAAGGGTTGTCTGATCGCCGTCTATCGTGACGTTGGCAGCGTCCGCCCCGAACATGAGTTTGGCAAGTTCGGGGAGCGAACCGGACACAATGACGCTGGGGCTCTGTGCATGACCTGGGCGAAACACCAGCGGCTGTTCGCTGGTAGCGCCGTTTATTTCAATGTGCCAGGTGGTGGACGGTTCGTTGCAGACGATCTGCACTGCTCGCCCTTCGAGGCGGGATAAACGGGCAACCAGTTCCGGGTCGCCGTTGATCGCCCGTTGCACGATGGGATTGATCAGCGCGCTTAACGCGGCTTCGAATGTCCCGATGATGTTATCCACCGGCATCTCCCTCTGCCTTGGAAGGATGGGCGGGGGATGGCAAATTTGATTTTTTGCCGCGGTGAATTGCTGCTATGCCACCGATGAGATTGTGGTATTCGGCATCAACAAAACCGGCATCTTCAAACATTTGTTTTAAGGCGCGTTGGTTTGGATGTACGCGAATTGATTCAACCAGATACTGGTAAGGCTGCGCTTCACCGACAATGTTCTTGCCGAATGATGGCCAGAGGCTTTGAAAAGCTTGATAGGCGCCTTCCAGCACCGGGTGTTCGGGTTTCGAGAATTCCAACACCAGGAGGGCGGCACCGGGTTTCAGCACGCGGTGTATTTCTTTGAGCCCCTGATCTTTGTCGGTGAAGTTGCGCAGCCCGAAGCTGATACAGGCGACATCAAACGTATCGTCTGCAAACGGGAGTGATTCAGCCGCGGTTTTACAGAACTCAACGTTAGCGACACCGCGATCCCAGAGACGTTCCTGTGCGACGCCCATCATCGCTTCGTTCGGATCTGCAAGAACAACCTTACCCTCCGTGCCAACGATGGGTGCAAAAAGCGCGCTCATGTCGCCGGTACCACCGGCAAGGTCCAGGACCTGGTGTCCGGCGCGCACTCCGCTCATTTCCACCACCATGCGCTTAAACAGGCGATGGGTGCCCAGGCTCATCAAGTCGTTCATCACGTCGTAGCGGGTAGCCACCTTACGAAAGACATCATTCACAAGTTCCGGCTTATCATCCGCGTTTACTTTTTTGTAGCCGAAATCGACGTCGGTCATCAGGCCTTTCCTGGTGTTGGAGAAGGAGGCTGCCATTGTCCAACGGAAATACCTGGCAGGCGCGATGCGTTGGCGGTTTTCAGTTCGGTCAGATAGGTCTGCCAGTGCGTTTCCTGGTTGATGCCTAGATCGTGCAGCATGTCCCAGGAGTAGATGCCAGTATCGTGACCATCGTCGAAGGTAATACGAATGGCGTAATTGCCAACGGCTTCTATCGCCTTTATGCCGACGTGTTTTTTACCGGTTTGCAGCTTACGTTCTTCAGCTGAATGCCCGCGTACTTCAGCAGACGGTGAGTACACCCGCAGCAGTTCCGCGGGCAATTCGAACGTGGTGTCGGTCCACTTCAGCTCCAGAACGTGAGCGATCTTGTGATAAACGATATTTTGCGGCGGCTGCATACGCTAAATTTAAAGCATCAGAGGATGAAACGCGAAAGGTCCATATTGCTGGCCAGGTCCTTGAGCTGCTCGTCCACGTATTCGCGGGTTACAGTGATGCGCTCATCCTTGGTATCCCCCGCGTTAAACGATACTCCTTCCAGGAGGCGTTCCATCACGGTGTGAAGCCGGCGCGCGCCGATATTTTCAGTGCCTTCGTTAACCTCATAGGCAATCTCCGCGATACGTGAGATGCCGTCTTCAGTGAATTCGAGATCGAAGTTTTCCGTGGCCAGCAGCGCCTGGTATTGCTCGGTCAGGGATGCGTTGGGCTCGACCAGAATGCGCTCAAAGTCAGCGGGCGTGAGGGCGTCCAGTTCCACACGTATCGGCAGGCGGCCCTGCAGCTCGGGAATGAGATCCGACGGCTTAGCCAGGTGGAATGCGCCCGAGGCGATAAACAGAATATGGTCCGTTCGTACCATGCCGTATTTGGTGGATACCGTGCAGCCTTCAATCAGTGGCAGCAAGTCACGCTGCACACCTTCGCGTGAAACATCAGTGCCGGTGGTCTCTGAGCGCTTGGCTACCTTGTCCAGCTCATCCAGGAAGACGATGCCGGTCTGTTCGATTTTGTCGACGGCACGAGCCTTGATTTCGTCATCGTTGATCAGCCCGGCTGCTTCCTCGTCGCAGACCTTGCGGAAAGCATCCTTGATCTTCAGCCTCTGTGAAAGCTTGCGGCCGTTGCCTAGATTGGAAAACATGCTCTGCATCTGGTTGGTCAGATCCTCAAGCCCGGGTGGCGCCATGATCTCTACCCCGATGGGCGTCTGTTCGAGGTCTATCTCAATCTCTTTGTCGTCGAGTTCCCCTTCACGCAGTTTCTTGCGCATCAGCTGACGGGTGCTTGAGTCGGGGTTGTTTGAGCTTTCACCATCACCAAATCCAACCGCTCGTGGCTCTGGCAGCAGCGCATCCAGAATCCGCTCTTCGGCACGATCTTCAGCCTGGGTTTTGACTGCGGCCATCTCCTGGTCGCGGAGCATCGCCACGGCTACGTCAGCCAGATCGCGCACGATGGATTCGACATCCCGCCCGACATAGCCCACCTCAGTAAATTTGGTGGCTTCCACTTTGATGAAGGGCGCGTTGGCGAGCTTGGCAAGCCGGCGGGCGATTTCTGTCTTACCCACGCCGGTGGGTCCGATCATGAGGATATTCTTCGGGGTAATCTCCTCTCTGAGTTCAGGCTCGATCTGCAGACGCCGCCAGCGGTTTCTGAGCGCAATGGCGACAGCGCGCTTGGCCTCGGCCTGGCCGACGATGTGGCGGTCCAGTTCATGCACGATTTCTCGTGGAGTCATAATGGTCATGTACTACTTACCTCGTTGAAGTGTCCTAACCGAGCGTCTCGATGGTGTGGCTCTGGTTGGTATAAATGCAGATATCCCCGGCGATGGTCAGGGCTTTGCTGACAATGGTCTCCGGTTCAAGATCGGTGTTGTCCAGCAGTGCAGTTGCCGCTGCGCGTGCGTAGGCGCCGCCGGAACCGATGGCGAGTACGCCGCTTTCAGGTTCAATCACGTCACCGGTGCCGCTTATAAGGAACGTAGCGGAGTTGTCGGCGACCACCAGCATGGCCTCCAGACGCCGCAGCGCCCGATCAGAACGCCATTCCTTCGCGAGTTCCACAGCCGAGCGGGCAAGCTGTCCTGAATGTTTGGCAAGTGCGGCTTCAAATTTCTCGAAGAGGGTAAAGGCGTCAGCTGTGCTGCCCGCAAATCCGGCGAGAATTGAATTGTCGTGAACCCGTCGAACTTTGATGGCGTTGCCTTTCATCACCGTATCGCCGATGGATACCTGGCCGTCACCCCCAAGGGCAACTTTGTTGTCTCTGCGGACGGCGACAATGGTGGTGCCGTGAAATGTTTCCATAGATTGGACCCTTAAAACTGGACCTCAGGTGCGTTGATGGTGAGAGAAAAACTAGCTTAGAGCCTCGCCGCTCACGCGTTAACAGTGCAACCACTCATAGTGGGGACGGTTGTGTACCTTTTCAATTGTGATCGTTTAACCCCAAGTGTTCAGCCCCGATTGTTCAGCCCTTTTTGTCCAGCAAGAGGGGTGTGAGCCCCATTTCCCGCAGTCTTGTCAGTGCCCGGTCGGCAAAGACTTTGTCGTCAAAGGGTCCAACCACAACCCGGTACCATGGATCATTGCCGACCCAGCGTTTCTCCACGGCGACGGGCAGGCTCTCGAGGATGAGTTGCGCCCGCAGCTGGTCGGCATCGCGGCTGGCTTTGAAAGAAGCTGCCTGAATGTTCCACTCGTCAGGTACCGCATCCGGCGGCGGCTTGGGTGGCGCATAATTTTCCGGCTGTGCCTTCACCTCGCTGGAGGACAGGATCTCGGTAAACTCGAAGGTCAGGCTGGGACTGTCTTCGCCACTGCGGGTATCCGCCGACGCACTATCCGCGACACCGCTGTGTTGCAATATTTCAGGGGCGTAAACGGCCAGCAGAATGATCGCTGCGCCCACGATTGCGCCGGAAGAAAAGCTGGGCCCATGGAACAACACTCTGGCCTTGGGGCTCGCTTTGCGCGCCGGGGTTCGGCGTGATTTCTTTTTTCTGGAGGGAGAGGCTGCGCGAGCAGCAAAATCCTTCGGCATGCTGATACTCTGCTGACGAGGTGCGCATGGTACTAGAGGCCAGCCTGTCTTTATACGGAAAAGGGTTTACGAAGTTCGTTTCACGAAGCTCGTTCCGCTAAGAATCCTTTTACGAAGAGTCATACGGGTCTACATCCAGTGACCAGCGCAGCTTGTTGGGTACCTTTGGTGCCTTGAGGTTGGCCAGCACGGTATGCAGTCGCGCCCTGGATTCGGCGATCAACATCAGCTGGAAACGACTGCGGTTGGCGATGCGTGCAAGCGGCGCGGGAACGGGTCCCAGCACCTCCAGTCCGCCAAGTTGGACCTTCAGGCGGTTGAGAAAGCCGATGGCATCGTTGGCTTCAAACGCATCGGCGTGAATCAATGCCATGGGTGCCGCGGGTGGCATACCTGCATCGATGCGGTTTTGCAGTTCCAACTCGGCAAAACCGGAATAGTGCTTCTCGATCAGCGTTTTCAGCGCCGGGTTCTCAGGCTGGTAGGACTGTATCCACACTTCACCGGGTCGCTCTGCGCGACCAGCGCGACCCGCAACCTGCACGATGAGTTGTGCGGTGCGTTCTGGAGCGCGGAAGTCCGGACTCAAGAAACCGGCGTCCGCATTCAGAATCACGACAAGGGTGACGTTGGGAAAGTGATGACCCTTGGCCAGCATCTGTGTCCCCACCAGAATGCAGGGATTCCCTTCGTTGATTTTGTCGAACTTGGCTTCGAGTGCTGCGGTGGTGCGGGTTGTATCACGATCGATACGCAGTACGGGTACTTCGGGGAAGAGCTTGGCAAGCCCCGCTTCGGTGCGCTGGGTGCCCAACCCTACCGGCAAGAGCGCCTTCTGGTTACAGCTGTCGCACACCTGCGGAATTTCCAACCGCAGGCCGCAGTGGTGGCAGGCCAGCATGCGCGGACTGGTGTGTAACGTCATGCGCGTGTCGCAACTGGGACAGGTTGATTGCCAACCGCAGGCGGTACACAGCAGTGTGGGCGCAAACCCGCGCCGATTCAGGAACACGATAACCTGACCCTGGGCGTTCAGGTGACGGCGGATCACGTGGGTCAGCGGCGAAGAGACGCCGTCCGTGTGCTGCTCACCGCGCATGTCGATGATGTGGTAACCAGGCATGGTCGCGCCACCTGCTCGATGCGGCAGCAGCAGATGTTTGTAGCGATTGTTCCTGACGTTATAGAACGACTCCAACGAGGGCGTGGCACTGCCGAGCACAACAGGTATGGATAGATCTGCCGCACGCTTGATCGCCACGTCGCGGGCGGAGTAGCGCAACCCATCCTGCTGTTTGTAGGAGCTGTCGTGTTCCTCGTCGACCACGATCAGGCTTAAGTTTGCGAACGGAGTAAAGATGGCGGAGCGGGTGCCGACCACCACGCGCAACTGCCCGCGCCGCGCTTTCAACCAGACTTGAAAGCGTTCGTGGTCCGTCATTTGTGAATGCAGCATGCCCACTTGGCCAAAACGACGCTCGAAGCGACGCAGCGTTTGCGGGGTGAGCGCTATTTCCGGCACCAGTACCAGCGCCTGGCCGTCGGTTTCGATCAGCGCATCAATCGCGCGGAGATAAACTTCGGTTTTACCGCTGCCGGTGACCCCCTCCAGAAGAAATGCGCCATAGCTCCCTTTGCAAGACGTGATGGCGGTGATCGCTTCGGTCTGCTCAGGATTGGGTGGTGGCGGAACTTCTGTGCCCCCGGAGAGGGTTGGTTCTGCGCGCTCAACCACGCCGAGGGCGACCAGCTTTCTGAGCGTCTCGCGCTTCTGACCCATTGCCACCAGCTCTGCTCCACTGAGCTGGCCGTGTTCTGTCAGAGTTTCAAAAAGCTTGGTCTGGGCTTTGGCTCTTGGGTTCGCAAACGTTGGGTCGGCAATCTGCCAGACGTCCGGCGGATCAATGTCCGCAGGCGCACCCTTGCGCGCAGCTACTGGTAATAAGGTAGCGAGCACTTCGCCAAGGGGGTGGTGGTAGTAACGCTCCATCCATCCAGCCAGATCGATCAGGTCTGGGCCGAGAATGGGTGCCTCGTCCAGCACCTCGTCAACAAATTTGAGTTTCGGATGGGCGTTCTCTACATCGGTTTCGACCACTACGCCAACGACATCGCTTTTACCGAATGGCACGCGCACACGTGTACCTACTTGTAGAGTCGTGTTTGTGTCTATCGCGTAGTCATATACCGCGTGCAAAGGTCGCGGCACTGCCACCTGTACAACGTGATCGGCCATCGCCGCATTGTCGCATTGAACCGGGCTGCAACACGAGGGAGATACGCCCGGCGATGACGGTTAGAACGAAATTCTGAAAATGACCGGGTCGTTTGAGGCGAGCGTGATGGCAGCACCGCTTTTCGCGAGTAAGGCGCTTGCGATATTGAGTCCCAGACCCGAGCCGCCGTCATCTCGCTTGGTGGTAAAAAAGGGATCGAAAATTTTGTCCTGATTGCCGGGAGAAATGGGTTCACCGTCGTTGGCGATGTCTACCGCTACGCTTCCGTCCTGAAGCTGGCAGGAAATTGTGATGGTCTGAGCGCCGTGGACGACGGCGTTATCAAGGATCAGCTCCATTGCGGCGGTCAGCGCTTCCGCGTCGGCTTCTACTTCGACCTCCGGGTCAATCTGCACCGCGATTGAGCAAGGGCTTGTCTTGAAGACCGAGCCATTAAAAAAGTCCTTCAGTCGGAGGGACTTAAGCTGCGATGCCGCGAGGTCAGCCTGGGTGAGTTGATTGAGGCGTGTGGTCAGTTGTTGCAGACGGTCGGTATCCGCCTGCACGTTGTTCAAGAAGTGCTGGCGCTTGTCCTCCGGCATGTCGTGATGGTCCTGCATCAGCTCAACCACGGCACGGATGGAGGCGATGGGCGTCTTAAATTCATGGCTCAAGTGACGGGTAAAGTCACGCAGGTAGGAGGCGCGTTCCTCCAGTTTGGTGGCCATGTGGGAAAGCGCCTGTTGCAGGCGGGCCAGTTCCACGATGCGCGGGGGTTTGTGTTGTCGCAGGCGTCTTGTGGCATTGGGCTCACCCGCTGCAATCTGTTCTGAGCGCAGCACCAGGCGACTGATGGGGCGGGCGATCAGACGGTGGGTAATGATGGTCATGGCCAGGACAATCAACAACAGCAGTGCAAACGCCTGGCCCAGCAGCCAGCGCTTTGCATACAGCGCCTGCATGATGCTCGGCGGTGTGCGCGACAACAATACAGCACCCACCAGGCGATCATGCAGGGTGATGGGTAAGGTGACAAAGACACGTATGTGGCTGGTGCGGCTTAAAGAATCCCACGACCCTACTTCCGGTATGTCGACTTTCTCGCGAATGCGACTGGCGGGTTCTCCTCGGAGGGCGGACGCCACTTCCTCACCCGCGGCGATGGATAACCCCAGGTCCTCGCCGGTACTGGCAACAACGACACCCCAGGGATCAACCACCCGAATACCGGCGAGGGTGGTGAGCTGTGCGTCTTTTAATACCGGGTTCAAACGCGTGCCCAGGCGCACGGCATAAGGATGAGCGTTGGAGGTTTTGCTGGAAGTGGCAGGTTGTGGGTCCGGAAAAGGCGGCAGGATAGGTGAGTCAGAAAGGTCCAGGGTTGGGGGGTGTGGTACCCAGCCGCCTTCGGGTTGTGGTCCAAGGTCGACTTCGCGGGTCATACCTTCCCAATCCTGTGTACCTTCCGTAAGGATGGCAGCGCGGTAGAACGCGGCGATAAACGCGCCCTGTGCAATAAGAGACGACTCGGTCTGACGTACGAGAGCAGATTCGTACAATCGCGTCAGCTGCACACCTGCCACGGGTAGCACCAACACAACCAGACTTAAGCCGATGAGGATCGCGCGGAGCGAAACTCTCATGAAGCCCTTTCGGAGCTGTCCTGCAACCTGTCCTGCGAGAGAGGGGATGCGAGGCGAAAGCCCACGCCGTGGACGGTTTTGATACCGGGGGTACCGGCAGCGGCAAGCTTTTCCCGCAAGCGACGCATGTGGCTGTCGATGGTGCGATAGCTAACCACTTTTTTCACGTTGTAGGCGCGCTGCATGAGCTCTTCGCGACTGAACACCTTGTCGGGTGAGCTGACCAATGTGCGCAGCAGCTGAAACTCAGTTTGTGTGAGTGGCAGTGCCTCGTTCAACCAAAAGGCTGTATAGGCATCGTTATCGATGCGGTAGTCCTCGTGCTCCACAATGCTGATGTCAGTTTCCACCTGCCGTCGCAGGTTAGCGCGGACCCGCGCGACCAGTTCCCGAGGGCTGAACGGTTTGGCAACGTAGTCGTCAGCACCCGCGTCCAGACCGATGATCTTGTCTACTTCTTCATCCCGTGAGGACAGGATGATGATGGGTACTGTGGAAGCGCGGCGGATCTCCTGGCACACGGCGATGCCATCGAGCTCGGGCATCAGTACATCCAGGATAACCAGGTCCGGCTTGTGCACCTGTTGCTGGCGGAGCGCCTCGGCGCCGTCTCGCGCGATCACCGCTGTGTAACCTTCCTGTTCCAGGGCGTAGCACACCACTTCTCTCAAGTGGGGATCATCGTCGACAACTAAAACACATTCTTTCATGTTGACTAGTGTAACGCTCAAGTGGCGCGCGGGTGGGCAGATGTCCTGCAAATTGTGAATTTTGCGCAGAAATTGCACAACGTTGTGAATTTACCGCGCATCACTGGGTGGTGATTGCACAAGCCCTCCACCGCGCGTTAGGACTTTCCCGGCAAAGTGGTCCGCATGTGGATGACTTTCCTACAACGTGCCCTGGCTTCCGATGACGCGACTCTCAATCGCTTGGCTCTCAAGCGTTCGACAGTGAGTCACGCGCTGCTGTTATGTGCGGCGGTTGTGATCGCGGCAGAGCCGCTGATATGGCTTGTGAATAGTTGGCAGGGACATGATGGTTGGATTGCAGCGCTCCTGGTTGTAGCGCTCGGGGTTTGGTCCGTTACGAGCCCCATTCCCAAACGTGAGTTTTCAACCGGACTTTCGCTGCAAACCGCCTCGCGCGATCCTCTCTCCGCGTTCAAGCTGCTCCTGGTCACGGGAGCGCTGCGGGTGCTCGCGCAAATCGCAGACATCAACATTCTTGGTGCGGTGTTGTTGTGCGTTGATGTTTATGCGATCGCGCGCCTGATGCACATGGACGTGCGTCAGCGTGCTCTATCTCCTGTTTGGCTGGCGGTCTTGTTTGCGTTCTGCCTGCCTATTGAACCGGTGCTGCAGCGGGTGTTTGGATTTCTACTGCAGCAGGTGTCCGCCTGGCTTGCCTGCGGGATGCTGACTCCACTGTTTGGCGCGTTTGGCGGAGATCTTGCCTGTACCGGCACCCGCCTGACTCTGGACGGGGTGGATGTGCTGGTCGATCTGCCTTGTTCTGGCGCGGAGTTGGTCAGCACGTGCGGACTCGTGTTAGCGCTTATCAACACCGTCAAACGGCCGAATCTTGTCAGCTCGTTGGTCAGTGTCGCGGTAGGTCTCGCGGTAGCTTTGGTTGGCAATGCAGTCCGTATCGGGCTGCTGGCATTAGGAATTCGATTTGAGACGGTGTTGGGCTTCTCCGTGATGGAGCCCGTGCCGCATAACCTGATCGGGCTGCTTGTTGTCGGCCTTGTCACCATCACGCTGCTGTTTTTTGCGCAACGCTATCGGCGTACTTCAATGGTCATCCGCACGTCCCCAAAGCGTACGACGTGTTCGCCGATGACCGCAGGCTCAATTCTTTGCCTTGCTGTTGGTGTTGGCGCCCTTCAGCCACAACCGGTGGATGCATCACCCCAACTTGCTCCCTTGGATGCACCGCTGGTTGTGGCTGGCTTTTCAGGCGCGGAACAAAAACTGACTGCGCAGGAAGCGAACTATTTTGCCACCTACGGTGGTGTCGCATCGCGAACCAGCTACGGCCCGTTTGCTCTCTTGTTGGTATCTACGCTGTCACCTTTGCGGCATCTGCATGACCCAACCGTGTGTATTACGGGTAATGGTTATGACGTGGAACTGGTGGGTACCGATCACACGAGCGGCACTACGGTTTATCGAGTCAGCAATGCTGAAGTTGCCCAAGACAAGTACACAGTGCATGTCTCGTACGTGAGTGCACACGGTGAACTTGCCACCTCGGTCAGTGAGGTGGTGTGGCGCTGGCTAGGAACACCCGGTACGCGCTGGACCATGGTGCAACGGATTCTCCCTGACGGAGTGATGGAGACCGAGGCCTATGACGCGAGCGTGCGCCGGGCTTTCAATATTTATTCAACCCAGGTTGATCAAACGGAGGTTTAGGGAATGAAGATGTTAACTCGGAATCTGGCAGTGAGATGTTTTGCCGTCGCGTGGCTCGCGTTGTGCTTGAACGTCAGCGTGCGGGCAGATGTCGCTGATATCGCCGGTGTGGTGGAGGCGGAGATCGAAGGTAAGCGGGTGCTCTTCACTTCCCTGAAATCGCACTATGAAGTATCGATAGTTGGCGACGTGGCCAATGTACGGCTGACGCAGACGTTTGAGAATCCTGCGGATCATCCGGTAAACGCACGGTATCTCTTTCCCATGAACCGTGGGGCAGCTGTGCACAACATGGTTATGCGGGTGGGTGACGAAGTGATCACTGCCCAGATCCAGGAAAAACGCCAGGCGGTGAAGACATTTCAGAAAGCCAAAGCCGAAGGTAAGGCCGCAAGTCTCTTAACCCAGCATCGCCCTAACATGTTCACACAGCGCATCGCCAACCTGATGCCTGGTGACCCGATCAAGGTGACCATTGAATACGATCAGCCGGTACCAAAATTTGATGGCAGTTATGAGCTGCAGGTGCCGATGATTGTTGGTCCCCGCTTTCAGCCCGCGTCTGCCGGTCAGCCGACCGCAGATGGCGACCAACGTTGGCAATTGGAACAGTTACCTCCGACCAACCCCACCAGCGGTGTGCACGTACACCAGCCTGTGCCGCCGCGTGTGTCACTTGAGCTCGACCTGGAAACGCCGCTGACCCTGGGGAAGGTGATGAGCCCTACCCACGCGATAGAGGTTATCCACCGCTCCAGTACACAGGTAAGTGTGGGTTTTGCGAACGGCAAGGTGCCGGACAACCGGGACTTTGTATTGCGCTACAGAATGCAGGCGGCGCACGCTGACCTGGGTGTGCTTACGCACTGGCAACCCGAGGAGGGTGGCTACTTTACATTGTTGATAGAGCCTCCCGCGGCGATGGCGGCGGAGCAACTGCTGCCGCGCGAGATGGTTTTTCTGCTCGACTGCTCCGGGTCGATGGGCGGGTTGCCGTTGAACGCGAGCAAGCTTTTTATGTACAAGGCGCTGGAAGGTCTGCGGCCAACGGATACCTTCCGCATCATTCGCTTCAGCGATAGTGCCACAGAATTTTCAGCCCACCCGGTGCAAGCCACACCCGAGAATATTGAGCTCGGTAAACAGTACACCGCGAATCTCTTTGGCGGGGGAGGCACGCACATGAGCTCGGGCATCCTGCAGGCGCTGAGTGGGCCGCGTGATCCGGCCAGGGTGAAGAACATCATCTTTTTAACCGATGGCTATATAGGTAATGAACTCACCGTACTCGAGCTTCTGGAGACGAAACGTCAGGGCGCAAAACTTTTCGCCTACGGGGTAGGTACGGGAGTTAATCGCTATCTAATGGATGAACTGGGTCGAGTTGGACAGGGGTTTACCCGTTACCTTGACCCCACGTCCACCGACGAGTCAGCGACAGATGTAGCTGAGGCGCTTGCCGCCCGGCTTGCTGCACCCGTGTTAAGCGATCTCGCGATCGACTGGGGCAATTTGCCTGTCAGCGATGTGCATCCTGCACAGCTGCCGGATTTATACCTCGGGGATACGCTCAGAATTACAGGCCGCTACAGCGAACGGGCGGATGGCGATATCCGCCTTACGGGTAAGCAGTTGGATAGCAGCGGCAACCTGACAAGCGCAAAGCTTGAACTGCGGGTAGCGTTCAGTGACACAGTGCAGCGTTCGCCGGTACGCCGATTGTGGGCGCGCAGTGCGGTACGGGCCTGGATGCAGGAATTTGTATCCCCTCCTGAACGCCGCGCTGGGACCCACGATGAAATCAAGTCTGCGATAACAGACCTGGGTTTAGGGTATCGATTGGCCACCCGCTGGACTGCCTTTGTTGCGGTGTCGCGCAAGGTTGTGAATCCGGAACCGGACAAAGCCTCAGACAGCGATGTACTCCTGCCGAAGGTTGCGGGCGTTGCAAACACGGCCTATCCGAAACCCGCGCCGATGACAGGCTATGCAGCACCGGAACCGGAAACATGGCTCGCCCTGCTGGTCGCGCTCGGTGTCCTGGGCGTGCGGTTGATCAGACGTGGCGTCAAACCGAGCGGCGAGCTTGCATAAACGCCGCCAGTTTTTGCGGATCGAGGAGATTGTTGGTGCGCACACCGGAACAAAGGTCCACACCGTAGGGTTGGGCGGTTGCAATTGCCTCGGCGACATTCTCAGGCTTTAAGCCCCCAGCCAGATACACTGGCAGGGGGCTTTGCCGGACAAACTCAGTGCTGATTGCCCAGTCATGGGTCCTACCTGTCCCCCCAAGTTCCATAACCTTCGCATTGGGTCTGCCGCTGTCGAGTAAAAACGCGTCCGCACAATCCTCGTAACGCTCGATGGCCGCCAGCGCGCGCTCGTCTTCAACATGCACCACTTGTACCCGTTTAACTTCAGGGCACAACTCCGCCAGCGCCAGGTGGATAGCAGGATCCACTTCGAACACCAGCTGCAGCGTTGTGGGTTCGCAGAAGTTCACCTGTTCAGCAATGGTTTGGGCGTCGATCAAACTGGAAAGAAGGAAGGTTTCTGTGTCTTTGTGGCGCGCCCGAACGTGCCTGGCAACGTCGCGAATGGTGGTCTCCGGGATGGGTCCGGGACCCGATGGCATGGCCGCTACCAGGCCGAGAGCGGTCGCTCCGGAAGCAACAGCCATGTCCGCCTCGGCAGGGCTCTGAATGCAGCAGATTTTGGTCGGAAAATGCGCGATTGAGCTGTCCTAAGTGGCCGTTTTCAGCTTATTGCACGGCTTTCGGATTCTGGTAAACTGCGCCGCCCCGAAAACGAGTAATGTGGAATCATGAAGCCCGAGATTCATCCTGAATACAATAACATCAAGGCGACCTGCAGCTGCGGAAACGTCATTGAAGTGGGCTCCACAGTATCTGAAGACTTCCACATCGATGTCTGCTCCAAATGCCACCCATTTTATACCGGCAAGCAGAAAGTTATGGATTCTGGAGGCCGTGTGGAGCGTTTCCGTAAGCGTTTTGGGAACCGCGGCGCGAGCTGAGTCCGGGGCTGTTGCTGGCCCACAATTAATCTCCCTCTCCTGACGCAATTTTTTGCGAGTTTTGGTGTCATAATCTCTACCAGATATGCAGCCAGGCGAATGCGTGTGAGCAGTCTCCTCAGTATCAGTAGAGTTATAAATAGAGTCATCAATACCACTGTCGTCCGAGCAGCTGCGGCTGCCCTGTTGATGGTCTGTGCCAACTTGGCACAGGCGGCAGGTCCGGGGGCGCAGTATTACAACGAATTCCTGGACAAAGACCTCCTTTACCCGGATGAGGAGTGGCAGGACTACGTCACGGAAATTGGCGAACGTATTCTTGCCGTCAGTCCGCACAAAGGACGTACTTACACCTTTGCGGTAACCGATGTCCCTGTCTTCGACGCGTATGCAACGCCCGACGCCTACATCTTTGTTACCAGAGGGCTCCTGGCCTATATCCAGAGCGAAGACGAGCTGGCGGGCATCATCGGCCATGAGATCGGCCATGTGGTCGGCAACCACACAAAACGGCGCATGCGCGGTGCCCGGCTCGGCGAACTGCTCGGCTACCTGACTACCTTTGGCAGCGGCTCCGGTTCCATGTTCGGCTTGTCGCAGAATGTCACTGGGCTGATGCTCACTGAGTACGGTCGCGAATACGAATTGGAAGCAGATGAATTCGGCGCTGAGTATCTGGTGAGTGCGGGATACAACCCCCACGGCTTGTTAGACAGTATGCATTCCATGCTTTCCAACGAACACTTTGCCAGGACGGTGAAAGGTCAGCCTTCGGTGTATCGTGGCCTGTCCGGCACGCACCCAGCTACGGAAAAGAGACTGCACGAGCTGGTCACTCAATCGCAGCACCTTGTCCCGACTGAAATCCCGGAACCCGTGCGCGACTTCTGGAAGATGATCGACGGCGTGACTTACGGTGACGAAGCGGCGACGGGCGTTGTGAAGGATGGCATTTACTATCACGGCAGTTTGCGCCTGACCGTGAAATTCCCGGAAGGGTGGGATGTGCGTTCCACTTCGCAGGAAGTGTTTGGTGTGCCGACCAATGGCCCCAGCGGTCAAATCAGTTTGCGTCGCTCCTCCACACCTGATGTTGAGCAAACGCCCCTCGAATACCTGACAGAAACGCTCAGGCGGGATGATCTGGAAAACGGCGAGGAAATTGTCGTGGGCCCTTACATAGGCTACATGGCCGACGTAAAGGTGGTGGGAGATACCAAACAGGCTCGCAAAATTGCCGTAATTTATAAAGATGGCGGCGTGTATCTCTTTGATGCCGAGCTGATCAAAGACGGTGATGTTGAGGAATTTGATCGTCAGTTTCGTGAAACCGTGTTTTCAATGCGAGCGATGACGGGCGCTGATCTGCGCTTGGTCAACAACCAGAAGATCAAAGTTATTATCGCGAAGCCGGGTGACACGTTTGCCAAGCTGGCGCGCGGTGTGCCACTGAAAAATCACGCCGAAGAAACACTGCGTGTGATCAACGGCTTGCATCCGCGTGGTGAACCGCGTGCTGGTGATCCGATCAAGATCATCCAATAACCTTCCGTTATTGTTTTTCCTTCCAAAGCCCACGCCTTTTATTGCGTTTGGATACTTCACTTTCTGAGTGAGGGGAGTAAGTTCTGGTTATCGATTGTTGCGAACAAAGCCAGGCACCGAACACCGAGCACCTCTAGACACATTAAAAGTTATCCAATGTCGCAACTGGTCGCCGATATCGCGCCAGGCGACTGCTGGCAACCCGCTTGTGATCTCGTTTGCGTGGGTTCGGTTTCTGGCTTTCTTTTGAGGGCTGGAAGGAAGAGCTGGCTATGTCGATCACACCCCTGCTTGGATGGCGAGACTACCTTCATACCCACGTAGATCGTGTTCGCGGCGACGCTGAATACTACCTTTTACGCGCAAGTGAGATTCGGGACATTGTCTACGATGTGCTGGGTGCGGGTTTGTCGGATGGTGCGGTCCAAGCGCTGGCTGATCTTGCCGAAGAAGACTCCGTCGATTTTTCCATCCTGGTGGATCTGGCCTCGAACGTGCACATCCCGGGCGTTGCGCCGCTCGACGAGCGTGAGGCTCTAAAACTTGGGCAGTTTTTGCGCGAAGAACCCTGGCGCTCGCTGGAAGTGGATACTGAGATTGCGGTTTGCCTGGCTATGCTCAGAGCGTATGGGGAAAGTGAAGAGGAAACGATCTGGCATATGGGGGATCCGCATTTGCTCAAGTCTATTTCCCGCGCCTTCGACGGTGTGAACAAAGAACAGTTAGGACGCTTTGTGTCCGAAATAAACGCACTGCACTGCCACCCAAAGATTCACTTTGACAGTGAGCTGAAAGCGCTGGCCCTGGCCAGTGCCGACAACGCGGCCCGTCGTCTCGGGATGCGAACTCCGGTGCTGTTCAACTAGTTCGAAGCGTATGGCCTCAAAAGCCCCAGGCGAGCTGTGTCGAAACCGGATTCGACGTGGCATATTGATGGTTCTGCCCTTGTTATCCCGATGCGAGAAGTTATGAGCTATCGCCTATTGTTTGAAGCGGCTCACAGCTGAAAAAAGTGCGCATCGTCATGTACGTTATCTTCGTTGGCTTTCTGGTCTCGTTGTATGTTGGCCTTCAGCTGATGCAAAGCTACGGGCTGAACCCTGCCGATGGCTATGCTGGTGAGCTTGCACCATTCGGCAACCGGGCCATTTTTGCCGTTACTCTGGTGGGCTTTGCGCTGCTGTGCTTAATCGGCATACTGGCCTATACACGTGTGTACGTTGCCAGGCTCTGGGTAGCGGATGATGGATCCCATCTTCGGATCGCCAGCGTTGGACTGTTTGGCAGTTTGATATCAGAGATTGGGGAAAAGGAGATTGTCAGCGCGCTTTATCGTCGCGGGTATATGCGAGATTGGGTTTCTGGACTAACCGTCAACGCACCGTGGGTGAGCTTGTGGGTGGCAAACCGATCCTTGCCTTTCATACTTGATCAACAAGGTTTGGTTCATGATCAAGCTCTTTACAACCGTATTCTCTCGACGAAGGGTATTGATGACGAAGAGTTTCAGTAGGTTGAGCGTCCCGCTGGACCGTCTTGCAGAATGTTGCGCGTCTCGCCTGTTTTGAGGAGCGGGAAGTTTGCGGGTTGATAGGTAAAAATCATCGCGTTCCGCGACCCGTCAGTCGAGTTGGGTGCCGAACCATGCACGATATGCGGGTTGAAGAAAATCAAACTTCCGGCGGGAACGTTAAACCTGACTTCTTGACGCAGGTCGATTTGAGCGAGGTCTGTATAAAATCCGGCAAGCTGGGTACCGTCACTGCGCCCAGGTAACAGACCAACCAGATGGCTGCCAGCGATCACACGGAAACAACCATTGGTGTCAGATTGTTCGTCCAACGTGACCATGACGTTCGGTAAGAGATCGACATGTGAACTGTCGTGAATCCAGTATGGCGAGTCCTGATGCCAATCGAAACCGGAACCGTGACCCGATTTGAGGTTCATCTTGCCGGTCCAGAGTGCGATGTCCCGGCGCCCCAGGATACTGCGCATGGGTTCGGACAGGCGCGGGTCGTCCACCAGCGCATCTATGACGCTATCAAGCGTGTGGATGGGTTCGATCACCCTGATTTGCTGATCATCGTCAAATTCGAATTGGATGGTGTGGTTGTCTTTGTCCACAAAGCGTTTGTCATCCAATCTGTACTCGCTGCCTTCCTTGGCAAGCTGCATTGCTCTGGCTATGACGCGCTCTGCTGCAGACCGGAGACGTTCTATTTCGGTTCTATCAAACTGCTTTTCGCGTATCAGGAAACCTTGCTCGGCGTAGCAGCGATGTTCAGCCTTGGTGAGTTTGTATTCGTTGGGGTAGCCCGGCATGGAGCAGCCTTCAGAAGAGATCGATGGGGCTGACCTCTTCTTCCTCAAGCGGCGGAGGTTCCTGGGTAGTGATTTCCTGGGGCGCGTGTTCGGCAAGGAAAAACTCGAAGAGCGCATCACGCTGTCCTGGCAGGGCAAGTTTGCCGGTTTCCGGGTCGATCTTTTTACTGATCACACCCTGCGGTTGAGGCAGTTGCTGTTCTTCAACGTCTTTTAACGCAACCTTCATGTAGTCCACCCAGATAGGTAACGGTGTATTGGACCCGAACGCTGTGGCACCCAATGGCTCGTGATTGCTGAAGCCAACCCACACGGTAGTTGCCAGTGTGGGTGAGTAGCCGTTGAACCAGGTGTCGGCGGCGTCGTTGGTGGTGCCTGTTTTACCGGCAAGGTCAGACCTGCCGAGTGCCTTGGCGCGTACACCAGTGCCGCGCCGGATGACGTCCTTCAGCATGGAATTGACGATAAAGACGTTGCGCTCATCCAATATCTGATCTGCGTAAACAGGCGGTTGCTGCAGCAACGGATTCTCCTCGTCCGGGAGCGGTCCGAGATCGTCGGGGGAGAGGATCTCGTCTGTGAACTCCACAAACTCCCTCGGGTCTTCGCCGATGGCATCGGTGAGCGTTGTGTCTTTATTTGGAGACGGCTCAGCCTGGTTGGTTAACAGGTCTGTGAGAGAAGTGGGTTCAATAAAGTTGTCGGTGAAGTCCGTCGGCGCGGGGTCGAACAAATTCTCTTCTTCACAATCGCGACAAACCACAGGATGGTTGGGTTTGAAAATCACCTCGCCGCGGGCGTCGCGAATGTGATCGATAATGTGGGGTTCTATGAGGTAACCGCCGTTGGCGAAAACGGTATAGGCGCGAGCCATATCGATGGGTGTGATCGCCATGGTGCCGCCACCGATGGCCAGCTGTGTATTTCTCGGGAAGCTGCTCGTGGCCAGGCCCATATCTGCAACATGGTTGAGAACCTCGCCTGCACCCACTTGCAATAGGACCCGCATGGAGACCAGATTAATGGAGCGGTAGAGCGCTTCGCGCAAACGGGTTGGGCCGTTGTAACTGTTGGAGTCGTTGTCTGGTCGATACTGCGACTCGAGATTGGCATCGTCAAAGACCAATGGGGCGTCCATGAAAATGTCAGCAGGGGTGATGCCGTTTGCAATGGCGGCAGAGTAGACAAAAGGCTTGAAGCCGGATCCGGGTTGGCGAGCCGCCTGCAAGGCGTGATTAAACTGGTTCTGGTAAAAATCAAAACCACCGACCATCGCCTTCACTCTACCGTTGTTCGGGTCCATGGAAACGACAGCGCCTTGAATTTCAGGGAGCTGAGCAAGTTGCCATTTGTCATCGCGCAGCTGCGCGCGCACAACATCCCCAACTTTCAGGAAGTCGGTGAATCCCGCAGGTGCCGGACCGCGCCGGTCGACCTCGATATAGGGCCGTGCCCAACTGCTGTCCGCGAAGTCCAACAGTTTGGCCTGCCCTTCGGCCATGATGACCAACAAACGCTCGGGCGTGGCTGCGAGTACAACTGCACCATGTAAGCCACCATATATAGGCAACTCGTCAACGTAGCTCTGTGCGGCTTCCAGATCTTCTGGAGCGTACGCCGCAAGTAGGGTGTCCGTTACATCGGGCGCATCCTCGTCCAGGTCGGATATCTTGTCCGTGGCCTCGTTTGTGACCGTCGCTTGTTCTTCGGAACCCGTCTCCGCGGTTGGAGGTGGTAGCACTGGAGCACTTGCGCTCAAGTTATCGGCAAGTTCCGGGTCGAGTTCGGTCTCAGGACCGCGATAGCCGTGCTTTCGATCGTACTCAAGCAGACCCTTGCGCAATGCTTCGATCGCTGCGGCCTGCATGCGCGAATCGATGGTGGTGTAAACCTCGTATCCGGCCGTGTAGAGGTCGGGCAGCGTTGCGATTGCGCTCTGCCGTACCCACTCTGCCGGGTAAGGGCTGGCCAGATCCAGCTCGCGTGCGTAAACCCTGGCGGAGATCGGCGCGGCGATGGCAGCTTCATATTCTTCCCTGCTGATACTTTCCTGGGCCAGCATGAGGCTTAAAACAACATTGCGCCGTTTAACTGCCCGCTCTGGACCGTTGATGGGATTGCCCGCAGACGGTGCCTGCGGGATACCGGCGAGCATGGCAAACTGCGGCAACGTCAACTGAGCAAGCGGCTTGCCATAGTAGGTGAGCGCAGCGGCTTCAGCCCCGTAGGCACGCTTACCAAACGGGACCACGTTGATATAAAGCTCAAGGATTTCGTCTTTGGAAAGCTCCTGTTCAATTTTCAGCGCGAGCAGCATCTCCTTAAATTTTCGGATGAAACGCCGTTCAAGGCTGAAGCTGACATTGCGTGCCAGCTGCATGGTGATGGTGCTGGCACCAGGGCCAAGATCACCCTCGGTGATCAAGGTGCCGATGAGCCCAACCGCGTCGTTGGTGAGTGAAATGAAGTCGATACCGCTGTGTTCGTAAAATCTCTTGTCTTCTGTGTCCAGGAGCGCGTCGATGAATTGCTGCGGCACATCCTCAAGTGCGATCGGAATCAGCCGCCGTTCACCAAACTCGGCAAGTAACGCACCGTCTTCGGCATAGATTCGGAGTGGAGTTTCGAGCTGGACATTGCGGTAGGTCTCGGCTCGGGGCACTTGTGGATCTAAATACAAAAACAGGCCCGCGAGACTGAGGACTGCGGCACATAAACCCGCCCAGCACAGCCACATAATACTGCGCCAGGTAGGTTTGCGATTTTGTGTCAGTTTTACTGTCAAGATTTTAAGGCTTACTGCGGAATAGGAAATTCTAACTGGAAGCGACGCGCGCGAATACGGAGATTAGCGTATGGAGAGGGTTTACATAAGCTCACATTGCGAGGTCTCGATTGCTCTATAGTCGAGTCTGTTATTTAATGCATCGCTGCACAAACACGACGTAAGTGCCTGCACCGTCAAAGGAAATAGCGCGCGCTAGCAAAGGAATATAGATAGTGGCTCTGTTCGGAAAAAAATCAAATATTTTGTTGGGTTTAGACATCAGTTCAACGTCTGTTAAGTTGTTAGAGCTGTCGCAAGCCAACGAGAAATTCAAGGTTGAGTCCTATGCCGTTGAACCTCTGCCGCCTAACGCGGTAGTGGAGAAAAACATCAGTGATGTTGAAGGCGTGGGCGAAGCTGTTAAGCGTGTTCTGGGACGTGCTAAATCGGCCTCAAAATCTGCAGCGGTAGCCGTAGCAGGTTCGGCGGTGATTACCAAGACGATTGAGATGGATGCTGAGCTCTCTGACGACGAGATGGAGAATCAGATCACCGTCGAAGCGGACCAGTACATTCCGTATCCGCTGGACGAGGTAGCCATCGACTTCGAGGTGTTGGGTCTTTCAGATCGCAACCCGGAACAAGTGGAGGTTTTGCTGGCAGCATGTCGACGGGAAAACGTCGAAATGCGCGAAGCGGCTCTGGACCTCGGCGGTCTGAAGCCAGCTGTCGTAGATATCGAAGCACACGCGATGAAGCGTGCGTTTGATCTGGTTAAACCGCAGCTCGGCAGCAACCCTGACGATCTGGTTGTGGCGATCATCGACATCGGGGCCACAATGACCACCCTGTCCGTGCTGGCTGAAGATAAAGCCATTTACACGCGCGAACAGCTTTTTGGTGGCAAACAGCTCACAGAAGAAATTCAGCGCCGCTACAGTCTCTCGTTTGAAGAGGCAGGACTTGCGAAGAAGCAGGGCGGTCTGCCGGATGACTACGAGGACGAAGTGCTGCTGCCTTTTAAAGAGGCGGTGTTGCAACAGGTTACACGTAGTCTGCAGTTTTTCTTCTCATCATCGCAGTACGATGATGTTGACTACATTGTGCTCGCAGGGGGCACGGCTTCAATCCCGGGGCTTGGTGAGATGATCGAATCCAAGCTGGGCACGCCCACCATGATTGCTAATCCGTTTGCTGAAATGTCGCTTGCGGGCAAAGTGGATGCGGATGGTTTGGCAAACGACGCGCCCGCACTGATGATCGCGTGCGGTCTGGCTATGAGGAGTTTTGGCTAATGGCGAATATCAACCTCCTCCCATGGCGCGAGTGGGAACGCGAGCGCAAACAGAAAGAATTCCTTGTGCAGATCGTTGTGGTGCTCGTCGTGGGCATTGTCATGGTTTTCGGCGCAGGTCGGTATCTGGACCAGTCCATCGAAGGACAACAGGACCGCAACAAGTTTATTGAGCGCAAGATCAAGGTGCTGGATAAGCGTATCGCTGAAATCAAAGATCTCCGGCGGCAGCGCGAAGACCTTTTGGCCCGGATGCGTGTTATCCAGGAATTGCAGGGTAACCGACCGGTGATCGTGCGGGTGTTTGACCAGCTGGTGCAAACGCTGGCCAAAGGCGTGCACTACTCCAGGCTGAACCTGGAGAGCGGTAGCCTTACTGTTGCCGGGGTTGCGGAATCCAACAATAGAATCTCAGCCCTGATGAGAAATATTGATGGGTCTGAATGGTTCTCTGAACCCAACCTCAAAGCGATTAAGGAAGATCCTGAGAACTCGGATTATGGTGAGCAGGCCTCTACCTTTGATCTCAGCTTTGTTCAGGTGAATCCAGCGGACAAGGATGACGAGGAGGCAGATCTCTAATGGCGATGCAAGACTCACTCGATCAACTGAGGTCGTTGGATGTTAGCGACCTGGACATCAACAACATCGGCTCGTGGCCCGGTGCGGTCAAGGTCATTCTGGTCATTCTCCTGTTTGTTGTGGTGCTGGGGCTTGGTTATTACCTGCACATCACAGATAAGCAGGACAAGCTGGACCGCGAGGTTGCTGAAGAGCAGGAGCTTCGCAAGGAATATGAGGACAAGGCAGCTCAGGCGGCCAACCTCGAAGCTTATCGTCAGCAGAAGCAGGAGATGGAAGCAGCGTTCGGTGCTTTGTTACGGCAGTTGCCGAGTGACACCGAAGTACCCGGTCTTCTGGAAGACATCACGCGTACGGCTGTGGATAACGAGCTGAATATCGAAAGCATCAATCTGCAGGCTGAACGCAAAACAGAATTCTATGTGGAACTCCCGATCGAGATTGTCGTTGAAGGGGGTTATCACAAGATCGGCTCATTTGTGAGCGGCGTTGCCAATCTTTCGCGGATTGTCACGCTGCACGATTTCAAGATTGAGCCGCAGCGCGACAGCACGCTGTTGCGTATGGAAATTTTGGCAAAAACCTATCGCTATCTTGAGGAGGCGAATTGATGCGCTTCTTTAAGCACACCTACAAAAGTGCACTGATGAAAATGGGACTGGTTTTGAGCGTTCTGGCGCTCGGGGCCTGCGCGCCCGGTGAAGATTACCGAGACATAGAAGAGTTTATGGCCGAGGTGGACTCGCGTCCCAAGGGTCGAATTGAGCCGCTGCCTCCCATCGAGACGGTCGCTCCTTTCTCTTACACGGTGAGTAACAAACGCAGCCCCTTTGAGCCGCCCATCGTGGTGAAGCGGGTTGACCGTAAGAGTGGCCCCAAGGTCACCCCCGATTTCAATCGGGTAAAACAGTATTTGGAGCAGTACACCATTGCGCAACTCTCCATGGTGGGCACCTTAGCCCAGAATGGGACAACCTTCGCGCTGGTACAGGATGGTGATGGCGGCGTTCATCGCGTGCAGCCAGGCGACTACATAGGAACGGACCACGGCAGGATCCAGTTGGTTGAAGAGTTGAGTATCGAACTCATAGAAATTGTTCCGGACGGAACTGGTGGATGGGTGGAGCGTGCTCGCACGGTAGCACTCTCGGCTGAAGCGTAGAGGAAGATGAAAATGCTTAAAGTAATAAAAGCGTGGGCAGCGATTGCAGTTGGTTTTGCGGTATTGGGTGCCAACAGCGCATGGGCCGCAACCATGGAAGGTATCGAATTCTCCTCGTTACCCGGTGATCGCACAGAGATCCGCATGCAATTCGATTCGACACCGCCCAGCCCGAATGGTTACACCATCGAGCAACCGGCGCGTATCGTGTTGGATTTGCCGGGTGTGGTCAGCAGCCTTGAGGAAAAACACCACAACCTAGGCATCGGCAATGCACGCCGCGTGTCTGTGATCAGCACAAAAGACCGCACGCGTGCGATCGTCAACCTCACCCAGCTGGTAGGTTACGAAACCACAGTGCGCGGCAATACGCTTGTGCTGATGGTTGGTGGCGATGCTTCAGGCAGTTCAAGCTCAGCGGGTGCAACCGCAAGCCGTCCCGATGATCAACGCGCTGCACCCGCGTCCAGCAGTCGCAACTCACGGATTGTTGATGTGGACTTCCGCCGCGGTAAAAGTGGTGAAGGTCGTGTGATCTTCTCGCTGTCTAACCCCAAAGTACCGGTTAACGTGTCCAGCGACGGCGGCCGTATTCGCGTCGAAGTGCGCAACACGGAATTGCCCTCCAGCCTGCAGCGTCGTTTGGATGTCACCGACTTCGCAACGCCGGTTCATATCGTAGATGCGTTGCAGGAAGGTCCGCACACCGTCTTCACGATCGCAGCTGAAGGGAACTACGACTACCTGGCTTACCAGGCAGACGACACTATGAGCATCGATGTGACCCCACTGACACCTGAGGAAATTGAAGCACGCGAAGACATCTTCAAGTTCACGGGTGAGAAGCTTTCGTTGAACTTCCAGGACATCGAAGTACGTTCAGTACTACAGCTGATCGCTGACTTCACCGATCTGAACCTGGTTGCCAGTGATACGGTATCCGGTCGCATCACCCTGCGCTTGAAGAACGTACCTTGGGACCAGGCACTCGAACTGATCCTGAAGACCAAGGGCCTTGACCAACGTCAGGTGGGTAACGTTCTGCTGGTCGCGCCCGCAGCTGAAATTGCGGCACGCGAAAAGCTGGAGCTGGAAAATCAGAAGCAGATTTCTGAACTCGCGCCACTGCGTACCGAGTTTGTACAAATTCGTTATGCCTCAGCGTCCGAGCTCTTCGACCTCTTTAACTCAAGCGGTTCAGGCGGTCAGTCCATGCTTTCGGATCGCGGCAGCGTGATTGTAGATGAGCGTACCAACGCCATCATTCTCACAGACACCGCAGATCGTCTTGAAGAATTCCGTCGCGTGATCGCGCAACTGGATATCCCGGTTCGTCAGGTGCTGATCGAAGCACGCATCGTGACGGCCAACGCTACGTTCCAGGAGCAATTTGGTATTGCCTGGGGTGGCGGTGGTCTGGATATTCAGAACGATGCAATCCGCGTGGGTGGTTCACAGGAAACGCTGACAGAACTGCAAAACGTATTTGTGCAGGGCTCTGGTGAGATCACCAACCCCGGCGCTCTGGTGGTTGACCTGGGTGTCACCCAGGCAGGTGCGACCAGCATCGGTGTGGGTCTGACCTCCGCTGACTTCCTGGTTGATCTGGAACTCTCAGCGCTGGCTGCAGACGGTCATGCAGAAGTAGTTGCACGACCTAAGGTCATCACCGCGGACAAGAGTCCTGCTGTTATCGAGTCGGGTGTTGAGATTCCTTACCAGGAAGCAACGTCCAGTGGTGCCACGTCAACATCGTTTAAAGATGCTGTGCTGTCGCTCGAAGTAACGCCGCAGATTACGCCTGATGATCGCATCATCATGGAACTGAACGTGAAGCAGGATACAGTCGGTCAGGTATTCAACGGTGTACCGAGTATCAACACCAATGAGATTCAGACAGAGGTATTGGTAGACAACGGTCAGACCGTGGTCCTTGGCGGTATCTTCCAGACGGATAAAAACATCTCGACGACCAAGACCCCGTTCCTGGGTGACCTGCCCTACGTTGGTCGGTTGTTCAAGCGTACGGTAGAGCGTGACGACAAGCAGGAACTGCTGATCTTCATCACGCCGCGTATCGTTGCGGATGCACTCGCAGACCGATAGTTGGTCGCGCTGTACGGCGCGTTCAATTACACTAAACGGCGCCTCTACGGCGCCGTTTTTTTATGAATCGTCGAAATATATATGTGGTCGGTCTGATGGCCGTCGGAAAAAGTACAGTGGGGAAGCTCATCGCGGATACGCTGGGCATGCCTTTCTACGATTCAGATCATGAAATAGAAGCGCGCGCGGGTGCAGAAGTTGCGTGGATCTTTGACGTTGAGGGAGAGGATGGTTTCCGCCAGCGCGAAGAACACGTCATTGATGAGATCACGCGGATGGATGGTGTGGTACTGGCCACCGGCGGGGGTGTCGTCAAACGACAGATCAACCGCGAACGCCTGCGAAGTCGTGGGACGGTGATTCATCTGCACTGCCCCCTGCAGCAGCTTCTGGAGCGTACTGCTAAGGACAAAAAGCGCCCGCTGCTCGCAGGCGATGACAGAGAAGAAGTACTTAAGAATCTGATGTGTGAACGCGCGCCGTTGTACAAAGAAATTGAAGACTATCGATTCGTCTCAGGCGAACGCGGTGCCAAGCAGCTCGCCCATAGGATCGTGAAGCAGCTGCGGGAAGACGGCCTGGTTGATTAGCAACATGAACGAGCAACGCTGAATGAGCTACCGTTAATGAGCTTCCGTTAATGAGCTTCCGTTAATGAGCAAGGTCGATACGTTGACGGTCGAGTTGGGCGAGCGCAGTTATCCTATCCACATAGGCCCTGGTCTCCTCCAGAACAACAACCTCGCCGAAGTTTGTGGCAATCAGCTTGCGATCATCACCAACCCGACGGTGAACGGTCTGCATGGTGCAAGCTTGCGGGAGCATCTGCCTGACGTGCAGGTAGATGTCTTCGAAATGGCTGACGGCGAAGATTTCAAATCCATGGCGACCTACGGCGAGGTCATGGATTTTCTGATGCAGAAGCGTCACAACCGCACAACTACCATTGTCGCACTGGGTGGTGGTGTGGTTGGGGATATGGCCGGATTTGTGGCAGCCACGTTTCAGCGTGGCGTCAAGTTTGTGCAGATACCTACGACACTGCTGGCGCAGGTGGATTCCTCCGTGGGTGGGAAAACAGCCGTAAACCATCCGCTCGGCAAAAACATGATCGGGGCTTTCTATCAGCCGCAGTTGGTACTCGCGGACACGGAGGTACTGTCTACGCTTCCGGCCCGGGAGTATGCCGCCGGTGTGGCCGAAGTGATCAAATACGGCGTGATTGCGGATGCAGACTTTTTCCAATGGTTGGAAGCGAATGTCGATTCGATTTTGGCCCAGGAGAGTTCAGCGGTGAGTTACATCGTCTCCAGGTCATGCGAGATCAAAGCAGACGTGGTTGCTGAAGACGAACGGGAAGCGGGTCGCAGAGCCATCTTGAACTTTGGCCATACCTTTGGCCACGCGCTTGAGCAGGTTACCGGTTACGGTCACTACCTGCATGGCGAGGCGGTGGCCGTGGGGATGATCATGGCCTCGCGATTCTCTGAAAAATTGAACCTCTTACCGCAAGGCTCAACGGAACGGTTGGCCGAGCTGACCGCGCAATTTGGTCTGCCCACAAAGGTGGATACTGCCCTGGACATCGGTGATGTACTCGATGCGATGGGTATGGATAAGAAGGTCGCCGATGGCCGCATTCGATTTGTGGTGGCGGACCGTATTGGCAACGCTGCTTTAACCGATCAATATCCGCAGGAAGCGCTCAACAGCACGCTCGAGGAATATCTTGCGTAGAGGAACTCAAGCTAAATGAACGGTCGTACGTTTCTGGACATGACGCACAATCCGTTTACGCCGCCGCGTGAAGGCTTCTACACGGGTGCGGACAGGCAGACGCACCTGGATCATATTCGTCATCTGAGTCAGTGGTCGCGCCGAATTCTGCTGGTGACGGGTCCTTTTGGCATTGGCAAGTCGACGCTCTTTAACGAACTTTCCAACAATCTGGAGAGTAATACCAAAGCTGCGCGTCTGTCGGGCAGTGTGGTGAATACCGACCGGGATGTATTGTTGGCCGTGGGCAACGGCTTTGGCGTCGCGCTTGAACCTGAGATGCATCTGGACGATATGATCCAGGTACTGGCCCAACATGCCAATGAACAGGACCAGCAGTCGCGCACCTGTATGGCGATGATCGATGATGCCCAATTGCTCGATCACCAGGCTGTCACGGCGTTGGTACAACTGCTGGCCGAGTCGAAGATACGGCTGGTTATGTTTGCGGAAGCGACGTTGATTGCCAACGTGTCGAAAGCCGCGAAACAGCAGGAACTTGAGTGGTTTGAAATTCGACTCACCGGCTTTCCGGCTCAGGACGTGCGCGATTATCTGGAATGGCGGTTTGCGCAGGCTCAGTATCGCGGCAGGCTGCCCTTTACCGATGAACAGCTTGAGAAGATTGTTGCCCGTTCGGGAGGCAATCCAAACGTGATCGATTTTATGGCGAACGAACTTCTGGCAGATCTGGAGACGGGCGAAGTGCGCAAGGAAGCTGGCTTTCCGAAACAGCATGTTGCGCTGGCGGGCGCGCTGTTGGTCCTGGTGGTATTGATCTACGTGCTCTACCAGGATCCGGAACCTGAGGTAGCAGAAACACCCGTGGTTGCGGTTCTTGAACCACAAAACGATTCAACGATACAGGACGCGGCTGTCCGGGAGGTGCCCGCAGATGGATCCGCCGCAGAACAGGTGATGCTGGAAGGCGGCGAGGGCGCAACTGAGGGTCTGGACGCAGCAACGCCAGAACCCGAAACCGCTGAGGCATCGGCTGGTGCGAGTGTTGAAGCGAATCTTGAATCAAATGTTGCATCAGATGCCGAAACCCAGCGTGGCGAAGCCAATGTTCAGGCCATGACGCCTATTACGCTGGAGGAAGAAGCCGCAGAAGATGTGGTGGAGCAGGTACAGCCCGCGCCGAGTCCTTCACAAAGTACGTCGACCCCTCCGCGAGCCACCCCGCAGTCGCGGATACCCGTAGAAGAAGCGAGCACGCCGGTGGACGCACCGGCGCAGAACATTGCGACCGGAGTAAACGGCGTTGACTGGTTGGCAGCGCAGAATCCAACCCACTTCACCTTGCAGCTAGTCACGTTGTCCAAGAAGGATAACGGCGTCGCGCTCATCAAACGGCAGGCGGACGCGGACGAGTTTGCACTCTACCCGCTGGAACGAAATGGACGGGAATTGCACGTGGTTACTTACGGGGTGTTCAGTTCCCGCCAGGCTGCAGACCAGGCAGGTCGTGGTCTCAGCGGCGAGCTCGCGGGTCTGAAACCCTGGATTCGTCAGTTTGGTGATATCCAGCGCAACTTTTGAACGGGCGTGAGACAGACCTCCTGCCCCACGCTTCAGTAGACCGCTACGGCAGTGTTGTTGAACCCATCAGGTAACGATCGATCTCGCGCGCTGCTTCGCGGCCTTCATTGATCGCACGCACAACCAGCGATTGGCCACGTCGGCAGTCGCCTGCCGCAAACACTCCATCGACATTGGTAGCGTACTGACCGTACTGCGCCGCGTAGTTGGAGCGTTCGTCGTAGTCCAGCCCCAGCGGGTCTGTGGCTTCATGTTCTGGTCCGAGGAAACCCATGGCCAGAAGAACCAGATCAGCGGGCCAATCTTTCTCGGTGCCTTCGATGTTGTGGAACTGGCCATCGCGCATCTCTACTTCCACGGTGCGCACGCCCGTCAGTTTGCCTGAGTCATCACCGGTGAAGTTTAAGGACGAAATGCTGTATACCCGAGGGTCTTTGCCCTGCACATGGCTTGCTTCCTGATGGCCATAGTCGGTGCGGAAAATGCGTGGCCATGTGGGCCAGGGATTGTTCGGGGCGCGATCTTCTGGCGGTTGCGGGAAGAGCTCAAAGTTCACCAGGCTTTTACAACCATGGCGTAGGGAGGTGCCAATGCAGTCGGTGCCGGTATCGCCGCCGCCTATGACGATGACATCTTTATCTTTTGCGGAGATGTAGTTGCCGTCGGCGTGCTCCGAATCGAGCAAGCTTTTGGTGTTGGCCGTCAGGAACTCCATGGCGAAGTGTACGCCGTCAAACTCGCGGCCTGGGATGGGCAGATCCCGCGGTACGGTGGCGCCGGTAGAAAAGAGCAAAGCGTCGTGCTCAGCCTGCAATTCGGTCACGGAGACTGTATCCCCTTCACCGTTACCTACAGAAGCGTTGACCACAAATTCGATACCTTCGTCGCGAAGCAGTTGCACACGCCTTTCCACAACCTCGTTTTTGGCAAGCTTCATGTTGGGAATGCCGTACATCAAAAGTCCGCCGATGCGATCTGCGCGCTCATACACGGTTACGGTATGACCCACCTTGTTGAGCTGAGCAGCCGCGGCAAGACCCGCAGGTCCCGAACCGACAACCGCAACGGTTTTGCCACTGCGAATGGCCGGTGGCTCGGGCACTACCCAGCCTTCTTCGAAACCGCGATCGATGATCGCCATTTCTATGTTTTTGATTGTGACAGCAGGATCGGTGATGCCAAGTACACATGAACCCTCGCACGGTGCAGGACATACACGACCCGTAAACTCCGGAAAGTTGTTGGTTTTGTGCAGGCGGTCCAAAGCTTCGCGCCATTGGCCTCTGTACACGAGGTCGTTCCATTCCGGAATGAGGTTGTGAATGGGACAACCGTCCTCGGATTGGCAGAACGGCACGCCGCAGTCCATACACCGAGCGCCCTGGGTAGTGAGACGTTCCACGTCGTGGTCGGTATAGATTTCGTCAAAGTCCAGCAATCTCACAGCTGGATCTCTGTACGGCGCAGCATCGCGCGGAAACTCCATAAATCCTGTTGGCTTACCCATGTCTTGTCTTAATGTCTTTCTTAGTCTTTTGTCTAACGTCTACGTTTTGGTTTTTAACCGGGTGGGCGTTGGCTTAACCGGCACTGACCTCGCGGCGGCGCTCTTCCAGCACTCGCTTGTAGTCCGTGGGCATGACTTTCACGAACTCGCCCAACGACTGATTCCAGTTGGCCAGAATGTTTTCTGCAACGGTTGAACCGGTGTACTGCTGATGATTGGTAATCCAGTGCTTCAGCTCAGCGATGTCTTCGTCAGCCTCCATGCGCTCAAGCTCAACCATCTCCGGATTGCACTGCGCGCTGAATTCCTTGTTCGGATCCCAGATATAGGCAATGCCGCCACTCATGCCGGCCGCAAAATTCCGGCCTGTCGGGCCGAGGATGATCGCGCGCCCGCCGGTCATGTATTCACAGCCGTGGTCGCCGACCCCTTCTACGACTGCGACGGCGCCGGAGTTGCGAACGCAGAAGCGCTCGGCGGCGATGCCGCGGAAATAGGCTTCTCCGGAGGTTGCGCCATAAAGGGCAACGTTGCCGATGAGGATGTTTTCCTCCGGCGTAAACTTCGCGTTCTTGGGCGGGTACACGATCACCTTGCCTCCGGAGAGACCTTTACAGATGAAGTCGTTGGCATCGCCTTCCACTTCCAGGGTAACCCCTTTGGCCAGCCAGCAGCCCAAACTCTGTCCAGCACTGCCGTTGAACTTGAAGTGGATGGTGTCTTCCGGAAGCATGTCAGGACCCACTTCGCGAATGATCTTGTTTGAGAGCATGGCGCCAACAACGCGGTTGGTGTTCACAATCTCCATCTCCGCGTGGACCGGCTCGCCGTTGTCTTTGAGCGCAGGCTCAGCCAGCTCCATGAGTTTGTTATCCAAAGCCTTGTCCAGCTCGTGGTCCTGGTCATGCTGGGCATAGGAACCAAGAAACTCCGGCGGAATACGTGCCGGTGCGAGGATCTCGCTTAAATCCAGTCCCTGTGCCTTCCAATGCTGCACAGCGTCTTCGACCTTGAGCAGATCCACGCGGCCGACCATCTCATTGACGGTGCGCACGCCCAACTGGGCCATGATCTGCCGCAGCTCCTTGGCCACCATGAACAGGTAGTTCACAACGTGTTCCGGCGCGCCGTTGAACTTCTTGCGCAATTCGGGATCCTGCGTGGCAATTCCTACAGGACAGGTATTGAGGTGACACTTGCGCATCATGATGCAGCCCAGCGCGATCAGCGGTGCGGTCGCAAAGCCAAACTCTTCTGCCCCCAGGAGACACGCAATCGCGACATCACGACCGGTCTTCAGCTGTCCGTCGGTTTGTAATACCACGCGCGAACGCAGGTTGTTCATCACGAGCGTCTGGTGTGTTTCCGCGATACCCAGTTCCCAGGGTACCCCCGCGTGTTTGATGGAGGTTAGCGGTGATGCCCCTGTGCCCCCGGTGTCCCCCGCGATGACCAGGTGGTCGGCACGCGCCTTGGTTACACCGGCAGCAACCGTTCCCACGCCAATTTCAGCACCCAGTTTCACGCTGATGCGCGCGTTGGGGTTGCCGTTCTTAAGGTCGTGAATGAGCTGCGCCATGTCCTCGATGGAGTAGATATCGTGGTGTGGCGGTGGGCTGATCAAACCAACACCTGGGGTGGAGTGGCGCAGAGAGGCAATGTAGTCATCCACCTTCCCGCCGGGCAGTTCACCACCTTCGCCGGGCTTCGCACCCTGAATAATCTTTATCTGCAGTTCGTCTGCGTTGGTGAGGTAGTTGATGGTGACACCAAAGCGGCCGCTGGCCACCTGCTTGATGGCGGAGCGCTTGCTGTCGCCGTTGGGCAGCGGCTTGAATCGTTCCGGGTCCTCGCCGCCTTCACCGGTATTGGATTTACCACCCAATCGGTTCATGGCGACCGCCAGAGATTCGTGTGCTTCGGCGCTGATAGATCCGAAACTCATCGCACCTGTAGCGAAGCGTTTGACGATTTCAGACTCTGATTCAACTTCCTCAAGCGGTATGGACTCAGCATCTGCGAAAGTCAGCAATCCACGCAAGGTAGCGTTTTTGGTGTTTACCTCATTGATGTGCCCGGCGAACTGCCAGTAGGCGTCTTCGTTGTTGGTACGTGCTGCGTTCTGCAGGGAAGCCACCGCCTCTGGATCCCACATGTGGGTGTCACCGTGGCGTCGCCAATGGAAATCACCGGGGTTTGGCAATACCGACAGAGGGATGACGTTGCGTGCGGGGAAACCGAGGTCGTGGCGTCGCTGAATTTCGTCCGCCAGTACCTCAAGGCCCACACCCTGTACGCGACTTGCGGTGCCGGTGAAGGCCAGCTCCACGACATCGTAAGCCAGACCAACGGCTTCGAATATCTGTGCACCCTTGTACGACTGCAGGGTGGATATACCCATCTTAGCCATGACCTTGAGCATGCCTTTTGCCACAGCTTTTTTGTACGCGGTGATCACGTCTTCATCATTGGAGACGTGTGCTGTGTCATCAAAGCGGCCGTCAGAACGTGCGTCCCAGAGTGCCTCGAAGGCGAGGTAGGGGTTAATAGCATCTGCGCCGAAGCCAACCAGCAGACAGTGGTGGTGCACCTCTCGTGCTTCGCCGCTTTCCAGTACCAGCCCGATCTGAGTGCGTGCCTCAAACTTCACCAGGTGCTGGTGTACGCTCCCGACGGCCAGTAGAGAACTGATGGCCACACGATCTTGACCCACCTCTCGATCCGAGAGAATAACCAGACTGTATCCTTCGCCGATGGCGTCGTGGGCTTCCTTGTTGATGCGGGTCAGCGCGTCAACGAGACCTGCTTTGCCAGAATTGGACGGGTAAGTGATGTCGATGGTCTTTGCACGCCAACCCCGGTGGTCCATATGCTTCAACGATGAAAGCTCAGAATTGGACAGAATCGGGTGAGGTACACGCAGACGATGCGCATGCTCAGCGGTGGTTTCCAGAAGGTTCCGTTCCGGACCGATGTAGCAGTCGAGCGCCATGATCACTTCTTCGCGAATGGAATCGATGGCCGGGTTGGTCACCTGTGCAAAACGCTGTTTGAAGTAGTCGTAAAGCATCCGCGGCTTGTCGCTCATGACCGCGAGTGCGGCGTCATTGCCCATGGAGCCCAGCGGATCGCGCAGCTCTGTAACCATCGGCAATAACATGAACTGCATGGTTTCCTGCGTGTAACCAAACGCCTGCATGCGTTGTGTCAGGTTCTGCTTGGTCAGGCCTTCGCCTACGACAGGCGGAATTTCAGCCAGTTCCAGCCGTTGATCGTTCAGCCACTCTTCATAAGGCCGACGCGATGCGAGATCCGTCTTCAATTCTTCGTCAGGGATCATGCGACCCTGGTCAAAATCGATGAGGAAAATTTTGCCGGGCTGAAGGCGACCTTTGGCGACAACGCGTTCCGGATCTACCGGCACAACGCCCACTTCAGAGGCCATGATGCACTTGTCATCATCTGTAATGTAGTAGCGCGAAGGACGCAGGCCGTTGCGGTCGAGTACCGCGCCGATATACGTGCCATCGGTGAACGCGATAGAAGCGGGTCCGTCCCACGGCTCCATGAGGCTCGAGTGGTATTCGTAGAATGCCTTTTTGTCGGAGCTCATGTGCGCGTGTTGTTGCCATGCTTCAGGAATCATCATGAGCACGGCTTCCTGGAGCTTACGCCCTGACATCAGCAGGAACTCCAGCACGTTGTCGAAGTTACCTGAGTCTGAGCAGTCGGGCTCGACGATGGGGAACAGCTTCTTCAGATCGTCCCCAAACAGATCGCTTTCCGCCTTACCCTGACGCGCGTTCATGCTGTTGACGTTGCCGAGGAGCGTGTTGATCTCACCGTTGTGGCTCATAAACCGGTTTGGCTGCGCCCGGTCCCAGGAGGGGAAGGTGTTGGTGCTGAAACGCGAGTGCACCATGGCGAGGTGGCTCTCGTATGCTTCGTTCTGCAGATCCGGATAGAACGGGAACAGCTGATCGGGTGTCAGCATACCTTTGAAGATGATGACTTTGGTGGACAGAGAACACACATAGACAAGCTTGCGCTGGCTGATCGATTCATCGGAGCGTAAGAGATGGGTTGTGTGTTTACGGATGAGGTAGAGCTTACGCTCAAAATCATCGCCGCTTAAACCGTCTGCGGCACCGATGAACAGTTGCACAAAATGCGGCATGGCTGCACGTGCAGCATTGCCAATGTCAGCAGTTTCCGGGTCGGTAGGCAGTTCGCGCCAGCCGATCAGCCGCTGACCGTTGGCTTCAATTTGTGCTTCGAAAACCGCCTGACACTTTTCCCGCTCGGCAGGATCCAGGGGCAGGAACACGTTGCCGACGCCGTAGGCACCTTGTTCCGGCAGAGGAGTACCAAATTCGGCTTCGGCTATTGCAGAAAATAGCTTGTGCGGCAGACCGGTGAGAATGCCCGCGCCGTCGCCGGTATTCTTTTCATAGCCAACGCCACCGCGGTGCTCCATGCAGCAATTCATGTGCACAGCGTCTGCCACTATCTGATGGCTTGGACGTCCCTTGATGTCGCAGATGAAACCAACACCGCAACTCTCTTTCTCGTTTGCCGGATCGTACAACCCGTACTTGTCTGGGAAACCACCATTAGTAACTAGCGACATCTTACCTCTCTCTCATCTTGTCGATTCATTCTCGCGAACCTCTCAAGCGCCTCTCTAGCAGATCGACGTTGCGGGTCTCCCAGATCGCCATCTGCCCATGTGACAGAGCGACCGGGTGCGTGGCTCACCCAAAAGTGAGCGCGATAGTGCTCGCTGGAATGATGTTTGCGGACCCCGATTCGAATCGATTAAAGCTTCTTCTAATAAAGCTTTTTGTTGGCCTTCCGAGCTAGTCTCAGCGCCTCGGTCCCCGTGAGTTACCCTCAACCGATCGCCTGGCTCCTATATATAGCTCTTTTTATGGCTCTTTATATGGCTCTCCATACGGCTCTCTGTACTGCCTTTTTGGCCACTTTTTTAGCCATGCGACGGTCATGTATTCCCATGTCCGCCGCGGATTTTCGAAATCGCAGGTCGCAAACAACGACGTGTCTTCAAAACGAATCGCGAAACATCTCAAAATTGGCGCAAAATTTCAAGTTTGGCGCTCTGCCTCTTGGAGGCGCAGATCTTTGTAACCTATTGATTAATAAGGACTAGTTTGCCATTCGGTACCAATATCTGTATTGGCTTTTGAATCCCAGACCCTCGTAGAGGCTGATTGCGGGGGTATTGTCGGCAACCACCTGCAGGTATGCGGTTGTTGCCCCTCCTTCCGCACCCCAGTCCATGAGGGCTTGAACCAACTGGCGCGCGATGCCCCGCTGGCGGTGTTCTGCATGGGTGTAGATATCAAAAAAGCCGACCAACTCGTGCTCCAGGACAGCAAGACCGCAGGCAACAGGGGCAGTTTCGTCTTTAACCACGGCATATCCACATTCGCCGCCGATACTTTTCAGAATGTAGCCATGCAGGCTGCGCGCAGGTTCGTCCATACCTGTTAAGGCGCAGTAGGCATTCAGCCATTCATCCACAGCGACGAAGCTCACCGCATACGTTGGCGCGCTGATTGGTGGGCGTGATGATGACGATAACAACGGTGCGGCGAGCACTTCTGAGCTGTCCGCGTGTTCATAACCGCGATCCAGCAGCAGTCTGTCCAGCGGTTCGTTGTCGACAATGGAAATCAGGCGGAACACTGTACGCAGCTGCTCTCGCGCGTAGAGATTTTCGCAATAGCGTATTTTCTCAAGGATACGTTCTTCATCGTGAGAAGTTCCCGGATACAGGGGCACTATGCTGTTGGCTCGCTTCGTAAAGCCTTTGGAAAACCGCAGCACCCACCCATCCAGGAGCACCTGCTGCATCGCCGGCCACGCGTTCAGCGAAGCCTCCTCGATGCGTCGGCTGAGGTCGCGTTCTGACGTTGCCTGAAGCGGATCGGAATTCTGCATGAGCCGAATTATAGCCGCGTTTGTACCGATGGGGCCTTTCGAATGGGGTCGTCCCAATGGTCTGGTTTGGACAGGGCGAAGCTGGATGGGTTAGACGACATTCTTATACAATACGCCGCCGCGATGATCGCCGTATTCAAACTTAAGGTGCGCAGAACTTTAAGTGCAACCGAAAAAGCATAGAACTAGAAAGAGAGAAAACACAAATGAAAGAACCCGTTCGAGTAACCATTACAGGTGCAGCCGGACAAATTGGCTACGCACTGCTGTTCCGCGTTGCCTCAGGCGCCATGTTGGGTAAAGACCAGCCCGTGATCCTGCAGCTGCTGGAGATCACCCCGGCGTTGGAAGCGCTTAAGGGTGTCGTCATGGAGCTGGATGACTGTGCGTTTCCTCTCCTGGCAGGTGTCGTGCAGACCGACGACGCCAACGTTGCATTTAAAGACTGCGACTATGCGCTGCTTGTCGGGTCTCGCCCGCGTGGACCGGGTATGGAAAGAAAAGACCTGCTGGAAGCCAATGCCGCGATTTTCAGTGTTCAGGGCAAAGCCCTCAACGACAATGCATCGCGCGACGTCAAAGTGCTGGTGGTGGGCAACCCCGCGAATACAAATTGTTTGATCGCGCAGCGTAATGCGCCGGATCTTGATCCGCGCAATTTCACTGCGATGACCCGCTTGGATCACAATCGCGCCGCGGCGCAATTGGCGCAGAAAGCTGGCAAACATGTCAGCCAGGTTGAAGGGCTGTGCATCTGGGGCAATCACTCAGCCACACAGTACCCGGACATCCATCGAGCGACGGTTGACGGTACGGATGCCATGGGGCTCATAGACATGGATTGGTACACGGGCGACTTTATTCCCACAGTCCAGCAGCGTGGCGCGGCGATTATTGAAGCGCGGGGTGCTTCCAGCGCGGCGTCTGCGGCAAACGCAGCCATTGACCACATGCACGATTGGGCGCTTGGCAGCGATGGCATTGTGAGCATGGGTGTTTATTCGGACGGCAGTTACGGCATTGACGAAGGTTTGATCTACTCCTATCCGGTGACCTGCAACGGTGGCGATTGGCAGGTAGTCCAGGGTGTCGAGGTCAACGACTTCAGTCGCGAAAAGATGGATGCAACCGCGCAAGAGCTGGGCGAAGAACGCGACGCGGTAGCGCACCTGTTGCCGTAAAGCGGTAGCGTTGAGCGCTGACTGCGATCGGCGGGGGAGCAGATAAAGAAAGCGGGGAGGGGTAGATAGATGTCAGAAGTTCATAGTTTTTCGATTCAGATCTCAGACCAGGATCTGGATCACTTAAAACAACGGTTGGCAACAACCCGCATGCCAGAGGCGGAAACGCCTGATGATTGGAGTCAAGGCGTTCCCTTAAGTTATGCAAGCGAGCTTCTGGCCTACTGGCGGGATGAGTATGACTGGCGCGCGCGCGAGACGTATTACAACACCTACCCTCAGTTTGTAACGGAGATTGAGGGGCTCAATATCCACTTTATTCATGCGCGCAGTGAAGTCCCTGGCGCGCGACCCCTTCTGATCACGCATGGCTGGCCGGGTTCGGTGGTGGAATTCCACAAGATCATTGACCCCTTGGTTAATCCGTTAGGGCACGGTGGTGAAGAACAGGACGCATTTCATGTGATCTGTCCTTCGTTGCCGGGCTATGGTTTTTCAGACAAACCCGCTGACACCGGCTGGGGTGTCGAGAAAATCGCTGAAGCTTGGGACACGCTGATGCGACGGTTGGGTTATGAACGATACTTCGCGCAGGGTGGGGATTGGGGTTCGGCCGTGACCACGGCTATCGGCATGCAGAACAAAGGTGCGTGTGCCGGTATCCATGTGAACATGCCCAACGCGAGGGCCACCAAAGAAGCGCTGGAGAATCCGGACGAGGCAGACAAACGCGCGCTTGCTGGCGCCCAGTACTATCAGCAGTGGGGCGCCGGTTACTCAAAGCAGCAGAGCACGCGACCACAAACGCTGGGCTATGCGCTGGTGGACTCGCCGATAGGACAGGCGATGTGGATTGTAGAAAAGTTTTACGAGTGGACCGATTGTGATGGCCATCCGGAAAAGATTTTGAGCAAAGATGAACTCCTGGATAACGTCATGTTCTACTGGTGGAATGGCAATGGCGCTTCATCCGCACGCCTGTACTGGGAGAGCTTTAATGTCGCGTTCAGCGGGGATGGACCGAAAACTGTTGAACTGCCCACAGGGTGCAGCATTTTCCCCAAGGAAATTGTGCCTACACCCAGGAGTTGGGCTGAAAAACGTTATACCAACATCGTTTATTGGAACGAGCTGGACAAGGGAGGTCACTTTGCGGCCTTCGAACAACCCGAGCTTTTTGTACGCGAGCTGCGAGCCTGTTTTAGAGAGATCACCTGACGGAATGGGTCTGAATTGCTGATTATTCACGCATATTCACCTTCTTATGCCTGGATGAATACGCAAGAATTTCCCGCACTTTCAGCAACTTGAGTGGTGACAATCGATGAAACTTGGCGACAAATTGCGACGTCTCAGAGAAGCCAGGGGTTGGACCCAGCCGGAGGCTGCGGAAGCCATCGGGATTGAGCAATCCTATCTCTCCAAGCTCGAAAACGACCATTCTGTGCCCTCGGTAGACGTCTTTCGTCGCATCACAGATGCATACGGCACGGACGTTGCCAGCATCGTTGAAAGTGTGGATGAGGCTCAGCTGCCCGAACTTAATCAGATTTCCGATATCGCCGATTTTGTGTCGGAACGGCGGCGGGTGCGAATTGCCCGCGAACGGCGATCAACCTCCATTCAGACGATAGCGGTGGCGCTTGGAGCGGGTTTGCTCTACGCCGGTTTGTCGCATTTGTTTTTCCCAACAGGTAATGCCCCGGATGAGATCTGGAAAAACCAGGTGGTGACTTTCATCGGCATCTGCACGCTGACCTGGGGGATTCTGGGGCTCTTGATCGCAGGAGCGCGCGCACAACGAAAAAAACAAGATTAGCGCTGGAGGTTCAGATGAAACGATTGACCGTTACTCTGACGGTGGTCTTTGTGCTGCTCCTCACTTTGGTCGGTGGAACACTGATTGTCGCAAGATTCTCCGACGGACCGCTGGGGCCGATTGCCGGTGGGAGTTTGTCCGGTGACATCCTGGATGCAGAGCACGTCGATTGGGTGGGGCTCACGGCGGGCGCGATCCACCAGCACAACGAACCGCTTTTTATCGAGTTGGAGCTGGCCGCAACGGGTCGCTCAAGAATGACGGGGGTCATTTTGCGCGACGGCGAGATTTACATACCCTGCGACCTGGGCTTTGGTTGGGCTAGATTTTCGGGCACACGACGTTGGATCCTGAATCTCATTTACCTGGTAAAGGACTGGCACAATCAGGTCTTGCTGGACGATCGCGTAGTGCTTCGGCTGGCCGGCAAACGATATCCGGGGCGTGCTGCAAAGGTTGAAGAGGCTGAGTTGATCGAGGCGCTCAAGGTGCAGATGGAAGGCATGGTGGAAGGCTGGCAGGACGGTGAACCCTGGGGGCCGCGCCCGGTTGAAGGACCTAAGGATATCTGGTTCTTTCATATTCAGGCGCGCTGAGCCTGAAGAGCCGACCGGATCAGAGGGCGACGGTAAACTCCGTGTAACCCTCTTCTTCCTCCAACCTGGCGAGTTCACCCGCACCATAAGGTACCGTGCCGACAAAGGGGAAAAGTTCTTCCTCACCGTGCATGTTCTTGCGCATCCAGGTCTCACAGATTTTGACTTCAAGTACGCCAAACCCTGCGAGCTTGGCTGTGGCGTCTATGAGGGATTTGTTTTGTGCGTACTCGCTTCTCAGGAAACGTTTGGCTTCTTTGCCATGCAGCATGAGCAGGATCGGCGGCGCCTCTGACGCCGAGTGGTTGGCGATACGTTCTTCCAGTGTATTGATAACCAGTTTGATGTCGGCTTCAGTTTTCGGGTAAATGTCGATGAACTGACCTTCTGCGAACACCTGGCTTGTAAGCATCAGTGCGACTGCACTGGTAACAGACAACAACAATTTTCTGCACATGTTAGCGGCCCTTAAACTCCGGGGTGCGCTTCTCAGCGAATGCCCGTCCACCTTCTTTGCCATCTTCACTGTTGCGCACTTTCAGCAACTGTTCGCGTGAGACAGCCCCGGCTTCGGCTGGGCTTTTGTTCATGGTCTCCAGTGAAAAACGCTTTACGGTTTCCAATACCAAGGGTGCTGAGTTGGCGAGAATGGTCGCCCATTCGCGTGCGGCTTCCAGTTCGGTCCCGACGGGGACCACCTTGTTCACCATGCCCACCGCAAGCGCCCGGTCCGCGGGAAAGTCTTCGCCGAGCATCATGAATTCCATGGCCACTTTGTGTGGTATGCGGGCGACTGCACTTGCGATCAACCCACCGGTAAAACCCAGTTGGGCTTCAGGGTATTTGAAGACGGTGTTCTCAGACGCAACAACCAGGTCACACATTTGCACGATGCAATAGGCGCCACCTATACACCAGCCGTGCACCGCGGCGATCACCGGCTTACTGGTCGCTGCTCCCACGCTGGGTACGCCCTGCCACATCTCCTTGGGGGGGTCTTTAACATCCGCGCCCACTGAAAAGGCGCGATCGCCTGCAGCGTGGATAATCGCAACGCGATCGTTGGAATTTTCGAAGCGCTGCAGCGCGGCCTGTAAACCGACGATCACATCCTCGTTCAACGCGTTCAGGCGGTCCGCGCGCTCTATAGTGATTGTGGCGATGTTATCGGCGGTTGAGTAACTAACAAGATCGGACACGAACTAACTCTCCTTCAGCCATGCGTTAAATTCTGCCGAACGCTTTTCGTGAAACGCAGTGACACCTTCTTTCGCGTCAGAGTGATGGTCAGAAATGGCAGTTTTGGCTGCAATCTCATCCAGACTTTGCTCCCAGCTGAGCTCAGCTGCCTTGTATACGGAGCGCTTCAAGAGGCGCATGGAAACCTGGGGACCGTTTGCAAGTTCAGTGGCAAACGACATGGCCGCGTCTTCCAGTTCGTCTGCAGGCACAACTTCGTGAACCAGACCCAATTCCAGGGCTTCCTCGGCGGTGACGATTTTCTTCCGCATGAGGAAATCCATGGTCTTAGCCACGCCCATGGCTTGCACCAGGAGATATTGACCTCCCTCATCGGGCAACAAGCCGAAGCGCAGCGTGGCGCTACCCATGCGGGCGGTGTCTGCGGCCAGGCGGAAATCGCAGGACAGGGCAAGCGAAAACCCGGTCTGGATTGCCACGCCATTGATGGCGCAGACAGTGAGTTTGTCCAGATTGCGTACGGCCGTGTTCAACGCCTGAGATATGGTGCGCAAACCGTTGTAGGTGCCGAGTTCATTGTCATGGCCTGGCGGAATGGGATCGACGAGCGGATCGCCACCTAACTCCGCGCCGCGATACGCCTTGAGGTCATCACCGGCGCAAAACGCTCGCCCTGTTCCGGTAAAGACCAGCACCCGCACCTGATTGTCCATCTGTGCCTGCGTCACGGCTTCGATCAGATCGCGCTTGATGGCGGTGGTCATACCGTTTAAACGCTCCGGGGAATTGAATTGGAACCAGGCGATACCCGGCTCGCGAATCTCCAGATCAAAACCGGTGAAAGTGCCTGTTTTCATTGTGTCCCTCTCCGTATTGGCAGCTGTATTGTGGTTTAGTGCGAGTGCCCCATGATGCTGCGCCAGGTCTCCAGATCTTCAAACCGCAGGTAGGGGTTCATCTGTTTGGTTTCACCCATGGTTGCGTTGGGTACGTGGCCGTAGTTGTGGCCGGGCAGGAGCAGCGTATCGTCCGGCAGATCGCAAAGCTTGCGCATGCTGGCGAACATGTCGTCCGAGTTAGAACCGGGTAAATCGACACGGCCACATCCATTGATAAACAAGGTGTCGCCGGAGACCAGTGTGTTCTTGATGCGGAAACACTGGCTGCCCGGTGTGTGGCCGGGTGTGTGGAGGAATTCGACTTCGACATTACCGAGTTTCAGAGTGTCGCCGCTGTCCACACGGACCATATCGTTTTCTGAAATCTCGGTGACCTTCTTAATACCGTCAGCTTCGTGTTTGTTGGCGTATACCTTGGCCGGGCGTTTGCCCAGCATTTCGCTCACCCCCTCGATACTGTGACCGCCCATGCTGCCGCCCACGTGGTCCGGGTGGTAGTGGGTGGCAAGAATAGCGCTCAACTTGTAATCCTGTGCATCCAGGCGCTCAAGGAGAGCATCGATGTCCCAGGCCGGATCAACGATGGCAACTTCACGCGTCTCGCGGCTGCCCACGATGTAGGTGTAGTTCTGCATCGGGCCGATTTCAATTTGCTCGACAATCAGCTCGGAAGGTTCCTGCCAGCCGGTCTCGGTATCCGCGTCGCTCATGGCGCAATCCAAATCAGTATCAGACCGCTAACAGTAGCCTAAATAGCCTCCGTCCAAAATACTTGTCTTTTGGACGGAGGCTTCGAGCGCATGGAAAGCGCGAGCCAAAAACCGTAGGTTTTTGAGAGGGTTTCGCCAGAAACCCGTGGGAGGAAATGGACAGGAAGTCCATTTCCGGACAAGAACGAGTTCGGATATGGCCTAGCCCGCCAGTCTTGGGTTATCTGCGTTCTAGAGCTCAGGGGCGGCGACGACGTACTGGCCGTCGGTTTCGATGGTTGTGGTGGTCAAAGCATCATGCGGTATGAAACAGGCTTCTTCTTTGCGCAGTTCAAGTCCGCCTACGCGCGTAGACCCGGTGATGTTCATCAGGACCCCGTACGGGATATGTGAGGGCAGTGTCAGTGTCTCGGTGTTGGCCCGCCAGACGTTAAAGTGATCGAAGCGCGCGATTCGCTCTACCCCCTCGGCAACGCGTTCGAATGCGGGTTCCTGCGGTCGATCCAGATGCATGCGTGCGATCGCATGTTCTGAGTCCCAGTGGTCTTGCGTGATGACCTTTTGCGCAAAGGAGACGATGAAACGTTCGTAAGTTGCGGTTTGAAATTCTACGACGCGCACTCCGTGTTGCAGTGCATGGGGCGTCCACGTCGGCACGGCAACAACGTCGCCGACATGCAAACCGCGAACTTCTGTAAACGCCTCCATTGCAGATCTGGCGGCGGCCTCTTCGTCTGCTGCGGCACCCGGGCTGCGTCTGCCATCATCGATATCGCGGCGAATGCCTTCGTATGCCTGCACTGTTTGCAGATAAGCATCCCGAAATGCCTGATCGTCCGCAAATTGCTGTCGCGTGTCCTGACTCATGCCAAAACGAATCTGCCCCGTGAGGTCCGGCCAGGCGGTCTCATCGATATGGGTGACCACGTAAACTTCACGCTTTTCCTCATGAACTTCGAAGTAGAGGTCACCGAGCACCGGAGTGGGACTTGGATCGAGTATCTTCAAAAGCAGTAGCTCAGCGCCGCGGGTCAGCCCTTGCTGCGCTGCCAGGTATTGGGACAGCGGGGTATTGCCGGAGTCGAGTTCGACGCCACTTTCGCCGCGTGCTTCCATGCCGGTATACCAGATCTCCTGACCCCAGGGCTTGGGTATGTGCACAGGCACAAGTTTGACCGCTTGACGCGGATCTACGTTTAAATTGGCGTCCGACAAATGTCCGAATCCGGGCAGTTTTGCTTCGAAGTTGGCATTATAGTCTGCTCATGGATGCATATCCCCAAGAACTGCCTTCCGCGTTGCCAGACCTCGAGGTTTGTCGACGCGCACGTGAGAGCCGTGATGCGCGTTTTGACGGTCGCTTCTTCGTCGGGGTGGTTACGACAGGTGTGTTTTGTCGACCCACCTGCCCGGCGCGTCTGCCGCTGGAAGCAAACGTGCGTTATTACGCGACTTCGGCGCAAGCTCAGGCAGCCGGTTTTCGGCCGTGTAAGCGTTGCCGACCTGAAGCCGCACTTCGCCTACCCGAGTGGACGCTCGCCTCGGATACCGTGCTGCGTGGGCTCAGGTTAATTGAATCCGGTTTTTTGAATGGGGGCACGTCTGCCGACCTAGCTCGGAAGTTGGGCATCGGTGAACGTCAGCTGTCACGCCTTTTTGCCCAGGAACTGGGTGCTTCTCCCACCGCGATGGCGCAACTGTGCAGAGCAAAACTTGCCAAGAAGCTGCTCGTGGGCACCCGCATGAAACATGTGGATATCGCCTACCATTCAGGCTTCGGCAGCATCAGCCGGTTTAATGCGGAGATAAAGAAAGTGTTTCACGCGACGCCGCGTGAAATCAGAGCTGGCGCGAAAAAGAACGGCGCCACCAGCGTGGAAGTGACGTTGCCTATCCGCGGCCCCTACCACTTCGACTGGATGTTTGAATATCTGGATCGGCGTGCATTGAAAGGTTTGGAACACGTCAGCGGTGAGCCGGGCACCTGGCGCTATGAGCGGCGGGTGGGTGCGGATAGCTATGTTGTCGTGCGCCAGCAGGGTGATGGTCTGGTCGCTGAGCTGCCACTTACGGAAGAACCGCTGCACAGTTTGCTGGTGCGAGTGCGCCGTGTATTCGATTTAAATGCCGATGGCGCCGTCATTCACGAGGATCTGCGTCAGGACAGGTTTCTACGCGAGTGGGTGGACAAAGCTCCGGGGCTGCGCGTGCCTGGTGCCTGGGATGGTTTTGAGACAGCGGTACGGGCGATCCTTGGTCAACAGGTAAGCGTTGAACGAGGCACCGAACTGGCTAACAAGATGATAGACGCATACGGCGCGCCGCTTGGCAAGTCCACGCGTCCGTCCGAGCAGGCGGCGGCGAATCACTTCCCGACAGCAGCTCAGCTGGTGGACAAAACCATTGCAGAGATCGGTATGCCCGGCCAGCGTGGCAGAGCAATTTCGTCGCTAGCGGGTCTTGCAACCAGCGGTACCCTGACAGTGGATGAGTGCCAGGATTTTGATGAGGCACAAACACAGCTGTTAGCGATCTCTGGTGTGGGTCCATGGACGGTCAACTATATAAGGATGCGTGCCCTCAAAGACCCGGATGCGTTTCCAGATAACGACTGGGTGGTTATGAAAGCACTTGACTGCACCGCCAAGGGGGCAAGGGCGCGCGCCGAAGCGTGGCGGCCGTGGCGTGCATATGCGCTGATGTACGTTTGGTATGCATCTAAAACGCTGCGAGAACGTCTGGCCCGCAGCAAACAAGATAAACAAAGCACTCAACAGAAGGAGAGCGCCTGATGTTTTACACTTACGTCGACAGCCCGATTGGTCCTCTTCTGCTCAGTGGCACGCGTGACGTTTTAAACGGTCTGCACTTTTCCACAGGCAGCAAAGCGCGCGGTGCCAGCGGTGAGTGGGAACGATTTGACGAGCCGTTCCGGAAAGCTAAAAAGCAGATAGATGAGTATTTCGCGGGCGAGAGAAAAGACTTCGATCTTGAACTCGATCCGACAGGGACTGAATTTCAATTGAGCGTGCTGCAGGCGCTACAGGAAATCCCGTTTGGTGAGACGTGCAGCTACAAGGACATAGCTGAACGCATTGGCAAACCCAAGGCGGTACGCGCAGTGGGCGCAGCGAATGGCAATAATCCCATCGCGCTGATCATCCCGTGTCATCGCGTCATCGGCAGCAACGGCTCCCTGACAGGGTTTGGCGGTGGTCTGGATACCAAACGCTACCTGCTTGAGCACGAACTGGGGCAAACCGGATTGTTTGCCCCCTGAGTAGAGTTTCTTCGCAGATAACCTAACTGTCGAGCGCCGCTTCGATCATATAAGCAAGATGGCGTGCGTGTGCACGTGTCTCGTCGTTGCCGCGACGCCGTTTGTCCGCAATTTCCTGGATGTTCTCAAGGGAAGCGAAAAGTGCCGACTGAGCCACCGAATCTATGGGTGATTCTTTCGCCACTCCGGCGATCAGCTTTTTGGTGTACAACGTCTGCAGACTCTGGCGCATGGTGTTCACGTCGCGGCCTCTGTCAGCCTCGAAAATTGCGTTGGTGAGGTCGTTAATCATCTCAAACACAGAGTATTCGTTGCCGTACAGGCGTGAATCCGAAATCCGCTGCAGCACAGTCGGGTGAAGCAAGCGGTCCAGCAGGCGAGCGTTGTTGGCCTGCCAAGCCTGGTGAATGCGGGGGTCCTCGGGATTGCCGTAGAAGTCGAAACCGCGTCGCTTGCGCTGCAGATGTGCGAACAGATCGTCGCTGCCAATGGTAGCGTCAGGTGCAAAGACCAGGCGCGAGAGCGCGTCCATAGCGCGTTTCTGATCGGCGCGGCTTACTGGTGTAAAGGGACGCTCGTCGGTTGAGCCCGGGGGTGCGCGATGAATGTAGACTCCGCCGATGTAGCTGGCGATGACGTCCGCCGCACGGCCGTGGCGACCCACCAGGCGACGATAACTTTCCGTCAGCTTGTCCCAGCTGTCTTCGCCCTCTGCGAGTTTGGCCGGCATTTCGGGTGCAAGTTCTACGAGATGCTCCATAGATTGGACTGCGTAGCCAATCGCGTCACTTGAGAGATCGTTGATCTGAATGCGTGGATCGAGACCGTTTGTAGGCGCGCGCATGTCATCGGCATCGTTACCGAAGATGAGCCCTGGCTCGCCTGAACGGGCGAGGATTTTCTCCAGTCGCTCCGATTCTTCCTCGGCATCGGCAAGTCCTTCCGAGTAGCCAAACTCGATGGCCCAGTCGTCATAGGTGCCGGGTGTGATCTGATAGTAGAGGGTTTGCGTTTTGCCGGGGGGCGCAAAATTGATGTCAGCATAGTCCATGACAGACCCGGACAAACCGTGTTCGGCAACCTGATCCGGATCAAAGGGATCGTCGATTACCTGGGTGGCTGCCATGTTGTGGTTCAGGCCGATGGCGTGGCCAACCTCATGCAACGTGAGATTGTAGAGGGCGTCACGCAGCAACTGCTGCTGTTGTTCTTTTGACGCGTCAAATATCTCCAGCAGAGAGTTTGCAAAAAGGAAGTTTTCGCTGATCGCCATCCCGGCATTACAGAACGCGGGATCGTGTGCGTGTGCATCAGGCTGTGCCAGCACCTGCGCTCGCCGGTGGTTACGCACGTAGACAAACTCCAACATGATGTCAGCGCCCAAAATCTGGCCGGTGCGAGGATTTGAAAAAGAGGGGCCGTAGCCGCCGAATGGAGGCACCGGTGACGAAGTCCAGCGAAGAACGTTGTAGCGTAAATCTCCAGCATCCCACTCGGCATCGTCCGGTTGTACTTTGACGACAATGGCGTTTTTAAAGCCCGCTTTTTCAAATGCTGAGTTCCATGCGAGCGTCGCGTCGCGAATGAGATCGCGATACTCATGTGGTGTCGTGTTTTCAATCCACCAGGTGATGGGTTCCACCGGTTCGGAAAGGGCGGCGCCCGGTTCTTTTTTAACCAGTTGCCAGCGGTTGATGACGTCACGGTACGGGGTGTAGCCAGGGTCCGTGAGATCGGTAATGCGGTCGGTGAAGTAACCGACGCGGTAGTCCTCAAACCGGGGCTGATAGTTGTTGTCTGGTACCGCAACGAACGAGTGTTGGATCTGTACGCTCATCGCGCGCGGGTCGGTAACGTCCTCACTGGCGGGGGCCAGCGGCGCGGGATTTTCGTAGACGTACTCCACAACCACGTCGCTGTTTTCAGGGTAGCTTTTGGTTCGTACGATCTTGTTCCGCGTCTCGCTGAGCTTGCCCATGGTGAAAGTCTGTTTGGGCGGTGCTTCAGGATCCGGCGTGCGCTTGATCTGCATCAACTTCTCTTTCAGCAATACCCCCTTCAGGGAGATCAGGATCTCACCGGTGGATTCATCTTCCGCGACGATGTCTTCTACTGCCAGGATGGCGGCGGGGATATTTGCGGTAGCGGCCTTACTCAGAGCGTTTTCCGGGTCAAAATAGAAACGTGTGTTCTCCTGGACGATTTCAACGCGATTGAAATGACGTCGGAACTTGAGAATCTGGCTGCCGCCGTAACGCCCTACAAAGTGGCCTACGGGTACGTTGCCGTTGACGCCCATCCAGTAGTGGATGATCTCGGTATCCAGTTGCTCGGATTTGAGTAATAGATGGACGTCACCTGTACTCTGGTCGGTCAGGAACGTGAGATAACCTTCCTCCCGTTCCGAGGCTTCAACGATGTCGCTGAATGATGGGCCTGCTGCTGCACCGTCAGGTGCGCCCCCGCCACACGCGGCGATGCCCAAAATGGTCAGAAAGGTAATAAAGAAACTTGCGGTGGTGCGCATAGAGTGATCCTTAGTTTTGTTCTGGAGGCCGAGGTGTTATCGCCGAAGATCATCCAGCGAGGTTGTAACGCCCCCACACACAACAACGAGTAAAACCTCGAAGTCCTCAATGCGATCGGCCAGGTCATAAACGACGGCCAGGGCTGCGCCGCAGGCTGGTTCGACCAAAAGCCGATGGTCATCCAGGAAGCTGATACAGGCGGCCACCGCTTGCTCATCAGATAGGACCACATTGGTCGTTGGACGTTCATTGGTGATTTGAAGTGAGCGTTCACATACCTGGCGTGCTCCGAGAGATGTGGCCCTGCTGGTGATTGCGTCCAGAGAGACGAGTTCGCCAGCGGAACGGGATGCGGCCAGAGACGCCGCCCCTTCGGTTTCTACAGCGATGAGGTGAGCATCAGAGCTATTGCGGCTGAGTCCCAAGTCTATGCCGCTCATGAGGCCGCCGCCGCCCACCGAGGTCACAATGGCGTCTGGCTGCAAGCCGTTGGCCACCACCTCGTCGATCAAGGTTGCGTGCCCTGTCCAGAGCAAAGGGTCGTCGAAGGGATGGATGAGTGGTGCATCGGCCGCAGCGAGCGATTCTGCGTATGCGTTTGCTTCCTGCCAGCTGGCGCCTGTTACGACCACTTCAGCATCCAGCGCGCGAATCATGTCCTGAGCGCGCTGGGTGGTGGTTTCCGGAACCACCACCGTTACTTTAATGCCGAGTTTATGGCCCGCATAAGCCACAGCAATCCCGGCATTGCCACCGGATGAGGAGATGAAATGGCGAGCCCCCCGGGATTGATGCGTTACGCAGGCATGGCCAATGCCACGAATCTTGAAACTGCCCGTCGGCTGCAGGCATTCCAGTTTTAACCAGATTTCTTTGCCGATATGTCGCGACAGTGGTTCTGACCGGATGAGAGGGGTTACGATGTGCAGGTCGGGCATCCTGTATCCAGACGGGCGAAAAAAATGGCTACGGGGTCCCGGTTGATTGCCGGCATCCCAGTTGTGTTAGTTCTGCTTTTGGAAGTAGTAGCGCGGTAAATAGTAGTATGTCATGAAGGTTAGGCCAAACGTGATCACGAATTGGATGGCGAACAACAGCCAGAACGATTGATTGGCCAGGGTACTCTGTACATAGGCGGCATACCCCACTGAGATCAACGTAGAACCGATGGTAAGAGCGAACACATTTTTTGTGGGTGGTATGAGTTTTGTTGCGCTGACGAAGTAGGTGGTGGCCAAAGATGCACTTGCGATAATCGTCACAAGCGCTGTCCACCTGGGCAGGGTCACGTTGTAGGCCACGAGCAATTCGAGGAAGCGCATGGTGACATGGTAAACGATGCCAAAAACGATAATAGTTACTGCGGTGGGTTGCATGTGGTTCACTTGAGGAGAAATACCTTGGTGATTCAGTTTCGATCGGCCCCGACCTTATTGCTGAGCGAATCAACGAACAGAGTGAGAAATTCAAGGACTTCATATGAGTCAAAGTCCGGACCGGGTTTTACTGGGGCAAGCCTATCTGGATGCAGGCAACTTTGCAGCAGCGGAAGAGGAAGCGCGGATTGTTTTGTCGGAAACACCGGATAACGATCTTGCGTGGGCCGTTCTGCACTCAGCAGTACAGAACAGGGCGGGCAGAATCGAGGCGCAAACAGTTGCTGAGGATTGGCTGGCGCGACTGCCAGATTCGCAGCGAGCGCTTTATGAGTTGGCAAGCGGCACTATCAGCCTCAGAAAAGACAAAGAGAGAAGTCGGGCGCTGGTGGAAAGTTATCAAGCCACATATCCCGGGGCGGTTGTAGACTGCAAACTGCTTACCTGCCTGTATGAAGTGGTGTTTGGAAACAAAAACGCCGCAACAGAAATCGCTCGCGAGATCGCGGAAGAGCACGGCGATGCGGCGGGTGGCATTTTAGTCTTCGAAGGGCTGGTGAACTACGAGGCAGACTGTTGTCGCCAGGCATACCGATTCGGTAAGGGTGCAGTAGCGCTGGTCCCCAACGAGCCACAGGCATGGCGGTTGCTGGCTATCTCGGCCTTTCGCGAGCTGCGATTTTTCGAAGCGCGTCGCGCGGCAAAAAACGCGTTGGCCATCGAACCGACCATGGATACGATGAAAATAGTCAAGGTTTGTTCGGCGATTGGGTGGTTCCCGCTGTTTGTATTGGGCAGCCTGATCTCGCTTATCACCATGCGCTTTTTATGTGTAGTGCAGGTCAAAGGCATTGCCCGTAGCCTGCTTGGTGTTGGTTGCAGCTATCTTCTTGCCGTTTACGCTCTGGTGCCGATCCTTAAGTGGTTGGCCATACAAGGTGTGGCGTTAGGGCTGCCGAATCTGCTTTGGCCCATGTTCGCAGTTGTGCTCAGCTGGATGTTGATTCCGGAACTGCTCTTCAATTATTCGGAGAGTGACCGAGTCAAAAAGCCAGCTTCCGTGAAACTTAAAGATTACTAAAGGAAAGCACCCGTGTTGTTACCGAAGGAAATAGCCTCTCTTGTGGGGTTGTGCAACGACCAACCCGAAAATGAAGGGTTGTTTGATGCGTTGCTTTCGTTGCTTCAAAACGCCAGCGACAGCGCAATTGTGGTTGAAGCGCTCAAGAGCCTTCCGCGTGAAGCGTTGATGCAGCACGAAGCGTCCTGCAGGCGTGCGGCAGAGCTTCTGGAGTTGGCGGATGAACCGGTTTATGCCCGCAATTGGTACGGCGAATCAAAGCCGGAGGATGAATCGCTGTTAGAAGCGACGAATGTTGTTTTCATCGATCGGGAAGCTGAAGAAGCCGTAGTTTCGGTTGAGCCGGAAGCTGCTGACGTCGTGAAAATGGATGACATCGCCGGTTTGCAGGACCTGAAGAAGCAGATCTACCGGAAAATAGTGAAACCGCTTGAAAAGCCCTCACTGTACGAAAAGTTTAAGCGGCGTACTGGCGGTGGTCTGCTTATGTATGGGCCCCCTGGATGTGGCAAAACGCTCATAGCGAAAGCTGTGGCGTATGAATGTAAGGCGCATTTCATCGAGATTAGAGCGAGCGAGATTTTGGACAAGTATGTTGGTATTGCCGAAAAGCGCATTGAGAATGTGTTTGCCAAGGCGCGAGCTACACGACCTTCTGTCTTGTTTTTCGATGAGGTGGAGGCTTTGGCCCACCGTAGGAACTATAGCGGTTCCGGGACGCAGGGGACGCTTGTTTCCACCATGCTTTTTGAAATGGATGGAGCGTCACAGGACAATGACGGGCTACTGCTTTTGGGGGCGACAAATGTGCCCTGGTCTATTGATCCCGCGTTCAAACGGCCGGGTCGTTTTGATCGAACTTTGTTTGTACCACCTCCCGATAAGGTGGCGAGAAAATATCTTTTGCAACGTTCTTTGGCTGAACGGCCTACCGCAGAGGATCTAAACATCAAAGATCTGGTAGAGAAAACAGGCGGTTTTTCTGGAGCCGATCTGGAGGCGCTGATTGAAGCCGCGGTCGACTTGGCCATCGACTGCAGCAGTGATGAGCATATTGAGCCCGTCACGAATGGACATTTTGTGGAAGCATTGCGAGAAATCCAACCCTCCATCGGAGAGTGGTTGGGATTGGCGCGAGGGTTCGTTGAATATGGAAATCAGAACGGGCAGTACGATGATCTCAAAAAGTTTCTTCGCAAATTTGGCTAATAAGTAACTATTTAGTTACATATATTGATTGGCAGTGTTGGGTAGATGAGATTGTTGTTTGTCTAAAAGTGACTAAAGTGGTACTTTTTACGGTTACCCATCGGCAGGTAGCCATTGTTATGAGGCAAGCCCAGAAGACCGCTGCAACCAGGCAAGCGCTGCTTGCGGCCACGTTGGATGAGCTGGAGGCATCCGGTGAAGGCGGATTGAGAGTAGACCGCGTTGCCACACGTGCGCAGGTCAACAAAAGTCTGATCTATCGACACTTTAAGGATCGGGAGGGTTTGATTGCGGCGGCGATGTCATCGCAGGTGGAGGTGGTCTTGGCGGTGTCGTCGAGTGCCCGCCTCAGAAGGTTGCTTCAAACCCTTTTCGAAGGGCCTTACGGTTCGCCACAAGGTAGTGTGCAACGAGCAATGTCGCTGCTGATGCCTATCTTGATTGCCCGCCGCGCGGAATGGGTCGACACCATTGATCCCGACGCAGAGCTTGCAACGGAAGTCTTCAATTTGATGTTCGGTGCAACCGCGGCTGCACCAAAACCACGCTTTCGACTTGTCTCCCGCTCAAGGCTGGCTTCCCGCTCAAGGCTGTCCTCCACCTGAAAGCTGTCATCCGAATTTCAGCGACTATGAGCTGCGGACGGATATTGTGGCGAGGAATTCGCTCAACGAGTCTGCGGCGGTTCTGATCGGTCCGTGCCCTGGTCGTTCCACCAGTACGGCGCCGGTTGTATTGTCCACAGTCAGGTAGTACTCGCCGTCCGGTTCGGTGCTGGCGAAGAACACGGAGAAAGGCGTTTTGTTGTGTTTGCAGGCAACCGCGTGATTGATGAGATTTTCAAGCAGGCGGTCGCGGTCCAGTTCGTTCCACACAAACAATAGCGTCAGATCACCGTCGGGCGCGACCACAGGAACATGGTCCGCCCAATAGCGCGCGTAGTAGGTTTTGATGTCTGGATGGATCTCAAGCTCAAGGGCCCGTTCCAGTCCATCAAAATCACTGGCGATGTCCCTCAAGGTGGGTTCCCAGCGGGTTTGATAAAGCTCGTCGACTACCCAGGGTTGGCCGATCTCGCAGGGCGATGGCGCCTCAGGGTCGTGTTCGCTGACTAGGCGCAACGTCCCTTGCGCTTCGGTGAGGATACGATCGAGTTCGGTGGTGATTGTGGTAGGCATGCCGCAAGGATACGGCGCAACGCAGAGTCGAGCCAGGGTGGACCTTACATCGGTTGGCGAGCTGCGCGGGGGTTACGCATGCGCGGTCGACTGAGATCTTCAGCAAGGGCCTGGCGTTCGGTCAGCGAAAGCTGCTCAACAAACGAAACAAAAGCCTCGTGGCTCGCTGCCTGTCCTTGGTGATGCCCTTCCCGCAACTTCGCAAGGGCTGCAGACAGTGCTTCTTTGTCGAAGACTTCCGCGCGAAGAATTTCGTTCACCTGTCGATGCTGGCGGCGTAGAGCGCGCGTGTTTGGGCGTTTTGCGCGCAGGTCTTTACGTATGAGTGGTGCAAGCTCCGCGCGGCGATCTTCCGGCAGCGAGCGGGCCCAGAAAACGTAGCCACGAGTGGGGTCGAACCCCGGGCGATCGGACGACCTGCCGAGAAGGTAGCCTGCGAGCGCAAAATTGATCGCAACAGACACAACCAGAAGGACAATCAGCCATCGTGATTTCATGGTTGGGTGAACTCCGATGGGCTCTCATCCCAGTCTGTGTACTCGGATAAATACAGCAGCGTATCAACCTGTAGTTCCTCAGCGGGAGATTCGATCAAGGCCAGGGAAAAACCCAGGACCAGTGGCAGAATCGTGGCAAAGGCTGTGGTTGCAGCACGTGCCCAGAACATGCCTGACAATCCGGCCCACATACGCTCCTGTGGCTCATCTTTGACCCTGGCCAGAATCTTATCTGCGAGATGTGCGGGGGCCTCGTGCGCAGTGTGAGACAGTTGACTAAGTTGTGCGTCGAGCTGGGCGAATTCTTCCTGCGTATCTTGTTCCTTCATTCTGCTTCCTCCTGCTTTGCTGATTCTGCCAGCAGGTTTTTTAAGGCGCGCTTGGCACGTGCCAACGTGGATTCTACGGCGCGGACAGACGAACCTGTGATGCGCGCAATTTCGGGATTTGAAAACCCTTGTGCATATTTGAGTAAAAGTACGGCGCGATGGTTAACCTGCAGTTGCTCAAGAGGCAGGTTCAGGGTCGATGCTTCTGCAACATCTTGCGTTAGGCCCAGAGCTGCCTCTGGGAAGCTGTCCAGGGGTGCCTCACCGTGTTGGATCTTAGACCTTCGCAATCCGTCGACAAACTTGTTGTGTAGAATTCGATGCAGCCAGGTTGTGACCATCACTTTGCCTGGCTTAAAAGTGCGAGCCTTCCGCCACACCTGGAGCCATGTATCCTGCACCAGATCTTCAGCTGTGGCCGGTGAATTGGAAAGACGCAGGGCATAGCTGTAAAGCGCGTCCAGGTGCCGGTGCATCAGGGTGGTAAAGGCTGCCTGCGCAGCCTCTACGTCCTCGGCACTTTTAGCGATCGCTTGCATCAGCGCTACGTCGGTTTCTGGCACTATTCACCGCTGGCTGATTGCTAGCCGGCCATGCGAGCCTGGCGAGCAGCACGAAGCTCTCTGCGGGTCACCTCGCCATCACCATCAGCATCTGCGCCTCTCAGTCGATCGACCATCGAAGGGAGTTCGTCTCTGCTGAGTTGCCCGTCGGCATTGGTGTCGAAGCGCTTGAAGCTGGCACGCTTGCGAGCAAGTTGCTTATCTTCGCGTGTCTTGGCGGCAAACTCCGTGTCGCTCAAGGCGCCATCATCGTTGGTATCCAGGATGGCGAAAAGTTCGCTTTCCACCGCTTCTTTGTGCTCGGCGCGGCGTGCGGCGCGCTCAGGGTTCTTGAATTTTCCTTCTGCACGACCCATTTTTTCACCTCGTTTTCCGTCCGCGTGGTGGCGACGATGAGACTTGAACTTTTTGCGGTCCCGCGGCTTCATTTCTGCCGCTTCAAACTCTGCAAGCGATATCAAACCATCGGCGCTTGTGTCGATTTGCGCAAACCGGGCATCAGCCCGCTCCTCAGCCTCTGCGAGATTGATTGGAAAGCGGTCGCCCTCTGGTTTTGCCAGCGACACGGCCGCGGTTCCTGACAGTGCGATGGCAGCGACGATGGCGATGCTGGTTTTTCGGGTCTGTTGTGTAAATTTCATAAGAGGGTTGTCTCCTTGAGGTTAACGTTTTGCTCCCGTCTTATCTGGTTATACGCAGCCAATCGCAGTTTCCGTCGCGATCGGTCAACTATTTGTAGTCGATTTCTACGATGGTATAGAAGTCTGTCTCCTCACCCGCGTCCAATTTGAGCACCCGCCCTGCAGCGCCGTCGTCCTGACGGTTGACGCTGATCTCATCATTCAATGATTTACCAATCATGGCCCTGGAAAGCGGTGCATCGATGGAAATGTATTCAGGTGCTCGGCCGAACTCGTCCGCCCCCACAATCCTGTAGCGGGTTTGCTCGCCGTTATCATCTTCCAGCGTGACCCACGCGCCAAAAAAAACTCGATTGCGTTCGGCGGGCGTACGATCGATGACTTCCACGGCATCGAGCCGCTTGCTCAAGAATTGGATACGCGCGTCGATCTCTCGCAGCTGCTTTTTACCGTAGATATATTCTGCGTTTTCCGACCGGTCGCCAAGGGCTGCGGCTTCAGAGACTTTCTGGGTAACCTCCGGGCGCTTTTCTTTCCAGAGGTACTTCAGTTCTTCGTCCAGGGCACGGTAACCCTCGGGGGTGATGTAAGGCGAACTTTTGGGTCTTGGCGGGCGATAGCGGCTCATGTTTTCAAGATCTATGCACGGATTTGTTTAATACCAGTCAATCTAAGAGGGCCGGATTTTCGAAAGTATACTGATCTGCGGCAGTGGTCATTTATAACCGATGATGAGGGAGGATGTGATATGCGCAGACTCTACTATATTGCCGACACGGTCGAAGACACAGAAGCCGTCTCCAATGCCTTGATGAACGAAGGCATCAAGCGCCTGCACTTGCACGTGCTGGCCAAGGACGAGGCTGGGCTGTACACCCACAAAATTCACTCGGCGACACCCATTCAACAGTTGGACATCATCCACACAGGGGCTCGTTATGCCCTGCTGGGTGCTGTTGCTGGGGCTTTGCTGGGCACTGTGATTTACGGGTTGGCAGCCGCAGGAGTATTGCGATTCGACATGCCGGTTTGGGTAATTCTAGCATTGGCAGGCTTAGGCACATGTTTCGGCGCCTGGGAAGGCGGCATGGTGGGCTTGAGTCGCGAAAACTACAAAATCGAGCGATACCACGCGGACATAGAGGCTGGCAGGTATCTGATCATGGTGGACGTCTCCAAGGAACAGAGACCGCTGGTGAAAGAACTGATGAATATGGACTTTGGCCACGTTCCTTATCGTGGTGGCACGTCGACCTTTGTCAGTGTGCTGGAGCGACCTAAAGTGATGCACCACCAGACAACCCATTAGCAGCCTGTCGAAAAACAGGCTGGTAGTGCTGACAACCAAGTGGGCACGCACGCTCAGGCGGGTTTGAGGTAAGCTCCTCTCCCTGAAATTCTCTGTGGGAGAGGGAAATGGACGCGCAAACGCGAAGATTTGGCGTGTGTTACGACTTTCGTAATCCGCCGGATTCGGGCATACCAATGCCCGATCTTTATGCTCAAGCTCTGGACCAGATTGCCTGGCTGGACGGGCAGGGTTTGGATCTGATTTGGTTCACCGAACATCATTTTGTGGATGATGGGTACCTGCCTGCGTGGATTCCTGTTGCATCAGCTGCTGCTGCTCGAACGCAGCATGTTCGCTTTTCGTCAGACATCTGCCTGTTGCCGTTCATCAACCCGGTCAGATTGGCAGAGGACCTTGCAGTGCTGGACAACCTCTCCAACGGGCGCGTGGAGGTTGGGCTGGGCATGGGCTATGCACCCCACGAGTTTGCGGGCTTTGGCATTCCTGTATCACGCCGAGTTTCGCTGATGGATGAGGGGTTGGAAGTTTTAACAAGAGCGTTCACGGGCGAGAGATTTTCTTATTCCGGCAAGCGATATCAGTTTAACGATGTGCGCGTCACACCCGGATTTGTACAGGACGGCGGACCGCCGATGTGGATAGCGGCGATGTCCGCCGCAGGAGCGCGCCGCGCGGCTCGGTTTAATGCCCACTTCCTGCCGCAAGGGGATCGCGCGCAGACTCTGGATGTGTGGCACGCGACGCGTGCTGATCAGGACAATTCCGAGCCGAGAAGAGTGGGCATAATCAAAGGCGTTTTTATCTCTGACGATGTTGAACGGGATTGGCCGCCGGTGAGAGATGCGGAACGTTATCGCATGAAGTTGTATCGTCGCTTCTTTGCCGAAAGTGATACGCAGTTTGGGTCTGGCGAGCATATCCCGCAATACTGGGTGGTGGGTGATGTGGACACCGTGGTCGAAAGTCTGCAGACGTTTATGGTGACTTATGGCGTCACCGATCTGGTTACCTGGGGTATTCCCCCTGGGGTTACGTCACAGACGATGGAATCGTCCCTTGAAAGATTTGTTGGGGAAGTAGTGCCCCGCCTGCGGGCGATGGCGTAGGGACGGACACGAGTCCCGTGATCAGTTAAGGAGCGATGGTATGAAAACAGTGCATTTTTACTGGGATATAGGCAGCACCAACACATATTTTGCTTTTCATCTGCTGCGTCCACTGGTTGCAAAATACGACGCCAGCATTGAGTACATTCCGTTTAACCTGGGCTACGTGTTCAGGCACCACAACTACGCGTTGACGGATGAACCTGCAGCCAAAATGAAAAACCGCAAGGTGGATCTTATGCGGTGGGCGAGACGATACGACTTGCCCTTCCAGGTGCCGCAGGAGTTTCCGATAAAAACGTCAAGGGTGCTCAAGGGTTCACTGGTTATGCGCGAATACGGCCTCGAAGAGGCCTACATGGCGGAGATGTTCACTCGCTACTGGGAAGAAGGCGACGCGAGTATTCAGACCTACGAAGGGATGACAGAGAGCGTCAGGAAACTCGGCGTTGATGTAGACCTGTTCGTTGAGAAAGCAGAATCTCCAGAGGTGCGCGAGGAGCTGATAAATGTAACTCAAGGCGCTTTGGCTGAGGGTATATTCGGGGCGCCAACGATGGTTGTGGATGGCGAAATCTACTGGGGCAAAGATCGTTTCGAATTCATTGAGGATCACTTAAAAGAGCCTTGAGTTCGTGCGGGGCGTGTACACCATGCTCCGTGATGATGCCGGTCACCATGGCTGCTGGTGTGACATCAAAGGCCGGATTCAGCACGGGTACGTCTGCCCCGTGATCGCCCAATACCTCACTCGGTTCCCGCTCTTCTATGACCACATCCGCGCCGCGTGCCGTGTACGGGTCGAACGTTGACGAGGGACAGGCGACGTAAAACGGCAGACCGAAGTACTGACAAAGGATGGCTACATTCAGGGTGCCTATCTTGTTCACCACATCCCCATTGGCGGTGACCCGGTCTGTGCCGACTATGGCCATATCGATTCTGCCTGCGGCCATAGTTGTTGCAGCCATGTTGTCGCAGATCAAGGTGACATCCAAACCTGATTGTTTGAGTTCCCAGGCGGTGAGTCGTGCGCCTTGATACAGAGGCCGTGTCTCATCAGCATAAACCTTAAACGGCACTCCCCGCGCATGCTGCACATACATGGGTGCAGTTGCTGTACCCAGTCTGGAGACTGCGAGCGAACCTGCATTACAGTGGGTAAGGACCCCTGCAGCAGGTTTGATCAGATGCGCGCCCTGTTCGCCTAAGCCTGCACAAATTGCCAGGTCCTCGTTATGAATTGCTCTTGCTTCGTCTAACAAGTCGGCAGGTGTGGCATTTTCTCCCAGGGAAACAAGTCGGTCCACGGCCCAAGCCAGGTTTACCGCCGTAGGGCGTGCGGATTTCAGGTAGTCGCCATTGTTCTTGAGTGTTTTCGCAAAATCTCCTGCCCCGACGTTTTGCATCGACTGCGCTAACGCATAACCCGCTGCAACACCAATGGCAGGTGCTCCGCGCACGCTCAGGTTTTTAATCGCATGCCAGGCCTGGTCCAGAGATTGGATTTTCAGATAGTCCACGCGGTGCGGTAAGTGCCGCTGATCTAACAGCTCAAGCCCGTCTTGCCAGCGTAGGGTTTCCGGCAGTGGCAGATCGATCACGTTGTTATCCTGAGCCTGCGAGGATGATCTGCCTGGCCTTGGCCAGGTAGCTGACCAGCAAACCGCCACAATCGCGCGCGTGAGTACCGCAAGCAAATATGCCGTCCTCATGGCCTGCGGTTGCGAAAACCAGCGGTCGGGATTGGTGGGTATGTAACAGCTCAGCAACCGCTTCTGTCATCTGCGGGGAGCCGTAGGGTACATCGGCCGGTGTCTGCGGCAGGCCAAGGCTTTCGCGGGTCTGCCAGATCTCGGTGCTGTGGATGTGAAAGACGTAACGGATGCGTGGGTCTGCAGCGTAGAGCATAGCGTGGGTAACGGACTCGGAAGAGGGTGGTTCGCTGCCCACAGCATCCACCCAGAACCTGTCGAGATTGACCTCGCGCACAAGTACCAGATGGTTTAGGAAAAGGCGTTTTGCGCCGCTTGTCTGGCTGGCGGTGACCACAAACTGAGCGGGCTCAGAATCGGGTGTGACGCGCGCACTGATGTTGCCATAAGCGTAACCCTGGTAGCGTTCCGGCGTCTGGCCGACAAGTTGCAACTCATAGAGGATTGAACGCCATCCGGCGAGCTTCGTAAGAAGTTCAGGGGATAGAAGCGTTTCATCTATCTCGCCAGGTTCCAGCCCGTAGCCGAATTGAATGGTGCCTTCGGTTTCTGTCACGCCTTTTCTCTCACCCAACTTCCTGGAAAGGTGGGCTCATCAGTTTTTTGCAATATGCCACAAACAGGTACGTTTTAGAGGCTGTTTAAGAACGCGATCAAAGCGCTGCGTTCTTCGGGTGAGAGCTTGAACTCGGGGATGCGTTCAGCGTCGGTGGCTTCGTAGTGGTCGATCACACTGTCCAGGTCCGGAAGACTGCCGTTGTGCATGTAAGGAGCGGTAAAACGAATGGCTCGCAGAGTTGGGGCACGGAAATGCTCGTGACTGCCGCCTACTGCTGTGTGATGAAACACGGGCTCTGCGGCCTGGTGTTCGTGAACGATGGGTCCGGATAAGTTGAAACTGGCGTGGCAGTGACCGCAGGCGAGCCGGTCGGATGTAAACAGTGCAAATCCAGCGCGCGCCAGGGGCGTGAGGGGTTCGTCCCAATAGACATACCTGTCGTAAGGTGATTCGGGGGGGACGATTGTGCGTACATAAGATGCGATGGCCTTGATCACGAGGGACAGGCTGACGTCCGGCGCGCCGAAAACTGTTTGGAAGTCGGCACCGTATTTGTTCTGCAGCTCGGGAAGATGGGCTGCATCAAAACCCATTTCTACCGGGCTGGTGTTGGTGAGGGGAATCAAATGCTGGTCTTCAAGAAGGGCGATGCCCGCATCATCCCAGCCGAAGGATGCGTTGTAGGCCACGTTGTAAAGGGTCGGGGTGTTGCGTGTGTGCTTTTCTCCGGTTGCACCCATCGCCGTCTGTCGGCCGTCGATAAAATGGTTGTCCGGGTTATGGCAGCTGGCGCAACTGAATGTTCGGGTGCGCGAAAGTAGCGGTTCGGAGAACAGTGCCCGGCCAAGCGCGATTTTGGCCGGGGTTTGGGGATTGTCCCCCGGAATCACAGCGAGTGGACGCAGGTCCAGCAGCAACCCTGGCGGATTTGCCAGCGCTGCGGTTTGGGTGACCCACAACCCCACCGACAAAACAAGGCGGAGCAGGGCGGATGCGCCTGGTCTCAACCTTTTGGTGAGGACCACCGTCGGGTGTTGTTCATGGACAACTCGGAGGACATTCTGGCCACGTTTTTGCGTTCGTTAACCCAGGCCGCAAAGTCGGCTTCTGCGGGTGACATGTTGCCGTCCTTTGCGGTCATCCACTCATCAAACTTTGCCATCAGTTCTTGAGCGAGTTCTTTATCGTTGCGAAACAAAACCATGTACGCGTTCTGGGTATGTTCCAGAAGCCCCAAAGCCAGGAATGCTTCGGCGCGGTACTCGGTTGCCTGATGGAAGTTGGGATTCAGATTGAGCGCATAGTTATAAGCGCCAATGGCCTTCTCGTATTCACCTGTTTGTCTGAACGCGTAGCCGAGCTCGTTCGCAGCTTTATAGTTTTGGGGGTCCAACTGCATGGCTTCGCTTTGCTTCTTGATCGCTTTTTTATATTCCTTCTGGGCTTTCGCCAGAGCTCGTTCGCGCTTTTTGTCGGAGGATGCGGATGCAGCTTTCGCTTCCTGCTTCAGCGCTCGGTCCCGGTGTTTAATCCCGGCCCGAAACGCTTTTTTGGAGAGTTCCTCTGGCGGCAGCGCGCGTCGGTTATTGTCGTAGGTGGTGGACAAGCCGCCGCCGCCTCCCCCGCTGCCGGCGGCAAATGCGCTCGGCGTAGAGCCCAGGGTAAGGGACAGTGTGGTGACGAGGGTTATGAGGGTGACAAGATCGCGCGTGCGCATGAGCGTACTTTCCTTACAATCAGGAGCTTTGCAGTATTATTCCTAAATCTATGCCCTGGGTTAAGCTTTTTGATGGAGCGGCTTGTCCTACCAGATGGAGGTCACGGACCGGCCAGAGTCTGTGGTGGATGGGTTCCGTAGATGACTAAGCTCGTCAGTATTGACGCCTACCTGCCGCATGCGCCGGACCTTGCGAAAGCAGCGTTACCCCTTGGCATGTTGCTGGCTTGGTGTGCCAACTTACGGCTCTTGAGTGAAGCGTTTGAAATTGAATATGCGGCACCCCTGCTGCGTCTGCGCATGCAGGAAATAGTGGGTAGCGAACTGCTGGTTGCTTGCGGCGGAGATCTCAGAAGAGAGATGTTCAATGAAGCGGGCCTTGCGTTTGTAGAGAGATATCTCGACCAGCTGGATGCTGATCTCAAGGATGCGTTTGGTAAAGATCCGATGGATGTTGACGACAACTGGGTAAACTATGGCAAGTTCGCAAAGATAGTGACGCGAAAGTTTATGGGGCCGGGCAGCAAGCGAGGGGTTTCGCTTGGCAGCCGCCTAAAAAGCTGGTGGCAGGGAAAAAAGTAGGCACAAAGCAGAATAAAGAAGCGATGAACTTTAGAGAAATCGATGTTTATAAACCGCTAGCGCGGGAGTTTCCTGAAGGCCTTCTGGTATCAGCCGGTGCTGACGCTGACGACCTGGAAGCCTGGGCACAGGCGGAAACCCTGCGGCTGGCGAGTCGCGGTCAGACCGTGCTGGGTGGGTATGCGATGAATCGCTTGTCCATAGAGCGGTTTGAAGTGCTCGGTGTGGTTGTGGATGAACGACATCGACAGCAGGGGCTGGGACGCTGGTTGGTAGGTCACGCTCTGGGGGTTGCAGAATCCAAGGGTGGGCAGGAAGTTGTGATTGCCAAGCCCGGAGAAACCGCGATGTTTACGCAGATGGGATTCCGCGAGAACGGAAACGCCTGCCTGTATGAGCTGGTCCCGGAGTCGTTGACCTGATCTCGACGAAGGCATACCGTCTGGACTGGTCTCAATTTTTCGTACTTTCTTAAAACCTGCGCAGGTGGAGATGACAATGTCGCGACTGGATCAAATTAAGGCGGATGACTGGCCTGAAGAAATGAAGACGATGCTCAAGCCTGAGCATTTGACGGATCTTGAGCAGGGCCTCATGCGCTACTGGGCTCATCGCCCCGACCTGGTTCAGGGATTGGCAGCGTTTTCAGGCAGCCTGAAGGTAAACCGGACGCTGCCCGAAAAGCTGGTGGAAATGGTACGGCTGCGAATAGCGTTTTTTAATCAATGCCGCAGCTGTATGGCTATTCGCTATACGGACGCCATAAACGATGGCTTAACCGAAGATCTGGTCTGTTCGCTGGAACGACCCCAGGAAGCTGAAGATCTCACGGATGCGGAAAAAGCGGCTATTCGCTACGGTGAGTTGATGGCAGCCGATCACCTCAGCATCGACGATGAAATTTACGCCGAGCTTAAGCAACACTATACGCAACCTCAGATTGTTGAGCTCGGCATGATCGCCGCGTTTTTTGTGGGATTTGGCCGACTGGCGGCTACCTACCACATGGTGGATGAGCTCCCGGATGCGTTCCAGGAGTCACCTGATGAGATCAGCCCCTGGGGTAACGAGGCTGTGGTCGTACGTTGATCTGAGGCAGTTAAGCTTGATGGGGCTCGTTGTCTGTACGTGCGGCACGACCAAGATAACCGCCATGGTGTCTGAGGCCGTAGTCTTCCCGGGTTACCCCCTTCTGTTCCAGGAGTGACAACGCCAGTGCATCGGTAATGGCCAGCATGACTGCCATGCTGGCACTGGGCGTCAGACCCAGCGGGCACGGTTCTTCAATGACACCCATATCCAGAACAAAATCCGACAGGTCACGTAGATCAGACTCGGGATGGGAAGTAACACCGATGATGGTCTCAACACCCAGATGGCGTGAAAGCTCCAGAATTTCGATAACCTCGCGGCTTTTGCCGCTGGTTGAGAAGGCGATCATAACGTCGTTGGTACTGACCAGGCCGAGATCACCGTGGGCTGCTTCAGCTGGATGGATGAAGTCGGCGGGTGTGGCGGTGGAGCAGAGGGTCGCGGCAAACTTCTTGGCGATGTAGCCCGCTTTACCAATGCCTGTGGTGATGATCTTGCCCTTACAGTCCTGCATGACCTTTACGGCATCCACAAAACGGTCGTTGATTTCGATTGCGGCAATGGCTTCCGCCTCAGCCTTCAGTACGGCCTGCATACGCTCTTTGATTTCCATGTCGCGTCTGCCCGCTAGTCTGCTTCTAACGCAATCTGGGCACCTTTAATGCCACCTGCGTAGATTCCGGTTGCTGTTCTGATCGCTGTCTCTTCGTCGCCCTTGGGATCGAAGGTACCTGTCCAATCCACGGTACACGTATCGTCGCCGTCGTCGGTAATTGAAACTGTTGCACTGTAGTTGCTGAACGGGAGCGGGCAATCGTCATTGATGATCGCGTAAGTAAACGTCAGCGCGTCGGCATCGTGTACCTCCAGACGCTCGATGACCTCACCGCCGCCCATAGTGAGATAGCGGATCATCCCAACACCTTCACCCTCGTAGCGAACAGCCTCGATAGGACCGCCAGGCTGGATACCCGAAAAATCGCTCAAAATATCCCACACGGCACCTGCGGGGGCGTTTACTTTCTTGACTACTTTGGCTTCAGCCATGATGTGACTCACACTTGTTGTTTGCGCGGCAATGTAGCCGTTTGTGCCCCCTCCGAGCAAGCTTTGTGATCTACGTCACGCACATTTGGCGACGGGTTTGCGCTTGTTCGCAGATCAACTTGTAAATATCTCTAATCTGATCTCTCAAGTGGTTGTCACGGATGACACTGAGGCTACTTAGGTTTTGAAGAAGAAGTTCTATGAAAGATAAAGAACAAGGTTTTACCCTCATTGAACTCATGATCACGATAGCCATCGTGGGCGTGCTTGCGGGCATCGCGATTGTTGCCTATCGCAATTATGTGGAAACCGCTGGTCAGGGCGCGGTGGTTGCACACTACGATCAAGCGATCGATACGGTGCGCACCCGGTTCCTGCAGTATGACGTTCAAAGCACGCTGAATGCTGGTGGTGTACGCCCTGCTGATGCCGGCGAGTGGGTAACGATCATCGATCCCGAAGGCGCTTTTGCTCCAGGTGGCGGACCTGCATTTGTTGTGGGTGCCGGTGATGATGATACAGGTGCGATCGGCATCCAGATGAATGGCAGTTGGGCGACCAACGATGTGTCGATAACGGTGACGCGGCCTGGCTATGGCAGCTTTACCGTGGATACCACAACGCTGGATCAGACCTAACAACACCATCCTTACACCGGCGGCACGCCGCCTAGTCCAAGAACCCCGCAAACCCGCTGATTCTTAATTATTAGATGGTTTGAGCACTAAATCGGTAGAATCGCGCTCATGGGTTTGTTTCACGTAATTCCATTACCTGCGCAAATGCAGGGCTCGGTTGTCGCTGTGGACGCGCCGTTTGAGCTGCGCTGGCAGAGTGCCGTCTGTCGGCGAACCGAGGCGTTCGCCAGAAATATGCTCGCTGATGCCAAAGTTGGGGTCGTCGAAATTGACGTGCGCGAATGTTGTACCGGACTGCCAACCGTTGAGATGGATGAAAGCTACACGCTCACTCGCACACAAAGTGGCTGTCGGCTGGTTGCGGCGACCACATGGGGAGCATTGCGCGGGATTGCGACGCTCTATTTTGCAGACGGTGGGCTACCCGATGAGGTCCAAGACAGCCCGCGTTTCGCCTGGCGAGGTGTGTCCCTCGATGTCGCGCGCCATTTCATATCTGCGCACGAGATCAAACGCACCATCGCGGGCATGGCCCTTCTCAAGCTGAATGTGCTGCACCTGCACCTGACCGATGATCAGGCATTTCGGCTGAAGTTGGACTGTGCACCTGAGCTTGCGGGTGATGAACACTATGCGCGTAGCGCGATAGACGAGTTGGTAAGTTACGCTGCGGATCACGGCGTCAGGGTTGTTCCTGAAATTGATGTGCCAGGGCATGTGACGGCCTGGTTGGTCGCCCACCCGGAATGGGGCCAGGAGCCCGTCCAGCCAACCAATAGATTTGGCGTGCACAAAGCCTGCCTGAACCCGCATGACGAGGCGGTATACACAGCATTGGAAGCGATATTCGCTGAAGTTGGTGAATGGTTTCCGGATGACTATCTGCATCTCGGCGGTGATGAGGTACATCCTGCCTGGTGGACAACCTCCGAGGACATACAGGTATACGCCGAACGTCTGCAGATCTCGCCGGAGGATCTCCAGAATCGTTTTAACCAGAGGCTGTGTGGCGTGTTGCGTGAGCAGGGTAAGGTCCCCATCGGTTGGGATGAAGTGCTGCATCAAGACATGCCGGATATGGTGGTGCAGAACTGGCGGGGCGTCACCACGCGCGATCGCGCGCTTAACAAAGGTCTGGACGCAATCATTTCCGCACCTTATTACCTGGACCTGCACTACGCTAACGACATGTATTACGCCTACGACCCGCAAGGGTCTCAGGCAGAGCTTGTGCAATTGGAAGATGAACACCGCTTGGATCCCAGGCTCGCCCATGTTGCAGCAGGAATCGAGTGGACCCACATGTGGCGCAAGCAGGCTGAAGAACGACAACCTGGCAGCGGTGGTCGTGTACTGGGCGGCGAGGCTTGCATGTGGAGCGAACTGGTTGATGAACGAACGTTGTTTGTGCGCTTGTTTTCGCGACTGCCTTCGGTGGCCGAGCGCTTGTGGTCGCCAGACACCGTAACCGATGCCGAGGATTTTTATACGCGCCTTGGCAAACTCTGGCGGAGCGAGTACTTCGACCTGGACGGCGAACAACGCAGTGCGTTGATCGCAAGGGGTTTGAGTGAAACGCAGGCAGGTCTGGTGATGTTGCTTGAACCCGTGAAGTGGTACGGCAGGCTCCTCGGAGAGGAGGCTCTGGCTGCACGTCTGGCGGGTGAAGAGATGCCCCAGGCCCGTCCTTATAAAGTGGACACGCCGCTGGACCGGGCTGTGGATCTGATCGCGCCGGAGAGTCTTTCGGCACGTGCACTGGCGGACGCGGATGACGCAACGTGGCAACGCCTGGCTGCTGAATGGACAGCCGTGTGTACCCAGGACTGGCCGGAAGATGTGCAGCCTGCAATTGATGGGCTTGGTCAGTTTGGGCGTTTTATCAAAACGCCGGGAGAATCTGTGGAGTCAGCCTGGGACTACTACGGTCCTCATGGTGAGTTTGTGCTGGCGGTTGTTCCCGCCTGGATAAACTGGTGCGAGAACCGGGGTTGAAAGCCGCGTTGAAGGCTGCGATGGAAGCCGCCCGCGAGTGGGTTGATCATCCGGTCGTGCAGCCCCTTGGCGATGGCCACATACACGGTACCTTTCTGCTTGAGGGTGTGCGTGAAGATCAGGCGCAGACCCTTGTACTGCAGCGTTTCAATGAGTACGTATTTCAAGACCCGGAGCTGGTTTTAAGCCAGACCAAACGCATTCTGGCGCGTTGGCGTGATCAAAAGGTTTACCAGGTGCCGCAGATCATTCCAAGCCGAACCGGATTGGAACTGGTTCGACAGGACGGTGAAGTGTGGCGCTGCTGGTCTTATCTGGCAGGATTGAAGACGGTGGATCCGATCTCCAGTCCGGGCCAGGCGGAGGCTGCAGGGGCAGCGTTTGGTATGTTGCAAAACGCGCTCATGACAATGCCCGGACCGCCCTTGGTTGAGACCATCGAAGGCTTTTTACGCTTAAGTTACTACCTGGACCGCTACGCGGAGTGTGCGACACATGCGCCGGCGGACATGCATGCTCGGATAGAACGGCACGCACAGTTGGCCAGCGAATTTACGAACTCCGATGCAAAAGGAGACGTGCACATTCATGGGGATTGTAAGGTGAACAACCTGTTGTTTACCCCTGATGGGCAGACGGTCGCCGCGGTGATCGACTTCGATACGGCGATGTCTGGACATCGCGCCTGGGACCTCGGGGACCTTCTGCGCTCACTCTGTTTCAGTCTGGGGCGAGTGGATGAGGATCTCTATATTGCCTGCGTACGCGGCTTCCAGAGGTGGATTCCAGACCTGACGCTCGCAGAGGCGGTGGACTCCTCGCGTTACGTCGCACTTATGTTAGGCGTACGTTTTCTCACAGATCACTTGCAGGGCGATCCCTATTTTGCGGTGTTGAGGCGCGGGGAGAATCTTGAGCGAGCGGCTGAGCAGTTCCAACTTCTGGATGCGCTGGACGCAGCGAAGCCCAAGCTGCGTGAAAAATTGAAAGGTGTCCTTTCTTTAAGTTGAGCGTCTGAATACGTCGGATCGATCAAACCAGGCTTAAAACAAGCTGCACAACGCCCACCATTAGCAACACAAATACCACGGTGAACCCGATTCCCATCAATATAAACTGCTTGGCGGTACCGCGGGTAAAGTCACGTTTGCGATTGGCGCTCGACTGCACGCCAATGGCTGCGGCCAGCGTACTGGAAAGCACCTGCCAGAAGGTCAGCGGTGCTTCTTCCACGTCAGTGTCGCTTTGAGAGTTGCTTTCAGGGCTTTCGTTGGTTTGGTTCATTCGTTGTCTTGGTTCATCTGAAACGATTAGGGCGCAAATTCGTTTTCGATGCGTGTGACCCAGTAGTCGGCGTCAAAGTTTTCATCGCCGGTGATGTAACGCCAGAAGCGGATACGATTGATAAATTCGAGCCTGCCGGATCCGCTTCAAACCAGGGTTCATGTTTCACCAGAATTGAATGCAGGTGTTCCGGGTCGGGTACCCCGTTGGTCCAGAAGATCGGACGCTGATCATAGTGGTTAGGGGTAGAGCTGCTGCGCCACAGATTGAGTTGACGTTTGGTGGGCGCGAGGCGGGTTTTGAACATATAGCGGAGCTGCTCCGAACGGTTGATACCGCCACCGTGCCAGAGGCCCATGTGAAAGAAACATAATGTTCCGGCCGGACAGACCACGTGTTCCTGCCCACGAATATTCTGGTAGCGGGCGATCGCAGCTTCAGACACGATTCTGAACTGAGACCCGGGTAGATAACGCGTGCCGCCCATCTCCAGCGTGACTTCGTGGGGGAAATAAAACATTTGCACGTCGAACGCCTGACGTGGATCGATGGTTGAATCCTGGTGGTAAGCCTGGCTCACGACCTTGTCCGGGTCGTTGTGGTACACCAGCGGAAAAGTGATGTGCAGGAAGTGATGATCAACAACACAATCAAGTCCAACCAGCGAGTCGATGATGTCCGCCACCTCTGGCATGTGGAGGAGTTTTTCGAGGGCGCTGCCTTCCGGATAGGCACGTTGCAGGGGCGTCCCGGCCGGCACCAGCGGTATGGAGCTTGATTGCATGACCTTCGCATAGTGGGCCATGAGTGTTTCGCTGGTCTTCTCGACCGCGCCAATGTCGGTGAGAAACTGCTGGTTGATCTCCTCCGGGACGAGCGCGTCGAAACGCAAACATCCTCTCGCGGCGAACTCCGCCATTTGATGGTCGGTTAACTTCACGCTGTATCCACGAGTCGTTCAAAGAAAAATTCGTACTTCAGATAGCCGGTGCGGAATTCATCACCGGACCTATGTTGTTCGAGCTGACTGCTCTGAAACAGGCGCCAGCCATCCAGCAAAGCAGCGAGACCTGTGGTGTAAGGCGGTTCCATCGCGTCACCGGCCATGTGTAGATTGGCGCCCGTACCATCGTACTGGCTCCATCCGACCACGTTAGAATCAAGCGCCGAGGTCTGCAGGTACAGAACCAGGACTTGTTGCCGTAAATTGGTAGTCGATGTCATGCTATACCCATGGCTAATGACACAGTGCTCAAGAAACACCCGCTGAATGTTGATTTCGAGTGGCAGCAGCCGCAGCCGCCTTATCGCATTATCACCGAAGCTCAGGCGCAAGCCTATAGGGAGACAGGCGGTTTCATTCTGGAGGATGCGTTTTCTCTTGACGCTCTGGCGCCGGTTACTCGGGAGTTGGATGAGCTGGAGCGGAGCGCGAATGCGGGTCTGAAGGATATTGACCCCCATCAACCGACCATAGCGCGACACGATGAGATAGTTTTTTCTGCCCACGCGGTGACCTCCAGCGAAGCTGCACGTGCTTTTTCAGCGCATCCAACGCTGGTGGGGCTGTGCGAGGACCTGATCGGTGGTGAGGTGCGTCTATATTGGGACCAACTGGTCTACAAACGACCAGGGACGGAGGATGAGTTTCCGTGGCACCAGGACAATGGTTACAGTTATGTAGAACCACAGCAGTACCTGACCTGCTGGATAGCGTTGACCGACGCAACTATCGAAAATGGTTGCCCTTGGATTGCGCCAGGCCTGCATCAACACGGCACCCTGATGCACAAATGGACGGATATCGGTTTTAACTGCATGGCGACACCTGATGACGCGATGCCCATGCCGCTGCGTGCGGGCAGCGTTGCGGTCTTCTCATCGCTGACGCCACATCGAACGGGTCCGAATCTTACCCAGGATGTCCGCAAGGCGTACATCCTGCAGTACGCCCCAGAAGGGGCGCGCGTGATACCCAGGCAGGGTGACGCGGTACCCGCCAACGACCCTGCGCGCCAGTATCGGGTCAACTGATGTTAAGTCGATTCACTTTTATCGTGTGCTGTCTTGTTCTGCTGAACGGGTGTGCTGGTGATAACCGTCCGCTGCAGATAGTGGCCGGCGCGGATCCAGCTTATCCGGATGAGGCCCGTGAAGCGGAAGTAGGGGGCTTTGTTGTGGTGGTTTACGATGTGACAGTGGAAGGGCGTGTGACGAACGCACGTATTGTAGAAAGCGAACCGGCAGGTGTATTCGACGAGGCGGCGCTAGCGACGGTTAGGAGCTGGCGCTTTAACGCGCCGATGATCGAGGGGGAGCGGGTTGCCACCCAGAACAGGCGCAGCACCCTGACCTTCCAGGTTGGAGAACGGGATGAGTACAACCGCGACTGATTTGAAATCCGGGTTTGCCTGGAAGTGGCCAATCTTCTGTCTCTGCATAGGTGCTCTTGTATTGAGCTATCTGGGCATGCCCGCTTATGACACGGTCCGCGACGAGGTGGGTTACATGCTGCGGGTTACCGCGCGCATCGCCTTTGTTTTCCTGATGCTCGCGTACATCGCGCGACCTTTGCGCGTAGCGGTCAAGCACTCCATTGCAGGAATTGGCGCTTGGTTGGTTCGCGAGCGACGCTATTTAGGGCTCTCGATGGCGCTCGCGCATACGGTACATTTCGGCTATGTGGTGGCGCTTGTTGTGATCACACCGGAACCGCTTGCCCTGATCACCCTTGTCTTCGGTGGTCTTGCCTTTGTGCTCATGTGGGCGATGGCAGCAACTTCCAACAATCTTTCGATGCGTAAACTGGGCAAAAACTGGAAGCGTTTGCACACCACAGGTTTGCACTACCTCTGGCTGATCTTCATGCAGAGCTTTTTGGGTCGTCTGGGTGAAAACGACCCGTACTACATCTATGCAACGCTTTTCAGCATAGGTATTGCAGGGTTGTTGTTACGGATCTGGGTTTTCTGGCAAAAGCGTTTGGCTGGGTGATGCTCAGACAAAAGATGCAACAAACTTTCCATCGTTCAGCTTGCTTAATCATTTGTGTGTTGCTCGCGACTGGCTGTGCGGAAGAACTCGGTCCGCGGGAAGCGTTTCGAGCCGAGCTGCAACGCGATGTGGATGAACTGGTGGAGCGATTACAAACCTACCAGCCGGGCACAGAAAAGAGAGAGCGCACAGTTGTAACCGCCAGTGGCTCCAGAACGAGTGAAGCAAACGTGCCCAGAGCTGTGATTATCGGCAATCGTATTGAAAGTTTGGGCAAACGTTTCGCCACAGTTTCGATGGAGTTTTTGAGCGAGGATATAGCGGGCTTTGACGCGTGGGCAGCATTGCTGAAAGCCGATGTTGAGGAGCATAAGGCGCGAATTGCGGGTGCGACGGAGTATTTGAAGGAAAGGGTTGAGCGTAATCCCGACCACTTCCGAAAAGGCGTATCAAACTCGGAAAACTACTTCAGAGGGAGCGAAGGCGCGCCCGATTTGTATTCGGAGGCGGGTTCTATCTTTGGCCTGCAAAGTATCCACATTGATGCGGAAGGTGAGATTTTTTTCTATCCGTATGGCGATCGGACTGGTTACAGTCCCCTTGGCCTGTTTCAGTTTGATATCGATGAATGGCTGACCCAGGTTAAATCGCAGTCGGCGATTTATCAGCCTCCGACGAGACAGGACACTAGACCCGAGTGATGTACCTGCCCTTAAACGAGCTGGCCTGACCGCTCTTCTGGGTATGCACGTGTGTCGTCAGATCGAGTCGCGCCTTGCCGCTCTCCCTGAGTTGGTCCAGAAAGGACAGGTGCGGCGTAAGATCGCTTGTGGCGAGCAAATCCTCTTCAACGGTGGCGGCGTAGTCGATCTCTGAGTGCGCGAGGATGATAAAAGCGTCCATACCTGCCGACTTGGTGGCAAGATAGATACTTCCCCACGCGGTCATCGCCTGGATGGTGTAAAGACTCCCCGCAAACCCGGTGTTGTGAATGTTCGTATTCAGAGCGAGGGGTGCACGGGCGGTAAGGACGTGATCTTCGAAACTGACGACTTCCAGGCCCATGGCTTTTGCCGCAGGGAAATTTGTATCCCATACCGATTGTAGGTGAGCGCACACACCTGCAGAATCGGCGAGGTCGAGGGTAAAACCCGTTGGAGGATTTTCGGACATGATCAGTGTCTCCATGGTAGCTGCGAATGAGTACGAGGTGGTTGTCGAGGGCGAAGTCGAAACCCGTCACCGCGTCACTATGTCGCAGGAGTATTACCGGAACTTGTGTGGCGCTACAGTGACCCACGAGTTTGTGCTGGTCACTGCGTTTAACTTCCTGTTAGAGCGGGAGCCGAACACCGCCATTCTGGCGGCGTTCGACGTTACCGACATCAATACCTATTTCCCCGAGTTTGAAGAAGAGATAAAAACCCGCCTGGAGCGCTAGTGCCAGAAAAATGCTGCCGTGGCTTACCAACGATCCCAGTGTGTAATGTTGGCAACGGGTGGGCGCTGAGCGCGTTTGAAGTCAGTACCTTTTGTATAGGCAACAGGCAGCAACGCTACCTGAAGAACGTCGTCAGGTAGACCGAGTACTTCCGCAGCTTCTTTCTCATGGATCAGATGTAATGTTGTCAGGGCGGTACCCAGTCCTCGCGACCGGGCGGCAAGCTGAAAACTCCACACGGCTGGGTAAATTGAACCGTACAAACCAGAAGCCATGGTCAGAGGGCAAGGATCGGCGGGTTTACCCTGCACGCAGGGGATCAGATGGACAGGCACCTCGTGCAGGTGTTCCATGAGGTAGACCGCAGAGGAAAAGACACGCTTGGTTTGGGCATCTCCTCCCGCCTCAGCCTGTTCACCCGCAGCGGTAAGGTATTCCTCCGCACCTTTTCGGTAGAGATCAGCAAGGGCCTTGCGCTGTCCCGCGTCCTCCACAACCAGCCATCGCCAGGTCTGTGAGTTGGATCCTGTCGGAGCTTGAACTGCAAGCTCAAGGCATTCGTTGATGAGGTCGCGTGGAACGGGCTTCTCAAGGTCGAGACGCTTACGTACCGCGCGGGTGGTGGCCAAGAGTTCGTCAGTTTGTGATAGATCGAAAACCATGTATGTCCCCAGAGTTTGTGTAGTTGGGTGTTAGTGTACTAAAAGCGAGCGTCTGATTAAGCCGCTGTCCTGTTACACTGGATCGTTCCTCAAGGCATGGAAATCGACATGCGTTTATTACTCTTAACAATTGCCGGGCTGTTTGTTTGTCTTCCTGGTATCGGCTACGCCAACCAGTTGGATAGTGAGGTGGCGCAGAAGGCAGCTGCCCTGGAAGACCAGGTGATCGCGTGGCGTCGAGACATCCATGAACACCCTGAACTGAGTAATCGCGAATTCCGCACGGCAAAACTGGTTGCTGCGCATCTGACCGAACTTGGGCTCGAAGTTCAGACACGAGTTGCGCATACGGGTGTGGTGGGGATTTTGCGAGGCGGTAGACCAGGCGGCGTAGTTGCGCTCAGGGCTGACATGGATGCGCTGCCGGTTGTTGAAAGAACCGGCTTGCCCTACGCGTCGAAAGTCCGGTCGGAATACGAGGGTAAGGACGTGGGTGTTATGCATGCGTGTGGTCACGATACGCACGTCGCGATTCTGATGGGGGCGGCTCAGGTGCTTGCATCGATGCGTGAGCAGATCCCCGGCACAATCAAGTTCATTTTTCAGCCGGCCGAAGAAGGTGCACCAAAGGGTGAAGAAGGTGGTGCCAGCATGATGATTGAGGAAGGTGTGTTGCGCGATCCCACGCCCGGCGCTGTATTCGGTCTGCACATTGGTCAACATGGCCTGGCTGGTACAGCGAACTACAGATCGCGGGGTTTTATGGCAAGCGCGCAGCGATTCGATATTGAAGTTGAGGGCGTACAAACGCACGGCGCGCGACCCTGGGCGGGCATCGATCCCGTAGTAGTGGCGTCAGAGATAGTTGGTTCGCTCCAAACTATCGTCAGCCGACAAATCGATATCACCAGTTCCCCCGCTGTCGTGACTGTGGGTTCGTTTAACGCCGGGGTGCGCAACAACATCGTGCCGGAACGAGCCAGTTTGAGCGGCACCATTCGCACCTTTGACCCTGACATTCGAAGTCAAATCCACGAAAAGATACATCGGATAGCTAAAAACGTGGGTGAAGCCCACGGTGCTAATATCACAGTTGAGATTGATCCGGGGGTGCCGGTGACATTTAACGACCCCGGCCTGACCACGCAGATGGTGCCGACGCTCAGACGGGTGTACGGCGAGGACAACGTTTATGTCAGCGCGCGGGTGACGGGTGCTGAGGATTTTTCTTTCTATCAGGAAAAAGTGCCGGGGTTCTTCTTCTTCATCGGCGGTCGTCCGGAGGAGGTCCCCCCAAATAAGGCGATACCCAATCATTCACCGTTTTTTTACGTTGATGAAGCGGCGCTGCTGCCCGGCGTGAAGGTTATGTCGCTGTTGGCGCTGGACTATCTGGAAGATGTCAGCTCCATCGCGAATTAACTGAAAATACGCCAGTTTTTTGACGCTTTCGCGGGTCACTGTGCGCTGGCTCACATAGAGGGGCGGTAAGCCCCACTAAAATAGGGGAGTTAAAGGTGCAATGAAGCCTGCCTATTCACGTGGTGACATGGATTTATCGACGGGTGTTCCCGTCACTAGCCCTACTCCTTTTGGCGACCTGGAGTGTTGCAGATTTGCGTGTGCCTGCGTGGTACGACGAAGGCCTGGGCGTTCCTGACTGGCACTACCGTGTCCCCTTAACAATTCCTGCCGGAAGTGGAATTGGCAGTACCGTAGAGGTTGATGTGGACTTTGTGGGCCTGCTGGATGATATGAACGTCGACACGGGGGTGGTGACGTTTGATTCGAATTCGCCACGCGTTGTCAGGCCAAATGGCAGCTTGGTGACCATTCAGGAATTCACCGATGCGATCTTCAACAACGCGCTGGACAACGTCGGCGACGGGGAAGGCCAGATAAGATTCCTGTTGGAAGACAACCCCGGTGCGGGTAACTACTACATCTACTTTGATATCACCCAGAATGGCGCAAAGCCGGCCAATCCCTCGTCCGTGATCAACGGGCACTTTGAACACTCCGCAGGCAACAACCCGTCGCAGTGGACCAGGAGTGTGGTCAACGCAAACGGCGCGCAGAACAATGAGGTGTATGCCACCAACGTCGGGCAAACCGTTACGCTGACGAACATCTGCAGTACCAATGGTGCCACGGTGGACGCTGGTCCGAATGATAATGCAGGCGTCGCTACCGGACGCAATTGGCACCTGATGGGTTACCGGGATGCGTGTGAGGACGGCACCGGCTCTGAACAGATTCAGCTCAGTCGTGTGATCAGCGTGCCTGCGGGTGCTGCTGCAGGTGTTCTGGAGTTTTATTTCCAGGTGCAGTCGTTCGACGGTATTTCCAATGCGACCAACTACGATTGGATTGAGTTTTCGGTCAACGGTGCGGTGGTGAATCACACAGCCTTGGGAATCGACAATACCAGCTTGCCGCAGCTGCGCATCGATACCAACCGCCTGGGTCGCAATGGTTATGGCACCAATATCAGCGATTTTGGCTGGAAGCGCGCGCAATTGAATCTGGCACCCTATCAGGGCACAAACATCACGTTTCAGTTGTCGACCAGGCATAGCGCCTCTGACAACGGCTACCGCACCTGGATGAAGGTGGATGACGTGGTTTGGAGTTTACAGCTGGCGACCCTCGGCGAAGCTGAAGCATTTGGCGCAAACGTTGTAAGTCCTGCAGATACGGGCGGGGGAGGTGCACCCACCGAATATGGATTTGGTCAGACGCTGGCTTTAAGTGCGGCGGTAGATGCGGCTCCGACTGCTGTTGTGGCAGATGTATACGATGACCTAGGAAATCTGGTGGCAACAGGCATCCAGCTTTTTGACGACGGCACACGCGGCGATCTGGTTGCGGGTGACAATGTGTGGACCAACGATGGATCGGACGCGGGGAGCCCAACCTACACAATCCCGCTGACAGGTCCGGGTGGACCCAACTGGTTAGTGCGCGTGTTTGCGCTGGATGGTTCGTTTGCATTGGGCGTCACCACTGACGGTCTGCTGATGCTCCCAACAGGGAACCCCACGCTCGAAAACCAGGCTAATTTCTACAACATCGATGAGCAGGTCTTTACCGTTACCGGTGCGGTGATCAACCTGCAGAAAAGCAAGGAAACGCTTCAGGATGGTGTGAGTCTGACGGATCCGAAAGATATACCGGGTGCCTGGGTTCGGTATGAAGTGAGGGTCGAGAATCAGGGCCCCGACGGCTTGGATAACAACACGATTGTGATCACCGATGCTATTCCCACCCAGGTAGCTCTCTGCGTTTCCGTACTATGCAGTGCGACACCTGATCCCGTGGAGTACGACGAAAGCGCCTCACCCATCCTGACGGGACTGACGTACACGTACGCGTCCAACGTCAGTTACTCGGTGGACGGGGTGGATTTCAGCTACTCGCCTGTGCCGGATGGTGAAGGTTTTGATGCTGCGGTGAGGTACGTGCGGGTTGAACCGAGCGGGGCGATGACCCAACCCAGCTCCGGGGATAACCCGGAGTTTGATGTGCGCTACACCGTCCGCGTGGAGTAATCTGTTACCAGTGCCGGTTTGGCAACTGCACTATTTTCGATTGATGACTTTCAGCGCCTCCCGCTTGCTGAGCCCGCTTAACCCCTGATTTGATTCGACGTAATTGATGACCCATTCCGGGTCTGTTTTGGAGTATTCCCGAAGTGCCCAGCCGATGGCTTTGCGGGCGAAAAAGTTGTTGTCGGCGATAGACTCCTGTATAGCCTCGTTTAAGAACTTCAGGTCGGTTCGGTCCTTGAATTTAAGTTGCGCAAGTATGGTGGTGCGGCGCAGCCACAGATCCGGATCACTTTTCCACACCTTAAGTGTTGGCATCATCTCGTCAGGAAAATGCGTCAGCAGATAACCGATGTGGCGGGTAGCGATTACATCCACATAATCCCACCAGGCACCGGAAGTGATCATCTCCTGCAACAAGGGCACCCGATCACAATTGAGCCAGGCTTTGCGGTACTTGTTGATGTCGAGCAACTCCAGGGCTGCATGACGTTCTTCTCTTACACGCGCCTCGCGCCAGAGTTTTGCGATGGCGGCTTCCCAGGTTGCGGCGTCCGGGATCAGGTGCTGATCCTGTCTGAAGACGGCTTTGCAGAGGCGACGTAAATCGGGTGCGGTGACCCCTGCGTTTGGGGTGGTCGACCTCATATAGGCTTGCTGTTGCACAGCACGCACGGGGTCCGCTAAAGTTTTTAACTCGTCCCGCAAAGTGTTCTGAATGGAAGAAATGACTGATCGTTTTGCCAATCGTTTTGCCTGGCCTAAGTTGATTCTGGTGTGCCTGTTACTCAGCTTGTCGTGGCAACATGTCGCCGCAGAATCCCTGGACAGACGCACGCAGAAAGCCTTTTCGCGCATCGGCATCGGGCCCGACCAGGCTGAGCAATACTCTGAGATTTTTGAGCAATTTCTGAAGAAGCGCAATTCCTACGTGCGTCGAGTGCTGAATCGACAGAGTGAGGGAACACCCGTGAAAGCCCGCAAGGCGGCCAATCGGGCGGCTAAATGGTCCATCAAAGAAATGCGCAAAGTGCTCGATGAAGACCAGATGAAGTACTACGAAGAATATGTTGAGCTGGCAAACCGCGTGTTCGTCCGAGATGCCGGTTTGCGTTGAATACTACTGACCAAAACCACCGTGATCTGCGAGGAAGGCAGTTTCAGCCGGTGAGTTCTGCCGCTTGAGTACCTGATTGCGGTGCGGAAAGCGCCCGAACTGTTCGATAATTTCGCGATGGTGAACCGCGAACCTCAACGTACCCTTCATAGCCTCTTTGTGTGCATCGGGTGCCTCATCCAACAAACCTGAAAACAAGCCGACGCATGTGTGCTGATCAATCAGGTCCTCGGAGTGTTCAAACGGCATATAGAAGAAGGGACGTTCATCCCAGGTCAGGTCCTTATCGACGCCCATGACGATGCCCTCGCGCGATGCGGCGAGCGCCAGTTGATCCCAGGCAAAGGCGTCAGCAGATCCGCGGTAGATGTTGCGCGGCATTTGATCACACAGAATGATAAAGGCGAGACGACCGCGGGCCGTGTCCAGCCAGTGTGCCAGATCACCCGCTGCAGCAGGGCCCAGCAGAGGGCCGAATTGAGACGAACATTGGGTGTCGTGTTCAGGGGTTGAGGCAAACCACATTTTGCGGTGCTCATCGTCAGCGATGCCGTCCTGCAGTTCTCCAAACCAGAATGAGAGCAGTTTCTGCCAGTCGCCTAGCACCTACAGCCCCCAACATTCTCCGTCGTTGGCAAACAGGACATAGCCGCCGTAGTTTTCCTCTATGTGCGATCGGGTTTGGCTCTCACGTCCCTGGGTTCTGTTCATGCGATGACCGAGGATGACCATGCGTGCCTCAGCCTGGTTGGCTACGCGGCCTATCTGAGAGGGCAATATGTGCAGGTTCCGCAGGTTGCCTCGAGAGTTTTCTGGAATGGCGTGGTTGAATATCAGGGCATCAGTATCCTTGGCGAATTTAGCGACGACATTCTTTTCGTTATTAAAATCGCCAGCGATAACCACCGACTGGTCGTCTGTGTCCACGCGCCATGCGAGCGCCGGGACGGGACCATGATTAACAGGGATCGCGGAGAGTTTGAGTTCTTCGTTACCAAAGCGAGCCCAGCGACGATTCCCAGTTGCAGGGACGTTGCGAACCCGAACGCGATATCCGCCCGACGATTTGAAGGTAAGAAAGTCCGCCAGGTATCGGTACGCCCCGTTGGGGCCGATGAGGTTGTTGATGAAAGTTTCCGTATCCGGATAGCTTTCGTTGTTGCTGTCCGGACCGAATACCACCAGCGGCTCCGTGCGGTCGAGGAAGTATGAGCCTTTCACAAACGCTGGAAAATCAGCTGTATGGTCGACGTGCAGATGGGTGAAAGCGACGGCATAAAGATCTTTGAAATCTGCGTTGGCTTGATCAAATCCAACGGATGCACCGGGACCCGTGTCGATCAATACGCGAGCCTTACCATCGTTCCAAATCAGGTAACTGGACCCAGCCTGGCCGTCATCAATTTCCGGACCACCTGCGCCCAGGATCTGCACCCACAACCCGTCGGGACCGCACACATCTTCAGCGGATGCCGAATTCGAAAATGCAGAGAGAAGGGAAAACAAAGCTATACAAAGTACGAGACGCATACGCACGCTCCTTAACCAGTGCACGTGGTGAGTGCACGTTATTCAAATTGTGACAAACGTCCTGCGAGTTCTGTAAGACGCCTGCATGTGCGCGGCCGGTGCTGGTGAGGGTCACTCGCCCAGACATTCGCGATTGTGGAAGGATCGACAGATTTGGTCAACCGGATTTCCTGTAAGCAGGCCGCTATGACAGTCCTACTTCTTCCAGCCACAGTTTTGCGCTCGCTTCATCGGGCATGCGCCAGTCGCCGCGTGGTGAGAGGCTGACACTGCCTACCTTTGGACCTGGGGGCAGCGTTGTGCGTTTGAACTGCTGCGAAAAGAATCGCTTCAGAAACTTGGACAACCAGAATCTGATTTCGTCCCCTGAATACTCACCTTCAAAACTGAGTTCAGCGAGCGCGAGGATTTTCCTAGCCCCGGCGCCGTTTCTTAAGAAGTGGAAAAGAAAAAAGTCGTGTAACTCGTAGGGTCCCACAATCTCTTCAGTACGCTGGGCAATCTCACCTTCTTCAGGCGGGATCAACTCCGGGGAAATCGGTGTATTGAGCACATTCTCGAGCACGGCTTTGAGCGATTCGCTCGCGCGATGATTAGCATACCAACGCACCAGGTAGGCCATCATCGTTTTGGGTACGGAGGCGTTGACGTTGTAGCTGGCCATATGATCCGCGTTGTACGTGCACCATCCGAGTGCCAGTTCGCTCAGATCACCCGTGCCAACGACAATGCCGTTCACCTTGTTAGCGTAGTTGAACAATATCTGTGTACGTTCGCGTGCTTGCGCATTCTCGAAAACGACATCATGGTCCCCTGCGTGCTCGAGGTCGCGCAGGTGTTGTTGTACGGATGCCTCGATGGGGATAACGGTGAGCGGCATTCCGACCGCTGCTGTCAGGTCGTGAGCATTACCCTTGGTTAATTCGGTGGTACCAGGCCCGGGCATGGTGATCGCTCGCAGTTGAGCCGGGCGAGGACCGGATGCCAGTTTTGCGATTGTGTCCAGGCACACGAGGAATGCCATGGTTGAGTCCAGCCCGCCGGACAGGCCGATGACCAACTCGTCTGCATGTGCGGCAATCACTCGCCGCGCGAGGCCGGTAGCCTGAATGTCGAGGATTTCCTGAGCGCGCGCGGCAAACTCATGCTCATCGTCGGGCACGAAGGGTTGTCTGGGAAACGTTCGTTCCAGGCTGGTCAAAGCAGTGATGTCCGGTCCTGCAACGCGCCGATAGGTGGGTCTTGTTTCACTGGCGAAACTCGTATTGAGCGCGCGGTCGTGCTTCAACTTCTGCACATCGAGATCGGTGTAGATCAGCTGGCTGTCGAGGGCAAAACGTTCACTTTCCTCCAGAATTACCCCGTTTTCCGCGATTAAGCTGTGGCCGCCGAAAACAATATCTTTGGTGCTCTCGCTTGCCGCTGCGCTCGCGTACACATAGCCGCAGATATTGCGGGCAGACGACATGCTGACCAGACTTCTGCGGTAATCCGCCTTGGCGATCAGTTCGTTGCTCGCGGAGAGGTTCAGGATCACCTCTGCGCCGGCGAGGCATGCGTTTGTGGAAGGGGGCAGTGGAGCCCAGAGGTCTTCACAGATTTCCACTCCGACCTGCACATCACCCACAGTAAAAAGCTGATCAACGCGCAGCTGAAATTGTCCAAGGTGTGAATCGATGATCGTCTCGTTGATATTCTGCCCAGACACAAACCAGCGAAGATCGTAGAACTCGCCATAGTTCGGCTGCATGCTTTTGGGCACGATCCCCAGCACTCGTCCGGCACCGATGATGGCGGCGCAGTTTAAAAGGCGACCGTCGGGCAGTTGCCAGGGGCATCCAACAACCGCCAGCGGCAGCGGGCACTGGCTTGCCAATTGCGCGAGGCTTTGTCGAGCGGAATGGAGCAAAGCCTCACTGAAAAACAGGTCTTCTGCAGAGTAGCCGGTTAGGCAAAGTTCTGGAAACACAGCGATGCTGACGTTGTGGTCCGCCAGCGTGCTCGCAAGCAGTAAAATTTCTGCCGCGTTTTCCTCAGGCGAGGCAAGTGTCACTTTAGGGCTGGCGGCCCCGACTCTGATGAAACCAAGATCGGTGAAGTTCATTGGGCGTGTATCAGATGAGTTCCAGTTGGTCGCCTACAGCGATTGAGCCTGGGGTCAGAACCGATGCGTAGAGACCTAAGTTACCGCCGTTGGCCTGCACCAGATGGCGCATGACTTTTGGATCTTTAGGCAGGTCCTTAAAACCGTGTGTGGTCATCACGCATCGGGGGCAGGCCATCTCAAGTTGCAGCTCGGCGCTCCCCAGGCGCGCGCGTTGACCTGCCCAGGCGTCTTCCGGATAGCCTGTTGCATCGACGTTAAGCACGATGTTTGGCCGAAAGCGACGCACGTCGATGACAGACTCGGTTGCCGCTGCCTGCATGCTGGCTAGAGAGGCACCGGACATGATCAACAGCGGATAGGCGTCGAAGTAGGTGCCTGGCGGCGATTCGTATTGCATCAGGAACTCAGGGAACTGCGCCAGATCCGGCAAGGGTTCGTCTGCAGTGCGGGCAAACACTTCGCGCAGTCCCGCTTCCAGGTCCTGACCTGGTTCGGGTGGGGTACGCAGATAGTGATCAAGCTGATCGGCGGGCAGGAGTGGCCACAGAGTGACAGGAGAGCCGATCGCCGCGCTTAAACGCTCGTGAACATCGGGTGCTGAATTGCTGACTTCCGTGCCATCCGGCAACGTAATCAGGACAGGCGGTGATGGCACGTCAGATGAAGGTTCCTCCTGGAGTCTTGCATCCATAGCCATCAATTCAGGAAATCGTTTACCACCTTTGATACCGCCCCGCTCTTCATCTTTGACGGTCCAGGCGCGATCACCGGGAATACCGCGTTCGGTCAGATCGGTGCGGGCGAGGGAGTGTCCGCCCATACTTTTGACGGGATAGCGAAAAATCTCACTGATCTCAGCGTTCATCTAGACTCCAGAATACTGCTTCTTTGTAGAGAGTAGCGGTGCTAGTACCTGCTAGTGAAGCGGCACGTCCACACCTTCCATCTCGCGGATAAGCTCGCCTACTTTATCCAAGATTCTGCTGACCAGCACGTCCGCCGTATCGGTAAATTGAAATCCCAGCGCCGTACACGAGCTGATTTCTTTGATGGATTCGGCCAGGTCGAGATCATCATTTGCGCCAGACAGTCCTTTGCGAACACGACAGAAGTAAGCACGCTGTGTCGCTCGACCGCTGACTTCCAGTTCAAAGATGAGTTGATCCAGGAGGGGGCATATTTCATTTCTTGCTGTCGTCGCTCTCTGCATGCCAGATTCTCCTGATACTAGTGTCCGGTCTCATTAATTCGTTGAATTATGACGCGTCCCGCAAGGTCTGTGGCTAGGCGTGTCTCGACGGACAGGTCGGGTACCTTTCCTAGAGGCACAACAACGCCACAGGGCTTGCGGGACGCGCCCTTCGGGTGGCCCAGAAACGCCAATAACCGCGTTGTTCCCCTTGCTAATGTCCCGACATGAGCGGCGGGAAACGCCTTGTTCTTGACGTTTCTGGGCTCATCATAATTCAACGAATTAATGAGACCGGACACTAGAACGGCTCAATCGATCGTGGTCAATTGAAAGGCCAACCGATCGCATTCTGCCCGCAAGGTTCCACTGAGTGCAAGACGCGCTGACCAAAGCTGAATATCCTTTTACAAAATCGAGCTAAAATGATCCGATGCGAGTAAAAATCTGGAACGAGTTCCTGCACGAGCAGGGCAATGATGTCGTGAGAGCGATCTATCCCAACGGAATTCATGCCGCGCTGGCGGAAGCCATCGGAGCAGGGATACTGGATGCGATCGTCAGTACCGCGACGCTGGCGGATCCCGAGCATGGGTTGACTCAAGGTGCACTTGATGAAACGGATGTGCTGGTATGGTGGGGACACCTCGCCCACCATAAGGTGGATGATGCTGTGGTCGAGCGGGTGGTAGCCAGGGTTCAGCAGGGCATGGGTTTGCTGGTGCTGCACTCAGCACACCTTTCGAAACCCTTTACCCGCCTCATGGGCACCACCTGCAATTTGCGCTGGCGCGAAGCGGACGACCAGGAGATTGTATGGAGCGTTTCGCCGTCGCATCCTATTTGTCGCGATCTGGAAGGGCCCATAGTGCTTGCCGAGCATGAAATGTATGGGGAGTTTTTTGATATTCCGCCGCCCGATGAACTGATCTTCATATCGTCATTTTCCGGGGGAGAAGTGTTCCGCAGCGGTTGTTGTTTCTATCGGGGCAAGGGACGTATCTTCTATTTCAGTCCGGGGCACGAAACCTACCCGATCTATCACCAGCCCGAAATTCGCAGGGTGATCGTCAACGCCGTGCACTGGGCGTACCAGGAATCTGCCAGCCCGGTGGTAACGGACTCAAGCCCCAATGCTCCGAAGGGGTGGTTCCGAGCTGAGTGATCTGCGGCTACACAGGCTGATACTCAGTGACAATGTCGTAGACAACATCCGCACCCGCCTCAACCAAACGGGGTGCGTCGCTGCTACCGCTCAAAACCCCTACGCAATGGAGTCCCAGAGATTGGCCCGTGCTCATGTCCAATACCCCATCGCCCACCATAGCGGACCGTTCAGGTTCGCAGCCAAGGTCGTTAAGGCAAGCCAGAAGATGGCGGGGATCCGGTTTGATGTGTGTGACGTCGTCGCGCGCGGCAAGGACATGCACATCATTGAGTAACTCAGGATAGGTGTTCAACACAGCCTCGCGGATGTTGCGGGTAACCACGCCGATTTTGAGGCCTGCCGACTTCAGCTGTCTCAGGTATGCCGGAACTCCCGGAAACGGGTTGGTTGCTTCCGCCTGGGCAAGCTCGATATCGAGAATGATGCGATGGGCGTCTTCATAATATTGCTCAGCCTGCGCGCCTTTGCTTTTGAGCCACTCTGCTGAGGCGTCGATAGCCTCAACGATGTAGTGGTCCTGCCAGACGCTGGATGGCACTCCCCACGACTGGGTGAATTCGATGACATCCCGACGCATGCCTGGTAGATCCAGGTTGGGTGCGAGCGTCCCGTCAAAATCGAAGAGAACAGCATCTATATCCATCGTGAGTTTTGGTACTGCCTTGTCCGTGGTGTTTAGTTATGGAGTGGGTTCAGTTCTGCGAGAAGCGCTTTTTGCGCCGATATGGAAAGACATCGCTCACCTCGCCTTCGATGATGTTGTCTTGCAGGCTCCGCCAGAATCCTGCTTCGAACAGATTGCCGTGCATCTCGGTAAACAGTTGTTTGATGTGGCGTTTGCCGAAAAGAAAACGTCTGAACTCTTCAGGGAAGACATCGTTTTGCGCGATTGAGTACCAAGGATCTGCAGCCATTTCCTGCTCGGGCGTCTGCGGCTCGGGTATCTCACGAAAGTTCATTTCTGTCAGATACGAGATTTCGTCGTAGTCGTAGAAGACAACCCGACCATGGCGGGTGATGCCGAAGTTTTTCAGCAACATATCACCCGGGAAGATGTTTGCTGCCGCTAACTGGCCGATCGCGTTGCCGTACTCATCCAGGGCATTAATTAACTCAGCCTCTGAACAGTCTTCGATATAGAGGTTTAGAGGCGTCATCTGTCTTTCGGTGTAGAGGTGACGAATGATGATTTCGTCGCCCTGTTCGTAGATTTGTGAGGGACACACCGCAAAGAGCTCTTCCAGAAGATCCTCGCTGAAGCGATCTTTGGGAAAACTGAAGTTTTCGAATTCCTGCGTATCCGCCATGCGCCCAACGCGATCATGGGTTTTAACGACGTGATACTTTGCCTTCACCTCGTCGTGGGTTGTGTTCTTCTGGGGCGCGAAGCGATCCTTGATGATTTTGAACACAGTTTGGTATGAGGGCAGCGTGAACACTGCCATGACCATACCCTTGATGCCGGGGGCGATTACGAACTGATCTTCCGAATCCTCCAGATGGGCGAGGAAGCCCCTATAGAATTCGGTTTTGCCGTGTTTGTGCAGACCGATAGAGGCATATAGTTCCGAGCGTTTTTTGTTTGGCAGCAGTTCGCCGAGAAAGTTGACGAGTGCGTTTGCATCCTGATTGTCGACGAAAAAATAGGAGCGGGTGAAACTGAACATCACCGACATCTCGTCTTCATCGCAGATCAATGTGTCGACGTAGAGTTTGTTGTCCGCGGTCAGGAGGATTGGCAGGGCGATTGGCCATGAGTTGTCTAAATGGGTCAATCTGCCGATCACGTAGGCGCCTTTGTTGCGGAAAAAGATGCGCGTGATGACCTGCAACTCTATGTCGCGGGCTGAAGTGATCTCGGTTCTTTCCTCAGCGAGGGAACGCAGTATGTCGGCGACATCCTGGTCGAGGTCGCGCCAGGGTAAATTGAAGTTGAAGTCGTTGAAGATCAGCTTAACCATCGGCACCACGCCATTGACAGGCCGATAGGTACGCACGAGTTCCTGAGTGGGTTGGGCGGTGCGGGCTGGACCTCGATCGAGGTACATCTCGGACGCGTTGGTAGGCCCATCGTACGTATGTTCGCGATAAACTGAGTTGAAGTAGGTTTCCGCCAGCTCAGCATCCTGGCTGTTGTCGATTATCTCTGTATAGGCAGCTTTGATGTGTGCCCAACCCGCCACCACACTGCCCGGACTCAGTTCCGGTGCATTCTCAAACACCCGTGCCACGTGTTTGTGGTAGATGTCGAGGCGCTCCGCCCCGGCATGTTGGACAGCTGACCACGCGGCTGCTTCGAAACGGTTTTGTGCTTCAGCGGTGATGCCCAGGTATTCTGTTCGATAAGCTAGAAAACCTGAGTGAATAGCGAGCGCGAGCTCCTGCGCGCGGGAAACATCTATCTCCGCCACTATTCCTGATCCTTATTTTCGCGTTGTTGCCATCGTTCCTCGTGGGTCGCCGCAATTCTTTCGCGAAAGCGTTGCCAGACCACATAGAGACAGGCCATGCCGCTCAGGAGTGCGACGTAGCCGTACAGCGACTCGTAGCCGCTGAAGTAGCGGATGCAGCTTATGCACAACACCGTGACAAAGATGGCGAAGAGCGCCTGGGTCAGCAGGTAGGCGCCCACGCAAAGAAAAATGACGGTTGCGATAGCGTACGGCCACGCGCTCGAGTAGTCGAAGACCACCAACCCGAGGATAAGGCAACCAGCGCCAAGTACTTTCTGTAGTTGTGTGGGCATGTTTGTGTTCTAAGAAACGATGTCCACAGCGCCACCGTCGATGCGGATGTTCTGACCGTGGATGGCATCCGCCAAGGGGCTGGCCAGAAACGCAACCACATGGGCGATCTCTTCCCGCCGTGCGATGCGTTTGATCGGCACATCCCTGGCCACGTGTGGTTCGATCTCCTCCCAGGATTCCCCCCAGCCTTCGCGTCGACCTTTGGCGAGGTACGCTTCTTGAACTTCGGGGGTGAGAATGAGGCCGGGTGAGACCAGGTTTACTCTCACGCCGGTATCCCCTACCTCTTTGGCAAGGCTGACGGTCATGGTTGCGAGTGCCCCCTTTGCGGAATAGTAGGCGGGCATGCGGGCGTTGGGTCGGGTTGAACCCACTGTGCCCAGGTTGATGATGCGACCCCACCCGCGAGCCTGCATCGCAGGAAGAAACGCCTGGATCATGCGCTGTACGCTAAGAACGTTTTTCTGATAGCTCTCTATCCAGTCATCGCTCCCGCTTTTTGTCCAGGAGCCCGGATCAGCAGTGCCGTAGTTGTTAACAAGAATATCAACCTGGATGTCTGCGCATTGTTCTATCAGCGCATCGCTGCCCGCCTGGTTGGTGATATCTCCGGTGACGGGGGTACCGCCGCCGATTTCCTCAATTGCTGCTTCCGCCTGTCCCGGCGCCAGGCCGTGAACAAGAACATGCGCGCCCTCGGCGATCAGGCTTTGGGCGATGATCAGCCCGGTGCCACGATGACTGCCGGTCACAAGTGCGGTTTTGTTGTTTAGGTTGAGGTCCATGAAAAGCGTTTTTGAGTTTTTGAGCTAACCACCCTACCAGAAACCGCAGGAGATACTGAGCGTCATATATACTCAGGCGATGGAGTTGAGTGTTGTTCTAGTCTTCCTTGCGGTGGTTTTTGTAGGGAGTTATATCCAGGCGGTTGCAGGGTTCGCCATGGCCATGTTGATGGTGGCTGTCATCGGCGGTCTGCGGTTGTTGGATGTACCCACGCTGGCAGCGGTGATCAGTTTGACCACCATCGTCAATGTGATCGTGGGACTTTGGGGAAACCTGAGCGACATACACAAACGACTGTTCGGTTATCTTGCTCTGGGACAACTCCCGGCGATATTTGTCGGTTTCGAGCTGATGGAATGGTTGGATGGCAACACCCGATGGGCGCTCGAACTGATTCTCGGCATATTCATCACGTTGGGCGGTCTGTCGATGTTTTTAAAGCCGCATCCATGGCCCCAGGTTTCGGGTCCCTTGAAAGCCTGGAGTGTAGGTTCTCTGGGTGGCTTGGTAGGGGGTATGTTTGCCGCCAGCGGACCGATCCTCGGCTGGTTCAGTTATAACCAGCCGTTGCCCTTGCGCGTAATCCGAGCGACGCTGCTCGCCGGTTTTTTCATGACCACGACAACGCGCACGGTCATCGTCGGAGTCCAGGGCGGTTTAACTGAATCGGTTTGGACCTACACAGCGCTTGCGTTGCCGGTTGTTCTGTTAGGCACCTGGTTGGGTCGAGCATTTGCGCCGCCTGTCAGCGATGAGGTCATCAAACGCTTTGCTTATATGCTGCTGATGTCCATGGGGGTGTGGATTCTGGTCAGCACAGCCGTCATCAATCTCTAACCTGGACGGCTTTCCTCACAGCGACTTTTCCAGCCACAGCACGTCCCAATAGCGTTCGAACTTATAACCCACTTCGGTGAAGCGGCCGCACTCGGTAAAATTGAAGCGTTCATGAATTGCCACGGACGCGTCGTTCGGCATAGTGATGCCCGCATATGCTCGATGCACGTTCTGGCCCGACAAATGTGAGAAGAGTTCGGTGTACAAACGGGACCCGAGACCGCGGTTGTGGACTTGGTGATCGAGGTAAACGCTGACCTCAACGGACGTATCGTAGGCCGCTTTCTTCCTGAATTGGGTGCTGCATGCATAACCGACGGGCAGTCCGTCCTGTACGGCCACCAGGCAGACGTGGCGCGCGCCATCGAAACCCGCAAACCAGGGTGTGCGTGTCGCGATCGTGTAGGGCTCGATGTCGAAGGTGATGGCTGTGTTGATGATGTAGTGGTTATATATTTCCACCAGCGCGCCAAAGTGCTCCTCTTGAAGAGGTGTGATCACGATGTTGTCCGAAGAGTTCGTCATCTTTGTCTCCTGGGCGCGACGACAAAAAAAGCACCGCTGATTTTAGCAGGGCGCTATGAATTCGCGGAGCCATTCTCTGCTTGTTTTCTGCTGCAAAGTGGTTAGTGTCCCCCTCCATGGACGAGTTCGAGAATATCCGTCCCTACCACGACGGCGAAGTGCGCGAGGTTGTGGAGCGTATCGTCAATCATCCAGATCTGGCCAAAGCAGCTGCCAAATTACTGTTGCCAGGGATATTGCGGGGTACAACTGTAGGGGAGTGGGTCACCAATTTATTGTTACGTGTGAAAACGCGCGATCTGGATACGGTAGACGCCTGCCAGACCCTGATTGCTGACTATTTCGCGAATCTGGTCGAGGAAACCACGGTGGCACTCACCCACTCTGGTATCGAAAACCTCACCCCTGGCCAGCCGTATTTGTTCACCTCGAATCATCGCGATATTGTCATGGACTCATCGCTGATCAACTATCTGATCCACAATCATGGGCACGAAACCTGTCGCATGGCCGTGGGGGATAATCTGTTAACACACGATCTCGCGGCGGATCTGATGAAACTGAACAAAAGTTTTGTTGTGGACCGAAGCGCAAGAGGCACACGTGCAGGCTATCGTGTGCTTGCTCGGACCAGTGCGTACATAAAACACTCCATCGATGAAGGTGTCTCGGTCTGGATTGCGCAGCGAGAAGGCCGGGCGAAAGATGGATACGACAGGACAGATCCAGCGTTGCTGAAAATGTTGTCCCTTGCTCACCGACACAAAGAGGGACACAGAGACAAAGAGGCGCTCAACAAGTCTGATGGCGACCCGCTCCGGTCTATGATCGAGGCTTACCAACTGGTGCCTGTTTCAGTGAGCTATGAACTGGATCCGTGTGCACTGGCAAAGGCGCATGAGCTTTTCGTTACAGCCACTGAAGGCTGCTACGCGAAAAGTGCGGAAGAAGATGTGGAGAGTATCATCACGGGCCTGGTCGGCATGAAGGGCCGTGTTCACGTGCATTTCTCTCCACCCGTAGAGCCGCGTGCGTTCGAAAGTCCTGACGAGTTGGCGGAGCGCATAGATCGCTCCATCGTGGGCGGTTTGAAGGTATTCCCCACCCATGTTGCGGCAGCAAAGGAAATGGGCATGGAAGACATAGAGCAGGCGCAAGTCCCGGAACAGGCCGATGTGATGTCGCTCTTCGAAGCGGAACGTGACCGCTGCCCCGAGAGTGAAAGACCCTTCTGGTTGGAACAATACGGCAATCTGATCAAGAACCGCCTTGCCTGCGGTGTGGTTGGCGCTAACCCAAGCGATCGTTAATTCTGGTAGTCGAATCGCCGGTTCATTTGCTGGTTGAAGTGAACTTGCTAGAAGCTTGCCTACTTAAAGCCACCCTGGCACTCTAGAGAGACGGTGAAACTCTCGGGGGGGAGTTTTTGTACGATGTTCTATCGTAAAGAGCGTGACTTAGCGGCCATGCTGAGTGCGCTTATGGCCCAAACGAAGGATTCCATGGTCTGCTTTACCTTTCGGCGGCCGGTGGATCCAACCGAGCCTCAGGACGTCATTGATGCAAAACTGCGTGATGCGACGGTGCTTGAGGCCAGTGGGCCCTTTGCTAAGTATTTCGGTTTTTCAAACCGTGAAGATATTGTTGGTAAACACTTATTAACGCTGTTCGACGGTGAGATCCCCTCATGGTTTGTCGACTATGGGCAGGAGGTAGAGGATCGAAATTTTGAGGACATCGAACGCATCATAAAAATCCCTGTGGGTAGTAGCTACCGTTCGATGCGCGTCTATATGCAGAACATATTCGACGGCAAGTTTCTCATCAGTCAGTGGTTAACGATCAAGGATATCTCCCGCGAGGAAGAGCAGGAACGCAAAATTGAGGAGAACGAACGACTGCAATTGCTGGCACTAGAGGCGGTTGGGCTGAGGACGTTCTCGCTTGCGTTGGATGCGGGCAATGATGCCCACGGCACGATCTCGTTCGGCCAGGACGCACGTCCCGATTGGTGGAAACGCATTCATCCAGACGATAAAACACAGATCGAAGCGGCGTTTACAGATTTTGCCAATGGCAAATCAGAACTCTTACATACGCAATTTCGATTGCTCAGATCTTCAGGTGAAGATGTCTGGATGGAAAGCTGGGGTGTCGCGCGGAACCGCAACGAACAGGGTATGCCCGATGGAGTTGTCGGGGTGGTGATGGATCGTACCCAGAGCAAGGCGCTGGAGGCGCATCTCATGGCCAGCCAGCGCCTTGAGAGTTTAGGTGTCATGGCGGGTGGCATAGCTCATGACTTTAACAACCTGCTCCTCACGATCACCGGCTCATTAGACATCATTTTGTCCCGCAATCCTGACCTGAATGAAGAGCTGCGCGCGGTAGACGACGCGGCGCGCCAGGCTTCGCAGCTGTGTGAACAGCTGCTGACCTATGCGGGCAGAGGTTCAGCTGAACTGCGTAACATAGATATTTCGAGCATCATCAAGGATGCCACGGAGCTCCTGGGCTTGAACGTCCATGCCAATGTGGACCTCGTGTTTAATCTGGCGCCCGAATGCTGGGTCAGAGGGGATAAGTCACAGCTCACGCAAGTGTTGATGAATCTGGTTAAGAACGCCTCGGATGCGCTGGAAGGCGAGCGCGGTACCATCACCGTCAGTTCTGAAGTTCTGCCGTTTGATCCAGATTGGCGACAGGCATTTCCTTATGGCGCAGAGATACGCGAGCAACCCCACGTCCTCTTGCAGGTCAGCGATACCGGCAAAGGCATTGTCCAGGGTGAAGCGGAGCGGTTGTTTGACCCGTTTTATACCACCAAATTTACCGGGCGGGGTTTGGGGTTGGCGGTTGTCATGGGTGCGGTTCGCGGCCATGGTGGTTCTATCGGGGTCGAATCGGTGTCAGGACAAGGGACGTCGATCAGAGTACTGATGCCGCAGGCTTCCGAAACAGAAATTGCCGTTGTTGAATCCACAGAGCAGCCGGTCAACCTGACCGGTTGTGTGCTCGTGGTTGACGATGAGCAGACGGTACGTGATATCGCCGTGCGTCTGTTGCAAACGATTGGACTGGAATCAGTTTCGGTCGATTCGGGTCAGGGCGCGATCGACCTGATAGCAACAGAACCAGAGCGCTTTGATGCGGTGCTACTGGACGTTTCCATGCCCGGCTTGGATGGGGTTGAAACGGCGAACAGAATATTGGAATCGCAACCCGAAACCAGAATTCTGATGTGCAGCGGCTACTCGACGGTTACCGTGCCCGACAAACTTTCCGAAACAGTCGAGTTCCTGCAAAAACCCTACAGGTTAGATCAGTTAAGAGAGAAGCTCGCCCCGATGCTCACCTAGGCGTTCTACATTTGCCGGGACAGCGTCAGTGAGTGCTTTATCCAGATCGCTGGCTAAAAACGGTTTCGGTAAGAACACAAGGTTTCCACCAAATTCGTGTCGTCTACGTTCATCCGGATCGTAGCCACTACAGATAATCACGGGGAGCTCCGCTTTGAGTTCCCGCATGGTCTGCAGGCAGGTCCAGCCGTCTTTGCCCGGCATTTTCAGATCTAACACGACCAGAGCCACACGCGGAAGTTCTCGGCCTAGCAGTGAGACGCCTTCGTCCGCATTCGAAGCCATCAGCGTGGTAAATCCGAGCCGCTTGAGCATGCGTGAGATAACAGCCCTGACCTGAGGCTCATCGTCCACGACAAGGACAAGACCGGAACCGCGGATCTTGCTGGTCGGTGTTGGTGTCGAAGACCGTGTGGGTGCCAACGGCAGCTTGACCCGCACCGCCGAGGACGAATCCAGAAGATCGATCATCTCCACCACACCTTCGTGTCGCCGCATGGCACGCACGGCGGTGGAAAATCCCAGAAGGTACTGGCTGCGCGCGTTTGAGAACCAGGGCATCTCCGTTGCGAAGCGACCTTCGGTGGTTAAATCGATGGGTCTATCCGAAATATAGGTTACCGCCCAGAAACGCTGTGCTTCTTCCGTTCGCGCAACCGTGACATACACACACGGTGAATCGTCGTGCGATGTTTTTTGCGCCACGTTGAGAATCAGATTGGTGAGTACCTGCTGTAGTTCGGCCCGACCACCGAGCACCGACACGCCAGGGTAGGTACAGTGGAATCTGATATCTATACCACTGGGTACAACGCTCGACAGCAGGTTGGCAATGGACTGAACCTCAAGTTCAAGGTTGATCAACACTGTTCGAGAATCCTGTTGCAGGGCAAAGGACTCCAGTTGCTGACACAACAGGGTTGCGCGCCCGATGCTCGCGATGGCTTCGTCAAGGTCGGTTTGAGCAACGGGCAAATGCTCGGCTTCGGCTTTCGCCAGTTCCACGTGACCGGAGACGCTCGTCAATACGTTGTTAAAGTCGTGGGCCAGGCCACCGGCGAGGTTGTGAACGTTCTGCATTAAAGCTGCGCGCTCTCGCATCAGGTCAGCCCGCCTGACCTGCCAGTGTGCGTAGTAGATGACCGATGGATACACAACGCCGATGGCGAGAAGCGGAATCCACCAGTCCTGCACTTGGTGATGCCATCCGGCGTAGCCCATGCCCAGCAGCAGGATGACCGCGTTCAGGGCATAGAAGAGGTAGCTGCGCGGGTGCAGACTGATACTGGGTGCCAGTGCGACCAAGAGCCCGATGCAAAGGGCCGGAACCCACACTGCCGGAACCAGATGGACGAGAGAGACGGTGACGATAAGGTCGAACAGCGGATCGACCCAGCTGTGCTCATTGGTGTCTACCGTAAATGTGATCACTAAGGCGGCGGGGACAACCAGAACACACAGAAGACCCGCCAGGAGGTGGCGATGTTCACCCACTTGAGGCAGCAGTAGCGCCGTGACGGCGATCAGCACAAAACCGACCAATCGAAAAACAAAAACCAAGCTGGTTCTTGGGTGAATGTAGTGGCCGCTATTACTACTACTCTTACTACTGTTCCAACGACTTGCCAAAGTTTTCCCTAGAGCATTTCCTCCAGCGTTCCCCCAAAAATTCGTTACCGAAAACTCGGGGGGGTAGAAAGGTGCACTTTTATTCTCTCGCCCCGGAGCTTACTGGACTTACCCGGGCGATGCTACGTTCGGGTGGGTGGCGTTCAGCAGCGACTCTAAAGATATGTCAGAGGGGGCTCATCCAACAGCGCAAGCTGTTCGCGGAGGGCCAGAAGATGATCAGACCAGTACCGAGCAGAATCAAAAGTGGGGAAGGCGAGCGGGAACGCAGGATCGGTCCAACGACGGGCGATCCATGCAGCGTGGTGCATGATCCGCAGGCACCTCAGTGGTTCTATCAAGTTCAGACTGGACACATCGAAATCGTAGAACTCCTGGTACGCATCAAGGATGGTCGCCAGCTGTAACGTTTGTTCCTGTCGCTCACCTGACAGAAGCATCCAGAGGTCCTGTATCGGTGGACCGGTGATACAGTCATCGAAATCGACAAAGTGCGGCGTATCGTCTCGCCACAACACGTTGCCCATGTGACAATCACCATGAATTCGCTGGGTTTGCACGCCGTCAAAAAGACCGTGGATACGTTCCAGGAGATGTTCGGTGGTTGTGGCGTACGCATCAAACAGGTCACTCGGTATGAACTCGCTGGAAAGCAGATAGTCTCTGGATTCCGTGCCCAGCCGGGTGATGGTCATCTCCGGTCTGGCCAGGAAAGGCGTGCGTTTGCCGACAACGTGCAGTCTTGCAATCGTGCGCGCCAGGACTTCCAGATCGTCTTCGTTTTCAAGATTGGGTGGGTGTCCCCCCTGCCGCCGGAAAAGCGCAAAGCGATGATCCTGGTACCGATGCAGGGTGTTGCCGTCGATGCGCAAAGGCGGGACGACAGATATTTCTTCTTCTACGAGCTCGTAGCTGAACGCGTGCTCTTCCAAAATTGCCTCATCGGTCCAACGTGCCGGTCGGTAGAATTTGGCGACTAAAAACGAACCATCCTCCATCTCTATCTGGTAGACCCGGTTCTCATAGCTGTTGAGCGCGAGCAGGCCACCTGTTGGTGCGAGGTTGATGGATTCCACGGCGTCCAGAATCAGTTCTGGGGTGAGGCTTGTGAACGGCAGTTCCTGTGCTGCGGTGTCTTTCGGCATGGGCATACTTTACGCGCCATTTTACGCGCGATGGGGACCTGTGTGCAGGGAAGAAAACGAAAATTGCTACGCGGAGCGGGTTGCACACCAGAGATCCACACGATGGACACCGACGTTGTGTAAGGTGAGGGCAACAGCACGCACGGTACTCCCGGTGGTGAGAACGTCATCCACAACAGCGACATGCGTAAAGGGGATGTCTCTAGTCACGCGGAAGGTAGAAACACTCAGCTTCAGCCTTTCCGCGCGCGTTTTGTGTTTTTGTGCTTGTCCGTGTCGGCGTCGAAGTGGCCGCAGCGCCGGAATTCCCAGCCGTGCAGATAATTGATCTGCCAGCGTCTGGCCCTGGTCATGCTGACGCCTGACCACATTGCGGAAAGATGTGGGCACGCCGATGAGCGCCGCAGGCAGGGGCTGATTCAGATAGGTGTTGATGACCTCTTCGTAAAGCGCGTGTGTGAGCGCTTGACCTTCACGAAAGCCCCGATGAAATTTAAATCGGCCCAGCAGGTAGCGGGCCTCTTTCGTGTGGGTGAGGGGCACGACGGCAATTCCGCGGATGAGAGGGTGCTGGACACAACCGGCGCAAACCCCAGGTGAGCGCAGGGGCAGTGCGCAGTGACGACACGCATTTGCCAGACGCGGCAGAGCACCCCAGCAGCGAGAACAACACCGGTGTTGCGCAGGCTCGACGACGATCATGCGGCAAAGTACGCAACGATCCGGCAGAAATAAATCGAGAAGACCAGGCATTTCCCCAAGCTACGCGAGTGCGAGCGCGGCGAATATGAGCACTGGATCACATTTGTGACGGAAGTTTCGCCATCTTTCGAGCAGCGTGGGCTGGAATCGTCTAACGTTTAAGACGAGTCAGCATCTGAAGGTTCGGTGATATGGCAGTAAATCCGATGCTTTCCTCAGGCGTCAACGGCATTAAAAGCGGCATGCGTGGTCTGGAAGAAACAGCCCAGCAGATAGCCGAGTTAAATGTAGAAGCAGGTGACGGTGAGGCATCCAATGGTGGCGCAACCAAACTGGCGGAGCATGCCGATGTGGCGGAAGCCATGGTAGATCTCAAAGTCTACCAGCGTCAGGTTCAAGCCTCCGCCAAGGTGGTGCAAACCGCCGATGAGGTTCTCGGCTTTTTGCTGGATACGCACAGCGCGTAAGGTTGAGAGCCCTCAGCGCTTCATAGGAGCCCTCGCAGCCTGAACTAATGAAGATAGAGCACGATCATGTGTTCTATGAAAGAGCTCTTCAAGGAAGAACGTGCTTCAGATAAACAACGTTCAAGCCATGGACGCCAATATGGACAAGCTGCTCGTAGAGCAGCGGCAGATTCGTGCCCTGGCAAAACGTGATCGTGAAGTGCGCGCACATGAACAAGCCCATGCGGCTGTCGGTGGAGCCTATGCAGGTCATCCACAATACCAATTTACTAAGGGACCCAATGGGGTCCAGTACGCACACTCCGGTCAGGTAAAAATTGATGTCAGCCCGGTCGCGGGGGATGCGGCCGCGACGTTAAAGAAAATGCAGACCGTGGCCCGTGCAGCCCTTGCCCCAGCACAACCATCGCCGCAGGACCGTGCGGTTGCAGCGAAGGCCAATCAGGAGGCGGCACGAGCGAGGGCCGAACTCGCCCAGGAAAAGGGTGACGCCCGGCAAACCGGGAAAGGGGCCCGCATTATTGTGGGTTCAACGTCGGGGGCAAATATCGACGTGACCGCCTGATCATTGTGCAAGCGTTTGCCTGAACATCACGCAGGGCGTATGCGTCTATCTCTTGAGTCTTCACCGAGCAACCAAGTGTACGGTGTGGAACAAAGGCCAGCGTTTCGTGTGCACCATCGGTAGCCAAAATGCTGGCTGCGGCCTGGCTGATGACTTCCGTCCAGAAGCCTGTGCCTGCTGCCACCTCGAGAACGTCCGTACCTCTGAGGAGTTCTGGTAGGCGTTGTTTTAACTTGCGCAAGTCTGCCTGACGTTCGGGGTACGTATGGACACGGTCGTACACAGGCGCGCGGGTTCGGTAGTAGGCCTGCATGTTTTAGCGTGTGTCAGCCATTGATAAGAGCGTCCCAGCGGCCGGCTTCGAAGATTGTGACTGAGCCGCGTTCCGCAAATCGGTGATCGTAAGCAAGGCCGTGTGCTAACGAGATACGGAATTTGGCCGCATCGACGTGGTTGAAGCTACCAAGCCACCGATACACGTCGAGCACATGAACGCCATCGATCACAAACTGGCAGGCGAACGGTCCCTGCGCTGGAAAGGTCGCTTCGACAAAACGATCTTCTTCGAAACGGTAGATGGTCTCACCGTGGCGAACTTCCAGCTCGCCGGTGTAGTTAAACATGCGCTGGTCTGCGGGTCCAAGGCAGGCTTCGCCGTCTTCAACGCTGGCACCGAAAGGGAGGTCGTTCACGGTCTGGAGGGTGTGGATTCTGACTTCCATCCCACTAACTTAGCACACCTCCCACTTGTGGATAGGGCGAGGGTGGGGTGGTAACCCGATGCCAAAAATTCGTTCGGCTTACACATGCGCTAAAGACCCGCCAGTCCACTTTGAGTAAAATAGCGCGGTTAGATTTAGGATACCTGGAACGTTGGAATACCAAGCACCCGAAAGAGATGCCCAGTTTCTGCTGTTTGACCTCTTTAAAGTTGAAGAAGTCTGGAAAGACATCCCCGACTTTGCGGAGCTGTCAGAGGAACTGATCAATGCCGTCGTTGCTGAAGGAGCGCGTCTGAGCGCTGAAGTGATTGCACCAAGCAACGAGATTGGCGATCAGGAAGGCTGTGTCTGGGAAGACGGTAACGTCACAACGCCTGAGGCGTTTAAGTCGCCCTTTAACGAGCTGACCGCCGGTGGTTGGTTAGGGCTGGCTGGCAACCCTGAGTTTGGTGGCCAGGGTATGCCCAAGATGATCGCGTGTCTTCTGGAAGAAATGCTGTGGGCGAGTAATACCAGCCTCTATCTTTATGGCACGCTGACAGTAGGCGCTGCCCTTTGCATTGATACTCACGGCACGCGCGAGCAGAAAGAAACATACCTCCCGAAGATGTACTCCGGCGAATGGACAGGTGCCATGGCTTTGACCGAAGCACATGCAGGCACAGACCTTGGCATCATGCGCAGCAAAGCCGAACCTCAGGCCGATGGTTCGTACAGCATCACAGGCACCAAAATTTTCATCACAGGTGGCGAACATGATCTGGTGGATAACATTGTTCATCTGGTCCTTGCCAAGCTACCGGATGCGCCGTCAGGTACGAAAGGCATCTCACTGTTTATCGTGCCGAAGTTTCTCGTTAACGAAGACGGTTCTCTAGGCGAGCGCAACGGCTGGGCCAGTGGGTCCATCGAGCACAAGATGGGCATTCGCGGCAGTGCTACCAGCGTCATCAACTATGATGGTGCGAAAGGATTTTTGCTCGGGGAAGAGAACCGAGGCCTTGCTGCGATGTTCACCATGATGAATTACGAGCGTCTTTCTGTCGGTTTGCAGGGCCTGGGTGCGGGCGAGATTGCCTACCAGCAGGCTGCGCGGTACGCGAAGGACCGTATTCAGGGTCGATCCCCGACGGGCGCAAAATCACCGGATCAGGCGGCGGACTCCTTGCTCGTTCACCCGGATGTCCGCCGCATGCTCTTGACCCAGCGTGCTTACAATGAAGCGGGCCGTGCTTTCGGACTGTTTGTTGGCATGCAGCTTGACCTGGCGAAGTATGCGGGTGACCCAGACGCAGAGCGGTTAGGAGAACTTCTGACGCCCATAGCCAAGGCGTACCTCAGCGACAAAGGCTTTGATGGGTCTGTTTTGGCTCAGCAGGTTTTTGGCGGTCACGGGTACATCCAGGAATGGGGTGTCGAACAGATCGTCCGGGATGCCCGTATTGCGCAAATTTACGAAGGCACAAACGGGGTCCAGGCATTTGATCTTGTTGGTCGTAAGGTGTTGAGAGATGGCGGCGCTACCGTGCGTGAGTTTGTTGATCACATGGCTGCAAGTGACATCGGAGATGAGTTTCGCGCAGATCTTCAGGAAGCGCTGGACCGACTTGTGCGCGTTACAGGCTCCATTGTTAACCGGAGCCAGGAAGATCCTGCTCTGGCAGGTGCTGTTTCCACCGACTATCTGGAACTGATCGGATTGACCAGTTACGCGTGGTTGTGGGCACGCATGGCGCACGCTGCACCGGCCGACTCGTTTGGCGAAGCCAAACTTGCGACGGCCAGATTCTTCTACGCTAGATTGTTACCGAAGACCCTCGGCCTTGAAGCCAGCATTGAAGCCAGCGCCGATCCGGTGATGAATTTCGAAGACGAAGCGTTCTAGTCAGACTGCTTGGCAACGACCGGGCAGGGGTGCTCCGGGTTGTCAGGTTCGCACACGACGGTTGTTTTGAGGTGGTTGGACCAAGCGGCAAGCGCTTGCGTGTCCATCACAATCTGTTTGCTTTCCTCATCGAAGGTCTCTAGCCGCCAGATACGGGTGATGGTGTACAACGTTTCCTCGCCACGAATAACCTTGATCATGGTCACAAGCGGCTTTCGGGTCCGTTTGTTCTGACCGCATTCCAGCAGTCGTACCACCGTGGCGTAGCCATTTTCAAACCCGGCAAAAATGGGGTTGTCCCGGAAATGATCGCAGACCTCGGCCTGATCGTTTGCCCATCCACTGACAAATTCCAGCGGATCCGGCAGGTAGTCACCTTCCATCGCCTCTACGGAGAGTTTTTGTCGCCACTCGGTGGTCGTATCCCCTGGTACATACTCCGCGATATGCAGCCGATCAGTTTTGGAGCTCGTGGCGAGAACCCAGCCTTCGGGTATGTGTGTATTGAGCTGCTCGCCAATGAGCTCCGGCTTCTTTTCTTGAACTGCCGTGGTATCTGATGTGGACTCTACATCTGCGGCGGCCGCAATTACGTTGGTGTCCCCCGCGCAGGCGGAGAGAACCCATACCAAACCGATAGAAACCTGCTTAGTAAACTTCACGGATAACACCCTCGACGAAAGCTTGATCACCACCAGCGCTGAAGCCGTTTACGTATGTATGCTGTGGGCCTGAAATATCTACTCCACAGTTGAAGCGTTTTGGATCGTGGACAATCTCACATCCACGCGCTTCAAACTGGAACCAGTTCTTGTTTAGAAGCCAGGCGATGGCGGCAGAATCCCATGGGTGAAAACCGGCATCGTTGGGAAAAGTATCTGTCCAATACGTGCACCACGCGAGCGAGTTCTCGTAAAAGTAGTTAGCCGTATCTCCCGGGTGATTGCGGATAGTCTCCAGATCCTGTGCGGTTACACAGACTTGTGAGGTTAGCTCGAATCCCATGCACACTACCGGCACGCCGGATTGCATCAGAATCTCAGCGGCGTGGGTGTCGTTTTCAAAGTTAAAGTCGGCGACCGGTCCCGCGTCGCCAATAAAAAAGTCGTTACCTGGTGTGCGTCCTGCCACGATGATCACTTCTTGAATCTTCGGCGCCAGGTGAGGGTGGTCGCGCAGCAGAATAGCAATGTTGGTAAGGGGTCCGATCGCGGCGATGGTGGCGGGTGCTTCCTCGAGTGCTGCTGCCAGAAACTCAACGGCAGGGTTTGTGTCCGGAGTTTTCGACATCTTTTCTGCAGCACCGCGTACGACCGGCACGTCACTTGCCTTCAAGCTGACAATTTCCTGTGCAACGCGATAAACCTCATCGATAGGACCGTTGCCGTACACGCAGGTGATGCCAACCAGATCAATGCCCGTTGCGTTTATTGCTTCTACGATCGCAAAGCCGTCATCGATGTCGCGGGGTCTGCCGTCGTGCCAGACGCCAAGGGCGACGTCGGTATCAATGATGAGTCGAGTCATATTTATTCGTTTGTTCCTGGGGTTTGGATTCAGCTATCCAGCGCTGTGCATGCACCGGTTATCCAGCAACCGAGCTGTTCATCGCCCGCGGTTAAGGGTAATTGCGCTACGCCAAAGATTCTTCGCAGAACTTCCACTGCCGCAAAACGCTGAGCGAGGTCGGCGTCGTATGGGTGTCTGTAGGCTCTGAATAAACTCTGGATCACCTCTTCGGTAAAGCCCGCGAACCTGAGGTGAGCCTGGCACACCCCAAGATCGAATTCACGGGGCCCGACAAATGCAAACTCTGGATCTATAACTGCCCAGCGGGAACTATCGGTCAACCAGCTGCCGGGATAAAAATCGCCATGCAGCAGAACAGGGTCGTTAGCGGTGCCCAGGTAACGTTCACCCAGTTCATGCGCTTGCGCGATGACAGTTGCAGTGAAGCGTTCTGACTTCAACCTGCTGAGTTCGCCTGTGAGTTCCACCACGGGTTCAGCCTGGAACGGCAGGTCGAATACATGCGTGTGATTCAGCGTGCGCATCTCTTGATTGGCAAAAACCGCGGGGGTGTCTACCACAATCTCGTGGAGGTCGCTCAGCCAGTGCAGCAAACTTTGAATGACCTCATGGGTAGCCGCATCATCAGCGTGTGCCTGTTCGTAAAGAAACGAAAAGTCGCGGGCTTCGCCGAGATCTTCCACAACCAGCATCTGGGTTTCAGCCTGGGCACCCACCAAAGTGGGCATGCCGCCCCCTGCGGGTGTGCCGGTCACAGCCTCGTAGAACTCCAGCTCCAGGGCAGCACGCGACAAAGGTGCGGGGATGTCCGGAAACTTGGCGACATAGGGTGGGGCCTGCTTGTAGATCAGACTGCCCCCGTCGCTCTGTCTGCCGCGCAGGACAAAATTCATATTGCCCTCGCCGGGTTTTGTCAGCTCGGTGATGGTGACGTCCGGGGCGATCCATCCCTGCGCTCGCGCAAGTTCGGTCAATTCAGCTGGGTTGGTACTGCTTAGATTCATCTAGTTGTTTGCGATCCTCACCTGATGGCGACAGGGTTTATCACGGCCTGCACCGCGCCGACAAATCTGGGTTGCCCGAGGACAAACAGAAATTCGGCGACACCATCGGCTGCCAATTCGCGGGTGTCCATGTTTTCCAGAATATAGACTCCGTTTTTGGCCAGCAGTTCAGGATGAACGGGGAAGGCTTCGTTCGGGTCCTCGGCCGGGATAACCTCCAATGCCCAATTGTCAGCCCCCACGGCAACCACCCCTTTGGCGGCGAGGTATTTTGCACCGCCTAACCCCAAACCCGGTTGACTGGTCATGAAACGCACCGGATCCGTATCCATTACGTTCAGCCACCCGGTATGAAATAGGACAACGTCACCTGATTCGATTTCTAACCCGGCAGCGGCCGCCGCCTTGTCGATTTCAGCCTGGTTGAAAGGGGTACCAGCGGGTACCGGATCTTTGCCGACTATTTTTGTCATATCCAGCAGGATGCCTCTGGAGACAATGGGCGGCAGCTTGTCGATTGAGAGCTTGGTCAGTCCCTTGGGAGTGACAAAGTCGCTGGCATGATTGCCGTTGTAGTATGTGTGATTGATGCCCATATGCCCAAGCCCATCAATCTGGCTGCCGATACCCATCCACAAATTCATGAGGTCGTCATTGCCGGTGGCTTTGTTGATGCCGAGCGGGGTGCCGGTACCATCGTCCAACTGCAGAATCGTCATCGAGTAAGAACGCGGTGGATAAGCGGGCGACGTGGGTCCTGTTTCCACACCCAGTCGATAGGTTTTGCCTTCCGTGACAAGCCGTGCCGCCTGAATGACTTTTTCAGGCGTCAATGTGTTGATTGCGCCCAGCGTGTCGTCAGCGCCGTATTTGGACGGATACCAGTCTTCTGCGCCGCTTGATACTGCAATTGCACAGGCGAGCATGATCGCAGCCGCGCCCTTAAATTGTGTCTTGGTCATATTTTCTCCCCTCGGTTTGTACCGTCTTACGATTTCAGTTTTTCTCGCAACTCTTCGAAGATGCCGCCGAACGCACCGTTGCTCATGATCACCACGTGGAGCTTTTTGTTGCGTTCGCTCTTCGCGTCGGTGATCAGCGCCTCGGTCAGCGCGTCGTGTTTGTCAAATATGGTGGCTGGCACCACACATTTCTGCTGTACCTCGGTCAGATCCCATTTGATGTTTTCCCCGCGGAACCAGATGACGCGGTCTGCGGCTGCGCAGCAGGTTGCCAGCTCCGTGCGTAGAGTACCTAAAGACATGGTGTGGGTGCGCGGTTCAATCACAGCGAGAATTTCGTCGCTGCCCACGGCTTTGCGCAAGCCTTCCAGGGTGGTGCGTATCGCGGTGGGGTGGTGGGCAAAGTCGTCATAAAAGACGAACTGTTCGTCCTCGTGCAAAATCTCCAAACGACGTTTCACACCGCTGAATTGGTTCAGCGCCGCGACGCTGGTCTCCACGGGTACGCCGACGTGCCGCGCCGCGGCAATAGCTGCCAGCCCATTGCTCTGGTTGTGTTTGCCCAGGAGTTTCCAATCGACCTTTCCCTGGACTTCCCCATCCAGCACCACCTCGAATTGACGGCCGTCGGTGCTGGGTGACTGCACATGCCAGCGCCCCCCCGTATCTCTATCCAGAGGCCTTTTAACCAACTGATCCCCGATGCGGGCGAGCTCTGACCAGCAGCCCATGGTCAGCACCTCGTCGATATTGTCATCCTGCGCGGGTGCGATGATGAGACCGCCCTGAGGGACCGTTCGCAGCAGGTGATGGAACTGCAGTTGAATTGCTTCGATATCCGGGAAGATATCTGCGTGGTCGAATTCAAGATTGTTCAGAATCAGTGTTCGCGGGCGGTAATGCACAAACTTTGAACGCCGATCGAAGTAGCTGGTGTCGTACTCGTCTGCTTCGACAACAAAAAATGGGGACGTACCCAGATTGGCGGATTGATCCAGGTTTAAAGGCGCGCCGCCGATGAGATAGCCGGGTTCAAGTCCGGCCTCTTTGAGAATCCAGGTCACCATGCTGGCGGTGGTGGTTTTACCGTGGGTGCCAGCGACAGCGATGACCCACCGGTTTCGCAGCACAACATCACCCAGCCACTGTGCGCCCGATGTGTACGGTAAGCCCGATTCAAGGACATATTCGACAGCTTCATGACCGCGGGGTAACCCCGCGTTACCTACCACAACCAGGTCCGGTGCCGGGTCCAGCTGCGCTGCGTCGAAGCCCTCATGAACTTCGATATCAGCGGCAGCGAGAAGATCGCTCATCGGCGGATAAAGTTTGGCATCCGAACCGCTGACGCGATAACCCATTTGCTGTGCCAGTTGCGCCAGGCTGCCCATCAGGGTGCCACCAATACCCAGGAAGTAAATGTGTTCGGGTTTGCTCATAAACCGATTGCCACCTGACTGACTGCAAATGTGAAGATCAAAATGAAAAGCCCTGCCACAACCCCCAGACCCACCCCGATAGTCATTGCTCGGTGCAGGATGAAACCGAAGGTAGCCACCTTCCAGAAGAAGAGCGCAACGATGCTTATCTCAGCGAGCATGGAGCTTGTGTTCAATGTCACCAGAACCGCCAGCAGCGTGAGCATCTTCAGAATTGCGTCTGTACCAAAAAACGCGGACAGGGTGCGGGGCACGCGTTCGGCGTGACCCATGAGGTTGAGCATCCCCCAGACAAGTACGGCGGTTGATACCAGGCCGGTCACCGCTCGAGTGAGTGTTGCCAGAGGGCTCTGCAGAGTAGCGATCTCTTCAGGTGTCAGCTGTGCGCTTTCGGGCGTTGGGAGTGCCTCCTGCAAAATCCAACCCGCAAAAAAAGTGATCAGGGCGTTCAGGAGTATGACCAGGGAGAGCAGGAAGTTAGAAGCTGGAATGGACTCCGGCCCGCCTTTGAAAAGACAGATGCGCCAGAATGCTTGAACGATGGCTATCATGAAAAACTTAATGTCTGAACGGGGAAATTGTCGCACAAATGCGGCGCTTCACGGACAATAGTGGCACCAAAATAAGCGCACGTCTAAGCGTGCACATCTAAAAAAAGGAGTGTTCATGCCCGCCTCTTCAAAAAGACTTGCACAGAGAGCAAACAGCAAGCCACAGAAAGCGAATGCGTTCTACGCCCAATCAGGAGGGGTGACCGCTGTCATCAACGCAACAGCGTGTGGGGTGATAGAAACCGCGCGTAAACACAAGGACACCATCGGCAAAGTCTATGCGGGTCGTAATGGCATTCTTGGTGCGCTCGACGAAGAATTGATCGATACCAGCAAAGAGTCAGCAAAGGCGATTGCGGGCTTGCGTCAAACACCTAGCGGGGCGTTCGGGTCCTGCCGCTACAAGTTAAAATCGCTGGAGGAGAACGCGCGGGAATATCAGCGTCTGCTAGATGTGTTTAGAGCGCACAACATCCGCTATTTCTTCTACAACGGCGGTGGCGACTCCCAAGACACCGCTAACAAGGTATCGCAACTCGGCAAAGCCATGGGGTACGACATGACCTGCATCGGCGTGCCGAAAACGGTTGATAACGACTTGCCCTTTACGGATTGCTGCCCGGGGTTTGGCTCCGTGGCGAAGTACGTTGCCATATCCACACGCGAAGCGGCATTGGATGTTGCCTCTATGTGCGAAACCTCAACCAAGGTATTTGTCCTTGAGGTGATGGGCAGGCACGCTGGTTGGATCGCAGCGGCGGGTGCGCTTGCGCAAGAGCAACCTGGCGATGCACCCCACATTATCCTGTTGCCCGAAGTACCCTTTCAGAAAGGTAAATTCCTGGCACGTGTTAAAGAAACCGTTAAAAAGCAGGGTTATTGTGTAATCGTGGTTTCCGAAGGCGCCCAGTACAAAAACGGCACGTTCCTCGCCGACACCGGTGGTAAGGATGCTTTCGGGCACACGCAATTGGGAGGTGTTGCCCCCATGGTCGCGAACATGATCAAGGATAAGCTTGGCTATAAATATCATTGGGCGGTTGCTGATTACCTGCAGCGCGCGGCGCGCCACATTGCTTCAGGCACAGATGTCGAGCAGGCATATGCGCTGGGCCAAGCCGCTGTTGAATTTGCGGTGGCCGGTAAGAACGCAGTGATGCCGACGATCGTGCGCACAAATGACAAGCCATATCGATGGAAAATTGGTGAAGCCAAGCTGTCTCGCGTAGCCAATGTGGAGCGCAAGATGCCGAAAAACTTCATCAGTGCTGATGGCTTTGGCATCACCGCGGCGGCGCGGCGCTATCTTGCACCCTTGATCGCCGGGGAAGATTACCCGACGTATAAGAACGGCATTCCTCAGTACGTGCGGCTGAAAAACGAAGTCGTTAAAAAGAAACTGTCTACAAAGTGGTAGTGCGCAAAAATATTTGAGCAAAAAAAAGCGCGGTCTAGACCGCGCTTTTTCTTTCCTTCAACGGATGCGCTTAGACAAGCAGCGGAGCAATCACCAGACTGACGATTGCCATCACGTTGATGAGGATGTTCATGCTGGGACCGGAGGTATCCTTGAAGGGGTCGCCTACGGTGTCGCCAACTACAGCTGCAGCATGCACTTCTGAGCCTTTGCCGCCGAGGTTGCCTTTCTCGACATATTTTTTAGCGTTGTCCCATGCACCACCGGCGTTTGCCATGGTGAGGGCCAGCAGTACACAACCGAGCAGCGCGCCACCCAGCATGCCGCCGAGTGCTTCTGCGCCAAGCGCGAAACCAACTGCAGGCGGCACGGCGACCGCGATCACACCAGGCAGAAGCATCTTGCGCAATGCTGCAGTGGTTGCGATATCGACGCACTTGGCGTTGTCGGGCTCCGCAGTACCTTCCATCAATCCTGGAATCTCACGGAACTGACGACGGATCTCCTGGATCATGTCCATTGCCGCTTCACCTACCGAAGTCATGGTGATGCTGGCAATCAGGAATGGCACCAGGCCGCCGATGAAGAGACCGATCAACACGTTCGGATCACCGATATGGAGGATAAAGTCACCCCCGCGCGAGTTGGTGATGGTTTCAACAAACGCTGCGATGATGGCCAGAGCTGCAAGCGCTGCAGCCCCGATAGCAAAGCCCTTACCCATGGCTGCAGTGGTGTTGCCGAGTTCGTCCAGCGAATCGGTGATGGCACGGGTGTCTTCACCCAGGCCACCCATCTCTGCGATACCACCAGCATTGTCCGCTACCGGGCCGTAGGCGTCGACCGCCATGGTCATGCCAACGGTAGCCAGCAGGCCAACCGCCGCAACACCCACACCGTAAAGACCCGCAAGGCTGGTTGATACGTAGATGATGGCGCAAATGGTCAGCAATGGAATAACAACCGACTGCATGCCCACTGCCAAACCGGTGATCATCACTGTGGCTGGTCCGGTTTCGCCAGATTCGGCGATCTTTACCACCGGTGTGGATGATGTGTAGTACTCGGTGATGAGTCCGATAACCACACCACCGGCAGCACCGAAGAGTACCGACCACCAGATGTTTGAAGATATGCCGAGGCCTGTGACGATGAAGTAACCGGCTGCGATAAAGAGTATCGGCGTGCCTATCATGCCGATGCGCAAGGCGACGGCTGGGTTGGCATTTGAGAAAGCGCGTACGACCGCAATCCCGATGATCGAGGCGATAAGGCCAGTGGAGGCCAACGCTAGAGGTACAAACATCAGGGCTGCGCGACCGTCGCCTTCGCTCATGCCGGGTGCCAGCTGACCTACGCTCAAGGCTGCGAGGGTAGAGGCGATCGCGATAGTTGCGATCATAGAGCCGCAATAGGATTCGAAGATGTCAGAGCCCATACCGGCAACGTCGCCGACGTTGTCACCGACGTTGTCGGCGATTACGCCAGGGTTGCGGGGATCGTCTTCGGGAATGCCCTGCTCGAGCTTACCGACGAGGTCAGCGCCAACGTCCGCGCTTTTGGTGTAGATACCACCGCCAACACGGGAAAAGAGTGCAACAACCGATGCGCCCATGCCGAAGCCGTGGATGTGGTGAGCTGCATGTGGGTCACCGCCGAAGAAGTAGTAGACCAGACCGAGACCGAGAAGACCCAAGGAGGCAACTGCAAGCCCCATGATGGAGCCACCGAAAAAGGCAACAGAAAGAGCGGCAGACTGACCCTGGGTATGGGCAGCGTTTGTCGTTCTGACGTTTGCCTTGGTCGCGGTGTACATGCCGATCCAACCGGCACCGGCGGATGACAAAGCACCGGCGAGGAAGGCGCCGGCCGTCATAATGCCGAGCGGGCTGAAGTAAATCAGCACCAGCAGAATGAGGGCGAAAATTGCCAACATGCTGTATTCGCGACGCATGAAGACCATGGCGCCAATGTGGATCTGATCCGCGATACGCTTGAGGTTGTCTTCTCCTTCATCGTAGCTTTTGACGATGAAGTAGATGACGAAGGCTGCAACCAGCCCAACAACACCCAATATCGGCGGAATAATGGAAAGATCGGTCATAGTGATCCCCAACGAGTTTATTCATCTTGGTTATATTGCGAAGGGTCTACCTGGTTACAACCAGCTAGTGACGCGCACCAGAGTGCTCTGTTGTTCGTACGCCCCTACCCTAAGGCGGCGCGTATGATACCAGCGTCACATATTGGTGCCACTCGAAAATGTCTTCTAAATGCAAGAAGTTAGCTTGATTTGAAGGGCCGAATTGAGCGAATTTGAACTTGATAGCGACGCAGGATGCTTCTTCCGATGAGCAAACTTGATTCTGGTAGCAGACTAACGCTCAGCTTTGACAATGGCCCTACGCCGGAAGTCACTCCATACGTGCTTGATGAGCTCAAAAAACGCGCTCTGACAGCCTACTTTTGCCTCGTCGGCAGACAGTTGGCTGCGGGCCAGGAACAGCGCGATATTGCGCGTGAAACCTTCGCGCGTGGACATAATCTGGTGAACCACTCTTCCACCCATCGGGTGCCCTTGGGTGAGGACCCGACGGCGGAGCATGCGCAGAGGGAAATAGTAGATATGCACACCTTGCTGCACGACAGTCTGGGTGATTGGGGTGCGCCGTGGTTTCGTCCGTTCGGGCGCGGAGGGTTGTTGGGATCACATGTATTCAGTCCAGCAGCGCTGCGCGAGCTTAAGCGCCGCGATTATTCGGTGCTGCTGTGGAATTCGGTCCCCCGTGATTGGGAAAACGTCGACGGCTGGGTGGCAACAGCCCTCGCCGATATGCAGAAACAAACGCATACGGTTGTGGTGCTGCACGACTTGAATACAGGCGCAATGCAGCATCTTGGCCGATTTCTGGATCTGGCGCTGGCGCAGGGAGTTGAGTTCACCGTCGAGGTGCCGGAAGACTGCCGACCGCTGGTCGGTGGCGAGGTGGTCTGGTCGGAAGAAGCGCTGGGTGCGCTAGTTTGTGGGGAAAATGTGAGTGCTGAAAACTAAATCAACCTTGCAAGCGACTCTCTTTAAGACGGGATGAGGTGAAGCGGGATCAAGTTGTGAGGCAACTATGGAGCAGTTTCAATCTCAACCTTCTGGCAATGGACGTGCGCTGACCCTACGCGGCATTGGCCTTGCTGGCGCTGTGCTCTACCTGACGCTGTTTTGCATAACCTTCGCAGACCCTCAGTGGTTGGAGCGGTTCGCTGCGGATTATGTGGAATCTGAGGCGAAGGCCAGGGCCGAGCTGTTGGTTGCAAATGCGACCGCGTTTACCGAAGGAGATTCCGTTCTGGGTAAGCTCGCGGGTGCCCTGCATGCCCAGAACGAAGAGCGCATTCGTACACTCAGGACCGCGCTGGAAACAAAGCTGCACACGCAGTGGGTGGACGCGCTTGCGCGTGTCCGGGACATGGATTGTGAATGCCGACAGAAGTGGGAAGCGTTTCTGGAAAGTTCGCTGCAAAGCCAGATAGTGCAGCTGGCCGCTTCCAATGAGCAGATCCAGCGGCTCATTCATGCCAGCTATATGGACGTGGTTACTGAGCTCAAGCGGGACGCGAGAATTTTCAGCTTGAGTTCGGCAACAATCTTTCTACTGCTGTTGATCACCTCCTTCATGAAACCTCAGGCGATGATGCATTTGTATGTACCAGGGTTGTTGTTAAGCGTATCCACGTTGGTTTGTTCGTATTGTTATCTCTTCGAACAGAACTGGTTGATGACAATTATCCATAGCAGTTACCTCGGCTTTGCTTATCTGGCTTGGGTAGGAATTGTCTTTCTGTTTCTGGTGGATATCGTTCTAAATCGGGGACGCGTCACTACCGAGATATTTAACGCGATATCCAACGTGGTTGGATCCGTCGCCTCTCTAAGCCCGTGCTAGTGTTGAGCGGGGTGAGAATAAACTTACCCCTGAGTCAGCAGCGTACGCAGGTCGATAATCGCGGCATTTGCGCGGGAAATGTAGGAAGCCATCACCAGGGAATGGTTCGCCAGCATGCCCAGACCATCGCCGTTCAAGATCAGCGGACTCCAGACCGTTTCCTGGGTGGGTTCCAGTTCGCGAATGATCTGTTGCAGTGAGACCCGTGCATTCTTTTTATCCAGCACGTCACCAAAGTCCTGCTCCATGGCGCGTAGCAGCTGCAGCAGTGCCCAGGTGTAGCCGCGGCTTTCATAAAAGATGTTGTCGATTTCCAGCCAGGGTGTTTTGACAACCTGATCGCTGGGACCATCGGTGGCCTGACTTGCCGCGGTATCGCCTGCGAGATCGATATTCAGCTGACGTTTCCCAACGCTGGCGGACAATCGTTGCGACTGGCTGCCAAGACGTTTCTCCACCGTGCCTAACCATTCCACCAGGTTGTCAGCGCGTGCATAAAATTGGGCGTCTGGTTGTTGGCTGTCGGCCAGACGTGTCAGATAGGCATCAAAACGTGTGAGGCCATTGCGGTACTCATCTTCGCTGGCGGGGAACCACCAGGAGGCGTTGTTAAAAAACATCGGCCCTTCTGCCTCTGACAGGTCGGGATCTTCCGCGGATTGACTTTGTGAGCGTGAGAAATCGTTGCGATACACGCGTGCGGTGTCGCGTAGAAGTGTCAGTACACCAAACTCCCATTCGGGGATATTGTCCATCCAGATGCCGGGCGGGAAGACGTCATTGGTTAGGTAACCGCCACGTTTCTCCAGCATGACCTCACCCAGCTGAATGTAGGTGGCGGTTGTCACGTACCCGGTGACAATCGGTTGGGCATTCTGCTCTGCCATACGCGCGGCGTTTTCGCGCACCGCAAACTGGTCGGGCTCGCTGTCCCACCAGAAACTCAGGAACACAACGACAGCAAGGTATACACCGATCAGCCCGGTTGCGATGCGTCTAGCGAGACTCCAGTCGGACGTCGACACATCGTCCATATAGATAGGGTCCTGTGATTGCCAAAATTTCCAACGCATAAAATTGAGTTCCTGGTGTTAGGTATCGAGGTCCTGCGGTAGGAAACAGAGACGCTCTATTTGAATCGGTGTGCGCACCTGAATCTGCGCGCGCAATCGACTTGTCTGCAGACCGGCGCTCAGTTGTTGATACAACCATCTACCCTGAGCATCGTTCCTGGCCGAAATGGTAAAGCGGCACGAGCGGTCGTCAGCGACAGCCGCGAACTGCTGCAGCGATTCCAGCGTAGCCGGTTCGGCGTCTTTTACGGCGGAGGACGTCAGCCGCAACGTGACCCGGTCTGCGTTCATTATAAGTCGTATCTGGGCGGCAGATGGTTCTATAGAAGGATGATCCGGCAAGATGATGCGCGCCCGCGCCAACATCGACCGGGCGGTTGCAAATTGTCGGCGTTCCAGCGCGCGCATGGCGAGCTGAATATACACTTCCACAATGCGCTCCAGCCCGCGCCGGGCATCTTCCTGATCTGGGTCAAGGGCGAGGATTTGTTGGTAAATAGCGAACGCACTGCCTTCCTCCGGGTAGGTCAGGTGATCGCGTTCAATGGCGGTTTCCGCTGCTTCGAGCCAATTGCGTAACTGAGCGGGCGGTATAGCGGGGGCCGCCGGTTCGACAACGTTACCCGGTGGCTCCGGTGGGGGTTCAGGCTGCTGGACCTGGCACCCGGACAGGATCAGCATCACCGCGACGCAGATGGTTGATATCGCAGTGGTGGGCGAGGTTATAGGCAAAAAAGCTGTCGAATTTGGGCGGCTTCTGTACCACTTCACATCAAAACAGTCCTGTACGTGCTATTAAGTGCGGGTTGGAATTGTATATAAATCGAGCCAACTCCGTCTGTGTAAAGTGATTAGTTCAGCGCATGCGGTGTTGTTGGCAGATCTTTTGGCGAACTTTTGTAAAATATCGGCGTCCTAGTTTGACCCGTGGCTGACGGGAGCAGATTCAGCCTTGGGCGCCATACGTAAAGATGCTGGGGTAAAGATGCCGGGACTAAAATTGAGCGAGTTGGGAAGCGACCAGAAATGAACAAACAGTCAGTCAAGCGGTCGAGTGCGTTGATCGCCGCTCTTTTGTGGTTCTTAACCGCTACCGTCATTCACGCGGAAGAATTCGATTTCACCGGCGGCAGCGCCATCCTGCCGCAGGAAGATGAGTTTCTTAAAGTTGATGAAGCCTTTGTCCTGAGCACCTGGGTTGAGGATGGACGTGTTGTGGCGCGTTGGGATATGCCCGATGGCTATTACCTCTATCGGCATCAGTTTGGCTTTGAGAGTCAGGATGTCGTGTTGGGCGAAGCTGAAATCCCCCCCGGCAAAGCTAAATTTGATGAATATTTTGGCGACGTAGAAGTTTATTACCACGACGCTGAGGCGCGGGTGCCGATTCAGGACGCAAACCTCACAACAACCGGGCAAGTCAGCATCAAATATCAGGGCTGTGCGGACGCGGGCCTGTGTTATCCGCCTGAGACGAAGCGGTTTGTACTGAAAGACGGTGGGATTATCCCCGCTAGTTTTGTGGAAACCGGCTCCGCTGCTGTGACGGCCGATGCAACGCCGGGCGCTCAGGTAGAACAGGCGCAAGCCGCTCCCAGTGTTGGTGGCGGTGAAAGTGAAGGACAATTATTGGCTGGCATTCTGGCCGATGACAGCCTCTTTTACGCGCTTGGGCTCTTCTTTCTCGCAGGGATCGGCCTCGCGTTTACACCCTGTGTGCTGCCGATGGTGCCCATTCTGTCCAGCATCATCGTCGGCGAAGGCGAGGGTATTTCGCAGAAACGCGCGTTCAGTTTGTCGCTTGCATACGTCCTGGGTATGGCCTTCACCTACGCGTTTGTAGGCACCCTGGTGGGACTCTTCGGTGCGGAACTCAATCTGCAGGCCGCGTTGCAATCGGCGCCCGTGTTGATTTTCTTCTCCATTGTGTTTGTGTTGTTGTCCCTCTCAATGTTCGGCTTCTACGAGCTGCAACTTCCCCAGAGCTGGCAGAACGCGCTGAACTCAATGAGCCAGAAACAGGAAGGCGGCAAACATCTGTCAGTACTGGTGATGGGTGTGTTGTCGAGTCTGGTGGTATCGCCGTGCGTGTCAGCACCTCTGGCTGGCGCACTGATCTACATTTCCACAACCAACGATGCGGTGCTCGGCGGCAGCGCGCTCCTGGCGCTGGGGCTGGGTATGGGTGTGCCGCTGATGGCCGTCGGGGCAAGCGGTGGACAATGGTTACCTCGCGCGGGTGCCTGGATGAACAATGTGAAGGCCGTGTTCGGCGTATTGTTGTTAGGGGTAGCGATCTGGTTGCTGGAACGAGTGATTCCACCAGCGGCCACGCTAGCGTTGTGGGCAGCATTGCTTCTCGGCTGTGGCGTTTACCTGGGCGTACTGGACTCATCGCCGAGACAGGGTATGGCACAGCTGGGCAAGGCCACCGGTGCTATAGGTTTTGTCTGGGGCATTCTGCTCCTGATCGGTGCCGGTCTGGGTGCTCAGGATCCGTTAAAGCCGTTAGCGCCGCTGGCGTTCGCCGGGTCAGCCGGAGGAACGACTGCAACCGTGCAGCAGAAAATACAGTGGCAGCCGGTTAAAAGTCTGGCGGATGTCCAAGCCGCGGCAAGGGCCAGCAACAAACCGGTTCTGTTGGATCTCTACGCTGATTGGTGTATCTCGTGTAAAGCCATGGAGCGCAATGTCTTTCCGCAACCCGCCATTACCGCGCGGATGAACGAGTTTTTACTGCTGAAAGCGGATGTGACGGACAACGATCCTGTGGACGTCGAGTTGATGGAACACTATGGACTCTTCGGACCGCCCTCGATGGTGTTTTTGGCCGAAGATGGCCGCGAGTTAGAAGAAGTTAGGTTGCAGGGTGAAGTTGACGCTGAGGCCCTGGAGCGCCATCTGGACATCGTCTTGAATCTTGTCGGCCCCTCTAACTTCGGCGATATTGCCGCTAACATGTAGCTAAAATAGGTGTATCGAGGCAGATTTGCCTTGATAACCTAATAAATGTGTAGACAATGGGCGCTCACTTCTTAATGAGACGCGCTCGTGGCAAAAATCCTTGTCCTGAACGGTCCGAACCTGAATCTGCTGGGCACTCGTGAACCTGAGATTTATGGGACCGATACGCTGGATGACATCATGGCCGGGCTTGAAGCCGCAGCCCCCGATGGTGTGGCGATCAGCGCCGTGCAGTCGAACGCTGAGCACGAATTGATAGATGCCGTTCATGCTGCCAAAACAGATGGCACCAACTTCATCATCATCAATCCGGGCGCGTTTACGCACACCAGCATCGCACTCAGAGATGCGTTGCTTGGGGTTGAAATACCCTTCATCGAGGTCCACCTGTCGAATGTGCACGCACGCGAAGCGTTCAGGCAACATTCTTATTTAAGCGACATTGCTGTGGGTGTGATCTGTGGCTGCGGCGCACAGGGATATCACTTTGCCTTGCAGGCAGCCCTGGCAAAAACAGCATCGTAAGGTAGAAGGCGGAAAGATAGTGGATTTAAGAAAGGTCAAAAAGCTCATCGAACTGGTGGAAGAATCAGGCATAGCGGAACTGGAGGTCACCAGCGGCGATGAGTCTGTGCGCATCGCTATGATTGCGAATAGGACCGCGGCGGTCGCAGCCCCCGTCCCTGCAGAAGCACCCACCTCCGCTGCACCCACATCGGTCGTGTCCGCCGAGACAAGCGAGGGTAAATCGACGAGCTCGATCCGTGCGCCGATGGCAGGTACGTTTTACCGTGCGCCCAGTCCGGAGGCGGAAGCCTTTGTGCAAGAGGGGGCGGTGATTCAGGCCGGGGACGTGGTTTGTATTATTGAAAGCATGAAAATGATGCATGAAATCCGCGCTGAGGTCGGCGGGACGGTGGTGAGTATTCCGGCGACCAACGGCGAACCCATCAGCACTGGGGACATACTTTTCCAGCTTAGTTGAGCTGCGGATTTAACGGGTGAGCTGGTTACAACTCGAACTTGCGTTGCCCCGCGAGCGCGCAGGGGATCTCGAACAGATCGAGGAAGCGCTCTTTGCTGAAGGGGCGTTGTCGATTACTTTGTTGAGCGAATCAGACGAACCTGTGCTGGAACCAGCGCCGGGCGAGGTACCCTTGTGGCAACTTGTGCGCGTGCGGGCCGTGTTTGATGTGACCTCTGATCTGGCGCCGCTCAGGGCGACCCTTTCAGCACTCAAACTATCCGGGTGGGAGGTAAGCTTCGTTGGGGACGAAGATTGGTCTGCTTCGATACCGGCGGTAGAAATGGTGTTTGCTGACCGCCTCTATTTACGCCCGCCACTGGGCGACGGTGAAAGTCGCCATCCCGATCTTATCAACCTGGAAATGCAGCCGGGTATGGCATTCGGTTCGGGTACTCATCCAACCACGAGGCTCTGCCTGGCGTGGCTTGCTGAGCATATCGTTGAAGATGCGAAGGTGCTGGATTTTGGCTGTGGGTCGGGCATTCTTGCCATCGGCGCCGCACTGATGGGGGCCATCGCCTTGGGTGTGGACTACGATCCTCAGGCGGTTGTCGCGAGTGATAACAACGCAGACAGGAACGGCCTGAGCCAAGAGCAGGTAAGTTGGCTGAGCCTGGAGGCATGGCAGGCGCAGGAAGCTGACTTTGCGCATACATTTGATGTGGTGGTTGCTAATATTCTTGCGGAGCCTTTGAAAACCCTCGCTGACAAGCTTACCGGTGTGTTGAAGCCTGGCGGGGTAATTGTCCTTTCAGGGATTCTGGAGTCGCAGTGGCAGGAAGTCGCCGCTGCGTATCCTTCAATACGGTTTGAACCTGCTACAACTGAAGAGGAATGGGTGCGCTTGGTCGGACGCTTTCGCGACTGAAACCGACCAGAGTTAGAACCACCGAAAACTGAGCCACACATGAAGGATGCAGATCTAGAACCGCTCGTCACGCAATGCCCCAATTGTGGCACGCGTTTTCGCGTGACTGAGGATCAGTTGCAGATCGCCAAGGGGCAGGTCAGGTGCGGTGCCTGCCTGACTGTTTTTGATGGCACCGTCAGCCTGCTGATGGATGGACAACCGTTTGCCGACGACGCGGATGCGGACCTGGACTCTGTGCTCGAAGAAATCGACACCTCTGATATTCAGTTGGAGGAGCCCTCAGCGGGTAGAGAGCCTTCAGCGGGTAGAGAGCCTTCAGCGGGTAGAGAGCCCTCAGCGGGTAGAGAGCCCTCAGCGGGTAGAGAGCCCTCAGCGGGTAGAGAGCCTTCAGCTGATGAAGAGCCCTCAGCTGGTAGAGAGCCCTCAGCTGAGTCCGATTCTGAAGCTGAACCCGCTGGAGAAGAGGGCTCGGCCAATACCGCCGAGGGCGAGGCTTTTGATCTGGCGGCGGCCATCGATGACCTTACCCTGGACACACCAGTAGGGGATGAATCCGCCATCCCGCCGCTTGAAGAATCAGTCGAAGGTACGCCGTTAACGGATGAGGGTTCGCTGAGTGAAGGATTAGATGCAGGAATTGAGGCTCGAGGCCCCGAAGACGACGCAGCGATTCTGGCGCTTGAGGCGGAGCTGCTGGCCGAACTCAAAAGCGTTGCTGAAGGAAAGGATAAAGAACCGGATTCTGAGGAAGCGGAAAGCGAAACCGCGATTTCAAGTCCGCCCGAAATGGGTGACACCGAGGTGCCCACGGCGACGGCTGAAGACGGCATTGTTGATGAGTTCGTGGGGAACGCAGCCCAGGAGCCATCGGAAAAGGATGCAAGTACAGACGCAGGTTCAGCAAACGAAGGTATTCTTCTCGACACTTTACCCCGTTCCAGCCTGGCCGAAGAGTTGGAGCAATCGCTGGCGGAAGCTCAACCTGAAGAAAAGAAAAGTCGCATCGCAACCTGGCTCGGCTTATTGCTGTTGTTAGTGCTTCTCCCGGTGCAGGTGTTGATCTGGCAGTTCGAGTCCTGGTCAAAAGATGAAACCTATCGACCTCTCTATGTTTCGATATGTCAGTGGGTGGGCTGTGAACTCCCTGTTCGTCGCAATGTAGGGCTGATTGTCGCGCAGAACTCGGTCCTGCGTGATCACCCGGATGTGGGTGGTGCGTTGATCTATGATGCTTTGCTGGTCAATCGGGCAACCTTTGCACAACCCTTCCCTCTGGTTGAGTTGACGCTCACAACCGGGCGCCACCAGATCGTTGCCAGTCGCAGGTTTAAGCCCAGCGAATATCTTGGCGGTGAGCTGAGCGCACAGGAACTGATGGCATCAAACACGCCCATTCACGTGTCGCTGGAGATACAGAATCCAGGGGTAGCTCGTCTGAATTTCCGCGTGAGATTTCTCCCCGCAAACGAATAAAACATTCAGAACCTAAGACCTGAGCTTGCGTTCCTGAAGGCACCGGCGTTTACTTGGTGCGCTTTTAATCAACGGAGAATACACATGCTTGGATACGTCACCATTGGGGTCAATGATATGGCGCGCGCCGAAGCGTTCTATGGCGATCTACTCGCCGAGATCGGCGGCAAACAACTTTTTGGGCAGGATCGCATCAAATTTTATGGGTCCGGAGAAGGTGCGATGCTGGCTATCTGTATTCCCTACGACGAGCAAGCGCAGCACCAGGGTAACGGCAATATGGTCGCTATTCCGGGCGGTGGTCGGGAAGGCGTAGATAAGCTCTATGCAAAGGCACTAGAACTGGGTGCTGCAGATGAAGGTGAGCCGGGCGAACGTATACCTGGCATTTTTTACGGTGCATATGTGCGCGACCCAGATGGAAACAAGCTTTGTTTCTTTGAAATGAATATGTAGTGATCAGCGACTGATGATCAAAAGGCTCCTTCGGGAGCCTTTTTTGTGTCTTGCGTATTTGGCGCTAAACGTTGCCCTGCAAAAACAGGCGCTCGTAACCCAGACGGGCAAGCAGGACAGCGGCGATGAGCGCGAATAACGGTGCGACGTGGAAGGCGAGCCCGTGGACAGGGTCGTGCATACATGCCCACTGCATTGTTACCGCCGGGATGAGACCCGCAGCGGCAGCGCCGGTTGCAAGGGTGAGGCGTGGGGTAAGCAGATACCGCCGTTGAAGCAGGTACGCCAGCCCTGCCACGGAAGGCACGCTGTAAAGAAATGCCTCCCAGATGCAGTGATCGCGTTTGCCGTGCATTGAGGGCTCCAGATAGGGCGTAATCAACCCGCTGGCAATCAGGGCAACAAACGCGATCAAACCGGCGGTGCCGAACCACAAAAACGTTTTGTTAGAGCGCCCTGGTATACTGCTGCGCACGGCATATGCAGCCAGAAGGATGAAGGCGAGAATCGCGACCGTGATCTCCGTGGCAAAAGTCATGTTAGTGGTGAATTGTTGCCACGCATCACCGCGCACCGGACCCAGGAGAACGGTCAGGCCAACTGTGTAGGCCGTGGCGGCTGCCAGCCAGCCTGCTACGACCGCGCCTGCAGAAAACAGGCGGGGACTTGCCGCCGCGTCTTGCGCCAGGCTTTCAATCAATGCATCGGTTGTTGGTCTTTTCGAACTCATATTTATCAATCAAATCTCAGGGGCCGTTGGCTTTCCAGGCCAGGCGTAGTTGTTGTAGTGCGCGAAACACGCGAACCCGGACGGCGCTCTCTGTGAGACCCAGTTGGTCGGCACACTCGCGGTTGCTTAATCCCATAATCTTCGTCAGGTACAGCGGTTGGCGAAGTGAATCTGTCAATTCTCCGAGCACGGTTTCACTGTCGATATCGATCGAGGGGTCCGGTGTATTCGCGGAAAGAGTTTCGTCTATATCGAGCGGTTCGTGGTCCCGACCGCGCCGCAAACAATCGATGGTCTTGTGCCTCACAATGGCTTGGATCCAGGGTTTCAGCGGCCGTGATGGGTCGTATGTATGTCGGGCTGAGTGAATGGCGATCAAGCTTTCCTGGACATAGTCTTCTATGGAGTCGCTGGCGCCGAACTTGCGGATCAGATAAGCGCGCACATAGGCAGCCAGTTGAGTCAGCAACTCGGCATAGTGTGTATCGTCACCGTTCTGGACAGCTAAAAGCCACACCGCCCATTGTTCTGCCGGCTCCCTCTCAAGGGGAGACGCGGCTGTGGTTCCTGGCTTGGGAACCTCATCGAATGTCAAACTGCTCCGGAAGGGGGTGCTCAGCACCCCCTCACTCCATCCCACTTTAGTGGATACGTTTGACAACAATACGCGCTACTGGGTTCCGCCAATCGTAAACAGCAGGTCCGAGCACTTCGCCTTCGGCATCGGTTGCCGGGAGATTGTGAAAGCCATTGCTCACATAAACATAGCCTTCGTCACCTTCGTTCGGTCCGGGTGAGAAGCCTTCGCCTTCACAACGTGGACCTGGAATATTGGCGCAATTCTGATCGTTGTATTCCGTCCCGGAATCGTAGGCCAGTGCGAGCACAGAACGGCTGCCGCGATAGGGCAAACGCACACGGTTTAGCGCAACAAACGTGTCGTTGGTCGGGATCAGCATGGCCGCCATACTGATGTAGCGATGGTAATAGCTGGCGGTGACTTCCACGCTGATGCTCTGTCCAGGTAACAGCAGTCCCGGAATGGTGGTGACATCTGAGACTTTGTTAGGCTGAGCCAGGAGATCTTCGGTCAGCGGTGCGGTGTCGCCACCTTCAGCCAGCTTTTCGATGGCCAGACTGGCCGGACTGCCGAGCTCAAATAAGCGAATATTGCCGCGATGGGTTGCGACCAGTTGCGGGGTGAATGCTTGACCTCTGGTCAGATTGGTTATGGTCACCTCATAGGTGCGGTTATAGTCTGCGTGTGCGACCTGGGCAAACCCCAACAGGGCGAACAGCACAGTGGTTGCCGAGCGTATAAACATGCGTAACTCCAGTTTTGGTTGTTATGGACTTGAGGAGTACGCAGGCAATCTCTGATTCGTTACATACCGGATTTAATTGTTGGACAAGAGACAGTCCGGTGTACACTCGCCGACCCAGCTGCAGAGGTAAGCTGCAGGGAAAATTCAGCGAATCAATCAGGTGTACCAAAATGACTCAGGCGTTTCCGAACCATCCATTCCTGACCGATAACTACGCGCCCATTCGATCCGAAAATGATGCGCCCGATCTGGTGGTGGAGGGTGATCTGCCGGAGGAACTGCAGGGGACCCTTTATCGGAACGGCCCAAATCCGCTGTTTCCACCGCGGGATACCTATCACTACTTCAGCGGCGACGGCATGATTCACGCCGCAACCTTTGAAGATGGTAGGGTCTCCTACCGCAATCGGTGGGTGCAGACCGAAAAGTGGCTAGCGGATGCAGAAGCGGGTGAAGCGTTGTTCGGTTCGATGGGTAACCCAATGTCATCAGACAAGCGCGCAGCCGGTGTGCGATACAACGTGGCAAACACGCACATCGTGCAACACGCGGGTCGCTTGCTCGCATTGGAAGAGGGTAACCCACCGTTCGAATTGGCAAAGGATCTCTCATCTAAGGGTTCCTACACTTACGGCGACAAATTGCCAGGGCCGATGACCGCACACCCAAAAATCGACCCGAGTACCGGTGAAATGCACTTTTTCTGCTATGGACTGGGTGGCCGAGGCACCCCTGCAATGGGCTACTATGTCGCTGATGCGGATGGAACGTTGACCACCGTTGAACGGTTTGATGCGCCGTATGCTGCGATGGTCCATGACTTTGTTGTCACAGAAAACTATGCGTTATTCCCGATCTTTCCGGCGACCATAGACATTGAACGAGCAATGAAAGGCGGAGCGCCCATCGCCTGGGATCGTGAGTTACCCAGTTATATTGGTGTGCTGAAGCGCGGACAACCGGCCAGCGAAATTCGCTGGGTGTCAGCTGACCCGAGCTACGTTTTCCATCCCATGAATGCGTATGAAGACGGTGACCAGATCATTATTGACATGCACACCTATCCGGCAGCTCCTGGTTTTCCCAGCGCAGATGGGGCTAAACCCAGCCGCGCGGATGCAGAGGCATTTTTGGAGCGCTGGACAATACCCTCAGCTACAGACAGCGACACATGGACAGTGGAGCAGTTGGATGACCGGCCTACTGAATTCCCGCGTATTGCAGATTCCGTGGTGGGGCGGGCTTATCGGCATGGTTACGCGGCAACTTCCGTTTATGGGACGGCAGCACGCACCACCTACGATTCCATTGTTCACTACGATCTGGAGAGTGGGGCTTCAAAGGTCTGGTCGATGAATCGGGGCGACTGTGTTTCTGAACCTGCCTTTGTACCCAGGACAACAGACGCTGATGAAGGAGACGGCTGGTTGGTCGCGTTTGTCTATTCCGCTGAAACTAACACCAGCGACATTGCGGTCCTGGATGCGTCAGCCATCGATGACGGTCCCGTTGCGAGGGTGCGTCTGGATACCCGGGTGCCGAACGGATTTCATGGCACTTTTGTGGATGGTAGAAGCGGGTAGTTCGCAGGACCAAGGATTTCCGTCGGTCATGCCACTTTGGCGTCAACCCGCTCACGGAACTGATCTATCTGGGCACGGTAAGCGGGATCCCTGACAAGGTTGTGCAACTCTTCAGGGTCGCGGTCCAGATCAAATAACTCGCAGACTGTATTGGTCGTGGTTTCCACTGTGCAACGGTGGCGCTGATCGCGAACAGCTCGGAACGTGGGCGCAACTTCTTTGCGGCTCTGTTGCTGAATTTCGCTGAAGATGAAATCGCGCCCCACGGGATCTGTTGTTTCGCCGAGGACCGAGCGCCCTTGCACATTCGCAAGCGGCGGAGCGCCAGCGGCATCGAGCAAAGTAGGACCAATATCGATTACCTCAACCAGTGCTTCACTGGTGCGACCTGACCAGTTTGCTCCCCAGGAGTTCTGCGGTGGCACTACAATCAGGGGCACCTGCACCGAACTTCGATAAAAATTAAATTTGGCCATCAAGCCGTGATCACCCAGCATTTCGCCGTGGTCTGAGCTGTACACAAACAGGGTGTTGTTCAACATACCCCGAGCTTCCAGCTGATCGACAATGCTGCCCACACACTCGTCGATGAGAGAAATCATGGCGTAATACTGACGCGCGCCTTGCAGCACGTAATCATCTGACAACCGGTGGGATTGTGCGTGATGGCCACACCAGGAAAGATAACCATCCCAGACTGGTTCGTTCTCAAACTCGGCGATGCCAGGCCCACGCGGTATCGCCAATTCTGAGTAGTACTGAGCCCAGTCCGGGTCTCCCATCAAAGGCACGTGCGGTTGAACGTAAGACAGCTGCAGGAAAAATGGCTGTTCTGGAGTTTGTTTTTCTATCCAGCTCTGTGCTTCCCGGGTGAGAAAACTTGTTAGGTCCTGTTCTTTTGACAACGGGCTTGTCACGCCGTCCCAATGTTGTTCGGTCAACCGCCATATGGATTTGATTTGATCGCGGTAGGTCTCAAATACACCCTCCTGCTTCAGGTATTCGGTGTACGGTGTAGTCACACCGTCCATCGCGTGGACGTAGCGGTCGAATTCTTCAACGACGTGGTCAAAGCCAAAGCTTGCCACTTGGGCACTCATCTCACGCATATCAACCTCGGTACCTGGTTCCACCAGACCCTTGGCGTAATAGTGAGTTTTGCCGATGTTTGCTGTCGCGTAGCCGGAAGACTGCAGTTGTTTCATGAACGTGGGCCACTCGGGATTCATGTCCGGACCAAAGTTGCGCAGCACACCCAGTTCTGAGGGGTACCGGCTGGTGATCAGCGCAGCTCTGGATGGCTGACAAATAGGTGACTGGCACCAGGCGTTGGTAAAGCGCGTGCCGCGGCTAGCCAGTCGATCGATGTTAGGCGTTTCGATCAGGGCATTGCCTGCGCAGCCCATGGCGTCGTGACGGTGCTGGTCGGCGAAAATAAAGACGATGTTAGGTCTGTTCTCGATGCTCATGAAGATCATAGTGACACACACCAGGAACAGGTCAAACGGCGCTCGTTTAAGGTGAGGGAACGGCATCCCTGCCGCAGCAGTTAGATCGAGTTGTCACACTTCCGCACGCTGCTCAGCAGGGGTATCATGCGCGCCTTTCTGTACTCGTCAAATTTTGACCGCCAAACTGTGGTACACACACCCATAACTTTAGGTCCCCACCAGCTTAAAAGTAACGTTGCCGTGGCTCCCATGGCAGGGCTTACCGACGTACCGTTTCGGACACAAGCGTGGCGCTATGGTGCGGGCTACATGGTCAGTGAAATGGTGGCGTCCAAGCCTGAACTCTGGGAAACGGGCAAAAGCCGGTTGCGTCGCGTTCCAGTTGAGGGGGTCACGCCCGTCGCGGTGCAGATAGCCGGTACCGACCCTGTGGTCATGGCAGAGGCTGCCAAACGCCATGTGGATGATGGTGTGGATGTCATCGACATCAACTTCGGCTGTCCAGCCAAGAAAGTGTGCAAGAAGTTGGCGGGTTCGGCGCTGTTGGCCGATCTGCCATTGGTCTCCGAGATTATTGAAGCTGTCGTGGGTGCTGTCGACGTTCCTGTGACAGTGAAAACCCGGACCGGCATTGTGCCGGGAGACGAACTGGGACTCGAATTTGCCCAAAGGGCTGAAGATGCCGGTGCCGCGATGCTCGTGATGCATGCCCGCAGCCGACAATGCCGGTTTGTGGGCGCGGTCGATTATCAAGCCGTAGCAAAGGTGGTGCAGCGCACCTCTATTCCCGTGCTGGTAAATGGGGATATTGATTCGCCGGAAACAGCCGCTCGGGCACTTAAGATGACGGGTGCTGCGGGAGTGATGGCGGGTCGCGCAGCCATTGGCCAGCCCTGGTTATTTGCGGAGTTGAGTGGCGAGACACCCCCTTCGTTGGGTGAGCGCTGGCAGACGATCCTCGATCATGTGGGCCACATGCATGAGTTTTATGGCAACTTTGGCGGGGTCAGGATTGCCCGGAAACACGTGCAGGCTTATCTCGCGAGAATGAACGTAGAAGACAAACCATTTCTGCATCTAAGTCGAACCGACGAACAGATCGGGTGGCTAACGCGGTGCCGAGACATACAACTTGAACAACAATTTAATTATCTAAAGGGGAAGGCGTGGAGCGAAAGGCGGTTAAGCGCGCGCTGATCAGCGTATCAGACAAAACCGGGCTCGTAGAGTTTGGCCAGCAACTGGCAGGCGCGGGAGTGGAACTGCTCTCAACGGGTGGCACGTACCGGGCATTGCAGGAAGCAGGGGTGACGGTCACAGAGGTGGCTGAATACACCGGTTTCCCGGAGATGATGGACGGCAGGGTCAAGACATTACATCCGAAAGTGCACGGCGCAATTCTGGGGCGGCGTGGTACGGATGATGAGGTGATGGCGGAACATGAGATCACGGCTATTGATCTGGTCGTGGTTAACCTTTATCCCTTTGCCGCGACCGTCGCCAATCCGGAGTGTACGGATGAGATGGCCGTTGAGAACATCGATATTGGCGGCCCGGCAATGTTGCGCTCGGCGGCGAAAAACCATCGTGATGTGATGGTAGTGGTTGACCCGGGTGACTATGAACGGGTGGGCGCTGCCATAGTCGACGGAGGCAGCGACTTTGAATTGCGCCGCGAATTGGCGATCAAGGCTTACCGCCACACCGCTCAGTACGATGCGACCATTGCCTCGTACTTTGGCGACAATGCGGGCATGCCGGATTCATTGAGCCTCGCGTTCGAAAAAGTGGATGAGATGCGCTACGGCGAGAACCCACACCAACATGCAGCGTTTTATCGCGCGGTCATGGCGCCCACCCAAGGGGTCATTGGCAGCTATAAACAACTGCAGGGCAAGGCGCTCTCTTACAACAACATAGCCGACACCGATGCGGCGCTTGAGTGTGTCAAAGTTTTTGCGGAACCGGCCTGTGTCATAGTGAAACACGCAAATCCGTGCGGCGTGGGTGTTGCCGAGGATTTGCTTGTGGCCTATGAGAAAGCCTTTGCCTCTGATACCACCTCCGCCTTTGGTGGCATCATTGCGTTTAACCGCCCGCTCGAAGCCAGCGTGCTCGATGTCATTCTCGAGCGGCAGTTTGTCGAAGTGGTCATTGCACCCGAGGTCAGTGAAGAGGCGATTGAAGTCGCCAAGCAGAAAAAGAATGTACGGCTTCTGTCCTGTGGGGCTCTTGAGGGTACTTCTCGCGGTCTTGAATACAAACGCGTCGGTGGCGGCCTTCTGGTCCAAACCGCGGATGAACTCTGCCTTGATGAGTCGGCGTTGAAAGTGGTGACCGATGTGCAGCCCACAGATGCGCAGATGGCCGACTTGCACTTTGCCTGGAAGGTTGCCTGGTTTGTGAAATCGAATGCGATTGTCTATGCCAAAAACCTGCAGACCATCGGCGTGGGTGCGGGACAGATGGCGCGCGTGACCAGCGCGATCATAGCGGGCATCAAGGCCAACGATATGCAATTGGAAGTACCTGGATCGGTGATGGCGTCTGATGCGTTCTTCCCTTTCCGCGACAGCATTGATGCCGCGGCCGAAGAGGGGATTGCAGCGATTATCCAGCCGGGTGGTTCAATCCGTGATGACGAGGTCATAGCGGCAGCCAATGAGCATGGCATTCCCATGGTGTTCACGGGTGTGCGACACTTCCGGCACTAGACAGCTCTTTGACAACAATAAACAGGCATAGATAAGGAAGGCGCATGAAGGTTCTGGTGATAGGTTCTGGCGGTCGTGAACATGCACTTGCATGGCGCCTCGGTCAAAGTGACCAGGTCGATGAGGTGTTGGTAGCTCCGGGTAATGCGGGCACGGCACGGGAAGCCAACATGCGCAACATCCATGTCGATGTGGGCAATTTTGATGGGCTGCTCAAGGTTGTAGAAGACGAGGGCGTTGGTTTCACCCTGGTAGGTCCGGAAGCACCGCTGGTTGATGGTGTGGTAGATCGCTTCCAGGCGGCTGGCCACCCGTGTTTCGGACCGAGCTCCCAGGCGGCGCAACTTGAAGGCTCCAAGGCGTTTACCAAAGAGTTCCTTGCCCGCAACGATATCCCGACGGGTGCGTACGAAACCTTTACCGATCCAGCCGCGGCTGAGGCTTATATTCAGGCCCAGGGTGCACCCATTGTGGTTAAAGCCGATGGACTTGCCGCGGGTAAGGGCGTTGTGGTTGCGACCACCGTAGAAGAAGCAGTGGCTGCAGTGCGCGACATGCTCAGTGGTAATGCTTTCGGTGAAGCGGGTGCGCGGGTTGTGATCGAGGAATTCCTGGAAGGCGAGGAAGCCAGCTTTATCTGTATTTGCGATGGTACTACTGCTATTCCTTTCGCCTCCTCTCAGGATCACAAAGCGAGAGACGATGGCGATCGGGGACCGAATACCGGGGGCATGGGTGCGTATTCACCAGCGCCTGTGGTTACCCCGGAAGTCCACGAGCGAGTCATGCAGGAGGTCATTAACCCTACGCTTGAGGGGATGGCACGCGATGGTGCGCCCTACGTCGGTTTTCTCTACGCTGGACTCATGATCTCCCCTGAAGGTGCGCCCAAGGTTATTGAGTTCAACTGCCGTTTTGGTGATCCCGAAGCCGAGCCCATTATGATGCGTCTGCAATCTGATCTACTTGAAGCCTGCCAGGCTGCGGTTGCTGGCAACCTCGCTGATCACAACCTCGAGTTTGATGATCGGGTTGCCCTGGGCGTGGTAATGGCGGCGGGCGGCTACCCTATCGAATATGACAAAGGCGATGTAATTTCCGGTCTCGAAAAAGATCTGGTCGATACCAAGGTGTTTCACGCCGGTACGAGTCTTGATGGTGCTGATGTTGTCACCAACGGCGGGCGCGTGCTCTGCGTGGTGGGTCTTGGCAGTTCCGTGACCAATGCACAGGCGCGCGCCTATGAGCGTGTAGAGATAATCGGCTGGCGAAATCGCTACTTCAGAAAGGACATTGGCTACCGCGCGATCGAGCGGGAAGCTTAAGCACAGGGGAGCCCCCCTGCTACACCAGAGTAAGCACCTGGAGGTAGCGGGCAAGGACCGCGCACCGGCACTCTTTGTGCCATGGTCATCAACCAGCTGCATAGAATAGAGGCGCTTGCCAAACTGGAACGTGCGGAGTTCTCCGGATTTGCTCAACGCGCGCGCGTGCTGTGTATCCCAAAAGGACGCTGGATAGCGCAGCGCGGACGTGGTTCCAGTCTGTACTGCTTTTTGCTCCGCGGTGTGGTTCGAACGTATGGACCTAATCGCAAACTCCGATCTTCTCCGGTGGGCAAAATTGCATACTTTCTTCCTGGCTGCGATGCCGCGCGCACGGATTCGACCTGTCACATTCTCTGTATAGAACGATCGCAGTGGCAGTTTTTGACTCAGGCTGCGGACACGGAGCTTAAACCTGAGAAGGCCGATGCATGGCTTAAGAATTTTTTGCATTCAGATCTCATGCAACGGCTTAGCCGCGAGTCCTGGCAGGATTTGCTGCGTGCTTTTTCGGTTGCGAAGTTTGACCAGGGCGAGACCTTTGTACGGCAGGGTGATCCCGCCACGGAGTGTTATGTACTTGAAAAAGGGCGGGCGGTCATTCACCGCGGTGGGTCAAATCTGAGATATCTCAACCCGGGTGACTTGTTTGGTGAGGATGGTCTGTTGTTGGGCTCCAGCCGCAACGCATATGTAACGGCGCAAACGGATCTCCTGGTCAGAATTATAGACGCGCACAACTTTCGTAAACTCATGTTGGACCCGTTGCTGCGTTACGTGGAGGCAGTGGGACCGGGCGAGGTATTGGATCTGGATCGCCTGTCGCGTGCCATGCGACATATAAATGTTGTTAGCGATTTAAGATCGAAGTTATCGGAATTTGCCCAGGGAACTTGTTACTACCTGGTGGGTGGCGAACTTGCTGAGCGTGAACTCGCCGCTTTTCTAATGATCCAGTATGGGCTGGACGCCAAGGTGGTCGCTTAGGCGGGTACGGTTCTATCTTTGGCCCAGCTGCGCAGGCTTTGAATGCTCTCAGCACGCAACACAGAGATCGGGTAGGTACGATCAAGCGCCGACTTGATGTCCTCTTGATCAATTTTGGCATCCCGCGACTGAGCGATGTAGCGGGCTGACACAATGGCTTCTTCGATCTCTGCGCCGGTGAAGTCAACTGCCGCGTCCGCAAGCGCATCCAGGTCGAAACACCGGGCGTCCAGATCCCGCTTGGAAAGATGGATGCGGAATATTTCTTTGCGCACATCCCGTTCCGGTAAGTCGACGAAGAATATTTCATCGAGTCTACCTTTGCGCATCAGTTCCGGAGGCAGACCCGTGATGTCGTTGGAGGTGGCGACGATAAAAACCGCCGCCTGGCTTTCCGCCATCCAGGTTAACAAAGTTCCCAACACGCGGTGTGCTGTTGCGTTGTCGCCCTGGCCTGTCGCGAGCCCTTTTTCGATTTCATCCATCCACAGCACACAGGGCGCCATCTGTTCAGCCTGTTTCAACGAGTTGCGCAGGTTGCGCTCGGTCTCACCGAAGTACTTGTTGTACAGCGTGCCGAAGTCGAGACGCAGGAGTGGAATGGACCAGAACCCGGCCACAGCCTTTGCTGCGAGGCTTTTGCCGCCGCCCTGGACCCCGAGCAGCATGATGCCCTTGGGGCGATCTGCCTGTTCTTCAAGCAGCGCCTGCTTGCGCAGCGAAAGCCAGCGCTTGAGGTTTTCAAGTCCTGCGACACTGGAAAACCGTTCGGTGTCGTATTCGAAGTGCAACACACCTTCTGAATCCATCAGGTCAAACTTCAGCTTGTTGACCTCGGGGATGTCGGAGTCGGTGATGGCACCGTCGCCCCAGATGGCATGGCGGATCAACACCTGCGCATCCGCATGGGACACACCGCGGAGGTTGGCAATGAGCTTGTTCAGAGTGGCACTGTCGGTTTTGACTTTGCGACCGGAGTGTTTTTCTGCCCACTCCTGGGCCTGAGACTTGACCATACCCATCAGTTCTTCGTCGCTTGGCAGCCGCAGGGTAAGGTTGGCTGACATCCTGCCCAGTTCGGGGGGTATGTCCAATTGATGAGAGACAAGCACAATCGTGTTGCCGAGTTCCTGGTGCGCCAGCGCGATGTCTTTCAAATATCGGACGTTAACCGGTTCGTTCTTGAGATAGGGGTGGAAGTCACACAGCACGAAGAGGTTGGGTCCCTTTGCGGTGGCGATATGCTTCAGCACCTCTTCCGGATCGTCCAATTGACCCTCCGACGTGTCCGGGCGCTCACCGAAACCAGAAAGCCGTAAACCCTTGGTAACCGACCACTCGTAAAAACTCACTTGGCGTTGCATGGCGAAACGCAGCAGGAGCGCGAGAACGCGCTGTTCGTCTGGCGACTCGATGCCGATGATCGGCACTTTTGCATCCAGCAGTAAGTGAAGGTCCTTTGTATCCGCCATTTTTTGCTTGGGGCTCAATTGGTTGCGGCTTAAGTGATGTATTATGCACGACAGATCATTCACAAAAGGGTAAGGATTTGGCAGATCCGCTAGATTCATTAATTCTGGGTTTTGACCGTGCACTGCGCACGTTGACCGGTCAGCACGCACCCCAACGTCCCTCTCCGGCAGAGACGCAGCCGGAAGCGGAGCTGGATGAGGCGGCGCGTCACCATGCAGCAGGTCTAATGCGGGTAAACCACTGTGGTGAGATTTGTGCCCAAGCGCTGTACGAAGGACAGGCGCTCACCGCGAAAACACCGGAGGCACGGGCAGCACTGGAGTCTGCAGCGCAAGAAGAACGAGATCACCTGGCCTGGTGTCGCAAGCGCCTGGATGAACTTGATTCACGTCCCAGCGTGTTGGATCCGCTGTTTTATGGCGCTTCTTATGCCATGGGGGCAGCCACGGGGCTGCTGGGCGACAAGATCAGCATGGGTTTTGTAGAAGCGACGGAAGATCAGGTGGTGCAGCACCTGGAAAGACACCTGGATACGCTCCCTGAGGAAGATGAGCGCAGCCGCGCCATAATTGAACAGATGCGCGAGGATGAAGCCGAGCATGGCCAGACGGCGCTTGCCATGGGAGGCGCTGAGTTTCCGGAGCCTGTGAAGGCAGCGATGACGCTCATGTCGCGGTTGATGACGGAATCAACCTACCGCGTCTAGCGTTATATAATTTCAAAGGAATGCGTAACCGCGACACCCGCGCGCTGCAGCATGATAGAAGCCGAGCAATACTTGTCTGCTGTTAAGTGAATCGCCCGGTCAATTTTCTTCTCATCCAGGTCTTCACCTTCGATGAGAAAGTGCACGTGTACGGTTTCGAACACCTGCGGCACTTCCTCGGCGCGCTGGGCTGTGATCTGCGTCACACAATTGGTCACTTTCTGACGCCCTTTGACCAAAATGTTCACAACGTCGAACGACGTACACCCACCCAGCCCCATCAACATGAGTTCCATCGGCCGCGTGCCCCGGTTTTCACCGCCTGCATCGGGAGGGCCGTCTATACTGACAGTGTGACCGGAGTCCGCAGTTGCCGTGAAATGGACCTTATCTACCCAGGTAATTTCTGTACGCATTTTTAGCTTTTTGTTTTGAGCAATTTGTTTGATCGAGACATTTTCGAGTAAAAGAAGGTGAACTGCGACCGTTTGGTGTGTGAAAAAGTGCCGTTTGTCGACCACGTCTCGAAATGGTTCACATTCCTCACCTAGTATTCATCACACGCAAGGTGTTACGAAGGAGCGCAACCAATGCTTGCAGCAAAAAGCAACCACATGGGCCGACCGTTGACAGCGAAAGGTTTCCAAATGAACGTTAACGCAGAAGCGCAGGACACGCATTTAGATGCATTCCTCGCCGCTGCACACCGTCGCAAGTACCCAGCGAAAAGCACGCTGATTTATGCTGGCGACAAAAGTGACTCGATCTACTACATCCTGAAGGGTTCCGTAACCGTTCTGGTTGAGGACGAGTCCGGACGCGAAATTATTGTCGCGTATCTGAACAAGGGCGATTTCTTCGGTGAGATGCCGCTGTTCACAGAAGACACACCACGCTCAGCCTGGGTAAAAGCCAAGACTGAATGTGAAGTGGCAGAGCTTTCGTACAACAAGTTCAAAGAGCTTGCTGAACGCCACACAGATTTATTGTATGCAGTGGGTCGACAAATGGCGGACCGCCTGAATCGCACCACGCAGAAAGTGAGTGACCTGGCTTTCTTGGATGTCACTGGCCGCGTAGCACGGACGCTACTGGAACTCACCAAACAACCTGACGCGATGACGCATCCTGATGGCATGCAAATTAAGATCACGCGCCAGGAGATTGGCCGGATTGTCGGCTGTTCCAGGGAAATGGTTGGACGTGTACTGAAAACCTTAGTGGACCAAGGATTGGTGTCCGTGAAAGGGAAGACAATGGTGGTCTTCGGCACACGCTGATCGAACAGGGAAATCTCACAAGGATTGTGAAAAAGGGGCCTTTGGCCCCTTTTTTATTGTTTGCTCGACGTCAGGATTCGAAAGAACGCTCGACGACGCCTGTCGGGTCGGGGATGCGCCCGAGTTGTTGTAAGGCCAACAGAGTGTCCAACACCCCCCGCTGACGGCAGACCTTACCATCCCGTATTTCCATGATCACCACCTCATCGTACTTCACCGGTTTGCCGGTCGCGGGCACGGGCCCCCATGGCTTAACCTGACGACCGGTAATGGTGAAGTGCAGCACCACATGCGTTTCGTTGGCGATGACGTTGTGCACGGTTTCCGTAAAACCTTCAAAAGTGTCGTGCGCATTGTTCACCGCATCGATGATCTGATCGCGACCTTGGCGAACGATGCGAGGTGAATAATCGGACACAAAGTCCTCTGTGTAGTAGTCGGGTATTTTCTCAAATTTTTTGTCGTTCCAGATGTCCCGGTTGATCGCGAGTCCGAGTGCTTCATTGGCTTTGGTCATTGGTTTGTCCCGTAAAATCTAGTTCGCCCAATTGTTAGTGGGAGTGTTGTTGTTCTGAGATCAAGAGAGAATCATTCAATCACCGCGCCCAGTTGAAATATGGGGAGGTAAAGACCCGTTATGCAGGTGACAATGCTGAGCACGGTTCCTGCCGATGTAACAAACAAAACCTGAACCCTGGAAAGAATGCCGGCGTGGTGAAGGGCAAAGCAGAGGGCGATAACGATCGGGATAATCCAGTAGTACAAGCTTCCGGGCAGCAGCATCTGCGTAAGGAGAGGAAGCTCTGCGCCAAATCCCTCAAATACTTCCCTGAACTGAACTGCGACGTTAGAGAGGAGGTAGTGAAGTAGCCCAACGACAACGGCCACGGCGGTGGATGAATAGAACGAGAGCGGTTGTCTAGGATCGATTGGAAATTTCCTCCTTTTCCGTTACCGCACTCCAATGAGGGAACTCGTCCTTGAAGCTCAATCCCGCCGATGTGAGGTCGTGGGGTTGGTCGAAATTTGCCAAGGCCATATGCACTTCACCTGACCAGAGGGTGGAGCGAAAGAACAGGCGAGTGCCACAGCGCGTACAAAACCCTCGCTCGGATGGATCGCTGGATTTGTACCAGGAAAGGTCGGTTTCACCGGAATCGATGCGAAACTGTTCCGATTTCACTCCAACCCAGCCAACGACGCTTGCGCCATGAGCACGTCGACAGGAGTCGCAAACGCACTCGCTCACGAACCTGGGCTTACCAGAAAACGAAAAACTCAAGCGACCGCACATACACCGGCCGGAATAACTGTCGTCACTTTGTGTCAAACGTTTCTCCTGTAACTGATTGAGTTCCGTCGACAGACCACACGCGAAACTGCGCGTACAGTGCAAATGCATAAACCGCGCTGGTGAGCATGAGGGGTAAAAACTCAATGACGTTATTTGAAATCGATTCGCGCAGTAAGAGTGCGTGATCCCACAGGCGTGTATCGCAGGACCATCTACTGGGCATGCATTGTGGGGGTTCGGCTAGAAATTGAAACCAGACGATGAAGTAAATCATCGTACCCATCGAGACAAGTGCGCCAACAACGGCAGTGGTGCTGATGATGAAGGTGACGCTTCGTGGAAAGCGTGTTTGAAAGGAGCTTACCAACAAAACCATCAACATCGGTGTGAGCAGAAGTACCAGGGCGACTTCACCGGTTTTTGAGAATCCCGATAGCGTCAATGCAAGAACGATGGTCAACGAAACCCAAGCCAGCAACGCGAGCGTCGGCCGGTATTCCGATTGGAGAAAGTCAGGAGAACCTGTGGGTGTGATTTTGTAGACCTTACCCATGTTGATTCTGTCGACGGATGCCTTCGCCTTCGGACTTTACAGCTTGCAGGGTCACCGCCAGATTGGTTTGTTCTCGCTCATCCATCGGTAAGCCATCTGCTTTTTCGAGGAGATCAGGTAGGTCGCTCGTCAACTTGGCGACCGCCCAGGAAAACGAGTCTTCTGCTTCAATGGGGATAAATGGATCGTTCCGGTATGACCAGGCGACATGGTAATGCGGTTGGTTTTCAAAACAATCGAACCGCAGGACTTCCGCATCCGGGGTCGTGGAAGTTGGCCCAAAGACATGAATTGCCAGGCCTCGATCGTCACCGAGATCACGGTAGGCAACTTCGAACCGAAATCTGCCGTTGTGTCTTATCGCCGTAGCCATCTTATGTCTCTCCGCTCAGCGTGCCGTTACTTTCTGGTCACTGTGTAGTCCATTGAACGTTTGAGATCTCTGCATGTGAACGGAGGATACGATCCACGCTCTGTTGCAAATGGTCGACAACCTGGGTTGTGTCTATCGACCGCCAAAAAAACGGCAACTTTCGAACCGTCGGGGAACTTGGCTCTATGAAGACGAGCATTTGATCCATCGAATCATCCACATTGCCGATGCCCAACCAAAGTAAAAACTCTGCGTTGGCGAGCGGCAGCATCCAGCCCCAATCTTGCGCGACAAGGTCTTGGGCGTCGTACCCTTGAGCCTCGAGCTCGCGAGACAGGTATTCCGCAAGCCGTTTTCCGAATCGCCCCGGATTGATAAGTTCGCTTTCATCGGGGAGAGCAGGAAACGCGGTTGTTTTGAACTCAACTTGAGTAAGCATCTGTTGCTCTTGTCATATTAAAGAACCGGCGTGCCGCCGCCGCCATAGATTTCAAAATTCACTCGATAGGTACACTTAACGTCGGTTGGTTCATTGTCGAGGGTCGCCGGTTGAAATTTCCAGGAACGCATAGCCTGCTTCAAGTGGCCGTAAAACGCTGGGTGAGATCTTTCGACCAAGCTGATGCTGACGACTTCACCAGAAGCATCCACTTCGAACAGTACACGCGCAAACCCTTCTTCGCCCTCAACCAATCGCTTCGGCGGGTAGGTGGGACTCCTACCGCTGATGAACACAGGTGGATTGGCTGCTTCTGGCAAGCAGTCAAAAGAGTAGTCGCCAAACGGCCTGCCAGAGTTTTCGTTGATATGGGTTCCCGGCGCACAACCAACCGAGAAAAACGCGGTAGCTAACACGAGCGTCTTTACAATTTGGGATCGTTTGAAGATTCCGCCTGGCGTTGGGATGTAAATATTGATGGTTGTTTGCAGGCGGATTAAGCACCGGCCTCCAATTCCTGAATCTTCCTGGCAAGATTGCTACGCGCACTTTCTTCGAACGTATTTCTCAGATGCGGCGTGTGATAAATGATGTCGCGCTCCAAAAAAGATTTGAGCACCTTCGCGCGGCCGGGAAAATAAACCTCCTCCGGCACCCAGTGGTATTCCCTGCGAATATCTTGATCGTATTGTTCGAATGCCTCAGTTGAAGCACCTAGAATGCCAAGATCAACGTCGACCATGAGTTTGCAATCAGCGCTTGTGGGTTGATGGGTTTTCGTCGCGATGATCATGTCAGCTATGCGTTCGATGGAAGCCCTGGCCACATTGATGAGTGACAATCGTTCGACTGCCAGCTCGGCACTCTTTTCCTCGTTGTCCGGAGCTTGTGTGTCATAGATTGCGTCGTGAAACCAGATTGCCATTTCTATCTCGTGCGGTCGTTCCGCCTGCGCCTGTAGTTTTTGAAATTGGCGCAAGCACTCCGATACGTGCGATTGATCGTGATAGAAGCGCGTGGCTTCTGAGTACAGCGCTGCCAGCAACTCGAATGTTTCGAGATCCGGAGGTGCTCCAAATTTTCCCAGTGTCGTTGAGAAATGATCAAACGAGAACATACATTACCGTCACTCTGCATCTTAGGTTGGCTGTTAGTGTCATATGCCGGTGCGTCGCCTGCAAGTGCGTGGTCTACCTGAGCGAATTTGTTGCTTAGCGTGCACGGGTGAAAACCAGACGCGACCAGGTCACCGCTGATTTGTTCGGTAGATGGCTGGGTAAGTTCTCCACTCTGAAAATACACTCCAACCCCGCATCACTTGCGTGCTGAATGGTCTCATCCGCATCGGTTGGAAAGACGTGTAAGCCGAGTCCTGGCGGGCCGTTTCGTAACGAACAGGCAAGTCGACCATCCGGCAGCAACAAACTGCTGATGCGCTTTAATGCGGTCTTTCTCTCATGTGCTGACAGGTGGTGCCACATGGCTTCAACAAGCACAAAGTTGAATTGCGCCATGTTTTCCAGTTGCTCCAGGTCAGGCAGTGCGTCGTTTATCCACTTGACCTCTTTATCTCCGTAGGCATCGCGCGCTGCGTCAAGGAAAGTGCTCATGGGTTCAACTGCAACAACACTATGGCCAAGATCTGCCAATGCTGCAGAGTTTTGTCCCGCGCCAGCGCCAATATCCAAAACGCGCGAAGGTGAGGTGGGAAGGAAAGGCAGTATCTCCGCGCATACTTCCCCAAACGACAGGCGCTGGCTGCCTTCAACAAACCTTGCAACCTCGCGTTCATAGCCCTGAGTTCCTGGGACCTTACTCATACAGCGTTTGGCTTAACGGACGAAAGATCGAGGTACAGCGCGATCTCGTTTTCTTCGATACCGGATTCGATAAAGCCCTCACTTCTATAAAGCGCCAGCGCCGGTTCGTTGTGCGGTAGCGTCGATATTCTTACTAGGTTCACTTTTGGTCGCATGCTACGAGCATGATCGATTCCGGCCCTTAACAAGGCGCGGCCATGGCCTGAGCCTTGGTGGTGCTGATCTATCATCAGGCGTACGACATTTACGTAGTTCTTATCGTCTTCGGTATAGGGGTAAAGGGTCAGGTAGCCAACAATTTGATTACCCACGTAGGCGAGTCGAAAAATAGCTGCGTCATAAACATACGCATCAGCCAGAGATTTTGTCACGGATGCCACCAGGTCGATCTGGTCTTCTCGCACGGTAAGTGCCAGGGCTTCCGCGTAGTTTGCCGGGGTGATCGGTTTCAGTTCAATCGAGCTTCTCCTGTCTTAGCCGGACCGCTTGAAACGAGTTGGATGCTGTCCGAGTGAGGGCGCATCAAATTTCGGCCCAGCCAAGCAAGTGGACGTACTGAAACGGGCTTGTGCAAGGGATGTCCAGCGTGTACCGAGATTCGGCCGACCATCCTTGAAGTTCGACGGACGCGCCGTTGTTACACGCGGCTGACATCGCGCCATACGCAGCAGTTAACGCAGTTTCCACGTCGTGACCTGCAATATGGGAGACAACCAAGCCTGCTTCAGGAATCCTTTCACAGGTCTCTATGGATAGAAGGGTGTAGACGTCGCCGCGGCCGGTGATACTGAAATTACCCTGACAATCCAGTTTCTGCAGGTGACGGACCATCGCGCGTTGCACGTCACCGTCGGCGCGTTTGTCAGCTTCTTCCAGGTAAATACCCGCGTCGCTTAGCAGGGCGACAAAGTGTTCAGGCGTGGGCATCCCTTCGGTTATGTAGCTTTTCACAGTTTGTAGCGCGGATGTTGTCCCAACCAGTTCCTCAACCGCACTGAAGTACAGGTCTCTTGAGTAATCTTTGTCGATGTTCTTGTACATCTTTTTCCAGTGGGCGCTGGGTGCGTAACCGCGTTCGCGCAGCAGTCCCTCGATGACAAGTTCAATGATCTCCCCACACGGGTAGTAAAGGCGGAAGCGACCGCGAGATCCGGCATCTTTCAACGGTACGTGACTTGCACCAAGACGTTCGTTGAAGCTGGTGGTGCGGGCTTGCCACACGTCGTCCGCATCGATGAAGTTAAGCTCGAGCATCACCCGTCTTGTCACCGCATCTGCACCGCCTTCATGCATCCAGCTGTCGCCGGTATTGTGATTGTGATGAAACATGCCGCCGTTCCAGAAGTGGGCGGTCTCGTGCGCGATCAGATAGAAGTAGCGTTGTCGCGTCATCTCGTTTTCGGTCTGCCACACGTCACCGGTTAGCGTAAATTGCACCATATCGTCGACCACACCACCCGAAGCGCTGAAATCAGAACCCCCGCGCATGCTGAAAAGGAGCTGTGGTCTGAAGGACAGTGGTACACCGAACCACTCACCATAAAGTTGAGTGACTTCAGGCACGGCGGTGGCTAATTCATCGCGCATCCATGCGGGGACATTTGGGTCGATCAGCATATCCCAACCCCCCACTCGTGTTGGTTTGACGGCACCGAAATAGGCGAAGCCTGCGCGCTTGCGTTCGTCATCCCACTCGAAGGGCTTGGAATGCGTTTTCCCGCGAAACCAGACCGACGCAGCTATCCCAGGATCAATGTGGTACTGAACTGGCACCTCGATGGGGCAAGGCGGGCGTGGGTTTGCAGCATCCGGACACTCTCCCTCGCGATTAGCCACGAAGTGGCCAAGGTACAGTACAACTCCTTGGTCATTTTCGAACGATTGTGTCAGAGAATAGTCTGCGCGGATAAAGCGGTCGTCGCTTGGAACCTCGAAGGTGATCAACTCAAATGGTTCGGCCGCGCTGATGACGTCCCTCGCACCTTCCCTCGAAAACTGCTGCGTTGGGTCGACAAGCACCCAGTCTTCACGGATGTGTGCAGATGGCGAGCGACTGAAGACGATGCGATTGGCAGGTGCGGGTAAGTGAAGCTTAACCTGCCATCGATCATTCGCGACAGCGACGATGTCGACAACCAGCGTCTCCTCATCGTCAGCATCCGGCGCTGAAAGCGGCGCATTCTGGCAAGCACACAAACCTGCCCAAAGGCCGATCAAGAGACCGAACAATACCCAGGGTTTAGGTTTAAGCATCCGTGCATGACCTCGTGAAAATTAAAGTTCCAGTGAGATGCGCGGGGTTGTCACCAGCACATCGTCACCGAGTTCCTCCAGGCGCGCGCGTTTGAATGCTTCAAAGTCGCCGATCACTATCTGCCATACGAAGTGGTAGTCCACCCCTTCTATATTGGTCGGGTAGGGGGCAAACCCCATGGGTGCGGTGGCAAAGCCAACATAGTCTTCGGTGTAGAGATGCCGTTCCAGAAATCTGGTTAAATCGTTGAGCCTGTTGGGCGGACACAAGTCGATAAACGCAATCACGGTCTGGTCGGTAACGTTTAATCGCCTCACAAGTTCTGCCGGAAAGAGTCCGCCAGTCCAGCGAGCGTTTATTTCTGTAACGTAGAGATCCTGCGGGTCGGGCGAATTTTCATTCACAAAAAAGTCGACACCCAGATTGATGGCGTGCTCGTTGCTATACCCGTGTTCGCGCGCATATTCGCCCAGGCGCAGTAGCTGGTGTTTGTGAGACTCCGTCAGGCTGACCTGGGGCCCCAGCAGGTTGCCTACCCACAGCCCGTCGGCAAACATGATCTGGCGAACGTTGGAAATGACTACCTCATCGTCGCTGACAGCGAGATCTACGGTCATCTCCTTAAACGCGGCGGGATCCAGCCTCTGCTGCAGAATGATCGCCATGTCCTGTTCGTACTCTGCGACGTACGCCTTCGCCTCCTCAAGTGAGCTTATTGCGGTGACGTTTCGAGCACCGGCCAACCCAAGTAACTTCAGCATGATCGGAAAACCATGCGTCTCCGCAAATGCAGGCAGGTCGTTATCCAGGCTTTCTTTTGTGGTGAGCAACGTGGCTGGTGTCGGGATACCAAAGCCGGGGGCGTTGTTGGCAAAATGAACTTTCGAATTCAAGTTCTGGCTGACGGAAAGGAACGCTTCGTCCTGGTGGATTCCGGCGTTGGAGCCGCTGATCATGTAAAGATTCTGCAGGCGTTCGCTGGTTTGTTGCGCGACAGAGGCGTAATAATTGTCAAACGGGTGGAAGGAGATGTTTTCTGTGGGTGTCAGTCCGAGCTTCTTGAACATGGCCAGGTATGCATTCAGATACGGGCGCCATTCTTCGCTGTCAAACGTGTCGTACAGGCAGGCTTCGTCGCTGTCTTCTTTGCAGAGATACAGCAAGGCCACCTGCAACATGGCGGTGAGCACCTGGTTGGATAGATGGTCTTCCTGCTGTTTTGGCGTGAGATCCGACAGATCAAAGTGCAGCGACACATCGTCCCCCGCCATGCTGATACGCATCGGCTTATCCAACCAGGGAACAAATGGGCGCGCGTTGCTCATGATTGCCTATGTGTCATGGGTGACCGTCGAACAGAGATTTCAACGCCTCGCCAGGATCGTCGGCCTTCATAAATGCCTCGCCTACCAAAAAGCAGCGTACGTTGTGATCGAGCATCTTCTGCACGTCATCTCTCGTGGCAATGCCACTTTCGGTTACCACGGTCGCATTAGCGGGAATCTGGGGTAGCAGATTGATGGTCGTGTCCAACGATGTCTCAAATGTTTTCAGGTTTCGGTTGTTGATGCCAATGAGCGATGGTGAAAAAGTCATGGCGGCAGCCAACTCAACCTCGTTGTGCACTTCTATCAGGACATCCAGCCCTAATCCCTTAGCGGTCTGATTCAACGTGGTGAGCCGCATGATCTCAAGTGCGGCTGCGATTAATAACACGCAGTCGGCGCCCATCGCCTTGGCTTCATAAATCTGGTAGTCGTCGACGATAAAATCCTTCCGGATAACCGGCAGATCCACCGCCTCGCGGGCCGCAACCAGGTGGTCATCCGAGCCCTGGAAGTACTGCTCGTCGGTCAGCACGGACAAGCAGGTTGCGCCCGCCCTGGCGTAACTTTGAGCAATCTCGACCGGTTTAAAGTCTTCACGGATAACGCCTTTGCTGGGCGAAGCTTTCTTTATCTCGGCGATCAGTCCGATCTGTCCGGCTTGTGCCGCGTTTTTGAGTGCCGTGGCAAAGCCGCGCGGCTGATGATCTGCGCCAAGCTCCCGCAAGCGCTCCACCGACACCTCAGCGCGACGGGCTTTGATTTCATCGCGTTTGGTGGCGATGATCTTTTCAAGGATATCGCTCATGACTCGCCCATCATTTTGCTGACACGCACCAGCTCGTCGAGGCGTTCTTTGGCGAGCCCTGCAGCGATTGCGTCCTGAGCCATGGCGACGCCATTGGCCATGGATGTTGCCGCACCGCTGACGTAGATAGCGGCACCCGCATTCAGGCTGACAATATCTGCTGCAGCAGAATCGGCTTCAGACAGACTCTGCTTGATAAAGCCGAGACTTGCCGCTGTCGAATCCGCCGCCAGATCAGCGTTGATCGATGCAGGATAGGTTTCTATGCCGAAATCTGCAGGGGAGATTGTGTATTCATCGATAGCACCATTTTTCAGCTCCACCACCTGGGTTGGCGCGTCCAGACGGATTTCGTCCAAGCCCTCGCTGTGTACGATCATCGCGTGTTCAGTCCCCAGGAGCTTAAGAACTTCAGCCATCTTGCGCTGCCAGTCGGGTGAAAACACGCCGATGACCTGGCGTCTTGCGCCAGCCGGATTCGTCATGGGCCCCAGCACGTTCATCATGGTGCGCACACCAATTTCCTGTCGTACGGGCCCTGCAAAACGCATCGCGCTGTGATGTGCCTGGGCGAACATAAAGCCTACACCCACCTCTTTGATGCATGTTGCAATCTGTTCAGGCGATAACGAGAGATTAACGCCGGCTTCCTCTAACACGTCTGCGCTGCCGCTGAACGAGGTCATCTTGCGATTGCCGTGTTTTGCTACCTTGGCACCAGATGCGGCAGCGACAAAGGCAGCGCTTGTGGAGATGTTAAACAGCTTCATGCCACTACCGCCGGTGCCGCAGGTGTCTACCAATCCTTCCGAAGGCACATCGACCTTGGTGGAAAGCTCACGCATAACGAGTGCAGCACCCGCGATTTCTTCAGGCGTTTCGCCTTTGACTCTGAGCGCTGCCAAAAATGCACCTATTTGGGCCGGGGTTGCTTCCCCGGTCATGATGAGTTGAAAAACGCTTTGTGTGGCCTCCAGAGACAAATCCCTGTTTTCCACCAACTCCGCCAGTGCTTCTTGAATGTTCATGCGTATCACCTTTATGTCAGGTGTGAATGTTATCGGTTTAGGAAATTGCCGAGAAGGTCGTGACCGGTATCGGTCATGATCGATTCAGGGTGAAACTGGACGCCTTCGATGTCCAGTTCTTTGTGTCTGAAACCCATGATCTCGTGGCGCTTACCCTCACGTTCAGTCCAAGCCGTTACTTCCAGGCAGTCGGGCAGGCTATCTGCTTTGACGATGAGCGAATGGTAGCGGGTAGCTGTGATTGGACTTTCCAATCCGGCGAAAACGCCGTTTCCTGAGTGGTGGATCTCAGATGTTTTGCCGTGCATCACTTCCTCGGCGCGCACCACCTCTCCGCCGAACGCCTGGCCGATACTCTGGTGTCCCAGACAAACGCCAAGGATCGGTTTTTTACCGGCGAACTTTTCAATCAGCTCAAGCGAGATGCCGGCTTCATTTGGTGTGCAGGGCCCGGGTGAAATCACGATTTTTTCCGGGTCCAATTTGCTGATTTCGTTCACCGTGATTTCATCGTTCCGGTGCACGTCCACTTCCGCCCCAAGCTCGCACAGATACTGCACTATGTTGTAGGTAAAGGAATCGTAATTGTCGATCATAAGGATCATCGCGCTCTCCATTCAAAGCGTCAGATAAAGAGGTTTTTTTCAGAAAAAGGGGATGCGTAGGGTAGGGCTAAGCCCAGCGCCAGACTTGGCTCTGCGTGAAAAGCGCGCCGTAAGAGACTTGATTTGGACAACGTAGATTCATGCGGGGGTTATATGTCAGATGTCGCCCGGGTGCAAGAAATATAACGTCCAACAGTGGCTGGAATTCATCAGGTCAGAGGGGCAAAATCGCGCGCCACTGAAGATGATATTTTGTCATCTTCAGCGTCTACCTTAATTGGAGGTTACACCTATGACTTTGAACCAAAACTGGGCGGTTCTGGCTGTTATCAGCCTCATGCTTGCCTTCGTTTTATCCAGTGTCCCTGCATATGCCCAGGAAGAGGCAGCAGAGGAATACATGGAAGAGGTTGTCACGATTGGTACGCGCGGTAAGCCGCGATCCACAACGGATTCAACCGCTCCGGTTGACGTAATCAGCGGCGATGACTTCGTCAGCCAAGGCGGTGTTGATACCGCTAATCTACTGCGTAACGTGGTGCCCTCGTTCAACGTGAACGACCAGCCCATCTCTGACGCAGCAACTCTGGTGCGTCCTGCCAACCTGCGCGGTCTGGCACCGGACCACACGCTCGTGTTGGTGAATGGCCAGCGTCGCCATCGTGCAGCCGTCATTACCTGGTTGGGTAACGGCCTGTCTGATGGTTCGCAGGGTCCTGACATTGCAGCCATTCCTTCTATCGCGCTGCGCAGCGTTGAAGTCTTGCGAGACGGCGCTGCCGCTCAATACGGATCTGATGCGATTGCCGGGGTGATAAATTTCAACCTGAAAAACTCAAACTCGGAAGGTTCGTTCGAAGCACGCTACGGCGAATACTCTGAAGGTGACGGTGAGCTCATAACGTTTGCGGTCAACAAAGGCTTTGCCCTGGGTGAAACGGGTTTTATCAACCTCAGCGCTGAGTGGAGCGAAACGGACGCCACAGACCGCAGTGTCCAGCGTGACGATGCCGCGGCTTTGATCGCTGCGGGTTACCAGAATGTGGCCAATCCGGCGCAGGTCTGGGGTACACCTGAAGTGAGTGACAACTACAAGCTGTGGGCCAACTTTGGTGCAGATATCAGCGAAGGCGTTGAGTTTTTTGGCCACGCCAACTACAACAACAAAGATGTACTGGGTGGCTTCTACTATCGTAACCCGACCAACCGCGGTGGCGTTTACAGCGGTGACGGTGGCGCTACGCTGCTCATCGGCGACCTGACGCCTGGTCCGCTTGGCCAGGACAACTCTGCGTTTCCAGCGCTTGGCACTGGTGACGGCGTTGGCTGTCCGGTAGTTAACATCACCAACCTCATCCCTGATCCTGTTACCTTCGGTCAGGTTCAGGCAGACCCGAACTGTTTCAGCTTCCAGGAACTGATCACCGGTGGTTTCACCCCCAACTTCGGCGGCGAAATCACAGACGCTTCTTTCCTCGTAGGACTGCGTGGTGAACTTGAAAGCGGTCTGGGTTGGAGCGTGAGTGCTTACTGGGGTAACAACGAAGCAGACTATGTGATCAACAATACGGTGAACGCAAGTCTCGGTCCGCTGACTCCACGTGATTTTGATCCGGGCTCCTACGAGCAGGAAGACCTCAACTTCAACGTTGACTTCACTTATCCGTTGAACGATGACGTCAACCTCGGTTTTGGTGCGGAGTATCGCGAAGAAGAGTTCAGCATCGGCGCGGGTCAGGAAGAGTCCTACATTGATGGCGGCCTGGGTACCCAAGGGTTCTCTACGTCCACCAATGGTTTTCCGGGTTTCTCACCGCAGATTTCTGGCAGTTTCGAACGTTCCAACTTTGCCGCTTATGTGGACGCGGAATGGTATGCGACACAAGATCTCTTGATTGGTGCGGCGGTTCGCTTCGAAGACTTTGACGACTTCGGCAGCACCACCAACTTCAAGTTGGGTGCAAACCTGGCTGTGAACGAAAACTTCGGTCTTCGTGCTACGGTCAGCACCGGCTTTAAGGCGCCTACCCCTGGTCAGTCAAATGCGTCCAACATCTCAACCCAGATTGTGGGCGGTATTTTGACCAACCAAGGTGTGATTCCACCGATCAGCCCGGTAGCGGCACTGCGTGGTGGTGATACGCTCGATCCTGAAGAGTCCACCAACTACACGTTGGGTGCTTACATCACTGCAGGTCCATTCGATATCACACTCGACTACTTCGACATTGATGTAGAAGATCGCTTGAGCCTGTCGTCAGACTTCACGCTGACGCCTGCTGACCTGGCATTGCTTTCCGGTCAGGGTATTGATGCGTCTGACATCGCCGAGTTCCGTTTCTTCACCAACCAGTTTGATACCAATACGTCCGGTTTTGACATTGTCATTTCAACTGAGACCGAGTGGTTGGGCGGTGTTACGGATTGGAACCTCGCATATAACCATACCAGCACGGACGTCACTGATCGTGATCCGACTCTGCTGGGCGACAGCCGTGTGCGTCTTATCGAAGAAGGCACGCCGGATGATCGTTGGAACCTGACCGCTAATCACAACATTGAAAACTGGCGTTTCCTCGTTCGTATTAACTACTACGGTGAGTACTACGATAACGAAGCGGGCGCCGAGTTTGACGACGCATACGTCATCGACCTGGAAGCGGGTGTTACCGCAACCGAAAATGTCGATCTGACGTTTGGCGTTCGTAACGTAGGGGACGAGCAGGGTTGCTCAGTAGGCAGCTGTGGCGGATTGCCCCGCGGCGTGCTGGGACTGCCTTACAGTCAGTTCACACCGTTTGGATTTAACGGTGCGTTCTACTACGGCAAGGTATCCTACAACTTCAACTAAACCTCTCGGTTTGGTTTAGAAGTGAGACGGGCCCCATGCGGGGCCCGTTTTTTTCGTTTGTTAGAAAAATTCGAACTCAGCCTTTTTCCAAGCGTTCCAGTTTGGACCGCATGCGCTCCAGTACAATCTGGGTTTCTCGCAGCTCCCGCAAGATTTCATCTGAAGAGGGAGGCGAGGTGAGTTCTGCCAGGCGTTCCGCTTTAGCCTCGTCGAGGTTGTTGATGACTACGGCGATGAAGAGGTTGACCACAACAAAGGTGCCGAGCACCACAAAACTGACAAAGTAGACCCAGGCCCATGGTTCCACGGCCATCGCCGCGTACATGATGTCCGTCCAATCCTCCAGCGTCACAATGCGGAAGAGGGACAGCAAAGAGATGCCCAGGGTACGCCAGTGCGTGGGATCGATATCGTGGAAGAGATGATAACCAGCGACGGCATACACGTAGAAGATGATCGACATCAGCATCAACACGTTACCCATGCTGGGGATGGAGCGCACCAGAGTTGCGACAATGATTCTGAGTTCCGGCAGAGTTGAGACGAGCCGTAAGACCCGCAACAAGCGCGCCAGTCGAGCCAGCATTGCTAGCTGACCTGTCGCCGGCAGGAGACTGACAACGATGATCGTAAAATCAAATACGTTCCAGCCGTCGTAGAAGTAGCGGTGCATTTTCGGCGCGTGGGCAGCAAGTTTGATCATCGCCTCAACAATAAAGATGCTCAGAAAGACGATGTTCGCCGATTCGAAGTAGTTGCCGTACGTGGCTCTGAGCGTTTCTGAGGTATCGAGACCAATCACTACTGCGTTGAGGATGATCACGGCGGTTATGGTGTGGTTGAACCAACTGCTGTCGACGATGCGAATAGCCCAAGGCATATGATGGAACCCTTATTCCGTGTGCGGACAGATGTGCCGTTCTGGTGCTGCCCGCCTGCAGATTAAACCTGGATTAATTGTCGTGCATATCGCGGAATTGGTTTTCCGCAATTGCGGCTGCGCGGAAAATCGCACGCCCCTTATTCATGCTTTCTTTCCATTCTAACCTGGGCACGGAGTCGGCGACGATGCCGCCACCGGCTTCGATGTAGAGCTTGCCGTCTTTGATGACCGCGGTGCGGATTGCGATGGCGGTGTCCATGTTGCCATTCCACGCGAGATAGCCGACAGCGCCCCCATAGATTCCGCGTTTAACCGGCTCCAACTCATCGATGATTTCCATGGCCCGTACCTTCGGTGCGCCTGACAGGGTGCCAACAGGGAGGGTTGCTCTGAGCAGGTCCATTGCGCTCATGCCCTCTTTGAGTTGCCCTTCTACGTTCGAGCTGATGTGCATGACGTGACTGTACCGCTCGATAACAAATTTTTCGGTCACCCCTACCGACCCGGTTTCAGCAACACGGCCGACATCGTTGCGGCCGAGATCGATGAGCATCAGATGTTCCGCAATTTCCTTTGGGTCGCCGAGCAGTTCTTCTTCCATCGCTTTGTCTTCGGCATCGTCGTGGCCTCGGCGACGTGTACCCGCGAGCGGACGATTGGTGATCCTGCCGTTTTCAAGGCGCGCTAGAATTTCCGGTGAGGAACTGACGATCTGAAAATCATCCAGGTCCATAAAATACATGTAGGGCGACGGATTGAGGCTGCGCAATGCACGGTACAGGTTGATGCTCGGTGAGCTGAACGGGATAGACATACGTTGCGCCAGCACCACCTGCATGACGTCTCCGGCTTTCGTGTACTCGCGTATCTTGTCCACCGCCGCTTTGAAATTTTCCTCGCCGAATTCAGAGGCAAAGTCGGATTCTTCAACCTTCTGATTGGCCTGGCTTTCGGGGATGGGTGGCACTGCTTCGCGAAGTCTGAGGGCTTGTTGTTCCAGGCGCTCTCTGGTCTGACGGACCACGTCCGCGTCTGACGGGTCCACCAGACTGATAAGTTGCATGGTGCCTTTGACGTTGTCGAAGATCACCACATCCTCGCTGACCATAAGCAGGATGTCGGGTGTGCCCATAGGATCTGGTGGGGTTGATGCGCGCAGCCGTTTCTCCACATAGCGCACGGTGTCGTAGCCAAAGTATCCGACCAGGCCGCCGTAAAATCTGGGCAGGCCCTCTATTTCCTCAACCTGATATCTGGCTTGAAAGTTCTCAATGAAGGTCAGGGGGTCATCGGTTTCCACCTGTTCGACCAGCTCACCCTGATGATGCACTTCCACGCTGTTCCCGCGGACTTGCAAAACGGTTTTTGCGGGCAGGCCAATGATCGAGTAACGCCCCCATTTTTCACCACCCTGTGAGCTTTCTAGCAGATAGGAGTAGGGACCGGAGGCGAGTTTTAAATAAACAGATAACGGTGTGTCGAGATCGGCGAGCGTCTCAACGACAACAGGAATTCGGTGGTAGGTTTCGGACATCATGCAACCTTGCTTTGAGAAAAGGGGTGAGAAATCTGTTCAGGTGCACACGCGCGCACCCGTGGCGTCAGGTGTAGGTTACGTACGCCACGCCCCGCTGTAGCAACAGACTCGAATTCTCAAAACCATGTTTTGCATCCGGCGTAGGCTAACAGGTTGTTAGCAGGATGTGGAGGTTTTGCTTAGCTTTCTGATAAGCCTAGAATGCTGAGCAGGCAGTATTGAGGCGGCGTCGTACAGGAGGGGTTCGATGGGCAACTCAAAAAACTCAGCGCAAGCAACAGTGAAAGCGCGAGAGACAGTAAAAGCTAAAGAAAAAGCGAAAGAAAAAGCGAAAGAAAAAGAATCGCACGACTATCATCATGGGGAACTGCCTGAAACGCTGATGCAGCTTGCGCTGGAACACATTGAGCGTGAGGGCACGGAAAAGCTCAGTCTCCGGGCGTTGGCTCGTGAGGCCGGGGTATCGCCCACAGCCCCCTACAGACACTTTCCTGCTAAAAACTGCCTCCTGGCGGCCATTGCAACGGAAGGCTTTCATATCCTCATGCAGAGGAACGCCAAGGCGAGATGTGCGGCGCTCTCCGCGAAGGAACGGCTAATCCAGATGTCCCTCTCGTATGTTGATTTTGCGATGGAAAGTCCTTCCAGGTACCAGCTGATGTTCGGCTCGGTATTGGCTGATTTTTCGGAATATGAAATGTTGCACCGTGCCTCTGGTGCTGCCTACGAAGAAGTAAACCTGCTCATCGAAGAGATTGCTGCGGATAGAAAAGATCCCGGGTTCGACGCGCAGATGTTTGCAGGCGTCATCTGGTCGTTTGTACACGGTATGTCATCGCTGTTGATCAGCGAGGTGACAACACTGGATGAAGAAGCCAAACCGCGGGACGCAATCAGAGCGGTGCGCAATGACCGGGAAGCGGCCATACGCATGATGATTGAAAACGTGCTGGCTTAACCGCAGCGCAAACCGCTAGAGCAGGTCGGCAAAACTGTCTATGACGCCATCCAGAGAAAGGGTGGCTACATCTACTCCATGGTTGTAACCATCGCGCACGCAGACAACGGGAATACCGGCGGCGTTAGCTGCCAGCACATCTGTTTCTGAGTCTCCGACAAAAAGTGTTTCGTCAGTGCCGACCCCCAGTTCGTCCATCGCCAGTTGTACAGGGGCAGCATCGGGTTTCGGATGTGTGGCGGTGTCACCCCCGATTACGCTTGAGAAGAATTGATCAAGCTCTAGATTCGTCAATATCGGGTGTGTCAGCTGTTCGATCTTGTTGGTCACAACGGCGAGGTGAGCACCTCTGAGTTGGAGCGCGGTCAGCGTACTGACAACGCCGGGATAAAGTTTTGAGTGGGTCGTTGGATGGGCTGCGTAATAGTCGAGGAAGGGTTGAAAGAGACGTTCAACCTCGTCTTCGACCGCAGTGCAGTTTTGAAAGACAAGCGCCTCCCGGATCATGGCGCGCGCGCCGTGACCAATCCAGTGACGGGTCATCGCTTCAGTGCAGGGTTTGTAACCGGCCGTGGTCAACGTGTGGGTTAACGCGGCATGCAGGTCTGGAGCCGTGTCTATGAGCGTGCCATCGAGATCAAACAGGTAGGCTGCGTAGGACTTGTGCCAGGCTTGCAAGGTAGGTGTCTTTGAGCGTGTCAGGTGGTTGCTTGAGCGATCGCGTCGCGCATATCGCTGATTGTGGCTGCGTAGTCTGGCGAGCCGAAGATTGCCGTACCGGCTACAAACGTGTCAGCACCAGCGGCTGCGACGGCGCCGATGTTTTCAGTCTTAATGCCACCGTCGACCTGAAGGCGTATGGCACGACCGCTTGCATCGATGATTTCTCGCGTGTGCGCAAGTTTGTCCAGAGTACTGTCGATGAATGCCTGGCCGCCAAAGCCTGGGTTAACGGACATCAACAGCACAAGGTCGATGTACTCGATAACTTCCTCCAGCACCGTCAACGGCGTGGCAGGATTGAAGACGATACCTGGCCTGGCGCCACCTTCACGAATGAGAGACAGCGTGCGGTGCAGATGTTCAGTACTTTCTGGATGGACGGTGATGTAGTCCGCGCCCGCTTTCAGAAAATCTTCGATCAAGCGATCCACAGGTTTGACCATCAGATGTACATCGACGGTGGCGTTTATCTCAGCCTTGCGCATGGATTCAAGCACCAGCGGGCCGATCGAAAGATTAGGCACGTAGTGGTTGTCCATCACATCGAAGTGGATGGTGTTAGCACCGGCGGCAAGTACCGCACGCACCTCGTCACCCAGTCTTGTGAAATCCGCCGCCAATATGGATGGCGATATCCAGGGGTCGTTTATAAGCTCCATGGGCGCGCATTCTAACCGACCCAATGTGGGATCTAAACTTCCGTGAGCTAAAAGCCGGTTGATCAGCGTGCTTGCAGCGTTTCTAAGGCCTCACGCAACTCCACCATCTTGCGTTCGGACTTTTGTTTTTGTGCAGCGGGTGCGTTGGGGGGAAGTTTGTCAGGATGGTGCCTGCTGACGAGGCGCCGGTAAGCTTTCTTGATCTCTGCTTCAGTGGCCCCGGGTTTGATGCGCAAGACCGCATAAGCTTCGGCGCGGGGATTGGCAGGCTTCGATTGGGCTGCATCGCTTTCTTTGCGGTTCTTGCTTCCCAGATTGTTGGGTTGACGGGGGTTAAACAGTTTAAGCGCGCGATCAAACTCGGTTGAAATCCGCTCCACTGGAATACCAAAAAGCGTGGCCAGTTCTACCGTCCGTTGCAGCACCGGATCGGTTGGTTTGATAGCGGCAAGGTCTGTCAGGCATCGCGCCATAAAAACCTGCAGACTCTCGTTCAGAGCACCGGCGCGACGGTGTAGATCGGTGAATGGAAAGTTCTGCGATTTGCCTGCGGTAAACCAGGCGATTGCTTGAGTGCGGTGACTGGCGCTCAGATCCAACTGTTTGATCAGATTTTCCGTGTACTTAACGTGGTGCGAAGTCACCACACCCGAACGTTTTGCGAGGTGGCCCATCGCGCTGAACAGGAACTGCATCTGTGCGTTTTGATGTGGTTCAGACCGAAATCCAGCGCCTCGCGCGGCGCGGGGTATGTTGAACGTGGGTTTGGGATCGTTTTTTTGGGCCCAGAGGTCGAACAGATGTCCACCGGCCACCCCGGTGATCACGCTCAGCGACAGGAAGATGGGGTCGTCGGGGGCAAAAACAAATGCGGAAGTGAAACCGACGGCTTTACCAAACCATTGATTGTAGACAAGTTCTGACTGCATCCCATAAGCATAGGCGCTGCGTGGGATTCCGCTTAACGCGACGCTTGAGTACGTGCGTGCAGAGCCCTCAGCGGACGGATTCGTACTGCTCCAGCGTGCCGATATCCAACCATTCGCCAGCGTGAACCTGGCCGCCGAGACGACCGATGGGCGCCAGGTCGAACATTACGGTTTGAAATGACAATTTACCGGCGGGATAAGGCTGCAATGCGTCGGGGTGGATGACCGCAATGCCACAGTACACATAGGTATCACCACGTGCATAAACCTGGCCTTCGGCAAAATCGAAATCACCCGACGCACGCCAGGCGGGCTTGGGTGTGAGCACGAGGTGGGCCAGGTTTGGCCCCAAAGGTGCCTCAGGCAGTGTGGACAGATCAAAATCCGTCCAGATGTCGCCATTCATCGCCAGAAAGGGCGCGCCTTCGAAAAAAGCCTGATTGGCGATCATCGAACCGGCGGTTTCCAGCAGTTCGGGTTCCTGACTGTAGGTGACTTGCAGACCGAATGCCCCGCCGTCACCGATACTGGCTTTTATCTGGTCACCCAAGTGGTGCAGGTTGATCAACACCTCTCGATATCCGGCTGCTTCGAGACGCTCAAGTTGCCAGTGAATGAGCGGCTTGCCCGCGACGGGTAGGAGTGGCTTGGGAGTGTGGTCGGTCAGCGGCGCAAGCCGGCTGCCTCTGCCCGCTGCGAGAATAAAAGCCTTCATTGCGTCACCAGCGCTCCGATGAGTTCCGGCGCTTCGGCATTGCATGCCCGCAGCAGTTCGGCGAGGGGTGCCAGGTCGGCATAGCCGTCGCACAACGCGGTTGTACGCAGCAGCGTGGGGATCACGTTTTCGAGGTGACTGTGTTTTCCGTCCCGCATGGCTAGGCGCACGAAAATGCCGATCGCTTTCAGCTGACGTTGCACTGCGGTCAGTTCGAACCAGCGCTGCAAGTCCACACGGGGCACCTCTTGCAGCTGTGGGGTTGCGCTGATAAAGCGCGCCAGGCCAGCGGTGATCACATCCGGACTGTGGGTGTAGTAACAGTCGTGCAGCAGCGAGGCGATGTCATAAAGAATCGGTCCAAAAAGCGCGTCCTGGAAGTCGACCACCCCCAGACTGGGCGATTCTTCGGACGCCACTACCAGCAGGTTGCGGCAGTGGTAGTCCCGATGAACGCAACCTTTGGGTTGCAATTTTGTGGCGGTAAGCAAATGCGCAAATGCCGGGTTGCAATCATCCGGCAGCGACTTACCCATCAAAGCGCCAAGAAACCACTCGGTAAATATCCCCAGCTCCATCTCAAAGCGGCTTTCGGTGTATGGCTCAATCGCGGGATCGCGCACGGCTGACAGGGTCGAGAGCGCATCGATCGCCAGGTTCAGTGCCGCCTGGCCAGCTGGAGTTGGGTACAGATCTTCCAGGTGCTGCGTGCCGAGATCTGTCATTAAAAAGACGCCTTCGGCGCGTTGCGCGGCCAATATCTGCGGCACGCCGACACCGTGGGAGCTGAACACTTCGGCCATGGTGAGAAAGGCGTCGTTACGTTCCAGCTCGGGCGGACTCACCATCGCAACAACCGAGCTAGCGCTGTTACCGGTGCTCGCGCGATTGTGGATGCGATAGAAGTGTCGGTTGCTCGCCTCGACGCGCAACGGTTCGATGGTGGCATCGGCGAAACCCAGTTGATCCAGGGTTGTGTCGAGCCAGGCATGGGTTGCAGATGGGAAGAATTCTTTCACTCGGGTGATTATAACGGTGGCAGCAACGAGATATCATAAGCAGATGAAGTATCTCCAGACGTTCGCCGCGAGGCATGTGTTGATAGTGTGCGCGGTGGCGTCCCTGCATGTGCCTGCCTCTGCGCAAACAGCATCTGAAGAGGGTGCCTCAAAACGTCAAACCATGATCTGCCTGCCAGATGCGACGGGAACGGGCTGGCAGTGTGCCCCCGAAGGTGAGTTAGCGGCGCCGCAACGCAAATCCCCAACCAGAGCCGCACAACAGGAAACGCCTGCACAGACTCAGCCCCAGGTTGATGCCGAACGCCCGCAAGAGGCGAGCGCCGGGCAGCCTGAGGAGTTGGATCCAGGCCTCGATCCGCTAACCGGGCTGAGTGCTGACCCGGCGGACTGGTTTATCGAGAGTCCCGCGAAACCAAGCGATGCGGAGCACAGTCTCAGTGAAGATGTTGCCGGACGTTATTACGTTCGTGTGGACGACGGCGATGGCTTCTGTCCAGGCCGTTATGAAGTGCGCGACTACCCCTATCCGCGCACTGTGGATGATGCCGATTATCCGATCATCGCTGAAGCCGATGTGCTGTCGAGTATTGTCGATCGCAGTGCGGATCTCGACGGCAATGTGACCATCGAACAGGGCAACCGCCTGCTGTTTGCACCGTCGGCCCAGTTAGATCAGGAAAGTCGGGTGGTGACGTTTACTGAGGGTGTACGTCTTGACCAACCCGGACTCGTGATGCAGGGGCAGACTGCAGAAGTAGATTTAACAGACAAGAGTGCGGACCTCGCGAACGTGCAGTTTCTGCTGACCGATGCGGGTTACAGGGGTACGGCGTCCAAGTTGCAGCAATCAGGCGAAGGCGACCTCGACCTCACGAGTAGTGCGTTTACCAGCTGCGAGCCGGGCAACAACGGATGGCGCCTGTCCGCCTCGACGCTGGTGATAGAAAATGAAGAAGTATTCGGCACAGCTAAGCACGCGGTTGTGCGATTGAAATCGGTGCCGGTTTTCTACAGCCCGTATTTGAAGTTCCCTGTCTCGGACGAGCGGGTTTCCGGCTTTCTCTTCCCGAATCTGAGCCACTCTGACGAAGATGGCGTGGACGTCTCGATACCCTACTACCTGAACCTAGCGCCAAACTATGATGCAACTATCACCCCGCGCGTCATCGGTGAGCGCGGGGTAGGGGCCGAAGTTGAGTTTCGCCATATGAACAGTTGGCAGAACACGGTCATCGGTGGTGCCTTTTTGCCGGAGGACGACCTGTTCAATGGCTCCCTCGACCGCAAGGATTGGCGTGAGCAAGGTGGCGCTGCGGTATTTGGTGAGTTTGAACCGGCTGACCGGTGGCTGGGTGGGGTGACGCACGATGGCCAACTAGGGCCGTTTCGAACGCTTGTGGATTATACGGCTGTCAGTGACCGTGATTATTTTCGTGACTTAGGTTCTGACCTCGACTTCTCGGCAAGGCGCGAGTTACAGCGCAAAGGCGAGATCCAGTACGCACGTGGTGGGTTCTTTGCCCGTGTATGGGCGCAGCGTTTTCAACGTCTGGATGAGGTTTTTGTACCTGAGTATGAGCGTCTGCCGGAACTGGAAATGCAGTACTCACGAAATCTGGTGGGACCGTTGGAGCTTAACATCGGTGGGAAGTGGTCGGAGTTTGATCGAGAAACGGAAGGATTAAACGGTCTGGCCGCGGTCACAGGATCCCGAATGCACGTGGAACCGCGGCTGAGGGTGCCTTTCTCCTGGCCATTCGGCTTTCTCACCTTTGGCGCTGGATACAGATATACGGAATACGATCTTGAGCAGGATTCAGAAGCACTCGGCTTCCAGCTGACGGAAGACAATCCCGATCGGGGCATTGGCCTGGGTTACGTTGATGGTGGGCTCTTTTTCGAACGCGACCTGGCACTTTTTGGCGAACCGCTCATCCAGACGCTGGAGCCCAGGATTTATTATCTGTACCAGGAGTTTGATGAGCAGAGTGAGTTGCCGCGGTTTGATGCTTCAAGTTTGACCTTCACCTATAACCAGTTATATCGGGACAACCGCTTTTCCGGTCTGGACCGTTTCGGTGATGCCAATCAGGTATCAGCAGGGGTGACCACGCGGTTCATCTCTGCGGCTAATGGTCGCGAATTCTTCCGTGCATCCGTGGGCGAAATTTACTACTTCGAAGATCGAAGGGTCAGATTGTCCGGGACCAACCAGACAGCAAACGAGCTGCAGAGTACATCCGCGATAGCAGGCGAAGTATCCGCCCGTATCAGAGGTGGCTGGTACGCCTATGGCAACGTTGTATGGGATCCGCATGATAACGAGGTTGATCAGGGTGGCGGCGGCATCGGCTATCGCCGGGACAACCGCCACATTATCAACCTGGGGTTTCGTAACAATCGGCTGAGCGATCTGGAACAGACGGACATCTCCATCTACTGGCCGATCTCAAAGTCTTTTGCGATCCTCGGTCGTTGGAACTATGACCTGATCAGTGGGCGAACGATCGAAGGTTTTGGCGGTCTAGAATACAACGACTGCTGTTTGCAGGTCAGACTGATGGCGCGTAGGTTCCTGGACAGCCGGACTAACAGTTTCGCTGAAGTAGAGGCCGATGAGGGCATTTTCCTGCAAATCGTCTTCAAGGGTCTGGCGGGATTCGGAACTAAGGTAGAATCCGTGCTCGAAAGAGGTATCAGGGGTTACAGAAGCCCTGAAGCATTCAACTATTTTTCTAATTGAATATGAACAAATTGACTAAGAAATTATTGATTGGGCTGCTCTGCATCATGCCGAACGTTGTGCTGGCGGAGTACCGGGAACTTGAGGCCATAGTTGCTGTGGTTGAAGACGATGTTGTCCTGGCATCCGAGTTGCGCTACCGGTTCGGGCAGGTGATCAAGCAGCTCGAAGAGCAGAGCATGCAGAAGCCGCCGGATAGTGTGCTGATCAATCAAATTATGGAGCGGCTGATTATCGAGAGCCTGCAGCGACAGGAGGCTGAGCGGCGCGGTGTAGAGATAGACGATGAATCTCTGACCAGAGCGGTCATGACATTTGCAGAGCGTAACAACATGTCGTTACCCCAGTTTCAGCAGGCTCTGCATCAGGATGGCATGACCTACGCTGAGTTTCGCGAGGAGATCCGTACAGAGATGATGATCCAACGGTTGCAACGTAACCTCATCAATCGCCGTATCTCGATATCTGAACAGGATGTGCAGGGTCTTCTCAACTCGCCTTATTATGCGGAACTATTCTCTGACGAATATCGCGTAGGCCACATACTGTTGTCGTTGGAGGATGGGGCCAGCGAAGCGGTGGCTGCAGAAGCATTACGTAAAGCGCAGAGTATTGTGGGATCTCTGCGCGATGGTGCGGACTTTGCGAAAATGGCCATCGAGAACTCGTCCAGTCCACGCGCACTGGAAGGTGGTGACCTCGGTTGGCGACGAGCGGCTGAACTGCCAAGTTTGTTTGCCGAAACTGTCCTCAACATGGCAGTAGGGGATGTGGGTGAGCCCATTCAAACTTCCGGTGCCGTGCACATTATCAAGCTGCTGGAACGCAAGGGCGCAGGAACGCAAAAGGAAGAACAGACCAATGTGCGTCATATTCTTGTCCGCCCCTCGGAGATCCGTAGCCCGGAGGCGACAGCGGATTTGATCCTGGACATCAAAGCGCAGCTTGATGGCGGCGCTGACTTCGCAGAACTCGCTAAAGAACATTCCGAAGATCCCGCCAGCGCTTTAGCCGGTGGCGATCTTGGCTGGTCGACACCGCAGGCGTTTGTAGGTCAGTTTGGCGAGATTATGGAAGCTACTCCGGTCGGTGGTATCAGCGAACCGTTCCTGACGCAATTCGGTTGGCATGTATTGCAGGTTCTGGAACGGCGTGAACAGGATATGAGCGACGAGGCGCGGCGTAACATGGCGATGGAGATCCTGCATAGAAGACGCTTTGAAGAAGAGCAGCAGGAATGGTTGAAAGAACTCCGTGACGAGGCCTTTGTAGAGGTCCGGCTGTAGGTCTACCTTGGACACAAAGCTAGCCATCACCGTCGGCGAGCCCGCCGGTGTTGGTCCAGACCTGGCGCTTTTGTGGGCGCAACAGGAGCGCACTATCCCGGCGATTGTCCTCGCCGACCCCGACCTGTTGCGAGCACGTGCCACGCTCCTGGGACTAAATCTCGCGATTAACGAAAATGTAGAGCAGCCGAGCTGTGGCGCCGGTGAGCTAACTGTTAAACCTGTATTCATGTCGGGCGGATTTGAGCCCGGCATACCTCAAGCAGCTAATGTGCCAGGCGTACTCGCGTGTCTGGATGATGCAATAGAAGGGTGCCTGGACAGGCGCTATGCAGGGGTTGTGACAGCGCCAATGCAGAAGTCCATAGTGAATGAGGCAGGTATAGAGTTTTCGGGACACACGGAATATTTTGCCCGAGCTACCCATGTGGATGACTTTGTTATGCTGCTGGTGACCGGCAAATTGCGAGTGGCGCTTGCGACGACCCATCTTCCAGTTTCGGCGGTCAGTGGTGCGTTGACGCAATCATTGCTGCGTTCAAAACTCGCGACCCTGCGAGCAGGACTGGTCGAACGCTTTGGTTTGAATGAGCCGCGGATTGCGGTTACGGGCTTGAATCCGCACGCGGGTGAAGGCGGACATCTCGGGCGAGAGGAAATTGAGATTATCGAACCGGTGGTCGCTGAGATGCGCGGCCTCGGCATCAAGGGCCCGTATCCCGCAGATACAATCTTTACACCCAAATCATTGGAAGGCTTTGATGCGGTACTTGCGATGTTCCATGACCAGGGCCTACCCGTATTGAAATACGCTGGGTTTGGTCGGGCCGTCAACGTAACACTGGGTTTGCCGATCGTGCGAACTTCTGTTGACCATGGCACTGCGCTGGATATTGCAGGTAGTGGGCAGGTCGATTCGGCAAGCTTCAATGCCGCTCTGCAAATGGCATGGGAAATGGCAGAACGTGCGCGCGCGTAAACGTTTTGGTCAGCATTTTCTGACCGATGCCTCCATTATTTCCGGCATTGCTGATCAGGTGAATCCGCGTCCTGAAGATGCGTTGCTTGAAATTGGTCCGGGTCGGGGTGCACTCACGGAAGTGTTGTACGGCCGTTCAAGAATCTTTAAAGCGATTGAATTGGATAGAGACCTGATTCCGCATCTGCAGTCCGCCTTTCCGGAAATTGAGTTGATCAACCAGGACGTCTTACGAACGGAATTTGGCGAGGTTACGGAAGGGATCACCGGTTGGCGACTGGTGGGAAATCTGCCGTACAACATATCTTCGCCGTTGCTCGCCAAGATAGCGCAGTTTGTGCGGGAGCAGCCGCAGGCGATTCGCGATGGACACTTTATGTTGCAGAAAGAAATGGCGGATCGCATAGGTGCGCAACCGGGGACAAAGGCTTGGGGACGGCTGAGCGTGATGCTGCAACTGCACTTTGATGTTGAGCACCTCCTGGACGTTCCTCCCGAAAGTTTTTCACCGCCCCCAAAAGTGGATTCAAGCGTGATCCGACTGTCCACGCGATCAACCCCAATTCCGGTTAAAAACATGAGTATTCTCGATCAGGTTTTAAAGCAGGCTTTCTCGGCGCGGAGAAAACGTTTGGGCAATGCGCTCAAAACGCTTGAGATAGATTGGGATGGATGTGGAGTTAATCCCGATCTGCGTGCAGATGATGTTTCGCTGGATGAATTTGTACGACTGAGTGATGGGTTATGTGATGCCGGAGATCGGGAAGCATAGGTTTCTGGTAAGAAGATTGGGGACGGTGCAGAATGGCTGGCGTTAGTAAGGTTAAGTTCCGCGCGACAAAAGAACTGGACACATTTCGACATGAGTGAACGAGGTATACAGGTAGACGTACAAACAGAGTACGTGGAGGCACAGAGTTCGCCCGAAGAAGAGCGTTATGTGTTTGCCTATACGATCACGATCAAAAATGTGGATCTGCCGCCCAGCCAGTTGTTAAACCGGCATTGGATCATCACGAACGGGCAGGGCGAAGTAGAGGAAGTGCGCGGCGAAGGAGTGGTGGGCAAACAACCAAAACTTACCTCTGGTGAGGCATTTGAATACACCAGTGGCGCGATCCTGAAAACGCCTGTCGGATCCATGCACGGATCCTACGAGTTTGCGGATGAGGCGGGTGCTCGTTTCAACGTGGAGATACCGGCCTTCTCCCTGTCCGTGCCAAATCTGGTTCACTGAATGTCAACCTATGCCATCGGCGACCTGCAGGGTTGTCGTGTTGAGTTTGAAGCGCTGCTGAAACTGATCGGATTTTCTGCGGGTGATGTGCTGTGGTTGTCAGGTGATCTAATAAACCGTGGCGCGGATTCGTTGGGCACCATGAAGCTTGTCATGGAAATGGACGCTCAGGTAGTCACAGTGCTGGGTAATCATGACCTCCATTTTCTGGCTATTTGCTTTGGGGGGCACAAACCCACCTCTTCCGACACGTTTGATGAATTGTTAGCGAACAAGCGTGCGGACAGCGTCGCGGAGTGGCTCTGTGAGCAAAAGCTCTATCACGCAGACGAGCAACTGGGTTATGTGATGACCCATGCTGGCATTCCGCCTCAGTGGTCTTTGACAAAATGTGAATCACTGGCGCAAGAAGTGGAACGCACGATTCGGGGTGAAAATCCGGCGGTCAGCCGTGGCGATTTTTTTCGGGAAATGTACGGCAATAAGCCAACGTTATGGGAAGAGTCGTTGACGGGTATGTCGCGTCTCAGACTCATAACAAATTACTTAACGCGAATGCGTCTGATCGATAACGAATACGCGTTGGACTTTGATCACAAAGGCACGCTTGAGGCTGCGCCGGAAGGTTGGACGCCCTGGTTTGATGCAGAGCCGTTGCGGGATCTGCCACTGAAAATTCTGTTTGGCCATTGGGCTGCCCTGGACGGTTATACGGGTCAACCACATTGTATTGCGCTTGATACGGGCTGCGTATGGGGGCGAAAGCTGAGCGCTTTGCGCTTGGATGATGGCGAACTTTTTCAGGTGTCAGCGCAGTCCTGACACTTTTTTCTAGAGATCCTGTCAAGCGACTAGATAAAACTGGTAGATGCTTGTGTGGTTAATGTCAAACAGCTTCAATGCAGAAGTGTGAACCAAGTTTGAACTTTTGTGAGAGGCTTCTAGTCTAATTAAATGGAAGCCTGAAAAGGGCGCTCCTCGTCTGATGTGGATTGTCAGACTACGTACGAATCGACTTGGCGGTTCGTCACTAAACGCCGCTAGGTCCCAAAATTAAGGAGATTTTGGTATGGGCGTTTTTGAGCACTATCAGGAGCGATACGATGCGGTTCAGCAGGAAGAGATGTCGCTGACCGACTACCTGCATCTATGTCGCGAAGAGCCTAAGACCTACGCAACCGCAGCCGAAAGACTGCTGCTGGCAATTGGCGAACCTGAGTTTGTAGACACTTCTAAAGATCCTCGGCTATCCCGAATCTTCTCTAACAAGGTTATCAAGCGGTACCCCGCGTTTGATGAGTTTTACGGGATGGAAGAGGCCATTGAGCAGATAGTCTCTTTCTTCCGTCACGCGGCCCAGGGCTTGGAAGAACGCAAGCAGATTCTGTATCTGCTGGGTCCGGTCGGCGGTGGTAAATCTTCTCTCGCTGAAAAGCTTAAGAGCTTGATGCAGAGAACTCCCTTCTACGCATTAAAAGATTCGCCGGTTAATGAGTCACCTCTAGGACTCTTTAATGCGCTGGAAGATGGCAAGTTGTTGGAAGACGAGTATGGCATCCCTGCCCGCTACTTGAATGGGGTGATGTCACCCTGGGCCAGCAAGCGCCTGAAAGAATACGGTGGCGACATCTCGCAGTTTCGGGTTGTGAAGCTCTACCCTTCAATCCTGGATCAGATTGCGGTTGCCAAAACCGAACCCGGTGATGAAAACAACCAGGACATATCTGCGCTCGTCGGCAAGGTGGATATACGTCAGCTTGAAGACTATGCGCAGAGTGATACCGATGCTTACAGCTATTCGGGTGGCCTGTGCAAAGCCAATCAGGGTCTGCTGGAATTTGTGGAGATGTTCAAGGCGCCGATCAAGGTGCTGCATCCATTGTTGACGGCTACGCAAGAAGGAAACTACAACGGTACTGAGGCGATCGGAGCAATTCCCTTCGATGGTGTGGTCCTCGCCCACTCCAACGAATCTGAGTGGCAGAACTTTCGCAACAATCGAAACAACGAAGCATTCATCGACCGCGTATACATCGTTAAAGTGCCTTACTGCCTGCGCCTTTCAGAAGAGCAGAAGATCTACGAAAAGCTGGTCAACGAAAGTTCTCTGAAGAATGCGCCGTGTGCGCCCGATACTTTGAAGATGCTGGCACAGTTCAGTGTGCTGTCGCGTCTGCGCGAACCGGAAAACTCTAACGTCTTTTCCAAGATGCGTGTTTACGACGGGCAGAATCTCAAAGACACTGACCCCAAGGCTAAAACGATACAGGAATACCATGATCTGGCCGGTATAGATGAGGGTATGGAAGGTCTGTCGACCCGGTTTGCGTTCAAGATTTTGTCAAAGGTGTTCAATTTTGATGCGACCGAAGTGGCCGCAAACCCGGTTCATCTGATGTATGTCCTTGAGCGGGAGATAGAACGGGAAAACTATCCACAGGAAGTGAAGGATAAGTATCTCGGGTATATCAAAGAATATCTGTCGGCCAAATACGTGGACTTTATCGGCAAAGAAATTCAAACGGCTTACCTGGAATCATACTCAGAGTACGGTCAGAACATATTTGATCGATACGTCACCTACGCTGATTTCTGGATTCAGGATCAGGAATACCGAGATCCCGAAACCGGCGACATTCTGGATCGTGGCTCGCTGAACGAAGAGCTTGAAAAGATCGAGAAGCCCGCAGGTATTTCCAACCCGAAGGACTTCCGTAATGAAATCGTCAACTTTGTGCTGCGTGCCAGAGCGAACAACAACGGCGACAACCCTTCATGGCAAAGCTATGAAAAGCTGCGCACGGTAATTGAGAAGAAAATGTTCTCGAACACCGAGGATCTCTTGCCGGTGATTTCGTTCAACACCAAGGCGAGCAGCGACGAGCAGAAAAAGCACGACGACTTTGTCGCGCGGATGGTGGATCGAGGTTACACAGAGAAGCAGGTACGGCTGCTCTCGGAGTGGTACATGAGAGTGCGGAAGTCCCAATAGTTCACGCTCACTCCACTTAAGACTGAATCTACTTAAGGCAGGTAAGCGCACATGTCCTACCTAATCGATCGTCGCGAAAACGCCAAGCATAAGAACATGGTGAATCGTCGCCGGTTTATGAATCGTTATAAGAAACATATAAAAAAGGCGGTTGAAGAGGCTGTTGATGCTCGCAGTATCAAAGACATGGAGCGCGGCGAAGATGTGGCCATACCGAAGGGCGATGTTTCCGAGCCGATCTTCCATCATGGACAGGGAGGGCGTCGGAGCATCGTGCACCCAGGTAATCAGGAGTTTCTGCAGGGTGATGAGATACCACGACCGTCTGGGCAAGGCGGCGGTGCGGGTGATGGCGATGCTTCGAACCAGGGTGAAGGCGAAGACGAGTTTGTCTTTCAGCTGACCTCAGAAGAGTTTGTTGAGGTGCTGTTTGAAGGTCTGGAACTTCCGAATATGACCAAACGTCATTTGAAAGGGACCAACAGCTTTAAGTATGAGCACGCAGGTTTCAGCAACGATGGTAATCCGGCCAAACTTTCGATTCCGCGGACTATGCGAGCATCCAAAATGCGACGGGTTGCGCTCAAATCGAAGAAAAAACGGGAACGCGATGCGCTGCAGGAAGCCCTTCTCGCGGCCCAGCATTCAGGGGATGAACTGACGCTTCGACGCATTGGCATTGCGTTGGAGAAGGTTGAAAAAAGTCTCGGTAAAGTCGCCTTTCTGGACGACAACGACCTGCGCTACAACCTGCACGTCCAGAAGCCTGTGCCCACATCCCAGGCGGTCATGTTCTGTCTCATGGACGTATCAGGATCGATGGATCAGAAAATCAAAGATATGGCGAAGCGGTTTTACCTGCTGCTTTATCTTTTCCTGAAGCGGCACTATGAACGCACGGAAGTTGTGTTCATCCGCCATCACACCACGGCCAAAGAGGTGGACGAACAGGAGTTTTTCTATTCTCGGGAGACAGGTGGCACGGTTGTCTCCAGCGCGCTCAAGCTGATGCAGGAGATCATGGCGGAGCGCTACTCTGCTGATGAATGGAACATCTATGGAGCGCAGGCGTCGGATGGTGACAACTGGAATGACGATTCCCCCGTGTGCAGCAAGATTCTGGGTGATTCGATCCTGCCCGAAGTTCAATACTTTGCTTACGTTGAAATCACCAAGCGTAACCACCAGGCGCTGTGGCAGGAGTACGCGAAGCTGTCGGCTATGTATCCAGATGCATTTGCGCAACAGCACATTCGAGAAGTGGGCGACATTTTCCCGGTATTCAGGCAACTGTTTCAAAAGCGGATGGTGGCGTAATGGCTCTCGCAAATTCAGCAAGTATTCCACAGCGCGATGATCGTCTGATCTCCACCTCGAACGAATGGACGTTCGAACTGATCGAGGCGTATGACCGCGTCATCGGTAATCTGGCTGAAGACTTCAAGCTGGACACCTATCGAAACCAGATCGAGATTATTCGCTCAGAACAAATGTTGGACGCCTACGCCTCCATCGGTATGCCGATCGGCTATAACCATTGGTCGTTCGGCAAAAAGTTTGTGGAAGTTGAGCGCAGCTATCAGCATGGCCACATGGGTCTTGCCTACGAAATAGTGATCAACTCCGATCCGTGTATCGCCTATCTCATGGAAGAAAACACGCTGACCATGCAGGCGCTTGTGATCGCGCATGCCTGTTATGGCCACAACAGTTTTTTTAAGGGCAACTACCTGTTCAGATCCTGGACCGACGCGGGATCGATCATCGACTACATGGTCTTTGCTAAACAATACATCGCACGGTGTGAAGAGATGTATGGGTTTGAACAGGTAGAAGAAATCCTGGATTCCTGTCACGCCCTCATGAACTACGGTGTTGACCGTTACAAACGCCCTTACCCTGTCAGCCCTGAGGAAGAGCGTCGCAGACAAAGCGAGCGGGAAGAGTATGTCCAGCGGAATTTAAACGATCTCTGGCGAACCCTGCCTAACGCGAAGGCGGTGGATGCGCAAGAAGTTGAGTGTTTTCCAAGCGAGCCGCAGGAGAACCTTCTGTACTTCATTGAAAAGAATGCGCCACTGCTCGAACCGTGGCAGCGTGAGATTGTGCGGATAGTGCGAAAGATCGCGCAATACTTCTACCCGCAGCGTCAAACACAGGTAATGAACGAAGGGTGGGCGAGTTTCTGGCACTACACCCTTTTGAACGAACTCTACGACCAGGGCTATGTGAACGAGGGCTTTATGATGGAGTTCCTCTCATCACATACCTCCGTGTTGACCCAGCTGCCTTTTAATCACCCCGCGTACAGCGGTATCAACCCTTACGCGCTTGGTTTTGCGATCTATTCAGATCTCAAACGTGTGTGTGAGAACCCAACGGAAGAGGATAAGTCGTGGTTCCCGGACATTGCCGGTGGCGATTGGCTGGAAGTGTTGCACACTGCCATGCGCGACTTTAAAGACGAGAGTTTTGTGCTGCAGTTCCTGAGTCCGAAAGTGATGCGCGATCTGCGACTGTTCGGGGTGGTGGATGACGATCAGAAAGATCACATTCGCGTCGAAGCCATCCACGATGAAACGGGCTACAAAGACTTAAGGATGTTGTTGGCAAGTCAATACAACATGGGCGACAAAGAACCGAATATTCAGGTTGTGAATGTCGATCTCCGTGGTGATCGCAGTATTACGCTGCGGCATAACCAGTTTGAACGCCGACCGATGAGTCAGAGCACGGATGACGTTATGAAACATCTGTATCGACTCTGGAAGTTTCCGGTGAAGCTTGAATCCGTGTGGGAAGGATCTGTTACAGAATCCTACTCAGTACCTAAGATCCTTGAGCAAAAAAATAAGGAGGATGTTGAGTTTTTGACCCCTTATTAGTGAGGGTTTAAGTGTGCGAGCCAGTTTGGGGAAATTGGTTGGCCATATACTAAAGCATCACTTTAGATTGATGCGTAGGGAGTAGACACATACTAAGGCTAGTTGATGGTTTTAGTTGGATTGCCCGCTGCCTGGTGGGTCTATTGGAGCGCTAAATCTTCAATGATCTATCTTTGCGAGCTGCATGATTTTCGAGGAACAAATTTTAGATTAGTTCGAAAGCCCCTGCGTCTTCACTCTGTTCGATGCAACTGTCAAAGGAGTACGTCTCATGACCAAACTTTTGACTGATGCGGCTCTTCGGGGTGCGGAATACCAACCGTGCTGGGCGGGGCCACGAGGCGGCGATGCACTGGTACTGCATCGGCATGGTGAGGAAGTCGTGACCTCTTTGTGCGAAATGTCTCGTTAAACATTGTGGACTCTGCCGCGCTGACACGGAACCGAAACATAGAGTCCACATTTAATACTAGTAGAGGATTTACGGGTTCTCAAAAACTCCAAATGGGTTTTCGCTTTGGTAGTGTTGGCGTTAATCTCCGGTGCATGAGCGTTCAAACTATTGATCAACTCGACGCATACCTTGTCGGCGGGGCGGTACGCGACGAGCTGCTGGGGCGAGCTGTGCACGATCGCGACTGGGTGGTTGTGGGTGCCACAGTAAAGGAAATGAAACGCCTGGGGTTCAAGCAGGTTGGACGGGATTTCCCTGTGTTTCTACATCCGCAGAATCATGATGAATATGCGCTCGCGCGAACCGAACGCAAAAGCGGCCAGGGTCATACCGGCTTTGTTGTGCACGCGGACGCAGATGTAACGCTCGAGCAGGACCTGGAACGTCGCGACTTCACCATGAATGCCATTGCCAAACGTGCCAGCGGTGAATACGAAGATCCCTTTGGCGGTCGCCGCGACATAGAGGCGTGCACAATCCGGCACGTCTCTGACGCGTTTGCGGAGGACCCTTTGCGCGTATTCAGAGGCGCTCGTTTTGCAGCGGAGCTCGGCTTTGACGTCGCTGATGAAACCTATGCACTGATGAAGGTGATGACCAATCGCGGCGACCTGAAGACACTGTCTGCGGAGCGTGTGTGGGCCGAACTTTTAAAGGCGCTTGCGGCGGATCAGACGAGCCGGTTTTTTGCCGTGCTTGCGAAATGTGATGGGATGCGTGACTGGTTTCCGGAGTTGGCGTCATCGGGCAGTTTGAGTTCTCTTGACGCCAAGGGCGCTGAACGGTCGTTTGTGCAACTGGTTGCGGCGTTAAGTGATGAAGAATTTGCATCGCTTTGTCAGCGCATAAAGATTCCCAGGCGGTTCCGTCAGCTGGCGGGTGATTGTCGCACATTTGCTGGGATTCTCGTTCGCTGGCAAGCAGGTCCTGCGGAAGAGTTGCTGGATGCGTTGCTGTCGATGAAAGTTGCACACAACCTCGAACGGCTGTCTGCGGTGCTCGACGTGCTGGAGGTTGAAGAAGAGGGACTGCTATCTCTCGCGCAGAGTTTGAGTGAGATCTCGCTGCCGCCTGATACACCCCAAGGTCCGGAATACGGGCAGGCTTTGCACGCAGCGCGAATGGAGAAAGTGTCTCAAACCCTCGCGGCGCATGCCCGCTCGTCAGGCTGATACGAGGTAGCGATGCTGCCTCTTAAATAACTGGCAAGTCTGCCATGGGCCACCTCGCGCGGGTGCGGATTGCCAGTGGTGCGCTTTGTTCCGCCAGCAGGCGTTGCGCACCGGCGTAAGCGATCATCGCGCCGTTGTCTGTGCATAGACGGATAGGCGCATAGTAGATTTCAGCATCCAGATCGTTGTCGAGTTTCGCTCTGAGTTTGGTGTTTGCGCTGACGCCGCCAGCCATCACCATATGTTTGATCCCGGTTTGCTCAACGGCACGTCTGCACTTGATGAAAAGTGTGTCGACAACCGCATCTTCAAATGCACAGGCGATATCGGCGATATCCTGAGCCCGCAGAGGGGTGTTCGCCTGCACCGTGTTCAGCGTGTAGGTTTTGAGACCGCTGAAACTGAAGTCCAGGCCCGGGCGGTCGGTCATGGGTCGGGGAAAACGGAAACGCCCGGTATCTCCGGCCTCTGCAGCTTTTGCGAGCACCGGCCCACCCGGGTAGCCCAGCCCCATCATTTTGGCTGCTTTGTCGAACGCTTCACCAGCGGCATCGTCAACGGATTCGCCAAGCAACTCATAGGAACCGAAGCCTTCGACCTTAAATATCTGTGTGTGTCCGCCCGAGACCAGCAGCGCAAGAAAAGGGATGGGTGGGGCTCGGTCATCCAGCTGATCACCCAAAAGAGGGGCGAGCAGATGAGCCTCCATGTGATGCACCTCTATCGCCGGGGCATCCAGCGCCCAGGCCAGGGTGCGGCCGAACGTGGCCCCCACAAGCAAGGCGCCAAGCAGGCCAGGACCGGCGGTATAGGCTACGCCGTCGATGTCCTGGACGGACATGCCGGCACGGTCGAGGACCTCGCGAGACAGCGGTAGGATCTTGCGGATATGATCGCGACTGGCCAATTCCGGCACCACGCCACCGTAGTCTGCATGGAGCTCTACCTGGCTGTGCAGTGCGTCTGCGAGCAGCCCTTTGTCGGTATCGTAGAGGGCTATACCGGTCTCATCACACGAAGTTTCTATGCCGAGCACGCGCACGCTGGGAAAATCCTTAATCAAATGGCCAGGAGAGCGGTGATTATACCCCCTTGCTGGCCATATCTGGTGGGTGTAGAATGCGCGCCCTTTGTTGAGCCTCCAGGGTAATATGCCGCACGTAAGAGTCAGAGAGAACGAACCGTTTGATGTAGCACTTCGCCGTTTTAAGCGGTCGTGTGAGAAAGCGGGGGTGTTGTCTGAAGTACGGCGCCGAGAGTTCTACGAGAAGCCCACCTCAGTGCGCAAGCGCAAAGCAGCTGCAGCCGTCAAACGACATATGAAGAAGCTGCAGCGGGAAGCGCGTAAGTACGAACGCTCGTACTAGACCGCACGCACCTTTATTTCTCTTAAAACTCAGGCTCCGTCTGTGTTCGCATGGGCGGTGGTGTCCCGTGGTATTCTGTTACTTATCTGGATGAGAGAACCTGACTGTGTCTGAGCTAAAAACGACGATTGGGGAAGCCACCAAGGAAGCGATGAAAGCGCGTGACAAGGAACGCGTGGCGACGCTCAGAATGGTGAATGCGGAGATAAAGCGTGTTGAGGTTGATGAACGCCGAGAGCTTGCGGATGCGGATGTGCTCGCCATTCTCAACAAGATGATGAAACAGCGTCAGGATGCGCTGGGACAGTTTGAAAAAGCCGGCCGAGAGGACCTGGCTGCCCAGGAACGCCTGGAAATGTCGGTCATTGAGGGGTTTTTGCCGGAACAGATGTCAGATGACGACCTGGAGGCGTTAATCACCAAGTGCATCACGGACACAGGTGCCGCAGGCATGCAGGATATGGGTAAAGTCATGGGCGCTGTAAAAGCGGCTGCTCAAGGCCAGGCAGATATGGGTAAAGTGAGCGCTCTGGTTAAGGCACGATTGGCCTGAGGATTGCCCTGAGATAGATTATCAGCAGATCCCGGGCACAGCGCAGCTTAAACAGGCACAACTTAAAAAGGATTAAAAGTTATGGCTTCTCAGGCGGCACAAATTGTTCCCGTCATCTTGGCCGGAGGCGTGGGTTCCAGGCTCTGGCCGGTATCGCGGACGTTCTACCCCAAACAATTCCACAACTTACTTGGCGAAATGTCTTTTCTGCAGGCAACCGTTGATCGTGCCAGGCAGGTTACCGCCAACCGACCGATTGTTGTCTGCAACGAAGAACACCGATTTATGGTGGCCGAGCAGTGTCGCGACATCAAAGCCCCCCTCAATCGCTTGATTCTTGAGCCGGAAGGTCGTAACAGTGCGCCTGCGATCGCGCTGGCGGCACACGCAGCGCTCAAGGAAGATGAAAATGCGATTCTGCTCGTTCTGCCTTCGGATCATCTGGTGAATGACATTGCCGGTTTCGCAAGCGCTGTCGAAGCGGCGGCCTGCGGTGCTGCCACAGGCGGTCTGGTGACGTTTGGCGTAACCCCTACTCGTGCTGAAACCGGCTACGGGTACATCAAAGTGGCGGATGGATCCGGCGGCCTGCAACCGGCTGCTGAGTTTGTTGAAAAACCCGTGCAGGAAGTGGCCGAGCAGTATTTAGCCTCCGGTAATTACCTGTGGAACAGCGGTATGTTTGTGCTGAGCGCGAGGGGATACATTGACGAACTCGAGAGCTTTAATCCAGAAATGGCCAAGGCCTGTGACGCTGCTATGGCAAATGCCAGTGAGGACCTGGACTTTGTCCGACCCGGACCTGAGTTTCTGGAGTCGCCGTCCGATTCAATCGATTTCGCGGTGATGGAGAAAACCCAGCACGCCCAGGTGGTGCCGGTCAGCTTCGGCTGGAATGACATAGGTTCCTGGGATGCGATTTGTGATGAATCGGAACAGGATGCGGACGGTAATCACTTACGCGGTGATGTGGTCGCGGTGGATACAAAAAACACACTGGTGGTTGGCCGGGATCGCCTGATCGGGACGATTGGCCTGGAAGACACGGTTGTCGTCGAAACCACGGATGCAGTGCTGGTAGCGGCGCGCGATCGTGTACAGGATGTGAAAGAAATTGTAGCCCAACTGGCAGATCAGGAGCGCGACGAGCAGCACTATCACCGCGAAGTGTTCCGTCCCTGGGGCAGTTATGAGGGGATTGCTGAAGGTGATCGCTACCAGGTGAAATGTATCAAAGTGAAGCCGGGCGCATCTCTGAGTTTACAGTTGCACCATCATCGATCTGAGCATTGGATTGTGGTGAAAGGTACAGGGCGGATCGTGCGAGGGGACGATGTGTTTACGCTCGGCGAAAATGAAAGCACGTACATTCCGCGCGGGGTAAAACATCGATTGGAAAACCCGGGCAAGCTTGAGCTCGAACTCATTGAGGTGCAGGTAGGACCCTACCTCGGCGAAGATGATATAGAGCGGTTTGACGACGTTTACGGCCGCTGATCAGCATCGAATCAGTAAAAGCATTGCGCTGATTTAAGCACACCTGAGTGACTGTGTTACTCTGGTCGACCCTTACCAACTTTGGGTTGAGGCGTGGCCGGACGCATACCCCAATCATTTATCAACGACCTGCTTGATCGCACCGACATTGTGGATGTGATTCAGCGGCGCATGACGTTGAAAAAAACGGGTAAGAATTATTCCGGTCTGTGCCCGTTTCACGATGAGAAAACGCCCTCGTTTTCGGTAAGCCCGGACAAACAATTTTTTCACTGCTTTGGCTGCCATGAAAGCGGCACTGCGCTGGGTTTTGTCATGCAGTTCGACCGATTGGAATTTCCGGAAGCGGTTGAGGTGTTGGCCAGAGATCTAGGTCTGGAGGTGCCGCGCGAAGATGGCGGAGCGCCGCAGCGCAAAGTGGACCCCACGCTCTACGACGTGCTTGAGCGTGCAGAGAAGTTTTATCGCTCCGAGCTGCGCAACCACCCCGTCGCAATCGAATACCTGAAGTCACGCGGGTTGACCGGAGAGGTTGCTCGGGATTTTGGCATCGGATATGCGCCGGACGCCTGGCAGGGGTTGATCGACGCGCTGGGCGGTCTTAAGGGCCAGCTGCTTGTCGCGACGGGTATGGCCAACAAGAGTGATAAGGGCAGGCTTTACGACCGGTTTCGGGATCGGATCATGTTTCCGATTCGCGATACACGGGGCCGTGTGATCGGGTTCGGCGGGCGCACGTTGGGACCCGCAGATGGACCGAAGTATATGAACAGCCCTGAAACGGAGATCTTTCATAAGGGTGAAGAGTTATACGGACTGTATGAGGCGCGCAAGGCGCTCAGGAACATTGACCGTCTGATTATCGTTGAGGGCTACATGGATGTGGTTGCGCTCGCCCAACACGGGGTCGCGAATGCGGTGGCAACACTGGGTACGGCCTCCGGCACGCAACACTTCCAGAAAATTTACCGATACACAGATGAGGTGGTGTGCTGTTTTGATGGCGATGATGCCGGGCGGGCTGCTGCCTGGAAAGCACTGGAAAACGCACTGCCGGTACTGAATGAACACCGGCAACTCAAATTTGCGTTCCTGCCGGATGGGGAAGATCCGGACAGCCTGGTCCGTACCCAGGGACGCGATCAGTTCGTCAAGATTATGGACAATGCGCTTCCGGGTATGGAGTTTCTGCTGCAGAGACTGGCGGTGGGCCTCGACATGGAGAGTGTGGATGGCCGTGCGCGGTTTAATGGGCTTGCGGGCCCGTATCTGGACAAAATGGCGGATGGCATCTTGAAGGACTTGTTGCGCGAGCGAATTCGCTCGATGACAGGGTACCAGGCGGCGCGACCTCTGAACGACAACCAGTCCGTAAGGCCGGTTGCTCCAACGCCATCGGGAGCGGGTGATAAGGTAAGTGAGCGTTTACTCACTATTGTGCTCAAGCACCCCGGTCTGTGGTTGCAGGTCGGTGATGAGGCGCGACAGGCGGTGCTGGGTGCGGTCAACAGTGAGTCGACTCTGGGTAAATTACTTGATTACATAGAAAAGAACAGCGAGGCCGACACCGAGGAGCTCCTGGTCAGATTCGGCGAACACCAGGCGGGTTCTCAAACGCTGCTCGCCCTGGCCGGACGCCATCTCGACATGAGCCCGGACCTGCTGTCCGGAGAGCTCGGCGATTTGTGCAGCCGTATCGTGGCAAAAACGGATGCGGTGAGAAGAAAAGAAGCTTTACAAAAACTGAAAGAATCGCAAAACGTTGACGAGCTTCGCAGGTATTGGGAGGAGCATCGTAACCCGGGCGGCTAAGCTTGATGAGTGCCGCTGATCAAGTGGCCGCTTGGAATTGGGTAGATCGTCTCCAAATAGGTGGGTATAATCGCCGGTCGCCTACGGGGAAAAGCCCGACCAAACGAGGGCACACGACCTTAGAAGTAGAGAAGGTCGACACGATACAAGGCGAACGGCCGCTTGCTGGGTACACGCAAGCAAAAGCCAAAAAAGTACCCAAGATGAATGCCAATCCGGTAATGGCTGTCTGTGCGTTGACGTCACGGGCATCGATTGCATGGACAGGCGGTGTTCACACTGAAAAATGTGGGCCCCGACACATGGAATGCATGCCACGTTTCGAGGTCTAACTGAGTGTGATGGCGGTGATAGTTTTAGCTGCCACCGAACAGTACGAGCCGTACTAACAGAGAGTGCTAGATTTTCTAGGACTACATAAGAGGTGCTATGAGTAATCAGACCACGACCGCTCAACAACAATCGCGTTTGAAAGAGCTAATTGCAAAGGGCAAAGAACAGGGCTTTCTCACATACGGAGAAGTCAACGACCATCTACCCGATGACATATCAGACCCTGAGCAGATAGAAGATATCATTCGCATGATCAACGACATGGGGATCACGGTTTACGAGACCGCACCCGATGCCGATGAGCTGCTCACCACGGAAGAAAACACCGCGGATGAGCTCGCCGCAGAAGAGGCGGCGGCGGCACTGGCAGCCGTAGAAACGGAAGCTGGCCGCACCACCGATCCCGTGCGCATGTACATGCGTGAGATGGGTACGGTAGAACTCCTCACCCGTGAAGGTGAGATCGCAATCGCCAAGCGCATTGAGGAAGGCATACGCGACGTCTTGACCGCGCTTGCCTGTTTCCCGGGTCCCGTGGAGTACATTCTGGATACCTACGCGGAAGTTACCAAGGAAGACAAGTTGGCGGATCTGTTGGTGGGTTATCTTGATCCAACCGATCACGTACCCGCCGCAACGCAGGTTGGCCCTGATGGCGTCAAGCTGCAGAAAGACGACGATGATGATGACGAGGAAGAAAACAAAGGTCCGGATCCGGAAGAAGCCAAGAAACGTTTTTCCACTCTGAAGCGTCAATACAACAAAACACAAAAAGTGCTGGCCGAAAAAGGTCGCGACAGCAAAGAAGGTCAGGCACAGCTTGCGAAGCTGGGCGAGGCATTCTGCTGTTTCAAGCTTGTACCCAAGCACTTCGACGAGATTGTGGACATGGCTCGGGACGCGCTGGATATCGTACGCCGGCATGAGCGCTCCATTATGACCAGCGCTGTACGCCGCGCGCGGGTACCCCGCGATGTGTTCCGCAAGGAATATCTCGGCAATGAAACCAGCGTCAGCTGGATTAACAAGCTGGTGAAAGCGGACAAGGACTTTTCAAACGCGTTGGAAGCGCAGCGGGAAGACATCCTCCGTTCGCAGAAGAAGCTTAAAGCCTTGACCAAACAGACAGACCTTACGGTTACAGAGATCAAAGATATCAATCGTCGTATGTCGCTTGGCGAAGCCAAAGCACGACGTGCGAAGAAAGACATGGTCGAAGCAAACCTGAGACTTGTGATTTCTATCGCTAAGAAATACACGAACAGAGGTCTGCAATTCCTCGATCTGATCCAGGAAGGCAACATCGGTCTGATGAAGGCCGTGGATAAGTTCGAGTACCGTCGCGGTTATAAGTTTTCGACGTATGCAACCTGGTGGATTCGCCAGGCCATCACACGGTCGATTGCGGACCAGGCGCGTACCATCCGTATCCCTGTACACATGATCGAAACGATCAACAAGCTCAACCGTGTGTCCAGACAGATGCTTCAGGAAATGGGTCGTGAACCGACGCCTGAAGAGCTGGGTGAGCGCATGGAAATGCCAGAGGATAAAGTCCGTCGCGTACTCAAGATCGCGAAGGAGCCGATCTCCATGGAAACACCGATCGGTGATGATGAAGATTCGCACTTGGGCGATTTCATCGAAGACACCACGATCGGTTCACCCATTGAGCTCGCCACGGGTGAGGGCTTGAAAGAAGCCACTCGGGATGTACTTGGCGGCCTGACCGCACGCGAAGCCAAAGTGCTGCGCATGCGTTTCGGCATCGACATGAACACCGACCACACGCTGGAAGAGGTGGGTAAACAGTTCGACGTGACCAGAGAGCGTATTCGTCAGATTGAGGCGAAGGCTCTCAGAAAACTGCGTCATCCAAGTCGATCTGAACATCTCAGGAGTTTCCTGGATGAGTGGATGGAGACTTACGGACGCGGGTAACCCTGGTTACCTTCAGAAAAACCCCGGCTTGTCCGGGGTTTTTTGTGCCCCCAGGGTATGCGAGGGATGATGATGTTCTGCATGACAGTTGGCCAACCCCTTGATTGCTGGGCTTTATAGTTCTGTAGGCGTGTGGTGGTAGCTCGATTCTTGCATACCCTCGAACAATATTTTCGCTGACGGCCGGATAGCGCGTTTGAACAAACGCTGCAGTTTGCTGTAGCCATTTTTAGTGAGTGATTCCCTGCGTGATGTTAGAATCACAGTATCGGGCCTATAGCTCAGTTGGTTAGAGCAGTGGACTCATCAAAAAGGTGCGCCTGTGCTGAAAAGTGCAGGATGAACGGGATGAATTCAGGGGAACCGTAGCACAGGTTTGTGCCGGCAATCCTGAGCCAAGCCGAAGGTACACCTTCGGAAGGTGCAGAGACTACCTGAGGACTGTCGTAAGACAAGTGTCCTTAATAACAGGAGGTGACTTTAGTTACCAAGCGTCCCGCTCCCTAACGAGACCGATCGGTTGTTTCGAGGGAGGTGATATAGTCCGCGTCCAGCAGAAACGCTGGTTAACGTGAATCCATTGGTCCCAGGTTCGAGTCCTGGTGGGCCCACCAATCTTGCGCGGGGCGCGAGCTTTGTCGAGTTTCGCTTCGCGGCCGCTCCTACTCTCCCTCTTTGATCGTTCCCCAGGTTACGTCTGTGCGTACGGTATAGGTCAGGACACCTTCCGTAGAATGAGGCGCTAACAAGGCACTCAACTCGTCGTCAAAATTCCGCATTTGTTCACCTAGCTTTGCGGGCGCAAATGTGTCACGCGAATGCTGACAAAAACAGAATTCTTCAATGGTTTGTGCCACCTCGTGGTCGAAGCTTGTCTCTCCATCAACATTCAAGAGCTCCAGGTGGCGGCTCATATGCTGATTGAACAGCGAGTTTTTGTTGTCAGGCTCATAAGCTGCGCCAGTGAGGTCGTGGATCCATTTGGCCAGGAATTCGTGCCACTCACTCTGCCACGGCGGGTGGTGTGCCCCATCACCGTCGACAACCGCAAAAACATGCTGTGGACTCGAATGGGCGCGAACCCGGGGAAACAAAACCGGATGATCCATCCAGTGAATACTTGCCGCTGCGACGATCAGGTCGATGGGTTTGCCTTGCAGTTCAACCTCCTCTGCCTGCCCATGTAGCCAGGTGATGTTGTTAACGCGGGGTGGCTGCAGATCCTGAGCGACACGCAACATCTCAGCTGACGCATCTATCGCGGTAACTTCGGTGAAGGCCTCGCTTAGTCCGCGAGCGATTTTGCCCGTGCCGCAGCCGATATCCAGGAGACGCCCGCCGCCTTTGCTGATAGAGGCAAGGTGGTTGTACATCGCCGGAGGGTATTCCGGGCGGTAACGGTAGTAGTCCGCGACGGCTCGATGTTCAAAAGATTCTCCGGGACGCACTGGTTTACCTGGGGCTGGAGTCGTGAACTCATCGTGCAGGAAAATTGTTGCGGCTACCAGACGCCCGCACCTTCTAGGCCCAGGCTTTGCAGGTTACACTCGCGAGTTATGCGTATGGGAAATTTTGAGATCGCGCTCAATGACCGCATCCAATGGATGGCGGTGCTCATCGTTGCCTGCTTTGTCGCGGTGCTGCTGTTGTCCAGCCAGAGTCGGGCCAGCTATCCCACCTATGCGCTGGCGATTCTGATGTTGGCCACAATCCCACGATGGTATGACGTTTTCAGGGTCAGTCTCGTGCACTGGATTTTAGCCCTGCTGCTCTGGCTGTGTCTCAGCACATTCTGGTCAGATCCTTACGTTTTTCGTGACGCCATGTCTGTATGGACTCGAGCTCTGCTTGTCTTTTTCTTTGTTGTTGCGTTTGCGGAGTGTCAGGTCAGAGGGCAATTGCGGCGCTGGATGGGGTATGCGCTGACGTTGTCGGGTGTTGTGGTGGTGGTGATTGCGATCGCGGTCTTTTTTATCAGCGACCCGGCCGACGGTCGTCTCAACGGTCTTGGTCAGCTGGACACACATGTAATCGCGGCTCTGGTTTATGGCGTGGTTGGGATCTTTGTTTTACAGACACTGCTGGACGAGAAAAAACAGAGTGTACGTCTTCTTTGCTGGGTCGCGCTGACGGCCATTCTGATTGCCATAGCGCTTTCTGATTCGCGTAATGCCTGGGTCAGCGTCACATTCGGACTGGGTAGCCTGTTGCTGGCCAGTCGGGTAGAAGACGCGCGCGCGTTCACACTTGCGGTCATTACGCTTGCGGGCTTGATTGCGATTAGCCTGGGCCTTCTCGTGCTCAATCCTGATCTCAGGGAACTGCTCTTACCCAGGGGTGCGAGTTTCAGACCAGAGATTTGGGCCACTGTGCTGGACAGAGTGTTGGATCAGTCGCTGCTCATCGGGAGAGGCATCATTTCTGTTGCTGAGGTCATCGGACCGACACGCACGTTTGATCACCCGCACAACATGTACCTGGCCATTCTTGATCAGGGTGGGCTAATCGGGCTTCTGCTCTACGTCGGTGTATTGCTGAAGTCGGTCAAACTGCTCCTGGCTAACTACCACTCCGTTGATGCCAAATTGGCGTTGGGTATTCTCGCCATAGGATTGAGTGCACATCTACTTGATGGCCATGAACTGATCGACAAGATTGGCTCTTCCTGGTTTCTGATCTGGTTGCCCGTTGGGGTGGCACTTGGATTTGGATGGCTTAAGACCGAACGACCTTAGGATCGCAATGCAGTTTCGAATACCCGAATGGTTTTTTGCGCCACCCTCTCCCATGAACGCGTTGCGTTGTTTACGATCGCCTGACGTTCCAGATCTTCTCGAAGAGATCGGTTCTTCGCAAGTTCGAGCATGCCATCTGCAATTTCGTCGGTAGATGTTGGGTTGATCATCAATCCTGCCTCTGCACACACCTCGGGAAGCGCTGAAATGTTGGATGTCAGGACTGCTTTGCCAAAAGCGGCTGCTTCAGCAATTTGCAGTCCGTAGCCTTCGTACAGAGAGGGCGCGACGACAAACTCGCACTCCTCGTACAAGCGGCTGAGCTGGGCATCTGTTACCTGCGTTAAATAATTGACCCGGCAAGAGTCCTGAAGTTCTTTACTTAGCCACCCTTCGTTGCTTACAACGGTCAGCCTGGGTACCTGGTCGCCGAGACGACTGTGTGCGTACAGCACGCGAGTCAGGTTTTTTCTTGGTTCGTTTGTCCCTACAAAGAGAATATAAGGACTGTCTGCAGATTGGGGATGATCGCCATGGGAATCCATAACCGGGTTCAAGGTGGGAGCTAATTCGATGATGTCGGTTTTGTCCTCGGTGTCCGGGAACTCCTCCCACAGGTCGTGTGCGGTACTCCGTGAAACGCAAATGATCCTGCTAGCAAACCTCACTGTTGCTCGCATCATCCACTCGTCATAAGTGCGACGCAGAACCGGCATGGTTGCGGATGCGTGTTTCCATGCCAGATCATGGATCGTGACGACGCCGGGTGTTCCTGTCATTTGCAATGACAATGGGAGATGGTGTCGCGGTGACCAGAACAGATCTGACTCGGCGTTGTTAAACCCCCAACTGGTGTTAACGGCGATAAGTTCGACCAACTTCGGCGAGTTGCTGTTGTGTTCTACGAGGCGAATACCCTGCTCTCGTAGGGCGGCTGATAAGCGGAGTGTGTATCTACCGATGCCCGAGAAGGGGTGATTCAGAGGTCTGGCATCAACGCTGACTTGTTTTAGCAACTGCTTCCACGTTGGTTGGCTCGTTACCCAGTATCTCGCAATAGAGTTTGTAGTACCGTTCGCCCATCAACCTGCCGGTAAAGTGATCTTTGTAGCGCTTGTTGGCGGCTTCTCCCATGCGCAGTGCAAGTGCATCATCCTGATACAGACGGTCCATGGCTTTGCGTAGCGCCTTGGGTGAACCGGGTGCGACCACCAAGCCGGTTTCCTCGTGGACGTTCACGTGGCTCGTTCCGGAGCCAACCTCGGTGGAGATCAGTGGCTTTGAAAACATCGCCCCTTCCAGGAGAGTGACCCCGAATGCCTCTGAGCGCAGGTAGGAGGGAAAAACAATTCCGCGAGCTTGTTTTAGTAGTGCGACTTTTTCCTCGTCCGATATGCGCCCTGCGAACACAACGTTGTCCAATGCCAGCCTTTCTGCCTGGGCCTTAAGACTCTTTTCAGTAGGGCCAGAGCCGACAATAACAACTCGGTAGGGCGCATCTTTTATTGCGTCCAGCAGAATGTGCAAGCCCTTGTAGTACCTCAGCACGCCCACGAACAGAAAGTAAGGTGCACCTGCAGTATGCAGCTTGATCGGCTCAGTCGACGGATGTGATTTAAAGTAGTGGGTCGGGTCCAGGCCAATCGGGATGACATCCACTTTCTGCGCGAAGTCTGCCAGCACCGAACTGGTCGCAAAGTAGTTCGGCGATGTACATACGATTCGATCCATCGATTGCAGAAAACGACGCATGACAGGCTGGTAGACTGTTGAGAGCACTCTCTGCCTCACGATATCGCTGTGATAGGTGAGCAGACAGGGCTTTTTTACTCCGGCAAGTAAATGCAGCACATCCGCAAATGGCCATGGAAAGTGATATTGAACGATATCAGCCCATTCCACCTGCCTCTTAAACTCGCCCAAAGCGGTGAAAGAGATGCTGCAAGAAGATATTTCCAGATGCTTCTTGGCAATGTGCACTTCGGCCTCATCCCGAACTATCGGGATAGCGGGTGGTTCTGAGGCAAGGGAAAATACGCGGCTGTTTACGCCTAGATGTTTGGTGTTGGAGCAAGTTTGGCGGATGACTTCTTCAAGGCCACCCTGTGTGGTGGGGAAGTAGGTCCTATAGACGTGTAGAACGTTCAAAGTTTGCCGGAACCTTGTTGTCGAGCTATAGTGCGCGCGAGCGGAAGTATCCCACAATCACATAACAATAGTACAAACTTCTTTGACTGAATCATCGAGCTCAGCGCCTTGCTCTCGTAGTAAATGTACGTCCCGTACGGTTGTTGTGCCCCTTCAATTTAATTGGAATACGTAAAATCATGAAAGTTCCACTTCTTGATCTGCCCGCGCAGTTTCAATCGGTAGGTAGTGACATCCGTAGCCAGGTGGACGAGGTGCTGGAGTCCTGTCAGTTCATCAACGGCCCCAAGGTTTCCGAGCTTGAATCGGCCGTGGCAGAGTATGTCGATGCTAAATTCGGTATTGGCGTTTCGTCCGGAACAGATGCCCTGCTGGTGGCCTTGATGGCGTTGGATGTAGGTCCAGGTGATCTGGTGATTACCACGCCCTATTCTTTCTTTGCTACAGCTGGAGCGGTGTCACGGTTAGGTGCAACGCCGGTGTTTGTGGACATAGACCGCGATACGTACAACCTGTGTCCTGAAGCGCTTAAAGAGTGGTGTGCGGCCAATCCTGCAGAACTTGAGCGAGTGAAAGCGATCATTCCTGTGCATTTGTATGGGCAGTCTGCTGATCTTGGTCCACTACTTGATATCTCGCGAGCGCATGGTTTTCCCATGATTGAAGATGCGGCACAAGCGATTGGTACTCGATACGAACTTAATGGGGAACCGATGAAGGCGGGGTCCTTGGGTCTGATCGGGTGTTATTCCTTTTTCCCCAGCAAAAACCTGGGTGGTATTGGCGATGGTGGCATGGTTGTTACCTCGGACGAGGAAACTGCCGCAAAGATCAAGAAGCTGAAAAACCATGGTTCACATCCAAAGTACTATCATCAGCTGATCGGGGGGAACTTCCGCCTGGACGCCATTCAAGCAGCGGCGCTGCTTGCGAAGCTGCCTCACCTTGAAAACTGGCATAAAGCGCGACAAGCCAATGCAGCGTATTACGACCAACAGTTTGAAGGGTTTGAGCAGGTCTCGCGACCGGTCATTCACCAGGCGCGGGAATACCATATCTACAATCAGTATGTATTGCGCGTACCGGACCGAGATGGTTTGCGCCAGCATCTGAATGACGCAAATATTGGCAACGAGGTGTATTACCCTGTGCCTTTCCACGAGCAAGAGTGTTTTCAGGATCTCGGTTATCAGTTGGGCGCTTTCCCGGAGTCAGAAGCTGCCGCGAGAGAAACAGTCGCCATACCGATTTACCCGGAGCTGACCCGTGAAATGCAAGATTACGTCGTGCAAACCGTGAAGGACTACTATGCCTAAGATCTGTGTGGTTGGCGGTGGGAGATGGGGTCAGAACCATGTCCGCACCCTGAATGAGTTGGGGTATCTCGCCGGGATATGCGATGTCAATGAGGTAAGCCTGAGCGGCTTTATGGAGCAATACCCCGACGTGCCGGGTTTTGCGAGTCTGGACGATGCACTGGCAGCAGGGATGGAAGGTTTTACCGTGGCGACGCCCGCCCATACGCACTTTGCTATCGCGTCGAAAATCATGCGTGCGGGTTTTCCGGTGATGGTGGAAAAACCTCTGGCCTTAAGTTCCAAAGAGGCGCGGGAGTTGCAACGCATTTCCAAGGAAACTCAGCAGGAGCTCATGGTTGGGCATCTGATGTTGTTTCACCCTGCTATCGAAAAAATTAAGCAACTGATCGACAGTGACAAAATCGGTAAGGTGCAATACATCTACAGTAACCGCATCAATCTCGGAACGGTGCGGAAAGAAGAAAACATCCTCTGGAGTTTTGCACCTCACGACATTTCCATTTTTCAGTACCTGCTGGGTGCTCGACCGACTGAAGTAGTCTCGCGGGGTGGCGCGCACCTGCAACCCGGAGTTCACGACAGCACGATGACCATGCTTCAGTATCCGGGTAACGTGATGTGCCACAACTACGTGAGCTGGCTACACCCCTTCAAAGAGCATCGTATTGTCCTGATTGGCAACAAAGGTATGCTCCGTTTTGACGACTCTTCGGAGAAAAAGGAGTTGTTGTTCTATGAAAAGGGCATTGATTGGGTAGAAGGCGAACCTATCAAGCGCGAAGGGGTTACAGAAACGATTGCGTATGGGTCCGAACAGCCGCTTACAGCGGAGCTCGACTACTTCGCGCAAAACATGCATGGCACAATCGCCAAGGCGGACGGTCAGAATGCCGTTGAGGTCTTGGAAGTGCTGGAGATGGCATCAGCTCAGCTGGATGGTGGAGCGGTATCTGAAGTGCGAGCTGATGAACCGTCGAACGTAGCCGCCACTGCAGAGCTGGGTGAAGGTGTCAAAGTGCACGAGTCGGCATTTGTGGACGATGGGTGTGTGATTGGCGATAACACGAAAATCTGGCATTACTCACACGTCCAGGCAGATGCAACAATTGGTAAAAACTGCTCCCTCGGTCAGAGCGTCAATGTTGGCAACAATGTGCGCATCGGCAATGACGTACGGATACAGAACAACGTCTCGGTTTTCGAGGGTGTGGAAATTGAAGACTATGTGTTTTGCGGCCCTTCGATGACCTTTACGAACGTTTTAAACCCTCGTGCAAAATACCCGGTTGGGGTTGAGAAGTACGGCCGCACCTATGTGAAGGAAGGCGCCACGTTCGGTGCACACTCAACAATTGTTTGCGGCAACACGGTCGGCAAGTTTGCGTTCATAGCGGCGGGAGCGGTTGTGACAAAAGATGTGCCGGACTACGCGTTTATGATCGGTGTCCCCGCCCGACAATTGGGCTGGGTTACGGAGGGGGGAGAGCGATTTGATGGTGATGCTCACACCTGCAGCATGACCGGGAAGCGCTACAAAGTTGAAGATGGCGTTGCTCGTGAGGTAGAGGGTTAGTAGAAAAGCGATTTGATATGCGCTTCATAATCCCGTTACTCGTCGCCCTCGCTTTAGTCGGTTGCGGCGTTGAACCGCAAGAGGGGTTGCCTGTACAGGGTCAGCCTGCATTCTCACACGAAAACAGACCCGCGCTGCCGCTAGAAGCGGCGGCGGAAGAGATGGCTCTCCAGCCCCCTAAAGCGATGGTGGGTGCATTCTGGCGGCTGGAGTCGAACAGCCCGACCTCACCCTGCGAACAGATCAAACAACATGTCTTGAACTGGACGCTGGACACCATTCCTGTTGTTTTAGACACCCAAGAAGTGGTCAGCCCAGAGTGCAAATATCTGATGGCGAAGTGGATGATCGAAGGGCGGTTCGGTCATGCACATTCCGATGCCGTGTTGTTCAGGTGGCTCCGCGAAGCAGCCATCGATGGCAGTCTGGAAGCAAGGATGTTCATTTTTGCGGCTTACCAGAAGGAAGAGGTGCTCAGTCCAGGCGAGCGGTTGGGGTCTATTTTTGCGGACAGTGCTCTGTCCGGAATCGCAGATGAGGCGGTTGCCGTACTGGCAGCTGAGGGTCAAACGGTGGATCGGTTGCCTGAGGTGGATCTGCCGAGTATCTGGTATCTCAAAGGTATACGCGACGGCGATCGGGGGCTGCTTCTGAAAGCTGCTGAACATGGTGTACCTGCCGCGCAATATGAACTGGCCAGGGAGATCAGGAACGAAACACGCAAACTCACGCGAGATGTTGTGTATTGGTACAGGGTGGCTGCGTTTAACGGGAACGGATACGCCTCGCATAACCTTGGCGTTTGGATGTTGCGGGCAGCTGCCGCCGAATCCTCCGTCGAAGCGCCCGAAGGGTTGCTTGATGGCGGCGAACTGGTTGCCAAAGGCGTTGGCCATATCGCCTATGCCGCGATGTTAGGTATTAGGCGTTCTGCCGAAATTCTAAGTGCGCTCAGCGAAACTGCTTGGACGGGCGGTATCCTGGATGCCGAACAAAAACAATACTTCGCCAACCTCCAGCCGGTCGGCAAGCTGGGTACCGACCGTTACCCTGAAGGTCCTTTCAGCTTCGCACATAGAGGGGGCTACCATCTCAGAGAGGCGAGCTTGGCCGTCCTGACTGACGAAAGCACGTCGGGTGCTGCTGTGATGAGCCTGCGGGACAAAGCGATCACCAATATGGTTGCGATCGACAGAGCCGAGCTCTGGGCAGCAGGTGATACCACAGATCAGCCGGTATGGCAGGAGGCGGTGTCATCTATTGTTGAGCTACCAGCTTGCCCTTCGTCTGCAGCACCGGATGGATGCCCATCGGTACAGCTGGCGGCGCTGCCCGAGCTGGAAGCGGGGACTTACTACCTGAGGCTGGTTGCGACCGGTGGGGCGCATATTGGACCGGTGCCTGTATTTGTTGGTGTGGCTGACGCGGATGTTTTGTTGGTTCATCCAGATCACACCTGGCAAGCCTACAATAGTCAGGGTGGCGGCTCGCTCTATGTCAATCCAGTCATCGACAACGCCTATGTGGTTAATCTGGATCGACCGGTCGATCAGCGAGTGAATCAGAGCTACCACAATTTTCGTGCGGGCTCAGACGTCGTTCGGTGGTTGATGGATAAGGGCGTGACGGTCGCACAGACAAAACAATCGGATCTGCAGGACCAGCCAGGATTGAGCAAACGATTCTCTCGTGTTGTTGTTGTCGGACATGACGAGTATTGGGATACGGCGACAAGAGACTTCTACCTGGATGTTTTGAACCGCGGTGGCAAGGTGTTGTTCCTATCCGGTAACACCGGCTGGTTTAAAATTGCGAGAGAAGAGCGCCTGATCGGAATCAACAAGGGTAGTAATCCAGTTAATGGAGCTGGGATGATGCTCGAGGATACCGGGTTGAACCTCAGTCGTCGTGAGCCGGTGGATGAGCGCATAGCGCGTATTACTGGCACCACTTATGAAAGCGGCGGTTACGCAGTGCGCTACTACCTCAATCGGGAAAAAGCTCGTGAAAGAGGTATTGCGCCCCAGATTTACAACTCAAGTGAGCGAGTATTTGTGATCGACGAACGCCATCCGATTGCGCGCAATGCTGACCTCAAGGCGATGGATAGCTTCTGTGATGGTGCTGGAGTTGTTGATATAGAAGTGGATGGTGTCCCACTGATAGGCCCTTCTTATCTGGTCAATTACCAGTGGCTGCGTCATGCCAACCCAACCACGCAGGTGGTGGCTGGAAGCTACATGTTCAACCCGAATTATCCACCCATGAACGCGAGACCGGAGCCCGGCATGCTTCACTTCTCAGGCTTAGTGACCACGGCCCGGTATGGACAGGGCGAGGTGGTAACAATGGGTTCAATGGGCGCATATCGATTGACCGCGGGAACAGGGGGATGCGCCAGATTTTTCGATAGTCTCATCGACTATTGGCTGGGTTAAAGAATGATAGGGCGAGGTAGCAAAGCCGGAGCGGATGCGACATGGATGATGTCGCTGGGTTCGGTACCGTGGGTCATCTTAGGGACAACGTTGCTGCTTGTTGTGCTTTCAAGCAATGCTGTTTACAGGTGGTGGTTACCCAACCTGGCGCCCGCTCTTGTGCATGTGCCCGCATATTCCATGAGCGTCTCATTGCGAGTCGCCCAACCGATTAATCAGCACAATGGCTTTGCCGTGGGCAACGCGCAGTTTATCGAACGCGCAAACTCGCTTGGTGTTTCAGGAAGCTGTATGGCGCCCAATGGTGTACTTCCAGAAATTGCAGCGTGTCTGCAGCGCCTTGGAGAATTGAAGGTAACTCAGCCGATTTTCGTTCAATTGGCACCTGAACGTTGGACCGGTGAGGCGCAGGGTCGATTGCAGTTTACGTACAAGCTCGATCCTCGGTCAGCCAATGAAAACTGGGTAGACCTTGCTCAAGTGAAACAGCATTTTCTGATGTTCGATGTTGCCATCCAAGGAGCCGCGAACAGGATTGCGGGACCTCGAGTTGCTGCTGAAAACCTCCCCGAAGCAACTCCGGCTGATTGGAACCTGGTAGCGCGTTTCGTCACGCAGGCACCAGACAACTATCAATTCGTAGCTGCGTCCGCAGCTGAGCAAAGCTGGTTGGAACGCCTGGACCTCGCAGTGAATCACATTCGCTTTGAGGACATGCCTGCAATGATGTCCGTGGTGGAGAAGTAAAGTATGTTTACTCAGCCACAGGCTGTTCTGCTGTTTCTGATTGTAGGCGTCATTGGGTACTGGATTCTACCGAGCAGCCACCTATGGATGCGGCGTTGGTGGCTTGTGCTGGTCTCGATGGGTTTGATTGCATTTGAGTCTGTCGAGGCTGTGGCCGCCTGCTTGGCCATTACAGTTTGGACGGCATTGGGTGAACTGGCCATCAGCAAGCTGCGAGAAAACCTCGCGGGTAGACGAATTGCTTTCTGGACATCGCTTGCGGGCTTGATTGTGCCGTTGGGCTATGTTGATTTCGCGGAAAGTCCAATCGTCATCATTGGCCTTTCCTATGCCGTGATCAAATCTGTCTCTGTCTTGATTGATGTTGGCGCGGATGGCCAACGGGCAGGGTTCTCCCGTGTCTTGCTGCTAAATTCCTTCTTCCCGATCTTTTCATCAGGCCCGATTGAAACGCGAGACACGTTCAGTGATGCCGCGTTAGATAACCGTCTGGAGGCTAGTGATCTGACGTGGGGAATCTATCGCATCGCTGAAGGGTTCTTTCTTTCATTTTTCATCGGGCAGACAGTCCTGGGCGCGATACTTGCGCCTTATACTGACCAAGCCTTTGTCAATGCAGAAGTTTCCGGGTGGACTTTGGTATGGGTAGTGCTGCTTAAGTTTCTGTTTCTGTATATCAACTTTTCCGGGTACACGAGCATTGCGGTGGGTATGTCGAAGTGTTTCGGGTTGACAGTTAGGGAAAACTTTAACTACCCGTTTCTCGCGCGAAACCCTGAAGAATTCTGGAACCGGTGGCACATTTCCCTAGGTCAGTTCTTAAGTAAATACATTTACTTTAGAATGGTGGTGGTACTGAAGCGGCCTTATCTGGCGCTCGTGCTTGCATTTATGCTGGTTGGGCTCTGGCACAACATAGGTGTCCAGTATGTGCTCTGGGGCTTAGGGCATGGCGTCGCGCTTGTTGTCTTTCTCACGCTAAAGCGCCGCTATGCCGATCTCTACGAACGACTGCCGCAACCCGCACACTGGTTGATCTGGATATTGGGCTGGGCACTGACCATGTGGTGGGTTGCGCTCATGTCGTTTATGGCAAACGCCCCAAGCCTGGAGGAATTTGTCGCCATCATGGCCAGACTAGGAAGCTGAGATGACCGCTGAAGCGAAAAGCGAAACTGTGCAAGAGAAAACAGGTTTGTCTATCAAGAACGTGCTTGCGAGGGCTCTTCTTGTGGTATTTGTTTCGCTCACACTTGTTTATTTCATGAGCCACTTTCCTTTCGGTCGTATTGAATACATTTATCAGGGGTATTAAGGATAATGTCGCAGAATATCGAAGTTCAGTTTCCAGAGGGGTGGAGCGGTAGCGACGCGGCACGCAAGGATGTTGCAGAGCAGATATTTTACGTCTCTTCTGCGATTGTCGAATTTGAGTTCCAGACTGACGGATTAACTCTGACGCTCTCAGACGAAGGCGACGCTGAGGTCATCAAGCGTGATGCTGTTGAGTTGATGCAACGCTGTTCAGACGCATCTAAACGCACAGTCGACGAGGTGCTGGAAGCGGAAGAGTTTGACATCAATCCCCCTGAAGACCCGCTTGGCGAACTGGTAGAGAGCGGTCAGGTACATTTTAATGGTGACGGACTGCCAGTTCTGGAAGGGAATTTTTTGCGCCTCTTCCGCGCGTTGGATAGGGAGATTGTGCAATACGCAGATAGCATCGGCTGTAAGGAGCAGGAGTACGGCACAACTGTTCGCACAAACTGGCTGTTAAAAAACGGCTATCTCAAGTCGTTTCCGCAACATGCCATGATGGTCGGGACAATTCACCGCGACTTCGAATCACTGAACGCGATTGCGGACAATCCAGATGACTACGCAGAGTTTGATTCCGTATCCCCATTAATCAGTGATTTCGAAAATACCCTGAGTCCGACAGTCTGTTATCACTGTTTCGAGCGTCATGCGGGTATGACGCTTGGTGAAGCACCGATGCTGATTACAGCGCTCGGTAAATGCCATCGACACGAGGGTAAAAACACGCATGGTTTAACTCGTCTCCGAACTTACACCATGCGCGAGATCATATACTTTGGTGGCACGGATTATGTCCGTCACTGGCAGCACGAGATCATGTCCTACTGTAAACAGTTGATCAGCGACCTGCGTTTGAACTATCGGATCGTCGCTGCGTCCGATCCTTTTTTTGCGACCACCGCCACGCAGAAAAAGGACTTTCAGCGAATGTTTAAGCTCAAATACGAACTGCAGGTTTATGTGCCTTGCGAGGATCGATGGGTCAGTACCATGAGCTTTAACAACCACCAGAAAACGTTGGTGGACAGCTACGAAATCTCCACCGAAGAAGAAGCGGGCATGGAATCAGGCTGTTTTGGTGTGGGTTATGAACGGCTGGCGTTTGCCATCGTTTCCCAATACGGCGTTGATCCCTCGGGCTGGCCGGAAAGGCTGCGCTTCAGTGCGTAAGCGCATCGCACGGAGAGATCGCCCATGGCAATAAGGCTTGTAGCGTTTGGCATATTCCTGATCGCGCTGTTCTTCCTGGCAACAGCCACAGATCACCCGAGAGCACGGTACGGCAAATACAACTGCCAGTATCAGATGATCTATGGTCAACAAGGCGATGTCGAAATGGTAGCGATCGGCTCGTCGCGATCTTTACAGGGGTTGGATGCGCCCATTTTGTCGGAGGCGCTCGGTGGTGGCGTGGTGTACAACCTCGCAAAGAACTGGCGAGGTCAGGGAATCAACTATCGCCTGCTTGAAGATGCTATCACCAACCGCAAGGTGAAGTACGCGTTGGTGGAAGCCAATTTGCCGGAAGGGCAGATATACCATGCACACTTTTTTGTGGTGGGCACTCTGGGAGATTGGTGGCGAAGCTTCCAGTATCGCGCGGAAGCCTCAGGAACATGGACGGCCGCCCAGGTAACCGTGCGTAAAGTGTTCGACAGATTTGTTGAACAGGCTACGTTGCTGGTAGGCGGCAAGTTGTTTGCGGATGCGTCAGTTCCGGTGAATGCAGAAACCGGGTACTGCCGAAATCGGGAAGAGCGCATAAGAGCTGACTACCTGGCCAAGCAGAAGGAGCGCTACTTCAAGTATTATGAAGACAAAGCCTGGTCATGGAAGTTTGCTGACGAAAAAGCAGCCCATGACTTCGGTTTTTTTAAAAAGATGGTTGAGGTCGCTGAACAGCAGGGTACGATTCTGCGGTTTTACCACATTAATCAAGCGTACTACTCAACCCTCGATCCGGAGTTTGCCGCAACGTTTGAAGCGGAGGTTGGGGCGCCCATCCTTATACCGCCAGCGAGTCTGACGCGGGAAATAGAGGAGATGGATGGCTACGCGGATGCCACGCATATGACGTTGGTAGGTAGAGAGTATTACACCCACTGGTTGGCTGGGGCGTTTAAGAGCAGCCTGCCACAGGCAGTTAAAGGAGAGAGTTAGTGTTAGATCGAGTAAAAGACGTATTTGCTCAGGTGTTTGGTGAAGAAATTCGTGAGCAGATCACACCTGAAGCCTCTATGGAAACCATCAAAGAATGGGATTCGCTCTCCTTTGTAAATGTCATGTTGGGTCTGGAAAGTGAATTTGCAATCAGCGTCGGACCAGATGACGCCATTCGTTTGACTTCGATTGAAGGCATCCTCGCTCTCGTTCAAGAAAAATCCTGATATGGCTGACCCTATACTTTTTTTTGGAGCCGGTGCGGGAAGGTGCGGCTCCATGTTTCTGGCGAACCTGCTTAACGCAGAACAGGGCGTTCTGGCGTTACATGAAGGGAAGATACGAGATTCTGAGGAATCCAAGGAGCAGCACCTGCCCTTTCTGACGTTGGAGAATTTTCAGGCTTACTCCAAACCTGAATCCGCGGAGGATATTTTTCGCAGTAAACGTGCGGATGTGCTGGGCGTAGCGGCGAGCCTGGGTGTGCAAGCCATCGGTGATATTGCGTACAACAATTCCCCATTTGTGGGGGTCATTCCCAAAGTCTTCCCCAATGCGCGTCTTATTGTGCTTACCAGAGACGGCCGGGATTTTGTGAGATCGGTCTATACAAGCGATCGCCCTGACCCGACCCCTGTCGGTTGGTTGGACGAAGATACCGAGCTCACCGATCTGGAACGGTATATTGCCTTTGGCCGCCTTCGGCCTTTACCCGCAGACCCATTGCACGAGCGTTGGAGCGGGCTGACACCCATTCAAAAAAATGCCTGGCTTTGGGCAGAGACCTATCAGTTGATTTACAACGAGCTTGCGACTTGGGATAAAGAGCAACTGCTGATTGTTCGGGCAGAAGACCTGTTCGGCGATCCCACGGGCGTATACGCCCGCATTCGGGACTTCCTTGGGTTCAACTGGTCTCAGGGCCCTGAGGTCGAGAGCCTGCTGTCCAGAACGATCAACAAGAGATCAGGCTCAAACAGTTATATTCTGCCGCACTATTCTGAGTGGGATGGCGATCTCAAAGCACAGTTTGACGAATTTGCGGGTACCACAATGCAGCTGCTCGGCTACGCCGACTAACCCCTGAAGTGCCTGAGCGTCTGCAGATAGTCATCCTCGGACAGAAGCAGATAGGCGGATCGGGCAAGCCAGTCTAGATGTACGCGATACCACTGCTGAACAAAACTCAGCTGAGCCGGTACGGGTATAGATGAAAGGGACGCAACACAATCCACATGGGCAGAATGCCCATGGATTCGATCCAGGTGGAGACCATCTGATATGAAGATGGCGTGCTCAAATTGCAGTTCGGATGCTTCGAGTAGTGGGCAGATGGATTTCAGGTTGCTGATTGTGTCGAAGGAGTTCAGATCGTGGGAGCTATCATTCGGAGGGATCCCTCGGTTGATCGCTGTTTCGACCATCTCCTTTGATCCGAGGTGCGCTTTTGACGGTCGCGAGCCCCCAAGCATCAGAAGGTGTTCAACTTTGTTCTGGTGATACAGCTCGATTGCTGCTTCGATTCTTGGCATGGAAGTCTGTAAGCTTCCCGCGTAGAACACCACCGCTACCGAAGGTTCGGCAGCACTTAATGAAGGAGAGGCGTCCATATTGCGGTTCATGTGGTGCCAATAGGCAATGGCACCTGAACAGTCGATCAAGGTCGCTAGTAGAAGAATAGAAACAGTCTGATTCATGGTTCTTTCAAGATTCTATCAACTCCTTAGAAGTAACGAGTACTACCGACGAGCGGGGACCCTCTCAAAAAGCGGGTTTGTCAGGCCCGTTCTGAATCTCGCAGTACTTCCCATTCTACTCATTCTGTACCAACCCGAAGCATTCGGCGTTCTGTTGATCGCCATGTCCTGGTCGGTGTTGATCGGAGGATCAGCTACACTCAGCTACGAACGCGCGATCATGGCGACCGAAAGTGCCAGCGAGGCGAGGAGTGTTGCAATGCTGGCCGTGCTGGTTGCAGCACTGGTGATGTTCCTCCTCTGGTTCTGCGCTGTCTGGTTGGAGTTTCTCACACTATCCGATTATACCTGGGCGGTAATCATCCTGTTCAGTGCATCTACCATATTCCATGGTGTCCTGGTTCAGACACAAAACACCAAGATGATGAGCCGCATACGGTTGGTGCAGGGTATTGCGGAGCCTCTGCTGGCTGTACTTATCGGACTGACAGCGCCGGTAGTTGAAGGCCTCCTGTTCGCCCACATCGGAGGCCTGACACTGGTATGCGCGATTGGTTTTTGGCAAAGCAAGTTGTGGCACGCGCAGTGGTCCGAATTGAGGGCTTTGTTAGTCCAATATCGGAGATATCCTGTCTGGACCTTCCCAGGATCAATCCTGAATCGTAGTGCCATTCATGGTGCGCCTCTTGTACTTGGCGGGCTGTTTGGCAGTGAGTTGGTTGGGTACCTTGCGATTGCACAACGCGTTGTCGGCACACCTCTTTTTGTCGTTTCGATCGCGTTGACCGACACGTTTAATGGCCTTTTTCCAAAGAAAAATCGTGAGCAACGTCTGCAGTTGATAACCAACCATTTCAAGGTGCTGGGTCCTGTGGGCCTGATCGTAAGTGTCGGGCTGGTGGTGGTTGCTTCTATTGGGTTTCAGCTGGACATCCTGGCGAAGTGGGAGGCAGCCATGATGGTACTGTGGCTGATGGCGCCCCTTTATTTAGTGCAATTCCTCGTCAGCCCGACCAGTGGTGCACTCCATCTCCTTGGCGCAAATTCCCTTCAATTTGTCTGGGAGGCTTTGCGCTTCTTCGCGTTGCTGATCCTCGCTTTCGTCGTGACACAATGGGCAACGTGGGGGTACGGGCTGGTTCTGGTCTGGTATGTTGCTGTGATGGTCGTCAGCTATGTTGTGCTTTCGGTGATGGTGGTACAAAAAGTGCGGTCAACACCGTGAAAGTAGCCTGTGTGTACATTGGCGAGAAGTGTCCAAGGGCAGAACGTCTGGCTCACGCCAGCGATGAATGGCATTTCATGAAGGTACCCGTCGCCGCCTCAAAACCGTTTTTTTCACGGGCGATTAATTTTGTGTTGCTGTTGCTGGGCATGCATGGTGTTTACGCCGCACGCCAGTCGTTTGACGCTGACCTGTCGGAGTTCGATGCTGTGGTTTGTCATGATCTTATCCTGCTCCCTTGGCTCCTGACACATGGTACTAACGCACAAAGTCAGCAGTTGCTTATCATGGCGGATCTGCGTGAGTACTATCCCCGGCACTTTGAGCATAGCCTCTGGTGGCGTTTGATCTGGGGTCGCTACTACGACTACCTGGTGCGTATTGAACTTCCCCGCGCTCAGGCGTGCGTCACCGTGTCGGCGGGTCTCGCTAAATTGTATGCAACGGACTATGGCGTCGACGCGGTGGTCATCCACAGCTATGCCGAAGCTTCAGGGTTAAGTTGGCAACCTACCGCAGAGCCTATTCGCTTAGTCCACATGGGCAACGCATCACGTCATCGTTGTCTTGAAAACATGATCGAAGCTGTTGCGATGGCTAAGGCCGACCTGCAGCTCGACCTGTTTCTCGTCAGCACCGACGATCGATATCATCGTGAGTTACGTCAACTTGCTGACGCGTTACCCAACGTGCGTATCTGCAAACCAGTCCCGTTCGCAGAAATCCATAGAACCTTGAATGAATACGATGTTGGTCTATTTACTTCACCTGCATCAACCATCAATCTGGAATTCTCGCTACCCAATAAGATTTTTGATTATGTTCAGGCCAATCTTGCAATTGTAGTGAGCCCTCTGCCGGACTGTGCCGAGTTTGTTGAGCAGTGGGGCGTGGGCGTTGTGGCTGAAGCGGCAACCGCGCAAGCCATTGCAAAGGTATTGGAGAACCTTGACACGGCAAACGTCGATGCCACCAAGGCGCGCGCCCATGCCGTGGCACAACAGTTAAATGCGCAAAAGTTTCGTGACGCGTTCAAGACTCAGCTGACTCGTTTGGTGCAGTAGCTTCACACAGACGAAGGTCCGGCTTCTGCTGGCACAAAAGATCGGTCAGTTCGAAACCGAAGGCGGGGGAAAAGTGCAGCGGGTCGAGCCACGCTGAAGTTGAACCAGAGCCAAACTCCACTTGCCAATGCGGATGGTTTTCAGTGAAGTCGAGACATGTGATGGAGTGTGCAGCTGCTTCCCGGCATACGGCTCGGCGCCATTTGTTGTAGCGGTCTTGCGCATTCGCCCGTTCAAGTTCCTGCCACATTGGTTCGTTGAGTGGAGGAAGGAGTACCACCCCGGCGTGTCTTCGATCGTTTAACGTCTGCAGTGCTTCGCTGTATTGGTGGTACTGGTCTGCCTCAATTCTGACGGGCTTTGCATACGCGCTTCGTAGTACCTGTTGCATGGCGCGGGCTTGTCGGGGGTTCGTTTGCTTGAAGCCGGATCGGTGCCAGGCACCATCGCCAGGGTTCTTGCCTTGCATCGCCGTATCCGCATCCTGCCAGGCGCTGCGCGACAACAAACTCAGCAGCGTACCCTGGAAAGGGTAGAAGGGTTTGGCTATCGCTTCAGGAAATCCTCTTTCCTGTGGAACGGTTGCGTCGAATCCGAAGTAGTCCAGCATCCAAATGATGTCTGCGTCTGGCAGCTGAGCGCTTGTGTATTGGATGTACGCCGCTGCCTCGTAGATGCGCATGCTGCTGATGCCAAAGTTGTATGCGCCTTCCCAGTGTGTGGTGTCAAACCCTCGATAGACGCGCGAGCTGCCTATGAAGATGGTTGAATAGTCGGAACGGCTCAGTTGCAGTGGTTTGACGAATCGCATTTTGCGGTCCAGGACCAGGTTGTGGCCGCGATGTTCGGTTAACCAAATGGGTGTGTCATGCCACAGCCAGTAGGGGTCTGATGACAAGACTCGGTGGGTAAACACCCCTGAGACAAGCAGGGTGGGTGCAAGAAAACACGCCACCAAACCAACGGACCGCAGTTTAGAACTGGAAGTAGATAAAGGCATTTAGCTCCTCCAAAAACGGTATCGAAGCCGCCAGGCAAAGACTGCCCACTACAAAAAAAACAGCGCGATAGATTTTGCTTGGATACGTTGGGATCGGTAAGTCATCGAAGTTTGGTTGAGTTCGGTAATCCTGAGTTGAATAGGCGTTAGGGCCGAACAGGACCATGCCCCATCCGAGGGCCAGCAGCGTCCACTGCAAGGTATCTAATTCGACGCTCGACCACGCCCCGGTAAACAAACTCGTGTACAAACCTGTTGCGAGGTTTAAATCTTCAGCACGAAACAACACCCAGCAAAAACAGACAAACAGTAAAGTGAGACCCTGTGCCACAAATGAGGGCAGTGTCAGTCCGAATCTGCGCCAGGCGTGATTCGCGATCAGGCCAACGCCATGGAGCGCGCCCCATGCGAGAAACGTATAACCCGCGCCATGCCATAGTCCACCGATGAACATGGTCAGGAAGAGAAACAGGTACTGCTTTCTTATTCCGTGCTGATTTCCGCCAAGGGGTATATAGATGAAATCGCGTAGAAATCTGGACAGCGTTACATGCCAGCGTCGCCAGAAGTCGATGAGGGAGGTCGATTTGTACGGAGAAGCAAAATTGATAGGTAGCTGTATGCCGAATGCGCGTGCTAAGCCAAGCGCCATGTCTGAATAGCCACTGAAGTCGAAGTATATCTGGAGGGAATAGCTTGCAATCGCAAGGCTGGCTTCGGTTGCGGTCCAGGTCGATTGCGCGAAGAGCGGATCCGCGATCTGCGCAAGCGGGTCTGCGAGCAGTACCTTTTTAGCTAAACCAATGCCAAAAAGAGCCAAACCCGACGTCAGACGGCTCGCAACCGATGCGAACTCCAGACGCTCAAGCTGTGGAAGGAATTCCTCAGGTTTGACGATGGGTCCCGCGATCAGCTGAGGGAAAAATGCGATGTATGTGCCGTAGCGGAGAAAGTCTTTCTCACACCGCCCCGTGTTCTTGACCCGGGAAAGGTAGGTGATTTGTTGGAACGTAAAAAATGAGATCGCAAGCGGTAGAGCGAGGTCCGGTACACGCAGGTTGGTGCTCGTCAATGAGGCGATGATGTCTGCGAAAAAGCCCAGATACTTGAAAGCTGCGAGTGGTATCAGATTTGCGATAACCAGCAGCGCGAAAAGTCCCGGTTGTCGATACCTTGCCAGTGCGATGCCCGATAAATAGTTGACGGCAATAGAGCCAACCAGGAGCAGGATCATGGGTGGGTGCCACCAGGTATAGAAAACCAGGGATAAGGCTAAGATAGCGCCCAGCCATGCTCGCACACTTACTCGGTGGGCTGATTCGGCAATCAGCCACGCGAGCGGTAGAAAGAGAACTAGAAAAAGATACGAGTTGAAAAGCATACCGCGTGCAGATCAACTCGCTTGTTAGTACAGGTATTTCAAGTACAGGAGTTCCGGCAGCAGTTTCATCTTGGTCGCCAGACGGATCATCGGTCTAAACAACTTCATAATTCCGTACAGGGAAGGATAGTCTTGAAACGAGCGCGGTGGATTATCGTAAAGCTTTTCCCATTCAGCTTCCGAAAGACCGAGCTTTGCTATTGAGTAGTCAACAATTTCCGGATCGTAGGGATAGGGCGTATTGTCGACGCCTTCGATGGCTTCCTCACGTGTCATCTGCCCTGATCGCATGAGCGCTGAGTATTCGGTTTTGCGCTTGTCGATGTTGAACTTCTTTGGCAGCAGATAGGTCTGGATGAACTTTGTGTAGTGTGACTCCTGATGGTGGCCACCGTAGTATTTCCAGTCCAATTGTGTTTCCAGTATCTCCTGCACCTCATCTTCATCGTACGTGGCGTAGTTCAGAATCGGGACTACTTGTATGCGCTTCACAAACGAATACCACAGGAGCTGGAACACACCGAAGTTTTTGAAATCCTTCAGTTTCATTGTCCCAAACTTTTTGTGTACACCACGAATGTAGCGACCGTCGAAATAGGTCCACCCGATAGGTGCCACACCCTCCGTGCGGAATGAATGACCATTGAAGATGTACTTGATGCCTTCCTGCGCCGCGACATAGTGAAGCACCGAATGGATGGCCAGGTCGGTCGGTACTTCAACGTCTGGCGTTGAAGCCTTAAGGAAGGCGATTTGCAGATCCTTGAATTCGTGCCAGTCTGCGACGATGGTTTCCAGGTCAATACCAAGCTTTTCCGTCGCTTTATAAATATTCTTGGTCGCAATTTCGGAGTTCCAGCCGTTGTCAAAATGGACCGCCAGTGGACGTAGCCCGAGTTGCACCGCTGTATACAGAGTCCAGATGCTGTCGCGGCCTCCTGAGACCCCGACAATACAATCGTGATCCCGGTTGCGGCCATCTTTCTTGATCTGCGCGACGATTCTGTCCAGCTCTTGTTTGCCTGAGTCATCCAGTGGGTAACGTGCTTCCAGAATATCGTGGATATGGCAGAACTGGCATACGCCCTGTTCGTCGAACCGAATTTCTGGAATGGTGGTGTCCATGATGCACCTTGAACACCTTCGGTACTCTGTTTCGCCAAGATAGGACAATTGGTTAGGCTCCCGTGAAGTTGTAAACGTAAATTTTTGAGTTGTACCACGCGCTGCCGCGGTACCTTCTTTTATTTTTTTGAATTTCCACCACCAGCGCCCATTCGATGACCGGTTGGTTATCCTCTGTTGCGTTGAAAAAGCGGTCCAGCACCGAAAGCTGCATGTTGCGACGCAGCTCATTGAGTTGTTCTTCGTCTAATTCAACAGTGTAGTCTGTTGGGGTCTCCTGCAAGAATACGCGCTGTAGCGGTAGCGTCGCGCCGCAGGGTTCAAGTTTACAGCGAATTTGCACGCTCAACTTAGCTTCGCCCACGCCGGACAAACGTGCCCGAATGATCGTGGGTAGAGCGGGTGCACCGACAGGACCGGTCCGCAGAGTATAGGGTCGACCGTCGGTTGCGACAAGAAAGCCAACGTTCTTCTCGTCCAACCCCCAGATGATTTCGGTTGTACTTCTGCCGGGAGCGCTGGCCTCCCAATCTTGCTGCATAGCCAGCGCCATGGCGGATTGTCTGTCGGGACCAGGACGGTCCCACTGGGTAATGCTCAGATCATTGAGTTCCACGCTGGCGCCGGGCCAGACCCTCAGGCCGATGCGCATTTTCTGCGTCGGCACTGCAAATTGAATGTCTGTGTTCTGTGACTCGCCGGGTTGCGCAATTTCATCATAAATTTTTACAGACTCAACGTACGCGTTGTCCTTGGTGTAGAGGTGTGCAAGCACCTGGACGCGACCTGTTCGTGTCCACTGCAATCGCAGCGTGTGAATGGAACCTGGATAATTTTGCGCGGGTTCGTGGCAGGTGTGGTCGTAGTGATCTATGGGACCGGAGCATTGGATAAGATCAACAGGCTGTTTTCCGGCGGTACCGCCAATCGGGTTGGGTGGGTTCGTTACTTTTACTGTTGTGTCTTCAACGAAAGCCGGGACGACGCGTTCTTTTGTCTGGACGGTAAATCGGGGGATGTGTGGCGTGGTCTTTACCGACCGCGGGCAATTGTCGACGAGCTCGGAGAGTCGATAGCCGCGCGATTCATGGACAATTTTGGTGAGACAGGGGTCACCGAGGAGCGCGCTGAAGCTGCTTTCGTAAATTGCGGGTACGGCATAAGAAGGTGAGAGCACATGAGTAACGCCCTGCTGAATGAGAGACCCGCTGGTAGACGCTGCGTCCACGTCGGTCGCGAAGAGCGGTAAAAAGGTCGGGTCCAGGTGGCTGCGGTAGGCGCTCTTGGCGTAGAAGGATACGTCGCTCTGACGAAAAGTGAGCACAGTGGCGTCTTGAAGCTGATCGTTGATGTAGTTGATGTTGCTGTATCTGCCATCGTCATATATCAGCAGTTTGTCAGCTTCTGGATCATTCCAGGTAGACGTGTCGAACGCGTAGTTCGCCAGCGCCGCGCGCAGTATGGCGACAGCGGGGGAAACCAGGACAAGAAGCAGAAGCGCCAGCGCTACCAGCGCTGCCAGAGTGATACCGCGCTCGACATATTTGTTCATCGCGGCAAACCCAGCCAGTTTGCGGCGTTGGCTGTCATCCCGGGCCGCTTAGTAATTTCATTGCGTATGAGATCGTTCACGACAAAACCCAGAACAATCGCGATCAGAGGTTGAATAGTCAGCATGTAGCGCGCGTTCTTGATGAAGACATCCAGATTGAGCGCAAGCGACAAAAACATCATGCCGAATATACCCAGCAGCGCCCAATAGAATGCGCTCGACAAGGAAGGTTGCGACATGTGTGTGATGATCGAGCGAAGCTCTGGACGTTGGCGAAGCAGGGTCACACCAGCAATGAGTATCAGTATCAGCGCCCACAGACCAAAAAAGCGCAAATCGGAAAAAGGTTTCAGGAAACCGTTGATGACCCGATCGGATACCGTGCTGATTTCCCGTGCAACCTTAAAATAGGTTTCGTAGTGAAGGTGGTCCAGCTGCCACAGAGGTACGGCACCGGCGTCGGCGATAATGTTGCCGAAGTGTTGAAGATTGCTCCAGAATCTTGGTAGTACGGGAACGAGGCCGATCGCCATGACAACCCCAACCGTAAGTGAGAGCCTTAATCGGGTGGCACTGGCCAGTATGTAGATCGCGCCCATCACAGCAAGCAGTGGCAGCAGGACAACATTAATGGAATGCGAATAAAGTGCCATGCCGAGCACAAGGCCCGCCGCTATCACGTTTCTGGCCGAAGCGTCGCGCATAAGGCACCCGAAAAGGTAGACGGATGCAACCATGGATGCCAGGCGGATCGGGTCAACGTGTGAATCCATCGCCAGCAGAAAGAAAATCGGGGTGTAGAGAAGTGCGAGCGCTGCCAGCGCGGCCGCAAACAGCGACTTGGTGTGTTCCCAAACAATCGTTAGAACCAATAACACCGAAGCGATCGCAAAATAAGGGGTGATGAACTTAACAACACCCGCAACTGCAGCGGTGTCCTGGATAGCGAAACCCCAGGTCATGAGCATGACGTAACCCAATGGGTGCGACCATGGTCCGTAGTATCCACCGGTTTGTGCAGCATCCAGGTAAGGATAGTTTGCGAGATCTCCTGCCTGGTAAATCAGTCGTGCTGAAGTGGCGTATTCGAGTGGATCATTAGCTGTCAGAGGGAACAGGTATGCTTCAAGGAACAGCGCTACACACCCAAAGCCTATGAAGGCGAGGATAAGCAGAGTACCCAGACCAGGCGGATTAGCGGTGAGATTTTTGTAGTACAGCGCGACAAGCCGGGCGAAGACCGGGTTTCGATAGATAGCCGCCAGATTCGCTGCGATGAGCAGGACGAAAATGGTCAGCACGTAAGACGGCGCGCCGAACCAGCCTAAGGAAGCGGTCACTTCGTGTACGAAACTCAGTAGCAGAGGACCAGCGATCAACGCCACGGGTAGATCCGACAAGTTGATTTGCTCATCGTGGTAGCGAATCAGCAGCAGCCACAGACTGGCCGCAAGCGCGAAGCTGACCATCAGGAAGATTAGCGAAATCGATACAGACATGCTTAGCGTCGGTTGTACTCAGAGTCAAACCACATTGCGAAGAATAGAGATTGCATGGAGCTTAGGAAACCAAACATGAACGCCAGTGCAGTGACCTGTGGAAAAATCCCTGTTGCAATCCAGATCCATAACAAACGGATAAACAACAGAGCTGCGATGCCGAGGCCTGTAAACCCGAGAGCATAGAAGAACACCAGAGGGTGAAAATCACGAACAACGTATTTTTCTTTCAGGCGCCAGAAGAACAGTTTGATCAGGAGCCAACTGATCGTAAATACGACCTTACGCACTTTGATGCCTGAAGCCTCGCCGACATTGTAAACAGGCTCTACCGGGACATCGACGACACGGAAAGAGTGTACGTTCAATTTGACGAGAACGTCGTTAGGCTGACCGTAGCGTTTGAACATGTTGTCCCAATCGATCACCTGCAACGCGCGCTTGTTGATCACTGTGTAGCCGGTTTGCGAGTCGGCGATGTGCCAATAGCCGCTGGCGATTTTGGTCAACAGGCTCAGAATCGCATTGCCGAAAAAACGGATCTTTGGGATCAGGTTAAATGCGTCACCGTAGATGAGACGATTGCCCTTCGAATAATCTGCGACATCCTCAACGATGGGATCTAACAAATCGGGTAAATCGCGAGGATTCATCTGTGCATCACCCGCCATGACGGTAGCAGCGTCTACCTCATTGTCGCGCATCCATTTGTAACCCGACGCGATAGCGCCACCCACTCCCTGGTTTTCTTCATGGTTGATCAGGATTACCCGGCCATCGCTCTCCTGATAAGACTCCACTACTTCTGCAGTCCGATCCTGGCTTTTGTCGTTGACGATAACAATGTGGTCCACATAGTCGGGCATTGTTTCGATCACTGTACCGATCTGCGTCTCTTCGTTGTACGCGGGTACGACGACCCCAACTGAGATATTTTTATACATTATTATTCGCCTTTATAAATTGCAGAAAATTTTGAGGAGTTCCATGCCGTAGATGTGGCTCTTTTCAGGATGAAACTGCACGCCAAAGATATTGTCCTTGTACACGCCCGAGATGAACGGAGTGCCGTATGTTGTGGTGAACATGACGTATTCCGGTTCGGTAACGATATGGTATGAATGGACGTGATAAAACCGTGGATGTGGCTCCGTGAGTTGTGTGAGCGGACAATCTTCGGCCACACCCTCGACATGGTTCCACCCCATGTGGGGCACTTTCAAGTCAGCGGATTCCTGAAAACGAACGCATCTTCCGGGGATCCAGCCCAAACCCGCGCCCTCACCTTCATCGCTGCCATTGCAAAGTAACTGCATACCGAGGCATATCCCCAGTATTGGTGTTTTGTTGACAAGCACCGCTTCGTTTAGGGGATCGCGCAACTCCAATTCATCCAACAGTTTTGCTGCTGATGAGTAGTGCCCAACACCGGGCAGTATGATTCGATCCGCTTCGAGAATTTCCGTGGGCTTGTTTGTGACAACGACGTCCTTAAATCCGATCTTGCGACACATGTTCATGACGGAACCGATGTTTGCGATCTGGGAATCGATGACGACCACTCTATTGTTCATTGGCTGCCTGCAAATAGTTCTTTGAAGCCGGTTACCTTGGCCTTGCGGGTAAACAGGGGTACAAAAAATGGGGTGAGAACAAGAGGCCAGAACAACATGCCAAACCGTATCAGGAGTAACAGCATGATCGCGAGAGAGGCTTCTTTGCCTACCAGACTGTTCACAAATACAACCAGAGCTTCATACGTCCCCAACCCAGCCGGGGCAATTTTGAAGACGAAGCCGAAATCCGACAACGCGCTTTGTACCATGAGTTCCAGTATTGAGAAGTCTGCTGTCAGCGCAACGAACCCGGCCGCGAAGAGGCTGGTGTAAAGCGTGTACTGCAACAGCGTGAAAAAGATGAGTCTCAACCTGAAGCCCGGCTTCTCTCTGATTGTGTACCAATCGATCAGCAGCTTATTGATTGCGTTCAAGGCGGGTATGCGGTCAATGAAGGGCACTTTAAAGAGAATTGCGAAAACCCCACCGGCGACGACACCACTGAAAAACAGAATGATCGGCAGTACTTCAAGACGCGTGGTGCCGAACAGGAGAATAGTTGCCAGCAGACCTAAACCGGCATAGACGGTCAATTCAACCAATACGATCGCGATGACGGACATCGTGTAGTCGCGCGCGCCTAAACCGTAGGCCCGGTTTAGATAGACACCTCTGACACCAAAACCTGCAAACGGGAAAAAATAGTTCCCGAACAACGTGAGCATCAGGGCCCCAAACGACTCCACCTGACCAAGATTGATGGAAAAATACTTCAGGACACTGTTGTAGAGCGCGCCTTGAGCCAGCGCATACGCCAATGCGACGACTAGCAGCGTGATGATGGCGCCCAGACTGACATCCAGAATAGGCGCAAATCGGGTGATGTCCTGAGATAAGAAATAGACCAGTAGCCCAATGACGGCCAAAGCGACAAGGATCCCGAGGTATTGCTTCAACTTGGAACTATTCACGAAGCGAGCAGTTGATCCAGCGTGGAACGCTCTGGGTGAGATATCAGCACGGCTTCGCGAGCACCATGAAATACAAACATGCTGCCAGCGGCCGATGCTGAAGCGCCATGTTTGATGGCAGTGGTCAAATGTTCCGCAGTCTTAGCTCCGCCGTTTATGATAATTGGAATGGAGACCTGGGCACTGACCTCCTGCAAGGTATCGATGTCGTAGCCATCGTAACTGCCTTCGAGGTCGATATTGGTCAGCATTATCTCACCTGCCCCTTGCTGCTCGGCCTGCTTGGCCACATCCAAAGGACTCAAGTTGGTATTGATCGCACCGCTGTGGGTCAGCACGTTTGTTTTTTTCTTCAAAAATCCTGTGCGGGCATAGTCGATGGAGACGACAACACTCTGGGCTCCAAACTCGCGGCTTAACTGCGCGACAATCCCGGGTGCATCGAAAAAAGCTGAATTGATGATGACTTTCTCCGCACCTGAGCGAAGCAGGTCACGTGCATGTTCAACATCCTTAATGCCGCCCCCCACGGCCAGGGGCATGAAGCACTCGCCGGAAAATGTCCGTACGAGCTCCAGAGCTATCGATTCTCCTTTGGCTGTCGCGGAAATGTCGAGCACAACCAATTCGTCAACCTGGAAATCGTTGAAGATGCGAATGGCATTAATAGGATCACCTATATAACGGTGGTCTTTAAATTTTTTGCCTTTCACGAGGACAGTATCGCGAATGAGAAGAATGGGAATAAATCTAGGCAGAGCCATTCTGGCGGGCTCCTAACTCACTCTCGATTGAATCGAAGAAATTTGTGAATATGGTCTGACTCTCGTAGTTGTTCAGTTCCGCAATATCTGGTGCGATAGATGGCCGGCCCGTTGTTTCTCCTAACACCGTAAATGCGGCACAGACGCTCTGTGGATCGGTGGACACCAGCTTGCCAGTCGCAGTTTTCTGGATGATGTCTCCAGCTTCGGTTTGCGCCTGCGGACCTACGCACCAGATCTGTGTACCTGCGCCGATATACTCGTACAACTTACCTGTGGGGATGTCCGTTCGGGTATCCGGTTGGAACAGTAGCAGGACGTCGGCTTCGGACTGGCGCCGTAGCGCTTCTTCATGGCTGACATTGCCGTGAAAGTTAACGGTAAGCGAAAAATTCTGTTCGTTGACCCACTGCTGCAAACTGCAGAGATCATTGCCGTAGAAGTCTATTTCGACTGGGCGCGCCTGCGGATTGGCTTTCACCCAGCTGTCGGCACCTCGCAAAAAATTTGGAAATGACTCCCATCCCGGATAGATACTCCCGGTGTAGACAAGTCTTGTAGTCGCTGCAGAGGATGGCGCTGAGCAGTGACGTTCGAATCGCGTAATTCCGTTTCGCACCAGCCTTACATGGGCGCGTGGATGACGCTCCTTCAGTTCGTTAACCAACCCCTTACTGACCGTTGTCACGCAATCAGCCTTGGCTACGTATTTCTCTTCAAGGTGAGATTCGTATTCCCGGAGCACCGGAATGCCGGTGAATTGGTGATGGTTGGTCCACAGGTCTCGGAAATCAGCTACCCATAGCGCCGCTGCCCCGCGGGTTTTAAGTTGGTAGGCCACCGCATGTGCATAGCGTGGTGCGAACGAAGACATAACGACATCAAACTGGCGATGCTTCAATTGGCGCAATGTAGGCCGCAGGAATACATCCCAGAGGTCAGGTAACCTGCCAAGTGTCAAAACGCCTGTCCGCAGTCTGAACGAGCTGTAAGAATGATTGCGGGCAACTGATGGTTTGGGCTTTCGTTTTCGAAAACGGCCGATGAGATTCAAAATTCTGGACTCAACCACCACCACTTCAAAAGGGTACTGCGACGGTTCTATGGGTGCCTGGCCTGGAAGTTGTGCGGTGGCCACGGTGACCTGATGCCCCATAGCACTCAGTGATTCGGCGATTGCTCCACTGCGGCGACTTGCGATCGAGTCTGTGGGCGGGAAGTAGCCGCTGATCAGGAGTACTTTCACTGAAGCCGTGTGGTAGTGGAAAGGCAGATTTTACCAAGGAAGGGTTGAACTGGGAAATGGTAGCCGCGCCTGTTTGAAGGCTGCCGCTTGCGGGGGGCGAGTTAAAACGAGAGATACGTGAACAACGCGACACCCACCACAGAACCTGCGAGGACGTATTGTCCAGCACCGGGCTTCAGCAGCCATTCCACAGCCAACGGCGCCAGCCAGAGAACGAATAGTGCGACGAGAATGCCGCCTGCAATGGTAATCATCAGTTGATAATGCCTGTGAGAATAGAACACGGACAATCCCTTACATTGGGGTGTTTGTTGTTCCGCGCCGTAACGGCTATCTACGCGCCTGCAGGTGTCCAAGAATGTGACGGAAGTTGCAATTCACGCGTAACCCCCCTTTAGATCGATTCATCGATTCCCGGTGCGCCCTACCTTTGTGTTGTTGTATTTGTTAGAGACAAGTACAGATCAGGAATTGAAGTAGTACAACACAAGGATTCGTCATGAAGTTCAAGAACCCTATTTTTTTCACTATGTTCGCGCTTGCGGCCACTAATGCCACGGCAGATGATATTGCGGTTTCCATAAAACGCGCAGATCTTAACCACGCCATGGGTGTTCAAGCTGTGCACGAGCAGATTCTCGAAGCAGCGCGGGCGGAATGTCCCAGTTACAGCCAGGTGCGTTCGTTGCCGGACATCCGCAGCTGTAGAGATCGAGTCGCGGCAGCGTTGGTCGCACAGGTCAGCGATGCCAACCTGACGGCCTATCATGAGCACGGCGACCGTTCGCAACAGGTCGTTAGTCGGTAAAGGGTTACCCGCAACCCCTTTGTCTTTGAGGGGCGTGCTAAAGCGCTCCTCTCTTTCAATCCCGTATAACGCACGAACGTTTGAGACGCATTTTACAATTCAAGAATTAGCATTCGTTCAGGGTTTGTTAACCTCAACATGCGATAATGCGTGCCACTATCTATGTGACTATCTCTTAGTGACTATCAAAAAGAACCTCAGCGGGAGCATAACCGTGCGAAAACTTACTTTACTTGTGATCTCTGCCTTTCTGGCCACAGCCTGTACAACAAATCCTTACACTGGCGAACGCGAAGCCTCCAACAAGGCTAAGGGCGCTGCCATAGGCGCCGCCGTTGGTGCGGTTGTAGGTGCACTTACCGGGGATGATGCAGACGAACGGCGTAAGCGTGCGCTCATCGGCCTTGGTGCTGGGGCATTAACAGGCACCGCAGTGGGCGCTTACATGGATGCTCAGGAAAACAAACTTCGCCAACAGCTTGCGGGCACGGGTGTGAGCGTCACGCGTATGGGCGACGATGTCATTCTCAATATGCCAGGCAACATCACCTTCGATGTGGATCGCAGCGATCTGAAATCTGGTTTTTTGCCGGTGCTTGATTCAGTTTCACTGGTGCTGGAAGAATTTGATCGAACTTTGATCGACGTGACGGGCCACACTGACTCCACCGGCTCTGTTGAGCACAACCTGGGTCTTTCAGACCGACGCGCGACAAGTGTTGCAACCTACCTGCGTGCGAAGGGTGTTGAGCCCATGCGCATAGAGACGTTGGGGGTTGGTCCTCACTATCCCGTTGCAGACAATGGCACCCCCTCCGGTCGACAACTCAACCGGCGTGTGGAACTGGTACTGAAGCCGCTCACTCGGAGCTAGGCTCCCATCTGAGCCAGGCGGGCTGCTGCGTGGTCGCGAGAAAATCTCTGGATGTGCTAAAAATATAGCACTAAACTGCTGAAGAGGGATTTGAATCGCGGTAGGGAGCAGCCGTGCCAGCCATTCAGCAAGTCTATGCAATCGCGAGCCTCTGGCTCGCTGCAGCGGGGCCACTGCAGGCCGCTGTCACGCCTGAAGAGCTGCTTCTAGTTGAGGACGAACAGGAGCGCTATCGCCTGGCGCTGGCTCTGGATGGTGATGCACTCACGAATATACCGCGAACGTCGATCTCGCCCGAGATCAACGGTGACCTGGACGATGCTGTCTGGCAGGAAGCTGCGCAGATTGAACTCGACTGGCAGCTCGGTCCCGTCAGCAATGTCCCCGCCAAAGAACGTACAACAGCCTATCTCATCGAAGATGGCAAAACGCTCTATGTCGCCTTTGATGCAAAAGACTCTGCGCCGGAAAATATCCGCGCCCATCTGCGTAAGCGGGACGCGATTTTTAATGATGATTATGTCGGATTGGGTATCGACACAACCGGCGACGCGCAACGGGGTTTTCAGTTTTTCAGCAATCCGATAGGTGCCCAGGCGGACGCGGTGATCGACCGACGCAACCATGAAGATTTTTCCTTCAACGCCATTTTTGTCACAGGCGGTAAGGTGAATGCGGACGGTTACGTTGTGGAAATGGCAATACCGTTGACTGAACTGCGCTTCCCGCGTACGAAGGGTGACCAGGCATGGCGGATCGTGTTCTATCGAACCTTCTGGCGGGATGAGCGATACCATGTGAGGTCTGCACCGCGTGATCGCAACAACGACTGTGGCATGTGTGACTTTGAACGCTTCACAGGCTTGCCGGACGTTCGTCCGGGCGGACGTTTTCACATCGTTCCAGGTCTGACTGCGAATCTGGCCGAAACCCGGGACGCCCTGCGCACGCTGCCGGATGACCGCGATACCGATCTGTCAGCAAGCATTGAAGATTTTCGCTACAGCATCACGCCAGATCTTTCCTTTAACGCCACGGTCAATCCCGATTTTTCGCATATAGAAGCTGATATCGCACAGAGCAGCGTAAATGAGAGTTTTGTCCTGTTCTTCCCGGAGCGCAGGGCGTTTTTCCTGGAGGGGCGTGATCTGTTTCAATCGGATTTGCGCCTTGTGAACACCCGCAACATCGCAGATCCGAGATTTGGTGCCAAGCTGTCCGGTAAGGTTGGCCAGAACGCTTACGGTTTGCTGACCGCACGGGACCGGGTCACCAACTTTCTTATCAGCGGCTTTGAGTCTTCGAGTACAACGCAGATTGATGAACCTAATACTTCATCGGCGTTGCGTTACCGCCGCGACTTTGCGGAGGGTTCGTTTATAGGCGGGATGATCACCAGTCGTGATGGCCGCGATTACGAAAACCAGGTGGCGAGCATCGATGCAGTTTATCGGTTTGGTCCTTCTGACACCTTGTCCGTTCAGGCAGCAAAATCCTGGTCTGAAAATCCGCAGGTGCTTATCGATGACTTTGGGGTGTCTGCCGAGCCCACCGATGAGGCTTATCAGATCGCGTATCGCCACAACGGACAGAAGTGGTTCGCCCGCTTGAATCATCAAAGGGTGGGTGCCGAATTCAGCGCGGATCTTGGCTTTATCAACCAGCGCAATTTTGCGCAGACCGGCGGGAATGTGGGTCACTATTGGAGGGGTCAACCGGGTGACTTTGTCAGCCATTTAAACGCTGGTGTTCAATACTTCTATACCACCCTTGAAGAAGACAACTCGGTGCTCTGGCGGGGCGGCGGGGTATTTATGAACATGGCCATACCGCGGGATACCTGGATCAGCGCAAGCTATTTTCATCAGCAGCGCCAGTTCAGCGGGCGGTGGTTTGACCTGGGAAACTTCAATGCCCAGTTTCGTAGTCGACCCGCCCAGGGGTTCAGCTACTTTTTCAGAATGGATGCTGGGGATGCGATAGATGTCGCGAACGTGCGGGACGCGGATCGGTTGTGGATACAACAGCGGGTCGAGTACAACATCAACGAACATCTGTTGTTGCGCTTGCGGCATACCTACCTGCACCTTGATGTCAGCGGTGGACGATTGCTGACCAGTCATTTGAGCGACTTTCGGGCTACCTACCAGTTTGATCTGCGCAACGCGCTGACCACCTCTGTCATTTACCGGAATACGGAGTATCACCCGGAGCGATACCTGACGGATCAGGTGCGACGCAGTGAGGCGTACGACGTCCAGCTGCTCTACTCCTACGAGCTGAATCCTCAGACGGTGGTCTTCGCCGGGTACTCGTCCAGTGGCTTTGGAGATGATCAGTTCTCGGGGGTGAGAGACACGTTTCAGTCCGTGTTCTTGAAGATGACCTATGCGTTGAAACGATGACGCCGAGGGTAGCTGGGCGGTAAAACAGTTTGAAAATGTGGTGTGAATCACAAATTGTTCGCGCGCTCCATCGCGAACGCTGAAGATTTGTCATTCTGCAGGATCAATCACGGAGCGTGTCCTGACACCGTGATTTGATGCGCGATCTAGCAGTTTCATGAAGCAGATCGCATGGTCGGGTTTAAGCGTTTTGTCGTAGTTTCGTTGCTCACCTCACTGGTGTTGGCGTGCGGGAGCGGGAGCAGCTCCGGATCGTCAGACAATCCACCGGTCAACAACAATCCACCCCCGCCACCCGCCGAACCGGAGCTGAGTGGACTCGCTCCCGCATCCTTTGCGTTTACAGTAGATGCGGGTCAGAGCGAAGCCGCAACCCTCAACTTTTCCAATTCGGGCGAGGCGACGTTGAACTACACGTTGTCCACATCAGCCCAGTTCATAACCCTGCCAGCCAACGCTCAGGGCAGCGTGGCTGCGAGCGGCAATGCCAGTCTGACGTTCCAGGTAACTTGTACCGATTCAGATCTGAATGGACAGCTGGTGCTCACGACCGACGATGCGGACGAAGAAACCACCAACATCGCTGTGAACGTAACGTGTGTTGTGCCGGTTGTGGATCATGAAATTTCACGGGTTTTGATGAATCAGGCGACGCGCGCATACGACAGCCTGTCCGATACGTCGCCACCCTTCGGCCTGGTGAGTGAGCGCGAGCTGTTAGTGCGCGCCTTTGTTACGGGCTCGGGAACACCGCCGCAGGCACAGGTAATCATCTCCCGACAAGGTCAGGCTGATCAGTCTTTTGCGATGCAAGTGCCCGCCAGCATCAGCGCAACACCTGCGTCTGAATCTCTATTGGCGGCAAGCCACTATGCGGTGATTCCTGCAGCGGCAGTCTTGCCAGGTTCTAACCTGCAAGTGGAGCTGGGTGGTGGCGCAGTCTTCCCGGACAGCGGCACGGTTGACATGAACGTACGTGATCCAGGCACTTTGCGGGTGACCTTTGTACCCGTCACCTTTAACGGCCAGACCCCCAGCATCAACGCCGCCAGCTACTTCCGCCAGACCCTGGAACAGCTGCCCATAGGCGACCATGATCTTGAAATTCGGTCACCGTATACGTTCACCAGCTCGTACGACCTCGATACACTGCTGGACGAGATGACGGATTTGCGCAATCTCGATGGCAGCACACGCCTTTATCACGGCATCATCATCCCCCCGAACGGCGGTTCCCAGACAGCGGGCATCGCCTATGTCGGGTTTCCTGTGGGCGTGAGCATCGATCTGAATGGCACGCAAAACGTGATTTCTCATGAGATCGGACATAACCTTGATCTGCGGCATGCCCCAGCGTGCAGCGCGCCCAATCCTGACGCAAGTTTCCCGGATGCGGGTGGTGCGGTAACGGCATGGGGGTACAACCTGACCACCAACAGTCTGGTGGAACCCACTGCCAACAAAACCGATTTGATGGGCTACTGTAACGACGTCTGGATCAGTGGCTATCACTTCGACCGCGCGTTGGACTTCCGTGTCGCGTCACCGGTCACCAGTTCGCCGCAACCGGGTCTTTCGATCAGTGGGCGTCTCAGTCTGGATGGCGTGACCAATCTCAGTATGCTGCCGGTGCCGTACATGCGACAGGCAGATAATGAGGCGGCGAGCCACCGTTTTCGCGGATGGGACGCGAGCGGAACACTTGTATTGGACGTAGAGTTTTCCTTGCACAGGGTGGCCGACACAATTACGCCCCCCATGTTCAACGTGGTAGCGCCAGCGCCAACCGCACCTATCCATCACTATCAGATCTCTTCAATGGGTGGTGCTTCGGCGGCGGTGGTCGCTTCGGGACAGTTTGCGGCAGCGGAAATGGTGGAATTGAGACAAGCTGGTAAAAGCATCATTTGGGATGCGGCGCCGGGTCAGGCCATCATTATGCGCAATGCGAACGGCGAGGTAGTGAGCGTTTCACGTGATGCTGCACAGGTGAATCTGGTGGAGGGTGTAGCCTCGCTGGAAGTTGTACAGAACGGTCGCTCGTTGGGCGTACAACCCCTGGGGGCTGAAAGGCTGCGGTTTGTTGCCGAGTGATCAGCGTTCGGCTTCGATGAGCCCGTCCAGGTCCTGATCTTCACAGTAAGTTTCGAACGAGCGCTTCAGCTCGCCTATGCGCATCGTCGCGGGTACCTCCGCGGTCAGCGATACGTTGAAAATAGGTGTGCCGGTGTGTGGCGCGGGAGATGTGGTCGTGTTCAGGTCTCTGATGTTGATGCCGCGGTCGCTGAAAAAGGCGGCAATACCCGCGACGATCCCAGGGTGATCGATGGCTGCTACCTGGACAGCAAAGGGTTGTGCAGCGGGTAGATCTTCGCGCCCCTGAGTTTCCTTATACAGATAGGTGATGTCCTTCATCTCATCAAGGGCATTGCGATACGCACCCAGCGCCTGTGCATCACCCGAGACGGCCATCAAGACCGCAAATTCACCGCCCAGTACAGCCATGCGACTGTCTTCGATGTTAAGACCCGACACTTGAGCCGCGGTGCTCAACTCCGCAACCAGCCCCGGACGATCGTGACCTATGGTAGAAACAACTGCGGTGGGCATGGCTAACCTTCTATTTGCTCTTTGACGTACGCCGGTAGGTCGGCCACGTTGATGCGCTGCTGATTCATCGTATCCCGATCTCTTACGGTGACCGTGTCATCCTCTTCTATCGTTTGGAAGTCCACGGTGATGCACATGGGTGTGCCTACCTCGTCGTGGCGTCTATAGCCCTTGCCGATGTTGCCGGTATCTTCGTAGACCATGCGGCCGAGGCCCAGACGCTGCAGGGTTTGTTTGATCTCTTTGGCTTTACCCACTATGCCTTCGTGGTTGCGTTTGAGCGGTAGTACGGCTGCCTTAACAGGGGCGAGATGAGGCTTAAATTTCATCACCGTTCGCTCGGAATTGTTGTCCAGGGTTTCGAGGTGGTAAGCCTCGTTCATCACGGCCAGGACGCCGCGGTCAACACCTGCAGAAGGTTCGATCACAAAAGGAATCTGCCACTCTTTGCTTTCCAGGTCTTGAATTGCGAGCTTCGCGTTGGAATCCTTGTTTTCGTCTACCTTGGACTGAATGTTGTAGTCGTTCTGACTCTTGGTATGAGAGCCAAGATCAAAGTCGGTGCGGTTGGCGATCCCCTCCAGTTCCTCAAGACCATGTGGGAAGCGATACATAACATCCACGGTCGCCTTCGAATAGTGTGCAAGCTCATCCGGCGGCACATGGTAGAGCTCGAGGTTGTTCTCGTTGACACCCTGAGCACCCCACCATTTCAATCGTTCCTGAACCCAGTGGTCGTGCCAATCTTCGTCCTCACCGGGTTTCACAAAAAACTCAAGCTCCATCTGTTCAAACTCCCTCACGCGGAAGATGAAGTTGCGGGGTGTGATTTCGTTGCGAAATGCTTTACCGATCTGTGCAATTCCAAAGGGTAGCTTTGGTGACGTCGAATCCACGACGTTTTTGAAGTTGGTGAATATCGCCTGCGCGGTTTCTGGCCGTAGATAAGCAAAAGAACTGCCATCATCTACCGGCCCGACCTGGGTCTTGAACATGAGGTTGAAAGGACGCGGGTCGGTCAGGTCTTTCGAACCGCAGTTCGGACACTCGTCAGATTCGAGGTGATCTGCGCGCCATCGGCTTTTACAGTCCCGGCAATCTACCAAAGGGTCCGTGAAGGTCGCTTCATGGCCCGAGTAGCGCAGCGTGGTGGGATTGGTCAGGATGGCCGCATCCAGACCTTCGACATCATCGCGCTCATAAACCATGGCGCGCCACCAGGCGGCTTTGAGATTGTTCTTAAGTTCCGTACCGAGGGGACCATAGTCGTAGACGCCCTGCAGGCCGCCATAGATGTCGCTGGATTGGAAGATAAAGCCACGGCGCTTGGAAAGCGCGACAAGTTCATCCATTGATTTCGCGGTCACTGAAACTGTCTCGGTTGGTTTGGGAGCGCGCGACTATACCGGAAATTGTATTTTTTGGCTTACAAACGTACACATTGCCCGTGTACTTGTCGTAGGCGCATTTTGCTTCAATGCTAATCCTCAACAAGTGTGGTAGAGGCATTCCTAACACTTTTTACGAAGGACAAGTAAAGATTCTTGTCACAAATGCTGGTAAAGAAGATGATGACGCGTCACGACGACACAGATAAAGACAAACGCTATTTCAGGGCGCCGGAACGCCTGTTTGTTATCAATGATGACTGGTATTTTTCTGCTCGCGAGGGTGATCAGGGTCCTTACCGCAACGAAGCTGATGCGCTTGTGGAGCTCGGTCGCTTTATTGCCGCTCGCACCGAGCTAGGCCAGTTTCAGGCCTCGAGGGAAAGATGGCGTATCCAGAAGGATGCTGAAGAAGCCATTCAACTGGAGATCATGCAGGTTCCGACGATAGAACCGGAAGCGGTTCCGCGACTGTATCTCGTCACGCCCGACTAAAGACGGGTCAGTGCTCAACTGCCGCAGCGGCAGTTGTCCCACAGGTCATTTTCACAGCTGATGATGGCATCCAAGAGTGTTTCAGCCAGGTCGCTATAGCGGTGATTCAGATCCAGAAACACGGCCAGCGCCTGTTCCGTGTGTTGCCGTGCAGTTAAGAGACGAGATTGGTCGTGCTGCATCTGTGCCAGTGTGCAGTTCAGCTGGCCGAGGTTCACCTCAACTTCCGCCCAGTTGAGCGGCAGACGATCTTTTCGATAAACACGTTTGGCTTGGGTGAACGCACGCTCCGCTGACAAGAGTTGCTGGCTGTTTTTGGTCAGTTCGGCGAGCACCGCGTTGCTGGCGGCCAGGTTGTTCTGAGCCCGGGCCCAGCTCAGGGGTGTGGATTCAGCGGAGAGCCAATCCAGCGCTTCTTCGCAGTGTCCAATGGCCTTGCGCACCATGGTGATGCCTTCAGCCCCTTTAAGCCGCCCACCGGTTTGGTAGGAGAGGATACAGATATTCTGCTGTGTATCGCCCCAGTCCTGTGGCTGAAAGCTCGGCTCCATGTAGGTGAGCGCTTCTTCCAGATAAGCGAGGGCGCGATCATGATGGGCCATAAGCTCTGCGTCATCAGCTGCCATACCTGCCAGGCGTACGTACAGCGTACCCAGGTTTCGTCGGTTCAACGCCCACAGTTGCGGTGCGTCCGCGACATCGATGCTGCCAGCCGCTTCTTCCAGCAAGCGTGTCGCAAGGGAGAGGTGGTCTTGTGCTTCTTCGCCGCTTTCCGCAAAAAGATGCAGGCGGATGTGCGCGGAGGCGAGGTTGGTCTTGGTGGCGGCCCAATCAAGCGGGTACTGGTCTTTATCCCGCACCTCCAACATGTCTTCACACGCTGCAACCGCCTGGCGATAGTTGTTTGGATCACCTTCGTAGTCACCTAACAGCCGATACTTGTAGCAGAGCTGCGCGCTGACTATCGCCCACTGTTGTTGTTTGGTGGCTTTGTTTAGCGAGCCTCGCAAGTTTCGGTCCGCAAGTATGGAACGTCGCAGCCACTCAAACGAGGTTTGATAAGCATGCAGCGCATCGTCGCGCAGACGGTTCAGTCCTCGATCCTCGGTTTGTACGAGCGACAATGCCATACGTTTTAACTCTGTGGTATTGCCCTGCGGTCGTGTCAGATCCAGTTTAATCTCGATGTAGGGCTCACTCACGGCGACGGGTTTGCCATCGATCGTCAGTGACCGCGGAGACGAATCCGGGATGGACGATACGAACCGGACGTTGAGTGTATTGCCAAAGCGGTTACCCCACAGTAGTAGATGAGCACCGCTCTGCTTAAGCTTCTCACGCGCCTGAGCACGCAGATCGCGCACCTGGCGCTGAATATCTCCCGGACCCTGATCCGAATAGCTGCTGCAGCCGCGCAGCACGCTCAGGGCTGACTGTAAATCTGCATCTTGGGTAAACAGGTTGGATAAGAAATGTTGGGCGCTGCCGTCTGTATCCCCTGTAAACCGCGCGACGATGATGCCGATCTTCCCGGGCTCAGCGGTGAGTTCGCAGGCTCCAGGTTGAGCTTGCCAATAGGTGAGCGCGCCGGTGGCGATCATCAACGCGCCGAGTGCCATCGCCCAGCGTGGCAGTAGAGGTTTTGCAGGCCGCGAGTTTGCGCCGTCATCCGCTGCTTCTGCCTGCGCGCGACCGGACGAGGCGCTTTCGGCCACATCGTTTTCCGTCAAATACAGAGTGTGGGCAGGCACTTCCAATGCGGCGGCGACACGCTCGATGGATTGCGGGTCGACGCTTTGCTCGCGAAAGACTCGATTAACCAGATCCTTGGGCACGGCGCTCAGACCTTCCATGTCAGCAATGCGCTCAGCCAGGTAAACCTGAGTTTTGCGCTCCAGGTTGCTGTGTGCCAGCGCCGCATCGAGTTTGCGACGCGAGGCACGCACGCCCCGGACCCGTTGACTGCTGTTTGCCATCTAAATCCGTCTATCCCCCGTTAAGTACGAACTAGTCTCGATGCCCTGGAGGCTGCAATTCATCAGTATTTCTATCGAGATCAACAACGCTTAAGGAGAGCAAGAGATGAACCTGAGATCAATACTGATTTTCGCCGGCTTTCTCGCTGCCGTAACGACGGTGTCCCCTGTTCACGCAGAGCAATTTCCCGGCTGCAAGCGCCTGTTTGACTGGGCTCTAACAGGTTGGAATGGTGATGCCAACGTGGTGGGTGGTGCTTATCATGAGGGCAAACATCTCATGACCGCGTTGCGCGATGAGCACTTTGTGCCCTTGTTTGGCATGCGCTTCAGCGAATGGAGCGACGATGATCTGGTCGCGTTTCGCCACTACGCCCGCAACTGCGTCGCACCTTATATGAAGGGGGGTGCACCCCGCAGCGATCCACTCTGGCAGGTGATGAATGCTGGCGCTAAGAGTTTTCTGGTAAGCACGCTCGGCGTGTGGGTCGCCATGGACAAACCCTACGGCTTCCTTTCACTCCTGGGACATCAGCGCTTGGTCTATGCTGAGCACGCCAAAGCGGTTGCGCTCCGTGACCAACAGTTTGCGCAGGCTACTGCCATGTCCGCAACAAAAGAAAACATCGCAACACTGCAAGGCTGGGTGAACGAAAAGCAATTTGAATATCTGGTCGCCAGCGAGCGTCGTGAGCATCAAACCTTCCTTCACAATCGGGCCATAGAGCTCGCTGATGAGATCGTGCAAAGCGCGATCGAAACGATGCAGGCTCAATCGAACAACCTTGCCGGACTGCGCGGGCTCATTGAGATCTATACGGAGACAAAACGCAAAAACGGACAGCTGCAATCCACACGCTGGAACAGCTTCGAACAGGTGTATCGGGCACGGTTAAACGAAGCAGCCCTGGCCGCACTCAGCGAATTTGAAGCAGAGGTGAAAAGCGTACCGATTGCCACCGAAAGCAAGCAAATGTTGCAAAACAAACTCACAGAACTTTTCCCCGTGACTCCAACCCCTTCGAATTATCACGCTTACCGACAGATAGTGAGCGCACAACTCAATGTACTGTCCGCCGCGCTTGAAGCGAGAGCGTGTGATGATTTTTTGGAAGGTCACGATCTTAACGAGGTTCGCGAGACACCGCTGCTCGGCCACAGGGGTGAAACCACGCTGGGCGAGTTCCTGTGTGGACTCGATGCTCAGCGCTATTCGTTTGCGGCGTACGAGGAAGCGGGCTGGTTCGAAGACACCAGTAGATTAACGCTCACCACCAATCGAGGCATCTCCCTCACCGTAGAACTCCAGGCGAAAGAAGCGGTGCGCGGCAAAGAGCTGTTGGTGGGTGTGCGCGTCTATGACGCGTCCAACGACAAAACCTTGAATCTGAATGAATGGCAGGACCTGGCAGGTGCCATGGTCGGGCACTATAGATAGGAGAATACGAATGTTGCGAAGGGTACAAACAACAGTTCTGGTCGTCATCAGCCTGGTAGTTTGCGCGTGCAGTGCTGGGCTGGAGGGAACTTACTCGGACCGGCACAACATAGTGGAGTACCGATTTAGTGGCAGCACTGTCGTACAAATCTCACAGGGTGTCGAAGTCATTTTTGAGTACGAACTGGACGGTGATCGCCTGATTCTCAAACAGCCCAACGGTAGCGTCGTCGTGACTTACCGGATGACCGAGGATGGGGCGATTCAAACGCCGATGGGAACATTGCGCAAGAGGCACTAACCGACCTCTGGTTTGATACTTCCCAAACCTTGCGCTTTCTGTTTACCTACGCCGTTTGGCAAGTAAGCAGGAGCGAGGGTGAACAATCTTTTTGATCTCACCGGCAAAGTGGCGCTGATCACAGGGTCAAGCAAAGGGATTGGTAGAGCCATAGCGGAAGAAATGGCGCGCCATGGTGCTCAGGTTGTGATATCCAGTCGCAAGCAGGATGTCTGCGATGAGGTAGCTGCCTCGATCAACACAGAGTTGGCAGACGCCCCCGGAGGCGCGGTTTCCATTCCTGCCCATGTAGGTTACAAGGAAGCGCTTGAACGCCTGGTTGCTGAGACCCGCACGCAACTGGGTCCGATAGATATCCTGGTCTGCAATGCCGCGGTAAATCCCTACTACGGACCGATGAAGGATATGCCGGATGATGCTTTCGAAAAGGTCTTGAGCATCAATATCCAATCCAACCATTGGCTGGCGCATATGGTGCTGCCGGAAATGGTAGAGCGGGGCGATGGGTCGTTGATGATCGTCTCCAGCGTGGGCGGACTGCGCGGTAGTGACACATTGGGCGCGTACTGCATTTCCAAGGCTGCAGATGTCCAGCTTGTGCGCAACCTTGCGGTTGAATACGGACCGCACAATATTCGCGTCAATGCTATTTCGCCCGGGCTGGTACGGACGGATTTTGCCCGTGCATTGTGGGAAAATCCGGAGATACTTGCAGAGCGTACGGGTGGAGATCCGCTGCGCAGGATAGGTGAGCCACGAGAAATCGCCGGCATCGCCGTATACCTGGCGTCAAAAGCCGGTTCGTTTACCACGGGTCAGAATTTTGTCATAGACGGTGGCTCGACGATCTGATGACTACGACAAGTTCGCAAAGCGAGTAATAGAACAAGACAACAAGAAGTAAGGGGAGGGTTGAGATGGCCGAAGGCAACACTGAGGTAAAGACGGACGAAAGGAAATGGTGGTCTAAGGCGCTTCTAGTGGGCGCGGTTGTGGGCATCGCGGCGTTACCAATTGGAGCGCTGGGCACGAAGCTGGGAATCTGGTCGTTTATGGGCGGTTTTGCGCTGTTGGGTGTTGGCGTCATTCTGGCGACGATCGTGTTTTTCCTGGGGATCATCGGAGCGGTGTATACCAACTCTAAAGGGCTGACCAGCGATCGCAGTGCGTGTTTAACAGGGGTTGTGATCAGCGCGGTGATTCTGGTCTTGATGGGTAATCAATTCATGACGGCCTCCTCGGTTCCACCGATTCACAACATCAGCACCGATACACAGGATCCGCCGCAGTTCACCACCCTGGTTGCGGTACGAGAAGCCGACGAGAACGTAAACCCGCACGAGTATGACACTGAAAAACTCGCCCAGGTGCAGCGCGAAGCGTATCCCCAGATCAAGCCACTCGTTAGCTCTGCGAGCAAGGCTGAAATGTTTGGGAAAGCCGTGCAGGCACTCGAAAGCCTGGGTATGGAAGTCGCCTCGCAGGACCCTGTAGCAGGCGTTGTAGAGGCCACAGATGAGACGTTCTGGTTTGGCTTCAAAGATGATGTTGTTGTCAGAGTACAATCGCAGGGTTCTGGTTCGGTGGTCGATGTGCGTTCTGTCTCCCGTGTCGGTCAATCTGATCTGGGTAAGAATGCTGCACGGATCGGTGAGATTCTCGCTCTTTTGCAAAACTAACCGGCCTCCTGAACGGTCACATATTGCAGATGTGTGGCGTGATGCCTACGGCAGGCAACGCCACAATCCGATGTTCTGACAGGCCTGGCTGCGCGATGGTTAGTTCGTGCAGCTCTTTCGATCACAAGTTCTTGCAGAACTGAACAACCCCTTTGGCGCAACCTTTCGCTGGTACCCACGGGGTATCCACGCGCTCGTAGCTACGCTGGCAACGTTGGTGGTCGGCGCGCTCGCTTTACTGCTCAATCTGGAATACACGGAAAAGATAACGCTGCGCGGCTGGACGCAGAGCCAGAGTAAACCGACCGTTGTCTTTGCTGAGCGCTCGGCGCGTGTGGAGGCGGTACTCGTAACTCCGGGTCAACGGGTGCTGAGAGGCGCTGCCCTTATCAAGCTGGACTATGCGTCGTACACGTTAGGACAGCGCTCGCTTGTGATCAGCGAGCGCGATCGGTTATTGGCGCGCAGAAGCAATCTTTTGCAACAGCTCGAACTGTTCAAACACTATCGCGCAGCCTTGGATGCCAAAGCCGTGGTTAACCACGAAAGTGCGCACCAGCGACTGGAGATGTTGCTGGAGGAACTCCAGCTTGCTCAAGACCAGGTGGAGCTTGCCCGCAAAGAACGAGAGCGACTTGCGGTACTGAATCAGAACGGCTGGGTTTCGCAAAGAGAAGCAGCAGGTGCTTATGAGCGCTTGTTAAGCATGGAGCAGCGGGTTCTGAACCGGCGCGGGCAGGTGAGCGGCGCAGAGGAGGCCGCTCGGCTGGCAATGGTACAGACCGAACTGGGCAAGGCGGAGAGCGCGCTGGAGCTGGCCCGCTTTCATGAACGCCTGCTCGCGGTGGATGAGGAAATTGAGCGTCAGCTTGAAAGTGAACATGGTGTGGTGGTGGCACCTAGAGACGGAATTGTCGGGGACCTGATTGCAGAGTCCGGCATGCAGGTTGGTCCTGAGACGGGTCTTATGACGCTGATCGATGAGGGCGGTGCGACATGGGTTGAATTTGCGGTGCCCAGCAAAGCGATGGCTTATGTAGCTGTGGGCACACCAGTGCATCTGCGGTTTGAAGCCTTTCCTGCCAACGAGTTTGGTTTGGGCTACGGTGAGGTGCGCAGCAAAGCAGATGCGGCGCGAGCGCACTCTGGCGAGATGATTTTTACGGCCAAAGTGGAAGTGTTGAAGGCGCCGATCAACACCAGGGAAATGGCTAACGGCGTAGGTGTCCTGGGCGATCTGCAACTCCGCAAACAGGTGATATGGCGGCGACTCTTAACCCCCCTGCTCGAAGCCTGGGCGCGCGTTTGAAACCCACCCCACTGATTTTCCAACAGGAACGATCTGAGTGTGCGCTCGCTTGTCTGGCAATGGTGGCTTCTGCGATCAAAGGTTCAGAAATCTCGCTTGGCGAATTAAGAACACGGTGTCGAGTGGGTCAAGGTGGCCTCAGTGCGGCTCATGTTCTGGAACTGGGTAGATCGCTTGGCATGCACGGGCGTGGCGTACGCCTCGAGCCGGATGCGCTAGCCGAGCTGCGCCTGCCTGCCATTCTGCATTGGGACATGGACCACTTTGTTGTCCTCGTCCGGGTGCGCAGGCGTCATTGTGTCCTCCATGATCCTGCGGCTGGGAAGCTGCGGCTCGCGCAGCCTGAACTGAGCAAGCACTTCACTGGCGTAGCGGTGGAATTCTGGTCGGGTGATCAGGTTGAAAATGAACCTGGCCCGGCGAGCGACAGCGGCAGGTGGCAGCAGTTGCGATTGGTGGACCTGTGGACAGATTTGCGCGGTTCCACCGGACACATGGTTTGGGTTCTCCTGCTTTCGGTTCTGACGCAGCTGCTTGCCATCATGGTGCCCTGGCACGTGCAGTGGACAGTTGATGAAGGGTTGCTCAGGGGCGATGTCGATCTTATCGCGGTGCTGGCGGTTGGCTTTGCGTGTTTACTGTGTCTCAGAGTGGCGCTTCAGTGGGTGAGAGGTGTGGTTGTCAGCCACTTGGGGCATACCCTGGCCTACGTCTTTGCAAACAGGTTTTTCTGGCATTTGATCCGGCTGCCACTGAACTGGTTTCAATTGCGGGGCGTGGGTGATGTGGCGGCCCGGTTTAACTCTCTTGTGCCTGTCAGGGATTTTTATACTCAGGGCGCTGCTTTGTTGGTGGTTGATGCAAGCGTGGTTGTCTTGAGCGCTGTGGCTATGCTCGTGTATTCAACAAAGTTGGCAGCACTTACGATCGGCCTTGAAGTTGTTTTTGTGCTTCTCTACCTGAGCACCGTGCCTCGACTGAAACGGCTCAGCCTGTCGACCATCGTCGCCGAAGGGCGAGAGCAAAATCACTTGCTTGAATCCATTAAGGCCATTCAGAGTGTGAAGACGTACGCCCTGGAAACCGGTCGCCTGCAGCTCTGGCAGAAACTGCATGCTGCAACCCTGGATCATAGTCTGACCTTGCAGCTGACCCACAACTATCTCCGTACAGCTGCTTTGTTGCTCAGCGGAGCGGGTCTGATCGTCACAGTCACTTATGGAGCTTACGACATAGTGGAGGCCCAGAATTTGAGTATCGGCATGCTGATGGCCTTCTTAAGCTACCGTGGCTATTTCAGCGAGCGGCTCAGGTCGTTAACGGAACAGTGGGTGCAGATAAAAACTTTGAGTGTTCATCTGATGCGTCTCGGGGATGTGTTGTTGGAATCCCCGGACGAGGTTGCACCTGGCGATGGCTCTGAGGATGTTGAGGTTCGCGGGCAGGCACGCAAGGCGTTGCCGGATGTCCTGCAACTCGCCAACATCGAGTTCGCCTATAGCGATGTCGAGGCACCCGTACTCTGCGATTTGAGCCTCGAGATCGAACCCGGCGAGTTTGTAGCGATCGTAGGGCAGTCCGGCAGCGGTAAATCAACGCTGCTGAAAATTATGATGGGGCTACTTTTTCCGCGTAGAGGCACCCTGCATTTAGGTGCTTCGCGAATGAGTCGGGAGAATCGGCAGACATGGCGGCACCGGTTTGGCTGTGTTGTGCAGGAAGATCGGTTCTTGTCCGGTTCGATTTGTGACAACGTAGCTGGATTTGGAGATGTTGAGCCGACACGGCTTGCGGATGTTTTGCACCAGGTTGGAATACTGGCAACTATCTCCACCCTGCCTATGGGAGTGCGCACACAAATTGGCGAATTGGAGGCACAGTTTTCCAGCGGACAGATGCAACGGCTGGTATTGGCACGAGCGCTCTATCGTGACCCGGACTATCTGCTGATAGACGAAGGTACGTCTCACTTGGACCCGCAGTCTTCCGCTCACGTGCAACAGCTTGTCAGAGGATTATCGATGACGCGGATTGTGATCACGCATGACATGGATTTTGCCGTGTTAGCTGATCGGGTTTTGTGCCTCGAAGGCGGGACGCTGCGGGAACTTGGTAAGCAGGAGATCGGGCAGCTAAAACTTCAATAGCTCTGTCTCAAGGGTGTTGAGATCCACGACACCTATGGCGTTGTAGCCAACCATGTGGCCTGCACACTCGCCGGGATTGAAGATTTCGATGCCATCGAGACGTTCGGACCGATAACGGTGGGTGTGTCCGTGCAAGGCGAGGTCCTGCCCACCCAGATGCCCATCAAATTCCAAGGGGTCGTGGACGATGATGATTTCCCGCTCTGCCCAGATTGCTTGATAGGGCGGTTCGCAGAACTGAAATCCGTACCGATCGATCGCAGCCTCCAGGGTTTCTCGTTCTTCATCGTTGTTACCGAAAACGCCGTACATCGGCATTTCCAGATGAGCAAAAACTTCAATGGTTTTAGCCTGGGTGATGTCGCCGGTGTGGACAACTCTGTCCACACCCGACGCGTTAAACAACTCCACAATTTTGCGGACGTTTTTAATGTTGTTGTGAGTGTCTGAAACTACGCCGATACGCATGAATCAAGCCCTCAGGATCAGCGTGATGCCGCGCTGCAAGGAGCCGGGAAGAACAGCGGTGATGCCCTGGTAACAGGCGTTCACAATGCGCGAATAAGTTGTTGGGGCCGCGTGTCGAAACGTGGGCTTTCTGGTTCTGTAGGCGTAGTCAAAGTAGTTTTTTCTCAAGTAGGTTTCACATGTGAATCCTACCTTGGCTGTATCCTCCAGAAGCTCGTCCAGTGTGTATTCTCGAAAATGGCCGGGGTTGTCTGAGGAAAGCCGAATCCGTTCGAATGGGTTGCGGCCAGCGAGGAGTTTCAAACGGTTGGGCAGCGCTGCTGCGTTCGGGGTTTGCAGCAGCAGGATTCCACCCGGCTTCAGATGTTCGCGTAAAAAATGTAGAACCAGTTCCGGAGCCGTATAAAGGTGTTCGATCACCTCGGCAAAGATGATGAGGTCATATCGGGCCAGCCCGGTGGGCCAGGCTGCAGAGTCTCCGCTTTGATTCAGGTTGAATATGTGATGTTGTCCTGTCTCAGGCACATAGGTTCCGTCCAGACCCAGACTGTCTACCTGAGTGTCGAGCATATCCTTAACAAGCTTGGTGAGCAGAGAGGGACCGACGTCCAAGACCTGTGGGTTGGGCTGGGTCAGATGTGTGGCGATTAAAGAAAGAATGCAATGAAGGCGCGGGGCGTGATACGCCAGGTAGAAATGACCTTCGGAGGTATCGCGGATCTCGCGCGTTGAGGGTACGGTTATTGCGGTCACTTTTCAGATCTAAAAAAGAAATGGGCCAGCGCATTGCTGGCCCATCGGCTTAATGCTTTTGGAAAAGCTTAAGCTTTTTCGAGGATGTGAATACCGCAGGCAGAACCCAAGCCGATCACGTGGGTCAAACCGATCTTGGCACCTTCAACCTGGCGACCACCTGCTTCGCCACGCAGATGTGTGCTGACCTCGTAGATATTCGCGATACCTGTTGCGCCGAGCGGGTGTCCTTTTGACAGCAGTCCGCCGGAAACGTTAACAGGGATGCGACCACCCAGGGCAACTTCGCCGTCGTCGATCATGCGACCTGCTTCACCGTCGCCGCAAAGGCCGAGGTTCTCATAGTGGAGAATTTCTGCTGTTGCAAAGCAATCGTGCAGTTCCACCAGGTCGATGTCGTCCGGCCCCAAGCCGGCCATCTCGTAGGCTTCTTTTGCCGCTCTGCGAGTACAGGAGTTTACGTCTGGCATTACCAGGTCGCGTTCCTGCCAGGGATCGGAAGCCATCACCGAGGCGCGAACTTTGACAGCGCGACTCATCAGACCCAGCTCTTTGGCTTTCGCTTCTGAGCAGATGACCGCTGCCGCTGAACCGTCGACGTTGACGGAACACATCAGCTTTGTGTTCGGATAAGAAATCATCTCTGCGTTCATGACTTCCTCAAGCGGTGTCTCAATCTGGTACATCGCTTTCGGGTTCAGGGTAGAGTGATGGTGGTTCTTAACCGAGACCTTCGCAAACTGCTCAAATGTGGTGCCGTACTTACGCGCGTGCTCCATACCCGCCTCTGCAAAAACCGCAGGCATGGTGCCTGAGCCCAGCAGACCTTCTTTAGGAATACCGGCGCCGCCGCCAGCGCCGCCCAGCAGACCTTTGCCCATCTGTTCTACACCGACTGCAAGTACGCAGTCGTAAAGTCCTGCTTTCACCGAAGCCCATGCTTCACGAAACGCGGTGGCGCCTGTCGCACATGCGTTGGAGACGTTCACGACAGGTATACCTGTCTGGCCGATCTCCTGCAGAATGCGCTGGCCAACCATGCCGGACGCCTGTCCGAGGTTGCCGCAGTACAGAGCCTGCATGTCTTGAATAGTCAGGCCACAGTCATCCAATGCCATCAAGGCAGATTGGGCACCGATTTGTGGGACGGTCTGATCGGGGAATCTCCCGAACTTGATCATGTCCACGCCTACGATGTATGCGTCTGTCATATTGCTCTCCTCTTTGTCGCCAGCCTCTAGCCAGCTTTCGGTTGGAAAAAGTAAGAAATATAGGAATTGCCGTCTCGGTCCTTGCGTCCCAAGGCGTCGTCGAATACCACATCAACCGGCATATCGAATTCGATGCTTTCTGGATCAGGCTCAACGTTGATCAGGTTACCCTTGATCGCAGTGCCATCGTCCAGGTCGACAATGGCACTGATGTAAGGCACGTCGATGCCTGGAAACGAGCGATGCACAATGGAGTAAGAATAAAGCTTGCCGGAAGTAGGTAGCGTGACCGTAGACATCTGGTCGCGCGCGCCGCATTTTGAACAGGTGCTGCGCTCGCCCAAGAAAGTGGCACCACAGCTGCCGCATTTGTGACCTTCCAGGTATGGGTCGCCGTCCTCTGGAACTTTCAGATATGGCACGGCGGGTAAAGGCTGATCGCTCATTTTCCCCCTCTTATTTAGTAACTATCGTGAAATAAGCTCCTGAAGCTTACTATTGTTCGAAGGCGAACGAAAATGGTTTGTCGGCGGAAGGTACGGCTGGCTCAGGCCAGTGCTGACTACCAGAATTGTGACGCAGTTCACAAAATTGGCGGCACCAGCCGTGCGGTTTTACATCACCGTTACACCCTTCATCCTTTCGACAGATTCCCCTCATTTCCCCCGTCCATACACTGCGCAGGCGAATTACGGGTGAAAGAGGTACCCATGCGAGTTTTAGTGTTTCTGTTTTGTTCTGTCTGCGCGGCAAGCGTCTGTTCGGTATCGTTGGCAGGCCCCATCAGCACCACATCTACAACGTATGTCATCGAAAGCGACGCAAACCTTCGCTGGGGTGATGATGTGCTGGGTCTGGATGGCGGGGCGCTCCAGTTTGTGACCACCCCTGGCCAGCTGGTCAGGCATTCAGAACCCTTTACCAGTTTCGCTGCAGGACAGCGGTCTCTCAGGCTGACAGATACGGACTACGATGGCGTTCACGGTGCCTCGCGCATCAATTCCGGCACGTGGACCGTGGATGGGCGGGACTATGACGCCCTTCGGTTCGGCGGCACTCGTTATCAGATCGGTCCGTATGAGCTGGAGATTCGTCAGATGTCGGTGAATTTTGCCGCCGGGTTTTTGAACGATGGCCCGGATCATCTGCCCTTGTTTACGATGGATGATGTCAGTGCGGTCAGCTGGTTTGAGTTGAAGGTCTGGTCGAATCGAAGGACCGTGGCGCGGTATGGATCAACCTACGGCACCCTTGCGGCGTACACCCTTCCCCGGGGGCCCGATGCCACCGTAGCAGTACCAGAGCCGAGCTCCGCGCTCCTTCTGGGTGCCGGTCTGTTGGCACTGGTGTGGCGGCGTAGGCTGAATCTGGCTAAAAACCAGTTCTAAATAGATGAATATTTAGACCGAATCAGAATATTAAAAAGGGAGAAAAAGAGCCTGACATCGTTGGCCTTCTGGGGCAGGGTAGGGACGTGTGAGTCGGAGAGCATTGCCCGGGAGGTCTCAGATGAAATCGGTGAGAGTGCAGGATTACATGGCGACACGTTTGGTGACGTTTCATGAGAAAACCAATGTTGTTGAAGCTATGGATGTGTTTCTCAACCAGCGGATATCAGGCGCTCCCGTCGTCAATGACGAGGGTGAGATGGTGGGCATCCTGTCTGAGGTAGACCTGATGCAGGTTGTCGTGCAGGACAGCTACTACGATGAGTCTGTGGGCATTGTCGCTGACTACATGCGACGCGAAGTGGATACCATCGATGTGGATATGGACATCTATACGCTCGCAGAAAAGTTCATCAAGGAACATCGGCGCCGATACCCGGTTGTGTCCGGGGGTAAGTTGGTAGGTCAGATCAGCCGCCGCGACGTGCTGCGGGCAACCGAAGAGTTTTTAAAGAAGAAAAAGCGCAGAAAATCACGCCTGTAGCACGAGCGCGGCGTACGCCGTGATCAGACCTTGCTGCGGATGATCTCGTTTACCTGTTGAGGGTTGGCTTTGCCCTGGGTTGCCTTCATCACCTGCCCGACGAAAAAACCAAGCACCTTATCCTTGCCTGAACGCAGTTGTGCCAACTGGTCGGGGTTGTCATTGAGGATCTGCTCGACAATCGCTTCCAATTCGCCCGCGTCGTTCATCTGCTTGAGCCCCAACGACTCGATGAGCGCATCCACTTCAGTTGAGGCGTCAGACCACAGCGCCTCGAAAAGCGTTTTGGCTGTTTTGGAAGACAGTGTCCCGTCTTCAATACGCTGGATAACCTGACCGAGCGCCTGGGGACCTACAGGACTTGCCTCGATAGACAGTTCATCACGGTTCAGGTGCGCGGATAACTCGCCCATGACCCAGTTTGCGCTCTGTTTGGCATTGCCCGATACCTCGAGCGTGGCTTCAAAGTATTCGGCAACGTCGAGGTCTGCACTGAGAAAGCCTGCATCATAGTCGCCGAGACCGAGCGTCTCGACGTATCGTGTCCTGCGGGCGTCCGGCAACTCGGGTAAAGATTCGCGAACGGCATCGACAAAAGCCTCATCCAGCTCCAGCGGCAACAGGTCGGGGTCGGGGAAATAGCGGTAGTCTTCGCTGAACTCCTTGCTCCGCATGGAGCGTGTCTCATCCCGGTCGGCGTCGTAAAGACGGGTCTCACGCTCTATGGTGCCGCCACCTTCCAGTACATCGATCTGCCGCTCTATCTCGAATTCGATCGCCTGTTCGACAAAACGAAAGGAATTGATGTTCTTGATTTCAGTGCGTTCGCCAAAAGCCTCCTGTCCGACAGGCCTTACCGACACGTTGGCATCGCAGCGCATGCTCCCTTCGGCCAGGTTGCCGTCGCAAATGCGCAAGTAGCGGGCCAGGGCATGAATTTGTCGGAAGTAGTTGGCGGCTTCTTTGGCGGTGCGAAAATCAGGTTCGCTAACGATCTCCAACAGCGGTGTGCCTGTGCGGTTGAGATCAATGGCGGTTTGACCAGGAAAGAGATCGTGGACAGATTTGCCCGCATCTTCCTCGAGGTGGGCCCGCGTGATACCAATTTCACGGGTACTGCCATCGTCCATCTGGACAGTGACATTGCCGCGACCGACGATCGGAGTCTCGAACTGACTGATCTGGTACCCCTTGGGCAAATCCGGGTAAAAGTAGTTTTTGCGATCAAAGATTGAGTGCAGGTTGATCTCGGCGCCGATCGCGAGTCCAAATTTGACCGCCATCGTCACCGCTTCCTGATTCAGCACGGGCAACACACCGGGAAGACCCAGATCGACAGCGCAGGCCTGGGCGTTGGGTTCTGCACCGAACGCGGTGCTGGCACCAGAGAAGATTTTGCTCTGCGTCGCGAGCTGGACGTGAATCTCCAGGCCGATCACAGGTTCAAAGGTTGTCATGACTTTGCTCCCTGAGTGTCTGCTGGATGCGCGAGATGAAAATCGGTTGCCTGCTGGAACTGGTGTGCCAGCTCCAACAGTTTGTTTTCGCCAAATGCGGGGCCGATAAGTTGGACGCCAACAGGCATGTTGTCGGCAAATCCTGCAGGGATGGACATGGCTGGAAGTCCGGCCAGGCTTACGGGTACTGTGTACTTGTCCTGGTTGTACATCGCGACGGGATCATCCGTGAGACTATCTCGTTCGAAGGCGGGACCAGGTGTGGTTGGCGCCAGGATGACGTCAACGTTGTCGAACGCAGCGTTAAAGTCGTTCGCGATCAAACGGCGAATCTTCTGTGCTTTTAAGTAGTAAGCATCGTAGTAGCCGACGGAAAGGGCGTAGGTGCCGGTAAAAATACGGCGCTTGACCTCGGAGCCAAACCCCTCGCTGCGGGAACGCTGGTAAAGATCCTCCAGCGATTCAGGGTTTTCGCAGCGGTGACCGAAACGAACGCCGTCATAACGAGACAGATTAGTACTGGCTTCAGCACCGGCGATCACATAATAGGTGGGGACAGCGGCTGCCGTATGCGGCAGGCTGATGTCAACACAGGTGTGGCCCTGGGACTCCAGGACGCTGCGCACGGTATCCAGCTCTGTGCCGGTATGATCTACCAGATACTCCTGAGGCAAGCCGATTTTCATCGGTCCGGGAGTTTCAAGCGCACCGTTTTCGAAATCGGCAAGCCAGGACTCGTTTCTGTCCACACTCGTGGAATCCCGCGGATCGAATCCGGCCATGACGCTCAGCATCATGGCCGCGTCCTGGGCTGTGTGTGTCATCGAGCCTGCCTGGTCGAGGCTGGAGGCGAAAGCGATCATCCCGTACCGACTGATACGACCATAGGTGGGTTTTAGTCCGGTGATGCCACAGAACGCGGCGGGTTGACGAATGGAACCGCCCGTATCTGTGCCGGTTGCTGCTGGCACCAAGCGGCCCCCTACCGCAGCGCCAGAGCCGCCTGACGACCCCCCAGGAACGCGGCTGTGCGACCATGGGTTGGCGACGGCACCGAAATAGCTGTTTTCGTTGGAGGAGCCCATGGCGAACTCGTCCATGTTGGTTTTGCCAACACAGACCATCCCGGCAGCAGCAAGTCGCTCCACCACGGTCGCATCGTAAGGCGCGACGAAGTTCTCCAGCATTCTGGACCCGGCGGTTGTGGGTTGACCCAACGTGAGGAATATATCTTTGTGTGCTAACGGGATACCGGTCAGTGTAGCATGGTCGCCGGCTGCTCGCTTAGCGTCTGCGGCGTTGGCTTGCGCGGTCGCCGCGGCAGCATCTACCGAGATAAAGGCATTTGTTTCATCTGCTGCGATTCGCTGCAGGCAGTCCTGGGTGAGTTCAAGGCTGGAAACTTCGCCGGAACGCAATGCTTCGCTCATGGCATGCAGGGTGTTCAACTCGGTCATTCGACGACCTTAGGCACCAGATAGTACCCGTCGGTTGCCTCGGGGGCGTTGGCCTGGAACTGATCGCGTTCGACATGCTCGGTGATTGTGTCTGCGCGCAGCCGCTGGGTTGCATCCAGCGGATTTGCCATCGGTTCAATGCCATCTGTCGGCACGGATTGCATCGCATCGATCATCTCGATGATGTTTGCGAGATCAGCGTTGACCAGGTCGTGCTCCGCCTGAGTGAGCGTCAAGCGGGCAAGTCGGGCGAGATGGTCGACATCAATAGCCATGGCTGGAAAAGTTCCTCTAATGAGGCGCGCACAATAGTGCAGTCGGCGCGAAAAATCACTTTGCGAGACAAAAAAACTATCCCGGGCAACGCTCTCAGGGCACTGAAGCGAGAGATAAAGGAGGGGACCAGAGGAGCCTGAGAGGAGGGGCAAAGTTTAGCCGCCACGAAGAGTGCCTTTGATGCGACAAATGCTCTATCATTAGTCTTTCTAAGCCGGCTCTACTTCTAGATGTTCAAAAATATCCGGGGATTGTTCTCCCGCGACCTTTCCATTGACTTGGGGACTGCCAACACGCTCATTTATGTGCGTGAGCAAGGCATCGTGCTCAACGAACCATCGGTTGTTGCCATTCGCATGAACGGCAATCAGAAAAGTGTGGCTGCGGTTGGACTGGATGCAAAGCGGATGCTCGGGCGCACACCCGGTAACATCACCGCCATACGCCCGCTCAAAGACGGCGTTATCGCAGACTTCTTAGTCACCGAAAAAATGCTCAAGTATTTCATCGGCAAGGTGCACGAAAATTCCTTCATCCGGCCTAGCCCGCGGGTGTTGGTGTGTGTGCCCTGCAAATCAACGGAAGTGGAGCGACGCGCCATCCGCGAAAGTGCGCTGTCTGCCGGTGCGCGTGATGTGCGGCTGGTGGAAGAACCGATGGCGGCAGCCATTGGCGCTGGACTGCCGGTCCAGGAGGCCGTGGGCACGATGGTTGTCGATATCGGCGGTGGTACCACCGAGATCGCCATCATCTCCCTGAACGGGGTGGTCCTTTCGGATACAGTGCGGGTAGGCGGGGACCGTTTTGATGAGGCGATTGTTGCCTACGTGCGTCGTACCCAGGGCAGTCTGATTGGCGAAGCAACTGCGGAGCGGATCAAGCAGGAGATCGGTGCGGCCTACCCGCAGAAAGAAATACGCGAAATAGATGTCCGTGGCCGTAATCTGGCGGAGGGGGTACCGCGATCCTTTACGCTCAGCAGCAACGAGATTCTGGAAGCGCTGCAAGAACCTCTTTCGATGATTGTGCAGGCGGTGAAAAGCGCGCTTGAACAGTGTCCGCCCGAACTTGCTTCGGACATTGCTGAAACCGGCATGGTACTGACGGGTGGAGGTGCGCTTCTGCGCGACCTGGACGTGCTGCTTGCTGAGGAAACGGGCTTACCCGTCATCATCGCTGAAGATCCGCTCACGTGTGTTGCGAGAGGCGGTGGGAAAGCGTTGGAGCTCATGGACGCTGCCGGTAACGCTGACCTTCTATCCACCCAGTAGGGGAAACTCATCAAGGCCCTCTTTGTCAGAGAAAGTGGCGCCGGATTTGTTCTTGTTGGACTGGGGCTGCTTTCAACGCTGCTTATCGCGCTGGAAACTTCGACTGGAATATTAAAACCTGCCCGCGGTTTGCTGGAAGGTCTGGTCAGTCCTATCTATCTGGTCGCCGAATCCCCTTACCTGCTGACCGCGGATGTAACCGAACTCTTTTCGACGCATGCACGACTGCGGGAGCGTAACGCAGCACTCCAGCGTCAGGTGATGGAACTGACGCACATTTCACAGCAGTTTGTTGCCATGAAGTCCGAGAACGAACGGCTGCGCCAACTCCTGGGTTCTCAGGGACGGGTACCCCATGAGGTGCTCATCGCAGAAATTGTTGGTGTGGTACCAAACCCGAGCGTACACGAGGTCATTATTGACAAGGGGGCCGACGCAGGTGTTGAAGCGGGTCAGGCGATACTCGACGCCCATGGTCTCTTTGGCCAGGTTGTCTCTGTTACACCCTTCACCAGCCGGGTGATGCTCGTCACCGACCGCAATCATGCTGTTCCAGTTCAGGTAAATCGCAACGGGGTACGCAGCATCGCCGGAGGGACCGGTGACCTGAATACATTGGTGCTGGAGAACGTACCCATATCCGCGGACATCCTGAAAGATGATTTGATAGAGACATCGGGTTTGGGCGGGCGTTTCCCCGTTGGCTATCCGCTCGGCACGGTAACCTCGGTGCTTGTGGAAGCAACCTCCGCCTATGCCCAGGTCACCGTGGCACCGTCTGCGCAGTTGGACCGTTCGCGCCATGTGCTCGTGATTTTTGCGGAACCGCCGCCTGGAGAAGTGCCAGCTGACGAAGCTGAGGACACTCTGCAGCCGGAAGATAGCGGTGTGAGTTTGCCCTCTGAAGGAGAGGGTCCGTGAATCCCACGCGCGGTGGTTGGGTTGTCTTGCTGAGTCTCCTGGTGGCGATGGTCCTGGCTGTATTCCATTTGCCGGAAAGCTGGCCAGCCTGGCTGGGGGTGCTGCGTCCAAACTGGCTCCTGCTGGTTCTGTTCTTCTGGGTGATGGAAATTCCTCATCGTCTGGGGCTGTTTGTTGCCTATCTCATGGGACTGGTGGTTGATGCCCTGCTGGCAGAACCGCTGGGGTTGAACGGCATCATCTTCGCCGGGGTGACGTTTGTTACCTGGAGCTTTTTCGAACGGTTGAGAATGTACTCGGTGTTGCAGCAGGCGGGTGTGGTGTTTGCGCTTGTCGCCGGTGCAGAGCTTCTGCGCATGGGTGTGCTCAGCCTGGACAGTTCGCGTGATATGGGCTGGTTGTGGCTGGCGACAGCGTTGGTGACAGCGCTCTTGTGGCCTGTTGTCTACCTGCTGCTGTTGAAAATCCGCACCACCGTCCGGGTGGAGTGAGGTGCGGGTCAAATGACGGCCGCTGCCCCCAAGCTGGTGCTGGCGTCGCAGTCACCGCGCCGCGCCGAGCTCTTGACGCAAATGGGTCTGCCTTTCGAAGTGGTTGTCGCGGATATCGATGAAAGCCGTCAGGCGGGTGAAGCACCCCATGCGTATGTGGAGCGCCTGGCTGTTGGGAAGGCGGAAACCGGCTGGGCGCTTGCCGGTGACGATTCGGTGGTCGTCGGCGCGGATACGGTGGTGGTCCTCGAGGGTGAAATCCTTGGTAAACCCGCCAACGTGGAGGCATCGCGAGCAATGCTCGAGGCGCTGAGCGGTCGTGTTCATACTGTGTTCACCGGAGTTCATGTATACACAGGGGAGCGGGGTTTGTCCGCTGTCGTACAATCCGATGTAACGTTCCGTAAACTGAGTGCGTACGATATTGAGCAGTATTGCCTCACCGGCGAAGGCGCCGACAAGGCAGGTAGTTATGGAATTCAAGGAATTGGCGGTATATTGGTCGAGCGAATCGAGGGCAGTTTCAGCGCCGTTATGGGCCTACCCGTTCTCGAAACCGAGCGCTTGCTAAGAGAGCTCGATATAGATACCTGGAGTATGCGTAGTCGATGGCAGAAGAACTCCTTATAAACGTTAATCCATTCGAAACGCGGGTGGCGCTGGTCACTCACGGGCTGCTGCAGGAAGTGCACATCGCCCGCTCCGAGGGTTACAGCGTTACAGGCAACCTTTATCTCGGCAAAGTCGAGCGGATTGTGCCGGGCATGCAGGCTGCTTTTGTCGACATAGGCTTAAAACGACCGGGCTTCCTGCACGCGCGCGATATCGACAAGTCACGGATCATCACCAACGAAGAAGCTGAAACCAAACCGGATATCAGGTCGCTGCTCCACGAAGGCCAGGAAGTGCTGGTGCAGGTGGAAAAAGACCCCATAGCCACAAAAGGTGCGCGCCTTTCCACCCAACTCGCTATCGCTTCTAAATATCTGGTGCTCATGCCGCGTGAAGAACATATCGGCATTTCCCAACGCATTGACGACGAAGGTGAACGCGAGCGACTGCGCTCAGAACTTGCCTCGATACTCGGCGAACAAACGTTGTCAGCTGGTGTCATAGCACGTACAGCGGCTGAAGGTGTGCCACATGATCTGCTGGACACAGACATCGCGCTGCTCACGCGGATATGGAATACGGTGAGCGAGCGGTCCAAATCGCTCAGCGCACCGGCGCTTGTTTACGAGGAGCTGCCGCTGCATTCACGCATGGTCCGTGACCTTGCCGGCCCTGCGACCGAAACCATCTTTATTGACGATGAAAGCACCTACAAACGTATTCGACGGTATGTGGATGAGTTTATCCCCAGCTATGGCGAACGCCTGCACTTTTATGACGGTCGACGTCCGCTCTTCGAAAGACATGGCGTTGAGGATGAAGTATTGCGAGCGCTGGATCCCAAGGTCGCGCTCAAATCTGGTGGCAGCCTGGTCATCGAGCAGACGGAGGCGATGATCAGTATCGACGTGAACACCGGCGGATTTCTGGGTGGCCACTCTCTGGAAGAAACCGTGTTCCGCGCCAACATGGAGGCGGCCCAGGTTATACCGCGCCAACTGCGGCTGAGAAACCTTGGTGGCATCATCGTGATCGACTTTATCGATATGGAAGATGAAGAACACCAACGTCAGGTACTGCGGACGCTGGAAAAAGCGGTTGAGGCAGACCCGGCGCGTACGCGGATAGAGGGCTTTTCGGCGTTGGGTCTTGTGCAGATGAGCCGTAAGCGCACCCGGGAGAGTCTCGCCCAGACCATGTGTGAACCCTGTCCTACGTGCAGTGGTGTAGGGCTTGTGCGCACCCCTGAGTCCACCTGCGTAGATGTCCTGAGGGCGCTTGCCCAGGACCATCAATCGCGCTGCAGAGGCAAACTGGTGGAAGGGGATTATCTGATCCGCGCGACTGAGTCGGTGGTGGACCGATTGGTCGACGAAGACGCAGAACATCTGACCGCGTTAAGCGAGCGAATCCAACGCGAGATACGCATTCAGGTTGAGCCGAGCTATAGCGAGGGGGAGTTTGACATCGTGCTCGTTCAAAACGTGTCGCGATAAGGCTCAACAGACGATATGGCAGAGCAAGCAATGAAGGTGGGTTCGCGACGCAGCCGCTTTGTCTGGCGGCCGCTGTTTCTGTTCCTTGTCTTTCTCGCCATGCTTGTCGCTGTATTTCAGGCGACGGGGAGATTCGCGCTCAGCATCCTCGAGCTTTATGAAGAACAAGCCAACCGTCTCGCGAGGACGCAGAACGTAAATATTGAGGGTTTAAGTGGCTCCTGGCGCTACTTCAATCCCATCGTTAAAGCTGATCGCATCGTCTTTCCCGGTGGCTACGTCGAAGACGTGCTGCTTGAGGTTGATGTCATTGAAAGCGCCTTGCGCAGCGTCCCCCTGGCGAGTCGCCTGGTGGCCGCAAAAGTGTTCCTGGATGTCGTTGAAACCGATCAGGGCTGGCAGCTGCGTGGGGCGCAGAACCAACCGATGTCGTTGGACATCGAGGAGATCGTACGTCACTCGGATCATCTTGAAGCGCGTGTCGACATCCGCCTGACAAACCTTCAAGGGGTGGTGAGCGAACTGACGCTCGATGGCAAGGCGATCAATCGGGGCGTGGAACATCAACTGGCGCTTCGCATTGCAAACTCTCTGGAGATTGATGTCTGGCAGAGGGACGAAGTGCCCTGGTACTCCGAAGCTGCATCCTCAGTTCAAGCGCGAGGATTTCTGCCCGTGCCGGAGGCGCTGATTGGCCAGGATGGTGTTCGCTTTCTTGTGAACCAACTGTATTGGCATGATGCAGCAAAGCAGGGCGGCGGGGCGTTTGATCTGCAGATCCAAGGCATGAAGCTGCCGGGGGCTGATGCCCCGTTTGCGTTCAGCGTGGCCTCGCAAGCCCGGAGAGTAGGCGAGCACCTGCATGGCGATGTGACCAGGCTCGCGGTGGAACACCAGGATGATGCTCTGGAGTTTCCGCTGATCAAAATGCGGGCGGGGCTGGGTGAAAGAGAGCTGTGGGCTGGATCGGATAATGAACCTCAGCTGCAGGTCTGGTTGCAGGCTTTTGAGGTGGATGCACTGACCGAGTTTGTTCAAGCCCATCTCAAAGGATGGGATCCTGTCGGACGGTGGGTGAGTGCTCTGAGTGCGTCTGGCGAAATTCACAACCTGCATGCGTATTTTGATCAGCAGATGGGCTTCGGTTACGGCGGTTCACTCGCTGATCTGAACATGGCCGGCTACAAAGGGGCACCTACGCTCACCAACGGCCAGGGACAGTTCTGGGGTCATCGTCAAGCCGTGGGGATGCAACTGAATGCGCATAATGTAGACCTGAAGTTTCCTGATCTTTTCCATGAGCAATGGAAGGTTGAACAGATCCAGGGTTCAATCAGAGGCTGGTTTGGTCCGGGCTACTTTGCCCTTCGAGGTGAACATCTGCGTGCGCGGATAGGCGAAAGTTCTGTGAGCGGACGTTTTTCGCTCTCTCGGCCCGACCCAAGGTATGAACAGCGGGTTGGACTGAGTCTCAATCTGGACAAAGTCGATTTGAACGCTGCCCGTGCTTTCGTGCCGTACAAAATTCCTGACGAGTTGGCTGAGTGGCTCGGCTATGGCCCACGGCAAGGGGACTTGAGTGAGATCGCATTTGTTTACCATGGCCAGGTTCACACCCGTCCTGACGAATTGGGTCGCCGCATTGAGCTGAAATCGAACATTGTCGATGGCGTCGTCCAATATGATCGAGCCTGGCCGCTGATTGAAAAGTTATCGGCGGACATTCATGTCGCGGGTGTGCAGACGCGGGTGGCTCTCAGCAGTGCGCAGAGCGAAGGCATCGACCTCACCACCAGCGACCTGGTGCTGGAAGATAATGGTGCATACGCAAAAGTAGCGATGCACGCCAAGGGTGATGCAAGTCGAATGCTGGCGTTTGTTCACAAGAGCCCTCTCAAAGAATCGATGTCGTTTGTCTCCCCCGAGTGGCAAGGCGGTGGCGTGGTGGATCTGGATGCGCGCCTGTCTGTGCCGATCAAGGCTGACCAGGCACCACCGCTTGCGGTTGATCTGCGTTACGACCTGACCGAGGTTGTGCTGGATATGCCGGAGTACCGAACGCGGCTGGAGGCGTTGTCAGGTCAAGGTACGTATGAGTTGCCGCACCAGATTGGTGGCGAACTGACGGGCAGGCTCTTCGGAGAGGATGCCGCTTTTAAGCTGAGTGCCAGCGATCACTGGGTGCACTTTGATATTGATGGCACGGCGGATGACCCATCGGTTTTTCACCTGATCGATTACGAGAACGTCGGGATAATAGAAGGCAGTGCACCTTTTTCGGCGAGGCTGAACATAGCCATGACCCCGGACCTGATAACAAACCTGAGCACAACTACGCAGTTACAGGGTATGGAGGTGCGTTTGCCCGGTCACCTGGCAAAGGCACCTGAAGCTCAAGAGGAACTGCAGCTCGATGTACAGTTTCTGGAGACCGAGCAGAGCATCAGTTTTCGTTACAAGGATACGCAAGGGTGGGTGCACTACTCCGACCAGATCGATCGTGGGGCGATCGGGATAGGGTCGACCGCGCCGATGACGCAAGAGTCCGATTCAGCCATTTTGATCAGTGGTGTGATGGACAAACTGGTCTTGAGTGAATGGGTGTCCGATGATGGCGACGCGCGGGTAGCCCTCCCGTTGGATTGGACGATTCGAAATCTGGCTATCGATCAGTTTGTGATTGATGAACTGGTCTTTGATGACATCAAACTCTCCGGCGCACAGCGCGGTGAAAACGTCGACTTTGCGTTTAAGAGCGAGCATGTCACCGGTTCTGTGGCGTTACCGGAAGGAGACCTCTTACGTGTGGATCTTGCACACCTGCGCCTTCCGGTCGATGACGTTCCGCTGGATATTGCGGAACTTGGTTATGTCATAGACCAGGAGACGGAAGACCCCATCAGCGTGGAAGTGGGCGTCAACCTGCCTGCAGCGCTAGTGAAGATTGATCAACTTGACCTGGGTGACGAACCATTCGGCCGCTGGGAATTTGAGATTCGCCCAGTAGGAGATGTTGTTGAGTTTCGAAACTTCGCAATGGATGTGAACGGGGTTCATGTGGAAGACGGGTTTGTGTCCTGGAATCTGGCTTCGAACGAGAGTGCGTTTGCTGGGCGGATTACCCTTGATGATCTGGGCGAAACCCTCCCGCAATGGGACTACGCTGCAACGCTGACCACTGATAGAGCCAGTATCGTCGCGGATTCCAACTGGCGCGGATCTCCCGCTAACGTCAGCTTGTTAGGACTGAACGGCAACCTGATATTCAACGCACGCGACGGTCGTTTCCTGGAAGTGGAGAGCGGTGGCGGGTTGAAGATCATGAGTCTTTTGAATTTCTCAAACATAGCCAAACGCATCAGTTTCGACTTCAGTGATGTTACAAAGAACGGCTTCGGCTTCGATAAGCTATACGCCAATGTGCAGATGAGCGAGGGCAGTCTGCAGTTTGTTGAACGGATGACGGTGGAGTCTTCTTCATCCAACTTCCAGGTGGGTGGCCAGGTCGATCTGAATTCCGGCACGCTCGCGAATGAGATGATTGTGACTCTGCCTGTAAGTGACAGCCTGCCCTGGTATGGTGTTTATCTCGCCCTCGCCAACCCGCTTGCCGGGCTGGGCGTTGTCATCGGCGAACGGGTCCTGCGTAAACCTCTCAGAGCTGTGAGCACTGCCAAGTTTGAGGTGGCGGGCACTCTGGACGAACCGGACGTAAAGTTTGTCAGCCTGTGGGATCAGTCGATGAGCGAAGAAAGTCTGGTTGCTAAACCGGTGGACGCTGGCGAAGGTGGTGAATCTGACTGACCAGAAACGCCTGGTCAGAACAAAACAACAAACTGAGGTGATGAGTGTCCGAGACGACATCTGAGACGAATAAGATACAACAAGATGCACAACATCTGTTGCTCGACGGGAGCGATATTTCAGAACAGGAACTGAATGCGACGCTGGACAAGCTGATGTCAGCGCAGATCGACTACGGCGAAGTATTCATGCAAAGCGTGCGCTCAGAATCCTGGGGGCTCGAAGATGGGATCGTCAAAGACGGCAGTTTCAGCGTGGATGCGGGTATCGGGGTACGGGCGCTTGCAGGAGAAAAGACGGGCTTCGCCTACGCAGAAGATTTTGCGCTTGAAGGATTAAACTCCGCGGCCGACGCTGCTGGTTCTATTGCCAAACGCGGTGCTGACCGCAGTGTTGAGGCGTATCGGTCGACAGACAATCACGTCCTGTATCCGGCGGAAAACCCGATTGATCTCCTGGATGAGGTGGCGAAGGTACAGCTGCTGCAGAGAGTAGATGCAACCGCGCGCGCCGAAGATGCGCGGGTTAAAGAGGTCAACGTTCGCATTTCTGCCAGTCACGACGTCATGATGGTGATGGCCAGTGACGGCACGCGCGCGGGAGATGTGCGTCCGTTGGTGCGCCTGGATGTGTCCGTGATTGTGGAAGCCAACGGCAAACGTGAACGGGGTAATGCCGGTGGCGGCGGCAGGCGTGGCCTGACCGAGTTAGCAACAGGGACCTGGGCGGACGATCTCGCCCGCGAAGCGGTGCGTATGGCGCTTATCAATCTTGAAGCGCTACCAGCACCGGCTGGACCGATGCCGGTGGTGCTGGGTCCAGGATGGCCGGGTGTGCTGCTGCACGAGGCAGTAGGCCATGGTCTGGAAGGTGACTTCAACAGGAAAGGCTCATCAACCTACGCTAATCGGGTGGGTGAAAAAGTCGCTTCTGAGCTTTGCACCATTGTGGATGACGGCACCATGGCCGGTCGACGCGGCTCGCTTGCTGTTGATGATGAGGGCACTCTCACGCAGCGAACGGTGCTGATTGAGAACGGTCAATTGGTGGGCTACATGCAGGATAAGCTCAACGCGCGTTTGATGAACGTGCAATCAACCGGCAATGGTCGGCGACAATCCTATGCACACCTGCCGATGCCCCGGATGACCAATACCTTCATGTTGCCAGGTGAAAGTGACCCGGCAGAGATTCTCGCCAGCGTGGATAAGGGTGTTTACGCGGTGAATTTTGGTGGCGGTTCTGTGGACATCACCTCAGGCAGATTTGTCTTCTCTGCTACCGAAGCCTATCTGATCGAAAACGGTAAAGTGACCGCGCCCATTCGCGGCGCAACTCTGATCGGCAACGGTCCAGAGGTGATGGAAAAGGTAACCATGGTTGGCAACGACCTGGACCTTGATCACGGGGTCGGTGTCTGTGGCAAGGATGGTCAGTCTGTGCCGGTGGGTGTGGGCCAGCCGACGCTCAAAGTGGCTGAGATAGTCGTGGGTGGCACTCAGGCCTGATCGGAAGCTGCCTGTGTGTTTGCTTTTAGCAGGCGGAACAGTTCGCGTGCATGTTGCTTACTCAGTGCTTCGGTTTTGGCTTTGTGCACTTTCTGCAGGGCGTGCCGAAGTGCCTGTCTGTCCGCATTTGGATACTCATCCAGATAGTCGGTAAGAGCACCTGCGTCCGCCAGGAGGCGGTCACGCCATAGTTCGATCTGATGGAACGCGAAGCGGGCATCGGCGCTTTCGCGGTCGAGGTCTGCCAGCCTGGCTCGAAGGGGAGCGGTGTCGATTTTCCGCATCACCTTGCCGATAAACTGGAGTTGACGTCGTCTGGCACCGCGAGAGGGGAACCTCAGATAGTCTTCGATGGCCACCCGCAGATTTTCTGGCATCTCCAGAGTATTGCGGAGTTCCTGTGACAGCTCGCTGATACGGAGGCCAAGCTTCTGCAGGTCTTCAGCTTCGCGTTTGCGAGCAGTTTTGGATAACGCGTCTGTTTTGTACGCGTCAGCGTGATCGTCAGGTATGCTCTCGTCCATATCCTAAAAAAATTTATAACTTACGGTAGTTGGGTAATGCAAAGTGACCAAATGGAGTCGGAACTCAAGGCTCTAGTCGAAGATATTCTCAAAAGCGCAAAACGACAAGGGGTTGATCAGGCCGAGGTTTCCGCCAGCGTGGACAGTGGTCTGGTTGTCAGCGTGCGCAAGGGGGAACTCGAAAATGTTGAGTTCAACAAGGACTGCGGCTTCGGCATCACGGTCTACGTCGGCCAGCGTAAAGGTTCAGCAAGTACCACGGACTCCAGCAGTCAGGCGATTGAAGATACAGTGGCGGCAGCTAAACGCATTGCCACCTACACTGAGGACGACCCCTGTAACGGTCTGGCCGACGCCGATCTCGCACCAAAAGAAATGCGGGATCTTGATCTCTATCATCCCTGGGATGTGGAGGCTGATGCCGCGACACAGTTGGCGATCGAATGCGAGACAGCGGGCTTGGCGCTTGATGCGCGTCTCACCAACTCGGACGGAGCGCAAACCGCCACACACCAGACCACCCGGGTGTACGGCAACAGTCATGGCTTCATCGGTGCATACAGCGGGACCCGCCAGAGCCTCAGCTGTGTGCTGATCGGCGAAGATGACAACGGGATGCAGCGCGACTACTGGTACACGGTGGCGCGGGATGCGCATGACTTGGAGGATGCGGCGTCGGTGGGGCGCCAGGCGGCTGAGCGTACCGTGGCGCGACTTTCGCCAAAAAAGGCGCCTACAGGTAAGTTCCCTGTGATTTTCAGTGCTCAGCAGGCGGGTGGGTTTTTCGGACATTTGATCGGTGCGATCAGCGGTGGATCTCTGTATCGCAAAGCCTCCTTCCTCCTGGATTCCATGGGCGAGTCGGTGTTGCCCGACTGGTTGTCGTTGGTTGAGCGCCCGCATTTGCAGAAAGCCCTGGGGAGCGCAAATTTTGATGGAGACGGGGTCGCGACTTATGAAAAGCCATTCGTGGACGAAGGTCGTATTGCCAGTTACGTGCTTTCGACCTATTCCGCGCGAAAGCTGGGGTTAACCTCTACGGCCAACGCGAGCGGTGTGTGTAACCTGGATATTGTCGGTCCGACAACACCGAGCGCAGACCTGGTCAAGGGTGTAGATCAGGGACTGTATATAACTGAACTCATGGGTCAGGGTATCAATGGTGTCACGGGCGACTATTCCAGAGGGGCGGCTGGATTCTGGATAGAAAAGGGTGAAATTGCTTACCCGGTAGCGGAGGTCACCATCGCCGGGAATCTACGCGAAATGTACGCAAACGTTGAAGCGATCGGCGATGACTTTGACTACCGCTCCAACATCAGAGCGCCCAGTGTCCTGGTCGGGGAGATGATGCTTGCCGGTGAAGGTGCGGGGTAAGAAGCCCCTGCGGTTTCAAGCGTAGACCAGGGTAGCCAGACCCAGGAATACAAAAAAGCCAGTGACATCTGTGATGGTGGTGAGTACAACACCGCCAGCGATGGCAGGGTCGATGTTCAGACGGCGCAGGATGCCTGGTAGCAGACTACCGGAGACGGCGGCCACAATGATGGTGATCACCATCGCTGCGGCGATGACGATGCCGAGGCTGATGTCTTGAAAGGCGAGCCCGGCGGTTGCCGCAACGAGGCTAGCCCAAAGCAGACCGTTTAATACCGCGATGACAAACTCGCGATTCACCAACCACATCAGATTGCGGCGCCCAAGATGCCCGAGTGCTTCGCCGCGGATGACCAACGTTAAAGTCTGCGTCCCGGCAATGCCACCCATGGAGGCTACGATGGGCATCAGCACGGCCAACGCGACCACCTTCACGATGGTTTCTTCAAAAAGGTTGATGACCGCTGCGGCAATAAAGGCGGTGATGAGATTGATGCCCAGCCAGGTGGCTCGATTCTTAACCGACTTGCGGATGGGCGCGAAAGTGTCTTCCTCATGCTCAAGCCCCGCTCGGGCGAGCACGGCTTCGTCAGCGTCTTCGATAATGACATCGACCACGTCGTCGATGGTGATACGACCCACGAGCTTGCCCTTCGCATCGACCACAGCGGCCGAGATGAGGTCTTCATCGGTAAACAGACGCGCCACCTCGGTATCGGAAAGATCGACGGGTATGGCCTGCGCTTCGCTGTCCATAACCTCGCGTACCGTCACCGTGGGGTCGGAAGTCAGCAGTTTGGCGAACGGCAGCATACCGACATATTCGTCACGGCTGTTGACCACGATCAACGCATCGGTGGCTTCCGGCAGGTCTTTGCGCAAGCGCAGGTAGCGCAGCACCAGTTCCAGCGCATGGCGGGGCCGCACTGTGATCGTGTCGGTGTTCATCAGACCACCGGCGCTGTCTTCAGGATACGAAAGTACGGCTTCAACCCGCGCTCGATCGAGGGTGTCGAGTGCGCCGAGGACCTGAGCGGTGATGGATTGTGGTAGCTGCTGCAGGATGTCGGCGAAGTCATCGGTGTCCAGCTCATCACCCACGGCCACGAGCTGTGCGGTGTCCATCTCCTCCAGAAACGAAGCACGCACTTCCTCGTTCAGATGTTGGAGGGTCTGGTTGCGTACTTCCTCGTCGACCAGCTCCCAGAGAATTTCACGTACCTTGGGAGGGAAGGACTCCAGCACATTGGCTACTTCCGCGGGGCGCAGACTTGATAAGAGGATTTTGGTCTCGCCGGCGCTGCGCTCACCGAAGGTTCTTACAATCTCATCGAGGGTGTGTTCAGCAGTTTGTTCGGAGGCGGAAGACATGACCTACCTCACTAATCTTCTAGTTCATTAAAACCCGCCTGCACGAGTTCGCAGATAGCATCGAACGATGCATCCTCATCTTCACCCTCCACACGCAGGTGGAGTTCCTGTCCCACCTCTGCACCGAGAAGCAATAAGTCCATGATGCTCTTCCCGTCAATGGTTTGCTCTTTGTGGGTGATGATCACTTCCGCAGCAAATCTTTTTGTGACGTTCACGAGTTCGGAGGCCGCACGAAAGTGCAGCCCAAGAGGATTGATGAGCGTTAAGGTGGTCTCGCGCATGGTCGGCCGCTGAATTTTAGGAGAGTGTAGCGGCTATGACTTCAGTTCGCGATGGCGGACAAGGACGTTTTTGTACTCAAACTCTGTGCCGAATTCCCGTGCCAGCCTCTCGGCGATGTAGACGCTGCGATGTTGTCCCCCGGTGCAGCCCAGTGCCACCGTCATATAGGCCCGATAGTTGGCCTCAAAATGAGGGATCCAGTTGCGCATGAAACGACTGATTTCATCGAACATCTCGTTCACCATCGGTTCTGCATCAAGAAACTCACGCACGGGTTTATCCCTGCCCGTGAGCTCGCGCAGCTCCAGCTGCCAATAGGGGTTGGGCAAACAGCGGAGATCGAATACATAGTCGGCATCTACCGGTACACCCTGTTTGAAGCCAAAGGACCGAAACAGCAGGTTGATACCGCTCCCTGTTGTTGCGATCACCCGATTGCTGATGGTGTCGGTCAGCTCCTGCGCGGCAAGATGGGTGGTGTCAATAACAAGATCGGCCACGTCAGAGATCGCTTCCAGTACTTCAGCCTCGGCGTCGATGGCCTGGCGAAGGTCGGTGTGAGCGTTTGTCAGCGGGTGGCGGCGGCGAGTTTCGGAAAAGCGCTTGACCAGTGTTGGACTACGCGCGTCCAGATAGACAACCTGACAATCGACGTCCATCCGATCGATAGAAAGTAATATCTCCGGGAACCGTTCGAGATCGCGGCTGCGGGCGTCGACACAGACCGCCAGATTGGTGTTCTTCTGGACAGGATCACGCAGCGTGTTGTGTACCAGCGACTGGAGAAGGTTGATCGGGAAGTTGTCGATGCAGTTGTAACCTGCATCTTCAAGCGCGTGTAAGGCGGTGGACTTACCGGAGCCGGAACGGCCACTGATAATGATTAACTTCATGGCACCTTCGTGGGCTGTTACGCTGCCGCGGCGGCCAGCATGGTTTTCATCGTGGCGAAGAGGTCTTCCTGTGTCGTACACTGTCGCAGACTCTTGCGATGGGCTTCGATGGATAACGTCGCGGACAATTCAGCCAGGGCGCGCAAGTGTGCCTGTCGCTCATCCTCGGGCACGATCAACACAAAAAAGATGTCGACGCGCTCCCCGTCGGCAGCCTCGAAATCGACAGGCTCCTGGGTGGTGATGACAGCGATGCGCATGGTGTCGGTGTCCAGGCGACAGTGAGGGATTGCAACCCCCTCACCCAGTGCGGTGCTGCCCAGGCGTTCGCGCGCAAGCAGCTGATCAAAAATGTGGTCCTGATGCAGGGTGGGTGTCGCCATCTGGGCCGCGATATGTTGCAGGACGCGTTTGCGGCTGCCCGCTTCCAGGCGGCAGGATACGGCGTCTAGATTGAGTAGCGGTTCGAGAATAGACATGGTGCTAAACCGAACCGCAGAGGGGGGTTGCGCTAATGCGCCGTGCCGTGGTGACGTGCCACGGTCTTTTCTTTGTGTTTGATGAGCTGGCGATCAAGCTTGTCAACGAGCGCATCGATGGATGCGTACATGCCATCAGCCGTGGCGGTAGCGAAAAGCTCAGCACCGGTAACGTGGGCGGTAGCTTCCGCAAGATGTTCAAGTTTTGCGACCGACAGTACCACGTGAACTTGAGTGATGTGGTCGTAGTGCCGTTCCAGTTTCTCAAATTTGTGGTTGATGTATTCACTGAGAGAGTCTGTGAGATCGAGGTGGTGACCGGAGATACTAATTTGCATATACAAGCTCCTTCATTCTAGCAGTGGTGAGGCTCGTGCGTGAAGAATCTGGGCGTGAATACGCCTGGAAACACGCCCCGAGGACGAGATCAGACAAGCTGTTTACGCTCGTTTGAGGGGGGTATGGACAAGGATTCTCGATACTTAGCAACAGTACGCCTTGCAACATTGATATTCTGTTCCTTCAGTATTGCTGCAATCTTTGAATCGCTCAACGGTTTCTTCGGATCCTCTTCCGCGGTAAGCTTCTGGATTAACGCGCGTATTGCCGTGCTTGAAACCTCCCCGCCTGTACTGGTCCCCACATGGGAGGAAAAAAAGTATTTCAACTCATAGACGCCCCTGGGGGTCGACAAATATTTTTTGGTGGTGACTCGCGAAATAGTCGACTCGTGGAGATCTACTGCCTGGGCAACATCGGCGAGAATCAACGGCTTCATGGCTTCTGGACCGTAGTCCAAAAAGCCGCGCTGGACTTCGACGATACACGATGCAACCTTGAGTAAAGTTTCGTGCCGGGTCTGCAGGCTCTTTAAAAACCAGCGTGCTTCCTGCAGGTTCTGTTTGATGTACTCGCGCCCCTGATTTTCTGTGGCGCTTTTCGCCATATCTTCGTACACAGGATTAATGCGCACCTGCGGCGTTGCGTCACTGTTCAACTCAACCACCCAGCGGCCTTCATCTTTGCGTACAACCACGTCCGGGACGATGTAGTCCGACTCGCTGTCGGAGATTGCTGATCCGGGCCTCGGGTTCAGGGTCTGGATCAAGGCCATGGCTTGGCTCAAGGCTTCTTCGCTGAGCTTGGATTTGCGTCTTAGCGTGGTGAAGTCTTTGCTGCCGAGAAGGTCAAGGTGCTCCTGAATCAGAGTGATGGCTTCGTTGATCCAGGGTGTCTTAGCCGGCATTTGTGAAAGCTGCAGGAGCAGGCACTCGCGGATGTCCCTGGCAGCCACGCCCAGCGGGTCAAATTGCTGGACCTGATGAAGAATTGCTTCAACGTCATCCAGGGTGAATTCGTCAGCGGGTGGTTCAAAGTCCGGGTTGGCGATGAGACTGTCGTAAATCTCCTCCAACGGCACCGTTAACATCCCATTGGGATCCACCGCTTCGATGATACTGGATGCAATCGCTCTGTCCGTGGGCGCCATCGGTGTGAGGTTGAGCTGCCAGTGAAGATAGTCGACCAGCGTCTCCTGCTCGGCGCGGTTGGCAAATTGATCAAAATCCTGTTCGGGTGCCGGACTTGCCGGGGCGGTGGGATAGACATCATCCCAGCTGGTATCCACCGGCATGTCCTCATGCAACGGCGCTTCGATCTGCGCACTGACCTCTGAATCGTCCTGGGTTTCCGCCTGGCTTGCGCTTCTCTCGTCGAGCGTGGCTTGAACATCTTCGTGGTTGGGTGCTTCCAGGGTCTCACTGCTTTCTGGCGTTTCCTCGCTCAGTTCCAGCATCGGGTTGGACTCGAGCGTTTCCTGAATCTCCTGTTGCAGATCTAGCGCGGACAACTGCAGAAGGCGGATTGCCTGCTGCAGTTGGGGCGTCATGGTCAATTGTTGACCGAGTTTCAGCGCTAGCGTTTGCTTCATATCCAGACGTGTCAGCCGTCAGGCGTCTTCCCGATTTTCTTCGGTGAGGCGTCCAACAGCTCCATAACCCTCTTAAACAGCCCTGTTTATGTGGTTTTCGGGCAAATATTAAAAACTATGCCAATTTAGCACGACCACCCGAACTATAGTGAAAATCAGTGGCGAAAAACTGCAAACCGCGAACTGCCGCACAGGGGATAAGGGGGTACTGTCGCCAAAGAAATTGGGTGGTCAGATAGTAAAACCTTCGCCGAGGTAAACCCTGCGAACGGTTTCATTGTTCAGTATTTCATCTGCGCTGCCGTCAGCGATGATGTGTCCTTCGTGGACGATGTAGGCACGATGACAGATGTCCAACGTTTCCTTCACATTGTGGTCGGTGATGAGTACGCCGATATTGCGTTGGCTCAGGTCTTTGATTTCACTCTTGATATCACCCACCGAGATCGGGTCAACGCCGGCAAAGGGTTCGTCGAGAAGGATAAAGGAGGGTTGGCTGGCAAGGGCTCTGGCAATCTCAAGACGGCGTCGCTCACCGCCTGACAAGCTCTGACCAAGACTCTTGCGCACGTTCTGCAGATTGAACTCATCAAGCAGCTGTTCCATGAGGGTCGCCTGCTCGGCCCTGGCGAGGTCGGGACGCAGCTCCAGGACAGCGCGCAGATTGTCTTCGGTGGAGAGTGTGCGGAAGATGCTGGCTTCCTGAGGCAGATAGCCGATACCCGCCTGAGCTCGGTGGTGGACGGATGCGCGGGTTATGTTGATGTCGTCGAGAAAGATCTCGCCCGCATCCGCCTTTAAGAGTCCGACGACCATGTAGAAGCAGGTGGTTTTTCCAGCACCGTTGGGTCCCAGCAAGCCGACGATTTCGCCACGATTTACCGCGAGAGAAACCTCTTCAACGGCGACCTTGGTTCGATAAGCCTTGCGTAAGGCCTGTGCTCTGAGCGTGGCGGAAGAATTCACGAGTCGTCGCGTTTTGTTCCTGTCACTTTAGGATCCAACTGCATCCTTACGCGGCCGTTTTTGTTGCCGGTGCTGGCATCCACCTTGCCGTTAACAATATCGTAGCGAATGGATTCACCACTCAGTTTGTTGCCCTGTTGTTCAAGGGTTGCCTTGCCATTCAGATAGATCCGTTCTTCCGAGGTGTGGTAGATGATGGAGTCGGCGTAGGCTTCCACCTCACCTTCATCATCTTCCAGCTGTTGGCGATACGTCGCGGGAGCACCGAGGGTTGTGATCCGTTCTACCTGGTCACCTGAAACTTTGACGACCATGCGGTCGCCGTTGACCCGGAGCGAACCCTGCACAACTTCCACCGAGCCGGTATAGACGATGGTTTCGTTGGCTTGATCGATTTGTGCATCGTCACCTTCGATGTGGATCGGCTGATCGGCGTCGCCTTTCAGTGCCAGAGCGGGTGTTGCCCATACTGCGAACCAAACGCTGAAAAGCGCGCAAAATCCGCTGCAGACTGCTCTAACTTTTCTTGAATTGTTCGGGTAGGACAATTGTGTGTACTCGTTGTTTGGGGTTTGACGATAACTTCATCACCCCGGTTTCCAGGTCTGCCACCATACCGGCAGCGGTGGTGCGACCTACTTCGGTATCGATAATAACATCTTGGTCTGTTTCAGCGAATTGTCGATCCGGGTACAGGTAAAAAGTTTCGGAACGCAGGGTGACCGTTCCGTTGGTTGGGTGTTCCTGCACCATACGCACCTTTTCCCGTAAAAAGACGATGTCTTCCGGAACGCCGTCACTGCCAGGCCGTTTGCGGATGAACCCTGACTGAGAGTAGATGTCCCAGGGCGGCTGTTCTTTTGAACGAAGATGCAGATGCGGGATGTCCATGCGGGTCAACTCATCCTGCTCGTATTGACGGATCGTCTCGGCGTTCAAGCGATAGTGCAGAGACCCGTCCTCATGGAGTTGATGGAAACTGATCCCCTGGCCATACATATCAGGTTCCCGAGTCTCGATGATCGTGCCGTCCTGCAGGCCAGGTTCGGGTTCAGGATTCCTGGTTAAGGTCACCAGCACTGCGATAAGGACACCGACAAGGGCAACAAGATAGAACGCTCTTTGCATCTACTGTTACCGGGCTCAGAAGGGCCACTTGTTTTGCGCCCGCAGCATCAGCTCGGCAATCTCGACGATCACACCATCGCCGCCACGCCGTTCGGTGACGTGATCCGCGGCGGTCAGGACCGCCGGATGAGCGTTTGCGACGGTCATAAAAACGCTGATGGCGTTGTCTGCCTGGAGCGCCAGATCCTGAATGTCATCCCCGATCGCGGCGAGATCTTCACCCGGAAATCCGGCTTCGATCAGGTTTGCCAGGGCATCAGGCTTTGATCGGGCACCTTGCTCGACATGTTTGATACCCAGCTCGCGGGCGCGCCTGGCGACGATCGGCGAACGCCTTCCGGTGATGATCGCTAATGCCACGCCGTGTTCCGCTAAGAGTTTCAGACTGGCGCCATCCTGGACATGGAAGGATTTCAATTCGTGGCCGTCGTCGGTGTAGGTAATTTTGCCGTCGGTCAGCACTCCGTCAACGTCCAGAACCAGCCCCTGAATAGATGACAGGCGAGTCTGCAAGTCGGCGCTCATGATGGCTTCAGGCCTGCTGCACGAGCATTGTGTTGTAGCCGACCCAGGCGAGGAGCATGACCGCCCCTTCGAAACGGGTGATCACGGGTCTTGAATTGATACCGTAGGCGAACATGGCGAGCCCGAGCGTGAGTGCCAGCATCATACCGCAGTCGCGCCACAGCGCTGCAAAATCTATGGTCGCGCCACTTAACAATGCAGGTACTGATAGCACGGCCAGGATGTTGAGAATGTTGGACCCCACAACGTTGCCGATGGCGATGTCGGGATGGCCTTTTATCGCTGAGCCGATGGTGGCGGCGAGTTCCGGCAGACTGGTGCCCACGGCGACGATGGTGAGCCCGATGATCATCTCGCTGACACCGAGTTCGGTAGCGATGCGGGTGGCTGCGTACACCAGCACTTGTGCCGATACCAACAGCACGATCAGACCCAGGGCCAGCCAGGCAACGGCTTGCAGGGTATTCATGTCTGGCAGCTCGTCCAGCTCGTCCTGCAGAGAATTTGAAAGCTCATTTTCGCTCTGGGTTTGACCTTTGACCAGGCGGTACATGACGGCGGCGAGCGCGAGAAGAAGAATTGCACCGTCAACAAAGGATAGATTGCGGTCGAACATCAGGCCGATGGCAAGGAAAGTCGCTGCGAGCAACCACGGCAGTTCTGCCTTTCTAACCTGCGAAGAGAAGGGCAAAGGCGCGACGATCGCTGTGATCCCGAGCACCAGCCCGATATTCGCGATGTTGCTGCCGATCGCGTTGCCCACAGCCAGCAATGGGTTGCCTTCGATCGCCGCAAACACGGCCACGAGTATTTCTGGCGCGGAAGTACCAATAGAGACGACGGTCAGACCGATCAGCATCTTCGAGACACCGAAGTTGGTCGCGGTTGCAGCGGCGCCGGATAGAAAACGATCCGCGCTCCAGACTAAGGCAATAAAACCGACAATTAGTAGAAGAAGTGGAACCCACATGGACAGTCGGAGGTCTTACTTAATTCTTATTTGTTACCTAGATACACACTTTAGACACATGAGCAGCAGTAGCAACCTTTGTATTGTGACCGAAATTGTGTTTGTTCGTTGTGGGTTTGTGGTTTGCGGATCGTTTGCAAATCCGTTGTTAAATGTGGCTGTTGGCACACTCAGGCGTGGCGTGCCGGGTGGCGATGATATACTTGGCGCTTTGCGCTCAAGTTAAGCAGGCGGGATAGTCTTTGGGTCGGTTTGTTTAGATGTCTGACAACCTTATTGAAATAGAGAATCTGACCTTCAGTCGCGGGGACCGGGTCATTTTTAATGGTCTGGATATGGAGATTCCGCGCGGCCAGGTCACCGCCATTATGGGACCCAGCGGTACGGGTAAGACGACCCTGCTCAAAATCATCGGTGGTCAGCTGCGCCCGGATTCGGGCAAGGTTCTGTTGAATGGAAAAAACATCGCGGGGCTGCATCGCCGCGAACTGTTTGCGGTCAGGCGTGAAATCGGCATGCTGTTTCAAACCTCCGCGTTGTTCACGGACCTCTCCGTGTTTGAAAACGTTGCGTTCCCCATGCGTGTGCATACGAAGCTGAGCGAAGAGACCATTCGTGACCTTGTTCTGATGAAGCTGAATGCGGTGGGCTTGCGGGGGGCGCGGGACCTCATGCCCTCCGAGCTTTCCGGAGGCATGTCCAGACGCGTCGCACTCGCACGAGCCATTGCCCTTGACCCCGCGTTGATCATGTACGATGAGCCGTTTACCGGCCAGGACCCGATTTCCATGGGTATGCTGGTCAGTTTGATTCGGGCGCTTAACGAGGCTTTGGAAACAACGAGCCTGCTGGTGTCGCACGATATTCATGAAACCGTGAGTATTGCTGACAAGCTTTACATCATTGCTGATGGGCATGTCATAGGATGCGGCACGCCCGATGAATTGAAGAATTCATCATCAGAGATGGTGCGGCAGTTTATGCATGGTGAACCGGATGGTCCCGTACCGTTCCACTACCCCGCTGACGGGTATGAATACGACCTCCTGACCGAGACTGGATAACGTGTTGAATTTTGTTCGCAGAACAGGCGCGCGGGCGCTGAACGTGGTGCGGGGTTTGGGTCGAGCAACCCTGCTGTTTCTGCGCGCGCTTTTTGGTGTCCCTCGCTGGGGTGACCTGGGCCTTCTCGCTAAACAGATCTATAACGTCGGTTACCTTTCCCTGATCATCGTCGTGTTGTCGGCGTTTTCAATCGGTGCCGTGCTCGCCCTCCAGTTTTACACGCAACTGGCCCGCTTTGGCGCACAGGATGCGGTGGGGTTGGGTTTGGCGTTGGTGCTCTTGCGGGAGCTGGGACCGGTTGTGACGGGTCTATTGTTTGCAGGTCGTGCGGGCTCAGCACTTACGGCTGAAATCGGCTTGATGAAAACGACAGAACAGCTGTCGAGCATGGAGATGATGGGGGTGGATCCTCTGCATCGCATCGTCGCGCCGCGCATCTGGGCGGGGGTCATCAGCGTGCCGATATTGACGCTGATTTTTAACACCGTCGCAATTTACGGCGGGGTTGTGGTCGCGGTTGAGTGGCTTGGGGCGGATGCGGGTGCGTTCTGGTCCAGCATGCAGGAGGTGGTGGACTGGTGGGAAGATCTGGGCAAGGGCATGATCAAGTCTGTGATTTTTGCGTTGCTCATCACCTGGGTGGCGGTTTTTCAGGGCTACGACTGTGAGCCCACCGCCGAAGGCATGTCCATGGCCACAACGCGTACGGTGGTTGTTTCGTCTGTACTTGTTCTGGCTACAGATTTTGTTTTAACGCTTGTTATGTATGGAGATTTTTGATGCGTATGCGAACACTTGAGCTCTGCGTTGGCGCATTTGTTTTAGCCGGGGTAGCTGCATTGATATTTCTTGCCGTGGAAGTCAGCGGGGTCAATTTTGGTGACTCGGAAGAGAGTTATACCATCACAGCGAAGTTTGATGATGTGGCCGGTTTGCGACCACGCGGCAAGGTTTCCATGGCCGGTGTCACCATTGGGCGAGTACGCAGTATCGATGTTGATATGGAGTGGGGGCATGCCATTGTGAATATGGAGATATTCGGTGCGGCCGGTAACCTGACATCGGATACCGCAGCAAAGATTCAGACCGAAGGTATTTTGGGCGCCAGATATGTCAGCTTGTTACCCGGGGCGGAAGAGGAAAAGCTTGCCGATGGGGATGAGATCACAGATACGCAGGGCGCGTTGGTGTTAGAAAATCTGATTGGGGAATTTGTGACGAATATTGGAGACTAAGATGGAGAGCTTTCCTTTTTTCAAACAGGCCCGACTTTTATGAAAACGTCAAAAACAAAGAAAAATGTGGCACGCCTTTGGGTTGGTCTGCTTATGTGCGCATGTGGTGCGGCAACTTCAGCGTCGGCTGCGACCGATGCGAGAAATGAAGTCCCTGCAGTAAATCCAGAAAAGGCGCATGTGGCGCGTGCAGATGATGCGCAAGCGGCTGCTGTGGCCCGGGCGAAGGCCGCGGTGAAAAACGCGGAGGCGACGGAGGTTGTGCAAGTTGCTACCGATGAGGTGCTTGCGCTCATCAAGCGGGGTCAGGCCTACGCGAAGGATGATCCAGAGAGGTTCTACACGGAGGTGGAAGAAATTCTCACGCCGTTTGTGGATTTTGACAAGTTTGCCCGTTCGGTTATGGGCGTGTGGGCGAAACGAGCTTCGGGCGAGCAGCGCGCGCGTTTTGCCGACTCCTTTAAGTGGAGCCTTGTCAGAACCTATGCTCTGGCGCTGACAGAATTTAACGAAGGTCAAGTTAGAGTTGTGCCACCGCCCCGCCAATCGCCGAACCCGGACCAGGAAGCGGTGACTATGGAAGTGCTGTATCAGGGCAAAACCTATCAGGTGGTATATGCCATGCAGCGCCGTAACGATGAGTGGGGTCTGGTCAATCTGGTGATCGAAGGCATCAACCTGCGCCTTAACTATCGCTCGCAGTTTGACAGCGCGATGAAAGGTCCAAAGTTTGATCGTGATCTGGACAAGGTCATCGACGCCTGGAGCAATGTTATCGAGTCTGAGAGCAAAGCCTAGTGTCCTGTCTGGTTAATTCGTTGAATTATGATAAGCCCAGAAACGTCAAGAACAAGGCGTTTCCCGCCGCTCATGTCGGGACATTAGCAAGGGGAACAACGCAGTTATTGGCGTTTCTGGGCCACCCGAAGGGCGCATCCCAAGGGCCCTGTGGCTCAGCCCTGAGCGCTGAAGGCTCCGTTGCGGCCCTAGGAAAGGTACCCGACCTGTCCGTCGGACCGCGCCTAGCCACAGGACCCTTGGGACGCGTCATAATTCAACGAATTAATCAGACAGGACACTAGGTGGCCACCCTGATTTTAGTGAAACGACATTCCTCCCATGGCTGAACCAACCGATCTTACGGATCAGTTTGTCTTCCTGGTGGACGCGGTCACGCTTGAAAATGCTGAACGTATCAAAGCCAGGGGCTTCGAGCTGATCAGAGAACGTATCTCTGGTGAGGTGCCCAGCGATACGCCCATCGAGGTGGACCTGGGCGGGCTGCAGCATGCAAACAGCGTCACCGTGGCACTCCTGGCGGCCTGGTACCGTGCAGCGACCAACAGTGGCGGCTCAATTGTTTTTATGAATTTGTCTCCGGAATTGCGTAAGATCGTCGCGTTTTCGGGATTGGCCGAGATCCTACCTGTCCAAAGCTGAACCTTCGTGTTGAACCTGCCGCTGGCCACCATCGTTTGCGTAGAACGTTTGCGTATTAGGCTTAACCCGAAGACGAACGAGAGATCTGACTACCCATGCAAGCTGAAATAGAAGAACGCTTATTTTCTGAGTTTCCGGATGCACGCCTGACCGTTGAGTTAGACGGCAATCGGGCACTGATCGATATCGCCCATGACAAGTTTGGCGAGTTGAACCGCGTGCAACGGCAGCAGGCCGTCTATGCATGTATTGAAGATTACATTGCGGATGGTCGACTACACGCAGTGACGATCCGAGCAAGCGAGAGTGGATAAGCTCACCATTACAGGCGGACGGCCGTTGCACGGTCGGTTGCGGGTTTCTGGGGCAAAAAACTCTGCGCTGCCGATTTTGGCCGGAACGCTTTTAACGGAAGAGCCTGTGGTGATCAGCAATGCCCCTCACCTGCACGACGTCACCACCATGATCGAATTGCTGGGGTGCCTCGGGGCGGATGTTGTTATCGATGAGAAGCTCAACGTGGAGGTCTCGGCAAAAAACTTGACCCAGCTCCGCGCGCCGTATGAGCTGGTAAAAACGATGCGTGCCTCTTTTCTCGTCCTCGGACCACTGGTCGCGCGATACGGACAGGCGGAAGTGTCGTTGCCAGGGGGATGTGCCATCGGTGCCAGGCCGGTTGACCAACACTTGAAAGGTCTTGAAGCCCTGGGCGCGGAGATTGAGGTGACGGACGGTTACGTGCGCGCAGCCGCGCCCGATGGTCTGACCGGCGCTGACGTTTATATGGACCTTGTTACGGTGGGCGGCACTGAAAATCTGATGATGGCAGCGGTGCTGGCCAAAGGCACAACCCGGCTGCACAACTGTGCATGCGAGCCCGAAATCATCGACCTGGGTAATTTCTTAATCGAGCTGGGTGCGGTGGTGAAAGGCCATGGGACCTCCACCATCGAGATAGAAGGTGTTGATGCCCTGCATGGCGGGCAGCACAAAATTATGCCGGATCGAGTGGAAGCCGGTACTTATCTCATCGCTGCTGCCGCGACGGGTGGGTCGGTAACGCTGGTGGACGTCGAAAGTGAAACATTGGGATCGGTGCTGGAAAAGCTATCGGCAGCAGGCGCTGAGATAACGGATGATGGTGACGCCCTGTCGTTGGATATGGGTGGCAGGCGCCCACGCGCGGTCGATATTGAAACCTCTCCCTACCCAGGGTTTCCCACCGATATGCAGGCACAGTTCATGGCGATGAATGCCGTTGCGGACGGAACCTCGACCATTCGGGAAAACATCTTCGAAAATCGCTTTATGCACGTGCAGGAGATGAATCGCCTGGGTGCAAAAATAGAATTGCACGGTCATTCCATGGCCGTTGTGCATGGGGTTGAGACATTAAAAGCCGCACCGGTGATGGCGACCGATCTGCGAGCCTCTTCCAGTCTGGTTATTGCCGCCCTGGTAGCCGATGGGCAAACGACCATCGATCGCATTTATCACATAGATCGCGGCTACGAAACGATCGAAGAGAAACTACAGCAACTGGGTGGCGCCGTGCAGCGCGTGCGCTAACAGCGCCAGATGAAGATGGTCAAGATGTGACCCGCAAGGTAGGATGCGCGCGCTCGAGGCGTTAAGCATCTGGTTTGTTTTTCATCCCAAGCGGGTTACCAGAGTTGTTAACGCAACTGTTTTTTATCGACAAGAGTTTACCGACGAGAGTTTGCTGAAATGGGACTTGTGATTGCCCTCAACAAGGGCCGCATACTTAAAGAGTGTTTGCCGCTGCTTGCACGGTGCGGCATCGAACTGGCAGAGGATCCCGATGCCTCGCGCAAACTGATCTTTGAATCCAAGACAGGTGGTCACAAGTTCATTATCACGCGCAGCGCGGATGTGCCCACGTACGTTGAGCACGGCGTCGCTGATCTTGGCATCACGGGTAAAGACACCATCCTGGAGTATGGCGAAGCGATGGGTTTCTATGAGCTCCTGGATCTGGACATTGGTCGCTGCAAGATGATGACGGCGGGACCCAAGGGAGTCGACGAACCGGAAGGCGTTCTGCGTGTTGCAAGCAAGTTCGTAAACATCACACGCAACTACTACCAGTCTCAAGGACGTCAGGTCGCCGTTATCAAATTGTCAGGGGCGATGGAGATTGCACCCCTGTTAGGTCTGGCGGACTGTATCGTGGATATCGTAGATACAGGCAACACGCTCAAAGCCAACGGTCTTGAACCCAGGGCGAGCATCTGCGATATCTCAACGCGCTTGATTGTGAATCGCGCTTCTATGAAGACCAAGTTTGATTTGGTGCAGTCATTGGTCGCCGATCTCGCTGATGTGGTGGGCGCAGGTGATTAACAAACTGACAAGTGGGGCTGCAGGCTTCGATGCGAGCCTGGATGCGCTCCTGGACTGGGATGTCAGCGAAGACTCAGAGGTTGAGTCCAGCGTCAGGCATATATTGAACGAAGTGCGCACACGCGGTGATGAGGCGGTGCTTGAGTTCACGGGCAAGTTTGACGGGCTCGTCGCTGAGCGCGTGGATGAATTGGAATTGTCTCAGACGCGCCTGCAGGAGGCGCTGGCTGGGATATCGAATGACGAGCGAGCTGCCCTCAATTCCGCGCAGGAGCGAATTCGCACCTATCACGAGCACCAGTTGCAGGACTCCTGGTCGTATACAGATGCACTCGGCAATGAGTTGGGCCAGGCGGTGCGCCCCTTGGACCGGGTCGGTGTATATGTACCAGGCGGGCAGGCGAGCTACCCATCATCTGTGCTTATGACCCTTGTACCCGCCAAGGTTGCGGGGGTAGAAGAACTGGTGGTTACCGTACCCACACCGCATGGCGAAGTTAATGAAACGGTGCTTGCGGCACTTGCCATAGCGGGTGCAGATCGCGTCTTTACCATCGGCGGCGCGCAGGCTGTGGGTGCCCTTGCCTATGGCACTCAAACCGTGCCCGCTGTGGATAAAATTGTCGGTCCGGGCAATGCCTATGTTGCAACCGCGAAGCGCATGGTCTTTGGCAAAGTTGGTATCGATTTGATCGCCGGGCCGAGTGAGGTGCTCATTATCGCTGACGGTTCAGTGGACCCGCGCTGGACCGCACTCGATCTATTTTCCCAGGCTGAGCACGATGCTGCTGCCCAGGCCATTTTGATCTCCCCTGATGCAGAGGTACTGGCAGCTGTCGAAGCGGCCATGTTGCACGAGATAGCTTCATTCCCTCGTCAAGACATCATCGCCGCTTCTCTCGAACAACGCGGCATGTTGATTGAGGCGCGGGATATGGAAGATGCGGTGCGCATCGCTAATCGGGTTGCGCCCGAACACCTGGAACTGCACGTCACCAATCCGGAAGATCTGTTACCCGAAATAAAACATGCGGGTGCAATTTTTTGTGGCGGCTACGCAAACGAAACGCTCGGTGACTACGTTGCCGGACCCTCACATGTGCTGCCCACTTTCGGTACGGCGCGATTTGCTTCCCCGCTGGGTGTTTACGATTTTCAAAAGCGCAGTTCGGTCATTCGCATCAGCTCTGAGGGCGCTGCCAGTCTGGCCGATGTGGCCGTACCGCTCGCTGAAAGTGAAGGGCTCACCGCCCACGCGCGTGCGGCAGCTGTTCGCGCCGGGCAGGGCGCAGAAGACTAGCGGTTTTCAGCCTGGTTCAAAGGCTGGGTAACTCTCCGGCGACCGCTGTAGCGCGGAAACGACGACCCTCGCGCAAAATCTCGATCGCGAGTTCTGTTCCAGGTGCCGTGCGTTCAATCACCTCCGTGATATCTGCCGGGATGATGGCCCGCACCTGATTGATGGACAGGATGATGTCACCGCGCGTTATGCCCGCACGATGAGCCGGTCCGTTTTGCACGATGTTCTGCACGATCAGACCCTGGTCGTTTTCCGGGGTTATAACGGGCGCAATGCTGACACCCAACCATCCGCGGATAACTCGACCGTGCTGGATCAGCTGCGTCATTACGTTGAGGGCAATGTTAACGGGAATGGCGAAGCCGATGCCCTCGCTGCCACCCGTTTGTGAAACGATCAGTGTGTTGATACCCAGCAGCCTGCCCTCGTAGTCGACCAACGCACCGCCCGAATTGCCGGGACTGATGGCCGCGTCGGTTTGGATAAAATCATCGTAGGGTCGATCGTCGGTGATCGCAGCGCGGGAGAAAGCGCTGATGATGCCCTGCGATACGCTGTGCCCCAAACCGAAGGGGTTACCGATGGCAAGCGCGATATCGCCAACCTGAGCGGCATTGAGATCAGCGAACGGAATGACCGGAAGACCCGATGTTTTGACATGAATGAGGGCGAGGTCTGTATGTGGGTCAGAGCCGATGACCTCTGCGGTGATGATCTGCCCGTTCGCGAACATAACAAGAATCTGGTCGGCACCCTTCACGACATGTTCGTTGGTCAGGATATAGCCATCCTCGCGAACGATAACCCCCGTGCCAAGCGAGGTTTGGACCTGTGTTGAATTGCTGAAGCGGCGACAGAGAGCCTGGTATTCCTGAAATTTGCACAGCGGATTTGAAGAGCGTTGTGTCTCCGTGTGAATGTTAACCACGGCGGGGGCAGCCTGAGCGACGGCGCTGGCAAAGCCGGGTTTGTCGGCTGTGTTGAAGCTGTTCCAGGCGATAATGATCACGCCAAGCAGAGCCCCGATAGCCGCGGGGAGCATGATAAATCGAGTGAGCTGGCTCAATGCCTGAGCGGTCCTAAGGTGACGAAGTGGCGCCATTTAACCACAACGTTCCCGCCGATGGGCGAGATTGGAGGGTTCGCCTGGAATGAGGGTCCAATGAGTGCGCTCTGTTTCAACGTCTGTCGTGTTGCATTCTTCGTTGCATTCTTTACGGCGAATCGATTACGGTGCTTTCCGCCCGCACTTTTGCGCTGATCGGGGGCGCGAGGTCCTGAAAGGTGAACCCGAACGGGAGATTAATGTGAGTCACGGGAAATAAGGGAGCAAGGTTTACGGCCGTGTCGCCTGCAGAAATTTACGCATCCAGACTTGCCTCAGGTGAGTTTGAAGAGGACCCCAGCCAAGCCAGGGTCGTTGAACTTCTAGATGAGCTTTTCCATCGCCTGGTCGCCGCTGCACCTGAGCCAGGTCTGTGGGCACGTGTGCGTGCAACCTGGTCAAAACCGCCGAGTGAACCTCAGACCGGTCTCTATGTCTGGGGAGGCGTAGGTAGAGGGAAAACCATGCTGATGGATCTTTTCTTCGACTGCCTGCCCGAGGAGCGTCGACTGCGCATGCACTTCCATCGCTTCATGCGGCGGGTCCATCAGGGCCTGAACAAATGGGCTGGGACCGTCAATCCGCTGGAGCGGGTGGCCGAAGAACTTGCTGAAGAGACAGATGTCCTTTGTTTCGATGAGTTTTTTGTCTCCGACATCGGCGATGCGATGATTCTGGCTGAAACGCTGCAGGCGCTTTTCAGTCGCGGCGTGACGCTCGTTGCAACCTCAAATGTAGAACCCAGAGAACTGTATAAGAATGGGCTGCAGCGCCAACGATTCCTACCGGCCATCGATCTCCTCTACGCGCACACATTTGTACATCACATTGCGGATGGGCTGGATTATCGATTGCGGGCGTTGGAACAAGCTGAGATATACCACTACCCGCTGGACGACATGGCTGATGCAAGTCTGAAACGAAGCCTTGATTCGCTCGCGCCAGAGAAGCCTACCGCAGATGTGGAGCTGAGTATTGAAGGGCGACCGATACGGGCGCGATACGTTGCGGATGATGTGGTCTGGTTCGATTTCAGCGAGCTGTGTGAGGGGCCGCGCAGCCAGAATGACTATATTGAGATCGCGATGGAGTACCACGCGGTGCTGGTGAGTAACGTGCCGGTGCTGGATGTAAACCAGGAGAATGCGGCGCGGCGGTTCATCAGTCTGGTGGACGAGTTTTATGATCACGGGGTGAAGCTCATATTGAGCGCGGATGCAGCAATCCCGGAGCTCTACCAGGGCAGCCGTTTGAAATTTGAGTTCGAACGGACGCAATCGCGGCTGCTGGAAATGCAATCTCATGAGTACTTGAGCGGCGGTCATCACTTGGACGGCGCGGACGCAGATAGTCGGTAGATAAGCGCCGGAAATGGGGCTGTTGATGAGGGCTGCAAAGGACGCGGGTGCAGGGTTGTAAAGGCCTATACGCTCCTATAATATTCGCGCTCCCAAAATTAGGGTCCCTGTAGCCGTAATGAAAACAGTAAGTATGCGTGACCAAGACGTAGAAAGGTCATGGTGGGTGATCGATGCTGAGAATGCGACGTTAGGTCGTATGGCCACTGAGATCGCGCATCGCCTGCGCGGCAAGCACAAACCAGAATATACGCCACACGTGGATACGGGTGACTACATTGTCGTGATCAACGCGGACAAAGTGCGCGTCACGGGCAACAAAGAAAATGCCAAAGTGTACTGGCGCCATTCCGGCTATCCGGGTGGTATCAAAGGCACCAATGTTGCCGATATGCGAGCCACGCACCCGGAACGTATCATTGAGAAAGCGGTAAAAGGCATGTTGCCGAAGAATCCGCTCGGACGTGCGATGTATCGCAAGCTCAAAGTGTATGCGGGACCCGAGCATCCACATGCAGCACAGCAACCACAGCCACTTGAGCTGAACTAAGGTAGGAGTACGCCTAGATGACCAACTACGACTACGGCACCGGCCGACGCAAAACAGCTGCGGCACGCGTGTTTCTCGCAAGTGGGAACGGCCAGATCACGGTCAACAGCAAGCCGTTGGATGAGTTCTTTGGCCGCGAAACTGCTCGCATGGTCGTACGACAGCCCCTGGAGGTTGCGGAACTGGGTGACAAACTCGATGTAAAAGTCACGGTACGCGGTGGTGGTAACACGGGCCAGGCAGGCGCCATTCGTCATGGCATTGCTCGCGCGCTTGTCGAATACGATGAGAACCTGCGCAGCCCCATGCGTGCTGCTGGATTCCTGACGCGCGACGCTCGTGAAGTGGAACGTAAGAAAGTGGGTCTGCGAAAAGCTCGCAAGCGCCCTCAGTTCTCCAAGCGATAAGCAAAAAACTGGCTCGAAGCGCATTTCTTGCCCCTCAAGTGTTGGGCGCTGTGTTACAATCGCGCGGTTTGCAAATAGGGCGTTAATTCTCGTCTATTATCTCTAGTGAGGAGTAAAAGAACGATCAGAAGGATCGACGTGCTCGACAAGGTCCGGCGACCAAATCTTTACTCCTAGTCGCAAACACCAGCTACGTACAGCAGCACTTCGTACGGGCTAACACAGACGAAAGTTAAACTTACATCAGTATAAATAGAGGGAGCAGTTGCCTTGAGTAACGGCGAAGCAAGTCAAGAAGCCCCCGCCGCCGAACAAGAAGGAAGCGTCAATACCGGTCGTCGCTATTTCCTGATTGGCGCCACGTCCGCGGTAGCAGGACTCGGCGCGGTTGGTGTCGCGGTGCCTTTTGTCCGCTACTGGAATCCCAGCGCTAAGGCGAAAGCCTTGGGGGCTCCGGTAAAAATTGATATCAGTAAGCTGAATCCGGGTGAGATGTTAAGCCCGATCCCAGCGTGGCGCGGTAAACCTGTTTTCGTCATGCGGCGCACGCCGGATGTTGTCAAGGCACTTGAGGACAATACCCTCGATCTCGCCGATCCAGACTCGCAGAATATTGAGATGCAGCCCGAGTTTGCACAAAACCCGACCCGCTCCTCTAATCCTGAAGTGGGCATTTATCTGGGTATCTGCACGCATCTCGGTTGCTCGCCCAAGCTTGTCACCACAGACAACTGGGACGATGGTCAGGGTGGTTTTTTCTGCCCATGCCATGGTTCAAAGTTTGATCTAGCCGGACGCGTGGGGGCTGGTTTCCCGGCTCCGGATAACCTGGAAGTGCCTCCTTATCGATTTGAGACCGATACCGAAGTGGTGATCGGTGAAGAGGAGGGTGCAGCCTGATGGAAGCTCCAAAACAGGAAAGCAAGTTTGTAAACATGTGGACCGGCTTTATGGGCTGGGTTGATGACCGTTTCCCTGCAACGGAAACGTTCGAATACCACATGTCGAAGTACTACGCGCCCAGGAATTTTAATTTCTGGTACTACTTCGGCGTTCTGGCCATTTTCATGCTTGTGGTTCAGATCCTCACGGGTGTCTGGCTGACAATGAGTTACGCGCCCACCGGCGATGGTGCATTTGCATCCGTTGAATACATCATGCGGGATGTAGAGTACGGCTGGTTAATCCGTTACATGCACTCTACAGGTGCATCGTTCTTCTTTATCGTCGTCTACGCCCACATGTATCGGGCGCTACTGTACGGATCATATCGGGGACCCCGCGAGTTGCTGTGGCTGATTGGTATGGTGATTTTCGTCGCGCTCATGGCGGAAGGCTTCTTCGGCTATCTGCTACCGTGGGGCAACATGTCCTATTGGGGCGCGCAGGTCATTGTATCCCTGGTAGGCGCTTTGCCAGTGATTGGTCCGGACCTGATGGAATGGGTACGCGGTGACTTCCTGATGTCAGACGCTACGTTGAACCGTTTCTTCGCTCTCCACGTTGTGGCGCTCCCCTTGGTGTTGGTTGCCCTGGTCTTTGTCCATGTTGTGGCACTTCACCACGTTGGTTCCAACAACCCAGATGGGATTGAAATCAAGAAGAACAAAGGCAGCGACGGAATCCCGGTAGATGGCATTCCGTTTCATCCCTACTACACGGTTCATGACATACATGCGATCGTGGTCTTCTTATTCTTCTATTGCGCCGTACTCTTCTTTGCGCCTGAAATGTGGGGCTACTTTATTGAGAAGCCGAACTTTGTACCGGCTGACCCTCTGGCCACACCTGAACACATCGCGCCTGTCTGGTACTACACGCCGTACTATTCAATGCTGCGGGCATCAACCTTTCCGTTCCTCGGCATGACCGCAAAGTTCTGGGGGTTTGTGGTGATGGTGGCCGCTATCATTATTCCGGCCTTCTTACCTTGGCTGGATAAGAGTCCGGTTAAGTCGATCCGCTATAAAGGCAAGCTGTCCAAGTTTTTCCTAGGCTTGCTGGTCGTCAGCTTCTTTGTACTGGGCTACCTCGGTACGCTGGCACCTACAGACGGCCGAACGTTGGTAGCGCAGATTGGCACGATCTGCTTCTTCCTCTATTTCCTCCTCATGCCTTGGTACACGCGGGTTGAGAAAACCCTGCCCGAACCAGAGAGGGTCACAGAATGAAGAAGATAATCAGACTCAAGCTCATCGCTTTATTGCTGGCATTGCCCGCCTCCGTGTTTGCGGCCTCGGCGATCAACTACGACATGGAGCCGATCGAACCTGATTTGGAAAACCTACCGTCCTTGCAGAACGGTATGCGGCTCTACATGAACTACTGTCTTGGTTGTCATGCGCTGGGTTATCAGCGGTATGAAATGACGGTGGACTACCTCGGCATTCCCCATGACATTGCGCTCGACAAGCTCGTTTTCACCGGGCAGAAGATTGGTGAGCAGATGACATCGGCCATGGCGCGTGAAAATGCCAAAAACTGGTTCGGCGCTGCACCGCCGGATCTGACGATGATCACCAAATATAAAAGTCCTGAGTACGTCTACAACTACCTTAAGACGTTTTACGAAGACCCTTCGCGCCCGTTTGGGGTGAACAACAAGGTTTTTGAGAACGTGGGTATGCCCAACGTCCTGGCCGAGTTGCAGGGTGTGCAGAAAAGCGGCTGTATTCAGGTGCCGAAGATGGCCGATAACGGCGGAGAAATGAGAGACCCGCGCGAGCCCGGCAAAGTCATTACAGAAGAGAAGTGCGATCAACTTTATGTTGAAGAAGGCACTGGGCTTTATACAGCAGAAGAATTTGATGCGGCGGTTTATGACCTGACGAATTTCCTATACTACGTCGGTGAACCAACACGCCTGGAGAGACACCGCACTGGCATCTACGTGTTGCTGTTTCTGATCATTCTCGGCTGCTTTACCTATTTGCTGAACAGAGAATACTGGAAAGACGTTCACTAACCTCCGTTAGTGATCACCCCGGGGAAATATAATTATGAGTGTTGTCACCAAACGATCTTCTATGACGCTGTTTTCCGATGCGCGCGACCATTACTCGCATCGTGTGCGCATGGTGTTGGCTGAAAAAGGCGTTACTGTAGATATTGTCGATGTAGATCCCAGTAAAAAACCTGAGGATCTTGCTGAGATCAATCCCTACAACAGCCTGCCAACGCTACTGGATCGCGATCTCGTCCTCTATGAGGCGAACGTGATCATGGAATATCTTGACGAACGCTTTCCGCACCCACCCTTGCTGCCGGTGTACCCGGTACAGCGCGCGCTTTCCAGACTTTGGATCAATCGCGTTGAAAAGGAATGGAGTCAAAAGCTCGACATTCTGATGGCTGGCAAGGGGCGCGAAACCGTGCTGACCAAAGCCCGCAAAGAACTGCGTGAAAGTGTCATCGCAATTGCACCCATATTCGGCGAAATGCCGTACTTCATGAATGAAGAATTTTCACTCGTCGATTGCTGTGTGGCGCCGATTCTGTGGCGCTTGAAAGAGGTGGATATCACGCTGCCTGAGAAGTCCACGCGCCCACTCCTGAAGTACATGCAGACCATGTTCGAGCGCGAAGCGTTTCGCGCAAGTCTGACCGAGACCGAAATCGAGATGCAGGAGTGACCTCCCAGCGCCCTTACCTCTTAAGGGCGTTATACGACTGGGTCCTCGACAACAACGATATTCCTTACCTGCTGGTTAACGCCACCGCAGAAGGGGTTGTGGTGCCGACGGAGTACGTTCAAGAGGGCCAGATTGTTTTGAACATCGGCCCAAACGCAGTGCGCAATCTGGAACTCGGCAACGAGTGGATTATGTTCGACAGCCGGTTTGCAGGCCGCTCCTTTGAAGTGGCCGTGCCGGTGGACGCGGTGCGCGCAATTTATGGTAAGGAAGCTGGTCAGGGTATGGCATTCCCTGAAGACGAGTCCGCGGGCCAGCCGACCGCCTCACCCGAACAGAAGACGAACGCGGGTCAGGAGGGCAAGGGCCCGGATGATGATCCGGATGGTTCCAAGCCCTCGCTGAGATTGGTTTAGAGACCTGGAGTCTGTTGAAAAATGATTTTGACAAATCATTTTTCACCCACGTCGGCCTCAGACTGGTTCAGTCCAGATACTCAAACACTTTAACGATTTTTTGCACGCCGTAGACGTTTGAGGCGACCGCAACCGCCGCATCTGCCTGGGCACGTGGCACCAATCCCAGCAGGAACACAGTACCGTTTTCGGTCTGAACCTTGATCTTGTTGCCGCTGACTTCTTTGTTCGCAAGCAGCCGGCTCTTGACCTTCGACGTCAACCAGCCATCGTTTGTTCTAGCCATGATGGAGGTAGGGCCGCCCACCGTCAGCTCATTGTGGACCTTGCGTACCCGTCGCAGTTGCTGGGTGACTTCGCTGGCCTTGGTTTTGAGCTCGGGTGAAGCCACTTGTCCGGCGATGAGGACCAGGCCGTTATACGCGACGATGACCAGATGCGATCCTTTGAAACCGCTGTCCGACTTGCGGATTTCCTGCTCAACCAGATTTTCCAGGACGGCATCGTCGATGACCACGCCAGGTGTGCGGTGGCCTGGGTCTGAACTGAATACAGAGCATCCCGCGAGACAACTGAGGGTGATTAGGGTGATTAAAGCCCGGGGCGACAAAATCATGCAGGGTTCCTCTTGTTTGTGAGCGCGTTGTTTGTGAGAGCGGCAAAGGTACGCCTCGGTGCGCGCCATCTGCTTCAAGACGCGCCTATATTACTCAAACGCTCCCTTGAGCCAAGTGATCTTGCGATTTTGTATGGCAACCACGTCAAAGCGTACGGGTAACGCGTGAAGATTCTGGCTTTGGATGTAGTGTCTGGTGGTTTTGCGGATTCTTTCCAGCTTTTTTGTCGAGAGGCTTGCCTGTGCGCCACCGTGGCTGGTGGTGGAGCGATAGCGGACTTCAACCACAACGAGGGTCGGGTTTTTCTCCAGCATGATGAGATCCAGCTCGCCCCAGCGACATCGATAGTTGCTCGCCAGGTGTCGCAACCCGCGGCGCTGCAGATAGAATCGGGCACGCCGCTCCTGCAGTGCGCCAAGCTGCCCGGTTGCGGAATCACCGGTGGAAGGCAAGGCTAGTCTTGCAGGACGAGTTGTCCGTCCGCGTCAACACGGGCGATGTTCAAATCGCGTCTGAACTGGCGACCGGTGAGGCTCAGGTAGCCGCTTGCACCGGCGATTTGTTTTTCATCACCAACGCGGATGACAGGCAGCCAGGCGGCGACCTGAAACGCATCGTAGCCCAGGGCGTACAACTCCGCGAAAGCACTGGTCTGGGTTCTAAACCCTTGGTTAAGCCCCACGTATGCGGGTTTGTTCTCGGTAAACAAGGGCATCTCGGAGAGATGGAAACCTTTGAGTTCGTCCAGCGACCCGCGTCGGGCACTCTGAGAGGTGGCGTACACGGGCAGGTGATCGCCGAAGTGAAACTTAAGTGCAGGGACGAGTGCGCGTGATTCCACATTGGTGGTGAAGGCGACGATTGCGTCCAGGTCCTGTCGAGCGCGTGGAAGGAACTCCAACGGTTCGCCCAGGATGGTGGCGAGCCTGTTTTTGCGCCGTTCGCTGTCGGCGACCTGCATCGCTCGCCCAACAGCTTCTGTCAGGGATTTCACGTCTTCGAAATGTGCGTGGGTCAAGTTGTGCGGCCAGGCGCGTTTGAACTCGCTGAGAGCCCGCGAGGCCCATTGAGCGTTGCTGTGAATTGCCACAACGCGTTCGTAGCCATGAGATCTGACGTATCTAGCCAACGAATCAGCTTCGTCTTCAATGGCGATACCAAGTTCGAAGAGCGGTCTTTGTGCTCGCGTATCCAGGCTGAAGGGGGATTGCAAGGCGACGGGTTCGTCCAGGTAGTTCAGGACCAGTCGCGGTTGTTCCGCAAACTGGGTTAACTCGGCGAATTCCGTTGCGTTGTTTTTCAGGAGGGGACCGACGACCACATCGAATCCGTCCGCTTGAACCTGCTCCCACAGCTGAGGCAGGGGTTTGGTTGCTGTGTCGTAAAAACGTACGGTCGAGTCTGTGGCTTCCGCTATATAAGCTGCAATGAAACCATCTCGGACCGCGGTTCCGGCGCCAGCCAACCGACCGGATAAGGGTAACAGGACAGCAATACCAGGCACGCGATAACCCTGCAGGTCGAGGAGAGCTTGTGGTGGTCGAATGGCTGCCGGGTGACTTGGGTTGCGCGCCTGCCAGTCTTGCCACGCGGCCACCTGTCCCGTGATGGACCCCGCATCGCGCACGGACTGCTGCAAGAGCCACCAGGCATGATGGTAGCGGTGGGTGAAAAGTTGTGGTCCTGTGCGAGCCCGCGATAACGCTGACCAGATCTGATCGTGGATGTCTGCCGGGAGTTCGGCCGCATCAAAACCCGCATCCAGCGACGCCTGTATAAATCCATCCGCTGCGCACTGATAGTTCAGTTGTGCTTCACACACCTGTGCGACGAGAAGATAGTCGGTCGCGAGGTAGGCGCTGAGTTGCTTCAGGGCATCGTCGGCTGCGACCGAATCACCGATACCCAGATTGGCTCGTGTGGATGCTCGGAAGTAGTCATCTTTCAGTAAGCCAGGAAGGGTGTTGATGTCGATCAACAACAACTGGCCGAGCGCGTTGTCGAATTCGCCGAGATCGAGATACCCGGTTGCAGCCTGCAGGCGCAGCTCTGCGGCACGTGCCGGATTGGATGTGTCTGCGCGCAGGGCCAGTGCAGATGGCGAGAGCCCGCTGAGCAGTTCGTTGCCGCCGGTAGTGCTTTCACATCCGGAGAACGTCAGAATGCTCAGGGTCAGAAACAGAACGTTAAATTTGAGTTTTAGCATGGGTGATGTTGATACAACCGGTTCTTCATTCGATTCGAAATGCGGCTCTTTGTTTGTTGTCGCGACGCCTATTGGAAACCTGGGTGACGTGACTCGTCGAGCGGAAGATGTTCTTAAATCTGTGCAGATATTGGCGGCAGAGGATACCAGACGGTCGCAGGTGCTGTTAGAGCATATCGGACACCGTGTGCCGGAACTGGTGAGCCTGCACGAACATAACGAAGCCCAGCAGGCAGAGCGACTGGTCGAACGTATGCAGGGGGGTGAGGATGTAGCCCTGGTGTCCGATGCAGGTACCCCCTTGATCAACGACCCAGGATTTATGCTGGTGGGTATGGCCCACGCAGCGGGAATTCCGTGTATACCGGTACCGGGGGCGTGTTCCATTACGGCAGCGCTGTCAGTCTGTCCGATAGCGTGTCAGCCGTTTACGTACATTGGATTTTTACCACCCAAGGCGGCAGCGAGAAAACGCGTGCTGGAAGAGGTTGTTGCGGCGCCTGAGGCGAGCGTGTTGCTTGAGACACCCCACAGAATAGAGGCGACGCTCAGTGCTCTGGCTGAATTGACCACCAGGCGGGTCATGGTTGCGCGTGAACTCACAAAAAAGTTTGAAACCATCAGTGTCGGTCGCGCGGATGAGCTGGTCGGGAAGGTCGTGGGCAAAGGCGAGTTCGTATTGGTTGTGGAAGCCGATCCAGGAGCAGGCCAAAACAAGGAAGCGCGCGAGCTGCTGAAGGTTTTACTCACGGAATTGCCGCCCACCAAGGCGGCCAAGCTGGCAAGCACTCTGAGTGGGCGTAAGAAGGCAGAGTTGTATGACCTGGCAGTGGAGTTGAGCGAGAAGTGAGGCTTGTTACGCCATCAGGCTGCGTATCGCGCGAAACGCGACCCCTTCAGATCTGATGTAAGCCCCGTCATTTGTGGTGAATGCCGCGACCGCATCCCGCTCTGGGAGCAGTACCAGCAGTGTGTACCACAAGCGGTTGCTGCCGTTGTGCCAGAACAACCGCCCTCCCGCCCAGGGTGCCTGGTGGATAACCCATCCGCTGGCGTAGTCTTTTTTTGCAGCCTCGTGCAACGCATTCCAATGTTCAACGGGCAGATATGCGGGCGTGGCACCCTGCAGCGCAGCCAGATGTAAGGCGCCGTAGCTCAAGAGGTCGCCGAGGCTCATATGCACTCGACCCGCGGGGCTCAGGATTGGAGGATTGTCCTGCTCAGGTCTGCTTCTGCGCCAGCCGAAGAGCACCCGATGGCCGCTGAGCGTCTGCGGCGGACCGAAACCGGCGGTTGTCAGATTCAGCGGCTCGAAGAGATGCCCGGACATCAGCTCTTCAAACGCCTGGTTGTGGCGCCTTTCCAGAATGTGTCCTGCGAGGGTGTAGCCGGTGTTTGAGTATCTGAACCGCTCTCCCGGTTTCGATTTGGGCGGTTTTCCAAGGACACGATGGAGCCAGTGTTCGCGCACTTGTCGCGGCGTTTGATCTGCTGACTTCAGTGCTGCGAGGGGAAAGTTGGCGGGCAGCCCCGATGTGTGGTTCAGCAGGTCGATCATGCGGCAGTCAGACCACTCGGGGTGCATCTCGAAATCCGGCAGAAGAGCTGGGAGCTTGCTTTCCAACTCCTCACCCATCAGGTGTGCGACCAGGGTTGCGGTGATCGATTTGCCCACCGAACCGATGTGCCATGCATCATCCGTTGTGATGTCATCTGTTGTGCCGCGTACCCGGACACCTTCGCATGCGATGAAACGCTGACTTCCGTGCAGCACCGCCAACCCCGCACCGGTCAGGTTCAGCTTGCGCCGGCACTCGGTCAGGGCGGCTTCGACTTCGGTCTGGCTGATCACGACGGGCTCGTTTTGGTTATTGACGTCGAGTGGCTTCAAAATTGCCGTTGGGTTGCAGGAGCATCAGCGTGTTTCCAGACTCTGGGAAAAATGCATGAAAACCGCTCAAGCTGCCGAGGCGCAGGTACCCACCGACCTCTGGGGACAACTCATAGGGCGGTTGACCAGTCACCTCCAGGCTCAAAACGTTACCCTGCAGGGTGATCTCGATATTCTGTTCATCCAACGCGTAGCTGCCGGTGTATTGGCTGAGATGTGCCGGGTCTGTCCACTTGGCGTCCGGTTGCTTCGTAAATTCGAGCGGCTCGGCGGTGACTTCGAAGCCGATATGAAGGTGTGCGATGTCGCCATTGAGGTTGGTCGAAAATTTTAGCTTCAGACCTTCTGCAGCTTCTGTGACGGGGTCACCTTCACTCCGCCAGACGTTGTAATGCCAGTGGGTGAGCGGGAGCTCTAGATCGTGGTAGCGCGCAACCAGGCTTTTGCGTTTTACAGCAACCTCCACGGCGCCATAGCCCGGGTGTTCGTAGGTTCCGGCGTAGGCAGCCAAGGGGTGGGTTGCGGGCGCACGCGATTTCTGCCGAGGGTCTTTCGCCTGTTTTGCTTTTGCGCTGGTCTCTTTGCCTTTCTGGTAGCGCGAAAGACCTTGCCCCAGCCAGTCCTTGGTCGGATGCTCCAGCAGCAGATCGGCGGCGGTGAGGTTTAGCCACGTGGGCAGCCCTGAACTGGTGTTCGTGAACGACACCAACCCCAGCGATTCGCCCGGGAACAACATGACATTGGTGATAAATCCGTCGATGCCCCCGCCGTGATAGATACGCTTCTTTCCGCGATAGGTATCGATGCGCCAACCGAGCCCGTACAAAGGAGGGGAGCCATGTTCGATGCCGGTGTTACCCGTCACCATGTGGTGAGCCTGGATATCTGCAAGCGTAGACCTTTTGATCAGTTGAGTGCCGTCTACGGCTCCGCCATTCAAATTAAATCTCAACCACTCGGTCATCTCTCTGACAGTTGAATTCACGCTGCCTGCTGGACCCACCACATCGATGTTGCGATATGGAATTGCTGTCGGACCTTCCTCACGGTTGCTGTACGGCGTCGCGTGATTAGCGTCGGCCATGGAGTCGGTAACAGACAGATTGGAACGTTGCATGCCCAACGGATCAAAGAGCCGTTCTCGAATCAGCGTTTCCCAGCTTGCGTAACCCCCAGCGTTGGCCGCCACATGACCCGCCGTCATGAACATCAGGTTGTTGTATTGATAGCGCTCACGTAACCCAGCCGTCATCGGCAGGTGTTTGAACCGGTCGATGAGATCAGCGCGAGTGCTGTCTGAGCCCGCATACCAGAGAATGTCATGGCGGGGCATACCGCTTCTGTGGGTAACCAGATCGCGGAGCGTGATCTGACGGCTGATATCTTCATCTGCCAAAGTAAAGCCTGGCAGATAGGTGCGCACAGGTGCGTCGAAATCGAGTTTGTCCTCGTCAGCTAACATACCCATCAACGTCGTGGTCATCGCCTTGGTGGTGGAGCCAACGGCGAACAGGGTATCGGGTGTCATGGGGCGCTGTTCCTCAACATCCGCGTAGCCAAAGCCTTCCGCAAACACCAGTTTGTCCCGCCAGACGATCGCAAGCGCGGCACCTGGCACGTCAAAGTCGTCGAGTTTGGCGCGAACGATGTCCGGCAGATCTCCCAGTAGCGCTTTGGCCTGTTCGCGAACGTCGGTGCCGCGAAGTTCGAATGCAAAAGTTCCTCCACCCTGAGTAAATGATCCGCTGATCTGTTTGAGCTCTTCCGTAACTTCGAGAGCGCCATCAAAGGTGGGCGTGCCTGGGATATTAGCGATGCTGAATTTGATGGTGCCGCTTTCGACGACCACTTGCTCAAGGGGTAGTTTGCTGGCGTTTTGAGCGGGTATGGTGATTGTCCCCTCGATCTTGCCCTGTTCGTTGCTGTCGAGATCAACGAACACCTCCAACGGGGAGTTGGGTATCTCTATCTGGCCTTGCCACGCGCCGATGAATGCCGCGTTTTCCTCAGGACTGGCGTGTATGTCTGAGCTGAAGAAGCTTGTGCTCAAGACGAACACGAAGATGTTCGCAACAAGGTGGCGTACGTTGAGGGCTCGCATTTCTCTCTCCCCTGGGTAGGTCATTGGTCTTATGTGCCGTAAACCTAGCTTAACGCAAAGTAGACTATCAGCCTGTTGAAAAACAGAACCCTAGCGTATGGCTTCTGTTGGGCGTACCCTAGCGCCAAGTTGGCTGGACAGTCGCCGGCTTAACTTCGGTTAAGCGGGAGGAAAGTCCGGGCTCCATAGGACAAGGTGCCAGGTAACCCCTGGGGGGCGCGAGCCTACGGAAAGTGCAGCAGAGAGTAGACCGCCGGTACGTTTGTATCGGTAAGGGTGAAAGGGTGCGGTAAGAGCGCACCGCGTGGGTGGTAACACGCCACGGCAAGGTAAACCCCGCCTGGAGCAAGGCCAAATAGGAACCCAACAATGTGGTCCGCATAGGGTTCGGGTAGGCTGCTTGAGAGCGCAGGTGACTGCGTTCCTAGATGAATGACTGTCCCAGACAGAACCCGGCTTACAGGCCAACTTACCTTTTTTGCAGGCGCGCGTTTGATTTGCGCAAAAAATGCATAAAAAGAAGGCTTTTTATACCAAAATACTTAGATAGTTAAAGTAAATTCTAGGTATTGGTTGTATGCGATAGATATGCAATAGAAAGGCTATTGAGACTTGGCGGGATATGTACCCGGAAAGGCTTGGTTTTGGAAAAGTCTTTATATTTGAATAGCTTAGCCGCTTGACTCCCACTTCACCCGGCCTATAGTGTCGAAAAATGGGAAAATGTGGAGAAATGTGGGTTTCTTGCTGACCAGAAGATCAATTAGGGTCTTCGGGCAGCGTATCCCCGGCGCAAAACGGCCCACCCGGGGCCAGCGACGCGCAAGCGGACTATGTTTAGAGGCATCAACAGTGCAACGCTGGACGCAAAAGGGCGAATGGCGCTGCCAAGCAAACACCGAGACACGGTTGCGGCTGCGGCCGAGGGTCGCGTGGTGGTCACCATCGATATGCGTGAGGCGTGTTTGCTGCTCTATCCGTTGCCTGAGTGGGAGATAGTTCAGCGTAAGTTGGAAGCACTCTCCAACATCAACCCACAGGCACGCTTACTCCAGCGTCTGCTCATCGGGCATGCCACCGACATTGAAGTGGATGCCAATGGCAGGCTGCTGCTTCCCAGTATGTTGCGCGACTACGCGGACCTCACCAAAAAACTGGTGTTGGTGGGTCAAGGCAACAAGATCGAAATTTGGGCAGAAAATAGCTGGCAAGAGCGTATGGATACCTGGCTGCAAAACGATGCGGAGGATCTCCTGGCCGACGGCGATGCGTTCACTGGTTTGTCAGTGTAGTGGTGCATGAACCGGATCAGACGGCACAAAGCCATGTTCCGGTACTCCTGGATGAAGTTCTGAAAAATTTGCTGTACCGAAAATCTGGAATCTTCGTTGACGCAACCTTTGGGCGTGGCGGTCACACGCGCGCAATTCTGGGTGCGTTGGATGCAGATGCGCGTGTCGTGGGTTTTGACCGCGATCCCGTTGCCGTAGCGGAGGGCGAGCGTCTTGCGGAAGAGGATGCACGCTTTGCAATCCATCATGCGAAGTTTGGTGAGCTTGAACGTTGGCTGGACGAGCCGGTGGACGGCGTGCTGATGGACGTGGGTGTGAGTTCCCCACAGGTGGATGACCCAACCCGTGGGTTCAGTTTCAGTGTGGATGGTCCGCTGGATATGCGGATGGATCCTTCCGCTGGTGAAGCTGCGGCGGATTGGCTGAACACAGCTGAGGTCGGCGAGATTGCCGACGTTCTGAGACGGTTTGGCGAAGAGAAGCAGGCAGGTCGCATCGCCCGAGCCATAGTCAAGGCAAGACCGCTGGCCACTACGCTCGAACTCGCTGAGGTTGTAGCAGCGGCGATGCCGCAGGCAGTTCTCCGCGGTATGAAAAAACACCCGGCGACGCGCACATTCCAGGCGCTGCGAATCCGTATAAACGATGAACTGGGGGAGCTGGAGCGGGGACTCGATGCTGCGTTCAATCTGCTCAAACCAGGCGGGCGTCTCGCGGTGATCAGCTTCCATTCGCTGGAAGATCGAATCGTCAAACAGAAGTTCCGGGCATTGAGCCAGCCGCCGCCGATGCCGCGGCGGCTGCCTGTACAGGCGCGGCCTGAAGATGTGGCTGGGGAGATAGTGTGCGGCCCTCTGTCGGCCTCGGCGCTGGAAGTCCGACAGAATCCTCGCGCGCGCAGCGCAAAACTGAGAGTGATCCAAAAGCGGGCTGCAGGAGACGCAGCATGAGTAAGCAGGCGGATCACAGCAGCCGAATCTGGATTGGCGTATTTGTGTGTTTGCTTGTCAGCATCATATACACGGGACTTTCTCTGGTGGGCTCCGCTGCCGATGTCCGCGAACTCTATCGGCAGCTGGGTATCGTGCAGAAAGAGCAGGATAGGTTGCTGGAAGAAAACAGTCGCCTGAGTCTCGAACGAGGCGCTATGTCTAATCTCGCGAATCTTGAAGAAATCGCCAGCACCGAGCTCGACATGCTGTTCCCTGAAGAAATTGAGCAGGTAGGGCGCGAATGATTGCCTGGCGCCACAAAGCGGTGTTGATTCTGTTTGTTGCGGCTCTCACCGTTCTGTGTGGGCGGGTGGTCAGCTTGAGCGTGACCGAGCGTGACTTCCTCAAAGAACAAGGTGATCTGCGCTCCGTGCGACGCGAGGTGATACCGGCCATGCGCGGGGTGATCAAGGACCGCCATGGGGAGCCCCTGGCCGTAAGTACCCCAGTCTATGGTGTCTGGGCCGACCCCAGTCGTGTTGCGTTGACAGAGGAAGAGCTTGGCCGTCTGGCTCGGGCGCTGGACGTGTCCAAGGCCGAGATAACCGGGCGTATTGATAGATATCGGTCCAAGGAGTTTGTGTACCTGAAGCGACGCGTGGACTATGCAGCGGCGCAGCGATTGGTCGATGAGAACATTCCCCAGGTGTATCTCCAGCCAGAGTATCGTCGATACTATCCTGGTGCGGAGACGACCGCCCACATAGTTGGGCTGACCAATCTGGATGACTCCGGCATAGAAGGCATAGAGCTTGCCTACGACGGCCGCTTGCGTGGCCGGCAGGGAGGCAAGGTTGTTCTCAAGGACCGCTTAGGTAACACCGTCCGCGACCTCGAATATCTGGGTGCGCCCGTGTTTGGCGAAGATCTGGACCTTTCTATAGATCTCTCCCTGCAGTTCACTGCATATCGTGAACTCAAGTCTGCGATCGCAGGTCACCAGGCCGAGTCGGGATCAGTTGTCATCGCGGATGTGGCCAGCGGTGAAATTCTGGCGCTCGTCAACCAGCCATCCTACAACCCCAATGTGGGCGCAAACCACATCAGCGGTATGCGCAACCGCGCGGTCACCGATGCGTACGAACCCGGTTCTACAATTAAACCGTTTACGGCTCTGGCAGCACTTGAGACAGGTCGCTATGAAAGCCGTACGCCCATAGATACGTCGCCAGGCTATTTCCGAATTGGTGCAAAACTGATTCAAGACCCGGTTAACCGCGGCGTGGTGACGCTGAAAACTGCGATTCAGAAATCCAGTCAGGTTGGGTTTGCGAAAGTTGCACTCGATATGGAAAACGAGGCGGTGTTCGACGTGTTGCGACGCGCCCGTCTTGGCGACTATGTAGGCTCGGGTTTGCCGGGAGAAGCCCAGGGTCATCTGGACAGTGCGCAACTTAGATATCCTGTTGTAAAAGCTGCACTCGCCTACGGTTATGGGCTCAGCGTGACACCGTTGCAACTTGCTCAAGCCTATAGCGTGCTTGCCAGCCACGGCATGTATCGACCTCTATCCATTCTGAAGCGAACGCAGGGCATTCCAGGTGAGGAGCGTGTGTTCGATGGCAGCCTCACGCGTGAGGTTGTCGAAATGATGGAAAGTGTCACCGCCGCCGATGGTACCGCGCATGGCGCCCGAGTTAATGGCTATCGAATAGCTGGAAAAACCGGCACTGCCAGGAAGGTAGGTCCCGGGGGTTACGATGACAGACGTCATGTTGCGTGGTTTGCCGGTATAGCGCCGGTGAGCGACCCAAAACTCGTCGTTGTGGTCATGATCAATGAACCCCAGGCGGGTGCTACTGGAGGTGGTGCTGTCGCCGCCCCACTTTTTGCGCAGATTGCCAAGCGCGCTTTGCCTCTGATGGGCGTCGGACCTGATGAGCAGCTGGCCGGTATTCATCTCACAGACAGGGAGCGCGGCTGATGAATGCGCTTGCTGATCTTTTTCATTCACAGGATGTAGCGGTGCAGAACCTGGCCGAGCATACCGATGAGGTGGAGCGAGGGGATGCGTTTCTTGCGGTATCACCTGACGTGAAGGTCGCATCGCAGCATGCCAGAGTTGCCATAGAGAAGGGTGCTGTCGCGGTGGTGAGCGGACAGCCGATTGCAGATCTGGCTGTGCCTAATCTTGTCGTCGACGACCTGGCGGCGCGCCGGGGTGCGCTCGCCGCAGAGTTTTATGGAGAGCCAAGTGCCGATCTGGAAGTTGTGGGTGTCACAGGCACCAACGGTAAAACCTCGGTCGCTTATTACGTTGCAAGTCTGTCCGATCACCTTGGTACGGCCTGCGGTTACACCGGCACCCTGGGCTGGGGTCGCGTAGGCGCTCTTGATGAGCTTTCTCTAACAACCGCCAATGCGGTTGCCATGCAGCGCAGACTTGCGCGGTTTGCAGCGCTTGATTTGAAGCGGGCGAGTATCGAGGTGAGTTCTCACGCCCTGGATCAGGGCCGCGTTCGTGATGTTCATTTCGATGTCGCCATTTTTACGAATCTATCCAGAGACCACCTGGACTATCACGAAACCATGGAAGCTTATGGGCAGGCCAAACAGAAGCTTTTTATTGAGTGGCCACTCAAGTGCGCTGTCTTAAACACCGATGATGTTTTTGCGAACGAAATACGCACCCGCTGTAACTGTCCGATTATTACGTTCGGCGCAACAGGCGATTGGCGCTGGCGTACTGAGTTGGCAGATAACAGTATGCAAAAGGTGATCTGGTCCACGCCTGACGGCGAATTTGATGCTGTGCTTCCCCCTATGCCGGAATTTGCGCTGTCGAACATAACAGCGGCGCTGGCCGCGTTGAGTGTTTGCGGGCACGACATCAAATCGTTGGGCGAAGCGCTCAACTCACTGTCTGCAGTGCCGGGGCGCATGGAGACCCTTGAAGCGGATGAAGGTCAGGCGCTTGTTGTCGTCGACTATGCCCATACGCCCGATGCTCTTTCTAAGGCGCTGACCGCGCTGCGTCCAATGTGTCGTGAACGCCTGATCGTGGTAGTGGGATGTGGAGGCGATAGAGATAAGGGCAAACGTCCGGAGATGGCCAAAGTCGCGGCAGATGTTGCGGATATGGTCTGGCTGACCTCCGACAACCCCCGCTCGGAAGATCCGCTGGAAATTATCGATGAGATGCGTGCAGGTGTATCCGGCGGCGTGGTCTGGGATTGTGTGGACAGGGCTGAAGCGATCGAGCTAGCGATTCAGGATGCCACGTCAGCTGACGTTGTGTTGATTGCCGGAAAAGGTCACGAGACCTATCAAGAGGTAAATGGACAGCGTCACCCCTTTGACGATCGCGAGGTGGCGCGATCGGTGCTGGCAAAGCAGGCCGGCCATGTGGAAATGCGGAGTAGTACCTGATGTTGCTGTGGTTGACCGAATACCTGTCCCAGTACGTAAGCGGCTTCTCCGTCTTCCAGTACCTGACCTTTCGTACGATGGTCAGCGTCATGACGGCGCTTTTTACTTCTCTGCTCATTGGACCCACTGTCATCGCGAAGCTTTCGGATCTGCAGATTGGTCAAACAGTGCGGGAAGAAGGTCCGAAGTCTCACTTCAGCAAGGCGGGCACCCCCACCATGGGTGGCGCGCTGATTCTGATTGTTATTTTTGTCACCACCTTGCTGTGGGGTGATTTGCAGTCGCGCCATGTGTGGCTGGTGCTGTCGGTCACCATGGCCTTTGGCGTTATCGGCTGGGTTGATGACTATCTGAAAATTTCCCGCAAGAACAGTGCTGGGCTTGTGGCACGGTGGAAGTACTTCTGGCAATCGGTGATCGGGATGACCGCGGCGGTGTTCCTGTTTGTGAGCGCCGAATTGCCTGCGGAGACCGCGTTGATCGTGCCGTTCTTCAAGGAGGTTGCAATTCCGCTGGGTACCGGCTTTGTGGTCTTAAGCTATTTCATGATCGTGGGCATGAGTAATGCGGTGAACCTCACCGATGGTCTTGATGGCCTGGCGATTCTGCCCACTGTCATGGTGGGTGCAGCCCTTGGTTTGATCGCCTACGTCGCGGGAAATGTCGAGTTTTCCGCGTACCTGCAGATTCCCTACATTCCCGGCGCTGGGGAACTGGCGGTCTTTTGCGGAGCCCTCATCGGCGCTGGTCTGGGCTTTCTCTGGTTTAACACCTATCCGGCACAGGTTTTCATGGGCGATGTTGGCGCTCTCGCGCTGGGCGCGGCATTGGGTGTTGTGGCCATCATCGTACGGCACGAGATTGTGCTTTTGATCATGGGCGGGCTGTTTGTCCTTGAAACCGCCAGCGTCATTATGCAGGTGGTTTCCTTCCGGCTGACCGGGCGCCGTATTTTTCGCATGGCGCCGATTCATCATCATTTTGAGCTGAAGGGGTGGCCAGAGCCGAAGGTCATCGTACGTTTTTGGATCGTGACTCTGGTGCTGGTCACGGTGGGTCTTTCAACTTTGAAATTGCGATAGGGAAACTCTTGGAACGAGTTGCAATCATCGGATTTGGTGTGACGGGGCGAGCCGCCGCGCGACACGTCGTGCGCGAAGGTAAGACGCCGGTGATTGTAGATACCAGACCCTGCCCTGCAGATCTCGAACCTGAGTTTCGCAGCATGGAGGCACATTGGTCAGCCCAGGGCTGGCCCGACATAGAGGTTGATCGCGCTATCTTAAGTCCAGGGCTGGCGCTGGACAGTTGTATCGTCAGCGAGGCCCGCCGCCATGTGCAGATTGCGAGCGACATCGACGAGTTTTTCAGGTCGGTCTCTTCGAAATCAGTCTCTTCCAGATCGGTCTCTTCCAAATCGGACGGGGTGCCCGTAATTGGGATCACCGGGACCAATGGTAAAAGCACGGTGACAAGCCTGGTCGGCCACATCCTTGAGCAAAGTGGTGTACGTGTCGGTGTCGGCGGCAACCTGGGAGAGGCGGCATTAGATCTGCTGCATACCCACCCGGATGCTGAAGTCTACGTTCTCGAACTCTCCAGTTTTCAGCTGGAACGCAGCCGGGAGCACAGTTACTACAGCGCCGTAATTTTGAATGTCAGTGCTGATCATCTGGATCTGCACGGAGATATGCAGGCCTATACAGACGCCAAACACCGGATCTTAAGCAACGCCCGTCGTGTTGTCGTAAACAAAGAGGACAACGCAACATTTCCTGTCGACGGTTCAACTGCAACCGCGGTGACCAGCGGCGTACCAGCCGAGGGCGAATGGGGATTGGTGGAAGATGGTGGCGAGGTTTATCTCGCGTTTGGGGCACAGATGCTGTGCTCTACGCGAGAGCTGAGTTTACCTGGCCGGCACAACTGGTTTAACGCCCTTGTTGCCTGCGCATTGGTGGCCGATCTTGTGAATCCGCCAGAGGCGGTTAAGAGTCTTTCCAACTTTGCGGGGCTCCCGCATCGTTTTCAGTTTGTGGCTGAGCACCAGGGTGTCCGGTACATCAATGATTCAAAAGCTACGAACGTTGGTGCCACAGTAGCGGCCTTAGAGGGGTTTGCTGAAAATGCTTCGGTCGTGCTGATAGCGGGCGGTGATGCGAAAGGTGCGGATCTCTCGGTGTTGCAAGATGCGTTGGTGGGTCGCGTGAAAGTTATTGTCGCCCTTGGACAGGATGGTGAAGCCGTTTTGCAGGTGGGGCGTTCTGCTGGTATTGCAGGAGAGATGGTCGAATCGCTGGACGCCGCTGTGGATCGTGCAGCAGCCCTCGCCGAGTCGGGTGACACAGTGCTGCTGTCACCGGCGTGCGCAAGTCTCGATATGTTTACCAATTTTCAGGAACGCGGGACCCTGTTTGCAAATCGGGTCAAAGCGATGCCGCGTGGCCCTGAGGAAGGAGGGACTCATGTTTGATCTAAGAGTCCCGTACATACTTGCAGCGTGGGCGTTACTGCTCACTTTCAGTGCGGTGATGGTGGGGTCGTCCGCCATCGCATTGAGTGACAACTACCTCACCAAACATCTGGTCTATCTGAGCCTGGCCCTGGTCGCATTTGCGATCTGTTATGCAATGCCGCCTAAGCTCTGGAACATGACCTACCTGGGCGGCTGGATCCTGGCGCTGGCTATTTCAATTGCGGTGCTTGTCCCCGGCCTGGGTCATGAGGTCAATGGCGCATCCCGTTGGCTGAATTTTGGTGGTTTCACAGTGCAGGCAGCTGAACTTGCCAAGTTTGGCTTGTGTCTTTTCCTCGCGGGATACCTCTCCCGCCACGGTCACAGACTTGCAGAAGAACCACAGACGCTGCTCATACCGTTGGCGCTGGTTGCTGTCATAGCCGTGCTACTGGTGTTGGAACCGGACCTGGGCTCTGCAGTTGTGATCATGGCTGCTTCTGTTGGATTGCTTTTCGTCGCCGGAGCCAAGCTGCGCTACTTTGTGCTGTCGGCATTGATCGGCGTGGGCCTCTTCGCTCTGCTGGTGTGGATTGAGCCTTATCGTCTGGAACGTTTTATCGCCTTTCTTGACCCGTGGGAAGTTCAGTACGGCAGTGGCTATCAGCTGACACAGGCACTGATTGCTTTCGGTCGGGGCGAGCTCTGGGGTCTTGGTCTGGGTGAGGGCATCCAGAAGCTCTACTACCTGCCTGAGGCGCACACGGACTTTATCTTTGCGGTAATCGCCGAGGAGCTGGGCAGTATCGGCGCGCTTGCGTTGACCATATTGTTAGGCTTCCTCATATTGCAACTTTTGAGTCTGGCCAAGGACACCTTGGCCGCGGGACACCTGTTCACCGGATATGCGGCGTACTTTTTTGGGCTGCTCGTGGCGTGCCAGGTGCTGGTGAGCCTTGGTGTTAACACGGGGATGCTGCCTACCAAGGGTCTGACCCTGCCGTTTGTCAGCTACGGTGGCAACAGCGTCATAGTGTTCTGTGCGTTGCTCGGCTTGATTCTGCGCGGTGCAACGGAAGCACAGCAGGCATCGCCGCGTGCCAAATCCCGGCGGGCTAAGTCGCGAGGTGCAAAGCGTGGCTAAAGTCGAATATCAGGTACCGGAGATGGGGCGCATTCGCCAGATCCACTTCATTGGGATCGGCGGAGCAGGCATGTGCGGTATTGCCGAGGTCATCCTGAACCAGGGTTACGCGGTTAGTGGTTCAGACATCAAGGCGAGCACCACCACGGCGCGGCTGGAAAACATGGGTGCCACCATACAAATTGGTCATGCCAGCGAAAATGTGGGCAACGCCGATGTTGTGGTCGTCTCAAGTGCGATCGACCCTGAAAACGCTGAGCTCAAGGCTGCAATTGAAGCCCGTACTCCGGTGGTACCGCGCGCGGAAATGCTGGGCGAGCTGATGCGCTACCGACACGGGATCGCGGTTGCGGGCACACACGGTAAAACCACAACCACGAGTCTACTGACAGAAATATTCGAAGAGGCACGGCTCTCGCCGACCTTTGTTATCGGTGGTTTGTTGAAAAGCGCGGGGACCAATGCGGCCCTGGGTGCCGGTCGCTATCTTATCGCCGAGGCTGATGAATCGGATGCTTCCTTCCTGCATCTCCAGCCGATGTCCGCGGTCATCACAAATGTCGATCAGGACCACATGGCAACTTACGGTAATGACTTTGAAGCCCTGAAGGATACCTTTGTCGAGTTTGTTCATCGGCTACCGTTTTACGGCGCTGTCGCGGTCTGTGCTGACGATCAGAATCTTGTGGACCTGCTCCCGCGCCTGTCGCGTCGTGCGATTACTTACGGAATCGATGCGGACGCGGAGATCAGGGCCCACGACATATCCATCGCAAACGACTGTTCCACCTTCACGGTCACGCGGCCGGACAGAGCGCCGCTTGACATCCAGCTCGGTGTTCCCGGGCGACACAACGTGCTCAACGCGTTGGCAGCGATCGCCATCGCAACAGACGAAGGTCTTGCTGATGAGGCGATTGTTGGTGGTTTGAAACGGTTTGGGGGCGTTGAACGCAGATTCCAGATATCGGACCCGATAGACGTTGGGTGTCCGGTCACACTTGTTGATGACTACGGACATCACCCCACCGAAGTAGGTGCGGTCATCGAGACGGCCCGTGCGCTGTGGCCCGAGCGCCGTCTGGTGATGGTGTATCAGCCGCATCGTTTCACCAGAACCCGGGATCTGTTTGAGGACTTTGTTCGTGTGCTTTCCAGCGTTGATGGCTTGATGTTGCTGGATGTCTATGCGGCCGGTGAGGCACCCATTGCGGGTGCGGATAGTCGTGCTTTGTCACAGGCGATTCGACAACGCGGAGATACGAGTCCGGTTTTTGCCACGGATCCTCAAGAAGCCCTGGCGCTCCTGGAGGCATTTTGTCAGCCCAACGATGTGTTGATCGTGCAGGGGGCGGGCAACGTTTCATCGGTTTCAAATGAGTTGAGGGGGCAGAGTGCGTAAACGCAAATTTGTAAACGTCTTTGTCTCAACCATCATCCTTGTTGGCGTGGTGGGCAGTCTCGGCGTGCTTGGGCTTGCGCTCGATGTGCCCGTTGAGCACATCAAGGTTGAAGGCGCGTTGACTGAAGCTGAACTCGACCTTGTCAAACAGGCGGTAGCGAAGGGTGATGTCCGCGGCATTTTGTCCACCGATATAGAAGGCCTGCGCGAGCATCTTGAAGATCTGGATTGGGCGCAGGAATTGAGCGTTCGGCGCACTTGGCCAAAAACGCTGACGGTGGCGGTGTCACGCGCCGAACCTGTGGCGAGGTGGGGAGCTCATCGATACCTGTCCTCAGCCGGAGCACTACTGGACGTGCCGGATGAGCGGCCTGGATTGCCGTTGTTCGAAGTGGCGATCGCCGCGCCTGCGGAAGCGATGAGTGTGTATCGGCTGTTGCATCAGCTGGGAAGCAGCGATGCCCTGGAGATCGCAACCTTAAGTCAAGATCCCCAGGGAAGTTGGCGGGTGGGCTACGCGCAAGGCTTTGAGGTAAGTCTGGGCGTGTCGCATCTGGATACCAAAATGAAACGGTTTTTGAAGGTCTACCGGCAACTCGCAGATGATGAAAAACGTTTCGTCTATGCGGATGCCAGGTATGGCAGCGGGGTTGCGGTGCGTTTCGACAACGATGCGACCGAAGAAGTATTGATAGCGAGAGCAAAATAGGTGGCGACACATAACAAAATTTGGGAGCGTCATGGCGACTGACGGAGAAAACCTGAAAATTGTCGGGCTGGACATCGGCACCAACAAAGTGGCTGCGATCGTTGCAGAGGTTAATGATGATGGTGAGCTGGAGATTATCGGCATCGGCACACATCACTCACGTGGCCTGAAGAAAGGCGTTGTCGTGAACATAGAATCCACTGTGCAGTCCATCCAGAGGGCAGTTGAAGAGGCCGAGCTCATGGCTGGTTGCAGCATCGACGCGGTGTACGCGGGTATTGCGGGCAGCCACATCCGGTCCCTGAACTCGCATGGCATCGTAGCGATTAGGGATCGCGAGGTGTTTGCACAAGATGTCGATCGGGTGATCGATGCGGCACAGGCGATGGCGATACCTGCTGATCAGAAAATTCTCCACGTCCTGCCGCAGGAATACGTCATCGATGCACAGGAAGGTGTGAAGGAACCCCTGGGTATGTCGGGTGTGCGCCTGGAAGCGAAAGTTCACATGGTCACCTGTGCGGTGAATGCATCTCAGAACATCGAGAAGTGTATTGAGCGTTGTGGCTTGAATGTTAACGACATCATCCTGGAACAGCTTGCCTCCAGTTATTCGATATTAAGCGAGGACGAGCGCGATCTGGGTGTATGCATTGTCGATATCGGTGGCGGAACGACGGATATCGCCGTTTTTACAGGTGGAGCGATAAGACACACGGCTGTCATTCCCATCGCTGGTGATCAGGTAACCAACGATATTGCTATGGCGTTGCGAACGCCAACTCAGAACGCCGAAGAGATCAAGATCAAGTACGCCTGCGCGCTGACGCAGCTGGCCAAAGCCGACGAAGTGATCAAGGTGCCGGGCGTCGGTGACAAGCCTGCCCGTGAGTTGTCGCGCCAGGCCTTAGCGGAGGTTGTAGAACCACGTTACGACGAGCTTTTCACCTTGATTCAGGCGGAACTCAGAAGAAGTGGTTTTGAAGATTTGATCGCTGCCGGAATTGTATTAACCGGCGGTGCTTCAAAAATGGAAGGGGTTATCGAGCTTGCGGAAGAAATCTTCCACATGCCGGTGAGTCTGGGCGTGCCACGAAATGTGGCTGGATTGAAGGACATAGTCCGGAATCCGATCTACGCAACGGGTGTTGGCCTGTTGCAGTACGGATTGGAAAGAGAAAAAGAAATGCCGAACAAGCAATCCCGTAAAGGGGGCGCTATGAGTCGGATCAAAAATTGGTTGAACGATAACTTTTAGTACGGAGAACTTAGGATGTTCGAACTTGTAGATAGCGCTCCCCAAAGCGCTGTAATCAAAGTCATCGGCGTAGGTGGGGGCGGCGGTAACGCCGTGCAACACATGGTGACGCGGAATATTGAAGGCGTGGACTTCATCGCCGCCAATACCGATGCCCAGGCGCTGAAAAGTTTAGATGCCCAGACAACTTTGCAGATTGGCTCTGGAGTCACCAAGGGATTAGGCGCGGGCGCAAATCCAGAAGTGGGTCGTGCAGCGGCTATGGAAGATCGTGATCGGATCAGCGAAGTACTCTCGGGTGCGGATATGGTGTTTATCACCGCCGGGATGGGTGGTGGAACGGGTACAGGGGCCGCGCCGGTGGTTGCCGAGACCGCACGTGAGCTCGGTATTCTGACCGTTGCGGTCGTCACACGGCCGTTTAATTTTGAAAAACGCCAGGAAGTTGCTGAATGGGGTATACGTGAACTTTCGCAACACGTGGACTCTTTGATCACAATCCCGAATGAGAAATTGCTGGCTGTGCTGGGCGAACGCACGAGCATGCTTGATGCATTTGGCGCCGCTAACGATGTGCTGCTGGGCGCGGTGCAAGGTATAGCGGATTTGATTATCCGTCCGGGCATGATCAACGTCGACTTCGCTGACGTGCGTACCGTGATGTCCGAGATGGGCATGGCGATGATGGGCACGGGTCGAGCTTCAGGCGATAACCGTGCGCGGGATGCGGCGGAAGCGGCCATTCGTTCGCCGCTGCTCGAAGACGTTGATCTGCATGGAGCGCGCGGCATTCTTGTCAACGTGACCGCTGGCCCAGATTTGAACATCGGAGAATTCACCGATGTGGGCAGCACCATTGAGGACTTCGCGTCCGAGAGTGCAACCGTTGTCGTCGGTACGGTGATCGATCCGGAAATGGGTGAAGAGCTCAAGGTCACCGTGGTTGCGACAGGCCTCGGTGGTATGGAAATGCCGAACGTTGTCGTCGACAACACGGTGGCTCAGGCAGCCCTCGATGGACAGGTTGATTACAATCAGCTCGATCGTCCTGCCTGGTCACGGCAATCACATGCCACGGCAGCAGCGCCGCGAGACAACCTCGCTGAGGATTTGGACGCAGTTGGACAGGAAGGCGTACAGGGTCAGGATCTGGACTATCTGGATATTCCGGCGTTCCTGCGCCGACAGGCCGACTAAGCGCACACAGTCGGTCCGTCGTTCAACCAGCATTTGAGCGTACCCACTCCCGCTTGTACGCGGCGGGTGGGTATGTTCGATTGTTCGGTGCGTTCAACTTGGCTTTGTCTGCATGCAAGCGATTCGCAAAAGTTGCGCAAACCCTCTTAGTTTTCAATCAGTTACTGCATAAAAACTGATACAAATTGAAACAAAAAGTGCGAGATGGTCCATGGGGAAGCTTGGCCTGATTTGCTAAGATCGCGTCCCCTCTGCCTAGATAAGGCCCGGTAGTTCCGCTCAGATGTCCACACTAGATTCCCTCCAACAGAGGACCTTGAATAATAGTATTCGCGCCACCGGCGTCGGTCTTCACACCGGCGAAAAGGTGTACGTCACCTTGCGCCCGGCGCCAGAGAATTCAGGCATTGTGTTCATCCGCAGTGACGTGGGCGAAGGTGTAGAACTTGCCGCGCATGCGCTGAAAGTCGGCTCTACCACGATGGCCACCTCCCTGATCAATGGAGAGGTTGAGTTGTCGACCATCGAGCACCTGATGTCCGCGTTTGCAGGTCTTGGGATAGACAACGCCATTGTAGAAGTCAGTGCCCCGGAGCTCCCGATCATGGATGGCAGTGCAGCGCCGTTTGTATTCTTGCTGCAGTCGGCCGGTGTTCGGTTGCAGAATGCGCCTAAACGTTTTGTGCGAATTTTGAAGACCGTACGGTACGAACACGGCGATGTGTATACGCAGTTGGAACCCTACGATGGCTTTCAACTGAACTACACGCTGAAGTACGACCATCCCGTGTTTAAGAAACATGAGCACACGGTATCGCTGGACTTTTCGACGACGGCATACGTAAAAGAGGTCAGTCGTGCCCGCACCTTCGGGTTTTTAGCGGATTACGAAAAATTGAGGTCCATGAACCTGGCCAAGGGCGGCAGTTTGGACAACGCCGTGGTGGTTGATGAGTTCAAAATTCTGAATGAAGAAGGACTGAGACTCGAAGACGAGTTCGTAAAGCACAAGATTCTGGATGCCATCGGCGACCTTTACCTGCTCGGCCACGGCATTCTGGGTAAGTTTACCGGCTACAAATCCGGACACGGACCCAATAACCACTTGTTGCGCATGTTACTTGCCGATGAAAGCGCCTATGAGATCGTCACCGCGGAAGAGCTCGACTACGCGCCAAGCGGTTATGCTTCGCAGCTGGCGGTAAGCGCTTAACCCTCCCCACGCCGATCCACTCAATGTGACTGCCGCAACCCGCTGATTTACATGGGTTTCGGTCGAGAGATGCGGCCAGGTTCTCAGTTAGATTGGGCAGTTTCGCCCATACTCTGCGCCTAACTAGAGACGCGAATACGGAAGTCGCGCACGCGGCTGAAACTCTGAAGATGCGAGAGCTTGGATTGCAATTCCGGAAGCATAAAGCGCAGTTTTGTGGCTGCGGCGGCGCTGTGGACCAGAAGATGGGCCACCTCGCCTTGAATGTCGGTGACATCGACCTGGGCTGCCCACGGCGCGTCCAGACAGGCCTGCAACTCCTGGGTCCACTGTTTCTGGTTGGCGGCCGTCTTCAGGAGGCGCTGCAGCGGCGAAAAATGTCGCTGGCGATCATCCAGGAGATCCTCTATCTTACGAGATGTCTTGTGGGTGGACATAGTTCGGAAATCATAAGCCGAGCTACAATTAAAACAATAATTCAATGAAGATTATTCTCATCAGAAGCGGTGGTGGCCATCGCTCGCTCAGTTTGAGCCGCGCTCGATTTGCGGTGTTTGCCTGTGTGCTTATGGTGGCGGCAGGTGCCGGGCTTGGCTACATCAGCGCAAACTGGCAAGCGGGTGCCGTCGATCAGAAAGTGGTTGCGAAATGGCGCGAACGTCTGCGCGCACAGGATTCCGTGGTGGCCAACCTCGAACGCAAGAGCAAGGCGCAGAGTGCGGCAGTGGGTAAACAGCTGGCAGAAATGCAGGCCCGACTGCTGCGTATGGAAGCGATCGGTGCACACATGGCAACCGGCGCAGGACTCGAAGAGTCTGAATTTGATTTCAGCAACGCACCTGCCCAGGGTGGCCCGGCCTTCGGCCAGCAGGTGACCATGTCATGGCAGGAACTCCAGAACGAATTGAACGCCGTCGCGGGCCAACTGCGTCGGCGCGAGACTGAGTTGAACATTCTGGACTCGGTGCTCGTGAGTGAAGAAATAAATGCGGATTCTGAGATTCGCGGTCGTCCCGTAAAGTGGGGCTGGCTGTCATCCAACTATGGTCAGCGCGTGGATCCGATAACGGGTCAAATCGCCTGGCACTCGGGCGTGGACTTTGCGGGCCATGAAGGATCTGATGTCATCGCAGTTGCCAGCGGCGTGGTCACCTTTGCAGGTGAACGCAGTGGCTATGGCAAGTTGGTGGAAATCAGTCATGCAAATGGCATGGTCACGCGCTACGCCCACTTCAAGACGGTGGGTGTGGTCACAGGTGAGATCGTGAAGAAAGGCGAGACAGTGGGCACGATGGGCACTACCGGGCGCTCAACGGGTCCGCATGTGCACTTCGAGGTGGTCAAGAGTGGGCGCACAGTAGATCCCGCTCAATACGTCAAACGCCGTTCCTGAGCACAATATCCGCCCGGCGCGTCTGTTCGCGGGTTGATCTCTTAAACTTCGTCACAATATAACTGTCAAAGGCTAACCTTTAGCGATCTGTTATGTACTCTAATCGGTGTTGTATCGGTACAATGCCGCCTGGTTGAATTGAGCTAACTTCCCTTATGGCGAATATTTTCACTCGTATCTTTGGGACCAAAAACGGTCGCGAACTCAAGCGCATGCGCAAAGTCGTGAAGCTTGTGAATGCTCTGGAAGAAGAGTACGAAAAAGTTGACGATCTGCCTGGTCTCACAGCGCAATTCAAAGAAAGGTTGGCGGCAGGTGAGACGTTAGATGACCTGTTGCCCGAAGCCTTTGCGGCCGTACGTGAAGCAGCAAAACGTACCAAGGGCTTAAGACCGTACGACGTGCAGATTATGGGGGGGATTGCGCTGCACGAAGGGCGCGTTGCGGAAATGCGCACAGGTGAGGGTAAAACCCTTGTCGCCACGCTGCCCGCCTATCTGAATGCACTGTCTGGCGAAGGTGTTCACGTGATTACGGTGAATGATTACCTGGCCAAGCGCGACGCCACCTGGATGGGCCCGATATATGAAGCCCTCGGCTTGACGGTTGGGGTGATCCAGTCCAATCAGGACCCGCTTGTTAAGCATGAAGCTTACCGAGCGGACATTACCCACGGGACGAACAACGAGTTTGGTTTCGATTACCTGCGCGACAATATGGCGTTTACGCTGGAAGATCGGTTTCAGCGCGGGCTGAAGTACGCCATTGTCGACGAGGTTGATTCAATTCTCATCGATGAAGCACGTACGCCGCTCATTATTTCGGGCACGGCTGAAGAGAGTACGCAGCTGTACCAGGAGATGAACAAGCTTGCCCCTAAACTGACGCAGCAGGAGTTTATCGAGCGGGGTCCGATGTTCGGTGAAGAGGAGCCGGAAGCCACCGGCGACTTTATGGTCGATGAGAAGAACCGCCAGGTTGAACTTACCGAGCTGGGTCACCAGAAGGTTGAGGACGAACTGGTCAGGGCTGGGCTCCTGGAAGAAGGCGACAGCCTTTATTCGGCATCCAACCTGAACCTCCTGCACCATGTCCACGCGGCCCTCAAAGCGCACGCATTGTTTAAGCGCGATGTCGATTACATGGTGGCCAATGGTGAGGTTGTCATTGTTGACGAACACACCGGCCGTGCGATGCCGGGACGACGTTGGTCAGAAGGTATTCATCAGGCGGTGGAAGCTAAAGAGCGGGTGCAGATTCAAAACGAAAGCCAGACGCTCGCCTCTACCACGTTCCAGAACTACTTCCGCATGTATGACAAGCTGGCGGGAATGACCGGTACGGCGGATACCGAAGCGTTTGAGCTGCGGCAGATTTATGGCCTTGACGTAGTGGTCATCCCAACCAACAAGCCGATGGTGCGTGATGATCAGAATGATCTGATTTATCTGACCCTGCCTGAAAAGTACGACGCCATTGTCGAAGATATTACCGAGTGTGTGGGTAAAGGTCAGCCGGTGTTGGTGGGTACGGCATCTATTGAGTCCTCAGAGATTCTTTCCAATGAACTCAACAAACGCAACATCGATCACAGCGTTCTGAATGCAAAACAACACGAACGTGAAGCTGACATCATTGCTGAAGCAGGTCGTGCTGGCGTGGTAACCATCGCTACGAATATGGCCGGGCGCGGAACGGATATTGTCCTGGGTGGCAATGTCGAGGCTGAGATAGAGCGTGCCGGTGAACTTGATGAGGCCACCAAAGAGCAAATGCGAGCAGACTGGCAGAAGCGCCACGATGCGGTGATTGAAGCTGGTGGTCTGCATATCATCGGTACTGAACGCCACGAATCGCGACGTATCGACAATCAGCTTCGAGGCCGTTCAGGCCGGCAAGGCGATCCGGGTTCCAGTCGCTTCTATCTATCGATGGAAGACAACCTGATGCGTATCTTTGCCTCGGATCGCATGCGCGGAATGATGCGCTCGTTAGGCATGGAGAAGGGTGAAGCCATCGAAGCGCGCATCGTCAACCGTTCTATTGAAAACGCACAGCGCAAGGTGGAAGGCCACAACTTCGATGTGCGCAAAAACCTCCTCGAATACGATGATGTATCCAACGACCAGCGACAGATCATCTACCAGCAACGCCGCGACCTCATGGCTTCAGATGACATTTCTGAAACGGTCAAAGGCATGCGGGAAGATGTCGTCTACCAGGTATTTGCGCAGTACGTACCGCCGCAGAGTCTGGAAGAGCAGTGGGATATCGAAGGCCTGGAGCAGGCCATACTCACAGAGTTTGGCAGCGAACAGCCGGTCGGTAAGTGGCTGGAAGAGGATGACAATCTGGACGAGGAAAGCCTTGTCGAGAGAATACTGACCCAGGTTGAAAACGAATACGAGCAGAAGATATCAGGCTGGATGGCGGATGGTTACGACATGCGTCTGGTCGAAAAGCAGATCATGCTGCAGATCCTGGACCAGCGGTGGAAAGAACATCTGGCCACCATGGATCACCTGAGACAGGGGATTTCGCTGCGCGCGTACGCGCAGAAGCAGCCCAAACAGGAATACAAACGCGAGTCGTTTGAGTTGTTTCAAGAACTTCTGGCAGTGGTGAAGTTTGACGTCATTCGTATGCTCAGTCGGATGCAATTGGGTAATCCGCAGGAACTGGAAGAACAGGAGCGTCAGCGTCGCAGAGAGGCGGAAGAGCGCATGAATTTCCAACACGCCGAAGCTTCAGCGCTGAATAACCCCGGCGGTGCCGCCGAACAACCGCCTGAACCCGAGCGTGTGGAGACCTTTGTTCGCGAAGAACGGAAGGTGGGTCGCAATGAACCGTGTCCCTGTGGTTCGGGTAAGAAGTACAAACAGTGTCATGGCAAAGTGACGTCTTGATTTAGCCATGGCGGTTAATCTGGAGCCTGTTACACACCTCGAGCCTGTGCCTGGGGTAAAAGTAGCCGCGGCAGCGGCAGCGGTGAAATACACAGATCGGCTGGATGTGGCTGTTTTCGAATTTGCAGAAGGTACCGATGTTGGGGGTGTATTCACGCAATCGCACTTTGCAGCGGCCCCTGTTGTGGTAGCCCGCAGCAATGAATCCGGCAGCAGTGCCTGGGTGGTGAACAGCGGCAATGCCAACGCAGCTACAGGGACGCGGGGTGAGGCAGATGCGTCGGACGTATGCTCCCACACCGCTCGGTTGTTGCAGCGTGCCCCTGAAAGCGTTCTGCCATTCTCAACCGGCGTCATCGGTGAAAGACTCCCAGTGGAACGTATTAACCAAGCGGTAGATGAGTGTTATCGCAACTTGCGTCCGGATGGCTGGATAGATGCCGCAAACGCGATCATGACGACGGACACCGTACCGAAGGGTATGTCCAGTCGTATCCAGCTTGGTGACGTTGAGATCACGATGACCGGCATTGCCAAAGGCTCCGGTATGATCAAACCCGACATGGCGACGATGTTGGCCTATGTGGCCTGTGATGCACGCGTAGCGCCGGGTGTCGCTAAGATGCTGGTCCAAGATGCGGTGGCGGTCAGCTTCAATCGTATTACGGTCGACGGCGATACGTCGACCAACGATTGTTTTATGTTTGCGTGTACAGGATTGGCGGACAACGATCTCATCGACGGGAGAAATCACCCACTCTATGCCCAACTTCTTGAAGGGCTGACCAAGCTCGCGACCTATCTTGCTCAAGCCCTGGTCCGGGACGGTGAAGGTGCCACCAAGTTTGTCACGGTTAAAGTCACCGGCGGTCTGTCTGCCGAGGATTGTCTGGGGGTGGCGTACGCCATTGCGGAGTCCCCCCTGGTAAAGACCGCCATGTTTGCGGGCGATGCGAACTGGGGTCGCTTCTGCATGGCCATCGGCAAGGCGAACGTGCGCGAAATCGATCCGAATCGGGTGGCCCTCTGGTTGGATGATGTACAGGTTGCCGAGCATGGCATGGCGCGCACCGACTACACCGAGGAGGCAGGTGCGCGTGTCATGGCTGAACCGGAGTTTACGGTGCACGTGGATCTGGGTCTGGGTGAGGCCGCTGAAACGGTCTGGACTACCGATTTATCTTACGATTACATCAAGATAAATGCGGAATATCGGACCTGACCGACAACTTTTTTACATCTCTTTTACCTGTTACATTTCAACGACATACGCCACATCTGCTCGACAGCAATAGGTGCTTTCGACGGTTATCTTGCGCCCCGTATTTAGTATTCGAGGTAAATGGATATGTCCAGGTACGGACACATAGTGGCGCTAGGGATCGCGTGCTTTGTGTACTTGCCTAATCAGGCGGTCGCAAAACCACTACACTACAATGTCGTAAGCGGTCATCGTTTGGTCTCGCAAACCGATGACGTGGGTCGATCTTCAACCACCTTCGGCTTTGAAGCGTACGAGGCGGGTTGGGAATTGGCGGTGACAAACCTCAGTTTCGATGCGAACGAAGATGATGGTCGCTCCGCACCTGGACCCAGTACCACGCCGAGCTCCGACACCCCCAGTGTGTCTACAGAAACACCTCCGCCTGCTGACGACAGTCGACCAGCGCCGCAAAGCTCGCCCGCTGATGACAGTCGTCCGGCTCCTGAGGAAGCCCCACCCGCTGATGACTCGCGCCCTGCACCGGAACAGTCTCCGGCAGATGACAGTCGCCCTGCGCCAGAACAAACACCCGCAGACGACAGCCGCCCGGCGCCAGAACAAACCCCAACTGATGCTGCTCCTCCCGCGCCTGAGCCGGACGCAGACGAACCTCCCGCAAAAACACCGGAAGTAGTCGAAGCGCCGCCGGAAGAAGAAACACCCGAAGGGCCTCGAGCAGACGAGCCGCCTGCTGCTGACTTGCCTTCAGAAACGCCAGAAGTTGAGGTTGCGCCTGAGGAAGATATAGCCGCAGCGGACCAGGACGAAGCTGTGGATCACCCACAGGAACCTGTGGTGGATGAAGAACCGATTGATGAGGACGTAATCGCGGACATCATAGAGAACAATCTGCCGGAACCGGAGGTTGTGTTGGACGACGTTGTCGAAGATCTGGTGGATCACGAAAATCTTGTGGATGACCAAGACCTGATAGAGGACATACTGGATCTGCCGCCAGTAGATGAGATGCCGGACAGTATATTGGTTGATGACAATCAGGTTGTGGATGTACCGGAACCCGGCTCACTTGGTCTCATCCTGTCCGCCTTGCTAGGTGTTTTCAGCCACCGAAAGCTGCGTCAACGCCCAACCTTCGAAAAATAGTCGCTGAAAATCGCATCCACCTCAGGCTCCCGGGGTTGGATAGGGCGAGCGATACGGGTGATGTTCACGTACTGCTCCCAGTTCATGTTAGAGCTGAAATTGTTGCCACCCCAGGTGCCGCAACCCATCGAGAGAGAAAATGGTAGCCCGTTGTTAAACCCGCCGCCGGTGCCCACGCAGTGCACCTGATTCACGATCACTCTGGACACGGGCAGGTTTAGGCCAAGTTCGTGCGCGCGTTGGTCGTCAGTCGAGTGCAGGCTGACGGAGTGGCCGGCGCCCTGGTAGGCATAAATATTGGTCACGATTTCCTGGGCTTCTGCAAAGTTTTTGGCCCTGTAGATGGTCAGGACGGGACACAGTTTTTCGCCAGAAAAAGGATGTTCTGCACCGAATCCAGATTCTTCAACCAGCAGGTAGCCGCGATCGGTGACATCAATTTCCAATCCCGCGCGCGCAACGATGGTAGGCGCGTCCTGAGCAATGGTTTCTGGTGAAAGTTTGCCCTCAGGCCACATGAAAGACTGCAACGTCCGCTTTTGTTGCTGATCCAGAAGCACAGCACCGTGCTTTTGCAGAGCGTTCAGCATTGGCCCAAACACTGCATCGACTATGACGAGCGAGTTTTCGGAAGAACAACTGGTGGCATTGTCGAATGTTTTGGATTCCGAGATGCGTGCTGCGGCCATCGCCAGATCCGCGGTTTCATCAACAATTGCTGCAACGTTACCGGCACCAACGCCGAAGGCGGGTGTGCCGCTGGAGTAGGCCGCTCGAATGTTGGCCTGTGAACCGGTTGCTACCACCAGATCTGCCTCGCGCATGAGCGCGTGGGTAGCCGCCTTGGTTACCGGGTTGGGTAAAAGTTGGACCAGACCGTGGGCAACATCTTCCGGCATACCGATGCGGATGAGTTCCGCGTGGACAAATTCGATCAGTCGTGCAGCGGTGGTCCAGCCTTTGGGGGAGGGAGCAACAATAACCGCATTGCGTCCTTTCAAGGCGTTGATAATTTTGTTAACCGGTGTGGCACCCGGATTGGTTGAAGGTGTAATTGCGGCGACTATACCTGCAGGACGTGCTATCTCCGTAATGCCAGTCTCTTCATTGTCAGCAATGACGCCCACGGAACGCACACCCTCAAGATCGCGCAACAGTCCGAGGGTCTTTCGATGGTTTTTGCGGATTTTGTCCGCGACGTTACCGAGCCCGGTATCTTCCACGGCAAGGGTGGCGAGCGTTTTGTTTCGTTCTGGTTCCATGACCGCCCAACCAGCTGCGAGGACACACTGATCGACCGCTGTCTGGTCGTACTGTTCGTACCGACGTTGGGCGTGTCGCGCACGCGAAATCAAATCGTTGACGGTTTGCTCTGCAGCGTGTGCATCTTGGGACATGGTTATCTAGCTCGTACTTGCTCTGGGGTTTGGCTATTTTACCCGGGTCCTATCGGTTGGAACAAAAATTCCCACCAGGATGGATCGAAGTGTGTGATTCGGCCAGATTTGGAAAATTGCCTTCCTGAAAGCAGACGTTCGATTTAAATCTCCGGATGGCTGGTATCGACCCAGGCTGTGTGAAAACTCCCAGGTCCAAAACAAAACGCGTACGACAGTTCGATGGAATGAGCTTCAGTTTGGATAAGCAATTAACGACATCACTCTGACGCGACATTTTACGACAAGAATTTTCATGTGCTGAGTTTTCACACACCCTGAACCCATCGCCGACGTTACGACATCGCTTCGAAACTAATATCAGGGAATACCCTCGCTAGTGGGCAGCGTCGCCCGGTATCGCGCTCAAAAAATGTCAGGACGTAACGTGCTCGCAAAAAGAGCTCGTTTTCATTGTTCGCATTTCTCATCTCATGCTCCATTCCGACGCTACTTTCACTAGCGTAAATCGCGGATGTGTTAACCGATAGCAGAGTTCCTCTGGTTATTGGCTTTTCGGTTTCCAAATGAAAAACAGTTGCTCCTCCACCAATCCCTCTCTCTCGTTGTGCTGCTTGCCCCGCTCCCAACTTCGTCTGTACCTCCCAAAGCGCCTCTGTGATCACATGCCACAACGCACGTGGGGTGATCGTTTGAAGCTCATCCACATCAGATGAATTCACAGTAACTCGGTAGTTATTTAGTTGTGGGCTGACAAAATCAGCCTGGATAGGTGATATTTCTGGGGGTAAGGCAAAAGCATCGAAGATTGGAGCTTTGTTCCAAGTAGATGTTCTTTCTTCGTGAACACTCCATGGAGCCACTTCTCGTCGAAACTCAGAGACCACCCGAGCATCTCTTGTTCGCCGCAGGGTTCCAACTATCATCGTCCTGTCCCTACTGTGTTCAGCAATTCCACCAATCACTTCCACCTTGTCACCTGAGTGCAGTTCCCCTAGAAACCTCACTGCTTCTTTTCGCGCGATAATTGGCGTTTGATCAACTAGACCAACTTGATCGATCAGCCTGTCGGTTGCATCGGAAATCAGTTGGGCGTAGTGCTGAATATTGATATGACCGGCTCGCCCTCTGTGCTCATCTGAGAATGTTCTTGCGAGCAATGGTTTTTGATTCATGTCTGCAACGTACATGAAAAATAGAAACAAGGAAACGAATGCAGAAATTCCAAGTCTCTTACGTCTCCAGTTGGCCGCTCTGAACCTGTTAGATGGATTTTATGAGCGTCGGCGTTGTGGAAGAGTAACGTAGATTCGAGACTTCCACGTCAGCGCCAACTCAAATCGCTGTGCTGACAGGCAAAAAACCGACCCGAAGCAGACGGCGAACTAAGCTGATTCGATTTGCTTGAAGACATCTTGCATGAGTTCATCGACCAGTCCAGGTGGCCATAATTTGTTCCCTTCCAAACCCAATACGATTCCCATCAACGAGCGAACAACTGAGTAGTACCTTAGCTTCTCTTCGTCTAACTCTCGTACTTGACGGTAACCATAAAGGTACTCAGAAACAATTTGCTCGTAGTCCACGGGTGCGAATTTGGTCAGATGCTTGGCTTGCTTAGCAAAGATGAGAACGGTCTGAGCGACATCAAACTCTGGTTCCATGACTCCCACTGCAGACCAGTCAAGTACTGCGGAGACTTCATTGCTGTCATCGCACAAGACGTTCAGTTTGTGAAAGTCGCCATGACAGATTGAAAGCTCAGAGGAATCCATTGGCTGATTGCGACGCACCCAATCTAGAGCCCCTTGGATAACTGGGTGGCGTTCGCTCGCTTCAGCAAGTTTTTCAATTCTCCAATCAAACGTAAACCGATCCCCAATCTGCCACAGTGCGCTACGCAACTGATCCGAATCGAGATTGTGTAGTCGAGCATGAGTTTGACCAAGCACAACAGACTGCACACTTTCCGGTGCGTCTAAGAGCCGCCGACCCTCAGCAAACTCCATAACGATGAACGCCCCACCGACAATCGATTTGTCGGTGCACACATTGAATACTCGGGGAACGGGGAAGGCTTGCTCGCTTATGTGGTTCTGAGTGATTGCTTCGTAGACCGCTTTTTTGTGGCCCTGATCCGGAGGGTATCGCCTCAAAACACGCGAATGACTACCGGACTCGTCGGTTAACGTAAATCTGAATATATCTGTGTCGTAGCCACCTAAAAGCTGCTCAGGCTGGCCGATTCGGATGGCACTGTTCTGACGGTTATAGTAGCTCTGTAGCTGTGCGTGTAGGTTGTGACCCATAGTGAAGCGCCGCAAATGTGTCTCGAATATCATACTCCCAACGATCCTTGTTGGCCGAACGCGGCGGTATGATTGGCTGAACTGAGCGGCCGCTTTGGAGCAGAGTTAACGTGGTTTCGAGAAAATCTCCAAAGCCGCCATTCAGAACTCGGCTGCGACCGGCAAAGTTCGACCCGAAGAAGACGTTCCTATGCTCGATTCTCTACGAAATCTTCTTTTGCTTTGAAGTGGGGTAGAAGCTCATTCCAAGGTGGAACCGTGTCGCCTACTTCAGCGATTCGAGCATCAATATGCTCCGCGACATCTGTACCTATAACGTTGTACATGTACTTCCACCATTGAGCCCCCCCGGGTGTGCGTGAAATAGCAAGGACAAGTTGTTCAAAGCGTATGTATGAACCGTCATGAATGAAGTCATCTGACTTCATGTAAAGCACAGACTCAAATACCAGCAGCACATTTGTCGCCCAGTCCCAGAACTGTTGGCGATCCCAGTCATCGGCCGAATCGAAATCATCCAGGCACTTCTGGATGGCGACGAAATGCTCTTTACCGCGTGAAGGCAAAGAGACCCATTCACGAATCTGCATGAGCAGGTCGCGCTGCGCCTTGGCTCGTTCAATGTTCGACTGTTGGCGTAACTGAAAGCCAACGAACACCATCGATGCAATCACGCCGATTCCGCCGAGCGTTTCCGCCAATGCCCCGATCATTCCCCAATCCATGCAGTTTACTCTCAGTTACAGTGAGTTAAGAGAATAACGGGACGAAACGAATGTCAACGACGGTTAATGGCTACTGATAAGCGATTGCACAGACATTGTTGGAAGCAATGTCGGACGGTCGAATAGAAGCGGTGATTTGTCTTGCGCCGGAATTCTATGGACCTGGGCTAACACAGAGCATCACCAACTCGATGGTGATCGACAATCTCAAAGCCGGGAAGCCAGCGAAGGTATTCCTGCGGGATGACGCTCTCCGTACGATGATCTTCACGCCTGACGCCAGTCGAGCAATGGCGCTGTTAGGCAATACGGCAGATGTATTTGGACAAACTTGGCACCTTCCTTGCGACGATGACCGTCTCACGTATCGGCAATTTGTCGAGCTAGCTGCGGAGACATTTGGAGTCGAATGTCGTTATGGTGTTCTGAAGCAATGGCAGTTAAAGCTGGCAGGGTTGTTCAGCAGGACAGCTCGTAGAAAGCATGTCTCTTTTTGGGCCGACATCAGCCGGTTGTTTAATTGCGGTGAACGTCCGCTTTGATAGTTATCGAGAAGTCTTGATTGGAAACAAAAAAAGCGGCCCGAAGGCCGCCTTTGTGTTGCACTGAAGTTCGTCCGATTACTGCTCGTTCTGCCACGTAATCGTGATGCCATATGTGCGGGGTGGCGCTGGTGTCGCCTGTCCACTTCCCTGCAGCGGAAAGTTGTGCAGGAAGTACTCTTCGTCAGCGGCGTTGCGCATCCATAATGCAGCCTCCAAGTTGCCGTTAGCGAATGCGTAGGTGGCGCGCAGATCCAGCACGTCGTATTCCGGGACTTTCGCAAAATCGAAGACATCAGGATCCTGGAACGCATCATCCTTGTGGCGCCAGTCGGCTTGCAGGGTCAGACCCGCACCGCTGTCGAAGTCGATGTCGTAGCGCACCAGAATGTTGTATGCGTTTTCAGGTGCGTTGCGCAGCGCGTTACCCGTGCGGTCTGTACCAGTGCCCGCGCCGCCATCAGGAGGTCTGAAGCCTGAGGGTACAAAGAAGTTGGAAAACTCGGAATCAAGATAGGTGTAGGAACCAGAGATCGTGAGGGCTTCTGTCGGTTTGATGATGAACTCAAGCTCGACACCCTGAATTTCCGCATCCGCTGCGTTTTGAGTAATCAGCTGACCGGCGGTGCCGAACGGTGCGTCGTTCGGCACCAGGAGCTGGAGGATCTGCAGATCTGTGTAGTCCGTGTAGAAAACCGCAGCGTTCAGACGCAGGCGATTGTCCAGCCACTCGGTTTTTGCACCCACTTCGTAGAGAATCGCCTCCTCTGGGTCAAACGGGGTGATCGCGATCAGCTCGCTTGCTGCAAGCCCCTGAAAGCCGCCTGACTTAAAGCCTTCGGAGATGTTCAGGTAGATAAAAGCATCGTCGGTGGCTTGCCACTCAAGTCCAAACTTGCCTGTAAACGCGCTCCAGTCATCACCTGTGGAGAAATTGAAGTTGCGTCCTGGCGCCAGCGCATTGGGAGTGCCGAGGCGGCTGATGTCTTTTTCGTCCCAGGTTTGACGACCACCGATGGTCACGGACAGGTCTTCGGTGATGTTGTACGTCAGTTGACCGAAGACAGACCAGGAATCGGTTTCGTTTTCCTGCAGGTCACCGGCGTCGATGACCGGCAACTGCGTGCCAATACCACCCATGCCGTCTGAGAACGACAGACCTGCTGGTACCGTCTCGTTACGATCTGTCTGTTCGTTCAGGAGGTAGACGCCCGCTACCCAGTACACACGGTCATTGCCGCCGGTCAGGCGGAACTCGTGTGTCCACGTATCCGAGTCGTCACTGTAGTTGTTGCCGCCTTCGAGGTAGAGAGGTACCGCGTTTGTCGAGAGACGCAGCGCTGTCAGATTGGGATTTGAGAAAAACCATTCCTGGTCCGCACGAACTTCGCGGTACGAGGTGAGCGAAGTGAAGGTGATGGAGTCGTTGAGATCCCAATCCACACGCGCGGTCAAACCCCAGATATCACTGCGGGAAAAGCCAGGGTCTTCCACTAGGTTTTCGTGAATATCGCGACCGTAGCCCGGCAGCAGTGCTGTGTCGGCTGTGAAGGGTATGCCGCCAGGTCCGATAGACAGGTAGGTAGGACCCGCGCGATCCATCTCGTAGACGTTTGCCGTGAGATTGATTTCCAGGGTATCCGTTGGGGTAAAACGCAGCGCACCGCGCAGACTTTCACTGTCGATGTTGTGCTGGTCAAAATCCCCCAGAAGGTTGGAGCTCACGCCAGGGAAGGCGGCAGGGAACTTGTCGATCTGCGAGTCCACGTAGCCATCCCGGCGCTGGCTTGAGAAAGACAGCTTGCCGTAGATGTTCTCGGCGATTTCACCGCTCGCCAAACCTCGTAGCGTAATCGCGTCCAGGTTGCCAAAAGTCGCTTGGATCTTCAGTTCAGTTTCTTCGGTTGGCCGTTTGGTGATCAGGTTCACCGCACCACCGATCACGTTTTTCCCGAACAGCGTGCCTTGAGGACCCCGCAATACCTCAACCCGTTCCAGATCGAAAAGGTCGAGGTCTGAACCGGCGGAGCGGCCGATATAGACTTCATCGACAAAAATGATGACCGACTGGTCGCCACCCGCGCCGTCCTCATTGGAACCGATGCCGCGGATGTAGAATTGCGGCTGACCCGGGTTGAACACGCCCATGGTAAATCCTGGTGTTCGCTCGGTGATGCCTTTGATATCGACGATACCCTGTGCATCCATCTCATCGCCCGTAAAAGCTGTGATGGCCACAGGTACGCTCTGCATGTTTTCCGCCCGACGTTCAGCCGTGACGATAACCTCTTCGATCACGCCCCCTTGCTGAGCCCAACTGACAGGTGCCAGCAGGACGTTAGGGAGCATCAGAGTCAGCGATAGTGCGGTGGCGCGAAGCAACCTCTTAGTCATGCGTGTCTCTCCTGAATGTATTTTATTAACCCCACCGCGATTCGGTGGGCATTTGCACCCACGTTGCGGCAGGTCGAACGTAGCAGTTCTCAAGAAACCGGTTTAGGTCCAGAGTAGTTGGGTGCTTAGGACCAGATGGATGCTGAGGTCGGGTGGTTTGTTGACATTTGTGTGGGCTGCCCGGTTAATGAACAGAGGCGAAAGAGAGCGTAGCGCATGCATATTGAACTGGTGAATGAATACCCATCCTCCCTGCCGGAGGCGGACGACCACCCCTATCGAACGGGGGCCTGGCAACCGAATCGGCGGGAATACGATGCGTTTGATTTAGCGACCGAAGGTGAAGTGCCTGAGGATCTGGCGGGCGTTTACCTGCGCAATACAGAGAACCCGCTGCAGCACGCTATCGGTCGATATCACCCGTTTGATGGCGATGCCATGTTGCACTCGCTGCATATCGAAGAGGGGCGGGCCACCTACCGAAATCGCTTTGTCCAGACAGACGGATTTATTGCTGAACTTGAGGCAGGCGCACCACAGTGGGCTGGTCTCATGGAATCACCCAAGAAGTCGCTACGACCTGGTTGGGGCGCAAGGACTGGACTCAAAGATTCGTCGAGTACTGATGTGGTTGTGCATGGCGGCGTGGCGGCATCCAGCTTTTATCAGTGCGGCGATATTTACGAGTTGGACCCTATCACCCTGGAAGCGCGTGGCAAGGCCGCGTGGGTCGACGATGTGACCCCTGGCTGGGGCGTGTCAGCCCACACCAAGGTGGATGAGGCGACAGGGGAGATGCTCGTCTTTAACTACAGTAAAGAAGCACCCTACATGCACTATGGTGTGGTTAATGCTGCGCGAGAACTTGTTCACTACATCCCGGTGGAACTTCCGGGACCGCGCCTGCCGCACGACATGGCATTTACGGACAACTACGCCATTCTCAATGACATGCCCCTCTACTGGGATCCCGATGCGCTGAAAGCGGGCGCGCATGCGCTGCGATTTTTTCCGGACCAGCCGACACGGTTTGCGATTCTGCCTCGCCGTGGCCAGCCTGAAGACGTTCGATGGTTTGAAGCGAAGCCCACGTTTGTTCTGCATTGGATCAACGCCTATGAAGAAGGTGATGAGGTGATTCTGGATGGCTATTTCCAGGAGAATCCGTCACCCGATATTCGCAATGATGCTGACCGTTGGGCAGCGTTTCGCATCCTGGATAACCAGGTTATCCGCACCCGGGCATATCGTTGGCGCTTTAATCTTCGCACCGGAGAAGTGAAGGAAGGACCCATTGGCGATGCCATTTCTGAGTTCGGCATGATCAATCCGGCTTACGCCGGAAAACCATATGAATACACCTGGGAGATGACCAATAAGCCGGGCTGGTTTCTGTTCGACGGGCTGCATCGACTCAATGTGCAGACCGGGGAACGTGATTCCTATCAGTTTCCAGAAGGGGTGTTTGCAAGTGAGTCACCGATGGCGCCGAGGCTTGGTGCACAGCATGAAGCGGACGGCTACGTGGTCACTTTTGTGAGTGATATGAATGCTGATATGTCGCAAGCCTGGCTCTTTGCAGCAGACGAAATTCAACGCGGGCCGGCGGTTAAGTTTGATTTGCCTGAAAGAATCAGCTCTGGGACCCACGCTTATTGGGCCGGTAAGTCAGCACTGGGATAACACCGGTGCTGTCAGATGAGTTTGGCCAGGGCTTTGATGCCCGGCTCGATGTCCGCTTCGGCGATGGCTGAAAAACCCAACCTGAAATAATTCCTGGGTTGCGGTGAGCAACCGAAGTGAACAGACCCTGGCTCTATCAAGATGCCTTCCGCAGCAGCGGTTTTGGCCAGTTTGTCTGCATCCAGGTCCGATGGGCCTTCCAACCAGCAGGATGTACCCCCAAATTTGGCACGGCTCATAGTCACCGGCAGGTGGGTCTCAATCGCCTGCACCATACTCGCCCAGCGGGCGCGGTAGGCGCGAGCGAGACGATTAACGTGAGAGTCGTAATAACCCACCTTGATAAATTGAGCGACGGTGCTTTCGATCAGCGGCGGCGGGTGACGAATGGTCAAACGACGCAGCGCGCGTGCTTCGCGAATCAATCTTTCATCCGCGACGAGGAAGCCAAGCCGAAGTCCGGGTGCGAGGGTTTTTGAGAGACTGCCGCAATAGATTACGTTCGCATCGGCATCGTCAGATTTCAGGCTGGGGATGCGTTCATCCCCAAAGGCTGCTTCAGATTCAAAGTCATCTTCGATGATGATGATGTTGTGTTCGCGTGCTTTTGCCAACAGATTGGTTCTGCGTTCCGCTGACAATGTAACCGTGGTGGGTGATTGGTAGCTTGGCGTAAGGTAGATGTAGTCACACCCATCAATCTGGTCGTCGATGACCAGCCCATCGGCGTCGACGCGCAGCAGTTTGATGTGCTCCGTTTCCAATGCAAAGAGGTTTCGCGCGTCTGGGTACCCCGGGTCTTCGATGCCAACCACACTACCTGGCTTGATGAGCAGTTTTGCGATCAAAGCCAGCGCGTTTTGTGTGCCGAGTGTAATCAGCACATTCTCAGGCTGGCACCAGATGCCTCGTTTGGGCAACACGCGCGATCGCAATTGCTCGACCAGTGCGCTGTCATCCTGATCCAGGAGGTCGTACCCGCCCTTCGGAAAATTAGCCGCACCCTGCGCGTACCGCCATGCCTCCCGCCATTCGTTGAGCGGCATCAGTTGGGCGTCTACCTGGCCGTAAATAAATGGGTAAGGGTAGGTGTACCAGTCGTTTGGTTTGACGATATTGGCTTGCGCTGCGACGTTGAACTTGAGTCTTGTGTCCCAGTCCGCGCGGCTGTTGCCGAGAGTTTGAGTCTGCGTGCCATTACCACTGACTGTGTCGCCGCTGACTATGTCGGGATTGACAAAATAACCCTGGCGCTCGTGGCTTAAGAGATATCCTTCATCTACCAGGTGTTGATAGGCCAATGTCACCGTTGAGCGGGATACGTTGAGCATCGTGGCAAGATCACGACTGGATGGCAGGGGCAGGTCCGCTGGAATACGGGCCTCGACAATCAACCGAGATAAGATGGTCCGCAACTGCACCTGCAGTCCGGTTTCTGCGGCCTTATCCAATTGAATCAGCTGTTGCCACATATTGTGGCGTGGTCGTTTGACCATTCCTGGCCCTATGACTTGAGCGTTGGTTGATTATGCTTTGATTGGGCAAAATTGTCGTTGAATTAGAGCAGTTGGGGCGAGACGTGAATCAGAAGATAACAACGGTTGTGGATGAAGTATCACTCGTGCGTGAAGCACTTGAGAGTCACTGGATACCGTTCACGGATAATAAGAGTTTTAAGGAAGAACCGCGGCTGCTGACCCGTGCGGAGGGGGTGTATCTCTGGAATCAGCACGGCGAGCGGTTACTGGATGGCTCATCCGGGCTCTTCACATCAGCCGCCGGTCACGGTCGTCAGGAAATCACGGATGCGGTGACCCAACAGCTGACCGAGCTCGACTATGTGCCATCGTTCTACCGCAGTCACCCGCGGTCGTTTGAACTGGCGAACAAGCTAACGCCGCTGCTGCCTGAGCCGATCAATCACGTGTTCTTCTGCAACTCAGGCTCGGAGGCTGTAGACAGCGCCATCAAGATCGCGCTGCAGTATCACGCGTGTCGGGGCGAGGCTGAGCGCAACATGTTTGTCTCTCGAGATCGCGCATACCACGGCGTGAACATGGGTGGCTCATCGCTCTCAGGTCTCTTAAAGAACCGACAAGGGTTCAATTCACGATTGCCCGGAGTGGTGCACATGCGGGCAACCTGGGACGAAGCGCAGGTGTTTTCGCGCGGTCAGCCGCTCCATCGCGGTGAGGAAATGGCCGACGATTTACTGCGGTTTGTAAACATCTACGGCGGCAACAACATCGCGGCGTGTTTTGTGGAGCCGATAGCGGGTTCAACCGGCGTGCTGGTACCACCGGTTGGGTATCTGGAGCGCATTCGCGAAATATGTACGGCACACGGCATCCTGCTTGTCCTGGATGAGGTGTTGGTCGGATTTGGTCGCACAGGAGCAGCCTTTGCTGGTGAAGCGTTCGGCGTCGTGCCGGATATCATGACCATGGCCAAAGCGCTTACGAATGGTGCAGTCCCCATGGGTGCGGTAGGGGTGCGGGATGATATCTACCAGACCATAGTGGATGCGTATCCTGAAAACGTGGTTGAGCTGGCCCACGGTTACACGGCGTCGGCGCACCCGGTGGCGTGCGCGGCGGCGATTGCGGCCCTCGACATCTATGCAAAAGAGAATTTGTTTGCGCGGGCAAACGAGCTCTCTGAGTATTTCCTTGACTCGATCTTTGCACTGCAGAACGTCGCTGGGGTGACAGACATACGCGGCTATGGGCTGATCGCGGGTATAGATGTGGTACCGGGCGATGCGCCTGGCGCAAAAGGGCATGAACTCCAGAAACGTCTTTTCGACGCGGGTCTGCATGTCAAAACCACCGGTGATGCGGCGATCATTGCACCCCCGCTTGTCACTGAAAAGGCTCAGATTGATGAAATGTGCGAAATTCTGAAAAGTGAGCTCATCAAACTATGAGCGATGAAGAACGCATACACAGAGGCTTAAAAGGCGTCTATTTCGATCGCTCTCCTGCAACCAAAATTGATGGTCAAGCGGGAGAGCTTCGCTATTTCGGCTATTCCATCCACGATCTGGCAACGCATTCCACGTTTGAGGAAACTGCCTACCTCCTGTTACATGGTGAGTTACCCACTGCGGATGCGCTGGCAGAATTCCAGCGCGCGTTGCAGGCGGCACGCGATTTACCCCCTGCAGTGATTGAACTCATACGCTCGTTAAAAGGTGCACACCCGATGGAGGTGCTGAGAACCGCTGTATCGGCACTGGGTGCTTTTGATGAAAGTGCCTTTGACAGGTCGCCCGAAGCACTCATTAACAAAGGTATAAAACTGACCTCGCAGGTGTCGATGATCATCGCGGCACACCACCGTATCAGAGGTGGCAACGAGCCGGTCACCCCGGATGACAACTTGTCTCACGCGGCAAACTTTCTCTACATGTTGCACGGCGAGGTCCCCAGCGAAGACGCGGCCCGGTTGATGGACCTGGATTTTATTCTTCACGCGGAGCATGGGTCGAATGCGTCTTCGTTCACCGCTCGAGTAGTAGCGGGGACAGATGCCAACTATTACGCGGCGATGACAGCAGCGGTTGGCGCATTGTCCGGACCCGCACACGGCGGTGCGGCGGAGAACGTTATGCATATGGCGCGAGAGATCGGTGACCCTGCTAACGCCAAAGACTATGTGAAAACCAAGCGGAAAAATCGCGAGGCGATCATGGGCTTCGGTCACCGGGTTTACCGGGCCGAAGATCCGCGGGCTCGACACCTGCGCGACGGTGTCAGGCGCCTGTCTGAAGAGAAGGGCGAACCGCACTGGAATCAGATTCTGGAGGCGCTGGTAGAAGCGATGGCGCCCTATTCCCGACATGGCGTAAACGTCAACGTCGACTTTTACTCAGGTGTTATCTATCACCTGCATGGCATCCCGGAGGATATTTTTGTGCCCATATTTGCTGCCGGTCGTGTCCCTGGGTGGACACTGCAGATGCTGGAACAACTGAAGAGTCAGATCCTCATCCGCCCGCTCCTGAAGTACAACGGCAGTGATGCGCGCGAATACATCCCCCTCGATCGTCGTTAGCCGATGCGTGTAATCCTGCCGGAAGCTGCGGATGTTCGGATTCTCCAGTCGGCTGAACGCCTGGTGGCGGAACAGATTTGTGAGGTATCACTTCTAGGCGATGCGGCCGCCATCGCAGCAGCAGCGAAGGAGGCGGGTGTTTCGCTGGTGGGTGTGACGATAGTCAATCCTGAAAACCACCGCTTGGATGACTATGCCCAGGCGTATCTTGAAGCCAGAGGGAAGGGGAGCCTTGCGCTCGCGCGCAGAGCGGTCAGCAAACCGTTGTACTACGCTGCAATGATGGTCAGATCAGGAGACGCGGACGTGATGGTTGCCGGTATCGCGCATCCGACCAAACGGGTTATTGAAGCAGCACAGCTGTGTATCGGCCTCGAAGCAGGGGTGAGCACACCTTCCAGTTTTTTTCTGATGAAACGGGCCGATCGTCCCGATCTCATGTTCGCGGATTGCGCGGTGGTTGTTGACCCCTCCGCGGATGAACTGGCAGATATCGCTTACGCGTCCGCTCTCAGTGCAGCGAAGCTTTTGGATGAGCAACCCCGTGTCGCAATGCTGTCTTTTTCTACGCATGGCAGCGCCCAGCATGCCCATGCACAAAAAGTAGTCGAGGCGACTGCAACGTTGCGGGCTCGAGCCCCAGAGCTTCTGGTTGAAGGTGAACTGCAGGCCGATAGCGCTCTGGACCCCGCTATTGCAGCGCTGAAAGTAAAGGCCAACAGTGCGGTTGCTGGCCGCGCCAATGTGCTCGTGTTCCCCGACCTAGATGCAGGCAACATCGCCTACAAACTGGTTCGCGAACTGGCTGGTTACGAAGCGCTGGGTCCGGTGCTGCAGGGTTTTGCAAAACCTGTAGCTGATTTATCGAGAGGTGCCAGCGTTGATGACGTGGTCGCCATCACCGCGGTCACTATTTCTCTTTTCTAGCCCACTTCAACTATCCAGAGGCGAGCATGTCAGCCAGGTCAATACCGGCGACAGGCTCAGGTGCCTTCATGGCATCGCGTCGGAACGGCTCGCCCAGTTCCTGGTTGAGAATAACCTCGATGAACGTGGTCACTCCCTCGGCTTGCGCAGCACAGCCTGCTTGAATTGCTTCAGCTAACTCATCCTGGGTGCGCACCACAACCCCTTTCACGCCGCAGGCCTCTGCAATACCGGCGTAGCTGACGTTGCGATTGAGTTCGGTGCCGACGAAGTTGTCCTCGTACCAGAGAATGGTATTGCGCTTTTCCGCGCCCCACTGGTAGTTGCGGAAAATACACATGGTGATGGCGGGCCAGTCGTCTCGACCACAGGCGGTCATTTCATTCATGCAGATACCGAACGCACCGTCACCGGAAAAGCCGACCACGGGCACGTCAGGGCAGCCGATCTTGGCGCCCAAAATCGAAGGCAGACCGTAGCCACAAGGACCGAAGAGCCCTGGTGCGAGATACTTTCGGCCTTCCTCAAACGTCGGATAAGCATTGCCGATGGCGCAGTTGTTGCCGATGTCAGAAGAGATGATCGCGTTTTCTGGTAAAGAAGACTGGATCGCGCGCCACGCCTGGCGGGGCGACATGAAGTCCGGATCACGCTCACGGGCATCCGCATTCCACGTGGTGCCTGGATCGTCATCTTCGTGATCGAGCCCTGCCAACTCCTGGCGCCAGTTGGATTTAGTGGTATGGATCAGCAGTTTGCGCTCTTCGCGACCATTGTCACCTGCGTTGCCAGCCAGCTGTTCGAGCAACTGGTCGGCGACCAGACCCGCGTCACCGCAAATACCGACGGTTACAGGTTTGGTGAGACCGATGCGGTCAGGATTGATATCTACCTGAATGATCGCGGCATCCTTTGGCCAATAGTCGATCCCGTAGCCGGGCAGAGTAGAAAACGGGTTCAGACGCGTACCGAGTGCCAGCACCACATCCGCTCCGGCGATCAGTTCCATCGCGGCTTTTGAGCCGTTGTAACCCAGCGGACCGCAAGCGAGGGGATGGCTGCCTGGAAAGCTGTCGTTGTGCTGATAGCCGCTGCAAACCGGTGCATCCAGACGTTCAGCGAGCGCCTTGGTTTGTTCGATGGCGTCGCCGATGACAACACCCGCGCCGGACAGAATGACCGGGAACTTTGCGTTCGACAGTAGGCGTGCAGCTTCGGCGATGGCGGCACTTCCACCGGCAGGTCTTTCGAACTGCACAATCTGTGGCAGTTCAATGTCGATGACCTGGGTCCAGTAGTCCCTGGGTACATTGATCTGTGCGGGCGCTGAGCCACGAATTGCCTTACAGATGACACGGTTTAAAACTTCCGCGATCCGCGATGGATCGCGCACTTCTTCCTGGTAGCAGACCATGTCTTTAAATAGCGCCATCTGCTCAACTTCCTGGAAACCGCCTTGCTGCATTGTTTTGTTAGCCGCCTGGGGCGTAACCAGCAGGAGCGGTGTGTGATTCCAGTAGGCGGTTTTGATGGGGGTAACAAAGTTGGTTATGCCCGGGCCATTCTGCGCGATGGCCATACCCATCTTACCGCTGGCGCGTGTATAGCCATCACACATCATGCCGCCGTTGCCTTCATGGGCGACATCCCAGAACTTGATGCCTGCTTGAGGAAACAAATCTGAAATAGGCATGAACGCGGAGCCGATAATGCCAAACGCGTGCTCGATGCCGTGCATTTGCAGGACCTTTACAAAGGCCTCTTCTGTATTCATTTTCGCCATTGGAATATTCCCCGAATCCCGGATTTTTTGAGACGTGCAACTCTAGCAGATTGTCTGTCGCGCGTGAGCGCTGGCCTGATCGGTCGTCTATAACTGGCCCAACCGCTCCAGCCTCCGCTTCCCCTTGCCCCTCCTCGGAGGGGTAGCAGCAGATGCTATTGTGCGACCTTGCCTAGCGCTTCAGATAAGGCGCTGACAGTGCGTTCGACGTTATTGAGTTTCTCAAGTCCAAAGAGCCCGATGCGGAACGACTTGTAGTCATCTCCTTCATCACATTGCAGGGGCACACCTGCAGCGATCTGCAAGCCTTCCTGCAGAAAGGCGGCACCTGTTTGAATTGCGGCCTCTTCGGTGTAACAGACAACAACCCCCGGCGCTTCAAAGCCGGGTGCGGCCACGCTGGTGAACCCAGCCTCGGCGAGTGTGCTGCGCACAGCATTGCCAAGCCTGACTTGTCTTGCCTTGAGCTCATCGAAACCGATCTGACCGCTCTCCAGCATGGTGTCTCTGAATCGGGTCAATGCATCGGTCGGCATGGTAGCGTGGTAAGCGTGACCGCCACCTTCGTAGGCCTGCATGATGGTCAACCACTTTTTGAGATCTGCAGCGAACGATGAACTGGTGGTGGCTTCGACTTTCGCCAGTGCCTGTTCGCTCAACATCACCAACGCGCTGGAGGGAGAAGCGCTCCAACCTTTTTGCGGTGCACTGATCAAAACGTCAACGCCTGTGGCCTGCATATCCACCCACATGGCGCCTGAGGCAATGCAGTCCAGGACAAAGAGTCCGCCTGCTGCGTGGGTCGCGTCCGCGACGGCCTTGATGTATTCGTCCGGGAGAATAATTCCGGACGCGGTCTCAACATGGGGTGCAAACACCACGGCGGGCTGATATTCAGCGATCTGAGCGCACACGTCATCAATGTCTGCCGGTGCAAAGGGTGCGCGAGGATCATCCTCTACCCGAGCTGCTTTCATGACAACGTGGTCCGATGGAATGTCGCCCATCTCGAAAATCTGTGTCCACCTGAAGCTGAAAAACCCGTTGCGGATCACCAGGCACTTCTCGTTGGTGGCCAGTTGCCGCGCCACGGCCTCCATGCCGTAGGTGCCACCGCCGGGTACAACCACCACGGCATGGGCGTTGTAGACATCTTTGAGGGTGGCAGAAATGTCGTTCATGACGGTCTGAAACCGTGCGGACATATGGTTCAGAGATCGGTCGGTGAAAACGACGGAATATTCCAGCAAGCCGTCTGGATCGACGTCGGCAAGTAGTCCGGGCATGGGTGTCCTATGTGTCAGTTAAATTTTTGTGGGTATATTCTACGTTGATGAGCGTCGTGCGTCTTTTCCCGCCTCCTGCATCAAGACCTGCTATTTATGTGTGGCCGATCACGCAACTTCGCCGGTCCGCGGGGTATGTTCTGGATCGAGAGAGAGAAAATGAGACTGACCTATGTGGCATGCCGTTCTGCGCGTGCTTGTGCTGGGGCTGTCTCTAACGTTGATTCAGAGCCCCGCACAAGCGAATAGCGGTGGAGGTGGCACGACGCTGTCCTCTGAAACTCAATCCATATTCCTCGCGTTTGAAGCTGACAGGACAACAGTCAACCAAGGAGAAACAGTTAAGCTCAGCTGGGCGTCCAGCGGAGCAAGGCGTTGTAGAGCACGTGGCGACTGGTCGGGTCGCCAGCCCTTAGACGGCGTCTATGATTCGCCACCATTAGAGGTGGATGCAAAATTTAAATTGGTTTGCCGGCAAGGCAAAACTCGGGTGAGGCAGGTGGTGCGTGTGGCCGTCAATGCTCCGCTCCCGGAGCCGGAGCCCATTCCGGAACCGGAGCCGCTTCCTGAACCAATTCCAGAACCCGAACCGATTCCAGATCCAGAACCGACTCCTGATCCGGAACCCACACCAGAGCCAATCCCCGATCCTGATCCCGAGCCGACACCCGATCCGGAACCAACACCTGATCCGGAACCGACCCCCGACCCCGATCCGGAACCCGTTCCGCACCCGACTGCCTCGCTGTCGGCCAGTGCGATCTCCGTGGATGTGGGTGGTTTTGTCGATCTCACCTGGAGTTCAACGGATGCCGACAGTTGTCTCGCGACTGGAGACTGGTCCGGCGATATAGCCAACGCCGGTACTCAAAGAGTGGGGCCGATAAATGCAAGCGCCAGCTTTACGTTACGTTGCGGCAATGCAATGGGCGTTGCCACTGCGATGGTCGGAGTCACGGCGATGGGCGAACTGGTGGTCAACTGGCTGGCGCCGACGGAAAACACCGATGGATCCTCAGTCACCGGTATTGCCAGCTACGCGCTGCACTATGGCCCGGAGACCGTATCCTGGTTTGAAGATCCGATTGCGCTGCAGGGTTCGGCCACTGACCATACGGTTCGCGCCGAGGTCGGCGCGTACCGGGTGGCTATGACTGCGACAGACCTGGATGGTGACCAGAGCGTCATGTCCCAGGTTGTGGTACTCGAAGCTCGGTAGGATTACCCGGTTTATCCGCCCCACTTAGCGATGAGCTGCTCCGCTAAGTGGGCGCGGTCTGTATTGCGCAGCCGCTCGGCGTAGTCGCTCAGTTGGCCCCTTACATGAAATGGCCCGCCTTCGGCGAGTACGTTGTCGAAGGGATCTCGGCCGCGAGCTGCGGTTGCCAGGTTTTCCTCAAGCCAGGCTTGCAGATTCTGACGCGCAGACTCTGCCGCGACTGCCTCGACCTCTATTCTGTTGTCTGTCTGATGCGGATCGTTGACGACATTGAACAACATCTCGTCAGGATATAGATGGTAAGCATCGTGGCGGGTATGGAGGTAGTGCCAGTCACCGAACCTCACGCCGCGCTGGCAGGCCCAGGCGCCTTGGGAAACGACCAGATACTCGCGCCCGACGTCGGCAGGCTCGCCGCTCAAAGTGGCGGCGAAGGATGCGCCGTCCCACTTCGATGGGACTTTCTCGCCTAACACATCCAGCACCGTCGCGAAGACGTCAAGGTGGTAGTGAAGCGCTTTGAATCGCTTGTTGGGAAACTTGTCCGGCCAGTGAACGATCATTGGAATGCGGGTTGTCGTATAGTCCGCGCATTGATGATCACCATAGACGTTAAGTTCACCGAGCGCTTCGCCGTGATCAGAACTCAATATGACTACAACATCATCCAGGCCCTGATCCGCCAACTGATTTAAAAGTCGGCCAACGTATTCGTCTGCCATCCACACCCCCAGATCGTAGCCATCGAACATCGCCCGGGCGGCATCCATGTCCGGTATTTCCTGAGGCTGGCGGGGAAAGGCTTGCAGCATATCTGGTTTGGGTGCAAACCCGTTGCACTCCTGGGCCGAATGCGGGCCGCAGCCCGACCAATGGGCGTTGCGTTGTTCTTCGGTAAACCATGCGGGCAATAGTTCGTCCTGGTATGGATTGCCGTATGCGGTGGGCGCTCTGTACGGCGTATGCGGGTCCCACATATGGACATGCAGAAACCAGTTGTCGAGTTTGCCGCGACGTTGCAACCAGTCTGAAGCGATCGCGTGCACTTCGTCCGCAGTCTCCAAGCCGTATTTGCCCACGTTGTACGCCTCGTCAAACCCCGCGTACCAATGGAAAGCGGAGTGGCGCTGAGCGAATGAGCTGATGCTGACCGTGGTCAACCCGGCGCGTTTCAATCGTGTAGGGAAGCTTGTGACCTGGAGGCTGGACCAGAATTGACGATCAGCCCCATCGATCACCGGATCTGCATCCGTACCGCCGTGGTTAACCACCCCATTGTGAATCCCGAAGCGGCCGGTCAAGAGGGCGGTACGGCTGGGCAGGCATGGCACATCGCTTGCGTAGACGTTTTCGAATATCGCCGCCCCGCTGGCCAGTGCGTCGATGTTAGGGCTGGTGTGGCGATGGTATCCGTAACACCCGAGGTGATCTGGTCGAAGCGTGTCGATATCAAGATAGAGAATACGCATGAATTGTCAGGTGCTCCCGGAGTTAGGATCTTCAATACGGGTCGGGATCAGGTTGTAGGCGATGATGGCGGCAAGACTGAACAGGATGGCAAAGAGCAGAAATGCCGGTTCGTAGCTGCCTTGTGAATCGTAGATGTAGCCGATCAGTGGTAACCAGGAAATGGTCATTGGGAACATGCACAGCCGTAGCGAGCCATATGCGCGTGCGTACTGATCTGTGCCGAAAAGCCTTGAGATGATGGCTGCGCGGACTGGCACCATCCCGCCGAAGCCCAGTCCAAAAAGGGCCCCTGCAAGGAACAGCAGCGCGACGTGCGAGAAGAGGTAGAAACACACCATTGCGCCCAGACAACAGCAGCAGGACATCATGGTGGCTACCCGCGGATTAACTCGATCGATGAGCCAGCCAAACATCGGCTTGCTGCCGATGGCGACGGCGGAGGTAAAGGAGAGGATAACGGTCGCCAGATAGTCGTCTATGCCGAGCTCTGTGTAGTACAAAAAGAGGTGTACGTTGAAGCCACCGAAGGTGCCAGCCATCAGACCGAAGGTGAAGACCACCCCCCAGAATGGAACCGATCGGGCGAAGCCGACGTAGACTTTTATTTGCTCAACAAACCGTTGCCAACGTGACCCTTCGAGTTGCGGAGTTTCGGGTGGGGCAGGGGTTTCTTCAAGGCTGTCCCCATCCGTTCCCAAACCAAGGTCGGCAGGCTTCTGTTTGACGAGCAAGAGGATTGCGGGCAATACCAGCAAAGCCACGATTCCGGCAAAAATAAGATAAGAAGTGCGCCAACCGTATGCGTTCAGCATAGCGAGAGCGATAGGTGGGACAACGGTACCTGCAGCCGAATAGCCCATGATGGCAATGCCCAGCGCCAGACCGCGGCGGCGATTAAACCAATTCACCATGAGTTTGGTGTTTGCGGTGGTACCGATCATGCCCATGCCGAAACCGAGTAACACCGACGCCACGGCGGCGAATTGCCACAGGTTCTGCACTTGAGAGAGCAGCGCAAAACCCATTGCCACCAAAATCGCGCCCACAGTCATAACCCTGCGAATGGGGTAGCGGTCCAGGAGAAAGCCAAGGACAGGCGCAAACCAGGCGCTGACAACCGCGACGGTGGTGAACACCAGGGAGATCTCGGTCCTTGAGGCGTCGAAATCAATGATTTGATCGCGAACGAAGACGCCACGCGAATAGAGATAGATTGCGCCGCCGATAAAGCCAAGTGCGAAGGTGAACGCAGAGAGGTAGTAGCCGTAGAAAATACGACCCACAGGACTGGCGTGGTCTGTTGTTTGCTCTCCCATCTCACCTGCTATTGTGCAGCTTGTGTGGTTACTATTGAAGCCGTGATACGGAAGGGAGAATCAAGGATGAAATTTACACGAGCCGCACAATGCCTGTTGATACTTTCGGTCTGTATGGGATCACTTTTGGCGTGGGCCGATATTCGTTCTGCGAAGGCTGCACTCAAAGACAAAAACTACGCAGATGCAGCTGATGAATTTCGTCAGCTTTCAAGGCTGGGACATTCGGGCGCAAGTTTTGAGTATGCGAAACTTCTTCAGGATAAACGCGTGCCAGATGTCGATTCTGCCGATGCGCTCGCCTGGTTTATGTTGGCTGTGGACCAAGGACACGAAAAAGCCCGAGCACGAGTGAAGTCACTTACGCGAAAGCTTTCCGAAGCAGACCGGGAGCGCGCCAGAAGTGTGGCTGACGAATTGATCAGCCATTCGGGTAAAGAGACACTGGGGGAAGCGTTGCTACCGAAGATGGGGGGTCGCCCCGTTAACGTCGTCAACGTCAGTGACAGTCCTGAATTTGGATGGCCTGCGCTCTATTCTGGTCGCCGACAGGCAACTCTTGTGCACTTGGAATTCGATATTTCGGAAGACGGCTATCCTCGAGATGTACGCCTGGTAAGAGACTCTCGACCGGAGTACGTCAATGAGGTGCTAAAAGCTATTCGGCAAATCCAGATTAAGGATTTGGCGGGTCTATATGCGTTTCAAGCCAGGTATCTCTACGCTGTATTTGATAAGCGGGAACAATATGGCAGCGGGCGTCTGCTCCGTAAGATGCGAACCCACGCCAAGAACGGCTCTCCGTCTCGTCAGTATGCCTATGCGTATGCTCAGGAACTGGCCGAGCTCTACGGGTACGGCTATTCAGAAAGAGATTCCAATAAGTGGTTTCTCGAATCTGCGATAGGCGGCTATACCAAGGCGCAATACGTAGTGGGTTACCGCGTCTTTTTCGGCATAAACATGGAACGAGATATCGACAAAGGCTGGCGCTGGCTCAGCGTGGCTGCTGGATTAGGGAATGCCAGAGCGAACTACTTTGTGGCGCGCACGTTGATGCATCAGGAAGGGGCTGAAGCCGCACTACCATACCTTGAAGCAGCAGCGGAAGGTGGACACACAACGGCGATGTTATGGCTCGCGCGAATGCTCGCGGTGAGTGATATTGATGCAGCCGTTGTCTGGTTGAACAAAGCCACGCCGCATCTGGATCAGGTGTCGTGGCACCTCAACGCTGAGGAGATCTACCTGAAACACGACCCGGAGAAATCGAAGATGCATCGAGCTGAGGCGGAAGCGCTTGCTGAAAAGTTGGATGCACACATTGAACCGCTGGAACTCATCGCCTGGAAAGAACGCGGCGCAGCGTGACTAGCTACAGGTAGCTGGAGCGGAACTGTATGCCCCAATGCCCGTCGACCAAGGTCGCGATCCAAAGCGTTTCGAAGCTGTTGTAGACCGTACCATCCTCATGACAGCGATCCATAACGAGCGCGATGTGTGCCTTGTTATCGGTTGCGTGCAATACCTCAAGATTGGCGATCACAGTGTGGTGCCAACCTTCGGCCAGCAGTTGGGGCTCAACCTTTTTACTGTTCTCAACAAAAACCTCTTTGCTCTCCACCGTAGCGAACTTGCCGCGTGCGAGGCGCACGTGCGGATAGTTTAAAGAAGCCCCAAGCGCTTCATGATCAAGTGCGTTAAACGCATCGATAAAAGCGTGCACTGCGGCAACACCGGGATGATCAGCCATTTCAGTATTCCTCGTCCTGCATTGGTCCCGTGCCTTCCTCGCCGGGAATGATATGACCCTCAGCAGCCCACTCACCAAAGTCGATGAGCTTGCATCGTTCCGAGCAAAAGGGCCGATACGGGTTACTCTCGGCCCATTTTGCGGCTGTCTGGCACGTCGGGCAGGCGACGATGCGCGTCGGTTGTGAGCTCATAGCGTTTGATATCTCTCGTGCAGTTTGTCCACTTCGTGGTGCAGATGGTTAAGATCCTGATCGTTGACGATAACATCATCCGCTCGCGCCAGTCTGTCGGCACGCGACATTTGCGCAGCCAGGATGTTCTCAACCTGTTCACGTGTGTTGGCGTCTCTTGCCATGGTTCTTGCGATCTGCATTTCTTCAGGGACGTCTATGACCAGGACTCTAGCGCACCACGTGTCCTGCCTTGTTTCCAGGAGTAGTGGATTGACAAGCATTGCGTATGGTGACGTGGCCGCGCTCAAGTGATCTGCAAGGTATTGGTTGATCAGCGGGTGCAGCAGGCCCTGCAACCACTTTCGTTCGTTTTCATTGGCAAACACTTTGTGGCGAAGTTTTGTTCGGTCCAGTGCACCGGCGGATGCACCTTCTGAGAGGAGGATGTCGTCGCCAAAGTGCTCGGCTATTTTGGTCAGTGCAGGCTGGCCTGGTTCGACCACGGCGCGGCTCGCGAGATCTGCATCGACCACCGTGATGCCGAGCGCTTCGAATCGATCAGCTGCGGCCGTCTTGCCGGAGCCAATGCCACCGGTAAGACCGATCACTTTGTCGTGCATGGTGGAGGTTTAGTACAGCAGAAAAATCGCCAGCACCGTATCACGAAACAGGAGCGCAACCCAACCGGCGATCGCGAGATAAGGTCCGAACGCCATGGGGGAACCAGCTTCTTCGCGTGCCTTTTTAGAAAGGGCCATTTTGGCGAGTGCCACAACCAGCCCGGCTATGGCAGCGATAAGGATAACGGCAGGGAGCGTCTGCCAGCCGGCCCAGGCACCGATGGCGGCTAACATCTTGAAGTCGCCGTACCCCATACCCTCTTTACCCGTCAGGAGTTTAAATACCCAGTAGATACTCCAGAGGAAGAGGTAACCTGCTACCGCACCGACGATGGCATCTACGAGTGAGACAGGTGTTGCAAGGAATGTATTGGTCAGCAGGCCCAGCCAAAGCAGCGGATAGGTAAGCTGATCCGGCAGAAGCTGGGTATCGAAGTCGATAAAGGTTGCAGCGATGAGAAGCCACGTAGCCAGCACGACGGCAAACCCGTAGGTGGTCATGCCGAACATGGCCAGCACCGCCAGAGTCAGGAGACAGGTTAAGAGTTCGATGGCGGGATACCGCCAGGAGATGGTGGCGGCACAGCTTGAGCAGCGACCCCTCAACGCAAGCCACGAAATGACGGGGATGTTCTCCCAGAATCGAATCTGGTGACCACAATGGGGACAGCGCGAGCGCGGTACGGACAGATTAAATTTCTCGGCCGTTTCAACCGCGTCCAGCTCAAGAATCGCCCGTGCCTGAGTTTCCCACTCACGCTGCAGCATAACGGGCAATCGGTAAATGACGACGTTAAGGAAGCTGCCGACAGACAGGGCGATCCAGATCGTGAGAACCAAGCCTTGCCAACCGTAGGCTCCCAGAAGCGCAAGGCTCACTGTCGGTGATTAGCCGGTGACAACCGCACCCAACTGGAAGATGGGTAAGTACATAGCGATGATAAGGCCACCCACCAGAACACCCAGAACCGACATGATAATCGGCTCCATGAGGCTGGTCAGGTTGTCGACGGCGTTGTCCACCTGTTCTTCATAGTAGTTGGCGGACTTGTCCAGCATGTCGTCCAACGCACCGGCTTCCTCGCCGATGGCGACCATCTGGTTCACCATATTCGGAAAGACGCCTGTTGAACGCATGGAAAAGTTGAGTTGCTGACCCGTGGAGACGTCGTCGCGGATGCGATAGACCGCGTCCACATAGACGGAGTTACCCGTTGATCCGGCAACAGAGTTAAGTGCATCAACCAATGGCACACCGGCCGCGAACGTGGTCGATAAGGTACGTGCGTAGCGAGCTACCGCGGATTTCTCCACGATGTCACCTGCCACAGGCAGTTTTAACGTCAGTCTGTCCAGAGCGCGTCTGAACCCTTCTGAGCGTTTATGAATTTCCGAAAAGACAACCCCGGTGGCGACAATGCCGATAAGAATCATCCACCAATAGGCCTGGGCAAATTCGGAGAAGTTGATAACCATCTGCGTAAAAGCGGGCAGCTCTGCGCCAAAGCCTTGGAAGACCTGCTCAAACTGCGGGACAACCTTCACCAGCAGGATGCCGGAGACCACAACAGCAACGACGATCACCGCGATAGGGTAAGTCATCGCTTTACGTACTTTGGCCTTCAACGATTCGGTTTTTTCTTTGTAGGTGGCAATACGATCGAGCATTGATTCCAATGCACCGGATTGCTCACCTGCGTCGACCAGGTTACAGAAGAGTTCATCGAACTCGTCGGGATGTTTGCGAATAGCTGAGGCAAAGGAGTTACCGCCTGCGACGTCGTTGCGCACTTCGCGGATCAGTTCAGCCAGTTTCTGCTTGTCGACACCGTCAGCGACAATGTCGAATGCCTGTACCAGTGGGACACCGGCACGCATCATAGTTGCCATCTGGCGGGTAAAAATAGCGATGTCGGCGGGTTTGACCTTTCCGCCGCCGCCGAGAGAAAGACCTGCGCCTTTTTTCTTGACCTTGGTTGCGACAATACCCTGACGTCGCAGCTCAGCCTTCGCAATAGCGGGTGTTGATGAACTGATTTCACCCTTGCTCTTGCGGCCCTGCTTGTCAGTGCCTTCCCAAACGAATGTTGCGCTTTCAGCCATAATCGTGTGCGGTTCCGGTTAGTCTTGCTCTCTCTAATCGCCCAGTCCCGGGCTAGTGGCCCAGTCCCGGACTAGTGTCCGGTGGTAACCCGATTCGCTTCCTCCAAACTGGTGACGCCCTGCATCACTTTTACTAGTCCCGAGCGACGCAAGTCATTGAAGCCGTGTTCGCGGGCCTGATCGGCCAACTGAATACTGTTACCGTCTTCCATGATAATACGAGACAGCTCGTTGGTAATTTTAACTACTTCATATATTCCCACTCGGCCTTTATACCCGGCATTACACTTGCCGCAGCCGTCGGGATTGGCCTGATAGAGTGAAAATCCGGTTTTGATGTCCTCTTCTGTAAAGCCTTCTTCCATTAATGCCTCTTTGGGCACATCCAACTCCTGCTTACACTCGTTGCACAAACGGCGTGCCAGGCGCTGGGCGATGATCAGGTTGACAGAAGTTGCCAAGTTAAATGACGGCACACCCATGTTGCGGAGACGAGTGAGTGTTTCCGGTGCCGAGTTGGTGTGCAGGGTGGAGAGGACCATGTGGCCGGTCTGTGACGCCTTGATGGCGATCTCAGCCGTTTCCAGGTCACGAATCTCACCGACCATCACAATGTCCGGGTCCTGACGCAGGAATGAGCGCAGTGCTGAAGCGAAGTCGAGGCCAACCTTGTGGTTTACGTTCACCTGGTTGATCCCCTCGAGGTTGATCTCCACGGGGTCCTCAGCGGTGGCAATGTTAGATTCCTGGGTGTTCAGGATGTTCAGACCCGTATACAGGGTGACCGTTTTACCCGAACCGGTAGGACCGGTAACCAGAATCATGCCCTGAGGTCGATGCAGGCAATCGAGGAAGAGCGATTGCTGGTCTTCTTCGAAACCCAGCGCCTCGATACCCATCTTCGCACTGGACGGGTCGAGAATACGCAGCACCACCTTTTCTCCCCACAGTGTGGGCAGGGTGTTCACACGAAAGTCGATGGCGCGTGTTTTGGAGAGCTTCATCTTAATGCGGCCGTCCTGAGGAATACGGCGTTCGGAAATGTCCATTTCCGACATCACCTTAAGACGCGCGGCCAGACGTGTGCCCAGGTTCGGCGGCGGTGTACTCACCACGTGCAGGACACCGTCAGTACGAAAGCGCACACGATAAGACTTCTCGTAGGGCTCGAAGTGAATATCCGAGGCGCCAGTCTTGATGGCGTCCAACAGCATTTTGTTAACAAAACGGACAATTGGCGTGTCGTCGGTGGCGGAACCGGCGTCGTCGTCGTCGCCCATTTCCGCTTCTTCATACGCCTCCATGTCCAGATCTTCGAGATCGTCGCCATCGAGATCGCCCAGACCATCGTCTTCCTGGGCGTTCAGAAACTGTTCAATGAGGGTTGAAAGTTTGTCTTCTTCAACCAGTACCGGTTCGGTGTTTACGCCGGTCTGAAACTTGATTTCGTCCAGTGCCTGCAGGTTGGTCGGGTCCGAGACCGCGACGAAGAGCCGCACTCCCCTGCGCACCAGAGGGAGAGCGTTGTGCTGCCGAATCAGCTGTTCTTTCACCAGGTCCTTGGGAATGGAATCCAGGTCAAACGAGGCCAGGTCCATCAAGGGAACACCAAACTCTTCAGCAGCGCTGGATGCGATGACATTGGCATCTGCGAGATCGTTCTGGACGAGATAGGAAACCAGCGGCGTGGCCGATTTGCGCGCCTCTTCTGTTGCGTCGATGGCAACGTCAGGATCGACGACGCCATCATCTACGAGTCGTCGCGCGAGTCCACTTAGCGGTATCGGTTCAGTTGCCATGCAGCGTGAGAGTCCTTTTCAGCCGATGATTAATGTAAATCGGCAATGCCTAGTTATGCCTCCGGCTACAATACCGGTGGTAGGGTCGGGAAGTGTATGCCTGTGTCGCAGACCTGTCGATATCGTGATCACATTTTTACAACACGGCCTGAGGATGGTTATTTTGTAGGACGATTCCCATAAGGCGCCCGAAATCCTGGGCTACAATTATCTAAGCGGCAGAAATAGCCGGTGTGGGTGACCCAGAAGGTCAGCATGTGACGCGCTAACGACACAACAAAGGCGTACGGCAAAATAGGTCACCTCCCACAGTAATCGCTGGTAAAAATCGTTAGGTTTTATAAGTATCTGATTTTAAAGGGTAAAGATTGGCCTCACCCTTGCTTGTGACCCAGTAGTCACACTTCTGGCACAGGAATTGCTAGTTTATACGCAACAGATGCGGCAACGGATAGTGTTCGCAGCTGCCAAGTTATCTAATTAGTAACGGAGTATTCATTCGAAATGAAAAATGCAATGCAAAAGGGTTTCACCCTTATCGAATTGATGATTGTAGTAGCTATCATCGGCATCTTGGCCGCCGTAGCACTACCCGCCTACCAGGCGTACATCCAAACCGCTAACACAGCTAAAGTGAACACTCACTTCGAAGCTGCTGTTGACCTCGTAAGCAACGAAATGCAGCGTACGCGCACCGCGATTCAGATGCGTTCTGAAACCCGCGCTGACGCAAGTGCTCGTCTCGACGCTTGGGATGCTGCTGGCTGGGAAGGTATCTTCGAAAGTGAAATCGGCACCGATAAAGTAGCGCAGGGTTCACCGGAAGGTGCGGCTGCGTTCTCTGACACCATTGATGATGATGACGGTACAGTAGCACTGACCATCAACAACTCTATTGCTGCACACGCTGCTGCAACACCTTTCACGGTTGTTGTAACGCGCCCAGCATATGGTGACTTCTCTGCGCAAATCTCTGATACCGTTGCATGGTAGAGGTGATTCGCTTTTGAGGTGAATCCTCAAGAAGTTAAAAGCCCCGGCCCTGGCCGGGGCTTTGCGTTTTCGAACGTAAAATTTGGGACAAAATGTGAGCGCCCACTTAATATTAAAGTCTCGCACTGATTAACATATCCACTTCCCAGTCGGAGGTTGTTGATGAAACAGAATCGGCACACACATAAAAGACAACGCGGTTTTACCCTGTTAGAACTGATGATCGCGCTGATGATCCTCGGGATTCTCGCGACATTCGCACTGCCTGCTTACCAGAGCTATGTGGCCACATCACAGGAAGGTGTAGCGCGCAGTAATATCATGACCATAGAGATGTTCCAGGAAGATTTTTTCCTGCGGACCGGCGCGTACGCGAACAACCTTGCAAATATTGCGGCAATCGACGCTGCTATTGGCTGGGATCCGCGTTCGGATGATGGCATCACTTATTCTATCGCTAACAGCGATGGCACCTTCTATGACGTGACGGCTGTGCACCCGGAGGGCTTCAGCGTCTGCATACGTTTCCCTGCGAAGGAAGCCTGTCCTTAAGATTTGGTTTCTCTCGCTTAAGGGTTGTGCGGTTTTTCTTGTCTCACTCAAGCGCGTAAAGCGCTTGAGTTTCTTATGATTGGCAGTATTCTTTGCGCCCCTTGATGTCCATCAAGCTGTGCCGGGATAGCTCAGTTGGTAGAGCGACTGATTCGTAATCAGTAGGTCCGCGGTTCGATTCCGCGTTCCGGCACCACTTTTCGTCGGCAGACGAAAAGTGGTTACACAACGCTCCTGCGTATCCAGTCCTGCTCGAAGCTGCATCCGTCCTGACTTCGCGGTTCCCCTTCCTCGGCAGACGAGAAGTCTAACCCACACAAATCCTCTTTCATTCTCTTCCCGATGTTGTAGATTGCCTCTTTCTCTCCATCAAGGACCTTCCATCACCGCCCGGTCTCAAGCAATCGCTCCCGTTGCGCTTTTTGTTATCGCATTCATCATCGGCTGCCACTACTACGGCCCGGGGATCAATCTAAGCTTCCTGCTGTACAGTTGGGTGGCATTGATTGCGGCCTTCGGCTGGGTGGCGTTCACCCAGGATGTTGACCAACTGATCACAAAGCCCGTGCTCGCCGGGTTGGGTGTCATCGGGCTGATTTTTGTCCACCACCTGGTCTTCTCCGTCAGTCCTGATTCCAGCTTTGCGGCATCGGTTGCTCTGGCCGGTTTGCCTTTGGCCTTTATTCTTTCGCAGTGGGTTAATCGGGAACGCTTGTTCCTGTGTTTATTCAGGATCGCGACGCTTATCGCTTTGTATTCCTCGACGATGTGGCTTGTTGCGGGCAGCCGTGCCTCGCTGCCGTTTGCAGACCCGAACACACTGGTGGCGGTGATGTATCTCGCGTGGCTCCCGTGGCTGCATGGTCAGCTGCAAAAGAGCGCAGTGGACACCTGGACCTATGTGTTTGTAGCAGGGCTGACCTTTGCCTTTGTGGTGGCGCTGCTGGCGACTGCCTCGCGTTTCGCAGCACTCGTCGTCGTAGGCGCCTTGTTCTGGTTCTGGATAACCGTGCCGCGGCTTAAGCGCCGTTCGAGTTATCTATTGTTAGGTGCGGTCACGCTTGCCTGTGGGGTGGCATGGCTGGCTGTAGACATGCCCTGGGCCCAAGCAGGTGGCAATGAGGCAACCTCTGTTGCGCTGAACGTCGCCACGGAAGCTGAATCACATCGTTGGGTGATGCTGGACACCGCCTCGCAACTCATCGTGAGCGACGGCGGGCTGTTCGGTACCGGTCTCTACACGTTTTCGTTGTTGTATCCGTCGGTGCGACCGCTGGCGGATCAAAGCTCTCAGGGCATTTTTGTGCACAACGATTATGCGCAGCTTTTCCTGGAGGGTGGCGTGATTCTGACGTTGCCGTTGTTTGTGCTCATGCTCTGGTTGGCGCGGAACTTCCTGACACTGGCCCTCAAACGCGAGTTCTGGGCGCCGCAGATGGGACATCTGATCGCGGCAGGGGTGCTGCTCGTGCACGCGTTTGTTAACTTCACTTTCTATATCTTCCCTCTGGCGCTGTTTTTCGGCATCACCCTCGCGTGTACACGCGCGAAGCAGGCCGATGCGAAGATTGTCTCAACCCCTCAATATGCCAAAGCAGGTGTCTTGGGTCTTTGGTTACTGATGGTCGTGGCTGGGGGATACCTGGCGGTGGATTCGATGACCTACGCGGTTTTTTCCGGTCAGAAGGGTATGCCGTTGGCCCAACGCTATGCAGCGGACCTGGACAGTCAGGTACGTTACGCCGAGTTTGCACGAGCCATAAACAGCGATCGCGGTGTGCCAATTCTCGCGCTTGCGCGGGCCGAAGCACACGGCGTTGATGCGCAGAATCCAGCTGCGATTGCGTCGGTAGCGGCGAGGTTTGATGAGGCGGTGGCGACCGATCCATGGAACCCGGTCGCGCATCTGTCCAGGGCGAAATTTCTGCTGGCCCATCTGCCGGAACGCCAGTACGAGGTTGAAACCTCCCTGGCGCGGGCCCACCAGCTGGATCCTGTTTCTGTGGATGCGGGTCTAACGCTTCTGAATTTCTATTTAAGCCAAGGACGTGAGGATGAAGCGGTTCAGGTTGCGGCGACGCTGACCAACTGGTGCGAGCTCATCGCACGCCGGGATGTAAGCATGCTGGATCAGCTGGGACGTACAGTCAGTGCCGGGAACAAAACCTGGCGTGTGCCTGCTCTGGACATTGCCCTGGACCGTTGTCGCCAGCATATGACAGCCACGCGGGGTACTGAGCGTGAAGCTTCCTGGCTGCTCAAGTGGCTGGGTGTTTAACGGAGCTTTTAACGAGGCTGGAGATCCAGGAAGCCTTTGAATTCCCCGGTCGCCCGATCAAAGCCGATATAGCGATACACGTATCGTGTTGAGAACGTGTAGAACAGATAGTCGTTGAGTGTGCCGCCGTGTTCCGTCAGCCAGGCATCGACGGCTGGAGGACCGTCTTCACGGTTCAAGATGACGGTCACGTCGCGGGCCTCTGCTTGAAATACAGGATCTTTTCCGTTGAAGGGTTTATAGAATTCTGCTGCTCGTGAAAGGGAAGCGCCGCTGCCAAACAATTCTTTGCGCAGCTCCGACTGCGCGTCGGGATCGCTCGGAACGTCAACCGCCAACCACTTCGGATCATCACCCGGATAGAGGGAAAACTGAGGTACATCCAGCTGGTGTACGGTGTAGTCGTCCGCCGTCATCACTTCAAACCGACTATCGACATAAACGATTGCGAGGGGACGCTCAGCCCAGACGACGTAGGTGCCAGCGATCAGGCAGACGGTCTGCAGCAGCGCAATGAAGCCAAGATCAAACTTGAGTCCGGGCTTGCCAGCCTTGTAGACCACCAAGGTCAGCATAGGGCCTAGAATCAAGTCCACGCCGATGATGATGCGCATGCCACGCCAACCGCCGTCGGTGTCGAAGAAAAATCCCGGGTACCACTCGAACACCACGAGATAGGCAAGCACAATAAAAATGAGAAAGCTGATGCCGAGATGAATTCCGGCGGCTTGAAATCTATTCACGCCTCTTCCGTTAGTCGTAACGTTTGTGGTTCGTTTTGTGTTCTGCCTACTCGACGAAGCGCATCGACAGATCCATTGGAATCACCGTCTTGGTGAGATCGCCAATTGAAATATAATCCACGCCGGTCGCCGCAATTTCTGTGATAGACACCTCATCTATCCCACCGGAAGCCTCGAGCTTGATTTTGCCCGCTGCCATGGCAACGGCGGTTTTGGTGTCTTCCAGGCTGAAATTATCAATCATGGCGATATCAGCCCCCGCCGCAATTGCTTCCTCAAGTTCAGCCAGCGTTTCCACTTCCACCTCCACCGACAGATCCCCCCTTTGGTTGTGCGAACCTTTGACCGCGGCCGTAATCGAACCGGCTGCGGCGATGTGGTTTTCCTTCAGGAGATAGGCATCGTACAAACCCATGCGATGGTTCTGCCCACCGCCGCAGGTGACCGCATATTTTTGTGCAACGCGGAGCCCTGGTACGGTCTTGCGCGTGTCCAGCAGCGTGGCATTCGTGCCTTTTATCAGGTCGACATAGTGCGATGCGCGGGTGGCGGTGCCGGAAAGCAGTTGGACAAAGTTGAGGATCGTGCGTTCGGCTGTCAGGAGGCTGCGCGCAGGTCCCTTCAGGCGGAAGAGCACCTGGTTGGCTTCGACCTGATCGCCATCTTCTACGAGCCACTCGACCTCGATTGTCGGCTCCACCTGTTGCACCGTTGCGTCAACCCACGGACGACCGCAAAACGTGCCCGCAGTCCGTGTGATCACTTGTGCCTGTGCTGGTGTGGTAGGAGCGATCAACGCTGCCGACACGTCGCCATCGCCGATGTCTTCGGCGAGCGCTCGTTCTGCATCTGTAGCTGCTTGTGTTGAAATGTCAGCGGGTGTTCTCATTGTCATCGTGTAATCGTGGACGGGGGTTCTGCAAAGCGGGATAATTGTACTTAAGCGGGCTGAAGTACTTAAGTGGACTTAAGAAAGAATCATGTCGGTTTCCACGGATCACAAACTGACCCAGGCTGACTGGCGATCCAGCCCACATTGTGCTCCGCGGCCTGACTGGGCCCAGATTGAGTTGGTTGTCATCCACTGTATATCGCTACCTGAAGATCAGTTCGGCACGGGCGCACCAGAGCGCCTCTTCCTTGGTACCTTGGATGTGGCTGAGCATGAGAGCTTTGCTGATCTTGAAGGTGTAGAGGTAGCACCGCACCTCCTCATTACGAGAGAAGGGCGGGTCGTACAGTTTGTTGCTTTCGACCAACAGGCCTGGCACGCGGGATTATCTTCCTGGTGCGGGCGCGTCGGGTGTAATGCGTATTCGGTTGGCATCGAACTGGAAGGCAGCGTGAATACCCATTACACAGATGCACAGTACAAGTGCCTGGTCGAAGTTCTGGTTGAACTCTTTCGGGCGTATCCGGGTCTTAGCGTTGAGCGGGTTGTCGGCCACCAGGATATTGCGCCAGATCGAAAATTCGATCCCGGACCACATTTTGATTGGCCGGCTCTTTACAGCGCCCTGTATGAACGGGCTGTCTATACTTAGATTTCATGCAGGTGTAGGCCAAGTAGTTTTATAGCCAACAACCCGGGACAGGTTAAGAAAATTGACGGAAAAATATGGCTGAAGTCACCAAGGCAGAAGATACCAACGTAGACGAGACCCGCGAGTGGCTCGCGTCTCTTGAATATATCCTGGAACACGAGGGCGTAGAGCGAGCTAATTTCCTGCTTGAACGACTGGCGGCGCGCATGACCAAAACCGGGTCGCGCCTGCCCTTCACGATCACCACGGCTTACCGCAACACAATTCCGTCGGCCAAAGAGGCCTTTATGCCGGGTGAGCTGTTCATGGAACGCCGCATTCGCAGCCTCATCCGGTGGAACGCGCTGGCTATGGTTGTGCGCGCAAACCAGCGTCCCGGTGATCTCGGCGGGCACATATCCAGTTTTGCCTCCTCGGCAACGCTGTACGACGTTGGGTTTAACTACTTTTTTCGTGGACCGGACGGAGATTCGGCAGGGGACCTCATCTATTTCCAGGGCCATGCCTCACCCGGAGTGTATGCACGCTCCTTCCTCGAGGGCAGGTTGTCAGAAGCGCAATTGGACAACTTTCGGCGCGAGGTGGATGGTGAGGGCTTGAGCTCGTATCCCCACCCCTGGTTGATGCCCGATTACTGGCAATTTCCCACCGTTTCCATGGGTCTGGGTCCGCTGCAGGCGATCTATCAGGCGCACGTGATGAAGTACCTGGATGCGCGGGGGCTCGTCGAGATGGGCGACCGTAAAGTCTGGGCGTTTCTCGGTGATGGCGAAATGGATGAGCCGGAAAGCCTGGGTGCGCTTTCCCTCGCTGGTCGCGAGAAGCTCGACAATCTCATTTTTGTAGTCAACTGCAACCTCCAGCGGTTGGATGGGCCTGTCAGAGGTAATGGCAAGATCATTCAGGAGTTGGAAGGTTACTTCCGCGGTGCGGGATGGAACGTCATCAAGGTTGTCTGGGGCCGTTTGTGGGATCCGCTTTTCGCACGTGATGAAGATGGGCTGTTGCAACAGCGCATGGATGAAACCGTCGACGGCGAGTACCAGAATTTTAAAGCCAAGGGTGGCGACTATGTTCGCCAGAACTTCTTCGGACAAGACGAGCGCCTGTTGAAGATGGTGGAGCATTTGAGCGATGAGGACATCTATCGCTTGAATCGCGGTGGTCATGATCCATTTAAAGTTTATGCGGCCTACCACTCTGCGGTGCACCACAAAGGCGAGCCGACGGTCATTCTGGCCAAAACGGTGAAGGGTTACGGTATGGGTGATGCCGGGGAGGCGGAGAACGATACCCACCAGGTGAAGAAACTTAATCTGGATGAGTTGAAATACTTTCGTGACCGCTTCGATGTTCCGTTAACGGATAAGGAACTGGAGTCGGTACCGTACTACCGCCCGGGCGATGATTCGCCCGAGATGATCTACATGCGCGAACGGCGCGCGGAGCTGGGCGGTCCCATCCCCCAGCGACGGGTAGATTCGACGCAGCTTGAGATACCAGAACTTGCAGCCTTTGAAGCTCAGCTGAAAGGCACGGGCGAACGCTCCATCAGCACAACAATGGCGTTTGTTCGTATCCTCGCAACGCTCGTGCGCGACAAACAAATTGGCAAACGTGTTGTTCCGATTGTGCCGGACGAAGCACGCACCTTCGGTATGGAAGGGATGTTCAAACAGTTGGGTATTTACTCATCCGTCGGGCAGCTCTACGTGCCGGAAGACTCGAACGAAATCTCCTCCTATCGGGAGTCGAAAGATGGCCAGGTGATGGAGCAGGGCATCAACGAGGCGGGCGCGATGGCGGCCTGGACCTCCGCTGCAACATCAGCATCCAGCCACGAGTACACTCTGATTCCGTTCTACATCTACTATTCGATGTTCGGCTTCCAGCGTGTGGGCGATCTGGCTTGGGCTGCTGGCGATCTGCAAGCCCGAGGTTTTCTCCTCGGTGGTACAGCAGGTAGAACAACGCTCAACGGCGAAGGCCTGCAACATCAGGACGGTCACAGTCACCTGCTCGCAGCAACCGTGCCGAACTGCATTTCGTACGATCCGTGTTATGCCTACGAGCTGGCGGTCATCATTCAGGAAGGCCTGCGTCGTATGTATGTAGAGCAGGACCCTGTTTACTACTACGTCACCGTGATGAACGAAAACTATGAACACCCGCCCATGCCGGAGGGTGCTGAAGAGGGCATCATCAAAGGCATGTACAAGCTCAAAACGCTTGGCAAAAAGAGCAACAAGACGGTCCGCCTGCTGGGCAGCGGCACAATCCTGCGCGAGGTGGAGAGCGCTGCTGAGATGTTGCACGACGACTATGGCGTCAGTGTCGAAGTGTGGAGTGTTACCAGTTTCACTGAGCTTGCGCGCGAGATGCAGGATGTTGATCGCTATAACCTGCTCCACCCGGCGGAAGAACCCAAGCGCAGCTACGTAGAAACCTGTTTGGAAGGTGACGCACCCGTTGTCGCAACCACGGATTATATGAAAGCAATTCCGGAGCAGGTGCGGGCGGCAATCAAGGCCCCCTATCACGTACTGGGTACAGACGGTTATGGGCGATCGGATACGCGCGACAACTTGCGCCACTTCTTTGAGGTGGACCATAAGTTTGTCGTACTGGCAGCTTTGTCGAAGCTCGCCGAGGCGCAGGTGATATCCAACAAGGACGTTGCTGATGCCCAGGCAAAACTTGGCTTGGATGCGGACAAGGCGAATCCACGCCTGAGTTAGTAACAAGAGGCTAAAAGAGCAATAAGAGATGGAAGTCAAAATCCCGGACCTCGGGGACATTGAAGAAGTTGAAGTCATAGAAATCTGTGTTGCCATCGGCGATGTAGTCGAGGAAAACGACACGCTGATTGTGATCGAGTCTGACAAGGCTTCCATGGACGTACCGGCGGGTGCGGCGGGTACCGTCGAAGCGATAACTGTTGCGCTGGGTGACATGGTCAGCGAAGGCAGTGTCATCGCTCAGCTTAATGCTGGCGCAGCGGAGGCATCATCTCAGGATGGATCGGCGGCAGAGGAGCCTGAGCAGGCGATGCAAGATGCAGGCTCTGTGCCCGAGCCAGAAGTCGCAGAGACACCGAAAGCCGCCACCGGCGGCGGTCAGACGCTGGATATTCTGGTACCCGATATCGGCGAAGCAACCGGTGTCGTGGTGATCGAGATCGCAGTGAGCGCGGGTCAAACGGTGGCCGAAAATGATCTCCTGGTTGTGCTTGAATCTGACAAGGCATCGATGGAAATAGCGGCTGAACACAGCGGTGAGATTCTTGACGTGCTGGTCAACGTTGACGATGAAGTCGAGCAGGGTACCATCATCGCCCGCATTCGCACCGAAGGTGGAGCAGGTACAACCGAGCCGGAAGTTGAAAGTCCAGCTGTCAAACCTGCCGAACCGGCACCACCAGAGAAAGAAACTTCAACTCCGACGCCCGCGCCGCCGACATCCGCAGCGAAAGAAGTCACTCCGACAGAAAGCGGTGCCCATGTTTATGCGGGTCCCGCAACGCGCCGGTTGGCGCGCGAATTGGGTGTCGATCTGGCTGAGGTCAGTGGAACCGGTCAGCGTGGACGGATACTGAAAGACGACGTTAAGGCGTTCGTCAAAAGCCGGATGACGCAGCCAGGTTCCGGCGGCGGTGCAGGACTACCGGCGGTACCGGAAGTTGATTTTGCTAAGTTTGGGGAGATTGAGCTTGTCCCCTTAAGTCGGATCCGCCAGCGCGGGGCTGACAATCTGCACCGCTCATGGGTAAACCTGCCGCACGTTACCCAGCATGACGAAGCCGATATCACGGACATGGAAGAACTGCGTCAGAGTCTGAAGCAGGAAGCGGAAGCGCGAGGCATAAAGCTCACGCCCCTGGCATTTATCATGCGGGCGGTTACGCGTCTGTTAAGCGAGCATCCGGAATTTAACTCGTCTCTCGCCGCCAGCGGCGACCAACTGGTACTCAAACGCTATATCAATGTCGGCATGGCCGTTGATACCCCTGAGGGCCTGGTGGTGCCGGTGATCAAGGCTGCGGATACACTGGACGTCTGGGCGCTTTCCGAACGCATTGCCGAGTTGTCGGCCAAAGCCCGCGACAAGAAGCTTGCGCTGGATGATTTGTCAGGCGCGACATTTACTATTTCCAGTCTGGGCGCATTGGGTGGTACCGGTTTTACACCCATTGTGAATGCACCTGAGGTTGCCATTCTGGGTGTGGCCAGACTTGCTACCAAGCCGTTGTGGAATGGCAGCGAGTTTTTGCCACGCAAAGTCCTGCCGTTGTCGCTGTCTTACGATCACCGGGTGATCAATGGGGCTGATGGCGGGCGTTTTATGTTCGGCTTAAAGACGTACCTGGAAGACTTCCGGCGCCTCGCGCTCTGAGACGCAGCAAAGTTGGTTTAAGAAAGTCGCGTTAAGCCTGTGGTCCTTGCCATTGGGCTTGGGATGCGTCGGTGTAGGTCCGCGCCAGTACAAAAAGATAATCGCTGAGGCGATTCAGATACTGAGCGCACTGAGTGAAATTCGCCGCTGCCTCTTCATCATCGTCTGCCAGACTGTCGACAAGTACCCAAAGATCGATTTCAACGCGACGACAAACGCTGCGGCTGACATGCGCCTGTGCTGCCGCGTCGCCGCCGCCCGGCAGGACAAATTCGGTTAGTGGAGGAAGTGCTGCGTTCATGGCCTCGGTGTCGGCCTCAAGCGCGTCGTAGCTTGGGGTTTGAAATTTTCCTTCCATTGCAAACACCGCCCCCATATCGAAGAGCTGCTGCTGAATGGCGGAAAGTTTGTCCGCATCTGTGGGTTTTACGTGGTTGATCAACACGCCAAGGTGTGAATTCAGCTCATCAACGGCGCCAATTGCGCGAATGATCGGCGCATGTTTGGGCACAGTTCGACCGGTAGCGAGTTTGGTTTTACCGGTATCGCCGCTTTTGGTGGTTACCTTGCTGATGCGTGAACCGGCCATCAGCGTTTATCCAGCTCCATTTCCAGCGTCGGGTCATACGCGCGCACGCTGATCATGCCCGTCTCAAACGAGTTGGCGAGGCACCGCTTCGCCAGGGACAGGAAGTGCTCGGCGCTCGGATACCCCGTTGCAGAATCCGCCGCGGTGATTGAGACACCCACCACAACGGGTATGTAGCCTTCGGTGGTGCGGAAGGAATGCATATAGAGACTGTCGAAAATGCGTTTAAAGCTCTGTGAGGTGCAGTTCTTGATCGAATCCTGCAGGGTGATGACCGCAAACAAATCGGGCTCGGGACGCGTGACCACATCCAACGGTCGCACCAGCCCACGGATTTTGGCTGCCATGCCCGACATCAGCTCATCAATGCTGGTCTGCTCAAACTGATTCGCGATCACCTCGAGATTGTTCACACCAACCAGCAGCAGGCACGCGGTACCCCCGCGAGCTTCAGACTGACGCAGCGTTGCCTCAATGCGTTCGAGCGTAAATTTTTCGTTGCCAAGACCGGTGACCGGATCCACCAGATCGTTGGTCTGCAACTCCTTAACTTTCCTGGTGAGGTAGCGGTTTGACTTCAACAACTCATTTTCACGCTGAGTGAATCGAACGGCAGACATCACCCGCGGCAGGAGTTGATTGCGAATGTTTGCCTTGTTGAGAAAATCATCTACACCCACGTCCAGCGCTTCTGCCAGCGGTTCGACGTCATCTCTTGAGGTCATCAGGCAGACGTAGGTGAAGTGTCCGCGCTCTTCGTCCAACTCGCGTACTCTGCGTGTCAGCTGCAGGCCGTCCATCGCGGGCATCAGCCAGTCGGCGATCAATACATCCACGGGACGTTTCTCTATGGAACGGAGAGCCTCTTGCGGGTTATTGGTAAACCGCACGTTGGTGAAACCGCCACCCCGCAGCACCTTCGCGATGATGGCGCTGGAGAATTTGGCATCGTCGACCACTAATATTGGAATGTCTTGGTCTGCCATGTATCGTGGCTTGCTCGGCGATTTGCACTTCGGGTCGGTCTTGATATTAGAGGTAGGGTCTTATGTCAAGGAACCGATACTCGAAAGGGTCAACGAGAGAGCCAAAACGCCGAAATCAGCGTGCGAACGAGAGCAAACTAGATATTGGGAGAAGTGATGCCATCTTTCGACATTGTTTCAGAAGTCGATATGCAGGAGATCCGCAATGGAGTGGACCAGGCGGTGCGGGAACTGCGCAACCGCTTTGACTTCCGCAATGTGGACGCAGGCTTCGAATTGTTGGAAACCGGTGTACAGATTCATGCACCGGAAGACTTTCAGATTGCGCAGCTGGAAGACATCTTGCGCGACAAGCTGGCGGGAAGAGGTGTGGATGGCCGGGCTCTGGATCCTGGCGAGATAGAAGGTGCTGGGAAAGTCCGCCGTCAGGCTTTCGGTTTGCGCCAGGGAATCGATCGCGACACTGCTAAAAAAATCACCAAGCTTACGAAAGAGTCGAAACTGAAGGTTCAAGCTCAGGTGAATGGTGACAAAGTGCGCGTGACGGGCAAAAAACGCGACGATCTGCAGGCGGTGATGGCGGCGGTGAAGGAAGCGGACTACGAGACGCCTTTGCAGTTTAATAACTTCCGAGACTAATCAGAGGTCGCAGCGATCAGCGGTGAAGAACTCAGTGGCTGGGCGCGTTATCGCGAAGTCATCTTTGATCGGCGCATGCTTATATGCGTGGGGACAGGGTTTGTCTCCGGTTTGCCGCTGTACCTCCTTATCCAACTTGTTCCGGCCTGGCTGCGGATTGAAGAAGTCAGCCTGACCGCGATTGGTTTCTTTACTGCGGTGACCTATCCCTACGTCCTGAAATTCCTCTGGTCGCCGCTCCTGGAGCGATATGCAATTCCACCGTTTGGCCGCAGGCGCGGTTGGATGTTGTTGACCCAGGTACTGTTGATCGTCTCGATTGCCGGGTTGGGCTTTTTCTCTCCTCGCGAGCATCTGCCGATGATTACACTGATCGCCATCGGCATTGCGCTGTTCAGTGCAACCCAGGACATTGTGCTCGACGCTTTCAGGCGCGAGATACTCGATACCGACGGTGAGTTGGCCATGGGCAACGCGATCCATGTTCAGGCTTACCGTGTCAGCGGCCTGGTGCCCGGCTCTCTGGGCCTGATCCTCGTTGACGTAGTCAGCTGGCAAACCAACTTCACCATCATGGCCGCCTTTATGGGGGTGGGTATTGTGCTGTCCCTGCTTGTGAAAGAGCCGGTTTCATTGTCACAGCCGCAAACCCTGCGAGAGGCAGTGGTAGTGCCCTTTCGTGAGTTTTTTCAACGACGTGGCGTCAGACACGCATTGAGCATCCTGGCCTTTCTGTTTTTGTACAAACTGGGCGACAACATGGCGACGGCCCTGGCCACGCCTTTTTATCTGGATATGGGTTTCACGGCCAGCCAGATTGGCATCGTGGCTAAAAATGCTGCCCTGTGGCCGGCGATCATCGGTGGCATGCTGGGTGCGCTCATCATCGTCAAGATCGGTATAAACCGAGCCTTGTGGGTCTTCGGAGTTGTCCAGTTGCTTACAATTCTCGGGTTTGTCTGGCTCTCGATGGTCGGCGCTGACCTGGTGGTGCTGGCGGTGGTGATCGCGGCCGAATATCTGGGCGTTGGCCTGGGCACTGCGGCGTCGGTGGCTTTCATCGCGCGCGAGACGTCCAGACTGGCAGTTGCCACGCAGTTTGCCATGCTGACCGCGGTTGCAGCGCTGCCAAGAACGGTGGCCTCGAGTTTCAGTGGGCTGATCATCGACAATATTGGCTATACCGACTTTTTTTATCTGTGCGCGCTGCTGGCATTGCCCGGCATGGCCTTGCTCGTCTGGGTAGCCCCCTGGAATACGAATGAGGGTGACGGACAAGCCCAAGCAGGCTAACGCGCTATTCGGCGTCCCAACGATGTGCTTTGGCGACTCTGTTGCCAACAAAGGTGACGCCATCCGCTTCTAACAACTTGCGTTGACGCGCCTCGCCACCCCCACGCTGGGAGATACGCAGGGTTGAATTGACCACCCTGAACCACGGCAGTTTTGAGCCCTTGGGTAAGTTCCTCAGGGTAGTCCCGACATACCTTGAGTGGGCCGGAAAGCCGATGAGCTTGGCGATTTGACCGTAGCTGGCAACTTTCCCCTTGGGAATCATCGCCACGGCCTGCCAGATGAGTTCTTTCAGTTCTGGGACTTCCTGTTCTCGTGCGGGGCTCGCTTGATTTCTTTGCCGCTCGCCCGCAGATTGTTTACGTAGTTTAAGTGCGGAGCGCTGCGCGGAACGCTTGATGGTTTTGTTTGTTGTTTTCTTCTTAACACCCATAGCGGAAATGTACCTGCTGATAGAGGTGGCTGGCTATATCGATACGCTGCCGACCATCGGTCTGGTGATGTTGACCGCGGTCATTGGGGTTGCGCTGCTCAAACAGCAGGGGTTCGCGACGTTAACGCGCGGTGTGGGTCGACTTAATCGAGGGGAAATTCCAGCCCGGGAAATGGCTGAAGGCATACTTTTAGCTATTGCCGGTGCGTTTCTTATAACACCTGGTTTTATCACCGATACGGTGGGCTTTACGCTGCTGTTCCCACCGTCACGAAAACTCATTGCAACCTACCTGCTCAGTCGCGTGCGCGTTTCAGGTGGCATGCATGGCTCAGGCTTTCCTGGCGCAGACAGCGGACACGCCGATCCATTCGGCCAGAGTGGCGAGAGACCCGCTTCTCGCCCCGGAGAGGTCTCAGGAGAGGTTATCGAGGGCGATTTCGAGCGCAAAGGGGACTAGATCAGCCTGTTTGGGCCATTTTCCTGGCGATTCCGGTTTTTTTTGTCTTTTTTTAGCGAGTGGGTGTTGAAACCTGCGCAAGCGCCCATATCATACCCGTCCTCGTTTTAGCACTCTGCCTTGTAGAGTGCTAATGGAGCTAAATTTAGATTCAAGAGACTTGAGGGTGTATGGGGAGTCGGTCGGACAAACCTCACCTTTTTTGATCATTTGGGAGATGCAACTGATGAATATTCGACCCCTACACGATCGTGTTGTCGTGCGCCGGTTGGAAGAGGAGACCACCAGTGCCGGTGGAATCGTACTGCCGGACTCAGCAACCGAGAAACCTTCTCAAGGTGAAATTCTCGCCGCAGGCTCAGGCAAGATCACTGACAGCGGTGATGTGCGAGCTCTGGACGTGAAAGTCGGCGACAAGATCATTTTTGGTCAGTACGCGGGCAGTACGGTCAAGATCGACGGCGAAGAGCTGCTGATTTTGAGTGAAAGTGAAATTTTCGGAGTTCTGGAAGGCTAAACCCTTCGAGAACGCCCATTGAACTTTGAGGAAAAAAAGCGATGAGCGCTAAAGATGTAAGATTCGGTGATGACGCCCGCAGCCAGATGCTGGACGGCGTGAACACCCTGGCAAATGCCGTAAAAGTAACGTTGGGTCCGAAGGGTCGTAACGTTGTTCTGGACAAGTCGTTCGGTGCCCCCACGGTCACCAAAGACGGTGTATCAGTTGCGAAAGAAATTGAGCTTGAGAACAAGTTCGAGAACATGGGTGCACAGATGGTTAAGGAAGTCGCCAGTCAGACTTCTGACGAAGCCGGTGACGGTACCACCACGGCAACCGTATTGGCTCAGGCGATCCTGCAGGAAGGTCTGAAGTCAGTTGCTGCTGGCATGAACCCGATGGACCTCAAGCGTGGTATCGACAAGGCGGTCGCTGCCGCTGTTGAAGCCATCAAAGGTATGGCAACACCCTGTGAAGATTCCAAAGCGATTGCGCAGGTCGGCACCATTTCTGCAAACAGCGATTCGGCTGTTGGTGACATCATTGCTGAAGCGATGGAAAAGGTCGGCAAAGAAGGTGTGATCACCGTTGAGGAAGGTTCCGGCCTCGAGAACGAGCTGGACGTGGTAGAAGGTATGCAGTTCGACCGCGGTTACCTCTCGCCTTACTTCATCAACAACCAGGACTCCATGTCTGCTGACCAGGAAGATCCTTACATCCTGCTGTGCGACAAGAAGATCTCCAACATTCGTGACCTGCTTCCAGTACTGGAAAACGTTGCGAAGGCTGGCAAGCCTCTCATCGTGATTGCAGAAGACATCGAAGGTGAAGCGCTGGCAACATTGGTTGTGAACAACATGCGCGGCATCGTTAAGGTATCTGCTGCCAAGGCACCTGGCTTCGGCGATCGTCGTAAGGCGATGCTGCAGGATATCGCGATCCTGACCGGTGGTACGGTAATTTCAGAAGAAGTTGGCCTGACCCTCGAAGGTGCAACCCTTGATGATCTGGGTACTGCTAAGCGCGTTTCCAGCACCAAGGAAAACACCACCATCGTTGATGGTGCTGGTGACCGTGCTGACATCGAAGCGCGTATCAAGCAGATCCGTCAGGAAATTGAAGACACATCTTCTGACTACGATCGCGAAAAGCTGCAAGAGCGTCTGGCCAAGCTGGCTGGCGGTGTTGCGGTTATCAAGGTTGGCGCACCCACCGAAGTTGAGATGAAAGAGAAGAAAGCTCGCGTTGAAGACGCGTTGCACTCAACTCGTGCGGCGGTAGAAGAAGGTGTTGTACCTGGTGGCGGTGTTACCCTGGTTCGCGCTATTGCTGCTGCTGAAACCGCGACTCCTGACAATGAAGACCAGGCGACCGGTATTGCTCTGACCACGCGCGCGATGAGCGCTCCTCTGCGTCAGATCGCCACCAACGCAGGTGACGAAGGCGCGGTTGTCATGGACAAAGTTGCCGCTCTCGAAGGCAACAACGGCTACAACGCTGCGACCGGCGAATACGGCGACATGCTGGAAATGGGTATTCTTGACCCAGCGAAGGTAACGCGTACCGCATTGCAGGCGGCTGCTTCAGTTGCTGGTCTCATGATCACAACGGAAGCGATGGTCAGCGAACTGCCGGATGATGGGGGTGCTGCGGGCGGGATGCCCGGTGGCATGCCCGATATGGGCGGCATGGGCGGCATGATGTAAACTATCTCGCACACGCGATACGAAAGCCCGGCATTGCCGGGCTTTTTTGTGAGCGGGCATCCTCCTTGAGATCTTCTGTAGCCTGATTGGCGTCCCTGCCGCAACTTTCTAGAGCCCGATTAGCCCCAGGACTCGCGTCACCACAATTGGCAGGTATGTCCATTGTTGCTCGTCCGCTCGGCGCATGCTCCGAGCCCTCGCGAAGCAGTGCTTCGCGTCGCAAGCCCAATCCCACTCCTGGGATCACCCCCAGAAAGTTTTCGACAGACCTCAACGTTTAAAGGCTTATGTTGAGGGAACTATGTCTGTTAACAGAAAAGATCTGAATGTTGTGTTGACGCTGCTTTTTGCAGGGTTGATGGTTTTTGGCCAACGCGCTGATGCAGATAGTGTCGAAGCTGTGCTGGATTGGAAGTTTAGCTATGACTCACAAGGGAATCTGGTTCGGCAGGTATTTCCTTCGGGGTATACGCGAAACTTTGTGCATGCTTTCCGAGAGGAGGACAAAACGTCATCTGTTAGCTCTGTAAGTTCAGATGGTGTTGAGGTGCGGAAGACGTTCGATTCTGAAGGCGGTTTGACCAATTTGATTGACCCGGAAGGCGAGACTGTCTTTGAGCGTGATCCGCTTGGCAGGGTTGTCGCAGTGCATCGAACCGAACGCCCATCAATTCACTATTCGTATGACCATCACGGTCGAGTTTCCACGATGCGCATCGGTTCTCACTGGAACCTGACGTATAGCTACGACTACCTTGGTCGGCTCAGCGTTCTCGAAACGCCGGGTGGCGAAGTTACCTATGAGTACTACGGTGCTGACAGCGTGGTGGTGCGGCGTTTTCCCAACGGTGTTATCGCCCATAGTAAGCGTGATGCAAGCGGTAAATTGATGTCTCTTCAGTACGCCGCAGACGATGGTCAACGCGGCTTGTTGACCTTGAAATACTCGTACCGGCCGGATGGCAAAGTTGCGTCAATTACCAGACACACGCTTAAAGGAGAGCAGCACGTAACCTATGCTTATGATGGCTCGGGTCAACTGATATCAGTGTCTGAGGGTGATGCCAAAGTTCCGCTTTCGTTCAGATACGACAAGCTGGGTAACCGCATCTCCTCGCAGAGTCCTGGCCAAGCCTATCTTGCGGACTTCGATTGGCGCTCGGCAATGGTGTCTGTAAATGGCCGTCCTGTGACCCACGATGCGGATTTGAACCTTACGCAGGTGGATTCGACTGCTCTCAGGTACCGTGATAATCGAGTTGTACACGTTGTCCATGGCGGCCTCACAACGGGATATCGGTATGATGGCCTCGATCGGGTCATTGAGCGGGTCACGACCAATGGGAGCACTGAGATTACCCTGGACCCGCTCGCGAGTGGTTGGAACCCGTTGGTCAGCCAGGCAGGCGCGGAAGAGCGATTTTACCTCTGGGAGGGTGATGTGCTGCTCGCCACTTTCACCCGCACATCGTCGCCAACAGTCGGTGATTCGGTTAAAGGCGTTTACCATCTTCAGGATCATTTGGGCACTCGTGTTGCAGACACAGATGAACGTGGCAACCTCATTGAAACCTACACGTATGGTCCGTTCGGGCGACCACACAACCCGGGTGCTGAGTTCCCCTTTGTAGGCTTTGCCAGCATGGCTTTTGATTCAGCGACGGGGACGTACCTCACGCCTGGTCGTCTCTACAACCCTAGCTATGGCCGCTTTTTTCAACCGGATCCTGAGTTGCGGACGCCGCTGGGTGATGTGCAGGATTTATCCCCGTTTGCATACTGCGCCAACGACCCGGTCAACTTTCTCGATCGAGAAGGTCTTAACAAGAAACGTTTTTCCCAAGCCATGGCTGAGTGGTTCACCGATCGGAGTGCGCTGACGAAACCGATTCGAGAACGCACGCTCATGCTGTACAGGCTCGAAACACGAGATGGTCAGTTCTTGAAGTGGGGGGTTACGAGCAACACCAGTCGTTATAAGTCGCCGATAAATTCAGGCGACGTGGTTCTACACATTGTAGATGCTGGACCGCGCAAGATGATTCTGCGTAAGGAAAAAATGTTGATTCGCAGAGACCCGGGACCGTTTAACCTGGATAACTGGCTGCAAAAGAGTCTACCTGCGGCGCAACGTCAGAGGTTAGCCGCACAGAGAGCACAACTGCTGAAAAACCAAGGCGTGGCGAAAGCGCTGCCCAAATATCTACGCGTCCAACATGCCGTGCCGTCTCAACAGGGACGCGAGGCTGCTGAGATTGTTCGTCGCGAAAACAACCGCGCCATGCGCAATCGAGTGCCGTCGTATCATTCGCCTGCCGCCGCAATTGGGAATGCGCTGCCGAACCTATTAGGTGGTTTTGATATTGCGATGCCATTTCTGCGAGATGTCTATGGAAATCATGGGCTTACAACCGCAGTTCCGCGTATTGCGCGTGAATCAAATGGGTATGGTCTGCAACACAGTGGCACCACGCATTCGACCATTGCGAGCACGGCAGCATCGCCTGGAGTGAAGATTGCAACCCGCAATGCCACATTGCAATGGGATCTGAGGAATATGGCGCAAAGCCGTCGCACTGACACCACATCCATTGAGGGTGTGGGCTATCGGCACTACAAGCACATGGAGATGCGTACTCCCTCGCCTAAGGGCTGGATCGATAGTCTGATCCGTTCCGGTGCAAACATGCTGCAAATGTACAATCCGTTGGCCGACTATGGCCCTGGTGACTCAGTTGTCACCCAAACACGAACTTCAACTCGACAACGTTTCGTGACGAGGGCGGGTCAAAGCCAGGTTCACTCGCTGCCGTTCGCTGATCAAGCAGCCTCTGGCAAATCGTCCAGGTCACATTCATTCGACCTTACCCAGTTTGCGGGTCCTCGGAGCAATGCTCTTTATCAGGCGCACGTCGCAAAACCTGTAGGCGGTATTGCCTTCGCAGATGCTAAAAAACACTTGGAGATTGGAGTTGTTACTGGGGCCTACTTTGATGAGGGCAGTCAGCATCTGGTGTTATTGGGCGAGGCAGGTGAGATTGAACTACCCCCTTTGCGCTTGGATGACATTGTGACCATATTTCGTGCGGTCTATCTGCACGGAGAAACACCCTGGGTGTCTATTGATCCGGTGCCTACTGATCCAGAAGGCCCACTTATGAATGTGGTCCACAGTCCTGGAACAGATGGAACGTATGTTGGATGGGTCTTGTTTGAAAGTGATCGCATCATGAAGAGTTATGGGCTGGGTCGCGACAACCTTTCGAAGTTAGACATCTCTTCTGCCATAGACGGCTATCAGGATGTTCTGAATGCGGGCATGTTTGCGAGAAAAGGCCCACAGATGTGGGAGCGTTTTTGGATCGTGCCCGCAGAGGTCACAAGAGAAACCAGCCCACGAGGTAATCTGGTCAACTTGACGCTGCCGTTGAAGGTCAATACGCAAGTTATGATCATGCAGAATGGCAAACTCGAACCCGCAGCCATCCGTGATGCCAATGGAACAAAACACGAAGCACCTCCATCCCTTAGCGCACAGGCGTTTTCCTCCTGGTTTTCGAAACATATGGAAGCCGTGGGCGACGAGTGGAAACTTCCTGCCCCAGCCGGAAGTGGCATTGACGGCAAGGTCAATGTGTTTGGCGAACTGCAGCGACTTGCGCTGATAAGCGCGATTGCAGAGACACTGCGAGATCAGGGTGTGCCAATGCCAGTCTGGATGTATGACCATACGGTTGCACCCGTGAAAATTCCGGAGCAAACGCCCGCTCTGGAAGTGGAGCGAACTTTGCGACGAGATTTCCCAAATCAACCGGGTGTGATTGAGACCGCGACCCGGCGAGTTTACGGGGGGGCCAGCTTGTCACCGCCAGCGGACCAGGTACGGACCCGCATCAACCAGAAATTGTCAGTCGTGGCCGACGACGTCGCGGCTGCCACGATCAATACACCGTTGATGACAACCAGGAAATTGGCTTCGGGTGGGGAATCCTTCCACGCGCTCGTGCTGCCAGGTGTCAGCAATTCCGCAGAGTTTGGATTGGGTCTCAGTGAAGTAGATCTGGAAATAGCGAGCGTCAGAACCCAACCTCTTCGCCTCCGCCGGGTGCATAGTTCCCTGGCGCGGGCCGACGGCGCGTTGGGAGAAAGCTGGTCCATGGATCTCCCGAAACTGACGGGTTGGCCGAGACCTGGGGCTCAGGAACCTGCGGTCCAGCGTGCATACACTCTCTCTGTAACAAGCACCGAGGAGCCGATCGTGTTTAACACGACAGTGTCGCACGCTAGCGTGAAGGGATCGGTTTTAGCGCCAGCTTCCCGCTCAAAAACACACCCCGTGCTTATCCCGGCGCAAGATCCTATTGTGATCTTTGCCGATGGCCGCAGACTCCAGTTCGACTCGCAAGGTCGTGTTCTGTCAGCACGGAATAGTAGTACGGAAGTTGTTCGCTACAACTGGGACGATGAAGGACAACTGATCGGGATTGCTGTCGAATATGGTGAGGAAGTTGAGGCGCGCATCGATCTTGTCTACTCAGACGGAAGGCTGGTGGCGGCGTTAGGAAGCGATGGACAGGGTGTCACCTATGAATATGCTGATGCAGGTCAACTGATCAGTGTATTCCGCCCTGATAGTACTCAGCAGTACCGCTACGACGACCATCGTATTACTCACATTGAGGAAAGCGGGCTGCCAGTATGGACCTACACGTACAATTCATTGGGGCAGATTTTGACAGTAATGGACAGCGATGCCTGCTACTTCTACGACAAGGTTGCAGTGGCCGCTCGAGTCGAGTTAAGGACCTATCGAACCTCACTTGATTGTGATCGCTCTGAAGCTGAAGTCGTGCAGAGCACCCGAATAGGCGAGAATCGCGAGTCGACCACCGTTGCTCTTACCCGCGGTGAAAAGCAACTGACCGTAACGCGATCTGCTGGAGGTGTAGAGGAGTTGCGAGTGCATGGTGCGCGTTGGCAATTGGGAGATCGGCAAAACTCGGTGACACTGCCTGAGGGCGGTTATGTGAAGGTGATCAAAGATTCAAAGGGCCAGGCTACCGAGGTTGCCTTCGGTGAACAGACCCAGTATTCCCAGGTTTGGCATCCCGATGGCCGCCTGGCAAAAGTTGACTACGGCGACCGAGTTGTTCAGATGCGTTATGGAGGTCGTGCCAGTCCAAAGCAGGTTGTTGTGGGAGCACCAAGTAAAGACAATCGGATGACTGCATGGACATCCATTGACTACGATCGAACCGGTAGGTCTAAAGCTGTTCGGGATGCCACGGGGCTCAACGTGGATTATGTCTGGGACAGCTACGGTGAGCTGAACCGCCTCACGACTAACGAAGGCAGCGTCAACTTTATGCGCGACGCCACCGGATTGTTGCAGAGTGTCCGAACCAGTTGGGGGAGCGAGCGTCACTACACCCGTGATCCTGATTCTCATGAGCTACAAGCCATGACGCTGAGTGAGATGGGCAGGGAAGCCAGTATCGCCATTGAGAATGGTCGAGTGACGGAGTTTCGGAATTTCGATGGAGCAAAACACCGATTGTGGTACGACAACAATCAACTTACAAAAATTACCACTCCCTCTGGTTTGTCGCTCTGTTACGACAGCGATGAGCGGGGTCGCATCGAATCAGTGGAAGTTGACTGCCGTGCTGACGAAACGGGTACAGGGTATCGCCACGAGTATGAGTACGACGAAGCAGGTCGACCCGTACGAATGATAAAACGCTTGGACTAACTGGCCGTTGATCAGTGAGATTGTGCGGGCCGTTTGGCCCGCTTTTTTTTAATCCACGTCAACGGGAAGCTTTGGAATGCGTTCGTTTTCTATGTCCTGCATGCCAAGGGTCGCACTCCGCAGTTTGCTGAGACCCTCTTGCGGTTCCAGATCTTCTGAAATGCCGCGAACAGCGTTCAGCATAGTTCCCAACTCCTGGGCAATGCGCATGGCTTTGGGCTGGATGCGGCTCTCAAAATTGGGATGATTGACGAGCCGTGCTTCCTCAGTTTGCAGGTCAGCCTGCAGTTGTTGAAGTTTCTGGTCGAACACTCGTTTCAGCTCCGCAGTTGGCGGTAGATCCGGTTCTGGCGGATCACGGTCATCACTAAGCCTCAACATTAGTTGTTCTAGATTTCGATTAGCCAAGGACCATTCTTTTTGGTTTTTCGCTGCGAACGCCTCATTTGCCTTATTGCGGATCATCTCGAGGCTTGATTGCAGCGCAGCTTTATTGGGCAATTGAGAGGCATTAAGCTTTTCAGTAGCCTCCGCGTGCAACTGCTCGAACGCCTTGATAGGTGGATCCATATCCTGTTGATCTTGATTGACCATCTGTTCTAACTCACGCAGATGCTGCTGTATCTCCTGCACATCAGGCATGGGGCCGGTGATCAGCGAGTCGATTTTGGCAGCCAGTTTTCTCCCTGGACCCATCAGCGTGGCCCGCAGCATCGGATCGGGGGAGTTTTCGGCCAGGTCCTCGAGGATGTCGCTCAAATCTCGGAATCTGACCCTCAGCGTGCCGATGTCTGGCAAAACCACCGGTGGGAATTGCACATCTACGGCAGATTGAGCTACTACGCTCCCCTCGGCGGTACTGACTTCTGCCGTTCCCACAAGTCGGTTGTCTTTGTTAAGTTCAAGGTCCAGTGTCACGGTTGCTCCACGGCCAGCCGTGTCGGGAATATTGTTAACGGTGATTTCACCCACAGGCAGATTGTCGACAATAACTGTTACCGCCATCGACTCGCCGTCATCGGTACGCGTGGTTACTTCGCTGTGAAGAACGGGCAGCTGATCACCTTCGGAAGCGATGGGCACCAAGCCCCTGCCGGTCTTTATAAAAACGGATTTCGGTGCAACCTTCAAACCGGTCTTGATATCGGCGTTGACGTCATAGTTGATCGTGAACTCATGCGCCAGTACGGTTTCGTTGTTTGCGTCGCTGACCACGACGGCAAAGCCGTTTGCACCTTCGTCCAGCAACTCAACACCGGCGAACACAAACTGACCATTCTCATCCAGCGACTGCTGACCCACTTCGCCAGCCAACCCTGACAATGTCACGGTGAGTTCGGCCGCTTGTTCCGCCCCGAGTGCTGACCTGTCCGCGTTCTGAACCTGCCCTGAGACATCGAGATAGTCCAGGGCAGAGCTGGTTGGGTTGTCCAATGTCAGACGCAGGGCATCACTTTTTGCGAGGACGGATATTTCGCCGATCTGAATTGCAGCACCAGCAGCGACACAAAGATCTGGTTCCGCGGCATCGTTCACTTCCGTATCTGGAAACGCGGCTTGTAGTGCGGCTACAACCCAGGGTCCGTAGGTTGATCCACCAACGAGCAGGATAGAGTTCAAGTCGTCCTTGGTACGTTTTGCCTTTTCGAGTGCACGTTCGCTAGCCTGAATTGTTCGCTGCAGATCGTCGTCAATGAGTTCGGCATATTCCAAACGGCTGAGCTTTTCGTTGATGGGAACCTTTTTGCCATCTACGTCTACTACCGCGTCCAGTATCCGCACAGTTAACTTAGCTTTGTCAGTTACCTGCTCAGCCAATCGCCATTTCAGACCTTCCGCGATGGTTAACAAGCGCGAGTAACGCGCCTGATCTTCAGGGTCGTCTTCCTTGAATTCGACTTGATGCCCTTTCTCCTTTGCCTGATCCACAATCCAGCGGATGAGGGCCTTGTCGAAATTGTAACCACCGAGGAGATCGTTGCCGTCAAATCCTTTTACGCTGATCACTCCTTGGTCACGTTCCAATACTGTGACATCGAAAGTACCGCCGCCAAGGTCGTATGTCAGGACAGTGATCGGATCTTCGTCAACGCCGTGGAGATAAGCCAGTGCGGCGGCAGTCGGCTCCATCAATAATTGGTCATCATGTTCCATGACCAGACCTGCCATTTCGCAGGCTTTCCGTGTTTCTTCTATCTGATTAGGACTGAAATACGCCGGATGGGTGACCACAGCTCTATCAACCGGCTCGCCAAGGGCTTCTTCCGCGCACGTCTTGAGGTATTTAAGCATTTTTGCTGCAGCTTCTGTGGCCGACAGCGTATGGCCGGACGCCTGCAGAGCGTTGTCGGTTCCGATAGAGCGTTTGGCAAACATAATGACGGATTCACCGGATTCGGCCCGAACTTTGGCTTCTTCGCCCGCTTCATAGTTTTCCGGATCGTCGGGATCCAGCCAAAGCACAGACGGAAATGTTCGAGAACCATCCGGACTTGGGATGATGGTGACGTCAAAAATATCCAGGTACTCACCATCTATGCCATAGGATTCTTTTAAGGTCACCTGGCCTGGTACGGCCAGCACGCAATAAGTTGTGCCTAAGTCAATTCCGATATCCATTGTTACTCCCGTACTTCGTCAGTCAATCTCTCAGTGTTGAATTTATTTAAAGCGCTCATACATCGAACACAATATCACGAGCCAAATCTTCTTCATCCCCGGCTTCGCCAATGCCAAGGGCTTCCCATGGGGGTTCGGCGATCAGTTCCTCTCCGGGGAGGTTCAGAAACCAGAACACGTGTCGCGGGGACTTCAGCCTCAACCGTGCTTGTACCGGTAGTCCAACAACAATCTGATTGAGTATGGTCTCCAGCCGCCTTGTCTGTTTAGCGTCGACTGGCTCAACCAGGTGGCATAAGGCCAGCGCTTCCGCACGTCCGGCAGGCTCGTTCAACTGGTTGGCTGCTTGTGCCACCTCCTGCTCGGTGAACTCAACCCCATTGATTTCCAAGCCACCGGAGCGAAGTGCGCGTTGCGCCACCGTCTTACCTTTCTGTTGCAAAACACGGGGTTGGTCAAAGGGCAAACCTTCTACCAGGGCAAAAGGATTGTGTGTGTAGAGGTTGCTGTTTTTATTCCATTTAAGAGACATGATTTAGATAGAGTCCAGAGCTGCATTAAGTTGTTCGCGAATGTTGCGGGACGCCTCCGCATTTCTCCGACCTTCGTCGGTAGCATCGAAAGCATTGAGATCGTCGAGCGCTTCGTGATATTCACCCAGATGTCCGTGGGAAACACTCCTGAGGTAGTAGGCAGCCGGATCGGCTTGAGGCATCTTCAGAATTTCCGAACACACCACAATTGCCCGCCTATAACCCTCCTGAGATTCTTTTTTCATTTGCTTCTGAACTTCTTCAAACTTCGCGCCCAACTCTAGCTCGGCCAGTTGGTTTTCGGAGTAAGTTGAAGAGGGGTCGCCGTGGGTGCCAACATTGATTGCCATCTGGAAGTACTCACGAGCGGGATTGAGCTTGTCCAATGCTTGTTGGACTTGGCCATTGAGAGATGCCCAGCGCGCAAGATCCTGGCGTGCATTGTCTTCGGGCGCGAGTCCTTCCGCCATCTTGGTGAAGTACGGCTTCCAGACCTTGGCTTTGCCTTCGATCCACCGAAACAATTCCTGTTTTTTGGCATCCGAAAGATCTGGATCGTTCACTTGTACGACGCGTGTATTGAGCATGCGCACCTGCAATAGCAAAGCATCCGACAACGCGCTTTCGTACTTTGGATCGAGACGCAGATAGCTGAGTATCAGACTTGCTGCTTCGTCGGCGCGCTCTGCATCGGGGTTATTGTTTGTCCACAAATCGTCTGGGATGGTGGAGACCAGATCTTTGTACGTACGGGCGCGAACGGCTTCCTTTGCCGTGTCTTCGAATGGCGCGTTCAGGGCCTGATCAATATGGAAATTAACTCGGTGATTCTGTTTTGCATCGCGCGCGGCATCGAAGTGAATCTGGAGGTAGTTTTGTGGAAAGTTTGCCCGCACCTCCGCGACCGCCTCAGTACCCTCACGGGGATGATTAAGCGTGGCTTCAATCGATTGCCAGAATTCATCGCTGCGCCATAACGTGTACCAATGCCCCATGGCCGCGCGCCAGTCATCATCGGGCGATTTGCCTTCCTTTTCTTCGTCCATGGCACGGGCGTGGTGCATAATCGCGAGGTGATGGATGGGTTCGAAATTTTTCGGATCGTTCTCGTGCTGTTTTCCCCAGATTTCAAAGGCTGTGTCGCTATAGGCGCGTTTAATGCCCGCACGGCTAATGCCGAGGCTTTGCAGCGCAACCTGGTCAGGCTTACTCGCCGAGTCGATGTGTGCTGATAGATCCTGGAGCAAGCCGTCGAGCTTGTTGACCGTCTCTTCCCATGTTCTGTCTGTGTCGGCCATGATTCTTGTTAGTTCCTACTAAGTGCTTCGCGACGTGCGTTTGCAGCCTGTGCAGCCAAACCCTGCATGTCGAGGAAATATGCGAGCGTTTCGAATACCAATTTACGGTCGTTGTGCGACTTGATGGCCTCACTCAGCATCTTGTTAATCCTGATTGAAGCGGCTTTCTTCTCTGCAGCATCCAGTTCCCTTGCCTGATCTGTGAGGATGCGGGCTCGAGCCATGCGTTGTTCCAGGGTGTCCTCGTCTAGTAGATTCAATGCGTCGTCGGATCTACCGGTCGAGTGCATCGCCAGCGCATCGGCTACAGCGTCTCGCGGCGGTGCTTGCACGAGGGGTGCACCCTTGCCGGAAGCCATGGAGGCGTCAGTTTGAGCGGTAGGTGAGACCGGCAAGATGTTGGTATCCGCCACCCCTGTTGAACGGTACTCCTCGATGATGTGAAGAAGCATGCCCGCATTTGCAAAGCGATCGGTGATAGATGGCGAGAGACAGCGCCTAACGAGTTTCGTTAGCTGCGGATGGTATTCGAGCTCAAGATTGATTGACTCAGGAGTTGGGACGCAAGTGCCCACCGGTCCAGTGCCGATGGGCAACTCCCGCGCGGCGATGTGCGCTTGGACTATGGCTTTAGGATCCTCTTCGCCGAGAGCTACATCGGAAAAAGGATTTTTGCCGGTGAGCATCTGATACCAAATCAATCCCACCGAGTAGATGTCAGCTTGGGCCTTGCCCCCTGCTTGGGACAGGGTCTCGGGAGATTGGTAAGTGAGTTCGCCGCCTAGAGTACCCAACTGGACGTGGGCGGCCAAACCAAAATCTGCTAACACAATGTCTTCGCGTTCATTTAGAAGAAGATTGTCGGGTTTCAAATCGCCGTGGATAAAGTCATGGTCATGCATCCAAGCGAGTGGTTTGAGCAAACTGCATAAGTAGTCGAGGGTCATGAGGACAGGCATACCAGTGTCTTGGTATTGGAGTATTGGTCGCGCCAGAGTTTTACCGGGAACCAGTTGCATGGACATATAACAGCACTGCCCTTCATGGTCTAAAACACCCATATCCCATATCTGCACCAGCTGGGCGGCGATGTCGGGTGGAGCGGCGGTATCCGAAAGCTGGAGTATTGCGATGACGTCGGCGAAGATGTTAGTTAGGTCCTCTGCCCCCGAGACTTCTGCAGAAAACAGCTTCAAAGCAACCCGGCGTAGCGGTTTGTCGAAGACCAGTTGATCTGCTTCGTAGACATCGCCGAAATTACCTCCACCAAGGCGTTTGTGGACGATATACTTCCCGTCCAAGTTGGTTCCCGGTTGGATGCGCGTCGTCATTTGACGATCTCCAATGCTGGCACCTGATCTTCGCCCACCTTTGAAGCGATCACCTTGGTACCGCGTAAGTCGCCTTGTTGTTCGACGAGATCGGAGAGCAAATCGATTGCCGGGGTGATGATCATTTCATTGACCGCACGCGGCGCTCCACGCGCGCCTTCGTCCAGGGAACGTGCGTGTGCAAATTCCGCCAGGTCGCGTTTGGCGGCAGGGTCTACCTCCAATGTGATGCCTTTCAGATCGAGAAGCTTAGCGATTTCCTTGTCGAGCACCAGGTCGACAATCTGTTCGCAAGCTTCCAATGTGAAAGGCAGGTATGTGACCCGTTCATCTACGCGTCCCAGAAACTCTGGTCTGAAGCCAGCTTCGGCCATTTGGCGCATCGCTGCCTCAAAAAGCTCCTCAGAGAGGGTTGCAGGATCGTTCACCGCCTCTGGATTCTCTTGCAGGTGCTCACGTAGCCATGCCTGGCCTGCGTTGGTGGTCATCACAATTAAACACTTGCGACCGTCGCGTACGGGCCCTGCAGGATCGGATATCAAACCCTCGTCGGCGAAGCGCAGCAGCGTATCGAACACTTGGGTGTCTGCTTTCTCGATTTCATCGAAGAGCACGACACATTCCGGCTTTTCTGCTAACCCATTGGTCAGCTTACCTTCCCCATAGCCCACATAACCTGGTGGTGCACCGATGAACATGTTCATCGACTCTTTGCTTTTAAACTGACCCATCTCAAGAAAGATCATTTGTTCTGGATCGCCGTATACGTAGCGTGCTAGCTCTTTGGCAAGCTGGGTTTTCCCTGTGCCGGTGGGACCTAGAAACAGAAATACGCCCGCCGGTCGGCCATCCCGCGGCAAACCAAAGCGTAACCTTTTAATCCAGGGCATGATCCGATCCACGGCTTGGCCTTGCCCGCAGATGGCTGCTTTCATGTTCTGTTCTATCTCACTCAATGGCACCTGTGTAAAGTCGGCTTCATCGTCATCGTCAAGATCGGGTTCCGCGTCGAGAACCACCTCTTTGAGCTGGTGAACCTCTATACCTTCGATTCCTGAGAGAAGTTGTGACAGCTCACGATCCTGCCGTTCCATGAAGCTGACTGAGATGTCATGCTCAAGCAGCACGCCGTCCCGACGATTTGCGAGTTTTTGTGCATGTTCCAGAAGTCTCGCAACCGTTTCCATCATGCAGGCACGATGGAGGGTCAATTCGCTGTTCCGTTTCTTGCCTGGCTTGGTTAACTGTCGAGTCAAGGGCGCCTGCAGCTGATTTTTCACGTCCAGCCCAAAAAGGGTGAGTGAACGAGTAATCAGACCAGCCTCTTCACCCAATAAGGTGTACAACAGATTTTTTGCGCCAATGCGTTTGGAGCCCATGCTGGCCGCATCTTCGACCATGCGTGTCAGTAGTGCCAGGGCGCTCTTACCGAGTACATTGCGCTGAAACTCCCCATCGTCTGTGATGAGGATTCTACCTTCTGGATTTGGATCTTCGATTCTGCGCGTGAGGGTGGTGTAGCCGTCCTCCCCCAGAAACGCCTGCAACATAGTACGCAGTTCATGGCTGAGCGTTGCCAAGACAGCACCGGTGATGATCGAGTCATCCACCCTTTGTTGTTGGCGCTCTACCAACTTGGCTTCAGCGCTCTCAAATAGCGCGACTACGTCTGGGGCTACGACAGACGTATCGAGCTGAAGGGGGATCATGTCTCCATCTTCCACATCTTCCGCGCCGCTTTCGAGCACACCGATGATCGCGTTCGCATCCTGCCCGCTGTTCTGTACTAGCGATTTGCTAAACTCAGTACCAGGGCTGCGGATGAGACAGTAAAGCACGTCCCGGACCTGGACCTTCATTCGGCCGTGTTTCTGGCATTCGCTTGTCAGCTGACTACCTTCTTCGCCTGGCGTATTGCCGAAAGCCGCTGCAATTAGTGGATCGAATTTGCCGATTTTCAGTCCGTTATCGTCCAGCAACATCACGTAACTCCATTGTTGTCTTGGTTTGAGCTATCTTGTACATCCACAAGCGGTTCCAGAGTGCTCATCGCGCGGCTAATGTGGCGCTGAGCTTCCCTTGAATTGCCCTTAGAAACTGCCGCGGTTGCATGCATACCGTTGGCCATTGCGACCAATAGTCGAACCCGGGGGTCTTCAAAATCTTGGATGCCTGATGGCATAGCATCCTCCGTAAACTTCTCCAGCTGACCGCTCTGCAACCAAGCTGGGGCAGCTGCAAGCCAAATTTCGGCCGCATCGATCGGTAACGCTTCGAGATCAGTTTCAAGTGTTTCGTACAATTCTTCCGGGCTTTCGCTACCTGCGAGCAAGTTGGCCAAAGCATGTTGGACAGAGGTCCAGTTTGAGGAGGCAAAACCAGCCACGGCTTCCTGCATACCCTCTTCGGTAACACCGTCTATCAAAAGCTTTTCGCACTGGCGTAGACGCGCACGCCAGCTGTCGGTGGTCAGATTGGGTTGGTCGGGAGATGCCCCAGCACCAACGTCCAACCGTTGGAGGGCATTGCGTACGCTCAGGATCAAGTCCGTATCGGTTGCATCTTTGTCGGTAAGGTTTCTGAGTTCGGTTACGACCTTTATGATAACTGCGGCGGAAGAAGCTGCATGTTCACCAAAGCTCGCAAGTGCACCATCGACATCACCGTTTTTAAGCCGACGTCTCGCAGTTAGGTTGGCGATCACTTCGTCCGCTTCGGTCTTTACAGTCGTAGTGCTAGACCTGTCGTAATCCCCCCAAAGAATGTTCACCAGGAGGTTGATTCGGTCATCTTCGATATCACGTTCAGAAAGTTCAGCAATGGCTGCTTGGTTACCCTCTTGATAAGCCTGCTGGAAAAGAAGTCTGTCCAGACGGTCACGGGCAAGCAGTGAGTTGCGCGAAGATGTTTGGAGGTCAAGGTAGGCATCTTTTGCTGCGTACGTCTGTCCACTGCGTTCCAGCAAGCTCGCACTTAGCTCTTGGGCTGCACGGGTGTAGTCATCTTCGACTCCATAGCCCCTTAACTCGTCCAGTTGTGCCAGGGCTTCATCCCAAGCCTGTCGGCGGCTAGCAACGAGGGCTTGCGCATAAACAGAAGCGGATGACGCTTCAGTCACAAGCTCTAAGTAACTTTGCGCACGGTCAACCTGTCCCATTGCAATCGCGCCAATAGCCTGTTGCGCAAAACCCTTGCTTCGCATCCAGCCCAGGTCAGCCAGATTGTCAACTGAACCTCCTAGGCGCAGCGTCGCGACAAGATAGCGATATTCGACTTGAGGAGAAAACCAACCACGCTGTAGAACGTCCTTCTTTGACAGGGCTAGACGAACTGCTTGCAGCTTCTCCAATTGCTCTGATGGCGTTAGTGCTCGGATTTGGTCCAGCTCGTTTGTATAGCTCAACTCCTCGTCCAGGTAGCGTCGAGCTAAACCGCGCCAATGATGGCTTTCTTGCGCGACATCCAACGGGTCACTCGCGAGCGTCTTTTGCACTAGTTCGTGCTCGGTGGCGCCAATCGGTAAGTAGGTCGCTGCGATTTTGTTCACTTCCCAAGCGACTATGTGAGTATTGAGTAGGTCGGGTGACAGATGCTCTAGAAAGTGACGTTGGTCAACAAGAAACAGGGTTCTGACGTGTAACCAGCGTATCCACACCGGAGCGTCGGACAAGTCCAAAGAAGTAAGTTCTGTCGCATCGGCGCTGTCTTTACTTGCGTATGAGTTATCCAGACCATCGCTTTCGTTCAAAGCGCCACCCCAGTTGTCATTGGGTAACGCAGCCGCTGCGCTCAACACAGTGCGCAGAGAGGCCAACAATGGGATTGCCTCAATGGTTTCCTGATGTAATCCGTTGAGAACCTCTCCGTCCAGTAAAGAGGTTTGGGCTTCATCCCCTCCAAGTAGAATGGTGAGCGCACGTTGTGCATTTGTAATGGTTGGATTGGAGGGCAATGTTTGAGATTGCGCGAGTGATTCGGCTTTCTGCAAGTCGCCTTGGACCAACGCAGCCACAAACTTTGTCTGAATCGTCCAGGGTAAATCTTCGTCAACATACTTAAGCAACGTTTCACATAGTTCTAACTGGGTGCCCAGCTCCCATCGCTCCTGGCCGAAAGTCGCGGTCAAAATGGGCGATAAAGCAGTGAAACAGAGGGTGCGCTCTTCTAACTCAACATTAGAGCCTGTCTCGCCGAAGCGTTCGATTAACGTTCGTGCGTTTCCAATATTGGGGTTTCTGATAGATGCAACCGTTGCCTTCGCGAGCGCCTCGCTACTTTTGTCGAGCCAGTTGATGGCCTGATCCTGCTTTCCTGCACGCAGGTAACAAGCTGCGATTCCACTTATAGCAGCGTGGCTGGCAGGCTCTTTTTTGTGGGCTGCATCAAATTTCTGTAGAGCACCATCATCTTCGTTCAACATGGTTAGCGCGCGACCCCAAGCCACCAGAAGGTCGTGGCTTTGCTCACCGTCAGTGTCTGCGTACGCTTCAAACTGTCTTACAGCATCTGCCCAACGTTTTGCTCGCACTAACGAAAAGCCAAGGCTTGCCGCCACGCGATCGGCAGTGATGCCGTTTTCACTCGCGAGTTCGAATTGGATGCCCGCTTCTTCAAATTCTCCCAGTTCACTGAGCGCGTTGCCGAGGGCGGCGTGTGCCTCGCCCTTCGTTGTCTGGTTCGTCGCAACTTGGGCTGCGCGACTAAACATGCGACTTACGCGTCGCAACTCTGTTTCTGAATGGTTCGATAGACTCAGACCCAGCCATAGCCACGGCTCCGCCCAGACGAGGCTTTGCGTCCCCAAACGGTTCAACCAGATTTTGGTGGATTGATCCTCTTCTTTCTGCAGAGGATCAACGCGCATCCTTTCCAGCGCATATTTCTGGTGTGATTTCAGAAGGTTTGGAATTTCACCAAACCTGTTGACGTCATCGGCGAGATTCAGGACGTAGGACTGCAGTGCGCGATCATCGCGCTGGCCCTGAGACCAATATCGTTCTGCTAACCATGCTCGCCGCTCAACTGTTGGCGGTATATTTTCAAACAGCACCTGTAACGCCGCTGGGTTGTTCTCAATATGAATCTGGGTATGTTCTGCGGCCGCGTAGATGAATTTTCTCAGCACACCCAGCGCACGAATACCTGCGATGGACCGTGTTTCCAGACGTGTGATCTGCGCGCGTAAGGACTTCAGTACAGAAATGGAGTTCGGCGGCGTACCCGCTATACACTCCAAGGCAAATTTAAGGCATCTAATCTCTAGCTGGGTGGCAGGCGCCACACGCGAACCGCGTTCTATAAACGGTAGCAGAACGCGGTCGATCATTTTGTAGAGGCGTCGCCATCCGTGTCGGCGAACAAGCATTTCGGAATCGCGCAGAAAAAGCTCAATCGAAGACTGATTGACAGCACCGGGCCAGCGCAGAGGAGAGAAGCGCCACAACAAAAGTGGCGAGTCAACAGCCTCTAAGAGGTTGTCAAACTGCCAGTTGTTTGCGAGAGCAGTGTCTGGCGATTCGCTGGAATCTTCGTCAAGTGTAACGATTGAATCACTCATCACCCTCTTCCGGTGACTCGAATACGCGCACGGTCGCGCCTGCATAGCCGAGCGACTCGAGAGTGCTTATTGCAGTCTCAGCCTCCGACCTCTCATCAAAAGATCCGATACGCACGGCATAAAGAACATGATCTCCTCCTGCGCGGCGAAAGATGTAAGCGGGCTGATCCAATGCGATCAGCTCGTCGCGAATTTCAGTTGCGCTGTGGAGGGAAGGACCGCTGATGAACTGGGTTGTCCACGACTTCGCTTCTATTTCCGGCAAAGCGGGTTTGGCAGATTCCGCGGTGTCTTGGCCCAGATTGTTGAGGCGCGCCAACACGGCGTTTGAGGAATAAACCACAGCGAGTTCTACGCGGCGATTGCGGCTTCTTGCCGCTGCAGTGTTGCCACGCGCGAGCGGTTGGTGTTCGCCATAACCCGTGGCGGACAAAAGGTGGCGCGGAAACTCAAGACCCTCCAGTAACCGCAATACAGATGTGGCACGAGCGCTGGAGAGTTCCCAGTTGCTGTCGAACTGGCGACTGCGAATAGGCACATTGTCTGTATGGCCTTCTATGCTGACGCGGCTGAACAGATCCTGGTGTTCCAGAAGCTGCTGGCCTACAACAGTCAGTATGGATCTGCCCTCATCTTTCAATTCTGCCTCAGCGACGTCGAAGAGGACGCGGTCTGAAAAGCGGAAGCGCTGCAGATTGCCATCAATGCAAATAGTCAGGATGCTGCTGTGCCGGGTGCAAGCTTCGTCCAGGTTACCGTCCAACACCTCTGTTGCTTGAGAGTCTTCACTGTCGGTTAAACTAGCTTGGTTGGTCGCGTTGAGTACAAATTCGCCTACCTCTTTTTGATTCCGTTCGACCTCTAGTTGAATGGCAGTGCGCTCTGCTGAGATTGCCACTTGAACGATGAGAAAAAATGTCATCAGGAGAGCAGTGACCAACGCCAAGTCGGCCATCGCCGGCCAGTTGCTTGCGTCTTCGTCTGATACGGTCCTTGCGCCTAACATGGATGCTGCTCTCAGGAATCAGCGCGGGTCATGTTGCGAAGATCCACAATCATATCGCGGTGCACTTCCAACATTTCGCGTTGTTGTTTGAGCAATTCCTTAACCTCTCCGATGTTGGCATTCGTGAGATTGCTGAGATTGGTCTGGACGGACGTGATCAAGGAGTCAAGATCGGCGCGGGAATCGGCACGAAGTCCCTTTAATTCTTCCAATACCTGACTCTGTTGTGTCAACACGGCGGTAATGTCGGATTGAGATGAATCAACGAAGTTCGCTACGGTCTCCCCGGATTGAGTAATTAGCGAATCGAGACTCTTGACAATCTTTTCGCGTGCTTCGTCCGCAAATTTGGTTTGAGTCTCGATCGCTTGGGTGTTCAGTTGAGTCGCTTTTTCCTCAAACTTGTCTGCCATGGAAAGTGCGGTGGTTTCAGCCTGAGTTTGTACTGACTTTGTTGTTGTCTCAAATTGCGCGATTAGCGCTTCCAAAGACCTGGTCTTTTCCGACAGTTCGTTGTCTTTTGCTTCCAACTTATCCAGTCGGTCGTTTAGAAGGGTAGCCTGTTGTTTGGTCGCCTGATGCATATCTTTTATTGACGCGTCTGCCGCTTCGATAGCAAGCGTGAACTTCTTCTGATCATCAGAAAGCGCGTCTAAACTCTCTTTGAAAACTGCTGCGCCTCCGCTCAGTGTTCCTGAGGCGCTATCCAACGTGCTGGCGGCGGTAGAAACGGTTGTTTTAACAGCTTCGAGCTCTGTCGCGGCAGTGGCGATTGTTTGGGCAAACACGGAAGTCGCTGCTGCTGCGTCTGGGTCAACAGTTTCCAGTGCTGGAAGGAAGTCGCAGAGGACAAAGTCCTCAACCTCTGAAGTCACGCCAGTCTGAAAGCGGCGCAGCAGCTGGTTGAGAGGCAATAGGAGAACAGCTGCAATCAAGCCTGCCAAGGTGGTGCCGAAGGCAGTTGCCATTCCATCCAATGTGTCGGTCAGGGCTGTGTACAACTCGCGGATGGCAGAAAGGTCAAACTCCTTCTGCATGGACAAACCGATACCGGTTACCGCTCCAAAAAGACCGTACACAGTGCCTAGCAATCCAAGGAGGATTACTGTGGAGCCAACGTAACGAGCAATCGATCCGAGGGCTTCCACTCGATCGGCGGTCAGTTGATGCAAAATGTCTCTATGTCCGATACCGGCGGAACGCAAGCGTACGACTCTCGTGATGCGTTGCCCAAGCGGACTGCGGGAACGCAATGCAAAGAAATCGAGAACTTCGGATGGGGTTCGCGTCGGACACTTTTTCCCATCATCATCTAACTTCCGTCTGGCTAACTCCAGCTTTATTCTTTGGTGAAACAAACGAATCACCGCAACGATCCAGTCGATCAAACCGATAACGGTGAGTACAAGAATTACCCAAACAATGGCATTCCCCACCGGGTCTACCATGTCACCGAAGACTAGACCGTACAGTAGGTCTATCGTACCAGTCGGTACAACATCCACGTTGTCGTTAATCATTTCCCCGTGCCTAACAAGCTACTTCTTACCGCCCATCCAGACGCACCTCCAGCGACGGAATCAGCGGTAGAGCCTCGATAGACACCCTCCCCACATCTAATCAAGCTTGTCAGCATTACATATTTCCTAAGCTCTTTTAAGCAAAAAAGTTACTTTGAACGAGGTGAAGAAGTGATTTTTTGGGGGAGATAGAGTGTTTGCCCCCAAAATCTGGAGACCCGCCCTGTTTGCTACACAAACAGCAAAAAGTGGGAGTGGTAAAAAATGAAAACCGTAAACAATAGGCGTTCACGCTCGAGCCGAGCTCGCAACGCGAGACGTCAGGGGCATGTAGGCAACAACACTGGACGTTCTTTCAGCGCTAATCTCGGAGCCATCGTGGCCTGTTCTGGTGTGCTGCTGGGCTTCGTTGCACTGGTAGGTTGGATGGCGCTGAGTGATAACCCGGTGCCCATTGGACAGGGGACGTGCGAAGTGGTGGTGGTGGATTTCACCGATGCGCCCAGCGAAGTCCAACTCTCGAACTTGCGGACGAATATGGAGGAACGCATCAAGGGGGTTCCTTCGGGGGCGTGCGTGATCATCGGCCGTATTCCTGGTGATCAGTCTGCGGGTCCGGTAGTTGTTGAATTTGAGGCTATAAAGCCCCGCGATGGCCGTGATGCGGATCCGTTGACTGAAAATGCAAACTTGATGCGTTTGACATATGAGCGCGAGTTTCTGGTACCTCTGAACGAGGCATTGGACAGAGTGAGCAAGCCATACGCGAGCAAGCAATCACCGTTGATTGAAGCGTTTTACGAGTTGGGTAAGCATCCGCGATTGCGTGACGTCGGCTATTTTGGTTTCAGCTACTACGGCGACGGTTTGCAACATATGGACGCGTTGAGTCACATTCGTGGTCAGTATGACGTTACAACGTTGACTGGGACGGTGTTTCAAGACGATATGGATGTTTTTCGAGTTAGTGATGTGAACATGTATTTTGTCCCATCCCGTCTATACGGAAAGAGTCAACCAGGGGCAAAACGCTTTTGGTCGAAGTTTTGGAAGAACACAAGGTCCTACACCCCGCAGTCGTTCTAGCTTCTAAACAAGCAAGCCGTGTGGATATTTTTCTTATCGATAGCGGACACAACATGTGTCCGCTATTAGAATGGGGTGAAGCAATCATGGAATCACCGTTTGGCGCTCAGAGACTTTCTACAGGCATATCGCGAGGTCATCTGTGCAGGAGAAGGTGCCCAGGCGATCCAGAACAGCTTACGCAGGATCGAACGCCACGCGCGTATCAGCGATCATTTGGGATATGTAAGGACGACCATTATTCCGTCGGCAAACCGGGTTGGGTTGACCGGCTTAGGTTTAACGCCAAGTGAAGCAGAGATGGTCTTTTTACTCTTCAAGCCCGCGAGGGACCGTCTCCGGCGGGACGAGCAGACAGAACTCAACCAACAGCTCACCATCAATGCCAATCGTGACTTACTACGATATCTCAGACGCTATCTGAAAAGAGATACAAAGATTGGGGAATTGTTGGATGTGTCGAATATGGAAGTTCAAGTGCGTCCATATCTGAACCACCTCGCCCGCGAACTTGTTGTATTTTGTTACGTACGGGACACCTATGGTGAACTGCCGCTATCTATTGAACAAACCCCGGCACACACGGACGCCAATGAGGAACTTGTTGATGAACAAGACTATCTGACTTGGGTTAGCGTGCTGACCCATCTGTTTCAGCGCGCGCGAAGTGATCTGAATGCTAAGCCTGTTCGCGAAAAGCAATTGCTGACGGACGTAACGACCAGGATAGCTGAATTGCCCAGGCAGGGGGAACTGGACGTACTTGAGGTACTACCTGCATTTCTCAGTGCGTTCGAAGCCCCTACCGAGAGCCGCGGGCACAAAACTTTACAGGAACAACTCGTGTTGCAATTCTGTCTGACCGCGACGAGTTACCTCTGGTACTTCGAACCGACGGTGCGTGCAGCGCTGGAAACTGATTCGACTAACGAACGACGCAAACGGTTGTTTGCTTTTCTGACACCCGATAGATTTCTCAGTCAAGGTGATGCGGATCTAGGGGATAGGCTGAATTGGTTGGTGAAGCTCGAAAGCAAAGATGAGCTGCTGGGCGACAGCTTTAGGAGAGGTTTTGCGAAGTTCATAAAATCCTATGCGCTTCAATCTTTTGCCGTAGCGTCGAGCAGCCTGGACGATGCCCAGGCGTTGTTGAACCAACTGAACGACGTGGCGCTGCCTGAGTTTGAACTTGAATCAGCAGGTTTGAGCAAAATTCTGCTTGTGGATTCCAACACAAAGGTTATCGACGATCTGCGACAAGCCGTGGCGGAAGATCTTATAGGCCTGGCGGACGAAGCGGAGCGTTACGGTAACCTGGATGAAATCTGCGCAAACGATTTACCGATCATGCCGGAGTTCCTTGAAACGTGTGAGATTCTGCATGCCCTAAAGGTCAAGCTGGCGCAGTGGACCGAAGCCGAAGAAGGTGTAAGCCCCGACAGCGCAGGAGAGGTTCGTGCAAAAATAAAGAAATACTTTGTGACCATGCGGCGTAGTCATACAGGGAAAAATGCGAGGTATACGCAGAAACCCGAAAGCTGGTGTGATACCACTGCCAAGCTGTTCGAAGACTACTCCGACACTTCTTCTCTGACGCGGGTTTGGATGCGACTCGGTGGGAGACCTAACTGCTACTTTCTCGTTAACGCCAAACAGGCAATGCAAGATATTGGTCCAATGCTGGAAGGCTTCCCGGTTCAAGGTGAGAATCCGTGAGCGGACTAGAAGTGCTGATCATCGTAAGGAATGGCGAATCCGAGTGGTGGCAGGACTTGGTTGATGGAGAAGACATTCTTTTAGAGGGTGGTCGAGGCGCTATCGTCACCCCTGACAGGGCGTTGACAGTCGCCAGAATGATTCGTCTGCAAGGCTACCATGCGCTCATAGTCTGCCCGGATGAAGAAACCAGGAAGGCCATTGACCGGTCAATGCCACTTAACCCACCGCAGCTAGACTACCTTGTTGGAAGCCGCGATAGTGCCCAGATTCGAGCGCTATTGACCCGACCATCAGCTCACGCGTTACGTCTCTTTTTCTCAGATCAACTCAACACCATCCCCCCAGCTTACGTGGATATCATCCGTGAGGCTGCCACCGAAGATCCTTACTGTCGGGCATTTGGTGAAGCCTTTACTGCAGCTGAGTGGAAGATCACGGATTTTGAAATTGCCGCGGAAAGTGATGCTGACGTAATTCTGCAGTGGCAATACGATCCTGGCGTTCGTCTGAAATGGGTTGCCGACGCTATCGATATAGTCAACCCGGAGGGTCTAAAAATTCGTCCTTGTGTTATCGATCAAGAGCTCATTCGGTTTGAGGATGGCCATGCAGATCTGCTTGATAAGCAGATTAACTATTTGCTTGAGTATTTTGATCTCAATCCGGAATTCGAAGACTGGGTGGTGCCTCAAGAGAGTCGACTGCCGCCCGCCATTGCAATTCCAGAAGCGCAGGCATCGGAATCAGTGTCAGCTTCTCTTTTGCGGCGGCTTGAGCAAAGGTGGCGCAATCCGCTGAGCGCGGAGGTTGTAGATTTGCAGGAGTGGTACCAGTGGATTGCCCACTACTTTGGCGGCCAAACAGCGCTGGCAGTAAAAAGCGATGATTCCTCTGCGCCGAGTTTACTCGTGGTGCCGGTCCTAGAAGGCGAGCTTTGGTGTGTACATCTGCTTTGGGGGGCAGACAATCCCCCTTGTCCGTTTGAGTTCGAAGAACTCAGCTTGTTTGTGACGGTAGAGCGGGGTGATGAACGGCCGCGTCCGATTCAACTTACGGAAGACGCTTGGCAGCACGATGGTCGGCGACTGGCATTGCCAATTGCGGGTACATCCGACCAATCTGCCTCGTTCGGATACACGTGGGATGCAAGTGAGCACGCCCTGTCTCTACACCTTAAGTTGCCCATTGACGTTTAGCGGAGCTGCATCGATTAGCCAACGCACCACAACATCGGTGTCGTAAATGGGGTGGGTCAACCCTGTATTCAAATAGACTGTAGCAGTAGTTCCTGGACGCAGCGTCACGGTTGTTCCAGAGCCACCAATATTGTCGAGTGAGGCACCAAACCGGATGTCGAGCAGGGGAGTCCCCGCCTTTCTTTCGCTGCTGATATGGATTTCGTAGTTTGTGACGACGGTATCCGTGGAAAGGTTTTGCAGTTTTAAACTCACGTGCCGCGTGCTCAACCGCATTCCTTCATCGATCACCTTTACGGACAAAGAAGCTTCGGCCAAGATATGTTGTTGCAACAATACACCCTTTCCAGAGCAGCCCCCGGCGAATAAAGCTATGAATAAGGTCGTGATTATTCTTGCGCAAATATTCAATCGATACATTTCTCTTCCTCCTATGGTTATTGCAACGGTGTTGAGCCCAGTTTTCCGGGGAAATTTGCTGAGAACACCCCAAAAAGAGCTGCGCTTGCCTTGAGGGTATCCACTGCTACTTGAGCAATGGTGTAAACCTTGGAGGAAAATTAAATGTCGTATTTAAAGTTAATGTTGGGCCGGGGAAGCTATGTTGATTCGGTAATGGAGCCGCATAGAGCCCCCGCTGACCTTTACAAAGGCGTGTTAGACGTTGAAGAACGAGCTATGGGTGCAGCTGTAGAAGATCAAGGTGTTACCGCCTTGTTGCAGGAAGTGGACCAGTCGTATCGAAAGAACGTCAACTCTATGGATCAGGATGTTGCACGTGAGCTTAATACCCACGCTGTGGAGCGAGGCCAGCTGCGCAACCGGATGGATCCAGAGCGCATGGAGATGGAAGTTGCGAGTGCGCGGGAAGAGCTGGTTCGATTAAAAGTTGATTCCCGAGATGCGCTACTCGCAGCCTACGTTGTGCTGCGTCGCGCTAAAAAAATGTTGCGTCGATTTAAGAAAAAAGAGGGGGTTCAGCGTGATCCGATTGTACCGTTACCCTTCTGGATACTTGTTCTTACCAGCGTGACCGCAGTTGTTATCGAGGGCCTGATCAACGCTTTGAGTTTTGCAGAAGTGCTGTCTGGTGGACTGCTGGCGGGACTGATGCAGGCGATGCTGTTGGCGGCCATCAATGTTTCAACTGCTATGGGTGCGGGTGCGATCGCCCGCTCGATGTTGGTGCCTCGTATCGTTCGGCGCATCTTTGCCGGGGTAAGCACAGTGTTGTACTTTTTGTTTCTGACGGGCTTCACTGGGCTGGTTGCGCACTATCGTGTTGCGTTGCACGTGAACCCGGGCAACGCCGCGAGCGAAGCGGTCATGCGTTTGGTCAACACACCGTTGGCTGTTTACGATTTCAGTGCGGTAGTCCTGGCCATTACCTGTGTCATCGCGGCTATAGTTGCTTTTGCCGCTGCATTTCGCGCTAAAGACCCTTTTACGGAATTTGCAGAGATTGCGGGAGAGGCGAGCGCCGCCGAAGAAAGCGTGAAGTTGCGCCGTCAGGAGTATCTGTCAAACGTGGACCGGGTTACAGAGGATCCCATTGCGAGGATTGAAGACTGTGAAATGGATGCTGCGAATGCGCGGGAACGTTTTGACGAAAACATGGTAGAAACGATGGGCCTTAAAACGGCTTGTCATTCAGAGCTGGCTAACCATGACATCTCGCGCAAAAATGCATGGAACGCGGTATGTGCCAGTTATCGCAGTGTTCTGCCGAGTGCAAGTCTGCCTGATTTGCCGCCACAACGACTCATGATCAGAGTGGATTTCGACACTGTTGTGGACACGACGTTCGAACAGGATCAGACCTTTGCAAAGCGTTTGTCTGAGCATATGAAAGATCACGGCAAAGCTGCAGACCGGTATCGGCTGGAGATTGGCGAACTGCGACGAGAAGCGTGGGAGAATGCAGAGACCTACTTCACTTCTATCGAAGCCGCCGCCGAGCGAGCTGAGGCACAGAGATGTGCTGATGATGGTATTGTTGTGCTGCCGAGCGAGGCACCGTCGGCACAGATTCCCTTCATACCAAGTCAGGAAGCTCGGGGTGAAGACCGTCGATCTGCATAGAACGCGTTCCTCAACAGGCCGGGGCTTGGTCCCCGGCTTTTTTATGCGATCCGAACGCCGAGCCGGCGTACGCAAACCTGGGTGTCCAGCGAAATGGCTTCGAAATATCTTGCCGTGGAGGTGTCGGATTGTTTGAGGATTGCAGAGGCAATGTCGACGCAGGTGATCTCAAGACGACCCTGCGCATGAGCGTCTGAGGCGGCTTCGTGGAGAGTCTCAATCAAGTTGGGCCGCAACGGAAGTGCCTCCATTTGTTTTGGATGAACATCGTAAGTGCCAACCAAGCGCCTCATGTCGGTGACTAGAACGCTTGTGTCCGTCTCGTTTTTTAGTACCTGGTGAACAAACTGATCCTCAAGCAACACGCTTGCCATCAAGTGTGGCGTCCCTACGAAGGGTACGCGATCTGCGCGGGCCATCGCCACGGCACGTTGGAAAGCTTGCTTAGCCCCGTTGTCCAACTGGAACGGCGGATCTTCAGCTCCCAGTTGCAAGTCGTTGAGCAAACGTTCGGTGAGGCCTAGCGCCGCGAGAACTTGATATGCCTCCGAGGTGGATGACAAGAGAATACCGATCAAAATATCAAGCGCCGTGATGACCTCGCGTTGAGACTGCTGTGCATGACGATTTGCACTGTGGAACACGGAAACTAAGTCGTAGTTGAGGGAGTATTTTCCGTCTTGATGGTCGTCGCTGCTGTTGGCTTCACTGAAGCGGCGGTTGATGTATTCGGTAACATCTCTCAGTTGTTCTGTTTGCACCAGGTAGCTATGGAGTGGTTCGATTGTCTGTTCTACCAGCCCGCCTAACACGCTCAATGAGGACAACGTGTTGTTACCAGTGGTCCGAAACGCACTGAAAAGAACTTGTCGCGCGTCGTCGGCAATCGAGCTTAAGGCATTTTCTTCATTCACCGAATCTGGGGATACTGAAGTCTGTTCTCCGCTCGCACCTCTGTTCGATAGTGATGGTTCACCGCCTGCTTGTGGAATTTCATTTTCGACCGAGGCTTCGCTCGATTGCTGAAAAAAAGTATCCGCGGGGTCTCCGTAAACCACCCAGGGTGCCCAGTACATGGGTCCGAGGTGGTCAACCGTCAACTTGGCCTGTTCCAAAGCGTTGCTCAGACCTGTGCCGCCGGCCAGGTTTCTGTAGAAGGTAGTCACGAATTCAGCAGCGGCTTCTTTGGGTTCCTGCGGAACGAGCCAACTGGAGCCGATAACCGCTTTAGCCCGACCCCTCTGGCTGCCAAACAAAAATGCCTGAGCAAATCCCTGAACGTTCGAGTAACCCAATTCGAGTTGAGGACCGACCATGTTGCTTGTTATTTGCAGGTCGCTGTGACAGCCGTTGAGAAAGACCAGAGGTTGGCCCCTTAAAAACGGCATGATGAGTTCAGGCGTGAGCGGCTCATCGAGCGTCGCAATGGACATTCGCTTATCGTCCGCTTCCTCTTCTACACCGATATGACCGGTGTAGTGAATAACGGTGTATTGGTGTTTGCGAAGGTGTTGGATGACTTCGAAGTTGGTGAAGTTACCAAGGTCAAAATCCAGTCGGTCGTATGAGATGGATTGGTCGTCAAACACCTGGCAAAGCGCGTCTGCCTCGAATTGGCTACACTCCAGATCACCAGCTAGAACCAGTGCACGGGCTTCTATCCCGGACCCGGAATCGGGCAACTCGAGAATTTTCATTAGAGTTCGGTCGATGATTAGCGAACGTGCGGTCGGTAGCCGTCGTGACAAAAAGCCGTTTCCGTCGTGTAAGAGTTCCCACGGCAGAGTTGGGTCGTTTGTTGTGATCTGCAGGGGTCCTTCCAACGCGCGGATCTGGTCAGCCAGTTCGGGTGGTATCAGTGTTTCGAATAGGGTTTCGCCGATTTGTGTAATCTGGGAGTCAGTGCTTGCTGCAGCGCGACATTCGGCAAGATCGAGAAGCCATGTCATGGCCGCATTGCGTTGGGCACGATTGAACGTAAGTTGCTTTTTCAGTGTAGGTTGGCCACTTTGTCCGACAGAGAACAGCATAAAGTTGAGCTGGTCTCCAGTGCGTTCGATGTACAGTGTGGTTGCCATATTGAACAATTTTGTTCTTTAGACGGCACCATATCATCAAAGGGATTCTGAGCGTAATTATTGAAGTCTTGCGGTAGTGGGATGACGGGTCGGATGAGGTGGATAGTGGCGGGTTTCGCCGACGGCGTAGGTAGTGAAGGCGTCTTCTGGCAGATTGGCTGCGAGTGTGGCTTCGGCGAGGGCTGCGGGTGGGGTGAGTACGCCTTCACCGGCGAGGATGAAGGCGCCCCAGTGCATGCCGAATGAGCGTTTGGCTTTGACGTCCTGGTGGATGAGCACCGCTTCTGCGGGGTTTACGTGGATGGTCTGCATGAACCAGCGGGGTTCGTAGGCGCCGATTGGAATGATGCCTAAGTCGAAGGGGCCCAGGCGTTCGCCGATTTCTTTGAACTGGACATCGTTATAGCCGGTATCGCCGCCGAACCAGACGTTGAAGTCATCCCAGGCGATGGACCACGTGGACCAGAGCGTGCCGTTCCGATTGAAGAGGCTGCGACCGCTGAAGTGCTGTGCCGGTGTGGTGGTCATGCGTACGCTTTCACCTGCCACATTGAGTTCGCTTTCGTCCCACCAGTCCATTTCAACGATGCGTGACGCGGCGATACCTTTGCTGACCAACCATTTTTTGATGCCCAACGGGACGTAGTACATGGGCGCGTCCCCCAGGGCCCTGATGGTCGGCGTGTCCAGATGGTCGTAGTGGTCGTGAGATATCAGGACGGCATGCACGGGCGGGAGCTTTTCAATCTCGATGGCGGGTTGCGTGATGCGTTTTGGTCCGGCAAACGAAACGGGCGATGCGAATTGGCTGAAGATCGGATCGGTCAGGATGTTGACGCCTCGATGTTGGAGTAACACCGTTGCGTGGCCGATCCAGGTGACGGTGGCGTTAGTTGAAGGTGAAGTGGAAACGGCGGGGGTGGTGGTGGGTACAATGTCTCGTTCGGCGTCGTACGCTTGCCATTGATCGCTGAGTCGAGCGCGAAGGATGCCGAAAAAACCACCATCATGGGGTTTAGCATACGGGTTTGTAAAAGTCTTCTGTCCGTGGTGTGAAGGTGTTGGAGGCGCAGGGTCTTCCTGCGCAGCAAACGAAAGTGTGCACATGATCACGAGCAGCGCGCTGATACTTATCCGTTGCAAAATTTTCTAGCCCTATGAGTTGAAAAAGTAGGTTGCTATTGGGGTAGGATCTTAAGGCTGAAGTGAAGGTGCTGTGAAACGGGTTTACGTCAAATGTCTCTACGGGATGAGTTTCGAAACCTCGAACGACTGACCAAGGATCTGATCAGTTTGTTGGAGGAAGACCAGGACAGTTTCTGGCCGTTGTACCTGAAGCGCGCGTTACCCAAGCTTGAACAGCGTCAGCTTGCCGGTGCCACCTATCTCCTGGGCTGCTTTACGGGTGAAGGTTCCATGTCGGACCTCGTACTGGCCTCCCAATATGAGCAGTCAGATGCGCTGCGCTACAGAACCGCTAACGCGAGATTGACACGGCTGCGTAATGACCTGTTTGCAAGCGCACAGAAAATCGCCAGCCGCCAGCTTTGGTAGCGGCCTGATGCGTAGAGCATCACAGGTTAAGAACCCGTCTCGCCTCCCTGTTCTGCCAGACGCGCTCCTCTGAGTACGTTGGGTAGCGCGTAGTTGCCTTCGTGACACGCAAATTCATAGACAAGCCCAGCAGTCACCCCGCGTGAAGCCTGGTCGGTTGTAAGCGGAGCGGATGCGGTCCATGGTTGAGTGAACATCTCCGGGTCTTCGACGGTAAATGTATAGTCGATGGTGCTGGCGTCCACGCGTGTGAGGCGTTCGGTAATCTTCAACCCGGGTCGGCTGGCACGCCACGGCCACGCCCAATAGTAGTGTGACTTATCCAGAAAGTTCTGACTGGTTATGACAAGTGTGTCCCCGTCCCATCGAGCTGAGGGTTCTCCCAGCCACATAGGCGCGCCGATGGATGAAGGCGCATCCCCGAGAGGGATGACGCGATACTCGTGGTACATCTCCTGAAGAATAAAAAGATAGTCCGGGGTCTGTACGATCCGAAAATTCATGTTGTAAGGCTGTAGCGGTGCCATGGTGACACCGTCGGAGATGCAGCGTTCGCCCGTATCCAGGTCCGTATGAGAAAGAAACGGACCCACCCCGTACCGGGCCCGTTGTTTGTCGCTGGCCGCCTTTGCTTCCGGGCGCCAGGGAATTCTGCCTGTTGGAGGATCTAGTGTCCTGTCTCGTTAATTCGTTGAATTATGATGAGCCCAGAAACGTCAAGAACAAGGCGTTTCCCGCCGCTCATGTCGGGACATTAGCAAGGGGAACAACGCGGTTATTGGGGTTTCTGGGCCACCCGAAGGGCGCGTCCCGCAAGCCCTGTGGCGTCGTTGTGCCTCTAGGAAAGGTACCCGACACTGTCCGTCGAGACACGCCTAGCCACAGACCTTGCGGGACGCGTCATAATTCAACGAATTAACGAGACAGGACACTAGGATCAGCGCACTGCGACCATCAGCCAGCATTTTCATACCGGGATCAAGCCACGCCTGGTTGTACCCCCCAACGCTTCCTTCAGGGGGTGGGGAATTATCGGCTCGTGCTCTGCGTTCGACCGCGGTAGCTTCCAGCGATTGCCGCTCTGTGACGGATAACGTGTCTTTTGCATCGATTGGTCGTTCAAGCGGTGTCAACGTTGCGGAAGTCCAGGTGCCGTTGAAAGAAGGTGTGCCCCATGAAGTTTTTGGAGGGGCACCCCCAAAAGCGATGGCGCTGGTCATAAGTGCGACCAAAAAAGTTGATGTGAGCTGGCGCATGGTCATCCGAATCTCCCTCTTCGCGCTTGATTGTAAGAAGCCTCAAGTCGGAAGAACAGTCCACGCTCCCCAGCGTTAGCGGTACAGAAAAAGGCATGAGCTCTCACATAGAAGGGTGTGAGCTGTCACATATATATACGACACGGCTGTATGAACATATGACAAGCCCATCGCTTTGAACGCGTTAGGTTGTACCTGTCATTGATCGGGAGACGCCAGTGCTAAAAATTGCCGGATATGGGTTGCTCACCTTGGCTGTGTTTGGGATGAGTGCACAGGTGCACGCGGGTAGATCAGGGCTGTCGGACTGGCAGGCTTCGGTCACCGTCATGTCGAACTATCTGTACAGGGGTTTCAGTTATTCTGACGATCTGCCCACCACACGTGTTCAGGTTCTCAGAGAGACACCACGGTGGAGGGTTTTTGTTCAGGCGATACCGGTCAAGCTCGCTGATGAGCGCGGTCTCGAATATCAAACCGGCGCTCTGCGCAGATTTCAGATGGGTGAGAACCTCACCGCGTGGGGAGGTTTGCTGGTCACGCGCTCGGCCATTTTTGCATCCTCCAGTTCATCAGATCGGGTAGCAAATGGGGTCCTTGATGGTGAACTCAATTTTGGGTTCAGGTGGCAGCGAGGTCGAAGTTTTGCGGAAGTGGACAGCTTTTTTGGCTTGGACAGTCTTGGCGGCGGTGTACTGTCGGGCTCGCGGCATGTAGACATCACGCTCGGCTGGCAACTGGCCGAGCACCTGAGCGCCACCGCAGCCTGGGGGAATACGCGTTCGTTTGCTTACCTGGATGATAACGACCACGACTACTATCGATTTGGGTTGCAGAGCGAACGCCGCCGACAGTTCTGGTCGCTGGAGTTTGAGCGCGCATATGACACCGGCTACATCAAAGCACTGAATGATGACCCGAAAATCGTTTTCACACTGGGCCGGAGAATTGGCGGTGGTCGTTGAAGCGGATCGGGGTCGCTGATTCTGCCGTTTGGAAAAGTGCGTTTCCCTCCCTGCTTAAGATTCGCTATATTGGCCGGACAAAAATAAATTGACGGAGGGGTTTCGATGGATGTCGCAACCATTGATTATTTAGCCAAGTGGGGACACTTCCTGTTTGGTATCACGTGGATCGGGTTGTTGTATTACTTCAACTTCGTGCAAACCGAATACTTCAAAGAAGCTGATGGGGATGCTCGAGTTGATGCGTTCTCCAAGTTGGTGCCCCGCGCGTTGTGGTGGTTCCGTTGGGGTGCGATGTTCACCTTCCTCACCGGCTTGATCATGCTGGGTATCCGCGGTGCGGGTGCTACGGCGGATATCACCGTCGGTTCGGTGATGGGTATTCTGATGTTCTTGAATGTGTGGCTGATCATCTGGCCGAACCAGAAGATCGTGATCGCTTCAAACCAGGCCATCGCAGGCGGCGGCGAAGCAGATCCTGCAGCAGCGGGTGCTGCACCCAAGGCGGCCCTGGCTTCCAGAACGAACACTTTGTTCTCGATTCCCATGCTCTACTTTATGGGTTCCAGCGCACACGCAAGCCAGTTCCTGGCCAACGGCATGATCGGCGATAACACGATGGCGCTCATCGTTGCACTTGTGATCATCGGTGCTATCGAACTCAACGCCATTTTTGGTAAGCAAGGACCTATGACCACCGTGCGCGGTGTGATCTCCTGTGGCCTTGTTCTAACGCTGATTCTTTGGGGCGTTTTGAAGCTGCTCTGATCCTACAGCGGAATCTGGTAGATAAAGCCCATGTTCGCATGGGCTTTTTTTTTGCGTGGTCGATTTTATACTGCACGCCGCAAATGCGCGTATTTAGGAACTATCTTTATGAGCGAACGTCAACAACCCGGCCTTTCAACTGATTCAGGCACCAACTACCGGCGGTCAGGCGGTGGTGGCAACACGCGCCGCAAGGAAAAAGGTGGCGGCGGCGGTGGCATGGGAAGGATGATCGGTCTCAACCTGGTCATGGCTCTGCTGGTTGCCGGTCTGGTGCTGGCGGGTTGGTTTATTGCGAACCAACAGCAGATGCTGGTGGAAGAGCAGGCACGCCTGCAGGACGCTAACAATCGTCTGGCGCGGCTGGAAGAGCGTATCAGCGCAACCGATTCCGCACTCAGCCAGGAGGGTGAAGATACGGAACAGCAGATCGGACTGTGGGAGTCAGAGATTCGCAAGCTGTGGGCGGTCTCGAATGAGCGCAACAAAAAGTGGATCAAGGACAATGAGCGTGGTGTCGCATCCATCCAGAAGACCTTAAATGGCATCGAGGCATCCAATAGAGACTTAAAAGCCGCTGTCGGACGTCACGAAAGCGCTTTTGACCAGCAGCAGGCGTTGATTGACCAACTCACCAGCCTTGAGTTGCAGATGCAGCAGATCGTTCGCGGTCAGCGAGATCTTGTGGATAAGGTGAATACTGCGACGCAGTCTGTTGCCAGCTTGAGAGCCGGGCTTTCAGGCAAGGTGGATGACAACAGTGAAGCAATTCAATCGATAGACGCTTATCGGGTTGCTGTAAACAGCCGCCTGAGTGCCATTGAAAGGCGCTTGAACTCCATGGCCGGAGTGACCGGCGGGGAATAGGCGAACCCGCCCGCTTGCCCGTCGGCAAATGGCTTAAACGGTCATATTTGTTGACGGCTTTCGACAGTGTGAGTTGGCGGTCAATGTGTGACACAGGTCCGTGTTTCTTGGCTGTTGGTTGGCATACTGCCCCTCTTTTGCACGAATCTGGGGCCGAATGTTGGAGCACGAATCACCGATTTTTTTACAGATCGGCGACGTTGAGTCACCGCTTGCGACGTTAGCGCTCGCGCGGAATTGGCGGGTGCGCAGCTTGGATGAAACTGTCGTTGCAGTGGACTCACTGCAGGTGGCGCTGATCGATGTGCACTCCGAGGACGAGTTGGGCACGCTGCGGCGCGATTTCCCCCATGCGCTGGTCGTGACAACCGGCGGTCTGGAGGGGGTTGATCTGCAGATTGATCCCGAAGTGGTCCAGGTCTGGCCGCAGGTTCTGGAACAGGCGGCGCTCTTCTGGCGCAAAAATCAAAAGATTCATGAACTGGTCAAAGACGTCGCCATGCGGCGTCAGCGCATGCACCAGTTGAACGAAATATCACTCGCACTGACCGCGCAGATGTCGCAGCAGGACCTGCTGAAGACCATTCTCACAGAAGCGCGACGCATAGCGGGATGTGAAGCTGGGTCTCTGTATCTGGTGGAACGCGGCGATGCGGAAAACGCTGCCCAAAATTCTGCCCAATCTGAATTGGTGTTTAAACTCGCCCAGAACGATGCCGTAGATTTCCCTTTCGTAGAAACCAGCCTGCCGTTATCTGCAGAATCCATTGCCGGTTATGTAGCGGTGACGGGACATGAGCTGAATATCAAAGACGTGTACCAGTTGCCCGGTGATGCGCCTTATCAGTTCAACCGTGGTTTTGATGAGAAAAACGGGTATCGCACACAGTCCGTGCTGGCTATCCCCATGCGCGACCATCGCGAACAGGTTGTAGGTGTCCTGCAGTTTCTCAACCGTGTTAACCGGCACAATGGCACAGTCATTCCATTCGGCGAAGAAACCGTCGAGGTTATGCGTGCGATAGCAAGTCAGGCAGCCGTATCGCTGCAGAAAAACGCGCTGCTCGAGGACATTAATCAGCTGTTTGAAAGCTTCGTTCAAGCCAGCGTCAAAACCATTGAACAACGCGACCCTTCAACCAGCGGTCATTCATTTCGTGTGGCGGAAACAACCGTTGCGCTGCTGGAAGCGCTGCCAAAGTCGGGGGTGAGTAAGTTTCACGGTCTGGAACTCAGCCAGGAGCATTTGCGTGAAGTCAGGTACGCGGCACTCCTGCACGATTTCGGCAAAATCGGCGTACCCGAAGCGGTTCTGGTCAAGGCTAACAAGCTCACCGACGAACGTTTGGAAATCATTCAGTACCGAATTGAACTCCAGAAAGAACGCTTGCGTCGGCGCGCCGTAGAACAGGAAATCGACATCCTCCATCACGATCCAATCGATGCTGAGGTCGCGCGCAGACGCGTGCACCGACAGCTGGAAAAGCAGATGAAGGTGCTCGATCAATATTTTGAGTGGGTGACACTGGCCAACAATCCGAACGTTCTGGATGCGGGGCACTTCGATCACCTTAACGAAATTCGCGACTATGCCTTCCGGGAACTGGACGGTACGGTCGGCGGGGTGATTACGGATCTCGATCTTCTGGCCCTGTCTGTACGCAGAGGCAGTCTGACGCCGGATGAGCGTCGCCAGATTCAGGCCCACGTAGTGCACACCACAGACTTTCTGTCGACGCTGCCATGGCCACCAGAGCTTGGTGCGGTACCTGATATAGCGGGTGCGCACCACGAGCGAATTGATGGCAGTGGTTATCCGCAAGGGCTTGTGGGTGAGCAGATCCCATTGGCCAGCCGGGTCATGGCTGTGTGTGATGTTTACGACGCCCTGACGGCGATGGATCGACCTTACAAACCGGCCATGTCCAAGGAGACGGCGTTTGACATTCTGTTGGACGAAGCCCGTCGTGGGTTGCTAGATGGCGATATGGTCGACATCTTCATACAGAGCGGATCTTATCAGATCAAACAAGTAGTCTAACGCGGGTGAACCCACGCTCTATTCAAAGGGCGAAACCTCTACCAGACGCAGGCCAAGGCGCCTTGGCTCAGCGAAGATCACACCGGTTTCGGTAATGGCATGCACTTTCAATCCCTTGAACGCATCGCCCTGCTGCAGGCGCTGACCGTCGATGACGATAGCGCACAGCTCCGGGTCGTCGGTGTAAATGTGACTGGTGTAAGCAAAGCCCTCGTATAAGAGGCGCTCGCCGGGCGGTAGCTCGTCCAGCGTCAACTGTGCCGTTATCTCGGGTGCGCTCTGAGACGCTGACGGCGATACGCGTTCCACAATGATGTTAGGCGAAGGTTTCGTTGCCGTTGGCTGTGTAGTCTCATTTGCAATCGCCTGGCGCGTTGGTGTGGCCGTCTCAAGCATCGGTTCGGGGTTGGTGTTGCTGGCCGTGAGCTCTTGTGCTGGATCGGGGGGCGCTGCATTTGTCTCGGATGCACTTCTGCTTTCGCTCACCGGTGGGGGTGAACTCGGCGTGTTGTATCCGAGTACAAACCACGCCAACACCGCGGAATTAACAAGCAGCAGCACGGCTAGGATGTAGATCCAGCCCACGGGGAAGCGTGCCTCGCGATTTGGCGTAACGGTTAAAGCCACCCCTTCCGCTGACTGCTCGGCCTGGGCTTTCTTTAATGCATCAAGTATGTACGACATAGTCGCCCCTAGTTGCCAGAGGATAGCCGCGGTGCGGGCAAGTTCAATCGGTCGTTGATGCGTATCAACGTCAATGGCCCCACAACGCCGTCTGCCAGGAGACCCTCCCGACGTTGGAACTCCAGGACCAGCTGATGCAGTGACTCGTCAAACACGTTCCCTGGGGATGCAGGAGGCGATTGCGGGTACAAACGCGCAAGGCTCTCTTTCACCCAGGTAACACTCTGATGTTCTTCGCCACGGCGAACGCTGCCCTGATAGCCCGGCGGGGTCTGCCAGAGTAGAACGTAGGTGCCAAACCAGGCATCGCGCAGGTAGTTTGGGGAGATCTGAATACTTTCGTTGCCGAGTTTCAGCTCATATTGATCGTTGGCGCCCTGAAGGAGCGCACCGTAGAAAGGCGTTGCGTCTGGATCGCCGGTCTGATCATCCCAAAGTTCAAGCACTACGGGGAGATTTAACTGTTTGAGTTCACTCCAGCCGCCGTTTCTGCGCAGGCACTGGAGCCCGGCTCGCGGCGCAAAATCGCAGGGTATGGTGCTGCTGGAGGTGTCGTAGCGTGCGCCCCATTTTGCGAAGACATCAGCAAAGGCGAGGCGCTGAAGCGCAAACGGTTGCATGTCAGGCCGGGTGAGCGGCCCTCTTGGCGCCGGGGCGAGTGGTCGGGAAGTGTTGCTCTGGGTCGTCGCTGTGTTTGGCTGTGCGTCGCTTTGCGCTGTGGCTGGACGGGTTGAGGCTTGCGGCGGCGCAGGTCTGGTTGTCTCGGATAACGCGACTTCTTCTTGGGCCGCTGCTGGCTGAGTGGGTGTACCGGTATCTGAGAACCAGGCCCATCCCATCGCCAGCAGGGCGACCGCGACGATCGTGGTGGCGCCAAAGAGATACTGGCGACGTTGCTGGTACTTGCGGCCCAGTACTTCGCGTGCAGCGTTCTTAATGAGTCCCGCCCCGACGCGGTATTTGCCTTCTACGTAGGCACCCAGTAATGCCCGGTCTGCGATGACGTTGATCAGACGGGGCGTGCCGCGAGTGAGCCGATAGAGCACGGCCAGCGCGCGCGGGGTGAAGATATCACCGCTGCCGCCCGAACGGGTCAGGCGATGACGCACGTAGTCTGCGGTATCCGATTTACTCAGGCTGGCCAGGTGGTAACGTGCTGTGATGCGCTGAGACAGCTGTCTGAGCTCGGTTTTTGCGAGCATCTCATCAAGTTCCGGCTGACCCAGGAGAATGATGCGCAGCAGCTTCTTTTCGTTGGTTTCGAGATTGGTCAGCAGTCGAATCTGTTCCAACACTGCCGGTGTCAGATTCTGTGCTTCGTCGATAACCAGCACCGTGGAGCGATCTGCCTGGTGCGTGGCGAGCAGGTGTTTGTTCAGAACATCTATGTATTGTTTGACCGAGTCAGGTCGTTGGGGTCCCGTGGCGACACCCAACTCATCGACCAGAGTTTCCAGCAGCTCTTTCACGGTCAGGCGCGGGTTCAGAATGAAGGCGACATCGACATCGTTCGGCGTGCGGTCCAACAGGTTGCGCAGCAACGTCGTTTTCCCGGTACCGACTTCGCCGGTTATGAGTACAAACCCGCCGTGACTGAAGCCGTACAACAAATGGGCCAGCGCTTCGTTGTGAGAATCGCTCAAGAACAGGAACTTCGGGTCCGGGGCGATCGAAAAGGGCTCTACCGATAAACCGAAGTGTTCGTTATACATCGCCAGCGGTGCCTAACTGCCGTTCATGACGCTGGCGATTTTTTCATCCTTCTGCATCCACAGTTCCTTGATCCATTGGGCGAGTTCGGAGCGGCGTGCTGATTCGTCCAGTTCAAGCAGGTGCTCAGGGATGGTATGCCGCGTCATTTCCATTTCTATGCGCCCACCTTTGCCCTGCAGAAACTCCCAGAATGTGGGCACGCCGTCGTGGTAGATGATGGTGACATCCAGCAAACATTCAAGATCCGTACCCATACCTTCGATCACGTAGCCCAAGCCACCGACCTTGGGCCGTAACAGATAGCGAAAATCACCACCCTGGCGAGCATGCTTCTCGCTGGTTCGGCGCGTGCCTTCCACAAAATTGAGAATTGCGGTGGGGTGGTTTTTGAAGTCGTCGCAGGCGGCGATGGTGTTGTCTCTGTCCGCCGTGCGTAGTTCAGGATTTGCCCGGATCTGCTCTTTCGTAACCCGTTTCACGTAGGGGAAGCCGAGAACGTGCATCGCCAGGCCGATAAAAGGCACCCAGATGAGTTCCTGTTTGGTGAAAAATTTAAGGGGCGGCAGGGTGCCATAGAGGTAGCTCTGCAAAAGGAGAATGTCGGTCCAACTTTGATGATTACAAATCACCAGATACCAGTTCTCCGATGAGAACGTGTCGCGGTCGGGCCAGTTGATCTCAGGATCGGCAAGTTTCAACCAACGGATCATGCGGCGGTTGTTTGCGGTCCACCACCACACAATCTTGTCCATACGCTTCTTCAGGACCTTCAGTTTCTCACCGCGGGTCCAGGTGCGCTGCACGATCCAGAATGCCAGAGGTATCCAAACCAAAGCGCTGTTGCACGCGATGTAGATCATCGCGAGGATTGCTCTTATATGTCCCAAGAGAGTATGTCCCAAAAGAGATGTCCCAAAGGTTGCACGCAGTAATAAGTCGGGGCGTACATGATACGGAATCTGTAGCTACGTGCTATAAACGAAGAATGCAGAAAAGATGGAAATTCTTAGTCGCAAGTTGCTTGTGTGTCACGCTGCTTGTGGGCTGTGAGACGCTGAGTTTTTATGGGCAGGCGATTCGAGGTCAGCTGGAAGTCCTCGCAGCCAGGGATAAGATCGACGGGCTACTGGCAGATCCCACCACCGGAGGCACCCAGGACGCCGCACTCCGCGCGCAACTGACAACCGCGCAATCCATACTGGCATACGCCCGGGAACATCTGGCCATCGAGCCAGGCGGACGGTACAGCAGCTACGCCGATATCGGGCGCGACGCCGTGGTGTGGAATGTTTTTGCGTCCCAGGCAGACAGGGTGTTTGCCACCCAATGGTGTTACCCGATCGTAGGGTGTGCACCCTATCGGGGTTACTTCTCTGAGCAACGCGCCCTGGAGTTTGCAGCGCAGTTGGAGGCAGATGGTTTGCAAACCTATGTTGGGGGCGTGCCCGCCTACTCCACGTTGGGTTGGTTTGATGATCCCATTCTGAATACCTTCGTCGATTGGCCGGAAGCAGATCTCGCCAACCTCCTGATTCACGAATTGGCGCATGGAGTGGTTTGGGTCAGCGGTGACGTCGCGTTTAACGAGAGCTTCGCCACGTTTGTTGCCAGGGAAGGCATGCGGGGCTATTTCGACGGTAGAGAGGCGGATCTGGAAGCCTGGCAGGTGCGGCGGGCAAATTGGGTACGCCTGCGTTCCATGTTGCTGGAGTTAAAGACGTCCCTGGAGGTAGAAGGACTTTCAACACAGCAGGTGGCGGATGCCTATGCGGGGTTTAACCTCTGCTATCAGGACAATCTTCCCCGCCTGGGTGGCGGTCGCTACGATGAACTGGTCGCTGCGGCGAACAACGCATTCCTCGTATCGCTTGGCACATACGAGGACTGGGTGGGTGCTTTTGCGGAACTGTACCGCGAAGCGGTGCAGCAAGACCGGAATGATGCTTGGCCGCTGTTTTATGCCGCTGTGGAGCGCATCGGACAGATGTCCAGCGATGAGCGTCGCACGGCAATGATGGAACGACTAGCCCAGCATCAGGTAGACCAGCGACGAGATCACAGCGACCCCGATCAGGTTCATTGCGAAACCCTCACGAGCCATGGTCGCGATCGAAAATCTGCCGGTTGAGAAGGTGATGAGGTTGGGGGGTGTTGCCACCGGCAACATGAAGGCGCAAGACGCGCTCAAAGCCGCTGGAATCATGAAAAGCTTCGGATCTGTCTGTGCGCCCACCGCCGCCGCAGCCAGGATGGGCATGAGCAGGGTAGTGGTGGCCGTGTTGCTGGTGACCTCTGTGAGGAAGGTAACGCTGAGACAGAGCAGGGCAATCATCAGGAGCAGGTCTAGCGTGGACAGCGCTGAAAGGGCTTGACCAATACTCGTCGAAAGGCCCGAATTCATAAACGCACTGGCGATCGCGATCCCCGCGCCGAAAAGCAGCAGCATGCCCCACGGGATTTTGTTGGCGGTCTCCCAGTCCAGCAGCTTTTCACCCTCCCCGTTGGGGATGAGGAAGAGCGCAATCACCCCCGCGAAGGCCACGATGGCGTCATTTGTGTACGGCAAATCCAACCACCCTGCCCAACCGCCGAAAGGCTCGGTGCGTGTCACCCAGAGGAGCGCGGTGATGGCAAACACCGTGAATACTCTTTTTTCATGGGTCCGCCACTTGCCTACCTCCGGCAACGCCACGTCGCCCAGATAATTGAGCTTGCGCGTCACCCAGAGGCCAGCCAGAGGCAGGAGGATGAGCACAATGGGTATTGCCCAGAGCATCCACTGGCTGAAAGAAATGCTCTCCTGAGCGACCTCCGTATAGACACCCATAAAAACGACGTTCGGTGGTGTGCCGATCGGGGTGCCCATCCCGCCGATGCTGGCTCCGTAGGCGATGCCAAGTAGCAGAGGCGTCGCCAGGTTTTCATCACCGGAAGCGTCCATAACGGCGACGGCGACCGGCAGCAGCATGATGACGGTGGCGGTGTTGGATATCCACATGCTCAAGACCGCTGAAGCGGCCATAAAACCAAAAACCAGGCGCTTGGAACTGGTGCCGCCAAATGCCCGGACCATGGAGAGGGCAACCCGTCGGTGCGCGCCGCTTTTCTCGAGCGCAGTTGCCAGTAAAAAACCGCCCATCAGGAGGAGTACCAGGGGCGATCCGAGCGCCGCGCCGAGTTGAGAGGGTGTGAGTACGCCTGTTAGAGGCAGCAGGGCAATGGGTAATAGAGAGGTAACGGGGATTGGGATTGGTTCGAATATCCACCAGATGACGACCCAGACGGTGATCCCCAGCGTCAGTGCTGCCTCCGGACCCTGGGCGCCATAAAACCACATGAGACACGCGGTGATAAATGCGACAATGGGACCTAAGGGTAGGGCGAGTTGTTTTACGGACATCACGTCACCATAGCGAAAGTAGTTTGAGTGGTCTATGAGTTCAAAAGCAGGGCAGGCGCGGGAAGAAACGTTCTATTGGTACGATCTCGAAACTTCCGGGACAGAGCCGAAGTGGGATCGAATTGTGCAGTTTGCAGGCGTGCGTACCGATCTCGATTTGAATGTCATCGGTGATGAATTCTCCACCTACGTGCACTTACCGGATGATGTCCTGCCCAATCCCGACGCGAGCCTCGTCACGGGTATCACGCCGCAACTCACGCACTACAAAGGCGTGTCGGAAACAACGGCGCTCAAAGAGATAAACCGATTATTCAGCGAGCCTGGCACCTGTGTGGTTGGCTACAACAGCCTGCGTTTTGACGATGAGTTCATCCGGTACAGTTTTTATCGCAACCTGCTGGATCCGTATGCGCGTGAGTGGCAACAAGGAAATTCACGCTGGGACCTCCTTGATCTCGTCAGGGCGACCGGCGGCTTGCGCCGGGAGGGCATAGTTTGGCCCGAAGACGAAGAGGGTCTGCCGGTTTACAAGCTGGAAGAGTTGACCAAGGCGAACGGGTTAGAACATGGTCACGCCCACGATGCCATGAGCGACGTACATGCGACGGTTGCTATGGCCAAGCTCATCAAACAACAGCAACCCAAGCTCTTTGACTACTACTTCAAGCTGCGTCATAAAAAGGAAGTCCGTGCCCTTTTGGAACCTTATGGTGCCCGCATGTGTGTGCAGGTGTCCGGTATGTATCCACGGACGCGATCTGGTGTGGCTCCCATCGTTTCTATGGCACGCCACCCGACCAATGCAAATTCCATTATCGTCGTGGACCTTGCTGAAGACATAGAACCGCTGCTGACTATGTCCGCAAGTGAGATCAGCGAAAAACTTTTTGTGCCAGGTGCTGAAAACCGCCCACCGCTGAAAGGACTGCGTATCAACCGGTGCCCCTTTGTGGCGCCGGTAGAGGTGATTACCGAGGCTGATCAGGAGCGACTTGGGCTGGATTTGAAGCTTGCAAAAGAGCGGTGGCGTCGGCTCGGGCAGGCAGGATTGGGCGAAAAGCTCAAACAGGTATATCAGCAACCTCGGCCTGCGCCAAACGATGATGTGGACGCCGGTCTCTATGATGGCTTTTTGCAGGACGATGATCGCTCGCGTTGTGTGCAGGTGCATGAAGATCTGCAAAAAGGCATCTGGCGAAACTATGATTTCAACGACAAGCGGTTACCGACCCTTGCCCGTCGTCTGAAAGCGAGATCATTTTCCAGCCTGCTCGACCCGGAAGATTTTGGTCCGTGGCGCGATTTTGTGGTGAATAAACTCACCACAAAGGGAGATTGGATGGACCTGCAGCGTTATGAGGAGCGCATTCAGGAACTGATGGAGAGCGGTCACATTTCAGAAAAAAACTACGATGTGCTGACGCAGCTGGTAGAGCACGGTCAGGATCTAAAACTCCGATACCATCTTTGATCCCGTTGATCGGGATGATTCACTTTGATGCGTTCTGACTCAGGTAGACGTCAAAGCTCGACATTTCCGGAGCAAAGTCCACATCCTGCGGAGGACTGTCCACAATCGCCACCCGCCAGGGCATATCTGCCCGATTCACCGTTGTAAACACAAATTCGTCCCAGGGAAACGCTTCCTGCCCGTAGTCTTTGGGATGTTCGTAGAAGTAGGGTACAGCCCCGTTTTCCACAGCCTGTGTGAAACTGCTCGGCGGGTCGAACCGGCGTATCGTTTCAAGCTGGGTGGCAACGTAGTCATCGTTCGCGAGAAGTAAACGCAACATCGTGCCGTCGCTGCGCAGCATCAGATATCCGGGGGGTTTGGTCACCAGGTAGTACTCAACGATCTGGTTGCTGGCAACAACCTCATCGAAGAGCTGACGAAACCTCAGGTCGGTGACGAAGTCGGGCAGCGGCAGCGACTTGGTTGTATGCAGTCTATCCGCGTATTGCTGAAAGTACCTTTCCTGTGACTCACGGATGTGGGGAATCACCCCAGCGGGTGTATTCAACTTTGCTTTTGGCACGTAGCGGTCGATGAGGCCAGCGTTGAACGCCTCAACCGCAGTTTTTTCGTCCGCCACCCCGGTAAGCAGGACGCGCTGAATATCGCGATCGTGCATGGCAGCGCAGAACTCCAGACCATCCATGGTGGGCATCGCGTAGTCGATCATCATGACCGAGACACGCCTGAAACGATTCAAATCTTTGATTTCTTCTTCCAGGGCGTTGATGTCCAGGGTGATGAAGTCTTCCGTGGTCGAAAAACACCGGTCGAGCAGAGATTCCTGAGTTGGCGGGGTATTCACCCATTCCAAGGCCTCTTCCGGCGTCAGGAAAGTGGTACAACAAAGTTCGCTCGGCAGGGCATCTTCCAGGCTGTGGATGAAGCCGAAGTTGTCGTCCACAAATCCCACTGAGGTGGGGTGGCGGTAGGGGGGAATAAGACCGACACGACTCATGTCAAGAGTTCCAGAAGTGCTGTCTGCTTGTGCTCGGGCAGACGTCGAAACGAGCGGATGATCTGCTCTTCCTCCTGGCTGAGGCTTCGCCCGAAAATAGACTCAAGCTCAGGATTGATCTCCAGGTGGGACTGATTGGGAGGTGGTTCGGTGAGAAAGCCGCTGAACGATTGCTCAAGGCGTGCGACGATTTCAGAATTCATGCTGCGTCGATAGTATTTGGCTGCATCGGCGACCTGATTGCGAAGCGAGACGGGTAAGCGCACAACAAACTTGAATGGCTTTTCTTTGGCTTGATCTTTCAGTAGATCTTTCGATTGATCTTGCGGATGGTCGTTTTGTTGATCTTTAGACGCTTTGGACTCTTTAGACTCTTTAGGTTTCATCTATCGCCCATCTCCCTCGGTACGATCTCACCGTCCCTGTTAAGCTACAACCGATCCAGAGACGTGGCAATGGTGGCACTTTGATATCAACAGGCAGCGGCCAACAGACCATGCGTAGCGGGCTTAACTGGATCGGGGTGCAGAACAGGAAGAGTGAATGGCAGATTTTGAAGAAATAGATACGAGTCAATTGCAGCCTTTGCAGCGGGAGAATATTCGTCTCGCTGCAACGGTGATGCTCATCAGAGACGCTGATGAGGGCTTGGAAGTTTACATGGTAAAAAGACCGGGTAGAGGTGACTTTCCGGATTTACACGTGTTCCCCGGTGGGAAGGTAGATGAAGCAGACCTGGATGCCTCCGTCTGTTACGACTTGAACGACAAAGATGCGAGCAGCCGGTTGGGCATTGCGGCGGGTGGTGTGCGTTATTGGGTGGCGGTAGCGCGCGAATGTTTTGAAGAGTGCGGGGTGTTAATCGCGCGACCATCGCAGGAGGTCCCCGCCGAAAACACTCTGGACTTCGATAATCCAGCAATCAAAGCCAAGTACGAAAATTATCGGGAAGAGGTCCTGGCGGATAGGCTGAGTTTCTCCGACATGTGCACAAAAGAAGGGTTGATGGTTTCGTGTGATGCGCTGGGTTACTTCAGCCACTGGCTGACGCCGGAAATGGCGCCGCGTCGTTTTGATACACGGTTCTTTCTGGCCGCTATGCCCGATGGTCAGGTAACACACGCGCACACGGGTGAAACTGCAGACGATACCTGGATTGCCCCCGGAACAGCGTTGCAGAGATTTCGGGAGGGCGAGTGGCAGATGATCGACCCTACGATACGGTCGCTGGAAACGCTCAGCCAATTTTCGGACGTTGCCGGTGCGCTTGCGGGTGTGCGAGAAGGCAACCATTTGATGAAGCTGACGCCTGAGTTGTCGCGCCAGGGAATGCAACCACTGCGATGATTCGAGTTGAAGGGCTTGTTAAGAACTTCACGGATGGCACGCACATCACAAGGGTCCTGGAAGATGTGAGTTTTACGGTTCCATCCGGAACGTCGGTCGCCATCACGGGCCCCAGTGGCTCTGGAAAGTCGACGCTGCTGAACATTCTTGCAGGCGTCATCCAGCCAGACCAGGGTGAGGTTGAGCTCACACGTAAAGATGGCACGATTATGTCGCTGCACGACAAGGGGGTTGCTGAAAGAACCCGGCTGCGTCGCGCCCACATAGGATATGTCCATCAATTTTTTAATCTGGTCCCGACGCTGACGGTGCTCGAAAACGTGTTACTGCCACTGGAGTTGAACAAACAGTCAGACGCGTTGGCACGAGCCGAACACCTCCTCGAGCGCTGCGGCATGTCACACAGATTGCACGCCTTTCCCGAAACACTTTCCGGCGGTGAACAACAACGTGTTGCGGTGGCCCGCGCGCTGGTGTTGGAACCGGTTGTTGTGCTCGCCGACGAACCGACCGGAAACCTGGATCAGGGTAATTCTGATGCGGTTGCTGAACTCTTGTTTGCCTTTGCTGAACGCTCGACCCTCGTGGTGGCAACTCACAGCCAGGAGATTGCGAACCGCGCGGAAAGTGTTCTCGACCTGGCGAACCTATAGTGGCAGTGGCGCGAGCAGATACATGCACTTGGCTTGACCTGTCGCCATGCTGATCGTCAAAGCCTTGTTACGATTTCTACTGAGGACGCGCTGGTCGACCCTCATGGCCCTTGTGGGTATCACCCTCGGCATCACCTCCATCGTTTCAGTGCACCTGGTATCGATTGTGATTGCGCAGCAGATGGATGCATTGATCCCGCAAGCACTCCGACTCTACGACCATGTCGCAACGAGCCCCGACCTTACCAGCAAACGTTATTTTGAAAGCCGGCGCGCGACCACGGAGGCGATCTACCCTGTCATCGACGAACAGATTGTTTTAGGGGGGCAGGTTGTCAGGGTCGTCGGGCTTGATCTTCTCAGCGTGCGGCAAGATTCATTGGGGGTTGTCGACGATCAAACGGATCGTGCGAACTCGGGTGTCTGGGGTGGTGTCTGGGTATCTCGCTCGCTTCCGCCGGAGGTGATCGGCGAGTTGGGTATGCCACTTAACGGAGTGTTGAGCGCGGATGGGCTGATCGTTGCCGATATTGGTGAGGCGCAGGAACTGGTCGGCTGGTCGAGTGACGATCGCCTCTCTTACGTTGGAATACAGCAACGGGGTACCAGAAACACGGCCTATCTCTGGTTGGAACGTTTTTTCCCGGGTGCAAGCTCGGGGATGCCGCAGGTAGGGTTGCCTGAACTTCCGGGTTTTGTCGTTAAACCGGTGGCAGAGCACCACCCCGCAAACAGCTTCGGCAAGTCCGTACTGTTCAACATGAGTGCTCTCAGCGCGCTGGCGTTGGTTGTGGCTTGGTTTCTGATCTACCAGGTCTCCGTACTCTGGTTGAGACGGTTGCGGGGTTTGTTTGACCGCCTTTTCCTCCTCGGCGTAAGTCAGCGCGCGATCCTCGGCTATTTTCTTGCGGTGATATTGGTGCTGGGCGGTATTGCCACCCTTGCGGGCATTGGCCTCGGACAATGGGTTGCGGGTTATCTGTTGGCATCAAGCGTTCCGGATGCACCGCAGCCGACATTGGATATCTGGGTTGTATACAAAGCGTGGCTTTCTGCTGCCCTGGTGTGCATTCTCGGCTCCATATGGGCATACGGCCGCTCCTTACAACCGGCCGAACGTTCACCCATCACCTGGCTCAGTTGGCTTTGGCTTGCGACCCTCGCTCTGCTCATTGTTGTGGGCATTGTCTGGCAGGAGACTGATCTTGCGGGTGCTTTTGTCAGCATTGCCGCGGCCAGTCTCATCGTCACTTTCCTCATTGCGCCGGGCTTGCGGCTGTTAAAGCGCCAGGCGCGGAGCGTGCCTGGACAAATGTTGCTGCGGATGAGCTTAAGAGAGGTGTTGTGGTTTCCGCGGGATCTGGCGATAGGCCTGGGTGGTCTTTCCCTGGCCGTGGCCACGGCCATTGGTGTCGGCCTGATGATAGACAGCTTTCGCGCAGAGTTTGCAGACATGTTGGATCGACGTTTGACGTACGACTACGTGGTTGACGGTGAGGCTGCGGACCTCACAGAGTTGTACGGCGAGGTCAGCGCGCGTGCGGGGGTGAGAGTACAACCCTACTATTCCGTTGAAACACGTGTAGCGGAGACGAAGGTCGAACTGAATGTCACCCAGCTCGATGACTTTGAAGCAGCCCGGTACGGACACGCCGGAGCGGTCGAAGACGACGCAGTTCTAATCGGCGAACAAACCGCACGGTTACTGGGTTTGGGCGTCGGTGACGAACTGGTCCTGGGCGGCCAGGCCTTCAAGGTGGCCGGGGTGTTCAAGAGTTACGGCGACATTCTGCCGCGTATAGTGGCCCCAACGAGCGTTCGTGAACTGTTCGAGTTAACGCTGTCTGGAATCAGCTTCCAGAATCTGCATCAGGACGATCTCACCGCGTTGCAGGTGCGGCTGCCAAGTCTGCAGTGGACCCGTCAGGATCGCTTGAAAACAATCGCCCTGGAGACTTTTGACCGAACATTTGTCATCACGACCATCCTGATCACCATCGCTGTGCTGGTTGCGGGCATAGGTATCTATATCGCGGTGACGGTGTTGCGGCTCAACCAGCGGGCCAGCGCTTCACTGCTTCGCTCGATGGGGCTGTCCAGGTGGGAAACAGGGTTGATCGATCTGGCCAGGGGCGTAGGCCTCGGTGCGGTGGCGGTGGTCATCGCGCTGCCGTTGGGTCTGATGTTTGGCTGGATTCTTTCGGAAGTGGTGAACCCAAGGGCGTTCGGGTGGAGCGTGAGTTTCAGGTTATCCATAGATGCCATTCTCACGCCCATGGTCTGGGGTATTGTTGCGGCGATGCTCGCGGGCATGATTAAGGTCGGGCACCAGGAGGGCGACTTTGAAGCGCACAAACCAGGGTAGGTGTGCAACTCGGCGTGTGGGTCTGATATCGGGGTTGGTTGTTATCCTGATTGTGGCGGGCTGCTCATCTGAAGAATCCCACGATGGCGACTATTTTGCGCAAGGTATCCGCGTTGCTGATGTGCTCGGTGACGACGGAGAATCCGGCTTCGCCAAGGCGGATACCGTGCGCGAGTTTGTCTTTCCTGAGGACCATGGCGCCCACCCTGAATATCGCAGCGAGTGGTGGTACATCACCGCCACCCTGCGGGTACCTGAAACGCGCGAGGAGTATGGTGTGCAGTTTACGCTGTTTCGACAGGCGCTCACCCCGACCCCCCGTGGTAGTTCCGCGTGGCAATCCGGTCAGGCTTACATGGCGCATCTGGCCGTCACTGATGTGGAGGGGGGTAATCACGAAGCCGATGCGCGCATAAACCGTGGCCATCCGAATATCGCCGGGGTGCAAGTTGCTCCATTCAAAGCCTATATCGATGATTGGGAGCTCGCCGAGGTGCAGTCGACGCCCTGGACCCTGGCCCTCAAAGCCACAACCGATACGGGCGTGGCTGTAACGCTCACGATGGCGGTGAGTCGAGGACCCTACTTTCAGGGTGATCAAGGCCTATCTGCCAAAGGGCCTGGCCAGGCGAGTTACTACTATTCAATACCGCGCATGGAAACCGAGGGCACGCTCACTATGGATGGCGAGGTGGTCAGCGTGGAAGGGTTCAGCTGGTTCGATCGGGAATGGAGCACATCCGTGCTGGGTTCGCATCTCACAGGCTGGGATTGGTTTGCGTTCAATTTTGACGACGGCCGCAACGCCATGATGTTCAACTTAAGGCGCAAGGATGGCGAGCGAGATCCATATGATCATGGCCTGCTGGTGAGTGCATCGGGTACCGCGACGCAGCTTGCAACATCACAATACAAGATCACACCGCGTCGGTACTGGGAAGACGAACGGGGTGTGAGCTGGCCGGTGGCGTGGGACCTTGTCCTGGAGAACCCCGAGGGTTCGGAACACTATCGAGTCGATGCGATGGTGGATGATCAAAAAGTGTCTCTCGGGGTGGATTATTGGGAGGGGATTGTGCGGCTGACCGATACGACGGGCTCTGAAGTCGGGCGCGGCTACATGGAATTGACGGGTTATGGAGATTCCCTCGGGCAATCTGTGGATTGAGCACAACTCAAAGAAACACGAGGTTGTGCTCAGCGATTTCGTCGGCTTCAGGTGATTCCCAGGCGCTATCAGCCAGGGCAAACACTTCCTCACTGACCACCATGGTGTACGTACCCTGACCGACCGCGTTGCGTTTCTTCACGCGCTCAGCTCTGATTTCTCGTGATGGCTCGAGGATATGAACATCGAGTACCTGGTCGGGTTGGTCCAGGGCCACCTGGGTGTAGAAGCGGAGCCGCTCGGCTCGGCTGACAAGCCCCAGTTCCAAGATCACCGGGGTGTCGACGGCCAGCAGGCTCTGCGCCACCAACCAGATTTGTTGGATCAATCGCGCTTTGCACTCGGCATACCAGCTGATGAAATTGTCATCCGGTCGATCTTTTGCGAAGAGGTTGACCATCCACTCATCCAGATTCAGGTGCACGCCCTGCTGTTCATGCGCGAGCGTCAGAGCGTAGGTGGATTTACCGGCGCCAACCGGTCCCTCGATCAGGGTCAGTGGTATAGTCATATCAACCTATTCCTAGTGTGCAGAAGGATTCTATCGTGCGTCGCGCTAAACGCAGCCATCCTGAGTTGGATTGGCAACACTTAGGCTCCAGCTATGATGAAAACGCGGGGCTGATGCTTTTCGAAAAACGCATTGATCGGCTCAAAAACCCCCGCAACGAGCAGGAGTTCGATCGGTTGGTATTGGAAAGCGTTGACTGGGTGAATGTTGTGGCGCTGGATGATGCGCGACGCTCGGTCATGATCCGTCAGTATCGATTTGGGGTGGGCTACACCACGCTCGAGACCCCCGGGGGGATGGTTGATCCCGGCGAACATTCGGGTGAAGCCGCAGCCCGGGAGTTGTATGAGGAGACCGGTTTCAAAGCAAAAAGCTGGACCTACCTGGGTGCGGTAGAGCCCAACCCGGCCATCCACGATAACCTGTGTCATCATTGGCTGGCGGAAGGTGTCTATCAGGAGGGCGGCCAGGACCTTGGTGAGGGTGAGTTGATTGAGGTGACTCTCATGTCTGAGGCGGAGGTTGTCGAAGCCGTTCAGTCTGGCGAGCTGCGTCATGCGTTGGCGCTGTCGGCACTGGCTCGTGTTTTTAATCTCTGGCCGCTGCCATTTGCGCAAAATTTCACCGCCTGACGCTGAAGCCAAGAATCAATAGGAAACAACATGACAATAGACCTGCTTGAATATATGCCGTTTGCCAAGACCCTGGGGTTGAGCATAGAGGTTGCGGAAAAGGACCGCATCGTCGGCAACATAACGGTGTCCGAGGAGATTTGCACAACCGGCAAGATCATGCACGGGGGCGCGATTATGGCCTTTGCGGATACCCTGGGCGCGATCGGAGCGTTTATGAACCTGCCTGAAGGGGCAAAAGCGACAACCACCATCGATTCCAAGACCAATTTCCTGGGTGCGGCACCCAAAGGCACCGAAGTTCGCGGTGAATGTACGCCCGTCCACGTGGGGCGACGCACGTCTGTGTGGCAGACCCGCCTTACCGGGCCCGATGGGAAAGCGGTTGCCCTTGTCACCCAGACGCAGATGGTTTTGACCTGACAGCGGAAAATCTTCGCCAAATCATGACTTTACGCGTAGGTTGAAAGTTGGTGAAATGGTCGTTTAGCGGTACCCCGGGAATCTAAAGCAGCAATGTCCGATAGTCCTCGAGAATCGTACGCCAGGATGATGAACCGACCTCAAGATATCCTTGAGCAGGCAAAGATCCTCCTGGTAGACGATAAGCAAGAGTTGCTGACCTCACTGCATCACCTCGTCACGTTATATGGCTATGATGCCGAACAGGCGCTTGGCGGCGAGGCTGCCATGGCCGCATTGGCCACGGATGAGTTCGACGTGGTGTTGCTGGATCTGATCATGCCCGGTGTCAGCGGACACGACATTCTGGACTACGCGGCCCGGGAAAAGCTGAAGTGCAAAATTATTGTCGTCAGCGGCGACTCCAGCTTCAGCGGGGTTAAACACGCGCTGCACTGCGGAGCGTTCGACTTTATCAAAAAGCCCTACGAGGCTGCAGAGCTGATCGCCACGTTAGAAACCGCGCTGCGGCAGGTGAAGCTCGAGAACCAGCATGATGCGATGGAACATCAACTCAGAGAATCTGAGGAACTGCACCGTTTCATTGTGAACTCGTCGCCGGACCTGGTGTATATGCTGGATCGAAATGGCTGTTTCACGTTTGTGAATGAGCGGATTGAATCCATGCTGGGTGTGGGGCGCTCGGACCTGCTCGGCAAACACTACTCCGAATTAATCGACCAGGACGACCTGGAGAAAGCCAACAACCTCTTTAATGAGCGACGTACCGGTGAACGCGCGGTTAAGAACGTAGAGATCCGTCTGAAAAGCCGGCGCACGGATCGACGGGAAGGTTTTTCCCGGGAAGTTTCGATCTGGGCAGAGCTGACCGCAATGGGTATCTACGCCGATGCGAAAGAGCGTACTCGCGACACGTTTATCGGTACCTATGGCACGGCGCGGGATATCAGCGAGCGTAAAGAAGCCGAGGAGATGATCAACTTCCAGGCTTATCACGATCTCTTAACCCATCTGCCGAACCGTGCGCTTCTGAAAGACCGGTTGAATCTTGCGATCACACACGCGCGGCGTAACAAACGTAAGCTTGCGACGATGTTCCTGGATCTTGACCGTTTCAAACTGGTCAACGACACCCTGGGCCACAACATGGGTGACCGCTTGTTAAAAGCTGTCGCGAATCGCCTGCAAAGCTGTCTGCGCAGTGGTGATACGCTTTCTCGTTTTGGTGGTGACGAATTTACTCTGCTGCTGCCGGAGATTCGCACAAAGGATGATGTGGTGGTCATCGCCGAGAAGATTCTGGATCGGCTGAACGCGCCCTTTGTCATTGATGGGCACGAGCTTTTTGTCGGTGCCAGCATCGGCATAGCCATGTATCCGGAAGGCGGCGATACAGGAGAAACGTTGGTGCAGAACGCCGACATCGCGATGTATCACGTCAAGAGCCGAGGCAAAAACGGCTACCAGTTCTTTGCGGATGATATGAATCATCAGTTCTCCACCCGTCTGAGCCTTGAGCGCGAATTGCGCAACGGCCTGGTGCGAGGTGAGTTTGAGGTCTATTACCAACCACAGGTGTCACTTGAGAGCGGCACGATAACAGGTGTGGAAGCGCTGGTACGCTGGCGTCATGGTGTGCGGGGTCTTGTTGAGCCCGGCGAGTTTTTGCCATTGGCTGAGGAAACGGGGCTGATCATGCAGCTGGATGAATATGTGCAAAAACGCGCGTTTCACGACGTTGCCGCATGGCGCCGAGAAGGCTTGGGTGACATTCGTTTGTCGGTGAATCTCACCGCTACCCAAATCGAACAAGATGGGTTTGTGGCGGGGTTTGTTGGTGCGCTCAAAGAGGCGGGTCTGGAAGCGGAATTCGTAAAACTCGAGATCACCGAAAATACCCTCATGCAGGATATCGAGGTGATTATTCCGAAGCTCAAGGAGATCCAGGCTTTGGGTGCGCGCATAGCGATAGATGACTTTGGCACAGGCTATTCGTCGTTGTCCTACCTGCAGCAGTTTCCGATCAACACCCTGAAAATCGACCGCAGTTTTGTCGGCGATATCCGCGCGGATGAAGGCGGGGCGAGCATCGTGGATGCGATCGTCGCCATGGCACGTGGTCTGCAGCTCGACCTGGTGGCCGAAGGGGTTGAGAACCGCACGCAATTGAAATACCTGAAAGAACAAGGCTGCGAAGAGGTGCAGGGCTTCATTTTTGCACCTGCACTGCCCGCCGGTGAGCTGGTTGAACTCCTGCGTGAAAACAGCCGGGAAAACAGTTTTGAAGCGCTGATCAGTTCAGGTCCTGTTGCTGTTACTGCCTGAGCAACCTCTAGCTCACAAGCGCTGCCACAAACGTGGCACTCAAGCATCAATTTACCTATAGTTCGCGGTCCTATTCAGACCTGCGCCGGGTGCGCTCAGAAGCAAATGAAGGGTTTCACCACAAAGATCGTGCATAGCGATCGTCTTGACGCGATCGAACATGGATCGGTTCATAAACCGGTCCACACATCTGTCGCCTATGGCTACGACAGCACGCGAGAATTGGCAGAAGTGTTTCAGGGCAAAAAGCCCGGTCATACCTACAGTCGCCAGATCAATCCAACCGTTGAAGCGTTGGAAGAAAAGCTCTGTAAGATGGAAGGCGGTTTGCGCACCGTATGCTTCAGCACGGGCATGGCGGCGATTGGAACCGCGTTTTTTGCGTTGCTGCGCGCAGGTGACCATGTCATTTCATCGGCCTATCTGTTCGGCAACACGAATTCACTTTTTAACTCTTTTGCCGCGCATGGGATTGAAGTCACGTTCGTGGATGCCACTGATCCAGACGCGGTGCAGCGCGAGATTCGCCCGGAAACGCGAATAGTGTTTGTGGAGACCATAGCGAACCCGCGAACCCAGGTGACCGCCTTGGCGGAGATCGGTGAATTGTGTCGGGACGCGGGCATCTGTTACATCGTGGACAACACGATGACCTCACCTTATCTATTCGAACCCAAAGCGGTTGGGGCGAGCCTGGTGGTGAACAGTCTGACGAAATATATCGGCGGTCACGGTAACGCCCTGGGTGGCGCCATCACGGAGATGGGTCACTACGATTGGGAAAAATATCCAAACATTTATGACACCTATCAGACGGGTAACCCGCAGATGTGGGGTATCAATCAGATAAAGAAGAAGGGCTTACGCGATTTTGGTGCCGCACTGACGGCCGAGTCTGCGCACCATATTGCGGTTGGTAGTGAAACTCTGGCGCTCAGAATGGAGAGACAGTGCCAGAACACACAGGCGCTGGCTGAGTATCTGGAAAATCATGCCCAGGTGAAAAGAGTCTACTACCCTGGATTGCCAGGTCATCCTCAGTACGAACGTTCACAGTCGCTCTTTAAGCACGCTGGAGCGATTTTCAGTTTTGAGCTTGCTGACGATGTTGATCTGTGGGATTACATGGACCGCCTGGATGTGGTCATTAAATCAACCAACCTCGGAGACAATCGTACGCTGGCAATCCCAGTGGCGCATACGATCTACTACGAGATGGGCGCTGAACGGCGCGCGAGTATGGATATAGACGACTCGCTGATTCGCGTGTCGGTGGGCATTGAAGATGTTGCCGATCTTATTGAAGACTTCGAACAAGCGTTTGCGGGTTGAGACGCGAACAGAAGTACGACCGACAAAATGGGGGAACATAAATGGGGCGACTCGAAGGCAAGGTAGCGGTCATAACGGGGGGTGCTGGCGGTATTGGCAAAGCCGCGGGTGAGCTGTTTGCAGCGGAAGGTGCAGATGTGCTGTTGGTTGATTTGGATGAATACGCGCTTGCGTCAGCATGTCAGGAAATAGGCAGCAACAAGGTGAGCTATTGCGTTGCTGATGTCACCAAACCTGAAGACAACGCTGCAATGGCGGCAACGGCGGTTGAACGATACGGCGGCGTAGACGTCTTTCTTGCCAATGCGGGTATCGAAGGAGACGTAAACTCTCTGTTGGGCTATTCGGAAGCCGACTTTGAGAAAGTGATGGCGGTCAATGTGAAGGGCCCCTTTCTCGGCATGCAGGCGACCATTCCGGAAATGCAGAAGCGCGGGGGCGGTAGCGTGATTATTACCTCCAGCGTCGCTGGTGTGGGGGGTGCGCCGACCATGGCGCCTTACGCGACCAGCAAACATGCGGTCATCGGCTTGATGCGCTCCGCCGCCAAAGAGTTTGCGCCGCAGAACATCCGTGTGAACACAGTGAATCCTTCTCCTGTGGAGACCCGCATGATGCGCAGCATCGAGTCGGGGATGGCGCCGGACGCACCCGACAGCATCAAAGAAAGAATGGTCGAAGCCATTCCTGCCGGACGTTATGGTGAACCGGCCGACATTGCCAAAGTGATGCTGTTTCTCGCCAGCGACGATGCGGAGTTTGTGAACGGCTCGGTCTATATGGCGGACGGGGGGTTTTCGGCCTGAATTGGCGGACCTAAGTTGGCGGACATAATTTGGACTGGTCGCGTTACAAGGTGCTCTGCGATGAGCCGCAATTCTGGTCACGCTGGATGCTGGAACAGTCTGCTGGTTTGTTCGTAGCGATGGGCGAACCTGATCTGGGTGCGGTCCTGGACAGTGCCAACCTTGAGGGGCCGTTAGCAAAGCCAGCAGATCACTCCGGTCCCCCGGCAACGGACATGTTCCGATTAGATCTTCCTCACGACGTCAGGTTGCGGGCGCTCGCTCTGGTGGAGCAGGCCGTGCGCGAAGGCAGGACAGCTGGTGGTCGTGGTCTGGGTGGTTTCGTCGAAGCCTGGCGGGAATATGCGAACGCTGCAGCGAAAGCGGGGGATGCGGGTGACGGCGGGTAAAATTTCGAAAGTTCTGGTTGCGAACCGTGGGGCGATTGCCCGACGCGTCATTCGCGCCTGTAACGAGCTTGGCATCCAGAGTGTGGCGGTGTTTTCTGATGCGGACGGCCAGGCACCGTATCTGCAGGAAGCCAGTCAGACTGTCCACCTGCCCGGGACAGCTCCGCAGAACACCTACCTGAACCAGACGGCTCTGTTAGCGGCGGTAGCAGACACTGGGTCCGATGCGGTACATCCCGGCTACGGCTTTCTGTCCGAAAACGCCGACTTCGCCCTGGCCGTTCAGAACTCGGGCGCTACCTTTATCGGCCCAAAGCCTGATCACATAGATGCGATGGGCAACAAGGTTGCCGCAAGGGCGCGGATGGCCGAATTGGGCTTGCCGGTGTTTCCCGGCAGTCCACCTGTGGTGGACCTCGCTGACGCTGAATCGATAGCCGCAGCAATCGGCTATCCGGTGCTGCTGAAACCCAGCGGAGGGGGTGGGGGCATGGGTATGGAACGTGTCGATAGCCCTGCTGATCTGCCGGTGGCTCTCAGTCGGGCGCAGAGCGTTGCCCAGGGTGCGTTCGCCTCACCGGAAGTTTATTTCGAAAAGCTGATCGAAGCGCCAAGGCATATTGAGTTTCAGATTCTGGGCGACTTGGAAGGGCGCGTGGTCCATGCGTTTGAAAGAGATTGTTCAGTGCAACGTCGCAACCAGAAACTCATCGAAGAAAGCCCGGCACCCGGCATAGAACCTGAGATACTGGAGGCGCTGGCGCAGCGGTGTTGTGAAGCGGCACAACAAATTGGCTACAGCAACGTTGGGACGATTGAGACCCTGTACGGTGCGGACGGTGAATTTGGCTTTCTCGAGATGAACACGCGTATTCAGGTAGAGCATGGCGTTACGGAAGCCGTGACCGGGTTGGATCTTGTTCAACTGCAGATACAACTTGCTGAGGGAGCAGCGGTACCGTCGAACATCGAGCGTAGCGGCTATGCAATTGAAGGCAGAATTTACGCTGAACAACCGGATACGTTCATGCCATCAACCGGTCGTCTGACGGCATTTGATGTCCCGGCACTCCACAACGTTCGGGTGGAAACCGGCTATCAGGCCGGTCAGTCGGTGACACCCTACTACGACGCGATGTTGGCTAAAGTAATCGCCTCGGGCAGCACCAGAGAAATGGCGATCGGTCGTTTGTTGGTAGCGCTGAAGGCGATCGAAGTGCGAGGGGTAACTACAAATCAGGCGCGTCTGGTGCGTATACTGGAAAGCGATGAGTTTCTGGCTGGTCGAATTGATACCAGCATCGTCGAGCGAATTTAGGCGCTGAATCAGCAATCACAACTTTGAAAAATTTCGGGAGGAAAAATGGCCAGTGTTGATGTCGAGAGTGAGGTCACCGGGAATGTGTGGAAAGTTCTGTTGGAAGAAGGTGCTGAGGTTGCCGAAGGTGATGTCATCATGATCCTGGAATCCATGAAGATGGAAATTCCCGTCGAGGCACCCGCGGCAGGCAGAGTATCCAAAATTCATGTCGCCCCGGAAGACCAGGTAGAAGAAGATCAGGTGGTTGCTGTTATAGAGACCTAGCACTCAATCAGCCATTTCGGACATGGCCGGCAGTGTGATGGTAAAGGTTGTGCCCTTACCCCACTCCGAAATCACATGAATACGCCCGTGGTGGCGCTCCACGACGGTTTTAACGAAGCGAAGACCTAATCCAGCGCCTCGATTTCGCGCAAGTTTAGACTCCTGAGAACGGAAGTACGGATCGAAGATATGTGCAAGTTCCTCTTCCGGTATGCCGTATCCTTCATCGCTCACCTCAATGTGCACATCGTCGGCGATTTGAGAGACCGTAATCGTGATGGTGGTATCGGCGTCGCTGTACTTAACGGCATTGCCTAAAAGGTTCACAAACGTCCGCTCGATAAGTTCACCATTGCCTTCTATCCAAATGCCTTCCAGCCGCGCCGCCTCATCCACTTCGTCCTCCGAACCGACGTCCAGGCGCAAGGTGATCCCTTTTTCCTGCGCGAGGAAGTACATCTGATCGATGGAATTTTGGAGCACCTGCTCAAGTTCCAACGCGTAAGTTTCGAAGTCGCCGGTCAACTGCAAGCGCGACAGCTGCAGGAATTGATCCGATGTTGAGAGACCGCGTTGGGTATAGCCTTTGATCCTCTCAAGCACAGGTTCAATCGTATGGTTTTTGTCGGAGGGGTTTTTGTCTGTCTCCTGCTGGATGAGAGCGAGCACCGATGTGAGTGGCGACCGCAGATCGTGTGATAAAAATGCTAACGCTTCCTCACGCTGCGCCTGAGCTTCACGTACTTCACTCAAGTTGGCGAATGTCAGGACCCAGAAACTGGCGTAGGCCGCGTCGTCGTCCAGGCGTAGAGGTTCTGCTGAGACGAATATTGGTATTGGAGAGCCATCCTTGCCTGAGATGGCGCTCTCAAACGCTACGGAGCGCTGAGTGATGATCACCTGATGCCAGATGTCGCGCCAACTCTGGCCAAGAGGCGGTTGTATAGTGTTGAGCTGTTCAAGCAACGGTTGTTCGTGCTGCCAATTGAGAATCTGTCGGGCAGCGGTGTTGAGGAAGTGCACGCGGCCGCTGGCCGCGATGATCATTGCGCCATTGGCCATGCGTCCAAGCCCCGCCAGACCGACATCCCGACCTTCCCGCACACTTCTGGCTCTGGCCTCCAGCCGACCGATCTGTGCTGCTAATCGCTCTGCGGGAATTGCATCCCGGACATCTGGATAATGCCTGAGTTGAGAAAGGGTAGCGTCCAACAGGCTGCGCTCCGCCTCGGAGAGAGGCTCAGAGCGTTGGACAACCGCTGTCATCTCGTCATCCAGATCCAATTTGGCATTGAGCAGGGTACTGAGATCCCGCATCACATCTTCTCGGGTTGTTGCCAGCGGCGACTCCTGATGCCATTTGCGTTCTTCGAGATCGATCCGATCCAGTTCGCCTTCGATAAACCGCCAGGCGATTTCGTGACGTCGCCAGCTCCACAAAGGGTAGATCAACAAACATGTGACCAGGGCATTTGCCAACGGCAGGTCCATGGAAAAAATGATCAATGCGGTAGCTGAGAGCACGGCAGGAAGCGCTGCTGCGATGGCGGTGACTGCCATCACCTGCTTTGGACGTAGAAGTGGCAGCAGGACGCTTAAAGAGCCCGCGATCGTCATGGCAAGCACGATTGCCAGCCACGCGGGGGCGGTGGTGATCAGGCGATCGTGCAAAATGGCCCCATACAGGTTTGCGTTAAACTCCACGCCCGACATCGGGCGCTGGTTACCATCCAGGGGGGTTGTCAGGGTGTCGCCCCCTCCGATCGCGGTCATACCGAGCAATACGATCTTGTCACTCAGAGCTTTCGAAAGCGCGTTGAATGTATCGTCACGTTGAAGTATCAGGTGTGCCGGGACGTGCGGATAAGTATGCGCGGGTCCCGCGAAGGGCACCCTGACGTAGTCGCACTTTGCGATATACAAAGGTCCAAGACCGGGTGCGCACTGCACATCATCTGGTCTCAGTCGCGAAATACCCGCGGTGACCTCGGCTGCAGCGAGCATCAAATGTGGCCAGTGCGCATTGCCGATCCCCTCAAACAAATGCACGCCACGGACAACCGCATCACGGTCGTTTTCAACCTGAACGTGCCCGGTGATATCGGCTGCGTCCAGGAGGTCTGGGTAAGGCAACACTTCAACGGGCTGACCGTCAGCACCCAGGGTTTCTATGATGACCGGCAGCCCGAGTACCTTGGACTGTCTTGCTGAGCTTTCCAGCGTGGCACTTTCAGCGGTGCGCTGGGCGTAGATGATGTCGGCGATCAATGCCTTGGGCTCGTGTGCGTTGATGCCCGTGATGAGGTCAGCTTGCTGTTGGCGTGTCCATGGCCAGGGTCCGTGCCTTTGCAGGCTGGCTTCATCGATTGCGACGATTACGACATCTTTAGCAACAGGCGCTGCCGTGCGTTTGATCACGGCGTCGTAGATCAGTCGGTCCAGGGGCTCAAACCACGCGTTCAGATGGCTGATGGCAACGAAGACGCAGGTCAATGCGCACAGCGTCAGGGATTCGACGCGGAAGCGTTTAGTGGCGTCCAGCCGTGTCAGATAACGAGCGCGGGGATAGCGAGTAGGAGTAGCCACCAGGGTCTTCTTTGTACCAGAACCTCTTTTTCGGTGGATGCACTTTGCAAAGAGTTACTCTGTGACGCAAGGCTTACCGTGTACTTGCCGAAATCTTCCAGAGGTACAGAAACGCGTGTTTCGTTGGTCGTAACCGTTTTTGGCGTCACTCCGGGGAGCCTGAGTTCAAGTGTATACGCATCTGCGCTTGCTACCTGGTCCCAGCTGAGCTGCACGGTGAGGGTACTCCGATCTATTTTTTCCACGGTGAGGTTCGCCGGAGCTGGTGGTAATACAGTCAGGGTCGCCGGTTGGGAAGGCGCGGAAGAGGAAGTACTGACAATCCATTCGTATTCGCCGGGTGGCAGATCCAGGTTCAGCTGCGCGTCGGTCGCTGTAAAGCTGGAGCGGACCTGCGTGGCCAGGTTTGTCACGGTCAGTTGGTATGGCCCGGTACCAGCGTAGTTCCACGCTACGCCTGAACCGCCCTCGGTGGTGACCAGGGTTGAATCAAGAGGTGTTGGTGGGGCACCGAGGACACGTAACGTATGCTGACGATCCTGGCCTTCAATACCCGCAGCGGACACCCCGCGAACGGTAAAAAGGTAGGTGCCGGGACTCAAGTCCACCAGGGTTGAGGTCTCAGATGCTCGTTTGCTCTGCACGACCACATTGGGTTGATCGCTGAGGTAGAACGAGGTGACGTAGCGCGCAGCACCCGGAACAGGTTGCCATGTGATGCGCCCCTGCTGACCGATGCTGTCCGTCGCCTGGATCAGCTGTGGTGGCGGTAACAACTCCTCCTTGGTGACACCCGTTGCTGTGGCGGCAACCCCATAACCTTCTGGAACGGGCGTTGTGTTCTGACTTTGAACGAAGGCAACTTCACCTTCCAGCGTTTCGGTATTCGCCAGGCCAAGCGTTGCTGCGTAGCCTACTCTGAATATGGTGCCGCGCACCGCCGCAATGCCTTCTGGTGTTTCTATGCGAAACAGATCGCCGCGACTTTGTGGTTGCACCTGGCTGGTGCCTCGCCCGTAGGCAAAACGAAGATGTGTATCGACCATGCCCGCGGGTCCAAACGCTGTCAGCTTGTTAAACAACACCCGACTGTTGGGTTCGATGCTGAGGGTCGAACCATCCGCGAAGGAAACAAGCGCCGCCCCATCGTTGGTGATCAACGATACCCCCATATCCAGTTCGGTGTTCAGGCGCGCAGGTTGGGTGGTAGCGGAACGTCCCGCGCCCAGCAGCAGGTTCACATCGCCACGCACCTGGATGATGGTTGCTTTTGCGGGTGCAAAGACCAGCATGTTGGTCGGGAACTTGATGCGACGACCGGCGCGCACAGCTGCCGGATTGGGCAGGTTGTTGTAGCTCGCAATCGCATCGGCGTGGCGTGCGCTCCCGCAGAATTCCTTGGTCAGCGTCCAGAGATCATCACCGGGACGAATGGTGTATTCCCAGTCGTCGGCGTAGGCATTCAACCCACCGAACAAAAACAGCACACATAACAACGCACGCCTGCACGCGGTGAGACGGGGCGCTCGGGTGGAGAGGATGTTCACACTTCCTCGAGGCGGTAGCCGTGCTGGTAGATTGTTTTGATGCGAAACCCTTTTTCCGGCGTGATCTGCATGCGTTTTCGCACACGACTCATATGCACGTCAACGGTACGGGTGTTGAGTCCGCTGACCCCCCACACATCCCGCAACAGCTGTTCGCGTGACAGCAGCCTGCCGACATGACGGAACAGGTACCAGGCGAGTTCAAAATCTTTTGCGGTCAAATCGCAGGGTTCGCCATCCAGAAGCACCGTATGGCTTTGCGGTTGGAAGTTGTAGGGGCCGACGGTGAAATCAAGTTCCTCAGCCGCAAGGCGGCGTCCAAGGGCTTCCACCCTGGCGAGAAATTCAGGTTTTGAAATCTGTTTGATCATGTAATCGTCAGCCCCTCCTGAAAGGGCGGCAACGATGTCCGCTTCAGCTTCGCGTTGCGTGACAAACAGAACCGGGACGTGCCAGCTGACTTGACGACGTACCTCGGTTAACACCTCTATCCCCGTGACGTCCGGCAGTTCCCAATCGAGGATCAGCAGATCGAAGCTGCCTTTGGCGAGCACGTCGATCATTGCCTGTCCCTCGGGAAAATGAGTTACCTCATGGTTGGCATCCTTCAGCCATGCTTGCACAAGTTCAGCTTGTGCCGGGTCGTCTTCTAATAACCAAATGTTCATTGTTTTTGTATTTCTTGTTTTAAGGTGGCCAGGGCCACAAACGAATTCCTTTCGTAGGTTGGCATCTGTTGGTTTGTGCAGATCCAGCGCGCAGTTTACGCCACACCCGTTGCCGGCGCATTAACGGCAAAGCGTCCTACCCAGGGAGCCAACGTGAGCACGGCTGACTGGGCCAGGCTGGGTCGGATCTTCATAAACTGTGCAACGGCGTTGATGTCGATGCTGCGGATAAACTCTTTACAATCCAGAGCGGTCAGCACATAGCAGAGATTAAAATCTGGAGCGCCGCCCAATTGGGTGGAAATGTTTTCTGCCATATCGTCCAGATGACGATGTGACAGGCCGAGATTACGCAGATCAGCCATGAGTAAGGGATGGCGTTGGATCAGGGTCATAATGTTCATCATGAACAACTTCGCTAACCATTAGTTAACCGCTAAGGTAGCTGACATTGACTGTGAATTGGTGCGTTAGCGCGGACTTTTGCAGGGGTTTTACATTCTGATTCTTGGATAAAGTGGGGGGAAGGTTGACTGATTTGGCAAGCGAAATATGGGTAGTGCGACCCGAAGTGAATGCGTTGAACCAACTGCACGAGGGATGTGGGGTTGCCCACGTGGGGATAGAGATTGAGCAGATAGGTCCAAACTACATCGAAGGTTCGATGCCGGTTGATGAACGTACAACGCAGCCGTTCGGTCTTTTGCACGGAGGCGCGGCGGCCATGTTGTTAGAAACGCTGGGCAGCGCGGCGGCCAATCATTGTGTCGATGAGCACCACATCTGTGTGGGTCTGGAGATCAACTGCAACCACATTCGTGGGGTGAGATCAGGGCGCGTTTTGGGTCGTGCTGAAGCGGTCCATATCGGCAGAAGCTCCATGGTCTGGGCGCTGACTGCCACGGACGAGACAGGTCGGTTGGTGACCAGTGGTCGGCTGACCTCGCAGGTGCTGGAGAATAAAACGGCCAAATGACTTTGTGGTAGCATCCGTCGGCTAAAAATTGCAACGCATCATGTCCTGAATGCGGACACAGGGGAGACACAATGAGCGAAGACCTGGTCACAATTGATATCAACAACGGCGTTGCTGATGTGCGCCTGAATCGTGCTGAGAAATACAACGCGCTCAGTCCTGATATGTTCAAAGCGATCATAGAAGCGGGTGAAAATCTCAGCCAGGCCAAAGATCTGCGCGCTGTTGTACTGTCGGGTAATGGGCGTGGTTTCTGCGCGGGTCTGGACATGGAAAGCATGGCGGGCATGGGTGGAGGTAACAAGGATGCAAACCCTGCTGACGGTCTCTTGAGCCGGGATGAAAGGCCGGAAAATCGCGCTCAACGCCCGGCGATGGTTTGGAAGCGGATGCCGGTGCCAGTGATCGCGGCGCTGCATGGTGTGGCCTACGGAGGCGGTGCACAGATTGCGCTGGGTGCGGACATGAGATTTGCCAGCCCCGACACGAAAATGAGCATCATGGAAATCAAATGGGGCTTGATTCCCGACATGAGCATTTCGCAAACCTTGCGCGACATAGTGCCGCTGGATGTGGCGAAAGAGCTGACATTTACAGGCCGTATCCTCTCCGGGGAGGAAGCGCAGAGCCTCGGGCTTGTGACCAAGGTGGTCGACAATCCGCTTGAGCATGCAATGGAAGTTGCGAACGAGATCGCATCAAAGTCACCGGATGCTATTCGAGCTGGCAAGCAGCTCCTGGAAGCCGTGTGGCATGCCGACGAACGAACCGGGCTGGAGCTTGAGGCTGAGTTGCAGGTCGGTTTGATCGGCAGCCCTAACCAGATTGAAGCCGTGAAGGCGAATTTTGAAAAACGTCCGCCGAATTTCCAGAATCCGGAGTAATGCAGAAGCATGAGCTGGGAAAACGAGATACGTGAGCTGGAACGGCGCCGTCATCTTGCCAAACAGCAGGGTGGTGAAGCTGGCATAGCCAAGCAACATGCCCGGGGGCGTTTGACCATCCGTGAACGCATCGATGCATTGCTGGATAAAAACAGTTTTCGCGAACACGGTCAGGCAACCGCAAGTCCGGTTTATGACGATAACGATGAGATCCTTGAATATGCACCTGCCAACTACATTGTTGGCTTCGGCAAGATTGAGGGCCGGCGTGTCGTTGTGGGCGGTGAAGACTTTACGTTGAAAGGTGGCTCGCCGAATGCTGCTGGGTTGCGCAAGAGCGTCTATGCAGAACACCTGGCCGTGCAATACAAGGTCCCCCTGGTAAGAATGCTTGAGGGCGGCGGTGGCAGCGTCAAAGGGTCCGGGAAAAAAGGCGGCACTGTAGGTGATCCGGTTTTTACCGAACCACGTTTCAAGATTATAGCGGACGCGATGTCGCAGGTACCTGTGGCCAGCGGAGCGATGGGTGCGGTGGCAGGTTTTCCCGCAGGACGACTTGTTGCCTCCCACTTTTCAGTGATGACGAAACATACAGCCCAGATCCTGATCGGCGGACCCGCGCTGGTTGAACGAGCGCTGGGTGTGCGCATGACCAAAGACGAGCTGGGTGGTGCCCGTGTGCATGCGACGTCAGGCATCGTCGATAATCTGGCCGAAGATGAGCACGATGCGTTCAGGCAGATACGACAGTTTTTAAGTTATCTGCCTGGGAGTGTCTGGCAGCGCACGCCTCGGTACCAGAACGATGATCCGGTAGATCGCATGGAACAGGATCTTCTGACCGCAGTACCTCGGGACAGTAACGCTGGCTTTGACATGCGCGCCATTGTGGAAATGGTTGTAGACCTGAACAGTTTCTTTGAAATTGGTCGCGATTATGGTCCCAGCCAGATCTGTGGGTTTGCGCGTCTGGATGGCCAGCCGGTGGGTGTGCTTGCCAACGATTGTATGGTGTACGCAGGCGCGATGACTGCGGAGGCCGCGCAGAAGTATCGGCGTTTTGTGGAAATGTGCGATACCTTCCATGTACCCATCATCAATTTTGTCGATCAACCGGGTTTTATGATCGGCCCTGAATCCGAACGCGCAGGTACCATCCGTTACGGCATGGCTGCTGTCGCGGCCGCTGCACAATCGAGCATTCCCTGGGCGGTTATTCAGGTGCATAAGGGGTTTGGGGTAGCAACAGCGGCGCACTATGCGCCGGGCAACTATGTGCTCGCCTGGCCGTCGGTTGAGAGCGGCGCGCTGCCGCTGGAAGGTGGTGTTGCCGTAGCGTTCCATAGAGAAATTGCGGCGGCGGACAACCCCGAGGAGAAACGACGGGAGCTGGAGGACAGGTTGCGTGATGCGCGATCACCTTTCCCTCGCGCCGAATCTTTTGCGGTGCATGAACTGATCGATCCGCGTGAAACGCGTCCCTTCCTTGCAGAGTGGGTGGACTGGATTCAACCGCAGCTGGATCAGTTAATCGGACCTGTCACATTCGGTATGCGTCCATAGTGCGAGCGTATCGGTATATCTATTTAGTTTAGGAGTAAAAAATGACCATATCTTTTGAAGGACAAGTAGCCATCGTCACAGGTGCCGGTGGTGGGTTGGGACGTTGCCATGCACTGGAGCTTGCAAAGCGGGGCGCCAAGGTGGTGATCAACGATCTAGGTGGCGCGATGGATGGCACAGGCGGATCGTCTGAAGCCGCGCTTGCCGTTGTGGAAGAGATCAAAGCTGCGGGTGGAGAAGCGATCGCCAACGGCGGGTCTGTGTCAGACCGTGCAGGTGCAAAGTCTATTGTTGATGACGCGATGAACGCGTTTGGCCGCGTTGACATTCTTATCAACAACGCAGGCATTCTGCGCGACAAGTCCTTTGCCAAGATGACCCTGGATGATTTTCAAATTGTGATGGACGTGCACCTGATGGGCGCGGTTAACTGCAGTCACGCTGTTTGGCCGATCATGCGGGAGCAGAACTACGGTCGCATTTTGATGACCACTTCACCTACGGGTTTGTACGGCAACTTTGGTCAAGCCAACTACGGTGCCGCCAAGCTCGCACAGGTGGGTTTGATGCACACCCTGAAAATTGAAGGTGCTAAAAACAACATCCATACAAACACGATCGCGCCGGTAGCGGTGACGCGCATGACGGAAGACCTTATTCCTGAAGCGGCACAGGATAACCTTGGACCGGAGCTGGTTACACCTGCGGCTATCTACCTTGTCAGCGAGGGCGCACCCAATGGTGTCATTATGCAGGCACAAGGCGGCAAGTTTTCCATGGCGTGTATTGTTGAGAACGAAGGCGTTGAAATTGGCGTTGATGCCGACGCTGATGATGTCGCTGATGCGTATGAACGGATTGCTGACCTCACCGGCGCGAAGCCGCGGGGTATGCTGCAGCTGAGCGCTGTTTAGGCAGATTGACGGCAAGAGCTGGTCAGCTGGCGACAGCTTGACCAGCTTGGGTGTTCAGGGCGACGTAGGTGTGTCTGCCTGAAAAGTGATTCAGGAGACGCCGGGTGGTGACTTCCAGTTCATCGCTTGGCGCAAAACGCACGCGCGTTTCTGTGATCCCGGTTTCCTGGTTGTAACACTCGAAAGACAGACGGCTGACATCGCGTCGGAACGCGGTGTGCTCAAGGACGTAGTCACTGCGTTCGCACTCCTGCTCTGGCAGCCACACGCAAGGCCGAGGTGCGCTCACAGTTTGATTGTGACGCGTCTCCACCAGCAATTGCCAGAGCATAAAGGTCTGCTGATCCACATATCGCTCGGAGGTGTGACCGCGGGCGTTGGTGGCCGTTGCGGCAATCAGTATCTGGCGGTGGGCATCTACCGACTGGATTGCTGAGTATTCGATTTGACGCTTCAACATTGTAAATTTTGCCTGATAACAGGTTTAATCGAAGTATAGGAAGAATTCTCGACACCGCTATCGGGCGGAGTGTCGCAGCGCAGTGTCCGCGCAGGTTGAAGGCGCCAGTTGAGGCGCTGGTAGAGGCGCTGGTAGAGGTGCTGGTAGAGAGAGGAGGTAAGTTGGCGGCTGTAGTCTTAACAATCATCGGGGCACTTTTTATTGGTGGAGGCGCCTGGTTGGCGCTCGGAAGCCGTTTCAAGTTGAATCCCGATGATGCGGAGAACAATGATTTGTTAAACGCCATTGCCTACTTCTTTGCTGCCATTCCGGTGAGCTTTGTCATTGTGTTCTTTGGCATTGGTGGGTGATGTGGAATTACCGATTGATGTTGAGGAGATCAAAGGATTTCTAGATCCTGAAGAAGGGGCTCGGCTCACGCTCCTCGCGAGCGCTGCTGCCGTTCTGGGTCCGGTTCTTGAAGTCGGCAGTTATTGTGGCAAGTCGACGGTGTACCTGGGCACCGGAGTCAAATCTCAAGGCGGTCAGGTGTTTGCCCTGGATCATCATCGCGGCTCTGAAGAGCACCAGCTGGGAGAGGAGTATCACGACCCGGATTTGTTTGATGACGAGGCGGGGCGTATGGATTCTTTGCCCGCTTTTCGACGCACGCTGTTGAAGGCGGCTTTAGAGGACACGGTTGTGCCGCTTGTAGGCAGCAGTGCCCAGGTTGGCCGCTATTGGCAGACCCCGCTGGGCATGGTGTTCATCGATGGCGGCCATAGTCTTGAAGCAGCGATGACGGACTATCGCACGTGGGTTCCCCACATTGTGCCCGGTGGCATTCTCGCCATTCATGATCTCTTTCCAGATCCGGCAGATGGTGGGCAGGCGCCGTATGAGATCTACAAACTGGCGTGTGCGTCAGGGCTATTTGAGGTCATGCCCACCACCAAAACGCTGGGTGTTCTCAAAAAACTCTAGGCGCTCCTGTTTTTCAGCAGGCTGCTATTCGGCGTTCTTGAAAAAGCGACTCGCGTTGGAGATGTCGAAGAGCGTATCAGCAGCGAGCAAAATGGCTGCGGCTGTCCATGTTGGCCGCTCATCCGGCCAATGCACCTGATCGCGATAGACCCACCCGGTCCACCAGCTGCCGTCCTCTAACTGAAATTGTTGGATATCCTGCCAGAGCGTGAGTGCGCGTTTTTTCTGGCCTGCCCTGGTGCACGCCATGATGAGTTCGCAAGTCTCTGCGACCGTGACCCAGGGTTCTTCCTCAACACACTTGCAGCCGAGATCTGGGACCACAAAGTCTGTCCACCTCGAATCCAGACGATCTGAGGCGGCAGTGCCGGTATACACACCGGTGAGAACGGGGTAGAACCAATCCATGCTGTATCGATCTTTGCTGGGCCAGGTTCTGTCAAAGCGGTCGGGTCGCTGTTGTAAAGCCACCAGAAGACGCAAGCGCGCGGCTTGCCAGGTGGAAGTGTCTGCACTTAGCACCTCACCGATCTGTATCGCTGCACCGAGAGAGCCGAAGATTGAACTGCAACCCGTGACCAGCGCATCGCGATCGATACCTTTTACCGCGTCTTTCGCCCAATATATTTCGCCTGTCTCTGCTTGCAGAGAAACTACCCAGTTCATGGCACGCTCGATCATTGGCCAGAACTCGGTGAGAAGTGACTTGTCACCGCTGGCGAGATAAGCGTGCCAGAGTCCGCTCGCTACATAACCCACGAAGTTGGTTTCCGCCCGCGTTGCATCGGCTACCTCATCACCCTGATAGGCAGCGAACCAGGCGCCGTCCTCACGTTGGCGATCTTTCAGCCAGTTGAAACCCGCGCGCGCGGCGTCATGAGCCCCGATGACACTCAAGCCCATCAGTGCCTCGGTGTGATCCCATGGATCGATGATCCCGTCCTCAAACCACGGTACCGCCCCACTTGGCAGCTGGCAGCCGAGTATGTAGTCCGCGGTTCTTCTGAGGCTGGGTGAAAGTGAATTCATGCGTTACGACTGAGGTTTGAAGTACAGCACTACCGATTTACCCATGATGGGATTCAGCAGGCGGTCCAGCAGGCGGGTTAACCAGGGTCTTTGCAGAAGATCCCAGACGAGCAGTTTGTGGTACCACCGGGCGAGAGGGGCCTCTTCACCACCTCGCCATTGAAGGCATCGCAGCCACCAGTACGGCACATGCAGGCTGTGCGCCCAATGGCGATGAGTAAATTCGAAGCTGAAGCCTTCGATCGCTCGCTTAAGTTCACCAGTTCGGAAAATACGCACGTGACCACCCTCCACTTCGTGGTACTCCCTGCTCAGGCGCCAACAGACCCATTCAGGAAAAAAACGCGGCACGCTGACCGCCAGCTGGCCGGAAGGTTTCAACACCCGCTGAATTTCGGCAAGCACGCTGTGATAGTCGATGATGTGTTCCAACACCTCCGAACAGACCACGACATCAAAGCTGTCGTCGGCAAAAGGCAGTTGATGGCCGTTCGCCACGGCGAATTGAATAGCGTGGGCTGCTGCGGTAGGTGTAGCGTCGTCGGCCGGGCAGATATCCTGCAACCGGCGGTAGGCTGTGGTGAGATCCTGGCGGCGCAGATCCACACCGTATACGCGCGCCTCATGCAAGAGATAAGTGCTGATGGTATGGCGTCCCTCACCACAACCCAGATCCAGAACGGTGTCTCCTGGGGATATCTCAAGCGCCTCCACTTTGATGGTTTCTAAACTCATGCGGCCAGGTTGCGCTCTTCGAGCACCCTCGCGTAGATAGGTTCAAGGGCGGCGGCGGCTTTGTCCCAGGTAAACTTTTCGGCAACGCGGGTGAGACCCGCACAGCTGAGATCAGCGCGGCGTTGTTCGTCCACCAGAAGTCGGCTTATTGCGGTCGCCAGTGCCTTGGCATCAGCGGCTGGCACAATCTCACCGGCATCTCCAACCACTTCGGGCAGAGCACCGCCATCGCTGGAGACCAGGGGTATGCCGCTGGCCATGGCCTCGACTGCGGGTAAACCAAAGCCTTCGTATTCGCTGGGCGCGACGGCGATGTCCGCGTGGGCGTAGAGGGCAGCCATCTCATCCGTGCTCAGGCCGCTGTAGAAGTCGATCGCACCGGCGAGATCGAGTCTGTCGATCAACCGCTGTGTTTCACCTTCAGGACGCGGTTTGGTGATATAAGTGAGGCGCAGCTCAGGAAATTCGCGTCTCAAGTCAGCGAATGCGCGCAACAAATGCGTGCCCCCCTTTAACGGTTGATCAGCACTTGCGGTGGAAATCAGACGCAGCGGTCCGGCCGGTCGCGGTCTGGGTTTGAATACACCTGTATCCACGCCGTTGGGGACAATGTCGATGCGTTCTGGTGCCACCCCAAATGCTGCCTCGATGTCCCGGGCGGATGCGGAACTCACTGTGACGATGTGATGCAACTTTTGCGCGACTCTGGTCTGCATGCGCAGGAACATGTGCCATCGACGAATGAGCAGGCGCATGCTCACCTTGGCCTCCTGAGCGAGGGCAATTTCCAGATCGCGGGTGATGGGGTGGTGGATGGTGGTGACGAGCGGGACGCCGATGTCCTGCAGTTTCAACACTCCCCAGCTGAGCGTCTGATTGTCATGGACAATGTCATACTCGTGACGATGGTCTTTTAAGTAGTTGAACACACGTTTCCCGAAGGTATAGGGCTCGGGGAAACCGCCTGTAAACACCGAAGCGTATTCCTTCAGGTTCGTCAGATTTTTAAACACCGCGGGTGAAAAGCCGCGCCAAGGTTCCTCATGCTGATATAGATTCAGCCCCGGCAGCTTGACGAGTCGTATGCCATCGTCGAGGTGCGGATAGGGTTCGCCGGAAATGACATCCACCTCGTGCCCCCGCTCGGTGAGAGCGCGTGAAAGGTAGTGCAGGTAGATGCCCTGGCCGCCGCTGAACGGGCTCGAACGGTAGCCGAGCAGCGCAATTTTCAATGTAAGCCACTGCCAGGATTTTCAGGAGGCAGGGATTCTAAAGAAAGGGCCTACCCCGGGGAAGAGCAATCACTCCGGGAAAGGCAATCAGGCTCGCAGATCGTTGTCGACCACCAGTTCAGGGGCGCGAATCTCTGGCCGCAGTTCCTGACTCTGCTGATTGACGTGCAGATGATGATAAAGATTGGCGATCCACTGGTGTCCTTCCTGCGTGCGCTTCAGATAGGCGACGCCTTCGCCGATGTAAGGATGAACCTGGCTGTAGAAAAACTCCGGGAATCCTGCGCGCAACGCCCCTGCATTGGTAAAACCAAGACGCTGTGCCTCTCCGGTTTCGATAAACTCGGCGAAAAGCCGCGAGAGTTTCTGCAGATACTGAGGATCAGCCATCTGGCCGATGAGATCGGCAGCGCGCACTAGACCGGGCAGTGAGTCGGTGACCTGATAGGCAGCCTGATGGGGCACCGGAAAACGCGTCATCTCGATGCATGCGGTCACTACTGGAATGTCGACAAGCGGGTCCTTGGCAAACCGCTCAGCGACGAATAGCGCGCCGCGGTTTACGTGATATGGGGTCATGAACGCATCTGTCGAACCTGGTGGCGGCTCAACAAAATTGCCGTTTGAATCTACGAGACATCGGGACGCGGTGTCTTCCGGTAGCAGGTTGCGCAGGTAGCCTACGTCATGAAACAGCATCGCGATGACGGCTTGTAACCAATCGTTGGATGTTAAATCACCCCGAGCAAGCTGACGGCCCTGGAGAATGGTCTGTCCCACGTCCGTCACCAGCATGGTGTGTTCAACGTCATGGTACGGGCAGTCGCAGTTCAGCAGAGTTTCCATCGCAGCATGTGCGGCAGTTTCCAGAGTTCTGGTTTCTGCGGGAAGCGCATCCGGGAAGGCACGCTGAAACTCGTTCAACGTGTGTTCGACAAAGGCGTCTATGACTGTCCGATTGGGATTAAACATGCCGGAGAGTGTAAATCAGTCGCAACCTGATCATAGTGCACTGGTCCTCACTTGAACCGGTAGACGTGACAGGAAATAACATAATGAATATTATGCATGTCTACTGTTATCACTATGAATGAGATTCAAGTCACAAGTGATGTCACACATTGAACTCAGACACCTGCGAACGCTTGTCGCCCTCAGGGATACGGGGAGCCTCGTCGAGGCTGCGGACCGAGTTTTTCTCACCCAGTCGGCGCTTTCTCACCAGATCAAAGAGCTGGAAACAAGATTGGGCACACCCTTGTTTGTGCGCAAAACGCGGCCTGTTCGATTTACGAGCGCAGGGAACCGCATGCTCAAGCTCGCTGAGGAAGTGCTGCCGCTGGTGCATTCCACCGAACTCGATTTACAACGCCTGGCAGGCGGTGAGTCGGGTCGTATCTTCATGGCGATTGAGTGTCACAGCTGTTTTGAGTGGTTGTTACCGGCGATAGATGAATATCGCGATCAGTGGCCGGATGTAGAACTCGACATCTCCAGCGGCTTTCACTTTGCGCCGCTACCGGCGCTCAGCCGGGGAGATCTGGACCTGGTGATCACGGCTGACCCGAGTGAGGATGCCGGTGTACATTACTTTCCGCTCTTCTCTTACGAAGCGCAGTTGGCCATAGCCAAAGATCACGTACTGCTCGGCAAGGAGTGGGTTGAGCCGGAGGATCTAAAGGATGAAGTACTCATATCGTATCCGGTGGATCGCTCGCGGCTGGATGTGTTTACCAGTTTTTTGGATCTTGCGGGTGTAGAGCCGAAACGCCTGCGGCACGCGGAGCTCACAACCATGATTGTGCAATTGGTCAGTTCGGGGCGCGGGGTAGCCTGTTTGCCGAATTGGGCACTGTATGAATACCTGGAACGTGACTACCTTGCGGTCCGCTCATTGGGTGAGGAAGGCGTCTGGCCGACACTCTACGCGGCGGTTCGCAAGGACCAGGCGGATGCGGCGTTCATGCGTGGCTTCGTTGATATCGCAGAGCGTACCTGCTTTGCCAACTTGCGTGGCATCGTCACGGCAGAACTTGGTTAGTCGATTAAGGCACCAGGGTAGATACCCGCCACCCGTCTTCCTGGAGGGTATATAGAGTTCTGTCGTGAACCCCGTTGGCTTGGGTCAGATCCAGGCGTTCGATGCTGGTCGGGTTCAGGTACAACCCTCGGGCGGTGTCGGGCGCCACAAGCGGATCGGGTAGATTCAGATCTTGCAGTGAATTCAGCAATGCATCACGACCCTCAATCGGGGAGGACTGGGGTGTCATCTGCGTATAAAACCAGTCCATCCTTTTGGGGGCATCGGGCCGCAGCAGCCAGCTTTCGGCAACAATCTCAGCGGGCACGGGCTCGGTGGTTGCTGAGATCCGATACTGTATCTGTGTGGACGGCCAGTAGGTACAAACGGCGCAAGCCTTACGCACGCTTTCCCATTTGGGACTGGTGGCATTGATGAACAATGCCAGTCGACCGTCCAGGTCACGCAACACGAGCGTGCGCAGCTGTGGTGCGCCACTGGCATCAACCGATGCCACAGTGCTGAGTGGTGCCATGGGGTCTTTTGCCGCGAAGGCATCGCCACGTTCCGCATGAAAAGTCTCAAGCGGGTCCATCAGCGACGGCCCGAGGCGCCTTCTTGAACGATCTGGACCCAGCGACCGGCATTGATAAAGCCGCTACCCCAGCCTGGGAAATCGCTGTCTATTGCTTTTGCGATGTCATCGATGGACTCGCCGCGTTCCAGCGCCCGTGTGATCCGCCTGCTGGTCTTTTTAACCGCGTCTATGGTGGTGCGGAGATCATCCGGTGTCGCCAGGGGGCCGTGACCTGGAATAATCTGGGTGTCCGGGTTGACGAGCGTCAGAATGCGTTCGTTGTTGGCAATAAACCCGTCCACGCTCCCACCTGCCGGTACGTCGATATAGGGAAAACGGCCATTAAAAAAGTGATCGCCGAGATGCAGGACATCAGCTTTCTTGAACCAGACTGCGGTATCGCCATCGGTGTGGCCGTTGGGTAGGTGGATCAACTCAATGGTGTCGTCGTTGAAGTGCACGGTGACATTCTGATCGTAAGTGATGAGCGGCAGTCCACTGCGAGGAAAGTCATCCATCGCCAGGAGTCGAACCCGTACGTTGTCGTGAGAAATGATCGTTCCGGTGGTGCCAAATTCCGGATTGGAGCCGGTGTGATCGCCGTGGTAGTGCGTGTTGAGGATAAGCTTGGGGCGATCACCGCCCAATTTTTTGAGTGCGGCTTCGATTTTCCCAGCGAGCGGCGCAAACTGATCGTCAACGATGAGCGTCCCGTCGTCGCCAATGGAAACGCCGATGTTGCCGCCGCGGCCTTCCATCATGAACACCGTCCCGGCGATGTGAGTCGCTTTCATCTCGACATCGTCCATGCTGGCGGCGAAGCCTGAGGGTGACAGAGTCAGTATGAAGGTGATGAACAAAAATAAACGCATCTGTTTCCCCTTAAAAGTTGATGTGGGTTCCGGTTTTGGTGTGGTCCGACCATTCTTCCGGCGCATTTGCCTGGTGGCGTTTCATGATGCGGTACAGAAAACCGTGCCCGCTGGCTGAGAGCGAGTCGAGAATCATGTTCTCCATGTCTACCTCCGCCGCTCGTCTTAACATGCGTTCGAACGTGAATATGAAGTTGTTGGTGTGTCGCGCCCTGATTTCCGTGCCATAGAACAGATCGAATTTAGCTTGATCGTTCTCCTGGGACCCGTGAGCTTCCAGCATGCGTCGGGAAAAAGCTTCAACGTCGCTCCCGGTACCTTGCGCTTTGAACAGCGCGGAGATTTCTTCCGGTCCTGCAGTGCCAGTGCCCGAACTACCCTGGCTGGAGATGAACAAAAGACCCGCCAGAGAACCCAGCTGCGAACGTACGGATTGTGCGATCTGCAGGAACGTCTCCTGTCGCTGGTGCATTTCACTGGCCGCCAGGTTCTGCGACTGAATCACCGCCTGTTCAGCGGAGCGCTGAATCTCAATAGCCTGTGCTCTGAGCGCTTCGGTGTTCTGCTCCAACTCTTTCTTCTGCAGGAAGTAGCCGATGACAAGCCATAGGAATGCAAGGGGCGCAAACGCACCTTCCAGGAAGTTGCCGAGGCGTTCTGCGGGTAGCGAGGCGAACTCACTCCAGCCTATATTTGCTGAGATATAAATGACACCCAGCAGAATCCACGTGGCTGTGAGCCCTAGCCCAAACCAGATACGCCAATTCATCTGGAACTTAGTCAGCTATCTTCACCTGAGTTGTCTTCGCCCTGTCGGCGAATTTCAGCGATGTCGCGTTGAATCTCGCTCAGGCGAAACAGAATGTCGGGTATTTGATCACTGATGCGCCACAGCAGGTAGGTGATGGCCAGCACCAGGACAAACGTAATGAAGACCATAAGTCTCTCCAGATAATACGTCGCCAAGTTTAGCGAACGCGTCTGCAGTTTTCGAATCTTGGTCTACATAGAACTGATGAGAGCCAGTCGGATAATTCAGGGGGTTGGAACCAGCGAGAGATAGCGCACACCTGTCAGCTTCAGCGACGCATCTTTTAGGGAGCGCACGTATGCATCAGCGATGCGCACGAAAGTAGTTTTGAAAGGTCCAAGTAATAGTGTGCTGATCTTCTCTCCCGCAAGCGGCGAATCGCCCTGTTGTATTGCCCGGAGAGCATTGAGCACAAGGAGTTCGTCTTCCGATAGGTCCAGTCTGCACGGGCAGTTGACTTCCACCTGGCGAAAAGCGGTGGCGGTGATGTGGCACATCATCTCGTCGAGAATTGAGGCGGCTTGCTCTGCTCCAAACCTGTCGTAGAAAGGTTGAATGCGCTGGTGTACACATTGTTTTGCGTGCGCGGCGCTGCACCACTGGCGCATTGTGAATACAAAAAGTTGTGCACCGCTGGACAGGTTGGATGCAATCATTGACGGATCTCTATCAGACACAGAAATTCTCTAAGTGAATTGATTATATCTTAGATCATATCTTAAATGAAAATGATTCTCATTTGCAAATAGACGGATTGTTGGATAGCCTTGCGTCGAACACCTGTAACCAGCTAAGGGAGCTACTTTGTTCAGAATTCGAGTGCTGACTCTGCTACCCCATAGAGCCATACGTGGATGCCTTTTTCTCGAATGAAGATTGCTGTCATCGGTGCCGGTCCATGTGGTCTGGTAGCCACCAAAACGTTGGCGCAAGCGGGTCTGGATGTTGTCTGTTATGAGATGTCCGATACGGTAGGCGGGCACTGGAAAATAGACAACCTGAGCGGCAAGTCAGCCGCGTATGAGTCACTCACCACCAACACCAACAAACAGATGAGTCGTTTGAGCGACTACGAGATGCCCGCAGAGTGGCCGGATCTGCCCACCCATGCTCACCTGCATCGATGGTGGTGTGACTATGTGGGCCGTTTTGCACTCGATGATCTGCTTCGGTTTGAATGCGAGGTACATGCGGTGGAGGCTGTCGCAGAGGGAGGCTGGCGGGTTGACTACAGTCACAAAGCGGCAAACGCGTCTGATGAATTTGATGCTGTGATTCTCGCATCAGGAAACTACTGGCTGCCCAAACAGCCCGATATTCTCGAGGCGTTTACCGGCGAGATTATTCATGCGCGTGAATATCGATCTCCCGAGCGACCCCTGCATACCAGGGGACGACGCGTACTGGTGGTGGGGACGGGGAATACCGGCTGTGAACTGGCGCTTGAGATCAAGGCAGCCGGTGCTGAAGAGGTCTATCTGTCAGCCCGCTCGGGTAACTGGATCTTTCCCAAATACATCGATACGCCTGAGGGGCCTCAGCACATTGCCCAGAAGGCGCCTGTGAGCCACCCATTGGACCCGGTGCCCTGGATCTTTGCAGCGTTACCTGAGTCGATCCGCGACAGGGTGTTTAATGCCATCGGAAAAGTGGTCATCAAAAAACAGTTTGGTGAATACAACCGGCGGCTCGAGCGCGGGGGGTTGCCGCCGCCGCCGGATAATCCACTTGCGAAACGTCCTACCGTGGCGGATGGGTTAGCTGAAAAACTGGAATCCGGTGAATTGCGGGCGGTAGGTGGTATGGAGCGGGTTGATGGCCGACGCATTACCTTCAAGGACGGTGTGGTTAATGAGTTTGATGTGGTCATCTGTGCCACCGGCTACGGGCTCTCCTATCCGTACCTTGACCAGCGGTACCTCGACACGAGTGGCGATGACATGTTGCTCTACCGTGGCTTGATGCATCCGGAACATCACTCACTTTTTGTTGTTGGCGTGAGCCGACCAACGGGTGGGTTCTGGCCAATCGCGGAAGCGCAGTCACAATTCATCGCGAAGTTGCTCGCGGGGACGTACAGGTTGCCGGAGCAGGAAGAAATCGAAAAACACACCTCACCAGTGATGAACCGCGACGCCTTTAATCCCGCCCTCTATGGGCTTAGTCTACGCAGTGAGTTGCAACGGGGTGCCCGGCGAATGTCAGATAACCAATAGCCAACTGAGGGCATAGGTTGTCAGAAATGCAGCGGTTCCGAACAGCCAGAGGGCAATGCGATAGATACGAAACACGGTGCGTTGGGTTTTGGAGTTCATGGTTCGTAAGTTATTGCAAATGAGAATCATTTGCAATAAAAGATTCTAACGAAACAGTTAAGGAGTTGAAATGAGTCGAATTGCGTCTATGCGCGAAGAGTTAGGGGGCGCTCATCCTCTTGCGGCTAACAAAGTGAAAGATCATCTCGAACCGTTTGTGCGGGCGTTCATCGAAAACGCACCCTTTGCGATCATGGCGACCAGTGATGCAGACGGTAACTGCGATGCGTCGCCCAAAGGGGGTAAACCTGGGTTTGTGAAAGTGCTGGATGAGCGGACGCTGCTGATGCCGGATGTGGGTGGCAACCGACTGTTTCAGAGTTTTGAGAACTTTGAATCCAATTCCAAGGCAGGGTTTCTCTTCATGATCCCCGGAATGGATGTCACGGTGCGGGTAAATGGTCGTATTCAAGTCGTAGAGAAGGCTGAAGTGGCGTCACTGGACGTCGATGTTGACGTCCACAACCCGGACGACAATGCGGTCCTGGTGCAGGGCATCAAGATGGAAATCGATGAGGCTTACTTCCATTGTCCTCGCTCGATGCAGTTTGCGGAGCTTTGGAGTACCGAACAGATCGAAGTCAACAAGTCCCGGTCTATCAAATCGTTGATGGAAGGTTGAAACAGGTGAAGTACAAAGCATTTGCGATTGATCTGGATGGCACGCTCCTCGAAGGGGAGGACGTACCGGTTGGCAATATCGCACCGCTCCAGAGAGCGGCAGAGGCGGGTGTGCATGTCATGATTGCAACCGCGCGTTGGACGCAGATCGCCGAACGTATCGCCACGGAGATAGGTATCAAAGATCTGATCATCGCGTGTTCCGGCGCCCAGGTTTATGACAATCGCAGGCAGCAGGATGTTTTTGATCACCGTCTGCCAGAGGCGTTTACGCAGGAACTCTTCCAGATCTGCAACAGCGAACGGTGCATCGCCACGGTCACCTTTTCGAACGATGTACGGCTGAAACTGGATGGCGAGCCGGATACCAGTCAAATGGGCGCGGAGATGTCCTGGGTGCGGGAGTTGGCCTACGATGCGGGCGATCCGCCGCGTATCGCTGCTGTGCAAGGCAGCGCCTGCATAGCAAAGATCCGCGAGGAACTGGAGGACAGGTACCGGGACCAGGTGAACATTTTTGATTCCATTGGGCCGACGGGTCGCATCATCGTCACCATCACGGCGAAAGCGGCAACCAAAGGAGCAGCGCTCGGAGCGGCTTGCGCGGAGCTCGGCATTGAGCAAGCCGAAGTGGTTGCGTTTGGCGATGCCGAAAACGATCTGGAAATGTTCAAGGCGGCTGGCGCGGCGGTGGCCATGGGACAAGCCGAGAATGAGTTAAAAGCGCAGGCGGACTTTGTCACGCTGCCAAATTACGAAGCGGGCGTAGGCCATGCGGTGGAGCGCATCCTCGCGGGGGAAATCCTCTAGTGGCTGACACCTCCATGCTCGATGAGAGTCGAGCGATGGGTGAGTACATGGCCTTGCAGAGCGACCCGGTACTGCAAGGGCAGGGTGTGCCCCACGGCGAGGGTCGGCGCGTGTTGGTCATTCCCGGGCTTCTCGGCAATGATTTTTATCTCATGACCGTGCGCATGTGGTTAGCCCGAATTGGCTACAAACCGATGGCCTCCGAGATTTTCTTAAACGTCGGCTGCCCGCGCAGGATTGCAGATCAAGTTATGCGTATTGTCGACCGCGAGCTTGAACGAGACGCCTCTGCAATATCTATTGTTGGTCACAGTCGTGGTGGCCTGCTGGGCAAGGCGTTAGCGTCTCATCTGGGCAACAAGGTATCCCATCTTGTGCTGGTAGGGTCGCCCCTCGGAGGGTTTCTGAATGTCGGCCCTCAAGGTGTGTCTGCATTTGCGGACTTTATGCGCGGCGGGAGTGAGGCGCAGGAATGGGTGGTGAACACCGCGATGTCGGCCACAAGGCTCTTTGACCCGGATTGCAACTCGCCAGAATGTGCGTGCTCCTATTACGAGAACCTGTATAAGGCACCGGATGTTCAAACGCGCGTCACTGCCATCTATTCTCAGGAAGATCCCATCGTGCCTCCCGCCAGCGCGCATATGCCTTACGGTGAGAACATTGTGGTTGGTGGCACGCATAGCGGGCTGATGTTTAACGCCGAGGTTTATCCGCACATCGCTAAGGCGCTCGCTGATTAGGTCATTGGAGCTCAGACTGCTTGGATCAGTCCAGCGATCCGGTAATAGACTTGCGCTGGCTGATCTCCAGCCAATTGCCGTCTGGATCAAGAACAAACGAGATATAGGCGACTTCACCCAGGCGTACAGGCGCCATCCCTTCCCGGCCGCCTGCCGCGAGAATAGCGTCATGTGAGCCGACGACATCGAACACCTGCATGGTCATGTAGCGGTAGCCGATGCCTGATCGTTCGAAGACGCCGACTGTGCCTGCTTCCAGCTGGATGTGTGATCTGCCGACGGCAAACCGGTTCGCACCAGACTCCGGTAATCCCAGAGTTTCGCCGTAAAACGCGTTGGACCGGGCCAGGTCGTTTACTGTCAACGTGAGTTGCAGATTGGTGTCTCCCTCCCGGGGTAACAGAGATACATCACTGCCGTCGGGATCGATCAGATCCAGGCGTTCATCCACCTCCTCGGTATATATGCCCAGGTGGCTCAAGCCGGTTTTCGATCCGGTGGGGATGGGCTCACGCGAGTGATTGATCTTCAAGATGCTGTCGCCGATCTTGTGTCGATGCTGGCGTACGCCACCACCCAGCGGCAGAAGTTCGTCAAAGGGAACGTTGGCCTGCTCTTGCCAGAATGCGAGGGTAGGATCGAGTTGGTTGGTGTACAGACCTACATCGAGTGCGGGTTTGGCGAGTTCTAACATATCTAATGTTGTTTGGTTGTCGGGTGTGCACAACCTAACCCAAGCTGAAATAGAATACGACGATGGCTGACGCCCGTTTCACAGATGAACAGATCTTTCGCGAACGTATCGAGCGCATATACGGCGAGCATGCCGCCGTTGTGCTTGCGGAACTCTCCTCACAACGTGCGGGTGCCTGCTTTTGGCAGAACCCTCTGATCACAAGTACTGAAGATATCCAGGCGCTGGAAGCCCGCCCACTCCCGGATATGCACGGTGTATTTTTTGTTGAAGACAGAGAGGGTCTGACGCACTCTCGCGCGGCCGAACTTGGCGCAATCTACATACAGAATCCCTCCAGCTATTTCGCGGCGTGCACTCTGGGTGTTCAACCCGACATGGAAGTGCTCGATCTGGCAGCAGCACCCGGCGGCAAAACTATTGCGCTGGCGGCGATGATGGCAAATACAGGCAGGCTGGCCGCTGTGGAAGTTGTACCCGGTCGTTTTCATCGACTGAAAGCAAACGCTGAGCGGTGCGGTGTGACGAACGCGGTGTTTTACCAGCGTGACGGGCGTGGCGTAGGCCGGGCTACCGGAGAGCGTTTTGATCGAGTCCTTCTGGATGCGCCGTGCAGTTCAGAAGCGCGAATTCGGTTTGATGATCCAACAACGTACCATCACTGGCAGCCGCGCAAGATCAAGGAAACCTCGCGAAAGCAACGTGCTCTGATTCGGTCTGCGTACGATGCCTTGTTGCCAGGCGGTGAAATGGTCTACTGCACTTGCAGTTTTGCTCCCGAAGAGAATGAACTTGTGGTCGCACATCTGCTGCGGCGTACCGATGCCAAACTGCTGCCAGTGGCGGACTGTCCTGACCACGCTCTGGCGGGCCTGACGGTTTGGGATGGGAAGCCCCTTGGTGGCAACTTAGCTCTGACAGTGCGCTTACTACCGCAGCATCCCTGGGAAGGATTTTTCCTGGCCCGGATACAAAAACCGCAAACGAAATCTTAGTCCAACGTCTTCGGCGTGGTCAGGCTCAGAAAGTGATTGGTGGCGAAGGTGAGGTTTTCCCACTCGGTCTCAACGGCAAAAAGCGCAGAGCCGAACGTCACCAGGTTGTCGGTAACCGCATCCGGTCCGAGTAGATTGGTTATCTGGGTAAGACCTGGATTGTGTGCCACAACAGCGACCGCCTCGATGCCCGGAGGGGTGGCTCGTACCACATCGAGAATCGCTTCCGGGTGGGCCATATACAATTCTGGCGCGGTGATAATCTCGGTGCCCATTCCGTCTGCCACAAATTGCGCAGTTTCCTGTGCGCGGACGGCGCTGGACACCCAGATCCACTCTGCCTTGCGATCGTGAGCCGCGTAGAAGTCACGCATTCGCGGCCCGTCGCTTTGCCCTCGATTTGCAAGAGGACGGTCATGGTCGCTACCTGATATGGAGCCTTCAGCTGACTTGGCGTGGCGAATTACCCAGAGATAGCGCAAGGGTTCAGTCCCAGAGGTCGAAAAATTCCTGGATGGCCTGCATCTGACCACCGCTTACAGCGGAAGGCACGATGATCGGGGTTTTGATCCCAGCGTCAAACCATGCCTCAATGCCTTCCCGTACCTGCTCTTTAGAGCCGAACAGAGTTGTGTCCGCGAGCCATCGATCGGACAGGCACTCGGGTACACGATCCAGATCTTCAGCGGCAATGGCTTCCTCAACGCCGTTCATCTCTTCCTCGTAGCCTGCCTCTTTCCAATAGTTTCGGTAATTTGGCAGAAACGCATAGCTGGTCAATGTGCGACGATTTACGGCTTTCGCCGCCTCAATATCGTCACTTATGCAGGTTGGGATCATGTTGCCAATGTAGAAGTCGCCGTTACGCGCACCATCCGAAAGGTTGCTCAAACTGGATGCCATGTGACTGCGCGCGCCATTAGCGAACACCATGCCATCACCAATTTCCTCGGCGAGCTGAATCATTTTGTTGCGCAGCGTTGCAAGAATGATCGGGGGTAAATCACCGACGCGGGGCACCGCTTTTAAACCCGCTACGAAGTCGCGCATATCAGCCAGTGGTTTGCCTTGCTTGATGCCAAGACGGTTCATCGCGGGCGCGTGGCTGACACCAACGCCAAAGCGGAATCGCCCTTCTGAAATTTCATGCAGAAAAGCTGCCGTACCGGCGAAGTCGGTGACGTTGCGTGTATAGATCGGCGTGATACTCGTGCCGAGTTCTACGCGTTCGGTTGCAACTGCGATGGCGGTCAGCAACGAGAGGCTATCGCCGAGACTCGGTCCATAGATTCCAGGGAATCCACGCGCTTCGATTTCTTTGGCGACTTCGAGTGTCTTGAGTCTGCGACCAGGCACAGCCGCCAGGCTGACTGCAGGTAGTTGAGTCATCGGTTTATCTCCCCTATAAATTTCGCGGTCACCATAGCCTGAAATGCCGCTAGATTAAACGGTCATTGTGTCTTGAACCCGGAGTGCGTTGCGATTTGCCAGCGGTTACCCCACGGGTCAGTGACCATGGCGCGACGATCTCCGTAGGGAGTATCCAGCGGCGCTTCGATGGTTTCTGCGCCCGCTGCAACGGCCTTCGCAAAAGTTGCATCCGCGTCTTCCACATAGACGTAGAGAAAGCCCGCTGCCGGTGCGCGATCCAACGTACCGGCAATCATGATGAGGCTTTCATCGATAAAAAGCTCTGACGGTCGGTTTTCTTGATACTCGCCGGTCGCATTGAAGACGTGTCTAATAAATTGCACCAGCGCTTCCGGGTCTTCAGAGGAGAGTCGGGGTATCAGGGTGGGCCAGTTCGCGGGACGGTAAGCTGCCATGCCGGACCTTCGGTTTGGAGTCAGTTAAACCAATTGTGCTTTGCGCCTTCGCGCCGAGACAAGCTCTCTTTTTCCCGCACCATGGCGGGATCCTTGAACACAAAGACAAGCACCACGCCCGCAATAAACCCGCCGATGTGAGCCCAGAAAGCGACGCCGCCACCGCTTGCGCCCAATGTGCCGACGCCGGAAATGAGCTGCAGCAGGAACCAGTATCCGAGCATAAATACAGCGGGCACGGAGATGGTGGTGACGTAGACGATCAGGATAACCAGTAGATGCACGCGGGCTTTCGGAAACAGCATCGCGTATGCACCCATGACCCCGCCGATAGCACCGGATGCGCCTACCATGGGTACGGCGCTTGAGGGATCGGTGGCGATCTGGGCGAACGCTGCCGCCAAACCACACAGCAGGTAGAAAAATACAAACCGGAAGGGACCCATCACGTCTTCCACGTTGTCACCAAAAACCCAGAGGAACAGCATGTTGCCGATAATGTGCATCCACCCGCCGTGCATAAACATCGAGGTAAAGAGTGTTTCCATGCTGGAACCGTTCAGTTGACAGTACGCAGTTGAGGAAACTGGAAAGCCCGCGCCTTCAGGAGCGGTGCCAAGGAGATCGCCTGGGATCAGCGCGTAGTGGCAAAAACTTGCATATAACGCTTCCGGTTGGCCAAGACCCTGTACCACCACCCAGACGATCACGTTCATACCGATGAGGATATAGGTCGCTATCGGCATGTTTACAGTTGGATTGTCGTCGCGATACGGGATCATCTTAAGAGGTTAGTCGTTGGCGCAGCAGAATTAGTTCCGGCTGAACGCTGCACATGATCAGCAGGCCGTTAGCGGGGAGGCGTGTCGTGCATATCATCCCAATCCACACCGCGCCGATAGTCTGCGGTTTTGATCAGGGAACGACGTAAATCTGGATAGTGCACAACATCGGGAAGGTTGCGTTCTCCCCCCACCAGATAAACAAGGTCGGTCTCAAATGGATTGCTCATGCTGTGCGCAGGCGAGGGGGTGGGAAAGCCCATAAAGTCGCCGGGTTCCAGTTCGTATTCCTCATCGCCGATTCGTGCGATGCCGCGTCCCGACAGAATGTAGACAAACTCTTCGTCGGCCTCATGTGAGTGATGGGTTGTCGTATCGCGGCCCGGTTCAATACGAATGAGGTGGATCCCGATTCGCTCCAGACCTGCCGCGGTGCCCAGGGTTTTTGTGTGGCGGATGGCGTTGTCGTTGTACTGGTGTTGGACGACAACCTCCTCCATCTTTTCAATGTCACGCGCTTTGATTAAATGAATCATGTGAGTAGTTCTGTCAGCGCTGATGTGAGCGCTTCGTTCTCTTCCTTCGTGCCAATGGATATGCGCAGTTTGTCGCGCAGCCTGTCAGCGTCAAAGTAGCGCACCAGGATGCCTCGCTCTTTTAAAGCCTGGTAGATCTCGAATGCACTCAGCGGAAGGTCTTCCTGCACGCTGACCAGGATGAAGTTGGTCTCGGAGGGTGGTGCTGACAGCCCCAATTGAGACAGCGCAAGCGATATTCGATACCGTTCGTCGCGGACGGTGGCCCAGCATTCACGGGCGTATTGCTGGTCTGCAAAAGCAGCGTACCCCAATGCCTGACTGATGTGATCGATGTTATAGCTGTCGCGGGTTTTACTGACGATCGGGTCGATCAGGTCCGGATGGCCGACCAGATACCCCAGCCGCATGGCAGCCAGTGAGTAACCTTTGCTGAATGTGCGCAGGATCAGAACGTTGTCCAGCTCCCGGGTGAGCGCCATGCTGTTGTATTCGAGACCAGGGTCGATGAAATCTGCGTAGGCTTCGTCTATTAAAAGCACGCCCCTAAATGCCGTTGCGATGGCTTGGAGAGTGTTGACGTCGGTCAAGTGACCGCTGGGTGCATGGGGGTTTACCAGACAGGCTAACTGAGCTTCTGCAGCGTTCATCTGTACGACCGCGTCTTCGGGTAGCGACCAGTCATCGAGCAAGGGGACGCGCGTAATACGGGCATCCTGAATTTCTGCGAGCACCGGGTAAAGCGAATAACTGGGTTCGGCCATTGCAAACTGCGCACCCGGTTCAACAAAGGTGGTCAAAGCCAGACGCAGCGCTTCGTCTCCCCCATGCGTAATCACCACATGATCCCGCGTTACGCCGTGTTGTTCAGCGATCAAATCGCGTAGTGGATCTGCAGTGGGTTGTGGGTAGCGCCGCAGGTCGGTTGTGGAAATTTGGTCCAGCGCGCGCGCCACCTCCGGCGAGGGAGGAAATGGATTCTCGTTGGTGTTCAGCTTGATCGCATTACGATCTGTCGGCTGCTCGCCCCATGTGTAGCCTTGCATGCGGGCGATGTTGGGGCGTTGGAAGCGGCTCATGAGGCGATTGTTGATTGGTCTTCAGCGGGTTCTTCTTCTACCGCATCTGCAGGACCCAGGAGCAGGGCCAGCCACGCGGTTTTTGGGTTTGCCTCCAGTGCAATCTTCGCCGTCATCGTCAACGGTACGGATAAGAGCATGCCTACCGGCCCCAGCACCCAGCCCCAAACGACCAACGACAGGAAAACAACCAGGGTGGAAAGCCCGAGCCCCTTACCCATGAAGCGCGGCTCAATGACACTGCCCATCACCACGTTGATGACAACAAATCCGATGGCGACTATCCCCGCTGAGCTTGGATCCAACTGGATCAGTGCGAGGATAACCGGAGGTACTGCAGCGATAATCGAACCGATGGTAGGAACGTAGTTCAATAAAAAGGCCAGCAGTCCCCACAAGATGGGGAAATCGACCCCGAGAATCCAGAGAAAAACTGTAACCAACAGGCCCGTTGCCATGCTCACGGTGGTTTTGATGGCGATATAACGATTGACGTTCTCTGCAAACTTGCCGAAGTGTGGCAGATCTTTGCCCGGGTCCCGCAGCACTGCATTCAGCTTGCGTGGAAACCCTTCCGCCTCCGCCAGAATAAATATCACCGTCAGGATGATTAAAAAGCTGTTGGAAAGTACGCCGCCGATACCCGCCAGAGTTGTTCCGGCAAGTTGTAGTGCAGAGCCTGGTGAGAAATTCTGCAGCAGCTGTTCAAGCTGGATTTCGATACCCAGGGGTTCGAGCAGAGGCTGCGCAAAATTGGTGAATTCAATTTGTAATGTGGCCAGGCGCTCCTGGTAAAACGGCAGTTTTGCTGTGAACGCAGAAGCCGATTGGGCGACCAGTGCGCCCAGCAATACGATGGCGATGACCATCGAGATCATAACCAGCGGTAAGGCGATGGCGCCGGGAACGCGACGTCGTTGCAGCGCGAACATCGGCGTGGCTGCAATCGTCGCGATGAACACCGATAACAGGAAAGGCACCATCAGATCCTGGGCAGACTTCATACCGGCCACGATGATGATGAGGGCGGCAACGATGACGATGCCGTTGGTTCTGTAGGTCTGCGTATCTGCGCTCATGGTGCGAGCCTAATCAACAAGTGAGGTTATGTGAAGGGGCGGCGGTTAGCGAGACTTGGCAGTTCGTTTCGCACCCGCTCAACCTCACTTGCATCAATCTCAGCGATAGCATAGCCGTCGCCTTCTTCAACTTCGGCGACTACTTTGCCCCAGGGGTCAACGATGAGTGAGTGTCCATAAGAAGCACGATTAGCGGAGTGCTGGCCGTGTTGAGCGGGAGCGATCACGTAACACTGATTTTCAATAGCGCGCGCTTTCAGAAGCGTATGCCAGTGGAGTGCGCCGGTTGTGGCGGTAAACGCCGAGGGCACTGTGACAGCGATGGCGCCCGCGTCCACGAGATTCTGGTAGAGAGCGGGAAATCTGACGTCATAACAAACGGTCAAACCCAACGTCCCCAACTCGGTTTCGACGACCTCTGCTCTTTCCCCTGCGGAGGTGCGTTTTGATTCCATCAAGCGCGGACCATCGGTGATATCCACATCGAAGAGGTGAATCTTGCGGTAGGTGGACAAAATCTCTCCGGAGCGACCCAGATACACGCTGGTGTTGTAGCAGCGCTCTGGATCAGCAGGGTCTGTCTCATGAAACCCGCCTAACAGAAGCTCGATGTTCAAGTCGCGGGCCAGTGTTTGGCATTCGGCAAGAATTGGGCCGCCCGACGGGAGCGGTTCAAGGATGGCTTTTTTGCCGTCATGGCTGCCGAGGTAAGCGAATGCCTCTGCCCAACAGATAATTTGAGCCCCCTCAGCGGCAGCGGCTCTGGTCAGGTTTGAGAGGGTGGCCATGTTGGCGGCCACATCCGTACCCGCACAGTGTTGTACGACAGCTACAGAGGTCATCAGATTCGGTTCTCAGGCCGCAAGTAGAGCGCGAATCTTAGCGAGTAACTGGTCTGAATTCAGGGGCTTTTGAAAGACTGCTGAAATTCCGGCGTTGTCCAAGTCGGCCCGCGTTATGTTGTTCTCGTTACCGGTGGTCAGGAGCACCGGTAGATCGGGACGCAGCGCGTGAATGTCTTCTGCAAGCTCTATCCCTGTACCCTGGGGCATCAGATGATCGGTGATCACAAGGTCGAACGCGTTGGGGTTCGCCACGATGGATTCCAAAGCCTCGGTTGGCAGGCGCTTAATGGTTGCGGCGAAATCAGCTTCGCCGAGCATCGCTCCCAGATACGTTGCAACCGACGGGTCATCTTCGATGACCAGAATACGCCGCCCGCTTCCCTCAGGACTGGCTGTGGTTTGAGACGCCTCCGGTAGATAGATGGCGAAACGTGCGCCCTCTGAGGCGCGATTAGCCGCATGAACGTGGCCACCATGTTCGTGTGTAATGCCGTGGACAACGGATAGCCCGAGCCCGGTTCCCTGACCCACTGCCTTGGTTGTGTTAAAGGGGGTGAACAGGTCGCTGGCGTTACCCTTGATACCGGGTCCGTCATCCTCGACTTTGATCGTGATGTAGCGTCCTGAAAAACGTGCCAGGCAGGATGTACAGGTGAGCGAGTCGAGTTCAACGATGTCCGCAATGATCTCGATCTTACCCCGATTGTGCGTGGCTTCAGCAGCGTTTAAACACAGATTCACCAGAACCTGCTGCAGTTGTTCGGGATCGCTGTGAATGTAAACGGGCGTCCTGGGAGGTGTGATTTCCAGAGAGATGGTTGCCGGTAGGCTGCCGCGCAGTAACTCCTGTGCACCGACGAGGGTTTCTGTCAGATCGAGATCCTTAGGCTCCGGCGGTGTGTTGCGGCTGTAAACCAGGAGTTGTCGCACAAGGGCCGCACCTCGCTCACCTGAGGAGATGATTTCTGATAGGTAGCGATTGAGGGTGTTGCGCTCTGTTTTGGGTGATTGGGCAAGTTCTGCAAAGCCCAGAATGCTGGCCAGGATGTTGTTGAAGTCGTGCGCAAAGCCCCCTGCCAGCTGGCCGATTGTCTTCAGCTTCTGTGCCTGTTGAAGCGACTTTTGCAGTTGTCGATGTTCCTCGGCCAAGGTTTTGGCCGTCCGAAGTTCGCGATTGCGTCGCTCCAACTCTTGAGCCTGATTCATAGCCTCAAACCGTTGTGACTCCACCTGACGGACCCGTAGCACCAGACCCCCCGCCAGAATCGCAAGTTCCAGAATAGAGCCAACATGTACAGAGTGGTGCAGCCACGCGCTCGGCATGATCCAGCCGAATAACATGGCGATATGGATCAGAGCGCCCAAGCCAAAGGCGCCGTTAGCTGCAAGGAAAATGTATCCGGCTGTGGAACGATTAAGTGCGGCGACAATGCCGACGTAAAAAAGCGCGGCGACGACGATGGCGCTGACCGTGGTCTGCAGGGTGTAGGTGATCGAATTGGGGAAAAACAAAGTCAGTGCCGCAGCGATGACAACTAGAACCTGCGTCCCTCGGCAGACAAGCGCCCCAGCACCGGTTAAAGCCAGATATTGTCGGGCAAATTGAATCAGGAAGAAAAAGCTCAAACCCCACGCGAGTGCGGTGGCGACATATTGAAGTTCAGGACTTTCCGGCCAGAGAAACAGTGCGCCGCTGCCATCGGCTGCCGTTAAAAACCCCATCAGCGAAGCGGCGTAGAGGGAATATGACAGATAGGCTTTGTCCCGTGTTGCTGTAAACAGCGCCAGGTTGTACAGCACCATGATCAGCACAAGTCCGTAGTAGAACCCGTGAAACAGGTTCAACGCGCCGTTGGTCCGCGAAAATTCGTTAACGTCCATCAACGTGACTGGGAAGTTTGACGCCGACTCGCCGGAATCGAAGAGATAGATGGTGTCCACGCCGACAGCGATCGGGATTGCAAAGTTGGATGATGCGATGGGTCGCGTATCCATGGGTCGAGCGCTACCCAGTTCAAAGCGCGACGTTTCGGTGCCCTGATTGAAGAGGTAGGCGTCGAAGCGGAAGAGCCAAGGATTTTCGATAACCAGAACCCGCTGATGGGTCGCTTTGGGAATTTTGTAGCGCAGCCAGAGGTGCCCTTGGGTGTAACCGAACTGTGCTTGACCAAAGCCGCGCTGCCATTCGGTACTCTCGATAACCGCGGTTACGTCGGGCGTATCCGAGTACAGGTATTCATAGTCGAGGTTTTCCTGAGGAGCGGTAGAGAGCGCCCAGGCAAACGGCGCAGACACAAGAACGGCCATCAGAGCGAAAATCTGAAGAAAACCCTTTCCTGAATTTCGAGTTACAGGAAACAGATCCGCGATGGACCTCACCACTTGGCCGATGCCCCGTTCGATGCTTAACCCCTCCCGCGTTGTCTTAGTGCTCAGAACTCAACGTCAGGCAAGGTGCAGTCTACCTTTTTGCCAATGTATTCCTCAATGGGGGGTAGATTGAAGGCATCGTCTTCTGAGACAAAGCTGATGGAAACACCCTCGGCACCGGCCCGACCGGTTCTGCCGATCCGATGCACGTAGTCTTCAGGATCTTCGGGGAGTTCATAGTTGATGACGTGGGTAACCCCATCAACGTGTATGCCCCGCCCTGCAACATCGGTGGCGATCAGGTATTTCAGTTTGCCGTCTTTGAATCGGTTCAGCGTGGCGAGCCGTTTGCGCTGAGGAATGTCACCAGCCAGAGGTTCGCAGTCGATGTCGTGTTTGCGCAAATGCTTGACGACACGGTGCGTCTGGTCGCGACGGTTGGCGAAAACGATAGCGCACTCTGCGACCCCGCTCTTGATCAGCGCGGTGAGCGCCTGATCCTTAGCATCGGCAGCGATAGCCCAGAACTTCTGATCTACGGTATCGGTAGCTACGCGTTCAGGCTCAACGACTATGTGCTCAGGATCGATTGTCCATGAGTTTGCGAGGCGCATAACGTCGTCGTTGAACGTGGCGGAGAAAAAGAGGGTCTGGCGATTTCGTTTATGGGGGGTTTGATAAACGATGCGCCGCACATCAGGAATAAAACCCATGTCGAGCATGCGATCAGCCTCGTCGATGACCAGAATCTCGACGTTCTTCAGGCTCACGTGACGCCGTTCCAGAAAATCGATGAGACGCCCCGGTGTTGCAACAAGCAGGTCAACGGGCCGTTTCTCCAGGCGCTTGAGTTGCGATTGAAAGTCCATGCCACCCACAACGCAGACCGTGCGCTCTTCCATGTATTTGGATAAACCTTTTGCATCGCCTTCGATCTGGAGTGCAAGTTCCCGCGTCGGGGCGAGAATCAAGGCGCGCGGAGAGCCAAGCGGCGGAGCTTCCTGTAGGGGGTGCTCCCAGAACCTGGACAGTATGGTGACCAGAAAGGCGGCTGTTTTGCCGGTACCCGTCTGAGCCTGGCCGGTCACGTCATAGTCAGAAAGACTGTACGGCAGCGCGCGGCTTTGGATCGGGGTGCAATATTCGAAGCCGAGGTCCGCTATGCCCCGCATAAGCGGAAGTGGCAGCGCGAAGTCGTGAAACCGATCCCGGCCTTCCTCTTCGGCAACTTGAAACTCATCCAGGGTCCAGTCGTTCAAACTTCTTTTCTCTCTCAGCGTTGTTCAGGTTTAGTGCTCAAACCATCCAATAATTTTGGATCAGCGGGTCTGCGGGGTTCTTGGACTAGGCGGCGTACCGCCGGTGTGGCGGGCCCCACATCAAGGTGCGCCAACAACGGCCAAGGACCCCGCAGGCCCGCCCTACGGGAGTTCGCCAGCTTTGCGCTGGCTGCGTTATCGTTCGTCGCAATATCCAGATATTACTCCTCGCTCTGCCTTGCCAGCCCAAAGCTGGCGAACTCTGATCCTAAATTATTGGATGGTTTGAGCACTAGTTCGACACTCGCAAGCTTCACGCACAACGTGAGTACTTCCATGGCCGCGGTGAGGTCTTCGAGACTGGCAAAGGTCGGTGCGATACGCACATTCTTATCCTCAGGATCGATGCCGTACGGAAACGGTGCACCCGCAGGGGTTAAGGATAAGCCGACTGCTTTGGCCATAGCGACTACTTTGCTTGCCAGCCCCGGCAGTAAATCCAGAGAAACAAAGTACCCACCTTTGGGTTCAGTCCACGTCGCGATGTTCATACCACCCAGATCGCGGTTGAGAACATCGAGCACAATCGCGAATTTTGGTTGCAACAGCGCCGCGTGCGCCTGCATATGCGCGTGGAGGTTGTTCTTCAAGAAACGGGCATGGCGCAGTTGGTTAACCTTATCCGGCCCGATCGTCTGAAACTGAAGCTCGTTCTCCAGCACATCCAAGACCGCGGGAGACGCGGCTATAAATCCGACGCCTGCACCTGCAAACGTCACCTTCGACGTGGAAGCAAATTGCACAATGTGATCCTGCGTGCCGTGCCGTTTGGCAGCCTCAGCGATCGGCGCCAGCTCGACGGTTGTTGCTTCAAGATCATGTACCGCATAGGCGTTGTCCCACAGAACAACGAAGTTGTCCGCTGCGGCACGCTTTGGTAGTTCTGCAATTGCATCTACATTGGCGTCACTGCACGTGACACCGGTGGGGTTGGAGTACTTGGGTACGCACCAAATGCCTTTGATGGAAGGATCGTTTTCAACCGCAGCCAGTGCCGCGTCGATACTCGGCCCTTCGTCTGTCATAGGTATGTTGAGCATGTCTATGCCCAGATGTTCGGTGAGCGTAAAGTGGCGATCGTAACCGGGTACGGGTGCGAGGATCTTCGGCGATTGGTTTTGCCAGGCGCTGTCTGCTCCGAAGAGACCTTTTGTCAGCGCGGTAGCTACCACAAGGTGCATCAGCTGCAGGCTTGAGTTGCCGACGGCAAGTACTTCGTCCGGGCTGACATCCAGGAGTTCGGCGCCAAGTTCGCGTGCTTCAAGCAAGCCGCGGATGCCACCGTAGTTCCGTACATCGGTGCCGTCAGCGCTGCGGTAGTTGCCCGCAATCACGTCTTCCATACCTTCGCTGAGCGAAAGTTGATCAGGTGCTGGTTTGCCCCGCGATAAATCGAGGCTCATTTGATTGGCACCCACCAGTTCGTATTGGGTTCTCAGTTCGTCCGCGATCCTCTCGAGCTCGCCCGGACTCTGGCTCATCAAGTCACGGCTCATAAGGAGGTGCTCTCTTCTATGCCGAGCATGAGGTTGAGATTTTGTACTGCAGCGCCTGCCGCCCCTTTACCCAGGTTGTCGTAGCGCGCCACCATGAGCAACTGCTGGTCGTTCCCGAAACACAGGAGTTCTATGTTGTTGGTGCCGTTGGTCGTGGTCGGGTTCAGATACCCTCCGGATGCCATAGACATGTCATGTAAAGGGTGTACGTGTATGAAACGTTCGTCGGCGTAACGTTCCTTGAGTACCGAGTGTGCCTCGCGGATTGTGCCGTTCAACTCGCTCTCAAAAATTGCCATCTGCACCAACATGCCCTTGTAGTAGTTAGCGACGGTGGGGCTGAAAATAGGGGTCACCTGCGTACCAGAATAGTGCTGCATCTCGGGCACATGTTTGTGTTCGAGGCTTAACGCATACAACTGAGTGTTGAGGCAATCGCGCTCTTTTTCGCTGAAGCTTTCCTGTGTTTCAATCATCGCTCGACCCCCGCCGGAATAGCCCGACACCGCGTGGCAGCGGAGGGGCTGCGCGGGATTCAGCACACCCGCTTCAATCAGTGGGCGTACAAACAGAATAAATCCCTGGGGATAACATCCTGGATTGCTGACATAGTCTGCTGCTGCAATCTTTGCACGTTGGTCAGAATCAAGTTCAGGCAGACCATAAACCCAATCGGGGTGGGTTCTAAAGGCAGTGGATGCATCGATGATTCGCGTCTGCCCGTCAGCAAATTCTACCGCTTCGATCGCCAGTTCGTCTTTCAGGCACAATATGGCCACGTCGGCCGCACGCACGCATTCGGCGCGCCTGTCCCGGTCTTTGCGCTCGGTGTCGTCGAGATATAAAAGCTCAATGTCGTTGCGGGACGCCAGTCTCTGAGTGATTTCCAGACCGGTCGTACCTGCTTGTCCATCAATAAATACGGTTTGCATGAGCGTGTTTAAAAAAACCCACCTAGTCAGATGGTTAGCGAAAATTCAAAAGGCGCGGAATTCTACAGGTTTGCGGAGGGCGCAACAAATCTCGTTCTGCTTCCGCGTTCAGGAAATCTTAGGCTGGCGGCCCTGAGCGCTGGCGCCAGGCCCATTGCATGAGCCACAGGCAGAGGTAGGCCGTACCCAGGGGGATGAGAATCGTTTGAAGGGTAAACACTACGATTAAGCGAATGATTTCTTCCACGCTGGATTCAACGCGATCTTTCAATTCATTAAGTCGGGCTTCTACGTCCAGCGATTGGCGGCTTGAGGACATGAAGTTCTCAAGTCCCGATGCCGTACGCTCCAGGAAGCTCTGATCCGGATCCGACTGTGAGATGTTCTGTTGTGACTGCAGGGTCTGTACTTCAGCAGTGGTCTGATCAAGTTCGCGCATCGCATTCTCATGCATCGGCGCTAAAAAAGCCTGATCTGCCCAGTGGGTAACGAGCAGGGCAACCGCGACGAGAAATCTTGCGAGGACCACAAACGCAAAGATCCGGGTGACCTTGTCAGCAAAGGGGTCTGAACTGCGCCAGAGCATAATGAGGTAGACGAATGCAAAAACTGACAGCAGCGTTGATGCCCACACCTCAGAAACTATCTGACCAACAGTCATCTGCAGGAGCAGCGCAACACTGGCGACGAGCGCGAGTGCGGAGAAGCGTTCTACAAGGTCGTTGATGGGGTCCAGGATTTCGCCGAGCGTTAAGGTCACACCAACCCCGACGGGTTGAATTGCTACTTCGGTACCTTGGGCTACGGATATGGCGCCATTAAATGCCCGCGCCAGGGCCGCGGCCGCTAAGGCGCGCTTAAAATTCGATTCGGTGATTTCTACAGCGTAATCGTCCAACCGCTGCGACCATGACAAAGCCACCAACGCTGCAACGATAAAGGTCAGAAATAGCTTGAGCGGCAATGCTTGGCGGATCATCTTTTATCCTCTCGGCGCTATTTAAGTTGCGCAGACCTCAGATCAGCCTCCACGAAATCCTGTCATGCGTGTGCTGTGCCAGAGGCGGGGGTTACGCTACCTCTGCACCCTGTTGGCTGATCACGAGGGATTCTAGCTTCTCCAGTATGACGTTCGTCAAGTTTGAACGGTCCAGGTTGGAGAGGTTTTCAATAACCGACGGTTTGATGCGATGAAGATGTAACACCGGCCAGGATTGTTCTAACTCCCTGAGGTCACCTTTGGCGAGCACGGGCAGGAAAGGGTCAGCGTCGCCCAGTTGTTTGGCGATGGCTTGCATAGCCGGAATAAATGGAACCTGACGTGTGCCAAGGCCGCGGTTGTCATCTACGTTGGCCAGATACAATCCGGTTTTACCCAGAATTTCTCCGGGCACGATGTAGAGACCGGTGGCTGTTACGGCGGATGCGTCGATGTGGAAAAAGGTGTCATGAAACGCTGAGGCGTCGGGCAGAATGACCAGCTTTCTATCCCAGTCATCGGGAAAGTACATGTTGTAGTTGGTGTAGATCTGCTCGACCGAAGGTGAATAGACACACAAGGTCTGTTCGAACTGGAGCACAAAATCCATCGCGCGCTGAGCTTGAGAGAAGTCGTCTAAGTCCCAGGCCAGATCCGAGTTAGCTGGAAGTTCCATGGCGTCTGCCTTTCCTTTTTATCACTGCTCATCATAAACGAGTGGCAGGTTTGAACGCTGAACGGCGGCAATAAAAAGTGTGATGATGATCTCACTTCAGCGAGTTGGCGGCCGATTTTGCGTAACGATGGACATGTTCCAGCATTTCCGTGTCCAACTCAGCCAAGATATCCAGCAGGCTCCTTTGCGGTATCTCATGGCAAAGCTCGCGTACAAACCGCAGAGTGCGGAAGCCGTCAAACCACTCGCTGATGGCGCGGGTTCGTCGGGCATCATCCCAGGCGGGGTTTGCGAACCCTTCTGCCACAGTGTCCCAGCCGAGCTGCGACAGAACGTGCGCGTGAGAAAATCCGCTGTTCAGTTCGCCGCGCGCAAAGCGCTGAAATTCCTCGAGCTGGATTTTGAGAGCGACAAACACGTTTGGGTCATAGCTTGTATAGGTGTTGCCACGTGGATCGACTTCCAATTCCGCCACAATGGACGCCAATGCAGGCCCGGTGCCAAATGGAACCCGATGAGACAGACGGGCTTCCAGACCAATATCGATCGCGTCGATGTAGTGCACGTTGGCGACCTTGTTGATTTTGTTCAGCAGATAAAAGTCTTCAGCCGCGTCCCTTTTGGGATAGCCGCGCACCTGCGCGTATGCCTCAGCATGGACCGCCAGGGTGCTGCCGAGTGTGGGATATGCGTAGCGCGACCCGGCGAAAGCGAGACCGGCGATATATAAAGCCATGTGCAGGTCGTAGAGATCTGCCGCCTTCTGCAGGTGGGGTTTGCTCGAGATGTGGCGATGGGCAAACACCGCAGCACCCGCTTCGGGTAGAGGGGTGTGAAAGTAGTTTTGGGGTAGCCACACGTCCGCATCGGTTTGATAGATCCAGGGCGAATGGACAATTCCCGCGTCGATGAGGTGGAGAGCGAGGTCCGTGCCTAACTTGCGGGCCAGACCCACACCGCGCCGCCGTGGCAGGGGGTCGGTCACGCAGTCGACAACGCAGGCTGGAGTTTCGTCTGCCAGCAGCTTCACTAGTAGGTCCTGTGTTCTCTCCCGCTGGGCGGGCGCTGCGTCATCAGGTGCGTTTACTACAATGACGGGCAGACTGGCGCCCTGCAGACAGTGGTTGATGATGCGCAGAACTGAATCGCTGGATTCGTCGAAGGCCGGGACAACGGTCGCTGTATGGAAGACAGTGGACGCGGAGGCGGCGTAGCGGGTTGCGAGCGTCTGGCTCTGGGGCTCGGCGTAGCTGTTCAGATATTTGTTGTGCGCTCGACTCAAGTCAATGCAACGCGGGACGCAAAGGTAGCGAACCTACAATCTCCGCTTCTGCGTCAGAGATGTCGTTGAACCGCGGCCAAACCTCTTCATTGTTGCAGTGGTTGAGTGCGAGTTTAAGAAACAGCGTCCAATGTCGAGACTCGCTTTGGGCAATCGCGCTGTAAAAGCGGGCGAGTTCAGGCTCCGTCCCTGAATTAGCCAAGCGCTCAGCGATGAGGCCAAACCGTTCAGCACCGCGGCGCTCGACAACAGAAGCCACGATCAGGCGATCGAGCAGGAAGTTGGCGGGGCCTTTACGCACGAGCTGGTTCAAAGCGTTGATGTAAGGGTCCTTGGTGTCTGGTCCGGGTACAACGCCGCGTTTGACCATCACCTTGATCACTTCTCGATAGTGCCCCAACTCTTCCGCAGCAAGCTCGGCCATCGCTTCGAGCAGCGCCGGCTGATCCGGGTAGTGTGAAGCTACGGCCAAGGCCATCCCCGACGCTTTCTTCTCGCACGAAGCGTGATCGCGCAGAAACTCATCAAAATCACCCATGACCGCTTCAACCCATGCCGGGGCGCTGGGGCTGAGTGGTGTGACTAGCTGTAGATCTGGTTCAGCCATGCTGCGATATCAGCAATCTCTTGTGGACAAACCTGGTGGCCCATCGCGTACTCGTGCCAGGTGACGGAGTAGTTAAATCCCAACAGGGCTTCACGCGAGGTAATCGCTCGCGTGATAGGAATCATGGGATCGCTGATGCCGTGAGCCATAAAGATAGGTGTGTCGAGGTTGGCGAAGTCGAGCCTCGATTCCAGATTTTCGTGATCGTGCACATAGGTCGACAACGCCATGATCCCAGCAATTTTTTTGCGCATGGACAGCCCCAGCTGCAGCGCGATGACCCCGCCCTGGGAAAAGCCTGCGAGGGTGATTTTTGACGCGTCCGTACCGGCTGCAATCTCAGCTTCAACCAGTCCCTCAATGGCGTTTGCCGATGCATTGATATCATCTGTCCCGCTCAGCGGAGAGGCGGGATCAATGTCGTACCACCCCCGCATTTCCATCCCGCCGTTGATCGTGATCGGGCGTACAGGTGCATTGGGGAAGACAAATCGCAGGGGCTGATTTAGGTCGAGCATCGGGACAATGGGCTCGAAATCTGTGGCGTCTGCGCCGAGGCCGTGTAGCCAGATAACAACACCCGCTGGATTGTCACCGGTTTCTGTGATCAAACATTCGATTTCTGTCTCTGTGTTAGCCATATCTGCGTTTGCCTTTATCTGAGTTGCCAGAGGGACATCGGTTAGTCCTTCTCCCTGTTTGAACGAGAACCAGTTCGTCTGCGCGTTGGGTTGCGACCATATGTCCAGCGTTTATGAAGTGCAAGTTGCCACGTGCATCGCCATAATGCGTGCCGATGGAAGACGATGGTTTAGATAGAGAAGCAAATCGCGATTTGACGCGCCTTACCCCTGCGCTTGCGTTCCTCAAGCCATATCTCGGGCGGGTAGCCATCGCCAGTGCAGCGCTGATTGTGACCGCGGGGGCGACGCTGTCCATTGGTCAGGGTCTCCGGCTTGTCATAGACGCAGGATTTGGTGGCGGCGATGCAGATGTGCTGGTAAGCACGTTGTCCCTGTTTGCGGGGCTGGTCCTTGTGCTGACCATCGGCACGTTTGTGCGTTTCTATTTTGTGTCCTGGGTGGGTGAAAGGGTGAGCGCGGACATACGTCTTGCCGTGTTTTCCCACCTCATTCATCTGCACCCCGGCTTTTTTGAGAAAAACGCGCCCAGTGAAATTCAGTCGCGTATCACCACCGACACAACCCTTCTTCAGACCGTAATCGGTTCTTCGGTCTCGATTGCGCTGCGCAATATCCTGATGTTTGTAGGCGGCATCACGCTGCTGTTTATAACCAACGTGAAGCTGTCGCTGATTGTGGTCGCGAGCGTGCCCTTTGTTGTGTTCCCGGTCATTATTTTCGGCCGTCGGGTTCGCCGTCTGTCGCGAACCAGCCAGGATCGCCTGGCGGATGTGGGTAGTTTCGCCGGTGAGTCATTGCGCCACATCAAAATTGTTCAATCCTTTAATCATCAATCTTCAGACGAGCGCATCTTTACGGGTCGGGTTGATGATGCTTTCGATGTTTCCATCCAGCGTATTAAACAACGCGCCGTGCTTATCGCGGTGGTCATGCTGCTGGTTTTTGGTGCTGTGGCTACGATGCTTTGGGTGGGTGGTCAGGATGTCCTTTCCGGCACCACCAGCGCAGGCGAATTGGCAGCGTTCATTTTCTACGCCTTTATCGTTGCGGGTTCCGTGGGTGCTATCAGTGAGGTGTTGAGCGATTTACAGCGTGCCGCTGGTGCCATGGAACGGCTGATGGAGCTGCTACAAAGCCCTAGCGAGATTGTGGATCCACCATCTGCTGTGGAACTGGCATCATCAAATGTAAAGCTGAGCGTCAGGGATGTGCACTTTACTTACCCGACGCGGCCGACCCAGACGGTGCTGAAGGGTCTTTCGTTTGACGTGGCGCCCGGTGAAATGGTGGCGGTTGTAGGACCCTCGGGTGCGGGTAAAAGTACATTGTTTGACCTGATCCAACGGTTCTACTTGCCCGACTCCGGTGGTGTCTACCTGAATGACCAGGCGAGTGGTGATCTCTCCCTCGAAAGCCTGCGCCGGGTGCTTGGTTTTGTGCCGCAAGACCCGATCATGTTCTCGGGCACCATACGTGACAATCTGCGCTACGCCAAAGCGGATGCAGACAACGCTGAGATCGAGCGGGTGCTCGAGCTGGCGCAAGCGAAAGAGTTTGTAGACAACCTGCCGGACGGGTTGGAAACACAGGTTGGCGAAGACGGGGTAGGTTTGTCAGGGGGACAACGTCAGCGTCTGGCAATTGCACGCGCACTGCTGTCAGAGCCAGCGATTCTGTTGCTGGATGAAGCGACCAGTGCCTTGGATGCGCAAAGTGAACATCACATCCGTCTCTCTATCGAAGGGTTGAAGGGCCAGATGACGATCATGGTCATTGCCCATCGGCTTTCCACCGTGCGTCAGGCTGATCGCATTCTCGTATTGGACAACGGTACGTTGGTGGATGCTGGATGCCACGATGAACTGATGGCCAGCAGCGAGCTTTATGCCAAGTTTGCGCGTATGCAATTTGCAGCCTGACTTGTCAACCCTGCTAACGCAATAAATCAGGGGAAAAAGGTCTATTTTGCGAGCGCGACTTTGGTTTAGAATTGCGCGCTCGCGGAGAATGAAAGTGATCTAACGACACATCAAACCCGCACAGACGATGAGCCTGCGGGCGAATCGTCTACAAAAAAGATAGATATAAAACGATCTAAGACGATCACATAAGACGATAGAAAAACAATAAGATCATCGCGCACACAAACTAGAACTATCCAACCGAACAGATAAGCCATCCCGCACGCTACGTGCGATAGATAAGTGGTAGTCGGTCGGTTAACAAGCGACGGTAAAGTAACGTTAAGGGCGACGTTAGGAAACGACACAGGGGGCATCTTGGGACCTTTATCTGGCTTTAGAATTATTGAACTTGCGGGCATCGGCCCGGGACCTTTTTGCGGAATGATGCTCTCGGACATGGGGGCTGAAGTCATTCGCGTTGAACGACTCTCCAACGCATCCACCGCACCCAAGGACGTGCTCGCGCGCAACCGGCGTTCCATCGCGCTTGATCTGAAAAGTCCACAAGGCGTCGAAACGGTACTGAAACTCGTTGAGAGCGCGGATGGCCTGTTTGAAGGGTTTCGCCCTGGCGTCACCGAGCGCCTCGGCCTGGGGCCGGATGAATGTCTGGCGCGCAATCCGAAACTTGTTTACGGCCGCATGACCGGTTGGGGACAGGACGGTCCGCTCGCTCAAGCAGCCGGTCACGACATCAACTACATCGGACTTGCAGGAGCGCTGCACGCCATCGGACGACCGGGTGAAAAGCCTGTACCGCCTTTAAACCTGGTGGGCGACTTCGGTGGCGGTGGTATGTTGCTGGCCTTCGGTATGGTGTGCGGCATGTTGGAAGCGCAAAAGTCGGGCGAGGGCCAGGTTGTTGACGCGGCCATGGTCGATGGTACGGCTGCGCTGATGGCGATGTTCTTTTCGATGTCTGCTGGTGGTGCGTTCAAAACAGATCGTGGTACCAACCTGCTTGACGGTGGTGCGCATTTTTACGACACGTACGCAACTAAAGACGGCAAAGAGATCTGCATCGGCTCGATCGAACCGCAGTTTTATGCGCTGCTTGTTGAAAAAGCCGAGCTCGATCCGGACAAGTTTGCGCCGCAGATGGATCCATCAAAGTGGGGAGAACTCAAGGCCGAACTGACAAATGTATTTTTGAGCAAAACGCAGGCGGAATGGTGCGAAATTATGGAAGGCACCGACGTTTGCTTTGCTCCCGTGCTGAGTATTCTGGAGGCTCCAGAGCATCCACATAACAAGGCACGCAACCTGTTCGTTGAAGTTGAGGGTGTGATGCAGCATTCACCTGCACCCCGATTTTCACGTACCCATGCGGAGATATCCCATGGCGCTAGAGTCCCAGGAGAGGACACTCACTCCGTGCTAGAGGATTGCGGGTTTAGCGCCAATGAGATTCAGGATTTGAGCGACAACGGAGTTATTGCCGGTCGCTAGAGTCTCTACCGCACCTACCTGTTCGCTTCACGTGAACACAAATATCCAAATATAACTATTAGAACTAAAGGACCGCTGATGAGTGTAGAACTTCTTGATAACCCGAGATTCCATGGTTTCCGTGTACGGCGCCAGGTCGCAGGTAAAACCTACCAGGAATATTTTTCGTTGAAGGAAGGGGGCAAGCGCCTGAGAGGTGCGAAACGTGCTGCTGTCAAAGCACAAGCTGAGGCGCGAGATGATGAACTTTCAACCCTGCAAGCGAAGGAACGAGATCGCGCGGACAAGGAGATTCAGCTGGATGAAACCGGTCAGGTGAAAGGTATTCTCTGCCGCCTGAAGAAAGAAAAGAGTGGTTCGATGACACCTGTATTTCAGGTTGGCATCATGTCCCGAGCTACGGGTAAGATCGTGAACACGACAGTGTCAATCAACAAGCACGGCATTGAGTCTGCATGGGCAACCGCTGTTGATTTTTACTGCAAGCACAAGCAGATCAGCAAGCGCTCAAAAGTCTATAAGGAACTGTTAGATATGTGCCCCAAAAAGGCACGGGTCACTCGGCTCCTCAAGGCACTGGGTGCCTAACAACTGGGACACGCATGACCTACGCTGAGGAACATCAACGCTCACTGGAAGATCCGGCTGGTTTCTGGCTGGAAAAAGCTGAACTGATTCCTTGGTTTACCAAGCCGACCAAGGCGCTCGATCGGGACGAGAACGGCGCCTGGCGTTGGTTTGCAGATGGCGAACTCAACAGTGCCTATGTGGCCTTGGACCAGCACGTTGCGGCAGGTCGGGGCGAGCAAACTGCCCTGATTTATGATTCTCCGGCAACCAACAGCCAATCTTCGTACACCTTTGCCGAACTCACCGATTGGACCGCGCGGGTTGCGGGTGGGCTTAAAGCACTGGGCGTTGAACATGGGGATCGGGTTGTAATCTACATGCCCATGATTCCGGAAACGGTGGTCACAATGCTGGCCTGTGCGCGCATTGGTGCCATCCACTCTGTGGTTTTTGGTGGCTTCGCAGCACCGGAACTTGCCACACGAATTGATGATGCAACGCCGAAAGTTGTGGTGTCTGCCTCCTGCGGCATCGAGTTCGATCGCGTGATTCCCTACAAACCGTTGTTGGATGAAGCGCTGCGACTCAGCGAGCATAAGGTATCAAACTGCGTCATCGTGCAGCGCGAGCAGTGTGATGCCGGGATGACACCAGACCGCGATCTGGAGTGGAACGCGTGGCTTGCTTCTGCGGAACCCGCAGAGTGTGTGCCGGTCAAGGCGACAGACCCGCTCTACATCCTTTACACCTCTGGCACCACCGGTAAACCCAAGGGGGTTGTTCGCGACAATGGCGGTCACGCGGTAGCGCTGAATTACTCCATGCAGGCGGTTTATGACTGTGATGCGGGCGATGTGTATTGGGCTGCGTCAGATGTGGGTTGGGTGGTTGGTCACTCCTACATTGTGTATGGCCCGCTGTTCCGAGGCTGTACCACTATCCTCTATGAGGGCAAACCGGTGCGTACGCCGGATGCAGGTGCTTTCTGGCGGGTTATCTCTGACCACAAAGTAAAAAGTTTTTTTGTTGCCCCCACCGCTTTTCGGGCGGTTAAAAAAGAAGATCCGAACTGTGAGCTTAAGGCGCAGTACGATATCTCTTCGCTGAAATACCAGTTTGTTGCTGGCGAACGCCTGGATCCACCCACCTACCATTGGCTGACAGAACATCTGCCGGGCATACCCGTTATAGATCACTGGTGGCAGACAGAGACCGGCTGGTCGATCTGTACCAACATGGCGGGAGTAGAACTCCTGCCGACCAAGGCGGGCTCACCTTCCGTAGCCGCCCCCGGATACGACCTGAAAGTGCTGAATGAGGCTGGGGAGGAACTTGGTCCTGGCGAGGAAGGGGCGATCGTTGTTAAAGAGCCGCTCCCACCGAGTGGATTTCCCACGGTTTGGGGTGACCATGAACGGTACGTGGAAAGTTACTTCGCCCAACACCCGGGGTACTACCTGACGGGTGACGGTGGCTACGTGGATGAAGACGGCTACGTCTATGTCATGGGCCGCATAGATGATGTGATCAACGTTGCCGGTCATAGGCTTTCCACCGGCCAGATCGAAGAGGTAGTTGCCTCGCACCCTGCGGTGGCAGAGTGTGCGGTGATCGGCATCGCTGATGCTGACAAGGGGCAGATACCCATGGGGTTGATGCTTCTGAAAGATGGCATCAACGTAGATCCGAACGATCTCCAGGCAGAGCTTGTGCAGATGGTGCGCGACAATGTGGGCGCAATTGCCAACTTCAAGCGCGCGCTGATTGTGGAGCGGCTACCCAAAACCCGGTCTGGCAAGATTCTGCGCGGCGTGATGCGCAAGATGGTGGACGGTGAGTCTTACACCGTGCCATCGACCATCGATGACCCTGCTATTGTAGGAGAGATTGAAGAACGGCTGAAACAAGCCGGGCTGATTTAGGTGATGATTATTGTTCACGGCACAATACCGGTTAAACCTGCGGAACGGGAAAGAGCGCTCAAGCTCGCTCGCGAAATGGCGGACGCCACGCGTCAGGAACCCGGGTGTTTGTCCTATGACTTTTATGTGGGTCTTGCTGATCCGAACACGTTGATGCTTTTTCAGGAATGGGAAAGCATGGACGCGTTGATGGCCCACTTTCAAACCGACCACATGGAAGTGTTTCTCGGCGAGCTGCCTGAGGTGGTTTCCGGTGAGATCACCACTCGTCGTTATGCCGTGCAAAGCATGGATGACGATGAAGTGGTGGAAGAAGAACCACCCGCCCCGATCATTCACTGAGCCCGTTGGCTGACTCCTCCTCTCTGAGTATCCGCATCGGCAATGTCGATGAACTGGAAAACCTGATGGCGCTTGTGCCCGAGTTAGATCCCTTGCGGGACCAAGCGCGAGTGGCCGAAGCCGAGCGACAGGATGGGTTGCTGCTGATCGCGGAGGTGGCAGGCGAGCCCGCTGGCTTCAAGTTTGGCTATGCGCGATATGACGATGGCTCATACTACAGCTGGTTGGGTGGTGTAACGCCTGAGTACCGGGGCGAGCGGGTGGCACAGGCGCTGCTCGAGGCGCAGGAAACGTGGGTAGCCGAGCGCGGATACACCGGTATCTACGTCAAAACCCTCAATAAGTTTGTCGGCATGCGCGTGCTGCTGGCAAAGAACCGCTATGATCTGGTCAGCCTGGAGTCGGCTGAAAATGAACCAGGCGCGGAAACTCAATTAGTGCATTTCAAGTCAGTTGAGGCGATGAGTTTGTAGACTCCAAACATTCACCAGGGAGTGTTTGATGCTTGAAGACATACTTAACTTTGTGCAACTCACCGAACGCGTAGGGACGGCCGGACAGCCTACGCGGGAGCAATTTGAAGACATCGCCGCCGCAGGGTATCAGGCGGTTATCAACCTGGCGCTACCTACTTCGGACAATGCGATTGCGGACGAAGGCAGTGTCGTGACAACTCTCGGTATGAGTTATTTTCAGATCCCGGTAGATTTTGAAAATCCGACACTGAACGATGCACGCACCTTTATCGGCTTGATGCAGGCGTTGGAAGATCGACCCGTGTTCGTGCACTGCGCGATGAACCTCAGGGTCTCAGCCTTCATGTATGTATACCTCAAGGAGGTAGTGGGCGCAGAAGAGGACGCGGCGAGTTCGCCGTTAATCCCGAAGTGGCGACCACACATGACGGATGTGTGGAACGATTTTATGGAGTTGAAGCGAGCGGATTTAGTCTGAATCTGATCCGGCGTTATTTCGTAGTCCTCGCACAACATAACTCGCTGCAGCACACAAGCCTAACGCAAACACCGCTTCGACAATGCCGAGCACCCGCAGCGCCGGTTCAAAGATGACCATCGTGCCGTGGATAAAATAGAGAAGCGCCGCGATCGACAAGATAAACGTGCCGCGCACAGAACCGCTCATCAGCGAGGGCAACGTTGCGAGCAGTGGCAGCACCTGAACGAAAAACCACGCGGCGTTTAACCAGGCGGGCTCAAAGGGTTCGATAAAAAACTGACGTATGCCGGTGATGGCGAACAGGCTGCCCATACAGATGTAGCTGGTGAAAATCCAACCCTGCACGTTCAAGCCAACCTCAAGGTGAGTTCTGCCAGACGGCGACCCGCGGCGACAGCCAGTTCCGCTTCGGCGGTGGAGAGATCCGCGCCGGTATTACCCACGTGGGTCACGCCGTAGGGTGTGCCGCCGGTCGTAGTGGCATTCAATGCAGGTTCGCTGTAAGGCAACCCTTGTATAAGCATGCCGTGGTGCAGCAGGGGAATCATCATCGTCGTTAGAGTCGACTCATTGCCGCCGTGCAGTGAATTAGAGGAGCCAAAGACGATAGCGGGTTTACCGACAAGCGCTCGATTCATCCAGAGGTCCGCAGTGGTATCCAGGAAATACTTTAGAGGTGATGCGATGTTGCCGAAGCGTGTGGCGCTGCCCAGCGCCAGCGCGTCACACTGTGCAAGCTCATCCTTGGTGCAGTAAACCGCCCCTTCATCAGGCACTACCGGCGCGGTTTGTTCGGTGGCGGTGCTCACCTCCGGTACAGTACGGATGACGGCATCAACGCCCTCCACTTGATCTACCCCCCGAGCGATGTGCAACGCAAGGTTGCGCGTCCCGCCGCTGCGGGAGTAGTAGAGAATCAATACGTTGAGATTACTCAATGCCGGCTGCCTGTGTTTTTTGCGGAGGGGTTTGTGTAAACGTCGAGGTTATGAAAAAAGCTTCAGGACATCCTCCGGGGGACGACCGAGTGCGGCTTTATCACCCACCACGACAATAGGTCGTTCGATGAGAATGGGGTCTTTGATCATGGCGTTGATCAGTTGTTCTTCAGTCAGTGATTCATCCCCAAGATTGTTGGCAATGTATGCTTCCTCTTTCTTGCGCATGAGATCACGCGGCGTTTTGCCAAGTGCGTTTAGTATGTCCCGCAGTGTTGCGGCATCTGGTGGTGTTTCCAGATAGGCAACGACGTTGGGTGAGATGCCTTTTTCTTCCAACAGCCCAAGTGTCTGACGCGACTTGGAGCAGCGTGGATTGTGGTAGATGGTCACGTTTGACATGAATGCTCTGAGGGTTGTTAATCGCGCGGTAGTATAGGGCTTGAGCCGCGTGCCGTTAAGGCATGTGCACTCAGCGACGGGTGCTTCGCGATCAAAGCACATTGACAAGACCAATAACAGAAGGCAACGCAAAGAGTTCCCATGAGTAGCGCTGAACAAACACAGGACAGTGTCGCCGCCAAGTTCAAACACTTCGCTGGCGCGGTCTGGTGGTATATGAAACAGATGTGGAATCAGTTTCTGGAACACGACTGCCTCAACGTTGCAGGTGCACTTACCTATACAACACTCTTTGCGGTTGTGCCCATCATGACGGTGACGTTCACCTTCTTCTCGCTGATCCCTGAATACGCCTCCATCGGGCAGCAGGTACAGAACTTTATCTTTGAAAATTTTGTACCGGGCAGTTCGGATGTGGTGCAGGAAAAACTTGTTGAGTTTGCTGATCGCGCGCAAAACCTGACGTTTATTGGATTCGTGTTTCTGTTTGGTGCGTCTTTCATGCTCCTGGTGAGTATTGAGAAGAGCTTCAACAAGATCTGGCACGTCGCCGAGCCGCGTCGTGGGGTGCAGCGTTTTCTGGTCTACTGGGGAGTTCTCTCCCTGGGTCCGGCGAGTCTGATCATCGGCCTGCTTTCGTCTATCTATGTAGTGAGCATGCCGCTTGTTACCGAAATCGACGTGATTGGGGTCGTGGAAACGTTGTTGCGTTTTCTGCCGGTGCTTCTGAGTATCGCCGCGTTCACAGTGCTCTATTACGCGGTGCCTAACTGCCACGTGCCGTTTAAACATGCGCTTGCGGGAGGTGTGGTCACCATGCTGGTTTTCCAGGCGGCGTTTGGAATATTTGCGCAGGTTTCACGTAACTTTATGTACGATGCGCTCTACGGCGCGTTTGCAGCTGTGCCGGTATTCCTTTTGTGGCTGTACCTTGTGTGGGTCATAGTTTTGTGTGGTGCCATTCTGGTGCGCTGCCTGGCATTGCCGCGAGATGACGATGTTGAAGGTGAGCCCCTTGTGGTGAAGGCCACACGTGTTTTGCGGCTTCTCCACGAGGCGCACCTGGAAGGCCGCAGCATCACCGACAAAGAAATTAACGCCAACGTGGTGCTGAATCGAACTGAACATGAAAAGGTGTTCGGGGTTTTTCAGGAATATAAGCTCCTGATGCAAACCGAAGATGAGCGCTGGATTCTGGGGCGCAATTTGAAAGCAGTCACGCTCTGGGATCTGTATCAGCGGATGCCGGAAGGATTGGAACTGCAGAGGCTCAAGGCGATCAATGATTTGCCGCAGGTTGTACAGCCGCTGATCTCGATTACCCAGTTTGGCTCGAACGAAATGTCTGTCAGTTTAGATGTAATTTTTGGAGCAAATTAATGAAGCGTTTGGTCGTATTGGCGTGGGTTGTCGTAGTAGCCGGTTGTGGCGGCGATCCAATTCACTTTGCGGATGGATCCAAGACGCAGATGCATCATTGGGACGACCGTTGGCTGGTGATCAACTACTGGGCGGAATGGTGCGCGCCTTGTCGCGAAGAAATACCTGAGTTGAACGAACTCCATCATGAGCGTGCAGCGCATGGTCTGGTTGTCCTCGGCGTAAACTGGGACGAGCTCACCGGCGAAAAACTAACAGGGGTGATCGAGCGTATGGACGTACAGTTTCCAACCCTGCTTGAGGACCCTTACCTCAGATACGGCTACGAGCGCGCTCAAACCTTACCGATGACCGTATTGATCAGCCCTGAGAGGGAAGTACATCGTGTGCTGTTCGGACCTCAGACGGAGGCGACCATCATGGCGAGCATGGCGGCACCGGCAAACTGAGCGGCTATTGGTAGCGGCAGGCGTTTAAGCCGTAGTTTGCACAACTTGCCTGCAATTGCGGAAGTTCTTCCCGGGTTTTATTGCGCCAACGTGTGCGCCAGGCTTTGATGACTTTTTCCGGGTACTTGGTTTTGCCACGGCTGCCGTTGTAACGGGCCAGCGCATCAACCAGGTCACCCTTCGCCACCTCAATATAGTGGGCCAGAATCACGGTGCCGTAGCGTATGTTGGTTTCCACGCTGGTCAGATTGTCCTGCGGTCGACCGATCTCCAGGCGCCAGAAAGGCATGACCTGCATCAAACCCTGAGCACCAACCACTGAAATGGCGTAGCGATCGAACGCCGATTCGATCTGCATGACCGCAAGCACCAGGTCTGGATCCAGGCCCTGGACTGCAGCTTCTCGATAAACCAGTTGCAGGAGCGTCAGACGCTCAGGTTGGTTTTTGATGTAGCGGGTCAGGCGTTGGTCCGAGACACGCAACCAGACTTCCGCATCAAAGCGATCAAGTTGCTCATGCTCCTCTGCAAGCGCCAATGCCAGCTTCTGCCGCAATTGTGGGTCCACATCACCCCTGTCTGCGTGCGCCGCCACGACGCCTAAAGTGCTGATACCGACAGCAAACAATACTGGGATAAGGGATAAACGCATTGGATCAGATCAGCCCGTTATGGTGGACAGTACGTCCTCAATCGGAATGTCTACTGCGGACTCGTCCAGGCGTCGCTTGTGTTCGACTACACCGTTTTTCAGTCCGCGCTCGCCGATCACGATCCTGTGCGGTAAACCGATCAGGTCGGCGTCGGCAAACTTGGCGCCTGGTCGATCATCGCGATCGTCGAACAACACCTCAATACCTGCATCGAGTAACTGTTGGTAGACCAGATCAGCTTGGGTCTTCACGGTTTCAGACTTGCTGTAGTTCAGCGCAAGCAGGTGCACATGATATGGAGCCAAAGGTTCCGGCCATGCGATGCCGGAATCATCGTGGTTCTGTTCGATAACGGCGGCAACCAGGCGGGTGACGCCCATGCCGTAGCATCCCATGATGGGGATTACGGTCTGGCCATCCATGTCCAAAACACCTGCGTTCATAGCTTCACTGTAAACCGTACCCAGCTGAAAAATGTGACCCACTTCAATTCCGCGCAAGAACTTGAGCTCGCCTTGCCCATTTGGCGCTGGATCGCCCTCTACAACGTTACGGGCATCGACGATCTGTGCGTCAGCCAGCTCGCAGTCCCGCACCCAGTTTGCACCGGTGAAATGTTTGCCTTCCTGATTGGCCCCGCACGGAAAATCCGCAAGGGCAGCTGCTTCTCTATCCACCAGGTAGGGAATGTTGCTGTTGACCGGACCTAGTGAACCGGGCCCGGCACCCGCTGCCGACCGGATCGTTGCTTCGTCCGCGAACGCGAAAGGACTCGCCACCCCGGGCAGCTTTTCGGCTTTGATTTCATTCAGTTCGTGATCGCCGCGCAAGACGATGGCAAGCGGGCCTTCTTCTCCTCTTACAACCAGGGTTTTGACGGTTCTGTCGGGTGTAGTACCGAGGAGCTTACACAGGTCATCGATGGTTTTTTCGTTAGGCGTGTCTACGAGATCAAGCTCGGCGCCAGGTTCAGGACGTGGGGAAGGAGGCGCTGATTCTGCCTTTTCCAGGTTGGCGGCATAGTCGCCGTTCGAGGCGTACACAATGGTATCTTCGCCCGAGTTGGCCAGCACATGGAATTCATGGGAGTTGGCGCCACCGATATTCCCGGTGTCTGCATCTACAGCGCGAAAATCAAGCGCCATGCGAGTGAGAATTCGAGAGTAGCAGTCGTGCATCTCATCATAGGTTTCATCGAATGAGGCCTGGGTCGCGTGAAACGAATACCCGTCCTTCATGGTGAATTCCCGGGCGCGCATCACACCAAAGCGGGGTCTGCGTTCATCGCGAAATTTGGTCTGGATCTGGTAGTAGTTGACGGGCAGTTGGCGATAGCTCTGAATCTCCCGACGGAAGATATCCGTGATCACCTCCTCGTGCGTGGGGCCGAGACAAAAATCTCTCGAGTGACGATCTTGCAGGCGCGCCATCTCCGGACCCATCTTGGCCCACCTGCCGGATTCTTCCCATAGTTCCGCTGGTTGCACGACGGGCATGCACAGCTCCTGTGCGCCGCTGGCATTCATTTCTTCGCGGATGATCGCCTCGATTTTGCGCAGCACTCTCAAGCCCACGGGCAACCATGAGTACAGTCCGCTGGCGAGTTGGCGGATGAGACCCGCGCGCAGCATCAGCCGATGACTGATGACGTCCGCGTCGGCAGGATCTTCTTTTAGGGTAGGGAGAAGGAGTTGAGACTGTCTCATGAGCTTTTCAGTTGGTAGTTCCCGGATTTAACGTGAAGGTTAGCGAATATATGCGTGTGTAAATATGCGTGTATAAAAGGACTTAAGCAAAAAAAAGGGCCGGAAATCCGGCCCTTTCATTTTAAGCTGAAATAGATCTAGTTGATCATATCCTTCAGCTTTTTCAGTGCCGTCACGCGTACACGCGTCGTTGCCGGCTTAGCCGGGATAACGATTTCTTCGCCTGTAGCAGGATTACGACCCATACGCTTCTTGGTAGCAGGTCGCTTGGCAGCTTTGATCTTCAGAAGACCAGGCAGGGTGAATTCACCAACTGCACGCTTACGAATGTGACGCTCAATCAGAGATTCCAACTCATCCAGCACAGAACCAACCTGTGCGCGGGAAAGATCGGTGCTCTCTGCGATTTCATTCAAGATCTGCGTCTTGGTCATCTTAGAGCTGATACCGGGCTTCTTCTTCACAGCTGGAGCTGCTGCTTTTTTCTTAGCTGGAGCCTTCTTCTTAGCTGCAGGCTTTTTCTTAGCCGGAGCTTTCTTTTTAGCAGGTGCTTTTTTGCGGGTTGCCATAACTATCCTTTTGTTAGTTCTAAACAGCGCAATTCCACGCTTCAGACTGGTGAGTGCCCTTAGGGTAAAGCAAGGTTGCTAAAGCAAAAGCCTTAAAGCGCCAACCAAGTCCAAGAGGGGTTTCGCAACGTCTCTCAAACATCTCAGCCCCGGTTTCGCACGACTACCTTGCTATTTATTCGTTAACAACGAATGGTTGTTAACAAGCTACTCGATACAAAACTTGGGTAGAGACCAGATTGTACTAACCTGGTGCCGCGCTTTATAGCAATTCGCCACCGCCCATTCAACAAAAAGTATGCAAAATCACTGTATTTTTATTGGTTTTTTTAAGATCATGCGCCGCTCGTTTTGTCGATGACTTGGAAAGAAGAGACCAGACCGATGCCAATTTATGAATACGTTTGTGACAACTGTGGTCACGAAATGGAAGCGTTTCAAAAGTTGAGCGAAGATCCGCTTGTGGATTGCCCTGAATGCAAGGCATCCGCCTTGCGTAAGAAGATCTCCGCAGCAGGCTTCCGTTTGAAAGGTGGCGGTTGGTATGAAACAGACTTTAAGTCCGGCAAGAAGAAGAACGTTGCGGGATCTGAGGGCTCGTCTTCTTCGTCTGATAGCGGCTCAAGCTCGTCGAAAAGTGAATCATCATCCAGCGGATCTTCGAGTTCGTCATCTTCGAGTGCTTCGTCAGGAAGCAGCGATTAATTGGCGACTAATATAGGGTTTTTAGCGGCTTTTGCGGTAAAACGTTAAGCTGAAGAGACATTAAACCCCCTAACTTAAGGGTAAACATATGCGCAGCCATTACTGTGGCGAGATAAACAGCGCTCACGTGGGCGAAGAAGTCACCGTTTGTGGATGGGTCCACCGACGGCGTGATCATGGTGGAGTGATCTTCCTGGATATTCGTGATCGCACCGGAATAGTGCAGGTGGTTTATGACCCGGATACCGAAGAAAGCTTTGCAACGGCGGATCGTGTTCGCAACGAATACGTGCTGCTTGCAGAAGGTCGGGTCCGTCCGCGCCCGGAAGGGACGGTTAACCCCGATATGGCAACGGGTGAGATTGAAGTCCTCGGTAAGGAGTTAACGATACTCAATGCTGCGGCAACCCCGCCGTTTCAACTGGATGAATACTCCGACGCAGGCGAGGATGTACGCCTGAAGTATCGTTATATGGATCTGCGCCGACCGGAGATGCAGACGCGTATGCGTATTCGTGCTTCGGTTTCCAGTCGGATCCGCAGATATCTGGAAGATCAGGGCTACTGGGAAATAGAAACCCCTACGCTCTCAAGAGCAACCCCTGAAGGTGCGCGTGATTATCTTGTTCCCAGCCGCACACATGCGGGCCAGTTTTTTGCGCTCCCGCAATCGCCCCAGGTTTATAAGCAGCTGCTGATGATGTCCGGCATGGACAAGTACTACCAAATCGCTCGCTGTTACCGTGATGAAGACCTGCGGGCGGATCGTCAGCCGGAATTTACTCAGGTGGACATCGAAGCTTCATTTATCTCTCAGCAGGACGTGATGGATCTGACCGAAGGGATGCTGCGAGATGTGTTCAGTGCTGAGCTAGGCGTGGATCTGGGGGATTTCCCGGTCATCAGCTGGGCGGAAGCGATGCGCGATTTCGGTATCGACAGACCGGACCTGCGCAATCCGCTGCGTCTGGTGGACATCGCGGATCTGATGCAGAACGTCGAGTTCAAAGTATTTAATGGACCTGCTAATGATCCCAAGGGGCGGGTTGTCGCGCTGAGAGCACCGGGTGGCAGCGCTCTCTCGCGCAAGGTCATAGATGATTACACCGATTTTGTGGGTCGCTACGGCGCCAAAGGACTCGCCTATATAAAGGTGAACGAACTCGCTGCTGGAGATGAAGGCCTGCAGTCACCTATTTTGAAGTTTCTGCCCTCTGAGGTTACCCAGGAAGTGCTCGCACGCGTGGGTGCGGAAGATGGGGACGTGGTCTTCTTTGGTGCGGACACCGCAAAAACGGTTAACGATGCAATGGGTGCGCTCAGAAACCAGCTTGGCGAAGACCTGAATCTGGTAGAGCCAGGCTTCAAGCCATGCTGGGTTGTGGACTGGCCGATGTTTAATGAGGGACGTGATGGTGCATTGGGCGCTGAACACCACCCATTTACACAGCCGACCTGTACTCCGGAAGAACTGGTAGCAGACCCGCTGAGCGCACAAGCTGCAGCTTACGATGTGGTGCTCAACGGATATGAGCTGGGTGGCGGATCGCTGCGTATCCATGATCAGAAAATGCAGGCAGCTGTGTTTGAAGCGCTGAGCATGGGACAGGAAGCACAATCGAAATTCGGCTTCCTGCTCGACGCGCTGCAGTACGGTTGTCCGCCGCATGGTGGTATTGCGCTCGGGCTCGACCGTCTGGCGATGTTGATGACCGATGCTGCTTCCATTCGCGAGGTGATCGCGTTTCCGAAGACCCAGACCGCATCGTGTCTGATGATGGCCGCGCCCAATCACGTTGATGAGCATCAACTGCGGGAACTGCATATACGTGTACGCGCATCAGCGAAGGCTGAAAGCGAGTAAGCCTGAAGATACTAGAAGGAGGCACTCATGGCTGGCCATAGTAAATGGGCGAACATCAAACACAAAAAGGCGGCGCAGGATAAAAAGCGCGGCAAGCTCTTTACCAAGCTCATTCGCGAGATAACTGTCGGCGCCAGACTGGGCGGCGGAGATGTGAACGACAACCCACGCCTGCGCGCAGCGGTCGACAAAGCGCTGGCTGCGAACATGCCCAAAGACACCATCGACCGGGCGGTGCAACGCGGTGCTGGCGGCGGTGAAGGTTCTGATGTCGAGGAACTTGTTTACGAAGGTTACGGTCCTGGCGGCGTGGCTATTCTGATCGAGGCGATGACCGACAATCGAAATCGCACGGTTGCTGAAGTTCGCCATGCCTTTTCAAAGTACGGCGGCAATTTGGGTACCGATGGTTCGGTGGCCTATCTCTTCAACAAGCAGGGTGTCATCAACTTTGCCCCCGGTACGGACGAAGAAGCGGTTATGGACGCCGCGCTGGAAGCGGGTGCAGAAGATATTGAAGCGGAAGACGATGGCGCGCTGACGGTGACCACCCCCTGGGAAAACCTGAGTGATGTGGTCGAAAGCCTGAAGGGTCTCGATCTCGAACCCGATCACGCCGAGGTGACGATGTTGGCGTCTACACCTGCAGAATGTGATGAAGACACCGCACGCAAAGTGCTGAAGCTTATCGATGTGCTGGAAGAACTGGACGATGTGCAGGAGGTTTACAGCAACGGTGAATTTCCTGAAGCAGCTTACGAAGAATAAGGCGCTCTGACATTGCGCTCACGGAGGTTCAACTCGCGGTGAGTCGAATTGTGCTGGGTATAGATCCGGGCTCCCGACGCGCAGGTTTCGGGGTGATCAAGCTGGACGGTAAACAGACCCGCTACATGGCCAGTGGCGTCATCAATGTAGGCACAGGCGCTTTAAACGATCGTCTCGCCCGACTTTATACCTCTATGGGTGAGTTGCTTGAGGAATATGTGCCGGATGAGATGGCCATCGAAGAGGTGTTTGTGGCAAAAAACCCGCGTTCGGCGCTCACCTTGGGACAGGCGCGCGGTGTGATCATGGCAACAGCACTCAGTCGCGACATACCCATCTCAGAATATGCAGCCAGACGCGTTAAGCAGGCGGTGGTGGGCACCGGGCGCGCTAACAAAGAGCAGGTGCAGCACATGGTGCAGGTGTTACTCGAACTTTCCGGGCGTCCACAGACCGATGCGGCAGATGCGCTTGCCATTGCTCTCTGCCACATTAATACTGCGCATGTTTGAACCCCCCGGGCTTAAATCTTGATAGGCCGCCTCACTGGCAATGTAATTGAATATGATCTGGAAACCGGCGTCATGCTGGTGGACGTCATGGGTGTTGCTTATGAGGTCGAGGTGTCATCCGCCGTGCTGTCAGCCTCACCGCAAATGCAAAGCGAGGTTGTGATCCACACCCATCTGGTGGTGCGCGAGGATGCTCAGCTGTTGTTTGGCTTTGTCTCCAAGAGCGAACGGGATCTGTTCAGGGCATATATCAAAATTAATGGTGTCGGACCAAAGCTGGCACTGGCGCTGATTTCTTCCGTTGATCCTGGCACCCTGGCGGTTGCCGTCAGAAACAACGATGTCTCCGCACTGACCAAGGTGCCGGGTGTTGGTAAGAAGACAGCAGAACGACTGATGGTGGAGCTGAAGAACCGCATCGATGACCTCAGCCAGGCGGGTGGGGTGAATATGCAGGTTGTCAGCATAGATGGTGTGAGTTCAGGGCAGGGTGCCAACGAAGCCGAAGATGCGCTGGTCGCACTGGGCTACAGGCCAAACGATGCCCGCGCCGCCGTCGACAGAATCCTTGCTGAACAAGGTGAGCTGGGTGAGCTTGGCACTGAGGAAATTGTGCGCATGGCGCTGAAGAATTTTGGTAAACAGCGAGCATGAACATGCCGGTAGTCAGAACGGACCGGTGGATGGAAGGGCCGTATGAGTATTGAACCTGATCGCTTGATATCAGCCACCGCGGAGCCCGGAGAAAACCGGCACGATCATGCCTTGCGTCCGCATGCGCTCAGCGAATACATCGGTCAAAGCGCGGTCAAAGAGCAGATGGACATTTTTATCCAGGCTGCAAAAGGGCGCCGCGAAGCGCTGGATCACACCTTGATCTTCGGCCCTCCGGGCTTGGGGAAAACCACGCTGGCGAACATCATTGCCAGGGAAATGAGCGTGGCGATCAAATCCACATCAGGACCGGTGCTGGAAAAGCCAGGGGATCTTGCCGCAATGCTCACCAACCTGGACGAAGGGGATGTGCTTTTTGTTGATGAGATTCATCGCTTAAGCCCGGTGGTGGAAGAGATTCTGTATCCGGCGATGGAAGACTATCAGCTTGATATCCTGATTGGTGAAGGACCGGCTGCGCGATCTTTGAAACTGGATTTGCCGCCTTTCACGCTGGTTGGTGCCACCACACGCGCGGGTCTCCTGACCAGTCCGCTGAGGGATCGTTTTGGCATTGTGCAGCGGCTGGAGTTTTATACGGTCACAGAGCTCACGCAGATTGTCACGCGGTCGGCGGGCAAGCTCGGTCTTGGCATAGAAGAGGCGGGGGCGGGCGAAGTTGCGCGGCGTTCACGCGGCACCCCACGCATCGCCAATCGGCTGCTGCGTCGGGTGCGGGACTTTGCGGAAGTGAAAGCGGATGGCGTGGTCACGCCAGAAATTGCTGACGAAGCTTTGAACCTGTTGAAGGTGGACAAAGAAGGCTTTGACCTGATGGACCGGCGTCTGCTTTCTACCATCGTTGAGAAATACGATGGGGGACCTGTTGGTTTAGATGCTCTGAGTGCAGCGCTCAGTGAAGAACGCGACACCATTGAGGATGTCATCGAGCCCTATTTGATTCAGCAAGGGTATATCATGCGCACGCCACGGGGCCGGGTGGCCATGCCGTTGTGTTACGAACACCTCGGCCTGGAACCAAAGCGAGAGGCGGGTGCGGAACGGGTGAAACCCATTGGCGAATCCCAGGGGTCGCTCGACATTTAACTGCAATTTTACAAGTCTGTTTGTATTCAATCCTAAGATGACGTGCCGGGATGGGCGTCGGGATGTTTGAGAGATAAACGAGTCTAAAACTAGTTAAAGGGACAAACTGTTGGCGGAACAGCTTTCAATCTTTGAACTTATATCCAATGCGAGTCTGCTGGTGCAGATCGTCATGGGCTTACTGGTGCTTGCATCGGTGGTGTCATGGATGATGATTTTTCAGCGGTGGTTCTTTCTCCGCAATGTGCTCAGCGAAATAGATTCTTTTGAGGAACATTTCTGGTCGGGTATTGATCTGAGAAAGTTTTTTGCGGAACTCGATCAGGAAGACGGCTTAAACGGCATTGAGAATATCTTTGTTGCAGGATTCCGCGAATTCACGCGTCTGTCAGATCAGGCCGGTGCCGACGCGGATGCGATCATGCAGGGGGTACAACGCGCCATGCGGGTTGCGGTGAGCCGTGAAGAGGCGCGCTTGGAGACCCATCTACCCTTTTTAGCAACCGTGGGTTCCACCAGCCCCTATATCGGGTTGTTTGGTACCGTTTGGGGCATCATGAACTCATTCAGATCGCTGGCCAATATGAGTCAGGCGACGCTGGCCTCTGTGGCACCGGGTATTTCAGAAGCGCTGGTGGCCACTGCGATGGGACTTTTCGCGGCGATACCTGCGGTGATTGGTTACAACCGGTTCAGTGCACGGGTCGAAATTCTGGTCAAACGATATGAAGACTTCAGCGATGAGCTGACGACCATCCTGCACAGAGCCGCTCACAGTAAGGCGTCGGGAGAATAACCATGGCGCGCAGACGTAAACCGATGGCGGAAATCAACGTTGTCCCTTACATCGACGTGATGTTGGTCCTACTGGTTATCTTTATGGCGACCGCACCCCTGCTGACACAGGGCGTGGTCGTAGACCTGCCCGAGGCGCCTTCGGAGCCAATAGAAGATACGAACGATGATCCGTTGGTGGTGTCTATGCGTAAGGATGGTGCAATTTTTATGAATCTGGGCATGCAGGACGCGGACGATGAAGGTACTCGCGTGACTGTATTTTCACTGGAAGAACAAGCTGGCAAAATCCTGCGCGCAAGAACGGATGTGCCGGTGTACGTAAAAGCAGACCATAATCTGGGGTATGGTGAGGTCGTGCGGGTCATGACCGTGTTACAGAAAGCGGGGGCAAAGAGTGTTGGGCTCATTACCGATCCGCCGCAAATCAGCGGCTAGTCGGGTTGAGAACAACGGTGTCGGTTTAACCAGATGAGGTGGTGAGGCTCGTTTAAGCCCCGCAAGTTCTGAAGCGAATGTTTTACGCGTTAAGACAATACAGCTTGCCTTTGCTCCTGGCGGTCGGCCTCCATGCTGCAGCCGTGTGGTCGCTCATGCAGGGATGGAACCCCGAAAAAGAACTTCTCAACGTAATCAAGCCGCAAACTGTTGTGGCTAACCTTGTGGTCATCGAGCCTAAAGCCAAACCGCCTCCACCCAAGGTGGATCAGGCGGCGCTGAACCGACAGCAGGAACTTAAACGCCAACTTGAAGCGCAAAAAGCGGCAGAGCGGAAAAAACTTGAAGCGGAACGCCTGGAGCGGGAGCGCTTAGAAAAGCAAAGAGAAAAGGAGCGGGTTGATGCGGAGGCTGCAAAAAAACAAGCTGAAGAGCTGGCGCGACAGGAACGGCTGGCACGCCTGAGCGAGTTGGCGCAGTCGTCCCTCGAGCAGGCAATCGCCGAAGAGTCTCAAAACCTGGCAGCCGGGTCTGAAGAAGCCGTGGTGCGGTCTTTCCACGCGGTTATTTACGATCAGGTGCGTCGCAACTGGTCACGCCCCCCAAGCTCACGAACGGGAATGAAAGCACGATTACTTGTGGAACTGATTCCCACGGGCGAGGTTGTCACCGTGACCGTTGTCGATGGTTCAGGTAACGGGGCATTCGACAGATCCGCGGAAAATGCAGTGCGCCAAGCCGGTCGCTTTGATGTGCCAGAGGACAACGCACTCTTTGAGAAACACTTCCGACGATTCTATTTACTTTTCCAACCCGAAGACTTGCTTCGGTAAATTGAGGTTTGCAGATACATGCGCAGATTAGTCTCCCGAATGTTTGTTGTTCTTTGTTGCACATTCAGCAGCATCGTTTACGCATCGTCACTCGACACGATTATCATCGACCGAGGTGTGGATGAACCGATACGCATTGCGGTGGTGCCGTTTCAAACTGATGTGCAGGCGGATGCAAATGTATCTGACATCGTCAGTTTTGATCTGGCCCGCAGCGGCCAGTTCGACCCCATCGCGTCTGAAAACATGTTGTCGCACCCAAGTCGCCAGCAGCAGGTGTTCTTCCGGGACTGGCGCATTCTAAAAGCTGCATACCTTGTTATCGGGCGAGCGCAGACAACTCCAGATGGCCGCATTGCCGTGAACTTCCAGCTGTTTGATGTGGTGCAGGAGCGCCAGTTGCTGACGCGCAACTACACGATCGATCGTGACCAGTGGCGCGATGTATCTCACCGGATTGCCGATGCGGTGTATGAAGAAGTAACGGGGATTCGAGGCGCCTTTTCGACCAAGATACTGTACGTGCTCGCGCAGAATTCGGGCACGGTAAATGCGACCTACAGGCTGGAAGTTGCAGACTCAGACGGCGAACGCTCGCGTACTCTGCTTGCTTCTCGTGAACCGATTTTGTCGGCAAGTTGGGCGCCGGACGGCAAGCGCGTGGTTTACGTCACTTTTGAAACTGGACGCCCGACCATTGTGATTCAGGATGTGGATGGACCCTATCGGGAACGTCTGACCAATTTCCGCGGCATCAATGGTTCGCCTGTGTTCTCGCCAGACGGAAAGAGCCTGGCGATGGTGTTGTCAAAAGATGGTGACCCGGAAATATTTGTGATGGATCTGGCGACGCGGAATTTAAGACAAATCACTCGCCACCACGCCATCGACACGGAACCCAGCTGGACACCGGATGGCAAGAGCATCATTTTTACATCAGACCGCGGTGGGCGTCCGCAGATATACCAAATTGAATTGGCAACCAACTTTTTGGAGCGCCTGACGTTTACGGGTAGCTACAACGCGCGCGCCAGACTGCTGCCGGACGGTCGTCACCTCGTCTATGTGCATAGACGCAATGGAATATTTCATATTGCATGGCAGGACTTAGAACGAGACAATTTACAGGTGTTGACGGAGACGTCGCTGGATGAATCACCTTCGCTGGCCCCAAATGGCACGATGTTGATTTATGCAACACAAGATCAAGGAAGGGGTATACTCGCCGTCGTCTCAACGGACGGTCGTGTGAAGTACCGCCTACCGTCGTCGTCAGGAGATGTTAGGGAGCCAGCTTGGTCGCCTTTTTTGGATGGTTGATCGACCGTTTGATCGGCTATTCGAAGAAAGCACGCTGAGCGCGGAGGAACACAGTACTAATTTGAAGTTCGAGATCATTTTCGAGAAAAAGTACCGATAATAAAAACATATAAATAGTAGTTATAATCGCCACAAAACAAATTGCTGAACAAAGCAACTAGGAGAAATTAATGTACAACAAAGAGCCCCGCTTTATGAGCTTTGCCGGAGTGATTCTAGCGGTCCTTATCGTTGCGGGTTGTTCCTCAACGAGTACCCCCAATGAAGCACCGCCAACCGCAGATGATACCGTTGACCAGGCTCCCCCTCCGGTCACACAGCCACCTGAAGTAGCGGACGAACCGTCTGACTTTAATGATCAGGGTCAGCCAATCGACGCAAACGGACGCTTGCTCTCGCGCACTTTCTATTTCGACTATGACAAGTCGATCCTGCGTCCGGGTGATCTGGCGGCTTTGGAAGTTCACGCACAAATTCTTCGTCGCAACACGGATCGCAGTGTTGTCATCGAAGGTCACTGTGACGAGCGCGGCACCCGTGAATACAACCTGGCTCTGGGTGAGCGTCGTGCGGATGCGGTACGAAGCTTCCTGGTTAACGCAGGCGTTTCTTCTCGCCAGATTGAAACGGTCAGCTATGGTGAAGAGCAGCCCGAAGATCCGGGGCACAACGAAGCCTCCTGGTCTCGTAACAGACGCGCGGTCGTCTCCTACCGCTAAATGGCGGGCTGTCGCATCATGGCCAAATTCAGCGCGGCTCGAGCCGCGCTTTTTCTTTGCTTGAGTATTCTGACGGTCGGTGCCTCTGCGGCTGTGCCTGTCGAGGAATCCGTGCAGGAACCGCGCGACAGCATCGGCGGCTCCACTTCTCTGGCTGGACCTCAGGTACCTACGAACGACCCCGCGGCGGATGATCGCTTGCGGCAAAATCGCACGAACACGAGTCTGGATATTCCGCCGACGATAGAACCTGAAGCGCAGATTCAGGAGCCTCGTCCTCTAGGAACTGCCCAGCCTGAGCGCCCGGCAGCTTCGACGCAGACCGGTGGTTTGTCCGATCTCTTCTATCAGATGCAGATCCTTCAGCAGGAAATTCAGGACCTGCGCGGTACGGTGGAAGAGCAGGAGCATCTGATTCGCAAGCTGCAGCTTGAACAGAAAGAGCAGTATCTGGATCTTGATCGGCGTGTGGTAGCTATTTCAAGCAACAAACCTCAGCCTGCCCCCACTGGCACGCCGACCACTCAACCCAGCGTGCCAGCGGGTGGTGGCAATACCGAGGCGGAGGCTTATCGCAATGCATTTAATGCTATGCGTGAACAGCGCTTTGCGGATTCGATGCAGGGTTTCCAGCAGCTGATCGAACGTTATCCCAACGGAACCTATACGCCGAATGCGTTTTACTGGATTGGTGAAATTTTTCTCGTCGCTGAACAGGACGCAGAACAAGCCAGGCAGTCTTTCATGCAGGTTGTGAATCTCTACCCGGATCATCAAAAAACGCCGGATGCGTTGTACAAGCTGGGTGTTGTATATGCCACGCTGGGAGACAACGACGCTGCACTGCGCTTCTTAGGCCGCGTACAGCGTGAGCATCCAAATTCGTCAGCAGCGGGACTTGCGCGAACATACGCAGCTGAACTGCAGTAACGCAAATGTCTCTGGACGCCCAAACTCTCCGCATCACGGAGATTTTCCTATCTCTGCAAGGTGAAGCAAACACCGTCGGATTACCCACGGTGTTTGTGCGCCTGACCGGTTGCCCGTTGCGCTGCCAGTACTGCGACAGCGAATACGCGTTTTCAGGCGGAGAGTTGATGTCTATTGATGACATCATGAACGCGGTGGCAGCGTTGAGTGTCAAAAGAGTCACCGTCACGGGGGGTGAGCCCCTGGCGCAGCCTAACGTGCATGCTCTGATGTCCCGGTTGTGCGACGAAGACTACGCGGTATCACTTGAGACGAGTGGTGCCTTGACCACTGAAGCGGTCGACAAACGGGTTGTTAAAGTGGTGGATCTGAAAACGCCGGGCTCCAAGGAGATGGATAAAAATCTCTGGGACAATATCGCGTACCTCACCCCACAGGATCAGATCAAATTTGTAATGTGCAGTCGCGAAGACTACGACTGGGCAAAGTTTAAGTGCGATGAACACGGGTTGTACGAAAGAGTAGCGGATGTCCTCTTTTCCCCGAGCTTTGAGCAAGTGTCACCCACTGATCTGGGCGACTGGATCGTTGCAGATAGAATTCCCGTGCGCATGCAGGTGCAGTTACACAAACTATTGTGGGGGGATGAACCCGGACGCTAGTTCCAGGGCAGGGTATGACTAGTAAACGAGCTGTTGTTTTATTGTCGGGTGGTCTGGATTCAGCCACTACGTTGGCCATGGCGGTGAATGAGGGCTATGAATGTTATGCACTGTCTTTTGCTTACGGCCAACGACACGCTGCTGAGTTGAACGCAGCCCTTTCCATCGCTCAAACGCTGGGTGCTAAGGAACATCGCACGGCGCACATCGATCTACGCCAGTTTGGTGGTTCTGCGCTGACAGATGATGATATCGATGTGCCCACCGAGGAGGCCGGTGATAACGAAATACCTGTGACCTATGTGCCTGCGAGGAACACGGTGTTTTTGAGTCAGGCCCTGGCCTGGGCGGAAGTGCTCGGTGCGCTCGATATATTCATAGGCGTAAATGCTGTGGACTACTCCGGGTATCCGGACTGTCGCCCGGAATACATCGCAGCCTTTGAAGAAATGGCCAATCTTGCGACCAAAATCGGGGTTGAAGGGGCACGCATTCGATTGCATACACCGCTGATCGATCTGACCAAGGCGGAGATCATTCAGGCAGGGATCAAACTGGGGATCGACTACGGCCAAACCGTGTCGTGTTATCAGCTGACCGCAGAGGGTGAAGCCTGCGGGGTGTGTGATAGTTGTCGGATTCGGAAGGAAGGGTTTGTTAGTGCTGGTGTGGGGGACCCTACTCGGTATGTTTGAGGGGGTTGGGGCTGTAGTTTCCTGCTAGATCTCCAGGAGTTGTAGGGGGAGGTTGGTTAGGGAGTGGTGGGGTTGGATCGCGGTGGGTCTTTAGCTTCCTCGTTCCGGCTATCGTGTGGCAAACGGGGTGGGGTTATGAAGACAATTTCACATCCCTAGTTTTCTGTGGGTGGTTGTCGTGCTACGCCGGGGGCGGCGGAGCCCTTTAGGCGGAGCGCAGCCGACCCCGGCCCCGCAGCCTAATTTTCTTGTCGGAACTGTAGCCGTTTGGGGGCTCTTCTTCTTGACAGACTTATAACACAGCCGTATTCTTGTGCGCATGATTGTTATTAAAAGCCAACTCAAACTCGACTTACCAATAAAGAGAAAGTTTGGCGGGCGCCAGGAAGGCGCAGGTCGGCCCAGAGTCGCCGCTCGACGAATCATCCATCACATCAAACGCGATGCATTTGCGTCACGACATCCACTTCACGTGACTATTCGGGTTCGAGAAGGTATTCCTAAGTTACGTACACCCAGGTTCAATCGTGCGTTCTATCAAGTATTGGCAGGTTCAGCCTCAAGAGCAGGCTTTCGGATCGTGCACTATTCCCTTCAGACCAATCATGTGCACTGTCTGGTAGAAGCCAAAGACAAAAACACCCTCGCAAATGGCATGAAGAGCTTCTCCGCGCGGTTTGCACGAGCTGTGAATCGGGTGTTCAAACGGTCTGGGAAAGTTTTAGAGGGCAGGTATCACGTCAGGACGCTGAAAACGCCGAAAGAAGTAAGAAATGCACTCGCGTATGTCCTTCTAAACACGCGGAAGCACTACGTTCAGTGTTATGGCAAGCGACCACCGGTTGAAATGGATCATTGGAGTTCAGGACCGTTTTTTGACGGTTGGAGAGATGCAGTGGGTCCACCATCTACAAGCACCCTTTTGCCACGTGCCACTACGTGGCTGATGGCAAAAGGGTGGCGCAAACATCGATTAATTCGATTAGACGAAGTGCCCGGCTAGGCCCAAGCCTCAAAAATTGTATGTTGCTCAATGCAGGCGCGATGTCTAAAATGCGCGCCTCGCGGCGATGGGTCGTTAGCTCAGTTGGTAGAGCACCGGGCTTTTAACCCGTTGGTCCTGGGTTCGAGCCCCAGACGACCCACCACCCTTTTCCGCGAGACAAAAGGCTCCTGAGCCTCACCCTCCTAGACTTTCGATGGACCACGATGTGGTTCACTAGCAGTTTGGTTCACCCTCGGTTCAATAACTTATGCGTGGCTTTAAGCCGTGATTTAATCCCCCTTTTTCCATACGAACCTGGACGTAACCGTATACAAATCAGGAGGTTGCGTTGTAACAGATTCCTTGCGGCGTATGGTGATACTCCACGTTCAACACGGAGAAACAAATGAATGTAGAGGTTTCCATTCGGATTGCAGGAATCGAAAACAAAAAGCTTGAGCAAATGGTGAAGAACTATGCTCTCGCAATGATTCTGCGTTTACCGCAGCAAGAGAGGCTAGCTCGCCCGCTCCGAATTGCGAAGAACTAGTCCAGGAACCGACAACAACAGGATAGGCGGCTTTCGAGCCGCCTTTTTTAATGGAGGAATGCAAAATGGCAAGCATCACCAAACGCGGAGACAAGTGGCGAGCTCTAATCAGAATGCAGGGCCACCCGAGTCTGTCAGGCACATTCAATTCGCATAAGACCGCTAAAGCATGGGCCCGTGAAGTTGAGGATCGAATTACACGAGGTGAGGTTGAGTCTCCAAGTGTCGAACGTTCGCGAGAAGTTCAGGTGCCAAGTTTTCCTACGCTTGCTGAGGCGGCGGAAAGGCGCATCCAATATCTTGGAATCGACCAGAAGTCGACAACTGCGCGGCGGATCAAATGGTGGGTTGCGAAGTTTGGACCGAAGCGGATTGACGAAATTAGGAAGTCACATGTTCAAAGCGTTGTGGACGAGCTAAGGAAGACACCCAGGCTGCATGGTGGTTACAAGATTCGCGAATCGAACGCTCCTCGATCAGAAGCTACGATCACTCGTTACATCACAGCGTTGTCGGGGGTCTTGTCCGAATACGTGGACCCGGAAGACGGCCTTCCATACAACCCGGCCCGGAAAATCAAAACGCTTCCATCGAAAGAAATGCCATTGCGTTATCGAGAACCTGAGGAAATCGATGCGATCTTAGAAGCCTGCAAACGAAGCACTTATCCTAGGCTCTATTTTCTCGCCCTGACTGCTTACTACACCGGAGCAAGACGTGGTGAACTTCTCTCGTTAACGTGGGACAAGGTCAACCTTGAGAAGGGAGAAGCGTTTCTCAACCCGGAACAAACGAAGACTAAGCAAGCTCGTGTTTTGCTATGGGTTGGAGATGCCTTAGAGCAGCTACAGTCATGGGCAAAGATTGATGAAGCTGCAGGAATGAGTCACGGCTACCTTTTTCCTTCACCGCGTTACCCTGATCGGCCGCTCGTTGGTCTGGACCGTATTTGGAAACGAACATGTGCCGAAGTCGGAATTAAGATGAGATGGCACGACTGGCGGCACCAAAGTGGTACTGAAGTAATTCTTAGCGGGCACAGTTCGATCATGGCAGCGGAGCACCTGGGACATTCGAGCTTGGTGATGACGAAGCGATACACGAATCTTGTGACCGCTCGTAAGCGGGAAGTCTTGGAAAAAACGTTTGGAAACCGTAGACCCCCCCTGGGGGGTGGGGGAGGTTCTAGCTAAACCGTCGTCATGTTTAAATTTCCTCTACAGGCTTTTGGCACAGAGAAGACCCTGGAAAAAGTGCCGGTAAGAAACGATGGATGAAACGTTGGCCTGTTCCCTCTTGGTCCGCCGACAAGACCATTAAACCGCAAGTCTGCGGTGTCTAGAAAAAGGAGCTAGGCGTGGTGGAGCGAAAGCTCAATCTATGCTCGTGCGCCTTTCGTGTACTCCACCATGTCTCAGGTAGCGTGCGGGCTAGAGAAATGAACATGGAAAAACAGAAACCCATCGAGTTTATGACTTCTCAGGAAGCTGCTGAACGATTGGGGGTGACCGAAGCGCGCTTGTGCCAAATGCGCCGCACAGGAGGCGGTCCTGATTGGTTCCGTTTTGGTCTACAAACAGTTGTGTACTTAGAAAAAGATGTTGCCGAATTCCAAGAGTCAGGAGGAGCTAGTTAAATGGAATATTCAGACTGGCCTCCCATCGCCCCAGGCGAGGACATGCTTTGCCCCAAACAAGTTGCCAAGGAGTATTCCGGGTTCAAAGTGGAGACGTTGGAGAAGTGGAGATACCGGTACCACAAGAGCGGGCAGCTGGTTGGGCCTGCTTGGATCATGATCGGTGGACGCCCTAAATACCCAAGGTCTTGGATTGAACACTACCTTGAGAAACAGACATTGGGGGGTGAGCGATGAAGGGCTTGGAAAAGGATGCCGCCCCGAAGGGCGGCTCACAACTTCACGGTAGAGGTATATCGAGTGCAGATTGCACACCGTTAAAAAAAGCACAGGGAGAACCGGAGCACAATATTGGCTTCCTGAACGAGCTGCTTGGTGATGATCTCGTGTGGCTGGTGGCCATGAAACCGGAGAGTGGTCCTGTTGACCACCTTCATGTGCCAGCCAATGACCATGCCAGGATTGAGGCATTCGTAAACAGACACGATGGCAAGAACAACCTGTACTGGACTCCGAATAAGATCTCGGAGTCCTTTAAGGGCGGGCAAAAGCCAAGTGCTGACGATGTGGAATGCGCTCGTATGGTTTGGGTAGATCTGGACCCTCCTGAGGCCGCTAAGCATCAGGAATGGCGAGAGAAGACGCTTGCGGAGCTTCAGGAGTTCGAGCCCACACCGACCGCGATTGTTAACTCAGGCCGAGGATTCCAAGCCTTTTGGGCGCTAGACGAGCCTAAGTTTAGGCAGCAGTTGGAATGCATAGCGCAGTTAGGCCAGATGATCGAGGCCAGGCTCCAATCGGATGCAGTTCATAACGTGGATCGTGTTATGAGGTTGCCTGGGACAACCAACATCGCGTCCCAAAATAAGGTCGAGTCAGGATTCCCGCCCAAGTCACAAGCGGAGGTGGTGAGTTTATCGGGGCTGCGATACTCGTATGACCATCTGGTTAAGTCTCTCTCCAACGATAGTAACGTTTTGGAGTTTCCTCTCGAAGCTCGTCCCGACTATATAAAGGAGGCGACACGGGGAAGCGAAAACGTTAGAGCCGAGGATCTCGAAGCCGAACACCAGAAATTGACTCTAGATCGGGCTGAAGATCTGCTCGAATCAATTCATCCAGACCTCAGCCATGATGAATGGGTGAAAGTGGGCACCGCGCTCAAGACTGAATTCGGAGATGAAGGCTTCGATTTGTATCTCGAGTGGTCGCAGTCGGCTACTAAATGGTCGAGGGGCAAGTGGAACCAGCGTAGGCTGAAAAAGAAGTGGAAATCGTTTCGCGAGGGTGCCGTATCTGGAGGCACGCTAGTTTGGCTAGCTAGGGCGCATCGAACGACCGGAGACTCGATCGTTGATGAACTCAACAAGAAGATTGAGGTACTTACAGAATCTGGGAAGCTTCGGAAGAAGTCCGAGATATTGCTGGATATTGTGGATCAGTACGAAGTGTTTCGGGACGAGCAGGGTCGGGGTTATTGCATCATCCCCTTCCAGGACCACAAGGAGGTCTGGCCAATCAAGTCGGTCGAATGGCGGAATCATCTTCGAATTCGTTTTCGGGAGCTTACTGGTAGAGGCCCGTCTGACGCTGATTTGAATGAAGGCTGCGATACAGCTATCGCGAGTGCACTCACAAAGCCTTCTCGTAAGGTCTATCGTCGAGTGGCTCAGCTAGAGGACCGAATCTACGTTGATCTAGGTACGCGAAAGTGGGAGGTCGTTGAGGTAACGGCACACGGATGGCGCATCACTACAGACTGTCCGGTAATGCTCACAAGAACGCAAACGACTTCCGCGCTTCCAATTCCCGTACAGGGTTGGATTGATGATTTGCGGCCATTTGTGAACGTGACTGAGGAGAACTTTCCACTCGTTGCGGGTTGGATTCTCCATGCCTTTGCGGATCGTGGTCCGCGAATCCACGTTGGCATTGTTGGCGAGCAAGGAACCGCAAAATCTACGTTGACCAGATTTCTGATGCAGCTGGTAGACCCTTCGTCCGCACCGCTTAGAACACCTCCAAAAACAGAAGAAGATCTCCTGATTACTGCATCTCGAAATCATGTGTTGGCTTTGGACAACATGTCCTCGATGAGATTTGATTTCGCCGACGCACTTTGTCGATTAGCGACAGGCGGTGCAATGGGAAAAAGAGAACTCTATACGGACGCTGATGAGGTGATTTTGGACGCTCAACGGAACGTCATCATGAATGGAATTAGCACAGACCTTGTGACGCGACCAGATTTGGCTGAGCGTACTGTTGTATTGGAATTGGAACCCATATCGAGGGACAAACGTAAGACTGAACACGACCTCTGGGAACGCTTTGAAGCCGCCCGACCTGGCATATTCGGTGCTGTATTGAATGCGCTAAGTCATGGGCTCGCGAACTTCAGAACGGTTTCCATTGATGATTCACCACGAATGGCGGATGCGGTTCGATGGATTGCGGCATGTGAAACCGATCCAGATTGGACTGAAGCATCTGGGTTCTTGGAAGCTTTCAACCGGACACAAAGGGATGCTGTATTCACAGTACTCGACACGGACCCCGTCGCGCGATTGGTTCGTTTGTTGGTTGCTCAGCAGAAACCAGACGACGTCACAGGAGTCGCGCAGTGGGCGGGGACTGCGAGCGAGTTGAAGGAAAAACTGGAAACGCTCCATACCTTGCACTCAAGTGGGGAATATTTCCGGGCACCAGAAGGGTGGCCAAAGACTGCTGCGAAGCTTAGTGCACGATTGACAAGGGTGACACCCGCATTGCGACAGGCCGAGATTGTTATCAGGCGCGAAAAGCGGAATCACGAACGAGTGCTGGTCATCGAGCAGACTGCTTTGTCCGAACACAGGATAGAGTCACCCGAGACCGGGTTTTGAGACGTTCAACGAGACGATTGAGACGCTAAAACCTGACTGATCGTCTCGCTACAGCCCGCGCCGGACGGGGTCCGAGACGATTGGGACGATCGAGACGATTATTTTCCCTTTTTTCTATTTTTGTTGGGAGAGCAGGTGAGGTGATGTGAGGGCTTAATGAAGAAGGAGAGCTTTAGCGCTTGATCGTCTCAATCGTCTCAATCGTCCCTTACCTGGCTTCAGCGCCCGTCAGAATGGGGTTTTTGTCAGATCTTCGTATCACGTGCGGATCGTCCTTGATCGTCTCAGTACCGTCTCTGAGCGTTTCCCTTGCCCGCCGGTTAGCTCTCGGCTCTGGGGGAGGTGTTGACGGGGAGGTGTGTTTTCGCGACCAACGGACGGGCTGTCCGTGAGCGCTCCGGTGGGTGTCTTAGGGTAGGTAATCCCTGCCCCAAATTGTTGGGCTCATTCTCATAATTTTTAATGTACGCAGTTGGGTAACAGAGACGAGTGGTGTCTGAGCAGGTAGGTCTTATCAATCGCGAATTCATGGAGCGCCTGGATCGTCGGATCGAAGAAGTTCTAAAGAATCGTGGTGCTGTTGGCCAGGAAGCTGTCGATCTGCGGCAAGCATGGCGAGATGGTGCGCTTATGGGAGCCTTGATCGCCCAGACTGAAGTGGATGCTTACAAATTCAGCGACGCACCCGTATTGGAAGTTCATTGATGGACATATATCTCAACCTTTGTGAGCTTCCAGGCAAGGACCGCGACAGGGACCTGTTCTCACGTGCGTACAGTGAAGGGAGACTGATCAATGCCTAGTGGGGGTGCCAATATCAAATCAGTACCCAGTCACAGGCAAATGGGTAACTACAGACCGAGTCGGCACGGTCATCGAGCGAAGGACCTGGATGTCAGCCATGTGGGCTCAATAGGTGAGCCGCCAAAGCATCTGAATTCGGAGGCGCAGCAGGTTTGGCGTGAAGTACTTGGTTCCTTCGAATCCCTGTGCGTGGTGTGTGCGTTGGATCGCTTGTTATTGGAAACGCTATGCGTGTTGGTGGTCGCGAATCGCGCTGAACCCAGAGCTAGCACAGCTGCCCAGATTCGGCTTGCTCTCATTGAGTTTGGAATGTCGCCGGTAGCGCGTGCCAGACTGGGTTCCAAGTTAGAGAGTCCAGAGCCTGAAACATCTGCGCTGGATGGCTTGGTAGGTGGAGATATTCCGGAGGACTAAGATGGCAGCGCTGCATAAACAGCAAGAGTGGTTGGACAACGGCGCGAGAATGTTGGCTGAGCGAGTTATTCAGCTAGCTTTCCATCGAGTGCCTAACGATTTCAGTGGTTTGTGTGAGGCAATCACCGACCAGCTTGCACTTGCCGAGGAGAGAGGTTTCACCGGGGCTAGCACCTACTTCAGGTATTTGAACAAGCAGCACCCGGAGCAGTTTTTGCGGCGTTTCGTTCGCTTCGTGAACGCCAGACAGTTTTTGAAAGACATTGGAGCTTTCAAAGTGGTGGGGTGGTCAGAAGACACCCTGAAAATTTAAAGGCTAGTTGGTAGATAGATTCCTCCTTACGGGATGTGGGCGTGAATGATCTGCAACGCTGCCGTGGCTTACGGGATGTGGCCATTGTGGGTTGGCTGATTTGTTATAGGAGATTCCTTAAATGGAAGATCTATCTTTATCTGAAACGATTGATCAATTGGGTGAAGGTTTTACGTCCTTCAAAGATCGGATCAATGAGCGTATAGACGCGCTCGAACTCAAAGCGGGTCGCCGATTACCCGTGCCTTCGAACGAGGCCAAAGATGTCGCAGAAAGAGAGGAGGAGCACAAAGCCTTCTTTCACTTCCTCCGCACTGGGGACCGGTCGCTGGTTTCCCAGGCTGAAGCAAAGGACATGTCCATTGGTGGAACCAATGCGGGTGGGGCTACTGTGCCGGAGTATCTGTCGCGCAACATCGCGACCGAACTCTTAAACGAGTCTCCGCTTGCCGGGTTGGTTATGACAGAGCCTGTTGATACTGCGGATATTCGTATTCCTGTTAATGAACGTGGAACTGGTTACTCATGGGTGGGTGAAACTGGGCCGCGCACGGAAGATGCAACACCCGTTATTCGTTCTGTTGCACCTACGTCAGGAGGGTTGAAGTCGTTGGTTCAGGCGACGCAGTGGATCGCACGCGACAGTTTCCTCAACCTGGAAGGCTGGCTCATTAGTGAAGTTGCTGCTGAACATGCCATCGGCCTTGATGTTGCGATTGTCAGCGGGACTGGCACGGACCAACCCACTGGCTTTCTTTCGGGAACCCCGGAAACTGCTGATGATTCAGCTCGAACTTTCGGTGAACTGCAGTACGTACCAAGTGGGAGCGCTTCAGCGATCCCACACGACCCCGCCACTTCGGTCCATGGCGGTGATGCGTTGCTGGATGTCATAGACGCGCTGCGTGTACCTTATCGGCGTGATGCCATGTGGGTGATGAACCGAACTACCCGCACCGTCATTGCGAAGTGGAAGGACGCGGACGAGAAGCATGTGCTTACGCCTGGAATGGGTGGTCAGCCGGACAGCCTTTTTGGTTATCCAGTGGTGATCTCGGAAGCGATGCCGGACATAGGCGCTGATGTTTTTCCGATTGCGTTTGGCGATCTCAGAAAGGCGTACAGGCTTTTGCCAATAGGCACACCTTATGTGGTTGTTGATCCTTACACCACGAAGGGCATGTTAGAAATCTGGTACGAGCAGCGGTACGCCGGGACGCTCGTCGATGACAACGCCCTCAAGCTGTTGAGGGTCGCGACAAGTTAAAGGACGATAGTGCCGCCATCCAAGCAACGGATGGCGGCCTACTTACGTGGACGAGTCTAACTGTCTATAATCCACGCTGCATTTTGTCCTTAGGGTAATCCGGCGGCCACGTGTTCAAGAGTTCTGAGAGAGTTGTATTTAACAACAATCCCTTGGCCGAGGTGATTTGTCAGCTTCGGTTTCCAACAATCCTTTCTATTTCAAGCCTTGCTCCCGCTGAGTTTCAGGACAAAATCAGAAGCTACTTCCCGTTGTATGTTCGTGAAGATACGGGGCCACCTATCCCAGAACCGGTTGCTGGACTGATTCAACAAGTCGGTGCCCCGTTGCCTGGAACAGGTGTGAAGCACAACTTCAGCAATAGCGAAGACAACAAGGTGATAACCCTAACCGAAGGTTCGGTTGCAGTGTCAGACCGGAACTACCTTAGTTGGGAATCCTTTTATCGATCAATGCGAGATGCCACGACTGCTCTGGAAGAGGTTTATCGGCCTGCACACTATGCTCGCATAGGATTAAGGTATGTCAATTTAATTGATAGACAAAAATTAGGTATAATAGATGTACCGTGGCAAGAGCTGATAAACACAGAACTGCTCGGTTTGTTAGTAGTCGAAGATGTCAGGGATGAAATCTCGCACATGAAGAGTGAAGCAACGCTGCAAATAAGCGACATCCCTGGAGCGCAACTGACGTTGCGTTGTGGTCTAACCGAACCACACAAATTTGTTACTGATGCGGATCTCTACATAGGAGGAACCAATGCCCTCGACTCAATTGACGCCATACTCCCCCGATTTAATAAGTACAACGGGGACCTATTTAGGTGGGCCATCAAACCAGAACTTCAAAAGGCACTTAGCCCCAAGTGAGTGGCTGACTGGTGATGTCGATCTGACTGCGGTGTCGCCATTTGAAATCGGAATCCACAGTCAAGTTTCGACTGAAACGGGGCATTATGCTTTTGAAGCGAATTTAAATGGAGAGAAAGCCCTTGAGCGCTTCTTTGCGGTCTACTTGCTTTCACAACTTCCAGCCAAAGCAATGGATGAAGCCGTCGAAACTCTCATGGATATGTGGGAGTTTTATTCGCCACCAGTAAGCCTAACCACATCACAAGCCGGCACCCCTGTAGCTGGTTTTTTTCGTGCAGGACGTGTTGATTCGGAGTTACTCTTAGACGAAGACTAGATTTTGACGAAGAGTGATCGTTGGGTGTCCAGAACATTCGGACCGGCTCCAGAGCTGGCGTTGCGACAGGGAGAAGTTTTAAAAAACTTCGTTGAACTCCGCCCTGAATATCCCAAAAAACCACCTTCAGAAGATGATAACGTCCCGGTAGTTCCAATTACTCATCCATATCTAGTCTTGCTAACCGCCGATTGCGATCTCGAGCAAGACTTCAAGGGGAGGTATCCAGATCGCTGGTACTTCGAAGATGAGAGAGAGGCAAAGAAATTTGCTGAGAAAGGGAAAGCCTACCAAATCGACAATACTGTCTGGTGTAAGGCGTACACTCTTGACGACATTCGAGGAGTCGAGGGAATGAACTCAAGCACATTCGGGAAGATCAAAAGTAACAGTCCAGACCAAAGATATCAGAGACTTGGTCCCGCAAACCTGTGGAGTTCAGCTAACGAGAAACTGGATCTAGTACTCGATTTCAAGAAGGTCATCTCTATTCCGACCGAAGGCATTTACAACGTACTTGATAACGATTCAAGCCACAGAATGACTGTAATCAGACCGTTGCATCTTCAAAACCTAGTTCAGCGGTTTTATTCATACCATTCACGAATTGGTATTGAGAACTGATCTGGTTCGCTCCTGGTTCATTGATGAAATTAGTGGTGGTAAGTCCGGCTTTGTCTGGTAGAGTACCGCCGCTCTAAATTGCGGTGAGAGGAATGGCGCGTTAGAAAGAGGCTTTTCGGTTTGTTTCCAGTCTAGACGAGACTGTATCGTCACCGACAAAACCAGATCGATTTTGGCCCTTTTAACCCGTTGGTCCTGGGTTCGAGCCCCAGACGACCCACCACCCTTTCCCGCGATCGCAGTAAATCCTGTCCTGCCTAAATGACTGGGTGAAATCATCTACGTGACAACTGGTGAATTCCGTCACGATCCAAGTAGGTGAGCTGTATGAAGCATACTCAAACAACCCCGAAACCACTGCCGTTCAGTCAGATGGCGAGCCGTCTTGATGCGCCAGAAGATGATGTGTGGACCATTCACTACGAGGCTGTGCGCCGCGCTGAGGCGGGTGAAGACATTGTATTGATGAGCGTGGGTGATCCGGACTTTGCCACTCCAGACGATATCATCGAGACACTGGTATCGCAGATTCGCAAAGGGCGGACACACTACTCACCGGCGGCAGGTGAAATGGAACTCCGTACCGCCATTGCGGAACTGGAAACAACCGCCACGGGCAGGCAGTTCTCGCCCGAACAGTTTGTGATCCTGCCGGGTGCCACGGCAGCTGTGTACGCCACCCTTGCCAGCATTGTGAACCCTGGCGATCAGGTGATCATTCCTGAGCCGATGTACATCGGCTATCGCGGCATTATCAAAGCGCTGGATATCGATGTTGTGCCGTTGCCGCTGGATATACGCGGTGACTGCGCCTTATCAGTGGAATCCGTCACTGCCGCGATTACTGACAAAACCAGGGCGGTTCTGGTGAACACGCCCGGCAATCCGTTTGGCAACATTATTCCACCGGAAATCCTGTCGGAACTGGCCGCCGTGCTTCGGGAACGAGGGATCTGGTTCATCAGCGATGAGGTGTACTCATTGTTTACGTTCGATGACCCCCATGTGTCACTCCTGAAGTGTGCGGAGCATCTGGACAATATTGTCGTGATTGATGGGTTGTCGAAAAGCCACGCGATGACAGGTTGGCGTATTGGCTGGGCATGCAGTCCACCGGAAATGACGCGGGCGTTGACGGCTTATGCAGGGACCGCCTTTTTTGGTTGCAGCCAGTTCATACAGGACGCGGCAGCCTATGCGCTGAAAACCAACGGACCGCATGTGGATCACATGTGCGAAGCTTATCGAACGCGGCGGGACGCGATGGTTGGGCGTATCCAGGCGGCCAACAATCTTTCCTGCGTAGTCCCCAAAGCGGGTATGTTCCTGATGATGGACATCAGTCAGGTGGCAGACTCCGGTGCTGACTTTGCGCGCGGATTGCTCGAGAGCGAAGGCGTCTCGGTGATACCTGGTGCAGGCTTTGGGGATAACGCGCAGGACTTTGTGCGTTTAACGCTCACTCACAATCTGGATGTGATCGAAGATGCGATGGATCGTATAACCCGTTACGTGTCGTAGCAGACGTTTACCAGACTCTTACCAGAAGAGAAGAATCAGGAACTACAGGACAACATCGAGCAACCGACCTTGGTTCGCGCCCATTCCGGCCGCTTGCCAGCGTAGGCTTCGTAGTGCGGTTGCTCATCGTATGGCTTGCGCATCACGTCCAAGAGTTCGTTTACCTTACTGAAGTCGCCCTCATGCGCAGCGTCTATTGCCACCTGGGCGAGATAGTTTCGCAGCACGTACTTGGGATTCGTCTGGTTCATGCGTGCCGCGCGGTCCGTAACGCCCTGATCCTTTAATGCCCGGCGGTAGTCACTCAACCAGGTTCGGGCGAGATCTCGAAACGGTTTTGTCAGGCTACCCGCTTCGTAAAGCGCATCCCGAAGCGCCTCTTCCGGTGCTTCCGCTTCCAGATCCAAGGTGGCAAGCGTACGGTAGAAAAGCGTCATGTCTGTCTCGGTTGACGTCAGCAGGTTGTGGAGCCCGTTCAGCAGATCGCCGGGTACCTGATCGAGTCCCAACTTCGCAGCCATCATGGCCTGCCATTTCTGCTCGTAGTCCTTTGCAAAGTCGCTCAGTGCTTCCTCAAGAGGTTTTGGGTCGTTCACCAATGGCAGAATTGCGTTTGCCAGTTGCAGCAGGTTCCACTGTGCAATGCCAGGTTGTTGTCCGTAGCGGTAACGTCGGTTACCGGCATCCGTGGTGTTCGGTGTCCACTCAGGATCAAAGTCATCCAGCCACCCGTAGGGTCCATAGTCGATGGTCTCACCCAGAATAGACATGTTGTCGGTGTTCATGACGCCATGTACGAAGCCAACACGCATCCAATGCACGATGAGTGTTGCGGTACGGGTCGATACCTCACGAAACCACTGCACGTAGGCATCCGCGGGATTATTTGCATCCACCTGAATATGCGGGAATTCACGGCGGATGATGAAATCGGTGAATGTTTTGAGTAGCTCCAGCTCCTGTCTTGCGGTGAGCAGCTGCCAATGACCGAATCGGGCAAAAGACGAACTCACTCGGCACACCACGGCACCCGGCTCTTCCTCTGGGTGCCCGTCGTACAACATATCTCTGACGACAGCATCACCGGTTGTGATGAGCGACAGCGCACGCGTAGTGGGTATCCCCAGATGGTGCATAGCCTCTGAACAGAGATATTCGCGTACGCTCGAACGCAACACGGCCAGCCCGTCGGCTGTGCGTGAATAGGGCGTTGGTCCCGCACCTTTCAGTTGCAGCATGAAGTGCTGGTCGCCCGTCACCAGTTCACCCAGGTTGATCGCTCGCCCGTCACCTAACTGCCCCGCCCAATTGCCAAACTGGTGACCGCCATAACACGTAGCGTGAGGATCCATGTTTGTCAGCGGTGTGTTGCCACTGAAAACCTGTACAAACTGCTCGGTAGTAAGCGCATCCTGGTCAAGGCCGATCAAGCGAGCGACTTCGGGACTTGCTGATACCAGTTTGGGGCTGGGCACCTGAACGGGTTGAACGCGTGAATAGATGGCGTTCTTGATCTGACGGCGAAAATTTTCCGCCTCGCCATCATCAGGCAGGCAAGAGGTGAATTGGTTATCAAAGACCAGTTGGTCAAGCGAGGCGGTATTTTGCATGCGCTTAGATTACCCTATGCGCCCCAACCCTGCAGGCAGAAGAGCCTGCAGGCAGTAGCCACAGCGGGAGGGAAATCCAGATGGTGGGAATTTTATGGAGTTAGAGGAAGTTGAGTTTGCTAACGAAGCCTTCTATCTGGCCTTTGAAGCAAAAGACTACGATGCGATGGCGCACCTCTGGTCTCGGGAACGCGAGATTGTGTGTCTGCATCCCGGTTGGCCTGCGCTGATCGGGCGCGACGCCGTCCTTGATAGCTGGCAGAAGATTCTGAGTAACCCGCAGCAGAGTCAGGTCAGCTTTTTTGATGCTGCGGTGAAACCCATCAGTGACGAGAGTGCGGCTGTGGTGTGTTACGAACGCAGCGGCGATGCTGTCATGGTGGCGTCAAACGTCTTTGTAGCGGAAGCGGGGACCGTGCGGCTCGTTCTGCACCAAGCTGGATACTGTGCAAATCCCCCCTCAGGAGACTAGTGTGTAAAATGTTCGGGGTGCTGTTTGCCGTCGTCCCCGATCACGTCCCAGGGCGCTCGCGAATCAGTCAAGATATGGTTGGAGACGTGCGGAGGCTGGTTTTCACCCAAGAACAGACCCGCAGGGACAAACATCCGTTCGGGGTCATTCACCCCGGGTAAAAATGAGCCGCAGATATCGCAAAATTGTTTGTGCCAATCATGACCGGGTTTGGTCCAATGTTTGATGTGCTCTTCGCCGCTGACCCACTCAAACTCATCGTTTGCAAATATGCATACAGCCACGCCGTTAGCGCCCGATGAGCGTCGGCAAATTGAGCAATGGCAGACAAAGGCCGAATCTGGTTTTCGCGTGACGCGAAACTTAACGGCGCCGCAATTACACTGACAATCAATCATCTCCTGGCCTTCTTCCACACAAGCTTCTGGGCTTAAGTTGCTGCCTTAACGCCAAGCCTAGAATGATCTGCAGTTTGGTACAATGCGGGTTCTATGAACAAAAATAAAACGGCGCTGCTTGTGATCGATATGCAGCTGGTGGCCTTTGACGGCAAGATCACACCCGCCATCGCAGATGGCGATACTCTCCTGAACCAAATCTCTTCTCTGATAGAACACTGCAGGTCCAACGATGTGCAGGTTGTTTATTTACAGACCTGCGCCTTTTCGGGGCGACCCTATGCGAAAGACATGCACGGGTGGGAAATTCACCCGCGACTTGCTCCGCAAGAAAATGAGCGCGTGTTTCATAAAGTGGGTCCGAGCGCGTTCGAAAATCAGGACCTGCAGACTTTTTTGCAGAATCAGGGAATTCATAACCTGTTGGTATGTGGCATCTGGAGCGAAGGCTGCGTGGCTTTCTCCTGTCGATCAGCATTGGAATTGGGTTATGACGTTGCACTGGTGGCGGATGCCCATGGCACTGTGAGAGATAATCGCGAGGTTGCAGCTGGCGTAGTTAGCGAGCAGAACAGCACATTAGCCGGTGAGGGGTGCAGCCTGGTTCATCTCGCGGATCTTCTTTAGCGCGAGCGCAGCCTCTTAAGGGGTGTGTAACTTTCTGTTCACCCCGCATATTTAGGATAAATTCACCTTAACTCGGGGAGTTAGAAAAACATTGGCTACGGTAGGAATAAACGGGTTTGGCCGCATGGGTCGTCTGGTTTTGCGCTCGGGTTGGGCGGTGGATGGTTTGGATTTTGTGCGGGTTAACGACGTTGGCTGTGATGCTGCGACTTCTGCGCATCTCCTGCAGTTTGATTCCGTGCATGGCACCTGGCCTCGGGAGTGTGCTGGAGAAACCAATGGCAAAGAATTTCAGATCGATGGTCAGGCGCTAATCCATACGTCGGAGCCGGAGATCGAAGCGGTGGACTGGGCAGACTGTGACATTGTTATCGAAGCGACAGGCGTACACCACAAAGCACCGGAAACTTTGGAGAGATATCTCGACGCTGGGGTTAAGAAAGTGTTGGTTGCGGCACCCACCGAAGGTGTGCTCAATCTGGTTTATGGCGTAAACCACGAGCTCTACGATCCAAGCGCTCATGACATCCTGACAGCTGCGTCCTGCACGACAAATTGTCTAGCGCCCGTAGTTAAAGTCATGCACGAAGGGATCGGGATCGAACGTGGCACCATGACCACGATCCACGATCTGACCAACACCCAGACAATTGTGGACAAGGGCCATAAGGATCTACGGCGTGCGCGTGCAGGTTCGCTCAATCTGATTCCAACCTCGACCGGCTCCGCAAGAGCGATCACAAAAATATTTCCCGAGTTGGAGGGCAAGCTGAACGGGCTGGCGGTACGTGTTCCACTGTTGAATGCCTCTCTCACAGATTTTGTCTTTGAAGCGAAGAAAGTGGTCACAGAGGAAGAGGTTAATAACCTCTTCGAAGTTGCGGCTGCCGGGCCGCTGAAGGGCATTCTAGGCTACGAGACGCGGCCACTGGTTTCCATGGACTTTTTAAATGATCCGCGCTCAAGCATTGTCGATGCACTGTCGACCATGGTTGTGGATGGCAAGATGGTGAAAATTTATGCCTGGTACGACAATGAATGGGGGTACGTCTCAAGGATGGTGGATATTCTCAAGATGATAAACGAGAAGCTCTAGATCACTCCAAGTCTCGACAACTAACATGCAGACCAACGTAGCGGCGAACGTCAAAAGCTATCTCACTGTAACTGGGAGCTACTGGGCTTTCACGGTGACTGATGGCGCTTTGCGCATGCTCGTCGTCCTCTACTTTCACACGTTAGGTTATTCGCCGTTCGAAGTTGCGCTGTTGTTTCTTTTGTACGAATTTTGCGGTGTTGTAACCAATCTGGTTGGTGGCTGGTTGGCGACGCGCCTGGGTTTGAATACAACGCTGTATGCGGGGATGGTCCTGCAGATTGGGGCGCTTGCCTTGCTTACGGTTCCGGACACATGGCTTTCCGTCATTTACGTGATGTTTGTTCAAGCGCTTTCTGGCGTTGCGAAAGATCTGAACAAAATGTCCGCAAAATCGAGCGTGAAGGTGCTTGCGGGAGGCGGGGAAGATGAAAATTCACGCTTGTTCAGATGGGTTGCCGCCCTCACCGGGTCGAAGAATGCCCTTAAAGGGGCCGGGTTCTTTGTCGGTGCGGCGCTTCTGCAAACGCTTGGATTCAGGGGTGCGCTGGCGGTGCTTGTGGGTCTACTGGTGGGGGTCTTGTTTGCGAGCATTATTCTGCTCCCGCGAGAGTTGGGTAGAAGTGATCTCAAGCCGAAGTTTACTCAGGTGTTTTCTCAATCGCCTGCGATCAATTGGCTGGCTGCGGGTCGCTTCTTTTTGTTCGGGTCGCGCGACGCATGGTTTGTTGTGGGGCTACCGGTATTTTTGGTAACGGTGCTGAACTGGACGTTCAGTCAGGTGGGTGCATTTATGGCCCTCTGGGTGATCGGCTATGGCGCTGTGCAGGCTTTCGCGCCACAAATTGTTGCGCGTCGTCGTCCCCCTACCGGGGCAACCGCAATGTTGTGGATAGCGGTCCTGACCTTTGTGCCGTTTGCCATAGTCGCCCTGCTGTCAGCCGGCGTTGATCCAGCCGTTACGGTTGTTGCGGGACTTTTTGTGTTCGGCGTTTTGTTTGCTGTCAATTCATCCATACATTCTTATCTCATTCTGGCGTACGCGGAGGGGGACTCCGTTGCCATGAACGTAGGTTTTTATTATATGGCTAACGCCGGTGGACGTTTGTTGGGTACGTTGGTTTCAGGGCTGGCTTATGAGTTGGGTGGCCTTCAAGCCTGTCTGTTTTTTGCGGGTGGCTTTCTGCTTGTCTCAACAGTCTTGAGTGCAGGCTTGCCTAAAAAATCTGACCTGCAGTCGGCAGCTTAAAACGTTGGGAGTTTATGTGGCTCGCTCCAAACCTGGCCCAGGAACCACTTTCACGTTGCCTGGCTTAACTTCCTTTCCGCTTTCCGTGTAAATGCCCATTGAACGAATCGGTTCGCCCGATTCTTCATCCACAAAATCGAATCTTTGACCCTTGGGATGGGGGCGAAACTCATCGCCCCAGTGAATCAGGGAGATGATCACAGTCCGTAGTGCGCGGCCTGCGTCTGTCAGTACGTATTCCGTGTGAGATGTTTCGGAGGCAGGTCGCTTTTCAAGAATACCTTCCGCGACCAGATGATTGAGTCTTGCCGACAGAATGTTTCTAGCGATGCCAAGTTCTTCTAAGAACTGGTTGAAGCGGGTTTTGCCATAAAAAGCCTCGCGCAAAATCAGGAGCGCCCACCTTTCTCCGATGGCATCAAGCGCCTGGGCCATGGAGCAGTTCATGCCTTTGTACGATTTGTATTTCATCACACGATTCTACATCTTCAATGGAAGGACAGGGGTTTTATCATAGAACTAATAAGTTGCAATATGCTACTTAAAGGTTTTATTATGCAACAAGGTTTTGATATGCAACCAAAGTAAATAAGGATATCTCCATGATCAATTGCACCTGCTTCGTTCAGGAAGGCCAGGCACCGGATCGGCAACAGTCTGAAATGCAAAGCCTCTTGAGGGACTTTGCCTCCAGAGCCTTCGGTGGCGACGCCCAAATCGCCTGGGTACCGGTTGCGCAGGGAAACGGATTCACGGAAGGAAAACCATCGAGCTCTTCGGTCGTGTCATTTACGGCAGACATGCCGCTGCAGCCACAGCGCCGAGAATCTTTGCTGCGCGAGTTGGTTGAGTTGTGGACTGCTAGAACTGGATGCAGCGTCGATGAGATCGTGGCGGTGATTGCCGACCCGGCTACCAACTAACTCCAGGAGAATCAGTTATGCCTTTGTACATATGTAATACCAAGCAAGATGCGCTCGACCAGGAAGGCAAGGCCAATATCGCGAATGCGATTACCGATATTCACTGCACAGTGACAGGTGCGCCCCCTTGTTTTGTGCATGTGGTGTTCTTTGAAGAAACGCCCTTGTTTCCACTCGACGGAAACTCACTGTTTGTTCGAGGCACTATTCGAAAAGGTAGAAGTGATGAGCAAAAGGACAAGATCGCAAACTCCATTCGAGAGGCTCTGGTAGCCCTGGGTGGAGTGGCAAAGGAAGAGGCAGATGCCGTCATTAGAGAGACCCCTGCCAGTTGGGTACTGGAAGGTGGCGAGATCATGCCTGAACCGGGAGAGGAAGCAGAGTGGTTTGCAGCGCAGGAAGCCAGACGGGTTGGGGAGGCTTAGATGGCCTCGATCGTCGTCATTTCCTCTGGGTCACCGGAGTCTATCCCGAAGCACTCCCGCCGATCCTGTTGTTGTTCATGTAGAACGCAATGACGCAGGGTACCTTGGGAGATAACCTCCGAGCAGGTTAGACTGGGGCGACGTTTCGCAATTTAAGCTGTGTTATGGATGACGACACACTCGAAGGAATAAAGCTCGCATACAACGCTGCGCCATCGGCTGAACTGGCCGAGGTATTGATCAAGGCCTACATAGAGCGTGAAGATTTAGACGCAGGTGCCGAGTTCTATCGGCAGGCGACAGGTTCGTTTCCGCAGATTGCTCGAGATGAGTGGGATGAGCAGTTCAAGCCGGAAGAAGAGCTTGTTGATGAGTTGGAAGAGCGTCGCGCCAAGGTGCGCCTGGTAGGTCCTGATGAAGGGGCTGACGTTGTCGACCTGGACCGCTTTCGCGGCAAGACCACCACCTTCAGCGATGTGGTTGGCCTCACCAATATAAAAAAGCAGATCCACAAAAAGATCATTCAACCTTTCGAAAAGCCATCCCTATATGCGCGCTTCCGCAAGAAGATTGGGGGTGGGGTGTTGCTCTTCGGTCCGCCAGGATGCGGCAAAACGCTGCTCGCGCGTGCAACAGCGGGGGAATGTAACGCTTCCTTTTTTAACGTCGCCATCAGCGATGTGTTGGGCATGTATGTTGGTGAGTCTGAACAGAATTTGAGCGCCATCTTTGCGAAAGCCCGCGCAGAAGCGCCCAGCGTGATCTTTTTCGATGAAATTGAAGCCCTCGCCGCCAAGCGGGAACATACGCAAAGTTCGTCGCTCAGCAACGTGATCAGTCAAATGCTCGCCGAACTGGATGGCTTCGAGCAGGCTAATAATCAGATGTTGGTCCTCGCCTCCACCAATGTGCCGTGGGCGATAGATCCTGCATTCTTAAGGCCGGGCAGATTCGACCGCATGTTTTTTGTGCCTCCTCCGGACAAACCAGCCCGCGCGGCTATTCTGGAACACCACATGAAAGGTCGCCCCTCCGAAGATGACATTGCTTATGAGGTGCTCGCAGCCAAAGCATCGGGATACTCAGGGGCTGATCTGGAGAACCTGGTTGAGATGGCGGCCGATGAGGCCATCGATGAAAGTCTGGCCGAGGGCGCCGAGACGGCAATCGGATTCCGGCACTTTCAAACAGCGATCGAGGAATCCCGTTCGACCACAACCGAATGGCTGACCACGGCGCGTAACTATGCCCGGTATGCCAATGACGGAGGCCGCTACAACGACGTGCTCGATTTTCTGAAGAAACACGGCAAATGAGTTACCAGATCATCGACGAACCGCAGGCGCGCACGTGGGGTGAAAACATCATCGTTCACCCTATCCTCATTCTGTTTGTATCGATTATTGTGCCGATCTTCGTCCAGCTGCCGTTCTACGGTCGATTCTGGATGCCGTTTGCCTGGCTTGTACTCAATAGCTTCGCACTCGGCAGTGCGACGTTCAAACGGGAGTTGATCACCAGCATTTGCAGTGTGGTGGCCTTGGTGGCAGTCACTTTTTCATCCGGCCTGCTGATTCAATATGTTGATGCTACCCCGGAGATGATCGCTCCCTATTACCGAATTGCCCTTATGGGGACCTTGTTTTTCGCCATTTATCTGGTCGTTTATCCGCAGGAAAAAAGCTACGAAATTTATCAGTATCTGAGGAGGGGTCAGCATGCGGGATGACTATCGCGTTAACCTCGCCTTTGATACCTACGGGCGCGGTCAGTACCACGAGTCGATAGATATTCTGCGCGAGCTGCTGGGTGATAACCCCAACGATGGGGAGCTGCATGCACTTCTGGCAGCTTGCTTGTTGCAGCTGAAACGGCTGGTGGGCGCTGAATATGAAATTGGCATCGCCCTTGGACAGGCACCGCATTTGCCGCTAACTCATCTTGTTAGCGCGCAGGTGCTCTTTTACAAACGGAAGCTGGATCTTGCGCTGGAGGCTTGCGATGAAGCCCTACGCCTGAATCCTGAGCTTGTACGTGCGCATCTGTTAAAGGCTTCGATTTTTCAGGTGCTGGAAAAGCGGGAGGAGGCACGTGCAAGCCTGGTCGCTGCGGCATCTATGGCGCCCAATTCAACTGCAGTGCTGGTCGCGATGGGCGAGTTTGAACAGGCAAGCGGAGATCGCAACGCGGCCATGGAGTTTGCCATGCGTGCGCTGGAAGTGGATGCAGGGTCAGAAGAGGCGAACATCCTGATGGGTGAACTGAAACTCGCCTTTGGCGATCCGGAAGAAGCGGACTACCACGCTAAATTTGCGATCACCCAAAATCCGGCATCGGAGTCAGCGTTGAGACTGTTTGTGAACATTCGGATGCGAAAAAACAAACTGCTCGGACTGTGGTGGCGCATAAACAGCTGGTTTTCAGGGCTCAGCACGATGGGTTTGGCAACGGCGCTGATTACGGGATACCTGGTATTTAATCTGGGCGCGCAGATATTGCGGGATACGGGGTATGGGCTCTTAGGGGGGCTGGTAGGGTACGGCTGGTTAGCCCTGGTCATCTACAGCTGGGTAGGCATACCTTATTACAAGCGGGCGCTTGCAAAAGAGCTTGCGCAATTTCAGTTTAATCCCAAGTTTTGAGCCAGGCGTTTCGCCGATTCAACTCGAGCGCTTGATGAAACCCCAGAGATAGCCGAACTCATCCGGCACCGTCAGCATCTGCACGCCAAACTCCCGCTGCACCGGTGGGTCGCAGGCCACGCCCGCACTCTGCACGTGTTGAAAAACCGCATCGATGTCTTCTACCCAGATACCGATCCAGGTCGGCCGCGCGTCTTGATCTGCACGTTTGCCGCCGCCATCCAGCCAGATTTCGGTGTTTCCCACGCGCATTTCAGCGTTCTGGACACGACCTTCGTCGTTTTCCCAGCGTCCGATTTCTTCGAACCCGAAGACGCGTGCATACCACTCCATGGCGGCGACGGCGTCGTCGTAGAAGAGATAGGGCACGATGCCGCGATAATTCTCCTGAAGAGCGCTCATTTGTTCCTCCACTGGTTAAGCCGGACTTTAGGATTGAAAGGAATTCATTTAAAGTCAATGGGTTAGCTGAAAGCCGATAGGAGGGTGTTGTGGCGGAAGCAAATGCAGACATAAATGAGATTGCAGATCCATATTCAGTGCCGCTTGACGAGATAGACGTCAGTCGCCCGGATCTGATGCAGAACGATGTGCATTGGGGTTATTTCGAGCGTCTGCGCAAAGAAGACCCTGTTCACTATTGTAATGACAGTTTGTTCGGCCCCTACTGGTCGATCACCAAATTCGAACACATCATGGAAATAGAGAAGAACCACCAGGACTTCTCATCAGATGCAGGCATTGTACTGGCGGATCGGCCAGAAGATTTTCAGACGCCAAACTTCATCGGCATGGACCCACCCAAACACGATGTGCAGCGGAAAACCGTGCAGGGGGTGGTTGCGCCTATGAATCTGGCCAAGCTCGAGGGCACCATCCGTAGCCGGGCCGCAAAAATCCTGGATTCGCTGCCTGTCGGAGAGACATTTAACTGGGTGGATCTGGTCTCTGTAGAACTGACAACACAGATGTTGGCGACCATCTTCGACTTTCCGTTTGATGACCGACGCAAGCTTACCTACTGGTCGGATATGGCCACCTCAGGTGAACTGGCAGGGGGGCCAACACCGGAACCGGTGCGCAGAGCGGCGCTGCTGGAATGTCTGGAGGCATTCAAAGAACTGCGCAAATCACGTGCTAACGAACCACTGAAGCCCGACCTTTTATCTATGCTGGCGCATGGTGAAGATACGCAGGATATGCCGGACATGGAGTTTCTCGGTAATCTGATTCTGCTCATTGTGGGCGGCAACGATACCACCAGAAACTCAATTTCTGGCGGAGTTTACTTTCTGAACCAGAACCCGGATCAGTATGCCAAGCTGCGAGAGGATCGCAGTCTCATCACCAACATGGTCTCCGAGATTATTCGTTTCCAGACGCCGCTGGCGTACATGCGTCGTACTGCGACACGAGATGTGGAAGTTGGTGGTAAGCAGATCAAGAAAGGCGACAAATTGGCAATGTGGTATGTATCGGGCAACCGGGACGAAGATGCCATCGAGAACCCCAACGATTTTATTATTGATCGGCCCCGTGCTCGTCACCATCTTTCCTTCGGGTTTGGTGTACACCGCTGCATGGGCAATCGGCTTGCTGAAATGCAACTCAGAGTGCTGTGGGAAGAAATCATGGACCGCTTTGAGAACATCGAGATTGTCGGTCCTGTAGAACGTGTGCAATCCAGCTTCGTGCGAGGCTATAGCGAGATGCCTGTCAGGGTGCACCCCTGGTAGTGAAACGCTTTCTGCATTTACTGTGCGCCTGCCTGATCGGGCTGGCGGCTTCCGTAATCGCGGCTGAAGAGGTTGTCATTTCAGATGACGGTCATCAGATTCAGCTAAATGGCGACGGCACCTGGGTGCAGCTTTCGAAAGACAGATTTGCCACCGATACCGATGGACGTCGCATTCGTCTGCGCCCCGACGGCACCTGGAGCATAGTGGGTTCTGACATAGCCGTTGGTGAAATGCAGCGTGATGTCGCTACACCTGCTCCCTCGCGACCACAGCTCCTCGATGAACCGGTACTTTTCCTTGAGCGGGTAGAGCTGCTCAAGAAGCGTCGCAAGCGGGCAAAATCGTCGCACGCCGAATTGAAGATGTTCTTTCAGGTGACGATCCGTAATGAGTCAACTCGGACCCTCGATCTTGCGTCGGTGCGCGCGAGCCAACTGACAGCACGTTCGAGTCGCGGCACGGCCTACAGCGTCACTGAAGTTGTCCCCACGGCTCGCACGGTTGAGCCTGGTCAAACGGCGGAGCTCAGCGTCTGGGCGGATGACGGCCCTCAGTGGTTTGGCATCAAATACTTGAGCCTCGAGTTTCCCGCCAATACCGTTGGCAACAGCGCGACGCGGATTCTGAGTAAAAACATGGACCAAGTGGTTCGGCGAGAAGTGGACAGCTTTTGAACGCCACCAACTAGAAGTAGAAGCACGCAAACCCTATGACAGCAGTATCCGCCGAAGAAAGCCAAACGTCTGATGAAAACATCGGGTTTGGCAGCTACCGATATCGAACCTATGTCCTCTCAGCCCTGACGCTGATCTATATCCTGAATTTTGTTGATCGCGGCTTGCTTGCCGTGGTCGGTCCTGATCTTGTGCCTGAACTGGGTCTGACGGATACCCAATTCGGCCTGCTCACCGGATTCGGTTTTGCCCTTCTTTACACAATTGTGGGCATTCCTCTGGCGCGGTACGCAGATGCCCATCACCGCGTCTGGATTATGACCGTCTGCGTGACCCTCTGGTCGATCATGACGGTCCTCTGTGGGCTTGCCACTGAAGTCACCATCGGCTCTCTCACGATTGGTGCGTTCTGGATTTTGCTGATGTGTCGCGTCGGTGTTGGCATCGGCGAAGCCGGTTGTACACCGCCGGCTAACTCCCTGATCGCGGACTATTACGCACCGCGTGACCGATCCCAGGCGCTGGGTGTTTACTCCATGGGCGTGACGCTTGGCGGGATGTTTGCCAACCTGATCGGTGGTTGGGTAACAGATGCGTTCGACTGGCGCACAGCATTTTTTGTGGTGGGTTTGCCGGGCGTTCTAATTGCGTTGATTTTCAAGTTAACGGTGAAAGAGCCGCCACGCGGCTATACGGACCCGAAGGGAACACAAGCCAAAGAACCGGTTCCACTGCGCGATGCAATCCGCGAGCTGACGACAAAGCCAGCCTTCTGGCTGATGACGGCCGGGGCGACAATCGCCGCTTTCTGTGGCTACGGCATCTCGTCCTTTCAGTCGATCTTTCTAGTTCGCGCTCACGGGATCACAACCGGTGAAGCAGCCATCTGGATCAACACGCCTGTAGCGTTGTCGGCTGCCATCGGGACATTTGCGACAGGGTGGTTGGCAACGAAACTCTATAAGACACATCCGGGAGCCATCGCCTGGGTCCCGGCATTGGGACTGGCTTTGTCGATCCCGTTTTACGTCTTTGCTTTCACAACAGAGAATCTGCTGTTTGCAGCCATCGGTTTGATCATCGGTGGCTTTGTGAAGTACGGCTACATCGCTGCCCAGTACACCATCGGCCAGGGGGTGGTCAGCATGCGTGTCCGAGCGATGGCCATTGCAGTCCTGTTGTTCATCGCCAATTTGATCGGCTACGGCTTTGGTCCGCTGTTCATTGGATTTACATCCGACCTTTTCTTTGTGAACGGTACGGCTGAGCTCGGTGTTGCCGCAGAGGAATTGGCTCGCAGCCAATGTCATCCAAGCGCCATTGGCGCGTTAAGCGAGAATCTGCAGAGTGTCTGTGGTGCGGTTTACTCCCAGAGCTTACAGTCGGCCATGATCATCATGGCGGTCCTGTATGGGCTCAGCTCTCTCTTCTTCCTGCTCACCTGGCGTCGACTGGACAAGGATATGGTCGACCGAAACTAACTCCTTAACCTGCATCCAGTCGAAATAGCTTTGTAACCATCGCAAAGCCCCCAATTTCTGGGGGTTGGCAAATGCCCTCGTTTTGTTGATCCTTCCCCCTAGTTTTGGGGAGCGCAAATTAGGGGGCCAGCCTGTGACTATCAATGTACTGATTGTTGAAGACAATATCGCGACGCTTACCGCGTTGGTGCAACAGTGCGGCGATGGCGGCGAGATTACGTTGCGCGGTTATGCGCGGGATTTTTCGGGGGCGGAAACTCTGATTTCCGGCGCGCGAGCGGATGTGATCGTGCTTGATCTCGATCTCGCAGGCGAAAGCGCGCTGCCGCTCATTCCACAGGCTGTAGATGCAGGTCTGAAGGTGTTGGTCTTATCCAACCTCGGCGATCAGACGTCGGTTCTTGCGGCGGTACGTGCGGGTGCCAATGGCTACGTGCTCAAGGATGATGCGATTTTTGACCTGCCCGAATCCATCCGCTGCACCTTGGAGGGTGATGCGCCAATCAGCCCGGGGATAGCCAGCATCCTGCTGCGCCAGCTGCGTGGTAGCGGCCAAAGCGAACGGATAGATGACTTTCCAGAACTCTCAAAGCGCGAACTGCAGATTCTGGAAGCTCTGTCGGAAGGCATGACCTACCGGGAGATCGCCGATCAGTTGCATTTGTCGTATCACACGGTGTCGGATCATACGAAGTCGATTTATCGGAAACTCCAAGTAAACTCTCGCGGTCAAGCTGTCGCCAAGTTTTTTAATAGTGCCGCTCCACGCACGCAATACGCGTGATTCATACAGATACACACCAGGATCCTTTCCCAGGCGCGTAGCTATGCGCAGGGTTGCCCTTGCGTTGCTGATCAGCCAGGTAGGTTTTTGGGGGTTGCTCGCTACCCTTGAATACCTCGCGCAACCCGCGCGCGGCGATCAGGCTCATGAAGTAGAGCTGCGCCTCCCGGCAAACGATGCGGCACCGGATGAGACTCGACAGCTTGTCATGTTGGATGAGCCTGCCTACAAAGTCCGGGACACGGCCCGACGACCACATGGCATATTCGTCTATCGATTTGACCTGACAACACCTGAGCCCATGGCGCTCTACGTATCATTTACCCGCCGTATTGTTGAGTATCGGGTCAACGGCCACATCCTGCGACCTGAGTTAGGAGATGAGACCTGGGGCACGATCAGTGGTTTTGAGCCCACGGTGATCGCCATACCCGCGCGTTTTCTTCAAACCGGTGAGAATGAACTGCACATCAAAGTAGTTGGTGGAAGCCTGAAAATTCTGCCCATGTTTGCCTTGGGCGGAATTGATGAAATGTTTGAAGTCCATGCCTGGGGCAAACTGTTCACCGTAGATCTTGTGTACGTCTCTATCGGCGTCATGGCGTTTGTCAGCCTGCTCATCTGTTTTATGGGCGCTCAGGCAGATAACCCGCAGCGATTGTGGATGCTCGTATTGCTGATGGCTGTGTGGAGTTTCAGAAATGCCTGCTTCCTTGGTTTGGATTCTTACGTACCTGTGGCGTTGAACGACGAATTTCACTATGGCACCACGTTTACGTTTCTTGCGGTCATTCTCGGATTTACCGTCGTCTGGCTGAATATGTCATCACGTTTTCTGGGCGTGATTGCAGTGGTGTGGGCGATATCGATAGGGATTCTGTTTGCACCCTGGGATACACGCATGGAGGAGTTCCAGCGTGCGTATTTCATGGAAACGTTGCTCACGATAGTGAGCTGTGGCCTGGCGATGGGGCTCCTTATCTTTCGTCTCAGAAAAGAAGGCGGCTTTGTAGAGACGTGCATATTCACAATCTCGTTTATGACCATCCTGGTGGATGCTCTGGACGATCGCTTCTGGCTGCAGATTCACTGGCCCGCTGAGCTTTACCTTACGTTCTATGTAGGACCGCTGGGCGGGTTGCTGCTGGCGTTGGGTATGGCTGCCAATCTTGCGAGGCAAAGCCTGCGCGCTCAGCAGCTGACAAAAAATCTCAATGCGGAGCTCACACAGCGGCTCCGTGAACGAGAGGTAGAGCTGGAGTCGGTGTATGCCGAGCGGGAAAAGCTACGAGCACAGCAGGCGGTGGACACCGAACGCGAGCGCATCGTTCGCGACATGCACGACGGCTTGAGCGGTCAGTTGACAGGGCTTTTGGCGATATCAGAAAACGAGACTGTGGAGCGGGCGGAAATTTCAGATGGTATTCGACATGGAATACGGGATTTACGCCTGATAGTGCAGAGTCTGGACGGCGCCTCAGATAATCTGGTGCATGCGCTGGGGACTTTTCGCGCGCGGGTGCAACGAGAATTACAGGCTGCTGGGATATCTCTTATCTGGAATATCTCCAACGACGTGCGCGGATTGGTGGTGAAACCTGATGCGCTGCTCAACATCCACCGCTTTCTGCAGGAAGCAATCAATAATGCGATGCGGCACTCACACGCGGATTGTGTTGAGGTGGACATAGGTGTGCTCGGCGAACGGCTCGTGCTCTCGGTTGCCGATTCAGGGCAGGGCCTTGCAGGCGTGGTTGTATCGGCCGCTGAAGGGATGGGGCTTAACAATATGGAATTGCGGGCACGGCGATTGGGTGGAACGCTTGAAAAAGTGGCGAATTGCGATCTTGGTGGCGCCATGCTGAGACTGGATGCGCCGTTGAGTGAAATTCGTGCTTAACCCTATTCTGCGAGCTCGAGGTGTGGTGCCTCGCGTATAAACGCGTCAACCGCAAAAAACGCACGATGCCGCATACCGGCTAAGGGCGCTATAAACCTGTCCGGCACGCGCTCTATGCGTTCGTTGTGTTCAGCCAGCACATCGTTGTAGTAACCCCGTGCAAACGCGATGCGATCCTCGGTGTCTGTAATAGCCCGAGCGAGCGTTTGAAACTGATTGTTTGCCTTCAGTTCCGGATAGTCCTCCCCCACAACTCTTAACTGTTCGGCGATGGGTTGTGCCTCGTCCTCGGTAAACTTGGTCGCGTTTGACCGAATGGTTGTTATCGCCTGCAGGAGATCCTGGTTGTGTTCGGCAAGTGATTGCGTAATTTCGGTAATAGCGGGAATCAGGTTTGCACGCCGTTTTAGCTCCACGTCGATGTTATGCCAGGCCTGGTCGGCGCGGTTTTTCAACGCGGTGAGGCTGTTGAACGCCATCATGGACCAGCGCGCTGTAAACAACCCCAGAAAGACAAGCGTTGCATGCAACATAGCGATATCGGGTATGGCGTGATCGAACAAGACGGCGTCATGAATGAGGGGTGTGGCAGATGCGAGGGCGCCGCCGATCAACAACAGTAACCAGAAAGCAATGGCGTAGCCGCGGCTGACCTCTTCCTCAGTTTTAGTAGAGATACGAAACACAGGCGTATCGGGGTCGGCGGCGACTTCAGGGGCGACAGCGTCGTCGCGCAGTTTCGCTTTGCCCATGACATAGATGTGTGTATGCAAAGGGATAGCGTACTCTGTGAATCTGCGGCGATGGGTTGAATTGGCAATCGCATCCGCTGGCCCTTTGGCGTAATAGAGCGCATCTGCGGGTGAAGCCTCTTCCTGAAACACCAGATCAGCTTCCAACTTTGCATCTTCGGGGTTGATGCGCACAGCGCCGGTGTCGTCCTTTAGAAAAAAGCGGCCTGCTTCGCGTGCAGATGCCACCTCCTGCCATCCGGTCTTCACCTTGGTTTGCACACGTGAGCGTCCCTTACTGTCGCGTGACACCTCAGTGACCGTGCGTCGCCAATGTTCTTGAACGGAGGCGTGGTAATACACGCAGGCAACTTCCGCCAGTGTGCTTGTGAATGGGTGTTCGGACTCCGCTGTGCCTTTCAGTTCAACCAGGCCAAGAAATACCCCGTGCGCTTTGCACGTTGGTAGATCGTCCACCAGTCGCTGGCGGGCACGAGCGCGCACAGATGCTTCGATAACGACAAGCCAGACAAGACCGGCACCGAGGAATAAAAGCAGGCTTTGGGTTTGCTCGGTCATGACAAACATAATAGGACCATGAAAGCATCAGACCAATCGCTATAATCTGGGGACTGAAGTTCAGGAGGGGGAAAGATGAAAAAGTTTCTTTTGATCGTTGTGGGGTTGATCGTCAGCCTCATTGTGTTGGCGGTGGCTGGTGTTGCCATCACTTACGTGGCAACGGCGCCGGACAGTCCTGACGCAGATGCGCCCAGTGCGGCCTGGTTAGAGCCAGGTCCTTATGCGGTCGGGGAGCAGACCTACGATTGGGTGGATACGTCCAGGCCCACTCAAGCGAACAACGAATTCCCAGGCGCAGACTCACGTACGTTTGCTGTGCAGATGTGGTATCCCGAGGGCGATCTCAACTCCCATCCGTTGGTGATCTACAGCCATGGTTTTATGTCAAATCGTGGCGGCGGTACTTACATGGCGGAGGCGCTGGCAAGTCATGGCTATGTGGTGGTGGCGACCAACTACCCGCTGACGCACGGTGGCGCGCCCGGTGGTCCGCTGGTGACGGATGTAGCCAATCAGCCTGCGGACGTCAGCTTTCTGATCGACCAGGTGCTCGGTTTGGAGAACAAACCATTCAGCGGTTCGATCGACGAAGATCGCATAGGCGTGACGGGCATTTCTTTAGGGGGGCTGACCTCAACGCTGGCGGGATATCATCCGCGTTGGCGAGATGACCGGATTGACGCGGTCGCCTCAATCGCCGGACCGGCCTACATGTTTACGCCTGCGTTTTTTGCGAATGCAGCAAAACCATTTTTGATGATCGCTGGGACGTTGGACGCCATTGTGGAATACCAGGGCAATGCCCACGACATTCCCGAGCGGGTGCCCGGAGGCATTCTGGTGACCGTGGATGAGGGTTCACATCTTGGTTTTGTCGACATGGCGGAACCACTGATGAGGATGGCCGAACATCCGGATGGCTTGGGATGCCAGGCTATTCTGTCGGCTGTGGGCGGCGACGCAAGCGCACCCCCTCCAGATGCCAGTCAGAATCCATTTCAGGTATTGGGTGGTCCAGAGGATGGTGTGGTATTCGGCGACTCGCCACCGGGACTGTGCACCATTAATCCGCTGCCCAAGGCGGCACATCCCGGCCGGCAACATATGATTACCAAGGTGGCGCTGCTGGCCTTTTTTGAATCCCATTTTGCTGCTGATCCAGCGCGACGCGCTGCAGCGGGTAGCGTGCTGAACGAAAGTTTGGCGCGGGATTTTGCAGAAGCGGAAGTAGCTCTTTAGGGGCAGCGATGGCAAAGATTCACGACTCGCTGGCCCTTACTGACGCTGAAATTGACCAACTGATGAGCACTGTTGGTCGTTGCCGTATCGCTACATTGGGACCGGGTGAAGACATCAATCTGACGCCGATGACCTTTGGCTGGGCTGGCGGCAAGGCTTATATCTTTGCACGGGGCCAGAAGGTGGCAAACTTGCGGAGCGGCCCCAAGGCCACGGTGCTGGTGGATGTGGGCGAAGCATGGCGGGAGCTGAAAGGAATCATGATGCGCGGCGAAGCTCATGTGTTGGAGGATGCCGATGCCGAAGCGGCTGATGAACACCTTGCAGCGGCACAGCTTAACCTCGGTCGAAAACATGGGCTCACAGCGGAGGATGGAAAGGTAAAACCGTATGCCGCCACTGCGACCGATCGCAGCAGGCGATGGCTGGTGTTCGAGCCAAGACACGTTGTGACCTGGAACAACGAAAACCTGCCATAGTAGAGACATCGAAGGAGAAAGCTCAGGATCATGGAAGAAGTACAAACGATCGAAACAGAACGCCTCAGGTTACGCCAATGGCAGGCGGATGATTTGGATGCGTTTGCCGCAATGTGTGCAGATCCAGAGGTCATGCATGACTGGGGTGGTCCACAGGATCGAGAACTCTCTGAGCGTCGTATGCAGCGGTATCGGGATACGGTATCTGAACAAGGTTATGGCCGTTGGCTGGTGGAGACGCTTGCAGGCGAATTCCTTGGGTATTGCGGTGTCATGCCCGCCTACGAGGGCCATGCGCTTGGGCGTCACGACGAGGTGGGTTGGCGCCTGAAACGCGCGGCCTGGGGTAAAGGCTATGCAACCGAATCTGCGATTGCCTCTCTGAACGATGTGTTTGAACGTATCGGATTGGATGAAGTCTTGAGCTATACCACCGCGGAAAATGATCGCTCCCAGGCGGTCATGCAGCGGCTGCGTTTACGTCGAGATGAATCGCGTGATTTCGTCAACACTAATCATCTGGCGGGAGAATGGCAGGGTTTAACCTGGGTCGTGACCAAGGATGAGTGGTTAAATCGCGATGTTTGATTTTCTGGATGACATTTGGCGAGCGCTCTGGTCCTTCGTTAAGGAGCAGCTTTTTATTGGCTGCGGTGAATGGATTTTGACCAACGTGTTCAGAGTCTCGGACCCGGATGAAGACTGGAGCTTTTACCTCGGTTTCGCGCTGTGGAGCGCCATCTGTATCGCGTTCGCAACACTTTTTGGTTGAGCGCACTTTAGGGGAGGTGTGATGGCCGATTCTGAAAACCCGCCGTCAGGAACCGTAAGGGGCACGTGCCTGTGTGCGGCTATCTCCTATGCGGTTGACGTTGACGCCGTGACCTTTATCAACAACTGTCATTGTGTGAACTGCAGAAAACAATCGGGTGCTGCGTTCGTCACGTCTATTCAGGTTGCTGAAGCAGGCTTCCATTGGGTAACCGGCCAGGACCACATCCAAACTTATGAGTCGTCGCCTACTGTAGAAAGGACATTTTGTCTGCGCTGCGGCTCGCGCGTCCCGCAGGTGCGGGAAGGCAACGTCACTGTGCCGGCAGGCGGCCTCGAAGGTTCGGTCGGGCGCGGCCCTGATGTGGATATATGGGTAAACCAAAAACTGGATTGGATAGAGCTTTCTGGAGTCAGACCCGGATGTGAAGGCCGCGGCTCGCCCGAGTTCTGGGCTAGTGTCTTTGGTGGCGATCCGGAAACCTACAGAAGTATTCAGGAAGAGTTGGACAATCAGATCCAACAGGCTGGTAAACAGGATAACTAGCTTGGTATATATGTAGGGTCAGCGCACAGGGAGAGGGATATGCGTTATTTGTTACTGCTGATTCTGGGCAGCTTCAGCTCGCTCCACGCGGCGGAACCTTCACGCGCTCAGCTCTACGGACAACTGCCTTTGTACCGCGATATTTCCCTGTCTGCGGATGGGACCAAGGCGGTAGCGCTACGTGCGATTGGCGACACCTACCAGGTTGTCTTTCTCGATTTCTCCAGCGGCAAATCGAGTCTCTTGATGGCCGCAGATCCGGACAACTTTCAATACAACTGGTGTCGATTTGCTAACGACACCCGGGTGGTTTGTTCGATACGCAGTTTCATTGTGCGCAAGGCGGGACAAACCGATGCACGCAAGGTGAATTTCTACCGCGACGGGCGAACGGTTGTGACCAGTATGATTGCGGTTGATATCGACGGACAGAATCAACTGCAGTTGATTCCCCCAGCGCGGACGCGGGATATGAGCCGTCTGGTTTGGAATGCGACGGACCAGGACAACGTCATCAGTTGGATGGAAGGGGATGACAAACATATCCTCATCCAACTGGCGCGAGAAGACAGGCGCAAACCGTCTGTATACAAACTCAACATCTACAACAACAAGATGCGGAAGGTACAAAGCTACCTTCAATCCGTCTGGCGTTGGTTTGCGGATGATCAGGGGGAACTGCAACTGGCAATTGGATACGAAAACCAGATCAAGCCGGTTGCCTTTACGATCCAAGACAAGAAACGTTCCCCACTCGATATCTATGACATCGGCGGCGTGGATGACCCCACCATTGTGAAGATGGCGCGGGACAGTAAATCTGTGTGGATCATTGCCAACAACGGCAAAAACACCAAGGGCTTACATCGTTACGGCTTGGTTGAAGGCAAGATTCTTGAAACGCTGTTTGAACATCCTCAGTACGACGTGAGCTGGGTATGGAGTGAACGGAAGACCAACAAACCGATTTTTGTGGCGTACGAAGGTAAGCACCAGAACATTGTGTGGTTTGATGAAGCACGCAAAGCGCAGTACGAGGCGTTGAAAGACGCTTCGGGAAATCCCAGCCGCATACGTATCATGTCGTCCGCGCGAGAGGTGGAGAAACTGGTTGTCCATACCGAAGGTAATGGGACCGCACCTTCCTATTATCTCTACGATCTGGAAGCCCGCTCCCTCGTCTCTTTAGGTAGTGATAAGCAGGGTAGTTACACGCAACCGGAAGTAATTACCTATAAGGCGCGAGATGGTCTTGAGATGGAAGCCTACCTTTCTCTGCCTGGCCCAGCGGATCAGGGCCCGTATCCAACCATCGTGTACCCACACGGCGGGCCTTGGTCACGAACGACGGACAGGTATTGGTTTGTCACCCAGTTCCTTGTCGCCAGTGGCTACGCCGTGTTGCGACCGAACTTCCGTGGCAGCGACGGTTACGGGGATAAGTTCCTTAAGGCTGGTTTCCGAGAGTGGGGCGAAAAGATGCAGGATGACGTCATCGATGGGTTTGATCATCTTGTAGAGCAGGGTATAGCGGACAAAGAACAAGCCTGCATTATTGGTGGCAGTTATGGCGGGTATGCCGCCCTGGTAGCCGCTTACAAGACACCGGACAAGTTCAAGTGTGCTGTTTCGTTTGCGGGGGTGGCAGATCTTGAAGAGCTCAAAAAGAAATGGTTCCACTATGTATTCGGGCGTCTCACCATCAGACGCATACAGGATAATGAAGAGATGCGTGCAAATTCCCCGATGCAAAACGCAGCGCGTATTGGATTGCCACTCCTGTTGGTACATGGCGATGTAGATACATCGGTTGTGGTTGAACAGTCGCGTAACTTCGTCAGTGAGCTAGAAAAGCTGGGTAAACCGCACCGATACATAGAGTTTCGCAACGGCGATCATTTTTTCAGTTTGCAGAGTCACCGGATTGAATATCTGACCGCGCTTGGTGATTTTTTGAAAACACATCTGGAAGGTTGAACCTTGGGCGAGATCACTGCAATTCTGTCTCAATGGGCATCCAGCGATGATGTACAGAAAAATAGGGTGTTCGAAGCACTCTATGGGGAACTCCGACAGATTGCGGGTTATCAAATGCAGCAGGAGCGCCAACCGGAACTCCAGCCGACGGCCTTGGTACATGAAGCGTACATGCGCCTGGTTGAGTTGGATCGTATCAACCTAAACGGGCGTAGCCATTTTCTGAGATTGGCGAGCCGAGTTATGCGTCAGATTCTGGTCGACGAGGCGCGACGTCAGAGTGCGCAGAAACGAGACAATGCGCTTGTCACGCGACTAACAGGATCGGGATGGGCGGCGCCCACAGAACTGGATCATCTACTTGAGCTGGATGAGGTACTGCAAATGCTTGCCGAAGAAGATCCTGAATTTCTGCAGTTGGTCGAGCTGCGGTTGTTCGCCGGATTGAGCATTAAAGATACGGCTGAGGTAATTGGCATCAGTGAGTCTTCGCTCAAACGTAAATGGAAGGTGGCTCAAGCGTGGATCAAAGAGCGCTTGGAAACGAACGCTCTTTGATCCGCCTAAGACTTCCTTATTAGTTTGGGAAGAACGCAAACACCCCAAAGTGGGTTTCGAACGTCACATTGTCCGTGACGATGACGACCACAGGAGCGGGGAAACTGCCTGAGGAGTGGACGACAGGGAAGCCGCCCTGCAGGGAGATTTCCCTACAATCCGGATTCGACTCGAACAAACACCCACGTATAACTTCGCTGGGTCGTGCCAGACGAAATGCAAATCCCAGCTCAGTCACAGTGTCCTGCATGCCCTGATATGCCTCCAGAAAAGCCTGGGGGCTGTCGACGCTGGCGAGGTTCATCAGTGCATCGATTGCCACGTCGAACGCGTCAGGTCCAACAACGCCTATCTCATAGTCGGAGGGTACGTTGGACTGGAACATCCCTTCGACAATTGATGGGTCTATGCGGAAGCTGTGAAAACTGACAGAAGCACCAGTAACGATTCCGGCCAGTGGAAGTGCTTGTGGATTTCCTACCAGCGCATCCGCAGTTGCAAGGACCAGTCCAGAAGCCACTACCTCCTTGATGTAAGGCACATAAACTTTCTTGATGATCTTGTTGCGGATCGAACTTGCTGACATCAACCCGGTTAACGTGAAGAACGCGGGTCGTGTCTGGGCAAAGAGCGTTTCTGGCAGTTCGCTGTTGATCGTCTCTGCGCCTGGTGAAGCGCTCGCTATCAGCCCGGCATCTGTCAATGCCTGGATGCTCGCATCAAGGTCGGCAACCACCATCTGGGGAATGATACGAGAAACCAGATTGTTGATCTCCGACTTGAATCGTATGTGTCCGCCAGGAGTCATGTTGATCGCGCGGAGCACGTCCACACGTTGATCCAGAACATCGTTCAGGGCTCGAGCGCGGACGTCGTCGTCACGCGCAACTGCGCCGTTCAGGCTGGATAAGAAGGCGATCACTTCCTGTGATGCGTTTGCAACCGATGCAAAATTTGCAGGCAGCAGGTCAATCTCTCCGAATGAGGCTGGAAATCCTGCAGCGACGGATTGGTCGTAATTCGGCAGGAAACCAGTGGTGGGGGCGAACGGCACCCGGGCGCTAAGTACTTCAACATCGATGCTTGCGCGAATGGCCACCAGTTGTTGGCCCAGCGCCTGAATTGCGATGACATCGTTTTCCCGGAGAGCGATCAGGAGATCGGCCTGTAGTTGTGGCAGGACGTTATCCACCAGAGTCGCAAAGTCCGCGATGGGCTCGAAGTAAGTGCTGCCGTTCAATGCATCCAGCACCAGGAAGTCCTTACTCATCGTGCCCAGCGCACCAGCGTCTACGTCAAGCGTGTAGCCACCTTCTGAATCTGCAAAGGTGGTGATCTCGGTCTGATTGGCCGTTGGCAATGTGCCGATGGCGCCGTTCGGCTCAGCGGTTACGGTCACGGTAACAGCGGGCTGCGGCACTTGTGGCACACCTGCGCTATCAAAAACGACAACCGTCAAAGGTATCGCGTCGCCTGATTGCACCATGGTTGAGCCCAGCGTGACAGCGAGTGTTGGTCCCCCTGAAATGACAACGTCGATCAACGTGCCTGCCGTAACTTCGCTGTTTGGTAGCTCTGATTGCGAGATTACCAGGCCTCGGGGCACGGCGTCGCTGTTCGCAAACGTCACAACGCCCAGATCCAGTGCCACGCTCTCAAGCAGGGCGTCGGCTGCGGATTGTCCCAGGTCAGCCAGGTTTGGCACAAAAATGGGCTGTGGGCCAAGCGAAATGACGATATTTACAAATGCACCTGCGGCGCTTGCCTGCCCGCCTACAATACTCTGTGAGATAACCTGACCCGCGGGCACGGTCAAACTGAAGCTTTGCGTGACGCTACCCACAGCAAGTCCTGCCGCTTCCAGGGCTGCGGCGGCGCCTGCTTCGTTGTCGGTCACTACATCTGGCACCGTAACAGGAGGAACTACGTCGATCGTGAAGGACTGCTCGTCCGCGTTACCCTGCGTATCGGTGACAACCAGATGAACGCGTTGTGCACCCAGGTCGCTGGCTTCCGGCAACCACTCCACCAGCCCATTTGCGTCCACGGTCATGTTTGTAGGTGCGTCAACCAAGCTCCAGGTGAAGATATCGCCAAAATCTGCGTCGGTCGCGAGCGCTCCGTACTGATAGGGGAAATCTGGAGAGGCGCCCACAGGAGGCGTAGAGACAATGGTAGGAGCGTTTACATCGGTGATCGTCAGCGAGACAGTTGCCTCGTTTGAGTCCGCGTTCCCGTCGTTTGCGAGGTAATTGAACTGATCGTTAGCACCCGGGTCTTCTTCCGGCAGTACCGGTGTGGCCAGATGACTGTTCAAGCCCGGCACAAGCCAATGGGGGCGTGGTTCGGGAGGTATGGTCGCGTCCGGATTGACGTGGGTGGGTACATAAACCCACTGGTTGCGTATCGGTCGTGCTGGAGCAAAGGGATTGCCGGCCAATCCCTGCCAGACCCGCACGAAGGCGTTGTTGGCCGATGTGATCAGTTCAGCAGCGCCGTCGGCATCCACATCAGCAATGACCGGGTGCATCTGCTCAACACTGCCGACGTTGTTTGCCACGCTGTCGATCAGCGTGCCGTCGCTGCCGTCAAATATGTACAGCAAGGCGGGGTCGGTGGTGGTATCCATTTCAGCAACCAGTTCATCCTGACCGTCTCGATTAAAGTCGAACGCGGCGATGGCAGGTGCCCGTGCGTGTTGCGTGGCGCTGTATTCGAAAATGCCCTCGTGGCTCCACAGCTGTGTCCCGTCTGCATCAAACACTTGCAGCGTACCGCGGGTGGAACCTGTTACCTGACCAGAGAACGCATACTCGGGTGCGCTGTCGCCGTCAAAATCAGCGATGACTATCTGACCCTGTGCGCTGTTGATATAGGGGATGGCGTAGTCTCTTTGGCCATCATGGTTGAACCGATAAATGAAGTTCTCATCGCGCGCAATCAACTCAGGAAACGGATCGGTATCGAAGTTTGCTACGGCCACAGTAAGCACTGGTACATCACCATTGCCTGCAAATTCGGAGGGCAGGATAAATTCCTCAGTCCCCAAGTGAGATACGACATGTGCGCTGGTAATGATTTCGGGGGTACCATCGAGGTCCAGATCGACGATGGTGGGCGGCTTGGCGCCAAAGTCACCTTCGCCGATGGTGCGCGTGCCCAGCCACTCCCAGAGTACCGTGCCGTCGATGGCGCTGTACGCGGCAAGCCCTTGAATAACCCCGCCGACGATACCCACGCGGAAAGCCATGACAATTTCAGTAGTACCGTTTCCATCCAGATCCACAAACGTCGGACCCATGTGCTCAAAATCACCGCTGATTCCCCCGCTTGGATCAGACGCCAGGGTTTCTGAAGCCCAGGCAAACGCACCGTCGTGGTGGAAAGCGATCAGATGAGATTGATCACCCTGACCGGTACCTGGAATTTCCGCGCGAATACCGATGATTTCCAGGTCGTTGTCGCCATCGATGTCGAGGAGGCCTACATGGCTTGCGATATCAAGCCCGCCAAACTGGTTTAAGCCGAATTCGTTTTCGACAACACAATTGTTGCCGTCAACGCTGACCACGGTAAAGCCTTCATTGTTGGTCGGAATGCGGCTGCTGCCGACAAGTTCGACCACGCCATCGTTGTCTACATCACCTACAGCGATAGAGCCGTTCATGCCCGCTGCGGTAACTTCACACTGCTGCTCAAGGCCGATGGTGATAGGTGGTACAGCGGGAGGCGTGTAGACAAAAGAGCCGTCGCCCGGGAAGTTGTCTAACGTGCCCAGCGACGGGTTGTTCGTGTTTGCGGCCGTCAACGGGTCATTGTTCGCATCGGTGTCGTTCTCAAGTACACCTGGAGCCGGGACAATTAAGACCAGATCGCGGTCGATGGTGTAACGATCGTCAACGGCGACGGGGGCAGCAGGTGGTTCGATCACTGTGATGTTGAACCCGGTTGCATCAGTGTTCCCGGCGCTGTCAGTAACGGTAGCGGTAGCGCTGAACGTACCCACATCGCTGGGGTTAGCTACCCAACTTAAGGTACCGCTTGCAGGGTCAAACTGAGCTTCATTCGGAGTCCCACTGACCGAAAAGGTAAGGATATCGCCCGGGTCGGGGTCGGTGGCGCTGAAGGTTATTTGTAAAGCGTCCAACGCGGAGAGTGTTCGATCTGCCACCGGATCGATAACGGGTGGTGAATTGGGGCTTTCACTCAGAACGGTAACGCCAAACTGGGTTGTTGCAGCCAAACCGCCAGGATCCCGCGCGGTTACCGTCACCAGTGCTTGACCCACTTGCTGGGCGCTGGGTGTCCAGAAAACTTCGCCGGTCACGCTGTTGATGGAGATGCCGTCAGGACCAGCGATTGAGTACTGCACCGCTTCACCTTCCGGATCTGTAGCGCTGGCAGTGGTTGTGACGACCTGATTGATGACGGTTGTCTCGTCTGCGATAGGCGCGAGCAGCGGCGGTTGGTCATTTTGTCCGTTTGTGACGGTAAGCAGATAGATCTGTCTTGCTGTCAATCCTGTGGAATCGGTCACCAGAACGTCTACGTCGTATTGCCCCGACGCGTCCGGGGTCCAGTTGATAACGCCCGTTGCAGGATTGATGACCATCGTTTCCGGACTCAGTTGGAGGGCGTAGGTCAATATGTCACCCACATCCGGGTCGACGGCGATGACGTTGTACACGTAGTTGCCACCGACGTCAGCGGCTGTGCCGGGCGCGCTGGTGATAGCGGGAGGGTTGTCGCCAGCAAACACAGCAATCACTTCCACGGCGTCGGGAGCAGATGCGTCCGTTCCATCGCTAACTGTCAGAGTGGCGGTGTAAGCGCCCGCCACATCAACTGGGAACGTAGGGCTTTCGGCGGTTGGATCCGACAATGTGGCTGCACTTCCAGCGGGGACGTTCAGGTTCCAAAGATAGGTCAGAGGATCGTTATCCGGGTCGGTAGAACCGGACCCGTCCAGAAGTACGGTCACGCCGGTGGCTACCTGCTGATCGGGGCCAGCGTCAGCGATTGGCGCTGTGTTGGGTGTCTCACCGGTGAAAGACCAGACGAGGTTTGTCTCATCGAAGCGGTACCGGCGATTGTGATTCAGCGTAATGGTATCGGTAGGTGTCGTTGTACCGCTGGCGAGACTACCGAGAACAACCTCGCCGTCGATGATGACTGTTGCACCAGACGAAGATGTAACCGTGGCAACGACGTTTTCAAGCGGCTCAGCGGGATTGGAAACAGTCGCGGTAAAGACATACTGATTGATAGTGCGACCTACCCGCGAGGATGAAACCAGCGTAATGTCTGTGACAGCTAAGTCCTCTACAGCGGCGTATCCCGAAGGCACCCATCCCGCAATCGAGGCGACTCCCAAGAGAAATATCCCTTTTCGAATCAGTTGCAAAGTGCGCATCCACGTCTCCCATTCGAATTGTGTGTTCTTCCCTAACAAGCGAAATTGCGAGAAAAAAAGCTCAAAAAAGTTGCATGAAGCGCGAAAACGATGCGATTCTGATTACCAGTTGGGAGGAGCAACGTGACTGACGAAAGCAATCCGTCGATATTGGAAATCGCGGAACAAGCCATGCGGGTAGGCGAAAATCAGCGTGAAGACTGGCTTCGCGAGCACTGTCCGCCGGAAAAACTGACCGACGCACAGCGTTTGATTGACGAGGCGCAGAGCCTGGAGACGGAAGCGCTGATGGACAGTCATGTCAGTGTTAGCGCGGTTGATTACGCCGGTGAAAGAATTGGGCCCTATCGAATTGTGAAACCTCTCGGCCAGGGGGGTATGGGCCAGGTTTATCTGGCAGAGCGGAGAGACGGCGTCTTTGAGCAGGAAGTAGCCATAAAGCTTATTCAGAGCAGCAGCCTGAGCGATCTCACGGTCAAACAGTTCGCGGACGAGCGGCAGATTCTGGCGCAGCTGAAACATCCGAACATTGCCGTACTTCTGGACGGTGGCGCCACTGAGGGTGGCATACCTTACGTGGTGATGGAGTATATCGAGGGTCAGGATCTCGCCGACTATCTGAAGATGCAGCGTCCTTCTCTGAAGGTTCGTTTACAGCTCTTTCAGAGAATCTGTGCAGCGGTTTCTTATGCGCACAGAAACCTCGTGATACATCGAGACATCAAGCCTGCCAACGTGATGGTGGCGGTCGATGGGACGCCAAAGTTGCTGGACTTTGGCATCGCCAAGTCGCTGGAAGAATCGGCTGATCGTACGCATACTGTGTCAGCAGCACTCACGCCTGCCAGTGCCAGTCCGGAACAGGTTCGGGGTGAAGTGCTGACGACCGCGTCCGACGTCTATTCTCTTGGCGCACTCCTCTATTATCTGCTGTGTGAGCGTATGCCAATTAACGCCAGCAATCAGGCCGATTGGGTAGAGGCGGTCACGAGAGAAATTCCCGATATGCCGAGCAGCTATGCCTCACAGATCCCGCGTGATCTTGATCTCATTGCGTTGAAGGCGCTGGAGAAAGATCCGGAGCGGCGATATGCCACAGCTGATGCGCTGGCTGAAGATGTTGAACGTTTTGTCAACGATGAGCCTGTTTCTGCGAGGCCGCCCTCGTTTACTTATAGGGCAAAACGCTTTTGTCAGCGCAATGCGCCTGCGGTTGTTGCATCGAGCCTTTTTGTCATAGCGCTGTTCGCGGGGGTCGTGATATCAACAGTGCAGACTATTCGTGCCGAAGCAGCACTGGAGCATAGCGCAGAAACTGCTGAGTTTTTGCAATCAATTTTTACGGTAACGAGTCCCCACAGCGGAACGCCTTTGGGTGTAGAAGCAACGGTGGGAGAAATGTTGGAGCTTGCTGTCGAACAGGTTGAGGAGCAGTTCAAAAATGATCCGTCGCGGCAGGCTGAACTTTTTATCACCATGGCGACGATCTATCTCGCCAATCATTCACTGGAAGAGTCTCAGCGGCTCTTGAACTTGGTTACCAAGCTTGAAGTTGAAGAAGAGTTGAAAGAGATAAACGGCGAAATCGACCGCCAGCTTGTGTCAGCCACTTTAAGCGCGTCGCGGGGACGCATGGATAGCGCGAATGAAATCTGTTTGTCTATTGAAGACGCAATCTGGAACTCAGATGATCTTGTGGACGATCTGCGTTTTTTGGGTGTTTGTGCGTACGCCTACCTTCTCCATGATGAAGCTGAAGCGTTGCGAGTGCTTGAGCGCGGCCATTTAATCGCGCTTGACAAGGAGAAGGATATTATCCCCGCCGAACGCTCCATCGCTCTGCAAAACATAGCGAATAACTACATACGTCTGAAGGAGCATCACCAAAAGATCTCCTCAATTATCGATGATGCAATTCGCTTTGCCAGAGATGCTGGTAACCTTGCAGTGCTGGCAGATGCGTACCGTTTTCGTTCAGTAGGACCAAACCAGGCAGGTGAAGCTGAGGAATCGCTAAGATTCACAACTCTGGCGTTGGAAGCTGCTGAAGCGTCTCGCCTAGCCAAAGACAGTGTTACGTTAGCCTTCCATCGCCTGTATCAAGCAGATCGGCTGATAGATACAAATCGGCTTGAAGAAGCCGAGGCGATTTTCAACCCCGCTCGCGAAGTTATCCTCGAGGGATCGCAGGCGAATAGTGATCAGCGTGCTATCGTGTATTTTACCGACTACAAAATTGCGTTTAAAAAGCGTGACTTTGCACGAGCGGAAAGGGCACTTCTAACATGTCAGCAGATCTATCTTGATATCGGCGATCCGAATTCCCCATGGGTAGCCCAGGCAGATTTTGGTCTCGGGAAAATCTATGTTGAGCAAGGTCGCTACGATGAGGCGGTGGCAGCGCACATCAAGGGGCATGAGTACTATTTGAATCTCTACGGGGCGGATCATCCCCGCACCATTTCCCACAAGACCGCACTGGATAGAGCGATCATGCTCAGAGATACCTCGAAGTCGGGGGCGACCTAGTGTCTACTTGTTTTTCTTTCTGAAAAACAGATACTTGGCGCAGGAGGGCGTTCACGAGTCGGCGGTGGGATTTGTGGGTGGGCGAAGGAAACCAGGGATTAATCAGTTTTGGCAGTTGGCAGCTGGATCTTGACGCACAACGATTGCGCCGAGAGGGCGATGAGTACCCGTTAGATCCCAAAGATTTTGGCGTTCTCACGCACCTCTTGGAGGCTGCACCGAGCATCGTTTCTATAGAAGAGCTGCTGGACCGTTCCTGGCCCGGTGCGGTTGTGGGTGACAACGCTCTACAACAAGTGATTGCACGGCTTCGTAAAACGCTCGGCGACGATGCAAAAAACCCCAGCTACATAGAAACAGTCCCGCGTCGGGGTTATCGACTGCTTGTCCAAGCCCAGCCTGTTCCCGATAGTGGTAGCACCCGGTCCAATCCGAGTTTGCTCGCTTGGTCCGCAGTTGCTCTGTTCGCGTGCGTGCTGGTGATTGCGTGGGCTTTTTCTCTCCTGCCTTCGCCTGGGAATACCATCAAACCGGTTGTAGCCGTGCTCAACTTTGACGCCGCAAATCTCGACGATCGCGATGCGCTATTGGTGAGTGCGTTTACTTCGGAAGTCACCGACCATCTGGGCAGCTTGTCGGGCGTGCGGGTAGTCAGTCCTTTCGTGTTGAGGCAGGTATTGCAAGGTGATGGCGGGGATCTGGAGCGCCTGATCGACCTGGGAGCCAACAGAGTCGTAACAGGTGAGGCAACGTTGATAGACGATACTTACATTCTTCAGGTGGTCGCGACCGATCTGTTGAGAAATGAACAGATCAAGAGTTTGCGATACCAGGTTACGGAAGATGAGTTGATCGGCCTGCAAGGAGAAGTGGCGCTGGCAGTCGCAGAAGTGTTTAACGTTGAATGGTCAGAAGAGGAAGAGCGGACAGTTGCAACGCCTGCGACTGAAAACCTGGAAGCGCTGAGTTTGAAGACCCAAGCTGCGATGTTGGTCGGAGATATCGATACTACGGATGTTGCGATTCGTCTTCTTACGATGGCTGTGCAGGAAGATCCAGAATACACGGACGCGGTTGGGGCCCTTTCATGGGCGTACAAGTGGAAAGCACAATTGGGTGATGTATCTTCCAGAGAGCTGGCGCGTGAATATGCGGAACGTGCTATGGCACAAGACAGTAACAACGGGTGGGCGCGTTTCAGCATAGGCCATGTGTATGTAGCCAAGTCTGAGCTTGGGGAGGCGATCCGCCATTTTCGGGTCGGTGTGCGCGCGCTTCCTACCATGACGTCTCAGGTTGACGATCTGTCTTTGTTCTTGATGGCCAAAGGTGAACTCGTTGAAAGTCTCTTTTGGGGCATCGAGGCGTATCGGCTTTGGACTACCAACCCAAACAGCAGTTTCCATCTCTCTCTGCCTTTACTTGCGTTAGATGAAAGAGAACGCGCGCGAGCGTTGCTCTCACACGCGCAAAATAATCTGGCGGAAGCGGGACGTGTCGATCGCATGTTGGCTTACACGTATCTCCTTGAGGGAGATGTCGGTAGCGCGAGGCGAAGCTTTCGTGTCTCTAAGCCATTGCCTTACCATCCCGAACACCATATTTCACTGGCCCAATTGTCCTTCGCGGAAGGCGACTATATTCAGGCAGTGAAGCTGATAGAGCCAACCGCACGGACAGCACCTGACTATCAATCGTTTCTCATGTCCGGCACGCCAAGGTTGTACCTGGCATTCGGTTTGCTGAAAAGTGGCCAAGACTTTGAGCGTGCTCAGGCCCTCATCAAAGAGGTAAAGGAAATTTACGCGAGTAAGGTACTTGCGGGTGGTGACTCGCCTGACCCCTATCTTGAACTCGCTGCAGCGCATGCTGTTGCTGGTGAGAAGGATGAAGCGATAAAAAACCTACGTGATGCGGTTCGTCTTGGTTTCAGTTTGGGAGAGTTCCTGCGTATAGACCCACTGTTTGAGTCACTAAGGGAGGATCCGCGGTTTATTGAGATATACAACGAGCTGAAAGAGAACAGAGAACATCGGCGTGCGCGAGCGGGAAGTGAGGGGTTACTCGCAGAGGTGGATATTGAGCTCGAAAAGATAGGTGCGAAAAAAAGGCGCTCCGGTTTGGGGAGCGCCTTCAGCCTCAACAGACGGTTGGAGGGCGCGTCTATTGAGACTAAAACAGTCCTTAGACCCTCCAACGAGGAGGCGGCTGCCTCCTCTGGGTAGCGGTTACTTCGCCGCTACCTGTACCTCGTCTGCGAATACCACGTTGATGGCCAGGTCATTCATGGTTGTGTTCGTGCACTCGTGGCTGACACGAACTCGATCGCCGTTCTTCCACACCCAACCTTGCACGCTCAAGAAGCGGCGGCCGTCTACTTCGCGGTAGTTAGCCTTGTTGTTCAAAAACAGGCGTGCTGCCGTGGGGTGGTAGCTCTGGATCGCATCTACACAGGCTGCAATGGTTTCGTTTTTAGGCGAACTCGGCTTGTGGCTGGATGAGACAGAGATGTCTGCAGCAGCGTTAGCAGCGAGAAAAGATGCAGCAACGAGAGAGATGATTTGAGTTTTCATGTGTTGATTCCTCCAACGAAGGTTTTGATTTACGTTGTTGCCCGAAGGCGGAATCAAATGTGGACTTCCACCCCAAAGAAGTCCTTTGAAAGCCCTTAGATTTCCCTGAAATTTCCCTGATAAAGTTCTGATCAGGAAAAAATATAAATAAAAACATATGGTTATGAAGTTTTTGGTTTTTCCGGAAATTCGCGATTTTGTTTTTTTGGAATGTTTTTTTCTTGCAGGATTGGTTTTGGCTGACGGGGATGCAGTTGTTTTTCGTGAATTTCTCTCGATACTTGGCGGCCAAGGGAGAAAATCAGGTTGATTGCAACCTGAAACAAGGTGATTTGCTCGGGTGAGCGGAGAAGACTCGACTCAAAAAACAGCATTTGGTGATTGGGAACTGGACCTTGATGCCCAGGTTTTGCGCCGTGGCGAAGAAAATCACCGCCTGGACCCGAAGGATTTTGGAGTTCTAACCCATCTAATTGAGGCTTCGCCAGGAATTGTGACCACGGAAGAGCTGTTGGATCGCACCTGGGCGGGGAGTGTGGTGGGCGATAACGCCCTGCAACAGGTTATTGCTCGGCTCAGAAAGACGCTGGGTGACGATGCGAGATCGCCTACGTATATAGAAACAGTACCTCGTCGGGGGTACCGGGTTATGGCCGATCTTGGTAGCCGCTTACCAGAGGCGAAAAAAGGCGCTTCGAATCTCGGTTTGGGTGTGGCTGCGTTTCTACTGCTCGTATGCGTGGTGATCGCAGGCTGGTGGCATTGGGGTAGCGAACTGAATCAGCGCTCGGATGCTCCCACGCGCATTGTCCTTCTCCCATTTGAACGCCTCGGCTCAAACTCGGACTTTAACCTAGCCGAAGACGTGACCATTGCGGTGGACGCGCAACTCGGCCGGTTGCAAGGTGTTGAGATGATCGCGCGCAGATCGGCAGATATTGCATCGGCGTCAGGTCAAGATATTCAGGAGATTGCTGCGGCCCTGCGCGTGGCGTATGTGGTTGAAGGCTCCGTCAACCGGCGTGGCGATCAAGTGCGGGTTCTGGTCAGCCTGATTGATGGGCAGAGTGGGGTGAAGGTCGACGATGTCGAAGTCAATGCACAGCTCACGGATACTCAAGACTATTTCAGCTTGTACGACGAAGTTGCCGGTCGGGTTGCGGGAGGCTTTCCTTTTGAGTTTCAGAGCGGCGTTCCGGAAACCACCGCTTCACTTATCCCCAGCAAAACCGCGTACGAGAAAGTCCAGCGGGCATACTACGGTCCTGATGAGTTTGAAGTCCGCTTTCGTTTGATCGAAGAGGCACTGGCGACAGACCCGCGATATGCACGCGCCTACTCCGTCCGAGCCAATTTCACAGCAGCTCAGGCGGAGCTGCGCATGATCAATCCCAAAGAAGGGTTTGAGCGAGCGAGGCAGGATGCGGCGAGGGCATTAAGCCTGGATCCTGGGGACACGCTGGCTCTTGGGTTACAAGGCGCTTTTCTGGACAGGTTGGATCTCAATTTTCCAAAAGCCTTGCAGGCATTCGAGCACGCCATTGAGATGGGTGCACCCGCGGATGAAGTTGCCTGGTATCAGGATACGTTACTGAACGCCGGACTCTTTGATCGGGGCAGGTCATTTACGTCCAGAATGGAGCGCGATGATCCGCTCATTGGGGAACCCAAAGTCTTCAGTGCCAGGTTTTTGTACCACCTTGGGGATACGAAAGCCGCTCGTGCAAAAATGGAGGAGGCGCTCGTCATCGACGCCTCATCCGCCATGGTTGTAGGTAATGCATTTAGCTTTTTTCTGGATTGGTTAAAAGACATTGAGCGCGCTGAACAACTGGTAGAAGAGGTGCGGACCACTGAAGCCACGTTGCGTTCCTGGCGGGCTCGGATTGCGGTAGCGCGCGGTAACCCGGAGCCGTTACGGGAGTATCTTGCGTGGTATCAACATGAGTTTAGCGGGTACGTCGACCCCAGCTTTCTAGCGGACGGATACTACCGTCTGGGGGACTATTCTCAGTACATGTCGTGGACGCGAAAGCGCGTGGCGCAGCGAGTGGTTGTAGGTTGGCTTGCGGGCACAATGCGCCTTAATCCAGACTACTGGAACATCCTGGAAACATGGGCTGGCGCTGACTCCGATCGTCAAAATGAGGTTAGGGAGTTCAAAGCCTTCATTGAGACGACAATGCAAAACCTCAGGGTCAGCGAAAGTCGGGCGACCGGTTAGATCGCCTGACTTCGAGGACAAACACTATTCGAACGGACCATCCTGCTGACAAGCATCAGGCAACAGGTTTGTGGGTACTTCCTGACCATAGCAATACCAGGACAACTGATCGTTGGCCGCAACGGGTTCAATTACCAGGTACGCCTCGCCGTTGATGCCGACATTTACCCCGATCATGCCACCGGTATAAACCGCGTACGGCAACTGACCGGTGCTGGTCAGTTCAACGGAGTTTGGCCCTCCCATTTCTGTGATATCTCCTGGGAACGTGCCATTTGTTCTGAAGTGGTTCCCGATCTGGCTGCGTAAACCCTGCAGTTCCAATAGAACCAGTGAAAGACTGGTTGGATTTGCATGCTCAGAAAGTTCCAGTGCTGCCGGTGCTTGCTGCGCTTGCGTGGCTGTTTGTGCCGATTCTTGCTGTTGCGCCGCCGCGGCTGCCATCTCAGCGGTTTCGATGTAGTCCTGGTACGCAGGTAAAGCCACTGCGGCCAGAATACCGACAATGGCGACGATTACGATCAAACTGCCCAGGCCTCCCGGCACACTCGGTATAAAAAGCGCCAGCAGCTTGGCCAGGATGCTGCGGCTAGGCAGTTCCGGGTCCTGATTAGCTCGCAACGCCTTCACCCAGGCCATCCTCTTGCACAACCACGGATATTCTCCAGTGAGTTCGTTAAAGGACATGAAGAAGCCGTTGGTATCATCCACCTGTTTGAGGTAGGCGCTTACGTCCATGGTTTTCCAGCGGGTGTCACCTGCCACAATCGCGGCCATCGCGGCGTAGGCATCCTCATCTGTTTCGCAGCACGCGTTGCCGTACCTGTCACAGGTATATTCCTCGGCGCGTCGGTAAGCGCTACCGAGAAGAGGCAACCACAGGACCGGCGCTAAAATCCAACCCCAACGAATGTGATTGCGGTGGATGTGGCCGAGTTCGTGCCCGATGTAGAAGTTGATCGCACCAGGCTGATCTTCCAGTGCGTCTACCACGTCGGTAAATAACACTATGTAGTGGCGTCGTAGGAAGCGCGTCGCAAGAGCGTTAAAAAAGTCAGTTCGTAAGAGGTAGGCTTCAGGTACTTCCTGCTGGCCAACCTTTTCGCAGCAATCCATCAGTCGTTGATGCAAGTCTGGATATTGCTCCGGCGTGATTTTTATCCCGTTACCTTTCAGGTGAGATATGAATCCAGAGTGCGCAAAAATGACAAAGATCATTATGAAGGCGAGATAGAGCAGGACTATGCCGAGTGTGCCCAGAATGATGAACAGCCAGAAGATGGCCGCGAGTACCATAGCAATGGTGAAGAGCGTTCGCTCTTTTGGATATACGAGTTCCATTGTTTCCTCCCTCCCGTGCGATGATGGTAACAGAAGGGTGGATAAAAAAACCTAAGAGTGGATCAAGCTAGCCTTCGGGCTTCTTTTTGTCGCCAGGCGCACGGATGATAAACACTTCCTTGCCTTCGGCGACCTTCGCCCAGGTTTTACCGGTCTCTTCTGTACCCATCAGAAACTGCACTTCTTCCGCTACGTTTTCCGGCGTCATGAAGACCGCGTTTTCGACCCTTTGTTCTTCTGGAATGATGCCGGTGTCGATGCCGCCCGGGCACAAAGCGTTGATGGTGATGTTACGTTCCGCCAGTGTAGGTCCAAGACTCCGGACCAGCCCAACCACAGCATGTTTACTCATCGAGTAGAGTGGGTCGACGCTGTAAGGCACAACTCCTGCCAGTGAAGCGGTAACCACAATTGAAGCGCCGCCTTGCAAAGTTGGTAGCAGCGCCTGCAAGCCGAAGACCACGCCATCTACGTTCACGCCCATCATGCGGCGATAACGATCCAGCTGCATGGCTTCGAATTGGTATTCAGCGAGAGGTGCACTGGGTGGCGCGATCTGAATACCAGCGTTCAGATGGATACGGTTGGGTGTACCCATGCCCGCCAGGGTTTCAACCACCGCTGCCCAATCACTCTGATTTGAAACGTCGCAATGTTGATAGGTGGCACCGGCCTCATCTGCGATAGCCTGTCCGGCGTCATCATCGACATCCAAAGCCAGCACCTGAGCGCCAGAAGCCGCGGCCATTTTTACCACCGCGGCCCCTATGCCCGAACTTGCGCCTGTCACTACCCAGAGATCTGATTCGGACATGTGTACTCCCCTTATTCAGTTATGTTGCCAGAGGCAGATATATCTCCCGCACTATCTTGCCATCAGAGACGGTGTAGAGGCCAATCTCAGCCATCTGGACACGACCCTGCTCTTCCATGGTGACATCCATCCAGAAGCGTACGGCAAATTGGTCTTCACCTTCGCCTGCGAAAGGTCCTTCGGCCGTGGTTTCGTGCATGGTGGCGACACCGTTCCACCATTCGTGTTTTTCCCGTACGGCGGCCAGACCGTTGAAAACGTCGGACTTAGCATCCTCACCCACGTTGGCTTCAATGCTGACGACATCGTCCGCGTAAAGTTCTTCCAGTGCTTGAGCGTCATTGTCACTGGTGGTGAGTTCGATCAGACGTTTTCCGATTTCGATGGCATTCATAGCGATTCCTTAAGCTTGTTGTTGGCCCATGATCGGGAAGGTTGCGTCAGTGTACCGCCATGCTCCTGACAGCGGGTGTCAGGAGAGTGTCATCGAACGCAATTTAGTTATCTCCGTCTTCCGGGAGCGGGTAGTGCACACCGGGTACACCCCCTTGCAGAGCTTGATACCAGTCTGGCCTTGGTTGCACCGGCTCATAGGAGGTCGGCACCATCGGCGTGTCCACATTCCACTCGTGGTGGATGGGGGGTATCTGAAACGTACCGTTGCTGGCGTTTGTACCTCCGTCAACTAACAAGTCGACACCCGTAATGTAGCTGGCCAGATCAGACGCCAGGAACATCACCGCGTTGGTTACTTCCTGGGCTTCGCCAACACGACGCATGGGTGTGCGGCTGGAAATCCATTTGTCGATACCCATCGCTTCGAGCATCGGCCGGGTCATCTCGGTGACGATAAAGCCAGGGGATACAGCGTTAACGCGTACCCCCCTGTCTGCCCACTCCACGCCCATCTGATAGGTGAGATTTAAGAGTCCACCTTTGGCTGCGGTATAGCCGATCACATTGTTTTCATTGCCGCCGCTCGCAAGGATGGAACAGATGTTCACGATGGCACCACTGCCGCGTGTCAGCATGTGGTGACCACAGTCGCGCGCGTAGTAAAAAGCGCCTACAAGATCGACAGCCAGGATACGGTTGAATGTTTCCGCGTCGAACTGCTCAGCTGCCACGCCGCGAGGATCGGCTATGCCGGCATTGTTGATCAGGACGTCGATTCGGCCATGATCTTCTATGCCTTTGGCAATTACTTTCTTCACGTCTTCTTCGTTAGAAACATCGCCAGCGACCACGGTGACAGCTCGCCCCATCTCACGACATTTGGCCGCCACGCCCTCAAGCAGATCTTCGCTGCGGGCGGTCAGAATGAGATCGCCACCTGCTGCGGCGAAGCTGTAGGCAAACTGCTCCCCCAGGCCGTAGGAAGCCCCTGTAATGAGTACGATCTTGTTGCTGAAATCAAACATATGAATCCTTTGCTGGGAGTTGTCCTCAGCCTCAGCATAACTCAAGCTACGGATCACATGAGAGAGGTGAACGATGATTCCTGAAAACATACAAGCGGTGACACCCGAGTGGATGAGTGAAGTTCTGGGTGTTCAGGTGGGGATATCCTCTGTTGAGCAGATTGGCCAGGGTGTGGGCATCATGGGCGATATCTTCCGCGCGCATCTGACCTCTGAGGGAAATGCACCAGCCAGCGTTGTGGTAAAACTGCCCTCGTCTTTTGAAGAAAACCGCAGCCAGGGTGTGGCGCTTGGTATGTTTGAAGCAGAAGTGAAGTTTTACAACGAACTGGCGGACCAGGTTACCGTCGGTTTACCCGAGGTGTATCACGCAGACATCCAGAGCGGTAGCGCTGATTTTGTCATCGTCATGGAAGATCTGAGCGATTTGACCCTGGTACAGCAGGCGGTGGGGATGAGTGCAACACAGGCGCACAATGCGGTGCGTGTGCTCGCCAATGTACATGCGGTCTGGTGGAACAAGGCAAAGGCCCAGGAGCTTGAGTGGATACCCACGATGATCGGTCCGCGCATAGAGATGGTGGACCAGCTTCTCCTGCAGATTCTCCCGGTATTCCTGGAAGGCTTTGGTCACGCGTTGTCGGATGATGCGCGACAAGTTTACGAACGGTTTGCTGGAAACTATCTCAACATAAACAAGGTGATTGCTGCCCGAAGTCCCTGGACGCTGGTGCATCAGGATTTCAGGGTCGAAAACCTGATGTTTGGTTCCGATGAATCTGCTCGGGTGGTTGTCCTCGACTGGCAGGGCATCGGCCGTGGCCCCGGTGCGTATGATCTGGCTTACATCTTAAGTGGCAGCATGCAGCCCGAAGTTCGTCGTGAACATGAAGAGGCGCTCCTGACCACCTACCTGGAGCAGCTTAAATCCCTTGGGGTAGCCGATTATGCCTTTGACCAACTGCAGGAAGACTATGCACATGCGCAGCTGATGGGTGGGCTTGCTACCGCGATGGTTACCGGCGGCGGCATGGATCTTTCGAATGAACGTGGCAAAGAACTGATCACCACAATGGCGGTGCGTCACGCTACTGCCGCGTTGGACCACGATGGGCTCCGGCGTCTGGCAGAGATTTCGGGTGGTTCTTCATAATGAAAACGTGAAAGACTGAATAAAGATCTGAAAAATTCTTGGATAGATGGATGTTCGACGAGGATGGAAGGTTGTTGTGGCGTGATAACTTCCATCTTCGACCCATGATAGCTGTTAGCCGGTTTAGCCGACATGAGGACAACCAGACCCGCATCTGTCGCTTTCCTAGGACGAACTTTTTTAATTAACTGCAACGTAATCGGGTATTGTTGGAACTCGTAAGCAGTCGCACGTTCAGACAAGGAAGGGCGCTCTTGTCGACCCAAAGCGGTCTTCTCATCTTTGCAAAACTATGCGGTCTTCAATGATTTGGTTAGCACCCCCACACGACATCGCCCTTCCTCACGGTGACAAAGTCGCTCGTTAAAGCGCTCAGCATCATCGCCATAGATTGACTCATCATCAGGCAATGTGGCTATGAGCTTTGACAACATTTTCAGATGCTTTGGCTCAGAGACTAAGTGGTGATATACCCAACGACCTTCTTTCTCCGCTGTTAGCAAACCGACCTGGCGTAGGACTTTGAGATGTCGTGAGAGCTTGTACTGAGGTTCTAGCAGGCTATCCACGAGTTCGCATAGACATGCTTCTTCCTGGGTTGTCGCAAGCAACCGCACGATTCTTAAACGTGTTCTATCGCACAACGCCTGGAAAATGTCTTCGATTGGGACTTCAATTACTTGCATAGTTGCATTATCGTGCAACTATTAGTTCATGACAAGGCCTTTGGTCTCAGACCACAATAAAGAAATGACGGACGATTGTTGCTCAATTGAAGTCGAGTCTAAGGAACAGGCGCGGGTTCTGTGGATGGTGCTCGGTATTAACGCCGCTATGTTTGTGGCGGAGTTCATTGCGGGCGTCATCGCACAATCGACCGGATTGATTGCTGATTCTTTAGACATGCTTGCTGATGCCGCTGTCTACTACGTGAGTTTGTACGCCGTAGGTCGGTCTGCAAACCTGAAGAACCGAGCAGCGACGCTTAGCGGCGTGCTCCAAATACTTCTCGCGGTCAGTGTTGCCGGAGAAATATTGAGGCGGACGATTATGGGTAGCGAACCAGAGCCCACCCTCATGATCGGCGTTAGCTTAATCGCACTCGTTGCAAATGTGATGTGTCTGGCACTGATTGCCAAGCACCGTGATGGTGAGTTTCACATGAGGGCAAGCTGGGTATTTTCAAAGAATGACGTTATCGCCAATGTCGGCGTCATTGCCGCCGGAGGGTTAGTTCTATTGCTTGATGCGCATTGGCCTGACCTGGTCATAGGTGCACTGATTGTGTTCGTTGTGTTACGCGGCGGAATTTCGATCTTGGCTGATGCAAAACGGGAGAGGATGATTGATTCACAACGCTGAAATAAACCATAACCCATGGCATGTAGGCGCTTTTTTAAGCGTTCTGATTGCTCTGTTTTTTTCTCTATTCATGGCAAACCCAGCTGTCGCGGACGAAGACGACCATGACGAGATGGAAGAGATAGAGGAAATCTTGGTGCAGGCAACCAGATCGCGCCGCCGCGTTCAGGATCAGCCAACGCGTATCGAGGTGCTTGATCAAGAAGAAATCAGCGAGAAGATCATGATGCGCCCAGGCAATATCTCGATGATGCTTGCGGAGACTGGCGGGCTTCGCGTCCAGGTAACCTCGCCTGCACTTGGCTCCTCGAATATACGCATCCATGGGATGCGTGGACGTTACACACAGCTTCTAGCAGACGGCTTGCCGCTCTATGGAGGGCAAGCATCTGGCCTAGGCTTGTTACAGGTGCCGCCAAGTGACCTAGGCCAAGTTGAGGTGATCAAAGGCTCAGCGTCTGCTCTCTACGGTGGCCAAGCGCTCGGCGGTGTGATTAACCTCGTTTCAAAACGACCATCAGAGGTGACTGAAGGTGAAGTGATCCTCAATGCAACAACACGGGACGGCCAGGATTTTTCGACATACGCATCCACCCCGTTAGGAAATGGGTGGAGTGGATCGGTGCTGGTAGCCGCTAATCATCACAGCGCGAAAGACCTAGACGATGACGGCTGGATAGATTTACCCGAATACGAGCGATGGAGCGTGCGCCCTCGTCTTTTTTGGGATGGAGCAGACGGCACAAACCTTTATTTAACTGTCGGAGCGATGGGTGAAGATCGGAAAGGCGGTACGCTGAATGGTAGCGTTGTACCGGATGGCAACCCATTTCCACAAAACCAGGATACTGACCGTCTCGATGGTGGCTTTGTGTTGCAGCATCCTATCAATGATCAACTCTCTGCTCAGGTTCGCGCTTCCGCTGTCCGGCAGCAACATGATCATCTGTTTGGAAATCTTTTGGAGGAAGATCGGCATCAGACGATTCTGACCGAAGCGTCGCTATCTGGTGACTTACCCAGTGCCTCCTGGGTAGGCGGCGTAGCTTTCCAGTCAGATGATTACGTCTCGGACGCATTCCCGATTCATGATTACACATATGAATCACCGGCTGCATTTGCCCACTTTGACCAAGATTTTGGCGAACGTTTAACAGGAGCGTTGAGCTTTCGGTGGGATGACCATAGTGAGTATGGCGGAGAGCTGAGCCCTCGGATGGCGCTGTTGTTCCGAGAAGGTGCATGGACAGTTCGAGGTTCGTGGGGCAGAGGTTTTTTTGCACCAACGCCCTTTCTTGAAGAAACAGAGGCCGCCGGACTTTCACGATTGGAACCGCTTGCCAATTTGAAAGCCGAAACAGCCGAGACTGCATCAATTGATGTCAGCTATTCAGCAGGCAATCTTGAAACTGGTCTGACGTTTTTCGGGTCGAATATTGATGATGCGGTTCGGCTAGAGACGTTGGCCGCAGACCGTGTTCAGATGGTTAATGTTGACGGGGTTACCCGTACGCGTGGTATAGAAGCGCTGATGCGCTGGCGGCTCGATGACTTAGTTGTCACTGCAAGCTACCTTTACACAGATGCGAGCGAGCCAGAAGAAGGTGGCCTTGGGCGACGGACTGTTCCGCTTACACCACGTCATTCCGCAGGACTGGTTGCGATCTGGGAAGTAGAGGAAAGAGGCCGAATTGGCTTCGAAGTCTACTACACAGGTACACAATCCCTTGAAGACAATCCATACCGTATGGAGAGTGATCCATATTTTGAGGTGGGATTGCTAGGAGAGATTATTCGAGGCCGATACAGTTTCTTCCTCAATCTCGAGAACCTACTTAACGTGCGTCAGACGCGTGATGACGTGCTGGTTCGTCCGAATCGAACGCCTGATGGACGTTGGACGGTTGACGCTTGGGCTCCGCTGGAAGGATTTGTAGCTAACGCGGGTGTTCGAATACGCCTAGGAGACTTCTGAACCGCAAACCCCCAAGCGGTAGTTCCCCAATGTCCGGTTCTGGCCGATCTCAGCGCCTTTCCCAACCTGAACGAGTGGCTGCTTTACCAAACTACAAAAACTAGCTCACAAATTACGAGTGGATAGCGAGTAAGCAGTCGCGATAGTACCGAGACAAAGCCGCTCTCATCGGCCAGAAGCAGCCCGTGGAAAACGCGCTAGTCACAGTCCCAGTTGTAATGCACCGTTTCGCAATGCCTGCACTTGAACTTATATATTGCAGGGCTACCTTTGGGCTCGTAGAACTTCAGCATATCCTTGAAATCGTCGATTGAGAGATCGAAGTCTCTGGCTACTTGAACATGTTCTTCTTCGCGCAGGGCCGCTAGTTCGCGGGGATCAGCGTCGCCATGATATTCGCATGCATCGTCGCAACAAGAGATCCAACTTTCCTGTTGCCAAGATACATATCCCGGCGTCCGAAGTGTCACTTCGTCAATGATCTCCTGCGCTATACCGGCCTGCGACAGAGGCCATGAGTCTGAGAAACTTACTCCAAGTTTCGCGTTTGCTGTGCCGTCTGCAATACACCACGGGCAGACAAACTGGATTTCTTTTTCCCCATAAGGAATGGTGCAATAAACACAGCCTCTCGCCTTACCGCAGCACTCGCAGGATTCCTCGCTCGGAATGATTGATCCAGTAGCAATCGGGTTCGGGTGATAGGTGAATGTTGGAACGTCGTTCACGAATGGCTCGAATCAAAAGAGGAAATCTACACTAAAACGACTGCCCGTAGTGGGTCGACAAGAGTGGCCTTCCTTTTACTGAACAAGCGGCTGCTTTAGAGAGTTTGCCTGATAGTTCGCTCCCTCGAAAGATTCATCCTCTTCTCCCCTTCGAAATTAGACAATTGATCCTTTTCGATTTAGCTCCATCTAGCTTCTCGAATTGGCCGGTTTCAAAACTCTGTTAAGAGGAACCATCGGGTTAGAGCCTGCTTAAGATAGCCGCGAAGTTGTCGTTTAAAGGATAACGTCCGGCGGTCCACCCCAGCCTGATTAAAAGCGTGTCGCGAGATGGGATCATCATGACTGTTTGTGCACGGTTACCCTGCATGGCGTAAGCATCTTCAGGTAAATCTGACCAGCGCAGGTTGTCCCCACCCCGATTCAGCCAGAACTGGTATCCGTAGGCTGGACCGTTTGTCGATGTGTTGGGTTGGCTGGCGCGCTTAACCCAATCTTCAGACACCATTCGGTGGCCGTTTAGTGTGCCGCCATTCAGCAGCAGTTGTGCAAGCCTCGCCCAATCACGCGCTGAGGCGTACACGTACGAACTGCCCACAAAAATGCCGCTCGGATCGGGTTCCAGGTAGGTGTGAGTGAGACTCAGTGGGTCGAAAAACGAGTTCAGCAAATAGTGATAGGTTGCAGCAACTCCGCCCTGCCGATCGACAAACAGCCTCGCCAGCAGATTGGTAGTCCCCGAGGAATAACTGAAGTGGGTGCTGGGTTCGTGTGCAAGGGGGCTCGCAACTGCTACATCAGAGGCATTGGTTGCAGAGAACAGCATGTGCGTGGCGTCGCTGCCGGGTGCGTAAACCTCACTGAAGTCCAGGCCGCTGGACATGTGCAGCAGGTGTTCAATGGTGATCTCAGCGCGGGCGTCGTTCTGCCACTCCGGAAAGACGTTCTTTTCCCCGATGTCGAGCTGGTTGTTGAGCTCCAGATTGCCCAATAGGATGGCGGTGACACTTTTACCCATGGACCAGCCCAGAAGTGGTGTCTGAGGGCTGATCCCTTCGCTGTAGACCTCGGCGAGTATATCGCCCCCGCGGGCAACCAGGAGTGCGCGGGTGTGCAGTCCTTTTTCGTTATCTGCGTCCATTATCTGTTGCAGTGTCGCTTGCAACTCATCGTCCAGGGTTGTCACCATCGAACCAGCGGGCCAGGCATCATCGGACAGTTGAGGCGGCGTAAAGCTGATCGGATCCAATTCTGCAGAGTCTCCGATATCCAGGGTGCAACCCAGACCCGGTCGATAGGTGGCGCTTGTGGAGAAACCGAGGATACCCGCCGTCACAGTATTACCGGCGTACTCCATGCTGATGATATTTGTTGCCGGGGTATAGGAGCTCAGATCCTCAGTGATCTGTTCCGGGCTGAAGCCACTTAAGTGTTTTGCTGAGCATCCCAGTTTTGCCCCCATGCCAATGCCCACGTCGATATTGGACTTGAGGTCGGTGGCCGACAGGCCAAGACCAGCCAGCCCGGCGACAATCAGGACAATCAAAACGGCGAGGGTGATGAGCAGCTTTTTCACGTTATCTCGATCGGTAAAAGGTGGCGCATGTTACCAGCTTGGGCTTGCGACGCGAGAACGGCTTTGTGCATCCTAAAGTTGAGCAGGAATAAACAACTGAGGATATTGGCGATGAGAACATTCAAGGCAACGGTATTGCTGGTGTTGGTGAGTACAACCTTTTATCAGGCCCATGCAGCGGACTGCGTTGCACCGATCGAGCCTGGTGCACACGCGTTCGACTTCCTGCTTGGACAACACAGCGTGGCGCTGCATGCCTGGACGCCGAATGGTTGGACACCACCCCGACCGGTAGGCGCCAATTGGAATGGTTGGCGGGGCCTGGAAGGGGCGGCTGTCTATGACGAATGGCTGGACCCTCAAGGTAGTAAGGGCGTGAACGTGCGGATGTACGACGCTGAAAAAGCGGTCTGGAAGATGATGTGGATCGCAACCGGTAGCCTGCAGGTGCAGGACCTGCGGGCGGGCTTCAGGGACGGCAAACTTACGATGTGGCAGGTGTATCCTGAGCGATCGGGGTGGAAAGCTGTTTTTACCCGCGAAAGCACTGATGCGTGGGCGCGCGAAGAGTTTGTCGAGAATGAGAAAGGTGAGTGGGTGCCCCGGTTCAGGCTTGTGGCAACGCGCTCTGATTGTGGGTAGCGCCGGGCGGGAAGGCAGGCTCAAACCGATAGGTTGGATCAGCGGCGGTAGCGGATTTGATTTCCAGCATCTCGCGCCAGGTAGCGCGTAGACCATGCGGTGCGACGGGTAAGTCCCATTCCAGTTCAGCGCGCAGTTTTGGCAGGTTGTAAAACGGCACAGCAGGGTACATGTGGTGTTCCAGGTGATATTGCATGTTCCAGTAGTAGAACGCTGGTAGCCACGAACAAGTGAACGTACGCGTGTTGTAGCGGAAGTCTGGCGCATCTGATGCCATGCCATAGTGCTGGGTGACACCGCACAGGAAACCAAGCCAGCTTGAATACTGCGTGCCTATCGTGAACAGGATGATCAGGAACCAGTTGCCGGTAGCAACAAAAATGACGGCGAGGGTCAGCTGACCTGTCAGTAGGAAGCGTGCCCAGTTGCGATGCGCGCGCCTGAGATCCTTATCTTCTTCCGGCAGTACGTGGTTGTACCAGCCCCCATACACCTCACCTCGCGCAAACCCCCACCACAATTTCAGACGAGCCCAGGTAGTTTGCGGATCCCATGCGAGCAGAGACAACCACACCCGCCAGCGTTTCAGGCTGAACTTTACGGGCTGCAACACTTCCCCGTCGTATCTGGCGTGGCACGTGGCCTGGTGATGCAGGGTGTGACTTTTCTGGTACCAGATGTAGTCCGACCAGCTGATGAAGGCGTACACCTTTTCGAAAAATTCGTTCAACCGGCGGGTCTTGAACACGGTGCGGTGTTGCAGTTCGTGGATGGCGATTAATCCCATGAACGGCCCCATCGTGCCGTGGAGAAAAAGGGTGAGCACAAGGAGCGGTATGGACCAATACCAGTTTGCGGCGGAGATGTTGAGAAAGGCCAGATAGGCGAGCGCGCCTGTGCAGAAGAAAAGCCCTAGATGTAACAACGTTTGCACCCAGCCGCGCACATCACTTCGCTGCATCAGCTGCGCCAAGCGTTCTTTATCGATTGGGGTTCGATACCACTGGATATCGAACTCGCGTTCGAATTCTGACCTCACTTCGGACATTCGTTTGTGCTCCCGCTCCCTTGGTTATAATTGGCCGTACACGATAGTGCAATGCACTTCGGACCAGCACTTGGGAAAGAGAGGGGAAACAGATGTCGGTCACTTTCAATGAAGATTACCCGGAGCGGGTGTATGCCGGGGTACTGGGCAAGGTTATCGGCGTGTATCTGGGTCGACCGTTTGAGGGCTGGACCTACGAGACTATCCAGGAAAAGCTGGGCGATATCGAAAACTACGTACATGACAAAGTCGGGCACCCGCTCATCGTTACGGATGATGACATCTCCGGGACCTTCACCTTTGCGCGGGCGCTGGCTGACAATGGTTACCGTACCGATCTCACCGCAAAGGAGATTGGTGACACCTGGCTGAATTACCTGATCGAAAATCGCACCATCCTCTGGTGGGGTGGCATGGGCAACTCTACTGAGCACACCGCTTACCTGCGGTTGAAGAATGGTATAGAAGCCCCGGACAGTGGTTCCATGGCACTCAACGGCCAGGTTGTTGCGGAGCAGATTGGCGCGCAGATATTCATCGACGGCTGGGCGATGGTTTCGCCGGGAGATGCAGACCAGGCGGCGCGCCTGGCAGAAGCCGCAGCCCGCGTCAGTCATGATGGCGAAGCCGTTAACGGGGCTGTCGTGCTGGCGGTAATGGAAGCGATGGCGTTTGTAGAGAATGATATCGATACGTTGATCGATACCGCCCTGGGTCATATCCCTGCCAACAGCCTTATCCGTCGTCTGATAGACGACGTTAGAACCTGGGCGCAGCAGGAGCCGGACTGGCGTGCTACCCGAGAGAAGCTTGCGGCAACCTACGGGTATGACAAATACGGTGGCAACTGCCACATGGTGCCTAACCACGGGCTCATCATTCACTCGCTGGTGCACGGCCAGGACGACTTCTCCGAGACCATGAAAATCATCAATACCTGCGGGTGGGATACGGACTGCAACTCCGGCAACGTCGGCTGCCTGATGGGTATCAAAAACGGTATCAGCGGCATTGATCACAGCGACATCCTGCCAGTGGATTGGCGCGGTCCGGTGGCAGACCGGATTTATGTACCCACTGCAGATCCTTCCTGGGGCATTTCGGATTGCGGGCGCGAAGCGGTGGCGCTCGTAGACACGGCTTACCGGATGCAGGGTCGAGAGGGATACGCGCCGAAGTCCGGTGCTCACTTCCACTTTGAGTTTGCCGGGGCTGTACAAGGCTTCCGGGTAGACAATGATGAGGGCGGCGTGCGCGCGGTTGATGGGAAATTGGCTGTCGAGCTTGGGCCCGGTCAAAGCGTGACATCGCCTGTTTTTACGCCCAGCAAAGATGTGGCCAAACACTTTGAGAAAGCGGGCTACGCACTGCTCGCGAGCCCGCGACTGTACCCGGGGCAGAAGGTCCGCGCCCAGGTTCGTTCAAGTGGGGGCACGATGCAGCTGGCTTTGCTGCTGAAATATTACGGTGAGGGTGATGTGGCGGTTGAATATCGGGGTGACGGCACGGCAGTCTCCGAGGCAGGCGTTGAGCTCACAATGGTAGTCCCCGCGGAAGCACACCCCTGTTTTGAAATCGGTCTCGTCAGCGAAACCGGCGGTAACGTCGAAATCGATTATCTGACCTGGGAGGGTGTACCTGAGGTGGTCTTTGATCGACCTGCAAAAGGCTCTATGTGGCGACGCGCCTGGGTTGACGGTACGGATACTTTCTGGAGTTTTGCTGAAACCTATCGCGTCATTCATAACCAGGGTCGTGGGATGATCATGCAGGGTACGCGGGATTGGACCGATTATGCGGTGGAGGCGGATGTCACCCCGCATCTGGCAACCAGTGCCGGACTGGCTGCGCGGGTGCAAGGTATGCGGCGCTACTACGCGCTGTTGTTGGAAAATCCCGGCAGATTGAAGCTCGTGTGTATGCGCAATTCCGAAACGGTGCTCGCGAGCTGCGATTTTGACTGGACGCTGGGACAGACCTACCAGCTGAAGCTCGGCTTAAGCGGCAATAAAATCCAGGCGTTTGTCGACGGCACGCGCTATTTCGAATGCGAGGATGAAACGCTCACCTGCGGGGGGGTTGGACTCCTGGTTGAGGAGGGTCGAACCGCAACAGAGCGCGTTAAAGTGGGGCGGGTTGCATGAATACCTCCGAACAACTGATGCACACCTATCTGGTAGAAGTCGCAGCCAAGGGCAGAGTCGAGCTTATTGAGCAGATTGCGCACGAAGACATGGTGGATGAAGCCAATGTCGCGTTCGGTGGCCCGCCTGGACGTGCGGGGCTGGTGGCTCATGTCAAAGGATTCCGCAAACATGTCACCGACGCCGACCTCAGCGTGCACAAAATCGTTGGATCTGACCGTGAAGTGATGGCGTGGTGGTCCTTCACCGGCATGCACACAGGTCCATGGCTCGGGCAAAGCCCTACAAACAAACCAATTGGCGGGACGGTTTTCAGCTTTTTCACCTTGGAAGATGGACTTATAGCCCGCTACAGATTGTGGCTGTGTGCCGACTTTGACCCGCCTATAGTTTTTGACACCTCTGATCAGGATACGTTTCCGAATTTGTCGTAGAGGCAAGTTTTGACGCGAATAGAAATTGTTTGAAAACGAATGTGCGCGCGTATGATCCGCATATTAAAGAGGCCAAGACATGCCTCGTTCCTCTACTTGTGCTCTTCGGGCCTCCTATTTTTCTTTGACTTCATCAGGTGCGGATGTCCTTGCTAGACTAGGGCGCTCAGCCAGCAAGGCATAACAGCCCTTAAACGATGAGCTTACTGACAGAGCTACGCAGACGCGGCGTCCTGCAGACGCTGATTGGCTATGTGGGGCTTGTCTGGCTGGCGGTGCAGGTGCTTGAGACAACGTTACCTGCATTTGACCTGCCGGATGTTTACATACGTTGGTTGATTGTTGGTGCGGCCATACTTCTGTTGCCGGTGCTCGCTTTCTCGTGGATCTTCGAGTGGTCGCCAGGTGGGCTGACAACGCAGAAAGCGGTAGACGCGAATGCAAAAGAGTCTGCGCTGCCAGGTGCGACCTCCAGGCGCGCGGACCTGGTGGTTATCGGTATTCTGGTTGTCGCGGTCACTTACTTTGCGGTGGACAAGTTTGTGGTCCAGCAGTCCGCCCACAAGGACAACAGCATCGCGGTTGTACCGTTCGAGTTTTTACCCAGAGGTTCAGAACAAAGCTATATATCTTATGGCATCGCGGCAGACATCCTGGGCAAGCTTGCCCGCAACGTCAGTTTGCGATTGGCACCGCAATCAGTTTCATTTGCAATCTCACCGGGAGAATCTCCGCTCGCGTTTGGTAGAGAACTTGGCGTGGGTTACGTGCTCGCAGGGAGCGTGCGTGAACAGGACAGTACTCTTCAGGTAACGGTGCAACTCCTGTCGACTCAAGATGGATTAAGCATCTGGGGTAACTCGTTCACGACGACAGATACGCAGCTCTTCAGAGCCGTCAATCAGGTAGCCGCTGAAATTGAGACCAGCTTAGGTGTGGAGCAGGCGCAGCGAACGCTTGAGCATACGCCGCACCCGGAAGCGTATCGCAAGCGCCTGAACGCGGTATATCTTGCAGCTAACTGGACCGAAGAGGATGCTCAACGATCGCTCCAGGAGATTAAGGCGGCGCTGGAGATTGATCCCGAATACGCGCTTGCCTGGAGTAATTTAGGCTCGATTATCGCCAACGCAGCAAATGCCGGTTGGGTGCCTCGTGAAGAAGCATACCGTGAATCCAAACAGGTGATCCGCAAGTTGCTGGAACTCGTGCCCAATGCGTCGGTGGGCTATCGCGCCGCCGCGCGACTTGCGATGAACTACGAAGGAGATCTCGCCGCGGCGGTCGTGCACATGGAACAAGCGCTGGCACGCGAACCGGATGATCTGGTTGTGCTGACCGATGCCTCGACGTTGCTCATGCAGACGGGGCGGCTGGACGAAGCCCTGGCGCTGGAGGAGTACATCGTCGAGCGTTCCCCGTTCAGCGCTTTGTCATCTCACAATCTGGTTTTGAAGTACCTCTACGCGGATCAACTTGACTCAGCACTCTCGCAGAACCGAAGAACAGTAGAGCTGGAACCAGGCCGCGCGCACACGAACTACTGGTTCGGTGAGATTCATCTGTTGATGGGTGACATAGACCAAGCGGCTGAGTTCTTCGCCAAAGAAACAGATGAGGCCTATCGCTTGAAGGGTGCCGCGCTGGTTGCATTTGCGCGTAATCAACCAGATGAGGGAGAGGTTGCTCTGGCGGAGTTGATCGAAAAGTTTGGCGTGCAGTGGCCATCGGAAGTGGCACACGTATATGCGTATAGCGGGCAGAATGAACTTGCCTTCGATTGGCTGGAAAAAGAGATTGCGACCTATGGCGCGGGCGGTTGGGGCGAGTGGCAGCTCCAACGCCTGTACGACAACTTACGGGAAACGCCGGAGTGGGATGCGTTTCTCATGCGCCAGGGGGCGCACGCATCTCAGCTCCGCCGTCAGACACTGAAGATAGATTTAGATCGGTATCAGTGATACTCGCTTAGGTTCCGCAACATGTAGGCGGCACCATGGGGGCCATTGATCGCCGCGTTTTCGCCGAAGATACGTTCTTTCTGACCCTGGAAGTTTGCCCGGTTGGCGGCCAGCGGCGCGAGTTCTGCGGCGCGTGTCTGGGCGAGAGACAGCAGGTCATCAGCGCCCGCTGTTTCCTGCACGATGCCCGCAGCGTGAGCGGTGGGGCCGGTCCAACGTTTGGCCAGTTGTACAGTTTCAAAAAAAGCGTTGGCAGAGATTTTGTGGCGGAAGAGGGCAAGCTCCGGTGTGGGTATGGTCAGCCCGATCGCCATCTCGTTTGCACAGATAAAGCCGCGATCTTCACGCATGATGCGGATATCGTGGCAGAGCGCGCTCATGAATCCTGCGCCGAAGGCGTGGCCGTTGATGGCGGCGATGGTCGGTACTGGAAACGTAATGATGCGACTCATCAACTTCATGAACTCATCGCCGAAAACGGCTCGATCACCTGCTTCGGGGTGCGCCTCCGGGTCCTGCACCCAATCCAGATCAAGGCCGTTGGAGAAGAACTTCTCACTGGCCGAAGTTGTGATCAGTGCAGCCGGTCCCTCTGACCCTTCTACCTCGTCCAGGGCTGCTGCCAGCTCGCGGACGAATGTGGTGTTCCAGCGGTTCTCACCCGCGTCCATAGTCAGCGTATAGATGTTTTCGTCTTTCTTAAGGTCAAACATGTGCACCCCTCCAAAAAATTTGAGAACGCATACTACCCAAAAATGAATTGCTGCTGATAGACAGGCAGCATCGTAGTTTTGTGTAATGTGGATGAGATTACTTGGGAGGATACTGTGCAGCCAGAAATGGAAACCATCGGCACCCAAACCGATACCGGTTGGCAGGATAAAGATGGGTTTATAGGCCCAATTCAACCCGGCAACGGACCGCGCAGCGATCCGCGGGGATCATTCCCAACAGGTCCGGAGGTGGGGACGCCCATGCCGGAGGTTGAATGTTCGACCGCCGATGGTGCGCCGTTCCAACTTTCTGCAGCGCGTGGCACCTCACCAGCGGTGTTTATCTTTTTTCGCTCTGCCGTGTGGTGACCGCCGTGCCGATCGCAGCTGGTCGAGCTGCAAAAAAGTATGCCTGCGTTTGAAGAAGCGGGCGTTGCGGTATACACACTCAGTTACGACGAACCGGATGCGCTCAGAGACTTCCGTGATGCGCACGGTATCACCTACGAGCTGTTGTCAGATCCTGATTCAGCCGTGATTCGCCAGTTTGGCATTCTGAATACGTTGATCAATGAGGATGATCACCCGTGGTTTGGTATTCCCTACCCGGGCTCATACGTTATGGATGGTGCCGGGCAGATCACGCATAAATTTTTCGATAGCAACCTGGCTGTGAGGGCGGGCCCCGAACAGCTGTTGGCGGCCGCTCTTGGACGAGAGTATGAATCGGATGCTCAAACCGAGGCGCCCGAAAAACTGGAGGTATCCGTCTTTTTGGAGGGTGACCATGTGGCGAGCACGGTGCAGCGCGATCTGGTCGTCCGCTTCAACGTGCCCGACGGTAGGCATGTGTATGCCAACCCAGCGCCAGCAGGCTCTGTTGCTGCTGACATTGTTCTGGATGACAACCCGAGTCTGGTGAGGCGAGACGTGCAAATGCCACCGAGTATTGAACACACGTTGTCAGGCACGGGCGAACGGTTTCAGGTTTATGAGGGCCTGTTTGACTTGCGGGTGCCCATAACGGTGAACAGCCAGAAACGCGCACGTGCGGATGAGATTGTGATCTCGGGTGAAATCCGTTGGCAGACTTGTGACGATGAGGTGTGCGACATACCTTAGAGCAAGCGGTTTGAGTTGGCGCTTCCCGTTGCGGCAACGCCAGCGGTTGCGCTGGGCAGCAAAGAAGGCGCAGCGCTTGAACCCAATGCCATGCAGCACTTTCAGAAAATGACGCAACGCAGGAAGTAGCGGCCGCTACTTCAGGAGTTTGTCCCAGTCCCGATGGGCGTGTGAGCCGGTTCTATATCGGACTCACATTCCTCAAGGCGCTCGACCAGCCTTGCGTCTACAGGTTGGGTAACTCGAACTTGTGACGCTCCGAGTGTGCGCGTAGGTATCGCCATATCTGCAGATTGAGTGAGTCGTCATGTGCTTCGGCCCAGGCGTGCACCTGGATGAGAAGTTCGCTGCATTCCGCGTGGCAGGCGGTGACATCGTCAAGATAGTACGACTCGGGCTTTGCGGTACTCATACGTTCACATTCTGCAGCCATTGGGCTTGCGCCTGCCGCACTGAAAATAGCCTGCATGTCTGTAATGTCTTCCATCTGGCTGCCAACGCTGCGTTCGAAGTCCTGTGCAAACGTCAAAAACAAGCCCGTCAGGAGCCCTGCATCCGCCTGACTGAAGTTGTCCTGTAACCCAGGCGCGATGTGGGTGGCCAGGCGTACAGCCAGATCGGTTAGTGAAGCGGACGGTTTAGGAATCATAACAGCGGCTCCGCGTAGAGGTTTTCCGATTCCGGCGACAGTCGATCCAGAAGGAAACGATTTTCGCTGTCCATCATCGGCCAGCCCGCAATAGCGAGAATCGGTTCTTTGGTTGTGCCGTTTACAAAGTCTTCTGCACTGGAAATCCATATAGCCAGTGCTTTCAGGGAAGCAAAGATCTGCCACCACCGAAAAATCTCGCGATCTACGTCTATGCCTGACGCCTGCTCCCAAACTGCAAGAGCGTCTGTTCTTGGCAGCAGTCTGCCTGCCTGATGTTTGTCAGGTGACCAGAGAGGATCAAACGACCAGGCCAGATCTTCCAACGGATCCCCTATGTGGGCCATTTCCCAATCGAGGACGGCTGTGATTTCTCCTTCGGCTGTGTAGAGGAAGTTGCCTGTGCGGTAGTCGCCGTGGACAAGACACAGCCTCTCCGAGGGTGGTGGTAAGTTGCGTTCTAACCAACGGATAGTTGCTTCGGCAATGGGTTGCGGATGTAGAGCATCATCTCGAATAACTCCGCTCCAGTAAGCGAGTTCCCGTGCAGCGGCATGCTCGGGGATGTCCATAAACTCATCAACACCAAGGGCATGGATATCCTGTTTGGCGAGATTGCCGAGCAGCGTCCACTTTTTGTGGGCGAGCTCAGGCAGTACTTCCCGCATTTCCGGCTCGTCCAGCCCGCCCGGCGCTGCTTGTCCCGGGACGCGGCGCATGATTGAAAATGGTCTGGCGAGCACGCCCGGTTGCTCCTCCAGGACCACGGGTTCCGGCACAGGCATGCAACCATTCGCGTGCACGGCCTCATACGTTTTGTATTCCCACGCGCGTTCGGTGTCGATCAAGCTGGAAGGGGGGTCGCGCCGTGCGACCAGTCCCAGCGATTCGCCATCCCTGGTCACTTCCAGAAGGTAGGTTTCGCGCGACGCGCCGCCTGGAATCTGTTCTATGTGCGCGAGTGTGACCGACGCTGTCCAGAGTGCGGACAGGTACGTGGCAAACTGTTCTCCCAGTTCAGTCAGCGCAGTCAAAATAGTCTCCAAGTCTCCCGCTTCAACCTAAACAGCGAACCGCACGAATTGCAACTCTCGCTCGGTTTGCAAACCTCACGGTGGGCCAATACAGTCGATGTATCTTGATTGGGTGAGGAATTTGAACGTGGCATTAACGAACTTAAGCCGCTCTGTATCCGGCTACACGGCGTTTGTGACCGGGGCTGCCAGCGGCATGGGCGAGGCGACCGCTAAGCTCTTCGCCAGCGAAGGTGCCAAAGTGGCCGCGGTGGACCTCAATGCGGAAGGCCTTTCCCGCGTGGTTGGCGAAATTGAGGAAGCCGGTTGCGAAGTAAGAGGCTGGACGCTCGATTTGTCTGATGCTGCTGCCATCACTCAGACCATCGACGAGGCGGCGTTACATTTCGGTGGTCTGGATATGCTGGTCAACAACGCCGGAATCTCCATCCCAGCGCCAATTGATAGTGACGACTACGAGAGCGCGTGGGCTAAAACGTTGGATGTACTGATCACAGCACACACCCGTACCATTCGCGCAGCGCTGCCTTACCTGCGCCAATCGGAGAATGGTCGCATCGTAAACATCGCCTCAACGGAGGGGCTGGGGGCCACTAAATACGGGAGCCCGTACACCGCTGCCAAGACAGGCGTGATTGGTCTCACTCGTTCGGTAGCTGTGGAACTGGGCCCGGAAGGGATCACCGTCAACTGCATCTGCCCTGGACCGATCCGTACAGGGATGACCGCTGGTATTCCAGAAGAAAACAAGCAGGAGTTTGCCCGACGTCGGGTGGCACTGAAGCGCTACGCTGAGCCGGAAGAAGTGGCGCACGGGACGCTCAATTTCTGTCTGCCCGCTAGCAGTTTTATGACGGGTACAACTTTGCCAGTGGATGGCGGACTGACGATCAAAAACGCCTAGTGTCCACCTCCGTGGATGTAAAAGGTGAGGACCGGGTAGGATGGCGAACCGTAGTCGCATACGGCACACCCGCCATGGGCGCGGGCTATATGTATCTGCTGTTGAACCTCTACGTCATGAAGTTTACGACGGATATCCTCCTGATCGCGCCAGCCATCATGGGTACGATCATCAGCCTGTCCCGCATCTGGGATGCCATCTCTGACCCGTTGGTCGGGTATCTCAGCGATCGTACCAATCATCCCTGGGGACGACGCCGTACGTGGATACTGGCCAGCATATTGCCGATCGGTATCGCGTTTTACATGGTGTTCGCGCCGCCGTTGACACTGAGTGAAGATGGTCTGGTGGCGTGGATGACCGTTGCAATCATCGCTTTCTACGCGGCGATGACACTTTTTTTCGTGCCTCATATGTCATTGGGTGCCGAGCTCTCCACCGACTACCACGAGCGCTCACGTCTGTTCGGCGTCCGCCACGCTGCATATATCTTTGGTTCGATTCTTTCGTTGGTCAGCCTGCAGTTGTTGATCAACGCTGAAATTGAGCAGGGTGATGTGCGTGGTCTGGCGACCGATCTCGCGCTGTTAGCCGTGGTTGTGATGGGCGTATTGGTGGTTTACTCATTTTTCAACCTGCGCGAGCGCCCAGAGTTCCAGGGGCGCATGAATGCCTCTCCATTCAAAGCCTTTAAAGATGTCTGGCAGAACCCTCACGCACGACTGTTGATCATTGTGACGTTTATCGAGAACGTGGGGTCGTCCGCCATTGCAGCGTTAACCCTCTATGTCACGCAGTATGTTGTGGGTGCACCGGCGTGGGCACCTCTTATTATCTTCGCCTACATGTTGCCCAGCAGCGCATCCGTGCCACTGTGGCTGCCGCTTTCAAGACGGTTTGGCAAAATCAGAGTGTGGATGGGAGGGATGCTGCTCACCGGGTTTTCGTTCGGTGCCATGTTCCTGCTGCCGTTTATTGATGATGCAACCACGCGCCTTGTGTGGATTATTGTCTGGGCATTTTTTGCCGGGCTCGCGAATGGCTGTGGCGGTACCATCGGCCCGTCAGTCCAGGGTGATGTGATCGACTATGACGAGCACCAAACCGGAGAGCGGAAGGAAGGCGCCTACTTTGCAGCATGGAACTTTGTCTACAAGAGCGCGCTCGGTCTGATGCTTCTCATGACGGGCTTTGCACTTGAATTCTCGGGCTTTGTACCGAACGTCGAGCAAACCATGGAAGTGAAACTGACCATGGTGACGTTATACGGTTTGTTCCCGCTCGTCTGTTACATCGTCGGCGCGATACTGTTCAGTCGGTTCAAGCTGGATGAGCAGGCTTATTCTGAAATCAGGGCATCGCTAGATGAGCGTGCCAGGAACCAGCAGGCGGGCGAACCCGCCTCTGCTTGAGCGCGTCATTATCCAACGAACTTCTAACTCAGGACACTAACGCCCGGCGAAGTTTCCTGGTCGTCGTTCTGCCACTGCGCGTACGCCCTCGCGATGGTCTTCCGTCTGCCCCAGACGGTATTGCTCGGCGTTTTCGTGATCTGTTTGTGCCTTAACCGCGTCGGCCAGATCAGAGCGCATGGTCGAGCGGACTGACTGAACCGCCAATGGCGCGTTTTCCGCGACCTCACTTGCAAGTTTGATGGCTTCAGTACGAAGATTTTCTCTGTCCGTGAGAACGTCTACCAAACCGATCCGGTGAGCTTCTTCCCCACCGATGCGCCTGCCCGTGAGAAACAGCGTGTGCGCGGCCTGGTGTCCAATGAGCCTGGGCAGGGTGTGGGTCAGTCCAAACCCAGGGTGGAAACCGAGTTTCACGAAGTTTGCTGTGAAACGTGCCTCCGGGCATGCAACGCGGAAATCAGGCATCACCGCCAGGCCGAAACCACCGCCGACTGCAGCGCCTTGTACTGCCGCGACCACAGGAGTTTTTGTCGCAAAGAGACGCACGGCTGCCGCGTACAGTGGATTGAACCCGCCCGGCTCGCGGTCGGCGCGTTCTTCGTTTCTTTCACTGCTGGAAAAATCGTTGCCCGCGCAAAAATGTTTGCCCTCGGAGCAAAGGACAATCGCTCGAACGTCGTCTCCCTCGTCAAACGATTCAAAAGCATCTGCCAGATCATTGATCAGTTTGGTGTCGAAGAAATTGTTTGGGCCTCGCTGAATTTCAACAACGGCCACCTTGTTTTCCACTGTGATATTCAGATCGGTGTCGCTCATGTTTCTCCCCGGATATTTGTATGTTGAATCGATGTTTGACCAATGCCGGGGATTTTGCAACGCTGAAGAAACGTTAAGAAGGGGGAGGTGAATATGCATCGCTGGCAGATCGGTGACGTTAAGATTACTCAGGTGGTGGAACTGACCACCGCGTCGTTAGGCCCTCATCTACTCCCCCAGGCTACGCCAGAAGTGTTGAACGCTATTCCCTGGATGTCACCGTTTACCGACGAGACGGGAAAGCTCTTGTTATCCATTCACTCCCTGATCGTCGAAAGCCAGGGCCAGACCATCATGGTGGATACGTGTATTGGGAACGATAAAGCACGCAACTACCCACGCTGGAATCACATGCAGAGTGATTTCCTGGAGAAGCTTGCAACGGCCGGTTTTACCACCGATCAGTTTGATACGGTTCTGTGCACGCACATGCATGTGGATCACGTGGGTTGGAACACGCGCCTGGTTGATGGGCGCTGGGTCGCCACCTTTGACAACGCGGACTACCTCTTTGCGGAAGAGGAGTGGGACCACTGGCGGGAAGAGGAGCAGGAATATGGCCCCGTTGTAGAAGACTCGGTGCAGCCTATTTTTGATGCGGGCAAGGCAGTGCTGGTAGATGGCGATCACAAGGTGACAGATGAGGTGTGGTTGGAACCAACCCCCGGTCATACGCCGGGTCATGTCAGCGTACACATTGCCTCCAGAGGTGAGGAAGCCGTCATTACCGGCGACATGATCCACCACCCGTGTCAGGTTAAACATCCCGATTGGTCCAGCATTGCCGACACAGATCCGGACAAGGCGGCGAACACGCGCGCTGACTTTGTCGGCAAATATGCCGACCGGCCGGTGTTGATCATCGGTACTCATTTTGCGGGTCCTACCGCGGGCAACATTGTTCGCGATGGGGACACCTTCCGGCTCGACTACTGATGATCGAGATCACGCCCATGGCGCATGCGGATGTTGATCTGTTCGACGCCCATTTTGCTCGGCATCGTGCGGAGAGCGGTCGCGGAGATATCCATTTCATGCCGTTTGCGCCGGATGATGAAGAAGGACCTCGCGGGTTGAATGCTGAGGCACTCGACTTTTCTCTCAGTACACCCGGGTGGCATCGCTGGTGGCTCGCCTGGCACGATGGTCAGGTTGTTGGGCATGTGGACTTGAAGGGCGGGGGCATCAAGTCCGTCATGCATCGCTGTGAACTTGGCATTGGTATTGAGCGTGCTTTTCGGGCGCAAGGCCTTGGGCGCCGGTTGATGCAAGCTGCCATCGAATTTGTGGCGGAGAGCGATGAACTTGATTGGATCGACCTTCGGGTGTTTGCACACAACAAAAATGCCAGGGCATTGTACCGCTCGCTCGGATTTGTTGAGCAGGCCACGTATGCGGATTGGATACGGATCAATGATGAGTCTATCGATGATGTCACGATGGTGTTGGATCTCCGCTGATCTAGTGTCCTGTCTCATAATTCAACGAATTAATAAGACAGGACACTAGTTTAATTGGTTGCACAATATGTGCGTCTAATATTTAATTGCACATTCTGTGTAGTTAATTGGTAATTCCCATGCGCGAGGTACTGTTGGTTAACGGCGATAATGCGCAGCCACCCGAGCTCAACGTTCTGGGCGAGGTCGTCACTGTTTTCGGCGGCGAGCAGAAAGGCAAACCTTTTGAGGTTCATCTGCAGGAAGGCAATAAAGGCGGCGGACCGCCGCCGCACTACCATCCCTGGGACGAGGCTTTTTTTGTGCTGGAAGGAGAGGTCAGGGTGGAAGCGGGTGGCCAGGCAGCCGACGTCGGACCTGGTGGCTATGTACACATTCCAGGCGGCACCCTCCACGCGTATGAAAATCTGACGGACACAGCCAGATTGCTCGCGGTTGTGTCTGATCCGCTAGGTGGGCAGGTTTTTCGTGAGATGGATGCGGAAGTCCGATCGCTGCCCGATGATCTGCACAAGGTGTTTGAGATTGGCCGTCGGCATGGGGTGGTATTCCCACAAGCGGAAAACGAGGCCAAAACCTAGTGCCGCTCCTGCAAAGGCGCGCCTACGACAACACCAACAGAGCCGCGCAAAGTCTCGCCACGCGGGAGAGAATTGTAGAGCAGATGATTGCTGCCCTGGCGGATGGCGAGGAAGATATCTCCGTTGAAAAACTGGCTCGCGCTGCCGGTGTATCCCGGCGTACTGTTTACCAGCATTTCCCTGACAAGCGTGCGCGTATTGAGGCGATGGATGCCTGGATTAAAACCCAGGTTGGCGACCCCAATCTCACGCCGGAGGGCATCCACGACATACCCGACTATGTAAGTCGCACGGTCGATTACATTCTCGACAATCCAAAGCTCGCGGCCGCACAAATGGCCCCGGGTCTCTCAAAGCGACTACGCCAGCGTCGCAAGCGGCGGATCTTTGAAGGTCTGCAGAACACATTTCTTGATGCTGGATTTACGAAGCCCGACAGTCTCAATCTGGCCGCAACCATCGTTACAACCCTGCGCGCTGAGGCGATCATGGACCTTGCTGATGTTTATCAGATGCCGAGGGAACGGATAAAACAAAATCTGACCAAGATGGTTTTGGGTTTAGTGCAGAAACACAGGTAAGTTCCCGATTTCTCATATTTCCTCGTGACCCGGATCACAAATCATTGCGCACCCCGAAACTGCGGGATGTGCCGACCAAGACATCTTCGAAAAACTTGAAGCCGTGCTCGGGTGAGCACGATTTGAAATGAATGAATGCTTTGAGGATAGAAGATGTCTGGATATGGATTGTCGAGATTTGGACCTGCGGTTGTCGCTGCTTTGGCGCTGTCAGCGTGTGGCGGGAGCGGTGGGAGCAGCAGCAATTTGCTGACGGGTGTGTTTATTGATTCCCCCGTCGCCGGTGTCGAGTTTGTGACCGAAACGCAATCCGGCGTGACCAACGCTGCGGGTGAGTTTGCGTATCGCAGCGGCGAAACGGTGACCTTCAGCCTTGGTGGTTGGGAAATGGGTAGCGCAAGTGCAGATGCCGAGGTCAGTGTGTTCGATATCGCTGGGGTCGAAGAAGTACCTATGCGCGCAGGGGCTATATCAAACCTGGTGTGGGGTGCTAACGACACGCCTATGCGCCGCGCGGCAACGATAGGCAGCATCTTGCAGACGCTGGATGAAGACGCGAACCCTGAAAATGGCATTGTCATCCCTGGCACCATCCGCCAGCGCTTAGCTGATGTGAACTGGGACGTGTCAGCGCAGACCGCCTGGCAGATCATGGGCACCCGTGAGTTTCGCATGATGTTGCGAGACGAGTCCGCAACCAACGCCAACTTTCCCGCGCGCGAAGCCAGACAGTTGGGCGAAGTTGTGCAGCATATGTACGACCAGGCGGGTTTAGATGTCAGCTATGACGTCTGGACGACTTACCAGCAGGACAGCGGGGCGGATGGCTCGGTAGATTTCAGTCGCGAGATCACCTACGACGGTGATGGTAACTATCAGACTGATCTCTACGACTTCGATGGCGATGGTGTAAACGACACGATCTACAACTACATCTACGCGGCGAGTGACCGATTGAGTAGAATCGAACGCGATGACGGCTTGGACGGCAGCATCGACTCAGCCAGAGTTTGGACGTACAACGAGTTCGGTGATCGCATTCAATACCAGGACATCGCCGCCTCCGGTGAGGCGAGCTTCACTGAAAACATCCAGTACAGCGAGTTGGGTGATGTCATTTATCTGGAACGGATACGCCCGGGCAGTCGCACGGTTGAAGTGTGGGAGTACAACCCTGAAACCAATCGCCGTGAAATCTACCAGGTGGATAGCGACGGCGACGGGGCCTTTGATACCCGTGACCAGCTGACCTATGAAACGAGTTTTAACTGGACCCGTCGCGAACGCGACATGGATATGGATGGTGTGACGGATGAGATTCATACCCGTACCTATGATGCGGTCGGCAGAGTTATCCGTGAAACTCAAGATACCGATGTCGATGGTCAGCTCGACTATGCCGTAACCAGAGTTTACGACAGCCGCGGCCTGCTGCTGTCGACGGAGTGGGAAACCACAGGCGATGGTATCGTCGATCGTATAGATGTAACTGAATACAACGAACAGGGTAACCGTATGCGCCAGACCAATGATCTGGACGGCGACGGTAATCTGGATCGGATCTATGAATGGATATTCGATGAGTCGGGCACGCAGACCGAGTTCCACCGCGACAATGATGGTGACGGTACTCGTGACTGGAGTCGTTTTTATGTGCGTGATAGCGCGGGGCTCCTGACGGAAACGCGCACGGATACAGATGCCGACGGCACTGTCGATCAGGTAAACCGGCGTGAGTATGACGTCCAGGATCGGCTGATCAGCCTCACTGACGATACCAACAATGATGGCACGCCCGAGAACGTGACGACCTATAGCAACTACATAAGCTTGCCGTTACGTCGCGGTATTTAACGTTTCCCAAAAACCGGCTACCGGCGAGGCGCGCGTAAACATCGTGAAATAGACGGTAACCTCAAGAGCGCAGTCGATTCCGGCTGCGCTTGGTTATCAACGAACTCGGGGCATCCCCATGGATCATCTGAACCGCTGGGTGGGCTACTTGCGGACTTCGGGGTTGTCACAGGTTCATCTTGGTAGTGACTCAGTTGAAGTGATCGACCAGCTATGTTCCGCATTCACGAGTGGTACCCGGCGTGCGATAATCCACGCACGGACTTGTCCGGCACGAGAGGTACGGAAATGTACACTACTGCTTACCGGATGCTGCTCGCAGCAGCGTTTATATGCGTGCTCGTCGGCTGTACCTCGCAGCCGGTGGCGAAGCCCAGGCCGCACGAGTTCATTGTGCCGCCACCGGGCAAGGCGGTAGCCTACTTCCTGGTGGACTGGCCGTCAGGATCGCGCAGCGCGTCCACATGCAGCAATGCACCGGCCGCCACGAAGTTGAATGTTGAAGGTATGGTCTTCGCCGAGATGCGTGCAGGTTCCTGGACCTACCTGTTGCTCGAGCCAGTTGCGCACAACGTTTTCTACTCGCGGCGTCAGGTGACGAACCTCAGTGCACACATGCTGCCCTCGGCTTGCGGTCCCTGGCAGGTGGGCAACTACGGCAATGGCGAATGGCTCGCGAAGTTCGTTGCCAAACCGGATGGTATGTATTTCTTCGCATGGAGCTGGGACCATCGGGCATGGCAGCCGGTTGACAACTTGGCCGTTCGCAGGCTGCTCGACTTGCGCCCGGAAGAGTGCATCGAGTGCGCAGGGCGGCCGTTCAAGGACCGGTTGCGCTTCGTCGAGCCGCCGACCGAGCACTTCCTTTCACCGAAGCGCGATAAAATAATGTGCTTGCAGGGGTGCTACGAGCGAATCGGGCTGAGCTGGGAGCGCTGCAAGGAAGAGTGCGCAGAGTGGTTCGAGCCCGCGGAGGATTAGCCGTCCGCTTCTGGCCGGACAGCGACCGTTGGTGAACGGCCGCTTACAGGGCTAGATTTCAGTTTGTTCGGCCAACTCTAGCGCGTCATCCACTTCGACGCCTAGGTACCGCACCGTGCTCTCTAGTTTGGTGTGGCCGAGTAGAAGCTGAACAGCGTGTAGATTCTTCGTCCGTCGATAGATCAAAGTCGCCTTGGTTCTGCGCATTGAGTGAGTTCCATAGAGCGACGGATCAAGTCCAATGCTCTCGAACCAGCTTTGAGCAATCCGCGAATACTGCCGAGTTGACAGGTGCGGAGAAGTTCGGATTCTACTGGGAAACAGATAACCGGATGCGGTGAGTCCGGCATGTTCTATCCACCTGGAGATCGATTCTTGGGTTTCTTCTGTGATCTCAAATTGGACAGGCTGGCCAGTTTTTCGTTGCATCACGTTAGCTCGGGACATCACTCTCCCGGAGTGAGTCACGTCCGCAACACGAAGTCGAACTAAATCACAGCCTCGCAACTTACTGTCTATAGCGAGGTTGAGGAGTGCTAAATCTCGGATATTGCCCTCCATTTGGAGGCGGATGCGAATACCCCAGATTTCTTTGGGTTTTAGTGGTCGGCGCTGACCAACAAGCTTTCCTTTGTTCCACGGTTCGCGCTGAGGTGTGTCCTCAAGAAGTTGAAAAGTAAACATGATCGATTCCTCTTATCGATAAGTGGAATCAGATTCTGTAAGCTCAATCGAAAGCGGACGGTGACGGATGGCAAGAAATCAGGCGCTTCGCGACCCAATTGCGACATACCCGCGTTTGCTTGACTATAATACGCTCGACGCATATCCATCAGTAACACGAGCTATAAGGTATTCTATCTATGTCCACGCCAACCCAGTCCCAGCTTGAGAAGCTGATGTCTTTGCCCGCGGACGCTCCTGTGGGGGCGTTGAACCTCTTTCAGTTCAACGCTCGAGCGCAGTACCAACCTGGTGACCCTGAATACGGTACTCCCGAAGCCGACGTATCTGGAGAAGAGGCATATGCTAGATATAGCTCTGCCGCCGGACCATTTGTCGTGGGTTGCGGTGGTCGAGTGGTGTTCAGTACGCCGGTGGACCAGGTCATGATTGGCCCCGAACAACCTGCCTGGGATATTGCGGCGATAATGTACTTTCCCACGCGTCGCGCTTTTATGGAGATGCTTTCTGATCCTGAGTTTCAGAATGCATCGAGACACAGAAAGGCCGCGTTTGCTAACCACTGCATGCTGCATCTGGCTGGTGATCCATTCACGGAATAATTTCGGAGAAATTCTGGTGCCTGACGAAACTGGGATGTCCCCTAGTGGCCGAACTCAGCGCCACTTCCTACCGGAACGAGTGGCTGCTTTGCCCGACAATGTATACTCGTTCACAATTCAAGAGTGATTCGGCAGTAAGCAGTCTCGGCGTAGAAACCCCGAAGGCACTTAAACCGGCCAACAATGGTCATTCGATTCTTTGGAACACGTAGAGCGGTGTCGTCATGTTTCGTACAACATTTCCTGCAAACTCGGTCTTCGCTAACCGTAGAGCGATGGGTTGAGATGATCGGCTTGGAGCCGGCTCGCTACGGCACCCACGAAAAACCAGCGCTCTAATTCAATTCTCAGTTCTTTTCCACGAGTCGCTGACCAACGGTGTTATACTGCTTGGTTTCCCCTCGAAGGTTTCCCCTTGGCGTCACGTGACATAGGAAAGGTATTAGCGGTTCGCAACTTCCTATGGCTATGGATTGGCAGCTTAGGATCGTCGTTTGCGATGAACATGCAGATCATCGCGCGCGGTTGGCTGGTTTATACACTCACATCCTCCGCCATCGACCTCGCCTGGGTAACCATGTCGTTTATGGTGCCCACGGTTCTGTTCTCTTTATACGGAGGGGTGCTCGCGGATCGACTGCCAAAACGGCGGGTCATTGTGTGGGCTCAGGCACTTAACTGTGTGGCCACCATCTTTATGGCCATCATTATCTTCAGCGAGTCCGTCACGTTCTGGGATTTCATCTGGTTCGGTTTCTTTAATGGCAGCGTGTTAGCGCTATCGATGCCAGCGCGTCAGGCCTTTGTGCCAGAGCTGATTGACCAGCACCTGGTGTTCGCTGCGATGGGGCTGAATACCGCCGGTTGGAACCTGGCGCGAATTATCGGGCCCGCGTTTGCAGGGCTCTTGATCGCGCTCATCGCCGGGGGAGACAAGACCGATCACTTTGGTGTGGGTGTGGTCTACATTGTTATCGCAGCGCTGTATTTCATTTCGGCGGTGACCATGCTGTTCATCACCCGCACCGGCCGGGTCAAACAGGCGGAGCGCGCGAGTGCTCTTGAGGATGTGAAAGAAGGCATCCGTTATGTGCTTGATCACCCACCGGTGTTTGGCTTGATTGTGATTTCGATCCTGCCATTTCTCTTTGCCATGCCGCTGAATACGTTGCTCCCCGCCTTTAACGAAGAGATCCTCGGCGGACATGCCGACGATCTCGGCTTCCTGGTTTCAGCCATGGGTGCGGGTGCCATCATCGGTTCTTTCATGATGGCGAGCATGGGGGAACTGAAAAACAAAGCCGCCTGGCTGATCATCACGCTGATCGCCTGGGGTGCCGTCACATCCGTGTTTGGTTTAACCGATAATTACCTGATCGCCGTTGCGCTGATTGCCATTGTGGGTTGGGTCAGCAGTTGGAACATGTCCATGAATCGCGGCATGCTGCAGATGCAGGTTGAAGATCACATGCGCGGCAGAATCATGAGTATAGACATGATGTGTCACGGGCTGATGCCGATCGGTGTCTTCCCCATCAGCTGGATTGCAGAGAACTATGATGTGGGGACGGCATTGGCGGTGAGCGGGGTTGTCCTTGTGGCGCTCACTTTCATCTGTGTGGTGTTTATCCCGTCGGTCCGTCGTACCGACCGGAAACCTACCTGGGCAGCTGAAGCTGAAGCTTAAGTAAGGCTGACCTCAATATACTGACGTTTGTTGTACCTGCCGGTTAATTTTGCTCCGACGTCTGCCAGGATCATCTGCCACCCGTATTTGGCGCGGAGCGCGCGATGAGCTTTCTCAACCAACTCAACCTCATCAAACAGTCTGGCTGTGGCTTGATGCCAATCTCCCAGGAGCCCGCCGCGGGCATCACATAGGGCCACTCGGGCTTTGTTACCGTTTCTTAGCCGCTTCACTTTGCCTGCATCCCCAGCGCTGAATACGTAGTAACGCCCATCTAGTTCTGCATACCAGACGGGTGTGGGTACCTCGGTACCAGACTTTCTGAATGTTGCGAGGCTGAAGTAACGACCCTCGTTGAGTTCCTGCATGTGTACCCCGTAATCGAAGGCATCAGTTTAACCCTTGACCCTACCTCTGACATTAGGAACGATTGGGGCAACACAACCTAGGGAGAGTAAGATGTCCGAGCACTCAGATTCCAAACTGTCGCGACGTACTCTGGTGAAAGGTGCCGCAGCCTCTGGTCTGCTTCTGCCACTTACTACCGGTCACGCAGCTAACATGGGCGACTGGGGCGCAAACGCAAACCCCTATCTGACAGGCAACTTTGGACCGGTTGCGGAAGAGACAACGCTCACCGATTTGAAAGTGATCGGTGACCTGCCAAAGGATCTGGTGGGAAGGTATGTACGCAACGGTCCTAACCCGTCCGGTCAGGTGGATCCAAAGGCACACCACTGGTTCATCGGCGATGGCATGGTGCACGGCATTCGGGTGGAAGATGGTAAGGCGCTCTGGTATCGCAATCGTTACGTCAAGGGTGGACCTAACACACACGTGATCGGGCATGCGGGCAAAACTCTCGCAATAGTGGAAGCAGGTCAGAAACCGACCGAGCTGACGGACGAGCTTGAAAGTGTGGGCAGCTACGATTTCGGCGGAACTTTGCAGACTGCCTTCAGCGCGCACCCGAAGCGGGACCCGGACACCGGGGAACTGCATGTCATGACCTACAACCCGGGACCGCCCCCGTTCAAAGTTCACTATGTGGTCGTTGATGCGGGTGGGAAGGTCACCAAAACGCTGGCCATTCCTACCAACGGACCCAGCATGGTGCATGACATAGCCGTCAGTGAGAAGTACGTAGTGGTCTTCGACTTCCCGGTGCTCGCCAATCCGGGGCTGATTCAGCAAGGTTACAGATTCCCGTTTCAGTGGCAGCCGGAATATGGTTCACGTGTAGGTCTTTTACCGAAAAACGGCACGGCAGAGGATGTCGTCTGGATAGATGCCCCACTGGCCTATGTGTTTCACCCGATGAATGCCTATGACACAGCGGACGGCAAACTGGTGGTGGACGTGTGTCGTTACGACCGCATGTTTGATGGTAATTTCAACGGACCCTTTGACAGCAACGCAGAACTCACGCTCGATCGATGGACTCTGGATCCGGCTGCAAGAACCTGTAAGACGGATCGCATCGATGATCGACCGCAGGAATTTCCGCGAGCCCATCCGGCACTTGAGAGTAAATCCTATCGCTACGGCTATACGGTTGCCTTGGAAGACAACGCCTTCCCAAGCATCCTAAAGCACGATATGGAAAAGGGCACTGCCGCAGAACATCGACTGAGTGAAGGTCGCAGTTCGGGCGAAGCGTTGTTTGTGCCTCGAGAAGGCAGCACCGCCGAGGATGACGGCTATCTCCTTTCCTGGGTGTTTGACGCCAATACCAACACCAGCGACTTCCTTGTAGTGGATGCCGCATCCATGGAAGAGCGTGCCCGGGTGCCACTCCCCGTCCGTGTGCCCTATGGCTTCCACGGCAGCTGGATCGCCAGCTGATGCACCACGACGGTGGGTGTTTGTGTGGCGCGGTGCGCTACCGCGTCACGCGCTCCCACCTGAGTGCGGTTAACTGTTACTGCGATATGTGTCGCAAGGCGCATGGGGGTGCGTTCTCCACCCATGTGCCTGTTCGGCGCGAACAATTTGTTCTGGGTGAGGGAGAGTTGGCGGAACATCGCTCATCAGCCCACGGAGTGCGCGCGTTCTGCCGCGACTGCGGGACCCATATCCTGGTGCACGGCCAGACCGCCGACAACTCAGTGGCAGTGCCCGCAGGCACCCTCGATGGAGATCCCCCGCTGACGGTGCAATCACATATTTTTGTCCGCGAAAAAGTGAGCTGGTATGAAATTGCTGACGAGCTGCCTCAGTTTGAAGGGTGGCCGCCTGGTGTTGAGTTCACACACAACCCCTAATTCTGAAGCTGGGCGGGATCTTCCTGAATAGTAACTCCGCTCAACAGCTCGGAAGTCACTGCCACCACCAGCGTGCAGGGTTTTGTCGAAAGACCGGCGTGTAGCGTCTCTTTTTCAACGATATAGAAGTCTCCGGGTTCGAGAACCAGATCCGGATTGTCCGGATCCAGATGGCGAAACTCGCCCTCAACCAGGTAGAGGTGGGTGTCCCACTTGTGCCAGTGGGTTGCTTCGGATTCTCCCTCGTTGGTGTTTTGAACCAGAGCGATGAGACCGTTTGAGGTGGCTTCTAAGAGGGCTTCCTCTTTGGTCAAGCCGCGTGATTTCTCTACTTTGATCGCCATGACTCTTCCCCCAAGTTAGTTGATTTGAACTTAAGCTAACAGAACCCGCGTGTTGCGGACGAAGTCTCCCCCAGGTACCAACAATCCAAAGTGTGTTCCGAGCGTGTCTCGACCGCTAGATGGATTTCTTTTGATCAGTGAGCGGCTGGTAGCCATGGTAGACCAGTTCATCATCAACGCAAGATCGCAGATATTGTTGGAGTTCTGGCTCGGGAATATCATCCGCTACTGCCCATGTTTCACACGCTTCGAATGCCAAGTCGATAACCTCCTGTGGAGCCTGTCCGGAGTGTTGTTCACCTTCTCCTTCTTGATATTCCTGGGCAAACCCAAAAACTGAGAGGGAGATTGACGCAACTAAAAGAATTTTCTGCATAGTTGTCACGTTGTTCTCGATTTGTCTTTTGGCGCGGGATGATGGGGTTTAGCTGCGTCCGATGGAACTAAAAGATTTTGATCGTCACAAATAGAAACGCTTATCCGGAAAAGCAGTTGCGCTCGGATTGAAGGTGTGCTGTTAAGCGTGTTTAGTCCCGAGTGCGGACGATGCAGCTCATCACTTCCCAGGTGATTTGCAGGGTCAAAGTAGCCCCTTCGATATTGACCTCGATTCGAGCCTGATGAGTTCTGTTTGCACCATGTATCGGACGCTTTGGCCGTCTTTAAGAGCCATTGCTCGATCAAGTAGTTTTGCTGCATCTTGAGCTGATAGTTCACGGATCAGAGCTTTGATTCTGGGCAGGCTGTATGCTGACATGCTTAGTGAATCCACTCCCATGCCGATCAACAGAGTCGCTGCAATCGGGTCCGAAGCCATCTCGCCACACATTGAAACCTCGAAACCGAGGCTTCTACTGACGGTGACAGTATGTTTCAGGGTGTGCAATACGCCCGGATGAAGCGTTTCGAATCGAGCCGCGACTCGCTGGTTGCCTCTGTCTACAGCTAAAAGGTACTGCGTCAGGTCGTTGGTACCGACAGATACGAACTGCAGGTAGTGCACCAAGTGGCGAAGCAACGGTATGACGGCAGGTACTTCAACCATAATGCCGAGAGGCGGCATGGGTATATTCCCGTCCGAGTCTATTTCGTGTAGCAGATCTCGCAGTAACTGGTGCGTGTGAAAGACATCGGCAACCTCACTAACCATCGGTAGCATGATGCGGAGATTCCCCAATCCCTCGTTGGCACGGATCATAGCGCGCAGTTGGGTGGCCAGTACCGCAGGATTATCAAGTGCAAACCGAATGCCGCGCCAGCCTAGGCTCGGGTTGAGCTCATCGATGGGCAGGTAGGGAAGTTGTTTATCGCCGCCAACGTCGAGTGTCCTGATTGTCACAGGTTTTGGGTGGTACGTTGTCAATAACTGCCTGTAGATCTCGTATTGCTCCTGCTCAGTTGGAAATGCCGAGTGCACCAGGAAAGGGATTTCTGAGCGGAACAAACCGACTCCCTCCGCACCGTGCGCGAGGCCCGGGTTGAAGTCGGCTTGTAGACCCGTGTTTGCAAGCAGCCGGATGCGTTGACCGTCGGTTGTGATCGCAGGTAAATCCTTCAGTTCTAACAAATCGTTAAAAACGCTTTGAGCGTCTGTGATTGCCGAACGATAGGCGCTCAGTAGCGCGCGTGAAGGATTTAAAACCACACTTGCGGAGTCTCCATCCACTACCACTGTTTCTCCATGGCTGATGTGGTCTACCGGGCCGGTTCCAATGACCGTTGGAATCCCCAGCGCCCTCGCCAGAATTGCGGTGTGCGATAGAGCAGACCCCTGGAAACACACGATGCCAGCGATCTGCGATGGGTCGAACTGACCAATGTCGGCAACACTGACGAATTCACCCATGAGCACCGCGTCGTGCGTGGCGGGTCCGGTGTTTTCGCTAGTGCCGATTAGAGCCGTGAGGAGTTGATCGCCAATATGCCGAATGTCTTCACCTCGGGCTCTGAGGTAGTCATCCTCGATCGCCTCAAATGCGATTGTCTGTCGATCAATCAACTCACGCACCGAACTGAAGGCACTGCGACCATTTGTGATCCCAGGGCGTGCCTTGACGGGAAGCTCGTCCAGAATCTGGATGTAAACGTCGAACACGCTCACAATGTCGTCAGGCAATCCAGAGCTGCAACGCGATTTAGCATCCAGTATGGTCTGTCGAGTCTGCGTAATAGCGCGTTCCAACAGAGCGTTCTCTGCTTGTGGACCCAGACTTTCAGGTGGCTCAACGAATTGTAGCGTTTGGTTGGTAAGCACAAGGTGTAGTGTGCCAATCGCTTTTCCTGGTGCCCCTGTTACGCCATGTATGCGACGATCAGATGCCGGGTGGATGTCATCTTTTAGTATTTGAACGTGTCGTAAACTTCCACTGAGCTGTGCAATCACAGTCACCAGGAACGATTCTTCACTTGGCGTCAAAGCCTTGGCACCATCGCGCATCACAACTAGAACACCCTCAACTTTCCCAATGTTGGTCACAGGTACTGCCAGCATGTTCAAGCCCGTTGGAGTGGTTGTTTGCTGAGGCAACTTAGTAGCCGATGCCTCGGTAACGAGCCCCTCAATCACTGATTGCTTGGCTGATGTTCGAATGGATTCAGAATTGGCATCCATAGCGATGCAGAGCGGTGGCTTCCTCGTCTGGATTTGATAGAGGCAGCACACATCGGCACACAATGCGACGCGTATGTGCCTAACAAGCAGGTCGACCTGTTGACCGATTGTATGTGCAGATGCAACGTCATCGACGACTTTACGCAGGAAATGAAGATCGAGTTCAGCTTCAGCCATTGCCTACCTATGAGGGGGTGATGCCAGTGTTTTGCATAACCTTTTAACAAAAAAATATTATCAATAATAAATATAAATATTGATTTATTTGTTGATAAAAAGCGAATAAAAAATGCTCTTCGGGCGACAACTTGATTTGAAATCAGACGTAGAGGGTCTTTTGGGTATGTCACGTAAATTAACCAATAACGAAGTCGATCTGCTGTTTCGGGAAGACAATTTTAGTGGCAAGTGCGTTGATCGTTTTTTTGCTCGCGACGATAGCGAGAGGGACAAAGTAGAACTCGCCAGGCGTGTAAGAAAGAACCACGCTCGACGAAGCATTGAGGAATACGCCGATTCACGACGCATGAGAAAGATGCTTGGAGAAAACCGAGAGGGATAGTTGTTTTCGCCTGCGTGTGAGAATTCAGTCTTAGTAGACCCCTACGGAAGACTGTTTAACCACGTGCTCACGCGCAGGCACTTTTTAGCGATTGGGTTAAAAAAGACCATTGCGCTAATTCGCCAAAACGTCCGAGCGGGACGACGGACGTTCTTGCGCGGGCAGTTTCCCCCGAGGCATAAACCATCCTGCAATGCTGTAGCGATCGGTATATGTGGGTAATATCTCGTGGGGGAAGTGCTCACTAAGAAAAACAACTACCGTCGCCATTCCCGGGGCGACGGTGACAAGCCTTCTGTTGTTGTGATCAAAAATGACAAGTTCACCGCCGTGAGAGGGTAACCATGATGGGTTGAGGTATAGAACCAGACTCAACTTTCTACTCTCTTCACCCTGAAACGCATCCAAATGTCGCTGATAAAACGTTCCGGGTTCGTAATGTGCGAAGTGGGATTCGAAGTGCTCGAGACCCAGGAACAACGTTCGGTTTAAATGGCGCCGTAATTGGTTTGACCAATGCAGCCAGGCGACTTCTGCTGGGTCCCTACCGACAATCCACGATGTGAGATCACGTCGTACAAATCTGTTTACGTGTCGATTTTCGTCACGGCCCACGCTTGCAGAATGGTAGTCAACTCTCTCTGTTGCTGCGTAGCGCAATCTTGATGCGAGTGTTTTTGGTATGGCGTTATCGAAGACGCCCCAACCTGTCTGTGCAATTGCATCCGAGATTAAATCGAATGTCGCGTGAGAGGTGCGCTCTCGAAGCTGCACGCTGTTGTTCATGAGCGGACGTCGGGTGCGAGATCATCCGCTCGTGGATCCAATTCCACAACACCAAAAGTCGTGCGTGATATGGGTTGATAAGGTTCGAAGTAGCTTCTTTCAACAGGATGAACAGCAAGGCGCCAGGCCGTCCACAGCGAGGTGATCACGAACCCGCAGCCAATCAGCAGAAAAAAGAGACCCTGAATACGGAAAAAAGCCGCGAGTCCCGCAAAAAGGAGCGGTGCCAGGACTGCGCCGATGCCGTTTGCGACCAGTAGCGTGCCACCCACGATAAGGAAGTTGTCCTTTGCGTTGTCATTTGCATGTGCGATCGCGAGTGAATAAAGCGGCATGGCTGTAGCGCCGACAACGAATCCTGCTCCCATCACACTGGTGTAGCTTGGTGAGCTGAGCCAAGCGTAAAGCGCGACCGCTGCGCCTATCGCACTTGTAACAAACATGACCCAACGGCGGTCAACGTGGTCTGATAAGCGGCCTATAGGCAGAAGACTAAATACGCCACCAAGCAGAACAAATGAGATGAAGTCTGTGCCGACGTTAGAATCATTTAGTGATTCGACGGCGACGACGGCACCTACACTCCATGCCAGAGCCATAACGAACCCTGCAGCTGCCGCGTTTAGGGGGGCCACCTGTGAGGTTTTATAAGTTTCGCTGAAGCTTAAGTTGACGCTGTTAGGAATGTCAGGTTGATGAGCTCCCGTTAGCGCTATGGGATAGATTGCTAGAGAGAAGAACATTGCGACGAGAACGATGCCGGTCGAGAGATCCAGGGTTGCGAACCACTGACCTCCGGTCAGCGCTAACAGGGATGCAACGCTATAGAACGACATGATTGTGCCGCGCCGGTTGTTGGGCGTGGCGCTGTTTAACCAACTTTCGATGACCAGGTAAAGCCCTGCAAAGCTAAAGCCTGTCAGCGCACGAAGCGCAACCCATGCCCACAATTCGTCAGTAAACTCAAAACAGAGTACGGCAAACACTGCGAGACCAGCAGTTGCGGCAAAGACCCGTGCGTGTCTCACACGCCGTATCCAGAGAGGAATCCTGTAGCACCCGATAATGAACCCACAAAAGTACCCTGCACCTAACAAACTAATCTGCGACATCGACCAGCCGAAGGTGCTTGCGGTTAGTGGGATCAAGGTCTGTTGTAAGCCGTGGCCTATGAGTAAGACGGAGAGTCCTGCAAACAAGCTGGAAAGGCGCGTAAGGGTACTGATCACCGCTAATCTAGATCCTCAAACATCTTTTGGAAGCGTCGCTGCTCCTGTAAGTCTTCTAGATGGCGTCGGATATGATTGACACGCGCGTTACGAACTTTACGTGCGGCTTCTTTGGGGCCTTCAAGCAGTAACTCGAGTTCTTCTTCTGTTTCAAAAATGTCCGCGTGCTCTTCATCGTCCGCTCTCATGCCTAGCTCCGGGGGTGGAAAAGGAGCGCTTTTTATTGCCAAAACGCATACAAATAAAACAAAATTAATTGGTCGTTTTGATAAAGAACAATGATTAAACAAAGAGTCAGAAAGTGGATTTAGAAACGCTTAAAACGTTTGTTGAGGTGAGCCGGACCAGGCATTTTGCGAAGGCAGCGGACAACTTGTTTGTGACGCAAGCTGCCGTGAGTGCTCGCATCGCCCAATTGGAGGAAAAGCTCGGCGCGCGGGTATTTACGCGAGCGCGAAACAATATTCAATTGACGACGGCAGGACACAGATTGCTGCCTCACGCGGAAACTGTGTTGGGTGCATGGAACAGGGCGTTGCTGGAAACAGCAGGACCTGATGACGCTACATTAGTAACCATTGGGTGCATGCCTTCATTGGCAGAGATGTACCTCGACGACATCATTGCGTATTACCGAACAGATCTTGAAATCATGATTCACATTGAACAGTTGAATTCCGCAACGATTATTTCTCGTGTGCGAGAACAGACCGTAAATATCGGGTTGTTGTATGAACCTCCGAGAGCAAAAGATCTCACCTCACGGCATGTGGCAGACCTCGAGCTGGTGCTTGTGTCCTCGGGACCCAAAGGCGCACTCTCAGAGATAGAACACTACATTTACGTAGATTGGGGACCTTCGTTTGCTATAAGTCACGAACTGGACATGTCTGAACCCCCGATACAAGAAATGCGAGTGGATACTCCAGGACCGGCGTTGCGTTCTTTGTTGACCTCAGGCGGGGCCGCCTACCTGCCAAAAGCTCTGGTGAATGAGTATCTGAACGCAGGTGAGTTGTTCCTGGTTCCTGGGGCGCCAGAGTTAACCCGCTCGATATTTCTAACCACCTCTCATCAGAGTGCAGATCAGAAAGCCGTAGTAGATGTCTCAAAAGAGCTTTCTGAGCTGGTAGGCGGGCTTTGATGAACGTGAATTTACTCTGTTGTGTGTTGTGACGTCCTTCGGAAGGCATGATTGTCGTGGACATCGACTAAGAGCAAGCGCGATCTCTACCACGAAGTTAGTACTCCCTTACCGCTGAAGGTCCAAAGACTCAGAAGCGAAAAAAATACAAGACTGCAAATTTCCTGAATGTCGCCATACAGTGCGCCTCCTCTTTTTGCGGAGCATGCGTGATGGCGGAACTTTGGCAGTTAGGTGCAAAGGAACTTGTTGAACTGATCCATGGTAAACGGGCGTCCAGTCGCGAGGTGGTACAAGCCCACCTGGACCGGATTGCAGAGGTCAATCCAAAGTTGAATGCGGTTACGGTGATGCTGACCGAAACCGCGCTGGATGCGGCAGACCAGGCGGACAAACTGATCGCCAAGGGCGGTGTTGGTCCGTTGTGCGGAGTGCCGATCACCGTTAAGGAAAATCAGGATGTGGCAGGCTCGGCAACGACGCTTGGCATCGCGCCCCTCAAAAATGCCATTGCCGGTGCTGATTCGCCGCACATCGCAGAGCTCAAGAGTGCAGGTGCCATACCAATCGCGCGCTCCAACATGCCTGAATTCGGCATGCGCTGGCACACCACCAATGGCATTTACGGAGCCACGCTGAATCCGTTGGACGAAACGTTGACTCCCGGCGGATCGAGTGGGGGTGAAGCCGCCGCCATAGCGAGCGGCATGTCGCCGCTGGGTATTGGCAATGATGGTGCTGGCTCTCTGCGGTGGCCCGCCCAATGTTGTGGCATCACCGCACTAAAGCCTTCCCATGGACGGGTGCCTGTGGCCGCCGACACGCCGATCCCCTTTGCCTTTCAACTACTGGGCGTGCACGGACCCATGGCGCGATCTGTGGCAGACCTGGAGTTAGCACTTTCGCATATGAGTTCGACAAGCGCGGGTGATCCCTGGCATGTACCAGTGCCGATACGTCGGGAAAAGAACTCAACACCCAGGCCAGTTGGATTGGTCACGGGATTGGAATTGGATCCCGAAATACAGCGCGCGCTCTCGCAGGCAGCGGACATGTTGAGAGATGCGGGTCACCTTGTTGAAGAGATAGAACTGCCTTCTTTGCAAAGGGCGAGCGAGGTGTACACCCAGATCATGAATCGTTTCGGTCGCCTGACGCCAGAGCCGCAGAGAGCGCCTGTTGGAGTTATTTCAGAGGAATATGATCGATTCTGGGCGGCGTTTAACGAGCCTTGGGAGGCGGCGGAAGGGGAGGTAACCCACGATCCGATGATGGAGCGCGGCGTGATTTATGCGGCGTGGGAGCGGCTGATGCAACAAACGCCGTTGTTGCTGGCACCGATTGCCGCTCGTCCGCCATGGCCTGTTGGTGCGGACCTGGATTCACAATGGTTGGAGGGTTGGTTAAAAGATTTGCGAACGGTGGTTGTTGTGAATCTTCTGGGTTTGCCCTCAGTTGCTTTGCCTGTTATGTCGGAGAGTGGATTCCCGCAGGTGGTACAGATTATCGGCCCCAGGTTTCGGGAGGACCTTTGCCTCGATGCAGCTTACGCAATCGAAGCGAGAGCGGGTCGCAGATCACCGCTCTAAGTGCTTCGTGGAACAGCCGTGACATAGCCTTAAACAAGGTGTTGAATACACCGGATCCAACACAGTGGACAGACGTATAGATAAGAGAACGCAAACAAACAGTGCTTGCCCAATCCGTTAACCGGGGAGGACGCCAAAGCCAGTGAATTTTGATGCACGTCGATCGGTGGAACGTGGAACTCAACGAGTAGCTCCGCGTTACAGTGGCCGGTACAAAACCAAAGTCGGTCGTGGTCCGGATTGGGAGATGAAACGTTCCCATGAAGTCGGAATCGAAAGTAATCGCACTTTCAAGAGAAGCGCGGTGAATAGACCCCTCTCAAAATAAGCCTGGGAACCTGAAAAGGTAAGAGCAAACCGAACCCGTTTCCTACTCATGCCCTTAAGCATGGTTGGAGACGGATTTGGCGAGAAAAAATGAAAATACAGGTTTTGTGTGCCTGCACTGTGGGCTGCACGTCGGACCTTTGCGCAATGGCAGTTACCGCAATCACTGTCCAGGGTGTCTGTGGTCGCTGCATTTAGATGAAATCCACCCGGGTGATCGAGCAAGCGACTGTCAAGCGCTGATGCAACCCGTTGATATCGTGAGAACGCGCAAGGGGTTCCAGATCGTACACAGGTGTGCAGCCTGCGCGGTTGTACGTCGCAACAAAGTTGCGTTGGATACACCTCAAGATGACCTGGAAGCTTTGTTGGATTTGATGCGTGACTTGAGCTCAAGCCGCTGATCCCACTGATCGGGTCCCACACTCATCGCGGATCGCCTACGACCCCGCGATGAGTGTGGTTTCAACTTTCGCTCAACACAGTTCAGTTGGAGAGTATCAAGTTGAAGTTGGCAGTGTTGTCCCCGGGGGATTGGCCTACACATGTGATCAGGCGATTTCCCGCTGAGCCCAAGTTGTCGCTGACTGCGCAGCCGATCACACCGGTTTCACCATCCGAGGTAATCTCCCCCGTGATAAATCCGGGTTCCGGGAAATCTAACGTGCCAGTCAGATTCAGCACGTAGGTTCCGACGGGCGTACTTGAATCTACGCTGTCGAAAATCTCGCCATTGCAGATTCCGGCTGAGCACTCAGCCGTGGCAGGACTGACGCTGTCACCATTAAACAGCGGATCAAACACCAGACCCACGTAGTCGTCATCCAGATCGTTGATTGCGGCGAGCGTATCCTGTGGTACGGCAAAAATGATGTGGGCTTCGTCTTCATCGGAGAGGTTGGTGTGTACGATGGCAGCGCCGCTTTGGGTTAAGTACATCGCGGCGTCGTCCACCAACATAATGCCGTCGTTACAGGTACCACCTTCCAGATCCACTGGACCCAAATCGTTGAAGTTGCCTGCAAGGGCATAGCGGCCGGGCAGGGTGGCGCCTTCGGCTGTGGCATCAAATGCAAAAGCACCGAGGTAGTCCTGGTCCGGCTCGGTTGCATCAGCGCCGACGCGGTTTTTAACCACAACCCAGTTGCCCACGTAGTTTTCTGTCGGGCAGTTTCCTGCTTCGACCATCGCGATAAACTCCCCGGCTGCGTCAGTGGGACGCAGAAAGAGAGCGAAGCCAGGTACTTCTAATGCCCAGGCGGTTTCCCCTGCGCTGGGCGCGTCGGTACCCTCGGCACTGGTGACTGTCAGCAACATGAAACCGTTGTCCTGTTCCACGTAGTCACCGTCGACGGTTAAATCGACCGGATCTCCAGGCATAGCGCGACGCTCGATGTGAAACGTACCGTCGTCGTTGAGTTCGAAGTCCCATTTCGAACCCGGCCCCGAGTACGAGGCGAGCGATACGGGGTCCACAGCGACCGGCGGGTTGTCTGAAGAACTACCGCCGCTGCCGCCACAGCCGATGAGTACCAGAGTAAAAAATAAGGTGAAAACGATCCTTGTCGTCATGATTAGCCAAGCTCCATTTGATTGCTTGGCTTAAGTAAAGGTGAGGCCTGGATACCCCACTATCCCTCTAAAGTATGAAGGCAGACGTTCTGTGAACTGCGTGCACAACAATTCTCGGGTGATATCGTTCCTTTGATCTGTTGCGGGCAGCGTCAAGACGTTAGGCTTGGGGAATGTCAGAAGCGTCGTCTCCCACGGTAGAAAGAGCGGTGGTCACCGAACAGATTCGTAACCTGTATGCGAATCTGCCGCTCACCATATTGGGTACCACCATGGTGTCTATCGCGTTGGCATTTGTGCTGGCGCAGACGTTTGCGCTCTGGCCTCTCGTCGTGTGGCTGAGCCTGCACTTTGTGATGTGGACATGGCGGCTCTATGAATACCTCGAATTTCGGCGTACAGAGCTCACGCCAACGCGCGCAGCGCAGTATCGACGTCGGACGATTATCTACAGCTTTCTGTACGGACTTTTGTGGGCGTGGCCACCGCTGTTTTACTTCACGCCGGACCCGATGGTGCTCAGCAATATAGGGTTGTTTGTGGTTGGTACTGTAGCGGGTGCCTTGGTGTCTCAAGCTGTGTTCCTGCCTTCGCTTTACGCGTTTATGTTGCCAATATCGGTCAGCTCAACCCTGGCGCTGATCCTTTTTGCGGGCGAGTTTGTTTACCTCTCGGTGATCTCTGTTGCGTACTGCGGCATAGCGGTTGTGTTTGCCCAGCGCGTGAACGGAATGTTTGTCTCGGTCATCGAAACGCGGTTTGAGAACGACGACCTGTTGACGGCTTTGCGGCGGGAAAAGGAGGTGGCTGAACAAGCGAATCTGGCGAAGTCGCAGTTCCTGGCCGCGGCCAGTCATGACGTGCGTCAGCCGCTGCATGCGCTTGGTCTCTACATCGGTATGTTGAAAGAAGACCCTGGGAATACAGATGTGGTGGAGCGTGCGGCAGGGACACTGGATACGCTGGAGGATCTTTACGCGAAGGTCCTGGATATTTCACGCTTGGATGCGGGCGCCGTCGAAGCAGATCGGATTCCCGTGGATTTGATTGACCTCTGCCGGCAGGCGGTTGTCAGTAACGCCAGCGTTGCTGCAGCGAAGCACATCTCACTTGTCCTTGAAGCGGGAGATGGGCCGCTCTGGGTGCGCAGCGACCCGGCGCTGCTGCGTCGGATAGTGGATAACCTGGTGTCCAATGCACTCCGCTACACCCACGCGGGCGGCGTGCGGGTGCAGGTCCAGGAGGTTGATGGTCGCATCCGCCTGTCGGTGGTGGATACGGGGATCGGTATTCGTGAAGCGGATTTCAACCGCATCTTTGATGAATATTTTCAGCTCGACAACGAGCAACGCGATCAACGTAAGGGTCTGGGACTGGGATTGTCCATTGTGCGGCGGCTGTGTGATCTGCTCGCGCATGAGATTACCGTCAGATCTGAGGAGGGTGCCGGCTCCACCTTCACGTTGCATCTGGGCAGAAGAAGCGCTGCACCAGCACCGATTGAATCAACGGCAACGCCAATACCAGCATCTGGTTACAGTTCGGATCTTGTGGGTATGCAGGTGATTGTGGTGGAGGACAATCACGAAGTTCTGGATGCGCTCATTCTGCAGCTGGATGAGTGGGGGAGTGAGGTCCAGAGTTATGAGACAGGTGCACAAGCGCTGGCCGAAGCGACCGCAGCAGATTTTGTTATCTCAGATTACCGCCTGCCAGGTGGGGTGAACGGCCGTCGGGTGGTTGAAGAATTGGTAGCATCCAAACGAGCGTTGGCCGGTGTCGTGCTCACAGGAGATACCCATGTGGAAACGCTGAGCGAACTGACCTCAAGTGGTGTGGCGTACCTGCATAAACCCGTGGCGTCGGCTGAACTGAAAGCGCTCTTGTCCCGGCATCGTCTGAAAGAGGGCTTACGCGCTTAAGATTCCCCGCTCCTGTGCTTCACGCACACAAGCCGTCCGATTTTTACAGTCCAGCGCATTGAAGATCGAACGCATGTGAGATTTAACCGTGTATTCGGTGAGATTCAGCTCGCTCGCGATTTCTTTGTTGGAAAGACCCTTCGCCACCAGTTCCAGCACGGACACCTGTCGTGGGGTGACGTTACCGTTGGTATGCGCGGTTGTGGTGCTCAGCATTTTGGTCAATTCATCTGGCAGGAAAGTATGGCCGCGTGAACAAGAGTCGATGGCGGTCAGCATGGTGTGATGGTCTGCGGACTTAGGCAAAAAACCGCATGCACCGGCTTCCAGGCCGCGTTTTACCTTCCCCACGTTTGTTTCAGCAGACATGAGTAGAACGTTGATATCAGGAGCGGAGGTTTTGAGCTGGCTCAATACCTCCAGGCCTGCCATGTGCGGGAGATTCATATCCAGAAGTAACAGATCGTACCTGGACCAGCGTAACCGGCTGGCGACTTCACGGGGGTCGTTGATTGCGTCTACCCGATATTCCGGTCGACGTGAACTCAGGAGATATTCTACACCTGAGAGGAATACGGGATGGTCGTCCACTACCAAGATCTGCATGACGGAAGGCTACCACAAGAATTGGGGGGTCGACTTCATACTAAAGTGTGACGTGAAGATGCGGTGTTATTACTTTTCGTAAGCGCGGGGAGCGGCCGGTATAACTCGTTATAATCAGAGAGTCCGCATCCAATCGCTGACTGGTCGACTATTGATGACCGCGAATAAGGGAGAAATGATGGCAACTGGTAAATGTGTAGTTCTGGCAGCGCGGCCGGAGGGTGCGCCGCGTGAGACGGATTTCAGGGTTGAAGAGCGTGAGATCGCGCCGGTGGGGGAAGGCCAGATACTCTGCAAAAATACGTTTGTGTCATTGGACGCCGGTTTTCGCAACTGGATGGACGAAGGCAGTGGCGACAATGTGTTGCCTGCCATGCCGCTCGGTGAGCCAGTGATGGGCCTCACCATGAGCGAAGTGTTGGAGAGCAAGCACGCTGATTTCAAAGCGGGGGATGTGCTGATGGCTCGCTTTGCCTGGGAGGAGTACACGGTCACCGATGCGGGTGACTTCATCTCGCCCATACCAAACGTTGAATATCCCTTGAACTATTATCTGGGCGTGCTCGGCGATACGGGCCTCTCGGCTTACTTTGGTCTCATCGACTATGGCGAGATCTCGCCAGGAGACACGGTGCTTGTCAGTGCCGCGGCGGGCGCGGTAGGCAGCATCGCAGGTCAGATTGCGAAGATGTACGGTGCGCGCACCGTCGGGATCAGCAGCGGGCAGGAAAAGTGTCAGCGTCTGATAGATGAGTTGGGTTATGACGCAGCCATAGACCGAACCAGCTCAGATCTCGCGGCCGCTTTTACTGAGGCTTGTCCAGGCGGGATCGATGTTTATTTTGATAACGTCGGGGGTCCGCTCCTTGAGAACGTGCTGGACCACATCAACGAAGAAGCGCGCATTCTCCTGTGCGGATCCGTCTCAACGTACAACAGCCAGAATCCGGTGCCGGGTCCGTCAAACCTCTTTCAAATCACCACTAAGCGTGCAGTGATGCGGGGGTTTATGACGCACCTGAATCTGCCGCGTTACGACGAGGCCAGAAAGGCCATGGCGGGCTGGATCGCAGAAGGCAAACTGGTTGTGCACGAACACCGGCTGCAAGGCATAGAGAATGTTGGCAAAGCGTTCTGTGAGCTGTTTGCCGGTGCAAACTTTGGCAAAACGCTGGTAGAACTCTAGCCAGCGCTCAAAGCATGCCTGTCGATAAGTAATGAGGCGCCATAACGGCGCCTCTTTCATACGCTGCGCATACGCGTTTTACAGGGTCGTCGCGACAAACCCTGCCAGCTGGTTTAAGTTGTCCAGCACGCTGCCTGCCGTCGCGACTGCACCTTCGATGTCAGCGATACCATCTATATCTGCGACACCTTCGATGTCGGCAATGCCTTCAACATCCGCGATCATCGCTTCCAAAATGGGTAGCGCCAACGCACCGCGTTCACTATCAGACAGCTCCGGATTACCGGCAACCTGAAAGAGCTGACCCAGAAGGTCCTGGGCGTTTTGTACAGGCACACCGTTTTCAGCCAGTGACTGCAAGCCGCTCTGAATGCCCTGTACGAAGGCCATTGGGTCAGGTGCCGTCTCGGGCTGCGGGACAGGTTGGTTGATCGGTGGTGGCATGCTGGCCGGGGATTGCTCGATAGCAAAGTAGTAAGCCAGGCCATCGCTTGTGTCGCCGTCGCCGTTGATGTCTGTATCAAAGTGGTACTCTGCAGCGCGTTGCACCAGCGCCCGATCGCCCAACACGTGTTGCCCGTTGCGAGCCGTGTGTCGGGTTTCGCCTGTGAGGTAGTTGTGCGCGCCCACCAGCCAATCCCAACGGGTATCGCCGTCACCGTTCAGGTCCTCATCGATCGCCCATTCGCTGGTCTCGTAAGCAAGCCAGTCACCTTTCAGAAACAGGCGCATGCTGCCGGTCAGGCCGAGATTTTCCGTGCGGTCCATATAGAGATCTTTGAGAAAAATGAGGTGTTGAGTGCTCACACGCCCATCTCCATCCAGATCCATATCTTCGTTGCGCTCATTCACCCGATAAGCGACACGCCAGCCATCAAGTGCCGGGTAGGAAGCGGGATTGATGATGTTGTGATCCGGGTAGGTGTGGACGGGTAGCGTGACCCCTGTGGCGGGATCATAAAACACCACAACCGCATCTTCCTGGTCACCATCGGCGTTCATGTCACGTTGCATGGCAGCTTCTGAAACCGTGGTGGCGATGCGCTGGTGTGAGGTCACCGCGTATGGGGCCGCAAGGCCAGTATCGTGCACACTCTGGGTCGCAAAATCGTAATAACGAATAGCATAGTCGTTGGTATCACCGTCGCCGTTAACGTCGTGACCAATGCGATACTCTTTCTGCGTAAACGTGATCATGGGGCCGTGCACGTCGTAGCTGGGGAGCTTGCCCAGCGATCCCGTGTTCAAGTGCGGCACGATCGGCAGGTAGTGCACCTGATTGTTCGCTATGTCGTAGTAGCTCAACACCACATCGCGGCGCGAACCGTTGCCGTTGAGATCTTCGCCGACGTAAGCCTCGTGCTGCAGAAAGACGATGCTCACACCGTCTGTTTCGACGTGAAAGCCGTAAACCGCTATGCCTGTATTGACCGGCTGAGCCGCGTCCACGTGTTTGTAGTGCAGAACCGAGTCGTTGGTCATGCCATCGCCGTCCAGATCCTGTCCGGCTGCGCTTTCCGGCACGATGTACGCGACGTAGTGGCCGCCTGCTGCAATGTAGCTGGAACCACCGAGATCAATAGCGCCATCCGGCAGCGCAAAGCTTGAAGTTGCACCCAGCGCTGCGGACAGCGCGATGCCTGTTCTTAGTTTTGACATCATCTACTCCTTAAAAAATGTGTCATGGGCTGCCGACATGGCAGCGCGCCAACCCTAGGGATTGGCTGCGTTCCAGATCATCGATCAAAAGGTGTAGCGTGTTTGCAAATGTGCAGGGGTACGCATTTGTTGGGCGCGAAAATCCTACTAAAGTGGGATTTCCGCCCGAGTGTTGCCCCCTACATAAAGTTGGGCTACCGCATAAATTTACGCATAAGCTCCAGCGTTCTTATCTGATCCGGGCTCGGTGCCTTGAAGACGATCTCCTCTTCTATCGTGAAACGCTCCAAAACCTCTCCCGAGTCGCTCAGTTTTGGAATCAGTACCCAATCCTTAGCAGCCTGTCGTGCGGATTCGCCAAAGCCGCGACCTCGTGGATTTTCTACCAGTACCTCAACTTTGGTCACCTGGCCGTAGCGATTTGCGGTCACACGCAGCTTGACCTCCCCTGCAACGGGATCGTTGTAACTGGCTTCAGGATAGAGTGCGGGGACAAATCGGAAGATCTTTCCCAACCTTTCATCGGCGCCGCGCTTCTTGAGCTCTCGCGCAAGCAACTGTAGATATCGGCCTCGCTCCTTAGCCCGGTGACGTTCACTGGTTTCACGCGCAAGAACTATCAACGCCTGAAATGCGAGCCCCGAAGTATCCTGACGTGCGTGTTTCAGTGTTTCCCAAACCCACCACAATTTTTTTGTAGCGCGTTCGGATCGACCGTCCGCAACCAGCCTTAACCCCTCAATCAGTGTCCAATACGCCTCAATATATTCGCTGGGTGCATTTTTGATCCGTTGACGAATATATTTTCTGGGCTTTGTTGTGGCGCCTTCGAAAGAACCGTCCGGGTGTCTCCAATACACAAGACTCCACTTGGGCCTTGTAGTTTCTCCGCCGGTGAAGCCAATCTCTTTGCGGTCAACAATCAATACCGCACCCACGTAGGGCGGTAGATCCGCTCTAATTAAACTGACAAGGGCATGCGTATCTGCCGTGAGCCTCTCTTTGTCTCCGCTGCGAAGATAGATGACCTCAACAGGCATGCCAAAGTCCGGGTGAGTAATTCGGTGCGCTTTCAGAAAGCGCAGTGACACCAGGTCCGACTTTTCTTTAATAATCTCCTCGATGGGAGATTTGGGATCCGGGTGATTAACGGACATCGTCACCAACGCATACAGAAGCTCGTTAAAGTCGCCCCATGTCGCCCTGGATTTTGCATCGGCAGCCACCGCCGACAACCCCATCGTCACGCAGATCGAAAGACGAAGTATGTTTCCTGCTATGTATGCAACTGTTTTCATTAACGCGATACTGGTCCGCCCTACAGCGATTATCCAAAAAACACAGGGAACGTCACGGGCTGAGCCACAGCCATGTGGCTAGAGCGCTTGCCTTACGTCTGCGTGAAAGCAGCCACCGTGTCGTCGCGAAGCTTGCGTTTAAATATTTTGCCGGAAGCAATGCGTGGCAGGTTTTCATCCACAAAGCTGAAGTAACGCGGAATCTTGAACTTGGCCAACCGCGGTAGTAAAAACTCGCGCAAGCTCTCTTCGGTCAGCGCTTCGCTGGCATAGATAGTTGTTGCTACTTCTTCCCCGAGACGATCATCAGGCACCGCGTAAACTGAAGCTTCGAGAATAGCGGGGTGTTCGAGCAGAGCCGCCTCAACTTCACCACAGCCGATGTTCTCACCGCCGCGAATGATGAGATCCTTGATCCGATCGACGATAAACAGAAAGCCGTCGTCGTCCAGGTAGGCGACATCGCCCGTTTTCAACCACCCATCGACAAACGTTTCTGCGTTAGCCTCTGGTCGTTGCCAATAGCCCTGGATGATAGAGGTGCCGCAGATCTGCAGTTCGCCGCGTTCTCCGGCTGGTAGCTCATTGCCGTCCTCGTCCACGATACGGATGTCCAGCACCGCTGATACACGGCCGGAACTGGCAGGTCTGTCCAGGTAATCCTGGCCACCGATACCGGTACCGATGGCGTTGGTTTCTGTCATGCCCCAACCCGTACCCGGCAGTGCGCCCTCAAACGCTTCGTCGATATCCTTGACCTGCTCCGGTGCTCGTGGAGCGCCACCGCCGCCCACAGAGAGCAGCGTGGAAAGATCTGCGGAGTTGCGGCGGGCGGCTTCCACAAGATCCCCTGTCATTGCAGCAGGTGCGATAAATGAAGCAATCTTTTCTGCTTCGATGAGCCGCGCGCCTTCGTCGGCATCCCACTTGTACATCGCCACAATTTTGCGCTGAGATCGGTACGAAGCGAGATAAACAGCGTGTGAACCGGTTGCGTGAAAAAGCGGCACACCGAGGAGGGTGGCCACCTGGTGCGGAAGCTCGGGCGGTTCGGTACCTGCGATCACAAGTGCAGAAGCCTGATCGAGTTCCCATGAGAGGAGTGCGCTCAGGATGTTGCGATGGGTTGCCACCGCCCCTTTGGGAAAGCCGGTTGAGCCTGAAGTGTAAAAAATGGTGGCAGAGTCGTCCGGTTCGACCGTGGCAGTTGGCATGGGCGTGTCCAGGGGCAATGCGTTGACCAGATCGTTAAACCCATGACCGAGATGGCTTTCTGCCCTTACCGCAATCACTGCGGTCGACAGGTTCTCGAGCGTCTCCAATCGAGCAAGTCGCTCGGCGTCAGCGAGAATTACCTTGGCCCCACAATCGGCCAGGCCCTCGGCGATCTCGTCCGCTTCCCACCATGCGTTCATCGCGACCGCAATAGCGCCGATGGATGTGGCAGCCATAAAGCCCGCTACCCATTCGGGGTAGTTCCGCATGCTGATGGCGATCCGGTCGCCGTGCTCAATGCCGTACTTGTTGACCAGCACTTGTGCAAGACGGGCTGACAAACCATACATGTCACGAAACGTGTAGCGCTCATCCTCGTAGATAAAAAATTCAGCATCGCTGATGGCGTCTTCGAACAACGCTCTTAATGAGTCAGGCGCGTTGACGAATGTGCGCACGGTTCTGCCAAAAACTTGGGTCTCGGCAAGCTCATAGGGCTGCCCGGGGGCGGTCAGCTCGGCGAGCACTTCCAGTCGTGTGCGGGTCATGTGAATTGAAATCCTTCGTAGTTGTTGGCCACTATTTCTTCGCAACGTGCCCGATACTGCGGGTAACCACCGACGTAGGGCATAAATATTCTCGGTTTATCCGGAATGTTGGCACCCAGGTACCACGAGTTGCACGAGGGTGCCGTGTAAGCGGTACCCTCAGCGACAGAGTTCACGTGCGCCACCCAGTCCACTTCTGCGGCAGCTGTGGGTTCGATGGTCGCCAAGCCTTCCGCACGCAGATGCGCTATACAGTCTGCAATCCAGTTCACGTGCTGTTCGATAGCGACCAGCATATTGCACAGCACCGAAGGGCTGCCTGGGCCTGTCACAGTAAAAAGATTCGGGAAACCTTCCATCTGAAGACCCAGATAGGCCAGTGGTCCGTAGGCCCACTTTTCCATGAGTTTACGTTTGCCTCGGCCCTGGATGTTGGCCTTCAAAAGCGCGCCGGTCATCGCATCAAAACCGGTGGCGTAGATGAGCACATCCAGCGGGAAGTGGCCTTGTTCGGTCTTTATCCCGTCTGGCGTCACTTCGATGATCGGGTCCGCTTTCACATCCACCAACGTGACGTTAGCGCGGTTAAACGTGGCGTAATAATCCCGATCGAGCACCTGGCGTTTGCAGCCAAGCCCGTAGTCTCGTGGCAGCAGCTTCTCAGCAACTTCAGGATCGTCCACCATCTCGCGGACAAAATCGCGATACAGATCATTGGCGATTTCGTTTGCCTCGCTGTCGGTATACACATCGCGAAAATTCAGAATCTCCCCCAAACCGCGCTCTTCGAGTCGCGTACGACGCTCCTCTGGAGATAAGTTCTTGATGTCACGGTCGCGAAACTGACGGACGTTGCCCACTCCAGGTGCGGGAGTTGCGACACTGCGTGTGGGTCGAAAGTTGGAAACGCCTCCCTGGTTGTTTTGCTGCAACTCGCGGATCTGGCGGTAGTTGTCTTTAAATTCCTGTTCAACCGCGTCGCGCATAGGCTTACGGTTGGCTGGAACCGTATAAACCGGTGTGCGTTGAAAGACGGTGAGCTCTCCTGACATCTTTGCCAGCTCAGGGATGGCCTGCACACCTGATGATCCCGTACCGATGATGCCGACACGCTTCCCGGTAAGATCCACTGCTTCCTTTGGCCACAAACCTGTGTGCAGGGTGGTGCCTGCAAAACTGTCGGCGCCTTTAAATTCTGGTTTGTTGGGGACGGACAGGCAGCCGGTGGCCATAACGCAGTAGGTGCCGGTGTAGTTTTTGCCCTCACTGTCGGTGAGACACCAATAGGTTCGGTCTTCATCAAACCTGACGGATTCTATTCGGGTGTTGAATTGCACGTCTCTGCGGAGATCAAATTTGTCCGCAATGTGGTTGGCGTACTTCAGAATCTCATCCTGTGCGGAAAATACTTCTGGCCAGGACCATTCCTGTTCAAGCTCGGGTGAAAAACCGAATGAATATTCAAGGCTGGGCACATCGCAGCGTGCGCCGGGATAACGGTTCCAGTACCAGGTGCCACCGACGTCGGTGCCTTGCTCAAAGACTTGCAGCGACAAACCCAACTGCCGGAATCGGTAGATTGCGTACATTCCAGCGAAGCCAGCGCCGACGATAACAACGTCACTATGGTGTGTATTCACCTCTCGCCTCCTTAAGAATCTCCCAGCCGGATAGTGTAACCTACGATATTGCTTTTTTCGCAAGGCGCAGCGGGAGGTTGGCGTGAGTTGGGACGCGATCATTTCCAACGCAAAGGTATTTGATGGCAGCGGTGGTGACGCCCAAACCGTGGACATAGCGGTGCGTGATGGCCGGGTTGCGGCCATTGGCGATGCGCTGCCGACCGATGCAGCGCCGATGTGTCACGACGCCGGTGGGCGTTGGTTAACGCCTGGATTACTCGACATCCACACACACGAAGATCTGGAAGCGGAGCTCGATCCAGGGCTCCCTGAAGTCCTGCGCCATGGCACCACAAGTGTGGTGGTGGGCAATTGTTCGATCGGCCTCGCCTTTGGCGCACAGCGTCAACGCAATCAGGATCCGATCGTGGATTGTTTTGCGCGAGTGGAAAATATCCCCAAGCCGGTGTTAACCCGTGCTGCCGACAAAGCGACGTGGGATAACCCGCGGGACTATCTCAGCCACCTGGACGAATTGCCGCTGTCGGTGAACGTCGCGCCGTTTATGCCGCACTCCATGCTCAGAATTGAGGTGATGGGCCTGGAAGACAGCATCACGCGTGACCCGACGGAAGCAGAGCTGCAGAAGATGGAGGGCATCCTCGAAGAGGCCCTGCAGGACGGCTACCTTGGTCTTTCAACAGATGGCCTGCCGCTGCACTTTCTGGCGAACCAACCGAATGTCAAAAAGCGCATACCCACTCAGTACGCGACCTATGATGAATACAAGCGTCTGACGAATGTTGTGCGGAAGTACGACCGCGTGTGGCAGATGACACCGGCCACGGACGACGGCGCGCTCACCGTAAAATTGTTCATGCTCTCCAGTGGCCGCATCCACGGCAAGCCGCTACGCATAACGGCGCTGGCGGCACTCGATTCGGTGAACAATAGACAAACCAAAAGTCAGGCGTTGCTCTTTGCCAATCTGCTGAACAGCAAACTGTTGGATGGCAATTTCCGTATGCAGTGTCTGGCAGCCCCGTTTCGAATTTACTCCGAAGGTGTGGTCAGTCCTCTGGCGGAAGCCAATCCGCTCCTGCGTCAGCTGATAGAAACCGAGCTGGACGATGTGGAGGCACGACGAGCGATCCTGTCCGATCCTGATTGGGTGGACGACTTCCGCGAGATGTGGGCGCATGGCAAAGAGGGTTTCAACATTGACCATTTGCGGCGCAAGTTGAAGTTGGAACGCGCCTTTCTCACTCGCGACTTGAACGACATGATGTTGTTCCGCGTGCCGGTGAAAGACTGGGTTGGCCAGAGTATGGCGTTTGCCTACGCCCGCTACAAAGCATGGGTTGTGAATCCGGATGTGGTGGATGACGCTGAAGAACAGTCTGTGTTCGAAGCCCTGGGTAAAAATGTGCGCGATGACGGCGAATTCTTTGTGATGCTGCTGAAACATTACGACAGGGATTTGTACTGGCACTACGTCAATGCAAACCGTGACCCCAAGGTGGTGAAAGAACTGTTGTTTCATCCGAAGCTGCTGCCCGGTTTTAATGACAGCGGCGCCCATGTTACCAACATGGCCTATTTCGACGGCAATTTACGCGCCTTGAAACTTGCGTTGGAAGATGGCGAAGCGTCTTTCAGTCATATGGTGCACCGGCTCACAGCTGAGCCCGCGGACTTTTTTCGTCTGCCCGACGTCGGCCGCGTGCAGGTTGGCGCGCGAGCTGACTTTACCGTGCTCGATCCTGGTGCGCTTGCAACGTATGACGGGGAAGCGTCTGTCACCCTCATCAATCGAGAGCTATTTGGCTGTGAGCAATTGGTGAACCGTTCGGAAGGGATCGTAAAGGATGTCTATGTGGCCGGTGAACGGGTCTGGCACGATGAGCAGTTTGCGCCGATGCATGGTACGTCCAAGCTGGGCCAGGCACTCAGGATCTCGGACTCCCACTAAAAACCTGCGCGTTTAAGGAACACATTGGCTACTAAGATTGGATTGATATCGGATACGCATATTCCTGAAGCGCGGGCATCGCTCTGGCCGCAGGTGTATGACGCCTTTGAGGGCGTGGATATGATTTTCCACGCCGGGGATATCCACGAACTCTTTGTTCTTGATGAACTGGAAAAAGTCGCACCCGTCTGGGCAGCGCGCGGCAACGGGGAAGACGGCAGCGGCGGGCGTCCGACGCAACCTGAAGATCCGCGGGTGAAGTACGCGTGGCTTAAGGAGATAGAAGGGTTGTGGGTTGGCTTAACCCACTATGTACCCGTACCCGAGCGGCCACCGAACTTCACCATGCAGAAATGGGTGGATCGATTTTTCCCGGAGCGCAAACCCGATGTGATTGTTTCAGGCGACACCCATCGGGAAGCCATCGAATGGGTGGATGGCATCTTTTGTGTAAATCCCGGTTCGCCCACCTATCCACACAACTACGATACCCAGTATGGGACGATCGGTTTTCTTGAGCTGGATGATGGCAAAGCGGATGCCAGTGTCTGGTTACTCAACGATCACGGGATTGAGCCGTTCCAGTGGGACGCGGTGCCGCCATGGAAGTTAAGGTAAGAGGAAACTGCGAAATAAAATGCGGCGTGGGGATTGCCCACACGCCGCACGGAATCGAACTTAAGTCGCTGGAATCAGCCCCGCATCGGGTTGATAGGCGGCCAGTTGTCCTTGCCTTCGAGAATGATCTCACCGATTTCACTGACACCCCACAGACCTTCTTCAAGGCTGCGCTTGGCAATGGGGGTCACCTGCCAACTTAAGAGCGACACGCTGTTGCCACCGACCAGGAACTGACGGCCAGTAACATCTTTGGCTTCGTCCGTGCAAAGCCACACGATGGGTGGTGAGACCGCTTCCGGTGGGAAGTTGTCCTGCATATCTTCGGGCAGGATGTCGGTGGTCATACGGGACGTGGCGGTGGGCGCCAGCACGTTAACTGTAATACCGTACTTCATCCCCTCAAGCCACAGACAGCGCATGAAGCCAGCGATACCCGCTTTGGCGGCGCCATAGTTTGTCTGACCGAAGTTGCCAAAGAGGCCGGAGGTGGAGCTGGTCACAACTATGCGGCCACCGTTGCCTTGCTCGATCATCTTGTCATAGGCAACCTTGGTGGTGAGGTAGGTACCTTTCAGGTGCACCTCAATCACCGCATCCCACATGCTGTCTTCCATGTTCTTGAAAGACTTGTCGCGCAAGATGCCTGCGTTTGCGATGAGAATGTCTATTTTGCCGAACGCGTCTACCGCAGCCTGAACCATCGCTTCTGCGTCTTCACGGCTGGTGACGGAACCATAGTTTGCGACCGCTTGGCCACCCGCCGCTTTGATCTCTTCGACGACGCCATCGGCCATGGAAGACCCAGCGCCGGTGCCATCGCGGGATCCACCGAGATCGTTAACCACTACTGCCGCACCTTCTTGCGCAAGTAAAAGCGCGTGTGCACGACCTAAGCCTCCGCCAGCGCCCGTAACCAGGGCAACTTTTCCGTCAAGCATCCCCATAAATTCACTCCTCTTATCGTGGTGGGTTATATCTGTTGTTTAAAATGAGCGGCGCATCATACCATCGCTGCAGCGATAAGCTTCATTTCCGTACTTCCCCGCGATAGACACACTATACTCAAGGGTATGGGTAACGCAGACAACAATCCGTCGCGGCAAGCAGAGCTGGAACAGCTCGCGGATGTGTCGCTGCCGGAAGTGCCTCTTCCTGAAGTCTCAGTCACAGAGGATGATCTGGAAGGTGCAATCAACGCCTCCCTGGCCGATGTGTTGGATCTGCTGGGACGACAGGTGGAACAGCTCAGTGAATCTTTGGCCTACTATCGCGCGACCGATCATCCGGCTCGAGATCAGATCACACGTTGGCATGTGCAGGAAATCGATCTTCGTCACGATCGCATGGATGAAATCAAAGCGTTGATTTTTGCGCAGGATCCGCCAGACGTTCACTGAAAAGTTCGACCAGACACCGGGTTAAATCCTGCTCGTACAAATCGGTCATGGTGCTCAAGCCGCCGGGGTTCGCAACATTTACCTCCAGCACGTATCCGCCACAGAGATCAATCGCAGCAAATTTGATCTCGTTTGCGTCTAGAATTTCCAATACCGGAACAAGCTGCTCGCGTTCGGCAGGTGTGAGTTCTGTTCTGGCTGGGATGCCTGTCTGCGTCAGGTTGGCTTTAAAGCCTGTCTCCGGAGTGCGCCGATAAACCCCAAGAATCTCTCCGCAGGCGATAAGCGCGCGTATTTCGCCCTGTGCTATTTCCGGTACAAATCGCTGCAACAGCCAGTACCCTGAGTCTTCGGTTGCCCTTCGGATCAGCCGGTTTTCGAGGGCACCCCGGTCCTCGATCAGCTCTACACCGCGACCGAAGCTACCGGCGGTGGGCTTCAATACCCAGGGGGCGTCATGTTGTTCAGCCCAGCCTAGCAAGCTATCTGCGGATGCGCCGACACAAGACGGCGGTGCGAATTTGAGCCAGGCGGTTTTACTGTGCAGGTGCATCTGATTGATGCTGGGTGCGGTGATTTTGCGTCGCTCGATACCGGCCAGAAGCTGCACCCGATCTAGATAGGAGCGATGTGGTCCCAGACCCACGGGCCAGACCAGATCGAAATCTTGTACCGGGTTACCATCACTGACGAGGTGCCCGTCGACCATCGCAAGTGAATCGTGCGCGGCGATGACCACTTCCCATCCCGCTGCTTTGAAACCGCGTGGAATCACCTCGTGGTTGTCATTTGCGATCTGAGTGGGCGAGATCAGAAATAGCGCCTGCATGGTAACTTCGAGCCAACAATCCGGAATATGAGCAAATCGGCAGGTATTTCACCGAATGGCCTTGTACATTACTATGGCCGCCCCCAAATAGGTATGTACCATGAGTGAGATTGCGGTCGACTACACGTTAAAACCAGAGCAGGTACCTTTGGTGGAAGAGTGTCGGCTGCCGGAAGTTGAGCGGGAAACTCTGTTGGCAAGAATCCGCGAAAACTTGGCCGCTTTAGATGCCACGCTCGTGGCGCACTACTATGTTGACGCTGATATTCAGGATCTCGCCGAACAGACCGGGGGATTTGTTTCTGATTCGCTGGAGATGGCACGTTTCGGAAGAGATGCTGACGCGGAGACGCTGGTTGTCTCGGGTGTGCGCTTCATGGGGGAAACAGCAAAAATCCTCTCACCAGAGAAGCGCGTGTTTATGCCCACGCTGGCAGCTGAGTGTTCGCTGGACCTCGGTTGTCCACCGGACGAATTTGAAGCCTTTTCACAAGCGCACCCGGATCGCACCGTGGTGGTGTATGCCAACACGTCTGCAAAGGTGAAGGCGCTTTCCGATTGGGTGGTCACCAGCAGCTGTGCACTGGATATTGTCAACCATCTCAAAGATCGTGGTGAGAAGATTCTCTGGGCGCCGGACAAACATCTTGGTCAGTACATTCAAAATGAAACCGGCGCTGATATGTTGCTCTGGAGTGGGGCGTGTGTGGTCCACGAAGAGTTCAAAGCCAAGGCGCTGGTGGATATGAAGAAGGTTTATCCGGATGCTGCCGTGCTGGTACACCCGGAATCACCTGCGTCCGTCATAGAGATGGCAGATGCTGTTGGCAGTACAAGTGCCATTATCAAGGCTGCTCAAACCTTGCCTCAGGACACCTTTATTGTGGCCACTGATCGGGGCATTTTTCATAAGCTGAAGAGCCTGAACCCCGACAAACGGTTCATCGAAGCACCCACGGCCGGAGATGGTGCAACCTGTCGCAGTTGTGCCCACTGTCCCTGGATGGCGATGAACGAACTGGTGGCGTTGGATAAGCTCCTGAGTGACGAGGCTTATCGCGCGGCTAATGAAATTCACGTCGATCCGGCGATAGGTGAGCGAGCGAAAATGCCATTGGATCGGATGCTGCAGTTCCAACAGAGGAACTAGATAGGATTAAATAGCGCTTTCCACCGAACCCGATGGTGAGTTCATGTTGAGAGCCGAATCCCTTGCCAAAAACCTACCTGAACTTCCTGCGCAGCCAGCAAACATAGCCTGGCCGACGCAGAGCTGGGAGCGCGCGAGTCCCGCTGCAGATCTGGCCCCCCTCGCTGACGAGCTCTTTGCGCTGAACGAATCCCAGGGTGTCACCTACGCACTGCTCGTTGTACAGAATGGCCAACTGGTGTTCGAGCGATACGCTGCGGGTGCCAACGCTTTTTACCTGCAGTATTCGTGGTCCATGGCCAAAAGTATTACGCAGGCGTTGGCGGGTATTCTGGCGAAGCAAGGGCGCCTGGACATCTATGCACCTGCACCGGTGCCTGAGTGGCAGGGTGATGAGCGTCGCGATATTACGGTTGATCACTTGTTACGTATGTCGAGTGGACTGCAGTTTGCGGAAGACTATGTCGACGGCCAGAGCTCTGATGTCATTCCCATGCTGCAGTTTGAAGGTCGCCACGATTGCGGTGCGTTTGCCGCGGCGAAACCGCTTGAACACCCACCCGGAGAATTTTGGTCCTACTCCAGTGGCACCACAAATATCATCTGTCGGATATTGAAGGATATTGTCGGGGGTGGGGCTTCGGGAATGCTCAAGTTCATGAACGATGAACTGTTTGAACCTATCGGTATCCGCACAGCGACGCCCAAGTTTGATACGTCTGGTACGTTCATCGGGTCTTCATACCTCCTGGCGAGTCCCCAGGACTTTGCCAGATTTGGCCTTCTGTATCTGCGTGGGGGTAACTGGGATGGAAGAGAGATTGTCTCACGTGACTGGGTGGACTACGCGCGCACGCCTACCCATCACAGCGGCGAAGACTGTTATGGCGCGCACTGGTGGATGAACGCCGACAGGCCTGAGTGGTTTTATGCGTCCGGCTACGACGGTCAGCGTATTTTATGTGTACCCGAAAAAGATCTGGTCATCGTACGCTGTGGACGTACTCCGGCGGATGAAGTTGATTATGTCTGGGACCGTATGCACGGTTTGGTCGATCTGCTTTAGAACACCATTCAGATCAGCTCTGCGCCATCCTGATCGCGGTGCGCAAATCCTGAATCCGCTGGGCCAGCTTTGATTGCAATTGCGGATTGGTTCGACGTACCAGCCGCTGTGCGTACTCCAGATGCTGAATAGCGCGGTGGTAACCACCGTGCAGATAAAAGTACTCGGCGCGCGCCAGATGCACCCCCGTGATGTTGCCTGCAAGGCCCGCGGTTTCCGCGAGCTTGTACCACACATCGATGTCGTTGGGCTGTTTCAGCGAAAGCTGGGTCAGCACTTCCTCAGCTTCCTCGTATTGGTCGGCGGCATTCAGAGCGTCGGCATAGAGCATGGACAGCGGGGTGTTGCCGGGGTTGAGCACCAGTTGATGGGCAAGCAGGGCCTGGGCGCGCTGAGTTTGTCCTGCGGCGATCAACATTTCTGCGTACGCGGCGTTATAGAGGATGCTCTGCGGATTTAAGTTGATCAGCGTTTCCACAGCGTCCAGGGCTTTATCGTGTTGTTTGTCCGCGCTCAGGCTCAAGGCCAACCCGTAGCGCGCGGCGATATCATCAGGTCGATCTTTCAAGCGTTTGGAAAAAAGTGTGATGCCCTGCTGAGGGCTGTCGTGAAAATGCACTTGTGCGCGGGTGCGCATAAGTTGGTAGTCGACGCTGTCCTGGTAGATGCCGCGGGGTAAATCCAATGCCTGGTTGCGCGCATCTGCGATACGGGTTTCCGACAAGGGGTGGGTCAGCAGAAACTCAGGTGGTTTGCGGGTAAACCGATAGGCGCGCTGCATGCGTTCGAACATACGTGCCATGGCGGCCGGGTCGTGCTGAGCGCGCACCAGCGTATTCATACCAATGCGATCCGCTTCCTGTTCCCGGTCGCGACTGAAACGCAGTTGTTGCGCCTGTGCCGCAGCCTGTGCGGAGGACATGGCTGCCAAAGCGGCATCTCCGCCTCCGGCAGCGCCGATGATGAGGGCGGCGATGAGCGAGGCGATCATCGGTATCGATTGTGCACGCTGTTCTTCGATGCCACGGGCAAAGTGACGCTGACTCAGGTGGGCCAGTTCGTGCGCCATGACCGCAGCATATTCGTGAATGTCTTCCGCATGGATGAGGAGTCCGAGGTTGATGCCGACGACGCCACCGGGTGCCGCAAACGCGTTGATGTTTGGATCATCGACCACAAGGACCGCTTGAATGCCTTCTCTCAGGTCACTGTGCTGGGCCAGTTCTATGAGTTGCTTGTGAACGTAGTACTTGATGAGCGGATCGCTGGCAGTGGGCATTTGGGCATGCAACTGCTTAAGGAAAGCCTCACCGATCTGTTTCTCAAGCTGCGGGGAGATGATGCGAGAAGAGGCATCTCCCAGTGAGGGGAGGGCAGGTGATTCGGCCTGTATCGGTGCCACGGGCACAAAAACAAGTAGCGCGACCGCGAGCCAGGTAAGACTGACGGGCAGAGCGGAAGAAAAATGCTGACCGAACTTTCTCAACGGTCCCATCGGTCTCAACTTTCTCAACAGGGTCTTGATCATACGAAATTCCACATACTATTACCTCCAACCTCTTACTCACGGCATAGGGGGCGTGTCATACTTTCGACCATGACAAACCAAGAAGTTCGCGAACTGGACCTGAAAGGTCTGAATTGCCCTATGCCACTGTTGAAGGCCAAGAAGGCGCTGAACGAGATGACAGGAGGGGAGCTTCTGCGAGTTTACGCTACAGACCCGGGCTCGGTCCGTGATTTTGAAGTTTTTGCCCGACAAAGTGGCAATGCGCTATTGGAATCCAGCGAGGATGCGGGGGTTTACGCCTATCTTCTGCAGAAGAAACATTGATCCTGCGGTCAGCTCGTAAATGAAGTTCCTAGACGTCATCAGTGCCTGGTTTAACGAGCACTTTTCCAATAAGGAAGCGATTTACCTCCTCGCAATTGTCGCGGGGACGCTGGTTGTACTTGCCTTTCTTGGCGGGGTGCTCGCACCCGTCATAACGGGTCTGGTCCTTGCGTTCCTGTTACAGGGGGCGGTGAGCCGAATGGAACAGCTGTCCATCCCGCGTACCGCCGCCGTATACCTGACCTTTGTGCTGTTTGTGTCTGCGGTGCTTGTGCTCGCTTTGATCGTCATTCCGCTGCTGTGGCAGCAGGTGTCGGAACTGGTGCAGCTGCTGCCAAACGTGGTCATACGACTGCGCGGGGTGTTGGCTAATCTCGCTGAACGTTTTCCAGAGTATGTGACTCAGGAGCAGATCAACGCGCTCCTGGACCAGGGCGCACGTGAACTCGGCAACTTGAGCGCAACGGTAGTAGAGACCGCTTTTTCTCAAGTGTTCTCACTGCTTGGGTTGATTATTTACCTGGTGCTTGTGCCGATCTCGGTATTCTTCTTCTTAAAGGACAAGGACGAACTCATCGAGTTTGTGCAGTCGTTGCTGCCGCGGGATCGCGAGCTTCTCGATACCGTTGGGGTTGAGATGAACGAGCAGTTGGGTAACTACGTGCGCGGTAAGTTTATTGAGATACTGCTTGTAGGAGCCACCACGTTTATCGTGTTTACGCTGCTCGGTTTGAACTACGCAGCGCTGCTGGGTGTGCTTGTTGGCTTTTCAGTGCTGATACCCTTTGTGGGTGCAGCTGTCGTCACGCTGCCGGTATTTGCGGTAGCGGTATTGCAACATGGTTTCAGTGCAGAACTGGCCTACGTGATGGGTTGGTATGCGGTGATCCAGTTTCTGGACGGTAATGTGCTGGTGCCGCTGCTGTTTTCTGAAGTGGTGGACCTGCATCCGATTACTATTATTGTGGCGGTGCTCGCGTTTGGCGGGGTGTGGGGTATCTGGGGTGTATTTTTCGCAATTCCGCTTGCCACATTTATCAAGGCTATCTACAAAGCCTGGCCGGGTGCCCCAACGGGCGAGCCGGACGTTGACCGGGAAAACGATTGGGCGGAGTCGTAAACCACTGTTAATTCGCCACTGTCAGTTGGACAGTTAAGGGAGGAGAGATAATGAGCGAAGCTGAAAATTTAACGTACGTCGGAACCCGACCGATACGCCCGGACGGTGTGGAAAAGGTCACCGGTAAGGCGAACTACGGAGCGGACGAAGCGCTCCCGGGCATGATTTATGGTGTAGTGATTCGCAGCCCTCATGCACACGCCGAAATCTTGAGCATCGATCCAAGTGCCGCGCTTGAGCTGGACGGCGTTTTTGCGGTGGTGACCGCAGACGACTTCCCCGCGCGGGAGGGGATCAGCGTGGGTCGTAAACGCTTTTTTGAAAACATCATCGCCGGTAAAAAAGCGCTGTACCACGGTCATGCCGTTGCGGCGGTGGCAGCCAAGTCCAAGTCTCTGGCGCGCCAAGCAGCAGAGCTTGTGAAGATTGAATACAACGTGTTACCCGCCGTTCTGGATATGCAGGCTGCTATGGCAGCAGACGCGCCCCTCCTGCATGACGACATGTTCACGCAAGGGTTGGCGGAAACGCCAGAGACGGCGTCAAATGTGTCCACCAAAACTGCCATTACGCGCGGAGATGTCGAGGCTGGGTTTGCAGACGCGGACATTGTCGTCGAGCGCACCTTTGTCACGCCGATGGTGCATCAGGGTTATATCGAGCCGCATGCCTGTGTCGCGGACATCACGGCCGATGGCCGGGTGACTCTGTGGTGCTCCAGTCAGGGGCACTTTGGCATACGTGACCAGGCGGCACTTGCGCTGGGTATGGATACGGGCGATATCAAAGTTATCCCCGCTGAGATTGGCGGCGGGTTTGGCGGCAAAACCGTGGTTTATCTTGAACCCCTGGCCATCCAGCTTTCTGCCAAGGCGGGGCGGCCCGTGAAGATGGTGATGACCAGAGAAGAAGTCTTCCGCGCGACGGGACCAGCCTCTGGCACCATCAACACCGTCAAGATTGGTTGTAAAAACGATGGCACCATCACAGCGATGTCGGCGGACCTGCTTTATGAGGCGGGTGCCTTTCCAGGCAGTCCGCTGGGCGCAGGGGCGATGTGCATCTTTGCACCCTACGATGTCGACAACGTGCGGATCGAAGGATTTGAGGTTGTGGTGAACAAGCCCCGGGTAGCCGCCTATCGTGCCCCAGGGGCACCCCAGTCAATGTACGCGGGTGAATCCGTACTCGATGAGATCGCTCAGAAACTGAATATGGACCCCATTGACCTGCGTCTGAAAAATGCCGCTCGCGAAGGCACGCAGGCTGCGTACGGACCCAGGTTCAAATCCATTGGCCTTGTGGAATGTTTGGAAGCCGCCAAAGCAAGCCCGCAATATCAGACAGCGCTCGCCGAAAACCAGGGCCGTGGTGTGGCGGTGGGATTCTGGTTCAATGCGGGAAACAATTCCTCGGCTGAAGTGCATGTTGCCGAAAGCGGCATGATTCAGATTGTTGAAGGCAGCCCGGATATTGGCGGCAGCCGTGCCTCGATGGCCATTATGGCCGCCGAGACCCTGCAGGTCCCTTATGAGCGCATCCGTGTGCGTGTGGGCGATACGGACAGCACCGGGTTTTGTAATACCACGGGCGGCAGCCGGACCACATTTGCCACGGGCATGGCGGTGATCAATGCCTGTGAGGACGTTGTGGCCCAGTTGAAAGCAAGGGCGGCGCTGACCTGGGGTATTGATGCGGACCAGGTGGATTGGGTTGACGGCGAAGCTCGGCCAAAACCGGGTGTCAACGTAGAGGTGGATCCTTTACCGCTGGCGAAGATCGCGCGCGGTTTTCCAAAAACTGGGGGACCGATCTCTGCCCGTGCTTCTCTCAACGCCCAAGGGCCGGGACCGTCCTTTGCAGTCAATCTGTGTGATGTGGAGGTTGATCGTGAAACCGGCCGAACCACGGTGCTGCGTTTTACGGCAATTCAGGATGCCGGACGCGCGATCCATCCGGACTACGTTGAAGGTCAGATGCAGGGGGGCGCGGCTCAGGGCATTGGTTGGGCGTTAAACGAAGAATATGTCTTTGACGACGCCGGGCGTCAGGAAAATCCGGGTTTCCTGGATTATCGAATTCCGGTTGCGTCCGATCTGCCGATGATCGACTGTGAAATTGTTGAGATTCCTAACGACACCCACCCTTACGGGGTGCGTGGGGTGGGTGAAACCCCGATCGTCGCACCCCTGGCGGCGGTTGGAAATGCTGTCAGTCGCGCGCTGGACCAGCGTTTGAGCGAGCTGCCCTTGTCACCGACGCGGATTCTGGAGTCGCTTTAACACGATCTTAAGTGTCCAACCGGTGCGGTCAGCAAGCTTGTTCCTTAAGCTTCTGCTGCGTACCATGCTCGCCTCAAAAAAACGTGGGGTGTGAGTCATGCTGAGTGGCAGCATCGTCGCGCTGGTAACGCCAATGACCGCGACGGGAGACGTCGATTGGCCAGCGCTTGAGCAACTGGTGGAATGGCATGTAGAGCAAGGTACGCACGGTATTGTGCCCATGGGTACAACCGGCGAATCTGCAACGCTGGATACGGATGAACACCTCGAGGTGATCAAACGTACCATCGAGGTTGTCAACAAACGTGTGCCTGTGGTTGCCGGTACAGGTAGTAACTCTACCGCTGAGGCGATACACCAAACTCAGGAAGCCGAAGCTGCGGGCGCCGATGCGTGCCTGTTGGTAACGCCTTACTACAACAAACCCACGCAAGCCGGATTGATCGCACACTACGAAGCCATTGCGGCGGAGACCAGTGTGCCGATGGTGCTCTACAACGTCCCGCCGCGGACGGCATGTGATATGCAGGCCGACACGGTGGCAGAGCTGGCCAAAGACCCGCAGATTATCGGTATTAAAGAAGCGTGCGGCGATGCCACGCGGGTTGCCGAAATTCGTCAGCAGGTGGCAGACGACTTCGTCATTTTATCCGGTGAAGACGCGCAAACGTTGCAGATGCTCGATCTGGGCGCCGTGGGCACCATCACGGTGACAGCCAATGTGCTGCCGGCGATGATGGCTGAGTTTTTAAATGCGTTCCTTGCCGGTGATCGAGATCGCGCGGCGGAACTGGACGAAAAGTTGCAGCCGATACACGAGATTCTCTTTTGTGAGCCGTCACCTACGCCGAGTAAGTGGGCGCTTTACAAGATGGGTAAGATCGACAGCGGGATTCGTTTGCCGCTATTGCCGCTGACGGAAGCAAATCAAGCAGAAATGTGTCGACGGCTGGAAGCTGTAGGAGCCTTATAGTGAAGAGAGTGTTACACGCGGGTATCTTGCTGGTATCAGCGTTGGGGCTGAGCGGCTGCATGCTCACCAGTTGGATGAACGATGGTGAAGGGTTGATTCTCAATCCGAACGATGACTATCTGGATACGCAGGAACAGGCCCCTCTGGAGGTGCCCGAAGACCTGCGCGGGCTGGCAGGCACGGACCCATTCCCAATACCTGAGACCCAGCGCACGACAAATCCGCGCTTTTATCCCAATCGTCCGCCTCTGCCGGATGCGATTTATGCAAACGACAATAGGGACGAAGTGAGGATACAGCGGCTTGGTGCCCGCCGCTGGCTGGTGGTTCCGGAGTCGCCGACGACAGCTTGGCCAAAGCTGAAGCAGTTTCTGGCGGAGAACGGCATTTCTGTAGTTGCTGAAGCACCCCAGGTAGGCAGGCTCAACACGGAATGGATGAAAATTGACGACACCAACTATCGTGATGTGGTGCGCACGCTGTTACGCGATGCAAAACAGGGCGGCAATCTTGCTCGTGGCATGGACCGCTTCCTGATTCGGGTCGAACAAGGGATGCGGCCTGCGTCTACGGAGATTCACGTCCGCCATGAAAACGACAGTCTGACGCTGCCTGTGGATGACGGGCTGGTCGATCTGCAGACCATGGCGTCAGACCTTGAAGGCGCGGAGAGCGATATCTTGAGCGAGATCGGCGCCTACATAGCAGCGAACGTTTCCCAGCAAACCGTTTCAAAAGTGGCACAGCAGATTGGTTCTATACAGAAGGCGGAAATGTCCCGCGATCGCAACGGTGATCCGTACTTGCGTTTATATCTGGACTACGAACGAGCGTGGGCAACGCTTGGCCAAGCGCTGGAGAATGCAGAGGTTGAAGTGCTCAGCCTCGACCGGCAACGGGGCGCGTTTTTTGTCACCGTGGACGAAGAGTCATTTGGCGGTGAGGAAGACAGTGGGTTTCTCTGTCGACTCACATTCTCTTGTGATGATGGGGGCGATGCACATGATCTGCAGCTGCAGATCACAAATCCGGAGAACCAGGTCTTCGAGGTCACCGTGTTGGACCCGCAGACACAGCAACCCGTGGATTCAGAGCTTGCGCAGCAGGTGCTTGTTCTACTGAGGGAATATTCCACCTGATGGGATTTGCCTCACTAGGCAGTGGCAGCAGGGGCAACGGTACGGTCGTTGCTTTGAAACCTGAATCGCAGGCCCGCGATGTGGTTTTTCTGGTTGATTGTGGCTTTACGTTGAAGCAGACGGAGCAGCGACTGCAAAGGCTTGGCCTCGCGGGTGGTGATCTGGACGCAATATTTGTTACCCACGAACATTCAGATCATATGTCCGGCGTTGCCGCGGTTGCGCATAAGTATGCGCTGCCGGTTTATGCGAGTTATGGCACCGCGCGCAACGCTTCGTTTCGCTGTGAAACCTTTGATGGCGATGTGCCGTTTACCGTCCGCGACGTTCAGGTAAACCCGGTGCGTGTACCACACGATGCGCGCGAGCCTACCCAATTTGTTTTTGACGACGGTGTCGAGCAGCTCGGCATATTGTCCGATCTCGGGACCGTCACCGCGCACGTCGTCGAGCAGTTTTCAACGTGTACGCATCTGTTGATGGAAGCCAATCATGATGTGCAGATGCTGGCGAATGGCGGCTATCCGCCCGCGCTCAAGCGACGCGTGGGTGCAAATTATGGGCATTTATCTAACGATCAGGCGCTGGCCTTGCTGCAAAAAGTAGCGCGGCAGGACCTTCACGTCGTCATCGGACATGTCAGCGAGCAGAACAACCGTGAGGATTTGTTGACCGCGATGTTTGCAGGCGTGGCTGAAGAGTTGGCATCGCTGCAGATAGCCACCCAGCAGGAAGGGTTTACGTGGCTCGGCCGGGAGCCGCTATCGCGGCAGGCTTCTTTTTCTGCGCTCGGTCAATTGTAATAGGTCAAGTACAATACAAAGTTCTCGTCGGAACAAACTTTTAGCATTAAGGAATCTCATGGAGGGGCCAACCATTCAGATCACCCCGGATAACTTCCAGACAGAGGTGATAGAGGCATCCAATCAGGTGCCGGTTATCGTGTTGTTCTGGGCAGATCAGGTACCACCGTCTTTGCAGACAAGACAGCAGTTGGAAGGGCTGATCGCGCAATATGAAGGCAAGCTGAAGCTCGCCTTATCCGATGTGGCTCAGGATCAGACTCTGGCACAGCATCTCCGGGTTCAGGGTCTGCCAAGTATCCGCATTGTTCATCAGGGTAAAATTGTTGAGCAACTTGATGGTCCTCAGGATGAAGCGGCGCTGAAAGCCGTGCTGGACGCGCTCTCCCAATCGCCTGCCGATATGCTCAAAGACCAGTTGGATCAGGTGATCGAATCAGGAGATTGGGATACGGCGATACAGATACTTCAGCAGGCGGTCAACGAAGAGCCCGCCAACATGGGCTTCAGGGTAGAAATGGCAGATGTGCTGGTTAAAAAAGGTGATTTGGAGGATGCGCGGACCGTGCTCGCGTCCATCCCTGAAGACACGCCGGAGAGAGACCGGCCGCAAAATCGTCTGGAGTTTAAGGAAGAAGCAGAAGGCTTTGAAAGCCTGGATGAACTGGCGACTTTGGTTGCCGGAGATGCGGACAACCTGGAGTACAAATACCGGCTGGCGGTGCGCCAACTGGTTGCAGGCGAAGCAGAGGCCGGTTTAGAGACCGCGCTGGACATCCTGCGCGCTGATCGCGAATTTCGTGAAGACATCGGCCGCCTGACAATGGTCAGAGCGTTCGCGATGCTCGGTAAGGGGCATCCGCTCGCCTCCAAGTACCGGCGCAAAATGTTCAACTACATGCACTGATCCTTCTCCGGTCCTGAATTCCCGACCCAGTCCTACTGCCCGTAAGACCTGTGGGTAGCTGCGGCACCTCTCTGTTGGAACTGTTGAAACCATTGTGACGTAGCGCACATATTGGCTTGGCGTGACTCCTTATTCTTGTCGTTACCTATAGGTGGTAAATGGTTGACGCGACATGGATGCGCCCAACGATCCTGGACTCATTCTTGAATTTCAGGCAGAGAATCTCTGCGTGGCTTTGCCGCGCGCTGCAGCTCAGACAGGGCAAAGATTGACCCTGGGCGCTGATGCGGAAAACGACCTGGTTTTCCCAGGTGCACACACCTCCCGTCAGCATGCCTTCATCGAAGTTCATCGTGATGATTTCTTTCTCGTCGACTGCTCGACAAACGGCACCTACGTACAGACAGAGGATCGTCAGGTACAACACGTGCACAGGGCCAGACTGCGTCTATGGGGCGCGGGCTGGATTGGTCTGGGTCAGCCCTTGACGCCAGAGGGTGCGATTCTGTTCAGGGAGGCGATTTAGCACTAATGCGTTGGTTGAGTGCAGCACAGAGTCATTGCGGTAATGTCCGAAGCCATAACGAGGACGCGGTGTTTGCCGCAGCCGACAGTGGTTTGTGGGTCGTCGCCGATGGAATGGGAGGTCACAACGCTGGCGAGTACGCGAGCGATGCCATCACGCGTTCTCTAGCCGAAGTGACACTCACAAATGATCTCGCGGCATGCATCGATGCCATTGAAGACCGGCTGTTGGAAGTCAACGATCACCTCAGACAGCACGCGCGAGCCGAATGTAACGGCGGCACTGTGGGTAGTACGGTTGTTGTTCTTATTGAACGCGATGGTTTGGCCGCGGTGCTGTGGGCGGGTGACAGCCGTCTGTACCGGATGCGCAACGACAGTGTCGAGCTGATTACGCGGGACCACAGCCCGGTGGGTGATCTTTATGACAGTGGTGGCATCACCGCAGAAGAGCTTCTAGCGAATGACACAAACGTGGTCACCAGAGCGGTGGGTGGCCAACGTGAGTTGCACCTGGACGTGGCGGTGTTTGATGTTGAGGCCGAAGATACGCTGCTGTTGTGCAGTGACGGCCTGTACCGGGAAGTTGAGGTGCCGCTCATGCAGGAGGCCATGTCGATGGAGGTCAATTCGGCGGTTGATCTGCTCATGGGTGAAGTGCTTGCAGGCACGGCTAAAGACAATGTGTCGCTGGTGGTTGCGAGAGCGCAAGCATGACAACAGAACACGACGACCACTCCAGAGATGAAGATGCCACCGTCTATCGAGATGACGCGACCATATTGCGTGCACCGAGCGTGCATACCACCACATCGTCTTCGTGGTCTGCAGGAGAGAGCTCGGGTGCCGACGAAGCAGATGCGCCAGAGATTCTCAAACAGCGATTTGTGCTGGAAGAAAAAATTGGCAGCGGTGGTATGGGTAGCGTCTATCGCGCCAGAGACCTCAGGAAGGTTGAGGCGAAGGACACCAACCCGTATGTCGCCATCAAAATTCTGAACAATGACTTCCGTGCCCATCCCGAAGCCTTTGTTGCCCTGGAGCGTGAAGCTTCAAAGTCACAGACCCTGCGTCACACCAACATCGTGTCGATATTCGACTTCGACAAGGATGCCGACGTGCCTTTCATTACCATGGAATTGTTGGAAGGCGAGGAGTTGGCGGATCTCTTGCGCCACTATCCCACAGGTATGCCAGCGGACCTGGCATGGCCGGTGATAGAAGGCATGATCGCCGGTTTGGATCATGCTCATACCGAAGGGGTTGTGCATGCAGATCTGAAACCCGGCAACGTTTATGTTGCCGGAACCCAGACGGCTAAAATCCTCGATTTCGGTATCGCCCGCGCGATGCGCTCGAATGAACGCGGGGAGGAAACCCACTTTGATCCAAAACGGCTCGCCGCGCTGACGCCAGCGTATGCAAGTCGTGAAATGCTCAACGGTGACAATGCAGAACCGCGAGACGATCTCTACTCGTTCGGGGTTGTGGTCTACATGATGCTGTCCGGGCGACACCCGTTTGGGCGCCTACCGGCGAACGAAGCACACTCTGAAGGACTTAAGCCTGAGCGGTTGTCCAATGTCTCCATGCGTCAATGGCGTGTAATCAAAAAGTGTCTTGCGTTCAATCGGCAGGATCGTCCTGCGTCTGCAGAATTTGTCATGCGCGAACTCTTTGCTGGTCCTATCTGGCGTAGCCCCTCAGTTGCGCTTGCTGCGACCATCGCCGCTGTCGGGATTGGGGTTGCGGTGTTGTACGAGCCGCCGGATATCGATGAAGTACGCCAGGAAGTACGCCAGCAGACTCAGGTTGAATCTCAGGTTGATCGAATTGACCGGATGTTGAGCGCCCCGGTTTTTGATGGCCACTGGGAACAGGAGGTGCTTGTTGAGCTGGACCGGCTGCGCCACCTGGATTTTCTGAATGAAGACAATCTTGCCTTGCAGGCCCAGGCAGGACAGATTTTTCAATCCCAACTGGTGCGTCTTGAGAAGCTTCAGGAACAGGAAGCCCTTTTGGAACTTGTCTCCCAGTTTGGTGGGCTGCCGGGTGTTGAGGAAGCCTATTTGAATGTGCTGGTTGCAGAATATGCCGCGCTTGCCACTGAAGAAGTGAACGCGGACTGGGCGCAAAAAGCGAGTCTGGTATTGCAGATCTCGAACGCTCGGTTTTCCGGCGATGCACAAGTTGTCGTGGCTCAGTCACAGCTGGCGGAAGTTGTGGATCAACGCCTGCCTGACCTGATTGGTGAACAAACTGAGTTGGCAGCCTCCCTCTGGAGCGTGTTTGGACCGTTGTTACCCGAATCTGTCAATGATGCGCGGTTTGCAGAGATTCAGGCGGCGTTGGTCGATGCGCGTGAAGCGAAAGCAGATGCAGACTTCCAGGAGAATCGTCGTGACGCCCTTGCGCCGCTTGACAGACTTCTGGCCCAGAGTTGTATGCGCGTGGATGTGAGCGATGTCAGCAGGGCTGTGCGTCGTGTCCCGGAAGCGCACCGTAAAAACGGCCGCACACAAGCGTTGAAAAGGTTCGACGCCTGCCTGACCCGGCTGGCGCTGGTAGAGGTGACGGCTGCTGAAGAAATGCAGCGTGAGGTGCAGAAGTACTTCGGTGAAGCAGCGGCGCGTGGCATGGATCCCTGCCGATTGGTCGACGCAGGCGTGGGTCGCGGACGCCGCAACGTGTGCAGCGATGCTGTTCGCAATGTCGCTGGTGCAACTACTGGTCCGGACCTGGTTGTCATCCCTGCCGCGGATGTGGGCGCAGATGGTTTTGCTATCAGCAAGTACGAAATCAGTTGGCAGGACTTCAATCCGTTTTGTGAGGAACAGGGAAGTTGCACGCCAGGTGAAGCGCGGCTTCCAGTAGATGGTGTTGCACCCTCCTTAATAGAACAGTTTGCCAGTTGGCTCTCTGATAAAACCGGTTTTCAGTATCGCCTGCCAACTCGGGGAGAGTGGCTGCAGGCTGCAATTGGTGAGCCCGACCCGAATCGAAACTGTCGTGTCGACATCGGTGGCGTGCGAAGAGGTGACCAACCGGTAGACGTGGACGCTGGCGCCAGTAACGAACTCGGACTGATCCACGTGTATGGCAACGTTAGAGAACTCGTCAAAGCTGGCGAGGGTGGGTATGTGAGTGTTGGCGGCGGGTACGTTGACGGTATTGAAAAATGTGACGCTACGGTGGTTCAGGCGGTTGAAGGTCCGGTCGCCGGTACGGGTTTCAGGTTGTTGAGGGAATTGTCATGAAGCTAACCACCTTTACACCTGAGGTCAGTCGCCTGCGTCGTCTGGCCAAGGCTTGTGCCGCGGGTGAAGTTTCGAGAACCGAATATCGCGCCGCGCGCCGACGTGTGATCGAGGCACTCTCACGCGATCCATTGCGGGACGATACTATTCCGCGGTTCGATGGGGATACGACAGTGCGTCGCAGTGTCATCGCCCCGGAAGTGATGGAACGTAAATACGGAATTCCCTGGTGGGCATGGTTTGTCATGGGTGCATTGCTTGTGATGGCCGCAGGTGCCGCTGCTGAGACAATACCCCCTCTGAAGGACCGCAAAGCTTCTCAGACATACGCAGTTGAGCGGGTGCTCTGGACGCCAGCGTCTGAGCTGCGCGGGCTTGAATCGAGTGAAGTGCAGGCGGTGCTCGATGGATCGCTGAAGGCGACACTAGGTGAGCAACGTCCTCAGCAACATGGGTTTACAGACGACGAACTGAAACAGGTTGGCCGTTTTCTGAACGCGGTGGGCGTTCACGAAGAGCGACAGCTGCGGATGGAAGATCTGCAGGACCTCAATGCTCTGATTGCGCGTCAAAAACGCGCCCGAGGGATTTCGATGGTGCAGCTTGAAGCGGTCGCTGACGATCTCGAAGCTTGGTTGGTGAAAGCCGGATACCCGCTTGCGCGGGTTTACATTCCAGCGCAGGAAGTCATTGCCGGAGAGGTACAGCTTGGCGTCCAGGTGGGTGTCGTTTCAGAAGTGGTTGCGGTAAACGACAGCACCCTGTCCTCTCGCGAACAGAAACTTCTGGCGCAAGTAGAGCCGTTGCTGGGTCAACGCGTTGAGAAATCTGAGTTTGAAACGCGCTTTAACCTGATCAATCGAAACGGTGCGGCGTTGCAGGCTGCGTTTCGTCCCGGTGAAACGGTGGGTTCAACAGAACTAAATGTTCGTATGAACCCTGAACGGCAGTGGCAGACAAATGTGTTTGTTGATAATCACGGGGCCGAGCGGCTGGGTGAGGAACGCCTGACCGCAAGCGTGAAGGCTTTGGACATGATATTTGGGGGTGATGCCTTCGATGGTTATGTTCGTACGCACCTCGACGGCGATGGTGCACTGGGCTGGGGCCTGGGCTACCGAACCCCGCATCCGGATAAAAATCTGACGCTGGGTGGTGGTCTGCAGATGAGCGAGGTGGACTCATCAGATATTGGGTTGGAAGGTCAGGCTGCGCGCCTCCACTTCGACGTGCTGGATACACAGCTGTTCAGACGCAGTGAGCGTCTGGAACGAAAACTTCGCATTGGTTATGACAGCCTGGAGTGGGACGACACCGATCTTGAAGAGCAGAGTGTCTATGCCTCGATCGGGCTTGCTGGGCACCGGCTGTTCGACTCCGCCAAATGGGCATTGGAAGGCCAGGCTGATCTGATCGTTGGTGATCAGAGTGAAAGCTTTGGTGCTGAAGATGGCCTCTACTGGGGTCTGGCTGCCAGTGGTTCGGCGTGGACACCGTTGAATGTCTTGGGCGGGGCTAAGTTGATTTTGGACTCGAGGCTCCTCTACAGCACCGATGCGCTACCCGTCGTGCAGCGGCTGCAGATCAGTACGGTTGAACGTAACGCTGGTTTAGATAGAGGTGCGCCTCGAGCAGATCGGGGTGTGGAAGTTTCGGCTGCGCTGAGATGGTCGAAACCGAGCGGTGAATGGTGGGTGAGCCTCGATACCGGCTACGGTGAGGCAGAATATGTGCTGGGTGCAGACCTTACTCTTTTGGACCGGGATGTCTGGTACCAGCTTTCGACGTTTGGGGGTGGCTGGCAGTACAGCTTGGCAGCGCCTGGCGATGCCACTTTGACGAGTCGGATTGCCGTGGGTTACCCGGTCGCCCACAAAAGTAACTATCAGTTGGATGACGATGGTGTGCAGGTTTATTGGTCGCTGCACTACCGTCGGTAACCGGCAGGAAACAGCGTTGATTCACGGAGGAAAAGCGAATGTTGCTCAATCAAGTTAGGCGGTTCTGGGTTGTTGTTGTGCTCTTCTGGGCGGGTCCTGCGCTTGCAGGTCCCACGCTACAGTTTGAAGACTCGGTGCTCGAGATCATCGGTGAACTGACCGATGGCTGGGTGGACAGTGTGATGCAACCGCAGGCCGGTGGCCAAGAAGTACTTAGCGAACAGATATTTACCGAAATATCGCCCCTGCTGGACAGCCCGGAAGCGGTAAAATTACCTGAAGACCAGTTGCTCGCAGACTGAAATGAGGCGCCTGATAGCGGGTCCTGGTGTTTCGTTTATACACAATCAAAGAAATTTCAGCATCGCCTTCAATTTGAGCGAAATTGCTAATCTACAATTTCACTAGAACGCATTAACTAATTGATTTGTATAAAAAATAATGCCTTTTTCCTACAACATGGGGGTTTAGGCGCGCAAGCCTCATTTTTGGCTAAATACGGTGTTAAAAAGTTATCCTCAAAGTTATCCACAGGCCAAAAGTGGATATCTGAACGTTATCTGACCCCTTTCGTTGCCAATACTCGGCCAAATGCCGCGATGGTCCGCAGTAAAGGCGTGCGGACGCACAGGGCATAGGTAGAATGGGGATACTTTTACCCCATTTGGAGCCCACCCGTGTCAGGTGAAGCGAACACCCCTCACACCGAAAATCTGGAAGAAAAGCTCAGCGAAAAGCTCGCTCAATACCGCGAAAAAGGTGTGTCAAAAATAAAGCTCGGGCTGACCGATATCGATGGCGTGGTGCGGGGCAAGTACGTGTCCGTCGACAAATTTGCCGGGCTCATGACCAAGGCGGGTGGATTCTGCGACTGCGTCTTTGGTTGGGATGTGGACGATCAACTGTACACGGACAGTGAAGTCACAGGCTGGCACACCGGTTTTCCTGATGCAAAGTACCGGCTCATTGCCGAAAGTGAGCGATGGTTGCCAGACGAGACGAGCCCTTATTTCATCGGTGAATTTGTCGCGGACGATGGCGGTAGTCATCCTGTCTGCCCGCGTGCGCTTCTGGGCCGAATCCTGGAGCGACTGAAAGAACTCGATCTCAACGTCAGGTCTGGTTTTGAATATGAGTTTTTTGTCTTTGCGGAAACGCCCCACAGTGTTCGCGACAAACACTTTACCAATCTCACGCCGCTGACCCCGGGCAACTTCGGCTACTCGGTGCTCAGAAATTCTGTGGAATCGGAACACTTTGCGGGGCTCATGGATTACTGTCGTGCGTTTGATTGCGATCTGGAGGGGCTGCATTGCGAGACGGGACCCGGCGTTTGGGAAGCGGCGTTAAAGGCCAAACTGGGCCTTGAGGCTGCGGATCGGGCGAACCTGTTTAAAACCTTCAGCAAGGTGTATCTGCAAAAGCGGGAGATGATCGGTACTTTTATGGCTAAGTGGTCAATGGACTATCCCGGTCAGAGTGGTCATTTTCATTTCAGTTTTGAGAACGATGATCATCAGAATCTATTTTATGCCGAGGGCGCACCGGACCAGATGAGTGATCTGCAACGCTGGGCGGTTGGTGGGTTGCAGAAATATCTGGCTGAGTTTCTCGTGATGCTGGCGCCGACGGTGAATTCGTATACGCGTCTGGTGAAAGGCGCCTGGGCGCCTACCGCGGCGACCTGGGGGGTTGAAAATCGGACGACGGGTATCCGGGTCATCCCCGCGGGTTCAAGTGCCCAGCGAATTGAATGTCGAATAGGGGGTGCGGACGGCAACCCTTACCTCGTCGCAAGCGCGGTGGTTGGCGCAGCGATTCTGGGGATCGAACAAAAAATTGAGCCCACAGCAGCCATTACCGGTAACGCCTATGACGTACAGGATGCGTTGCCTCATGATATGCAGTTTGCAACCAATCTGCGTGCCAGTGCAGAAAATTTTGCGAAGAGCTCGGTGGCGGGTGAACTCTTCGGGCAGACGTTTGTCGATCACTTTGTCATGAGTCGACTCTGGGAAGCGCAGGAGTATGAACGGCATATCAACAGCTGGCAGCTCGAACGCTACTTCGAGATTATTTAGTCGGTCGCGAAGAAGGTGATTGAAAGGCGTGATTGAACTGTGCGGTTAGCCATCTTACGTACCGATGAGGTGCGATCAGAGTTTCAGGCAGAATTTGGTGATTATCCCCAGATGTTTGAAGCGCTCATCAGCAAACAAGCGCCTGAGATTCACTTTACCCACATAGATGCCCGTGAGTTTGATGAGACGTCGAAATGGCCGGACCCCGCGCGCTTTGACGTGTATCTCATCACCGGATCAAAACACAGCGTTTATGAAGACCTGCCCTGGATTAAGGCTCTGGCGCAGTTTCTTGAGGGCGTGATCGCTCGAGAAAAAAAAGTTATCGGTATCTGCTTTGGTCACCAGTTGCTTGCTCACTATTTTGGCGGGCGCGTAGGAGAGCATGCGGGTGGCTGGGCCGTGGGTGTGCATGAGTCTGTAACCGTGGGTGAGGCAAGTTGGCGTTCCACAGGTGATGCCTCCGTGAGGTTGCTTTCAAGTCACAAAGACCAGGTCACAGCTTTGCCGGATAACGCTGAGGTCTATCTGACCAACGAGTTTTGCCCCATCGCCGGATTTTATGTAGGGGATCGGGTGTTAACCGTGCAGGGGCATCCTGAGTTTCGCAAACCCTACAGTGCAGCTCTCATGCAATATCGACGTGAAATTCTGGGTGATGATGTCTTTACTGAAGGTATGGAAAGCCTGACGTCGGATACGGATGAAGATAAGTGGGTGCGGTGGATGCTGTCGTTCATACGTGGAGAATTTGCAGCAACATGATGTTTTCTATTGATAGGCGCACTCAGCGCAACTTGTTTGTGCTCAGCTCGCAGCCGGAACTGATGAACTTAAAGCGCGATCATTTGTTCCATAAAAGGCTCGGTCGTGGCCGGCTGGTCAAAGCTCTGCTCCTGGGTGCGCTTGTGCTGGTGACGGGCGGTTGCAGCATCAAGCTGGCCTACAACAACGCTGATCGTCTGGTGCGTTGGGGTGTCAGTGACTATGTGGATCTGGACCGGCAACAGAAAGCAGCGCTCACCGAGGGTATCAACCGGATACATCGATGGCATCGATACAATCACCTGCCGCTTTATGCGGATTACATGACCGAACTCGCTGTGGTGCTGAGCGATGGCGTAACACCGCAGGATCTTGAAGCGATCAATGAGCAGCTTTTCACCTGGGCAGATGAGGTTGAGGCGCAGGCGACACCCTTTGTCATCGAGATGATGGTGAGTTTGAGTGACGCGCAGATCAGCGCGCTTCCGGAGAAGCTTGAAGACAGCAACGTTGAGATTGCTGAACCTGAAACCGATGTGTCGCTGGAGGATGCCCAGGCGCTCTGGGTGGAAGAGTTCACGGACACACTGAAACGCTTTACCGGTCGGCTGAATCGAAGCCAGCGCGAGTACATTACCCGACGCTCATCCGGCTACCGTCCTGAACGTGTGCTGTGGGCGGACTATCGACGCAGGTTCCAGAAAGACCTGATGACGATCCTGGAGACGCGCACAGATCGGGAGAAGTTTGCAAGCGCCTATCGTGACCTGATCGAACGCAGAGAAACTTATTATGGTCCTGAGTTGACCGAGGTCTTTGAACACAACCAGCAGTTGAATCGGGAGGTGGCAGCTTATGTGCTGTCAAATCTGACGGATGCGCAAGGCGAGCAGTTTAAGGAGAGATTGCTGGAGCTGGGGGAAGACTTTCTTGAATTGTCGCAGCAGGAGGTCTGAAGACCATCTGCTCAAAGTTGAACGTCCCTGTCTCAGGGTAACTGGGATGCCCAGAATCTGACGATGGTGTCGTTCTCGACCGCAAAGTTATACACGGTGCGGCTCTGTTTCTTCAGTTCGACGGCAAAGAGCGGCAAGGCGCGAACTGCGGTTGTTGAGTGAGCGAGATCTTCGTATTGCCAGACACGGGAGGCACCGTCGCCGCCGTCGCGTACAGCATTGGGGTGGCCCCAGCGTTCAACCAGCCATGTCACTGAGGTCTCGCCGGGTCGCACTGAACTCAACAGCGATTTGTCCTGCAGTTGTTCTGTGACCAGCTGAGTATCTGTGGAATAGCTGATGCATCCACTCAGGAGCAAGCTGAGGAGCACGACGCTTAACAGCGGTGTGGTCCGGGTCGAAACTTTTGGGGTTGGTGCGAACATTCCTTGTCCTTCTAAAAAAAGCCCTCTGTTGAAAGGCCTTCGGTGGAGCGTCCTGCCCGCTAGACCCGTTGGTTCAAACTTTCTCCGAGCGTCGTTTGCCCGTCACTCGATCGTCAAGAACCAACCAGGCGATCAGATAGGCAGCGATAGTGATCTGTGGAACAAAAAGACCTGCGATGATGACGGCGACGCGCACGATTGCGGGATCGGTTCGAAGTTTGAGAGCGAGGCCTGCGCACACGCCAAACAACCAACCATTTTTACTGTCCAGGTGAATGCCGTCAGCACCGAAGTTGTCGCGTAAATGGTCGTAGGTCTTTTTACTCACTGATCATATTCCTCTAGTTTGTCGGCGCCGTAGGTTTATTCTTTAGCCGCAGGCGCTTCTTTAGCCGCAGGCGCTTCTTTAGCCGCAGGCGCTTCTTGAGTGGCGTGGAAAGTCCGCTCAGTCTGCAGGGTCTGTTCCGCGGCGATCGTGCCCGCCTCTGCGTCTGGCAGACAGGCTTCTGCGACGACGCCGAAACCCAGAAACACGACGATGAGCAGGATTACGGCTGCCAGGTTCCCGCGTGGATGGGTGATGCGTGAAAGGCGAATGTTCTGTTGGTTATACATTGGCGACCCTCTTTGAACCGCTTTGTGTTCTGTTTAATAGTGTTATTCAAGAGTCGTGCCAGAAATGAAAATAGTTTGCCCCACCGCTCAAGCCGCCGTCTGGTGGGAGTTTTGGGGCTCGCGCATCGTTAGGTGGGGCGTGATTCGTCAAGCACCATTGGTCAAATTCACTAACTTGTGTGATATATCCTTAACCCAGCAAGCAGGTAGGGGCCAGCATCATGAGCGATTTTCACTTTGCCACACTGTGGGAGGCGGTGGCGGACCAGTTTCCACAGCGCCAGGCAGGCATCTGCGATGGACAAGGTATCTCGTGGCGCGACTACGAACAGCGAGCATCACGGATTGCCGCCTTGCTGCAGGCACACGGGCTGGGTGCTGACGCTAAAGCGGGTCTGTACCTGCACAACTCCAACTACTATCACGAGGCGCAGTTCGGCATCTTTAAAGTCGGTGGCTGCCCGATCAATGTGAACTATCGGTACAAGGCCGATGAGTTGGTTTATCTGCTGGATAATGCTGACGTGGAGGCCATCTTTTTTCAGGCCTGCTATGCAATGCGTATCTGGGAAATCAAAGATCGGTTACCGAAGGTGAAGTTGTTTGTGCAGATCAGCGATGGTACCGAAGCGCTCCTTGATTTTGCGGTCGATTATGAGCGTGCTGTGCGAGACAACGAACCGGCGCCACGGATAGAGCGCGATCCTGAAAGTGTGTATCTGTTTTACACCGGTGGAACAACCGGCTTGCCCAAAGGGGTGATGTACCCGGTGGGTGGATTCGCAAACTTTTTTCTGGAAATGGGCGCCCAAGGGCGTGGTCTTACGCCGCCGAAGACTATGGCGGAATACCCTGACTTCCTGGCGAGCATAGAGGCAGCGCCTATCACGGTGGTCGGCTGCCCGTTGATGCACGGCACCGGCATGTGGCTGGGTGGATTCTTGCCGCACCTCCTGGGTGGTACGTCGGTGACTACCGCAAAACTCGGTTTGGACCCAGACCGGCTGTGGGGGTTGGTTGAGACCCATCGAGCAACGGAACTGATCATTGTCGGGGATGCGTTTGCCAAGCCACTGTTGGAGGCGCTGGATTTTGCGAAGCGCCGCGGCACACCCTACAACCTCTCAAGCCTTACGCAGATTGCTTCCAGTGGTGTGATGTGGAGCGAGGAGACCAAACAGGCGTTGCTTGCGCATCACGACATGGTGCTGGCTGACATCATGGGGTCCACCGAAGGCGGCATGGGGAGTTCTATCACCACACGCGAGACCGGTGTTGAAACAGCCAGGTTTGCGTTGAACGACGGTGTAAAAGTCATTACCGATGCAGGCGAGGAAGTCGAAGCTGGGTCGGGACAGATTGGCAAAATCGCCACCTCTTCTTTTGTCCCACTTGGCTATTACAAAGACCCAGAGAAATCGGCGGCCACCTTCAAGGAGATCGAGGGTGTGCGCTACAGTTTTCCGGGGGACTACGCGACGGTGGAAGCGGACGGGAGCATTACACTGCTCGGCCGGGGCAGTGTGTGTATCAACACGGCAGGCGAAAAAGTGTTCCCTGAAGAAGTAGAAGAGGCGGTCAAACGTCATGCTGATGTATACGATTGCCTGGTCGTTGGCGTTGCCGATGACAAATTCGGGGAGCGCGTGGTCGCCCTCTACTCGAGCCAGGCGGAAACGCCTCCGGATGAAGCTGATGTGTTGGAAACTGCACGAACGCATGTTGCTGGGTACAAGGCACCCAAACAGGCATATCTGGTGCCTGAGGTACGTCGGGCGGCGAACGGCAAGGCTGACTACAAGTGGGCCCGCAAGGAAGCCGATCGGCTTTGTGGGGTTTGAAGCCGCGACGCGCGAGCGCGTGGCAGTGTGAACAGGTAAACATTTTTGACTTTGGGTCGGTGGAATGGGGGTATTGGTAAAAATACCTTACGTTCGGGCGCCTCTTTCAGTGGCAAGTTGCGCATGGTGAACTAGATTTATCTTTAGGAAACCTGGAAAAGAATGCCGTCTAAATGCCGTCACTGTTTGAGATTCCGCTAGACGAATCAGTACAAGTTCTAAAACGCGTGTTGCCGCTCATGAGTCAGCAGCGAGTGCCGACAATTCCGCAGAACTATGCGATCTGGTACGACTATGTGACCAATCGCAATGATGAGCTTTCGGCTGCGTTGGAAGAACATATCGAACGCGGTGATGACTTTGACGCGGATGCGTGTCGACGATTGTATGAGAAGTATTTTCTTGCGGAGCTGCACGCGGAGGTAGATGGAATCCAGGGCGCCGTCCGTGAAGCGGTGGCCTCTGTTCTCACCGAGTTGGATGGTCTTGGTACGGAAATTTCCCACTTTTCCGACGTGTTGGACGAAACCGGGGAAAGCCTCAAAAAAGATCCGACCCCTGAAGACCTCAATCGTCTGGTGTCCGTCTTGATTGAAGAAACAGCGCGAACCAAGGCGCGTAGCGTCGAGGTGGAAAGTTCGTTGCACACGATGGCCAGTGAGTTGTCCGAACTCAAAACTCAGGTCGATCGCTTATCACGAGATTCCAGAACCGACTCGCTCACTGGAGTTGCTAATCGGCGCGCATTTGATGATGCGTTGCGACGACTCACCAAGGAGGCTTCAGCGGAGGGCAAGGAACTGTGCCTCGTGCTGGCAGATATCGATCACTTCAAGTCGTTTAACGACACGCACGGACATCTGATTGGCGACAGGGTGCTCAGATTTGTGGCACAAGAGATGGAGCAATGCGTAAAAGGTCGCGACATGCTGGCGCGGTATGGTGGTGAGGAGTTTGCGGTACTTCTGCCGAACACGCCGCTGGACGGTGCGGTTATGCTCGCTGAAAGTATCCGTGCAATCATCGAGGCCCAGCGTGTGAAAAACGATAGTGGTGAAGATCTGGACAAGGTCACCATCTCTATGGGTGTTTCGCAATATGTACGTGGGGAAGACTCCAGCACGTTTATAGAACGCGCGGACGATTGTTTGTACCAATCCAAAGAGAATGGTCGAAACCAGGTCACCTCGGAAGCCGCACTATCCAAACACTGAGCGTTGCTTCGATTCGATGACCGGGACAAATCCCCTTTTGTCACGCGCCTGAATCTGGCAGTTACCTAAACAATGTAAGACCGCTCGGGTTATGATGTCTGCACGAAAGCGCTGTGCATTGGGGAGTGTGTTTGTTCGTTCAATATCGCCCGGGTCAAGATGTCTGGGCATTTGGCGTAGAACCAGCCAAAGTCCGTTATCGGCTGCGTCTCGCGCGTTACCCCGCCCTTGCTGAATCTCTTGTTGATTGGGTTGCGACGCGCGAGCCCCACGAAAAAATTAAACTTCTTGATGTGGGTGTCGGCTTTGGCCGCACCTTCTTGTACATCGATTCGCAAGGTATCGGTGAGCGCTTTGAATTCACCGGCATGGATATCGATCCGGGTCGGCATGATGATGTTTACGCGAACAACCCATGGGATATCCGCCAGGGGGATGCGGAAGAACCTCTTGAGTTTGCCGACGGCTCTCTGGACGTGGTGGTCAGCGAACAGCTGCTGGAACATCTGAATCATCCCGAAAAACTGGTGGCGGAAATTCATCGCGTGTTGAAACCCGATGGTCTTTTTGTCTGCGGAGTTCCGGTGTTCCCGGAACCCATTGCGAAACTCCGACGCTGGTGGGTTGGTCGCTACGGCTTGAACGGGTCGGAACATATTCAGACCTATTCTCTAAAGTCCGTGCGGCGACAATTGTCTGATCACTTTGAAGAGATAGAGGCGCGGGGGTTTCGGATCATCTCCGGCGGGGTTCTGCGCAAGCTTGAAAACTACGCATGGTGGTACAGATTCAACCGTTGGTTGGGGCGCATGTTGCCGGGTTTGTGCATTGAGGTGCAGCTGCTGCTCAAACCTCGTTCACGTCCCCGGAACGAGACGGGTTCAGGCGTGGGATGAAGACCCGATTTTTCTATGGTTGGGTTATTGTTGCCCTCAGTTTTCTGCTGGGCTTTTTAGGGACTGGATTTTACTCCTACGCGAGAGGTGTCTTCCTGCCATCGCTGGCCGATGCATTAGCTGACGGCAAACGTATGCCGATTTCCATCGGCTTTTCGATTGCGGCGATTACGGTTGCGATCATCGCGCCGCGACTGGGTCGTTATCTGGATTCTGGTTCACCTCGCAAAGTGATCATGTTTGGCATTCTGGTGACCACATTTGCCTACTTTGGTTTGGGGGTGGTCCAGAACCTCTGGCAGTTTTACGTGATTGTCGGGCTCGCCATGGGCATCGGTGTCAGCTGTATGGGCGGGCTCTCCTGGCACCGGTCTGTCATCTTCTGGTTCGATCATTGGCGCGGAAGGGCGATTGCCATCGCCGTGCTGGGAGCTTCGGCCGCAGGGATGCTCATGCCGTGGCTCGTCAACCTGCTGGTAGAAAGTTACGGTTGGCGCACAACGTACTTCCTATTTGGCTTGACCACCTTTGTGAGTTTGATGCCGTTGATCTATTGGTTGATGAAGGACCGACCTGAAGACATTGGGGAAGTGCGCGACGGGCATAACTATGTCGCTAATCATGAGACCCAGATGGTCGAAGTAGCCAGTGACGGCAGAGTGTGGACGTTGCAGGAACTCCTGACGTCGCCTGCATTCTGGAGCATTGGTCTCATTTTTGGCGCGATGACCTGTGTATTTGCCGCGGCCATGCTGCACCTCTACGCACACGGCCTGGATGTTGGTTTGAGCACTGGTGATGCAGCCCTCGTGGTCATGGCAGCAGCGGCACTGGCGGCGGCGGGAAAGCCGGTGATTGGATGGATGTCGGATTTCTGGGGTGCGCGGATAACGATCTGGCTTTCACTCTTCTGCCAGGGAGTGGCACTCCTTGTTTTTACTCAGGCTGCGGACTTTGCGACGGTCGTCCTGGGCGCATGTATTTACGGATTTGGTTATTCGGGTATGTCGCCGCTACGCACATTTGCCATATCCACATCCGTCAGCAGCGCTTCCTTTGCGTTTGCAAACGGTGTGCTCCGGTGGGTGGAGTTACCGTTTATCCTCGGCGCTTCGCCGCTGGTGGGTTATGTGCACGATGTGACCGGCAGTTATAACCTGGCCTTCTACATTCTGACGGGTTTGATGGTGGTCGCCGCGATTGGTCCCTTCTTCATCGCCCGAGGTGGCGCGGTGGAACGACGTTCTTTAAAAAGCGCCGCGAGCTGAAATAAGCGCCGCGAGCTGAAAAAAGCGCCGCGAGCTAAAACAGAGCCGCGAGCTGATTGCCGCGAGGTCTACGGCTCGTCAAAACAGACCAGGATAGCGACGGTTGCGATGACCATGATGTCACCGTGTTCTCCAGGAACATCCAGTCCGCCTTTTTCAGGAAACACGGTGACGTGACCGTAGGGTAGCTCAGCGGCAATGGCGGCTTTAGCATCGTCATCAATGGCATCCGGATTGCCAACACCGAGTTTGACCTGAATCTGCATCTCGTCGTGAGATTTGTCCGTGTGGGCAAAAAAGTTGAGCGAAGAATGTCTGATCGCATCTGAAATGGCGCGGCGTGCCGCCTTGGTGTAATCCCCGCCGTGGACGTCTATCCCCATCCCCATTTCTGTTACATAACGTTTGAGCGGCATCAGCGGTCCTTATTTTGTGCTTAAAAGAGAACATTTTCGCCGTTTGATCGACATATTACCAAGATGGTCGCGCTATGGACCCGTTGATCATGCTGGTCTAAGGTCCTTTCGGTGACGTGGTAAATGGTCAAATATGGATAACGTGCTCCTCGATGGGTGAGGTTGATGGAAGAAGGAGATGGAAGAAGTTGACCAGTGATGGAAGAAAAATTGGACGACAATACGGTCACAGATAAAAAGGCGTTGCTCAACGAGCTGAAGATCGATCGCAGCGAACCAAGCTCAGATCGTAGCAGCCCGCTCAAGTGGTTTTTCCTGATAGCGGTGTTTGTGGGCGGCGGCTTTGCGCTCTGGGTGTTTGATATACCGGGTACCTCCGGCAGCGTTCTTCCGGTGAAGGTTGCGGTAGCGCAGGCGTCTTCAAACAAGCCGATCGGTGCGTCTGTACTCGATGCAACGGGTTATGTGGTGGCGCGGCGACAGGCAACCGTAAGCGCAAAAACCACAGGCAAGGTGGTGGAGGTGCTGATAGAGGAGGGCTTGAACGTGCAGGCGGATCAGCTGCTTGCGCGTCTCGATGATTCTATTCCGCGGCGGCAATATGAGCTTGCCGAGTCACAGCTTGTCTCTGCGCAGGCGAGTATTGCTGAGCTTGAGGTGACCTTGAAACAGGCTGAGCTGGACCTGGATCGAACCACCAATCTCGCCAAACGTAACCTGGCCAGCCAAGCTGACCTCGACCGGGATTCACTGTCGGTTGAAGCGTTGATCGCTCGATTGGACAGGGCACGCAAGGAGATCATCGTCGCTGAGCGTTCGATGGCAGTGCAGGCGCAGGTGTTAAAAGATATGGAGATTCGCGCACCTTTTGCCGGGGTGGTGATCGCCAAAGCGGCGCAGCCGGGTGAAATGATCTCGCCCATCTCCGCAGGGGGCGGGTTCACCCGAACCGGGATCTGCACCATTGTGGACATGGAATCGCTGGAGATCGAAGTCGACGTCAACGAGTCCTACATCAACCGGGTGTATGCCAACCAACCTGTTCAAGTGACGCTGAATGCGTATCCCGACCACCACTTCCCTGCAGAGGTGATCGCCATTATTCCTGCGGCGGACCGCAACAAAGCAACCGTGCGGGTACGGGTTGGCTTATTAGAACGGGATGAGCGGGTGCTGCCGGACATGGGTGTACGGGTCGCATTTCTCGACGAGCGGGTAGAAATTGAGCCTCAGGAGGCACCGGCGGGTGTCCTTGTGCCGCAATCGAGTATCGCAAAAGATGACAGCGGCCAGTTTGTGTTCGTGGTTGCTGGCGAGGCAGCTGAGCGGCGCAAAGTACGGCTGGGCAGCGCGGAGGGGTCCCGGGTACGTGTTCTCACGGGCCTGGAGAACGGTGAGCGTGTCGTCGCAAGCATTGAGGAGCAACTGCTTGCTGGTCTGGAGGAAGGTGTTGAAATTACGGTGGTGCGTTAGCCCTGTGTGCGGTTGAAGGCGACGCAATACGAGCGAAAGACGAGCGTAAAGAGCAGAGAAAGGGTAGAGAAAGAGGAGAGCAAGATGGTCGATGCGGTGAAGTGTAAACATGTCGAAAAGCAGTATCTGAAAGGTAAAGAAGCGGTACCCGTTTTGACCGGGATTAACCTCGATATTCCTGAGGGAGACTTTCTGGCGCTGATGGGTCCATCCGGATCGGGGAAGACAACCTTGCTCAATCTGATCGGCGGTCTTGACCAGCCAACCGCAGGAGAGATAGAAGTCAGCGGCAAAAGTTTGCGGGGTATGAAATCACGTGAGCTTGCAAAATGGCGTTCGGAAAACGTGGGTTTTATTTTTCAGTTTTATAACCTGCTCCCGGTACTGAGCGCGCAACGCAACGTGGAGTTGCCGTTGCTCCTGACGAAACTCTCGCGCAAACAACGCCAGAGCAATGCGCAGACAGCGTTGGAGATTGTCGGCCTCGGCGATCGCGGCAAACACAAGCCAAGCGAACTTTCGGGCGGACAGCAGCAGCGTGTTGCCATCGCGCGTGCCTTGGTCGCCGACCCCAAACTGCTGGTGTGTGATGAACCCACGGGGGATCTCGACCGCGAAACGGCGGACGAAATCCTGGCGCTGTTACAGACGCTCAACAGTGATCACGGCAAAACCATCATCATGGTGACACACGATCCGCGGGCTGCTGATCACGCTCAGCGTACGCTGCACATGGACAAAGGGAAGCTGGTAGCAACTGATGCTGCAGTAGCATGAACCTTTTCTCGTTGATGTGGGCGAACTTGTTTCGCAAACCTACGCGCACAGCGCTGACGCTGGCGTCGGTGACGGTGGCGTTCCTGCTGTTTATGTTGCTGCGCTCAATTTCTGCAGCCTTCGACTCTGGTTTGAATGTTGGTGCCGTTGACCGACTTGTCGTCGGGGCAAAACATTCGCAAACCGAAAACCTGCCATTCGCCCAAAAAAACCAGATCTTGGCGATAGAAGGTGTGGACGGCATTACCCACACGAGCTGGTTTGGGGGTAACTATCAGGATCCGAAGAATTTTTTTGCTAAGTTTCCAGTAGACCCGCTTTCCTACTTTGACATCTACAGTGAGTTGGATCTGCAGCCCGCCAATGCGTTAGAGCGGTTTAATCGGGAACGTACCGCTGCTGTGGTGGACATTGGCCTTGCGAGGGAATTTGGGTGGGAAGTGGGGGATGTGATCCCGATACAAGGCACGATCTACCCGAAAAACGACGGCTCCCGGTTGTGGGAGTTTGAGCTGGTGGGCACGTTCAGCGAGGGAGGTGAGAGTAGCGATTTCCCGCTTTTCTTGTTCCACAACGAGTACTTTCGGGAAGCTGCAGCATTTGGTGGGGATACCGTAGGAAACTGGATTGTGCGCCTGGATGATCCGGAACGTGCCGATGAGATCGCACAGGAGATCGACGGGCTGTTTGAGAATTCCCAGGACCCCACCGCCACTGCTACGGAAGATGAGGCTAACCGTCAGTTTGCGAGGCAGTTAGGAGATATGGGCTTTATCACCACGATGATTATGTCAGCCGTCTTTTTCACCATCATCCTGCTGACAGGCAACACAATGTCTCAAGCCTTGCGCGAGCGCATCCCTGAACTGGCGGTGATGAAAACGCTGGGTTTCACCGATGTGACCGTTTCCTGGATGGTGCTGGGCGAGGCCGTGTTGTTGTGTATGGCCGGCGGCGTGTTGGGAATATTGGCTGCGTTTTTGATCGGACCCGGAATCTCGGCTGCGTTGCAAGGTCTTTTTGGTTCTTTCGTAGTTTCCATGAGTTCCGCGGTGGAAGCGTTGGTCTTTGCTGCGGTCATCGGCCTCATCATCGGCATCTTGCCTGCAATGAGTGCGCGCATGCTGGTCACAGTGGATGCGCTGAGGAGATAGGTATGTTTGCGCAGATTCGCGAAATAACGCTCATGAACATTCGTAATTTGAGTGAACGCTTAGGTTCTTCGTCGGTGATTGTGGTGGGCATTGCTGGTGTAGTTGCGGTACTGGTGGGTTTACTTTCAATGGGTGTGGGCTTCCAGAAAGCGCTGGAAGGTGCCGGTCAACCCGACCGTGCCATCATCATGCGCGATGGCACGCAAAGTGAGATGAACGGTGCTATGACGCAGGATCAGCGCGCCATTATTCGGGCGATGGAAGGCGTGGAATATGCTAGCGGTGAAATTTATGTTGTGGCTGCGATTCCTAAAGTTGGCACGGATGTCGTCGCCAATGTGGTGGTTCGTGGCGTGGAAAAAGATAGCTTTGTGGTACGCCCGGAAATAGAAATTGTTGACGGACGGAAGTTTGAGCCCGGCAAGGCTGAGATCATTGTGGGGGTTAAAGCGGCCGGACAGTTTGCAGGTCTTAATGTTGGGGATAACTTACCGGTCCGCGATCAGACCTGGCGGGTGGTTGGACACTTTGCCGCGAACGGCTCGGCGAACGAAGGAGAGATTTGGGCGGATCTTGCCAATGTACAGGCTGTGCATCGCAGAGGTGGAACCAGCAGCACCATGCGAGTGAAGATGACCTCGCCGGAAGCCATAGCTCTGCTTGACGCTCGTCTGAAAGAGGACCCTAGGTTTGATCTCACTGCCAAAGCAGAAAGTGAATTTCTTGCCAATCAGTCGGAGCAACGCACCCAGCTCATAAACGGCTTTGGCTTAGCCGTCGGCATCATCATGGCAATAGGGGCGGTATTTGCTGCACTGAACACCATGTATGCGGCTGTAAGCGCACGCACCGTTGAAATAGCGACACTTAGAGCCCTCGGCTTCGGCAGCCTGCCTGTTGTGGTCTCCGTGATGATTGAATCGCTGTTGCTTGCGCTGTTTGGCGGCCTGCTTGGTGGCGCCCTGGTGTGGCTGGCCTTTGACGGCTACACAGTATCCACACTCAATAACGCTTCGTTCTCACAGGTAGCATTCGATTTTGCGGTCACCCCGGAGCTGTTGCAGATGGGACTGATGTGGGCGCTCACCCTCGGCTTTATGGGAGGGCTTTTTCCTGCCTGGCGTGCCGCCCGTCTGCCGATTACGACAGCGCTGCGGGGCGAGTAGGTGAACTGTGTGTACGGGTGAGCTCGCGCAGTTCCCCGACGCTTAACTCCAACAGGTCCTCACTGAATTCCCTGCTGTAGAGCGATTTGCTGGCACGCCCGCGGCGCCAGGCGGCGCGAGCGCGCGACGGCCATAAAACGTAGCCGTAGACAAGGGCGGGCAGGTTGATAAAAAGTGCAAACCATTTGTCGTGGGTACCGGCGGCGATCTCCCAAACTGCAACTTCAGCTTCTCCTTGAGGGGAGGTGCTGTAGCCGGTTGCTATGTGATGCAGGTCGTGAAGCGGCACTGCGCGACGGCGCGCCTGACTGTTGTACAAGGGCAAGTTAAAGGGACCAAACTTGAGCGACACCCATTTTTTGTTGTACCCACCGTCGTCGCCGAAGCCGTTCGCGTCGAAGTAGATACGCCTCGCCTCTGTTAGCGGCATTTCGTCTGGGAAGTCGTTCATCCGGGTAATTGTGGCATAGTGGAGAACAAGGAAGGAGGGCAACGTGTCGAACGCACCCGAGTATGAGGTAGACCCGCAACAGTTCTGGGCAGACCCCTATCCGGATCTCGCGAAGATGCGGAACGAGAAGCCAATCTGCTTTGTCCCGCAATTGGGGGCAACGCTCATCACCCGTCACGCCGATATCGCGGTGAACGAAAAGAACACGAGCGTCTTTTCTTCCTATCAGCCTGAGGGTCTGATGACCCAGCTGATGGGTGAAAATCTGATGCGCAAAGATGGTCGTGCGCACATGGATGAACGCCGAGCGATCTATCCCAGCATGTCGCCCAAGGTGGTCAAGGAAAGGTGGCATGGCAGCTTCGAGGCGAGCACACAGAATATCCTCCAGGCGCTTGCTGGCGAGCCGTCGAAATCTGCTGATCTCTTCTGGCGTTATGCGATGCCGGTTTCAGCGACAGCTTTGTGCGCGATGACGGGTCTTACGGACATGGCGGTTGAGGAAATGAACCGGGTGAGTCAGGGCATGATAGATGGGTGTGCAAACTATGCCGGTGATCCCACTGTGGAGGAAAACTGCCACAATTGCACGGCCAGCATCGATGCACATATTGATGTACTCATCAGACAAGCTCCGGTTGCAGAAGAGCTCGCCGAAGACGATGTGTCGCTGTTTGCGACACAATTGCGCGCCGGTCTCGGTGATGAGCAGATCCGCGCTAACATCAAGCTTGCCATCTCCGGCGGCCAGAACGAACCCCGCGATGCGATTGCGGGTGCGATCTGGGCTCTCCTGACGCACCCGGACCAGTTGGCAAAAGTGCTGCGCGGCGATGTTACCTGGCTGAACGTCTTTGAAGAGTATTCCCGTTGGATTTCGCCCATCGGCATGTCACCCCGACGGATTGCGGAGACGTTTACCTATGAGGGAGTGACGTTTGAGCCTGAGGACCGTGTGTTTTTTATGTTTGGGTCAGGCAACCGGGATGCTGAGGTTTTTGAAGATCCGGATGTGTTCGATGTATCCCGCAATATCGACAAAAGCCTGAGCTTTGGTGCGGGACCACACTACTGTGCAGGCGCATGGGCATCCCGCACGCTGATCGCTGATGTGGCTTTACCTTTGTTCTTTGACGCATTCCCGCATGCGACTATCAACGGACCGGTTGAGTTTGGGGGATGGGCATTTCGAGGACCGCTGGGTTTGCCGGTGACCTGGGCTTGAGGTGTTAGTAGTTTGAAACTTCTTTCTGGTTGGCCAGCTCGACCAGGGTCTGTACCAGGAGCTTTTTCTCCGCGTTTTTTACACGCTGCTCCAGCACGTCGACCGTATCTGTTTTATGGACTGGCACCCGCACCTGTGAGAGCAGGGGACCTGTATCGTATTCGGCATCTACCAGGTGGACGGTTGCACCGCTGACCGTGTCTCCGGCAGCAAGTACCGCTTCGTGGACACTGCGGCCGAAGTAACCCTGACCACCGTACTTGGGCAGGAGCGCTGGATGGGTGTTGATGATGCGCCCGGAGTATCCGTTGATCACTTTGTTGCCGAGTTTTTTCATGTACCCCAGCAGCAGCACATAGTCCACCTGGCTCTTTTGCAGCGCATCGTAAATCGCTGCGTCTTCACCTTCGGGTGAACCGTGGGTTTTTCCGCTGATATGGGCAAACTCGATATCTGCTGCCAGGGCGCGGCGGCGTGCGCCGGAGTTGGAGTTGTTGGAGATCACGAGTGCAACGCTCGCAGGTAATTCGCCGGTTGCCGTTGCATCGATCACAGCCTGCATCGTGGTGGCTTCGTGGCTGGCGAGAACGGCCAGTCGTAACAAAGGAGTGTTCACTAATCGGCCACCTTGAAGATGGCTGTGTGGACGATATCGGTGGTGAGCACATCTGCTCGCCAGTAGCTGGTCCAGATACGGATGAACTCGTGACCTTTGTTGCGCCACTTGTCGTCCACGACACTCTTGATAGAAATGGTGTCACCTACTTTAAGTGCGGCGCGGTGGCGTGTTTCGGAACCCACGTGGATCCAGGTAGGCATGACATATTCGTTCGTGAGTGCTGTGTTGGCCAGTGACAGGAGGAGGTGTGGATGCACGTAGTCGGCGTACAAAGGTGAGGTATCAGCCACTTCGGTGGTGTACTTCTGGTTGAGTTCCGCCGTGAAACTGACTTCCCATGGAGCAAAATTTTCTCCTGGAGTGACAGTGTCCCAGCCGATGACTACTCGCTCCGGGTTTTTGTAGTTGTCGCTTAAACGGGCTAAAAATTCATCCGGCTCAGGCGGTGGTGTGTGGCCGCTTGTTAAGGTGGCGAGCAGCGTGCCTTCTGCATTGTGGCAGTTGACCGTTCTCGCTTGACCGTCAATTGTCGTAGTCAGCCGCAGTTGATCGTTGTGGTACGCCGGCTTATGCAGGCGTAAGGAATCGTGGCTGCTGGCTAACCATCCGTCGCCGAGTTGATCGACCAGCGGATATACCAGGTGACCGTACACAGCTACGCCGGGTACGAGGGCGCCCTTAAACCCATATTTTTTTGCGATCTCATCGCTGTGGATTTTGTTCTCGCTGGATTCGCTGAAGTTCCTTGCGGTGACTTCGTATATTGCTTCCGACATGGCTGCACAGTGGTGTCTTTCCCAGGCGTTATTGTGCCGTTTCCTGGCCTACTTTTTTAGCAGTTTTTACGTTGGATACCTGACGGCTATTCCGCTTCTGCCTGCTCCAGCGTTTGTCTGCGCAGGCGACGCATGCCATACAACCAGCGGTCTACATCATCACCCTTACGGCGCACGTATTCCTCAACTTCCGGGTGAGGCAGCACGTAAAAACGTTCTTCGCGGATCGTGTCCACAACCACCTGAGCCAGCGCTTCCGGTTCGATGATGCCATCTGTCTGACCATCGCCGAGACTGCGAGGTGCCATGGCTGTGTTCACGCCCTGTGGGCAGAGTACAGAAACTTTAATACCGTCGTCGCCGTGTGTAATGGAAAGGAATTCGGCCAGCTTCACTGCTGCCGCCTTGGTGACGGTATATGGACCGGAACCGAGGGCAGCGAGCAGGCCTGCTGCGGACGCGGTGTTCAAGAGATATCCCTCGCCCCGTTCCAGCATGTGGGGCAGCACGGCGCGCGCCGCGTATAGATGTGACATCAGATGCAGGTCCCATTGCATGTTCCACACATCGTTGGATGCATCGGTCAGCACGCCTTCGCCACCCGCACCGGCATTGGAGCAGAACAGATCGACCTGCCCGTACTGATCCAGTGCATATTGGACCAATGCCTGGATCTGCGCCTCATCTGTAACATCGCAGGCCATGCCGGTCACACCCAGCTCTTCGGCTGCAGCATTGACGGCGTCTGCATTCAGATCGGCAAGTACGACACCCTTAGCGCCTTCGGCCATGAAGGCTTGGGCCATTGCGCGACCAATACCCCCGCTGCCACCGGTAATCACAGCAACTCTGTCTTTTAGTTCCACTTACTTTTCTCCGCGTTCAGGTTTAGTTATAGGCTTGAGCGGGAAGCCAGGTGACCAGCGCTTCCCAGTTGAAGATGATCAACATGCCGATGAGTTGCAGCACAATAAAAGGGACAACACCCTTATAAATTGTGCTGACGTCTATCTCAGGTGGCGCGACCCCCTTCAGATAGAAGATTGCAAATCCCACGGGCGGGGTCAGAAAACTTGTCTGCAGGCATACCGCAAAAAGGACGGTGAACCAGACCGGGTCGAAGCCGAGGGATACCACCACAGGCGATACCAGCGGCAGGACGATCAGCGTCAGCTCGATCCAGTCAAGAAAAAAGCCCAGGATAAAGGTGGCGAGCAGGATGCAGATGATGATGCCGGTCGGTTCGAACGGTAATCCCAGGAGCGCCCGCTCGATGAGTTCGTCACCGCCAAGGCCGCGCAGGACCAGCGCAAATGCAGTGGCACCCAACAGCACACCGAATATGAACGCGGTGGTGCGGGTTGTCTCCTGCAGCACTTCCCGCATGACCCCTTTGTCCATCTGGCGTTTGATGATGGCGAGCAGGAGTGCTCCGGCAGCGCCAACCCCTGCCGCTTCTGTCGGCGTGGCCAGGCCAAAGAAGATGCTGCCAAGCACCGCGAGAATCAGAAATGCAGGTGGGATGATGGCTTTGATCAGGTCAAGAACCGCAGCTGCGTCAAATGGTTCTGACGGTGCGGCCGGGGCGTGGGCGGGCTTGAAGAAGCCGACGCCCAGAATATAGGCGATGTAGAGACCACCCAACAACATGCCGGGAAACACCGCACCCAAAAACAGGTCGCCCACGCTCATCGCCATGCGATCGGCCATCAACACCAGCATGATGCTCGGGGGGATGAGGATACCCAGTGTGCCTACTGCGGTGACCGTGCCTGTGGCAAGTGAGCGGTCGTAACCCTGTTTCAACATCACGGGCAAACCGAGTAGGGCGAGCAGCACGACGCTGGCGCCGATGATGCCGGTAGTCGCGGCGAGAAGAATGCCAATGAGGGCTACGGTGACAGCAAGCCCGCCACGAACGCTGCCGAAGAGCCGTGCAAAGCTGACCATGAGCTGATTTGCGATACCCGACCGGTCGAGCAGCAGCCCCATCAGGATGAACAGTGGCAGGGCGACCATCACCCAGTTTTCCATGACGTTCCAGATGCGATCCACGGTCAGTGAGGTGTAGCCCCAATCGATCATATTGGGCAACGCAAAGTCCACGCCGAGCACGATGGCGATGGCGCTGTACACAACAGCCAGACCACCGAGGATCCACGCCACCGGGAAACCGGTGAACACCAGCGCGATGAAGCTCACGAACATCAGAATGGCGAGGATTTCGTTAGCTGGCATCGGCTTGTTCGCCAAAGAAAAGGAAGCACCACACGCGGATCAATCTCGAGATCACTGCCAGCAGCATGAGCGTGAAGCCAATGGGTAGAAACGCTTTGATCAACCATCTCATCGGGAGGCCCCCGGGTGACGGTGAAATCTCACCAAGATTCCAACTGGAATAGACAAAGGGCAGCGCATATATCAGTACCAGGGCGATAAATGGCAGCAGGAAGAGCAGTATGCCGTAGAGTTCAATCCAGGCTTGGGTGCGAGGCTGCATGCGTTCGTGAAGCACATCCACGCGAATGTGGGTATCTGCCTTATAGGCGTAACTCATGCCGAGTAGAAAACCGATGCTGTACAGGTGCCACTGCAGTTCTTCAAGTTCGATGCGGCCTTCCGAGAACGCATAACGCAAAGTGACGTTGACGACGACCACGGCCAGGAGCACCAGCCATATATAGGAAGTCGCTCGACCGATTCGATCCAGCAAAGCATCAATGCGCCGTGTGAGCGGCGTGTGCGGCAGAAATTCCATGGCCATCGAAGCTAACCCTGTCTAAAAATCACGTGGCAGATAGGCACGTGATTTCCAGTGCTGGTACTCATCGCGGAACTTGCGCTGGGATTCGAGGATTTCAGCGAAGTCCGCGTCGTTTGCAGCTTCTTCTTCAATGACCGCGTTGGCGACATTTTGCAATTCGCGCAAAAGCGGTTCCGGCAGGCTCTCCGCGGTGACACCTATATCCGGGAAACCGGCGATGACCGCACCCTGGCTTGCTTCTGAGTTCGACAGGTTGCGAATGACCCCAGCCGTGCATGCGGTTTCTAACAGCGCCTGGTCCTGAGGCAGCATCGCCTCCCAGGTTTGCAGGTTGATCAAAAGATGTGAGGCGGTGAATGTCTGGTGCCAGCCCGGGTAGTAGTTGTATTTAGCCACGCGGTTGAAGCCGAGGGTCTGATCGACGATGGGTAAGGCAAACTCAGAGGCGTCGATGGCGCCTTTCTCCAAGGCCTGAAAAATTTCACCCCCCGGAATCATGGTCACACTCGCACCAAGACGCTCGATCACCTTGCCGCCGAGACCCGCAAAGCGAATCTTTAAACCCTCAACGTCGCTCAAACTGCGAATAGGCTCCCTGAACCAACCCGCCGTTTCCGGTCCGGTCATGCCACAGTAGAGGAGCATCAGATTGTGTTTAGCGTAGAGGGCTTCCGCCAACTGACGCCCACCGGCTTCAAACCACCATGCGCTGTATTCCCACGGTTCCATGCCGAATGGGACGGCACCCAGCAGCGGAGACGCCGGGATTTTGCCCTGGTCGTAGCCAACCCAGTAATAACCCGCCTGCACTTTGCCGTCGCGAACGGCGTCACTGACAGAGAAAGGTGGGACAATTTCACCCGGTTCACTGACCTGGAGTCGGACTGCCCCTGCTGAGGTACGTGTGATCATGTCAAAAACCCACAGCGGGTTGTCGCCGAGAACGGGCATGGTGGTGGGAAATACGACAGGTACTTTCCAATCGTGGCGCACTGCTGCCGTTGCGACTTCGCCACCAGAGGCGAGAGGCTGGCCGCCGCCGGGCGGGCGAAGGGCCAGACTGCCTATCAAACCCACAACAAAAGCGGTGATGACCGCGACCAATGCAGCGCGATTGCTCATGAACCCCCTCGCATGATTTCCCCTAACAGCAGATCGAGATGAAACTTTGTGTAAGTGGATTGTGTGAAGCCTTGGCATCTGATGCAAGGACTGTATGCTTCCACATTGGAATATAACGATAGAAAACAATGCGATTGATTTGACGATTCGCGCCGATAAACTGGCTCGCTTGGCTGGTCGCGCTCGAATGATCTTTCGCGAATAACAACACTTTCTTAGCCCTGGGGGACTAACAGCATGCAGATTGGTGTGCCCAAGGAGACTTGGCCTGGCGAACTGCGCACCGCAGTTACGCCTGCAAATGCCAAAAAATTTATCAATGCCGGGTTCACGATTGTCGCTGAATCCGGTACCGGCTTGGCGGCTGGCTTTACCGATGCGGACTTTACCGAAGCCGGCGTCACCGTAGTGAATGATCGCAGCCAGGTACTCGGCTCCGATATCGTCATGCGGGTACGGAAGCCTGAGGCTGATGAAGTCAGCGCACTCAAATCTGGCGGCATCAGCATCAGCTTTCTCGACCCATTTAACGAACAGCAGCTGGTGGAATCCATGGCGGGGCAAAACGTCACCGCGATATCCATGGAGATGATTCCACGCACGACGCGTGCACAAAAAATGGATGCACTGAGCTCACAGGCCAACCTCGCAGGCTACGTCACCGTGATCCAGGCTGCTTACCATTGCCCGAAAATCATGCCCATGATGATGACCCCTGCGGGCACCATCGCACCGGCACGGGTTTTTGTCATCGGTGCGGGTGTTGCGGGTCTGCAGGCAATTGCCACTGCAAAGCGGCTCGGCGCACGAGTTGAGGCGTTCGATACCCGTCCGGTTGTTGCCGAGCAGGTACAGTCGCTCGGAGCCAAATTTGTCGAGATTGATCTGGGTGATACCGGTCAAACCGACCAGGGGTATGCAAAAGAACTCACACCTGAGCAGCTGGAGATGCAGCGCGAAGGCCAGAAAAAAGTGATTGCGCAGTCCGATGTGGTCATCACCACAGCGCAGGTTTTCGGTCGACCGGCGCCGCGTATCGTGGGTGCTGACATGGTCGAAAGTATGCAACCCGGCAGTGTCGTTGTGGACATGGCTGTGGAAACAGGCGGTAACGTCGAAGGTTCGGTGCTCGACCAGGTGGTTGACGTGAACGGCGTGAAGGTTGTCGGTCAGGGTAACCTGCCCAGCGAAGTGGCGAAGAACGCGAGTGAAATGTACTCCAACAACCTGTTTAACCTCATCGATGAGTTCTGGGATGCCGAAGCCAAGACGCTGAACCTGGATCCTGAAGACGACATCGTGCAGAACTGTGTCATCACTCGTGATGGGGCAGTTGTTAACGAAACCATCAAAAACGTTTATAGCGGAGCATAGATATGGAAGCTGTACTTCTTGGGATGGTGCTGATGCTGTCCATCTTCTTGGGCTTCGAACTGATTTCGAAGGTGCCTGCCACCTTGCACACGCCTCTGATGTCAGGTGCAAATGCGATCTCCGGCATTACTATCGTAGGTGCGCTGATCAGCGCGGGTGCGGAAAACCAGAATCTGGCTACCTTGTTGGGAGCGCTCGCCGTTGGGTTTGCGGCCATTAACGTTGTGGGGGGGTATCTGGTAACCAATCGTATGTTGAGTATGTTCAAGAAAAAGGACTCTGATCAGCCGGGAGACGGCAAATGAGTATTGAACTGATCAACATCTGGTACATCGTTGCCGCAGCGCTCTTTATTTTTGGTCTTAAACAGCTGGGTTCGCCGGCTTCGGCTGTGCGCGGCAATCTGTTGTCGTCCATCGGTATGTTTATTGCTATCGCGGTTACGCTGTTTAACGCCGAGATCGTTTCCTTTACCTGGATTCTGGTTGCGGCTGTAGTTGGCGGGGCAATAGGCGCTATTGCTGCCCAGAAGGTCGAGATGACCAGCATGCCGGAGATGGTGGCACTCTTTAATGGATCTGGCGGCATAGCCAGTCTGTTTGTTGGTTGGGCGGCGCTCGACAATCCTGTTACGTCCACGTTTACAGACATTACGATTGTGCTCTCCATTTTGATCGGCGGTATGACCTTTACCGGCTCGATCCTGGCGTGGGGTAAATTGTCGGAAGTGATGACGTCGCGGGCTATCGTGTTCGGCGCGCAGCGTATCGTCAACGCCGCGATCGTTGTTGCAATTCTTGTGTGCTCGGTTCTCTTTGTTATGGACCCGAGCCTGGACTCGCCTTATCTGTACGCGGTGATCGCACTGTCGTGTCTCTTTGGTGTAATGGCGGTTCTACCGATCGGTGGCGCGGATATGCCCGTTGTCATCTCGCTTTTGAACAGCTACTCCGGTCTGGCTGCTTGTGCGGCAGGGTTTGCGATCAACAATAATATCCTCATCGTCGCAGGTTCCATGGTGGGTGCTGCAGGTATCATCCTGACCAACATCATGTGTAAGGCGATGAACCGATCGCTGGCAAACGTGCTCTTCTCAGGCTTTGGCGCTGTTAAACAGGCGACCAAAGTTGAGGGCGAGGTCAAGCCGATCAACACGGAAGACGCGTTCCTGATCCTCGAAGCCGCACAGTCCGTTACATTTGTTCCGGGTTACGGCATGGCTGTGGCACAGGCGCAGCACGTGGTGCGTGAGCTCGGAGAGCTGCTGGAAGGAAACGGCGCGGAAGTTACCTACGCTATTCACCCGGTTGCGGGTCGAATGCCCGGTCACATGAACGTGCTGCTGGCTGAAGCGAACGTGCCGTACGATCAACTGATCGAAATGGATGACATCAACCCGCGCATCGACAACATAGATGTTGCAGTTGTGATCGGCGCCAACGACGTGGTTAACCCTGCGGCGCGCAATGACGAGAACAGTCCTATCTATGGCATGCCCATCATCAATGTTGACCAGGCTCGCACTGTGTTTGTGTTGAAGCGCTCGATGGCATCCGGCTTCTCCGGCGTGGACAATCCGCTCTTCTTCGGAGAGAACACACGTATGCTGTTCGGCGATGCAAAGGAATCCATCTCATCTGTTATCGGCGAGTTTAAGGGCTAGACAACGAGCGAGTGGTAGCGACGGCATACGCTCGGTAGCTGCCCAGAATTCTCATTGGACACAAAAGGCTGACCTTCCAGGTCAGCCTTTTTTTGTGGTCGGGTTCGTTGTCATGCATAACTGACAACTTCGTATTCAATACCATCCGTGTCCAGAAAGTAGAAACGACGTCCTGGCTCGTAGTCGCCATGGCTGAACGGTTCCAGTCCGGCAGCTTTTACTTTCTCCTCAACTGCGTCCAAATCGGTGACGAGTACTCCGACGTGATTCAAACCGCCCTTGTATTTGCCGGTCCTGCCACCGCCAGGCGGCTCTCCGTCGAAGGTATAGACAGCCAGGTAATCTTCATTGGTTCCTACATGCACGGTGTTGCCTCCCATCTGGGATGGACCTGCCCAGCGGATGTGCCAGCCAAAAAGATCGCACAGCAGGTCTGCGGTTTTTGCCGGGTCTGACACTGTGATGTTGACGTGTTCAAGTTTTGCTATTTGCGTCATCGGACGGCTCCTTTGTTATACCAGCGTTGTGATACGAGTGTTGCTTGACAGGGAAACTGTAGTACCTCAACCTAACTTGAGGTCAAGGTATTTTTTATGTCTCAATTACTTTCGATAGGGCAGGTTGCCGACCGCGTTGGACTCTCCGTCTCAGCCATCCGCTTTTATGAAGACGCGGGTCTGGTCCAACCGAGCCGCAACAACGGCGGCCAACGCAGGTTTCATCGTTCAGATCTGCGCCGTTTGTCGTTTGTGCTGATCGCCCAGCAGCTGGGTTTCACGCTTGAAGAAATCAAAGCCCAGCTCATGGCTTTGCCTGATGCACGTACGCCTACTCAGGCCGACTGGTCGCGCATGAGCAAAAACTTCAGGGGTATTCTGGATGAGCGGATCGCGCAGCTGACACGCATGCGTGATCGTCTGGATGGCTGTATCGGTTGTGGTTGCTTGAGTCTGAAAAACTGTGAGCTGTACAACCCGGAAGACAGAGCGCAACGCTCTGGTACCGGACCTCGCTACATTATTGGTGATCCCTAGCTAGCTAAATTTGTCCCAACGCTTTTCTTTCGGCGCAAAACCTATACTATGGCCGGCCCGATTTTGAAGGACCCAGGCAAAACCAAGGAGTAGCAGATGGGACAATATCCAATTCAGATTATTGATGTTTTTGCGGAGCAACCGCTCGCTGGCAATCAGCTCGCCGTGGTGCGCGACGCCTCATCCCTGTCTGATGAGGAGATGCAGGCCATCGCGTTGGAGACCAACTACTCCGAAACCACATTTGTCACTGAGGAACACGACGGTGTAGCGAAGGTGCGCATTTTTACACCGGCCTGGGAACTCCCTTTTGCCGGTCACCCGACTATCGGTACAGCCTGGGCGTTGACCGGTGGAGAAGGCGCGATCACCTTAGACCTTAAAGCGGGTCCGGTGGATGTTGTTTTTGTTGATGGTATTGGTTGGATGACCCCACCCGCAGTGAAATTTACGGGCAGCCTGGACGCGGCGCTGGCTGCGGATCTGGTAGGGCTGAAGGTTGAAGATCTGTCCGCGGAACTGCCGGTTGAACTCGCTGAGGTAGGTCCGAAGTTTGTCCTGATACCGGTGAAAGATCTGCAGACGCTCAAGCGCGCAAAATTTAACGAAGACTTACGGCAGCAGCTGCTACAGGATGACATTCCGGTGCAGAGCGCGTTTCTATTTTGTGGAGGCAGCTATCCAGAATTGGCGCCTCAGGCTGACTATGCGAGTCGGATGTTTTTTGAGTCCAGCGGTGTGCGCGAGGACCCGGCCACGGGTAGTGCAAACACGGCGTTTGCCGCGTATTTGAGGAAACATCTAGGGCACTTGGGAGATGTTGTTGTCGACCAGGGGGTTGAGATCGGACGGCCATCGCGCCTGTACTTAAAGGTAGATGAAACCATCCAGGTCGGCGGCAAGGTCTACAACGTGATTGAAGGCACACTTAGCGTTCCGTAGGTAATTTGCTGACCTGCACGGGCAAGTTTTTGTGGTCCAGTTCACGCTTGGCTTTCACACATTTCGCTAATCTCGTCCGATGCGCAAAGAAGATGTCAAAGCCAATAGCCGCTACTTTCGTAGCACGACGCGATTTTTTCGTGTCGACTCGCAGTGGTTTTATTCCACTCGCGAGGGTGATGAGGGTCCCTTCCCCAGCGAAGATGCGGCGCGTCAGCATTTAAACCGATATCTAGCCACGGAAGAGCTAAAAGCAATGCGATCTATGGAGTTGGACAAACTCAAACAGGAGCGGCCAAAGGCGGATCCTGGAGTTTGGGATCAACAGATAGATATCATTTAGCCAGAATGGTTGTAGCTCACGCTTCAGCCGACCCGTAATCAAACTGCTCGAGAATGCGATCCACGGTTTGCTCAACCGTGAGGTCTCTGTTGTCCAACCAGAAACCTCGACGTGGTGTCTCGGTATCCACCAATCGGGAGAACTCAGCGACGGTGAACCCTGAATAGGCGGTTTTTTCGCGCCCGTCTTCCCGAGCCTGAATAACCGTAGCGGACGGGTGGAGAACCACCACATTCAGGGATGCATAGAGACCGAGCACTTCGTCCAGAATCGGGCCGACGATAGTGTCCTGATAGATCACGTGAAAACCTGCATCAGAGTATCGCTGTGCCACATCTGCTGCGGCCTTGTAACGCAAGCGCAGTTGGTCAAGTGCCCTCGGTGAGGCGTTTGCATGCATGTCCTCACGCCCCTGAACAATCATCTTTCTGAACACATCCCCTCTGAGATGCAGGCTCGGTGTGAGCTGTTCTGCCAACATCTGCGCTGTTGTCGACTTACCGGCCGCCATGGCGCCAGTGATCAGGGTGATCGATCCAGTTTTCATTTTGAGATCTCTCGCTGCTCGTTATTGGATCTGCAACCACTCACCGGGCATGAGACCGTCTATGGTCCATGAGGCTACCCGATAGCGGACAAGTCTGAGCACCGGCAGGCCTACGGCTGCACACATTCGTCTGACCTGGCGATTTTTGCCTTCATAGAGCGTTAACGACAGCCACGTGGTCGGCTTATTTTTACGAAACCTGATAGGAGGATCACGTGGCCAGAGCGCCGGAGGTTCGTCGATTGCGCGACACTTTGCCGGGCGGGTAAGCCCGTCTCTGAGTTCGACCCCCTCTCTTACCTGTTGTAACTGTACATCCGTGGGCAAACCTTCCACCTGCACCCAGTATTCCTTGCCAGCGTTTGTGCTTCCCGGCCGGGTCAACCTGTGTTTCAGCTTGCCGTCGTCTGTAAGAACCAACAGACCTTCGCTATCACGATCCAGCCGACCGGCAGGGTAAACCCCCGGCGCGTGCAGAAAGTCGCTCAGGTTCTGACGGGATTGTGCTTCTCGCTCCGCATCGGTGAACTGACTCAATACGTTGAACGGTTTGTTAAAAATAATGATCTGCGGTTTTGCGGGTGGAGCGCTCATGATCCAAAGAAATTGCGATCCGCTTCTTCGATGGCTGCCCAGATTGATGAGATGTCCACGTCGAGACCAAAGGTTGTCTGAAGATGGGCGTGCATGTCATCCAGCGTGACAATTTCTCTGGTGGTTTTCTCGGCCGGGGTGATGGTGGTGTGCCGTTTCCCGATCAGTACTTCAATCGTGGTGGGGGTGAACTTTTGCACGATCAGCACCTGTTTGAAAGGTGATTCGGGCGATTCCTGCAACCACTGGCACTTGGTCGCCAGCAGCGCCTCGTCCGCCTTGGCGTAGCGAAAATCAAAGGAGGCGATATTGCTTTGTCCGTGGTTATGGAAGCGCCACAGGTCTGCTTCCAGATGCTCCAGCCGGTAGGTCAGGCCTTCCTGTTCATAGCTGCCCGCGACAATGGGGATTGGACAGCGGATCGCATCCCCCATCCCGCAGTCGGCGAGATAGTGTTGTCCCTCGGTCTCAACGTCGAGCACAAGGTGGTTACCCATCTGAAAGTCACCCCGCTCTTCGCGCATGACCCCGCCAACCATCCGCGAAACTGAAAAGCCGATTTCATTGAGAGCCCAGCCGAGAAGTCCGTTCATTTCGTAACACCAACCGCCGCGCCGCTGGTGTACAAGCTTGTCGAATATGCGGTCCATATCGAAATCGAGCGGAGCGCCCAGCTGAACGTCTAGGTTTTCATATGGGATATTCAGCAGGTGGTGGTGATGTATGGCGCGCAGCGTTGCGATATCAACGGTGGGGGCACCTTTGAAACCGATGCGTTCGAGATATTGCGCTAGTTTGGCCAAGAGGTTTGCGCCGCAGAAAGTTCGACCCAGTATGCCTAGTTGTGTTTGAACAAGCGACCGTAGCTCTGGCTGGTGCGTAGCGTTTCAGGGCGATCACGAAGAGTCAGTGTGTAGCGGCCTCGAATGTCCCGTTTCGCCTGCACAATCTGGTCGACCCGGACGATGATTCCTCTATGTACCCGCCAGAAAGCCTGGGGATCGAGCTGTGTTTCCAGGTCCTTAATTGTGGCGCGAATCAGGTGTTCTCGATCGCGTGTGACCACGGTGGTGTATTTCTGATCGGCTTGAAAGTAAATCACATCGTCCACGGGGACGAGTTCGGTCACGTCATCTATGCCGGTTCGTAGCCACGAGAGATATTGCGGAGACTGCTTGCTCAACTGCTCGAGTACGGCAGTGAGATCTGGTGTCTGGGTTGTATGCGCCGCTTCTTTCAGCTTTTCTACGGTGCGCTCAAGGCGCGATACGTCCACCGGCTTCAGGAGGTAGTCCACCGCCGCGCGCTCAAACGCCTCCACCGCGTATTGGTCAAAGGCGGTTACAAAGACGATGTGAGTATGGGCAGGCAAAGCTTCTGCGACCTGCAGACCATTCAATCCGGGCATGTGAATATCCAGGAACACGATATCGGGCTGTTCTTCGTTAAACAGCGCCAGCGCCTGCCGCCCGTTCACGGCGCTACCCAGGATATCGAGCTCAGGCCAGACCGAACCCAGCTTGTCTGCCAGGTATTCCACCAGGTTTGGCTCATCGTCGATAATGATGGCGGTAGGGTTCACCTTTGCGGTTCCGCGCTGATCGGTATGTGGATGCGTGCGACAACGCCGCCAAGCGGATTCTCTTCCAAGCTTAACGAGGCCCCTTCGTACAATACGTTCAGCCTTTCGCGGACGTTTCTAAGCCCTGTGCCTGTGCCTCCGGGCTGGGTCCCTGCGATGCCAAGACCATTGTCGGTAACGGTGATGGTCAGCTGCGTGCCGTCCTTTGCGGCGCGAATATTTATGTGGCCACCTTCTTCCTTTGGATCTATGCCGTGCTTGATCGCGTTTTCGACCAGCGGTTGGACAATCAACGGCGGAAGAGGGAGCGAATCCAGTTCGGAGTCACGCTCAATCTCAAAGTTCAGGCGGTCTGACATGCGGGTTTTGTGAATCGCGAGATAAGCCGCTGCAATATTCAGTTCCTCGCCGAGCGTGACAGTCTGTTCGCGCGTTCTGTTTAACGAGGATCTCAGCAAGGTGGTCAAATTCAGCAGTGTTTTTTCAGCCGCATCTGGATCTTTGTGAATGAGACCTGCGATGTTGGAGAGCGTGTTAAAAAGGAAGTGCGGTTCGATCTGTGCCTGTAACAGTTTGAGTTCGGTCTGGGTGATCAGTTTTTCCTGGCGTTCGCGTTCGGCGTTTGCGATGGCCAGCTGTGCTTCCGTCATCAGCAGACGATGCCTTGTGGCAAAGATGATAAAGGCGACGATACTGAAGAATACGCCCATGGCGAGTGTTGCGTAGTTGTCGGTGAAGAAAAAGAGAGGGTCACCGGTAACCAGACTGCCACCGACCAAAAGCCCCACAGCCAGGCCGAGTGCCGAGATAGGTACAGGCGCCAAGTATGGGTGCATAAAATTGTTAAACCGTTCCGCGAGAAGGATAAATGCACCGTTCACGCTCCAACCGATACTGAAGGAAACGGCGAAACTCGCCCAGAGAGGAGTACCTGTGCTGAAAAACCAGTTCATCAGCCCAATGGCAGCGCAGAAGAGAGTTGTGTACAAAAACACCTTGAGGTGCCGCGGCCACAAGTCATTAACGGCTTCGAGCGCTAGCTCCTGGTCCTGAACTTTCTTTTCATCCATGCACAAATTTACCGTGCAGCCCCAGTGGCATGCCATAGGGAAGTTTGGCGCTGGCGACGGGCCCCGCGGATACAGCGTTGGCATCAAATACGTTCAAACGCTGTATCCCCTCAGCCCAATCATGCGTGGTTCCCACGATCCAGCCGTCTTTTTCCGGTGCGCTGCCTGGACGTGCAACAAACAAATGCTCCTCGGGAATTTCCCGGTCCGGGTAGCGGTAAGTGTCCAGACGTTCGGTTTTGTAACTGTAGGCACTGACCTCGTTGAGGTTGAAGTGGGTCGCTGGTTTGGACGAACTCAGGAAAAACAGCCGCTCGTTACGCACGCAACTGACACGGGGATCGATACAGGGAAATTCGCTGTCAAGCCCAGGACCGAACATCGGCGCCTCAGAGATTTTCTTAGCCTTTGTATCCAGCCGGTAGGTGTGATGGTGGCTGGGTACGCCGGAGGTGATTTCGCCGCGCATGATGTCTCTGAAGGTGTTGATCATGGCCATAGGATTGTCGGCGCGTGCCGCGTCGAAGTGGATCACGCCATTTTTATCTTCCCAGCCGTTGCCGAAATGGAATACCCATTGTGATGGGAGTTCCACCCAGAAGTACTTGCTGAAGTCGTTTTTGTCCACAACCAGTACGCGCGTCGGATCTGCATCTGCCCAACGATGAGCGTCGAGGAAACTGCTCGCGCGCTCAGGTTCGTAGTGAAAGGGCGGTACCAACATCACAATGTGACGCGACGTGACAATGAAGTCGTGCACCATCGTGATCGGATCGGCGGGGATCTTGCCGATGTTTTTGAGTGCCCCGTTGGCGTCGATATGCCAGAGCACAAAAATCTTGCCGCCGGAGAGATAGCCGAAATTCCAAAGCGTGCCGTCGGCCTCGACGCGGGGGTGTGCCGAAAACGGTACCCCGCGGGTGTGATCTGAAAATGCGTAAACGCCCCGCGTGTCGAGGGAGTTTTCATCCATTTCCCAAGGGGAGCCTGCTTCCCACAAGGCGAGCAGCTTACCGTGGTGGTGCAGCACGCTGATGTTGGCGGAGTTAACCGCGTCGGGACTGGTTACCGGCGCGGGATTCGGCGGCACTGTGGCGAACCCTGGGTACAGCGCACGTCCAGCATGTTCTTCCGCTTCCAGTTTGTAGGTCTGCACCAGTTTTGCTTTATGGGAGACGCCCGCACTCGACATCTTATAGGCATGTACAAGACCGTCGCCGTCAAACCAGTGCTGGTAGCGGAACTCGCCAATTTCGTGCCTTGCAGGGCCGTTGCGATACAGCGTCCCCTGCAATCCTTCCGGCCATTTGCCGGTCACCGTTGCTGAAGAAGAGAACTCCTTGCGGTCGATGGTTTTGTAGGCGGATAGCCAGGGGGTGTGTGTTTGGGCAGCTTCGAAATCTGCTTGGTAAGATCCCGCTTTTGCGGTCTTCGGTACCAAAGCGGCACCCGTAATAGCTGCCGCTGAGGAGAGGAGCGTGCGTCTCTTCATTTTGGATCCTCGCTACTTTACTTGTTGAGCGTGATGGACTGTGTGACGTCGCCATCGAGGGTGAAGCGCACATCCGCCCACTTTGGCGGGCCGAAGTTGCCGACGGCGTTGTTGGAAAAGGCCCACGGTTCGGACGGAATGCCAACAAAGTTTGTATCAAGTTTGCCGTTGCCGTTGGTGTCGTGCATCACGCGTATCGCGTATTCCCCCTTGGGGAGTGCGCTTGCTGTAAATGACATTTCGCCCGTCTCAGCGCGCTGCAGGACTGACATGATGGGCTCACCCTCACCGTTGAATTCTGCTTCGCCCCGCAGCACCTGCAGCATGATGGTGCCTTCGGAAACGTGCACATTGGTGAGAACAATTTTCAAGCTTTCCGCTCTGACCGCTTCGGCAAATACCAGTATCCAGATGGCGGCGGTAAAGCTGACCAGAGCCCTCCGTGCGGCCTGATTAGGTTTCCTAGGTGCTGTGCGTTCCATTGTTTGATCCTTAATGCCTGTAATGGGGTCTGTGGGCGAAATTATGATCACTGCATGGTTTACCGGTGAAGGAGCTGACCAAACGGTAACAAGGGCGATGGAATGGCGCTGGCCGTCGTGAGTGGTTGGGTTGCAGCAGGCTTGAAGATCCCCCTGCTACGCGCTGGTACAGGCTTTGTACCCCATTAAGCGCGCCACAGGTGCCAGTACACGGGAGACGACAGCCCAAACCCAGGCCGGTGGTTCAACCGGCGCGGGCGAACCGCGCGGAAATTCCCGGGCGATCACCGCAGCTTGAAAGAGATCCATCGTGTCATCCCGGATATGCCGCTGAAAGTGCACGAACCACTCTGCAACCTCGGCTGAGGGGTAAAACACCGCATCCACAGTGACGGGTTGTTCATCCAACGCCATCCAGTGGTGGAGCGTGTTTGGCGGCACGACAGCGGTTTCACCCACTTCCAGGGTAAGCAGTTCTGTACCCACCAGAACCTGGGCGCGGCCCTCGGTCACAGCAAAGGTTTCCGTTTGATGGGGGTGGATGTGTCCGTGAGCAGGTTGCAGTTGGTAGCCCTCGATCTCAAACGGGTCGCGGACAACACTCAGATGCAGTTCGTTGGGATTCGGGGAGGGCATGATTTCCATGCGTTCGCCAGGGATCTCGATCAGGGTACCTACCGGCGGTGCAGCACCCAGGCAGGTTTTGGGGTGGGCGGCATCGATGAGAATGAGGACCAGAGGCAGACCAATGAGGATGGCGCCAAGCAAGCCAAAGAACTTTTTCATCGGCATAGTCTTCATCGCCCGCCTCCATCAGGCGGGTGTCAGACCTCAGAGAGCCTGGGAGCTAGACGGAGCGCTTGCGACCAGGCGCTCGCTGTTCGCCGATCACTGGTCCCCAGTCCGCCATGAGAGCGCGACGCAGCTGACTGACAGTCTCGTAGCCGAGGCGCATGGCCAAGGTCTGCTCAGCACCGCGCAAGGTGTCCATCGCCTGGTTGATCAGTTCAGAACCGCGCTCCGAAAAAACAATGCGGTTAGCACGTCGGTCTGTCGGGTCGGGAATCTGCGTGACCAGCTCATCTTCCTCCAGGTCGTTGATTTGCTGCTGAATCGCCTGGCGGCTGACGCCGAGTGCGCGGGCTAATTCGGCTGCTCGTGTGACGCCGTTGGAGATGTGGATGAGAATCATGGTCTGGGTTCTTGTGCGAGGACGATAACCAGCCTTCTGGAGTCCGTTCTGCAGGCTCTCATCCATCCAATAGTAAGCACGCAGTAAACCGCGCATGAGAACTTCAGGTGGTACTTCTTGCGACGCATTCTGGTCGAAACTATTCATATTGGTCCCTGTATTGCCTCGGCGGGGTGGTACCACTGGTGAAATCCACGTCACCTGAAAACCTCATCACCCTGAAGCCGATTGTTTACTTTACCCGGTTACCTGACTCTGGTGGGTCAGATACCCTGTCTCTTATGGGCTTTTTGGGTCTCAAACTACCCGTTTTACGGGGGCCAGTGACCCAACCCGGCGCAAGCGTGGCTGCTGGCAAGCCGCTTGTCCACCCCTATTATAGGGGAGTTTGTAAAACATGTTACATAGTTCTTTTCGGCTATAGACTGGTGAAAAATCAATCAGATAGGAATAAGGGAGTTGGGGTATGGATTTGTATGAAGTGATGCGGACAACCTTTGCCGCGCGGGATTTTACGGATGACCCGGTACCCGATGAGGTTCTGGAAAAAATCCTCGATAACGCAAGATTTGCCCCAAGTGGGGGAAATCGACAGGGCTGGAAAGTCATCGTCGTCCGGGACGAAGCGACCAAGGCGCAGTTGCCGGAATTGATCGTCCCGACATTCAGACGCTATGTGGCGCAGATGATGGCCGGTGAAGCACCCTGGAATACCATCAATCCAACCAGCCTTACGGATGAGCAGATCGCCGAGACCCAGCTGCCTATGGATATGGTGGACAAGATCAGTCACGCCCCGGTTGTTCTGATCGTGTGCGTGGATCTCTCCGTTGTCGCCTCCTTTGATAGTCAGTTGGACCGTGTGGGTGTGATCAGCGGTGGTTCCATTTACCCATTTGTGTGGAACATTTTGTTAGCTGCCCGCAACGAAGGGTTTGGCGGGACGCTGACAACCTTTGTGGGCGGCGAGGAAGGCAAGCTCAAAGCGTTGCTGGGGATACCCGACGAGTACGCTTTCGCCGCGATGCTGCCGATCGGGAAACCGGTCAAACAGCTGACCAAACTCAAGCGTAAACCTGTTGAGGCGATCGCTGTCCGTGAGCGATTCGACGGTCCGTCTTTGGGCGGTGAGTGAACGAATTGGCCCGAAGGCCAAAAAGCCGTTGCCTCGGAAATGCGTTTGATGCAATGTGCTTGGTCCGTTAGTGTCCTATATCACGAATTCGTTGAATTCTGATGAGCCCAGAAACGTTAAGAACAAGGCGTTTCCCGCCGCTCATGTCGGGACATTAGCAAGGGGAACAACGCGGTTAGTTGGCGGGCGACTCGTAGAGTCGCACTGGGCACACCCGAAGGGCGCGTCCCGCAAGCCCTGTGGCTCAGCCCTGAGCGCTGAAGGCTCCGTTGTGCCTCTAGTGAAAGGGCCTGTTCCGCAGGAACAGGACCCGACACTGTCCGTCGAGACACGCCTAGCCACAGACCTTGCGGGACGCGTCATAATTAAACGAATTCGTGATATAGGACACTAAGGAGGAAGGAAAAGATTGGAGCAGACGGGCGAATATACGATCGCGGCATCTCGAGAAGAGGTTTGGCAAGCGCTCAATGACCCGGACATACTGGGCGCGTGTATCACGGGCTGTCAAAGCGTTGAGAAGGTCGACGCCGAACACTTCAACGTAGCGGTCAAAGCCAAGATAGGACCCGTGAGTGCCACTTTTCAGGCAGAGCTTGCGCTGCAGGATCTTAAGCCGCCAGCCAGCTATGTGATTGAAGGCGCTGTGAAAGGCGGACCTGCAGGATTTGGCAAAGGCACGGCTGAAGTCATGCTGGAAGAAGCTGGCCCGGAGACAACGTTGCTGCGCTACAACGTTAAAGGGAGTGTCGGTGGCAAACTCGCCCAGGTAGGCAGTCGGCTCGTGGATGGAGCCGCGCGCAAAATGGCCGATGAGTTTTTCGCTGAGTTTACCCAACAAGTATCTAAAGCCGCACCATCGATTGCCTCATCGGAATCTGATGATGCGGTAGTGTCCGACGCTGAGTCGCAAGCCGCTGCTGAAGCGGTTACAGATGAAAGTTTCGAGCAAGCTCGCGACACGCAAGTGGAGTATGAGAAATCTGGCAATCAACTGATCTGGGTCATCGCCTTTGTGGTGCTGATCTTTGCCATAATTTCAGCTTTATAAGGAGTCTCGGCTCTATCGGACGTGTTGAACTATCGACAAACGCTGACAATCGGGGGAATCAAGTCTGCGATGAAAATTGAATTAACGGTGAATGGTCAGCCACACAGTTTAGAAGTGGAAGACAATACGCTCCTGGTGGATATCATCCGCCAGGACCTCGGGCTGACGGGTACACATGTCGGTTGCGACACGTCCCAGTGTGGTGCGTGTACAGTGCATATGAATGGCCGCGCAGTGAAATCCTGCACGGTGATTGCGGGACAAGCGCAGGGTGGTGAAATCACCACCATCGAAGGCATTGGCACACCGGATGACCTGCATCCCATGCAGGCAGCGTTCCGCGAATGCCACGCCCTTCAATGTGGTTTCTGTACGCCAGGGATGATCATGCAGGCCATCGATCTGGTTGCACATTCGACCGGGTTGGATAACAAGTCCATCCGCCAGGGCCTCGAAGGAAATATCTGCCGGTGCACGGGCTATCACAATATCGTCAAGGCGATACAAAGTGTTGCTGATGCCGGGGGTGATGCATGAGCGAAGCAGTTGAGACCGATGCCGACCAGGAATCAGGGTCCGGCATAGGCGCTTCCGTCCGGCGACGAGAGGACTATCGGTTCATCACCGGAACCGGTCAGTACACCGATGACCTCAACCAGCCAGGTCAATTACATGCGGTCTTCTGTCGGAGTCCCTATGCCCGCGCTGCTATCGGTCAAATCGATATTGAGGACGCGCTGGCACAGCCGGGGGTGTTAGCGGTCTACACCGGCCAGGATCTGGTAGCGGCGGGTCTCGGCGATCTGCCTTGCGGATGGCTGGTTAAAAGTAAAGATGGCGAAGATATGAAGTCTGCGCCGCATCCTCCGCTGGCGGCTACGGTTGCAAACTACGTGGGTGAACCGTATGCCGTTGTCATCGCGGACACCGTGCACCATGCCAAGCAGGGTGCAGAAGCTGTGGTCTGCGACTTCACCGAACTTAACGCGGTGGTTGATCTGGGTCAGGCGGCCGTTTCAGAGCCCATCTATGAGGGCATTGAGCACAATCTTGCGTACAACTGGGCGTTGGGTGATGAAGAGACCACGCACATGGCGTTCGCCAAAGCGGCGCATGTCACCAGCATTGATCTCGTCAACAACCGATTGATTCCAAATGCCATGGAACCGCGCGCCTGTCTCGGCAAATACGACGCTGCCACCGGTGACTACACGCTCTACACCACCAGTCAGAACCCACATCTTGAACGCCTGGTTCTCAGCGCGTTTGTGCAGGTGGCCCCTGAACACAAATTGCGCATCATCGCGCCCGACGTCGGTGGAGGATTTGGCTCCAAGATTTTTATCTACCCTGAAGAAACAGCGGTGATCTGGGCAGCTGCCAAGGTCAATCGGCCCATCAAGTGGGTGGCCGAACGAGGCGAGAGTTTCTTAACGGACGCGCACGGCCGTGACCACATCACCCATGCAGAACTTGCCATGGATGATCAGGGACGCTTCACCGGTCTGAAGGTGCAGACCACCGCCAACCTGGGGGCCTATCTCTCCACCTTCGGCTCTTCGGTGCCCACTTACCTGTATGGCACTTTGCTGGCAGGTCAGTACAAAACACCCAACATTTATGTTGAGGTGCAGGGTGTATATACCAACACCGCACCCGTCGACGCCTATCGTGGCGCTGGCCGACCGGAAGCAACCTACGTCGTAGAACGCATTGTGGAACAGGCCGCACGGGAACTGGGCAAGGACCCGGCTGACCTGCGACGCATGAACATGATCCAGCCGGAAGATTTTCCGTATGAGACACCGGTGGCCCTGGTCTATGACACGGGTAACTACGAGGCAAGTCTCGATAAAGCACTGGAGCTGATCGACTACGCAAACTTCGAGGCGCGTCAGGCCGAGGCGGCTGAGAGAGGTAAACGCCGTGGCATCGGCTTTGCCTGCTATATCGAGGCGTGTGGCTTGGCGCCGTCAAAGCTGGCCATAGAACTGGGTGCGGGTGTCGGTCTTTACGAAAGCGGTGAGATCCGTATCAACGCCACGGGTTCTGTGAGTGTGTTCACCGGTTCCCACAGCCACGGCCAGGGACATGAAACCACCTTTGCCCAGATCGTCGCGGACAAGCTCGGTATTCCCTATGACGACATCGATGTGGTTCACGGCGATACAGGGCGCATGGATTTTGGCCTGGGTACCTATGGTTCGCGTTCACTTGCGGTAGGTGGATCTGCGCTCATGGTGGCCGCGGACAAGATCATCGAAAAAGGCAAAGCCATCGCCGCGCATATGATGGAAGCCTCTGTCGATGCGATCGATTTTGAAGATGGTCAGTTTACGCTCAGAGATTCCAATCAGATGATGAGCATTCAGGAGGTAGCCTTCGCGAGCTATGTCCCCGCTAACTACCCTGAGGATCTGGAGCCCGGACTGTCCGAGAAAGCTTTCTATGATCCGAATAATTTCACCTATCCGGCGGGTACGCATATTGCTGAAGTTGAGATTGATATCGACACGGGCGAGGTGCTGCTTGCTGACTTTGTCGCGGTCGATGATTTTGGCCACATCATCAACCCGCTGATCGTGCACGGACAGGTGCATGGTGGGGTGGCCCAGGGCGCGGGCCAGGCTCTGATGGAGCAAGGGGTGTATGACGAATACGGCCAACTGCAGACGGGCTCGTATATGGATTACAGCATGCCGCGCGCGGACGACGTGCCGGACTTTGTCGTGGACACCACCGTAACACCCTGCACACACAACCCGCTTGGGGTGAAAGGGTGTGGCGAGGCTGGTGCGATCGGCTCGCCCGCCGCGATTATGAATGCGGTGACGCACGCGCTCGGGAACAAAGACGTATCCATGCCAGCCACGCCGGAAAAAGTCTGGCGGGCGATTCGAGGGGACTAGATCAGGGGATTAGATTATGTATCGATTTAACTATCACAAGCCCGCAAGCCTGGCGGAAGCGCAGACGCTTTTTCAGGATGCTGATGACCCGATGTACTTAAGCGGCGGCATGACGTTGATCCCCACAATGAAACAACGTCTGGCAGCGCCGACAGATGTGATTGACCTGGCAGGCATCGTAGAGATGTCCGGCATTACCGTTGATGGGGACAAGGTCAGCGTGGGCGCGTTCACGCGTCACAATGAGGTGGCAGGCGATCAGGGGATCCAGGCGACGTTGCCGGTCTTGAGCCATCTCGCCGGATTGATTGGCGACAACCAGGTTCGCAATAGAGGCACCATGGGTGGATCTGTGGCGAACAGCGACCCGGCTGCGGACTATCCGGCCGCAGTAGTCGGATTGGGCGCAACTGTGGTGACCCAGGACAGAGAGATTCCAGGAGATGAGTTCTTTGAGGATCTCTTTGAAACAGCGCTGAAGCCTGGTGAGATTATCACCCGTATCGACTTCCCTGTGCCTGTGCGGGCGAACTATCAGAAATTCCCCAACCCGGCATCACGCTATGCCGTGGTGGGCGTGCTGGTGGCTGAATTCAGCGATGGGGTACGTGTCGGGGTGACCGGAGCAGGTCCTTGTGCGTTCCGAGCCACCGGCTTGGAAGAAGTCTTGAACCAGGATCTCAGTCCCGATGCGCTGGATGTGGTTGAGGTGCCGGACGCGGGTTTCAACAACGATCTGCACGCATCGAATGAGTACCGTGCCCACCTGGTGAAGGTGATGGCCAAGCGCGCGGTTGCGGGTTTGCTGACGGGTTAGACAACAGATGAAGACGCAGGCAGTTCTGTGTGAGTCGATCAGCGAAGACATCGGCAGCGTCACGCTTCGTGAAGTAGAACTGAGTGATCCCGGAGAGGGCGAGGTTCAGGTCGCCCTGTATGCGTGCGCGGTTAATTTCCCCGATCTCTTGATGATTCAGGGCAAGTATCAATTCAAGCCGCCGCTGCCGTTTGCACCCGGCGGTGAAGCCGCTGGGGATGTGATTGCGGTTGGACCGGGGGTGACCGCTTTTAAAGAAGGTGATGCCGTCATTGTCAGTACGCGTTATGGCGGGTTCGCAGAGCACATAAATGTCCCCGTTGACGGCGTCCGTCCTAAACCGGACGGGATGAGCTATGCCAAGGCCGCGTCCTATCAAACTGCTTATCTGACCGCATATGTTGCGCTCTATCGCCGGGGTGAGTTGCAGGCGGGGGAGACTTTGCTCGTGCACGGTGCCACGGGTGGCGTCGGGATGGCAGCGGTCGATCTGGGTAAACACTTCGGTGCGCAAGTGATCGCGACAGGCGGGCGGGATGACAAGCTGGCCGTGGTCAAAGCCCGCGGTGCGGATCATGTTCTGAATTACACGCTGAGTGATGGTTCGCTCGGTGGCTTTCGAGAGGAAGTGAAAACACTGACGGCGGGTCGGGGCGCAGATGTTATTTATGATCCCGTTGGCGGAGACGTATTCGATGAGAGCATGAGATGCGTCAATTGGGGCGGGCGCATTCTCACAATCGGCTTTACCAGTGGTCGCTGGCCGCAGGCGCCTGTGAACCTGATTCTGATCAAACAGATCTCGGTCATCGGTGTGCGGGCTGGAGAATATGGACGGCGCGATCCGGTCCGTGGCAAAGAGAACGATGATGCGATCTATCAGATGGCGAGTTCGGGTGCGATAGATCCCTATGTCAGCCACGCCTTACCTTTAAGCGACGCGGTCGCCGCGATGCGGCTCCTGGAGGAGCGCGAAGTTGTGGGTAAGGCCGTCATTACGATGAACGGTTATTCAGAATAAAAAGTCAATTTTGTAGCTCATAAAGTGATTTGACGTCGGCTCTATCAGCGTCTAAATTCGCGAAATCGGCGGTGATTGCATATGTGACACCGACCGATAGTGAGCGGTAATAGTGAGCAGTCAAAGGCACAAACCTCGTGCTTTTTGACTCTGCTGGCGAATAGAATCCACGTCGTAAAACGACATTGGACTTGATCCAGAGGGACAGGTACCAAACGCAAAGCCCCCGACGCTGATCTACAGCTTCAGGAACTTGCACAAGGTCGGTCCCTCCCTTAACCGGGAGGTAACAATGCAAAACGCATTTTCCATACAAGAGTTTGCCAAGCGTAAGGCGCGCGGCGACAAAATTTCCATGATCACGTGTTATGACCATTGGTCGGCACAACTACTGAACCAAACCGATATCGACGTCATTCTGGTGGGCGACAGCCTGGCGATGGTGATGCATGGGTTTGACAGTACGGTGCACGCCACGGTGGACATGATGGCTGTGCATACGAGTGCCGTCCGTCGCGGCGCGCCGGACAAGTTTGTCGTCGGCGACATGCCGTTCTTAAGCGTTCGCAAGGGACTGGGACCTGCCATGGACGCGGTGAGCGCGCTTATGCAGGCCGGTGCGAACTGCGTAAAAGTTGAAGGCGCAGATGGGCACCTGGATATTGTTTCGCACATAGTCGAAAGCGGTGTACCGGTGATGGGGCACCTGGGATTGACGCCGCAATCTGTCGAAGCGTTTGGTGGCCACAAAGTGCAGGGTCGGAATGAAGGCGCAGCACAGAAAATCCTGGAACAAGCGATGGCGCTTGAAGCTGCCGGGTGTTTTGCGTTGGTGCTCGAGTGTGTTCCAAGTCCGCTTGGGAAGGCGATCACCGACAGATTGAGTATTCCGACCATCGGTATTGGCGCGGGTCCGGATACCGACGGACAGGTGCTGGTGCTCCAGGATATGCTGGGCATGAATGCAGAGTTTAAGCCTAAGTTTCTGCGTCACTACCTGGATGGGCATCGTGAACTGACCAACGCGATCAACGGTTTCCATGAAGATGTTCAGGCGGGCGCGTTTCCCTCAAGCCAGGAGGCCTATGCATGAGGGTGTTCGAAGGCATTCAGGAATGGCGCGATTTCCGCCAGTCGCTGAACCACGAGGTGGGGTTTGTGCCGACGATGGGTGCGCTGCATGAGGGGCATGCCTCGTTGTTGCGAAAAAGCTGTGCTCGGGATGCAGCGACCGTGTTGAGCATTTACGTCAACCCGACACAGTTTAATGATGCCAACGATCTGGCCAACTATCCGGACACGCTCAGCGAAGATCTGGATCTGGCGCGCAACCTGGGCGTGGACTTTGTGATTCTGCCGACGTATGCGGATATCTACCCGGATGGGTATCGGTACCAGGTGGTTGAAAATGAATTCAGCCAGGCGCTCTGTGGAGCCAACCGCCCAGGTCATTTTACCGGCGTGCTCACCGTGGTAATGAAGCTGCTCAACCTGGTGCGCCCTGCAAGAGCGTACTTCGGCCAGAAGGATTACCAACAATATCGACTCATTCAGGATATGTGTGAGGCATTTTTCCTGGATGTTGAAATTGTGGGGTGCGAAACCGTACGTGAATGTGATGGCCTGGCGATGAGTTCAAGGAACAAGTTGTTGTCACAACCCGCGAGGCAGGTCGCCGCTCACTTTAACCGTGAGTTGAGGCGTTCTGGTACGGATGCGCAGGTGATGGAAGCGCTTGAGGGGTTCGGTATGCAGGTGGACTATGTGGAAACCCGGGAAAACCGGCGTTTTGGTGCTGTGCAAGTGAATTGCGGCGAACATAGTGTAAGGCTCATCGACAATGTTGACGTGGCAACCGGTTGAACCGCTGTGTGCGTTAAACGCGTCGGGATGAGGACGATGTTGTTACAAGAACGACGTCGAAGACGTGGAATAAGAAAGATAAAGAAGCGATTGTAAGGAGAGGCACGTGATACTAGCGCTCGATGTTGGCAATAGTCAGATCTTTTGTGGAGTGTTTGATGGCACCGAACTGGTTACGCAGTTCAGGCACGCGTCAACGGGTAAAAGTTCTTCTGATGAAATTGGCGTGTTTCTGCGCGGTGCCCTGAGGGAAAACAATGTAGATCCAGAAGGTGTGGCGGTGATTGCCATCTCCTCCGTGGTCCCCGAGCTCAACTATTCGCTGCGCGCATGTTGTCAGAAGTACTTCAACATCGAACCGATGATCATGCGTCCGGGCATCAAAACCGGGCTGAGGATCGCCTATAAAGATCCGAAGGAGGTGGGCAGCGACCGGATTGCGGATGCGATGGGTGCGATCAAATTGTTCCCGGGCCGCAACCTGATTGTGGTTGATTTCGGTACAGCGACCACGGTGTGTGCGGTCAGTCGAGATAGAGAATTCCTCGGCGGTAACATCATGCCGGGTGTACGTCTGGCGATGGAGACACTCGAGCAACGGACGGCAAAATTACCCTCGGTCGAGATCAAGCCCGTCAGGACGGCGATAGGCAAAACCACGGTCGAGAGCATTCAGAGCGGCCTGTACTGGAGCAACGTTGGCATGGTCCGCGAACTTACCCAGCGAATCTCCGAAGAAGTCTTTCCAGATGAGGCACCACTGTTGGTTGCAACCGGAGGCTTTGCCCACCTGTTTCATCGGGAATCGCTGTTCGATCATGTAGTCCCGGATCTTATTTTGACCGGCCTGATCGAAGCATTGCGCTTGAACGGCTACCTGGACGAACCAGAAGCCAACTGACGCAGGCTGAATCCTCACAGCAAGCGCTTTGCGACACCGGGCTCAGCCGCGTAAGATCTCGCGCGTTTTGACCTGGCATTTTCCTTTTGACCGACCCGGATAATTCTGCACCTCAAGAAGCAGCGCACGCGCAATTGCGTGGGCGGTGGTCGGTTGTGATCGCCGTCATGCTGATTCTCAGCGTCAGCTCAGGACTCGGCTTTTACAACATGTCGGTTTACATGGTCGAACTCTCGGGATCGCTTGGCTTCCCGCTTGCAGAACTGTCCATTGCTGTGAGCCTCTTCTTTGTCAGTGGGGGTGTCGGCGGTATCTATCTGGCCAGGTACGTGGACCATTTTGATCTGAAGATCATGATGAGTGCCGGTGTACTGGTATGCGGACTGGCGCTCTGGTCCTGCGGATATGCCACTGAACTGTGGCAACTTTATCTGGCGTTTTCGGTATATGGACTTGGGGGTACCGCAGTATCGCTGGTGATTGCCACAACATTGGTGACGCGTTGGTTTCCTGGAAAGGATCGCAGTATCGCGTTGTCGGTTGCGTTCACGGGCTTGTCGCTGGGTGGCATTACATTTACGCCGCTCTCAGCATATTTATTCAATGCTACCTCGGTTGCCGAGGGCTTCACCTACATCGCGCTCTTGTTTGTCATCGTGTCGCTCCCCCTGATTTTGTTTTTCATGCGCATGCCAGAAGGCGTCGCCCATACAGCAACATCCTCGGTCGACGTTTCGGCGCAATATCGGCAGGCGGTGCGAACACGCTTCTTCATACTGGTTTCTATCGGCTTCATCCTGACCCAGATGGCCCAGGTAGGCGGTATCGCCCACCTTTACGGTCGGGTAAATGACCTCACCGATTTTGCTTCCGCTGCAATCGCGGTGCAGGTGCTCAGCGGCGGGAGTATTATTGGCAGATTGATCGGCGGCGTTATAGCAACGCGCGTTGTCACCTGGATATTTGCCCTCGTTATGCTGACCGGTCAGTTCACTGGTCTGGTTCTAATCGGTCTTGCCGACTCTTTCTCAACTGCAATTTTGGGAGCGGCGATTTTTGGCTTGAGCGTGGGTAATCTGTTGATGTCGCAGCCTTTGTGGCTGGCCGAAATATATGCGCCTGACATCTATCCGCGGGTATATGCATTATCCAACGCACTGACCGTTATCGGCGTTGCCGCTGGCCCCTTCTTGTTGGGTGTGTTCGCTGATGCAAGTGGCTACGCAGTCGCCTATTTTTTCAGCGCATTGGTTTGTGCCATTGCCGGGGTCATGTTGTATGTTGCCGCTCGGGTGGGGAAGGGAACCAATGCCACGACCTAGACGTCTAAAAGAAGACACGATTTTGAATGGAGATTTTATGTTTGTGCAGTTGCGCCGGAGAGTGTCCTTCTGGGCAGTAGTTGTCCTCCTTTTTACGAGCGTAAGTCCCTACGCGGCTTTGCCTACCGGTATTACGGGCAAAGGGGGTATCCCCAGCCTCGCTGACATGCTGGAGGCTGTGAATCCGGCGGTGGTGAACATCGCGACCAGCGCGCAAACATCACATCGCAATCCACTGTTTGAAGACCCCTTTTTCAGGCGTTTCTTCAGAGTTCCTCCGCAGGGCAGGTCGCGCCCGGTAAGTTCTGGTTCCGGTGTTGTAATCGATGCCAAACAGGGGTTTATCGTTACCAACAGCCATGTGATCGAGGGTGCCGATACGATTGAGGTCGGGCTGACAGACGGCCGCACGCTGGTCGCTGAACTGGTCGGCAAAGATCCGCATGTAGATCTGGCGGTGTTGCGGGTAGAGCCTGAAGGGTTGGTTGAGCTTGAGTTTGCTGACAGCAACGAACTTCGCGTAGGCGATTTTGTCGTGGCCATCGGCAACCCGTTTAACCTCAAGCAAACCGTGACAAGCGGTATCGTCAGTGCGCTGGGACGCTCCGGTTTGGGTATCGAAGGGTACGAAGATTTCATTCAGACCGATGCGTCGATCAACCCAGGCAACTCGGGTGGTGCACTGGTCGATTTGCGCGGTCGGTTGATCGGGATAAACACAGCCATTCTTGCTCCGAGTGGGGGCAATGTTGGCATCGGTTTTGCCATCCCCGGCAACATGGTGCGACCCATCATGGACCAGCTCATTGAACACGGCGAAGTACGGCGCGGTCTTATCGGGATGAACGTGCAAGGGTTAAATCGCGAACTGGCCGAAGCGCTGGGCGTCGAAGCGCGTTCCGGGGTGATTGTCACGCGGGTTGAGCGAAACTCACCCGCGGATGAGGCCGGATTGATCGAAGGTGATATTGTGACTCAGGTAGGCAGCCGGGAGATTGAGGATACAGGCGACTACCACAGTCAGGCTGCCGTGCTTTTCATTGGTGATGAAGTGGACCTGAAGGTGCTTCGAGACGGTCGCAGACGCAATGTCAGCCTTGTGATCAGCGAAGAAACGCAGCAGCAGGTGTTCGGCCGACAGTTGGACCCGCGTCTGGAAGGGGTTCTGCTGGAAAACTTCTGGAGTCCCGACGACCAAAGTATGAGTTCGGGGGTGTTGGCTACCGAAGTAGATTCCAGGAGCAAAGCCTATGCGTATGGATTGCGCCCAGGAGACGTCATCGTTGGGATGAATCGCAACAGCGTCCGTGATATTTCCCAGCTGCGGGATGTCCTGCAATCCGAACGCCGCGTTGTTCTGCGGGTCTACCGCAACGGCCGCTTTGGCGATGTCTTGATCCGGTAACACTCTCAAGTGACTTGCTGATTTACTGACGCAGCACTGCTTTCATTGCCCTACGGCCCGTGCGATATTGTGGTGATGATAACAAGTAGAGCCACTACCGCGATAAAGGTGGCCATTCTCCTGGTGACCATGGGTGCCAGCGTTGTGGCGTTCGCCTACGAAGGCAGGGCGCATCAGCAGTTGACCTTTATCGCGGCTCGACAATTCAACAACTGTGTGCCGCAGGTTCCAGCCTTACAGCGTTTTTCTGCGCTCGATACACGATACATTGTGAAAGCGAATGTGGCTCAAGCGGACGGTGGTGTGTTTACCCGCATGTTCAGGTGGAGTTACTACAATCGTGCGGATCAGACCGGACGCACAAGTTGGGGAGTGATCGATACCCGTTTCCATGATCACTTTGAAGAGTTGGTGGACGATACACGCTGGTCAACAGACAAAAGCAAGCGACTCAAGAATTTTGGACGCATCCTGAACTACATACAGGATGTTACCTCGCCCGCGCGTGTTGTCCCTGTGTTCACCAATCGGTGGTGGCGTTTTTCAGTCGGCGACAGGTTCGATCGATTCCGGATTGACACGGAAGCGGTGGAACAGGCTGTAGAGAACATCTGTGCTGAACTGGTCGGCACTGACATTGACGGCGGTCTGGCGAGCTTTCAGGACGTGTTGGAAGACGCTGCATCGCAGACAATTCTCGCGGTACGCGCGCCCATCTATGGTTTCCCAGCTACCTGGCAGGCGTATTGGGAGTTTGCCAGTGAGCCTGATGACTTTGGCGAATATGGGCCGGCGGGAAACACCTTCGGAGAGCGAACCGAGTTTCGGTGTGGCGGAGGCGAGCGGTGTTTGTTGCTTGAAAGCGATCCGCTATATCGCGACTTTGCGGTTGCGCGCCACATTGCTGCGGTCACGGCCACGATGCGCGCGATGGCGCTGATGCAACTTGCTGAGGGCGATCGCCTGGAGTGAACCCTGGCTCACTTTTCAACACATCAGAATTGAAGAGTAAGGGCTACACACTGCTCCTCTGTGAGGTCGACGTCTTCCAAGAAGTTTACATTCGGGTTCGATTTACCGGGTTGGTGCACACCAGCTCTGTCGCCGTCTCCATCAGTTGAGGATCGCTCTCCGCTCCCCGAATCATCCTCACCCAGCTGCTCCGCGTCGGGTTCGTAAGTTGTTTCCAACGCAACTTGCTCGGATGCGAGATCTGTAGGCTCCTCTGATTGAGTAGCTGATTCTGACAGATTGATAATCAAGATGAGGACCAGGACGACGCCACTCACAAAAAAGAACGCAGCTATGTTGGTGTTGCGGTCCCGCTGACGGCGCTGGGTCCGGTTTACGCTGGCTTCGTCTGTGTCGAGCGCTGTTTTCAGCGGTGACTTAAGGTACGCGGCGAGGCGCTCAACCTCGCGATCTGAAGACCGTGCTGGCCACGTGTGGAGGTCCAATTCCAATGTGCCCGGGGTGCGGCGTGCATGAACATCCAGGTAAATGGCAATGACCTCTGTCTCTTCGGGCCAGCCACCCATCTCAGCTAACGCGGGCACAACGATCAGGCGTGGTGAAACCTGGTCAGGGAGCTCGGTATGGATCGTGAGATCGATATCGAGCAGGGCCAAATGCTCCTTGAGCAGCGTCACGCGCGGCAAGAACTCTTTATCGGTTAGAAGATCACAGCGGTACATAGTGTAAGGCTAGCAGTCAGGTGAAAAACAGACTCCTAGTGAAAAGCTCGCCAAGCACCAGTAGATGAGCCTGGCTGTGGGAGTGTGTATGCTGGCGAGTTCGGATAAGGAGAACGATAAATTGCCGAAGGACCTACCGCTGCATTTGGGTCTCACCCCATGGCATTTTGCAGACCTGTCTGCGCCCAGCCTGACCAGGCAGGCCAAGTTCGCAGAAGAACTGGGCTATGAATCGATCTGGCTGCCCGAAAATCACTTTGGTGAAAATGCGCTACCAGACCCACTGACCTTGTTAGCGGTTGTCGCGGGTGCCACCTCGCGTATTCAGCTGGGGACAACTTCTTATCTGTTAACGTTGCGCAATCCACTCCAGGCAGCAGAGCAGGTTGCCGTTCTGGATCAACTGAGCCAGGGGCGCGTCATCCTGGGTGTTGGCCGCGGGTATGCGCCCGAAATGTTGAAGGCTTTTCACGTGCCACCAAAAGAGAAGCGCAGGATTTTTGCCTGGACCCTGGGTTTGATGCGCGAAGCGTGGCGCGGTCAACCTGTTTCTCTTAATGATGATCCAGAGGATGCCATCGTGGTTCATCCGCAACCCTTTCAAGAGCCTGAACCGGCGATCTGGGTAGCCGCCTTTGGACCCAAGGCACTGGCGCAGGCCGGTCGGCTTGGCTTGCCCTACCTTTGTTCGCCCATGGAAAGTCTGGCGACGCTGGAAGCCAACTATGCCCGTCACCGAGAGGCCATGTCTGCAGGTGAAAGGCCCGAAAGTGAAATGGCCGAAAGTGAACAAGCGGACCCGGGTGTGGTTCCGCTGATGCGAACCGTGTTTGTGTCGGAGGACGCAGCACAATTGGACGCGGTTCGTAAGGGGCTTGCAGAACGCCAGGACAATGCGCGCTTGCAACCAGGTGAAACCTATGAGGATTGGACCATCGTGGGTGATCCGGCGACTGTCAGAGACAAAGTAGCTGAGTATCAGGATCGACTGGGTATGACGCACATGATCGCTACGCGTCTGCGACTGCCGGGAATTCCGGAAGAAGTTGTGCGTGGCAGTGTGGCGCTTCTGGCCGAAACCCTGATTGATTAGTTAACATCGCGTGTGATTTTGGGACATGTATTTCAGTGCCTTTTGCTGGATGCAGGATAGGAGGAAAAAGTGAGTTTTAAGATTCTCTGGCCAGCGATGCGGTGGCCATCCGACCGTGAGATTGAGGCGTCCAGTGTGGGTGAGCATGAAGCGGTGTTTTGTGAGCACTATAGCCAGGTGACGGAAGACCAGTGGCAGAACTGCGACGCTGTGGTCAGCGTGCAGGACATCCCGGAAGAGTACGCCAACCAGATGCAGAACTGTCGCATTTTTGTGACTCCGAAGGTGGGTTACGACAACATCGACCTGGCGGCGTGGGGGAAGCGCGGCATTCCCGTGTGTAATGTGCCTGACTACGGTACGCAGGAAGTTGCGGATCACGCGATGGCGCTAATGATGTCGCTGATGAAGGGCATCACGTTTCATACGCGAGAGCTGAAAAAAGATCCCCGCGGGTTGTGGCGTCCAGCGCTCAACCCATTTGGCAAGCGCCTGAGTGTCTGCACTTTTGGTGTGGTAGGAGTAGGACGCATCGGCACCGCGGCTATCCTGCGGGCTAAGGCCTTCGGCATGGACGTCGTCATGTACGACCCCTACCGGGAAAATGGTGCTGAGCTGGCGTTGGGAATCCGCCGCGCCCATTCATTGGAGGAACTGTTTGGCCAGTGTGATGTGGTGAGTATCCATGCCCCTCTTTCCGGGGAAACAGAAAAGCTCATTTCTTCCGAAGTACTGGCAGCGAGTAAACCTGGTCTCATTTTGATCAACACTGCGCGCGGTCCTATTGTTGATCTGGATGCGCTGTACGATGCTTTGCGGGCAGATCAGATTCAGGCGGCGGGATTGGATGTACTGCCCGAAGAACCTGCCGACCCTGAACACCCCCTGATAAAAGCATGGGCTGCGGACGAGGAGTGGATCGACAATCGACTCTTGCTCACCCCTCACTCAGCGTTTTTTACACCTGAGTCGGTTTACGACATGCGTTACAAAGGCGGTGAGGTGGCTGTCACTTATTTGGGTGGCGGACCTCTGCACAATTGCGTGAACCAAGAGTGGCTCACAGGTTCCGATTAGGCGAATACCCTTGACCCCAGATTACGCAAAACGCAGGCAACGCGTGTTCCTTGTCCTGTCGGGAATATTTCTCGGCACCCTGGCATTGCTCAACGTTCTCGGGATCAGTCGATTTGTCGACCTGTCCTTTGAGGTATTTGGCGTGTCGATACCCATGGTGGTGGCCATCGGTGTGCTGCCGTACCCGGTTACCTTCATGTGCACCGATCTCATCAGTGAGCTGTATGGCGAGAAGAAAGCGCGGGATATGGTTTATGTGGGGTTGCTGCTCAACCTCTGGGTAATTTTTTTGTTGTGGCTGGGTGGGGTTCTGCCCGGTTTCGAACCGATGGACCCATCGACGGGTCTACCCGAGGTCGACGAGGCGGGTCGTTTGCCGGTCTTTTATGAAATCCGCAACTTAGCGTTTGGTGCGGTGACAGCATCTATGCTCGCTTACCTGGTGGCGCAGTTCTGCGATGTGAAACTGTTTCATTTCTGGAAGCGGCTGACCAAAGGTAAACACCTGTGGTTGCGCAACAACGCATCCACCATGATCAGCCAGATGGTGGATACAACAGCGGTGATCTTGATCACTCATTTCTACGCTCGCGCTTTGCCGATAAACGATGGGGAAGCTGTTTGGCCTCAGCTGCTGGTTTTTATTGCATCTGGCTATGTATTCAAACTGGTAGTTGCCGCTGCGGATACCGGACCGATATATCTGGCGGTGCGCTGGCTGCGGCCTTATCTAGGTCTGAAGCCGGACGAAGAGGCGACAGGCACATAGTCCCGGAATTTCTGGGCGCATCTTGAATTGACACGGCACCCGTACTGCGGTTCCCAAACCGCAGTACGGGGCATGGCTCAAAACGTCAGTCGTTCCAGACCGTAGAATCATTCCAGAATGTCGAGTCATTCCAGAACGTCGAATCGTTCCAGAATGTCGAATCGTTCCACAGCGTTGAATCGTTCCACAGCGTTGAATCGTTCCACAGTGTTGAGTCATTCCACAGCGTTGAGTCATTCCACAGCGTTGAGTCATTCCACAGGGTTGAGTCGTTCCACAGCGTTGAGTCATTCCACAGCGTTGAGTCATTCCACAGTGTCGAGTCGTTCCACAGGGTTGAGTCATTCCACAGGGTTGAGTCATTCCACAGGGTTGAGTCGTTCCACAGGGTTGAGTCATTCCACAGGGTTGAATCGTTCCACAGGGTTGAATCGTTCCACAGGGTTGAATCGTTCCACAGAGTTGAGTCGTTCCACAGGGTTGAATCGTTCCACAGAGTTGAGTCGTTCCACAGAGTTGAATCGTTCCACAGAGTTGAGTCGTTCCACAGGGTTGAGTCGTTCCACAGGGTTGAATCGTTCCAGAGGGTGGAGTCGTTCCATACGGTGGAACTGTTGGTGATCTCTGCGTTGTACCAGATCCAATCACCGTTCCAGATGGTGCCCGGAGCGATCAGCACGCGATCGTTGACGACAATCGCCAATTCCCCTGTCGGGGTTTGTCTGACCGGCCCACGGTAGTGCGTTGTACCAGCCATATCCTGTTCGATACTCAGGTTTCCGTTTGCGCAACCGTAGCGGGTATTTGCTACCGCAGCTGCGGCGTCGATGAGCCCGGCGCCTTGTTGGTAGATCGAAAACAACGGCAGTTTATCCTGGTTCAGCGCAAGCCGAGCAGAGGCAACCAACCGGCATTTCACATCATCCGGAGATAGCGAAGGGTCGGCCTGCAGCATCAGAGCCACAACCCCGGAGACCACCGCAGCAGCCTGGGAGGTACCGGACATGGCATAAATGCCACGCTGGTCCGTCGCAAATTCCGGATAGGTCATGGGCAGGTAGTGTCGCGCTGGGTGCATACTGCCGGGGATGTGTCCGCCAGGAGCGACCAGGTCCGGTTTTAAGAAGCCTTCAACCGTCGGTCCGGATGCGCTGAATGTGGTCAGACGGTCATCGGTGGGGTCGTCAGGGGTAAAGTTGTCCGTGGCAGCGCCTACCGTAATGACGTAAGGCACATTGCCCGGCACGCCAACCGTCATGGGGTCTGGTCCGTTGTTGCCCGCAGACGTGACTACAACGATCCCGGCGCGCCATGCGGCCATCACAGCCTGGTTAACAGGATCGTTCCAGTAGTAAGACTGTGGGCGGGCGCTGAAAGAAAGGTTCAAGACGCGAATGTCGAAGCGGTCCTTATGTGCAATTGCCCATGCGATGCCTCTGACTATATCCGCATAGGTGGCCGAACCATCCTTTTTGAACGCTTTGATCACCACCAGATCGGCCATCGGTGCGATGGACGTTGGTCGTCCCTGTTCATCCTTCCTGCTGGACAAAATGACGCTGGTCAGATGCGAACCGTGCCCGGCTCGGTCTACAACGCGATGTTCGTTCGTGATGGCGTTGTAGGTAGCCCGCAAGCGTCGCTGGTGATTCAAATCCTGGCGCAGATGTTGGCTTCGTCCCCACAGTCCGCTATCCAGCACGGCGACGGTGATGCCTTCACCATTGATCGACTGTGCGTGAAGGTCACGTACGTTGGCCATGTCCAGAAAATCGGCAGCGGAACTCAGGCCGCCTTCAACCGCGCGGCTGGCGCTTTGCGCACGTTGGTTCGGAAACAGCGTCACTGCATAGGACTGACGCAATGCATTGGCTTGCGCTTCCGTCAGATTTGCCGCGACCGCACCGATGAGCGACAGGTCATGGGAAGTTGTTCCGCCCACGGCTTGAACCATATCCTGTAACGGCAGATTGGGATTGTCGCGCTTATGCTGAACAATCCAACTGGTCGAGACTGCGGAAACGACTTCCACGTTCGCCTCAGTCGTAGGTTCTGGTGAATTGCTAACCGCGGTGGTTAACAGGTTGGTGTTGAGAAGTAGGCAGATGGCGAACAGGCTGGCGCCCAGGCATCGTAGCGTGTTTCTCGGTTTCATAGGGTCCCTCGCTAATTCAATTGAGAACCCCGTCCGATACAGACTCTATTTCCACGCCAGCTGCAGCAACAAAATCCTATAGCTGCGGCTCGTCGCGGACTGTCGTAGACCTCTGGCTGGCTAGTTGTGGGTGTCTAGAAGACCATCCACAAGTAACCTGTTAATGAGCCGAACGACTCGGCCAGGGCTCCGATAACGGACTAACAAAAAGCCCTACATACAGTCCGCAGACGGCGGATAATCGTAGTTTAGAATGGGGCGGGAGTCTGCGGGTTGTAGGCAAGTTCCTACATAACTTTGGGGTTATTTCCCACACCTCGGTTTTGTACTAGCATGGGGTTGTTGGAGGGAGTAACTCGATGGGCTTTTTGGCGGGCAAGGCAGCCCCATGTAAGAAAGCCGATGGTGTGTCGGCCGTGCACGCGTCACCGGTGATAACAACCAGCCGGAAGGCATTACAAAGAGTCACACTATCGGCTTTGGTGACACTGCCGCTGTTATTTTCGGGCACCCTGCCTGCGATGGCTCGTGTGCCTGATACCGCCCTCCGGTTTCATCACCTGGCCGTTGATGACGGTCTCTCTCAAGGCGCTGTCCAGTCCATTGTGCAGGACGCCACTGGTTATATGTGGTTTGGCACTCAGAAGGGCTTGAATCGATACGACGGGCGTGAGTTTCGGCACTATCTGGCTAACCGCACCACAGATGTCGGGTTGTCGGACGACTGGGTTTGGGCGTTGTTTGTGGATAGCAGCGGCGTTCTCTGGGTAGGCACCCACCATGGCGGGCTGGCCGCTTATGATGCAAGCCGTGACGAATTTCGGCGTGTCTGGGCCACCTCTACGGCGGTCAGGGACATCACAGAAACCCAGGATGGAATGCTGTGGCTGGCCACGGATGAAGGGGTGGTGCGCCTGAATCCTGACAATAGTGAAATGCGCCACTACCCTCTTGGCGGCAGCCAAGAAGAAGGCACCGCGCTTGTCCGACAAGTGCATGTGGATGGGAGCGGCCGGTTGTGGATAGCAGGCGATGGGTTAGGACTGCGCCGCTATGATGCGGTGCAGGACCGGTTCGTACAGGTGCCGTATTTTGATCACAGCATGTCGGTCAACGCGCTGGCTGGCGACGGCAATCCTTATCTTCTCCTAGGCAGCCGAACCCATGGTCTCTTGCGGGTCAGTCCGGTGGAACAGACGGTAGAACCGCTACTTGGCTTGACCGGGAACGGGACAAATCTGCCCGCCGTCAATCGCTTACTGATTACTCAGGAGCGTTCCGTTTGGGTTGGTCATGAAGCAAGCGGTGTGACTTTGATCGATGATGTGCGAGGTCAGGGTGATGTGGCACGCCTGACCTATGAGTCCAACGCGCCGACCGGGTTGACTAACGATCATGTGACTGCGCTCTATCAGGACCGGGCTGGTCTGATCTGGGTGGGAACGCAGAGAGGGGTCAGTCGGTGGCAGCCCGCCTACAACCGCTTTCAGAACTTTACTCAGGCGGATGGGAAGTTAGGCAAGGACTGGGTCGCAGGTTTTGCCGAAGAAAGTCCCAGCCAATTCTGGGTTGCAACCTACGGCGGCGGGGTAAGTTTGGTTGATACGCTGTCTGGCGACGCCGAGATAATGAACGCAGGTGATCCTGATTCAGGTCTTGCCGACAATCGGGTGACCACAGTGCACAAAGACCCTTCGGGTGAAGTGTGGATGGGAACACGTTATCACGGTGTGAGTCTCTACAATCCTGTCAGTCAAGAATGGCGGCAGTTTGTACACAGTGACAACGACCCGAATTCCTTATCCGGGAATGCGATCACCGCCATCGCAACAGATCCGGCGGGTCGTATCTGGATTGCGACCCACAAAAACGGCGTCAATCGCTTTGATCGTGAACGCAATCGCTTCGAGCGGTTCAGTGCAACGCTAGGCAATGGGTGTTCAGACCGTGTCTTGGGGCTTTTTCTCGATCGCGGCGGGTACCTCTGGCAGGCCACTCAAGGCGATGGCATCTGTCGTGTTGATCCCGCCACAGAACAATTTGTGCAGTTCAAACACGAGCGCCAGGTTGAAACAAGTTTAAGTCATGATGTTGCGTGGACAGTGCAGGAAGATGCGACGGGCAATCTATGGGTTGGGACGGAAAACCATGGTGTGAATGTCTGGCTTGCTGCTGACAGGCTGGCGGGGCGGGAGATTTTTCGGCGCTTGAACCGGGAAAATGGTTTCCTCACCAGCGGTGTGTACAGCCTGATTGCTGACGGACTTGGCAGGATCTGGGCGGGGACCGAGCGCGGCGTTACGCGCTACACCATCAACAACGACAGCGCCGAGCTGGCTGAAGCTCGACACTTTTCTGCACTCGACGGTCTGCCTGGCAATGAGTTCAACATGGGTGCCGTCCTCCGTTCCAGTACCGGGCATCTGCTGTTTGGCGGGACGGGCGGGTTTACCCGATTCGACCCGGCGCACGAGCAGGCCAACAGCGTCGCTAACGTGGTGATCACACAGGTTACGGTCAACAACCTGGCGACGATTCAAGGTTCGGCGGTAGGGTCACAAAGGCTTGAACTCAAGTACAACGAAAATGCCTTAGCCTTTGATTTTGCAGCGCTGGAGTATACGGCGCCACTGAACACACGCTACCAGTATCAGCTCCACGGTTTTGACAGAGACTGGGTAGACAATGGTCGAGCCAATAGAGCCACTTACACCAACCTGTCGCCCGGGGAATATACGTTCAGGGTCAGAGCGGCGCTGTCTGGTGATAACTGGTCGGTTGCTGAGGCGCACATCGGTGTCCTGGTCGCCACGCCGTGGTGGCTGTCGGTTCCGATGCTCATCCTGTATGTCAGTCTGGTGCTTGCGCTCATTGTCTGGGCGTATCGCCACTGGTCGGGTATCAGGCGTACCGAACGACAGTTGCGCAGTGCAAACGAGTCCCTGACCGCAGAGATCGGGGAACGTCGCGCGAAAGAACTCGATCTGGCCGAAGCCCGGCAGCGCACGCAGCAGTACCTGGATGTTGTTGAAGTAGTGATCCTTGCGATGGATGAGCACGGCCGCGTGACCATGATCAACCAGAAAGGTCTGCGCCTCCTCGGATTGGCTGAAAACAAGGTGCTGGGTGAACCGTTCTGCGAGGGCTTTATTGCTGCCGAAGATCGAGAAACGATGTTGGAGACATTGCAAGAAGCCGCATCCACCGGGGCCTACGCGTTTGTTGAATCGGGCTTGGTCGTCAACGCTTCAGAGGTCCGCAAGCTTGCCTGGCACATTGTCGGTATTGATGACGGTAAAGGCGTGCTGGTCAGTGGGACAGATGTGACGCAATTGAGACAGATGGAACTCATGCTCGGCGAGACACACAAGATGGAAGCGTTGGGGGCGCTTGCCAGGGGGATAGCGCACGATTTCAACAATATCCTCGCGGCCATACTTGGGTATTCGGAGCTGACGCGAAAGCAGATAGCCGACGGTGCTCCGGTGCATGAACACCTGGATGGGGTTGACCAGTCGGTCGCACGAGCGCGCGATATCATCGCGAGCATCCTGACATTCAGCCGGGCCACGGACCTGGATCGCGAGCCCTGCAATCTGTCGGCTGCGGTCAGCGATGCATTGGTTCTGGTACGACCGAGTGTCGGCAACAACGTCAGGCTGATCGAGGACATAGAGCCTGATGTGGGGTCTGTGCTCGCGGACTTTGGCTATTTGAGTCGCCTGGTACTCAACCTGTGCACCAATGCGGTTCAGGCGGTGGGAGACTCGGGTGAGATACGGGTATCTGTACGTCACGTCAGACTGGATGTGGAACGTAGTCGGCGCCTTGGGTTAAAGGCGCCTGGCCTGTATGCCCAGGTGTTGGTCGAAGATGACGGCGTCGGCATGGATGACTATACCAAGTCACGTATTTTTGAACCGTTTTACACCACCAGAGAGGCTGGCAGCGGTTTAGGTCTGGCCGCGGTGGACGGTATCGTCCGTCAGCTGGAAGGTGTCATTCACGTCAGCTCAGAACCCGGCGGAGGCTCTACCTTTGCGATTTTCCTGCCGTGCTATTCGAATCTCGTACCCATCGATGTCGAAGTGTCCGAGCCGGACCCGCAGGACTTGACCGGCACGGAAAGCGTGTTGGTGGTGGATGACGAGGAAGCGATCACCGCGATCGCCTGGGAATCTCTCTCCCAGTTCGGCTATGACGTGATCACGGCAAATTCGATTGAAGATGCGCTTGCCGTTATTGAAGGAGGACGGGCGCGGATCGACATACTGATCACCGACAAGAGTATGCCTGGTATGAGCGGTGAGGAACTGAGCCGTCGCTTCAAACAGCGACATCCGCATCAACCCGTCCTCATGCTCAGCGGATACGAAGCAGAACCGATGGAATGGGTGGATGCATTTTTACGTAAGCCGTACTCACAAATTCAGCTGGCGCAGAAGGTTAAACGGCTGCTGGAAGCACTGAAACGAACCGCCTGAGTCGCGGCTGGGCCTGACGGTCCAGAAAACCTACTGGACGTCTAACGTTCACGAACCTCAGCGTTCACGAACGTCAGCGTTCACGAACGTCAGCGTTCACGAACGTCAACGTTCGACTTGCCCAAGATTAGCGTGAAGCACCGCACCATTGATCACCGGGCTCTGAGCTGCCCACAACAACGTTGCAGCAATTTCGTCCGGGCTCACCAGCCGCTCGTAGGCGCTCATTGCAGCCACCTGTGCCATCGCCTCTTCGGGCACATGTTCACGCAGCATTTCGGTATCGGTAAATCCTGGACAGATCGCAGCTGTGTGGATATTACGACCCGCCAGGTCCTGACAGGTAGCACGCATCATGCCGATACCCGCGTGTTTGGTTGTTACATAGGAAAACGAACCCGGCACGGCTTTCTCGGACAGCGTGGATCCGACATAGAGAATCGACGAGCCCGCTTGCATATAGGGGATGACAAAATAGTTAAGGGTGTTGGGTGCGACGACGTTTATCTCGAGGACTTCGCGAAACGCATTGCTGGGTGTTTCCACCGCACTGTCGTTTACCAGCTTTGCTGCATTGTGAATCAAAGTGACGGTTTCAGCGTCCCGCAACGTGGCAGACAGTTGTTGACCGATGCTGTCGATGAACCCTGGTTCAGCGAGATCGCAGTTGATATGGGTGACCGCGTCCAGAGGGCAGCGTCGCCGTGACAGATTGATCACCTGGTAGCCTTCTTGCAGAAAAGTGTCTGCTGTGTGTAAACCGATGCCAGCACTGGCTCCGGTGATGAGAAGACATTTCATTTTCTAGCTCCTTCTTCTATGTCAGAGGCTGTAGGCTTTTAAGATGACGGTAAACCTACCCCGGATCTGCAGGTGAACTTGCCCAGGAAGCCCGGGCCCACTGATCTACGCCGCTCGCACATCTTAAGTGTAGTTCCTTTATTTCTAACGACTGAATTTCGGGGTGATTAAGCAATTTTTGCAGTAGGTACTCAGCTAACTCTTCTACCGTTACATTGCGGATAGGCAATAGCGTCAGATCACGTGCAAGAAATGGAATTCGTTCCTCGCCGAACACCACGTAGGTGTAGTCAGGTTGCTCATCGATCGCAAGATGGGGTGAGCGGGTTGGCATCAGTACCTGTTCATCCAGCTCGTCACAGAATTGTTTGGTCAGGTTTTTCAGGATGTTGTAGTCAAAGGTAATCCCGTCATCCCCGATCGCTGCGGTGGCGTGCACGGTGACGTGAAAGTTGTGACCGTGGAGGTCTTCTCGGGTATTGGCGTCAAAGATCGTGAAGTGAGCGGCGCCGAAGTGCAGATACTCTTTACTGATTTCGATTGTTGTTGTGGTCTGAGATTGCATGACTGCTCGCACTGATCTGAGGAATGCATTGTACAGATCGTGTGCCGGAGTGGAGAACCTTTAACCAGCGCCTTCCTGCTGAAGGCGGTCCAATATCAGGCCATAAAAAGCATCTTCGCCTGATGGCAGCGAAAAGTACCAACCCAGATGTACGTTGCAATCTCCACAGCTGGCCAGCCGCCATACGCGACCCATGAACCAGCTGTCCGCAGCTTCGGCTTCCCCGGATATTGCGCAACCGAGTGCCTGGGCAAAACAGCCCACGTGAAACTGAAAGCCGTGCGGGTTGGCGAAGTGATGATCGTGGCTGCCGCTGACGGCGATTTTTTCTGTCACTTGAGTGACAACGTGCGAGCATGTTGAGCAATAGATGAAATTTTTGTCATCCGTCGCCTCCACCTCCAAGATCGACTTTAACTTGGGATCAAGTGTCGATACCTTGGGATCTTCAACTTCACTCATGTTGTGGCCTTTACACGCGGCGCTTGCTTGAGCCACCTAGTTTACTGCCTCTTGGGCGACGGAACGAATTAAGGAACGAAGAAGAGACGAGGAAAGATGAGGAGAGTGCATGGAAAAGTTTGAAAAGATCTATGCCCGGGCGGCCAAGCGCAAAGGCGGAGAGGACGAATTGGAGGCGCTGCTCCCGGTAGGCAAGTCGGTAACCCAGTTGAAACGCCTCAAGGATCGAGACGTGCTTGCAGAAATGACCAAGTGTGTCTTTCGCTCGGGTTTTGTCTGGCAGGTTATCGAAAACAAGTGGCCCGGGTTTGAGTTGGCCTTTCATGAGTTTGATGCAACCCAATGCGCCATGATGTCCGATGAGGAATTGGAACGTCTGGCGCAGGACACCAGCATTGTCCGTCACGCGAAAAAAATTGAGAGCGTCAGGCGCAACGCCCAATACGTTCTGGATGTGCGGGCGGATCATGGCTCGTATGGCAAATTTCTCGCCGCCTGGCCGGATGATGACTTCGTTGGCCTGTGGGCGGATCTCAAATCGCGAGGAGATCGACTGGGTGGACAGACAGGGCGCTTTTTTCTCCGCTTCGTTGGTTACGATACGCCGATGTTTTCCCAGGATGTGGTTAAAGCCCTCATCAAAGCGAAAGTCGTCGAAAAAGAGCCAACCAGTAAATCTGCACTGGCCAAAACACAGGATGCGTTCCGTGAATGGCGCGCACAAAGTGGACGACCGTATGCGCAGATATCCCGCATACTGGCTTGCTCCGTGCCTTAGCAGGTCAGGTGTGCCGCGCCCGTGAGAGCCTGGTAGGATGCAGGTAAACCTATGATGGTCAGCAGATTAGTTTTATGAATGCCAGAACTCGGGATGAAGTAGAAGGTTTAAAAGCAGCTGGCGTGGCTGTGCGCTCAGCGTTTGACGCCATGGTCGCCAATGCACAAGCGGGTATGACCACGCGCGATCTGGATGATATCGGTGCCGAGGTGCTGGCAAAACATGGCGCTCGTTCTGCCCCCCAGCTTTACTACGATTTTCCGGGTGCGACCTGCATCTCTGTGAACGAGGAAGCTGCCCACGGCATCCCCGGGGACCGTGTGTTGCAGGATGGGGACATGATCAATATTGATGTGTCAGCAAACCGGGACGGGTTTGTCGCTGACATGGGGCAATCCTTTGTGCTGGGTGAAGGCACAGATGAGCAGGCTCGTATCTGCAAAAGCGTGCGTGAAGCTGTTGAAAGCGCGTTGAAGAAAATCAAGTCAGGCCGCCCGCTGAATATCATTGGCGAGACCGTACAAAAGGTGGCTGACAGAGAAGGCTATACCATTGTTAAGAATCTCGGTTCGCATGGGGTTGGAAGAAACATCCATGAAGAACCTTCGTATGTGCCGTTTGATAATCCTGAAGAGACGCGCACGCTGGAACGCGGATTGGTACTGACGATCGAACCATTTTTCTGCACGGGCACCGATTGGGTTTACGAAGAGGCAGATGGTTGGACCTTGTCTGTGCCCAAGGGTGAGTTGGTCGCGCAGTTTGAGCACACGCTCATCGTGACTGATAACGGACCTGTTGTCGTCACAGGGCCGTAAAGGCCTACTCAAACCGCTTAACAAGCGTGGCGGGAAAACAATCGAAGGGGAATGGTAGGGCATGCAATTTGAGTTGAATGAGGAAGAACGCGCTTTCAAGGAAGAAGTGGAAACATTTCTCGCAGAGCGATTGCCTCGCGATGTCGCGACCAAGGTCAGACGTGGCGCAGGGGTCACCAAAGAGGAATTGGGCGCGTGGACAAAAGAACTGAATGCCCGCGGTTGGGCAGCGCCGAACTGGCCGATTGAACATGGCGGTACAGGTTGGAATCTGATGCAGCGGCATATCTTCGATGTTGCCTGCCGCGCGGCACACGCGCCGGTACTGTCGGGCTTTGGCTTCAATATGGTGGGACCTGCCATCGCCAAATTTGGTTCACCCGAACAACAACAGGAATTTTTACCAAAGATCCGCAATGCTGACCTTTGGTTCTGTCAGGGGTATTCGGAGCCGCAGGCGGGATCGGATCTGGCCAGCGTTAGAACAAGGGCCGATCGGGATGGAGACGACTACCTGGTAACCGGTCAAAAAATCTGGACGTCTGCTGCGGAAGATGCGGATTGGATTTTCTGTCTGGTGCGCACCAACCACGATGTACAACAACAAAAGGGTATCAGCTTCCTGTTGTTTGATTTGTCGAGCCCGGGAGTGTCGGTGGAACCGCTCATCGCCTTTAACGGCAAGCGCCTGTGGAATCAGGTGTTCATGGAAAATGTGCGGGTCCCCATGAGCCAACGACTGGGTGACGAGGATCGAGGCTGGACCGTTGCCAAGAGCCTCCTGGGAGATGAACGCCTGCTGGTCTCAAGGGTTGCGGAAAACAAACGTATTCTGGGTATTGTCAAAGATGCGCTGGCGGCGCGTCATACCAGTGGCGTGCAACTGCCGATGGAGATTCAGCGCGATATCGCCACTCTGGAAGTGCGTCTGCAAGCGCTGGAGATGACCAGTTTGAGGATTCTCAGCGCCGCTGATCAGGGTACACAGTTTGGTGCTGAACCTTCCATGCTGAAACTCAAAGGCAGTGAGCTTGTTCAGGATCAGGATGAGCTGCTGTTTCGAATTTATGACTATCTGGCGGTGCAGCAGGATACCAAGGGTTCCGAACGTAGGTGGCAGGGCGATGCAGAGGCCGAGTTTGTCGCGTCCGGGCGATATCATCATCGCGGCTACACGATTGCGGGAGGGTCATCGGAAGTGCAACACAACATCATTGCCAAACAGGTGCTCGGCCTATGAATCTGGAACTGACGAATATCCTTCCTTCGATAGTAGGTGGGATCTTGATTGGCCTGGCCGCGGCATGGCTCTACTTGAGCCTGGGTAGAGTTGCCGGGATCAGCGGCATTGCAGCCAATGCACTGTTACGAGCGCGTGAGCAGCGTTGGACGGTTTTCTTTGTCGCAGGCCTTGGTATTGGTGGATGGCTTGCCTATGCCATTCTAGGTGGTTCTCCTCCAGGCAACGTATCTCTCGAAGCGATCGGTTGGCCCGCGCTCATCATCGGTGGCATCCTGGTGGGTATCGGTACACGGATGGGCTCTGGCTGTACGTCCGGACATGGCGTGTGTGGTATTGCCAGGTTCTCCATGCGATCGGTCGTGGCAACGGTTGTATTTTTGAGCGTTGGCATCGCCACAGCCACCGGCCTTTCGGTGCTGGGTTAGGAGGGCGCGGAGCATGAAAGATTTGGCAGCGCTCCTGGGTGGCATCATTTTTGGTGCCGGATTGGTGGTCTCAGGAATGACCAATCCGGACAAAGTGCTCGCGTTCTTAACCTTGGGCGCCGGGTGGGATATCTCTCTCATCTTTGTGATGGGCAGTGCGCTGGTGGTCGCCGCCATCGGGTACGCGGTGTTCGGCCGACGCTCAGCCCCGCTTTTCGAGGCGGACTTCCGCATGCCGACAAACAAGTTAATCGATAAACCGTTGGTCGGTGGAGCGGCCCTTTTTGGATTGGGGTGGGGTGTAGCGGGGTTTTGCCCCGGACCGGCTCTGGTGGGCCTCTTGACGCTTGATCTCAGAGCGGTGGTCTTTGTCCTGGCCTACGTGGGTGGCGTCCTTCTCTATGAAAGGCTGGCTGAAAAGTTAACAGCCTTGGACGCTACCCCGCAGGCATCAACGGACGGCTAGCTAGTTTTCGTCCCAAAAAGGGACAAGGACTAGAATTGGCCGGTTCGAATCTGCATCAAAGCAGCGTTTTCAGATCCGTCTCATCATTCGCAAGCGCCTCCACGTCGACTTCCTTGCCGATCAGTTGCTTGCAGATCATGAACTCTTTGGCGCTGTTCACAGCATCCGCCGCAACAACTTTGCCCTCATTCAGGTAAAAGACCGCAAACTGATTATCGGCCATGCTCCCGCGCACGACCTGACTGTCGCCATCAGCAGAAAAGCCCACCATCTGCAGCTTTAACTCATATTGATCGGACCAGAACCATGGAATAGACGCATAGACCTTGTCTCCGCCCAACATGTTGCTGGCACACACACGCGCCTGCTCCATGGCGTTGGGAACAGATTCCAGCCGCAAGCGTCGCTTGAGCAGCGGGTTCGGATGGTTTGTGCAATCTCCTGCGGCGTATATGTCAGGGTCGGAGGTCTGACAGTGATCGTTTACGACGATGCCGTTCTCGCACTCAAGACCCGCCGCCTCGGCGATCTCGATGTTCGGGATGATACCGATGCCGACGATGACCAGATCCGCATCAAAGCTGGTATCACCGCACAACACCTGGCTGACCTTGCCATCCCCAGCAAAGCCAGTGACACCGGTGCTGGTGTGAATGTGCGCGCCGCGGGAAGTATGCAGCTGGTGATAGTAGGCGCTCATCTCCGGTGTGGTGACTCGCTGAAGGATGCGTTCCTCCATTTCCAGCACGTGAACTTCCAAGCCCTGTTCTACGCCTACGGATGCGACTTCCAGGCCGATGTAGCCACCGCCGACAATTACCAGCGACTTGGCCGCCTGCATCTCATCACGAATCGCGTCCACATCTGCGATCGTGCGCAGGTAGTGAATGCCACCCAGGTCCGAACCTTCGATGTTGAGAATCCGCGCACGACTGCCGGTTGCGATAATGAGCTTGTCGTAGTCAACGCTGCTGCCATCACTCAAGGTGATCTGTTTGGCATCGCGATCGATCGCTTCCGCAGTGATCCCCAGCTTCAAGTCGATGTCCTTGTCCGCGTAAAACTGCGCCGGTCGCAGGTACACCCTGTCGATGGCTTGTTCTCCGGACAAATATTGCTTTGAGAGGGGAGGACGCTGGTAAGGGACGTGCTCCTCGTCACCAATGATGGTGATCGGGCCTTCGTACTTTTCTTGTCTGAGACTTGCCGCAGCTTGTCCGGCGGCGTGTCCGGCACCAATGATGACCATACCCGACATCTGGGGACTCCTTGAATTCAAAAGCGTAGTTTACCTCTCGTGGTAAGCTTCCGCATTGGGATTGGGAAAGGAAAAGTAGTGCCAAAATTCTTAACTTTGCACGAGATCGTAAAACAAGCTCGTCGCAACCTGGATCAGGGTGCGTGGGATTACCTGGTGGGGGGTGCGGACACCGAGAGTGCGCTGAAGCGCAATCGCGCGGGTGTGGACTCCTGGGTGTTCAAGCCGCGCATCTTAAATGATGTCAGCGAGGTGAGTGCTTCAACAGAGCTGCTTGGCACGCCGCTGCGGATTCCAGTTGTGATGCCACCGATCGGGTCAATCCAGGTCTTTGAAGCAGGCGGCGCGCTCAGCGTGGCGCGCGCCGCTCAAGAATTCGGCATCCTGCAGATAGTGAGTTCCGTTTGCGACCCGCAGTTTGAAGAGTTGGCCGCAGCGTTGCCCGGACCGAGAATTTATCAACTCTATCTGGTGGGTGATGAAGCGTGGATGGACGACATTATCGAGCGCGCCATTGCGGCTGGGTATACCGGGTTTTGTTTAACCGCAGATACGCAAACCTATTCGCGCAGGGAGCGCGATATGCTCAAGCGTTACGTGCCCCTCTCGGGACGCCGTGCCAACGATGGCGGTGGGTTTAATGCGGGACAATCGAAAATGTCCTGGGACACGGTCGCGCACATCAAAGAAAAGTATGCCATCCCGCTTGTGGTGAAAGGTGTCGGTGTTGCGGAAGATGCTGCCCGGTGCGTTGAGGCGGGCGTCGATGTTGTCTATGTCTCGAATCATGGAGGTAGACAGCTCGACCATACCCGCGCGTGTATTGATGCGCTGCCGGAAATTGCGGAAGCGGTGGCGGGGCGAGTCCCCGTGCTGGTGGATGGCGGCTTTATGCGCGGCGCTGATGTGGTGAAGGCGTTGTGCCTGGGTGCCACTGCGGTGGGCATGGGGCGGTTTGAGGCGCTCGCCATGGCGGCTGGGGGAATGGAAGCGGTGTTGACCGCGCTGGAGATTCTGGAGCATGAGATCAAAACCACCATGGCGCTTGCTGGCGTCAACAATCTTGACCAGTTGACCCCCGATCTCGTGATGCGCGATGAGCCGATTACGCCGCCGAAAGTGTTGAGCGCGTTTCCCTTTCTGGAAGAGGGTTATTAACCTAATTTTTTTGAAGAATTAGTCAAAATATCCTAATCAAGTGCGCTGACAGCGTACAATAGCAACGCTCGTTCCGCGCGAGAGGCGTACGCTGCTCGTAATTTCCACATCTTTGCGGAGCCCATCATGGATCTCGAGCGTCGCGGTCAGCCTTCTCAGGATGAATTTGAATGTCTGATGATCAGGCATGATCCGAAAACCGATCTGCGGGCGGTTATTGCCGTGCACTCAACCACGCTCGGACCCGCTGCGGGTGGCTGTCGTCGCTGGCAGTATCTGTCGCTTGATGCCGCTGTGCAGGATGCGATGCGTCTGGCCCGCGGTATGACGTACAAAAACGCGCTGGCGGACATCCCGTTTGGCGGGGGCAAGAGCGTCATTCTCGGTACCCACGAAGCTCCCACAGAAGCGCAGCTGAAGGTGTTTGCCGGTTGGGTGAACGAGCTGCAGGGACGTTACATCACCGCCGAAGATGTTGGCATGGGCCTGAACCAGATCAAGGTGTTGGAACAACACAGCCCCTACGTTTCCGGTGTGGGTATCCGTTCTCTGGGTGGTGATCCATCGCCGAAGACCGCCTACGGGGTCTATCTGGGATTGAAGACCGCAGCCCAATATGCGCTGGGTGTGCAACACCTGTATGGCCTGCGTGTAGCGGTGCAGGGTCTTGGCGCTGTCGGCATGTCGCTGTGTCACTGGCTGGCCCGAGCAGGTGTTGAATTGATTGTGGCGGACATGGACCGTCAGCGTGTGGATATGGCCGTGCGCAAATATGACGCGCAAGCCGTCAGCGTTGAGGCGATCGAGAGTGTTGATGCAGATGTCTTCGCTCCGTGTGCGTTGGGTGGTGGTGTCACCGAAGCGTTTGCACGTTCGACTCCGGTCAAAGTGATCGCGGGTGCAGCAAACAACCAGTTGGCATCCCCTCAGGCAGCGGAAATACTCCGCGACCGCGGTGTCGTTTACGTGCCTGACTTTGTGTTGAACGCAGGTGGGGTGATCAGCGTGGCGCACGAATATATGGTCAAACAGGATCTGTTTGATGAAGCCCACAACTCGGAGCGCTGGGTGGATGAGCGTCTCAATGCGATCAGTGGTCGTGTGTTGAACATTTTGTCTGTCGCCGACGAGACGTCGCGCAGCCCGGACGCGGTGGCCTGTGATCTGGCTGAACGTAAACTGTCAGGCGGGTGCGAGGGTCAAACGGGTGATGTCAGACTGACAGCCTGACGATCAGGGGCGTCGTCGTCCGGACCCTCGGGAAGTCTTCAAGAAAGTAGACTTCGAAAAAGCCTAATCTTTCGGAATGGGCAGGGGAAAGGGCGTAACTTTATCGCCCGAACTGTCGGTAATTTTTGCGACGCCTTCTTTTTCGACTTCGTCTATGCGAACGATGGCATGCATGGGAATAAACGAGCGTTGGACGCCTTCGAACTCGTTGCGCAGTCGATCTTCAGATGGATCGATGAGCATCGCTGAGCGGTTGCCGAAGACATAGTCTTCTATTTCAACGAAGCCATACAACTCACTCTGGTAGATGTTGTGCGCGTACACTTCATACACCTGTCCCTGATTGTGGAACAGAATTTTGTAAACGTGCTGCTCTTTATCTGCCATCTTTTTCTGTGTTGTTTCGGTGTTTCTAATGCTGATTGTCGCATGTTTGGGGCAGACTGCCAGTTTTCAACCCCTTGCGCGCAAAGTGGGTTAATTGCGAAGTGGAAAAGGACAAAATAACGCGATGAACATGACTATCCGCGACATGACAGGAGGAGAAGAACGTCTCCTCTGGCGATTGTTCCACGAAACCATACACACGGTTAATGGCCGTGATTACACGCCCGAGCAACTACAGGCCTGGTCACCCGAAGACCGTGATATGGAGGCATGGACCGCTCACATGCAACGTACACGCCCGTTTGTGGTGGTCGCTGATGAGACGATCGTGGGGTTTTCAGATGTACAGCCGGATGGTCTGGTGGATTTCCTGTTTGTCCATCATGCTTACCAGGGACGGGGTGTCGGTACGCAGCTCTTGAACGAAGTTTTGCGCCGCGCGCGGGAAGCTCGATTACCAGCGTTGCACAGTCACGTCAGCATCACCGCGAGAGGGCTTTTTGAACGCTTCGGTTTTGTGGTTGATGAACCTCAAACCGTCGTCACCCGGGGTGTTGAGATGAACAATTTTTTAATGCGCAAAAATTTTTCGGAAGAGTAGAATACCGCGCCCCGATGTCCTCGGATGCGCTAAACCGGGGATAGTAGATTGAAAAAGTTGTTGTCTTGAAAAAGTTGTTTGTAAAAACGCACGGCTGCCAGATGAACGAGTACGACTCTGCGCGTATGCAGGACGTTATGCTCGATGGCTCGCGCTACGAGTTGACCGACGACGAAGCGGAAGCGGACGTACTCCTGCTCAATACCTGTTCGATTCGAGAAAAAGCGCAGGAAAAGGTGTTTCATCAGCTGGGTCGATGGCGCACATTGAAAACCGATAACCCCGATCTGGTGATCGGCGTGGGTGGGTGTGTGGCCAGCCAGGAAGGTGATGCGATTCAAGCACGCGCGCCCTATGTGGATATGGTTTTTGGTCCTCAGACCATTCACCGCTTACCCAAAATGGTGGATGCAGCGCGGGCGACCCGACTCCCGGTGGTTGATGTCACCTTCCCGGAAATTGAGAAGTTTGACGCTTTGCCTGAACCGCGGTTGGAAGGCCCGTCTGCGTTCGTCTCTGTGATGGAGGGATGTAGCAAGTACTGCTCGTTCTGTGTCGTGCCTTATACGCGCGGCGAAGAGGTCAGTCGTCCGGTAGCTTCTGTCATGCGCGAAGTGGTTGCGCTCGCCGGCCAGGGCGCCCGGGAAATCCATCTTCTCGGCCAGAATGTCAATTCGTATCAGGGGGAGATCGAAGATGATTTTGCTGATCTTGCAGAGCTGATTCACTACGTTGGCGAAATCGATGGTGTAGACCGGATCCGTTACACCACCTCACATCCAAACGACTTTGGTGAGGAACTGATCGAGGCGTATCGCAACGTACCGGCACTGGTTAATCATCTGCATCTGCCAGTGCAGTCAGGGTCAAATACGATTCTCACCGCCATGAAACGGGGTCACACACGCGAAACCTATATAGAGAAGATTGCGAAGTTAAGGGAAGTAAGACCGGACATTCGCCTCTCATCTGATTTTATTATCGGCTTTCCCGGAGAAACGGAACGCGACTTCCAGGATACGATGGATCTGATTGCTGAGATTCAGTTTGATATCTCGTTCAGCTTTATCTACAGCGCCAGACCTGGAACTCCGGCAGCGCAGCTGAACGATGACACCCCGATGGAAGTAAAAAAGGAGCGTCTTGCGGCGTTGCAGGCACTGCTGCGATCTCAGGCAGAAAGTTTTGCCGACGACATGGTCGGCTCAACCCAGCGTGTGCTGGTGACGGGAGCTGCGCGTAAGGGTGCTGGTGATTTAGCTGGACGTACCGAAGACAATCGGGTCGTTAACTTCGCTGGAACTGAGCAACTGATCGGTGACTTTACGGACGTGGAGATAACCGAAGCCCTGCCAAATTCGCTGCGCGGCGTACTCGCCACGTCTTAACACACTTAGTTCCTGTGTTATTGTCGAAATATTCAACATAACGGTGACTTTTTGGAAGAACAAAACCCAACGGGTGAAGCGCCCGCTGCGCAGGAAACCGACGCAAACGTCGTCGCGTTAACGCAGGAAATCATTCTCGAACCCAATGTGCCAAAGCGCCTTGCAGGGTTGTGTGGTCCGCTGGATCAAAACCTGAAACAAATAGAGCGCCGCTTGAGTGTGCATATACGCAATCGCGGTAATGAGTTTCAAATTTCCGGGGCTCAGCCGCGTGTGGAAGCAGCGGCGGCGCTGTTACAACAGCTGTATCGAGAAACCTTCGACAAAGAAACCATCGAACCCGACTTTGTGCACCTCTATCTACAGGAAGCAGGGGTTGAAGCGCTCGTGCAGGGATTGAAAGGGGAGGGGTCGGAAACAGAATCCAGAACCGGACCGTCAGGCGAAGGTTCGAGTGACTCGCAGGATGGCGAGCTGGTTCTGCGCACGTACAAAAAGTCGATCAAACCCAGGGGTGGCAATCAACAATCCTACTGCAAAGCGATCCGTGCACATGACATCAACTTTGGTATCGGACCCGCAGGCACGGGCAAAACCTATTTGGCCGTCGCGTGTGCGGTGGAGGCACTGGAAACCCAGCGTGTAGCGCGGATTCTTCTGGTCCGTCCGGCGGTGGAAGCAGGTGAAAAACTTGGCTTTCTACCCGGGGATCTTGCGCAAAAAATTGATCCTTACCTGCGTCCGCTGTACGACGCTTTGTACGAGATGATGGGTATTGAGCGCGTTAACAAATTTATCGAGCGAAACATCATCGAAGTGGCGCCGCTGGCTTACATGCGTGGCCGTACGCTGAACAACGCTTTTATCATTCTGGACGAAAGCCAGAACACCACGGTCGCGCAAATGAAGATGTTCCTCACGCGCATTGGTTTTGGTTCCACCGCGGTTATCACCGGCGATATCACCCAGATAGACCTGCCGCGCGGAGAACGGTCTGGGCTTGTCAACGTCCGCAACGTGCTGCGCAATATTGAAGGCATCAGTTTCACGCACTTTGGGTCCAAAGACGTGGTGCGTCACCCGCTTGTGCAACGCATCGTAGATGCCTACGCCGCCGAGGAGTCAGCCCAGGACAAAGCCCAAGCCTCTGGCAGGCGGCGTGATGGCGATGAACGGGATGTCAGTTGAACTGCAGTTTGTTGAAGGCGTTGAATTCAACGATTTTGACGAAAACGATCTCCAGCGGCTCATCGATGTTACCCGTACAGCGCTGATATCTGAGGTGGCCGATGCAACTCTGGCACGACTGGACCAGGATTTGTGCGTCAGGTTGTGTGATGCCGAGGAGTCTCAATCCCTCAATTCAACCTACCGCGATAGAGCGTACCCCACTAACGTGTTGAGTTTTGCGGGTGATGCAGATGCAGGCATGTTGGGTGATCTTGCTGTCTGTGTTGCGGTACTCGTGCAGGAGGCAGATGAGCAGAACAAGCCTGTCTCCGATCATACGACACATCTCGTCCTCCATGGGGTTTTGCATCTTTTGGGTTTTGATCACGAGCGTGACGATGACGCTGACGAGATGGAACGGTTGGAGATTAAGGTGTTGGCGGCGCTGGGAATTGGCAATCCTTACCGAGTCGCTGACGGGGCACAGGGTGTTTGAGGACAAGGTTTTTGGCTTGCAATCAACCTCCCTCCTTCTGTATATACCTCGATGAAGGGCGCTTAAAAGCAGGGTATGAACGATAATTCTGAGCCAGGTGCTGCATCCCGGCACGATGGCTCGAGTCAGCCGCCGGCTGGCGACGACAAATCAGACGAACACTCACCGCGTGAGAGCAAAGACGGCGAGCCCAGGAAAAGGCGTGTTCTTGACTGGTTGAGCGAACTTTTTGCAGGCGAGAGCGACGAACTCGGCGAGTTGATGGAGGAGCTGAAGAGTGCGGCGTCCCGCCGACTTTTCGACGAAGAAGCGCTAAACATCTTCTTTGGTGCGCTGCACGTCGCTGATATGCATGCACGGGATATCATGATCCCCAAATCTTCGCTGGTGGTCGTACACGAAGACCAACCGCCGGAGGACCTGCTGCCCATCGTGATTGGTTCACGACACTCCAGATTTCCCGTGGTGGGAGATGATGTGGATGATGTTAAAGGCATTCTGCACGCGAAGGACTTGCTGCCGCTGGTGCTCGCCGATGATAAATCCAAGTTTGCGATGAAGGATTGCATCAGACCGGCGACGGTCATTCCGGAAAGCAAACGCCTGAACGTACTGCTTCAGGAATTTCGCGCCACCAAAAATCACATGGCCGTGGTTGTTGACGAATATGGCCAGGTTGCGGGTGCGGTGACCATTGAAGACGTGCTCGAACAGATCGTCGGCGAGATTGAAGATGAGTACGATCTGGACGAGGAAGATGTGGTCAACCAGATCGAACCCAACAGCTATCACGTCAAAGCCACAGCCACCATCGAGGACTTTAACGAGTATTTCGGTACAGAGTTCAGCGAAGAGGAGTTCGATACCATCGGCGGAATAGTCCTCAAGGCGTTTGGCCACTTGCCGGATCGTGGCGAGACGGTGGAACTGGGTGGGCTGCAGTTTGAAATTCTTAACGCAGATTCACGGCGCCTGCGTTTACTGAGGGTTGTCACGCCGCGATGAAGCTCGTCGTTGCACTGCTCGCCGGTGCAAGCTACAGCCTTGGCTTTGCACCTTTCCATCTCTGGCCTGTGACCTTGATCGCGGTTGCTGCGATTTATTGGGCATTGCGCGACAACGACCGCCCCGTGCTTCTGATGTGGGTTTTCGGTATAGGCAAATACGGTGTGGGAGCGTCGTGGATTTACGTCAGTATTCATGTATACGGCAATGCCTCCCCCGCGCTTGCCGCAGCGCTGGTGGGACTTTTTGTGGGTTTTGTCGCTGCACTTTTTTGTGCGCCCATCGGATTGCTGTACAAAAAGCTCAGAACGACGGAAACAGGGCCGGTGCAGAGTGTGTTGCTGTTTGCGGCTGCCTGGGGGCTCCTGGACTGGGTGCTCACCTGGCTGTTAACGGGTTTTCCGTGGCTGTATGTTGCAGACGTCCTGGTTGGTCTGGCAGGTGTCGCCGGCCCAGAAGCGCTGATTGCCCCGGCCGGGCTTATTCCAATCATCGGTGTCCTGGGGACCAGTTTGCTCCTGGTGACAGCCTCAGCAAGCGCTGTGGAACTTGGCCTTTCGCGGGCGAGCCGTGTTAAACGAGGTCTGCTGGGCGCACTGGTAGGTTTACCCTGGGTGATCGGCATTGTCGCCATGCAGGTGGAATGGGTTAAACCTGCGAGCAGCCACACAGTGACTCTGGTACAGGGCAATCTGGATCAGGCGCGCAAATGGTTGCCGGAGGAGCGCATCCCCAACCTGCGTCGTCACCTCCGGCTCAGCGAACCGCATTGGGGTAGCGCGCTGATCGTCTGGCCGGAAGCGGCCATTACCTTTTACCCGCAACAGGCAGAGCAGCTTCTGGAAGATCTGGGGCGACGGGCAAACGATTCCGGAAGCGCGCTTATTGTGGGGATTCCCGGCGTACGGGAGGTTGAGGGCGGGTATACGTTTGAAAACCTGGCGATCGGCCTAGGCCAGGCGCGCGGTCGCTTTGCGAAACAGCACCTGGTGCCTTTTGGTGAATATGTCCCACTGGAAGGCTTGTTGCGCGGGGTGATTGATTTTTTTGATCTGCCGATGTCTTCCAGCAGCCCGGGTTCTGCACAGCAGGCAAATCTGCGCGCGCCGTTCGGCGAAGTGGCCATGGCGATTTGTTATGAGGTGGCGTACGCAGATTCGATGCGCCAGCGTGCCCGCACCGCAGCCGTGCTGGCTACCATTTCAAACGATACCTGGTTTGGGGAGAGTATCGGTCCACATCAGCATATGCAGATAGCACAGGCCAGGGCGTTGGAAAATGGCCGGTGGATGTTGCGTGCGACCAACAATGGGGTCACAGCGGTGGTGGATCATCGCGGTCAGATTCAGGCTCGGTTGAATCAGTTTGAAGCCGATGTGTTGGTGGACGAGTTTCAGGTTATGCAGGGTCTCACGCCGTACAATCGATGGGGCAATCTGCCGTTGCTCCTGCTGCTTTCAGGCGTCTTTATCGGCTGCTTTTGGCAGCGTTTGCAAAAGCAAAACAACGCCTGATAGACGCACCGAACGCAAACCTCACCCTTCTCCCGCCACAGTACACGCGGTATCCTTGCGCCCCGAAAAATTGGTGACGCCCGGCAGGGCATAAAGGTAAAAAATGAACGCGGTGTACGATCCTCACGAAGTTGAACAGAGGGTGCAGAATTATTGGGATGAGAATGACAGTTTTCGTGCCACCGAAGGTGGCGACGGCGAGAAATTCTATTGCCTGGCAATGTTCCCCTATCCAAGTGGTCGTCTGCATATGGGGCACGTGCGGTGTTACACCCTGGCGGACGTCATAGGTCGTTACCGTCGCCTGAAAGGTTACAACGTCATGCAGCCCATGGGTTGGGACGCCTTTGGTCTGCCTGCAGAAAATGCGGCAATTAAGAATGGCATTCCGCCAGCGGTTTGGACAAAGGACAACATCGCCTACATGCGCGGCCAGATGCAGCGTCTCGGGTTTGGTATCGACTGGTCGCGGGAGTTTGCGACCTGTGACCCGGAGTACTACCACTGGGAGCAGTGGTTGTTTGTAAAACTGTACGAAAAGGGTTTGGTTTATCGCAAAAACTCGGTGGTTAACTGGGACCCTGTGGATCAAACCGTCCTGGCTAACGAACAAGTGGAAAACGGTCGCGGGTGGCGATCCGGCGCGGTTGTCGAGCGACGCGAGATGGCTCAATGGTTTCTTAAAATCACCGACTTTGCCGAAGAACTCCGCGATGAACTGGATCAGATGGACGGCTGGCCGGAATCGGTCAAGAGCATGCAGCGTAACTGGATCGGCCGCAGTGAGGGTGTAGAAATAGACTTTACCGTGAGCGACCGCGATGAGGTACTCACGGTGTTCACCACGCGTCCGGATACGCTTCTGGGCGCAACCTATGTTGCGGTGGCAGCAGAGCACCCGCTGGCGCAGGTGGCCGCAGCGGATGATGCGAAGGTGGCTGAGTTTGTTGAAGCGTGCAAACAGTCCACGACGGCGGAAGCTGAGCTGGCCACGATCGAGAAAGCGGGCGTGGCAACCAACCTGACGGTTGTTCACCCGCTTACGGGTGACGTGTTGCCCGTGTGGGTTGCCAACTTTGTGCTCATGGAATATGGCTCCGGCGCGGTGATGAGCGTGCCCGGTCACGACCAGCGCGATTGGGAGTTTGCGACCAAATACGACATCCCCATCGTGCAGGTGATAGAACCTCTGGGTGAAGAACCTTGCGACCTTGCGGAGGCAGCGTTTGTTGAGCGGGGTCGGTTGATCAACTCGGGTGAGTACGATGGCCTCGATTTTGACGGTGCGTTTGATGCCATCGCAGCTGCTTTGGAAGCGGCTAAACCGTCGCCAAAAGGACGTCGTGTTACCAACTATCGTTTACGGGACTGGGGTGTATCAAGGCAGCGCTACTGGGGCTGTCCTATCCCGATGATCCACTGTGATGATTGCGGGGTGGTGCCGGTGCCGGAGCAGGATCTGCCTGTTGTGTTGCCCACCGATGTCCGCTTTGAAGGGGTTCGATCGCCGCTGGTGACCATGGACAGTTTCCTCGACGTCAAGTGTCCGAAGTGCGACGGCAAGGCGCGACGCGAGACAGATACCTTTGACACTTTTGTAGAGTCGTCCTGGTACTACGCGCGGTTTGCATCTCCGAATGCGAACTCCCCTATGGTGGATGAACGCGCCAAATACTGGGCGCCCGTGGATCACTATGTCGGTGGGATTGAGCATGCGATCCTGCATCTGTTGTATGCGCGCTTCTTCTATAAATTGATGCGCGATGAAGACCTGGTGGAAGGTAACGAGCCGTTCCACAATCTCCTCATGCTCGGCATGGTGCTGCAGGATGGTTCGAAGATGTCGAAATCTTCCGGCGATGCCGGAGATCCTCAGAAACTCCTCGACCGTTACGGCGCGGACACCGTACGCACTGCGATGATGTTTGCGGCGCCGCCGGACCAGTCGTTTGAGTGGAGTGAAGCCGGGCTTGAAGGCGCGGCAAGGTTTCTACGCAAGCTCTGGGGTCTGGTTGAGCAGTTGCCTGACCAGGCTGCGGTTGGAGAATCCTTTGAGGGTTTAAGCGCGGCGGGTGAACAACTGCGTCGCAAGGTGCACGAAACGTTGCAACGCGCCGATGACGACTTTGGACGCCGTGTGCAGTTCAACACGGTGGTCTCCGCTGTGATGGAACTATCCAATGAGGTTGCCAAATTTATGGCGAACGCTGTTGGACAACACTCGGGTGCGGATGCGCGCGCACTGCATGAAGCGATGCGTGTTGCGGTTCTTGTTATTTCTCCGGTTGCACCACACATTGCAGAAGCTTTGTGGAACAGAGTTGGGGATACGTCGACCTTGCAGGACGCCAGATGGCCGGACGTGGATGAAAGCGCGCTTACGCAGGCGACTTTAACCCTGGCGGTACAGGTTAATGGTAAGGTGCGTGGCACGATTGAGGTTGGGGCCGATGCCGACCAGGCAACCATTCTGGCGGCTGCCAAGGAAGAACCCAATGTGGCGAAACACTTGGACGGCAAGAACATTGTTAAGGAAATTGTTGTGCCGAATAAACTCGTGAACTTTGTGGTGAAGTAACATGATAAGAGCAGCGCTGGCGATTTTGTCACTCATGGTCCTGGCTGGCATGCTGGGAGCGTGCGGGTTTCAGCTACGCTCGTACAACTTCGAGGGCAACGTCGCCAGTTTTGCGGTCACAGGACAGAGCCGCTCGCAGGTAGCACCAGCGCTGCGGCGCACGCTTCGCCAGGTCGGGATTCAGGAAGTGGAACCCGAAGCGGCTGAACTGGTAGTTACAATCCTCGACCAGGACATTCGTCGACGCAGCGTTTCTACGGCGGGTGCGGTGCGCGTTGCGGAATACGAACTCGATTATCGCGTGCGCTATGAGATCAGTGATGGCGAAGGACAGCAGCTCGCTGCACCTTTGTGGGTTGAACGACAGCGCACCTATCGAGTGGACCAGGGCAACATTGTGGGCAGCTCTGAAGAACAAGCTCTTGTTGAACGAGAACTCTTGCAGGATGTGGTCGGACAGATAGTGCGCGCCATGGACCTTGTGAGCCGGCCTAAAACTTAAAACAGCCGCAAAATGCAGGTTAAGCCAGAAGACATCGAGCGCCACCTTTCAGACGGCCTGGCGCCCTGCTATCTGGTCAGCGGGGATGAAGCACTGCTTGTCGAAGAGGCTTGTGATGCAATTCTGCAGGGTGCGCGAGCGGCTGGTTTCACCGAGCGTTCGATTCACCATGGTGACGCCGGATTCAAATGGGATGATCTGAATCATGACAGCGCCAGTCTGTCACTTTTTGCCGAACGTAAGGTGATCGACCTCAGGCTGCCTGCCAAGAAACTGGATAAGGCAGGCGGGGCTGCCATTGTCGAATGGTTGGAAAATCACGCGCATGCCGGAGACACGCTCCTGTTGATCCGTACGGGGCGCCTGGAACCCCGGCAGCGTTCCAGCGCCTGGTTTAAAGCTGTGGATAAAACGGGTGTGATTTCTCTGGCTTGGCCGGTAGATGCGCGCCAGCTGTCAGGCTGGCTCGCCGCGCGGTTGCGAGCAGCGGGGATGAGCTGTGACCGGGACGCGCTGCAGTATCTTGCAGATCGTGTCGAGGGGAACCTGCTCGCCGCAGCGCAAGAGATTCAAAAGCTGAAACTCCAGGACCTGCCGAGTCCCATCGGACTTGAACAGATGGTAGCGAGTCTGGAAGACACCAGCCGCTATTCGAGTTTTGATCTGATGGACGCGGTGATGCTGGGTGATGTGCCGCGTACGGCAAAAATCGTCGATGCCATGTGTGAAGAAGGGGTGTCTGTGTTTGCCGTGTTGGGCGTCTTGACCAGCCAGATTCGTCGCGGGGCGAACACTCGCGGGATGCCGCCTTCGCGAAAACGTGGCGTGGAAGCTTTTTTTAAGCGACTGAGGCGTCCGGATGCTGTACTAGCAGAATGTGCGCTCATCGATCAACAAGGCAAAGGTCAGATCCAGGGCGATGCGTGGCTGTCGCTCTCGAGGTTGCTGTTGCGCTTGGCAGGCGCGACCCAGGTGAAGCCGCCGAGCATTGAGCTTCGCCAGGGCGGTTACCTCGCCGGACATCGCTGAAGCAACGCTAAGAAGGCACCAAGAGTGCGCAAAGACTCACTATGTTGCACCGCAACAGAATCAGGTAAGGTTTAAGACCACGTTTGGAGTGAGAGCTGGTCAATCCAGCCGGGGACGTATATATGTTTTCCAGGATTTGTTTTACACATAGAACCAGATATTTACCCATCATCCTGCTGAGCGGTCTGATGGTTGCCGGGGCGAATGCAGAAGTTAAACGTACCGCTTCCGGGAAACCTGACTTTTCAGGTGTTTACGACACGGCCACGCTGACACCGACCCAGCGTCCGGAATGGCTGGGAGAGATCGAGTACCTCTATCCCTGGGTAGCGAAGGCGATGAACCGGGCGATCAGCTTTGCGAGGGATTGGGCCCTCGAAAGCGAGAGTGACCCCGACCGTGAAGCGCCACCCGAAGGTGGGGATGGAAATAATACCGCCGGGGCGGGTGGTGTCGGTGGCTACAATCTCTTCTATATAGACCCGGGCAGCGGCCTTGGTGAAGTGCGGGGTAAAGTGCCGACGTCGATCATCTATGACCCGCCGAACGGACGCTACCCGGAAACCGCGGAAAGCTTCAGCCAGCGGGTGGGTGTCTACTATCAGAGCTTTGCCCACCAGAACACCGGACAGGCAACGTGGCTTGCCGAAGAGGGTCCTGGCCCGTTTGATGGACCGGAATCCCTCGCGCCATCAGAGCGTTGCCTGATTTCCTTCGCCTCCACGGTGCCGACGCTGCCGAGCCTCTACAACAACTACAAGCGCATAGTGCAGACCGACACGCACATCATGATTCTGCAGGAAATGGTGCATGACGCGCGGGTGATCCGCATCGACAGTGAACACTCGGCCGCAGACAATCGCAGTTGGCTGGGCGATTCCATCGGTTATTGGGAAGGCGACACCCTGATTGTGGAGACCAGAAATTTTAAGTCGGTCAGCGGCCTGCCGGGAGCGGATGAAAACCTGCACGTTGTCGAACGATTTACGCTGGAAGAAAACGGCGATATCTACTACGACTTTACAGTGGCCAATGACACCGCCTGGAAAGATGAGTGGAGCGGACGATATCTCTGGCAGGCGAAGCCTGCGGATAAGGTATACGAGTACGCCTGCCATGAAGGCAACTATGCGATGGGTAACATTCTCCGGGGCGCGCGCCTGCTTGAATCGGAGTGGGAAGGTGAGGTCGCCGGTGGGACTACCCCCAGCGGTGGCGAATAAGGTGACAGCCCTTCAGTGAAACGTGCGTATCGCAGTATTGCGTGCTTTCTGGGACTGGCGTTAGCCCTTGGTTGTGAGGACCGCACTCCACCGGTCCCTGCAGAACAAGCGGTACGACCTGCGAAGATTTTTGTCGTAGAAGACGCCTCGAAATTTATTGAGCTCGAGTTTGTGGGCAGGGTTCAGGCGCTGCAGACGGTCGAAGTGTCCTTTGAGGTAGGCGGCATTCTCAAAGATTTGCCCATCCTGGAAGGACAAACCGTGACGAAGGGAGCTTTGCTCGCGGCGCTAGAACCGAAGGACTTTGAGCTGGCGGTTAAGGAAGCGGAAGTTCAGGTCAAAATCGCGCGACAGGACCTGGACCGCAAGCAGGAGGTCCTCAAGCAGAAGGGCATCGCCCGTTCCGTGGTGGATGATGCGCGTGCTATGTACGAGCTGCAGCTGGTGCGGCTCAACCAGGCGCGAGAACGCTTGGCGAAAAGTCGGTTGCTCTCTCCTTTTGAGGGGTACGTAGCGCGTCGTTACGTGGATAACTTCACAAACATATCGCCAGGCGCCAATGTGGTGCGCCTGCACGACATGACGCGCTTGCTGATCGTTGCGAACGTACCTGAAATTCTGGTGGCGCGTTTCAGTGCGGATCAGGCGGCGGAAATCTACGCGGCCTTCGACTTTCTCCCCGACCGACGTTTTCCTCTGGAAGTTTACGAGAATCGCGGCGATGCCGATGGTGTGGCGCAGACCTATCAAGTGGCGATGGCGATGGATAATCCAGAAGATGTCAATCTGCTCCCAGGCATGACCGCGGTGGTGAAATCCAGCGTGCGTGATCCTGCCTCTGAGACGGCGATCTATGTCCCGCCCAATACGCTGGTGACGGATGCGGACAACTCTTTTTTCGTCTGGCGCTACACGGCTGCCACTGAACCGGTAGAAAAAGTACCGGTGACGGTGGGTCCGCCTGAGGCACGTGGTATCCCTGTGCAAAGCGGCTTGCAGGCCGGTGACAAAATTGTGGCTTCAGGTGCGGCCAATGTTCAGGCCGGCATGCGGATCACCCCCTTAAGCGAGCGTTAGTCGCATGCAGAACATAGCGTACTACGCCATCGAACGGCCGCTTTACACGTGGTTGCTGGTGCTTGCCTGTCTGGTGGGTGGGATGGTCGGCATGGAAACCGTCGGCCGGCTGGAAGACCCCAAGTTTCCGATTAAAACCGTGCTGATCGTAACTTCCTACGATGGTGCTTCAGCCTATGAGGTCGAGCAGGAAGTCACCGACGTCATAGAGTCTGCGATGCAGGAGCTGCCGGACGCTGACGAAATCACTTCCAAGTCTGTTGCCGGTCGCTCAGAAGTGCAGGTCAACCTCAAAGAAGATGTTGGCGAAGGGGAGACACCACAGATCTTTGATGAACTGCGCCGGCGCATCACGGATGTGGCCGGTTTGTTGCCCCCAGGGGCGGGTGTGCCGCTTGTCGAAGACGATTTCGGGGACATCTACGGCATGATGTATGCGGTTGCAGCCCCGGACTTTGCGCCAGGAGAGATTCGCGACCTGTCCAGACAGATCAGCACCGCCCTCAAGGGTGTCGAGGATGTCGCTAAAGTTCAGACCGCTGGCGAACCCTTTGAAGCCCTGTACGTGGAGATTGATCACAGCCGTCTCACGAATCTGGGGCTGCCGATCGAAGCGGTGTTCTCAAGCATAGCGGTAGAAAATCAGGTCACTGCCGCGGGTTCGGTGGCTTTCGATGGCAGGCGCATGCGAGTGGCCCCGCGGATGGCTTTTGACTCGGTTCAAGCCCTGAATGATATGCGCATTGGACGTGCAGGTTCGACCGAGATCTTGCGCCTCTCTGATTTGGCCACGGTGAGTCGTGAGCCGATAGAAACACCTTTTCAAATTATTCGTCATGATGGCCAGGAAGTTTTTACGGTGGGCGTGTCGGTGGTGCCTGGCACGAACGTAGTTGACGTCGGTCGGCGGGTAGACGCCCGTGTGGCGCAATTGCTGCAGGAACTGCCTCTGGGCGTGGAGATCCGGGAAATTTATGCGCAGCACAAGGTCGTTGATGAATCGATCCAGGAGTTTCTGAAAAATCTCGTTCTTTCGGTCCTCACGGTTGTGCTCGCGCTGTGTCTTTTTATGGGCTGGCGCGCAGGAGCCGTGGTCGGCTCCGTCTTGTTGCTCACAGTTATGGGCACGCTTGGCCTGATGGCGATTTTTGGCATTGAGCTGCAGCGCATCTCTCTGGGTGCGCTGATGATCGCCATGGGCATGCTCGTTGATAACGGCATCGTCGTGGCGGAGGGGATGGTCATCGGCGTCCGCAAGGGGCGAGCCCCGGCCGAAGCTGCCGCTGAGGCTGTGGGTCGCACGCAGTTCCCACTGCTCGGTGCAACGGTCATAGGGATTATGGCATTTGGTCCGATCAGCCTCTCCGATGACAACAGCGGCCACTTTCTGATCTCGCTGTTCCAGGTTGTCTGTATCTCACTGCTATTGAGCTGGGTGCTTGCCGTTACGGTTGTACCGCTGTTTGGTAAGTACCTGTTGAAAGCCGGTAGTGCTTCGACGCAGCTCTATCAGGGCCCGTTCTACGCCCCGTATCGAGGCCTGCTCAATTTTGGTGTGCGCCGCGTCTGGTTCTCAACGGTGATGATTGTCGCGGTGCTGGGCGTGTGTCTGTGGGGCTTTCAGTTTGTGAAGCAAGGCTTTTTCCCGACGACTAACTCGCCGCTGTTTTACGTCGATTACCGGTTGCCGGAGGGCACCGACATTAAGACCACCGAGGCTGACGTTGTGCAAATGGAGCAGCGCATCAGCGATTTCCCCGGTGTCGAGCTTGTTACCAGTTTCATCGGGCGTGGTGCGACTCGATTTACAACCATTATGAATCCGGAACAACCCAACTCCGCCTATGCGCAAATGGTGGTCAGAGTTCATGATGTGCGTGAGATGGACCGAATCATGCAGGAAACCGCAGATGATCTGGGCCAGCGTCAACCAGGTTCGGAAATCCAGATCACGAGGGCTGAATTTACGCCGAGTGGTTCATCAAAGATTGAAGCACGTTTTTCAGGGCCCGATGCGTTGGTGTTGCGAGACCTGGCGTCCCAGGCGCTGGATGTGTACCTAGACCACCAGCTGATTGATCGCAAAACAGATTGGCGCCAGCCTCAGCTGCAGCTGGTCCCGCACTTTAATGCGGCGCGCGCGCAGGTTGCGGGGATTACCCGCAAAGATGTCTCAGAAACCCTTGCCTTTGCGACCCAAGGCGTGCGCGTAGGTCTTTTTCGCGATGCGGACAAACTGATCCCCATCGTTGCGCGGGCACCGCTCACTGAGCGCACAGATATCCAGGGCTTGATGCAACGTTTCGTGTGGTCTCCCGCGCAGCAGACGCACATACCCATGTCGCAGATTGTTGATGAAATCAAACTTGAGGCGACAGATGCCACCGTTTATCGCCGCGATCGGGTACGCACGATCAAAGCGTTGGCCAATCCACCTGTGGGACATAACCCGACGCGAACATTCGACAGAATTCGTGCGGATGTGGAGGCAATCAATTTGCCGACGGGTTATTCCCTTGAGTGGGGAGGTGAGTTTGAGGCGAGCATTGAAGCCAACGAATCGCTCACCAGCAAAATTCCGCTTGCGTTCGGCATCATGTTTTTCATCACGATCCTCATGTTCGGACGGATGCGTCAAGCGCTGGTGATTTGGGCGACGGTACCCATGATCGTAGGGGGCGTTGTCATAGGTCTTCTGGCAACGGATCTACCCTTTACGTTCCCGTCTTTCCTGGGCTTTTTGAGCCTGGCGGGTATGCTCATCAAGAACTGTATTGTCCTGGTTGATGAGATCGATAAACGTTTTCTCGAAGACGGCTTTACGTTGGATGTGATGGTCGAAGCCAGCGTCAGCCGGCTGCGTCCAGTGCTGCTTGCGGCGGGCACAACCATCGCGGGGATGTCGCCCCTGTTAGGCGATGCCTTCTTCATGGAAATGGCGGTGTGCATCATGAGCGGCCTGGCCTTTGCGACGCTCATCACGCTGTTTGCGCTGCCTGTGTTTTATAAGCTGGCGCTTGGGTCCAGAGTTTCGACCTGATTAGCCACATCCACTAAAAGCCCGTCTATCGCTCTGGGTAGCTGGGTGGTGATGACGTGATCACCAGCAGCGAGTGCCGGTGTGCGCACCAGGATCTGGTAGCCCTGATCGCCGTTGAACTCACCCACCCGCTCGATGTCGAGGCCGATCAGTCGATCATCAACCACTTTGAAAATTTTGCGATTGTCGTAGATGGACTGAACCGGCAGCGCGACTACACCCTGTTGCTGAGGGAGGGTGATCTCGACGTCGATGACGCGGCCAATTGACGCCTCAACAGGTGTTTCACCAGCGAACGTGAAAAAAGCATCTACACCCGTTTGTCCGCTTCGGACATGGCGTGCCATACGTGCAAGCTGCATTGGCCCGTTGGCGGTATGAGCCGAGATCTGCGCGCCCTCTATGTTGGCCGTTCGAAACTGATCAACATAAGCGTCCGGAATTTGCACGCGTACTTCTACCTGGCTCAGGTCCGCCACTTCCACGAGCGGCACACTCAAGTTGGTGTGATCGCCCGGCGCCACATGCACCGCGAGCACGGGGCCTGCAAACGGCGCGTAGATGATGCTGCGTTCCAGGTTCAGGGCCGCCTGGTCTTTCAGTGCTTGTGCCTTGGCAACTTGCGCTTCGAGTGCTGCGATGTCATTCGGCAGGGTTGAAAGCTCGCGCAGGTGGTTCTGGTACTCGATGCTGGCTTGATTCGCTTGCGCTTTAACTTCGTCCAACAATGCACGGGAGATCAGGCGTTTTGCCATGAGGTTCTCGTGGCGTTTCAGCTTCGCCTGGGCGACCTCGTGGCGAGAGGTAAAGTGTTCCCCACTCCGCTGTTCAAGTTTGAGTTCTGCGCGCCGGGCAGCAAGCGTTGCTTGAGTTTGTTTCAACTCGGCATCGCGTTCCAGGACGAGCAGATTGAGCTCTCGGTCATCCAGTTTGACCAACTCCGCTCCGGCTTCGACCCATTGTCCTTCTTTGACATACACGGCGGCGATGGGCGCGACGTGGTCTGATCTCAGACGGGCGACGGAAGGCGCCTCCAGTTTGCCGAAGGTTTTAAACGCAGGCGCCAGAGCCCGAGGGTTGACGGTCTGTACCGATACGGACCAGGCCCGCTCCTGCGTGGCGACGGGGGCCGCGTCCGGACCGGTGGCAAAGAGCGTTGCGCTCAGAATGAACGTCGCCGCAACGATGGCGGCACCAATGGTCAGCTGGCGTTGCTTGGGTTCGGTGGGAAGTTTGTTCATCAATCGATACCTCAAATCTGTGCCTTTTTCGGGGGCTGTCATGTCGCTGAATCCGAACTGGGACTGGGAAAATAACTTTGTAGTTGTCGAGTGGATGCCGCTTTGGCCCGCTCCAGCAGCGCGATCAACGCCGGAACGACAATCAACACCAGCAGGGTTGCAAAACTTAAGCCGAAACAGATGGTGACCGCGATGGGCGCGGTGTACATGCTTAGTGTGCTTGTCTCAAAGATGAGCGGCGAAAGACCGGCAACCGTTGTGAGCGAGGTCAGTATCACCGCACGAAAGCGGGCCTGGACGGCTAGCGCGAGCGCTTCTACGACGTCCATCCCCGCATCAACGTGTCGGCGTAAAAAGCTGATCAGAACGATTGAGTCGTTGACGACAATACCGGTCAACGAGAAGAAGGCTAACATGGACATCGCACCCACATCCCAGCCTGTCACCCAATGACCGACGATAGCGCCGGTGAAGCCGAATGGGATCGCCATCATGATCGCCAACGGCCAGAGGTAAGATGAAAACACCCAGGCGAGAATCAGGTAGATCAGAACCAACGTCAGAAGCCCACCCAACGCCATGGTGTTGAGCATGATCTGGTCCTGTTGGGTCTGCCCGCCGAGACCATAGGTAAGATCGTACTTGTTGAGTATCGGTTGGAGTTGATGATCGCGGACATTGTTGACCACAGCCATGGCGTTGTTTACTTCAGCGTCAACGTCCGCGCTGACGGCAACGGCCAGCTGAGTGTTGGAGTGGCGGATGACATCAATGCCGCGGCGGTTATACAGCACCGCGAGATTCGCAAGCGGCACAAAGTCGCCGTCAGGGGTGCGGATTGGAAAGGTATTCAAAGCGCCGAGAGAATTGCGTTCCTCATCCGGCAACATCACGCGGACTTCGATTTCAGAATCCTGTTCGTTGAAAATCTGTACTCGAGAACCGCTGTAGGCCGCGCGCAGCTGTTGGCCAACGGCATCTGCGGTTAAACCCAGGGCCCTGCCGCGACTGTTCAGTTCAAAAATAACCTGTTCGCGTCCGTATGGCAGATTGTCTGTGACGTTGCTGACGCCTGGATAACCCGCCAGTACGCCGCTCAGTTCTTCGGCGCCTTGCTTCAGCTGATCGATGGCGTTACCACGCAGTATGAGCGTAATGTCAGGCATGCCGTTGTTTGCGCCGCCGTCAACGCCGAGCGTGAACTGCTCCACGTAGGGTGGGCGGGTTACTGCGGCGCGCCACTCCCGAGCAAAAGCCTCAGGAGAAATTGATCGATCCTCCTCAAAGGCGTACTGCGCCTGGACCGCGGCGTACTGCTCGCCGAAGCTTCGATCGCTGTCAAATTCTGCACGGTTGTATTTGCTTACCCAGCCGAGGATGTTCGTTTCATCATGAGCGACGTGGGTCGCGAGCAACGTCTCTTCCAGGTGTGAGAGAAACTCTGCTTTGTCGTCGTCGGTGGCGGTGGATGCAAACTCGACGTTAGCTTCCAGAGATTCAAAATCGAAGCCGGTCACGAAGTTGATGCCGACGTGTTGCGCCGCGATCAGGGACGCGGCGATCACAACGCCGGAAATCGCAACCAGCAGGGTGGTACCGGCGTGGTTGATGGCCAACTTCACAACCGGCATAAATTTTTCGTCGCGAAACTGATTGAATCTTGCTTCGAAATGCGTGCGCCAGCGTGGGGGTTTGGCATCAGCTGACTTGGTCAGACTTACCCGCAGGTGACCCGGGAGCACCCAGAAACATTCGATCAGAGAGGCGATGATGACGCACAGAAGCACGGTTGGCAGGGCCAGGACCATTTCCCCCATGATGCCACCGATGATCAGGAGCGGTATAAACGCCGCCATGGTGGTAAGCGAAGAAGTGAGCACGGGCACCCACATGCGCCTGGCACCGGCTACCGCCGCTTCGGCGGGGGTCATGCCGTCCTCAAAGTGGGTGACAATATCCTCACCGACGACAATCGCGTCGTCGACCACAATGCCGAGCGCCATGATAAAACCGATCAAGGCGATGATGCTGATCCCGTACCCGAAACCGACATGGAACAGCGCCAGACCCAAGAGAAAACTGACGGGGATGCCGACGGCTACCCAGAACGCAGGTCGCGCGCTTAAGAAGAGGAAAAGGACAGCAAGGACAAGCACAATCCCCGACAGCGCGTTCTCCATGATCATGTCGAGCTGTGCGCCGAGGAGCCCCCAGATGTTGCCTACTTCCTCAATCTCCACGCCCTGGGGCAAGGTGGGGCGGATTTCTGCCAGCCATGTCTGGACAAGTTCGTTGGCCTGATAGCCGTCGGCCTCCGTGGTGCGCCACAACAACATCTCGATGGCCGGTTTGCCTCGACTGGTCAGCAGTGGTTCGCCACGTTGCGGGCGCCGCACTACATCAGCAAAATCTTTGAGTCGAATCAGTTGGCCGTTAGTTTCAATGCGCAGGTGTTCAAATCCTGCGAGATCCCGTTCCTGATCCAGGCTGCGGAGCTGGCGCGAGCTTTGTCCCAGACCAACCGCGCCGGCGGGGACGTTCTGACTCATGCGGCTGACTTCACGAGCGATCTCGTCGAGGGTGAGGCCGAGTTGCTGCAGGCGCGTGCCACCGATCAAAAGCGCGATCTCTTCCTTCGGCAGGCCATCGTAGTAAATACCTTCTACACCCCGTCGCAGCAGGTCTTTTTCGAAATCGCGGACGATCGGAATTAGGTCTGCCAGATCGCCGTCGGTGGACACAAGGAGGGCGCTGATGGGTTCTGTGTCGAGGTGACGTCTGATGACGGGCGGCTCGATGGCAGGCGGCAGATTACGGATGTTGGCAACCCGTTGCTTCACTTGGTCCAGGCCAAGGGTAATGTCCGCGTCATAGTTAAAGGTGATGCGGATGTGGGTTGAGCCATTTGTGGTGCGCGAGCTCAATTCATGGAGGTCTGGCAGGGTTCTGAGTTGCTGCTCAATGGGCGTGGTGACCAGGGTTTCAAGGTCTTCGGCACTCGCCCCCATCCACTCGATATCGATGAATACGTTCGGGAAATTGGCTGGCGGGTCCAGCATAACGGGCATTGTTTTGACCGCCCATACACCCGCCATAATCATCATGACCATCAGAAGATTGGCTGCCACGCGATGTTCGGCAAATTGCTTAATCATGTATTTCCGCCTTGGTTGTGCCTTTCCGCCTGGAAAAGGCATGCCTGGAAAGTTAGCAATACACTTTCCGTGCCACTCTCTAAGTCGCGGGAAAGCCGCATAAAGTTTGGAATTTCTTGGCGTGCGAAGTCTGATCTGTAGTGAACCTCGCCATAAGTTGGCGAGACCGCAGATTCGTGTAGAGTGCAGGCTGGGAGATCAGTAGGGGATTGGGGTGATTATCTATGGTGTGACGCTGCTGGCCGGGTGTTACCTGGTCGGCATCATATTGGGTCGGTTGCTGGGCGCGGCCGTCGACATCGACGCAAATATAGGCGGCGTGGGTATCGCTATGCTGCTCCTCATCCTGCTCTCCAGCTTTCAGAGCGAACGGTTGCAACTCAAACCCATTACGGCGAGCGGAGTCACTTTCTGGAGTGCGATGTATATCCCGATTGTGATCGCCATGGCCGCCAAGCAAAACGTCATTGGCGCCATGTCGGGAGGATGGATGGCGATCCTTGCAGGGGTAGCGGCGGTTGCCGCCAGCTTCGCTATGATTCCGGTCCTAACGCGCATGGGTGGTGGCAATCAGGCTGTGGATGGGTCCGAGGAGAACGTATAGATGGAGTTTCTCTGGGATACACTTGTCACGGTGCTGGCAAAAAACGGCATCATCACAGCCTTTGTGTTTGTCGGTCTGGTGCTGGCGCTTTCCAACTGGCTGTCGAAAACCCTCAGCCGTGGTCAGATTCATGGCTCTGCGATCGCCATCGCGGTGGGTCTGGTGCTTGCATATTGGGGCGGGGCGGCCACGGGTGGCACAAAAGGTCTGGCGGATATTTCGCTGTTTGCTGGCGTCGGGATTCTGGGTGGCGCGATGTTTCGCGATTTTGCGATCGTTGCTACGGCATATGGCGTCGACCTGAAAACGCTGAAGCAAGCGGGGTTGGTTGGAGCCAGCTCGGTGCTGATCGGCGTGGTACTGTCGTTTGTGGTGGGTGTGCTGGTTGCTGTTGCGTTTGGGTATAGCGATCCTATCGCGCTGACCACCATCGGTGCCGGGGCTGCGACCTATATTGTCGGCCCGGTTACGGGCACGGCCTTGGGGGCCACCAGTGATGTCATCGCGCTCAGCGTTGCGGCGGGGCTGACCAAGTCTATTCTCGTGATGATCGGTACGCCGTTGGTGGCACGCGTTGTTGGCTTGAACAATCCTCTGTCTGCCATGATTTACGGTGGGCTGATGGGGACCACATCGGGTGTGGCAGCCGGGCTTGCCGCGACTGACGAAAAACTGGTGCCCTACGGGGCCATGACCGCTACATTCTATACCGGCTTAGGTTGCCTGTTAGCACCTTCAATCCTCTACTTTGCGGTCGCTGCGTTTTTCCAGGTTTAATCCGGCAGACTCAAGGTTACCAGGCGGGCATTGTTCGCCATGCCGGACGCGATAGAGATGTACTGCTTGCCCTTGCTCATGTAGGCCATGGGCGTTCCTGCTGGCGCGAGCGGTAGTTCAATCTCAGCGACAGTCGCCCCCGTGGCTTTGTCGAAAGCGCGCAAGTAGTGAGCGCCACCCTGGCGCCCCGCTTGCGCAACCCATAAGAGGGTTTTGGTCACAAGTGGACCGGTACCGGAACCACCCAGCGGACCAGGGTCTGGCAGACCCATGTCGATTACTTTCTGCCGCGGACCATCTCCATGAGGGACCATCCAGCGGTGTTCACCCGTAACCATATCGATTGCGGTAATGCGACCGTAGGGTGGTTTGGTCAACGGTAGTCCTTCGGGCCCCCGAATGCGATTGACCCCCCTCCCACGGATATAGTTGAAGTTGGTTTCATCCGGATTGCCTTTGCGGATCTGGACAACCATGGGGCCGGTATTGGAAGGCACATAGAGGAGCTTGGTTTCGGGGTCGAAACCAGCACCGGACCAGTTCGCACCGCCCCCCCAACCTGGCACCTGGATGTTGCCCTTGAGCGTGGGGGGCGTGAACAGTGGACCATAGTCAAACTGATCGATGATCGCCTCGGCTGCCTTTTTCAGTTCGGGGCTGAAGTTGATCAAATCGTCTTTGCTCAAGCCTTGCAGATCAAAGGGTGCTGGCTTGGTCGGGAATGGTTGGGTGGGAGATGCAACCTCGCCGGGAATGTTGGATGGGGGGACAGGGCGTTCTTCGATAGGCCAGATGGGTTTGCCGGTGTAGCGATCAAACACATACAGAAACGCCTGTTTGGACGCTTGCGCCACAGCTTTGATGACCTTGCCGTCCACCTCCATATCAAACACTGTCGGTGCGGCGGGCAGGTCGTAATCCCAGAGTCCGTGATGCACCATCTGAAAGTGCCACACGCGCTCCCCTGTCTGTGCGTTTAGACAGACGAGACTCTCTGCAAAAAGGTTGTCCCCAAGGCGATGTCCGCCGTACCAGTCGTTGGTAGGTGTGCCTGTCGGGATGTACACATACCCTGCCTCCAGATCTGCGCTCATGCCAGTCCAGACGTTGGTGTTGCCAGAGTACTCCCAGGCGTTTTTCGACCAGGTGTCCGCACCAAATTCGCCTTGTTGGGGGATGGTGTGGAAGATCCAGACTTGTTCGCCGGTTTTGATGTTAAAGCCGCGCACGTGGCCCGGCGGCATCTCTTTGTTGCGGGGTCCATCCATGATGGAAGAACCCACCACCAGAATGTCGCCGACGACGATAGGCGCCGAGATCACGGAGTAGAGTTTGCGATCAACGGCCCGACCCAGTCCGAGGGTGAGGTCGGTTCTGCCCGCGTCGCCAAAATCTTGTACGGGTTTGCCCGTGGCGGCATCCAATGCCCACAGATAAGCGTTGTTGGTGGGCATCAGAATACGCGCATCACCCTTGCCATCCGACCAGTAGGCTACGCCCCTGTGGTTGAAGCCGAGGTTGGTGGGCCGGCCATCGGCATAGGTTCTTGTGTCATAGGTCCACAGAGTTTTGCCCGTATCGGCTTCAATAGCGGCAACAAAGCCCAGGGAGGTGCTGACGTACAGCGTGTTGCCGACCTTGATGGGGGTGACTTTGTAACTCCATGGGGTGAGCGCCGGCTGGTTTTTTACAATCTGGTTGTCAGGTGTCGTCCACTGCCAGGCGAGGGTGAGTTTGCTGGCGTTGGTGGCATCGATTTGGGAGAGCGGTGTGTATTTGCTGGTACCTGCGTCATTGCCATATGTAGGCCAGTCTGTGTTGCTATCGCTGAGCGATACAGATGCGTGTCCAATCAGGGCCAGTACCGCGGTGAGTTGCAGCAGTGTTTTTTTCATCAGGACTTTCCCAGTTGGCTGTTCAATTGATTTTTGTGTCCGCTGTGCGACCAAGAGATAGGACTGACAGCGCACCATCCGTATTTTCAATTGTGGTCACGGAACAGTTATCGGGGCCGAAAATACGCATGCGCGGGTCGTTGGTGGCAACCCCTACCGCGGCATTAATTGCAACATAGTGGCTGAACATGACGCAGTCTTCCGCCTGTTCTCGCAAACACTCACCGATTGCTGCAAGCCAGGTCTGGTGTTGCTCTCCGAGCTCTTCCCAGGACCCCTGCATAGCGTTGGAAAGCCAGGCGGCGCGTTCGGCCAGATCGTCGGTCGGGGAGGGAATTTCAGCCACGCGTGATTCGATGGTGATGTCGACTTCCCATAGACCTGCCAGCGCCTCGGCGGTCTCATATGCGCGTGCCAGCGGACTTGAATAGATGGGTAACGGTCCTTCGTGCTGAAGCAGTTCCGCTACGGCACGCGCTTGCGCGCGTCCGGTGTCATCCAGACCAGGGTCAGGATGTGCGCCGAACCCTGCGGCGGCTTTGCCATGTCTAACGAGGTGAATCTTGCTCATGAATCAACCATTAATTTTTCTTGGATTGCACACTTAATCTTCTACAAATTTCTTTCATAAATTCCGTACAATAGGCCGCTTGCCCAAGCCAAATTTAAGGGAGCAACGTGACAGACGCAGCAGCCGCCGAATTGAGTACGGCGCTTACCCCCGATACAGAAGTAAACGTTCGGGATGCCTTTGGAATCGACCAGGATCTTAGCGTACCCGCTTTTAGTGAGCGGAGCGACTATGTGCCGGCCATCGACGAAGACTATCGTTTCGATCGCGATACAACGTTAGCGATCCTGGCTGGGTTTGCGCACAACCGTCGCGTGATGATCCAGGGTTACCACGGTACGGGTAAGTCGACCCATATTGAGCAAGTGGCGGCGCGGTTGAACTGGCCGTGTATACGTATCAACCTCGACTCGCATATCAGTCGGATCGATCTCGTCGGTAAGGATGCAATTGTCCTGAAAGACGGCAAGCAGATCACCGAGTTCCGCGAAGGCATCCTGCCCTGGGCACTGCAGCATCCGGTTGCGTTGGTGTTTGATGAATACGATGCCGGTCGACCGGACGTCATGTTTGTTATCCAGCGCGTATTGGAAGTTGAAGGCAAGCTGACCCTGCTCGATCAGAATCGAGTGATCACCCCGCATCCGTTTTTCCGGCTCTTTTCGACCACAAACACGGTGGGCCTCGGTGACACTACGGGTCTGTATCACGGCACTCAGCAGATTAACCAGGGCCAGATGGACCGCTGGAGTATTGTCTCCACGCTGAACTATCTGGATCACGAAGCTGAAAGTGAGATTGTTCTGGGCAAGGCAAAGTCTTATGAAGAGACGGATGCCGGGCGACGAATGATCGGCAATATGGTCAGCGTGGCGGATTTGACCCGCAAAGGTTTCATCAATGGAGATGTGTCCATTGTCATGTCGCCGCGTACGGTGTTGACGTGGGCGCAGAACGCGGAAATCTTCGGCGATGTCGGCTTTGCTTTCCGTGTCACCTTCCTCAACAAGTGTGATGAACTGGAGCGGCCGATTGTTGCGGAGTATTACCAACGTTGTATGGGCGAAGATCTGGGTGATGCAACAGAAGGTATAGCGCTCAAAAGCGCCTGACACATCACCCGATTAGTAGAGAGCAATGAGCGAAGCGGACAGTCCTTTAGAACCGTTTAAGCGTGGCATGACAGCCACCATGCGAGCACTTGCCGAAGAAGAAGAACTGGAGGTCACCTTTGGCCCTGGTGCTCCGACTTCGCGCGGCAACCGCATGCGCGTGCCGCTCCCGACTGTTGGGTGTACGGAAGAAGAGGTTAACGCGGTACGCGGCATAGGCGATCAGTTTGCACTGCGAATGCGCCATCATGATGCAGGCCTGCACGCGCGCTATACCCCTGTGGGTGGTCCGGCGCAGGAAATGTTTGAGTGGATTGAGGATGCCCGCATTGCCTCCATAGGCAGTCTACGTATGGAAGGGGTTGCGCAGAACCTCGATGCGCGGCTGGAAGTGCAGTGCCAGCAGGCAGCCTTTGATTCGATTACCGCAGAGACTGAAGCACCTCTGTCCGTAGCCGTTGGTCTTCTCGTCAGACAAGCCCTGACGGGCCGTGAATTGCCCCCAAGTGCGGAAAACGTGGTGCGCTTCTGGCGTGATCATGTGGAGGCGCACGCGGGCGAGCAGATTCAGGAACTTAAGAGCCACATTCGTGACCAGGCGGAGTTTGCGAGCATGTGTCGTAGCATCATTGCTGACCTTGGGCTTGCTGCCGACCTCGATGAGCCACCGGATGGTGAACAGAACCAGGACGAAGTTGAAACCATGGACGAGAATCAGGACGCGGAATCTGATTTCTCGCCGGAGGATGTGGTGCTGGACGATGAATCCCTCGGCGATGAAAACGCCGATGGTGATGCCACCATGGTCGAGATGGATGCGGATTTCGACATGGATGAAGCGGGTGCGGATGCCGATCCTGACGAAGCACCTGTGCCGATGCCCGATGAATCCGGACGCATCGCAGTCGACATCAACTACGGTTCATATACCGAGGAGTTTGACGAGACCATCGAAGCGGAGGAACTCTGCGACTCCGAAGAGATGACGCGCTTAAGACAATTGTTGGACCAGCAGCTTGTCTCCCTCCAGCACACCACATCCAAGCTCGCCAATCGATTGCAGCGCCGGCTGATGGCCAAGCAGAACCGCACGTGGGAGTTTGATCTTGAAGAAGGCGTGCTCGACGCGGCACGCCTCACGCAGGTGATTGTTGATCCTGTGAATCCACTGGCCTATAAGCAAGAGAAAGAAATGAACTTCCGGGATACGGTGGTCACTTTGCTGATCGACAGTTCCGGTTCAATGCGGGGTAGATCCATCACCATCGCAGCCATGTGTGCAGACATCCTGGGACGCACGCTGGAGCGTTGTTCCGTCAAGGTAGAGATCCTCGGCTTTACCACACGCGCTTGGCGTGGGGGACAGTCACGCGAACAGTGGATCAATGAAGGCAAACCTTCTAACCCGGGCCGCCTGAACGATCTTCGCCACATCATCTACAAAGCGGCTGATGACACCTGGCAGCGCACTCGGCGCAATCTGGGGTTGATGATGCGCGAGGAGCTCCTGAAGGAAAACATCGATGGCGAGGCGCTGATCTGGGCGCACAACCGCATCGTGACGCGCACAGAGCAACGCAAGATTCTGATGGTGATCTCAGACGGTCTGCCGGTGGATAACTCGACACTGCTTGTGAACCCCAGCAACTATCTTGAGCAGCATCTGAAATACGCGATCGAGATGATAGAGAATCACTCACCCGTGGAACTGGTGGCCATCGGTATCGGTCACGATGTGACGCATCATTATAAGCGCGCCGTGACCATCACCGACGCTGAGCAACTGGGTGGGGCCATGACCGAACAGCTCGCAGAGCTGTTCGAGATAAAAAAATAGACCGAACAGCTCGCAGAGTTGTTCGAGATAAAGAAATAATCTTTGGCTGGCGCCAAAGCTTCGACCGAACAGCTCGAGAGGCTTGGTGCGGAAGCAGCAAGACTAGAGTTGCTTCGAGATTAAAAAATAGATTCCAATTATCGGCGAGGCTTAGTCAGCCTCGCCAATCGTATCGAAACTGGCTGGTTGCCTTGTTAGCGCGTCACCGCCTTCATGCGCTGGATTTCCGGTGGTCCACCCATCTTACCTTTGAAGCCCGCACCGGCAGCCGCAAAATGTTCTGACTTGCCATGGGCCGCCAGCGCTTCCTCGCTTTCGTACATCTCCAGCACGATGTAGTTGCCGTCATCGTCTTTGCAGAGCTGGTACATCAGGCAACCGGGTTCGTTGGCTTTGACCGCATCCATCAGGTCCAGAAAGACGGCTTCAAACTCACTCTCCATGCCTTCCTTTACGTTAAGCTTCGCTGTAACACCTATCATTGCTCCCCCTTCTATTTTGTTGGGTGTAAAAGTTGAGTTGAGGATAAAGGAGCCCGATGCACCGAAGCAAACTATTGTCGTTGCTGGAAACCTACAGCAACCGGTATCCAGACGAGGTGGTGGCCTGTGTGCGCTTGAAGGACTTTGTCGAGAGCGAACCGCGTTGTTTTGAACGGGATTGCTGGACAGATGGACATGTCACCGGCTCCGCTTGGGTGATGGACCCGACACGAACCCAGGTGTTGCTTACTCATCACAGAAAACTGGACATGTGGGTGCAGTTGGGCGGCCACGCGGATGGTGACAGCGATATTGCCCGGGTTGCACATCGGGAAGCGGAAGAAGAGTCAGGGCTGGCGGTCGAATTTGTCGATGCGGAAATTTTCGACATTGATATTCACGAAATCCCTGCAAGAAAGCAGGACCCAGCCCATTATCACTACGATGTACGATTTGCTTTTAGAGCGCTGTCGGATGATTTCACGATCAGCGACGAATCGTTGGCTCTTAAGTGGGTACCGCTGAACGAGCTGGAGGCTTTTACGGCGGAAGAATCGATGCTGCGGATGCTGGTGAAGTGGCAACTACGGGCGTCTTGATGATTTGCTGAGAGAGTGTTGAAGGCGTTTGGAAAGCAATCGAAAAAGGGGGTTGTCGGTGTTGCTGATGAAGCGGTTTTTGATGGTCAAACAACCTCTCTTAGGGCTCTGGCAATTGAGCATTAGCTCTGTTAGGGTCGGGTCCTGTCGGGTAGGTAGTTTAGAAGCTCGACAAAACCTTTGGAGGGGAAATGTATAAAATATTTGTAACCGGGTTCGCCCTGGTAGGTCTATTGTGGTCGCCGATCAGCCTTGCTCAGGAAGGTGATTCGGTCCGACGTATTGAAGAAGTTATCGTTACCGCGGAGCGAAAAGAGGCCAGTGTTTCAGACACGTCTATCTCGATTACTGCGTTAACCGGTGAGTTCATGGAAGATTTTGGGGTTCGCAATCAGTCGGATCTGCAGAATCTGATTCCTGCTACCGTCATACGTCCTTATGACTTGGCGGTTCGAGGTATTGGTCGCCCATTTCGTGCCCTGGGTGGTGACCCGGGTGTTGCAACTTATGAAAACGGGGTCTATTCAGAAGACTTCTATATCGCTTCATCAGGCGGTTTCTGGGATATTGAGCGCGTTGAAGTTCTGCGTGGCCCACAAGGTACGCTGTACGGTCGTAACGCGGTAGGTGGCGCAGTGAACTTCTTGCATAAGCAACCCACCGATGAATTTGAAGCTGAGTTCAAAACAGTCATTACCGAATATAATGGTAAAGAGCTCTACGGCATGATTTCCGGTCCACTCATCGACGGCGTACTGAACGCTCGCGCAACCGGTTATAAACGTACGCGTGATGGTATCTACGACGAAGTTGGCAGCAACGGTCCTGACTTGGACAGCCTGGGTGACGAAAACTATACCCTGGCATTCCAGTGGTTCCCATCTGATAGCATTGAAGTCAACATTCGTGGTAACGAGCGTTCTGTAAATCGAGTCATGGGTGGCGCGGATGGCGGCGGCCTTATTGTGCTCTCTGAAGAAAACCTGCCAACAAGAAATACGATTTCACCGGCTTTTGGCTACAGAGCCATCGATCGCACTCAGACAGATTTCGTACAAAACGATTTCTTCGATCCTAATTCAGAAGTTTTCAACTTCACTCATCCGGTAACGGGAGCGCCTGTTGAAGCACAACGTCTGCGCGGTGGTCTCGACCCCGCTCTTGGCGGCGGTACTGGTCGTCCAAATCAGGGTTGGTTAAACGACAACCCGCGTAACGACTGTGTGTTTTTCGACAAAGACGATATTGAAGGAAAGGATCTATGTGCCACGACTAACGGTCTAAACTTCGAGCGGTTTGACCACCAGTCTGTGACAATGGATATCAACTGGGATATCAATGACTCGAACACGATCAAGTACATCTTTGGTTACACCGATTACTTCTATGATCGCATCACGGATGACGATCTTACTGGAAGCACTTTCCAGGATCGCCAGTTTTACGTGATCCAGGAGACAGAGTATGAATCACACGAAGTTCAGTGGTTCCTGGATGTTAACGAAAGTTTGAGTTTTACGTCCGGTCTCTTCGCTTATGACGCGAAGATTTCTCAGCGTGGTGACTTCTTTTCCTCGGTAGGCGAGGCGCGCTATACGCAGCCAAGCCCGGCTGGCCCTGTCTTTGGTGCGCCGCAAACCACATTGTTCCAGAGCAAGGCAGCGGATACGTTTCTTTCTCTTGGTGACTGGACTGGTGACCCGGGTGGTACGCGCATCATCCACGGTCCGCGCACCGCTGGTACCGATCTTGAATACACTACCCGCACCAAGCGTGAGGCTTATGCTGCCTACACCCAGGGTGTCTGGGACATCAACGAGCAGTTTGCTCTGACATTCGGCATCCGCTGGGCCGAGGATAACCTTTACGGTGAAGAGAACTTGTTCCGTTACACCGAGAATATTATACCGCTAGATAACCCAACGCTGTTGGCAACAAACATCGCCACGGGCGCGATCATCAGCGATACAGCGGGCAACCCGCTTCTCGATGCAAATGGGCAACTGCAATACAACACTGATGTGCCTCTCTTGACGGAAGGACTGCCGATTTCGCTGACCGTTTTTCGTAACTTTGATCGTAGAGACTCAAAGATCACCGGCCGTTTGAACCTGGACTGGACGCCGAATGACAATACCCTCGTCTATGCCGGTGTAACTACAGGCTATCGAGCTGGCGGGAACAACCTGGCATTCTTCAGTGCAACCCCGGAATATGATCCTGAAGAACTCACCGCGTACGAGATTGGTTTTAAGACGACCCTGCTCGACGGTACGCTGCAGTGGAATGGTTCTGTTTACTACTATGATTACGAAAACATCCACACGGTCATCTACGAAGCCTCTGCCACGGGCGGTACCACCAACAGTGTGACCGCCGTAGAAGGCGCTGAGCTCTATGGGGTTGAATCTGATGTCCTGTGGTTTGCCACAGACTCGCTTACCCTGGGTGGTAACTTCAGTTACACCCCAAGCGAGTACACTTCAGACTTCAACGTCATTGATGACTTCAACCCAGAGTCACCTGCTTCGCTGTTCACTCCGGAAGAGCGTACGTTTAATGGTAAGGGCGCGCCTTTGCTGAAAGTACCCGAGTGGAAATGGACCCTGTGGGGACAGTACTCCTGGAACCTGGGTGACCAGGGCTCGGTTGATGTTCGCACCAGCCTTTCCTATATCGACGAAACCAACTTCACGGCCTTTGACGCCGACCGGGACCGAGCGCCGTCTTACATGCGTTGGGACGCGCGTATCACGTGGAACTCGGCTGAGGGTGATTGGCTCGTCAGTGGCTACATTAACAACATCACTGACGAGATTGGTATACGTCAGATTCTGCCTGAAACTGAGGAAACCGGGTGGCGTCGTTCGGCTATGACAACCGAACCGCGTATCGCTGGCCTCGAGATCACCTACAAGATTGGTCCAGGTTAGACGCCGGTCATATCTTCGAGGGATCGCCTCTAGAGAGCTGCGTGGGTTTCCACGCAGCTTTTTTTGTGGGTAAGGAACGTAGTGCAGTGTTAAAGTCCGCCCTTTCTCACCGGCGTCGGGTTATATCGTCATAGCTGTGAATTATATAACCTGCATCTTAGCGTCCTTGTCATAATTTTCAGTTACGTTAAGATCCTGGTTCGGTCAATGGACTGCATTTGGCTCTGGATGATTTTCGCAAGGCAAGCTGAGAGGCATATGCCGAGGATTTGGGCTCGATTTTCGATTGGTCGGAGAGGAAGTGTTGCTGACCTTTCTATACAAAGAGGGGGTCATAGTTAAGGGAATGCAGCACACACGTGTTTGTATACTGATCAATTGGAGATCTAAATGAAGAAACTGTACGTCGGCAACCTCGCATGGGGTGTCACTGACGACGATCTGCAACAGCTGTTTGCGGAATACGGCAGCGTTGCGTCTGCGGTTGTAATTTCAGATCGAGAAACGGGCCGTTCCCGCGGCTTTGGTTTTGTCGAACTGGAAACCGGCGCGGATGAGGCGATTGAAGCGTTGGATGGACAAGACTTTCAAGGCCGTCCACTGCGCGTGAATGAAGCGCAAAGCAAAGGCGGTGGCGGCGGTCGCGGTGGCAACCGTGGCGGCGGCGGAGGTGGCCGTCCGTTCTAGAGCGGCTGTTGTCCGTAAAACAAGAAAAAAGCGCGTCAGATGATGCGCTTTTTTTTGCTCTCACAAACCTCGGTGGCTCAGCTCATAGCAGGTTTTCTGTGAACTTTGCTTCCATGCGTTTGTAGCTTGAGATGCCGCCAGGCACGTGTTCGAAAATACCCCCCCACTCGTCACCGGTGAAAACCGTCGCCATCGTCTCGTCGCGCGTAGCACGATCCGGCCAGCGAATGATCCAGGTGATGTTGGCCGAGCCGAGTTCATCCATCTCAGCCCCGGTCACTTCAGAATCACCTTCTGTAGCCCAGAAGCCGACCAGGTCCAATTCGCGGTCTAAAAATGGCAGCGCCTTGGATTTTGCCCAGGCTTTGTAATCTTCGAACAAAGCTGGATCGAAGTGGTAGTTTCTGATTTCAAACAACATGTGCTAACCCTCCCAAATTGAGGGCTAGTTCTATCATGTATATAGATGGCAGGCCACTTTTCGGGGTGTGCCCTCGGTCACGTCGGTGAGTTCTATAAGTTCGGGTGTTTCTGTCCTGCAACGGTCCATAACGTCCGGGCAGCGGTTGGCAAATCGACACCCTGCCGGGACATTCACCGGCGAGGGAATCTCTCCCTGGATGGTGGTGGAGGGACGGGTTCGCTCGTGGGCGGGATCAGGCTCCGGGTTGGAGCCGATCAGAATTTTTGTATACGGGTGTTTTGGCTCGAAGAACACTTCATCCGCCGTCCCCATTTCCACCAGGCTGCCGAGGTACATGACCGCCATGCGGTCACTGACATAGCGCACCATAGAAAGGTCGTGAGCGATGAAGAGCAGGGTCAGTCCAAGACTGTCTTTCAGTTCGTCTAAGAGATTGACCACCTGAGCCTGAACAGAAACATCGAGGGCTGAAATGGGCTCGTCACAGACAACAAACTCAGGTTCCAGAATCAGAGCGCGGGCGATGCCGATACGCTGTCGCTGGCCGCCGGAAAACTCGTGTGGATAGCGCGACATGTGATCGCCCTGGAGACCTACCCGTTCCAGCCATTCTTTGACCTTGGCATTTACAGTAGCGGTGTCCAGGTTGCTGTGTAGTTTCAGTCCCTCACCGATGATTTCGCCCACGGTCATGCGTGGGTTCAAGGACGAGTAGGGGTCCTGGAAGATCATCTGCATGTGCGGTGCCAGACGCTGAAAGTCGGGTGCAGCATATTGTGCAGGCAGCGTCTCCCCTTTGAAGATCACCTCGCCTGAGGTTTTGTCGTGCAGGCCGAGCAGTGCTTTGCCGAAGGTGGATTTCCCGGAGCCGCTCTCGCCGACCAGACCGACAATCTCCTTCTCCGCGATAGTAAGGCTGACGTCATCAACAGCGTGAACGCGTTGGTCTTTGCCGATATCGAAATATTTAACGAGGTTTTTTACCTCGATCAGATCAGCCATCGACATCTCCCTCTGCGCCTGCGCCCACAGTGGTCGTCAAGCCCGGTGCGGGTGTTGGATTGCTCTCGTGGTGCAGCCAACACGCTGCGGCATGTCCATTTTCCATCTGATGTGTGGGTGGCGGTTGATCGACACAGATCTGCATCGCATGCGAACAGCGTGCACAGTAACCGCAACCAGCAGGTGGTTTGAAGAGATCGGGTGGCGAGCCATCTATGGGCGTCAGCTCCCGACTGCCTTCGCGATTGTTGGTCGGCATCGCAGCACGCAAACCGTGCGTGTACGGATGACCCGAACGATAAAAGATGTCATCCGCTGTACCACGTTCGACTACCTGGCCGGCGTACATGACCAGCACTTCGTCTGCCATGCGGGCTACCACACCCAGATCGTGAGTGATCAGGATGATGGCCATGCCGGTTTCTTTCTGCAGATCACCCAGGAGATCGAGAATCTGCGCCTGGATAGTGACGTCCAGTGCCGTGGTTGGTTCGTCTGCGATGAGGATCGCAGGTTCACAGGCGATGGCCATCGCGATCATCGCGCGCTGCAACATACCGCCAGAAAACTCGAAGGGATATTGTTTGGCGCGTTTTTCCGGCTCAGGGATTTTGCTCAAATCCAGAAGCTCAATCGCGCGGTTGAAGGCGTCGCGCTGTGAGTAGCCTCGGTGGACCACCAGCGTCTCTGCAATCTGATTGCCGATGTTCATGGTGGGGTTGAGGGAGGTCATCGGGTCCTGGAAGATCATGCCGATCTGATCGCCGCGAATGTCGTTGCCGTCGATGGTTTTGCGGCCGATGATGTCGTGGCCACGCAAGCTTGCCGTACCGGAGGTGATGCGTCCGGGCGGCATGGGGATCAACCCCATAATGCTCTGCACGGTGACCGATTTACCACAGCCCGATTCGCCGACGATCGCCAGGGTTTTACCTTCGTGGACGTCGAAACTGACGCCTCTGACAGCCTGTACGGTGCCCCCGTAGGTGTCGAACTCGACCTTGAGATCCTCAACTGATAACAGCGTATCCGACATGCCTACTCCCGGTTTCTCATTCTGGCATCCAGCGCGTCGCGCAGGCCGTCGCCTAATAGGTTAAACGCAAGCACCGTGATGCTGATAAAGAGCGCAGGAAAAATCAGCTCGTGCGGATGGGTGAGCATGGTTTTGATGCCTTCGTTGCACATGGAGCCCCAGGAAGGTGTTGGCGGCGCCACGCCCATGCCGATGAAGGAAAGAAATGCTTCTGTGAAGATCGCGCTCGGCACGGCGAAGGTGATGGTCACCAGAATCACCCCCATGGTGTTGGGGATCATGTGGCGGAGAACCAGATAACCTGTTTTTGCGCCCAGGAGACGCGAGGCGGAGATATAACCTTCCTCGCGTATCTGCAGAATCTGTCCTCTTACCAGACGTGCTGTCGCTGGCCAGAGCAGGATGACCATGGCAAACAGCATGGGCAATATGCCGCTTTCCCCTGGACCGGTATTGGTCATGACCTTGAAGAGAATCATGAACAGGAGGAACGGGAGGGCGACAACAAAGTCCGCAAAACGCATGAGTACCTGGTCGGTCATACCGCCAAGAAAACCCGCCGTGCTACCGTAGATGACGCCGATCAGGACGTAGAGGAAGGGCGCAAAGAAGCCGATGAAAAGCGAGACACGTGCGCCGTGCATCAGACGGGCGAGCATGTCACGGCCCAGGTAGTCAGTGCCTAGCGGATGCCACTTGAGTTCGTAGGTGCTGCCGAGCGGGGGAGTTTCATCTGGCCCAACCATGCCACGCTCTCTTGCTTCAGCCAGGGTGATGACACGTGAGAGTGAGCCTTCGATGGTCTGGAACTGATCGGTTTCCTCACCCGCAGCGTCGAGTGCGACGATGGTATAGAAGTAGTCCATCGGTCTCAGATCGAGCAGATCTTCGAAGTAGGGTTCGACCGACTCCTGCAAGGGCAGGCCGTATGCGCCGCTGCCCGCTATTGCGTATGGCGTGCGATAGATTCGATATTCGCTGGCGCCCGGCATGGGGTCCCACGCAAGGCGTACATATTGTGTGGTAGGCGGCTCTACAAAGCGCAAGCCGGTGCCCGATGCGGAACCATCCCATGGGACATAGTCCGGGACCAGGGTGACAGTGCGATCAGCTCCCGGAGCCTGGGAAATCTGGTCCACGTCCTGCAGAGCCGGGTCCACCTGCCAGACAACGGGACCTAAAAAGGTGAACAGCAAAAGCCCGACAACCAGCCACAGGGAAAAGAGCGCGCGGCGGTTCGCTTTCAGTCTGATCCACGCATCCTGCCAGTAGCTCAAAGATGGTCTGGAGATCGCCTGGATGTCCTGGCCTTTCTCGAGCGGTGCAAACGCGTCAGCGGGGTAGGTCTCTGCCATCAGTTACTCCAGTCGCACCCGAGGGTCAATGTAGCCGTATATCAGGTCGACCAGGATGACCATAAAGACCAGGAAAGCACCGTAAAAGACCGTGGTACCCATGATGACGGTGTAGTCCAGCTGCTGCACGGCTTGCACAAAATAGCGACCAAGACCCGGTATAGCGAAGATAATCTCAACCACAAACCCACCGGTCGTAATAGTCGCGATGGAAGGACCAAGCACCGTGATTACCGGCAGGATGGCGTTCCTCAGCTGATGGCGGGTAAAAATCTGTGCTGCGGGCACGCCCTTGGCCTTGGCCGTGCGCACAAAGTCCGAATTGATGATCTCGAGCATGGAGCTGCGCATGAGACGCGTGAGGTAGGCCATGGTGGATAGACCCAGGACCATGGACGGCACGATCATATGCCAGACAGTGCCCCAGCCACCGATAGGTAGAATGGAGAAACCCACCAGATCGTTGGCGTTAACCAGACTGAGCTGGCCGATTGCGGCAACAACAAAACTGGGCACGGAGATGCCCAGGATCACCAGGAACATGATGATGGTATCGGGCAGGCGGTTGCGATAAAGCGCCGTGAGTGCACCCCACAGAATGCCGCCCAGACCGGCAAACACAATGGCGAGGATGCCGAGGGTCGCGGACACGGGAAAGTGCTCGGCGATGATATCGTTCACGCGTCGATTTTCCTGAGTGAACGATATCCCCAGATCACCCTGTACCAGCTGCGACATAAAGATGCCGTATTGGACATAGACAGGTTGATCCAGACCGTACTTTGCTTCGAGGTTAGCGCGTATCTTTTCGCTGAGCGCTTTGTCGCCAGAAAGTGGATCTCCAGGCACTGCATGCATGCCGAAGAATGTCGCGGTAGCGATAAACCAGACAGTGATCACGCCTTGGATAATGCGTTTTAGTGCGTAGCGCCCCATATGGTGTTTTTGTCGTTCTTATTTATTAGTTTTCTATTTACTTAAACGAATCAACTCGCCAATCCCGCAGGTATTGCCCCCACGTGCTCAGGCCGGATCCGCTATGTACGAGTAGGTGAAATCCACCTCCGGGCCAATGATCCGACGTTTCACTCTCTTCAGTTCCGGGTGCACTACGTAGGTGACCCCACGTTCGTACATGGGCAGGATCACCACATCATCGAAGATCAGCTGCTGGATTTTGGCGAAGAGTTCCATGCGTTCTTCGGCGTCGATGGTTGCCTGGGCTGCCTCTACATAACTGTCCATCTGCTCGCTGGCGTAGCGGCCGCGATTGTTAAGGTTGTAAGAGGTGAAGAGGTCGCCAAAGGTGAGCGGGTCGTCGTAGTCAGGTCCCCAACCGGCGAGCACCATGTGAAATTCACCGGCCGTCATTTTTGCCAGACGCTGTTTGAAGATCTGCTTATCGATTCGGATATCAAGGCCGAGGTGGCGTTTCAGCGACGCCTGTACCCATTCGCTTTGAATATTGGAAACAGGGTTGTCACCAGAGAGGAGCACCAGCGGTGGAATTTCCTCGACGCCCAGTTCCTGTTTGGCGAGTTCGAGATACTCAAGAGCCTTTTGCCGGTCGAGGACAAGCTCTGGTGCGGGGTATTCTTTTCGGAAGCTGTCTTTCACGCCCGTCAGAAATTCCGGAAACAGCGACTGACCCGGCTTGTAGCCCGGTAGTTTGGTGACCTTGTAGACGAGTTCATCCATGTCCATGACGAGTTGCATCGCCCGGCGGAGGTTTTTGTTCGCGGTAATTTGACCAGGTCGGTGGTTGAAGGAAAGATAAAATACGGTGCCGTCCTGCTGGCGTTTAATGTGCCAGCGCTCTTCCAGGGCAGCATCCAGGTTTTCGGCGAGCAGCGTTGTATAAGCGATCTTTTCGTCTTTGAAAAAGTTCAGCGTCGCGGTGGCATCACTGGTGATGTAGGCGACGTTGATGCGATCCAGTTGCACTCGATCGGCATCCCAGTAGTGGGGGTTTTTTTCCAGCATGAGGCTGGAGCCGTGCACCCACTGCGTGATCATAAACGGCCCGTTGTAGAGCAGTTCCCAGGCGTCGCTGCCATAGCGGCCTTCTGTCGACCTATAGAAGTCTTCCCGCACAGGCATGTACGTGACGAAAGAGACCATCTTGTCGAAGAAGGGCACAGGCCGCTCCAGTTCCACCACGAGGGTCAGATCATCCGGTGCCGACAAGCCCAACGCTGATGGGGGCAACTCGCCCTCATTTACGGCGCGGCCATTTTTGATGTGGTACAGCAGAAACGCGTACTCGGAGGCCACTTCAGGCAGCAGCCCGGTGGTCCAAGAGAAGATAAAATCGTGAGCGGTGACGGGCTTGCCATCGCTCCACTTGGCGTCATCTCGCAGCCAGAAAGTGGCGTGGGTATCGGTCACTTCCCACTTGTGCGCGATGGCCGCTTCCAGCTCATCGTTGTAATTCATGCGCAACAGGCCTTCCATGACATGCCCGAGAATCATGCCGGAGCTGGCGTCTGTAGAAATGGTGGTATCCAGTTGCGGGGGTTCTTCGCGAATCGCAATGGTAATGGTGTTGGAGTCTCGGTCGATGGCTTTGGCAGCTTCGGTGCTGGAGCCGACGATCCCGGCTAAGGCCTGCAATGCCCACATGAGGGCGCCAACTGCGAGAACTGCCATGAGTGCAAATACAAGCAGTTGTCGACCGGCGGTTGAGGCGAAATTGGCTTCGTTATCGGCGTGTTGCGTGTTGGGCATGCGGTTGTTACCTCCGTTAAGCCGTCGCGTGGATCGTTGTTATAAGCGTCAGCTGCTGACCTGGCGTAATAGGTTACCGACTACGCGTTCGAGATGCATAAGAGAATTACACTCTTCTACCTGATGCGAGTAGGCCTGGTAGCGGCGCATTTCAGAATCACCGGTGTTCCAAGACAGACGTGATTCCGGATTGAGCCAGATAACGCGCTTGGATCTGTCGTACATCTCTTTCAAGATTTCTGCGTGCGCCTCGCCGTAGTTATTTCGTGCATCTCCCAGGATGATGATGGTGGTGCGGTTGTCCACGTCATCCAGACAGATTTTCTTAAAGTCGATAAGCGCTTGACCGTAGTCGGTGCTGCCACCGCTGTAGTCGCGTAATACCTTCGCTATGGCATCTTCGATATTGTTGCGCATGAAAAGTTCAGTGACCTCAGCCAGGTCGGAGGAGAAGGCAAAGCTCCTGACCTTGGGCATCACCTCATCCAGGCTGTACAAAAACATCAGCATAAACCTGGCGTATGACGCGACCGAGCCGGATACGTCGCAGATGGCGAACACCTTTGGTCGGTCGACTTTCACGGATTTCCAGTGCAGATCGAAAATGGCACCGTCGTAGGACATGTTGTGGCGAAGCGTTCTGGGAACGTTCAGCGCACCGCGCTTGAATACCTTTTTACGACGTGAGTGCATCGTCGTGAGCTTCTTGGCCATCTTGTAGACAATTTCCTGGATCAGCCGGAAATTGCGATGTTCTACGTTCGACAGCTTGACGGTGCGCAGGAGTTCCTCGCGCAACTTTTTCCCTGACACATCGGCATTCAGCAGGAACTGGCGTTCTACGTAGTCGCGCACCTGCTCGCGGAGATAATCGCGGCGTCGCTTCAGTTCCTGTCCCAGACGCCGCGCTGGAATCTGCGGTACCTGTTTCAGATCGCCGATCTCCTGATTGAGATCCGCCAGCCCCATCTCATCCATAATGCGTCGGGTGTAGAGGCCTTTTTGTGTGAAGATCTGGATTTCGCGAACATTCACTTCCTCACCCGCTGCAGCCATCTGCATGGAAAGCTCAACTTGCGAGTTCGCCATCAAAAGTTTGCCAAGGGGAGACTTGGCGTCGGTCATCTCGCCCGGCCCCAGATCTTCTTCCTCTTCTTCTTCAAAAAGGTTGTTGTTTGGTTTGGCCTTGGATTTTTTCTTGCGTTTGCCTGTTTGTTCCCCGGGTTGACGCTCACCTCCGGAACCGCCGCCTTCGCCCGAATCGCCACTGGCTTCGTTTTCATCGCCACCGCCTTCGTGATCATCGTCGTTGATGGCCTCACCGGCTTCACCTTTGACATCATCGAAGGCGAAAAACTGATCAAAGCAGGTGTCGAAAGTTTCTTTTTCGTCGGCAGTCTTGGGCAGCACCAGTGACAGCGAGTGTTTCAGGAACTCTCTGTCTTTGTAGCCAACCAGTTCTACAGTGTTCATGGCATCCAGGGTCTCAGCGGTCGAGATCCTGACTTCTGCCATGCGCAGTGAACGTATAAAGTTGGTTAGCGTGCGATCCATCCCGACGGTCTGCCTACTTCCTTACTTTTGCTGTGATCGAATTGATCTCAGAATCGACGTTTTCTATATCTTCCTGGAATTTCAGGATGACATTCAACGTGTCGCGTACCAGTTGCGGGTCCAACGCTTCTGTATGCAATAACAACAGTGTGCGTGCCCAATCGATGGTTTCGGAAATGGCCGGGACTTTCTTCAAGTCCAGGTCGCGCAGTTCATGAATGAAGGCAACCAGCTGACGCTGCAGCTCGGGCGGCACTTCAGGCACCCGCGCATGGATGATCTTCTGTTCCAGATCGACATCGGGGAATGGGATATACAGATGCAGGCAACGACGTTTCAGCGCGTCAGAAATTTCGCGCGTGTTGTTTGAAGTCAGGAATACCATCGGTGGCTCTGTGGCTGCTTTTACGGTGCCGATTTCCGGGATGGAAACCTGGAAATCTGACAGCATCTCAAGGAGCAGTGATTCGAACTCGTGGTCGGACTTGTCCACCTCGTCGATGAGCAGGACACAGCCGTCATCTTCTTTCAGGGCTTTGAGCAGCGGACGTGGCTCCAGAAACTCTTCGCTGAAGAAGATGTCGCCAAACTCGTGCAGGCGCTGTACGGACTGGGCGAAGCCCTTGGCACCAGCCAATACCTCATCCAGGGCTTCTTTCAACACCTGCGTATACAGCAGCTGTTTTCCGTACTTCCATTCGTAGATTGCTTTAGCTTCGTCCAGGCCCTCGTAACACTGCAGCCGGATCAAGGGCAGTTCAAAGAGCTCTGCCGTTGTTTTTGCCAATTCGGTTTTGCCGACCCCGGGTGGTCCCTCGATGAGGATGGGTTTGCGCAGGTGGTACGCTAGGTAGACTGCGGTGGCGATCTGATCGCTACAGATATAGCGGTGCGCTTCAAAGTTTTCTTTCAGTGAAGCGACAGACGCCGCAATTGCCTCAATATCGGCCATGACTCTTACCCTTAATTTCCGTGCCCTAAATTCTTAGTCTTTAGCGCCTGGTTTGGCTGTGCGCTCAAGAACGGTGCGCTGTGACGCGCACACTTATTATGTGTGCAGCCGGAAATTATCGCATTTTACGCGTGTCGGCGCATCAGGCCCTCTTGCGTGGCAGATGCGACCAGTTCACCGGCGCGGTTGTAGATTAGACCGCGATTAAAGCCGCGTGCACCCGCCGATGCGGGGCTGTCCTGGTCGTACAGCAACCACTCATCGGCGCGAAACGGCCGATGAAACCACATGGCGTGGTCGAGACTTGCCACCTGTAGATTGTCCTGCAGGTAGCTGACGGCATGGGGACGCATCGCTGTATCGAGCAGAGACCAATCCGACAGGTACGCCAGTACACACTGATGCAGACGGGGGTCATCCGGCAACTTCTCCCGGGTTTTCATCCAGCACAGCTGTCGCGGTTGTTTTTCCTCGGGATGCAGTAGATCCACAGGATCAACCTGACGCAGCTGGATGGCGGAGGTGAAGTTGTAGTTATCCTGAAACTCCTTGGGCCAGGCCTTGGCCTGTTCGCGCCTGAGCTCATCCTCATCCAGAAGATCTTCCGGGGCGGGTGCTTGCGGCATCTCAAACTGATGGCTTAAACCCTCTTCGAAAACCTGAAAGCTGATCGACATGGTGAAGATCGGATGGCCGTTCTGTACGGCTACCACCTGGCGTGTAGAGAAGCTTTTGCCGTCGCGGATACGTTCAACGCGGTAGAGGATGGGGATGGTTGTATCACCGCCTCTCAAGAAATAGCCGTGCAGACTGTGGGCTGACCGGTCTTCGGGCACCGTGCGCGAGGCTGCGACCAGAGCCTGTCCGATCACCTGACCACCGTAGACGCGCTCCCAGCCCTCATCAGGGCTGTGGGCGCGGTAGTGGTTCTGTTCAATCTCCTCCAGGTCGAGGATTTCGATAACTTTCTGTAGAGGTTGCACGCTAGTACTTGTAGCTCTCTGGTTTGAATGGTCCTTCGGTTGCCACACCGATGTAGTCGGCCTGGGTATTGGTCAGGCGAGTGATGACACCGCCAAAGCCTTCCACCATAAGTTGCGCAACCTCCTCGTCGAGCTTCTTGGGCAGCACTTCCACAGAAAGCGGCGCGCGTTGAGTTTCATCCTGGTCAGCCCAGGCCTGTTCAAAGAGGTGCATCTGTGCAAGCACCTGGTTTGCAAACGAGCCGTCCATAACGCGGGATGGGTGTCCCATCGCGTTGCCGAGGTTTACGAGTCGACCTTCTGACAGAAGGATGAGGTAGTCGGAGCTGTCGTCGCTGCGGAAAATCTGGTGTACCTGATCCTTGACCATGTCCCAGCGCCAGTTTTCGCGCATGAAAGCGGTATCAATTTCGTTGTCGAAGTGGCCGATGTTGCAGACGATGGCACCGGATTTGACCGTTTGCAGCATGGCTGCGTCACAGACGTCGGCGTTGCCGGTGCAGGTGACGATCAGGTCGGTATCCTGCAGGAGGCGGGTGTCGATGTCTTCAGCTTTACCTGTGTTCTTACCGTCGACATAAGGGGAGACCACTTCATAGCCGTCCATGCAGGCCTGCATGGCGCAAATCGGATCGATTTCGGTGACGCGGACGATCATGCCTTCCTGGCGCAGACTTTGTGCGGATCCTTTACCGACGTCGCCGTAGCCAACTACGAGCGCACGCTTGCCCGCCATGAGCATGTCGGTACCACGCTTAATGGCGTCATTCAGGCTGTGTCGACAGCCGTACTTGTTGTCGTTTTTCGACTTGGTAACAGAGTCGTTAACGTTGATAGCGGGGACCTTGAGCGTCCCGTCGCGCAACATATCGAGCAGGCGGTGTACGCCGGTTGTCGTTTCTTCAGAGATACCATGAATCTTGTCGAGCATGGCCGGGTATTTTTCGTGGATGATTTCGGTGAGGTCACCGCCGTCGTCCAGCAGCAGGTTAGCGTCCCAAGGTTCCCCATCCTTGAGGATGGTCTGCTCAATACACCACCAATACTCTTCTTCGGTTTCACCCTTCCAGGCAAACACCGGGATCCCTGCTGCCGCCATCGCTGCCGCCGCGTGATCCTGTGTTGAGAAGATGTTGCAGGAAGACCAGCGCACTTCTGCGCCCAGGTCGACGAGCGTTTCAATCAACACGGCGGTCTGCACCGTCATGTGGATACAACCGATAATTTTTGCACCTTGCAGGGGTTGTTCTGCCTTGTACTTCTTACGCAACGCCATGAGCGCCGGCATTTCAGCTTCAGCGAGTGAAATTTCTTTGCGGCCAAACTCGGCCTCTGCGATGTCTTTTACTTTGTAATCGGTCATGTTGAGTTCCGTTAGGTTTTTATAAGGGTGTATTCAGGATGCCTGCAGGCTGAGGACCTGCAGCTTGAAGCCGTTGCGTTGGGCAAAAAACTGATGGTTTGTGAGTTGCAGATCTGCGCGCTGTCCCCAGGTGCGGAGTTGTGCCGCATCAAATCCCAGCCATAAATCGCCACAGTGTGATCGCGTCCAGTCATGCGCGTGGGTGCAGAGTTCTGCAATGATCAGCAGGCCATGGTGTTTGAGCAGCGATCGCGCGTGCTCGAAAAACCTGGCGGGGGAGGGCATGTGGTGGAGCACCATCGCTGCAACGATGGCGTCGTAGCGTGGTCGTTTTGGCAGATCCAGAAAATCTTTCTGTTTTAAATCGATATGCTCGTTCTCACCAACCGCTTGTGCGGTGACCTGCAGGCTTTCGGAAGTGGTGTCGATGCCCAGAACCTGTTCGAATTGATGGGCCAGGTCCAGCAACAGGGCACCATCCCCCGGCCCGACTTCCAGAGCCGAGTGTCGTGCCGCTGCCGGGAGACCGCTCAACGCTTCCAGAATAGCGCGGCTGTATGCTGCTGTTGGTGCGATCAGGTCGTTGCTCTGCGACAACGCATCCTGATTGTGGGCGAAAAAATGCGCGGAAGTTTCTGCTCTGCGTTCATAAATGTGTGAGATGTTAGCCGCAACATCGGCATCGTTTGCTGTTTCGTCGAGTGCTGCGAATATTGCCTCGGTGAGCGTGTTTGAGCTGAAGCGTTGATAAAAAATACTGGTGCCTTCCTTGCGCTTCGTCACGAGCCCCGCCTCGGCGAGGATGCGCAGATGGTGGCTCATAGCCGGTTGCGCCATGGCGAAGATTTCGCCCAGTTCCAGCACGCTGAATGAATCACCCGCCAGCGCGCGCAGGATAGATGCGCGCAGGCGATCACCGGCTGCCTTGGTGATCGTGACAACATCCGGTACGCCGTGTTCAACATGCGCAAGTGCGGGTTTCAATATGGTCTGCCCAGATTAAAAGCCCGCGCAGTCTAGCAGCGTGCATTTAAAACTCAACCATATATCAAAATATTTTTATATTTAGTTGTAAGGAGTGCTGTGCGATTATGCGCGCCGTTTTTCCAATCAGCGCTGGGTCCGTGATCGGCGAGCAAAAAGTGATAGAAAGTAAGTTACCTGACGTTGGCACCACAATATTTACTGTGATGAGTGCGCTGGCGGCTGAACATGGCGCCATCAATCTATCCCAGGGCTTCCCTGATTTTGATGGCCCCAAAGCGCTGCTCGATCGTGTGCAGCACTATCTCACCTCTGGCCACAATCAATACCCGCCCATGGCGGGTGCGGCATCCCTGCGCGAAGCCATCGCAGGCAAGGTACTCGACCTTTACGGATGTCGAGTTGATGCGGATATGGAGGTCACAGTCACTGCGGGCGCCACTGAGGCGCTCTTTTGTGCGTTGGCTGCGTTGGTCAGAGCGGGGGATGAAGTCATCGTGTTCGACCCGGCTTACGACAGCTATGAACCGGTGATCAGATTACAGGGTGGTGTGACCCGCCACGTGCCGATGTCAGGGCCTGAGTTCCGGCCAGACTGGAATCGCGTACTTGATGCGGTCACTGACAAGACGCGCGCCATTGTCATCAACACGCCGCACAACCCGACCGGCTCTGTCTGGCAAGCGGAAGATGTTGAGGCGCTTCAGCAGATCGTCGCAGATCGTGACATTTTTGTTGTCGCGGACGAAGTTTATGAACACATCCTGTTCGATGGCACAGCACACCAAAGTATGTGCCGGTATCCGGATCTGTTTGCCCGTAGTTTTGTGGTTTCCTCGTTTGGCAAGACTTACCACGTCACGGGATGGAAGGTTGGCTATTGTGTGGCACCTGAGGTGCTCACAAAGGAATTCCGACGTGTTCACCAGTTTGTTAATTTTACGGTGAACACACCCATGCAACTGGGCTTGGCAGACTTTCTGGCGGAACATCCCGAACATCATCGCGAGCTGCCGGACTTTTATCAGGCCAAGCGGGACAGGTTTTGTGCTGGTTTGGAGAGCTCGCAGTTTCAACTTGCGCCCAGTCGCGGCACCTACTTCCAGCTGCTCGACTATTCCGCTTTGAGCCAGGAACGAGATGTTGATCTGGCCGAAAGGTGGACGCGGGAGATTGGCATCGCGTCTATTCCCGTATCGGTTTTCTATGCAGATCCGACCCAACTCAACCAGCGGGTGTTGCGATTCTGCTTTGCGAAGGACGATGCCACGATAGACCAGGCGGTGGAGGTGTTATGCAGCCTTTAAGTTGTGCGCTCATCCAAACAGCAACCCATTGGCACGACCCGGAGGCCAACCGACGGATGTTCGGCGAGCTGATCGCCGCGGTTGAGCCCTCGACCGACATTGTTGTTCTACCGGAGATGTTTTCCACTGGCTTTACCATGTCGAGCGCCGAGGTGGCCGAGCCGATGAGCGGTCCAACGGTGGCATGGATGCGTGCGTTGGCTGCCGAGCGGGGCATGGTGATCTGCGGGTCGGTGGTGATCGAGGAAGGGGGTGAGTATTTTAACCGCTTCGTCTGGGCGCAGTCGGATGGCGGTTTAAAAACCTATGACAAACGCCACTGTTTTCGCATGGCGGACGAACATTTGCACTATGCGGCGGGTCAGGACCGGCTGATTATCGAATTTAAAGGTTGGCGGATCTGTCCGATGGTGTGTTACGACCTGCGCTTCCCGGTCTGGTTTCGCAATCGTTCGGACTATGATGTCCTGCTGTGTGTGGCCAATTGGCCGGCGGCGCGGGTGGAAGCCTGGAATACGCTCTTGCGTGCACGCGCAATAGAAAACCAGTGTTACACGGTGGCGGTCAATATCGTCGGCGTCGACGGCAATGCGGTGGCGTACTCGGGTGGCAGTGCTGCCTATGGTCCGGATGGAACTGTCATCAACGAAGCATTTGATTCACCGCAAACGTTTGGTGTGCAGTTAGAATATGCGCCGCTAGAAAAGCTTCGTGAGGCGTTTCCAGTTTGGGCGGATGCCGACGGTTTTTGCCTCGATGACTTAAATTAACTAGATGATGAAAGGTTGAAGTAATGACGTTGATTAGAATTGCAGCCATGGTGGGCGTAGTTGCGTTGTTGTGGGCTTGCGGCGATGCGCCGACCTCAACGGCGGACAACAGCGGTGGTGCCGATGCGCAGGCGAGCGCCGATGCGGGCGGCAGCGCGAGTGGTGATGTAGATGCAGCGGTTCCTGCTGAGCATCCCGGTAAAAAAACCTACACGACGTTTTGCTTCTCCTGTCATGCCGTGGGTTTGAGTGGTGCACCAAAGTTGGGTGACAAAGAATCCTGGGCGCCACGGATTGCGAAAGGCGCGGATTTCCTGCTGCAAACCACGATTGAAGGCATTCCCCCTGCTATGCCAGTGCGAGGCTTGTGTATGGACTGCTCGGATGAGGAACTAGCGCTCGCCATCGACTACATGATTCAGGAAAGCCGTTAGCGGGATTTAGAAAAGCCGTTAGCGGGATTTAAAAGCCGTTAGCGGGATTTAAAAGCCGTTAGCGGATAATCTGCCAAAATTTGGTGAAATTGGCCTGTTACCGGTCGTTAAGCAACAAATTAATCCTTATAAATCAAAGGGTTATAGTTGGCGTGGTTCCTGCATCGTCCGAATATAGGCGGAAATAATAAGGAAAACCGATGGCCAGACCTCAACCCGGTGACATCGTCTCGCGTCGTAAGGGGTTCGTCATGCATCGTGGCGTTTCTCTAGGCGGGGGGCGAGTGCTGCACAACACGCCCTTCCGTGGCGAGCACATCTGTTCTGAAGATGAATTTCGTGCGGGCAAACGCATGTACGTATCCAAGCTGGATATGGAAACCCGTCGTCGCGCGCTGGCTCGTGCCGAGCGCGGTGCTGGACGCGGCTACAACCTTCTGACCAACAATTGCGAACATACTGCAAGTCGGACGGTACATGGCAAGGCGGAAAGCCCGCAGCTCAAATCTTGGATTGTTGGCACCGGGCTTGCGCTCGCAACCTTTGCTGTTACCCGCCATCCGGTCCCGACCGCCGCCGCCTACGCGTTGGGTAGAAAACTGGGTGGGCGCAGCCGGCTCAGGTAGTACCCGCCTACCATTCGGGATAGCTGGGCAAACTTCCAACCACCCCGCGCCCTAGCCGAGGAGGGGCTCGCTCGGGTACATTGCGCGTTTCGCCGCGCGAGTCCGATGTCATGAACCTGAGAGACCTCCGCTATCTAGTTGCTGTTGCCGAACACAAACACTTCGGCAGGGCTGCTGAAGCGTGCTACGTCAGCCAACCCACCTTGTCCACGCAGCTGAAAAAGCTGGAGGAGACCCTGGGCGTTACGTTGATTGAGCGTAACAACCGGCAGGTGATGCTGTCCTCAGCGGGTGAACAGATTGTGGCGCAAGCCGAACAGGTGCTGCGCGAGGTCAATACGCTGACCTCAATGGCGGAACAGTTCCGTGATCCCTTGGGTGGCGAGCTGAAACTGGGGGTGATCCCAACGCTGGCGCCGTACCTCTTACCAAGGGTGTTGGCGTTGGCGGGTAAAACCTTTCCGAAGCTTTCCCTGGCGCTTACCGAGGCTCAGACGGCAACACTTGTCAGGATGCTCAAGCAGGGAGAAGTGGATGTCATCCTGCTGGCGCTCCCGCTCAACGAGGAGAATACCCAGGAAGTGGAGCTGTTCCAGGAGCAGTTTTACTTTGCTGTTCCTAAAAAACATCCGCTTGCAGGGAAGAAATCGGTGACCACAAGTGACCTCGACGGTGAATCGGTGTTGCTGTTGGAAGATGGCCACTGTCTCAGGGATCAGGCGCTGGATGTGTGCAACAGTCATAGAGCCAAAGAAAACACCAACTTCCGCGCGACGAGCATCGAGACCTTGCGCCAGATGGTTGGCGCCGGGGTAGGGACAACGCTCATCCCTGAACTGGCGGTGCCCAAACGTCCGCAGGGTGATATCAACTACCTGCCGTTTGCGGGTAAGTCGACTCCACATAGAATCGTAGGGCTTTGCTGGCGCTCCAGTTCGACCCGACGGCCCTTGCTGGAAAAATTGGCCGAGGCGTTGAAGGCAGATTTGAACTGATCTAAGCGGTGATGTCGGCGCGCAGGCTTGCAGCCACAGGGGCATCCAGGGTCACTTCGTAGGGCAGCTCAGGATGGTCGATACCCATTTTAATATCTTGCCCCGCTAACGCTTCGCGCGCAGCCGCAGGCAATTCAAAACGCATAAAATGCACCGCAGAAGTTTTGTCGTCGGTGGATCGATCTAAATCTTCGTTGGCAATCGCGTAGACCCGCTCGGTTTCGCCAACCTGGACCCAGACCTTGTCCTCAATGCCTGACATGCGGGCCAGCGCGACTCGACGCTCTTCAACGTCTGGGTATTCCAGCATAAAGGTGGCCTTCCAATTGGTGCCGTCCGGGATCAGTGGGTTATACGCTTCCAATTCTTCTTCGATCTCAGCTGGCGTGAAAATTTTCTCCACGCGCAGCATCTCTTGAACCTGATATCTCATCGTCATGCCATCTTCAAAATAGAGCGTGGCATGAGGTCCGAGTTTGACCTGGCGGGTTTTCTTATGCTGGATGACTTCAGCGCGGAACGCCTCGCGCTTGACTGCATAATCTTCGAGAGTCCATAGATCTTGTCGGGAGAGTTTCATGTACTTCAATTATCCTCTGCTCGGCGCGGTTAAATACCGTACGCCTTTTTAACCATTGAAATGGGGTGGTGGGCTTCAGATCCATCGTCAATGCCGTGAGCGATCAAGCGCCCGGCCATCGGACAGTCTGACCCATAGGTGTCAGGCTCGTTTTCTTTGACACGGCGAACGACGGGGCGTGCGATTTTCATTGCCTTGTCGTAGGTCTCTGATTTGACGGCGTAGGTGCCGTCATGCCCGGAGCAACGTTCGATAGCGTTTACATCCGTGTCCGGTATCAGCTCCAGGAATTCCTTGGTTTTCATGCCGAACGCCTGCACACGTTGGTGGCAGGCAACGTGGTACGAAACCTTACCGAGGGATTCGCTGAACTCTGTGTTGATCAGCCCATCTTTGTTGCGGGACATGAGATATTCAAAAGGATCGAAGAACGCTTCCTGCACTTTCTTGATATCAGCATCGCCAGGAAACATGAGCGGCAATTCTTGTTTGTACATCAGCACGCAACTGGGAATTGGCGCGATGATGTCGAAGCCATTGTCGATGGCTTCTAAAAACGTTGGCAGGTTGGCGTCTTTGAGCCCGGCCACTTTTTTAAGGTCACCCAGCTCGAGTTTGGGCATGCCACAGCACTTGGCATCTTTGAGCACCTCAACATGGACACCGTTGTGTGCAAGTACAGCGATGAGATCTTCTACCACTTGTGGTTCGTTGTGATCGCCATAACACGTTACGTAAATTGCAACCTTGCCCGTGGTTTCCGTGCCCGCTTTTGCATCTGGATTTGGATGATCGATATCAGCACGCTTCGTGAACGCCTTCGACTCAAAGTGTGGCAGCGGTGCTTCAGGATGGATGCCGACCATTTTGTCGCCCATCGAACGCAACGCCTTTGAAGATGCCGCAGCGTTGGCCAACCCGGCAATTCCGGGTGTTGAGATGGCATCGAAGATCGGATCGGTGGAGGTGATCAGACGATCGCGCCACTTCGTATCCTGCTGCTTAAACTTGTAGGCCTTGGCGCGCAGCATCAGATGCGGAAAGTCGACGGCCCATTCATGCGGAGGCAGGTAGGGGCACTTGGTCTCTGCGCAAAGGTCGCACATGAAACACTGGTCTACCACCTTCATATAGTCGTCTTTATCGACACCATCCACTTCGAAGGTGTCCGATTCATCCACCAGATCAAAAAGGGTTGGAAATGAATCGCACAGACTTACGCAGCGTCTGCAGCCATGACAGATGTCATAGACGCGCTCCAACTCTGAGTACAATGACTCTTTGTCGTAGTACTCCTCTGTCTGCCACTCAATCGGGTGGCGCTCTGGTGCTTCTAAACTACCTTCGCGAACTGCCATGACCTGTCCTCTTTGTTGCTCTTTGACTCAGCGTGTGTGCCGAATAAATTCTGAGCGAAAAAAAGGGGCCTAGGCCCCTTTTTCTCACACGATGCCTGATCGTTACTCCATGCCGTCCAGAGCTTTCTGGAAACGGTTGGCGTGGGAACGCTCGGCTTTCGCCAGGGTTTCGAACCAATCAGCGATTTCATCAAAACCTTCGTCACGTGCGGTGCTGGCCATACCCGGGTACATGTCGGTGTACTCGTGGGTTTCACCGGCAATAGCCGCTGCCAGGTTAGCGCTGGTGTTGCCGATAGGCAGACCCGTAGCTGGGTCGCCGACTGCTTCCATGTACTCGAGGTGACCGTGCGCGTGGCCGGTTTCGCCTTCTGCGGTAGAGCGGAAGACGGCTGCGACATCGTTTTCGCCCTCAACGTCTGCTTTCGCTGCGAAGTAGAGGTAGCGACGGTTCGCCTGTGATTCACCGGCGAATGCGTCCTTCAGATTCTGTAAAGTCTGGCTGTCCTTCAAATCCATGGTTACATGAACTCCCTATAGGTAGATTTAAGTACTAACTTAAGTTAACTAGTTGCTCCCTGATGACTATCCGCGCGCGTTCTTAAGAATTCGCGGCAGATACCCATAAGTGATTGGCAGACAGTATAGGGTTGCGGCGCCAGATCGCCATTCGAAAATATAAATGGCTGCGATAGATAATAACTATGAAAACGCAAATTTTGGTCGAAACGATCAATGATAATCATTCCCATTTGCAGATGAGCTGCGGACCGCGCTGACGTGGAGTTGTGGTTTGTCATCACGCTGGGTGCTGCGTTTATGCAGAACGCGCGTTCGCTTCTGCAGAAGCGGCTCACCGGTGAACTTTCCGTAAACGGGGCTGCGTATGTCCGCTTTTTGTATGCGGTGCCGTTTGCGTATCTGTATGCGCTGTGGCTGTGGCAGGGGTCGCCGAGCGGATTTAACGTCGAATTCTTTACGTATGTTCTGATCGGCGGGATTGCACAGATTGTGGCCACCGCGCTTCTGCTCGCTGCCTTTACCTCTGGCAACTTTGCGGTAGGGACCGCGTACTCAAAAACAGAAGCCGCGCAGGCGGCGATGGTGGGGTTGGTCATCCTTGGGGATCAGATAACTGGATGGGTGCTGGGCGGCATAGCCGTCAGCCTGATTGGCGTCATCCTGCTGTCCGGCCAGGTGCGGCTCGGGGATCTTTTAAAACCCGAACGGGCTATGTGGCTGGGTCTCGCTGCGGGCGCGGGTTTTGCCATATCTGCCGTCGGTTTTCGGGGTGCCAGTCTCGCGTTGGACGATGGGGATTTTCTTCAACGCGCCGCCTTGACCGTGATGGTATCGGTCACGCTGCAGAGCATTATCATGGGTGCCTATCTTGCGATTCGAGAACCGGGCGAAATCGCGCGCACGCTCAAAGCATGGCGTGTGGCGATCTGGGTCGGCGCGATCGGTGCGTTCGCGTCCGCTGGCTGGTTTACCGCGATGACGTTAAAAAACGCGGCGGTGGTGCGTGCGGTGGGTCAGGTGGAACTGATCTTTACGGTACTGACATCCGTGTACCTGCTCAAAGAACGGCTCACTATGCGGGAAGTGTTGGGTATGGTACTGATTGTGGTCGGGATATATTTGCTGGTCTAAGTTCGGGCAGCAACGAGTAGGGAGGAAGAGTATGGAGGAAGGTGAATGGAGAACGAAGCGGTAACCCTCAGTGTGGTGGACGGCGTTGGTGAGGTGATGCTGAATCGCCCGGAACGCAAAAATGCGATAGATGGCGATCTCGGGCGCGCGTTGGCAGCAACCATGGCGGAAGCATCCAGCCGGGATGACGTGCGCGTGGTGCTGCTGCACGGAGCAAATGGCGCGTTCTGCTCAGGCCTTGACCTCAAAGCCTTTAACGCCGAGCCGCCGCCTGAGTGGCTGGCTGATTTTCAGCATATCTGGCGTGGCGCGCATCGGTCGTTGTTTGAATGTCCCAAACCGATCGTCGGCGCACTTGAGCGTTACGCGATTAACGGTGGTGCGGCGTTGGCGGTTGCGTGTGATCTCCTGGTTGCGGGGGAGGCGAGTTTTCTGCAGGTGGGTGAAGTGCAAATCGGTATGGCGGCCCCGTACAACATGGCGTGGTTGAACCTTCGACACTCAGAGGCGGTGATCGCCAAGGTAGCTCTTATCGGCGATCGCCTTGACGGAAGCACACTCAAAGAACTCGAGCTTGCGCACGAAGTGGTTGCCGATACGGATGTGCTCGATCGGGCGCGTGCACTTTGCAACACGCTTGCAGGCTACCCGGAGGGAGGCCTGATGCGCATCAAGGCAGGTTTGCGAGCCCGTCTGAGCGAGGATGCGGATACCTGGTTTGACCGCTTCACCCAGAGTGACCCGGTGGGCTCGGCACCTAAGCCGAGGTCGGTGAACCCGAAGGATTAGAGGTGCGCGTCTAGTGCTACGCGCTAAAACGGCAGGTGATCGCGAAAATCCGCGTTCAGTTTCTGCCACTCCATCTGGAACCAGGGCGTGTATTCCTCAGGCGAGTGCTCCAGGTTGTGATCCAAAGATGCCGGTGAGATCCAATTGATCGCTTCTATCTCCGTTGCGTTAAATCTGGGCTCGCCCTGAACGGAGCCAACAAAAACGGAACACAACTCATGTTCACTACCGGCAGAGCCAAAGTTGGCCTGGTATTCAAACTTGTACAGAAACTCGAGCTCGGCGCGTAGTCCCAGCTCCTGTTCGCAGCGCCGATTGGCAGCATCGGCCAGGTGTTCGCCCGCGCGAGGATGTGAACAACATGAATTCGACCAGAACCCCGGCCACAGGCGTTTGCCGGCTGCGCGTTTTTGAATGAGCAGGTCACCCTCAGTATTGAAAATAAACACGGAAAAAGCTCGGTGCAGCACGCCGTCGCCGTCGTGGCAGCTTTGTTTGTCCAACGTGCCAATTTCCTGATCCTGGTTGTCCACCAGGATGAGGAGTTCACTTTCATCGGAGACTATTTCGGATTTGTGTGACAGCAGCGGATGGGCCTTCAAGTAGGTATTGCTCTCGCTTAGTGTACCCAAGAACACGGGTCGGAGTCGCAAGGAATCTTCACTTGGGTTAAGTTGCTGCAGTTTAAGTCGGACAAAATCGCCGTATGAGACAACCTGTTGAACGAGAACTTTCCATTGAAGGCGAGCGATTCTGCCTCTTTGAATGGCCGGTTGCTGATGGTCCGGTCGCCGAACGTGTAGTGCTGCTGCATGCGACAGGCTTTCACGCGCGGTGCTGGGACAAAGTGGTGGCGCAGCTCCCAGCAGATTGGCAGGTGTTCGCTTACGATGGACGCGGTCATGGCCGCTCGACTAAAAACGGACCGTACAGCTGGGATCGATTTGCAGCGGATCTGGAGGCGGTCGCCACGCTGTTGGGGTTGCAGGGCGCGATTGGGGTAGGGCATTCCATGGGAGGATTCTGCATGGCGCATGTCGGTGCCCGCCGCGCAGATTTGTTCAAACGCCTCTTCCTGATAGATCCTGTCATTTTTCCCCCTGACGCCTATGCTGAACTGGAAGCCATGTTTACCGGCGTTGCTGACCATCCGGTGGCGCGGCGGAAAGCGCAGTTCGACTCCTGGGAAGCGATGTTCGAACGTTTTGAGTCGCGACACCCGTACAGTCTCTGGGTACCTGAAATACTGCGTGACTATTGCCGATATGGGGTGGTCCCAGATCCGGAAAACGGCGGTGTGGTGCTCGCCTGTCCGCCTGAGTCAGAGGCGCAGGTTTACATGAATAACTTCACCACCAACATCCATCCCCTGCTGGCTGATCTCAATGTACCTGTCACCATCTTAAGGGCGCCTGGTCGCGATCTTGCATCTCCCGAAATGGATTTTGCGGCCTCGCCGACCTGGCCTGGTCTTGCCGACAATCTGCCCAACGCGCGGGATGTGCTGCTGCAAGACCTGACGCACTTCATCCCCATGCAGGCCCCGGACCTTGTTGCTGAATACGTGGCCGGACAGCGCTAGTCCGCAAGTCTGCGCTGCCTCAGCCAATGTAAAATAGCCGTTAAAGTGGCGGGGTGTCTGTGTCTTCAGGCTCGACTGAGTTGTTAGGATTTACTATCTGACAAAAAACTATTCGAAGGAGCAGGCATGGGCATACTCACATGGTTGATATTGGGGTTGGTTGTTGGTGCTTTAGCCAAATTCATTATGCCGGGCAAAGATCCGGGCGGAATCTTCGTGACCATCCTCATCGGTATCGCGGGTGCATTTCTAGGGGGTTTTATCGGTTCATTGCTGGGTCTGGGTGATGTCACCGGGTTTAATCTCGTGAGCGTGGGTCTGGCGACTGTCGGAGCGCTGGTGCTGCTGGGTGGTTACCGCATGTTCAAGGGCGGTTCCTCAGAGTAGCAAGCACGCTGCAAAAAGACCGCCCGGATAGCTCTGGCGCGGTCTACGTCCATCGGCCACAATGCTCCCTGCACTTTAAAAATTCGAGACACAGAGGGAGAGCACAATGAAAGTAGGCGCGGCCATGGCGTTCAGCCAACACACGGATCCTGGCTTCATCAGAGATTCCGTGCAGCTTGTTGAAGCAAAGGGATATGACTCAATCTGGTTTCCAGAGCATGTCCTCTTCTTTCCCGACTACGAATCTTCTTACCCCTACAGTGATTCTGGACGTATCCCTGGCGATCCGGAAGGTCTGCTCGATCCATTTACAGCCATGACCTATGTGGCAAGCCACACACAGCGCGTGCGTCTGGGAACAGGAATCTGCCTGGTTCCCCAGCGTCAGCCCGTATACACGGCAAAGATGGTCGCGGACGTTGATTTTCTCTCGGGTGGGCGGGTCGACTTTGGCGTGGGCATCGGTTGGTTGAAGGAAGAGTTTGACAACCTTGGCGCAGACTTCTCTGCCCGTGCACGGACCTGTAACGAATATATAGACGCGATCAAAGCACTTTGGGCACCCGGGGTGACCGAGTTTCAAGGCGAAGAGGTGACTCTGACAAAATGCCACTTCAACCCCAAACCTGTGCAGGACCCTCATCCCCCCATCTTCTTTGGCGGCGAAAGTAAGCCCGCGCTAAGACGGGTCGCAGAACGCGGCGACGGCTGGTATGCCTGGGACATCACCCCTGCGGAGCTTGAGCAAAAACTGGGTATGTTGGATGCCGCGCTTGAAGCCGCAGGCCGCACTCGAGATCAGATCCGCCTCTATGTTGGGCCGAATCGACATCCGGTGAATCAGGAGACTGTGCCCCAATATGAAGCACTTGGTGTTGAACAGATCATTGTGCCCCTCGGCGCGGGTTCGCTCGAAAAGCTGGGCAGGCGTGCGGACGCGCTGTTGGAAGCGTTCGGTAGATAAAGTTACAGAGCGTCCGGACCAAGATAATGTTGGACGTTTGTCAGGTCCTGTTCAGCGGCCTCTAAGCGATAAATCGTTTGCAGATGGACTTCGTCGGGTCCATCTGCGATCCGTAGTCCTCGCGCTCTGACCAGGGCCTGAGCCGCCGGACTGTCGGAAGTCATGCCAGCCGCACCGAAGAGCTGGATGGCTCGATCAGCGATGGCCTGGTAGACGCGGAAGGTGGCCACCTTAATCATGGACACTTCTTTGCGGATGGCTTTGTTGCCGTGCTCGTCCAGCGCCGCTGCAGTTTGTTTAACCAGGAGCCGAACCTGATCGAGCTCGATGCGGGACAGTGCAATGGCCTCCTTTGTACTTGAATACTCATCCACGCGTTTGCCAAACGTGGAGCGAGCCTGGGCGCGATGCAACATCAGGCTGATGAGCACCTCGCATTCACCAATCGAACGCATGCAGTGATGCAGGCGCGCAGGTCCTAGACGTGCCTGGCCGATGGCAAAACCAGCGCCCACCTCGCCGATGATGTTGTCCCGAGGCACGCGCACATCGGTAAATTTGAACTGTGTGTGCACGTTGGTTTTGTGGACGGCGCCAAAGATAGGGACATCGCGTTCAACTTCGACCCCGGGTAGGTCGAGAGGCACGATGATCAGACTTTGGCGCTGAGATTTTGCGGCCTCCGGATCGGTAACCCCGACCAGAATGCTGAAACGGGTATTCGGCAATGAACCGTTGGAGGAAAACCACTTGCGACCGTTGATCACGTAATGATCCCCATCCAGCGTCAGCGTGGTGGCCAGATTAGAGGGGTCCGAGGAAGCCACTTCCGGTTCCGTCATGGAAAAACATGAGCCCCATTCACCCTCGAGCAGAGGGTTAAGGTAGGCCTCTTTCTGGGCAGGTGTGCCGAAGAGCTGCAGGAGCTCCATATTGGGTGTATCTGGCGCGTGGCTGTTGAATACGCGGGATGCCCAGGGCAGGCGGCCCAATATTTCTGCGATGTCGGTGAACTCGAAGTTCGTCAAGCGTGTGCCTGGCTCATCGTCGGTAAGGCGTGGCAGGCCCAGATTCCATAACCCTAAAGCTTTTGCCTCAGCCCGCAGGGTCTGTTCGATCGCGGGCGTGGGATCGGTTTCGGCCTGGCTCAGCCAGAGGTGGTGATTTGGCAGGATTTTTTCCTGGAAAAATGCTTGAACCGCGTCCCGAACAGACACCGCCGTGTCGCTTATTGATTGCATCAGACCCCCTTTGCTTCAGGTTTTGAGTTTACTTGACGATGAACGGTTAGGTTAACAATTACTTACAAACCCCACATGTTGGACACAGACAACCCGGGTGGAACAACGCAAACTCTCAAATTCCCGAGTTTGTAGTACGGTAACGGAGTGGGTTATGAATGGCGAAATTCATCGCGAGCAACCCTTGTTTCAATTGGAACGTTCGGCGCGAAAGCAAGAAATTGAGCGCGCCTGGTTCAGATCTGATCGAGTTTTTTTACACAGCGAAGACACCTGGTACTTCCGCACCCGCGAAGGGGTGGAAATGGGGCCTTATGCGAGCCGTTTCGAAGCGGAAGTTGAGGCCAGCCTCCTGCGCGAGATGATCAAGGACCTGGACGATGACGGTCGCAAGCTGAAAGTGATACGTGAGTTTGTTCTCGACTCTTTCGCAAGTGGTCACGAATTGACGCCGAGATACACCAATTTTTCTCTGCTGAACAACAAATCGGTCGCCGCTGAAGCGTAAGACGCGCTCGACGCAGGTCATGCGTCAGAACCGCATTTTTCTCTAGTGTGCCGACTGTGTGCCGCGCCTGCCTTTGATGACAGGGCGCGGTGGCATCGTTGGCAGTCCCGGTTGCCTTGCTCTACTATACGCGCCTCAAAAATTTTGGATGGCGCGAAGGTCATGGCTGAGGCGACCGACAACACCGAATCTCTGGATACCGCACAATTTTCATTCGTGGCGATGGAACACGATATTTTGAAAATGTGGGACGAGATTGGTGCGTTCCAAAAAACTCTGGATAACACGAAAGAGAAGAAGCCCTATATCTTCTACGACGGTCCACCGTTTGCTACGGGCCTACCGCATCACGGCCATCTTGTTGCAAGCACGATCAAAGATATTGTGCCGCGCTACTGGACCATGAAGGGCCGGTACGTCATGCGCCGCTTTGGTTGGGATTGTCACGGTCTGCCGATCGAACACGAAATCGACAAACAACTGGGTCTCTCCGCTCAGGATGCAGTAGCGCAGCTGGGTGTTGCCGGGTACAACAACGAGTGTCGCGCCATTGTCCAACGCTACGTCAGTGAATGGCGTCACACGATCACACGGCTGGGTCGTTGGATCGACTTTGACAACGACTACAAGACCATGGACACGTGGTACATGGAATCGGTCTGGTGGGTGTTCAAACAGCTCTGGGATAAGGGCCTTATCTACGAAGGCGTGAAGGTCATGCCGGTCTCCACGGCGCTGGGCACTCCGCTGGCCAACTTCGAAGCCACGTCCAACTATATGGATGTGCAGGACCCTGCCATCACCGTACTGTTCAAGTTGAATGACGAAGACGCACATCTTGCGGTGTGGACAACAACACCCTGGACCCTGCCGTCCAATCTGGCAGCGTGTGTGGGCGCGGACATTGACTATGTGCTTGCCCGTGACAAAGAGACAGACCAGAAGTTCTACCTTGCCGCGGCGCGCGTCGAGCACTATGGCGATCTGGAAATCCTCGCCTCAGTGAAAGGTGCCGACCTTGTCGGCAAGTCCTATACACCGGTCTTTTCCTATTTCGCAGAAGAACAGGAACGTGGCGCCTTTGTAGTGGTCAGCGATGACTATGTCACCACTGATAGCGGCACCGGCATTGTCCACCAGGCACCTGCCTTTGGTGAGGATGACTATCGGATATTGCGTGCGCATGAGATTGAGGCGTTCGCTTGCCCGGTCACGATTCATGGAGAATTTACCGAAGAGGTATCTGACTTCGCCGGTCAGCACGTTAAGGATGCTGACAAGGACATCATCAAATATCTGCGCGACCAGGGCAGTCTGTACAAGCAGGAAGTCATCCAGCACAGCTATCCATATTGTTATCGTTCGGATACGCCACTGATCTACCGCGCGATTCCCAGCTGGTATGTCAACGTTACGTCGATCCGCGAAAAGCTGATCGAAGCGAATGCAGAGATTCGCTGGGTACCGGACCACATAAAAGAGGGTCGCTTCGGCAATTGGCTTGAAGGTGCGCAGGATTGGGCGATCTCGCGCAATCGTGTGTGGGGTACGCCGCTACCGGTGTGGATCAACGACACGACGGGTAACGCCATCTGCATGGGATCGGTTGCTGAGCTCGCCGAGTACACGGGTGTGACTGTGGACGATCTGCATCGTGAGCATGTCGATCCCCTGACGTTTTCGATCGACGGTGAAGAAGGGACCTATCAACGCATCAGTGAGGTGCTCGACTGCTGGTTTGAGTCGGGGTCTATGCCTTATGCGCAATTGCACTACCCATTCGAGAACAACAATGTCTTTGAGGCGGGTTTCCCGGCTGAGTTTATCGCTGAAGGCCTAGATCAGACGCGCGGGTGGTTCTACACGTTGACGGTGCTTGCGGCCGCGATCTACGACAAGCCAGCGTTTCGCAATGTCATCGTGAACGGCATGGTGATGGCCGAAGACGGTAAAAAGATGTCGAAGCGGTTGAAAAACTACACGCCGCCGAACGACTTGATGGAGCGCTATGGCGCGGATGCGCTGCGCCTTTATCTAATCAACTCCGGTCTGGTGCGGGGCGAAGAGCAGCGTTTTGCCGACTCAGGGGTCCGTGATATGACCCGGCGCGCGCTGCTGCCCTGGTACAACGCGTTCTCTTTCCTGAAAACTTATGCGGATATCGACGCGTGGTCGCCGGACAAGGGTCTGCACTTCGGCGAAAACACGCTCGATCAGTGGTTGATGTCGCGTCTGCAGACGCTGAAAGCCAACATTTCCAGAGAGATGGAAGCGTATCGCCTTTACAACGTGGTGCCGCAGCTCTTTGACTTCATTGAGGATCTGACGAACTGGTACATCCGTCTGAACCGATCAAGGTTCTGGGGCGAGGATGTCACCGCAGACAAGATCTCCGCTTACAGCACGCTCTACACCGCGCTGCTGGAACTGACACAGGTGATGGCGCCGTTTACGCCGTTTCTATCGGAACACCTGTATCGAGAGCTGGCCCAGTTGTCCGGCGAAGCGCCTTCGCCGCTTTCGGTGCATATGTGCGACTATCCGAAGCCAGAAGAAGGGTATATCAAACCTGAGCTGGAGCAGGCAGTAGACCGCATGCAGCAGGTGATCCTGCTGGGTCGGCAAAAACGGGAAGAGGTTAAAATCGGCCTGCGAACACCCCTTGCCGGTCTGACAGTTGTGAATCGTGATGCTGATCTTCTGAACGAGATGCAGCGGCTGGATGACTACATTCGTGACGAGCTGAATGTGCGCTCGGTTAGGTATGATGCCGACGAAGCGCATTACATCGAGTTGATCGCGAAGCCGAATTTCCCGTTGCTCGGTAAACGCCTCGGCAAGGAGATGAAGCGTTTCCAGGGCTTGATCAACAACCTCGATGCAGATGCGATTGCCGCTCTGCAAACGGACGGACAGGTTATCCTCGACGGTGAAACTTTCACGTCCGAAGAAATTCAGGTGTTGCAACGGGCCCGTGAAGGCACCAACACGGTATCAAACAGCCAGATTGCCGTGGACCTGGATTGCACGCTCACGCCTGAGCTTGTGCGAGGCGGTCTCGCGCGCGAGATCATCAATCGTATTCAGCGGGCTCGCAAAGACCTGGGTTTTGAAGTAACCGATCGCATTCATGTGGTCTACCGCGCTGAAGGTGAACTTGCTGCGGCGGCCCGCGAGCATGCGGAATATATTATGGGTGAAGTGTTGGCCCTCTCATTTACTGAGGGAGATCCAGGCGCCGATGCCACCGAGGTGGAAATTGGCGAATTTGTCTTCGCCTTCAGCATCGAGCGTGCGTCCTGATAGATTATGAGCAAACTGCGCTACACCTTTGAACCGGCCTATCCAGATTCGAGGCTGGATCACGTAGGCACCTACAAGCGTACGCTGCCTGTTAATCTGGATCGCATGTACGAGAACGCGCTGGATTGGGAACATCTCCCGCACCTGCATGCATCCAGTTTCAGTGATATTAAGTGCCTGGACGCAGGCGCTTGGGGCTGGCGCTGTCGTTCCGTGGACAAAAAAGGTCAGGAATCGGTGTTGGAACTGAAGCTCGATCGCAGCGCCCGACGCTGGATCACCCGGAATCTGGAAGGCCCCAGTAAAGGCGCAGAAATCTGGACACATGTTTTCGTGACAGACGCGCGCAGTATGGATCTTGTGATCGATTTTTTTGTTCCGGGCGTCCCCGAAGCCGCGCGCGAAAAAGTAGGACGCGCCTACGCGGCAGCCTACGAAGTCCTCTATGATGAGGATGTCGCCATGATGACCGGCAGACAGCGTGCCCTCGATATGCGCTTGGACAGCGTCGATAGGAAGGAAAGTGTACGCGTTGAAGTGGGTAGTGACGGCGTTTCGGAGCCGGTAGCGTTTTCATTGTCAGGTCGAGAGTACAAACTCATTGCTTCTGACGGCGCCGGGGATGACGGTAGAGCCTGGTGGGTCTATCCGGCTTTGTGTCCGCATCAGCTTGGGCCCTTGGAAACCGTATCCGGGAACACGCTCAAGGTTTCCTGCCCCTGGCACGGCTACGCATTCGATGTTGAAAGCGGCGAATGTACGACCGGTTCTAACTGCCGGTTTGGCGCACGACCGCAGACGCGTGAGCTGGAACCGGGTGTGGTTGAGGTGAGCTGGACGTAAGGAGCCTCTCTACGGGTTGTGTTGTCTGTATGAGGTGAACCGGTGTCCATGTTTGTCTTCTTGTGAGTGTCCGCCACTATCAGGACAAAATCTATGCCGATTGAACGCAGGGTGTTGCGGTTGTTTATCTTGTCAGCCTGGACGGCCGGCCTGTGGGCTTGCACAGACGTAGCGTCAAATGTCGCAACCGCTGCTGAGCGCTTTGCTCCGGGCACCACAGCGGATTTTGAGTTCACGTCTTCCGGGGTCGAGTTGTCCGGCGTGCTCGATGTGCCCGCCGCTCAACCTGCACAGGCTTTGATCCTTTTTGTGCATGGCTATGGAGAAACCGACGTGCGCGGCTGGAGCATGTATGCAGGATTGCGCTCACGATTCACCGAGCTCGGCATAGCCACCGCGATGTGGGACAAGCCCGGTCAAGGGCGCAGTGGTGGCATATTCGACATTAACCAACCCGTTGCGGAAAGTGCCCAGGAGGTGGTGGATGCTGCGAATTATCTGCGCAAAATCCAAGCACCCGGAGCTCAGTACATAGGTATCTGGGGGGTGAGTCGCGCCGGTTGGATTGCCCCCATTGCACTTTCGCGGGATCGCGACCTCGAGTTCTGGGTCTCGGTCAGTGGCGTGTCCGCTGAAGATAACTTTTCCTATCTGCTGCTCTCAAACCTGCCGTATGAAGGAGGCTCTCTCGAGCTCTCCGCCAGATTGGCTGACGAGTGGCGGGCGGGATGCAAGGTGTTTCGCAGTGGCGGCAGTTATGCGGCGTATCAAGAGGCAACACAGGCGTTGCAAGCGAATGAATACATCAAGCGTATGCGGGGTGGATGGCCCACCTGGGCAGAATATGAACTCCAGCAGAAGTACTGCACGCTGGGGGCATGCACACATATCGATGATGATATGTGCTCATTTGTTCACATAGAGAAGTTTGATGAGATGCTTGCTGCTCTGGATGTGGACATGTTGGCGCTCTTTGGTGAGAAGGACTTGAACGTCGACTGGCGTAAAACGCGTCGCCTCTATGAGCACGCGATCGGCAGCAAAGAGAAAGGCACGCTCGTGGTGAAAACGTTCGCGGATGCAGACCACAATCTAAACGTTGCGGAGAACGGCAGCCTGAAAGAGATGCAGGCGATGAAGTCGCCCCGCAAGAGCGATGGTTTTTACGAGGTCCAGATCAACTGGTTACGTGAGTACGTGCTGCGGAGGCGGCTTTAGCCCTATAAACGTAGCTCCATCACCGGTTCTGAGTTTTTAAAATCGCCAGTGGGATTGAATCCACAAGACTTGTAAACGTGCATTGCCACCTGGTTATTTGGGTGCACAGTCAGTGAAATGGCCGCAGTCTGTTGCCAGGTCTCGCGGATGTGTTTGATCAGAGCCAGCACGGAAGCTTTGCCATATCCTTTTCCTTGTACCTTCTGATCGATAAGCAGGTGGTATATCTCACATCGATCAGAGTTTTGCGTAATCGCGACCACGCCGATTGTTTCCTTGGTGGTGGTGATCAGGTATGGGTACCAATCCACGTTTCCCAGTCTGACGAACGCTTTCGACAAAATGACAAGGGCCACAGGTTCGTGGTCTGCGACGAACTTCAATTGGCCGGGAGCAACCCGAACACCGTTTGCCTCCCGCCAGTTCTGGTCGCAAATTGGCTCCAGGTTCAGTTGGGCGATTGACATATGTTCTTCTAGTTGCCGGAAAACTCCGGATCGGTTTTGTTGAGGTAAGCCTCGACCGCAATGTTTCGATCATCGGTGTTGGCAGCAAACATATTCTGATCTGCATCCATGTGCATGATGGCGTGGTTGAGCGCCGTGCTCAGTTGGTTGGTGGATTGTTTGATCATCTGCGCCGCAATTGGCGGCTTAGCCGCGTAGTGTGCTGCCAGAGATGTTGCACTGCTCTGCAACTCTGCGAGCGGTACAAGCTGGTCGAGGACCCCCCAATCTTTCAGTTCCTCGGCATGCGCACGAAAGCCACCCACTACAAGATGTTTCGCACGTGCCGGACCGACAAGTGCGATCAACAACGGCAGGCTTTTCCACATGAGGTTCAAACCGATATCGATCTCGGGGTATTGCATAAAACAGTTATCTGCGCCGATGCGGAAGTCGCAGGCCGTAGCGATACAGGCGCCACCACCCATCGCTGCACCCTGCCAGGCTGCGATGGTGATCTGGTCCATTCCGAGGATCGCTTCGATGGCACGTTCACCCATGCGCATGCGCCGCCGCCGGTGGACGAGGGGTACCTTGTAGGCTTCACCGCCGTCGGTGAGATCCGCACCGGACGAAAAGTGTTTGCCCTCGCCTGCAAAAATAACCACGCGGGTGTCTGCGTCTTCGCGAAAACTGAGCGCGGCTGTTTCTATTTCAAGCAGATGTTCGTAGTGGAGGGCGTTCGCCTTGTCCGGCCGATTCATTTTCAGCCAGGCGATGTGCCCGGAATCCGCTGACCGTTCGACGGTAATGTGTTGATAGTCCATTTGGGAAAAACGGTAGGGTCAGTGTTGCTCGGCGTAAGACCCTACCATGAAACAAAAGCAGGTGAACTGAGATCTTTTTTAGGATCTCCAGCCCAGCCTGCTGTGGAAGATGCGAGGGATATCCGTGGGAAGGGGAGGGAGGGGAGGATTCGGATATCCCTCAGGGAAACTTTTCTTTGATCTTTTGACCTTAATTGAGGCCGGAGATCTCGGTTTGGGCAATGTGGCCCTGGTTTCCGTCGCTTGTGGGGTTTGGCCTCAAGCGATGTGTGTATGTTACTTTGAGTAACATTAAATGCAACCATCAGTAACGCAACAGCATGTTGCGTTAATGCAACACTAAAATGCTTCTGTTATGCTCGAAACACACGGGCTACGGACTGCAGAACGTTGGATTGGGACGATTATCGATTTTTTTCCGCTGTGGCCATGAATGGCTCAGTCAGGGGGGCGGCCAATCAGTTGAAGGTCAATCCTTCCACTGTGATGCGCCGCCTGGACCAGCTTGAGTCAAGGTTGGGGGTGAATCTCTTTACCCGGACTCCGCAAGGGCTGCATATCACCACCGAGGGTGTGGAAGTTGCGCAGCAGGTAGATGAAGTTGCACGGCGGCTGCGGGTTCTGGAAAGTAGCTTGCAGGGCCGTGATCAGAGTCTTGCAGGCAGTATTCGCGTTGCCGTGCCGGATGTGATCGCAGCACGCTTTCTGCTGCAGGATCTGGCGCCGTTCCTGGATATGTATCCTGATATCGATCTCGAGTTTTTGCCGAACTATGTGACACCTGATATGAGCCGCCGCGAAGTTGATGTGCTCATCTCGGCGACAAACGCCCCGCCGGAAGCGATGGTTGGCCGCCAGTTGACGGGGCTTGCGCTGGCAGCTTATGCGTCGCAGGACTATCTGGATACGCCGCGTCCGATACACAGATGGGTGGATTGGGTGAGCGAAACGGAGGTGATGCAGCATATTAAGAAGTTGCGCGAAACCTATTTCCCAAATGCCCGGGTGCACCTTTCATGTGATCAGGTCGAGATGCAGCGTGCGGCGATTGCAGCCGGTGCTGGGGTGGGTATATTACCGTGCTTCGTCGGCGAAGCTGAAAGTGCCCTTGTGCGACTGGACGCGATGCCGGTCAGTGCGGGTCCAGGTCTTTGGTTGCTGACGCACCCGGATCTCCGTTCGACAAGGCGGGTGCAATTTTTCTTGGAGTATGTTCGTGAACTGTTTGCCAATCGGCAGGCGGAACTTGAGGGAGTTATCGATTGAATCAGCTATCCCCGGCGTCACACATCTTTTTTTCTGAACGCCTGCGTTTGCACTACGTGGATTGGGGCGGTGCGGCAGAGAAGCGCATGTTGTTGCTGCATGGTATGCACGATCACTGCCGAACCTGGGACGATCTGGTAGATCACTATCACGATCGCTATCGCGTGATTGCTCCAGACCTCCGCGGACATGGCGATTCCGCGTGGGTGATGGGCTCTGCGTATCATTTCCTGGACTATGTCTACGATACGAACCAGCTGGTGGAACAGGCTGAGCTTGCACCGATCACGTTAGTCGGGCACAGCATGGGGGGCGCAATTGCCGCGCTCTACGCGGGTGTCTGCCCTGAAGCCATTGAAAGGCTGGTCGTGATAGAAGGCATCGGGATGTGGCGTCATATCGCGCCGCAACCCCCTGTACATGAACGGGTACGGGAGTGGATTACGGGTACGCGAGGATTAGCAGCACGTCAGCCACGACGTTACAAAGATCTGCATGAAGCTTATCAGCGTATGCAGCACGCGAATCCGAATCTCTCAGATGACCAGGCCTTACACCTGACCATTCATGGTTCCAATCAGAATGAGGACGGGACCTACAGTTGGAAATATGACAACTACACGCATAACTTTTCCCCTGCTGGCTTTTCGGAAGAAGAAACGATCGCGCTGTGGCAACGCATCGACTGCCCGGTGTTGGTGATCAATGCGGATGGGGGCTTGGAACACCGTATTGGCCACGACGATACACTCAAGTATTTTCGAAACGTTACCTATCACGTTATCCAGGACGCTGGTCATTGGACCTATCATGACAAGCTGTCAGAAGTGCTGGCACTGATGGATGATTTTTTGGGGTAAGCGCTTTCCTATATACCCTGTTTTCGGACCGCACAGGAGGACTCGGGATTGCGTATCGAATAGCTTGGGCGCAGACTTGTGGCTTCTTGGGAGTCAGCATTGCCACACAGAGAAACGCGAGCAGCAGCGCTTAGTGCGCCGGAGCATCTGCGTAGCGAATTTCAATACAACCCACTCGGATTGACGTGCACACCACGATTCAGCTGGCGTGCGTGTGATACGCGTCCGGCGGAAATTCAGTCCGGGTATGAAATTTCTGTGGCCTCATCACCAGACCAACTTGAGCATCCGGATCTCTGGCATAGCACCCCGGTATTTGAGGATTTTGCCGGGCCGGTTGCCTATAAGGGTGCTGCCCTGACGTCCGGCCAGAAAGCCTGGTGGCGCGTTCGCACCTACGACAGCGATGGCATCGCAAGCCCCTGGTCTGCAGCCGCTTGGTTTGAAATGGGGTTGCTGGAGCCCTCAGCGCGGTATGGAGAGCCTTCAGCGCGGTATGAAGAGCCCTCAGCGCGGTATGGAGAGCCTTCAGCGCGGTATGAAGAGCCCTCAGCGCGGTATGGAGAGCCCTCCGCTTGGACTGGAGATTGGCTGTCGTCGCCCATGTTCGGGAGTCTGAACCAGGCTGCAGGTGCAGCGAGTTTTCGCCGGGCGTTTCAGCTTACGCATGAGGTCGTCACTGCCCGATTGTATGTCGCGGCCCTCGGGGATGCTCGGGTGAGTTTGAACGGTGACGTTCTGAGCTCAGCATCGACCCTGGCGACCGCGGACTTCAGGCATCGTGCAAATGTGCAGGTGTTGGATGTCACCGCATCGCTGCAGGTGGGAGACAACGTTCTGGAACTGCGTCTGGGCGATGGCTATTTTTCTGGTCAGGGTGATGCACGGGGCCGGGAGATGTACGGGCGGCAGCCCGCGGTTCGTGCGGTGCTTAAAATGCAGAATGACCAGGGTGCAGAGCTGATCATCCCCACCGATTCCAGATGGCGATGGCGACCCTGTGGGCACCTGCGTGCTGAACCTGTCGGCGAATGTCTGGATCTGCGCCAGCGGGCTCAACAATCAAGTCTGGCTGGGGTTGATGACGCGGCGTGGTTGCCGTGCGAGAAAGCGGATGTAAATGATGCCGTGACGCCGGTGGACGGTATTGTCCTCGACACGCAGCAAGAGCTGAAACCGTTACATCCCCCTATGAAGCGACACGCCGATGTGTTAACACATGGCGACTTTCGTCCGCGCGGGGAGCGGGTGGTCGCAACCTGCGTATTCGGCGAGCATATCGTCGGCCGCGCGCGTGTTGCGGTCAGGGGCCGTGCGGCGGATCGTGTGATTGTTCGCTACAGTCCCAGCGAGGACTTTGCCAATGCCTCGGTGGATGAGTTCACGATCGCGGGCTCTCATCAGGAAGAAGTGCTGGAAGGTGAATTTGCGCTGCATTCCTTCAAAAGCGTGGAAATAGAGTACACCGCGGGCGAGGTTGTTGTGGACTCGGTAGCCGCGGTTCGCATAGGCGCCGGTAACCTTCGCGGTCTGGCTTTACGATCTGATCACGCGACCCTCAACGAACTTGTTACCGTGTGCAATTCTTCGCTACGTGCGTGTGCATTGAGTGCGCCGGTGCGCGGCATCGAGGCAATCCATACACCCGATTGGGGCTATGCCCAAACATGGGTTCCGTATCTGTTGTACGACCCTGACGCATACCCCGTGGTACACAAGTGGCTCGATGATGCGCTGCTCTCCTTTTCCGATCATCAGACACAGGGGTCCTACGGCACCCCGCGCATACCCGTAGCTCAGGACACAGATCTGTACGCCCGGTTTGAGTCGCTGGTGGAGATCACCTGGGCGACGTTTCTGGGACAGCGTGATCTCGACCTCCTGCGCGCCCACTATCCCGTGCTGCGCGCGACGGCACTCGGCTACAAGCATATGTTTCCCGGTATGTTGCGCGAACAACCGCGTCCGGACCTCTATGGCGAAGGTTTGCTCGGGCGACTGACAGCCACCGCATCCGTCTATCGGGCTTTGCGTAAGTGTATCGAAATTGCTGGCATGCTTGGCCATCCCGCCGATGCCGAGTTGATCGAGAACGTCGCGCGATCTGTGCGCGATGCATTTCGAAGTCGATTCTTAACCGCCGATGGTCACCTGGTGAACGAGAGTCGCTCGGCGTGTGTTATGGCGTTGAGTGCTGGATTGGTTGAAGACCATGAAATCGAATTGGCGGAAGAAAATTTGATCGAACGCCTGATCGCAGACAGCTACCAGGTGGATGTGGTGCCGATAGCTTTGAGCTCTGTGCTTGGGGCCATTACGAGGGCGGGTCGTCTGGATGTGGCGTACATGGTGTTGTTGCAGACCACGCCCGCAAGTTGGCTGGGACAGGTGCGTAAAGGTCAGCGGGTAGTCGCCCGCACTGATGTAGCCGACATCGCTCAAGCTGGATTGCTGAAATGGCTGGTTGAGGAGATGGTGGGTTTGAAGTTTGCCTCCTCTGCAGATAGCAGTCAGCACCTGCACCTGAAGCCGCGTCCACCTTTTGGGCAAGGCTTTCAGGCGGGCTCACCTATTCGCTTTCTCGCCGCCTCCTTTGAGAGCCTCTATGGCAGTTATGAGGTGGAGTGGGAGATTGGCGAACGGGAATTCCACTTGTACCTGACGTTACCACCCAGCACTGTAGCGGATGTGGAATTGCCCGATGGGGTTGTCCATTCTGTGCTCAGCGGAGAGCATCATTTCAGTATGGATTTTTCCAGGGGTGGGGATGGTGTACCGACACTGGTACAGGTAGCTGGAAGCTGAGCCGAGTACCCCAGGCTTCCTAAAATTCAGGTTCGAGGAGTGAGAGATGGATGGTATTCACGATCTCGGTGCAAAACAGGGTTTTGGCAGTGTAGAGACTGACAAGACACATACGCCGTTTCCCGAGCGTTGGGAGGCGGCGGTTTTTGCCATGATCAATACGGTTCTACGTTCAGGAGTGGCGCGCAACGTTGACCATTTCCGCCACGCCGTTGAGCGCATCCATCCGCTGGCCTATCTGGAAGACACGTATTACGGCAGATGGCTGGGTGCGCTGGAAACCCTGCTGGTTGAAAGCAAGGTGCTTTCACAAGAAGCGATCGATACGCGTGCAGAACAGAAAGGCTTTCCTGAGGGGGCGCGGGTTGCTGCGCGTCCGGACGCCGAATATACGTTGGCTGAAGAGTTGGCAACAAGCGGCGGGGCTCGTCGGGAAATCGCTTCTGCGCCGCGTTTTGAGGTGGGACAATCGGTACGCGCGGAACGACCACAACCGATGGCAGCTGATGGTCACAGCGGTCAGGGTCACACGCGCTTGCCCGCTTACATACGCGGGGCGACCGGCGAGATTGCGGCTCACCAGGGCGGTTGGGTGTATCCCGATACCGCGGCGCATGGCCATGGCGACTGTCCCCAGCATCTATACAGTGTCCGCTTCAGTGCCACGGAGCTTTACGGGGCTGACGCTGACCCGTCTGTCGCAGTCTATATAGATCTCTTCGAACCCTACTTGAAGGCCTCGAGCACAGGAGAACAACGTGGGTAAACCGCAGAACATTGTGAACGCCGCTATTCGCGCGGAAGCGTTAGAAAGCTTGTTACTGGAGAAGGGCCTACTTGATGAAGGTCTGATCGATGATGTGATAGAACGCTACAACGAGCGAGTGGGTCCGATGAATGGTGCACGCGTGGTGGCGCGAGCATGGGTCGATGCCGACTTCAAAGCAAGATTGTTGGCCGATGGGACAGAGGCAATCAGCGACTTTGCGTTTGAGGGTGGCGAGATTCAAAAACTGGTGGTCGTTGAGAATGATGCGGATGTGCACAATGTGGTTGTGTGTACGTTGTGCTCCTGCTATCCATGGGCGGTCCTGGGCTTGCCGCCTAAGTGGTACAAAGACCCTGCCTATCGTTCCCGTGTTGTGCGCGAACCTCGAGCGGTGTTAGCCGAGTTCGGGACAGAGCTTGCGGAGGAAAAGGAAATACGTGTGTGGGACTCGTCCGCGGAAGTGCGGTACATGGTCCTGCCGCAAAGACCGGAAGGCTGGGAAAGCCTGGAGGAGGCAGAGCTTGCCGAAGGCGTCACCCGCAACGCGATGATCGGCGTAGAAGTCCTGAACTGAACCGGACAAACACATGAGTGAAGAAATCGATCTGCCGGAAAAACTTCAGCCGCCGATGGCCAACGGTGAGCTGGTGTTTGATGAGCCCTGGCAGGGGCGCCTGTTTGGAATGGCGGTGGCGCTTACCGAGGCGGGTGTCATCGACTGGGCGGATATGCAGGCTGCGTTGATCGACGAAGTGGCTGTCTGGGAACAGGAACATAAGTCTGGTGGATCCGTTACTGAGCTTGAGTACCCCTACTACGAGCTTTTCAGCGCAGCTCTGGAGAAAGTACTGGGCGGGTCCAATGTGGTGCCGCAAGGAGAGCTGGCCAGTCGCGCGGAAGCGTTTGCTGCCAGACCCCATGGGCATGACCACGATCACCCTCACGACCACTGAAAAACGCGACTACTGCAGATCCGCCAGAAACGCCTGGATTTCAGCGTAGCTACCGCGCACTTTAATGCGCTCCTCTTTTTTCTGTATCTGGTACGCGTACATCGGGTCGTAGTAGTCGCACAAGAGCGCTTCTATCCATGCTTCGTGACTGCCCTGATCGTCAAACGCACTTTTCATCAGGTGTTCCAGTTTGACGTAAGTGACGCCGCCCAGACGACGCGAGATGCGGCCCAAGGCATCCAGATAACGAGTACGCAGATCTGCGGCTGATTCCCGTGCGGTATCTACATACTCATGTTTGATGTGTTGCACGCGCTCGGCGAGCGGCACCTCCACCAGTGCGATAGGCGAACGCTGCATACGTTTAAACCATTCTTCGGGGAGCGCCAGTCTCCCGATGGTGCGGCTTTCATCTTCCAGGACGAGCGCTGTCTGAGGATTTGTGTCGAGGTAGGCAACCGCGAGCGCGTTTTCAAAGCTGGCCGGCGTGGGCTGAGGTTCCGGGTGACCACCAAATGCTGACCCGCGATGGTGTGCAATGCCTTCGAGGTCGATGCTGGTAGGGGTGGAATTGATCAGGGTGGTTTTTCTTGAGCCGGTCTGTCCGCCAACGATCCACCAATCACATGCTTTGGCCTGGGCTGCCTGGCTGAGTATCTCCAGACACGCCCCACGCAACGCCTTGTACCCGCCGGGGACGCGGGGTACCTCGCAACCCACCTGGTTGAGCCATTCGGTGGCGATCTTGGAGCGTTGTCCGCCGCGCCAGCAGGCGATATGCGTAGCCGGGTGCTCGACGATAAAGTCCTGCCAGGCCTGCAGACGGGATTCTCTGACCGGCCCGCTCACCAGTTCCATACCTAACGCGTAGGCAGCTGCGGCGCCGTCGCGTTTGTAAGTGGTACCCACCTTCGCGCGTTCATCATCATTCAGTATGGGTATGTTGGTACTGTGTGGCACCGCGCCTTTGGTAAACTCGCCAGGGGCGCGCACGTCTAAAATTGGATGCTTCTGAACAAGCAGGGCACGCAGATCATCACGGTGCGGGTTCTGTGATGCTCTCATTGCGTTGGAACTGTTCAAGGTGTCCCCTCAATATCTCAATCACGTCCGTGCGATCCTGCGCGGTCGCCACGTCTATCGCTTGCTGCTGCAACTCGATGGCGCGCTCAAAATTACCCATCGCCGCATAAGTCGCGGCCCAGGTGTCCAGGTATTCGGGTCGCTGCTGCGCTGCCTCATCCGCCTCCATCAACGCATCCATCACAGTGCGTGCATATTTCGCTCGTTTGAGACCGCGCACATCGCTGACCGTCAACGTCCAGACTACTTCGTTCACAATGTCCGCGTTGTCGGGCGCTGATTTTACGGCGCGCTTGTACCATTTAATTGCGCGTCTGTTGGAGGGTCGGGTACCTGTGCCGCGCGCGTGTAAATTCGCCATTACCACCATGGCCTGGGCGTCGTCGTTCTTGATCAGGTCGTCCAACCACGAGAAAAGCCGGTCCAAGCGGGCTTGTCTGTCAGGCTCTGTTGCTGTGGAGGGCGCCGATGAAAAGTGTTCTGTCGAGCCGGCTGTGGATGGGGCGTTTGGATCGGCCGCCGTGCCGGGCTTGCGCGTAAACAGTGCACGGTTAGCCAACGCAAAGCGGCCGTAGTTTAAGACGGCTGCCGGTGCCGCCTGTTCTGCGGCCTTGTAGAAGTAGTCCTCTGCCTTGGCTTTGTCCTCGTCGACGACGTTGCCCGTGTTATAGAGATGTCCCAGGTAGATCAACGACTCTGTGTGTGCCAGCGCGCTTGCTTGCTCAAGCAGTGGAATGGCAGCGTGCCGGTTGTCTTCGCCGTAGTAGTCCGTCAGATAGAGTCCGGCCAATGTGTACATGGAATTGGTCGAGCCGAGTGCTATGGCATGAAGATGATTCTCCATGGACAGCTCGCGGAGGTTGCTGACTTCCTCTTCATCAGCACCTTCATTAGCAGCTGCTACAGCCTGTGTCAGATACACGCGGGCCAGCAGACCGTTGGCCAGTACATTGCCCCTGCGAGACGCGAGTTTGAGCCAGCCGATGGCGTCGTCATATTCTTTGGCACCCGCCAGGTGCGCACCGATGGAGACCTGCGCAGCGGAGTCGCTTGCGGAGGCAAGCAGACGAATGGTGATCCAGGGATTGGGGTCGTGATCCAGACCTTCGATTTCCGTGGCTGCAACCAGATGTGATACATCGAAGAATATCTGTCTCAGTTTCGCAGCCTCGGGCCGCGCGACCAGCATGAACAGAAGTTCGACGGTTTCGGTGCTCTGGTAGATTGATCCGGTCGGTACCAGATCATGTGAACGCGCAAAGGCATTGGCGTCATGAATAGAGATGACCTGATACGGCTTGGCGGGGGTGCCATCGCCGGTGTTCAGCATCGCTGCTTGAATTTTTTCCAGATGGGCGAGATGTTTGCTTTGGGCATCTTTTGCCTCCACTCGCTCATAGTACTTCGCTAACGCCAGATGGCCGGTCTGGCTGCCGGGGTAGATTTCAACGATAGCGCCGCCGATACCACCCAGCTTGAGTGGCTCGTCTTCCAGAATCGCGAGCGCCTGTGCCTCCAACTCGATCAGGCGCGCAAGCTTATCCGGTGCGTCCGCATCTGCCAGAAAGGCAGAGCGCATGGTCTGAAGATCGCCGAGGGTAGGGGTTTCGCTCGAAGCAGCGCTTCGACCCTTCTCATTGTCAATGTCGCGGGTTTCTGCGTGGCTGAAGGGCGCAAGCGCAACCAGGGCCAGCGAGACGATTAGGCAGCGTGCCCGGTAGGTAAAGCAAAGCGATAGCATGGCGGTGTTATAGCATCCTTGGGTGATGTTGCAAAATCGAAGACCGTCAAACATTTGGTCGATGATATGTTTTCAGACAACAACAAGGGCTAAACTGTTCAATCATTATCAAATGTTTTATCGGAGGCGATGATGGGATTTGGCGCCAAACTGGAAATGCCCAGCGCGGAAAGTGCGCTGATTGGTCGAGAAGAAGCAATACCGGTTCCACCCCAGCACTTTGTTCATGGTCGCGAGCTGGTCCCTCCATTTCCAGAAGGACTTGAATGCGTTGAGTTTGGCATGGGCTGTTTCTGGGGCGCAGAGCGACGTTTCTGGCAGACGCCCGGTGTGTACACCACGGCGGTTGGCTACGCGGGTGGGTTTACGCACAACCCCAGCTACGAAGAAGTCTGCTCCGGACAAACCGGACACACCGAAGTTGTGCTCGTGGTCTATGCACCCCAAGAAATCAGTTTCGCTGAAGTCCTGAAATCTTTCTGGGAAGGACATGATCCAACCCAGGGAATGCGCCAAGGCAACGATATAGGCACACAATATCGTTCCAGTATCTACACCTACACCGATCAGCAGTTAAGCGAGGCGGTGGCTTCGAAAGACCTCTACCAGAATGCCCTGACGGCCAGTGGCTATGGTGAAATCACCACGGAAATTCAGCCGCGCGGCGAGTTCTACTATGCAGAACATTACCATCAACAGTATCTGGCCAAGGTGCCGAACGGATACTGTGGCCTGGGTGGTACCGGCGTGGGCTGTGATATCAAGCCGCTTGTTGAATTGTAGGAACGCGCTCTGCAGCTGACGCTTTAGCTGGAAGAGGTGCGCGTCGTTCCACAGCGGGTGCATCGTTGGCGGCTGATCAGCTTGCCCTGTTTTACATCGAATTGTTTGCGCTCATCGTCTGTCCACTTGTGGAAGCCTCGTTTGCACATGGTGGTCTCGCGACCCTTCTCGGTACGCTTTTTGCGACGAAATTTTGCTAAATCTGTGGGCTTGGAATCTGTCATCTGGATTTGCCTGTATCCGGCACCGCTAAAAGGTTGCCTCCTGCAGGGTTAAGTATAAACTCGGTGCCCCCTTTTATTCAGGCTGAAGATCATGGCGGAGACGCCCCCGAGCCCGCGTGCGACGTTGAAGCGCAATGCACGTCGGGCGGAATACGACAGGCAAACGCTCCTGGACATCCTGGCGGCGCATCAGATTTGTCACGTGGCCTATGTGGTGGACGGTGAACCACGCCAGATTCCCACGCTCTACTTCATTGATGACAACTACCTGTACCTCCACGGCAATCGTCAGGCTGCGCTTCTGAAGCACATGTCAGCGGGCGGTGAAGTTTGCGTCACCGTGACACATGTCGATGGGGTGGTGGTGGCGCGCAGTGGGTTCCACTGTTCGATGAACTTTCGGTCGGTGACAGCGTATGGACCTGGCGAAGCATTGGAAGGTGAAGCGCATCTTGCGGCGCTCGACCGGTTTGTTGCGGCGTTGGTGCCAGGCCATGATCAAGCAGTTCGTGCGCCCACTCCCCAGGAGATTGCTGCGACAACCGTCGTACGGATCCCGCTGGATGAGATGGTGGGCAAAGTGCGCGCCGGGGGACCCATTGACGATGAAAGCGATATCAACAGCGACGTCTGGGCGGGTGAGATTCCTGTTCGTACGGAGACACTCGCGCCCGTGGACAGTGAAGATCTGCGCGCCGATATCGAACAACCAGACTACATACGCGACTTTCAGTACCGGGGGTAGGAGAAATGGCATTTCCGTTAACAGGCGTTAAGGTCCTCGACTTCTCAAGGGTGCTTGCCGGTCCCTTTGCGGGCCGCATGTTGAATGATCTTGGGGCTGATGTCGTCAAGCTGGAACCGCCCGAAGGTGACGTCACTCGTTTGTGGGGTCGGAAGATTGCGGGCATATCGGGTTATTACAATCAGCAGAACGCTGGGAAGCGCAATGTCTCTATCAATCTGCGTGAACCGAAGGGCGTGGAACTTGCCAAGCAGTTGGTCAAAGAAGCGGACATTGTCATCGAGAACTTCAGACCCGATGTGATGCCGCGCCTGGGCCTCGGATACGAAACCCTGGCAGAGATTAATCCGCGGTTGATCATGCTTTCCATCAGCGGCTTTGGTGCTGGCAATGCCGAAAGTCGACGTGCAGCCTATGCGCCCATCGTGCACGCTGAATCGGGTCTCATCGCCCGTCATGCCCAGATCAGCGGATCTTTTCCGACAGACCTGCCCACCTCACTTGCAGATACCAATGCGTCTCTACATGGTTTGGTTGGGCTGCTGTCTGCGCTGTATGCCCGGGAACAAACGGGTGTGGGTGAACACATAGATATCGCCATGATCGATGCCACGTTGACCACGTATGACGGCGCGCATTACGTCTTTGACGAAATGGGTCGCCCGCCCCCCAACGAGGTGTTCGAAACTGCGGGCGGACCGTTAATGCTGGCGGGCGAGTTCCGCTACATATGGCATCAATTGCACAACGTCCTCGGGTTAGAGGATGGTTTGAGTGGGGATGAGCCCCTGGAGACAAAGATTGCCGTGCGGCGGGAAAAAACCCAAGCCTTCTTCAACGAAACCTGCGCAAGTCGCACTGAAGTCATCGCCGCGCTCGATCAGATGAACATTGCCTGGGGTGATGTACGGGATGCCAGGACCGTGAGGGAGTTACCCAGCGTGCAGGCACGTCAGAGTATTACGGAAGTGGACGATCGCGCAGGCGGCACCAGATCGGTCCCTCAGTCGCCTTACCGTTTTAAGAATGCGGAGGCTCACGTGCGGGGCGGGGCACCGCACCTGGGCGAGCACAATCATGAAGTGTTGAGAGACTGGCTGGGTTTGGAAGGTGCGGCGGTATCAGCGTTTGATGATGTGTTAGTGAGCGGTGGAGATTCGGAGTGACCCGTTTAGGCATCGGCATAGACTTTGGTACTTCCAACTCAGCCGCGGCGGTGTTCGACGGTGAACGGGTGCAGCTTGTCCGCCTGGAAAGCCAGGACGACATCATGCCTTCGGCCACCTACATCGATCGGGATCTGCAATCGATGACCGGCCAGGCGGCGATTGACCAGTACATCGCTGATAACACCGGTCGCACGGTGGAATTGATTCCTGAAGTTGTGGGCGAGTACTCCCAGTTTGTAGAAGGGGGCGGCGGTGGCGATGAGCCTGCGCCGGTAGAAACCTCCACGCAAAAGATCTACGGCGCGCCAGTGACGGACAGCGGTTTGCAGGGTCGACTGTTTCGCGGCACAAAGCGTCTGTTAGGTGATGAACAAGTGCGACGGCTGATGGTCTTCGAACAACCCTTTCGTCTGGTTGCGCTGATTACACCCATATTGCTGCGTATGCGCGAAACAATCCAACGCGCCATCCAACACGGACATGGCAACATTGCCAGCGCGCACCTTGGGCATCCGGTTAACTTTGAAGGACGCGATCCCTATAGAAACAAACTCGCTTTGAATCGACTCAGTGAAGCCTACAAGTATGCTGGTGTCCAGAACCAGCACTTCTACCCCGAGCCCATTGCCGCAGCGGCCAGTTTTCTACACAGCCAGCCTGATGTGCCTGGGGAACATGTGCTGACCGTCGATTTTGGCGGCGGTACTCTGGATCTCTGCGTTTTGAAACGCTCTAGAAGTGAGGGCAGTCAGTTTGAAGTTGTCACAACCCATGGCATTGGCCTCGGCGGTGACCATATCGATCAGTTGCTCTTCCGCGAATTACTGTTTCCCCTGCTGGGTAAGGGTGAAGTATGGCGTCGTCGGGGCTTCGACCGTGAAGTGATTGAAACCCGCTTTCCGTTTGAAGACTTTGAGGACCTCCTGGTGAACTGGGCGATTACCTATACGCTGAACCAGAACAAATACACCACCCCGGTCATGGAATGTATTGAGTCAGGTGGCCCCGGGCAGCGCAAGTTCGAGCGGCTGCGCGAAGTGATCAAACATAACTTGAGTTACCTGTTGTTTGCGCGGATCAAGGACTTCAAGGCTGAGTTATCGACCTCAGCGGAAGCGCGTCTCGATATCCCGGAAATAGACGTGGACGTGCGGCTTGCCCGCGCGGATTTTGAAACGCTGATCGCGGAGCCACTGCAACGCATAGCCGATGTGGTGGACGCCACGTTGGAGCGTGCTGGTGTTTCAGCAGATGACATAGATATTGTGCTGCGAACGGGAGGTTCCAGTTTGATTCCCGCGGTTAAGCATCTTCTGGATGAACGATTTGCTGGAAAGGTTGTTGAACATGATCCGTTTACAAGTGTTGCAACCGGTCTTGCGATAGCCAACTACCATGGTTGGCAGTTTGAGCACTAAAGCTCTTTGGAGCGCTAGAGCTCTTTTGGTCCCTGCCAGTTCGGATCAAGGGTGGTAAAAAACGTCTTTAAGATTCGGTAGGTCAGCCCCCAGACGAAGTGACCGCGTTCGAGTCGGTAGCCATTAAAAATCGTCGGCGTGCCTGCTATCGGCTTGGTTTCAGTATCGTGAATTTCGTTGCGCGCCATGGGACCTACAGGTGTCCAGACCACCTCGTCCACCTCGTAGTTTGGCGAAAACTCCGGATCGCCTTGGATGTGATACACATGGGGAGCGATCAGCATATCCAGCACCCGGCCTCGGGGTTGAGCGTGCTGATGGTCCAACGCGCCGATGAGGCTCGAGTCAGGTAAGGCGAGGTTGATTTCTTCCAGCGTCTCCCGTCGAGCCGCGCCTTCCAGGGAATGATCCTCAGGGTCGCGATGCCCACCAGGGAAAGCCATGTGTCCGGACCAGGGGTCGCCGTCTTTCTCCGCCCGTTTGATGAACAACATTTCAAGGTCATCCGTGGAACCACGCATCACAATCGCCACGGCCGCCTGGCGAGTGGAAGCCTTGGGAGTGACTTCCGTCGGCGTGTGGTCCTCGAGGACCGTGCGAATTTGCTCCAGTGTAAACACAGGTGATAGCCTTCCAAGTCGGCAAAGTACCGCAATAACAGGCCATCATACCTGTGGTGAGTTGGGAATGAAAAATTGAGTGAAGAAGTACGCCCGTCAGATGACGCTGCGACACCGGAAGAAAAGGCACTGGCAGTGAGAACTGCCGGGCTGCGTTCGGAGGCTAATCATTGTTTTGTATGCGGTCCATCTAACCCGATAGGACTGCATGTTCACTTTCGTCTTGAGGATGATGTGTGTCGGGCGGAGTTTACCCCAGGCGAACATCATGGCGGTTTCCGGGAGGTTACCCACGGCGGCATTGTCTTCAGCCTGCTGGACGATGTGATGGCGAATTGGCTGTGGCTGCAGGGGGAACACGCGTTTACAGCGAAAGCCGATATCAGGTATCGGGATGAACTGCCGCTCGGCACGCCGGTAACCTTGGAGAGCCGGTGTATAAAAAGGAAAGGCCGGCTTGCGCTGATGGAAGGGGTGATTGCAGGTGCAGCGGACGGTAAAGTTTATGCGGAGGCGACCGGTTCATTTATGCTCGCGAATTGAGATCTGAGCGCGATAGCGTAAACAAGAACACAAACAAGAGCTCAAACAAGAATAAGAAACGGGAAAATCGGGGAGAACTATGGTTTACGCAACCATCATTGTTTTGTTGGCTATTGTCCAATTTCAGTACTTTGGCGTGGCTGTGGGTCGGGCGCGTGGTCGTCATGAGGTAAAGGCACCAGCGGTGCATGGAGATGAGCAGTTCGAGCGTTTTCACCGCGCTCACCAGAATACGCTTGAACAGCTCATCGCGTTTATTCCTGCGATTTATGCCTGCGCTTACTTTTCTTACGAATGGCTGGCGATTGCCGGTGGCCTCGGCTACGTAATTGGGCGCTTTATCTACTTCCGCAGCTACATCGCCGACCCTGAAACAAGAGGCCCGGGCATGATCGTGACCATGCTGTCTACCATCGTCATGCTGGTGGCCGGCCTTTTAGGTGCGGTCCGCCAAGCCATCGGCATGTGAGAATCTCAGGCCGGATACTTCTCGCCTAACCATGCCAGCATCGCTGCGTTTGTCTCGTCAGGCTTTTCCTGCTGAATCCAGTGTCCGCATGGGAACTCGCGTGTTGTTAAATCAGCGACTATCTCTCCCAGCGTAGGTGATGCGGGTACGATGTCGTAGGTGCCGTGGATCATCAGCGCGGGCTGGGTAACCCTCTGCTCGTATTCGCCGATAATCGACCAGTTGCGAGTGAAGTTGCGGTACCAGTTGATGCCACCCGTAAACGTTGAGTGCTTAAATGCGTCAGCAAATACCGCAAGCTCTTTATCACTCATGAGCGGTTTGCCCGGCACATCGGTTGCGGTACACAGGTTGATGATGGGCATACCGGGTCCGAGGTCACGAGGTGCTTCAAGCCATTGTTCGGTGCGGTACATGTTTTTCAGCAGATTGTCGCAGTGTTCCAGGAAGGTGGCATCTGCAACGCCTGGCTGGCGATTGAAGTGCACAATGTAGAAGTCACCGCCCAGCATTTCTTCCCAGAAGCCGACCCACTCGCGTTCGCCACGCTCCATGAACGGCACGCTCAAATTGATGACCCCCGCCACTCTGTCCGGGTGCATGATGCTCATGTTCCAGACGACAATCGCACCCCAGTCATGGCCGACAAACACTGCATCTTTGTAGCCGAAGTGATCCAGGAGACCTGCAAGGTCGCCGGTCAGGTGATCGATGTCGTAGTCGGTTACCGCCTCTGGTCTGGATGAAGCGCCATACCCCCGTTGGTTCGGCACGATCACCCGGTACCCTGCCTCAGTAAGCGGCGCGATCTGGTGGCGCCAGGAATAGGCATGTTCCGGCCAGCCGTGGCACAGGATGAGAGGGCGGCCGTCTTCCGGTCCTGCGGCATACACCTCCAGTTCGATACCGTTGGTGGGGACCATGATCGGGTTTGCGTAGGTCGCGTCGATCAGCGCTTGGCTCATAACTTCTGTTTCCGACGAGTTGTAGTTTGGATCGCGCATTGTTCCTGCCGCTGGCGCTGAATTCAAATCCTTAAGTGGTAAGCTAGTGGGGTAAACCAAAAAACTGGGAGGACGCTGATGAAGCTTGGATTGGGTGTTGGACCGTTGGGGCCACCGGGTGGTGAGAAAATTATCGCGTTGGCGAAAGAAGCTGAAAATCTCGGGTATGACACCATCTGGTGTCCAGAGATTTACGGCGCGGATTGTTTTACGCCACTGGCCTGGATCGGTGCACATACAGAACGGATCAATCTCGGCACGTCCATCATGCAGATCTCCGCGCGCACACCTGCCAGTGCGGCCATGCACGCGGTCGCCTTGGACTATCTTTCCAATGGGCGTTTGATTCTCGGCATCGGCGTGTCCGGACCACAGGTAGTGGAAGGATGGTACGGTCAGCCCTATCCAAAGCCGCTGGCGCGCACCAGAGAGTGGATGGAGATTTTCCGCAAGATCATCGCGCGCAAAGAGCCGGTCAGCTTTGACGGTGACCACTATCAGTTACCTTTGGACGGGGGTACGGGGCTCGGTAAGCCATTGAAGCTCATTCAGCACCCACTGCGTGAACACATTCCGGTCTATCTGGGCGCGGAAGGGCCTAAAAACGTGGCGTTGAGTGCAGAGATATGCGACGGCTGGATTCCGATGTTTATCTCTCCCTATCGCATGATGGATGTGTATTCAGAAGCGATGTCCATTCGTGCACCAGATTTTGAAATCGCCGCCGCCGTGCCGGTCATCCTGGATGACGACATCGATCGGGCGCGCGGTCAGATAAAGCAGAACGTTGGATTCTATGTGGGTGGTATGGGTGCAAAGAGCTTTAACGTCCACAAAGATCACATCGGTCGCTTTGGCTACGCTGATGCGGCTGAAGAGATACAGGAGCTCTTCATGAGCGGTCAGCGTGATCAGGCCATTGCTGCCGTGCCAGATGAGCTGGTCGACGAGATTGCTTTGTGTGGTCCGAAAGAGCGCATCCGCGAGCAGCTGCAAGCCTGGAAGGATAGTCCGGTGACACAGATCAATGTGGGCACCAATGATCCGGCTACGCTGCATTTTATGGCTGAGGAACTTCTGTAGAACGCGCCTGCGAGGGTTGAAGGTCAGCCTTCCAGCGCGGCGATGATATCCTCGAGCGGGGGCGGACCTACCTCTCCACTCTCAAAGTGAGTGGAGAGCTTCACGGCAGATAACGCCAGCTGTATTGGCTGACTTAGATCCAGGTTGGGAAGGGCGGCCATGATCTCTCTATCGTGTGCCTTGAGAAAAGCGGCCGCGCCTTGCACCGCTTGGTGGAGTGTCCGATCGCGTGGTTGCGGATAGCTGAAAACCCAATGTTTGCTCTGTGTTGCGATTTGTGTCTGTGTCTTCGGCTCAACACCGGACGCGGTGAAAATTCTGCAGTCGTACGTGCGACACGTGTGCGGCCGGTCTGCATAGATGGTGCAATGTTCGTCCTTGAACATTGGGCAATGGCCGTTGGCGTCAAAACCCATCACAAACCCTGACTTGCCCGGCGCGGGAAATAGCAGCGACTCGCCGATAGCGGCAATAGCTTCGTGTTCCTCGATATCTACAAAGATAAACTGGTGGGATTTGCAGCATGCGGAGCATTGACCGCAGGGAACCTTCGCAGGCACGCGGGCAATCAGTGCTGCCTGGGTCTCTTCCAGCCAGTTTTTAAAGTCACCAGCATCAATTGTCTCAGGTTTGGTCAAAACGACTGGGTCTGCATTGATGAGTGTGGACTAGCGTACCCCACGTCAGGCCGCTGGCCTACTGCTGACCTGCTGATGAGATCCTAAGCTGTTCTGCCTTGATAAATTTGGAGAAGCGATCTTGATATCAGCTTTGATAGAACTCAATGATGAGAATTTGGATGAAGTGAGCGGAGGGTGCGATGCGTGCGAAATGAACCCTCCTGTCAATGCACACACCTACAGCCCCTTAGTTGTGATGGCAGTACCCGGCTTCGACTTTATTGACCCTCCAGCTTTGGCGATCACCTAGGTAAACCACCAACAACCGTGCGCGTCAGGTTTCGATAAGCAGTTCACGCGAAGAACAAATTCGTCCACACTCAACGTCTGGCAGGCAGCGCAAACTTTTTTGCGCTGCTTCTCGACAATTAGGGTATGAGTACGACGACACACGCGATGGAACGAAACAATACGCATAGCCTGCTGGTTGGCTATCTCCTCTGGATCTTTGGTTTTCTTGGCGCACATCGGTTCTATTTTGGTCGCCCGGTCAGCGGCACCATCTACTTTTTTACGTTGGGACTGTTTCTGATCGGCTGGATTATCGACCTCTTTCTAATGCCAAGTCTTGAGCGCAGCGCAGATAGCCGCTATCAGGAAGGTGACATCCACTACACCGCTGCGTGGGTACTGCTGACATTCCTGGGGATTTTTGGCATCCACCGCTTCTATATGGGCAAGATCGGCACAGGCATTCTGTATCTGTTGACCATCGGTCTCTTTGGGATCGGCATCATCTACGATTTCTGGACGCTCAACGAACAGATCTCATCGGAAAACAGGGCGCGCGATCGATATTGACGTGTCTGGGCTAGCCGTAGCGCGCTGACTTTTCAGCGTAGTCAAAGTTCTGAATGCCTGTCTGGCTACGCATTTCTGTTGTAGCGTGCTCTGTGTTTGCATCCAATGGTATGCCGGTTGCATCGGCTACCCGAGTAATGCCATTAAAAGCAGCGGCCACAACAAGCGCGTCCACTGCTTGTCGCACGCCCATATCCTTCTCTGCGTTTTTGCGTACAGCCTCGAGGCCTAACCAATCGCCACCTATCGCCGCTTCCGTGAGCGCACGCAAGTGCGCAGCGTGGGGTACGCCCGGGTCGGTGTGCGCTTCGGTAACCGCGTTAAGGTTCGCCTCAAGTCCAGATTGCTGGCTGCTCGCACCGAGCAGCATCGTGTGTGAAGTAGTTCAGTAGAAACATTCGTTCAGCGCCGACACCCGGGCGGCAACAAACTCCGCCTGTGCCTGACTGATACTCAGAGGAATATCTTTCAGGGCGTAGTGCGGCCGGAAAGTCTGGAAAAACAAACCCAAGGCGCTTTCTACAAGACCCAGAGAGCGGGCGATATTGGGGACTATCGGGAGACCTGTATCGGCCATTTGATCGGGCGCCTGAAGAATTGGCACCCAAGCACCCGCATCCTCCACGGCTTCGTTAATTCTGCGCTGCGGCCGTCCTGGTCGGGGCTGAGGCAGGTGGGGTACCCCTAGTCCTAACGCGTTGTGCAGAGTATCGATGATGACCGAAGAAGCGACAACACTGACAATTTCAACATATTGGGCGGGTGTGATTGCGGCGATCACCTGATCGAACCAGGAGCGCGTCAGTCGCCCCGGGTCTGTGCGAATGCGATGAATCATATCGACCACAACGTCAGGGAAATCGGAGTCGACGTTGTGCAGACCCTGAACAGAATTTGGGCTTAAGCTGGCCTTGCGTTCGGCACAGAACTCGCAATCGAGCGCTGCTCGGGCGATACGGACAATTTCCAACCGTTCGCTCCCGGTGAAAAATTCTCCGGGGCCTGCAATGTCCTCCAGAGACTGGGCATGGTTGTCTTTGAGATTTGCTCCGAGGGGCAGGTGATCCGGATACATAGGCATATCTCCAGCACTGGTTTGGCATGGCAGTAGCGATCGAGTGTAGGTGACTTGATTCGCGGCAGCAAACCGCGCAGGCTGGCGCGTTCGCTAACTTTGATAACCACCAGGGCTTATGGCCGACGAAAATAACAACAAACATGATGATGGCGGGGAAAAACGCCAGCATCGTGCGCCCCGTAGCACCGGTTTTGACACGCTGACCCTCCATGCCGGACAGGTGCCCGACCCCCACACAGGGGCCCGCGCAGTACCTATCTATCAATCAGCCTCGTTTGTGTTCCCGGACACCGACTACGCGGCAGGACTTTTTAACATCGAGCGCGGTGGTCACGTGTATTCGCGCCTGTCAAATCCGACAAACGCTGTGTTTGAGGAGCGGATGGCTGCACTTGAAGGCGGAGTAGGTGCGATTGCTACCGCCAGTGGCCAGGCTGCGATGCATCTGGCGGTGGTTACGCTGATGGGGGCAGGTGATCATATCGTCAGCTCGCGTTCGCTTTATGGGGGCACCCATAATCTGCTGGAGTACACGTTAAAGCGTTTTGGTATTGAAACGACGTTTGTTGACCCACGCGATGTGGGTGCGTTTAATTCCGCAATACAGCCGAATACCAAGCTGATTTTTGGCGAGATTCTGGGCAACCCGGGGCTTGAGGTCCTGCCTGTACCCGAACTTGCAGAGCTTGCCCACAATCACGGTTTGCCGTTGATGGTGGATGCGACCTTTGCCACCCCCTATCTGTGCAGGCCCATTGATCACGGTGCAGATCTTGTCATGCACTCGGCGACCAAATTTTTGAGCGGACATGGAGTCGTTATCGGTGGTGTGCTGGTGGACAGTGGGCGCTTCGACTTCGAAGCCAGCGGCCGCTTCCCTACCATGACGGAACCCTATGATGGCTTCCATAACCTGGTGTTCGCCGAGGAGTTTGGTCCGCAAGCGTTTGTGACCCGCGCGCGCAAGGAGGGAATCCGTGATTTTGGTGCGTGCATGGCGCCGATGACGGCCTTCCAGATTCTGCAGGGTATCGAGACGTTGTCGTTGCGTATGCAAAAACATGTCAGCAACACACAGGCTGTGGTCGAATTTCTCGCTGAAGCGGAGGGCGTGGAATCTGTGAGCTACCCGGGCCTTGAAAGCCATCCAGACTATGAGCGTGCAAAGTCGCTTCTGCCTGATGGCGCCGGAGCGGTGTTCAGCTTTGTTGTGAAGGGTGGGCGCGATGCCGGACGACGACTGATTGAATCGCTGGAGCTGTTTTCACACCTCGCCAACATCGGTGATGCCAAGTCGCTCATCATTCATCCTGCCAGTACCACGCATCATCGGATGGATGCTGAAGCTCTGGCAGCGGCTGGTATTGAGGCGGGCATGGTTCGAGTCAGCGTGGGTTTGGAAGATCCGAAAGATCTCATTGCGGACCTGAAGTCCGGCCTGAGGGCTGCGCTCAAGGGGGCTTCGTAATGCGGATCGAGCTTGATGGGAAAACGGTGTACTTCGGGACGGGCACCGGCCCTCTGCTCGAAGATTACAGCGGTTCGAATGGCGCGATTGTGTTTGTACACGGTGCAGGATTTGATCATTCGGTCTGGGTCATGCTCGCACGCTATTTTGTGCGCCACGGCTGGTTGGTCGTTGCACCAGATCTACCCGGTCACGGGCGCTCGGAAGGACCTGCTCTCACGACGGTTGAGGCCATGGCGGATTGGGTAAAAGAGCTGATCGACACCACAGCCGGTGGCGCGGCTGTGGTGGTTGGACACAGTATGGGTAGCCTTGTCGCTCTCAGCCTTGCGCAGCGGCATGGTGGGTCTGTTCAGCGCCTGGGCTTGCTCGGAACTTCCAACCCGATGCCGGTAGGCGCACCGCTCCTTGATGCTGCCGAAGACAACGATCATGCCGCCTACGTGATGGCGAATACGTGGAGTCACAGTACGGAAGGGCGCATAGGCTCTGCACAAAACCCGGGTGTGAGTAACTATATGAGTGGTCAGCGGTGGCTGGAACGAAACAGCGCGGACACCTATTTCGCCGATCTCAATGCGTGTAATGACTTCCAGCCGGGCGAGCTTGCGATCACTTGCCCCACGCTGGTGGTGCAGGGCGATGCCGATAAGATGACACCGCTGCGCTCCGGGATAAAGGTTGCTGACGCCCTGGGAGCGCAGATGGTCACACTAGCCGGTTCTGGTCATGCGCTTTTGAATGAGCAGGGTAACGAAGTGTTGGATGCGTTATCAGGATTTCTTGCCGAGTGAAGAGTGCGGAAGGAGAAAGTAAATGAATGAGATAAGTCTGGCCGCGTTTTTATGGGTTGCGACCCACTTTGGGTTATCGAGCACGCCGCTACGCGACGTACTGGTACGTGCGATCGGCACCAACGCCTACCTCGGCGTCTACTCGCTGATAGCTGCAGCGAGTCTGGGTTACCTGATTTGGGTTTATAGCGACGTACCGCGCTTTGACTACTACTGGCTGCCTAACCCGGACCTATATTGGGTAGCCAAACTCCTGATGCCCGTTGCCACCATCCTGGCGGTAGGTGGGTTTATGGTGAAAAACCCGACGATGGTTGGCGCGACGCTCGAAGATGAAGGCGCCGCGGGCGCCATGGCACAGGGCGTTACACGGATCACACGTCACCCGTTTCAATGGGCGGTGGTGATATGGGCGGCGAGCCACATCGTTGCCAACGGCGATGTGGTCAGCATTATTTTCTTCGCGTCCTTTGTTGTTCTGAGCGGCGTGGGCACCGTTTTGATGGATATCAAAAAGGCGGCGTCCTTTGGTCCGGCTTGGACAGCGTATGCCAAATCAACGTCCAACGTCCCGTTTGCCGCGATTATACGAGGGGATAACAAGCTGGCGTTAAGCGAGCTCTGGCTGCCCGCGCTGGTGGGACTGCTTGTCTACGCATTGCTCTACTACTTCCACGAACTTATCAGCGGCGGGGCTGTGGTTATCTAGTGACCTTGAGGCTAGAAAGCAGATCCACCCGCTTCCGACTTTGAGGATCAGGTGTTCAATTCAGAATTCAAAAGAGATCAAAGGATCGCGATACACACGGGCTCGGGTGAGGTCTCTGTCGAGAGTATCTTGTCCGCGAATGCTTACTGGTTCAATCATCCAGATTTTGATCCGGGACTTCCGGTCCTTTGGGATATTCGCGAAGGCCAGCTAGCCATATCAATGGACGAAATGAGTGCGATGTATTCGCTGGTCAGAAGCGCTCTAGGTGAGAAAAAAAGGACTGGGGGAAGAACTGCATGGGTTCACTCATCAGCCCTCACTCGCGCGATCATCGACGTTGTGGGAGAAGAATTCGATTGGGGGAGCGAATGGAAAGCGTTTAGCGACATCAGCGACGCAACGGCTTGGTGTCTCGGTGAGGTTTCGGTTTCTTAGGAGAGAACCAGGATGCGTGGCACAGGGGAGGTCGACCGTGCTTAACCCGAGGTCAAAGCGTTGGCAGGTAGCAACGGTTGTGGTGCTGATTTTGTTCCTGAAAGCATGTACCGCTTCGGAAACGACAGTACCGCCCCCCTCCATTCCGGTATCAAGTCGCGCTGGGGGTGATGATGGAGAAGATGTAAAAGAGCGTGAATACCGCTACACCCAGCTGCCTGGCTATCTGACGGGCGCCAACTTTGTGGCAAAAACAGACGCCGACTGGCAAGACCATGTTCGCGAGCACTCGGTCGCCGATACAGTGCTGGAACCGCCCTGCGACTTCGAGACAGAGATGCTCGTGGTTTGGCGCTCACCAACTGGAACCAGTGGCTGCTCGGCCCCGCAGGCTGGTATTGCTGGCATAAACGAAGAAGTGGATAAATTAATCGTCGAATTCTTTGCCGGATATAGCAGCGGTGCTTGCCAGGCTTACTACCAACCCGTCGTTGCGGCCTGCATGAAAGCGAGCGACAAACCGGTGGAAATCAGTGGCGGAGCCAACACCTACATTTACCTGCCACCAAATGGCGAAGCCGAAGCGGGAAAGCTGATTGAAGTACCGTATTAGGGTGACTTTGAGATAGCAGACGCCAGCTTTCGGCCACAAGCGGTCACCGTGGCTACTTCTCTTCATGCATTCAGAGCAAGATCGACGCTAGAGGTTGGATACGACCGTCCGCTAAGGTTGATTGTACTAAGAGATCAACTCCAACGGCCAGACTTCGACAACGCCATGTGCAACAGCGCAGGGTGTTTGGGCAACCAGCTCAATCGCGTGCTCAAGGCTGTCAGCTTCAATGACCGCGAAACCTGCAATGGGCAACTCCGTAGACATGAAGGCTCCTTCGGTCGTCTCTAGGGTCTGTCCGTCGGGGTTTCTGACCTGTACAGGTGTTCCTGCAATTCCTGTTAATGCACCCAAACTGATTAACTTCGTGTCGTGCGCGTGCGCCGCGTCTCGTACTTCCTTGCTAGTTCGGTTATAGCCTTCTTGGTCGCCGTACCCAATCGTTATGAATTTTGCCATATGCTCAAGCTATCACAGGCACGCTTTCGAGTAACTTGATGAATCAGATACGGATTGTTGACCACAACCCGGCTTGGGAAGCCGAGTTTAAAGAGATCGCGCTGGATCTTCGCACAGCCACAGGTGACTCTGTGGTACGGATCGACCATATCGGCTCGACGGCTGTACCGATGTTGGCAGCAAAAGATGTCATTGATATTCAGCTTTCAGTCTCGAACCTGGCTACCTCTGAGGTGATTGAGCTACTCGAGGCTGTTGGATACGTCGATACTCCAGGCGTTACAGATAATCTGGTTGGGCTGCCTTCAGATTCAAAAGAGTTGGCAAAACGGTTTATGTTGCAACCCGAGGGTCAGCGTCGAACGCACGTTCATATCCGCGAGGTTGGCCGCTTGAATCAGCAATATCCGCTGTTGTTCAGAGACTATCTGCGGAGCAACGGTGTCGTCCGGGACGCATATCAGCTGATCAAAAGTGAACTCGCGCAGCGCTTTGCAAATGACAGTGAGTCCTATTACGCCATCAAGGATCCGTACATGGATACGGTCTACGAGGCCGCTAAGTTGTGGGCGGAGCGCACCGACTGGGCGCCTGATTCAAAGTTCTACTGATTTCAGGAGATCGCCTGGCGTGGCTCACAGTCCGCTTCAAAGTATGGCGGCTACCTTGTCTGCCAGTGTTTCGTGATGACCTTGAAAAAAGTGGTCCGCCCCTTCGATCCAGTGCATATGCTCACCTAAAAGCTCGTTGGCCGCATCCTGCTTCACGAAGTCGTCGCGCACACCCGCAAACGCGTCGACTTTTGTCTCGCTGGAAATTTGCGGAAAGTTCATAGCCCCGATAGGGGGAGCGATCAGAATCGCGCGCTGTGCCTCAAGATTGTCCAGGCTCTGCCAGACGATGTTTGCGCCAAACGAATAGCCGGCCAGCCAGAGTTTGTCGCGTGGGTATTCTTCTCGCACCCAGGCAGCGACCGCGCTCAAGTCTTCCATTTCGCCTTTGCCCTGATCAAATCCGCCCTCGCTGGCGCCGACGCCGCGGAAGTTGAAGCGCAGGCAGTTTACGCCGTGGTGCAACAACACCTCTTTGACCGTGGCGACCACGGCATCGTGCATGCTCCCGCCGTATTGGGGGTGTGGGTGACACAAAACGGCGGTGGTTGCTCTTTCTGCAGGGGCGAGATCCAGTTGGGCTTCCAACTGACCTTCTGGGCCTTGGATAAACATAAGTCTCCTTAAAATCGTCAGGATGGTGGACGCGTTTGACTTCACTCTACCTGTTAAACACGCAGGTCTTGAAATTTTTTTTCACGCCCCTAAATTTGCGCATGCTCGAAGAAGGAGTACTCATGATTGAAGTACAGAACCTGTCGCGGCTTTACGGCGATTTTGCGGCGGTTGACGATGTGACTTTTGGTATTAAATCCGGTGAGGTTGTGGGCCTCCTGGGTCATAACGGGGCGGGAAAGACGACCATCATGAAGATGATCACCGCGTTTATCGAACCGTCGTCTGGCCAGGTGCGCGTGGATGGGGTGGACGTGCAGGAACATCCATTGGCGGTGCAGGCGGAGATGGGCTATCTCCCGGAAAATCTGCCCCTGTATCCGGAACTGACCGTAGCGGACTACCTTACCCACGCTGCTGAGTTACGGGGATTGAACCCCGCTGATTGTCTCGGTGACGCCATTGAAGCGACGCAGCTGAACGATAAAGCCTTTGATCGAATCGATACGTTAAGTCGAGGGTACAAGCAAAGGTTGGGCGTCGCGCAGGCTATCCTGCACCGTCCTAAATTTTTGATCCTTGATGAGCCGTCCAATGGCCTGGACCCCAACCAGATTCGTGAAATGCGCAGCCTGATCAAACGTCTGGCCGAACACGCAACGGTCATTCTCTCCACCCACATCATGCAGGAGGTGAACGCGGTCTGTGATCGGGTGTTGATTCTGCGCGGTGGCAAGCTTGTTGTGGATGAGCGATTGGAAGATCTCCAACGGGCCCGCGCTGTGAGTTTGCGCACGGCTGCCGAAGTGGATGTTGCAACGCTCACTTCAAACTTGAGTGGCCTTGGCTCCATCACTCGGAGTGGTGAAGGCGAATGGTCGATCGGGGTTGAGGGTAATGCGGATGAGACCATTGCGGCGATCGCGCAAGCTCTGGCGAGTCAGAACGCGCCTATCTACCACCTGGCCCAGGCAGCACGGGATCTGGAGGCGGTGTTCGCTGAAGTCAATGAAGCGGACGGGGAGGGCAAAGATGCGGCTTAGTGTTATCGGCGAGATCGAGCGTAAGGAACTGACGCTCTTTTTTGCGTCTGCCATCGGGTACTTATTCCTCGGCGCCTTTTTGTTGTTTACGCTCTTTTTCTTCTTCTGGGTGGAAACCTTCTTTGCCCGCAACATTGCGGACGTGCGCCCGCTGTTTGAGTGGCTGCCGGTGCTGCTTATCTTTCTGACCGCGGCGCTCACGATGCGTATGTGGAGTGAGGAGCGGCGCTCAGGCACGCTTGAATTTGTGGCAACAGTGCCTGTCTCCACATGGGAGTTTGTGGTTGGTAAGTTTTTGGCCTGCTGGATGCTGTTGGGCATCGCCCTGCTCCTGACATTGCCATTGCCCATCACGGTATCGATCCTGGGAGACCTGGACTGGGGACCGGTCATTGCTGGATATATCGCTGCCATGATGATGGGTGGGGCTTACATCGCTATAGGGTTGTTTGTGAGCGCGCGCACCGACAGTCAGATTGTGAGCTTAATCGGGTCGTCGCTCTTGTGTGGCGTTTTCTTCCTGCTGGGCAGTCCGGTTGTGGTTGAACTCTTTGGTGGTGGGCTGCGAGACATTCTGACAGGCCTCGGCAGCGGCACCCGCTTTGAGTCGATCACCCGGGGTATGCTCGATTTCAGGGACCTTTACTTTTACGCCTCTGTTGCGTTGATTTTCCTGACGCTGAACGTCTTTGGCCTGGAGCGCGCGAAATGGGCTGATGGTGGGCAAAACAAACGTCACCACGCCTGGCGGCTGGGCACAGGGCTGTTGGTACTCAATCTTGCTTTGGCAAACGTCTGGCTTTCGAATGTCACGCAACTGCGCTTTGATATGACGGAAGGGCGGATCTACTCCTTGTCGGATGCGACTTATGGATATCTGGAGCGTCTGCAGGAACCGCTGCTCATCCGCGGTTATTTCAGCGAACGCACGCACCCGCTGCTCGCACCGCTTGTGCCCCAACTGCAGGATCTGCTGCGGGAGTATGAACTGGCAGGCAACGGCAAGGTCAGGGTAGAGCTCCTCGATCCAACTCAAGACCCTGAAGCGGAGAACGAAGCCAACACAAAATACGGTATTCGTTCCAGGCCGTTTCAGGTGCAGGATCGATATCAGGCGAGCCTCGTAAACTCGTACTTCGATGTGCTCATCCAATATGGGGATGAGTATGAAGTGTTGTCCTTCCAGGACTTCATTGAGATCAAACAACGCTCGGAGGCTGAGTTCGACATCGGCCTCAGAAACCCGGAGTTTGACGTGACCAGCGCCATTAAGAAGGTGCTCTTTGGTTTCCAAGGTGGCAGTTCCGTATTCGCCAATATTGCCGAGCCGGTTCAATTTGTGGGGTACATATCCTCAGATAGCGTATTGCCGGAACCGCTGATTGAATTTAAGTCGGTGCTGGATGAAGCCTTGGCACAAGTGGCCGAGGAGGGTGGTGACAGGTTCAGTGCTGAAATCCTGGACCCTGAGGCAGGTGATGGCAGCGTGGCACTCGACATTGTCGAGCGCTTCGGCTTTCAGCCAATGGCGGCGAGTCTGTTTGATGAGTCGACGTTCTACTTTTACCTGACGCTGCAGTCCGGTGAGACCGTGATACAGGTGGGTATTCCTGAAGCGCTGTCGGTCGAAGCGTTAAAGCGCAGCATGGATGAGGGTTTGAAGCGATTCGCTTCGGGGCTGATAAAAAACGTTGTGCTGAACGCGCCGCAAGCACCACCACCGTATCTGCAGCAGCAGGGTATGCCTCGCGGTAACGAATACAACCAACTGTTCGGCACCTTATCAGCTGATTTTGAAGTGACGCTCGATGATTTGAGTGAAGGGGTAGTACCCGCCATAGCCGACGTCGTAATGGTTGTGGACCCGACGGGGTTATCTGAAAAACAGGTGTTTGCACTCGATCAATATCTTATGAAGGGTGGCACCGTAGTGATTGCATCCGGCAGCTATGCAGCCTCTTTTTCACAAACCGGCTTAACCGCGGCACCGCGTGACAGTGGCCTCGGCGAGTGGCTTGCCCACCATGGGGTTGAGATCGGACAAAGCATGGTGATGGATCCGCAGAATTCAGCTTTTCCAATACCGGTCACCCGAGAAGTTGGCGGGTTCAGCTTTCAGGAGCTTGTCATGCTGGACTACCCGTATTTTGTCGACGTGCGTGAAGACGGTTTTGGTGAAAATGCCCCTATGGCCGCGGGACTTGGACAGGTGACCATGACATGGGCTTCGCCCCTTGAGGTGGTACCGGGTGAGGGGATTGCGCAGACCGATATTTTGACTTCATCTCCCGGCAGCTGGCTTTCCTCAAATGCAGATGTTTCGCCACGGGTGGATGAAAATGGCGTGACTGGATTTACCCCTGAAGGCGAACAGGGCCCACGGCTATTGGCGGTGGCGTTGCAGGGCAGTTTTGAAAGTTATTTCAAGGGCAAAACATCTCCCCTCTTGACCATAGAAGAAGCTGTGGAAGAAGACGCTGAGGCTGCTGAAGATGAAACATCCGAAGCGGCCGAGCTGGGAACGGTCTCGAGTGTTATAGAGCGGTCGCCCGAATCAGCCCGGCTGCTGGTCTTCGGCTCAAATGACTTTACCGCCGATCAGATTATTCAGATGGTGGGTTCTGCCCAAGGGTCTATCTACGGAAACACGGTACAGCTGTTAACCAACGTGGTGGACTGGGCGGTTGAAGATGAAAATCTCATCGGCATTCGCGCGCGGGGTAACTTTAATCGCACCCTGCCTGGTATGGAGGAAGCAGATCAGGCCTTTGTCGAATATATAAATTATGGCGTTGCGGTCCTGGGTGTGGTGGTTGTTCTCTTGCTGTTCCGCTCCCGCCAGAGGAGTCGGGCGACTGTTCAGCGGGCCTGGGTGCAGACGGGAGGTAATGTATGAATAGTAAAATTACGCTCCTGGCAGTACTTGCCCTGGCACAAACGCTTATCGTGCTTGTGTTTCTTTTCAGCGACGGTGAGGACAGTTCAAGTGATGACGTCTGGTTGACGTTGAACAAAGAAGAAGTTGATGCACTCCGTTTCAGCGATGGTGAAAGTACGGTAGACCTGGTTCGAGGTGAGAGTGGCTGGCAGATAGGAAAGCTTCCGGCGGATGGAGACAAAGTCGACAGCATCCTTGCCAAGCTGACAGCCATCAACGAACCCTGGCCGGTAGCGACCAGCGCAGATGCCGCGGCAAGATTTGAGTTGGAAGACGACAACTTTCAGCGTGAAGTGGTTGTTTCAAGCGATGGTAGTGAACTCGCCCGCCTGCTCTTTGGCACCTCGCCCGGATATCAGAAAGTCCATGCCAGGCGGAGTGACAGCGAAGAAATTTACAGCGTCGGCTTGTCGAACTATGAACTGCCGGTAAATGTTGATGGTTGGTTGGACAAGGCATTGTTGGCTCTATCTGAAGTGCCCACAAAGATTGAGTTTGCGCCGCAGCAGGAAGGTGCCGTTGCCGCAGTTGAACAGTTGGAGTTGACCGATGAAGGCTGGCTGTACAACGGGGGAGCTGCAAATCAGGACAATGCCGCAACCTACGCGCAGAGATTTAAGACGCTGCGCGTTCTGGGTCCGGCAGGAGACGCTGCGGATTCCGCCACGGTGCAAGGGGTGGTCACTTTAAACGGGGACACTGCCGGTCAGCTGACGATCAGCAGACTACCCGACGAGGGTGACTATTTGATTGCCCGAGACGAGGTGGGTGTATTCAGATTGGCCACGTATGTGGCCGAGCAACTCCTGATGACGGATGTAGATTTCACACCGGACCCAGAGTCGAGTGCGCTTGAAACTATAGGCGAACAACTTGAGGCGCTTGCAGAAGATGAGGCGGAAGCGGCAGAATCCGCGCCGTAGTTTAAGAGCACACAACCATAGTTGGGTCAGCGGAGGTTCCCATAAAAATAACAACAATAATGCGGGCACTGCTGTGTGTGTCCATGGCTGCATCGCTGAGCGCGTGTATTTCTCCCAACAGCGGACATTGGGGCAAGTCGGTGGAAGGTGCCGGTTTTCCCTCGATGTCGCGCATTTCTCAGGCTGCAAAAACCGCAGCGGTTGATCCTCAGACTTGGGTGCCTTTGTTAGCGGCTGGCGTGATCGCCGCTGCGGATGTGGATGAGGACTGGTCGGAAGACCTTGCGGAGGATCAACCTCTGTTCGGAGAGGATGCGGAAGATCGCAGCGATTATCTGCGGGACATCGCCACGGCGAGCTACATCATCACGGCGCTTGCTGCCCCCAGCGAGAGTTTTGGTGGCAAAGTGCGCGGCTTGAGCGTAGGTGCGGGCACGATGATTCTCGACGGTGTTGTCTCCAGAGGCTTAAAGGATCTGACACAAAGAGAAAGGCCCGACCGCAGTAACGATAACAGCATGCCTTCAGGCCATGCCTCCAAAGCGGCCTCCCGCACGAATATGGCCATACGCAACCTCGACTATATGGATCTTGCACCATGGCAGAAAAACACCGTGACCTGGGCGCTGCATGGCGTCGCCATCGGTACAAGCCTCGCCCGGGTGGAAGCAGAAAAGCACTATCTCAGCGATGTTCTGGTGGGCTACGCGGTCGGACAGTTTTTGTCGAGCTTCATGTACGAGGCATTTATGGCAGATGCGGAGACCGGTGCCTCACTGAGTGCGGTTCCTGTCGCCGATGGTCTGGCGTTTAAGCTGACCATCCCTCTTAAGTGACAAAGAAGTAATAAAAGAACCCACAATAGAAGTATTAGATCGTTAGTCGGTGCTACACGTCATCGCCCAACAATAGTAAGGTAGCGCCCCCGAATTACACGAACTCAGGGTCGCAGCATGGCTGACTATCGTTCAAAGACATCTACCCACGGGCGGAATATGGCCGGCGCTCGAGCGCTGTGGCGCGCCACCGGTATGAAAGATGAGGATTTCTCGAAACCCATCATCGCCATAGCCAACTCGTTCACGCAGTTTGTCCCAGGGCACGTACACCTCAAGGATATGGGTCAGCTAGTAGCGCGGGAGATTGAAGCGCACGGCGGTGTGGCGAAAGAGTTTAATACCATCGCTGTGGATGACGGTATTGCCATGGGGCATGACGGCATGCTCTACAGCTTGCCCTCAAGAGATATCATCGCCGACTCAGTGGAGTATATGGTCAATGCACACTGTGCTGATGCCCTGGTTTGCATTTCCAATTGCGACAAAATCACACCCGGTATGTTGAACGCGGCGTTGCGGCTGAACGTCCCCACCATATTTGTATCCGGTGGTCCGATGGAAGCCGGTAAAACTTCGCTCTCGAACAACAAACTGGATCTCATCGACGCGATGGTGATCGCAGCGGACGACTCCAAAACGGACGAAGAGGTTGCTGAGTATGAGCGCTCAGCCTGTCCGACATGCGGATCCTGTTCCGGCATGTTCACTGCAAACTCCATGAACTTTCTGACCGAAGCCCTGGGTCTTGCGCTGCCGGGTAATGGCAGTGTCCTGGCAACACACGCTGATCGTAAGGAGCTCTTTCTTGGTGCAGGACGACGCATTGTTGAGTTAGCGAAGCGTCGCTACGAGGGCGATGATGAAAGTGTACTGCCGCGCAACATCGCCAATTCTGAGGCGTTCGAAAACGCGATGATGCTGGATATTGCCATGGGTGGTTCAACCAACACCATCCTGCACCTTCTTGCTGCTGCGCAGGAAGCTGAATTGGACTTCACGTTGAAAGACATCGACCGGCTTTCACGCGTAGTGCCCCAGCTGTGTAAAGTTGCGCCGAATACGCCCAAGTACCATGTCGAAGATGTCCACCGGGCCGGTGGGGTTATGGGCTTGTTGGGTGAGCTTAACCGCGCGGGCATGCTGCACACCGCCTGTCAGACGGTACACACCGAGACCATGGGTGAAGCGATTGAGGAATGGGACGTCGCTGCTAACGGTGATACCGCCGTGCACAAGTTCTATGCGGCTGGTCCTGCGGGTATTCCCACGCAGGTGGCGTTCTCTCAGGACACGCGTTGGCCCAGCCTGGATATTGACCGCGAAAACGGTTGTATACGCAGCCTCGAACATGCGTACAGCGCGGAAGGTGGCCTGGCGGTTCTCTTCGGTAACCTGGCGGAAGATGGATGTGTGGTCAAAACCTCCGGTGTAGATGAAAGCATCTGGATATTCGAAGGTCCGGCCCATGTCTGTGAAAGCCAGGAAGCGGCTGTGGATGACATTCTTAACGACCGAGTGAAGGCGGGCGATGTTGTGGTAGTTCGCTACGAGGGCCCCAAGGGTGGTCCGGGCATGCAGGAAATGTTGTATCCCACGAGTTATCTGAAGTCTAAAGGCCTGGGTGCGGAGTGCGCGCTTCTGACGGATGGCCGATTTTCTGGAGGTACCTCCGGGCTCTCGATTGGGCACGCATCTCCTGAGGCCGCGGCGGGTGGCATCATCGGGCTGGTGCAGGATGGAGATATGATCCGCATAGATATCCCAGCGCGGTCCATCGACGTACTGCTGAGTGATGAAGAACTCGCTGCGCGGCGTGAAGCACAGGATGCTGCGGGTTGGCAGCCGGCAAACCCGAGACCGCGGAAGGTTTCCGCAGCACTTCGCGCCTACGCGAAGCTTGCGACCAGTGCGGACCGAGGTGCGGTGCGGGATTTGAGTCAGTTATAAGCCATGCTCAACGTTGGCGAAATAATCGACGATTTCAGTCTGCCCGATGCCGACAATCAAACACGCAGCTTAAGTGAGTTTCTCGCGCGCGGCCGCGTCATCCTCTACTTTTATCCGGCCGACTTTACGCCCGTCTGTACGGCGGAAGCCTGTGCGTTCCGTGATAATTTTGCGGGTGTCGAGGAGATTGGTGTGCAGATTGTGGGCGTCAGTCCGCAGTCAGCCGGTAGTCATCGCCGCTTTGCCGATCGCTACGAATTGCCGTTCCCATTGTTAAGTGACGAACGCAAGAGCGTGATCAAACAGTGTAAAGCGGAAGGGCCTTTCGGTTTTGGGGTAAGGCGGGTTACTTATCTGTTGGACTCCGACGGGACTATATTGAACAGAGCCACCGGTGAATTCAGCACCAGCGCCCATATCGACCTGTTGCGCGAAGTGGTTGCGGACTACAACTCGTCGTCGTAACACACCATATTGCGACCGCCATTTTTCGCCCGGTACAAAGCCCGGTCGGCCACTTTCAGCAGGCTCTCGGGTTGTCTGCTCTTCTGTGTCACCGTAGCCACACCCACACTTGCGGTGACAGCCAGTTGTTGGCCCACAAGCTCCTGGTAAGGAAACTCTTCCACGCCGCGACGCAGGCGGTGGGCAAGCTGAATGGCGCCCGCTTTGTCGGTCTCAGGTAGCAACAAGGCAAACTCCTCGCCACCCAGTCGACAGGCAACATCGGTGATACGTTTGATCTGATTAGAAACGTTGGAGACCCCGACCAGCACGGCATCGCCAACATCATGACCGTACGTGTCATTGATGTTCTTGAAGTGGTCCAGGTCGAAGATCAGCACCGAGAGGGTACTGTTGTGGCGCCGGACACGTTCAAACTCTTCGTTTAACCGTTGCATGAAATAGCGCCGATTGAAAAGGTTGGTCAAGGCATCCGTGTGGGCCATGCGTTCCAGTTCGTCTTTTAGCTCTCTGAGCTTTTGTTCGGCCTTGCGCCGTTCGGTGACGTTGCGGAATACGAGGGCCACATCGGTCTTAGGATTGGTGCTGTCCAGTGGTGTGGAAGCCACCTCATATGTTTCGCCGCGAATCGTCACCTCGGAGAGATCCTCAGGGTTGAGGAGGTTTTCCAGCGGCAGCCGATCGACCACGCTGGTGACGTCTTGGTACAGCAGCGTTTGTTCCGGCGTTGACCAATGTTCCAACGCGCTTTGATTGGCGTCGATCATCACACCTCGATATGTAATCACAAGGACCGGGTCGGTTAGCTGTTCAACAACTCGATCCCGGCCGACGGGGAGCCCATGTAGCAAGCCGCGCCGCAGAATACCGCGGTCGAGCAGGACGATGCCGAACAGGAAGCCGAGGGTGGTGAAATCAAGCCACGGCGACGGATTGAATGAGGAGAGGTAAAACAGGTTAGCCATCGCTCCGACCAGAGGTGCGCAGACGGCGGCGAGCAGCGACTGGATATGCTGCTGGTATTGAGCAAGGGCAAAAGTCAGGATCGCTGTCGCAATCAGGATCATGCCGTAGGAATACACGGCGTGCACATAAAACCAGACCCCGTGTGTGGTAACGAGGCCGACGTATCCTTCAGAACGAATGAACTCCCAATCACTCCAGACAAGGCTGTGCCATGAGTTGGTCAGCACCAGTGCAAAGGTCAGAAGGGGGATAATGCTGATGATATTCAGCACCCGTCGTGACATCTTCAGCACCCGCTGGCTGTACGTCAGCGCGAATTGGAACCATGCGATCGGGGTGAGCACAATACCCACGTAGGAAAGCTGCACCGCCATCATCTTGGCCGATTCGTTGACCAGCACGGTTTCCAATGCCTGTGGCGCCGACCAGCAGAACAAAGCGATGAAGAGAAAACGCAAGGCGTGTCCACCCGGCACGTCGGATCGTTTCGACGAGCGCACGAAAGCCAGCATGGCGAGACACGCCGCTGCAAACGGTGGTAATGACCAGATGGTCAACTGAAACACTTAAGACCTATCCTTGTTCGACAATCGGTTGGAGACCGATTCTGTTACCTCTTCCTTTTTAGCCGATACCCGCGCGGGACGCGTTTTCCGGCACTCAATAGGATCGCTGGTAGCGGCTTTTACCTCAAATTTCGGCCGCCTTTTTGTGAGCTGGGTCACGGTTGCCTTGCACGTTGGTTCACTAAACGGACCCGGATCGAGAAACGTCATTTTGGTGTCACGAACCGCAACTAAGGTACGCGTCAACACGAGAAATAAACGTCTTTGGCGAGTACTATGCAGCTGATGAAAGTGACCTTAAGAGAACACGTGGATGGTCTGGTCAGGGGTGAACCTGATCACCCGATCGTCGCGTTCTTTGACCTCGACCGAACCTTGATAGATGGCTATTCGCTGACCGCGTTGGCATGGCAACAGCTCTTTAATGGCAGCATGTCCATAAAGAGCCTGATCACGCTCGGCTGGATGTTTATTGAGTATGGTCTCGGGCGTATCACCTACGGTGACATGCTCCAGGCAACCGTAAACGACATCAAAGGTATGACGGAAGAAGAGCTTTCAGCCCTTGGACGTCAGGCATTTGCGGAGCGTCTGGCGGGCTGGATGTACCAGGAAGGTGCTGATCTCATAGATGGTCACAAGGCTCAGGGTCACCAGGTTGTGCTTGTAACCTCAGCGACAAGGTATCAAGCCGAACCCGTTGCGGAGTTGCTCGGCATTACGCAAATCCGCTGTACAGAATTAGAGATTGTCGACGGTCGTGTGGCAGGCGGTGTAGAGCCGTGTTACGGCGAGGGCAAACTGGTGGCGGCTTCTGACTATGCGCGCGAGGTGGGTGCTGACCTTACGGATGCGTACTTTTACTCAGACTCCGCAGACGACCTGCCACTGCTCGAGAAAGTAGGTAAACCCGTCGTTGTAAATGGCAAATCCAAACTTGTGGCGGTTGGCGATGGCCGTGGCTGGCCGAGTCTGACATTTTCCCGCACCGGGCATTTTTCCGCAGCATAGGTTTCTGCAGACCAGACTTCGCAACCCGGTCCATAACGCATGCCTGTGGTTTAATACCGTGTCAGGACTTAAACCAAGGGCAGGCCACATGTTCGACCTCTATACCTTTCCTACTCCCAACGGCCGCAAAGCCTCCATTGCGTTGGAGGAATTTGGCGTCGAATACGAAACCCACGTAATCAACATCACCAAGGACGAGCAGTTTGCGCCTGACTTTCTGAAAATCTCTCCCAACAATAAGATTCCGGCGCTGGTTGATAGAGACACTGGGCGTGCGCTGATGGAATCTGGTGCGATCCTGATTTATCTGGCGGACAAATATGAACGTTTCTGGGGCGAGGATCGCTACGTGACGTTGGAGTGGTTAATGCTGCAGATGGGTGGAGTGGGTCCGATGCTGGGCCAGGTCCACCACTTCCTCAAGTTTAACGCTGGTAAGGCCCCCTATGCGGAAGAGCGTTACGGCGCGGAAGCCCGGCGTCTTTATGGAGTGCTGGATCAGCGGCTGGCAGCAAACGAATACCTTGCGGGTGAATACTCAATTGCAGACATGGCCACCTGGCCGTGGATTTCCCGCTATGAGTGGCATCCGATTGATTGGTCTGACTACCCGCACCTGAAGCGCTGGTATCAGGAAATTGCTGCCCGTCCGGCTGTGCAGAGGGGTTATGACGTACCTGTGCACGTAAACGACATTCCACTGCCCTGATATGTACAGCGGTAGTGATGACAAATCGTCAGGTCAGCGCATCTCTTATTGCGGATATACGCTCATCCCGTTCGACTGCTGAATACGGAATTGCGGTGCCAACCCCCCAGACAGGCTGAGGCCAGGCTGGATCGTCGGCAAACCTTGCCAGGATGTGGATGTGCAATTGCGGCACCATATTGCCCAGTGCGGCGATGTTCATTTTTGTCGGCTGAAAAAGTGCATCTAACGTGCGTGAACAGTGCGCCACGCTGTCCCAGATCTGTGATTGCAGATCCTGTGGCACATCATGCCATTCGCTCAGGTCGGTTAGCTTCGGGATAAGTATCGTCCACGGATAGCGGGCATCGTTCATCAGTCTGAGCTCGCTCAACTCTGACTCGGTGATAGGAAAGGTGTCCGCTTCAAGCTGCGGATGCAGCACAAAGGTCATTGTTTTTTGTGTCCGCCCACCCAGATTGGGCTGGACCAGGCGATGGCATCGTTAGCCTGAACCACCCGCAGATAGTAGTAGTCCCCTTGTCTTTTGCCGGTATCCGGCACTTCTATCGATACCTCACGTTTACCTTTGTCGTCGCTCATATCAACGCGTCGCAGCAGCGTACGGTCGGTGTATACATCAACGGTCTGCTCATGCTGGACCCGACCGTTTTGCAGATCCTTAAAAGCAAGGGTAAAGCTGTCGGCGGGGACGCGCTGCTGCTGCCGGTAGATCGGTGGGGCACCACCGGTTTCGCGATTTTCGACAACGTCGAACTTTAAGACGGAGTTGCGGCTAAGTCCCCTCAGGGTAACCAGGTAGCTGCTGGTGTCGCCGCGCGTCTGTGTGTCGAAGAGAACCGTGCCATCCTCCCGGACGACTGCACTCTGATTGGGGTAACTTGCGTCCATCGGCACAATAGCTACAAGTTCAGCATTCTGGATTTCCAGGGTGCCCTGCCAGCGTCGCCAGCCGCGAGGGTTATCGCCCGGGTGGTAAGGTGTGGCGTCGCTCTCAAAGCTCAAGAGGTAGGTGCCTTCCCTGCCCAGACGCGGTTCGGTGTTGTCGATGTAGCTCTGTTGCCAGAACACGTCGCCGTTTTTGATGAGCGTAATCGTATCGATGGGTGCAGTGCCGATTACCCGCGCGGTAATAGTGCGTTCTTCCGAAAACGGTAGCCGCTGGCCGACGCCCACGCCGTTCACGGAAAAATCGAGAATCATGCGATCGCCCGTGGTTGCGTAGGCTTTGAGGTTTTTCATGCCGTCGAAAATGCCATCGACGGTTTTGTCGGGTGCGAGGATGGCGCCGAGTCCGCCGCGCTGGGACAAGCTCCCGCCGAGAGGTGGTGAGTATCCGGGTTGGCTCAAGTGGTTATCGGACGCGGCGATAAAGCCGACCTGGTGGCCGTGTTGCAGGTACATTTTGCCAAACCACTCGAAGTTTCCGTGCTGTGACATGATCTCTATCAGCGGTTCCAGTTCAGGATCGCTTTGGCGGTAGTCGCCTGCCTGATGCGCGTGTGGAATGACAACAACATCGTTCGGGTCCGCGGCTTGTCTTAAGCCTGCATAGAGCTTGGACAAGGTAGGGAAAAACTGCGCGGGAACACGTTGTCTGTTATCCGGTGTGCGATAGAGTACGTTGTGATGACCACCAAACCGCGCCGGAATAGTCCACTCGTATCCCAGGTAGGCCACGAATTCACCGTTTTTTGTATACGTTTTGACAATGTCCGCCAACACCTTCCACTCATGGTCGTCCATCCAGATGTCATGTTCCGAATGGGTCACGTAGTCCAGACGTGCGTCGTCTCGCGCCCAACGCATAAACTGGTCTGGGGTGCCGATGCCTTCGGCGAAGCCACTGTGGCCGTGGGTATCTCCCCAGTAAATGTTGTCGCGAGCTTCAGCGGTTACCAGGATCGGGTTCATGGCACCTGAGATTTCACCGCTTTGGTCGGTGATGACGGGGTGATAAACCCCGGGCTCTGTGAGGGTGATCGTTGTGATCGTAATCGCGCCCGTAGCGGTTACGGCTTGCTGGATATCGTCATCAAGTTGGATCTGCCAGTCAGGTACATCGCCCACGGCTCGGTTGTAGAAGCGATCTTGGGCGCGAATCGAAACTTCAAACGGCACGCCGGGTTTTACAATCGATGGCGCGAAACCGGCAACGCCTGCGATGGACGTGCCGACGATTTTAATCGGCTGTATCGGCAGGCTCAGAATCTGACCGGAGCGGGTCAGCTGCAGATAGATCGGCAAAGGCATTCGATCTGATGACATGGTGGGCATACGCATGCCGGGACTGCCCTGTGTGGTATCTCCGTAGGTAACAAAGACCTGATCGCCTGGATTCAACGTGCCGCTTGCTACCCTGAAAGTCAGCGTTTCCCGGGACCCTCTGAAGCCTCCGTGCATGCCGCGGACCGGGGTTGTGGTGGCAACAAAACTCACTCTGGAATTGGAAGAAGCGATGGAAATGTAGTTCGGTGCATCGGGGTCGCTGACCTGCCACGGACCGAAATTGGCCATAAAGTGACGAGCGAGGATAAAGGCGCCGCCTGTCTGTATCGCCTGAGATCCGACCGTGTAGGTTTGTTTTATCGAACCATAGCTGGCGGCGGTGTAAGGACCAAGTTCGGACACAAGCGAGCCCAGCGCGTCCGGGGTCTCGAAGATGAAGGCGAGTTCTCGCAGGGTTTGGTCGAGGGCAAACAGTTGCGCAGGTCCCGGTTGTTGAGAGCCCAGCACCGAACTCACGATCTGGGTTGCGTTGACGGGCACATAACCACCGGCCAGGGCGTAGGCGTTGATCCACTCCCAGGCCAGCCGCGCTCGCGCTTTGGCGTTGGCAACCGAAGTGGGGATGGTGTCCAGGCTTTGGGTCAGCTGTTGCACACGGCTGGCGAGATTGTCCGGCAGATAATCATTTGTCTGCGACACAGTTGTCTGCGCAAGGGCGGGCGAGGTGGCCAACCACAGGATGCTCAGCAGCTTGATCAGGTTTTTATGCATTCCTCTTCCCATTTTTTAGTCCCGCTCATCCGTCTCCGGATGGGGTTGCGCGGGTTCGGTGCCAATCCACCATTGTGCCTGAAGATTAGACCGACCTCATATCTGTGTCGCTCTGTTATTGGGGGCGATCTCCGGCGATTGTGGTCCGGTGCATAACCCTGAGGTGGCCATCGTATCCACCCTGTGCGCAGTGTTGCACGGTGCGGTTGTCCCACATGGTGAGCATGTTTTCTGCCCACGTGTGTTCGTAGATGAAGTCGGGCTTCAGGGCATGATCCAGCAACTCGGACAAGAGCGCGTCACTCGCGGGTTGCGGGATGCCGTGGATGCCGATGGTATAAACAGGATTGATCCAAAGTACCTTCCGCCCGCTTTCAGGATGTGTTCGCACGATGGGGTGTAGCTGTGTTTGATAGGCGTTGTTGTCGGGAACGATGTGCATGCTGCGCTCCGTGCCACCGGAGCGTACAAATCCCTCTGGGGAATAGGGCCGTCGCGCGCTGTGGATTGCCTGCAAAGCGCCGATTTCCTGTTGCAGTGAGACGGGCAGTTTGTCATAAGCGCGCGCGCCGTCTGCGTACAGGGTGTTACCCCCGACCGGCGGTACTACTTTGGCATGCAGCAGCGTGGCGCTTGGCGGGCTCGCCTGAAAAGACCAGTCCGAGTGCCAGGAATGGCCGAAAGGCGACACCCGCTCGCCTGGCTCACGCCGGACTTCGAGAATGTTGGGATAATCCTGGAGACTCTGTACAAAAGGGTCATGTCCAAAGGGTCCAAACAGGGAGGCAAAGCTTGTTAGTTCGCTGTGCTCCATGGGCTGATCAGGAAACACGAGGACACCGTATCGCACCCATGCCTTGCGAATTTCCGCGACGGTTGCTGTTGAGAGGGTCTTGTTGAGGCGAATGCCGTGAACAACGGCGCCAAAGCCGCTGTCACGCGGTGAAATACTAAGGTTCATGTCCAACTGCGGCGGTGCCGTTCGTATCAGAATGTTATTGTAACGAGCACCTCGCCCTGCTCAAAAAAATTGCGTGTTAAAGAGCGTTCCAGTTGACCTGTATGACAAACAGCGTCGCCACGGCGACCACAGCACCGATCACCAGAATGGTCAGGAACGTCGCGGTGGTATCATCGTGTGTTTCTGAAGGAGCGCGTCGGCGACGCGTGACTGCATAGACGACAGCCAGAAAGATCAGAGCGGGAATGGCAAATTGTATAACGTAGCGCACGGAGATTGACTCACTTGAAGTGCATTGAGCTGAGCATACCGAAACTACCTCTGGTTATGCAAAGTAGGCTTAAGCGTGTTCGGACCGCATTTTTACTTGGAAATTAAGCAACTTTGACTATCGAATGGATTACTGAGCACTGGCTCGCGGTGACGCTGTTGTCCGTATACACGGGAGTGCTGCTCTACAATGCGCACGTAGGCCGTCAGCGCGCGGGTGGGCTTGCCGGTTATTATGTTGGTGACCGACGGATGGGTGGGGTCGTCATCGGTTTATCGTTTTTCGCAACCTTTGCCTCTACGAACAGCTACATTGGTCACGCGGGTAAAGGTTACGACTTTGGCCTCCCATGGCTTGTCATGGCGGCTTCGCTCGTTGTCTTTACCTACCTGTCATGGCGCTTTGTCGGGCCGCAACTGCGCAGGTTTGCCGCAGAGTTTGATGCGCTCACACTGCCCGATTATCTCGGCAGCCGGTTTGCGGGGGCAACGGATAGAGAAGGGCACCCCATACGGTGGTGGTCCGGGCTGGTGGTGGTATTCGCCTCCCTGCTTTATCTGGTTGCGATCTTTAAAGGCGCCGGACATCTCTTTGAACAGTTTTTAGGGATTTCATATACCGCAGCTGTAGGGCTGACGCTTGCGGTGGTGGTGCTGTACACATCCATCGGAGGCTTTGTGTCGGTGGTGCGGACAGATGCGCTGCAGGGTGTGTTGATGGTGCTCGGCGCGATCACTATTTTTTATTTTGTCACCGATGCTGCGGGCGGGGTGGCTTCTATCACCACGTTGAAGGCGCGACCAGAAACCGAACACCTCTTTACCTGGAACGCGGGGATTCCCTTCGCAGTGTTGCTGGGTATTTCGCTATCCGGTGCACTGAAGCTGTTGGTAGATCCTCGGCAACTTTCAAGATTTTATGCCTTAAAAAGCGACCGCGATGCCAGGGTTGGTATCTGGGTGGCGCTCGTTGGTTTGCTTGTTGTTCAAGGGTGTTTGTTTCCCGTCGGTGTATATGCCCACCTCATTATGGAAGGGGTGACCGATACTGATCTTATCGTCCCAACCCTGGTTTCGGATCTGAGTGTGTTTCCGCTATGGGCAGGTGACTTTTTGATCGTCGCGATCCTCGCGGCGGCGATGTCCTCCATGGACAGCGTGTTGCTGGTGGCGGCGTCCACGTTGCACAAAAACATGGTCGCACCGTTCAGAAAATCGATGGACAACGGCGTGCGGTGGACCCGCGTGAGTGTTGTTCTGTTTGCTGTTGTTTCTGCCGGGCTTGCGCTGAATCCACCCGGCGACATTGTGGAGATCACTATTTTCTCAGGCAGCTTGTATGCGGTTTGTTTTCTGCCTGCGGTGCTGCTTGGCCTGCACTGGAAGCGGGGTGACGTGACCTGCGTGTTGGCCTCCATGGCGGTGGGTGTGCTGATGCTGATCACCTGGCTGCTCACCGGCTTCAATGCCTACCTGCATGAGGTGTTTCCAGGCCTCCTGGTGAGCGTCGCGGTCTATGTGGGTCTGGCCAGCACCAGACCCGAGGTTATTCCACTATCGCCTGGTAGGTCAGCACCTGAAAGTCCTGACGAATATTGATGTGCCGGTATGGGCGCACCTGTGTCATCAACACCGCAACCAGTTCCTGTTCCGGGTCAAGCCACGAGAGCGTGCAGTACGCGCCGCCCCAGTAACCGGCACCCTCTGACAGGGGCGTTGCCGCCTCGCCTCGGTCCACGACCACGCCGTAACCCAGACCGAAGCTAACGCCGGGACCGGTCAGCCATAGATCGAGGTCGCCGGTGTGGTTTTCAAGCATCAGACTGACGGTGCTGGGTGCGAGCAGTCGAGTGCCGTCCAGTTCACCCCCGTTCAAAACCATCTGCTGAAATCGCAGGTAGTCCCGCGCTGTGGAGGCAAGACCACCCGCACCGCGAAAGAGCGTCTTCGGACCGGTAATCCAGCGACTCATCTCCGAACCCGGATCCTGCAGCGTAATTCGCTGATCTTCACCGGGCGTGTACTGCGCGGTCAGTCGATCCGCCACGTCGGCGTCCATGTAGAAATGTGTATCCGGCATATCCAGGGGATCGAAGATCCGTGTTCTGAAGAACGCATCAAGCGACTGGCCGGAGATGACTTCGACAAGCCGTCCCACAACATCGGTAGCGATTGAATACTGCCACTCGGCACCCGGTTGGTAGTTGAGAGGCAGGGTGGCCAGTTTTGCGATGAGTTCCTCGTTGTCCTTGGCCCCAGCAACAGCGGCTCGGTAAGCATCTACGTTCCCGATATAGCTGTTTGCCAGGCCGGCGGTGTGGGTCAACATGTCGCGTATCTGGATGGGACGCTCAAGCTCGACCAACTCGCCTGTTGCCCCGCTGGCATCGGCGGTGGTGCTGACCTTCACATCTGCAAAGGCCGGGATAAACTTGCTGACAGGGTCACGCAGCTGAAAGTGACCCTCTTCCCAGAGCATCATGAGTGCGACGGACGTGATTGGCTTTGTCATCGACGCGATGCGGAAAATTGCATCAGCCTGCATGGGTTTGCCAGCCTCAACGTCCATATCGCCCTGCACTTCAAAGTGCACAAGTTTGCCCTTGCGCACGATGGCGGTGATGACCCCGGGCGTCAGTCCGGCATCTATGTAACGCTGCATGGCGGGCGCAATACGCGCCAGCCGCTCGCTGGACATGCCTACCCGCTCGGGCTTGGCGCGCGGAATTTCGTCCCCGCGGGCGGTTGTTGCATAGCTGAGACCAATACTCAGACAGGTGATCGCGAATATGAATTTCATGGCTTATCCCGCTTTGTCCTGTTCTACCCGCGCGACGCTCGGATGGTCGGCCATTTTGGCCATCACGCCTTGAATCCGCGGATGATCCGCTAACAGATCCAGATCGAAAATCTGTTTGGCGATGCCGCTGGAGAGACCGAAGGTGTAGAACGTATAGAAATCGGCCAGCGTCAGGGTGTCTCCGGCAGCGTAGGGTGCGCCGACAAAGATGCGATCAACGGCCGCCATCCCTTTGGCGAGATCTGCTTTGGTGGTTTCCTTAACTTCGTCGCTGACGGTTTGACCGAAGAATGCTTCGGGCAAACAGCGTCGCGCGACCAACTCGACGTCCAATTTCATGTGGCAGATAAGTTCGATAACTTTCGCCGCTTCGAATGGATCAGCGGGCAGTAAGGCGGGTTCAGGCTGTAAACGATCCAGATATGCGGCGATGGCAAGACTTTCCGAAAGAAACTTTCCATCCACACCGATGGAAGGCATTTTCCCCATGGGTGAGCGTGCGAGATTGTCCTCTTCCTGCGTGGGTGGTGCTTTTACTTCCTCGAATTCGACATTTTTTTCGATGAGCAACGCCTTTGTCAGGCTGTAGTAGTTACTGAGCTGCAAGCCGTATAGCTGGATCATGGGGCCCCTCCAAGTAAACGTGAGTTGTGACTTAAATTTCAGGGAAGTAAGTATTGGTGATTTTGTTGTGCAATGTATAGAGGTTGCGTTGGCGGGTATCGACAAACTTGTGCAGGCGCTCGCCGTCGAGGGTGCGTACCCGCGCGCGAGTCAGTTGCCTGCGCATCGCTTCGATCTGCTTGAGGGGTTCTGTGTTTTTAGGCAGTGACTTCAGGCAATTGCGGATAGCGTTAAAGGAGCGTAACAGGGACCGCGGCAGTTCCGAGTTTTTGAGCAGAAACTCGAGGACATCGGCCTGGTTGATAGGCTGTTGCACGCTCACGGTATATCCCTGCAGTGCGTCCAGATTGTTTAGAACGCTGCGCCACTGGATATCGAAGTACGGTTCAAGTTCCGGCCCGCCGTGCAGCAGGTTTGACACCGGGAGCTCAACCATACGGGTGGTCATATCTGCGCGTTCGATAAAGTTACCCAGGCGGATGAACTGCCACGCCGCGCCGTGAAGCATGGTGCTGGAAAGGAAGCCGTCGATAAGGTGCAAGCGTTCGATGGTGTGTTGCAGCGCGTTGTTACGTCGCGTTCTGGAAAGCGGTTCGGCAAAGGCATCCTTGGCGTAAAGAAAACAATCGTTTATATGTTGGAACGCTTGCCGAGGTAGCGTGCCGCGTAGAGCTCTTGCGTTTTCTTTTGCAAAGCTTAACGAACTCATCACAGAGTTTGGATGGCGGGAGTCGCTCAAGAGAAAGCGTGTTACCGATTTTTCATCGGTGGCGCCAAGGTGTTTGTAAAGTTCGTTGTACTCGTCTTCGAGCGCAAGGAGATCCACCAATGGTCGCCAGCCCAGCGGTAAACGGACCGGAAGATCGATAAGCAGACTGGAATTGACGGCGACCAGCCGTGCGGTGTTACCGGCGCGCTCAAGATAGCGGCCAAGCCAGTAGGTGCGTTGCGCGGTTGTGGATAGGGTTCGGTCGGTCATATCTCTATTGGCTCTATTCCACGACCCAGGTGTCTTTGCTGCCGCCACCCTGGGATGAGTTGACCACGATAGAACCTTTGCGCATGGCGACACGTGTAAGCCCACCCATCGTGACATATTGGCCCGCTCCGCTCAGGATGAACGGGCGCAGATCCAGATGCCGTGGTTCGGCGGCGTTGCCGATCAAAGTAGGTGAGGTAGACAGGTTCAGCATAGGCTGCGCCATGTAGTTGCGTGGATTGGCTTTAATCAGCTTCTTGAACTCAGCCCGCTCACGACGGCTTGCCTTGGGACCGATCAACATGCCGTAGCCACCGGATTCGTTGGCCGGTTTAACCACCAGCTTATCCAGGTTGTCGAGGACATATTCGCGATGATCTTTTTCCACGCACCGATAGGAGGGGACGTTGGCCAGAATGGGTTCTTCGCTCAGGTAGTAGCGGATGATATCGGGTACATACGTGTAGATGACCTTGTCGTCCGCCACGCCGCATCCCGGTGCGTTTGCCAGCGCCACCTTCCCGGCTCGCCAGGCACGCATCAAACCCGGCACACCTAGGACCGAGTCGGGATTAAAAGCCTCCGGATCGAGAAACGTGTCATCGATGCGGCGATACAGGACATCGATGCGCTCTAATCCACGGATGGTGCGCATATAAAGATAGTCGTCCTCGCCAACCACTAAGTCTTTGCCTTCGACCAGCTCGGCGGCCATGGCTCCGGCCAGGTAGGCATGTTCAAAATAGGCAGAGTTGTAAATGCCTGGCGTGAGCACCGCCAGCTGCGGTGTCTGATTGTTGTTCGGGTTCAGCGAGCGCAGGCAGCGTGCCAACTGATTTGGATAATCATCCACGGGATGGATGACCAGGTCTTCAAAGAGCTCGGGAAAAACACGTTTCATGACCTCGCGGTTTTCCAGCATGTAGCTGACACCGGAAGGCACTCTCAGGTTGTCTTCAAGCACATAAACGGTGCCGTCGTCGTCGCGGATCAGGTCTGAACCGCAGATATGGGACCAGACCTCGTGAGGCGGCGTGATGCCTACACACTCTGGTCGAAAGTCCTTCGAACGGTCGACGTACTCCCGCGGCAAAACGTTATCTTTGAGGATCTGTTGATCGTGGTAGATGTCGTTGATGAAGAGGTTCAGGGCGCGCACGCGTTGTTTGAGCCCGGTTGTGATCGCATCCCACTCCTGCTTGCGGATTAATCGCGGGATGATGTCGAACGGCCACTCGCGGTCGATCGTGCCGCTCTCTTCGCCGGAGTAGACCGTGAACGTGATACCCATGGAGCGAATCGCGAGCTCGGCAGCCTGTTTACGCTCCGCCAGTTCCGTGTCGTCCATTTTTGCCAACGCGGACTTCAAGGAAGTCGTTCCGGGGCGCGCGTTGCCGTTCTTGCTGATCAGCTCATCCCAGACATCTGTCGCGGGATATTCATGCCATTGAATTGCCATGCTGCGATTGTACACTCCCGCGTGTGAATGTCCGATCACCTATCAAACAAAACGCACTCGCGGAAGCTTTAGCTGTCCACCAACGAATAGTTGTCATCACGGGGGCAGGCGTGAGCACCGCATCCGGCATCGGGGATTATCGGGACGCTGCGGGTCAGTGGAAGCGGCCCCAGCCCATCCAACATCAGGACTTCGTGTCGCATTTGAGTGCGCGGCAGCGTTATTGGGCGCGCAGTCAGCGCGGATACCCCGAGTTTTTACGCGCAGAGCCGAATGGCGCCCACAAGGCGCTGGTGCAATGGGAGCAGGAAGGGCGATTGATCGGCGTGATCACACAAAACGTAGACAGGCTGCACCAACGGGCAGGGCAACAGGCGGTCATTGATTTACACGGCCGTCTAGATCGAGTTGTCTGCCTGGCTTGTGATGAAGTGACCGCTCGGAACAAATGGCAGGCCTGGTTAGAAGGGAAAAATCCGCACGTCTCGAATGTCAGCTTTCAAGCCGCGCCTGATGGAGATGCCGACCTCGAAAGAGACACCTTCGATGATATAGAGGTGCCGAGCTGTGAAAGTTGTGGCGGCGTTGTGAAGCCCGATGTTGTCTTTTATGGCGATAGCGTGCCTAAACCCATCGTGCAGCAGGCTTATGCGTGGGTTGATGCTGCGGACGCGCTTTGGGTCATCGGCTCGTCATTGATGGTGTTCTCAAGCTTCCGCTTCGTGCGTCGTGCCCATGAGCGTGGCATTCCGATCTATGCGCTCAACCAGGGCAAAACGCGCGGTGATGACCTGTTTACCCTGAAAGTCGAGCAGGAATGTGTGTCCTTCTTTTCTGATCTGGGCTGATCTGCATTCAGCTTAGATAAGCGCGAAGCATACGCGCCAGCTCTTCACCCAGTTCGCGGCGGCTCAGCTTGATACTGCGTGTTTGTGGTGCGAGCGGGTAAAACAAACGATTCCTGGTAACAACTGTAACGAAGTAGAGGCCCAGCTCGGCGGATCGTCTGGGATGTGTGAGTCCATTCGCTTCGGCAAAGTAAGTCAGTCTCCGGATGAGAAATTCGTACTGGTCCATGCGACGTGCGGATAGCGCCTGTGCTTCCTCGGATTCCGGAGCGCGAGTCGCATATTCATACAATGCTCTGTTCAGGTTGGGGTTGTGTCCAAAGGTGGTGACAAAGTGTTGGGCTGTTATCAGTGTGGTTGCGTCGAGGTCTTCGGTGGTCGCCAGCTTTTTTTCCAGGCGCGTTACCTGACGCGTCAAGTTTCGCTCGTATTGCTCATAGAGGACGGGTAACAGGGCGGCCTTGTCTCTGAACCTTGCGTAGAAAGACCCGATAGACGTATTAGCTTCCGCCACGATGCGTCGAATAGATATTGCTTCGAAGTCTTCGTTGATCAAGAGGCGTTCGGTCGCTGCAAGGATGCGCAGATGGGTTGCGCGACTGCGTGCCTGTTTTGATGGTTGTAAAAGAGATTTCATGGATTTAAATTAAAACACTGTTCTATTTTTGAGAGCAACTAATGGCGATTAAAAAAATTGGCAGGATAATCTCGGCACCCATTGCGGGTTACGTTGTGATAGTTATCGGCGCGCTGTTGTTCCAGGACGCGCTTTTCGGGCGGGTCACACATGACTCTTCCTGGGTGGCGATATCGATTGGTGGCGGACTGACCGCGCTGGCCTGTGTACTCGCCGGTTACGTGGTTGGTTGGATAGCACCAATGCGTCCCGTGCTCGCCGCGCTACCGCTGCTGGTCTGGCTGGCGATCGAAACCACCTTAATCCATCTGCGTGGTATGAGCCCATTCTGGTTTGACGTGGCCGCTGGTGGCAGCAACATTGTTGGTGTTGTGTGCGGGTTGGTTATCTGGACGCTCCAATCCCGGCAAGGGGAAGGGTTGAATGAGGACATCGCACGATGAGTCAGCTCGGCAAGTTTTCTCTGAGTCTTGCGGTTAAAGATATCGATTCTTCTCTAGCGTTTTACGAAAAACTGGGATTTGTCGTTTTTGGCGGTGACGCTCAGCAGGGGTGGTTGATGCTGAAAAATGGCGACCAGCAGCTGGGTCTCTTTCAAGGGATGTTCGAGCGCAACATCATGACCTTCAATCCCGGTAGCGGTCAGGCGGGTGAAAAACTGGACACGTTTACCGATATACGCGAGCTGCAAAAAGACATGGTGGCTGCGGGCATTGAGGTATCCAGCCTGATCGAAACCGAGTCAGGCCCCGCCAGCTTTATGGTCACCGACCCGGATGGCAACTCCATTCTGATTGACCAACACCAATAGCCGCGACCATTAGCCGCGCCTTCTTCAGAAAAGGTCAGACAAAAGCCTCTGTACAAATCGCGGGAACCGGCGGACACTTCAAGGGTCGAACAGTGTCAGGAGGAGGTTGATATGAAGTTAAAGCGTGTTATATCCCCAGGGAAAATACTGGTCGGTTTAGTGACCTGCGCAGCGTTGGGCTTTGGTGCATCAAGTTACGCGGACGCTACCAGTGCCGCCACCGAAGCTGGTGAAAGCGACGTTCTGAAAGAAATTTCCCCCATGGAAATCGAAACCGTCAACTGTCTGCGCGTCAGGCAGATCAAGTCTCTCGACGTGGTGGGCGATCAAATGGTGGTTGTACGCGGCAGTCACGAGCGCTACTGGCTCAGTCGCCTGCCAACCCGCTGCACGGGGGCCAATCGCGATATGTACGTTTCGCTGGATGTCCGTGGCAGCAGCATATGCCGTAACGATACCTTTAGCCTGACCCAACGCGGTATTCCTTCCGGTTTTCGAACCAGCTGTAATTTCGGCGACTTTGAGTCGATCTCCGTCGAGCAGGCCGAGCTCTTGAAACAAGACGGCCCTCAGCAAAGCTAAGTCCAGGAACTGCGCAAATGAATCGGTTTATAAAATACGGTGGGCTGTCGCTGGTGATGGCAAGCCTGTTTGTAGGGAGCGGCGTGGCCGCTGAGACGCGTGAGGAGCGTAAGGCGCGTAAACAGGTTGAAAAGGAACAACGCGCGGCTGAAAAAGCGCAGCGGGAAGCCGAACGGCAGGCTGCCGTGGATGCGATCTTAAGCCGTGATCCACAGGCTGACGACTATGTAGAGGATACCCGTTGCCTCCAATCAGCGCGCATTCGCAACATCGAAGTACTCGATGACAAGCACGTGGCGATACAGATGCGGCGTGACGAATTTTTCCTCGTGCAGTTTCAACGGCGCTGCCCGGGTATGCGGCGCGGGCGTCCTGTTATGCACGAAGGCAGGGAAAATAAAATCTGCCGATTGGATTCGCTGCGCTCCATGCACCACAACGGGTTTGGCGGTCTTGAGCCCGGCATGCGCTGCGCAATCCCAGGCTTCCAGAGTATTTCCAAAGAACAGCTGATGCACCTGAAAGACCTGCTCAAGGCTGAGAAGCGTAGAAAGAAGAAAAAAACCGCATAACACGTGGAAGAGCAGTGGCTAGCCTGGGTTAAACGCATGCATGCCATTGCGTCCACCGGCTTACATTTTGGTGCCGGGGATTTTGATCGAGAGCGCTACGAAGAGATGGCCGCCATCGCGGATGCGATGCTTGCCCATCTGACGCAGAACCCAGTCGCGGAAATCGCGGAGCTTTTCGGTGACTTTGGTAAGGGGTATGCCACACCGAAGGTGGATGTGAGGGGCGCGGTGATTCGTGATGATGCCATTCTCCTGGTGCAGGAGCGCGCCGATCGGTGTTGGACCTTGCCCGGAGGCTATGCCGACGTGGGCTTGTCCGCCGCCGAAAATGTTGTGAAGGAAATCCAGGAAGAAGCCGGTCTCGTTGTTGAGGCGAAACGCGTCTTCGCGCTGCGGCATAAAGCGAAACATGCCTACCGAGCGGATGTACGAGATTTCTATAAGGTATTGTTTCTCTGCGAAGCCGTCGACACCGCAGAACCGGAGCCGGGGCTGGAAACTCTGGATGCCCGTTTCCTCGCTCGCGGGGATGTCCCGCCGCTATCAACGCCAAGGACGATAGAGCTTGATATCCAGCAAGCCTGGGCGCACCACGACGATCCAACCCTTGCCGTCACTTTTGACTGACAGGGCACTAGCTCTCCGACATCTCCTGAAGCATGGTTTCCAACCGAAGGACGGTGCGCCAGTTGCGCGCGGTGACCTCAACCCCCAGCGCTTTTTCGGCGCCGCGCGCAAATTTTGACTTACCGATACCCTTCGGCGCGTGCAGGTACAGACACTTGTCGTGTAACTGGCAGGACTCGTCATCACTTAGCAGCGGTGTAACGGCATTTATTTGTGATGGTGCGGCAAGGAAAAAGGTATGCAGGCTTTTGGGTTCCTCCGCAGCGTGCGGAAACGGGTTTCTGGCAATACAGGTAGTCAATTCTTCAGGCGTCAGGACGAGCACACCCGCTTCTATACCCGTGGCCGTCCGCACGCCCGTCCGAATAAGCTCGGCCAGGGCGCTTGGATCTTTGGTTGCGTGTTGCAGGACCACGTTGCCACTTTGGATGTAGGTGCGGATATTGCTGGCGCCGACTTCTTCCAATGCCCTGACCAGGTCTGCCATGGTGATTTTGTTGTGGCCCCCCACATTGATGCCTCGCAGCAGTACCGCCCGGCTGTACATCTGATGCCTCCTCAGGTCTGCGGGTACCGCCTTACTGCGACATGTACCAGCCACCGTTCGGCGAGAGTGTCTGTCCTGTCATGAACTTCGCTTCTTCGCTGGCCAGATACACTGCTGCCCAGGCGATATCATCTGGTTCGCCAAGGCGCTGCATGGGCGTCGCTGCTTTCAGCATCGGGTGCATGGGCTCTAACGGGTCTGTCATGTCGGTGTGTATCCATCCGGGCGCGATCGCGTTGACGCGAATGTTCTGGTCCACCACCTCGTGGGCTAGAGAGCGGGTAAAGCCAAGGATGCCTGCCTTGGCTGCACAATAGGGCGTGGGGCCTGAACGGCCGAAGGTACCCATGATGCTGCCCATATTGATGATGTTTCCGCCGCCCTGGGCGTACATGAATGGCAGCGCGGCGCGACAGCAGAAAAAGGTGCCGCCCATGTGGATATTGATCATCCGATGCCACTCGTCGTCGGTGGTATCGATGGTTCCGGTACTGGGTTCTGTCGGTTCTCCCTGTGCCTGCAACTCCGCCTTTTTAACCATATCGATGATGCGCTGCTGGGCGTCATTGTCACCTTCCAGACCGCTGATACCCGCGTTGTTGACCAGTATGTCGATGCGACCGTGTACAGCATGCGCTGCGGCCATCATTTCATTCACTGAGGCGGAGTCGCTGACGTCTGCTGCTACCGCGTGGCCGCCCAGTTCCTTTGCGGTAGCTTCGGCAGGTGCCAGATTAAGATCGTTGATGATGACATCCGCACCGGCTTCAACGAAGCGTTCAGCGATGCGTTTGCCAAGTCCTCTTGCGGCGCCGGTGATGAGCGCGGTTTTTCCAGCCAGTCGTGTCATAAGTCTCCCCTAAAACTTTTTTTTGTTGTGTGGCGACAGAGATCAGGACTGTATGCATTCGTCACCGGGTGGATACAGTCATGTTTATCCCTTTGAATCGATTTTGATTCCAGGCCTGCGGCGAGTATACGTCGTAGGCCTCTTTTTTACCCAACCCAACTGCCTCGGAAGATGCCGAATCCGCATGGTTCGCTGCGTTTCATTCCTCCGCTTCATTCATAAGGTTCATTCATAAGCAGCTTGAGTGGATTTCTCGCCCTTAAATCAGGACGGTGTGTTACCCTGCGCCGCCGAAAAAAATAGAAATAGCCGAAGAAAGCAATGTCTGAAACAACCTTTGAATTCGACACCATCGAAACCGCCCTCGAAGCTATCAAAGCCGGAGAGATGGTTGTGGTCGTAGACGATGATGATCGTGAGAACGAAGGTGATCTGATTATGGCTGCGAGCAAGGCTACCCCGGAAGCCGTCGCGTTCATGATTCGTCACACCAGCGGCATCCTCTGTACACCGATGCTCGAGGACCATGCTGCACAATTGCATCTGGACCCGATGGTGGCGCGCAATGACGCACCGATGAGTACAGCGTTTACCGTGTCCATCGATTACAAACATGGCCTTACGACGGGTATATCGGCTGAAGAGCGCGCGACAACCGTGCAGGCGCTTACCAACAGCAACGTCGGAGCGCAGGACTTTGTTCGACCTGGACACATTTTTCCGCTGGTGGCGCGACAGGGTGGCACGCTGGTGCGTTCGGGGCATACCGAAGCAGGGGTCGATCTTTCCATCCTGGCTGATCTGCCGCCGGTTTCGCTGCTTGCAGAGCTGGTGAACGATGATGGCACCGTCCAGAGACTGCCGCAGCTGATCGAGTTTTCGAAAGAGCACAACCTCAAGATAGTGACCATTGCGGACCTGATCGCCTATCGGCAGGTGCGAGAGCAGTTGGTCGAACGCATGTCTGAGTTTAACGTGCAGACCCGTATCGGTCCGGCCAAAGCGTATGCGTACAGCACCAAGTTTGAAGATGCGGAACATCTGGCACTGGTGTTCGGGGATATCTCCAGTATGGACGCCGTTCCCGTGCGCATTCATCGTGAAAAACTGGTCGACGACGTACTTGGTCCACAGACGGACGAGCATCCCGAAAATCTGTTGAATGCAGCGCTTTCCAGAATCGAAGGGCTCGGCGGTGGTGTGTTGATTTATCTGCGCACCGGCTTTGTGGGCGTGCCGCACGAAACCTTGCAGGAACAGAGCAAAGAAGAAGAACGCCGCAGTCAGTGGCTAGAGGTGGGCGTGGGTGCGCAGATGTTGCGTGATCTGGGGCTGTCTCACATCAAGCTGATTGCCGGTCGTGAAGTGGAATACAAGGGTGTAGGCGGTTTTGGCCTGACGCTCGATTCCACCGAGATGCTTTAATCTCGAGCGTCTGCACTCGGCGTTCTTAGCGGGTGTAGCGGAACCCCGAAGCTTTGCCTTCCTTACCGACGTAGACGATACGAAGGGCCTCGCTGCGCGTCTGGCACGCGCGGCAGAACAGACGCATACGCACGCGGTCCAGTGGATAGTCGCGCCCTTCGCTTTCAATTAATGCAGCCAGATCGACACGCCGTACCCGCTGGCAGGGGTCACAGACTGCGTAGAGTTGAAAACATGCCTCTAGTTGACCAATAGCTTGCATGGCCCGAATACTGTATATAAAAACAGTGTTCAGGATACACTATGGCCCGAACGATTGTTAGCTTATCTAAGTTAGGTCCGTGAAAAGTCAACGCTGATGAGGCGCGCATCAGTTGGTAGCCAACCACTGTTTCCTAATGTTATCGATAGGTCTGATGTTTCCCGACTCCATCGCGTTAGCCAGCATTGCGAGCAAACGAGCTTGTTCTTTTGAAACACCTTTTTCGATGGCGGATTCAATATTTCGAGTCATATCCCAGTCAAGTCTTGCGCCTTGGTGTACCAGAGACCTTATAGTGTTGAAGACGTCGTTCGCGCTCTCGATACCGTGACAGATTCGATAGAAGCCCGCTTCTAACTGGGCATGTTTGTCGATTCCCAACTGCTCTGCCGTGCGTAGTTCCTTCAACGCCTCACTGGTGCGCTGCTCCTGAAATAGGACTTGTGCCAAATTGAGGCGCATGCTCGCTTCCGCCTTTTCTCTAATCCCTTTGCCGATTGCGGTCCGGTAAGCCCCGATTACTTCATCGTTAGTGTTTGCGCCGACTAAATGCATAGCCTGGGCTAAACGAGCGTAGATGTCGGGTGTATCAATTCCTAAGGAAAGAGCATGTTGGTATTGTTCTAAAGCTGCCCTGAAGTCCTTTTTAGCGAAGTAAACGTCAGCCCGCGCGAAATGGAGATGCCTGTCCGTTGACTCGCCCGTGTGCGCAATGGCTCTCTCGACAAGATCCTCTGCCTGTTTAATATCGCCTTTCCGATCAATTAAGTAGCGTGCATAGCTGGCAGTGGCATTGGTATCAAATGGTTGGTCCGCTAATGCCTCTAGGAATAGGTCCTCAACTTCACGATGTTCATTGCTTGTAGAACAGAGGGCTAGCGCGAGTCCCGTTTTTGCATCTGTGAAATTAGGCTCGAGTTCAAGAGCGGTTCTGAAGCATTTTTCAGCCTCAGCAAACCGGCCTGCGCGCAGCAAGAGATATCCGTAGCCGGAATGTAGATTTTGGTCGGTTGGACGCATAAGGAGTTGAGATTGATAGTCCTCTTCGCTTACTGGGAACCTGAAAATCTCAAGACCAATAAGTCGCCCACCACCGGTAATTTGTTTCCGAAGATTTGTGCCGATCCCAAACTGTTCGATACCAGGGAGCATCTCGTTTTCGGCATTACATGCGAGACCTCGGCCGCGCAAGCCAGTTTCTACATGAGATGCGTAGCACGCTCGACAAACCGTCGCTTCTTGGTTGGCAATCATCGCGTTTAAGCCTGACATTGCACCGTATACTACTTCGGGATTTTGTTCTGTTGTCGCTACATCAACTAGGTACTTCTTCATAGCTTTCGTAAAGTGGCGGGTTCTTCCGCGAACGATTACTTGTGGGTCGGAAACTATCGAGCTTTCCTCGACAAACTCCGTAGACTGACGCCTATGCCGCCCATCGATTGATTGGCAATTTGAAATGAGAATTTGTTCTGTACCTGATTTTGTAAGTGCGCCAACGGTAATTGAGAGCATTTGACTGTGGTTTCGACCGAATCGTTCTTCTAGATAACTCCCTACACTACTGAGGGAACTTACATATTCATTAAATTTTCTAGGAGGACGAGCCCCTCCTGTTTGGCTTGCCATCCAGGCAGAAATATTTATCCCTGTAAAACACGCAGTCGCAATCCAATCTGTCCCGATTTCCGCGAAAACCTTTTGCGCGCGGTGCTCTATCGGAGTACCTCGTAGGGTTAGTTGATAGTCCGCGCATTGGTAAATTCTGTTTGGCGTTAGGATTGTGATATTGAGTGTGATGTTTCGTTACCAAAGCATATTCATGATGTCGAGGCTAACAGAATTCGAGTGCTTGATTTCTAATTAACCATGGAGTTAATTAACCAATATGTTTATTATTGGCAAATGACAGGTCCCACTGAACTAGATCTAACCTTTGCCGCGCTCGCGCATCCCGTGCGCCGGGAGATGCTCGCACGTCTCGCGGGGGGGAGTGCCACGGTCAAGGAGCTTGCTGCGCCGTTCGAGATGAGCCTCCCTGCGATTTCCAAACACGTCAGAGTGTTGGAGCGTGCTGGTCTCATCACGCAGGGACAGGATGCTCAGTTTCGACCGTGTGAGTTAAATCCATTACCGCTGAAGGAGATCGCTTCGTGGACGGAACAGTATCGACCGATCTGGGAAGCGCGTTTCGATCGGATGGCAGAGTATTTAAGTGAATTGTCGGAGACAGAGAAGTGACAGACATTGATTGGGTACGAATCGAGAGGACGTTTGATGCGCCTATCGAAAGTGTTTGGACAATGTGGACAGATCCAGAGGCGTATAAGTCCTGGTATGGCCCGAACGGTATGCAGGTCCCTGTCGCTGAGATGGATGTCGTTGAAGGCGGCAAAAGAAGGGTGTCCATGCGCATGGAGGCGCCGGATCGTGAGATGTCGATGTGGTTCGTTGGTGAGTTCAAGGAGGTTGATCGACCCCGCCGCCTGGTTTACACAGAAAGTATGTCCGATGAGGAGGGCAACATTTTGTCACCGGAAAGCATGGGGATGCCCGCCGGGCATCCTGAGGTCACCGAAGTGGTGGTGGAGCTGAGCGAACAAGGCGGCAAAACGCTCATGAAATTGACCCATATCGGTGTCCCAGCGGATTCAGGTGGTGCGGGCGGCTGGTCGCAAGCGGTTGATAAGCTGGGGGAGCTTTTAGGACAACAGTAGGAGTCTGTTGAAAAATGATTTTAACAAAGAAGCTATCAGCCTGTTTTTCAACAGGCTGACAGCGCTCGTTGAGCGCTAGGCAAAAGCACTTCGGCCCAGGATAATGCTGGCGAAATAGTTTTAGAGTCGCTATGCAGCCAATTGCAATCACGCTGGGAGATCCGGCAGGGATCGGGCCGGAAGTCGCCGCGAAGGTCATCCAGGAAGTTGAACCTCAGACCCCGTGGGTGCTGGTGGGAGCACCCTGGAGTCTGCAACGGGGCGCCGAGGCCGCGGGGCTCAAGTTGCACGAGTTGCCTGTCATAACCACCGTTGCTCAAGCCACCGCACCCATCAGCCTGCTCGCAACGGATACTGAAGAACCAGCCGATTTTGTGTTCGGTGAGGTGCAGGCTGCCTGCGGGGCGATCGCTGTTCGGGCGGTGGAATGGGCGGCACAAGCCTGTCTTGCCGGTGAAGTGAGCGCTATGGTGACCTGTCCGCTTAACAAGGCTGCCATACACGCTGCTGGTTACGTGGATGATCTGGGTCATCAGGAAATCCTCGCGCGACTGTCTGGGGCTGAGTGGACCGCGACGATGTTGATGACGCCAGGTCTGAAAGTTGCGCACCTTTCGACCCACAAGTCGTTGATAGATGCTGCTCGTTATGTCACCCGGGCCACGGTGCTGGAGAAGCTCAACCTGGTACATGAGACGCTGGCGACGTGGGGCATTGAGCAACCGCGAATCGCCGTTGCGGCCCTCAACCCGCACGGTGGGGAAAGCGGTCTCCTGGGTCGTGAAGAGATAGAGGAGATTGCCCCTGCAGTTGCGGCGGCGCGTGCACAAGGGATTAATGTCGAGGGTGCAATCCCTGCAGATTCCGTATTTAACCGTGCCATCGACGGCGAGTTTGACGTCGTGCTGGCGCTGTATCACGACCAGGGCCACATCGCGATCAAGGTGCACAATTTCCACGAATCGACGACCGCCACGCTCGGCATTCCGTTTGTGCGTACGTCCGTCGATCATGGCACGGCCTTTGATATCGCGGGTCAGGGGATTGCTGACGCCACCGGACTGAAAGCTGCCATCCGCACTGCTGAGGATATAGTCGCTGGTAGTCTTCGCTGAAAAATGTGGTAGTGTCTGACTCCTGCTAGACGAATCATCAGAGGGGGAAATTGGATGAAAGCTGCGGTATTTCGTGAAGTAAATGTGCCTATGGAAATCGAGGAGATTTCTATTTCCAAACCAGGTCCGCGCGAGGTGTTAGTCCGTACCTCTGCTGCCGGTATCTGCCACAGCGATATGCACTTTTTTAACGGCACCTACCCGGGGCAGGTACCCATGGTGCTCGGTCATGAGAGCGCTGGGGTGGTCGAAGCGGTTGGCAGTGACGTACGTTACGTGAAACCTGGTGATCACGTCATCACATGCCTCTCCGTCTTCTGTGGTCACTGCGAACAGTGCGTCACGGGACACCTGTCGCTCTGCTCAGAACCTGAGGTGAATCGCGGACCGGATGAAGAACCGCGGCTTTCCCATGCTGATGCGCCGCTGACCCAGTTCGCCCAACTCGGCTCGTTTGCCGAACAAATGCTGGTGCACGAACACGCGGTCGTCAAAATTCGCGATGACATGCCTATGGACCGTGCGGCCCTCATCGGGTGTGGCGTGACGACAGGTGTAGGTTCTGTCATTCATACAGCCGCGGTGGAGCCGGGTGCAACCGTCGCCGTCATTGGGTGTGGTGGCATCGGTCTCTCTTGTATCAACGGTGCCGCGATCGCAGGTGCTTCACGCATCATCGCCATCGACATGGTGGACTCCAAGCTGGAGCTTGCCCGCAAATTTGGTGCAACGGATGTGGTGAACGGCGGCGACGGAGATGCGGTTGAAAACGTGCGTGAACTGACTGGGGGCGGGGTACATTATTCGTTTGAAGCCATCGGCCTGAAGGCGACGGCGGAGCAGGCATTCCGCATGCTGCGCGCGGGCGGTACCGCAACTGTCATCGGCATGATCCCTCCCGGGGAGATGGTCGCTCTGCACGGTCCGGATTTCTTATCCGAGAAAAAGATTCAGGGCTCAATGATGGGCTCAAACCGTTTCCGTGTGGACATGCCGAGGTTTGTAGACTTCTATCTGCAAGGGCGTCTGCACCTGGATGATCTCGTTTCGAACCGCATCAAACTTGAAGATATCAATGAAGGAATGGCCGCGCTGGAAACGGGAGAAGTCGCCCGCAGCGTGATCATGTTTGACTAACAAATTATCGGAGAATTGGGGGAAAGATGCGCTGGTTGTCTTATCTGCGCGACGATGTCGCGACCTTTGGTTATGTCACGTCTGACGGCAACGGGGTTGTCGATGCTGGCGCTCGTACCGAGTACGCTGATCTTATGGCGGCAATTGAAGCCGATGCGTTGGATGGGATTGCAGGGCAGTGCGGCGATGCAGCGGATGCGCCACTTGAGGGCATTACCTATCTGCCTACGATCACACGGCCCAGTAAAATCCTGTGTGTTGGCCTGAACTATAAGGCGCACCAGGAAGAAACCGGTCGCGGCGGTGAAGGCTACCCCACCATTTTTGTGCGCTTTGCTGCGGCACAGGTTGCGCATGCGCAACCGATGATTCGACCTAAGGAATCCAACACGCTGGATTTTGAAGGTGAAATTGCCATGATTATCGGCCGGGGTGGCCGGCGTATCAGCCAGGCTGATGCGATGAGTCATGTCGTGGGCTTTGGCATCTACAATGATGGCAGCGTTCGCGAGTATCAGCGTCAGACAAGTCAATTCACGCCAGGTAAGAACTTTACCGCAACGGGCGGTTTCGGACCGTGGATGATGACCCTGGACGAGATTGGCGATCTGAGCCAGATGGAAATTACGACCCGTCTCAACGGAGAAGTCATGCAGAACGCCAAGGCCGAGCTATTGGTCCATGGCTTCGAAGAGCTCATCGAGTACTGCTCAACGTTCATTGAGTTGGAGCCCGGTGATGTCATCGTTACAGGTACCCCTGGGGGCGTGGGTGCTGCCAGGACGCCGCCGGTGTTCATGGATGATGGTGATCTTATTGAAATCGAAGTCAAACCCATCGGTACACTTTCCAACAAGGTGGTGGGCGAGAGTTAACGCTCAGTGAAATTTGGTATCGGCCAGAGCGTTCCGCGCAAGGAAGACCCGCGCCTGGTCACAGGTGGTGGTGAGTTCACTGACGACCTCACGCTCGAAGACCAACTCTATCTCAAAGTTTTTCGCTCACCCTACGCGCACGGCACGATCGACCGCATAAATCTGGATGAAGCGCGGGCAGCGCCCGGTGTTGTCGCTGTGTACACCGCTCAAGACCTGGAGCGTATAGGCGCTCTCCCGTGTCGCGCCGTGGTAAAGGATGCGGTGGGAAATCCTGCGTTTATGCCTCGACGGCCTGTTCTGGCTGAAGAACGAGTGACGTTTGTGGGCCAGGCTGTGGCCGCGGTTGTGGCTGACAGTGTCGAAGCCGCGGAAGCGGCGCAGGAACTGATAGAACTTGAGGTGTCGGATCTGCCCGCCAATACTGATCCGGGTATGGCATTGGACCCCGACACAGCGGTAATTCACTCAACTCACGATTCCAATCTTTGTGTGCACTACGAAGTGGGTGATGCCTCTGCGGTGGATGAGTCTCTGCGCTCATGTGCCCATATAGTGCAGCTGGAGTTGGTCAACAATCGGGTGGTGCCGGGGCCGCTGGAACCAAGGGCAAGCCTGGGCGTATACGCGGACGGGCATTTCACGCTCTACAATCCGAGTCAGGGTCCGTTTGCACAAAAGGGTGTCCTTGAGAAAGCAGTTTTTGGCGATGCAGAAGAAGTTCGCGTTGTCTCTTTGGATACGGGCGGCGGATTCGGTGTGCGCGGTGAAGTGCATCCTGAGGCTGTGTTGTGTCTTGTGGCGGCACGCGACACGGGACGCCCGGTCAAGTTTTCGGGGTCGCGCTCGGAGATGTTTCTGGCCGATTCCCACGGTCGCGATAATCTGACTCGAGTGACCGGAGGTTTTGATGCGTCTGGACGAGTGCAAGCCGTGCGCATAGAAACGATCGCCAATCTGGGTGCGTACTGCAGTGCCGTCGGACCACTTGTTCCTACCATGGCAGGCGGTCGGGTGGTGGGTACCGTGTATAGAGTGCCGCACCTCCACCATTTAGTGCGTCCGGTATTCACCAATACCATGCCTGTGGCGGCTTACCGGGGTGCGGGTCGTCCGGAGGCTTGTTATGTGATGGAGCGGCTGTTTGAAAAAGCAGCCCGGGAGATTAACGTCAGTGCAGTAGAACTCAGACATCTGAACTTTATCGCGCCTGATGAGATGCCCTATACCATGCCTTCCGGAATTGATCTGACCGCAGGCCGGTTTTCAGAAACGTTGGACAAAGGTCTTGCGGCAGCGGCATGGGATACGTTCAGCGTTCGTCAGGAGGAGAGCAAACAATTCGGCAAACTGCGGGGCCGGGGGCTTGGTTACTACATCGAATCCAGCGGTGGCGGCCCGGAAGAAGAGGCCAGTATACGTTTCCGGCCGGATGGTCAGGTGGATGTGGTGGTGGGGACCTTTTCCCACGGCCAGGGACACAGGACCACTTATTCACAAATACTCAGCGAGACGCTGGGGGTGGACTTTGACGTCATCAACATCATCCAGGGCGACACAGACCAGGTGAAGTTTGGCGGCGGCACGGGCGGGTCGCGTTCATCCCAGATGGGTGGCATTGCCGTAAAACAGGCGGCGGTAGCGCTCGTTGAAGAAGCGAAAGATGTAGCGGCGGATCTGCTGCAGGTAGCCAAAGAAACGGTGACCTACGCCGACGGGAAATTCAGCGACGCGGGGGCAGACACGTCCGTGACGCTCGCTCAAGTGGCACAGGCTGCGGAGGAAACTCAGTTTGGTGGAAAAGGCTTGGTTCTGACGCACCGCTACAACCGCGGCGGCGGGTTTACCTTTCCCAACGGTGTACACGTCGCGGAAGTTGAAGTTGATCCTGAAACCGGTGCGGTTGAGTTGGTGAAGTACACGACCATGGATGACTGTGGGCGGGTACTAAACCCGCTGCTGGCGCGCGGACAGGTGCACGGGGGTGCCATGATGGGTGTCGGGCAGGCGCTCCTTGAACTTGCGGTGTACGACGACGCGGGCCAATTGTTGTCTGGTTCCATGATGGACTACTGCGTCCCGCGGGCGGAACATGCACCGGATTTTGATGTGCACTTTAATGAGGTGCCAGATCCGCACAACGAACTGGGTGTTAAAGGCATTGGTGAGGGCGGCGCTTGCGGGGCACCTTCGGCGGTGGTGAACGCGGTGCTGGATGCCCTGGGTACAGATCACATAGACATGCCCATTACGTCAGAATCGGTCTGGCGTGCTTTAAACAGCTAGCGAACAGCTAAAGTCTGTCCAATTTGAAGTTATCCCAGGTGACGGTGTTGTCCGGGGTGAAGACTATCCACCGACGGTTTTTACCGCGTGCGGTTGACGCCATGGGCGCCGGGTCATCGGCAGGCGGTTGGCCATGGCCGCCGTTATATTTCCTACCCATCTGCGCTTGTGCTTCTTTAAGACCGCTCTCCGCGGCTTCCTCATCGGCGTTTTCCAGAATGCGCGCGGTGCCCTGCATCATGATGGCTTGAAGCTCTGGGAATTTTTCATTGCGGTCTATCAATACCGTGCAGTTGGGATTGCGCCGCAAGTTAACAACCTTCTGCCCACGCGCAGCGATAAAAATCTTGTTGTCAGCCCAGCCGAACCACATGGGGGTCAAATTGATTTTGCCCCTGGCATCCACGGTAGCAATGCGCAGGTTCCAGTCGGCGAGCAGCATGTCTTCCTGCTGGTCATCGTCCAGTGCAATCTCGCGGGGTAAGGCCATCTGTGTGCTCCGTTTGTTCTCTGTCCTCCGCAACGATATTCATACACCCGGTGACCTTGCGTCAAACCTGCCTCGTTCAAGCCCAGCCCGCCCCCATGCTTGACAGCCTTTGCAGCCGCGTTGATAGTCGGGTGGAGGGGAAAATTGAGGGAGGAAGACAAGTGAGAGACTTTCCTGTCATTTCGGCTGATTCTCATATCACCGAACATCCGGAGACTTACACCAGATATATCGATCCAAAGTACCGCGACACGGCACCCCATGTTGTTCACACAGAGGAAAAAGGGGATGTCTTCGTCGTTGAAGGCATGAACCGACCCATAGCCATGGGCCTGGTCGCTGCAGCGGGCAAAGATCCAGAAGAGCTCAGTGAGACGGGCGTAAAATTTGAGGATCTCCACCGCAGCGGCTGGGACCCCAAGGCCAGAATGGCGGACCAGGATCGCGATGGCGTTGCGGCGGAGGTGATCTACCCGACGGTGGGTATGATGATCTGCAATCACAACGACTTCGATTACAAGAAGGCGTGTTTTGATGCCTACAACCGCTGGATTACCGAGTATTGCAGCGAGAATCCGACCCGACTGCTGGGTTGCGGCCAGACCGCGATGCGCACCCCGGAAGAAGGCGTACACGACCTGCGTGCGATCAAGGACATGGGCCTGCGTGGTGTGATGATGCCAGGCACGCCGCAGGAAGAAGACTACGATTCAGAAATCTACAACCCGGTATGGGAGGCGGCGATCGAACTCGGGCTGCCGCTCTCGTTCCATATCCTCACGGCAAAAACCGGACCGACGCGCGGACCGCGTATCAATACCTTCTTGAGCATCATTCGAGGCAACCAGGACATTATGGGCACCCTGATTTTCGGCGGGGTGTTTGAACGCTATCCAGAGCTGAAAGTTGTCTGCGTAGAGGCGGATGCAGGCTGGGTGCCGCACTACCTGTATCGCATGGACCACGCTTACAAGCGCCACCGCAACTGGCTGGCACCGGGTACAACACTCTCCCGGTTGCCCTCAGAATATTTTTCCGAGCATATCTACACAACCTTTCAGGACGACTGGGTTGCGTTCAAGACAGCGAACGAAATGAACTGGCGCAGGCTCCTGTGGGCAAACGACTTTCCGCACAGCGATTCCACGTGGCCGTGGTCGCAACAGATGCTGGATGAGCACACGCAAAATCTGACGGATGAACAAACGCGTGCGATCCTGTGTGAAAACACGGCCGCGCTTTACAACATTGATATACAGGAACTAGAGGTAGCTGCATGAGTTATACGGGCGCAGACCTGATCGCCGACGGGCTGGCACAACTGGGTGTTGAGCACGTGTTTGGCATTGTGAGCATTCACAACATGCCGATTATGGATGCGATCAATCGCCTGGGAAAAACCCAGATCATAGATGTACGCCATGAACAGGCAGGCACACATGCCGCAGATGGCTATGCGCGTGCAACGGGTAGGCTGGGGGTAATGATCGCTTCAACGGGTCCCGGCACCTCAAACACGGTAACCGGTCTCTACGAAGCCGAGTACGGCTCATCGCGGGTGCTCGTGATCACGGGACAGGCGGAAACACTGTTCTATGGCAAAGGCCGTTCGTACGTGCATGAAGCTGAAAATCAGGTGCCGATGCTCGCGTCCGTCTGCCGCCGGGTTGAAAGCCCGCGACATATATCTCAACTGGGTACGGCGTTTAACGCGGTTGTAGGGGATATGTTTACGGGGCGGGGTGCGCCGGGTGCACTGGAGATCCCTATCGATATTCAGTACGCGGATACCGACAAGTTCGAAGTGAAAATTCCGCAGGGACCGCTGTTTGAGGCCGACGATAGACAGATAGACAACGCGTTAACGGCGATTGCGGAAAGCAGCCGCAGGATCATTGTTGCCGGTGGTGGGGTGATTGCTGCTGGAGCGAGCGAAGAACTGCAGGCACTCGCGCGAGCGCTCGACTGCCCCGTCCTGACCACGGTGGATGGCAGAGGCACCTTGCCGGAAGACGATGCGCTGTGCGTCGGCAACTATTACAACAGCGCCGGTATTTACAATGCGATTCAGGAAGCGGATCTCACCATCGCGGTGGGTACGAAGTTTGCGGTCGGCGTTGATGGCCAGTTTCAAGCGCAGACACCACCCGGCAAGCTTTTGCAGATTGACATCGACGGGAACATGATCGGCCGTACGCATACGGCGCATGTACCGGTGCAGGCGGATGCCAAAGTAGCGCTGACCGCTATCAATGCAAGTATGGGTGAGTTTGCACCCAACGATGGGCAGTTTAACGAGGTCATCTGGGAAGCGCGTGATGGTGTGCGTAAAGCCATGCGCGACCGCCTTGGCAGCGATTGGCCTCAGGTGATGGATGCCATTCGGGCAAAGCTGCCGCGGGAAGGGGTGTTTGTACGAGACCAGACCATCTCGGCATACAACTGGGGAAATCAGCAGTTCCCCATCTATGAGCCGCGCACATCAATCAATCCCACCTCCGGCGCAATTGGACCTGGTTTTCCTATGAGTGTGGGGGCAGCCATCGCCACGCAGAAGAAAACGGTGGTCATTCACGGTGACGGCGGCTTTATGTTCCACGCCACGGAACTGGCCACGGCGGCGCAATACAAAATCCCGCTTATCGTCTGCGTTTTTAATGACTCCGGTTATGGGGTTTTGCGCTGGCTGCAGGATACGCGCTTTGGCCGTATCAATGAGACAGACCTGGGCAAGGTGGCTTTTGCGCAGATGGCGCAGAGCATGGGCGTGCCGGGGGAGCGCGTGCAAAGCGTGGCGGAGTTTGAAGCAGCGTTTGATACGGCGATGGCGACCGATGGGCCGTATCTGATCGATGTCGACATGGAACATTTTGCGCCCATGGAGATTTCGGTTATGCCCAAAAAGAAAAACGAAGTGGACGTGAAGGCATAGCGACGATGGCTGTGCGCATGGACAAGCCCTGGATAGCGTTGGCGGATACCCAAGGCCGCATACACGGCAATATGGGGGTATTTGAGCTCGCTGACGCGAACGATGAGATTGTATTCATCGGCTTCGCGGGAGGGGCCAGCCTCTATGGCCTGAAGGGTGAAGTGGCGGCCGCGGGCAAGGCATTGACGGATGCAGAAAAAGTGCGCGTAGAGGTCAATACGGCGTACCTCAGCCGGTATCGTGAACTCTTGATGGCCTATGTTGCCGATCATGGTGAGTTGCCCAAGCACAATACCGAGATGCCACCAGGTCGACTATCGCCTGCGTAAACGTCCTCAGGCAGAACAGCAGCTAAAGAGAAAGAGGAAGCGTTGTGGATCTAAACCTCACAGAAGAACAGGACATGATCGTCGGCATGGTACGGCGCTTTGTAAGGGAGGAGATCATTCCTTTGGAAATGCATCTCGACCCGGATGCAGACATGCTGGAAGAGGCCGACCGTGTTCGACTGATAGAGAAAACCAAAGAGATGGGTCTGTATGGTCTGGACATCCCGCCTGAGTACGGCGGCCCCGAGATTGACCTGGTCACGAGAACCTTGCTCGCCATCGAGATGTCACAGCATCGAGCCGGCCTTTACGCGCCGTGTTATGGCACCTTTGGTGGTGCCGGTCTTGCCCAGCTGTTTGAGGCGACGGACGAACAGAAAGAAAAGTACCTCTACCCGACACTTCGCGGTGAAAAGCGCGGATTTTTCGGGCTGTCAGAACCCAGCGGCGGCAGTGACCCGGCGCGTGCTATCCAGACCAAGGCGGTTCAGGACGGTGATGACTACATCATCAACGGTGGCAAACTCTGGATCAGCGCGGCAGACAAAGCAGATTTTGGACTGGTGTTTGCGCGTACGGATGCAGACAAGGGACGCAATGGCGTTACCTGCTTCATTGTGGACACGGACACGCCCGGGTTTCATGTGCGTCGCATCGTTCACACGCTGCGCTCCGCTCACTACGCGACCGAACTTCAGTTTGAAGACATGCGGGTGCCGGCGAGCAATATCCTGGGGCAGTTGAATCGGGGTTTTGCCATCGCTAACGACCGTCTGACCCGCCAACGCATTCCGTATGCGGCGGGATGTATCGGGGTTGCTATCAAAGCCCATGAGATGGCGCTTGAGTATGTTCCCCAACGAGAAACATTTGGTGCACCGCTCTCCACCCGACAGAGTATTCAGTGGATGCTGGTGGACAACGAGATCGACATCAAACAATCCATATGGATCACCCTCGAGGCGGCTAACAAGGCCAACCTGGGTCAGCCTTTTCGTAAAGAAGCGGCCATGGCCAAAATTGTGGCGACAGAAGCCGGGGGCAGGGTAGTCGACCGCTGCATGCAGATGTTTGGTGGTTTGGGCGTAGCCAAGGACCTGCCGTTTGAACGGTGGTATCGCGAGATGCGCATCCGCCGTATTGGCGAAGGTCCCAATGAGGTGCAACGGCATGTGATTGCACGGGAAATTCTGGGTGATGCGTTTCGTTAAATCTCGGCTGTCGTGCGCAGCACCGCTGCTGCTGTCAGCGGTTTTGCTCGGTGCATGCGCGTCCAGCAGCGACCATCCTGTCCCACCAGCAAGTGATCGAGAGCAACTGGGCAGAATGCTGGCCGAGGCGCATCAGGTTCGGCTTGAAGTGGTTGAAGCGCCATGGGAAGACTTTGAGGTTCACATAACCGTTCTAATGGAGGGGCTCGGACTGGACGTAGGATCCCCCCAAGCGCCGCTGATCTTCCAATTTGCGCTCTCTGGTCGAACTTTTGAGCAGGAGTACCAAGTGAGTGCTTCGGACCGTAGTGGAAGAATGCACAACACATACGAAACACGCTCACTCCCCGTGGGCTATCAAGTTGAAGGAGAGTTAACTGTCAAAGCTGCTGGGCTTGCGGAAGCCTTTCCAGTCGGGCATTCACAATCCGGCCCATCAAAAATTGGCGGTAACGAGTGGGGCGTTGCTGAGAGGGCACAAAAGGAAGTTTTGCTCCAGACCATCGGCGGGGTCTGCGAGTGGCTGCTCGAACATTCTGTGTCCATTACCCAAGCGGTTCAGCTTACGCTTCACGGAAAGAGCGAAACGGAACAGATGGCCTGTTTGGAGTGGCTGCCCTTTAATAGCAAGTATCGCCGGCCGATGATTGAAACGATCTTTTCCTACACCTCAGAGCAAGTCCATCTCGCGCGTGCAATACGCGCGATCGGTAGGTACGACGTGTGGCACTTTTGTCAAAAACTCACCGCGTTTAAAGATAGCGGTCACGAATTGTTGGTGGCCGCGATTGGCGACCTGAAGCGCACCCACAGTTACTTTACTTGTCCCAGTGTATAGACGGCTGGATTCTGTTATGTGCTCGGTGCGTAGCTCACGCGATATATCCGCCCGGCTTTGTCATCCGATACAAGCAACGAGCCATCGGGAGTTATCAACACATCGTTGGGTCGTCCCCAATCTTTCTGGCCATTCAGAAACCCGGTGACAAAAGGCTCGTGCGTGAGCTTGCCATCCGCGGTTTCGCGAACAACGCTGACCTGATAGCCCACCTTGGAAGATCGATTCCAGCTGCCGTGTTCGGCGACAAAAAGGGCACCGGCATAGCTTTCGGGAAAATGGGACGCGGTGTTGAAAACCATACCCAACGCCGCTGAGTGCGCCTGGATCTCGACTGCGGGTGCAACAAAGTTTAAGTTCTCTTTCGCGGCGTGATTGCCGAACTCAGGGTCATCGATGCTGTTGGCGTGGCGGAAGGGGTAGCCGAAATGGAGACCACCCGTTGCTGCGATATTGATTTCTTCTGCGGGCACATCGTCGCCCAACATGTCACGGCCGTTATCGCTGAACCATAGGTACCTGGTTTCAGGGTGCCAGGCAAAACCCACTGAATTGCGAACACCGGCAGCCCACACGGTGGTCTTGCCGCTGTCTGGCTCCATGCGCAGGATGGTCGCGAATCGCTCATCATCTGTCAGGCAGATATTGCACGGTGCGCCAACCGGGACGTAGAGGAAGCCATCAGGACCAAACTTCAGATACTTCCAGCCGTGATGACGTTTGTCGGGCAGCGCGTCGGTGATGATGTTGAGATCAGCGTCGGCGTAAGTTGCCTCGATATCATCAATTCTGATGATTTTATTCAACGCCCCGATGTACAGATCTCCCTTATGGACCGTGACGCCGGACGGCATGGACAAACCGTCGGCAACCTCGACCACCTCGGGTGCTGCGGATGTGAGTGCATTCGGCACCGCGTAGACAACCCCTTTGCGACGGGTGCCGACGATGAGCGTGCCGGTATCAGTCAACGCCATTTGTCGCGCGTTCGGTACTTCGAAAGGCAGGGTTTCGATGACAAAACCCTCGGGCACGTTCAAACGCTCATCGGCGTGTATAGATGGCCCAAGCAGCAGGCTCGAACTCAGCAGGATCAGAGAGGACAGTAATTTTTTATGCATGGTTAAACTCTCGCATACCGCTCAGGCGGGCTCAATCTTTACTTTGGCGTACGCAATTCATCCCTAACTCATACCTGATCGGGACCTACCCAACTTTACCTACGCAGAGAGGGGTTAGAGTGGCTAGCCTATCGGGAGTTCCCGATTTAAGCTGTGTGGATGTCAGAAGCACCCATTTCTCTCCTCTCAGACGAGCTCAAAGACACGATACAGGACGCCTATCGAGCGTGGCTGCAAGCGCGTGACTTCAAACCCCGTCGCGGTCAGCGTGAAATGATTGCCCACGTGGCGCGGGCGCTCACCGCTGACAGCGAACGAATTGCCATCATCGAAGCGGGTACTGGTACCGGCAAAACGGCGGGCTATTGCCTGGCGGCTATTCCGACCGCCCAGGCGCTCAACAAAACCATCATCCTCTCCACAGCGACCATCGCCTTGCAGGAGCAGGTGACCATTCAGGATATACCGGACCTGATGGACAACGCCGGGTTACGGTTTACCGTTTCGCTGGCCAAGGGTCGGGGACGATATGTTTGTCTGAAACGCCTTGATGACCACCTGAAATATCAGGATCAGAAAGAGATACCGCTGTTTGAAGAGTTTGATGCTGACCACACCGGATTCTTCCAATCTTTGCTGGATGCCTATGGGCGCGGCGAGTGGGATGGTGAGTTGGACAGCTGGCCGGACGAGATGCCGGACGGCGCGTGGGGTGCGGTCACAACCGACCATCGAGGGTGTGCGAACAACAGGTGTTCATTTTTTAAGCAGTGTCCGTTTTTTAAGGCCCGTAACGACCTGGAAGGGGTCGATGTCATTGTGGCCAATCACGATCTGGTGCTGGCCGACCTGGCGCTGGGCGGTGGTGCGGTGTTGCCTGAACCCGAAGACTGCATCTATATCCTCGACGAAGCCCACCATCTAGCGGATAAAACTCAGAACCATTTTTCTGCCAGCGCAAGGATCAACGGCACCTTGCAGTGGCTCGACCATGTCAACGCGGTGCTCGGCAGCCTTACTCAACGTTTTGCGCGTCCGGATGAACTGGTGGCTCTTGCGACAAGTGTGGCCACGGAAACCGGCTTGTTACGCACCCATTGGGAAACGCTGGGACAGGCGCTCGACGAACTTGTGTTTGAGGTGAGGGACGAGACGCTGGAAACGTGCCGCTTCTCTCTGGGTGAGGTACCCGAGGAATTGGCAACCCTTGCGGGCGCGTGTACGCCGGGTATGGAGCGGGTCTGTCATGACCTCGATCAGGTGCACACCTTGCTGCAGGCCGCGGTTGCCGGCGACGTCGCCTGGGAGAAGGCATATGAAGCCGAGGATTGGCTTGTACCGGTAGGCCAATTGGAAAGTCGCGCCAGTGCCGGGCTCAAACTCCTGAATGACTACGCAAACGGATCGCCATACCGTCACGCACGTTGGGTGAATCGTCGTGGCATGGATGTGGAGATGGTGAGCGCGCCTATCGAGCCGGGTTATATCCTGCAGGACGTGCTCTGGGGGCGGGCGTATGGGGTGATCTGTACGTCGGCCACACTGTCGGCCCTTGGCCGCTTTGACCGCTTCATTGAACGGACGGGACTTGCGCCCGGGGTGACACAGGTGCGTATTCCAAGCCCGTTCGATTTTCCGAGAATCGCGAGCTTTACGGTACCCGAGATGCAATCGGATCCGCGGGATTTTGATGCCCACAGCGAAGAGGTGGCTAGCCTACTACCAGATCTTGTGGTGCAGGAACAGAGCGCGCTTGTGCTGTTCACTTCATGGCGGCAATTAAACGCCGTTGTTAAAGCGCTGCCCGGGACAGTCAGTGAAAGCCTGCTTATTCAAGGTGAGGCGGCAAAACAGGTGCTGATCAAAACTCATCGTGAACGCATAGATGCCGGAGAGCCTTCCACGCTGGTGGGACTGGCCAGTTTTTCCGAAGGTCTGGACCTCCCGGGTGACTATTGCCGACACGTCATCATTATCAAATTGCCGTTTGCGGTACCCGACGACCCTATCGACCAGGCGATGGCGGAGTGGGCTGAGGCGCGGGGACGTAATGCGTTCTACGAGATATCAGTGCCCGATGCAGCGCTTAAGCTCATCCAGGCCTGCGGCCGTCTGATACGGCACGAGAATGACTATGGCCGCATTACCATGCTCGACAAGCGTATTGTCACGCAGCGTTACGGCCGAGCTTTGCTCGAATCGCTGCCGCCGTACAACTTTCAGCTGAGTGCGTGAGTTGTTGGACGCTACTAAGGTGCCTCTTCCTTAGTTGATGCCCCCTGGCGTCGGACCCACATAGTCAACGACCAATGACACTCGCCGATTGGCGGCACCATCATCACCCCATTGCCCCGGTTTCAGCTGTCGACGGCTGTCTTCACCGTAGCTGACCGCCGTAACGGCACCGGGGGCCAAGCCCTGATCAATCAAATAGTCACGCACGGCGTTTGCACGTCGCAAGCCGAGTTGACGGTTGTACTCTGGATCTCCCGCCGGGTCGGTGAAGCCTTCCACGGTCACGACGAGATGCGGCATGTATTGGCTCACAACGTCGGTAAACTCCCTGAGAGCAGGCTTGTCTTCTTCTCGCAAATTAGCGTCGTCATAACGGAAGTGTGCCGTCATCTCGACGCGTAGCCGACCCTGTAGATTACCCAGCGTCGCATCGTAGTCAGCGAAACGTCGATGCAGGTCGGTGGTCATCTCGACAAAAAGACCCTGGATCCCTTCTAAGTTCTCAGCGAGTTCAGCATCCGTCTGCCGCAAACCAGAAATGGTTGTGTCGAATTCATCGCGCTTGACGTATTGGTCTGTGGCACAACTGGTAAGAAGAAAACCTGCGATGACGCAGGCGAAGAAGGACGCGTTGTGGCGCATGAGCATCTCTTGATTTCTATTGGGGTGCACTGATTGTACGACGCGAGTAAGGCAGTGATCACCTAAAACCAGTCTTTTTCGATTACTTTTACGGGCCAGGCTTTTACGTATACTTCCTGTTAGAGGTAGCAGCCGATGCGTTCATCTGGTCGTACTTGGTCTGAAAGGTCAGGTTTGGCTGGGGGAGGCACATTCCAAACGAGGTTCGTATCCAGGGAGGAGAATCTTGATGAACATGGCGATCAGCTCCCATCAAAGCAAACGGCGGTTGAAACCATTCAACGTTTCATTGTTTGTTTCATTGTTTCTTGCGACGACGCCCATCAGTGCTTCGGCCAATCCCTCTGCCAGTCCGTCGGGAAAATCCGAATATAAATCGCATCTGCTGTTAAGTTTCACAAATATGGAAGCGGATCAGGTTCCGACCTGGATCGCCTTGCAGGATCATGAAATTCGGGCACCTCATGAAGTGGTACCGGAGCGGGTGATGCTCCACTTACCCATCACCTCTGCTGTTGAAGTTGTCTCCTTTCGACCTGGAAGGTGGCTCCTGTGGCACTTAAATTTCACCGAGAAGCCAATGGGGGACACACGTTCGCGCTACCTCGGTCGGATGATTGCAACTTTTGAAGCTGACACCGTGTACTACTTCGGCGATATAGAGTTCAAAGGCAAGCATATTTCTTACAAACCCACGGCTGATTCCATTTTGGCGGCGTGCGCAAAATATCCTTGGCTCGCCGAGAAAAAACTTGTCCTGCTATTTAATGGACCCGAAGTTCAGATTACCAATCCATGTGACTTTTGAGGGTGCAACCGTCGCTTGGGCAGGTTACCGGCTCAACAATTTAGGGGGTTCGTCGCGATGAAAGCCATTAAAACGCTGTTGATTGCGCGCCTCGGGAGCGCGGAACACAAAACTACTCGCCCCGTTATGAATGCCTCCGTCCACCCTGAAATCTGCGCCTGTCACATAGGCCGCCATTGGCGACATTAAGAACACAACCATCGCGGATATTTCGGCTGCTGTGCCGTGGCGTGCCAGGGGAATTTTGTTTTCGATGCTGGCCAACGCCTCCCAATCTTCTTCTGGATAACGATCGAGACCTGTTGTTGCGATGAAACCGGGAATCACGCAATTGACCCTGACGCCGTCACGCCCCCATTCGCTTGCTGCCGTTTGGGTGAAGTTCGAGAGCCCCGCTCTTGCGGCGCCGTTGTGCCCCATACCCGGCATTCCGCTGTCATGGTCCGCGCCCACATTTACGATGCTACCGCCGCGTTCTCGCAAACACTGGGTGTAGACCTCACGCGCCAGCAAAAAGTAGCTGGTCAGGTTATTGTTCAACACGGCGTTCCACCCGTTGAGGCTCAGGTCGGCCAGATGGGCAGGAAACTGTCCACCAGCGGCGTTGACCAATCCGTTTACGGGGCCGGGTCGTAACATTTCCTCAACCAGGTTACACACGGCATCTTCGTCCCGCAGCTCAACCGCATGGCAGGATGCAACCGTCCCGCCGTCGCTGCTGATTTCTTCTGCTACGCGTTCAAGCTTCGCCATCGTTCTGCCAGCGAGCACAACCGTGGCACCCAAACTGGCGAGCTCGTGCGCGATGCAACGGCCCAAACCACCACCACCTCCGGCAACGATGATGGTCTGATCCGTAAAAAGATTGTCGCGAAACCCAGATTCATAACCCATGTCTTTCCCTCAACCTCGCTCAAAGCAGAGCAGGACATAGTTATACTGTGAACCTCAAGAATTCGATAGGCCATATCATGACGACGACAAAGCGGCCGGACACTGTGCGTCTGCAGCGCATCAGCAAAGCGTTCTGGGAATCAGCGGCACTTATGAGTGCTGTTGAGTTGGGAGTATTCACGGCCATTGCGCGAGGCGACAATACTATTGCGAGGCTCAGTGCCGCCATCAACATTGAAGAGGTCAACGCAGAGCGACTGCTGACCGCTTTAACAGCCATGGAACTCATCAATCGTCGCGATGACGAATTTACCAATGCGGAAGACGTACAACGATTTCTCGTCGAAGACAGCCCAAGTTATGCGGGTCCCTGGATGTTGTTTGGTAAACCGCGTTGGGAAGGTTGGGGTGATTTAACGGCCCGTCTGCAGATATCCGCAAGTGAGCAACGCCTGCTCGGCATGTACGACGAGACATTCACAGTGGAACGCGCACGCACCTATCATCAAGCCACATATTCCATTGGCATGGGTGCAGCACGACGCTTTCACAGCCAGGTGGATTTAAGCGGACGTACCAAAATCATGGACATCGGCGGTGGCTCGGGTTGTTACTGCATCATCGGTGTACAACAACACCCAGACCTGACTGCCGAGGTGTTGGATCTGGCCCCTGTTGTCACTGTCACCCGTGAGTTTCTGGAAGAAAATAACGTTTCCGACAAAGTGGCCGCGAGTGTTTGCGATTTTACCGCCGACCCGTTTCCGACCGATGCGGATGTGGCCATTATGGCGTCGAATCTTCCTCAGTACGGTAGAGATACGATTCAAGCGGTGGTCAGCAAAGTCTATGACGCGTTGTTACCCGGGGGAGAATTTCATTTGATCGGCGAGATGCTCACACCGGATAGATCGGGACCATTGGCCCCAGCATTATGGGGTCTATCCGAAGCGGTAAATCGATCTACAGGTTTGGCTCATTCAGAGTCGGAATGCCACGGGTACTTTGAAAAGGCGGGGTTCCGGGACGTCGTCATTAACGAGTTCATCCCGGAAACACTCACCCGCATTACCGGGTACAAGTAAAATCAGTCACCGGCACTGGTGAACGTATCGGTCGGCAGGGTGAGCTGTTTGCCATCTGAGGGTACCTCTGCAAACTGACCACGATTGAATATCAGCAGCCGTCGCTCTGCGAGCGCTTGGGCAACCTCTTCGAAGTAAGCGCGCATATCCTCAACGGTCAGCTTGGTCGCCTCTTCGGCGATCCGCTCACGTGAATCGAAGTTGGTATAACCGCTGGTCAGATCGGCCCAGTAGCGCTGCGACTGTTGCCCCAGGTTTTTTGGTTTTTGGGTCAGACGCGTCACCAGTCCAGCTTTGTGTTCATCAAGTGAAGCGTCCGTTGCCTCTTCCCACTCGGTGAGGAAATGGTCGAAAAATTCTTTGGTCGCAGCCTCCAACTGCTGGGCGGACGCAACCGGCGATTGCACGATGAAAGTCAGGCCGCCGCGGCGTCCCACCGGGCGGTCAATCGCGGCAACAACATAGCCCAGCTGCTGTTCGGTGCGCAGTTCACGAAAGTACTCCGGGCGCAGAATCTGTGAGGCAAGCGCAGACCTTGCGCGGCTGGCGAAGCTTTCATCAGCGTCCTGCACGTGCAGAATCATGGAACTGTCATTGTGTTCGATGGGTATTTCCAGCAGCAGGGCTGAAGGAATGTCGCGGACGGGAATGTCGGTCACGGCAACCTGCGAGAGATTGGCGTGCTCGGCGATGGCCGCACTCACCGCTTCAGGCAGATCACTGGAAACGTTACCGTGCAACAAGCCGCGCAAGCCAACGCTCTTCAGCTTGGCATCACGCCAGGCGGTAAGCGCTTCGGGTGTTTTGTCTTCCAGAGCGGTGATGAGATCTGGTCGCGGCCAGCGTTCCGGTCGCAGGCTGTCCTGCAGTGCGGCGAGCGTCTGGGAGTAAGGTCTTTCTTTGGCAGCGTTCTGCCAGTCCTGGATAAGCGAAGTTTTCAGCGCGGCAAAACGCTCCGGATCAATGCTGGTGTTCATCAGGGCCGGTACAACCCGCTCCAGCAGCGTCAGCTGCTTGTCCGCATAGCCGCCTAGATTGATCTGATACCCGGTGGTCGAGACACCGAAGTTGTAGCCGAGCCCGGCGAGATAGGCGGGATAGGTCAGCGCGCTGATGGAGTCCTCGACGATCAGTCGGTAGAGCTGTGCCATCGCCCGATCTTCGGCACTGACAAATCCACCCGGCACGGTCAGCTCGAGATACACGTTCGCCCTGGGGGTGCCGAACTGCGTGTCCAGATCCCACCAGAGATCAGCGCCATCAACCTTTTGCTGGGTAATCTGCGCATCATCGTTTGGCGTGACACTCAGACGCTCGGGCAAAAAGGGATTTGCCGCAGGGAAGTCAAAATTCGCGGTTGCGACTTCGGTTTCTGACAGTGATCCGGGCGTCAGAGAATAGGGGACCGAGAACCAAGGTTCTACTTCGGTGCCCTTCACCTTGGGTGAATAGTATTCCACCAGCACGTTGTCTCTGGTCAGCGCCGCCATATATTCGGTGATGAGGTCGGCATCAAATTCTTCCATGAGGTAGGGGGCGACCAGCAGATCGGCGGGCGGATATTCATCCAGCCTTGGTGCCAGACGATACACGAGTGCCGTGGCGTTGGACTTTTCCTGAAACCTGAAACCCAGTTCGGCGACGCGGGCCTGTTCTTCATAGAGCCAGCCCTTTGGCGGAGCTGACTTGATCAGATCGATGTAGTCGAACAGCAGGTCCTTGATCTCTGCCAGTCTGGCGTCACCTGCCTCGGTCAAATCAATGCTGACATTCAGAATGGAAGTGCCACGATCAAATTCGCTGACGCCCGTACCGAGGCTGTCTATCCAGCCGCGCGCTTTGAGGTCCTGGTACAGGCTGCCTTCGCCTTCGTGACCAATCAGATTGGCAAAGTACTGCTCGGGCTTTTTGCGATAGTGTTGGCGTGTAGGCGGTAGCGGGAAAGAAAAAGTGACACTCGCGCCGTCTTTCAGTGTTTGGCTTCTCAGGATGGCCGGTAGCTGACCTTCTGCATACATGGGGATCGCAAAGTAATCAGAGCCAATGTCCTTGTTTTCAATCTTGCCGAACAGCGGTCTGACTTGCGCTTCAAGTTCATCCAGGCTGACGTTCGAGATGGCGACCAGCCCCATTTGATCTGCAGAGTACTCTTCTTCAAAAAATTTGATGAGATCGGCTTGAATATCTCCCGCCAGTGTCTCCAATGAGCCGATATAAAAACGCCGGGCCGGATGGGCCGGGTTCAACGCTTGTCGAGTGACCTGGTTAGCCCGCCACCCGTCGTCGCGGATCTGCATCTGATATTCAGAGTGCACGGCGTTCTTTTCTCTGTCTGCGTACTCCGCACTGATAATGGGGTTGATAAAAAAGTGGGCAAAGCGGTCGAGCGCCTCGCTGAACCCCTCGGGTCGCACGTCAAAAAAGTAGTTGGTGTGATCAGAAGCGGTGTAGGCGTTGCTGGAGCCGCCGTTCGCCGCGATAAACTCCTGAAAACCGTCGATTTCAGGATACTTCTCTGTCTGAATAAAAAGCATGTGCTCAAGAAAATGGGCAAGCCCTGCGCGGTTGTCGGGTTCGTGATAGCTGCCGCGATACACGGCCAGTGCGGCGGCGGACTTATCGGTTGCCGGATCAGAAACCAGCAACACCCGTAGTTTGTTTGGCAGCACAAAATAGCGATAGTCCCTGTCGTCGTTAGGCGACTTGCGCACCTCTACGTCCGCCCCAGCACCAGTGTCTGCAACAACTGCGGACTGGGAGTCGGGTCCAACCTGGGTACAACCGACAGCAAATAGGGCCGCTGAAAAAAACACGATTGCCCGCGTACGGGATATCGACAACTGAAGGAAATCAATCACGAAGGGCTCCTGAAACCTGACTAAAACTATTTCGAATGTCTCTTATGTGAGACTTGGATATCGGGTGCTTAGTTCCGTGCTCAAGTCTGTTGCGATTCAGGTAAAAACTTATCGAACAGGCGTGGCGCCACCGGCGCCAGCAGGAACAGATCGAACAGTACCACACCATAGGCGACAGATTGAATTGTCCACCAGTAGGGTAGTTCGGTAGGCAGAATCAGAGCCAGGGCCAGGGTGAGCGCACCTCGCATACCCATGGCGCCAATCAAGGTCGATTCTCGCAAATTGAATGCGTAGCCAGGCGTCAACCTCAGGGTGAGTACCACCGCGGCGAGCCTCGCAACCAATACAGCCGCGATCGCGATGAGCATCGCAAGCCAACGTTCTGTAAACATGCTGATGGTGATGGTGGCGCCCATAAGGACAAAAATAATGCCGTTTGCGGTAGACCCTAAAAACTCCCAGAAGGGCGCCATAATCTGTGGTCGGTGTTCAGCACTTTTAAGCATGAAACCGGTGACAAGGCATGCGATGACGCCTGATGTGTGAAGCGCGAGCGCGCAGTGGTAACTGGCGAAAGCAAGCACGAGGCTCGCCCAGATGGAGGCTGAGGAAGCCTGGCTCAGACGAAAGTAAAGCTTACCTCCATAGCCGAATGCGATGCCGAATAAGGCGCCGCCCAGAACTTCGCGACCGAAGGTGATGCCTGCATCAGCGAAAGTACTCACCATCACACTGCCCTCCAGGGCAAAGGCGAGAATGATCATGAAAATCACCACACTCGCGGCGTCGTTCAAGAGGCTTTCACCTTCCAGCATAACCGCGGCCTCGTGCTGTTTTTCAGTATGCGCGAGTCCACGTTGCCCTGTTACTGCGGCAGGGTCTGTTGCTGCCAGGAGAATCCCCGTCAGGAGTGCTGCCGCCCATGGGAATCCGGTGGGATGACCTATCCCGTAGTACATCACAACCGCGACCAGAGAGGTGGTGATGAGAATGCCTACAAATGCCAGCGCACCGATGGTCGGGAGGCGTTTGGTGAATGCCTTTGTGTCCAGTTCCTGGGTCGCGGCGAAGATCAGAATGGGCAGGAAAAGATAAAACGTCAGGTCGTGAAAGTTATCGTACCGCAGGCCGGTATCCACACCGAACGCAACAATGCCGTGAACGGTAAGTGCGCCCAGCAGAAACTGAGCGCTAGGTACCGGTAGTCGTGTTAAACGACTGAAGTGTTGCGCCACCACCAGTACAAAGATGATGACGCAAAACCCGGTTATTAGATTGAGGGTCACGACGTCAGTTTGCGTATCCAGTAGTCAAGGCTCACATACCTGCCGCCACCCAGGAAAAACAGCGCCAGTAACATGGAAAAGTACATCATAGCGAATTCGATGCCGCTGTTGAGTTTGACGATACTGCCGCTGCCGTTCAGATAGCCATAATTGCCGTGTTCGCGCAGAATTGATTTAGCGCGCGATAGCCTTTTACTCGCCTCGATCGTCCGTTCGTTCACGTTCTGGCATTTGATATAACGCTCGGCAAAGTTTGATCCTGCGTGTGCATCAGTACCTTCGATGCAGACCGCAGGCGGATTGGAGGGTGCGATGGCGGGCCAACCATTATCCCAATGGACGGAAGCCGCTGCCACCAGCATGGTAATCGCTAACGGGATGCTCCACAGGCGCGTTGCCAGGCCGAACAGGATACAGATGCCGCCGATGAACTCGGTCCAACTCGCCAGGAACCAGGACAACTCTACGGGTAGCACGGAGAAGGGAAACGGCATCATTTCCTTGCTGAACCAGTTGTCCCCGGTAATTTTTTCCCACCCGGCTGCAATAAGCACAGGGGCCAGAATGAGCCGCAGGGCGATAGCGGCGGCGCCGTCAAAGTGCTTTAAAAACGCAAGCACCGCATCGTAGCGCTCCGCTACGCGTGTCGTGAGACTATTCATTGTTGTTTGCTCCTCTTGAGAATGCTTTAGACTCGTTCGATGAATTTGGTTCCCCAATCGATGCAGAGTTTTTCGACAGAGCGGCATGTGGTCATATGAAAGACCCCGACGTGTGGCAGCGCCTCGCGCTTGATCTGGACCTGGCGCCAGACACATTTGCGCCTGAGAATTTTGAAGCGCACAACGACTTTTTGGATTGGCAGCGCATTGCTCTAAGCGTTGGGAAAACGGCGCAAACACAGCGGTGTCGGGTGATCGGCATATCGGGTGCACAAGGCAGTGGAAAATCGACGCTTGCGAACCTTGTCGCTGCAGAACTCGGAACAAACGCGGGGGTGGTCTCCCTCGATGATTATTATCTGACGAAGGCAGAGCGTCTTCATCTTGCTGAAACTGTACACCCCTTGCTGGCCACCCGAGGCGTGCCGGGTACACATGATGTTGCCTGGCTGGCCGAGACACTGGCCGCAGCTCAGGCGGAGGGGACGCACACCTGTTCGGTACCCCGGTTTGATAAAGGACTGGACGACCGTGCGGGGTCCCAGGAGATCGGGTGTCAGCCGCTCGTTCTTGAGGGCTGGGCGGTCGGTGCGCCAGCGCGCGACGATGCTTCTTTACAGGTGGCGACTAATGATCTGGAAGCCGGGGAGGATCCCGACGGTATCTGGCGCCGGTGGGTGAACGCGCAGATAGAGGACGCATATCTCCCACTCTGGGAGCAGGTGGATTATTGGATACACCTGCGTCCCCCCAGCTTTGCACAGGTGTATGAGTGGCGCTGGCAGCAGGAGCAGGCAATCGATGAGCACCTGCGGATGTCGCAAAGTACGCTCGAACGCTTCATTCAACATTATGAAGGCATCACACTTTCGATGTGGCGGACCGAGCCTCAAGGCCCCGGTCTGGTGGCGTTTTTAGACGCAGATCACACCGTAGATCGGGTCCAGATTCTCACCGTCTAAGGCTTAAATTCGTTCAGACGGGGTTCAGTTGCCGAAGCCTAATATGAGCGCCAACATGGTGAATGGGGCGAACCTCATGCAAGTCAAAACGAACGAAGTATCAGTTAGAGAAGCATTAGTTAAGAAAACTGCGTCTACCGGCGTATACGGTGCGGTGAAACGCGCGCTTGGTCGCGCCAAGCCTCTTGGGTTGGCTCTGGGTTTAAGTGGCGCGATGCTGGTACCTGGACTTGCCAGCGCGGATGTCACGTACGACCGTGCTCGCGTGGTTGATGTCGACCCAATTTATGAACTGGTTTCTGACTCTGTCCCTGTCGAGCAGTGTCGGGAAGAACGCGTACCCGTTTATCGCCATCATCGTGCGAATGCGAGTGCGCCCATTCTCGGTGCGATTATCGGTGGGGCCATCGGTAATGCCGTAGGTCACAAAAAACGCAATAAGCAGGTAGGCACGGTGGTTGGCGCAATGCTGGGTGGTGCAATTGGTGCTGATGTCAGCAGACAGAACCGCCATCGGGACTATCCCGGCGAGCGCTATCGCTACGAACAGGTGTGTGACACCCACTATGAGGTGCGTCAACACGAACAGCTCACGGGTTATAGAGTCAGCTATGTTTACGGTGGTACAACCTATTCCACGCGCATGCGTCGCGACCCTGGTGAGTACATTCGGGTACGGGTTCGCGTCAGTCCTGCTGGTTAGTCTGAACAGATGTTTCTAAGTACAATACAGGTGCACAAGACAAGAGATTGATTGTGAAAAGCTTAATGACAGTTGTGTTCGCAAAGACGCTGGCGGTCCTGTTGACCCTGGTGATCGCAGCGACGATGACGTTATCCAGCCCGGCGGCCAACGCTGCGCAGGGGTATACGGATATCACGCAGAAAGCGGGCAACAACTACATGGCTAATCCGGCCGGTATAACTGCCAAGCAGGCCGCCGCCGCCGCACGTAACCACATTCAGGGCCGTGTCCTGTCTGTGAAGCCTCATGCAAAAAACCCCCATTCAGAAAACAGGGGCTATCGTGTAAAGCTGCTGGTGGATGGCGGGCGTGTGGTCACAGTTAATGTCGATGGTAACGGTCGAGTACGAGGAAGGTAGGGATGCGCATTCTGGTCGTCGAGGACGAAGCGCCATTGCGGGAGCAACTGACACAACATCTGCAACAGAACGGCTTTGCTGTAGATGCGGCTCAAGATGGTGAAGAAGGTTTGTATTACGGTCGTGAATACGACTATGACGCGGCCATTATCGATCTGGGTTTACCGAAGGTAGATGGCATTGAGCTGATCTCAACGCTGCGCCGTGAAAAGCGTGCGTTCCCTCTACTGGTGTTAACTGCCCGCGGACATTGGCAGGACAAGGTGCAGGGTCTGGAGGCCGGGGCGGACGACTATGTCGCAAAACCCTTTCAGATGGAGGAGGTTTTTGCGCGCCTGAATGCGCTCATCCGCCGCGCGGCTGGGTATGCATCCCCTGTCCTCACCCATGGCGAGTTGCAACTGGACACCGGTAAAAAGGAAGTTCGGGTCGAAGGCAGCGCCATCGAACTCACCGCCTATGAGTACAAGGTGCTCGAGTATCTGATGTTGAATCCCGATCGAGTGGTGTCGAAAATGGAACTCACCGATCACCTGTATGACCAGGATTTCGACCGCGACAGTAACGTGATTGAAGTATTTGTCGGCCGACTCCGTAAGAAAATCAGTCCTGTGGACCTTATCCGCACAGTGCGTGGCCAAGGCTATCGCTTTGTTGCGGAATCGGGTGCTTGAAATACTCCATACGCTCGCGACTTCTCGGCACCACGCTGTGCGTGTTGACGCTCTTCTTTGTGGTCGCCTGGTGGAGCCTTGATCGTCTGTTCTATGACAGCGTTTTAAAAGGTGTTGAGGAACAGCTGCGGGTGCAGGTGTTTGCAGTCATGGGTGCTGTGGACGAGGCGGGGGACGGTATCACGATAGATGGCGCGCGACTCGATCCGCGCTTGAACGACCCGGTTTCTGGCCTTTACGCCCAGCTCAGCGATGATATTTCTGGAGCAATCTGGACTTCTCTGTCGGATGGCTCTGGCCAGGCTTTCTTTCAGCAGGGTGAACCGGGCAGTTGGGTGTTTGCAGCTGTTGACGGTGAAGAACCCCGATATGTGCTTTCGTTCAATGTTGTTTGGGAAGGCATAGAAAATGAACGTGTCACCTTTACCGCGGCTACCAATCAGGAGCCTTATCGGGCGACGATAAATTTCTTTCGGCAGAGCCTCACGTTTGGTTTTTTGTTTGCGATTGTCGCCTTCGGTCTGGCGCAGTTTCTCGCGTTGCGTTGGGGTCTTGTACCGCTGCGGATGATGGCTCAAGAAGTCGAAGAGCTGGAAGTTGGGCAAAGGCAGCGGCTCAGCGAAAACTACCCCAGTGAGTTGGAGGGTTTGGCTGGCAACCTGGACAAGTTCGTTGAACATGAGCAGCGCTCGCGTTCGCGTTATCGCAACGCGTTGGATGATCTGGCCCATAGCCTGAAAACACCCCTGGCGGTTATTCGTAACGCGTTGCTGGATCCTCGGCCGGACTCTGCGTTGGTTGAACAACAGCTGACGCGTATGGAAACCACGGTGACGCATCAGTTGTCAAAAGCCTCTGCTCGCGGCCCTGTGGTGGTGGGTAAACCGGTGGATGTCGGGCATCTTGTCAGCCGCATCATCCCCGCTTTGGAAACCGCCTATGCCGACAAGGGTGTGCAAGTGACCCAATCGTTGGAGGAAGGGTTAACCGCGCGAGGCGATGAGAGCGACTTTTTCGAGATATTTGGCAATCTCATTGAAAACGCGTTCAAGTATTGTGACCAGCACGTTGCGGTTCGCGTCAGCGCAACCGATGAAAAAGTTGGCTGCGCGGTTGCGGATGATGGTCCAGGAATCCCAGCGGATTTGCGGGCGGATGTGATTAACCGAGGTAAACGTCTGGATGCGATAAAACCCGGTCAGGGTATCGGGCTTGCGATGGTTGCAGACCTGGTTGACCTCTACAAAGGCGAATTGGAAATCAGCGACAGTGAGAGCGGTGGTGCGCTGATCACGGTGTGGTTGCCACGATAGTTCACGTCCTGTTGACGAACCGCGCATCATAATTAAGCTCAGACGATTGTTATCTGGAGTGGAGTCGCTCTTATGGCTGCACGATTTATCCTCTTGGTTGAAGATCACCAGGATCTGGCGGCAACCACCGGTGCCTATCTCGAGGCGCAGGGTTACGAAGTGGATTATGCTGCGGACGGTGTGACGGGCTTGAGTCTCGGCATCGCCGAAAATTATGACGCGATCATTCTCGATCTCAACCTGCCGCGTATGGATGGCATTGAGGTCTGCAAACGCTTGCGGGCTGATGCGGGCGATGCCACGCCCATCATCATGTTGACCGCACGTGACCAGTTGGACGACAAGCTGAAGGGTTTTGATGTCGGCGCGGACGACTACCTGGTCAAGCCGTTCGAACTGCAGGAACTTGCGGTCAGGATCGAAGCGTTGATACGCAGGGACAAAGGTACGGTATCCAATGCGGTTTATCGCGTCGGTGATCTCGAGTTGGACACCGAGCGCGGCATCGCCATACGTGCGGGCAAGCGGCTCAAGCTTTCGCCGAGGTCTTTCGAAATATTGACGGTTTTGATGCGCAGAGCACCGAACATTGTGACCCGCCAGGAGCTGGAGCGGGAAATCTGGGGCGACGACTTACCCGATTCAGATTCGTTGCGCAGCCATCTCTACAATCTTCGAAGGATCGTGGACCGACCATTTGATCAAGAACTGATTCAAACGATTCCCGGACGGGGATTCAAGTTGGACGAAGAAGAGAGCTGAATTCAGCTGTAGTACACCTTGAACGTCGAGCCTTCGCCCAGCGTGCTGCTCACTTCCACCCGCCACTTAAGCTGATCCGTCAGCCGTTTCACCAGCGCTAAACCCAAGCCCTGGCCGGTAGCGGTTTCCTTGGCTTTCTCGCCGCGGTAAAAGGCGGTAAACGCCGATTCCTCTTCTTCCGGCGACATACCGATGCCTGTGTCGCGAATGGATACATAGTCCTGGGTCACGGTGATGATGACCTCGCCGTTGTCTGTGTATGTCAGGGCGTTGCGAATCAGGTTGGTAAAAATGATGGCAGCGACGCTGGGTTTAACGTGGCACATAGCGGGATCTTCTTCTTCGAAAGAGAGCCGATTGCCTTTGGTCTCTGCGAAATCGGCAAGCAGTTCAATTTCTTCTGCAATCACCTGGCCGATGCTGACGGCTTCGTCGGAGGTGACCGCTGTTTCGCGCGCGAGCATGAGCAGGGTCTCAAGCATCGCCTCCATATCAGCCATCACCCGCGTCATGCGCTCATAAATTTGTTTGCGGTTGTCTACTTTGTCGGTATTCAGAAGTTCGAGGCAGCCTTTCATGACGGCGATCGGAGTCCGCAGTTCATGCCCGGCATTGCGGGTGAAGGTTCTTTCCCGTTCAACAAATGCGTGCAGCCTTTCGCTGAACGAGCGCAACGCGTCGATCATGAGCCTGGTCTCGTGATCAATTTCCGTGCCTGCGGTGGGTATCGCCAGCTGCTCGCTTGCCCGAAAATCAACTTTTTCCAGCGCGTTGGCAACGTTCAACATGGGTGAGATCGCCCGATGGGACAGTCGGTAGGTGAGAAACAGAAGTATGTACACTGTGAGGAGAACAGCCGCCAGCGGGGCAAGGCCGAAGTAGAAGACCAGTTCGCTGACTTCCGCTTCAGCGAAAATCAAGTAGAGGCGCTGTCCATTCTGTTCGCTGACGTGTACCAGGGGAGATCCCGACAAAGCCTCAACCCGGCCAAAGCCCACGTCCAACTCGGTCAGCACCTCGGGTACCTGGGAATCCGACCGGTCGCTGAGGTACGCGCGCATGTTTGCGGTGTTCGGGAGCGGCGTTTGCGGGTTGTCCGCCAGCAGTTGCCAGAAGTAGTCTGCTTCCTGATTGAGCGCCTGCCGACTGAGCACATCCTGCACAATCAGATAGGTGATATAGACACCGATAAGTGCGGCCACTGAAATGAGTAGCACCTGCAGGGCGTAAACGCGAACAAGTTTTGTCCTCAGCCGCGTGGACATCTTGTCCGCGTGCTGACTCACCGGTATTTGTGTCTCTGGATCAGGAACTGGAAGTTACCGCTTTGGTTTGATTTTGATGTGGGTAGTTTGCCAGGACCGTCAGCAAATAGAAAAACGCTGCCCAGGTGATCGAGATCAGCGGCAACAGGGTGGGTTCCAGAATGGTCGCGGCACCCAGACTCTGCCCGGTAAAGTAGGTCACAGGTCCGAAGGCGCCGACAACAATCGGTCCGAGCACACGCTGGTCGCGGAACCACTTCAGGCTGTGATTGATAGTTAATCCCAGACCAAACCAGAGGGTGCAGATCCACAGCGGTGCAACGGTACTGCCCAGATCCAGGATCCCGAGTTGGATCCACAACGTGTCCATCACGAAACCTCCGCCGACACACGTCAGCGCGAGTAGAACATCGTTTTGTCGAAACTCGCTCCAGAAGGTGAGCACGATTAACGGGATGGCGCCGACGATGCCTGCCCACATCCAGTCGTAGCCACCGCTGCCAAGCACGTTTGAAAACCAGAGGATCTGGAACGTGACGAAATTGAGCACAAAGTAAATCATGAGCGCGATTCTGTATTGAGACGTGTGCGCAAGGTAATTGGATCGAGGTGAAGAACCTGTCAAGAAGCGCAGTTGGCGGGGTTCACATCGCATTCACGGCGATTGTTCTATTGTTTTCCAAATTGGGGAAATAGCAGACATTTCGTGCAGGTATTCATTGGTTACAAATTTACTCGACATCCGCTGGTCAGCGGCGTGGTGGCGGTATTCATGTGCCTGACGGTGGCTGTTTATGCCGCGTCGAATGCGCGCGAATACCCGCAGGTGTTTGTCACAGAAACAACGCGGGTAGAAGTGACAGACCCCAGCGTTAAAGCCTATCTGCAGCTCGTGAATGGACTCGATCATCCCGACTGGCAGGCAAGGGCGGAAGCGCTCTACGCCGAACAACTGTATTACTCAGACACGTTCATGATGAGCGAATCGAGAGCAGAGATTGTGAAACATATGGGCGAACTGCGGGAGGGACGCACCTTCAAACTGACCCCTCTGGATGTCATGCAGGGTGAGCAGGGTACGTACATCGTCTGGTCCATTGAGACCGGTTTTTCGGTGCTGGGTCGGGAGATTGATGCAGCCTCCATTGGCGTGACGCTGTTTCGATTTAATGCGGCGGGTGAAATAGAATTCCAGCAGGATTTCTGGGACAGCACCCAGGGATTTTACCAGCACGTGCCGTTATTGGGCGGGGCGCTCAGAACAATTCGCGATCGGGTAGCTGGGCAATGAAAGTGCGGCACCTGGTCGCTTTTGCGTGTGCACTGCTAGCCTCGATAAGTGCTGATGCGCAGACACGACAAACCGAAGAGCTCAAATTCAGGGTATTCCTGGGTGATAAACCTATTGGCCAACATGCCGTTACTTTGAAACGCGATGGGCATATGGAAGAAGCGAAGACCACGGTCGATATGAAGGTCAAGATGCTCTTCGTTTACGTTTTTAACTACCAACACTCTGCCGAGGAAACGTGGGTCGACGGCTGTCTTGTGACGTTACAGTCGGAGACCCACTCGAATGGGAAAACCCAGCAATTGGTGGGTGAACGCGTGTCGGCGGACAAAGCGCTGCCGACGGGAGAAGCGACTCGATTGGGCAGCTGCGAAGGTACGTTCGCGTACTGGGACCTCGCGAAACTGAAGCGGCCAGAGCTGATCAATGCGCAGACCGGTCAGCGGATTCCAGTTGAACTGGTGACAGCGGGGAGGGAGTCAATCCCTTTGCTCGATCGAGTAACCGACGGCACAGACGCCGCAATTAAGGCGGAAGAAGCAAACAAGTACCGACTCATCAGCGAGCTGGGCGAAATTCAGCTGTGGTATTCGCAGGAAGCTCAGTGGCTGGCGCTACAGACCAATATGGACGGGCGAACGGTAACGTATCTCAACGAGCTTCTGATGTGACGGCTAGCCGAGGGCTGCTTTGAAAGTGGCTAGGGCGCGCTGGCGTGCAAAATCGTGGTCCACGATAGGCGTCGGATAGCGCACATCCAGCGGGTAACGCTCGGGTTTATAAAGATGAGCGGTTGGTAGAGCCGCAAGCTCGGGTAGAAAGCGAAGCGTAAAAAGGCCGTCGCGATCAAACTTTTCGCCCTGTCGATTGGGATTAAAAATACGGAAGTACGGCATGGCATCGGTGCCGGTAGAGGCAGACCATTGCCAGCCGCCGTTGTTTGAGGCGAAGTCGCCGTCGATGAGGTGGCGCATGAAATACTCTTCACCATGACGCCAATCGATCAACAGGTGTTTGCTCAAAAAGGCAGCCGTCACCATCCGCAGGCGGTTGTGCATCCAGCCCGTTTGGTTGAGTTGGCGCATACCTGCGTCCACAAACGGATACCCTGTTTCACCCTTCTGCCACGCCTCCAGATCCTGCGGCGCGTCTCGCCACGGCAGAGCATCCGCCTTCGGATTGAAGTTTCTATTGCGGGATACACGAGGGAAGAGAGCGGTCACGTGGCGGTAAAATTCCCGCCAGATGAGCTCGTTGATCCAACTTGCCAATGGACCAGCAGCAAGGCGCCCATCGTTGGCGTTGTATGCTGCATGGCAACTTTGGCGAATGGAGAGAGCGCCCACGGATAAATATGGAGACAGTCGGCTCGTGTGCTCCAATGCCGGGTGATCGCGACCTGTCGCGTAGGTATCGATGTTGGCGTCTAAAAACGCGTGAAGCCGTTCCTGACCGGCGTGTTCGCCAACTTCCTGAGAAAAGTCCGGGTGCGCGCCAAGACCGAAGTCCACCGGGGTGGGCACCAGCGCTTTGCCGATGGGTTCAGGTTGCGGCAGGGGTTCCAACAAGGTCGGATTGATCAGGCTGAGCCATCGCCGCTTAAACGGCGTAAAGACCCGAAATGGAGCACCCTGTTGTGTGGTGACCGTACCAGGGGAAAGGATGACGTCGTCATCATAGCGCGCGACTTTGAGCCCGGAGGCCAGAGCCATGGAAACCACGGCGTCATCGCGCTTGCGCTCGTTCCACGGGTATTCGTTGTTAAACACAATGGTGTTGGCGCCAATGTTTTTGGCATGGGTTACAAGGGCAGCTGGCGCGTCGTCGAAGCGGGCAGCATCAAGCAGCTCAAAAGGAATGCCAAGTTTGGCCAGTTCGAAGCTGAGGGCGCGTACCGTCGCTTCAAGATACTTGAGGCGGGGTAGTCCGGTGTCGTGTTCCTGATGTTGTTCCAGCGCGGGCATGTAGCAGACAGCAACCTGGCCAGCCTCAGTTGCACTCATTAGAGCGCTATTGTCACTAACGCGTAGATCAGTGCGGAGCCAAACCAGTGTTTTCAAGACGCGAACCTGCGCTGCTGATGCCAATCGGTGAGACTAGGAAACTCTGCGTCAACATGTTGTGAAGACGCAGAATCGTGAGCGTAAAGCCTAAGACTTTGGGGCTGCTCGTTGCCTGATTGCGCGAAAAAAACGTTCACTGAGGGCCGCCGCGTCATGATCAGTCTTGGGTGCAGCGCACCACTCGGCGACAAGTTCCTGCCAGGTTGCTTCCACTTCCCGTTGACCCTGGTTCATCATCTCAATCTGCAGCGCCATGCGCTCGGATTGGTGGGACTCACTCTGTAAATCTGCCGCGATCTCAGCGATGAGGACAAGGCGAACGAGATCCACGTCGGACGGGCCGGCTCCAGCAAGCCGAGATTCAAATACGGGGTGGGGTGCATTTGTCGTCGGCGCCGCCTCGGCATGTTCAACATGGGATACTTCCGCTTCCCATCGTTCCCATTGATCAATTTCTGCAGTAACCGCCGCTTGCTTGGATTGTTGCAGAAGGTCCCGGTATTCGCGCCGTGCAGCCTCCGTACGCCGCTCTATCTCCTTCGGCTGGCGCATGGGAAGGTCTGCGTTCGCACGTTCTATGCCTTCATTCAGCGCACGAAAATCTTGTTGTGACGCGGTGTTTGTCCCGTCTCGACATGCCTGGATGGCGTGTTCCAACTGTTCAATCGCGCCTGTTAAGGTCGCCAGCGCGCCCTCTTGAGCAACCCGCTCGCGTTCCTGGTCAGCATTTCGATTGGCAAATACCTGGTCGCATACTGCTCTGAATTCTTTCCAGAGGCGCTGGTCGACGCCACGAGGGGTTGGGCCAACGTCGCGCCAGGCCGCTTGAAGCCGTTTCGCACCTGCAACCTGGGTGTCCAGCGGTTGCTCCAGCAGTGCCTTCGTTTCGTCGATGATGTCCTTTTTACGCTGAATGTTGCCGTCCCAGGCGTTTTTGATGTGCGCATGGAGTCGAGCTTGTAGCGCTTCAAACTGTGCTTCTACGGGCTTCAGCGCTTTGCGTTCGCATGGATGATGGCGGCGCCACTCATCGCGCGCTGTACGCATGATGCTTTCCGCCGCCTTGATATCCGCCTGCTCCCACTCTGTGCCTTCAATATAGCTCTTCAGCTGTGCGCACAACTCTGTGCGGCGTTCCAGATTCTCGGCGCGTTGCCGTTCCTGTTCGGCAAAGTACTCGATACAAGGTTGGTACGCTTCTTCGGCCAAGGCATCGAACTTTTCCTGCAGAGACCACTCTTCCTTGCTGGATGGGCGACCCAGCCCGCGCCATTGTTCGCGCAGGCTTTTTAAGCGACTGGCTTGTGTGGGCGGTTCCTGTGGCTCAGCGGCCAGAACGCGCACTTCCTCGATGAGCGCATCCCGCTTGGGGTGGGTGGCAAACGTTTGCCAATCCTTAAGTTCGCTGATCCGGCTGCTGAGGGCGGTGAGTTTTCGTTCGGCATCCGTTCGATCAGCCTTTTCGAAATTCAGGTGCCTAAAGAGTGCCCGCGCCTCTTTGATCGCGTTGATAGCGGGTTGATATTGATCGGCTTCAAGGGCCGTCTCAGCTCTTTCCAGAGCGGCGTTAAACGTCTTTTTGTGACCCTCCAATGCTGCGTTCAAAGTTTGAATCTCTGCTTCACATCGGGCCAGGGCTGTGGTGATTGCGTCCACCTTGGCGGGCGGAGTTGAGTCGTCGGGCCAACGCAGCGCCTTGATTGCTTTACGCCAGCCATTTGCCCAGTTTTTGTGCGCCTGGATAGCCGCCTTGATGGCCTCGGGTTTTCCCTGCGGATCTGCAGAGGGTGGCAGGTTGATCTTCTCGCCGTCTTGCGGGTCGCCCTCTTGTGGGCCGCTCTCTTTTGAATCGCTCTCTTTTGAATCGCTCAAGTCGCTCCAGGGCGGCGCTGCCAACGCGGTGAAAGCTGCTTCCAACCTGGAGAGCTTGTGGTCGAGGCTGATTAAAGCCTCACCCAGTGCTGTGTTTGTTTCATTGCCGTCTAATTTTTCAGCGAGCGCTGCCCTGGCGGAGCGCGCTTCGGTCAGACGACCTTCGGCAATGTGGCCCTGGATGGTGGAGATTTCTGACGCGTTAGCTGCCGCAAGATCACCCGTCACATCCGGCGTTTGTATTTCCGCTGCCTGTTTCGGTTCGGGTGCTTCCGGTATTTCCAGGCCGCTGGATGGATCGTTTGGGAGCTCCAGATTCGGTTCGAGTTGGTTCAGATCCTCAACCACTCGGTGTCTGCTTGTTCTTAATTTGGTGAGCTTTTGCTGTATGGCGGTGTTGTGAAGATCTTCGTGTTTGATGCGCTCGAGCGCTTCGTCAATCTCCCGCAATCGGTCGGTCAGTGTGGCGCAGTTTTCCTCTCTGACCTTTATTTCTGCCAGGCCCTTACGTGCGAACTGGTTGCACTGCTTGTCGCGCCCGCGTGAGGCGCGCTCCAACCGGGTCAAACCGTCCGAGGTCTGGAAGACCGGGTGTGCCAGGGCCGACTGCTTAACCTCGCCCCGTGCAGCAACAGCGATAACGGCTAACTGACCAACGTCGTCACAGGATGTCAAAAGCTCCGCTAATTGAGACTCAGATGCTGCGCTGGCGTAGGCTTGGAATACATCGGGATCATCAACCAGGGGATGGCCCGTGGTGGCAAGAATGCCCAGTCGTCGAGCGACTTCGCTGTGAACTTCAGCATCATCGAGGAGCACTTTGAGTTGATCGATGTTTTCCAGGCGCGCGATCGCAGCCTTGCGAACTTCCGGGTCAGTGTCTGTCTTTGCAAGCTCGGCCAATCCCTCTGGCGTGGCTGCTTCGATGGCAGGTGAACGCCCACGGGGACTGGCGTCACCGGACTTGTTAGATCGACTGAACCACCGTTTGAACATCTGTATCAGTCGAGACTGTTGTGGCTGCCGTCACACAAAGGTGCACCAGCCGTATATTTGCAGCCGCAGAAATAGAGGGTGCGTGTCGATTCGGCCTGATATGCCATAGGCGTGAAGTCTGTACCCTCGTGTGAACCGTCGCAGAACGGCTGTCGGCTGCTCTTCCCACAAGCACACCAGAAATATTTTTTACCTTCCTCAACGTCTACTGGATAGGGTGCCTTCTGTGCGATGTCTGGGTTTGCCATGGGTTAGCTCCTCTGTGTTGTCTGCTCGAATTTGCTGGTTTAAGAAAACTTGCGCTCATCCCACCAGGGAAAATACTCCGGCATATCCTGACTGACTTTGCCAGGAAATTCCGCGGGTCGTTTTTCCAGGAATGACTCCACACCTTCTTTGGAGTCGGCGCTTTTACCGCGATAGTAGATACCCCGCGAGTCAATTTTGTGAGCTTCCATGGGGTGGTCTGCACCGAGCATGCGCCACATCATATGACGAATGAGCGTCACTGAAACAGGTGACGTGTTGTCCCGGATATCCTCGGCGATCGCGTAGGCGGCGGGTAACAAATCGTCTTTCGGGTAGAGCGCGCGTACAAGACCCCCTTCGTGGGCTTCCGCGGCGGGAAAAACGTTACCCGAGTAGCACCACTGGAGCGCCTGGCTGATACCGACGATGCGTGGGAGAAAATAGCTTGAGCAAGCCTCAGGCACGATGCCGCGCCGCGCGAATACAAAGCCGAATTTGGCATTGTCGGAGGCGAGTCTGATGTCCATCGCCAAGGTCATTGTCACCCCGACACCGACCGCAGGGCCATTGATGGCAGCAATGATCGGCTTGTTCAGATCATAAAGACGCAAAGTCAGCAATCCGCCCCCATCTGGGTTTAAGCCGCTCTTACGATCTGTGCGTGCCTCAGCGTTAAAGGTGTTGCCCCCAGAAGCAAGGTCCGCCCCCGCGCAAAAAGCCCGGCCAGCGCCGGTGACGACTATGGCTTTGACCTCATCATCTGCGTCCGCCCGATCACAGGCGTCGATCATCTCGTCCCGCATCTCGTGATTAAACGCGTTCAGGGCTTCGGGACGGTTTAAGGTCAGCGTCAAAATCCCGTCCTGAACCTCGTACAATATGGTGTTATAGCTCATAGCTGAGGCCTTCCAATCCAAAATTTGAAGCCGCGTATGGTACTCCGAGATGAACACCCAACACCAATCCCGAATTGGAGACTAAATTGTGGCCCGCGCTGAGGTTTCGTTTGACGCGTTTGCTGAAGAGGTCACGACGTTTGTGGCTGCTCACGCCCCGCAGCGAGGGGAGGTGTGGGCAGATTCAGGTTGGCTTGCGGCACTCAAAACCAAAGACTGGCAAACCCCGAACTGGCCGTCAGCGCGGGGCGGGGCAGGGTGGAGCGCCACCCAGACCTACCTGTGGCGCAGAGCGTGCCTGTCAATTCCCGGCTATCGAAGTAATGATGCTATCGATCGCGTGGGGCCGATACTCTGCGCTCACCCGCAACACCCCAGCGTAGAGCGCTGGCTGGCAGATATCGCCGAGTTCGACAGCGAGTGGTGTCTTGCGACGGTTGATACCTTGCAATTGCAGGTGGAGGAAACCCTCGCCACGCATCGTCTGGGAAGCTGGACGCTGACGGGTGCCAAACATCACCTGTCGCTCGCGGTCACTCCGTTTGTGACCGGTAAACCGCTCTACATGCTCGCCTCGGCGCGGATCCGCTCACCCGAATCAAACGCACCGGAATCAAACTCACCAGGGGCTGTGGGAGAAGACCATTGGGGTTTGTTCGTCACACCGGTCGGTCGGGAACAACTGACCGCCACGACGTTACTTGATGGTTCTACCGGTTATACCGTCACGTTGAGCGAAGCGCCTGCCGACTGTATCGCTGAGTTCCAGACTTTTACTGAATTCAGAGCTGCCCTTGCGCCGCTATGGCCGAACTCGGTTGGGAACAGCGCGATTGTGCGCGGGCAGTTGGACATCGCACGGCGCCAACTGACAACGTTTGCCGAGGGTGAGGAACGGGATGAGCTCAGCCAGCAGGCAGATGCCGTTGAAATCAGCTTGCTCGGTCTGGAGACGATGGAGGCGCGATACATTGATGCGCTGGAACGAGGCGAGTTGCAGCCGTTCCCTGCGTCCAGCATCGAAGTCCTGGCACAAAAAACGTTGGACCTGATGGGTACTTTGCTGGTGGAAATCTTTGGTTATTATGCGCTGCCGCATCCCGATGAACTTGCGACGCATAATGAACCTCCGATGACAAGCCTGCAGGCCGAGGACCAGCGCGCGGCGAAGGTCTGGCTGCGCCAGGCGGTTGCCCACAACTATATGAACTTAGCGCAGCCAATTTACGATAAACTAGCGGATGACCTTAAGGCCGTGGAATAATCCTCGCCCTTAAACACGAATACAAATGACAAGAACTAGGTGAACGACTACTCATGGACTTTTCCTTTACAGAAGAACAAACCCTCCTGGAAGAGAGCGTAGCTCGATTTATTCAGAACGATTACGGTTTTGATGACAGACAAAAACTTGTTAAGTCCGAGCTTGGCTACAGTGCTGACAACTGGTCCACCTTTGCGGAACTAGGCTGGCTGGGTGTGCCGTTTGCAGAGGCGGATGGGGGCTTTGGCGGTGGTGCGGTTGAAAGCATCCTGATGGCTGAGAATTTTGGTAAAGGCCTGGTTGTTGAGCCGTATCTTGCAACGGTTATCCTCGCTGGGGGTGCCATCAAGTTGGGAGGTTCAACAGAGCAGAAGGCTCAGTATCTGCCGAGCATTGTCGATGGCTCAATTCAGGGGGCACTCGCGTTTGCCGAACCCCAGGGACGCTTTAATCTGGCCGATCTTGTCACCACAGCTACCCAGGATGGTGATGGCTGGACGTTGAACGGCCACAAAGCCGTAGTGCTGAACGGTCCAGCGGCAAACATTTATGTGGTTTCAGCACGCACGTCTGGTGATCAGCGGGACGCAGATGGGGTTTCATTGTTTGTCGTGGCGGCAGATGCACAAGGTGTTGAGACACGCGACTACCCAACCGTAGATGGACTGCGCGCCTCCGAGGTGCACTTAAACAACGTTTCTGTCGGCGCAGATGCGCTTCTGGGGGAGGCGGGTGCAGGCCTTGCCATCCTCGAACAGGTAATTGACGAAGGCATCCTGGCGGTAGGTGCAGAAGCCGTCGGCAGCATGGAAGTGCTGTACAAGGACACCGTTGAATACTGTAAGACGCGAGAGCAGTTCGGCCAGCCCATCGGCAAGTTTCAGGTGCTGCAGCACCGCATGGTCGACATGTTCATGGAACACGAGCAATCCAAGTCGCTGATGTATATGGCTGCGATGCGTATGGACGAAGGTTATGGTCCGGAAGCGCAAAAAGCGGTCAGTGCCTTTAAAGTGCAGGTGGGTAAATCCGGCAAGTTTGTGGGCCAGAACGCGGTCCAACTCCATGGTGGCATGGGGATGACAGACGAGCTCAACATCGGCCACTATTTCAAGCGTCTGACGGTTATCGATACGCTGTTTGGTAACGTCGACTATCACTTGAAGCGATTTGGCAGACTGTAGGACGCAAACGCCGAACAACTGACAGGGCCCAATCCAGTAAGCATCACGAACAGGTGACCGGGGGGACACATGGCTAGATGGGATAGAGGGGAATCTACCAGCACCATTCCAGACTGGTTCTGGCAGGCTGTGGAAACAGAGCCCGAGACACGCAGTGTAGAGGTGGACGAGTGCGATGTGATGTATCGCTTTTACCCATCACCCGGCAAACCCGGCATGCTGCTCATTCACGGTATGAACGCACATGCGCGGTGGTGGGACTTTATTGCACCACAACTGCTCGACACCTACGCGGTTGCGGCGATGGATCTTACCGGCATGGGCGATTCGGACTTTCGCTACAGCTATGACCCGGACACCTACGCTCAGGAAATTGCCGCGGTGCTGGATGATGCTGGCTTTGGGCAGGACGCCACCGTGGTTGCCCACAGTTTTGGGGGTTACCAAGCCGTACGTGCAGCAAACGTATATCCGGAACGATTTGCCAAGCTGGTGCTGGTTGACTCGGGCATTCGCCATCCCGACGACCCGGTGCCTGAGCATGTCATGATGATGATGAGCGGCAAAACCAAGGTCTACCCGGACAAAGAAAACGCCCTGGCGCGATTCCGGCTACAACCGCCGCAGCCTTGTGAAAACGAATACATCCTTAAGTACATTGCCCGCAATTCACTGATGCCGGTGGACGGTGGCGGCTGGACGTGGAAGTTTGATGAGGATCTACCCTCGGCGATGAAGGATGGCGAGCGCCAGCCTGCGGACTACGAGGGTTTGAAGATACCGACAGGGCTGATCTACGGCGAGGAGAGTGAGCTTTTCTCCAAACGCACGCTTGAATACATGCAGGAACTGATTCCACAGGATTTCCCGGTGATCGGCGTCGAAGATGCGCAACACCACGTGTTCCTTGATCAGCCCCTTGCGTTTATTGAGGCTCTGCGCGAGATCTGCGACAGGCTGGACGGGTAATAGTCTCTGTCCAGAATGCGTGTCCAGAATGCGTAGCATTCGGGGCTGAGACTTCGAGCGCAGGACAGCGCGAGTCATTTTCCGTAGGAAAATGGGAGGTTTGCAAAGCAAACCGTGGGAAGAAGATTGCCGCGCGAACAAAGTTCGCGAGACGGCAATTTCTGGACAAGGCAGCAGCTAGTCCGTGCGCGGACCGGCCAGTTGTACCTTGATGCCGTCGGGATCAAAGAAAAACACGATACCAATTTCTGGAAAGCCACCGATCGGCCCTAACTGCTCAAAGCCGAGATCGTTCATCGTGTTCACCGCAGCGGTCAGATCTTCAACATAAAAATTGATGCGGTCGATGCCTAAGTGATTAACCGGTGGCGCGTAGGTGGGCGCATCGTCGTATGGCTGCACCCATTGACGCAGCTGCAATGTGGCGCCGTCTGTGCCCTCACCCAGGCTGATGTCCTCTCCGATAAATTCGATCGCTCCATCAAAGCCGTGTGCGGTAGCAAAGTCTCCATCACCTGACTGTGAAGCGGGTTCTGACTCGGTGAAGCCCAGCAGTCTGTAAAACTCTATGGACCTCTCCATATCCGCGACGTTCATATTGGTGTTCTCCAGGCGCACCAGTTTGGCTGGAGATGCAGACGGGCTGACGGTGTCGGTTGCGATCAATTTGATAAACGCCCCGTCCTGATCCTGCATAAAAACAAACCGTTCGCCGTTGGGCGCGGTAGCAGGTTCTGAGACGAAGGCCACATCAGTTTCGCTGATGTGAGCCCGCATATGTGCAATTGCGCCATCGAGATCCGCAGTGGAGTAGGTGGCGTAAGCCATGCCCAGGTGATTCAAATGGGCATAGGGTGCCTCATCTCGGTAGGAATCACCCCGAAACTGCACGGTGTCAACAAAGGGCATCTCCGGTGGGTCCTCCAAGCTGTGTAAGGACACGTAGATCAGATAGTCATCCTCAAAGCCGAGTGCCTGGGCAAAAGAGGTGCTTGTTTCCGGCCCGGCGGGGTATATCTCGCCTTTAAATCCAAGGAGATCGTACAACCTCCTTTGCTTTTCGATGTCGCTGGTATTCAGTCCGAAATAACCCTGTCGCTGAATGCGGATATCCGCTTCCGCACGTTGGCGAATTCTTAACTTTGCGTGACCCTTGTTATCGCCCGATACAACCACGGAGATGGCGTTATCCCGCGACAGCTCAACGGGGACAACCAGTTCTCCGGTATCTTCGGTTTGAGTCTCGACAACATTTTCACCGTTGAGAGCGATCGTGATCTGTTGATTGCCGTCGTGTTTTAAGCTGAGCTCACCCGGCGCATCCATGGCCCTGAACTCAGCTGTGTGTTCACCCGAGTTATTCGAGTAGGTAACGGGTCCAAAACGTGTGAGATTAGCCTGGTTCATTGTTTGGGCTTGAGTCCTTTTGAGAGGATCAGCACGCTAACACAGTTCTGCGTACGTGGCTTTGGTCAGATCAGCCAGATCGTCTGGTTCGAGTTCAATTTCAAGCCCGCGTCGCCCGGCACTGATGTAGATAGTTTTGAAACGTTGTGCTGATTGATCGATGAGAGTGGGCAGTTGTCGCTTTTGTCCGAGGGGACTCACACCGCCGAGGAGGTAGCCGGTGACTCTTTCAGCGTCCTGGGGTGCCGCCATGTCGATCTTTTTGGCGCCAAGGGCTTTGGCAGCGCGTTTCAGCACCAGCGAATTTGAAACCGGTATGAGTACCACTGCGAACTGTTTGGGTGCGAGAGTGATGATCAGCGTTTTGAAAACCCGGTCCATTGCAATGCCAAGCTTCTCTGCAGCTTCTTCGCCATATGAGTGGGTATTCGTCTCATGAGCGTAGCTGTGAATCTGGTGCGGAATGTTCGCCCGTTCAACCACCTGTATTGCGGGTGTCATCTGTCTTTTTGTTGGTCATTTTATTGGGTTTGGGCTTTGGGAGTGTATTTGGCCATCCACGCAAGAATATGGTCGATCTTGCTTACCATCTGGCTTGGGCGGCGGGATATCAGGTGGGCGGCGTCGGGAATTTCCACCAATGCGGTATCGATGCCTCTGATTTTCAGCGCAGAGTAGAGTTGTTTTGACTCGGACAGCGGTGTGCGCAAGTCTGCGGTGCCGACCATCACCAGGGTAGGGGTTTGGATGTTCCCGACCAGGGAAATTGGCGAGAACTTCATGTAGGTGTCCATGTTCTCCCACGGTTGTCCCGGATAGCGATAGTCTGCGTACATGAAATAATTGTCAGCGGTGAGGGTTTTGCTGATCCAGTTCATCACCGGCTTGATGACCGCCGCCGCGCGGAAGCGATTATTTTTACCGATTATCCACGCTGTCATGATGCCGCCAGCGCTGCCACCGGTGACATACAATTGATCCTCATGCGCCACACCTTGTGCGATGAGGGCGTCTACCCCGTCCATAACGTCCTGATAGTCTTCGCCCGGATAGTTGTGGTAGAGCTTGTTGGCGAAGTCCTCGCCGTAGCTGGTGCTGCCGCGCGGGTTTGGGTAGAAGACCACGTACCCCGCTGCAGCGTAGAGCTGCATCTCAGGCGAGAAGTGGGGGCCGTAGTGCGATATTGGCCCGCCGTGGTTTTCGACCAACAGGGGATACGATTTGGTGGCATCGTAACCGGGGGGTGTGACTATCCAGCCCTGCAGATCCAGTCCGTCGATGGAGGAGGTGTACCAGATCTCCTCCACTTGACCCAAGTTTCGATAGGGAAGCAGATCGCCATTTAAGTTGGTGAGCACTTCAGGGTCAGATGCCCTGCGTCCGCTCGTGACAGCAACGGCCGCCGGGTCATAGGGTGTTGAATATGAATAGGCGATGCGGTTGCGGTTGGAGATCGAAAATGAGCCGCCACCGTACGGTCGAGCCATGGCCTCGCCTCCGAGCTGGTCGGCAACCACGCGCATTTGCCCCGACAGGTTGGTGTAGCCGATTTTGCCGTCGCCATGGTCGGCATACTGGAAAAACAGTCCCTTGCCATCAGCGGCCCAGACCACACGGGTGATGCTTCGATCCAACCCGGTGGCCACCACCTTTTTGTTACCTCCATCGATATCCATGAGGTGTATCTGTCGAATCTGGTAGGCCTGTACTTTGTCCGCAAAACTCAGCCAGGCAATCTGCCTACCGTCAGGTGAAATGGCAGGGGCGTGATCCGGTCCATCCCGATCCGTCAGCGCACGGATTACGCCGTCATCAAGATCCAGGCGGTAAATTTCAGAATTCACAAATTTGGTTTCCCAATCGGGGTTTCGATTGGCGGAAAACACCAGCGACTTGCCATCCGGGGTCCAGACCGGGGTGCCGCGGTGACGATAATTACCTGCGGTCACTTGTCGCGGTGTGCCCCCGATGTAGGGCACAACAAAATAATGATTAAAGCCTGGTTTAAGGCGGCCGCGTCCGTCACGTTCGTAAACCAGACGTGTTGTCACCCTGGCGGCATCGGGCCATTCAGCGCCTTCCGGCTTTTGCGGCGGTTTTACCAGCACCGGTGGCTTTTCAGCCACCAACATTGAAAAGGCGATGTGCTCTCCGTCCGGCGACCAGCTGAGACCACTGGGTGTTTCGGGCAGCTGTGTGACACGAACGCTTTTGCCGTTGGCCAACCAGTGCACAAAGATTTCCGCACCCTGTTTGCCGCGGCTGGTATAGGCGATCCGTGTGCCGTCAGGTGACCAGCGGGGATTTGTCTCATTTTTGTCACGGCCTGTGAGCGGGACATGGTCGGTACCGTTGTCATCAACCAGCCAGATTCGAGATTGGCGGCTGTCGGACATGATATCCATGGATTTGCGCACGTAGGCGACACGCTGCCCATCTGGTGCGATCTGTGGGTCGCTCGCCCACTCCAGACCAAAAACATCCTCCCGCTGAAACTTTTTGGTCTCAGCAACCACGTGGCTGCTCAGCAGTGCCAACATCCCCAGAATCAGGGGAAGCGTCGCACACTTGTTGCCGATAAAACGATAGACCATGACCGCTCCTCCTAGCCAGCCCCTCTACTCGGTCTTCCCTGTGTGAGTTGGGAAAGACGGTGTTCCTGGCTAGGTTAATCGCTGAGCGGCTGGATAACGAGTTCTATCCGACGATTGGCGGACCTGTTAGCAGGGCTGATATTGGGGACACGCGGTCTGAACGGGCCAAAAGCCCGCGCTTGCAGGCGCTCCGGATTGATACCCGCCGAGGATAAGGCATGAACCACGTTGAGCGCGCGGGTGGCTGACAGTTCCCAGTTGGTCGGATAAACGTCGGCCAGGCTGCCTGTGATGGGTACGTTGTCGGTATGCCCTTCTACAATCACCTCAAACTGAGCGTCTTTGAAGTTCTCGCCGATCTCGTAGATGACCTGCTCTCCGGCATCCGACAGCGTGGCCGACCCGGAAGCGAAAAGGATCTCGTTTTCCAGAATAACCGTCACAGTGTCCTGGTCCTGCTCGACAGCCACCGATTCCAGATCTTTCAGTTGTTGTTTGAGGTTGGAGTAAGTTGTCTGTGAACGGGGTTTGTAGCTGATCTCAAAGGTCAAATCGTTCACATCCTGGCTGAAGAAGGCCAGGGTGTTCTCACGCTGCACCCATTCGCCGGGTCTGTTTGTGTGGTACTCAACCACCTCAAAGTGATCCGGGAATACCCACGCAGACGCGAAGTTGGCGTAATTTGTGGGCGTGTTCCAGTATCCGAAGTGGCCGTTGTCGAGTTTTTTTCCGTTCCAGGTTTTTAAGGTGAAAATACCGCTGTCGCTGATGGTCACCAGAGATTCCTCGGGTGCGTCTGCTCTGATGTAGTCACCCTGGCTGATGAGCGCGTAATTGCCCTGGGCAAAGCGTAAGCGGTTGGCGTCACCAGCTTCCTCATCAAAGCTGTAGCGGTTGGGGTTGATGTAGAGGTAGCTGTCCAGGGTGTTCGCTTTGTCCAGGAAAACGGTGTAGCTCGCTGCGTTTGATCGCGTTGTCACATAGTTAACCCAGCGGTGGCCATCAGCATTGATGAATGTGACCGTCTCAAAATTGACGTTCGCAACGGCGGCGCTGCTGCACAGCCACAGAAAGAAAACGAAAATACGTCGCATCAGTTACCGCACTGGTTTTATGGGTGTCAGGCGAATGGTAAAAACCGTGTGCTTATCAACCGCCTTTTTGCTGTAAATGAGGGGGAACTGAGATTCCGTCGCCCAGTTCTCAAGCAGGTTCTGGTAGAACGGGCTTCGGGGATCACCTGATTGTCCGGGCGCATTGGTTGCGAGGGCCGCGTCCCAGTTGCCAACATCGACCACCATGCGGAAGGAAGCGCCGCCGACCACCTTAAAGTCGTTCGCCCGGTAGCCGTTTGCGTTGGCCGTGAAGCCGCTGCCCCCTCGCGGGTAGTCAGGAAATGTCATACGACGCTTCAATTCCGGGTTGAGCGATTTCAGCTCCAGAAGCGGGTGGCGAAACTTGATTTGATGGAGGTCACCCCACCGCCAGGCCTTGTGGTCCGCGCCGAGCAGACGGCCGGTTTCGGCATAGGCCGCAGCCAGGCTGACGTAAGCCAATGTGCGCCCCATCTCGGTGTCCAGCAGCTTGAGGATCGTCTGGGAGTCCAGTTGCGGCATGGGTATGCGCGGTCGCATGACCAGCGGCGCCAGCGCGCCATTGAGGTAGCGTGTGTACCAGACATTCCAGAGTGCCGCTGCAGGTGAGTCGACATTCAAGGCGTAGTCCCAGTTCGCCAGCAGTTCTCCCCCGGCGTGGTCTTGAATCTCGGGTAGCTTGGCGAGTACCCCGCGCGCGAGCACGGAGATAACGTCGCGCTGCAGGGCGAGAGAATCTGCCATGGAGTGATTGTCCTGTTGCTCAAGGACTTCCCATAGCCTGTTGTAGCGCCAGGGGTCTGACCACTCAAATCCCACACGGTAACGGTCAATGGGATAATCTTCAGGCAGATTCATGGAGTTTGCTGTGCCGGTAAAGCCGCGTTTCGGATTGTATTCTTCGGGCAGCACATCCATGTCGAAATAACCGTCCCACTCGTAGCTGCCGTCACCCGGTACCGGTAACAACCCATCCCAGTTTGTTCGCACAGGAAAACGCCCGGCGGGCTTGTAACCGATATTGCCATCGACGTCTGCGTAGACCTGATTTTCTGAGGGTGCCCCCCAGCGGTTCAGAGCTCCAACAAATTCACGCCAGTTTTGCGCTCGCATGTATTCAACGCTGCCGAAATATGGGCTCATGCCGGGCTCGAGCCAGGCCGCTCGAACCGCAAACGCGTGGGTGGGTGTCTCGTGCACAACCGGTCCGTGCCGCGTAAATTTGAAGTTGAACGTATGTTCGATGCCCCCCTTGATAGTGATCGATTCGCTCAGTGTGCGGAATGGTTCCACATGTTCGCCGTAGCGGTAGCCCGCGTCCTTCTTTTCGTAGACATACAGATCTTCCTGGTCGATCGGAAAAATGGTCAGGCCAAACGCAATGCGGTCGTTGTGACCGATAGAAATACCAGGCAGCGCGGGTTCACCTGCGCCGATGACGTCAATGCCTGGTCCTACGAGGTGCGCAATGTAACGCAGGGATGGAGCAGCGTGCGCGCGATGAGGATCGTCTGCGAGTATCGGCCGGTTGGTGCTTGTGCGGTCCGGCGCAACAACCCAGTTGTTGCTGCCGAGGGTTCGATTGAAGTCTGCTTCCAGCGCCCACTGCTCAGCCGGGCTTGGTTCACCCGGAGGTGCAGTTGCTGTACCGGGTTCGTTGTTCAGCGTGGCGATCAGGCGTTTGAAATCAACTGGCGCTTTGGCGAGACGATATTTTGCGGATGCTTCGGCTGGGATCAGGCAAGGGTCCAGACCCTGTGGTATCTGAGTTTCCCACGTGGGTTCCAGTTGGCGCCATTGGGACGAGGCTTTGAGTTGCCCCTGGCATGCCAACTGCGCGCGCCAGACTTCGTCCACCACGTTACGCCACAGGCCATTGCTGCGAATGCGTACAACATCCGCAGCGTCCCATCGTGAGGGTCTATAGCCAAGAAATTTGAACTCGGGAGGAAGTAGATGGGGGTGTTTGCCGGTGAGATCGACGAACGCGTTGATACCGGCAACAAATGCTTCAGAGATGCGTTTTGCATCGTTGCCGTATGCCAGCCACTCGGCGTACATGTCGCCTCGATACAGAAACAGACGCGCTGCCTCGTCCTGTTTTAAGTAGTCTGCACCGAAGGTTGCGGCAAGCTCGCCAAGTCCTCTTTTACGCCAGAGATCGATCTGCCAGAGACGGTCACGCGCGGCGTTGAAACCCTGGCCAAAAAACACATCGTAGTGATCCTGGCCGTAGATGTGCGGTACGCCCCACTCATCCACTTTGATTTCCAAGGCTTGGGTCAGGCCTTGGACCTGATAGGTTGCATCTTGGTCCAAGGAAGCGGCGAGGCTCGCAAGGGGCAGGAATGCGGCGATTGTCAACGCGCGAACGAGCCTTTTCGGGCCAATCCGCGCGTTACTTACGCCTCTTATGTAGTGAACCGCGAGCGGCTTAATCCCAGGAGAGTGCGCCACCTGTCTGGTACTCCGTCACTCTGGTTTCGAAGAAGTTTTTCTCTTTCTTCAAATCCATAATTTCAGACATCCAGGGGAATGGGTTCTTCACGCCCGGGAATTCTTCACTTAGGCCGATCTGAGCAAGTCGTCGGTTGGCTATGAATTGGAGGTATTCCGCCATCATGTTGGCATTCATACCCAGCACACCACGCGGCATGGTGTCGCGCGCGTATGAGATCTCCAACTCTGTGCCTTCCATGATCATGTTGCGGGCAGCGGTCTGCATTTCTTCATCCCACAACTGTGGGTTTTCCAGCTTGATCTGGTTGATTACGTCGATGCCGAAGTTCACGTGCATTGACTCGTCGCGCAGGATGTACTGGAACTGCTCGCTGGTGCCGGTCATCTTGTTGCGGCGGCCCATAGACAGGATCTGCGTAAACCCGCAGTAGAAGAAAATGCCTTCCAGTACACAGTAGTACGCGATCAGGTTCTTCAAGAGTGCCTTGTCGGTAGCCGTTGTGCCGGTCTGGAACGTCGGTTCGGAGATTTCTTTGGTGTACTTTAATGCCCATGAAGCTTTTTCAGCCACGCATGGGATTTCGTGGTACATATTGAAGATCTCACCTTCATCCATACCCAGCGATTCAATGCAGTATTGATACGCATGGGTGTGAATGGCCTCTTCGAACGCCTGGCGCAGTAGATACTGGCGGCATTCAGGGTTGGTGATCAGACGATAAATCGCCAGCACCAGGTTATTGGCGACCAGTGAATCTGCAGTGGAGAAAAAGCCGAGGCTGCGCTTCACGATGATGCGTTCATCCTCACTTAAGCCGTCATCAGACTTCCACAGAGCAATGTCTGCGGTCATATTCACTTCCTGAGGCATCCAGTGGTTTGCGCAACCATCCAGGTACTTCTGCCATGCCCAATCGTATTTAAACGGCACCAGCTGGTTCAGGTCGGCGCGACAGTTGATCATCGCCTTCTGATCCACGGTTACCCGTTCGTAGCTTTCGGGCTCGTCGAGCGGCACCTTAAGAGCAGCGGGCTGTGCCATTGCCTGTACAGGCGCTTCGGCCTGTGCCGGTTCCGGCGGAAGTTCGACGGTGATCTCTTCCGGTTCAGGGGTCTCTATTACCTCTGCCGTTGGCACTTCTAGAGCCGGTGTGACAGCAGCCGCCTGAACAACTTCTGCTTGTACTTCTTCTACCGGTACCTCTACCGGTACCTCTGCTACCTGTACCTCTTCTACGTGAGCTTCAACTATCGTCTCTGTTACGGCGTCTGTTGCGGTATTGGTCTTTGCTTCCGGTACCTGAATTTCAGGGAGTTCGGTCGCCGTTTGTTGCGTGATGGCCTCCGCAGCCTGGCTTTTTGCTACTGCGGGTGCTTCGTCTTCGTTGTAATCATCCCAACTTAACATTGTGGTCCTCTTAAACTGTTACTCGCTTGTTGCGTGCATGCTTCCGGATGCATGCGTTCCTATTTATTGCTATCGGAAGCGAACCCCTGCCTATTGGCAGGCTTCGCAATCAGGGTCGTCAATGGAACACGCAAGTGGCACATCTGCCGCATCGCCAAGGTCGATATCCAATGCGCCTGTCGACGCCTTTGGAGCCTCCACTGGCTCTGGCGCAGCCTCAGGTGCGGCTGCAGCGGCACCTGTATCACCCGTGGCTGATACTGCATTCAGCGTGCCTCGGTCCAAGGTGGACTTCTCAGCACTGGTGGCGCCCAACGCGCGCAGGTAATAGGTGGTTTTCAAACCGCGCAGCCATGCCATGCGGTAGGTCACATCCAGCTTCTTACCCGAAGCACCGGCGATGTAGAGGTTTAACGATTGCGCCTGGTCTATCCACTTCTGACGACGGCTGGCGGCGTCTACAAGCCAGCGCGGCTCTACTTCAAACGCAGTCGCGTAGCGCTGTTTCAGCTCCTGAGGGACACGCTCAATGGCTTGCAGACTGCCATCGTAGTACTTCAGGTCGTTGACCATCACCTTGTCCCAGAGCCCCAGCGCTTTCAAATCGCGCACCATGTAGGAGTTGACCACGGTGAACTCGCCCGAGAGGTTCGATTTCACATAGAGGTTCTGATACGTGGGCTCAATGGATTGCGACACGCCGGTGATGTTGGCAATGGTCGCCGTTGGCGCGATGGCCATGACGTTTGAATTGCGCATCCCCTGGGTTTGTACCTTGCCGCGAATTTTTTCCCAATCGAGCGTTGTGTCCATGTTCACGTCAAGGTACTCGTCACCGCGTTCGGCCTTCAGCTTGTTCAGCGAGTCGATCGGCAGAATGCCCTGGCTCCACAACGAGCCATTGAAGCTGGCATAAGAGCCACGCTCTTTGGCCAGTTTGCTGGAAGCATCGATGGCGTAATAGCTGATCGCTTCCATGGAGCGGTCTGCAAACGTCACCGCTGCATCAGAAGCGTAGGAAATGCCAAGCTTGTACAGCGCGTCCTGGAAGCCCATGACACCCAGACCAACCGGACGATGCTTCAGGTTGGAATTGCGCGCCTGGGGCACCGAGTAGTAGTTGATGTCGATGACGTTATCCAGCATGCGCACGGCCGTACGGATGGTCTTCTTCAACTTCTTCATATCCAACTCACCGTTGTTGATGTGTTGAACCAGGTTGACGGAGCCCAGGTTACAGACCGCAATTTCATCGCCGGATGTATTGAGTGTGATCTCTGTGCAAAGGTTTGAAGAATGCACTACACCCGCATGCTGCTGAGGTGAGCGGACGTTGCACGCATCTTTGAAGGTGATCCATGGATGTCCGGTTTCGAACAGCATGGACACCATCTTGCGCCACAGCTCTATCGCTCGAATGCGCTTGTAGAGCTTAAGTTCGCCCGTTCGGGTCTGTTCTTCGTAAGCCTCGTATTTGGCTTCGAAGGCGCGACCATAAAGGTCGTGCAACTCTGGCACATCAGCGGGTGAGAAAAGTGTCCACTCGCCGTCTTCGCTGACGCGCTTCATAAACAGGTCAGGAATCCAGTTGGCGGTATTCATGTCATGTGTGCGACGCCGATCATCACCGGTGTTCTTACGCAGTTCCAGAAACTCCTCGATGTCCAGGTGCCATGTTTCAAGGTATGCACAGACCGCGCCTTTGCGTTTGCCCCCCTGGTTGACCGCAACAGCGGTGTCGTTGACGACCTTCAGGAAGGGGACAACACCCTGGGACTTGCCATTGGTACCTTTTATATAGGAGCCGAGCGCTCGTACCGGCGTCCAATCATTGCCGAGACCACCCGCCCACTTGGAGAGCATGGCGTTGTCATGGATAGCGCCATATATACCATCCAGATCGTCTGGCACGGTGGTCAGGAAGCAGGATGACAACTGCGGGCGTAAGGTGCCGGAGTTGAAGAGGGTCGGCGTGGAACTCATGTAGTCAAACGATGAGAGCAGGTCGTAAAACTCAATGGCCCGTGCGTTAGGATCATCTTCCATGCGGGCGAGGCCCATGGCGACGCGCATGAAAAAGACCTGCGGCAATTCGAAACGGGTTTCATCACTGTGGATGAAGTAACGGTCGTAAAGTGTCTGCAGGCCGAGGTATGTGAAATTGAGATCGCGTTCGGGTTTCAGGGCAGCACCCAGTGCGTCGAGATCAAATTCCATGAGGTTCGGGGCCAAGAGCTCAAGTTCAATACCTTTGCTGATAAAGGCATTCAGAGCCTGGGCATAAACCGTCTGCATCTGACCTTGTGTTGCACGCTGCTCGCCGCCTGTGCCCTGTACGTTCAGGAACGTCAAGGCTTCGCGACGCAGTTCATCCAGCAAGAGACGTGCAGACACATAAGTGTAGTTCGGCTCTTCTTCGACCAGCGTGCGTGCGGTGATCAGGATAGAGGTGGCGACGTCTGAGGCAGAAATGCCGTCGTACATGTTGTTGAGCGCTTCTTCGTAAATTCGCTCGGCATCAACGTCGGTCAGCTCAGCACAGGCCTCCACGATGATGGTGCGCATCCGCGTGATGTCGAGCGGCGCTCTGGAACCATCGCTTTGAACAACGTTGATGGCGCTTTCCACTTCTGGAACAACCACCGCTGCTTGTTCTGCTTTCTCAGCTCGCGCGCGTGACCGTTCTTCGCGATACAGCACATATGAACGTGCAACCTTGTGTTCGCCTGAACGCATCAATGCCAGTTCAACCTGATCCTGGATATCTTCGATATGGATCGTCCCACCAGAAGGCAGACGACGTGCGAAGATGCCACTGATCTGATCGGTTAGCGTGTTGACAAGTTCGCGTATGCGAGGCGACGCTGCAGCGGTCCCACCTTCTACGGCGAGAAAGGCTTTTGTGATAGCGACGCTGATCTTGTCATCGGTGTATGGGACGACCGTGCCGTTGCGTTTTATGACTTTGATTTGACCCGGCGCTGTAGCGGTCAGCGACGGTGAAAGCGGCGCGGCTTCGGTGCTCTCCAACGAGGGCTGGAGGGTTGGTTGTGGTTCTGCCTGCTCTGTTTGCATTGGTTTGTTGTTAGCTCCTTTTAAACTGCTCTCTTTTTAAGTGCTCGTTTCTCTTTTTGAGAGTTCGTTTCTCTTTTTGAGAGTCGTTGCACCAGTGCTGTTTTGCACTTCCGCTACTTTAAGAACTGGTACGTAATGCGAAGACCAGATCGAATTTTGCGGCTCGAGCGTCCGTTAGAAACCTCCGAAGACAGCGGCAGAACACACGGTCAATGTGTATCAGTCTTGGGCTGGTTGGTTCTACTTCTTATTAAACATTCAATTTAGACATTCAATTTGAATATCTGGAATTCTGCAGAAAACTTTTTCGACCCTGGATAGAAAAACTTTTCGTTGGAATTAAATTCGCTAGAAATAGTCTGTGAACACCCGATATACCCCTCCCGTCACAAATTTTTCGGCTGTATCCGGTAAAAATTTAGACCGAGTCAAAAAATTTGGCTCTACAAAAAACCCTATATATGGGGTTTTTGCAAACGGGCTACACAAGATAATGGGTCGTGTTCCATATTGCAAGGTATTCCCTGTGGATAACCTGTGAATGTCTGTGGGGAGGGTGTGTACAACTTTTTAGTACGCTGTGGATAGCCTAAATAACCCCCGTTTCGGTCCTTGAAGGCTTCATTTTTCCCTGGAAAATGAGCTAGGTTAGCAGTCCTAAAACGTTACGGGGTGGGGTAGATCGCCATGAGTTTTCTGATGGCGCTGGATCAAGGCACGTCCAGCAGCAGGGCCATTATTTACGATGCGCACGGTGCGGTGGTTGCGAGCGCACAACAGCCTTTTGACATGATTCTGCCTGCAGAAGGATGGGTGGAACAGGACCCTGAAGTGCTCTGGCAGTCCATTTTGGATGTCGGCCGCGAAGCCATTGCGAGTGCTGCGATTGAACCCCAGCAGATTGCCTGCATCGGTATCACCAATCAGCGCGAAACCACCCTCGTCTGGGATCGCGTCACGGGTGAATGCGTCTACAACGCCATCGTCTGGCAGGACAGCCGCACAGCGGACCTTTGTGCTGAACTTCGCGAACGCGATCGGGACGGCGAACCGCTGCCGCAGTGGATTCAGAACAAGACGGGACTCGTGGTAGATCCGTACTTTTCTGCCACCAAACTAAGCTGGATTCTGGACCGAGAGGATCTCCGGTCACGGGCGGAAGCGGGAGAGCTTGCGTTTGGCACGGTGGATACGTATCTCGTCTGGCGTCTGACCGGGGGAGCGGCCCACCGCACGGATATCAGCAACGCCAGCCGCACACTGCTGCTGGACATTCATACGCAGAACTGGGATGCGGAGCTTCTGGAACTCTTTGCTGTGCCGGAGCCCATATTGCCCGAGGTCTGTGACAACGCCTTTCACTTTGGCACTACGGAGGCTGAGTGGTTTGGTGCACCTATCCCTATTACGGGCATCGCCGGAGACCAGCAATCCGCGCTTATCGGGCAGGGGTGTTTTGCGCCGGGTCAGACCAAAAGTACCTATGGCACGGGCTGTTTTGTCATGGCAAATACCGGCGGATTTGCGGTGAAGTCGCACCAGCAGTTGCTGACGACGGTTGCTTATCGGGTCGGCGGCGAGATCACGTATGCGCTGGAGGGCAGCATTTTTGTCGCAGGTGTGGCGATCAAGTGGCTTAGAGATCAGATGGGTCTGATCGACTCCGCTGAGGAAACCTCCGCTGCGTTTGAGCGTTGCCAGGGCGACACGCATGGGGTTTATGTTGTGCCCGCGTTCACCGGCCTCGGCGCGCCTCACTGGCAGGCAAATGCGCGGGCACTGATCACCGGGCTGACCCTCGACAGTCATCGCGATCACGTGGTGACAGCGTTTCTTCAGTCGGTGGTGTTTCAAACAGCTGAGCTCAAAGACGCGATGATCGCCGATGGTGCGAGCGTTGAAGAACTCAGGGTCGATGGCGGCATGGTGGTGAACGATCGTCTCTGCCAGTTCCTCGCCGACATACTCGGCGTGAAAGTACTGCGACCACAGGATGTTGAAACCACAGCCCTTGGGGCCGCCATTCTTGCAGGTGTCGGCGCAGGGCATTTTGCCGACCTGCGTGCGGCCGGTACAGCGTGGCAATTGGACCGGGAGTTCCTGCCGGAAATGGCTCCCAGCGAACGTGAACGGCGCTTACAAGGTTATGCAAAGGCCGAACAACAGGTCCTTGCGGGTGTGACATGATGGCGTCTGCAAACTGGTTGGATCAGGCCCCCGGAGTACCTGGTCGTTTTCCGTAAACTATTGATCCGTAAACTATTGAGTAGAAAGACCGTTGGATAAGCTCTACCCACGTTACACCAAGCCCATCACCCTGATCGCAGGGCTGACGGCCTATGTGGCGTTCACCTGGGGGCTTGTACAGAACGGTTACATGCACGCGAGCGAAAGCACCTATGCCCAGATGGTGGTGTTGTGGGTGGCGGGTTTCGTGGCGCTTTCTTATGTACCCAGCCGCTTTGAAACGATGCTCGACCACAGCGTGCTCGCGTTGTTGAGAAGTTTGTGGTGCAACCTGGGCGTGGTCGCCATGGCTGTGCTCGTGCCGCACTCCGTGCGGGTTTTGATGCTGGTGGTCCCGCTGTTTGGGGTTTTTTATGCGGCGCTTTATCTCAATCGTAGTTACGTTCTGCTTGTGGCTGTGCTGACGTGGATTTTTTACGTGTTGGCGTCCATGGGTCTTGCCAGTTATGCCCCGGTTGATCCTGAGTTTGAGAGTCTGCTGGCTCTGGCATTCGCCTGCATGCTGGCAGGTGGTTTTGTCCTCAGTTGGGAGGCGCTGCAGCTCAGGGACCAGATGGTGGAACGCAACGACGGACTGCGCTTGGCGATGGAGCGCCTGCAGGAAATGGCGCTGAAGGATGAACTGACCGGAGTGCACAATCGACGCTATGTGTTGGATGTTTTGAATCGACAAAAAGCGCTGGCCGACCGTGAACAAGCTTCCTTCACCGTTTGCTTCTGCGATCTGGATCATTTCAAGAGAGTAAACGACCGCTTTGGTCACGCGGTTGGAGATAAGGCGCTCAAACAGTTCGCCGAATTGGCCACCGGAGTGGTGCGCAACATTGATTATGTCGCTCGTTTCGGGGGCGAGGAGTTCCTGCTCGTGCTTGTGGGGGCATCGGAATCAGCGGCTAACAACGTCGCGGAACGATTGCGTATGCGGACCAAGGAGATGTGGATTCCGGACACCGACGAAGCTTTCAGTTTGAGTGTGTCTATCGGGGTTACGCGTTACCGGGAAGGCGAGCGGGTCGACGATGTACTGAACCGTGCTGACCGGGCTCTGTACCAAGCCAAACAGGGTGGTCGCGACAAAGTAGTAGTCGCTGATAACACCCATTCCCTGATCTAACAAACTTCGTGCGTACACTCACGTGGATGCTGGCCGTGCTTGTCGGAGCGGGTGTTGGTTATTTTGTCGTGCCATCGATCACGGTTTCTCTCCATGTGTTGGTCAGCTTGTTTCTGGGGATGCTGGCTGCGGTCCTTGGTGGCCTGTTGTTGTATTTTCAAAGCAGTGGGCGGCGTGAGTTTTATCTGACCATAGTGCTCGCCGCGGGTGTTGCGGGTTCGGTTGGCATTCCTGCCAGCCTCATTCTCGGTGGTGATGGCACGCCGATCCTGGGTGTTGTGGCGCTCGGTTTCAGTGCGGGTGCATTTCTGTGCTTTTACGTCGCTGCTGATGAGCATGATGTTTGAATCCTGAGGTGGGTCGGGTAGCGGAATCGGACCGCCTCCGATGGCAAGGCGATGCAAAGATGATGAAAAAATGTGCGCCCCGTCACACGCAAAATGTCGAATTGGTGGCTTCGTGGAGGTGCTCGGTAGCGCTGGTCGGTTTCGTATGAGGCCAATATCGGTTATGGTCGTTTATTGTCAAGAGTCCTTCTGACAGAAGTCGTACATAGGCTTTGTATATAGACTTCGCACATAGGTCGCACATAGGTCGCACATAGTCGCACATAGATAGAAGGAACAGATTAGAAGGTCCGGGCAGCAAGTTCGGCAAACCAAGTGTAAGTGGATGACACAGAACCGTCGTAAACACCTTCGTCAACCGATTCAGCTTTCAGCGCTGGTGCACCCCGCACAGGGTCGCTCCTGGTTGTGCTCGATTCGAGATTTTTGCGAAGACGGCATGTTACTTACCGGCAGCGGCGGAAGTCGTTCGTTAGAAGCGACCGGCGCGAGCGCGCAATCCGGTGACGAGGTTGCGCTGCACTTTTCGGTTGCCACACCCACGGGTCAGCAACACTTCAGAACCCAGGCGGTCATTGCAAGGATTCTCGATGGCGGGAATGGCATGGGCGTTTGTTTTGATTCCGGGCTGGAAGAGAAAGCTTTTGAAACGTTGGTGGACTTTGCGGTTGCGGCGGGCCAAGCGGTGCCCAGCGAAATCCCGGAACCGGACGTAGAAGAACTCGAAAATCAGATCCTCTCGCCCGAGGGTAAGATCGAAGACGCGCCGATGCGCGACAGTCGCATCACCGAAGCGGATGCGAAAAAACTGCAGACCCGTATTGTTGCGGTCACCAAACGAGCTGCTTCTCGTATGGGTGCGGCGTTTGCTTCTGCCGCAGGTGAGACACTGCTTGTCAGCGCCCGTGATGCAGGCACGAACGCAGTGCAGACGCGCTACTTTGAAGCGTTGGATGCACTGGAGACAAATCAGGCCACAATTGTTGATCAGTTTGTTACCGGCGTGGTCAGCGGCGTAGAGAAGGTCTCAGACCTCGACGCTGTGCTGGAACGCAGACGCAAGCGTGAATCTGGCAATACGCAAAAACTGGAACTGGTTGATACGGCACAGTTCGAAGAGTGGCTGGCCGTGGCGGAGCTTATTTCCAAAGCTGAGAATCGTTTTACCGACAAGTTGCTAGATATGCGCGCGCAGTTTGGCATGCTCGCCAAGCCGTGGAGCCACAAAGATGTCATTCCTGTTGGACCGGCCGCGTTCTGCTGGTCTTTTGACGATGCCCAGAAGGCGGGCAATTTTCACGAAGAAATTCGCAAAGAGCTCTACTCCATTTTTGAGCGAGAGCTGCACAAGGGCTTGGACAATCTTTACGCGGCACTCAGCAAGCTCTTCGAGGACAGCGGCACCATGCCCGCGCTTGAAGAGCTGCGCGAAGCGTTACAGCCCAAATACACGATTCGCAATCGTGCGGGCATCAGTGTGGCACCCCAGGAATACCAGGACATGGACACCGCCACGCGCGAAGCGGTTATGGCCGCGGATGGGGTCGGTACCACACGTGTAGATCACAACCCGTTTGTCGACGCTGGCGGAGTTGGCGCACCGGCATACGCAACGGCGCGTTCCATTCTCGACATCGATCGACGTGCTCGCGAAGCACTGGGGCAGCCAAGGCTGGAAGGTCTGGCTGAAGAGAACGCCCGCCCGGATCAGGTGTTCAAACCGGCGCAGATCAGCGATGCGCTCAGGTCCATCCAGACTGAGCTTGGCGATGCGCCACTGCATGATACGCAGCTCAAGTCGAGAGTGATCGACGTGCTGCGCCAGGCCCATGGTGACGACATGGGTTTGACCAAAGAAGACTTTGACACCCTGCAGGTGATGGAAGGGCTGGTGAACTCCCTGTCCACCGACCAACTGATCACCGAAGGTATGCGGGAGTGGGTGCGCCGCTTGGAAGTAACGTTGAACAAGCTGGCTACCAACGAACCGGCCTTCCTCGAAAGCGACCCGACCAACCCCCACAGCGCCGTGCAGATGCTCAACCAGCTGGCACGCCTGGGTAATGCCGAGGATGTGCGCGACGGGATCGACCGCGAAGTAGGGCGGCGTGTTGACGAACTGCTGCAGCGCGTGGTGAAAGATTACGATGAAAACCCCGCGGTATTCAGCGAGGTGGTCGAAGAACTGCATCCTCTGGTAGACCGCCAATCCAAAGCCTATCGAGGCAACGTGGAGCGCACGGTACGTGCGAGTGAAGGGCAGCAGAAACTCGCCCGAGCACGACGCCGGGTTGTAGTGGAAATGGAGCAACGGCTGGTTGGCCACGAAGTTGCCGAGCTTCTGATCGAACTGTTAAATCCCGGATGGCGCAACCTGCTTGTCCACACGCACTTACGTCAGGGCGTAGAGAGCGCGGAATGGCGTGACCAACTGGCGATTGTTGATCAAGTGCAGGGGCAGTTGAGCGGCGCTTTAACAGATGGGGTGGATGGTTTTGTTGAACCGGAAGCACTGCTGCGCAAGGTGGTTGAAGGTTTGAACAGCATCAGCTTTGATCCCGCCAAACGCACGCCGTTGATCATGCGTCTGTCGTCCGCGTTGGTGGGTGACACAACGGGTGCCAAACCCGATCTTAAATTTATCGAAGTTAAGCCGGGTGAAGTGGAAGAACTGCTGGGCTTGACCGGCATGCTGCCTGATGTAGATCCACAGATAGAGACTACCGACGATGGTGTGCGTGCCAGTTGGGATAATGCTCTGGAACGAGCTCGACGTATCCAAGTGGGTGAGTGGCTGGCGGCAAGCGATGCGTCAGGACGTCCGCTCATCTTGTCCGTTGCCTTCGTCGGCGATGAATCTACGTCATTTGTTCTGGTTAACCGCAAGGGTGTGAAGACGCTCGAACGCAGCCTGAAAGAAATGGTCGACGACCTGCACAGCGGGCGAATTACGCTGTTGGAGGACTATGACCTGCCGCTGATGGAACGTGCGTCACAGCGTATGTTGGAGGACATGCATCATCAGCTGGCATTCCAGGCGAGCCATGATGACCTGACCCAGCTGATGAATCGGCGGGAATTTGAGCGCGAGATTGAGAAGGTGCTGCAGTCGGCGAAAGCTGATGGAGGGCAGCATGCACTGCTTTATATGGACCTGGATCAATTCAAGATCGTCAATAACACCAGTGGTCATCGCGCTGGCGATGAACTGCTTCGCACCCTCGGGGAAAATCTGGTTCGTCTCTTTGAGGGCGACGATTCGAACTACAGCATTGCGCGCCTGGGCGGCGATGAATTTGGCGTGCTGTTGGAAGATGTGCAATCGGTCCAGGCTCGAGAGGTCGCGGAACAGGTACTGGATGTTGTGCGGGACACCAAGTTTTCATGGGAAGGCCGCAACTACAACATCACCACCAGCATGGGGCTCGTGTTTGTCGACTCATCGACAGCGAGCGTCGACACGCTGATGCAACATGCGGACGAAGCCTGTTTCTCCGCAAAAGATGCGGGCCGCAACCGGGTGCAGGAATATGAGCTCGGCGACCAGCGCATGATGCAGCGCCATGGTGCAATGGAATGGGTGACACAGCTGGATCAGGCACTGGCAGACGATCGCCTGATTCTCAATTGCCAGAAGATCGCGCCCATCCGAGGCGAACGAGGTGACGCCGATGCGCACTACGAAATTCTCCTCACCATGCTCGATGAGCTGGGCGATGTCATCGCACCCACAGAATTGATTAACGCTGCAGAAACTTACAACCGTATGACCACGATAGATCGCTGGGTCATTGAAAATGTTCTGCAGTGGATGTCTGAAAACCGCCGGGTACTGGATAACTTTGGCGGCTTTGCCATCAATGTCTCAGGTCATTCGGTGAACGACACAACCTTCCCGGACTTTGTGCTCGAGCAATTCGGTAAAACTCAAGCGCCTACAGCGAAGGTGTGTTTTGAGATCACAGAAACGGCGGCGATTGCCAACCTCGACAACGCCATCGATTTCATGAACCGTATGCGCATCATCGGTTGCCGGTTCTCGTTGGACGACTTCGGCACGGGGCTGTCCAGCTACTCTTACCTGCGTAACCTGCCCGTAGACTACGTCAAGATCGATGGCGTCTTCGTTAAGGATATTGCCGAAAATCCCGCGGATTTTGCGGTGGTGCGATCGATTAACGAAATCGGGCATTACATGGGCAAGAAAACCATTGCTGAATACGTTGAGGACGGCAACATCCTGAAAAGCCTCCAGGAGATTGGCGTGGACTACGCTCAAGGCTACGAGATCGCCAAGCCCGGTTTGTTAGGCGACTTAGTTTAGAATTGGTCTGCCCACAGCGGCCAGTTCGCCGACACATTACAACGGCTCCGTTTCAGTACCCACCTGGCTCTGTTTAGCGAAACTTCGCAAAACTGATTTACTTTGCTGCAGCTCGAAGATCGGCCGTGAGCTGCCGTATTGTTTGGTAAATCAGGCTCTCTGCTAGATAAGAAAGGTTAGATATGAATGTTCCGAATATTGAAATAGTTTCCAAATTATGAAACTATAAATTCATGACGAATCAAAACATAGACCAGACCCTCAGCGCGCTTGCCGATCCTGCGCGCCGCCAGATTGTCAGTTTGCTGGGCAGGCGATCCTATCAGGCCAGTGAACTCGCAGACGAACTCATGATCAGCCGCTCGCGTATGAGCAAACACCTGAAAACATTGCTTGAGAGTGGCGTGATCGCGGATGAGCGGGTTGCCGAGGACGCTCGTGTACGGGTTTTTCGCCTCCAGCCAGAATCGTTGAACAGTATTAAAAACTGGGTGGAGGAGACTCAAGCGTTGTGGGATCGACAGCTGGCGTCGTTCAAACAGCACGTTGAAGCACGGGCGAAAGAACAGGAGGATGACGATGGGTAACGCTGCGAAGATCGAATCTGCGGTGGAGGTGAATGTGGCGCCTGAGCTTGCGTTTCGGGTGTTTACGGAAGAGTTGCACTGCTGGTGGCAGCAGGGGGCGATCAACTTTCATGACTCCTCAAAGGCCTATCACATGGCGATCGAGCCGGGTGTAGGCGGCAGGGTCATGGAGGTCTACAACACGGACTCCGGTGAAGGTTTAGAGCTGGCCAGGGTCACGGTCTGGGAGCCTGGCAAACGTCTGGCCTGGCAAAGTTCGATAGATGATGTCGCGGTGGAGATCCTGTTCTCCGAGGTCAACGGTGGTACGCGCGTATCAGTGACCGCCGCGTTGTTAGAGGGCGGCAGGGATGCGGGCGGGACCGCCTGGGTGCGCATGACGCCCAATTGGCTGAGCGCGTGGGTAGCTCAGCGCACCGCGGACACAACAGAGCCCTTTGTGCCGGATCGCCTGGCGATTGTCATTCAGTATGGTGATGCAGCTGCGGCCGCCAAGTGGTTGCGTGACATTTTCGAGTTTGAGCCGAATGCGGATTTACCTGAGGTCACTCAACCCGAGTCAACCTGGATAGAATTTCGGGTTGGCCAGGGCACCATTGTGTTGTGGCAGTCTCCAGAGAAGCGTCAAGCGAGTGGTGTGCACACCCCTTGGGTTTTTGTCGATGACGTTGAGGCCTTGTTTACCCGACTGCAGGACAGGGCCGCAGAGATCCTGGCACCCATAACGGTACACGGTGCCAAGAGCTTTACGGTTGCGGATCTGGAAGGTAACCCATGGACCTTCGCCCAGGCGAGCCCGCGCATGCTCGATCGAGCAGGTGCATTAGATTTTGGTTAGCTTGCGTGGGTGCGCACCAGGTCGATAACAAGGTCGGTTATCTTGTCCGCCTCTTCATCGGTCAGCGTCAGCGGTGGCAGCAACCTCAAGATATTGCCCTGGGTCACGTTGATCAGTATCCCCGCATCCAGACCGGCTTGAACCAGTGGCGAAATGTCATCGTGCATTTCTACGGCCAGCATGAGTCCTAAGCCGCGTACTTCTTTGACGCCGTTAGCACCTTCCAGGGACGCGCGCAGGTTTGTGAGCATGCGTTCGCCCAGTTCACCCGCGCGTTCGACCAGGCCTTCTTCCTCGATGACATCGAGGACAGCATTGCCCGCGGCACACGCAATCGGGTTGCCGCCGAAGGTTGAGCCATGGTTGCCCGGTACAAAGAGTTCCGCTGCTTCGCCGCGCGCAAGACACACGCCGATGGGTACGCCGTTGCCGAGCCCTTTGGCGGTGGTGACAACGTCGGGGAGGATGTCGGTGTGCTGATAGGCGAAGTATTTACCTGTCCGCCCGTTGCCCGTCTGGATTTCATCCAACATCATCAGCCAGTTGTGTTGATCACAGATCTCTCTGAGTGCTGCCAGATAACCGGAATCTGGTACGTAGATACCGCCCTCACCTAAGACAGGCTCTACCAGGAGTCCAACGACGTCCGAATTGTTTTCCGCGATCTGCCGCACGGCTTCCACATCGTCAAAGGGTGCGCGGGAAAAACCGGACAGAAGCGGTTCGAAACCGGCGTGTACTTTACGGTTGCCGGTTGCTGTGAGCGTCGCCATCGTGCGGCCGTGGAAGCTGCCGTCCATGACCAGGACCGACGGTTTCTGAATACCTTGCTTGTTACCTTTCAGCCGCGCGAGCTTGATAGCCGCTTCGTTGGCTTCTGCCCCTGAGTTGCCGAAGAAGGCGTTGTCCATGCCGGAGATGGCGCACAAACGATCGGCGAGTTGGGTCTGAAGTGGAATCTCATACAGATTGGAAGTATGTGTCAGTGTGCTTGCCTGGCGAGCGATGGCCTCCGCCACTTTCGGGTGGGCGTGTCCGAGGCCGACGACAGCAAGACCTGTGAGCGCGTCGATATATTCTTTACCTTCGGTGTCTTTCAGGTACGCACCATGGCCGCTCGCAAATGCGACGGGCAATCGTGCATATGTATTCATCAGATGTGACACGGTCGTTCAACTTGTTAGTAGTAGGTTGATATACAACGAAAAATTATCGTTACCCATTCCCCATAAACAAAATCGGCAGCTCACTGGCTGCCTTGGGGAAACGGCGAACATTACTGTAAGTTCGCGAGCTTCGCAAATTCTCAGTATGGTTCGCGCATGGAATTAAAAGATCGATTCAGGGGTTACCTGCCCGTCGTTGTAGACTTAGAAACAGGCGGTTTTGACGTCGTCAACAATCCACTGCTTGAACTCGGGTGTGTGTTCCTGGGCTGGGATGAGGACCAGATTTTTGCGGGGGAAGCACATGTATGGGCGATAGAACCCTTTGCCGGTTCAGAGATCGACCCGGCGAGCTTGAAGGTGACCGGCATTGACGTGGACGATGTTGAGCGAGGTGCCCTGGATGAAAAGGATGCGCTTGCAGCCTTCTTTAAGCTGGTGCGGACGCAGATGAAAGCGCATGGGTGCCATCGGGCCATCATGGTGGCGCATAACGCCAACTTTGACATGAGCTTTTTAACCACCGCCTGCGCCAGGGCGGGACTAAAGCGCAATCCGTTTCATCCCTTCAGCACGCTCGATACCGCGAGTCTGGCAGCGGTGGCGTACGGCCACACGGTCCTCAGTGAAGCTTGCCGGCGCGCAGGGATACAGTTCGACAACAGCCGCGCGCATGGTGCCGCGTACGATGCCGAGCGTACGGCAGAACTTTTTTGTCAGATGGTCAATGCCTGGCCGCTAACGCTGACGCCAGGCGGCGAGACCTAAAATCAGGCTTCGGCGTGTTTCGCGCTGGTTTCTTCCAGCAGCGTCTGCAGCTCACCGGCCTCAAACATCTCGGTGATGATGTCGCAACCACCCACCAGCTCACCTTCGACCCACAGCTGTGGAAAGGTTGGCCAGTTGGCAATGCCCGGCAGCGTGGCACGGATTTCAGGGTTTGCCAGGATGTCCACGTATGCAAAACGCTGTCCACAAGCCACCATGCACTGCACGGTTTGGGCAGAAAAACCGCATTGAGGCGCCTGCGGAGACCCTTTCATGTACAGAATGATCGGGTTTTCTTCGATCTGTTGTTTGATGGCTGCTGTGGCTTCGTCGCTCATGTCGCGTCTCGTAAACTAATTTCTCTTCAGGCAATTGTAACCCAGTTACCCGCTAGGTAAGAATAAGCCTTAATTCTCAATGTGTCTTACGATATGCCGGACTCAGCTCCAAATTTTGACTTTGATCGGGTCTTAGAACGTGCCGGAACCCACAGCACCAAGTGGGAAAAGTTTGGTCAGGATGTGCTGCCCATGTGGGTGGCGGACATGGATTTTCCCGCTCCGCAGTTTGTTATCGATGCGATCAAAGAACGCCTGGAACACCCGATTTTGGGCTATACGGACAAGTCCCCCGAGCTTGTCCAGGCGTTTATGGGTTGGCTGCGGCGACACTTTAACTGGCAAGTAGAGGAAGACTGGCTGGTTTGGATGCCCGGTGTGGTGCCGGGTTTGAACATGGCGGCGCAGACGCTGACCGAAGGCCAGCTGCTGCTGCCGACCCCCGTCTATCATCCTTTTCTGGACGTTGGTCAAAACAGCGGTCTAGCGGAGGTACGGGTGCCCATGGCGGTGGATGCCGGGCGTTGGTCCATGGACCTGGAGCAAATGCAGCACGCCGTTGATCGCGCCGGTGACGTACGGATGCTGCTTATCTGCAACCCGCAAAACCCCACTGGCCGCTGTTACACGCTTGAGGAGCTCGAAGCTCTGGCCGAATTTGTCCTCGCCAATGATCTGCTCCTGGTCAGCGACGAAATTCATTGCAACATTCTGTTGGACGATCAGGCGCGTCACATACCGCTGGCCACGCTGTCGCCGGAGCTGAGTGCCCGTACCGTCACGCTCTATTCGGCAACGAAGGTCTACAACATCCCCGGCGTCAGTTGTGCGGTGGCGGTTGTTGAAAATCCAGAGCTACGCAAACGTTTTCTCGAGGCACGCAAAGGCCTGGTTCCCGGTATCGGCCCCCTCGGCTTTGTGGCCAGTGAGGTCGCCTTTAATGACACCTCACAATGGATACCTGAACTGAACGCCTACCTGCGCCAGAACTTTGCAGCTGTGCGGCAGGCGGTCGGCGATCGCCTGGCGATTCAAGATGCAACGTATCTGGCATGGTTGAACGTGGCCGATCTGGAGTTGGACAACGCGGAAAGCTATTTTGCTGAGCACGGTCTCGGCATCAACCCTGGTGAGATGTTTGGGGAACCCAGCCATGTGCGCCTGAACTTCGGTTGCCCGCTCGCCACCCTCGAAGAAGGGTTGCGGCGGTTTAATGCCGCTGTAGAGGCGAGAATCAGCTAGCTCTTACTCTTAGTAGGAACTATTCCCTCAAGAAAAGTCCGCGCTGGCCGCTAAAGATAAAGAGTTCTTGCGCGCGGACATTATGCGAAATTGGATTGGCCTCGTTGTCGGGGTCCTCATGTTTGGAGGAGTGCTGGTCGATGCTGTGGCTGCGGCACCCGGCTATCGAGCAGGCTGGGACGCTGAGTGGCTGCATCGTGTGGAGCGCGATGTTTGCACGTTGAGTCAGACGGTGGTTGAGTATGGTGAGGCGCGTTTCAGGGCGGCACGAGGGGATGCGCCTTCTTTTGAGTTCCAGGCCCGTCGCGACCTGCAGGCCAGCCCCATGCAGCTGTATCGGGTCGCGCCCGATTGGCACAGAGATCCGCAAGGCAACAAACATCTGGGCGAAGGTCTGCATGTTGCGGGAGGCGGCACCCTGGTCCGTGGTCCCATTGCTGAGGCGATGTTGCTGGCGCTCCGTCAGGGATACGAGATCGAATTACAGGCCAGCACCAGTATTCCCGGAGAGCAAGGGCTAAGCTGGCGTTTGACCGCGCTCGGTTTTTATCCGGCATATGATGCGTTTCTGGCGTGTTCTCGCACCAAGGTCAGCGTCGCGTGGCACGAGCTTTCGAGGACACGTATTGCCTACGCGGTGGATGAACACAAGCTCGATGACGATCAGAAAGCCCAGCTTGAAAAGGTGGCGCAGTTTGTGACACACGATCCGACTGTCACCTCGGTTTTTGTGGATGGTCACACCGATGCCACGGGCACCACGCGAGCGAACGGTCTGCTGGCGAAACGCCGCGCCGAAGCGGTAGCGAAACACTTGACGGCACTGGGCCTGTCGAAGGAAAAGGTGATCGTGCGGTACCACGGTAGTCGCTACCCGGTGGCGGACAACGATTCCCCGGAAGGTCGCGCTCAGAATCGCCGTACAACGATTCGGCTCAGTCAGGAAGACAGCCAACAGGTGGCCGCTACCTCGCCCTGAGAAAACGGGTTCGTGGCCTTTCACAAGGCATTGCCATAAGGCATTGCAACTGGGGCCACGATGCATATTATGGCCCACCCGATTTGTTGGTGATTTTATTGTGTCGGATAAAACCAAAATTGTGCTTGCCTACTCAGGTGGCCTCGACACTTCCGTTATATGTAAGTGGCTGCAGGAAACCTACAACGCGGAAGTTGTGACCTTTACGGCTGACATTGGTCAAGGCGAAGAGGTGGAGCCCGCACGTGCCAAGGCGCAAGCGATGGGAGTGAAAGAGATCTACATAGAGGACCTGACGGAACCCTTTGTCGCGGACTACGTTTATCCGATGTTCCGCGCCAACACCGTGTATGAAGGTGAGTACCTCTTAGGTACCAGTATCGCGCGGCCATTGATCACCAAGCGTATGGTCGAAATTGCAGCAGAGACCGGTGCGGTAGCAGTTGCCCATGGAGCAACGGGCAAGGGCAACGATCAGGTGCGCTTCGAATTGGGTGCGTATGCCTTAAGTCCAGACATCAAGGTGATTGCACCCTGGCGCGAATGGGACCTGAATTCACGAGAAGTGCTGATGGACTTCTGTGAGAAGCACCAGATTCCGGTGGACTATAAGCGCGGCGATAAATCCCCTTATTCGATGGACGCAAACCTCCTGCATATCTCCTACGAAGGAGGCGGTCTGGAAGATCCGGCCAGCCCGGCGGACGAGGGTATGTGGCGTTGGACGGTTGCACCGGAAGACGCGCCTGATGTTGGCGAAGAGATTGAGCTCACCTATGAAGCGGGCGACCCGGTTGCCCTCAATGGAGAGACTCTGTCACCGGCGACAATGTTGCGGACGCTCAATGAACTTGGCGGCAAACACGGCATCGGGCGCGACGACATCGTGGAGAACCGGTTTGTCGGTATGAAGTCACGAGGCTGTTACGAAACACCTGGCGGAACGATTCTCCTGAAAGGCCACAGAGCGATGGAATCGATTACGCTCGACCGTGAAGTTGGGCATCTGAAAGACGAATTGATGCCCAGATACGCGAAGTTGATTTACAACGGCTACTGGTGGGCGCCGGAACGCAAAGTCATGCAAGCTTTGATTGATGAGTCACAGAAACCCGTGAATGGCTCGGTTACCCTGAAGCTCTACAAGGGCTCTGTTTCTGTAGTGGGACGTAGTTCACAGACTGATAGCTTGTACGACGCCGATGTGGTCACCTTTGAAGATGACCAGGGTGCGTACGACCAGCGGGACGCCGGTGGTTTTATCAAGCTTAACGCGTTGCGCCTTCGTTTAGGCGCCAAAATCGGTCGTGACAACGCCTGACAGGTTCGCAGGTCCAATGTCGAAGAGAGAGCACGACAGGTATGGCAAATTATCAGGTCCTGTTCAACGGCGAGGTCGAATCGGCCGCCGATTTAGAACGGGTACGTGAAAATCTAGCAAGAGAGCTTGGCCTTGATGAGAGAAAGGCCAAGCAGCTCTTCAGTGGCCGCACGGTTGTCATACGCAGCCAGCTTGAGCAGCACGAAGCGCAAGCCTGGCAGGATCGGTTTGCCGAACTTGGCGCCATCTGCAGAATCAAAAATCTAGTCCCCAGCGAACAACCGTTAGGCATCCGTGATAAACCTTCGGACGCCCAGCATGACAGAACCCTTCGTGATATCACAGCCGCGCACCTTGAGTGTCCGCGCTGTGGTCACATGCAGCTGGATGCAAGCCACTGCGCGCGTTGCGGTGTTGATCTGGAAGCCGCTTACAGGCAGAAACGCAAAGAAGACATCATGATCGAGAAAAAGCTGGCGGAACTGCGCGCGCAGCGTGAATCTCGATCTGCGATTGAGCAGGAAATTCGACCTTATCAAGACGAGGTTGAACGCCACAGCGACGAACCCAAAAAGAAAAAGGGTGTGCTCCACTGGCTGAAACGCTAAATTAGCGCGCTTTATCTCCGGATGAGCGCATCCTGGAACCGCTAGACCCCACACTTCCGATAGGCATTTTCGACTCAGGCATGGGTGGACTCACCGTGCTCGATGCGCTGTGCAAAGCCATGCCGACCGAAAACTTCACGTACCTTGGGGATACCGCCCGTCTGCCTTATGGCACAAAGTCTCGTGCGACGGTGGAACGTTACGCTGAACAAGCCGCTCGCCACCTGGTGGGCCGGGGTGTGAAAGCGCTGGTGATTGCGTGCAATACCGCATCCGGCGTTGCCCTTGAACACCTTGCCGACACGTTTGCGCCGCTACCCGTGTTTGGCGTGGTGGAACCGGGTGCGCAAGCAGCGGCCGCTAGCCAACATCGCGACGTGGTCGTGCTTGCCACGGAACGCACCGTCAGCGAAGGCGCTTATCAGCGCGCCCTCCTTTCTCACAATTCCGGTATTGCGGTTCGCGCCCGAGCATGCCCTATGTGGGTCACGCTGGCAGAACAAGGCCCGCAATCTGCGGAACTGACGGACACGGTCCTCAAAGCCAGCCTCGCTGGATTCTGGGCACCAACAACGCTTCTACTTGGGTGTACTCATTTTCCCGTGTTCACGCGACGCCTGGAGGAACTGCTTCCCGAACATACGATCGTGGATTCAGCGGAAACAACTGCGCGTGCGGTTAAGTTGGCTTTAGGTGAAGCGCGGTTGGGCAACCCGGATGGACAGGGATTGATTAGATTTCTGGCAACTGATGGGGCGGAGCGGTTTGTTCGTGTGGGGGGGTACTTTTTCGGTCGTGGGATTGATGGGGTGGAGGTGGTGGATATTTGACTCCGTGTTTGTAGTTTCCTGCTAGATCTCTGGTGCGGATAGGGGGAGGTTGGTTAGGGAAGGGTGGGGCTGGATCGCGGTGGGTCTTTAGCTTCCTCGGACCCGCTATCGTGTGGCAAACGGTGTTAGGTTATGTGGACGATTTCCATATCTAGTTTCCTGTAGGTGGTTGTCGCGCTATGCCGGGGGCGGCGGAGCCTTTAGGTGAGCGCAGCCGACCCCCGGCCCTGCAGCCTCACTCTTTTTTTGTCGAAACTGTGGCTGTTTAAGGGTTTTTCTTATTGACAAATCCATAACACAGCCGTAATCTAGTGTGCATGGATGTTATTAAAAGTCAGCTCAAACTCGACTTACCAATAAAGAGAAAGTTTGGCGGGCGCCAGGAAGGTGCGGGTCGGCCACGAATTGCAGCTAGAAGAATCATCCATCACGTCAAGCGCGATGCGTTTGCTTCACGACATCCACTTCACGTGACTATTCGGGTACGCGAAGGCATTCCTAAGCTGCGCACACCCAAGTTCAATAGAGCGTTCTATCAAGTACTTGCGGGATCAGCTTCTCGAGCAGGCTTTCGGATCGTGCATTACTCCCTACAGACCAATCATGTGCACTGTCTGATAGAGGCCAAAGACAAAACCACCCTTGCTAACGGGATGAAGAGTTTCTCTGCGCGGTTTGCGCGGGCTGTGAATCGAGTTTTCAACCGGTCTGGCAAGGTACTAGAGGGTAGATACCATGTCAGAACACTCAAAACGCCTAAAGAAGTACGGAATGCTCTGGCATATGTCCTTCTAAACACGCGGAAGCACTACGTTCAGTGCCACGGCAAGCGACCACCGGTTGAGATGGATCACTGGAGTTCTGGTAAGTTCTTTGATGGCTGGAAGGGCATGCTACAGCCACCGCCTGTAAGCACCCTTTTGCCAGTTGCCACTACGTGGCTGTTGGCAAAAGGGTGGCGGAAGCACCGTCTCATCCGTCTCGACGAGGTGCCTGGCTGCTGATCGAGGCGTGCTCTGCATCCGCCTTTTTGTTGAATACCGCCTGGCCCAAAGCGAGGACTAGACCCGCGATGATGAACGCGCCGGGCGCGTATCGGGCTAGCGGTAGAAGAGGGTTGGTGTGTATTTGGATCGTGATGTCGGCGCCTCCCCAGAGCGAATGCAATTCGCTGAACAAGGTTCCAGATCCCAGCCACTCGCGTGCAGCGCCCAGCACAATCAACGCCAATGCAAAACCAACCCCGATGCCTAGTGCGTCCCAGAAGCTGCGGCCTATCGTGTTATGGCTGGCGAATGACTCTACCCGTCCGAGAATCATGCAGTTGGTTACGATGATTTGCACAAAGAGCGCTATCTTCAAATAAATGGAATACGCGTAAGCTTCGAGAAACAGTGTGGTGATGGTTGTGAAAGTTGCGATGACGAGGACAAATACGGACAGCCTTGCAAACTCAGGGATGTGGTTGCGCAGAGCGGAAATCAGAACGTTGCTGCCGACCACCACAAAAAGGCTGGCCAGACTTAAGCCCACCGCGTTGGCCACACTGTTGCTGACCGCCAATAGAGGGCAGAGCCCCAGTAACTGAACCCACGCGGGGTTATTTTTGACCAAGCCGGAGACGAAGTCCTGCATCATGGCTCTCCCCCTCCATCACCCTCTACCTCTGCCTCTTTTTCCAGACAATGTGTCTCGAAGTGGGTGAACGCCTGCAGAGCAGCCGCGCGCGCCGCGTTAAAAGTAATCGTTGCGCCGCTGACACCATCCAGAGTAGCCCAGTTGTTTCTTGGGCTTTCATCCAATGCGCTCAGCCATTCCCCATCGATGAAGTCACCGATCCCCGGGGTTTCCAGGTGGCGGGTAGCGCGCATGGATATCCTGACAACCCCCATGGCATCTGGCTGGGATGCTACCAGCCACTCGATCTCGCCTGCGTATCCGGGTGTGGACACAAGAGTCACCAGGATATCGTTGCACGCACCTGTCGAAACATCTTGCACAGGCAGCCCTATATCGGGTCGGTCGGCTTGCAAAAGATTCACCAGCACGGCGCGCCGCGCTTGTTCACGGTTGTCCTCAATGGGCGTGCGGGTCAGCGAGTATGCCCCCTGCAGCAGCGCGCCGCAGATGGCCGCGATCAGCAGAAGCATGAGCCAGGGTTTCAGGCTGCTCATGACTTGGCCACCAGTGACTTGACGTAATACCGGTTAGCCAACGGCACGCATGCGTTGCCTAACAGCACTGCAAATGCGATCCCGTCAGGGTATGCACTACCCGCGCGTAACACATAGATCAGCACGCCGATGCCGATGCCGAAGAGCCACTGCATCCTTGCGCCGCGGGGGTGGGTGATCGGATCGGTCAGCACAAAAAAGGCGGCAGCGATGAACCCGCCGCTGAAAAAATGAAAGAGAAGACCGCCTGCACTTTCAGAAGATCCCTGGTCGTAGCCGACGATCGCGCCCAGGGCGAGTCCAATGCTCGCGGCGACGGGCAGGCGCCAATGGATCACTTTGAGAAACACAAGCCCGGCTCCGCCAAGCAGGAAGGCAATGCCGGTATACATACCCATCTCCCAGGCAGCCTCAAAACCCACCATAAACTCCACGGCCGTCATTCCCTCCCGATAGCGAAACTGGCTGAGAATGGTGGCGCCGGTATAGCTGTCGACCTCGTTTGTGGCGCCGACGGAGGGCCAATGACTGAGAGCTTCTGGGAATGAAACCAGCACCACAGCGTAACCCACCATGGCAGGGTTAAACACGTTGTTACCCAGTCCCCCGTACGCATGTTTGGCAAGGCCGACTGCGGCAAGACTGGCGATGGCGAGAATATCCAGGCTTAGAGAGGGAGGCAGGCAAATGCCGATCAGCAAGGCGGTGACCAGTGTGCTTGTTTCAAGCTGGGTGGGCGTCTTGCGCAACAGCTGAATGCCAATTTCTGTCGCGTAACAGAAGAGGCTGAGCCAGGCCAAGTTCCAGAGCACGCCCAAGCCCAAAAAGTAAACCTGTGTGGCGATTCCCGGCAGCAGGGCAACGGCCACAACCAACATGATCCGCTGTGTGCTTGCGGTGGCGGCGGAAAAGTCCATCACCACGACCTGTCCCTAGTACCCGCAAGTCTGGCAGAGCGTTTATCACGGCGCCGTTGCTCCTGCTCTTGCTGGCGTTGCAGGTGACCGTCGTAACGGATGCGCAAACGTTCTTTCTCGTTGGCGGTTTCAATTCGCATCAGTGCCTCTTGCTTAGCGGCACTGAAGATATCCGCCAGAGGGATGTTGCTGGGACAAGCGCGATCACACAGATGGCAGTCGATGCAACGATCCAACCCCATCGCGGATGCGTCGTCTAAGGACGCGTTCAGGTCATTCGCTGCGTGGAGGAGTTCCTCAACCGGCAGCGCAACCGGACATACCGGATCGCATCGCCCGCAATGAATACAGGCGCGCTCCTGCTTCACTGTGTCTGGCCTTGAGGCGGGTACTTCAATGTCCACCATCGTGATGCAATCCACGGGGCAGGGTTCGATACACAACTCACACCCGGTACACTCGTTTGTCAGCACAGTATGCATCTGTCCCGCTGCGCCAACGATGGCATCCACAGGACATGGCGGTAAACACAAAGTACAGCCGATACACTCGGCCTCCGCGATGACAGCGCGCTGCAGATGTGTCCGCTCCGGGGGAGCAACATCACTCACCCCCATGAGCTGCTGGAGTGCCTGCGTTACCGGCTCACCGCCTGGTGGGCACAGATTGAGCGCAGCGCTCTCGTTGACGATAGCCTCCGCATACGGACGGCAACCGGGGTATCCGCATTGAGCGCATTGGGTCTGTGGCAGCAGGTTGTCCACTGCGGTCACCAGCGGTGTATTGTTTTCGGGATAGCGTTTTTTCAGGTAGAAAGCCACGCCCGCAAGCAGGCCCACAATGGCGATTAACAGGAGCGCGGCAAACATCAGGCGAGCCCCTGAAAGCCCATGAAGGCGAGGCTCATTAGCCCTGCGGAGATCAGGGTAATCGGCACACCTTTAAAAGGTGCTGGGATGGCCTCGTCGTTGATCGCCTCGCGCATGGCGCCGAAGAGCACCATCACCAGGGCAAACCCCAATGCCGCACCGACGGCGAAAATGAAAGTCTCCACCAGGCTCAGCGCCTGATCGACTGCCAACAGGGCGACCCCAAGGACCGCACAGTTACTGGTGATCAGGGGTAGGTAAATACCGAGAATTTGGTGCAGCACCGGCGAGGTTGCCTTGATATAGAGCTGGGTAAGCTGCACCACCCCTGCGATAACCGTGATAAAGACGATGACGCGGAGATACTCCGCATTAAACGGGACCAGCAAGCTGTGATACAGGAGGTAGGACAGCACGGCGGCAAGGGCAAGCACGAAGGTGGTTGCTATCGAGGTCGCAAGGGCGGTGTCGAAACTGCGCGTGATACCCATGAACGGGCACAGGCCTAGAAACTGTGCCAACACAAAATTGTTGACCAGAAGCGCGCCCAGCAGAATGAGGGTGAGCTCGCCCACTGTCCCGTTAAGTGACTTCCATGCCGGGTTCGGCGCCGCTATCAGGGCTTAAGAGAAAGATCTCTTTGCCTCCGGGTCCAGCGGCTAACACCATGCCCTCGGACGTGCCGAATCGCATTTTGCGCGGCGCGAGATTTGCCACAACGACGGTGAGGCGCCCCTCGATATCTTCAGGCGCATAAGCCTCCTTGATACCGGAGAAGACCTGGCGTTGATGATCGCCAACGTCGAGGGTCAGGCATAAGAGTTTGTCGGCGCCTTCAACGTGTTCCGCTTTCACAATGCGCGCCACACGCAGTTGCACTTTGGCGAAGTCATCGATCTGGATATGGTTATCCGCCGAGGACTGTTGTGCCGGTTCCGGGGCTTCGGGTTCGGCAGCATCGGTACCCTCGGCAGAAGCTTCCACCAGTTTGTCGACGGTTTTCATCTCCATCCTGGCGAGCATTGCCTTAAATTTGTTGATTCGCCCACCCAGTAGCGGCGCGTGCAGGTCTGCCCAGCGGAGTGGTTCAACACCAAGGAAGGCCTCGGTCTTTTCTGCCATGCCCGGAAGTATGGGCTTCAGGTAGATGGCAAGCGCGCGAAACATGTTGATCGCCTGGCTGCAGACGGCCTGCACGTCCCCACGCTTTGATTCGTCTTTGACCATATTCCATGGCTCGTGGTTGGCGATGTATTGGTTGGCCAGGTCCGCCAGGCGCGTGATTTCCCGCACAGCCTTGCTGGTGTCGTCTGCCTCGAAGTACTCGGCAATGCCTGCTTCGGCATCGACAAACTCCTGCCACAGGGGTTCATCATGCAGGGCGGGAGCCAACTCCCCGTCAAACTGTTTGGTGAGGAAGCCCGCACAACGGCTGGCGATATTGACCACTTTGCCTACCAGGTCCGAGTTAACCCGTTGCACAAAATCTTCCAGGTTGATGTCCATGTCATCGGACGAACCGTTCAGCTTTGTGGCGTAGTAGTAACGCAGGTACTCCGGGTCCAGAAATTTCAGGTAGTCCTCAGCCATGATGAACGTGCCACGTGATTTGGACATCTTCGTGCCATTCACCGTAATGAAGCCGTGAGTGTGAATCCGCGTTGGTTTGCGGAAGTCTGCGCCATCGAGGACCGCGGGCCAGAAAAGTGCATGGAAATTGATAATGTCCTTACCAATAAAGTGGTGCACTTCCGCTTTGGAATCAGCTGCCCAGAAATCGTCGAACGCCACCTGGTTGGTGGTGTCAGTGAAGTTCTTAAAGGCGGCCATGTAGCCGATAGGGGCATCCATCCAGACGTAGAAGTATTTGTCGTCCGTGCCGGGGATTAAAAAGCCGAAGTAAGGCGCATCCCGTGAGATATCCCAGGCGCGTAAGCCACCTTCCAGCCACTCCGCCAGCTTGTTGGCGACTTCCGGCTGCACGGCACCCGAGCGGGTCCACTCCTTCAAAAACTCCGAATACTTGGGTAAGTCGAAGAAGTAGTGTTCGCTGGCTAGCAGCTCAGGTGTCGCACCACTGTAGACCGATTTGGGGTTTTTCAGGTCCGTGGCGTCATAGGTGGCCGAGCAAACTTCGCAGTTGTCGCCGTACTGACCTTCCGACCCGCAGTTGGGGCACTCGCCCACCACAAACCGGTCAGCCAGAAAGAGACCTTTTTCAGCGTCGTAGAGCTGTTCTACTTCCTGGGTAAAAATCAAACCGCGGTCTTTTAACCGGCTGTATATCAGTTCGGAGAAGTGACGGTTCTCATCGGAGTGAGTGGTGTAGTAGTTGTCGTACGAGATGCCAAACCCGCGAAAGTCGCGCACGTGTTCGCGTTGTACGCTTTCGATGAGTTCCTCAACGCTGACCCCTTGCTCCTCGGCACGGATCATCGTTGCTGTACCGTGAGTATCATCCGCACACACATAGTAGATCTCGTTGTCCCGCATGCGCTGAAAACGAACCCAGATGTCCGTTTGAATGTGCTCTAACATATGGCCCAAGTGGATGGGTCCGTTGGCGTTAGGCAGTGCGCTTGTAACTAATATTCTGCGGGTCATGATGCTGCCGGTTGTCGTGTTTACGGGTAGTTGAAAAGGGGCGCTAGTTTACTTGAGGACCCTGTATTTAGCGAAGGGAAATGGACTCGTCCACAACTCCGCGTATACTCCGCCGCCATTATGAAGATTGAAGATTTTGTAGACCCTTACGCTCAAGTTACCTGGGGCGAACTCAATGCTCGCATTCTGACGTCTGGCAATCAGATTGGCGTAACGCTTGGATATCCCGCTGAAGGCTATCGGACAGAACTTGCGAAGTTGCTCGCAGAACATCTGGGCGTGGCTGAGGTGGAGCTTGACCTCAAATTTTCCGCCCCAGCCGCGCGACCGGGTGGCGGTGCGTTGTCCCAGGTGAAAAACATTGTTGCCGTCGCGTCTGGTAAAGGCGGCGTTGGCAAGTCCACCACCGCGGTGAACCTGGCCCTTGCTCTGGATGCAGAGGGTGCCAAAGTGGGTTTGTTGGACGCGGATATCTATGGCCCAAGCCAGGGCATGATGCTGGGCGTTGATGAGAATCGCAGGCCCAGCGTGAAGGACGGCAAGTTCTTCGTACCCATCAGAGCACATGGCATCAAGGCGATGTCGATGTCGTTTATGGTCACAGACAAAACGCCCATGGTCTGGCGAGGGCCGATGGCTTCAGGGGCGCTGCAACAGATACTGACCCAGACGCTGTGGGAAGATCTGGATTACCTCATTGTCGATATGCCGCCGGGCACGGGGGATATCCAGCTGACGCTCAGCCAAAAGGTACCGGTCGCGGGTGCGGTGATTGTCACCACCCCACAGGATATCGCCCTGCTCGATGCGGCCAAGGGTATAGAGATGTTCGCCAAGGTAGATATCCCGGTCCTTGGCATTCTGGAAAATATGAGCATGCATCAATGCCCGGAGTGTGGGCACATCAGCCACCTCTTTGGCGAAGGGGGTGGGTCGCGCGTGGCTCAAGAGTTGGGTGTGCCGTTGCTCGGTGAATTGCCCCTGGCGATGGAGATTCGCGAGCAGGCTGACGGGGGCCTGCCCAGCGTTAAAGCAGATCCGGATTCGGCGATTGCAGAACTTTATCGGTCCGCAGCGCGGCATATGGCGGCGCGCCTCTGGGGTGGGCAACCTGCGGCACCCACCATCAGCATGGTGGATGATTAGTAGACAACAAGAAGCATGATAGAAGAACACGGGAGACCGAAATAGATGACCATTAAATCTGACCGCTGGATCATAGAGCAGGCCAAGCGCGGCATGATCGAGCCTTTTGAAGCCGGTCAGGTGCGCACAAAGGATGATCAAAAAGTCATCTCCTATGGTACTTCCAGCTATGGGTATGACGTGCGTTGTTCCACGCAGTTTAAAGTGTTTACCAACATCCACTCTGCCACCGTGGATCCCAAAGCGTTTGATGAGCAGAGTTTTGTCGATGTTGAGAGCGATGTGTGTGTGATCCCGCCGAACTCGTTCGCGCTTGCCAGCACCGTGGAGTATTTTCGTATTCCTGAGGACGTGCTGACGGTCTGTCTCGGCAAGTCTACCTACGCGCGCTGCGGCATCATCGTTAACGTGACGCCGCTTGAGCCCGAATGGGAAGGGCATGTCACCCTCGAATTCTCCAATACCACCACGTTACCGGCCAAAATATATGCCAACGAAGGCGTCGCGCAGATGCTCTTCTTCCAATCGGATGAACGCTGCGAAGTCACCTATAAAGATCGGGGTGGCAAATACCAGGGACAAACCGGGGTGACGCTGCCGAAGCCGTAGCATCAGCAGCGGTTTTTCAGCGACTTAGCCTGGGAAAAACGCGTACACGCCCATGTATAGTTGCCCGGTCGCGTTGTCCTGTACAAGGATTAGAACCGGTGCGGGAAACTGGCCATTGGAATGCACGCTCGGAAATCCATCCGTCAGCACAATCTGACCGCAGTCCGGGTTCTGATCAAAGAAGCAGCCACGCAGCACTGCGGATGTTTCCGCGTCTCTGACACCTGCCCCAAGACCATCGCTCACGGCTTCGCGGAGTCCATCGGCGTAGTCAAGCGCACCTCTGACATCCGTTGGCGGGTCGTTCTCACCGACAAAATCCAGAACGTTCTGAAAGAGATCGGGACCGATCGCCGTCACCTGTAGTGCCTGTGGGGCGTTTGTCAGCTCAATGCCTTCCACAATGGAACCGTCGAGTTCGAACGTGTGAAAGCTCTGGGATGCGCCTGTGATGATGGCACTCAGCTCGATTGGGCTCATCTGTGCACGGATGGCGTCAGCCGTCACCAGTACACCCGCTGAAGACAATAGGCGGGTCACTTGGGGCATGTAAAAGTTCTCGATAATCGCCGAGCGAATGGAGGTGGCAATCACCATGCCCGCAGCACTGAAGAACGCCTCGCGCGTCTGAGAAAATGCCTCCCGAGGTGCGCCTGCTACAAGTGTGCCTGTGAGGGTTGGCTCCATCTCAAACGCCAACAAGCCTGCGTCTGATAACACAGAGAGCACAAAATCGATGTCGCCTGCGACACGTTCTGGTATCACTTGTGCCAGCAGCAAATAGTTCTGTGGTACCAGTTGTACTTGGGCGCCAACCGATAAGGTCAGATTGGAAAGCGTGTTTGCTGTTAAGGCCAGGTCGTTGTTGATAGCGATTGCACGAATGTCGTCGTTGCGGGCGCGCAACGGACTCAGTTGTGCGATGAAACTATCCACGGAAGCAAAGGCGTTGCGCAAATTCACATGCGCCGGTACTGCAGCGTTCAGTTCTGATACGCCGGCCGGGAAGCCTGCGGTTTGTGCCTCAGTCACCGAGGGCAGGAAACCTGTTTGTGGTGCCATGGGGTTACGTCGCGCAAGTACATCCAGATCTATGCTGTTGCGCAGCACCACCAAATCCTGGGCAAGCGACTGCACAGCGGGCAAATCGTTCGCTGTCAGTGCCTCAGCCAGATTGGTGTAAAGCTCTGGCAGGGTAGCGATGGTACTCGCCAGCGTCGCTACAGGTGTCAGGTAATCATTGGCGTCGAAACCCGGGCGTACGATGAGGCTCAGTTGCGCGGTACCATAACCTGGTACATCAACGTCAACACGATAAGTTCCAGCGGTGTCGGCGCCGGTCGTAATTTCTGTTGTAGTGGCTTGGGGCATAGCACCTGTAGCATCTGCATTCGCCTCCACGTTCACCGCGGTTGGTGGTAATGCGATTTCGAGCCCGTTTTGATCGAATGCCTGGATGGCGAGATTTGTCGCAGCACCTGAGGCAATGAAAAACTCCTGCAAAGTAACACGCAGCGCGGGTCCGGAAGACAAAACGACGTCGACGGATTCGCCGAGCTCAAGCTGGGTGCCTGAGGCGACAGACTGTGAGATCACGGAACCTCGTGGAGCCGTATCACTGTTTTGATTTGTTATGGTGCCTAGCGCCAATCCCAACGCCTCAAGTTCTGCTTGAGCGGCCGATTCGTTTAAGCCTGCCAGCGTTGGCGTAAATATCGGTGGGGGACCCAGGGAGATGACGATATCGACAAATGACCCTGCGCCGCTTAATGCGCCCCCGGCAATGCTCTGCGAAATTACCTGCCCCGCCGGTACGGTCAAACTGAAGTTCTGGGAAATCTGACCAACATTTAAGCCTGCACCTGCGATCGCATCACCGGCTTCTGTCTCGCCTTGACCGAGCACGTCGGGCACCGTGGACGGGGGTTCAATCGCCACAGAAAAGTCCTGTGTTGCGGTGTTACCCGCGCTGTCGGTGACCACCAGCAACACACGCACGTTACCAAGATCATCTTCAGTGGGGGTCCAGGAGACAATGCCGAAGGAATTGATGGTCATGCCCGCCGGTGCGTCCGGCAAACTCCAGGTCAAGGTGTCACCAAAGTCCGCATCTGTAGCGAATGCCGGGTAGCTGTATTCGAAACCGGGCGACCCCCCTGGCGGTGGCGTGGAGACGATCGTAGGCGCGTTCACGGTGGCGATGGTGATATCCACCGTGGCGATATTGGAATCTGCGTTGCCATCGTTGGCGAGGTAAGTGAACGAGTCTGTGGAAGTTTCACTTTCGCCGGGAATCACGGCGGCAACATAGTGTTTATTCAAACCGGGTATCAACCACGCCGGGGGTACGGAGCGGGGAATGGCTCCGTCTTCATTCACGGCTGTTGGTTGATAAAACTTTTCGTTGCGAATTGCCCGAGCGGGGGGAAACGGATTGCCCGGTAGACCTTCAAGGACGCGCACAGCTTCCTCGAAGCCCACTTGTACCCTTTGCAAAACCTCAGCAGCGCCATCTCCGTCTACGTCGGCGATTGTCAGAAGATCGTTGTCGCCGCCAATCACCGTGAAGGGTACAGAATCGAAAGCCACAACGGCTCCGTCATCGCCGTTGAACACATAGATCCCGCGGTCCGAGTTACCATCAGCTGTCGCCTCGATATGTTGAACCAACTCGTCGATGCCGTCTCGATTAAAATCGAACGCCATTGGAATAGTCGCCCCTACGGCGGCGCTGGTGTTCGCGTGTTCGAACTCTGTGCCATTGTGGGTCCACACGATCGATGCATCTTCGGCGTTGAATGCGGTCAGATTGAAGAAAAAGTCTGCAGCCTCGTTGATCACGTATTCGAGACCAGGGTCACCATCCAACTCTGCAATTGTGACTCCGCCCACCAAAGAGGCAGCACGCGGAGTACGCAGGACGACTGTCCCGTCATGGTTGTAGACGGTGTGTTGTGTCGCATCCACAGCAATAATCTCTGCAAATGGATCGGTGTCGAGGTTGGCTAAACCCATCGTCAGAAAATTAGGCGTCGATATTTGCGGCAGTCGGAACTCAAGGTTACCGGTGTGATCGATGACAGAATCGCCAAACAGGATTTCCACCGTACCGTCGAGGTCAATGTCCGCGATCACCCAAGGATTCGGCGCAACAGGGGGGTTGGCGAGGAAGGGCGAGCTGTAACGCCACAGAAACTCGCCGGTTTGGCCGTTGTAAGCGATAACACTGGGTCCCGTGAACGTGCCGTTAAGGCTGCGAACGGCAATTAACAGTTCAACTTGACCATCACCGTCAAGATCGACCGGGCTCGGTACAAGATTGCGGAATGTGTTCGCGGCAACAGACGTATCCATCTCTTCTGATAAGCCGGTGGTACCCCAGACCGGCGTGCCATCCAGGTTCATCGCAAGCAAACGTGCCCTTGCCCCGACTGGCTCTGCTACCAGTGTGTTGTTGCCTCCGTAGCTGACGACAACTTCAAGTTCGGGGTCAGCGTCGAGGTTAACCAAAGTTGCAGTGCCCTCAGAAAAGGAAGTGCCGTAGTTTTCACCGTCAAGCCGCTCCCACGCAGATTGCGATTCAACAGCACAACTTGTTCCGTCGTAGACCGAGACACCGCTGTGTGAATTTGCCCCGCCTGCTGGGGCATCCACCACCACAATCTCAACATCACCGTCGGCGTCTACATCTGCTACTGATACAGAGTAGTTTCTGCTGGTGGCTCCGCGATGATTTGCGGTCTGGCATTGTTCTGCAAACCCCACGGTGATCGGCGGTATGGGCGGTGGCGAGTACTGGAAAGAACCATCGCCGGAAAACGCATCCAGTGTGCCCAGGTTGGGCGCGCTCTGATTTTGAGCAGTGAGCGTGTCGTTGTTAGCGTCGGTGTCGTTGTCCAAAACGCCCGGGGTTGGAATGTTAAGCGTATCCCGATGCCTGACGGTGTAAGCATCGTCTTGAGCGACGGGTGCGATGGGTGGCTCCACTACGGTGATGGCAAACGCCGTGCTTGAGCTGTCGCCGAAAGAGTCGGTCACAACAGCGGTCAGGTTGATTGTGCCTACATCTTCTGTTCCGGGTGTCCACGTCAATCTGCGTGCCTCGGCATCAAACTGCAGTCCGGCAGGGGCGCCGTCCAGGCCGTAAGTCAGGACATCACCGGCGTCGGGATCTACGGCTGTTACGGTTAGATTCAGTGTTGCGAGCGCGTTGATCGTTTGATCATCGATCGGGTCGATCACGGGGGCGTTGTTCATGTTTTCGGATAAAACGGCGACCGTGAAAGCTGTTGAGTCCGTTTGCCCGCCGGGATCAGAAACGCTCGCGATCACTTCCGTGTCGCCGATCTGAGCGGTTGCGGGTGTCCATGTAAGCACCCCTGTTGCACTGTTAATCGCCAGGTTCGCAGGAGGATTGTCCACACTGAAACGCAGCGGTTCGTTCTCCGGATCGCTGCCTGTTGCGGTCAGGGTCAAGGTTTGGCCGACCACAACAACTTGTGCTGGTATCGCATTGATCGTGGGTGCGGTGTCGTTGGTTCCGGCGTTCACTTGTATTAGATAAATCTGTCGGTCGTTTAATCCGACGCTGTCGGTGACCACCACGTCAACATCGTAAGCGCCCGATGCAGGCGGAACCCAGTTGATCAACCCGGTTGTGGCGTCGATGGTCATACCGGTTGGTGCCAATTGCAGGGTGTAGGTGAGTTCATCCCCTGGATCGAGGTCGGTCGCCACAACGTTGTAGCTGTAGGCAGCGCCGGTGCTACCTGTGATGTTCGGGGAGGAGGTGATCACAGGCGGGTTGTTGGGGGTGGCTTGTGCGACCGCAATTTCTGAATTGTCGGAGCTTGTGAGCTCACCATCGTTCACCGTGAGCGTCGCCATGTACTGACCGGGGATGTCAGGCGTAAATTCCGCATTTGGCGTTACAGAATTCGATAACGCTGCGGTGCTCCCCGGCGGGGTTGTAAGCGCCCAGAAATAGGTCAAAGTGTCGCCGTCGGGGTCGTTGGAACCGGAGCCATCAAGGCTGACCACCCTGCCAACCTCCGTGATTTGATCGACACCGGCGTCAGCTTGAGGCGCTTGATTCTGCGCCACTTCCGAGCCTGTGAACGCAACTGTTATGTTGGCCGGAGAAAATCGATAACGTCGATTGTGTTGTATTGTGAACGTGTCAGCGGGTGAAAGAGCGCCGGTTGCAAAATCGCCAATCTCGATGGTCGGCTCAACGATGATGGTCGCAGCAGAATTGGAACTGGCAGTACCTACAACGTCGGTCAGTGGGTTGCTTGGATTGTCCACTGCGATGCGCATGGTGTATTCGACGCTGGTGCGACCAACCCTTCGGCTGGAAACAACGTCCAGGTCGGTGACCACGATGTGCTCAGGCGCGGCATATGCCCGCTGTTCTACTACGATGCCAATCAGTAGCAGTGCTGCTAGTCCGATAACGCGCATGTCTCATCCCCGATTTTTCATTCGTTCTTTCAAGGAAACGATTTCGGGCGCTACTCGGGGTCAATAACCGTGTTATGACTTACATATCTCTTACATCCGCGGACAGATTTATTGGGTTTTGAACCGCGCAGCTTTTTCGAACTCACCGGTCTTTTCGTATAGGGCTGCGTACCAGCGCTCTATACTTGCGATGTTGGGGTGGTCTGGGCTGAATGCTTCTTTGTAAATCTGGTACGTGAGGTCAAGCTCTGCTTCCGCTTGTTCATACCTACCCAATCCGGTCAGGCAAAAACCCATTGCACCTCTTACGTCGCCAATACGCCAATGACCGCTGGGGAATATGCTCTCCAACTGGTCCAAAGCCAGCCGCAGATGGGCCAGACCTTCTTCGTACCGTGCCTCGCCACACTGGGAATAGCCAAGTTTGGCGATCAGGTGAGAAATGCCGTTGTCTACGGGGTAGCTACCATCTTCACGGATCATGACGGCCAATTGTTTCTCCATGAACGCAATCCCCCGGGGACGCATATCTCTTCGTTCGTAAAATGCACCCAGGTTCCCCACTTCCATTGCAACGGTACTGTGCGCCTCGCCCAGTACTGAGCGTAATCCGGCGATATTTGCCAACCACTCGGATTCTGTTTCTTCCCACCGTCCCAGTGCGGCAAGCAGATGAACCCGATTAGCGCCCAGGTGGAAGACTTCGGCCCTACCTGGCGGTCCCAGCTTTTCATAGATGTCGATCGCGCGGTCATTGTGTTGCAGTGATTTGGCATAGTTACCGGCAAAGTATTCGACTTGGGACAAGCCAAAGTGTGCGGCGGCAAGCGTGTCTGGGTCCAAGTTTTCATGCCGACTGAACCTCTCGACGATATCTGCAAGTTCACGCTCAGCTTCCTCAAAATTGCCCATGTTGGTCAGTGTTTTCGCATAGACGAGTAGGATTTTTAGCTTGTCGTCTTCACTGAGGTTGGGAGAGTTTTTGCTTGCGATCAGAGCCTGCTCCGACCAGACCAGTGCCTGGTCATATTCGGTTGCTGAATTCGCCGCATTAGCCCAGTAAATAGACCACCAGGCGGGCACGACTTTGTCCAACCCGATAGTCAGCTGTTCCGCTTTTCTGGCGTGGTTCATTGCTTCGTCCGTATTGCCCCGGGCGCCATGGATATTAGCAAGGTTGGATCTTACGTAGGCTTCGAGATATGGATCGTCGTGCATCTCTAACAATTTATTTTCGGCGCGTTTCAACGCGTCATCAATGTTGTTGGAAGGGTTTAAGTATGGGTTCGCACCTTCCAAAACTCCGCCCAGAAATCCTACAGCAGCTTGCGCAGTGTCGGCCTGTATTTGTGCTTCACCACGTGCGCTTTCGGCCTCGAGATATGAAAAAGTGGCCATAGCCAACGCAACCACAACCGCGCAGGCGCCGGTAAGAGTTGATACCACTGCGCCTTTGTGGCGGCTGACAAATCGTTTCACGATGTAGGCTCTGTCATCGTAGCGCGCGGCAATGGGGCGGTTGTTGAGTGCAGCTCTAATGTCTTCTGCCATTGCGGCTGGCGATGGGTATCTACGCGCTGGGTCGACATGCATAGCTGTTGCGATGATGACGTTCAAATCCTCATCGTTTGTTTCAATCTTGTTTGAACTACCCCTGGTGACTGTCTCGTGTGCCTGTACCAAGTTCATGCCAGTAAGATCGAATGGTAGATCGCCCTGGAGCAGCTCGTATAACAAAACCCCCAATGAATAAACTTCACTGCGAACCGTTGCCGAATATCCTGCTAGACACTCGGGGCTGGTATAGGCCGGAGTCATAGGTAGTTGGCCGCCGCGGGTTATGCCATCTTCTTCCCCAATCAGGTCCTCTTGCAGTTTCGCAACGCCAAAGTCCAGCAGTTTTGGCTTTCCGTCGGCTGAGATCAGGATGTTTCCGGGTTTTATGTCACGGTGGAGTACAAGATTGTTGTGGGCGTATTCAAGAGCCTCGCAAACCTCACAAAAGATACTGAGAACGTCCTTGCGAGATCGATCTGCATCGTATGTAAATGGCGCTCCTTCCGCGTATTCCATTACGATGTAAGGTCGGTTGGAAACTTCCCCACCATCGATCAATCGGGCGATGTTCGGATGCTCCAGTTTTGCGGTGATGCGCTTTTCGTTTTCGAATCGCGCTAAGAGCTCGCTGCTTAGAAAACCGGTATTTATGAATTTGATGGCAACCGTACGATCAAAGTTGCCATCTGCGCGCTCAGCTTTGTAGACAGCACCCATGCCGCCATAACCCAGAATGCCCGTAATCAGGTACGGACCGACTCGTTCCGGAACCTCCGCGATCGCATTGTGAGGAAGTGCGCTCGTTGGCAACACTTTGGGATCGGCGTCGATCTGCAGCATGCGCCTGACTTCTGTCAGCAGCGGTTCCTTACCTCCGCACCTTGCGACAACGTAGGCTTCACGCTGTTCGTCATTAAGCTCAAGTGCCGTGTTAACGACGTCCAATAACTCTCGCTGGAATTCCAGATCAGTCATCGTGGTCTGTGAGGTTATTTTCCAGCCACGCACGAGCTGTGCGCCAGTTACGCTTAACAGTGCTGGCAGATACATTTAAAACAGCGCCGATCTCTTCGTGGGTCATACCGCCGAAAAACTTCATTTCCACAATTCGTGCGTACTCAGTTGAGATTTGTTGAAGTTCCTGAAGTGCGTCATCCAGACGAATGAGATCCAGGTCTACTGTGTCTTCGGGCGTGCTGTTGTTCAGAAGTTCGGTAACCAGGGTGACTCGCTCATGAGCGCGCTTGTCAGCGTTGGCGTGACGATGCTGATCTATAAGCACCTGACGCATCACGGTTGAAGCCATCGCTAAAAAGTGAGCGCGGTTCTGCCACTCAATGTGTTTCAAGTCGGCAAGTTTGAAATAGGCTTCGTTGACCAATTCGGTCGGTTGGATCCGAGGTAACTTCCACTGCTTTCCCAGCACAGCAACTGCACGTTGTTTGATCTGCGCATACATCTGATCAAACAACAGCTCTCTGGCTTCCTCGTCGCCTTGCCGCCACCGCTCCAATAACAGGGTTACTCTGTCCATTGGGCCGATATTAACTGAGAAACGCCAAAGAACGCTCCTCTCAGATACTCGATACCTGGGCTGCCGCGAATCAGGCGATCTTGATCTGCCCGTCTTCCGGTTCATGATCAGCGGAGACAATCTGGCCAATCTGGAACGGGTTTTCGCCTGACGCCTGGAGGGATGCGGTCACGTTAGCCACGGCATCCGGTGCAACCGCCATGATGAAGCCGACCCCGCAATTGAAGGTGGTCAGCATTTCCCGTTCATCTATGTTGCCTGCCTGCTGCAGCCAGCTGAAGATCTCGGGGCGCTGCCAGCTGTCCGGATTGATCAGTGCCGCAAAGCGGTCATTTGTGAAAATGCGCGGAATATTCTCGTAGAACCCGCCGCCGGTGATATGCACCATCGCAGATATCGCGTCGGGTTCTGCGCGAAGTGCTGCCAGTACAGATTTCACGTAGATGCGCGTGGGTGCCAGCAGTTCGTCCAAGAGGTCCGGATTTGGCGATATGTCCAGGTTTTCGAGCACTTTACGAATCAGCGAGTACCCATTGCTGTGTGGGCCGGAGCTGGGCAGTCCTATCAGCACGTCGCCCACGCTCAAACGGCTGCCGTCGATGATGTCGGGTTTGTTCACGACACCCACACAGAAACCCGCGAGATCGTATTCCTCGCCTTCGTAGAAGCCGGGCATCTCCGCGGTTTCCCCGCCAGCCAGAGAACAACCGGCAAGTTCACAGCCGAGCGCAATGCCCTTGATCACTCGCTCTGCCGTATCTACGTCGAGCTTGCCGGTGGCGTAGTAGTCGAGAAACAGAAACGGTTCGGCACCCGTCACCAGCACGTCGTTTGCACACATGGCAACAAGATCCTGGCCCACGCCGTCGTGGCGGTTAAAGTCGATCGCAAGTTTCAGTTTGGTGCCAACGCCGTCCGTGCCGCTCACGAGCACCGGTTGGGGATAGCCCGCGGGAATTTCGGTCATTGCAGCGAATCCGCCCAGCTGGCTGAGCATTTCGGGCCGGTGGGTAGCTTTGGATGCGTCTTTAATTCGTGAAACGAGTTCGGCGCCTGCCTCGATGTCAACGCCGGCGTCTTTGTAGCTGAGGCTGGTGGGTTTATCGCTCAAACGGGTGGCCTATCACTGAAGAGTATGGAGGCGTGCATTCTAGCAAACCCAACGACGCTTTTTTTCGCTAAACTCGATGATTGAGAGTGAACTTGAGGAATTTTGTGACGTTGTTTCTGAGGGTGGGCCTGGTTTGTCTGCTCGCCCTGCCGCATAGCGCCTGGTCGTACGCCACACCCGAGTGGCTGTTTACTGTAGATGTACCCGTCCAAAACCAGACGGTGGCTGAACGCGAGCGCGTTGCCCAGGAGGGTTTGTTACGTGTTCTGACCCGGATCACAGGGTTAACGTCCGTACCGCGTACGCCGGAAGTCACGCGGGCGCTCCAACGTGCACAAAACTACTACAACGAGTTCGTGTTTTTTCGTGACCAGAAGTCCGGCGAAAATCAGCTGCGTATCAATTATCAGCGCGATGCAATTCTCGATCTTGTGCGTGCAGCCCGGCTGCCGATCTGGTGGACCAATCGGCCGGTGGCTGTGGCTTGGGTAGTCATTGAAGAGGCAGGGGAACGCAGAATACTCGGGGCGAGCGATGATCACCCTTTGAGCGATGCCCTGGTTGCCTACGGTCGATCGCGGGGTTTTGATATCAAACTGCCCGTGATGGATTTGCAGGACCACAGCGCCATCAGCGCCGCGGATGTCTGGGGCGGGGTGTCGGAGAGCATAGACTTTGCCAGCAGTCGGTATGGTGCTGATATCGTCATGACACTGAAGTTGCGTTCTACGCTCACCTTTATGGGTCGGCAGCTGCAAGGCGTCTGGAACTACTGGCATGAGGGTGAACCGTTTGTCAGCAATGTCAGCACGGACCAGTTTGAGGACGTTGTGGCAACCGGGGTTGATCCCATTCTGGAACGGATGCTTGCGCTTTACTCAGTCCATGCGCGGTCCGATCACCGCTGGGAGCTGAAAATTGGTGGCATGTCGGACGTGGATGCCTACGTTGGACTCATGTCTTACCTCGAAGGGTTGGACTTTGTTGCCTCGGTTGCGGTCAGTAGTTTGACTGGCGATGAGGTGGCGGTGGTGCTCGAAACCACGGCAGACAGTGACCAGTTGATTCGGTTGTTAACCGTCCAGGATCGGTTGCGGCGCGACAACCTGTACCTCGGTCGCGGCGTTCGTTTGCGTTGGGTTGGCTGATGGCGCATATCCCGAACGTCATCACTCTGATTCGAATTTTCCTGGTGTTGCCCATCGCCTGGTTGCTTTGGGAAAACCGGCATCTGGAGGCGTTTTATCTCACCATCGTCGCGGGTGTATCCGATGCGCTGGATGGATTTCTGGCCAGGCGTTTCAAGTGGACCAGCAAAATAGGGGCAACCCTGGATCCGCTTGCGGACAAGTTTCTCGTCGCCGCAGTGTTTATTGTCTTTACCCTGCAGGGTCACATTCCGCTGTGGGTTGCCATCATCGTGTTGGCGAGAGATTTCATCATCATCGGTGGAGCCGGGGTTTACAAAATCCTCTACGAAGAGATCGAGATCGACCCGACTTTTGTCAGTAAAACCAACACGGCGATGCAGATAGTTGTGTTGTGTCTGATCCTTCTCGGTTTTCTCCCGGCGGGGGTCTTCAGCGAAATAGCTCGGGTAGTTGTCGATCCGTGGGGTTTTGTGATCCTGGCCGTATTGGGCGTCAGCTCAGGCGTTGACTACGTCATGCGCTGGGGGACAAAGGCGTTTCGGGAAGGCAAGAAGCGTAAACTTTATAAACACGGGCCGGGCAAGTTTCGCCAGCCTGATTGATCGCGTGTCGTCTCCTCCTTAGAACCAAATCACTATCAACCGTGCCTCAGCAACTAACCCTCGAGATCGATCCGCCGCATCAGCAGCGACTTGATAACTTTATCGTGGGTGAGAACCAGGAGTTGGTTAACGAGCTCAGCCGTACGCCAAAAAATGAGTTTCGCGGCATTTGGTTATGCGGCGGGGAAGGCACCGGCAAAAGTCACTTGCTGCGTGGTGTTGCGCTCAGCAGCAGCGGGTACGTCTGCTTCGTAGACGGTGGCGCATCGGCACCCCGAGTTGTGCAGGGCCTGGTGCACGCCGAGCAGGTGGGTGACACCGTAATTATCGATGCCGCGGAAGGGGTGCTGGGTGAAGAAGCGTTAGAAGAACATCTGTTTCTCATCTACCAACGCCTGTTGCTCAGCGGCGGACGCCTTTTGGTTGCGGCGCGCCAACCCGCCCGCGAAATGAACTTCATCCTGGCCGACTTACGCTCGCGGATGCAAAGCCTGGAACATTTTGCCCTCACACCTTTGTCTGATGAGGATAAAGCAGAGCTCCTGAAACAGCGGGCCAGCAGTCGGGGTTATGAGCTTTCCGATTCGGTGGTGCGTTATTGGTTGGCCAGGGGACCGCGCAGCATAGAGGCGCTTCTCACCGATCTCACAATCCTCGATCGAGCATCTCTGGCTGAAAAGCGCGTGGTGACAGTCCCGCTCTTAAAAGAGGTTTTGGGTTACTGATGCGTTTACTTGTGGTCGGGGGAGGAAGTGCCGGTCATGTTTTACCGGCGAGACCTGTTATCGAGCGGTTTATTGCACGCGGTGACGAAGTGGTTTTTGTGGGTACCAACTCGGGTTTAGAAGCACAATTAGTTGATGATCTTCAACTGGAGTTTCGCAGTATCGCCAGTGGCAAGCTGCGTCGTTACTGGTCCTGGGAGAATTTCACCGATGTCTTCCGCATTCTGCTGGGGTGTGTTCAAGCGGTTACGCTGATGTTGCGGCTCAAACCCGCGGTGGTGTTTTCGAAAGGCGGGTTTGTCTCTTTTCCCATCGTGTTTGCAGCCTGGCTGACCCGGGTGCCGGTTGTGGCTCATGAATCGGACATCACGCCCGGGTTGGCCAACAGATTGGCGCTGCCTTTCATCAAGACCCTGTGTGTCAGTTTCCCCGGGTCTCACGACAGCGTCCAAAGGGGAGGTAAAGCTCGGGTGGTCCATACGGGGACGCCGATACGTGCGCAGATTCTGGAAGGGGATGCCGCGCGCGGGCGCGCAGCGCTGAATCTGGCGCTTGATAAACCATTGCTGGTGGTTACCGGCGGTTCACTCGGTGCGGACAGGCTGAATGCGATTGTCAGGGATGCCGCAGCGACGCTGTGCGAAACCTTCCACGTTCTGCATACCTGTGGTGCGAACAAAGTTGTGCCTCTGTCCATTGAAGGTTATCAGCCGGTTGAATATGTGACCGATGGGTGGGGCGATATCCTTGCCGCCGCTGATATTGTTGTCAGTCGCGCGGGGGCGAACGCGCTGTTTGAACTGCTCGCGTTGCGCAAAAAAACGCTCCTTGTGCCGCTGACCGCTGCCGCTTCGCGAGGAGATCAGATCGATAACGCCGCTTACGCGGTCTCAGCCGGACTGAGTCGCTCGGTGGCGGAAGACGCACTGACATCTGAACGACTGTGCCTGGAAGTGAACGAACTGATGCAACCCGATGCTGAACTGGAAGCAGCGCTAGCTGGTTTTACAGTGCCGGATGCGGTCTCACTGCTTGTTGATGAACTTGATCGGGTTGCTAAAACCCGTGCATGAGGATGATTGAACTTCATCTTCAGATTTGGTCACGCTTGATACCTTGACTTTCTAAGGGCGCAGCCCTAATTTGCGCGCCTCTCTTGAGGGCACAAAAAACATTCAGGCAGGACACATGCACACAGTAAAAACCTACAACGCCATTGCACAGATAGGACTGGATCGTTTCGACCCGAGCACCTACAACGTAGGACCGGATGTCGAATCGCCGGACGCCATCCTGCTGCGCAGTCACAAGCTGAGCGTGGAGGAGATTCCATCAAATCTGCGTGCCATCGCGCGTGCGGGTGCGGGTGTGAACAACGTGCCGGTTGAAGCGTGCACGGAACAGGGCATCGTCGTCTTTAACACACCGGGAGCCAATGCCAACTCTGTGAAAGAGCTGGTCATCACCGCCCTGCTGCTCGCCTCTCGAGATGTGTTTGGTGGCATCAACTATGTGCGCTCCCTCGCTTCTATCGACGACGAAGGTGAGCTGAACAAGCAGGTTGAAGCAGAGAAAAAACGTTTCAAAGGCCGTGAGCTCATCGGCAAAACCCTGGGTGTGGTGGGTCTAGGTGCCATCGGATCTATGGTGGCGCGCGCCGGTCTTGATCTTGGCATGAATGTTGTGGGTTACGACCCAGCGCTGTCTGTGGAAGCTGCGTGGCGTGTGCCTGCGGAAGTAGGCCGCAAAGAAAATCTGCAGAGCCTCTTCGCGACAGCAGACTACGTCACGCTGCACGTGCCGCTACTACCTGCAACCGAAGGCATGATCAATCGTGAGACGCTCGCCTCCTTTAAGCCCGGTTCTGTGCTGCTCAACTTTGCGCGGCAACCTATCGTCGACACGGATGCGTTGGGTGATGCTCTCGAGAGCGGACAGGTTGGAACCTATATTGCAGACTTTCCGGTCCCGGGGCTGATCGACCATCCGCGTGTCATGCTGACCCCGCACCTGGGCGCCAGTACCGCCGAAGCAGAAGAGAACTGTGCCGCCATGGCTGCAGACCAACTCATTCGCTTTCTCGAAACCGGCAGCATCATCAATTCCGTTAACTTCCCGGTCGTCAGCCTGGAAAAGAGCGATGGCTATCGTGTTGCGGTGACCAACCGTAACGTCCCCGGCATGTTGGGGCAGATGACCTCGGTGCTTGCGGATCGAGAAATCAATGTGATCGACCTGATCAACAAGTCGCGGGATGACATTGCGTACAACCTGATCGACATGGAGGCGGAACCCGATGCTGGTCTGCTCCAGGCGATTGCGGAGATCGATTCGGTCATCAACGTACGGGTGATCTAACTCGCAACCCAGCTTCTTACAAGCTGGGTTTGCGATCTCGTGCCGCTCGCTTTCGTTCGGCTTCTATCTTCACAGCTTCTGCCTCGCTGAAGCGTACCAGCTCCTTGTTGCGTGCAAGCAACAGTGGCAGGTCATAGAGAATGCCTGTGTAACTGTTGATGTAATCTGTGCGTTGCGGCGATGACTGCATGGTAAAACTCAGAACTGAGCCACAGTGTTTTACGTAGGTCATGTTGCGCTCGTGGGTGTACAAAACCTTTTCTCCTAAATCGCCCATGCAGCCCAGCACCTGGATCCTATCTCTCAAAGGTGTGCCATCAGGGGCCGTGCTCCATGAAAGCGTGTAGCTCGCGGTGCGATTGCGCAGGTCGAGCCCGGATTCCCACAAAGGCGGACCGTATTTTTCGATAAGTGCGGCACGCATGTTTTCCCACAAGATAGGCTCGGCGGGGTAGACCAATCTGGAGATCCCGGAGACCCGACCCTCGTGTGGTGGTCCGAATGCGGTGGCGGTAATTTTCTGTCGGGTGCCGCCAAACGCTCGGCTGGTGTCCAGGATTGCGAGAAAGGGAAACTTGTGCCCGCGCAGACGTGAGCCTGGATAACTGCCCGTATCACCTTCGCCGAAGTTGATTGGCTGCTCGCGCGGGTTCTGCGCTTTCAGAATCGGCTCCGCCTCGGCGATGGGCATGTCGATGTATATGCCGACGATGTCGCGTTTCGGATCGACCTTGAACTGTGATCCCCGGCTGTTGTTTGCTGCTTCGGCTGACACGGTACGGGCTGATTGGGCGCTGGTCCGCGCCGGGGGAGTTGCCTGTCGGGGTTCGAAGGCAAGCCCGGCAACTGTGTAAGGGCGGCCCTGGGGACCTTGTCCCAGGACCGATAGCTGCAGTGCACCGTCGCGATCTGTGCGTACTGTTTTAGCAAAGTCCTGCAGTGAGGTAGCGGCGCTGCCCACTTTGTCGTTGATGGCGAGGTCACCATCGGGTGCCGTCTGCAGGTAGCGGATTTGGGTACCCCCGCGAATAGTGACGGTCTGGCGCAGGTCGGCGCCTGAGCGCAGACCGAACAGATAGACATCGTATTCGGCATTTGGTGTCAGTCCTGAAAGTCGTGCTCGCATGGTGCCGTTGAACTGATAGTAGTTACCGTCGAGGATGCTGAGATCGACGGAAGCGTTGGGGAGCGAACGGCTTGCGGGTTCCACCGGGTAGCGCTCGCCGCCAGCTGCGAGCTCGAGTCGCACGTCGGTTGCCTTGCCAGAGCTATCGACAAGATTTTCCATCACGCCCGGTCCCACCATGGCATTTACGGTGGGTTCGCTTTTCCCGTCACCGAAGTCAACGTAAACAAGTTCACCACTTGCTGAGATGCCTGCAAGCGACGCCGCGGCCGCTAGAATTAGATGTTGAATAAATTGCTGCATGTTCTCCTCCTGAAACTATTGCGTTAAAACTGGGGCGCTTCACCTTGTTGGTCACGCGCTGATTCAAGCTCCGCCTCGCGTAACTTCTCAGCTTCTTCAAGACTGTAGGCCACGGCCTCCATCGAGGTACGCCGCAGTAGTGCGACGTCGTACATGAGGAAATCCATGCCGTTCACAAGATCCGGATTGTTGTTGATCGAGAAGCTCACGATGAATGTGAATCCACAGTTTGAATAAGGGCCCGGATGAGCATCAGAACTGCGCAGATCGTTTAGAAAGTGACCGCGCCTGGAGCGTGCCTTGTTGCACTGATTGAGTAAGGCCTGATCCAGAATCGGTGCGCCCTGGCTGTCGATACTCCACGACAATCTGGTTTCCTCCTGGTAGACAGGTGTGCCGTATGTGTCGACCAACTGCTTAACCATGTCCGCTTTGATGCGAGGGTTTTCAAACGGGAGCATGCGTTGCAGTCCAACCAGATGCGGTTCCCCTGGAGGCGGTGTGAAAGAACCGAGCAACCTCTGGCCGTAGCGCTTCGGCACGCCATGCGCGTTCATTTGAATCGCGGTGAGGTGACCGTCGTAGTGCAAACCGCGAATGGCTGAACCCACAATGTTGCCGATGTCTGCATCGTGCCGCTCCAGTTTGAAATCCGGATGCTGTGCACTGAGGTGTGTGGTCACTGCATCGATTGAGACCCCGAGCGTAAGACCCATGACCGCAAATTCTGACCAGTCCACCGCGACGGGAGGTGCGGCTTCAGGCGCGGGCGGCGCCGGGGTTGTCTGTGGCGTTGCCGGGTCGGGTGCTGGTGACGCATTTGCCCCATTTGCATTCTGTTCTTGTGTCGTCGCCTGTGAGGGCGTTTCCCCGCACGCCGCGCTTAGGACGATAATTGGTAATAAAATCAGATACTTAATATATCCAGCCACGACTGCTCTCCTGGTTGTGATGTAGCGAGAGAGATTCTTTCGCAGACCCGGATTGAGGTGGTGTCAGTTAGCGTCAGATAGCGTCATTTAAGAATTGATCTGGCAGAATGATGGACTTTGGGGTCGCATTTTGAGGGTTGCCATTTTGAGGTTGTGTTGAGCGAGGGACACCGCAAACGGGGTGTACAGGCTTCCCGTGCGAAGCTGAACCACGCACTCAACAAGCAGGGCTTACGCTCACAGGCTGCGCTGGCCGAGCGCATCGCGGAACAACATGAATTGGAGCGTGCGCCAAAAGAAATGGTCAGCCGCGCCTTCCGCGAACAGCCCATCGATCACACGTCGCTTGAACGGATTGCGCAAGCGCTCGATACACCCGCATATGAGCTGATGCTTTCAAGCGATGAAGTTGATGCGCAAGTGCCCGCAATTGAGCAGGCTTCAAACTCCCACACGTCCTCACGAGTGATGTGGGTTGGGCTGGTCGGTGCTATTGCAGCGCTGCTGGTGGTAGGCACCCTTGTATTCAACCGCGGCGTTGATACGCGCGTAAGTTACGACAGCGTGGTGGTGCGCAGCATCGGTGACTCGGGTGCGGCCGGATTGGTGAGCACGTTACGTACGCGTTTGGCGGAAGAGACACGTGTTGCCTCGGCAACCGCAGCAGCATATGACGAAATTCCCTCCGATCTTGTCGAGCGCCTCAGGGTTGATGCGGTCATCGACATCGATCTGGTGGTGCAACGGCGTATGGCTGGCGTGCGTGTGTTTGTTTATTCGCAAGGGCAACGACAGTTGGTCTGGATGGACAGCGCTCCCAGGGTTGCGCTCGCGGGCCTGGAGGATGAGTTTGCGGCGGCGATCAAACAGGCGATCCTGGTTGGAAAGACACTCAGTCTGGAGGCGATTCAGGCTCAGGATGACTATCTGCTGGGCGAGTATTATCTGGACGAACCGTCCAGCGAGTTGAACATCAAGCGCGCCGAGAGTCGGTTTCAAGCGGCGCTTCGGGTCTTACCCGACTACGCTGTCGCGCATGCCGGTCTTTGTCAGGCGCTGCTTGAATCTTACTGGATGATGGATGAGTCGCGCATGTTGGAAGATGCCGGCATAGCCTGTTTACGCGCGAAACAACTGGATGATGCAGATCCGTTGATTGAGGTTGCCAATGCGCATCTGTCCCGACGCCGGGGACAACTCGATAAATCGCTCGAGGTCTACGAGCGGGTCGTACGGGACTATCCGCACTATCCCTCTGCGCATCAGGGCCTGGCGGCTGCGCTGCTCGATAAATACAGAGAGGCAGGTGAAGGGAGCTATCTTGAAGCGGCGGCTCGAGCGTCCGAGGCGGCGGGGACGCTGGATTCTCAGCTTTGGAAACCCTACTTCAACCTCGGTTTGATGGCCTGGTTTCAAGGCGATATCGAAGGCGCAATTGCTGCTAACGAAAAAGGACTCGCGCGCCACCAGAATGAAATGCTGCTGGCTAACCTCGGGTCTCTTTACGTATGTGTGGGTGCGTTCGACAAAGCACGAGATGCGTATATCCGCGCGGATCAGTTGGCGCCTGAGTCGTATGTAGGGCGGGAATTTCTGGGCATGATCTATTACTTCCTCGGTGACTACGCAGCGTCGATCAAGTCGCGACGCGAGGCAATAGAAGCCATCGCTTCGGGAGCGCCTGAACTGCATGAGATGTGGGGCTATCTCGCTGACGCGCATCTGGCTCACGGGGAAACCGAAGCGGCCGTTGAGGCATACCGTCGGGCGGTGGATATAGCTGAGCGGGACTATGTCACCGGCTATTCACCCGTTACCGACAATGCCCATCGCGCTTACTACTACCTTCGCCTGGAAGCGCTAGCCCCTGAGACCGTGGAGAAATCCACCCTGCGCTTGATACAGGCGGATCTGGATAATATTGATGCCCAACAGATTGAATCTGCGGGTCATCGACGGATGACCCAGATCTGGCAGCTTGTGGGCGATCAGTCCAAAGCGCGAGCAAGTCTCGCCAAAGCAACGCAGCCCTGTACGGGGTATGCCCAACTCCCAGAGTTTGCCGGGCTTCGTCAGGAGTGAGGTGGGGTGGCGCCGTGGCGCATACCTCGTCGTGTCTGGCGTTCGCGAAAGCGCAGTGGGTCCAGGGCTTTGCTCACCTCCGTAGAACAGGGTCGCGGCCAACCCAGGTAGTCGCTCAGTAAAACTGCTGCAGCAAGGGGCGCAGAGGTTGTCCCCATAGAGCCGTGGGCGGTGGCCAGCCAAACGTTGTCTTTGACCGCGCCCACGAGGGGTGTGCGGTCGGAGGCGACGCAACGTCTGCCGCGTTGCACACCCTTGGGCAGAACTTTGCCATCGAGAAGATGCGCATTCAGTTTCAGATTGTGGGCGCTCGCCTCAACGAGTGGCCACGGTTGGTATTCGTAGGTGGATCCGATCACGGCGCCGTCGTCGTCTGGAATCAGATAACCATTGCCGACGATGGGTTTCCTGGGAGGGGTGTCTATCAGGACCTGATCCAACTGGCCGTGGATGTCGGTGATTTCAAGCCACTGCAGATCTGCCATTTCCCGTGTCGCCGAACCTGCGCAGATAATGTTGAGCGCATCCTCGTTGATGCCACTCCCGCGACGTACCTCGATGGCGGGATGATCGAGAAGGCGCAGGCGTGTGGCTTGTAGGGCGAGGGGTCCGGCGGTTGGGAAGTAGAGGCACTGTCCCAGGTCCGGAACGCCGGTTAAGGCTTGCGCCTCTGGTGCCTCGAGTAGTTGCAACCATTGCGACTGTGAAGATGATGCCGCCGCGTAGCGATCGCTTATGCGGTGGAGTTTTTTTACATCCAGGTTGGGTCCCATTGTCTGGATCACACCGGTGTCCAGAAGGTGGTCCTGCAGATAAGCGCTCGCGTAGTGAAACGCCGTGGCCCGGTGGTCCGCGTTGCGCGACCCGTCCCCCAGCAGTCGTGCATGCAACACAACTTTGTTGATGGCAGTCGGTTGCGGGTCGGTTGTCCACTCAGGATCAAGCACCTGCACCGGCTGGCCCTGGTCCGCAAAATGGCGGGCGACCACGGCACCGGCGAGGCCTGCGCCGTGGATAACAACAGGGTCCTGGCAGCGGTTTGCATGACGTCCGGCGCTCGCGAGCACACCGGCCAGACTTTCACGTTTGTGCGGTCGTTGATCCACTTTCCGCATCGTGAAACCTGCGCTCTCCAGATCGCGGCGCACTTGGCCTTTGGATGTGAACGTGGCAACCGTTGCGCCGGGACTGGAGGTGGCGGCGAGTGTAGACAGCAGGTCTGCATGCCACAGAGTGGGATTTTTGTCCGGGGCAAACCCGTCGAGGAACCAGGCATCCACGGCAAGACGAGAGGCCAGTATATCCTCCAGACCCTGGCTCGCATCGCCGTGAAAAACCGAGAGGGTGATGCGACCTTGATGGAACTGTCTGCGGTGCCAACCTGTCAGCGCTGGCAGGGCCGGATCAGATAGATTGTTGTAAAAGGCTTCGCGCGGAGATCGTTTGTGAAGGTCGGCAAGCTTGCGCCAGTCTGTAGCTGCCAGCGGATGTTGTTCAAAACTGATGAAGTGCAGGCGCGTATCGGGTTCAGCCAGCACCAACCGCGCACATTCGACAAAGTTGAGACCGGTGCCAAAGCCGAGTTCGCCAACCACCAAAGCACCCGAATGTTTTGCGCGAGCCTCCAGATTACTGGGGGCTAAGAACACCCGGATCACTTCGTTCGGGCCATCATCGCTGTAGTAGATATCGCCGTAGTCCTCAGCGTAAGGGTGCCCGTCGCGCCAGGAGAGCGTTGCCGTTGAGATGGGCTGCACGGGTTATTCGGTTGCCACCGGTCTGTTCGGATCGGTAATCCATCCGCTCCAGGAATCTGCGTACAACCTGACGTCGGAGATTCCAGCAATGTGTAGGGCAAGAATGTTGTGGCATGCGGTGACGCCGGATCCGCAGTAACACACCAGGGGTTGATCCAAGCCCTCGAAGCGCGCGGCCAGCTCTGCCGGAGACTTGAACAACCCAGCCTCGTCGAGGTTTTCCTGAAACGGCAGACACACAGCCCCGGGGATATGCCCGGCAACCGGGTCGATGGGTTCTGCTCGTCCTGCCCAACGCTCTTCCGTACGAGCATCGAGAAGGGAGGCGGCGGTATGAGCTTCTTCGGCATCCACAGTTTCAGCCAGTGGAGCACCCTGTTGGAACTGAGTGCTCAGGGGCGCCTTGGATATTTTGGCCAGTGGCCGGTGCCAATGTTTGAGCCCGCCATCAAGTACGGCGACCTTGGCATGGCCGACCCAACGCAACATCCACCATGCTCTGGCGGCATATGCGCCTCCGGCATCGTCATAAACCACCACTTGGTGGTCGGCGCTGATGCCCCACCGACCCAGCGTGGCGCAAAACTCCGCCTGATCCGGTAGTGGATGTCGTCCGCGATGGTCAGGTGGTGCGGCGAGATCTTCATCCAGGTTTGCATACAGTGCACCTTCGATATGACCCTCAGCATATGCCTGTCGTCCCCAGGCCGCATCGCCAAGTGCTGCCCTACAATCGAGAATGGTTAATGGGAGACCCGCATCCTGCAGCCTTTCCAGGTTGCCGACGGAGACAATATTGTCATAAAAATCAGACATTTAGCATGACTCAAGGGTGTGTGGGACGGTTGTGATGCAACAGAGGAAACGTGCAGCATGCACGTAACTTTGAGCGTGTGTTTATTACACTAAGAATAGGACGACTCGCAAGGTGGCAATTTGGATGTTGCTCCCGCAAAATGCCCGCGTTTTTTGATGCGCGGCATAAGAATCGCGCTGAAAACGCGCTTAAATAAAGCGCTGAAGTGAGGCTTCTCGCAACGGCGAGTACACAAACAAAATGCCAAGTAATGGCAGGAGTATTGGTTTGAGCATACTGGACTGGCTGAGCCACGGATTTCTGGACTGGGGCTTCTGGGGCATCGTCGCTTTTACCTTGGTGACGACACATATCACTATCGTTTCTGTCACGGTGTATCTGCACAGGCACTCCGCCCATCGTGCATTGGACCTGCATCCCGCGTTGAAACACTTCTTCCGGCTGTGGCTGTGGCTCGGAACCGGCATGGTGACGAAGGAGTGGACCGCGATCCATCGCAAGCACCATGCAAAGTGTGAAACTGAGGAAGATCCGCATAGCCCGGTAGTTCGGGGTATAGGGGAGATCTTCTGGCGTGGCGCCGAAGCTTATCGAGTTGCAACAGAAGATCAGTCCATCATGGACCGCTACGGCTCTGGTTGCCCGGAAGACTGGGTTGAACGCAATTTATACAGCCGCTTCAAGTTTTTGGGCGTGGCCCTGATGTTGATCATCAACGTAGCCCTGTTCGGGGCGATTGGTCTGACGGTATGGGCTGTGCAGATGATCTGGATTCCTGTGACTGCCGCCGGTGTGATCAACGGCATTGGTCACTGGTGGGGTTACCGCAACTTTGAGTGTCCCGATGCAGCGCGCAACATCGTGCCCTGGGGCATCATCATCGGCGGTGAAGAACTCCACAACAATCATCACACCTATCCCAACTCCGCTAAGCTGTCCGTTAAACCTTATGAGTTTGATATGGGCTGGGCGTGGATCAAGTTGTTTGAATTTTTTGGCCTCGCCACGGTGACGAGCACCGGACCGGTGGTGGAAAGAGTCCCTGGTAAGTCTGTCATCGATAAAGATGCTGCGTGGGCACTGCTAAACGATCGCTTTAAGGTGATGGCGCGCTACGCGGAAGAAGTGGTGAAGCCGGTCATCGAAGCCGAATGTCAGAAAGCTGACAAAGCGTCGCGCCAGGTAATCAAGCGAGCGCGCAGGATTCTGCACCGCGAAGAAGCGTTGCTGGATGATAAAAAGAAAGCTCGTATTGGCGATGCGATAGAAGAAAGTGCTCAGATAAAACTCATCTATGAGCTGCAGCAAGGGCTGCATGACATCTGGGCCAAGCGTGGCGGCAACATGGAAGAGGTGATTCAGGCACTTGTTGAATGGTGCAAGCGGGCGGAAGCGTCAGGTGTGAAAACGCTTGATGAGTTTGCCGCTACGTTGAAGTCCTACACCACACCAAACGCAGTCGCCGCTGCCTGAGCGAGACCGCGAGTGTCGTTCAGCTACATCCGCTGAACGACACCAATTCCCAGTAAATCCAGACCGCTTGCAAGCGTTTGCGCGGTCTGGTGTGCCAGTACCAGACGCCGTTCCCGCACCTCACCTGCTTCCTTAAGGATGGGGCATGCTTCGTAGAACTGCGAAAACCGCGTTGCCAGCTCGTGCAGATAGCCGCACAGGTAGTGGGGCATGCCTTCTTCAGCCACCTGATTCAGGGTGTCGTTAAACGCGGCGATGTGTACCGCCAGACGTCTTTCCTCTTCGTCAACACTGACCGCCTGGTCGGGTAGCTCTGCTGGATTGATCTCACCGTTTTCGAAGATGCGCTGAATACGTGCGTAGGGGTAGAGCAGGTACGGTGCCGTGTCGCCCTGGAGGCTGAGCATCTGCTCCCAGTCGAAGACGTAGTCACTGGTGCGGTTTTTTGAGAGATCCGCATACTTCACGGAACCGATGCCGATGTTTTGTGCCAGGGTTTCCAGCTCTTCTTCAGGCCACTCAGGATTCCGTTCAAGCAGCATGGATTGTGCGCGGGTTTCGGCTTCGTCCAGGAGGTCGGCAAGTTTCACGATATCACCGGAACGGGTCTTGAACGGCTTACCATCCGCACCGAGCATTGTGCCGAAAGGCATATGTTCGAAACTGGCCTCCGTATGGTTGAACCCGGCAAGATTGCCCAGTGTGAATATCTGTTTGAAATGCAGTGATTGGCGTACGTCAACAAAGTACAGCACGCGGTTTACCCCCAGCTGCTGGGTGCGGTATTCCATAGCCGCCAGATCGGTGGTTGCGTAAAGGTAGCCACCATCAGACTTTTGCACGATGACGGGTAGCGGATCGCCTTTTTTGGTTTTGAACTCGTCCAGGAAGACGCACTTAGCGCCATCACTTTCGACGAGCAAGCCCTGCGCCTCCAGTTCTTTGATCACATGTGGCAGTGCATCGTTGTACGAACTTTCGCCATGCAGATGTTCATGCTTCAGGGTAACGCCGAGCCGGTCGTAGATTTCCTGGCAATGTGACATGGAGATATCGATGAACTTCTGCCATTGAGACAGAACCTCAGGATCTTCCGCCTGCAACGCCACAACACGTTCGCGAGCGCGTGTTTGGAAATCTTCATCGGCGTCAAAACGTTGTTTTGAACTGCGATAAAACTCCTCAAGGTCGGCGAGCTCGTTGCTGTTGGCACCAGTTTCTTCCATGTAGGCCAACAACATGCCGAACTGTGTACCCCAGTCGCCAACATGATTCTGACGCAGCACGTTGTGCCCCTGGGCTTCCAGAACTCTGGCGACAGCGTCCCCGATGATGGTGCTGCGCAGATGACCCACGTGCATTTCTTTTGCAAGGTTTGGCGCGCTGTAGTCAACGACAATCGTCTGCGGGGTGTTCACTTGTGCGACTGTTCCAGCGGCGGCAAGGGCCGCAAACTCGGGAGCGATCGTTATGTTCAAGAATCCGGGTCCCGCGATTTCAACGTTGCTGGCAATCCCGGATAGATCCAGCGCTGCAACTACGTCGTTGGCCACATCCCGGGGATTGGCTTGTTTGCGCTTGGCGGCGGCCATGACGCCGTTGGCCTGGTAGTCACCAAACTCAGGACGTGTTGCCGCTTGGACCAGCGCCGGACCTTCCAGACCAAGCGTGGCAAACGCCGCTTCAACGCGCTCGGCGAGTATTGATTTAACAAACATCAGTGCAAGGTCTCTGTTAGTCCTGTGGCTGCACGTATTCAGCTTGTGGACCGCGATCTCCGGTGGTCACGGTGAACGTCACATTCTGGCCATCTCGTAAAACGGGTCGTGCCTTTGGGTTATCGCTGACAATGGAGCGTTGGTGGACGAATATTTCCTCTTCGTTTTCACGCACGATAAAGCCGTACCCTTTGGAGCGGTTGAACCACTTCACTGTACCCTTCTCTATGTCTTCAGGCGCGGGTGCAGGTGTAGGTGCTGCAGGCGTGTCTGCGCTTTTTGGCGTCGGTTTGTCATCACGCTTTTTATCGTCGCGATTTCTGTCGCCTTTGTTTTGTTCCCGGTTCTGGTTGCCACGCTTGTCATTGTTGCGTCGCTCGTTGCGGGGTTTGTCTTTCTTCTGCTCAGAGCGACGATTGGCGTTGCGGTCAGACTGATTGTTGCGTCGGTCTTGTTTCTGCTTGCCCTGGTTGCGCTTGCTGGTGTCAGCAGCTGGCACAACACCAGCGTATTGGCGGGCAACAAACCAGCCGTTGATGGCCAACGCGAGGGTCGCAACAACTAAAAGAGCGAAAAAGTCTCCGGGAAAAAATCGCACGGTGATTTCGGTAATGGCGTAAGCAAGCAAAAGGGCGCTTGCGAGGATGATGATGGTTTTCTGCATGTCTATCGACCAAAGTACTTCGAGTGTTAAAAAGTGCGCGAGGTAAGTCAGCGCGTAAAAAAGCGCCGCATTCTACCCTAAACAGATCATTTGCTTCACTTTTACATTTAAGATTTGCCGGTGGGATATCTCTTGCGCGAGCCAGCTGTTAAGATAGCGCCCGTTCGTTCGTCATGGCGTTTTCACTCTGGCACATGCCCCATTTCAGGGCGGAATGCGACGAAATACAATAAAAACACTTTCGAGGAACGCCCCCTCTAAACCGTAAAGGACCTGGTTGTGAACGAACACGGTTAGGGATTGTCTGTATGCTGTAAGAAAAGGCTGACTTTTCGTGACAGCATAATCTTATGAAGCAAAGTCTTATAAAAGAGGTTCTTTATGGGTGTATATGAAATCAACAACGGCTCGATGCTGCGCGTCGCAAGAAGTGTCAGCGGAAAAGCGAGACAGACCTATATCTCGTTAGTCGGTTTAAACAAAAAACAGCGCGCACAGGCGCTTAAAGAAGCCAAAGCCCTGGATGCAAAGTGGGCTGCCGATCAAAACTCCTCGCGCGAGGACAAGTTTAAGAAGTCAGCAGCGCCACGTGGTCACAAGACCGGTGTTCAAGGCATCAATGCGGTATTCCGTCCCGCGCTGGCGTATCGCGTGCAAGCCATGACAGATGGCAAAAAAGTGGTACGAGAGTTCTCTACCAAGCGCTACGGTCATGAAAAAGCCTGGAAAGAGGCGAAGAAGTGTCTGGCAGATGCGCGAGGACTCGCGCGTGTACCAGCGGGTTGGCCGAAGACGCCGCCGAAGCCGCGCAAGCCTAAGAAGTAAGGCTTCAGCCTGAATGCGGTCGGCCAGCCAATCCTGGCGCGCCGACCGTTCTCGGCCCTTCAAATACAGGTTGGCCGAAAGGCTCGCCGCCTACAGTCGTTCTACTTGTTTGATGATGACCGCGTCTTGCGGGACTGCGCTATGTCCCTGAAAAAGATGGGTGGAAACAAGTTCGATCTGCTCAACAACCTCCATGCCCGCAGATACCTTGCCGAACACAGCGTAACCGGGATTGCCAAGCGTGGCATCGAGGCGGGGGTTGTCCCGCACATTGATGAAAAACTGCGAATCCGCTGAATCCGGATCATTGGTACGCGCCATCGCGATGGTGCCGCGGGTGTTCTTTACCCCGTTAAAGCTTTCGTTGGGTACGGTGCGAGGCGCATCCCGGTATTTCATTGTCTCGGTATAGCCGCCGCCCTGAATCATGAAATTTGCGATGACGCGATGAAAGATCAGGTCGTTATAGAAGTCGTTTTCGACCAGGTCGAGAAAGTTGGCGACAGTTTTGGGTGCCAGTTTTTCGAATAGCTCAATCTCAATATTGCCCAGATTTGTTTCCATGCGAACCCTGGGGTTTTCTGCTTGTGCAAAACTTGTGGTCAGGAACAGGATGGACGCCAGCAGGCAGCTTATGGATCTGCGCATCTCACAGTCCTCAATCGCAATTACGTTGGGGGCGTATAATAGGAAAACGGTTCCTCATGTAAAGAACTGTAAAGTAGGCTTAGAAAGTAGGCTTAGAAAGAAGGCTCCCTCAATCCGGGCAAGCCATCGATGCTCTCCATGTTTGATGCCAGTTGCCCCTTCCGCATGCCTTCAGCCCCCAGATGATCGGCGTAATTCTGATAGTAGTCTCGAGTTCCCTCGAAGCTGTACAGCGGGACATTCCAACCGCATGAATCCGCAATACGTTGAATATCCAGTTTGATGATGGAGCGAACGCCCGGAAGGTCTTCAAAGTTTGACCGCAAAGACTGGAACTCGCTGTCGCCGGATTCGATTACCGAACCGCGACCATGCAATCTCAAAATGAGTGGCTTGCCCTCGAAGGCACAAAACATAAACACAAGTCTGCCGTTTTCTTTGACATGCGAGATGGTCTCAACACCGCTGCCGGTGACATCGAGATAAGCGATGGTTTTGTTATCCAGCACTTTGAGGCTATCCATGCCTTTCGGTGAAATGTTGACGTGCCCCTCTTCGCCCAACGGTGCGGTGCCCACAAAAAAGAGCTTCTGTTCAGCAATAAACTGAGTCAGTTCCGGCGTGAGTTCATCGTAAGTTTTGCCCATTTTCGCCTCCTTGAAATAACTGAGTCTAAACCCTTACTCCTGCCAACGCTGTGTCAGGAGGGTGGCAGGGCATCGGGAGTAGGCCGAGTGTAGGTCGATCCTGGCTGGGGTGTTAGAGTGCGCAGCGTCCACCGTCCGTCCCAAAACCGAACAAGTTACCCATAGTTAACATGTCAGAACATACAGCCGAAAACCCAGGTCGCATCGGCCGCTTTCTAAAAACTGTTGAATGGTTGGGTAACGCGCTGCCACACCCAGTGAGCCTGTTTGCGTTGTTTGCTGTTGGTGTTGTTCTGCTGTCCGGTGTGCTCGGTTACTTCGATGTGTCAGTAGCTGATCCGCGGCCGGAAGGCGCGAAAGGGCGGGCGGACAATGGCCTGATTGAAGTGGTTTCGCTCATGAACGCAGAAGGCCTGCGCATGATCGTCCTCAATCTGGTGAAGAACTTTGTCGAGTTCGCACCGCTGGGCACGGTGTTGGTGGCCTTGCTTGGTGTGGGTGTCGCGGAGCGCTCGGGATGGCTGACCGCGGTCATTCGCGGCATGGTGCTGAATGCGTCGCCGCGATTGGTCACCGTCATCATCGTGTTAGCGGGCGTGTTATCCAATACCGCCTCCGAGATGGGCTATGTTGTGTTGGTGCCTTTGGCAGCGGTGGTCTTCCATTCGCTTGGGCGTCACCCGCTGGCGGGCTTGGCCGCCGCGTTTGCGGGCGTGTCAGGTGGTTACAGTGCAAACCTTTTAATCGGTACGGTCGACCCGCTGTTGTCGGGCATTTCTACCGAAGCGGCGCGGTTGATAGACCCGGACTATGAGGTCGATGTGAGTGCAAACTGGTTTTTTATGATCGCCAGTACGTTTCTCATCACCCTTATCGGTAGTTTTATCAGTTTAAAAATTGTTGAACCTTCGCTCGGGCCTTACACGGGCACACCGGAGGGCAGCGAAGAAGATGCCGAACGTATGGCACCGCTGTCACCGGAAGAACGGCGCGGACTTTGGAACTCGCTCTGGGCAACGCTTATCTTCGCAGGGCTCATTGCCGCAATGGTCGTGCCCGAAACCGGCATCCTGCGCAATCAGGCAACCGGTGCGGTTGCCGGGTCGCCCTTTCTCAAAGGTATTGTGGCGATCATATTTGTGTACTTCATGCTGGTGGGCGTGGTTTACGGTCGTACTGTGGGCAGCATTCGCTCGGACCGGGATGTAATCAGCGCCATGGCACATGCGATGAGTACGCTGGGTCTCTATATTGCCCTCGTTTTTTTTGCAGCCCAGTTCGTGAAATTTTTCGCTTGGACAAACCTCGGCTCCATCACGGCTGTCACAGGCGCAAACTTTTTACAGAGCATCGGCATGACCGGCCCGCTCCTCTTCTTCCTCTTTATCCTGGTCTGCGCCTTCATCAATCTGATGCTTGGCTCGGCTTCGGCGCAGTGGGCGGTGACCGCTCCCATATTTGTGCCGATGCTCATGCTGCTGGGGTATTCGCCGGAAGTCATCCAGGCGGCGTATCGTATTGGCGACTCCAGCACCAACATCATCACACCCATGATGAGTTACTTCGGTTTGATTATGGCGTTTGTGGCTCGATACGAACCTAAGGCCGGTGTGGGTACGTTGATCGCTATGATGCTGCCGTACTCCATCGCCTTTCTGGTGTTCTGGTCGCTGTTTTTTTTCTTGTGGACCTTTGTGCTGGGACTACCGGTTGGCCCGGCAGCCCCAACTTATTACACCCCGGGAGGGGGTTAGTCGTCTCTTTTAGTGCACGCCTCTTTAATGCACACCTCTTTTAATGCACGCCTCTTTTAGTGCACACCTCTTTAATGCACACCTTGGGCGATCATCGCGTCGGCTACTTTCACAAAGCCAGCCACGTTTGCACCCTTGGCATAGTTCACTGCGGTACCGCGCGGCTCACCGTAGGTGACACACTGTTCATGAATACCCGCCATGATGCGCTGTAACTTTTCATCCACTTCTTCGCTGGTCCAGTTATAGCGCAAGCTGTTCTGCGACATCTCAAGACCGGACACAGCAACCCCACCGGCGTTAGCCGCTTTGGCGGGGGCCAGTTTGATGCCTGCATCAATCAGGGCTTCAACCGCACCGGGTGTGGTCGGCATGTTTGCGCCTTCTGCGATTGCCTGGCAGCCGTTTTTAATCAGCTCTGCGGCGTCTACCTCGTTCAACTCGTTCTGGGTTGCGCAAGGGAATGCCAGATCACATTGAACGTTCCAGGGTCGTTGACCTTCGTGGTAGTCACACTTGAATTCGCGGGCATACTCTTCGATACGACCGCGACGGTTGTTCTTGAGGTCCATCACCCAGGCGAGCTTTTCTGCATCGATGCCTTCAGGATCATGGATGAAGCCACCGGAATCGGACAGGGTCACAACCTTGCCGCCGTACTCGGTCAGCTTCTGTGTACAGAACGTCGCAACGTTGCCGCTGCCGGAGACGGCGCAGACTTTACCGTCCAGGCTGTCTTTAGCGTGCTCCAGCATGTGTTTCATCATGTAAACCACGCCATAACCGGTTGCCTCAGGGCGCATCAGGCTGCCACCGAAGGAGGGGCCTTTGCCGGTGAGAATGCCTTGGAACTGTCTGGTCAGACGTTTGTGCTGGCCAAAAAGGTAACCAATCTCGCGACCACCCACGCCGATATCACCGGCGGGTACGTCGCAGTCAGGACCGATGTGATTGACCAGTTCGGTCATGAAAGCCTGGCAGAAACGCATGACCTCCGCTTCGGACTTACCCTTTGGATCAAAGTCCGAGCCACCCTTACCGCCACCCATGGGCAGGCTGGTCAGACTGTTTTTGAATGTCTGTTCAAACGCCAGGAACTTCAAGATGCTCTGGTTAACAGAGGGGTGGAAACGCAGACCACCTTTATACGGCCCAATTGCGTTGTTTGATTGAACGCGATAGCCACGGTTGATGTGCACCTGCCCATCATCCGCCTGCCAGGCTACCCGAAAGCTCAGAATTCGGTCCGGCTCAGCCATGCGCTCGAGAATCTTCAGTTCCCGATATTCTGGTTTGTCCTCTATAAAGGGCAACACATCAACGGCCACTTCGTGCACGGCTTGCAGAAATTCAGGCTCGCTTGGATTGCGGGCTGCGATCTGGGCGAGGAAATCGTCCAGGTTGACCGAGGGATTTGTGATGGATTGGGTAACTGCAGACATGCGCTGTTCCTTCAGCTTGGCTTGATACCCCTTAAGCTTAAGCGCTTGCCGATTAATCGGAAGGAAGGAGTGCTAAATACTTGCGCGTTGTCTCAAAAAGGCCGAATTCCAGTGCGTCACTGATGAGCGCGTGACCGATGGAGACTTCCTGGATGTCGCCATCGCGACAGAAAATTGACAGGTTTCCCAGGTCGAGGTCGTGACCGGCGTTCACCCCTAAACCGAGTTGGCTTGCGTAGCGAGCTGCGTCCAGGTACTGAGCCAGAACGGCGCTGGTTTTCTCTGCACTGTCTCCGTTAGTCCACACACATTCAGCGTACGGGCCTGTGTAAAGTTCAATACGGTCAGTGCCATGTTCTTTGGCGCGCGCGATCTGGTCAGGATCCGGGTCCATGAACAACGACACACGTACACCCATCGATTGGTAGCGCTCAATACGTTCTTTTAACGCGGGGTTTGGTTCGCGCAAATCCCAGCCGTGATCTGAAGTGAGTTGATCATCGGAATCCGGCACCAGGGTTGCCTGGGTAGGCAGGGTTTGTTCAATCAGCGCATCGAAACCGGGATAACCATTTCGCGGCGGTGCGGATGGATTACCTTCGATGTTGTACTCGATTTCTGGAAACTCCTGGAGCAGCCGGTGCAGATCGTATACGTCCTCAGGCGTGATGTGGCGCTGGTCCGGTCGCGGATGAACGGTAATGCCATGCGCGCCGGCTGCAATGACCGTGCGTGCGGCGTCCGTCACGCTGGGCCGCTTGCCGCCGCGGGAGTTGCGCACCACCGCGATCTTGTTGAGATTGACGCTGAGCTTGGTCACCGATTAAACGCTAACCTTACGTCCAGGCGCTGCGCTGAGGACGTGCTTTGATCAGCACGCCTGCGATCAAGCCAAGGAATACAAACCCGGCGCCCAACATCAACGCCTGATTGGACTCGTTATCTTCCAGTCTGTCACGCGCTTCGCTGATGTCATCAAGCTCATCGCCCAGGCGAGCGTTGATTTCCTTGAGCTGGATGTTCTCCTCGTGCGTAGCAATAGCGCCTGCCGAGATTTCCTTGATGCGAGCCAGTTCCTGCTCAAGCGAGCGGATTCTGGCGCTGCCCTGCTGGTTGGTTGAAACCTGTTGTTGATTCGATTGGTTCAGCTGCTTGATTTCCTCCTGCGCATCCGCAAGACGTTGTTCCAGTCGGGCCGCCTGTCGTTGCGCGCTGGCAAGCTTCATTTTCGCAATGGGTTCGGTCACGAGGTATTGGCTGCGAATCCAACCCTCTGTCCCTCGCTGGGTCCGGATCTGAGTAAACCCGGCTTCTTCGTCAACGCTGATGGTTTCAAGCGTGGTGCCGCTGGGCAGACCACGGTGAATAATGCGATGGCCTCCGGAGGGACCGCTGCGCAATGGCACGGTCAGTTCGTCGGAGATGTAGGCGGTAGCCGCTTGCGTTGTTGGGGTGGTGGCACCCAGAAATACCAGGGTGCAGCAAACGATCAGATGTTTAGGCATTGTGGTGTTTTATGTCTCTTGTTCCGTTGGAGAAGTAGCGTCAGGTTCTTTGAGGTGTTCTTCGGTGAGCAATCCCTTGGCATACAGGTAACCGAAGGTTGCGATCATATAGAGGATATTCAGCAGGATCAGGCCGACAAACTTGAACGTCACCCAGGTATCCAAAGAAAAATTATAGGCTACCCAGAGATTCAGAAGACCGGCGAAGGTGAAACCGGCCGCCCATCCATAGGTGAGCACAAACCAGGCCGAATCGGGCAGGTCCATGACTTTGCCGAGCATCTTCTTGATGAGGTAACTTTTCGCAAAGAGATGACCGCCGATCAAAACAACCGCGAACACCCAATTGACGATGGAAGGCTTCCATTTGATAAAGGTTTCATCGCGCAGGAGTAAGGTCATGCCACCGAGGATGATGCTGGCCCAGAACGTGAACTTCAGCTCAGGCCCGATAGGCTTTTTCATGAGCCAGTACACGCCGATCTGGAGCGTGACACCGACCATCAGAACACCCGTGGCTAAAAAAATGTCGCTTGTCGTGAAATAGACAATCACAAAGGCGAATATGGCGATATAGTCAATAAACTGCTGCATAACTGAGGTTTGCCTCCTTTGCGCGCATAATAGTAGAACCGCTGCCAAAACGTTAGGCGCTCGTTGTTATTAGTCGTTATAAAAAGTAAGTAAGTCTTTGAGTCAGTACCTGGAAATCCACCCGACCCACCCGCAACCGCGCATGCTGCGCGTGGTTGCCGATGTGTTGCGCGATGGGGGCGTGATTGTCTATCCCACCGACACGGCGTACGCCTTCGCTTGCCACATCGGGGACAAAGCCGCCCTGGAGCGGATCGTGGCCATCCGGCGCCTGCACAAGCACCATCAATTTACCCTGGCGTGTCGCGATTTGAGTGAGCTCGGTATCTACGCGCGGGTAGACAACATGGGCTATCGTCTCATCAAACGGCTGACACCGGGTCCGTATACGTTTGTGATGAAGGCCACACGCGAGGTACCCAGACGACTTTTACACGTGAAGCGCAAAACTATTGGCATGCGTGTGCCGGATAATCCGGTGGTGCAGAGCCTGCTTACAACCCTGGGTGAGCCCATATTTACTACCACCGTGCGTCTGCCGGATCAGGAGGCGGCTATGACCGATGCGAGGGATATATTTGAGGCGGTTGGGAAGCGGGTAGATGTGGTTGTCGATGCGGGGCTTGGGTTGGATGGGCGGTCTACGATAATCGATCTGACAGGGCATACGATGGAGATTATTCGGGAAGGGATGGGGATGGAGGAGTTGGAGTGATCTTGGGTGTTTTAGTTTCCTGCTAGATCTCCAGGAGTTGTAGGGGGAGGTTGGTTAGGGAGTGGTGGGGTTGGATCGCGGTGGGTCTTCAGCTTCCTCGTTCCGGCTATCGTGTGGCAAACGGGATGGGGTTATCTGGATGTTTTCACTTCTCTAGTTTCCTATAGCTGTTTATCGGGCTACGCCGGGGGGCGGCGGAGCCTTTAGGTGGAGCGCAGCCGACCCCCGGCCCCGCAGCCTAACTCTTTTTTGTCGAAACTGTAGATGTTTGGGGGCTCTTCTTCTTGACAGATCCATAACATAGCCGTATTCTTGTGCGCATGAATGTTATTAAAAACCAACTCAAACTCGATCTACCAATCAAGAGAAAGTTTGGCGGTCGCCAGGAAGGTGCAGGAAGACCGCGAGTCGCGGCCAGAAGAATCATCCATCACATCAAACGCGATGCATTTGCCTCTCGTCATCCACTTCACGTGACCATTCGAGTTAAAGAAGGTATCCCTAAGCTACGGACATCCAAGTTCAATCGCGCGTTCTATCAAGTACTGGCTGGATCAGCCTCACGAGCAGGCTTTCGGATCGTGCACTACTCCCTACAGACCAATCATGTGCACTGTCTGGTAGAAGCAAAGGACAAAACAACCCTCGCTAATGGCATGAAGAGCTTTTCAGCTCGGTTTGCTAGGGCAGTGAACCGGGTATTCAATCGGACTGGGAAGGTTCTAGAGGGCAGATATCACGTCAGGACACTCAAAACGCCTAAAGAAGTGCGGAGCGCACTCGCGTATGTCCTTCTAAACACGCGTAAACACTACGTTCAATGCCACGGAAAACGGCCACCGGTTGAAATGGATCATTGGAGTTCAGGACCGTTTTTTGATGGTTGGAGGGATGCAGTGGGTCCACCATCTACAAGCACCCTTTTGCCACGTGCCACTACGTGGCTGCTGGCAAAAGGGTGGCGGAAACATCGTCTGATCCGTCTCGACGAAGTCCCGGGAACATGATGCGTCGCGGGGCATCGACGCTTATAATGCGCGCACTTGAAAGCACAAAGGCGCTCGCTTGAGCAGTAATGAATCTAACCAGAGAGTCCTCTCTGGTATGCGTCCAACCGGACAGCTCCACCTTGGCCATCTGCATGGCGTTCTGAAGAACTGGGTCCAACTGCAGCACGAGTATGAGTGCTACTTCTTTGTGGCTGATTACCACGCGTTGACCACGAACTACGATGCCTCGGAAACGCTGGAGCAGTTTACGCTCGAAACGGTGATCGACTGGCTGGCTGCGGGTGTGAACCCCGGGGCGGCAACCGTCTTTGTGCAGAGCAAAGTGCCGGAACATGCGGAGCTGCATCTGATGCTCTCCATGATCACGCCATTGAGCTGGCTTGAGCGTGTGCCCAGCTACAAGGATCAGCAGGCCAAGCTCAACGACAAAGACTTAGCGACCTACGGCTTCCTCGGCTATCCGCTGCTGCAGTCGGCGGACATTCTGATTTACCGGGCCGGTTGGGTACCTGTGGGGGCCGACCAGGTGGCACACGTGGAGCTGACCCGTGAGGTTGCGCGCCGTTTTAACCACCTCTACGGACGCGAGCCTGGTTTTGAAGAGCAGGCGGAAGCTGCGGTTAAGAAGATGGGTAAAAAAGCCGGCCGTTTGTACGCAGATCTGCGTCGAGAATATCTTGAGCGGGGTGACACCGAATCGTTGGAACGCGCGCGTGCGTTGCTCAGCGAGCAGCAGAATCTCTCCATTGGGGATACCGAGCGGCTGTTCGGATATCTGGAAGGCGGCGGCAGAATCATTTTGCCGGAACCACAGAGTCTGTTAACGGATGCAGCCAAAATGCCCGGACTCGACGGTGAAAAAATGTCGAAGTCCTACAACAATTTTATTTCGTTGCGTGAAGCGCCGGATAGTGTTGAAGAGAAGATTCGCACCATGCAGACAGACCCGGCGCGTGTCCGGCGTTCAGATCCCGGTGAACCCAACAACTGTCCGGTGTATGCCCTACATCAGGTCTACTCGGAGGAAGAGACGCTGGATTGGGCAGCCAATGGATGTCGTACTGCGGACATCGGGTGCGTGGATTGCAAAGGTCCGTTGATCGACTCTGTTAATGACGAGCGGGCGGTGTTCCGACAGCGCGCACAGCAGTTTGAAGATGACCCTGATCTTGTCCGCGCGATCATCCAGGAAGGGTCGGAAAAGGCACGCAGCGTTGCCAGAGAAACGCTGGATGATGTAAAAGAAGCTATCGGGATCAGGTAGGTACGCCATGGTCGACAATGTAGACGACACCAGCTCACCAGATGAGCCCTCCACGGATACGGATGTATCGGTGGGTGACGCCACCGACGGTGCTAATGCGCTCAATCCTGCATCCTCGTTAGCAGAAGCACGCGAAGGTAACAGCGCTACCGTGGCTTTGGTCAACGGCCAGGCGGTGGATGAGTTACCGACGGATCTCTACATTCCACCGGAGGCGCTCGAAGTCTTTCTGGAAGCCTTCGAAGGTCCGCTGGATCTGCTGCTGTACCTCATCCGTCGCCAAAATTTGGACATTCTTGAAATCAAAGTGGCTGAGATCACTGAGCAGTACATGCAGTACATTGATCTCATGCATGCGCTGGAGTTGGAACTGGCGGGTGAGTATCTCGTCATGGCGGCGATGCTGGCGGAAATCAAATCCCGCATGCTGTTGCCACGCCCCGAAGGCGACGCTGAGGATGAGGGCGATCCACGGGCTGAGCTGATACGCCGCCTGCAGGAATACGAGCAGATCAAATCCGGGGCTGAAAACGTGGCGGAAATGCCGCGCCTTGAACGGGATATCTATCTTGCCCATGCAGGCAAGCCGGAACTGGTTAGACAGTACGCAGAACCGGAAGTGGATCTGAAAGAGGTTTTACTCGCGCTGTCCCGGGTGCTGAAACGCGCGGAGATGTTCTCCAGTCACGCGGTAAAACTTGAACCCTTGAGCGTGCGCGATCGGATGGGTTCCATCCTCGAGCGGGTGCGGGCAACCGAAGAATTCGTTTCTTTTTACGAACTTTTCACCGAAGAAGAAGGTCGCCTCGGCGTAATCGTCTCCTTCCTGGGTATCATGGAACTGGTGAGAGAATCGCTGATCGAGTTTGTGCAGGCTGAAGCCTATGCCCCCATCCATGTAAGGGCGGTAGCCGGTGCGGTAGAGAGCGCGCCCATATTCCAGACCAACTACGGCGGCGAAAGCGCGGACGAAGAGCTGGACGAAGACGTTCTGGATGAATCCGGACTGGACGAAAACAAAGATTAAGGCTGCCTGACCTATCGGGCAGAGGTAAACAGAGGTAACGAGTAAGTGGACGAGACAAAGATAAAGAGCATCGTGGAAGCTGCGCTGATGGCGGCAGACGGGCCTTTGACGGTACCCAATCTCGTCAAACTGTTCGCGCCGGGTGAACTGCCGGAAGAAGAGGCAACCAAGCTGGTTCGAGCGGCCGTGAAAGTGTTACAGGAAGAAGCGGGTGAGCGAGGCGTTGAACTCAAGCGGGTGGCATCAGGCTTTCGCTACCAGGTGCGCCAGGAGCTGAGTGAATGGGTCAGCCGGCTGTGGGATGAAAAACCCCCTCGTTACACACGTGCGCTGTTGGAAACGCTGGCTCTCGTTGCGTACAAACAGCCCGTGACACGAGGTGATATTGAACAGGTGCGGGGTGTCTCTGTCAGCCAGAACATCATGCGCACGCTGGTGGAACGTGAGTGGATCAAAGTAGTCGGTCATCGCGAAGTACCCGGGCGTCCTGCTGAGTACGGCACCACCAAGGAATTTCTAGACTACTTCAACTTAAAAAGTCTGAACGAACTGCCGCCGCTGCCTGAAATTCGGGCACTGATTGAACCTGTGCTGGAAGAAGCCCCAACCGCCGATGGCGTAAATGCTGAGGCGAACGCTGAAGGGGAAGGCGCGCCGGATGAGGTTGTTGCGGAGATAGATGGAGAAGCTGTACAGGCAACTGAAGAGGGCGAACAGATTGCAGTGCAGGTCTCGCTGGATGCTGAAGCGGATGATGCGGATGCAATCCCTGAACCTCAAGAAGCCCCTCAGGAAGGAGCTGAAGTCGTTCAGCTTCACCCCAAGGGCTAGACATACCCACCCTGTCCCATGCGGGGACGAAACTTAACCAGGTAGATCCCGTGGCGACGGAACCCCAGACTGAGAAGCTCCAGAAAGTACTCGCGGATCGCGGGCTAGGTTCCCGGCGAGAGCTGGAAAAATGGATCAGTGGCGGTCGTGTCACCGTTAATGGCGAGGTTGCGCATCTTGGCCAGCGGGTCAGCGTCACCGATCGCATTGAAGTTGACGGCAAGCGGCTGCGCAGCGGTAAATCCAGAGACCAGGAGATAGTGGTCATCAACAAATCCGCGGGCGTGGTTTGCACGCGCCAGGACCCGGAAGGCCGCCCGACTATCTTTGATGAGTTGCCCACGCTGAAAGGTTCCCGGTGGGTTGCGGTGGGGCGCCTTGACCTGCAAACCACCGGGCTGATGCTGGTGACAACCGATGGCGAGCTGGCCAACAGGTTGATGCATCCATCCACGGGACTTGATCGTGAATATGCCGTTCGAATCAACCAACGGCTCGACGAAGAAACCCTGGCTCACCTGTGCAACGGGGTAGAGATAGACGGGGAATGGCTGAAGTTCTCAGACATTCAGTTCTACAACGGCACGGACAACAACAGCTGGTACCACGTGGTGCTCATGGAAGGTAAAAACCGGGAAGTGAGAAGACTTTTTGAGTCCGTGGGGTGTGTCGTCAGTCGTTTGAAACGGGTGCGCTACGGACCTGTCATCCTGCCGTCCTGGCTGCGCGTCGGGCAGTGGGCGAGTATGAATACCGAAGACATGAAGACAATGTACAAATTGTTGGGGCTTCGCTATCGCGTCAAGAGCAGCGGGCAACAGCGGCGCAACCGCGTTGCGAAGACAACGTGTCTGTTACCCTATCCCAAGCTCGGAAGCTAACGACTCGTCGTAGGCAAGAATGGTGTTGATGCCGCGATCCTGTGCCTGGGCGAGCGCAATCTTGGCGTTGCCCATCACTTCTTCTGCTGTGCGCGCGAGTTTTGCATCGCTGATGCCCATGCTGGCGGTGAGCTGGCCGGTATCGGTTTCGCCGGTGAGGTGCAGACTTGAGACGAGCACGCGAATTTTGCCAGCCACTTCGGTCGCCTGGTGCATCGTGGTGTTAGGCAGCAGCACTGCAATCAGTTCGTCAGAGATCTGATACACGCCGTCAGCCTGACGTAAGCCGTCTTTGATCTGGGTGTGCACGCTGGACATCAAAATCTGTGTCCATTCCTCACCGTCGCGCGTGCGCATGGCTTGATAGCCATCCAGCGCAACAAGGATGAGCGCGTCAGCTTTTTCTTCTTTGCTTAAACTGCCCGCGTCCGATGTGCCCGCATCCGCCGTTTCAGTCTGCTGAAGCTTCTGGTCGGTCAGTTCCAGGTAACGAATGTTTTGCCGGAGTGCGGTGAAAACGAGAGCGATGAGATCTTCGCATGTCTGCAAGTCGTGATCGTTCTGGCGGGTGGTGAAGTAGACGTTCATCTCCCCCAGGCTTGTACCTTTGTAGTCGAGGTTGTAGTCCACGTGGTGGGCGTTGTGGGCTACTTCGCCCAGCTCAACCTGAAGTTGCAGATCATCGTTGCGATAAATGAGGCCACGCGCCTGACACAATGTGGTCAACTGGGACATCAGCAAAGCCAGCAGAGACTCCAGGCTCTCCTCTTGATGAAAGGCCTGGGTCAGGTGCAGGGCAGTCCGGTCGTCGAAGAGGACTGCACCCGTGAGATTCAGTGCTTTTGAGTGTTCGCTAGCCATTGTTGTTTGTGTCATGTCTGGTCGATGAATATAGCTGTCGATGTATCTATTACTAAGACTGCTAGATTCGTGCCAGCTTTCTGCCAGATTGCCCGGAAAAATATTCCTTTAAAATCAAAGAGATATAAAAAATGTGACCCTCGCACCCGTCATTATTCCGTCAGTGACTGGCAAAAAATTGGCACTGCGTCACAAAACGCCGTTTCCTCAAACTATCCTTACAACTCGCCTACGCTTCGGGCGCTTGCCAGGTGCGCGCATCCAGTTGCGCCCCCGTGTCTGGCAGCGCTAAGCCATGTTTTGGACCCGCGAGCAGATAGGTGAAGAGATCCATGTGCGCCTCGCTTGGCGTAACCTCCTGAGGATCTTCCATCGGATAGGCTTCCCGCCGCATGCGCGTACGTGTGGCACCCGGATTGACGCTGTAAACGCGGATGCGACCGGCTTCTTCTGTTTCATCAGCGAGAATCTGGCTGAATCCCTCCAGAGCAAACTTTGATGCCGAATAAGCGCCCCAGTAGGCGCGCCCCTCACGGCCGACAGAAGAGGAAACGTTGATCACGCACGCATCATCGGCGGCGTCCAACCGCTGGAAGAGTCCTCGCGTGAGCATAAACGGCGCGTTGATGTTGACCTGCATGGTCTGCATCCAGGTTTCGACAGGAAAGTGTGCGATGGGCGTGCGTGCACCGAGTACGCTCGCGTTGTGGACAAGCCCGTTCAACGCGCCATAAGTTTCTTCGATGGCATCGGCCAGTGCTTCAACGGCATCTTCTGTGAGTTGGCTCAGATCTGCGGGCACAATCACCGGTTGGGTAGCTGTCTGCGCCTCTATCCAGTCGAAAACCCCCTCCAGCTTTTCGCGGGATCGTCCCAGCAGCACAACGTTCGCGCCGAGGAGGGCACAGGTTTTGGCAAGCGCACGTCCGATGCCATCGCCCGCACCCGTAACAAGAATGGTGCGGTCCTTGAGCAATTCAGGTGCCGGTGTAAATCTGAAGTTTGCCGCTACCTCGGCGAGCTCAGGATAGGCGTCAAAGTGTTCGGTCACGCGGGTTTTCTCGCATGGACCAGATAGTTTGCGTCTACATCCTTGTTAATCGAGCACTTGTGTGTAAACGGGTTATAGGTCATGCCCGCGATGTCACACACTTCCAAACCCGCCGCCGTAATCGCGCGACAGAGCTCGCTTGGCTTGATGAATTTTTCGTAGTCGTGTGTCCCCTTGGGGAGAATGTTCATCACATACTCCGCGCCCAGAATGAGCAGCAGGTAGGACTTGGGGTTGCGATTGATGGTGGAAAAGAACAAATCTCCCCCTGGCTGAGCGAGGTCGGCACAGGCCTGCACCGTGGAGGGGTAGTCGGTGACGTGTTCCAACATCTCCAGGCAGCTGACCGTTCTATAGTGCCCGGGCTTCTGGGCGGCCATCGCTTCGGCGGTGGTTTCCTGATAGTCCACCTGAACCTCTGCTTCCAATGCATGCAGGCGTGCCACGCCAAGCGCTTTTTCAGCCATATCGATGCCGGTGACGGCAACACCGTTGCGCGCAAATGCCTCGCTCAAGATACCTCCGCCGCAGCCCACATCGATGAGGGGACCTGCCAGGTCGGTGCGTTCGCTGATGTATTCAACGCGCGCCGGGTTGATGTCGTGGAGCGCGCGAAAGTCCCCTTCAGGATCCCACCAGCGGCTGGCAAGTTCGTTGAACTTGTCGATTTCTTCCCGGTCGAGGTTGAGGGCTTCTGTCATCGCTGCTGTGCTCTGGTTTGTTCTATCGCAAGGTGCGCCAGTTTAACCGACTTAAGCCACAAATTTGGTTTTCTGCCACGTTTGCACTTCATTCAGAAGCTCTGTGGCGTTGATGGAGGTGCACTGTGATTCTTGCAGCAGGCATTCACCTGCCACGAAGGTGTATTCCACGGCAGACCCGCCCGGTCCGTGCAGAATAGCGGCAAACGGGTCGTGCACGGGATGCATGCCGGAGCGTGCGGTGTTGATGGCGATGACATCTGCCTGCTTGCCCACTTCCAGCGAACCGATCTCGTGCCCCAGACCCAATGCTTGCGCGCCACCCAGGGTAGCCATGTGCAAGAGATGTGGGGCTCGACCACTGCGCGGATCCTGTCGCTGATGTTTCGCCAGAAGGCTTGCCATCCGAGCTTCGTGAAAGAGATCCAGAGAGTTGTTGGAGGCGGCACCGTCTGTACCCAGACCCACGATCACACCGGCTTCGAGCATCCGTTCGATATCGCAGTAACCGGAGGCGAGCTTCAGATTGGATATGGGACAGTGAATCACTCGGGATTGAGACTCAGCGATCAGCTCCAGATCCTCATCGCTGACCTCGGTCATGTGCACCGCCTGCAGGTTGGGCCCGAGGAGGTTCTGCTCGCTTAAGGTTCTGATCCAGGTTTTCCCGGTTTTGGCCAACGCTTCTTCTACTTCCTGACGGTTTTCGTGCAGGTGGATCTGCACGCATGCGTCGATTTCGTTTGCGTACATTGCCACCTTCGCCAGATTTTCTGGGTTGACGGTGTAAGCGGCGTGAGGGCCGAACATCATTTCTACCCGCGGATGGTGTCGATAGTCGTCATACAGGGCGAGGCCCTTGTGAATGCCATCGTCGACGTTTTCGCTCCAGACATTAGCCATCTCGATCACGGGAAACGCCACGCGCGCCCTGATGCCGGTTTTATCCGCCAGGCGGGCGATGACATCCGGGAAAAAGTACATGTCCGCAAACGTGGTGGTGCCGGTGGAGAGCATCTCGTGGATGGCCAGCATCGTGCCGAGCTCGACAAACTCGGCGTTCATCAGCCTGCCTTCCAGGGGCCAGATTGTCTCGGTCAACCAATCCTGCAGGCTCTGGTCTTCACCGGCCCCACGCAGCAGCGTCATAGCTGAGTGGCCATGGGCGTTCACCAACCCGGGCATCAGGATGTGTTCGCCCAGGGTAAGTGCTTCATTGGCGGCGTAGGTCTGCGCCAGTTCGTCAGCAGGTCCGATCGCTGCGATGCGGCCATCGGTGATGGCGATCGCGTGATCTTCAAGTACGGTGTTTTCGGGCGCGATGGGCAGGACCCAGCGGGCGCTGATCAGGGTGTCACAAGCGGTCATAGGGGGAGTATTGCATCATTAATCTCATCATCTCAAATTGCCCCTCAATTTGGTGAGAAAAAGAGATTAAGAAGCGCAAATGATGTAAAATTACCGCTTTTATTTGCCCTGACTTTTCATGTCCGAAACTGGCTCTGAGCCCAACAAAGAAATCCTTCCGGTTAACATCGAAGACGAGCTTCGGCAGTCGTATCTAGACTATGCCATGAGCGTTATCGTCGGGCGCGCGCTGCCCGATGTGCGGGATGGATTGAAGCCCGTGCACAAGCGGGTCTTGTTCACCATGAACGAGATCAACAACACCTATAACCGGCCTTACGTTAAGTCCGCGCGGGTTGTCGGTGAAGTGATGGCGAAATATCACCCCCACGGTGACAGCGCCATCTACGAGACGCTGGTGCGCATGGCGCAGGATTTCTCCATGCGTTACATGCTGGTCGACGGGCAGGGCAACTTCGGCTCCATCGATGGCGATCCACCGGCGGCGATGCGCTACACCGAGGCGCGGATGACCAAGCTGGCCGGTGAACTGCTGGCCGATCTGGACAAGGACACGGTCGATTTTGTCGCCAACTACGACGACACGCTGACCATGCCGGATGTCTTGCCTACGCGGGTACCGAACCTGCTGGTCAACGGCAGCTCCGGAATTGCGGTGGGCATGGCCACCAACATCCCGCCACACAACATGACCGAGATCGTCAACGCCTGCCTGGTGCTCCTGGATGAACCGGAGATTACGGTTGACGGGTTGATGGAGTACGTAACCGGCCCCGATTTCCCGACCGCCGGTATAATCAACGGACGTGCCGGTATTGTGCAGGCGTATCGCACTGGCCGCGGCCGTATTTATGTACGCGCACGTGCTGAGGTGGAAACCGAGAAAAACGGCCGTGAGCGCATCATCATCACGGAAATACCCTATCAGCTGAACAAAGCCCGCTTGATCGAGAAGATTGCGGAGCTGGTGAAAGATAAGCGCATTGAAGGCATCACAGAGCTGCGGGATGAATCTGATAAAGATGGCCTGAGAGTGGTCATCGAAGTTCGCCGCGGCGATTCGGGTGAGGTCATTCTCAATAACCTCTATGCCCAGACCCAGTTGCAGAGTGTGTTCGGCATTAACTGTGTGGCGTTGGTAGATGGACAGCCGAAGCTGCTCAATCTCAAAGAGATGCTCGATGCGTTCTTAAAGCACCGCAAAGAAGTTGTTACACGCCGCACCCTCTATCTCTTGCGCCGAGCACGTCAGCGCGGGCATATCCTGGAAGGCCAGGCCGTGGCCCTTGCAAACATCGATGCGGTGATCGAGCTGATCAAAGCATCGCCTTCAGCGGCGGAAGCGCGCGAAGCCCTGATGGGTCGTCGCTGGGAAGCCCAAGCGCTATTTGAGCTTTTGTCAGAAGTAGGCACCGACGCTTGTAAGCCCGATGGCCTGGCTGATGACTTTGGCTTTGAAGACAACCTCTACAGGCTGACGGAAGAACAAGCTCAGGCAATTCTCGAGATTCGCCTGCATCGCCTTACCGCCATGGAGCAGGACAAGCTCATGGAGGACTATCGCGGTGTGCTGGACGAGATTGCAGATCTGTTGGACATCCTGGGCAGCCATGAACGTCTGCTGTCGGTCATCCGCGAAGAGTTGAACGAGATCAAGGAAGGCTACGGCGACGAACGACGCACCGAAATTGTTGCCTCCCAGCTCGACCTGTCTGCAGAAGATCTGATCACCGAAGAAGATTTGGTAGTCACCATCTCTCACCAGGGGTACGGCAAGACCCAACCGCTGGAAATCTATCAGGCCCAGCGACGTGGCGGTCGCGGCAAGGCAGCGACCAGCGTTAAAGACGAAGACTTTGTCGAGCATCTCGTGATTGCCAACTCCCACGACATGCTGCTGTGTTTTTCCAACATGGGTAAGGTCTATTGGCTGAAAGTCTTCCAGATTCCGCAAGGCAGTCGCGGTGCAAAAGGGCGCCCGATGATCAACATCCTGCCGCTGGATGCCCACGAGCGGATCACAGCGATCATGCCGATCAAAGAATTCTCGGAAGACCACTTTGTGTTTATGGCCACCGCCAACGGCACGGTCAAGAAAACACCGTTGGAGCAGTTCTCGCGTCCACGTCCAAGCGGTCTCATCGCTCTGGATCTGGAAGAAGGGAATACGCTCGTCGGAGTGGCCATCACATCCGGTACTTCGGATGTGCTGCTCGTCTCCAGCGCGGGTAAGGCGGCTCGCTTCAAAGAATCGGATGTGCGCGCCATGGGCCGCACGGCGAAGGGTGTGCGCGGTATCAAGCTCTCCGGCAGCCAACGCCTGATCAGCCTGATCATTCCGCAGGAAAACGGCTACGTGCTCACCGCCAGTGAGCGTGGCTACGGCAAGCGCACGGATGTGGAAGACTTCCCTGTTAAGGGTCGCGGCGGCCAAGGGGTGATCGCCATGCAGACATCTGATCGCAACGGACAGTTGGTTGGCGCAGCGCAGGTCTTCACGGGTGACGAGGTCATGCTCATCTCGGACCAAGGTACGCTGGTGCGCACCGCTGCTGATGAGATCTCTGTGTTGGGTCGCAACACGCAAGGTGTGCGTCTGATCAACCTGAAAGATGAAGAGAATCTCAACAGCGTTGAACGTATTGCCGAACAGGAAGAGGATGGCGAATCGGACGAGTCCGGTTCAGATGACTCCAGTTCGGAAGACTAAATCGGTTCGAATGACTTAATCGGTCAAAAGACTAAAGAGTTGCGGTTGCCTGCGGGCAACCCGTCTCAAACCAAAATTCAAACAACCTAGGACGAAGCAGTGAGGTCATACAACTTCTCCGCCGGTCCGGCAGCGCTGCCGGATGCAGTATTGGAACGCGCGCAAGCAGAGATGCTGGACTTTGAGGGCACCGGCATGTCGGTGATGGAAATGAGTCATCGCAGCAAAGTTTTTGTGGATGTTGCGGCGCGCGCTGAAGCTGACCTGCGTGAACTGCTGGGTATCAGCGATGCCTATCATGTGCTCTTTCTGCAGGGTGGGGCGACGGCTCAATTTGCGGCCATTCCGCTGAACCTGACCGCGGAAGGGGATACGGTCGACTACCTCGACACAGGCTCCTGGTCAAAAAAAGCCATCAAGGAAGCGGGTAAGTACTGCACAGCCAATGTGGTCGCATCCAGCGCGAGCTCTAACTACGACACCATTCCTGACATCGCTACCTGGCAACGCTCGGCAGGCGCAAAGTATCTGCATATCTGCTCTAACGAAACCATCGGTGGAGTCCAGTTCAAAAATTTTCCCGAACTTGATGTGCCGTTGGTTGCGGATATGTCCTCGGACATCCTGTCGCGCCCTATCGATGTTGATCAATTCGGGCTCATCTACGCGGGTGCGCAGAAGAACATCGGCCCTGCCGGTTTGACTGTGGTGATCGTGCGTAAGGATCTGTGTGACGCACGTTCTATCACGCCGACAGTGCTGAACTATGCAGAGCAGGCAGAGGCAGATTCCATGTCCAATACGCCGCCTACCTATACCTGGTATCTCGCCGGATTGGTGTTCGCCTGGTTAAAAGAGCAGGGTGGGCTTGAAAGTATTGCGGCGATCAACGAGCGCAAGGCCAGCAAGTTGTACGGTGCTATCAGTGCCAGCAACTTCTATCGCGCGCCGGTTGATGCAGCGTATCAGTCCACGATGAATGTACCTTTTACCCTGCCTGATCCTGAACTCGACGCGGATTTCCTCGCCGGGGCTGAAGCCCGCGGCTTGCATAACTTGAAAGGACACCGCAGTGTAGGGGGCATGCGTGCCAGTATTTACAATGCAGTACCAGAAGCCGCCGTGGATGCGCTGGTGGCCTATATGCAGGAATTTGAACAGGAAAAAGGTTAGCGCAGACCTGACCAGGCCCGATCATGAGTGGTGACGACGATAAACTGAAGCCGTTGCGCGAGCGCATAGACAGCATCGATCAGCAGCTGTTGCGCCTGTTTAACGAACGCGCACAAGCGGCATTGGAAGTTGGCGAGGTAAAACTCGGTAACGCAACAGAAGAACCTCCGGTGTTCTACCGCCCGGAACGGGAAGTGCAGATCCTGGAACGGCTGATGGGGCAGAACCGGGGGCCCCTGCCCGATAAAGATGTGGCGGGTCTCTTCCGCGAGATCATCTCCTGCTGCTTGAATCTGGAACAGCCGCTGACGGTGGCCTACTTCGGACCCGAAGGCACCTACACAGAAGCCGCAGCGATCAAACAGTTTGGCCACTTCGCCACCACCACGCCCGTGGACAGTATCGATGAGGTATTCCGCGATGTTGAATCAGGCACGGTGCACTATGGTGTCGTGCCGGTGGAGAATTCCACGGAAGGCATGGTCAACCACACCCTCGATTGTTTTCTTACCTCAAAAGTAAAAATCTGCGCTGAGGTGGAAATGCCTATCCACCATGCATTGATGCGGGCAGAAGCCGGAGAGGGTGAGGTGCGCGAGATTGTTTCGCACGCGCAGTCATTAGCTCAATGTCGTGCCTGGTTGGACAGAAACTATCCGGGCGTGCAGCGCACGGTTGCTGCCAGTAACGCCCAAGCCGCAAAAATGGCGGCGGAAGATCCGGGGTTAGCCGCCATCGCCAGCGAACGCGCGGCGGAACTTTATGGGCTGCGGTTGCTTGCCACAGCCATCGAAGACCAGAGCGACAACAAAACGCGTTTCCTGGTGCTCGGCAATCAGGATGTGGGTGTCAGCGGTAAGGACAAAACCTCAATTCTGGTATCCGTGCGCAACGAACCCGGCGCGCTGCTGCGGGTGCTTGAGCCTTTTGAAGCAAACGGCATCAGTTTGACCCGCATTGAGACGCGGCCTGCCCGCACAGGCGATTGGTCGTACGTGTTTTTCATCGATTTTGACGGCCATGTCTCTTCTGAAGCGGCACAGAAAGCGCTGGCCGCAATCAACAGCGTGGCATTTGAGGTGCGTACCCTGGGTTCTTATCCCCAGGCGGTGGTCTGATTAAACGGGGAACAAGCAGGTATGGACAACGTACACAAAGGGATAGCGGGGCTCACGCCCTATGCACCTGGCAAACCCGTCGATGAAGTGGCGCGTGAGCTTGGCCTGACCGACATCGTCAAGCTGGCGAGCAATGAAAACCCGCGCGGTCCAGGACCGCAGGTACGAGCAGCGTTGGAAGGGGCTATGGCGGATATGTCGCGTTACCCCGACGGCGGCGGCTTCCTCCTGAAAGAAGCGCTGGCCCGTACGCTGGGTGTGCGTGAAGCGCAGATCACCCTCGGCAACGGCTCTAACGATGTGTTGGATCTTGTGGCTAGAGTGACGCTGGAACCTGGACGGAACGCCATCGTGGCAGATCACTCGTTTGTGGTTTACCGCCTGGCAACGGCGTGTGCGGGAGCGGAGCTGATCACCGTACCGGCGAAGGACTACGGTGCCGACCTCTCCGCGATGCGCGCCGCTATAAACGACAACACGCGTACCATCTTCCTGGCCAACCCTAACAACCCAACGGGCACCTGGGCGGGACAGGCGGCACTGACCGAATTTTTAAGTGCCGTTCCTGCACACGTTTGGGTGGTGCTGGATGAAGCGTATTTCGAATATGTGGATGAGCCCGAGTATCCGGATGGTCTGCAACTCCTGGACGACTATCCCAACCTTCTGGTTACGCGGACATTTTCAAAGATACACGGGTTGGCGTCCGTACGCTTAGGCTACGGCGTCTCCTCACTTGAGCTGGCCGATCTGATGAACCGAGCGCGGCAGCCGTTCAACTGTTCAAGTTTTGCGCTCGCTGCCGGTGTTGCCGCATTGGAAGACAACGACTTTGTCGACACCTCGGGGGCACTCAACCGCGAAGGCATGGCGCAGCTTGCGGGTGCTTTTGATGCTATGGGACTTGCGTATATACCGTCCGCGGGCAACTTCCTGACCGTAAACTGCGGTAAGCCTGGCGCTGAGGTATTTAACGCGCTGTTGCAAAAAGGGGTGATCGCACGCCCGATCGCAGAATACGGTCTCCCGGATCATCTGCGGGTCAGCATTGGCCTGGAGCAGGAAAACGATCGCTTCCTGGCGGCACTCCGCGAAGTGCTCTGACCGTCACGCTCTGACGCACTCATGACCTCGGACGGACACACACAAACACCAGCCCCGGTCATCACGATCGATGGCCCCAGCGGGTCAGGTAAAGGTACGTTGACGGTGATGGTCGCCCAGGCGCTGGGTTGGCATACGCTCGACTCCGGAGCGCTGTATCGAATTGTGGGGGTTGCGTGTGAACGGTCCGGCATCCCGCTGGAAGCAGAGCGGGAAGAAGACATCGCCAAGCGCGCTCGAGAACTGAACATCACCTTCTCCGCGCAAGGTGCGGTCGTGGATGGTGAACCCTATGAAGATGCTATTCGCACCGAAGAGGGTGGGGCGGCTGCTTCGAAGGTGGCCGCGATGCCGCAAGTGCGTCTTGCCGTGCATGATCTGCAACTCAAGGCCAGACGCGTGCCCGGTCTTGTTGCCGACGGCCGCGATATGGGTACCTTTGTATTCCCGGATGCTGAACTTAAAGTGTTTCTGGATGCCAGTGCCGAAGAACGTGCGGAACGTCGCTATAAACAGTTGAAAAACAAAGGCTTAAGTGTTAGCTTGCCCGCCCTTCTTGAGCAGATCCGGGAACGGGATGCTCGAGATACTGGTCGCACCGTTGCGCCATTGAAACCGGCTGAAGACGCCTTGATTATTGACTCAACGTCAATGTCGATAGAGGCGGTGTTCGATCAGGTTATGGAGGCCGCCTCAGAACGAGGATTTGCTCCAAGTGCCTGATTGATCCGTTAGCGCTCAAGCCATTCAAGCAGCGTGTGCGTTGGATTAACTAACAACCATGGAGCGCTCTACTTTATCCCCAATATTTTGTTGGTTGCGGTGCTGCCCGTGACGGCGAGACTTTTGTCTCGAGCAAATGTCCCTTCTGTAGATAGGAACAAACGCAGTACCAGGTGAGTTGAGCGAAAACTAATTTATATGAGCGAATCTTTTGCCGATTTATTTGAAGAGAGTTTACAAACCATCGAGATGGCCCCTGGGTCTATCGTTACCGGCACGGTGGTCGAAATTGATGATGATTGGGTTGTAGTACACGCAGGTCTCAAATCTGAAGGTGTCATTCCTAAAAGTCAGTTTCTGAATGAACAGGGCGAATTTGCCCTGAGCATCGGCGACCAGGTGAAGGTCGCGATGGAAGTTGTTGACGATGGCTGGGGTGAAACCCGGTTGTCGCGTGAAAAAGCACGCCGTGCAGAGTCATGGCAACAGCTGGAAAGCGCGCACGATGCGGCCGAGGTAGTTACCGGCATCATCAACGGCAAGGTTAAGGGCGGTTTTACCGTGGATATCAACGATATCCGTGCCTTCCTGCCAGGATCTCTGGTCGACATCCGACCACTGCGCGAAACCGCACACCTCGAAGGCAAGCCGCTTGAGTTCAAGGTCATCAAACTTGATCAGAAGCGCAACAACGTTGTTGTCTCCCGCCGTGCGGTACTCGAAGAAGAAAACAGTCACGAGCGCGAAGCGCTGCTGGCCTCTCTGCAGGAAGGTCAGGACGTGAAAGGTATTGTCAAAAACCTCACCGACTACGGTGCCTTTGTCGACCTCGGCGGTGTGGATGGCCTGTTGCACATCACCGACATGGCGTGGAAGCGCATCCGTCATCCTTCTGAGATGGTTAACGTGGGTGATGAAGTTGATGTTCGCATCCTCAAGTTTGACCGTGAGAAGAACCGTGTCAGCCTCGGCATGAAGCAGCTGGGTGATGATCCGTGGTTGAACATCGTCCGCCGCTACCCGGAAGGCTCACGCGTTCTGGCAACGGTCACCAACCTCACCGACTACGGCTGCTTTGCCGAAATCGAAGAAGGTGTGGAAGGTCTGGTGCACGTCTCCGAAATGGATTGGACCAACAAGAACATTCACCCATCCAAGGTTGTGAATGTAGGCGATGAAGCTGAAGTGATGGTCCTCGACATCGACGAAGAGCGTCGTCGCATTTCGCTTGGCATCAAGCAGTGTCGTCCGAACCCATGGGAAGAGTTCAGCTTGAACAACGCCAAGGGCGACAAGATCAAGGGCAACATCAAGTCGATCACCGACTTCGGTATTTTCATTGGTCTGGACGGTGGCATCGACGGTCTTGTGCATCTGTCTGATATCTCCTGGAACGAGCAGGGTGAAACCGCCGTGCGTCGCTACTCCAAGGGTGAAGAGATTGAGACTCTGATTCTGTCTGTAGATCCTGAGCGCGAACGCATTTCTCTCGGCATCAAGCAGTTGGATCAGGATCCGTTCACCGACTACACCAACGTTAACGATCGCGGCAGCATCGTGAACGGTACGGTGACGGAAGTTGAGCCTAAGGAAGCGCAGGTTGAACTGGCCGAAGAGGTTGTGGGTGTTCTCAAGGCGTCTGAACTCAGCATCGACCGTGTGGAAGATGCGCGCAACGTTCTGACCGTCGGCGAAGCCATCGAGGTGAAGATCATCTCTGTGGATCGTAAGAACCGCACGATTTCACTGTCGGTGAAAGCGAAAGAGATCGATGAAGAGCGTCAGGCAGTACGCGATCACCAGCGACAGGAAACTGATCGCCCGGGTGCCGCTACGTTGGGCGACCTCATCAAGGCGCAAATGGACAAAGACGAGTAGTTGTAGATCGTTATGTCTGATCAAAGCATGACCAAGTCTGAGCTCATCGAGCGCATCGTTGCAGCTCAGGCACAGTCCTCGGGATCACAGCTGTCCAGCAAAGATGTAGAGCTGGCGGTGAAAACGATGATTGAGCAAATGTCTTTGACGCTGGCCAGCGGCGAGCGGATTGAGATTCGAGGGTTCGGTAGTTTCTCTTTGCACTACCGAGCTCCCCGAATCGGTCGCAACCCGAAAACCGGTGAATCGGTTGGCCTGGCTGGTAAATATGTGCCTCACTTCAAACCGGGCAAAGAACTGCGCGACCGGGTAAACGCGGCGCTCGCCCGCGAAGCCGCCTCCCCTGCGAGCACGGCCGGGCATTCACCCCTTTCTCCTCAACCAAGCAGTCAGGACGGCGTGGCGCCGCGATTCGGCGCAACTGATGGCACTGCAGATGGTAACCCGACAGAAGATTAATCGATCTTTTACGTGTGCGACTTGACGTGCACGCCAACATATAGTCCCCTCCCCCCATCTGTTTTCTGTGTGGGTTTTCAACAAAAGTGAAATGGTTAAAGAGCCTGGTGTTTGTGGTCTCACTCATTCTTGTGGGAGTCATCGGCGCATTGTTCCAGAGCCAGGAAGAGGTTGTTCTGCGTTTTGCGATCTGGGAAACGCCGTGGCCGTTGAGCATTTTCTGGTGGCTGGTGCTCGCGTTCGTCATGGGTGTGCTGCTGGGTGTTATCAACAACGTGTGGTTCGGATTTAAACGCCGATTGGAAAACCGCCGTCTGCGCCAGGACCTGGCCAAAGCGGAGGCCGAACTCGCACGCCTGAAAGACGTCACCCTGCAAAGCTAGGACGCGGGCCTGTGGATTTTCCAACCAGCCTCCTTCTTTACGGTCTGCTCGTTGTCGCACTCGGGCTCGGCTTTTTGCTGGGGCGGCGAGAGCGGCGTAAGCCCCAAGCGCAGCAGGAAGCCATACGGGACTATTATCAGGGCCTGAACTTTCTCCTCGGCGAGCGTCCTGAACTGGGGGTTGATCGCTTCATCCAGGCGATGGAAGTGAACGATGAAAGTATCGATGTGCATCTTGCCCTGGCGGGTGTGGTCCGCCGTCGTGGCGAAGTGGCCAAGGCGATACGCATCCACCAGAACCTGCTGGCGAGCCCAACACTCAAACGGGTGAACAAAGAGCTGGTGGAATATGAGCTTGCGCGGGACTACCACGCAGCGGGTCTCCTGGATCGAGCGGAGGCGCTCCTGGTCAGCATCATCAAGCGCAAAGACAACCAGTTTAAGCAGGCGCTGGACCTTCTGGTCGACATCTATGAACAGGAAAAGGACTGGGAAGCGGCATTGGAGTATTCCAAGTTGGCGCTGGCCCGGGACAATCCGCGTGCGGATCGGTTGGCACACTTTTATTGCGAGTTGGGTGAACGTGAGTTTGAGGCGGGACGGATTAGAGAGGCTCGCGATGCGGCAGCGCAGGCGATGCAGGCTGCTGGTTCCAATCCGCGTGGGCATTGGCTTGCAGCACGAATAGATATTCACCAGAAGAGCTATAAAAAGGCGCTGAAAAATCTGAATGCCGTTGCCGCAATGGCGCCGGATCTGGTTGTCGAGATTGCACCCATGTATGCGAAGGCTTGTCAGAGCTTGGGGTCGGAGTCGGAATACCTCCTCTTCCTGGAAAAGGTGCTGGAAACACATCCCAGCGGCAAGCTCCTGAATCTCTACATAGAAACGCGTCGTCGCCACGGCCTGGAACTGGATGTGGATGAGGTGCTCAATGTGGTGGAACCTATGCCGGATCGCCAGCACCTTGCGCTGCTGATGGATCTGATGGAGCGTGCTGATGAAGCGCATCTGCCGCGGATAAAAACCGCCATCCGCTCGCTGGCTAAGTGGTCACCTGATTTTCAGTGTCAGAACTGCGGCTTCCGTTCTCACGTGCATCTCTGGCATTGCCCCACCTGCAAACAATGGGGTCGATTTAATCTGGAAGATCTGCCCAAAAACTTACAGGCCTGAACGTTCCTGCCCTGCATCTAGCTTCTCTTTGTAAGTCTAGTCTGTGCTTCCTTTGAAATGGTTAATAAGGAAGGACATGAAGCTCATTCAGAAAATTGCAGCAGCGCTCCTCATCGCTGCCTCTACATTCGCTTTTGCGGCCCCCGCCGGCGGCGTCAATATCAATACAGCCAGCGCGGAAGAGTTAGCCGAGGTGCTCAGCGGTGTGGGTATCGCCCGGGCGCGTGCCATTGTGGAGTACCGCACCAACAACGGTCAGTTTGGTTCCATCGAAGAACTGACGGCTGTTCGTGGGGTGGGGGAGAAAGTGCTGGAACAGAACCGCGCCAAAATTTACTTGGAAGACTAAGGAGGCACATCTTCAGGGCATGCTGATTGACCGGAGGATTTAATTCCAATGGTCGACTGCTGAAAGAGAGATGAAGCTGCCATCAACATTTTCGTTGATGGCGGCTTCGATGCATTCGACAATGGGACATGTCAGATCGCCCGCGCATTCTTCATATCATTGTTGGCTTAGGCATAGGCGGTGCCGAGCGCAGCCTTTGCCGCCTTGTCATGGATTCCCGTGACAATCTTGAGCACACGGTTGTGTGCGTGGGCGACCGCACCTCGATCACCTCTGATCTGGAACACGCGGGGATCACAGTTCACCACTTTTCGAGATCGCCCCTTGGCATGCTGCGTGCCCTCAGGTTTTGCCGAGGGTTCAGCTGTGATGTTGTTCAGGGATGGATGTACTACGGCAGCGTGTTGGCGTCGCTGGCGGGTGGAAAGCGGATAGTCAGCTGGAATATCAGGCACGCGCTTGCAGATTCGGTCGAGGAGTCGGGCGGCGTGCGATTTGCGCTGCGGATGCTGAAGCGCATGCGCCCGCATGTGTTGATCTATAACTCCGAGGCAGGCCGTGTAAGCCATACGGCGCTTGGCTTTCAGGCCGACACGATCGTGCATATCCCCAATGGGGTAGATACGCATACCCTCGCGCCCTCTGCCGAGCGGCGACAAGAGATGCGACGTTCACTGGGCATCCACGAGGATGATCGCGTGGTTGGCTTTGTTGGTCGCTTTCACCCCCACAAAGGCGTGGACGTTTTCCTGGCCGCGCTTTTAACGCCGCTGCGCAAGGATCCATGCCTGCGCCTCATCTTAGCGGGCAAAGATTTGCGTAAAGGCGACACTGAGTTTGGACGGCTGCTGGTGAAGCTTGGGTACGCGGATGCCGAAATTGAACGGGTGCACGCCGTAGGTCCGCAGATGGAAATGCCAGACCTTTACTGTGCTATGGATGTGTTTGTACTGGCTTCTCGTGTGGAGGGGACACCGAACGCGCTGCTGGAAGCGATGTCCTGTGGGGTAACCGCGGTAGCAACCGATGTGGGTGATGCGGCGGCTGTGGTGGACGACCCCGCGCGGGTGTGCGCGCCGCAGGACCCAATTGCGTTGGCTGCGTTGGTAGAGCATGCGTTGGAAGGGCTGATTATCCCGAGTAACCGTGATCGACAACGCGTGCTCAAAGCGTATGATAGCGAGCGCTGTAACGCCGCCTACATAGACCTGTACAACGAATCGACAGCGCTGCTTAGATCTAAGTGAAACTACTCTACGTCGTCAACGAAGCACGTTTTTTTCTGTCTCACCGACTGCCGTTAGCGGTGGAGGCGCACGCGCGTGGTTACGAGGTGGTGGTGGTCTCTGCACCAGATACCGGCGAGGAAGCGTTGGCAGAACATGGCATCCCGCACATTGGGGTGCCAATGTCGCGCAGTGACTTTGCGCCCCTGGAAGAGCTGCAGACCTACAAACAACTGAAGCGCATCTACAAATCTGAGCAGCCCGACCTCATCCACCATGTGACCATCAAGCCCGTGCTATATGGCTCGTTTGCAGCGCGGGCGAGTGGGATGACGGCGCTTGTTAACGCCGTGCCAGGCATGGGTTTTGTGTTTACCCGCCGGGGGATTAGTGCGGCTATCCGCAGATCGTTCGTAAACCTGTTATATCGTCTGGCGCTGTCCCACAAGAACATGCGGGTTATCTTCCAGAATATTGAAGACCTGCGGGGTTTTGTTGGCCACGCCATTGTTGCCAGGCAGCAAGCCGTGCTCATACGCGGGTCTGGCATTGATCTGACCGAGTTTTCCCAGTCACCCGAACCCACGGAGGGTTGTGTATTTTTATTCCCCGCACGGATGTTGCGACACAAAGGGCTTCTGGAGTTTTGTGAAGCGGCCCGCATTGTGCGCGAGCAGCGTCCTGAGTGGGTGTTCCAACTGGCCGGGGGTCTCGATCCCGGCAACCCGTCGGCGATGAGCGAAGCGGAAATCAGGGCGCTGGAACAAACGTGTGGCGTGCAGTGGGTTGGTCACTGTGACGATGTGGCAACGGTGATGCGCAAGTCTCATGTGGTGTGTGTCCCAAGCTACCGGGAGGGGTTGCCCAAAACCCTGCTGGAAGCGTCCGGCGTGGGTCGCGCGATGATCGCCTCAAATATTGGCGGCTGCCGGGAAGTGGTGACCCATGGGGTAAACGGACTCCTGGTTGAACCGCGGGATGCGGACAGCCTGGCGAGCGCCATGCTTGAACTGGGAGATCACCCCGAATTGCGAGAGCGGTTCAGTCGTGCGGCGAGAGATAAAGCGGAAGCCGTGTTCTCGATTGAAGATGTGGTGGAGCATACGTTCCGGGTTTATGAGGAACTTGTGTCTTGAGGCACGCGGTGGTGACCGGCGCCGGTGGTTTTATTGGCCGCCACCTGACGGCCGAACTGCGCGCGCAAGACTGGCGGCTTACCCTGGTGAGCAGAAGTCTTTCTGATCTGCCGGGTGTGACCATTGTGAGGGATCAGCAGGATCTCGCGCTCGACGATGTGGATGTGGTTTTTCATGCAGCAGGTATCGCGCATGAGGAAACCAGCCGCAGTGGCCGGGAAGATCTGCAACGCGTCAACGTCAGGGACACCTGTACGTTGTTTGAAAGAAGTATGGAGGCAGGCGTAGCTCGCTTTGTCTGGCTTTCCAGTTCAAAAGTCCTGGGGAATGAGAGCGCAGAATCGCTGACGGTGTCTGCCCCACGAAATCCTCAAGGCTGGTATGCGGAGAGTAAGGCCAGCGCGGAAATTCTCTTGAGTGAACGCGCGCAGGGCGCAGAAGAAAAGCTGGCGATCATACGTTTGCCGCTGGTGTATGGAGCCGGGGTGAAAGCAAATTTTCAAAGTTTGGTGAAGTGGGGTTTGCGGGGCTGGCCGCTGCCCCTGGGTGATGCGCACGCGCCGCGCGCGTGGCTCGCGGTGCAAAACCTGGTGAACTTCCTTGTTGTGATTGCGGAGCGAAGTGAAGGGCCGAGCATCTGGCACATCAGAGACCAGCGGGAAACCAGCGTGGCCGATATGTTGCGCATGATCAGTTCGGTGGGAGGGTGCCGCTCAAGACTTATCCCAGTTCCAGCCGGACTGATGCGCAGCGCAGGGCAGTTGGTGAGCGGCGTTCGCGGTCAGGACGAGATCACGCAAAAACTTTTTGCGCCCTTCAGGCTGGATCTTTCACAAACGGAGAAGCTGCTGGATTGGCAGGATGTGATTTCCCAGGAGCAAGCGGTCAGCGAGGTGGTTGAGTGGTATCGGTCGCAACGCTGATCACAACTGCGTTGATCGCAGGGCTCGTGATTGAAGCGCTTGTCCTTTACTGGGCACGGCGCAGCAATGTGCTCGCCCATGTGAATGAGCGAAGTTCTCATGTCATCCCCACGCCGACGATGGGTGGCATTGCCATTGTGCTGGTCTGCTCAGCCTACTTTGTGTGGCTGGCGCAGATTGATACACCGCTTGGCTTCTACATCGGAGTTGCGCTGCTGGCCGTGGGTTTGGTCGGTCTTTGGGATGATCTTGTGCCTTTGCCGCCCTGGGTACGCCTGCTTGTCCAGATAGGGGCTGCAAGCGCCGCACTTTATGTTCTGGAGTTTGACCTCAGCTTCGTCATCGCTGTCGTTGTGGTGTTTGTCATGGTGTGGTTCACCAATCTCTACAATTTTATGGATGGCATCGATGGCATAGCCGCGATGCAGGCGTTTTTATTCTGCGTGTGTGTGCTGATTCTTGCCGGTCCGGTGCCGGGTTGGCTGGGCGAGCTGCTATGGGTAACAAGCAGTGCAACTTTGGCCTTTTTAGCGTTTAATTGGCCCCCAGCGCGCATCTTTATGGGCGATGTAGGCAGCGGATATTTAGGTTTGCTGATTGCAGTCGTGGTGCTGGCTTTATGGCAAGGGAATCAACTGCCGCTCATCGCCTGTTTGGTACTTTTGGCGGGTTTCTGGTTTGACGCATCTTATACGTTGGTAGTGAGATTGACGTCGGGACAGAAGATCACGCAAGCGCATCGATCGCATTTGTACCAGCGCTTAGCCGGGCGAAAAGGACACCTATGGACAACGTGTGTTTTTTCACTGTTCCAAATGATTTGGCTGCTGCCTATGGCCTGGTTGAGCCTGGCCTTTCCCGCGTGGGAATGGCTTGTGCTGGTGCTTGCCGTGGCCCCGCTCGCTTATGCGTGTCGACACTATCAGGCGGGTGCGGCGGATATTGAGAACGTAGGACAAGGTTAGAGATTGAAGCTGCCTTGAGTTTAAAGTTGGTTGGTTGGTTGGGAAAAAGGGAATTCAGAAGTTGCGCATGGATTTAAGTAGGTAACGTGCAGGACCTGATACAAGAACTATCGCGTCGTAAAAAGCAGGCCATTGCGGTCACTGCCGATGCGGTGATGCTGCCGGTCTGTCTCTGGGTGGCATTTGCGCTGCGCCTGGGTGATTGGACGCCGAATGTGCTCGCGCATTGGGGTGCCTTTGTGGTGTGCGTCTGCGTCGCCATTCCAACGTTTGGGCGTCTCGGCCTCTACCGTCAGGTTGTGCGTTACATGGGTAACCACGCCACCAAAGTGATGCTGCAGGGCTGTGTGATTACCGCCTTGGCAGTAGGCTTGATGGCCGCCTATGCATTTACCACACGCATCCCAGGCGATGACGATGTCTTTCCTCGCAGTGTGCCGATTATCTTTTTCCTGCTGGCGCTCTTGTGGGTGGCGGGCAGTCGCTTTGGGGTACGTGGCTACCTGCATCGTGTTAAGGATGAAGGCAAGCTCCAGTCCGTAGTGATCTACGGCGCAGGTAAGCGCGGCGTAGAGTTGGCGCGCATGCTCAAGCAGCAGAACGTGTATCGGCCGGTTGGCTTTGTTGACGACAATCCGAAGTTGCAGCGTTCAACCGTGGACGATGTTTTTGTTTATGCACCCAGAGCCCTGGGTAGATTGTTAAAAGAGCACGGCGCTTCGCAGGTGCTGGTAGCGATCAACAAGGACCTGGACGGACGGCGGAAGATCATCGATTTTCTGCAGGACTTTGACGTTCGTGTGCGTCTGATTCCCGACATTGGCGATCTGATGTCCGGTACCAGCACGGTGGCCAACCTGCGCGATGTCCAGATTGAAGACCTGCTGGGTCGCGACGAAGTGGAGCCGCTACCGCATCTCCTGCGCGAGAGCGTGGCCCAGCGCAATGTGATGGTCACAGGCGCGGGTGGAAGCATTGGCTCTGAACTCTGTCGCCAGATTCTGATGGTGCGCCCGAAAACACTCGTCATTCTGGATCAGTCGGAATACGCGCTGTATCAAATTCATCGAGAGCTGCAGGCGCTGGTAGAAAGCCAGGGTATGGCGGTGCCGGTGATTCCCGTGCTCGGGTCGGTGCTCGATTCGGCGTTGCTCGCGCGCACGTTTAAGCGATATCAGGTGGAAACCACCTACCACGCCGCCGCGTACAAACATGTGAGTCTGGTTGAAAACAACGTCATCCAGGGCATTAAGAACAATACCTTCGGTACGCTTTACTGCGCCCAGGCGGCGATGGATGCCGGTGTGCAGAACTTTATTCTCATCTCTACAGATAAGGCGGTGCGCACAACCAGCGTGATGGGCGCATCCAAACGGCTCGCCGAGCTGATCCTGCAGGCCCTGCAGGACCAGAGTGACAAGACCAATTTTTCCATGGTGCGCTTTGGCAATGTGCTGGGCTCATCCGGCAGTGTGGTGCCGCTTTTCAGTGAACAGATTGCGGCGGGTGGACCCATTACCGTGACCCATCCTGAAGTCACCCGTTACTTCATGAGCATCCCTGAAGCTGCCCAGCTGGTGCTGCAGGCGGCGAGTATGGGCCGCGGCGGTGATGTCTTCCTGCTGGACATGGGGCAACCCATACGCATTCTCGACCTCGCCCATAGAATGGTGCGGTTGAAGGGACTGTCGATTAAGGATGATGCCAATCCCGATGGCGATGTTGAGATTGAGTTCACGGGGTTGAAGCCCGGTGAAAAGCTGCACGAAGAACTGCTTGTCTCAGGCAACGTGACGGGTACGGAACACCGCAAGATCATGCGGGCGGAGGAGAACTACCTTCCCTGGATGGAGCTGCGCGGTGCGCTGAACACCCTAGAGCAAGCCTGCGACACCTTCGATTATGAAGCCATCAAAAAATTCATCGAAGGCCTGGTTGAAGGTGCGGATCTGGAATCGCAGCTGGGTGGTCTCGCGGGCAACCGCAAAGTGGTCCCGCTCAAGCGCAGCGAATAACCGCTACGCATAAAGCGCTTTCAACTGTTCAAATCGATTCGGTGGGGATGTGTACTCGCCGGTTTCCACATAACTTAGCAGTGCTTCAAAGAGATGGTGCCAGCCCGCAGCGGCGCCTGCCGCGCTTGCAACGGGTGAGAAAGACACCAACGTCACCATGGTTGCGTCAGGTGCCGTTTCGATGAAGTCGAAATGCACCAGGCTCAAGGTGTGGGGCTCTATCCACTCCGGATGCTCAGCTTCCTCAGGTTTGTCGTGCCACGTGAATTGAAAAATGTGCGGCGCCATATGCGTGATGATGGTGCCGTTAACATCTTCTTCACCGCCCAGCCGCATCGGCTCGCCAGCTTTGCTGCCAATCGACCCCTCGGCCCACCATTGGCTGACGTGTTCGGCAAGGGTAATGGCTTCCCACACGGTGTTGATGGGCGCGTTGATCACTTGTCGCGTCTGCAGGCGGCGTGTGTTACCCGTGCCGTGCACTTCGGAGAGTTTTGCTTCGGCCATGTTACTTATCCTCCTTTTGGTCATCCCTCTTTTGCTGCTGATCAGAGGAATCGTTTGTGAGCATGTTTCTGTAGAGCGTGTGCAGCTCATTAAAGCGTTCCGGCTGCTCGTCAACCCGATCCTCTTCCACCCAGATGGGCAGGCGGGTTGCTGCAAAGTTGTGCCACCCAGCTGCACCGCCAGCCACCGAGCCGAGGGGTGCATACTGTTGCAAGGTCAGCTGCGTTGCGTTGTCAGATTCCAGGAGCTGGAGGTGCAATAAGCTCTTTGTTGCCGGCTCAAACCAGGGTGCGTCCAGCTCTTCTTCGCGCCATGAAAACGCGAGGATGTAGGGTGGCGCCCAGACTTTGATGCGGCCGTCCAGCCAACCGCCGTCACCGATTGCGATGCGACCTCCCTCGCGTGGTTCCAGAATGCCGCTGGGATGCCAGTCGGGCCACCAGTGGCGAATCTGTTCGGGTTGGGTGAGGGCGGACCAGACTTTTTTGATGGGTGCTGCGAGCGTGAGTTGCAGATTGATGCGACGAATGTCTCCGGAACCCTCGATGTTCACCAGAGGTTTGGTGGCCTGATGCAGGGACTCAGCGTAGTTCGCCAGGGCATCCAGACGGTCCTCCCAGTACTTCAGGGCGTCTGCTACCCAGGTGTTCAGAGCTTCCAGTGCTTCGCTCTTCAGATAACACGTGCGTACGCGACCTTCCTTGCGGGTTTGGATCAAACCACTGTCTTCGAGGACCGCAAGGTGTTGCACGAAGGCTGGCAGGGACATTTCAAAGGGCGCGGCAAGTGTGCTGACGCTGGCAGGTCCTTGGCTCAGGGCTTCGATCACCGCGCGGCGGGTGGGGTCGGCCAAGGCGCTGAATGTGGGGTTTAAATACTTAGGCATGCACTTAACTATACTGGCAAATATAGTTAAGTCAACACTTAAGTAACGCGGTAGATGGGGCTTTAGCGGTAACCGGCGACCTGCTCGGCGGTTTGGTTGAGCGTACGTACTGCGTCTGCGCCGTCGGGCTGGTCCCAGGGTACGCCGCATGGTTGTCCGTTACAGGTAAGACCCGGTGAAGAAAGGCGCGGCAGTCGCGCAGCGTTAAATTCTGTAGGTGAGGCCATGATGGTGACAAAGTCGTTGTCGACCCCGTGCCCCACCGCCCAGCTGTGTGTGCCGCCATCCACATCTTCCCGTACTGAGTGCGCAAGACCCAGGTTGTGACCCAACTCGTGCAGCAGGGTGTAGTCAGAACAGTTGGCGGCGACCACAGAGTAGGCGTAGTCAGCCTCCACCGGGTTACCAAAATCGCCGCTGGTTCCATAACCGCCGATCCAGGCATACCCGCAAAGACCATCATTGGCGTATGGCCGGATGAGCGCTACCAGGTCTGCTTCGACATCGTTGCGCAGAGTTGCGGTGTTGGCGAAAGCTGAGTGGCGTGCGAAGGTGACATCGTCCAACGCCTGTGTGGCACCGGCTGTATCCGGGTAGCTCACCATCTCCACATGGACCAGCTCTATTTCAACATCGACGCCGCTGTCGGCAAGCACGTCGTTTGCCACGCTGACCATGTGCACAACTCGCAGATCCGGATCGGCGAACTGCTGTTGTACACCTTCGCTGACCAGGGCTAAGAGTTTTAACACCGTTGTTGTGGGTGGCGGGGTTGCCGGGGGTGTGCTGGGTGGTGGCGTGCTCGGTGGCGGTGTTGCCGGAGGCGCGTTGGCCGTGGGCGCTGCCGAACTGGAGCCACCGCCGCCACCGCCACAGGCAGCAAGCGCGCCGAGGCAGCACAGCGTCAACGATCGAACGATATAGGTTCGGGCTTGTGATCTAACGAACTTCCACATGCAGAAAATCCTTTTCCTGGTTAACCATGCGTTGGGCAATTTGAATGTTGGCGACAGATTGAACGGTAATGCCTTCACCGTCCTGCGCTCGTGCGGCGGTGATCCGATAGCTGCCGTACGGGGTGGCGAGACTCAGATGCAGACGGTCGCCGCGGCGTGTGAGAGTGCTGGGTAGACCCGCGAAAGACAGGGTAAACAGATCAGCACCGTAGCTTTGTGTGTGTTTGTCGACCTCCAGGGTCACCAGCCCCTGGCCTGGTAAGTGGAGAGTCGTGTGGCCGGAACTGACCAGAGCATGTATCAGGGCGTTGTAAGAGGCGTGCTCAAATTCGATGCCGGATGGGGCGAGATCCAGTTCGGTGTCAGCCATGCGTGGGTGAACCGACTCGACGGCGACACTATTTTGACGGGGAGGGGTCTCAGCGAGGGAGGTCTGTCGGTCTGTATGAGCGTCGGTCGCCCCGTTGTGTTCAACCCATGTTGGACCATGACAGACTGCGGGGGTGGTGCCGATGAGGAGCACCAGAATGCTCAGCCCTCTCAGTCTCATGCCCTAAGTGTAGAAGCCAGGTGGGAGAGCGCTAGAAGATTTGGTATAGTCTTACGGCTGACGCAAACCAAATGCCGCTAAGAGCAATTGTTTGCAGGGTTATCAAAAATCAGTGTCAGTATCAGTAGTACCTACGATTGGGGGAAAGGGAGTTGAAGCGGCAGGAACAGGATCTTGTTCTGCGATTGTGGAAGGATTGGTGTCGAGTATGGCCGGAGCAATATGGCCATGAAAGCCTGCAGGTGAAACCTGAGGGCTACGATCCGGTGTTTGATCTCATCCCCAGTCAGGCCTACAAAGACTTTTACTATGAGGTTGTGGCTGGTCACCCCAGCTTAAGACACCTCAACGCCTTTGAAGTCATCGACACTACGCTGAACCAGGTGCGAGCCCCCGAGATGCCACCCAAAGCAGATGAGACACCCGCTCATGAGGACGTGGACGTTGCTGCCGTTGCAGAGAAACGGGGTGCCAACGAAGTTGAAGAAGTCCTCATAGACCAGGTTGCCGTTGCTGTGCGCGCGGTAGAGGTTGAGGAAGTTGAAGAGCTTGAGGGCGAATTGCCTGAAGAGCACGAGCCACGTCAGCCGTTACGTGCGAGCGAACACGGCCTTCGCGATGATGAGCTCGAAGATGCAGATGACGAAGCCCTTCCTGAGGTGGTTGCCGTAGAGCTGCCTTCGCTGTTGGAAGACGATTCCGAGGCAGAGACCGCTTAGAGCCTGGGTATGACGGCGGCAGACGGCAAGCTGTGGGCACCCATTTGCGAGCGCTTGAACATCGACGTGCCGATCTTTGGCTTTGCCCACGATGTCTCCACCGTCGCAGCGATCACCAATGCCGGCGGGTTCGGCGTGTATGGCGCAACCCGTCGCTTTCCCCATGAGATTACTGAAGAGCTGGGCGCCATCCGCGAGCTGGTGGGCGATAAGCCGTTTGGCGTAGACCTGGTGCTGCCACCCGGCATGCCCGAACACAATTCCCGTGAGGCCATAGAGGCCGAAATTCCCGAAGAACATAAAGCGTTTGTGCAGGACATGATCGAACGCTACAACGTGCCGGCTGCCACCGAGCCCGGCATGCGCACGCGCTTTATTCGATCCAAGGAAATAGAGGATGAGCAGATTCAGGCGGTGCTGGATTCGAGCGTGGACATGTTCGCCTGCGGTATTGGTGCACCAGCACCGGTTATTCAGGAAGCTAAAGCGCGAGGTAAAACGACGCTCGCGCTGATCGGCAGTCCTCATCACGTGCAGCGTGCGGTTGCAGCTGGCGTTGAGATCCTGGTGGCACAAGGTTACGACGCCGGTGCGCACACCGGACCGATAGGGACCTATTCATTGGTGCCGCAGATTGTGGATGCGGCGGGTGACATCCCTGTGCTGGTTGCAGGCGGTGTGGCGACAGGTCGTCACGTCGCAGCGGCGCTTGCGATGGGCGCGCAGGGCGTTTGGATGGGTACGGCCTGGCTCCTCTCGACGGAGCATCAAGGCCATATGCATCCGGTGAACACAGAAAAACTGAAAGCCGCAGGCAGTGGCGACACGGTCATCACCCGCTCCGAGAGCGGCAAAACCTTTCGCCAGATACGCACCGGCTGGAGCCAGGAATGGGAGGCGGAAGATGCGCCCAGTCCGTTGAAAATGCCTTATCAGGACGTGCTGGTGGGCGATCTTCTCGGTGCGATAGAAGAACACGACATTGAACCGCTGATCCACTCCGGCGCGGGGCAGAGCATCGGTTACTTTGATGAAGTGCGACCCGTGGCTGCCATCATGGAAGAGCTGGTCAGTGAAGCAACCGCGACACTGCGTAGCCAGACACAGTTTCTAAAATGATCGTCCCGTCCAAGTCTTTTGCCATGGTGCAGACCGCAAAACGCGAGCTCACCCCCATGGAGCTGGACATCCCGGACATCGACGACGACTCAGCCCTCTTGCAACTTGAAGCCTGCGGCATTTGCGGTAGCGATTACGAACAGTTTGAAGATGTGCTGCGGACCCCCATGCCGGTGGTGCCGGGACATGAACCGCTGGGTGTGATCGCCAAAATTGGCGATCGTGCAGCACAGCGGTGGGGCGTGGATGTGGGTGATCGCGTGGCGGTGGAAACCATGTTGAGCTGTCGCCACTGCCCATCCTGCCTGGGCGGCACCTATCACCTCTGTGATCACCGCAAGATTTATTCGTATATCCCGCTTACCGAGTGGCCGGGGCTCTGGGGTGGCTATGCGCAATACATGTTTCTGCATGCCAACTCCGTGGTGCACAAAGTATCGCCCGAACTGCCGCCTGAACTGGCGGTGATGTTCAATCCGCTGGGAGCCGGTTTTCGTTGGGCCGTGGAAATGCCGAACACCCAACCTGGCGACACTGTAGTGATCCAAGGTCCAGGTCAGCGGGGACTGTCGAGCGTGGTGGCCTGTCGCGCGGTGGGTGCGGGCACGATCATCGTCACAGGCATAGAGGCGGACCAGGACAAGTTAGCCCTGGCTAAAACCTTTGGAGCCGACTACACCATCGACGTGGACAACGAAGACCCGGTGCGGCGGATCAAAGAAATAACGAACGGTCGCGGCGCCGATGTCGTGGTGGATGTGAGTGCCTATGCCACCAAACCTGTAAGTGACGCGCTGAAGATGGTGCGCGTGGGTGGCAAGGTGGTGCTGGCCGGCATGAAAGGCTTTAAGCAGGTTGAAGACTTTGTGTCCGACTATGTGGTCGCGAAAGAGATCCAGATTATGGGGGCGATCGGGGTTACCTCCACCGGCTACAAATCTGCCATCCGCATGATTGAGTCTGGCCAGGTGGACTTGTTACAGATGCACACGCACAATTTCGCTCTGGATGAGGCAGAGCTGGCCATTCGTACGCTGGCGAGAGAAATACCGGACGATGAGTCCGTGCACTCCTGCCTCCTGCCGGAACATTAAGAAAGGGTAGGGTATGGCAGAGATAGACTTTAACCCCAAGGTCGCTGAAGCGTTTAAGGGCCTGCCCACAGGGCAGGGCGGGATCGCGGAATACCTCGGGTTCAACATCACAGATGCAGGGCCTGGCTGGATGTCGGCTGAGCTGGAAGTGCGCGACGAACTCATCACCGGCTTCGGCAATATGCACGGCGGCGTGTTGTCCGCTTTCTGTGATCATATGCTGGGCTGTGTATGTTACCCGGCTATGCAGAAGGGGCAGTGGGCAGCCACCACCGAGTTCAAGATCAACCTCACGGCACCTGTCAGCAAGGGTGTGGTGACAGCACGCGCTGAGATCATCAACAAAACCCGCACGATGGCGGTAGTGCGCATCGATCTGGAAAACGAAGGGCGCATCTGTGCAATGGCGCAGGGAACGTGCACTATTCGTGATCCAAAAGCGTGATTTGATAACACCGTGCACCGAAGTACCTTTTTCAGTCTGGTCATCCTGTTAGCTGGCGGTTTAATTGCAGGTTGCTCGAGCATCGAGCTGGACGAAACCAATCCAACCGGCGTCAGCCTGAACGGCACCTGGCGTCTGGATGCGGGCGCGTCTGATGCAACGCCTGATCTGAAGCACGGCTTTACCGGCGCCAAACGCAAACGCGCGCGTACGGCCAGGGATGAGCTACGTGAAGACATTCGCACCGCGGCAGGCTCTGCATTTGCCTTTATCGTGCACGACTTTGAAGTGCTCAAAGCCGATGAACTGCAGATAGAACAGAACCACGACTCCATGGGCATTCGCTACACCCCGGGCGTGTATCGGGATGTCAGTTGGGGTGAACGTAACCGCGGGCTGTGGGAAGTTTATGCGGGTTGGGAAGAAGAGCAGATGGTCATCATCTCCCGCGCCGACGGCATGCTGGTGTCTGAGCGACACTCACTGATCGAAGGCGGCCGTGCGCTGAATGTCGCCATCGCGATCACCGCTGACGGTGAAGAAAAGAATTTCAAACGTATCTACCGCCGCCGCTGAAGGCTGTACGACAATCGGTTGAGCCCATCTTCGAGGCGCTCTATATTCTTAAGTGTATGAACGGGACGCTTTGTAGAATCCGGCTGCTGCTCGCCAGCATGGCTGTAGCAGCGCTTGCAGGTTGCGCCAGCTCTGGCGTTGCCCCGGAGGATTTTGTCTACGATCCGGAGTTGATCGACGGCACCGCATTTTTTGGTGAATCGCGCGAGGCCGCGCCTCCCGTGGACGTGCTCGGTTTGTCCCCGGCAATGAATGAATTTCTCACGCCCACAATTACGGGCCCAATTCTGGGCTACACCCGTTTTCGCCGCTTGATGGAAGCGTTGGTGGACGGCGGCTACTTCTCAAACCACTATCAGGCAAACGGTACGTTTATTGCCGCAGAAACGTTTGCGACGCGGCGGGGTAACTGCCTCGGCTACACCAACATGTTCATCGCGCTGGCGCGCGCCTCGGGCCTGCGAGCAACCTACCAGCTGGTGGACTCCGACCCGGTGTGGGATGTAAACGGCGGCTATCTCGTGCGCAACAATCACGTCAACGTGGTGGTGCAAAAAGTGTCGTTCCCGGGCGTGCATCAGTCTCACCTGACCGTGGACTTTAATCTTGTGCGCCCGGACATGCGGTTTGCGCGGGCCAAGTTCATCAGCGATGAATATGCGGAAGCGCTCTTCTACGCCAACATCGGCGTGGACCATATGCAGGCAGGCGATCCGGATACCGCCTTTGCCTACTACAAGCGCGCCATTCAGAGTGACGCCACTAATCCAGTCGCCTGGAACAACCTGGCGGTGCTGTATTCGCGGTATGGCCGCCCCAAGCTTGCCCAACGCACTTACGAGACGGCGCTGGCGTTAAACCCCAGGGACAAGGCCGCGCTGTCTGGCATGGTGGTGGTTCTGGAGGCGCAGAAGAAGTGGGATGAGGCCGAGGGTTATGCCAAGCGGGTGCGACGCTATCAGGAGCGTAACCCTTACTATCACTATGTGATGGCTGAGGAGGCGTTTGCGAATGAAGATTATCCGACCGCGCTGCTCTCACTGGAGACCGCAATCGGTATGCGGGCTAACGATGCACGCTTTTTTGATTTGCGTGCGCGGACGGCCGCGAAGCTTGGCGATGAGGCGCTCAAACGAAAGAGTGAGCGCCTGGCTGCCAAGTATGGTGATCAGAAAGCAGCCTCTCCAGAAGAGGTGCTACTCTACTGATCTAACGGACACTGATCTAACTAACTGACCGGCTTTACGTCGTCGTCAGAGTCAACATCGGAAGCGGAATCATCACCGGCTTCGGTTTCAGGCGCGTCACTTTCTACCGCATCTTCTACTACGTCTTGTGTTTCCTCGGCTACGTCCGTCGTTACTGGCGCTTCGGCTGCGACGGGGCCCTCTTCTGGCGTCCAAGGGTCTGGCGTCCACGGGGTTTCCGTGGGGGTTGCGTCCGGCCAATCGCTGAACGGGAAGGCGAGCTCTTCTGAGTTAAACGTCAGGAACTCCAGGATCTGAGCAACATAGACAGAGAGGTTTTTGCCGAACCGATGCATGGCATCGTTGGTGTTACCGGTAAAGAGCGCGCAGACCGCCTGGAAGATGGCGACAATTGCGAGCAGTACCTCCGAAACGGAAAAAGCGACCCAGAAGAACACCATGTACAGCACGCGTACCCAGATGCGTCGGTCGGTGATTGTGGAGGCAGTGGTTTCCATCAAAATTACCCTTTTTCTGTGTGTGTTACCTCTGATATAGCAAATTGCGGGCCAGGATTTTGCGACCATAAATCAATGACTTACGGCGTTCGGAGGCCTTTTTGATGGCCAATTTCACCACCCATCAGTCAGATTGGCGAGCTGTGGTAGGCTCATCGCACATTTACGGGGGATGAGCGGGGAGAATCCACAGCACCATGAGTACCATTGGCGAAGTTACCCTCGCAGCGGATACGAGCGCGCTCGGTATGCTGCACAGCGTGCTCATGGATGCGCAGGATGAGTTTTCGGATCTCAAACTACGCGCGCATGTGTCTGATGTGCTGAAACAGTTTCGCAAGGACTATCCCGATTCGCTGCCGCGCTTTGAGTCGGCGCGCCTGGCGGACGAGCAGCGGGGTGAGATTGCCCGGCTCATGCTGGAGCGATTCAATTCGCTGATTGAATGGGTAGACGATGCGGGTCGCCAGCCTCTGCATGATGCCTTTGCAGGCACTGCTGCGCCGCTCTCTCTCAAACACCATAACTTTGAAGCCTCGCCAGGTGCCCGACCGGATGTCGTCTATCGAGGCGAGCGTTGGGTGTCAGATAACATTGCGGAACTGGGTAACGTGTTGGTGGAGCGAGGTATTGTGACCCACGCCGCCGGTGAAGCGCTGGCTTGGATAGAGGCCAACGTGTTGGAAGACGGGGTACTCGACTTAAGCGGTCACAAAATTGCAGTGCTCGGCGCAGGGGCTGAGATGGCACCGACACGACTGTGGCTGGAAGCCGGTGCAGATGTGCTATGGATAGATATGGCGCCGCCGCCGGAGGACTGGTTTGAAGCGGGCAACCTCTCAGGCACGCTGTACTGGCCGGAAGGCAACGCGGATCTTCTAACGCAGCCCCAGGCAATTCAAGCCACGCTGGCAGAATTTGCGGCAGGCGATCCCATCCACCTGGGTCTGTACGCGTATGCGCCAGGCAAAGCGCGGGAAATGCGTCTGACGGCCAGCATGAACGCGATTGTGGACACCATGCCCGCGGAGTTAATCAGAAGTGTGACCATGCTGGTATCGCCAACTACGCCGACGCATCTGGGCGAGAGGGATATAGCCGCGCGTGAATTGAAGTACGCCTCACGTCCAGGCTGGGAACGTGCGCTGGCAGGGCTCGGGATGCTCGGACGTGGCGGCGGCAGCATCGAGGTGGAAGGAAAACACACCTCGCGGACCGTTGTGGGGATACAGGGTGGCAGTTACCAGGCCGCACAATATCTCGGCAAAATTCTCACCGCCGAAGATTGGGCTGCGCGGGGCTTAAGGGTTTCCGCCAACACCGCAGCCATCACGCGTACGCGCTCCCTGGATATTCCTGTATTTGCCGCTGCTTTCGGTGGCGCTGCGGCGCTAGGCGTGGAGACCATGACACCAAGGCAGTCGCGACGCATAAACGGTTTGCTGGCGGTACGTGACTGGTTGCACCCCGATATGCCGGTTCCCGGCGAAGTACGGGTGCACGGTGGGATTCATACGCTGGGTTACCCGTTGGAGTCGGCGTTGAAGATAGCGGCGGGCATCGGGTTTGCACGCTCGCCGCGGCTGTTGGGAGGATTGTTCAAGCGCGGTTGACGCGCGGGAGACGAGAGAAGAGGAGGTGAACATGAAAATCACGGATGTGAAGGTCACTGTGTGGGAGTGGAACGATATTCCGCCCACGCGTTATACGCTGCGGGTAAAAAGCAGCGGTACGCGCAGCACGCATATGGGCTTGGTGCGCATCATCACGGACGAGGGCATTGAGGGAAATGCCTTTCTTGGCAATGCGCTCAGCCCGCTGGGTGGTGACGCGGAGCTTGTTGTCCAGCGCTACGCGCCGATGCTGGTGGGGCAGGACCCGCTGGACCGGGAACGCCTCTGGCAGCAGATGGCGGGCTGGGCGATGGGACCGGTCATGCGCGTGATTGGCGCGATAGATGTCGCCTTGTGGGATCTGGCGGCCAAGGCGGCGGGTGTGCCGATACACAAACTGATGGGCAGCTACCGCGAGAGTGTACCCGCTTACGCGAGCTCCATTGTGTTTGAACGGCCCGAGGAATATGCCGAAGAAGCTGTGCGTTATAAGGAAGCGGGGTGGCAGGCCTACAAGATTCACCCGCCTGCGATGCCTGAACTGGATATCAAAATCTGCGAGCTTGTGAGAAACGCGGTGGGTGATGACTACCGTGTGATGCTCGACAGCACCTGGTCTTACGATTATCCCGCCGCCCTGCGCGTGGGCCGTGCGGTAGAGGAGATGGGTTACTACTGGTACGAAGACCCGCTCGCCTACGATGATATCAACGGCTATGTGAAGCTGAAGCAGGTGCTGGGCATTCCGATCATGGCGACAGAGATGCCCAGTACGGGACCCACTTCATACGCGCCCTGGATACTGCAGCAGGCGACGGACTATCTACGGGGTGATGTGGCCATAAAAGGTGGCCTCACCTCCTGTTTGAAGACTGCACATCTCGCCGAAGCGTTTCAGATGAACTATGAAGTGCACCACGGCGGGAATTCGCTGAACAACGTGGCTAACCTCCACCTCATTATGGCGGTGAAAAACTGTGAGTATTTTGAGGTGTTGTTACCCGACGCGGTGCAGAAGCATGGCCTTGTGCAGGACATAGAGGTCGACGCTGACGGTATGGTGCACGCGCATCAGGGGCCAGGGTTGGGTGCTGAGATTGACTTCGATTTTATCGAACGGAACAAGGTCGCCGAGCTCGGCTAACGTCCAAAGCGATAGCGTAGCTTCACCACCACAAATTCGATGATGGGTTCGTCAATGGCGAGATTGAAGAGCTCGCTGAATGGTTCTTCGTCGTCGGCGAAACCTAAGTTGCTGCCGCGCGTGTACACCACAAACAAATCAGACAACGGACCGATCTCCCAGCGATAGCGCAGCTGTGCGGTCAGGCGGGAGAGAGAAAAGTCTTCGTTCGGGTCGCCGGGATTCAACGTACGCTCGAACAGCTCACCGTCTGTCAGAGGGATCTGCCAATAGTCCTGTGCCTCCGCCTGAATGCCGATCCATTGCAGTGTCAGGCGGAGCTGATGTTTGGATGAGGGGAAGTAGTCCAGTGAAAGGCGTGGGCGCAGATCATCGGCCGCGTAGGTGGTGAGGTTGCGGCCGGTGCGATATACAAGCCAGCCATCCCGCTTCTTGTACGTGACATCAAAGTCGAACGTCAGATTGTCGGTGGGTGTGAGGGTAAAACCTAAGTCACTGGAGTAGGTCCATGTACGGTCCAACTCTTCCTGCTCAGCGCCTAGCGTACCGCTCCACGAGAATACCTTGGTGGAGTCTGAACCATAGGCGACCTGCGTGAAGAAGCGACCATCGGTTTTGAACATACCGTTGCCACGACTGTTAATGTCATCCCACCGCTCTGGGTAGTAATCAATCTCGAATCGATAACGCCGGTTGGTTTTGGTCAAAAACGTGTGGTTGGTAAAGATGCCAGCGCGGTTCAAAAACCCGTCGGTATTCGACTGCGCATTGATGAAGAGCGAATTGCGTACCCAACTGAAGGTATCGTTCGGGCCGCCGCCGCCCTGGCGCGTTAACCCATACTGACCGCCGACGATGTCGTTCTGCCGAATGAAACCCAGGTCACGCACGTTGAACTGATCGTCGATGTAGTCGAGCGAGAAGAAGTGGGTAACGCCCCGGCGCTGGGTGTAGACCATATCGGCCAACATGCCGTAGCCCTGCATTCCCAGTGCGTCCGAGGCCATCACCTGGGCATCAAATTTGATTTTGCCCTTGGGTGAAAGATAGTGCGCATCGATTGCGTGTGCGGAAGAATCATCTTCCGGCAGGGTCACCAACGTGCCCATATAGCCGATGCTGCGACGGGATTCACCGGTGGCCTCGTAAAGAGCGCGTACTACGCCAAAGTTGCGGCCATCTTCTTCAATTTTCACCCGCTGTCCGGTGGCGATATCGCGCCCCGGCAGTTCCACATCATCTTCAAACGCGCCGAGAAAACCGTAACGCAGATTGCCTACGGAGCCGGTAGCCTTAACCGCGCCCAGAAGATCTGTCGGTTTTCCAAGTTCCACGGGGTCTACTTCTACCCCTGTCGGCACCGTCACCTGCCGGGGCGGCCCGCCAATGCGGCGGGTGTTCAATAGTGTGGTCGGCTCCGGCGTAAAGGTGCTGGGTGTAGATCGCGCCCCGCCCCCGACGCGTGAGGAACGAAAACGCTTCTGATCCGACCGGGGCGTGGTTACAAATACCTCGGTGCCCTCCAGAAAAAAGAGACGTTTCTCTGGAAAGAAGGTTTCAAACGCCGTGAGGTTAACCACCACGTCATCAGACTCCACCGCGCCAAAATCGGGATTGAGGGTGGCGGTTAACTGGGTATTGGGTGAGGGACGCCAGGCGATGTCGGCGCCTACGCGATACTCATCATCATTGGCAATGGCGTCGTGGGTGGCTGACACAAACGGAAAAATCGCGAGTTGTGGCTGAGCTTTAAGATCCGGAAGGGCAGCAGGTTGCAGTGCCGACATAAAACGAGGCTCTGTGAAGGGTAGGGCCGGCCACCCGTAGAGCTCATCCTTGTGCGCAACCTTTCGCTCGATCCAGATCCCCACTTCGCGGTTGGTTGTGCCTTCCGGCAGCGCCATCATCGACCAGGGCAGGAACATCTCCACACTCCAGCCGTCTGCGGTACGCTGTGATTCACCCCGCCAGGGACCATCCCATTGCTCGGTAAAGGTGCGTTCTGGCAGCACGCGACCGTCCATCAACGACCCGCCGAGGTTGACCTTAAACCAGTAGCCATAGAGGCCTTTCCCAGAGGTGTCGAGGGTGATGCCGTAGGCATCGCGGTTGATGAACTGATCGCGCGAGGAGAGCCGTGCGACAAGCGTCTCTGCGGGTTGCTCCATCTCAGCCGCGACATACAGACCTCGGTTGGTGAAGAAGAGCCGGGTCTTTGTGGTGTATTCCGGCGTTGCCATCGAATCCGGGTCGATCACGCGCATGTTGTCGTAGACAGGCAGGGTGGCCCAGATCGCCTCGTCTACGTGTCCGTCGAGCTTGATGTCTGCATCATTCGCGTAAGTGACGTTGATGGCATCGCCAGGTGCAACTGCGGCGGCCACAACTGGTTGGGCTGCACTCCCAACCGCTGGCGAGGGTGCGGGCTCAAGGGTGGACGCGGGTTTTGGCGCTGGATCTGGGGCAGGTTGTGGTCTCGGTGCGGGTGTGGATGTGGGTGATGGCTGGCGAGCCACCTGTGGGGTCGCCGTTTGGCTCTTCGGCGCAAACCACGTGTCGGCGTAAGCAGGTTGTGATCTCAGCTGCGTCGCTTCTGCTCGGCTGAGCGGTTGGGAAACCACGCGGTAGTAACGGGTACCGTTTACCTTGGCTTCGACTATCTGCAGGGGGACATCAGACGAGCTGGAAAAACGCTGCAACGCTGCGTCGGCAAACTCCCGGTTTAAGTAACTACCAAATACCAGTTGCCCATCTGCGTAAACAGACTGAGCCAGGCAAAGAAGCAAAATGCCCAGAGCGTGGATTCGGAACTGATTTCGGTTACCTACTAAAATTGCTGCCCTCCCCAAAGCAGCACGCAGAACCATCAATTGTGCCTAAAGATTACGATTTTCGGAAATGCGGGTTTTCCCTTATTGAGGCTTATCGCGGCTTCACGCGCGTCTGAGTGGATTTGTTTCTCAGGCTTGCTTTGACACCGTAGGTGAACTCGAACCGCACAGCTGAATTTGCCGTTGCGAGTTTGTCCTGGCCGTGCCACTTAAGCGTTCGGTCATCGAAATGGGTCACCGGTGTCGTGGGATCCAGATCCAGGAAAAAGCTTCGTGGTGGCCCAGCCTGTAACGCCTCGCCAAAAGCGACGTTGGAGTAAACAAACACATTCATACCGCCAGAGTTCAGCAGAGCCTTGTTGCCCAGAGAATAGGTTTTAAGGTAGTCGTTTTGACCCCCAGGTCCGAGATCGAGCACGTGCGCCGCCTCTTTCATGATGTTCTGTCCCTGGGTGACACTTGGCCACGGGACCCCAACCCTGCCGGGCAAGACAACCACAGGCGTTGAGACGTCATATCCCTTGGTCTCGACGACCAGTTTTAACGGAACATTAGGGTTAATCTGGATTACAGGAGGTTTCTCCAGCGTCCACTTGCGACGCGCTTCACGAACCTCGCGTGGTGGTGAAGCCAGCACTTTTATCGCCGCCTCGTAGTTGGCGAGGGTGTTTTCGTAGTAGCGTTCGGCCAGGAGGCGATGGGCCACCAGCTGACGGCGTTTGAGGTGCCAGCGGATTTCGCGCTCGGCCATGGATTGCATGATCTCAGCGCGGTTAACACCTTGTTCTTCAGCCCAGCGCTTAAATGCCTGGGTACCCGCAACCACCGCAAAGCTTGCGGTCAATCCTCCTTTTGTTGACTTTATGGAGGGGAGACTGGTTTTCATCGCCTGGGCGATGGCTGAAGGAGCAGCGCGGCGTGTTACGCTGCCAACAGCTGCTTCGGGCAAGCCGTTCTGGATAGCAAAGCGCATCATAGAGACGCGCGTGCTCTCGCTCACAATGCGACCCAGCTGCTTTTCAATGATGGGCTGCACGATAAAGGGTGTCACCACGGTGTTTCCTACTGAGACGCCAGCTCCGGTGAGGAACTGCATACCAGGGCCGTCGGCGTCCGGCAGATCCGCCGCTGTTGTGCCGTCGACGGCGACGTAAGGTTGCAGATCTGGTGTACGTCCCGCCTGGCGGTTAACCGCGCTAGTACTATCCGGGGCTTCTGCGCCGGCCAGGCGCTCGATTGCTGCAGCCAGTTCAGTTGCTTCCAACGTGTTCGCCGCCTGGGCACGATCATGCAGCAGGTTGGCGGGTAGATCCGGCGTATCCCACCCGTAGTCGTTTAACAGGCCCTTAGTACCGCGCAGCCCGGTACTCCAGGTGAACGCTTCAGTCACCTGGTAACCCGCTTCCGTTATGAGAGCATAGGGCCCACCCGTAAAGAGGTTGGATACGCTGGCAGTAATGTCCGCGCCAACTCGATTGACGTAGTCGAACCAAAGGCGCGATTCGTAAAACTCAGCGTCTTTTTCCAACTGTCGACTGATCTCGGCGTACTCGTCCATGAGCACCTGCTGGTCTGCCTGCAGTTGCTTTATGTTGGCGGTAAAGGTGCTCAGCGACTCGAAAATTTCATCGCGTTGCTGCTCCCAAGCTTCAAGAATGGGGTCAGGGGTGAGCTCATAAAATTCCTTTACACCTTCCAGACCATAGAAATTTGCGTGCAGTGGTTTGTGTTCGTAGATTTGGTGGTACACAAAGACGCGTCGTGCGCGCAGACGTGTATAGCGCCCGTACTGCACGCTCCAGGCTTTCACCGCGTTTTGAAAGTCAGTCTGGCGTGCTCTCTGTGTCTGGGCGGCTTTGGCCAAAGCATCCCACGAAGCCTCTGTCTGAGTGCCTGCCGCATTGGCGGATGCCAGGTGCAGCGCATTGGTGGCCAACATCAGCCGGCGTTGGGCTTTCACAGCTGCGGCGCGTGTTGAATTGTAAGTTTGCTCCCACTTGGGCTTCGTTTCGTTGATGAGTTTCAGCGTTTGCAGCGCCCGCTGGTTGACCTCATCAGGGCCCCCGATAGAAAAACCGATGGGCGCATCCAGTTTCGCGAGACTGAATGTGTCCTCAGCAGCGTGTACAGGTGTGTGTAACAGGCATGCGATCTGCAGCAACGGTAGAGCAAGGTACTTCATGGCTTTGTGTATGGCGTTTGGTCGGTTCATGAGGAGCCTATGCACTGACGTCGGGTTGTTTCGGCGCTGCGGGGCGCGTGCGGGTGGTGTTTTCGTCTGGCTTTTGCAGCTCGCGCAACAGGTTGGTTTGATCCTGCAAACCATAGCGGGAGCGGTACAGGGTGTGTGAGTCCTCGGCACGTATCAGTTCGATCTTGTGCTCACGCGATCCGCCTTCCACCAATGACAAGGTGACAAATTCGGTTGGGAAGGGGTTTTCTGCTGCGAACTCAACCCAGACCATGAAGTAGCCATCGATGGCCTCGTCAGGTTGGATGCGATCCTTTCCATCCGTATCGCGTGTGAAATAGATTTCCTTAACTGCGGGCGGACTGATGGCAGGTTTGCGATCGATGATGGTCACGGCTGAAGACGCGGGATTTGCAAGATCGACACGCAGATCATCGCAGAACGCGCCACATTGAAAACGATCGTCGTGTGCCTGCAGAAACACCACTTCCCAATCGCGGGCATCTTTCGGCACGCGCAGGCGGTTGGTATAGGTACCAGATTCCCGGCAGGCGTAAGCGATGACACCCCCAGGCTCGCCCACAACGTTGTCGGTGCTGAAGGCGCCAATTGCAAATCGACCTACCTCGCCTGTTTGCGGATCTACGAGAGCCAACCACGTATCGTCGTGCGCACCCCACCAGAGATTGGAGGGGTAACATCGGTCAGCTTCCAGTGCGACGTCGAATGTAAACCAGTCGCCGTTCCTTGGAGAAAACTGACCGGTGACAAATTCATAGGTGACCTCAGTGAGCGCGTTGGTTGCGGGAAGAGGCTTGACGGTGATGGTTTTGGAGACGACTTGCTCAGGTAACCCCACCATGCTGGTCGTTGCATCCAAACGGTATTGACCAGGAACAGGCGGCGCACGCAGCGCGGTGCAGTCAGGATTTTGGTAGACGCTGTAGTAACTGGAACCCATGGATGGCACCGTGCGTTCGCCAGCCTCCGAACCGCCGACGTGGTAAAACACAAAAGTGATGTTGCCTGCCACAGACTCCGGTGGTTCTGAGGGCCAGACACAGGTAATCTCTAACGGCTCTCCGGGCAGAAACTCTGAGCCTTCCAGTTCAAAACTCAAACCGTACGCTGAACAAGCGAAGAACAGCAGGCTACAGGTGGCGATGGAGGATAAGAGTTTCATAGTGCCTTCCCAGATTGACCTTACGGTCTCTATTCGCTCAACGCTTCACATTCTGCGCGCAGTAGTGGCCCCCAGGTAGATACTGGGTTACCCATGCCATAGGGTGATCCATCTTCGTTGGTACCGCCTCCCAGGTTGATGGCCACGACCTCGCCACGGGCATTGATGACGGGCGCACCGCTTGTGGCCTGCATGCTGTAGTTGTGATCAACGAAGTCGTAAAAGTAATAGCCATCCTGCGTGCCCCACACGGTAGCCTCGTGAACCAAAGCTTCGTTGCCGTTGTAGATCTCGGAAACCACCCATACAGGGGATCGCTTGTAAGGCACTTCTTCCGCTAGTGGTAAAGCAACCTCAGCGAGTGATTCGGGTCCAGCAAACGCAACCATGTCACCCGCGCCCTCTGAAGGTGTTAAGCCCAGGGCCTCCATGGATACAGAATCACCATCGCTGATGCTCGACAGACGAATACTCTCCGTTTGCGCGTTGATCTGATCTGCATCCAACTGCACGCGATACCCGCCTGAGGGGCCGAACAGGTGACTGGCTGAGACAACAACCGGTGTTGCGCATTCATCTACATCGGCCACAAAGGCCTTGCCCGCCCAGATTTCATCATCTGGCATGGAAAACACGGGCTCATACACCGCACCAATAGAGGTTTCTGGGTCCTGTATTGCTGCTATCGCCGCAGCGATGGAGCCCACAAAGTAGATGACGTAGGCGAGTACCCCCAACAGGATAACCCGCCATGTGATGGGCACTCGGCGTGCGGAGCGACGTGCGTACTTTTCACTCTCGGCGGTGGTTGCGGAAGCGTTGGACATGACCTGAATCCTTGGAATGTTGTTGGGATTGCGTATAGGTCACGTGAAGTGGTGAAGAGGTTCAAAAACTGTGAATGGAAGTGGGAATACAAGTCCGTTTTAGATTCCCTCTAATATTGGAAGGCTAACTCAAGCCGTGATCCCTCAGTAGATCGAAAAAGTCCTCCACATGGATGACCGGATCAATTGTGTAGGTGCAGAGGTCCGTGTACCGCATTAGCTCATTTGCAATGAGTTTGGGGTCGTCCGCTTCCATCAGATGATAGGCGCCGTCGATATGGATGGATGCCCAGTCACCCAACTGAGTGACTCCCTCTCCGGCGATTGGATTGTCTGCGTAGCGCTTCAGTATCTCGTCCCGGTTCTCTGGTGGTACGTGCGAGCGAATCATAAAAAGTGCCATGGTCTCTCCTTTGTAATGTTTTGAATAAGACGCCTCCCGGACGGAGGGGTCGCAAAGGGTTGGCCGACATGTTGGAGGGTGGTTGTCAGCCGCCCAATGCCTGGTCTCACAGAGTGTTGCTACGAGCTTCTGCCACTTGGTTTTCCACCTGCACATTGAGTGCAAGACGATTTGGACCAGGGCGATTTGAGCATTGGTGCGAGACACTTGCGCGTTCGCCGTCCTGCCAAACCGAACCTTCTACCGTAACCACTTTGATTCCGTCAGCGGTGGTGCCGTAGCGAGCCCGTCGCTTCAAAACCAATCCGTCAGAGGTATGCCAGTGGCCATGAATGGCTGAGACACAATCCTGTATGAGCTGTGCCTTCGCACTGAGCACACGCGGATTGTGTGAGTCTGTCACCAGCACGCCTGCGGTAGCAGCGGTACTGGCGAGGGCCAAAACAACAACTGTTGCGAGGGTTTTGCCTAATAGATGCATCGAAGTCTCCTTTCGTTTTGCCGTTAGAGCAGGACGAACTATGCGAGTGGCATCGTGACGAAGTCCTGATCGAAACCTGATCTTTGTATTGTTCAAGAAAGATCAGACGGAACGGTTTTGGTAGGGGTAACAAATCAGGAAAACATCAGAGACCCGTCAGGCAACCGTCAGCTGTGGCGTGAAAGGATTCCCCTCTGACAATCAGAGTGTTTGAGCAGTGAAAAAAGCGATAGTTTGCGGGCTACTCGGATGGGTTGGCTCAGCGTCCGCACACCACGGCCCGGTGGTTGAATACCAGCAACATTCGAGAATCAGTTTGTCGGGCATGGTGGAGGAAGTGGAGATGGTTAATCCTCACGCCAAGCTGTGGCTGAGAGTGGGCGATGACCAGGTGTGTGAGGTGATACTGCCAACACCGGCCAAGCTCATTCGTATTGGTTGGAATAAGCAGTTAAAAACGAATCAGCTGGTAACGCTGGTTGGCTATCGCAATCGCGAGGAATCAGGTTGTCAGGTTTGGGGCGCTGAGCTCGTAACCGGTCGTGCCTATCGGGTGACCCGAAAGTAAACCTCGCGGTCCAATTGAGGGCTACCGCTCTCAAGTTCTCCGTAGACTTGCAGGCGATAAATGCCCGTCTTCAAGCCTTCGCCGGGGAGGTTCAGCGCAAGTGAATCCTGGCTGCCAAGACTGTTGGAAAACGTCTGCAGTGTCTGCCAGTCTGCGTCGGGTGCCTCAAGAAACTGCTCGATTTGGCCTTGATAGAACGCAACGCTGGTTGACAGCGAGTTGTACTCTTCAAAGGCTGGATATACGACGAGGGTGACCAGAGCTGCATCATCTTCTACGGTGATAGGCGTCACTTGCGGTCTGACGCCACGGTTCACACCCAGATAGTAGACGTGTGCAGTACTGGTGGGTTCGATGCCGCCAGGTTGGGTGACATTGTATGTTACCGCCAGGGCAACCCCTATCAGCACCAACGCTGCGTTGCTCAACCAGGTTGAAATAGGTCTGATTACTTGCTCTGGTCCCGTCTCATCGCGGGAGGATGCTTCCTCTTTGCGAAAGTCTATTTTTGTGATCTGTTCATCTGAGTCTGTCTCAGACGCTGCGTCGGAGCTGACCAGGGGTTTGGAAAGTTCACTCACAACTTCCCTGTGCAGGTCGAGCCCTTCCGGGTGCGCGGCGATGATCTCGTTGATTTCCTCATCGCGGCGAGCGATATCAACGGCGGCCTGGATGTTGGCTTTTTCTCTGGCTTCAAGTTCAGCTTTGATATCCATTACCTTTGGCCTTCCGCGTTAGGAGCATTGTGTTTTGCCATGTTGAGTAGCCGCTGCTTGGCTCGATGCAGGATCTTGTCGAAGTGCTTGTTGTCCAGGTGAAGGGCGTTGCAGATTGTCGCTTTGTCCTGCTGATAAATGCAGTGTCGCAACAGCACCTCGCGATCCCGATCAACTTCAGAATTAGCAATCAGGTCACGCAGATGCTTGCTGCGCTGACCCGCTTCGATGAGTTCTTCAGGTTCTGGTGCGCTTGTCTTCACGGTAACCAGGAGTTCGTTGTCGGTCTGAGTGGGACCTTCCCCCCGCGCAAACTCTCTGAATTTGTTCTTCGCGATCCCATGCAGGAAGCTGCCTAACTTACCTGGTTCCTGCACTTTGCCTTCGCGAATGCTCTGTATGGCAGCGATGAATGTTTCCTGCACGATGTCCTCCACCGCAGAAGGATCAGCCACCATTCGACCAACGATATAGGTAATACGGGGATAAAAGTGGCTGACTAACTTGGCTTCATCTGCTTGCGCGTCCCTGTTACGACTTATCTGCGAGCACAGGCGCGTCGTCCACTCAGCCTCGGTCTCTTCTGCCTTTTCGCTGTCGAGCGATGATGAAGTCATGGTCATGCATGAACATTGGTGCAACCAGCTTAGGAGCGTAACTTGCCAAACAGGTCTGTGTCTAATATGTGAACCAGACATTGCCCTCTCCAGAACTTCACCGATTTAACAGCTGGCGACAGCCGCCGCCGCACTAGTGTGTCTTGCGGTCCGTGATGTTATGAAGGGGTCTAGAGGCTTTTTTAACGAGTGCACTCCCACTGGAGTACCGTTCGTCGGTATCTTATCGAACAGGTCAGCCGTGATTTGGCGAGCCAAAGCAGAGTGTGCGTTAAACAGGTTATCCCCATTTAGATCGTATGTGCCACTCCAAACTTGTCGTGCGGAAGGAATATGATTCAGCGCTGCATTAACTCGCATGCGCGAACCGCGAGTGATGAGCGACCCGTCTAGCACGCAATCTGCTCCGAAGTAAGTGTGAAGCTCCTGATCAGTCAAACCACGACTGCGAACTTCCAGCATCGTGTCCCAACTAACAAGCTGTACGCCTCGAGCGGCGAGGGCTGTTTGCAATTCAAACAACAAGCCGTCAACAACATAGGCATGTGGATGCGCTTCGGCATAGTCACGAAAAGGAAGTACCGCAATGACACCAAAGGCTTCCGAAGACTGAACGTTCGCTTCTGTAGTGATATGGACTGGCGCGACTATGCGATAACCCACCTTCGGTACAGTCTTTATGTAGGTCGGGTTTCGCGCGTCATCTCCTAGAGCAACGCGTAAGCGACGGATTACCTGGTGTACAGAGTTGTCGCTGACAATGGACGTGTGCCACGCATAGCGCATCATCGCGGCTGTGGTAACCACTGTTGGCGCAGACTCTATCAATTGCATCAGAATCTGAAAGTCCTTGGGTTCCAGCTGTATTAGCCGACCTTCTCGTTCCAGGCAGTGGGTGCCGGGTTGAAGCAGACAGTCGCCGATCTGTATGGGTTGCGGTTTCATGCATCTTCCAAAAAAGATTCTTACTAACTGGTGTAGGAAATCGGAAAAAAATCTCACCGGCAGTTAAGAAAATTCTGAATTTCTTCTGATGAATTTCTGATGCTCCTTTGCTCTGTTTGCATTTGTTTGTTTTTGCAGTAATGTGCAAAGCAGGAGGGGATATGGTGAAGCGGATCGGATGCTTCTTGATACCGGCGGGCACGCTCTGGTGTAGTGTCGGACTGGCCTGTGTATCCACTCAAAACTCTCTCAAGCTGATTACCGAAAATGGCTACGTTGATCACGAGCTTTTGGTAGCCGCCGATAATTCCCAAAACTGTGTACTTACCGTGTCGGCCTCATCCGGGGACATCAGCCTTCATTACCCCGAAGGCAAGATTGATCGGTCGGAAACAGCCGTGCGAAAGGAATGGCTGCAGCTTTCATCTGCGTCGCGTGCGGTGCAAATACAAGTTCGCAAGGCCGACCCAGAAGTTCAAATTAACATTCGCTTGAAACCGGCTTCCGCTGCCAGAATTAGCTTCGAAGACTCCATGCGACGCGGCGATGCGGAACACGCAGCTGGTAACCATCAGGCTGCGATCACTGAATATTCCAAGGCGGTAAACACAAGCGGGATCGATGAGACGCACCGCGCCGTGATGTTTGTGAATTTGTCACTGCTCATGCGTAGTCAAAGCCAGGGACAAGCGGCGGTGGCGCTTTTGTCTGAGGCGGTCGCCGCGCAAGAGTTAGAACACCCCTGGCGTGCGCGATTGTTCTATGAACGAGCTGCGGCGTTGCACTCACTGTCACGACTGAAAGAGTCGGAATCGGATTTGTGTATGGCGTTGGCGCTTCTCACGAATGGTATGGAGTGTGCGACGTTACCTGAGTCGGTCGTCAGCCTTGCACCTGAACAGCCGGAGTTAGCTCAGTGGATTGCAGAAGTGATCAACAGACTGGGTCTGATCGCGCATACTCGGGGGAACCTGAGCCGAGCCGAGGCGTTGTACAAAAGTGCACTGACAGCGCTCGACGGCGACGCCGCGTTTTTACAAGGATTGGTCACCAGCAATCTAGGCGGCGTAGCGCACGAGAGAGGGGACTGGAGTCTGGCGCAGGAGCGCTTTGCCACCGCATTGGATGTGTATCAAACACTGGGCGATGAACACAACATCTGGTCGGCGCAGGGAAATCTGGCCAACAGCTTGCTCCAACAAGGTGATATCAATGGTGCTATCGGCTTGTTGCAGGACACGCTCGCGCGTGTTCGCCGGGATGAATGGGGTGAATGGGAAGCTGATCAACTGGATCGAATTGGCGCGCTGTACCTCGATAGCGGGGATTATGTTTCCGCTGAACCATTGATCCGCGAAGCGCTCGATATTCGTCGCAGCCGCAACTCCGCCCGGCTGGGAATAACCACGCGCAACCTTGGGACGTTGATGCGGCTGACAGAAAAAATTGATGAAGCAATAGAGCTTCATGGCGAAGCTCGTGCGTTGGCCGATGGCGCAGGCAAACAGACAGAAAGTCTCGCTTGCGCGCTTGAGTTAGCACGCGATTTCCAGTCAGCCCGACGTTTTGCAGATCTTGAAAATGTTCTGAGAAGCTCCATTCCCCTGGCCACAGAGTTGGGCAGTCGTGCGAGGCTTGCTGAGCTTTTACTGAAGCAGGCTGGACTGCACCTTGAAAGGCAGGAATACCGCCTCGGCCTTGCGGTGCTTGATGACGCGCTGGCGCACGCGGGAGACACCCCCTCAGCATTGGCGCGAATCCACTCTGCAGGCGCGCAGCTGCTCTGGCGGCAGGGGCAGCGTGAAGAGGCCATAGTGAGAGGCGTTGAAGCCTACACTCAGCTCCGCGAAGCGCGCCGCAGAATTGAGGGCTGGAAGCTGTCAGCGGCGTTTTATGACCGTCATTATCCAATCGTGTCCCGATTGGTGGACATGTACGTTCAAGATGACCAACTGTCTGCGGCCCTGGCGGTGGTCCTGGAAAGTCGAAATTACGCCTATCTTGATCAATCACTTTGGAAAACCCAGGCCAAAAAGCCCCAACTGGCAAGACTGAGGGAACAGAAACAGAAACTGGCAGCACAGCATAACTTGCGCACTGCGCTCACGAGACGGGGTGCCCCTGATGAAGAGGTCGCAAAGGTTGACTACCAGATTGCTGAGCTGACGTTAGAGCTGGATGTCGCTGAGGCTGCCTTAGCGACGCAGGGTGTGGGCCTGGAACCGCTGGCGCTTACCGAGTTGGTTGACAAGCTTGAGTCAGGTCACGGGGTCTTGGTGCACTACCTGGGTTCCGAGATGTCCTGGCAGTGGTTGTTAACCCCTTCCGGAATGGAGACCAGGCAGCTGCCATCACGTGATGCGCTCCAAAACATGATCCGAGATGCTACGGCGGACATTGCGACACGGGTGCGGGTAGGGAATGCCATTGCACAACTGGGGGAGGTTTTTGGCAGCGGCCAGATGCAGGAACTGAAAAAACTATATGTCCTGCCAGATGGCGTTACCGCAACGGTCCCATATTCTGCGCTACCGAATGGGGAGGGATCTTCACTCGCGGATCACTTGGATGTACAGCTACTGAGTAGTATCCGGCAGCATCCGAAACGCACGACAACCAAAAGCGCTGCCATATTTGTGGGCCCGGAGTACCTCGCAGAATCCTATCTCCCTGCGCTGCCTCATTCGATCAAAGAAGGACGGGGAGTTGCTGCTCGGCTTGACGCGCAAGGCTATTCCGTCGCTTCGTATTCAGGCAAGCAAGCACAGAAGACCCAGTTTTTGGAGGTGCTGCAAGGAGAACAGTCCGTTGTGCATGTTGCAGTGCACGGACTGGTTGATGCGGCAAGAGGTCGTACGGCGGGACTCAGATTCAGCGACGTTGCAGACGATCCTCTAGGCGGGTTTTTAAGTGTGTCTGAGATAGAAGACCTGGACATCAGCGCACGCCTGGTAGTCCTAAGCGCGTGTGACGGGGCGCTGGGTGAAAGCATGTCGGGCGAGGCACCTTACTCGCTCGCGCGCGCGTTCAAACTGGCTGGAGGCAAAGACGTACTGGCCACGTTGTGGCCGCTGGGTGACCGGTTCGCTGCAGAGTTTATGGCGAAGTTTTATGAACACTGGTTGGCATCCGATGATGCCGCGAGTGCGTTGAGGGAGACGCAAGTCTATTTCAAAGGCAATTCAAGGTGGAGACACCCCAGCAACTGGGCGGCATTTATGGTTGCTGGATCTATCTAAAACAAACCGTTAGAAATCGGAGAAACTAGATGTGGGAGTACTTTGGGAAGGAAGATCATCGAGGCTATTTTTGGGTGATCATTGTTTTAATCATCATTCTGCTGATCCTCTGGTGTATTTTGAAACAACAGATGGAGGATGAGCATCGAGGCATCATCACTGCTGTAAATGGAGGACCATGGATCATCGACGATACGAAGTGTCCGGGCCAGCATCACGGCGACAATCCCAACTGGTTACAGCCAGGGGATGAGGTGTATCTGAACCCGCTTAAGGTCATGCGTGGCAGTACAGAGCGAGACTTTTTCGAAGACTTTGAGTTCTACGACAAGATAGGCGCAAAAACTTGGTACAAGTTTGCAGAAACGGCGGACGGCGCGCCTGGCACTCACGATCACTGCGTACTTTTTCATGTGGACGGTGATCGCTTGAAAATCTACGCGCAAGAGGTCGGCCCCCTGGATAGATGTGGTCAACACCCGACGGATGAGTATCCGACAGCGGCGGAGATAGCAAAAATAGACGGAGGCACTTGCACCAAGCCGCACGAAGGTGGATGGCAAGGCGGTCCGTAGGCTATTTAGTCTCGCGCAGCTTAATCGTGACGGGCGAGTCGATGGGGCGGTTGGAACGCAGGAACACCGGCCGTCCACCCCGTCGTTCAGGTACTCGCAGGATCGTCGCTCGGTAGTTGGCCATGCTCAATGCCTTTCCTGTGGGGTCGATCACTTCGATGACATCTGCTTCGCTGAGTTGGCTCAGAGGAAGATCAAATGCGGGGCAGAGCACAGGTTCAGTCCCTAACGGACCGCCCGGGCACGGTTCGCATAAATCGAGTTCGGCGCAGATATCGTCAACAGGAATGGGTTGATCTGAGATATACAGCTGCGGACCGCCTTCCAGCGGAAACGCTGAATCACATCGTTCTATCGGGTGTGAGGAGACGATGGAGTAGTCCTGACCTTCGATCATGAAGATTCTGGCGGAGCGAACCAGGAGAGCCGTTTCCTCGATATCTTCCGGGAGTAGTTCGACTTCTATTCTCTCTGCGTTGTTTAATCGGTCTCTTGATGGGCTCGCAGCAACAATAGGGTTGGGGTCTGCAACCAGCGGCAAGGCATAGGCGGCGCCATCTTTGCGTAGCCAGATGTCCAAATCGTTGAACAGCGATGGGAAGCGAAAGGCGGTGGTGAGGCATGAACCTCGATCGTCCCAGGCGAGTGTTGCTCGAAAATCTCCCGGTTCCGCGTCTTCAGTAAAGCAATAGCGATGAGGAAATAGCGAGTTGGTAATGCGATCTTCGATGATGTGTTTTCCCGGTGACGCGGCTTCTTTATCGAGTACGTCTCGAGCAGCCTCGCCATCCACCGCACCGAAGCCTGAAATGTGATCGGGCCCAGCTGCGCCGACGTCCTTGGCGGTATTAATGAGAAGTGCTTTTGTGGTGGATGGAAAATCAAAGTTCTCTATCGCGGTGGTTTCAATCGCTTTCTCCAAGAGAAGTGCGGTTAGACCGCCTACGGCCGCGGTAGATTCGCTACTCTGCATGTATGCATATGTGTATTTCCAGGATTCGCCATAAGATGGAAAGTGTTCCTGGGCGCTGATGTCGACGACCAGATCTGGTTTTGTCCTGCCATCTGCGGTGGGTCCGCGCGTTGCGTTCCCGGTGCAAGAAGCGAAAGGAAATACGGTTGTTACGATTGCGTTTTTAAGCTGGTTTAGCGGATCCGGTTCATCGACACCCAGCAAGTTTTCGAAACAGTTGCCCGCGGGCCAGATCTGGGGCATCCGTTCGTAGCCGAAAGCACCGGCAATGAAGTTATCCACGGAGGCAGCGTCCACCCCATAAGTGGTAGTGCCCTCTGTATTGTGAGGTTGAATGACTAGGTGTGCTTCGTTGTCGACGACATGCGCGTATACGTCCTCTTCTCCAGCGAAGGGTGGATAGTCTCCATACTTCGCCTGCGGCGCCTGTCCTCGATTATTGATCAGAGGTATTGCGGCCAATGTATCTCCATCACCCAACGCGATACCGGCCATTCGTTGCGCGTGTGAGCTCCATCCGCACAGCTGACCTTCGCTCTTGCAGCCTTTGTCTTCCGGGTTTAGAGGGTCGTCAGCATACGTAAATGTCTCGCAGAGACACGCGTAACGTCTGTCTTCGTCATTGATGATCCGTAAATCGTCGTGTGGACGAATCCCCCCATCAGCGATCGCAACATTGATCCAATCTTCTGCGGCCAGCTTGCCGCTCAGCTCATAGGTTCCGTTGGAATCGTTGTATCCCTGGATGACCTCAGCGCCGGTCGCTTCACGTCCTGCTCGTCCCTGCGGCTTGGGACGAAATGGTCCTGCCTCCAGATGCTCTACCCAGTGCCTGTTCTGTAGAGTCTGAATATCCGGCTCTTTAAGTAGCACCTGCCAGGAATTGCGCCCCCAGGTGCCGAGTACGTTCAAGCCCATATTGTTGAGGGCTTGTTCCACGTCCGTTGGATCAAAAACATCGTACGCTTTCACCAATACCGAGATTTCGCCACCGGCTGTGAGAAATGGTTGGCGAGCCTCCTTGTAGAGATTTTTCGCCAACTTTTCGCGGGGGTTCGGAATGGATGCGCCTTTGTTCTGTGCGGCTTGGAGCTGTGCTGTTGGAACCGATACCCAGTACTCAGGCACGAAACCGCCGTTCGAGAAGATATTGCATATCTGAAACGCAGCAGTACCAGGTCCGAGCGACTGAGCTGACATTGCGTCATCTACCGTTACAACACTCGTGCTGTTAATACTTAAGTTATGTGCCTGTTCAGCGAACGCGAAGTCACTCAGTAAAAGAATAGTGATAAAGGACCAGGTCAGCCTCATGCCTTCTCCCCTTAGAAAACGCGGCTTTGGATTCTTGATTTATAACATCGTCAAAACTATTGCAATCGTGATTCTGGGATCTACAATAGCCGGCCTCGTTTGAGTTACAGGGGATTCAGACCCAATCCTCCAAACGAAGACCTACTACTCCGCCTTAGCTCAGTTGGTAGAGCAGCTGACTGTTAATCAGCGGGTCGCTGGTTCGAGCCCAGCAGGCGGAGCCATTTCTATTGCCCTTCAAGGTATGTAATCACTAACCACGTCGCTGCATGGCAGCTTGGTGCCAGTATGGGTCCGTAAACCACTCACGCGGTGGCCATGGACCTGCCTCGAGGTGTGGCTCGTATTCCAACTCTCTGAAAACTTCTGGAAGGAGGGTTTCGTATCCGGCACCGAAATCTTCGAGAAAGAATGCATGCTGGCATTCTGGAGAAAAACCTTTGAGTAGTTTGAAGAACTCTTTCGCTTTTGCGGAGGACTCTTGCAAAGCCGAGTGACCAACTCCCTTTTGAGGGTCCAATACGGACCCAAGTTTGTTTTCTGTTGCCAGGTACGATCCGCATTCTAGTACCAGTTGCAGGCGCGCGATGTCTTTAGCCGGGTCTGGACGAGGCCCCTTCATCTTTATCCCGCAACTCTCCATGTCCTTGTGGTATTTCTCGGCGATACGACGGGCATCTCGAGTCGTGATCTCAATTCCCCGACGTGACGCTTCGTCGAGAATGTACCCCTCTCGAGGACCGAGTTTTCGTATCGCTAGGTCTACTATTTTCTGTTGCACGGCTCTTCCGGATGCTTTGAGCGTTCTGCTGTAGTGTAATCCAAGTAATTCCATAGCACCCATCGTGTTCCCATGAATCTTCCTGACTACCTGATATTTGAAATCGATGCAGCCAGAGAAATAGGCCTTCACCCAAACACTCTCCGTAAAGCGAGATCACTCAATCGGCCAGTCTGCGGGATCAAGCTCCCTAACCAGGTAATGGTAGGAAGGCGACCATGCTATCGGATCGAGGATTGGGTTAGTTTCAAGGAAGACTTGTTTGGTGATGCCAACAGCGAGATTTCCAGACAGTCCTGAGCAAATGACCACAAGAGGTTTCGACAGGTAACCGATGAGGCGAAAAGACAATGATGAGAATGCCAATCCCGTATGTACAAAACCGTGCTATTTGTTCCTAACGCTTGCCAATTGGCCAATAAGACTCGCGAGGTGGTATCGATGGCTGAAATTATCCAACTCTATGAAAAGAAAGATATGAGTAGTGAAGCGACGAAACTGTTCGACTTCCTATTTGAAGAGACGGACGTATTTGCACAATTGCGGTTAACTCCGCAACAGGTCCTTTTGCTCCAGCGAGTCTGCTGGAAAATCTATGAAAACCAACACCTAAATGCTAACGCGCAAGAACTGGTTCAAATGAAGATTTGGCGCGGCGTTAAGAAGTCGACGGCCTCTGATACTTTGACCCGTTTAGTAGACCTGCAGCTCCTTTACGGTGAGATATCTAACAAACGAACCAAGGCACGTCGTATCTCTGTCAATTTGCAGACTATGCGAAAACTCAGAGAGCGAAAATCCAGAGACCAGACAGCGAAAGAGCTGCTATCGATAGCTGAAAGTCGGAAGCTGGAGAGAGCTAAATCAATGCCTAGTAAGTTAAAAAACTACCGGCAAAACAAAACCACTAAACAAAAAAGTGGTGTAGAACGCGGCGCGCGAAGCGAGTCCGCCGCTGTTATTGGCGCGGACGCTACGCACAGGATCCGGCGTCAGTCCCTGGAGAGTAAGTTTCAAGATCCAGTACTAGTTGAAACAGTCTTGGAGGCGTGGGCGGACTTAGACTTGGTGCGTTTTATCGCCTTTCTTGACGAGACTTTCGATGAAGCACTTGAGACCCATCATCTCACATCAATTGCAATGGTTTTTGACCGCTATCCTGGCGCTTTGGAAAAGACGGTAGAGAAGGTGAAGCAGGAACTGATTAGTTGCGCAGGCAGTGGAGTTGGGTCTTAGTTGTTGAGTTAGTAAGACCCTAAAACGACACAATTCGACAATCTGTCCTCAATATCTTCGGCAGATGGATGACGCTCAATTCAGTCTATTCTCGGGTATGGTGCACCAGCTTCAGCTAGTACACGTGAGAGCTTCAAATAGAGATTTTCGTGGCACCGCTTGCTTCCATTTTTGTTGTTTACTGTCGTATGAAAGTTCTCGGCATCGTTTGATGCAATATGAATTTGTCCGTCTTCAGCCAGCCAAATTCCAATCTGCATGTAGACTGAGTTTCCCTGCTTGCTCTTCTTCATCATCTCTCTCGTTTATCATGGCCTTCAGATGACTCAGATAGAGAGGCTTGCTCAAAGATTGAATCCATGAGTGACACCAGCTCTAAGTCAGGTAAGGCCGAAAGGCTTCTAACTTCATTGAGGACTCGAATCCGGAGTGCTGCTTGTCGCATTGTAGACTCCATGGATGACCGACCAAATTTTTTTGAAGCTCTTATCCACGCTTCTCCGACTTCGAGTGCTAGGCGCGGATCCCCTCCAATCGATGGACGTTCGCAAATCTGAACCAGGGCATCTTCGGTCAACGTGGTCAGCACCTCCCATCGATCCACGGAGTCTGGACCTCTATCGAAAACCACTGAACGCTGCCAAAGCCGTTGAAAAGTATTGCGAACACCGCCGAGATACCTCTGACGGGATTTGCCGAATCTCCAGTGTACGACATCGGGGACGATTGCGATGCTGAGACAAGCCCAGACATCATCCCGGAGTGCTTCCGCGCTTTTGAACAGCTCGCAGGTGGCGAGCCAGATAGCTATGCTGCTATCGAACTTTGATGTATTGGGTCTTTGCTCCGCGAATCCGCATTCTCTTGCAATAGAGACAATGCTTTCCCTAATGTACATCAATTGAGCAGGAGTCACCCTCGATCCTCCCGTAGAAGCATAGCGAACGCTCCCTGGCAGGGAATCGGCGCCGAAAGTGCTCAGCTGAATGCCGTTCGATGCGATAAGCAAATCGTCTAACATTTGGTCACCTGCAACTACAGGGAGTCTGGGGAGCAGGGTTATCATGACTTATCAGATACTTCAGCCAAAGCGATCAGCGTCGAATGAAAAAGCCCGGGTCTGTTTTCATGAATTGTGCGGACGTATTCCAAGTCTTTTCCGGGCCAGGCCTGTTCTATCCAAGAAAGCGCTTGAGCTCCGATGGCGCCATCATCTAGTTCTGCCGCGGACTTGTCGAAATCAGGGTCAGTGAGAACAGCCTCACACACCTGAGTGATTGTACTTCCAAGAATAGCTTGCAATATCAAAGGATCGTGCACTTTGACGCGATTGATAACTTCTTCGTACTCCTCGTTTAGAAAAAGTTGAAACGCCCCGTGCAAGTCGCGGGACCAATCACGCGACCAATGCAGATACCAAGGAGCACGTGCAGCAACGACGTTGCCAAGCATTTTTCTCAGATTGACGATCTGTATAGGGAACCTTGTCTCTTCACCCTCGAGCCTTATCCGCTTTCGGTCTTGCCAAAGCCGATCACCCGCATGGCGCGGTGAAATGCGGGAAGTACTGTCGACTTTCTGCGCCAATACCACCTCCGAATGAAGGTCTAATACAGTTGAAAGCTGTGAACCATCGATTTTCACCTCAATGCAGGAGTTTCCACTCACCTCCTCATAATTGGCTACGGTTGCGCGTGTAATTATCCTCGGCAAACGCCCTGACCCGGTTCCGATCCGAGTTCTAATTTGGTAGGTCGCCTCATGCCGCGACATTCCTAGTTCTTGCGATGCGGCCTGCTTGTCGATGTAGATGCAACGACGAACAAAAACTGTTGAAGCGTAGTCCCAATCTTGTAGGTAATCCTCAGCAGTATCCCAACGAGACCCATCCAACGAAACTAGCCACTTCTCTGCGCGTACGCTCGAGGCGCTTAAAGTGAGAAATGGAAATGCAATTTGGCTACTCACTGTTTTCCTCAAACACTTTAGTTTCGAGCCCAATTGCGTATTCTGGCTCCATAACAACGAAAATTTGATACACGCCAGGCTCGCACTGACTCAAGGTACCTGAGTGAGATTTGGTCGTCGTTGCCGCACTCCTTATCTCACGAACTACTGGCTCAATTAATCCAGAACCTGAGTGCAAGGTTCCTCCCTCAACAGCGATCTTAGGTATGGCTTGCAGCGTGTACTTGCAATCGTCATCGGGAATATGAACGTCTGTTTCAAATACAGCAACGATGTCTTGGTCATCCACTTCCAGTCTGACAAATGTGGGCTGCGTTGCTCGCGCAGTTCGAGACCTTCGATTGTTTTTAACCTTTCCCGTTTTTCTCTTAGGGCCAGCACCCTCTCCTGCAATCGCATCCAGCGTTGCCCCCAATTTTCCCGAGACGCTTGCAAGTCCGTCTCCTTCAACAGCTGAAGACGGTTGGTTGGCTTCGGCCAACTCACCCATAGCTAAACCGCGTTCCCTTAGTTTGCGCAACGCCACATTGACGAAAGTACGCGCGCTTCTATCGGAGATGTTTGAGGGATTCCAATCATCATGTGCAGGCGGTTCAGAGTCAGCAAACGCTTGTTCGATTTCAGTATCTGAACTGCAGAGAAACACTCCTCCCCACTCAACTCGTTCGTCTGGAAAGGCGCTTCCTTCCATATACTTCACAACAAGCTCTACTGGACGCATAAGAGCGATATGGTTAACAACCGTAGGAATGGTTGAATGGCCTTCTGGCACTCGAGTTTTCCTTGGAGAACGTAGTCCTTTTTTTATTGCGAGTGTGCCAACCTCGCGGGGGTGTCTGCCGACATTAATCGGTTGGATACCTTCTGATTTAGCACGTATGGACGTCATAGCCTCAGTAAAGAGGTCCAAAGGGGGATATTTTTCCGGATCAGGAATTACCAATTGGGTTCCGTCGACTTCAACATAACAGTCGAACTTGCGATCCGGTGGCACGTCGGACATCATCCGAGGCCAAAAATTCCAAAGTAGTGTTTCTACAATCCGCTCACCGATTGTGTGTGGATCCTCTCCCTCCGTATCGAAGTCGACAATCATTATTGACGTTCCCGATGATCCGGTCCTGCGGTCAGGCATTCCCAACGATTTTGCAATTGATTCAGCGTCTGAATTTTGCGCAGGATCAACAACCCCATCACCAGGATCGACTCCCCACCAATGGCGCCCGGTAAAGCGACGGCGAATTGTTCCATCGGGTATATCAAACGAATCACCGATGTGGCATCCGATGAACCGCCGAACGTAGCTAGGATTTTCCGCAGCCAGCGTATCGACGAGAATAGTGCTGCATTTGCTCGCCTTGTAAAGAGCAACCTTTCCAAACCCGTATGTGCCCCCTCCTTGGCGTGTGTCTCGTACCGTGCCAATGTTTCGAAGAAAATCGATAAAATCTGTGCGAACAACGTCAAGAGGGATTCGATCTGACCGGGTGGGTCCACACAACCCTGTCGTTTCAAAGTCACATATTTCCAACACATAGAGATCATCTTGACCCAACGAACTATTGAGCTTTTCTTGAGATCCTCTTGTGCTAGGTGTGTTGTGCAAAACGTTACTACGAAGATATTTAAGTTGATCTGTCGTCAGCCTTCGCAGTCGGATGGTTATTTTGGGGCCGTTTCCTAGCTTGGCGGCGTCTGCGGTATTTTGTACGGACTCACGGATGACAGTTTGAAGAGTATCGAGTGATGGAGCACCAAGCAGTCGCCTGAAGTTTTGACCAATATTGCCAGTGGCCCCATAAGGTTCGGAATAGAGATCTAACGGCATCAATCGATCGAGGTAAGTTCTAGTGCTACGGTTTGCCAGTACGATTCAGGCAGTATGGAGTCGTTTGCGTATGCTAAATCAACCGCGTAACTGACATCTGATATGCCGTTTCGTTCGATGCGAAGGTTCGATGGGACGAGGCGAGGAAAATCGTTGTCCACCCGGTAGAGCTTTTCATCCTCCAGCCGAAAAGACAGTCGACTCCACCTATCTATATTTTCCCTAGTCAGTCCCAAAACTGCAAAAGCGTCCTCAATTGGCCGAATCTCGCTCGACTTAGATTCGATGCTGGACCAAAGAACTGCTATATCAACTAATCCTCTACCAACAGGTTCGAGAACCATATGATGAATGTAAAGTTGTCCATCTTCGGGAGCCTCGAGTTGATCGAGGCCATGTATGAAGATCCTGGTTTGTGCCTTTGACATCGAGGCTTTAACCTCCAACGACAGACCTCCATTCCGAAAATCGTGACGATCACCGTGTGGGCCTCTCCAACATTTCCATGCGTCGGCAGATTGCTCCAAGAGCCGATCCAAGATTAGCAATTCGGCCACCAAGCCGACTATTTTCCCATCATCGATATCCTCATCACGGTCGTCGAGTAAATCTCGGAAGTCTCGAATTGTAGTTTCGACGGCTAACGTTCCGCTCACTCCATCGCTAATTCTGCTAAGAATTTCACCCACAACCTCTGAAAAAACTGACTCCAAAGATTTTGAAACACAAATGAGATCAAGAAATGGTTCCATCTGACCACTGCTACGAAGTCTAACGATAGAGATTTTGAGTGAAGGAGCATCTACGATTCCCCTTATTGACTCACTGGGGTGTATTGGTATTAAGACACGCGACTCACTCTTTTCAGTAACGGCCAGCCGGACTTCACCCGCAGCAGTTTTGGCGTTGGTGGGAAGAGTTGGGATCTCGAGTGCGGTTGTTTCGAGTTCACCAATCCGTAGCAACGCCCAACCATGTGCAGGCGAAACAGATGGATCTTGATCAGACACCGGCGGCCTCGGTTTGGGCTACTTCTTCATCATCGATCGCTTCAATTTCATCAGCAGAGAGAGGGTTAAGTTCTACGGAAACGTAACTTCCCCCTTCAGCAATAGAACCTGGGAAAACTATGCCGTAGGCGAGAATGTCATGGGTGGCGAGCAATGGTTCTCGGACTTTGCTGTCACGTTTCGGTTTTGAATCTCTATCGATCGGGTAAAGGAGTAACAAAGGAATCTCTCCAAGTTCGCGAGTGCGATACTGTTTCAGCTCTTCCCAACTCCCATTATTTGGACCTGAATCATCGCAATCGAAAACCACGTCTTGCTTGGACATCAGTGCTTTTATGTCTGCTGTCGATCCAGCATCCACTAGCTTTGCTCGATTTACCATTTTCACGTGTTGAGCAGGGCCAAGGGGTTGCTCTGAAGTGGCACCACGACCAGCTTCAATGACTCCAACATTCCAGAAGTCTAGCCTGCTGTCACTGTTGGCAATGAAAGGAAGCAGGATTGACTCAGTTAAATCACTGTGCGCGGGGTGGGATTTGTATCCTTGGAAGAACTCCCGGATAACTTCGCGTGGGACGCCACGCCAGAGCTTTACACTTGGATCTTGTCGGGGACACATATCGTCTGCTTGTTGAACAAGTTTTGCGCCTACGCGCCAGTTTTCTAGTAGCAGTTCCGAATCTAAGTGCTTGAACCTAAACGTCTGCCTGTGTGTCCCCCAAAAACTGATCGCGCACTGTTTGGCTGCCCTCAGTTTGTTGTTCCCAGTAATAGCCATTCCTGGTATTGATCTGATCCGAACTGCTATATCGAGAGGGGTTAAATCGCGCGCACTGTATTGTTCTATTTCGTCTCTTATTTCCTGTTCGATATCTGCCATCGCCCGGAACTTTAGCTTAAGGTCTTCGGGCATCCAGATTCTTGGCAGATCTTCGTAACCCGGTCTGAAACCGAACCAGCGACCCATTTGCAGCAGTGTGTCGTATTGATTAGCCGATCGAAGGAAGTAGCTCACCATCAGCCCTTCGAGGGTTAGACCTCTCGCAAGTATTGAACCTCCAACAACTATATAGGTACGTGGTTGGCGCTCGTAATCGATGCGGTCGTCACTGGCTCCATTTTCGATTGGAAACTCGATCTTCTTAACTACTTCAGGAAGGCATGCAAATACTTGTTCTGTTGAAACCGGCGCAGCCTGCGTTATGTCTGCGGGTAGCCGATTTTGTTCGGATTCCCAGAGCCTCGAGAGACGCCGACCGACCGGTTTTGAAGAATCGACCAAATCGTTTTTATGGTTCTCGAACCAATTCTTAATCAGAAATGCCACTTTTTCATGTGCAAGTACGTATGCGGACGTGTGTACTAGCATTGTCATGTGCTTGTCCGTGTGACCACGAGCGATTCTTGCTGCACAACAAGCCAAGAAGTAAAGCATTGCATCGCTTAGAGACTCGTTCATTTGTGGATCAAACTCATCGAGTTTATTTCGGGATGAGGGTTGGAGAAGTCGTTCTTCTTCTTCAGGGACGAGGCGAACCATATCGAGTCCTTCCTCAGAATCCCTTGGGTTGTCCGGGTCTTCAGGCGTTCTCCCAAACAGCTGCTCTGTCCCGAAGTAGCTCGTAGGTTTTTCGAGAGAGGTGATGAAGTCTCTTGGATAGAGATCGTCTAGCTCTTGGCCATCGAGGGTGTATGGATTTATCAGCACGTTAGCGAAGGGCGTCGCCGTGTAACCCACATAAGAAACAGCAGGCAATAAGTGCAATATTTCTCTGATTCGCTGGTTTATAGCCGTCATATCAAGCTCGCCACGAGCAGAATTTACGCTAGCTTGGTCGCATTCGTCGTCGATAATTAGTATGCGAAGCTGCCGAAGCGCTGCTGGCAAAGTATCCTGTATTGCTTGCTTGAGTTCGCGTAGCGGTGATACGTTTTTCTTAATTACAGCGATCTGAGCCTTGTTCGAGTGTGCGAGGAACCCTCCTTGAGGCGGAGCACGGAAGTCGCGATCAATATCATTGGGTGTCAGCACTTGCCATTCGAGCGGTCTACGCGAAATCAGATCACTGAACATTCGCATTTGCGTTTGATACCTGAGCTTATTCGTAAGACCCGCCAGCACGATTATGGTGTCGTAACCAGCATCAAGCGATTTGGCCATTACAGCTGTCATATTCGCAGTTTTGCCAGACTGAACATGACCGACTACCAGACCACGGCATGAAAACTGATGTTGATTCGGGTTTTCCAAGAGGGAAACAACATCATTTGAAGAATTATCTATTTGCGCCACGTCGTCGGGATGAAAACCTTTTACGTTGGACAAGTACTCCCTCAGCGCTGGCCAGTGATTGTCTGTCGGACGCGGTCCTAAATACCAGCGGGAACGCTTTTGAAAGATTGAGTGTCGCCTTAGTATCTCGACAGAACTGTATTGAAGCACGACCCGACGTTTGGCCTCTTCCAATTCCTCATCTAGTTGGAGCTCCATTGAATCGAGAAACTCCCTTACTTCCCTCACAGCAGTGTCAATATCGGCTGAACCTGGCAGCGCATTTGTGATTTGCTTAACCAACCGCTCGACTTGTTCCTCCAGCATGTATCAACTTCCATGTGCTTAAGTCGAAAGATGTAATCAAAGGATAGTTTGATTAGCAACAAGTCAGTGCTTGGCGGTACACATGTTATGTCACATGACATAACATGTATGTATGGCGGTCGGATCGAGTGGTCGAATAGTTATAGAGGTCAACCCTGAGCTGAAGCAGCAGCTCCATGATCTTCTGCGCAGCAATGGAACTAATTTAAAGCAGTGGTTCGTCTTCCAAGCTCAGGAGTACATTCGTAATAGCGACAGTCAAATCAGCCTCGAGTTTGAAAAGGAAAACGTTGAAGAACAGACTAGTCAATAAGATGCATCACCATGTAGATGCTATATCCGCTCCAAGGAAAACCGGGACCAAGTTTTGAAGACCCCATTTGTTGACGTTTTCTCGGGTTGTGGGGGCTTTTCTGAAGGCTTTGCTGGATATAAGGGAGGAGCTCGAACCTTTGATCTAGTGCTTGCAATAGACAGCGACGAAGCTGCGCACGAAACCCATCGGCTAAGATCCTTTTTTCACGAGTTTGATGAGACGCCACCAGAGTACTACGACTACCTCCGCCAAGCGATAAGCTCTGAAGACTTGTATGGTTTATATCCTGACCAAGCGGCTAGCGCCAGCCACAAGATTGTAAATTGGGAACTGGGTAAGTGTGCTGAAGTGGATCAGCAAGTCCACACTGAGATAAGCAAACGTATAGATGGCACTTCTGATTGGGTATTGATAGGTGGACCGCCTTGCCAAGCCTACTCAATAGCCGGACGGTCTCGAAACAAGGGAATTGAAGGGTATGAGCCTGAACAAGACTCAAGACACTTCCTCTATCGGGAATATCTGAAAATTCTGGCCGATCATTGGCCAGCTGTATTCGTCATGGAGAACGTTCCAGGGATACTAAATTCCAAAGTCGCGGGAGAGAAGATCTGGCACAGGATCTTAGAAGATCTGGTCGACCCATCTGTTGCACTTGGGACCAACGATGCTGTGGCTCAGTACGACGGTTATCGATTGTATTCGTTAGTGTCTACTGATAGAGGTGTAGACATTTTTGGTATTCCGACGCTCAATCCGGGTGAGTACGTCGTTCAGTGTGAAAAGTTTGGAATACCACAAGCGCGGCATCGAGTGTTTATCGTCGGTGTGAGGTCAGATCTTGAAGCTCAACCACGCCAACTTCGACCCTTGGGTAGCGCCGTCACCGTTGGAAGTGTGATTGATGACCTTCCTCCTTTACGTAGTGGCTTAACTCGTATCGAAGACCGGGACAGCAACTGGAAAGCTGTCATGGAAGATTTTGTTAATGCCGATTGGTGGAAGGACTACAACGGCGTGGGTACGGAAGTGGTCTCAGAGCTAGCCAACGTGGAATCCCCAGCTCGGGGTCGCGGTGGTCAATTTGTTAAAGCGACGAGATCAAAAAGGTCTGCTTTGCCAAAACATCTCCGAGACTGGCTGCTAGACAAGAGAATCAGGGGGACTTGCAACCATGAATCCAAGGCACACATGGAAAGTGACATTCACCGATACGCTTTTGCCGCAAGTTTCGCGGGCTTAGCTCAAGAGAAGCTAAGACTCATCCATTTCCCAAAAGCGTTGCGACCTGAACACGAAAACATCCGAAACGCTACAGACGCCGAGTTGAGCCATAGTAATTTTGCTGACAGGTTCTCGGTCCAGAGTAAAGATGAACCCGCAAGAACCGTCGTGAGTCATATCTCAAAGGATGGACATTACTATATTCACCCCGATCCAATGCAAGCGAGGAGTCTCACGGTGCGTGAGGCCGCCCGGCTGCAAACTTTTCCCGATAACTTCTTCTTCCCGGGCGCTAGAACAGAACAATATCGTCAAGTAGGAAATGCGGTCCCTCCATTTTTGGCGCTTCAGATTGCAGATATTGTGGACGATGTATTAACGCGCTCCCGCTAGCGGATGGATAAGCTCTCCAGAGAACGCCGCAGTTGGAATATGTCACGCATAAGAGGCGTGAATACCAAACCAGAACTTCGCGTTCGCTCTATGCTTCATAAGAAAGGATTTAGATTTAGAATCCATAGAAAAGACCTACCAGGCAAACCGGACATTGTGTTACCAAGAGTCCGAACAATTGTCTTCGTCAACGGGTGCTTCTGGCATCGGCATCGTGATTGCACAAAAGCATACACGCCAAAGACCAGATCCGAGTTTTGGCAGAAAAAATTTACAGATACCCTTGCCCGAGATGAGAGGAATTTTAATGAACTATCTAATCTTGGTTGGAGAGTGGTGGTTATATGGGAGTGCCAAACGACTAACTCAGATGAGTTGTCCCAGCTAATCGATCGTTTGGATCTGGATCAGAACAGGAAAGAAATCAAAGAGGAGCATTGAGTTGCGAGGCATAGATACGACGGCCGCAATACTTCCGTTTAAGCGGTCCGATGTGAACGAACCAGATGCGGCTCGGCTTATTACCGCTTTGCGTCAGATTGGCTATTCTCTGGAACAAGCTATCGCAGACTTGGTTGACAACTCCGTTAATGCAAGTGCAGGCAATGTGCTAATTCGCTTTCTTCATGATGGAAACACGATTCAATCTGTTGCCGTCGTCGACGACGGGTTCGGAATGAACGAGGAGCAAATGCACAACGCGATGCGGTTTGGCTCTTCTGAGAGTTCACAGGTAGGTAGTCTGGGAAAGTTCGGGATGGGATTGAAGCTCGCGTCTCTGAGCTATGCCCGGTCGCTGAATGTCGTTTCTGTCCAGGACAGCGTTGTTACAGGTCGACAGTGGACGATCGATGGTATAAGCAATGGTTGGCAATGCGGGCGTCTAAGAACCGAAGTTGCAGAAGACCTCGTTTCTCGAAAATGGGGATCGCTTGATTTGTCCTCTTCCGGAACAATGGTCGTATGGGACGAAGTAGACCGGTTGCCTAGCCATGGAAATGGTCTGAAATATACGTTAACCAGTATTGATACTCGACTACGCCTTCATTTGGGTATGTGTTTTCACAGGTTCCTTGAAAATCAAACTCTTCGTATCTACATCGACCAGATGTTGGTTTCGAGAGTCGGACAAGGCATTCAATCAGAGATCGCTCCACTCAACCCATTTGGTTATGCCCACTCTGGACATCCAGACTACCCGAAAAAATTCTGTAGCGAACTGACTGGTATAGGCCCAATGGAATTAGAAGCTCACATCTGGCCAGCAAATGACGAGTCGGATAACTATCGATTGGGGCGCCGTGCAGCAGCTCGCCAAGGTTTTTACTTCTACAGAAATAGGAGACTAATTCAAGCTGGAGGATGGAACGGACTAGTTCACGATGAAACTGAACCGCATAGCTCACTTGCTCGTGTCTCTGTTGACCTTCCGATAGAGTTTGATTCCGAATTTGGAATTAATGTTCAGAAATCTACGGTAATAGTTCCTCCGGTGTTTTCGGAGGTTCTCCACTCATGCACAAATAGAGGCGAGTCATTCGATTCGTTTAGACGTGACGCGGTTTCCACTTATCGTGAAGCTAACTCTCTCACTTTAGATATCGGTCGATACCCGTCCTCAGGCCTTGACAAAAAGAGCCTCGAAAAATTAAGGCAGATGTACGAACGATCAGAATCTGAACAAGGCTTTAACGTGCGGTGGGTCAACCTCGATCCAGCCAAATACTTCCACATCGACAGCCAGGCACGATGTCTGTTGCTTAACCGTAAATATAGAACTTCGGGAAACGCCAAAGTTACAGGCCTTCTCTTGTCACTGCTTGTTAGAGCAGATGTTGGAAGCAGCATTTCAAAAGCGAGAGCATCTGAGTTGGATGAGATCAACGATTTGATTGTGTCGCTAATAAATCGTTAGGTTTAAGGGCGCGTAGTTAAGATAGGTTGTGCTCGCGGATCAAGTTCTTGAAATGCACCAAATGAATTGGCGATGGCGTGTACCTTGCTTTCGTCTGTCGCGTGTAAATAGCGTTCCGTAGTGGTTATTTTGGCGTGCCCCATGAGCGCTTTTATAGTGGGAAGCGGAACACCATTGGCCGCGAGACGAGATGCGAACGAATGCCTAAGGTCGTGGAACCGAAAATTAGTGATCTCTGCCTCTGACAATAATCTCTTCCAAGAACGCTTTAACGTGTTAATTTGGCCTTTGCTCGCTGGACTAGGGAAAACCAATGGACTCGCGGCAGCCTCTTCGTGAAGGGTTTTCAGGCGAATAAGTAGTTCGCTGGAAAGAGGAACAGTGCGTGTTCTTTTTGATTTCGCAATGTCTCCTCGCACGATTATTTCAGCGCGAATAAGGTCGATATCTGTCCATTTAAGCTGATATAGCTCGCCTCGTCTCAGACCGGTGTGCAGTGCCATAATTATGAGAGCTTGGTACCAAGGGTCCTTACTGGAAAGAGCCGCACGAAGTCGGGCTTCTTCAGGTTGTGAAAGCTGACGGATTTGCTTTGTGTCTTCTCGTGTCGCACTCGTGCGGACGTAACGGACGGGATTCTTGTCCAACAGCCCTGTTTTGACGTGCAGTGAGAAGAGCCCTGAAAGCTGAGCTAATGGCCGGTTCACACGGGCCGGCGTATAGGGTGTGCCATTGGCTTTCTTTTCAGCGATTGCAGTCGTGTACCAGCGTTTGACCATTTCATGCGTAATCTCATCCAGGCGTCTCCCTTTCCATATTCTAAAATGGTATTTAAGACTGCTCACGGTTTTGTCACCTGATCGAAGAGTAGAGGCATGTTGTCGGTAGAGACTGCTTCGTTCATTGAGCTGGTACCAGAAGTCATTTTCACGATTAACGCTCTGGACTTTCTTTGGGTCCTCCCCTCGCGATGCTAATGCCGATTTTTCAAGCGCCGCCGATCTCGCCTGCTCTACCGTCGTGGTGGGGTATCTTCCGAGTCTCTCGTTATGTTCTTCCTTGCTCCCTCTCACGTAATATCTGCAATAGAAAGTCTTCACACCACCTTTTGTGACCCTCAACCAGAGACCAGGGCTTCTTGGGTGAATATCATAGAATCGTTGCAGTTTGTTGGAGTCATGTCGTAGTGACTCAACTTTGCGATCGGTGAACAGGAACCTGTTTGTCATGTCAGCGCAGTGTCAGTGTAGTAGAGCTTCCGAAGACTGTCATAGACTGCTTCAAAAATGAAGTTATTCGCGTCTATCTTATTGAATTATATGGATATTTTGTCAGTTTGAGTCAGTGCTGAGCAATACGAGTCAGTCTGTAACAACTTGGCCACGTAGCCTGTTAATCAGCGGGTCGCTGGTTCGAGCCCAGCAGGCGGAGCCATATTTTTCAAGGACTTAGCACCCTTTGAGCTCATTTCCGAAATCCCCGTGTGGGAAATTGCGTCTTGCAAATCCCCTCATCCATCCATCGATCAATCCATCCATTCTGAGGAAGCCAGGTTCAGAATTCGGCGAACGATCTTCAGACCAAGGTCGATCGATCGTCATCGCTTTCAGATTTTGAGAGTGACGTGAGAATTGTCGGCTGGTCAACACGTCAGAATTTGAGTTGTGATAAATCGAATTTGTAATTAAGCGATGCGAAACATTCGATACTAAAAGGAGGGGGACAAATTCGTACGCCTTAAGGCTTGTAGCAACTGGCTAAACTGCGACCGACTGGGTCGGTTGATTGAGCAAACCGGACCAACAGAATGAACCTACGAAAAGTGGGAGAAACAACCTTTTAGGGACAGTATATAGATAATCGGTTTGTGTCGGATACCTGGGAGATTTCGCATGGCTGCTCTTAGCTGTCTGCAAAAAATACTTCGTAGTGTACTTACTTGCGTCGCGATTGTTGTGATGCCCGGGTGTAGTCCCGGCAAAAATGACGAAGCTGGGATAGACCTTTACCAAGGCCCAGAAAAAGAAACCCATACATCATCTAGAACCACTGAGTTTGAAGATTCCCACGCTGCGGATTCTGTCGAATATAGCTTGTACCAGTTGCTCCTGAAGCTATTGGAACGCGATGGCAACTTAGTGACATTCAAAGAAGCTGAGTCCAACCTATCCGCAATCTGCATTGATTGGAAAAAGCAGAAAATGCACAGGGACATTGCGCTGCTTCACATAGAACACTATTGGATTCGCTATGACGAACCGATCGATGAGATGAAACGGATTGCTAAGCATGACTGTACGACCTGGGCGGAAAAAAATGAGGGGTGCGAATGTGCCATTCTCTCCATAGATGGTGATGTTGCATTGGAGGTTCCGGCTGATGTTGCGTCGAGAATTACCCGTTCAAAAAAGGCTTGGGAACTCGTCAGGCTCGCATCCACTCGCGAAGCATACGAAGAAACAGAACACCTCCGGGCGTCAGGGGTTTTGTTATCAAAGTCCGGGAAGCGGCCGGGTTACACCGCGCTTGAATCGATGCAGGAAGGCGTCTGCAAAAAAGGGGCATTCGCTGACCATCCTGCGTGTAGTTTCAATCCCCAAACATGTCGAGACCTGATTTACGCTCAAGGGAAACGTCTAGGGTACGAGTCAGACCCACAAGTCTTGGAAATCGCTTGTAGCCAGTTATCCACAAGCTTCGAAATGCCAGGGGTTTTCGAACTTTTAAATGGCTTTCACATAGAGCTTATGTTAGCTGCCGAGATCGAAGGCTATCAGTTGTCTGACGCATTCGCGTTTGGCTCCATGCCCACTGAGAAGATCAACGTCAGCATAACGCCAGAAGATGTTCAAGGCGCGCGTATCATTCTCTTTAACACGCAGTTTTTTTCGTTTGTGTACGAAATGATCAAGGTCGCGTCCTTGTCCGTGCCGTTCGGCGAAACAACTGAAGGGATTCTTGCTATCAGCTCTTCTGAATCAGAGCTTTTAACATACCTTGACGAAAACCCGGAAGTGGAGAGCGTTTTTCTAGAAACGGTCTTTACATTTCTCGGATTAGCCAATCGTGAGCCAATAACACCGCCCACACAAATTCGCCCACTACTTGTAACTTTTGGATATGGCGCTGAACAGTTTGCGATGGCGCATGAGATGGGCCACTCGTTTTTGAAACACTCCGGAGAAGGTTCTCTCAACGTCGGGCCCGAACTGTGCGGTAGCCCTGGGAACGAAGGTGCCTCCTGGCTGGAGGAGTTAGAAGCGGACTACGTGAGCCTGCGTCTGATGGAACAAGTCGCACTGATCAAAGGGGCTTGTTCAGGAGGCTTGGTTGACAACCAGAACGGCTTAGTAGTTGTAGGCCAGCCACTTGATCATTGCGAATCTCATCCGTTTGAAATCGGTGTACCGTTGGCTGCCCTCAGCTACTTTACAGCACAGTCTATTCGGCACGATGCATGTTCGGTCATGAATTCAGGGGAGGCTTCCGAGCCGCATTCGGAGGAAATAGAAATTTTGTCTTTTGCTAAAACATGTCGCCTCGATCCCGAATGCGATTTTCTTGAGAGTGTTAGGAAGAAATTGACACCGTCTCTAGTCCAACGTCGTGGCTACCCGCATCCAAAAATACGTCAAGCGTTGATACGACTAAACATCAGAGATCAAGAAATGCTGTCGAGGGAAAACCCCGTTAGTACAATCGGCCTCGACTTAATCCGCAACGCTAACGCTATCTGGGGAAGGGCGCTAAGTAGGCTAAAAGACCGAAAAGAAGGTGGAATATGAAATCTATGAAGAAAATGTGGCTGTTCGGAGGTCTGATGATCGTCGCCGGTTTTACAGCAGCGGAAAGCCCTAGTTTCGATGGGGATGTTGTTATGAAGTGGCTGCAGCACGACGGTGACGATCGGCTAATGCAGCTCCAGCAACCGTTCGCTTTCGTTGACCGCCGTGGAAAGCGCTGGCACGTTCCTCAAGATGCAATTGTTGATGGCGCTTCGATTCCTCGCTTTTTCTGGCGAACAATTGGTCCGCCCTTTGTCGGGGACTACCGATTTGCATCTGTGGTCCACGACTACTTCTGTGATGAGCGAACCGAAACTTGGCAATCAACTCATAGAATGTTCTACGAGGCTTCGCTTCTGGGGGGGGGTGGGTAAGAGAAAGGCAAAGACAATGTATGCAGCCGTGTACGCTAGAGGGCCACGCTGGGAGAGTGTGGAGACGCAGGGCATCGAAGGACCTGAACGATATACGTATGACATCGATAGACCATTGATCTCTGATGAACAATTGTTGCAGCTACAGGCGGAGCTGCTGCAGAAAAATCTTACACTTGAACAGATAGAGGCGCGGCTCGACGGTAACTAGTCGTTTTCGATGAGGTATGCGCGCCGGACCAATATCCCTTAACAGGAAGTGAGCGATTTCCTGACCTATGGTGGCGGGTTCGAAAGTGACCGTTTCACGCTCGAAGCTGGGACCACCCTCTGATTGCCAAACCTGCAGCGTTAGGTGTGCAAGGTTTGCTAGCTGAAATCTAGGCCAAGCCCTAGGCTTGAGTTGAAAATCACGAGAGCGAACGCTCGTCACGGAAGTGCTTGTGAGGCATGACGCGCGGCATTAGTTTCTCGTAGATCTGTGTTGCTCAGACTCGGTGAAGACGTCGATCTGTCTGAGTACCTTAAGGATATATTCGACAGCTACTACTCAGAGTTTCTGTTCAACTTCAAAATGAGCCCATTAATCGAGAGTCTTGCGGGCTGATTGTGTGGAGTTGACCCGCTCAGGTGGACGATTAAATGCTTTTTGTTAAGCCGCATGTTCAATCTCAAGCATCCTCTCATAGTTGATTGGGGACAGATAGTTCAGAGCTGAATGAAGACGGTGTGGGTTGTAAGACCCGCGAGCCTCTTCAACACCTTGAAATTCAGTGGCCCCAAATCGTTGCTCTAGCGAAAGATACTCTGAGGAAGACTAAGGCAATCGTCAATTTTGGAATGAATTTAGCTGAGGGCTTTTTTATAGCATTGAATGAATGGGGAGGCCCATTTTCACACGCTGCCGCAGGTACCTCCTCTGGCTTAAATCGGGTTAAGACGGCGACTCTGGGGCGAGCAGTCGCAGAACTCGCGGAACCCGCAACCTCAGCTATGGCTCTCGAAACACGCAAACGCTTAATGATCCGATGAACCTATAAAATTCATGCATCGCTGATGCCACTGATGGGCTAAGATTGAATTGGTATATAAAAGCAGTTGTAGCACATCAGTCGCCTTAAATTGGCAAAGGCGTCGAGGTTGCGGTTGTTGACAGCAAGCATCCCGCGCCCGCGGTTTCGACCCTTGGTTTTTCGGACAGGGTGAGGTTAAAGCGCCTGCAGAGCCGGCTCATTCTCAAGCACTCGGCGTAGCCGACGACGTGCTCTAAAGTGCACTCGCGCGTAGTTAGACTCGCAAAGATCCAACGATTTACAGATACCTATTTTATCTTCGTGCCTAAAGTAGTGTCGTTCCAGAAGCTCACGATCTCTTTCAACGTTCAACTTCTTCACAGACTGTTGAATAAGTGTTCGCGCCTCATCTTGTTGGGCGATTTCAGCTGGGTCCTGCGGTGCTTCCTGTGTTTCGAATCCATAGTAGTTAAGCAGGTTTGATCGGCGACTCGCCCGTCTTACTTCGTCTCTCCAGATGTTTCGTGCAACGCCTAAAACAAATGACTTGAGTTGAGTTGGATCATCCAGGTGATGATCTCGAAGCCGAATTAGCACTATGATCATGGCTTCGTGGACCAGGTCGGCAATTTCGTACGCCGATTGTTTGGCAATACGACCGAGAAAGCGAGCTGTGATTGGCCGGTAGCGCTGATAGAAACAATTTTCGTGCCATTCGCTACCGGTAAAAATGCCTTCGCAAATCTCTTCGTCGGATAGTTGTTCTTGACTTTTAGGTGTACCTCTCACTTTTGATTCCCCCATGCAATGGGTAGAAATCTAGTGATTTGGTGGGAGCGAAACCTGACGTAAAGCTAAATTAAAACTAAAATATACCTAGATAAAGTCGATTAGATCCAAACCCAAGAGATGATCAACCTTCTCATTCCCTGTGGTTTCCAATTTAGAACCAAAGTCCTCTGCCTGCTCAAGACCACGCGAAATGTAGACAATCCGCAAACCTACTCGTAAGTAATCCTGCAGGAGAATTGGGTGGTTGCCGTGCCATACCATCCCGTCCAACACAATGGCACTGCCGGGTTCGCATTCAATCGGCGTTAACTCGACATCAGTTGACGGTGGTACTTGCCGAAGCTTGTGGGTTCCCGGGACCACTCCCGTTGATCCCCGTTCTTTGCTAAACGGGGTACAAGCCCAAATCACAGTGGCAATGTGGTAATCGTCCGGTATGACAACTTCGCCGTCAGTCTGATCTGTGTTGAAATCGATATGAGGTTCCGATCTGGGCACTTCGATATTCGAGACCAAGCCGCTTACGGAACTCACCAGCGGATCACCTCGACACACGGAAGCAGTCAGCTTCAAAACTGGTTCGTTCGCCAGTGCTTCGAACACAATACTACTGCGGGCGTTGGTGACCATGTCAGTAGCCATTACATTTTGCATAGGACCGATGTTTTTAGCCGCTTGCTCAGTTACGAGCGCACACATCTCTTCGCACCAGTCACGCGTCTGCAGTGCCTGTACAACACAAAAGCCTTGTTCACGGAGGTCCTTCTTGTACACGTTCAGATCCATTGTCACCGCGCTACTCACAAGAGAATGGGTAGATCATAATAAGCACTATGGAGACCCTCAACTGATACATGACAACCCTAATTGACCGTTTCGAATTGAAATCTGTGCTTGGCGAAGGTGAGCACGGTACTGTCTATCACGCCATTGATACTCAAACCAATGCAAACGTAGCTCTCAAGAGACTGCGCTCTAACCAAGGCGGATTTAGCCCGTCCTTGATGGAGGAGTTCGCGATTGCCAAAGGCGTTTCTCACCCGAATCTCGTACAACTATTTGGTCTCTTCAGCGACGAGCACGAGACTTTTTATACGCTGGAATTGATTGACGGATCAGAGTTTGGTGAGTGGGCAAAAGACAACCCCATCACAGAGTCTTTGCTCCATCAAATAGTTGGAGCCATAGGTAGTCTGCACTGGGCAGGGGTGCTTCACCAAGACCTCAAACCCAGTAACATCATGGTTACACGAGCTGGAGAGGTAAAGGTTCTGGATTTCGGGCTGGCAAGCGTAAGACATAGTCGCTCCACTCTGATTGAAGGGACGCCGGCCTACCTGGCCCCCGAAGCTTTCGAGGGTCGTTACAGCACTGCGTGCGACTGGTACGCGTTAGGCGTGACGTTGTACGAAGTCTTTGCAGGCATACGCCCTTATACAGGCAGCATTCAGGCGATCTATGAACAGAAAACCAAACATGCTGCTCGACTAGAAGATCATTTCGACAACAGTACGCGAGATCTGATAGTGATGCTCACTCAGCCTGATCCGAGTTTGCGGCCAAGCGGGACCGAGGTAGCCGAATATCTGGGTTTGCCGAACTCACACGTTGAGGCCGGGGAAGTTTCAGGTGCTTGGCCACTCGTCGGCCGAGGAACAGAACTTGAGCGCTTAGCCCAGATTTTCACTTCTGCTCAGTCCACACCTCAGTTGCATATCGTTTGTGTAACCGGTGCAGCCGGTATTGGAAAATCGCGTTTTCTAGAAGCAGCGCAACAGAGGGCGACGGCCGAGTATCAAGCGCGATGTTATTCTAGTGTCTGTTATCCAGACCGATGTGTGGCTTTAGGTGCCTTTCAAGATCTGGTCGTTCCAATCGTAGGCTATCTCGATAATCTTGTCAGCGAACCAACCAGCCTTGAATCCACGCTGTTCGCTGCCGCAAACGTGTTACCAGAACTCGCCAATCACCTGGATTGGCTTAAAAACGTTGACGAACGCTGCGACGAACTAACCACTACGGGATACACCGCGATCGGCCAACTGCTCACATGGAGTATCGATTCTCATCCCGCGCTTATCTCAATTGACGATTTTGAGCATGCGGACGGGGATTCAATCAACGCTCTCCTATCAATCATCGAAAATATTCGAGATCTACCAGCAGTATTACTTCTGGGCAGCAGACAATTTCCAAGCACGTTTATTGACAGGGTTAAGGAGAGTTTTCTAAGTGCCCAGCTTCACAACATTGAACTACAACCACTGTCCCAGCAGCCTACGTCCGAACTGTTGAAACATATTGGCGTTGACCAGATTTCACCGTCTGACGCACTGGACGTAACCCAGGGCAATCCATTTCTGGTGGTTCAATGGGCTTTAAACCAGCTCCGATCAAATACTGATAGGAACAACAGTCTAGATACTATCGTCGCTACCCGTATAGAAGCGTTGGCTGAGCCGGACTTAGCGGTTTTTGGACTAATCGTGAGCGCTGACGAACCTGTCCCTTTTCGAGTGCTTGTCTCTGAATTTGGCGACGCAGCAATGACAACAATTTCTCGACTGTGTGCTGGAGGATATACCACAGCTTCTGAAGCGCAGCTGACGGTCCGTTGGTCTCATGATTGGTTCAGGGATGAGATGCGCAATCGGTACTCAACGCTGGAGTGGCGAGCGTTGTGTCTTCGAATGGCAGATCGATTCCGAGAATATGGCAGCCCCGCTTCGTCACTAGCTCATCAATACGCAAAAGCGAACGCACATGGACAAGCGGCACACTATGCCGAGCTCGCCGCAGACGATGCTGCCCGCAGCGGCGCGCTTCAGGCAAAGGCCAGCTTCCTAAGACAGGCAGTAGAGTGGCAAGAGCACGAAGACGGTGCATGGTTCCGCCTGAAACGCGATCTAGCAAACGCGCTAAAAGAAATCGGATTGTATTCCGAAGCGGCGGATCACTTGATCGACATCTTGGGCAAGACGAATCGCGTTCCAGGCAACCTCGCCATCGAGATCGCAGAATGCCTGATGGCATCTGGGCGTATCGACGAGGGATTACACTACGCATCCAACATCTTGAAGCGGATGGGTAGAAAGTTCCCGCCCAATGACGCCACCCAGTTTCCAATCATTGAGCAGGAAATGTCCGCGGCGATTGCAAACGAACAACACGCGAAAGATGAATCGACGAATGCAATCGAACGAGCAGATACCCTGTGGGTGATCGCGCGAGGTTTAATTCACACCCTTTCTATCAGTGGTACCCGGTTGATGGCCTGGTCATTTGAAGAGGCATTGAAGGCCAGCGACGCAACGCGTGCCTGTCGAGCGCTGTCCTTCATTATTGCAGGGCCACATCCGTTGCAACTCCCCCCACCAGTTTTAGATTACCGCGACAGACATACAGATTCTGTTAAATCACCCCATGTGCATGCATTGATAGGACTTGAAGATGTCCATCATGATTTTCAAGGCGGCAGGTGGACGAGTTGTATCAGAAACAGTTCTTTCATTCTAAAAACACTTCGTCGCGATATAGAAGAAGCGAGTTGGGAACAGGTTGTAACTCAACAGTCTTTTCTTTCGCCACTGCTCAACCTGGGACGCGTTAAGATCGCACGCAGCTTCGCACAACACTGGCTGCAAGAACGAACTGTCGCTGGGGATCTATACGGTCAGGTAATGCTTCGCGTAACTCTGATGGAGAGCGATAATATGCGACTCGCAACTGAAGCCGCTATCGCCAAAGGCAGATGGATCACGGAGCATTGGCAGCAGGTCAACTCCACACCTATGTTCTATCGCTCTCTGCATTACGCACAAGCACGCATTCTTCAAGGGAGGTACGATGACGGATTGCGTGTAGTTAATCGGGTTCTTCCAGCGTTTGAGAAAACTGGTGGTGAAGCAGTTATGTCCGCTTTCCTACCTCTAATGTTACTGTCGGTTAGACTGGATTTGATGCGAGCGTTAGCCGGCCAGGACGACGCGCTGGTAAATACGGACGCATCACTTGCTCGAATAGCCGGTACCCGAAGAGCGGACGCTCGTGCACACGCTCAGATGCTCAGTGCTTGCGTGGCAAATCATCTCGGAGAAAAAGCCAAGTCGCGGCAGTTGCTCGAAGAAGCCAAACAAGCATACAAACACCTGCGCATGAACGCTGCGTCACACGCATGTGAAGCGCGGCTCTGCCGTATATCTGAAACTGACGACGCGACCGCTATCCGTCAATTTACCCGGTATGGCTATGCGGCCGGTTACATTGACTACTTTGCGCCATGGCCTCAGAAATCTGCCGTGTAGGTGGCCTCCAGATAAACCTTTGGTGCGATTGGCTTTTCAGATACCACATTCTTCAAAACAAGAGATCTATGCATTTCTACCAGCACACCATCCAACGGAAATTCGACCTCAGAAGATCCCGTCCACGCTGCTGCCGATTCCAGCTTGCCAACGTCCAGTCCATCAAAAAAAGATCCAGCCATGTCGCAGTAACGCGCTAGCATTTCGGACTCTAGCCCGTGCGGCCCAAAGTAATTTTCAAAGGCGAGGTAATCGGCAACACCGGTCGCATCTATCTCCAACTGCATTCCGATATAATTCCGCAGCGAGCAGGAAAACTCCAGGGCGCGGTCAGCGGCAGCAGTACTACCTAGCCAGCCGATATCTTTGAGGTAGGGGCGAATCTCGTGTTCGAACAAGCTCACGACAATTCGCAAATTGTAGGAACCCCTGGAAAGGAGCGGAGCGACATACGCCACCGCCCGATGCTGTGGTAACGCCCCGACCACCCGTGCCAGAGTATCCCTCTGAGCTGCAGACACAGTGACACCGGGAAATGTCTCCAAGCCTCCTACGCACCAATCCACGTATTGGCAGGTTTGGTAGATTTCCGCATGCGAAACTTTATAGTGGTTAGGATCTACACCGACACCCGCACCGCTACGAGACCCATCCGCCGCAATATCTGATTCAACCCAGAAAATAGGGTACTCGTCTGTTTCACCTTTTTCGAACCAATTGCGCAGCCCTGATTTCACGTATTCGTTGTGGCAATTGTGGGAGTGTGCGGGTTGATCGAAGTATGCATGCACTGCGTCAAGCGTATCATCATCCCGTACTGTCCCGAGCAAAAGATCAACTTGGGGTTCATCCGAAAGCCGAGACTCCAGCACAAACTGGCTCCATACCGCGGGAAAGTGACTCGCCACGCGGTCGATGCGGCGCCAAGCCGCATCTCCTACGAGTCGCGAATCGACTTGTTCTCTAATCGGTACGAGGGCCTTCGACGGCGAGAACAGCATCAGACAACTTCAAGATTATTTTTACTGACGGCTTCTCTGTCGCGCCCATCGTCGTAGACAGCGAGTTCGTAACTGCCTGGATGTTTGATCACCACATTCTTCACTGTCATCTCGGACCTGTCGCTATCAACACCTGTTACCTTAGATGCGCGAAACGGTTTCGTCCCAATCTTTAGCACCGCATTGTTGGCAGCTGGGAAGTACTTGCCCCTGATAACCATCTTGGTCGGTGTCTCCGAGTCGATTTGTTCGGGTGTAAAGTCAAGAACTTGCATCTCGTTGGTATTCCACGCCAGGATGGTTGTAGAAGACCTCCCTTCACGCATGACGTCGAGATGCTGCCTGATTAGGTAGGCTTGCTCTCTTGGCGAAGCCTGGAGCACCTCAGCGGTATCTTCCGGAGACAACTGCATTTTCCCAAGCCCAGTTGCAAGATCTGCCTGAACTTCTCGAACCATCCCCTCGCGTCTGTCACGACGTGTACCTTTCAGTATCGTTTCGAGCACAGGATCCGAACAGCCTAACTCTTCTAATGCCTTCCTGGGTTGCGTTCTGAACCGCTTATGGAACTCTTTATCGTTACACAATTTTACATAGACATCTAACAGCGTGTGCATGCTTCACTCCTTGGTTTTAGGTTGCACAATCGGAAACATTCCGATAAATCATATTGTTGTGTTTCGGATTAGCCGAACTCAGCAACAGATCCGGATTTGTCGCGTAGTCAAAAACGACCCGCAATCGTGTACCGGCAGGCCGCTTTGCGTTCAGCCAAACATAGTTCGAACTAAATAGGTGCAAAAATTCTGCCTCGCCTTCTCCTTCGTTGACTACGACGCGATGGATTCTTTCGACAGCCCCCGCATATCTTGCCGGTAGGCTGACTAACTGGCGTTGATCCGGAAGGACCAGATCCACTTCAACTTCTTTTACACAGTCCCGGCGGCTAACATTGACTATTTCTACGTCTTGAATGAAAACGTCTGACTTTGGAAAACCTGGAAGATCCAACTTTTCTTCCGTAAACCTTTCTTCACCGTCATTGCGGTACAGATAGACTTCGTTTAAGGCAGCAACTATGTCCTGATCTCCGTCTGCATCTATGTCCCCAACTCCCATACCGATGAACTTTTTATCAGACAACTTTTTGTAGTTTTTCTTGTAGTTTTTTAGATCCAACTCGTTTGCACAAATGCAGGTCCCGTCACAAGCCGAAACATACAAGCCCGTGCGCCTTCCTTCTGCCGAAGCAAAGACCAGTTGATTACCGTGGGGACTGTGCAGTGTCTTGAAACTGAACGGACTAGTGACGGCGAAATGATCACCTAATACCGGGGTCGGGGTCTTCGAAACCCCGCAGTTGATGGAGATGAAGGAGTGATTCCCGAAAACGAGATCGACATGACCGTCGCTGTCGATATCTGTGTAGTGGAGAAGGTGCGCTGTCGTTTCATCGCTAGTGAAATCAACTTCTCGCCACTCCTGGTAGATCTGATGTTTTGCATCATACTGGAGGAGGTGAACCGAGCGTTTTTTTCCGTCAACCCGGTAACCAGGTGTCGCAATCGCCAAATCCACAATACCGTCAAAATTGGCATCAGCAGCAGCAATACCTCGCACACCGCCCACATCGCTGGACTTGTGAACTGGTTGAAAAAGTTCGTCGCCTTTACCTCCTGAGTTGAAGTACGTCCGCAAGCGTCCGTTGCCTGGGTCCTTGCTGTCTTCGCCAGCAACAATGTCGATATCGCCATCGCCGTCAACATCAACCAGTTGTATCCCAAATGCCGGAAACAAATCCTGAATGGGCTCATATGCGGCAAACGAACCGTTTTTTTGTTGTTTGGTAAACAACAGCGGCGTCGGATATCGGTTGAAGTACTCTTGTCCAGCAGTGGTCGCGATGTCGGGGAGATCGTCGTCCGTGACAAAGCCAACCGCGGAATCGTAGTTCACCGCCTTAATGTCGCCGTCTTCCAATACATACAACTCGTACCTGTCGCGATCGTCACTAAACAGACCCCAAAATAGGGCACCGACGATCGCTGCGATTCCAGCTATAACTCCTTTTTCCTTTCGGCTCATTTGCAACTCCCCCAAGTCACGCCAGCGGTACCCTATCGACGGGTGACTAGTGCTACAACGGCATATCCCAAAATCTAGTTAAATAATGCCTCATGGTCTTTTAGGTTTGTGCAGAACGTAGCCGCGTTTCTTTATCGTTTCGATTTCAGGTGCAAAATCAGACATGCCATCTCCTCTTGAGGCAAACACCCGACGTAATTCTGCAATACTCATATAGACGGTCTCATAGCCAACCACTCTACCTTCCCAAACAGTCGACAACAGATCGGCAATGGAAACAACCTGGTCGATATTCCCGTTAAGCTGTTTCAGCACATCCATGGATTTAGGGCGCAACTTGTGAACCTCGCCATCCGGGTCAGTAATGCCATTCACCGATGGATCAGCAATCCATTCACCGAGATAAAACGTCTCGTTTTCCACGCTGAGGGTGTCGCGGAGCACACCAGTTTTTGTAAGCTCTTCCATCACCCGCTTTGCAACTCGGATTGATAGTGAATCGTTCAGTGAAGCTGCCTCAACGCGAGTCTTGATGTCCACCTCGAGAGTGTCTGACATTTTGTCAAACAATTTCTCCAGCTGCGTCAACGTACCGGAGGGTGATATCGAAAAGTTCGAACCGCGAAACTTCAACGGGGGATTGGTATCCCCGACAGACAGAGATACCAGCCGTCCATCGTTGTGGCTGGACTCAGCAACGACTGAACGGATCCACTCAGAACTTCGTGAATAGCTAGTCCACAGGATCAGCACACACCCAGCCGCGTCAAACGCAAACTCCGCGCGATCCTCTTCCTCAGGGGTTATCGGAGGAGACTGGGCATAAACGACCCACCCGTGCTCTTCAAACACGCCAACGAGCCGCGTAGCAAACTCCTCGTCCTGTTCCGCGTAGGCCAGGAATATCTCTATAGATTCGCTATCAACTTTCACCGAGCTCCAAACCCCCTCGAATAGTTTGTCAAAAAAGTGGACTTCCTGCCACTCCTGAAACACATCGCCTAACAAACGAACGTTGGTGCGATCTTGGTCTGACGTATGACAGTTATTGTTTGAAACAGTACTTTGCTTAGGAGCCGCAATGGCGTGTGTGAGAGTTTCCGTTAGGACAACGAGCGGTAGTATCACCAGCACCAAGTTTGAACTCGACAAAGTCTCTCTCCCCGTGGGGACGTGTTCTAACAACTACGAAGTTGATGACACATGCACCATTTACTGGGAGATAAAAGGGCTCAAAGGTTCTACATTCGTCATTCATGTAGACGGTGGAACACCCAACGACATTCCAGGCCAGTTAACAGAGGGAGAAAGTATTGGAGAGAAAGCACTGAAGATAGACGGAGCATGTCCATGACTTCGAACCGTACCCACTTTTTCGCATTGTGTGTGCTATTCACATCGCTTGTACCAATCCAGTCTCTCCACGCGCAATCAGGCAGCATCACAGACAGACTGGTCGAGAATCTGGCCGCAAAACGTGAGGCATATCTTGAAACCCTGGTCAATGGCGATTTAAAGAGTGGCGCGCAAGATGCCCCGTCCCAGATTTACGTGGAGGGCAGTGAGGACAACCGGACTGCTATATTGAGGGTTAAATTCGCGCTCTCCGAGCGGATGGACCTTGCGCTGAAATACGCCCTACCCATCGATGAGAATTCTGGCGCCTTCGTGGATTTAGGTAATCTTGAATCGGCTGGCAACTATGAAACGTACGGATTTGATCTAACGTACAACTTTCCACTTCTCAGAACGTCACAAGAAGTCAGCGCCAAAAATGCATGGTCCACGTTAAAGGCACAGTGCAAGACCCTGCTCGAAGGCCTCGACGAAATCCAAGTCACTCCATCTGGTCACATCGCAACAAAAGACTGCAACTGCGAAACACTGACCGTCGACCTAACAGCACGAAATGGCACTCCAGTCCTCACATACTTGGAGGACGTCACAAAAGATATTCGCGAGAACTCACTTGAAACAAGGGTTTACAAACTAGAAAACCCTGCCTCAGACCCGGTGATCAGCGGGTCTACCTGCAGCTCAACAGGCGTTCGGGACGCGCTGCTTGGCTACTACCCTGAGAACTCTCCAGATCTCGCTAAAGCGTTCAATATTGAGAACCACGGGCTTTGGCTTGCAGGCATATCCGGCGAAGTTGGACGAGAGACATTCAAATATGTCCAAACCAACGACTTGAACACCGAAATCAGCGACCGTGAACGCGTTTCATCTTACAAAGCCTACGTAACGCGCAAGAAAGCCAACTGGGCAGCCAGCCTAGTCGCCAGCCGTGTCAGAACCTTTATGGAACAAAACGAAACACCAGTGTGCAACCCAGTAGACCCAACTCTACCCGCAACCAGCACCTGCGAAAACTCTCGCATCGGCGCGCCAACAGAAATTAGAAGGGACAACGTGTCACTCGAATTCAGAAAACGTGCGCCCTTCGGCTGGAAAAATACAGCTCTCAGCGCTGTTGTCACACGCGACCTTGAGAACAGCGAATGGGGTGTGCGACTTCCGATATATCTCCTGAACGATGGATCAAAGGAGAACAGCCTGGTGGGGGGTATCAGCTTCGCATGGGACAGCGAAAGCGAGGACACATCCGTGGGTCTATTTCTCTCCAAGCCTTTCACATTGTAAACACAGACCCATCCAACAGAGTTTTTTCAACCGACGAGGAACAATCCAATGAATGTTTGCGCATTAACAATCACAGCCACGCTTACGCTGGCTTTAGTCTCGTGGAGCCCGGGTGCTGATGCACACCGTTTGAATACCAGTTCAACAAGCTGTCACACAAGTTGTGCTGGCGCACCACCGTCACTGCTTAAACACAGGCACCCAGGCGGTAAATGCGGCGAGTACAAGTAGTGCCCTACGGCCAAGCAACAGGGGTTGGCGAGGTATACACACATGAATCACAGGTAAAAATTCACGTAAGGTCCTGAGAGATGCGGAGAAATCGAATGATGTTGCTGGTAAACAAGAACGCGGGAGCTAGGAACGGAGTTGCATGATGTGACAAATCAAGAGGCCAAGGTCCTCAGGTCCAACAACCTGCAGCCTGTCCTATGGAAAACCACTATCTTTTTAACCATACTCCTGACTAGCGATCTCGCCCGATGGCTGGTCAAGTTACAAAACCAAGAGAATGAGCAAGGAGCACATGATGGCAGATGAAGCTGAAGAAATCCGGCGTTGTGCGACCCACGATATGAGTGCAGCAGATCGTGGTCGCATGATGGAGTTGGAAAACAATTTTACCCAAACTGCGCGTCTCACAGAAACCGCGTTAGATATCAACATTCCAGTTGCATTTATCCATATTACTGACGGTGGCGCTGGGCAAGTGACGGATCAGATGCGTAGCGACCAGATTGCCCTGCTGAACCAAGACTTTGCGCCAGCGGGGATCACTTTTCATCAGCACGGAGACCCTGTCGTACATGATGATCCAGCATGGTTTCGGATGGGACATTTAAGTGCTCGGGAGCGCGATTGTAAGACTGCGTTGCAGGTTTTACCGCCAGAGGAGGGCTTGAACTTTTACACTGCGCAACCTGGGGGTGGGTTGCTTGGATGGGCGACATTCCCCTACCAGATGGAAGGTGATCCAATCATGGACGGGGTGGTAATGCTCCATGACACGCTCCCTGGCGGTGGCAATACTCGATATGGCCTTGGAAAAACTGCAATTCACGAAGTCGGACACTGGTTTGGTTTGTACCATACGTTTCAAGACGGTTGCACAGGATTAGGTGATCAGGTTGACGACACGCCTGCGCACTCGGGCCCAAATTACGGCACACCATCTGATTCCGGACAGCCTCACAACCTGTGCCCTGATGAAGTAGCTTTGGGGAAAGATTGTCCTATCCATAACATCATGAACTACGTCGATGATGTGTGGATGACCGAGCCGTTAACCGCAGGTCAGAATCAACGTATCGTCGCGCAGATCAGTATGTTTCGTCGTGGTCTGCTAGGTTTGACAGCTGCTGGACGCAGTTTCGAGTCCAACATTGGTGAACCGGCGGTCGTCTGGTAGAAGCGCGATGGCGGGCGTCTGCTATACATTGTTGGTAGATGCGCCGTCGTTGTTGATCGATCAGCGCGGACCGGGCGGCTTCAATCTTCGCGGGATAGGCATACTCGGCAGTGTGCTGCGCTTGGGTCCTGTGTTTGCGCAGCACACGTCGACACCACCGTCGCTGACGGTTTGGCTCGTTTGGGATTCTGTGGGAGACATTGGTAACTCGTCGCTGCTGACAGCGCTCGGCAAAATGGAAGACTGGTTTGGCGAAGTCGCGGACTTAGAGGAGGTTACGCGAGAAGAACTTGCCTCGCGTCAAGAAGAACTGGCGGAACACACGGTAATCCTGCTCACAAGGTCCATCGACCAACAGTTTGAGGGTAGTACCACTTGGGTTGTGCTGCGGGACTCGCCGGAAGCAGTGTGGGATCCTGAGGTGCGTTTGCGAGAGCAACTCGACATACCGGTTCCACGCACCACCGATCCCGCATCTCGTGCCGGTACTGTCGTTCACACCGAACATCCATCCGTGTCAGGATTGCTGTTGGCTGCCTTGTTGGACTCGTCGGTCGAGGTGCAGGCACTTGAAAATCCAAACGACCAAACGTACGTCGTTTACGCGGAAAGTTCTGACAGTGTTGATAGTCTGCGGGATGGAGGTGGAGAAGTGTGGTCGTGGGAGAGTCAACGCCAGAACCTCTATTTCGTGACAGCCAGCGGGTCGGACGCGCCGCTCGATGGTAATGCTATTGGCCACGCTGGAGACATCTGGCTATGTGATACCAAGGAACCACCTCCTCAGGCCCGCGCATGGTTAAACTCGTCAGATTAGCTACGCCGTTAGTTGGGCCTGTGCGTCTTGTATCTCTTGGTGCAGGGTCGCGTGATGCTCTTCCAGGAACGTCATGATTTTCGGCATCGGCCGGCCGACATTTTCTCGGCGGATACGAGTGCCGAGTAGATCGATTTCAACATCGGATATGGGTTGAGAGCCGTAGTGCAAGGCGGCTACAGACCAGCTGTCATCCAGCACCGGCGATCCGGATGAGCCTTTGGCGGTATCCGTCAGGTAGGCAAGTTCGTCGCCGTTACCCACGACCACAAAATTACTTCGAAACCCCAGACGCATGGGTTTGCCGTTGGGATGCTGAAGTACGTTGACGCGGGCGCGCAGCGGTGTATGCGACGCTTTGCGCAGCGGCCGCACACGCAGCCGTAGAGGCGTTCGGGTTGCCAGCGTACCGGTTAGCTTGAAAATCGCAAAATCGAGATCTGCATTTGCAGCTAAGAGGGCATCAGATCCCATCGCTACTTCTTCCGGATCGTTACCGTCTTCCGAAGTATAGTCGGGCACAATGACACTGTTTTGAATCTGCAGATTGAAGTCGTTGGCAGTCGCATGAGGCTCACCATGTGCGGTTTGCCGGACGTCGAATACGTGATGATTGGTGATCCCAATGCCGGGAGCGATGATCCACCCGGTGCCGGTGGCCTGTCGGGGCAAGGTGTCGGTTACGAACTCCTGTTCGCCGTCGATAAATCTCGGCACGATCAGCTTGAAGACTGATTGGGCAGCGCGCGCACCCTCGACCAAAAATTCTATCGATACGGTTTCATCCAGGTTGCCGATGGTGCTTTCTAATTCGTGGCTGGCGCCATCAACGTGCCGTTTTTGAGCAGGCGCTGGAATGGGTGTGGCTGCTACAGCCAGGGTTGGTCCAGCGATGGGGCTTGACGGAGGCACGGCTAACTGTTGTGGAGCGAGCCGCTGTTGTTCGACATTCTCCAGAATTTCTTCTAGCTGCATACTCCGGCCGGCATCACGACAACGCTCGATCGCAGCCGAGAGAATCAAGGCCAGCGGTACCTCGCCACCGCGAAGCATGTACGCGCCATTGATTTCGCGCAGCTTTGTTATGGCACGCCCTTCAACGTCGTCTAAGCTCTCACCGCCGAGACCCATCCGATATTGATTGGGTAACGATTCTAACAGGAAGTTCAAGTCGGCCATTGAACCGATCACGCCGTCATCGATCAACAATTTGATGATGAACTTGATCATGTCGTCGTCAAGGTATTGTTGCCACGCCATGCCGATTCTCCTTGTTACACCGAGGACAAGTACTCTTTGCTACTTTGCACTCGCCACGCGGCTTGATAATCCTTAAGTCCTGCGAGCTGCGCACCGATCAGATCTCTGTCTTCCATCTGTAGCAGGCGCCAAAACACTGTCAATGCATACCTGTATCCGGGATCCTTTTCACCATTGAAGAGCACAGAACTTGCTGAACTCAGGACCGTAAGAAGATCAGCGGTTGTGAAGTGTCCGCCCCCAAACCTTTCTGCTGTCAATTTTGCCAACGGTGTGTCGGCCAAAACGTCCTCCGTCAATGCCTCAAAGTGGACCGAGTCTGGTGTGAAGTCCTGCGTTGTAAAAATCTCACCAACACTTGAGACGATGTAGAACAGCGCATCCGCCGCACTTGGAGCAATATCTTCCGGCAAGGCTGCATAACCCGCGCGGACGACATCTGCTTCTTCCATGGCTTGCTGCTCGGTCAGGCGTCGCATAGCTTGGCGCAGCATTTCGACCTGCTCATCGCTCAACCCACCGAATGGCCCGGCCTGCACAGCGAGGGTTTGGATCAGCGGAATAGGATTTGTCAGCTGATCACAAGCTTCGATTGCGGCAGTGAGCGCATCTCTTGCATATTGGTCGAGAGCCGATAGTGCCTGAAAACGCGTCCACAAAAGTTCTGCGGTAAAGCCACGATTTGCTTGAACCGGCAACTCTGCCAGTGCTTTATCAACTTTCTCCAGCGCACTGTGAGCGTCATCCAGACCGAGGTAACAACGTGCCTCCAGAACATGTAGCGGGCTTTCAGGAGAACGTGTGGAATGTTCGTCTAGGATTGCCAGTGCCGCCTTGGGACCATCGTATTGCAGCGCTGACAGCACGCGTGGTAAGGCTGCTCGTTCGAATGCCTCATCTTGCGCATCCGCGTACCATTGACTATCAATTTCTATGCTCATGCGTCCTGCTAACCAAACTTTGGCCGTAGGAGAAAATTCATCAATGGCGTTGGCCAGATAGGCGGCGGCTTCAGGATGCCAGTACGCATCAAGTCCGTTGTGGTCTTCGACCACATGCAGACCGTGGTAAATTGCCTCAGCGGCATCGACAGGATCTTGTTGGGCGCGCGTTCGGTAATACTCGAATGCTGTGTTGTGTGCATCGTTGACCAGAGCTGTCTGCTCAGCAGTCAACAGCTTCAACACCGGTTTCCGCACGTCCTCTCTATAACGCAAGGAGTTATCGACATCCACGCGCACCAGGGTGTGTTCTGCTTTCAGCGCCTCAAAGAGATCTATAGCGCGCACTGCGTCCACTGAAATTTTGCAGACAGGTGCCAGGATGTGTTCGATTGTGTCTGGCGTGACACGACGTACCACCATACCTGGATGAGCAAGCGTGCGTACGTCTGGGTCGTGAATGTGGTTTAACAATCGTTGGTACAAGCGACCTCGAATCAACTCGGCGCCGATACGAAAAAACCCCAGTATGCGTTTCGTTTTCAAACCCTTCAAACCGGAACGATCCAAACCTTCCTGCTCAATTTGCTCCTGCAGGATTCGGCGTGTCAGACGGATGTTTAGCGGGTTGCCACCTATCTGATCGACTATTCGATACAACACCGATTCTTCTAACTCAATTCCTTCACCTAGGATTTTGACAGCGACCGGTGGCTCCAGGTCGAGCAGGGTAATTTTGTCTGACCGTACGTCAAGCGGTATGTTGGGCATTGGTCCGCGACCTGATAAAAGGATGCGGATTGATTTGGAGCGGTGCAACAGTTCGTCGAGCAAGGCCCAGAACGGCAACAGATGTTCTCGAGCATGGAATTGCACTTCTTCGAAAGTGTCGATGAACAGCACTACAGGTGGGTGACCGCCGCCTGAACGCCTCATTACCTCACTAGCGGCTTCGCACAAATGTGCAAATGCGCGGGCAAGCTCCATGATTTGCTTGCGAGATTCGTCCATGCGATATCCATGGTCGGCTTCCTCGGTCTGGCTGGTGATGACGCTGCGTCGACTCAAACGCTGCAGCTGGGTTCCGTAGTCTGATGCAACGTTGTTGAAGGTCTCGACACTTTTTTTGAACGCACCGTGATCGCCGCCTGATGCGTTCACCAGCCCCTCCAGTTGTCTCACCGCGCGTAAGAGCAGCCTTTGGGGTGTGCGAATGTCGTTGCGGGGATCGTCACATGCGAGGTAGGCAAATGGAAACAGTGGTCCATCAGCATCGCTGTGATATTCGTGCAAAAAATGCCCCAATAGTGCGGTTTTCCCCACTCCGCCGACGCCTTCAATGACAAGCAGTCGGACGGGCGAAGAAAAGAACATATCACCGATGCTCGAGACAAGACTGGGGTTGCGTATACCCACAAACTCACTGAGTTCCTCGATTTCGTCTTCGCGCCCTAGAAAACTCTCGCTCAACAGATGCTCAAAAGGGCGAATGGAAGCGGCTACGCCAAGCGCGCGTTCTAAGGTTTCGTTCGGGATAGCGGTTTCCGCGATCTCGCCGACCCACCCATTGACCATTTGCAGCTGCCGCAGCTCCCCGTGTTTCAAGCGACTGAGGTCGGGTAGCTCTCCTTCTAACAGATTTTCGAACAGGATTTGGGTGGGCGTTCTAATTCGATCAGGATGGCGGGCCAGCTCATCTAGCGCTGCCTCTTTGGTCCCAAGGCGTTTAAGCATTTCGAATCGGCGCGGATCATCGATGCTACGCAAGCGACTGCTGGAGTAGCCTGGGGCAATGTGCGACTGAGCTACCAACGTTGGCAGGAGCTGCTCACTCGTTTGTGTTTCCTCGAGTAGCTGATGCGGATCGAACACGTCGAGTAATGCGCCCACCAGCGGCAGCTCGGCTGTGGGCATGGCGGAGTTAACACCTGTGTCTACTTCGTTGAACAGGTCCGCTAAATCAGATAGGAACGCCTTACTTTGATCAGATAGTTCCGGCATTGAGTTGTTTCCTCACCAAGGCCGTCAATCGTCGGCCGATGTGTGTCAGATCGGTCACCGGGTCAGGCATGTTCTTCATGACGAGATCGGTGGCCCCATCGATGCGTAGTTGCAGGTCCTCGGCACCGTCATCGTTTGCCGCGATAATGGTAGAAACGGTGCGGCGTACATGATCCCGTGTAACCGGTTCGTTGATGGTCTTCCTTACCTTGTTCGGGAGTATACGTTCCAGATCATCCGTCACGTCACTGAAAATCAGTCGGTGCTTGACCGCCGCTGCACCCACACTGAATTTCTGCGCCAGACTTAAGGCAAAGCTCTTGGTTTCCTCGGGAACGTTGTCCTCGTGGAAGCCGTCCAGCACAATCCAGACACTACCGATGTTCGGCAGATTTTCGTCCACGTTGTTGGCGTTTCTCACCACCCAACTCGCCAACTCATCAAACCAATGCTCTTCATTGCTTGTGCGTTGGGGTACATCGCTCGTTTTGCCGCCCAGTTGAGTAACTAGATCTAACGCCATTTTCACCGGCGTAAGTTGCCCCAAAGCCTCAGGCTTTTCCGGATAAACACAAGCTAGTTTGTCACTTTCACTCAGGCAGTAGTGCTCGACCAGGTGGGCAGCGTAGCTGCGACCCGAACCCTGGGTACCGCCGATCATGAGTATGGGACGTGCGGCTGACGCGGAAGCCAGTTCACGCAAGTGCACCCGTAGCGCATCTCGATCTACAAACGGCAGACGATTCTCCAGTACCAGGGCTGCAATGGGCTCGTCTTCGTTTAGCTCTGGGTGCTCTAGGGCGTGTTTAATGCGTTGCACCAGGCTCGGATCGATTGGTTTGCCTTTGTCGATAAGAAAGTTCAGAACCTTAAGAACCGGTTGAGCACCCCCCCGCATTGCCAGTTCCACACCATGCTCGGCGTATGCTCCAGCGTTTTCAAGATTGGTACGCAACTGTATTGCCAGCTGATCATTGGCCAAGATTCCCAGGAGCATCGCGCGAGGAGACACGGCTATCAGTGGCCCGAGATACTCGATAACCAGATCTTTTTCCGCTTTCGTTAGCATTCCCTTCCCTGGCATTGGCTGCCATGACCAATACGTCTGTTGTCAGCGTATCGTTAACGGCAGTTACGCGCAAATCTATCCCTCAGGTGCTGGTGGCCTTGGTGTCGCTGCAGGTGGATCCTCTGGCTCATCCGTTTTTGACTTGGGTGGTTTTGCGCCCGCGGGTGTTGGGGTAGCTACCGCAGGCGCTACGGGAATATCGAATTTGACCGCCTTCGCGATAGCGGTAGGGTTTAACTTATCAAGATTGTTTCCGGCAAAGGGTAGACCAAAAGCCCACAAGAAGCACATTAGGTAGTCGAATGCCCCACCAAAACTCGGGTCCCGCGCGATCAATACAGCCCAACCAGACAGCGCCGATATGCCCAGCCAGAAAAGAACCTGAGTCAATTTCAAAACCCCAAGCTCTACTTCCAATGCTTCCAGCTGCTGTACTGCGACGGTGGCACCTGCAGCCGTTCTTGCCTGTTGAGGTGTCTGTGTTCGCATGTGCGCCACGGCTTTCTCAACCTCCGCCTGATCGTTGAGGGCAAGCTGGTCAAGTTGCGGTACGCGATCTTTTGCGTCGACCGCAATCGCCCAAAGCAGTCCAAAGTCGTGTATGTGACGTATGACGGCCAGCTGTGTTGAAGCACTCTTCAAGACTTTCGCGAGTTCTGCTGCGTCACCACTGCTGACCGCGTTCGGTAATAAATTACTAGCTTCATCTAGCATGCGGTCAACAGTGTTGAGACGAGAACTGCACATCGGCAAGGAAATACCTGTTGCAGCGGTTACATTGTCAATGTCGGATCTGAGTTGTTGAGCTGTCGCTACAACTCGTAGTTGGGCTTTTTTCGCCTGCTTGCTCGAAATTGACGCAGGGATCAAATGTTGCACCAAGTACACAACTAGTAGCCCCACCAGGATCGCAGCCAGACCTATTAAGACACCGTTTGGTGCGCGCTTTTCCAGGGTAAGGGCCCACTTCTTGATCTCGCCTTCCGAACCTGCTGCAAAGGTAAGCTGGCCATCAAATTTTCCGTAAAAGTCATCCTTGGGTACGGAAAGATAGATCGTTTTGTGTTGGTGTGCGGGCACGCCCATGTCAGTTCCGCTCGCTGCTGCTAGTGAGAACTGATCTGGTGTAAGCACGGCTGACTTGTCGTCTCGAATCAACGTAGAACCAACTAAGCGAACCGGCTCAAGATCCTGGGGACCAGCAGTCACCGTAAACGAGATGCGTGCAGAGTTATCCGGATACCAATGTGTCGCAGATGATTCAAAGGTCCAACCGGCAGCTACCTTGGCCGGTATTGAGGTAGTGATAGTTGCAAGTTCCGGAGGGGAATCCTGAGATGAGAGCAGAACAGGTCGTGTCACCGAGTTTTCTTCTCCCAGCGGGGTGATATTGAAATGTACCGCCCACAGGCGTTGGACTTCGTTCGTGTACAGTTGCTCAATCTTGGTGACATTCAGGCGACGTTGTGTCTCCGACTGCACTACCTTAACTGCCAGGCCAGTCTTTGGTTTATCTGTCAGCAGCTGCTCTACCACAACTAGTACACCGGCAAAATTGCCGTCAGCGTAGTCAGCCTGAATGTTCGCGTCGGGAATGGTATAACGCCCAACTTTGACTTCGTCAGCGTGTGCCGGAGGAACCAGGACCAGCAAAAGCAAAATTAGCGTAGTGCAGGCACACAAAAGAAACGATAGGGGCGATTTCCCGTCAGTCACGTTCACGAATTTGCCTGCGATACCGGTTCCAATAGATTGGCGGTTTGCTCAAGAACTTCATCTGCGGTCCAATCCTGGCGTACCAATGCAGTCAACGGTATTCCATTGGTGCCAACAATATAGAGCTCTACTGCGTGTCGGCTTACGGTCTCCAGCCCATATCCAACATTGAGATCCAAAAATGTTCGAAGCGTGGGCATGCCGCCATCCAGTACACGCAACATACGAAACCCAGGTCCTTGTTCTGCACCCCAGGTACGTCGATAACGATCAAGTCTGCTCGGCACATCAAAGTCAGGGTCGTAGGTGATTGCTGCAGTGCGAATATGCGTTTCCATTCCGGCTGCCAGTACCTGCCGTTGCAGCTCGCCGAGCTTTGTAATGGTCACCGGACACTTCAGACGGTTTTCACAGCGGGTATAGAAAAACACGAGTATGGTCAGGTGCTGCCCAATCAGATATTCCGCCAGCGAAAACGTTTCCCCGTTTTGATCCTCAACCTGCAGATCTGGCAGCTGGGCATTGTCTGACCCAGACGCCGTCCATTTCTGCTGGTGTGTTGGCGGCTGCGAACTACAGCATTGTTTCGTGGCGCGTAGCGCGTCCTCGTAGAGTGTCATGAGGGCAGGAGATATCGTGTCACGCGCTGTCAACAATTCTTGGTGCACCCCGACGGCGTGGTTGCCCAACCATGTGAGCGTACGCAGCAGTTCAGCTGATGCGGATGACTTGGTCAAAGTGGCAGAATTGTCGTGCAGTGGCAGCACGATGCTGCGGTCGATGGAATGGACGCTGAAAAATGCCCTTACGAGTGAGGAAGCGTATGCCGCACTTGGTACCAGGGTCTTGCGCATACAAAATGCTGCCGCTGCAGTGAGCTGTGCCTGATGGGCAAAGTCTAGCTCCTCCAGCAGATAGATGGCCAACTGATCTTCAAAGGTGTTCGGGCAGAGACCTCGGGCAGAGAGATCCAACAGTATTTGCTGACGTTTTTGGGCAACGGACCAAGTACTAAGTCCGTCGTACACCTGGTTGTCTTCGCGCAAACAGGCAAGCAGGGTTTGATATTCAGCTTCATCAACTGGCTGATCTGGCAGTGCTGCGGCATCCACAGTCGAGTCGCAACTCGTCGAATTGGCACCGCAGCAGCCGCTCACAAGACGCCTCAATCTTGCTTGGCGCGCAAAAGGGCCTGCACGTGGCGGTTTAGATTGGATTCGCTTTCCCGGTGCTCTCTTCGACCAGAAGTCACATCGCTGTAGTTTTGTAGTGCGATCGGATCCAATCTGAGCAGCGCCGTGGCTGCGAGTGAACGAATAGCTTCAGACTCCGTTTCATCCGCAAGCAAGTTAGCAAACAATTGAACTGATTTGTTGTCACTCGCAAGAACTCGCAGCGCTTCGAGTCGCTCGGATTCAGGGTGCGTTGAATCGACATACGTTAATGCCGCATTTCGTGCCGCTGCGTGAGGATTTTGGCTCAGAAGTCGCAACGCAATCGCTGCAGGAACATTAGGTGGTCCATCTTTTCCGAGTCCATCTATCAACAGCTGCTGAGTTTCTTCATCCTCATGATTGATGAGGGTCTCTGCAGCAGCTGACGCGACCTCTGCGTCGCCCTGCATGAGGATGTTGCGTAAGGCATCGGTGAAACTACCGCGCCATTGTCCAAAGTCAGCATCACTAATTGCCCGTGCTCTTATCCAAGCGATCAAGCTGATCAATTCTCGGGCATCGGCTTGGTTCAGGTCGGCTATTGCATCTTCGATGGACTTAGGTGAGGCAGAGGGCGTTGCCCCCTGACGACGTTGTCCTCGCGCTGCCAACAATGCTTCGCGCTTGGCTTTCAATTTGTCGTGATAATCACTCATGGCAATTGTCCTCCGGCGTTTTCAAAAGGCACGTCGTCATAGCCAAAGCCGAGATTTGCGTCAGGCTGAATGTGGCCAAATGCATCAATCATGCTGCTCAGAACGGGCTGTGCCCCGGGTGCTGCAACCACCGGTGATGGCTGTAGCCCAGTCCCGCCACGCGGTGCAAACGGTGGTCTTGGATTGCCAGGCGTTAGCGTGCCGGTCACGTTGTTCCAGGGCCATAATGTATCGGCCAGGCGTCTGCCGTCTCGAGTGCCCTCAATGTAGGTGTCTGTGTTCGGTGTATCAAACCGATTCTCCATCCACTGCCACAATGCCCAAAGTCGATCTACATTGCTGTGCAACATAAAAAACAAAGGGTCTTTTACTGCGGTGGGGATAGACCCGATCGACCCGCCAAAGCTGACGTGTGCAGCACCGTGGGGAGTGCCCTCCATGCTCCTGAAGTCGCGATACGCATCGCCGAGCGCCAGCGTACCTGCCTCATCGATGAGCAAAAAAGGCCCACCTTGAGCTGGTGGTAGATTGGGCAAGCCCTGGGCGGCCTGTGACTGGGTATCGAAGTATGCGCTGCGTATGATCCCTAAATCTAAATCCGTGATCCATCCGCCGAAGGGATGTCCTGCTGTAAACACAACCGGTTGGCCAGGATCGCCCTCCGTCACAACTTGAGTTTGGCCCATAAAATCCGGGGTGAAGACGTTCGGTGCGGGTTCGTCAAAACGCCAATAGTGCAATGCGACCGAAGGGTCTTCTGCCTGCATCAAGCGTTCAAGGTCAAGTAAGAAGGATCGGTGCCAAGGCAAAAACTGCGGGCCGCCATGCTCCTCTAAAGTAGCTTGGTTGACGTGCATCGAACGAAGATCCTGATAGGCTCCTTGGCCACCGTTGTTAACAGCTTGCAGCGCATCGAGGAATCTATCCCGTTCATCGTTAGTGAGGTTGTTGGCGTTCTTTCGGACCCTCACCATCACTTCTACAGTAGATTCGTCGACTTCATCGTCTATTACCAATAGACAGTCTTTATCCTGTTTGCTCGGATGGTCAACGTGCCCGCCCACCCAGAATTCTTGCCATTCGTTAACCTGGATTTGATCTAGCTCAAGTGTCTCCACGGAAGGCATGGCTGGGTCGGTAAAGAACACAAGTCGCCCACCATCCGTAACGGCGGGGCGGCTAGAAAGGGTGACGTGAGATGGTGCCGAACTTGTCCAACGAATCCTGCACGGCGAGGGTGCGAACGTGAAATAGTGGGCCGACGGGTCAATCGAGCCATTAATCACAACTTCCAGTGTCATGGTTGCTCCCTATTTGTGCACCAGCGTTATGCTATACCTGGTTGTGAAAAGAATCTAGCAGTAGCCGGATTGGTTGAACAGGAGTCGCAAGATCGCGGGAAACATCAACTACTCGACCTCACTCAATTTGTTGGCCTGGTCACCGCTGAACTGCAGACGGGTTATCGCGATTGAGTTTTCTCCCAGATTAATTAAGAACAAGCGGTCGAAACTATCGAGTGGGTCTGGATCAACCCAATTGACCCCAAGCGCCCGAGCGATACCAGGGACGGTGTTGGAATGTCCGACTACCAGGTACCGTTGCGGCTGACGTGTGTTTTGAATAGAGCTTACCAATGTTGACTCGCTGTCGTATTGATCCAAAGTCAGTTGCTGTTTCTGTGCGGTGGGAGCAGCGGTCTGCCGTGTGCGTTTGAGCGATGTCGAGGTGACTTTGTCCAGTTGCAGGTCGTCGAGGAGTCTGGCGAGCGCTGCTGCGCGGCGGTGGCCACGAGGAGTTAGGTCTGGATTATTTCCACTGCCTTTTTCCGCGTGCCGAGATAGGACGACACTTGCCCGCGCCTTAAACAAACGCACCTCAGGTGAAAGCGCATAAAAGACGTTGTCGATGGCCCGTACTTTCACGATCACGCGACCACTTTCATCTGGCAGAGACACCAGTGCAGCACCATCATTGGGGGTCGCTTCGGCCAATTTCTCGGTAAAGGTGCGGCCACCGTCCAGTGATGCGAGAATGCTCACATGCGTTGCAGCGACAGGCGCGACGTTCGTGTTATTCACATCCCAGGTGACAAGTGTGATCCCGCCGATGGCGTCTCCGGCTATCGGTTTGGTCACTTGAAACGGACCGCTGTCAGCGTGAACTGTAATGCGTTTATCATCGGTAGTGACCGCGCCGCTGGTGGCTGCGTTGTCTCGCACGGTGACCCGATACAGACTTTCCCGCCTGCGTGACGGCAGTTTTTCCTGGTCCGATGGCAAGCCAGTCAAAAGGGTTTGCACTGCTGGAAAGCTGCGGGTCGAAGCCCGACTTGGTCGTTGAGAGCGGAACAGCGGGCTCGCACCATCGTCGGGATCGGTCAGTGACTGCTGTTGGCCTAAATCAAATTGCTCCCAGGTATATGTGAGCTCTGTTGCTGCGCCATCTGCGTCGCTTGCCATCGCCTGTAGTTCGAAGGGCGTGCGTGAAGGAATCGTTTGATCAACCCCAGCATCAACGAGAGGGATAGAATTTCCACTCGGATCAACGGTATGCGCACGCGGAGCGGAGCTTATGTACGAGGTTATTTCGTGTAGGGTGCCCGAGTGAAAATAGGGGTCGCTGTGAGGTTGCAGATCATCGGCAGCACACAGTCCGGCGTAACCGAGTATAGTGCTGCCACTGCCGGGTTCGAAGGCGGTGGTGGGGTTGTGTTCGCTGGCGGAACAACCACTGAGTATGCCATTATAGGTATGGTTGGCACCGAACTGGTGTCCTATTTCATGCGCCACATAATCCACATCGTATTCGTCACCTGTAGGGGTAGCAGAACCGGTAGCACCCATGGCTTTGTACCCTGTTATGCCGACCACCCCAAGGCCTGCTTCCCCCCCGTCGTTGCTGCTGAACACATGTCCGATGTCGTAATTGGCATCGCCAATCTCCGCGTCAATATGAGCTTGAGACTCAACTACTAGCATGGATGTATTCAGGTTGGTGAAGGGGTCAGTCGCAGGGTCGAGGTGAATCAATCGATCGTTGTTCGCCACCAGTTGCAGTTGCACTGCAAAATCCCGGCGGTAGATCTGATTGACGCGGTTAACCGTACGATTTATGGCGGCCATTGCCATCGCGCTGGTTCCGCCCACGGCCTGTACGTATTCGCCTGTCGCCGCAACCGCCAAACGGTAGGTCCGCAAACTGTGTCCCCAGGCGGTGGAGGGAATTGGTGCACGGCGGCCTGCTCTGGATGGTCTGCTGGCGGTGTGACAACGCATGCGCTCTCTTGTCACAGGGGCAGCGTGACGTTCGTAACTGATATAGCGATCTGAGGTGGTTAAGTAATCCGGTGCTGTTTCCGTGGGGTTGATGAGGACAACAGCAGTGTCGGTTGTAACGCGCGCCGATAGACCGTTGGGTGCAAGCTCCATGGATAGTGTTTCTATTGGGTTTTTCGGGTTAAACCCTCGATACGTCTTATGATCTGGATATCTAGCTGCAAGTTCTGGCGACATTACCGCCGTTTCTTGGAGAACAAACTGGAGTGTGCTGCCGTCTGGCATCGGTATCGGCATCACCGCCCTTGCCTCTGCAGTAAAGTCGAGCCTCGCGGCCGTTGTTTCATGCAAAACCGAGTCAAGAACTTCCAAATTCAGTCGAAACTCTCGGTAGTGTGTTGGTCGCCCAGTGCCGCGTGCCCCAGCCTCTAGTCCGTCAAGCTCTTTCTCCAAAGTGGTCGCTTCAATTTCTTCCCACATTTGAGGGCTGTCGGCTGCGCGAGCATCTGTCGTGAACAAAGAGAAGAGGATCAAGATGGATCTGATAACTGGAAATCGTTGCATTAGTTGTCTCCTCGCTACGTGCGACCCCGTTCGATTGCGTCTGACGGACGCCTTTTGTAGTCTTGTCACTGTCCTTCCACTGTGCGCTTTTTGTTAACGATTTCCTAGTGCGAGAAATTCGCCCGTCATGACAGTAATACAGAACGCTTGAAGAAAATAAGCCAATGAAAAAGGAAACAGGGATGTCTGCACCTAAACAGCTACTTATAGTTCTTTCACTTGGGCTCACAATTACGCTGAGCGGATGCGCCTGGATAGAATCGAGTAGTATTAACCCCCAGGTTGCAGGATCGGGTATTGTTTACTACCTGCCGATGAAACAGGTACGCGCTGTTTTCGAACGTAACAAAGCAGCCTCGCCTGCGGTTGCATTACAAAATCTAGGACAAGCCCAGCAAGCACAAGCCGCCGCAGCGCTTAACTTCAGAACGCTGACTGGCGAAAATGAGGCACTCAGCGCTCGTATTACTGCTCTCACGTCGGGGGGGCTCACGACCAAGGACAAAGAACTCAAAGACCTGTTGGTTGCGCGTAGCCAGAAAGCCGTCGACTTGGTGGCCGCTGGAGGCGCCTTGACGCGGGCTAACAAAGCATTAACTGCCGCCCAACAGGCGTTCCTGTTTGCACAAAACTCTGGTCCAAATCAATGTTATGAACACATTTCGATTACGCCTATGGCAGCCGTCGCTGATACTGGCCAACGCTACGCGTTAAACGCCGAACACGCCGTTTCTCGTAGCGAAACTGCCAAGATTGTTACAACGGCATCAGGTTTGCTCACGAATGTAGATGCCAAAGCGACCGATGAAACGGCGACCATAATCGTTGAACTTGCACGCAGCATCGGTGCTGCCACAGGTGCGCGCGCCATCGTTCCCGCCGCAGGGGCGGGGTGTACCATCAGCAAAATCAGCCACGTCTTGGACCCGATTGACCAAGAAGCTTGGACGCGGTTTACGGATACGATCTCTTCAAGAGCAAGTGCGACTTACACAATCGAGCCTGTCTTGACCGGCTTCGACGCAAAGGCGCGAGGCTTGCTTACTTCAAAAAACGGTATCGCATACAGACGCGAGATACCACTTGATCTTAAAATCTGTAAGGGTGCTGATTGTACCGCCGCTAACCTCGCAGAAATAATCTCCATCAACGTCCCCAACCACTCACCGACAGAGGTATTGCCTGTGTCGGTAGGCTTGTTTGGCGAGACAGACCTGGACGCCACCTTTAGCGATGGCGTACTGATAGACGCCACTCAAACTCGCTCGAGCGAGCTGGCAGAGATCGCAAGTCTGCCCTTTAGAGTGATTCAAGCTCTGGCTGATGGTGTCTCTCAAGTAATCCAGTTGAAAATCGATCAGACATCCCAGGAAACTACTCTCTCCCAGGGAGAGCTGGAACTCTTGGAGGCGGAAAAGGCGCTTCGTGATTTCGAACAAGAGGCCTTTGAAGCTGGCCCTTTAGAACCCTAACAGACTTAGTCACGACGAAACGCGGAGCTAACTCCCAATACTTCGAACTCCTAAACCATCCACGCTCTCGCTTATCTCGGGTACCACTGTAATTGTTAGATTGCCGTGGGCTCGTGGCGGCTTAGGTGACAAAGCCATTTGTGGGTTTTTTAAAACGATCCGATTTTGCTGGTTCACGCAGCGGTTTTTGTGCGCAGGCGAATGAGAACGCAGATAAGTATCTTGTAAAAGGCCAGCGACCGGATACTAGTGCCCGCCAAACGGACCCGGGTAAGGCACAGCAAACGGTATCCATCCGCCTCGCTCCCGCTTCTGTGCCATGACAATGTCTGTACCGTTGGAGCGAGCGTTTATGTGGCCAAACATGATGCGACCGGATGAGCTGGTGTCGCGGATGAGCTCTGTTGAGAAGATCAGCGGAAAGTCGCCTCGGCCGTGTTTTGCGGCTGTGCCCATGGCATCGGGAAGGGGGTGGTCGTGCGAACCGTTGTCTCCAGATGAAAACACGGTTGCCGCAGGATTTACCTCCTTCATATAGTTCAAATCAAAATCCGAAGACCCGTGATGGCACGCTTTGTTGACGTCGGAGGTGAACTTAGTCAGCCCGCCATGTTTGGTGTCCAGGTACTTCTGCGCGGGTTGGTTCAGGTCGCCTCCAAAAAGAAACGATGCGTTGCCATATACGAGGCGCACCACAATGCTGTTGCCATTGATGGTATGCGATGAACTGCCTGCGGGATTTGGGTTAGTTGCCGTGACATCGTGCGGATCGGGGAACACCGGCAGCCGGACAGCACCTGTCGTTCTGGTGGTGACAGGCCCCAATACTTCGAAACGCATATCGGGGCCGGTGTCTGGCAGAATTTCTGTTGGCGCGTTTGCGTCTCTCACAAAAAGTCTTCGAACTGATCCGACGCGGTTTTGCGCTTCTGCCTGAATCAGGGTGGTCATGAACTGGCTGAATAAGTTGTGGCCGCCTGAAGCTGAGCGCAGCAGGTTATTGTCGATCATGTTTTGCGCTGTAGCGGAATTGCGCAGGTCGGTGCTGATCGATCGTGTACCATCCTGATGGTCGGTGACATCCCCCAGATCGAGATCCATGTTCGCGCTGGCGCCATAGCGGGGTAGACCGTTGTGGTAGATGGTCCCGAACGTAAACTCCGGGTCTTCGATCACTCGTTTCAGTCCGAAATAGTGGTCCTTGTCGAAGTGGCTGATGATGACCGCGTTGATGTGGAGTTGAGCGCGCGGCGGAATGCCCAGTGCAGCATCTGCTCGGCGTAGACCGGCCAGACGTGCTTTCAGTTCGTCGTAAAACCCGCGGCTTGGCCCGCCGTCGATGATCACGAGTGCACCTTCAGCAGCGATCAAGGTGGCATCGCCCTGGCCCACGTCGGTGTAGAAGACTTTCAGAAGTTCGGTTTGTGAGATGTGGGCAAGCTGGATAAACCCGGATTTGAAGTCCCCATCTTCGTCGGGGACCGTGTCTGCGGGTACCCAGCCATTCACTGCCTGCTGCGGGTCAATCACTACCCGCTTGCCCAGCAGGAGTTTGCTGTCGCTTTGGTGGTGGGTGACTGGATTGCCGGGCGCAGAGGCGAAGTACGCCTCGGTGGATGAAACGTATCGAATTTCTGCCATGTCTTGTCCTCCCTGACCTGACTATGACTGCAATACTAATCCGGTTTTATGTTAAGCGCATCACCCGCTTCTGTGTCTGTGAGTCCCACCTATTCGTAGGTTTTACCCTTGTGTCGCAGGTACCCATTGGGGTGTTCGCCCTCGGGATCCTCATGCGTCCAATGTACGACGCCGCCTTGTTCGTTCCACTCATACTCGCCCGCAAAGGAAACGGAATCTCCCTCGGCGAGGTTCTCTACGCGTGGGGCGAGGTCGATGTTATGGGCCACAAGTACCGACTTACCCTGACCCAGCGCCAGAATGAACTTCTGATGGCGCGCCCCCTCGGTGTCGTCGGCGAGGATGGCTGTGACGCGACCTTTACCCCTGAGTACAACGTCGCTACGCTGGTTGACGATAGCACCGTAGACAGCGCCATTCCCACGAAAGTGCTTTGAGTACTGCACAGGTGTTTTAGCAAACGCACTTTTGCGCGGCTCCGCTTCTACTCCCTGGAAGTTAGCGCCTACGACCATCACCGCTACCCCAGCTGCGACGATGCTTATCCCTTTCTTCTGCCAACTCTTGATGACTGGCATGTGTGTCTCCGAATGTTCTTATATTTTGGAGCGCAGTCTACGGAGCGGTTTGAGCGGCGTCTCGCAAGTGGGGCTGATTTAACATCCATTTTGCACGGCGCTTCTTCAGGGTCGCTAATATGGTTCCGTCGAAAAAATAAACAACAACGATAACAACGAGAAAGAGGGATCACATGAACATAGCAAAGCTGTTAGGAGACACTCCGGGCCTGTTGGAAGGCTTGAGCTCTATTGGACTTCAGGGTGACAAAGTGGATGATTTTGCCAATGAAGTTGGTCAGCAAGTGGCTGGTGACGATGGTTTAGATCTGAGCGACATCCTTACTTCACTAGACGCGTCGAGCTTCCTGCAGAAAGTAGATGCCGGTCAGATTGCGAGCAATATGGGACTTTCGGAAACCCTGGTATCACAGGGGTTGCAGCTCATCGCCCCCGCGATAGAACAGTTTGCGGGCAAGAAGCTCGGTGTTTTCGGCAAGCTCGCGGGTGCTTTTCTCAAGCGTTAACCGCCAGGTTCATTCATAACCCCTGCCGATAGAAGCGCGGCGATCTCCTCCTCACTGTAGCCCGCTTCTCCCAGAATCTCGCGGCCGTGCTCCCCCAGCGCGGCGGCGAGTTGCTGGGTATTTACGGGGGTGCCTTCAAACCGCGCTGCGGGTCTGGGCTGGCGAATTCGACCCAGCCCAGGGTGATCGTATTCGGTTACCGTTTCGTTCACCTGTACCTGTTCTTGTGTGATGACCTCTGGTCGACTGAGCACCGGCGCGCTCGGGACTTCACATTCATCCAGACGCTGTAGCCAGTACTCGGATGTGTTGGTGCGCAACACTTCCGCGGTCATTTCCAGTCGTGTCTTAACATTCATGCTGCGCGCTTGCGGCGTGGCAAAGCGTTCGTCTGTGAGCCATTCCTCCCTGTCCAGGGCTTTGCACATGCCTTTCCATTCGGCATCGGAAACCGCACCTGCGGTGATGTAACCGTCGGCAGTTTCATAAATGAGATCCTTTGAGCGCTGGCCTCGTTTTACTTTGTCCTCGTTGCCGACCATGGTGAGACCAGCCAGACCTTCCTGCCATAGGTAGGCCACCATCACATCCAGCATGGCCACGCGAATGTGTTCGCCTTCGCCCGTGCGTTCGCGGGAGAGGAGAGCGGCGGTGATGGCCTGCGCGGTGGTGATGCCCGTGGTTTTGTCTGGAATGACGGTACGGACCATGCGTGGGCGGTCGTGCTCGTCTGTGGCTTGTAGGTCTGCAAGTCCCGAAAGGGCTTGTATCACAGGATCGTAAACGCGCTTGTGCGCGTAAGGACCAGACTCACCGAAGCCGCTCATGGATACATAGATAATCTTGGGGTTGATCTCGCGGATGACCGGTTCACCCAAGCCCATGCCGTCGATCGCACCGGGGCGAAAGTTCTGTACAAAAACATCGGCGTCTTTGGCGAGGCGCTTTACCACATCGATACCTGCAGCAGATTTGAGGTCCAGCGCGATGGAGCGTTTGCCTCTGTTGGAGGTGACAAAGCCGGGGGTCACACCGCCGCCACCCATGGCACGCACCACGTCCCCCTTCAGGGGTTCAACCTTGATGACATCTGCGCCCTGGTCTGCGAGTAGCACGGTTGCAGCAGGTCCTGCCAGCACGCGTGACATGTCGAGAATCTTAAAACCGGTGAGGGGTCCGCTCATCGTTACTCCTTAAACCTTGTGGATGAAGTCTACTGCTTAGACACCGATGATCCCATCTGCGCGGAGGCGTGCGATTTGATCATCACGCAATCCCAGTATCTCTTTGAGGCAGGTATCGGTATCCGCGTCGAGGCAGGGTGCGGAGGCAGCCACGCCGTTGGGGCGATGATGCAGGCGCCAGGGAATGCCCGCGTGTGCTCTGGCACCCACTTCCGGATGTTCCAGGCGCTCGATGAAACCTCGCGCGTTCAAGTGTGGGTCTTCCACAACGTCCCGGGTTGAACAGGTGGGCATCGCAGCGATGTCTTTTGCTTGCAGTAACTCGGTTAACGCCCAGCGCTCTTTGTCTTTGGTCCATTCCGCGAGGATAGCGTCCAAAGCGTCTTCGTTGATTTTGCGTGAGGTGAGATCTGCAAAACGGGTGTCGGCAACCAGGTCTGGATCAATTAGTTGAGCAAGTGCGGCCCAATGCTCATCGTCGACGGCCGCGATGGAAATCCAGGCATCGTCTCCCTCACATCGATATACCCCGTGAGGCGCCATGTTTCGATCTCGGTTGCCCATGCGTTCGGGGAGGGTGCCGTTCATGGCATAGCCCATCCACGCCTCAGCATTGAGCACCGCAGTTGCCTCCCACAAGGAAATGTCCAGATGATCGCCGCACCCGGTTTCTTCGCGGCGCAGCAACGCCCCCATTACCGCGTACGCCGCGGTGATACCGGCAGTCGGGTCTGGCATTGAAAGGCCGAGTTCTTCAGCTTCCCCGCCAATGTAGCCGGTTGCGGCTGACAAACCTGTGAGGGGCGGGATGGCAGGACCATAGCCCATGTACTCGGCATAGGGCCCGAACTGGCCATAACCGGAAACACTGGCAAGGATGATGCGCGGGTTGATTTCCTTAAGGACCTCATAGCCGATCCCCATACGCTCCAATACGCCGGTGGCGAAGTTCTGTACCACCACATCAGCGTGTGCCACCAGCTGTTTGACAAGGTCGATGCCGTCATCGGTCCCAAGGTTGATCGTTACGCTCGACTTACCCTGGTTCCATTGATTGAACATGCCTGATTTATTCAGGCCCTCCTCAACACCGACGGGATAAACCGGCAGGCGGCGGTAGAGATCTGCTCGCATTTCAGATTCAACACGAATCACCTCGGCGCCGAGATGTGCAAGATTTAATGAACAGAAGGGGCCCGCCCAGGCCCAGGTGAGGTCAAGTACACGTACACCGCACAAAGGTTTTACGGGTGCGCGAGGCGCTACTTCACCTGTCGGTAAGGGTGGATAGGTATCGTTTGTATGTTCACCCAATCTCGGCGCAGGGAGACGAACAGGCAGGCGCCCGTTGATGCCAATGGGGCTTGATCCCATGAGGGTGAGGTCGCCTGCTTCCGGTTGAGTGACCGTGGTGAAGAGCTCACGGGCGTGCAGGTGATCGTTGGCTGCAAACTGAGCCATGTCCATCACGGGCGCAACGCAGATGCGGTGTTTCTGGGCGGCGTGGTAAAGCGCCTCCGCTTCCCATTCACCCACAAACTCCTGCACAAACATGTGCACCAGATCCTGGTTCTCCGCTCTTGCAGGCTGGTCGACAAAGGTCTCGAGCGAAGCCCAGTCGGGATTGCCCATAAACTCGACCAAGCGTTCCCACTGGTCCTGTTCCACGCAGACAATAAAAACCGGCGCGTCTTTAGCTTGAAAGATTCGCCACGGTATCAAACCGCGGGGGTGGTAGCGGGCACCCACCTCTTCTTTATAGCTGTACGTCGGGATGCCGGTTTCCAATACAGAGGCAACATAGCTCTGCATTGAAAAGTCGATGAATTCACCCTGGTCTGGAGATGAGGCTTGCGAGGTATCAAACCAGGTTGCCAACGCAGCGGTGGCACCTGCGATGCCGGACATCAATGCGCACTGTTCCCCCGCTACTTTCAGCGGCGGCAGTTCCGGGTCGGCATGGGTGGCGGGGCATAAGTTTGCCCAACCGCCTGCGTTGGTGAGCGTCAGCTCTGTGGCCGCGTAGTCAGCATAGGGACCCGTGGTGCCAAACGGAGTAATCGACAGGGTGACCAGATCAGGGCGCTGCTTGTTCAACGAGGCAGCATCCACACCCAGCGCTCGTGCCTCGCGTTGTGCCAGACCGTGGATGAGTATGTGTGCCCAGGCGAGGAGTTCCTCCAAGCGATCTCCTGGGACTAACTCAGCACAAACTGATCGTTTGTTTATGTTCAACGCGGTGAAATACCCGCTCTTCTCAGGATGTGGGATATCGTCTGGGAAAGGGCCTCTCAAGCGCAGTGCATCACCCTCTGGCGGCTCCAGTTTGACTACATCTGCACCTAGGTCAGCGATCAGCTTGGCAGCATAACTGGGCGCTGTACCTGATGAAATTTCGAGCACCCGCAGCTCTGACAGCGGGGTTCTGACCGGTGAATTCAAACATCCTCTCCTTACAAAGTGAGCATAACAGTAGAAAGTTCGAATGGTAGGATTTCTGTATGAGAGGTGCGCGCGAAGTGGGAGACGGCGTGGACAGAACAACACATAGGCGAGCATTGGAGATAGCCGCAGAGGTTATCGAGTTGGATGTGGCAGATCAGGCCGTACGCGTAGATGTGCTGTGCGCGGACGACCCTGACCTGCGCACCCTGGTCGCTGCACTTCTGGAAGAAGATGCCGCGCCGAAGCTTTTGCAGACGGAAGCACCCAATGTTGCCTTTGACGCACCCCCACCAGAGCGCATCGGTGCCTACCGCGTGGATTCTCGATTGGGGGCGGGCGGCATGGGAGTGGTTTACAAGGCCCACCGTGATGACGGTCGGTTCGAGCGCACTGTCGCCATCAAGTTTATGAATACGGGTTTTGTATCCACAGAGATGCAGGACCGGTTTCTGACGGAACGTCAGGTCACAGCCCGGTTGGAACACCCGCATATCGCCCGCCTGTTGGACGGGGGTGAAGCCGAGGGTCGACCCTATTTCGTGATGGAGTTTATCGACGGCCAGCCGCTGGAACACGACCCCGAACGTTCGATAACAGACACCCTGCAGCGTTTTCTGGAGGTGTGTGATGCCATCAGCTATGCGCACGGCAACCTGGTGCTGCACAGGGACATCAAACCCGGCAACATCATGCTCACTTCTGACGGTCAGGCCAATGATAGCCAAGCCAAGGTGCTCGACTTTGGTGTCGCCAAAATTTTTGACCCGGACGACAACGCCACGCAAACCGTCGCGGTACCCATGACCAAACCCTACACCAGCCCCGAGTGTCTGGTGGGCGCACCTGCAACGGTACGTAGCGATATTTATTCGCTGGGTGTGTTGCTGTTTGAACTGATCAAGGGCGAGCGCCCCTACGATCTCACAGACATGAGTCTGATCGAAGCGCAGGCGTATCTCTCAAGTCATCGCTTTGATGCGGATAGCGGTGCCAAGGATCTGGACCTCATCATCAGCCAGGCAATGCATCCCGACCTGGATCGCCGTTATGCCTCGGTCGATCTTCTGGCGGCTGACATACAGCACTATCTACGGCGAGAGCCTATCTCTGCGAGGGGTGATGACCTCGGCTATGTTGCGCGTAAGTTTGCCACACGCAACAAGGGGCTGGTGGCCGCCCTTGGGTTTGCGATCACAGCCTTGGTGGTGGGGCTTGTCACCACCAACATTTTATATATCGAAGCGCAGCAGCAAACCGAGGTTGCGCGGGTAGAACGAGATCGAGCGGAAGAAGTGGTGGGATTCCTTGCCTCCACGCTCTCAGAAACTAATCCACTGGAGAGCGGGCGCCAGGAGATGAGCCTGGGCGAGATCTTGGCTATAGCAAAAGAACAGATAGAAGCAGGGGGGCTGTCGGATGATGCTGCCCGTGCGTACGTGGAGCGCAGCTTGAGCCTGGTACACGACGGACGAGGGGAGTACGAACAGGCGATTGAATATGCGCGTTCAGCAATCGAGCGTTTGGAAAGGCTCGGCATCGAGGGTCAGCCTCTGGCGGTGGCCTACGGTTACCTCGGTCAATCGCTGATCAACACCGACCGCTACGAAGAAGCGCGCCAGGCGCTGGAGCATTCTCTGGCTTTGGCGGCAGAGAGTCCGAGTCAGACAGTAAACACGATGGCGAGCCTGGGTCATGCATACGAACTGCTGACGCGCAACGACGATGCAGAACGCATATACCGGGCAGCGCTTGCGCACGCTGATTTACATGAATTGAGTGATCAGCGTTCTCTCGCGCAACCCACCAACAATCTCGGGCGCCTGCTGCACAACAAACGCGAACTGGATGAGGCGGAGCGGTTTTATGCCCGAGCCGCAGAACTGCTGATCGATACGCCTGCAGAGAGAGCGATGATACTTGGCAACATCGCTGGAATTCAGGATGACCGGGAAAACTTTGCTGAGGCCGAAGTGCTTTACCTGGAAGCGGTCGGTCTCCTGGATGAGGCGCTCGGACCAACACATCCCCAGGCAATCATCCTGCGGTCTTCCATGATCAACAGCCTGGTTCGCGGTGAAAAGATCGAAGCCGCAAGAACGCATGCGGATACCGTGGTTGCAGGCATTAAAGAAAGCCTGCCGGAAAAACATTTCATCTCGGCCTATGCGTTAAATGTGGCGGGTAACGCCTACTGTCACGGTGAGTTCAACCCGAAGGGACTCGATTATGCGCAAACCGCGTTGGATGTGCGGAGCGAGCTCCTGCCGGAAGGGCATTGGATGATCGCCAGTGCCGCCAGCCTGGTGGGTCAATGTGAAATAGAGAATGGCAATGCAGCCCGCGCCGCCGAGCTCCTCGAACCGGCGTATAACCGGTTGCTGGAGGAGCGGGGCGCAGCTGACAGACACACCTTGTTAGCCAGCGCGCGGCTTGCCGAGGCGCTAGGTCGTTAATCCCGTTCCATCGGGAAGAAGTTATAGACCCCAATGTACACCTGCCCCGTCACGTTATCCTTGACGATGAAGAGCACCGGAGCCGGGAACCGACCCTGGCTGTGCACAATGGGGAAACCGTCGCCAGCGATCAGTTGCACACACGCAAACGAGGATGAAAAGAGACAGCCGTTGCTTACGGCGTTTGTGTTGGCAGACTGATCACCGTTGGGCGTAACGTTGCCCATTGCAAGTGCGTTCTGCACCAGAGAGGCTGCTTCGTCGGCATTTTGCATAGGTCCTGCGCTGGTCAGGAAGTTAACCACCGGTTGATAGAGGTCCGGGCCGATCAATTCCACGCTGTAGGCACGTGCGTCTGCGGTAGCGCCTTCCAGTTCAATTGCGGAGTTGCCGCGTTCAAATACATGGAAACTCTGCGACGCACCGGTTATCACAGCGAGAATATCAGCGACGTCCTGGCTTTCTCTCAGCGCATCCGCTTCATCCAACACCATGCTTGCGGCGATGAGATTTGGTAGGTGCACCTTATACGCCTTGTTGATGATCGTGCTGCGGATTTGTGCGGCTGAGAAGAGGCTTGCGAGGGAGAAGAACGCCGGGTAGGACTCTTGTGTTGAGAAATCTACCTGAGCCAGCAGGCCTGCGTCCCGCAACACCTGAATCTCCGCCTGCAGTGCTGCGACCGTCAGTTCTGGCAGTAGTTGCGCGAGAAGCGCAAACGAATCGGGAGCGTGTATCACACGAATGCCGACGGTGCCGACACCGTTTACCAGGAAGTCCAGGCGCTGATCGATTGCGTCCGCTAAAAAACGGGCGCGCAGGCCATCATCTCTGCCAGCCGTAGGGTTTAAGGTGCGGTAAAACTGTGTCAATTCGGTAACCCCTGCGCCCAGCGAGCGATACAGTCCGGGGTAGCTGCCCCGTTCTCCGAACGATGAGCCAAACCCAGCGTCCTCTGATTCCTGACGGTTTGGCCAGAAGCCAAATTCCGGCGCGAATGGATTGGTCTGGCCGATGACGTTTAGATCTATCTCAGCCAGCCGCGCCTCAAGTCGAGTGGCTGCGTTCTGCATCGCGACTATGTCACCTGCCTGAATGGCCTGAGAGAGCACCGCGTAGTCGGTTTCCAGTGTATCCAAAGTTTCCACAAAGGCTGCAACCGGCGCGTAGTAGCCGTCGGCGTTGAGTCCACTTCGAACGAAAAACGTGCTACTGGCACTACCGATTCCCGGGACGTCAACCTGTAAGCTGAAGGCACCGCGGGTGTCTGCAGCGGTTGTGATCGACTCGGTGTCTGCGGTCGGGGCGGTGCCGAGGGTGGTGCCGATCGGCAGCACTGTGACGTCAGCAGCAGGTTGTGGGGTAATCGGTGCTCCATTGGCATCGTTCACAAGCACGGTCAATGGCAAGGCATCGCCGCTGGCAACAAAACTTCTGTCTAACGTGAGTTCAACCGCAGGTCCGCCGGATACAACCACATCTACTGCATCACCGCTTGCCACCTGTTGCACGGCTGGGGTGCCCTGCGAAATGATCAGTCCGGCGGGTACGGTATTGCTGTTTGCGTTTGTTACCGTGCCCAACTGCAAACCCAGGGCTTCCAGGTCGGCCTGTGCTGCGGGTACTGGCAGTTCCGCGATATTCGGCACCCAGATGGGCGGTGGGCCGAGCGAAACCACTATGTTCACAAAACTGCCCGCCGCAGCCTGCGTATCTGCCGCCACGCTCTGCGAGATGATCTGGCCGGCGGGCACATCCAGACTGAATGATTGGGTGACATCACCCAGCGCAAGTCCTGCTGCGGCGAGGTTGCCATCCGCATCCGCCTCTACTTCTCCTACCAGAGTTGGTACTACGCTCGGTGGGGCGACAGAGATCTCGAAGGTTTGGGTATCTGAGTTACCCTGCACGTCGGTAACAATCAGTTGCACGCGCACAGTATTGCCTTCGTCGGCTGCTTGCGGTGTCCATGTAACGCGTCCGAAGGTGTCCACCGCCATGTTTTGGGGGGCGTCCACCAGATTCCACGTCAATATATCGCCGAAGTCAGCGTCGGTTGCCAGGGCACCATATTCGTACACAAAGCTGGGCGATGCGCCGAGGGGCGGTGAAGATATGATCTTTGGTGCGTTCACCAGCGACAAGGTGAGGTTCACACTGGCGGTGTTCGAATCCGCCGTGCCATCGTTGGCCATATACGTGAATGCATCCTCGGCGTTGGCATCTTCCCCGGGGATCACGGGTGTTGCGTTGTATTTGTTCAAACCCGGTATCAGCCAGTGTGGTTGAGGGTAGGTGGGCACGGTAGCGTCATCGTTTACCAAGGTGGGCTGGTACATGGTGTGATTACGCAATGCGCGTGCTGGCGGAAACGGATTGCCAGGCAATCCTTCCCAGACCATCACCTGGTCGTCGAAGCCAAAGCGGTTATCGAAACTGGCCACAATTTCTGCCGCACCGTCGCCATCAACATCAGCAACTGTGGTAGTCGCTCCTAGCACGGATTGGCCTATGGATTGATCCACGGAGGTAACAACCGAGCCGTCAAAGCCCGAGAAGATGTACAACCCACGTGGCAGATTGGGTCCGCCTGCAAACTGCACCACCAGCTCGTCAATGCCGTCGCGATCGAAGTCGAACGCGGTTGGGACACTCACGCGGTTGCGTAGAAAGCCGCCTACGTACCAGCCCTCGTCATGGTGGTTCCACAGAACACTGCCGTCCGTGTCGTAGGCGATGAGAGCAGGTTCTGGTGACCCGCTACCCAATGGATTGGTGTAAACGATGTATTCAGGCGCAGGATCGCCGTCCAGTTCTGCAATGGTGAGCGAGTTGTGCCCATTGGTTGCGTCACGGTCGATCTGCCATTTCAGCGCGCCGGTATGCTCGAACACGTAGTGATTGTCGTTGTCATAAGCCACGATCTCGGGATACGGATCGTCGTCGAAGTTAGCCACGGCGGTGGATAAAAAGCGCGAGCCCACTGAGAACGGCAAGTTGTCGGATGCCGGTAGCAGGAAGAGTTCATTGCCGTCGGAATCGACAACCGCGTTATGAAAAATCAGCTCAAGGTCACCATCGAGGTCAAGGTCTACCACAATAGGATTGGCCACGGCGCTTCTACGATCCGAAGCCGGACCCAAGTACTCCCAGATAACGGCCCCCGTGGTGCCATCGATGAGGGCCATGCCCGATCGAAATACCCCCTGGGGTAGGCCTGCGCCCGAGATGCCGGTCAAACCCTGCAGAAGTTCGACGTTGCCGTCACCGTTGAGGTCCACGGGAATCGGTGTGGCGAGCGTGTTTTCCGAATTGGCGCCGATGAAAAATGTAAGCGGGTCGCTGAGCAGGGTGGCGGTGTTCCAAACCACGCTGCCGTCTCGATTAAAGGCGCCCATATGGTAGCCATTGGCACCCAGTCCGCTAAACCTTGCGTAGTTCATGACCATTTCAAGATCCGGATCATTGTCGAGGTTGACCAGAGTGACGCCTGTCACCTGGGCCATCTGCCCCATGGACCCGTCGGTAGCGGCTGTTTCTACTGTACAAGTCGCCGCGTCGATGAAGAAAAACACCTGTTGGATGTTGCCACTGATGCGGGCGCTCACAATTTCCACAGAGCCATCCGCATCAATGTCGCCAACGGCGAATTGCCGATCGCTGCTTAAAAAAGGCAGTACGCACTGTTCCTGCAGGCCGATGGTGATGGGTGGCACAGGTGGCGGGGTGTATTGGAATGAACCGTCTGCAGCCAGTGTTGCGGTGCCCAGCGTGGCAGCACTGGTCTGCACCGCGGTCAGTGCGTCATTGTTGGCGTCTGTATCGTTATCAAGCACCCCTGGCGCCGGAATTGTTGCAGGCGTGCGACCGTCTATTACGTAGGCGTCGTTCATAGCAACCGGTGCCTGCGCGGGTTCAACAACCGTGATGGTGAATACCGTTGACGCAGTATCGCCCGCGGCATCTGTGACGGTGGCATTCAAATTGTATGCGCCTGCATCGCTGCCGGAGGTCTGCCAACGCAGGGTGCCCGCGATGGGGTCAAACTGCAGCCCAGACGGTGCGCCCGTTAATGAGAAACGCAGCACGTCACCAGAGTCGGCATCGGTAGCGTTAAGGTCCACCGTTAAAATGTCCAATGCCTGCAGGTTTTGGTCAGGTACCGGGTCTATCATCGGCGCATTGTTGACCGATTCCGACAGAACCATCACGTCAAAGGTGGTAGAGGCCTGCTGGCCACCAGGATCAGCAACTGCAACGGTAATCTGGCTTGTGCCCGCGTTCTCCGGTGTCCAGGCCACTAAACCGGTGGCGCCGTTTACCGTCGACCCCTGCGGCCCTGCGGTGATTTGATACACCAGCGCCAGGCCTTCCGGATCGCTGCCTTGTGCCTGTACGGTGAGGGTGTTACCCGCTACGACGGTTTGTGGACCGATTGCTGCAATCGCGGGCGGTTGATCATCGTCACCGGCGCTGGTTTGTACGAGGATGATCTGGCGGTCCAGAAGTCCCGTGCTGTCGGTTGCCTGAATGTCCAAATCAAAGCCACCGCTGGTGGTGGGCAGCCAGGAGATGAGCCCGGAGTTTGCATCGATGGTCATACCCTGGGGTGCTGTGTTCAAAGAATAAGTGATGGTGTCACCCGCATCGGCATCGGTAGCATCCACGTCGTACTGGTATTGCGCACCCACGGCAGCGCTCAGTACAGGACCGCTGACAATCACCGGCGCGTTGTCACCCAGGGCGATAATCTCCACCTGCATCTCATCGGGAAGCGAATCCAGCTGCCCGTCGTTAACCGTGAGGCTGAGCAGGTAGATGCCTGGAACGTCAGGTACAAAATTTGGGGTGGCAGTATCGTCGTTCAGAAGCAGTGCGTTACTGCCGGTGGGTGGGGTCATAGTCCATGCATAGGTGAGGGGGTCGCCGTCGGGATCAAACGAACCAGCGCCGTTCAACTGCACGGGTTGGTTCAGCAATCCCATCAGATCCACTCCCGCGTCTGCTACCGGCGCTGTATTGGTGCTGATGTCGTTGCCACTGAAAGACCACACCAGGCGATTTACATCGAAGCGATAGCGACGGTTAACCCGGAAGGTAAAGGTGTCGGTGGATGTGGCAGACGTGCCTGCAACCGTTCCCAGGTTTACGGAGTCGTCGATGATCTGAATTTGGGACGATGTGGAGGTCACCGTCGCGACGACGTTTTCAGCATCTGCACCCGAGTTGCTCACAGTGATGGTGGCGGTGTACTGCATCAGTGTGCGACCGACGCGCTGCTGGCTTGTGACGGTAAGGTCTTCGAACGCAAGCTCGTCTACGCCTGCATATGTAGAACATGATCCTGCAACCAGGAGTATCGCTAACAAAAATTTCGATAAATGACGTATTGCGACCACAATATTCCCCCAAAAATTTAGCATCCAACTCTTAAGACGCAGAGATCTGCACCGGGGGGCCAAATCAGGATGGGCGCTTACATTTCGCTTACCTCTGTCCCAAGTGGCGGGAAAAATGCGCTTAACATGGGTGCAAGGATGCGCAGGACTGCCGGGTCGTCTGCAGATGGAGCTGCACTACGGCAGTCCCAACCGCCGATAAAAACTTTTTTGTCGGAGGGGTTGTCCCCTGCGGGTAAAAAAATGCGTCTTATAGATTAAGGCGGGGTTATGTGTGGGCTCATGTAAGCACTTATAAAAGCCGAACAATTGTGCACAGGCCCTTGTGATAGCATTTTTTACTCAAGACCATTGGGTGCAAACTGGTGGAAGAACCAACAGCTTTGTTACATCGCTGGAAGCAGGGGGATGCGGAGGCGCTTAACCTCCTGATCAACCAGCTCTACCCGGAACTGCGCGGCTCCGCCGTGGCGCAGTTGCGTAAGCACTGGTCTAATCCGCGTCTTCAGCCCACCGAGCTGGTCAACGAGGCGTATCTGAAGATTAAGCACCTGCACAACATCGATTGGCACGATCGCGTGCACTTCCTGGCGGTGGTTGCAAAGGTGATGCGGCAGGTGCTCACAGATCATTATCGACGCGAGAACGCGGACAAGCGCAGCCACCAGAAGGTCACCCTGGTTACGGAAGCGGTAGAAGACGGTCAGGCTGGGAATGACAACTATGCACTGGGTGAGTTGTTAGACGCGCTGGATGAGCTGACGCATGTGTCGGAAGACTTCGCGGAGCTTGTGGAGCTGAAATTCTTCGGCGGACTTACCCACGACGAAATTGCTGACTTTAAAGGGGTCTCCGAACGTACTGTGAAGCGCCAATGGCGCGCGGCGCGCGCCTGGCTGCAGAACAGTCTTGTCACGGCAGGGTAAAACCCTGCCGCGGTTTGTGCATCCTAGGGAGTACCCGGGAAGAAGTTCGCCAGGAACGTGGTCGTCACCCCTGTACCCAAGGTCCTCACGTTAAAGATCACCGGCGCGGGCAGCTGGCCAATGCTGTGCACCACGGGGTAGCCGTCGTACATGACCAACTGTCCGCAGTCAGGATCCTGGCTCAGGATACAACCGCGTATGGTCTCATCGATGCGCAAAGTTTGTTCGCCATTGGCGGCAGTCCTCAAGTTCTGGAACGCGGAGTTCACCGCCTGCAGGAACTCGCGCATATTGTTTGCTGTGCGTGCTGAGTTCACCGCGTCCAGATACTCAATGTAGCCGTTGACCACGTCCGGTCCAAAAATCACAAAATCCATGCCGCCGGGATACTCAGACCCCCAGGAGGTTTCCAATACTGAATTGGGAATGTTGAAGACATGCAGACTCAACGAAGCCCCCGTGATGATCCCTTCAGCACCTTGCACCATTTCACCGGCTTCCGCGTTTGCGAACATCGCTGTTTGCACGGCAATGCCCACCAATCTGCGCACATAGGGCATGTAGAATTTTTTGATGATCGTTGAACGGATACGCGTAGCACTCATCAATCCACCCAGAGAGAAAAACGCGGGTTGGGACAGGTAGGCGTCGGCTACCGTCTGCGACGCAAACATCACATCCGCTGCTGCCGGGGTTTGGGCAACCAATCCCGCGTTCACAAGCTCGGTGATGATCCTATCCAGATCCTCTGCCAGGAGTGCAGGCAAGCCGACGCTCATGAGTTGGTGCAGAGCAGTGCGCTCGGCGGCAAAGCCTCGAGGACCTGCGTTTACGGCAACCAATGCGTCCAGTGCGGATTCGAGACGCTGATTCAGCACAATGGAACGGACGTCGTCGTTGCGTCCTGCACCGCTGACCAGTTGTGCTAAGAAACTGCGGCTGGATTCAATTTCCGCCAGGGCTGTACCCAACGCCTGAGGGAAAGCGACATCGTCGATGCCGTTCACCGTCCCGATGGCACCCAGCGGGATAAACCCGTTTTCCAGAACCAGCGGCAGGGTTTCCTGAACGTCCGTGAGGTTGAGCGCGGCGCGTTCGGCGATCAGCTGGTTGCCGAGGGTGTTGATAGCCACCACATCGTTCTGAAGGACGGCTTCGGCCAGGGCATCCACGGTCTGGACAATGCCGTTCAACTGCTCACCAAGGGTCGTGTAAGCGATTTGCACGCCATCCGGTGCAGCGTCGCGGGACACGGTCAGCTCTGCGGTGAGATCAACACCGAGTGAGGCCGAACTCATTCTTACGGCGTAGCTACCGCGTGTGTCCGTCCCTGTAGTTACAGTTGCGCCTGCAATTACAGGTGTGGAACCGGTCGGGTTTTCCAGCACCTCCAGGTCGAAGATCGCGTCAGCAGGTGCGGCCATGGGGGTGCCATCCACATCGAAGAAGGCACTTTGAATGGTGCTCGGCTCGCCCGGCCCCACGAGATTGCGGGTCAGCTCCAGGGTCGCTGCCGGACCGCCGGAGATTGTCAGATCGACGGTTGTATTCGGTGCGAGCAGTTCTCCGGTGACCTCACTCTGGGCGATGACGCTGCCACGTAGCGCTGGGTTGTTGATGTAGGTGGCGTCACTGAGTGCAAGACCAAGGTTGGTCAGGCTTGCTTCGGCGGTGCTCAGTGCCTGGCCTGTCAGATCCGGCATAAAGATAGGTTGTGGACCCAGCGAAAGCACAATATCGATCATTGCACCCGCTGCACTTGTCGCACCCGCAGCGATGCTTTGTGAAACCACAGCGCCTACCGGCACCGTTGGGTCGTACGCCATGCGCACATTGCCAAGTGCAAGACCAACGCCGGTCAGGACATCGTTTGCGCCGGTTTCATCTTCACCGGTGAGATCTGGTACCGCCACCGGTGGGGTGACTGTGATGTTGAACACCTGGTTATCACTGTTGCCTTGTGTGTCAGTGACAACAAGGCTCACGCGCGGTGAAGTGCCGACATCGCTGGCTTCGGGTGTCCAGGTGACGATACCGTTGGTATCTACCACCGCGCCATCGGGTGCGTCCGCCAGGGTCCAGGACAGCAGGTCACCAAAATCTCCATCCGTTGCGAGCGCTGCGTACTCGTACGCGAAGCCGGGCGAGGTGCCGGTTAATGGTGTGCTGATGATGGTGGGTGCATTAGATGCCGCGAGGGTGATATCAACCGTTGCTACATTGGAGTCAAACGCACCGTCGTTCGCCTGGTAGGAGAACTGGTCTGTTGTGTTCGGATCCAGGCCTGCCACGACACCTATCTTGTTCACAGAGTTGAATCCTGGGATCAGCCAGTGCGGTACCTCGTTGGACACAAGTTGTCCGTTACGTTCGATTTCAGCCGGGTGGAAGTTCCACTGGCTCTTGATTGCAGGTGCCGGTGGCAGCGGCGTGCCGGGAGCCCCCTCCAGCACGGTAAGGGGCTGGGGGCTTGCAGTTCGAAAATGGAGTATCTCTGCGGCTCCGTCTGCGTCTATATCTGCAACGATCGGCGCAGAAAAATCAGCTGAAAACGTATTGGGAACCAGCGTTTCCAGCATGAGTGAGCCATCTTCTTCAATGATGTAGATCCCGGCGGTTGGGTCATGACGGTAAAACACGATGAGTTCGTCGGTGCCATCCTGATCAACGTCAAAGGCGATGGGTCGGGTAATGCCACGGAACGCCGTGCCTGGGGTCGGATCCAGTACGTCCGTTGGCAGGGTTGGGTCAGCGGTTACATGACGCCACTTCAGGGTGCCGTCATGTTCAAAGACGTGCATGTGGTTGTTTTGTCCCACCACCGTGTCGAAAATGAATTCCACCGTAACAAGCTCGGGAAAGGGGTCCTCATCCAGCTGTGCGACAGTGACCAGCTGACCGCCATTTCCCGGTGGTGCGGGAAACGTGCTGACCAGACTGCCATCGTGATTGAAGATCATGGTCTGGCCTGAAAGATCCCGCGCATAGATTTCCGGGAACGGGTCGGTGTCTAAGTTGGCAATGGTGGTCCACAGCCGCTGTATCGGAGTGGTGGTGGACTGTGTGCCCGCGTTCGCGATGGGGAGGAAAAATTCAACGTTACCTTCGTGATCCAGCACCATTGAGGAATATTGCACCTCCAGCGTGCCGTCAAGATCCAGGTCGATGGTGTTCACCAGGGGTACGGGCGACTGCGCGTTGTGGTAGTCGCCAAAACGCTGCCATTCAATCGCGCCGGTGTGATCCCAGACAACTACCAGATTCTGGTTGCTGAAGTTGTTTGCCGAAAAACCCGCGATAATCTCAGGTGTGCCATCGCTGTCCAGATCCGCGATACTCAACTGCGCATTGAAGTTGTTTCCGTTCAGGTTGACCAGCAGGTCGCCGGATACCGGATCTCGAACTTCTTCAGTGGTCCAGAGATATGCGATGACAAAATCACCAGGGCTTTGTTCGATCAGTTCAAAAGCAGCCCAACTGCTGGTACTAGATTCGTCTTCACGAAACAGCAGGCGTGCCAGGATTTCCAATTCGCCGTCCCCGTCCAGATCAGCGAGGGTGGTTGAGTTCGCGTCAATGCGGCCGAAGGGTTGCACCCCGGTCAATTCGGCGATCGTCGAACAATCGCTACCACGTAGAATGGTCAGCGCGCCCATGGCACCAAACGTTCTGGAAATCACAATCTCAACGGCACCGTCACCATTGAGATCGCCTACCGTCTGTTCGCCGAGTACAGCAAAGCCCCCGGCCGTACACTGTGTAACCAATCCCGTGGCAGTGGGACCAACGGGCGGCGCGGTATAAAGAAATGAACCGTCAGCGGAAAAGTCGTTCAAGGTGCCAAGGACGGGAGTGTCAACCTGACTTGCCGTTAACACATCGTTGTTTCCATCAAAGTCGTTATCCAATACGCCCGGGGCGGGTACACTGAGCGTACCTCCAACACGCACGGCATATGTGTCGTTTACTGCCACAGGCGCGCTGGCCGGTTCCAGAACGGTGATGGTGAAGGGTTCACTGTCTGTACCCCCTGCGGAATCGGTAACCGTCGCCGTCAATGCCAGTGCGCCTGCATCGGCACTGGTTGGCAGCCAGTTTAACGTTCCCGCAACAGGATCAAATTGAGCACCCGCGGGTAGACCAGGCAGGCTGAAAACCAGCACTTCATTTGCGTCAGGATCTGTCGCGCTGAAGGTAATTTGCACGGGTACCTGGGCGTTGACCTGAACGTTGGCGATCGGGGCGAGATCGGGCGGGGTGTTCTCAACTTCCTGAATGACCGTAATGGTGAAACCACCCGTAGCCGTCTGACCGCCTGGATCGGCGACATGCACAACCACAGGATGGGTGCCAACCTGAGCTGCGGAGGGCGTGAATTGCGTTAAGCCGTTTGCGCCATTAATTCCTATGCCGTCAGGACCATCGGTCAAACCATAGCGCAGCGTCTCGCCCTCAGGATCGGTGCCAATAACCGGGACCTGCAGCGTCACGCCAACGGGAACCGTTTGGTCAGCAATGGGCGCAATGGTAGGCGCCATGTCACCTGCACCGAGGTTGGTGGCGATGATGTAGGCCTGTGCGGCGGTTAAACCGGTGCTGTCGGTTACTTGCACGATAACGTCGACCACGCCGGTTGCACCAGGTGTCCAGTTGATCCCACCGGTTGCTGGATCGATGGTCATCCCGGCAGGGGCTGTCTGTAGTGCAAAACTCAACGTATCTCCCGCATCGGGATCGAACGCTTGAACGTCGTAGGCGTACGGGGTGTTGATGCTGCCAGTGACAACGGGGAGCGAGGTGATCACAGGTGCGGTGTTGCCACCCACGCCTGCGTTGATTGCCGTCGTGTCAGGTAATGAGTCTTCAGTACCGTCGTTCACGATCAGTTGCGCTACATATTCGCCGACAACATCCGGATTCAGGTTTGGTGTCGCAGAGTCAGGGTTAGCCAAGGTAGAGGTGCTACCCGCAGGCTGGGTGATCAGTGCCCACGCGTACGTGAGCGCGTCCCCGTCCGCATCGCTGGAGTTGGTGCCGTCCAGGGTTACCTCAGTGCCGACGGCGACGGTTTGATCAGGACCTGCGTCTGCGACGGGTGCTGTATTTGAGGCAGGCTCATCCGCGGTGAAGGTCCAGACCAGATTGGCCGGGTTAAATCGATAGCGGCGGTTGTGTGTGAACACATATACATCCGCCGAAGTGACGGTTACACCGGCGCCCACATCGCCAAAGACCACGGTGCCATCATCAACCGTGGTCGCTCCCGAGGTACTCTGTACTTGTCCGACAACCCCGGTTAATGCTTCCGCGGTGTTGGTGATCGACAGAGTGTAGGTATAGCGGTACAGAGTGCGCCCAACCCGTTCGCTACTCAGCAAATCGGCGTTGTTTACTACAATGTCATCTACGGTGGCGTGCGTACTGCCGCTGTACAGCAGCGTAATAATCGCTGCCAGGAATAGTCCCCTCATGATGGCTCCAGCCTTTGGTTTTACGTCCTACACCAGACAGCGAAAACGCGGCCCAAATCGGATCAGCCACTTACAACTTAAGTACACCGGCTATTTTTGAAGTGATAATCTAACGGTGGGTTCAAGTTGGAAAATTTCGGGAGATCCCTCCGTGAAGGGGGAAACCGATGAAGGGGGCAAGTGATAAAGGGGGAAACTGATATTGTCGTGCGTCTGGAACAGTGGCCGTCTGCCAATGAGGCAGAGCGGGGGCTGGTTGTGGAAGCGCTTTATCAGGAGCTGAAACGCCTGGCCAATCACATGCTCGGTGGCCGCCAGCGCACGCTTGAACCAACTGCGCTTGTGAACGAAGCCTATGAGCGTCTGATCGGCGTGGATCGCATTGAATGGCAGGGGCGCAAACACTTTCTTGGTGTGGCTGCCCGAATCATGCGCCAGATTGCAATTGATGAAGCACGCCGTAACCAAGCGCAGAAACGCGACAAAGGATTACAGACGACGCTGGCGACAGATATTGCAGGCGAGAGCACCAATGTCGTGAGCCTCATCGACGTCGAAAAAGCGCTGTCCGAACTGGAACAGGTAGATCCAGTGTACGGTCAGATTGTAGAAGCGCGTGTATTTGCCGGTATGACAATCACGGAGACCGCCGCGCTGTTGGAGGTGTCCGAACCCACAGTGAAGCGCAAGTGGGTTGCGGCACGCACGTGGCTTTTTGAAAAGCTTGCCGAGATTGAAAGCGAGCACCAGCCGTGTGTTTAAGCATCCATCCGGCCAGATGACATGCCACGCGAGCTTACGGAGCTGGAAGTCCTGGAACTGCTTGAGGAGGGCCTCGAAAAAGATGCCCGTGAATGGCGTGACTGGCTGAGACAACTCGGCCTTGCGGAGGCGTCCCGGGAGCGGCTGGAAGGTCTCCTCCTCCAGCGCACCCAGGCGGAAAAACTCGATACTCATTTTGATCCCGTCCATACCCTGAAAACCGGCGACCGCATCGGTGCTTTTAAGCTTGCCGAGGTCATTGGCGAGGGCGGTATGGGGCAGGTGTTTCGTGCGCGCAGGGTAGCCGACGATTTTGAGCAGGACGTTGCCATCAAGTTGTTGGGGCGGGGTATGAAGTCCGACACCGTCCGGGCGTTGTTTGAGAACGAGCGTCGCATCCTGGCGGGCTTAAACCACGCGAACATCGCAACGCTTTACGACGGGGGTCAGACGGAAGGGGGGACACCCTACGTTGTCATGGAACTGGTCGAAGGCGTGCCTATCACCGCCTTTGTGCAGCAGCACGGGCTTTCCACCGAAGCATCTGTCCGCTTGTTTCTAGACGTGTGCGCGGGCATTCAGACCGCACATGAATCTCTGGTTATTCATCGCGACATCAAGCCGAGCAACGTCATGGTTAATGCGGATGGCGTGGTGAAAATTCTCGATTTTGGTATTGCCAAGCAAATGCAGCTTGAAGCCGACGATGCCACGCAGGCGGTTTCGATGACACCGATGTATGCAAGCCCGGAACAGTTGCGGGGCGAGCGGTTGACGATGGCATCGGACGTTTATTCATTGGGTGTGCTGCTCTATGAGCTGCTCTGCGGGGAGCACCCCGCAGCGGGCGCGTTAACCGCAGTGCAGGTGGAACAGACCATCCGCGACGGCATCGAGATGCCCAGTCGGCGCGCAGCCAACGCGGAAGTGATGGATGCCTTGTCTGGCGATCTGGACGCCATCGTTATGTCTGCGCTTGAGGAAGATGCGGCCCGGCGCTACCAGAGTGCAGAGCAGCTGGCAGCCGATCTAGAGCGCTACCTGGCCGGTTATCCCGTCGAAGCCGTGCCGCGCTCCAAAACCTACGTTTTCAAACGGTTTGTGCGGCGTAACCGCGCAGCAGCAGTCTTTGCAAGCACCGCGCTTGTTGCTTTGTTGGTTGGATTTGCGGCGACCACCTGGCAATTTCAGACTGCGCAGGATGAACGTGACCGCACTCGACAGATCAACGAGCTTTTGACGAGCGTGTTGTTAAGTCCAAGCCAGTGGAGTCGCTATACCCATGGCAACGAGATTGTCCTGGACAAAGATGCGTCTGTTGTCGAATTGTGGGCATTGCTTGAGCAGCAGATTCTAGATCGAGATATTGACCCTGATATCAAAGTGGAGGTCTTAAGCACACTCAGCGAGAGTTTTCTCAATCTGGATCGGTGGGAGGAAGCGATCAGAATAGGCGAGCGTGCTGTGGCAATCGCTGATGCGGAAACTGCGGTAACGCAGGCAAACAGAGTAACAGCACTGCGCATCCTCACGCTCACGATGCATAAAAGTAACCACCCGCAGACGGCAGAGTTGTATGAACGGTTGCTGGGCACTGAACTGACGGTCCAGGAGCAAGCCAACGTCATGCCGGCATACGCCACCTGGCTGCGGGGTCGAGGAGACTACAAAGGCGCGGAGCGTTACTTTGATCTGGCTATCGAAGCTGCGGAGCGTCTTGGAGAACCATTGACGGCTGCATACATTTACGGAAACTCGGCGCTGCTTCTCTGCGACCGCGCCAGATACGAAGCTTGCACCCAGAGGCTTGCGCGAGCGGCTGAACTTTGGGACACCTCTGGGGAACCACCGAACGTATCGTTATACCGTGCTTTGGCGGATGCTCAATTCTTCAAGGGTGACTACCAGGCGGCACTGGAGTACGCGAACGTTGCTGTCGAAAGGGGGCAGGCCATGATCCCTGATACGGTGGAGCACATGCGGGCGTTGCTTGCATTGTTAACAGCGCAGACTCAGAACGAGATGCTGGATGAGGCACGCCAAACCAGGATTGATATGGTGCGCGTTGCGGACACTATTCTCGATGACAAGCATCCGGACTGGCCTGCATTGCTGCAGGGTATGGCGAGGCTGGACCTTGCGCAGGGTAATGCCGATGAGGCGGTGGCCAAACTGCAGAAGGCCAGGGACATGCGTACCAACAGCAACAACTACACGCTTTTCTGGAGTCGTGTGGATCAACTGGAAGGCCAGGCGCGTATGCAGGCCGGCATGCCTGGTGGCGAGGCACTCGTGCAACGTGCAGAAAGATATGTCGCCTCGCTCTCACCGTGAGATAAGATCGGATTCGGGAGGAACAAGCTATGGCAGATGAGGCAGTAGGTCCTGAGGCAATCTACGCGCCTGTAGATAAGACCGGGACGGTGATTGAAGGGCTGGATATCGGTGCTGTGGTCGCAACCATTCAAGATCAGGGCTACGCGGTGGTGCCTGACTTTTTATCTGGCGCTGAGGTGGAGACCATCCGCCAGGCATTTAACGAAGAAGTGCCCATCACCGAGATGCGCGCAATAGGCACAGAGACGGGCCGTACCTGGCGAGCCCACAATCTGCTTGCGAAGACGCGGGCTGCCGATCATGTATTTCTCGACCCGCGTCTGCGTGCCATCGTTGAGGGGGTGATCGGCAGGTACAACCAGGTGAACGTCACCACGCTGTTCAACACGCTGCCAGGCGAGACAAAACAATTCCTGCATCAGGATGATGGGCTGTGGCCCATTCCCCGACCGCACCCGAGTTTCCTCTGTAACGCACTCATCGCGTTTGATGATTTCACCCAGGAAAACGGTGCAACCCACCTTGTACCTTACAGCCATACCTGGACAGGACCGGTAGATCAGTCGGTTGAGTCGATACAGATAGAGATGACCTCGGGCAGCATGGTCTTATGGGAAGGGGGCATGTGGCATGCGGGAGGTGCCAACCACACGGCCGATCAGGAGCGCATGGGCTTTTTTATCAGCCATCAGGTGAGCTATTTGCGACCACAGGAGATCCAGCTGTTGTCCATTCCGCTTGAGGTGGTGCGATCGATGCCGCGCAAGCTCCAACGGCTGGTGGGATACCACCCGTTTGGGTTGGGCGTCGATGGGCGTGATCCGCTTGACGTTTTGGACGATGGGATTGTGGTGAATCCCGAAGCACGCCCTGCCGCGCACTGGCGCGAGCGCTACCAGCGCGAATCTTCGTAAGACTTTAGCCGGCTGCTAGTCTGCGATGTAGTCTGGCCAGCCCATTTTCATATAATCCACAAAACGCGGAGACAGACCTTCTCCCGCCAGATAGTCACGGGTGACAGGCAGTTCCACCGGAGCAAACTCGGGGTTGTCGGCAAACCGCAGCGGGAAGTCGTGATGCAGGATGGCCGCGCGACCGAGCATAATCCAATCGGCACCTGCATCCATGGCAGCAACAGCATCTTGAGGCGTGCGGATCATACCTGCGACACCCAGGCGCGTGTCGTGGCGATCAAGTTCAGTGAAATAACTCATCAGTGACCGACCTTTGTACGCAGGGTCACCAGGCTCTTTGAATACATCCCATAGCGACATATCCAGAAATTCGATCTGGCCATCGCTCATGAGCTTTTGCGCTACCTCGACAACTTCGGGCAGATGCAGGCCAAATCGCTCTGGCGAAAGACGTACCCCGAGAATAAAGTCGTCGCCGCAGCGGGCTCGCACACCCTCGATAATTTCGAACAGAATGCGATAGCGGTTTTCCAGCGAGCCGCCGTATGTGTCTGTGCGCTTGTTGTAACGCGCGGAGAAGAATTGGGAAAGGATATAGCCGTGGGCGCCGTGTAGCTCCACACCTTCAAAGCCCGCCCGCTCGGAGCGAACGGCCGCCGCGATAAAGTCCTCAATCAGTTGCGCAACCTCGTCTTCGGTCAGCGCTCTGGCACCGGTTTCTTCGTCGTCTGAAGGACATAGAGGGGCGGTGCCGATCAGTTTTTCCGGCGAGCGCATACCTGCATGATGCAATTGCACGATGGAAACGCTGTCCTGTGCCTTGATCGCGTCTGACAGGCGCGTGAGCCCTTCGATGTGTTCGTCATCGAATACGCCGAGCTGTCCCGGGAACCCGCGACCTTCTGCTTGTACGTGTGCCGCACAGGTCATCGTCAAGCCAAAACCGCCTTCGGCGCGCTTGGTCAGCCAGTGAAACTCTTCATCTGAAAGCACGCCGTTGTCGTGGCTCTGTGTGTTGGTAAGCGGTGCCAGCATAAAGCGGTTCTTCATGCTGGGGCCGCGCCTGAAATCCAAAGACGTGAGTAGCTGGGTCATAAGTGCTCGGTCAAAAAGAGCGCAAGCCTACTCATTGATATCTATCTAGTCGAACTGTTTTTCACCTGAGGCAAACAGGAGGTAGAAAAACATGCCGAAAAAGGTGATGCCCGCCGTGACCTGGAAAACCATGGCCCAGGAACCAGTGGCATCCAGAATCATACCGCTGACATAAACGCCAATGATGCCCGGGATGGTGCCTGCGGTATTGGTAATGCCCATCAACTTCCCCGCGTGGCGAGGACCGATGTCCATGTGGTTGACGCTGTGGCCACCTATGCCCGCTGCTGAGAATACCTTACCAAGGCAGAGTATGCCGATGGCTGCCCATGCGGACTCAACCTCCCCGATCAGGAACAGGCATACCCCCAAGCCACCAAAGGCGATAGTCTGCATGAGTTTTCGGACAAAGGTGACGTCCATGCCAGACTTAATCATTCTGTCAGCTATAGTGCCCGCGATGTTGAGGCACAGGAACGACGTGATATGCGGCAGCATGGCAATCAGCCCGACTGCGGCGAATGGAACGCCCAGACCTTCGTTCACATATTTAGGCAGCCAGGAAAGAATGACATACAAGGTCCAGTTGTTACAGAAGTGGGCAACGATGATCGCCCACAGGGGTTTGTTCTTTAGAAACGGCAGGATCGAGACCTTTTCATCTACAACCCCGCTCGCTGGGGCATTGTGTTCCAGATAGGAACGCTCTGCGTCGCTGATGGAGGGATGTTCTTCCGGTGTTGTGGTTACCATGCGCTGCCAGGCGATGTACCAGATCACGCCTACCAGCCCGAATAGATAGAACGCCCATTCCCAACCGAGATACTCGACGATGATCGGAGTCATGATCAACGCGAACACAGTGCCGATCGGGATGCCGCTGGCGTTAAACGCGATGGCTTTGGATTTCTCCTCTGCGCCGAACCAGCGGGTAACCAGGCTGTACACGGAAGGGAAGGTAACAGCTTCACCCAGTCCCATGCCTATTCGAGCTGCAAACAGCGCGAACAGACCCAGGAATGCAGCCACCGGGGTGATGATCGTAAAAGCCGACCAGATCAAAACCCCAAGTCCCAGCACAATTTTCCCGCCAAAGCGGTCGGCCAGATGTCCGCCGCCGATCTGCATCAGCAGGTAACCGATATAGAAACTGGAGAGGATGGCGCCTTGAGTTGTGACGTCCCAGTTGAATTCCTGGGCCATGGGCAGGATAGCTACCGAGATGTTGACGCGGTCGATGTAACAGATGAACGTTGCCGCGAAGCACATAAAAATCATGGAGTAGCGCGTTTGCCATACGCCACCCGGTAGTACGCGATTTAACACAGTTCTCTCCTCCCCTGGATCTAAGATAGCGTGCTTTCGGCAAAAAAGGCAGTCGAGTAGACTCAATGTGAAATTTTTTGGGGGAGAACTAGATGGACTTTGAGACCATCCTTTACGAGGTTGAGGACAACATATTAACGATTACGCTGAATCGACCTGAGATGTTGAACGCATTTAATGGCGCGATGATGCGCGACATCATGGCAGCCTTCGATTCCGCCGACGCAGATGATGATGTCCACGCCATTATCATCACGGGCGCCGGGCGCGGATTCTGTGCGGGCCAGGACCTGTCCGCTGGAGAATCCACCTGGGAAGGTCACAGGGAGAGCCTTGAGGGCACAGAAAAAGGTGACGGCGGTGGTGAACTGTCGAGGCGTCTGTTCCGTTGCTTAAAACCCATCATCGTTGCGTTTAATGGGCCAGCCGTGGGGGTGGGCCTTACGTTTACGCTGGCGGCTGATGTGCGCATGGCGGCCAAAGGCGCGAAGCTCGGCTTTGTCTTTGCTGCCCGTGGCATTGTGCCGGAAGGGTGTTCCTCCTGGTTCCTGCCGCGCCTGGTAGGTATCAGCAAGGCGTTGGAGTGGTGTTATTCCGCCCGGGTGTTCCAGGCTGAAGAGGGGTATGAGGCGGGTCTTGTTCGCAGTATTCACGAGAAAGAGGACCTCATTCCCGCCGCCCGATCGTTGGCGAAAGAATTTGTGCAGGCCAGTTCCAAAGTCTCCAACACCGTGCTGTGGCGCATGTTGGGTGCGCCAGATCCGATCAACGCACACTGGGTGGATACGGCTGGGATAAACGCGCTTGCAACGTCGCCGGATGCGAAAGAAGGCATCAACGCATTCCTCGAGAAGCGGCCACCGGATTTTCCGGGCAAAGTCAGCACGGATCTGCCGGAGTTCTTTCCCTGGTGGGAGGAGCCAAAGTTTTCGGAAGGTAAGCTCTAATCTCCGGAAGTGAAGGGACACCTATATGGTCAGCGTGAGATCCAAGGTAGCGTATGTAAACGATGAGTGGCGTCATGCGGATGAGGCGCCACGCATATTCTCGCGTGCTTCAAGAGAGCAGAACACCAGTCTCAGGGAAGTGGAGATATTCAGCGCTCGGGACATACCGGCAGCGTCGGCGCTGGATCTGAATCGCGAGGGTTATCAGCTTCTTGATCACCAGACAGCGTTCTCGCACTTTCATGAAAAAGAAAAGGTACTGGGCGAGTACTTTCCTGAGATGCGGGAACTCCTGTTGGAGATCACCGGCGCCGCGGATGCTTTATCGTTCCCCTTCTATCAGGTGCGGTCTGCCAATCCCAGACACTTTTTTGACGCCTATTCGTTGTATATGCACTGCGACTACACCATGGCTGACCCGGAGCGGTTTGCGCAAAGTGTGATCAAAAATCATCATCCTGAAGCGGTTTATCCATCAGATGAGTGGGACTTTGCGTTCTACAACCTCTGGCGGCCGGTTGAATATCCCGCCGAGAAGGACCCGCTGGTGTGGGTGGATGCGGGTTCAGTGGATGCTCGCGACATCATCGACTACCTGCCGGTAAATGAGGTAGGGAAGGGCAAGGCGTCCGTGCCACTTTTTAATGAGGCACACAAACACCTGTATGCGCCTGACATGACAACAGATGAAGTGTTGATTCTGAAACAGCTGGACTCGCGACCCGGCAAGGCCATGGTGTGTCCCCATACCTCGTTTGTGGACCCAACCGCGCCCGCAGACGCGCGCCCGCGCCAGAGTATTGATGTGCGCTTTGTGTGCATGTTCCCGAAGGAGGCGCGGCAATGACCTATGCCGGTGAAAAGACGATATATGACGCTGACAGCCATCTGATGGAACTGCCGGACTTTCTGTCGCGGCACGCGGACGCAACCACAAAATCGCTGTTGCCAGACTTAGGCGCAGCACTCACAGGTGTCTTTGATGCCGACAAATATCAGGGTCGTGAAAGCCATGATGCCGAGTACACGGAAGAACTCGCCGCCATGGGTGACAACTTAACCCGCGGACCCAAGTGGCACGACGCGCTGGGTGCGTTTAATGGCGCAGAACGGAGCCGTGCGCTCGATTTACTGGGCTTTGAGCGCCAGATCATTTTTTCATCTTTCTGTGCGCGTCTGATCTTTGCGGCTGAAACAGATGACATAGGCTACGGCGCCGCCGCTGCGCATAACCGCGCCATGGCTGAATTCTGCGAAGCGGATAAACGCCTTATGGGGGTGGCGATGGTGCCTCTGCAGGATGTAGAGCGCGCGGTGGCAGAGATAGAGGCCGTAAAAGATCTTGGGCTGGCTGCGGTATGGATTCCGGCGGATGCACCGGGCGGTCGCTCACCGGGGCACGTATCACACGATGCCATCTGGGCGCGTCTGGCTGAGGCAGGACTGCCTTTTATTCTGCACGTTGGCAGCGCGCAAATTCCGGTGGAAGATGAATGGATGAACGATGGGCGGGAAAAAACTGTGAGCGCCCGGGGTGGTGCTGAGGTCATAGGCAGCAAGGACCTGACCGTGATCCACCATGCCACGCACAAGTTCATTTCCACGTTGATTCTGGACGGGGTGTTGGAGCGCCATCGAAATCTTCGCGGCGGCATTATCGAGATAGGTGCTGGCTGGGTCCCCGATATGCTCAGGCGCTTGGATCATGCGGTGGCGATTTGGGGTAAATCGGAACCGCAATTGACGGAGATGACACGTACCCCCACGGAGCAGGCTGTGACCCAACTCCGCTTCACGCCTTACCCCTTTGAGAACGTGAGCCAGCTTGTGAGTGAATCACGCCCGGAGCTGTATATGTTCTCCACTGACTACCCGCACGCGGAAGGCGGACGCGATCCTCTGGGTCGGTTTACGAAAGCCATGAGCGGCATGAGCCCGGCCGACCAACAACGCTTCCTGTCAGGTAATTTCCTGGACCTGTACCGTAAAGCTGCTGGTTAGAGCGCAAAGAGCTTACGCGCGTTCTCTCCCATCACCAGATTGCGTCGATGTTCTGACATCGGCGCTAACGCGGCTTTTACTTCGTCCATCGCGGTCATGTGCGAATCGACGTGGGGGTAGTCTGAACCCCACAGAAACTTGTCCTCTCCCACAAGATCACATTGCGCATCGATGCTGGCTTCAGAGGGGTCCATGACAAACCAGAAATTCTCGCGGATGTACTCACTGGGAGGGCGGGAAAGGCAGCTGGCGGCCTGGAACCGCTCGTATTTCTCATCCAATCGGTCCATGAGATAACGCACATAGCCTGCACCAGATTCAACGATGGCAACTTTGAGTTTGGGATGTCGCTCGAACAAGCCGTCGCAAACGAGTGCAGCCACAGCTGGAATAAGCTGCATGGTGCCACCCAGTCCGAAGGAAAAAACAGTGTCCGGGCTCTCCTTGGTGATGTCCCACCAGGCGGTGTTGGAAAGATTAACAACGCGATTGAAGCGGACGATGAGGTGCACGCAGATCGGTAAATCTGCGTCGGTGAGTAATTGCCAGATGGGGTCGAAGTCCGGGTGCGATGGGCGCTTGCCGCAGACCGGCTCTGGCGCCATGAACATACCCTTAAAGCCAAGATCCAGGCAGCGCTTCAATTCCTGATAGGCGAGGTCGACATCATAGAGTGGCACATGTGCGACGGGTAGAATTCGATCGAGAGCAGGTTTAGCGAAGTCCCACTGCCAGTTGTTGTAAGCCCGTGCGTAGGCCATGGCGAGTTCCGGGTCGTCTTCTTTGTCCCACAAGATGCCGATGGTCGGGAAGACCAGACCCATGTCCACACCCCATTCGTCCAGCAGCTGCACACGCGCGTCGGTGTCGTAGGATGCTTTGGGGCAACCATCCAGGTAAGAGAGGCCTGGGTCCGTGAAGGTCTGGATAGCATCATGCTCTGCACCCCCCAAGGCAGCCAGGCGGCCTTTCAGGAGGATGTCGTCGTCGATCAAGATCATCTCCGTACCGTCTGAGTCGCGATCGAAGCGGATCGCCCGGTCCCGGTACTTCGGTTCCATGTAGTTCAGCCACAGATCGGGCGGCTCCATGACATGAGAGTCCATGTCTACAACCAGCGGTTTCTGTTCTGCCATCGTTAATTTCCCCGTTTCCTCTCTGCCAGATTGTAGCACGGCGTCTGCTTGAAAATCGTGGCGACAGGCGTAAGGTAGTGGGGACGTCTGGATTTAAGCCGACGTTTTAACCCGCTTGGCGGCTAAGCCCCGAGCGATACACCCCAACAGAATGGTTGTCTCCCGAAGTTGAAAGACTGAAGAGACAGAAAAGACCATTTAATGGAGGAACATTATGTTCAATTGTAGTCCGTGGTCACGGCGGTATGCGTATGCACATGCGTGGGAAACTGCGCATAGAGAGTGTGGCCCTTCCTATTATTCAAACAAACGCACCAAGCGAACCTCGATGGAATCGCGTCGTCATCGTTCCGGTGGCTTTGGCGTGCGCAGACCTTTGCGTTACCTCAGTTATCACCTGGACCTGGATGACGTGCAGCGACGTAAGTTCGCTGCCAGCTTTGAAAAAATTAAGCTGGAACGCGAGCAGGCGAAGATAGACCGTAAGAAGGCCGACGCCAAGCTCGCAGACGAGTTGTCGCGGGTAGATGTCTCTGTTGAGGAGATCAAAACCGTACTCGCCTCGCGTGACAAGATTGCGGAGGCCTCACAGACGATCCTTGCCGAAGAGCTGCACGGGCTTGTCAGCATCCTCGATTCGGAGCAGCTTGAGGAGTTTGTACACCTGGTTCGCAGCGGTGTCATCCAACTCTAGATCCGTCTCTAGAAAACAGGAGGAGCGGGTCGCAAGACCCGCTTTCACGGTCTGTTCACCCACCCGGTCTTACCTTGCCCTCAGCTAAGATAGGGTCTGGACATGTCATCAAACGCTGAACAACCCGCGGTGGTTGAGGTTAAGGCGCTGCTGAAGCCGCAACTCATGACGCTGCTTGAGTATCTGCAGACACAGGACGAGACCACGGGTCTTGTCTACTTCACTGGCCTGCTCGTGCAATTAGAGGCTGCTGAAGAAGAGGCGGATCTGCTCGCGTTTTGTATTGAGCTGTCCAAGGCCGCGTTTGTCGGTATTCAATACGATGATGTTTCCTGGCATTTAACGGACACGATTCTTGCCGACGCTGAACGCGTTTCCATGACATTTCTCGCCGACGACAATCAAGTGCACTAGCGCAGGAATGCATTAGTGCAGGAATGCACTCGCGCAGTTTTTCCGTTTACCTCTGCTCCAGTTGTGCCAGCGCGTCATCGATCGTGCGAGATACCTTGGTGCAGTTTTCTATCATCGCAAGCTTTGGCCATGTAGCCCGCTGTCCCGCCAGAATCAGTTTCGCCGTGTCGTCGTTGGAAAGGTGCGACAGAACTTTGAAGGGGCTCAACACGTTCGGCGGCGGGATCAGGTTGATGTCCGCCTTGTACTCCTGGGTCATCATGCTGAACCAGAAACGGGTGTAGGTATTCAGCGGGTAAATATTGCGTACCGCATCCATCACGGTGGGGTAGATGATCCTCAGCCCGTCGCGAATGCTGCGCTGTTGTATGTCCACCACCCGACCCAGAAGGTTGTCCGTAGTCCCAGGCCAGTTCATGCCCCAAACCACCAGCGGGTTTGCCTGACTGGAGATGAAGTGGTTTACCCCATACTGCCGCGCGATGCGTTTGGCAGGTTGGTCGTCCGTGATGGAGCCATCCACCCAGGTGCGCGAGGCCACGTAAGGTTTGCGCGACGCTCCGTCCTTAGCCATCAACGTCACGGGTGGGAATACACCCGGAATAGCACACGAAGCGATTACCGCTTCGCGAATGAACGCGTTCGGGGAGACGATGGCGTTCAACATCCGCGAGCGTTGATGCAGTTCCGAAGGTGCAACAGAGACGTTCAGGCTCACGCCGGTTAAGTCGTACGCCTCGGCAAAAGTCAGGTCCGGGAGCAGGCTCTCTACAGTGGTGATCAGGTCGTCCTGACTGATCTGTCGTGGCCGAGCGGACGGTCCTTCAGATTCGACCAGCGCTTCAAAGTTGGTTGTAAAATCGTTCTGATCCAGAACGTTTGTGAGCTCTTCGCGGGTGTGGGTACCGATGACCGCCGCGACCAGAGACCCCGCACTTGCACCCGAGACGATGCGCGGCAAAAGGTCATGTGCTGCAAGCTCCTTGGCCACGCCGATGTGAAACGCTCCCAGCGATCCGGCGCCGCTGAACATCAACGCGGACCGGCCGAAGCAAATGGACGCGCGTCTGAGGTAAGCGACTTTATCTTTGCGAGAGATTTTTCTGTTGTCTGTCGCGGCAAGATCTTTGAGCGCCAGCGCTAGCTCTTCCAGGTAGTTATGGATGAGCGTTTTTGTACCCAGCAGCGAGCGGCTGTAGAGCGCGGGGGTACCCATGCCGCCCATGTTACCGTGGAGACCCTCGTTCAGATAGTAGAGAAGCTTCTTAGGATCTTGCTGTGCGCGAATTTCCCGCAGTTCGTCATAGCGGTAACGAATGACCGTGTTGTCGTAGAGCGAGGACTCTTCGTGGGAGCGCCAGCGCTCCGCGCCGTTGCGTTTGTCTTGACGAGTTGCATGGGCATGCCACTCATTGTAGTTGTTGTACAGCACCATCTGGTCTTTTACTTGTTCTTGCTTCGGGTTCGATTGTGCAGGACGGCGCCAGCGGTGTCTCCGATAAACGTAGCGGTAACGCCGTAGGTGCCTGCAGCGTCATTTGCTGAAGGGAAATCGCCATCAGTGTCCACGGGTCAATCCATCCGTTCCCGATACACTGTTCCAGGAACTCTTCGGAATCACGCCGCGCTTTTGCAACGCCGCTCATTTCTTCTGCTTCAGCCCAGAACAGGTAGTGTGCCAACCACAACATGTTGTTCTCCTAACCTCTGCGGTTATCGAAGGGTTGTAGTCAGACATTCAAAATCTGGGCCAGCTGAACAGCGCATAAAGAGGGGTTCAGGGCCAGATAGTGCACTCTTATTGGGCGTTCGCGTGGCTTGTGCACCAGCGTGAAGCTTTCTTCAGATCAGGCCGATCGCGTCATGGTGTCGATGAAATTTTGCGCCTGACCGAATATGTGAGCGCGACGCTCAGGCGCAATTCTGTCCAAACCCTTGGCCATGAGTGCCGTGCGTGGGTTAGCGGCAAACTCGGCTCTGTGGACGTGCACAAAGCGCCAATACAGACCATCTACAACATCGCACCAATCGCCGCGCTGGTAGTCACCCATCTTGAGAAGATAGTTCGAGCCGCAGATGTAGGGTTTGGTTGCGAAACCATCTGGATCGCTGGTTAAGCCCATGCCTTCCAGATTAGGTTTCATTACCCAATCGTATGCGTCGATGTAGTGAATCATGAAATATTCATACACCTCGTCCGGGTGTATTTCGCAGAGGTTCATCAGGTTGGCCAACACCATCAGGCGTTCGATGTGATGATTCCACCCCCGCCGCAGGAGCGTCTGGATCGTACGGTCTAGAGGCGGGAGGCCGGTGGTGCCATCAAACCAGGCTGTTGTCAGGCGACGCCCATGTGACCGCTGGTTGGCGAGGTTTGGCGATGGATTACGCTCAAGATAGACGCCGCGCACGAACTCGCGCCAGCCAATCAGCTGGCGGACAAAACCCTCCAGGTCGTTAATAGGGGTGTGTTTTACGGACAATACGGCGTCCAACACTTCGTTTGGTGTGATCAAACCGAGGTTCATCAAGGGTGACAGGCCGCTGTGGAAAAGCAGATCTGTGCGACCGCTCAGCGCGTCCTCAAACGTGCCGAAGCCCACAAACCGTTCCTGTATGAAACGCTGAAGCCATAGTTCTGCACCTGCGCGATCGGCGGGCAACCACAGCTCGCTGGCGCGACCCGGGTGATCTGCGAAGCGCCTGCTGACGAAGTCGACTGTGTTTTGCGTGATGTCCGTTTGCACTACCTCAGGTATGGGTGGGACGGATTGTCTGGCCGGAATCTTTTTACGGTTGTCCTCATCGAAACTCCATTTGCCACCGACGGGAGCACCGTCTTCGACGAGGATGTTCAGACGTTTCCGCTGCCATTTGTAGAAACTGTCCATCCGCACTGCGCGTTTATCGGTGAAAAGTTTGAAGGCTTCGTGTGTGGTGAGGAAGCCGAGGTCTTCCAGTTCGATCCAGTCGAAATTGTGGTTCTGCGCAAACTGCCCGAATTGTTTACGCAAGGTCGAGTCGTTGATGTAGTAGGTAGCAAACGCGGTTTGCGCTTTCGTCTGGAGCGTGGTGAGTAGACCGGAGAGTAGATTGTGCCCATCGTCCAGAGCGTAGTAGTCAACGGTGACACCCTGTGTTTCCAGCAAGCTCGCGTGATTGCGCATAGCAGCAAGCAGAAGTGCGAGTTTCTGCTGGTGGTATGGGCGTCTGGTGCAGATGGCTGCATCTTCCACCATGACTACCGTGGTGGCGGGGGAAATGCGACCGACGGTACCCGCGTAAAGCTGGGTGCCGAGCACGAGAAGTACGTCCGGCGCTGTCGCCGAATTTTTTCTGTTAGATGCCATAGTGCAGAGCCTGCTCCTTGGGGTCGGTGTCTACGCACTGTAGGCTACATTGCTCAAAAGATGAGATGTCCATCAATAGCTGTGCGATGTGATTCGGGCACTTGCACTCGATGCCGGGTGTCATGGTCGCGATGCGGGCAAGCTCCTGTTTGCCAAACGAGCAGAAGCGGTGTGTCCTCTGGGGCGGTGCTTAAGCGCAGCCTTCACGCTTCGTTCACCGTGTGGCGCCTACTGTGCCCGCTCAATTTATTTTGGAATATGCCATGAACGTCAATACCTCCACCATGAGCCTGATTCCCACTCAGACTGCTTCCCACGCCGAGAGGACCGTCTCCAAGCGCATCAAACAGCGCGTGCAAGCCGCAGGCAAGCGGCACTTTGCTAACGACAACATCAGCGAATTTATCCGCGAGGGTGAGCTCGATGAACTGCAAAGCGAGGTCGAAGCTAAGGTGCGGGACATGCTGGAAAGCCTGGTGATTGACGTGGACTCCGACCACAATACGCAGGACACGGCCAAGCGCGTGGCTAAGATGTTCCTTCGCGAGGTATATCGCGGTCGCTTTGAAGAAGCGCCCAATCTGACCACTTTTCCGAACGTTAACGAAACAAACGAACTCACGCTGATCGGTCCGATCACAGTGCGCAGTGCGTGTTCGCATCACTTTGTGCCGATCATGGGTCAGATCTGGATCGGTATTCTCCCGGGCAAGGACTCCAATTTGATCGGCTTGTCAAAATACGCTCGGCTGGTTGACTGGGTAATGAGGCGTCCGCAGATTCAGGAAGAGGCTGTGGCGATGCTCGCGGATGAGCTGGAAGCCAGAACAAATCCAGCCGGTCTTGCGGTCATCATGGAGGCGGAACACCTGTGCATGAGCTGGCGTGGCGTAAAGGACATCGGCTCCAAAATGACCAGTTCGGTGATGCGGGGTGAATTCCTCACCGACCCGAGTTTGCGCCGAGAATTTTTATCGCTGCGGAGCCTGTAGTCTCGATCAAAATTTTTTTTGAAATAGGTGTGAGGTCCTCCTGAGGCTCTTCGTCACATAGGCAAGTAGTTTAAGAAAAAGTCGCAGTAGACGTTCCAGTCTCAAAGCGAAAAGGCTACTATCTTGACAAAGGGAACAACAGGAGGATCTCTATGCTGCAGCGACGCAACCCCATTGGCTCGCTACTTGTACTGTTCTGTACATTCTTTTCTCTCTCAACTGTTCACGCTCAAGAAATGCCGGATGGAGTCCACCTCATCGAGTCGGACGTCATTGCGGCAAAGCGTGCCTCAGAAGTCTTTATTGTTCAGCTTCGCGAAAATCCGATCGCGGGATATACCGGGGGTGTCGCAGGAATTGCGGCTACCAAACCGGTGGCTGGGCAAAAACTCAACCTAGCCGCGAGCAACGTTCAACGTTACTTTGACCACCTCGCACAGAGCCACAGTGCGGTCATGAGTGATGTGGGCGTAGATGAAGCGGTACACAATTACTCGTACAGCTTCAACGGCTTTGCTGCGCAGTTGACGCCCGAACAGTTAAGCGCTCTGGAAGAGCATCCGGAAGTGGTGCAAATCTGGCGCGATGAGTTACTGCAACCCCAAACCGATAATTCCTATCGCTACCTGCGCTTGAACAACGAAGGTGGCCCCTGGGATAGCGGTATTACGGGTGAAGATGTAGTCATCGGCGTGATTGATTCCGGCATCTGGCCGGAGCATCCCAGCTTTGCTGATGTTGAGACACCGGAGAATGGAGATCGTGGACCGCGCGTGCCTTACGATGCCCCCCCAGCATCCTGGAACGGCACCGCCTGTCAATTCGGCAACAGTGGCTTTAACCCGCTGGATGCACCCTTTGACTGTAACAACAAACTGGTAGGTGCTCAGTATTTCGCGAACGGGTTCTTAGCTTTTTCAGACCTGATTCCCAGCGAATACCTGTCTGCCAGAGATAACGACGGACATGGCAGCCATGTCGCATCTACCGCGGGCGGCAACGCCAAGGTGGAAGCAAGTATCGAAGGCGAAAAGCTCGGCAAGGTCAGCGGTATGGCGCCACGCGCACGTATCGCTGCCTACAAGGTCTGCTGGAATGGTTCATTCCCTCCGGCTGGATTCTTGAACGGTTGTTTCTCGTCTGACTCGATGGCCGCTATCGACCAGGCGGTTGCGGACGGTGTAGATGTCATCAACTTCTCCGTGGGCGGTTCTAGCACCAGTTTTGCCGGTCCCGATGACATTGCGTTCCTGTTTGCGGCGGATGCGGGCGTTTTTGTCGCCACCTCACAAGGCAACACGGGCCCCGGCGAGGGTACAACTGGCACCCCAGCGGGCGTTCCGTGGCTCACATCAGTAGGTGCAGGTCAGGACAATCAGGTGTTTAACCTGGGCATAGATGTGTCTTCGGCGGATGCCGGTGTCTCCGGTACCCGCGAAGCGGTTGAGGCAGCAATCTCTACACCCATCGCGGATACAGGCGATGTGGTTGCTGATCTCGTGCCTGTTGATGATGGTGTCTCCATCGAAGGCTGCGGACCGGTGGTCAACGACCTGACCGGTGCTGTTGCCCTGATCCAACGCGGTTCCTGTGCGTTCAGCCAGAAAATCCTGAATGCCCAGAATGCCGGTGCGGTTGGTGTGGTTGTATTCAACAACGATGGCGACCCCATCACGATGGGCGGCAGCTCTGCGGGTATCACAATCCCTGCCGTCATGATCGGTGAAAGTGACGGTGATGAGATTGCCGCCTCAATTGCAGGCGGTGACAGCGCGGTTGTGACCCTCAGCGAAGCGATTCAGATCGCGAAGAAGAACACCATCGCAACGTTCTCTTCTCGCGGTCCGAACGGCGGTTCGCCTGACATCATCAAGCCGGATGTGACCGCACCTGGTGTGGACATTCTGGCTGCACAGACACCGACACCGAATGATGGACAGTTGGAAGGGCAGTTGTTCCAGTCCATCGGCGGTACCTCAATGTCCAGCCCTCATGTCGCGGGCTTGGGCGCACTGTTGCTGCAGGAGAATCCTGACTGGACACCGGAAACGGTTCGCTCTGCGCTCATGACCTCTGCGCGGCAGAACATGCGTAAAACCTTCGGCGGTGAGTTTGCCGATGCGTTTGACGTGGGTGCTGGGCTTGCGAACATCCGCGGCGCTCGCAATCCGGGTCTGGTTTATCAAACCAACCTGATCGAGTACATCCAGTACTTGTGCGGTGAACCGCTGCAACCCGGTATTGTGCCACCAGCGTTCTGTGCGGCGTTTGGCGCAATCGATCCTTCTGACCTGAACCTGCCTTCGGTTGGTGTGGCGGAATTGGTTGGTGCGCAAACGGTTACGCGTCGGGTTACCCGAGTGGATACCCAGGGCACAGGCCCCACCTCTACGTTTAAAGCGTGGGTAGAAGCGCCAGACGGGATTGATGTTCAAGTCTCTCCCAGCACCCTTGAGCTTGCAGATGGTGAAACAGCCCAGTACGAGCTGACCTTCACCACCACGGGCGATGCCCAGGTGGACGAATGGGCATTTGGCCAGGTCCAATGGGAAGAAGTCGGGACTAAGGGTGGTGACTTTGCGCACGTAAAGGCTTCAAGCCCGATTGCGGTGAAGCCCGTAGCGGCAAGTTTCCCGGGGACGGTTGCACTAGCCGATGCTGCGACAGACGGTAGCGTTACCATGCCCGTGCAGGCTGGCTTTCCAGGGATCATCGAAACCAATGCTGGTGGCTTGAATGCACCTGAAATCCAGACGCTGCCGCAGGGCATAGAAGTTGGCGGTGCAACGGCTCACTTCTTCTTTGTACCACCTGGCACCCGTCTGGCACGCTTCTCGCTCTTTGATGAGAGCGTTGGCGATGGCACCGGTGCAGATGATCTGGATTTGCAGATCCAAGGTCCGGATAGTGCGGGGTACCCGCTGGTGGACACCAGTGGTTCAGCCACGTCTACCGAACAGGTCGATATGGTCGATCCTGTGCCGGGTTTCTATCTCGCCTTTGTCATTCGCTTTGCGACGGTAAACCCTGTCACGCCGTATGACCTTCATGGTTGGAGCGTTGGTCCGAATCTGGGCAACGTGACAAGCTCTGATCCGGGTGCGGTATCTGCGGGAGATTCGGTGGGCGTTGATGTCGATTGGACCGGACTTGCACCGGATACCAAGTATCGCGGCATCGTGGAAATCTCCAATCAGAATGGTGAAATCGGTTTCACGATTCTGGAGATCGACACCGCCCCGTAAGTCTTAACCGACTTAGCTGATAAGGCCCGGTTCTCGAAAGAGAACCGGGCTTTTTTATGTCCGCTCAGTTATCGGTCTTGAATCCAACCGGACTTCGGACCAGGTCGCGCGCAGTAGAAAGGTGCTGCACCCTCGCGCCCGTGGTAGTGGTAGTCGCGGTTGGCACGCGTCAGCACAATTCTGTAGCCCGGAATCATCGCCTGGGTATACGCCATGCCTTGACGTGGACAACCTGCGGCACCGTTTGGCCAGGTGACGTGTTCAGCCTGAGAAACCCTGATGCTATCGAGTGGCACGCCGAAACGTTCTGCCAGGAGTTGCCGCGCCGTTGCAGCGTGGTCGTCCAGGCAATTTTCAGTATCAGCAGCGTAACTCACTGAAAGTGTGCTAAGGGAGGCGGCCAGGAGAGTGATGCGAAATAGTTTAGCGTTCATAAGCGGCCCGGATGTTAGAAATTCTTAAAAGTGAATGATACCTCAGCACCTTACGGATGGTGCCTCTTTGTAAAACATTGGACAGCAAAGATCGGCTCTGGTTTCCTTTTGCGTGAGTAAATGAACGTCTACAACCTGGGAGAGACATGAAGATGAAAAGACTAGGCGCAATTTTAGTTGCAGGGCTGCTTGCCGCCGCTGGTTACGTGAGTGCGGCGCACCATGAAGACCCGGCATTTGCGAAGGATGACCGACCGGAATCTGACTATGAGCAACACCAGATCCGCAAGGCGAAAGAGGTGTTGGCCTTCACTGGTATCAGTGCTGGCATGACGGTGATTGATATGGAGGCGGGCGGTGGCATGTACACGGAAGTGTTCGCAAAAACCGTTGGAGCCGATGGCACGGTACATATGCAAAACCCACCGCTTTTTGATGGCTTCGCGGGGGATGCCATCAAAGCCCGCATTAAGGATAACCGACTGCCCAATGTGCAGCAGATGCGGACCGCATTCGACACGCTGCCTGTGGCAGATGCGAGTGTTGACGTTGTGACCTGGTTTCTAGGTCCGCACGAACTCTGGTTTTACCCTGGGGGTGCGGAAAAGGGCGTCTTGGGTGATCCGGATAAAGCATTTAACGAAATAGCGCGCGTGCTGAAACCCGGCGGCCATTTTGTAGCGCTAGACCATAAAGCGGCGGACGGTTCACCGGCTGAAACGGGCGGCACCACCCACCGGATTGACCCTGCGATCGTAGTTCAGCGTGCACAAGCCGCCGGACTTAAGCTCGTTGCCGAAAGCGACGTGCTTGCGAATGCTGAGGATGACTATACAAAAAACGTGTTTGATCCGAGCGTGCGACGCAAGACGGACAGGTTTTTGCTGAAATTTGCCAGAGAATAACCCTTAAAAAGAATGTGAACCGCGGGCGCTTGCAGTGTGACTCAAGTTAAAAGTCAACAAGGCAACGATCATGCAACGGTTCATCTTATTCTGGGCATTAATCATCTGCGCGCAGGCAGGTGCGTTGAGTATTCTGAACCCACCAGAGTTCAGTATTCGCGTCACAGATGAGGCAGGCAATGAGCTTTATCTTGTGCAAAGAGCTCAACAACTGCGCGCGGTCGTGACGTTTACGTCAACCCACACTGCTGATCAGCAGAGCAGTATGACTGTCCGGACTGAGCGCGGTGAATTTTCGCTTGCGCCGAAGCCGCAACCCTATCCAGGAACGCGCCGGTGGTTTGATTTTGCGGGTGAGACGTGTGAAGGCTGCATTGAGGGTGCTATCGAGTCGCAGAGCATCACTCTGAACTATGAGAGTTTGAGCAGCGCTCAGACCTTGAGCTTCAGTCTTGCTGAGGCAGAGATATTGGTAAACCCGCCGGTAAAACTACCCAGCATTTTCCAGATATGTCAGGGACTGACAGACGAAGCCTGTGAAGAACGCCTCGTCGAGCTGCGTCGCGCTGACTAGCCGGACCCTGCCGATTGCCTGATTCCGCCATTTTCAAGTACCTTTATCTGTTGGGAGACGCTCAGAAGAAAAACAGTGGGAGAGGGTATGAGTTTTGGCGGCGTTCTGATTGCCAACAGAGGGGAAATTGCCATTCGCGTTGCGCGTGCGGCCCAGGACCTCGGGCTTCGCACGATTGCAATCTATTCGGACGATGACAGTCAGAGTTTGCACACGCGTGTAGCGGATGAGGCTGTCCAACTGGAAGGGGCGGGCGCGAGTGCGTATCTGAACACCGCCGGGGTCGTGCAGGCTGCCAAAGATACCGGATGTGATGCCATACATCCGGGCTACGGGTTTCTGTCAGAGCAGGCAGATTTTGCCGCTGCCTGTGCTGAAGCGGGCATCAAGTTTATCGGTCCCTCGCCTTACCACCTCGAACTTTTCGGAGATAAGGCTCGGGCCCGCGCTGCAGCCATACAGGCGGATGTGCCGGTGCTGCCGGGCATCGATAGAGCGGTTACGCTGGAGGAAGCGCGTAGTTTTTTTGCAGATAACCCGGGGGGCATCATCATCAAGGCGCTGGCGGGTGGTGGTGGCCGGGGCACACGTGCGGTTACGGATGCCGACGCGCTTGATGAGACCTTTGCCCGCTGTCAGTCGGAAGCGCGCGCTGCCTTTGGCATTGAGGATGTATACGTCGAAGTATTCCTGCCGAGAGCGCAACACGTTGAGGTGCAGATCATCGGCGATGAGTCCGGCGCTATCTCGAATCTGGGGGAGCGTGAGTGCTCCGCACAGCGGCGCAACCAGAAAGTGGTGGAGATCGCTCCGGCCCCCAACCTGACACCAGAGTTACGATCGCAGATTATCGCGGCAGCGGTGCGGCTGGCCGAGCAGGAGGGCTATCAGAGTCTCGGCACATTCGAGTTTCTTGTGAACGTGGGTGAGGCAGGCCCCGAGTTTGTTTTTATCGAAGCCAATGCTCGTCTGCAGGTAGAGCATACGGTTACCGAAGAGGTAACAGGCGTGGACCTGGTGCAGAGCCAGATTAGAGTCGCCATGGGTGCGACCCTCGCGGAACTGGGTCTCGAAGACGCCATCGTACCTAGGGGCTATGCTATCCAGGCGCGTGTGAACATGGAGACCCTCAATTCGCAGGGGGATGTCCTGCCGAGTTCCGGGACGCTTGCAGCGTATGAACCGCCGAACGGTCCTGGGGTGCGAACAGATGGATTCGGCTACGTTGGCTACCAGACGTCCACCGCATTCGATTCGCTGCTCGCCAAGGTGATCGTCGCCAACAGGGCAGCTGACTTTCCGGGCGTGTGTGCAAAGGCGGTGCGCGCGTTGTCCGAGTTCCGTATTGAAGGATTGAACACCAACGTAGGGTTTCTCAAGAACATCATCGGACACGCGGATTTTGCGGCCGGGGCTATTCACACGCGCTGGGTAGATGAACAGATGGCAACCCTGGCGGAACCTTCCACCGAACGCGATCGGTTTGTGGCGCAACAATCCTCAAGCCTGCAGGGAGATGGTTTCGCCGGTGCGCGGGTTGATACCTCCGACCCGCTGGCGCTTTTTGCCCACGATGCGGAGGTAAAGTCCCGCGAGGCGGCTGTGCAGGAGACATCCGCGGCTGCAGTGGGTCCAGATGGGTCTGTGGGCGTAGGCTCTCCCATTCAGGGCACCATAGTGTCCATCGATGTCGCCGTGGGTGATGAGGTGCGGGCAGGGCAGCAGCTTGCCGTAGTGGAAGCCATGAAGATGGAGCATGTCATCGCGGCGGACCACGATGGGATTGTCCGGCAGGTGACCATGACGCCTGGTGATGTGGTACGCGAAGGCTTTGCCATTGTGTTCGTTGAGGAAGCGGAGGTGACGGGTGGCGACCGGATGCAGGCCGAAGAAGTGGACCTGGACCACATACGAGGGGATCTTCAGGAAAACATTGATCGTCACGCCTTCACGCTGGATGAAAATCGCGAAGAGGCCGTTGCGAAACGTCACGCCCGTGGTGGCCGCATGCCGCGTGAGAACATCGCGGAGTTGATGGATGAGGGGTCGTTTAAAGAATACTGGCCACTGATCGTCGCCCGCCAGCACAAGCGTCGTGACATGGAAAGCTTGCGCAAAGAAACGCCGGGGGACGGTGTTGTCGCGGGTACAGGAACGATAAATGCGGACCTCTTTGGTGATGAAGCCGCACGCGCGATGGTGGTGCACTATGACTACACCGTGCTCGCTGGCACGCAGGGTGCGCGCAACCACTACAAACAGGATCGAATGTTTGAGCTTGCGCTCCGGTTCCGTATGCCCATTGTGCTCTTCGGTGAAGGTGGCGGCGGGCGGCCGGGGGATGACAGCACAGGTCCTGCAGTCGCCTTCGATACCCATACCTTCACCACTTTTTCGAAGCTCTCTGGTGCGGTGCCCATGGTGGGTGTTAATCACGGTCGCTGTTTTGCGGGGAACACCGCGCTGCTTGCGTGTTGTGATGTCATCATCGCAACAAAAGACTCAACGATAGCGATGGGCGGACCTGCCATGATTGAGGGCGGCGGTCTGGGTATATACACCCCGGAAGAGGTTGGCCCAATGTCCTTCCAGGTGCCCAACGGGGTGGTGGATATTCTGGTTGAGGATGAAGCGGAAGCTGTCCAGGTGGCGAAAAAGTATCTGTCCTACTTTCAGGGCTCGGTCTCGGACTGGGAAGCGCCCGATCAACGCCGGCTGCGACATGTGGTGCCAGAAAATCGCCTGCGTCTTTACGACATGCGGGAGATCATTAACACCATTGCGGATGTGGACTCGGTGTTGGAGATTCGCAAGGAGTTCGGGGTGGGTGTGATCACCTGTTTTATCCGGGTTGAAGGTAAGCCGATGGGGGTGATTGCCAACAATCCGCATCATCTGGCCGGTGCGATAGATTCGGACGGAGCCGACAAAGGCACGCGTTTTATCCAGCTGTGTGATGCATTTGATATTCCGATTTTGAGCCTGATGGACTGCCCGGGCATGATGGTGGGTCCAGATGTCGAGGCGACGGCACTCGTCCGTCACTGCGTGCGCATGTTCAACGCGGGTGCAAACCTGACGACTCCACTCTTTGGGGTGATCGTGCGCAAGGCCTATGGTCTGGGTGTACAAGCCATGTGTGGCGCAAGTGCACTGGTCGGCTTTTTTACGGTGGCCTGGCCGACGGCTGAATTTGCGGGCATGAACATCGAAGGCTCGGTGAAGCTTGGCTACCGCAAAGAGCTGATGGCAATTGAAGATCCAGAGGAACGCGCGGAAGAATTTAACCAGCGTGTGGAGCGGGCGTACGAATCTGCCAAGGCGGTAAATGCTGCTGCCGGTGGTGGGTTGGATGATGTCATCGACCCTGCGGAGACCCGTTCCTGGATTGCGGAAAGTCTGAAACGCCTGCCACCTGTGCCAGAGCGGACAGAGAAAAAGTATCCATATGTGGATACCTGGTAACTCCGGCTAAAGGCGGGGAGGGCTGATGAAAATCGAACGGGTTGAATCGCTGCACTGCGATGCGGGTTGGCGGGTTTTTTCGTATTTGAAAATTGCGACCTCAGATGGGGTCGTGGGGTACAGCGAATACAACGAATCTTATGGAAGCCGAGGTGTTTCGAAGGTCATAGAAGAACTTGCGCCCGAAATCATCGGTAAAGATCCGCTCGCCACCGAAGCCATTTTCGCCGGCTTGTATGCGATGACCCGACAAGCCCCGGGTGGCATCAACGCGCAAGCGATCGCCGCCATCGAAAACGCGCTCTTTGATGTGAAAGGTAAAGCGCTAGGATTGCCCGTCTACAAACTGCTGGGTGGGCCGATCCGCACGGGCTTACCGTTGTACTGGTCGCATTGCGGGACCTACCGAATGCACCCTGCTACGGCGGGCATGATCGGCAAGGATGTGCTGGGGGGTATCGACGATATCGCCCGCCTGGGTGATGAAGTGAAGACGGCCGGTTTTGACGCGCTGAAATGCAATATGTATGTCTTTGGTGAACGCCCGCACGTGCACAGTCCCGGCTTTGCGCGTTTAACAGGCGCTGGCGGCGCACCCGAGCTGAATGCAGATCGCAAGCTTGTTCGTGCGTTACGGGCGCAGATGCAGGCGCTGCGCGAAGGGGGCGGCGATGATATGAACGTCCTGCTGGACATGAACTTCAACTTTAAAACCGAGGGTTACCTGCAGGTCATGCGTGCCTTGGCGGAGTTTGACCTCTTCTGGTACGAGTTGGATGTGTTCAACCCTGAAGCGCTTGCTTACATTCGACGCCAAGCCAATTTGCCGGTTGCCTCGTGTGAATCCGTCTACGGCATTCGTGATTTCCGACGCTACTTTGAAACGCAAGCGATGGACGTGGCGATCATAGACGTGCCCTGGAATGGCATCGGCCAGTCGATGAAGATTGCAGCCATGGCAGATGCCTATGAGGTTAACGTCGCACCCCACAATTTTTACGGTCATCTGTGCAGCGCGATGAGCGCTCACTTCTGTGCGGCGATACCCAATTTCCGCATCATGGAGATTGATATCGATGACGTGCCCTGGAAAGACGATCTGGTCACCCATCCACCGGAGATACAGGCGGGGCATCTCATATTGTCTGAGCGTCCTGGTTGGGGGACGGATATCAATGAAGAGGAAGTTAAGAAGCACCCGCCGCGGGGGTAACGGGCGGGTGCTTCTGTTGGGGGGTGGCTTCTAGATCGAGTCAGGACAGCCCGCGTGCATCACTTTTGCCCAGGCATTCACGAAGTCCTGCACAAACTTCTCCTTGTGGTCATCCTGTGCGTAGTGTTCGGCGTAGGCTCTTAACACGGAGTTAGAGCCGAACACCAGGTCCACACGACTCGCCTCATAGCGTTGTTCACCCGTCGCCCGGTCGCGAAGTTGGTAGCGGTTCATACCCGTTGGGTGCCAGCTGAAACTCATGTCCGTGAGGGTGGCGAAGAAGTCCTGACTCAAGCTGCCAACTTCATCGGTGAAAACCCCGGCATCATCGCCGCCGTGATTAACGCCGAGCACGCGCAGCCCACCTACCAGAGCGGTCATTTCAATGGCGGTAAGGCCCATCAGTTGTGCGCGGTCGAGCAGCAGCTCTTCTGCGGTGACCGAGTACTCTTGCTTCAGCCAGTTTCTGAAACCATCGTGGATGGGCTCGAGCACCGCTTGTCCGTCGACATCGGTCTGTGCATCGGTGGCATCACCGCGGCCGGGTGCAAAGGGTACCTTTACTTCAATCCCGGCTGCGCTTGCCGCCTGTTCCACAGCGTAGTTGCCCGCGATTACTATGACATCTGCAATGCTCGCGCCCGTTGAATTGGCGATGGGTGTCAGTACCTCAAGCACACGTGCGAGGCGCTCCGGTTCGTTGCCCTGCCAATCCTTTTGTGGGGCGAGTCGAATACGCGCGCCGTTGGTACCACCGCGCATGTCAGAGCCGCGATAGGTACGAGCGCTGTCCCAAGCCGTGGTGATCATCTCGCTGTGTGACAGATCGCTCGCTGCGATGAGTGTTTTCACCGCATCGACGTCATAGTTGGCGTTGCCTTCAGGTACCGGGTCCTGCCAGACCAACTCCTCTTCTGGAACTTCGGGTCCGAGATAGCGGTGACGTGGGCCCATGTCGCGATGGGTCAGCTTGAACCACGCTTCAGCAAAGGTGCGACTGAAACCATCGGGGTCTTTGTGAAACCGCTCAGAGATCGCCCGGTAAGCAGGATCTTTGATCAAGGCCATGTCCGCGTCGGTCATGATCGGCATATCTCTCTGGTCGGCGTCGGCACTGTTGAGCGGCTTGTCAGCGTTGTTGATAGCAACAGGCTGCCATTGCCAGGCACCGGCAGGGCTTTTGTCCAGGTTCCACTCGTGACCGAACAGCATGTCGAAGTAGCCGTTGTCCCATTGGGTTGGATTGGTGGTCCAGGCGCCTTCCAGACCGCTGGTGACAGCGTCTCCGCCGTGTCCTCGTCCGTTGGCATTCTGCCAACCAAGCCCCTGGTTTTCTATGGACGCGGCTTCCGGAGGGGCGCCTACCTTCGCGGCATCGCCGTTTCCGTGTGCTTTGCCCACCGTGTGGCCACCGGCGATCAGCGCTACGGTTTCTTCATCGTTCATCCCCATGCGGGCAAACGTCTCGCGAACATCGTCAGCAGTTTTCAAAGGGTCCGGTTGACCGCCCACACCTTCCGGGTTGACGTAGATAAGACCCATTTGCACCGCCGCGAGCGGGTTTTCAAGGCTATCGCGATTCTGGTCCTGGTATCTTTCTGCTTCCAACCAGTCCTGTTCAGAGCCCCAGTAAACATCTTTTTCAGGATGCCAGATGTCCTCTCGACCGAAGGCAAAACCGTAGGTTTGAAGCCCCATGGATTCGTAGGCGACATTACCCGCGAGCACGATCAAGTCGGCCCAACTCACCTGGTTGCCATATTTCTTTTTGATCGGCCAGAGCAGGCGCCGCGCTTTGTCGAGATTGCCGTTGTCCGGCCAGGAGTTTAAAGGTGCAAAACGCAAATTGCCGTTGTTGGCGCCGCCGCGGCCATCTGCGGTGCGATAAGTACCCGCAGCATGCCAGGCCATGCGAATCATAAGACCGCCGTAGTGCCCCCAATCGGCAGGCCACCAGTCCTGACTGTCTGTCATAAGGTCGTGGAGGTCTTGCTTGAGTGCTGCTACATCCAGGCTTGCTACGGCACTGCGGTAGTCCTGCTCGCCCTGCAGAGGGTCTGTTTTGACATCGTGCTGATGGAGGATATCCAGGTTCAGCGTTTTTGGCAGGAGCGTTGAGTGGGGTTGGGTGGGTGCTTGGGTTGCGCTGCCGTGTCCAAATGGGCACTGGCCTGCAGTATTGTTGCTCTGTTCCGTAACGTGTTCTGTCATTTGATTTACCTCGTTTTGATGAGGTTAATCTAGATGTTTCTATTCAATAGATAAAATCGATTATTTAAATCAAATTGATATACAAAAACTATTTATAAATCGAGCTAACGCAACCTGATAGTATCGGCAGGCATGGAGGCGTGATGAAAATGTTAAATCGAATTTCAGGCGTGCTGGCCGTTGTGATGCTGGGTTGGGCGATTACTGTCCACGCAGAAGTAGGATTACCCTACAAGAGCTCTGCTGATCCGAGTGCTGAGTTTGCGGTGCGATCAGAGGCGGCTAAACATGAAAACAAATTTATTCTTATGGTGTTTGGCGGCAACTGGTGTCCGGATTGTCGGCGCCTGCATAGAGCGATGCAGGAACCCAGCATCAAACCGACAATCGGCGAGCACTTTGTCGTCATGCATGTGGATGTGGGTAACTGGGATCACAATCTCGACTTTGTCGAGAAGTGGGGCAACCCAATAGAAGGGGGCATTCCAGCGGTTGTCATTGCAGATGTAAACCAGCAGGTGGTCTATCGGACTGAACCCGGAGAACTGGCAACCGCACGTAACATGGGCACCGAAGAACTGGCTGAGGCTTTTAAGAAGATGGCGCGCTCAGCGCGCGGGGAGTGAGACCACATGAGTCAGCTGGATGATGAAACCTACAACGCAGAGCTGCAACGCAAAGGTCACATCGCGTTTAACTGGGAAGACCTCGATGAGATTACCTTACCCTCTGGCATAGTCACAAGCATGTACAAAGTTGGCGACCCGGCCGACGAATCTTCTCCAACGGTCTTTAAGGTGTATTACCCACCAGAGTGTTATGTGGAAGCACATACGCACGACTGTAACTACACAGAGATTGTTCTGGAGGGCACCCAAAGAGTAGGTGCGACCTGGCACAAGGCGGGTGACGTACGGGTAGGTCTTGCCAACCGCGGTTATGGACCCCTGGTAGCGGGTCCGGAAGGTGCTACGGTGCTATTCATGTTTCAGGACGGCCGCTGGCCGGCGTTGACCATCGGCAACAACGACGGTTCGACGCTGCGCAGTGATGTCATCGCGGACCATTTCGAAGCGAAAAATACTTAGCTCTCATGACAGCACAGCGTGACGAGATGGTGTCCCTCGCGCGACGCGCGTTGGAATTTCACCAGAACCAGACCACCGCACAGGCTGAGCAGGTGATGCGCATGCCTGTATCGGCCTATACCGACGAAGTTCGGTACGAGGCTGAACGAGCGCGTATTTTCAAAACCTTACCGGTGGCGGTGGCACTTTCTATCGAGCTTGCTCAACCGGGGGATTACAAAACCTTAACCGTCCTCGAAACACCACTTCTGCTTGTCCGCGGGGACGATCATAAGGTCCGGGCATTTCTGAATGTCTGTCGTCACCGCGGTGCCCGGGTTTGCGAAGCCGCTGGTGGCAACGCGCGCAACTTTGTCTGCCCGTACCACGCATGGGTCTACGATCGTGGAGGTCGCTTGACCGGCCGTTATGGCGCTGACACGTTTGGCGACGTTGACGAAGAGAACTTGGGTCTGGCGGCCGTGGCATGCCAGGAAGCGGCGGGTGTTGTCTTCGTTACCCTTGGATCTCAAGAACCCTTCGATGCCGGTACGTGGTTGGGAGGCATGCTTACTCAGCTCAAGTCGCTGAAGCTCGATGAATGGCATCTGTTTGAACAGCGTGAGTTGCCTGGTCCGGGTTGGAAGGTAACGATGGACGGCTATCTTGAGATCTATCATCACAATTCAGTGCACGGGGCGACCGTTGGTCAACACACGTTGGGTAACCTGTTGGTATTGGATACGTACGGCCCACATCAGCGACTGACGCTCGGGCGGAAAAGCCTGGGTACCTTGGCTGACCAGCCGGAGACGGAATGGGAACCCCTGGAACATATCCGGCTGGTGCACAGCTGTTTTCCAAATCTCTCAGTATCCGGCATTCTGGGTGACCACTGTCTGGTGAGCATGATCTTTCCCGGACCAACCTCAACGAGCACGCGCACGGTTCAATATGTGCTTGCCGCTGAGGAACCCGCCACGGCGTCTGCGCTTGAAGCCACGGAACTTTTCAGTGCGATGGTGCTGCAGGCGGTGGCGAATGAGGACTACCACATTGGTGGTCTCATCCAGGAAGGTATCAGCACGGATGCCAATCACGAGTTTCTCTACGGTAAGAACGAACCTGCCGTGCAGAACTACCATCGGTGGATTCAACACTTTATGGCGCAGGAAGCCGACCTCAACTGGCAAAACCTCTGACGCGTCTATCTGCAACGCACTCAAAAAGTACCCTGGCTTGGATCCTTTGCACCTAAGCGGTGCGCTCGGCATTGGATTTACTCTGATTTCGCGAGGTATTTGTTGGCCCGGAAATTGTATGTCAGTGCACTGAGACAATTTAATTAGGCAACGAAGCCCGACTCCTCGTTAGAGGGGTCGGGCTTTTTTATTGGGGTCCTTTATTAGGGCTCTTTATTAGGAGAAAACATAGTGCGCAAACTACTCATTGGCTTGTTTTTAATATCCTCGCTTGGACAGGTACAAGCCGTAGAACTGTCAGATATCAAAAAGAGCATTGCCGAGGGGAAGGTTAATCTGAACCTGCGTTATCGATATGAACATGTCGACCAGGATGGCATTGACGAAGACGCGGGTGCCTCAACCCTGCGATCGAGGTTAACGTTCAAGTCCGCTCCCATCAGCGGTTGGACATTTGGCGCAGAGGCCGATTACATCGCGATCATCGGTTCTGAAGACTACAACTCCACCGTTAACGGGCAAACTGAATTTCCCGTGGTCGCTGATCCCGAAGGATTTGATTTGAACCAGGCGTATATCAAATACAGCGGCGATGATGTGACCGCTACCGGTGGGCGGCAACGGATTACACATGCGGGACAGCGGTTTGTGGGGGGCGTTGCATGGCGACAGAACGAGCAGACCTATGATGCCGCCCGGGTAGAGTTTGATATCAGCGAAGGGATAGCCCTCGACTACAGCTATGTGTGGAACGTCAATCGAATCTTCGGCCCTGATGATGGCGCTCAGCCGTCAGATTGGCGCAGTAACAGCCACTTTCTGGTCGCTAAGTGGTCTATCGAAGAAGGCCAGGACCTTGAGGCCTTTGTCTATCTTCTCGACTTTGAAAACGACAACGGTATCCCTAATTCCACCGCCACATACGGGTTGGCGTACAAAGGCATATTTGGTCCGTTTAAAGCAGAAGCCAGCTACGCCTCGCAATCCGACTATGCGGACTCTCCGCTGGATTACGATGCGGACTTCTGGAGTATTGATCTCGCATACACCATAGAAGACATCACTGTGAATGCGGGCTACCAGCTTCTGGGCAGTGATGATGGTGTTGCGGCATTCCGCACACCGCTCGCGACGCTGCATAAGTTTCAGGGCTTTGCGGACAAGTTTCTGCTGACACCGGCGACTGGGGTAGAAGATATCTACGCTGGGGTTTCCGGCGCCGTTGGCAAGCTCAAGCTCGCCGCCACCTATCACGAGTTCAGCGCCGATGAAGGGGGTGCCGACTATGGCGATGAAATCAATCTGGTTGCCACCTATCCGGTATCGGACATCGTTCAGTTCCAGCTCAAGTTTGCTGACTACAGCGCGGATTCATTTGCCACGGATACAACCAAATTCTGGGCAACCGTGATTTTCAAGCTGTAGCGGGTTGGCAATTGGCACTGCTTTTGCAGTGCTCATAAGTATCAGACGCAGAGCGGACGGCCTCGCAGAGATTAAGCGGGGCGTTCGCCTGTTTTTATTTGAAGTTGTTAGAAGCTGTACTCGTGGCAACGAACTCAGACGTACAACCTTTGTCCGTGCTGCTGGTGGATGATGATCTGGCGCGTGCGGAATGGGTTGCGAAAAAACTGCAGGGCAAAGGTTTGCGGATCTGTTCGATCGTCGCTGAACCTTTGCGCGTGCTCAAAGAAATTTCAGCCTATGAGCCGGACCTGATTCTGATCGATATGGAATCTCCAGGGCGGGACATGTTGGAAAGCTTAAGCGTCGTCAGCGAACACCATCCAACGCCGATCATTATGTTCAGCTCGGAAGAAGACCCGGACTACATTGCGCGGGCGGTTGATGCGGGTGTTTCTACCTATCTGGTTGGCAGTATCGAGCCGGCCAAAGTTAAACCGGTCATCGAGGCGGCACTGGCTCAGTTCAGAAGCTTTCAGGCACTTCGAGAAACGCTGGCGCAAACCCGACAGGAACTGGAAGAACGACGCACTGTGGACCAGGCGAAAACCACTTTGATGAAAAAACTGGGTTTAAGTGAGGAAGAGGCCTATCGCGAGATGCGCACCCGTGCCATGAACACGGGGCAGCGTTTGCACCAAATTGCAGCGGATGTGGTTTCAACGGTTGAACGGGGGAGGAGAAAGTAGGTTGGAAGAGAAAGACGCGCAAACAACACATCCCGCGCCGGAAAAAGTGAATCTTGGTTATATGCGTTTGACAGATGCCGCCCCTCTCATTGTGGCCCAGGAACTGGGGCTCTTTGAAGCGGAGGGTATCGAAGTCACGCTTTATCAAGAATCCTCCTGGGCAAACCTTAGAGACAAGCTGATAACCGGTTCGCTGGATGCGGCACAAATGCTGGCACCGCTCCTGGCGATGACCACTGTTGGTGCAAGCGGTCTGCGAGCGCCTTTGATTACAGGGCTGGTGCTCTCGCGGAACGGCAATGCCATTACCTTGGGGCGTGGCCTGATAGACGATATGGAAGCGAACGGGTGCAGGGAATCTTCCCCAGACCGTTCGTTGGCATGTTATGCTGGGAAAACCGGACGGGTAATCACATTGGCGTCCGTGCACGGATTTTCTACCCACACCCTGCTGCTGTATCACTGGCTGCAGAGTGCGGGGCTAACCCCGAATGTTGATGTGAAGATTGTGATCATTCCGCCGTCCCAGATGGTGGATAGCCTTCAGCACGGCATCATCGATGGATTCTGTGTCGGTGAACCCTGGAACACCTTAGCGGTGGATCTGGGTATTGGTGAAGTAGTGGCGGCGTCTTCGGACATCTGGCCGGGTGCGGTAGAGAAAGTACTGGCGGTCACCGAAAGCTGGCATGAGTCGCACAGGCAGATTCACCTGAAGCTCCGCAAAGCTCTTTTTCGGGCCTGCCAATGGCTTGCGCAGCCCGGCTCACAAGAGTTTGCCGTACGTCTCATGGCCGGTGCCGAATACCTCGATCTTCCGCAAGCTGCGCTACGACCGGCGATAACCGGAGAGATTGGCGACCCTGATTTTTTGCGCTTTGCGGGGAAAGAACCGGAGATCAATCGACCAGACCCGTCCGTGGCGCTCGACTATCTGCAACGCTGCACGCAGCTCATTGGCAAAGAACTCCCCGAAGAGGTCACGGGCAAGGTCATCGAGACCGTTTGCAGGACCGATCTTTTCGATGAGATGTTCTTTGTGGATGCAAACGCACCATTAACGCAATGATCGGCCAGAAGATGCACCAATGTGGGTCACATCTTATGCGGTTTTCGGGCGGATCCTTGATGGTGTGGGCATAAGTTGCTGATTTTGACGGGTAGGCAGAGTTGGCACGGGTTTTGGATATAGATACCTAACAAAAGAACTTAACTGAACACAACACAGTTCCTCGGGCAAAGGCGCCTGTTACCGACAATCCCCTCTCCCCTTTTCGTCGGTGACAGGCGTCTTTTCTTTTGGGGCATTAAAAAAGCACAGGAAACCTTGATGTACCGCATGAGACACCTGATCGTTCGATTCTCGATTCTTCTCTCACTGACGATGATGAGCCTGACAGTGGCACAGGCAGAGGAGATTGGAGAACCTGAAAAAGATGAACTGACTTTCGGCTTTATCAAGCTGACCGACATGGCACCCATCGCCATTGCCTACGAGAATGGGTACTTCGAAGACGAAGGTCTGTACGTCACCATAGAGGCCCAGGCCAACTGGAAAGTACTTCTGGATGGCGTGATCGACGGGCAGCTTGACGGCGCGCACATGCTCGCAGGGCAACCGCTGGCGGCGACCATCGGCTTCGGTACCAAGGCACATATCGTCACGCCATTTTCCATGGACTTGAATGGCAACGGCATCACCGTTTCAAACGCGGTGTGGGAGGCGATGAAACCCAACATTCCGAAGATGAGCGATGGCCGGCCCATACATCCGATCAAAGCCGACTATTTGAAACCGGTGGTGGAGTCATACATCGCTGACGGTAAGCCCTTCAACATGGGGATGGTGTTCCCGGTTTCTACCCACAACTATGAGCTCCGCTATTGGCTGGCTGCGGGCGGTCTGCATCCCGGCTACTACGCGCCGCACAAGGGTGACATCAGCGGCCAGATAGATGCGGACGTGCTGTTGTCCGTAACCCCGCCACCGCAAATGCCGGCCACCCTGGAAGCCGGTACCATCTACGGCTACTGCGTGGGCGAGCCCTGGAACCAGCAGGCGGTGTTCAAAGGCATTGGCGTGCCAGTGATCACAGACTACGAGATCTGGAAGAACAATCCCGAAAAGGTGTTCGGGATGACAAAGGAATTCACGGAGAAGTATCCCAATACAACCATCCGCGTGGTGAAGGCACTTCTGCGGGCAGCCAAATGGCTGGATGAGAATGACAACGCCAACCGTATGGAGGCGGTCAAAATACTCGCGCGCAGCGAATACGTGGGTGCGGATGCAGAGGTCATTGCCAACTCCATGACAGGTACCTTCGAATACGAGAAGGGCGACAAGCGTGCAGTACCTGATTTCAACGTTTTCTTCAGATACAACGCCACGTACCCGTACTACTCGGACGCCGTCTGGTATCTCACGCAGATGCGTCGCTGGGGCCAGATCGAAGAACCCAAGTCGGATGCCTGGTATGACGAAGTCGCAAAAAGTGTGTATCGCCCTGACCTTTACACCAAGGCTGCGACGGCGCTGATCGATGAAGGTTTGATGGAAGCGGGCGACTTTCCTGACTTTGAAACGGAGAGTGGCTATCGCGCACCGCAAACCGAGTTTATCGACGAGATCACCTTCGATGGTTCTAAACCGAATGATTACTTGAAGCAGTTTTCTATCGGTCTGAAAACGGAAGTACTGTGAGTTCCATCAGTCTCAATCGCATCAATCTGATCCCGGCGTGGTTTGCCAGGCTGGGATCGATTGCTTCGGTAGCACTTCTGGGTGTAGGCGTTTTTCTCGTCGTCTGGCACCTGGTTGCAGAGCGTATTGATACCTCGCTTGGAAAGTTCCCCGGGCCGGTGCAAGTTTGGGAGCAGTCTCGCTCGCTATACAACGAGCACCTGGAGCAACGAGCTAAGGCGGACGCGTTTTACGAACGCCAGGAAAAACGCAATGCCGATAAGCTTGCGAAAAACCCTGATGCCAAGATCAAGTGGCGCAGTTACACCGGCAAACCCACGTTTCTTGATCAGATTTTTACCAGCCTCTACACCGTGATGTTCGGGTTTTTGCTTGCCTCGCTTATCGCAATTCCGCTGGGGATCCTCTGTGGCCTCAGTGAACGGGTTTACGCCGCAGTGAATCCGATCATTCAGGTGTTTAAACCTGTTTCGCCGCTGGCGTGGCTACCGCTGGTGACGATGGTGGTCTCGGCACTTTACGTCTCGGAAGACCCGTTTTTTCAGAAATCGTTTTTAAACTCGGCGTTTACCGTCACGTTGTGTTGTTTGTGGCCCACGGTCATCAACACAACGGTAGGGGTCGCTGGCATCGACAGGGATCTGGTCAACGTCGGGCGGGTTATCAAGCTCGGGCCGATGACAAACGTTCGCAAGATCGTGCTGCCCTCTGCCATTCCGATGATGTTTACAGGTCTGCGGCTTTCGCTGGCCACCGGTTGGATGGTGCTCATAGCCGCTGAGATGCTGGCGCAGAACCCGGGTCTCGGCAAATTCATCTGGGATGAGTTTCAAAATGGCTCTTCTAACTCACTCGCACGGATCATGGTGGCGGTTTTGACCATCGGCTTTATCGGCTACCTGCTGGATCGGGGAATGTTGATGATTCAGCGCCGCGTGAGCTGGGATAAGCAGGCAGTACTACGTTGATTGGACACTTTATAAAGGGGTGTGAACGATGAGTGTTTTTCTGGATATCAGTCAGATTACAAAGACTTTCGACACCGACAGCGGTACTTTTCAGGCGCTGGCTGAGGTGGACCTGAAAATAGATGAGGGTGAGTTTATCTCCCTGATCGGCCACTCAGGCTGCGGTAAGTCGACGGTGTTGAATATTGTCGCGGGGCTTTTGGAAGCCTCCAGTGGCGGTGTTTTCCTCGAGCATTCTGAGATTGATCAACCCGGACCCGATCGTGCTGTGGTCTTTCAGCACCACGCGCTCATGCCATGGTTGAGCGTGTACCAGAATGTTGAACTCGCTGTTAAAAGCGTCTTCAAGGGAAGTAAAAACAAGTCCGAGATGCGGGATTGGATTGAACACAATCTTGCGCTCGTGAACATGGAGCATGCCCCCAAAAAAATGCCCCACGAGATTTCCGGAGGGATGAAGCAGCGGGTGGGTATCGCCAGGGCATTGGCTATGCAGCCGAAAGTGCTCTTGATGGACGAGCCGTTCGGCGCGTTGGATGCGTTGACGCGTGCGCAGCTGCAGGACACCACGATGCGATTGCACAGCGAACTCAACAACACTGTGATCATGATCACCCACGATGTCGACGAAGCTGTGTTGTTGTCTGATCGGATTGCGATGATGACCAACGGACCGGCAGCGACGGTGGGACAAATTGTTGAGGTTAACCTGCCGCGGCCGCGGGATCGGTTGGCGCTTACCGAAGATGCTCAGTTTAATCACTGTCGTCACCTGGTTCTGGATTTCCTCTACTCGGCACACACAAAAAAGGCCGAGGAGCAGGCAGCGCCATTAAAAGCTGTCGACAGTGACCGACCTGAAGCAGCCTGAAAGTGAAATACGAAACCGATCTGTTGATTCTGGGCGGCGGTATGGCCTGTGGCCGTTTGCTGTCAGCACTCAAAAAGAACAGTTTTGAGGAAAAAGTTGCTGTTGTTTCGGCGGAAGCTGAAGTGGGCTACAACCGGGTACTGCTACCGGGATTAGTGGCAGGGGATTGCTCTGAGCAGGATCTGTCGTTGACAGAAGAGTGGTCCGATTGGCCGCAACTCACGCTTTTGACTGAATCAAATGCTGAATTCCTTGATCTCCAGTCGCGGCGTGTGCGGACCGATTCTCACAGCGAGATTAGCTTCAAGCGTCTGGTGTTTGCCACGGGGTCGTCAGTGGTCAGGCCTGATCTGCAAGGGTTGCCTGATTCCCGTGTACTGCCGTTGCGCGATATTGCGGATGCGCAATCCATAAAACATACGTTGGCTGAAGCTAGCACCGTGGCGGTGCTGGGCGGCGGTCTTTTGGGTCTTGAGGGAGCCGACGCAGTCGCTCGGATGGGACACACAGTTCACGTCGTGCATCGCGGCGGCCACCTTATGAATCGACAGCTGGACGCCGACTGTGGCATGCGTCTGGCTGGGGCGCTGAGAGGACGCGGATTGCATGTCCATCTGGGGTGTTCTATCGAGCGCGCGAAGATGGGTGAGGGTGCCAACCCCCTTGCTCTGAGTCTGTCCAGCGGTGAACTCATCCACGTTGATCATGTTGTCCTGGCCACTGGCGTGCGTCCCAACGTGGACCTGGCCAGAGCTTCTGGAATCCCCTGTAACTTCGGTATCGAAGTAGACAGGTACATGGCGACGGGATGTCCAGAGGTATTTGCTATCGGCGAATGTGCGGAGGTTGTTGGCGAGCATCACGCGCTGGTTGAGGCTGTGAATCTGCAAGCCGACACGTTGGCGGCAAATCTCTGCGGTGAGGATGTACAGCTTGAGTCGAGGGTGTGTGGCACCACTCTGAAGCTCGCTGATCTGCCGCTGTTTGCCATTGGCGAAACAGCGACGCCAAGACCAACGGATGCGTGGGTGGATGACGCGACCATGAGCGTGTACCGGCGTCTGTTTATGAAGGGCGAGCAGCTTGTGGGCTCGGTGCTGTACGGGGATACCCGAGCGTCCCGAGGTATCGCGTCCAGAATTGGGCAGTCGTTGAGTCTGGAGGAGCAGGAGCACCTGCTGTTTGGAACGGTATCGGGGTAAAAGAAATGACACTTGAATCTGAATTTGACGTTATCGTCGTCGGCAATGGCATGGTGGGTCACCACTTCGCTATGACGCTTGCCGAGCGATCTGAGCAGAGCATCCTCGTTATTGGTGCGGAGCCTCGACGGGCCTACGACCGGGTGCATCTTTCCGAGGTGTTTGCTGGTAAAGACGCTGAATCCTTGTCGTTGTCGGAAGAGGGTGACTATGCAGAGGCTGGAATTGCAGTACGTTTTGGCGATGCAGTCGCGCAGATCGACAAGGGTGCGCACACGTTAAGCACCGCATCGGGCGATAAGTTCTCCTATCAGAATCTTGTTTTGGCGACCGGCTCGTATCCCTTTGTGCCGCCGATACCGGGTGCTGATCTGGACGGTTGTTTTGTGTATCGCACGATCGAGGATCTGGATGCGATTCGGGAAGCAGCTTCTTCTGCAAGTCGCGGTGTTGTGGTTGGCGGCGGGCTCCTCGGGCTCGAGTGCGCTAACGCGCTGACAAACCTCGGGCTGGAAACTCATGTCGTAGAATTTGCCCCGGGACTTATGGGTGTCCAACTGGACCCGGACGGCAGCGGCGTGCTGCGCACACACATCGAACAGCTGGGCGTGACGGTCCATACGGAGAAGAGCACAGAGTCTATTGTTGCGACCGACAGCGGCCTGAACATGAACTTTTCCGATGGCGCCATGCTGGCGACCGATCTCATCGTATTCTCGGCCGGTATCCGCCCGCAGGATCAACTGGCCCGTGGCATGGACGTTGAGGTAGGCGAACGCGGCGGTGTCGTTGTTGATGCTGGCATGCAGACCAGCGATCCGCACATTTACGCCATTGGTGAGTGTGCGCTTTTCGACAATCGAATTTTCGGCCTGGTGGCACCCGGCTACCGTATGGCCGAGGTCGCTGCTGATCGGCTCTGTGGCGGTACCGCTGAGTTCAGTGGTGCTGACATGAGTACCAAACTCAAACTGATGGGCGTTGAGGTGGGTTCGGTGGGAGATGCCCACGGACAGACGCCTGGTAGCTTAAGTTACACCTATCAAGATCCGCTCAGAAACGTGTATTTCCGGATGAACCTGGCCCCAGATGGAGGAACGGTAGCGGGTGCCGTGTTGGTCGGGGATACCTCAAATTACGACCGGCTGCTGCAGTTTTATCTTAACGGTCTGGCAGTGCCGGAAAATCCGGAAGACCTGATGTTGCCCTCCACAGCAGGCTTTGAGATGTCCAGCGATGACCTGCCAGATACGGCGACCATCTGCTCATGTCACAACGTTTCCAAAGGCGCCATTGTAGGTTGCATAGACGCAGGGTGTGTGGAGCTTGCCGGGGTGAAAGCGGAAACGTCTGCCAGTACGGGGTGCGGCGGATGTGCGGCGTTGCTGAAGTCTGTATTCGAATCGACCCTGGAAGCGCGCGGTATAGAGGTGGATAAATCCATCTGCGAACATTTTGCCTATACCCGCCAGGAGCTTTTCCACCTGTGTAAGGTGGGCAACATCCGCGACATGGAGACGCTGCTTGCCGAGCATGGGCAGGGCAGGGGATGTGATATTTGTAAGCCTGCAGCGGCCTCGATATTCGCCTCCCTCTACAACGACTATGTGCTGAAAGAAGAGCACGTCGGTTTGCAGGATACGAACGATCACATGCTTGCCAACATGCAGAAGGATGGCACTTATTCTGTTGTGCCAAGAGTTCCGGGCGGAGAGATCACCCCAGACAAGCTGATCGCCATAGGCAGCGTGGCGAAGAAGTACGACCTCTACACAAAAATCACGGGCGGCCAACGGATCGACCTGTTTGGCGCACAGGTGCATGAACTGCCGCTGGTCTGGGGCGAGCTCATTGAGGCTGGATTTGAAACCGGCCATGCATACGGCAAGGCGATGCGCACCGTTAAATCGTGTGTGGGCTCTACCTGGTGTCGATACGGCGTGCAGGATTCTGTGGGCATGGCGCTCTTTGTAGAGAACCGCTACAAGGGGCTGCGTTCGCCACATAAGCTTAAGCTCGCCGTTTCGGGCTGCACTCGCGAGTGTGCGGAAGCGCAAAGCAAGGATGTGGGCGTGATCGCAACTGCGGCGGGCTGGAACCTTTACGTCGGTGGCAATGGAGGCATGCGACCACGCCACGCCGAGCTTTTTGCAACCGACCTGGATGACGCAACGCTCATCAAGTACATCGACCGTTTTCTGATGTTCTATGTGCGTACCGCCGACAGACTGCAAAGAACCTCAGTCTGGATGGAATCTCTGGAGGGTGGTCTTGAATATCTGCAGGATGTGGTGATCAACGACAGTCTGGGACTCGGTGAAGAGTTGGAAGAGCAGATGGCGCATGTCGTGGGCACCTATCAGTGCGAGTGGAAAACCACTCTGGAAGACCCGGAGCGACTCAAACGTTTCCGCCCCTTTGTTAACAGCGACGCGACGGACAGCCAGGTGATCTTTGTTCGCGAGCGAGGGCAGAAGCGACCTGCAACGTTTGAGGAGCGCGCGACTGAACTTGCTGAATCGGTGGGATCTGTAGCGTGAATGCACAAGTACCTGACCGCATGTCCCAGATACTTTGTTCTGTTGACGACCTTATTCCCAATTCTGGTGTGGCAGCGCTCGATGGAGATCGACAGATTGCACTTTTTTATTTCCCCGATGTAGGTGAAGACAGGATTTTTGCGATCGGTAATTTTGATCCCATCAGCCAAGCCAACGTACTTTCCCGTGGGATCGTAGGCGATGTTTCCGGAGAGCCGGTTGTCGCGTCCCCTATTTACAAACAACATTTCAGCCTTGTCAGCGGCAGGTGCCTTGAAGACGAGCAGTACTCAGTCCCCGTCTACTCTGTCCGCATTACGGATGGGGTGGTGATCCTGGCCGAGACATGTCCATAGCGACGGTAAGAACGACCTGCCCTTATTGTGGAGTGGGGTGCGGCGTAGAGGCGCGTATTGAAGATGACAGTCTGATCGCTACGGAGGGAGACTCGTGCCACCCTGGGAATCGCGGACGCCTGTGCGTGAAGGGTACGCACCTGGTAGACACGCCCGTCGCCGCCGGTCGACTTCTAGAGCCTGTTGTGGACGGCCAACCCACTGATTGGACGGAGGCGATCGGAACCGTGGCGGGGCGGTTTCGGGAAACCATCGATCGATATGGCCCGCAGTCGGTCGCCTTTTATCTGTCTGGCCAACTCCTCACAGAAGACTATTACGTTGCCAACAAGCTGATGAAAGGCTTTCTTGGCTCTGGCAATGTTGATACCAACTCGCGCTTGTGTATGGCCTCAGCTGTAGCGGCACATAAGCGCGCGTTTGGTGAAGACGTGGTGCCGTGCAGTTACGAAGACCTCGAGAGTTGTACTCTGCTTGTCATGGTTGGTTCCAATGCGGCCTGGACGCATCCCGTCCTATATCAACGCATGGCAGAAAGACAGGCGCGCGGAGAGCTCAAAGTTGTGGTCATAGATCCGCGTCGTACCGCAACTGTAGATGCGGCGGACCATCATCTCGCGATCACACCCGGTTCTGACATTGCTCTGTTTAATGGCCTGCTGACCTACCTTGCTGATCAACGAGGTGTGGACGAAAAGTTTATCGCAGAGCACACGCAGAATTTCAGCGCGAGCCTCGCAGCAGCACGAACGGATCTGTCCATGGTCGCGCAGGCGACGGGGCTTACTGTCGATGAAGTCGAAACGTTCTTTCGCTTGTTTGCAGAGCACCCGCAGACGACCACCTTTTTCTCGCAGGGAATAAACCAGTCTGTGCGCGGTACCGATCAGTGTAATGCCATCATCAACTGTCATTTAGCTACGGGTCGGATTGGCAAAATTGGGGCGGGTCCCTTTTCCATCACCGGCCAACCGAACGCCATGGGTGGCCGAGAGGTTGGAGGCATGGCCAACCAACTGGCGGCGCACATGGATTTTGTGCCGCACCATATAGATCGTGTCAGACGGTTCTGGAATGCCCCTAACGTCGCGACTGAACCAGGTTTAAAAGCCGTGGATATGTTCGATGCTGTCGCTGCCGGTAAGGTCAAAGCCATCTGGATTATGGGCACCAACCCAGCCGTCAGCCTGCCGGACAGTGAAGCTGTGAGCGCGGCGCTCGCCGAGTGCCCGTTTGTAGTTGTCTCCGAGTGTAACGAGGCAACGGATACCGCAAGCTTTGCCCATGTACGACTGCCAGCCCAACCCTGGGGTGAAAAGGACGGTACCGTAACCAATTCGGAGCGTTGTATTTCCCGCCAGAGGCGTTTACTGGAACCGCTGGGTACCGCTCTGCCTGACTGGGAGATCGTAACGGGTGTGGCGCAAGCGCTGGGCTATGCTGACGCCTTCAACTATAACTCGCCCTTTGAAATCTTCAGCGAGCATGTGGCGCTCACCGCTTTTGAAAATTCGGGCGATCGAATGTTGAACCTGGATCACCTCAGTGATCTGGATGCCTCTGGCTACGAGCACCTGGAACCCTCTTCCTGGCCGCTTGATAAGCGACCCTTCGAGGACAAATGGTTTATGACGGATAACGGTCGTGCGCGCTTTGTGCCGGTGAATACCGGCGAGTCGGGCAGGGCAAACGGTCTTTTATTGAACTCCGGCCGGATGCGAGACCAGTGGCACACGATGAGTCGCACGGGCTTTGCGCCAAAACTTTTTCAGCACGCCCGTTATCCGACTGTGGTTATGCACCCGGAAGACGCTGGGCCGCGAGAGATCGATAGTGGCGATCTGGTGCAGGTCGTGAATACCCGCGGTCGAGTTCGATTGCTTGCGCGCGTCAGCGACGAAGTGCAACCAGGACAGATATTTGCGCCGATACACTGGAACAATCAGTTCGCGAACGCTGCCTGCATCTCTGCGCTTTACGAGGCTGAGGTTGATCCGGTCTCCGGGCAGCCGGGTTCCAAATTTGCGGATGTTGAATGCACCCGGGTGTCGGTGGGTACATGGGCGCTACTTACGTCCAGAGGTGCGATGGCACGAGCACAACTTGAATGCGCGCAGTTCTGGGCGGCATTTCCACACGCAGGTGGTTGGCAATATCTGCTTGCCGGTGTGCGCTCACCGGCTGAGCTGGGTTTACCTGATGATGGCCAGGAGATCATCACAAGCTGCGTGGGTGATCACCAGCGCGTCCTAGGCCGCGCAAACGGTGAAGTGATGTGGACCTTTTTTGCGTCCGATATCGCGAGCCTCTTGCCTGACCCGGAAGCAGCTGCAAGTCAACTGGGTGGCGTATTACCCGATTGGCAGCGTCTTTCCTCGACCTCCTCTGAGGTGAGTGATACGTCCAGGGTTGTCTGCACTTGTTTTGAAATCAGAGAACAGGCGATTGTCGACACGATTACTGAAGGGGCTGTAACCGTGCAAGCGCTGGGCGAAGTGTTGGCTTGTGGTACCAACTGCGGCTCCTGTCGACCGGAGCTTGCACAGTACCTTGCGGCCTATGAAGAGAAGTGGGAGGTTGTGTCACATGGTTGAGGGAAAGGTACTTATTGTCGGAGCTGGACCGGGCGACCCGGAGCTGCTTACCGTCAAAGCAGACCGGTGTTTACGTTCAGCGAAAGTCCTGGTTTACGACAGGCTTGTACATCCGGACATTGTTTCCCTGGTGCCCGCGGACTGTGAGCGGATTTATGCCGGGAAACGTAAACACCTGCACGCCATGACCCAGGCAAACATCAATGCAACGCTGGTTGCCAATGCGCGGGCGGGGTTTGATGTTGTGCGATTGAAGGGCGGCGATCCATTTATCTTCGGCAGGGGTGGCGAGGAGGCACAAGCCTTGCGTGCCGCAGGTATCGAGTTTGAGATTGTGCCCGGTATCACCGCCGGGATTGGCGCGGCAGCTACCGCAGGGGTCTCACTCACACACCGTGATCATGCACAGGCAGTGACGTTTGTGACCGCGCATCGGCGCCACGGCCAGTTGGAAGTCGACTGGGATCTGGTTACCCGACCGGCACAAGCCGTAGTGTTTTATATGGCGGGGAGTGTGGCACCCGAACTTGCTCAAGGTTTGCTTGCTCATGGTGTTTCAGCCTCGCGCTATGTCACTGTGGTAAGCCACGCGACGCGTGCAAATGAATCCCGTGCCACGATGACGCTTGCTGAGTTTGCCCACTGCGGTCAGAGCTTACCCAGCCCAGCGGTGATTATCCTTCACGATGTTGAACCGTTAACCGCCGTGGCCGAAATGCCCATTGAATATCAGCATCTTGCTTAAGCGCTGCTGGAAGGGGTTCAAACAGGGTTGGGTAGTTCTTTTTCAACCACGGCTGCGTAAAAGCTTGCGCCGTATGGAATAGCTGCATCGTTAAAGTCGTAATGTGGATTGTGCACGGGCGCTGACTCATCACCATTGCCAACGAGCAGGTAGCAACCGGGCACCTCTTCCAGCATGAAGGAGAAATCCTCGGAACCTGTCCCGGGTGGCAGTTGGCGCCGCACCTGCTCGCTACCTACCAGACCATCACACACGGTGGCGGCAATATCAGCGGCTTCGGCATCGTTCACCACCGGATGAAATATAGTGCGGAAATCCACCTCCGCTGACCCGCCGTGTGCGCCGCTGATGCCGTTCGCCAGCTCGCCCATGCGCCGTTCGATCACCTGCATGGTTTTCATTGAGAACGTCCGCACGGTGCCAGACAGTCGCGCGGTTTCAGGGATAACGTTGTAAGCGTCTCCCGAGTGGATCTGTGTCACCGAGACAACGGCGGTTTCGGCGGGTGGAATATTGCGGGCAACCAGCGTTTGCAGACTGAGCGCAAGTTCTGAGGCAATCACCACGGGGTCGACACCCTGATGGGGGAACGCACCGTGTGCGCCCTTGCCGCGGATGTCGATATCAAAAAACGCACCTGCCGCGGTAACCGTGCCCGTTGTAGCCCCGAACTGACCCAGCGGCATGCCGGGCGCATTGTGCATGCCGTAAATGCGATCGCAGGGAAAATCGCGGAACAGGCCGTCTTCAATCATGGCACGAGCGCCACCTATACCTTCTTCAGCGGGCTGGAAGATGAAATTCACTTGCCCTCGAAAGTTCTTGGTTTTGGCGAGATATCGCGCGGCGCCAAGCAGCATGGTGGTGTGACCGTCGTGGCCGCAGGCGTGCATGCAGCCGTCGTGCTGAGAGCGATGGTCGAAGGTGTTCAGCTCATCGATGGGTAAAGCGTCCATGTCAGCACGAAGTCCGATCGACTCGGTCTCATTCCCGACACGCAAAACACCCACAACGCCGGTTTTACCGATACCCCGGTGTACCGTGATGCCGAACTCTTCAAGTTTGGCAGCGACAAAGTCCGCGGTGCGGGTTTCCTCAAAGCCGAGTTCCGGATGCTGGTGGATATCCCTCCGCCAGGCGGTTAGTTCATCCTGGGTGGCTACGATTTCGTCGATGAGTGCCATGGATACCCCTCTCTAGAGCTTCGCTGCTAAGCAACCGCGCCACCGCGCACGAGCTTGCCTGGCAGGGCACCCGTATGTTCGCTGTCTTCAAACGTCACCTGGCCGCGTTTGACGATGTGGCGGTAACCCTCGACGCGTTGGACCAGGCGTTTGCCGCCGGTTGGCAGGTCATGCACGGCTTCGGGGCGATGCAGAGACAGCTCATCAAAGTCGATGACGTTCAGGTCCGCCAGCATCCCGGGCTTGAGAAGGCCGCGGTCATTGAGACCATAAGCCTCTGCGGTATCACGACTCAGCTTCTTAACCAGGAATTCGAGCTCAAACTGCTCACCCTTGTGTCGATCGCGAGCCCAGTGACTGAGAATGAAGCTCGGCATACCTGCGTCTGCGATCACACCGCAGTGTGCGCCGCCGTCGGAAAGACCAAACAGCACATTTGGGTGAGACATGGATGTTTTGAAGAAATCAAAATTGTAGGTCTGATATCCGCCCAGGGGCTGGTAGAAGAGTTCCTTACCACCCTGACCTATCAATAGGTCATACATGACTTCAAACGGGTCACGGTCTTCCGCTTCCGCGATGCCCGCCACGCTGTGTGAGCGATCCGGCTCGTAGTTGGGTTTATCCCCCAGCGGGAACACCTGCCAGAGCAGATCGCCCAGAGATCCGGACAGCGGCATGGGGCGTTCGCGGTCAACCTGGCCGATAATTTCGGCACGCAGCTCAGGTTCCGCCATTTTTTGGATCAGTTGCTCGAGAGGCAGATCCGCAACGGTTGCAAATGCCGGGGTTAACGCAAAGACGTGGAAATTCGACTGTAGACCGTGCAACACGCCGGTGGGTCGACCCGCCACCTGAGGACGCACTTCAATGCCTTTGGTACGTGCCTCTTCGGCCATGTTGTACATCTTGTTGCCGACAAACGCCGCTGCGGAGGTGGCAACCACTGTGATGGGTCTGCCCGTCTCGGCGGCAAACTGCTGAATCCAGGCCCACTCGTCGTCGTCGCCCATGTGATCCGAAACCATCTCGAATATGCCGTGATCGAGACCCTTCATGGATAGCCCCAGCGCCAGCATTTCATCAGAACCGGCGAATGTGCCTGGGACATGTATGCCGTGCTTGTCTTTGTGCAACCAGGTTCTGGAACTTGAAAACCCGACGGCGCCTGCTTCGATGCCTTCTCGCACCAATGCCTGCATCTGGGCCAGTTCTTCATCGGTAGGCAAGTCGTCTTCTGTGTTGCAGCGTTCGCCCATGACATAGGCGCGGATGGCACCGTGGGGCACCTGTGCGGCAACGTCGATCGTGCGGGGTTTTGTCTCCAGCGCGTCCAGATACTCAGGGAAGCTCTCCCACTTCCAATCGATACCTTCAGCAAGCGCCGCACCCGGAATGTCTTCGACACCTTCCATCAGTTCGATGAGGTATTGCTCGTCGCCTGGTTTCACCGGTGCAAAGCCAACGCCGCAATTACCCATGACAACGGTGGTAACACCGTGCCAGCTGGAAGGAGCAAGGATAGGATCCCAGGTTGCCTGGCCATCGTAGTGGGTGTGGACGTCGACCCAGCCAGGGGTGACGAGAAGACCGGCAGCGTCTATTTCGCGCTTCGCTGAACCTTCAACTGTACCGACTGCTGCAATCTTTTCCCCTTCGATTGCGATGTCGCCCGTGAACCGGTGCGCACCGGACCCGTCAACAATGGTGCCATCGCGGATGATCAGGTCGTACATAACTTGCCCTCCTCAAGAATATCAGCCCGTAAAATCAGAAGGAGAATATAGCGGTTTTGCTTGTTAACGGCTAATTCTTAAGGTTGCAGCCCGGGTTCTAATCGCGAGCAGGTGAACGTAAGCTGCTCCTATGGGTGAGAAGGAATCGAGTGCAAAGGTGGAGAACAAAGGTGCAGGTTGATCAGAGTCGATGGTCACAGCAACGAGCTCGCGCCTGGCAATCTGAGAAAGGCTGGTTGGTCGGCTGCAACTTCACGCCTTCAACGGCGGGCAACCAACTGGAAATGTGGCAAGCCGAGACATTTGATCCGGACAGGATTGCGCTTGAACTTGGCTGGGCCAGCGATCTTGGAATGAACGCCATCCGAGTCTACTTGCATGATTTGCTTTACGCCGATGATGCGCCTGGCTTTTTCAGCCGCATGGACCAGGTTCTGGCGATCGCCCATGAGGCAAACATTGGCATGATCCCGGTGTTGTTCGACGGTGTGTGGCACCCGCGACCTAAGCTCGGACCGCAACCGGAGCCCAAACCTTTTTTACACAATTCCATCTGGGTACAGAGTCCCGGTGCCACGATTTTGCATGACCCCGAACGCTGGCCAGAGCTTGCGCCGTATGTCCAAGAGACCCTGACCCGCTACAAAGATGATGAGCGCATTCTCGCCTGGGATCTCTTTAATGAACCGGATCAAATGGACGCCACGACCAGGGCGGCGGACTCAAGAGTTGATAAGTCGCGTTTTTCAACAGACCTTCTGAATCATGTATTTGATTGGGCGAGAGCCGTTGATCCTTCACAGCCGCTCACGGCGGGCCTCTGGGAATATGATGAAGCGCATGCTCCTATGGCAAATGAGGTCAACAACCTCATGCTCGCGCGCAGCGATATCGTCTCATTTCACTGTTATGAACCTGGCCCTGCGTTGTCCAGCGTGATCGATCACCTGCGCGCTCATGAACGCCCGCTCCTGTGTACAGAGTGGCTGGCGCGCACTGCAGGGTCTACCGTTGATCTGTTGCGCGTGTTTAAAGATACCGGGGTGGGTGCAATTAACTGGGGATTGGTCGATGGGCGCACGCAGACGCGCTTTCCCTGGAAGTCCTGGACAGAAAAGGTTGATGAGGATGAACCCTGGTTTCACGAGATCTTTCATGCCGATGGGTCACCTTACGATCAGGCAGAAGCGGATCTGTTCAAAAGGCTGACAGCAGGGTGAGTACGCCATGATCTACACAGATACGACACCAGTCGCTTTTCAGGATGAGTTACCGGATTCGGTCGATGTGGTTGTCATCGGGGGTGGGGTTGTCGGAATCAGTACCGCGTGGTCTTTGGCGTCGGCAGGCGTGTCTGTGCTCGTGTGCGACAAGGGACGGGTCGCCGGAGAGCAGTCGAGTCGAAACTGGGGTTGGATCCGCCAGCAGGCACGCGATCCGGATGAGTTGCCCATCGTCATCGACAGCCTGAACCGCTGGTCAAAGCTCACTGAAGCTGTGGACGAGGACATCGGCTTTACACGGCAAGGTGTGCTGTATGCGGCTGAAACTCAGGCGCAGCTGGACGAATTTGAAAAATGGCTGCCGAACGCGCAACAGTATCAGCTGGATACCCGCATGCTTTCGGGTAAAGAAGTTGATGAATTGGTGGCGGGACCACCGGGTCAGTGGGTAGGTGGGATGTTTACACCCAGTGATGCGCGCGCCGAACCCTTCAAAGCGGTGCCCGCCATCGGTCGAGCCCTGCAGCGGGCTGGCGGTTTAATTCGCGAAGCGTGCGCCGTGCGTGCTCTGGATATTGAAGGGGGACGGGTCGCAGGCGTGATCACCGAACAAGGGCGAGTAAAAACCCAGGCGGTGGTGTGTGCCGGAGGTGCGTGGTCCACCTTGTTTTTAGCCAATGCGGGTATCACCCTGCCGCAGTTAACCGTGCGAGCAACGGTGGCGCGAACAGCGAGTACAGACAATATTTATTCAGGTGGGGCATCCCTGGGTGAGGTGGCCATCCGCAGGCGTCAGGACGGCGGCTACACAATCGCTTCCGGATCGACAAACGAGCATTTCGTCGGTGCCGACAGCTTTCGCTACTTCTTTAAATATCTGCCAGCCTTAGCCGCGAGCGTGCGCTATGTGAAGTTACGCTTCTCGGGTGATTTAGTTGGCCGGATGCTGCCGACGCGGAGGTGGCGCGAAGATGAGGTAACACCCTTTGAACAAACCCGTGTGCTGAATCCGGAACCCTCGCTGAAAGCCTTGAGCGCGATGCGGGACGGATTGAGCAAACGGTTACCCGCCTTGGCCCAACTCCCCTTTGAGGAGAGTTGGGCTGGCATGATCGATGTCATGCCGGATGTGGTGCCGGTAATGGATGAAGTCGAAGCGGTACCGGGTCTCTTTATTGGGACAGGGTTCAGCGGTCATGGGTTTGGTATCGGACCGGGTGCCGGTCAGGTACTCGCGGATCTGGTCCAAGGAAATGCACCTGCGTTCGATCTGTCGCGCTTCCGCTTTTCCAGATTTGCAGATGGTTCGCCGATGGTGCCAGGACCGGGTCTGTAAGGAGTGCTGAGAGGAGGCTAGAGCTACGCAGCTCAAGCTGGCAGCATTGTGAGTTGATGATTTAACGGAAAGGGGGAGAAGTGAGTCAAGAACTGAGTTTAAGAGACGCCATTTATAGCTGTAGAGCGATGCGGCGGATCAAACCCGATGCGGTGCCAGAGGAGTTGCTGCTGGAACTCATCGCTGCAGCCAATCAGGCACCCTCTGGATCGAACTCGCAAAAAGCGCGCTGGATTGTGGTGCGGGATGCGGAGATTAAACAACAGCTGGCTGATGAAAACCGCAAACACGCGGCGCCTTATATAGCGGCAGATGTGGATAACCCGGCCAGCCCCAAGATGAAAAGAATGTTGGACGCGGTGGTGTGGCAGATGGACCACATGCATGAGATCCCCGCCCTTATCGTGGCGTGTTTTGACTACCCGGAAAAGGTGGATGGTCTCGGCGTGTATCGGAGTGCGGGTTCGGTCTGGCCAGGCATACAGAACCTGCTGTTAACGGCGCGGTCCCTGGGGTTGGGTGCGGCTCCGACAACGCTTGCGCTGCGCGATCAGGATGCGGTGCGCAGGATTCTCAATCTTCCGGAAACGTTTGCCGCGCTGTGTCTGATTCCTGTGGGATATCCGATGGGTAATTTTGGCCCTGTCTCCAGACGACCCCTTGAAGACATCATGTGTTTCGATCGCTGGACCCAATAAGCGCTCGTGAGCATCAAACGCGGTGAAGCCCGTTCAGAGGGACCGAGCTATCAATCGGTCATAGCATCCGATCGCATCAACGCGCCTGCACCGCTCAGAGAGTCAGGTTATGAGTGGTTGGATGCTGACGAGCTGGATCTTGCGCGCTATTCCTCTGAAGCGTTTCAAAGGCTCGAGTATGAAAAACTCTGGCCGGCAACCTGGCAGATGGCGTGTCGCTTGGAACATATCCCGGAGATCGGGGATTTCTACGAGTACACGATCGGTGAGTTGTCGATCATCGTCTTACGCACATCTGTCGATGAGGTCAGGGCATACCATAACAGTTGCCTGCATCGGGGTACCGCCCTTGTCGAAGGCACAGGGCACGTGAATGTCTTGAAGTGTCCCTTTCACGGCTTCAGCTGGAACCTGGACGGCACGTTTCGAGGCATGCCCGCAGCGTGGGACTTTCCCCACGTGGATGCTGACAATTTCTGTCTGCCGGAAGCAAGCGTGGCGCTCTGGGGTGGCTTTGTGATGGTTAATCCCGATGGGGAGGCACCGCCATTCGAAGCCTATTCGGCGCCCCTGACCGAGCACTTTCTACCTTATCCATTGGAGGACCGGTATGTCGCTTACCATGCCTGTCAGGTGGTGGAAGCCAACTGGAAGACCACCCAGGAAGCGTTTCTTGAGGGGTACCACGTATCTACCACCCATCCGCATACGGTTCGTTTTGCCAATGACTTCGATTGCGCATACGACATTTTTGGCGAGAACGTCAGCCGTCTGGTGCAGGCGCTGGCGCTGCCCGCAACCAATTTAGTGGACAAGGTTTCTCAAGCTGAGATGGCTGCAACAATCCAGAAGATGCTGCCGCCCGAAGACCGTGAGTCTGTGCCGGACGACGTGAATGCCCGGGCGTGGCTGGCTGAGCGCTTTCGTTATTCGCTTGGCAGGCAGTGGGACTGCGATCTTCAGCAAACGTCCGAGGCGGAAATCCTCGACAGCATTCAGTACCTCTTGTTTCCGAATTTTGCGCCTTGGGGAGGGTACGCCATCCCTATCGCGTATCGCTTCCGACCCTGGGATCACGATCCGAACCGGTCACTGATGGAAATCATGCTTCTGCATCCAATACCGCAGAGCGGTGAGTTTGAGGCAGCGCAACCGTTCTGGCTTGCGCCGGGGCAATCCTGGTCGGAAGCGCCTGGGTTTGCGGGTCTCGGGATTGTCATCGATCAGGACATGGAAAATCTACCGAAAGTGCAGAAAGGACTGCGTGCGGCGCAACATAAATACGCGACCTTGAGCGACTATCAGGAGATACGCTTGCGCCATTTTCATCGGCGCCTGGATGAGGTGTTGGGCTTAACCGACCACAAAGAGAATTAGCAGGGAGGAGAGATAAGTGACACGAACCAGACCCAGTGCTGAGGTGCGCGACGGCGTAACCGATACGCTGCTCGACTATTGTCAGTTTGTTGATGAAAAGCGCTTGGATGAATTCGCCTCGCTTTTTATTGAAGACTGCCACTTCGACGAAGGTGCGGTATATGAAGGCCGACCGGCTGTGCGCAAGGTGGTAGGCAAACTGGTATCAGGGTTTTCCCGGCTCAGCCATCACCTGTCCAATATACGTGTCTGGAGTACAGGCCCCGGCCAGGCGGAAGCGCTCAGTTATATCTATGCATGGCATGAGCGTAACGACGGCACGCAGTTTGAAATCTGGGGCAGGTATGAAGATGTGCTGCGCGACGACGGAGATCGCTGGCGCTTTGTGCGGCGCGTGGTGCAGGCACAGGGTGCCAAAGGCATCGAGGGGTTACCGATACGTCCCGTGCCGCTAGCCGATCCTGAATCCTAAACTTTACTGTCCCGGGTCAGAGCGTCACCCTCCCGCCAGGGGGAAATCTGACCCTCATAAACGTCAGGACCGTTACAGAAGTGGGCGGCTTCATCCAGGGTTTCCACAAACGGCATGTCCGCAGGATACAGGGCATCACCTTCTGGCAGAGGGCCGGCCTTTGAGACATGGCCCCACAGGGGATGACCAACCACTTCTTCCGCTATGCGTGCCGCTGCGATGACCTTGTCCAGATCATAGCCGGTTTCAACTCCCATGGAATGACACAGGTGTACAAAGTCCTCAGTGGGGACATGACCCGCAGCGCGGCCATTGCCACAGTAGGGGCAACCGCCCATGCCACCGAGCGATGTATCAAATTCTGTCGCCCCTAACGTCAGCGCTTCGTAGTAGCTCGCCATCGTGACGCCGCGTGTGTTGTGCAGGTGCATATGGAAGGTTTCGATGTCCGGGTAGGCATCACGAATAGCAAGTATTGTTTCGCGTACGGTATGCGGCATATTCCAACCCATGGCGTCCAGAAACGATACGCGTGTAACAGGTATGCCCACGGCACGCCACTTACTCACCATGAGCTCCATCAGCTCCATGCGTGTCTGAAGGTCAAAGGCACCTTCAAAGTTCGAGCCGAAGGGATTGCCAAGCGCCACCGATCCGGCTTCCGCCCCAGCCTCAGCGGCGGCTTTCACCGAAGCTTCGACCTGGGCAACCATCTCTGCCTGGGTGCGGTTGTAGTTGCGTCGGGCGAAGGTGTCGCACAGTTCAACATGAGTGCCGTAACGTTTCTGGCGGACATCCAGTTTGGGGTAGTAGCCATCCGCACGATCAAAACCGCGTTTGTTGAACACGGCCGCTGTGTAAGTGACGCCGGGTTTGGGTTCAAACTGGTCTGCAATCTCATCGATGCAGGCCATGGACGGGGTCCACTTCGGATGCGCGAAGGAACCAATGGTGACGGTTTTTGCGCCCATTTCGCCAACGGCATCCAAAAGGCGCAGCTTGTCCGCAACAGGTATTTCCGGGCTTTCAATTTGCAGTCCTTCGCGCATGGTGTCGTCAAAGATGTTGACGCGCTCAGGTAGAAGATTTCCCACGTCCTCTCTCCTAGATATGTCGAACGGAGAATATTGCCAGGTTTGAGAGTCCTAACAAGCAAAAGGCGGACGTTTTACGCGCCCGCCTTTTTTATAAAGCACTGAGCGATTAGCCGATTTTGCGACGAACGCCCAACAGGGTTAGTAAACCCAGGCCTATGAGTCCCATCGTTCCAGGTTCGGGTACCACTGAAGCGGATTCCAATCGGTAGTCCAGTAATGCTACATCTTCCATGCCAAAGCACTGTCCCGGACTGACGAAGCCGTCGGTGATCATGCCGCAGAAGGTTCCCAAGCTCCCAAAAACAAGAGTGTTGATGCCATTACCTGGGCCGAGATTTAAGCGTGTCCAAGCAAAGATGAAATCCACCGCGCCAGTGTCCGCGTTAATTTCCCAAGCACCAAAAAAAGGCAAAGATGCGGGCAAACTGACGCCGGTGCCGCCAATGTCATCGAGACCTGGAAAACTTGCGAAATCGGGGAGGAATTCACCTGTGCTGCAGGTGGGCAGTGTTGTGGGTGCTCCAAATACGCAGGTTGGATCTGGACGGCCAAAAATAGTTGGCATCTGACGCTGGGATGGAAACGAAAGTGTGCCAAGACGCAAGTCACCCAGGAAATTGCCATCGTCGTCGGTATAGTCTTCGATGATCACGTCCTGGAGGAGTCCTGCTGATGCGATCCCAGGTAGGGCGGTCACGACTGCGAACAGTGCCAATGAAAGATACTTTCTCATACTTTCTCTTCCTTCCCTTCTTGTTGTTGACACGCAAGTATAGGACGCGGCCTTGACTAACGCAATTAGGTTGTCAACACCCGCGAAATCAGATTTCGGTCAGTCTTCGTATCAATCCAGCGTATGATCACTGAGACGACTGGTGCTTATTGGAAGGGGAATATGAGTCAGGGGAAATTGATGACGGGCACAGGGGGCGAACTCCTGATGCATCAACTGATTGCTCAGGAAGTAGAGTACGCTTTTACCAATACCGGCAGCGCTGAGGCGGGCTTCTTCGATGCGTTTCTGACCGTGCCGGGAGTGCAACCTCTGTTACTGCTCAATGAATCCCTGGTGCTGTCGGCAGCAGACGGTTACGCCCGGGCATCGCGCAAGGCGGCCTTTGTAAACGTGCACCTCGCGGCCGGAACCCGGCAAGGTTCCGGACAGCTATTTAACGCGCACTTTGATGGTACGCCGATGGTGGTCACCGCAGCGATGCGTGACAACGGTTCCTTTGGCGATCACAACACCTTGGGGGTGAGTTCGGGGTTTGCGCAGATGAATACCGTGCAGGATGTGACAAAAAAGCGTTGGGAAGTGCGTGATCCGGAGGGCGTGCCTATGGCGACCCGCCGGGCGTTCAAAGAAGCGTTGACAATGCCCACGGGTCCGGTTTATGTCGCTTATTCTGGACGGGCGTTAGATGCGAAAGATGTAACAGCCACTATCCACCCGGGTGCTGCGGTGCAGATGCCGGGCGAAGTAAGTGAATCAACTCTAGGCCAGATTCACGATGCGCTGTTGAATGCCAAAAGTCCGTTGCTTGTTGTTGGACCGGACGTTGCAGACGCGCGCGGCCAGCAGGAGCTCTTAGAATTGGTCGAAAACTATGCGCTGCCGGTGGCGATCAACTTCTTTGACTACGCGTCCTTTCCGCCGTCGCACCCCAATCATGTGGGTATGATCGACGGCATTGATGATGCCGCTTATGACGTCGTCTGCTGCGTCGGCTATCGACCCAATACACGGGCGGATGCTACCGATGAACGATTTGCTGGCGCTTTTAAGATCGGCGTGGGACATGATCCTGCGCTCCTCGGCAGCACTTTTGCCCTGGATATTGATCTTTGCGCCAACGTGAAGACAACGCTTGCCGGATTGAACGCCTTGTGGAAGCCCGCGGATGCGAACCTTGCCCACATCTCCACGCGTCGTCGAGAGATCACAGAGCGCGGGCAGGCACGCCTTGCCAAACGTGCAGAAGGGCTAGAGCGTAAGAGTGCAGATCACCCCATCCACCCCGACTATCTGAGCCACAGTATGGGCCGCTATCTGGCACCTGGGTCCGTGGTAGTTTCAGAAAACTTCAGTCAGTCAGATCAGTTCCTGCCCTTTGGGTATGAGGAAGAAGACTGGAGCCTGGTGCGTACTTATGGTGGCAGTCTTGGGTATGGTCTTGGGGGTGCGGTGGGTGCGCAGCTAGCGAATCCAGACAAGCCGGTGGTGCTCAGTATCGGGGATGGTTCAGTCATGTACAGCGCTGCCGGGTTCTGGACGATGGCGCGTTATGGGTTGCCGATTGTAACGGTCATCTGGAACAACATGCAGTACCAGACGGTGCGCAACAACTTTGCACGTTGGGGCGGCAATATGGCCGAGCAGAATCGTTATCCGGAAACATATCTGGGCGATCCGGAAATCGACTTTGTGATGTTGGCGCGCGCGCAGGGTATTGAAGGCGAACGCGTGGATGAACCCGATCGATTATCTGAGGCGCTGACCCGGGCGAAAGATGCACAAGCCGGTGGTGCGCCTTACGTGTTGGATGTGCGTATCACCAATGTGGGGCCTGGCTCAGACCAGAGCTGGTACAAGGCCTTTAAACTCGCTCATACCTAGTCGCCTACGCCGCCGGCTTCGTAAACTTGAGCGTCATGCGATCACTCTCGCCGATGGAGAGATAGGGCTCCTCTTTGCCTGATCGCAGGAATGGGGCAAGCGACCACACGCCTTCAGGGTGATCGGTTGTATCGCTTGGATTGGCATTGATCTCTGAAGCGTCCGTGAATTCGAAACCTGCTTTTGCAGCGATCTCCTTGACGTAATCTTCCGTCACATAACCGGTTGTTTTCATGCTTTCCATCGAAGCACCTGGTTTAGCTCGATGTTCGACGACCCCCAGCACGCCTCCTGGCTTAACCGCCTGGAAGAACGAAGCAAAGTAAGCGTCCTCTGCATCCGCCATGATCCAGTTGTGTACGTTGCGAAACGTAAGCGCAAGATCCACGCTGCCGGGCGGCGCCACGGACACCTCTCCAGGCGGATTGATATGCCGCATGATGACCCGAGCGAAAAGCTCGGGCTCACTGGCGATTCGATTTTCGAACATCTCCAAGACCTGCGGCATGTAGGGCAGGATGCCGTCGGGGGAAAAGTGCGCGAGGTAGAGACGGCCTTTTTCGGCGAGATACGGTGCCAGGATTTCGGTGTACCAACCGAGTGCGGGCAATATCTCAAGCACCGTCATATCTGGCTTCAAACCGAAGAAGTTGAGCGTCTCCACCGGATTGCGGGCTGCGTTGCGGGCGATATTGCGCGGATGGCGGCGCTCGCTGACGATCAATTCTTCTAGAGTTGTGGACATACTTTGCCTCGGTCAGGATAGATACGCGTACATAGTATGATGGTTTTTGTAAGAGAAGAAGCGAGCGGCATCTAAGGGGGAGAACATATGGTGAAGGTATTCCAATGGTCCAGCGGAGGCGTGAGTAAACAAGCCGCCAAAGCGGTGGCGGCGCGAGACTCACTGGATCTCGTGGGGTTGCATGTTACAAACCCGACCAAGGCAGGACAGGATGCCGGAGAGCTGCTGGGGCTGGACATGTTAGGGATAGCGGCCACAAACGATCTCGATGCGGTACTCGCCTCTGATGCGGATGTGGTTCTGCATGCACCGCTGCCATCCCTGATTGCAGGCAGCGATCCGGACCAGGATCTGAACGATTTCTGTGCGTTGCTTGCCGCGGGTAAGGATGTCATCACCGTGGTGGGTTACCTCTATCCCAAGGTGCACGGCCAGGCCGTTGTGGATCGACTTGAGGCTGCCTGTGCGGAAGGCAACAGCACGTTTCACTCTACAGGGCTCAATCCGGGCTGGATGGGAGATGTGTTGCCGCTCACGATCAGCCCACTGTGTGCCAGGATTGACCATGTCCACGTGTTGGAAATCTCTCGGTTTGATGGCTATCCGTCGCCTGAAATCATGTTCGATTCGATGGGCTTCAATTCATTGCCTGAGGAATACGAGGTCAAGGTGGCCGGACAAAAACGCTGGTTGGATGCGCTCTTCTCCGAAAGCGTGCAACTGGTGGCTGACGGACTTGAGTTGGGGGTGACGGAGGTCGTGAGTTCATTGGAGACCGAACTTGCCAGCGAAGATCTGGAAGTGGCTGCTGGGACGGTGCGCGCAGGCACGGTTGCAGGACAGCACTGGCGTTGGTCCGGGCTCAGGGACGGCGAGGAAGTCGTTGCGCACGAAACGGTGTGGCGTATTCACCCTTCTGTTGCCCCGCAGTGGGCGGATGGCAACAACTGGCTGCGGTTTAAGGGCGACCCGAACGTAAATTTTGAGATCGAGCGGGACTTTGGCTTCATGGATAACGGTGGTGTGGCAACAGCGATGCAGATGGTGAATGCCATTCCCTACGTAGCGGCAGCATCCCCAGGCATTAAAACGCCACTCGATCTACCCCGTATCATGTATCGCGGAGGTCACGCATGAAGCCTCTTGAAGGAATGAAAGTACTGGATTTCACCCATGTACTTGCAGGGCCATATTGCACCTACCAGCTGGGTCTGCTGGGTGCGGAAGTCATCAAGGTGGAATCCAAGCAGGGTGACATGACGCGCATCTGGGGTGGATCTGATGAACAGCTGGATGCTCGCTTGGGGTCTGGATTTGTAGCGCAGAACGCGGGTAAACAGAGCATTGTTGTGGATTTGCACAGCGAAGCGGGCGTCGCTTTGCTTAAACGTTTGGGTGCAGAGGCGGATATTTTTGTCGAGAATTATCGCCCTGGAGTGTTGGCAAACCGAGGTTTGGGTTACGCCGATATCAAAGCAGTAAACCCCGAAGTGATCTACCTGTCGATCACCGCTTTTGGACAGAACGGACCGCATGGTCACCGGCCAGGGTTTGACGATGTAATCCAGGCTACTTCGGGTTACATGTCGATCAACGAGCGTGGCGACGGTCCTATTCGCACGGGTGGGCCAGTGCTGGACTATGCAACCGGGATGCATGCTGCATCGGCCGTGTTGGGTGCTGCACTTGTGCGTGAGCGCACGGGGCAGGGCAGCCACATCGATCTCGCGATGCAGGATGTTGCCATGCTGCTCATCAACCGGAACATATCTTATACGGCAACAACGGGCGAAATGTTTGCACCAGCGCGCAATCGCGACGATTTTATGCTCGGGCGTTTTGCGACCCAGGATGGCCTGGTCATGCTCGCCGGTTACCTGCCACGACATCAGCGGTCCATTCTCACTGCCTTAGGGCTAACCGAATATGCGGAACTTTCAGGGAAGGCGCTGCGTGCGCGTTCTGCAGAGATTGAGCGCGCGGTTGAAGCCCGCTTGCTGGAACGCACATCCGCGGAGTGGGATCAGGTTTTCAGCGACCAGGGGGTTGTCGCGGGTGGGGTGCGAAACATTGCTGAAGTTCTGGCCACTGGCCAGCCTGAAGCACGACAACTGTTGAGTGAGGTCGAGAGCGCCATCGGTTCGGTGCAGGTGACAAATGCCGGGTATCTGACGGATGGCGAGGCGTATGGCCCGCACACCGGACTTTCTAACCTTGGTGGTGATACCCGTGAAGTACTGCAGCGCCTTGGTCTCGCCGAAGAGGAGATTGAAGACCTTGCGAGGGCTGGGGTAATTGGGTTAAACAACTAAGCGAGAACTTTGGGGAATTTAAGGGGAGAGAAACGTGGGATACGCTGCCAACGAAAAAATTGAGTCCTGGCTGGCTGAAGAAACGAAAGAGGAGGTGTTGGAGCCGGAACTGGAGATTGTCGATCCGCACCATCACCTTTGGGATATCCGCGACGCCAACACCGAGCCACACCTGAGCTTTGAACAGAAGGTTTATCTGTGCCAGGAGATCGTCGACGACATTCAAAGCTCGGGCCACAACGTTACAAAAACTGTATTCGCACAGTGTGGTGCGTTCTATAAAGCCGCGGGTCCTGTTGAGATGCGCTGCGTGGGTGAGACCGAGTTTGTGCACGGCATTGTTGCGATGAGCGAGTCCGGTATCTACGGCGACACAGAGCTATGCGCGGGCATCTTCAGTGCGGCTGATCTGCGTGCAGGTGCTGCGGTTGAACCGGTGCTTGAGGCGCATATGAATGCCTCGCGGAACTTTCGCGGCATACGCACCGCCTTCCCGAGTGATCTTAACGATGAGTTTATGGCGGGGTATCACCTGCTGGCCAAACACAACCTGAGTTTCGACAACTGGTCGCCGGATTTTGATCGTCTACCGACACTCGCCAAACTTGCCGATGCCAACACGGATGTGACAGTGATCGTTAATCATCTGGGCGGAAAAGTGGACGCCAACGCGTCGGAAGATGAAAGGGCGCGCTGGCGAGCGGGGATAGATGCGGTCGCAGGATGTTCAAACACCGTGATGAAATGCGGCGGGGGACAGATGCGTGTTGGCGACTGGGAGCCCGACTTTCACATGAATCAACGCGGCACCCCGCCCAGCTCTGAAGAACTTTGTGAGTGGATGTTCCCCTACTATCAGTATGTGATCGAAGCCTTTGGCCCCGAGCGTTGCATGTTTGAGTCAAACTTTCCTGTGGACAAAGAGTGCGTGTCTTACGCCACGTTGTGGAACTTGTTCAAGCGCATCGCTGCCCGATTGGGCTTGAGCGACTCTGAAAAGGCAGCGATGTTCAGTGGCACGGCAAACAAGGCCTACAGAATCTAGCTCAACGGCATAGGGGTGTTGTCATGAGGTCACGTTACTTGCCCCCGGCCTTTGTAAGGCGGCGACTTTTTATTCTGGTGTGGGTTAGCTTGTTAGCCACCTTGCTCAGCGGCTGTGGCGATGTGGTTCCGGAAACCCAGGACGCGGCTGCGGTCGGTTATGACGGTTGGGCTAGCTATGCGGGCACCACCGATTCTGCACAGTTTTCCTCGCTGACGCAGATCCATCCCGGCAACGTTACTGAGCTTGAGGTGGCGTGGACCTTCGACAATGGGGATACGCCCCATCGCTGCAGCCCATTGATTGTCGACGACACCCTCTATGCAGTTTCAAGAGGTGGGGTGGTTGCACTGGACGCGGCCACGGGGGAAGAGTTGTGGTATGCCCCGGAGACAGCGTCGCAATACTTGAGGGGCCTTGTTTACTGGGAAGATGCGCAGGGCGGTAACGCTAGAATCCTCACGGTGAAGGATCACGACCTTCTGGCTTTGTCGCCAGCGACCGGTGAAATAATTTCCACCTTCGGTATCGACGGTCGCATTGATCTGCGACAGCATTTGAACCGGGATCCAGAGACCATCTCTCGCGTTGCCACGATGACCCCAGGTCGCGTATTTGAGGACCTCATCATCATGGGCTCGGCGGTGGGGGACGAAACCTATGGAGGAGCGCCTGGCGACATCCGTGCTTATAACCTGCTCACAGGCGAAATTGTGTGGACGTTTCATACCATTCCTCATCCGGGTGAGTACGGCTACGAAACCTGGCCGGAAGACGCTTACCTGACTATCGGCGCTGCTAACGCCTGGAGCAACATGGCGGTAGACGAAGCCCGCGGCCTGGTGTTTATACCTACCGGAGCACCCTCTTATCACTTTTATGGAGGTAACCGGGTCGGCGACAACCTGTTCTCCAATTCCCTTCTGGTTCTTAACGCGCGGACAGGAAAGCGGGTGTGGCACTTTCAAGCCGTACACCATGACATCTGGGACTACGATCTGGCGATGGGTCCTAAACTGTTGACCGTCGAACGACACGGGCAGTCGATAGATGCGGTGGCCCTCGCCGGTAAACACGGGTTTCTGCATGTGTTTGACCGGGACAACGGCACTCCTGTGTTTGCAATAGAAGAACGCCCGGTACCGGCATCGGATGTGCCGGGTGAAGTTGCTTCGCCCACGCAACCCTGGCCGAAAGAACTGCCACCCTTTGCACGATTGACGTTAACCGCGGATGACCTCAGCCCGTATGCCGACCCCGAAGAGAAGGCGTCATGGGCCAAGCGGATCAGAGAGGCGCGCAACGAGGGTTTGTTCACGCCACCTTCTTTGCGCGGCACGGTCAGCGCGCCGGGTTCTCGAGGGGGCGCGCAGTTTGGCAACGGTGCCGTGGTGCCGGACAAGGGTCTCTTTTTTCATGCGGTGATCGAGTCCCCCACCATCCCCAAACTGGAAGAGCGGGGTACGTTTAACGCGGACTACTTTGCGGATGCCGCGGTCGAGGAAATTTACGCAACGACCTGTGCGGTTTGTCATGGCACTGATGGCGCTGGACAGCCCCCATTGTTCCCGGCGCTTTCCGGTATCGCTGAACGCATGTCTAATGTTGAGTTTCAGTCCGTCCTCACGCAGGGGCGGGGGCGCATGGCCGCCTACCCTGATATTCCTGAAGCACAGGCTGAGCGATTGCGTCTTTTTACTGACGCGCTGTCCGCCACTAACCCTGTTCGCCTTGCGGTGCCGCAACGCGTTGCCGATAGTCGCGCTCCTTATCGAAGTGGCTACCATCACTTCTTCAGCGAAAATGGGTTGGTGGGACCGCCGCCCTGGTCGAAGCTCATGGGTTGGGATCTGAATAGCGGAAAAATCCTCTGGGAGGTGCCCTATGGGGATGTCATTCAGTTGGCAGAGCGGGGCATTACGGGCACAGGCTCACTCTTCCCAACCAACAGTCTTGCGGCAACTGCTTCAGGCCTGCTGTTTTCTGTAACCAATGATCGTAAGTTGCGAGCCTGGCGCCAGGCAGATGGGGCAGAGCTCTGGACGGCTGAGTTACCGGCAGACCCGGGTGGCATGCCCGCCATATATGCGGTGAACGGACGTCAATATGTTGTTGCAGCAGCTACGCGGGGTGATCTGGCTGCGTATGGCCGTACCGGTCGGTTTGCCTACATCGCTTATGCGCTGCCGGAAGGGGCGCTCTCACAGTAGAAACGGTAGATAAATGTTGGACGGGCGAAGGATGGTGATAGACTGACGCTGCAGCCAGATAGAGGAGATTGGTAATCATCCTGATCAGAGATTCCTCAGTTCGTCGCACCAGCTTTTTGTGCTGCATCGCTCTCGCCCTCTCCGCCCTGCTGGGGGTTCACTCTGCCCGGGCTGATAACACACTGGATTTAATGAGCACGGACCGCCTGACAGCAGAACTCGTCGGACTGCAGGGTCGAGCACGTTTCGGCCACCTCACCGCGTTGGTTGATAGTAAGCGGGATTTACCTGCTGAAGAGATGCGCGGCTACATCGGTGAACTAGGTGCACTTGCAGATTCACACGAAGACTCGGAACTGAAAGCGCGCGCGCTGACGAGACTCAGTTGGTGGCATTCCTCCCAGGGGGATGCGACGTTAGCCCATGACCTGGCAATTCAGGCTCACCGGGTCAGTGAGATGCTTGAAGACGCCGGGCTGATGGCTTCGGCACACTATCATGCCAGCCTTGCGCTCTGGTATGACGCCCAATTGGATGCCGCCATCCGACATGGCGAGGCAGCGTTGGCGTTGTACGGCGAACCCTCTGCTGCAGATACCGACCGGGTCAAAGACAAGGGGCGGACACATACCCTGTTAGGTGCCATTTACCGCTCCAGGAGCGAATACGCCAAATCTCTGGATCAACATATGCAGGCCAGAGAGATGGCAGAACTGGTTAATGATCAAAGAGGTTTAGCCAGGAGCAACAACAATATCGGTCTTGTGCATTGGAATCTGGAACAGCATCAAGCTGCCAAAGAGCACCTGGAGCTAGCGGTACCGTACTATCGAGCTAATGGTCCGGAAGCTTCGCTCGCAAGTGCGCTCAACAACTTAGGGTTGATCACTATCGAACTCCAACAACCGCAGCTTGCCCTTGGCTATTTACAGGAAGCTTACGAGCTGGAGGCAACGGACAAACATCCAAGATCCAAGGCGCGAGTGATCAACAATCTGGGATTTGCACACGATAGTCTTGGTGATTCCCAGCGGGCTTTTGCGTTTTATGAGCAGTCTTTAGCGATAAGAGAATCACTCGGCGATCATTGGGGAATGGCGCGGACGCTAGGTTCCATGGGCAATCTCCATCTCAGTCTTGGTGAATATGCACCCGCCTTGGCCTATCACAGACGTGCCTTGCAGGCTGCGGAAACTGCGGATGCGCAGGCGGAACAGGCGGCGATTCATGGTGCGTTGGCAAAAATATATGAGGGCACAGGCAATCCGGAAGCAGCGTTGGCTGCCCTGCGGGCACAGCGGGAAATTGAGGACCGTATCCAGGCTGCGGAAGTTAAAAAGCTGGCCGCCGAGTTGCAGGCTGAAAGAGCGCTGGCGCTTAAAGAGATGGAAATCAGCAGTCAGGAACAGCGACAGGAACTGCTCATCTCAGGTGTTCTGGTCTTGATCGTGGTTGTGATTGCGCTCATCGCGTATGCATTGTCCCGCGGCCGCCTGCTTGTCCAGTTGCGCAACTCAACCGAAAACCTCAGAGAATCTGAAGCCCGGTATCGGAGTTTGTTTAACGATGCTGTCGTGCCGAAATTCGTCGTAGATCAACGGGGTTTGGTCTTCCTCGATGCCAATGCGCCAGGGAGCGCTCTCTGTGGAACAGACATGAGTATTGCCGGCGTCTCTGTCGCCAATGGCGCGCCAGATTGGTTACGTCGCGCCATTCAGGAGGTGGATGAGGATCTGGCCGGGGAGGCCTGTATCGCGAAAGAGTATTTTGTGGATGGGCGAAAATTTCATGCGGACGTCTGGTTCACTCCGGTTGTGTTCGCTGGAAGGGATTGTTTGTTGGTGACCGTGCATGACACTACCGAAGGCCACCGACTTGAAGAGGACCGTTTGCGCCTGGATCGTCTGGAGTCGTTAGGTGTTGTCGCTGGGGGTATGGCCCATGATTTCAACAATGCGTTGCTCGCGATCATGGGACACATCTCGCTGGCCAGAATTGAAGTAGACCCATCAACCCATGCCCACAGCTTGTTGCAAGATGCGGAAATCGCGGTTGAGCAGTCCGCCTCACTGACCGGCAGCTTGTTAGCCTTTGCAAAAGGCGGCGAGCCGCGATTGGAACTGCACGATATTCGAGTGCTCACCGAAGAAGCATCGCAGCTCACCATCTCTGGAACCGCCGTGACGCTGAATGCGAACCTGGAGGAAACCCTCTGGAGTGCGGAGGTTGATGGTAACCAGATCAAACAGCTGATCAGCAACCTGGTGCTGAATGCAATCCAGGCCATGGATGGCGAAGGCGAGGTACGCGTGGTTGCCAAGAACTTTGTTGCGACCGATGACATCAGTACCAGCGCGCGTGCGGGCGACTATGTCCACATCCAGGTGATAGACACTGGAAGTGGGATCGCTGACAACATTCGGGATAAAGTGCTGGACCCGTATTTCACCACAAAACCGGAGGGTTCCGGTCTGGGTCTCGCCAGTGCTTTTTCGATTGCCAACCGCCATCACGGCTGGTTGGAATTCACATCGGAGACGGGGTACGGCACCACCTTTAATGTGTATCTCCCAGCGAAACGCCAGTCAGCGCCAACGGTGGCTGCCGAGCGCGTAGAGTTGGAGATGGGCGAAGAGTCCATTCTTGTGATGGACGATGATAAAGCGGTGCAGCGTGTTTACAGCAATGCGCTCACACGCCTGGGGTATGCGGTTACGCTGGCGGACGATGGTCAAAGTGCGGTCGTATCTTATGCGGACGCTCTGCGTAGGGGAGGCAGGTTTGATCTGGTCATCATGGATCTCACGGTGCCGGGTGGCATGGGCGGTAAGGAAGCCATGCGGCAGATTCTTGAATTGGATGCCCACGCGATTGGCATCGTAGCAAGCGGTTATTCCAACGACCCGGTGCTGTCTCTTTATAAGGAAGCCGGATTTGCGGGAGCACTTTCCAAACCCTTTACGTTGGCTGCTTTGTCAAAACTTTTACGGGAAGTGTTGAGTGAAGTGCAACCGATGCAAGTGGTTGGATCGGGTTAGTCCGTGTCCGGACAGGATGCCTGGGTGACCAGCAAGTGCACTTCATTGCGTCTGAACATGCGCGGCCAGAAGGGTGGGTTGAAGCGCGCGATCGTGGCTTTCCCGCAAGCTTTGTAAGCAGTACCCGCTAACTGCTCGCGCAGTTTGACCTCGTGCTCCAGAAATCGCTTTTCGCTCCAATTCCCGTTGTAGCGGAGTGCGGCGATCAAGCGTTGCGGTTTTGATGTTAAAGACACGCTGGTGTCATTGGGCTGTGGCAGCCCATCAAAATCGAATTCGCTCGGCATCACAAACGCAACTTCCTGCTGACCCGCGGCGACCTGGACTTGTTCAACGGGTGCGGTCATGTCGATTTTTACCTCACCCGAGTTGTTGCCGGTGATGTACTTGAAGAGTGGGCGGAATGCCTCATCGCCTGCATCTTCGAAAGCGGTCGGCACACGAATCGAGGCGACGTGATAAGGGACGTATTGACGTATTTCTACCTTGCCGATGCGTTCGATAATTTCAAACTCAGGTTCTTCAATGGCGTGAGCAAGCTCTGCGAGCAGTAGCAGGGAAAGCGTTGCGATGGTTGTAAATGTTGAGGCGCGGCTGTTCACGGTTCACCCTCAAAGTATCTGGAGAGTGAATTGCAAATGAAACGCCGTCAAGGGGACGTGAATGGGGGTAATTGGCGGTAGTTCCGCCAATCACCCGTTTCGTTTCAGGAACGCCGTGTTTTGACTGTGAGTAGTGCCAGAGCACCGATCAGCATCAAAGCGAGCGGACCGGGTTCCGGCACGGCGATGACGGTAGGATCAACACCGAACGCGTCAGCCGCGTTGTCCAGAGACCAGTAGCTGCGGTTGCTGTTGTTCCAAACCACCAGCCTGTCGGTGACCTGATCGTAGACCATGTTGTTCAGGAACAAGCTGGAGTTGAAGCCCGTGAGCTGAAAATCCACATCTTCCTGCATCCCCGTCAGTACGTTAAATCGTGTGGAGATCTGGCCCGAGTTAAACGATTCCCCCATAAAGAGATACCGTCCGATCAGAAAGCCAAAGCCGAAGGTTTGCTGGCTGAAAGGGTCCAACCCCGGGGTGATGTTGCCCACGAAGTTGGTATTCAGATTCTGGTCGATGAGTTCTACGCGCCAATCGGTGGTGCCGGTCTGTGCACCAACCACGTAGGTCTGTGCACCGTTGTTGTAGGTGTTGAGACCGGAATAGCCGCCCCAGTTGAAGGTGCCGGAGCCGTTTTGAGGGTTGTAGTTGGTGAGTGTTGTAGTGGCGGTCAGCTGCCCGGTACCGATGTCCCAGCGACCGTATTGTTGATCCATCCGGTTCAAGCGGCCGAAGATCTGGCCATCGCGTACCGCGGCATAACTCCCCCGATAACCGGGGTCGTTGAGCGAGTAGCCGAATGCCGCGTTCCTGTTGGCAAAGTCGTTATAGCTTGAGTAGACGTTGAAGAAGGTCTGGCCGTCGAAGCCGCGTCGTTCCCAGTATTGGCCGGTATCCTGGTCAACGTTCAGGCTCATGATCGAACCTTGCTGGTATTGAGAGACAAACTGCATGTTGATGGGGATGCCGTACGCGTTGAGCGTCAGCAACGACGCGGCAATGAAGGTGAAGAGCACTCGCAATTTCATGTTTCTGGTTTCCTCTTTGTAACTGAGATTTAGGAGTTAAAAAGTTGTTTTCGGGGCGTACGTGTATTGCGCACGAGGATGGTGCACAGAAGACCCAAGCCGAGCAGGGCAAGTGATCCGGGTTCTGTTACGGGTACTGCGGCTGGCGGTGTTGGTGTGGCCTGGTTCACAGCGCCTTCAAACTGCCAGGTTATTAGATTCGCGTGCGCCGTGCTGCCGATCACAGTCGCGACGATCACTAGCCCAATGCTTAATATGTTACGCATGAATTCCCCAATTGTTGCTGTTTCGCTGACTCAATGAAAAAAACTGCAAAATTCAGTCCAGAAACAAAAGTCCATACAAAACAGATGCTTAGCGGATCGGTTCGTTATAGTTGTAAAAACTTGTGACGCTTTTTCGGTGTCTTTTATAGATATTTGTAAACAAAACGGACAGAAAGTGGGTTATTGAAGCTGACGGTTGCGTATTGCCGCCATGGCAACTTCCCGATATGAGCGTATCGAGGTTTTTAATGCTCTGAGACGCCAAGCTCCTGCCTGCTCTTCGATCGTGGCGCGAGTACGCGTCAGTCTTGCCCGAGCCTGTAAAAGCTTCTGCAGGACCTGGTCACGACCGTCCGCGCCTTCGGCTGCGGCAAGTGCTTCTTCCAATCGATCGACGGTTGCCAATCGCTCGATCAACTCCGCGCCTGCCGCCAGTGCAGGTTTGCTCGTTGGATTATCTTCGGGAAAGTAAGCGCGGCGGCTCATCCAGTTGACCACTGCCAGTAGTGCGGCCTCGCCAACGTGGGCGTTGTCTTCCATGAATGATCGGATCGCGATCAGGGAATCATCGTTATGTGGGCGGCCGGCCGCCTGCCAGAGCGCCTGCAACTGCGCTTCGCTGAAAACACTGGGCGCTTCCTGCACGCTGGCGACTTCCAGCAATGCTTGAAAATTGTTGGTGGGATAGGCGACGTCGACCCGTCGGCGAGGCTTTGCGGGATCGTTTTGCGGGTACTGGCCACGATGTGCGTCGATGGCGTCGATCAGTTCGTTAGACAAAGGCCGGCGGCGAGCGACCTTGCGATAGTAGATTTTGGCATCGGCGTCCATGATGTAGACCGCGTGCAAGGCCAACTCCTGTGTGTCCGGATTTTGCACGCGAAACGCGCGGACAACAGCCTGCTGCGGGTCGCTGCCCAGATGAAAAGTCAGTCCCATTCGTTTCACCATGGCAAGAGAATCGCGGGGTTTGTCCACGCTGACGGCAAGAATGGATACATTCCTGCGTTGAAATCGTTCAATCTGGTGCTGCAACTCTCCAAGCTGCACGTTGCAAGCTGGTCACCAGTGACCGCGGTAGAAGACGATGACAACGTCGCCACCCGCTCGCAATCTCTGGCTGGTGAGGGTCACGCCGTTGGGCATCACGACACGAAAATCTGGCGCGGTGTCGCCAATCTCAAGCGCATCAGGCGCATTTGCGCTATAGCCGTAGTCGTTCAGCGTGATATCGATGGGCGCAGGCGACCTTCCGGAGGGCTTGTACCTGGGGTTTTCAATCGGTGCGGTCTGCTCGTTCGCAGACCACACGTACGAGCTGGGTGTGGCAAGCAGTGCAGCACAGACCCAGGCCCAGGCGCAGGAGGGGATGCGCAGGTTAGGTGGATAGAGGCGCAATTGAACGTTCCTGAATAACTCCCATTGCCACTTCGACACACCGTGCACCTAAAGGTTCACACGGGAGAAAGTTATCTCTCAGCCGATGATGCCTTTTTCGGCCAGTGCCTGACGGGCAGCGTCGTCTATGCCCAGTTCCTCGAGCACTTCCACCGTGTGTTGGCCGAGGCTTGGTGCCGCGGTGCGCACCCGGGTGGGTGTGCGTGAAAACTTGGCAGCCGGTCCGGTTATCGGTGCGGAGGTACCGTCGTCAAATTCTACGTCCTGCAGCATGTCGCGTTCGAGCACATGGGGATCTTTGGCAGATTCTTCAAAGGTTTGCACCGGGGCGACCGCAAGTCCGTGCGCCTGCATGATTTCCAGTACTTCGTCTCGGGTTTTGTCCGCCAGGAATTCGGCCAGCATCATGTTGCACAAGTCTCGGTTGAGGGCACGTTCTTCCCGTGTGGCAAACGCGGGATTGTCGGCGAGATCCGGCTGTCCCAGAATCTCAACCAGAATGTGCCAGTGCGCGTCCAGCAGCACACCGACATAGACCGGACCATCTTTGCAGTCATAGACGTTGGCGGGGACTGCAAAGCCAAATTCGTTACCGTTGCGTCCGGGGCTCACACCTAGCGCACCCAAGGAAGGCAGACCATTGGACTGGAACATCATCGCGTCCAGGAGCGCCACGTCTACATGCTGACCTTCGCCCGTTTGATCGCGATGCCGGAGCGCGGCCATGGCGCCGATGGCGCCGTGTAAACCGCCCAGGTCGTCAGCGAGGAAGGTGCCTGCTTTTGTGGGTGGACCGTCTGGGGAGCCGTTTACAGACATGAAACCGGACGCAGATTGTGCCAGAGGGTCGTAGCCCGCATCTTCATGTCGGGGTCCGAACTGTCCCCACCCTGTGATGGAAACGTAGACGATGTCGGATTTGATCGCCGCAATGTCCTCGTAACCAAGACCGTAGTTGGCCATGGTACCCACCTTGAAGTTCTCTACCATGATGTCCGCCTGGCGCGCCAGATCCAGGCAGATTGCCTGGCCTTCGGGTTTGCGTATGTCCAGGGTCAAGCCACGTTTGTTGCGGTTTACCGTGGCGTGGGCAAAACCGACCTCCGTGCCGGGCAGCATAGGGAAGATCGCTCGACCCACATCGCCTGTAGGGATCTCAACTTTGATGACATCTGCGCCAAGGTCAGCCAGTACGGTCGCGCACATCGGACCTGCCCAGGTGGTGGTGACCTCAAGCACGCGCACACCTGCGAGCGGACCAGGCAGGTCGTTTCTTGCGTCGTTATAAAAGTCGTCTTTTTCCACTTGGCTTCTCCCCTTGTGTTCTTGTTAGGTTGTTCTTATTCAGCAAACCAGTTGCCCACACGGCCCATGATGGTCATCAACGGTTGTTCAACAAGTTCGACGATTGTGCCATCGGGATCGTAGAAAGCGACTATGCCGCCCCACGAATCGGGGCCGGAACAACACGGTGTGATGGGTGAAATCATCTCAACCCCTTGCGCCTCAAGATAGGCAACATCCGCTTCGATGTCCGATGTGGAAAAAGCGATACGGTGAATACCGATGTGGTTAATCGGCACAGGGTAGGGTGGGCGTGTATCGCGCGGGTTGAGCCATTGCACAATCTTCAGTTCCGAACGGTCTTCGTTGTGGACAAATCGTCCGCCGATAATTTCGGATGGTGCCTCGAATCCTAAAGCTCGCGCCTCAGCCATAGATACCTGAGTTGGCAGCCGCTCCGCTTCGGTGAATCCAAACATACCGTACCAGGCGGCCGCACGCTCAAAGTCAGATACGTTGATATTAACTGCGCCGAGTTTCTGGATTTGTGTCACCCCATCCGGGTTTGGGTCGCCGTCGATTTCCCTCAGCTCGTAGTACACGCCGTCCAGGTCCTGAAACATCGCGAATCGTTCTCCGTTGGCGCGTTCTGTTGGAGTGCTTAAGAACTTGACCCCTTTGCTTTGCATATAGGCATAGTCCGCGTCTATGTCCGTGGTCAGCATTTCGGCGTAAGTCATCCCGAGGCGATTCAATTGCTGGTAAGGAGGGTCATCGTTTCTCGGGATCGTAAATTCGATGAGGTCGATAACGCCCCCTGCAAACCCAGGGCCGATCAGCTCGCCGTGCAGAAGATAGCCTCCTGCCTCGCCGCCCTTTGAACCGTCGTACTCGGTGGGTTCTTTGATACCGATGGCTTGCGCCATAGCAAAGGTGTTGGTATCAGGAAAGCCGCTGAGGGTTTCGAAGCCGAGGTCGCCGTAGAAAGCGCGCGCTTTCTCGAAGTCGCTGACGTTGGTATTGAAGTGCACGCGGGCAATGACGTTAAGCGGTGTGTCGTTATTGCTCCCCCCGCAGCCACCGATGAGCAATGTGAGAAATAACGCGGTCAGATAAAGATAAGTTCGTGTGTGCTTCAGCATGAGGCGCAGTTTGCCTGAGTTTGAATTCATTGCACAGAAAGTGTGCGAGCACCCTCAAGAAGCGGCCTTTTGAGCGGTCGATTGTTGGCACACATGTTGCTATTCATCTGGTGGTAGCGAAACAAACGATCAACAGGAAACCGTTATGAACGCATTTGAAACTCTCGAGCTAACCGAAGTTGTCTCTGTCGACTCTTATGAAGAAGGTGTTGGCTTCTGGCGGTCTGCCAGTGTGCTGGCAATCTTTGATCAGTACGACGCGGAAGAGGCAGCCGCGAACGACGATTGTTACGAAAACCTGTATCCGTTCATCAGTTAGAAACAGCCGTTAACTAAATTCAGGGACTCTCTCCAAACCGCACTCTTATAGTAGGTTTGGGGATGTGCACACCTCAGTTGCCTACGCTAAACTCAGGCGCTTTGTTCAAGCGCCTGAAGTTGGGCTGGGTAAGAGGTCATGAGTGAGATACTAGATAATATTGCGCAGTGCCCACTGCACGAAGTCAGTCCCATGCATCCGGACCTGCTTCGCTGCCCAGAGATTCTTAATCGCAGGCTGCGTGATGAAGCACCGGTGTTTCAGGATCCGCTTTCGGGCATTTACTTTATCTCCCGCTATGATGATGTGGTGGCAATGGCCACCGATCCGAAAACCTTCTCGAGCGTCATGGGTGCGGCCAGCACCCGGGCCACAGAATCCGAGCATCCCGAAATTCAAGCGGTAATGGCGGAAGGGTACAAAGATGTGCCCACCATGCTGACCCAGGACCCGCCGCTCCAGCGACGCTATCGCAAGTTTGTGGACAGCGCCTTTGCACCCAGCGCCTTGAAAGCCTTGGAGCCGATGATCACCAGTATCTCCAACGAACTGGTCGATCGATTTGAGGCGGATGGTAAGTGCGAATTTTTGAATGACTTTGGCGTGCCGCTGCCGCTGACCGTTATTGCTTCCCAGATCGGTGCACCTATTGAAGACCTGCACAAGCTGCGCGAGTGGACCGAAGCCTTTATCGGCAATTTGAGTCAGCAGTTGGATCTGGAAGGCCGGGTAGAGGCGGCGAAGAAGATTGTGGAGTTTCAGCACTATTTTGTTGAGCGCCTTGAAGAGCGTCGCGCGGCACCGCAGGACGACATTCTCTCGAAGATTGTGAATGCGCGCATTGAGGGAGACCAACCATTGACCAATGGTGAGTGTCTGTCGATGCTCTCGCAGATTCTGGTCGCGGGGAACGAAACCACGGCAGGCTCCTTGACCGAAGGCATACTGCTGCTGATAGACAATCCAGATCAGTACGAGATTCTTAAAGCCGACCCATCCCCTGAGATGATTTCAAATTTTGTGGAGGAAGTGCTGCGCGTGTCGTCACCCTCGGCCAACATGTTCCGCAGAACTACGGTGGATGTAGAACTCCACGGGGTAACCATTCCCAAGGATTCGGTGTGCTTTGCCCGGTTTGCGTCTGCCAATCAGGACGATGAACAGTTTGCGGATGCGATGAAGTTCGATATCACGCGTGACAATCTCAAAAGCCATGTCGCCTTTGGCAAGGGCATCCACCACTGCCTGGGCGCGGCGCTTGCGCGACGGGAAATGAACGGAGGCTTCCAGGTGATCTTCAACCGCCTGGAGAATTTCCGTCTGCAGGAAGGTACCGAACGTCCCGACTTCCTGCCGAACGCGCTGTTGCACGGCTTGGAAAGACTCGACCTGGCCTTCGATGTCAAATCCTGACGACTATTGTCTGGTGAGTATTACCTGGCGAGTACTACCAGGTATCCACCCAGCCGTGTTTTTTGGTATCGCGCGGGATAACCGGGGGCGCTGCGTTCAAGCCCATGACAAGCCAGTCTCGGGTAGTGGCCGGATCGATGACATCATCCACTTCAAATACGGTTCCGGCGTTTAGCGCCCGCGACCAAGCGTAGGCTTCGTCGACCCACTTCTCGTACTTGGCTTTGCGTTCTTGAATATTTTCGATCGCTGCCAGTTCGTTGCGGCGCCCGAGTTTGATCTGCCCTTCCAATCCCATCCCGGCAAATTCGCCGGTGGGCCATGAGATGGCAAAAAACGTCTCGTCAAAGCTGCCCGTTGCCATAGCCAACGCGCCAAGACCGTATGCTTTGCGCAGCACCACAACAAAAAACGGCACGGTCAGGTTTGCGCCGGCGACGTACATGCGTCCGCAGTGCCTTACCAACGCCGTTTTTTCCGCTTCAGGGCCGACCATGTTCCCCGGACAATCGATGAGCGAGAGGATCGGAATATCAAAGGCATCGCAGAGCTGCATGAAGCGTGAGGCTTTGTCGGCGGCGTCAGAATCAATGGCGCCACCGGTGGGCGAGTTTGAGTTGTTTGCGATCACGCCAACCGGGCGGCCTTCGATGCGAATGAGGGCAGTGACCATCGCGAGACCAAATTTGGGGCGTAGCTCCATCACAGAGTCGACATCCGCGATGGTTTCTATCACCTCTCGGATGTTGTACACCGCGCGTCGATTCTCAGGGACGATATGACGCAGCTTACGCTGATCGTTAGTTTCCCAATGCTGGGCGCGGCCTTGAAAATACGATAGGTACTTTTTAGCGGCTTCAGTAGCTTCCGCTTCATCGCGCACCAGCACGTCTATAACGCCGTTGGGTTCTTGAATGCTGACCGGACCCACCTCTTCGGGCGCATAGGCGCCTAAGCCCCCGCCCTCGATCATCGCTGGCCCGCCAATACCGAGGCTTGAGTCTTCGGTGGCGATGATGACGTCGCATGCACCGAGAAGGACAACATTACCGGCGAAACAGTAGCCGGAATTGACCCCGACGATAGGCACCAGGCCTGAACATTTGCCGAGCTGACGCCAGGTGCGTGAATTAAGTCCGCCGACAGAAGTGGCGATGGGCGTGCTGCCCGCGTTGGGTCCGTTGTACGTGCGGCCGCCGCCCCCTTCGGTATACAGCACGATCGGCAGGCGATATTTTTCCGCCACCGTGAACATGCGATCCTGCTTCTGGTGGTTTTTATGGCCCTGAGTCCCGGCGAGCACGGTGTAGTCATAAGACATCGCGACACAGCGCGCGTTATCAGCGCCGACGATGTCGCTGTTCACGCGGCCAACACCCATCACCATGGCATCAGACGTGGTGCGTGTGACGCGCTCCTCGATATCCTCAAATGAGTCCTTGCGAAAACGGGTTGCTGTGACCAGGGGACCAAATTCCACGAAAGAGCCGTCGTCGCAAAGATCGTAGATGTTCTCCCGGGCGGTTCGTTTGTCTGCGTCATGACGTTTGGCGGTGGCGGTTGGGCGCGCGTCGTCTTTGGTCAACGACTGAAAGTGTTGAATTTCTGCAAGGTCGGGTCGGATGCTGTCGTAGTCGACTTCCGCTTCGGCCTCGTATGCACCTTCAACATCGCGCGCTTCGATAAAGGCGATGGGCGTATCTTCGAAAATGGTGTCGCCCTGAGAGACCGTGATTTCCCGCACGATGCCCCCTTCGACAGCGGGCACCATGTGCTCCATCTTCAGAGCCTCCAGCACCGCGACGGGCTGTCCGGTTACGACTTCGTCACCTGGAGAAACGAGAATGTCCACAACCAGCCCCTGCATCGGCGCGGGAACCGGTACAGTTCCTTGAGGACCTTCACTGATCTGAGCTACTGGTGGCGCCGCTGGTTTTGCGCGCGGGAGGTTGAGGACCGCGAGTGGATCATCAGGGTCTACTTCAACGCCCGCCTTCTGTATATCCAGTTCGGGTGAGTAATAGCGAGGCTGGACCTCTGCGGGTGCGAGCAGCGTCGCCATGTTTTCTTCGACGTGCCTGGTGTGTACACCAGCCTGAAAATCAGTTTTCTGCACAAGCGACTGAAGAAAGCTTAAATTGTTGCGCACGCCTTCGATTCGAAACTCACTCAGCGCGCGCTCTGTTTTCTTGAGCGCCAGGTCGAGAGCCGAGCCATGCACGATGAGTTTTGCAAGTAGCGAGTCGTAGTGAGGGCTGGTCACGTAGCCCGCGTAACCGCAACCATCAACCCTGATGCCAGGTCCGCTGGGTGGCTCGTAAGCGCTCAATATCCCACCACTGGGCCGTGAGGAACCATCGGCGTTCATAGATTCCAGGTTGACCCTGACCTGTACTGCCGTGCCGCGTGGCTCGGGAATCTGATCCTGGGTCAGGTTAAGGTCGGCAAGGGTGGCGCCATCCGTAATGGACAGTTGCGCTTGCACCAGATCCAGGCCTGTCACTTCTTCTGTAACCGTGTGTTCTACCTGCAGCCTGGCGTTGGCTTCCATGAAGACGAAACGCTCAGGTGTCGCGAGGAATTCGATTGTGCCAGCGCCACGGTAGCTTGCCGTCTGACCCAGACGTACTGCTGCTGTCAGAATTTGATCCCGCATCGCGGGATCGATGCCAAAAGCCGGTGCAATTTCTACTAACTTCTGGCGCTGTCGCTGGAGACTGCACTCACGATCCCACAGATGGGTTACTGCACCCGTGCCATCGCCAATGATCTGCACTTCCACATGCTGGGCGTGGGTCATCAGTTCTTCTATGTACAGATCTCCCGAGCCAAACGCCTGCTGAGCTTCGGACTGGGCGCGAGTGAATGCCTCCTCCAGATCGCCTGCATCCGTGACCGGACGCATGCCACGGCCGCCACCCCCCGCAATGGCTTTGAGCATGACGCCCGAGCCTGAAGAAAGCTTGGCGAAGAACGTCTGTGCCTCATCAAGCGTTATGGCGTGGCTGATACCAGGCAATACAGGGACGTTGCATTGTTCGGCCAGCGCGCGCGCCTGAGCCTTGTCGCCAAACTGCGCAAGCGTTTCACTGGTGGGACCGACGAAGGAGATCTCGTTGGCTTCACACAACGCGGCAAACTCTGCAGATTCACTTAAAAATCCGTACCCGGGGTGGATGGCATCGCAGCCTGCGCTCACCGCAATCTCGAAGATTTTTGCCTGGTTCAGATACGCTTCCACGCCTTCGCCTTCCAGACTGATGGCGTTCTGGGCATGACGGATATGCAGAGAGGCGTGGTCATCGTCCGCGTAAATAGTGGAGTTGGTGATACCCAGATCCGTTGCTGTGCGGATTACCCGGATCGCGATTTCGCCGCGATTGGCGACCAGAAGATGGTTTGGCACTGGCTTTTCCTTAGGTGTACTTAGTCTTTTATCTGCACAACGGTCGCTTGTTCCTCCTTGACCTTGCTCAGGAGAACGGCGCCGATGATCATCAGGAGCGCGAGGGAGCCAAAGCCGATGCGCTGCGACTGAAAGAGGTCGGTTGCGGTCGCCACCATCAACGGGGCCAGGAAGGCGGTGACGGTTGCGGAAAGGGCAAAGAGACCAAAGAACTGGGTAGCCATCTCGGGTGGGGAGAGGCGTGCCATCAGGGTCCTTGAAGCTGAAAGGCCGGTCACAAAAAACATCGCGAAAATCTGGTTTGTGCAGAAGTAGAAAATCTCCGCCCACGTGTTGAAGTAAGGGAAATCCCAGACTGGCTGGCTACCCACGTGAATCACGTAGAGAATGGTGTCGGGTTGTGCCGAGACCAGCATTAACAGGATTACTGAAGCTGCGCCGATGGCGATTTTGAGTGCCAGCATGGAGCCGATACGGTCGTCGAGGCGCCCGCCAATGTAGGCACCGATCATGGCGGATGCGCTGGAGCAGAGACCGAAGATTAGAAGTGTTGTGGTGTCCCAGCCGAAAGTGCCCGATGCATATACCCCGCCGAACGTCAGCACCCCGACCATGCCGTCGATGAAGAACATCCGAGCGAGCAGGTAACGTGCAACGTTTGCGTAGTGACGAATGTGTTTCAGCGTTTGCAGAACATCCTTCACCCCTTCCTTGGCGGTTTGCCACATTGGATTGGGTGAGGCTTTTCCGTCCGGGGTGAACAGCAGCACGGGTAACATGAACAGCAGCATCCAGACGCCGGATATGGGTCCAACAATACGATTGTGTTCGTGGGCTGCCTGGTCAATGCCGAACAAGGGCGCATCGGGTAGAAAGGCCCATGGTTGAGTGCCGGGCATGGAGAACGCCAGCAGGACAAACAGCATCAGCAACAGGCCACCTACATTGCCGAGCGAAAAAGCGACGCCGGAGATGAGCCCCACCCGATCTACTGGGGCGATCGAAGGCAGCATGGCGTTGTGGAACACTTCTTTCACAGTGAAGCAGACTTTGATCGTGAAAAGGATGACGACTGTTAACCAGAGGCTCAAACCCTGGCCGCCGGGCTCAACAAACCACAGGCTGATCGCGCCCATCCCCATGATGACGACCATGGTCAGAAGCCACGGTTTGCGGCGTCCATCTTTGTCCGCGATGGCGCCGAGGAAAGGTGCGGTGAGCGCCAGCACAAATCCTGCTGTAGCGGTGATGTAGCCAATCAACGCCTGGCCGCGCACAGGATCACCCACCACAGTGTTGCTGAAATAGGGATAAAAAATGTAGATGATCACCATGATGTAGTAGGGATCACGCGCCGCCTGGCCGAAGGTCCAGCTGAAATAACCCAGTGGTGATGCCGCAGGTGTGCCTGCTAGAGAAATAGCGCCAGTGCTCAAGGTAAGACTCTCCCCAGAATTAATACTTATTGTGATTTCTCGTCCCCGCGGGCTAGTAAACCACATTCAAAGACCGACTTTTTGCGAAATTTTGAAGATGTAATGGAGCTGTTACAAAGGCCAGACATCTGCAGAGACTCGCCGTCGGATGTCTTCAGTAAGATCTGGTTCATCTCATGGAAGATTTGCGTCAGGGCTAGCAGACCACACTATGCAGGCGAAACATTTACAGGGGAAATTTCTACTCTTTGCGGGTTTGACCGGCTATTTGATCGCCAACGGTCTCCTGCGCTGGTATCACTTCAAGATCTTTGATGGTCATGGACCGTTTGGCTGGCCGCAACCGTCGCTGTTTGAAATTGTCCTACTCTGCAACAGTGTGATTGTAGCTGCCCTAGGTTTTGCTCTTCTTGTCTACGCGTTGGCGTGGCTGCTCAATCGCGTGGTAGCGGAGCGCTGGGTGGTTCGGTTTGTGGTGTTGGCCTTTTTCCTCGCATTGGCAGGTATAGAACTTGATCTGGCCTGGTACAGCATGTCGAAGCAGCACGCCACACTGGCGGATGTTGAGGTGTTGCTCACTGAAGACTGGGGTATGCACCTGGGCCTCACCAGCGCCGATGTGTTCAAGAATGTAACGCTCGTCGCGCTCCACCTCTTTTTTGTAGTAGCGATCGCAGGTTTAAGCGGGTTGTTGCAGCGCAGACTCCCGCTCGGTTGGTTACCAGCAAAGCCGGTAGCTTATGCGGCAATCCTTATTGTGGGATTGGATGTCTCTGCAGCGCTCTTCTATGTGGATCGGGAAAACGAACAATGGCGGACAGTGAACCAGATGAACCCGCTCGCCGTTGGCGTTGTGGAAGGGGTGATCTACCCCTGGACGCAGCAAAAGGCAGACCTGGATCAGGTGAACAGGGATTTTCGTGCGCTCGCGCCTGCTGATGTAACCGACGTCAGCTCGCGGACAAAGGTACAACCCAATGACATGGATGTACTGATCGTCGTTGTCGAGGGATTCAATCCAAATCTGTTCGACGCAGAATCCATGCCCACCCTCAATCGCTTTGCCCAATCCTCGGTCTCCAGCGAGCGGCACTATTCAACGGGCAACATAACGGCGTATGGCTTGTTGGGACTGATGTTTGGCAAGCCGCTGGACTTTTACTACGGCAAAGAAAGTGCGCGGGCATCCGTGTCCAGCTATATAGATTCGCTGAACAGTGCCGGATACAACACAAATCTCTTTGGGGACCCGATCCACGACTACCGACACATGGGTCACTACCTTGAGAACTTCAACGGCGAGGTCTATGAGTCCACCGACCACTGGGATTTGCTGCCGCGCATCAAGCAGCAACTCGCCAGTCCAGGTAAGCAGTTTGTCCTCACTTACTATTACGGCACCCATTACAGCTTTCATCACGGTGAGAAGTGGCAGAAGTTTCAGCCGGAGGTGCCGGACGATTTCAACTACACAACCACCGACCTCTACCAGCACCGTGAAGAGATTAAGAACCGCTATCGAAACTGTCTGCTCGAAGCTGATGAGTGGCTGGAATCTCTTTTTGCGGATATAGATCTCAGTAACACGGTGGTGGTTGTGACGGGTGACCACGGCGAAGAGTTTTTCGAGAACGGGCGTCTGAGTCATGCGGCCACACTGGAGGAACCACAGGTTCGTACACCGCTGCTGGTGCGTGTTCCGGGTCGTCCGGCAGAGCGCCTGGCCAGTGTGACCTCACACCTGCAGATTATGCCGACGGTCTTCGATGCGATAGGTCTGCCTACGCCTGAGGATGCGCTCACCAAATCTGTGCTGGATGAATCTGCCGCCCCCTTTGCGGTAATCACGGCGAACAACGGGCGCCGCCTGCCGAACGAATGGGCTGTGGTGACGGCTGATCACAAGCTGACCTACCGCTGGAGTGATGTGGGCGAGTTGGCAGTGGTGGGTTTATTTGATGCCAATGACGTGCGACTTGCCACGCTTGAAGATCACGATCTCACAGAAAATCTGAGAATTGGCCGGCTCCTCGAAGCGAGGTTACAGTCGGCAAGACAGCCTGTGGTGGCGACAGCGGACCTGAAACTGGCCGCTTCTGCTCGTTAGTTTATTGACTCTGTCTGCCCTGTTCGGCGTGAAGCGCCAGACCTGCACCGGCTTCAATGTACATATTGAACACCTTGTTCACACCGGCGGCTAAAAACGCGTCTTCGTCTTCCTCGTATTTGGCTGTGGCAACCACCTCGCCCGTGTAATCCAGCTCTGTCAGACGTTCGACAATCTCCAGGCTGGTGGGTACGTGGGGAATGGCCAGGATAATGAGGTGCAGTGAATTTACAGCATCTGAACGATCCCAGAAGTCGGGGTCGCTGGGGTCTCCTAACAACACTCGTCTGCCGCTCTCCTGGTGGGCGGAGATCGCAACAGGATCTGTATCGACGCCAACAATATGCCGCCCGTGTGCCGCCCGCATGGCATCGTACGTGCCGGTACCCACCTGGCCCATACCAACGATGAGAATTTCAGCATCGGCTACAGCGAGCGCTTCGTCACCGTCGATGCGTTTGTCTCGCTGAAAGCGACGGAGCAGATCTGCCAGCGCATGGTAGTGATCGTTGACCAGCGCGTTGCCGATAGCCGCAATAACAAATGAGAGCGCGAGGGTCAGTGAGAATGCGACTACCATTTCCTGTGCGATCAGACCGATCGTCGCGCCGTATGCAAGCACGATAAGGCCAAATTCACTGAAATTTGTGAGGCGAATAGAGGCGAGAATCGCGGTGCGGACCCGCAGATTGAAAAGCGCGAAGAGCGCAAAGAAGAGCACAAGTTTCAGGGCCAGCAGAGGCAGGAACAGGAGGGACATTGTCACTGCATTCGCGTTGATATGACCCGATGCACCAATGGACAGGAAGAAGGCCAGCAAAAACAGATCCTTGAAGCTGAACATGCGTTTGGCAAGTTCATCGGTTTTTTCATGGTTGGCGACGAGAATGCCAAAGATCAATGCACCCAGATCTGCTTTCAGGTTTACCGCGTCGAATAGTTGCGCCCCACCCAAGGCCAGCAAAAACCCAAAGAGCGCCAACAGCTCGCCGTGACCTACACGGTGCAGAATGCGGTGCAGAACGGGTCGTGAGAACAACAGCGGCACTATGATGAGTGCCCAGACGGAAGGCACTTTTGCGGAAGCAATTGCAATGAACAGCACCGCCACGATGTCCTGCATGACGAGAATGCCAACGGCGATGCGACCGTGCAGCGAGTTTGCGTCGCCGCTTTCTTCCAGCACTTTGACCACAAATACCGTGCTGGAAAAGCTGAGGGCAAAGGCGAGCAGGCTGATCTCTTCAATGGACAAGCCGGCAAGGTTTACATTGCCGAGTAGCCCCAGCAGGGCTATCACCAGAGGGGTTAAAGCCAGAATTGCGAGGATGTGGATATTTGTGATCGCCCAAACCTGTGGTCGCTTCAGGGTGTTCAGGTCGAGTTTCAAGCCGATGGTGAAAAGCAGCAGGGTGATGCCGATGTTGGCAATCACATCGAGATTGGTGGTATCCGGCGTACCCAACATGCCCACCAGGTAACCGGCGACCAGGTAGCCGACCAGCGGTGGGAGTTTGACCAGTTTGGCCACCAGACCCAATACAAAAGCCAGCGCCACCCAGAAAGGCTCGCTTGAGGCGAGTGTGGTCAGATCAATGTCTAGCAAAACGGTCTCGTGGTCCGGGTGACTTAAGTTTGGCAGGGGGCAGGATAACAAAGTTTGCTGGCTGACTTGTCCGCCGCATCATCGTAGACTCAGGTGCGACAGTTATTTTGTGAGTCGGCAACATGATCGATTATCTGACCATTGATCCCGAGCGGGCAAAAAACCATGCAGAAACCGCGGACCTTGAAGAGTTGGACGTGTCGAACTGGCATCTATTCAAGGCGGACGCACACTGGCCATTCTTTGAGCGCCTGCGCCGCGACGACCCGGTACACTTTCACGCGGACAGCCGCTATGGCCCCTATTGGTCTGTCACCCGACATGAAGATATAAAGGCGATAGATACCGACCATAAGCGCTTTTCATCCGAGAAGAACATTACGATTCTCGATTCGGCTACAGACGGCAACTCCTCGAGTTTTATCGCCATGGATCCGCCGAAGCATGATCAGCAGCGTAAGGTGGTGGCGCCGGTTGTCGGACCCCGCAACCTGGGAGAGATGGAATCCCTCATCCGCTCGCGGGTGATCAATATTCTGGAAGGTCTGCCCCGCGACGAAGAGTTCAACTGGGTTGAGCGGGTTTCCATAGAGCTGACCACACAAATGCTGGCGACCCTCTTCGATTTTCCCTTTGAAGAACGACGCAAGCTCACTTTCTGGTCGGATATCGCGACGCTTGGACCCAAAACGGAACAAATCGGTTCCTGGGAAGAGGTGCGCGAAGAGCTGCAGAATTGTCTGGCGACTTTTCAGGGTCTCTTTGATCAGCGCAAAGACCCGGCGCACGATGGCTTTGATCTGATCACTATGCTGGCCCAAAACCCGGAAACCCAGGATATGCCGCCGACGGAATTGCTGGGCAACGTGATGCTTCTGATTATCGGCGGCAACGACACCACGCGAAATTCAATTTCGGGTGGCGTGTGGGCGCTCAATCAGTTTCCGGAAGAATATGACAAGCTCCGTGCGGATGCGGACCTTATTCCCAATATGGTGGCGGAGATCATCAGATGGCAGACGCCGCTGACCCACATGCGTCGTACCGCGCTCGAGGACGTCGAGTTTCGCGGTAAAACCATCAAGAAGGGCGACAAGGTTGTGATGTGGTATGTGTCGGGTAACCGCGATGAAGATGTATTTCCGCAAGCCGATCGTTTGATCATCGACCGGGAAAATGCGCGTGCTCACGTGTCTTTTGGTTTCGGCCTGCACCGCTGCATGGGTAATCGTCTGGCGGAGATGCAGCTGCGGGTGCTGTGGGAAGAAATTCACAAACGTTTCCATACCATAGAGGTTGTAGGCGAGCCTGTGCGTTCACTGTCCAACTTCATCAAGGGTTATGTCGAGTTGCCCGTACGTGTGCATCCACACTGACAATCGAAGTATCAATAAAATTAATTGAGGTAGCGTTATGCCGCTGGAGTTTCGTACTGATCGCAATGATCTGACCAAAACTGTGCTCGTAGAAAAAGCACCGCTCACGCCGGGTGCGGGTGAGGCGGTGCTCGCGGTGGAACGGTTTGCCCTGACAGCCAACAACATCACTTATGGTGTCGCTGGCGACATCATCGGCTACTGGCAGTTTTTCCCCACGGAGGGAGATTGGGGCTGTATTCCGGTGTGGGGCATCGGCAGAGTGACAGAGAGCGATCATCCTGAGCTGGAAGTAGGGGCGCGCTACTACGGTTACTTCCCGATGGCTTCCGAGCTCAAAGTAAAACCTGAGAATTTGAATGAGCGGGGATTTGTGGATGCAGCGGCGCACCGGTCTGCACTGCCGCCTGTCTACAACCAATATTCGCTGGTCGCACCTGAGACCGGCTTTGCGCCTGAACATGACAACCACGCCATGTTGTACCGCCCGCTGTTTACAACGTCGTTTGTGCTGGACGACTACTTTGCCGACAACAACTTTTTCGGCGCGCAGCAGATCATCCTCGGCAGCGCGTCCAGCAAAACCGCCTTTGGCATGGCGTTTATGTTGAAGGGTAGGGACAATTTGAAGGTGGTTGGCTTAACCTCGCCGGGTAATGTCGACTTTGTAAACGGATTGGGTTTGTACGACCAGGTGCTGGCGTATGACTCAGTTGGCGAGCTGGAAAAGATACCCACTGCATATGTAGACATGGCGGGTAACCGCACGGTGTTGGCGCAAGTACATCACCACTTTGAAGATCTGTTGGTTAACAGTTGCGGGGTTGGGATCACCCACTGGGAAGAGCGCGATGGTGAAGCTCCTGACAGCCTGCCAGGCGCAAAGCCCACCATGTTTTTTGCACCCTCACAAATTATGAAGCGGCATGAAGAATTGGGTGGCGCGGTTTACCAGCAGCAGATTGCGGAAGCCACCGCGCGTTTCTTTGGCTCGGTTGACCAGTGGGTCAACATCGAAGAACACTCGCTCGGCGATGTTGAAACGGTGTACCACGCAGTCCTGAACGGTGTGTCCCCAGACCGAGGGATCGTGCTGGTCGCCTGATTCAGGTACCTACAAAACGAAGAGTCCAGCGCAGAGCCGCTCCCCGTAAGAGTGTGGCAACGGCACGAAACTCAGTGGCGAACAATGCACCTAACGGGGAGATTGATGACCAGATCTAAATTTCTGGACTATCAATATGAGACGTTTGCTAACTTCCGTCTTCGACCCAAGTAAGCGGTTAGCCGGCACCGCTGTCTTTAGGATGAGCAGAACTACAACTGTTGACTTCGTAGGATGAGGATCTTTTCACTCATTTCTCGCAGCTAAAACAAACTATGTGATACAGGGCGCCGAGAAAGCTGTGGTGCGGTCCAGCGACACAAGCCCGCACTCGACACAAAGTTTCAAGTAAGACTGCGCGCGCGTGTAGTGCCTCAACTGATAACATCAATGAACCGAAAATGTTACTAGGGTCGGACAAACATCCCACCTAAACTGCGGACGTCCTGCTCTTCATATTTTTCCAATGAAATCTCGCTGAGTGACGACAACGAAGGGTTAAGCGGTAGACACCTGTAGCGTTGGTGCACGTAAAAACTAAGGAGGGAATCGACATGACCGATCACACAACACGGGTCACACCAGCGTTTCTTCTTCGACGAATTCGCCGGTCTTCTCTGGTGGTGACTAGCTACCTTGTTTTTTGGTCGGTTTTGTTGACCACGCATCCAAACAATGTCACGGCCTCGGAGACTAATTCGATCATTGTTTACGAAAGCAGTGGCCTGTGGGTCATGCGTCAACCCTGGCCCGAGACCGATGCATGGTGCAAAAACGGCGGTGGGAGTCCGGCACAGAAAGTCTATGATGTCTACGCCTACTACGATGTACCGCACGCCGAACGGGTCACCCATCTGGGTGGCAGTTACACAGGGTTCATACGAGACAAAGTGGTGCCTGGTATCAAAGCACTCTGCGGGCCACAGACTGCGGTAACCAGTGTTGTGCTTGGCCTCTATCAGAAGCAATCGGAAACCGCGTCCAGTGACGTCGTGAGTGACCTTAGTAATAGCCGTACGCCTGTTTTGGACATCATCAACTTTAGTGTTGAAGGGTCGGAGGTTAACGCGGTGCGTTGGGAACCGAAACACCTGTCCTCTCAGCTGAGCCACGAGGAAGTCTTATCTCTCGACCCGCGCACGAAAAATACTCGCCAAGCCGCGCTCAAGATCAATCGATTTACAGACTACACCTTGTACCAAGGAGACGGTTTTACGATCGTCTCGGCGTTTGATCGGCCGGGTACGACGTGGTGCGAGCATGTTTATGTCCCGCTCCTTATTGTCCACAACGAGTCAGTCGAGGCGGTGGACGAAGCGATCCAACCCGATTATGAAACTTTCTTGCAATCGAAGATCGTGCCAAAGATAAAGGAAATCTGTCCGACTTTTCCGAACGCCAACGAACTATTTCGGCAGTCCATTCGTTTGGAATTCGTCAATGACTGGGACGCACGAGCCTCAAGCACGATGGGATATGTCTTAGACGACGACGGGACCGTGTCCTGGCGCGAAGGTCGACAGACGCAGCACCAGATCGAATTGGTTGCCGCACGAGAGGCGGCTGCCGCCAAACGGGCCTCAGAAGAAGCATACAAGGCTTCCCAAAGAATCCTGGCCATAGAAAAAGCGCGGGACGCACGAACCCCGACGCCTTTGATTGAATATTCCTTCTTCGAAGTGGAGTGCCAAGGCGCGATGACCGGTTTTGTACATACCAATACTCTGCTGCCCTCAGTCAAAATATCTTCCAGCTTAGGTGCAAACGAAACCCAAGCACATGCCGATGAGCTGGCGGATTGTTTTGATTCCCTCGCCACGGTCATCAAGGTGTCCAACCCTTTCGCGACTCGTGTGAGATTTGAGGTCATCGATAACACTGGCCAGGTGATCGCCCAAAACGAATCACCCATCACCCCAATGACGAAGACCGGCCCAGTCGATCAGCCCGAGAGTCTGCGGCTCTATACGGGTGTCTGGAAGACAATATGGTACGAACTGGACATACGCTGGGAGTGGGGTAAAAGAGAGTTTGTCGGTGTGATCACCAGTATCACGCCAAAGGGCGAGGAGATCGGCATGAGGGTAGGAGACCATGTCCTATCCGCGTCGATCGAAAATTCCGTCTATGTCGATGAGAAAACCACCGGCATACTGGCTAAACTGACGTTGATCCAACCGCCCGAACCGCTGGTGCTTGAGGGCGCGCTCGGGATCCAGTTACCACCGGCCGATTTTATGATTTTTAGTGAAGGTCGGGGAGACGGCTCAACCCAAATTATGTTTGAACTCGTGAAACGCCCCTAGAGGGCTAGCAACCAAGTCCTGATTAGCGATCAGGAAACAGGATGTGAATGCTTAAGCCAGGATGTCGGTTTTCTAATGTCACCCGTGCACCGTGTCGAATGGCAACGGCTTGCACAAACCGCAAACCAAAGCCGTAACCGGCAACGGGACCTGTCGCACCTCGTGCGATCAGCTCGGCGATGTCTTCGGTCTCAGTCCCAGCGCCGGTGTCCGTAACGGTGAGCGTAGCGCCTTTGTCGATACGGTCGACGTTGACCGAAACCGTCCCAGATTCAGGCGTGTGCTTGAGCGCATTGTCGATAAGGTTCGCGACCAGATTCGTTAACAGCGGCACACGCCCTAACACCATGACCGACGGTGAAGGAAGGGATTTCCGCAACTCAACGCCTTTTTCATCAAACGCATCCTGGTAAAGAGCTACGGCTTCACTGACACAGTCATTGAGCGCAACCTGGTGCATAGTGTATGCGGAGGCTGAGCCAATTTTTGCCAGTTCAAGGATCTCCCTTAAGAGTAGTAAGAGCGCATCCGCTGCTAGTTTGACCTCCTGATCATTCGCCTCAAGGGCAAGTTGCTGCAGTCGGCTGACCTCTTTGTTGAGTTCGTGCGCCGCGGTTTGACTGACGGCATCCAGCCCAGCCATCAGGCGAGAGATCTCGTCGAGCGCGGTATTGATCTCGCTGCCGAGTACACCCAGCTCGTCTGGTTGATCTGTTTCGGACTCAGGAATACGCGACGTTACGTCACCCCGCCGCACGTTTTGGAAAACGTTGTTGAACGTGCCAATGCGGCCGGCGAATTGGCGCGCGAACAAACTGATGATCAGCACCGACAGCCCGGTCATCGTCATAGCGATCAACACTATCGCCGGGATAAAGCTCTGATATAAGGCGTCGTACGTTGCGAGGCGGCGGCCGACCAAGAGAAAATAGCGATTTCGATGAACCCCTTTTACTTTCGCAATGATCGCGCCTGGGGCGACACCAGCCTCCGCACCGTCGAACTCGAACCAGCCGGTCGTGAGCGATACGTGCTCTGGTAGGTGTTTGAGATTGCCCACCACTGCGGATCGATCGCGGCGCAAGACCATATAGACAGACAGTGACGGCGTCGCCACCGTTTCGTCTTGCACGGAAAGGGTGATCGCTTTGGCATCTTCGTGAGGCAGTATTCGAAAGTTAATCGCATTGGCGTAGCCGAATCCTTCGTGGAGCTCGCCGTGTTGATCCAATACACGAATCTCTGCTTCGATGTCGGCGCGCGCGGACGCTTCAACGCCTTTTCCGACGGCCAAATAGGCTGCGCCAACTGCGGCACCGGTCAAGAGCGTCGCCAAAGCCAGATTTAGGATGAGGACGGTACGGAAGAGGGGGCGTTTGACGGGGCGCTTCTGCGATATCGGTGGAGGTGGATGCATGTTGATCCGAGATGGACTTATTCGTCGATCTCGAGCCGAAACCCGAGGTCTTCAGCCACGACTCGCGGGCCCTCCGGCAGCACTTTAAGGCTCGAGCGTAAACGGGAAACCTCCGTGTTGATCACGGTATCCTGCGGCGGCAAGTACTTATTTTTCTTCCACACTTCGCGCCACAACGCTTCGCGGCTAAGGTATTCACCTTTCAATCGCGTGAGCATGCTTAAGACGGCAAACGATTGAGGGCGCAAGGTGATTTTCTCTCCGTGCCATAACGCCACCTCGTTGAGGGTACGCACTTCCAGTGGCCCCCAAATGAGGACCGACAGTGGAGATCGTATCGAGTCGGCGCGGCGCAAAAGTGCCTTCATTCGCGCCACGAGTTCCCGCGGGTCGAAGGGTTTATCGATGTAGTCGTCAGCCCCCAGATCAAGGCCCAGGATGTGATCATCGCTAGTCGCGAGGCGACTGGCGACGAGGACCTGTGGTGGCTGGGTTTCAATGTCGCGAAACCATTCGAGCAAATCCAGGCCGTGCTCACCACCAGCCAGCATGCGGTCGAGCACAATCAGATCCACTTCGTGTTCGGCGAGGAGGTGTCGTGCGCCCTGAACCGTATCTGTATGAAGGCTTCGCCCACCCAACGCGTTTACTCGATCGAGGACCAAGTCGGCATCTTTGGCCTCATCTTCCACCACCAAGACGGTCACGCCTTTAAAAACGGCGTCGACGGGCTCCCCGCCCCTGTGATCGGCTGGCATTTGGCTTCCTTTCTAGACAACAACCCGATTAGTCTACTCGATTATCGAAACCCCATACCCTAACCGATGCGGTTATCATGGACCTCGACCTATGAAGCAAATGAACACTCAACGATCGCTTGCTCGATCTACATTGTGTGCACTCGTGATCCTGATCTCGGCCTGCGCGACTCAGGATTCCGATCGATCCAACGCTCAGTCTGCACGCGCCACGTCTGCAATCGAAGAGACAATCGTGACGCTGCAAGCGTTAAACGCGGAATTCGAGCGTGCACAGCAATCACGTGATGCGATCGCGATGGCTCAAGCGGCGCTTGAGCGATTGGAGGTCGTACGCGACCGGTTTGCCGAGCAAGATGCGTCGTTGTTTATCGAAAATACGATTTCGATGATCCAACGCGCCAAGATAGTGGCCGCCGGTAACGAAGACATGAGTGGCCAGTTGGAAACACTGCTCGAAGACATCGATCTGAAGCAGGAACAACAACATGGGACGTTCGGCCAGCTGTTTGGTAACACAACCAACGCGCTCAAGCGTAAACACTCCCGATCCTACGAGATCCCGCGAGAGAGCGAACGCCTTGTTCGCCTCACCATCACCGACGACGTTGGGGTGATCGTGTATGTCGAGGCGCCTTTTGGGCGCGGGGTGGGGCTAACGCTGTCCGATGAAGCCGACAGTGTCTTGTGCGCCGATGCGAGTCAGCACGGTACCTTGATCTGTCGTCATCGCCCCTCGCATCCGGGTTTGGTGACAGCGGCTTTATCGAACCCCAGCCCGGTCGAATTAGGTGTGCTGATGATCGCCAACCATCCGATCACCGAGGATTGAGGCGCTACAGGATCGAAATGCTATATCGGGTCAGACTGCCGTTTCGAAAATCTTCCGCGTTGAGTTGCAGCAAGCGTGGACCAACACCATCGTTGTATTGCATGTGGATGACGTGCTGGTTCTCAACACGACGCTTAGAGGTACGGTAGCGCTGCTTAAACTGAGCGCGCACTTGATCCCATGCGGATTGATCCAATGGCGTAGTATGCTGATAGCGGATCCGAACGGATAACACCACGTACTCGGCACCCGGCGGCGCACCACGAGGAGGTCTTGCCTCAACGTCGGTGAAAACGACCGTGCCGTCATCGAGGGTTTTACGAAACGTTTTCTCGCGCGCATTGGCCCAGAAACGTTGTACGCCACCCGCTCGAGCGATGGCTTCCGGATTGATCGAGAAGCCGTGACAGACCAGGGCTTCGTGCGCTTTGTCGAGGGTCATACCGAGGCGCACGCCCGATAGCGAAATGTCTTTGCCACGCTTGAATCGATCCGGTTCCGCGTACTGGTCGCACGAGCCGTCGGTCGGTTTTGTCAAGGCAACTTCTGCTTCATCGACCCGCTGTTCGTGCTCGGCACGCCGACGTTGTTGTTCTGCCCAGACCCGTGCGCGGTGCGCCTGTTCACGCCGATCCGCCTCTTCCTTCCATTCACGCGCGGCATCAAGTACCGCAATCGCGGCTTCGGTGTCTCGCACAGAAGACTCATTGGCCTGGATCAGTGGTCCGGCGTCATTGAGTGGACTCACTCTCAAGACGGGTGCGGTGGTATGCGTTGCGCCCGATTTGTCTCGCCAAGGCTTGGCGGGTTGATTCGAGTGAACCTCAATGTGGTAATCGGTTTGCCCACCCCCAGGTTGATGTACCCACGCAGGCGCCGCGATCGAAAACCCGTCCGGACAAGCCGCGTTCACGTATTGGTTTCTAATGTCGCTCAGAGATCCAAACAGACGATAGGGCTGGTTCATGTTGACGCAAATAGTCCTGATTTCGGTATTTACGCTAGTGATGTTGTCCGGCTGGAACCAGCGTGTTCGTCAAAAACCCCCGACTGTCCTTTTTGAAGAACGCCAATATGACCTTATTAATCCCACTCGGGACCAAGTCCGCACAATGATCGGGTGCGACTTCAACCAAACCTTGCACCATCGCTTTTGAACCCAAGAGCCCCTCGTACTCGCCTACCGTTGCGAAATAAAGTGAGGCCGATCCGTCGTTACACAACCGGGTATCACCGGGTGCGGCGAACGCGTTCGAGGACGCCGACCAGACCCCAAAAAAGAGAAGGTATTTAAGGAACGGGGTCTTAAGTAATGTGTTGGCTTTCATAACGCTCAACTGTCGTAAACGCCCAATAGGTACAGGGCACCGACGGCGATGACCAAGCCCCAAATGGGTTTGTAGAACCGTCCGCAAAGCGCTGCCCCAATGGCCGCACCAATCAGCATGGGCCACGGGCTCTCTTGCGTTGGGGTGTAGAGCCAGTAACAGACCGCGGCAAACCCAAGAATCGCCGTCGGGAAATTGAAATCCGTCGGTCCCGTGTCCTTGCGGAAATCCATCTTTGGCGTCGGTGAGGTCTGGGGTTGTGCTTCACGACGACGTCGTGCGCCCACGTCCGCGTCGACGGGCGGCATACGGCTGTCAAGACCGATCTGATTGTGCGCCGAACCAGTCACGGTACCCTGCAGGCCATGTTGTTGTTCTTCCCAATCTTTTTCTAACTGACTTGTCATGACGCACTCCTGTCTACCTATACTATTCGATTTATTTGAGTTTCCAACCCACCCACTGTTGCGCAACTTGTTCGGTGTCGGTGGTGAGCAGTGCATACGCTCTGGACTCATCAAACGGGGCACCGACCCAACCGATGGCGACCTCCATGCGCTCACCCGTCTCCAAGGCAGGGAGAAAAATCTCAATGCGATTGTCTGTGCGATAGGCGTAATCCAAAACCGACCAGTTCGCGTCGCCACCGCGGACCCGATAGATGACATCGCCCGGATGGTAGCCATTCGGCCACTCGAAGAGCACCTCAAGTTTCGCGTTACCCGCGTACGCGCGCGAGAACAAAGCGAAGCGCAGCATGTACGGTTGCTGCGCGACAAGCGTGGGCTTCTCCGGCAGGATCCAAAGCGGTTGTGCTGCTTTGACAAGATCAACGACAAGCTCGTTACCCTGACTCGAATGGGTTGCGGCCGAGGGCATGCATATGGCTAACATCATCAGCTTCAGAATTGTGTGGCGAAACGCGGTCATCTGGTCCTCCGGTTGAAATCCTACCCTTAACCGTTTAGATCATCGTACCGAAATATCTCACGGTGCGAATATAACCAATGCGGTTATAGCGACGTTGGTGACGTCCAAACCGCATTGGTTAGCTGATCAATCGCCGAGCACGATGTACCGTTTTAGAGATTCTATTGAGAGGACAAAATGATATGAAATTTTCTTTTGTCGATATCAGAAAACGTTTTGTTTATGCGGTGATACTAACGGTGGGTCTGCTTGGCGCGACACACCACGCAGCGGCGGTAGATTGGCACACGAACTGTTTTGTGCCAGGCAAAATGAAGCTTCTGAGTGCTCCGATCTTCCCTGACACGTCTGAGTTGTCTTTGATAGGACACGGCGTGCTCTACTCGATCCCGCCGTACGCGGCAAACGAATGGCTCGTGCGCGTGTTTGGGCCAGTAAACTCCGAAGCCGTCGCGACGGTCCTCTTCTTTGAGGACCCAATATCAAGATGCCTATCGAGGGTGGACTTGAGCCGGCCCGTTGACGATTGGAAGACTCGGTCGTTTGAAGTGGAGCATCAACTTGGCGCTAACTGTCAGGACAATAATCTCTTGCGCTCGGTTAACTTGGTCGGCGTGTTTCCGTGCGGTCAGGTTAAGTGCCAGGAACGGCACAATACGGCGTTTTCGTTCGCGGGGCCTGTTGAAGACGATGATCTGATCATATCCAACCACTTCTACTTTGGCGGTGAATTTGAGATTAACGATGCGCATAGAATCTGGGTCCAAATGAGCGCACCGCGTTGATGAAGGCCAGTTCCTCGTGAGTCGTCAACCTGGATCAAGCAGCCGTTTTACATTTGCTTCCTAGATCGCGATTGGCGTTTTCGTTTGCTGCGATGCTTGGCCTTCCGGTTTGAAGGCACCTTGTCATCACGCTCCGTTGGGAGCGAGCGACCACTACGACCTGACCGTACGCGACCGCCCACACGTACAGTGTGATCCCCGCTATCGTTCATAAAAGCAGCATCTTGCCTGCGTTCGTGCTGTGTTCTGGGATGTCGAAAGTAAGCCAAAATCGAGTGTTCGCTAGAATCCATTTGGAAATAAGACCGTAATCGAGGACTCGCTAGGTCGCAAATAACCAATACGGTTTGGACAATGGCTAACCGCATTGGTTGGTAGCGTCGAGTTTGCGCATTCATCTACCATGCAAAGAGCAGCACGGGTACACATTGGAGTAAGAGGGTGAGGGTGAAGTGGATCACAAGATGTGAGCGGTTAGGAACACTTGACGGGGAGATCGGGGAGTTTACGGACATCCAGTTCTCGTTATCCAGCCGCCGCGTATTCGCCTGGAAGATGGCATAGGAAGAAACCGAGCGGTATCGTCAGACGGATTTCGAAGGCTACGTGTGGGACATGCGCACCAGGAAGAATTTGGGACCAAACACACCAAACCTACCGATAGAGCTTGAATTTTCCAGTCGAAGTCCAAAGATCAATGAGAATGAAGGATACGTCATCCCGATTACGGGTGACGACGCGATCTATAAGTATTGCGGGGGCTCACGGCTTCCGAAGAGCCACCGATCCTACGTCGTGGTTGACCAGCGACGAGTTTCCGATTCAACGAAGGAACCCAATCACTATCTATTCGATTTTCGGTCGCTTCCTGTAGTATCGACAAGAGCCAAGTGACGGGGTTTGATATCACGACGATTGACGGGAAAACGGTTGTCGTGACCTGTCACACTGGCATCTCACACCCAGTGAGTTGGGGCTTACCGCGCAAAAATGGCAAACTATTGATGGATCAAAGTGATCTGTCGAAGATAAGCAGGGGAGTGAGTCGTTGAACTTAGAGGATCGAACACAAGCGGTTTGTAGCGAGGCCTACCAAGCCGTGGCTGTGCTCGCAGAAATGGCGGGGGTGTTCGAAGACTCACAAGTAAAGGAACTCTTGGACAACCTCCTTGCTGTCGCAGAGGACAGACCCATCCCGCACGAGACCGTCTTGCCGTTCAAACCGGAACTTAGTCGGTAAGGACCGTTGAAGGGATTACGTCCAGCAAGAAGGCCTAGTCGTGCTCAAACCAAGTACATGAAAGCCAGGCCAGGTTTGTAAACTGATGTAGACCGGCAAATTGGCGCCCCATAGATTATCCGTTGGTATTCTCAAGGGAAAATCGCATCGTAGACGTAAAACTACGTACGCCCACCACTCCCGGACTGACCTCGCCATCGATTTCAAAGTCGCCACAGAAGCTGAGTGACGAAATCAGAATCACGAGGTTCAAGCCACCATCCCAGACATACACATGGTCGTTCGCGCCGTACGATGTGCCGCCAATCAACAAGCCGCCGTTTTGCATACCAAATGCATCCGAATAGCCCGCTTCAATGTTCTCAAGTTCCTGAAACTGTTTCGGACGGGGTCTGGTGAGCCTGCCCTCAGGGACCGTCAGTCGGTTGATAGGTTGATTGCTGCTTGAGGTATTCTCAAAGGGGCCACTGACAGTAACGACATCTTCGGAGTCAGATTGAGTCATTAAGGTCACTCGAAAAGAAACTTCAGCGCGTGTACTCACATACTGCTCGCGTCTTCTAGGCGACCATTGACCAAACAAGCGACTGTTGACGATCGGAATACCACTGTCGTCTAGCTCAGTTGGGAGCGGTATCGTCTCAAGCAAACGCCCTGTTTCGAGGTTCCAACGCCGAATCAGAAAATCTCTCGCCCAGGTGATGAGCTCTCTGTTGTTCACAAGCTGAGCGCCACGAACTTCCCCATGGTGGAAGCCATCCAAGGTGACGTTCAACCGACCGGTTTGAAGGTCCCACACGCGCAAGGGACTCGTGTGATCTGGTGTCCGATGCATGGCAAACGCCGGGTCATAACATTTCCAGGAGATGTCCCACCCGAGCGCGGTCGTCGCATCTAGCCGGATAAAGTCCCAGATATCATGGCTACTCTGAAGCTCAACTAAAGAACCGTTAGACGGCGCGTAGATCGCATTTTTTTTGGGATGGTCGAAATAATCAGGAATCCCGAATTGGCCTTTTTGCTGATAACCCTCGAAACGGGGGACGTCATTCTGCATGCCGGTTTCCATGTGCCTATCTCTTGATCGTTAAGCCACGGCAATTGTAGGGGAGAGCGTGCGCTGGGCGCACGTTACAAATGCGGTGACATCCGAGTACAAGCGGCGTGCAAACTTGCCGTTGAGATACCGACCATCGCAAATTCTACTGAAGCGATCCTAACCGGATTGGTTAGCTGTCGAGTCCTCACTCGATGATTACAATAGCCCTTGATTTGTGATCAACCGGGTAATGCACCAACTTGTCAACCAACGTCCGATTGAATCAATATTTCATGGTTGCGGTGTAGATAAAGAAATTACCGATCACAAAGAAACAGCAGAAAGAAGCAGCAGATTGTGCTGAGAGAACTGGAGATATGAATGCGCAAAATACGGTATCGGTCAATACTCCTCTGTGCGCTCGCGTCCCTCGCAACACCCCAAATCGCACCCGCTTACGACTACGGCAACGCCGTCAGTGTGTGTAATAAGGGTGACATTGATCTCCACTACGTTGCGTTCGGTACCAACGAATCCTTCTTGGGTGGCCATACCGCCAAAATCTCTGCCTGGCATAAAGTGGAAACCGGTGATTGTGAGGATGTTGCGCTCTCCGGATACGAAACCGTCGCCCTAGGATTCCTCCAAACCAACGATGAAGGTGTGACTGGGAATCCGGTTTATGTGGTGCGCGACGCTACCCGCACTGGGGAGGCGGACTGGGCGCCAGGGACATTTTGTCTACCGGTGAACGATCGTCTTGTCGACGATAGCACTTATGGTGTCATTCGCGATCGTTACAAACCACCCTGTAAGGACGGCTTCGCGCCCTTGAACATGTCCTTCGGAGTGGTTCCCAATGGGAGTTGGCCCCACTTCGATTTGAAACCTGAGGGTTCTGGGTACCTACACCCTTGGCCCGCAAGCATCACCACTCAAACGCCATCAACACCAAAACAAGACGATTCTATGAGCAACGCGGAAATCGCGGGGAACGTTTTGCTTGAGCTTTCTAGAGCCATAGAAAACGGCAAAATTGGAAAAGTGGCAAGGGTTTGCGAGAAAAGTGTCCTAACACTTGCTTTTGCATTTTCTAATGAGGGACCTGCGCAGGCCTGTAAGTGCATCGCAACCAACATTGTCCGAAAAGAATCGAGCAGCATCGTCGATCGAATGATCTCAGATATTGATGCAAACAAGGATTTTGAGGCGGTTTACGGTCACGTGACTGAGGCAAATCTCGAGCGCCACATGGAAAACTGCTTAATGCCTGTAAACTAGCTAGGGCAGGGTAAGTTATCTTCGGCGACTTTGGTATTTGGGAGTGAGATTGAATTGGATGTTGGGAACTAACCGTGGCGAGCGAGCGCAAGAGTGGAGTGATGTCGAGTGGGTTCGGACGAATAGGACGAATAGGATGAATAGGACGAATAGTAACGATGTGTAGTGCCGCGACCGTGCCTGCGAGCTGGCTTGGCACTCGGTAGTGAGCAACCACTGCGGTAATGAAAGGGTTCAGAATCAGATGAAGGAAAAGCGCGGTAATGACTAAAGTGGATTACGCAACGCATGAAGCGCTGCACATGTCCTGGTTCTTAATGGAGAGTGTTGAACGGGGACTTGTCGAACACGATGCGGTTAAGAATAATCCGGAATGGGCGGAACTTGCGAAAACCGCGCATCAAACGCTGCTTGATCTCTATCAGGCGATCGGCGCCACACACTTATCCAAACAATCGGCCGTGTTCGACAGCGATGGCTAGTAGCTACCTGTCCTTTCTAGAATCACTCCGAGACGACGAGGGGGCTTACTGGGAATGGCATGATCGACATTTAGAGTTTGGATTAATCGAGAAAGTCGATGATGTTTCTTCAAAGGTTGAGGCTCTACATGCCGCACTTACTGCTGCTGCCGATAACCTGGGAGACGCAGTCTCTGAACGACTTTCAGATTGCCTGCTCGAACGGTTGTGGCATTCCAATATTTCTCAGCATGCTCATATACCGAATCTCACCAACGGCTGGTCACCGACCTCCAGCTGCCTGAAGGTGTTGCAAGACATTGCACACAAAACTCCTCATAGAGTTGTCTTTGTCAACGCCACGATCTGTTTGCTGACATTTTCACATCACCCCGGTCAAGCGTTCCTATGCTCGGCAGCACAAGACGACGAACTCCAAGAATTAGTGTGGCAATTTCACAAGTCCGTGATTGAAAAACCGTTTCAACTGGATCCGGTAGTCGCCGCGTTGGCGAAAGCGGGTTTCTACGACGCGATGGCCTGGATATGTGATGAGCTGGTTGTCTGTCCCACGCCGGAGATGAAGATGGCGGCTGCGTGTCATGGGTTTTCTGAATACACCCCGGAACCGTATGAAGCATTCGGGGAGTCCAATCCCGATTTTGGACCGGCTCTGATCAAATTTATTCAGCGCACCGGCTTAGTTGAACTGCTGAGGGCGGAGAAAGTTGACGATGAACTTTGCTATGGGGCACTCACTATCTGCAGTGAGGGGCTGGCCGCTCATTGGCTCGATGTCTCGGATACGGCCGAGTTTAAGAGGCTGACATCAGCCGAGGAAATTCTGAAACTGCTTATTCGGCATCTGTCGAATCGCCCATTAAAGCTCGGGCATCTCTTTTACCTGGCGTGGATTTACGATTCCGTATTTGAGGAGAACCACCGATCGCTCACAGAAGGTACGGATGGAACCATTGATTACGACGAATTGGTACTTAGCGAAGAAGAACACGTGGCGCTATCAGAATCGATTCAGGATATTTTCTGGGCACCCGAACATAGAGCGGAGCTAGATCGAGCGATACAGAAGGGCGGTTCGCCCGCATACAATGCGAAGAAGGCGATTGCGAGAATGGAGGGCAAGTCAACATGAACATACCTCAACGCTTTGCTGCCGTAATGACATTGGGCATGAGCGCGCTTGCCAATGGGCAAAGTACGAGCCTGTACGTTCTGGAGCAACCAGATTGTTGCCAAGGCAAAAGCTGATTCTGATCTAGGATAGGATACGGGTATCCATTTAATCGTCGATTCAACCAAGGTAAAGATGCAAGAAATCGCAACAAAGCCAGCAACAGACAGTCTTCGTGCGCGTAGCGAGGCGACCAAAGACGCACTCATGCGTGCAGCAGAAAAACTGGTCGCAGGAGGCGGCATGGAAAACCTGTCGATCAAGCTGACTCGTTTTGTGTTTTCGAGCTTGTTTCTATTTGTGTTCGCTTTCTCTATGCCTGTGGAAGCAAACCCACCAAAAAGAGACCTGAATGAACTTTCCCTAAACGATAAAAAACACTATCAAGCAACCAATGGAGAAGCCTGGTTCAGCATATGGAAGGGAAAGGTCGACAAACTAGATAAAACCGGCAGGCCAACGCTCCAGAGCCTTAGCAGCATTGCTCGGTCTGAGGCATTCAAGGAGGATGGATTGCCCGCGGGGAAGTATTCTAAGGAGATTGCTGCCGGAGAGACAATGCTCCTGTTTGCACCCTATCTAATCAATCTCCCAACAAAAAAACCAATGTTCGGATTTTCCTACCAGCAACCTGATGACACTGGTGCTTTAGTCGAGCGAGTCATGTCAAACAGCCCAGCGTCTGATGCAGGGATTGTCGAGGGTGATCTGATCAAGAGTGTGAATGGAATAGCCTTGTCCAACTTGTCACTACAGGAAGTTGCTATAACACTTAAGACGGACCGAGATTCGCCCACAGAGCTAATAGTAGTCGACAAGACGCATCGAACGGAAAAGACAGTGAAGATTCAACGGCGACTCGTTCAATCTCACGAAACATTCTATCGCACGGGCATGCTGGCGATTCATCGTTCTATAGACGAGACATTTTTTGCCCGTACCCACGATTCGAATAAGTGGATCGAGTTTACAGGTACAGGAACGCGGGCATGGCGTTACGGCGGATTTAATGTTGGCATACGTGTTGCTGCAGACAAGCGTACGCAAGATGAAAAAGTTCACTTTCAATTTGCGATTGCACCTGCTCATATCCCAGAACCACCTGATATGCCTGCAATTAAACCGAGGCTAGCAGGAGATTGGCAAGCCGTTCCTCTTAGCGAACGCAACGACTTACTTATCAGGCTACATCAAAAGCTCCCTACTGTAGGCGCACCAGTTGAGTTCAACGCACCAATGCGCCGATTGGCACTGCCTTTTTATGATAATGCATCACTGGTGGAAGTTGAGGCGAATTTATCAGGCAAGCTGATTGGCACGTACAGCTTTATTGTGTCTGCGACACATGTAGTACTGCTCGATGGGCAGTCTAATACCATATACCGCGCAAACCCTGTTTTCGGACTCAAAATCAATTCTGCAGACATTGCGATTGAGTACATAAAGTTTTTCACATCATCAATAGAAGGAGACAACGGTCCGTTTATTGTTTCAAAGATGGCAGACGAGTTATCGTTTTCGCGCCCGGTGCTCAATGTACTGGTCGAAGCCATAGACTCTAAACTGGCACCCTGCCAACCAAAGCTATCCGATCAAATATTCAGAGCTAGCTGTCACATCTCATATGGTAATGGGCTTTTCGAGGCCCATTTATCAACAACCGCCTCTGGTCAGGTAAACATGGAGAGCGATGCAGTCTTAGTAGACAAACTACCAACTCGAACACAATATTCGAACCTTGGAATGCGCGCTGCGAGTGGTTATTACGATAACGAGGAGTTTTTACAGCAGTATTTCATCGCCGCGCAACTTGGCAATGCCAAGGCACAGAACCAGATCGGTTACCGCTACGAGACCGGCGAAGGTGTCGAAAAGAACTTCGCGAAAGCTGCATCCTGGTATCAGAAGTCAGCTTCCCAGGGTTATGTTTATGCACAAACAAATCTAGGGGAGCCCTATCATAACGGCAACGGCCTGCCCAAGGATCAAAAGACCGCTGCGAAATGGTACCTTCGAGCAGCCAATCAAGGGTTCGCACGCGCCCAGTACTTATTGGCGAAAGCGCATGAAACCGGGGCGGGTGTCACAAAGGATGTGAAATTGGCTTCGGATTGGTACAAAAAGGCCGCTGCTCAAGGGCAGGTTAGTGCTATGACATCGCTTGGGCGGATGTATCAGTCAGGGCTGGGTGTCGAGCGCAATGAACACGAGGCAGAGCGATGGTATGCAAAGGCAGCGGCAACGGGTGATAAATTTGCAAACAAACTAATAAAGTTATCTAGAGAACTCAGCAATCTGGATTGGAATCTTGAGCGGCTAACAACAAAAATCCACGGCGCAACTCCGCGCATAGCTTCCATGTCCAATTCCAACCTTGCCGATTACGCCCGACGGGTTTGGAAGATAGATTGCCCCCAGGTTTTTCGTCGATATGGCGTGATTCCGGCGCCAGATCCTGAAGATCGAAAGTATCGTTTCACGTGCGCGACGTCGAGCGCTCACACAACTTGGACGGTTGGACTACGTGCAAAAGACGACACCGACTACTATTGATGATGCCAGCGAGCGAACGCACTCTTGTATCCGTGCTGGTAAGCGATGTTTTTGTTGCGAATGCCCGGGGAAGTATTGCGTATCCGCATTGATTCATTTGATCACCAAGTACATCAACGCATACAACCTCAAGCAACGTGAAGTAGCGAGTTACTGGGCATCTCCCAGTCATACAACGCATAGTCGATGATTGTCCCGTTTCATCCACTACTCCGCTCTCGTTCCGTTAACATACGCCGTATATTATCGATACCCGCTTCCATCTTAGTCCGGGCTGAACTGTTGGCGGAATGAACTTGCATGACGGGAGGAACGTAATCCGTCAAAGCAACCTGTTCCTCAATCCAAAGGATCACGTCGTAACCGGTGCCACGCTCATCATCACCCAAATCATGATCCAAACTCAACTCGGTGACCGTCTCTGATTGCAATAGCTCAATCGTTTCTTTTGGCCAAAATGTGCGATGCCATCCCAGCGGCGTTTCACGCTCGTCATCAAGATAGATTTTCACAACGAGTCCTCGTTTGGAGACAGCGCCAAGATACTATGCTGAAGGCGCCGGCACTATCCACTAACCAATGAGGTTAGTTTTATCTTACTCACGAAGGAGGAGCCGTTAACTTCATTCCAGATAACCGCCTTGGTTATTAGCACTTCGGACAGTACCGCACTAGAGTGCAGATCAGAGTTTGATCTGGTACCTGCCATGAATGAACTAATTTCTCGGGCGCGAGAATTCGCGTTTGCGGCGCACAACGCGATCGATCATCGCCGTAAGTACACGGATGAGCCCTACACAACTCATCTTGAGCGCGTAGCAGACATCGTTGCATCGGTTTCTGATGACCCTGAGATGATTGTCGCGGCCTATTTGCATGACACAGTCGAAGATACATCGACAACGATAGAAGACATCTACGACGCTTTTGGTGACGGCGTAGGATATCTTGTATCACTACTCACGGATGTTTCAAAGCCGGAGGATGGTAATCGAGCCACCCGCAAGCGAATCGATCGCGAACACATCGCCAAGGGTGATGCTCGCGTGCACACAATTAAGTTGGCTGATCTGATCGACAATGCTGGATCTATCGCGGCGCACGATCCTAGATTCGCCAAAATATATGTGGCAGAAAAACGAGAGCTCTTGAAGGTACTGGGCGATGGGAATCCTGAACTATTTCAGCGTGCCAGCGCTCTCGTCGCAACAGGCGAAGTACTTGATTCGTAACGAATAGGGTATGAAACAACAGCAGCTTAACTCCTCGAAACCTTGCTCCGATCGCCGTGGCGCAGATACCATTACCTGAAACACTAACAATTCATTTGGGGCGACATTGGCCAGACTATTTGTTCTATTGAGTGCGTTGCTTTTGAGCATCATCTGCATAACTACTCATGCCACCGCACCCATTGCGGACGCAGTTTCGGGTGAATACCAAGGCTACTTCGCCTGTACCACGGCCGCCTACCGACTTAACCTAACGCTGTCAGTCGAGGATAACGGTGAGGTTAACGGTGAACTTAATGCTCGGACTGTAGCGTCACTACGTCCCACTCCTGACTCCACCCAGCAGGTAACCGGCCGCTATGATCCCGCAACAGGCGCGTTGTCGTTGAGCGGCAGTAACCCATTGGGCCGTCTCGTTCCACAGCTTGCTGGCTTGGTCACCCCCAATGGCGAGGGCTGGATTGCGTTGCAATCAGGTGGACGCGGGCAATGCTCGCCGTGGGTTGTTTCCAAAAATCAAATCCCGTTGGCATCGCGTATTGAAACAGAAGCCAGACGCGGGGCGGTGATCAAACCAGGCGCGGCTGATACCGCCAGCATCATGCAACAGATTCGAACGATGGGTCGTTGCAGTGATCGCATGGTCAACTGGTTGACCAATGCAGACGGTACTGACTTGCAACCTCGACATGTCGCACGCGCACTGTTTCTTGATGCACTGTTTTCATCTCATTTTGGTAGTACGTTTGATGAGTTAGCAGAAGCAGAGCGGCGCAAACTGTACTTCGAGATCACCGTTTTGTGCGGACGTGACAGTCGTATCAATGGTGCGCTATCTGGGTTGACTGCAGCTGTGTTAGGCAATCAAGGCGCCGTCGCTGGGGCGGATGCCCTTATCTGGGCCAGCGCCAAGGACATGCTCGATGCAACAACCCGGCAGCACGTGCAGGAGGGCACCCGATCACCGGCGCTAACGCCACTGTTAACCGCGATCGCGCCAGAAAGAGTTGACGAGGTCAATCAAGCCCTCGCCAAAATTGAGGCACCCACTTCCACGAATACCGAAGCAGCACAGGAGCCTGTCCAAGAGACCGTTATCACTTCCACGCAAGTCGCGCAGCAGAATGAACCCATATCCACCATAGAGGTGTCCAACCCAGCCTCGACTCTGACCGTTACCATGCGACCGAACACGGAGCTCAGCCGTCGTGCACTGCGTACGGCAGCATTTGGCCAGCTGATCCACGAGGGCGAAGACTATGATCTGTATTCACCGCAAGCGGTGCCGAGCGACAGCGGCTTCGTTTGCGATCCGACCATTGCACGTAACGCCAACCGCACTGAAGCCGAGTGGCGGGCCGAATCGTTAGAACTGAACCAACCACGAGAAGCCGAACGGGCGCGGGTTGCTCGGTATCGCGATCAGCGGCTCACTGAAGAAATTGAGCCGCTAAAACAACAGATCTATGCGCGATACGAAACCGGCAGTGATGAGTTACGGGCCGCCTTTCAGGAAGTGCAAGCGCTTGCGGCACCGATCGAACATGAGTATCAACAAGAGATACAGTTCATCGACATCGACTACCAGCCTCGCTTTATGACCGCACGCGGTGAACTGGCCATCTATGCTTTACACCGCAGGGACGATGACGCCACGACAATTGTGCCGTTGCAGGAACTCAACCCGACCCCGACGTTTGTGGAGGAGTTAGGTCAGCGTTTAACGCCATTCTTAAGTACTTGCCCGAATGTGCACCGCATTGGTATCGGGCATGCTTGGGCAGATTATGTGAAGCCGGTGAAACGCGGCCTCTTCACCGTGGTCGCTTACGACTACCGTACCATCGACGGCATACTGCAACTCATGCCCCGAGACTCTGATCGAAGACCCGCCACCCACTATCCCAGTCGCAACCCCTATTTTACGCTTGCGGGGTTATTCGGGGTCACCAAACAGCAGTGGATTAAGAGCGGTGACTACCGCAGCACATTTCGATCCGCCTCAGCTCGACAACCCGGTATCGTATACAAATATGATGCGTGGTGGCGGGAAAACGAAATCACGGATGTTCCCCGTCGTGTGTTTGAGGGACGTTTCGAAGGTATCGCCAACCACGATGAGATGAAGGCTTGGTACCACGCATTGGCGGGTACTCACACACAAATGTGTACCGCAGCAGCAGGCAGAACGACGTTTCGGTGGAAAACACGCTGCTACGATCGTGACGAATTTGGTATCGACGGCAGCCGCACCCGATACTGGGGCACCTGCGATCACTCTGTTGCTGTAGACCCAGCCTTTGCGCAAAAGTGGCGGGAATTCTGGCCGGGTGTCGATGCGTTTAGAGCGGCACGTATTGGCATTGCGATTCGCTACAGCAAACAACGCGGTGGGGTCGACTGGACTCGAAGCGGGCTGTCACGACTGTCGGACGAAATGGGGTTTATGCGTGAGGTCGGACCCATGCGGGCGCTATTTGAAGCTGATGGGTGCAACGGACCTATCGTCAGTCAGCTACGTGAGAACTTGCAACGCATCGCCCACGGTCGACCATCACTGCAGGATTCTGGTGGACGGATTGAGGGGGCAGAGGCAGCGAGTGATCCACCGTTGGAGCCGTGAACGCCCCTAATTCGGAAGCACTTCTTAGATCTGGGACTTTCAAGCCCGCTACTCGGTGATTTCAGTTGCTCCCTTGCATATGGATCCAAGAGTGCTCACCTCGGCCGCACTAGCTTCACAAACACATGTTCAGTTTTCGTTAAGATGAGTTTCCGATAATTCATCCTCACGGCGGAGTGATTATGCGAGCTATCCAACGAGGCGCGGGTTTGGTTCTGGCCTATATGGCACAGGCCGCAGTTGCTTGAATAAGCACACCTTGCAACCACTGACAACGGCGACTAGTCCTACCAACGGATATTTCGCGGTGCGACCAGAATTGGTGTTGCGTGCTAGGCGCCTTTTCCACATTCGCCCATCCAGCCTAGACGCCGGTGAAAAACGCATCCTGCTTACCGCTCAAGCAATCACAGACGGCAAGCGCGAGGCGCGTTGGGGGCATCACGCTGCCGCAGTCATTCAGCGATATTGTGCTTTTACGGCAAATCCCGGAGAGGCACCACTCCCTTGGCAGGAACTACTTGAAGATGAGCAGAGATATGATGGGGTTGAAGGCGTCGCGGCGCGCACCGGCAACCGACCACTCGGCACAACAAGGCGGTACCCGGTAGACAAAGACATGCTGCGTGCCGAACTCGAGCAAGACGCCCGAACTCTGGCCGAATGTGCTGCTGCCATAGGCGTACCAGAGCAGTTCTTGACCGCCCTACTGAATGGGGATTGGCCGACGGTTAGCGAAACCACGGCAGTTGGGTTGCAGGATCAATGGGGTGCAAACATCATCTCACCGCTTGCCTCCTCGCAAGTCCCTGCGGATGCCTCAGCAAGCGAACAGCCCACTAGCGCTGGCAAAAGAAAGACGTATTTTTGGATACGCATCGGGGCGGCCACAATCGTTGCTATTTGGATCTTATTCCAAGCTCTGCAAACCACCCCTCAACCGAGCGAAGAAGTTGTTGGATACTGGGACTACGACGGCTTGGACGGCCAGCAGCTGGTAAACGGCTTGGTCCTGTTCGACCAACCAGGTTCGGGCTTGGGTATCAGTTGGCAGAAGCAATTACAGTTAAAAAACCACGCCGATCTGCCTGCTCGGTCACGCGCGTTGTGGCCTGTTGTTTTACACCGCGAAACTCGACGGGTATGCGCTAACTATCCGGAGTATCCCAAATATTCCGCATATATCGACATGCCAGACTCTGAGAATGATGGGATTTATCAGTTTGGCCCTTGCAACTAGGTGTTCGACGACGAATAACGTATTTTCACCTAATAGACACCTGTTACAAACTTGATAATAACCTGCCTAATTCCGCATCGTGCTGGTATCCCGATCAAGTATTGGAGCTAAGTTATGCGTTTTTTCCTTGCGGCACTGGTCGCGTGTTCGTTCTTACACCTGAGTCCGCTTGTGGAGGCCGCGAACAGCGCCTCGTACGAACAGATCACAAGTGATCAGGCATCGCCAATCGTTGGCCCCGAGCTAGAGAACATCAAAGCCTCTCTGGTAGGCGTCCAATCAGGCGTGATCTTTATCAATACCGAGTACTTGGTTAATGCGCGCTTAACAGGTGGCGTTTCGTTCCTAAGATACAAACGCAGCAACAGTGGCGACCGCAGACCGCCACGTAAAAACATACTACCTTGGACCTTGGGCGTCGCCGGTCGCTTGGAAGTGACGTCAGCCTCACTTGCTGAGATTGATGTCTATAACGACAAGATGACACAACAAGTCGAAGCACAAGAACCAAAGGTTCGCGAACTCAATCAGCGTTATCGGAACGCCGAGGGAGACGCAAAGGAAGCGCTGCGCCAAAAACTCGCGAACAAACGTGTGGCACTCGGTGACAAGAAACGGAGCCTACGCGCCTCACAGGTCATTCGTGCAGCATTCGCTGACGCCATGAACGTTGGGATCGAGACAATGTACATCGCTGTTTTGCGGGCGGAGTCTGTGACTGGAATTAACTATGATGAACGCTCCGATTCCATCAAGAATCTAGAACACCTCGCTAAGCGCATCACATTGCGACAGCCGATGTTAATTCATAAAGATGGCTTTTACCTGCTCGGCCCCGACTACCAAAGTGGTTTCAAACGAGTAGGTCGAGCGCCTGAGTTCGAAAAAGCAAGAGCGAGCCAGATCTTGAATATGACCTACGATGCGTGGGGTGAGCGCTGCGCACGCCTGCGCAAGCACGAAGCGCTGTTACCAGATTCCAGCTTGTTGCAACACTGTAGCACCACGCAAGAGCAGCTACTCTCCTGGCCCGGCGTTATAGCGCGTTCACCACACTACGTTGCAGGTGAAGTAGACCTACCCACCCCCACTAGTGCGGAAGAAAATCTCTTTTTGCAGCCCACCGGCGCAAATGCAGAGCTACCGAATAGTTGGCCCGTGTTGGATTACACAACCATACCCAACTGCAACACGGTGGTGATCGACTACGAAAAAATCCGTGCGCGCGGGTTTAAGGACACTCTGTGGGGATTCGAGCGCGTCCCTCGTTATACTGCAAAGCGCGGTGTAGCCGGTAAGAACTGGAGTGCAGACACTAACCAACGCTACCGCGCATCCGCCTGGCTAGGTGCCTACATCTACTTGCGTGAAGATGGCGTTGTCGGCATTAACAACGTGTACGACCGTCGTCATCGCTGGTCGTGGACCGGCGAACAAATTGAGCTTACTTTCTTCGACAAAGCCATTCAGCTCACCATAAAGCCGGGGACGGGCAACTGGAACGGTCTTCGGGACATAGAAGCGCATGACGACCGTCTCTATATCTACCGTGCCCACGTCGTGAAGCAATATAGTGGCCGCATTGCGACGCGCTATTCCCTAAACTCCGACTACTTGCAGAACCTGCCACGTAGAATATCTGTGCCGAAAGCAGAACCACTCTGCGTAAACGGCAAACCGAGGACACCAAGCGTAACTCACACATCACCGGCGCAAGTAAAGCCCGTGCCAGTTCCCAAGGCATCTAATCCCGCTTACACCCACACACAACAACCCGACCTGCTTGCGCTAATAAATGGCAGTTTTGAAGAACCAATGACCAACCAATATCAATTCGGCGTGGCGCACTGGGCAGGGGAACGACACGGGGTTGTGGTGCCGCCGAAAGAAATGTTCCCGCACACACCCCCCGGAGGAGGTCGCCAACTAGCGTTCCTGTCCAAGGCGGGCGCCTGGATGAGCCAGGAGTTGGCCGTAACCGCAAATTCTAACTGGCGCTATACGTTGCAGTTTTTCGCTGGGACACGTTTGGAACCCGGGTTTACCGAGGGAGAAGTCTCGGTTGAACTCAGGCTGGGAGACACTCTGGTAGCTAGCCATCTCTTTCGCTCTCCACCTAAGGGGCAGTTTTCGGCGATAGAACTGCACTACGAAGCTCCCGAAAACCCACCATCCGGACCATTTGTCGTGTTCCTGCGCAATGAGGTCGCACGCCAGGTCAACTTCGATTTGGTCAACTTTTGGGGTTACCCGCCCGCTGATGGAGAGCGTCCGCCGACATTGCAGCGCGAGTCGCATTCAACTGCCCCGAACAAACCCACCCCACCAGAAACGCAAACGGCCGACACTTGGGAGACCGTGGGATATTGGGACTACGATGGGCAAGACGGCCAGGCCATTCCAAGCGGACTTATCTTAAGGGAACAGCCTGGAGAAGGATTAGGCCAATCTTGGCAACGGATAATAGAACTCAAAAATCATCACCAACTAAAATCGCGCCCGCGCAATCTGTGGCCCGTGCAGTTCCATCGGCTGCGCAAGCAAGTTTGCATTAACTACCCTGGATACCCGAGCTATACCGGTTTCGTCGACGCACCTGGCGAGGCGCATGATGGAATTTATGCTTTTGGTCCATGTGAGTGAACGCTTATGTGAGCTGCGGCAGCAACTTGCTAGCAAAGACGCACCCTTCTCTGCCGCCCACATAACCGCCACGGTTAATAGTATTGGGAGTAGTACCGCACTAAAGTGCAGACTGAGTTTGATCTGGGCACTTGTCGCTACAAGCGACGTGTCTGATTCGCAACTGGTCAAGATCATGAAAGAGCAACAAATTTGAAAATCGAGCGGTATCATGGCTAAACGAAAACAGCGATCGTTACTAAAAACCAAGGATGCTTCGGGCCGTCCTCTGGCAAAGCGAAAACGCTGGTTTTCACATGGTGTTGAACGCCAGGCTGCCAAAGCTGTCGCGTTGTCACAAGAAGCCGAAAACACGCTAAGGCGAGGTCTGGAAGAAGACCGATTCGATCAGTGGTGGGAGTGGGATCTCAATGAATACGATTGGCATGACGAGCACTATTTTGAGGATGGCTATCTAGAGGCAGTCTATTCGTTCTTAGAAGGTATAACCACGCGTCGCGCTATTTTGGACGCGGCACCGACCGCGCTGCGAAAGCAATGGCTAGACCAACAATCTGATAGAAGAGTGCGTGTAAACCGACATGGCCTCGAGTCCCGTATCATTACCCCCTGGCCCAACCCGCCGAGCAAGACTGACAAATACCCAGAGACCATCGGACCAATCACTAACATCGCCCGGATAAATGAAGTTTGCCGGGCTGAAGGACAAGCCGTCTCTGCGACATCAATTGTGTACTACGCGCCATTTTGGCTGCGCCAACCTGGAAGTTTTCAGGGAAGCACACTGCGAGAATTAATCGACTATTTGTTCGTTGAGTATCCCGTACCCGAAACTCTTTATTCAGCATGGACCGGTGACGATCGCCAACACGCAATCTCTGATAAATGGCGCCAATGGTTCCTGTGCTTTGCTCAGGGCGGCAGCTTATACAAGCTCGGCAAGATGGCCTACGGTTGGCAGGTGTCCAAACGCTTCCAGCATGAGTTTGTGCGCATATCATCGGGTGATTCAATCCAAGGCACCGTCGCTCGCACAGAGCTAAGGTTGCTTGGGGTCAGCGAGGCTGCTGCGGAGTATTTACTCTCAAGCCCACTCTATTCTCTCGACGTTACAGCCCTATGGACGCGCCACGATCACCAGTTCCTGGCACATTGGCGCGACACTGCGCGGTGGTTGGATCGGCACCTTGACGAACTGGACCAAGGTACCGTCGACTACCTTTTGCGTTGGTCGCACCAGCAGAGTCGGAGCTACCTGAGACGATTTTCTTGGGCCAAGCGCAAGGTGCGATCGAGTTTGCAGCACGCCGATCGCTACTTTAAAGATCACTTCATTCCCCTGCATCGATGGGATCGGCACAACTTAGACTGGGTGGGTACAGATGAGTGGAAGATTGTCGAGTTGGTTAACAGCACCGAGCTGGAGCGCGAAGGTAAACAGTTAAAGCATTATCTTCAGAGGTACGGCTACGGTTATCCGAAAAAAGACACAGCAATCTGCTCGTTACGCTTTCGGGATAAGCCCATCGTCACTATTGAGCTGCTCCTCAAAACTCGTGAGCTCGTGCAGGCGCGTGGATCGCAGAATCGTGGGTGCACTGCAGAGGAGATGCTACACATTCAGCAATGGCTAGACGAGATGAAAACGTGATCGTTAACGAGTTCTAGTTACGATGAAGACTGGTGAATTCAATAAAACAAAACTCTCGTTCATTGTGAGGTAGTCATGGTTACGCATAGATTCAAAAATGGGAAAGCCCTGCGCCAGATACTCGTGGGTGGGTTAATTTTTCTTCTGACGTTGTCAGTTTACAACCAGGCTATGGCCGACACTGACCCTCTGGAGAGTAGAAACCTTCCACCAGGCAAGTTGTTATATGCAGACGAGACAGGGTCTTATTACGGTGCGCTTACTGGCGACTACTTTGTTGCCCCTGACGGTGTTGGGGTTGACCCACAGGTGGTCAAACTCAATGTCTTAGCATTCCGTGAACCGGAGGATGATGGAACGCTGGTCGGGCTGATCGAAAGGAACATTGTCGACAGTAGTGGTAAGAAAGTGGCTGGCTATAGCTATCACGAAAGTGAGATCAGGCTTGTGAACGATCACATTGGTCCGGCGATTGAACGACAGTTTCCAAATCGCCGTTGGCAAAATTCGATTACGATGAATTATTTTGCCGCTAATCAATACTTTTCAAATGGTTATCGAGTCAGCGTATCAGATCAACCTGACGTTGAAGATCCGGAGCAGCCGATAACAACACTGATCTTTAGTCGTGAAAATCGCTCCTCACCGTATCGACCAGGTTACGAAGCACGTGGTCAAAGTGGTGACCCAGTATCCTGGATTAAACGTGGGACTCAAGACAATCCGCCGTCACGTCAACAATTGCCTAGCACTATCGTGGCGCAGAGGATAGGGCTACGTGACGAAAAAGTTGCTCGCTTTGTGACTGATTCTCGCGATCCGGAGCAAGTAACTGGGATCAACAACCCCGACGGAATGTTCTTGGTCGGTATGGACGGTAGCGTATATGAGTTGAAGCTCTTTCGTGAACGTGACAAGGACGGCAGTTATGCGATCGACGCTCATCGATTGGATAGTGGTGAAAAACTGATAGATGGATGGTGGTACCCGGACACTCAGCAGTTCTGGGCAAAAGAATGGATCGCTATGCCAGGAAACGAACAATGCAATCAAATGTCCGAACACAGATGGTCCTATTCATTTACCTCATCATCGAGACGTATCGCCGGAGTCACAACAAGGTTATTTAGTGAAACGTCTTCGTTTGGCACTAAACGGGAGCCTCGAACGTGCGTAAATGCTCGACTCGTAACCCGGACTTGTGAAATCCAGAGCTGTAACCGTTACGAAAAGTTGCCCCCGCGCTACACGATTGTGGAAACTAAAAGCACCGCCATTGCCGTCGGGCAAAAACGGCGCAGCGAGCTAGATCGGAAGTGTCAAATTGCCGCTGCAGGTTCGCTCTTTGCAACGCAGTTCTGCGGGCGAGAGTAGACCTATGATCACCTCGTGTTTTGGCGATCTGCAAACTGACAGGGTCAGACACTGTTTAGTCATGTGTTCTTTGGATTGGCCACGGTCTACTAAAGATAAATATCCTAAGAATGATTCGGTTAGTAGACAACTGTCCCAGCGTGGCTCGATGCTGTTATTACCTAATGTGGCCGAAGAAGGAACTTAGCGAATGTCTGTTCAGGCACTCTCGCTCGCTTTTAACGGACGTTGGAGTACCTGAAATCAGGCGAGATCTGGTTGCATGTGCTTCTCGATCTCTGAGCGCAGCTCGTCAGGCCAGGAGACTGCCTTTCTGGCATCAAGATCGATACACACGCCAATGGTGTCACTGATACCTAAGAGCCTCTCCGTCTGGATGTTGTAAGCCCAGCGGCGGGAGTGACGTGCCTTGTCGTCCACGCTGATGTCCGCGCTGAAGGTAGCAATCTCGTCGCCCAGTTTTGCTTGTGCGAAGTGCAGGTTGCGGGTTTCCATCACAGCCCAACCGACGCGCCGTCCATCGCTGGTTTTAAAAACTGGAGGTCCCTGGGTTGCACTGCTTTGTTGAGCCGCTTTTGCGAAGGCCAGGAACATCACTTCCATGTCGGGCTTCAGCCAGCCGGATGCATCGACACCTTCTTCTTCGACTAGGGCGTAGCGACGCCCGCTCATCATGCCGCCGCCTTCAACCTCCGGGATACGTGCGTGGAGATCCGCATACGTGACTGCCGAGTTCACTGGTCCCAGGTCCAGAGAGCGCGGTACTGCATAGTCGGGCACATCAATGGCGGTGTAGTCAGCATTGCCGGGATCAGGGAACCTCTGGATTTCCCGACTCTCCCTGTTTGCGAGCGCGGTGGTCACGATGAAGGTCGCCGCGATATCGGTGGTGTCGGGGTTTACTATTTCGACATAACTCTGCATGCCACCCTCGTGCAAGCCGGTAATCCCACCACGTACACTCAGCGTCGCGCCTTCGAACTGCTCGCGCCGAAAACGTGTGTAGGTATCCGCGCGAACCAGTAGCGAATCGGTGAGTTTTTCGTCAATGTCGAGACCGGCCAGCAGTGCCCGATTGGCGCGCTCCATGCGCGACATGTAGTAGCGCACGTTCATGTGGCCCAAAGAATCGATCTCTTCAGGTTTTACGATGGTGGACAGCAGTTCTTGCATGGCTTTACGTACTTCTCTGGACAAAGCCCGACATTATAACGCGATTGGCTAAGAGATGAGTGTTCCGTCTATGTAAACCCAGGCGCCGCCAACCTTTGTAAAGCGGCTTGTCTCATGCAGGCGAGCACCACGGCCGTGAATTTTGTAACGGGCGACAAACTCAACCGTGCCCTCCGTATCCGAATCCTGCCCGGCGTCGCGCGCTTTGATCTTCAAACCCAGCCAACGCTGGTCCGGATTAAACGTGAGATGTGCAGGTCTGGTTTCCGGGTGCCAGCTGCGCAGCAGATACGCGTCATCTTCGAGCACGTATGCGGTATACCTGGAACGCATCAGTGCCTCTGCAGTTGGTGCTGGCATATCCCCGCGTAAAACAGGTGCACAGCAATCCGCATAGTTCAGACGGCTGTCGCAGGGGCAGGGTGAGGCGAGATCGGGCATAGGTTGCGCTGCGGGATTGAATAGGCGGATGATACTTCAATGTCCTCGGAGAGTTGGGGTGAAAGGTGAGCAAGCAGCCATTGGTGGGAATGGTGTCGTTGGTCTGTGGAGCGACGCGAGGCGCAGGTCGGGGTAGTGCGGTTGCGCTTGCCGAAGCGGGTGCGCACGTCTACTGCACGGGACGCAGCACCGCAGCAGGGGGCAAGGGCATGGATCGAGCTGAAACCATCGACGAAACCGCAGACCGAATCCATTCGGCAGGTGGGCAAGCCACGGCGCTCAGGGTAGATCACACAAACGAGAGTGAGGTTAAAGAACTCGCTGACAGAATTCGCAGTGAGAGCGGGCGTCTCGACATCCTGGTTAACAGTATCTGGGGGGCAGATCCGCTGGTCCAGTGGGGGAGTTCGTTCTGGGAAATTGACGTTGCCGAGATACAACCCTTTATCAACCAAACTGTTCTCAGTCATGTTGTGACCAACAGACATCTGGTGCCTCTCATGGTGGAGGCAGACAGCGGCTTGATCGTGGAGATGATCGACGGGCATATGCAGGGTTACCGGGGCCAGATTCTCTACGATATGGTCAAAGCCGCGCTGGGACGCCTGGCTTATGGTATGGCGATGGAACTCGTTGGCAAGGGCGTGACCTCTCTGGCTTTGTCGCCGGGCTTTCTGCGCTCGGAAGCCGTGTTGGAGCACTTTGGTGTCTCTGAAGACAACTGGCGGGATGCCGTATCTAAAGATCCCTATTTCGGTGAATCTGAATCCCCGCTGTTAACAGGCCGGGCGCTGGTGGCGTTGGCGAGTGATCCCTCGGTAAAACAGAAAGCGGGCCAGATGCTGTTTGCATCTGATCTCGCAAGGGAATACAAATTTGCCGATTACGATGGTCGGGTGCCGGACTTTCATGGGCTCTTTGATCAGAAGGTGTGCGAAATGATGGCGGCACCGCTGGATGACGTTGCAAGGTATTACCTCTGGGCGCGTTATTGTCAGATCCATCAGGAAACGCGTTACGGTGAGCTGGCGCAGGAACTCGCGGCTGCGCTGGAACTGGAAGAACTGGGGCCCGCGCTAGGGCCCAGGTGAACAAAGAGATCTAATCAAGATTTTGAAGTGCGTAGTAGAAAGCCGCGGAGCGATGTTCTACATTGGTGTTGATAAGAATACGAACAACAGCCTGAACAAGGAGTGGAATTGATATGAGCGCGCTAGCAGAAGAAGTTTCAGCCGCAGCGGCAACGCCGCTGGAAGAGATAGATGTCAGTCGTCCGGAGCTCTTTGAGCAGGATATCTGGCAGCCGTGGTTTGCGCGTCTGCGTGAAGAGGCGCCCGTCCATTACCTCGCCGATAGTGTAAACGGCGCCTTCTGGTCGGTAACCAATCACGAGCTCATCAAAGCGGTGGATACGAACAACGAGGTGTTTTCTTCAGAGGCCAAAGGCATTGCGATTGTGGACCCATATCCGCCGCAAGAAGGTCAGATGGAAAACAAAAGCTTCATCACGCTGGATGAACCGCGACACGCGCCTCAGCGACAAGCCGTCGCACCAAGCGTCTCACCCAAAAACCTGGTTGAGTTTGAGCCTCTGATTCGCGAGCGCGTGATCGACATTCTGGAAAACCTGCCGGTTGGCGAGACGTTCAACTGGGTGCAGGAAGTGTCCATCGAACTCACCGCGCGCATGCTGGCAACACTGTTTGACTTCCCGTACGAAGACAGGCGCAAGCTGATCCATTGGTCCGACATCACAACTGCGGTACCTGAGGTGACGGGTGACGACAGTATTGATATGTCACAGCGGCAGGCAGAGTTGATGCAGGCCGCGGGTGCGTTTTATGAGTTGTGGGCTGAACGCGCCGCCGCGCCGCCAAAGTTCGACCTGATTTCTATGCTCGCGCATAACGAAGAAACCAGCCGGATGAATGAAGATCCGGCACTGTTCCTGGGCACGATATTGCTTTTGATCGTGGGTGGTAACGACACCACGCGAAACAGTATCAGCGGTGGCGTGATCGGCTTGAACCGGTTTCCGGATGAGTATCAGAAACTCCGCAACAATCCGGCTTTGATCCCTAACATGGTTGCGGAGATGGTGCGCTGGCAAACCCCTGTGATTCACATGCGTCGTACCGCACTCCAGGATATTGAGCTCGGCGGCAAGCAGATCAAGGAAGGCGAAAAAGTGATCATGTGGTACCTGTCGGGTAACCGTGATGAATCGGTCTTCCCGGATGCTGATCGCTTAATTATCGACCGCCCTAACGCACGTAAGCATGTCTCATTTGGCTTTGGTGTACATCGCTGCATGGGTAATCGTCTGGCTGAAATGCAGCTGCGAGTGTTGTGGGAGGAGATCATGCAACGTTTCCACAAAGTAGAGGTGGTAGACGACGTTGTGCGCCTGCCCAACAACTTCATCCGCGGAATAAAGGATGTACCTGTACGTCTGCATCCACTGTAACGAGTTGATTGAAGATGCCCAGCCTCGCTGACTTCAGAGCGGAAACCCGGCAATGGCTTGAGACCAACTGTCCCCCGTCCATGCGCACCCGGATGGTGCCTGGCGAGGAGGTGAACGGCGGTAACAAGCGACGCAGTGCCAATCCGGAAGCCTATGTCTGGCTTGAGCGGATGGCCGAACGCGGCTGGACGGTACCTACCTGGCCGGAAGAATATGGTGGTGCAGGCCTGGATAAAGGTCATTTTCTGGTGCTGCTGGAAGAGTTGCAACGCATCGGCGCGCGTCCGCCACTAGGCGGCATGGGTGTGAGTATGATCGGACCAACGCTGCTGGAACACGGCAACGACGATCAAAAGGCACGCCATCTACCCGCCATCGCCCGCGGCGAGTTTGCCTGGTGTCAGGGGTACAGCGAGCCGGGTGCCGGTTCAGATCTTGCGAGCCTGCAGACCTCTGCTGAGGACATGGGCGACCATTTTATCGTTAATGGGTCCAAAATCTGGACGTCGGGTGCCAACTATGCCGACTGGATGTTCTGCCTGGTACGGACCAATCGAGATGTACCCAAACACGACGGCATCAGCTTCCTGTTGTTCTCCATGGACAGTCCGGGTGTGACGACCAAACCGATTGATTTGATCAACGGCAAGTCGCCGTTCTGCCAGACGTTTTTTGACGACGTGAAGGTACCCAAAGAAGATCTGGTTGGTGAGCTGAACAAAGGTTGGACCATCGGCAAACGTCTGTTGCAGCATGAGCGATCCGGGTTGGAGGCACTAGCCAGCGCTGATAAAGCCGGACCGCTTCAGCGCATCAAACCCTCGGTCTCTTTGAGTGAACTGCTGCGCGGACACATTGATCGTGAGGATCCCACCTACGCGGCTATCAAGGCAGATCTGGTTGCCAACGAAATGACGAAGGCGGCGTTTTTGCTCACGCAGCAGCGAACCGTCGAGGAATCCGCAGCGCAAACACCAGGTGCAGCTACCTCAATATTCAAATATGTCGAAGCGAACTACGTGAAGGAGCAGCTGGAGTTGCAGCTGCGTTTGCGGGGCACCAGCGGCCTCGGCTGGGAAGGCGAAAGTTTCGACGATGAAGCCATGGCCATGTGCAGGCTCTGGCTTGAAGCCAAGTCTATATCCATCGCAGGTGGATCCAACGAAGTTCAGTTGAACATCATTGCCAAGCGGGTGTTGGGGTTGCCCGATTAGTCAGTGAGACGCAAGAAGGGCCAATATCTGACGTCAGTCGCTCAGGTAATGGAGTCGGTGAATTTTTTGATCTTGTCTTCTATGTTACTGATGATTTTCTCAGCCGCTTTTATTCGTTCCTCACCCTCAGACTGGATGGACATAAAATCCGGCACGTCCCAGTGATGGATAGTGCATTCTGACTTCCTGAACACCATGTTGATCACATCGTAGAGCACCTGGTAGTTCTCCTGTGTACGCTGGCTGCAAAGTGTGATGACATGGTCGAATCGCTTTTGCTCTCGAGCGAATTCGAAGATTGTTGGTGGAGATTCTCGCGGCAAATCCAAGCCACGAATCGCCATCAGATTTCGCACGAGCGGACCTGCTTGTCCAGATTCGAACCCGGCACTGGTTGTCGTGACGTTGTGAATGTGCAGATCGTCGGTGAGCATTTTTGCGATCTGACTTCGAACACCCCAATACGTACATACGTACAACAAGGATACAGACATTTCGAAAGTTTCTGGTTAGAGACTTTTAGCTTAGTTCATAGTCGAACGGGCGCCAGCTGGAAACAGCTTGAGCAGTTCTGCGCGTGAGATTTCGCCACCGTGATCGAAGCGTTTGTCCAAACCATCCATGATGAGTCGCCCCTTCAGGCGGTAGGAATAGGTTTCCCGGGTCTGGATACCGACGAGCTGGCGGAACACATCAAAAGCGCGGGTACTGACAGCGACGCTGGTTACCGTTTCAGACAGGGGCTCGATGCTGATGCTCTTGCCATCCACGCCGCGGGCGAGCTGCTTGCCATTCACAATCAATTTGACGTCGATGCCTCGTGCTGCCAATGGCGCCTCGGATATATTCTTTAAGCGGATCTTAAGCTCGGCCCGCTGTTCCAGCAGGGTACTGGGCAGCGGGCGCAGGTCGGTGACGTAGGCATCCACCGCTGACTGAGTCATACAGCCGCTGGCACTTAGGACCACTAGCCAAGCCATTGTCCACTTAGCCGATATCCACATAGATGGCGAGCCTTTGCGTTGATTGTGACTCAAAGTGTGTCTCTCACTCGAATTGTTTATCCCGGTGATCATAGCCTGCAATCCACACCAGGCGAGTGAAAATTGTGTAAAACAGGCTGGTTGAGGTTCACTCGTTGGGGTCGCTTTCGACAAACGCCTTCAGGCGTAGTAGTGCTGCATCCCAGTCGCGGGCTACCTGCTGGAGGTAGGTTGATGCGGTTTGCATGGCGTCGGGTTCACAGGTGTAGCGACGCTCTCGACCCACGCGCTCAGCCCGAACGAGTCCAGCTTTCTCCATCACCTTCAAATGTTTCGTGATGCCCTGGTGGGAAATGTCGATGCCCTCCGCCAGTTGCACGATGGATTGGGCTTCGCCTGTGGCGAGGCGATGGACCAGCTGCATGCGGGTCGCATCGCCGAGGGCGGCGAACACAGGGGTCACCGCTTCAAGTTCAGCTGTTTGCATTTATGTAGGCCGTAATGTTGTTTACCTGAGCGTTCCAACCCTCAGTGTTTATCCGGAACGAGCGCTCACCATAACCCTCAGGCAGGTTGGCAAACCCACTTTCGCGAATGAGTAGCGTGGTCTCCGCGCCACGTTCCTCCAGTTCAAACTCTACCGTTGTCTGTCCCAGAGATTCTTCATACATATCAGCACCGGTCTCGCCGGGTGTCCATACGTAGACGAACTTTTCCTGTGGCTCCATGCTGACGATCCGTTTCTGCCACGTGACTTGTTCCGCATCCGCCTCATGATAGCGGCTGCGACAGTTAACAATCTTCCCGACTTCAAATTCACCTTCGATTTCACAACGGAACCACTGTTCAAATTCCCGTGCATCCGTGATCGCGCGCCATACACGATCTCGAGGTGCGGCCAGATCGATGCTGCGTTCTATAGAGTTTTCCATTTGTTCGTTCTCCTCTGATTAAATAATACAACTAATTGGTTGGATAAATATAGGGCATCTGAAAATTTAATACAACCATATGGTTGGATTAAATTTGTCTCTATGGAGTTGACGGAGGTTTTGGTGGCTCGCGATAGTAGGGTTGTGGAGACTGTGGGGTAGAAATGGAAACACAGAAAGTCGATGTGCCAGCCGAGCTTCGAGCTCAGGTGGATGGGGCACTTGTCTGGTTGAACGGGCTTGACCCGGAGCGCACGCGGCCTCTGGAACTTACCGGTCTTGTCGACTTCGAGTCTGCCTTAAACGCGAAGCCAGAAGAGCCACATGAGTTTGGCTTGGTGTTATGTGACGGAGAGATCTGCGCGCGTGAGCAGGTGCGAGTGGTACCCACAGCAGATGGATTTAGTTTCAGCCTTGTAGAGCAACAGGTGAGTGAGATCCCGTCGCTGCTCGACCCACCTGAAGGTGTGCGCAGTGAATGGTTGGATCAGGTGCTCGCGTCGCACGAGTTTGTGGTTTTCCTGTTCTACCGAGGGCTCTGGTGACCTCCTTGTCGCTTCGAGTTACGAAGCTATGAGCAAAGCGGTGTTGTTGCGGAGATCCGTGCGGCGGGTGGCGAGGTTTATGGTGTTACCAGCGAGCCTAACAGTCTGGCCACGGAAGCTGAGGCCGCCTGGGAGCTTGGGATAAAAATTGTCGGTGACCCTCACCATGAGATTCGCAGTGCATTGAGCGAACGTGGCTGGCTGGATGTGTTTTACAACGAAGACTACGGGCACTTGCGTGAACGGAGTTGGGCGAGTCACCCCAACGGGTACTACCAACCTGCAATTTTTGCGGCGACAAAAGAAGGTCGTGTGCTCTACCGATGGCGGTGTGTACCCAAGTACAGCAACATGAGTGGTGCAGGCCCGCGTCCGGAAGCGGATTACACTTGGAATCTCATCAAGGAAAACCTGGATGCCGCCGAAGATGCCCCGCTGGATCGCGACCCAAAGATGGGTGCGGACCAGTTAAGTTGGCTGCAGTTCCTCCTGATTTTGACAGCGCACGGCTGGTTTATCCGGCCCAAGGCCTTTCCGCTGCTACGCGATGGTGGCAAAGATACGGTGACGCCCACCATGGCGCAGCGGCGTGCCTATATTTTTGCGGGGTTATGGCTTATCGCATTGATTGTAATGCCGCTTGCGTGGGTAGCTGGCGCGTTTTTGCTGTGGGTGGTCCTGGTAACGCCGGGAATGATAGAGATACACCGGCAGTTTCAGAACGAGCCTGATTCTTACTAGCGTTTTCACGGCGCGAGTTCGATAGATTGAACGAGTCGTTGCAGCTCGGCCAGCACGAGTTCCGGTTCGTCATCCTGCACAAAATGCCCGCTGTTTTCGGTGAGCAGTGCGCGGCCACGGGGAAATTGCGCTACCCACTCCGATTGATAGACCCCCCATAGTCGCCTTGCTTCGTCTGTCTCAAAGGTTTGCCTAGGTTTGGCCACGCGCTTCACACCTGCGATGAGGGTGATAGGGATGTCGCCAATCTCGGCGTAGCCAGGTGCTGGTTGTTTGTCCCAGATGGTATCTAGAAAGCACCACTTATCGCGACCGGCAGCGTAATCACTTGCTTTGATTCGAGCGATCTCCGCTTCACAGCCTTCTGGATTCACCTGTTTCACAATGTCGACGTCGCGCGGGTTAGAAGGGTCGACGAGCAGCATCGCGTCCAGACTGCCTTTGTTTCTGGCGGCAAAGGCCATGGATACCCGGCCTCCGAATGAGTGCGAGACATAGATGAACGGGTGCTCGATACCCAGCTGATCTAACAATTGTTCTAAGTCGTCAACGTAGTCGTCGAGCGTTAGTTGGCGGTCGCACGATGGAGAGTTACCTTCACCTCTTCGCGAGTACCGGATTGCTGTTATCCCAACGGGTAGCCGATCCCAGATCGGGTCCCAAGCTGACATCCCGGAGGGTGCTCCGCCATCGAACAGAACGACTATTGAGCCTTCGCCTTTGCGTTCGTGGTCCAGGGTCAATTGGACTGCGCTGTCGGTGCCCGTGCAACCAAGCAATAGCAACAGGGCGATTGTTGACGTGACTTTCACTTTGCTTCTCAAGGCTTGCGTTCGCTGGCGATAGTCCGGTCCAGCGCATCCGCAATGTCGATGATGTCTTCGAACTCGAGCATGCGACGAAACTTATCTGCACCGACTCGCAAAGGCACAGCCAGGTCAAGTTGATTCAAATGGCGCCATTGCGGACCCTGGTCTTCGTCTGTGCCAGTTAAAGATCCTGACCAACCTAGTCGTCTAGCGATCTGCTCAGCCCAGAACCGCTGCGTACCTTGAGCTTTGTCAGCGATGTTGAAGATCTGGTTGTACGCGCGCGCTTCTCCCAAGGTGCTGGCGATTGCAGCACCGACGTTCTCGATGTATCCATATGTAGATTCCCAGTTCATCCAGGCAGCGGGGAAATTTATTTCCTGCCGACCCTCCAATTTAGCCTCCAGAATGGGTTTTATGGCCCAGCGAAACCGTGCTTGCCTATCTCCTGGGCCGTACACCATCGGCAAGCGAAGGATTGTCCAGGCTAGAGAGAGGTCCTGCACCGCTGCCTCGATTGGAAGTTTGTCGTAGTCATCCAGGAATGCCTGCGGGTCAGTTGTCTCCCTGGGTTTTTCACCTCGATAGGGATAGCGAGTGGTCCGAAGCGGCGTGGTTTCATCGAGGATGTTTCTGCTGGCTTGCCCGCCGGTTAATTTGTGGAATAGCTCGTACTCCGCATAAACGTCGCAAGAACTGATCAGCACATAGTGACTGACGTGGTCACGCAGGCTTGCCAGTTCTTCCAACAGCGGCAGGGTGTTGGTTGGGGTCATGGCGATCACATCCACCACGACTTCAATTTTGTTGTCTATCACAACACGGCGAACGTCTTTGACATTTTCGCGATTTACTTTGAAACACGTTGCTTGTTGAACCTCGTTCGAACGGCTTATGCCAAACACCTCATGGCCGAGTGTGTTCGAGAACGCGGTGATGGAGCGTCCTATAAAACCATTGATGCCCAGGATGAGTACGCGCACGAGTTTTTCCTAACGCCCTGTAAACCTGGACAGCACATTACGGGTCACGGTGGAGACATCCGCAGACCCAAGTCCGTAGGCCCAATCCGTGCAACCTGTGGTGAAGACCTGGCCATTACCCTTGCTGAAGTAGCCCATCACGGCATGGCCTTGCGCAAATTTCTGCCGGTTTTGTTGATTGTCTTCCCCGGCCAATCTGGCGGCAGCCCAATTCAGTTCCCCAACAAACTCGTCGTGCAATACCCCGGGCACCTCATGTGTTTCCCAAAGCTGCGCGGGTGCCGTGCCGAGGATCTGGAAGTTTGTCGGTGTGTCGTCTTTTCCGGTCACTCTGGGTTGACCGTTGTTCATTTCGAACTCGCATCCATCACATTCGTAACCGACAACAAGTTCACTTGCGCCTAACTGATCTCGTTGGTTGAGCTTCAATCCTGCGAACGCCCAATGCTCGGGTTGCCAGATCTCATAACCGCCGGTACCAAGCGGTGAATTTGGCATGTGCGCATAACCCCCTCGATTAAAGCTGACGCCAGTCATCTGGTTTTCGGGACGCCCGACCAGAGGATCTGACCACATCGTAGCGAGGTTAGGGATATGTTTGGCACTCGAGTCTGCTTTGAAAAGTGGGTCCTCGGTAAAGTTGGTTTTATAAGAAACGATGCGTTCGCCGTCATCCTCGAAGCGGATTTGCCAGAAGGCTGTATTGCCGGAGAAAAATGCAGCATTTCCGCCTGCGTCGACAAAATCTTCTACATGATTGCGCATATTTTCCGACCAGTACTCGTCGTGCCCGACGGACAGGTAGGCTCTATAGCCCTCCAGAAGGTCCGGATTTTGGTCGAGATCCTGGCTGGTCGCATACGCGATTTCAAATCCTTCGCGCTCGACCCATTGAACAAAAAGCGACTCCCAGTTAGCCCATCCCGCAGCATGGCACCAGGGGCCATACCCTAACGCCTGCATCTCTTTGAATTCTTCCTTGGTACGGTTGATATACCGCGCGATGCGGTACTTGTGTGGGTCGGTTTGTTGTAGCATCCCCACAGGCAAAGGACGCCTGAGCGATGAAGTCTGTCCACCCGTGTAGAAACTGGGCGCCCGCCAGTCGTTATATGCCGCCCAGGTGCTGGTCGAAAGCACCAGCAGGGCTGGCTTAGGTTCGCTTGAACGGACCACAAAAAAAGCGTGTCCCCTGGCGCCATTTTCCAAATTGAGCGTGACCAGGTAAAAACCGGTTGGCCAGGTAGTTTGTATCTCGATGGTCAAGCTGGGCTCGGTAGAGGTTGAAGATATGTCGAGCGTGGTCTCAAGGACCGACACCGAGGTCTGACCAATGCGTGAAATATCCACAGCGCAACGGGATGCTTCACTTTCGCAAAAGAGTTCGATCTGCTCCCGTGGGAGGCCGCTTTGAGGCCAGCAATATCCCGCGATCATCGGGCCACCTGTCAGGAAGTCTCGGGCTGGTTGCGCATTGAATTGAATTCCTCCGGTTCCCATTCCTTGAAAGCAGTCAGCAAACACATGCCTCGCGCTCTGCCCCGGGGCCGCAGCTCGTCAGACTGAGTCTGATCAGAAAATGACTTCAGAAGATCGTTCAGCTTTTCTGCGAATGCGACGGCGTGTTCCTGGGTAATCATGCCCCAGCGGAACTCATACACCTCACCAGGACCTGAAAAATCTCCGGCCAGAAACTGGTCCTGAAACTGGCGCATGAAGAAACGTTGAATGGGTCCCTGCGGCAGCCAGGCAAAGTCTCTTTCGATTAAGAGACGAATGCGATTACCGGGCATCAGTTCAATGAGGCCGAGGCGGTCGAGACGCACCAGCGCCTGTATGAGTTCAGGCTCCGAAAACTGATAGACGGTCAGTATGTCGTTAAAATCCCAGCGATTCAGCGCGGCGATGGCGGCGAGCATCAGCTTTGGGTCAGCGACAATTTCAGCTTCCTGCTCGTGTGTCAGCGCCTGCACTTTAAGTCGGTCAGCCTCAGCCTGACGCGCGATTTCGACCAGTTCTATGTTCGCGTAGCGGGCGATGGCTTCCAGTCTCTCGAGGGTGAAGCCGCCTTTGGAAAAGAGCCGTTTGACGCTGCTTTCGGACAGGTGCAGATGCCCGGCGAGTTCTTCGTAGGTGATGCCCCTGGCACGCAGCACATGTTTCAGTGCGTCTACCATGCGAGATGCTTGACTCATAGTTTGTCCACGCTCACGACTAAGTACCGTTTTATAATACGTTATCGGCGAAGAATTACCGAAAAAGACCTGTTTGGAAGTACTTGCCGCCATGTTCTGGGGGTAAAGCGCTACACATTGGAAGCACCGCTTGTTACGGTAGGACGTATGGTTAAAGGTGTATTTTTTGATTTGGGTGGCACGCTGTTTGACTACACGGTGGCCAATAAACCCATCGGTGCTGCGCTCTCGAGCGCGCTTGAAAAGCTAGGGGCAGATTCGCCCGGTGATATTGGTAAAGCGTATGGTCGCGCCAGCAAAGAGGTGACCCTGGAGTTCGCCAGCCTCGATTACTTTCTACACGCTGACCTTTTTGAAGAGACGTTCAAGCGGGCGGTTGGCTACTTGAACCTTCAATTCAGCGCGGAGGTGTATGCCGAGTTCCGCGACGCACAGCATCGTGCCATCGTGGAAGGTATGGCGTTGAAGGAGGACTGCAAAGCAACCCTTCAGCAGTTAAAGGATGCCGGTTTGTATCTGTCGATCATCTCCAATATCGACGACGACATGCTGATGCCGCTGGTCGAGCGTGAGTCGCTGGATACGTGGCTTGATCACTGGACCAGTTCGGAAAGTGCACAATCCTGCAAACCCCATGAACGATTTTTTAATGTCGGCCTTGAGCTGGCCGGGCTTAGTGCAGCGGATGTGCTGTTTGTCGGCGATTCACCGGAGCATGATGTGAATGGCGCAAGCGCGGTTGGTATGCGCACTGCCCTTATCCGTAACGGCGATCTGACAGCACCTCTGCAGAGCGGTAAGGCGACCGTTGATCCTGACCATGTCATAGAACGCCTGGGTGAATTGCCAGAGATCATTGGAGTGTAAAAGTGCCTAGATCGCCGTTGTTCATTCCGGAGACGCCTGAAGAGTTGTCCGTAGAGTGGTTGAACTCGGTGCTTCCTTTTGAAGGTGGCGAGATTACGGATACATCTCAAACATTGCTGGGCGATGGCGAAGGATTTGTAGGCGATATCATCCGGCTTAATCTCGAATTGAGTGCTGAACCTTCTGCTGAGGCCAGTGTGCCGACTTCGGTTGTGGCGAAAATGCCGAAACTTGCCAATCGAGCGATGGGTGAACTGCTGGGCGCCTATGAGCGCGAGAACATGTTCTACATGACCTACGCCAACGATCTGCCGGTTGCGACGCCGGAACTCTACTATGGTGAGTTTGATCGAGACGCGGCCAGTGAGAAGCAGGAGGAGATCCTGCGTCAGGCGGAGAAGATACCCAGCTTTCTTCAAGGAGCGATGACTCGTCTTGCGCGCTGGATCGCAGCCTCCAAAAAGCGCCGCTACATACTGCTGATCGAAGACATTTCCAGTGCCACACCGATCGACCAGGTAGCCGGTGTCGGGATGGAGGAGATGGCCCGCATCGTAGCTGACGTGGCCCGGCTACACGGCCACTTCTGGCAGCGTGAAGATCTGGGCGAGCAGTTCTGGCTCTTACCTCAGGACATTGATGTGCGCATGCGGTGGGAGATGATGGTGCGTTCGCAAACTGCGTTTGCAGACATGTTTGGCGCGACGTTGGAGCATGGGTTGCAAACCTTTGTCGATGACGTGTTCGAACATGGGGTTGAATACGCGAAGGCACTGGCCCAGGGCCCCGTTACGCTTACCCACGGGGATCTGCGATTGGACAACCTCTTCTGGAGGGACGACGCGGTGCTATTTATCGACTGGCAGCTCGTTCGCAGAGGCAATCCTGCATACGACCTTGCGTACCTCTTCTCCTGTGGATTGAACGGTGAGCAAAGTGCCATGCCGTTACTCGCGCGTTATTTCGATGCCCTGACCGAACTTGGTATCGAAGGCTGGAGTTTGGAGCAGTTGGAACGTGACTACGTGCTTGCTCTCAAAGTTGTTCTGATGAGCCTGTCGTCCGTAGATCAAATGGACTTGGGCGACGGTCGTGGCAGGCAGATGATCGAAACCTGGATGGATCGGCTGCGCTTGCGTCTGCTGGCAGATGCGTGAGCATCGCCAGCCGACACATCCAGTGTTAGAAGATAGCGAGGATCAATCCGTAAAGGCTGACGCCGCCAATGGCGGTGAAACTGCCGATGATTCCTGCTTGTCGAAGTTTCAAGTTGGCGTCCTGTCCCATACCGGGCACGTGTAGGAGGCGAGCCAGCACAAAAAGGCCTGCCAGGACCCAGAGTGCGATTCGATTTGCACCGGCGCTTTCTACCAAAGCGAGCACGATTAAAAATATCGGGACGTACTCCGTAAAGTTGCCATGGGTTCGTATGGCGAATATCAGGTCAGTGTCGCCAGCATCGCCGATGAGAGTTTCACCTTTGACCCGTGCACCGATGACTCGCGCGCTCAGCCAGATAAAAACGAGACCTAACAGGCTCGCCGTCAGTAAAGTTATCGGGATTGCATCCATAGTTTTGCTCTTGTTTCACCGTTTGTGCTCTGGTTATACCCCAAACTCTTTAGCCCGCAAACTTTCTATCAATGGGTCTTTATGAATGTTTCCATGGTGTCTATGACGTATTCAGAGTCGTCCTCCAGTGCCAGCATCCAATGGTTGTTGCCCGGCAACAGTTCAAATTGTGCATTTGGAACGGTTTTGGCGACCGCTCTGCCTGCTTGAACGGGCACGCACAAATCACCTTCGCGGTGCAGGACCAGCGTCGGCACCTCTACCTCTACTGCAACAGCAGACACGTCGCGCAAGATGGAACTGGTGATGTAGTTCATCGCTTGTTCCGGGTTGCAGGAGGCGCGCTGCATCTCGTTAAAGTAGTGATTCTGAGCACGATTACCATCCGGTAAAAACTGGCTGGTGAAGAGCTGCCTTGCCGCCGGGTCTTCTGCACCCCAGCCTCGTTGCATCAGAGGAAAGAGTGTGGCCCAACGCTCAAGCGCCACCTCAGGCCAGTCGACCATGTTTAAAAAGGTACCGTACAGAATCAGGTGACTCACACGCTCCGGATGTTTCGCGGCGTACTGTACCGCCGTCATGCCTCCTTCAGAGAGTCCGAACAGGACAACCTGGTCGAGTTCGGCTGCATCGATGACGGCTTCCAGGTCCTCGAGCGGTGAGTTGGGCGTAAAGTCTGATTTGCAGGTGCTGAGGCCAATACCCCTTCCGTCGTAACGATAGAGTGGGTGGTGTTTACCGATCTGGGACCAGAGCGAGCGACCTTGTGAAAAAGCCCACTCGGCTTCCAGGTGGGTAAACCATCCCAGACTTCTGACAATGGGTATCCCCTTGGTGGCACCGCTGGACGCATAGGCAATTGAACTTCCATCTGGTACTGCAGTGAAACGAATTTCCTGTCTGGGTTCACTCAAGGGCAGTTCGCTGATGCGCTCTGCAAAGTTGAAGTACGTGAGATGTCTGGCCAGCCCCGCCTGTTGCACCAGGCGCAGGCACCATGTGGACATGAATCCTGCAATAGCGATCGCTGCGGCGGCGCCCGAAAGCACCGCCTCGTTAGCTTGCATCCAGAGGATGAGGCCATCCAGAAAAGTCATGATGTACTTCCTGCGTGCGCGCGTTTCGCCGTGTGGACTGTTGCATGCGCTGCACCGGTTGGAATGATCATGGGCACTTCCTTCCGGTAGCGTCTGTAGTCCTCGCCGAACGCATCGATGAGGTCCCGTTCTTCGAACTGCACTGCAATCAGAATGTATGCCGTCATGCCGATGGCGAAGATCAGGTGTCCGACGGTCATTACGGGTGTAGCCCAGAACGCGATCAGCCAGCCGAGGTACAGCGGGTGGCGGACAAATTTGTAGAAGTAGCGAACCTGAAAGGGTGCCGGTGTATCCCGCTTCTGCAACAGGTTGAGGGTTACCTGACGCAAGCCGAACAGATCAAAATGATCGATCAGGAATGTCGTGATCAGGACGATGAGGAAGCCGATGGCAAGCCCGCCATGCCCCAATATCTGTCCAAATGATCCGGGCAGCATCCAGACAACACCGGTCATCGGCTGCCAGGCGGCATACATCAGGATCAATACGAAGCTCGTAAGGAGTACGTAGGTGCTGCGTTCGGCGGCTTTCGGAATGATCCGCGTCCAGACTTTTTTAAAGCCGGGCCGTGCCATGACGCTGTGTTGAAGGCCAAACAGCGTGAGGAGGCCGATGTTGATAGCAAGTGCGCCGATGCCGCCTATGGTTGCACCGGTGTCGATGCCTTTCGGCACCATAAAATTCGCCAGAAAACCGGCGAGGTAGAGAAAGGTGACGAAAAATACTGCGTAACTTAAGACACCGTATGTGAAGATCGCTGCACGAGAGAGCATGGGTTGCTCCAGTTGTTGAAAGTGCAGGCATTGTGGTTACCGGCTGTGTTCTGCACATGAGGCAGAGGTCTTGTTTTGCGGGCGGGCACGTCTGGGACATATGTCCCAGAGAGATATTTACTGAGATTATCCGAGGTTAGAGACCCATGTCTTTGGCGAGTACGATCGCCTTGGCGCGGCTTTGTACACCCAGTTTGTCGAGGATGCTCGTGACATGGTTGCGCACGGTTTTTTCGCTGATAAAAAGCTTGCTGCCAATTTCAACGTTCCCCAGGCCCTTGGCCATGACACCCAGAATCTCGAGTTCACGCTTGGTCAGACTGTCGAATTGTTTTGGGTCAGGCGGCGCCATGGCCGGTAGTCCTTCGTGCAGAAAATCGTCAACCGCATCCAACAGCACTTTGAATGCGGGTTCGTCTTCCAGCAGGATGTGATTGGCGGAATCCAGGGTTATGAACTGCGCGTTGGGCAACTCCGCAGCAACAAACTGTGCTGCAAGCAGCGGTACCATCGCATCCCGCTCGGACTGCATGATGAGCGTGGGTATTTCGTGCTCACGCAGTTTGGGTAGGGTTTCAATCACGTTCATGCTGCCAAGCACATCGAATATGAGACCAGCCACGTCCTTGCTTGCGGTTTTGGTGCTGAGATCCGCATACCAGTCGATGTGTTGAGGTTCAGCCTCGGGAATAAACATGTGCGCGAACGGCTGCACAAAGGCGCTGCCATGTTCGCCCCAACCGACTTTGGCCAGATTCGAAAGTGCTTCCCACTGAGTTTTTATGTCTTTCGGTGCGAGCGGATCGTTCCAGTTGGTCGGAGTAGCACCCGTCAGAATCAGCTTGTTTACGCGTTCGGGATGTCGTGCCGCGTACTCTATGGCCACGGTTCCTCCCTGGGACATACCGAAGAGGTCAAAACGATCCAGTTCCATATGGTCGACAACCGATTCCAGATCAGCGACCCAATCATCGAAAGAGAGGTCACGCAGTTTGCGTTCGCTGAGCCCACAGCCCCGTTCATCGTAGCGAATCAGCTGTGATTGTTTGCTCAGCTCGCGGCACCAATGCCCCCATACGGGACCATGCCAGTCCTGTTCCAGGTGAGTCAGCCATGTTGCCGCCCGCACCAGCGGAGGTCCTTCCCCGGATGTGGCATATGCCAGCCGCACGCCATCGCTCGACTTTAGAAAACTGACCTTTTGCTCCATGCGTTAAAACTCACTTAATTCAGGCGGTTTGGCAAGAACTAATAAGTGGCGCGGTACGGTGGAAATAGGGCATTTCCCCCATAGGGATTGCATCTACGTTGCCTTACGTTACTGCGAACGAAATACGAGTTCGGGTGATTGGATGTTCAAGAAGTATTTTAGTTGTGTGTGCGTTGCATTGTCTTTTGTGATCGCTGCACCCACGGGTTATGCAGCAAAAGCCATGCTGCCGCACGCATCATCGGTTCCCGCTGGCGCGCGGCTGCCGATAGATGGCATGTACCGGATATCCGGTATCAACAAACGTGTGCGGGTGGAAGGTGGTCGTGCTGTGGTGGTGGATCCCTGGAAGCATCTGTTTATCTGGGATGTTGAGCCCGGCATGGTTGTGATTCAGGACATACAACAGCAAAGCGGAAGCACGTTCTCTGGACGTGATCTGCCACTCCAGGGCGCTTGGCGAGCGACTTTTGATAAACATAAATTTGAGCTCGACGTTGTCGTCGACGGGGCGTTCGGCGCAACCAAGTACAAAATGACGCGCGTGGCGGATGATGGCAGTGGCTATGAAGATCCGCCGCCTGCGCCAGAAGTTGAGCCTGAACCGGAAAGCGACGTAAACGAAGCGCCGAGGATGCTCGTCAGTGCAGTGCGCGTCGCCAAAGCGCGTAAACTTGGGTGCAAGGGTAAGCAGAACTATTTTTCCACCATCGGCGGTGGCACCTGCTGGACTTGTCCAAGTGGATACAAGCGCACCCATCGGTCGATGGACAGCAACAAAGCGTGTAAAAAGCGTAAATCACTGGGTGGTCCCTGGACCGAAGCGAAATACAAAGGCCGTGCGTGGGGTTGTCCCACCGGACAGTTTCACGCGACCAAGTGGGGCGATGGATCCTATTGCTACAAGTGCCCGGCTGGGTACACACGCATAAGCAAGCTGGGTGTGGATACGAAAGCATGCCGCATGCAGATCTGAGCGCTCGAACGACTTAGCGTAAATATGGCAAACTCCCGCTTCATGTTTTTGGGGCGGGGGTGAAATTGGACGACAAGAAGCCAGGCGTCACCTATACGGAAGCCGAAAGCGGCTACTTTGAAAATCGGTCACTGAAAAAATACGCAGGCGTATTCTCGCTCTGGGCTTTAGGCGTAGGCGCGGTGATTTCCGGGGACTTCTCGGGATGGAATCTGGGCGTGGGTCTCGCCGGGTTTGGTGGTTTTCTCGTCGCGGTTGTCATCATCACGATCATGTATGTAGGGCTGTGTTTCTCGATTGCAGAAATGTCGCCCGCGTTGCCGCACACCGGCGGCGCTTACTCTTTTGCCCGCACCACGATGGGTCCATGGGGCGGCTTCATTACGGGTCTTGCCGAAAACATGGAGTATGTCATTACCACCGCGGTGGTGTGTTACTTCGCGGCAGCCTACCTGCAGAGCATTTTTGCAACACCAGACGCCGTCCAGCCGCTCTGGTGGGCAGCGCTTTATGTGATTTTTGTCGGCCTGAACATATTTGGGGTAGAAGCATCGTTTAAGTTTGTTGTTGCGATCACCTTGGTTGCACTAGGGATCCTCGCGGTGTTCTTTGTCAGCGCGGTACCGCATTTTGCATGGGATAACCTGTGGAACATTCCACCTGAACCCGGCGAGACAACCTTTCTGCCATTCGGTTGGTCGGCTATTGGAGCAGCACTGCCGTTTGCGATATGGCTGTATCTCGCGATTGAGCAGCTACCCTTGGCGGCAGAGGAATCTGTCGATATACAGAGGGATATGCCTCGCGGCTTGTTATGGGGATTAGCCACACTGGTCTTTACCGGGCTTGCGGTCACCGTTTTGAATATGGGCATCGGTGGGGGCGCAGCGTATTTTGGCAGCCAGACCGAGGAGCCGTTGCTGGACGGGTTGAAGCTGACGCTGGGGGTAACCTCCGGCACGATATTGGGCCTGGTGGCAGTGGCCGGCTTGATCGCAAGTTTTCACGCGATCATTTTTGCCTACGGCAGGAACATCTTCAGCTTAAGTCGCGCGGGCTATTTCCCGCGCTGGATGTCGGTTACACATGGCGAGCGCAAGACCCCTCACGTGGCGCTGATAGTGGGTGCGGTGCTCGGCTACAGCGTTCTGTTGCTATTGTTTTTCTTAGGTGACAGCGGCGCCTTCGGTGGGGTTATCTTGAATATGGCGGTGTTTGGCGCTGTCATTGCCTACGCGATGCAGATGTGGGCGTATGTTGTTCTCAAGCGCAAGTTTCCAAACCTGGAGCGCCCGTACAAAAGTCCGTTCGGCATCGCTGGCGCGGTTACCGCCCTGGTGATCTCGATTTTTGCGTTGGTCATGTTGTTTGCGAATCCTGACTTCAGAGCAGGCGTCATCGGCGTTGCACTCTGGTTCCTCGCTGGTTTGGCCTACTTCGCGCTTTATGCCCGCAAGAACATGGTGTTGTCACCAGAAGAGGCGTTTGCCATCGAGCGTCAGAATGACGTGTCTTAGAATTAACCCTTAGAGAAGTAAGCTATGAGTGAAGCTCGAGAAATGTCGGCCGTCGACTTTGAACAACTGGTGCGCGACCGTCGATCCGTACGCGGCTATCTGCCAACCCCGGTGCCGCAAGATGTGTTGCGCAAGGTGTTTGAAGTGGCGCGCTGGTCACCCTCAGGCACAAATGTGCAACCGTGGCATGTGTGTGTGGCATCGGGAGATGTCGTGGAGAAACTGCGCGAAGGCTTTCTTGCACGTTTTGACGCGGGTGAAAAAGCACGTACAGACCATGCACCGGATGGCAAGACCGGCGCGCCCTGGCAGGATCGCAAGCGAGCCTGTGCCCGCGCGCTTTACGGTGCGATGGGCATCGAATGGGAAGACCGCGCAGGTCGCGCCCGCGCAGCGCGCCGCAATTATGAATTTTTTGGTGCGCCTCACGCAGTCTTTCTCGGCATGCATGAGGTGTTCGGCACGCAGACCGCATCCGATGTTGGGATGTTTGCACAGACGCTGATGTTATCCATGCACACACACGGTATAGCTTCCTGCCCGCAGGGCACCCTGCGCGACTATCCGGATCTGGTGCGGGAGGTTTTTGGACTTGAGCCTGAAATCAAGATTCTGTTCGGTATCAGCTTCGGGTACGAAGACCCCGAGATACCGGCCAATGGGGCGCGAACCGAACGCGCACCCCTGGATGAGACAGTCGCATTTTTGGGATGACTGGTGACCACAACTGACCGACGTTCCTTTTCCGACAAGTATTTTCTTCGCGCGGAACATATTCTGGAAGCTGATGGGCACGACCCGGTCGTGCTCATGCAATTTTTCTGTCGTACAAACGCAGTGTTGTGCGGCATGGAAGAAAGTCTTGAACTGATCAACACATGCGAGGCTGACCTGGAGGTTTGCGCCCTGGCTGAGGGCGATTCCATTGAACCCTGGGAGACGGTGCTTACGTTGCGCGGTCCATATCGGCAGTTTGCACATCTGGAAACCCTGCTGCTGGGAGTGTTGGCGAGAGGTACGCGGGTAGCAACACAGACCCGGGCGATCGTCGACGCGGCGGGCGGCAAATCTGTCCTCTTTTTCGGCGCGCGTCACGATCACTACTTGACGCAGTCATCGGATGGCCACGCGGCGCTGGTCGGAGGGGCGAGGGGTGTGGCAACGGACCAGCAGGGTCTTCGTGATGGGGTTCTGGGCCTCGGCACCATGCCTCATGCATTGGTAGCGGCGTACAACGGCGATACGGTAGTTGCGGCACAGAAGTTTGTTGAACACATGCCGGACGTGCCGTTTATTGCGCTTGTGGATTTTGCCAACGACTGTGTTGGCACATCGCTGGCAACGGCCCGCGCGCTGGGTGATCGGCTGCGAGGTGTGCGTCTGGATACGTCGGCAAGTCTCATCGACATCGCGCTTGAAGGCGTTGAGCCGCCTCAGTACGGGGTGACACCCATGCTTGTTGATGCGGTTCGCGTGGCGCTGGACAAGGAAGGGTTTCAGCACGTGGAGATTGTTGTCTCAGGCGGCTTAACCGCTGAGCGGGTGGGTTTGTTTGAAACCAGTGGTGCACCGGTAGATGCCTACGGCGTGGGATCTGCGGTGCTGCGCAACTTTGGTGAGTTCGACTTCACCGCCGATATTGTTGAGGTCGATGGTCAGCCTGTCAGTAAAGTCGGTCGTAGTCTCAAGCCCAATCCGCGGCTGGTCAGATCAGATTGACGAACGTTTGCGATTGTATTCATCGACTTTGGCATCTGGCGGGATAGCGCCTTTTTTGTCGTTCAGGCTGGTGCCGCCGAACATGCGGTCGCCTGTTTCCGCCTTAAGCGCGGCAAGTTCCTCCTGCAGTGCCGCGCGACCTGCTTCCGCCTGGGGGTCATCCGGGTAGTAGGCCAGCTCCGATTCGGGATCACCGGCAACACGCGTACCGATCAGGACCCGAGGTTCATCGTAGTTGTACGGCATGGCGCGATGGAGCAGGGCTCGGTTGTCCCATATCAGCGTGTCCCCAGGTTCCCAATGGTGCGTGTAGACCCGTGTTGGGTCCGCGACGACAAATTCCACTAGTTCTTTCAACAGGGCACGGCTCTCCTCGCGCTCGAGACCCGGAATACCGAAGGCATGTCGACCGACAAACAGGTTTTTAACGCCGGTTTCGGGATGGGTTTTCACAAGCGGACGTAGATAGGCCTCGCCATGGTAAATGGTGCCCTCCTTTTGTGGAGGAAAATCTCCGACGTCGTTGGCCTGCGAGAACTGGGTGGAATGGTAGGCGGCCAGCGGCGCTATTTTTTCCCGGGTAGCTGCATCAAGGGCGGCATAGCCCGCGCGCATGTCGGCCAGCTGTGTTTCGCCGCCCTCAGCGGGAACTGTGACCACGGACAACATGGCGCACTTGCTGCTGATGGGCCAGTAGGTTGAATCGGTGTGCCAGGCCTCGTTGCCCACGTTTGTGCGCATGCGTTGCGTGGTCATCGGAATCACCGCGCCCCAGCTGCCGTCTTCATTTTTCTCCTGATTGGCCATGGGTACCGCACCAAATTCCAGCGAACCAAAGCGTTCGCCGAAGCTGATGTTCTCGGCCTCAGTCAGATGTTGATTCGGAAACACGAGAAAGCCGAACTTAAGAAAAGCTTGATGGATTTCCGCAAACTCGGCATCGCTCAAGTCGCCGAGACGAACGCCGGTAATCCGTGCGCCGAAGTTGTGCTTGTTAATGGGACTGATGTTCAGGTTTGACATGATCTGGCTCCCTTCACCCTGGAAACAGCCTACAACTTAAATACGGAAGACTCAAAAAGTCGCGCTTGACCGTCAATCGGGGCAAGATAGTGAGGAGTGGCTGGGAGAGAGACCGTGCAAGCACAAACCTTGAATGAATTGATTGCGACGAGGGCAGCGCAGGATGCTGACCGCACCGCATTGATATTTCCGGATACACAGTTCACCTATGCAGAGCTGGGTGATCAAGCGGGACAAATTGCTGCGGGTATAGCGGCGCTTGGCCTCGGGTCAGGAGATCGGGTGGGCTACTTCGTGGCGGACGGACCGGAATGTGTGCCGCTGCTGCTCGGCATCTTCTGTTCTGGAGCCACCGCTGTGCCGATTAACAATCGCTTCAAGGCCTACGAGCTCTCGAAGGTGGTGGAGCAGTGTGGGGTAAACCTGATTTTCACCACAGCGCAGGTTTCACCGCTTGGCAGTGATTATGTGGGGCTTTTGCGAGAAGCCTTTCCACAGCTGCCGGATGATGCGAGTGGTCGCATTGAGTGCGATGCGCTCCCTGAACTTCAGTATCTGGTGAGCTGGCAGGATGAGGCAAATGGCCTGATGCCTCGTGATGTGTTTCTGCAACCACGGGATCCAGTTGTACGTACTGTTCGGCCGGAAGACACCGCGATAATCAAGTACACCTCAGGAACGACCGGTACCCCCAAAGGAGCCATGTTGAGCCATCGAGCAATCCTGGGTGCGGCAAGAGGATCTGTGGAAGGGCGTTTCAGCTTGACTGAAGATGACGTTCTGTGGAGCGCGTTGCCGCTTTTCCATATCGGTGGGGTCGCGTTTTTTGTTGCCTGCCTTTGGGCGGGTTGTCCCTATGTGCACACCGGCTTTTTCGACCCTGAAGTTGCCATCGAGCAACTCATCAAACATAAGGTGACGGTCACGCTACCGGCGTTTGAAACCATCTGGCTGCCGGTGGTGGATCACCCCCGCTGGTCGGAGGTTGATCAGGACAGGCTCAGAATTGTCGCAGTGGTGGGTACCGAGCAGATGTTGCGGGAGATACAGAGCCGTCATCCCAATGCCCCGGTTATGAGCTGTTTCGGGCAGACAGAGGCGTGCGGGTATTTGTCTCTGGTGTTGCCTGATGACCCCCTCGACGTCCGTGTTTCAACAGGCGGCTTTCCGCTGCCCGGAATGGAGGCCAAGATTGTGGACCCTGATACACGGGAAGAGTTGCCGCGCAATTCGTTAGGTGAGATCAGCTATCGCGGTCCAAATGCGTTTGACGGCTACTATCGCGAACCGGAACTGACGGCGAGCTGCTTTGATGACGAGGGGTTTTTCTATACAGGTGATCTCGGCCTGATGGACGATGAAGGTCGGATAACGTTCAGAAACCGCATTAAGGACATGCTTAAGGTCGGGGGTGAGAACGTGGCAGCAGCGGAAGTTGAGGACTATCTGCAAACCCATCCGGCTGTACACATAGTGCAGGTGGTGGCAGCACCAGATAAACGTTATGTGGAGGTACCGGCTGCGTTTATACAGCTGGAGCCCGGCCAATCTGTGACGGAGGCCGAGGTCATCGACTTCTGTCGCGGACAAATCGCAACCTTCCGGGTGCCGCGCTACGTTCGTTTTGTGGATGACTGGCCGATGTCCGGAACCAAAATCAAAAAGTTTGAGCTCAGAGAACGGATTGCTGCTGAGCTGGAAGCCGCAGGCATTGAAGAGGCGCCAAAACTGACGTCGGCTTAACGTTCCTGCAGACGATTGCTCAACACTCGGATGTATTCGGGACCTATGCCGCAACACCCACCAACGATGGTCGCACCGAGCTCGACACACTTTAAGCCCATGTCGGCGAAGTATTCCTCGCCGAGGTCAGTGCGACGGATAGTGGGTACCTCATTGTCCAGCGTCCAACCTTCGAGTACTTCCCCGACACGATTGGCGTATGCGCCAACAGGTTTGTCGGTGAGCCCCGTTAATTCTGATAGTGATGCTGCAATCGCTTCCGGGGTGGTGCAGTTAAAAAGGTAGGCATCTACTGACAGACCTTCCAACGCATTATACGCAGTGGTGACCGTCTCGCCGCTGCGAAGCCCTGAACCGGGGGTCTCGTTCAACGTCCAGGCAACGTATACGGGCTTGTTATTGCCAAAGTGTCTCGCGGCTTGTGCAGCTGTCCTGGCCTCGATAGCGGATGACATGGTTTCGCAGATGTAGAGGTCAACATAGGGATTCAGGGTTTTGACAATGTTTTCGTAGATGGGTGTCGCTTTGGCTGCATCGGGCACGAGGTCTGGTCGGTAGCTTTCGTTCAAAGGCGGTAGAGCGCCTGCAACGCGTACTTCTTTGTCACTGGCATCTGCGGCGCGGCGAGCCAGTTCCCCACCCAGACGTGTCAGCTCGATGTATTGATCTGCCATACCCTCCTTGGCGAGATAGTGGGGGATGGTTGAATAGGTATTTGTGATGATGACCTGGGCACCGGCCTGGATAAATTCGTTATGGATATCAACAACCAGGTCGGGTGCTTCCACCAGTGCTTTAGCCGACCAGAGACCTTGCCCGGCACCGTCCAGCCGACGGCTGATTTCGCCGCCCATCCCGCCGTCCAAAATTGTAACTTCCATTTCTGGCTCGCTTAATTTTTTTCAGCGCGCGTTTTTACAGAAGTTTGCTGGTATGACGCAAATGAAATTTATGCAAGGATGCGCGGCTTCTTTTGCTTGGCTTTGGGTACACATGTGACGAAGGTAGCGGACTACATCATTGTGGGAGCGGGTTCCGCCGGTTGTGTGCTCGCGTCCAGATTGTCGGAGGATCCTCACCGCAGCGTTTTGCTCATCGAAGCCGGTGCTGAGGATACAGCGCTGACCATACGTATGCCCGCGGCTCTGGGTAAAAACACGGCCGGGGGTACTTACAACTGGTCATATCAGACCGTACAACAGCCTCACCTGAACCACAGATCGATCTTTACTCCACGAGGGAAAGTGCTTGGCGGATCCTCGTCTATCAACGGTCTGGTTTACGTGCGCGGACACGCCCTCGATTTTGATCGTTGGGCGCAGGAGGGCGCGCTGGGCTGGTCTTACGATGAGGTGTTGCCTTATTTCAAAAAGCTGGAGCGTTGTGATTTTGGTGATGACGAGTTTCGCGGGCGAGATGGTCCGGTAGCCGTTCAGCGATCAGAACCCGCGAACGTTCTGGACCGGGCGTTTCTCGATGCCTGCGCCCAGGCAGGACACCCTCGTACCGATGATATCAACGGCCTTCAGCAGGCCGGGGCGGGGCTGTTTGATACAAACGTTTTCGCAGGTGAGCGTTGCCGAGCATCTCTCGCCTACCTCGTGCCAGCGCGTGCACGTGACAACCTGACGGTTCTGACCAAGCGCCTGGTGCGGCGGGTGATAATAGAAGAAGGCCGGGCTGTTGGGGTTGAACTTGACGACGGCGAGCGCGTCATGGCCACAGGAGAGGTGATTCTCTCTGCTGGCGCAATCAACACCCCACAGATCCTCATGCTGTCCGGTCTCGGCGATGCCGCACATCTTGAGGAACACAATATTCCTGTGGTCGTCGACTTACCGGCTGTTGGCGCGAACTTGCAGGACCACCTGGAAATTCACCTGCATTACCGGACTGCGGCGAAGCACGCGCTCAATCGCGAGATGCGACCGCATCGGCTGCTGAAACACTTCACGGACTGGGCTCGTCACTCGAACGGCCTGGCGACGTCCAATGGCTGCACCGTTGGCGCGTTTTTAAACACGAGCGATGGGATTGACCACCCCGATGTGCAGATTCACTTTTTCCCCGTGTATCTGACCGGCTGGATGCCCAGCCTGATCACCCATGGCTTCCGGGTGGGTATCGGGACGCTGCGTGCAACAAGCAAAGGCACGGTGAGGCTGGCGAGTGGTGATGAGTCCGATGCGCCTGTAATCGACCCCAACTATCTGGCCACACAGAAAGACCGGGACGAACTCCGTCGGTGTGTGGAGATCGCACGGGAAATTGTTGCCCAACCGGCGTTTGAGGGGTTGGCGCTGGAAGAACTTGATCCCGGCGCGCACGTTCAAAGTGATGAGGCGCTGGATGAGTTTGTAAGGGCAACAGCTCAGACTGCCTATCACCCGTGTGGCACGTGTCGAATGGGCGTTGACGATTTAAGCCCGGCAACCCCAGAAGGTCTGGTGAAAGGCGTAGATGCACTGCGTGTGGTGGATGCGTCGCTTATGCCCAGCATCACAAGTGGCAATCTCAACGCTCCTGTGATGATGATGGCCGAGCGCATTGCAGATCTGATCAAGAACAATATCTAAGCGAGAAATGCGGCTACTGCGTCGTTGAAAATTTGTGGTTGTTCCATGCTCGGAAGATGCGCGGCGTCGCTGATCTCTACACGTGTTACATCCTTGATGCGTTCGCACATGTAGTCAGCTGCCGCGTGGGTATAGGGTATGTCCAGCGTGCCGACGATGACCAGAACGGGTACTACAATCTCATCGAGGCGTTTGTATGCCGCAGTTTCCAGGTTGTGCTGACGTTCGCCCACCCCTTTTACTGCGTCGTGCATTAATGCTGTTTTGTTCATCTCGTAGAGCAGCGCGCGTTGTTCTGGGTCGACTTCCGATGGAGAGCGCGACTCGCCGTCAAACCAGATTTGAGTTTCCAGTTCACAACACAGATCAATATCGCCCGCTTCGTAGGCTGCTTCGACGGCTTTGAATTTTTCCGGTGCAGGTACATCGAGTTTCAGTCCAGAAGGTCCTGAACAGACCATGATCAGCGCACTGACCGACTCGGGGTAAGCGAGGGTGAAATCCATAGCCAGCATGCCGCCCATCGAGCACCCCATGAGAATGGCTGGATCCCGCACGTTGGCGTGACCATTAACCGCCCTGAGATCATCAATGGGTCGATAGTTTCCCGGCACGGGGACACTCCTGCCGAAGCCCCGCATGTCGTAGCGCAGGGTTCGAAAGGTATCCGCGAAGTGGGTGAAGCTTGTATCCCACTGTCGAGCGTCGGCGACACCGGCGTGCAGCATCACAAAATCCGTACCTTCGCCCGCCTGTTCGAAGTAGATCTCGGCAGCTTGAGCCTTTACATACCCGGAGTTGATTTCTGCCACTTTACTCTCCGGTTAAAGTGGAAAGGTCTCGTTCGATACGCCCGCTTTTAGACGCTCGGAGGCGACCACTTCCTGCATACCGTCCCATTCGTGGTACATGTTCAGCAACGCAAACTTGGAGCGGTCGTATTGTGCGTTGCCATCAGGGTAGTCGATGAAGCCACCGTCCCATAGCCGGTCGGGATGATCGGAGTTGCCTACAACCGTATGGTGAGGCGTTCGCTTTTTATTCACCAACGCAAAAATTGGACTCTTTCGTGCGCTCTTGCCGTTTTCGTTACGCGTGCCGCCGTGGGGAATATGGTACATCGCGATGGTCGCATCTCCGGGCTCCATGTACACGGGGGTAGGGCGAGGCCACTTGCGTCCGTCGGGCGTCGTTTCGCTGTCATTATCGATGAACTGTTCCAGGATCTGGTCCGGGAGGAAACGGAAGCCGCACCGATTGGGGACATCGTGATTGAGGCGAGGCCATCCGGGTCCGTCGATGCCGATGCGCTTGTCTTGGGTGTATTGCCAGCGAAAAAATTTTTCTGCCGCGTGGTGTGCGCCTTTCAGCACATTCGTCTGACCGCCGCCGGGCATAGTCTGGTCGCTCAGGCACACAAAGAGAAACGCCGTGAATCCACCCATGGAATTGGTCATCTCCGGATCGTGGAAGAGTGGGGAATAATTTACCCCAACGTTGGCGGGTGTCCTGCCGACGTTGCCCTTCCTGCCGGTTGCGATATAGCGTGCATAGATTTCCTCGGGCGTGCCCTGGGCCGGTTCCTGCGGTGTTTGATAAAGCGCCTGGCCATCGATGTGTAAATCCACGCCGTAGTAGGGCAGGTCTTTCTCGGGATATCCCTGCGGTGCGAAGTGATTCCCGGCTTTCTGGCCGCGAACTCGCACGATGTGGCGGGCTCCAGTGACCGGATCAAAATCGCCCATCAGCTCGTGCATGATCGGGGTCAGGGGGGATAGGTTCACCAGATCGCAGAATTCGGTTTCGTGGGTGAGATCGTCTCCGCGTGAGGCTGTTCGGTAGCGCGCCTGCGCGGCCTTGACGAGGTCGTCCGGGATGATGTTGTTCAGCACGAAGAATCCGTCGTGGAAAAATTGGCGTTTCTCCGAATCAGTGAGTTTGGTTTTCACGGTCCCGTTCATCTTTGCCGCGTTTGCGCTTTGGGTAGAAGTGTTCGATCTTTACTTTAGTGAAATATTTGCGCTGACTCAAAGTCCAACTCGGTATATGGTTGAAGAGTTTCTATAGGGGGTGTCTATGGCCTGGTGGAAGATTCTGTTGATCGGTGTTGGTGTTGTCATCACCGGAATTGTTGGTGTCGTTTGGTACTTCATTACGTTTGCCGAAGTGGACATGTGGGTGCCGGTCTATCAGGACAATTGTGCCAGCTGCCATGGGGATGAGTTGGCAGGCACCGCTGACGGACCACCGCTGATCGCAGGACCTCTAAGCCGTGGCGATGACGTGAACTCACTCCAGGACAGTATTCGTAATGCACACCCGAACCTTGGACAGCCGGCTTTTGTTGAGCTGACCGATCTCGAAGTTAAGGGCCTCTCTATTTATGTGGGTGAGCGACGCATCGGCCAACGCTTTTCCGAATTCAGGTATGATCGTGAGATTGAACTTGCTGACGGTAACGTCGTCACCGAAGCAGCTTCGTTTCGGGTCGAACCGTTTGCCGATAATTTATCTTCGATGGTGTTCTCCATCGAACCCATGCCAGACGGATCGATGTTGTTGACCGAAAAACTGGATGGGCTTTATGTGATCTCGCCGGATGGCGTGAAATCCGAGGCGATTAAGGGCACACCGCAAACCGGTGATACGGTGAATTTCAGAGGCATTCATTACGGCTCCGGCTGGCTCCTGGATGTTGCCCTTCACCCGCAATACGAGGAGAACGGCTGGATTTACCTTAACTACACGCACCTGTGTGGCGAGGACTGTGAAGAATCATTCTTTGATGCCTCCATGCACCGATTGGACAGGGGGCGTATCCGGGATGGCGAATGGGTGGACGTGGAGACAATCTGGAAGGCCACGCCCGATTTCTACCAACCCACGCCGGATACCGGCGCGGGAGGTCGCATAGCGTTTGATGATGATGGACACGTGTTCATCTCCATGGGAATCAAATTTGCGGCCGAAGGCGGTCTGCAAGGCGATACCAGCGCCCAAGACCTGGAGGTGCCCTATGGCAAGATTCACCGCGTCAACGACGACGGCACCATTCCGCTGGACAACCCTTTTGTGGTAGGCACATCTGCGGCATTGGGTGAAAAGTCGTTCGCGCTGCAGAGTATCTGGACGTACGGCCATCGCAGTCCTCAGGGTCTGGAGTGGAATGCGGAGCGCGGCTTTGCGTGGAACTCGGAGATGGGGCCGCGCGGTGGTGATGAATTGAACGAACTCAAACCGGGTAGAAACTACGGCTGGCCGTTTTTCTCCCTCGGCATGGAATACAGCGGTATGGAGGTTGCGCGGCACAAACCCAAGGGTCTGGAGTTTGATGCCAGTGAGGTTGAACAAACGCTTGTGGACATTACGCCGTCACCTGCGATTTCCAGTTTTACTTTCTACGACGGCAACGCCTTTCCCGGCTGGCAAGGTAACGTCCTGATCGGTTCGTTAAAGGGGAGTTCGCTCTTCAGGATGGTGTTCGATGGTAACAAGCTGGTACACCGAGAAACTGTTGTGAAAGATCTGGCTCGTATCCGCGACGTTGAGGTGGGTTACGACGGGTTCGTCTACCTGCTTCTGGAGACAGTGGAAGAAAGCCGTATCGTCCGCTTGGTCCCCACTTCGTAACAAGGAAATTTGCATGTCGGCTGTGGGTCTTGAATGGCGGGATAACCTGGCGATTCTGCAATTGGATGATGGCGCAAAAAATGTCATCAACCACGAGGTGTTGGATGAGTTGGAAGCGGCATGGGCTGAAGTTGAGGAAAAAGCCGGTGCCGTGGTGTTTGCCGGTCGTCCAGGCAGTTTTTGTGCTGGTTACGATTTGTCGGTGATGGTGGGTGACGATCCGCAGGCGGCTGGCAGGCTCGGGCAGCGTGGTGGGCGGTTTGCATACACGTTATACAGCTCACCGGTGCCAAGCGTCGCGGTATCAACCGGTCATGCATTTACAATCGGTGCCGTGTGGCTTGCGTGTTGTGATGTTCGTATTGGCGAACGGGGAAACTTCAAGTACGCCATGCGCGAAGTGGCGCTTGGTGTGGCTTTTTCGCGTTGGCCGCTTGCCCCGCTTGAGGATCGGTTACAGCGCGACGCCATTGTGCCTGCGTTACTTCATTCTGAAACTTATGATCCGGAGGGCGCGCAACGTGCCGGATTTGTGGATGAGCTCGTTGAACCCGGTGCCGGAGTTGAAACAGGCATTACCAAGGCCAGTGCCTTGAGTGAGTTACCGCGTGCGGCGTACCACCGCACCAAGATGGTTATGCGTCAGAAGGCGCTCGCGGAGATGGCGGAGGATTTAAAAATCGAGGGGTAGGCTGATGAACCACAAAGAGCGGATAGAGGCAGTGTTGGCAGGCGAAACTCCAGATCACTTGCCGTGCTCGGTCTGGGGCCATGATTTCCTGCGCGAGCGGTCTGCTGAGGATCTCGCCGCGCAGACGATAGAACGCTACCGAAATCACGGGTATGACTTCATCAAAATCAATCCGCGGTGGACCATGTTTGCGGAACCCTGGGGAAATCGATATGAACCGCCGGTGGAACAGAAGTTTCCCCGCCTTAAATCTGCGATCGTAAACTCTCCCGAAGACCTTAGGACGATTCCCCAAGTTTCAGCAAGTCACCCGGTGTTCGCGGAGCATGTTGCGGCGGTGAGCCAGATTACAGGTGAGATAGGTGATGAGGTGGACAGCATTGCAACGCTGTTTTCACCGCTTGCAGTGCTTGGGCTGCTATGTGGTGGTGTCGGGGAGCCGCTGCTCACTTACTTGAAAAAAGAGTCTGACGCGTGTCATGCAGCGCTTGCGCATATAACAGAAACGCTGACGGAACATGCCAGAGACCTTTTGCACGCTGGCGCCAGCGGACTCTTCTTTGCGCCGTTACAGTGGACCTCTCTGGAAGTCTGCTCCGCGGAGCTCTATGCAGAGTATGGGGAAGCTTATGATCGTCGGCTGCTGGAAGCCGTACCCGCCGCGTTCAATATGCTGCACGTCTGCGGGAACCACATCGGTATGGAACGCTTTTACGACTATCCGGTGCCGGTGCTGAACTGGGACAACTTCGGTGAAGGTAACCCCTCGCTCCTGGAGGTGCGAGAGGGGTCAGGAAAAATTGTTGCCGGTGGGGTCCCGCACCGGAAGCTGCATCGCTTGGATGCGGACACGCTGGCTGAACATGCGGAAGTGGCCCTGGGTGGACTCAGGCAGGGGGTGATGTTTGCAGGTGGCTGCGGCATTGGTGCACTTACACCCGACCCGTGTCGCGACGCCGTTGTCAGCGTCGCGGACAGGCTGAAAGGAATCAATGAGACAGGAAGCTAGCCGCGCGAAAGACGGTAAACGCGTACGGTATCACCGGCTTCCTCAAGTTTTGGAAAACCGGCGATGATTTCGGGATAGTCAGGCTCGTACTTTTCGCGCCACGCGACCACCGGTGCCTGCCAGTTTTCAGTTACCCGTTCAGCTGTCAGTGAATAAGTTTTGCCTTCCAGGTTCATCTCCACTGGAGATCCTTCACCTATTTTGGATACCCAGCCGCTGTTTTTGTCACCCACAACGTAGAGCTCGTCTTCGTATTCAGCGACCCAGATGATGACCGTTCTGGGAATCCCCCCAGACACTTTCAGTTTGATTTCATGCACGTTGGTGCTGTCCGGCCAGTCTGCGGGGGCAGCTGTTGCGGTGCCGCCGATAAAAAAGCCGGGTACAGGGCCGATTGGTGCCAGGACAGCAAACACGATTAGTAACACGACAACAATGGCGATGAGGATTTTCAGGATTTTCATAGGTGGGTCCTAAATGAAGTTTTTCTAGTCAGGCAATCCTCGCACGGGATCAGTGCCATCCCAATCGTGTGCGAGATTTTTTATCATCGAGTAGAAGCCGGTGAGGGCATCACTTCTCTCGTAAATTTCTATCATGTGGCCCAGATCGGTTACCCGGTCGACGAAAGCAAATTCTGTACCTGTTCTGGTCTCAGCTCTGGCAGCAATCTCAATGTCCCGGTCTCGGCAAAAAGCGTACGTGTCGGAAAGTGACGCCACCATCATAGCCATGTGATGCAAACCGTACTCACCCGGTGCGTACATTTCACGAAAGGGTGACGGTCCTTCCTCATCCTGTTGCACAAATTCGACCATCACGTTGTGCCACTGTCCGTAAGCGCTGGTGTGCAGAAAGTTGTGCTTTTCACCACGAACCTCGCCCCAATTGAGTTCTATCCGCGGGACCAGCACAAAGGGGCCTGCTCCGTGGGTTGCGGCCATCTCCGCCGCGGCTTCTGCGGCGTCAGCGACAAAGTAGGCAACTTGGACGACAGGTTCGTTAAGCATGCAGCGGATATTGGCCATAATTGCTTAACGAGGCAACTGAGGTGTAAGGTGAAGGTTTGGGAAAACAGGAGGGGACACTATGAAATTTGGCGTGTTCTATGAACATCAGATTCCGCGACCGTGGACAGAATTTAGCGAATACGAGCATTTTCAGAACGCTTTGACCCAGATAGAAATAGCCGACCAATGCGGCTACGACTATGCCTGGCAAGTTGAACATCATTTTCTGGAAGAGTATTCACACGGCTCGTCGCCGACGGCATTCCTGGCGGCGGCAAGTCAGCGAACGAAAAATATCCGCCTTGGCCATGGTGTCTTCCAACTGACCACAAACCACCCCATCCGCATAGCAGAGCAGGTAGCCAATCTGGACCTCCTGTCTAACGGGCGTGTGGAGCTGGGTACAGGTGAGGGCGCTGGACCTGCTGAGTTGCACCCTTTCGGCGCTCGTGTGCGCGAAAAGCGTGATATGTATGAGGAAGGGTTACGCGCGATGCTGCCTTGTTTTACGAGCGAAGATTATGGTTTCGAAGGACAGTACTGGCAGTGGCCAAACCGCAACGTACTACCAAAGCCGTTGCAGAAGCCCCATCCTCCGCTTTGGGTCGCGTGTTCAAATCTGAATACCATCATGTACGCGGCGAAGCGAGGTATAGGCGCGCTGGGCTTCCAGTTTGCCACCCCTGAAGGTGCGCAAGCGTGGGTGCACAAGTACTACAACATCATCTCCAGCGATGAGGTTGAAAAACTGGCCGACTACGAGATGAATCCGAACATCGCGATTGTCTCCGGTTTTATGTGTGCTGAAACCGACGAGGAAGCACGCGCCAAAGCAGAAGGTTGGACGTTTTTTGTCTTCTGTCTGGAGTACAACGGCACGCACAGCTATGCCCCCGGTACGGTCGATCTGTGGAATGAGTATCAGACCTGGCGGAACAGCGAAAAAGCGCAGAAGACCTTTGACACCGGTTTGATCGGCTCGCCGGATACAATCGCCAGGAAACTGAGAGAGTTTGAGGCGTCTGGAATTGATCAGATTATTCTCCTGAATCAATCTGGTAAGACGAGTCATGAGGATATCTGCGATTCGCTGAAGCTTTTTGCAAACGAGGTCATGCCCGAGTTTCACGCCAGGGAAGCGGAGCATCAGGAGTGGAAGCGGGCCGTACTCGCCCGCGAGATCGAGCTCGAAGACCTGGATCTTACCGACCACAAGAAAACGGCGGTGATGGATGTGGTCTCCGGTGATGGCCGGAAACGTCCCAGCCAGGAAGAACTCAGAGCCAAAATGCAGGCCAAGGAAGCTTCTGCTCAGCAGTAAGGCGCGGATATGACTGTCGCCATCGATCGAGATGCCCTGGATCGCTTTACCAGAAAGAGTGATTTGCGGGGTGCGTGGCTGATCTTGTGTCAGTGGAGTTTGACGGTCGCCATTTTTGCGGTGGTTGCGGTGTGGACAAATCCTTTCACGTTGTTGGTGGGGGCAATTTTGTTAGGCGGTCGACAACTTGGCTTCTTTGTTCTGACCCACGAAGCTGGCCACCGAACTCTGTTTAATACTCAGCGTCTCAATGATTTTGTTGGCACCTGGCTGACCGCGCCCTTGGACTACACCAACGGCAAAGCGTACATGCGTGAGCATCTGGAGCATCACCGAGCAGTGGGTCAACCCTCGGACCCTGACCTTGCCAACTACGCGGATTATCCGATCACGCGAGAGCGCCTGCGCCGCAAACTAAAACGCGATCTAACTGGTCAAACGGGTTGGCGAAACCTGCGGAGTACGTATGGGCGATTGTTCAAGCTTGGCTCTCAGGATGCGGAAACCCGCTCCGCGCTGCTGCGCGGCTTGACCCTGAACCTTGCCATGGTTGTGATTATGGCCCTGGCGGGGCACCCGTGGCTTTATCTGCTCTGGCTCTTTTCATACGTGTTTGTGTATCCGGCTATTGTCCGCATACGCCAGATTGCCGAGCACGCCGCAGTACCTCAGTTGAATGCGCAAGACCCGTTTCTCAACACCCGTACGACGATAGCAAATCCGCTGGTGCGGCTGATCTTCTGTCCTCACCAGGTGAACTATCACATTGAGCATCACCTTTTCGCGTCTGTGCCTATCTATCGACTCAAGGCGTTACACAAACACCTGGTTGAGAAAGGCGGATATGTTGATGTTAAAACACCCCATGGATATCTGTCCGTATTGAAGGCAGCTACGGCCTAACCCATGCAGGTTGCGGCTGAGCATTTTTCCGCGCCGTTAAAACTGCCTTTGTGGGCGCTCTATGGCATTGTGGTCTTCGCAAGTCCCTGGCTTCTGGCCGTACTGCTTTTTTTCGACGACCCGTTAATTCCGAGCCTTGGGTACGCCAGCACCAGCACAAGTTACCAGTTCTCCCAATCTGCAAAGCCGCCGGGCTCGAATTGGAAGCCCGTGAGTCAATTCGACGCAAGGGAAGCGCCAACTGATGGGTCTTTGATCAGCGTATGGCAGGTGTTCGAAGCACCACAATCGCAGAGTGAACAGCTGTCGATTTTCATCCCGGTGATGTTCGCGAACTACCGTATATACGTTGGGGATGACCTCATCGCGCAACCGGCACCGATGACAAGACCGCTGTACATCAATCGGGTCCCGCGACTCTACCCGGTCTCCAGAACACAACTCGAGGCGGCTGGGAACAGGATCTACATAAATTCTGTTCGGGAAACACCGTTTTTTGATGCATACCCTGTATTTGTGGGTCCGTTTGCAGAGCTGTCCGTCATTTACGAATCGCATCGGAATCAGCGTGTTTTTGCGCCCATTATTGCGTTAGTGATTATATTGCTGCTGACGGCAGCCATCGGCATTTTGTGGATGTTAAGCCCCAGCCACACATCCTATGGTTGGTATGCCGCAACGACAGCGCTTTTCGCCTGCCATTCCACCTGGTTTATGATCGCCCAGGCACCCGTTACTGCTGAGGTGTGGTCTTTGTTGGGACGCCTGACCGTTTTTATGGCGCTGACTTCACTTATTTTTTACCACCGCTACTTCGGTGTAGTGAGGCCCCGAACAGAGATTGTGATGGGCCTGATACTCGTGGCCGCTGCTGCATACATGGCTTACGCAGCCCTCGCGGATTTCAGTAACTACTACTTTGCAATGAACCTATGGGCCATCGTCACTGCGGTGGTTACTTTGTATGCCATTGGCTTTTTACTCTGGAATGTCAAGCGGCTGCGCAACTTCGAAGCGCTGTTACTGGCGGTTAACGGCGTTGCGGGATATGTCGTCTCCACTCGAGATCTCTTGTTTCAAATGGAGCTGTCCACGGCTGGTTTCCAGTACTACATGCAGTACTCATCCACAGTTTCAGCCTGCGTGTTTGGTTACCTGTTGTTGCGCCGTTTTGCGACAAGCATGCGCGAAGTGGAAGAGTTGAACGACGATCTGGAGCGGCGGGTTGATGAGAAAGCGCATGAGTTGGAAGAAAGTTATGCAAAGCTGAACGAAGAAGAGGGCAAAAGGGTTCTGGCGGAAGAGCGTGCTCGTATTATGCGGGATATGCATGACGGGCTGGGTGGACAGCTGATCCACGCGTTGGCCCTGGCGGAGAAGGGTGCCCAACCTGCTGACCTGAGTTCGGCGCTGAGTTTTGCGCTGCAGGATCTGCGTTTGATCATCGATTCCCTGGCGCCCGACGACAGTACTCTGGAGAAGTTGCTGGCCGGATTTCGCTATCGCACCACACCGATGCTTGAGCAGGCGGGCATTCATGCAAGTTGGGATCTTGGTGATGACATGAACAGCGAAATTGGCCCAAAGGCTGCGCTTGCGTGCCTGCGTTTTCTGCAGGAAGGCATCACCAATGCGGTAAAACATGCCGATCCTCAGGTGATCAGTATTACAGTACAACCCATTGAAGGGGTGGCTCACGCCTACCGCATTGCGGTACACGACGACGGCAAGGGTTTTTCCAATTTAGACAACGAGCCTGATCTTACGTTTGGTCGTGGGATGAACAATATGCGCATCCGGGCGCAGGAAATGGGTGGGGAGATGCATGTGCAGTCGGACAGTACGGGCACCTCTGTGAGCACAGAGATGCACCTGGCTGAGTCGCATAGCGAACAGATGGCGGCAGCGAACGTAGAGGAATGAGTGTCGAGAATTCATACGACAGGGTACATGCTGAGAATGCACCATAATTGGGTGTAAGGAGAAAATATGCCCACAGTGTTTGTACTCGAAGATGATCTGATCACTCAGGAACGATTGATCGAAAAGATTGAAGCGGCGGAGGATTTTTCGGTGGTCGCTGCAGCAGCAAATCTTGCGGATGCGCACGCGATTCTTGAGACATCGCATCCGGACATACTGCTGGTAGATCTGCAGCTCCCTGATGGAGAGAGTTTTGATCTGATCCATACCTATACCGACAAGCGGCCCGATTGTCCGATTCTGGTTATCTCGGTTTTTGGTGATGAACAACGCGTTGTCAAAGCCATTGGAGCCGGGGCGCGCGGCTATCTCTTAAAAGACGACACAGGCACGCAGATAGAACAGGCGCTGCGGGCTGTGCTCGCAGGACAATCGCCCATCTCCCCGGCGATTGCGACCCATCTTGTGAAACATTTTCAAGGTGGTGAACCAGAACAGGTTGAAAACCCGCTGTCGGAGCGCGAGCTTGAGGTTCTGCAACTGGCGGCCAAAGGTTTGAGCTACAAAGAGGTGGCCGAAATGTTGGATGTGAGTGTCAGTACGGTGGGCACATACACGATGCGGATCTACACCAAGCTTGCCGTCAACTCCAGGGCGGAGGCGCTCTTTGAAGCGCGCAAGCTTGGCTTGATGCGCGACTGAGAACGCCTCATAGAGGCAGGTACTAGCCCCCAAAGCGTCGTTCCAGACGCAGCGCGAGCACGTCCATATCACCCTCGCCGGTTTCGTTTTCCTCACCGACATCGAAGTGACGATCGAGGCTTGCGCCAACTGACCATTTGTCGTTGATGCGATAGTTGACCAGGACACCAACGGTTGGATCAACGTCTGACGCACTGCTGCGCTCGGGGAAGCCGTCAAACACTTCTGCTTCGTCAACGTCAGCATAAGTTGCACCGATGCGTCCACCAACTGTGAACTTGTTACCGACCGGAACGTCGTAGCCAAGCCTAACGCTATAGAGGTCTGGCTCGATCTTGCCGCGGTCGCTGAAGCCCTCGTACTCACCATCGAAACTGATTTCACCACCGGTAGATGCTTCTACCTCCCAGACGATCTTGTGCTCCTGGCCTGGGTCCAGACGGGCGTGTAGCGCGTATAGAAGATCACGATCATCAACGCTCCCGGAAAAAGCGCTGCCTTTCAGATCAGCATCGAAATAGCCAAGCGATCCGCCGATCGCCCACGGTTGAGTTGCGCAGGCGCTGAGTCCGAAGACCGCAAATACGACGCCCAGCAGATTTCTGAATTGTATTGCCATTGCTCGTTCCTTTTTGTAGAGGTCATAAGTTGTGGTGCTGATAACCATAAAGGGAACGGCTCGATGGGCTGTCACATATCCATATGACAGCCGGGATGCTTCGATTGCAGTACAAATACGCACAAGTTTTCGCATAAACGAAATGAGGTGTTTGAAATGGAAGTCGCGATCACAGCCGGAGTTCTTATGACGATTGTTCTGGTCGTCATGTTTGTCCGGATAGGGAAAGCTAAAGCAAAACGGCAGGCGTTCCTGGAAGGATATGAGTTCCCGTCAACCATCCGCTCAGGGGTCAAAGAGGTGTACCCACATCTTGAGGACGATGATCTGCGCAAGGTGGAGGAGGGCTTAAGGACCTATCTGCGACTTTGTCAGAATGCGGGCAACCGATCTCTGGCAATGCCCTCGCGGGCGGTAGATGAAGCCTGGCATCAGTTCATTCTTGTCACCGCGGCGTACGAGGCTTTCTGTAATGAAGCGCTGGGCCACTTTCTCCATCACACGCCTGCGGAGTATATGGGTGGAGATGTTCAGGATGCTGTCAAAAGGGTCTGGCGTTTGAGCTGTGAAGCGGAGGAATTGGACCCTCTGAAACCGAGCCATCTGCCGCAACTATTTGTTCTGGATGAAACCCTCAAGCTCGCCGACGGGCTGCGTTATACGACCGTAGCAAACGGTGGCGAAACTTTTGATGTAAACAAAATTGGCTGTGGTGGCGGTTGTGCCAATCAGCCAGTCTACGACGTCACTTAGATATGCATGCCAAACAAGATATCCATCACCTTACGACCATTACATGGCGTTCAATTACTTTAAGAAGGGAGATCGAAGATGACCTACACAAAATCACTTCTGATTGCAGCTGCCGCCTGCTTGTGCGGCTTTTTATGCGGTAGTGCTCACGCGCAGACTTATGGCGGTGACTACTATCACTACTCTGAAGACGATGGGTTGGTAACACTTACCCTCAACCAGGATGCCAGCGGTGCGGTGACAGGCACGCTCACGTTGGATGGTTATCCTGCCAAGATTGTAGCCCGCCAGCAGGGCAATGAGCTGCAGGGAGAGCTGAGAGAGGGAGATGGCGAGGTTTATCCCTTCCGTGCGCAACTTTTCGCCGGTGCTTTGAACATGGCCTTTGATGACGGTGACTATGTCAGCCTGAAACAAGGCAAACCTGACCCCAGCCTGGTGGCGCAAGCTGAAGCCCGAGCGCAGGCGTTTGAGCAGGAATTTGGCGGGCAATATCCGCAGACAGGTCAACAAACCTATCCGCAGAATCAGTACCCTCAGAACCAGTATCCGCAAAACCAATATCCGCAGAATCAGTACCCCCAAAACCAGTATCCGCAGCAGCAACCCCAACGCAACCCACAAGAGGGCTACCCACAACAGGGCTACCCTCAATCTGGTCAGCCCTCATATCCGCAAGCTGGCGGGCAGGCGCAGATCACAGTGAACGGACGTCCGTTAAGCCCGCAAGATCTGCAACAGCTGGCGCGTAGTGGCGTGCAGATTCAGCCTGGCGCTTACTGGTACGACACCAAGTGTGGGGCATGGGGTGTTTGGGGTATGCCCACCGCCGGATTTGTCGCGGCTGGTATCCCAGCGGCGCCGCTGCCGCCGAATGCGTCAAACGGCAATACAGGCATATTTATCAATGGCCGCAATCTGGCCATGAATGAGGCCCTGTACCTTCAACAACTTGCGCAGGGTCCGATCATGCCTGGCCAATACTGGCTGGATGCCCAAGGCAATGCCGGTCAAATGGGTGGACCGCCGTTGATCAACTTTCTGCAGGCCGCACAAAACGCGCGGGGCAAGTTTGAGTGGAACAAACCTGGCGCCCGTGGTTGGGAAGAGCCGAATGGGTCAGGTGGGGTCTGGATCGCCAACCCTTACGGTGGCACCGGCACGACGGTGACTTACTAGAGACTACAGACTAGGAAACAATATGAGAGCTTTGATTGGATTGAGTTTTGCGGTGTTGCTGGGTGCCTGTGCGCACCCTTGTGAAGAACAGGATGCGCCAATCGCGCAGCAGCTGATTGATGCGGGCCTTGTTCTCGACGGCGGCGATGCGTGCGACTTTGGTAGCCCGCGAGAAGCAGAGGGTCTGGAGAGCGTGGCTTACACGAAGCTGTACCATGGGTCGGGGGAATTCTGGAAGACCGCCAAGCGCTATATAGATCACATGGAAGGCCAGGGGTGGCAGCGCGTCGCCTGTACCGGTGGACTGGGTGAAACAGAAAACTCGGATATCCAGGTGACTGAGTGTTACATGAAAGAGGCCCAGCTGGCCCGTATGCACGCCTATGATTTTAACGGCGCGATTGTGGACCTCGATCTCATGCAGCTTAAGTAGTTTGCTCAGGGACTACGGGAACTCAGTTGAAAAGACCACCAGTGATCCGGGCGCGGCGAATCCAGCGGCCGTTTCAGCTTGGTGATGCGGGCGAGCCAGGCTTTATCCAGTTGGTTTGCGGCTGTCAGGCGGGTGAGCGTCACTGGATAGAGCCGACCCTCTGCCCTCAGTGTTGCTGCTGGATTGTCCAGGGCGACGCCTGACCAGTATTTTCCATCGCACTGGGAACAGCTGATGAAAAGTTCTCCATCAGCAGACATACAGTTCAGGGTAATAGAGTGCGGTCGCCAGGAACGGACTTCCAGTTCGCATAAACCGACATCGTTGATAAACCCCCAGTCTGCCTGTGGCTGATCGACCTCATGCCCGGTTAACCACAGTCCAGGCGTGCGCTCGCAAGGGCAGGACATGGTATAGATCGCGATTGCGGTCAGCACGTAGACGGCCACAACCGCCGTAATGATTTTGCCCACTCGGCTCTCCCCTTAATAATGCTGAGGGTTATGTTGTCAGAGCTAGGGTCAATTCATCAAGGGCGGCAACCCAGGTACCGTCGGTTGACTGGCGATACGCTTTGCAGCCTGGAAACCATGGGGAACCCAATGAGTGGTGAGGCCACCGATAGTCTATAGGGGCACATGTGGTCAGCACGTGGCTGGGTAGTCCCAGGCTCGTGCGCAGATGCACGTTGGTATTGCAGACCGCGACATAGTCATCGAGCAATGCCATGATCGCGGCAGCTTTGGATGGATCATCACAATCCTGGTTCATATCAACGATGTTCCCTCCGGCGGACGTCAGCTGTTGAATCTCGTCCGTCTGGGCGTCACGTTGCAGCAAAACCACCGTTCCTGCCGACGTTATCCCTGACTTCGCCATAGCAGCAAGGAGCGGGGCAAATGGTACTTCCTTGAACTGTCCCTGGAGGTTGGCAGGTGTACCTGCTCGCCAGGTAACACCGATCCATGGTCTCGGTAGCTCACTCAGAAGAGCCCGGTAGTGCGCTTCCAGTCCTGCTTCAGCGCGCAGTTGTAATGGCGCAGGCAGCGGATCACCTGTCTGCATGCCGGACAAGTATGGTAGTTCCGACAGACAAAACACGTGGTCGAATCGGTCGTCGACGCCATCCCATAAATTTACCTCTGGCTTAGATTGCAGCAGGGGCACCAGCTTGTCAGGCGCAGAGTAGACGACCTCAACACCCAGGCGCTGGAAGTTTGGTAAGAAGCGCAACAGACAGAGCTCGTCGCCGAGTCCCTGATTGTGTTGCAACAGCACGCGGCTGCCTGCCCAGCTGTGCCCGGATGGCAGCTCGCTGGGACGCGGCAGGGGCTCGGCAGGTTGGAATGGATTTTGAATGAATGGATTTTGAATATAGTGCGCGCCTGTCAGGGCTTCGAAGTGCCACTCGTAGTCTCTCCAACCGCGGGTGTGATCATCCAGCGTTAAATAGGAGTAGGCGCGACGAAAGTGGAACCTGGCCTGTTTGGGCTGTTTTGTCAGCGCGTCGGAAAAACAAGCAATTGCACTTTCGTGATCACCCATCTCCTGATAGGCGCCGCCCAGATTGTAAAGGAGCGGCGCCGTGGCTTCGCCCAGCAACGCTGTGGCTTTGTTGTAGCTTGCCAGTGCAGCTGGATAGCGGAACTGTGCTCGGTACACCTCTGCCAGATTATTGTGGTAGTCCGGGTTGTCAGGATTGAACTGGGTAGCCGCCTCTATCAGCTGGGCGGCCTGGTCAAATTGACGCGTTTGCTTCGCGACGACGCCCAAGAGGTGTAAGGCATCCGCATTTTGAGGTTCCTGTGCCAGTACCGAACGGTACAGTGAACTTGCGCGCGCCAGATCACCGCGCTGGTGATGCGTGACCGCCTGGTTGAGTTGTGCTGCTGCGACCGCCATGTCTGGAAAATGGAATAGCTTCCGAGAGGGTTACCCTTTCTGGAAGTTTAGTCCTCAATCGCAAACGCGCATCCAGCGTGCAACCCGGCAAACTAGGTCTGATCGTATTCAGCGATATCGCTCTTTTTGGCAAGACGTCGCCACGCTGCCTCGATCAACGGCTGCAAACGCTCGATCTCGACGGTGGGACGGACAAGGACCGCAGCATAACCATCGTAGTGGTCGGTGATGAAAAAGCTCATAGGGTCTGCGGCGATCAGGGACTGTTGTTCTTCCACACTTTCCAACATGAGGACAATGGCGTCCTCCTTCTGGTGCAGACGGAGGATCAGCTTTTTACCCACCTTGATGGCAGGCGTGCCGTAGGAGGTACTTTCCTCGGTGCCGGGATACGCGCTTGCCATATTTTTGATCGTGGTGAAGTCAATCATGGGCTACGATGCGTAAAAATTTTATGTTAGCCGGATGAATCCTAAGATAGTAGAACGAATAAGAAGTCGCGAGGTCTGGACCTTTCAGGACTGCGTGGGCCTGGGTGCAGAGTTCAGTGTAAAAACCCGTGTCATTATTGCCATGGTGCATGCAGAGGGTAAGACCTACCAGGATTCAACTGACATAAAAGAACCCAAGACAACGCAGCGATAGGAGGAAGCGTGGAATATATTAGTCCTGAAGAAGCTCAGGGTATGGCGGGGTTAAGACTGGCCCTGACGGCGGACGTACCCGCGCCTTATTCGATGTCGGCCAAGGCGGTGTTCGATCACCATGGTGTCTCCTATGTTCCGGTACGTCAGCAAGGCGGCGGTCGCAATGAAGCCTTGGTGGCGTGGACACGGCATAGAAATGCCCCGGTTGCTGTCTACAACGATGAAGCGCCGCGCATTGGCTGGCTGGAAATATTGAATCTGGCGGAACGGCTGGGCACAGGACCATCGCTGCTTCCGGATGACCTGTCTGCGCGCAGGGAAATGATCGGATGGACGAATGAACTGATCGGTGAAAATGGCGTTATCTGGAATATGCGCATCGTGATGCTCGGGCTGGGTGGACCAGAGCGCGCGGCCAAGGAAGCGGAACGTAACCCCATGTATGGCGACTATGGTTACTCCGAAGAGGCTCGGGAGACCGCGTTGGCCAAGGTCCAGGAGACCATGGCAGGATTTACCGAATACGCCGCAGCCGCGGATGAGCGCTATCTGGCAGGGCAGCGCCTCAGTGCGCTCGACATCTACTGGGTCTATTTTTCACAGATCTTCAAGACCCTGCCTGAAGAGTTATCGCCAACACCGAGCTATCTTAAGAGATCTTATGACATGGCGGGCGCCGCCTTCGGTGCTTGCGATCCTGCGCTTATAGAGCGACGTGACTGGATCCTCGCGAATCACCTGCAGAGTCCGATGGAGTTCTAGCGCCACAGATCCAGCATCAATCCGGCAGGGCGAACGCCACCAGCGCATCGCCTGTTTCAGGCGATACCTGCGAATGCCCGCCAGCAGCGATGACAACGTACTGTTTCCCATCGACGCTGTAGGTCATGGGTGCGGCCATACCCGCCCAGGGTAGTTCTGCTGTCCACAGCACGGTGCCGCTTTCCAGATCCAGCGCCCGAAAGCGGTGTTCTGCGACTGCACCCACAAAAACCAGACCTGGTTTGGTCAAGAGAACGCCGCCCATGCCCGGCATACCCCAGTTGAAATCGGGGACGGGACCCGGTGCGAGATCGCGGCTTGTGCCGATGGGGGCTTCCCAGGCGATATCCCGGTTTTTGAGATCCATCGCCACCACCTTTCCCCACGGCGGCTTGGTGCACGGTAAGCCCAGGAATGACGTGAAAATATCGCGCTGCATGATGTATGGCGTCCCTGACATACGCGAGTAGCCCATGTCCGGTTCGGGTCGGTTGGCGGGATCAAACTGGTCGCGTGGCACGAGGCGCACGATCGCGGGCAGCGTGTTGGCAAAACTCACAGCCAGACCGCGCTCGGCGTCCACAGCGACACCGCCCCAGTTAACACCGCCAGCATAGCCGGGTGCCATCAATGTCCCTTCCAGGCTTGGTGGCGTAAAGATGCCTTCCGTACGGTAGCGTTCAATACGTCGGCGGCAGTCGCGTTTGTCGAAATAGATGATGCCGAAGGCATCCTCCGCGGTCAGGGGCGCATGGCTGACTAGAGGTGGCAGGGTGGAGAAAGGCTGAGTTGGCGAAAGGTGTTCCCCCGGTACGCCGTTTTGCGGCACCGGTCGCTCCTCTACCGGTATGAGCGGGTTGCCTGTGCGACGGTCGAAGACGTAGATCATGCCCGTCTTGGTGACCTGGACCACGGCTGGCACTGGACCCTTGCCGAGATCAACGTCCACAAGTACGGGTTGTGCAGGGGTGTCGTAATCCCACACGTCGTGATGAACCAGCTGTTGGTGCCAACGTACGGCGCCCGTTGCCGCATCCAACGCAACCAGTGAATTGGAATACTCGTTGTTGCCTGCTCGATGTCCGCCGTAAAAGTCCGGCGAGGGCGCCGAAGTGGGGACAAACACCATGTTCAACTCAGAATCTGCAGAAAGGGGTGCCCAGGCGTTAGCACCGCCGCTGATGCGGGCGCTGTCCCCGGCCCACGTTCCGTATGCTGGGTCGTTGGGTTGTCGCGGAATCGGATCCCATGTCCAACGTATCGTCCCGGACCGCACATCGATGGCCCGAATAATGCCGTGTTCGCTTTCAACCCTGCGATTGTCACCAATCGCGGAGCCGATGTAGAGCGTGTCACCAATCAATGCGGGTGGCGAAGTGATGGTATAAGAACCGGCCTGAACAGGACCGACCCCTTGGGTTAAGTCCAGCTTGCCAGCGTTGCCAAATTCCTGGCAGGGCTTGCCGGTAAGTGCATCCAGCGCATAAAACTCACCCCTGAGATTGCCAAACAGCACACGATGGGCGCATGCGCCACCTTCTTGGTCGTGTTCCTGCCCATGCCAGAGCGTGACGCCGCGAGCGGCGCTTTCGTCATAGCGGCCGTCGGCCGGAAACTGCGCATCAAAGCGCCAGACTTCTTCGCCCGTGACAGCGTCCACTGCGTGGGCTTGTCCATACGCCGAATTGAAGTAGAGGTTGCCATTCCAGAACACCGGGGTCGCTTGAAACGTAGGGCTGCGACCGAGATCCGCTAATCCGGTTCTGTACTCCCAGGCCCGCTCAAGGGACTGAACGTTTGCGGGGGTGATTTGGTCCAGTGTACTGAATTTGGTGCCCCCTTCCGTGTTGCCGTAATAGTCCCAGCCAGTCGCGGGTGTTGTCGCCATGAGCGCCAAAGTCACCAGCACAGCGGTGATAAAAGGATTGTGCCGTTGTTTTGCGTGTCGATTGATCATGTGGAATCCCGATGCACTTTTGCAGTTGAGCCTACGTAAATGTCGTTGGCAAGGGGCATTTGGGTGCCCTGGGGATGAACTTTGGGACGAAATTGCTTAATCAAGGGACGAAAGTCGGGTTTTGAGGTCGCTTTCAAAGGTTTTACTCAAGGGTACCCGCTGGTCACCCGTCAGAACGAGTGTGTGTTCATCGCCGTCACGCTCAATGCTCTGGATGGCGGTCAGATTAACGATCGCAGTGCGGTGACTGCGGCAGAAGAGTTCTGGGTCAAGTCGTTCCAGCACTCCCTGCATCGTCGAACGCATAGGGTAGGCACGCGGGTGGCCCTCCTCATAACAGTGCAGGAGAACGTAGTTGCGGGCGGATTGAATCCAGTCGATTTCTGTGACTCTCACCAGGTACTCCTGCTGCAGCATCTTCACCAGAAATTGAGATTCGGGCGCAGCAGGTGCTGTCGGTGTTTGTCTGGATACCCCTTCGGCCACAAAGTTAGCCTCACCTTGCAAACGATTGAGGATGAACTCGTACGTATAGGTGCAGGCGATGATAAAGAGGTAAACCAGTACGTCTTTGCGCGCCTCATAGATGAATTCCAGAAGCCAGGGCTGCGGAGTATCGACATGGGATGGATCTACCGCGCCCCACACCAGAGTGCGTAAGCTTCCCATCAGGATCAGATGCAAGCTGGCGAAGATAAGGAAGCCAAGTGTATGCCAGGAGATGGTGTGGCCAAGGGCTGACCAACTTGGTTTTACTTTTCGACAGAAGATCACCACCCCTGGTACCAGCAGGAGGACAATCAAAGTGGAGGTCCACTCCTGTATCCAGGGGTAAAGTGGATCGATGGTGACGTTGTTCCGTACGGCTTCCAGAACGATGGTCGTCGCGTTCACCGTGGATATCAGAACACCCACGGCCAGGCCGAACCCGACTTCAAAAAGACGACGGTGCTTTAGATAGCCTTGCAGCGTCATATCCGGGTCGGGCTTGTCCGTGTCGGGCTAGGACCCTCGATCAGCCTCAGTCGCGGATGGTCACCGGGAGTTCGCGGATGCCATGAATGAAGCTAGACGCGAGACCCAGCGGTTCGCCCGTAACCTCAACCTTCGGGAAACGTTTCATGATCTCCTCCCACATCACGCGCAGCTGCATTTCGGCCAGCCGATTGCCAACACAGCGGTGGATGCCGTAACCGAAGGCTGTGTGTTGGCGCGGGTTGTGCCGATCGATGATAAATTCGTTGGCGTTTTCGATAGCGTCTTCATCGCGGTTACCCGAGATGTACCACATCACCACACGGTCGTTTTTCTTGATCTGTTTACCGCCAAGTTCCGTGTCTTGAGTTGCTGTGCGCGCCATGTGCGCAACAGGCGACTGCCAGCGGACAATCTCGGGCACCATTTTGGGAATCAGTCCGGGATTCTGCAGCAGCTTCTCGTACTGATCCGGATTTTCGTTGAGCGCGAGCACACCGCCGGAGATCGAGTTGCGGGTGGTGTCGTTGCCGCCGACGATCAGCAGCATGATGTTGCCCAGAAGCTCCTGCGGATCCATGTTGTTGGTTGATGGATCATGCGCAAGCATCGAGATCAGGTCGAACTTGGGTGGTTCTTTTTTACGCGCTTCGTAGTACTCCTGAAAGTACGCGAGGCACTCAAACAGCACTTTGAAACCTTCTTCGGGAGATTCGAATGCGTCCGGGTCGCCGAGGTTCTGGATGGTATCTGACCATTCGATCAGCTTCAGTCGATCTTCCTGTGGTACATCAAAGAGGGTTGCGAGCATCTGTGCGGTCAATTCCACTGAGACATGGCGCACCCAGTTAAACTCTTCGTTTCGTGGCAGATTGTCGAGGATATGTCCCGCTCGTTCGCGAATCAGGGGCTCCAACTCGGCGATGCTTTTAGGGGTAAACAGGGGGGAGACCACCATACGTTGTTTATCGTGCTTGGGTGGGTCTTCCTGAATAAACATCGGCAACGTGTACTCGTCTTCGCGATCCGGCACGCCGCCCAGCGCGATGCCACCCTTTTTCTGATGCGATGAGAAGAGATCGTGGTGGGTATCGACATACATGATGTCGTCGTACTTGGTGACTGACCAGTAGGGGCCGAACATGCTCTCTTCGTGGTAGTGCACCGGGTCTTCTGCGCGCAGGCGTTCGAAGTGTGGCCAGAAGGTATCGTTTAAGAAAAGCGCGGGATGCGATGGATCCAGTTTGTCCAAGTCCACGCCGTACGGGTCGTAGTTCGGGTCTATCTTGAAGGCTTCTGCAACGTCCTTGTTCGATACGGTCATATCGCCGCTGCGGGTCCGTTGAATGAGACTCTTGCGTTCTTCGTCCGAGCTCTGCAGATATATTTGCGACATCTGGGGTTTCCTTAAATCTCTTCCTCAAACTATCGCTGTAGAGTGCCAGCAACGCCTCTTTTTTGGTAGAGGCTAATAGTAGAGGCAGGGCAGTAGACCCACGATGAACTGTGAACCCATGCCCATTGCACGGCTTTCCCTCGGGCACAAAGTAGGTTATAGATCTCTGGGTAAAACGCTTGATCCGTACGGAGGGGAAAGATGGATAAGATGCGTGCAGGGCGCCTGGTCGAAGCGGGCAAAATGGTGTGCGAGGCGGTGCCGCTGTTTGAACCCGAAGAGGGGCAGGTTGTCGTCAAGAATCATATGGCTGCGATCTGCGGATCGGACTTACACCAGGTTTTTATGGAGCCTCTGGGTAAGCCGACCTATCCCGCAGAGCCTGGCTGGCCGGGCCACGAGGGGGTCGGCGAAGTCATCGAGTCCCGCTATGAGCATTTAAAAGTCGGCGATATGGTCCTCACCGTCCCCGGCTACGGATTCCAACGGTGCTTTGCAGATATCCAGACCTTACCGGGGCATTGGTGCCTACCGTTGCCGAAGTGTGACGGCTCGATCGAAGACCTGCTCATGGCGCAGCAATTCGGTACCACCATTTACGCTCTCCGTCGCGGCAACATGGACTTTGTGGGCAAAACTGTCGCGGTGCTTGGTCAGGGTTCAGCCGGACAGTTTTTTGCGTGGCAGGCAAAACACCTCGGTGCAGCGAATGTCATTGTCAGCGATTTGTCACCGGCCCGGCTTGCTCAGTCTTCGGTCTTCGGCGCCGACATTGCGGTACACGGTGACGATGAAGGACATGCCGTCCGTGAAGCCGTAATGGATTCCACAGGAGGTAAGGGTGCCCACATTGTGATTGAAGCGGTGGGTCGTAAGGAAACCATTCTGCAGGCCATAGACATAGCCGCACCTTTTGCCACCGTGGTGTTTTTTGGCCTACCAGATTCTTTTGCCCCCGTACCTTTCAGCTACAACAAGTTTTTTATGAAGCAGCTCACCATGTACGGGGTTGTGGGCGCACAAGCTGAGGAAGACTTGAGTTCCTTCCACAAGGCGCTCGACTGGATTGCGCGTGGTCAGATCGATGTCACCAAGATGGTCAGTCACAGGCTTTCGCTCGAACAGATTGACCAGGCGATGTTGTTGGCACATGAGCGCGACGAAGATGCGCTCAAGGTGACTTTGACTTTCTGAGCGCCCTCGCAGCACTATGTCTATAAAGAACGGGAGAAACCTTATGCGGATCTTGGTAGCACTTTTAGCAGTTTCCTCAATATCGATCTGGTCCTGGGCGGACATCCCAAGAACCGAATCCGGTAAACCGGATCTGTCAGGTACCTATGACGCAGCCACACTCACGCCGCTGCAGCGACCGGAAGAGTTTGGCAATAACCTTTATCTCACGCCTGAAAAAGCTGAGGCACTGAAGGACCAGGCAGCAACTGCACTGGCAGCTGCAAATGCGGTCAGTGATCCTGATCGCGAAGCCCCGCCGTCTGGTGGCGATGGCTCGCCCGGTGCGGCTGGCAACGTGGGCGGTTACAACGCGTTCTGGATCGACAATGGCACAGATGCAATGTCGGTCGATGGTAAGTTCCGTACCTCGATCATCGTGGAGCCGGAGAACGGTCGGCTGCCGGAAATGACGCCTCAGGGTCAAATGCGTATGGCCAAACTTTTCTCGGGGTTCGGTCGTAAAAACGAAGGTGTTGCGTGGTGGCTGGATGAAGAAGGCAAAGGCGAAGGACCTTATGACAACATGGAGCAGCGCCATGTGGCGGAACGATGTCTAATGTCGTTCAGCGGTGCGTCCCCGTCGATTCCCAGTCTTTATAACAACTTTAAGCGCATCGTCCAGACCGAAGATCACGTCATGATCATGATGGAGATGATTCACGATGCTCGGATCGTACGTATGCGGGACGCGCATATGGGCAGCGATTACGAGACCTGGCTTGGCGATTCCGTGGGGCATTGGGATGGGGATACGCTGGTGGTAAACACCAGAAACTTCAGCGCAAAAACTGCAGGATTTTTGTCCGGCGGAGAAACCACCCAACTGGAAGAACGCTTCACCAAGCAGGAGAACGGCGATGTGCTGTACCGCTTTACGGTGACGGACGAAACGCAGTGGAAAGCGCCATGGACGGGTGAATACGTCTGGCGGCAAAGTGGTGACAAGGTTTATGAGTACGCCTGCCATGAGGGGAACTACGCGCTGGGCAACATCATGCGCGGCGCGCGTATCCTGGAGCAGGACGTGATCAGCGCTACCGGCGGTGGAGACTAATCACGCAATAGGTGAGTTTTACAATGCATGAGGGCGCGCTGCTTCTCATCGGTTTTTCGATAGTGGCGGGGCCTGTGCTTCTGATTGCCTATTTACGTTCTGCGGCCTTTGTAAAAACCCCGCTCTCAGTGCTTGCGGGCGCACTCTTTGTGCTTGTGCTGACGTTTCTGCAGGTGGAGCACCTCTTTTTCTTCACCCAAGGGGAAGATGCCTTCAGCAAGACGTCCTATGTGGCAGCTGTATTTGTTGCGCCCGCGCTTTTTTTCCTTTCCGGACGGGCGGTCGTGATGCCAGCCGCACCTTTTTCGCCCCTATTGCTGCTGTCACTGGCACCGTGTCTGCTACCCCTGGTGTTACCGCTTGAGATAGCGCTGCCCATTCTGCTTGCTGTGGGTGCAGGGTATTCCGTGTGGCTTGGGCGGTTAGCCTTCTCGCTGCGTTCAATTCGCAAGCAATATCGGTTTGAGCTCATGTTTTCGCTGCTGGTATCGGTAACCGCGGCGCTGGTCCTTGTCGTGGGTGCCGCCCTGCCGTGGATGGAGTCGGGCGTGTTTTACCTTGTCTATTCCCAGGGTATAGGCATTGCCTACGTTTTTGTGTTGTTTGCGCTGGTGGCCATCCCCGATTTTGTCGACGATCTGTTTGAAGCGACGCGGGTCAAATATGCAGCCTCCACCTTGAGCGGCGTTGAGATCAATACCCAGGTTGAAGCGTTGAGCCGCTTGATGGCGGACCAGAAACTCTATGCAGATGAGGCGTTGAATCTGGCAGGTCTGGGTGAAGCTTTGAACTTAACCAGCCATCAGATGAGCGAGTTGCTCAACAAACACGTGGGCCTCAGTTTTTCGCAGTACTTACGTCGCGAGCGCGTGGAAGCCGCCAAACTGATCATGCGCGACGCTCCTCAGCAGTCTCTGCTGTCAGTAGGTATGGAAGTTGGCTTTCGTTCGCAGTCTACGTTTTACGCCGCGTTCAAGGCAGAAGTAGGCACCTCACCGGGTGAGTACCGCAAAACCCTGTAACTTCCCACTTACGCGGGGATGTTCTGAAAGTGGTCGTGGACGTGTTTGATCTGAGGCACGATCCATGCCGTCCAAAGACCCAGGGCAATTGCCACTGGCAGGGCTGGCAGAAAAACGAATGCCGCTATCCACAGCAGGATAAAACCGATCAGACGCAGCATGGCCCGTCGAATTCGCTGTATGTGGGTGGGCCCACCTTCGATAAATGGAAAAGGTTTGCCGCGAATGAACCAGCCGTTGGCGATCAGAACGGAAACAAACAACGGCCATTGAACCCGCGGGGCGTCCATGGTCGGATTGGTATCCAGTTCGGCATCGGTGTCAGCACCGAGGCCGGTTTGCACGGCTTTCCATACGTGAGGTGCTGTGGGTCTGACCGCGGCACCGCCAGCGTTTTGTCGATTGGGTATGGAGCGCCAGCGATACGCTACCCGTCCATCCTGAGTGAGCACCAATACCCCTGGCTGGTAATACCCTTTCGGGTGGGTGGGCATAAAATCCAGGACCTGGGAATGCCGTTGCAGGAAAGTTGGATCGGGATTGACGAAAAGGTCTAGCCATCCCCGTTCCCGACAGACCTGTGCAATTTCCTGATGGGGATCGCCGACGGTTGCAAAGTTGAGATCCCATCCGGGGACAGCGCGATCGGCGAGCGTTTGCGGCTCGCTGGTCACTGCGTAAACTTCGCCACCGGCTGCCCGAATCTCGTCAACAACCCCTGAATCAATGTAGCCACGCAACTCGTGGCGGCAGGGAGGTCACCAGAAACCCCGGTAGAAGAGGATGACGGTAAATTTGTGTTTCGCCAGTACATTATCAAGCCACGTAGCGCGTGGACCTGGAGGCGGATCCAGCTCCGGGGCAGGGTCTTCGGGAAAGAGCGGAGACTCCAACAGCCGCGCGGATCTGTCGGCCCCATGCCCTTCGATGACAAATGTGTGTTGCTCACATCGGTCGCCACCGCAAAGAATGAGTTGCAGCTGGCGACTGACCGCGCTGGGATCTATCGCGTCGGGATCGAGAATGCCGGTGACGCGAAATTCCTCAGGCTGGCTGGTGTTGAAAAGCTGTAAAGCGACCGCTGTATCCTCGGTGAGGTTCGCAGGAATGTTGTCGACAACTTTGACCATGTTTTGCTCCGTTCAGCCTGCCGCCAGCGTTGCGACGCGACGACCCAGGTCTGTTGCGGCTGCCAGATCTTCGGGTTTGCAGTCGTCTTCGTTCATCGCACTCGCGCCAACCCCAATGTAGTAGCCGTGTGGGTTCAATTCCAACGAAGGACCACTACCTGTACCGACCCAGACCATGCCCATTTGCATTGCAAAGGTCATGATATCCACAAGGCAGTTAAATTTGTCGCCGCTGATCTTGGCAGAGGCGGTAAACGCTGCGGCCAGTTTGCCGTTCCAGCTTTGGGTGTACCAGTGCGGCACCACGCCGTCGAAAAAAGCTTTGAGCTGAGCGGAGACACCGCCCATATAAGTGGGTGTACCAAAAATAATGGCATCGCAGGCATCGAGTTCGGCTACAACGGCCTCGTTGGCCCAACGGCCCCCATCAATTTCACCGCCTTCGATCCGGTGAGTGAAACACTCTGCATCTGCAGCTTGTGCACCGGCTTCAACCGCTTGGGCGAATTTTGCCGTGGTGCCGGACCCGCTGAAGAAAATAATGCCGACCTTGGCCATTTCCAGATTCCACTTTCCAGAATGTTGTCATCTTACCTTCTTTTACAGTGAGCATACGGAGGAAAAAACCGTGAACCAGGTCGCAGAATTGGGGTGATGGCCTTCATACACTGAGTGTGAACTGACAAAACTCGAAGGGAATGGGTTATGGCTGGATTATCGCGACTGGAAGGACGTTTGTTTGCTGAAGCCGGACGACTGTGTCTGGTAGCACATGTGGATGAAGAAGCAGGGCTTGCGCGGGTTTCATACCAGGCGGACGGCAAGCGGCACGTAGTGGAGCGCACGTTGAGTGAAGTGCGCCTGAGCATCAGCACGAGCGATGGCTCTCAGATTGATGCGATTACCCGTATGGAAACTAAAACCCGGGTGCGCAAACGTGGTGATGCCTGGTTTTTTAATGCGCGCGAAGGGGAACACGGACCGTTTCCGACACCGGAATTGGCGGAACAAAGCCTGCGTAAACACGTGATGGCCGTGCAAACCGGCTAGCAATAGGTACAAATGCCCTAGCTGACGTCGCTCTGCGGAGTTGTTATGCTCAAACCTCGCCAGGAACAACATTGCGGGGAGTAATGAGCGAAAACAATGAAAACGAAGGTGTAGAAAATAACGCTACACAGAACGAAGCCCCTGCTGCAGCTGAGCCTACCCCGGCACCCGCCGCGGCCAGCAGTAGCAGCGACAGTGATGACAAGGATGCACGCACATGGTCTATGTTGGCACATCTTTCCGCGCTGTCAGGGTTCATCATACCTTTTGGGAATATTCTCGGCCCGCTGATCATCTGGCAGATGAAAAAAGATATGCCAATGGTGGAGCAGCACGGTAAGGAAGCACTTAACTTTCAAATAACCGTCACCATAGCGATGATCATCTGCATCATTCTGTCATTTGTTCTGATCGGCCTGTTGTTGATGCCGATTGTGGGTATTGCATGGCTGGTGTTGACCATTATTGCTGCGATTAAGGCTAATGAAGGCAGTGAATACCAGTATCCGATGACGCTGAGACTTGTCAGCTGATGATCTTCTAGTCTGCGGTGTGTAAACACCGCGACTTTGAGATGCCAAACCCAATACACCGTCTGTTCGTCAGGGCAGGCGGTGTTTTGCTTTTCTGGGCTCTATTTATCTAGTACTAAGAAGGGCTAAGAGATTTCTGGGGCTAAGAGCTCAGAAAGCTCTTCCAGTCGCCACACGTAGATCGCCGGTTGTTCATAAGGGTGGGCGTACTTGAGTGCTGCCACCGCGTCTGCGATCGACTCATCGACACAGATCATTTCCACCCGGTATTCCTCGATGGTACTCAAGCGCTCGGCTTCGCCGATAAACGGTGTGCTGCCCGAGCGCGGTTGGAATTGTCCGGTACCCAATACCTCCCAGGCGCATTGGTCGTATGCGCCGTATGCACCCGCCCCCGCAGCGAAAACGGCGGATTTTGTAGCGGCCAGGTGAGATGGGGGGACGTGATAACAGAGCTTGTACAAATTTTTTCTCCTTTTTTAAAACTTTTTTTGAACCGTCTGGAATCAGGGCGTTACTCAATTCTCGAGGCAGTTATGAAATCGCCCTTAAACAAACTTAATTTCGGAGAAAGTAATATCATGAAAAAAGCATTTGCACCCACCCTGATCCTTGCCAGCCTTTTTGTAGTAGGTACCGCGCAAGCTAACCCTTACGGATCTTGGAGCTCATCGGTTTCTGATGACGACAAGGTCACAATCGAAGATTCGTTCAATCGTGAATCCAGCTACAGCAAAGACATCGACGTACGTGAAGACAACGACACGTCTTTCAGCTTGACCAAGAGCCTGAGCAAGGTTCACACGGAAGACAACGATATCCATAAGACCTACACGCGTCAGGAAGATAACGACGTCACCAAAACAGACATCCACAAGGAAGACAACGACAGCTGGTATTCATCTGACGATGACTATTCCTGGAGCAACCGTGAAGACAACGATGTACATGAAGACAACGACATCACCACGACAACCGATGTCGACGTAGACTTCCTGCTCGCTAAGTCGCAGATGAGCAGCCACAAGTATCAGGATCAGCACGCGGGTCACCAGGCTGACCAGACGGTTCTGGGCTCAGCACGCGGTCACGAAGTGGGCGTAGTTGGCGGACCGACCTCCATCAAGGCCGGTAACGAAGAAACCGTATTCTTCGGACCTGCGATGGTGAACAACAACACCAACCAGATGCCGACGAACATTGCCAACGTATACGGCCCCAACGGTGGCGACATCTACCAGCGCAACGACACAGCAGGTCGTGACTCTGGCGGCAAGGGCAACATCTACGCTCCTGTAGGTAACACCTCTGCCTTCGTATCAGGCGATGTAGGTCAGCAATCACAGGCGGGCGTCAGCCAGCGCGGTGACTCTGGCAACTCCATTGCGGACACGATGTCAGCGCCGATCACGAAGTAAGCGTTAACACGCAAGTGGCAAAAAGGGGGCGTAAGCCCCCTTTCTGCTAAGCCCAGAACTTGAGGACCGGAGAGCACCATGAAAACAATGATCAAAATCTTTATCACCGCGCTCACTCTGAGTGTTGCTGCGGGGGCATACGCGGAAGCTCAACCCACGGCTGAACAAGAGGCTGCGGCACGCAAAGCAGCCCAACAGCAAGCCAAGGCGCAACAGAAAAAGGAAATGTTGCAGCGGATCTACAACATGCGGATGCGGTTCGAGCAGGAGCGCGCCCAGGCGGAAGCGCAGGCAAGAAACAATGTCAGACTGCAGACCGCTCAGAACTACCGTCACATGGACAGCCCCACAGTCACGGGCTTAAGAGCCCAGACCAATCAGCAGCTGACGCGGTTTGAGCAGATGTTCAAGTGTCTGGATGTTGATGTCGATGCACAAGGTGGCAACACGGTTGTGATCTGTGGAGACAACTCCGGCGACATTACAGGTACCAACACCACGGCGGGCAGAGATCTCGTCAACATCGAAGGAGATCGAAGATGAGAACGAAACTTTTGTTATTGCTGGCGGCGATCTACGCGGCCAGCCTCGCTCAGGCCCAGCCCTTTCCACTTGGTCCGGGTGTGCAGGGCGTTGTGGTCCTTGCTGAACATCGATTCGATCCGGCTGTGCAGCGACTGATCGCCAAACGTGAACTGGATGCACTGCCCCTGCAGGACGGCAAACTCTATTACGTCTTCCCGACCTATCAGTCCAACGCTGCCCTTGAACAGCTGCAGATAAGATATCTGGAAGATATGTTGTCGCGACGTGCGGCGGAGAAGGAAGCGGAATTGGAAGCCAAAGCGCGCACGGTGGAGGGTGAGGATGGTTGAGGCGTGAGGCTTGTGTTCACGCCTCACGTACGAACTGGTTCTCCAGATAAGGCATGTCCGCAACCTGGATGCGCACGACGTCGCCATCCTCAAGGTATGGGTACATGCCACCGTGCGCTACCCCACCGGGAGTGCCTGTACAAATGACATCTCCCGGCAGCAGCGTCAGTCGCTTGGTCACCGTAGCGATAATTTCTGACACGGGAAAAATCATATCGCTTGTCCGTCCCTGCTGGCGCAGATCACCGTTCACCCAGGTTTTGATGGATAGGTCATCGGGATCAGCAAACTCGCCGGGTGTGGCGAAACACGGACCCATTGGCTTGTAGGTGGGATACCCTTTTGCCTTACCCACGGCCTCGAGAGTTCCCTCAGCCTGCACGTCGCGTGCTGATACGTCATTGATGGGTGCGATGCCTGCGACGTAGTCCCAGGCTTGGTCTGGCGACACCTGGCTTGCTTCTTTACCGATGATCACCGCAATTTCCCCTTCGTAATCAACTTCCTCACCCAGCATCTTCACGTGTTGATGACTGGAATGGATGGCGGTGCCAGGCGCTGACCCGAAAACCAGTTTTTCCGGGGGCGTTCGACCAATCTCTGCACAATGAGCGTGGTAGTTAAGACCCGCGATCACAAAGCGGGATGGGATATCCAGCAGCGGCAGCCAGATGTGCTCACCCGCCAGCGGCTTGATTTCAGTAGCCGGCATCTCCGTGAGCTCAAACAAACGACCTTCGACGAGAACGGCATCCAGGCCTTCGTTAGGGAGCGGGAGGAAGTGAAGATCGGCGCCTTCCTGGCGTGCGACCCCCTCGGTGGTCCGAAATAATCTCATGCGTTTTTCCTCATAAAAGAAGGGTAACAAAAATTTTTGAACCCTTTTGCGAACTGGTGTGACCCATGGGTTAAGTAAAAGAACTCTGGACAAGATCCATGACTCGAACATCACGACTTATCACTCTCGCTTTGATCGGACTGTGCTTGGCCTGCTTTGCAGCGTATGCGGACGCCAAAAAAAAACGTAAGCCCAAGCCGCCCACCGCGGAAGAGGTACAAGCACAGCTCGAAGCTTTACCCTGCCCGAGCCTGAAACCCCGAGTTGCTATCTATGGCTTTTATGCCACCGGCAAGATGGCGGCATTTGAGGGTTACAACGTTGGGGACGGTCTTGCGGCGCAACTGGCAACGGAACTCACTCGCACGGGTTGCTTTGTTGTTCTGGATCGCACCGGCCTTTCGAACCTGTTACGCGAACAGGAAATGGGCCTTGCAGGTGTGGTTAACCGCGAGACCGCCCCCCAGGCGGGCCGCATGGTCGGCGCTGAAGTCATCATCAAAGGCACCATTACAGAGTTTGATCCCAACAAACGTGGCGGCGGTGTCACGCTGGGGGTTGCAATTCCGAACACGCCCTTGGGGGTACGTATCGGCCGCAACGGCAGCCGTGCGCATGTAGGTCTGGACATCAGCGTAATTGACGCAGTGAACGGACAAACCAAATTTTCCCACCGTGTGACAGCGGACTCTAAGACCGGCGGTTGGACCATTGGTCTCGACTACGAGCGTGCCAGCCTCGGCGGTGACCGGTTTTCCAAGTCGCCGCTCGGCATTGCTTCGCGTAGCGCGCTCGGTCAGGCCGTCCTCGCCATCGCCGATGATCTGGTGCACGGTGTACAGCGGCGCTTTCAGGTAGCGGATACCGATGTGCAAGCCAAGGAAGTGTTCTTCAACGCGAATCGTGCTTCAGGACTCCGCGAAGGCGACATGATGAAAGTGTCCACTGTGGTCCGACGCTTGATCGATCCGTCTACCGGTATGCTGCTCGACACCATCGAGCGCGAAGTGGGCGAGATCAAAGTTGTGGAAGTAAATGACACCTATGCCCGCGCTGAGCTGTTGACGGAAGAACGGGTACGCACGGGAGATTATGTACACCTCTAGGTAATTACACCTCCAGGTAATATAGAGGTCATCCAAACGCCCCGATCGGTAAGTCACCATTGGGGCGTTTTTATTTTCTGGATTCACCCGTTGTGGTGGTGCCCCTCGGCTTTCACTTTTTCGAACCGGGCGATGGCTTGTGCCTCAATCTTTTTTACTTCGCCGGCGTGAATACCCTGCATGGCTGCGTAGACGATCGGTTGGACTACAACCCGAGTGCGCAGTTTGTAAAGTGCACTGGTATCGTCGCTGAACTTGTAACCATTTTTATGCTTGATGAGATCATCCAGGGCCGCGTGCAGCGCTGCCGCTGCTTCTTCTTGAGCCGAAGGAAAGGCGGCAGAGAAGTCAGCGTGAGCTTGTGTAAATCGATCCATGTGCTGGCGAACTTCCATGATGCGCATCGGGATGTCTCGTGCACCGCGCATTCTCTGGTACGGCGCGTATTTAGCGATCAGCGCGTTCGCTTCGTCCACGAGCTGCTCTTTCTGACCCAGGGAGCGAAGAAACGGATTCATCCCTTCATCGTCGCGGATCTTGTACTGCCCGTGGCCGAGGTCCAGTCGTGACCAACCTGCCTGGAAAGTGTCTTTTAATGCCGCCAAGCGGGCCATATCAGCTTTGTATTGTGGACTGGCGAGCAGGGCTGTGAGTGCACCGGCGGCGTCAGCCTGAGCTTGGGCACGTTCCGCCGCGAGCGCGTTGGCTGCCCTGAGGGCAGCCTCAACCTTCGGTCGGAGTGCTTCAGCGTGATCCAGTACGGCAACTACCTGGGGCGCATCTGCAGGGTAGCGCTGCATGTCTTTGACTATCTTGTCGATGGTTTTTAAGGCACGTTCGGCGTCGCGCGCTGTTTCTATCGCATCTAAAGTCTGACTGACCGTATCGAGGCGCGTCATGCGGGAGTCTATCGCGCGCAGCTGACTGGGTTTGAGTTCTGCAAGCGCTACCTGAGAAACCCAGATAAGCGTGGTGTAAATCAGCGCAAGGCACAGACCTTTCCAATGCAGGCTGGGTGGAAGATTAAGCTTAGTTACCATCAGTTTGTCCTTTAACTTGAAATTGGGCCAAGGCTACTGATGGCGAGGCAATTGGGGGCTACAGGAAATAGGGGGCGAGTAACAACTGCGCCCCTGTTTTGTGCGCGGGTTAACAGTACGTGCGAGGTTGCTAGACGATTTGCAGTTCCTCGGGATCCTTAAGGAATGCGCTCGCCAGAATCAGCACACAGATCGGATACACGATAATCGCCGCGATGGAGAGGATGACTGTAACCTCGATAACGCCGAGGACCACAATAAATGCAGCGAAGGTGCGCAGGCGATTGTTCAAACCTGCATCGGTGCGCAACAGGTTGACCCCGAGTAACAAATCAAGCGCCCCGATAGCAAACGTGCCACCGACGAAAACCGCGCCAAACACAAATTCAGATGATTCGAAAACTGCCAGCAAAAAAATCGTTGTGTAAAACACGAGGTTCAACACTACGAGGGTCATAAGCAGCGTATCTGCACCGCGGTACTCGTAGTGGTCGTTCAGCAGCTGTTTGAGGGCGAAGTAGATATACGCAACCATGGCGCAGACCACAAAAAATAGAACGTCCAGCAACCCGATTTCGGTACGCATGGCGCCCATGTCCAGCGAAGTGCCAATCTCGGTCAGCCAGTAGATGGGGTACAAAACGGCCAACGCAATCGCCGTGATGCCCGGTGCTAAATAATCTTTGTTCATTCGGTTATACCTCTTCTGGTTCGCGGTATTCGAGTAGATCGCCGGGCTGGCACTCAAGCGCTGCGCAAATGGCGGCCAGGGTGGAAAAACGGATGCCGCGTACTTTGCCGTTTTTCAAAAGCGACAGGTTGGTCATCGAGATACCCACCTCTGCGGCCAGATCTTTGAGCGCCATTTTTTTCTTGGCCATCTCTACATCTAAGTTGATACGGATATTCATGTTGCGAACCATACCCATCGAAATTATTTATTACAACAAATATTTTATGTAAAATATAAAATATTTGTCGATATGCGTGTTTCCAAGGCTGGGCGTCAAAGCTGGTATGATGGCGCCGTAAAACATTTTCTCTTGTGGCCAGACCACGCAGTGTTAGGAGTCTAGATTTTGAGTGATGTAGCCAATTCACCGGCGGAGAGCCCGGTTTACAGAACCCCTGAAATGGAGCAAGCGGCTAAGGGTGCCAATACGCCTGGCGCCTACGACATGCCGATCGACGAGATTAATCCTCTCAACGCCCATCTTTTTGAGAACAACCGATGGCAGGAAGTGTTTGCGCGTTTGAGGGCCGAAGACCCTGTTCACTTCAACGAACTCGATACCGCTGGACGCTATTGGTCGCTCACCAGGTACGCCGACATCAAGTCGGTAGATGCTGATTGGAAGAGATTTTCTTCCGCGCATGGGATCACACTCGGTTTTCCGGTGGGCACGGAGATCGCTCAGCCAATCTTTTTTGGTGATGCGCCCTTCATTGCGCAAGACCCGCCGCGGCATGATGAACAGCGCAAAACGGTCACCGGAGTGGTGGCCCCGCCCAATCTTGTGAAGCTGGAGCCGCTGATTCGTGAGCGTACGCAGATGGTGTTGGATTCGCTGCCAGTTGGTGAGGAGTTTGACTGGGTGGATACGGTTTCCATCGAACTCACCACCATGATGTTGGCAACCCTATTCGATTTTCCATTTGAAGATCGGCGCAAGCTCACACGCTGGTCGGATATTGTGTTTGCAATACCGGAACCCGGTGGTGTGGTCGAGTCCATGGAACAGAAGCGCGATGAATTCCTGGAGTGCGTGAACTACTTTGCCAAACTGTGGGAAGAACGCCGCGAAAAACCAGGCAATGACCTGATATCGATGCTCGCACATGGCCAGGCAACCAAAGACATGACCCCGATGGAGCACCTGGGCAATCTGTTGCTGCTGATCGTGGGTGGTAATGACACCACACGAAACTCCATGTCCGGCAGTGTCTACGCGCTGAACAAGTTCCCGGAACAGTACGCCAAGCTGACCGCCGATCCCGGGCTCATACCGCAATTTGTTGCGGAACTGATTCGCTGGCAGACGCCGCTTTCGTACATGCGCCGCACGGCCAACGAAGACTGTGAAGTGGGCGGGAAGCAGATCAAGAAAGGTGACCAACTGCTGATGTGGTACGTCTCGGGCAACCGCGACGAGGAGGTGTTTGAAAATGCGGACGAGTTGATTATCGGTCGGCCCAACGCAAGACAGCACCTGGCCTTCGGCTTTGGCATACATAGGTGTATGGGCAATCGCCTGGCCGAGTTGCAACTGCGGATTCTGTGGGAGGAAATTCTGCCGCGGTTTGAACGTATCGAAGTACTCGCAGAACCGGAGCGCACCTTTTCGTCATTTGTGAAAGGCTATACCCACATGCCAGTAAAGGTGACCCCCAAGGGTTAACTTACCCCGACATTGCAATGCGCTGCGGAGGTCTGGCGCTGAGCAAGGTGGAGTTGTAGAGTCAGGGTGTCATCAACTCCGAAGGGGGAGGAGCGTGGCTATGCGCGCCATATCAGGCTTGATAGTTGCCGTAGCTTGCGTCGCTGTTGCGCAGGCAGATACCAATCGGACGGCATGGGGTGACCCCAAAATTGAAGGGCTGTGGGACTTCCGCACACTGACACCGCTGGAACGTCCGAATGAGTTCGGCGACAAAGCTGTTCTTACCAAGGAAGAAGCGCAAGAATTTCGACGTAAACTGGAACAGCGTCGGCTGGGGGACGGTCGCGAAAGCGATAATGCCGCCGTAGACCTGGAAGGCTCGTACAACGATTTCTGGTTTGACTGGGGTGAAAACATCGAGCGTCGCACCTCCCTGGTTGTTGAGCCATCCAATGGCAAGCTGCCGCCGCTGACGGCGCAAGCCAAGGCAAGACTCACGGAGAACAACACCAATCGGCGTCCACCTGTGCGGGACAGCTTCTCGTACTCGGCCGGTGTACATGTCTATCGGCCGCTTGGACCTGAGTGGCTGGGTTTGTCGGAACGTTGTCTGGTAGGTTTTAACGCGGGGCCACCGCTGGTACCCAGTGCTTACAACAACAACCTGCGCATCGTGCAAACGCCTAATCATGTGCTCCTGGTGACGGAGATGATTCACACCGCGCGGGTTGTGGCGTTGCAGGGCCGCGGCCAGACGCCACTGGAAATAGACCAGTGGGCGGGTGTTGCACACGGGCATTGGGAAGGCGATACCCTGGTTGTGACCACCGCACGATTTGATCCCAAAACCTCGACGTTTCAGCTCCCTGCTACTCTCGCCACTGCTGCAGAAGCAGGTGCGGTTGGTGAAGGCACAACCAAACACCTTGTGGAACGCTTCCGGATGGAGGGGGAAAATCTCAACTACGAATACACCCTGACTGACCCTGATACGTTTACCGCGCCTTTTACGGTTGCTTTTCCGATGTCTCGTGCCACAGGTAAGATGTTTGAGTACGCTTGTCATGAGGGTAACTACGCCATGGGTGGGGTTTTACGTGGCGCGCGCCTGCTGGAAGCAGAAGAAGCTGAGGCATCTTCCGTGGGCACCCAATAGACTTTGTCGCACCGCAAGAATCGTCAAGAAGTGGTGTGAGTGACAAGCTAAAGTTACCGGCGTTCCTGTAACCACGGTGTCATCATGCAGACGATAAAATCTGTTGGCTGGGTGTTCCTGCTTTATGTGCTCACGATAGGGGCCATGGTCGCCGCTGCGTACGCTTGGGTGTGGTTCTATTCCGTTGCTATCAACACGACAGGCGACCAAGCTTTTTACGAGGCGTACGCGCAGACCGCGAGTCCGGTGGTGGCTGTCATCACAGCGCTGCCGGTATTTTATCTGATGGGTCTCTTCCTGCGCCGCTTTGATCAAGCGCTCACCCTGGCCCTGGCAGTGCTGGGCATTCATTGGGCGGTGGAAGTGCTGGTGCTGTTTTCGATTGAGAATCCGTTGTGGATGCTGCCGTATTCGATTGCATCGGCACTCTTAAAAGCGGCCGGTGCGTGGCTGGCGCTGAAGAGGAGCGGACAGACTGCGAGCACCTGAGATAGAAACGGCAAAACGCTACCTGGCGGCACAGCTGGACCAGCGAGTCACGCTCAATGGTCTGGCAGAGTGGTTGGGCGTATCGCCGTTTCATCTGCAGCGTGAATTTAAGCGCGAAGCTGGCGTCAGCCCTGCGCAATATCTGCAAACGTTGCGATTGGATAAAGCTGCCAACCTGCTTGTGCTCAATCAAATCAGCGTGCTGGATGCAGCGATGGCGGTGGGTTACGCCAACCATGAAACGTTCACCCGCGCGTTCAAGCGCCGTTTTGGCATGCCGCCGAAACATTATCAGAACTCGGGTCGTATTCTCTCCACGGGCACGATGCCGGCACACAGCACCTACCCGAGTGACTTCGGAGGCTGGCAGCTTTCCACCACGCGTCGCCAGCTGACTCGTGACTTTGCAATTTGTACGAATCGATACGTGGGCGACTACGCTGAAGTGCCGACGACGCTTTGGGACGAGCTCTTCCACAGATGTCGCATGCACGGCGTCGACCCTGGCGCGCTGGTGGGTATCGGCTGGGATAACCCCGCGGAATCTCCGCCACACGCTCGACGTTTTGATGCGGGGATAGTGGTGCCTGCCGGTGCTTTGCCCGACCTGCTGGTCCTGGATGCGCGGATGTGGGGTGTAACCACCTACGTGGGGTCATTTGCGCAGTTGCCGCGCGCGTATGGGGAAATAGGGAAGCGCGTCAGAGGGCTGCCTGATGTGCAACCGGCAGCCGGTCCCATCCTCGAGGTTTACCACACGCGTACGTTTGATGAGGGCCAGCCAATTCAGTATCTGGAGGTGTTTGTGCCGCTGCAAAGCGCACACGAAACCGTGGTAGTTACGCCCCCTTCGTAATAAAGTGCGCCCCCACTTTGGACTGATGATCGACGGACAAATAAGTTGGAAAAGATTCAAGTTGCCCATCCTCTGGTGGTTCTGCACGGCGATGAGATGGCACAGATAGCGTTTGAGAAGATCCTCGATCTATTTGTGCGTGCACCGCTCGATATTGAACTCATCGAGCTGGATCTCAGCGCTGAACACAGACTGGTCACCAATGGGCGGGTTGTACGCGACGCGATCGAAACTCTGATCACCTATGGTGTAGGTGTAAAAAATGCAGGGATGACAGTTAACCGGACGCAGCTGGATGCGCTTCTAGCGGAACATCCTGACGTCGACCGTGCGCAGTTAGACCCGCTGGCTACGAAATCGCCAAATGGCGCCATTCGCAAAGGTATTGGCGGGAATATTACCCGGGAAGACATCCCCTTCGAAGGGCTGACCAGATTCGTGCCGCTGTGGATAGGCAGGGATATCGAAGTGGATACCATGGAGAGTGGCGGCATTTTCGACAGCCACAACGAACTTTGTGCGGGTACCGGTTATTTGAAGCTGCTGTTTGTGGGCGACAGCGGTGATCCCATTGAATTGCACCGTCGACGTTTGAACGTTGGTGACCCCTGGCTACTGGGGACCAACGATATGAATGAGGTGCGCGCGTGGGCCCATCAGTTCTTCCAACGCGGGCTCGAAGAGAAACGGGATACTTATCTTGGACTTAAAGACACGGTCATACCGGGCTATGACGGGGTCATGCGCGCAGAGATTGAACAGATCTTTGCTGAGCATTACAAAGCGGCATATGAGGCGGCTGGTATTGCCTATCAATATGAGCTTATCGATGCGCAAGCAGCGCGTCTGATCGCCAATCCTCCGGAGCGTGCGCTGTGGGGGATTCCGGACAATACGACGGGGCGCAAGCTCTACAAGCTGGTGGAAGAGCTGAAGACCTTCGGTATTTCTGATCGACACTCGCATGTCTCCATCAGTCGCATGTCTGCAGGCGGAGGTGACCAGTACGGTAGCTACAACTCTGCGGCGCCCGAAGACGGCATCCTGAAAGTGGTTGTCGACGGTGAAGAAAAACACGCGCGCGATGTTCGCCGAGGGGATCCGATACTCCTCATGTCGAACGACAGAGAAGCGATCGAAGAATGGGTTACTCAGGTGTTCAGGGATGCGTCCATCAACAACAAAGAGGTCTACTTCGGACTGAAGCGCGAGTACATGACCTATGATGAAGTCTTCAGTCAGGTCATTTCCCACACGCGAAGAGAGCTGGCTGATGGCGGAACACCGCCGCCGTCTTACATGATCATGCGGCCGTCTTCGCAGCTCAAAAAAATGATAGCGGATCCGCCACGCAACGCGCTTTATCCGGCACAGAATCTGGATGGCGATATCTTCTCTGATATTGCAGCGGCGTTGGGTGGCTCGCTGGCAACCGCCAGCAGCACGATCGAAAGCCCATCAGGCACGATGCTCTTCGAAGCACCCCACGGTACGGCCCACGATCTGTACCTGCGTTATCTTGAATCGAACGGCAAGGAAGTTCTGTTCAATCCTTCGGCGCTACTCTATGCCGTGGCCAACGCGTTGAAGACCATTGCCGAGCGCTCGGAAAATGAGCCGCTGGCCGGTTATGCCCGAAGCCTTCAGCGTGCGTTGATCGAAACCGTCGAGAATGGCGTTGTGACCGCGGACCTCAAAGGCAAAACCAATGCCGAGCACGAGCACATCGTCGACCTCGATGGCTTTCTTCAGGCGGTGCTGAAAAATTTGAACTGATCGTCTTCACGTCTTCATCACATCCGCTTGACAGCCCGTTGACGGGCCTGTGGGCACACTGCTTAGCAAGTTAGGTAATACACCCGCACAAGTGGAGGTGTTCGATGAAACTCCTTATGAATGCGCTGGCAGCAGGTGCTGTCGTTTTGATCAGCAATTCAGCAGCGGCCTTGCAACAGGACCCGCTCGAGTGGAAGTTCAAAGTCTTTCTGGACAACCGGGCTATTGGCTTCCATGAATTCATCGTCAGTCGCGACGACGATCAAACCCGCGTTGAAATTGACGCCCGGTTCAACGTGAAGTTTCTGTTTCTCACCGCTTACAAATACCAGCACAAAAATGCAGAAACCTGGGATGCAAACTGCCTGGCGAGCATCAACTCGGCAACCAACGACAACGGCGATCGCCTGACTGTGGCCGCCGATAGAGCAAACAACGGGTATACGATCAAGGATGCAGAAGGTGCCACCGAGGTGGTGGAAGATGCGTGTCTCATGAGTTTTGCATACTGGAATCCAAACATGCTGCAGGCAACGCATCTGATCAATTCTCAGACGGGTGCGGTAGAACCGGTAGAAGTTGCCGCCGCGGGTTTGGACACAGTGATCTTCCAGGGCCGGGAGATACAAGCACGCCAATACACGCTGACGGTAGGTAATCAGACGCTCAAGCTCTGGTACGGCGCAGAAGACTACCGTTGGCTGGCGCTGGAAGCGGATGCCGAAGGGGGCCGACTACTGCGGTACGAACCGCTGAGTCTGCCAGATGACGTTGGCCGTCTGGCTCTGAACTAAGGTCATGCAAGCATGTTGTCACGCAAATCTCTGTTACTCATTCTAATTCTGGGCCTTGCTGGAGGGTGCCAAATGAACACAAACCTGGAGGCGATTCGCACGGCAGAGTTTGTCGACCTGACGCGTTTTATGGGCGACTGGTATGTGATCGGTAACATTCCAACGTTTATCGAGACAGAGGCGTTTAACGCGGTGGAAACGTACGCGCTGAATGCTGATGGTACCGTAGCAACGACGTTTGCCTTTAATGCGGGAGACTTCGACGGCAAGCGTAAGACCTACCACCCCAAAGGATTTATCCGTCCTGGGACCGGCAACGCGATCTGGGGAATGCAGTTCATCTGGCCGTTTAAGGCTGAATATCGAGTTCTGTATGTCGACGCCGACTATCAGACGACGATCATCGGTCGCTCTGCACGAGACTACCTGTGGATTATGTCGCGTCAACCTGCGATACCAGAGGAGCGCTTTGCGGAATTGTTAAGGCGCGTGGAGGCGGATGGGTATGATGTGGGCAAGCTGCGTCGGGTGCCGCAAAAGTGGGATCAGTAAACACGTCGCCTGACCCAAGTCTGAATTGGCCCCGCCCTGCTTGAAGAGCAGCGCGGGGCCAACAGGCTTTTGTTACCACTCGCAGCGTTTTGCGCAGTCAAAACGTGGCGGCTGTGGAAGCCCACCGATGTTGCGGTTGCTCGCCTCTGTATGCAGCCGACACCAGTACTGCATGTGCGTGCCTGCCAAGTCTGCGAAGAGGTGGCGCGCGCCACGCTCAGGCGAGTAGCGAAGTTCGTGGCGGTCATTCACCCGGGCGGTGTATTCATCCATGTTGTGCCGACGCCCGACATGGCGGAACGGCGTCCCCGGAAACTGCAGCATCACGGCGGTTACCGGATCATTTTCTAAAGACCAGCGGTGTGTGTTGGGAATCGCGCGTCGATAGGCGGACGCCCAATTAGCGTTGCCCACGGGTGGCGCGCCGTAAATGTAGACACCCTGGACCTCTCGCCGCATCTCCTTTTCAACGTACATGGCGCTCAGCACGGCCACGGCACCACCCAGGCTATGCCCGGTGAACCAGATTTTGCGGTTGCCGCCGTGCTGTTGGATGATCTGGCGAATACGGGGAAATACCAGCTTGGCTGCATCGATAAAACCATCGTGGAGTACAACTCCCCGACCCCATTGACCACGCGCCTGCGGATTAAGATCCAGATCGTTATCCCACCAGTCACGCCCCATGTCCGACATGCTCATGGTTGAACCCTGTACTGAAAAAATCAGGGCGTCATCCGTGGTTGCGGCAAGCATCTGAGTGGAGCCCGAACCTTTTCCCTGTGCACGCTCGTCCACCCAGGAGACCAGGCGCAGATCCCATGCGTCGAGCTGTTGGCCAAGTGCTGCTGGATTGACAACAGATGCGTTTGGAGAGCCGGCAACGCCGGGGTAGCTTGCGTACGAAAGCAGGGACAGAAGGTAGCTGTTACGCCAGCTGGGCACAGCATTGTTTGCGTTGCTTTCAAACCCGAGAAAGCTGTCCTGTGGGAGTGGACGTCGATTGGATGACTCTCGTGCCGGGCGTTTTGCGGGTTCCTTACCAGGGCGTTGGCTGACTTGTTGTTTACCTTTGGTCGGCTGCCTTTCAGGCCTCACGTTCTTTTGTGTCCGGGTCATTGAAGCCTGGTCGGTTCTTGATTGCGTCCGCTTTGCCGTGGTTTGCTGACGCGAAGTCTGACGAGCCTGAGACTGCTTTGTCTGTGTTGTTCGTGATGCAGTCTGCCTGGTCTGGCTCTGACGGGATTGTGTTTCCTTAGTTTGGGGTTGGCGAGTTTGTCTTGATTGGGTCTGTCTCGACTGCGTTTGTCTTGACTGGGTTTGTCTCGACTGCGCCTGTTTGGTCTGCGACTCACGCGACTTCATGTTAAATGTGGTTCGAGCTGCTCGCGTGCGAAGGTCGCGGCTCATGTTGCCGGCCAATTGCATGGTGTTGCCATGTGCATGCAGAAAGTGGGGTGGGAAAGCGACGCCGCTTTCTACACCATCGCCGTCCTCGCACATGACGCCGGGATATGGGTAGCCAACAAACTCACAGAGTTTTGGCGCAATCGGCCGAAACAGTTTTCTGAACACAGTGTCGCGGTACTCCGGGCGATAGAGCACAAATCCAGGCTTCTGCGGATTCCGTGGCACGTAGTCTCTGTCGTCGCCATCACAGCGGGCTGCGTAAGGGCCGCTGCCGGGGTAGCCGTAGCGGCGGCAGTCTCGCTCGGATTGTGTGTAGTTTGCCCCAACCCGCGGAAGCGGCGGCGATGTCGGCATCCACTGGTGATTGCCATCAATGCTGCGGATAGCCCCCACCAGAATGACGCCAAGGCTCAGACGGCTGTTGTAGGCGTCTTTTACAATGAGGTTTGAGACATCGTTCTGGCTGAATTGCTGATTGTTCTGCTGAGCTCCTTTACTGGTTGTTGGCGCTTTCTTGTTGGGAAGCTCGGGTAAAACGTGGTTTCTGACTACCGCGTTCAATCCGTTGGCATCCAGAAGCGCGAGCTTGGACATGGTGATGGCATTCTGCACCGGAGCGAACTCTGCAAAGGGTCCCTGCGTGTAGTTTCGTGCCGGGACAATGGGTCCTTCGCAGACGTTCAGCTCTTGGTGCAGGGCGGGGCTGATGCGTCGCTCGATATAGGGTGGCTCCGCGCTTGAAACCGCATAGGCCATGTCCAGGTCCTGGGCTGTAGTTTCGTGGTCCCACATGCGCACCAGCCAGGTCGCCAAGCCCGTGGGGTCCGCAAGTAGGGGACCATAGACGTCGCTAATGGCGGTTTGTGAGAGGATTTGCCCGAACGCGTTCATGGAGTGAGTGGTGTTGTATTGGATGGCTTCATTTACGCCAGCGTGAAACTCGTTCATGGTCTGACGGATGGTGTTGCCGACGGGCAGCATAGCGATCAGGTTGTTGCGCATCAGCGAAATGTCTGTCGAAACACGCTCGGTGGTGTTCAGGATCGCGTCGCATCCCTGCGGGACCTGTGCCGGAATAGGCATTGGGAACAGAGTGGGCCCCCAGCATTTACCCCACTGCGTCATAGGACCAAGGGTGTTGCGCCCTGGTAAGCCGTGAGGTCGCATGATCTGGCGACCGGTTTCCTCCCAGGCTCGTACCCAGGCATCCACCGCACGTTCAATGTTGAACTGCCATTGACTGACCGAGCCTTCACCTGCGGCACGGATGGCATTGTTCAGCGTGTTGCGAATAGCGGTTGGGTCGTAGAACCCTTCTACGCTGTAGCCAATCTGATTGGTTACGTTGGTATATGCCTGATGGGCAGCATCCAACTGGCTTTTGGCAACCTGTGCCGGAGCATCCAGGTCTACATGCACACCGTTGTCGGCCAGAAATTGCTCAACACCCGTACTGTTGATGGCGTCTGAGACACCATCCAGCAGGTCGCCCGCGGCTGTCGACAAGCGGGTGAGCTCAGCGTCGAACTTGGACTGTGCCCGGTCCAACTCGGTTTTCAAGCGAGGTAGTTGATTCAGCAGCGGGTCAATGCGATCGAGTTCTGCGGCCAACACATCCGCAAGGTGCAGACCCCGCTGTCTTGCATCCTTTGCCTTCCGCCAGTAGTTGTACAGTTCGGTGTAGTAGCCTGTCATGCTGCTGCTGTCCAATCCGTATTGCTCCGCTGCACGATCGTTGAGGATGAGCGTGCTGCGCACAAAAGAAGCCGGAGCTCGGTAGTTGCTATACACATCGTTGTGTACCGTTGACGGGTATTCGTCGCGCAGGTTGGTATGAAATTTCGCCAGGTACGATTCCAGGGCTACGTGGCGTTCCGCGGTTTCAGAGTTTTCGATCATGGCGAAGAAATTGCCGGAGTACAGATTGACGTAACTGTGCGCCCAGGTATCCATGGCGGCGTGCAGGGCATAACCGGCGGCAAAGGCGAGGTCTTCCAGTTTGTTGGTGGCTTCCGCGGAGCGGATGACGTGTTCTATCCAGTCATCTGTTTGCCAACCCCGTGGGTGATTAACGCCCGGGTGGGTGGTCATCTGCCCGGCAAACATGTCGGGATACATATCGGCACCAAGCGTACCCATAACAAACGCGCCACGTTCCGCTTCAATGGCCTGCGCCAGACGTGGGTTCAATGCGTAAAGACGCCCATTGATGCTGACGCGTCCATCGCTGGCGATGATCTCTCCAGCCAGTTGGTCTGCAATCCAGACATGGGTGTGAATTTTGAATGCATGAGCGTTGTGACTGAACATCAACGCGGCCAGGCAGATACCCGCCAGGGCCAGTCCACTTAATCGAAGAGTGCGAGGTTTCACTGCTGCTTCCTTTCCTGATGACAACGTCGGGCATGGTAGGTAGCGATCACTCACGGCTGTATCCCTCGAACTTGGTAGGGTTGCAGCCAGGGGCCAGAAATTCATGGGTCGCTAATTTGCGGGATATGGCTGGTTGGCTTCGCTGCCTAGAGTGGCAACCTCTTCAACGCTCGGAGTCACTCATGATTCGAATCTTTGGATGTATCCTGCTGCTTTGCAGCGCTCAAACTCTGGCTAACACGCCAATCTTTGATTGGGGCCCGCCCCCCAAGGTAATGGGTTGCGGGATTGCTGGGACCTATAGCCAGATCACAAACTGCCTTAACAATAAGGTTAACAAGCAAGTTAACGACGCGGTGAATGCTGCCCGTGCTACCCACCAGAATGTGATCGCTAACCTGAACGCTCAACATGATGCGGCCATGGGTCAGCTGCAGAACCAGCTGGCTCAGCTGCAGAGTGAACTCGAAGCCGCTCAGCAAGCCGCGCAAAGTTCGGGTCAACAGATGGCACGTCAGGTAGGGCGGCAGACACAGCTTGCGACCGACGGTATAAATGGCACGCTGCAACAGATGTCCGGACCGCTGCTTGAATTGCAGACGTGTCTGGCAACACGTGGAGTCAACCTGGAAGAGCTGTTGCTGACACAAGGCAGCGAATCTGTACGTGCCTCCCAGGCCCGGGTGCAGGCATTGTGGCGAGATGTTTTTCGCAATGCGCGCAGCTATCCGCGCATGCAGGTTGATCCGCAGAACCCACCCAACATCAACGAGATGGTGAACCAGGCCGAGGCATATGCGGGCCGCGTTGCGAACAGCGACCCGATTGCGGGATGTCTGTGGAATCAGACTCAGCCGTTGCGAGCGCAGGCCAAGCAGGCGGTGATCACTATCTTTCCCTCTATCCTGGCCGAGTTTAATCGCGCGGTGAAGGACGTGGCTGAACCCATGGCTCAGCAGGCCATGCGCGATTTGATCCAGCCGTTGTTGCGCGATGCGGTAGGTCTGGCCGCGCGGACCGGTGGCAGCATCAGTCATGCAGCTGCGCGCCAGGCGATGTCCAGTCTGCCGGAGGATGTGCGTCGCCAAATTTTTGGTCTAGCACACGAGCGTATTCTCAACAGCGCAGAAATGAATGCGTTGATCGCCTCGTTGAACAATCACTCAACCAATGTGACCCGTGGTGATACACGCAGGAGCCTGGCTGAGGTGCGAGCCAAGATTGAGCTGGTGCGGCAGTTTACGGATGAGGAAGCCGTTTTGGTTGGTGTGGATGTGCTGCGTGTGCTGGGGCATGAGCAGATAGACTCACCAGACGCACAGGCAGCGTTGGCGCATGGTATCGGGATGGTTCTAACGCTCGGCAATGGTGTGGATGGGGTGGTCAACGCGATTACCGGTACCGCATCTCAACCCACCACCGCAATTTCCAACTTCATCGTTTTCTGCGTGGAGTTTGGTTTAAATGCGCATATCTCGGTGGCGCAGTGGGGCATTACTCAGGCAAGTCATGTGGCCTGGGAGCAGACTATGGTAGCCGCGCGTCGCGCCATGGGTTCTCGAGGCAGAGCACCCAGTCGCCAGGTGCGTCAGGCACTGGGTCCGTTTGGTGATTTGTTGCGACACTTTCCTACGGAGGCTGATCTGATTGTCTACACCAGCCCTCAGTTGGAGATGATGCGGCGGGATCTGCTCAACTATCACACCGCTGTATTGAAACTGGCGGAGATCGCGGGTGGTCAAACCACCGCCCAACGCCCGGTCAAATCTGCGACGACCAAGACGGTGGCGAACAGGCAGAAAACGACAACTCAGCGCAAAACCACAACGCAACGAACCACAACACGTAAAACCGCGAAGCCGCCTGAAAAGCGATAAGCGCCTCTGAAACCTCTCTTCAAATCCCCTACGGGCCGCCTCAAACGCTGATGGCGGCCTGTCGGTGGGGATGAATCAAACCCAACCGCGTTGCCTCGAACACCGCCTCCGACCGATTCGCTACATTCAGCTTGCGAAAGGCGTGTTTCAGGTGGGTGTTCACGGTGTGGGATGACATGCTCAGACAGTCAGCAATCTCGCTGGTGCGCAGCCCTTTGGCCACAAGGCTCATGACATCGGTCTCGCGCGGGGTCAGATGTGTTTCGCTCGCATCCGACCCTGCCTGTTGCAGGGTGTCCAGAGCATTGTTTACCGCTGCCGCATTGTCCGCGATGCAGAGCAGGTGCGCGCTACCTTGTCCCAGAACTTCCCGTAGTCTGGATGCGACATCAGCGGGTACAGCAGCCAGAATATACAAGCAGTCCTGTGCCTCACCGGCGACTTCCCATCCTTTCATTCCCAGATTGTTCATAAGCTTCCTCCATTGGCTTGGAGGTTATTCTTCCCAGGCGTCTCTGAGTCGCTTGAAAGCTGTCTGATTTATCTTGAAAGTTATATAAATCAATAAGTTAGCTGGTTCTGGATAGCTGCCAATTTATTGGGTTGGCAGGCTGAATTCACGTTCTTCACGAACACAACGATCTCTGCCGGGCTTGGTTTCGAGCTTAAAACTTGCCTGGCACAGCGGCACCAGAGCCACTTCAGGACCGCCCGCAGGGATATCTGCAAGCACGCAGCGATCTGCCTCGTCGTACATATCGACCACGAGAAACGCGCCGCGGATGTTGCAACTCTGCAGCGGACGGTAGGTGTGCATACGAGGGGTCAGACACCTAGGCTGGCCGGCGACTTTGGTCAGGTCATATCCCGGCGGGCAGCGACCGGTGGCTTGCGTTGTATCCTCCAGGCTCGCGTAGCTGGTGGTTGCGAAGAGGAATAAAGTAGCGAACACGGCCAAAGGTATGAGCTGTCGTGGATGCAGAATGTCGCGCAAGAGTTTTTCCGGCTGATTGATCCCAGCCTGATTTAACGCTTTGTGGTTGTGAACTACTTGAAAATAGTCTGAAAGTTTCTGAAATCAGCGTATGGCTGTGCCATTAAAGTAGTCCATCGCCAATGCTCGACCCTGGGCTGCAGACGCGGTGAAGAGATCCAGATAGGCCTGGTGTGATTCGGTCCAGTTTTCCCCCAGACGTGCCTTTACTGCTTCGGTCAGTGCCACGGCCGTATCAAGATCCCCGGTTTTGTGTGCCAGGCTGGCCGGCAGCAAGGCGAAGGGCGGCCGAGGGTCGAACCACTCCGCCGCCTCTATAACGGACAAAAGCTCTGGGATAGCTGCCAACCTGTCCTGCTTCAAATAGATCTGGGCGAGTACGGCGGCCCCGTATGAGTGCAGATAGGAAGAGGTGCTTGCGGCTTCTGTAAAGACGGTCTCAGCGTGACCTTGCGCGGTATCGAGGTTGCCAACATCCATCTCCAGTGCGGCCATATCGATCAATACGTAGAGTGCACCTTCGGCATCGTCGTTGTTGCGATACAGTTCGGCAGCCCGTGCAAATTGTTCTCGTGCCTCGACAAAACGGCCGCGCAGCCGATTGGTACCCGCCAGTCCGTGGAGCGCGTAAGCAAGATAGGTGTTGGCGTTATAGTTCAAAAACGTTGCCGCCGCCTGTCGGTATGCGTCACCCACTTCGGCAATATCCTCACCGGCTATCTGCATGGCATTGGCCAGGTTGAACTGTGCCTGAGCTTCGCGCAGGGCAAAGCCGTGTGCGCCGAATACATCGATCGCCTGTCGTAAATAGTCACTGGCGGGGATAGGTTCACCCAGCGCGGTAAAGGTAGTACCCGTGTTCATCAGAGCCATGCCGTGGCTTTCGTGATCTCCTGCTGCCGCAGCCACGGGTGCAGCCTGTAGCGACACGGCTTGCGATTGCCGCAGTTCGCCCTTGGCATACAGCAGGTTGCCGCGTAAGCGGCTGACAGCCATCGATTGCTGAGTATTCATCGCGAGGTCTGACGCGGTGTTCAGAAACTCCTCTGCGAGATCCAGTTCGCCCAGACGCAGCATCACATCTGCAAGGTGCAGTTTGGCCCAGACAAAATTCGGCTGACGTTTGAGCGCGAGCTCCAGATAAACCTTCGCCTCGGGATAATCAGCGTGATACAGACTGCTGGCGCCAAGTGCCAGATTGCGGTTGGCGATTGGGTCGTCGGTGTAAAACGGCTTAAGGTCCAAGCGTTCACGGCTGTCTGGTATCAGCCTTGCGACCACATGCTCGCTGAGCATTTCGGCCGCGTTCATGGCGCTGTCACTGACAAAGCGGTAGACGGCCGAACGCTGACCTCGGCCATGCAGGCGGTACTGAAGTACGAGTTGTTCGTTTTCCAGTTCCAGCCGTGTAGCGAGCAACTGCTTGCACCCCAGCGCGCCGCAAATCTGCGAGAAATCGTCCTCGTCCAGGTCGCGCACATCCTGGTTCGGATCCGCAGCATTAAACCCAATCTGGGTTAATCCGCTGATGGCCGAGTGGGTACTGATCACCGGCAGGTGTTCATAGGTCTGTAATTGTTGGGTCAACATCGCCATAACACCGTATTGAGCCCAGCTATCCTGATCGTCACCGGTCTGCACCTGTACCGGCAAGACCAATAATGCGCCGTTTGCGGCACTGAAGCTCTGGTTCGGCGCTGCAACTGGGAGACTGCCCTGTTGCCAGGGTTTCAGGATGGCCAGTACGAGTGTCAGTAGCGCCAGAACTGTGGTGATAGCTACAGGCCAGCGGCGCTGTGACTTTGTCTCCGCCGCCACGGCTGCCGCATCTGCCGCGTCTGCCCGTAAACGAAAACCGCGCCCTCGTACGGTTTGGATGAGGTCATCATCCTCAGTGTAGGGCGCCAGCAATTGCCTGGTGTCGGATACCAGCCGTGAGAGTGATGCTTCTGTTACAAATTGATCGGGCCAGAGGGTGTCGATCAGATGCTGCTTGCTGACCAATTCGCCTTGTTGTTCGGCCAGGAGCCAAAGAAATTCGAAGGTCCTGTCGCTGGCTTCAAGCTTTTCACTGCCTGCAAAGATTTCGCGGCGTCCTGGATCCAGGATGAACGCGTCGAATTTTATCTGCTGTTGTGGACTGCTGGCGGACACTGCTCGACCCGGAATGTGAGAGGAAAAAAGTAACAAAAGATCTGCACACTGAACAGCACAACCCAGCCGCCCATCCCCAATTTGTGTGATACCCCAAACTTGAGTGCTGGCAAATACTCACCGCCATCAATTTGGGTGGTGTAAGAAAAACCATGTGGTATGTTTCCAGGAATCTGTCAGGGGCCGCGGTGCTGGTAGTCATTGTCACCATTGCGACAACGCCAGCCTTCGGGGCAAACGACAACCTGCAGGATCTGTTCTTTGCGGCTTGTGTCAACCCTCAGGCCAACCTGGCTGTGCGTTGCCAGGAAACGGTGGGTGGGCTGGGTGATCTTTCCAGCGACAGCGAATCGTCTCTGAACCCAAGCCAAGGTTTAAGTGCGTTCAGCGGTCGCCGTAGCGCTGGCGAAGCACAGGGTGATGGGGTTCGGAACCGGATTGATGCTGGTGCAAGCGAGCGGGTGGACAGCGGACCTTTCTCTTTAATTTTTAATGCATATAGCGGTAACGCTGAGTTCGATCGTCGTGTTGACCTGGACAGCGAACGTGGTTATGAGCGAGACGATCGCGCCTTTGATCTGGGCTTCGATTACAGGGCGGGCAACCGTTGGGTGATTGGGGCGCTGGCTCAGGTTCAGCAGCAGGAGCTCGACTTCGTGGCCGAATTACCTGGCGTCAATTTTGCGCCGAGCGGTATCGCAGGGCGCATCGATACGGACGCTTTCGGCATCGCCGCTTATGCCAGCCGCAGCTTGGGTGAGCGGGGCTATCTGGATATCAGTTTCAGCCACACCCGTGCGGTGTATGAATTCGATCGCAACGCGCTCTTTCAGGAAAATACACGTACTCAAAACACGGTAACAGTGAGGACGGAGGGACAGACGGACGGCACGGAAAACGCCTTGCACGTTGCTGCCGGTTTTGCGGTGGAGCGGGGAGGTTGGGATCTGCAGCCTTTTGCCAGCCTCAGTTGGATACAGACCGATGTGGATGACTATGTAGAGGCGGATGTGTCCAACTCGGGTCTTGCCATGGCTTTTGAGATGTCCGATAGCGACACCTCTCTCGCCGCGATGGGTTTGCGCGCTTCGCGCGCTTTCTCGTTCAGCGGCGGTGTCGTAGTGCCGACGCTGCGTCTGCAATACACCCACCCCCTGCAGACCGATGTGCCAGAACTGGGTGCGCGCTATGTGAATGATTTGAACGCCGCACGCCTGAACCTTGCCGGGGATGAACTGGATGATGGCTATGTCGATGCGGCGTTGTCCCTCAACTTTGTGTTGCCTGGTGGTTGGATGCCTTTCGCGGAATTCCAGATCACGGAAGGCATCGAAGATTTGTCCCGCTGGCGTTTTGCGGCTGGGCTGCGGAAGGAGCTTTAAGATGTGGCGACGTTTTACCCTCATGTTGGTAGCACCCTTGCTGGTAGCGTGTGAAGCCATGGTGCCGGTTTTGTCGGGGCTGGCTGCTGCCATTGGTCAGGACCTGATTGCGGCCGCCAGCATCAATCATTCGCCCCGCTATGCGCTGCAGTTGGAGCAATTGCTCATAGCGCTGACACAACACACGACGGGGGTGCAGATGCAGGGGCAACTCGCAGCGATGGGTTACCAACCGCCGCCGCCAAAGTGGGCGCATCAGCAGCAACAAGGCCAAGGTTACGGGCAGTCAGGCTACCCACAAGGTTACCCGCAGCAGGGATATCCGCAGCAAGGCGCGCCTGCGCAGAACTACCCTGCACAAAACTATCCCGCCCAGAACTACCCGTCGCAAAACTATCCACCGCAAGCGGGCGCTCAGCAGGAATACCCGCAGCAGGATTATCCCACCCAGGATTACCCCCAAACCGGCTACCCGCAGGAAGAGAGCATTCAGGGCGATTACACGACGTATGATCAAAATGCGTACGATGAGGAGTCATACGATCAAACTTACGACGACTCAAGTTATGACTCATCCACTTATGAGCAAAGTGGATACGATGATCAATCAACATACGATGAGAATAGCTACGATCAGTCTGTGTACGACCAGACCTATGATCCGCAGGTATATAACGCGGTTGTCACCCGCAGTGCCCGCAGCATTCAGCTGAATACTGCACTGCTGGCGCGTCGGGCTGGTACCTCGGCCCTCGTGCAGATTGAAGAAGGCGACACGCTTGTGGATGGCGGGGCAAATCCCGCGGACGGCGATCTGCTGAAAGTGCACTTCCAGGCGAATTGTGCCTGTTATGTCTACATCATCGGCATAGACGCAACGGGCTACGCGGTCAGCATCTACCCGGATCCCTCGGCCGGTCACCAGAACCCGGTGCGGGCGAACGAAACCTATCTGGTACCCGGCGGCGATGACTGGTGGGGCCTCGATCAGCAGAAGGGTGTTGAGCAGGTCATATTCCTGGCGTCGCGCAATCGTCGTGACGACGTGGAAGGTGCGCTCAGCGCAATTGCACAGGAACCTCGCAGCGTCACTGCGGACTACCAACCGGTGACCGGTTTGGGCGTGCCGAATACTCGCGGTTTGGTGAAAGTCACCGCCAAGCCAACTCAGGTGGCAAGCGCAGGCGCGCCGATTCAACCCAGTTTGTTTACCACTGAGGATGCGGTTAATGAAATCGTGGTTACGCGCTGGTTCTATCACAGGTAAACCCGGCACGGGTAAAGTGAGCCGTACTTTGCTCACCCTTGCATTGAGCGCAGGGTTTCTCGCCAGTATGTGGGGAACCTTCCCCGCTTCGGCACGCACACTCTCGGCAGATGATCTCAAGGTGGTGCACTGTCTATTGCCTGGCCAGGTACGGCAACTCGGTACCCGTACCACCTACGTCTCCCCGCGAAAACCCGTTCGCGTTCCAGCGATCGAATGCCGACAGCGCGGCGGTGAATATGTGCTCGGCACGATGGGTGTGCAAAATCCGGCACAGCTCTGGCTACCACCGGCGCAGCAGGGTGATGCACATGCCCAGGCTACGCTTGCAAGCATTTATGCTCAGGGTGACGGCGTGCCGCAGAATCTCTCCGCGGCGGCTGAGTGGTACGCGCGAGCAGCAGACCAGGCGCACTCCGGCGCCATGATCAGCCTCGGCAATCTGTATGAACAGGGTCAGGGTGTCGCGCGGGATCCTGACATCGCGTTACAGTTGTACCAGCAGGCGACCGGTCTGCCTTCCCAAGCTGCGACACAGACTCTAGCGTTGGACACCGCTTTCAGCGGGCAAGGCTACAATCCCGGCATTGCTGGCCCCACTATCACGTTAATAGAGCCCGCCCTGCAGCGCACTCGAGGACTGGTCAAGGTCAGCGCGTCGGAGCTCGCAGCGGGTCGCACCATCATCGGCAGGGCGAGTGCCCCGGCTGGACTGATGCGGCTGACAATCAATGACAAAGCGATAGGTTGGAATGCTGCCGGGGTCTTCGAATACCAGCTTGACGAAAATGTGGAGCAGTTGAATGTGGTGGCGATTGACCAGCAGGGCAAGCGGGCTGACGTACGGTTGATGCTCGGCGTCGTGGCGGCGAGCCCGGACCCCGAAGCGCCCCCAAACGTGAAGTTCGGTCGCTACCATGCGCTGTTGATTGGCAACAGCCGCTACCGACACCTGCCAGCGCTGCGCACGCCGCCAGCGGACGTAGCGGCCATAGGTGAGGTGCTTAAAAACAGGTATGGTTTTGAGGTCACGACATTTCTGGATACCAGCCGTTATGAGCTGCTTTCTGCATTGAATACATTGCGCCAGCGGCTCACATCGGAAGACAACCTCCTCATCTATTATGCGGGCCATGGTGAACTTGATAGCACCAACAACCGTGGTCACTGGCTGCCTGTAGATGCGGAGTTGGAGAGTACGGCCAACTGGGTATCCAATGTGACGATTACAGACATGCTGAACCTTATGGCTGTGCGCCAGCTGCTGATGGTCGCTGACAGTTGCTATTCGGGCACGCTGACGCGTTCCTCCATTGCACGGCTGGACGCAGGGCTTACCAGCGCTGAGCGTGATACGTGGTTACGCAGCATGCTCAGTAAAAAAGCACGCGTGGTGTTGTCCTCCGGGGGCGTCGCGCCGGTGATGGACGAAGGTGGTGGCAACCATTCAGTGTTTGCCAAGGCCTTTCTGGATGTCCTGTCTTCACAGGAAGGTTTGTTGTCAGGGCGTGACCTCTATCAGGCGTTGGCTGCTCGGGTAACCTACGCCGCCGATACTTACCGGTTTGAGCAACTGCCGCAATATGCGCCGATTGCTCGAGCGGGTCATGAAAGCGGTGATTTCTTTTTTGTGCCCAGAATAGTGCGGTGATTGCCGCGAGGTGATGGCTGCGTACCGTCCGAATTGAGCTGGATTCTCTTAATTTAATGGCCTTAGCGGGGCTGGGAGCGGCCTTTCTGAGCCTGGCGTGCCGGTACCTGGTTGGCTCGCATTCCACATTGCGTGCTGGCACGATACCCCGACCTTGGTATGGTAACTGCCCGACTGGCTCCAATAGCCGGGTGAAGAGATTTCTATGATATGGAGCGTCATCGGCATCCTTCTGATTGCCGGTTACATCTTTTACGAACTGGTTTACAAACCGGCTCAACATCCGTGGAAAGGAGAGGCGCGTAGTATAGAAATCGATGGGCGAACGATCAGTTTTCAGCAAAACTACCACACCCCCAGTAAGGGAGACCCACTTCTCCAGATCGGCTTCGTAACCAGAGCGGCAGGTACCTTCGAACTGCGTGTGGAGGGTGGCCGGGATGTTTGGGCGAAACGGATAGGCTTAAGTGTTGAAAGTCAGACAGGTGATCAGGTATTTGACGATCTGGTTTACGTGCTCAGCGACAGTGCCGCTCTCCAACAGCTTTTGAGTCTCGACGAGGATATGCGGAGATCGGTGACGAAACTGCTGTCCTTTGATACTCAAATTTCAGTCAAACAAGCCAGTATACGCACCGAGCGGGGTATGGTATGGGTTGAATGGCGGCTGAAAGACAAAATTGAAAATGAAGAGGCAACGCTTCCTGCTGTCGCCCGAGAAGCCCTTGTTTCCCTCTGTGGTATTGAAGACAAATTACCCAAAACGAACGCTCAATCATCCCGACCGGATGCGGTAGCAGTTAAAGGCACTTTGCTGGTTGCCGTTGCCGGTGGGTTTGCTCTAAACGGGGTGGTGCAGTTTTTTCGCACGGTCTACGACGACTTGCCGGTGATGCAAGGTTGGTTCGGGTGGCTGGGTGTTTCTGGCTTAACCGCTCTCGCCTTGCTGTTGGTATTGGGCTACATCACGGTATGGTTGTTACGGGGGACTTCAAGGGCACATATTGTATTGCTGGAAGTTTTACTTGTCGGCGGCATCGGCTTGTTTTTGTCTACCGCGATTGTGGTGCGTGACATCAATATCAACTTGGACGACTCACGGGTTCTGACAATTGACAACCGCGTGATCGAAAAGGTTTATAACCGAGGCGGTCGGCGTCGCAGTACGAGCTACAAAATTGTTGTATCGCCATGGGTTGGCAATGAAATCAGGCGAGGCAAATACAGCATTGATGTTTCTGAGCGGGAGTTTCGCCGCATAGGGTGTGGTCCCATCCAGATCCACACCCGTGCTGGTGCCTTGGGTTTTCCCTGGATTGAAAGCCTCAGCTACAAACCCTTGGTGGAGACCAGTAAAAAGTCGATTACCTGCTAAACCAGCCGGAATAGAAATCCGCAGATAACCATTTCCTCTCCCACGCGACCGCGGTCTGTGGCTACCAGCTCGGCGGCGACCATGCCATCACCGCGACCGTCGGCTGCTGGTAGGAAGCGGATCTGCGCATCGTCCAGATGGATGTGGCGCTCGCTAACGGGGCACCCAGTTGCGATTGCCCACCGCTCTGCCATGGCGTCTGGGTCTTCCGCCTGAATATCGATGGCGGCGATGCTGGAGACCACGCCATCAAGGGAGTGGTACTGCCAATCTTGTCCTGCCCAAAGCCAGCTGTCCTGAGGTTCTGCTTCATCCAGAGAAAGGATTGCGCCGCCTACGTCCTTTGGATGCAGGTGAATGCCGTGTATGGATGCGCCGGGCTCGTTCAATTTGCCGTCATGGATGATGCGAATGCCCTGGTTTTCGAGGCGTGTCTTGTGTTGGGCTACATCATTGGTTTGCAGCAATACCATATAGCCACCATCGCCACCCCGTCGTTCGAGAAAGCGACCTGCCGTTGTGCCTGGCTGTTTGGGGGCGACAACCTCCAGCAATTGATCGCCGATGGCGTACAGGCCATGTCGTAGTCCAAAGTAAGAAAGTCCCGGATCTCGATAACAGACCTCGAGGCCCAACTGGGTGCAGACTTGCTGTTCAACACCTCGCAGTTCGTCGGTCACCAGTGCTATCTGCCGCAATCGCATCATTGTTTTTTTGTTCACAGTTTTTCGGATAGGCGAAGTTTAATCCAATAGGTTACGAGGTGTCCCCGCCGAGCGCACGGTACTTAAGCGTAGCCCGGCTTCTTCGGTTAGACTCGCGGAAGGTGTAGTGAGGTAAGACCATGGGGCAATTGGTAGACGGGATCTGGCAAACACAGGACTTGCCGCGGAATTCCGCGGACGGCGAGTTTGTCCGCAAGGCATCTACGTTTCGCGACTGGCTCGGCGGTGAGCAGTTTCCGGCTGAAGCGAATCGTTACCATCTTTTTGTCAATGCGGGATGTCCGTGGGCGTATCGCACGATTTTGTATCGTTCGATTAAAGGCTTAACCGATCTCATCAGCATCTCTTACACTCAACCAGCGGCGGGATCTGAAGGTTGGACGTTTGGCGATGCTGAGGAGCTGTTAGGCGCCGTGCACATGCATGACGTATACACCGCAGCGGATGCTGCCTTTACAGGGCGCTGTACCGTGCCGGTACTGTGGGACAAGCGGTCGGGGGATATCGTGAACAACGAATCTGCCGACATTATCCGTATGTTCAACTCTGTCTTTGATGACTTCCCAGGTGTTGACCCCACAGACTACTACCCGCCTGCATTGAGAGACAAGATCGACACACTTAACGAACGGGTTTACGTCACTGTAAACAACGGCGTGTATCGATGCGGATTCGCGCGATCGCAGAGCGCTTATGAAGCCGCATTCGATGCTTTGTTTGAAGCACTGGATGAGCTGGATGGGGTGTTGGCGAGGCAAAGGTATTTGTGCGGGGACCAGGTCACTGAAGCGGATTGGCGCCTTTTTGCCACGTTAGTACGTTTTGACCTGGCCTATCATGGTCAGTTCAAGTGCAATCGACAGATGCTTAAGGACTACGCGAACCTCTGGCCGTATTGCCGGGATCTGTACCAACTGCCGGGTGTTGCTGAAACGGTGGATGTGCAGGCGATCAGGGGGATCTACTATGGGTCTCGTGCGCCGGGTGTGTTACCGAAAGGGCCGGACATTGACTTTGACGAGCCACATGGCCGCTGACAGGTCCGAACACTGCGCAGAGATCCGACGCTCGCTTCTTTTTCTCGGGACCAATCTGGGTATTTCCTGCAAGGTTTAATTACTGATATCGTCTTCTCGAGAAACGACGTCCTTAAAGGTCTTCTGGATGGCAACTCCGCTAACTACGCTCCCAAGCGATACACCCACCCCTCTGCTAGTAGAGCACCTTGAACGCGATGGTGCTGTCATAGTCACAGATGCGCTCAGCCAACAGGCGCTTACATCTTTAAATGGTGAACTTGACTCGTTTGTGGCGGCAACGAGCCCTGGACTGCGAAACCCAACGGCAGAACGCATGATCGAGTTTTACGGACACAACACGATTCGGTTCGACGGTATACCGGCAAAGTCGAAGGCATTCTTGGACCTGCTGTCAGATTCTTTTATGACGCGCCTGGCCGATGCTTTGCTCCTGCCTAGTTGTGAAGACTACCTTTTGAACACAGCACAACTCATTCAAATAGGTCCGGGTGAAACCGTTCAGGCAATTCATCGTGATGAGGATGCATGGAGTTACTACCATGCTCCAAAACCTCTGCTCCAGGTCGAAGCCATGTTCGCGCTCACCGACTTCACCCTCGAGAATGGTTGCACACAAGTGGTACCGGGCAGTCATCGCTGGGAGCCGGGACGCATGCCGACGCCCGACGAAATCGGTAGGGCGGAGATGCGGGCGGGCAGCGCGCTGGTTTACCTGGGGTCCACGTTGCATGGCGGCGGCGAAAACACAACGCAGGATGAATGGCGCCGCGGCATGTTCTTTGGCCTGGTGGTTGGGTGGTTGCGCACTGAGGAGAACTTCTTTCTGACCGTGCCCATGGACGAGGTGCGAAAAATGCCCAAGCGCGCGCAGGAGTTATTGGGCTACAAGGCACATGGTGGGATCGGTGTTGTTGACGTTGGTAGTCCGATGGTGTTGCTGGACTAAACGGCCCCAGGATGGATCATGTCCAACCGTTCTGATCGTTACTCCTGGAGAATCTGATGCAGCACTCGGGAGCGACAAAGTGTTGCTGGACCGTCGCAGATATCCAGTGGGTCGAGACCCTGTGCGATCTCTGCGCCATCCGTCACGCCATCGTCGTCCGTATCCGGATTGAGCGGTTCTAATCCCAGACTGACTTCAAGTCCATCCGCTGCCCCATCCCCATCTGAATCAGCAACGTTCGGGTTTGTGCCGTGAACGTTTTCTTCAGCGTATTTGTTCAAACCGTCCTGGTCGTCGTCTGACTCGAGAACCGCTACCTGCTGTTCAGCAAGATTCAGAGCGTCTTGCAGAGCATTCAACTGGGCCTGAATCTGTTGAATTTGTGTTTGATGCGGATCGGGTTGTGCAGCCCAATCGTCGATATTTGCCAGAGTGATCAAATCTGTGCTCGCCAGCCCCATGGCAACGTGTTTCAGCGTTCTCGTCAAATCGGCGCGGCCTAAAGAAATGCTGTTGCCGACAACTTGGCTCTGGTGGCCGAGCGCAGCGCCACCGGGTGCGGGGCTGATCTGCATCAGCGACCGCCTGGTGGTAGCCGGTACAGTTTGGCACTCGTAGGTATTCTGCCCGGTGGTCTGCCAGATGATTGTCGGCTCGCCAAACGGGACAAACTCTCCGGGAATAATCTCGGGGATTGTGTTCACCGTTTCCCCCGGATTACAGGTGTATCTGGGGGAATTGCCGAAGCTGCGTCTTACATCATCGATTTCGAGCGATGTCACCTCAAACCTGATAAAGGATGACTCTGCGTTTGCGCTGCTGTTGGCTCGAATCACCCAGCTTTCTCCCAGGCCGGGAGGAAGGGCGGTATTGTAAAAACGGATGCGGGTATTGTTCGCCCTGAGTCTGAAATAGCGGTCGCTTTGAGAAACGATGGTTGAGCAATCAATCCCAATGCACGCCGACGCCACCCCAGGATTTGCTACCTCGCTAACGAAAACTTGACCGAAAAACTCGTTCTGGTTCGCCCCGGAGTTTTCTGTGATGGATAGCTCATCGATAGGCACTTCCGAATGGAAGCCGATAAAGTTTACGTTTGCGTCAGGGGTAGTGAACGTTGTTGCGCCGGGCACGGCAACCTGGTTTAAACGGGGCGTAATTGTCCATGTTGAGGGCGCGTCACCTCCTGAGGGTTCGCCTGCTGGCGCATCTCTGAACTCGATCCCGATGGCGTATATAGTTGCCGCGCCAACGTAGTTAACGTCCAGATTTTCCGCGCCATTCAGGGCGAGATCGTTACCCGGGAGAACAGGCGTCCAAGCGCCGAAATTGAGGCTGCTGCCGCTACCGGCGTCAAAACGAATGTCACCGCTGGTGAACATGAGCACTGACGTACTGCTGTCCGGGTAGGGTTGAGTAACGGTTGTGGCATTTGTGGCATCCAGAAAAGCCTGTCTGTCTGTATAAACCTGCCCGTGGCTCACGGATACGAACAGGGTTGCAAAAAGCGCAACGGTGCAGAGCTGCGTGACGCGCCTCATGTTACTGGCTTTCAAGTGCGTTAAGCCGGTCAACTAGATTCTGAAGCTGTTCCGCGATTTCCGCGGCTTGTGTTTCGAGAGCGTCGATTGTTTCATTGCGCTCTTCGGTGAACGCCTCAAATTGGGCGACGTTTGCAGCGTCGGTCGCGTCCTGACCAGGTGCCACAAATTTTACCTGGCGCTCGCCGCCTGGTGTGCCAACGGAAATGGCATTTGGAACCAGTAGCGAGTTAAAGCCGATCGCGACGCCAGAATTTTCCTCTGCACCGAGCTGAAGTACCGGTCCGGTGCCCGTGAGGTCCTCGATAACAAATAAACTGTTGGTGTTGGCATCCCCTTGGAGTCCCATGCGCCAGTCGTTGCTGGGAAACTGGGCGCTTGTGGAGGTATCGTCAAAGCGGATGTAGGGTGATTCATCTTTTAGGAGCACACTGCTCCGTTCAGCGCCTTCGCCAAAGTCTTCGCCGTCCGCACATTCCAGACCAACACACAGGCTGTTGGTTACCACAAGATCGTCCTGCACGATGAGATTATCGTCCACAACAGTGTCGGCGCTGCTTGTTGTCGCGATCAATAGCAATGCGGTCAGCGGTACGTTGATGAGGGTTCTTTTCCTGAAGGTCATCGATTCCTCCTTGAATTCAGATAAACGGATTGATCACTAGCCATCGATGTCGATTGGTACAAACTCGCCAATATGCCTGGGAGCGCCACTTTCGGGGAGAATCGCATCTACGTCGATCGTCTCGCCGATATTTACCGCAGCGCTCTCCGGCTCGACCGGCCAGGACTCCTCATGGATTAAGGGCTCTGGTGCAGATGACCGGTTAATCGATGAGTGTGCTTGAACCGACAATGCGTGCGGTGTCTCGCCGGGCGCAGACTTTGGTGTGCTTGCTGTGGGCGCAGGAGCATCCAGGGCTGCATGGGAAGGTTCGGTGCGGGGCTCGGTTGTCTGCTTGGGTGATTCAGGCAGGTCTCTATGCCAGCCGTAAAAACCGACCGCGATGGCGATCAACACGCAAACAGCAACGATTTTGGTAGCCATGGCGGCTAACGCAGCACGTGTACGCGTTTACCGAAGCAATAACCGTTGTGCTTCATCTGGTCGGTGACAAGCACCCTAAAATTGCGATTTAGTGCAATCGCCAGCTGTGCGGAATCGAACATGCGGGCTGCAACATCTTTTGGCTGCAGGTCACCGGTACATGAAAACGTCACCCAGCGGTCGGGGCAGTTCAGCCCCAGAGGAGCGAGTTGCGTAGACTGCAGCCGCACCATACATCCGCCATACAGCTCGGTTGAGACAAGCGTCCGTTCGATCTGATCCTGTACCCAGGCTTGTGCGGCATGTGCGCCTGTTGATCCCAGCCACAGCCCGCAAATGGCAAGTACGCGGAAGAGACGTGCGGGAGAGCGTAACGAAAGATAGGTTGAAAACATGACATAACTCCTTTTGCGGCAGTCACCCATTTGCGGGCACTACCTAGTGCAGGCATAACGCCCCCGCTGCCTTATAACGTCTGATTATAAAATCTGCATAGACGTTAACGGACTGGTAGAGCGCCGACTGGTTCCGTGCGGTCACCTGATCGAAAAATACTAACAGAGAAAGCTGCTTTGTATCACCCGGTCGGGCTATATACGCACATTTTTGCCTTCGCTATGTTCGGTGTTGCGGCGCGGACGTCCTGCACAAAGGGTGTAAGACCCGCATTACGTCTGCGTTTATGCTCATTTCTGTCATTACACGCAGATTAAAAAAGTAACGGGCAAATGAGCATTTTTGCGAGCGATTGTCGCTATGAAGTACTAAGGATGGTTGGAGTTGTACGCTTTTGCGCACAGGATAGGAAGGAACACATGCAGTATCGCAAGGTTAGAAGTTGTGGAAGCAGCAATTGGCGGCTTGCATTATCAACACTGTTAGTTGCGCTTTTCCTGCAAAGCCCTTCAGCGTGGGCAAATGACTCCGACACAAAAGCGGAACAGTATGCGTTGCTGGGTACACATATTGGCAGCACCATTACCGGCTTGGCGCTGCAGACACCTTTTGGTATTCCAGCTGAGTTAGGCGCGTACGCAGCGGACATAGGCGTCAAGCACATAGACTCTGTGCTTACGCTCCCACCTGATAAAAGTTTTGAGCCAAACACGCCCAACCTCTGCGAATATGAGTTTATCTCGTCGCCCACGGCGGATCGCACCGGAAACACGCTCACCGAAACCACGTCTCGTGCTTATTTCATCAACTTCAACCCACTCGATAGTGGTGCCTTCGGGGATCTGGGGCGGCCATCCATTGCGCACCCCCACGCTGAAGTGGATGTGTCGGTGACACATCCGTCTCTTTCGGAGAGCTACCCCAGATTGGAATCGGGGTATCACACCTTTGCGTGGGAATCGATCAATCGCCTGAATCTCGTGATGGATGTGACGCTGCCGCTGTTGCTGATACCGGCAGGTGCAGCAGCCGAAACGTACTCTACCAAGGAGGGGGCGTCGAAAACTGCGAAGGTCCTTAAATCAGGGGATGAGTTTTTTGTCGACTTCAGCCAGGAATTGGCGCTTACGGCTGGACTCATCGCGCTGGAGGATCGGGTGCTCAGTCCACAGGCCTGGTGGGACAAAACGTCTGTCGACCTTGCCTCAACCCGTCGTACTGGGTATCAGACGCTAAAGGTCTGGGATCTGGATGTGCCGTTTATTGTCGACCCTAATGCGGGCAATGCGGTGATTGAGGGCAGTCAGGAAATTGTGATTGAAGCGACAGATTTCGGCGGGGTGCGTTTCGAGAATGCTGAGGCGATTCTACGTGGCATGTTTGAGGGTCGAGACCGCTGCGGGAAGCAGGTTGTGGCGTCAACGCAGACCAATCCGCGCCTCTTGTTGCCGGTTACCACGGACGATGCAAATCCGATTGTCAGCGAAGTGGATTGGACGCTGCGGGAAACGCTGAACGGTCCTTACCAAAGTGGCACTGCGCAAGGCGCCTTCGAAATGCAGTCAGGTGAACAGATTGAACTTGCGTTCACACAACGCATTCGCGTGGAAGATACTCAGGCGCCGATTCTCGTCCCGCCGCCGGGGACGGCGGTTGAAGCTGCCGCTCCCATTGTGCTTGATGAAGATGCTCCTTTTCGTTTCGGGCGCCCTCAGGTCGTTGATCTGGCAGACCCTGCCCCAGCCGTTACCCAGTGGGGTGGAACCTGGCCCAGTCAGTTGCAGGTTGATCGCCGCTACGCGAATGTCTGGTCCGCGAGTGATGTCTCGGGCAACGTCACCACAGCGCCGGCTAACAATCCCGATGGGCTGACGCAGATCATTTCAGTCAAAACACCGGATACCAATACTGCCCCCACGGCTGAGACATCAACAGCACAGACCCTCACTTCAGAACCGGTAGAAATTGAACTCTTTGGCAATGATGCCGATCTGTTGCCACTCTACAGCCCGGGTGCGGATGGCAATCCCGCGTCGGACGTACTGATCGCAAATGAGGTACCGGACCCGCTTGAGTTTCGAATCTCAGACCAACCGGACAACGGTATTTTTGAGGCGCCACTGCTGCCCTTTTTTATAGAAGACTATCGTTTGACGCCCCTCGGGGAACGTCAGGAAGGCGACAATCTCTCCAGGACCAGCCCGTTGGGTGATCTTGCTGCGGGGCTGCTCGATGTGGTGGACCAGGGCAGATATATGAACGAGGAAATCTGTCTCTCTCCCGACGGCACGCTGGGCAATGTTATCCCCATCAACTTTGTCTATAAGCCGGAATACATTCACGTCGACGACGATGGTTTCTATTACATTCTTGACTTTGTCTGGATCTGCGGCGAAGGACGCGACACAGAAAAGTTCCCGGAGTTTTCGCAACTCGCACCCAAGTACAGGGTGTCCAAGTGGACGAGTGATGGCGAATATGTCGACATGCTCGTGTTGGATGCGACGGTCAGCGACGAGTATCCGGATGATCTGGCGGGATATTACTCGAGACCAACCGGTCACTTCTTTGTTGATCAGAATGATGTGCTGTGGATTCCGATGGGGTGGGAGGGTTACTCGGGCGTCGACGCGGTGGCGAGGTACATCGTGGTTGGAAGCGATTTGCAAGACCCTTATTTTGTCGGTACCGATCCCAGTACTACCCTCTCGTGGTTGATCCCGGGTTCTACCGTGGACGCCAACAACGAAGTGTTTTACGAGCTGCGTGCTCATCCGTTGAATGCGTTTACGCAGATTCCTGAAATTCGCCGCGATCAGATCGTTATGCGACCAGCGGAAGCCGTACCCTTCGGGATCACCTGGCAGGAGGATATTGATACCTGGAACGAGGATACCGGCAACGCTATTTCTCTTCTTTCCGAAGACATTGCGTCAGACAGTGAGGGTGCGCTTTATATCGCAGATTCGCTGAATCACAGAATTCACAAGATTGGTGCGGCTGTGCGCAACGCCGACGGCGAGTTGAGAATGGGTGATTACATCGGGTGGATGGGGCGATGCTCCGGGAATCTACTGGATCCTGACGGTGTACCGTACAACGCGTGTGATGTGGACAGAGGTATCAGCAGAGGCTTCGCCTGTACCGATACAAAATGTGCCGTCGCTCAATCCTCAGGGAGCGAAATCGGACAATTTAACAGGCCGGTGAACATTGCGTTTAACAAGCGCGACATCATGTACGTTGCGGACTTCGGAAACTCCCGAGTACAACGTTTCAGTAAAGAGGGTGTTCCCGCCGGTGTGGCTAACTCCACCGGTACGGGTATCAATACAGGCGAGCAGCCCGGATTTCTGCTGGGCAACTTCGGTATGCCCGAAACGCTCAGCGTGAACAACACCTCCCTTTTTATCATGGCGCTGAACGAAGAGTTTGATGACTTTTTTGTTCACGCCTATAAGTCGCTGCCGTTCTACGACGTTACTGACAACAGCGCAAAGGTGAAATATGTTTCGGACTTCGACTTTTACAACAGCATCGATACGTTTGCGTATTACACCCACGATGGCATCTCCCGGTCTGCGCCCGCCACGGTTTCTATAACGGTAAACAGGGCTTTCAGGGCGCCGGAAGATCTGGTTGCGATCTGTTATGAAACGACCGCTCGCGTGAATGAGATTCCCTGTGTTGTTGACGAAGACGAGTCTCTTCTGGTGGGGCTGCGTGGTTTCGACAAAGATGGGTTCATCAGTACGGGTGGCCTGGATTCGCTGAGTTTCAGCATCACCACGGCCACGCAAAATGGCACGCTGGAAGCCCTAGATGAGTTTGCGCAGGATAACTCGGTACTTTATCGCTATACGCCCGACGAACATTTTAATGGTGTCGATCAGTTTGCGTTTACCGCTGATGATGGTGTGGACCAGAGTCAAGAAAACCCGTCGGTTGTGCTAACCGTCAATCCTGTGGCGGACGACGTTGAGATCAGCATTGCAGCAAACCAGGTTTTCGCGCGCGGATTCCCGAGTGTGATCAAGGTGGACTTTGCTGATCCCGACAAGCTTGAAGATGAACAACCCTTACTTGCCGCGATAGGGACTGACGGGTACATCACGAATGCGCCTGGCTTTGCAAACTCAGGCGCACAGGATCTGAACGGCCGCGACATATCCCCGCAGACCGATACGCTCGCCGGTGAAGGCGTTCTTATTTTTCAGCACACTTATCCCAGTGCAGGTGTTTTCCCACTCAGCGTTGGCATGACAAACACACCCGCGGCATCAGTAACCCAGGCGATTGAGACCGTCACCGTTGTGGAGACCACCCGACTGCATGCGTACCGCTCTGGGGAGGGGGATCTGCTGGCGGATGTGCAGACCCCGATTAACCTGGTGGTGGAAAACCAGCAGCCCACGGGTTGGGCAGGGATGTCAGCTGCGAATGTTGTTGTGACGATTACACCAGCTGATGATTTGGAGCTCACTCCGGTCGATCCGCGATGTATCGCCGGTGACCCGATTGTCTGCACGCTGCCAGATACCCTGTTGCCGGGTATGACGACTGCCCTCGGTCTGAATGCGCGAGTTTCGGTGGATGCGGCGCGGAGAAGAACCAATTTTGAAATGGTTGTTGAAATCTCTGACGACGCCCCGGATGTGACGCAGGACCTGCGTTCTATGATCGCCCTTTCCCTCATGGATAGCGATGCAGACGGGGTGATCGATCAATTCGATGCGTTCCCGACGGATGCCGCTTACACGGAAGATACGGATGGCGACGGTCTCGCAGATGTCTGGGAAGAAAACTTCGCTCTGGATCCCCTGGTTGCAGACGACCCCGGGTCCGACCTCGATGGCGATGGTGTTTCGCTTATCAACGAATTTTTGAACGGCACTTCGCCATTACTGGCTCAAGTGAGTCGCCTTTTTGCCAGTCCGGTTGTCATTCCACCGGGCGTTCGACAGCATGATCGTTTTGGCCTGGGTCTGGCAGGTGCGGATCTTAACGATGACGGGTTTGCTGATACGCTCATCGGAGCGCCAGGTTACGATGGAAATGGCGCGGTGTTTGTCAGCTATGGATCGTCGGATGGTGCAGAAGCGCCCCAACTGTTGTTGACTTCTCCCGGCGAGGAGAACTTCGGCGTGAACCTTGCGACCGCGGACTTTGATGGGAACGGTTTCCCTGATATCGCTGTTGGGGCGGATGATTATGTATACATCTACTTCAACAATGGTCGAATTTACGATCAACCTGACGAAGAGCTCCTGGTGCTGTCCACCGTCTCGTTGCTCCACCCGCGGGTGATCACAGGGGATCTGGATAACGACGGTGAAGCAGATCTTGCGGTGCAAACCAAGTTAGGCGCCACCACAACTCGGCTGCAGCTTTATCGTTCCAGCGAAGGGCTGTTTGGGGCGTCTCCATCGACATATACAATTAGCGATACAGATCTCGGCGACGCCTTGCTGATCACGGATATAGATGGCGATCAGCTCATGGATCTGGTTCTGGGCGGCGGCGGGTCCAGCTCTGCGAGAGGTAGCGTACGAGGTTATCTGGGCGCACAGAACGACTGGCAGGCGTCGCTGGTTACTGCGTTCAACCTGTTCCCGGAGGCGTCAATCAGTCGATTCGGCTTCACGCTGGCGAGTGCGGATATCGGTGCTGACGGCACGCAAGATTTGATTGTCGGTGGCTATGCCGGCCGCGGCAGTCTAAGTATCTACCGCAGTGAAACTGGCTACTGGTCTTCGCAACCGACAGCTGATGATGTGGAGATTGTCTACGGTTTGGATACGGTGGGTCCAGGAGACAGCTATGCGGGTCAGTTGGGCGTGGGTCTTGCTGCCGGTGTATTGAACCGGACCTCCAACCCGGACGTTCTGGGTGGGGAAAATCGGGCCGGGGATCAGGATGAAGGCAGGGTCACCCGCTTTACGACCTCAGCCGACGGCCTGGTGAGGGGTGAAGAATTTCTGGGTTTGGTGCCTTTCGATCTGCTCGGCTACCGCGTGGCGATTGTAGGGGATATCGACGGGGATGGCGTTGATGACGCCGTTTCCAGCGCGCCTGATTTGCAGACCGGCGGTGCGGTAAACCTCGGCGGACATGTGCAGTTTTACTACCACATGGATGTCTCCCTGGATGATGTTGACGGAGATGGATATGGGGAGCAGCTCGACAACTGTCCGGCCACATCAAATCCTACTCAGCGTGATCTCGACAGCGATGGTCTTGGTGACAGCTGTGATGTAGATATGGACGGCGATGGAGTTGATAACAACGTCGACAACTGCCCCTTGATCAATCAGTCGTCTCAGTTGGACACTGATGGTGATGGTATGGGGAATGCGTGTGATCCTGATGACGATAACGATGGTGTTGCGGACGGTGATGATGTGTTCCCGCTCGACCCGAACGAATCGTTGGATAGTGATCTCGACGGCATCGGCAACAACTCAGATGATGACGACGACAACGACGGTCTTGCCGACGTTGATGAGGCGATCTTCGGTACGGACCCGTTCCGAAGTGATACCGATGGTGATGGTGTTTCGGATGCTGATGAAGTGTCAGCGAGCACGGATCCGCTGGATGCTCGCGACTGTCCGGACAGCGCATGTGCGCGAAGTACTTTCCTGCAAACCATCATTCGCACGTTGCAGGAAGACGGGGGCTGATTGACACTTGTCCGCATGATCCGAATCAGATTGGGAAACATCGTTCTTCTTGTGGCGCTGCTATCGGGCTGCGTCTCCCTTCCGGTAGAAAACGCAGCATTACTCCGTTATGGAGACCGCACCCCTGCGCCGTTGAATGAAGTGGAGCGGGTTTTGCAGCAGGGACGGTTTGTTGGCGACGTTACGTCGATCAGTTCGATGGGACAAAGATGTCGAGGCGAAATTGTGCTTGGTAGTTTAGCCGTCCCGGTGTTCATCAAGCATGACTACTACCTCTACGTCCTGCAGCATAGGGCGGGTATTCCTTTCCACAGTGACAACCGCAATGCTGATGCTGCATTTCATGTGAATCGTGTTGTCCAGCTTGTGAATACACCGGAACACGTAATCCGCGATGACGTACCGCATTGCGGAAATAAAGACGGGGTCAGCGCAGCTGGGGTGCAACGCTTTGCGACCGGCTCCAGCTCTGTTAGCGCAGATGTTATCGAGGCCCTCACGGCATCTGAGGCAATGCTGGACGAACTGGAAGCCGTAGCGGTCTTCGATAGCTTAATTGGCAACACGGACAGGCACGATCGAAACTGGCGGGTTATGCCGCGGGAATCAAATGGGCAGCGTCTTGTGGCGCTGGATCATTCACTGGCCTTTCCTGTGGAAGACTTTGTGACGGGAAACTACCTTATGATCGACCGATATCTCGCATCGCCGCGAGGTGGATCTCTCTCACAGGAAACGCTCCTGAAGTTGCAAAGGCTGCGTGATCAGCGAAGTGAGCTGAACCCTGTACTGTTGTTGAATCTCAATCCGCGTGCCGTCGAAAAATTCTGGGGCAGGTTGGATCGGCTGATAGAGGAGGGCGCGGTGTTCAGCCTGCAGCCACCATCAGCGCGCGGCAGCCCGCCGCAAGGCTAGCTCATCGATGCAGAAAGGGGTTGTTGGTCGGGACGGCAGGATTTAACTGGCCGCCACGCGGCTGCGACCACTTGACCCCCAGGGCAGTGAAGGCAACAAATCCCAACACCCCGCAACAAGCAACAACAACGGCTTAGAAATCTAGTGCGAAAGATTGCGGTTTCAAAAGGCAACGTTATTGAGGTTTATTGCAACAGGGCTTGCAACACTAGGGCAGATCAAACAGGCGGCTCAAACCGATCTCGCCAATAACCGGGAGCGCGCCGGTGGTGAGCTACAGCTACGATCAGGACACCTTCCACCAACTTCCACCAGGACCTGCCGCGCAACTCCGAAAATGGTGAGTTTGTTCGCAAGGCGTCAACGTTTCGCGGCTGGCTGGGCGATGAGCAGTTTCCGGCCCAGGCTGACCGTTACCACCTCTTTGTTAACGCCGGGTGCCCTTGGGCATATCGCACCATTCTCTATCGTTCAATTAAAGGTCTCACCGACCTCATCGGTATCTCGTACGCGCAACCCGCAGCGGGTACAGAAGGTTGGACGTTTGGCGAGGCATAGCCGCTTCTAGGAGCAGTGCATATGCATGATGTGTACACCCAGGCGGACGACCAGTTTACAGGCCGATACACAGTACCTGTATTGTGGGACAAACACTCCCATACCATCGTCAACAAAGTCTGCAGACATAATCCGGATTTTCAATGCTGTCTTTGATGGCTTTCCGGGTGTGAGTCAGGTGGACTACTACCCGCAGGCGCTGCGTGAGGAAATTGATGCCCTCAACGAGCGGTTTTATACCGCAGTTAACAATGGCGTTTACAGGTGCGGCTTTGCCGGTTCGCAAAGTGCCTATGACGCTGCGTTTGATGCTCTGTTTGCCACTCTGGGCGAACTGGATGAACGGCTGGCTACGCAGAGGTATCTATGCGGAGATCAGGTCACCGAAGCGGACTGGCGCCTTTTCGCTACGCTGGTTTGTTTTGATCTAGCCTACTATGGCCAGTTCAAGTGCAACCGACAGATGCTCAAAGACTATGCAAATCTCTGGCCTTACTGCCGAGATCTCTATCAACTGCCCGGGGTGGCGGAAACGGTTGATGTGCAAGCGATTAGGGGCAGTTACCATAGGTCGCGCCCACCCGGGGTATTACCGAAAGGCCCAACCATTGATTTTGATGAACCGCAAGGGCGTTAGGCGAAGAGCGAGCTGCCAGGAACACGTGAACCTAGTTCGCGGTTCGCATTACGTCCTGCCACGACACCAACTTGAAGTTCTGCTTCTCTTTGGGCAACAGATTAAAGCCGTCCTGCACGACCAAGAGGCCGTCCGGGTATCCGGGCAGGGGGTGATGTGTGATGGCTAACCCGTCTGTCTCGCTCGCGCCATCAATCGATTCATTGCCGACCACATGGAACGAAAACTGATACTGATCAGTGGCCGTGTCATAGACCGCAAAACTGTTGTCTCCCTGGCTTGAAGCCACCAAGTAGGTTGTATCACTGCCGTGATATAAAGCCAGGCCTTCCACGTCCGCTACCAGATTACCGCTAGCGATCGTGTCCACACTGGTTAGATTCGCCGGCTCGTTAGGTCGCACATCCAGTTTCCAGATACCGGCAGCCTCTTCACCCACATACAGCACGTTAGTTTGGTCATTCGCGACACATCCTTCCGGCTGAGAAGCCACCTGCCAACGACGCGCTACTTGGATGCTGTAGTCCTGATCAATGCTGTATTGGACAAATGTGCCGTCCTTGCCATTGGCGATTATGTAGGGGATGTCGTCCGCATCCTGGTACAGGCAGATGCCGTACGGTTCTAGAATTTCGGTTTCGTGGCGCGCTCTGAATTCCAGTTTGCGTGTTTGGTGATCCAGCGTGAACAGCACCAGCCTCGAAGGTCCGCGTTGGGTAGCCACAACTATCGACATATCCTGCACGCCCCAGGGCTGCTGCCTTATATCGACATTGTTAACTCTGCCCTCGGGTAGATATTGAAATTGCTGGCCATCCAGAGTGTAAGAGAGGAGGCCTGAGCCTTTGTCGGTGCCGATGACCAGGCTTTCTGCGGGGTTGGTAGCTGAGACCCAGATTGCGGGGTCGTCTGCCGCATCATCGTCGCTCGGCACCGGTGTGGTTTCTGCCTTCGGTACCACCTGGCGGTCAAGGTGGTAGCGCTCAATATGAGCGCATCCCACCATCAATGTCGTTAATGCGGCGGCCGCAAAAACTCCTTTAACGGGCACGATACTGGACGCCCAGCGCAAAGGTTCGGCCATACTCTTCGTACTGCGCGTTGTAGCGTGGCTGGTCGAAGTAGGCGTAGAACGGCTCGTCCGTCAGATTGTTAGCGTCGAAGTATACGAGCCAGCTTTCGTTAATGTGGTACTTCAGGCTTAGATCCACCTGGAGGTGTTCGTCCTGGTACACATCAAACGCTGGGTCGTCCGGTTCTTCGAGTCCGATGAGTGCTTCGCTCTTGTACGTGCCAGCAATTCGAGCGGAGAACCTTTCCGTTTCGTACCCTAACGTTAGGTTAAAGACTCGATCAGATTGGCGCGGCAGATCAATACTGCTGGGACGCAGTGCAAGATCAGCTTCGCTGTTAGTAAAGGTCGCGTTCGCGCTGACCAGCAAGCCGCTAAGGGCACCAGGAAGTTCCGTAAACTTCTTTATCCAGGTCAGCTCAAAACCAAGCAGGTCCGCTGTATCGCCATTGATCGGCTGAATGACTTCAGCATCGTCGATCACTGTGCTGCCAACAAACTGGGACAGATCTGTCTGATCTGCGGTATCCGCCAGGACGATGAAGTTGTCGATATCTTTGTAGAAGACACCGGCCGCCAGCAATCCAATGCCAGAGTCGTACCATTCGATAGACAGATCCAGGCTTTGTGCTTCCAGCGGGTCCAGCAGCGGATTCCCCAACTCGGCCGAGAATTCGTTTTCACCGTCATCCTCTTCAAATTCGATCTCGCCCCCTGGTGACAGATCATCAAACGATGGGCGTGCAAACGTCTCGTAGTACGCCGCGCGAAGAATCAGGTCGTCGGTAAACGCGTAGCGCAGGTTAACGCTGGGTAGCACGTAGTGATAGTCGTCGCTGAACGATACAGGCTGTGCGACCGGATCGCCCGAGCCGGCCACATCATCAATCACGATGCGCTGGCCCGTAGAACTAAAGTCTGTAGATTCATAACGCAGGCCATACACCAGGCGCAGGTTGTCGAAGTCCATACGGCTCATGATGTAAAACGCGGTTACGTCTTCGTCCAACTCATAGTCGCCAGCCAGCGAGCCCACGAGGGTATCTCCATCGTCAACCTCCAAAGCGGTGCGGTTTGTGTTGAAGTAGGAAGCAATGCGGCTGGCGCTCAACCCTGGGCCAAATGTGTTCAGGTCGTAGTCGATGTTGGCAACAAAACCGGTCATGTCGGGGTCTCCTGGGAAACCATCAAAGACTACTACCACGAGGTCGTTGCTCTTCTCACGCTGGCGGTATTTACCGCCAAACTTGATGTAACCGTTGAAGCTATCGGTCGCTAGTTCGCGCGTGATATCGAGGGCGAAGGTGTTACTTTCATCCTCAGTAAAATTGTCCTCGAATACGATTTCGTCCAGTGCGTAGTTTGCCGGGTCGAAGGTTGCCGGATCCGCGATGAGGTTCGGTTGATCACCGATGCCGTTGTAGGCTAGTTGAACGCCTTCGATGACAAAGTTGGTGTCCAGGCGGTCTGGTTCTTCTTCCTCAGATTTTGAATAGCCATAGGTATAGTCGATGGTCCACTGATCAAGGAGGGTTTGCCCGCCGACCGCAACGGAAAGAATCTGCTGGTTTTCAAGACGATCCTTCATTTCGCGTTCCAGGGTCGCGTTGTCCCAGGTAGCGCTGGTCGCGGTACCTAGCACCGGGTCGCCGTCGTCAAACTTCCACTGCTCCCTTGTTCTGAATTCCTGGTCTTCAAATTCGCTATACAGGGTGCGAATAAAGAGCTCAGTTTGATCAGTGGGGCGAAAATCGATGTTGAATGCCGCACCAAAACGCTCGCGGTTGATCACGTAGTTACGCTGCTCAATTTCCTCAGCACCGCGAAACTCTGTCGCCCCCAAGGTCTCAAGCTCTGCCCAACCGCCATCCGTTTCAACATTGTCGGAGCCGAAATCACGATCAAACCAGGACACTGCTCCAGCAATAGCCAGGTTGTCTTCGCCGTCACCGACGCTGAACGTGTTGGTATAACTGGCGGCAATTTTTGGGCTGGTCTCGTCTTCTAATTCGTTTTGGCTTGCTTCGGCTTTGAAGGTCAGCGTTTGGCCCTTGCGGTCGAAACCAGACAGGCTTTTAACGTTGATGGATCCACCGAGGCCATCAGAATCCATATCCGGGGTGAATGATTTTGATACTTCCAGTGTTTCCAATAGCTCGGAGGGAATGACGTCCAGTGCCACTGCACGCGTTCCGTTTTCAGGCGCCGGTACGCTGATGCCGTTGATGCTGGTTACGTTCAAACCTGGATCGATGCCGCGTATCCCGACAAAACGGCCTTCACCCTGGTCCCGCTCGAGAAACACACCAGGCACGCGCTGTAGCGCTTCGCTCAGATTCGCGTCTGGTAACTGTCCGAACTCATCGCTGGACACGATAGAGCTGATGTTATCGCGTGCGCGTTGCTGGTTCAGAGCAGATGCAGTGCTCGAAGCCTGGCCGTATACGACTATCTCTTCGATGGTATTGCTCAGGACAACTTCAACAAAGGCGGTGTCGCCGCTGATCGATATTTGTTGTGAGGTTGTTTCATAGCCCAGGTACTGCACCTCTAACGTGTGCTGCCCGGCAGGTACGGCACTTAGAATGAAGCGGCCGTCCGAACGCGTGGCTGTTTCCATCTGCAGCGCAGGAATTCGTACGATGGCTCCGCCAACGTAGGATTGTGAACGCTCGGTCAGAACTCGACCTTGCAGGCGTGTGTCGGCATAACTTGTTTGTAACAAACAAAGCAACAAGCATGTGACAAGAACTCTCATTTGGTGATACCCCCGAATTTTTGCGGCACGGTAGGGGGGTTGAATGAAAGTCTCGTGACGCTTCCATGACAAAATTGCTACATGGTGTTACGCGGCTGCGGGCGCCAATCCTCGGTTCCGACCCGGTGGTCGCCTAGAGGGTCGGGAACCCAAGTATCCCAAGTAGAGAAATTTGGTCGGGACGAGGGACGGGTCGAGCCTGCGGCTAACCCATTCGTACCACTACCGGAGAATGTGTAAACCATGTCTCCGGTGGGTTTTACCCCGTTTCCACGGACGGTTTAGTTAAGTCTACTTTTTTCATTTCCAACTGACGACGTCTCCTTGGATTGTGGAAGCGCTCTATGTAGTCGAACACATCGGATCTTGCTTCCGCTCGGGTTTGGTAGTGACGACGATTGACGCGATCTCGCTGCTGACGTTACGAAACGGTATTTGGCGAGGTTCGCGAAGCATCCAACCTGGTAGGATTCTGACAACTTCAAACCCTACCAATATCCTACCAGTCGACCAGGAACAGGAATCCACAAGCCATCCGAAGACGGGCTCTACCTCATTAACGGGGGACACCGGCATTCATTAAACTGATTTTGCGAAGATCATTTAATGGAGATAACACCGATGTCCCACCTAGGTAGGATCATAGGCATAACTGACCTTGAGGTCGAACGGGTTGATCGTGAGAAAGGCATAGAGGTGTATGCGAAGCCGACGAAGCGACCGGCGTGCATACATTGTCATAGCAAACAGGTTGTGATCAAAGCGACGAACCAACGGACCTTGAAGCACACACGTCAAGGCAACCAGGTCATGACGTTGCATCTGGCTGCTCCGAAGTATTACTGCGCCCGGTGTAATCGTTACTTTTGTCATCGTTTTAAAGGTGTTCGACCTCGGTATCGTGCTTCTGAAGCGTTTCGATACGAAGTGTTTGAAGCACACGACGGCGGTGTGACACAACGCAAGGTGAGTCGCACCCACAAGATCAGTTCAAGCACCACAGAACGTTGGTACCAGAGTCAGTGCGAACTCAGAAAGTCTGAGATGATGAATCAACCTTGTCCGAAAGTACTGGGCATCGATGAACACTTTTTCACGAAAAAGAAAGGCTTTGCCACGACCTTTGTGGATCTCAAAAATCACAAGGTCTTTGATGTGAAGTTAGGACGCTCGGAACCGAGTTTACGCAGCTATTTACGGGGTTTGCCGGGTAAAGAGGCGGTACAGGTCGTTGTGATGGATCTGTCTGAGACGTATCGATCTATTGTCAAAAGATACTTTCCTCAAGCCACGATCGTTGCGGATCGGTTCCATGTCATTCGCCTGGTCAATCAACACTTTTTAAAGGTCTGGCAAGACCAGGATGCTGAGGGGAGAAAAAACCGAGGGTTACTGAGTCTTATGCGTCGACATGCCTGGCGTTTATCTGAAGAACAACAACAGAACTTAGAACGCTATCTGAGTGACTATCCAGTCCTCAAAGAGCTCTACGATGTGAAACAAAGACTGGTTCGCTACTTGTTGTTAAAAACGTTGAACCGAAAGACCGCTAAACGGCAATTGCCTGGCTTTCTCAGACTCATCGAACAATTGAGTGCCAGCCCCCTTAAAAGGCTGGCACACACCCTTCAGTCCTGGCTGGAACCCATTGTCGCCATGTGGCGGTTTAGCAAGAGTAATGGCATCACAGAGGGCTTCCACAACAAGATGGAGATGATGAGTAGACGAGCTTACGGCTTTAGGAATTTTGAGAATTATCGGTTGAGGGTGTTAACTCACTGCGGGTGGGATGGCATCATCAATCGTGTTTAGGGAGTTTAACGAATGCCAGTATCCCCCGTTAATCGGGTAGAGCCCGAAGACGCCTAACCGGCTGATTTAAAAAGGGATTTTTGGTCGGGACGGCAGGATTTGAACCTGCGACCACTTGACCCCCAGTCAAGTGCGCTACCAGACTGCGCTACGCCCCGAAGGACGCGCATCATAGCACTGTGGAGATTTCTTTAAAGAGCCTCTTTAGCGGTAAAGCGAGGGTACGAGCAATTCCGTTTGCTCTCTGTCAGGCTGCCGTTCATCCATGGTCTTGGCAACACTTCCTTGCAGTTGCCTGACGCACCCAGTAGGTATCTGTAGCAACCGGGCAAGTTCTCTCACCCGCCTTAACAGTTTTCGCGCTATGTATGTGCGCGATGACGTCTAAGCAACGTAATAAACCCGAAGAGCAGCATAAGTCCGCCGAGGTGCGCAGGTTCAGGCACGGTTATCGCGGCGCTACCCATTGAGGTATTGATGTTTGCACCAACGAAAGCAAATGATGTGAACGTACCCACAATGGCTTCCAAACTTGTGGGCGCCAGGTTGAAGCCGTGTATCAGAAACTGGCTCTGGGTGTCCGGTCCGAATATGTCGAAATTGATGAGTAACGTAGGGTTGAATGCTGTGACATCATCGTATCCTTCACTGATGCCAGGTACCTCAACACCGGATTCGTCGACAAAGGCAAGGCCATCGACCGGAACGGTTTCGAATACGTCGCTGACGGTGCCTGTGACTGCGAAGAGGAGCCGTACGCGCCACTCACCACGATCATCATCAGGCTCGGTAAGTTCCAGTTGCTGATCGTTCCACATAACCTGCAGATCAAAATTCAGCGGGTTGAGCGCTACGGGACCGCTATCCGGAACAATGTCGCAGCTGTTACCGGCGCAGGATATTGTCGCTTCCACAGGCACTGCGAAAGCCGGCGCGCCGAGTGAAAGCACGGATACGAACATGAAACGCTTTATCCAGAGACTAAACATGGGTTCTCTCCACTAATTGGGTTTGCCTTTCTCGCCACCAGGCTCTCAATTTGAAGCAGAATTCATGCCACGCTGGGCAGATATCAATAAAATCAATAACTTATGTTTTACATATGTAAATTAAATGTACGCAATTGTCGAAAATTTTTACATTCGAGCCAAGGCGGTGTAAACCTTTCTTGCAGTTCAGTTCAATCAGGTGTGCCATCGCCGTAAACATTGATCGCCTTGTTGAATGGGGCTTGGCGATCAACGTCGTAGCCTGACTCAGACGCAATTTCGTTCCAGATAACATCTGCCCCTGCGTAAGGCAGCAAAGCCCTGATCACGTCTTGGTCGTCCGGCGTCAGGGATGCGAACTCTTCACGTAACCGCTCAAGGCAGTAAACCCGATACCGCGACACAGGCAGATTTTTGTAGTCGCACCCTTGTACTGTCATGGCAAATTTCTGCTGGTTGCCCATGTAGGCTTCCGCGTTGTAGCGAAGTTGGGTCAAGTGGGTTTCCGCAATCTCTTTCAGCATCGGTGCTGTACTCGTCGAAACTTCAGGTGGGAAGTCGGGAGTTGCAACAGCCCGAGCATTCCAGACCCGCGCGACCCATTCATAAACAGCGGGGCCTTCGTTGCGCATAATCTCCTGGGGTGTTGGATCTTGCCCAAAGTGACGAAGCATGGGCCCCATCATGCCGAAGTCCGCAATGGAGGGTGCGTCGCCCAACAGAAACGGGCGTTCCGCCAGCATTGCGGTCATATTTCTGAGTGCGGCGAAGTATCCAGCCTCTACATGTGCTTGCGTCTCCGGCGTCACGCCGTCTTTCACCACGAAACTGTTGTGTTGGCGCTTGCTGATGGTACGCAGCTTGAGAAAGCGGGGTGCATTCAGGTGCTGGGCGATCTCATCCACCAGAATGCGAGATAACAGCGCTCTATCGTGTTCGTAACTCCATCGGTAGTGCATGGCTGCGCGCCACAGCCATTCGTCAGCGTAGTCTTCGATCAGCAGCGCAATGAAGCGGACAACCGGGTCACTTGGGAAGATCGGATATTCAGGGTGCTCTATTTCCAACTGCGCGATGATGGGCGTGCTGTCTGACATCCACCGACCATCGTCGCGTAATACCATGGGCACCTGAATGGCGCCGGTGTGGGGCTTGATTTCGTCGGCTTTACCGAACGGGGATTCCATCTCGTAAGAGATACCCTTGTAGCGCAGGTAAGCCTCCAACTTGCCTGTGAAGTATGAAACTGAGACGCCATAAACTTTCATCATTCTTAACCTTCCCCTCGAGTGGCAGCCCGCGCTGTGGTGTTAGTATATCGACGTCTCGTTTCGGTGCGATGGGGGAAGGCGATTGGACAACGATGATGAGGTAAGGCGTGAGATCGTTGCGGCGTGTCGGATTCTCGCGAGCGAAGGGCACTCTGAAAACCTGGCGGGACATGTGACAGCCCGTGCGCCCTCAAAACCTGATTGTTTTTATGCATTGCCGCTAGGCATCCTGTTCGACGAAATCACAGAAACCGAACTCTGCTTGCTGAATGACCAACTTGAGTTGGTGGCGGGCGAAGGACCTATCAATCCAGCACTTCGCTTTCATCTCTGGCTGTATAACAAGCGTCCGGAAACGCAGAGCCTCGTGCACTCCCACGCGCCTTTTACTTCTGCGTTGTCCATCAGCGGGCAAGCGCTGGCGGTGGCGCATATGGACAGCGCCATGTTCTTCGAGGACTGTGCGCACCTGGAACAGTGGCCAGGCGTGCCGTTTGGTGATGAAGAAGGGGAGATCATCGCGAACTGTATGGGAGACAAGCGCGCTATTTTACTGGCGAACCATGGTCTGCTAACGGCTGGCACGACGGTAAAGGAGGCAACTTATCTAGCCATGAACTTTGAGCGCGCAGCCAAAATGCAGATCAGAGCAAGTCCGGCAGGCCCCGTCCAGGCACTGCCAACACATCTTGCTAAAGAAGCACACGATTTCCTGCTTTCCAAGGATATCGTGGACGTTACGTTTGATGCGTGGCATCGACGCGTCACCCGGCAACAGGTGCAAACTTGAGTACACCGAAGGATTCGGTAGCGACTAACTACAACGACAAAGGCACCGTCATCATGGAGATGATCTATGGGGAGGGGTTCCTTTCGCCCGGAGCGCTCGCTAACACGGAAGCGCTGGCCAAACTTGGCGAAATTGGAACCGGCATGCGCGTGCTCGACGTTGGCAGTGGTCTTGGTGGTGCTGCAGCATGGCTTGCAGAAAATTTGCGTTGCCATGTTGAAGGTATCGACCTCATGGAGGCGAGTGTCGAAGAGGCAAACCGCAGGCTCCAACAAACTGCACACGATGGCCGGGTTCGTTTTGTTGTTGGCGATGCCTGCGCATTGCCTTTCGAGGCAGAGACATTCGATGTGGTTTGGGGCCAGGATGCGTGGTGTCACGTTGACGACAAGCAACGGCTGATCGCGGAAGCGGCTCGTGTCCTCGAGGGCGGGGGTCGAATAGTGTTCAGTGATTGGTTGTTGTTAGATCTGCAGAGCCCATATTCAGACGAAGTGAAAAAGGTGACCGCCTCACCGCAGATGGCAGATGTGCATACCTACTTGTCGGCTCTACAAGCTCATGGCTTCACGGACGTTGAGCATGTCGACACAAGCGCGGCCATCACGGCTGTTTACGTCGAGGTACTGGCGCGATTGCGTGATTTGAAGTCGACCATCTGTGACCGGTTTGAATCGAGGGTTTATGACATTGTGGAAGCGAAGCAGACGGCTGTGCTGGAAGCGTTTGTAGACGGGCACCTTGGCAGCGGGATGTTTACTGGGATCAAGGCTTAAGTCACCAGCCCTAAGCCGAGATATACCGCTCCAAGGTTGATTGCGCTCAGTACCCAAACGACTCGATCGCGACGGGTTAATAACAGTTGCGTGGTGAGGAGCGCACCGGCAGGTGCGACAAACAGGTAGGTATAAACCAGGGTCTGCGCAAACTCGGCCACCAGCAGCCCAAATCCTACCCAAAAACCGCTTTCGTACATCTCTACTATGTCTGGCACTGCCAGCAGCAGGGCGAAGACAACCCCCAGCTCGAGATACAGGCGAATTTCAGCTCTCGCCTTGGGCTGCCAGGGTGCGACGAAGACTCCGATGATTGGACGGGCGGCGAGATACCAGACGTTGCCAGGGTCGACAGTATGGTAATAGAGGCGCAGTCGATGTGCCCATCTTGCCAGGGAACGAGCCACGGGCATTTCGCCCATGCCGCGCCAGCGGGCTGCGAGAAGGGACACAAAGATAAACAACACCAGAACGATGACCGGCTCAAAGAGTCCGGTTGCCCCGCTGATTGAGCCCAACGCGATACCGATCAGAAAGAGCAGAATGCCGCTGCCGAAGATGCGTCTTCGCCCGGACCGCAGGGACGCCCATGCAGGTGGTGAGTTCAATTGGAGTTCATCTTTTGTCGGCAAAAACCCCAGACCCTGAGGTGGTGCGCCTTCTGTACGGCGGTTGGCCTCTTCGTTGTTGAACTCGTTCACCATGCGTTGCAGCAGGAACAGATCCCACACCCACCACACAAGACCGCCCCCTGCGCTCAGCAACATTAACAAGCCAGTGAAGGGTCGGTTCAGGTAAAAACGATGCGCGCCGAGAATGCCCCAGGGTACCGCCAGCAACACTGCCAGCCAGAGCTGTCGGTGTTTGTAGCGGTAAAGGTGCGCGACTATATCTTCGGAAAAGTCGGGGTCGTCGGAGGCGTTGATAGGAAATTCTTGGTGAGAGTGAGCGGCTATTTTAACGCGTCATGTGGATTTTGAGAGCATGGCATAATCAAGTCAGCCAAGAAGACTGGGGGAGGCTGATGAGTACACTCTTTTTACACGACAACGTGATCACACTTGAAAACGGTATCGCTGGTGAACCGTTGGTTGTGGAGAGCGCAAACCCGACCACCTTCTATGAGGCAATTTCCCAGGGCGGTGGTGTCACCCAATCCATTCACGCGCAAACCTTTGTACCAACTGGCGCCTCTGAGCCACCGCTTGTGGTCGTTGTGCCGGGTAGCATGGGCATAGCGCCCTCCCATGTTTACAAGGCCGAACTGTTGACGAACGCAGGCTTCGCGGCTTGTTTGCTCGACCCGTTTGGTGCTCGGGAAGTCAGTAGCACGGTCTCCAATCAGGCGCAGTTTTCGTTTGCAGCAAGCGCCTGGGATGTACTGGCAACACTGGAAACCCTGCAGAACCAACAGCGGTTCAGTCGTTATGGTTTGCAGGGGCATAGTCGTGGCGGCTCCGCGATCCAACTCGCGGTCTCCATGGCTAACTATACCCGGCACGACGTGTCGATCGATGGGCTTTATATGGCTTACCCCTGGTGTGGTTTCCAGTTTGTGAATCCTGGGATTGTTTCCACAAAAGTACGTTCGATCATCGGTGATCAAGATGAGTGGTGCTTGCCGCAGCAGGTGCAGGGCTACACCCACAGTCTGTGCATGGCTGGCGTTGATGCCACATGTAGGATTGTTGCAGGTGCCCATCACAGTTTTGACCGCGACACGCCTGTGGAACTGGTCGCTGATGCCTCGGTTTCGCCGGGTGCCCCGACGGTTTTTGTGATGGACGATGGCACATGCGTTCATCCCGTGCTGGGTCCTTGCCCGCCTGATACATCAGGTCGTGATCTAATGCTCTACGGGATTAAGGCGGGCTATGGGGTTCGGGGTGCCAGGATCGGTTCCGCTGAAAACTATGCTGATATTTTCCACGACGACATGATGAGCTTCTGGAAACGAGTGTTCGATGGGGTATCGGCTGACTGAGGAGCAAGCCTTGGCGGGTTAGCGCGGCTAACCCACTTTTTCCAGCGGCGGTTGCCCCAACGCTTCACGATAGTTGTTGTGGAAGTGGTGCAGGGCCGGTTCGTTGCGGCCGAACATGATTTCTTTCAGCTGACCATTTTCTGCAGCGCGTTGCTGCATTTCGCCCATCACATAGTCTTCCTGTTCTACGGTGCTCGTGAATACTTCCAGGTTAGCATCGAGCGTGGGCACTCCGTCACCACCGGCTCGCTCATCAAACTCGTAGACCTTGCTGGCATCAAAATCCGGTTGGTTTTGTGCGGCAAACTCCTGCACCTCGGGTGAAAAGTAGAAACTGATCTTAGTCACCGAACGACCAGGTCCGTCGCGATGCGGGTAGATGCGGATAAGCGTCGTGGTAAAGTCACTGGTAATCAGCTGGATGTTCGGGAAGAGGTGGTACAACACAAATGTGCCACGGTGAATACGCCAGTCTTCCTCGGGTTCGTTACGCATTGCGTCAATGCCAAAGTTGGCGGTAACAAATCTGTGGTGCCGACCAAACTCTTCAAAATGTAGGTTATTGCCATAGTAGAGTTGGCCCAGGGTATCTTTGTGCAGTTTGCCAAAGTGGTATGTCTCCCCAAATGTGTCGTTCGCGAATTTCCAATTCAGATTCATGTCTATGGTTTTTGCGCCCATGTACTCGTGTCGCTCCATGCCAAAGGAGTCCAGCTCAGTACCTAATTCGCCGAGCAATTGTTCTAAGTTGAGTTCTCCATCCGCACGCGGGTGTACCCACAGGAGGCCGCCGCGCTCGACAGCTGGAAGTTCCAGCAGACCGTTACAGGATTTGTCTATATGCCCAAAGTGATCTTCGTTGGGTATTGATATCAAATCACCGGTATTTGCATAACTCCAATGATGGAAAGGGCACATAAACACAGAACGCTGGCCACGTTCTTCTGATGCAACTCTCACGGAGCGATGTCGGCAGGCGTTAAGAAAAGCGTGGAATTTGCCGTCTTTGTCGCGGGTGGCAAGGATCGGGGTGCCGAAATCGTCCATTGTGAAAAACGAGCCGGGTTCAGGTAGATCGTGGGATAGCCCGATCAACTGTGGGTGATTTTGAAAAAATTCTTCCTGCTCTCGCTTTGCCTGCTCCGGGCAGACGTACGAAGAGGTTGGCATTTTGTATTGCACGCCCGCATCGACGTTGCGCCCTTCGTCCAGCTGCGCCATCAACTCTTTCAGAATTTTGACCTGCAGTGCGTGTTCCATAGTCCTCCCCCGGAAAGTTCACCCTCAGAGTGTAGTAAAAAAGCTCAAGCCTTGTCTTGTGCCCGGTTGGCCTCGATTGCGGACAGAATTTCTGCATGTCGGCTGCGCGAAATGTTGTAAAACAGCACGGCACAGACCGACAGCACCGTGAGTACAATCACGGTGGGACCAGCACTCCAGCCGAATCGTGCGATGACATCCGCCGGGACTTCTGCTGCAGGTGTACCCGGCGTAATACCCGCCAGATCGACAATGAATCCGGCGACAATGGGCCCGATACCACTCACCGCCTTGCCGACAAAAGAAGCGGCGGCGTAATAAATACCTTCCTGGCGTGTGCCATGGCGGCGCTCATGTTCGTCTGTGATGTCCGCAACCAGCGAGCCGATCATAGGGATCGCGACGCCCAAACCGATGGCCGAAATACAGCCGGTAGAGATATACATCACCGCAACGATCGGATCTTCGTTGCCAGGTATCAGCTCAAAGAGGCGCAACAAAATAACGCTGGAGGTCCACAAGGCGTACCAGAGCGAACCGATAATGAAGAGCTGGCGTTTTTCAGGAACAACGATGGCCAATGGGCGGGATAAGAGACTGCCGCCAATGATGCCAACGATAGCACCAGCAAAGAGTAGCGTTATCTGGCCGCCGCTGAGCTCAAAAAAGTAGGTGGCGGTGTAGAGATGCAACGCCTGCACCATGCCCTGGTTGACGGCAAAAAGCGTTGAAGCGATGACGACAGCTCCAAACGCGCGGATACGAAACGCGGTGATCACATCGTTGAGCGCGCCGCGCAGCATTGAAGGTCGCGCGCTGGTATCGGGCACGGTCAAGGAGGGTATCTTGTTGTGGGTGCCGATGGCCGTACCCCAGATACCGATGAGAAGAAAGGGTAGACAGGCGGCGACAAACGGTACGTAGGCGTCCGGATTCAAGTTGCCATTCTCAAACTGCTCGGTGGATTGAAAAAAGAGCATATTGCCGCCGATCAGCACCGCGAACATGCCGATCAGCTGGAAGACATTGCGTAGCGCTGCCAGCAACGTACGTTCGTCGTAGTTGTTTGTGAGTTCAGCGCCGAGGGAAAGGTAGGGGACAAAGTAAATAGTCATCGTCCCCCGTGTCAGTACCGCGAAAACAGTGAGCCAGATAAAGAGACCCGTTTGGCTCAAGTCCTCCGGTGGCGCAAAGAGAAAAAAGAACGAAATGGCGAATGGAATGGCCGATGAATACATGAACGGATGCCGTCGACCCCAGCGCGATTTGGTGAAGTCGGACCACGAGCCGACGAGTGGGTCTGTGACAGCATCGAAGGTCAGCGCTACGAACAAGGCAGCGCCAGCGAGCGTGCCGGACAGACCGAGCACCTGGTTGTAATAGAACAACAGGAAAAATCCGAAGGCGGCGGTCTTTACGCCTTCAGGGAGCTGTCCCATGCCATAGACCAGCCGGTGTTGCCACGAAAGCTGTGTACTCACCCGGATCCTTACAACTTCAAGTACGACCGAGTGTACATAGCGGGCTGTCATTATTGGAGAAATATAAATACCCTAAGATGGTCTTGTATTTTTGAGGGTGAGTACATGCGGCGCCGAACGTTTCTTAGAAGTGTGGGGCTGACAACGCCAACTCTAGGTCTGGCGACGGCTTGTCAGAACAGCACAACAAGTTCGGTCACGCCGGGCACAAACCCTTTTCAACATGGGGTGGCGAGCGGTGATCCGTTGACCGATCGAGTGATATTGTGGACTCGCGTGTCGCCTGAGCAGTTGCAAGATGGGTCTACAACGAGCGGTGTGGAGGTTGCCTGGTGGTGCGCGTTGGACGAAGCCGGTGAGAGGGTTGTCGCCAGCGGCAGTCAGTGGACTAACGCGGAGCGTGACTTTACGGTCAAAGTAGACGCCGCGGGACTTGATGCAGATCAGCGCTACTTCTATGGGTTTACGAGCGGCGGATTTTCTTCACCTGTGGGGCGAACGCGTACATTACCGGTTGGTGATGTGGACCAGATCGCCATCGCTGTGACCTCATGTGCAAATCATCCTCAAGGATTCTTCAACGCATACGCGCACATAGCGGGACGCGATGATTTGAACGCTGTCTTAAGCCTTGGGGATTATCTGTACGAGTATGCGAACACGCAATACGGTGATGGGACGGCGCTGGGGCGGGTGCCGGAACCCAACGCGGAAATCGTCAGCCTGGCCGACTACCGTGCGAGGCACGGGCAGTACAAACAGGACTCTGATCTGCAGGCAGCACACGCTGCTCACCCTTGGATAGTGACCTGGGACGACCATGAGAGCACCAACAACAGCTGGAAGGGCGGTGCGCAGAATCACAACCCTGAAAACGGCGAAGGCGACTGGGCTGAACGCAAGGCGGTAGCCATTCGGGCGTATTACGAGTGGATGCCGGTTCGCGAGGTGCCCACAGGTCTGTACCGCAGTTTCCGGTTTGGCAACTTGGCTGATCTGGTCATGCTGGACACAAGGCTCGAAGGTCGGGATGAACAGGGCACACGGGAAGATCTGGATACAGCGAACGATCCAACCCGGAGTTTGCTCGGGCCGGTACAGGAAGAACGGTTCTTGTCTCACCTCAGTGCAACACAGAGTGCCGGGGTGCAATGGAAGCTGGTTGGGCAGCAGGTGGTGTTTGCACCTCTTGCTGACAATAAGAGGACCGACGGTAAGTCAGCGTTTAATCCGGATAGCTGGGATGGTTATCGAGCGTCTCGTCGTCGGGTGTTGGAACATATCGCCCAGGGCGGGGTGGAGAACACCGTCATCCTCAGCGGCGATGTGCATAGCGCGTGGGGCATGGAGGTACCGGACGACGGAGACGTTCGTCGCGCGGTCGAATTTGTGGCACCCGCAGTGAGTTCACCTCCGCTTGCGACAACGGCTCCCGCGCTGAAAGAACTGGTCGCACGTGCGCCAGAAGTTGCACCCCACGTGAGGTACGTAGATGGGGAGAATAACGGTTATCTGGTGGTCAGCTTAAACGAGCAGCGCGCCGAGGCTGCCTGGTGGTTTACCGGCGACCGGAAGCAGCGAAGCGGCAGTGCGGCACTTGCTCAAACCCTGGGTTGTGACGCTGGTGATCACACCCTGAGTTGAATCAACTGCTTAAGCCCAGCCTTGTAAGACCGCGGCCTCGTGTCGCACGCGTTCAGGTGTGCCAAGCAGCTGTCGGTTGAGACCGATGCGTTTGAACCAGTAGTGCAAACCCAGAAGATCGGTCATGCCCATGCCGCCGTGTACCTCTGTTGCCGTACGCGCTACAAATTTCCCTGTTTCAGACAGGTGCGCTTTAGAGTGACAAGATAACAGACGCGCTTCGTCCGGTATGGCGTCATGTGCATGACCCGCATACCAGAGCAACGACCGGCACGGTTCCAGCTGCGCCGCCATCTCTGCACACATGTGTTTCACCGCCTGGAAGGAGCCGATCACTCGATTGAATTGTTTGCGCTCCTTGGCGTAGGCAATGCTGTCATCCAGCATTTTCTGCGCAGCCCCTAGCGTATCTGCGGCCAGCATGACCCGACCGACGTCGATTACCTTGTTCAGGACTTCGGTGTTACCGACACTGCCCGGAAGGGGCTGGGCAGGACACTGGTCCAAATTCAAACGCGCGGTGCCACGCGTGCGATCGATTGTTTTGAGTTTTGTGCTGTCGACGTCACCAGCATCAACAAGATACAACGCGCCGTCGCCATCGGAGATGATGAAAGCCGCTGCACCTTCGGCATCCAGAGCAAACATGGCGGACCCGCTTAGTGTGCCATCGGTACAACTCGGAACATCACTGTCACGTGCACCGGTGGCTGTACTCACAGCCATGCCGACGGTCGATTCTCCTGCAGCGAGAGCGGGCAGGAGAGATTCCTTCTGGTCATCGCTGCCTGCCAACAGCAAAGCGACCGGTGCCATGATGTTGCTGGCGATGAAACTTACGGGTGCGGCTACATACCCCATGCTTTCGGCAACCAGTGTGGCTTCGAGATACCCGAGTTGTACACCGCCGAACTCTTCGGGGATAAGCAGACCTGTCACGCCAAGCTCAGCGAGTCCTTGTGCAAGACCCACGTCGTGAGTGCTACCGGCTTCGGCGGCATCACGTACGCGCTGCAGCTCACAGTTAGCGGTGAGGTATCCGGACACGCTGTCCTGCAGCATGCGTTGTTCTTCTGAGAGTGCAAAATCCATTATGAACGCTCTCCTACTTTCGGCTCTTTAGGCAGACCGAGCGCGCGTTCACCGATCATGTTCTTCTGGATCTGCGCCGTGCCGCCACCGATGATGAGACCGAGGTCCAGCATGTAACGCTGCTGCCACATACCTTCATCCCGCAGATGAGGACTGTCATCGTACAGCGTGCCCAGTTCACCCAACGCATCGATGGTCATCCCGGCCACCTGATGATTCAGCTCACAACCCATGAGCTTCACAATCCAGCGCGCCAGGCCAGGTTCCTGATCTTTGGCAAACAGAGATAAAACCCGCATGCCATTGTACTTCATGGCCAGCATTTCCCCTTGAAGCTTGAGCAGCCTGTCGCGCATGACGGGGTCGGCCATCAGCGCCTGTCCATCGACGGATTCCGTCTGCATGATCTCCACCAGTCGGTGGAAACGCCGCTCTGCTTCAGCCGGATCTCCCAGTCCGCCGCGTTCATGCTTAAGGGTGTTGTTGGCAACAAACCAGCCTTCACCCCGGCGGCCGATGATCTGATCTTTTGGTACGCGCACGTCGGTGAAGAACACCTCGTTGAAGATGGCTTCGCCGGTCATGGTGACCAGCGGTCGTACCTCAATACCCGGCGTGTCCATGGTGAAGATGAGATAGCTGATGCCGTTGTGCTTGGGTGCGTCAGGTTCGGTGCGCACCAGACAAAACATCATATCCGCGTGTTGGGCTCCAGAAGTCCAGATCTTCTGGCCGTTGATGACCCACTCATCGCCGTCGAGTTCGGCCTTGGTTGTCAGCGATGCGAGATCCGAGCCGCTGCCGGGTTCGGAATACCCCTGACACCAGAGCATCTCGCCTCTGATCGTTGGTGGAATGAGCCACTCTTTCTGTTCCTGGGTGCCGAGCTCAAGAACGGTGGGTACCAGGCGATTGTCCCCGTCGTGCCCCATCCTCACCCCGGCGGCGGTGAATTCTTCGGCGATGATGTGCGCTTCGAGCACATCGTACTCGGCACCGTACCCGCCAAACTCTTTGGGTATGGTGCGCGCGGCGTAACCGTGTTCGATGAGTTTCTGCTGCCATGCAACGGCGGCCTCAGTTGGCCGACCGCGTTCATAGGCGGGTGGTGATTCATGTCCGTGAGTGTTCAAAAACTCGCGGACCTCGGCACGAAACGCGTCGTGCGCCGCGCTATAGGATAGGTCCATGCTCCCTCCCCAGAAAGTGGAAAACTTATGCGTTTGACCAGATGCTACTACACCTTGGGACTTGCAGGTATGCTTCCTCTCGCTTGACGTCATTTTGTGGATTGGGGGGATCACATGGGAGAGATCAATTGACAGATACGCAGATAAAAACGGGGGCAAGTCAGGTTGATTGCCCGGCTTTCCCGGCCCCGGCTTTTGTTACCCCGGTGCCTCTCAAGGACGCAAAGGTCGCGATAGTGACAAGTGCCTCCATGCACCATGAAGATGATGAAGACTTTGCGCCCACCGACACTGGCTTTCGCGTGCTGGAACGGGACAGGCGCGACATCGTGGTCGGACATTGGTCGCCCAATTTTGATGCGAGCGGTGTCGCCCAGGATCTGAATGTGGTCTTTCCCATCGATCGCTTGCAGGAGCTTGCTGAGCAAGGTGTTATAGGTGAGGTCTCTGAAGTCCATCTTGCCATCGCGGGCAATCAGTTTGACCTCGCGGGCATCAAGATGGATGGCGGCCCTGCAGGGGCTGCGCTACTGAAACAGCACGAAGTGGATGTGGTGCTGCTGACACCTGTCTGACCGCTGTGTACGCGTACGGTCAGTACGCTGGCACATGTATTTGAAGCAGCAGGGATCGCCACTGTGGCTATAGGCTCTATCCGCGAACAGATTTACAACACGGCACCGCCGCGGGGACTTTTCTGTGACTTTCCGCTCGGCAGACCCCTGGGTAAACCCAACGATGCGAAGTTTCAGCATGAAGTGCTTGAGCACGCCTTCAGACTTCTGGCGGCGGATAAACCGGTGGTGGAAGACTTTGCCACTTCGATTACAGATGACACTGCGGAAGTGCTGGTCTGTAACCTGCCACCACGGTTTGATGCAGACCTGCACCCGGCGATAGACGAAGCGCAGGGGATACGTGCTGCGTACGACCGCGCCGTCTCGAAATACGGCAACCGCGCGGGCGCTGCCAGAATCATCGATGCCGATGGCATTCGAGCTGCGCTGGAAGCGTTTATCAGAGTTGGCGAGGGTACACCGTGGAAAGAGGCGGGCATTCCAGGCATCCCGGCGCGGGTGGCGCAGGATATACGGGGTTATTACGAGATGGCTGCTTTGGAGTTGGCGGAACATACCCCCGCCGCCTGGCAGGGCTATCGTTGGTATCGCGATGAGACCGAAGCGGGACGCGTGATCGGTCAGGCTCAATCCGCCATGAAAGCGGCGGGTGAAAAAGAACCAATCTGGCGATTTATGATGCCATTGGATGCGAGCGTTTCATGACGGGTGTTGTTGACCATGTTGTGGCGACCCCCGACCCGCCAAGCCCAGGCGTACACAACCCTATTCACGATGCTGAGGGTGCAGATTCGGCTGGGTACAGCGGAGCGCTCGTTGCCGGGGTGCGCACCTATGGCTGGGCGGCGCGAACCCTCACCCGTGCCTTGGGTGACGAATGGCCGAACTCCGGGTGGGTGGAATTTAAGCTCAACCGACCTCTGTATGCGGCTGAGTCCGTAACGATTGAAGTGCAACCCGGCGAGGAGGGTGTCTGGGATCTGGTTTGTCGAGCGGGTGAAGATGAGCGCGTTGTCTTGCAAGGGCAAGCGGGTATGGGTGATGCAGCCTGGCGCAGCGATCTCAAACCACCGGTTGTTAAACCCCATGTCGACACCGAGGCTCCGCTGCCGAGGTATGATCTTGCGACGGTGCCATTGGAACAGCCGCTGAAGCCGCTGGGTGCATGGGTGAGTTCCGATGCCACCATCAAGATGGTGCGTGATGGGTTATCGATGGACGATCCGCGCTATACACAGTCGGACACGCCACCCATTCACCCGCACTTTCTTGCGGGAAGAGTGGCGCCGCTCACGCGCCACAACTTTACTTATGGTCCCACGATTCATGTCTCCAGTCAGATTCAGCACATCCGTGAAGGCAGGTCTGACCGCGAAATTGTGGTGGGCGCGCAGATAGTGGATGCATACGAGCGTAACGACCACTGGTATCAGGTGCTTGATGCCGTAGTTTCGGATGAGGAGGGTGAACTGGCGTTGATCCGCCACAAAACGATTTTCAGCCCCAGGGGTACTCGGGGAACTTAAGGAGTAGAAATCACGTGACGAAACCGATATTACATCATTACCTGCCGAGCCTGTTTTCCGAGAAAGTCAGGGCGCTGATGGGTTATCTGAATGTCGCGTGGCATTCAGTGATTATCCCGCCGATTATGCCGCGACCGAACCTCATGCCTCTCTCTGGTGGATATCGGAAGACTCCGATCATGCAGATTGGCGGACATGTCTACTGTGATACGGCGATCATCTGTCGCGCGCTTGCGCAATTGCAGGACGACAAAACGCTCTACGCGCCGGGGTTTGCCGCTGAACGGGTCGCACGGTGGGCGGACACTGAACTCTTTCGCATAACGGTTGCGTTGAACTTCCGGCCGGAAGCCATCGCCGCGCAGATGAGCCAGATGTCGTCGGCTGAATTGGAAGCCTTCCAGAAAGACCGCGCTGAACTCTCCGGAGGTGTACCGATGGCGACACTCGATCCGGTGGGAGCAGAAGCAGAATTTAAGGGTCTGATGCGCGGCCTGGACGAACAGTTGGTAGGCAGTGACTTTCTTTTTGGTACTTCGCCGTGCATTGCGGACTTCAGCGTCTACCACAACCTCTGGTTTGTTGAGGGTAATGAAGCCAATCGAGCTCTTTTTGAAGCGTGGCCCGCTGTGCGCGCCTACATACAGAGGATCAGGTCTTTCGGGCATGGCCAGGTCGATGAGATGAGCTCAGAAGCGGCGCTGGAGATTGGGCAACAGGCTGATCCGGTGATGACAGAAGAGTTCGGGGTTGATGCTGACCTTGCAGGTGACCTGGTGGCGGGACAGCGTGTCACTGTTGCTGCGGATGACTATGGGCGGAACGCGATTGCCGGGCAACTGCTGGGATGGAATACAGACGAAGTGGTGATCGAACGACAGGATGAGATTGCGGGCAGGATAATCCTGCATGTACCCACGGTTGGTTTTGACGTCTCAGTTGCCAGCTGAACTCGCCCGGAGGAGCTGCTACCCTCACGGGCATGCCATCTAATTTGGGAGGAAACCATGGCGCTACAAGACTTAACACCGATAAATGATCAGCTCGCCGACATTATTGTGCGTGCGGATGAACCCTGGATCGAAACGGAGCCGGGCAAAGCCTGGATGAAAGTTTTGTGGACAGGGCCGGAGACCGGTCGCTGGGTGGCGTTGTTCAAATGGGCCAAGGGTTACGTTGCGGGACCGCATAAGCACCTGTCTGATGCCCATACGTATATCATTTCGGGCAAGCTCAAAGTGCGCGATGGGATCCTGAATGCAGGTGATTACGACTACGAGCCTAACGGGGTACTCCATGGTGCGACCGAAGCGCTGGAAGATACCGTGTACCTGTTTGTTTGCGAAGGCCCGGTGCTCTTTTTCGATGACGATGGCATTACCAGCTATCTGGGTTGGGAAGAGCTCGCGCGAATGAAAGAAGCCGCTGCAGGATAAGCTACTGCGACGGGTTGTAGAGCTCCTGCTCCGCAGCCGCTGCTTCAAACCAGACCTGCGGGACCTTGCCAGCGTAGGGCTCGTACTCGTAGCGGCAGGGCTCTTCGGTCAACCGTGGGTCAGCTTGTTTTTCAAGCTCGGCTAGCAGACGTGCCTCAAGTTCAGCACGCACCTCTGCATACTCAGGATCGCCCGCTACGTTGATCATATAGTCGGGGTCTGTACGCAGGTCGTAGAGTTCTTCTCTTGGGCGTTTACCGAAGGCGAGTTGGTAGAGCGGTTCCACGTCATGGTCCTCACGGTGGGTAACCAGCCAGGCCTTTGTCGGGCTTGCGTCCATGTCGCGCAGGGTCACAAACGTATCATTGGTCAACTCATCGATACTGGGTTCGGGTCGCTCACCCCCATCCAGCCCATGTGGGTCACCCATCGGCCACCGGTCCGGCTCAAAGTTGATGATGTAGATGAAGTTGTCGGTGCGGATGGAGCGCTGAGGGTAGGGCAACATGCCTTTACGGGCGTGGGCGATGTGACGCTCTCGTCCGGTGATGACATGATCCCGGCTCGGGTCAATCTGGCCGCTGTCGGATGATTCCAGAATCGGCATCAACGACTTGGCCGTCATTGTGGTTGGCGGGGAGATACCGCCCGCTTCGCAAAACGTTGGCGCCAAATCCATCAAGTTGACGAAGTCATCAATGACCCTGCCGGGTTTGACCTTTTCAGGCCATCGCACGGCGAGTGCAACTTCGCAGCCTATGTCATAGAGATTACATTTCGCTCGAGGCATGCCCGGAATACCGTGATCACCGCTGACGACAAGGAGCGTAGTATCATGTAAGTCCCGCTGTTCCAACTCTTCGATCAATATGCCGAGACCTGCGTCGGTGGCGAGACATTCACCAAGGTAGTCAGCGGCGTCTTCGCGCACGTCGTGAACGTTGGGCAGAAACGCAGGCATGCGTCCATCCAGTGAATCCGGCTCGATATCCCACAGCGTTTTGCCGCTGCCACGTTCCCAGGTGCGATGGGTGTTGGTGGGACCCCACCAATAGCAGAAAGGTTGTTCGCCGGGGACCGAGTTCAGAAAGGCGCACACATTGTCTCGTGTTTCGGCATACATAACTTCTTTAGCCGCTTCTATGCCATGGCGTCCTTCGCCGAAGTCCTGGGCGTGCTGGGTGACCCAATGAGAAAACTGATTGAAGTTAAAACCGGCGGGATTAAACGCGGTGCGCCGGCCACCCATGGGCGCATTCATTGTCATCCCTGGACTCCACACTTTGTAGGTATGACCGATGAAATAACCTGACTGTTCCAATGCCAGTGGAAACGTTGGGATTTCTTCATCCCACATAGCGCCCATCAAGATCGCCCCCAGCCCGGTCTGGAAGAAGTATTGACCTGAAAGAATGGAACTGCGGCAAGGGGTGCAGGAAGGGGCCGGTACCAGGGCGTTCAGAAACAAGGCACCTTCAGCAGCCACACGATCGAAGTGAGGTGTGTCGATCAGCTCGTTTAAGCCGCCGGGTGATTGGTGTTTAGCGTAGGCGCTGGCGTAGCGCCCCCAGTCGTCGGCAAAGGCGAAGACGATGTTTGGCCGCGCGGCTTCGTTCATTATGCGCTTTGGGTTTGCAGCTCGTCCTCTGTCCAGCCGACCATGCGCAGCTGGTTGTTATTCAGCGTGGGAGGTGTTGGCCACCGGTATTTAGCCCGGTCCTCAACTGCGACGATCTGAGGAAACTCATCGGCGTTGACAAAGCAGTCACTCCAATTGGTGGTGGAAGTGCAGTTGGCAACGGCAGATTTACGCTGCTCGATGGTCTCCGGGTTGGATTTTGCACGAGGCATCATGCAGACAAGGCTGACAGCCCGCAGAAGGTCACGATCGTTTGCCGGTACTTCCTGAGCGGGCGCGCTGCAATGGATGGTGCGTGAGTCCCAGAGCAACAGATCCCCAGGATACAGATGCGCCATGATGGGTTGAAAATCCACCAGACCGGGGTCGTCGTTTGGAAAGCGGAAATGATCAATGGATGGATGTATACGTGCCAGCCGGTCGGTGTATTGATCGGGGATTTTCTCGAACAGGCGGTGACTGCCCGGCACAACAACATTGCCACCTGTTGCTGGTGTGGATTCGATCAGGTTAACGAGTCCTTGCACGCAGTGCTTGCCGGGTCTGCCAATGGGATGCTGGTCGATGTGCAGCCAACTGGTGCCCTCATTTGTGCGCCAATCCTCGTTGTATGTCCAGGGCCGCCAGATGCTCACCCCATCAAAACTGACAAGCAGATCATCGGTGTCCCAAACCTGGGCAAAGCTTGCTTTTACATTGGGTACGTCACGGATGAACCACTGGGCCTCGCAGTGGCCGATACCGTGGCTGGGCAGGATGCCGCCATGAACGGCAGTGGGCCATCGATCGTCGTGCCAGGTCTCCGGATCATCGCGGTCAACCCCGGTTCCCAGACTTTCGAGATAGTCCCAGAGTTTCTCGAGGGCGATGCCAGCTTGCTCCTCTGTGAGAGCGTGGGCGACAACCGCGTACCCCTGTTCTTCCAAATGTGCCTGCATTGCAGGATCACCCGGGGCGAAGCGGGGTACCTCGGTAAACTGGACGCTCAAATTTGCTGACATGCGATACGATCCTTCTCGTTAGTGATAGCTTCGAGTGTTTCCAGCGCGGCGAGATCGCGGTGCAGGTTTTTGTGAAAGTGTACGATGGCTTGTTCAAAGCGTCCGTAGGTGAAGTGTTCGTTTGCGCCGCTGAATAGACCTGCCTGAATCTCACGAATGGCAGCGTTGTCTTCCTGCAAACCGGTATCAGCCAGGAAATTGGCGTCTTTTTTGGCTCGTTCCACGCCGCCTGCCTCTCTGGTTTCGCCCAGTTTAAAGAGGTGGAAGCGCGTGCTTGTTGGCGTGAGCGGTTCAGATATCGTCACCGATGTGTGGTTGGAAAGTTTTGCCACGGTGGCGTAAGGAAAAACGTTGTATACATAGGTCAGCATGCGATCGACAGTGCGTTCTTCGGGTGGAACGTCCCGCATCCGTTCGATACGTCGAAACGGAAAAGTCACACGGCCGTGTGGTCCAATCTGTTCGATCACGTTTAAATTGTCGTAGCCGTAGGGAAAGAAACTCTCGGGGTGTGTGGTCTTGATGTGGTATCCCTCCATGGTGGCTTCCATGTTGAGTTTCCAGTTGACGTCGGTGATACCTTCGCCACTTTGGAATACCCCCAGATCTTCAGGAATCATATCCGGCAGATCATCAAGAATGGTATTAGCGAGGGGCTCATCCTGGGTCACAAACACCAGGCCGCCCTTGACGTCGACCTTGACGGGGACCAGACCATGACAGGCTTTGTCAAAATTGGGAAAGCCGTGTTCGCCGGGGATATATTCAAGCCTGCCGTCCAGACGATACGCCCAACCATGGTAGGTACACTTAAAGATCTTTGTGGTCCCGCTGCCCAGCGCAACCTGCTTGCCACGGTGACGACACGCGTTACGAAAGCCTCGTATTTCTCCCTCTTCATCCTTCACAACCACAAGAGGTGTACCTGCCGCGATGCGCGCGACGTAAGAGCCGGGTTCAGAGAGGGCGGCAGTAGGGCAGAACGGGACCGGAAGGTGGCGTGCTAGACGCTGCTCTGCAGCAAAGCGCTCCAGCGAGTGGTAGTTCTCCACAGGCTCCAACCAATCCTCTTCACCCATGTCGGTGGTGTTGTGATCGATGTGGTGCAAAATGCGGTCGATGACTTCGTTGTCTGTTAACACGCGCGAGGTCCTCAAATACTTGACCCTCCGATTATGCGCTAAGCCCAGCCTGGTCTTCAAAGGTCGTGAACGGGCTATCTATCCAGGCACCTCGTCAAGGCGGATCAAACGATGCTTGCGCCACCCTTTTGCCAGCAGCCACGTAGTGGCAACTGGCAAAAGGGTGCTGGTGGATGGTGGACCCACTGCATCTCTCCAACCATCAAAAAACGGTCCTGAACTCCAATGATCCATTTCGACGGGAGGTCGCTTTCCATGGCACTGAACGTAGTGCTTTCTGGTGTTCAGGAGCACATATGCCAGTGCATTTCTTACTTCTTTTGGCGTTTTCAGCGTTCTAACGTGATATCTGCCTTCCAACACCTTGCCAGAGCGGTTGAACACCCGGTTTACAGCCCGCGCAAACCGTGCTGAGAAACTCTTCATACCGTTAGCGAGGGTGTTTTTGTCTTTGGCTTCTACCAGACAGTGGACATGATTCGTCTGCAACGAGTAATGCACGATCCGAAAGCCTGCTCTTGAGGCTGAGCCAGCCAACACTTGATAGAACGCCCTATTGAACTTGGGTGTACGTAACTTCGGAATGCTTTCTCGAACCCGAATAGTCACGTGAAGTGGATGTCGTGACGCAAACGCATCGCGTTTGATGTGATGGATGATTCGTCGAGCGGCGACTCTAGGTCGACCCGCACCTTCCTGGCGACCGCCAAACTTTCTCTTGATTGGTAGATCGAGTTTGAGTTGGCTTTTAATAACATCCATGCGCACAAGAATACGGCTATGTTGTAGATCTGTCAAGAAGAAGAGCCCCCAAACAGCTACAGTTTCGATAAAAAAGAGTTAGGCGACAGGGCCGGGGTCGGCTGCGCTCCGCCTAAAGGGCTCCGCCGCCCCCGGCGTAGCACGACAACCACCAACAGAAAACTAGGGATGTGAAATTGTCTTCATATCCCCACCCCGTTTGCCACACGATAGCCGGAACGAGGAAGCTGAAGCCCCACCGCGATCCAACCCCACCGTTCCCTAACCAACCTCTTTCTCTCGGGTCTACAGGTCTGGCAGGAAACTATCTCCCCTACGGGTATGAACCTGATTCCCCCTCAAAAAGACAGTAGAATGTTCTGCTCTAAAGGGAGAACACGAATTGCAAAACCATGACGCCATAATCATAGGCGCCGGTCTGTCCGGCATGTACATGCTGCACAAGCTACGTGAGCAGGGATTGTCGGTCCGTGTCTTCGAAGCAGGCACTGATGTCGGCGGCACCTGGTACTGGAATAGATATCCAGGCGCACGTTTTGATTCTGAAAGTTACAGTTATGGCTACTCTTTCTCTCAGGAAATTCTGGATGAGTGGGAGTGGAGTGAACACTTCTCAGCACAACCTGAGAACCTGAAATACTGCAATTTTGTTGCTGACAAGCTCGATTTGCGACGCGATATGCAGTTTGAAAGCCGGGTTGTCAGTGCGCGTTATCTGGATACGGATCAAAAATGGGAGGTGGAGCTTGCGAGTGGCGAGCTGGCGCAATCACGTTACCTGATCACGGCACTAGGGCCTCTCTCGACGCCGTGTTTTCCGGACATACCTGGCTTGGATGACTTCGAAGGGTTCAGTTCTCATACCGGCCTCTGGCCGCACGAGCCGGTCAGCTTTGAGGGCAAGCGGGTTGCGGTTATCGGCACGGGGGCTACTGGCGTGCAGGTAATCCAGGAAGTTGCAAAAACCGCTGGCTCACTGACCGTGTTCCAGCGCTCACCAAACTGGTGCGCACCCTTGAACAATGCACCGATCACCGCCGAAGAACAGACCGATATTCATGAACGGTACCCTGAGATATTCCGCATCTGTCGAGAGTCGCATGGCTCCTTTATGCATAAGAACGACGAACGCAACGCGTTGGATGTGAGTGCGGCCGAGAGGGAAGCGTTTTACGAACAGCGCTATGGCGAACCGGGATTTGGCATCTGGCTTGGAAATTTCCGCGACGTGCTGGTAGATGCTGATGCGAACCGAACGTTGAGTGAGTTTGTTGCGGGCAAGATTCGTCAGCGAGTTCATGACCAGACCGTTGCAGAGCAGCTGATCCCTACAAATCACGGATTTGGGACGCGCAGGGTGCCGATGGAGACCCGGTATTATGAGGTCTACAACCAACCCAACGTTGAACTGGTAAACCTGCAAACAACGCCGTTGGAGCGCATAACCGCGAAAGGTGTGCGGACAACGGCAGGTGAGTATGAGTTTGACATCATCATCTATGCCACGGGCTTTAACGCGGTGCTGGGTGGATTTGAGAACATTCGCTTTGAAGGGAGCAATGGGCTGACGTTAAAAGACAAGTGGTCCAACGGGCCTCTGACGTACCTGGGTTTGATGGTCCATGGATTTCCCAACATGTTCACGTTGGTAGGGCCGCATAACGCGGCTTCGTTTTGCAACATCCCAAGATGTATAGAACAAAACGTCGAATGGGTTGCCGATTGTGTGGCCCATCTTGAAAGTACCGGCGCGCAAAGGGCGGAGGCAACCTCGGCAGCAGAGACCGCATGGACCGAACATGTGTATGCATGCAGCGAGGGGCTCTTGCTCACGAAAGTTGATTCCTGGTTTATGGGCATCAACCGCAACCTGGGACGTACTGAGAAAAAGCTGCTCATGTATGCGGGCGGTACACCACAATACCGTGATCGCTGTGATGCTGTGGCGCAAGACGGTTACAGCGGCATAGATATCAGTTAGAAAACAAGGAACAGGCAACAGGAAACAACGGATGACAGAATTCGCGGAATACCATGACGTCGTGGTGATAGGCGCGGGTGTTGGTGGCATATACCAGATCAAGAAGCTCACTGACATGGGGCTGGATGCCGTACTGCTCGAGGGTGACGATGACCTGGGCGGTACCTGGTATCGAAACCGTTACCCTGGATGTCGCTTCGATTCTGAAAGCTATACCTATGGTTATTCGTTTTCCAGGGACCTACTGGACGAATGGCATTGGAAGGAACGGTTTTCGTCACAGCCTGAAAATCTGAAGTACCTTAACTATGTTGCCGACAAGTTTGATCTTCGCAAGCACATGCGCTTCAACACCTATATAGAAGCCATGCGTTGGCAAGAGGCAGAGCGTGTCTGGTCACTTAAAGTCGCTGGTGGCGGTGAATATCGTGCCCGATTTGTCGCTGCGAGCATGGGCCCGTTGTCGGCGCCGACCATGCCTGACATCGAGGGTATGGACTCTTTTGCAGGAGAATCCTTCCACACCTATTGGTGGCCGAAGGAAGGTCTTTCCCTTGCGGGTAAAAAAGTAGGCGTGATTGGTACCGGTGCGACGGGTATTCAGGTGATAGGCGCTATCGCCGATCAGGTGGATGAACTCACGGTTTTTCAACGTCGACCCAACTGGAGTTCGCCCCTGAACAACTCAGAAATTTCGGAGCAGGAAATGGCGGATATCCGCAGCCGCTACGACGAGATTTTTGCGAACTGCAAGGCTTCGCCCAGCGGCTTTGAACACCTGCCCGACCGGCGAGGCTTCTGGAATGTACCGCGTGAAGAACGTGTCGCCTTCTGGGATGAGCTTTATGCCACTTCCGGATTTGCCATTCTCGCCGGTAACTTTGTCGAGGTGCACACGGACGAAGCGGCGAACGTAGAATTTTCCGAATATATTGCGGACCGTATTCGCAGGCGTGTGGACGACCCTGTTACAGCGGAAAAGTTGATCCCTAAAGACCACGGTTTTGGGATGCAGCGTTTACCGCTGGAGACCAACTACTTTGAAGCTTACAACCGAGACAACGTCTCGCTGGTGGATATCACCGCTGATCCGATCCGGAAGATTACCCCCGGCGGTATTGAGACGGGGGAGGGGAGTTTCGAGCTGGATGTCATCGTCTACGCAACAGGTTTTGATGCGATTACCGGGGCGTACGACCGTCTTAACATTGAGGGCGTAGAAGGTGCCTCGCTTAAGGAGAAGTGGCGCGATGGTCCCATCACCTACTTTGGCGTGCTGTCTAATGCCTTTCCCAATCTGTTCATGATTGCAGGTCCGCAGAGTGCGTCCGGTGCTTCCAATTTTCCGCGTGCGATAGAATTTAATGTGGATGGCGTTACCGATCTGGTGCAACACGCTCTAACCAACGGATACTCGCGGATCGAAGCGACGGAAGATGCCGAAGCCTACTGGACGGGTGAAGTGCAACGCAGCTACGAGAATCTACTGTTGCGCAAAGGTAAGGGTTGGTTCGTAGGTTACAATGGCAACATTCACGGCCGTACCGGCAAACGCAATAGATTCCCTGCATATCAGGGCGGTGCAGTGAGGTTTTCGAAGCTGTACAACGAAGCCGTCAACGATAATTTTCGCGGCATCAACTTTGCTTGATGGAATACGAAAAGGTAACAAAATGACGAACGAACAGGATTCCTTCCGCGCAGAAGTGCGTGAGTTCCTAGCCCGAGAGCTGACGCCGGACCTGATGGCCGCAGGCCAGCTTGGATTCGGCATTGGGCGCGAAGATGGTGCGCGGTGGCATAAAAAGCTCTTTGAAGCTGGTTGGATTGCGCCTTCGTGGCCGGAGGAACATGGGGGTACGGGGTGGAGTGTGGCCCAACAACATATTTTTGCTGAAGAGCTGGCACTCGCCGGAGCGCCGATGATCATGCCCTTTGGTGTGGGCATGGTGGGGCCGGTGATTTATACGTTTGGTACCGATGAGCAACGCGCAACCCACTTGCCTGGCATTCTTGATGGCAGCACCTGGTGGTGCCAGGGCTACTCTGAACCAGGCAGCGGCTCGGACCTGGCGTCCCTGAAAACCCGCGCGGAACGTGATGGTGATGAATATGTCATCAATGGTCAGAAAATCTGGACCACCAACGCGCACAAGGCCGACTGGATATTTGTGTTGGTCAGAACCGACTTCGAGTGCAAGCCGCAGAAAGGCATCACGTTTTTGCTGGTCGACATGAACACGCCTGGGATTGAAGTCAAACCGATCGTGTCGATCGATGGCCTGCATCACCTGAATGAAACGTACTTCACCGATGTTAGAGTGCCCGTCGCGAACAGAATTGGTGAGGAGAACCGGGGTTGGGACTATGCGAAGTTCCTGCTCGGTCATGAGCGGACAGGTATAGCTGGGGTTGCCGGTTCGCGTAGAGCCGTTGATGCACTCAGACAGATCGCGAGTGAAGAGGCGGATGGAGAAGGCGCAAAACTGTCCGAGAATGCGGACTTCATGTCGAAGCTGAATGACACAGCGATCAAGTTGGAATCACTTGCGCAAACTGAAGCCCGCATTCTGGCAGATATGGCAGAGGGCGGCAGTGCGGGGGATGCTGCATCCATGCTCAAAATTCTGGGTACCGAGGTGCAGCAGGCGCTTGAACTATTGCGGGTTGAAGCTGTGCAGCACTATGCACTGCCCTTTGATCTGAGCATCATCTCGGGTGAGAGTAATGAGCTGCCTGTTGGACCTGAATACGCTACTCGGGCGGTGAGCGACTTCAATTTTGGTCGCGCGCACACCATTTACGGCGGCTCAAACGAAATTCAAAGAAACGTCATCGCCAAAGCCGTATTGGGTCTTTAGCGAGATCACAAAAAAATTTAGTAGAAAAGAAGGGGAAGAACATGACTGATGAATTGCTGGACTTTACCGGTCAGGTCGCGGTTGTGACGGGCGGTTCGCGCGGGCTTGGTCGACAGATGGCACTGGCACTGGCTAAACGCGGTGCGGATGTTGTGGTGACCAGTCGCAAGGTTGAAGCCTGCGAGGAGGTCGCAGAGGAGATTCGCAGCCTTGGTCGTGAGGCGCTGCCGTTCGGATGTCATGTTGGCCATTGGCAGGAATGTGACCAGCTGATCGATGCGGCCTACGAAAAATTTGGCAAGATCGATATTCTGATTAACAACGCCGGGATGTCGCCGTTGTACGATTCTTTGTCCGGCGTTCCTGAAGAGCTTTTTGACAAGGTGGTCGGGGTGAATCTGAAAGGTCCTTTTCGTCTGATGGCCTACGGCGGCGAACGGATGGCAGCTTCCGGAGGCGGCAGCATTATCAACATCAGCAGCACAGGTTCGGTGCACCCTTCGCCGGAGGCGGCGGCATACGGCGCAGCTAAGGCTGGATTGAACGCGTTGACCCGCTCCTTTGCCTTTGCCCTTGGGCCTAATGTCCGCGTCAACTGTATTCTCGCGGGACCGTTCCTGACCGATATATCTAAAGCCTGGGATCTGGAGGAGTTTGAGAAAAACCAGGAAGGGAATCGGGCTATTCCGCGCGGTGGTGAACCGGAAGAGATTGTAGGTGCGGCGCTCTACTTTGCCAGCAAGTCCAGTTCCTATACAAACGGAACACTGATTACCGTGGACGGTGGCGGGCGTTAACCCCCGTGGTGCGATAGTGCGCCGTTGGTTTGTGCCGCATTGTCAGGGTTTATCAGCTCACTCAACGTGCGGTGAAGCTCCGTCTCTCTGATGGGTTTTGCGAGGAATCGGGTTTTGCCATCCTCAAATTGCACAGGATCGCTGTGTCCCTGGTCATAACCGGACATCAGCAGAACGGGTAGATCTGGAAACTCTTTGCGCAAACGGGTCTTCAACTCGGTGCCGTGCATGCCTGGCATGACGATATCACTGACCACAATGTCCGGGGTGGTTTTGGTCAGATATGCCAAGGCCCGCTCAGCGTCCTGGACGCTGGCGACAGCAAACCCCATCTTCTCTAATGTGACAGATAACACATCGCGGACCGAAGTTTGATCCTCCACCAGCAGACATGATTTGTCTTTGAAGAGTTCGAATTTGTACTGAGAGGAAAGGCTGCTTTCGGTCTGGAGGGCGTCAGTTGATGCGGGAATATACATGGTCACTGTGGTGCCCATGCCTAACTCGGAGACCAGGTCTACGGAACCGCCTACCCGAGTGATGATGCCGTAGGTGCTGGCCAGACCCAGGCCGGAGCCGGACTTGACGGGTTTGGTTGAATAAAACGGTTCGTACGCATGCTGAATCGTTTCCGGGCTCATTCCGCAGCCAGAATCTTCAACGCTGATTTTGATGTAGTCACCTGCAGCGAGATCGAAGGGGTTGGTACTGCCGAGCGTTTGCTCTTCGATGCTGATCGCTACGCGACCTGGTCCCGTAATCGCTTCCTTTGCGTTTGTTACAAGGTTCAGCAAAACCTGCTCGAGTTGGCCCTCGCCGAGGACGACGCAGAGTTCGGAGGGTTCGACATAAACTTCAAATTGCACTTCTTCGCCAAGGAGACTGGCAAACATAGGAGCAATGGACTGTACGATTTCGCTCGGTTTGATCGTCTCTGCCGTAGCCCAGCTGTCACGACCGAATGCCCGCACCGCCGCGGTAAGACTCGCGGCTTGGTCCGCCGCGGCTAGAATGTGTTGCCGCTCTTCGCTGTCGGGTAACAATGTCGCTCGACCCAGAATAACGGTGAGCAGGTTGTTAAAATCGTGTGCAAGCCCTGCAGCCAGCACACCTACGCTTTGCAGGCGTTGAGCCTGCTGCAACCTTTCGCGGGATTGGATCTCGTCATGGATACTACGAACCGCGAATATCCAGCGTCTCCCGCTGGTTTCTTCTTGTTCTGACGCCTCTTGCACTTGTGGGATGCCATACATCTCATGCCAATGCCACACGCCGTCATTGTGTCTGAAGCGAATCTCCCGGCGTAAGCCACTGTCGGCCCGTTGCGGCAGTTCTTTGAAGAGCAATACGACATCGTCCGGGTGCACGTAGTCGGCAATGTTGGATATGTTGATCTCACCCGGCGGATAACCCAGGAGATCGTCAAATCCGTGTCCAACATGGGTCAAGCGACCATTGTTGACCTCGGCTGTGGCTGGGAATGTGCGCTCAGCAAAATGCCACAGTCTTTCCGAGTGATCCTGCAGCCGTTCGCGTTGGCTTTCAGCTTCCTGCATAGCATTTGCGCGCGTGGATTCAACGATGATCGCCGCTGTACCGATGACAATTGTCATAACCGCGCTTGCAAAACCGAGAGCCGGCGTGAAGTCCTCCGGGCGGATGACAATAGGGCCCAGGTAAACCTCCCAGGCAATCGCGACGAGCATCCAGATGATGCCCCACTTGGCGCCGAGTAAGGCGGCAGCTCCGACGGGGAGTGCTATGCCAGCGAGTATGCCGTAGCCGCTGTCCGGACCAAAATCGTAAGAGATGATGGCTGCGACAAGTACCATAAACAGGTGAGCAGACACACGAGTTGATTGCGTAAACCACAGCGCACCGTAGACCAGGGCTACGTAGAAAAGTAGAGTGCCCAGCAACCAGAACGAGGTCTGCTGGTATCCCAACACCCATGTCATGACAGCGACTGCAACCGTTGCCAAACCAGCGACGGATATCGCGTAAATAATCAACCTGACCTTGCGTCGTTCTTCCACTGAACTGTGTTCAGACCAGGGAGGTGCTAACTGATCGATATGCACGACTACACCCAGGCTTATACGCTGTCTGGGAGCTTACCGAAAATCTGCCGGGTTACCAGTGGAGTTTAATTTGGTAGATTGCCATTCAAATTGTAGGGCTGGTTCGTTGGGAGAGGTGATAAATGAAGAGGCGACAGATCTTGAGCGCGCTGCCGTTGAGCGCGTTCCCGTTGTTACATGGGTGTGGCGGTGATACTCCTGAGGTGACCTCTCCCCCCCAAATGCCAGAACAGAAGACAGAAGAGGTGACAGGCGAACAGCCGGGACGGCAGTTATCTGAGTTTGGGTTGCAGCTGTCCACGATCACACCATTGCTGATGGCGGATTTTGAAGGCACGCTCGCCAAGGTTGCAGCCATCGGCTACAAACAGGTGGAGTTCTCGGCGCTGGGTTTTCTGGGTCGTCCAGTTGAGAAGGTTGTGGAACTTCTTGGTAAACATGGACTCTCGGCTCCCGTAGGTCGTATCTCACCGAAGTTACCGGAAGATTTTGGTGGGTTGTCGCGACTGGAGCAGATGAATGCGTTTCGCGTCTACGCAGGACCTGAGCATCTGTTGAACAACGTCCGCTATGGGTTGGAAGGCGCGGCTGCGCTCGGTCAGAAAGACTTGATTCTACCGGCGTTGATGCCCGACAACTTTGCCACGTTGGACAGCGTGAAGGCGAGCATGGAGCTTTTGCAACAAGCCGCTGAACTGTGTGCCAGGGAGGGTGTGCGATTTGGCTATCACAACCATGATTGGGAATTTAAACCGGTTGAAGGCGTTGTACCGTTCGACCTGATGCTGGAATCTTTCTCCCCCGACTTAATGTCTATGCAGGTTGATGTTTATTGGGTGACCAAAGCCGGGCGCGATCCCCTTGAATATCTCGCTGCGCATCCGGGACGTTTCCCAAGCTGCCATTTGAAGGATATAGATGGAACGGGAGATTTTGCCGATGTCGGTTACGGTGAAATCAACTTCCCGGAGTTTGTTGCTGCCGCCATGGCCGCTGGAACTCAGTACTACTTTGTTGAACGTGACAACCCACCCGAACCTCTGCAGACAGCAGAACGTGCGTACGCTTACCTCGAGAAGATGACCTACTGATGCGGCTACTCTTCTTTGTACTGACGTGTGTGATCGCCGCAGGATGCGGTGATGCTCAACAGGAACCGACTGCATCCGAGGCGGCCGAGCAAGGCGTAGAAAAACTCCCATATCAAATGCTTGATACACCGCCTGCGCCGGTGCTCACTGCTGCAGAAGCCATCGCAACCTTTGAGTTGGCGCCTGGGTTTGAGATCGCTCTCGCCGCCGCAGAGCCGCTGATCGAAGACCCGGTAGCCGCCGATTGGGACGAGGACGGGCGACTCTATGTAGCGGAGATGCGCGCGTATATGCCGGATGTCACGGGTGAGGGTGAACAGGAACCCATCGGCGAGATTGTGCGTCTCTCTGATGTCGATGGCGACGGCGTCTTTGACAAACGCGAACTTTTGTTGGCAGGTCTCGTGTTGCCGCGTGCTGTGCGGGTTGTGAACGAGGGGTTGCTCGTAGCCGAAATGGGTAAGTTGTGGCTGTGCCCCAGCGAATCTGGATGGTCGTCTGATATCGATTGTTCGCGCAAGCGTTACTTAGGCGTTTACGGCGAGCATCAGGGCTCTGTCGAGCATGCCGAGAACGGCTTGTTGGTCGGTATCGATAACTGGCTGTACAGCGCCAAGTCTGCCCGGCGCTTAAAGCTTAAAAACGGTGAGCTGATTGAACAACCGACACTGTTCCGGGGACAGTGGGGTATCACACAGGACGATGCTGGACGGCTTCTGTACAACACCAATTCTAATCTCCTGTTAGGGGATCTGGTTGATGCACAGAGTATTGTTGCAGCGGGAGCGAGCGGCGGACCAGGATTAAACAAACGTATCAGTCCGAAGGATGAAGTGTATTCCATCCGCGTGAATCCAGGCGTTAACCGCGCATACGTCCCGGGCGTGTTGCGAGAAGATGGGCGCTTGCGAGGCGCTACATCGGCGAGCGGGATGGTGGCCTATCGGGGTGGTCAGTTTGCAGCGAGTGATCCGAACGTTTTTGTTGCAGAGCCTGCGGCAAATCTGGTGGTTGCGTTTCGCATGGAGGACAAAGGCTTAGAGGTGGAAACCACACAGATCCTTTATCCGGATGAGCAGTGGGGTCAACGGGACTTTCTGGCGTCGACGGATGAGCGGTTTCGGCCGGTGGATATTTTGAACGGTCCAGACGGGGCGATCTATATCCTGGATTTTTATCGCGGCGTCATCCAGGACCATGTTTTTCTTTCTGAGGAATTAAAGGCGCAAGCCCTTGAGCGTGGTTTGGACCGCCCCCTCGGCATGGGACGTCTTTGGCGGGTCAGCAAACAAGGTGTCAGCGAATCTGCGGAGCTTCCAAATTGGCGCTCGCTGACTTCTTCGCCTGAATTGGGGGAGCTAATCTCCCTGCTTGATGCCCCGGATATCTGGCGTCGCGCCACCGCGCAGCGCCTGCTGCTGCGAGCCGAGGGCGATTTGTCGGAGAGACTCAATGAAGTTGTCAGTTCAGGACCCGCGCAAGCGGCACATCACGCGGTGTGGATCCTGGCGGATAGGGGTGAGTTGACGTCGCCCCTGGTGCGAGCAGCCATTGCACGTGGCGGACGCACTGGCGAAGCTGCGCTCCTGGCCGGTTCACATCTCTTGGACACGAACGATATCAGCGAGGTGCTGGCGAGCTCCGTACCGGGAAGCAAGTCCTACCTCTACACAGTGGCTGCATTGCAGGGACGCAGCGAGCCAGAGGCGCTCAGCCTGGCTGCCGGTGCGCTATCCGAGAATCACGATGATCCGTATGTACGCGCCTTTGTTCAGGCCAGCGTACGAGGGCAGGAAGCGCAGCTTCTCAACATGCTCACAGAGAATGGGCGCTGGTCAGCAGAGCAGGAAGCATCCTCCGGGTTTCTCGCGCGGGTTTCGCAGCAATACTTTGGTGCAGAGGGAGCAGGAGCTGCTTCGCTTCTGGATCTGGTCTACTCGCTGCCTGAAGCCAAAGCCTGGGCGAAGCGGGGGATATTGGATGGGGTTTTTGAAACCACCAGGGGGAATGGTTTTACTCGCGCAGAGCTGGGCGGCCCGCATGCCCTATTCGAGAACGTTGGTGATGATCCTGTAGTTGCCCGCGCGAGGCGGGCGTTTACCTGGCCTGGTGACACGTTAGCTGCGGACGCCAAGCCACTTACCGCGCAACAGTCTGAGCTGATGGCGAAAGGTGAGGCGTTCTACACATCGAGCTGCGCAAATTGTCATGGAGCGGACGGCGCAGGTGTTGCGAGCCTTGGCCCGCCGCTGGCCGATTCTCCCTGGGTTAAAGATGCACCAGAAAGGCTAGCGCGCATTGTATTGCAAGGGTTACAGGGCCCCATCGAAGTTGCTGGGGTGACATGGAACTCTGTCATGCCGGGTCATCAGACTTATCCTGGCTTTGATGATGCGGTTGCCAGTGGGTTGTTGACCTATCTGCGTCGCTCTTGGGGGCACTCCGGACGCGCTATAGATCCCGAGTTCGTGTCGACGGTGCGTGCCCAGACAGAGGGCCGTACGGAACTCTGGACAGTTGCAGAGCTTGAGACTATCGAGATCAACACACACTACTCAAAATACGAGGGCAAATTCGGGCGACCTGATGCGCCGATTGGCTTTACCTATGATGGCCGAGATCTGCTGGTGTCCTCAGGCATCTTTAACGGTCCGCTGGTGGAACTCAAGGAAGATCACTTCCTGTTTGAGCCCCGTGGTCTGAAACTTGAGTTTGTGTTGGATGATGACGGTGCAGTCAGCGGCTTAATGTTTAACACCGGCGATGGCTCGATGACGCTTCCACCGGTTCCGGGCGGTTAGGACAGGATGGAAAGCATCCGCTTTGCAGTTCTCGGTGGTGGCAACATTGGCCTGACACATATGCGCACGCTTGCGAGCGATGCGGTACCCGATGCCCTCGTGACCGCAGCCATTGTGCGCAACCCTGAGTCGCTAGCAGCCGCAGATCTTCCTGATGGGGTAGAACTGTTTGCTGATCTGGATACGTTTTTTGCGGCCGATGTCGCCGATGCGGTTGTTGTTGCAACGCCTACGAACAGCCATCTTGCCCTGGGCAAAGCGGTACTTGAGGGCGGATGTCATCTGGTTATGGAAAAACCGGTTGGCATGTCTGCGCATGAGATCGAAGCTCTAGTCGATGCTGTGCCTGAAGGCCGGGTCGCGGCGGCGATGTTGAATCAGCGTTATCACCCTGTCTATCAGAAAATGCAGCATATCGTGTCCAACGGTACGTTAGGCGGGCTCGTTCGCTTCAACTGGATCATGACATCGTGGTACCGCCCTGATGTCTATTTTCAGGTCAGTCCGTGGCGCGGTACCTGGCCGGGAGAGGGTGGTGGAGCCCTGGTGAATCAGTGCATTCACAATCTGGATGTGTTGCAGTGGTTGGTGGGGTTACCGGATGCCGTCATGGCGGACGTGCGGTATGGGAAGTTTCACGACATTGACGTTGAAGACGAGGTCAGTGCGCTCCTGAAGTACGAGAATGGACTTTCAGGCACTCTTATAGCTTCTACGGGTGAAGCGCCAGGTATCAACCGGTTCGATCTGGTGGGTGATCTCGGCTCGCTCAGCTACGACGGTGAGACGCTCACTCTATCCCGCGCGCAAGGCAGCGTTGCGGAACACTGTGCCACAACGCGTGAGATGTTCTCCGTTCCAAAGTTTGAAACCGAGATAGTTGATGTGTTGAAAGATGGTGTTAATCAGCACGCGCAGGTTTTCAACGACGTGGTTGCCGCCATCAATGGTAGCGGCACGCTGGTGACCCCCTTAAGCGAAGGTTTAGCCTCGGTCACACTGGCTAATGCCCTGCATTTAAGCGACTGGGAAGACAGGAAGATCAGCTTGCCCATGGATGCGTCCGACTTTCATGCAAAGCTTCAAGCACGCATCGCAGGGTCTGATCTGCGACAGCCGCAGGACATTGAAGTGCATATCGATATGGATGCCTCTTATAGATGAAAGAGAGTAGATGATAGAGAGTGGATGATATAAGAGAGCAGGTAGCAAGAGTGGATAGGTTATGAGTTCAATCTGGGGGCACATCCGTGCTGGGGGACCGGGGTGGTTACAGGGTGCGATGACCCTTGGCGGCGGTTCAGCGATTACATCGCTTACGCTGGGTTCTGTTTTTGGTTACGAATTCCTCTGGGTGCAACCTGTATCGATGCTGATCGGGTGCGTGATGTTGTTTGCGCTCTCACATCAAACCCTTTCGACTGGGGAGCGACCGTTTCAAGCCATGCGTAAATATGTGTCCGCTCCCCTGGCATGGTTATGGGCAATAGCGGCGCTGGCTTCCAGCATTATCTGGGGGTTCTCTCACTATCCCTTGAGCGCGGGCATGCTGGAGGAGGCCATCAGCGTGACCACCGGCTTCGCGTTGACAGGCGAGGGGGACTCTGCGGCAAGAGAGTTTTATCTCTTTGGTTTGGCGATCCTCGTGTGGGCAGGTTGTGCGTACACGGTCTGGCATTACGGTCGCGGTGGCACGGCGGTCAAGCTGTTTGAAAACGGCATCAAAATCTTAAGTGGTCTGGTCATCGTCTGTTTTGCCTACGTGGTTTTGCAGGCAGCGCTTCAAGGCAGGATCGACTGGGGTGCCATGTTGTGGGGGCTCGTTCCTCACTCTCTGCCGGATGATGCTTTTGGCGTGACTACGCTCATGGCCGCACTTGGAACCGCTGTGGGCATTAACATGACCTTTGTTTATGGCTACACGCTGTTGAGCAGGGGTTGGGGTCGAGAGGACCGTGAACTTGCACGTTACGATGTAGTGCTTGGCCTGGTGCTGCCGTACCTGGTTGTCACCACGCTCATTTCCCTCGCTGCAGCCGGCACTCTGCATGGTATGGAAGGCACGATCCAGGCAAGGTTGAGTCCGCAGCAGGCGGGTTCTATGTTTGCGGTGCTGGGTCTTGGAGAACTTGTCGGCAAGCTGATTTTCCCCCTTGGCGTTCTCGGTATGGCTGTTGGCTCTCTTGTTATGCATATGCTCACCTGCGGCGCAGCTGCCAAGGAGATGTTTGGGTTTGCAGATGATTCAGTGCAATACCGATTAGCGTGTCTGCTCCCCACGCCAGCAGTGCTGGGTGTGTTCCTGTGGACTACGATGGGGCCGTATGTGATTTTACCGACCTCGGCCATCTGCGGATTTTTACTTCCCATCGCTTACATCGGCTGGCTGGTGCTGAACAATCGCGGCGAGTATCTTGGCGATGACATGCCACGAGGCGGTCGCCAACAGGCCTACAACGCCGCGATGGTGCTGTGCATCGTGACGGTTCTGGCAAGCGTGACCTACAGCACCGCGGTAGGCATGGGCTGGATCTGATGTCTCTGAAAGACGGCGCTAACTACGCACCGGAAGCAAAACTCAATGCGGTTGTTGAGCCGGGCGAGTTCTGTTTTGCCGCGGCATATCTGGACCATGGCCATATCAACGGTCAGGTCAACGGTCTCTTGGGGGCTGGTGGCACGCTCAGTCATGTGTTTGATACCGATACCAGTCGCGTTGAGGCATTTGTTGAGCGTTTTCCTGGCGCAAAGGCAGTAGATTCGTTTGATCAGTTGCTGGAGGATGACACGATTCAACTCATTGCGTCTGCAGCCGTTCCCAATCAACGCGGTGCCATCGGTGAGCGTGTCATGAACGCAGGGAAGGACTATTTCACTGATAAATCACCGTTCACGACGCTGGCGCAACTCAAGTCGGCGCAAACTGTTCAGGAAGCAACTGGACGTCGGTATTTTGTGTACTACGCAGAACGTCTGCACAACGAAGCCGCATGGCAGGCGGGTGAAATTATCGCTAAAGGCGAGATCGGCCGGGTATTGCAGGTTGTATGTCTCGCACCGCACAGACTGGCCAAGGCCACGCGCCCGGATTGGTTCTTCGACAAGAACGCGTACGGCGGCATCATCACAGATATCGGGTCGCATCAGGTAGAGCAGTTTCTGACCTACGCGGGATGCGCGGATGCCAAGATTAACTTCGCCAGAGTCGAAAATTTCAGCAACGCAGACCGTCCCGGTTTGGAAGACTTTGGTGAGTACTCGCTGGTAGGAGACAACGGCGCATCATTTTATTCGCGCGTAGACTGGTTTACTCCGGAAGGTATGCCTGTGTGGGGAGACGGGCGCACGTTTATTGTGGGTACCGAGGGTACTCTGGAAGTGCGCAAGTACCTGGACCTGGGGCGACAGACGCCTGCATCTTTGATCCTGAAAGTAGATGGTCGGAGCGTTGAGACCATCGATTGCGCTGATCAGACCGGCTATCCGTTTTTTGGGCAACTGATTCTGGATAGCCTGAACGGCACCGATCATGCGATGTCACAAGCACACATTTTTAAAGCCGCTGAGCTGAGCATGTCGGCGCAGGCGGTGGCGGACGAGGCTCGCAACTGATACCCATTTCCGGTGTAATATTCGGCTAATTGAGCGCTTATCAGAGTTATAAGGAGAGAGACATGGCGGCAATCCAACAAGCAGACGTGGACGTCATTGCAGTCGGTGCGGGTTTTGCGGGTCTGGCAGTTATACATTTTGTTCGCGAAGCTGGATTGTCAGTAAAGGTCTTCGACAAGGGTACAGATATCGGCGGAACCTGGAACTGGAATCGGTATCCGGGTGCTGCAACGGATAGCGAAGGCTTCTACTACTGCCTGACCTTCTCGAAAGAAATACTGCAGGAGTGGACCTGGTCTGAGCGCTATCCGGGTTGGGAAGAAACGCATCGTTATCTGCACTTTGTCGCGGAGAAGTGTGATATGTGGCCACACATCCAGCTAAACACTGAGATCGTCAGCGCTGACTATCAGGAAGACTCGGGTCTCTGGTTGGTGACAACCGCTACAGGCGAAACCCATACCTGCAAATACTTTATCAGTGCCATGGGGATGATCTCGCACCCTTACATGCCGAACATAAAGGGTGTCGATAGTTTTGCAGGCCCGTGTTTCCACTCGTCAAGGTGGCCGCAGGAAGGTTTGGATTACGCCGGTAAGCGCGTGGGCATCATCGGCTGCGGTGCCACAACCGTACAGATGTTGCCGGTGGTGGCAGAGACAGCGGCGCAAGTCACGGTGTTCCAGCGCACGCCCAACTTTGTCATGCCCGCGGTGCAGAAGCAGATGACACCCGAATGGGAAAAGGACATCAAAGACAACTACCAGGCGATTATCGACAAGTGTCGTAATCATGTCTTCGGCATGGCGTTTGATAGTCCTGTGGGTAGAACAATTGAGGAAACTGATCCGGAAGAGGTGGAACGAGTGCTTGAAGAGCACTGGCCGCGAGGCAGTTTCAGCTTTGTGTTTGAGACGTTTGATGATCTGTTGTCGAACGCCGATTCAAATCAGACCGTCGTTAACTTCCTGCACAAAAAGATAAAAGAGAAGGTTAATGATCCCGAGATTGCAGAGCTGCTGACACCACGAGGATATCCTCTCTTTGCCAAGCGACCGCCACTGGACCATGGGTTCTACGAAGCGTTCAATCGCGACAACGTGCAACTGGTCGATATCAAAGACAAAGAGCCGATTGTTGAAATCACTCCAACGGGTATCCGCACAACGGAGTCGGACTACGAGTTTGACATCATCGTCCTGGCCACAGGTTTCCAGGCCTACACGGGGGCTCAGGAGGCGTTAACCATTCGGGGCCGCGACGGGCTTGTCCTGAAGGATAAGTGGGAGACGGTTTCAGGATCGATTATGGGCGTTTTTGTCGCCGAGTTCCCCAACATGTTCATGATTACCGGACCGCAGGCGCCGTTCGCGAATCTTCCGACCTCCATCGAACAGAACGTCATGTACATCACGGATTGCATTAAAAAAATGGAAGCCGACGGATACGATGTGTGTTCGCCGCTGCAAAGTGCCGAGGATGAGTGGGTTGCGCACACTGCCGAAATCCATGGGCAGACGCTGATGGCGCAAGGCGACAAGGTGAATTCCTGGATGATGGGGGCCAACATCGAAGAGAAAAATCCCCGCGTTCTGATCTACTTTGGCGGTGCCAATGTGTACTACGACAAGTTGCGTGAATCAGTTGATGCTGGATTCCCTGAGCTGGAGTTTGGCAACATCGCCTGACCGCTAGTTCCAGATCTGGTTTCTGGATCGCAGCGGCATTCCCGCTTCGGATGCAAAGCTTGCGCCTGACCAGGCGTGGGTGGGTGCCTGCGTCTCTGTTCGTCCGGCGGTCGCGCTGGTGGTCAACGGCAAGCCGGTCAACCAGCCCAATACAAGAATGCCGAGTGCTTTCTTGCAGTAACCTCGAATGGGTGAGTTTCTGTTCATGCCTGTGACTCCTGTGATTGGCAGTGCACATCTCCGTGCGCTTGATCACGTTAGTCATAGAGGCCTTTGCGCCATATAGCCCGCCCGGGCTAGACCGCTATCCAGTGGTGGCGGTCTCTAATTCGGTACTGCAGATCTTTCAGATCTGCTATAAAAGGTGCGTGGGAAGGTTTGTCACAACAGGGAGAGGCGTCCTATGCATGGAAGAAAACCCGTCGATTTGACCAGGTCAGGCAAGACTTATTTCTGGCTTCTGTTGGTAGTGCTTTGTGCTGGCTGCGGAGGTGGAGGAAATGCTGATCCAATCGCTGACGATACGGTGTTAGAGCAGCTTGATTGTCTTGATGATACCCAGGATGCTGAAAAGGCGAGACTGCGACTGGCGCTGGTTCAACGGGCCCTTAACCCGCCCGAACGCAAAGCCCACGGCCCCATTTTTCCAGCCACCGGCGCTGTGGCCGAACTACAACTGTTTCTTTACCCGAATGGGGACAAGCCTGGCCTGCATAACGGCTGGTGTCATGACAAGTTCAGGGACGTTGACGTCCGACGTACAGGACCCCTTGTGCCGATTGCGAGCCGCATTGACGGCGAGGTTGCTGTAAAAGGTTTGGGTACTCATGCCCAGGTGCGAGTGTTCTATTCCGATGATGTTGTGCGCTGGCTTGCCGGTGGACGCGAGGGAGCAATTCCAGACGGCAGTATGATCGTGAAGGAGATGTACCCGGGCAACAAGGTTGTGGAGCAGGGTGATCAGCCTGATGGCTGGGCAGTGATGATCAGAGACAGTTCGGCATCACATGATGGCTGGTTCTGGTACCTTTTCTATCACAGCGGCAATCTTGCCTACGGTGCTCCGTTTGAATCCGGTCAGTATGGGCTTTCGTTCTGTCTAGCCTGCCATGCTTCGGCTACCGGAGAGAGCACATTTGCCGAGTTGGATAATCTACTCGGTAGAAACATTGTGACCTACGTCGAGCTGTCCGGAAATCCGCCGGGCGCACCGCTTGTACCACCCGATGACAGTTCGCAGGATTTCGGACGTGGTCCACATGCGCACGTACCGGCCATTATGGCGCCGGACTACCCAGGCGACTCTGGTGAAGAATTCTGTAAGAAGTACCGGTATTGTGATGAAAAGACGCTCTTCTCCAACTATGCATACAATTCGCTGGCTGTGCCGCGTGATGAAGCGCAGGGTCCTATCTTTCAGCTCTTAAAGTCAGCAGCGAGCGATCCTGAGGCATACGAGGCAGTCACCAGGGAGAACGCGAACGAATTGCCGATGGATGCCATGTATGACCACATTCCATCGTCGCCGGGTATGCGCAATGAGGAACCCTGGGTAACCGCCAGCAACTGCAGCGGTTGCCATGGCACCTCCGATCTTCTGAATGCCACCATGCCCGAAATGTCAGTGCCCTTAGGAGACAAGGTCTTTGACGCGATCCATCTGCCTGGGAAGGGACCCTTAAAGCCGCCAATTTTTGCTGCGCTTTCCCCATATGAAGAGTGGAGTGGGTCGCTGATGTCGGTGTCGTCCCGCGATCCAGTGTTCCGTGCCCAATTGGAATCTGAATTGGACCGATTTCCGCAGCATGCGGAGTCGACGCAAAATCTATGTTTCAGTTGTCACGCGCCGATGGGTTACCGCAGCGATAAAACGTTAGCGGACAAGCTGCATCACACATATGCGATTCCGGATGAGGCGGATCCTCTGACAAATGAGCGCGAAGCTGGTTTTGGTGCGCTCGCACGCGATGGCGTCTCCTGTGCGATCTGTCATCGTATGGAGGCGGATAAATTCGGTGAGCCTGAGAGCTTTAATGCGCAGTTTGTGTTGGGCAAACCTCACGAAGTCTACGGCCCTTACGGCGAGGCTGATAATCTGAAGACAACGCCCATGCTGAACGCCATGGGTATCGAACCCAAGCAGGGTAAACACCTGGCGGATGCTGGCCTTTGTGGCAGCTGTCATATGGTGAATACACCCGTTTATGACGCTGATACACCCGATGCCCCACCTGGAAAACACGCCCACGAACAGACCACGTACATGGAGTGGCGTAACAGCGATTTTGCAAAAGGGGATCAGGAAACCTGTCAGGACTGCCACATGGGCAGGACCAATCCACTGGCCGCTGAGGATGGTGTGGATATCAGAACGCGCAGCGCCATTGCCAACATAGAGGATACCCGCTTTCCGCACACACCTAACCGCTTGGACTCGGAACATATCGACGTTGAAACACGTGTAGGCTACCGCCGTCACGAACTGACGGGAATTAATCTTTTCACGCTTTCCATGTTTCAGCAGTTTCCGAAGCTCGTTGGCAGCAATACATTCTATCCAACCCGTGTGGTCGGTGACCCTGTTTCGCCTACCGCCTTCACGATGGAGGCGGCTAAACGGATGGCAACACAGGAGACGGCAGCGCTTGAGCTTGAACAGGTGAATGACACCCGCTTCAGGGTTCGAGTTGAGAACAAGGCTGGGCATAAGTTTCCTACCGGGGTTGGATTTCGCCGCGCGTTTCTCGAGTTCGCCGTATTTGATTCGAGCGATGAGTTGCTCTGGTGTTCTGGATGTTCAACGCAAGCCGGGGTCATTGTCGGCGCGGATCGCAATCCGCTGGTAGTGGAGTTTCCGCGCCAGAGCAATGTCTTTGAGCCTCACCATCTCGTGATCAGCTCTGAAGACCAGGTACAGATCTACGAGACCCGGCACGTCAACCGACAGGGTGAACTGACCACAAGCTTCCTGGAACTTGATCGCGAGGTGAAAGACACGCGCATCCTGCCAAGCGGCTGGTCGGCAGACTTATATCAGGAGTTTGAGATGAATCCGGTAGGTAAGCCGATACCTACGCCCAGTAATTTAGAAGTCACGGAATATGTTTTGCCGGACGAGATAACGGCTGAAAGGGTCAAGGTTCGGGTGAGGCTGCTTTACCAGGCACTGCCACCTTACTACTTAATCGATCGTACGACGCTTCTGGGATCGGATGATGTGGCGCGTCCTGAAAGCCAGCGCTTGAGCCACATTGTTTCACGGCTTGATCTGGCAACGCCGAGTTCGGCAAAGGCCATTGAAGGTTGGAAGCTTGAGATAGCGAGCGCGGGGCTGACTCTTACGCCCTAGAGTTCGCCGATTTCCAGCCCCGCGGTGCGCAGCAGTTCTATGTAGGGGTCCAGCAGTTCCCGCTTGGAAAATCTCATAAAGTCCATGTGCCTTTCGACTTTGAAGTCAGGGGCATGTATGCGCATCTCTGTCACGGTTTGCTTGGCCTCTTCAAGCTGTCCGTTGCCGACGTACCCGGCGATCAAAGGTAGATAGGTGTTCCCGCGCTGCGGGGAGTGCGCAACGGCGCTCTTACCCCAGCGAATGGCCTCTTCGAAGTCACGGGCAACACAGTTGGTGACCCCCAGAATTGCGCGATGACGAAAGGAACTGGGTGACATCGGGTCCAGCCTTACCAGTTCTTCGGCGTGCATGATGCACTCTTCCAGCCGGCCGTTCATCCCGTAGGCCTGCGCGAGTGCGACCAGTGCGCGCGAAGAGCTTGGATTTATGGCGATGGCCTGTTCCAGATGCGTGATGGCGGCATCGTTGTTACCAGTAAGGAGGAAGGCCGCGCCCAGGCATGAGTGGCTGTACGCTGCTCTGGGTTCGACCCGCATACATGCTTGTGCATCGGCGAGCAGATCCAGCCCGCACTGTCTGGCATCTACTGCCGTCTGGTCGAAAATACGCTTTTGATTAACCCCAACTCTGCCGGCCCAGGCCAGGCCAAAGTTTGGATCTCGCTCCAATGCTTCGGTGAATAGCGCGTAGGCCTGTTCGGTATCCTCGGCGGTACTCCGATTCAGGTGCCACGTGCCTTTGCATACAAGCTGCCAGGTTGTGAAGTCGGCAGCCTTGTCTGCGCTTATGTTCTGAGCCTCCGCATCGATCAGTTCAGGTGCGATTGTCAGCACAATCTGCTGGGCGATATCGCTTTGCAGGGCAAAAAGGTCATCTGTTGCCACATCAAAGCTGCGCGACCAGACGCTTTGTCCAGAAGCAACCTGGACAATCCGTGCGGAAACTCTCGCCTGGTTGTCGCTTCGTCGCAGGGTACCGGTGATCAGATAAGAAGCCCCAAGCTGTTCACCTGCTGTGGCAATATCGAGCGCCTCCTGTTCGACGTGTCTGGATGAGCCGTACGCGATGACAGGGAACCACTGCCATGACGAAAGCCTGTCCAGAAGCTCTTCAACCACGCCCTCACAGATGTGCTCATCGTCTTCAGTTGGAGCCAGATTGGTGAAAGGCAATACGGCTATGGCAGGTCTGCCGATGCGGTCGGATACCTCCAGACGCCGGCCATCGTGGCTGACAGAGGTCTCTTCTAACATTTCCTTGTACGCAAAAACCGCTTCCGTACGATTGGCAACGTTCAGGTTGCGTAGGATGGCAGCAACGTGAATTTTGACTGTGTTGTTGGAAATGCCCAGCAGCTCGCAAATCTCCCGATTGGAGAGACCTTTCGCCACCAAACCGAAGATCTCCAGCTGCCGTGGCGTCAACGGCAGTGAATCGGCTTGCTCCCCCTGTGCTCCCATCGCAAACTACTTATTAGTTGGTTGGCTAATCGATTCAGCATACTGGTATACACGGAGGGAGGAAAGCGTGAACAAAGAAGTTGTCTGGGAGGAGCTTAAGTCTGCTGAAGCATATGAAGATGCAATAGAAAGGTCGATTCCGGCCGTAAAGGGAACGTCGCCAAAAATTGGAATATTGGGTGCGGGTGTCAGTGGGCTTGTTGCAGCTTACGAACTCGCGCGTAAAGGCTACGAAGTGGAGGTGCTGGAGGCGACGGATCGTGTGGGTGGCAGGATCTTGACCGATCGTTTCCAGGGAGCACACGCAGAGTTAGGGGCCATGAGAATACCGGGTGAGCATTATGGCACCCGTTATTACAGTGATGTCGTTCTGCGTTTAAAACAGCAGCCGTTTGCCAACAAAGACCCGAACGGACTTTTGCATGTTCGCGGCGTAACCCACCTGATGAGCGATGTTGATCACACGTTACCGCTCTTCGATTTGACTGAGGACGAGATACAACGTCTCAGTGAGCAGGGCATACAGGCATTGCTGGGTCCATTCGTGGAACTCGCGTATCGCAAACTGAAAGAGTTCGAGCGACACGACATCCGAATGAGCCGCATCGCTGATTCCTCCGCTGAGGTCAAAAGGCTTGATGCAATCAGCATCCGCGACTTCCTGTATTCGGACGAAAGTATGGCCGAGCTGAGCGCTGAAGGTCGTGAGTGGCTTGGAAATATCAATTATCTCAAGGACATCTGGCATTCGCCCGTGACGGCGTTGTTGAAGGAAATCCTGCAACACAGAGAACAGAACGTGACCGCGCTGGCGGAGGGTATGGATACGCTGCCGGAAACTCTGTTCAGCCGGTTGAACGACAATCTGAGCGATGCGTGCAATGTCTTGAAGCGGCGTGAGGTGGTCGCGATTAACAGCGAGACTACTCGTGTGGTGGTCGATGTTCGGCAGCCTGACGGAAAGGTGGAGCAGAAAAGTTATGACTACGTGCTGGCGACGCTGCCGTTTGGGGTTCTGCGCAGAATGCGCCTGCAGGGCTTGTCCAGGGCTAAGCTCGCCAGTATCGACAGGTTCCGTTACGGCGACGCTACCAAGGTGTTGCTGCACTTTACGGAAAAATTCTGGGAATCGACGGATGCTCCAATCTTCGGTGGTTGTTCCGTAACGGACCAGATTGCTTCGCAGATTTTCTACCCCACGAACCCTGACCATGCGCTGCCCACCGCATCCCAACCGGATCAGGTGATGTTTTTGCCCAGCGGCGGGGCGGGCACTGCACAACTTGCGAATCCGCCAGCGATACCACGGCCGGACCCTGGTGTACTAATCGGGAGCTACAGCTGGGGTACCAACGCACAACGTCTGGGTGCAATGCCACCGGATGAACGTGTGGAGGTGGTGTTGCGATGTTTACGGGATTTACACGGAACACAGGTGGATGAGTTTTTTGCTGGATCCGGTGCGAGTATGGCCTGGGGTCAATACCGTTGGAGTGCAGGCGCTTTTGGTCAGCCAGCCCCGCGAGATCTCACGGTGTTCCGCCATGCCGCTATGGGCGTTGAAGAGCGGCTCTACTTCAGCGGTGAACACTTGTCGAATGATCCGGGGTGGATCAATGGCTCCATCAACTCAACCCTGACGGCGCTCGCGCACATGACGACCCGGATCGCAGAGCGTTGAAGCGTTAAATGTTGGCGAAATTGACCAAACTTACGGGTCGTATTGCCGTTTTTATAGACGCCTAAGCTATTGAAAAATAAATAAAAAATCATCGGTCGCCGCTGGCCCGGGTCTTGCATTAACCATGGTAAGTTTAGGACTTTGAATGTGAGGTTTTTTCGTGGAACTGATTGGCGCGCTGTTTACGGTTGTGGGCATTATTTTGTGTTTTGCTATCTGGTTGTTGCCGATACTGTTGATCGCTGCATCTGACCGTACTCATGGTGGTGAAAAACTGGCCTGGATCCTGGCGGTGATCTTCATCACCTGGTTTGCCTGGATCTTTTACATGTTGCTGGCGCCGTTGAAGCAGCGCCCCAGCTACGGCTATCGGCGCTGAGGCTGAGATAGACCGCTCCTTCTGAAGCGTTAAGGGTCTGGCCGGGGCCGTGCGCGGCTCGGTTCTGTAGTGCATTATATGCGGCAGTTACCGAGGAGCGAGCATGAACAAAGTTGAAGGATTGCATCATCTTGCTATCTGCACCGCGAACATGAAGGAGCAGATAGAGTTTTTTACTGACAAGCTGGGTATGGAGTTGCAGGCCCTGTACTGGATGCACGGTGTGGAAAACACCTGGCATGGATTTTTACGCCTGAACGATGAAAGCTCCATCGCCTTTGTCTGTAATCCCGACATCGGGGATATCCCCAGAGTACTTGGAGAAACCCATGCAGGTAATCCCGGTGCTAACGTATCTGGCGGTGCGATGCAGCACCTGGCCATGAAGGTTAAAAATCACGACGAAATGATGGCGATGCGCGATCGGCTGCGTTCAAAGGGTGTACCCGTTATGGGGCCGGTGGACCATGGCATGTGCTGTTCCATGTACTTTGCCGGACCGGAGAACCTGTCCCTCGAGCTGAGTTATTCAAACGAACCGATTAACGCCGAGGCGTGGATTGATCCTGAAGTAGTCGCGCTCGCGGGCATCAATGCGGAGGAGCTTGAGCGTTACAAGCGTCCAGCGGCATTTGAAGACCAGGGTGGTGCAGTTGCCCAGCCCCCGCTCAACGAACCCGGACCGCATATGGCGAACTACCCGGACGGCGTGTATGAAGCCATCATGTCCACACCCGATGAAATCATGTGGGACTCGATGGAGAGCGACCCGCCTGTCCAGGTCGGTTAGCCGTGATCTAAATGTGTGCGCCGGTGCCGCCATCAACCTCGATTGCGGCTCCGTTCACATAGGATGCAGCTTCTGTGCAAAGGAATGCGATGACTTGCGCCACTTCCTCTGAGGTGCCGTAACGTCCCACCGGTACCCCTTTGCCGTTGTTGGCGAGCACTGCATCCATAGTTGTGTCATTTGCCTCAGCGATCTCGGTTGCAGCGCGTTCCCACATAGCGGTGTGAATCAACCCGGGTAGTACCGAGTTGGTAAGCACGCCATCACCGCCATATTTTTTAGATAGCGACTTGCTCAGTGAAATCATTGCCGCCTTGGTAGTGCCATAGTCGACGAGTGCGGCGTTTGGGTACTTTGCCGCTCCGCTTGCGATCATCACAACTCTACCCCAGTGTTGCTTCCGCATAGCTGGCAACAGGCGACGGGTGCAGCGCACTGCAGAAAGCAGGTTCAGCTCGTGCAGAGCTTCCCAGTCTTCATCTGTCATATATAGAAAGTTGCGCGACGGCGACGCGCCGACATTGTTAACGAGGATGTCGGTTGTGCCTGCTGCTTCGACCTGGTCGAGAAAGGCCTCCGTGGATGCCTGGTCGCCCATATCGGCGACCAGACCCACAACGCTGTCCCCATAGGCTGCGAGTTTTTCGACGGCATCAGCGTTGCGCGCACAGAAGGTAACGTGTGCGCCCAGGTCTGCGAGTTCTTTTACTGTGGCCTCTCCAATGCCGAGGCTTGCGCCGGTGACAACGGCTCTGCGTCCACTGAGATCAAGGTTCATCATCTTCGTCTTCCCCTGCATGTTTGTGTGTACATCTGACCCAGTTTTCTAAAGCCGGGTAACAATTGCAATCGCTGTGGGAATTCTAACTGGACGGGCCGGAGGTTGACGGGTAGAAATAGCCTGGAGGGAGGGAAATTATGAAACACAGAAATCTTGTGTTTGCTTGTGCGTTGCTGGCTTTGCCGGGTGTCAGCTTTGCAGATGACAGGGCGGCTGAATGGCAGGCGCCACGCACCCACTGGGGCGCGCCGGATTTGCAGGGCACCTGGTCCAACGAAACGTTAACACCGCTCGAGCGACCGCCTGGCGCAGACGAGTTTGTTTCCGAAGAGCAGGCTGCGGCAGCACGAGACGGGATTGCGCGCGCCAGAGAAAGAGATGCGGCACGTCTAACCCAGTCCGTAAAACCTCCTCCAAAGGGCGGCAACGTTGGCGCCTACAATCTCGTCTGGATAGATGCGGGCAGCGATGTGGTGGTAACGCGCCGGTCATCGCAGGTTATCGAACCCGAAGACGGGCGAGTTCCGGTGCGAGCGAGTGCGCTTGCCCGTCGTGACCTGAACCAACAGCTCGCATATGCCGACATGGAATACATGAGCCCCTGGGATCGCTGCATAACGCGGGGGATTCCCGGCAGCATGCTGCCTGCGGGGTATAACAACTACTATCGGATCGTCCAGCGCGAGGACGAAGTCCTGATCTACTACGAAATGATCCATGAAGCTCGCATCATTCCGTTGGACAAAACCCCAAGGCTGGGGCTCGGCTTCTGGAACGGTGAGCCGCGCGGGTATTGGGAAGGCGATACGCTGGTTGTGGAGACGCGTGGACATAAGCCTGGTTGGATAGCCACTTCCTTTTCACAAGCCAGAATCAAGGGGGTTCCCAGCACTGCAAACCTGGAGGTGGTGGAACGATTCACACGGGTCAGCGAGGACGTGATCATCTGGCAGGCCAGGATCACAGACCCCGAGATCTATTCTGAAGTGTGGACCGTTGAGCTGCCGATGGTGGCGCGGGGTGCGGCCAGGATTTATGAGTATGCCTGCCATGAAGGTAATCAGGCCGTTGCTAACATATTGCGCGGCGCCCGCGTGGAAGAGCGAGAGCAGGGACGGGTTTACAGGTTGAACTCCGAGTTGGATGTCCTTGTGCCACCGGATGCGGTCATTGAAAAAATTGCAGGAGATTTTCAATTCACCGAAGGACCGGTGTGGGTACAACCGGATCGCCTGCTATTCAGTGACATTCCAGCCGACACGGTTTATCAGTGGTCAGAAGCAGGGGGCGTGGAAGTATTCCTCAAGCCTGTATTTGATCAGGCCCTGGGTTCGGGCGGGGTCGGCGGCTCCAATGGTCTGATACTGGATCGTGATGGCCATCTATTGCTGGCAGAACACGGCAATCGGCGTATAGCGAGGTTGGACCCGACAAGTGACGACAGAACCCGCAGCACCGTGACCAATCGATGGCAAGGTAAGCGTTTCAATAGTCCCAATGACATGGTTCAACATTCCAGTGGTGCGTTGTTTTTCACAGATCCTCCTTACGGACTGGTAGGACTGGAGGATAGCCCGCAGCGCGAACTTGATCACAATGGGGTTTATCGCCTGGATACGGATGGCAGTGTGCATCTCCTTGGGGAGCAAACCCGTCCCAACGGCATTGTGCTGTCGCCTGATGAGCGCACGTTGATCGTGGCCAACTCCGCGCAGCCGCCGCACAGATACTGGATGGCGTACGACGTTACCGCTGACCTGTCATTAACGAATCCGCGAGTGTTCCATGACGCTAGCGACTCGCGCGAAGTTGGGGTGCCGGATGGTATGGCCGTAGATGTGGATGGCAACGTCTTCGCCACCGGGCCGGGAGGGGTCTGGGTGTTCGATAGAAGCGGCCGCCACTTAGGCTTGATATCACCCCCGGAACGACCAGCCAACGTGACGTTCGGAGAAGATGGACGCTCGCTCTTTATGACCGCGAGAACCGGTCTCTATAAGATCAGGTTATCCACCACGGGGTTGGGGTTTTAGGCTAAGCGGGTCAGTTTGAACGGCGCCGCGCGTAGTAATCCTCCTGGGGTTCAAAGCTCGGTTCATCAGAAAAGTTTGCTTCCACCCATTGCAAGGCCGCATCTTTCTCCAGGCTTACGTCCCAAGGTTTTCCCTGCGGCTGATCCACATGCCATGGAGTATCCCAGAATACTTCAATGCCATTGCCCTCCGGATCGTTGAAGTACAGAGACAGCGTGTTGCCGTGGGAGAGTGGCAGGATGTTTACGCCCTCGGTCTCAGCGAGCTTCGCATGCAGGGTTTGGATGTCCTCGTACTCGGCGGTGCGAAAAGCCATATGGTTGAGCGAGTTTGCAGGTTCTTCATCACGACGGGAATTCATCATCGCAAGCTGATGATGTTCATCCGCAAATTGGCTTAAGAAAACGATTTCGGTGTCAGCATTCGGCGCCAGAGGACCGCGGTCTTCGATGGTAAAGCCAAGCACCTGGGTGTAAAAATCCAACATTGAGTTCAAGTCGCGTACGTTCAGAACTGCGTGTGACCATGTGAGTTGCATGATTGATACCTCTACGGGGTTAACAAACTTAGTTTGTCGCCCAGGTGGGTGATGAGGGTGTCCAGGTCCAGTGCGTCGGTCGTGTGTCCAAACACAATTCTATCGGGCCTGACAATGGCTGCACGATGCTGTTTGAAGAGCCTGTCGAAATGGCCTTGTTTCGCCTCGAGTGTTTCAAGCGTGACGATTTTAACGGCGAGTTGATCGATAATGTCCTGAGACTGAGGAGATATCCGCAGGTCTGCATCACTCAAGGCAACCAAAGCGAATCCTGTGCCCATCAGCTGATCAAGTCGATGAGTGGTGCCGTCAGCGTCCACAACCGTGGGCTGACTGAAAAGATAGCCAGTAGAGCCATCGTCACTGACCTGTTCGAGAATAAGCGCGCCGTCGCGAATAGGCGGCTGTTCACGACCTTGACCGTAACCCGAAGATTGCAGGGCCTGGGGAGTGGCCGGGGGAGGTTTACCCTCACGTTCCGCCTGTTCCACGTCCGCCAGATGTTCCATGAGCCGGCCGATGGCGACCGCCCATTCGACGAGGTCGCGCGCGTGCGCGTCCCGTTCCGCGTGGTACGTGTCGAGGAGAGCATCATGCGCGGTCCCGTTTAACACGAGCGGTAGCTTCCAGCTGAGATTGATGACGTCGCGCATCCCCGTATTCATACCCTGCCCCAGAAAGGGTGGTGTCTGGTGGGCTGCATCTCCTGCGATAAAAATGTTACCCACGCGCCACTCGGCCGCAGTAGCCGCGTGAAACTGGTAAACAGCTGCGCGACGTATTTCATAGGTCCCAGCGGGTGTCCACGGGTCGATGAGAGACTGGATGGTTGAGTCTTTCAGCATCTGTTCGGGCGTTTCGCCCTCGTTCAAACGAAATTCCCACCGACGATAGGGATCCTTCGTACAGACGTATGTCGAGAGTCGATCGGGGTCGCATACCTGTACCGTTGAGTGGTTCAGCGTGTGTCCCTCCTTGGCGATGATGTCAACCACCAGCCAATGTTGGTCATAGCCGAGGTTCTCCCACTCGATGTTCAACGTTCTGCGTGTAGAGCTTGCAGCCCCATCACACGCCACCAGGTAGCGACTGGACAAGGTTGTTTGTTGCGCGGAAAGGTTCTCGACGGGGGTGACATGGATTGTGACGGCATCATCTTGCTGGGAGAGATCCGTACCTTCGTAGCCTATGTAGGTTTTCACGCCCTCCAGTGCCAACACCTCGTCGCGCAAATATCCTTCAAGCTCGGGTTGGTCGAAGAAGTTCATCGGCTGCCAACCATTTGCGCTGGTCGCGCTTGGTGTGTTGCCGAACAAAAACTCGCGCCGGCTGTTGGTAAAGCCAACTTTCTCTTCCTCGCGCACTTTCTGCATGAGAGCGTCTACAGCCTCTGCGCGCCCAACACGTTGCAACGCACGGATGACTTCGCCGTCCAGGTTTACAGCCCGTGGGAGTCGATATACCTCGGTGTCTCGTTCGATGGCCGCCACCCGCAACCCGGCCTCCGCCAGGAACAGCGTGGCGAGTGCACCTACCGGTCCCAGGCCGAGAATGATGACGTCGAAGTCTGTTTGGCTGTTGTTCCCGTTCATGCGTTGCGGATCGAAAAGTTGTGGCTCGAAAGAAATATTGACTTGGTTCAGAAATGAACGTTATCATTTTTGAATTGAATCAGTCAAATAGTCGACGTACCCGATCGAATAGATGAGCGAATTAGCAGCACAAGGTCAGACCGAAATATCTGACAACCTCTCGCGGGTTGAACGCAAACGTCGTGATGCGCGGGCGAGGATTATTCAAGCGGCAGAGTCGCTCATGAGCGACTCCGCCGTTGATGAGGTGACCATTGCCGACATCACAAGGGCAGCGGATGTGGGGCATGGCAGCTTCTACCTGCATTTCAAATCGAAGCACGAGGTGCTGGTGCCCATTATTCAAGCCCGCGCGGCGAAATGGGATGAGAAGGCGCGGGAGTTGCTTGCAGGAAGTGACGATGCCGCTGAGGTGGTGGCGTTTTCCACCCGATATATGGCGCGCGCCGCGCTCAAGGATACGCTCTGGCGGTGGTTTTTGCGGTCCTCAACCGTACCGCAAGATGATATGGCCGCGGCGGTAGGACGCTTTGGTGAACGGGATTTCAAAAACGGTATTCAAGCAGGACGCTTTGTTGTGCCGGGTGAAGGCGTATATCGGCCATTTGTTCTGGGCGCTTTTGTCAGCACGCTATTGAGCTGTCTGGAGCTTGATGAACACTCGGCACATGCGGCTATCGATGACATGGCGGAGCTCATATTGCGGGTGCTCGGCATAGGGATCGAAGAGGCAAACAAATTGGCGCGCCTGCCGCTTGAGTAGTTGTTGCGGTGATTTAGTGGTTTTGGCTAACAGTTTTTAGCGATCAGAGGTTAGAGGAAAAAAGTATGAAATTAGCAAGTTACTCGAAAGGCGGGACCACGCCGAGAGTGGGGGTTGTCGTTGAGCAAAACATCGTTGACCTGGCCAGTTGTGGTGATTTCCCGGACACGTTGCAGGGTCTTTTGGAGCACGGTGTGGACGTAGCGGTTATCGAAGCTGCCATCGGTGGTGGTGAGACGATCAGCCTCGCCGAAGTGGAGTTGCATGCCCCGGTGAGTCGGCCCGGCAAGATCCTCGCCATCGGCTTGAACTATGGTGATCATATTGAAGAAACCGGGTCAGAGCCGCCCAAACACCAGGTCTGGTTTAACAAGCAACACAACTGTGCCAACGGACCTTATGCGGGTATCAATCTGCCTGAAGTTTCAGACAAACTAGATTATGAAGCTGAGTTGGTCGTAGTCATTGGTAAACGGTGTAAACATGTGCCGCGAGATCGTGCACATGAGGTGATTGCTGGTTTCTGTTGCGGAAACGATGTCAGCGTGCGCGATTGGCAGATCAGGGTCCCCACTTTTCAAATTGGAAAGTCATTTGATACCCACGGTCCCATGGGTCCCTGGATGGTCACTCCGGACGAGGTGGGCAACCCACACGACCTAGATATCACCTGTGCAGTGAACGGTGAAGAACGGCAGAAATCCAACACCAAACACCTGATTTTTGATTGTTATGACGCCATAGCGCACTTAACACAGGCGTTCACGCTTGATGTTGGTGATATCTTGTTTATGGGCACCCCAAGCGGTGTGGGTGTCGCGATGAAGCCGCCTAAATGGCTGGTTGAAGGCGATGTCGTCAGGGTCGAAATCGAAAAACTCGGCTACATTGAAAACACTGTAGTTAAAGAAGTCGCTGATACCGTGATCGAGTAGGAACCGCGCCCTCTACTGCCTGCTACGAACTCGAATCGCGCTGCACTCTGGTGATCGGGTGCAGCGCACCACCTTCGCCAATCACATGTGTCGGAATCTCCACGTCGTAATTGCCGAGCGTGCGACCTTCTTTTTCCGTGCGCGTGCCGCTCATCATGCCCAGCGTTCCGTAGGTCCTTAAGCCGAGACGGCGTCGCAACTTGTCATTGTCCGTGTCCAACACTTCCTGCAGACAGGTTACTCCCCAATTCTCCTGTTGGCGCATCCAGGGCAGACAAAGAAAGTTGGCAATGTGACGGCGCGGGTGTCCTTCGGTGTTAGCTCCATAGCCGTGCCAGATGCGACCATCGAACACAAAAAGTGTACCGGCGGGTGCGGTTATCTGCGTGGCCGCTTCTCGCGGTGGCGGTTCTATTTGATATTCCGGCGGCCACCGATGACTGCCTGGTACAACCCAGGTGCTGCCGCGTGCTGGCTCGAAATCATCCAGCAGCCAGAAAGCATTACATGCAGCGGGAAAATCTGCGGTTGCAGGGACCTGACCCTGATCGCGATGGAGTTGCTGAGGTTCATCAGTGGGTCCATGAAAGATGCCTCCGGTGATACTGGAAATGAGGAAGTCTTTACCGAGCAGGAAGCCGCACAACTCGTCGACCTCATTTCGCAGCACCAGATCGAGAAAGATTTGCCCCTTATTAACCATGTTGGAAAGCAATTGTTGAGGTGCTTGTGAGCCTGGAGGTGCAAGGTCGCCAAGATTACGTTCCGCCTCTGCCTGTTTGGTGAGCGCTGTGCGAAGGGCTTCCACTTCCGCGGCTGAGAGGGCGCCTGCAAATAAACACAATCCGTATTTGGATAAATCCTGGCGTGCCGTGTCCAGATCCTCGGTGAGTTCCGGCACTGCCAGAATCTCTGGCGGGTCCAGGCGAGGTTCGGCTTGATATCGGGTCTGGCGATGCGCGGCTGGCTTCAGGTTTACCTGCATGCCTGAAAGTGAACTTGCCATGATGTTTCCCCCTCAAATAGCGTGATCAAGAACTAGAGCCAGCTTGAAGAGTAAAATTACGTGGTATTCTGAATCAAGTGACTTCTAAGCCGGAGGGGTAATGAGTCTCGACAACTTGGTCGCAGGAGAAGGGCTGAAGCTGTGCTTGCCGCACCAGTGCGAGTTTTTGTCTGAAGCATGGCTCGAAAAGGCGCGTGTATACCTGACCAGGCGGCTTCGGGAAGGCAACTGCAGCGAAGCCTTTTCCCTGGTAGAGCGTTTTGTTAACGCACCACCACATTTAAATTTTGAAAATGGCGTTGCCACCTGGTCGATCGTTTTCGATGGTCACTCCGTTGAGATTGGTCGTACCTCGCCACCCAACCCAGATCTCCTGGTTGAAGCTGATTACCAGGTTGGCGTCGCCTGTGCTCAATTGGTCGGAGCACGATCTGATGAAGTGATGGCAAAGGGGATGCGCGAGGTCAGACACGCCTTTGGCGCAGACGCTGTCCGTTCCCAGGGTGGAATCGAATCGACGCTGATTCAGGAGATCCTGGCCGGGCTGCATGATCATCTGGCGCGCTGCACGGTTGAGAACCCCGACCTTGCACATCGCACGCGCGCGTACGGATTGGAACGGCATCTTGCGGAGATAGAGGAACAGGGATTCACCGTCATTGAACGTGCGATCAGTGATGCTTTCGCTGATGAACTCCGCGCCGCTACGTTGCGTGTTTTGTTGTCGCACGATGACACACAGCTGCAGTGGATGTTGTACCACGGGGTGGAGTTTGAGCGGCTCGTGCAGAACCCGCAGTTGATGACTCTGATGGACGCGACTCTTGGTCGGGGCGCCTGCATCGCCTCTATCAGCGCCATTCGACGAGGTCCGGGAAAAGGATTTATTCCCATGCACAATGACTATTCGATGATTCCAGAACCCTATCCTGATTTTGCGATGACCGGCGTTGGTGTCTGGGCACTTGAAGACTGGACCAAAGCCAGCGGTCCCACGTGGATTGTGCCGGGATCACACAAGGAGCGGCGGAGTCCGAAGCCCGATGAAAAAGTAACCGGCGTGCCAATTGAGATGCCGAAAGGCTCCGTGGTCTATTTCACACATGGGGTCTGGCACTGGCAGGGAGATCGGAGCGAGTCGGGCGACCGGGTGACAATCCACTCCCACTTCAATCGTGGCATCCTGCGTGGGCTCGAGCCCAAAAAAATCGATGCGCAAATGCTGCATCGGAACCCACCGCGATTGGGCGAGATGTTAGGCGAGGATGACTGGTTCGATAAGCTGGATGCCCATGGGCGTGATTACGTACGGGCTGCGCACATGGCTCGCCTGCAGAAGTTTACCGACGCATCGCTAGAGCGGGTCTAAGCGAACAGGTACATCGGTGCAGGCTGCGTCGCGTCCGGCGCCGAACACCGCGATCAGATCGTCTGCCCAACTGTATTTTTCTGCGCGTAACGCATAGTAGGTTTCGCAGGCCTCGGGGTCTGGTACACCCATATAGGTATTTGTCTGACCGGCTCTTGTGACGGTGATCGCCGCTGGCAATTGCTGGATCCAATGGGCATTGGCATCGCCGTGCTGTATCCACGTGGCGTCATTCTGATCAACTACCCACAAGCGCACACCGCTGGTTGTCCCATCTGCGTTCGCGCGTTCCAGAGTCACAACTTCACCGCCAGCTTCCGATGCGCCGTAGATCGTGCCGAAGATCAGTACCGGTATTGCGACCAATATGCCAATCAACCAGTAGAGGTACTTCATCAGGTTAGTCCGAGGTATTGCGAGGCTTTGCAATATACCGGAAATGTTGTGCAAAAAGTCGGCCTCAGAGCGAGTAATACACTCGCGGCCGAGGCCGTGGCCACGTGGCCCAGGGAGATGCCAGTGGCTGGGGACCACTGGCGTCGGAGGATTGGTAAAAGTGTTTCGTTGTCAGTTCTGTTACGGGATGCGCTACCTAGAAGGGTGCATCCCCGATGATCTGCGGATAGCCCTGGGCGGAAGTGCGAAATGTTCCGTCGTTGCCGTTGCCGGTGAGATCTGTCCCGCCGCTTACATCGTCGAGGCGCCAGTGCATCACGGTGTTACTGTCCGTTGTCATGGGTCCGGTGGGGACGCCAGGGTCGCGCGCGACGTTAGACAGGCGCATGTCATACATACCGCCCCAGTAACCTGGATAACGCACCGCATCGTAGTCATGCTTTTCGGCGCCTAAGACGTGGTAAGGGTTTGAATTGGGGTAGTTGCGGCTGAAGGTTTCAGGCATCTGCAGTGAGCCTGCTGCTGATGCGTAGGCGGCGCTGTCTTCCAGTTGGCCATCCACGTAGATACTCAAGGTATTGCCGCGTCGCACCAGTTGGACAAAGTGCCAGGCGCCGTCACGCAGATCGGTACCACCAATCAGATTGTATTTCTGTCGCCATTCGTCGCGGACCGCAAAGACAACCCGGCCGTTGTCGAGTGCGCCGCCCCAGCCTTCTTCACCGAAGGTCGAACGGTCGAGCCAGATGTTGCCGTTGTACCAGTTACTGGAAGTCCCCTCGCTGACGCGGTTGGAGTGTTGGTTGTCCAACGTCGGTTTCAGCCATATTTCGAGCGTGAAATCGCCAGCGCCGACATTGGCGGGATTGGCTCGGTTGTTTACCGCAGTCTGCACGCGGTCGAGAAACAGCCCCTCGGAGTTTACGTTGCCATTAAACCAGGTGCTGCCTGCACTGGTGTTCGGCGGAGGCGGGGGCGTTACGGGCGGGCTGACCGTCTGTAAATTGCAATCTGTGGAAACTTGGACGGTGGTTTGTGGCTGGAGCGTGAACGTCTGTTGACCGAAGGCAACGGTGCAGGAATTGGCATGTGCCTTTTGTGGTAGAAATGCCTGCAGGGGCAGGAGTGCGCCAAGAACGAACATAGTGGTCGCGATTTTGGATAGCTTGATCTGGTACTTCATGTGTGTCTCCCAAAGTGTTCTTTTTTTGGGGGCCTTATGTACTGGCCCTCTTGGTCTAAGAGAGAGCAAGGGCTGTACCAACTCTGATAAGTTCAACAAAATCAGCGAGTTATCGGAAAAACGGGTCGATTCTGCGTGGCGCTGTCTGTTGTCGATCAGCGACAGCGACCTAAAAGAATATTTGCCAATATAGTTGTCTATTTGCGGCGATCCTGGGTGAAAGCCCCACCAGAAGCGTGATTCAGACCTTTACCCTCTGTGCTGTCTGGCGTGTCGTTAAATGACAACACTTTGATAGCTGTGCTGTATGGAGCGCGCGCTGGCACATTGCGTTGGCTTACAATGGGCGCTGATGACAAGCGTTTCTGACACGTGTTTGACGCTTTTTTTCGATACTTTTTTCTGACATTCGGGGGTAGGGTGTATGCGCGGGCTGATATCGTCGTTCACGCTGGTCCGCCTTGTACTTGTGGGCCTGCTGCTGGTTTCGCTGCCACTGCTGGCCGCGATTCTGACGGCGCTTGTACAGTTGGATGGCTTTGCCAAAGAAGGTCAGACGGCGCTCCTCAACGTCCAGGAGAACGCGGTCCAGACGCGTGCGCTCTCCGATCGAGTGTTGCAGATGGAGCGCACCGCTCGACAATTCGTCGCGCTCCAAGACGAAACGTATCGGTCGCTTTTTCTCGAACACGCGGGTCAGGCAGAAAGTGCCTTGCAGGGACTGATGGTGGCCACGGAAATGGAGACGATGAGCGCGCTCATCAAAGAGATCAGTGATCATCTGGAACTCGCGCTTGGTGCCATTGAAAGAGTGGATGGGCAGAGTGTGCCGCAGTGGAACGCGGGTCTGGAACAACGTTTTGTTGATCTCAGGACGGCTGTGGTTGCGTTGGTACAGGAGCAGGAAGCACGGGCGCAGTCGCTTGCCAGCGCCATGCCGGAAGAAGCCAGCCGCTTGCAAACGCTGTTGATCAGCCTGGCTGTGATTGTTGTGCCGCTGTCTGTGGTCCTAGGCTGGGGCATCCTGGTGTTGATTACCCGCCCCGTTGAACAGCTTGGAAAGTCGATCAGGGCGCTTGGACAGAGCAATCTCGGCGAACCTGTGGCGGTCACAGGTGCCTACGACGTTGAAGAACTGGGCCAACGGCTGGAATGGCTGCGCTTGCGGTTGGCTGAACTGGAAGCACAGAAGTCGCAGTTTATTCGCAACGTTACCCACGAACTGAAAACACCGCTCAGCAACATCCGCGAGGCAGCGGAGCTCCTGGACGATGGAACTGAGGGCGGTCGCCTGGGGTCTGAAGAGGAGCAACGGGCAATCCTGAGCATCCTGCGCAACAACAGCGTACGTTTGCAACGAATGATTGAACAACTTTTACATTTTGGGGCGGACAGTGACCTGGACGATAGGGTAGTTTTCAGCCCGGTTGATCTGAAAGCTCTGATCGAGCAACAGATCGCCGTGCACACATCTGCCCGGTCCGCCCGCGATGTTGAGTTGCACGCTGATCTGGAAGCGTGCACGGTGCATGGCAGTGCACGGCGGCTTCAGGTGATTATTGATAACTTGCTGTCCAATGCCATTAAGTACACGCCCCACGGGGGCAGTGTGCATGTGCGGTTGAGAGCTTCGGCGTACGGCGGCGGCACGCTTGAAGTAGAGGACACTGGACCCGGTGTGCCACCGGCAGACCGCGAGCGTTTGTTCGAGTGGTTTTACACAGGTGCAAAACCTAAAGATGCGCTTGTGGCTGGAACAGGCATGGGACTGGCGATCAGTGCAGAATACGCGGCACAACACGGGGGTGTGCTGGAACTGGTGAATGGGACTGACGAAGTTGGTCAGGGCGCCCGCTTCAGGTTAACCATGACCGGAGCGGACGAGGACGCAGAAAAATAAACGGCAGCGTAGGTAGATTGAACAGAATAACGATAAGTAGGTGGATAGCGCTCATATGCCTGTTGTGGGTGTCGGGTTGTATGGGGATCCTGCAACGCGGTGGTGCCGAGGATCCGAGCGATTCGTCGAACAGCGATCCACCTGAAGTGACCGACAGTGTCAGCACCGCCGACGCTGCGCTCCAGGCGGATGACGAGAGCGTTGAAGGTGCCTTACGTAGCCAGGATATCAACGCGTCCCTGCTTGCTTACTTTGCCGAGGTGGACAGTATGGACCGCTCCACGCTGGTGAACGAACTTGCCGAAACGCGGCAGTCGCACGAACGTGAACCAACGGATTTTCATACGTTGCAGCTTGCCTATGTGCTCAGCAGAACCTTACACGGTGAACAGGATCTTGCGGCGAGTCATGCGTTGCTCAAACCCCTCGATCAGGAAAGCTGGCCCGTGCGTAATCTACTGTTACGGGAAATCCTGTTGCAGAGCGAGTTGTATACATCCAACCAGGAGTTGAAAGACCTGCAGTCGGAAGTGGATGGGTTGAAAGGGCGCCTGGATGCGTTGAAACGCATCGACGAAAAACTCTCGGAGGATCAGAACGATCTGGAGCAGAATTCGCCATGAATGAGGGCGCCGGTGACAGAATTCTTCTCGTCGATGATGATGAAGACCTGCTCCAACTTCTCGCTATACGTTTAGGGCGGTCTGGCTATACGGTAGATACGGCGGCAAGTGGACAAGAGGCGCTGGCGCTGCTGGAGCAGAAACGCCCTGGATTGATTGTCACGGATCTGCGCATGGACAAGATGGACGGGATGCAGCTGCTAGCTAACGTTGAGAAGCGTTTCCCGCTGATACCCGTGATTGTTCTGACAGCGCATGGGACCATCCCGGATGCTGTTGCTGCCACACAAAGCGGTGCGTTTGGTTTTCTCACCAAACCCTTTGACGATGATGAATTGCTCGACACAGTGCGACGTGCCCTGGAGCAGGGTGGGGGATCAACAGCAGCTCAAAGCCCTGAGGCATTAGAACAGTGGCGCTCTAAAATTCTCACCCGCAACTCGGCGATGGAGACCTTGTTGCAGGAAGCCCAGATGGTTGCGGGTAGTGATGCAAGTATCGTTATCCAAAGTCAGAGTGGGACGGGTAAAGAGCTTCTCGCCAGTGCCATTCATGAGGCGAGCCCGCGCAACGTTGGTGAATTTGTGGCGGTGAACTGCACCGCCATTCCAGAAGCGCTGTTCGAAAGTGAACTTTTTGGCCATGCAAAGGGTGCCTTTACGGGTGCACACCGCGACCGGGTGGGGCTGTTCCAGCAGGCACACCAGGGCACGCTGTTTCTCGACGAGATAGGCGATATGCCTTTGGACTTCCAAGCCAAGCTCCTGCGCGTGTTGCAGGAAAAAGTTGTGCGGCCGGTCGGCAGTGAGCGGAGTGTCGGGGTTGATGTGAGGGTGATCGCTGCAACTCATAAAGACATTGAGCAAGCCGTGGCGAACGATGAGTTTCGCGAGGACCTCTACTATCGTTTGAGCGTTGTCACGCTGGAGATTCCGCCTTTGGAGGAGCGCAGGGAGGACATTCCGCTGCTGGCCAACCACTTTCTTCAGCTTTTTGCGGAGGATGGTGTCGGCAAGGCATTTTCGCCCGCGGCGATGGAGGCACTGTTAAGAGCCCACTGGCCGGGAAATGTGCGACAGCTAGCCAATGTGGTACAGCACTGCAAAGTTCTGTCCCGTACCGAACTCATATCTGACTCGCTGGTTGAGCGCGCGCTGAAAGGTAAGGCCGAGGGGCTCACACCCTTCGCTGAAGCGCGTGATCGTTTTGAACTATCTTATCTGAGTGATGTGCTCACCATGACGAACGGAAACGTTTCACAGGCCGCACGTCTGGCCGGACGCAATCGTTCAGAGTTTTACAAACTCCTCAGCAAACACTCGATAGACCCTGAACGTTTCAGAGTGGATGATGACCTCTAAGGTGCAACCACCCGTTATGAATTTTTTGCCGCAGGCTTCGAATCTATCAGTTCGCTGAGGGTCTTTTCACGCTCCTCAAAACCCAGGCTCGCGTCCAATTCTGCCACCCTCTGCTCTATAGTCCTCGTCGATCCCGCCGCTATGCGTCGTTTTAAGAGATGTGCCAGTAGCGTGCCTGCGAAAGTAATGGTCACCAGCAAGCCAAACAGCATGGAGTAACCTGCGGCGCCCGGATTCGTATCGATGGTATAGCCCCATAACAGGTAGGCGAACGAGGAAGGCAGGTAGATAAGAAACGCAGCTATGGCGATGACAGAACCCGAGAACCGCTGCGGTAAACCCATTTCGCCAAACGGTGCGAAATACAGCGCCCGGAGGTAGAAAAACAGAAATGCCAACGCGGTCATCAGAACCATGGCGGGCCAGGCGAATCCCGCGGTTGTAGGCAGGAGAGCGAGACAGAGGCAAACGAGTGCGACTGCAACCAACCCGACACGCATGCCACCGATTGCGCCGCCGAAGTACCGGTCGGCGATGAACCCGGCGGGAATGGCGACGCCGATGCGACCAGCGGAGGTTGAAACGATGCCGAAGATAGAAATGGCCACCAGAGGCAGCGCGTGGAGGTCCTGAAGGTAAGTCAGAAAAAAGGGCATGGAGGTATAGGCCATATAGACCGTAAAGCCGACGATACCCGCCAGCCAGACTTCCGGCAGGCGGAACATGGCACGCATGCCGAGCGCAACTTCGCGGTTGGCAAGTGTCCGATCGGTACCTGCTTTCAGCAGCGTTGCCTTCGGCAGCAGGAACCAACTGACAACCCCCAGCACAATCATGATGATGGCGTTCACCATAAACGCCACCTCCAGCCCGAGCGTGCTGTAGGTAAATGCAGCGTAGAGCCCGACGGCCAGTGCATTCTGCGCGAGCTCGATGATCCCGCGACCACCCTCGAGCAGACCAAAAATTTTGCCCTGATTGCTGTCTGAGGTTGAGCGTCTCACCGCTGACAGTACCGCTGGCCAGAAAGCACCTTCACACCAGAGTGACAACATCACAAAGAGGAAACAGAGCGTCGCAAAATCGCGGGTCTCGCCGAGGAAAAAAGTAGTGATCCCGCCGAAGATCATGTTGATGGGGATTAGGACCCGCGGTGAAAAACGATCCTGGGCCCATGCAAGCGCGACGTAGAAGATATTGTGGACGATGCCGTAGATTGACATCAGCAGGCCGAACTGGGTTTTAGATATCTGCCAGAGTTCCAACAGCTGTGGCAGGAGAGCCCCTTTCATTGCCAACACAGAGAATGCGAACTGCGAGCACAGCACGAGCACAACGAAGTTGGTGAGCACGCGCCTGCTGGTGAACAGTGGCCTGCCGTCGATACCGGTCAACAGTTTCATCGCCGCATTATGCAGGGAAACATGGTACAACTACTAAACGGATGGGGGAGCTGGTGAGTGGTAGACACGGCAGAGGAAGCGGGGCGTCCCAAAAAACTTGGGTTTCTAACAAAATTCACGTTTGGCTTTGGACAGCTTGGCGAGGCGTTGTTTCTTGGGCTGACTCTCGCCTTTGCACCTATCTTCTACAATCAGGCGGTGGGGCTCTCTGCGGGGCTTGTGGGCACGGCGCTGTTTATCGGCATCTTCGCTGATGCTATTTCCGACCCGCTGATCGGCTCTATCTCGGACCGCTGGCGCTCCCGCAGGTTTGGGCGCCGTCATCCTTTCCTCTTCGTTTCTGCGCCGCCGCTCGCGTTGTGCCTTTTTATGCTCTTCCAACCGCCCGAAGCGCTCATAGCAGTGCAGCCCGGCGAAACGTTGCCGGAACAGGGACCACTTTTTGCCTGGATGGTGACCTGGTTGTTACTCGGTCGTTTTTTCCTGACGTTGTATGTTGTGCCTCATCTGGCGCTGGGTGCGGAACTCTCTAAGGATTATGACGAACGCGCGTCCGTATACAGTTTTAACGCGATGTTCGGCTTTTTCTTCGGGCCCATGGTGGCGTTTATCGCGTGGACGTTCTTTTTTGCGGACAAGACTATCAGGGTGTCCGACGGCGCGTTTGTGGATGGCCACCTGGACCCGGCTAACTATGAAGGGATAGCGATCCTGGCGGCCATCGGCATTGTGGTTGGCATCTGGACGTGCGCCGGTTACACACTCAGACATGTTAAAGACATGCCCCAACCGCCGCTGGATCTGCCGCCATTCCAATTCAAGACGGTGTTTGTAGAGGTCTACGGCGCGTTTAAGAACCGCTCCTACCTGACGCTGATGCTTGGCTTCTTTTGTCTCTCCCTGACGCTGGGACACGCAGAGTCCACCAACACCATCATGTTTACGTTCTACTGGGAGATGGGACCAGATGAGATTCGCTGGTTCTCGTTTTACCAGACCGCAGGTTTTGTGACGGGTGCCTTTATGGCGCCTTATCTGATTCGTCGGTTTGAGAAGCGCGGCGCGGTGGTGATCGGTGCTGCAGGTTACGCGGTCGTGCACCCCTTGCCCTATATCCTGCGGATGATGGGCTGGTGGCCGGAGAATGATACGGATCCGTTGCTGCCGCTTTTGCTTGGTTGGACCTTTTTTGCAACGTGGGCGCTTGCGGTGGTGAATGTCAGCGTGATGTCGATGGTGGCGGACCTGGTGGATCAACATGAATTGGAGACGGGGCGGCGCCAGGAGGGCATCTTTTACGCGTCCCGTGTGTTTTTCGGCAAAGCCAGCAATTCGTTTGCCGCGTTTTTTGCAGGCATTACCCTCGCTTATTATGCGGACCTGCCAGCCAATTCGATTCCGGGAGAGTTGGATGAGGGTATCCTCTGGCGCATGGGTGTTCTGACCCTGGTGTTCAGCATAGGGTCGGTGCTAGCGACATACTTTTACGGACGCTACAAACTGGACAAAGAAAAGGTTAAATCAATTCAAGCGGAGCTGAGCGCACGCAATGGCTGACGATCTTTCCAAAGTAGATGTCCTCATCATCGGTGCAGGTGCCTCGGGCGCTGCGTTTGCCTGGAGTGTTGCGGATACCAAGATGCGAGTGGTTTGCCTGGAGCAGGGCGACTGGATGAATCCGTCGGAGTATCCGAGTGCAGGGCTGGACTGGGAAGCACGGGCTTATTCAGATTTCAGTATCAGTCCCAATCGGCGCAAACGCGAGACCGACTATCCCATCAATGATGCCAATTCCCCGATAACGGTGGCGAACTTCAATGGCGTTGGCGGAGGTACCGTGCTTTATGCGGGGCATTTCCCACGCTTTCATCCATCCGACTTTAAAGTGGCTTCCCTTGACGGAGTTGCAGACGACTGGCCGCTCGACTACGAAGCGCTGGAACCGTTTTATGCAACCAACGACCGCATGATGGGCGTTGCGGGTTTGTCTGGAGATCCCGCGTATCCTGCCAAACAGACCGTCATGCCACCGTTACCCATGGGCCGATCAGGGCAGATTCTGGGTGAGGCATTTAACGAACTGGGCTGGCACTGGTGGCCGTCCGATGTTGCGATAGCAACCACAGACTATGAAGGCAGAGCCCGTTGTATCAACCTTGGCGCCTGCGGCTCCGGGTGCGCGCAAGGTGCAAAGGCGAGTACGGATGTAACTTACTGGCCCGAAGCTATCCGCGCGGGTGTTGAACTGCGGACGCGCTGCCGGGTGAGAGAAATCACGGTTGATGCAGGAGGTATGGCAACCGGGGTGGTGTACTACGACGCCGACGGCATCGAACAATTTCAGGCAGCCGAAATTGTGGTGCTCGCGTGTAATGGGGTTGGCACACCTCGCATACTGCTGAACTCCACGTCGCAGATGTTTCCTGACGGTCTCGCAAATTCCAGCGGACTCGTGGGGAAAAACCTGATGTTTCACCCCTACGCCAACATTCAGGGTGTGTTACCTCAGGAGACGGATGGGTATCGCGGTCCGCCGCTTTCGCTCTGGAGCAAAGAGTTTTATGAGACGGACGAAGCGCGCGGGTTTGTCCGTGGCTTTACGTTGGAAATGCATCGGGGGACGCGGGTTGTGGGCACCGCCTTAAGCGGTGTGTTATCCGGCAGAATCCCGTGGGGAGAAGGGCACCACGAAGCGTATCGTAAAATGCACAACCACATGCTGGGCATGTCGGCGATCTGTGAGGACCTGCCGGAAGAACATAACAGGGTAACGCTGGACCCTGATCTCAAAGACAGTGACGGTATCCCGGCGCCAAAAATTGAATACACCCTGTCTGAAAACAGCCAGAAGATGCTGGACTTTGCAGTCGCGCGGGGCACGGAACTGCTGGAGGCGGCTGGAGCAACCGATGTGCTGGTGCAATCACCGATCCCCTTCGGTGGCTGGCATTTGCTGGGGACAGCCAGGATGGGCAACGACCCGGAAACATCTGTTGTTAACGAATGGGGGCGTTCGCATGATGTTAGGAATCTGTTTGTTGTGGATGGCAGTTTGTTTGTGACATCTGCCGGGGTTAATCCGACACAGACGATTCAGGCCCTGGCGTTGTTTGTCGCTCAGCAGATGAAGAGTCGCCTGGCGACTCTATTTGATTAGAGGGTTACGCATGTCTGATGAAACCATCGCAACGGATAGCCCCTTCAACTCTGCGCAGATCGAAATCTTGAAGCGGCTTGCCGGTTTGCTGATTCCAGCAAGTTCAGAATACGGCGTCCCAGGCGCAGATGACGACGCAATTTTCCCTGAGATACTGCTCGCTGCCAGACGTCAGTCGGATGTGCTGGTGCAGGGGTTGGATAGGTTGGAAAGCCTGGCGCAGGATGAGACCGGTCGGAGTTTTGTTGAGCTTGATGCTGGTGAAGCCGTGGTGCTGGTTGAGGGGTTGCGTGAAACGGCCCCTGCGTTTGTGGGTGCATTTGTTACTGCAACGCTTGAGGTTTACTACCGCCAGCCGGAGGTTATGCAATCACTGAACATGGACGTGCGGCCGCCCTTTCCAACTGGCTATGATGTGCCCGATGGCGACTGGTCCATGCTCGAGCCGGTTCGTGCCCGCGGAGAAATCTGGCGCAGAACGGATTAGGGAAGGCCGGGAGGGTCCGCCTGCGGCTGGGCCTATCGATCTAAAGCTGCGCCAGCCAATCTGTAGTGCCATCAATAAAATGATGTTTCGACGCATAGCCTGACGACTGGCATAGCTCGATGACCTGAGCTTCAGCGTTTGCAGGACAGACGGGAATCGTGGCTCGCTTCAACATGGAAAGGTCGTTCAAGCCATCGCCGATGGCAGCAACGCGCGGAGAATCTATGCAGAGGTGGGCCAGCGTTGCGATCATGCCGAGCCCCTTGTCCATTGTTCCCATAACATCGATAAATCGGTTCCAACGACTGTAGTGATAAACGAAGTCCGCTTGCTGAAATTGCGGTTCCCGGCGGATAAGGGCCTTCAGGTTGCTGAATACTTCGTCACCGTCCAATGCGTCCGGAACACTGAAGGTCAGGTTCCATGATTTATCGCGTGCGTAGGGTAACCTTTCAGAGTGGCCCACAGCGGCGGCCAACCTAAAAGCCCCCTCGGACTCAAACCAATCGATTAACCCAGCGATCGCTGCTCGGCTGGCCAGCGCTTGAGAAAGTGAGGGAATTGCAGAAACGGTCGCGTTTTCGAAAGGGACAGGTTTGTTCTTGGTTACATCCCAAAGTTCTGCCCCGTGTTCCACCAGAGCGTATTGGATCTTGTCACTGTTGATAGCATCGCAGATAAACCGGGTTGCTGCCCAGCTGCGTCCGGTGTTCAGCACCAATTGGCGGGCGGCGCTGCCATCCAGGATACCCCCGAACTGGCGCAAACGCCGAGCTTCGGCATCCGTAAACTCATGTCCAGCAAGAGCCAGCGGCGTTCCATCAGGTGCGTTCAAACATCCGTCGACGTCGTGGAACACCAATAGCTCTCCATCGATTGCACCTTCATTCACGCCTTCCAAGCTGCTCACCGACTAGTTCAATCCGGCCACGTAACGTTGCGCTGCTTCACCCGCGAGTTTGCCGAAGACGATACACGGACCGAAGGAGCCACCGCCGCCGATGTAGCGGTCACCATGCAGATTGCCGACGGTTTCACCTGCCGCGTAAAGTCCTGTGATGGGTCTGCCTGCCTGGTCCAGCACCTGGGTTTGTGCGTTGATGGTCACCCCTGCACCGGTCCAGCATAGAATTGCCGGTCTCACCTCAACACCGTAGAAAGGGGCTGATTCTATTGCGGCGCGCTTGCCTGGCTTAAAAAACGCCGTGTCGTCGCCAGTTTGTGTGTCCGCGTTATACCGCTCTATTGTGCCGATGAGCCCTTTGGGTTCGATATGCAGTGATTCTGCCAGGGCCTCGATGGACTCTGCTTTCGCGATGGTGCCGTCTGCCGCCTTCTTTTCGAGGACCTCGTCGACCCAATACGCCTGCGAGCTTGGATTCGGTTTTGCCTCGCGTCGAGCGGTTTCATCAAAGACCGCCCAGGCGCGACCGCCCTGATGTTGGATAAGTCCGCCCAACACGCTGTAGGGTGCAGCCTCGTTTGTGAAACGCTGTCCCGCTTTGTTCACCAGGATAAGCCAGCTCGGCAGAAGCACTTCCAGGTCGCGGCTGAAGCCAGGTGTTACCAGGAGAAGCCCGCGGTTGTGGCCATGAATCTGAGCATCGACGGACTTACCAAGATGAATCCCGTCTCCTTGCGCGCCCTCGGCACCGATGTACCAGTTCCAGTCGCCGGTTGCAGCGGCATCGGGGTAGTACGCTTTGATCATCTCGGGGTTGGCGCCAAACCCGCCGCAGGCGAGTACAACGGCGCCTGCTGTCGCCTGATCTGAATGGTTCACCTCAACGCCGCAAACCCGACCATCTTCGGTCAAAAGTCTGGTCACCCTGGCATCAAGCACAAGTTCCACGCCTTTGTGACTGCGGTGACCATCCAGAGCCTGCACAACTGCTTCGCCACCTCCCTCGGGAATATGCCCCCGCGGGGTTGAGCTGACCCCGGATGGATAGAGGGCATTAGGTCCGAAGTTGACGTCGTGCCTCTTCAGCCATTCGAAGGTGGGGCCACTCAAGTCGCAGAACTTGCGGACGATGGCGGGATCTACGAGCCACTGATTGAGGGTCATGTAGTGCTCGAACATGGCGTCAGCATCGTCCTGAATGCCTGCATCATGTTGCAACGATGTCCCGGCCGCGTAGAAATGCCCACCACTCAAGCGAGAGGAGCCACCCACGACCTTCTGAGATTCCACAACCAGCACAGTAGCGCCAAGGTCTGCGGCGGCTACAGCTGCGGCAAGCCCTGCTGCGCCGGACCCAACAATGATGATGTCGTAATCGCGTTGCATTGCGTTAAGGTATAGGAAATCGTCATGGGGATACATATATGTGCGGTCGTAGATCAGTTCTCCTGTTAGCGTTGCTGTGCTGGGTTGGTGTCACCCACGCGGCAACCGAAGGATACTTTGGTGCGCAACTTGGACCGACAGAGGCGGGATCAGGTGTGGACGTGGTGACGGTGCTACCTGGCTCACCAGCTGCTGCCGCAGGGTTAAAGGTGGGTGACAATGTTGTCAGTGTGGCAGGTCAATCACCGGCTGACGCACAAGGGTTTGCCCAGTTAATCCGCGAGAGCGGCGCCGGAAATCGCATCGACGTTAAGTTTGTACGGAACAAGAAACAAAGAAACGTTCAGATTGTGCTGGGCACCAACCCCTGGCGGAACGCCGGACAAGCCCAATCTGGTCCCGGATTGTTTGCGGTGATCGAGCATGAAGCCGTGCCCTACGTGGAAGCGCCGCGCCGTCACGCAAAACACTATCTGGATCTGTATATCCCAGACACCGAGAAACCCGCGCCAACCCTCCTTTGGATACACGGTGGTGGATGGTCATTTGGTGAACGAGGCCAGGACCGTGCGTTGGCTCTGCGCCTGGCTGAACGGGGGATTGCGGTAGCCTCCATGAGTTATCGTTTGAGCTCAGGACGGTGGGCGAATCCTGAGGCACATGAGGAGGGCGTGCAGCACCCAGCGCACGTTAACGATGTGGCGGATGCCTTCCGTTGGCTGCACAAAGAAGCTGCTCAATATGGGCTCGATCCGAATGCGCTTTTTGTTGGAGGCCATTCTGCTGGCGGTCACCTGGCGGCCCTGCTTGCCAGTGATGAACGCTATCTCGCGGAGCGCGGTTTAAGTTTGGGGAATGTTGCGGGAGCGGTACCCATCGGCGGTGCCTATGATATACCCGACTACCACGCGGCGCTCACCAAGGGCGAGCCGGAAATGGGTCAGGCCCACATAGAAGCCGTTTTTGGCGATACTCTGGAAGCCTGGCAGGACGCATCACCCACGCGCTATCTGGATCGATCGTCGGTGCCGATTCTGGTGGTCGTTGAGGAACAGGCTGGATTTCAGCGGTATGCAAAACGGCTGATGAAGGCAGCACGTGCGGCAAAGCGGGACAATATTCAGCGCTTTGATGCTGACGGGAGAACCCACGGGAATGTCATCCTGATGATGAGTGGGCATCACGAAGACGAGGTGCGGGCTGAAATACTGAAGTTTGTCAAAAGCACGGGCTAGTTAGTGCTTGTCCCAAATACGTAGTATTTGGAGACCGCACTAGTCGAGGACAGGAGTCCGAGTCAAAAACCGCAGGTTTTTGCGAGGTTTCCGTAAGGAAACCGTTGGGAAGAAAAGGCATGGATGCCTTTTCTGGACAGAAACTAGCTATGGAGAACTCCGCACAGTTCTCACTTCGGCATTGGTGCTGCGACCCCTGACAAATTCCTGATATTTTGCAGCCTCTCCGGAATTTGTTTGGGTATGCAACATAAACAACTGACGACCCGCTTCGTGTCTGACGGATTCTGAAGGCGGGTCGTTGAAAATATCCCTCACGCCGTCGATATTCGCTGTGCGGCCATAAACCGTCACAAGCGCTGTATCGCGGGCAATCGGATCATCGATACCCCTCGCAAAGTCTTCAGCTGCCTGCTCATCCCATTGTGACCAGTTGTTAACCAACGCCTTGTACAGTTCCGGATGCTCGCTGGAATCCTGTTGTGCAATCCACGCAATCGGTCCGTCAGTATTCTGGTTTGACCAGCTATGGATGAGGTTACGTCCTGCCGCTTTCTTCTCAGGCCCGTTCTCCATGGCGCTGATCTCATTTGCGACGGATTCAGGATCGGTTTGCGTTCGCACGGCCCGCGCCATCGCACGGATACCTTTGGCCTGCTCTTCGGGAACAATCTCGATGATGATGTCGAGCAGTGCCTGGTCCTGTTGGGCCAGATTCATCGCCAGTATGCTCAAGCCGGGTACTCCCCGTGCGTTTGTACCCGCGGTACCCCCGGCGCTCGCGGTACCAATCGTGCCTTCCAACCACTCACGAAAAGCTGCTTCATCTTCTCGATACCAGATATGTGCAATGCTCGCTTTGGCTTGCATTTGCTCCGTTACAGGCAACTCATTGGCGTAGCTCAGTGCACGTTGCAAATCGCTGCGGGCCAGGAAAGGGACAGCCGCTGTGATCAGTGTTTGTCGTTCTCGTGACGGTGGCAGGGATTCCACCCAGGCGATAGCAGCCGGGGCATCTTGTTGCAGCCAGACAGCAACAACCTGCATGCGAGCGATCTGCCTTATGTTGGTGGCCAGGTTGCTCGCAGCTGCCATCGCAGCTTGAGGGTCTTTATTGGCCCAGCTGATGATTGTCTGGTAGACCTCCATTTGCCGAGTAGCAAGGTTTGAGGTGGAGAGGGCAGCATTGAGCCGAGCCGCCCAATCTTGTCCTCGTGCGTCAGCTGCTGCGTCTGGTAGCAGAGCGACAAGCTGATGGCGCTCGTCGTCGCTTAGATCCGCAATGACCTCCATCAATGTTTCACCGGCAATTTGCTGGATGTGTCGTGGCGCGCTCAGTGCCTGTTTGATGGCGAGGGTTCGATCTGAGTGAGCAATAGCCTGAAAGGTGGAACGAATCAGTTCGGCCGGTATAGGTTGGGGCAGGTCGTACAGGGTTTGCATGGCAACGTTGGCGTCCAGTTCAACGAGGCGCACCAGGGCGATGTTGAGCGCTGTGTATTGCAGGTTACCCGTATATTCCTCGCGTATTGCCAGGATCAACGCACGCAATTGCAAGGCGTTCTGTGCGGCAATAAGTTGGTGGAGCGCCACGCGCTTGTTGAATGTGCCTGCCAAACTACGGATGGAAGCAAGGCTTAGTGGCTCACGTTCACCAGGGGTGGCCACCGAGTTTGGCAATACTGTGGCAGGCGCCGGGTCCAGTGACGCTTCGGGTGCAGATAACGAGGAAATCGCAATGTACGTCACAAGACTTCCCGCGAGCATGGCCAGAAGTATGGTGACAAAGTTGAGCTTCATCGTGACCCGGAGGTGTTCGCTCTAGAAAAAGACGAAAGAACGAACCACCACGTTTTTCCTGCAACGTGCATCCTCAGGCGCGGTGTGATCGATACATGCGGTGTGGAAAGACCACCGGGATACGCTACCGTCGGTGACGGAGTCGTAACACTTCAGCATGGATACTTCGTTGGCTTGCTGTTGTGGAATCCAGTACCACTCATGGTCTGGACGATAGGTGAAACGTGTGGTTTCCCCGACTCGGTCGTCATAGATGCGATAGTTGGTGATGTATGGCTGGTCCGCAAATGAAGGCCATGCGCAGAGGACAAATGGATTCTGCTCCACCGTTTCCATGGGCTTCGCTAAGTTGATGGACATGAAGCGGCGCGACATTTTTGCATCCGCCTCAGCCGGTGTGTAGTTCTGCGTGCGACCAAAGTTACGCAGGTTTTTAGTGAGTAACTCGCGGCAGCGTACGCGACCGGAGTTGTCGTTCAAGTCGTTGTGCACCAGGTTTGCATAGGCTGCGTTCACCCCCGGATTTTTGTCTGCCTGATCCTCGGTACGGTCACCCTCATAATCCTTGTCGAACACGTCGTGGTTGTAGACAAGAGCGTCTGTTGCATCCGGGAAAAATTCCAGCAGGAGCTTTTCCATCTCCGGATAAAAGACTCGTTCAACCTCATGTGCGTCGTAGAAGTTTTGGCACTCCGATTCGCAGTGGGCAAGGGAGACACCAAGTTTGTCCATCGATTCCGGCGAGTAGGGAGACAGACCGGGGTAGTACTCTTGTATGCGCCGCGCGTCGCGCATGACTTGCGGAAAATAGAGACACCGCCGATTCTGGTCCATCTCCTCGCGGCGGAGGAGCTTGGCGTCCTCTTCACGGGTGGGGTCATGCCACAGCGCATTTGAGGAAACGATAGAGTAGGACGGTTGCTCGTGCACACTGTAGCGCAGAGGCAGGGCAAGACCGCCGTCGGGCACGGGTATGTCGTTGGTCTTGATATATTCAAGGCACTCGGAATAGCGGCGAAATCCCAGCCCCCATTTGGTTTCAATAGGCCCTGGAGGTGCATTATCCAGCATGTCCATAAGTCTGCGCCCGTCGCCTTCATGGACAAGTTCGAGTGCTGCTTCGGTTGCCGCAGCGGTTCCCGCATCGCCGTTCACATCAAAGGACATATAGGACAATCCGCCGTTGGCAGCGATGGGCGCAGGTTGACCTTCGGTAAGTTCCAGCGGTGGGACATAAGCTTGTTCAGTTGCTTCTGACACGATCTTTTCCTCGAGTTAGCCCAAGTCTGTGGCATCGGATTATGGCATACGATGATCGCATGGGTTGCGGTTGCGAGCCAGGCTCAGGGCAGCCCGTCTGACGTAGGTGATTCGAGGTAAGCCGCAGCCTCACGAATACTTGCACGCGCTTCACGATGCATATGCGCCACTCGATCTGCTGGTAAACCCCAATCGTCCATGTAGCGATCGGCCGCTGCAGCGACATAAATCTGCCAGAGCGCAAGGCGATGGGCGTCGATATCGCTCACCTGCGCGTATGCGGTGGAGAAGCGATCCATGACATCTCTACCGAAAAGATAACGCAGTTCAACCCTGGCGGATGCCAGGTCTGAGAGCGGATCCCCCAACGCTGCGTCCTCCCAGTCGAGCACCGCTGCGATTTCGTCTCCCTGCCACAATATGTTCTCCGGCCAGAAATCGCCGTGGAGCAGGCAGTGTTTACCTTGATACTCCGTGTCCTGCTGTTGCCGCAGGATCTGTTCCACAGCCTGCCATTCTTCACCTTCGGGTAAGAAGTCAAACAACTCTGGAAGTGGATTGGTTCTTACCGGAAGCTCCGGTGTCCCGGATGGGGGCTGCTGGTGAATACGCGCCAGCATCCTCGCCATGGGCACCACACAATTTTCGCCCAATCCATGAGGCACCCCGGATTCGCCGTCAACGAAGTCGATCACAAGATAAGGGTCGCCGATCCTGGCGCCGCTGGCGCCGAGGTAAAGCGGTTGAGGCACAGGCAGCCCCAATTCATGCAGGCTTTTTAGGAGCGCAAATTCCAACTCTGCGTTGTGGCCTCCATGGGTTTGCCCATGAACGCGCAATACCACCGGCTGAACACTTCCGTCGGGGTAGCTGAGGTCGAGACGGAAGACGTCGGCAGAAACCCCGCCTGTAAGGCGTTCGGTACTGGCCAATGAAGCTTCGGGAAAGTGCGCGGCAAGGATGGTACTGAAATCGGGTTGGGTCATTATCTGGCGTGAATAAAATGAACGCCTGGTATATCAAACTCCCTCCGCCAGGGGTAGTTTCAACGCGATTTCGAAGCCGTTTTCACCAGCGAGTTTGGTCACACGTCCACCCAGTGCCTGGGTGCGGCGGCGAATACCTGCGAGGCCTCTACCGGGCGTTTCCTCACCGGTCAAACCCCGCCCATCATCCGCATATTGAATGGTCAGCGTACGCTCTGATTCGGTGGCATCCAGATTTACGTTGTGCGCTTCGGCATGTTTGATGGTATTGGAGATCAGTTCTCTCAAAATTCGGCTCACGTGGTAGGCAAACTGGCCTGTCACGATGGTTTCTGAGTCGATCTGATACGCGTACTTGAGGGCAATGTCGTGGGGAATCAGGCGTTCTTCTATTTCCGCGCATTGAATGTCAAACATGCTGAGTAGATCTACCGCTTCATCCGCTTTGCCGGAGACGATGTCACGAATGTCTTCAAGGGCGCTGCGCGCGAGTTCCCGTTCTTCCTCAGACTCGGATTGATAGATGAGAGAAAGCAGCTTGGCGCCGACATCGTCGTGCAGGTCCTGATAGATGCGTTCGCGCTCAGTTTGTTTGGCTCGTTCCTGTTCCATCCCTGCAGTCAGCGCCACGCGCTGAGCGCGCACGTAGCGGGTGATGAGATAGCTTGCCAGAATGATAAACATCCCCGGCGCACCGAACTGGAGTAGATAGAACGGGGTTTGCCAGTTTGGATCATCTATCGGCACGCTCTGGCGTATCAGGTCATTGCTGCCCAGGACCACCACCCCGACGAGACAGAGGCCAACGACAAGTGCGTCGGTATTGCGGTCGCGATAGGCTCGCCAGCACAACCACACCATCAACTGTGCGGCAAAGAGAAGCAGGATCAGGTGAAAGCGGCTTGCGGTGGGATTGACGTCTACAAGGTCGATAGTCAGATAGGTAATCGTCGCGGTGATCGCCAGAATGGTGACCGGGATTTCTATCCATGGCCGTCGACGCCCGAGCAGGCGATGGCTGAAAAACACCATAAACACGCCTGCCCATTCCAGATTGCTATGGATCAGTGCCCACCAGGCTTTGGCCGGAATCGGAATGTCGCGAATAAACAGGTTCATGCAGTAGATCGACCAGCTGGTTGCGGTTAACGCAAAGAACAGGTTGGTCGATGTACGCTCAACCATCAGCCAGAAGAGGAAACCGAAAATTGCCGCGACGAGCGCGAGGAAGAAAAGGATCTGAGATAAGGTGTTTTGAATATAAAACTGACGCTCAAATGTGGGACGCATCACCTCTTCATCGCCGACGCGAAGTCCACCGAGGTGTGCATACCCCGGATACACCCGCAGCTGCACGTATAAATAGTTGTCAGCGTCCTGCCAGGCGCTGCGCGGCAGGGCAAAAAACAAAGGTCGGTGCATGTTGCGGGAGATGGGTTCCTCAAATGAACCACCGCTGCCGACATACTCGTCGTTCAGATAGACACGCGCGTTGGTTGAGATCCGTTGCAGATAGGCGGCTTGAGGCTCACCCGGGTGTGGCGCTAGCGCGATGCGATACCAGCCCTCCAAACCCTGTTCCCACCTGAGATCCTTGGACCATTGGTCAGGGAGCGTGACGGTGCGCCACGGTGCGTCTGCCGGTGGTGGCGCGTCCGCGTCGACACTGACAAATTCCGCTTCGCGAATCTGTTGGTAGCCGACATCAGCCTCGGCGACAGTGCAGATGCACAGTATCAGACTGGACCAGACGGTTAACCTGAGAGAGGGGCGAATGTCAGCTGGATCCGGGTGAAACCAACCCTCGGCGAGTTGCTTCCAAGGTTGCTTCTGCGCGGTTTGTGACGTTCAGTTTGCGGTAGATGTCTTTCACGTAACCGGCGGTTGTATTGCGGGTGATGTCGAGTAGGTCTCCCACTCGCTGTACGGTGTAGCCCTTGGCGATCAGCGTCAGCACCTCGCTTTCCCGACTGGTGAGATGCACCGCCGGTTCGTTCGCCTGATCGTTGAACTGACGGAGCAGCCGCCGCGCTATGGACGGAGAGAGCGGAGGTTCACCTTCGGTTATGCCTTTCAGCATTGTGCGCATTTTGTCCTGGGCTTCGTCTTTCAACACGTACCCTTCAGCACCCGCACGCAATGCATCAAACAGATGCTGATCATCCCCGAATACCGTGCTCACTATTTTGGAAGCATCCGGGGCCAGTTGGTGAATCTCGCGGATAAGCTCGATGCCAGAACCGTCGGGTAGTCCCAGGTCAATGACAGCAAGGTCGGGCAGGCGTCTCGCCAGTGCCGCCCGTGCCGTGGCAAGGTCGATCGCCTCGGTTACCTCAATACCAGGGAAGGCTTCCAATACTGCAGCGGTCAGCCACTGTCGGGCTGCCGGGTGATCATCCACCACGATGCCATATGCGAATGCGGAACTCATAATCTGTACCTATCCAACAACGCTTTTGTACTCCTGATTGCGTCTCTTTGCGAGGGTTTCCCCACCCCTCTTTAGGGGGTTAAAGGCGCTGACGCGGTGTGAGGGGTTCGGGGGTAAAATTCGAAACGGTATGGGGTAGCATGGCTAACGAGGGTCGGGACAAGGCTGGATAAGAGGAGAATAGTTGCTGTGACTGAATTTGTTAGAACGGCGGACGAAAATTTCGTGGATCTGCCAGGCTTCGCATACGCACCTAACTACCATGGTTGGCAGGATCTGCGGATGCATTACCTCGATGAGGGACCGAGAGATGGCCCTGTGATGCTGCTTCTCCACGGGATGCCCACATGGTCCTATCTTTATCGGGACGTCATTCCAGGGCTGGTTGCGGCGGGGTACAGATGTATCGCACCAGATCACATAGGTTTTGGTCGTTCTGACAAGCCAACGGACATTCACTGGTACACCATCGCGCGGCACACAGAAATCTTAACCTCTCTTCTAGTCGATCTTGATCTCAGCCGTATAACGCTTGTCTGTCAGGATTGGGGTGGACCCACCGGCCTTGCGCAGGCTGCGATGATGCCGGAACGGTTTGATCACCTCGTGATCATGAACACCTGGCTGCACCATGCCGAATATGAATATTCGGACGGTATCAGACGCTGGAATGAGGGCTGGCAGAAAGGTGGGCGTTTTGACCGCGCTGAGCCCGATCTTGGTCTGATGATGGTGATGAGTGCCGGTTTGATCACGGGTGAGCGATATGGTCCCGCGTTTATGGAAGGTAAAGACCCGGGACTTAGCGGTGCGGCTGCGGACATGTACAAGGGATATGCTGCACCTTACAAGGGGCTGCCGGATGCAGGCTACAACGGGTATCGACGTTTTCCGCTGTCCATACCCTTAGACAGTTACAACAACGGCAATGCTGCTGCCCAGAGCCTGCACTTTCGCACCCTGCTCGAGTGGAACAAGGGATGCCACTTTATCTGGGGTTGTAAGGACGACGTCTTTACGGAAGCGTGGGGGCGTGAATGGGCAGGGCGTATGAACGCGCCGTTTTACCCCATTGAAGATGCCGGTCACTTCCCGCAGAACACCCATGGGGAAAAACTGGCAGGGCTGATACTGGAAGGCAAAGGGTAGGTTTGGAAAGGAATTAGATATGGAAACATACGCTGGACACAGACGCATCATAGATGCTGATAGCCATGTCATTGAACTCGATGATTATCTGGCCAACGCAGCGCGCGAAGCAGACCTGCCGCTTTTACCGGCTATGAATGAGCAGACCGAGTTGCCTGTCGTGCAAGCGGGCATGGACAGAGCGCGGGAACATTTTGAACGCCGCACCCGTGACCCTGAACATATGCGCAAGTTTGAAGCGGGCTTGCTGGACAACACAAAAAACGGCTGGAGTCGGTTGGGTGCTTTTGACGGACCGGAACGTTCGCATGCCTTGAACCTCTTTGGTTTTGAGTTGCAGTGGGTACTGCCTACTTTTTCGTTTCATCAGATAGCTCATGTCACGGATGTGGACGTGCTGGAAGCAGGCGCGCGCACTTTGAACAAAGCAATGGCAGACTTTTGTGCGGCGGATGAGAGGCTTCTGGCTATCGGTTATATCCCGCTCTCGCTAGGGCCGGAGAAAGCGGAAGCGCTGATCAGGCAGGGTATACAGGACGGGTGTTATACCTTCATGGTGGATACCAACGAACCGGATCCGAAAAAACCTTCTTTTACGCACCCCGATTTCGACAGAGTGTGGGCGCTGTTTCCGGAGCACAACCGGCCCTTTGGTTGCCATGTTGCTGCCAACGGCCACTACAAGGCGGTTTCACCCAGCTTCCGCAACAACGGCAAGACCTCTATTGAGCTTGGCGGCGATGCACCGGCTGGTGAACTGGGTCTTATGACCATCGGCAACAGCATGCAGATTTTTTTCGGTGCGATGATCTTTGATGGGGTGTTCGAGCGGCATCCCGGTTTGCGCGGTCTTTCCATGGAGCATGCGGGTGTGTGGCTGCCATCATGGTTGCATGCCCTCGATTTTACCGCACGAACGTTTCGCCACCGCCGTAAATTCAGCGAATCGCCTGGTGATACAGCGCGCAGCCGCATCAAGGTTTCACCGTTTGCTGGTGAGCCTGTCGGTTGGATTACCGAACAGGTAGGACCGGAGATGCTGGTTTTTGCCTCGGACTATCCGCACCCGGAAGGCACGGCAGACCCGATCCGAAAGTTTGAAGCGACGATGACCGAGTGCGACGATGCCACCATGGCCCGGTTCTACCACGGCAACATGGAAGAACTGATGGACATCCGCCTTCCCGTCTGAGGTCAGCCGAACAGATCCTTTTGTGTGCGGCGCCAGAACACCAGGCCGATCGCGGCATTAAAGAGGATAAAGAAGTTGTGCTGGACAAAGCCGAAGGCAGCCATCTGCCCCTCGTTTTCAGGGAAGAGGACTACCCAGAACGTGATCGCTGCGGCGCGCATTGGTGTCGGCACGGCGGCTGCGAAGAAGATGACCGGCAAGTAGGGCCAGATAGACATGATGCTGGCTTCTACACCGAACAGGTTCAACGCCATTGCATAGACTACGATGGCGGCGATCAGCGCTGGTGAGCGCATCAGGAAAAACGCGAAGTAGTGCCAGGGGCGAGCCTGGCGAAAGGCATCCAGAATACGTTTTTCACGAAGATTAACGCCTTTCAGGATGTAACCCCTGAAGTAGGCGATCCAGATTGCGAGGAAGATCAACCCTCCGATACCGATGTACGGTATGAGGCCGAACACCTCGGGCAGGTCTTCACCGCTGAAGAAAAAGCCAAGCACGGCCCAGACCAGGAGATACATCACCTCGCAGAACATTATGAAGAGCATAACCGAGCCGACTTCCCACCCAGGCACCTCGTGCCGCTTGTTCAGGTAGTAGGCCATGGCCCCTTTGCCTATCTGCTCGTTAAATATGGAGATGATGTAGGCGCTGGCTCTGACTGGGAGAATATCCTTGTACTTGATGTCGGTGATAAACCAGCTGAGGGCACGACTGACTACCAGGGTATCGATCAGGAAGTAGAAGAGGGAGTAGCAGACCATGATGAATACCCAGCTCACCCAGTCCACGTTCGCGAATACGTTACCCATGTAAGTCATCACGGTCAGCCCTTCGCGTGCCGCCGCACCGTTGATGCGGTAGTAGAGATAGGCGAAACAAACGATGGTGATCACCAGAAAAATCACGCGTCCGATGGTGTTGGACTTCTTAGGCTGCGCGTCTTCGGCAGAGCTGGTTGTTTGTGCTTCGTTTTCGCTCTGGCTCTGGCTCTGGCTCTGGCTCTGGCTTTCGTTTTCTTTTTCGGTCATTGGTGAGAGTGTTGCCTCGTTGGGAAGTCGTGATGGTACCTAAACTTGGGCTCGATGTGTGCTTACAAGTCGGGAAGGCCTTATGATCAGCCCATGAACTGGCTAATCAACTACGACAAATCGATAACCGCCCTCGTATTACCACTGGCGGTCGGCTTGGGGCTCATCCAGTACATCACCTACATCGCAAGTGACGTACCTGTAATGGAAACCTATGCGAGCGCCCCACAGCTTTTCGGTACGGCAGCGATGTTCTCGGTCCTGCCCGCCTATATGTTGGGTATTCTGGTCTATCTGCGGCGCGAGACTGTATTCGTGTTGCAGGAACTTAAACCCTGGTCCACAGGGGATGCAGCGCCAAAACTGGATCACCGTATTCACTCCGTTGGATTACTTGTCTGGATACCGGTCGCGATCGGCCTTGTTTACAGTCAATGGCAGAACCCCTTGATCTGGAAAACCATTTTTTCTTCTCAACCGATTGCCCCGTTTGATATCGCTGTACTGGTGTCAGCCGCTTTTCTGTGGGGTACGATCGGCCTGCTTATTGGCTGGCGCGTGCCACTGAGCTGGGCGCTGTATCGCTTCGGACGCTCTATCTCGGTGGACATTTATGCACCCAGCCGCGTGCGTCCGCTTGCCAACCTTGCGGGAAAAGATGTGCTCCTCATAGCAGGAGCGATGGCGTTCATGCCCTTACAGTCGCTGGATGCCGAGTTTCGGTGGGTAAACTACGAGGCCGGAATATTGGTGGGCGTGCCTTCGGCACTGCTATTGATGCTGTTGCCCATGGCTGGTGCTCGGGCGGCGATAATGAAAGCCAAACAGGCGCGGTTGGATAAACTCCTGTCCGACCTTGGGTCAACAGATCGCGAAGACGTTGGACAACTGGAGATGTTGAGCGCCCACATAGAACGCATACGCAATATTCCCAACTGGCCGTTTGATGCGCGCCTGGCGTTGCGCATCCTTGGCTATGCGGTCATAGCGCCGCTCGCATGGGTAGGAGCAGCGCTGGTCGAAAATCTGGTCGATCAGATAGCGGGTTAGGTCGCCTCTCTGGCAGCCGCTGGTTTTGGTACGCAGCCAGCGACGTATAACAAGCCAGCCATGATGGCCAGATTCTTAACAAAGTTCTGTGTTTCGTGCTGCTGCGCCAGACCTTCTTCCATCGCCCAGAAATTGTGCATGAAGATGCTGATAACAAGCGTCAGGCCTGCCAGCAGGAAAGCCATCAGCTGTGTTCTAAAACCGGCGATGAGCGCACCCCCGGCGCCGATCTGTATGACAATGGTGAGCGCGAGAAGCACGGGCACGAGCGGTACGCCGTGATCCGCCATGTAGGCTGACATCTGGTCCCATGCAAAAATTTTCTGCAAGCCTGGCAACACAAAGTAGATGCCCAGTAAGGTGCGCCCCAGGAGCAGCATGACTCGCTGGCCAAGCGCGATCGTGTCATCGTTCATCGTTTCCCCCAACCGTTTCTTGTTTGCTCCGCACCTTGCCTGTTAACCCCCGGGGGCGCAACCACCAGCCTGTTGCAAGACAGGCTGCCAGGGCTGCTGTTCAGCACTTAGTCCAAGAGGTGTTCGTAGCGCGCATCTGTCAACGCGCGCATGAAAGCTGTTAGCGCCTCAATACGATACGCATCCAGGGGCTGTCCCTGTCGCAACAAGTCCAGGCTGACGTTCTCCGCAACCTCGGGTGCTCCCCAAGGTTCTCCGGTTTCAGGGTTGGTTGGCCGACGTACCAGAAATTTGTTGTAAAACTCCATCACGGTCTCGAGTTCGCGGAAGACTCCGTTGTGCATGTACGGTGCCGTGACCGCGATATTTCGCAGGCTGGGCACCTTGAATTTACCGGCGACGGCTTTGCGATTTTGCTCAGCGAGGTGGGTGTTTTCGGCAAGGCCTGAATCCAACGGGACAGATAAATCCGGATTTCTGGGCACTGCGATATTGTGATACGTATAGTCTGTGAAGGTCTCGTTGTCTTTATTCAATGAATGGCAGCTTGAGCAGTTCAGCAGCGATGAGAAAAAAAGCACGCGACCGTGCTCTTCTTTGCGCGTGAGTTCAACCTCGCCGCGCAGGCTTCTGTCGTAGCGACTGTCGAAAGTGCTCAGTTCTGATGACCGTTGATAAGCTGCTAATGCTTTGCCGACCCCAGCCAGAGCTTCGGCGTCGCTTGAGCGGGCGTCTGCACCGTAAAACTCAACCAGTTTTTCAAGATAAGTCGGGTGCTCGCTGAGCCTGGAGAGCACCATTTCCAGAGGCAGGTTCATCTCGATAGGACTCAGTATCGGCTGGGTTGCCTGGTCCTCCAGAGTGAGCGCGCGACCGTCGTGGAAAAATCCACCCCTTGCTTCGTTATCGCTTTGCTCGAATTCCGGGGTGATGGCGACGTAGGTCAACGTTGGCGTGTTGCGGCGACCGGCAGCACTACCAACGCCCAAGGAAACCGCACCGCCAAACTGATTGTGGCGTGGATCTGAGAAAGCGCTGGCCGTGTTGTGGCAGGTCACGCATGCAAGACTTCGGTCACCGGATAAGTTTGCGTCGAAAAAAAGTGCCTTGCCCAGGTCTGCGGGGGTAGCAAACGTTTCTGCGGTACTTTGAGCTGAGGCGACGAGCAGGGTTGATGCCAGACAGGATGTCAGACAAACGAGGTTGAAGAGCCGATTTTGGGTTCGGAGTTTACCGCGGTGCATGGGTACTCATCATACTGCCTGCCTACGTTGAGTTCAGCGTGTTAGGGGCTCGGTTCAACGTGTGACTTGATTTATCTCTTGTGCGCAGGCCAACTTGGAGGTCTGACGTTCTGGGGAAACCGATTGGAATTTGATGATGTAGTGATGGGGCGCCGCAGCATTCGGGGCTTCAAGACAGATCCGGTGCCGAAAGATCTAATACGCGAGATCGTCCACATGGCGAGTCGGGCGCCGTCTTCAATGAATACACAGCCCTGGTATTTCCATGCGGTCTCGGGCGAGGCGCTTGACAGAATTCGCAAGGGCAACACGGAACGAAACCTCGCGGGTGTGCCAGCCTCTCGCGAGATACGCATGCACGGCCCCTATGAAGGTGTGCATCGCGAGCGCCAGAAAGCGATCGCTGTCCAACTATTTGACGCCATGGACATTGCGTGGGGGGACAAGGAGCGACGGCATGACTGGGTGTTACGAGGCTTCCGTCAGTTTGATGCGCCTGTGTCTATCGTCGTCACCTTTGACGCAACGCTGGAGGAGAATGACATCGCGATCTTCGACTGCGGTGCGGTGACCAACTGCCTGGTCAACTGCGCCTGGTCGCGCGGCCTCGGCGCGGTGATCAATGGGCAGGGTATCGCACAATCCCCCGTTGTCCGCGAGCATGCTCAGATACCGGATAATCAGGTCATCATGTCCTGTGTAGCGATGGGGTATCCTCAAGATGACTTTGCTGCAAACGCTGTTGTCTCGACACGTCGTCCTGTGGATGAGGTTGTTAGTTTTGTCGGGTTTGATTAGCGGGCAGACGGGGAACTAAGGCTATGAAAAGAAGAGCAGTTTTAGGTGTGGGTGCGGGCATCGTAGGTTTGGGGGCGCTCGCCTGGTGGCAACGAACTCCCATCGTCGGTGCATTGGTGCGCAGTCGAAAGAACGAAGGGGTTGATCTTACACTTGCGCCGAGGCCAGACGGTGAGGTCTGCGTGTTAACCGGTTCCCAGGTAGAGGGACCCTATTTTTTTTCCGCACCGGTGCGCACGGATGTGCGGGAAGACCGCACAGGCCTCGAATTTGATCTCGGGTTACAGGTGGTGAAGGCGGACGGTTGTACACCCGTGGAGGGTGCGGCGGTAGAAATCTGGCATTGTGATGCTGCGGGCAATTACAGCGGCTATCCGGAAGATATGGGGCGCCGACCTGCGGATACCATGCTGCTGGTTGGCTCGGTCGACGGTACCAGCGTGCCACCCACAAATGCCGGGACATATCTCAGAGGCGGGCAGATCACGGATGCTACCGGCACAGTGAACTTCAAGACGATCTTCCCAGGTTGGTATGACCCGAGGATTCCACACATTCATGTGAAGGTGTTCCACGCGGGGGTGGAATACCTCACCACACAACTCTATTTCCCAGATGCATATGCCGATGCTGTCTATCGCTCCCACGCCGATTACGTAGCGTACGACCCATCACCGTACAACGTGGGTAACGACAGCGTCCTGGGATTTAACCCTGAAGCGGAAGGTCTCTTGATTGAGCCAAGCGTGACCGCGCGTGGTATTCAGGCGCTCGCGCGTCTGGGTATCGCTTAAGCAGATTCGTTTGAGCGTTTCAGCACACACCAAATTTGCCTACAGCTTTGGCCAACTGGCAGAAGGGATAAAAACCTCCTCCTTCAGCCTGTTTCTGCTCTTCTATTACAACCAGGTCCTCGGTGTATCCGGGACGCTCTGCGCCATCGCGCTCTTTATCGCCATGTGCTTCGATGCGATAACCGACCCGCTTGTCGGCAGCATCTCTGACAACTGGCGTTCCCGGTGGGGACGGCGCCATCCGTTCATTTACATCTCTGTCGTGCCGTTAACCCTCGGGTACTTTTTGCTTTTTAATCCCTTGGTCGAAGGGGAGGTGGCACTTTTCGTCTGGATGACTGTGGTTGCGGTGTTGCTGAGATTCATGCTCACTCTGTACCACGTTCCCCACCTGGCATTGGGTGCTGAACTGACCTCGGACTACACGGAACGCACGACGCTCGTCGCATTCAGAAATGTGTTTGGGGCGTTTGGCTATGTGTTGGTTTATGGATTGGGGTTTGGCATCTTTTTTGTTGCGTCACCGGAGTTTCCGAACGGTCAGCTCGATCGCGAAGCGTATCCAGCCTTTGCTGCGATTATGGCCATCTGCATGGGCTTGTCGGTTTTTTACCTCGGCTTGGGGACTCACAAAGCGGCACTTGCCCTGCCGACGCCGACAACGCGCAGGACAAGCTTTACCGGTGTCTTTAAAGACATTCTGGAAACATCGGTCAACAAGTCCTTTCGCATTCTTGTCTTCGGCTTTCTGGCGATTTCGCTCCCCATCGGGATCGGTGCCAGTCTCGCGCTCTATCTGAATACGTTTTTCTGGCAGGTTGAACCTGGTTATATGACGCTCATTTTGACCGCAGGTCCTTTGGCTTCGCTTGTCGGTTATGCATTGGCGCCCTTGGTATCACGCCTGGTCGAAAAGAAACAAGCGCTTATCTGGGGTGGACTTGGCTGGCTCTTCTTTTACGGCGGTCCGCCAGCGTTTTACCACCTCGGCTTCTTTCCGGCCCCGGGCACGTTTGAGGTAGTGATCGGGTTGATCTTCTGTCATGCCATGGCGGGTTTGATTGTCAGCCAGCTGGTGGTTGCGGTTGGGTCAATGCTTGCGGATGTTGCGGATGAACATGATCTGGACACCGGTAAACGCTCGGAAGGTGCTTTTTTTGGTGCTTACGCTTTCATCATCAAAGCGACTGCGGGTATGGGCCCTGCGTTGTCAGGATTGGTGCTTGATGCCATCAGTTGGCCGGCTGGAGATCATATCCGCACAGCTGCAGACGTGCCCGCCGATAGCCTTTTTGCACTTTCGCTGGTTGCAGGACCGTTTCTTGCCGCGGGGGCCCTGCCAGCGGTGTACATTTTCTCCCGCTACAGACTGAGCAAGCAGAAGCACGCTGAAATTCTGGAAGCACTTGCAACCAGGGGTTAGTCGGCCAGGCTGTGCCCGTTCACTACTTGCGCCTGTGTGACTGGAACCTCTGCGGTTGGCTGCTTTTCCGATCTGAACAGATTCGCCAGATCCTCGAATATCAGATAGCTGGATGGCACAACCAGCAGGGTCACAACGGTGGCGAAAAGCACGCCAAAGGAGAGAGAAACTGCCATCGGAACCAGAAACTGCGCTTGTACGCTCTTGTTGAGCATAAGGGGCAGCAAGCCGACAAACGTAGTCATGGAAGTGAGAACAATGGGTCTGCAACGCGACACGGAGGCGTGAACAACAGCGTCGCGCAAGGATTCTCCCTCGGCGATCAGTTGATTTACCCTGTGTACAAGTACAAGACTTGAATTTACGACAACTCCTGACGCAGCCGTTACACCGAGGATAGACATCATCGCCAGCCCTGAGACATAGCCAAAAGATTTCATGATGAGGTGACCCCAGATGGCGCCCATAAACGCGAATGGGATAACACTCATGATGATGAGTGGCAGCCGATACGATTTCAGCGGAATCGCCAGCAGTGCAAAAATCACGAAGAGCGCCATGGCGTAGAGAGGTCCCAATGCGGCGATGCTCTCACTTTGGTCTGCCTGCGCCCCCTCCAGGCTGTAGGTCACCCGTGGAAAAGGTGCCATAAGGGATTGAATGGGACCGCTGCGCAGATCAGCGATGACTTCGTTCGCTGTGATTTGTGTTCGATCCACGTCGGCTATGACATTCACCACACGGCGCGAGTCGGAACGTTTGATAGTCGAGAAGCCGCGGCCGAGTTCAGCACGTGCCACCGTCGCAAACGGCACTTCAGAGCCGTCGGGCGTGCGGATGCGCATGCCGTCCAGTGCGCTCAATGTACGCCTCTCGTCTTCGGTGTAACGCACCATGACCCTGACGTCATCACGTCCGCGTTGGATACGCTGCGCTTCTTCGCCGTAAAACGCCTGTCGCACCTGACGGGCCAGGGCACCCAAAGTCAGGCCGAGCGCCTCGCCCGAGGGCAGGATCTCCAGCTTCAGCTCCGACTTGCCGGAGCGGAAACTGTCCGTAATGTCTACAACGCCCGGGTATTCGGCGAGCTTACGCCGCAGACTCTCAGCGATCACGCGCAGTTCTTCGACGTTGTCTCCCTCGAGTTGTATGTCGATGTCGTTGCCTGCAGAGAAGAGGCTTGAGTTGAATTTCAGCTCTACGGCGTCGGCAATAGGACCGTTCAACTCGCGCCACATGTCTGCAATCTCGCGTGTGGACCTGGCCCTGGATTCGCTGGGAGAGAGTTGCAGAACAACTTCACCCAGATGACCGGCTGCCGTGCCGCCACCACCACCGAGCTGCGTAGTCGGTGGACCATTGCCCGCACTCGGATGATCGCCCAGGGCACTCATGATGTGTATCGCGACGGGAGTACCGGGACTTTCTGCGTTCAACCGGTCCGCGAGTTCGTTTGCCGATTGTTCAAGCTGGCTGATGCCCTCTGCTGTAATGCGCGAACTTGTTCCCAACGGCATGGTTAAGGTGGCTGCGACCTGGTCCGACGCCAGCGGCGGGAAGAACGAGAAGGGCAGACGGCCGCTCGCGAGAATGGCGAACGCCGAGATTAGCGCGCTGAAGGCGAGGGCCGCTACGACGTAGCGAATGTTCATAGCGCCGCTGACCAGGGTGCGGAACCGTGTATCGATCAGATGTTCGACTTTGGCCGCGAAACTGGACTGGAAGGCAATGACACGTGCAGCGATAGGCGCGAACAGGCCAGCAAAGTGCATCGCCAGAAATACCGATGCTGTGACAATCGCGAGTGCCGCAAATGTCCGCTCGGAATCGGCAAAGCCCAGCAGAAAGATGGCAAGAATAGGGATGAGCATCAGTCCCACTTCTGCGGAAGGTGTCTCGGCCTTGGAATGGCCAAGGTGAGCTGGCAGAACCATTTGCGACTCGACCAGCGAGAAGACCAGGCAGCAGATGACCGTTGTGGCGATCACCCCCATCACCTGGCCCATGAAGCCAATGCCGAATATCAGGGGCATAAAAGCCGCCACGGTTGTCAGCACACCGAAGGTGACGGGTATGGTCACACGCTGTGCACCCTCTACCGCACCTGCCAGCAAGCCATAACCTTCCTGGTGTCTGGAGTGGATGTTTTCGCCCACCACAATCGCGTCATCTACCAGGATGCCGAGTACGAGGATAAAGCCAAAAAGTGTTATCGAATCGAGCGAGAGGCCAAGGCTTCTCGCAAGGAAGATTGCCCCGAGAAATGCGACGGGCACGCCAATACTTACCCAGAACGCCAGCCTCGGCCGCAGGAACAGGGCCAGCAGGATGAGTACCATCAGAAAACCCTGTCGGCCACTCTCCATCAACGTCGTCAGGCGATCGGTAAGAATGACCGAGTCGTCATTCCAGACGGTGAGTTCTGTACCCTGTGGGTAGTGGTCGATTTCGTCAACGATAAACGCTTTCACACCATCAGCGATTACCTCCAGATCCTGATCTCCAAGTCGATTCACCTGGATGAGCGCGGCTGGTTTACCGTTGAAACGCAGGCTTTGATCTGTGTCGGCAAACCCGTCAATGACCGAAGCTACGTCCTTCAGGTAAAGGCGGGTACCGTCTGCTCGGGTGGTGACCACAAGCTGCTCAAACTCCTCCCCCCAGTAGGCCTGCCCCTTCGTTCGAAGCAAAATTTCGCCTGCTTCGGTTTTTATAGCCCCACCGGGCAGGTCCAGGGATCCGGCTCTCACAGCGGCGGCAACCTGATCAAACGACAAGCCGTTGCGTCGCAGGCTTGTTTCTGAAACTTCTATAGAGATTTCGTAGGGGCGCGCGTTCTTGACGTCCACCTGAGTAACGCCCGGCAACTGCGTGAGATCATCGCGGACCTGATTGGCAAGCTCCTTCAGGGCTCGCTCGTCGGTTGGTCCCGTGATTGCGAGCGATAGCACCGAACGTGTTGGGGTGACGAGATTGATGATGGGTTTCTCTGTTTCTTCAGGGAACGTATCGATGGCGTCAACACGGTTTTTCACATCGTCCAGGGCTTTGGATTCGTCTGCGTCTTCATACAGCTCAACCGTGACCGTGCATTGTCCCTCGGCAGCGTTGCTGCGTATTTCCTTGACGCCCTCTATGCCTTCCAGCTCCTCCTCGATACGGATACAAACGCCGAGCTCGGCCTCTTCGGGCGCCGCTCCGAGGTAGAGCACGGAGATGTTGATGAGAGGTACATCGATATCAGGGAAAGATTTGCGCGGCATTTCCGGCAGGCTCACCAGGCCTGCGAGGATGATCAACCCCATCAGGAGATTGGCGGCAACGTGGTTGTTACCAAACCAGGCGATGATCGGCTTCATGTGCCGGCTACCTCATTCGTATCAGGACGAAGCGGTTGCACCTGCATGCCTTCGATCGCGTTGTTGATGGTGGAGAGCGATAGCGTTTCACCGTCGGCGAACCCGTCGATGACATAAACCGAGTCGTCGACCACACGCATGATGGTGATATCGCGGAACTCGATGGTGTTATCCGGTTTGACTACGTAGACCTGATTGTTGGCCTGAATAGCCGAACGCGGCAGTACAAAGACGTTGTCTATTTTGTTACCCGATATTTCCCCTTCCACAAACAGCCCCACGGCGAGAGGTGGACCTCCGTCCGTCTTGTCATATGGGTCGAGCACCTGGGCGACGACGTTAATCATCCGCGTTTTGGGATCGAGCTCGCCCTCGGTGCGTACGATCTTGCCCTGCCAGGAGTGCGTCTTGCCTGCAAACTGCGTGCTTAAAGTCACATCCGGTTGATTTTCTAACGGAGGGTTGGATCCATCCAGCGGCAGGTCGAGGAAGGCCAGTTCATCGTCGTGGATGGGGAGGCGGACTTCGGCGACGTCGGTTGCATAAAGTTTTGCTATCGGCGCACCCCGGTTCACAAACTGACCGATATCGACCTGTTCTGTGCGCACGCGACCATCAAATGGGGCTACAAGTTCGGTGCGGTCAAGGTCACGTTCAGCACGACGTAACCTTGCCTGCGCCTCGCGCAGTTGGGCTTGTGCAACGCGATAGCGGTTTTCCGCATCATCGGCTTGAGATTCGCTGGTGAGATTGCGTTTGCGCAGGTCTATCTGGCGCAGATGTGCGCGCCGCGCGCTCGATAGTTCGCTGTTGGCTGATGCTAAGCCTGCTCTGGCCTGTTCCCGTGCCAGTTCGTAGTCCAGCTTTTCGATGCGCAACAGCACTTGGCCGCGGGTGAAAAAACCGCCTGCAACCAGGCTATCGGCTACGTCGACGACACGGCCTGCGACTTCCGGAACGAGGTCACTCTCGGTTCGCGGCAACACCGTGCCATGGGCGCGGCTTGTCAGTTGCACTGGCTGAGCTTGTGCCTGCCAGGTTCGCACCCTGGGTGAGTTATCGGGAGGCGCCTGCTGTTCAAGTGTGGGACCGGTGGCGACGATCAGACCGGCAATGCCAAAACCGGCGATGAGGATAATGATGGGGAGAACGATGCGTTTCACTCGGATTCTCCCGCTTGGGTAATACCGGCTACCACAAAACTCACCAATTCCTGAGCCGCCTCATTCAGCGGTTTTGGTGCGATGGCGTTTAATGGTGCTTGAAAGCGCAGCAGATGGATCATGGAACCGATGAGGAAATGAAAGCGCCACTGGATATCAACCTCAGAGAGATGCGGTAGCGCTTTTCTCAATGCGGATTGGTAGCGGCGCGCAACTTCCGTGAATTCGTTTTCAAGCAGCGGCTTGGTGAGCGACTCAGGCTCTCCCATAATGCGCCCGATCAGATTTGGTAGCTTTTCAAACAATGCCTCTTCCGGCGGCGAAAACAGAATAGGGGAGAGGAAAGCGGTGACGATGGCTTTGACGGAAAGGGGTTCGGACCTGGCTTCAAGCGCATCTAATGCTGCGATGCGCGCATCATCAACCGGTTGCACGCGGCGATGGAACACCGCTGCCAGGAGTCCGAGCTTTGAACCGAAATGGTAATGAGTGGCGGCCAGGTTGACGTTGGCTGCGGAGGCGATGGCGCGGAGTGACGTAGCCGCAAAACCATTTTCAATGATCAAGCTTTCAGCCGCATCGAGAATGCGGTCGCGGGTGTTGGGCTCGTCAACAACTTGGGAAGCGGTGGACACTTATCAAACTACCGTTTTAAACGAACGTTTGAATTATAAGCGAGCAGGGCAATAAAGCAAGAATTTATGCAGGAGACCGCTACAATGCGCGCCATGCGTGAACACCCTACCCAGATGCCCAATGCCAAGGACCTGATGAGCTACCGCAAGTACTGGGCTCATCGGTTGACCCCTGCGCCGGTCCTCCCAACGACCCGGGAGGAAATGGATGATCTGGGTTGGGACCAGTGCGATGTCATCATCGTCACGGGGGACGCCTATGTTGATCACCCGAGTTTTGGCATGGCGATTGTGGGCCGATTTCTGGAAGCCCAGGGATTTAGAGTGGGCATCATCGATCAACCGGATTGGCGCGACACGCGGGATTTTGAAGCGTTAGGTGAGCCGGCGCTCTTTTTTGGTGTTACGGCTGGCAATATGGATTCGATGGTCAACCGGTATACCTCTGACCGAAAAGTGCGCTCTGATGATGCGTACACGCCTGGCGGGCTGGGCGGTAAGCGGCCAGACAGAAGCGTCATCGTCTACTCAAACCGTGTGCGTGAAGCCTATCGCAATGTGCCGGTCATCATCGGCGGCATAGAAGCGAGCCTCAGGCGTATCAGCCACTTTGACTACTGGTCAGAAAAAACCCGCCGCAGTGTGTTATTGGATGCCAAAGCCGACATGCTCGTGTTTGGCAACGCCGAACGGCAGATCGCTGAAATTGCACACCGGGTAGCGGCAGGAGAGGCGATAGGGGATATCGCCGACATCCGTGGTACTGCGTTCCCTCGCAATGCCACACCTGCAGGTTGGGTGGAGATCGATTCGACGCATGTGGATATGCCCGGGCGGATCGATCCGCACCCGGATCCCTATGCTGAAGCTCCGCAGCAGGCACAGGCTCAGGAAAATCTGGATACGGATGTTCAGGTAGTGCGGTTTGTGCGGGAGGTTCCCAACGAACAGCGTGCCTTTTCCGTTATCCGCTTGCCGAGTTTTGAACAGGTCAGGGATGACAAGGTGCTATACGCGCACGCCAATCGTGTGCTGCACGTTGAATCCAATCCGGGCAATGCGCGGCCTTTGGTGCAACGTCATGGACAGCGGGATGTATGGCTCAACCCACCGCCGATTCCGTTGACCACAAAAGAAATGGACGCGGTGTATGAGTTGCCTTATACGCGCAAACCTCATCCCAAGTATCCACTTGAGGACAAGGTGGCACATATACCCGCATACGAGATGATTCGTTTCTCGGTTGCCATACAGCGCGGCTGCTTTGGTGGGTGTACGTTCTGTTCGATCACGGAGCACGAGGGCCGCATTATTCAAAGCCGCTCTGAAGAATCGATCCTGCGTGAGGTAGAAGAAATTCGCGACGCCGTACCAGGATTTACGGGCGTGATATCAGATCTCGGTGGTCCCACCGCTAATATGTATCGTTTGCGCTGCAAGAGCCCAACCATAGAGGCAAGCTGCAGGCGTCCGTCCTGTGTGTATCCCAAGGTTTGTCCAAATTTGAATACGGACCATAAACCGCTGATCAACCTGTATCGAAAAGCACGCGAGCTGCCCGGGGTAAAAAAGGTGCTGATCGCGTCAGGCGTTCGTTACGATCTGGCCATTGAGTCACCTGAATACGTCAAAGAACTCGCGCAGCATCACACGGGGGGTTACCTGAAGATTGCGCCTGAAGCGCTGTCGGATGGTCCGCTGTCGAAAATGATGAAGCCGGGGATGGATACTTACTACCGCTTCAAGGAACTCTTTGACAAATACTCAAAAGCTGCCGGCAAAGAGCAGTACCTGATCCCGTACTTCATTGCGGCACACCCGGGCACAACCGACGAAGATATGCTGGAGCTTGCCCTGTGGCTTAAGCAGAACGGCTTTCGCGCTGACCAGGTGCAGGCGTTTCTCCCTGGCCCGATGGCCACCGCAACCGCTATGTATCACACCGGGTTGAATCCGCTGCGGAAAATAAAGGCGGAAGGCGAAGAGGTATACATTCCTAAAGGCGCTAAGCAGCGTCGCTTGCACAAGGCGTTTCTCCGCTATCACGACGCAAACAATTGGCCGATTTTGCGCGAAGCCCTAAAGGACATGGGGCGTGCGGATTTGATCGGCAACAGTAAAAAACACCTGGTGCCAACCTATCAACCTAAGAGTACTGGCCTTGACGTGAAAGGTAACAAAGTATTCAGGACGCAACACGTGCGCAAACGGGGCAAAACCAGTTGATGATCGCCTGTCGGCCTTTACTATTTCTGCTGGTTGGAATTATGTCGACGTTGGCGCTGGCGGAAGTAGCACCGGCAGACCACGCGATGGCAGAGAGAATCGCGCGTCAGCAAGCGGCCGCAGACCGTCACCGCTTCGATTTGCCAAGAGATGCAGGCCGCAAACCCTATGAGAGTTTTCTTTTCCTTGGTATTCGCGAAGGCATGACCGTATTGGATGTGGGTGCCTACGCGGGATACACCACGGAAATGCTGGCCGCAGCGGTAGGTCCCAAGGGGCATGTCTATTCGCACAACACCGCACGTGTCCTCGAGCGATATGCTGACGGCTACTACCAGCGAACGATGGATGAACGTCTTAAAGGCGGTCGTCTGCCTAACGTTGAGCTTCTTGTTGCGCCATACGAAGACCTTGGGTTGGATAGCGAAGTGGATGCGGCGTTCCTGGGTAACCTTCTGCACGACTTCTACTACCGCGATGGGGAAGATGCGGCTTTACGCTTTCTAACGGCTATCTACAGGGCGCTGAAGCCGGGTGGTGTGCTGGGAGTTGTCGATCATGTCGGATATGCACAATATGATAACAAAGCGCTTCACAGGATAGAGCCGGATATCGCCAGACGCCTGCTCGAGCAAGCTGGCTTTGCGATAACTGACACATCAAGCCTCTATAGCACCTCAACGGATGATCACGGTTTGATGGTTTACGATGAAAAGGTGTATCGACGCACGGACCGTTTTTTCTTCAAGGCCGTGAAGCCGTTTTCCAAACGCTAAGGTAGCTGCCACGGTCTTCGATAAGTCGGGGTCAACATCCGGTTAGCCGATCGAGATTGTTTAAAGCGCGTATTTGTGGTGTCCCACTGAAGGTTTGAGCCCGTCTGATAAGCGATGTTGCCAAGATGGGCATTGATGGCGGCTTTGGCCCCTGTCTGCAGATCGCAGTTGAGCCGCTCACCTTCACGCACAGCATTTATAAAGTTTGTGGTATGTAAATCCAGCCCGCGCTCATCTGGCCGTGCGCGACGATTGGCCTGGGACGGCATTTTGTGGGTAAGGGCGCCTGGCTCGGTTTCCGGAAAGATCTGCCATTGTTCGCGATCGACCACCAAGGTGCCGTTGTTGCCGACAAAGGCGATACCGTGCGCACGCTGGAAGGGACCAAGGCCGATACCCACCGCGTGGTCCCACACGAGGGTAAAATCAGGAAACTCGTACACGGCTTGCTGGGTGTCCGGAGTTTCCATGCCACTGTCTTCGTAGGCAAATGCGCCGCCTGTGGACATCACCCTTTCAGGTCCGTCAGCCTTCATGCCCCAGAGCGCGATGTCGATGAGATGGACGCCCCAGTCTGTCATGAGGCCGCCTGCATAGTCCCAGAACCAGCGGAAGTGGAAATGGAAGCGGTTTTTGTTAAATGGACGCTCGGGAGCAGGTCCCAGCCACATGTTGTAATCCACGCCAGCAGGGGTGGGCGAGTCCGGCGCCTTATCCATCTTAAGCCAGTTGATGTACGCCCAGGTTTTGACGGTTCTTATGTTGCCCAACTTGCCGCTGTGCACGAACTCCACCGCTTCACGAAAATGTGGAGCGGAGCGCTGCCACTGTCCTACTTGAACCAGCCTGTTGGACTTGTCGTGTGCAGCCACCATGGCCTGGCATTCGGCTATGGAGTTAGCTATCGGCTTTTCTACATAGGCATGTTTGCCCGCGTCGAGAGCATCCACCAACTGTAGACAGTGCCAATGATCCGGGGTGGCGATGATCACAACATCCACATCCGCGTCGTCCAGCAGAGCGCGATAGTCTGAGTAAAGCCTGGGCGTGTGGTTTGTGCTGCTGGCAACTTTGCCCGCCCGATCTTCGAGCACGCTTTGATCAACGTCGCACAAAGCGGTACATCGCGTACCTGCCAGCTTCAGCATACTGTTCAGATTTGCGGTGCCCATCCCCCTAAGGCCGATGACGCCGATGTTCACGGTGTCTGAAGGGGCCGCTCGACTGAGCCCGGCGAAGGCGGTCAGGCCTGCTGCTGACCCATAAATAAACTGACGTCGACGCATAGTCCCCCCCCTTTTCGTCACGTACCATGATAGCTCATCTAAAAAAGCGGGGGTTGAATACCGGTTCGATGGGGTTTGAGTAGCGCGGCCAAGCACTTTATGCTCCGATGGAAGGAGCGGGTGTATCGGGAGAGCGATGGCTGAAGATAACAACAATGCCAACGACAGCACTGCGTCAGGGACGGCGGGTTCGGGGGACAAGAAAGCCAAGCTGGGTGGTTGGTACGCGCACTACGTTCTCTTTGTCCTGGTTATCGTCTACGTCTTTAATTTTATCGACCGCCAGATACTTTCGATCTTAAGCCAGGACATCCAGGCCGATCTGGGTGTGACGGATGCCCAGATGGGTTTTCTGTACGGCACGGTGTTTGCGGTTTTTTATGCGGTCTTCGGCATTCCGCTGGCGCGTTTCGCAGATGTCTGGGTCCGCCGCAGCCTGATTTCCATAGGCTTGATGTTCTGGAGCGCGATGACAGCGCTTTCAGGGTTTGCGCGTTCGTTCCCAGTGCTTGCGGCCTTCCGCATCGGGGTGGGGATCGGCGAGGCAAGTGCCTCTCCGGCGGCCTACTCGATGCTCTCCGACTTCTACCCGCCCAGGCTGCGTGCCACCGTACTCGCTATCTATTCATCGGGTGTCTATATCGGTGGTGGCGTTGGGCTCTTCCTCGGCGGCTGGGTCATGGAGACATGGAATACCACCTATCCGGATGTCGCAACCGCCCCTCTGAATCTCAAAGGGTGGCATGCTGCTTTCCTGGCGGTGGGTATTCCCGGCATCCTCATGGCGCTCTGGGTGCGTACGCTCAAGGAACCCGTCCGGGGTATCAGTGAAGGGTTGGTTGCAGAGCAACACCCAACTCCCTTCAAGGTGCTTGGCAGTGAGCTTTCATCCGTCATACCTGTTTTTAATCTGGTGCAGTTACACAGAGTAGGGGCGTCGCTGAAGGCAAATCTTGCTGCCGCGGTAATTCTCTTCTTTATATGTTGGGGTCTTGCCATCGTCACCAACAATTACCCTCAGTGGATTGCCCTGGGTATCGGGGTTTATGTGGTGATCTCCTGGGCGCAGTCGCTGAAAGCGCGGGACGAGGCTACCTTTGCGATGATCTTCAGGTCGAAGGCGATGATCTACACCATGATCGCCTTCCCCACGATCTCTTTTGTGACGTACGGGGTTGGCTATTGGACAGCGCCGTTATTGCTGCGACTACACGATGTTTCAGCCACCGAAGTTGGTATGTATATCGGCCTCGGCAATGCTGCGGGTGGACTCCTGGGGGTTACGCTGGGCGGCATCGCCGGTGACTGGTTAAAAAATAAGCACCCGGCTGGGCGGCTGGCAATTGGTTATATCGCTGTGGGTGGAACTGCACCCCTTGTGCTCTGGATGGTATTTACCCCGTCCCTTGCGATGGCCTACTTCCTGAACTTTGCACATCACCTTTTCAGCGCCTGCTGGCCTGGTATACCGCCCAGCACCGCGTCGGACCTTGTGTTACCTCGAATGCGGGCGGTTGCAGGGGCCTACTATATTCTTGTTAATACGATGATCGGCCTGGCGATGGGACCGTTTGTGATGGGACAACTCTCCGACGTGTTTGCCGCAGGTGGCATGGATTCAGCGGAAGCATTGCGTATGGCTATTGCCTGCTCGCTGCTCATGTTTGCAGTGACGCTTGTCTTCCTGACGCTCGCATGGCGCAACCTGCCTAAAGATGAAGCGTCGCGCATCGACAGGGCGCGAGCGCTTGGAGAAGAGGTGCAGGAGAGCTGAGAAAGTAGCCTGAGACGCGTACCGAAGCAGCTCTAAACGACTTTTACCCCTTTGGGTGGGCCGGCCTTGGTGTATCGAGTACCAGGCGGGTCCACGGCCCACGCCGGTGCTTCTTCCCACGTATCCCCGAAAACGAGTTCTTCCATCGGTCTGCGACGCACCGGGCCGTGGCCCCCCTCAGGTTTACCCATGGTGATGGTGCAGGCGATAAAAACTTCCTCGGGTATGCCCAGGATTGATTTGATTTCTGCTTCGTTGGGCCCATGGAAGCCGGTGATCACGCCACCATAACCAAAGCCGCGGGCAGCGAGCATCAGATTCTGCACGGCAGGGTACATGGATGCCCCTTCCATGGCGTGAGGTTCCCGATAGCGGACGAGGCATGGAAGAATCAGGCAGGGTACGTTGGCAAATTCGTCGACGTAACGCTGCATTACCCTGGCCATCCGGGATTTTGGCGAGTTGGGATCTGCGCCGCTGCCTTTGTCGTACTGATCGTTGGCGCGCTTTTCCGCCCAGAAATGCTGCGCGGACTTCGCGATGATGGATTTCACCTCGTTCGCTTTGGGCGAGTCGGTGAGCACGATGAAACGGAAGGGTTGTCGGTTGGAACCACTCGGGGCGCGCGTGGCACTCCACAATATGTCCCGTAGCACTGCTTCGGGAATGGGCTCATCGCGGTAACGGCGGATGGCACGTGTGGTGGCCAGTCCTTCCAGCAGATCAAGATCTGCTGAGGCGACGGGTGTTTCTGCCAGATTGAATGGGTCGTCCAAAAGCCTTCTCAAAGAATTTTAAATTAGGCAGGATGCTACCGATGTTTGCAGGGTTCGCAACTCACGGTCCATGATTCTGCAACAAACACGTGGGGCAATAGTAAGGGGAACTATGAGTGACTATCTGAACGAGGGTTGGCGTCTGGCGCGCAAACCGCCCGAGGGTTGGCCAACGGCTGATGACTTTGCCTGGTTTAAAGCACCGGCGCCTGAACCGGAAGAAGGACAAGCCCTCGTGGAGACGATTTATGTTTCCATGGACCCTTATCAGTGGGGGCGCCGTCGCTCCGGCGTTGAAGCGCCCGGAGATGTTTGCCATGGCCGCACTGTAAGCAGGGTGATCGTGAGCCGACACCCCGACTACGCGGAAGGGGACTACGTGTTTAACACCGGCGGTTGGCAGAAGTACGCGCTTATCGGGCGGGATATCAACGAGTTCAATTATATGTTCACCCGCAAGCTGAACCCACAAACAGCGCCGCTTTCTACAGCCATCGGGGTGCATGGGATGCTGGGTCTTACCGCGTACTCTGGGCTCATCGTGCAGTGCGCACCACAGCCCGGTGAAACGGTTGTGGTCTCAGCGGCGTCGGGCGGAGTTGGCCAGGTTGCGGGCCAACTGGCGAAAATTTACGGCGCGCGCGTAGTGGGTGTTGCTGGCAGGCAGGAGAAGTGTGACTTTGTGGTAAACGAGCTGGGCTACAACGCATGTGTGTCTCACCTGAGTCCAAATCTGACGGATGAACTGCAGGCGGCCTGTCCGGACGGATGCGATGTCTATTTTGAAAACGTGGGCGGCAAAGTGTTTGAGGCGGTGTTACCCACGTTGAATCAAGGCAGTCGTATCACTGTGTGTGGGATGATCACCCAATATGGCAACACGGATGGTAAGGATGCCAGAGAGGTATGGCAGGCGCTTGGGCAACCTGTTTTTGATGCTAAAGACGTGACTGTGCATGGCCTCTTTGTGGGGAATTATGTGGCATCTCATCAAGCGCAGTTTCTGGAAGAGATGGGTGGCTATTTGAACGAAGGCAGGGTCAGCTATCGTGAAGATCGCTGGGAGGGCTTGGAAAAAGCCCCAGAAGCATTTATGGCTATGTTAAAGGGCGGTAATTTCGGCAAAACCATCGTGGTTGCTGGAAGTGAGTAAGCTTGCTGTAAGCTGCAATCTGAATACGGATAAAGAGAACTGATAAGGGTAGTACGTTGAGTTTAGAAAGAGTGGCACCTGAAACGGTGGGGTTGAGTGCAAAGCGACTGGGTCGCATTGATCGGTGGCTTACACATCAGATAGAAGCCGAAAAACTGGCGGGTGCCAGTGTGTTGGTGGGCCGTCGCGGCAAAGTTGCTCACTTTAGCGCAGCGGGGCTTGCGGACCTCGACGGTACGCAACCTTTCCAGGAAAACACAATCGTGCGCATCTATTCGATGACCAAGGCAGTGACCTCGGTTGCCGCGATGATGCTGTTTGAAGAAGGTGCCTTTCAGCTGGACGATCCTGTCAGCAATTTCATCCCTGAATTTGGCGCGACACCCGTCTGGAGCGGTGGGGACATAGATAACGTTGTACCCCAGCACACGCCCATGACCGTTCGGCATCTATTTACCCACACCTCGGGGCTGACATACGGGTTTATGCAAGCTAACCCCGTGGATGCTCTTTACCGAGACGAACGGATCGAATTTCCCGGCGGCGGGAAGTCGTTAGCGGACCTGGTCGACAAGGTGGCCGAGGTGCCGCTGATCTGCCAGCCCGGCAGCGAGTGGAACTATAGTGTTTCGACGGACGTGTTGGGGCGCCTGGTGGAAGTGTGGTCGGGCCAGAGTCTGGAAGAATTTTTCCAAGAACGAGTTTTTGCGCCGTTGAACATGGCGGACACAGGATTTTTTGTGCGACCTGAAAACCATGGTCGTTTTGCCGCGCTTTACAGTCCTCTGTCCGGAGCGGACATGAGCAACGTTGGTAAAACCGAGGCAAGCGCTGGGTCAAGTGCTGAGTCAAAAGGTTTAAAACTCCAGGAGAAAGCCGAGAATTCACACTTTCTGAAACCCACACAGCTGTTTTCAGGGGGCGGTGGGCTCACCGCTTCGATCATGGACTACGCACGGTTTTGTCAGATGCTGCTGGGCGGAGGCGAACTGAAGGGTGAACGGTTGTTGTCGCGGAAAACCGTGGAACACATGCGTCTCAATCATCTTCCTGACAACAAAGATATGTCGGCGATGGGCCAGCCCGTATGGTCGGAAACCAGCTACGATGGCATCGGCTTTGGGCTCGGATTTGCTGTGGTGCTGGATCCGGTTAAGGCGCACATGGTGACGTCGGTGGGTGAGCATCATTGGGGTGGCGCGGCGAGTACCTTTTTCTGGTTAGACCCCACTGAGGATCTCTTCACAATTCTGTTTACGCAACTGATGCCGTCGTCCACCTACCCGATCCGGCGCGAACTGCGAACAGCGGTATACCAGGCGATTGCAGACTGATTCAGCGCCAGAGCCAGCGCAATGAATCTGCCATAACCGCACCTGCGTGGCGCAGCGTGTGACCACCCTGGCCAAATTCGAAGTGGAAGTCGTAGCCCGCATACCCGAGCGCCTTTGCCATCGCCATGTTGGCCGTCGCCCAGTCGCCGAAAATTGTGGTGCAATCCTGCTCACCGCTTTGCAGATAAACGCGGATTGGTTTTCTGGGCGTTGCACGAACCAGATAGGGGTAGTTATGTCCGCCCAGGATGTTGGTGTATGAACCGCAATGGCTCAGCACTCTTCTGAACTCGTCAGGATGGAACCAGGCGGCAGAGAACGCTGCGATGCCGCCGCTGGAGATCCCAGCTACTGTGCGATGTTCCGGGTCCCGGGTGAGGTTAATGTCCAGCTCTCCAGCGACGAATGGGAGTACTTCATCGAGGAGAAAGCGTCCGTAGGCAGGAGTGAGCGCATCATACTCCAGGCTTCTTTGCGTGGCTTCAGGGGTGTAAGAGGCCGTAGGGCTGCCTGCCGGTGTCCCTGCCGGTAAGCCTGGATTAACAAACACGGCAACGGTTGGCGGTATCTCGCGCTGAGCATGTAAGGTGTCCAGCACTTGGGTTACCCGTGCGGTGCCATTTTTTGATGCATAGGCTGCCCCGTCGTTGAAGATGGCGATGGCGTAGGGTTTGTCGGAGGCTTCGGCTGGCAGGTGGACAGCAAGGTCGCGACGGGTGCCGGGATAAGCGCTGCTGGACGACCAGTCTTTGAATTTATAGAACTGACCGGTAGGGATAGCAGACGACTCTAAGGACTCAGGGCAAGGCTCGTATTGCTCGTCGTCCGGGTGGCTCAGTGAGGCTAGTACATCGTTGTTGGAACGCCCATTGACCTCAGCGGGTGTTGCCAGGTGTAAGCCGAGGGCTTCGTGGGTGTGTAGATCCATAGGCATGGCGATCTCCCCTGATTTAATCGCTCCATCATAGTTGAATCCACAATCAAAGCTCGTGTGGGTTTGCGTATCTGGTGTGGCTGTAGTTAACTTGAACAAAATTTAAATTACAGGGGGCAGGCATGGCACAAACCACCGACCACGAAATCGTATCCGTCTATCCGTTTACGGACGAAGAGGTGGATCTGATGATGAACAACTCTCAGGAGTGTGTGCTCATGTGGGCGACTAAGGATGGCTGGCCTGTTGGGGTAACCCACGCCTTCGTCTGGCACGATGGCAAAATCTGGATGACCTTTGCATCCCACCGTCACCGTACAGTTGCCATCAAGCGTGACCCCCGTGTTTCTGTGAATGTCAGTTCGCGCGGCTACAACGAACAATCTGAAGATTTACCCACCGGCGCGATTACCTTTAAAGGTACGGGCGAGTTTTTTGACGACGATGAAACCAAGTACTGGTTCTACCGAGCCCTGGCACAAAAACTGAATCCCGATAGTCCAGAGGGCGAAGAGTTCTTCTACAACTTCCTGGACTCCCCTTTGCGTACCGTTGTGGCGGTCACCCCGGTGAAGAAGATCATGTACAACGGTGGCATGGCGCAGCGGCATATGGCGGGCACTCTGGACGAAAGCGAACTCGGTGAGCGTCTGGAAAGCGATGAAGTGCGCATGAACCGCGAGCGGGAGAAACGGGGTCTAGACCCGCGCTAGAGTAAAATCCGGGAGCAGCGGCGGCGTGGGTGGTCTCTGCTCTCGGTCTACTCGACCTGCTCTCGCAGTCGCTCAAGGAGATCAGCACCCGGTGCTGCATAATCTTTGATCCACCGGTTGTACACAGCCTGGATTGGCGACACATCAAGATAGTTCCATCTGACTCTGCCGCGTTTTTGCGTAATCACCAAACGTGCGCCTTCAAGGACACGCAGGTGTTGCATAACCGTGGTCCGGTCCAGTCGCGGTAACGCTTCGCACAAATCTGAAGTTGATCTCGGTGCGGCGCGAAGCTCATCTAATATTTTGCGTCGATCAGAATTTGCGAGTGCTTTAAAGACAAGCTCGTTCTGTTCGTCATCGTTGATCGCCATGTTTGATTGACGTCCAATTTATACGTTGTATTTTTATCACTCGCCGCTGCTCTCAGGAATCCGTGCGATCAACACTCGCTTCTATCGCAGTGTTGTCGGCGATGGTGTTGCCACCCTGCTTATACTGTGCGCGGCGCTCTTTGCTCCAACTGTCGATTTCATTTTTTGGTACACCGAAAGCTAGTCCACGTTCAACAGCAGGGCGCGCCCGAACCCGCGCAATCCATTCCATGACGTTGGTGTACGGCGTGATATCCACCTTGCTCCATTTGTACCCGCGCAGCCACGGGTAGATAGCAATGTCTGCGACCGTAAGATCGGCGCCGCAGACGTAGTCCTTACCCTCGAGCTGCGTGTTCAGCACTCGTGCAAGTCGCAGCGCCTCGTTGCCGAAGCGCTCCAGGGGATGCTCCTTCTGCAGCGGATCTATGTCGTCCATGTAGCGGGTGTAGCTGAGCTTGTTACCGAAAATCGGTCCGACATTAGCAGCCTGCCAGTAGAGCCATTGCAAAGCCTGCCAGCGGGCTTCGCCCTGCGGCAGGAGCGGGCTGGGGTACTTTTCGCCGAGGTACTGAAGGATTGCGCAACTCTCCATCACGCTGGTGTCCCCGTCGATCAGGACCGGGATCTTCTGATTGGGGCAGTGTTTTGTATATTCCGCGGAGAACTGTTCTCCCTTGGATAGATTGATGGGTTTGATAGTGAGCTCTGGCATATCAACCCCGGCTTCGATCAACTCCTCTACCATGATGGTAACTTTCCAGCCGTTCGGCGTTGCCGCAGTCCAAAGTTCCATGTCCCCATGCCCTCAAAAGTTAAAGCAGAGGGGGTACAATATCGAAAAATAACTTTCAGGGGGAAGGCATGCGCGAAAACAAATCACTGGCCGCTTGGCGGCAGAATGAACAAACCATCGGCTGCTGGCTGTCGCTGGCTAACGTCCATACGGCGGAGACCATGGCGAGTCTGGGCTTCGATTGGGTTTGCATTGACATGCAACACGGTCTCCTGGACTACAACGATCTGACCCGTATGTTGCCCGCAATCTCGCGGTTTGAGACCACACCCATTGTGCGAGTACCTTGGAACGAGCCTTATATCATCATGAAAGCACTCGACGCCGGGGCATACGGTGTCATTGTGCCTATGGTGAACAACCGGGAAGAAGCCGAACGAGCGGTATCTGCTTGTAAATATCCGCCCGATGGCAATCGTTCATTCGGCCCGATTCGCGGCGCGCTCTATGGGGGTAGAGGGTATGCGCAGGAAGCCAACGAGCAGCTGGCGTGCCTGGCGATGATCGAGACAAAAGAGGGTATTGAGAATGTCGAGGAGATCGCCAATACGCCAGGCTTGAGCGGCATCTACATCGGACCGGCAGATCTGGCTCTGGCCCTTGGATTACCGGTGAGCGGGGATCAGCCGCAGGAAGAACACCTGGAGACGGTAAAACGAATTGCGCAGGTGTGTCGCGATGCGGGCATTGGCATCGGTATCCACACCTCCAGTCTTGAGTACACACAGAAGTACCTGGAACTCGGTTTCAACTTTGTCACGCTCGGCAGCGATGCGGGTTTTATGGCGCGTGCAGCCGTAAAAGATCTTGCGCAAGCGCGGGGTACTGTGGCGGAGCAGCGTGAGAGCACCGGCTATTAAGAACGAGGGTTCATGCTCTGGGTAATTCTGCTTGTAGTGATCCTGGTGCTGGTGTTCGGGCCAGCCATCTGGGTGAAGTGGGTCATGCGATCCTACGCGGAAGAAATCCCTGGTATGCCTGGTACCGGTGGAGAGCTGGCAAAGCACCTGGTTGCCGAGTACGAACTCGACGTAGAAGTTGAAGAGACTGAAGCGGGCGACCACTACGATCCGGTAGCCAAGGCGGTGCGTCTGAGCCCCGATAACTTTAATGGCAAATCACTGACCGCAGTGGCAGTCGCCGCTCATGAAGTGGGGCACGCGATTCAGGACCACCGCGGTGATCGCCACTTAGCCATGCGCTCTGCATTGGTGCCGGTCGCTGACCGCATTGCTCGCATCAGTGCAGGCTGTATGTGGGCGGCGCCTATTGTGGGTATCTTGTTACGACATCCGGTGCCTTTTTCGACGATGATTGTCATCGGCATGGCGGGATTGATCGCTCGCATGCTGGTGCACCTGGTCACTCTACCTACGGAGTTTGATGCGAGCTTTGGCAAAGCGTTGCCGATATTAACCCAGGGTAAGTACATTGCTCCGGGAGAGGATGAAGTAGTGCGAAAAATTCTGCGCGCCGCTGCGATGACCTATGTCTCTGCTGCCCTTGCAGACATTCTAAATCTGGCGCGCTGGGCCGCGCTGCTTCTGCGCAGGTAGTTGTTCTAAAAAATTTGAGGAGGCCCGATGCGGCTCGTAAGTTGGAATGTAAATGGATTGCGCGCGTGTGCGAAAAAAGGGTTCCTGGATGTGCTCAAGGCGAGTCGAGCCGATATTGTCTGTCTGCAGGAAGTCCGAGCGTTTGAGGAACAACTGCCTCCCGAGGTACGTGCTCCCAAGGGGTGGCATGCAGTTTTTCATGCCGCCGAGCGGCCCGGCTACAGCGGCGTGGCCATTTACAGTCGCCAGAAGCCAACCCGGGTAATCCGCAACCTGGAGGTCGCCGAGTATGATGTGGAAGGTCGACTCATCATCGCCAAGTTCGGTCGCATGAGCGTGGCGAGCGTCTACTTTCCGAAAGGCAACGGCAAAGAACGGGATAATTCCCGGGTGCCATACAAGCTAGGGTTTTATGCGCGTGTTTTTGAGGTGGTTGAGCAGTTGCGGAAGAGTGGTCCTGTGTTTGTGGTGGGTGACTACAACACCGCCCATGAGGAAATTGACTTAGCTCGACCCAAGACCAATAAAAAGTCCAGCGGATTTCTGCAAGAGGAGCGGGATGAGATGACCCGTTGGGTAGATGCCGGTTGGATAGACTCTTTTCGCAAACGTCATCCGGATGAGGAAGGTCACTATACGTGGTGGCGTCAGTTTGGTGGCGCTAAGGCGAATAATGTGGGTTGGCGCATCGACTATGTCTTTGCTTCGCCGTCAGCAGATAAACGCGTCACGGATGCCTTTATCTGGCCTGACATAGATGCTTCCGATCACTGTCCTGTGGGTGTCGATTTCGACTGACCGAATAGCGTCAGGGTATGCCCACCATCTCGGTGTCTGACTTCAGCACAAGGGTGCCTTCGTCCTGGGCCCACTGTTCCATGCCATCCGGTTCGATGTTGGCCAGATAGTCACGCCAGCCGTTTTCAGCGTCGAAATAAAGTTCAGCCATACCGGCGTAAGGCGCGGTCTCGGGTTCGATACTGTGGCTGATAACGTAACGGTGACCGCCGCTTTGCTGCAGCGCGCTCATCACGTTTGGTGCATGAACTTCCAGCCAGTGTTCGAAAAAGTCGTCAAAGTTCGAATCTGGTCTGGCTTTTACCAGAAAGGTGACTTTGTGAAGTCCGCCGCGGGTTGCCGGATACGGTGCATTCAGCGTATTTGCTTCCTCGCTCAGCTTGCCATCAAGCACCACATACTCGGTAGTCGCCCATGGATAATAGGGCTCGGCCTTGACTTGAAACATGTCGCCCGGCGGGTCACCGAAAGGCTTGTCTGGTGTGGGTAGCGCACGGTCCCAGTAAAGTTGGGCAATGCCGTCCCAGGCGTGATGGCCGTCCTTACCCGCCTGGAACAACGTGGCTATATAGCGCCACGCATGCAGGCGTCCCTTGGCTTTTTGTGCCTGCTGTCCATCGATGACCAACGGCATGTGATTGGCGAACCAGTGCGCCACCAACTCCTCGCGGGTGGTGCCAGCCCGCCGCTTAATGAGGTAGTTCATTTTTGCGCCGGGCGTGGCGGTGATGGTCATTATGAAGCCTTTTTGAACTTGAGCGTCATACGGTTTGATTCGCCAATGGCTTGCATCGCAGCTTTACGCTCAGAGTCATCGTCACTACCGCGTAGCGATGGTGGCAAGCGCCAGACAAAATCCGTCTCTGTGGGATTATCTTTGGCGTTCTGATTTACATCGGACTGAGCAACCAACTCGAAACCGGCAGCTTCGAAGCGTTCGATCACAAAACTGCGCTTCAGGTAACCTGCACTGCCATTTGCCCACTCATCAGTTGCGTCAGCAGGCGCCTCATGCTGAACCACTCCCGCAATGCCCCCGGGCTTCAGAACTTCATGTGCATTCTGGATAGCCTCATCGAGGTAAGGGCGTTGGTCGAAGCGAGCCATGTTGTGCAGCGCGCGGACAAAAAGGACCGCATCGGCTGTGCCAACCTTTTCTTCCGGCACCGCACCGAACACAAATGCGCTGATAGAGGCGGATGAATCATCGCGCCATTCTTCGGCACCGTTAGTCCAGTCTGTGGTCCAGTTTACGATTCGCGCCAGAAACTCCTCGTTGGCAAAGCCTCCAAAATGCTGCCACATGTCAGTGGCGTAGTTCACGCCAACCAGTTCACCTTCCGCGCCCAGGTGTGGAAGCAGGATCTTTGAATACCAACCACCGCCAGGCAGTACCTCAACAACTGTCATAGCTGGCTCGATGCCAAAAAACTCCAGAGTTTCCTTTGGATTTCGATACTGGTATCGCGCCTGCACCTCCTCTGGTTGGGCTGCAAGAATTGCATCCAGACCGGTCGGTTCCGCTGCCGGAGCCGGAGCTTCAGTCGGAGTAGCTGTTTCCGCTGCAGCAGGTGCTTCCGGGGCAGTTGCACTTTCCTGTTGTCCGCAGGCGGCCAGACTGAAGAGCGCAATGCCAAAGACGAAATGTTTGAAGTTCACAGGGGTTCTCTCACCGAAAAGTTGATGGGCTAAACTAACAATTGCACCCAGAACAGGCAATCGAACAGGCAATTATTCGCGGTAGGCCTGGCTTTGCCGGAATAGTTCGAGCCGTGCCTGCATTTCAGGCAGCGCTGAGTGGTCTGGAGATGTGGTTTTGGCGTCTTCTACAGCGCGCTCCTGCATGGCCACCGCCATGTCGAAGTTGCCCAGCCGAGCGTGAGCCGCAGCGAATGTATCCAGGTATTGCCAGTTGTTCAGGTACATAACGAGAGGGCGCATCATCTCTGCTGCCCGTTTCGGGTCGGCAAGCTCGGTCTCGGTGGTTGCCAACAGCCAGGCCAGGTTGTTGCGTGCCGATAGGTGGCCTTCAGCGATCGCGGTCTCGTACAAAGAGACCGCCTTGCTGAGATCCTGAGGATAGTGCTGGCCGGTGTGGTACAGCTCACCCAAGAGTGCTGTGGCTGCAGGATGTTTTGCTGTTGATGCGGCCTCCAAATGCGGAGCTGCCGCTTGCCAGTTGTCATTTTGCAACAACAGCGCCAGACGGTAGTGTGCATCTTGGATGTCCTGGGCAGCACTTGCCTCCAGCCAAATTTTTGCAACTGCTTCATCGCGTTCGGGGAGCCGGAAATCCAGATAGGCGAGCGCGAGGAGATACTGAGCATAGGCGCTTGGGGGTAACCCATCACTGCCACCAGCGCGCGCTGTCAGCCAGGCCAGAAACTGCGGCGCGACCTCGGTGCCTTTCTTTTTAAACAGCGGACCCGCGTATTCGTTACCGTCTGGAAACCTGGCGAGTCCTGAGGAGATGACGTTCAGTGTCCAGGCGCCAGTGAGTTCGATACCTTCCCGGGTGGTGCGTGTACCGGTACCGAGAATGCGATCGGCTTCCCAATGCCCTTCATGTTTTGCGCCCATCGCATAGGTTTCAATGCCACTGCCTTCGCGGCGATCGTCTATCCACTGTCCCCGGTAGGTGGCGCCGTCGGGTCTGATTTCCAAACCAAATCCATGTCGTTTTCCGGCGGCCCACATGCCCTCGTAGCGGACATAGTTCGGATGAAACTCCGTGCCATAACCATGCCTTTTATCAGCCTGCCAGCTGCCATCGTAGTGCGAACCGCGACGACCGTTCAGTACCCCAAAGCCCTGCCGTTTATCCGCCACCCAGTCGCCTGAATAGGTGCTGCCATCTGCGTAGCGCATGTTGCCCAGGCCGCTGCGGAGTCCTTCAAGCCAGAACCCCTGGAAACGTCCACCGTCGGCATACTCCTGCGTACCACTGCCATGTCGTACACCGTTTTGCCAGGTGCCCTCGTAGGTGGCGCCGGCGAATTCCTCTTTGCCGGGACCGTCGAGCTTGCCGTCGACAAAGCTGCCTTCCTGGCGCCGCCCTCCAGGCCAGATGAAGGCGGCTTCGCCTGTGTGATTGAACGCATCGACAGGGATTCTGCGGGTGTCATCAGCAAGAATCAGGGTGCCCAGTTCAGCTTCGTTTTCCGGTGAAGGTGGTATCTTGACTGAAGGGGCCGTCTGACATGCAAAGAGAAACGATGTCAAAATGACCAACCAGAGCTGACGGCTTGCGGAAGACTGCGCCGGTCGATATGACCACGCATTGATGGGGGCGTTAAACATGCAGGTATGCTACTGCCTGGCGCTGACAAAGCAATCGTTGCACAATCTGCTCGGACAAAATTGAGCGCCCGCTATCACAAAAGGGCTGAAAAACCGGAGGGGAAATTGGAAGGAATACAAGAAGAAGCAGTCAGCGCGTGGTTTGAAGCGCATATCGATAACGTCAGCCTACCTCTCACGTTTCACTTGATTGCAGGTGGACATTCAAATTTGACCTTTGGCGTGGAAGACGCGGCAGGGACAACCTACGTTCTGCGGCGACCACCATTGGGCCACGTGCTTGAAAGTGCCCACGATATGGGACGTGAGCACAAGATTATTTCCGCGCTTGTCGGTTCGGACGTGCCCGTGGCAACGACGCTGGGCTTATGTAAGGACACCGCTGTAAACGAAGCACCGTTCTACATCATGGATTACATCGAAGGGCCTGTGTTGCATGATGCGGAAGCTTCCGCGGCATTACCCGTGTCGGAGCGAGAGGCACTGGGCCTGCATGTGGTGGACGTGCTGGCGGCGCTGCACAAAATAGATCCAGATGATGTCGGCTTGGGTGATCTGGGTCGAAAAGAAGCTTATCTTGCACGCCAGTTGAAACGCTGGAACAAGCAGTGGGAAGCTTCCAAAACACATCCCATTCCCGCCATGGAAGAAACATCGCGCCTCCTGGAGGAGCGCATGCCCGAGCAGATTGGCGCGACAATTGTCCATGGCGACTATCGCCTGGGTAATATGATCGTCGGGGGTGGCAAAGTCTGTGCTGTGCTCGACTGGGAGCTGTGCACCCTTGGGGATCCGTTGGCCGATGTGGGCTACTTGCTCAATTCCTGGATATTGCCGGGTGAAGCTGACGAGGATCTCGCGGCGACGGCAGTTGAGGGTTTCGTTGATCGCGACGTATTAACGGATCGTTATGCTACTGCGACGGGACGAGATCTGAGCGAGATCAACTACTACCGCGCGTTTTCACATTGGCGCCTGGCGGCGATCGGGCAGGGTGTATACAAGCGCTACCTTGTCGGTGCCATGGGCGAAAATCGCGATCTGGATCTGGACGTTTATAAAGAGAGCGTGAGCATCAGAGCGGAAGCCGCGCTGGAGCTCTTGACCTGATCTGAACAGACCAGAGCTGTCCGGCACTCGACCGCCGACTCAATCAGCTGCGGGTTTGTCCAGCTCGCGGAAGAACTCACCGTCGATAAATATCTCTACCCTGTCGAACAGGTCGGGAGGCGGCAGCGCATAGACCACACAAGGCGATGTCAGCACCTGAGCTACTGCCTGATCCGGAGACGGTGCCTGCCAGTTCAGCCGCAGCTTGAGCGTGCGCGCCTCGATGGCTGCACGATCGTATTGAAAGCCATAGCCCGCTGAAGGTTGCGTGCCATTGGAAATCGCGAGCAGCAGCTCTGCCGATGGTGCGGTTGATTCCGATTGGCTTGTGGCCGGTGGGTCTGCGGGTGCGTCCAGCAGCTGCGCGCCGCGGATACGTGCCAGGCGTGGCATATCCACCCATGTGCCGCCGGTTCGCAGGGTTTTGCACTGCGAATGGCTCATGATTTCGGCAATGTCCACCGCCGGATTCTGGCATCCGCCGACCACCGCGCAAAACAAGATGGTCACAATCAGGCGCCTCATCTGATCAATCCCCGGCCTGCGGCAGCAGTTGGATCTTCTCGAATTTGAGATCTGAAGTTGCCTCGCCCTGAGCGTTAGAGGTCAGGTTGCTTGGGGTGAGGTTGAGGCGGAACCCTGATTCGAAGTTGAGCCCTGTCAGATTGCTGTTTATGTTCAGAAACTCGGGTTCGTCGAGGGTTGGATAAGCGCCACAGGACTCACCGGCATCGCAGAGAAAGGCATCGTCATCTGCATCTGTCCCGGCGAACAGGCGATATTGACCTGCGGGTACGTCGTCGATGACAAATGGGTACTCGCCCTGATTTGACTGCACCAGTACGGCGGGAAGGCTGGTACCGCCGTCCTCGTCGACGAGAATGACATAGATTAAACCGGTATCCGCCTGAAAGCCGATGCTTGAGACTTGCATGATGACGCGTAGCGCAACGTCGTTGGCATCCGATGGGAAGGTGACTGTCGACTGGTAGGCACCATCCGCGAGGCCACTGCGATCGATATTGATGGTGTACTCACCCAGCGCCGACCCGCTCGGCGGTGTCACCGTGACCCAGGGCTGGTCTGCGCTGACCGTCCCGACAGCGATGCTGCCGGTACCGATATTACGCAACGTGACACTGAGCCCATCGACAAAGGCACCGAAGTTGAGAGTGCTCGAGGACGCAGACAGGATCGGCCCCGGATCAGACCCTTGACCGTTGGCCAGTAGTTCCGCCGCAAGCACCGCCTTTTGTGCGTTGATCAGGCCGTAGCCGTATTCATCATCGCGACCCTGGGGCCCGAGATCATCGGTCAAATCTCCGGCCTGAAGGGCAAGCATGAACTCGTCCGGTGTCATCGCTGGGTGGATGGCTTTCATAAGGGCGACCACCCCGGTCACATGCGGTGCAGCCATGGAAGTTCCTGATTGGGCAGAATAGCCGAACGTGATGCTGGTGCCTGAGTCATCGCCGCTTGTGGAGATGACGCCATCACCGATGCCGTCCCCGTTCAAGTCGGTAACACTCGAGCCGCCCGGTGCGGCAATGTCTACGTAGGTTCCAAAGTTTGAGTAGCTCGCGCGCGTGTTGCTGATTGTTGTTGCCGATACGCCGATGACACCATCGTAAGCCGCTGGGTAACGGGGCAGTGAGGAGCTTTCGTTGCCCGCGCTTGCAATCACGATCACACCTGCCTGCAGAATTTCGTTGATCGTATCCTGAGTCGTTTGCGAGCTGAAACTGCTGCCCAGGCTTAAATTGATGACATCGGCCGGTGTGGCGGGTGTGGTCCCGGAATTGTTAGATAAACCGGCGGCGAAGCGCATGGCCTGGGCGATATCAAAGGTGGTACCCCCGTCCACGCCCAAGGCTCTGACAGGCATGATGCGGGTATCCCATCCTGCACCTGCGACGCCTCGCGCGTTGTCAGTCTGGGCCGCCACGGTGCCCGCGACGTGAGTGCCGTGGAAGCTGCTGGATCCGCCCAGGTCACGATCTCCTGGATCATCGGGATTGTCATCGATACCGTCGCCGTCGCGAGCGCGTCCTGCATCGCTCACAAAGTCGTATCCGGGTACCAGATTGTTGGTGAGATCAGGGTGGTTCAGCAGAACACCTGTGTCGATCACAGCGGCTATCACATCGGTACTGCCCGTCGTTGTATCCCAGGCTAGCGGTAGATTGATGTTGCTGTAATGCCATTGGTTGGCGAAAAAAGTATCGTCCGGCTGAGCGTCCGGCAAGTAGACGATGTTTGGCTCGCTCCAACGGACATTGTGAAGGTCGGATGCGGATTTCAGGAAGACGAGGGTGTTCAGTTTGTCGATCTGCTGCCGGGACACATTTGCACCGGCCGGTATCACCAGCTTCTGCTCCGCGGTTAACAACAACCTGCTGGGGAATACGCCACCGGGCTCAGCGTGGATCTGCTCCAGCATCCTTGCCCCGTTAACGGGGGTGTTACGTTGGTTTTGGCCGAGCAGAACTTCCCCCGGCACAAACGGGTCGCTCAACCGGTTTGGCGGGCGGTAAGCGTTGGTGCTGACGTCTTGACCGATGACCAGCACGTAGTTGCTCGCACCGGCGAAGGGAAATACTTCGACGAAGTAAGTGCCCGCCTGCGGGACGGAGAGACTTTCCTGTGGTGAGGTACCGACGGAGGCGTCCACCAGCGTTCGCGTGTCATCCCACAAACGGAGATCCAGATCAGCGTTTGTCTCGGCGATGTTCAGAGTGATGACCTCGCCGCCGGTGAGGCTGAGCCGGTAGAAATCGCCAGCATCACCGCTGGCGAACAGGTTACCCGTGGTCTCACCCGTTCCTGCGATATTGGCAAAGCCGCCCACGATAACCGGGCTGATGAGTGTTTGTGCGGCATCGAAGTCATTGTTTGAACTGGCCACAGTCAGGCGGTCATTTACGTCAGCGTCCACGGCCGTGGAAGAGAGGATGTTAACCGTGCCCTCGATGCGTTGATTGGTGGCAGCGGGGGTGGCTTCGATGCTGGTGCTTGTAGAATCGGTTGCGCCGTCATCGTCCGTTACCTGCAGCGTGACTGTAAACGTGCCGGGTTGGGTAAAGGTGTGGCTGGCGGTAACGCCGATGGCCTGGGTGCCCCCGAAATCCCACGTGTAGCTGACGATGTTGCCATCGTTATCAAAGGAACTGGCGGCGTCCACGACGATCGTCAAGGGCGCGGTGCCATTCATAGGTGACAGGCTGAAGCGCGCGGCGGGTGCCTGATTGGCCGGGGCAGGGGGTGGCGTGGTATTGGTTCCGCCACCGCCACCACCACCGCCGCCACAGGCGGTGGCCAGGAAAATGATCAGGATGGCGAAGATGGGGTTGAGAGTGCGGGTGGCGTCGAGTTTGTTAATGCCGCGTATGGTTGGGTTCAGTTTTCTAGCCAAGGTTTGTGCTGCAGTACTTCCAGGAATCGCCCGTACTGTAGCCTGTCTGGGTGTCTCACGATAGCGCCTGTATCGCATTGCCCGACCAGCTGGCGCCGGTGATTGTATAGCTGCTATAGACGGGCGTTGGCGGGACAGGAGACTTTAGGGGAAAAATAAAAAAGGCGTGTCAGGCGGAGGGAACCGACTGAATGCAACTTCTCTTCTGGGGGAAGGACACTTGAAAGGGAGGACTGCACGAAGTTGCTAGCACGCCTTGTAACTTTTTAGAGATATCTGTTCTCAGTGGAAGAAGAGTGTACAGTACAAAATTAGTACGTCAACACTTTTTTAGAATTTTTTTATAAATGTACAGATATTGTATAGGTTGAGCTCTGACCGAGTACTGCGCTCTCAGTTTTGCCAGGCGTCGATGAGGTCATCCAAAGCTTGTTCGAGCAAGGCGCGCGACTGGCTGGCGGCGAAACTTAAGCTTACGAAGGGGCGCGGTCGATCTGCGGTTTGTGCGGAATCACTTGCGTAGTCCGTGAAGGCGTTCAACTGGTGTATGGCTTCGATCAGGTACTGCGGACATTGTGAGTCGTCGCTGAGTTCGCTGGCCAATGCGATGAGTTCCTCGTCGCTGTATCTGCGTGCCACGCGTTGAGTTGCCCTGCGGGGCAGTCCGATCTCTGAGATGGCGACATGTTCTATTTCCGACCAGGTGACCGGCCATTTCAGAATCGGTAAGCCGTCAGCCTCGAGTTTGGAAAGGGTCGTCGAAGAGGCGAACTGATAAACGACGACAATATGCGCGTTCTCGTATATATCTTTAATTAAATCAATAGGTTGGGGTGAGAGTACTGGCGCTTGTAAGACGATCACCTGGGGCTCGTCCGAGGCAGCTAACTGCTCTGCCGTAAAAGCATCCATGTTGGCCCAGCGTGAAACAACGTCCAGACGCATCTGGCTGCCCTGGGTGTCGCCGCTTCGTACCTGCTGCTCCAGCATCAACAAGTTGGGTCCGATCAAACCTACTTTGGGTTGATGGGCAACCTCGAGTTGGCGTACAGGTGGGTTTTCGATTTCTATGCGTGCAAGGAGCGCGTTGTGGTCGAGCCCAGCGAGGGTGGAAATTGGCTGTCCCTGGTCGATCAGGTGCTTGATCAGTTTTAGCCGTTCAAGCTGATCTTTGGAGTAAAAGCGGGTTTTGCCCGACTTGTGGGCGGGGCTTAAGTCGTACCGGCGCTCCCAGGCGCGCAGTCGTTCGACTGAAATTCCAGTCAGGGACGCGACGGTCCCTATACGGTATAGGTCTTCATTTTCCACGGCAGGGTTGTCCAGATACAAAACCTGTACGATTTTAGTGAACAATATCATTTTGTCCAGATGCGAAGTGAACAAAAAAGATGACAGAAACTACCATCTTCCAGACGCTGTGCTGAGTTGCTCCTGGCGCTCTATGCGGGCAAGATTCAAAAGATGCACTTTACTTTCAACGCGCTTGAGTTGGATGGTGAGCTGGGAATCAGGGGAGCACGCTGATGGCGAAACTTGGTGGTGTAGGCAACACCGGTGGCGATCTGTCAGATAAAGATCGTTATCTTGAAATGTTGAAACAAGGCAATGAGATGGCAGCTATGCGGGCGCAGGCTACCAGAGAGCGGGCTGTTGCGGAGGACGCTGAGTACTACGCGAAAGGTGTTGAAGCGTACGAGCAGGGCGACTTTGAACTCACTTATCGTGCGTTGGTGACGGTGCGCACTGACACATCTTTAGTCAGCTCCGCTGCGCCCATGTTGGCGCATAGTCGCTTTCAGATAGCCGCCGAATACCTCGGTCAGCGACGTGAACAAGGACTGCGTTACGCAGATTTTCGGCCTATCTTTTTGCTCATGAAGCAGGCGCGAGAAGGGATTTGTGAGGCGGAAACGGCGCAGGTGATCGAACAGCATCAACTTTCCTTGGTGCGTGAATTTATCAACGCAACCTTTACTGCCTGCATTGAATCTCAGGCTTGGCCAGATGCGGACGCCATGCTCACAGCGCTCATGCAACTTTCGGACGTAGAGGAGGAACGGGAATGGGCTGAGACACAGCTGGGTGTGCTTTGTGCGAACCGTGCTATTGAAAAAATCAATTCCATTACCACTCAGCGCCAGCGTTTCCTAAATAACATTGGCGGACAGTGATGACTTCAATTCTTTCTCGTGACCCGAATCAACCTCCTTGTCCGGTCTGCGGTGAAGGTGGCGAACATTACCGCCAGTTTGGATTGACTCACGATGCCCATGAAGTGCGTCGCAACTTGCAGTCACTTGCCAGCGAGAATTGGTTTCCAACAGCATCGGACCTCCAGGATAGAGCATCGCTGTGTTTCGGTTGTCGCGCTCATTTACAGCAGATTTGCAGTGAGTTTGATGAAGCCCGCTCGCTCGCTGCTGTCGCCAATCTGCTCAATCCTGGCGACGAGAACATCCAGACCCTTTGTGATCAAGTACTCCCTTACGGGGTCGCGATAGACGAACAACTGTGTTTTCGCAGGCTGTGTGAAGTAGCCTTTGACGATGTCCCGGTCATTACCCCCAAAGAGCTTGCGCGCCTGGGATGATGAACGGTGCCTAGTGTCCTGTCTGGTTAATTCGTTGAATTATGACGCGTCCCAAGGGTCCTGTGGCTAGGCGCGGTCCGACGGACAGTGTCGGGTCCTGATCCTGCGGATCAGGCCCTTTCACTAGGGCCGCAACGGAGCCTTCAGCGCTCAGGGCTGAGCCACAGGGCCCTTGGGATGCGCCCTTCGGGTGGCCCAGAAACGCCAATAACTGCGTTGTTCCCCTTGCTAATGTCCCGACATGAGCGGCGGGAAACGCCTTGTTCTTGACGTTTCTGGGCTTATCATAATTCAACGAATTAACCAGACAGGACACTAGCTGCGAGGGCTCTGTGCGGGACGCAGACGGGAAGTGGTGGCACACCCTATTATTTAGCGTACGGACCTGCATAGTCGCAGGCATCCTCGTTTGGGTTGTGCTCCCGACTCCGGTTTTGGCCGGTAGGCAGCCGAATCTTCTGATCCTTTTAGCAGACGACCTGACCTGGACGGACATTGGGGTGTATGGCGCCAGCCACCTGACCACGCCCCACATCGACAGCCTCGCCGCCGAGGGTATGCAATTTACCCACGCGTTTACCTCAACAGCGATGTGCGCCCCCACGCGCCAGCAACTGTACACGGGCCTCTTTCCGGTCAGGAGCGGGGCCTATCCCAACCACGGGGTTGTTAACCAGGGGACAAGATCCATGGTCCACGCCCTCAGCGCGGTGGGCTATCGTGTTGGCTTGTCCGGCAAAACCCATTTCGGACCCAGTGAGGCTTTTCCGTTTGAAGTGGTAGGCCACAACCCCGCTGCGGATGGTGGTCCGGATGATGTTGATCTAGCGGCGGCCGAGGCGTTCATGACGCGCGACCGCTCAGCGCCGTTCGCTCTGGTCCTGGCGTTCAATGAACCTCATGAACCCTGGACCAAGGGACCCCGCGAGCGATTTCCACCCGCGACGTTGCATGTACCTGAGTATCTTGTCGATACACCGGCTACACGTGAGGCACTGAGTGGCTACTTTGCGGAAGTGGAATATCTGGACGGTCAGGTTGGCCGAGTCATGGAGGCGCTGCAGCGGGCACAGTTAGCTGACAATACGCTCGTGATATTCACCAGCGAACAAGGTGCAGCGTTGCCCTTTGCCAAGTGGACACTGTATGACCACGGGGTGCGTACTGCGTTTCTCGCGCGGTGGCCCGGGATTGTCCATCCGGGCAGTAAGACCGATGCGCTCATTCAGTATGTGGATGTCGTCCCGACCCTACTTGAGGCGGCCGGTGGGTCTGAGTCAGGTGGGTACGATGGACGTAGCTTTTTGCCGGTGCTCAAAGGCGAGCGCAGTACTCATCGCGATGTTGTTTATGGTGTTCATACCAACCGAGGCATCATCCACGGTGTTGACTACCCGATACGATCCATTCGCGACGCTCGCTTCAAATTGATATGGAATCTGGCGCCCGACAACCGCTATTCCAACATTCGCACGGAAGTTGTGCGGCGAGACGCCGGATTCCGGTCGTGGCAGGCGCTGGCGGAAGAGGGAGATGAATATGCTCGACAGCGGGTCGAGGCATACCTGCAACGCCCTGAATACGAACTTTATGATCTGCAGAACGATGCGCTGGAGCAGCAAAATCTGGCCGAACGTGTCGAGTTCTCGGCGGTTAAGGCAAAACTTGAGAAACAGTTGAAAGCTTGGATGCGTGATCAAGGGGATACCGGTCTCGGGACTGAACAGGATGCAGCCAATCACATGAACCCGACGATTGTCAGGCGCATTCGCGAGGCGTACGGCGAAGCGGCGCTGCCACGCTAAAAAGTGCGTTAAATGCTAACGGTTAGCTGTAGGGAATGAAGATTGGGCGTGTCGTGGATAGGGAGGAAGGGGAGAGAACACCACGCCACGCCCGTGCTTGCCACCGCGCGAACAGTGGAAGACGGCGCGCATCTTACTTACACAGATGTTGATTGCAAGCGGAAGTTGTAAAAAAGTTGTTACCGACTATTACAAAGCCAAGATTGTGCTCCGCTGCGCGGCACAACCAGCTCGCTGGAGCCACATCCAACAGCGGTGCTGCAGGGTTTTTTCGGCTCTGTGGCCGAGAATACCGGGCAGGAAAGGTGTTTAAAAAAGCAGCGGGTGCGTGGCTCGCACCCGCTCTGGCACTTTCAGATGTGGGTTTAGCGACCCGTAAAGTTGGGTTTACGTTTTTCCATGAACGCCTTCAGCCCTTCCTGGAAATCTTCGCTTTGGAACATGCCCGCGAGGTGCACCATGAGGTGGTCCACCGCAGTGTCGTATGACTCCTCAAGTCCCATGCGCATCATGCGCTTGGTCGTCTGGACAGCGACGGGTGCGTTTTCGGCAACCTCCTGCGCCCAGGCTTGAGCGGTGGCCAGTAGCTCATCTTTCGGTACCACTTCATTCACGATGCCTATCTCTTTGGCTTCTTCCGCGCCGACCGTCCGTCCACGATAGTAAAGCTCAGCTGCTTTAGCCCAGCCCACCAGACGGGGTAGCAGCCAGGTGCCGCCGGACTCCGGCACAACGTTGCGTTTAGCGGTGACGGCCGCAAGTTTTGCGTTGTCAGCCATGATGCGCATATCACACAGTAGCGTCAGGTCCATCCCGTAACCGGCCGCAGCACCGTTTATGGCGCAAATGATGGGCGTGTCGGTGTGCCACATGACGTTGATCGGTGCGTCGCGCAGGTCGAATAACTGCCGCGCGCGGTTGCTGCCACCACGTCCCTCACTGGAATCCATGCGATCACTGGTATCGATGAGGTCGAGTCCGCTGCAGAAGCCACGACCAGCGCCGGTCAGGACGATGCAACGTACATCCGGGTCTTTGTCCGCTTCAACCATCTTTGCTGAAAGTTCATCCAGCATCTCGCGGCTGATCGCATTCAATCGCTCAGGTCGGTTTAGAGTGATCGTGACAACGAAACCATCCTGCTCAACCAGCAGTTGTTCTGTGGAAGATTCTGAAATCGCCATGTGTGCTCCCCTAGTAGAAAATCAGACGGGGAATGGTATGCGTCTGAGGGGGGCAGGTAAATGGTTCAATCGCCAGACGTCCCTTGAGGGTCCGGGAAGATTGCAATAGCCTTCCAGCTGGAAAAGCTGTTGGAGGAGAGAGCATGAAACATCGATATCTGGAACGTCTGAGCGTTCTACTTTTGTTAGCGCTGTTGACCGGGGTCACCCACGCGCGGGAAATTTCGAGCGTCAAACCGGAGCGCGAGGGATTTTCGTCCGAGCGCCTGGCTGAGGTAACACGCTTCATGAACGCTCGTGTTGAGGACGGCACCATGGTCGGGGGCCAGGGTTTGATCGCAAGGCGCGGCAAGATCGTCTATCAGGAGAACTACGGGCTTGCCGATCGGGAAGGCGATACGGCGATGACGGATGATGCCATCTTCCGCATCTACTCGATGACCAAACCGATCACGGCAGTTGCTGTCATGATGCTTTATGAAGAAGGGCGGTTTTTTCTGAATGACCCGGTTGGACGTTATCTGCCGGACATGGCCAATCTGGAGGTTGCACTTTCTACCGCCGATGGCGGCACTGGGATGGTCTCGGATGGGACACAGAGCAGAGGGGTGGGCCAGGGTGATGAAAGTCTGGTTGGGCAGACGCGTAAACCCAGACGACAGCCGACGATCCGCGATTTGCTGACCCACACGGCAGGTCTCACTTACGGCATTTTTGGCAACACCGAGGTGGACAAACTCTATCGGGAAGCCCGACTGATGGGCCCCACTCAGGATCTCCAAACCTTCGTTACCGAACTCGGCAAGCTGCCTTTGCAGTACGAGCCGGGGACGCAGTGGCACTACAGTGTGGCTGTGGATGTTCAAGGTGCTCTGGTCGAGGCGGTTTCCGGCATGAGTTTCTGGGACTTTCTACGAACGCGCATATTTGAGCCGCTGGATATGGTAGACACCTACTTTACGCTGCCTGCCGCAAAACATGATCGGCTGGCCCAATTGTATGCGCCTGAGGGGGTCGGCAACGGCGGGTTTTTCGCTCGTGCGACCGGTCCTGGTCTGGAAGTAGCGGCGCCCGCTGTCAGCACACGATATCTGCAGGGCACCAAGTTCCATAGCGGCGGTGGTGGCCTGGTCTCGACGACGCGCGATTATCTGCGCTTTGCACAGATGTTGCTGAACGGCGGTGAGCTGGACGGTGTGCGTCTACTCTCGCCGAAAACCATCGAACTGATGACCATGAACCATCTCGGCGATATTCCCATGGGCTTCAACAGGCAGGGCGCCGGTTTTGGGCTTGGTTTTGGGCTGGTGCTGGATCCCGGCTTAAGTGGCGAAGTGTCATCCGCGGGGGAATACAACTGGGGTGGCGCTGCAGGCACCCGCTTCTGGATTGACCCTGAGGAAGAGCTGATCGGGATTTTTATGGTGCAAAGCCTGCCGCACCGCACGCGCTTAGGCGGTGAGTTCAAAGTACTGACCTATCAGGCCCTTGTGGAGTGATGTAACCCGGAAGCCTACTCGGCTGCCCGGTCCTGGCGCTTTGCTGCTCGCTTGGCCAAACGCGCTTGCTCGCGAACGCTGATGCGGTCGGCGAGTGCCACGATGTCATCGACGGGATAGTACGGGTAGTCGGGATCTGAATAGCTGTTGACGATATCCAGCAGCATGTTTGCGAAGACACGTGCGCCCCGCTCGTTTGGGTGCACAACGTCTAAAAGCAGCTTACGGCCAAGGCGTTTGCTCATCTGAAACTGCACGCCGCCGACGTCGTACTCGTACGTATTGTCTTTAAAGTACAGCGCATCAAAAACGTCGGGTACGGGGAACAGGTGCAGGTTTTTGTACTTCTCCTGCTGCTCCGTGAGATATGCATTCATTTCATCGATGGTTGCGCGGTTCTCATAGCGCGTCCACGTATAGCCGATGATGAACGGGATGTTCTGATCTTCGAAGTACTGCAATATCTCATCCACGTAGGCATAGGTACGCGGCGCAATACTGTTTTTCTGGCGCAGGTCATGATGGAAAAGGTCGAGCCCCATGACGATGCTGGGGGGGTGGGTTTCGAATTTGCGCTTCAGCCATTTGAACTTGTTGCGAAAGCTCCCTGACACCTTCGTTTCTTTGACAATCTGTGAACGCTCATACCCCATCTGTTGCAAAGCGAAGAGTGGGGGAGAGTAGCCTTTGCCGAAGACGTTGAATCCCAGCGAGACGGAGGCGCCGATAACATATGCATAGCGCTCCTCTGACGGGGCTGATACGTCAGCGTGAGTGCCCGCGGTAAACAGCAGGCCGGTCACTAACAAAGATGTGAGGTAGCGCTTATTCATCAATCAAAAACTTATCATGTTCTGCCGAAGTACCACGACTGGGCAACCAGAATCGGCCAGAGCTTCGCTGCGTTATCAATTTTGCCAGAGAGGTGCTCTGAGTGCAGGCTTTGCACTTTCTCCGCTTTGAAAAGATCAGATTGAGTCAACGCCGCCGGACTCAAAAGTTCTTCAGACCAGGATTGTAAAGGCCCGCGCAGCCACTGAGCGATGGGTGCGCTGAAGCCTTGCTTCGGTCGCTCTAAGAGCTCGCGCGGAAGGTAGCGTTCGGCAAGATGCCTGAGAGCAACCTTGGAGGTTTCACCATCGTGCTTCAGCTTGTCGGGCGTCGAGGCAGCAATTTCCACCACGCGATGGTCAAGCAACGGCACTCTCGCTTCCAGGCTGTACGCCATCGTCGCCCGATCAACCTTGGTCAGGATGTTATCGGGCAGATAACATTCGGTGTCGCGCCACGCCATTTGTTCGATGAGGTCCGCCCTGTCTGCCCCCGTTTTGTCTGACCAATGGGCTCTCAGGTTGTAAGCATTTGGGTGTTCAGACGCACTCGAAGCGAAGGAGTGTTTGAGCACATCATTCGGATCCACCCATGTGGACAAATAGCGCTGATAAAACTCAGGGAAATCCTCTGCAGCCAACCAGTGGGACAGGGTCGCCGATTTCTGTGCCATGTTGCCGCTGCGGCCGCCTGCCTGGGTTTGCAACCAGGCACCGGGAGTTTGTACCAGCTGCGAGGCGAGCATGCTCGCAAGCGGACGGCGCGCGCGTGCTGGTAACCTGGCAATTCGTGCCCACATCTGTGCACATTGCTGATAGCGAGCATAACCCCAGAAAAGTTCATCGCCGCCGTCGCCGGAGAGCGCGACCGTGACGTCCTGGCGGGTCAGTTTGGCCAATAGTGCGGTGGGCAATATAGATGCGTCCGCAAATGGTTCATCGATGAGCCCGGGGAGATCTTCTATGGTCCCAAGGAGATCTGCTGCTGTAACGATGTGAGTTTTATGGCGGGTACCAAGGTGAGCGGCGATCCGTTCCGCATGGGGCGCTTCGTTAAAACGCGCCTGCTCAAACCCGATGGTAAAGGTGTGTACGGGACTCGATGAGACTTCGCACATCAGACCCGCGACCAGGCTCGAGTCGTAGCCACCAGATAAAAAGCAGCCGACGGAAACGTCTGCGACCAGACGATCGTTGACCGCAACTTTCAGCTGCGCATGCAGCTTCTCGACCAAAGCTTCCGCGGATTGGGAAGGGTCGCGCTCGGTACCGTCGATTGCAATGTCCTGGAGGCGCCAGTAACGCTCTACCTGAACATCAGCCGAAGGCGGGGCGGCGCTGTCAAAGCGCAAGATGTGCCCAGGCGGCAGTTTAAAAACGTCTTCGTAGATTGTGGCTGGGCTGGGGATGTACCCCAGTCGCAGGTACGTCGCGACAGAGCGGTGATCGATAGCAAGCGTGGTTTCGGCACTGCGAATCGCTTTGAGTTCAGAGGCGAAATACAAGGTGTCGCCAACCCATCCGTAATACAGCGGCTTGATGCCCAGTCGGTCGCGTACCAGGTACAGTGCCTTGGAGGGGAGGTGGTATGCGGCGTAAGCGAACATGCCAACGGCTGCCCGTGCCGCTGCCGCTACTCCAAACTCCGCGATGTACTCCAACAAGGCTTCCGTATCGCTATGGCCGCGCCAGGTTCTGCCTGGCAACACCCCCCGTAACTCTGGCGCGTTGTAGATTTCACCGTTGTATACCAGCGCCCATTCGCCGCTGGCGGATAACATAGGCTGGTGACCGGCTGCTGAAAGATCTTGCACAGACAGGCGTTGATGCGCGAGACCGATATGTTGCGAAGACCAAATGCCTTGATCATCGGGACCACGGTGAAGGAGCTGCGCGCGCATCCCTTCCAATCGACGCACGTCTACCAGCCCGTTGTGGCACACCATGCCCACTATTCCACACATGTTATATACCCAACACTTCAGACCAGCGAGCCACAAAAGCGGCCTGACTCTGCGAGTGGACAATACCCCTGGCTGCGCCACCCAGCGTCGTGCGCAGTTCCCCGTCCGCAGCCAACTGCGCCATTCTTTCGCGGTACTCTGTTCGATCGGAGAGCGGCACCAGAAAGCCATTTTCACCGTTGATGAGCAGATCTTTTGGCCCCGTCGGACAGTCGAAAGCCACACACGCACAGCCGCAGGCCATGGCTTCCATCAAAGCATTGGGGGAACCCTCATACAAAGACGTGGAGAGGAAAATATCCGCACGCTCATAGAAAGCCTGGAGATTGCCGATGTGTTCGACATGCGTGACAACGTCGGTGAGGTTGAGCGTCTCTATCTGCCTGGCCACCTGTCCTGCAAGCGGACCACGCCCCACCATGATCATCCTCATATCCGGGTGGTCTTCAGTCAGCGTTGAAAAAAGCTCCAGAGCGAGAAGCGGTTGCTTCTGTGGCACCATGCGCCCGACGAACAGCACAAGCGGGCTGTTATCGGGAACATAGTCCCCTGGGTTGGCCATGGGGGGTGCCTCCGGCAATGGCAGGCTGACGCTGTTCGGGATAATACGGGTGTTTTCGAGTCCCCACTGTTCTGTCACCCAATCCGCACTTTCTTGAGCCAGCACGACGACGTTATCCGCTTTTGGGTAGAGTTTGCGCTGGGCCAGGCGCCGAATGTAGGTCACCTCTGAAAAGGGTGGATGCACTCGCTCCGAAACCGTTACCTTGAAGCCCAACCCTCGGGACGCGGCCAGCGCCAGCACGCTGGCTGTAGGCATGAAAGCGATGACGTGATCTGGTGCAAAAGATTTAAATGTGCGGCGCAGACGTGTGAAGCGCCGCAGGTTGTTGAGGATGGCATCGAAAAGATTTTTTGAGGGTGTGCCCGCGTCCAGACTCAGGCGGGTAACTTTCTCATCGATGGGATAGTGATCGTCGCCGAGGCTTACCTGGGTGAGGACGGCTACGTCATGCCCGGCTGTTGCGAAGTGGTTGGCGAGTTTTGCGAGGACACGCTCAGCACCGCCAGATCTGAGACTGTGAATATAAAAAAGAAGCCGCATGCGCCGGGTAACAGGCGTCCCAACCGTTCCAGTTGGGTCCGCATGTTACCACTTATGACGCCGCAACGTGTCAGGGTGAGCTGCCGATTCTCACCAGATCGCCGGAGCCGTAGATGCGCTCTTCCAGTTCCGGGTCGCCGTAATATTCGATGTCTCCGGAACCGGCAACGTTGGCGGACAACCTGGCTTCAGCCCAGACAGCGATGTCGCCCGAACCACGAATACTTGCAGTGGTTTCCTGCGTTCTGAGTTCACCTGCCTGGTGATCGCCGCTGCCAGCGATGGAGATCTTTTGCGTCACAACTCGACCGGAGAGTTCGATGTCGCCAGAGCCGGCGATCTTGGAACTGATACTGTCTGCGCTCAAGTCATGGATCTCGACGTTGCCCGCACCGGCGATAGAAATATCGACTTCGTTGGCGGCAACTTTGTCGACTTCGATGTTTGCTGATCCGGTAATGCTTAACTTGAGCTCATCACCTTCGAGTAGTTCTGCGTGGCCGTCGCCGCTACCGGCCATGGTGATGGCCTCGAGTTCCTGGTAGCCGATGGTGACAACCACATCACCTTTCGAGTCTGACCAGCCAAACCACTTTTCTTCGCGACGTAGTTTCAGCGTATCGCCTTTTTGTTCCACGATGATGTCCTGGATTGCATCTTCATCGCCTTCGAACGTGACAAAGGGTTCATCTGCGACGACAAAGTCAACTTCGTAGGGGAGTGCAAAGACCACTCGATCAAAGTCATCCAGATCCTGGCGGTCGGTAGCCGCATAGGCGACGCCCGCGATAAGAGTCAGGATGATTGCCGTAATTTTGGTTTTCATAGTTAGTTTCCTGATGCCAACTGTTCAGATAGTCGCGGTGAGCAGGTAAAAAGTTTCATTGCGGTTTAATAAATCTGTAAACAAACCGGCTGGTTTTGCCTCTGACCTGGGGATCAAAAACCGACTTTTGGAAATCATCCTCGGGGTTTTCCAGCAATTCGGAAGAGCCTGTGAATTCGAAGCCGCGCGCTGCGATATCCGTTTTAGCAAACTCCGCATCAATTCGGTGTAAAACTTGCACTGCTGCTTTAGCGGTTCCGGGCGTTGCATGATGATCGACAATCGCGAGGGTGCCCCCGGGCTTTAATATTCTTTTAACCGTGGGGAAGAGCGTCGCCGGTGTGACGGTCCAACCGCTTTGTTCAAAGTAGACGTCGTGGTAAGTCATCACCATCAGCACCATATCAACCGACTCTGAGCGAATGTCGAAGTCTTCAAGCTCGCGCACGTAAACCTCGACGTTCGGCAGTCGATTGTCCGCCACGCGGGGTCCAAGATCTTTCGCAAAGGCGAGGTACGCCTGGTTGTTGTGCAAGTACACCTTACCCTGTTCACCGACCACCTCGGACAACACTTCGCTGTAGTAACCATTGCCTGCAAAGAGATCAACCACGGTGTCCCCGGGTTGCAAGCCCATAAACTCGAGTACCTGGAAAGGTTTGCTGGTTTGATCTCGCGCCAGATCTGCTTTGGAACGTTCGGCCTGTGCGAGGGGACTCAAGCCCAGGCAGGTAACAATTGCGGAGAGAAGAAGTGTGTTAAGCGCAACGGTACGTAACGACATCATTTTTAGTCTGCCTTATGCGTCGGTCAGGACATTCAGGACACTCATTCTAGGCCAGAATCAGGCACAATGACCGGCTTTGTTGGCCGTACGCAAGTTAAGGAGGGAGTATGACCAAGCCAGTCCTGTATGGGATAGCAAATTCGCGAGCGTTTCGCTCTGTCTGGGCGATCGAGGAGATCGGCTGTGAATACGAACACGTCGGCACAACCTTCAGCGAAGACTCGAAATCGCCGGAATACCTGCAGGTGAACCCCAATGGTCGGATCCCGGCATTGGTTGATGGTGATCTCAAGCTGTTTGAATCCATGGCGATCAACATGTACCTCGCCAAAACCTACGGCGAAGGGCTGCTGCCTGCGGATCCTGCCGCTGAGGCGCAAACCTGGCAATGGAGCATCTGGGGGATCAGCGAAATTGAGCCTCTGCAGATGCAGATAGTGGTACAGAAGTTTTTTACGCCCGCAGAAAAACGTAATCCGAAAGTGACCGCATCGGCTGAAAAAGGTCTGCAACGACCCCTGGCGGTATTGGATGCGCACCTTGCAAACGCAGATTACCTGCTGGGCTCAGAGTTTACGCTTGCAGACCTGAACGTGGCCGGTGTCATGGATCTTTTGAATATGGTTCAGCTGGATATCTCTCAGCATACAAACGTGCGTCGTTGGTTGGATGCGTGTTACGCAAGACCATCCTATGCAGCAGCCAAAGCAGTAGGAGCCTAGTCGTGATGAACCGATCAAAGCGCGTCGCTGCAGTTGCAAAGCGATATACCGAAGCGAAGAAGTTTGCCGGGATAGAGTGGCAGATACAGGTGGACGGCAACGTCATCGATCAGGGCCAGGCTGGCAGCGCAGACGGGAATGGTGCCGCAATTCCGCAAGGTGCAATCTACCGTATCTTTTCGATGACCAAGCCGATTGTTTCGGTGCTGGCGCTGCAGCTGGTAGAAGCTGGCTTACTGCGTCTGTACGACATGCTGCCGCAATTTGATCCGCGGTTTGCGGCCATGCGGGTGGTGACCCCAGAGGGTGCAATTTTACCGGCCAATCGCCCCATTACCGTAGAGGACCTTCTGACTCACCGGGCTGGCTTCACCTATGAGTTTATCCAGGGCTGTCACATTGCCCAGTATTATCGTGAAGCTAAGATCACGCATGACGGGCAATGCAGCCTGGATGCGATGATGGAGCGGCTGGCCGCCCAACCGCTGGCGTTTCAACCAGGGACCGGTTGGCGTTACAGCGTGTCGATTGATGTGCTGGCGCATGTAATCGAACGTGCAACGGGTAGAGGTTTAGAAGCGCTCTTGAAAGAGTATTTGTTCGACCCGCTGGGTATGGAAGACACGGCTTTTTCGGTTCCGGAAGCGAAACAGGATCGCCTGATGCCCATGTTTGGTGTGAGCGATCTTGGTGGGCTTCCTGCGCTCGAGATCACACCGCAAGTGCTCGATCCCCTCGATGTTGAAGAAATGCATCCGGTCAACAAGCCGGATACCTTCGTGCGTGGAGGCTTAGGGCTCTACAGCACAACCTCCGACTACGCCGCTTTCGCAAGAATGCTGATCGACGGCAAAGCCGCAGATGGCACGGTGCTGTTGTCGCGCAAAATGCTGGAGATGTTGCGGGATAACCGGATACCAGAGACCAACCTGCCTATCGCGATAGGCGCGAACGTAATGGCAGGCTATGGTTGGGGGCTGATCGGTCGAGTACGTCTACCCGATGGCACCTCCAACTCGGTCTCCAGCGAAGGCGAGTTCGGCTGGGCAGGGGCCGCGACAACCTATTTCTGGGTAGACCCGGTAGAAAGAATGAGCGGCGTGGTGATGACCCAGTTTCTGGGTGCATCCCTACCGCTGTCGGATGATATGCGCACTGCGGCCTATCAGGCTCTGCCTTGAGTATCTAAGCGGAAATCAGAGTCGCCACTTCAGCCAGACGCTGCTCGACTTTTTCAGCGCGCTGGCTGCCCAGGTGAAGTACCAGCTCTTCCACTCCGATCGCCTCAAATGCCGCGATATCGGCATCGGTGACTTTGCCTGGCGTAATGATGAAACGAAACGCTTGCGGATCGCGTCCCTCGGCGACCAGGTATTCGCTTATGGAATCGACAACCGGTGCCGTCTGCTCGGGGTTCATCTGGAAGCCGTACCAGCCATCGCCGTATTTGGCGGCGCGCTTGAGCGCAGCTTTGGAGTTGCCACCTACGATAATGGGTACATGGGGTTTCTGGACGGGTTTGGGATCCAGGTAGCAGGGCTCCACTTGAAAGTGCTTACCGTTGAAACTGGCGGGTGATTCTGTCCACAGGGCCTTGGTGAGGGCCAGGAATTCATTGCAGCGCTCCCCCCGGTCTTCCCATGTATAGCCGCTGGCGAGCACCTCCTCCTTGCACCAACCAACGCCGATGCCGAAGTCGATGCGCCCCTCTGTCAGATAGTCGAGGGTTGCAAACTCCTTAGCGGTGTACACGGGATTGCGCTGTGAAATAAGGGCGATACCGGTGCCAAATCGCAGGCGTTCAGTTACGCCCGCCAGATAGCCGAAGGTTGCCACCGTGTCGAGCATGCCACCGCCTTCAGGGACTGGAATTTTGCCGTCAGCTGACCCGGGGTAGGGAAACTCGGTTTCATCAAAAAGCACAACGTGCTCACCCATCCAGATTGAATCAAGGCCAATGCCCTCGCACGCTTGAGCAAAGTCGCGAATCATATTGCGATCGGCGCGTGGCGACATGAACGTTGCAAAGAGACCAAATTTCATAGCCCTTAACTCCTGTGGTGGTGATCTTCTTTTATGAAAGCCGCACCCCGTTCAGCGATAAGCACTGTGGGGGCATTGGTGTTGCCCGAGGTGATGGTCGGCATGACGCTGGCGTCGATTACACGCATTTTGTTGATGCCGTGGACCTGGAGTCTGTCGCTCACCACTGCCTGCGCATCTGAACCCATTTTGCAGCTGCCAACTGGATGAAAAATGGTCGTGCCGAGGTCGCGGGCTGCAGATTCCAATTCCTCGTCCGTTTGGATCGCAGGTCCGGGTTTCAGCTCCTCAGGCGCAAACCGTGCGAGGGCCTCTTGCGCCATGATGCGTCGAGTAAACTTCAGCGACTCACGCGCGACGGATATGTCCTCGTCAGTGCCCAGGTAATTCAGGTGGATTTCCGGCTGGGAATACGGGTCCTGATTGGTCGCCTTTACATGGCCGCGACTGGTTGGACGCAAGTTGCACACGGACGGCGTAATGGCGTTGAACGGATGGAGTGGGTCGCCAAATTTTTCCAGCGACAAAGGCTGCACGTGCCACTCGATGTTTGCGCTCACCTGACCTGGATCGCTCTTGGCAAAAGCCCCCAACTGGGAAGGGGGCATGGTGAGGGGTCCTGTACGCTTGACGAAGTACTCCAACCCCATTTTTGCTTTGCCGAATAGAGAGCCTGCTCTCTGGTTCAAAGTAACGGTGTTGGAAACCTTGTAGACCGTGCGGATCTGGAGGTGATCATGGAGGTTGGCGCCCACGCCGGGTAAGTCATGTCGAATCGGTATATCAAGCCCGGCCAGATGGTCTGGGTCGCCGATACCAGCCAGTTGCAGGATCTGCGGGCTGGCGATGGCCCCCGCGGCCAGAATGAGCTCAGCGTCAGAATGGAACGTTTCCGTGCTCCCGGGCAACTTAACCTTGACCCCCTTTGCGGTCAGTCCGTTGTTGTCGTTGAGAATCAACTCGGTGACGTGCGCCTCAGTGAGAACGGTCAGGTTGGGTCGATTAACGACCGGGTCGAGAAAAGCGCGCACTGCGCTCCATCGCTTACCCGTGCGTTGGTTCATCTGAAAATATGCGTTCCCGAAATTATCGCCACGGTTGAATTCTTCGATTTTCGGTATGCCACACGCCTCGGCGGCGTCTCGCCAGGCATCGAGAATCTCCCAATTGACGCGGCGCTCTTCTACACGCAGTTCACCAGCCACGCCGTGAAACTCGTCCGCACCGTGTTGGTAGCTTTCGGAGGCTTTAAATATAGGCAGCACGTCATCCCAGCCCCAGCCCCGGTTACCAAGCTGGGCCCAGTGATCGTAATCACTGGCCTGGCCACGCATGTAGATCATCGCGTTGATGGACGAGCAGCCCCCAAGGACCTTGCCGCGGGCGTAGGGGATGCTACGGCCGTTCAGGCCCGGATCCGCGGTGGTGTGAAAACACCAGTCGGTGCGCGGGTTTGCAATGGTGTACAGATAGCCGACGGGAATGTCGATCCAGAAATAGTTGTCCTTCTTGCCTGCTTCAAGCAGGAGGACCGTCTTGTCCGGGTCTGCGCTGAGTCGATTCGCCAGTACGCAGCCTGCAGTGCCGCCCCCGACGATGATGTAATCAAATGTAGTCTGCACCTATCCTGCTTAGATTTGGCCCCCTCAACCTTGAGGATAAAGGTAAGGGGGGCAAAGCTGAAGGTGCGATTATGCGGCTGCGACGCTCGCGCTCAAGTGTTCGTAGTCGTTCGGCTGAACGACTCTGAGCTGCGTACGCACCTCATCGATGGGTTGGGCCAGCAGGGCTTCCCAATCCTGCCCGGGCAGCCACGATGCGCGTTTGCCGTCGCGATAGGCCTGGCGTACGGCGCGGAATATACCATTGCCGTAGAAAGGCCTTAGTTTCATCAGACCGGTCAGGCAGATCACACCGATGCCGCGGTTTTTTGTCTGTGCGTAGGTAAACGCAAGCAGGCAAACCTCGCCGAGTTCATCGCGGCCGTACTGGGTGAGCGTATGCCAGAGATCATGCATATCGCGCTGCCGCATACCAAAGCGGGCGATGCCGCCTTCCAGGTACTTAAACTCGCCATCTTCTTCACTGGCTTCAACGAGTCCGTCTGCAGTGATGTTCTCGCTGGTCACAAAATGCAGGTAGTGACGTCCGAGGCTGTCGGCAGGCAGCTTGCTGAGCGAGTCGCGATCAAGCAACGTATCGAGAAGATCTATCTCTTCTTCCAGCACACGCTGGCCGACCTCTGTTTTCTGAAAACGAGCAAAGCCATTCTCCAGTGCGGGGCCGGAGAGGGCGCGGATGACGGTAAATACTTCCTGGGTTTGCTCAGGGTCAGCGATGAGTCGCTTCAAGGCACGTAAGGCGACAAGTGGTTGCATACGTTGACGGGGCATTCGGGCTCCTTGACCAGCTCTTATTGACATTGATGTTGATAATAGAGCTATTAACATCAATGTCAATAAGAAATTTGCTAGAATGTGACCCTAAATAATAAAAAGCATCCTCCTGAGGACAAATTTGACAGTTAGAAAGCGACGTACCGCAGACGAAGCGCGAGCGATCATCCTTGAAGTAGCGGCTCGAAGACTCCGAGACGAAGGCCTGGAAGGGCTTAACATTACCGGCGTCGCCGAGGAAGCCGGTATTTCGCACGCCACCTTGATACATCACTTTGGCTCAAGTGGCGGCATGCGGGATGCGCTTGCGGACAAGATGACGCTGGATCTTGTACAAGATCTGGTCGCAGCATTTGACGAGCAAGTTTCACCGAGCGAGCTGACACGGCGTGTGTTTGATGCGCTGGCTGAGGGCGGCCACGCAAAACTGCTTGCATGGCGAGCGGTTGAGGGTGACGGCCCCACAGGCGATGTCACCGCTGTTACGGAAATGTTTGGCGAGCTTTTGAACAAAACTCAATCTGCACTCGGTGTGGATAATCGCCTGGAGGCACAGCGAGCCGCTTATCTTGTGGCAACCGCTGCGATCGGCTTCGGGTTGGCCGGGCCCGTGCTGGGTCAGGCGTTGGGTATGAATGACGAGCAGTTGAAGAGCTTCCCTGAGTGGGTCAGTGAGCACATCGAGTTACACAACTGATTTCAACGGTTTCTGAGCATGCATAAAAAAACCCCGCACTTGGCGGGGTTTTTTCTTTAAGCCTTGTCGGGCTCAGGCGGCTTGCTCCGAGTCGAAGTTCTCCAGCTGAGTCAGGGCGTTAGAAAGCGCTTTGTAAAAACGCTCTGCATCAAACCCTTCTTCCAGTAGTTCCTTCAGATCTTCTTCCTCGTACTGCTCCAGTAAGTCGCTCATCTTCCACTTCCCTTTGTAAAACTTTATTCCGACTCAACGCCGCCCGTCGCCGCAGCCATCGAATTGGCTGCTTGTGATGACATCGGGGCATCGACCCTCGAAGAAAGATAGTAATCGTCGGTGATCAGGTCTCTGTGAACCAGTTCACTATTTCTTCAAGTCGAGTAAGGGAAGGGCCCGGTCGCATCTGAGAATGAGACCGGGCAAAGATGAGAAATGAGGGGTTTACAGCATCTCGGACGCAATCAGTTCCAATGCCTCTGGTTGCTGGCAACCGAGCAGCATGGCGCCGACGTGGCCGCTGCCACCCGCTGTTTTCCAGCGCGCCAGTCGCTCCTTGATGCGCTCCGCTGGACCGACCAGGTGACATGCATCGATCAGCTCCGCGGGTACTGCTTGAGCCGCTTCGTCTTTTTTCCCTGACAGGAAAAGATCCTGGATTTCTACAGCCGCGTCTTCGAAGCCCAATGCTTTGGCGTAGTCGTTGTAGAAGTTCTTATCCCGTGCGCCCATGCCGCCGATGTACAGCGCCATGTTTGCGCGGATAGGCATCATGCATTGCTCGACATCGTCCCCCATCACCACGGTGACAAACGGTGACACTTCAAACTGAGTCAGGTTTTTGTCACCGGCAGCGGCGAAGCCTTTGTCTATCGCAGGCTCGAATACGCTGTATTTTTCGGGGTCCATCCAGATTGGGAAAAAGCCATCGCAAACTTCTGCAGCAGCAGCCACGCCTGCCGGGGTAATGCTCGCTGAAAAGATGGGTACATTTTCTTCGCAGTGGAGAATGCTCTTGAGCGGCTTGCCCAGCCCGGTTGAGCCCTCGCCGGTGTAGGGCATTTGGTAGAGCTTACCGTCAAACGAAACCTTTTCTTCCCGTGCGATGATGCTCTTCATGATCTGCACGTACTCTTTCAGGCGTGTAATAGGCTTGCCGTAGGGTACGCCGTGCCAACCTTCTACTACCTGCGGTCCGGATGCACCCAAACCACAAATAAAGCGGCCACCAGAAAGTTCCGCCAGGCTCATGGCGGTCATCGCAGCCATGGCAGGTGTGCGGGCTGGCATCTGCATGATCGCGGTACCAACATTGATCTTCTCAGTTTGCGCCAGAATCCAAGTAGCTGGCGTGACCGCATCGCCACCCCAAGCTTCCGCAGTCCACACTGAATCGTAACCCAACGCTTCCGCGTGTTTGATGGCTGCTATGTTGATGTTGACGCGCGCGCCGATGCCGCCGCCCAATATGCCTAGTTTCATTGGCTTGTTAACCTCGCTGATTGCTTTAGTTGTTGATTATTTACCTTCGAATACCGGTTGAGTCTTCTCAACGAAGGCTCGCGCCGCATTCTTATGATCGTCGGACTGACCGGTATGAGTATGGTGGCTCACTTCAACGTCCATAAATTCATAGAGTCCCGCACCCTGGGATACCCGATTGAAGTTTTCCTTCATGTAGCGGAACGCAATTGGCGGGCCGCTGGCCAGTCGCTTCGCCAGTTCAATCGACGCCGCTTCCAGCTCTGCTGCTGGGACAACCTGGTTGGCGATGCCGAGGGAGAGGCACTCCTCGCTGGTGACTCGATCTGACAGGTAATAGATCTCACGCGCTTTGCCTTGCCCGACCAGTTTGGACAAAAAGTAGGCGCCGCCGTAGTCGCCGCTGAAACCAACTTTCGCGAACGCGCTGGTAATGAACGCTGTATCCGCCATGATGCGCATGTCCGCAGCCAGCGCCAGACCCAGGCCTGCACCCGCGGCCGGACCCGGAATACTGGCCACAACCGGTTTGGGCATCATGTGCATGCGGCCTGCGGTGGCGCGCTGATTACTGCGCTGTCCCGCGATGCGTTCGTCTATTGTTGCTGGGCGTTCGTTGCCGCCGCTGGAAGCTGCGGCCATCCCTTTGACGTCGCCGCCAGCGCAGAAAGCACCCCCAGCCCCGGTGACCACAACCGCACGGACCTCAGGTGAGGTTTCAGCGTGTTCCAGGGCTTTGGCCAACCCTTGTGTCATGCCGCCAGACATGGCGTTACGAGCTTCCGGCCGATTCAGAGTGATGACCTCAATACTGTCCTCTATATATGCAAGGCAGTCGTCGGTGCCCAGGTCCAGCTCTTGTTTTGACATTTTCTCTTCCCCCCAGAAGGTTTATCTGTGTCTAAGCCGATTCATATTATGGGATCGGTCGCCAAAGCGCTAATCGTCGCGGCGGGCGGCCAGCCACCATTTCATGGTTGAAGTGACCAGCTCCGGGGCATCGTCCTGCACAAAGTGTCCGGCGTTTGGGGTGGTAACGATGGTCAGATCGGCGTCAATCCAATCCCAGGTGTTGTTCAGGCCGTCTGAGTGCAGTGCCACATCCTTCAGACCGTGGAATACCAGCACGGGCATATTCAGCCGGGGGGCTGCGGGGGCTTCCTGGCCGGGTTCCAGAGGCTGAGGGTAGTTCATCTTGTAGTAGGCGAGCATGGCGTCGAAATCCGACTGGGCAAAGGCGGCTTCGTAGCGCGAGCGGACTACCGGGTCTTTGACCCAACCCGCCAGCGTCTGCGCGGTCATGGGTCCGCCGAACATGATGTCCGGGTCGCTGGGTTTGCCTTCCCGAAACCTGCGGGCATAGTCGCTGTTGCGCTGCTGTTCTTCGTTGTGAGTCAGCTCCCTGGCCATGCCGTTGGGATGCGGTAGGTTGAGGACGATAAGCCGGTTGGTCATCTGGGGCAGCGCAAAAGCAAAGTTCCACGCAACCACGCCACCCCAGTCGTGACCGACAATGACAGCACTGTCTGCGCCTTGATCACGGATGACAGCGGCGACATCACTCACCAGATTTGCGACGACATAGTTTTCATCCCCTTTCGGCTTATCACTTTTGTTATATCCGCGCTGGTCGATTGCGACCACCCTGTGATCTGCTGCCAAGCCTGCCATCTGGTGACGCCAGCTGTACCAGAAGTCAGGAAAGCCGTGGATCATGACAACGAGTGGGCCTTTGCCCATGGCTACGTAATGGATCTTGGTGCCGTTGTTATCCGCGTAGTGATGAGATACCTCATCCCACACGTCAGCCGCTGCCGCTGAACTCCAGATCAACAGGGCGCTTACTACGATAGTTCTGAACCAGTTGATTGTCTTGATAAGCATGTCAGTCCTCCACATGTTTTCTTTTTGTTTGTGCACTTATTTATTCGTTCATTGTTTGCAGACAAAACCATCCTGGTCAGCTTGTGCCCACTTAGGGTGTGCGCAGGTGGGTCTGTTGTTCAGACGCTGACCATCTTCTCCGGCTTGCCAGGTGTCGAATTTGTCAGGGGCTGAACCACCTTCAACCCAATCGATGAGTGGGGTCATCGCGTCAAAGCGATCTGGACCAGCGCCACCGCGACAGTGGAACATGCCGGGCATCATGAACACTCGGAAAAAGTCGTCTACCTCTGGGTGCTGCGCCTCAACCGCATCGCGGTAGCTCAAAAGGGTAAGCGGATTGATGTCAGGATCCGCCCAGCCGAAATAGCCTAAGAGCTTGCCGCCACGCGCTTCGAACCGGCTGAGATCGGTATCCAGCGCATCGACAATCGCGCGAAACTCGGCAAGGTTGTCCGGCGCTGGGCCCTGAAAATCGAATTCTGTCCAATCGAAGCTCGGATCGTCCTTGGTGAAGACCATGTAGCGGAAGAAGTCTGAGCCCAACAAGTCGAGAAGGACGGGGCCTTTGTCGTTGATAAGCCAGGGAAACCAGCCCACCCGCGTATCGCCCGCATAATCTTTGCCGAGAACTTCACTGCCAACCGGCATAGCGGGGTAGACCTCGTTGTCACCCAGCGTGACCGGTTCGTAATAGCGCACTAACGCGTCAATTTCTTCGCTTGTGTAGCAGTCGACTTTATCTTTGCCGCGGCAGCGTGGTAGCTCTTCCGCAGGATCAAACTGGCACATTCGCGGATCGCTCAACAGGCCGTCTTCCATACCATCCAGAGCGTCACATTTGGCGTAGATCCGATCAGCCAGGTCCGCAACTTCTTCCTCATTGAAACCGGCTTTGGAAATTGCTGCCACGCGCCAGGCCTGGGAGAACTTCAGTCCGGAATAATCTGCCGCTGGTGCACCCGCGATGATGCCATCAAAGTCCTGCGGGAAGCGTTGCGCGCTGATCATCGCCTGTCTGCCGCCGGTGGAACAGCCGTTCCAGTAGCTGTGGGCTACGGGTGTTTTGTAGAACGTATTGGCCAGTTCTTTTGCCGCGAGCACGGTTAAGTGAACCGCGCGAAAGCCATAGTCCACAAGCTTGTGAAAATTGTTGTGGGCAAACGTACCTCCAGGATGGACGCGGCGATCATGACCGGTATCCGTATAGGCGGTGGCAAAGCTGTGCGCGAGAGCCTGATTTCTGGAGAGCTGCTTGCCGGGGTCGATGGCGGGCGTACCGGCCAGGCCGCCATTGCCGTACATGTACAGCCGACCATTCCAAGCCAGTGGGAGATTCACCTCAAAACGTATTTCAGTGGGTATCAGACCGTCGATGCGACAGTGGGCGGGCTCGCTACCGTTGTCGATGACCGTTGCGGAGACCACCGTAAACGCGAATTGGCTGTGAGCGACCAGTTCTTTGCATTGAAGCTGCGCTTGATGTGTAGCCTGGGTGTAGTCGATTTGCCCGGTGCCTGCGTTTGCGAATACCTCGGCGTGGATCGAGGGTGCGGCGCTGCAACACATCATGAGCCAGAACTTGGGCCAAAAGGTGAGCCAACCGGGGGTTGCTTTGAATCTCGACACGTTTCCTCCTGCTTTTCTGCACTATCTCCCAGGAAGGAGTTTGCCTCAATTCTGTGACAATAGTCATATGGGCAGCGGAGGTGAGTAATCTTTTCGGCTTGTCGATGCACTAATGTGGGTAAACTCAAGCTTGCAACATTTGCGGAGGTGGTGAGATGTTCGCAAACCCCCTGATAAGATCGGCGGTTGGTGTTTTTGCGCTGTTCGTGCTCACGGCGTGCGGCGGCGGAGGCGGCGGCAGTGGCGGGGGTAATGCAGGTGGGAATACACCACCCCCTCCGCCCCCGGCACCAGCTCCCCCTACCGGCGCAGAGCTGGCGGCAGCCTCACTTCTGGGCAGCCAGGCCACTTTTGGTCTGACCTACGACGAAATCTACGCTGTGGCAGAGTTGGGACCAGATACCTGGTTGGATCGCGAGTTTGCAAAGCCGGTCACCAGGCATCTGCCGGTCGTTGATCAGTTGTTCGTAATGCTGAACAACGACGAACTTCCCGAAGTCGACAACGACATCCAGCACATCGTTCAGTTTCGTCGTTATGCCTGGTGGAATAGAACCATGACGGCTGACGATGAGCTGCGTCAGAAAGTTGCATACGCGCTGTCGCAGATCTTTGTGATTTCAGACAACGTCGAGTTGCTGAATGTGTATCCTGCGGCAACCGCGACCTACTACGACATGCTGTTGGAAAACAGCTTCGGCAATTTTCGTCAGTTGCTGGAAGATGTGACGCTGCATCCTTCGATGGGCGTTTATCTGAGCCACATCAACAACGCCCGCGCGAATCCTGCGAACAACACCTTTCCGGATGAGAACTTCGCCAGAGAAGTGATGCAGCTCTTCACAATAGGTCTTTTCGAGCTTAATCCGGATGGCTCCTGGCAGCTCGATGCGCAAGGCCAGCCTATCCCCACATACGACAATGGTGATATTCAGGAAATGGCCAAGATTTTTACCGGTCTTTCCTACGGTGGCGATGATGCGGAATTTGGTGGTGGCCCGATCAACTTCCGTACGGAGATGGAGATGTTTGACAGTTTCCATGAGCCTGGGGAAAAGCGCTTGTTAAACGGGGTGGTGGTTCCCGCTGGCCAGACAGGTCTGGAAGACATCTCAAGTGCTCTGGATAACCTCTTTAATCACCCCAATGTTGGCCCCTTTATCGGTAAGCAACTGATCCAACGCCTTGTCACGTCCAACCCGAGTCCTGAATACGTTGAGCGCGTAACGGCAGCTTTTAACGGGGATGTGACCGGCGTGCGCGGCGATATGCGTGCGGTGATACGTGCCATTCTCACCGACGCGGAAGCCCAGGCACCCGCAACAGATTCCAGCGGCAGACTGCGCGAGCCTCTACTGCGCTTTATCAGCATGGCGCGGCAGCTGCACGCGAGTGCGGAGGATGGTCTGTTTTACAACAACGGATATCTTCAACAGTTTTTCCTGCGCCAGCATCCGCTGTCATCGCCTAGTGTGTTCAATTTCTACCAACCAGGTCATAGCCCTGCGGGGGAGTTGTCGGCAGCAGGTTTGGTCGGACCGGAATTTCAGATCACCGACGCCTCCACGGTTGTGAACATGACCAACCTCATCTGGTTTGCCGTGTTTGGCAATTTTGTCATGGACATAGAAGACCACTTTGGCGAAGTGACTATAGATCTCACGGAATACCAGACGCTGGCTGCAGACAGCCCGGATGCGCTGATGGATCGCCTGGATCTGGTTTTTATGCATGGCCAGATGGAACCGGCGACGCGCGCCGCCATCGTTGACGTGTTCAACGAAGTTGTTGCAGTCACCAGTGATACGAACATAGCAACGCAGACCGCGATCTATATGTTGCTGGCTTCAGCCGACTACGCCGTAGACGGATAGGGGGTAAGACATGAAACGTAGAGAATTCTTGAAATCAACTTCTACCCTTGGCTTTGCTGGGAGCGTAACTGCTGGTACTGCCCTGCAGCTGGGTTACGTTCGTCAAGCGAGCGCCATGGCGTTTAATGATTACAAAGCGCTTGTGTGCATCCTGCTCGCCGGTGGCAACGATTCGTACAACATGGTCGTGCCGACAGATCAGGACCAATACGATCAGTACGCAGCGATACGCAGCGATCTCGCCCATCCGTTAAACGAGCTGCTGCCCCTGGCTGGTCAGCACAATGGTCGAAATTACGGTGTGCATCCTGGGATGCCGGGTGTGCAGTCGATGTTTGCGGCCGGAGAGCTGGCCGTTGTTGCGAACGTTGGTCCGCTTGTTGATTACGTTACTGCCGCGGACGTCGAGGGGGGTGCGCCTGTACCCCTTGGGGTGTTCTCTCATTCGGATCAGATTCAAACCTGGCAAACCGCTGTGCCTTACCAGCGGGTTGCCCAGGGTTGGGGTGGTCGCCTGGGCGATATCATGCAGGATGCAAATCCGGCGAACGGGATCTCGATGAACATCTCGCTGTCAGGGAGCAACGTGTTCCAAAGCGGCAATGTCGTCACACCCTATGCAATCGATACCTCCGACGATGGCGTGCCCGGCATAGCCAGCTATGACGATGAGGACCCCTTCGGGGCGATTCGTCGCCGCATGATCGACGACATGCTGGCGTTGCCGCAGTCCAACCTTCTACGACGCGAATATGTGCGGCGATTGAGTGGCTCGATCGATGCGCGCGAAACCTTTGTCGCGGGGTTAAGCCAGAGCACACCTTTTACAACGGAATTTTCGCCTGGCCCCTTTTCTCAGGCACTGCGCCAGATTGCGCGAGTGATTGCGGCGCGTGACCCGCTTGGGTCGGTACGTCAGACCTTTTTTGTGACGGTTGGAGGCTGGGACCATCATGACGATGTCCTCGACAACCAGGGCAACATGCTGCCGGGCATCAGCCAGGGTTTGGTTGAATTTCGCGATGCGCTCACAGAACTGGGTGTGTTCGATGCCGTGACCACTTTTACGACGTCAGATTTTGGGCGCACGCTCACTTCAAACGGGAAAGGATCGGACCATGGTTGGGGCGGCCACCACCTGGTGATGGGTGGGGCGGTTAACGGTGGTCAGATGTTTGGCACCTATCCTGAGCTCTCGCAGACAAGTCCGCTGGATGTAGGGCGGGGTGTTTATGTGCCAACAACTTCCGTCGACGAGTACTTTGTGGACCTTGCGCTCTGGTTTGGCTTGGGTGCCGGGGATCTGGAAACCGTGTTGCCCAACGTACGAACTTTCTACTCGCCAGAGAGCGGTTTGCCCGCGTTGGGCTTGATGACTTAAACGGCGGTCTCAGCGATTGCGGACGCGACGTTTCAGTCGATCCAGCTTTTCTTTCCAGTACTGGAAAACTTCCGGGTCGCCGCCACGGTCTGGATGGTGTTCCTGGCACATGCGCCGCGCCTCCATAATCTCGTGCACGGGAAGAACAAGCTGCAGACCGAGCTCCTCTATTTCAGATTCGCTCAATGTTCTAACCGGACTGGCTTCATCAGGAGGACGGTAAAAACCACGCCACGTACTGGTCGATTTGCGGGCGTAGGAAAGAGGACCGGAGATGCCCAGCTTCCAGGGGTGATTTTTTGACGGTTTCGGCATATATCCAGTCTAGCGTTAATCTGTGGTCATTTTGTCTATGCAGCGCACAGGCGGGTGACCAAAGGCGAACGGTAGCACAAATATGGAGGCTGCGTGGGCAGGATTTCGTACAAGCTACTTCGCGATATCTTGCACGGTTAGTCCTTGGCAGTCGCACCCACCGGTGTGGAAGAACCGAAAGTCGACGGGCGCATAAACACCGGTCACGATAACGCGCTTGCGGTGATAACGTTTGCGCTCTTCAAACAAGCCCTCCACGGTGCCAAACGTAATATTGAGGCAGCGGTTGTGGTCGGTGGCTTTGTACGCCTTTCGGTCGGCGTACAAGTGCAAATCCTCCTGTCTGGTAGCAAATCCTCCTGTCTGGTAGAAGGATAACCGCGAATAGAAACAACTTCTCCGTACTCCGCAGGTTGAGACGCCAGAAACTCATCCACGTCATAAACGCGTGGCATGTCTGCCTGTGCACCACTCGAGTTTTCAGCAGTAAAGGAAGAGCAGGCGCCGATGCCCAGGAGGAAAAGCAAATAGATGATAGCAGCCGGTGATCGCATAACGGGTTATCTCCTTGTGATCGTGTCGGCGCGGGTGGACTTGAACCACGGACCCCAGCATTATGAATGTAGTTACTTCCATGTACACCCAGGAGCTGCGCTTATGTTGCGACTATTATCCGTTTGCTTGTTATCAACGGCCATTGTGGCTGGAACTACGCTGGCCGGTGAGCCGGGAAAGATTCAGCCCTTTGCTAAACCCGAACGCATGGAGATGGAAGGGTTTCAAGATTTTTTTGCGAAGGTGGCGCCCAATGTTTTTGTCGCTGGCCAACCGACGGCTGAAGCCCTGAAGCGCATGCAGGAGCGCGGCGTCGTTCGGGTCATCAATCTGCGTACCACGTTTGAAATGGATAACCGCAACGTTGTGCCCTATGACGAAAAAGCCGAGGTGGAAGCGCTTGGTATGGAGTATGTGCACATTCCGCTGGGCGGTCCCGACACGCCATACTCTCCGGACGGGTTGGACGCGTTTCGAACTGCGCTTGAGGAAGCTGATGGCAATGTTCTCTTACACTGTACCGTCGCCTGGCGAGCATCACACATGTGGGCTGCTTACCTGGTCAAACATCACAACGTACCCGTGGGTGATGCAGTTGAGATTGGCAAGCAGATGAACATGGGGGGTTACCCGTTTGCAGAGTTTCTGGGCAAAGACGTCAGTCTTGAGGAGTAAGCCGTGACCGAAGTCAGCCGTTTTCGTGTGCCCGAGCTCGAGGAAATTCCCGAGGATATTCGCGCAAAAATTGTAGAGGTCCAGGAGAAGAGCGGCTTCATACCGAACGTGTTTCTCGCTCTAGCTCACAGACCTGATGAGTGGCGGGCATTTTTTGCCCACCATGATGCCCTGATGGACAAAGCGGAAGGGTTGTCAAAGGCAGAGCGGGAAATGATCGTGGTGGCAACATCTGCCGCTAATCAGTGTCATTACTGTGTCATTGCCCACGGCGCCATTTTGAGAATTCGCGCGAAGAACCCATTGATTGCCGATCAGGTAGCGGTGAACTACTTGAAAGCGGATCTCAGTGAACGCGAACGCGCTATTCTGGACTTTGCGATGCAGGTAGCGCTGGCGAGTGCTGAGATTGAAAACGAGACAGTCGAAGCGATGCGAAACAAAGGTTTTACGGACGACGAAATCTGGGACATCGGCGCCATCGCTTCCTTTTTTGCCATGAGCAATCGATTGGCAAACCTGGCCTCCATCCGCCCCAATGACGAGTTCTATACCTTAGGTAGAGGATAGGGGTAGGGGTTAAGTGTAGAGGTCAGGGGCAGGGAAGCTGCTGCCAGTTAGGAGCGCGTCGCCTGGACTGCCGCTTCACGAGCCGCGCGGACTTTGTCATTGGTCTGGTTAAACAGGAGTTCCCGCCGCGCCTTTTCCTCTGCTTCGGTGAGTTCGCGTTTGCCGAGATCGGCACCCGCTTTGCGCCCCTTGTACACGAGCGGGCGTTCGCCCACCTCATCAACCCACCTTTTCAGATTGGGGAATTTTTCCCACATGGACTCATCAATCAACCGTCCGATAAGAAATGCCCAAGGCCAGGTAATGATGTCCGCAATGGTGTACTCGTCACCGGCCAGGAATTGGTTCACTGAGAGTTGTGCATCCATCACGCCACTCAGACGATCTACCTCGCCGACAAATCGTTTGGTTCCGTACTCCAGCTGAGCCGGATCATCCGCGATGTTTTTGCCGTAGTTTTTGAAATGGTTGGCGTTACCCATCATGGGTCCGAGGTTTGCCATCTGCCAATGAACCCACTGCAGGATGCGGTATTTTCCGGCGGGATCAGATGGTAAAAACCTGCCGGTTTTTTCCGCCAGATATTCCAGGATCGCACCGGACTCGAAGATCGCGATGGGCGCACCGCCACCCAGAGGATCGTGGTCAACAATTGCAGGCATACGGTTATTCGGGCTGATGGCGAGAAAGTCCGCACTGAATTGGTCACCACCGCCGATGTCGACGGGTATCAGCTTGTACTCCAGGCCGCACTCTTCGAGCATGATCGTGACCTTCCAGCCGTTCGGTGTGGGCCAGTAGTGAACGTCTATCATATTTTGATTCCCGCTATTCGATGGCTATTTGATGCTCTTCAAACTTCTCGTGAATCACGTCCAGGAACAGATCGCGAAGAGAAATGATGCCTACGGCTTTACCTTCGGTAACCACGGGTAAATGACGCACGTGGTGTTTCTTCATGAGCGCAATACAGTGGACCACAGTATCGTCAACTCCGACCGTTATCGGGTCCTGGGTCATGATCTCTGACACTCTCGTTGTTTTAGAGCTATGTGTGTTCAATATCACCTTTCGAACGTAGTCCCGTTCGGAAACGATACCCACCAGGTATCCATCGATCTGTACCAGGAGGGCGCCGATATTTTCATCGTTCATCAGCTTCAACGCGTCATAAACGGACGCCAGAGGTTCTATCCAGACAGGCGCTCTAGTCGCCGATTCCAGAAGGTCTTTTACGTGGTGCATAGGTCCTCCCCCTTAAGACCAGGCTTATACCTTAACAATTTTCTCCGGTTTTGCTACTTGCACTGGTAGCCTAGTTACTTTCTTTGCACTGGCCGATTGAGGGGGCGTGACTATGGCGGGATTGGGTTTAACCGGTTTGGATGGAAAAGTGGCCGTTGTGACCGGGGCAGGACGGATGCGGAGCATAGGACGCCCCATTGCCGTGGAACTCGCCAGAGCGGGTTGCAATATTGTGCTCACCGGCACAGGACGAGCACCGGAGGCGTACCCGGAAGATGAACAGAGCGCGGGTTGGCGTGATATTGCTTCCGTAGCCGATGAAGTGCGGGAAGTTGGTGGCGAGGCACTGGAAGTGGTGAGCAATGTCGCGGATCCGGCTGCGGTAGACGAGCTGGTGGCTGCTACACAGGAACGTTTCGGACGGGTCGACTTTGTCGTCAATAACGCCGGGGCTGCCCGCGGTTCAGACCGGGTGCCGGTTGTGGATCTTGCGATAGAGGACTGGCACAAGGTGATGAATGTCAATCTGAATGGCACGTTTTACATGTCTCGCGCGTTCGGCAAAGCCTTGATTGAACAGGGGGAAGGTGGGGCGATTATCAATATCTCTTCCATCGCCGGGAAAATACTCCCGCCAAATACAGCAGCCTATGCAGCGAGCAAAGCTGGCATTCAAGCGCTGTCTGCGTCCATGGCGCAGGAAGTGGGGCGTCACGGCGTGCGGGTCAATGCCATCTGCCCGGGGGTGATCGACACTTATAGAATGGATGAAATCGGCCGCGGGGATGCCTGGCAGAACATGTTGCGATCGATTCCGCTGGGCCGTGCAGGCCTCGGCGAAGACATCGCCTATATGACCGCGTTTTTGTGTAGCGAACAAGGCAGCTGGATTACAGGGCAGGCGTACAACGTCGATGGTGGACATGTGGTACAACACTAGTTCGGAGAGATAGAGAAGAAGGGAAATTTGGATGAGGTTAATAGATAGAGTTGCGGTGATAACGGGCGGCGCCAGTGGTATGGGTCGAGCGACTGTACACCGCTTTCTCGCTGAAGGTGCGCAGGTGGTGGTGGCCGACTTTAATGCCGAAACCGGTGCGGAAACGTTGGCGGAGGCCGAAGTTGCCGGACATGGCGATGCCGTGCGATTTGTAAAGACCGATGTCGCAGACGAAGGTGATATCGCTGCGATGATCAAGTGCGCTGTGGATGAGTTCGGTGGTTTGGATATCGTATTTAACAACGCAGGTGTTGGTGGCGCCGTGGGACCTCTTACCGATACCACGGTTGAATCCTGGGATTACACAATGGACGTCCTGGCGAAGGGTGTATTTCTCGGAATGAAACATGCGGCTCGGGTGCTGATCGATCAGGGTCGTGGTGGTTCGATCATCAATACAGCATCAATTGCTGGACTGAGTGGTGATGCGGGACCGATGATCTATTCAGCGGCTAAAGCCGCCGTGATCAGTTTGACGAAGGCGGGTGCCGTAGAGCTTGCTGAACACAAAATTCGAGTGAACGCGATCTGCCCTGGTTTTATCGCAACCCCACTGGCCGCTGGAGATCGGCTGGAACAAACACGTGAGCGGTTTGCAGGCTCTCAGCCGTGGCCGGAATATGGAGACGGAGAACATATAGCGGGCGCTGCACTCTTTCTTGCGACAGATGACGCGCGTTTTGTGACCGGCGAACACATCGTTGTAGACGGTGGTCTGACGGCTGCGGGCCCGGAGTTGAGTAAACGGTTCCCTCGCTCGTCAGGCAGGAATGCCAGGGTGACAGGCGTTACCAAAGGCAGCACGGGTGCGCCGCCGGAAATAGTGCGGCTGGACGACTAGCTCGCGAGCGCGCGTGCTTGAGTGCGCTTGCGTCGGTCTTTGCGATAGCGCCTGTTTTCGCCTGGGAACGGACCGTCGGGGAGACCGTGATCTGTATCACGCCTGACGTCGGTGCGACGGTCGGCGTGGTATTTATATCGGCAACGGCATTGTTGGGGGGTATCACAACCACCGAGCGGTAACTCAGGCGCGTGGGCTGCGAGAAACTTCTGGTTTTCGATGCGCTGCGCGGCTGCGCACGGCGTCATACTCGTGCTCTTAATGGAAACCGATCGCCATGGGTGTTGTGGCGCTGGTCTTGAACTTGCGCCACTGCCGCGGCGAGTCCTGTTGCGTGAGCGGCTTCCTTTTGCGTCCTTTTTGTTCCCTGCGGCCCAGAGCCGCACCCTTTCCATAAACCCCATTTTTGTTTCCCGTATTTGCCTCTTTGTAGCTTCCATATCCCTCAAGGCAAGAGTTGCATCAGTTCTGCTATCTGTAACACCCCCCATACTAGGGGTTCGCCACGTATAGTCTGTCATTTAGACGACAGTAATATGAAAGATAGACGCAGAAGTTGGGAAAGAAGGGCCAAAAACTAGAGGTTGGTGACCACAATGCTGCTTTCACGCCATCCATAGCGGACGGCTTTTGCCTCCACAGATGCACCCTGGCTCAAAGTTAAAGGCGTGGTGTAAAGGCGCCATCTTCCGTCTGGACTGGTCCGGTAACCAATAGAAGCCCCGGCGGGATGATGTAGATGCACGCTCCCGTTTTTGACCGTGGCGACAGGCGGAGCGGTTGTTGGTACCTCGCCCTGGTTGGTCCACTGTGCTTTGAGTTTCGCCTCTGGCGTGTTGCCCAGATCACCGCGCGTATCCAGGAAGCGATCGAGGGCCCTGCTTAAGCGCTTGCGGATAGGTGCGTAGTCTTCGACCTGTGTGAGGTTGATCAGCTCATGTGGATCAAGCTTAAGATCATAAAGTTGTTCTGCACCATTGGCTTCGAACCACTTGTTTTGTGCTGGATTGAGTTCGCCTGAATGATGTCGACTGCGCATCTCGCGCACCATATCCAGGTTGTCTCGATAGGCGAGTTTATGACCGCCAGGGAGCTCGGGGTAGTAGCTGCGAATGTACTTGTAGCGGACGTCACGCACCGCTCTTTGACGATCGGCGATTTCATCGATACGGTCGCGCGACGCATAAATATAGCGGCGTTCATTCGCATCGATGGGTTGCCCGTGATGGTAGCTTGGCGGGTCGATCCCCGCCCAACGCAATATGGTAGGCGCAAGGTCGACAAAACTTACCAGGCGATCATCAACATCAGAGTTCGGATGCTCCGGGCGAGCGACCAGCATCGGCACATGCAGACCTGAGTCGTACAGTTCGCGCTTAGCTCTAGGCAAACCATCGCCATGGTCTGATGTCCAGATGATGATGGTGGAGTCACGCAGACCATCGGCTTCCAGAGCAGCCAGGATCGCGCCAACCCGTTCGTCCATCTTATGCACATTGTTGTAGTGCCTGGCGATGTCTGATCGCACGGTTTCAGTGTCGGGATAATACGGTGGTACAACCACATCTTCGGGTGGGGTGACTTCAGCCGCGACCAGTTGAGCGCGCATGGCTTGTGTCCGCGCATGTACTTCTGAGTTGGCAGGTCCGGTCGGACGCATCACGCCGCTTTCGTGGGTTTCGAAGAAGTTGATCAAGCCAAAGAAAGGTTGATCGGGATCGCGGTCGCGCCACGCGGTATCAGAAGCGTTTTCTGCATCCCAGATACTGAAGGGACCTGAGTGCGCGAGGATACCGCTGAACTGGTAGTCCAGCTTGCGGTCGGTGAAAGTGAAGTAACCATGCTGTCGCAGAAGTTCGGGAAACGCGCGCACCTCTGAGGCGGGCTGGGCGTAGAACTCCCCGAGTGGGCCCGTGGAGGTTCGCATGTGATGGCCGCCAAAGCTGATCTGGTGCTGTCCCGTAATCAACGCGGCACGACTGGGCGCGCACACCCCGGCGGTGGTAAACGCGCGCGTATAGCGGGTTGCGCGTTTGGCGAGTTCATCAAGATTTGGCGTGCGTGCTACAGCGTCGCCATAGGCGCCGATTCTAGGGCTGAGATCTTCTGCAACCAGAAGCAGGATGTTTGGGCGCTCGGTGGTTGCCGCGCTGTAGGCGACAACCGGTGAGAAGACTATTGCGAGGATTAAGCTTTTTAGCACTTGGTTGGTCACGGCGCCGGGTTGTGGGTTACACACCAAGATACATAACTGAAAGAATCCAGGACAGCGTGATCCACATGAGGATGGTCAGCGGCAGGCCAACTTTCACGAACTCGGCAAACGTGTAGTTACCAGCGCTCATCACCAGCAGATTGGTCTTGTAGGCCATGGGCGTGGCATAGCTCATGTTTGCGCCAAACAGCACCGCAAGTACAAACGGTTCTGCAGGGACCTGCAGAGCATTTGCGATGCCTATCGCAATGGGTGTGCCGATGACCGCAGCGGCATTGTTGGAGACCACGTTGGTCAGAATGGCCAGCAGTGCCATGAGCGCTGCGAGCGCTACAACAGGTCCGGAATCCTTGGTTGCGAACAGGAAAACATCGGTCAGATATTGCGTTGCCCCGGTCGCGTTCAACGCCATCCCCAGTGCAAGGCTGGCTGCCACCACAAAGTAGACGGACGGACTGATAGAGCGGATTGCATCGCCGATACTGAGGCAACGGGTTAAGAGCATCACGGCGCATCCTGCGATGGCGGCGATGGCAATGGGCATGATGCCGAGTGCCGCAAAGGCGATCACAGTCGCCAGAATGCCGAGTGCCAGGTTGGCTTTCTTTGTTGTTGGGAGTTCCACGGTCGAGTCGAGGACGAGAAACTCTGTTGATTGCTTCAGGCGGCGTAATTGTTCTCTTGGACCCTGGACGAGAAGCACATCCCCTGGTTGCAGAATCACCTCCCAGATTTCTTCCTTTGCGCGCCATATGTCTTTGCCCGCTCGGTGGAGTGCAAGTACTGCAAGCTGGTAACGCTCCAGAAATCGGTTATAGGACAGGTTTGCACGATCGAGCCCCGAGCCTTGAACAACGGCAACTTCAGCAAGCGTCTGATTCTCGGCGGTGAGCGGGTGTTCTTCATCAACACGCGTATCGCCGCTGTACATTTCCGCTTTCAGCGACTCTTCGAAGCGTTTCAGGTTTTGCGGGGTATCCTTCACACGCAGGCGGTCACCAACCCTCAGCTCTACGTCTGGAAGCGGCATCACTGCGGTTTCGCCCCGTCTTACGCGTACGACGTTCATGTCCCCGCCGGTGAGTTGTATGGCTTCACCGAGAGATTTGCCGATGGCAGGAGATTGTTCGCCAAGTAAGAGCCGTGCATCAAAGAGCCTGGGTGAAAGATCAGACATGCCGCTGTCTCGTGCGGGTAAGAGGCGGGGAGCGATGACCCATAGATAGAAGATCGCAACGACACCGGCGATGGCAGCTGGCTCGACAAAATGGAACAAGGTGAATTTTTCCATCCCCAGATCTTGAGCGACGCTGACAACCAGGAGATTGGTTGATGTACCGATGGTGGTGGCCATGCCGCCCACAAGGGTGGCGAAACCCATGGGCATCAACACTTTTGATGGTGACGATTTATTGCGCAGGCAGACACTGATCAGGATGGGTAGAAGCAGCACAACAATTGGGGTGTTGTTGACGAAGGCGCTGAGAATGGCCCCGACGATAAGCGTGGCAAGGAAAGATAAGAACGGTGCTTTCCCCCAGAGTGCGCCGAGGGCACGACCCACGGGCTCCAGCGCACCGGTGCGCACCAGGCCCTGTCCCAACACCATGAGTGCGCAGACGGCGATCAGCGCCTCATGAGCGAACCCGAGAAACAGGTCGGTGGGATCGAAGGTCTGATAAGGAAACAGCGCGAACCCAACTGCCAGAACAACGAGGATGCCCAGCGAGGTGATCTCCAGCATCCATTTTTCGCGACTGAAGATGTACAAGGCCGCGCCTGTAAGCAGCAGGGTTGCTAAAGCGTGATAGTTGGGGATTTGCGGGAAGACGTCACTCATCGGTTTCGACCCGCTTTACGAAGTCTTTGAGGGCTGAAACCTGATGGCTGCGCCAGGCGATGTCGAGTGCGTTTTCCTCTTCATCTTTTTCCAGTTCCTTGATCTCCTCTTCGAGCGATGTGATTTGTCCGCGAAACCGTTCGATGCGAGTAGCCAGTTCCGCCTTGTCGAACATCAGCTGTTCTGCCTTGCCCGATGGATAAGCGGGGGGGATACCGACAAGATGACCGTGGTTTTCGTGGTTAGGCAGTACGGGCTTACCGGGCTCTATGGGCCTCTGATCCATCACGGATGGCGTCATAATTTCGATACCATCCGTATGCAACGAGTCCAACATCTGTGCGCGCAGTTCAGTACGTTTGCTGACGATTTTACTGACGTCACTTAGAAATCCGGTGACGCGATAGCTCACAGAAAAATTTCCCAGCTCCAGAATTTGTGTAAACGGATCCGTCAGTCCTGCTGCTTCCGCTGCATCCAGCAGACAATCCCTGACTCGATTTCGATCAACGTCATAACCGATCGTGACGTCCGCACTGATGAGTGTGCCTGTCTGGTCGACCACCTTGACAGGGTTGGTAATCACAAACAGGTTTGGCAACGTAATTGTGTCGCGATCCTCGCTTTGGATTTCCGTGTGTAACAGTGTTTTTGTTGTGACCCGGCCAAAGTGGTCAGCGACGCGGATGAAGTCGCCGGTGTGGAAGCTGCCGATGACTTTCAGCGTGACACCCGCCATGGCGTTGCTGACAAAGGTGGTGGAGGACAGCGCGATTACGGCGGTCAAAACGAGGCCGAACAGAGAGAGTAGTTGACCACGTGTTTCGACGTTAAAGGGCATGACCAGTACGAGGACGATCATGAGCGCGACAACCAGCGCCACTTGGATCAGCTGTCGATAAAGACGCTTTGATGGCTGCTCTGCAAATGCTCTCCCGACCAGCCAGAAACTGATCCCGGCGCCGAGGAAGGTTGCAAAGAAGGGCACACCCCAATCCAGGAGCGTGTCGAAATTGATTAAGTCCATTAAAGCAGTTTAGTGGCAGAGGAGGGGGTTGAACAGGTGGATGTGGGGGTGGGGGTGAGATTTAACAAGTTTGTTTGTGGGGGGTGTTGGGGGTGTGTTGTGGGGTTTGGTGAGGGGTTGGTTAGGGAGGGTGGGGTTGGATCGCGGTGGGGCTTTAGCTTTCTCGTTCCGGCTATCGTGTGGCAAACGGGGTGGGGTTATGTGGATGACTTCACAACTCTAGTTTTCTGTGGGTGGTTGTCGGGCTACGCCGGGGGCGGCGGAGCCCTTTAGGCGGAGCGCAGCCGACCCCCGGCCCCGCAGCCTAACTCTTTTTTATCGAAACTGTAGCTGTTTAGGGAGTCTTTCTTATTGACAAACGCATAACATAGCAGTATTCATGTGCGCATGATTGTTATTAAAAGCCAACTTAAACTCGACTTACCAATAAAGAGAAAGTTTGGCGGGCGCCAGGAAGGTGCAGGTCGACCACGCGTCGCGGCCAGAAGGATCATTCATCACATCAAACGCGATGCATTTGCCTCTCGTCATCCACTTCACGTGACCATTCGAGTTAGAGAAGGTATCCCTAAGTTACGTACACCCAAGTTCAATAGGGCGTTCTATCAAGTATTGGCTGGCTCAGCCTCAAGAGCAGGCTTTCGGATCGTGCACTACTCCCTACAGACCAATCATGTGCACTGTTTGGTAGAAGCAAAGGACAAAACAACGCTCGCCAATGGCATGAAAAGCTTCTCAGCGCGGTTTGCACGGGCTGTGAATCGGGTGTTCAACCGCTCTGGCAAGGTACTAGAAGGCAGATATCACGTTAGGACGCTGAAAACGCCGAAAGAAGTAAGAAATGCACTGGCATATGTGCTCCTGAACACCAGAAAGCACTACGTTCAATGCCATGGAAAGCGGCCACCGGTTGAAATGGATCATTGGAGTTCAGGACCGTTTTTTGATGGCTGGAGGGATGCGGTGGGTCCACCATCTACAAGCACCCTTTTGCCAGTTGCCACTACGTGGCTGCTGGCAAAAGGGTGGCGGAAACATCGATTAATTCGCTTGGATGAAGTGCCCGGGGTCTGACTCAGCCCACATAATTCAAGCAATCCACTCAGCTTTATAATCGCCCCCTTTCCCAATAGAATGCGCGGTCCGGAGGAAGGAGGTAGTTGTATGAACATCATGATGCTGTTGGAGATGGCCAGTGGCGCGTTTCCTGATCGGCCCGCTTTTACTGATGGGAGTACAGGTCAGTCGTTTACGTATGCAGAGCTTTTTGAAGCGGCCAAGCTGCGTGCGGCTACGGTTCAAGCCAGTGGTGCGTCGCGACTGGTAAAGCTGGATATATCTGGCCTGGGTACGCCACTTGCACTCTTTACAGGTGCGGCGGCGGGTGTGCCCTATGTTCCGCTCAACTATCGTCTTACGGATGAAGAAATCGAGGCCCTGCTGAAGCGGGTGACGCCTGCGTACCTGGTCACCGAACCGAAACGTGTGGGTGGCCTGGCTGGCGTTGAAGGTGTTCATGCAACGCAGATGGCAGACTTTTTAGACGGTTCAAATCACACTCACAATGCGGTTGCCGAATGGGGTATGGATCCGGATGAAGTTGCGGTTCTGCTTTTTACCAGTGGCACAACGGGTATCCCCAAAGCTGCCGTGTTACGACACAAAAACCTCGTCTCCTACATTCTCAGCTCGGTGGAATTTGCCGGTGCTGAGGAAGGCGACGCATCGCTTGTCTGTGTGCCTCCGTATCACATCGCCGGTATTGCGGCGATATTGAGCTCCGTCTACTCGGGTCGTCATGTTGTCCAGTTGCCGAACTTTACTGCTGAAGCCTGGATTGAACTTGTGCGCAAACATCAGATCACCACGGCGATGGTGGTGCCAACCATGCTTGCGCGAATTGTGGAAACGCTTGAGGAAGCCGGGGCTGCAGATGCGGGTATGCCGCACCTTAAGAACCTGTCGTACGGCGGCGGCAAAATGCCTCTATCTGTCATCGAGAAGGCGATGCAGCTCTTTCCAGAAACAAACTTCTCCAATGCCTACGGTCTGACAGAAACCTCGTCGACCGTCACGCTGTTAGGCCCCGATGATCATCGGGCTGCGATGGAGAGTGATGATGAAGCCGTTCGTCGGCGTCTTGTTTCCGTGGGCCAGGCGCTGCCGGGCGTGGAAATTGAGATACGCGATGATGAAGGTAACGTGCTTGGTGCCGGAGAGCGTGGTGAAATCTACGTGCGCGGTGAACAAGTTTCTGGCGAGTACGAAGACCGCGGCTCTGTCACAGATGCTGACGGCTGGTTCCCTACCAGGGACGCAGGCAGCATGGATACAGAGGGGTATCTATTCCTCGAAGGTCGCGCCGATGATGTGATCGTGCGTGGCGGTGAAAATCTATCGCCCGGAGAAATCGAAGACGTGCTCCTGGCGCATCCCACAGTAAGAGACGCTGCCGTGGTCGGCATTCCAGATGAGCAGTGGGGCGAAGGTGTGGCTGCCGCCGTGGTCGCGAAGCCGGGCGAGACTATCAATATTGAAGCGTTGCAGGATTTTGTCCGTGAACACATGCGTTCCTCACGGGTACCGCAGTTGGTGCAGGTTTGGGATGAACTGCCCTACAACGAGACAGGTAAGCTACTGCGCCGGGTAGTCAAAGCCGAACTGTCGGGAACCCAGGACTAGGCCACAGTGTCGATCAGCCCCCAGGCCAGCGCCTTGGGGGCATCCACGCGCTCGCCGGTGATCGCCATCTGAGCGGTGCGGTGGCGACCGATTCTCCTTGTGACACTCACCGTGCCCCCGGCGCCCGGTACCAGACCAAAACCTATTTCCGGCAGCTGAAAGAAGCTCTCTTCTTCGGCAATCAATCGATCAGCAAAAGCAGGTATCTCAATGCCTGCACCAATACATGCACCATGCAGATGACACACGGTGTGCTGGGTGAGATCCGAAAGCAGGAAACCCGCACTGCGAGTCACTCGACTCAGATGCGCGGTACCGGCATCACGAGCACGGCCAAACTCGGTTAAATCACCTCCTGCACAGAATGATGGACCATTGCCCGTCAGCCTAACTTCATGCAGGTCCGTTTGCGCGGCGGCTGCATGGAGCGCGGCACACAAATCGTCTTTCAGAGCCATGTTGTAGGCGTTGTGTACGGTGGGTCGGTTGAAGGTCAGCACCAGGGTTGTCCCGTCCTGCTCTACAAGGAGGGGCGGGGTGTCGGTAGGCTCGTCGGAGCGTACCGACTCAGTTCGACCTTCCAGCCAGATCTCGAACCCCGTGCTGTGCTGTAGGGTCGAATACGCCAGTGATTCGGCAAACAGGCCATCCGCAATGGATGCGTGGGCGTTGTGACGCAGCAGCTGGACGAGCGTTGCGGATGCAATCGGTTGAGCCCGAATGCGAGCAATCACTTCTTCAATCCCGCTGCTGGGGACCACCAGATCTACCATCGGTTGTGGCAGGAAGGTGTCGCGCACCCCTATCACCGGACAGGGCGGCAGGGACAGGTTGAGCATCGTCTGGTCATCAACGTCGGATATGTCCACGCAGAGGTAGTCATCGCCCGCCACAGGACTGAACGCCTCGCGTAGTGAGGCCTCCGAGAGAATTGCCAAGTACTGCTTGAAGCTGATTAACTCCGACATCCTTTGAGTAAACCGCGATTCAGATGTGCGCGCAACGCTAATCAAAAACGCCCTTGTTGGAGGGCAGCGTACCGACGTCCTGTTCGATAAAACCGTACGTGCAGTAGGTACTCTTGACCCGGAGAACGGCGTCGAGATCATCGAAGCTGAGAGACGAACGCTCCTGCCGGGGTTGCATGATCACCATATCCATCTCGCGGCGCTCGCGGCCGCCCGTCGTTCGGTTGACGTGAGCCCGACCCGTGTTGGTGACGAACAAAAACTCAATGACCTGCTCGTCTCATTCGTCGGTTCAGAACTGCGTGGCACAGGTCTGGATGAAAGCGTGGTTGGAACGTTCGATCGTCATCGCCTGGACCAGATACGGAGCGATATTCCGGTTCGGCTGCAACACAGATCCGGCAAACTATGGGTCATGAATTCGGCCGCGCTGGATGAATACGGTGTTTCACCCGCCTGGGGTGAAGGTGTTGAGTTAGACAAACAGGGCAGGCCTACAGGCCGCCTTTATCGCATGGATGCCATGCTCCGTAAGGCAGGGTCGTTGGATCTGTCTCCTGTTGTGGACGAACTTCTGAGCTTCGGTATCACAGGTGTTACCGACACAACCTATACCAACGATGTGGCGCAAGTAGAGCGCCTGCGTGAGACGGCACGCCCGCTTAAACTACGGGCGATGGGGGATGAGACAGTTATCGGTGCGCAACTGAAAATTGTGCTCGACGAGGATGCGCTTCCGGACATTGACGCCCTAACTGCGCGCGTGGATGCAGCGCATGATCGAGGACGCGGTGTTGCGTTCCATTGCGTGTCGAGAATTGAACTGCTTGTCGCTATGCAGGCCCTGTCGGTAGTTGGTGTGCACCCCGACGATCGACTGGAACATGGTGCGGTCATTGCCGCAGACCTGTTGGATGATCTTGCAGAATTAGGATGCCCGGTGATCACTCAGCCCGGATTTATCGCTCACCGCGGTGATCGGTTTCTTGCCGAGACGGACGTAAATGAATGGGATGATTTGTATCGTTACCGAACGCTCCTGGACGCAGGCGTAAACGTCGTTGCAAGTTCAGATGCACCCTACGGTCCCGTCAATCCGTGGGCGGTGATCGCCGCCGCAACCCAACGCCACACCTCTGCCGGTGAGATTGTCGGCAGGCGGGAATGTGTCAGTGCGGAGGTTGCGCTAGACGGGTATTTAGCGCCGCTGGCAAACCCAGCCACGGCACCACGCGCTATTGAGGAAGGTGTTGCAGCTGATCTGGTGCTTCTCGCTCGCCCGATCGAAGATCTGGTCGCTCAGAGTGGTCAGTCAGAACATCCGGCGGCAGCATACACGTGGGTGGATGGGATGCTGGCGTTTAAGCAGCCGTCTTAGGCGCCAACCTGGCCAGGGTGTCCGTGCTGGCGTAGCGTCTTGTCAGCATCACGCGTGGATGCGCGGTCGCGTTTGGTGCCACCGTGTGCAGGCACCGCATATCCATAATCCACACATCCCCCGGTTCGCCGGTCAGCTCTACCACGCCCACTGGAATGCCTTCACATTCCGAGGCCTCGAGGTGGATTCGCCCAGGCTCTCCTTCCAACAGCTCGCGAAACCAGGCGTGTCGTTTGAGTGCCGGTTTAACTTTTTTTGACGGCAGGTCGACGTCGTTTAAAAAGCGATGACTACCCGCTGCCACCAGGGTACCGCCACCTCCGGGCGCTACGCTGCTTAAAAATGTGAATGCCTGCAGGCCAACCGTACCGCTCGCTATGCGGGGGAGATCGAGATGCCAGATCTTCGCCGGTAGGTGCCATTGAGCGGCATTCGGTGCGGTGAACAGCAATTGGGCACCGGGAGGCATCACTTTCAGAGGGATAGCCGAGAGCTTGCCGATAAACGGGTCGATGGTCGCAGAGAGGGCTTCGAATGAAGGTTCTCTCTTCAACCCCTCAACCATCTTTGCGCCAGGTTCGGGCCATGCCAGGTCGGGGAATGTGTCGGTCAGCCATTGTCCGTCCTGGTACCAGCCGCGACGCGTCATCGAATTGAAAAACGCTGTTTGTGCAGCACTGACCAGGTCTCGTGGCAGCGCCTGCGGAAGTTTTACAACGCCGGTTCGGGTGAGGGTATCCAGGTGTGCATCCATCACTTAACTGCCGCTCAGTATTTCGTCCCGATGTTCGTCGAGCTCCGGTGCTCGACGGGTTAACTGCCACGGAGATGCGGGTAGTTTGTATGGCGCTCCTGGGTAACGGATGGTTCGATCGATCTCCGGATGCTCGAGCTCCACCTGGAAGCCGCGGGCGACGAAGTGTGGGTCTTCGAAGGCTTCTTCCGGTGCGTAAATCGCACCCACAGCTAACCCTGCCTCCTGGCAGCCGATGAAAAAATCGTATGCGGTCACGTTCTGTGCGATGAGTTTCAATGCTTCGCGACCCGCGCCAAAAATAGCCGTGATTTCGTCATCTTCGCCTATTTTTGAAAGGTCAAAATGCCCCTCCCAATTGGCGCCCATTTCCAAAAATACCGCTTCGGGTAGTGCGGCCTCCAGATCAAGCTTTTTCAACCATGCGTGCAGGCGACCAAACTCGGCTGGAAAGCGGGGCGGCACACCGGTGTTTACGTACTTGCCGTCAGCGCACTGCATTTGTGTTTCGCCTGTTGGGCGTGTGGTAGCGTGTCGCCCGGTTTGGCGTTGCACTTCGCCACCGTTCAGGAGATGTGTATAACTCGCCGCTTCGGTGGTGACGTTGAGAGCCGCCACCATGGAGACATCGATAAATTGACCTTCGCCGGAAGCCTGCCGGTATATCAATGCTGTCAACGCGGATAGATAAGCGAAGTGGCAACCTGTGTGATACCCCTGATTGCCATGCCCACGCACCGGTGGCAGGGTGTGGTCATCGTATCCACAGCTCCAGGGTGGGTCGCCTGCTGCCATTAAAGTGAGATCTGTGGTTGGCAAATCGCTCAAGGGTTCGTTGCGCCCGTATGGGGTCACAGCAATGTGGATGAGTTCTTCGCGCAATATGGAAAGATCCGGGTAATCCAGACCGAGTTGACCGAGCCGCTTGATGGGCTCTGACTCAAGGAGGATGTCGGTATCTCTTATGAGAGTCTGAAAGTGTTCGCGGTCCTGAGGGTTGTCCAGATCCAGGACAACGCTGCGTTTGTTTGTGTGGTAGTGCCAGAAGTACAGACTGTGAGGGTCTGCGCCTTCAGCCGTGGATGGGACAAAAGGCGGATAGCTGCGACTGGGATCACCGCCTGGCGGTTCGACCAGAATTACATCTGCACCCATGTCTGCAAGCAGTTTGCCTGCGAGCGCGATGCGTTCGTTCGCAAGTTCTAAAACCTTAACTCCCTGTAACGCGGTCATAGCGCACCCTCGGCATAAAGCGCATCCACTTCTGCGTCTGTATAGCCAAGCGTTGTGGTGAGCACCTCTCGCGTGTGTTCTCCCAGACAGGGGGCTCCGCGGGTTTGCGACCAATCGCTTTTTGAGAAATGCACGGGTTGTCCATCCACGCGAACCCGCCCCATGGCGGTGTGCTCGACGTGGGGCCAGAGGCCGAAGTTCTCTGTGGTTGGATCCTCGTCGATACGCTCTCGAGGTTTCTGCACCGCTGCGACGGGAATAGGCAATGTGCGCAGACGTGCTTCAACGGCAAATTTATCCTGCGGCTTTGTCCAGACAGAAAGCGCATCGTCCAATACATCCTCCTGCAACTTGCGCTTCGCGAGTGTTTCGTAGTCCGCTGTCCAATCAGCCTGAATTTCTTTGGCCAGAAGCGCCCAGTCCGCATTATTCCTGCAGCTGATCGCCACCCAGTTGTCCTCCCCTGCGCAGGGATATATGCCGTGCGGAGCCATGGGCTGGTATTGACTCCGGTTGGATGACGGTTGAACGGCCTGGCGGGTGGGTTGGCCATTGACGGACCAGTCGAGAAGCGCAGGTCCGTTTAATGTAGTCGCGGCTTCGGTACAGGCAAGATCGACCCACTGGCCTTCACCCGTGTTTCGCTGGTGTATGAGCGCCAGCATGATGGCCATGGCCATGTAGTAGCCGCCCGTATGATCCATATAGGAATAACCCCATCCGGCCGGTGGTTGATGAGGCAATGCTGAAGTGAGGGTGAGCCCTGAGATCGCCTGCACAATCGGTCCCCAGGTTTTGTACTTCGCATACGGACCCTCATGTCCGAAACCACAGTTGGACACGTAGACGATGTCGGGTTTGATCCCTTTCAGGGCTTCGTACCCGAACCCCCAGCGTTCGAGCACACCGGCAGCAAAATTTTCAGTCACCGCATCAGACACCTTGATGAGACGGGTCAGGACCTCTTTGGCTGCGACCGTGCGAAGGTTCAGTGTTATGCCGAGCTTCTCGGTGTTGTGGTTGTTAAAGCCGCCGCCGAATTCCAAACCACTTTGTCCTTCTGGGTAGGGTGCCATGCCGCGCAGAATGTCCCATCTTCCCTCGTTCACTGGATCTTCGATGCGTATGACCTCTGCGCCAAAAGCGGCCAGCCATTTGGTGGCGCCAGCTCCCGCGAGTTGGCCGGTAAAATCACAGATGCGTATGCCCTCAAGTGCATTTACTTTGGCGCCTGATGGCACAGCTGCCTGGGATTGGGTTGTTCTTTCTGGCATATCTCTACGAGGGCTTAAGTGATTGTGCTAATTTATAGCGAACTTTAAGGGGAACCAAGTAGGGACAAATGAGCGAATATGAGACGATCCAGGTAGAACACAGAGGCCAGGTTGATTACCTGACACTCAACCGACCGGAAGCCCTGAACGCGATCACGTCGCAGATGGTGACAGAACTCAGGGGTTATTTTTACGGTCTCCTGGAAAATACCGAAACCCGTGTTGTTGTGATGCAGGGCGCCGGGCGCGCCTATTGCGCCGGGTTGGATATCAAAGAAGCGGGCGGTACCGATAGTTCAGGTCACAGGCCGGTTGGCTCCGGGTGGGGGTTTCAGGGTTATCTGGCGGAGGTCTATCTGCTGATGCGTCGTTGTCCTCAACCGATCATCAGCCTGGTTCAGGGACCTGCCTGTGGGGGCGGCTTTGCGTTTGCGCTGGCCTCTGATATCAGAATAGCGGCAGATAACGTGCGAATGAACGCAGCCTTTATACGCATTGGCCTGTCGGCGTGTGATATGGGTACCTCCTATCTGCTACCGCGGCTGGTGGGCACCTCCCTCGCTTCAGAACTGATGCTCACCGGTAAGTTCATCAATGCCGAAAGAGCGCTGGCTACAGGTCTTGTGTCGGAGGTGGTACCGCTCGATGCATTGCCGGGCGCAGCGGACAGCTACGTGAAAGATATGCTGACAACCTCACCCATGGGGCTGCGGCTTACCAAGGAAGGTCTGAACATGGCGGTTGATGCCGGTAGTCTGGAAGCGGCTATGGCGATAGAAAATCGCAATCAGATACTCTGCTCACGTACGGATGATGCAAAGGAAGGAATGCGGGCCTTCCTGGAGAAAAGAGACCCTGTCTATACGGGTAAGTAGCCGCTGCGTAACTCAAGAATAGCCAAGAGGTTTAGCCGGTCACCTGCGGCTCGTGGTGGCCAAGCTGCGCTTGAGGGCTCCCAGGTTGTGCCGCCAGGCGGGCTTGTTCGAGGATGGTGACTTTGCGCATCATTTCGCGCATCAGAACCCTGAGAACACTCAGCTCCTTGCGGATAACGGTCAGCTCAGGGTGCATGCCTTCGCGAAGTTGGGTCAGATCCTGCTCCACCTCTGTCACGCGTGAGAGTAACCCTTCGCCTTCGTATGCCAGCTGCGTAAGCGACTCGTGTGGATCGTCAAACACGTTCTGTGAATTGTGGTGGGGCGCACGCACAGGCGCAGGAGATCGACCGATAAATTCTTCGCCAATTTCGTTGGACACATCCTCAGTGATGCGCCGATCAATGCACGCTAACCCTTCCAGGTGCGCGTACAAAAGCAGTCGGTCACATAGATTATTGACGCGTCGAGGTATGCCTTCCGTGAAGCTGTAAATGAGTTCGTGCGCAGCCTTGGTGAACTGCGGGTGATCTGTCCAACCAACAATCTCCAGGCGGTGTTCGATGTAACTCCGGGTTTCCGCTTCGCACAGTGGCTTCAGGTGGTGTGTTGCAATGACACGTTGTCGCAACTGTTCAAATCCAGGCGAGAGCAGGGTGGCCCGAAATTCCTGCTGACCAAGCAGAAAAATCTGCACCAGAGGTTTTCCTTCGCAATTGAAGTTGGACAACATCCGCAGCTCTTCGATTGAGCGCGAGGGAATGTTCTGCGCCTCGTCTACGATCAGGAGTATACGGCGCCCCGCTTTATGTTCAGCGGTGAAGTAAGCGTTTAACGCGTGGAGCAAATCAGCCTTGGTCAGGCTTTGCGCGGTGAGCCCAAAACTCGTTGCCACCATCTGCAACAGATCATGTTCCTGCAGGTTTGAGGTGACGATGGTTGAGACCGCTAGTTCATCTCCCAATTCGTCGAGCAGTGTACGAACGAGCATAGTTTTGCCTGTCCCCACGTTGCCCGTGATGACAATAAACCCATCTTCCTGACTCAAGCCGTAGCGAAGAAATGCGAGTGCTTTTAAATGCTCAGCACTGGGGAAAAAGAACCCAGCATCGGGCGACAGCTGAAACGGCTTTGCCGTCAGCCCGAAGTGTTCTTCATACATGGAACTGCCTTAGCGGTACGTCTCTCTTTTTATGGCGCACATCATACCCCCAGTTCTTGGGGTAACTGTAAAGCGATGTAACGATTTGCAAGTGTTCAGCCACACTCGTCACCCTTCACGATCCTGTCACGGAATCGAAACGCCTGCTTAATAATCGCTTTCTAGCCTTGTGGTCACATCAACGACGGGGACTAAGACGTGGCAGACATCAAACATCAGACAAGCGACACCTCAGAGCTGGATGCGAAGGAGAACATCTCTTCCAACCCTTCGTCCAACATCGAGTTTGCTGAGGTAGCCGGTCGCTTGCTTTCAAGACGCAAAATGATGGGGGGTACACTCGCCGGAGCCACCGCCTCTTTCCTGGCACCGGCAGCGAATGCGTTGAACAACGGCGAAACCAAACCTCGTAAGGGGCGCAAAGGAAAGCTTGTGGGCTTTGAACCGGTATCGTTGGAGCAGGCGGCTGTCGATCAGACCATGCCCACTATCTCCAGCGATTATCGATATCAGACGTTGATCCCCTGGGGAACACCGATTGAGCCAGGTGCAACAAAGGAATACACGGGCGACCCGAATACCCGTCCAACATCCAAAGAGGCGGCGCTGCAGATCGGCATCGGACACGACGGGATGTGGTTTTATCCAATGGATCGTGGACGTGGTCGTCGTTATGGACCTTATGGTTACAAGATGTCCAACCGCAAAGGTATGTTGTGCGTGAACCACGAGTTCGGCACCAATAACCATGTACTCGGTAAACCCGCGCCTGAAAGTCTGGAAGATGTGCGCCTCTCGCAGAACGTGCATGGCGTCGCGGTGGTAGCGATCGAGAAGGAATATGACGAGTGGAAGGTCATCAAAAGCAAGAACAGCCGACGCATTACGGTGAACTCGCCGATGTGTTTTTCAGGTCCGGCCGCAGAATCAGACCTCCTGCAAAACCCGAATGGCAACGTACCTTTGGGTACCGTAAACAATTGCGGTTCTGGACCTACGCCCTGGGGTACTTACCTCACCTGTGAAGAGAACTTCAACGGCTACTTTGGTGCGTCAGAGGGTGAAGGGTTTGATGATCGGCGTACGGAAGAACAACTTCGGTATGGCTTTGATTGGAATGGTTTCAACTATGGCTGGGAGTACTTTGACCGTCGCTTTGATTTGTCCGACGACGACTACATCAATGAATCGAATCGCTTTGGCTGGGTTGTTGAAATCGATCCGTTTGATGGGACACAGATCCCGGTAAAAAGAACTGCCCTGGGACGCTTCAAACATGAGGCCGTGGCGATGAAATCGTCCAAGTCCGGTTATGCAGTCGCCTACATGGGTGACGATCAGCGTGGTGACTACTGTTATAAGTACGTATCAGATCGCCCCTGGAAGGTTGCGCTGCGCGACGGTGAATCACCTTTGGATCACGGCACGCTTTTTGTCGCTCGATTTGATGACGATGGCACCGGTAAATGGCTACCGCTGGATATCACGCGGGATGACCGACTTGCGACTCGTTTTGCAGATCAGGCAGAACTTCTGATTTTCACGCGAATCGCGGCGGATATTGTGGGTGCAACCAAGATGGACCGCCCCGAGTGGACCGCAATCGGCAACCGCGGCGAAGTGTACTGGACGTTGACCAACAACGATCGCAAGGACCAGGGGCAAGGCGAGCAGAACGCGGCGAACCCCGAGTTTGAGAATACGGATGGACACATCATTCGAATGAAGGATGGTGACGATGGCTGCGGTGAGCACTTCAAATGGCGAATCTGGTTACTCGCTTCGTCAACGCGAGATACGGAAGGTGTGTTTACCGACCCGGATGCGGCCTATGCCGACGAAGATGGTCGACTGTTCATAGGCACGGACGGATCTCAGCCGGATGGCCTGCAGGATCAGCTGGTGGTATTCGATACGTCCAGAGCAACACCCGAACCCAAGCGACTGTTGGTTGGCGTGGTGAGCGATGAGATCACCGGGTTTACGCATACGCCCGATCGGGGTACCGCGTTTATCAACGTACAACACCCGGGTAACGGGTCGCCTTCATCCACCAACTTTCCCGCGCCGTTCGATGGGGTGACCATCCCGCGGGATGCCACGGTGGTCATCACCCGCAAAGACGGTGGCGTAGTCGGTTCGTAGACAAACCGCAGGGCGTCCTGCCTTCGATTAGTTCTCGTCCCTTTTGGGGACGAGAACTAACTATCCTGACAACGCGGTATCGGCTCGCCTGACCAGCTTCTGATAGGCACGGTTGAAAGTGCGTTTTTTGGTGACCCGTCGATTATCTTGTCACTGTAAACCAGGTAGACAAGCGTGTTTCGTGTTTCGTCACAGAAGCGAACAACCTGCAGCTTCTTGAACACCAGCGAACGCCGTTCGCTGAACACCCGCTCTCCTTCTTCAAGTTCGCGCACAATCTTGATCGGCCCCACCTGGCGGCAGGCGATCGATGCGTCGGAAGTATCCTCCGCGAGTCCAACTGCACCTTTCAGGCCGCCGGTTACGGCCCGACTGACGTGGCAAGCAACACCGGTGACACTCTCATCATCGAAGGCTTCAATTTTTATCTTGTGATCGGGACCGAGTAGTTTAAATGCCGTATCTACACTGCCGACTTCTTCGGCCTGAGCGGTGAAGGCAACGAGGAGAAGGGCGCAGAAAGGAAATAGTCGAGACATAGTCAACTGCCAACAATAGTTTGTTGCAGGGTAGCAGAGCTTGACGCGGGGTAGCAGAGCTCAACGGCATCGGTAAACTAACCCAAGGAGCACAATCAAAAGTCTGGAGGGAACCACATTGTCTTCAATCATCACTCACCGACTGACCAGGGTCGGCGCGCTTTTACTCGTATTGGGTATACCTCAGTTGGCCGGGGCGGCAGAAGATCATCGAACCCAGTGCAAAACGTTTCTTGATAACGCCATGGCACCGTTACACCTTGATCCGATTCAACGCCTGATCAATCAAAAACACCACGGCAACTCTGCGATAGGGTCTGCGGAACATGCGCTTAACCACGCTGAAGTTGCACAGAAGGTCGCGGCGGTCTGTGGACAGGTAGATCTTGCAGCGATCACGGCCAAGCCCTGTTGGTTTGTACTGAATCGTCGGGACTTTGATCCTGCAGAGTGGTGTGATGTTGCGAGCAAACCGTTACCTCTGATCCAGGCCGCCGTATTGAATCACGCAAAGCTTGTTGTTTCGGTTGTGGGCGAGTCGAACATTCAATCGGTAGCTGAATTTCAGGAAAGGGAGGGTTGGCTGACGTTTGAAGGACCCGCGACCTACCAATCGAGGCTGCACTTTGCGGATGATGCTATGGGAGCCGTGCACGACAACATCAAGGAACTACTCGGTTCGGTGGGTCTGGGCACAGAGGCACTCTGGAGCGAGCAGAAAACTCGCTTGGACACGCTGCGTGCTGAAGTTGAGCGGACCGCAGAGGATTGGCCTCTACCCGATAACGCGGGAGACAACTACTCGACCGATCTGGTGCGTGCACAAGTTGAACAGATGCATCCTGATGCGGAGATTGAGGAGGCGTACCTCGGTCGGTCGAACTGGAAAATCCATAAGAATGCGCTCGGAATCACCCTGCGACGGACTCTGCCGGGATATGTATTGTTCAAGCTGCCGGACGATCCTTATTGCCAGCTGCGCTCATATACATTGACCGAACAGCACACCTCGGGTGGTAACTTCCAGGAAGCCAAAGGCGTCGCGATCGGGTATGTGCGATTTCAGGACTGTTGAGGGGGTTTGAGAAACGCGGGGGATCACCCCCGCGATTGCTCAGATCGATGTAACGGCCGCTTGTTAAAGTTGCCGTAAAAAACTGGCGCGCTAGTCCGGCAAGCCTAGAACGCGCTTGGCGATGATGTTCATCTGAACTTCATTGGTGCCACCGTATATGGTCACCGCGCGATCGCGTAACCACGAGCGTGTAGATTCCAACTCATCTTCAGAGAACTCGCCACCTTCCCAGCCGAGACCAGCTGTACCGCGGATTTCGGATTTGAGCTGGGAGGCATCTTTGGCCAAGGTCGAACCCACGAGTTTGAAGATGGAGGTGGCAGCCCCTGGAGCGCCGCTGACCTTGCTCTCATCCATCACACGCCGAGTGGTAAGCCCCATCGCCTTTTCGTTCATGATCTGACGGATCACCGTGTCGCGCACGCCGGGTTCGGCGATACGGTCCTGGTTATCGCTACCGACATATTCCTTTGCAAGTGCCGCCAGCGGGTTCATCTTTTTCTTTTTCGGTGCGGGTCTGCTGGCGCCATTGCGTTCGAACTGGAGCAGTCGCTTACCCACGGTCCACCCCTTGTTCAACTCTCCCACCAGGTCTTCCCGGCTGGCAACCGCATTGTCGAAAAAGGTTTCACAGAACGGGGAAGAGCCCGAGATCAGTTTAATGGGTTTGACCGTCACCCCGGGTTGCTCCATGGGCAGGAGCACAAAGCTGATGCCGTCGTGCTTCGGCGCATCAGGATCAGTTCTCACCAGAGCGAACATCCAGTTGGCAAACTGCGCGCCGGAGGTCCAGATCTTCTGGCCGTTGAGGATAAAATTGTCGCCCTCTAGAACCGCCTTGGTTTGCAGTCCAGCGAGGTCAGAGCCTGCGCCAGGTTCGGAATATCCCTGACACCATTTTGCTTCGCCGGTGACAATCTTCGGGATGTGACGTTGCTTCTGCTCTTCGGTACCGAATTCCAGCAAGGTCGGTCCGATCATCGCAAGACCCATGCCGGTTTCAGGCGGGAGTGCCTTGATGCGGGCCATTTCTTCCTGCAGCACACGGAGCTCAGCTTTCTCAAGCCCACCGCCACCGTATTCCGTTGGCCAGTGCGGTGCTGTCCAGCCCCGCTCAGCTGCGGCATCGCGATAGCGAATCGCGTCATCGGTGCGGTAAAACTCGGGTGCGTCTTCAAAGTGAATGGCACCGATACGCATGCTTTGCGGTACGTTGGCTTCCAACCAATCGCGTGCTTCTTCACGGAAACTCTCGATGCTCATAGACGATTTACTCCGGGTGAAAACCATCAATTATGCCACCGAAGTGAGGTGCGGAGAAATCAGGTGGTGATCACGTTGGCCCTTGTCATGAAACTCAATATAGCGATTTGCAGGCGGACCACCTTCTGATCCAGATCCAGCGTTTCGGGCAGGTAAGTGGGTGGGTCGCTCGCGAGATTGCGGATCCGCAGGCTGCAGTCGAGGTTTTTGCAGATGTAGTTGCCTATGCTGCGGCGGCCCTCAGAACCTTCGACCTTAGCCGTGAACATGGCAGTGCCGTGCCCCCGATAGACGTGATGACACCAGGAGCACATGTGTGTTCTGGGCTTGGTGCCGTGGTTCAACATGCGGCGCAGCGTCATGCCGCGGAGCTCGCCGTTTACATCCATGACCACGTAGCCCGAGTGTCCGGCGGGGTGTACCCACCCGAAGTAGTCCAGCACCCCCCAATCGACATGATCGAGTTCGGGCCGTCCGATTTCAGCCATTTTGGAGCTGAAAATGTCTGCCAGGTCTGATTGCGTGAGGCTCTGCATGACGGTTGGTTAGCTATCTCCGAACATATTACCCATCTTGCCCAGCACGGAACCCTCACCTTTCTGTCCAGAGTAGGTTGCAGCCTGCATCACACGTCCGGCCAGACGCGAGAACGGTAAACTCTGCAGATACACGGTGCCGGTGCCTTGCAGCGTTGCCAGCACAAGACCCTCTCCACCGAAGATCATAGACTTCAGGCCACCCGCGAGCTGGATGTCGTAGTCTATGCCGGCTGTAAAAGCGGCTATGCAACCGGTGTCCACGCGCAGCGTCTCGCCTTTGAGCTCGCGTTTTACAACGGTGCCGCCAACGTGAATGAACGCCTTACCGTCACCGCGCAGGCGTTGCAGGATGAAGCCTTCCCCGCCAAAAAATCCCGCGCCGAGCTTGCGATGGAAGGCGATGTCGAGGTTGGTGCCGTAGGCTGCGCAGAGAAAAGCGTCCTTCTGACAGATCAGTTCCTCGCCAAGTTCAGCCATGTCTATAGGAATGATTTTGCCGGGATACGGTGCCGCAAAGGCGACGCGTTTTTTGCCACTGCCTTCGTTGGTGAAATGAGTCATGAATATGGACTCGCCCGTCAACACCCGCTTGCCGATATCGAAGATTGTGTCGAGCATGCTCGAGTTTGCCTTTGAACCATCGCCCATTTTGGTTTCGAAATTGATGCCATCTTCCATGTAGTTCATCGCACCGGCTTCTGCGATGACCACTTCATTCGGGTCGAGTTCAACTTCGACGATCTGCATGTCGTCGCCAAAAATCTCATAGTCCACTTCGTGACATATCATGTGTATCTCCGTTACGTGAATCGTGTGGCCAGTTGCGAATACTAGAGGACTCCGTCATGGTAGTGCAGGCCTATTTTCAAGAAAAACCAATTTGGCAGTGCCAACGGAGGAGAAATGAGCGACTTACCTGCAAGCGGCTTACAGCTGCAGAGTACAGTAACCAGTGGCGGCGAGCTTCAGCTGCAACTGGTGGATGTACCGGTACCGGAATTGAAACCGCAAGATGTCCTGGTGCGTGTTGAAGCGTCACCGATCAACCCTTCGGATCTTGGCCTCCTGCTCGGCATGGCAGATGTATCTACAGCACAGCAGGGTGGGACGCCGGAGCGCCCGACCATCACGGCAAAAATACCCGATGGTCTGGTCAAACACATGGCTGGACGGTTGGATCAACCCATGCCTGTTGGTAATGAAGGTGGCGGTGTGGTTGTCGCTGCGGGCGAATCGGACGAAGCCCAGGCGCTCTTAGGTAAAACCGTGGGTGCCCTCGGGGGTGCGATGTACGGTCAGTATCGAGCGGTGCGCTATCACCAGTGTCTGGCGATGAACGAGGGTGTTTCGTCAAAAGATGCGGCCTCGTGTTTTGTAAACCCGCTGACCTCTCTGGGCATGGTAGAGACCATGCGTCTGGAAGGTTACCAAGCTCTGGTTCATACCGCTGCGGCGTCAAACCTTGGCCAGATGTTGCAGAAGATCTGTATCAACGAAGGCGTGGGGCTTGTGAACATTGTGCGCAAAGACGAACAGGAACAAATCCTGCGCGACATCGGCGCTGAGCATGTCTGTAACTCGAGCAAAGAGTCCTTTACGAGCGACTTGAAAGAAGCGATCGCCGCCACAGGCGCCTACCTTGCCTTTGATGCTACTGGAGGCGGCGAACTCGCAAACCAGATTCTTGCGTCCATGGAGCAGGCCGCCATCGCTACCGCGCCGGAGTACAGCCGCTACGGCTCGGATCAGCATAAGCAGGTGTATATCTATGGTGGGCTCGATCGTTCACCCACAGTGCTCCGCCGCTCCTATGGCATGTCCTGGGGTATCGGGGGGTGGCTCTTGACGCCATTTTTGCAACGTATCGGGCGAGAACGTGATGCGGAACTGCGGCAGAAAGTTGCGGATGAGATCAATACAACGTTTGCGTCGAGTTATGCAGCTGAAATTTCTCTTGCGGGTGCCTTGGAGCTGGAGACGCTCCAGGTTTACGCGCAGCAGGCGACTGGCAAGAAGTATCTGATCAATCCGAACGCTTAAGCGATCGCCTCTGTTTCAGTGCTGGACGCGGATGAGTTCAGCGCTTCGTAGGCGAGACTGTACGATCGCTTGCGCGCTTCGTGATCGTAGATTTGTGCCACGATAATAAGTTCGTCGGCGCTGGTTTTCTTCACGAATTCATCTACATCGCTGCGCACGGTCTCCGTCGTGCCCACTGCTGAGGCTGAACTGATTTGGGCCAGCACCGCTTGGTGTTGGCTTGTCAGTTGGGATTCGTAGTCTTTCACAGGGGGTGGCAGCGGACCGGGATTACCCAGGCGTAGATTCACGAATGCCTGAAGACTGGACGATCTGAGGTAAAGCGCTTCCTCTTCGGTGTCCGCGGCGACAATGTTGTAGCCGAGGATTACATAGGGTTTGTCCAACTGTTCGGATGGCTCGAAGCGGCTGCGGTAGATATCGATGGCTTGCATCATGGCTTGTGGTGCGAAGTGGGATGCAAACGCAAACGGCAGACCCAGGATGGCGGCAAGCTGCGCACCGAACAGGCTGGAACCGAGAATATAAAGAGGTACGTTCGCCCCATAGCCTGGCACAGCATGAATGCGTTGCTCCGGCTGCGGGTCGGCCAGATAGGCTTTCAACTCCAGAACATCCTGGGGGAATTTTTCAGGATCGCTGTGCAACGTGCGGCGCAGCGCTTGTGCGGTCAGCCCGTCAGTGCCGGGAGCACGGCCCAATCCCAGATCGATGCGGCCTGGGTACAAGGCTTCCAACGTACCGAACTGTTCGGCCACCATCAACGGTGCATGATTGGGCAGCATAATGCCCCCGGCGCCCACGCGAATCGATTGTGTGCCACCAGCAATGTGTCCGATGACCACGGAGGTTGCGGCGGACGCGATACCGCGCATGTTGTGATGTTCTGCTACCCAGTAGCGATGGTAGCCCAGGGCTTCGCAGTGCTGAGCAAGATTCAGAGTATTGGCGAGTGCAAGTCTTGCATCACCACCTTCGATAATCGGGGACAAATCCAGAACAGATAAAACAGGCATGGTACGAACGGGTTACAATCTGAGACGCCATTGTAGTCGTAACCCGCTTGGAAAAGGAGAAGGGGTGAGCCAGCTCGATATTGCGGACTTTGATGAAATTTTGAGTACCGCGCGCTCGATTCGGCGCAAATTGGATTTCGAACGCCCGCTCGATCGCCAGGAGCTCCTGGACTGCATCGATGTGGCAGTGCAGGCCCCTACAGGCGCGACCGGGGAGAACTGGCGTTTTGTCGTTGTTGAGGATAAGCAGCGAAAAACCGCCATCGCCGAGGTGTATCGAGCGGTGTTGGAAGAGATTGTGGCAGAGCGGCGCATTGAGCTTAAGCCGACGCAGAAGGCCCTGGTGGACAGGTTGCCGGATATCCCGGCGATGATCTTTCCCTGCGTGGATGGTGAACCCATGGCAGACACTGTCGCTGCACAGGTGGCTTATTATGGTTCCATCTTACCGGCAGCCTGGTCGTTGATGCTGGCACTCAGAGCCCGGCGAATCGGGGCGACCTGGACGACGCTTTTGAGCGCCAGGCAGGAGGAGCTGAAAGCTATTCTGGAGATGCCCGCAACCACGCGCCTGACGGTTATGCTGCCGGTGGGCTACATGAAAGGAGCGGTGCTCAAACGTGCTGATCGCCTGCCGGCCGGTCAGGTCACCTATTGGGATCGCTGGGGCGCTTAAGCTGGTACAACCTTAGTGCCGCGAGGCACCAGTTCGTGGCGAACGATTTTCCACTCACCGTCCATGCGTTGCATGTTTGTTTTGTAGGTTGCCCACAAGGTGAGCGTGCTACCTTCCGGTTCTTTGAGGTAATGCAATGCCTGTACATCCGTGCGGCATTGAGCGTGATCACCAACGACGGTTGCCAACTGCGGCCCCAACATGTGTTGGGTTGCTCCGTAGGCTTCCAACGCATTGGCCACGTAGTCGCGCCAGGCGTCAGCGCCGTTGATGGTGGCATCGCCAAAACCCACAACCTCCACATCGTCTGCAAAACAACTGCGATATAGATCAAGGTCTCGTTCGTCCACACCAGCGGCGTAACGCAGCATCACGTCCTGGAGTGCAATTCGGTCAGCAGTATCGCTCATGTTATAAATCCTCTACTTAGCCGCTTTAATTTGAGTGGGGCTGCTTTTATACGTTATTTAGGGGCAGGTGCGCCCTGTCCGGTGAATTCGGGATCCGGTTCGTTGCCAAGAAAAATACTGCCGAGATCCTGATAAAGAGGGTGGGAAACCCAACGGTGTGTTGCACAGCCGTGCGCATCCCGCAGCTTGCGTTCCAGGGGGCTGTACATACGCATGCCGCTGGTACCGGCGGTGTTGTGGAGCAGGTCCACCACCTGCATGCACACGTTGGCGCCATGAGTGCAGGCCAGGCGCGCGTTGATGGTGGTCTCCGGACCCGGTGCTGCGGCACCGGCTTCCAACTCTATCTCGATGTCGCGCATCGCTTTCATAACATAGGCGCGCACGGCTCGATAGCTGGCTACAGCTTCGCCCATGCGCGATTGCGCAATCGGACGATGTGCCAGTGTGCTTGATGACATCAGCGGGATCTTGTTTTGCGCAAGATCGGCAAACGCTTCAATCGCTCCTTTCGCGACGCCCAAGGCAATAGCAACTTTGTTGTACGAAAGTCGGAGGGGCACCGGCATACGGAACACCGGGTTGTCGTAGTGCGCAGGGGTGACAAAAAGATCAACGCCAATATGTTTTTCGGGAACAAGCGCGCCATCGGCTTTTACGTCATGGCTGCCGGAACCGCGCAACCCAGCCACGTCCCAGGTATCTACAATTTCCCACTCGTCCTTGTGCATGAACCACATCTTCACGATTGGGTTGCCGTCGTCACCGGTCGCCATCTCTTCGCCGTCCATTAGAGGCGCCATCATGAAGCAGTAGTCAGCGTTAAAGCAGCCGCTGATAAATGTTGACTGACCCCAGACCCGTACCCCTTCCGGTACACGCTCTGCGCGTGGGGGTGTTGTGCCCGGGCCGCCGCCACCACACATCACCACGCGGGGGTTGTCGAGATAGATCTCTTTGGCCAGCTCCTTGTCCATGCCACCCGCGGCCATCGCGTTGATCTCGCTGCCGAGCATTACATTCCATGCAACGGAGGCGTCAATGGCGGCCATGTGTTCCAGAATCTCTATCGTGTCGCAGGACGTGGCGTCTTCGCCGCCCAGTTCTTCGGGCAGGGCAAATCTGAAAAAGCCCTCATCTACCAACCGCTCAACGATGGTGTCAGGTAGCCTTCGCAGATTCTGCGCCTCGTCACCGCCTGCCAGAATCTCTTCGCGCATGCTCTCAATCTTTTCCAAGCGCGCGCTTAACTTCTCGGGTGTCACCTGTTGTCTCCAAATATTCTGTTTGTCATCTCGTATAAAGGATCATCCGGTTTTCGGCCGCTTTTGGCTAGCCCCGCCATGGTTGGGCTCGTGAAATCGGCGCTCTCTGCGAGATTTTGATTCCAATCCATCACCACGCGCCTGTAACGCATTTTCCAGATGCCCCCTCGGCACTGCATGTGGTCGACGTAGCGTCCAAAGTAGGTCATCTCAACCGCTTCACCCCCTGGCTGGTGGTGGTACGCGGTGACATAAGACTCGACCACCGCATCATCTCCGTTGCGCTCGACAATGATGTTCGAGACTTGATGGTGGGTTGATCGAAAGCGTTTTATACCTTCCGCCAACATCCCACAAAATTCATGGGCGTTGCCGTTGAACGAGCCATACTCAACTTCAGCCTCTGGCCAGTATGCGCTCTTCAGTGTTTCAGCATCGGCTCGATCCACGCCGCGACAGTGTTTAAACAGAACGTCCTGAATGGCCAGGTGGTGAGCGAGATCTTCAGGGGCTTGGATGTGACCTGTCTCCGTCATGGGTGTGAATCCTCGTTTGCGTCGGTTTTTGACCCGTGATCTGCAGAGACCAGCGGGGTGTTATCAATGCGTGCCCTGGAAGGTGTCCTGATTTCGTAAAGTTCGATCACGTTGCCAAAGGGATCGCGTCCGTAGATGGCAGCACTGTCGCCGAAATCGACAGGGTCACCGACAAAGGTCATACCCGCGGAGCTCAATCTGGCGTGTTCTGCTTCGATATCCTTTACTTCAAGAGCGAAGTGCGGATAGCCGAAGTCGGGCGGATTAGCGGTCAGGTCGCGCGGTGTGGGTGTTTCGTATTGCCAGAGTTCGATGTAGGCATTACCCCCGCGGAGCATGGCCATCTGCGCGCTGGGCGCGTGGATGCCAATGGCTTTTTCTACGGGTGGGTTGGTGCCCGAAAAGGATGAACGTTGCACCTCTTCGAATCCCAGAACGTCGCGGTAGAACGTAAGCCCTGCATTGAAATCAGGCACGCCTATAGCGATATGGTGAATACCGACAATCATGTCTTTTTCTCCGCCCCCACGTAGGAGGAGGAATGTAGCATTGATCGGTGATCGAATTAAGTTCTGCCGAAAACTGGGAGTACATTGCCTCGGCGACGGATCTGCTGAACAATGCCTCTATGTTGAAGAGAGCATACGTACGTCGCTTGCGGCGTCGAGGTCTGTGGCGGGCACCAGAGCTGATCGTGCTGCTGGTGGTTGGCGGTTGCCAGGGCGCGCAATTTGAAGCGCCTCAAGTTGAAGTGGATATGAGTCCACTCGGCTGCGGGTACAAATGGCAACAATCCGGGCGTTCTCCCGGTCTGGAAATTGACTGCGAAATGCCGAGGTCGCAGGAGTTTGGCGATGCGCAGAGAGCCCTTGCCGTAGAAAACGCCTGGGAGATTGCGCGGGAGAGGTGCCCAAAGGCTTGCCCGCCGCGAACTCTTCCAGATCCATCAAAAGGGCCAGATCGGTTTCCGGACGGCGTGTGCCGGGACAGTCGGCTGGTCTATTCGCAAGCCGTACTTTTTGAGTGCGGCAGGTGATCAGTGCGCGGCGCTGTAGTTATCCCAACGAGGTACGCTGATTTCGAAAACAGAACCCTGGGTGGGTTTTGAAGAAACCCGGTAAGCGTAGCCGTGATCGCGGCAAAGGCTTGCTACGATAGAAAGCCCAAGCCCATCGCCGTTTGACTCCCCACCTTTGACACCTCGCTGCTGCAGCGCCTCCAGTTCAGCTGGGTCCAGGCCTTTACCGTCATCGACCACCTGGACCGCAATTTCCTCACCCCGCGACCTAAATCCGATTAGCACGTTGCTTGCAGATGCATGTGTGAGCGTGTTTGTTAACAAATTGGCGAGAATGCGAACCAACGCAAGGGGGGCAACCTCAACCACGTAGTTAGGGTAACGTACGCGCAGGCGCACACGTTGATCATCCGCATCCGCTTTGAACATCTGGTACAGCGTCTGTGCGAGGATTTTCGTCGAAAGCTGTTCTGTGGTGGACGGTACGGTCGCAGGAGCCCCTGTACTTTTAGCTGACTGGGCAAGGTTGGCAACGTACGCCATCGCTTCCTGCACAGATGCCACGGTGTCAGCAGAAACATCTGTCTCGAGACGTTTCATTGCAGCGCTCAATGCGGTGAGCGGTTGTTTCAAATCATGCGAGATATTTGCAAGCTGGTCGTTGCGCTCATCGGCCAGCGACTTCACCAGTTGATACTCCTCTTCAGCCTGGGCAAGGGCTAAGCGGGTCTCAGCTTCTATGCGACTCAGTTGCAGCGCTTTTGCTTCTGCCCGTTCTCGATCCTGGGTGGAAATGAATATCTGTCGTATGACGAGAGCAAGCGCGAAGCCCCAATAGACGAATGAGGTGAAGCGATCCAGTACGTTCAAGGCTTCCTGCGGCCAGTTAAAGAAAAACCAGTGTCCTGCGTAAGCTGTGAACAGAACAAATGCCACAACAAAGGGAAACACGCGCGTCAAAAGCCGCTGTGTGCGGTCCTGCGTTGACCAGGTGAAGGGAGGTAAAACCTGCAAGCCCATCATGGTGAAAAAGAGCACGTTGAGCGGCATCCACATCAGAACGATGGATATTTTTTCCAACCACAATGGAGCGGTAAGCGGGAACAGAGCAGTTAACACTGCAAGCGTGTACAGAACGGGCTTCAAAGCGGCAAAGCGGTGCGGGCTCTCCAGCCTTTGCGCGATCATGATATAGCCGTAGGCTGTCTGCGCAGCAAAGAGCAGAAAAGGGGTTACCCAGAGAGTGAAGTCGCCGCCATTGGTGACCCACACCAGCATGCCTGAGCGTCCGGCTCCGGAGAGGATGGCAAGCAAGGCAAATCCGATGTACCACAGCCATTTGTATTCGCGGTATGCGATGATGACCAGGGCGCAGAAGATGACTGTCGTTAGCGTAAATGTGTAGTAGGCAAAGTCCCAGCCGGTAGGTGCGAAGTTCTCAACCAGCGCATGAGCACTGGTGCTTACGACACACAAACTGATTGCTATGATCCACTTCATATCAGTTGAACCAATGCGAAGGCATGTGACTTTCCACCAGCTGGGTGATGCTGATGTTCTTGATACCGTTTTGCGTGCCAACGGCGAGAACAAAATTGGAAATGTCGTTGGTACGCGCGAAGACCTGGGCGTCCGGGTACCCTGCTTTGATCCAAAGGGCTGTGCGCAGGTTGTCCTGTTCGTTTCCAGTGCCCAGGATGATTGTCGGATGGTCGACCCCGAGGTTGATTGTTTCGGTGACTTGTCGCCACACGTCCGGGTGTGAGATATCCCCCTCGAAGGTGTTTTTGGGGGTGAGTCGCCGGTCCAGCCGTTCCTGCTCTTCAACAACCAGGACGCGCCGATCAGCATCCTTGTCGATGATCACGACTTCCTTGATCTCCTCAGCCGCGATTGCATCCAGCTCTTCCATGACCGACTGGCCAAAGCGACCGAAACCGGCGATCAGGACGGTATCCTTGCCCTCCGTTTGCGCAAAGTGATCGGTCAGGTAGTCCCTGACAAAGCCAGTTGCCGCCAGATGGTAGGTGTTGAACGTTTCCACAGCGCCCATGAGCGTTGTGTTCTGCAGGCTGCGCATGAAGCGTAGGTTGTGTGCATGCAGGGTCACCTTGCCTCTCAGACTGGGCGCAATCTCCAGGATGCGTTGCGCGGCTTCAAATGCCTGGAAGTCGTTGTCGCCGAGCAACATTACCCTGTGCGCTTTGGGTAAGCGAAGCAGCTTCAGTAGGTATTCGTGAGTTAGATCACCCACAACGGTTGTTGCGTTGAACTTCTGTTTCAACTCCTGTTCCCGGACAGGGTCAAACTCCAGATCGACGATGACAATTTTGTGTTTTATCTGAGCGCGTTCCAGCGTGCGCAGATAGCTCAACGTGAGTCGACCAGAGCCGAAGATGACGATGTGGTTCTTCAGGTTTCGTAGCTGCCAGCGGTCCGGCGTGAGTACTCTGAAAACTGCGTCCACCACAGCCGAAGCGGTCAGGAAGGGCGCGCCGAAGTAGGCGATCCAAAGTATAAATCTGGCCCAGGCGGGACCACCAACCGGGGTTCCCACATCCAGACCGCCCACGACAAAAAAGCCCATGGCATAGTACGCCTTGGTCATCCAGGGTGAGGAAACCACATCCGGGCGTTCGCTCAGGGACGTGCCTGCCAGGAGACCGATAAAGCCAAACAAAAAGAGTGCAGCTGCGGCCAACCAGCGCCAGCCAAGAGCTTGATAGTTAAGCGCGTTCACCGACTAGCCTCAGGACTCCTTTTAAGTGTTAAATTGCCCGGTTATTGTATTGCTCTGAAATAGAGAAGGGGAAGAGTAGGGGATGACAGATTTTTCTCGAATTGAATATGAAGTCACAGATTCAGGGGTTGCGTACATTACTTTGAATCGGCCTGACACCCGAAACGCGCAAGACAAGCGCATGCTTTACGAGATCAATGACGCCTTTGATCTGGCCGGACGCGATGATGAGGTGAAGGTGCTCGTGTTGCGGGCCAACGGACCCCATTTTTCCTCTGGTCACGATATGGGTGATCGGGAGAGTTTCAGCGAGTTTTCTCAAGTCACCAACTGGGGTGGGTTCAAACAACCCGGCCAGGAGGGGCATCAGGCATTTGAGGAGGAGCTCTACCTGGGATTGTGTTGGCGTTGGCGCAATCTACCCAAGCCGACCATCGCGCAGGTGCACGGCAAAACCATTGCAGCAGGCCTCATGCTGGTGTGGGTTTGTGACATCATCATCGCCAGTGATGACGCCACCTTTTCAGATCCTGTGGTCGCCTTTGGGGTGAACGGTGTTGAGTACTTTGGCCACCCTTGGGAATTTGGCGTGCGCAAAGCTAAGGAACTGCTTTTCACCGGCGGCGTGATGTCAGCGGTTGAAGCTCGCTCAGCCGGCATGGTCAACCACGTTGTGCCGCGTGATGAGCTGGGTGAGTTTACTGATCAGATGGCCGAGCGAATTGCGAAACGCCCATCGATGGGGCTCAGGTTAGCCAAGCAGAGCGTTAACCAGGCGCAGGACGCACAGGGGATCTGGACAGCACTGCAGTCGGCCATGTCACTGCAGCAATTGGGTCATGCGAACGCACGCATTGTGCATGGCGTACCTGTGGTACCTGAAGGTGCTCAGGTCATACGCGATGACGCCAAATCCAGCGGCTGAGAACCTGCTCATAACAAAGCGGCTGCAACAATTTAAATCGAAGTTTTCTGGGAAGTGTTTAGATGCTGAACAATCTGGGTTTGTTTCTTTCAAAAAGGGCTTTTCTGACACCTGACCTGGATGGATATGTAGAGGGTGATGGCAGCTTCAGACTGAGCTATCGCGAACTGAATGCAAGTAGCAACCGCATCGCCAACGCGTTTGTAGCAGCTGGAATCAAAAAAGAAGAGCGTGTTGGACTGCTGGTGATGAACAGCCGCGAATTCATGGAGGCCTACTTCGCGCTCGCAAAAATTGGGGCTGTTGTGGTGCCGCTGAACTGGCGTTTGGTCGCTGATGAACTCGAATTCATATTAAAAGACAGCGGCACCGAGCGGCTGATCTTTGGGGAGGAATTTGTCGATACTGTCGCTGATCTGCACAGCCGAGGCGACAAAACCGACGTCAAACAGTGGTTGCAGGTGGAAGGCGGTGCGGGCGTCGCCTATTTTGCTGAAAGCTACCAGGCGTTCCGCGACGCTGCAGGTGATGAAGAACCCGACGTCACAGCCTGCGACGATGACATGCTCTACATTATGTACACGTCCGGCACCACGGGCTTGCCGAAGGGCGTGGTGCACACGCATACAACCGCCATCTGGGCGCTGATAACCATCGGTTCATCCGGTGACTATCGGATGGGTGACCGTTACCTCGCCTGTCTGCCGATGTTCCATGTCGGCGCGCTGACGCCGCTGGCGGTGAACGTCTGGTGTGGGGTGACGAATGTGGTCATGCGCAGCTTTGATCCGATACGCGCCTGGGAACTGATACAAGCCGAGAAGATCACAACCGGATTGGCTGTTCCTGCCATGCTGAACTTTATGGTGCAGGTGGCTTACGATCAGTATGACTATTCAACGTTGCGCTGGATTATGACCGGTGCTGCGCCTGTGCCCGTTTCTCTCACCCAGCAATATCACGAGATGGGAATCGGTGTGCTCCAGGTTTACGGTCTTACAGAAACCTGTGGGCCGGCTTGTCTGATGGATGCTGAAAATGCACTTCGTAAACCCGAATCCACAGGCCGAGCGTTTTTCCACACAGATGTGCGCGTTGTGGACGAAGACGGCAAAGACTGCGCGCCGGGAGAGGCGGGCGAGGTATGGGTGAAGGGTGCGCACATCATGCGCGAATACTGGCATCGACCTGAAGCTACTGAGGAAACCATAGTCGAGGGCGGCTGGCTGCGCACCGGCGACGTTGCCACCATGGATGAGGAAGGGTTTGTTGCAATCCAGGATCGCATCAAGGACATGATCATCAGTGGCGGTGAGAATGTATACCCAGCCGAGATAGAGGGTGTGCTCGCCAGTCACCCGGACATTGCCGAGGCTGCGGTCATCGGGCAGGAGAGCGCCAAGTGGGGGGAATCGCCGCTGGCCATAGTCGTCAGGACGGACGACAGCTTAAGTGAGGCAGATGTCTTGAACTATTGCCAGGGCCGCCTTGCAGGATACAAGCAGCCAAAAGCCGCGGTGTTTATCGATGAAATTCCACGGAACCCAAGCGGCAAGATATTAAAACGGGTATTGCGAGAGCAGTTTCCAGATCCTGCGCCGGTTTGAGTAAGGCGCTCGTCCTGCTCTAGTCGTCCTATAAGAGGATGAAGTTCTTGATCGCCATCATCGTCCACACGACGATGACCAGCGACAAGCTGACGAAAACCGCTGCTGAAGCCATGTCTTTTGCCCGACCGGCGAGGTCGTGATATTCGTGTCCCACACGGTCAACAACCGCCTCAACAGCTGAGTTCAGTAGCTCCGTGATCAGTACGACGGCTAAGACCGCGATCATCACAGCAACCTGGAGCATAGACTGACCGATTACAAAAGCGAGTGGCAGCAACACCAGACCGATAATCACTTCCTGACGAAAGGCGGATTCGTTCTTCCAGGCGGCTTTGAAACCTTGCCACGAATAGCCGGTTGCTTTTACGACACGCTTAAAACCTGTATAGCCTGGTTTGGACATAGTTTGATACCTACTCTATGTGTTCTTGATTGTCAGGGCTTTGATCATCAGGACAGGGCCCAAGTTCTACTTGAATGGTGGAGTGATCGATTCCAAAAGAAGAATTGAGCACGGCTTTGATCTGTTCTGTGACCCCTTGTACGTGGGATTCCTGTGCCACCTGTGCATGCAGCGTCAGCAACGGCTTTTCCGCAGTAAGCGCCCAGGCATGCAGGTGATGGACGTCGACAACGTTTGGTATCCGGCTGCAAAGCTCGCTTTTTATTTCCTGCAGATCAATGCCTTTAGGCACACCTTCCAGCAGGATGTGGGTGCTCTCTTTCAGCACTCGAAGCGCCCCGCGCGTGAGGATGACAACGATGAGCAATGTCAGAATCGGATCTGCCAGATTCCAGTTGAAAAAGTAGACACAGATAGCTGCGATGATGGCGGCGGCTGAGCCCAACAGGTCGCCAAGAACGTGGAGTGCTGCACTGCGCACGTTGGTAGACTCGGTGGCATCGTGCAACCATCGGTACGCGATGATATTCACGAGAAAGCCGGTGATTGCGACACCCAAGGTAGGGAGCGGTAACATCGGCTCGGGGTTAGCTACACGCGAAACAGCTTCGATGGTTATCCAGATAACCAGGCCGATCAGCGTCAAGCCGTTGATGAAAGCCGCCAGCACCTGGAAACGGTGATACCCGTAACTGAGCGTGGCATCTTCGTTGCGCGCGGAGATTCGTGCAGCCCACCATGCCAGGCCGAGCGCCGCAGCGTCGAGAAACATGTGTCCCGCGTCGGCAATCAGTACGAGGGCGTTTGTCATAAGTCCCGCGATCAACTCGACAAACATAAAACCAGCGATCAGAAAGAAGGCGCGACCTAGCGCTTTAACGTCCTTGCTATGACTGAAGTCATGACTGTGATGTGCGTGGTCGTGGGACACACCCTACCTCGGTCTTCAATGCAGTTTTGTCTGGAGGTTCAGTATAACCCCATCGTAATGATAGTCGCCTTTTCGATGGCCTTCGTAGCCGAGGCTCAAGCTTAAGGATTCACCCCACATGGCGGAAAGCCCTGCACCAAATCTGAAGCGCGTTTCCTCGATGTCATAGCCCTCGGTAATAAACCTGAGATCGGACTGGTTAATCCTTGATCGGGTTACCGTCACTTCAGCCTTAAAATCATGGTCTACAGCAGCGTTCACGTAGGGAGACCATATCCACTGGTCGCCGAAAATGCCCCAGGAAGCGCTGAGACCGATGGTCCCGACCAGTTGCTCTTCATCATCGGTTTGCACGTCGAGGCTGACGTTGTTGATGCCCCGTTCCTGATAATCATCTGTTTTCAGGGTTGCGTATCGTAATGATGCAAAAGGGCTCACCGCGAAACCGCTGTCGCGAGTGAAAAAACTGCTGTACCCCAGTGAAAACCCCGTCTGGTCGGTATCGATATCTGACAAAAGTCGAAAGCGGCGAATTTCAGTGCCGGTATTGATGAACATAAAACGTTCGCGGTCCACATCACCGCTTGAATGAGTCACGTCGAAGTTCCAGCTGTGTTGACCCCTTTGGTAACTAAGGCTCAAGTCGAAACTCTGAGTGGTCGTGTCATCTTCACCGAACACATCCGATTCGATGGTGCCGCTCGCTCTGGTCATTGAGATACCAGCGGTCCACCGCTCGGTCAGCTCGCGGTCGAAACCCAGGGTGAAGCCCCTGCTGTCACTATTAAATCCGTTGATCCCGTCGCTATCGTCCTGTTCGGCATCGTCGCTGAACGCCTGCAGCCAGAAATAGGTGTTTGGCTGATAGGTGGTCTGAGAGTCGAGCCATAGTACAGGGCTGAAACTGGACTGGATGGCCTCTGAGCGAGATTCTGTTGGCGATCGATGCCGTATGCTCGATGGTAGGGGTGCGACCCGTTCGCGCAGCGCATGCAAACGAGCCACGTCGGGTAGAATAGAGCGCAGACTCGAAGCCACCTGTTGCAGGTTCTGATTTCCATCAAGGTCCGCGACGATCCCGCCCGGGTCGCCCCCTCGGCGTTCAATGTCGCGCAGCAGTTCCACAAGTCGTCGCACGTTATCCTTCGGGTCCGGCGCCTGCGGGATTGATTCTTCAAGCACAGCGCCCGCGTTTGCGCTGACACAGAGGATAATGGCACTGATCAGTAGTTTGAGCGTCATATCTGATTTGCTCGCACGTTTTACAAAGGCTGTTTCGGATCGACGCCCATGGTGACCTTGCCCACTACCTCAAAGATGGCTTGACCCACCATGATGTGCTGCGTGGTCACGTGAACATCGCGAAAACACTGCTGCAGCCTGTTTTTCCGGTAGATGGAGGAACCCCCGGCCGCGTGGTAGAGCAGGTCCACAGCTTTGACCGCAGACCAGGCATTGTTAGCGGCGGCCAGGCGCAGTTGTGCCTTATCGTCAAGATCCAGCTTTTCGCCGGATTCTGCTTTCGCGTAGGCGCTGTCTATGTACTGGCGTGTCATCGCTCTCGCGCTGTCGATTGCGGCCCGGGCGATGGCGACTTCTTTTTGTGCTGAAGCGCGCTGGGCAAGCTCGCGGTTAGCGCCCGTTGGCTTTTTTGTTGCGGCAAGTGCAATGAACTCATCCAGGGCGCGCTGCGCGATGCCGATTGAAACCGCTGATACGCCAAGGGCGAGTAGGCCGAAGGTGGGGAAACGGTATAGAGGTGCGTCGACCCTTGCGCGTTTGCCCAGCACTACCCATCTATCCTGGGGCACGAACTGGTTTGCAACTTCGATGTCGTGGCTGCCGGTGCCTCGCAAACCTGAGGTATCCCAGGTGTCGTGGATTGTGACTTCTTCAGCCGGAAAAAACACCAATAGAGGTTCAGGTTGTCCCTGGCCATTGTTAACAGGTTCGCCATTCTCATAGCGCAGGCAGCCTCCGCAGATCCATTCTGCACTCTGACTGCCACTACCGAATGGCCAACGACCGGTTACGTTCAAACCGCCATCAACTACTTCAGCACGACCGATAGGCGCTGTGACGCCCACCGTGATCACATCCGGGTTGGCACCGTAAATCTTTTCAGCCCACGCCTCGGTTAAAGAAGCGGAGAGCAGGCCCGTGGTATTGCCGATCATCAGATTCCAACCTGCGCTGGCATCGCCGCGGGCTGCGATTGCGAGCGTTTCAAAAAAGTCCCACGGATGAGCCTGAATACCGGAGTAGATCTCAGGTACCAGAAGGCGGTACAGCCCCGCGCTTGCCATGCGCTCGCAAAGCTCCTGGGGGAGTTGGCGGGCGGCTTCAATTTCAGCGCTGCGTTGGCTGAGTTCCGGCTGAAACTCTGCTGCGATCTCGGTTGGATTCATCTTTTGTGGTAGCCCTTTTGGGTTAAACTTCGCACTTAATTTTGTGAGGGGTACATTATGGAACGAATGAGTCTCGAGTTCGATGACAGAGTCGCGATACTTAAATTTAACCATCCGGAGGTTATGAACGCGATCGGCAGGCAGATGCTGGTCGATTTTCAGGAGGCGTTGGCCGAAATCACTAACCCTTCGAATGGTGCCCGCTGTCTGCTCCTGACTGGCGAGGGTAGAGGTTTCTGCGCAGGAGCAAACCTGCAAGATGATACACCGAGTGATGAGCGTCCGAAGGGTGCTGGTTCGGGTTTGCGCAGTACGTATCACCCCATTTTGTTTGAACTGCGAGGTCTTGAGATGCCGATGGTCACCGCCGTAAACGGTGCAGCGGCGGGAGTGGGTATGAGCTTCGCCATGATGGGCGATATGGTCTGTGCTTCAAAAACCGGTTATTTTTTGCAGGCATTTGCCCGCATCGGTTTGATACCGGATGGAGGTGCAACCTTCATGTTGCCTCGTTTGGTGGGCTGGGGTCGCGCGATGGAGCTGTCGATGATGGCTGAGCGGTTGCCCGCAGAAACGGCGCACGAGTGGGGCATCGTAAACCGTCTCTATGAAGACAACGATGAATTGATGGAAGGTGCTATGAGCATCGCCCGACAACTCGCCAACGGACCGCGTTCTATTGCGCTGATACGGAAAGCGTATTGGAACACCTGGCACAATTCCTTTGAGCAGCAGTTGGATCTGGAAGCGCAGCTGCAGAACGAAGCGGGTCGCAGTCAGGATTTCTCCGAGGGTGTGAAAGCGTTTCTGGAGAAGCGCGATGCGGAGTTTCAAGGCAAATAGTTAACGGCCCGTGTCGTCAGGTTGGTCCTTCAGTCTAGTGAGAGGCTCCAGTCTGGTAAAAGGTTTCAGTCTGAGAAGGCGTTGAGATGCGTGGCCACGCTGGTGGCCAACGCGTCCAGGTCGTAACCCCCTTCCAGCGCCGATAACACCTTCCCCTGCGCATAGGTATTCGCCTGGTCGACGATCAGTTCGGTGATCCAACCAAAGTCCTCCTCAACGAGATTGAGTCCCGCGAGGGGGTCCTGAGCATGTGCGTCGAAACCAGCGGAAACGAGGATCAAGTCGGGTTGGTGGGCGTTCAACGCTGGCAGCCAATCACGCTCAATGGCTTTGCGGAACCCGGATCCATCGGTACCCGCTGGGAGCGGGGTATTGATGATGTTCGACCAATCCGATTCGAAAAAACGGTGGGGGTAGAAAGGGTGCTGGAAGCTTGAAAGCACCAGCACTTCGGGCTGGTCATGAAATATCTCTACAGTGCCGTTGCCGTGGTGAACGTCGAAGTCAAGAATAGCCACCCGTTCAACGTCTGATGTGGCCAGCGCTTTGGCTGCGCCAACGGCGATGCTGTTATAGATACAGAAACCCATCGCTGCATCGCTCTCGGCGTGATGGCCGGGCGGGCGCACCGCGCAAAACACACGATCCTCACCGCTCAGTAGAAGATCGACCCCCTGGCATACGGCTCCAGCAGCGTAGGTTGCTGCATCAAGGCTTGCCGGGCTGAGCCAGGTATCAGGATCCAGTGCTATGAGGCCGCTTCCAGGTGATTGGGACTCCAGATGGCCAAGGTAGGCGCCGTCGTGGACGCGCAATATGTCCTCCGCGGTAGCGGCAGACGCTGTGGTCAAGTTACGTTCGGTGGCCCAACCTTCAGCCCGCAGGTATGCCATCAAATGGGTGATTCGATCCGGGCGTTCCGGGTGCCCGACCTGGACCTCGTGGTGGGCATAGATTTCGTGGGACAGAATACGCATGGAGCTGTTACTGGCGTGGCTCACAGTTGGACAGCCCTCAATTGTCGCAGATTGTGGCCTGAGAGGCAGTCAGGCAAATTTCTTCTGCTGCTCTTCCTGCAAGTAGCTTTGAAACTGCGCCATTGGCACCGGAGGGCTGAACAGGAATCCCTGACCTTCGGAGCAACCGAGTTGTTCAAGCTGGGATCGTTGTTCTTCCGTTTCCACGCCAACGGCAATTACGCGCAGGTTAAAACGCGTACCGAGACGGCATATGTGTTCAATGAGACTGAGGGCAGCAGCACTGCTGTGCATTTGTGCGATCAAGCGCCGATCGATTTTTAACGTGTCTGCGGGACAGCGGAGCAGTTTTTGCGTATCGACCACGCCGTGACCGATGTTGTCGATGGCGATGCGTACCCCCATATCACGCAACCCGTACAGCGTTTTTCGATGTTGGTCGACTACCTGCAACAGGTTGGTGTGGGTCAGTTCGATCTCAAGAACGCCGGGGTTTAACCACTGGTCCTGCACCAGCCGATCGATCTGGTCTTTTATGGCATCGTTGGTAAATTGTTGGGGAGAGATGTTTACGCTCAGATTGATCGAGTGGGTCAGGTTCTCCAGCCATGTCGCTGCCTCGCAAGAAGATCTTTCGAGCACCCAGTCCCCGACGCGGGCCATTTGACCGCTGCGCTCTGCAACCGGGATAAAGTGGTCGGGCGCCAATCCGCCAATCTCCAACCCCTGCCACCGCAGCAGCGATTCCACACCGGTGAGTTCGGTGCCATCGATGGTGTACTGTGGTTGGAGAACCAGCGAAAACTCATCCGTGGCCAGGGCATCAGGAATGCGTGCTTCCACGGCGGTGTTCGTCACACCAATCGCCTCCTGCGATGTGTTACCCCCCGCGGCGCGGGCTTGTTCTTTTGCCTCCCAGACCTCCTCCCAGAGGGTGTTGGGGTCGGTCAATCGTTCGCGATGGGCGAAACCCACGCTGAGGGTGAAATGGAGCTCACCACTTTTGAATGCCATGGGCGCGTTGCCTGTCAGGGTCAGAGCGATTGCGTGTCGTTCTAACTCAACCGGCGAGCTCTGAGGAATCCAGATTGAAAAACAGGCCGCGTCGAATATCCCCAGTTCGGCTTGTTCGGGCATCATCTGGCGCAGGTGATCGCTGAAGGAAGCGAGAAGATCGGTACGGCTCACCGGGTCCATGTTTGTGTACAAATGTTGGGCATGATCGATCTGCACAACGATCAGACCCATGGCACTGCCGACGTGGTTTTCCATCAGGGCAAGCAGTTCTGGATGGCGGGGCAGTTTGGTGATGGGTTCAGCATCACTCGCGTTAAAAAACTGACGACGAAAGCGGTGTTCATTCAGGTAGGTTGTCACCTCCGTGACGCACACGTCTACTTCTGTGGAAGAGAGGCATGGGAGATCTCCCGCCTGCGCGGGTGCCCCGACAAAAATGAACAGGGCCTCCTGGCCGTAGAATTCTCTGAATGCGGCTAAATTGGTGGCCGTGTCGATGAACACCACGTCGGGTGACTGAACAGCTGAATCAGGCTGCTGTGCGTCCAGGCTGATGAGGTGTTGTACGGACCATCCGGCGGCTCCGCAGATATCCTGCACCAGGTCGCGATGACTCTGATCGTTTAGGTAGGCACAAACGTTGACGTTTGTGGACGTTGAACTATCTTGCATTTAGGGCTCGTGCATAACCAAGGGTATTTAGAAAGCGTAGGTGGATATGTGGCTGCTTGCCTGCCCAATTCCCGAAAAGCCCCTTTCAGGATTGTCGATTGTGTTCGTCGAAGTCCATTGTGAAGTAGTGGCCAGCTGCGGTGTACAAAAAATTTACAAGGTTCACTCTGCTTTCTTCAACTAATTGTAAAGAAAGGCTTACAATATGGCTCGAATAGATTTATAACCTATTGAGTTTATAGGGATTTTTTAGTTGGATCGAAAATTGCTTCTAGCTTAAGGTGATCTTGAAACAACGATGGCATCTAAACTAATGGATGGCCTCTAAGGGAGGGAGTTTTGGCTAAGTATGTTTTCCTAGCATTGGTTTTCATTGCGTCAAATGCAAGTGCAATACCTGTGATTTGGACCACGGATGCTATTTTTGATGATGGAGGGACGCTGTCTGGAAACTTCGTTTTCGATGCAGATATTGACCCGAACACTACAGCAGGAGTGTTGTCAGTAGATTTCACGACTACGCCAGGCATTTCGGGCAGCTTTCCCGGTAATCGATATACCCAAGTATCGAGCATCGTAACTTCAACTTTTCAAAATTCGACTGACAGGTTGGGTTTTCTGTTGGAAATATTCTCAGATGACGCAACGCGGTTGCTCACGATAAATATTCAAAACCCGGTTACGCCGGTTTTAACCAATGCTGGAGGGAGATTCATTGCCGTGCCAACCGATTGGGATGAAAGGCTAGCTGATAGAACGGGTCCACGCCGCCTAGAGCGGGGTTTATTGACCGGTGTGCCAGCTGTTGCTGTACCGGAGCCCAGCGTTTTAGCTCTCTTAGCACTTGGACTTTTGGGGCTGGGGCTAAAAAGACGCCGCTAGAGTTAGCCTTCAGATACTTCGAAAAGCCCGCTAGTAGATGCGGGCTTTTTTTTGATTTGGCAAAGTAGTCAGAGTCAAATTCCGTTACGAGCTTCCAGCCGATACAACCACACCTCATCAAACTGTTTTGGATCTCGTTGGAACGCAGAGCGGCTCGCCCATATATCAGCAAACGCATTGAACTCATCCTCATCGTGAACACGTTCCGCGGACAGGGGGTAGATGGTTTCGCCGATTTTGATCCGCACCAGAGGGTTATTTTCAATGTGTTGTACCCAGGTGGTTCTGGTGTTGCCCGCGTAGACATAAAGCTGCCCGTCGATTTGCACATAGACGAGGTTGATCGAGTACGGCTCGTCAGGTTGAGTTTCCAACTGTGCCATGTCAGAAATCTCTTCGAACTGCCAGATAGCAGGCGGTTCTGTGACGGTGCCGCTGAGTTCGCCGCCGGGAAAAATGCCCAGCGGGCCTTCGCACGCCATGAGCCCGAAGGAGAAAATGACGAAAGTAAGCGTTCTACGTTTGTGCTTCATAAAAAAAACCTGATCCGGAAGGTAACAGTGAAAGTGCACCGTGATTATGAGCCTTCTGGGCGGGAGTTTTCTATTTTGGCTCGAGAATCAGGGCCTTGTGATCGTTGCCCAGATTAAACTGCCGGGCGAGAGGCTCCACAAAGCCACTCTTTTTCGCAGGTTCACCATTGATGGACTGGACAGTGACACGCTTGCGGGTACTTACCAGGTGTTCGAGGACCGCGTTGACCTGGGGTAAGTCTGGAGACTCTGCAGGAACATGATATTGCAGTTCCTTACCATATCCGGTCACGCTCAGTGCCAGCTTGGTGTCGTGAAAACTCAGGAAGTTTCCCGCGCGTCTGGTGGGGAGTTCCGGCCAGACCAAGCCCAGTCCACAAGGGGAGATAGGATCTGAGGCCGCACACCAGAAACTCTGCTTCAGGGGGTGGTTGTCCGTCAACTTGGAAAGCGTGCCTGGTGTTGCGAACTGTGGACTCGCCAGATCGATGAAGAAAAGACCGTTTACGACCTCTCCGGCGAGTTCCATGATCCGCAGGGCTCGGAACGCATGGCGCCAGCGCCAACCGGCGATGTTCTCGCGCTGCACGATGTCCCGGTTGATGAAACCGTAACGATCCAACAGCAGGCGCACGCGGTCTTTGTCTGCTTCCAGCTGAGTCAGAGGATCGTGAACAGCGGTTTGTTCCAGTAAATGCCAGTAGCCCGCCCAGGAACGGGGTGAGCGCCGTAAACGCCTGCGGCTGGAAACGTTCTGCAGTGTCTCCAGTTTGTATTGCCGTTCGTTAGCTTGTGAGAGCGGGGTGAGGCCATCACAGGCGAGGTGTCCAGACCAGACCGCCCGCCACCAGGGTTCGTTCAGCGCCTCTGAGGTGAGTCCGTTAGTATCGGCTATCTGGTGGAACTGGTAGCTCGCTTGAGGATCCGCAAAGTAGGCTGAAAACGTTGTATCCAGCTCTTTGTGTTCGGTAAAAAGTTCGCGCTCTTCGGGGTAGGTCAGGGTGATTTGTTCTTTGCCGGTGCCGACCCATGCAAACTCGTTGCGTTGGGCGAAGTCATCAAGTTGTGCGATGTAGGTGTTGTTCAGACGTGCACCCACATAATCGGTTAACAGCGTATCCACGTTGGCTGACACACCCCGCAACGTTTCCAGCGCAAAAAGCATGTTCTGCTCGGAAGCCTCACTGTGCAGGCGCTGTTGTGTGGCCCAGAACGCGGCAAGCGTTTCCTTTGGCAGCGGCGCCAGCTCACGTCGGCGGCGGGCGCGCTGCATGCGCAGCAGAATTTCAAAGTTCTCCGCGTCGCACCACTGTATGGCGTCGGTTTCCTCAATCAAGTTACCGTGGATAAACGTTTCATCCACGCTGAGCAGACCTTCGGGTACTGAAGGTAGTAGTTCAGTGACTTCTTCTTCGGTGAGCGGGCCGTAGAAACTCAGAATTTCCCGTGCAAGCTCGACCGCACCACGTTCGTCACCCAGATCAATGGCTGTGACGTTTGGCGTGGAGAGGAGTTCGCTGCTGTGCAACACAGCCAGATGTTCAGCGTGCGTCAGCCAACGTCTTTTGCCCTGTGTGAGCCAGTGGAGGTGTTCGTGGGCAATGTCGTCGTCGAAACCAGCAGGCAATTCCGCTGCGGGAATGAGGATGCGTTCCTTGACCCATTCCAGCCAGTCTTCCACTTCGGTAGGTCCATAGTCGGCGTAACGTCTCTGCCGTTTCGCGGTAAACTCTGCGATTACATCTTCGGAAATGCGGGGTCGAAGTGCGTCGTTGCGGACAACTTGTGCAATGAGATCGTCGCCAAGGTGACTGATCTCTTCGGTGTCAGGCGTATCGTCAGCATACATGTAGCGCGACACTTGATTGAACGTCAGGTCCTGGGCGAACGGTGAGGGAGTTGTGGTGGTGACAAAACTCCAGCTGATTGTGCCGTCTGCAATCTCTGTCAGCACCTGGTTCAGGCTGGGTAGATCGAACTCGTCATCCAGGCAGGTACGCCAGGTTTCCAGCATCACTGGAAAGTCGCTCATTTTTTTGACCTGGGTGAGCAGTTTTTTCGCCTGCAGGCGGCTCATCCACAAAGGCAGCCTTTGATTGAACTTTTGCTTCGACAAGAGCAGCGACCGCCCCGAACACTCGCGGAATCGGGCGCCGAAAAATCCGCTCTGTTCCAGAGCGCCGCGCAGAAGGTTAAGCAGGTTCTCTGGCGTGATCATGGACATAATCTCGTGCGGGTCGGGGTCTTCCTTACACTGCAGCACAATCGCGTTGTTGTCAGCGTGGACGTCGGGTTTACCGCCATAACGTTCCTGCCACGCGGATTTCAAGGCCAGCGCAAAGGGCTGGTTCAAGCAGCCGCCCCAGTACGTGTGGATAACCAGTTGGCGAGGATCATCAGGACCCCGATAACCGGCCGGGCCGCTTCTGACCAGTTCCAGGAGGACATGGTGGCGGTGAGGCAAGGGTGCTTCCGTGTGCTTGCGTTGCCGGTCCAGGTAATCGGTCAATTCCGCTGCGGCAAACTCGCCGAATCCGGATTCACCGATAAGTTGTTCAGTTATCTCTGCCTGCCGATGTTCGCGCAGGTTGCCTTCCTGCATTTCCAGATACTGACCGATGCGATTTGAAAAGTGGTAAGAGCGATTGAAGAATTCACTGCGCCAGAAAGGCGGCGCTGATGTGCCGGGTTTTGCGGCTCGCACGATCACATCGTTATGCGTGATGCGATGCACCTGCCAGTGCTGAGTGCCCAGCGTAAAGGTATCGCCGACCATCGCCTCCCAGACAAACTCTTCATCCAGTTCGCCCAGTACACCACCCGTATCAAGGTGACGCATCTGGTAATAACCACGATCAGGGATGGTGCCACCGGAGTTGTACAGAGCAAGAATGGCGCCCTTCGACGCCTGAATCGTGCCACTCAAGCGATCGTAGGTGATGCGCGGTTTCAGTTCTCGTACCCGCGAGCCGCTGTAGCGACCGGCCAACATCTCAACCACCAGATCAAACTGCTCGCGGGTGAGATCCGCATAGGGAGCGGCTCGGGTTACCAGGTTGAAAACCTGATCGACAGGCCAGGGGTCCGTTGCACATATCGAGATGATAATTTGCGTAAGCACATCCAGAGCGCCGCGCATGGGTTTCAGGGGCTCTAAATCCCTTGTCGCAATGGCGCGGGCCAGCACCGCCGCTTCCAGGAAGTCCTCCGCGTGGGTCGGATACAGGGTACCCACGCTGGTTTCACCAACCTGGTGACCAGCGCGCCCGATACGCTGCAGGGCAGATGCAACCGATGGCGGTGATTGCACCATCACCACTTCATCCAGGTGGCCTACATCAATACCCATTTCCAAGGTGTTGGTGGCGACAATCGCTTTGAGTTCCCCGGCTTTCAGGCGCGTTTCTACCTCGCTTCGTACCTCACGCGCCAAAGAACCGTGATGTGCGTAGGCCAGGGCGCCAACCTCGTCCGAGTTGATCTTCAGTGTGATCTTCTCGGCCATGCGGCGGCTGTTGGTAAAAAAGAGCGTCGACTGGTTGCCGTGAATGATGTCTTTGAAGTCGTCGCTCAGGCTGTCCCAGATTTTTTTCCCTTCGTCTGCAGCGTGTTTTGCGGCCTCAGGAAAACGCACGCGAAAATCGATTTCTTTTGTCCCTGCCGGATTCACTACGGTGACCTCACGGCGCCTGCCGTGTTCATCCCGACCGGCGATGTAATCGGCTACGGCGGAGAGAGGGTTCACGGTTGCTGACAGCGCGATGCGCTGAAACTCTCCTGCGAAATCTGCCAGGCGCTCAAGGTGAGTGAAGAGGGCCACGCCGCGTCGGTTGTCGACAACTGAATGCACTTCATCGAGGATCACGGTCTCAACGTGCGACAGTGCCTGTCGGCCCTTGGTAGTTGTAAGGAGCAGACCCAGGCTCTCGGGGGTAGTGATCAGGATGTCCGGTGGGGCTTTAAGCATCCGCTGCCGGTCGCCTTGACTGGTGTCGCCAGAGCGCGTGCGTACTGTTATTGCCGGGTAGCCATACTCGCTTTGCAGTTCAGCCAGCGGGCTCATGAGGTTGCGCTGGATATCGTTGTTCAGAGCCTTCAGCGGTGAGATATACAAAACCCGCGTTTGCCCAGGCGCGTACTCGCCGCTGGCAAACTTACTTAGAGAAGTGAGGAACGCCGTCAGCGTTTTACCGCTGCCTGTGGGTGCGGTGATCAGGGCATGAGCACCGCTCGCGATAACCGGCCAACTGGCGGTCTGCACGGCTGTGGGTGCGGCGAAGCTCGCCTCAAACCAGCGCTGCACTGAGTCATGAAACTGACCGGACTGAAGCTTATTCACGTTTGTCTAACTTTGCGTTCTTGAGAGCGATTACAGCACGAAAGGGTATATCATGCCTGTTTGGTTAATCGAAGGAACGTGTGACGCTGTCAGCGGGTGGAGGGTCTGCTGACAACGTCCTGTCAGGAATCCCAAACAGTTATATGTACAGTGTTCTCGCTTTTCTGCGCACCATAATTTGCACCGGTGTCGCCTTTGTTGTCTGGTACATCTTAAAAGAAGCTATCGGGTCTCCCGGCTCCATCGTAGGTACGTTGGTGCCGGTGTGGATGGCCGGGATGATCGGTGGTGTGATATCCAGCATTTTTAATCCCCGCCAGGGCGTGATGCTGGCTTTCACCTGCGGTGTTCTGTTGGCCATTGGGTTTTTGTGGGTGAATCACGGTGTGGGCAACCAGCCGATGTTGGGCGGGGGTGCTCTGACTTTGTGGCCGCTCTGGTTTCCCGCAGCATTTTATCTGGGTGCGTATGGGCATCTGTTGGTATTGGCGCGGCGGTAGTCGTTAGCAAGTGTTGGCGGCAGCTATTTGGAAGAAAAAGAGTCGGACAGAATGACCAGTTTGATTGACGTATTTGAACCAGGGCAGCGTATTTTTGTTGGGGCTGCCAGCAATGAACCTGTCGGTGTGCTGCAAGCTTTGAAGAGCCTCGATTTACCAGCGGATTTGCGCTTCATACAGTTCCCCATAGGGGCGATGAACCGTACAGACTTTACAGCGTTGAACGCTACCGCGTCCGTCGAGACCTTTTTTATGACACCTACGCTGGCCAAGGCTGCAGATCCAGGTCGAGTACATTTCCTGCCGATGCAGATGCGCTGGGTCTATGACTACCTGGCCACCAACCTGGACGTTGCCATTGTGCAGATAGCGCGAGACCGTGAAGGCGTTCTGCGTCTGGGACCCAACACCGATTTTGTGGAAGCGGCGATGCACGCTGCCAAGGCGGTGGTCGGTGAGTTGAATCTATCGATCACTGCACCAGCGGGGTGTCCGCGGGTAGAACCGGGGCAGTTTGCCTGCATCGTGGAAACTGAGCATGACTTGCCAGAGATGCCGCAACCTGACATCGATGATGCTGCGGCAACAATCGGGCGTCTGGTTGCTGATCTGATTGATGACGGGGCTTGCATTCAGACGGGCATCGGGGCGATTCCCGCTGCAATTCTCAAGGAACTGAAGGACAAGAACGATCTGGGGATGCACGGTGGGCTCATCGATGACGGCGGCATGGCCCTGATCGAAGCCGGGAACATGACCGGCCAGGCGAAAGAGATGGACCGTGGTCTGCACGTTACCGGTATCGGCATGGGTACACAGGCGCTTTATGCCTGGCTGGCTGAACGCCAGGATGTGGTTTTCCGTGGCGCGGACCACACTCATGAGGCTGGAGCCATCCGGCAGCTGAGTAATTTTGTCAGTATCAACTCTGCAGTCGAGATAGATTTATTCGGTCAGATCAATGCTGAGTTCGCAGGTGGACGACAGATTTCCGGTACCGGAGGCAGCGTCGATTTCATGCGAGCGGCAAAGTCATCAAAAGGCGGTCGTTCCATTGTGGCCATGAACGCCACGGCCAGAGGCGGCACCGTATCCCGCATCGTGAAAAAAGTGGAACTTGTCACGGCACTTCGCACGGATGTCGACACAGTCGTAACAGAGTTCGGGGTAGCTGAAATCAAAAACCTGGCCGGACAGGACCGGGTGGACGCGCTCATAGAGATTGCCGCGCCCGAATTCAGAGACGCGCTTCGAGACTGATCTCCATCGGTGTGAGTACTGTGTCCAGGTAGACGCACATTAAGTGTGCGTCAAGTCACGATTTTAAGTTGCCGTTCAGACGTGCGCAGCTACCCTTCTTTAGAATGGGCGCTCGAAGGAAAGAGAAAAGGATGGCTCTTAAGATGGACTATATCGGGATAGACCCCGCGGTGGGTCTGGAATGTTCCAGCTGTAAACATATTTCCCGGCTGCCTTATAGCGATCTTCTGAACCGTGTCATGGAGGACATCCACATCCACTGTGATGGCTGTGGCCGAACAATGATGCATGACTGGACCACCGTGAATGTGGTGCAGAACATTATCAAGAAGCGCTTGAAGCAGGCTAACGAAGAGAAGCGGCGCACCGCTGCAGGCTAGTGCCGCTAACGCAAGAGGCCTCGAGATCCTCTCGAGGCTCTTGGTCCACCAGATCAGCTCAATTCATTCAGAAAAAACGCAAACTCCTCTGCACTCTCGCGCAGTGAGTCAAAGCGCCCGGATTTACCCCCATGCCCGGCGCCCATGTTCGTCTTGAGAATCAGTAGATTGTCATCGGTTTTGAGCGTGCGCAGTTTTGCCACGTATTTAGCCGGTTCCCAATAGGTCACGCGCGGATCGTTTAAGCCCGCGGTCACCATGATCGCCGGGTAGTTACCTTCCACCAGCTGGTCGTAGGGCGAGTACGAACGAATCAGCTCAAAGTAGCGCTGGTCTTCAATCGGATTGCCCCATTCAGGCCATTCCATCGGCGTGAGGGGGAGGGATTCGTCCATCATCGTATTTAACACATCGACAAATGGAACATGGGCAGCCACCGCGCCCCATAGTTCGGGTGCCTGATTGATCACCGCACCCATCAGTTCTCCACCGGCGCTGCCTCCCGCAATTGCGATCCGACCAGGTGCGCAGTAGTTGTTAGCAACCAGGTGGCGCGCGCAATCGACAAAGTCGTTAAAGGTATTGGTCCGAGAAGCGAGCTTGCCGTCGGTATACCATTGGTAGCCGAGATCATCACCACCGCGAATGTGTGCGATGGCGTAGATGAAACCTCGGTTCAGAAGTGAAATACGGGTTGTGCTGAACGAAGGTGGAATGGCGTGGCCATAGGCGCCGTACCCGTACAGATAGAGCGGAGCCGAACCGTCTACCGGAGTGTCTTTGTGGCGCACCAGACTGATCGGTACTTGGGCTCCGTCTCTCGCGGTGGCAGTCAGTCTTTCGGTCAAGTATTCGCCTGCCTCATAGCCTGAAGGAATCTCCTGCACCTTCAGCGTGGTGAGCTGCCGGGCTTCGATGTCATAGTCGTAGACAGTATTGGGCGTGACCATGGAGGTATAGCCCAGACGGAGCGTGCGGCTTGCAAAGTTTGGATTGGTGCCCAATCCGGCATCATAGGCGCTTTCAGGAAAGTTGATGTAGTGGCTGTCGCCCTCACTCACAATGCGTATCTGATCCAGGCCATCCTGTCGCTCTTCAACGATCAGATAGTCTTTTAGCGCAAGGTGGCCGGTGATGTAGGTGCGCTCATCCCCGGCGATCACCTTTTCCCAGCTTTGCGGATCGGAGGCAGCAATATCGGCACGATATATATCGAAGTTCGGGTGATCTCGATTTGAGCGTATGACAAAAGACCTACCGTCGTGGTCGACATAATATTCGTGCGCTGCCTGTCTTGGCGCGATACAGGTCGGGCTCGAATGGAGGCTTGCGCGAGGTAGATAGTGGACCTCACTTTCGGTGTGACCACCTGTAGAGATGAGCACATATTCTTCAGATTGAGTGAGATCCAGACCGACAAAATAGCCCGTATCGGCTTCTTCAAACATCAGCTCGTCGTCACCTTGCCCGAGTACATGACGCCAGACCTGATAAGGGCGCCATTCCGGACTTACCACCACATACAGGAACTCCGTGCTGTCACTGTTCCACACAGGGCTGCCCATTGTGTTGGTGATCGCAAGCTGCAGGTTTTCGTCACCATCAAGGTCTTTCACCTGAAGTACAAACCGTTCACTGCCATCTGTATCGGTGCTGAAGGCAAGGAAGCGATCGTCGGGACTGACGGCGAGTGCACCCAAGCGGAAGTATTCGTGGCCCTGTGCCAGCGCAATCTCGTCCAGGAGCACCTGCCATTCCTCCGGCGAAGCCTCCGGTGCGCGATACCAGGTACGGTATTGAGCACCTTTGGCGAAACGCCACTGGTACCAGTAGCCACGCTTCAGAAAAGGCACAGACTCATCGTCTTCCACTTGCCGCGCTTTCATCTCTTCAAAGAGTGTGTCCACCAGAGGGGTCAGCGGTTCGAAGGCGGCTTCGAAGTACGCGTTCTCCGCATGCAGGTAATCCAGCACCTCCTGGTCTGTGACCTCAGGGTAGTTTGGATCCTTCAGCCACGCCCACGGATCGCTGATGGTGGTGCCATGTGCGGTGAATTCGTGGGGAACCTGTTTGGCGACCGGCGGAGCGTTCTTCAATCGGGTTTTCCTGTCGTGTTTGGGTTGTATCAGTCGGGCAAGCCCAACACTCTTTTTGCAATGATATTGCGCTGAATTTCGTTGGTGCCGCTGTAGATGGATGCGGCGCGGTTGCCCAACCAGTTACGTGTCCATTCCAACTCATCCTCGGAAAAGTTAGCGCTATCCTGCCAGCCATATCCCTGGGTGCCGCGAATCTGGCACATAAGCGCGGACTTCTCCTGCTGCAGTTCGGTACCGTACATCTTGAAAATGGAGGTTGCCGGACCTGGCGTACGCCCGTCATCGGCTTCCTGCACTGTGCGTTTCTTGGTGAGCGCGAAAGCGGTGCTGTTTATGTTGTGTGTGGTAATTTGTTGACGCACGGCTGGGTCAGCAATCTTTTGACCTCTGTGCCTAACTCGTCTTTTGCGACGTCCACCAGACTGGCGCCCGGATCACGCGCCTGAGCACCCACTAGCTGGGCCATGCCAGAGCGTTCGTGCTGCAGAAGTCGTTTGCCCACCGTCCAACCTTTGTTCAGTTCACCCACGAGGTCAGACTTGTGCGCGATGGCATCGTCGAAAAACGTCTCGCAGAAAGGTGACACCCCGCTGATGAGACGGATAGGTTTCACCGTCACACCTGGCTGATCCATGGTGAGGAGGACAAAGCTTATGCCTTCATGCTTAGGGACGTCGGGGTCCGTGCGTACGAGACAGAACATCCAGTCGGCCCACTGCGCTCCGGATGTCCAGATCTTCTGGCCATTGATGACAAAGTGATCCCCGGCATCTACTGCCCTTGTACTTAAGGAGGCGAGATCTGACCCTGAGCCAGGTTCGCTGTAACCCTGGCACCAGGCATATTCCCCACGCACAATTTTTGGGATATGGCGTTCTTTCTGATCCTCGGTGCCGTATTCCAGAAGGGTAGGTCCGATCATGCTGGTACCCATGCCGCCGAGTGGAGGCCGTGCGTCAATGGCGCGCATCTCTTCGATGAGAACAACATACTGTTCGGTCGAGAGCCCGCCGCCACCGTAGGCTTCCGGCCATGTCGGGGCGGTCCAACCTCTCTCCACCATCCGTTCTAACCAGAGCGCAACGTCAGGATCCTGAATCTGGATCTTGGTGCTGCCGGTCGGTACCTGGCCTTCGCCGCGTGCGCCGGGTGGACAGTTTTCGTTCAACCAGGCACGTGTCTCCTCACGAAATTCACTCAATTCGCTCATCGTTCTTCCCCAAAGTTGATAAGAGAGAGGATTCCTTAATGAAGCCGAAAACGCAAACCACTACACTTGTTCGCAAAGAGCCGTCAGGAAAGTGCCATGTCACACGTTCAGCCTATAGATCGGGAAAAACTTGAGTCTGTAGAAGCCGTACTCGCTTCTTCGGAGGCTATGATGGGATTTGTGCCCAACAGCATGCTGACCATGTCACACATGCCGCAGCTAACCATGGCATTTTCAATGTTGGCTGGCACCGTGTTTGGCGCCGATCTCAGCGCGCTTGTGGCGAACTACCAGGACAAGGTGCCGCGGGACGAGAATGCGGGTGAGGCATTAAGCCCGGATCTGATCCAGCTGATCGCGTTTTCGGTCAGCACGGCGGCAGGGTGTCGGTATTGTCAGGCGCACACGTCGCACAACGCTCATCGTTTTGGCATCAGTGAGGATAAGCTCAACAATATTCTTCAATATCAGACAAGCGATCTGTTTGAGCCGCGCGAGAAAGCCCTCATCGGGCTGGCCCTGGCGGCAGGCGAAGTGCCCAACGCCAGTGAACCTGCACACTTTGAGGCTCTGCGGGAACACTTCACCGAGCGGCAGATTGTGCAGATCGTGGGCACCATATCGCTGTTTGGGTTCTTGAACAGGTGGAACGACACCATGGCGACCCAATTGGAGGAGATACCGGTAGGTTTTGCCGAGGGTGCGCTGAAGCGCTCTGGTTGGGAAGTGGGTAAACACAGCTGACGCTGAACTACAGAAGGATATTCTCATGTGTGGTCGGTTTAATGTGACTCAGGATCCGCTGTCACAGCTCCTCATGGATCTGGTGGGGCTGGTGCATCCGGGTCCTGACAACTTTAATCTTGCGCCCACTGAGACCGTGCAGGTGCTCAGGATGAGCCCGGAAGGTGAACCGCAGTTGGTGCCGATGCGGTGGTGGCTCACACCATTCTGGGCAAAAGAACTGTCCACCAAGTACAGCATGTTCAATGCCAAGTCAGAAACCGCATCGAAGAGCGCTGCATTCAAAGAGCCCTACCGAAAGCGGCGGTGTGTTGTACCTATATCAGGTTTTTATGAATGGTGTCGTGAGAACAACCAGAAGGTCCCCTATTTTATCGTTCCGGAAGAGCATCAGGGTCTTCTCCTGGCAGGCTTATGGGATTCGTGGCGCAATCGTGAGACAAATGACGAACTGCTCAGCTTCACAATTTTGACCACTGCCGCTAACGACGCGATGAAATTTGTACACCACCGACAACCGGTGATGCTGTCCCTCGAAGAGGCAAAGCAGTGGTTGGACCTGGAAGTCGAGACAAGTGAACTTGAACATCTGTTTGCGTCACGACTGCCGATGAGCCTGGAGGCAATCCCCGTTTCCACGTTTGTGAACAACGCGCGCAACAAGGAAGCTCGGGTTGTTGAACCCATTGGTCGTGCGGTACACATAACCGAGCCGCACTAGATAAATGTAATGAGAGACGATTAAGTGATATTAGGAAAAGGTCAGTGGCTGGGCAGCGGATCTCTGCTGGTGGAAGGTGCAAGCCTCGGTGAAGACGTGGAGATTGATCTGACCGTTTCTGAAGACGACACGGGTATCACCCTCGAGGGAAACCTGAGTGGGAAATTCAAGGGCGCGATATCCATCCGTGTTGCACCCGATGAGGTAGGCACCTATATCATCGATGCACGTGTCGCTGACATCGCGCTCGATGGCCGTGCCAAGCTTGAAAGTGAGCCGCATCTCGCCATTCTCTGGAATGAAGGACAGACACAATCTGTTGCGGCGAGTCTTTTTCGCACCAAAGAAGGCATTGGCTTCAGAGGCTTCTGGCAGGAGGGCGGCAAAACGCTCACCTGGGAGATTCAATTCAAGCTGAAGCAGCAGGTGTTAGGCGGAGGCAATGTGGTGTCGCTGGCTAACCGGCGCCGCTAGACAGAACCGGAACCGGTGTGGTGATCGTATGAATGGGTAATTCCAGACGTAGGGCAGTCTGAAATTTTGAGTGCATAAAGTCGTCGTAAACTTCTTTCTCTGCGTTTGCGTCCATAAAGTTCACGTCTCCCTGTCCTGCAGTGATCCTCCTTCCGGTGCCCAGCAATTTACCCCCGAACAGGAAGGCGCGAAACACATAGGTTGTTTCTCGGCGAATGGCGGTTAGCTCCCAGCCAGACGGACCATGGAATTGTCGCATTTCCCAACCCCTTGCCTGAAGCGTGTTGGCAAGGTTAAACAGAGCGAAACAGGCGAGCATTTCGGCGCGGGGATCATCTTCTGACAGTGATTCCAATATCAGCGGATTAGCGAAGTCCAGCCCTCGGTTTGCGACAAGGACCGCGGATACGGCAAGTTGATGTTCAATGCTGTCTGCATCTGCTCTGTCGATAGCTACTTCAAACCTGCGCGCCGCTTTTCTGAACTCAGAGTCAGAGTAAAACTCAGCCCCTTGATTGTAGAGCTCGTGCCAGCTCAGCTAGTTATCTTCAGGCGCTCGCTTGAAAAGTTGTGATAGCCACTGCATGGACAGATTCGAGTTTCAGCGCTTGTTGTTCTCATCCCAGAGCTTCGGTTCCCAAAGCTCGATCTTGATGCCCTCAGGGTCTTCGATCCAGGCGAACACGCCGTTTTCCTCATAGTCGGGGCCGCCCAGGATTTTCACGTTTGCGGCTTTGAGTTTTGTGAGCAGAGCGTCCATATCATCAACTCGATAGTTGATCATGAAACGCGCTTCACTGGGTGCAAACCAGTCGCTGTCCTTGGCGCCGATGTGCCAGACAGTGGCACCCCCATCTTCTGCCGTATCTTCTTGCCACTCGAGTACTGCGCCGCCCCAGGCCTGCATGGGAAGTCCTAGATGCTCCTCATACCATTTGGCCAGCGTAGCGTTGTCCTTGCTGGCAAGAAAAAAGACGCCGCCAATACCTGTGACTTTGCCTTTGGTGTCTGCCTGATCACTCATGTTCGCTTCCTCCTCAGCATGTACATGTGCGCCGATTGTTAACGCGGTCCAACACAACGCGGTCCAACACAGCTTGCTCCAACACAGCTTGCTCCAACACAGCTTGCTCCAACAGAAAGAGGAACATAGCAGACCCGCTGTCGGATTGTTGAGCTTACTGACCATCGCCGTCTCTGAGATAGGCCACTTCCTCGTTGGTCAGTTCCAGCTCGCTGGCGAGAATGCAGCTGTCCAGCTCTTCCAGCGAACGCGGCCCCACGAGGGGTTGTGCTGGGAATGGTTGTGCAAGCACATACGCAAGGGCGATCTCGATAGGTTCTACCCCTTTCTGGCTGGCCAGCTGAATAGCCCGGCCTCGGCGACCAAAGTTGGTTTCCTCAAACCAGACGCGGGCAAGCTCTTGTGCGTTGGGTTCCATGGTGGTGGCGTGCAGATGTGGCTCGGTCGCCGCGTGTGCGTTCATAACCTGATCGGTGAACTCGGTAAAGAAGCCTCGTGCCTGCGAAGACCATGGAAACAAAGGAGTCTGGGTTTCGGTGAGAAACTGGACAAAGTCATCATCCGTTGCGACGTGTGTCCCGGGCCAGATCGGTTCCCGCATGGTGGCGAGACTGAACTGGTTTGAGATTGCCTGGATGCCGGTCAGTCCGTGAGCCTCGGCGTAGGTGTTGGCCTCCAGGATTCGCTCAAGGGTCCAGTTGGAGACACCAATTACTTTGATGCGACCCTTTTTCACCTCCTCGTTCATCGCTTCCACGAATTCACCGATCGGTATGTCCAGATTGTCACGATGCATGAAATAGATGTCTACGTAATCGGTTTGCAGCCGCCCGAGAGAGATGTCCAACTCCTCACCTATCGCGTTTGGGAAGCAGTTGGGTGAGTGGGCGCCTTTACCGATGATGACAATCTCTTCGCGGAGATTGCGCTGTGTATGCCAGTGCCCCAACAATTTTTCCATGCTGCCACCACCGTAGATGTGCGCGGTGTCAAAACAGTTGCCGCCCTGACTGTAGAAATCGTCCCACATGACTGCTGCATGACTCATTGACGGCTGATTGTCGCAGCCCATAACCAGTTTGCTGATCGGTTTCTCGAGGCATGGTAGCGTGCGGGTCCCCAAGGTTTGCTTGTCATTGCGTTTGAGTTGTCCGAGGACGGGGCCACTGTGGGTTGCCGGTGCCTCGCTTTGATAAGTGAGCCGGATTGCGCTTCGCCAACTGTCCAGGGCCAAGGCGTTACCGCGGCTGTCCGCCCAGGACATCGCGTTACTCTCAGTGGCGCCTGTGGCAAGCGCTTCGCCAACCGCATCTGCTTCCAAGGCGTAGATCGAGGGCGTGTGTCCGGTGATAGTTTCCTTTTCATCCGTGATCAGACTTAACCGCCAGTTGCCTTCGGCATCATTTGGGTTCCACGGACTGGGTATGTGGATCTGACCTTTACTGCCATAAATTCTGGCGTCGTTGCGCATGCCCAAACTGACACTGGTGGCTATTTGAGCGCTGACCCCACCGGCAAATTTCACCAAGGCTGCACTCCACTCATCGACACCGGTTTCGCCCAGATGGCCGTGGGCGGAGATGCTGATCGGTTCACCAGCGATCAATCTCGCCAGCGACATGGGATAACACCCCACATCCATGATGCCACCACCCGCCAGGGCGTTGGAGAAGAGTCGGCTGTCCGCGTTAAAGGGGGCGTGATAGCCAAAGTTTGCCTCGATGTGGCGTACCTCACCGATCGTGCCATTTTCGATCAGCTCCACCACACGCTGAGTCTGTGGGTGGGTGCGGTACATGAACGCCTCCATCAGGAAGGTGTTGTTCCGTCGCGCGGCGTTGGTCATGGCCATGACTTCGGCATGATTTAGACCGAGGGGCTTTTCGCATAAGACCGCCTTGCCTGCGTCAAGCGCGCGTATGCACCATTCCGCATGCTGCGGATGCGGGGTTGAGATATAAACCGCGTCTACATCCGAGTCTTCCAGCAGTTCTAAGTAGGTACCGTAGGCTTTGATCCCCTCATAGTCGGAAGCAAACGCCTCTGCGCTCTCCAGACTGCGCGACGCACAGGCAACCAACTTGCCTGTTTTTGATTCAGGTAACGCATCTGCAAAAGTTCTGGCAATTCGCCCGGTGGCGATGATCCCCCAATTTATAGTCATACGGCTTCACATTTTTTCTAGTTCAAAAGGATGGGTGTGCGCTCTTTCACGGTCAGTTTCACCCGCTGTCCGTAATCTTACCCCACGCGCAGGGATTAGCGTGCTTGGGAAGGGTAGGATTGTTTAAAAAGCCCCATGGAATGGGCTTATCGGGCCGGTTTGAACAGGATTCAAACCTCCAGATTTTTTCAATTATCTTCCGGTTTTTCCCCAGCCTAGGTGCAGGAACGCACGACACAATAGTAACCATTGTAAGAGCGAGGGATGCGCTATGCGTCCGCAGTACGTTAGAAAAAATGGTAAGTGTGCGGTTTTATCCGGGTGGCTTCTGGCTGCGCTGATGAGCTTCACAGCAAGCAGCGCGTGGGCTGAAGCGCCCGATTGGCAGGAATTTTATGATCGGGATCTTGCGCAACGCGCAGCCGGCATCGAGGTGGACGAAGATATCCCCTGGGGGATAGATCGCTTTGATCTTGATGAACACACCGAAATCATCGGCTGGCAGATTTCCAGGTCCTGGTACTTTGGTCGCCAGGACGGTTTGGATTCCGGGCTTACCCTGGTGTGGCAGCAATCTGCCAACCAGATCAGTCTTTCAAAGGACGGTGTGCGTCTGACCAGACGTTTCTAGACATCGTCGTTCTATTCCAGCGGAATAAACAGGCATTCCCTGGGTTCACCGTCGACGTTCCTCGAAATGTGACCCTGGCCGGTCGTGTCTTCAGCCAGCAGGATGGACCCCGGTCCCATGCGCTTCACCGTCCCGTCACCGATTTCAATGTCTACGCTGCCGGTCAGGTTGACCACCAGCTGACGTCGGGGTGCGGTATGGAAGTCGAGGTGGTAGTCCCCGCTCACGGTGCGGAACATCACCGATGATGCGGGCCACGGGGCTGATATTTTTCCGCGTACACCTAAATCTTCCAGTTCAACCTCGATCTCTTCGAAGTGTGATTGTTGATCATCGCCCGTGAAGACCCTTGTGACGCGCATGCTGTTCCCCTTGTTTTCACCGTCTGTCACTCTATACGGGTGCATCCGGCTTAGGCAATACGCTCTGTTTGAATCAACTGTTGGTTGGTTGAACCAGTTCGCCTGAGCGGGTGCGTTGCATGCGGGGTATCACACTGGAGGCGCGATCAGCTCGAAAATCGACGCTCATCCCATTGGTTGAACGTTTGTTAACCTTTGTTCGTGCGGCTTTTTTCTCCTTGCGTTCCTGCTGACGCCGCTCAGCCGGCCATGAGGCAGCAACGGTTGTCCCGTCCGCATTTTTCACTGTTTTTGATGATTTGCGGGACCGCTTGCGCTTTCTCTTTTTCTCGCCACTGGCTGCTTTGCGGGGCGTCGCCTCGGTGGTGTAGTGCGCGCGTTTCCCCTCCACTCGATTCTTCTTCGGATTCTTACTGGACCCGGTATCTTTGGTCGTTTTTTTAGCCAGCGCTTCGGTGGGCAAGAGGACTAGGCCGGTCCCGCCGAACAGCAGCGTCGCAACAAGTAAAAGATGAGTCAGCTGTTTCATGTCATTTCTCCTGTTTGAGTGTTACTCGGGTTGATCGATAACGAGCAGTTGAGGCCCATCAGCGTGGGTGAACTCGCTGATGGCGACCAGTGATTCGAGATTCGGGTGGGAGGCTGCAAAGACATCCTTAAGCGCGTATTCCACCAGGTGGGCTTGCGCTACGTTAGTGCCCCAGAATCGTAAGCCTGCGATTGCGCCGGTGAACACATTGTCCTGACCGTTGATAGACCCCACCCAGGTGGCGAGCCCAGGACGCCGAATGAGGCGCATCTCGCTTGAGCCCACAACCTGACCATCGACCAGTACCACCAAACCATCGGTCAGCTGAACAATCGCGACGTGGTGCATCTGCCCGTCCGTGAAATCGAAGGTGATGATCTCTTCATCGTCTTCCCCATCGCCGGTGGCGATCGCCAAGCCATCGCGATCCCGCAACATTGCGACCAGATAGCTCAGGCCTTGTTCGCCAGCTTCACAGACGATCGCAGGATCGTAGTCGGGGTCTTCAGTCCAGCCAGGTGCCACCCAGAATTCGATGGTGGCTGTTTGGGAGAGATCCAGCTCTGACAGATCGCTGAATTCGAGGGTGCTTGTGCCGTCCAACTCAGTGATATCCGGTACGTAACTCTCAGCCCACGTTGGTGAGCAGGCGCATGAGAAGGCGAACAGAATAATCAAGGCCGCTAAGGGTTTTATATACATGGGGCAGATCTCGTTGGTTAGTTAGGCAGGCTGCCGAGCGTGGTGGAACTGCTGGTGCCGGAGGAAACAGAGCGTCGGCTTTCAGTGCTGTTGCGGCGCCCTCTGGTGGCGGTCATGGACCAGTTGCTTGAGTTTCTTGCATTGGGTACCGCTATCATCACATTGCCAGTAGCGCTGGCGGTTGTGCCCCGACCGCCTGTTGTTGCCCCAAGTTGTGGGCGCGGTGCAGCATTGGAGCCGGTTTTCTTCGGCAGGTCCTTGGTCTTCTTCGCATAAAGCCCGGCCGCGGCTGCCCACATCCCCGGCGTAAACGATGGCCCCCGTGAAGCTGACTTTCCTGTTTGTTTGCCCGCACTTTTTTCTTGTTGTTTGCCAGCCCCTTTATCACCGCTGGAGCGACGGCCCTGGGCGGCGTCAGATGGGGCGGGCATCACGAGTGCGGCCAGGAAAATGGTGAGCATAAGCGTCGTCAGGGTTTTCATTTTATTGCCTCCAGGCTCAGTCGTTTCTGTCCAGAAAAAGCATCCATGCTTTTTCTTCCCTACGGGTTGCTCAGCAACCCTCTCAAAAACCTACGGTTTTTGGGTCGCGCTGTCCCTGCGCTCAAAGTCTCTGACCAAAATACAAGTATTTTGGATAGAGACTTATTCGTCAGGTTGAGCGATGTTCATCGCGTCGTTTCTGAAATTGCTTTGGGCGCGCAACTCTCGGCTCAAAGGCGAGTTGGAAACATCCCTGCCAGCATTTCGAACGATTTCCTCCGGAGTGAGCGCGATGCCCCAGATGCGCAGCTCGGCAATTGCGCCCTCAAACGGATAGTTTTCGCCGTCAGCTGAACCCACCCAAAGACCCAGCGAAGGCAGATCTTGAATGCGAAATTCTGTGCCGCCCTGCGACTGGCCATCGACGTAAGCGATGGTTTTGCCGTCTTCGTGAACGATTGCAACGTGATGCATCTGCGCATCCGTGAAGTCGTAGGCAACCAGAAATTCCTCCTCGCCGGATACCAGCACAAGACCATCACGGTCGCGCAGCAGAGCGATCAGGTAACTGGCGCCCTCTGGACCTGCGTTGGAGAGAATGACCGGGTCGTAGTCGGGTGTGTCGCGCCAGTCGGGTGTCACCCAGAATTCGATGGTGCCTGCCTGACCCAGAAAGAGGCTGGCCGCGGGCTCAAAGGCCAGGGTGCTGGATCCGTCAAACTCGGCGACGTCGGGAGAGTAATCGGCATACACGACGCCCGAGAGTGACCATAGCGAGATGAGTAGTGTTAGTAGGGCTTTTAACATTATTTGATCCTTTTCAGCCGCATGTTGATAAACACATCGGGTTGTCCCTTGTTGGTGATTTTCCATTGCTGGGTTTTGCTGGTGCCCACGGCGAGGCCGTTTTTCAAGACGGAGGAAGAGAAGTTCTTCTTGTTGGAGTACTGCTTTTTCCAGGGCTTTAACTGGTAGTCGAGCTGAAACTTGATGGTGTGTTTGGCGATTTCTGCACGTGTCCCACGGAAGGTGAGAAGGCCAAAGTCGCCTGACTTGTAGCTGTAGCGGATCTTCTGTGCTTTCAGTTTGCACTTCGGGTCGAGATGGCGCGCGGTTTTGTCCTTACCTCGCGGACCGGATTTTGAAATGGTGATGCGGCCGGACAGTTCTTTTACTTTGGCGGCTGTGATCGCTGTGCCTTTGCACCAGGCGTGACGCACGTAGGCGTGCCACACTTCCTCATGCGGTTTGGCTTCCTCCTCTATTTTGGCTTCAGGTACAGGCGGCAGCCAGGAACGGTCACTTAACGGTCGGTAGTGCGTTTGTATGTGGTGAGCGATCGCGCGTTCAAGATTACGTCGCACACGGTCATAGATCTCGGGCTCGCCTGGAAAGTTCATGGGGTTTAGGAGTTCGGAGACCGGGCGCAGGTCCAGCAGAATGGGGACGGGTGTGTCACCCGCAGCAAAGCCGTTGTGATCCCAGCTGCCGTTGCCGCCCACACCGACGAAGGTGACACCCTCATTACCGATGCTGCCCGATGAGCCTGTGCCGGTGCCACGTCGCGTACTTTCCTGGACGTCCCCTCCAGCGCCATAAATGGAGGCGCCCCCGTTCCAGGCAAACCCTTCCATCTTCTGCGCGCGCTCGATATACGCGGTTTTGTCGAATGACTGGGTCATGCGCGCCATGGCGCCGTAGGTAACCGCGTAGGGGTAGTGAGTACCGAAACGCTTCAGCAGAGCCCCATAGCGGTGATAGCGGAGCGCGTCGTCAACCGCATCGATGAAGTCATCGGACAATGTGACATAGGGGTGGTCGACAACCAGCGCGTACTTTTTCGAGCGTGTATACCCGATTGCCTTGGCGACGGACTTGGACCTTCGCATGCTTTCGGATTCATTTTGCGAGGCGTTGATTCCGGCACTGGCGGTGAATGTCGCCGCCGGTCTTTTACCGTAATAGACGTTTACTCCAAAGGAGTGGGCGTATGTGCGCTGCACTTCAGTGGCGGAAGAGACGAGTTGTTTGCGAAAGACGTAACCTTGTGCGCCTTCCTGCACCAGCGACAGACCGACCGGGACCGTGCGCTTTTCCGTGATGTAGTAATTGCGGGGATCCACGCGGGCGAAGATCTCACTTTTCGGGTTCTGCAGGAGGTAAAACGGGTCTTGCTGCATCAGGTCATAACCCTTTCGGCTGGCAGCCAGATTGTCTAGGTTGTAGCTGAGTAAAAAGGCGTCGTCAGCCGGCAGCTGCTCGGAGCTCGCCGCCTTGGACACACCCGGCTGAGGACGCATGAAAGAGACCCGATCAAAGTTGAGGCGGATACGGCCGGTGCGGGTGATGTCGATGGAAAATCGATTGCCGTAAATAAATGCACTGCGCGTGGTATAGGTCTTAACTTTGCCGCCGCGCTTCAGAACCTGGGTGAGAGGAATACCGTCGTTGCTCACAAACTCCGCGAAGTCCGTACCGGCGAGACCCGGAGTCAGGCGCAGGGTCTCATCCGGTTGCCCGGTATCTTCGATAACAAGGTAACGGGGGGTGGTGTAGTTACCGTTCGCCAGGCTGATCAGCTGTGGCGTATCGCTGGACCATACGTCGGGGTTGTCTTTTTCTCGATCGAGCATAGGCGCGTGATTGTCGCGCCACACCCCGTCCAGTCGTGCCCAGCAGAGGCTGGCCATGTTGCCGGGGACACCGCGCTGAACGTCGTCCATACTGAAGCTTGCGAAACTGCGCTGGGTGATTTTGTCGACCACGGGTTTGCGGTCCATGCGTTCCCTTGGTGAAGACGCCTCTGTTGAGGGCGCGCGTTGATCGGTATCACAGCCGGTAAATATTCCGCCAGTATCAGCGGTGGCGTAGCTGGTTAAGGCAATACTGATAAACAGCGAAAAAAACAGAGTCTGGGATATGGATTTCATGAGATTCACTTAGCTGCAAATGGTCATGCCGGTGTCCGGGTCTGTCCCGATCGGTTCGCAGTCACGCGGTGGCGGGTCGGGCTGGACGATGCTCGCTGGAGGGGCTTCGGGATAAGGTGATGCCACCGGCTGACTGGGTGGATTAGATCCCGTTTCAACAGGATCCACTGTAGAACCTGGGTCGGTGAATTCGGGGGGTGGACCAGGCAATTTGGGCGGCGGGGGCAACCGGCCGACCTGCGCCGCCATCAACTGCGCAGGGAAATCGGCTTCGAGCAGTTCGAAGTTGTAGCTGGCTGGACCCAGCAGGCCGCGGGTTACGCCGTTAAGCACGCCTTCGCCCGTGAGGGTGAGGGTTGCGGGGGCTGCGAGCAGGATGTCGTTTGCGGACCACGAGTTGGCGCTTGTCTGGCGAATATCTCTGCTGACGACCATGTCTTTCTGCACCCGCCACAGCAGGAGGTGGGTCCAGGGATCCATCGCGATCATCCGTCCACGATTGATGCGAACCCGAGCGCCGTTAACGGTCAGGCGCCATATCCCGTCTATAGCTGAAGTTTCTGTGGCAGCAACGGCGTCCGCGTAAGGCAGGGAAGCGTCTGCTGCATTTACGACTGGACTGCCCATCCAGCACAAGAGAGAAACGACGATGAGGGTTAGTTTTGCCCGGATCTTAGAGATGATGCAGCGCATGAGCCGCCCCAAATGAAAGTGGGACAAGCTTAAGAAAACGAGCTGCGCAGGGCTTTGGGGGAAAAACCCCATTTAGGGGCTATTGAGGATAGAGGCGATCAAGGTGCGGCAATTCAGCCGCGTAAATTGGGTGTGAAAAGAAAAAGGGAGAGCAGGTCGCGAAACCTGCCCTCCCAGGCGGATCGTTTGTTATTTGTTGCGGTTTACTTCTGAGCGACTTCTACGCGCACAACACCTTCGTTGTTACGGAAAGCGCCTTCCTGGATGGTCGCGGTTACGAGGCGATGACCTCGCGCTGCGGTTTCGCAGGAGATGCGCACGTATTCACGCTCGCCATCCGCCCATCGCGTTGCGTTAATGAAGTATTGCGCAGATGCGCCGTCGCGTTCTACGTAGTAGTTGCGTGAGGGCACCAGGCCGTTGCTGGTTTTTTCGGCAGATTCCAGACAGGTCTGATAGCCGCGGAATTCCACTTCAGAGCTGGAACGTGCTTCGGCAACGCCGGAGTAGACGGCGAGGGTGGTTACGGCGAGGCCTAAGATCAATTTGGTCATGTTAGTTGTCCTTTCGTGTGGTTCCCGGTGCTTGTGCGGGTTGTTTGCGAAGAGTGTTGACTGTTAATTTTTATTTACTTGTAGTGTTACCTAAAGTAACGTATATCGGATAAAAGTGAATATAAGTAACGGAAAAGGACCTTCTCAGATATGTACACCCCGAGCAGGGGGCACGATTGAAGAGGATTTTCCGGGACAGGGATAAGCAGAAGAGCCCGATTGGGTCACTTTAAAGCAGGTACGGGTGTTACCCGTCAGGGAGCTGAAGTATGCGAGGTAATCCCGCTTTTGATTTGGACTGGAACCTGGTCCGCACCTTTTTTGCTGTCGCGCAGGCGGGAAGTCTGGCGGGCGGTGCAAAAAACCTGGGTATTACCCACCCCACGGCCGCACGCCATATTCAAGCGCTTGAGGAAGGCTTGGGGAATACCTTATTCACCCGTACCAGTAGAGGGCTGGCGCTCAACGACCTGGGTGAGGCGCTGGCCACGGCTGCGTCAGACATGCACGATTCTGCACTTGCGTTCCGCTCTAAACTTGAAACCGAACTTGAAACGCCGCCTGGCATTGTCAGGGTAGCCGTGAGCGAAGCGCTGGCGGAGGTAGTCCCCGGGGTGCTGCGCCGATGCGTTGAATCGGCTTTTGCCGCGGATGGATCCGTGGATGTGAGGTTGGAAATCCTGGTCGATGATGAACTGGCAAATCTCCTGCACCGCGAAGCCGATATTGCTGTGCGGCATGCCCAGCCTGAACAGCAGGAGTTATTGTGTAAACGAGTCGGGTCTCTCGACATGGGGGCTTACGCGACCGCGGCGTATCTCGAAAAATTCGGCGATGTCTGTACAACGGAGCTCGCGGCGCATCGATTCGTGGATGGGTTGTCTCGCGATTACCTCATTCGTGGTGCGCGTCGGCACAACATCCCCATAGGACCTGGCCAGATCGCCCTGCGTACGGATTCGGCGGCCGCCCTGCGCGCGGCCATCGATGCGGGTTGGGGCATCGGGGTTGTCCCGAAATGTATTGGCGAGACCAAACCCGATTGGCATCACGTGATGCGTGATGCCCCGATGGTTGAAATGCAGGTTTGGTTGGCCGCGCGTCCGGAAGTGCGCAGCAATCTCTTTTTACGTCAGATCTTTTCTCACTTTGGCGAAGCTTTGAAACTAACCCTCTAGCGGTTGACGGCGGGCTCGGCATTGGACCTAATACCGGGCTTTTCAGTTCGGACGACTTTTCCATGACAACAGAGTCAGCGACACCGTCAGCTTCAGACCCCTCATCTTCTGATATTGGTGTACAACCAGAACATCTCTCGCACCACTTCGGCGACGCGACGAATCAACTCATTGAAGACGTCTTTGATCAGGGCGCTCAGCGCGCTGTAGTGCTGATGCGCCACTCCGCCCGAACGTTTGATCCATCGATCAACGATCTACTGAACAAGCTGACAGATCATGGTCGGAGCTTGAGCGCAAAATTTGGCCGTGGACTGCCAAAGGACATTTGGGTGCGTGGCTATGCGAGTCCACCGGAGCGATGCATGGAGACTGCGGAGCTTGCCATTGCTTCCCACCTTGAGGGTGGCGGCGTTGGTGGCAGAACGCGACCCGTTGAAGCGCTCGGCGTGTTTTATGCACTCGACCAACAGCGCATGTGGAAAGCCCTTTCTCTGGCCGATGGGCTGGCCGACTTTGTAGGGCGGTGGTTTGAGGATCAGGTGGCACATGATGCGGTTATGCCTGCACCCTTGGCCGTTAATATCATCCTCAAAGTGATGGGCGAAAAGCTTCGAGCTGCGCCCGCACAGGTTGACGGCAGAAGCCTGGATCTTCTTGTCACCCATGACATGACGGTTTTTCTGATGCGCCATGGCGTAGGACTTGAGCCGGCTCAGGGACCAACCGTGGAATTTCTTGATGGGCTGATTATGTACGAAAAAGATGGCTGCACATTCATGCGCAGCCATCATGGGGGAGAGGTTGAGGTGGATACCGAGCCTCGGCTCCACCCAACTTCTTAAGCTCTACTCAGGCGCTAGAAGCGCAGAGAGATGTGGCCGGTGGGACGATAGTACCGCTTGTCATACTTATGGACTTTGTAGGGCTTGTCCCAGTGCGCGTAGCGACGCGGTTTAGGCTCGAACACCATACGGATGTTGGATACGCGGGCATCCACTACACCCAGGATCATTCGACCGTTTTGTGCGCCACGGGGTGCCTCGATGTGCGTCCGACCTCGACCCAGGCGAACGTCGCGTGAGACTTTGTCGCCGATGCGCAGTCGCGCCCAACTGTGTCGTGGACCGTGGCTGTCGACAACCACTTTCACCAGGCGATAGTGGTTGAGGTCAATACCGCGGCGAGCAGCGATGCGACGCAGTTTAAATCGTTCGTCGCCGCGCACACGAACGGGTACGTCGATGCGGATACGTTTTTTCGCCCAGCGACGCTTGTCGTTGTAGCGCTTACCATCGTAGTACCGAGCGTCATCGTAGTTTTGCTCAAAGCGAGGCTTGTCGCCACGATCACGTTTGTCGCCCCTATCAGCTTCCGCCGGTAGCGCAAAGACGAGGAGAGCGGTGATCAAAATTGAAGTTACAGCTGATTGCATGGCACTTCCTCCTATCAAAGTTATTGAAGTGTGGGGCCATGTTACGAGGGAGCCACTGAATGCGGGGTGAACTGGAACTAAACGCTCGCTGAACGAGAAATCGCTGAGGAAGGGGCGTTGATAAGCGGGATTAGGGAACAGGGGAGGTAGACGGATCGTTGCGCGATACAGTCGGTCGTCCTTGACCACGCGCAACATCCGTTTGATGTAAATGTAGTAGTGATCCTGTTTTTGTCAAAACAGGACCAAAAAGGATCGCTAAGGCTGAGCTCCTTCGGTTAATGGGCGTTCGGGGTCAGCCACCCACTCGGACATGGAACCGTCATAAACCCGTACCGACTCCTGGCCAACGAGCAGGCAAGCGAATGCATCCAGCGTTGCCGCGATGCCGCCGCCGCAATACGTAATTACCTCCTGTGCATCCAGCGCGCCCGTCTCGGCGAGGGCTGTGCGCAGTTCGTCAGCGGGTTTGAAAAACTCGTTGTCCAGAAGCGCATCGTAGTAGAGGTTAAAACTTCCGGGGATGTGGCCGCGGCGTACGTAGTAAAAGTCGCCGGTACCTTCGTAAAGCGTCCGGGTGAGCGCGTTGATGGTGCACACCGCGCCGTGCATGCCGCGCTCAACCTCTGCGGTGGAAGCGAATCCGTTCACCTCCTCTGCATCCGGTGCAAAGGTGGTGGCGGGGTAGGCACTGCTACCGGTCTCCAGTGGCAAACCGGCGCTTTTCCAGGCGGCGAGATTCCCGTTGAGGATAGCTACGTTGCGATGTCCGGCATGGTAAAGGAGCCACCACGCGCGGGTTGCCCACATCAGGTGACCGGACGAATAGAGCACAACTCGATGTTCGGGAGAAATGCCGGACGCACCAATTGCGCTTTGCAGGGCCGCGCGTTCTGGCAGCGTGAAACGCAAGGGTGATGTTGTGTCCGCCCAATCTTCAACCAGATCGATGAATCCCGCGCCGGGTATATGGCCTTGTTCATAGCTTGTTGTGCCGCTATCTATCCGGTAGCCGCCTGTGCCCTCTGGTGTGAGGTAGACTGCGGTGTCGAATATGCGCCAGTCAGAATCATCCAGGTGGGCGTTCACCTCCTCTGCGGTGACCAGGTAGTTGGGGTGTGTGTAGCTCATGTCATTCTCCGTAAATGGTCTTCAAGCTGTGTTCAATTTTTGCGGGCAGGCCGGTTGCAAGTGATCGGGCTGTTTTTGTCAGGCGTACGCTCGAGCATCCCTGGAATGCGGCAAACTCGATAATTGCGTCCGCTAACTTGTCTTGCAGTTGATCCAGCGCCGGCCCGCGGTCGCGCTGGTCGTTATCCAGTTGGAGATTTTTGATCTCGAGTACCCCGGATGTGCGGTGGGCTTTAGCGTCTACACGGCCAATAAAATCTGCGCCGAGCAATAGGGGTAAACAGAAGTATCCGTGCTTGCGCTTTGGTTCAGGGACGTAGCACTCGATCTGGTAGTCGAAGCCAAAAAAGTCTATCAGGCGGTCACGTTGAATAACCGCATTGTCAAAAGGCGAGAGAATCATAGCGCGCGTGCTTAACCGAGTGCGGCGCTCCAGGAGTCCAGGTTCGGCGTAGATAATCTGACCATCGGGCAGCCGCAGTGCCTGCAGATCACCGGCGTCAAGATGCGCATTAACCAATTCCTTGGTCGCTTTGCGCAAGGCGGCATCGCGACGCAGGTAAGTGATGCCCTTCAGGGTAGCGAAGCCGTGACACCTGAGTTGGGAATCCAGCAGGTGCTCTGCATATTCCTGGTAGCTGGGCATGGAGGTGTCTATACCCTCCGGTACTACACGCTCGGGGAGGTCGTAGGTTTTCTGGAACCCATCACGCGCTGCGATCATCAGCTCGCCTGTAAAAAACAGATGCTCCAATGCGCGTTTTGCAGGTTTCCAGTTCCACCACCCCCCGGCCTCAGTCTTGGGATCTTCGATGTCTCGAGAGCGCAGAGGGCCGTCGTTGCGGATACGCTGAATCAACTCTTTCATCAGCTTTTTGTCGTTTGAGCGTGGCGCGCGTATGAGCCCGTTCTGTGCGCCTGCCTTCATGGGCAGAGAAAAACGGAAGTCGCGCATCGGCAGGTAGGCCGCTGCATGCGCCCAGTACTCAAACACCTGGCCGCGTTTGAGCAGTCTATCCAGGTGTTTGTTCTCGTAGTTCGGCACACGCGTTCGCAGCACATGATGATGGGCCCGCTCGACCACGGAAATGGTGTCAATCTGCACGTAGCCGAGGTGTTCGATGGTCTTTTGGGTGGCACCTATACCGCGACCGAAGGGCGCATTCTTTGTCAGACCTTGCGAATCGAGCGCAATTGCACGGAGTCTTTTCAGATCTTTTGTCGTAAGCTGTGTGATCTGTTCTTTCATGTTAGCTCCCTATGCAAGCAGCTAAGTGTAAGCCGAGTTGCAATGAGAGGGCACCCATATGTATCGCACGGTTCCATGTGCGTGAACAATTCAAACAGCGATCGGAGATGAAGAGGTAGATGACGGTTAAGAACGCCAGAGTGAAGCGCATCATCAGCACGGTTGTGCTGAGCTTGTTGATCATTCTCAGCCCCCATGCACGCAGCGCCCAGAAAGAGGCGGTATCGGGCAAAAATGGCATGGTCGCCAGCAGGTCCGCCTGGGCATCTGATGTGGGTGCGGACATCCTCGCCAGGGGTGGTAATGCAATCGATGCGGCGGTCGCCGTTGGCTTTGCGCTCGCGGTCACCTATCCGTCTGCCGGTAATATCGGGGGTGGCGGCTTTATGGTGATACATCTGGCGGATGGCCGGGTCTTTACCAACGATCACCGCGAAAAGGCACCGTACGCTGCAACTCGCGATATGTACCTGGATGAGAACGGGGAGGTAGTGAAAGGTTTATCGACGGCGTCTCATCTGGCCGTCGGTGTGCCAGGAACCGTGCAGGGTCTTATCGATGTGCTGGAGCGGTTTGGCAGCATGAAACTTGCGGATGTTATTCAACCGGCGATTGATCTAGCCGCCAAAGGTATCGTGCTGGACCGCGACCTCGCACGCCAGTTTCAACGACGAATCCCGGCATTTGAACCGCACGCCGGTAGCATGGAAGTATTCACAAAGAAAGGTGCGGCTTATGAAGTCGGCGACAAATGGGTGCAGCCAGACCTTGCTGCGACGCTGAAACGTATCAAACGACACGGGCGGGACGGCTTTTACGGCGGTCGAACTGCTGATCTGTTGGTAGAGGAAATGGTCAATCATGGAGGGCTCATCAGTCACCAGGATTTGCGGGACTACCAGTCGGTTTGGCGGGAACCGGTACGCGGCACCTACAAAGGTTACGAAATTGTATCGATGCCGCCTCCGTCTTCCGGCGGCGTGTTGCTCATACAAATGTTAAACATGCTCGAAGGTCTTGATCTGGCCTCATCCGGATATGGAGGGTCGGCAACCATACACGCCATGGTGGAGGCCGAGCGTCGCGCATATGCTGATCGAGCCGAATACCTGGGCGATCCAGACTTCTTTCCGGTACCGGTTGAGGTGCTGATCAGTAAAGAATACGCAAAGTCGCGTTTTGCCGATTTTGATCCCAAAGAGGCGGGCATCAGCACAGAGGTAAAGCCGGGCCAAATACTGCTTGAGAGCCCCGACACAACCCATGCGTCGATCATGGACGGGAAGGGTAATGCGGTGTCATACACAACTACCCTGAATCTTTCCTATGGATCGAAGATTGTGGCCCAGGGTACGGGGATACTGCTGAACAACGAGATGGACGACTTTTCAGCTAAGGAAAACACCCCGAACGCGTTTGGTCTGATCGGACGCAAAGCGAATTCGATCGAGCCCGGTAAACGAATGTTGAGTTCTATGACGCCGACTATCGTGCGAAAAGACGGCGAAGCTCTTCTGGTGACCGGTTCACCTGGCGGCAGCACCATCATTACCACAACCCTGCAAGTCATTCTTAATGTTGTAGAGCATGGTATGAGTTTGGAAGACGCAGTGGGTATGCCGCGTTTTCATCATCAGTGGCAGCCAGATCGGGTTGTTCACGAACGCCATGCGTTTGCACCGGATGTCCTGTCGGTGCTGCAGCAGATGGGCCACCAAAACCTGTTTGAAGTACCGCGGCAGTTCGGTCGTGGTATTGGTGATGCGAATTCCGTATTGAAAACCGAAAACGGGCAATTGGGAATGGCGGACCCGCGAGGCGCCGGTACAGCTGTTGGTGTTCCATAACCAATGACCCGTTAGCATCAACAACCTGTTAAGCCGTTGACTGGCTTGTTGGGAATTTTGGTAACACGCACAAAGTGTGTACTGCAAGAAATATTGTTGTATAACCATTCTGCACCCTAGGGGCGAGGGATGGATTGAAACCAAAATTCTGGCTGGAACGGTGGCAAAAGAACCAGATTGGTTTTCACCAGGCTGAACACAATGAACTTCTGATGGAATTCTGGCCGTCGTTGGCTGTGCCCAACGACGCGCAGGTGTTTGTGCCGCTGTGTGGAAAATCCCTGGATATGCGCTGGTTGGAAGCACAAGGCCATCGGGTGGTGGGCGTGGAACTCGCTCAGCTGGCGATTGAAAACTATTTTGAACAGGAAGAAACCTCTCAGACGGTTGTGGATAGGTTCGTCAGATTTACCGGCTCGGACACCGAAATCTATTGCGGAGATTTTTTTGATCTGACTTCGCCATTGCTGGAGGATGTGGGTGCGGTGTTTGATAGAGGTGCCTTAGTGGCACTCCCACCCGATATGCGATTCCGTTATGTCGATCATCTCCTGCGAATTGTGCCGGATGGCACGAAAATCCTGCTGCTTACTCTGGAGTACGACCAGAATCTGGTTGCGGGTCCACCGCACGCCGTCTCTCCGGAAGAGGTGCAAGAGTATTACGGTGCACGTTGTCATATTGATCACGTTGAATCGTTTGTTACCTCCGCGCTCCCGCCCCACTTTGTTGAGCAAGGTGTGCGCCAGGCGATCGAAAGCGTATACGCCATCGAAAAGCGGGATTAGCCCGCGCGACCTGCCTTTCTTGGGGCAACTTTTTTCTTTTCAAGGCCTTTGAAAACCTCTGAGCGACGCCACAAAGGGGGTGTCGTTAGTTAAATGTGTAACTCAAAGACCTGAGGAGAAGAAGATGAATGTAGTACGTTGGAGCCCTTTCAGAGAATTCGACAACCTGTTTCAGTCGCTGGAAAGACCATCCGCCCCGGTGCGGCGCGCAGACTGGTTGCCTCTGGTGGATATCAGAGAATCTGAGCGTGACTACCAGATTGATGTGGAAGTACCTGCGGTTGCCTTGGAAGACCTGTCAGTGAGCGTAGCTGACGGTGTGTTGACGGTCAGCGGCGAACGGAAAGCGACGGAATCTGAAGAAGAAAACGGTCGTCTGCACCGCGTAGAGCGTCGTTATGGTCGCTTTGTGCGCAATTTCCAACTGCCTGATGATGCGGATGCAGAAGCTATCAGTGCTGAAAGCAAAGATGGTGTGTTGTACCTGAAAATTGCCAAGCGCGAACAAGCACTTTCACGCAATATTGAGGTAAAGGTGTCGTAAGTGTCATAGTGAGGCCGCAGCGAGTCGGGTTGCCCGACTCGCCGGTTTTGTTTGACGACTAAAGACACTGCATGAGCGACAAACCAGACGCCGAAGATGGTTCAACGGAGGTTTCCGGAGTAGAACCGGAAAGTCCTGAAGGAACCGAGCACCCTCCCAGCGAAGAGAGTACCGACTGGCGTGACCGCCTCCGACTGAGCACGTATCTCGACAAAGATCAGGTCCGCACGGTGATTTTTGAGGCGGACACGCCTGCCGGTCGCACCTTCGACATCTGGTTAATCGTTCTGATTCTGATCAGCGTCGCTGCGGTCATGGCGGATTCCGTAGACTGGATCCACGATCGTTATGGCACGGCGCTCTATGTCCTTGAGTGGGTGTTTACGATCCTCTTTACGATCGAGTATGGACTGCGTCTGTGGTGTATACAGAACACTTGGCTTTACGCCCGTAGTTTCTACGGGATTGTAGATCTCATCGGTATCCTCCCAACTTATCTTTCGCTCTGGCTTGCCGGTTCTCAGTACCTGTTGGTCGTTCGGGTGCTGCGTGTGCTGCGCATCTTCCGCGTGCTGCGGATGGTGCGCTACGTGGGTGAAGCGGAACTCATCACGCAGGCATTGGTGGCGAGCCGCCGCAAGATCACCGTATTTATTTCGTCGGTGCTGGCGCTTACCGTCATCTTCGGCTCCTTGATGTATCTGTTGGAAGGCGGCAGCAATGAGGCTTTTGCGAGCATCCCTGACAGTATCTACTGGGCGGTGACAACGATGACGACGGTGGGGTATGGAGACATTGTGCCTGAAAGCCCAATTGGGCGGGCGCTTGCCACCGTCATCATGATTATGGGTTATGGCATCATCGCGGTTCCGACCGGCATCGTGACCTTGGAGTTGAACGAGGCAAACCGCCGACGCGCAAACACGAAGACCTGTCCCCAATGTTCGGCGGAAGGACACTCCAGAGAAGCAACTTTCTGTTGGCGGTGCGGGCAACATCTATACAAAAAAGATAATGCAACTGAGGCAGAGTCCGATGATCCAACCCCTGAAAACTCGCCTGACTGAATCCACGAATGATTCTCATTCTTGTTGATTGTTAAAAACCGGTTAAAGCCGGTGTGGTGACGCCTTTTGTTTGGGACATGGTGGTCCTTTCAGGCAGAATAAAGCTCCAAATTCTGACAGCCTAAGAGGGTATATGAGCCTCAATTCCTTTAATGCGAAACAAACCCTGTCCGTCGATGGCAAAGAGTATGACTACTACAGTCTGGGTGATGCCGAAGGCCTGGGCGATATCTCGAGGTTGCCGATAACGCTCAAGATCCTGTTGGAAAACTTGCTGCGCCATGAGGACAATAACTCAGTGAAGCGGGAAGATATCGCAGCGTTAGGTAACTGGGTCCAGAGTCCTCCTGCGGCAGAAGAAATTGCGTATCGTCCCGCGCGGGTGTTACTGCAAGATTTGACGGGCGTTCCGGCTGTGGCTGACCTTGCGGCTTTGCGTGAGGCGGTTGTCGACGCCGGTGAAAACCCGAATCTCATCAACCCCCTGTCACCGGTCGACCTTGTCATAGACCACTCTCTGATGGTGGATCACTTTGGTTCCGAAGATGCCTTCGAAGATAACGTTGAGCTCGAAATGGAACGTAATGGTGAGCGTTACCGCTTTTTACGCTGGGGACAAACGGCATTCGAGAATTTTGGACTTGTGCCACCGGGAACGGGTATCTGCCACCAGGTGAATCTTGAGTTTCTGGCGAAGGCAGTTTGGACGAAAGAACAGGACGGCAAGACAGTCGCCTATCCGGATACGCTGGTTGGAACGGACAGTCATACGACGATGATCAATGGCCTTGGCGTGCTCGGTTGGGGCGTGGGTGGCATTGAAGCGGAAGCTGCCATGCTCGGTCAGCCGATCAGTATGCTGATTCCAGACGTGATCGGATTCAAGCTGACCGGCAAAATGCAGGAAGGCATCACCGCTACAGACGTGGTGCTGGTTGTTGTGGAGATGTTGCGGAAAAAAGGTGTCGTAGGAAAGTTTGTAGAATTTTACGGTTCCGGCCTGGATAACCTCTCACTTGCCGACCAGGCGACTATTGCAAATATGGCGCCCGAGTATGGCGCAACGTGCGGATTTTTCCCGATTGACGCAGAGACCATCAACTATCTCAAGCTGACCAACCGCGACGCTGACACGGTTGCGCTTGTTGAGGCGTATACCAAGGCGCAGGGTATGTTCCGTGATGAACATATGCCCGATCCTGTCTACACCGATACGTTGGAGCTGGACCTGGGAAGTGTCGTCCCCAGCCTGGCTGGACCAAAGCGTCCTCAGGACCGAGTTGCTATGACCGGTTTAAAAACCGCGTTTGACGAAGCGCTGGCGCTGCACGGTAGAACCAATGCTGCCAGCGTGCCGGTGCCGGGCAAAGACTACGAACTCACCGATGGTGATGTTGTGATTGCAGCTATTACTTCGTGCACAAATACCTCCAATCCCGCGGTAATGTTGGGCGCTGGATTGGTTGCACAAAAAGCCCTGGCCAAAGGGCTGACAGTGAAGCCTTGGGTGAAAACCTCCCTTGCCCCCGGTTCGAAGGTGGTAACCGAGTACTTGGAGGCAACCAACCTTCAGGATGATTTGGATGCACTAGGGTTTAACCTTGTCGGTTATGGATGCACCACCTGCATCGGCAACTCTGGTCCGCTGCCAGACCATATATCTGCGGCGATCAATGCCGGTGATCTGGTTGTCTCTTCGGTTCTGTCGGGTAATCGGAACTTTGAGGGCCGTGTGCACCAGGAAGTAAGAACCAACTGGCTGTCATCGCCACCGTTGGTTGTGGCCTATGCGATCGCAGGGACAACCCGAATCAATCTGGCAGAAGACCCGATAGGACAGGACGCGGACGGCAATGACGTCATGCTGTCGGATATCTGGCCCAGCAATGCTGAAATTCGCGAGTTGAGCGATCAGGTTTCGTCCGAAATGTTTAAAAGCCAATATGCGGACGTGTTCACGGGTCCGGAAGCGTGGCGCGCTATTGAAGTGAGCGGCACCGCCACCTATGGCTGGGAAGCATCTTCAACCTATATCAAGCAGCCGCCGTTCTTCTCGGTCGGTGGCGATCTCGAGCAAAAAATTGGCGTATCTGGTGCACGAGTCTTGGCGCTCTTCGGAGATTCCGTGACCACAGACCATATTTCTCCCGCAGGTGCGATCCAACCAGACTCACCGGCGGGTCATTACCTTCAGCAGCATGGCGTGGATGTGGCTGACTTCAACTCTTATGGGTCACGCCGTGGCAATCACGAAGTCATGATGCGCGGTACGTTCGCAAACATCCGTATTCGTAATCAAATGGTGCCGGGCGTCGAAGGTGGGTATACAAAACATGTGCCCACGGGTGACCAGTTGAGTATTTATGATGCGGCCATGCGTTATGAGGGTGAAGGCACACCCCTGGTCGTTATCGCCGGTAAAGAATACGGCACCGGGTCCAGTCGGGATTGGGCCGCCAAGGGGACCCGCCTCTTGGGCGTGAAAGCGGTAATCGCTGAAAGCTTTGAGCGCATTCATCGTTCGAACCTCATCGGCATGGGTGTGCTCCCGCTACAGTTCAAGGCTGGTGAAGGCCGAGAGTCCCTTGGTCTCACCGGTAACGAGATTGTTGATATCGCCACGCTGGAAGGTGCTGCTGAATCACCGCGTCAGGAAGTGCTTGTTACCATCCGGGATGATCAAGGCAACACGCGCACCGTGACGGTGGATTCCCGTTTGGATACGGACAACGAAATCGCTTACTTCAGAAGCGGCGGGATTTTGCAGTACGTGCTTAACAACATTGTGGCTGAGGCTTGAGTCGATCTCCGCAAGGGGTGGTCTTCGACCTGGACGGTACCTTGCTGGATACCGAACGGGTTGCGCGTGAGGCGTTTGTCGCGGCCTGTACGGCAATCGATTGGCCGGTGGATCTTGCGCTGTACAACCGCTGCGTTGGGTCTACGGGCGAGGGCACCCGGAACATACTGATGGCCGGGTATGGACCTGAGTTTCCGTTCGACGAAATGGAGCGCCATTGGGCAGAACACTATCACGCGGTGGTTCTGCACGAGCCTGTGCCTGTGAAGGAGGGGGTCGTGGAGCTTGTGGAGACGCTGTCCGCCAGGAATTGCCCGCTGGCGGTTGCCTCCTCTTCACGGCGGGAGAACGTGACCAGCAAGCTCGAACTGGCAGGTCTGTCGCGCTACTTTGAGTTTTATGTGTGCGGCGGTGAATCTGAGTTTGGCAAACCGCATCCTGCTCCATATCTCGATGCTGTTGGTCAGCTCGGGCTGCGTCCGGAGCATTGTTGGGCGGTTGAAGACTCCGAAAACGGTGTACGTTCAGCGCTTGCCGCCGGGATGGTCGTTTTTCAAATTCCTGATGAAATTGAGCCTTCCAACGAAGTCAGGGCCATGGGACACAATATTTTGTCATCAGCACTGGAAATCCTCGAGCTCGTTGAGTAGAGTGCGCGCCTTTGTGAACCGGCGCCCAGTTTCGGTTCGTTAAACAACGCGTTTTTCTGCGTTTGTGATTAGTTTGGATATGTATTGTCTCGGATCGGACTATGGTGTTCGGTCCGTGAGACCGTAGTAGTTTGAGAGAGTAACGGTGATTAACCGCAACGAATCCCGCTTGATTGCGCAGGAACGGCGCAACATGGCTTTACGCGAAGCGAAGCGTCGACAGCGTCGGCAGGTCAAACGCGTCGCCCCCCAGCCTAAACACTGAAAACCAGTTAAGCCTTACTTTTCCGCTGCCCGGATTGTGCCGTTCTTCTAGGTGCACGTTTGGGTTGCGCAGGCTGTCCTGACTTCAGAAATTGCTGCGCCATTTTTGGTCCTGCGCCATCGTCTTCATGTTTGAAAAATACAAAGGCCTCTTCGGCGGTCGCGATTGCCGCGGCCTGATACCACTTTTTCAACATCGCAGGTGAGTAATGGCTGCCGCGTAGACGTAGATACACCCGGGTTGCAGGTGGCACCTCTACAGGCGCCGACGGGTCGTCGTGCGAGATAACTTTCGCAGCACCAAATTTATGCAGCAGCGCATCTACCTCAGGTGTGTTCCATGATTCGTGGCGAAACTCGAATGCGGATGGATACCCGGCCGGCAGAAGTTCCAGAAATTGCTCAAAACGCTCAAGGTTCAGCCGCATATTAGGCGGTAGCTGGAACAATACGACCCCGAGCTTATCGCCGAGCACGTCCGTCCGCTTGATGAGGTAACCGGTGGCTTCGTCTGCGTTGTTCAATCGGTGCTGGTGGGTGATTCGGCGTGACGCTTTGATCACAAACTTGAAATTGTCAGGTACAGCATCGCGCCAGGCGGCAACGACGTGGTCCTTTGGCATGCGGTAAAAGGTGTTGTTGATTTCTACGGTGGGTAACTGCTCACTGTAGTAAGTCAGCCATTGATCCTGAGGGAGATCGTCAGGATAGAATGGCCCACGCCATTCCTTGTAGCTGTAACCGCTTGTTCCTGCTCGAATTTTTGTGTCGATTGACACTTTTTTTGCTGTCTTTGTAGCCAAAAGTCCAGCTCCCATTCGAATCGGGCCGGTCACTCTAGCGTAAAGCGACTATCAGTCCAACCTGGTGATTCTCAGACTGGAAATGGCGCCGCACAGGCGATTGGCGGGGAAAAACGGGGTGAATTCCCCATACCCATCGCGACCTCTCCTCCTTAGTTTGTAATACCGGACTTAGTTCGGGTCGATCATGCCTTCGCGGAGGGCTTTTGCGAGAAGTTCGGCGGTGGAATGAACATCCAGTTTTTTCATGACACTGGCGCGATGTTTTTCCACTGTTTTGGCGCTGATGAACAGCAGTTTCGCCATCTCCTTAGTGGACTTGCCGCGGATGAGCATGTTGAGCGTTTGACGTTCGCGATCGGTCAAGTCCACGTTGTTCTGGCCTGCAGCGATTGCGTCTACAAGTTCGGGTGCGATAAAGCGCTCGCCCTGAAAAATTTTTGGGAGCTCGGAGATGAGGACATCGAGTGCGGCGGTCTTGGAGAAGATCCCATGTGCACCGGAGTCGACCATGCTGGCAAGTAAGCCGGACGTCGTGATCCCGGTCAGGACAAGAATGACGGTATCAGGACTCCATCGTTTGATATCGGTGATGATTTCCGCACCTGTTGCGAGCGGCATACTGATATCAAGAATGAGCAGATCAGGGCGGTGTTCGCGTATTGCGACCAGAGTGGCGAGTCCGTCACCCACGGATGCCAACACTTCAAACTGGTACTGCTCGGTGGCATCCGACAGGGTCGACTCGACAGCGTCGCGCACAAGCTTGTGGTCATCGGCGACTACCACTGACAAAGTTTCCAACACGAGTACCCCTGGCAAATGATTGGCGAGCCTAGTCAATGGTCTCGGCTTAATCAAGGTGATGGGTGCCTTGCTTGTGTTGTTAGAGCGGGAAAGGGCTGATGGAGCACCTGACCTGGGTCATCCTTGTCTGCCTCGGTTGCGCCTTGGGGATTTGGGCTTATTTCTTCCGCCGCGACGTAAAAGAGAGTTTCAGGTCAAAGTCAGCTCTGACAATTGTTCCAGCCGAAGGAGAGTTTGAGCGGAGCAGTGAGGGTCTGGAGCGGGTCAGCGCGCGCCTGATCATTGAAACCGTACAGGCGCTCAGCAAGGCAGATGAGGGGCGTCGAATCGATGTTGCGGGGCGAGCGGAGGACGTGGAAGTACCGCCATTGGTGGTGGTTCGTCTTCTCAGCGATCTTGTAAACGATGCGGTGCTTCGCACTGGTGGTGAGCGTATTTTGATAGGCGCTCGATGCCGCGATACTGCAGTTGTAATCGAGATTTATGATTCAGGCGCGAACCCGCTCAAGATGCCGGTCGAGTTGCAGCGCAGAGCTGAGGAGGCGGCTCAAATCCATGGCTGGAAGTTCCACCAGCGCGAGCGGTGCGCTGGTGGCTACAGATCCCAGTTGTGGTTGCCGCGTGTGGGCTATTCGCTCTCGAGACCGGCGAGCTGAGCTGGGGTTACGCCCAGCGAATTTGCCACGTTGTTGAAGAAAGTGATTTCGTGGTCGCTCACACGCCCGTCTGCGTTGATCACATCAGCCAACGCCTGAGCGATGCTGAGGCAGTCTTCCGGGCGCAGTTTTTTTGCTGATGTTGACAGGTATTTGTCCAGCGGGGCTTTTTCGTAAAGCTTGGAATTTGCGGCAACCCGCACATCTGCTGCGGGGAAATCTTCGCCCGTGCGCTCCATCAGTACTTCCCGCACCTTCTCCACTTCTATGGACTTGATATTGGTGTCAGCTGCGGTCGCTCGCGCAAGTGTCATGAGCATAACCTCTTTTGCCAGCTGGGCTTGCTCTTCGGGTGTAGGCTCCGTACCGCCGAAGATCTTCAAGACTCCGCCTAGACTCGCAATACTCATACGTCTATTCCATTCTGGTTGTTCTGAGGGTCTATTTTTGATCGGTTGGGAGGTGGCGTCAATGCGCGAGTTGCGCTGGTTGGGCACGGTCGCGCAGCTCTCTAAATGTTAATTCCCTGATTCACGGCTGAACGAGCGTATGTGAGCGAGCCGTTCCTCAGTGGCCGGGTGGGTGGACAGATACTCAAACACGGTCTCAGCCCAGTCGTTATCTTCAGAGTCTTCCTCAGCTTCCGCCGCTTCAGTGTCTGCGTGCTGCGCTTCAGTATGCTCGGCTGTTACGTCATCACCTTCGGCATCTGCTTCCGCCCCGGACTCCGTTGCAACTTCATCCGCGGTGACTTCATCTTTGATCGCGCCTGTTGATGTATGTGAGTTTTCCAGTTTTTCAAGAATGGTTGCCAGACTACCTGGATCCAGACCCGCTGCTAACATCGCATCGATCGCGTACTGGTCGGCTTCGCGTTCAAGTTCTCTGCTGTACGCCATCTGACCGACGACCAGCGGCAACGAAACGATGAGTTCCCCAGCCCCCGAAAAGTCTCCCACCAGAACAGAAAACAGAACCACCCATGCGGAGTTTTGCAGGATGGACGTTTCAACGTGACGCAGTTCGGCATGGCCGATTTCATGCAGATAAACTGCGAGCAGTTCCTCGTCGTTCTCTGCAAGCTTGATCAGTTCATCTGTAAACACGACCGTTGTACCGCTCAAACACAGCGCATTGGCGCCGAGATCCTCCGCTTTTCTGAAGCGAATGTGTTCCACATCCGCATAGCTTCTGAAGTATTCGGTCAGTTGGTCCTGACGCTCCTGGAGAAGTTCTGTTGGCTCAAGAATTCGGTCCAACGTCACCATGGTAGATTCGGCGAGCTGGTTTGACACAGAAGCCGGGGCGTTCAGCGCGACGGTCCGAGCAATTGCGGGCACCCCGAAAATGGCGAACAAAATGGCAAAGCCGAAAGCAACAATAGCTGCCGCCACAGCGATATGGGTTTTACTTTCGAGTTTCGCGATCCAACCCGAGCGATTGCCGATGCCAAGGTCTTGAATCAGTTCGTCGATCTCGTCGTTATGGCGGGTGACGAACCGCTCACGTGTGCCCCAGCTTAAGTTGCGTGGCGTACTGCCCAGCCGGTCGGACACTTTCAATTGCTCAGGTTCAATCTCCAGAATCTGATCGAGAAAACAAACCAGAATCAGACCGTCCCGCTGTTCGAGTGTGGCTTCGAATGCTTCGGTGCTGGAGCCGTCCTGATATTGGCCTGTAAGCGTTTGCATGATCTTTTGGCAATACCTCGCTAAATTCCGATGCCCAGATCAAATGCTTCGCCGAGTTCTTCGCCCAGCGCGTTCTCATCTTGTCCCGTGCGTGCCATAAAGCCCGACAGATCAGGACTTTCGATCCAGGTGCGCGTCACCATGTAGTTGGTCAACTTAACACGTGCCCAAGGATAGTAGAGGCCGAGGGTGATGATCAGCAGAACAGAGTTGATCACCACAATTTTTGTCCATTCCCGCACCTTTACGTCCGAGTGGGTGAGCGTATCGCTGAGGACGATGTTGCTGTAGACCAGCCGATAACGCATTGCCTGGAATACTGCGAAAATCAGCACGTACATCAAGAAGTAGCCGATATATACGAATGCGAGGATGGCAATGGCAGGTCCTGTGCCTTCGCTGCCAGCACTTTCGGCACCGGCGCCTGCAGCGATGGCGACTATGGCGCCAAGAATACCCAGGCCGAGGCTCATCACGATGGCAATGCCGAAAATCACAAAAAAGATCAGGTAGAAGTCGCTGCTTGAAGTCGTGGAGTGTGCTTGTGTCGTCCCAAAACGGTGATTGCCGACGGTGTACTGGTTCTGTTTGAACCATGCGTGGGGCATACCAAAACCGAGGGTGACAACTCCGAAGAGCGGCCAGAAAATATAAGCCTTGGCAGCATCCCATACCTCACCGTCAAAGCCGAATCGTATCCCGCGCCAGCTCGACATGATTGCGCGGAAACGCAGAGATCGAACCACGATCAAAGGCAACACCAGCAGGAAAGCGCCGAACAACACAAGACTCACGATCGGGAAAAAAGTTTGTGCGAGGATGTAGACCGCAAGGGCTGCGATGGCAATGATTCTGCCTTTGAGTATCTGCAGAGGCTCGGCGTGATATTCAAACGCGTCGCCGTCCAAGGTTGTGCTGCCGTAAAAGTAGCGGTTTGTGCGCACTTTAGCCCAGGCGGAATAAATGCCGAGGGTCAGGATGCTCAGCGTCAGGTTGACGATCCAGATCCGGAAGTACTCTGCACCTTCACCGTTGAACACCAAGCGGAACGCCTGATTTTCAACTGGCTCTGTTGGGCTTGGCTGAGGGGCGCTCGGCTGCGGGTCGGTTGGCGGCGGAGGCGTGTTGTTTTCGTTGTTGTCTTCTGACATCTCGAGTCCTTTTTATGCGTCTGTTTGCCGCCTGATGAACCGTTCTTGGGGTACGGAGACCGCAGCAATTCCTGATTGCGTATTGTCAACTGTGTCACAGGGGGAAGAAACGAACAAGGTCTGGCGTGAGGCCCAGTTCTCAGTCCGTGCGATTGACTGTTAGGAAGTTCTAACTTTGTGTTTCTGCCGCGAAACTGATGCTGATGGAAGTGCCTTTTTGGGTGTGATCGCTTACGGTTAACGAGCCATTGAGCATGGCCGCACGGGTGCGCATATTTTTGAGGCCGCGGCCATTGGCATCATCAGGAATGCCGACGCCATCATCTGCAACCACTATTTTTACCTCTTCTCCGTCCAGATCTGCCGTCAGACTAATCTCCGAAGCGCGGGCATGTCTTACTGCGTTGTTGATTGCTTCTTGCAGGCAACGATAAAGATGCAACGATTTTTCCGGACTGATCCTCAGTGCATGTGGCAGGTTAACGCGCCACTTGAGCTCGTAGCCTGCGTCGGAGAGGTAGGGTGTCAGGCGACTACGTAGCGTCCCTAGCGCACTACCCAAATCCTCGTTCAGATCTTCGTCCAGAGAATCGATGATGAGCACCAGGTCCTGCAGACTTTGTTGCAACTCTCTTGTTAGTACGGCATCGGACTGTGGCAGCCCTTTCTGATGTTCGAGAAGAGCGGCCAAGCGCCCACCTACACCATCGTGCATGTCTTGAAGGATTCGCACCCGTTCATCGCTCAGAATCTGGCGATGTTCGGCTTCCCGTTCCGCAGCGTGTCTGGCGTCCAATTCAGCTTTTGCCGCGGTTAGCTCGGCTTCTAAATACTCTCGTCGCGACTGTTCGGATTCAAAGAGCCGCAAGTGTCTATAGAACATCGACGCGGTCACGGCCAGGATAAATACTGGCAACGTTCGCGGTAGCGAGTAGAAATCAAAAACGCCGGTAATTTGCGCCAATGTGTCGAGTCCTGCGGCAGAAATGGCGGCGAAAACAGCTGCAGATTCGACGATGCGCAGTTCGACCGCTTGCCAGTAATGGCGAATTGCGGCGCCGATCAGGGTAGCCACAATGAACACCTGAAAAGGATCTGTAATCAGTTCCTCTTTTTCTATTACCGTCAGGTTGTCCCCAATGGCGTGGTAGAGGAGATGCGCAAATACGAATAGAGCGATTGCCGTTCTATCCAACCATCGGCTGTGTGTGCCTGACCAGTGGTTGAAGAAAATAAGAAACGATAGATAGACAAAATTTGCGATTGAAAAATAGTAAGCGGCGCGAAAGACGTCGTCGCCCGGAATGGTGAACCAGTGTCTGTAGAGCGCGAGCAGTGCCCAACTGGAGGTGACTGCGGCGAACCAGAGCAACGTGTTGCGCGCCTGCGATAGCGGTACTGCGACCAGCATGAGGGCAGCGAGGGTCAACCCGGCAAGCGCGCTGTAGTAGGGCAGGTCGTAAAAGAAAAAGAACCTGGTGGCCAGCGCCCGTTCAAGTTGGTCGTACGGACCCAGGAAAGCACCGCGCACCTTGCCGGTATCCACCCACCGAGCCAGGTACAAGTCGATGTGATTCTCGCTACCCTGTTTGATGAGTTCCTTCGGCAGTCGCGACAGCCACGAGCGCTTGCCGTGAAAGGTTGGCTGCTCAAATTCACCCGGCTGGGTGACCGGTACACCATTGAGGAATACCTTGAAGTTGTCCGTGTTATAGCTGGGTACAAAGCCCCAGTCGCCGGTTTGATCCGGAGTGAGCGTAAAACGGGCGACGTAATAACAAGGCGCTGAGCATGACTCCCAGGCATAGAGTCCTTCGGCAGCGACGAACTCAGAGGCGTTTGGGCGCTCGTTGGCTCCAATCTCGAAGGGGACAACCGCAAAACTGTTTTGGAAAAATTCCATACCCTGCGGGCTGTTGTAGACCGTCAGGTTGTAGAACAGCCAATAACCGACCAGGGAACTGATGCAGACAATCAGGGACTTGTAGCGGTTAGCTGAAATGTCAGCGGTGTCCGTTGCAGACACTAAACGTCGTCCAGTGAGAGCAGCCCCTGCTTGAGTGCCTGGTTGATAGCTGAAGTTTTCGAGTTGACATGCAGCTTCTTGTAGATTGATTTCACATGGTCGCCAACCGTGTGATACGAGACGCGGTGAGCAGTGGCGATTTCTTTGTACGTCGCGCCGTGAGCCAGTGCCTGTAGCGTCTCCAATTCCCTTGGAGAGAGAGGATTTTGCAGGTTCAGTGTAGGTGATTGCATGTTGGTCGACCGAATCCTGCGTAAGAGGTGGGCGGCTACCTTGGGTGAGAGGGGCGAGTACCCTCTGATAAGCATATGTATCGTCTCGAGAAGGTTTCCGTCGCCTTTCACAAAATACCCCTTTGCGCCAGCCTGAATGGCAGCCAGCACCCGGGTTTCGTCTTCAAACACAGAAGTGACCAACACCAGACCACCCATGCTCACGATCGGCTGAATCAACTCCAGACCGGACATTGTGCCGGGCAGGCCAAGATCGATCAGCCATACGCTCCCTGCCGTGCAGGCGGTGACCTCGCAATGTTCTGCGCTCTGAAACTGTCCCGCCAGGATGAGGGCGCAGTCTGTGGTGAGTGCCTGGCGCACCGCCGATACATAGGCTGGGTCGTCTTCAACGATAAAAACAGGCGTTGTGGCCAAGACTGGTATTCCAAAGAGATCTGCGGCAACTGTACCCCGCGCCTGGCGACTTGCCCACCCGCCCGCAATGGGCACCCCCCATAAGTATGGGGGTTCAAGCGCTTTCGAAGGCTGTGGATTGCGCGCTGGTTCTCATCCTTGGCGCTACTCCCTGACCTTCGGGATGTGCCGGTGGAAACGAGGTTTCGATACTGGGCGCCGATCCGATGAGATCAAGGCTATTTGTGGAAATAAATGGAGTTAAACAATGTACACAATCTTTCGAGAATTGAAGCCGCCGCGGCTGGCTGAAAATTTTAAAGTCATGAGCTTCTCGCTCATGGTGGGGCTTCTGTTTGCATGCGGCGGTGGCGGAAGCTCCAGCTCAATGCCGGGATTACGCACCGGCGTGCTGCTCGATTCGCCGGTTGCTGGCATCAGTTACAGCACAAGCACCCAGAGTGGGACAACAAACAGCCAAGGAGAATTCAGCTATCAGGTAGGTGAAACGGTCACCTTCAGGTTGGGTGGACTGGAATTGGGGCAAGCGGCGGGTGCCACACAAGTTACGCTCTTCGATCTGGCGGGTGTGACATCAGTACCGCGTTCTATTGAAGATCTGTACGCTGCGGCGGCGCAAACCGCTAACCGTCGATCGTTCCATACGGCTGTGAATATAGGTGTGCTCCTGCAGACCATGGATGCGGACGGCATCGCCGACAACGGCATTGAGATTACACCGCAGGTAGCGGCGCTTTTTGACGCGGATTCGTTGTGGTTGGCACAGCCATCCTCGAGGTTTCAAACCAGCCACCGTCTTCGCCAGATTCTGCGCGCAGCCAGCGCTGAAGGGCTGTTGACGGATCGTGATGTGGTTGCGGATGGGGCGGCCTTCGCCCATATGCTGGCGCAGGCAGATATGGATTCCATGGCCTACTTTGCCCGGGACATTTCAACCGACAATGACGGATTGCCTGGACCCGAACGTGTTTACGTACGTGAATTCTCGCCGGAAGGTAGACTGATTTCGGCTGCTCACGACAACAACGGTGACGGCAACGACGACTCGATTGTCGACTATACCTACAACGCAAACGGAAAAACCACGTCCATCAGCAACGACACCAACGGGGACGGAGACTACAACCAGGTCACCACATACCGGTATTCATCGTTTGGTGAGCTGTTGCGGCGCGAAACAGTGGATGCGAACAACACTACCCTCAGCCTGGAGGTCAGAACGTACAACGACCAGGGGGTTATGGTTCGCCAGGAACTGACCTCGGGTAGCCAGACCCGATTTCTGCGCTGGGGTACGGATGGCAACGGTACACGCACCTGGGGTGAATACGACAATGACGCGGACGGCAGTTGGGATCGTCACGACGACCTTGTCTATGATGACCAGGATCGTTGGGTTGATCGTTTTGTCGACATGGATTTTGACGGCAATGTCGACCAGCGCTGGCAGCGCAGCTACAACGCCCTGGGACTGCTGACCTCAGACAGCCAGGACACTGACTACGATGGGACGGTAGATTCTCTGCAAACCTGGCGTTACAACGACAACGGTCAGTCGCTGGAACATGTGCGCATGACTGCCGATGTGGTGACGTATCGGGATACTTCTGCTTACGACTCAGAGTATCGACTCACACGTAAAGAAACAGATTGGGATGGTGATGGTACGGTCGATACCGTTGCTACGATGACCTATACCACCAACGATGAAGGTAACGAGCGCAGAATCTCGCGCGATGATTTTGATGCAAATGGCACTTGGGATCGGATCCAAACCACGGATTACAACGCTGCGGGCAAGGTGATCAGTCGAGTCACCCAGGCAGATTTGGAAACGACGCCCACAACCACGACCTCAAGCTTCGCCTACGATGAACTGGGTCGGCTGGTAACGGCGACTACAGGTGCTGAGACTGTGCGGTACAGCGATTTTGCTGCCATCCCGCTCGGCTATCTTTGGTAGAAACCGCTACTGTTGGCGGACGATGATGCCGAACATCCGCACGCGGTCGACCCCGGTCGGCCGCGAAGCGCTTAGTCGAGTACCCCGATGCCTTGTGGCTCGGGAAATGTATCCTTGTTACCCGTTAGTGCCAGATGTTGATCGATGGGTGGAACGAGATAACTGTCCAGCACGCCGCGCGGCACAACCGCTGCAACCGCAACGGTTTCGTCTGTGGAGAGCTTTAAGAGCTCGTCTCGAAGATCCAGTCTCGCCAGTTCCTGGTAGACACGCGGTGGAGTTGCCACGACTCCGAATCCGTAGTCCTGCTCCACATAGTCGGCATCATTTGCAAGCGCCTCACGATTTGCCAGCAAATATGGGAGGTAGCGAACCTGCATCTCCTGAAAGAACGGTTGCAGCGTGTCGGGCACAGCATCATTCGCCAGCCACTCAGCATCCGTGTGGGTAGTATCCCAAAGGCGTTCTGCAAAACGGAGCACCGCGGGTTGGCGGTTGAGCGTGAATTCCCTTGGCCAGGTGTCGTTGCCAAAGTGAGCCGCGTAGCCACCGCTTATAACAAAGTCTGCCACACAAGGCCGCTCGCCTAGAAGATATGGTTGAGATTCAAGGTGAATTGTCATGTTGTCGAGAAACTCGCCGAACCACACCATGATGTCCTCTCCCTGTTCCAGGGTAGTGCCATAGGCTTCCGCAACTTCTGTCGTCATGCGTTGACGGAACGAAGCGATGCGTTCCAGGGCAGCATTTACGTGAGGTCTGATTTCGTTGTGTTCCGCGTCGGTGACCTCATGCCATTGTTTGTTGTAAAGCCGCATGGAGGCGCCGCTTCCCACAAGTGCGTCCACGGATTCCGGAAAGTTCCAACGGGTGTACATCGCCACGCGCATGAACCATTCGTCGAACCAGTCTTCCAGGATCAATGCGGTTATACGCTGTACAGGTGTGGGGGGGATGATCGGCTGCCCGGGGTATCTGGCGTTTAAGAATTGGGCGATAGGGGTGGAGTCAGCCAACGGCCAATCCTCCGGTGTCACCAGTGCAGGAATGGCCCCGCTGCCGGTGCGGGTTTCTATCGCGGAACCGTCGTGCGGCATCTTCTCCACGAGAGAATAGGGTAGCCCTTGAAACTTCAGGATGTTTTCGATTTTTGCGGTGAAGTAGGAACGCTTCGAACCGTAGAGAGTGTATTCGCCAGGGAACATCGTAACGTCCTCGATTTATGGGCTAGCTAAATAGATCGTCGAGCTTTTTTCGCGCATCTTCTTCCGGACTGGATTCTTCGGGCACGTCAACTTCAGCTTCAGATGGAAGGTCGCCTTCGTCTGCTTCAGCCCCAAACAGCTCATCCAGCTTCGAGCGCGCAGAGTCGCTCCTGGTGGTTGATTTGCTTTCATAAGCCATGGGCTGCGGGGCGAAAAAGTCACAAAAGTTTGCGTTTTCTTTCTGCAGAGGTGGGTCGGCGCGATCTTCGAAACACTGCATGGTGCGCTTGGGGTCGTAGTGTTTGCACAGGCGGCAGCAGTGCAGTTCGTTAAAACAGTGTGAGCAGGTTGCATGGCGACTGATGGGGCGCGGGATATCGTCAAGGCTCGCGCCGCAGTTCCAGCACACGATGCTCATATGGAGACCTCTCCTTCCACCCAGCTCTTGATCAGATGATGAGCAATGGCCATGGCACCTGGTACACGCAGGTCCGGGTTATTCTCATCAAGAGAGGCTTTTACTTCGTCGCGCGTAAACCAACTCACATCAGCCATCTCAACTTCGTCGATAGAAATGTCCTGGGTGAGGGCAACGCCATGACACCCGATCATCAGTTGCGAGGGAAAGGGCCATGGTTGGGAAGAATGGTATTGGACCGGTCCCACGCGGATACCGGCCTCTTCCCAGACCTCTCTACGCACGGCTTCCTCAAGCGATTCGCCTTGATCAAGAAACCCCGCAAGCGCGCTGTAAAAATTACCCCTGGCCATGCGTCCCTGAGATTTACCCAATAGACAGCGCTCACCGCCTGGCTCATCCACAATCAACATGATCGCCACCGGATCTGTGCGCGGAAAAATATGCTTCTCACAATTTGTGCAGCGTCGAATCTGGCCACCGCGTTCAGCGCGAGTGGGGTTGCCACATTGCGCGCAAAAGGGGTTGCGATGATGCCAGTCTAACTGGGCACGCGCTTGCGCCAGAATACCGGTTTCTGCCGTTGGCAGGACGCTGGCCATTTGACGGCAGTCGGTAAAGTTGAATCGTTCAGCATCCTCGATGGTGGTGGCAAAGAGTGCACGTCCCTCGTGCTCGCCCAGCAGAATGGCACCCTCAACATCGTTTGTGTCCAGGTGCCCACCTTCTATCCAGTTGAGCTGGCCATCTTCGGCTGCTGCCACATTGAGTTTGTGAAAAGCAAGAAAACGAGTCGTAGGCTCGTTGCGCAACGTGGCGATGTTCTCCTCGTCCCGCCTGAGCGCTTCGCCCCTGTCCAACGGATTGCCAGCAAATGTATGTGGTGTTTCCATATCGCCTAAGTTTGCCTACCAACGTTTGTTTACCAACGCTGAGGAGTTTAACAAAACTGGGTGGCTTAAAGGCTTTAGTGGTAGGCTTCTCCTGCTTGTCTCATGGAGAAGGGTGTGATTGAGAAAATCCCGTTCGGAGCAACCGGACACAACAGTTCCAGAGTTATTTTTGGCGCAGCCGCGCTAGGTGCGATGAAGCAGGAGCGTGCGGATGCCACGCTGGCTAAATTGGACGCCTTCGGCATCAATCACCTCGATGTTGCGGCGAGTTATGGCGACGCGGAATTGAGACTCGCGCCATTTCTTAAGGAAAGGCGCAATGATTTCTTTCTTGCAACCAAGACCGGACTCAGGACAAAAGACAAGGCCGCCGAACAAATTCGGGCTTCGCTTGAGCGCATGCAGGTCGACCAGATTGATCTCATACAGATGCATAATCTGACCAATCAGAAGGATTGGGACACCGCTATGGGGCCGGGTGGTGCGCTTGAAGCTCTGATCGAGGCAAAGGAGGCGGGACTTGTGCGTTTTCTCGGTGTGACGGGACACGGCACATATGCACCCAGCATGCACACTCAGAGTCTGCGCGCGTACGAGTTCGATTCGATTCTCGTGCCTTACAACTTCTCGATGATGTCCAATCCGGTTTATGCAGAGGACTTTAATGAGTTGTATGAACTGTGCCAGGTGAGGAGCGTCGCCATGCAAACCATCAAAGGCATTGCGCTGCGGCGTTGGCAGGACGACGATGCTGACAAGCGGTATTCCTGGTACAAACCCATCCGCGACCCCGAGCCCATGAAAAGGGCGGTGGATTTCGTGCTGGATAAAGAGGGTTTGTTTTTAAATTCAACAAGTGACGCAACACTTCTGGACGCTGTATTTACCGCGGCGGACAAGCCGCGTGAAGCGATAGATACAGATCTCCTTGAAGCAGACGGACAGCTTCTGGGAGTGGAGCCGTTGTTTGTGCGTGATGTAAGTGATGATGTTCGAGTGGAGGCCAGCTGATGGGTTGGGAAGTCAAAAGGTTAGCAGGGCGGCTGGGTGCCGAAGTATTCGGGCCGGATCTGTCAGCGCCAACAAATGAAGACATAGACAGCATCAAGGCATTGCTGCTGGAACATAAAGTGCTCTTCTTCCCTGGTCAGAACATCAGCGTGGATGAACACGTCGCTTTCGGTAAACAGTTTGGTCGGATTGAGAGCCACCCGAACCTGAAGAACCCGATTACGGACAATCCTGACATTTTCGAGTTGGTTGCAACCAAGGGCGGGATTGCCGACGAATGGCATACGGATATCACCTTCGAGGCACAGCCCTCGGTGCTTTCTGTTCTGCACATGGTGAAGTGTCCGTCTGTGGGCGGCGACACAATGTGGACGAGCCTTGAGCAGGCTTATGAAGAGCTGTCGGCGCCCATGCAGGAAATCTGTGAGGGTCTCACGGCACTACATGATGCGTTGCCGCACAATCGACCCGACAAAATGGCGATCCATCCGGTGGTGCGGGTCCATCCAGAAACCGGCAAAAAAGCACTTTATGTTAACGAACACTTCACGCGCCGCATCGTTGAGATGAACTGGGGTGAGTCGAAGGCGTTTCTGGAATACCTGACCGAATGGGTTAAGAACCCTCGCTTTACGGTTCGCTATCGATGGACTGAGGGTACGGTAGGTATGTGGGATAACCGCTGCACCCAGCATTTTGTGCTGAACGACTTTGACGAGGAACGCATCATTCAACGCGTGACCGTCATGGGCGATGAGGTCCAGGGAGCACAGAACCCGAAATGGGAACCCTATGTTCGTTCAGGACCTCTTTCAGCCACCAGTCGGCATGACCGGCAATTGGCGCAGTTCTTAAAGTCGGACAAACCAGATCAATTAGACGGCAGCGCGTAAGCGATCACATAACCGCCTTCGTCGGAGGTCGCGCCGCCCATGGACGCACCTTCACCCAACGGCGTGCTTGAGCCGCTTGGGACAGCCAGCACGATGTACTGTTTGCCGGTCTTGGGGCTGACGTAGCTCATCGGTGTGGCTTGCGCGGGTGCGGGTAACGGATCTGTCCAGACTTCTTCCCCGGTGAAAATGTTGATCCCGCGCATGGTGCTGTCCAGTACCCCACCCATGAATACAAGCCCTCCACCTGTGACAGCAGAACCCGCCTGATAGAACATCCCCATGGGTAGTGGCAGCATGGAAGGAATGCCGAGGGGACCCATATCCTTGCTGGTTCCTACCGGTCGTCGCCAGACAACCTGCTGCGTGGTCAGATCAACCACCGCCATCTCTCCATACGGTGGCCGTGTGCACGGGGCAAATAGAGGTGACAAAAACGGCGCGGACCGAACGCCGTAGGGTGTGCCGGACTGACGGCCACCAAGAAAGAACCTTGAATCTTCGTTCACTTCAGCCCTGGGAATCAGGTTCACGGCAAACGCCATATGCAGGGCGTTGACGACCAGCAACTGATTTACTTCGTCCACCGCGAGGGATCCCCAGTTCATGCCGCCCGCAATGCCGGGGTAATACAGGCTGCCTTCGATGGAAGGCGGGGTCATGGGCCCTTCATAACGCAGCTCGTGCAAACGTACTCGACAATATAGGTGGTCCAGTGGAGTGATGCCCCACATGTCCGCCCCGGTCAGCTTCTCCGTCAGCTCAAACGATGGGAAGCCCGTGGAGAAAGGTTGGGTTGGCGAAGTCCATTCCATGGGAACATCCGTTTGCGGCACGATGCGTTCCTGAACCTCGGTGAGGGGTTCGCCGGTTACACGGTCCAGGAAAAAAATCTGCGAACGCTTGGTGGCCTGCAGCACGGTCTTGCGTACCTTGCCGTCGATCTTGACGTCCACAAGCGCCGGTTGAGAGGGGACGTCATAGTCCCAGATGTCATGGTGCACAGTTTGAAAGTGCCACCGCGCCTGTCCAGTTTCAGCATCGATTGCGACGATGGAGCTTGCGTACTTCTCCATCGCCTCGGTGCGGTGACCGCCATAGTAGTCGGGGGTTGCGTTGCCTGTTGGCACGTAAACGAGCCCCAGTTCCTCATCGACGGCGGTCATGCTCCATACGTTTGGTGTACCGCGTGTATACGACTCGCCTTCTGGTGGCAGGCCGGTGCGCTCTTCATTGCCCAGGTCCCAGGCCCACTTGAGTTTTCCGGTGATGGGGTCGAAACCGCGGACCACACCCGACGGTTCCTCGATTTCCTGGTTGTCGGCTACCCAGCCTCCCAGGACGATCGTATCCCGTGCGATGGACGGGGGAGAGGTTGTGAAGTAGTAACCCGGCTTCACTTCACCCATACCTTCAAGCAGGTCTACGGTGCCCCCTTCCCCGAAGCCTGGACACAGCTCCCCGGTTTTTGCATCCAGGGCGATGAGACGGGCGTCCGTCGTCGGATTCAAAACTCGATCCCGACAAACGGTTTCCACCCCGGATTCGGCTGGATCGGTGCTTTCATCACGGTAGAAAGAGACCCCACGACAGGTGTCCCAGAAGCCGAATTTTGGTGTGGTGATCTTTGGATCGTGGCGCCATCGTTCTGCGCCAGTATCCGGGTCGAGCGAGATGACCACATTCTGGCCGGTGCAAAGCAGCAGGTAGTCTTCTATCTGTATAGGCGTCGCCTTGAAAGCGCCCGTAACGCCCGTGCGGGTGACCCAGGCACGTTCCAATTGGTCGACGTTGTCCAGATTGATCTGTGCATGGGGCGCAAAGCGGGTGCCGCGTTTACTCGAGCCGTAGTGGGCCCAATCACCTTCCGGTACATACGCCTGGCCCTGGCCAATTCCTTGAGCGGGGTTCACCTCGTGGCCCCAGTTGGCGACAAAGAGAGCGACTACAAATGCTGCGGCTCCGGCCAACGCAGCCTTGCCCTGCCAGCCTTCCAGTAAGCTCGGCGGCGAACCATCGTGAACGCCTCGTCGTACGCGGGGGAGCAGGAACCAGAGCAGGAGCGCAGAAAACAGGCCAAGGCGGGGTAACTGCGACCAGGCATCAAAACCCACCTCGTAGATGGACCAGAACACGGTGAGTGTGAAAAACCAGTAGTACAGGCGTACACCCAGTGCACGGCCTCTGAATGTGAGTATGCCCGAGGCGATCAGAGTGATACCTGCAAAAAGATAATAGAGAGAGCCACCCGCACCGACCAACGAAATTGCCAAGGGGAGTAGTGAGGCGCCGAGCAGAGTCGTGATGATGCCCAGCGCGCGGGGTTTACGAATTTTCGGGGCAGGTGCGTCGTCGGTCACGGTGTGTCCTGTTGGTCGAATCTAGTGCTCAAACCATCTAATAATTTAGGATCAGCGGGCCTGCGGGGTTCTTGGACTAGGCGGCGTACCGCCGGTGTGGCGGGCCCCACATCAAGGTGCGCCAACAACGGCCAAGGACCCCGCAGGCTCGCCCTATGGGAGTTCGCCAGCTTCGCGCTGGCTGCGTTATCGTTCGTCGCAATATCCAGATATTACTCCTCGCTCTGCCTTGCCAGCCCGAAGCTGGCGAACTCTGATCCCAAATTATTAGATGGTTTGAGCACTAGAGGGTGGTGAGAATCAGGGCGTATGCAGATTGACGACTTGAATCTCGTCTTTGTTGAGCGTTTTGTTCAACGAACCGGATTGAAAACCGCCCAGGTCAAGGGCCACGTAGTGGTAACCTGCCTGGAGAATCGCGCTGCTGATCTGTTCGTGGCGCTCCAGTGCGCGAGCAAACTCGGCGGGTGGAATTTCGAGTCGGGCCACATCGCCGTGGTGACGCACACGGAACTGCGTAAAGCCTTCCGCTTCCAACACCGCCTCCGCCCGTTCCACCTGGTCCAGAAGCTCCATGGTGATCTCGGTGCCATAGGGAAAACGGCTGGACAGGCACGCGGCTTGAGGCTTCTCGGCGTTCTCCAGACCCAGTTCTCTGGCCAGGCTTCGAATGTCGGCCTTGGTAAATCCACATTCTGCCAGGGGTGAGCGCACGGCAAAGTTTTCTGCCGCCATCAACCCCGGGCGGTGATCGCCCAGGTCGTCCACGTTGGTGCCGTTTAAAACAACTTCTATGGATTCGTCGGTGGCGATCTCGTCCAGGTATGTATACAGCGATGTCTTGCAGTGAAAACAGCGGTTTGTGGGATTGGCACGGTACTCGGGTTTGCTGAGTTCGTCTGTGACGATGACACGATGCTGAATACCCCAGTCGGTGGCGAGCTGCTTTGAAAGCGCCAGATCGGAACGCTTTAAACTGGCCGATGCACTGGTGATCGCTTCTGCCTTCTGGCCGAGAACTTCACCGGCGACAAAGGCCACCAGGGAGCTGTCGATACCGCCCGAGAACGCGATGATCGCGGTCTCGTAGCCGCCGATGTTTTCTTTAAGTGCCTGATATTGCTTGGCTATTTGAGAGTCCATAGCGGTGATTCTAGCCTTCCCAGCGTAACCCTTCTACAACTGATCTGCGGCTGGCTGTGATTGCTGGAACTACCCCTGCCGTAACCCCCAAGAGTAGAGACCAAATCAAGGCCTGAATGGCGACATCGGAGGTTAACAACACTGGGGTCACAATACTGGACATATGCCCTGACGTGTAAGTTGTGCCGCCGAAGAGCAGGGAGGCGAACGCCAGACCCAGGGTGCCGCCCGCAAGGCAGAGAACGATCGCTTCAGCCATGAGAGCTGTGCCGATTGCGGGGGCGCTGAAGCCGATGGCGCGAAGCGTTGCGATTTCGTACTTGCGTATCTCGATCGATGCGAACATCAGGCTGATCGCAGCGATAACGGCGCCCAAAGCCATAATCGCACTGACGGACGTGGCGATGATACTGAAGAGAATTGCGCTGGTGCCCACGGCAAAGAAGTCAGCTTCCATATGCAAGTCGAGACGCAGCCGTTTATCGCTCGCGATGGAGTTGTTCAATTCTTCGACACCGTGGTTCGTGAGATCGACACGAATACTGCTGATACTGGTGCTTTTAAAAGTATCCATCAGTGATGTCAGATCTGCCCGCAGCTCCGAGGCTGCGGTACCCGGCGCATCGAATGTGCCGACGATGACCCAGGTCACGCCATTGAGCAGCACTTCATCTCCGTCGGCTAAATCTGTGAACGCTTCGGTCGCCCAGCGGCCGACGATGAGCTCGTGGCGACCTGAAGCGGGGAGCCGGCCGCTGGTCAGCGGTGGTGCTGGATGGGAGGCCGGAATTCCACGTACCAGGACGGAACTTGAGATGGTTGGGTTCTCAATTCTCGGTTTCGTGACGTTGGTGACAAAGTGCGGGATCAGGTGTGTTGCGGCAAGTGCAGGGAAGGTGGATAGGGTGTCAAAACTTGATCGGGGGATACTGCTCATGCTCTCGACCACCGCGCCTTCGCGGACGATGATGCCCCAGTTTTCCCGGTGCGAGTTTTCAACGGTGGTTTGGAGCGACCTGGACATCATGGTTGTGGATGCAAGGACACAGATCACCGCGGCTACGCCCGCGACAGTTGCCAGCGCGTTGCCCCACCGTGCGGGGATGGATGTCAGGTTGGCGTATGTAATTTCGAGGACACTCATCAATCAGCCTCTGGCAAGAACTTGTGCCGGTTGCAGCCGTGTGAGTACCCAGCCAGGCCGTACTGTAACTATGACAGCAAGCCCGCAGGCAAGGCCTATGCCCGCGAACCAGGTTGTTGACGCAAACTGTGTGTCCAGAATTGCAACGGCGCCAAACAGAATGGGAAATACAACAGAAGCAAGTACGAGGCCAGTAAACGCTGCCATACCCACGAGGATCAGCACTTCCACAAAGACCAGACTAATGACTTTTGAGGTGGTGAAACCGAGTGATTTGAGCGTGGCGAACTCGCGCTGACGCTGGTTGATGGATTGCGCGAGGTTGGTCGCCAGCACAATCATCAAAGAAAAGAACACCGCTGCCAGAATAGATCGAACGATTGTTGAAATGTCCCCGATCTGCTGAACGCGATTCAGGAAAAAAGCCTTTTCACTGAAGGAATTAGTCTCGTCGCCTGAATTTTTGAAGAGGCTATCGATGCTGTTTATCAAGGAACCCATCGGCACACTGCCGTCCAGCAGCACAACGAACATGTGGACACGTCCGGGTTCGTCGACGCGGTATTCATCTACGTAATCCAGGTTCAGGTAAATCTCGTTGGCCAGGATTTTGTGTGCCTCGGACCCACGGTTGTGGATGGCTGCAATTTCCACCGGCCAGGTCTTGCTGCCGTCTTTGTTGACCAGATAGGTGGAAGTTAAGGGCACTACGTCGCCCACCTGCCAGCCAAATCGCTGTGCGAGAGATTCGCCAACGGTTGCACTGTTGCGTATCGACAGCAGGCGCTCGCGTTCGGTATTGGGGAGCGTTAACTCTGGAAAAGCGCCAAGGTACGATTCGAGGCTGATCGCCGCGCCACCGAATGTGTTTGCTGGATCCTGAAAATAGCCCGGGAAGGCGAGCGCGGACGCAACGGTTCTGATGCCTTCGACTTCACGGATACGCTGGATATGTGCGACGGGGAGGTCTTCGCCAAAGCCAGCGCGGCTCACCGTGCGCAAACGGTTGTCGTTGAGAGAGTCCACGAGCGAACCCATGGCGGTTACCACGCCGGACATGATCCCGAGCAGGAAAAATGCAACCACTGCGCTCAGAAAGATCATGCTCATCCGTAGAGGATGCCTGCGCAGTCCACTCAAAGCGAGAATCGCAAAGTTCATTTCGCGCTGTTGATCTCTTTTCTTTTTCGTGTGCTATTTTTTTAGCACATGTTTGCGTGCAAATGAACCGATCTGTTTGCGGATGTTTGTATCTATCTGGGTGTGTACTGCCCGCGGATCGGCGTTATAGACGATTAATGGTGTTAGCCAGGTAGCCTGCGCCAAAGCCATTGTCGATGTTGACGACAGAGACGCCGGAAGCGCAGCTTGTGAGCATGCCCAGCATTGCAGCTATGCCGCCGAAGGCGGCGCCGTAGCCGACGCTTGTGGGCACCGCAATGACCGGGCAGCTGACAAGTCCGCCAACGGCAGAAGGCAGAGCGCCTTCCATACCGGCAACAACCACAAGCACCCTGGCTTTGCGGAGATCGTCCACGCGATTCAAGAGTCGGTGTAGTCCGGCCACGCCAACGTCATAGATCCGTTCTGTTCTGTTGCCGTAAAACTCAGCGGTGAGCGCCGCTTCTTCTGCCACGGCCATATCGGAAGTGCCCGCACTTACGATACCCACGTGGGTCTCAGGGGTGTCCGGTTTATTCTGCACGATCGATAAAATCTGACTGGTCGGTGCGTACTCTGCTGAGTCTGGTAGTCCTGTCATCTGAGCGTACTTGTCAGGTTCCAGACGTGTCACCAATACGTTGGCACCCGTATCCACTAGAGATTGACTGATTTCACCGATCTGTTCGGCACTCTTCCCAGCGCCGAAAATGACTTCACCAGCGCCGGTGCGTCGCTCACGATCATGATCTACGACGGTGTGACCAAGGTCCTGGAGAAAGCTGCCGCGGATCTGCTCGATGGCGGATTCGGTATCGAGAGCACCGGCTTTAAATTGTTCGAGTACTTCTTCGAGATTCACGATCAGGCTAGTCGCTCGCCCAGCATGCGATGGGTGGGCGCGCAAAACTCTGCAATGTCGATGCCGCTGGGGCATGCTCCCTGGCAAGGCGCGCCGGAGCAGTTCAGGCATGCGCTCGCGTTGTTTTCGAGCATCGCGTATTCCGCCTTGGCAAAGTCGGCGTCACCATAATCGGTTGCGTACATGCGTGTACGCAGCACGTCAGCAATCTGCACACCGTAGGGGCAACTGCCTTCACATTCGTTGCACACGTGTTTGCAATAGGTCGCCCCGTTGAGTTTTGCGTATCGATCGAGCAGGGTGCGTGCTGCACCGGTCACCTCGCTTGACCCGCTGGCACCAAGGTACTCATCGATCTGTTCGACGCCGGTCATGGTGATGACAAGAGCATCAACGTCTGGGTTGGACAGCACCCAGGAAAATGCCGCTTGTGCAAAGGTGCTGCCATCCGTCTCAAAAGGGCGCATGTCGTTCAGGCGTGCGCCCATCAGTGTTTTCATGGCGACAACGCCGACATCCTTTTCCTTGGCGCGTTTGATCGCTTCCGGCAGACCTTGCTGTGTAGCAATCCAGTCGATGCCGGCGGTGATGCCCTCGTAAAACTTAGGGTCCTGACCGAAGTTGTACGCCGTGAGCATGACATCGATCATGTCTTTCTCAATGGCGTAGTCAATGCAGTCGATCAGGTAGCCTGCGTGACCGGAGATACCCGTGTAGCGGATTTTGCCCTGGGCTTTGGCGGTCTCAACAAACTTCTCCCATTCGGGGTTGGCGACCACATCAACATCGTTGACCGCGTGGTTCATGTAGACATCTACGTAGTCCGTTTGCAGGCGCTTCAGCGAGCCTTCGAGATCGTGCATCATCGTCTCGGCTGAGGTGCTCGAACGGGTGATGGTTTTGGACACCAGGTAAGCTTTGTCGCGCTTACCCTTTAACGCGTTGCCGATCACTGTTTCTGATTGTCCGCCCGTATAGCCTTCGGCGGAGTCGATGTAGTTGATGCCGCGGTCTAGGGCGTGGTCGACGAGATGTTCCTCGCCGGTGCGTAACCGGCTGGAACCAAAGGAGATATCGGAGATCTTCAGCTCGGTGCGGCCCAGTCTCCGGTAACTTTGCACCCCTTGTGCGCCGCGCTGCTGTGCCAGTTCCTTTGCCGATAGACTGCCTGATGCAAGCAAAGATGATGTCCCGGCCAGCGCCGAGGTTTTTAAGAAGGTTCTTCTGTCAGTGGTCATCCTGTGTCTCCGGTTTGGTGATGGTCGCTCGGTGCTTCCCTTTGCCTAAAATTGCTGCCTCAAATTGCCTCGAACAAACCCGCGGCGCCCATGCCTTTGCCAATGCACATGGAAACGATGCCGTACTTCTGATTGCGGCGCTTAAGTTCACGTAACAGTCCACCTGTCAGGCGGGTACCGGTCATCCCGAAAGGGTGACCTATGGCGATGGACCCGCCGTTTACGTTGTACTTCTCATTGTCGATGCCCAGACGATCTCTGCAGTACAGGCACTGACTGGCGAAGGCTTCATTTAGCTCCACAAGGTCGATGTCCTCAAGCGACAGGCCTGTGTAGTCCAACAATTTGGGGATCGCAAAAACCGGCCCAATACCCATTTCGTCTGGTTCGCATCCTGCGACAGTAAAGCCACGGAAATAGCCCATGGGTGCAAGCCCAAGCTGCTCTGCGCGGGCTTCGGTCATGAGGAGCGCCATAGCAGCACCATCCGAAAGTTGCGATGCGTTTCCAGCTGTGACGCTGCCACCTTCTTCGAAAGCAGGGCCCAGCGACTGCAGCCCGTCTATGGTTGTAGAAGGTCGATTACACTCGTCGCGATCAACCGTACCCTCGACAATCTCGGTAGCCTTGGTTTCCTTGTCAATGATCTTGCTCCAGTTGACCGTCATTGGCGCGATTTCATCGGCTACGTAGCCAGCTTCCTGGGCTTTTGCATAACGTTGCTGGCTTTGTAGTGCGTATTCGTCCTGGGCTTCGCGGGTGACCTGGTAACGGCGGGCAACAACTTCTGCGGTGTTGCCCATCGCCATAAAGATGTCCGGCATGTCCTGGAGCAGCTTCGGATTTTCATCGAATTGTGCCGGGCTGCCGCGATCCAGCCCGGTAATTGACTCCACGCCACCTGCCATGATGATTTCAGCGCAACCGCTGTTGATCTGAGTGGCTGCAAATGCGATTGAGTTCAAACCTGAGGAGCACGCTCGACTGATGGTGGTTGCCGGTACGGTGATGGGCAGATCGGATAGGGCGACTGCGTGGCGAGCAACGTTTGCCGATTGTTCACCCACCTGACGTCCACAGCCGAGAATGACATCCTCAACTGCAGCGGGATCCAGGGCTGGATTTCGCTCCAGGAGCGCATTGATGCAATGCGCGGCCAGGTCGTCTGAACGGGTCAGATTGAAAGTACCGCGATGAGCTTTGGCCAGCCCTGTGCGTATGACGTCTACGACTACAACATTGTCCATGGTGATCCCCTGGTGTCTTTGATTTGTGCCTCTGATCAGTCGCGAGGTGCTTCCCCGCCGATCGTACCGGCCTCTGTCAGCGATTGAATAGCTTCATCGTCGAAGCCAAAGTCCTGCAGCACCGTTGATGTATGCTGGCCAACTCTGGGTGATGGCCCACGCGGTCTTACATCCGCGTTTTTGAACCGCATCGGTATGTTGACTGTGGTGTAAGGTCCGTGATCGGGATGTTCGATGGTCGGGAACATGCCCAGTTCTATGGCGTGGCGGTCCTGAGGTACTTCATGTAAGCCGAGGACAGGGCCCCAGATTAATCCCGCTTTGTCGAATATCTCGCCCCATTCATCACGCGTGCGTTTGGCAAGGGCCGCGTCGATGAGTCCAACAAGCTCTGCCATATTTCGATAGCGTGCGCTCGAGTCTGCAAAGCGCTCATCGTCGATCAATTCTTCGATTTCGATGGCCTGACACATGCGCGGCCAATAGGCCTTGTCCGGCAGCATGTTGAATACCACCCATTTGCCATCGCCGCATGGAAAGCGGTTGGCTGTGATCGCAAGCAGCTCTTTGCGTGCGCGTTTGCGGACGGGTGCATGGTCAACGGCCGTAACAGCGTAGTCAGAAGCCTGTGTCCAAACCGCTGTTTCATAGAGCGAGGTTTCGACAACCTGGCCTTCGCCTGTCTTTTCCACCACACGCAAGGCGGCGAGAATAGAACCGACCAGGGCAAGCCCTGCAGTGTGATCGCCCTGTGCCGGTCGCGCCATGGGTACGGTGCCTTCTTCACCCTCACGCATGGCGTCGTAGAGACCTGAGCGGCCGAAGAATGCCGTGACATCGTAGCCGGGACGTTCTGCATCAGGACCGGTGGTGCCATAGCCTGTAAACGTGGCATGCACGAGATCGGGTTTAATGGCCAGTAGCGATTCCGGATCCAAGCCGAATTTGGCCTGGCGGTGGGTCAGCAGATTGCACATGAACACGTCAGCCTGACTTACCAGCTGCTTGACCAGCTCACTGCCTTCCGGTTGGTCCAGAGCCACGGCGATGGATTCTTTGCCACGGTTGTCGACGTCAAACTGGAAGTCATACGCTTTAATCTCGTCGCTGAGATCCTCCCGCTTCAATGGCCGGGACAGGCCACGCATAGGGTCACCCGTGAGAGGCTCGATTTTGATCACGCGCGCGCCCAGGTCCGCGAGGACGGCGCCTGCACTCGGCGCGGCCATCCAGTTGTCTATTTCAATGACGACTACATCTTCCAGTGGGGCTGTCATTAGGTTCCTTAACTACTTGGTACAAAAATATTGATTGTGTCTTGTTAGCAGCTCAAGCGAATCAGGCTTCGTCCAGCGCTTTGAGCATGCGCTTGAGTGCGAAGTGGCGATAACTCGCCTCCACCAGGCTCTCAATCTCCCCTTTGAGCGGTGCCTTTTCGATCTCAAGTTCAATCCAGCCATTGTGACCCATGTACGCGGGAATGCGATAGCGTTTGTCGAAGGTCAGCGTGGCCTGGCCTTCCTCACCAGCCCAGGTGGAGATCTGCATTTTCTTATTGCGAAAATAGAGACGCACAAACGTCTTTTTTCCTGCCTTGAAGGAAGGGTCGCCGAATTGGCTGGCTTCTGTGGCTTCAGGGTAGGCGAGGCAGATGCGGCGAATATCCTCCAGCCGCGCTTGCGCGTAGTCGGCGACGAAGGGGTTGAACTCAACGGGATCTATGGTCTCAATTGGTGGTTCGATCTCGATGGGCGGCCCAAGCTCACTGGTCAGAGATTTTGGTGCAACCTGAACGTAGGCTTGGCGGGTGAGATCTGCAACCCTGGCCCAATCCAGTCCCTTATCCAGATCCACGCCCACCCAACCGCTGGGTCCCACGTAGGCAGGTACATAAAAGTACTCCGGTTCGCCGTCCACCAGCATGGACTGTGCGCCTGGGGGCAGTTTGAGCAGCAGGGCGAGATGTCCATCGCCGTGATGGTTCACCGAAAATGTAGCGAAAATTTTGCCTTCAATGACGCGAAAATTGGGGGAGCCGTGGCTGATGATTTCTTCTGTATGCGGGAAGGAGAGGCATATTTCTCGCACAGCGGCAGGGATGTCTTTGCCACCCTGGCGTTTACTGCCTCCTGTACTGGCCTTTCTGGCTGTTTTCTTGGTTGTGTTGGCAGACATTGATTTGTTGGCAGCCTTCCATCCATCCCGGTCGTGTAGAATAGCGACTTTCCTCTCACGGTCACAGCTTTGCAGTTCAGAGATCAGTTCTACGGTTGGAGAATGGTCGGCGTTGCCTTTTTCGTCGATTTTGTCGCGGTAGGCTTCTTCTTCTATTCCTATGGCGTCTTTTTCAAAGCCATAGCCGTGGAGTTTGGTGATTCACGTCTTGGCGTTGCATTGGGGCTGACCATCACCAGTGCTGTCGGCGCCCTTGCAGCGCCCCTCGTTGGCCGGGCGCTGGACAGGTTCCCGCTGAAAAATGTGATTGGTGTGGGTGCGGTCGCGATGGCACTCGGCTTCCTGGGCTTGAGCCTGGTGCGTAATCCGCTGGAGTTCTATCTGGTGTTAGGGCTTTTTATCGGTTTTGGCGCGAGTTCCATGGGCAACCTTGCCACCAGTAAACTGGTGGCCAACTGGTTTGATCGGCGCCGAGGCATGGCACTGGGTATCGCGGCAACCGGGGTTTCACTCTCTGGCGTTATCATGCCGATTGTGAGTGCCGAGATGATCGAAGCGTACGGTTGGCGGCAGGCGTTTCTGGTCTATGGCTGTTTTACGCTCTTTGTCGTTGTACCCATCGTGCTGCGCTTTGTGGTGTCCAAACCTGAGGATATAAATCTACGCCCTGACGGCGCGCTCGAAATACCGCACGTTGATGGCCAACCCTTTGCGCCACCACCCAGGCTCTCAATGCGGGATGTCGCCAGAGACCGAAATTTCTGGAGCGTAGTAGCGACCTTCGGATTAGCCTTTTGTGCCATGAGTGCCACGCTGACGCACATGGTGCCACGGGTGACAGATCTGGGTCACTCGCTCTCTCTCGCCTCCGGAGTGATGGCTGTGTGTGCGGGTATGGGCATTGTGGGCAAACTGAGTTTTGGTTGGCTCGCCGACAGGCTGCCGGTGAGACGGGTAATGCTGCTTATTCTTGCGATTCAGTTCTCCGGTCAGTTGATCATGTTTTTGAACGAAGAGCTGATCTTCTTTGCACTAGGCGCCGCCATCTTCGGCTACGGGGTCGGCGGCGTGGTGCCGATGCATGGCAGCGTTGTGGGTAAAACTTTTGGTCGGGAGCGCTTCGGTGCCGTACTTGGGCTCATGCGCCCCGCCATGTTTCCGTTACAGATCGCCGGTGTCCCATTTGCAGGTTGGGTGTTCGATGTCACCGGATCTTACGATCTGGCCTTTCAGATATTGCTTGGGCTGTATTTTGTGGGTGCGCTGGCGATCTCAGCCTACCGGGCGCCAGATCGCCAACCAGGCTAACTGAAGTGAGCCTTCAGCAGTTTCACTTGATGATTGGTGTGTTTGAACTGGGTGGTGAGTGCATCCGGCATAACGTGTTCGCCTACGTAGGGCTCAAAGCTGGAGCGTGAGAACGCGCCCAAGTCCTGCATCTCTATTTCCACAGAAAAACCATCCACTACCGGCAATACAACAATGCTCAAAGCGTTAGGCAAGGTGTCCGCGAGCTCCTGTTTGAGGCCGCCCTGGGATTCCCGGTCGGTGGGGACACCGTTGACCAGGTATTTGAGGATGCATGCAGTCATGGTTGGATTAAACAGGTAGACTGAAGCCGGCGCAACGGGTGGGGAAGGCATGCTGGGTGCGATCTTTCCAGGCAGTAAAAAGAGGCGGGTTGTTCTTGCCGTTGTGCTTACCGGTGTTATTGCGGGAGGCGCGATGGGCGAACAGTCCAAGGTCGAGCGGCACGATAGGGAACGAGCCAGAGTTGAACGACTAGGCGCTGGCCCAATCATTTACCCTGGCCTGCACCCGAGCATTGGCGACAACATTCAAGGCCCGTCGCTCATCAAAGTGCCGGACTGGGTGGATGCGCCGCTGGGTCGGTACTATCTCTATTTCGCAGACCACAAAGGTGCTTATATTCGCCTCGCGTATGCGGATGATTTGGTGGGTCCGTGGCAAATCCATGTGCCGGGTTCTGTACAGATCGCAGAGTCTCACTTTCTCACGCAACCACCGGCAGTCACGCCGGAAAAGGCGGACGGTATCCGTGCCACCTTTGCCAAAAGTGGCGTGCGCATCCTCCACGACATCATTGAGGAGGTCACCACGCCTCACATTGCGTCACCAGATGTTCATGTGGATGCAGCGCGCCAGCAGATCATCATGTACTACCACGGCCTTGAAGGAGTAGGGCATCAAACTACCCGGGTGGCCACTTCGGTTGATGGCATCAACTTCACGACCCAGCCTCAAGCGCTGGGCAAAACCTATTGGCGTGCTTTTCACTGGGACAACTATGTTTATGCGCTTGCTATGCCGGGTCAGCTCTACCGTTCGCGCGACCCCTTTAACGGTTTTGAGGAGGGGCCACTGCTTTTCAATCCAAATATGCGGCACAGTGCGGTGCTTGTGCGTGGTGACACGCTGCATGTCTTCTGGACCCAGGTTGGGGACATGCCCGAACACATAAAACACAGCACGATTGAGCTCAGTGCTGATTGGCAGGGTTGGCAGGTAGAGGGGAGTGACGAGGTCGTTCGCCCGGAACGAGAGTATGAAGGCGCTTTAGCACAGTTGGAGCCCTCGGTCAGGAGTACCGCATACGGGGTTGTAAATCAGCTTCGTGATCCAGCGATATTTGTTGAAGGGGAGAATGTATACCTCCTGTATGCCGTCGGCGGTGAGGCAGGGATCGCCTTGGCGCGAATAAGGTTCGATTCTTGACATAAAATGTCGATCTTTTCGTAAAAAGCGTGAAAAAGTTCTCGACATAATATGTCTTAGTCAGTATAGTTTCGGACATAATATGTCGCTCAGGTTTTAAGCAGTTTACAAACCTGGTGGGAGCCAAAGCGACAAACAAGGATGAGGAGCGAAAATTGACCTGTCAGAAAGATGTTAAATCGATCGCAAACGACCTGTCAGATAGTGTCTACGGAGGGCGCTTTGATTGTCAGGTAATGCCAGGGGAAGATGTTGAGGTTCTCCAGGTGATCGTTAACGACATCGACGAGTTCCCCATTTACATATCAGCTACGGATACTCAATTACTCTACATAACCTATCTTTGGCGCGAAGCTGAGGTAGAGCCCGCCCACAGGGTGGAGCTGTTGGAATCGATGCTGGAAATGAGCATTCCGATTCCGCTTTCTTCTTTTTCTCGGATTGGCGAGCACTATGTTTTATTTGGTGCTACTCGCAGGGACGCGAGCCTGGACGCCATAGTGATAGAGTTGGACACGCTTGCTGAAAACGCGGTGGACGCTCTAGAGGCTATGGCTGATTTTCTTAAGTGACTTAACTAAACCCTAACCAGCAAAGAGGGCAATGAGATGGACATACTTCGAAAACTACTGACTGCGATCCGTGGGGGTGCTCGCGAAGTAGGTGAGGCAGTGGTGGATGCGCAAGGTACGCGGATCCTGGAGCAGGAGATCAAGGATGCCAAGGATAGCCTTGAGAAGGCCAAATCCAATTTGGCGGATGTGATGGCGCATGAGACGCAAGCGCAGCGCAAGCTTCAGCTGATCAAAAGTCAGATCCAGGAGCGCGAAGGCAACGTCAACGAAGCGCTGGATAAGGGTGAAGAAGCGTTGGCGCTGGAGCTTGCTGAAAAGATTGCCGGTTTAGAAGGCGAACTTGCCCAGCAGGAAGAAGTGGTCACCTCATATGCGGACCATGTGGCAAATCTGAAAGAGCTGATGGCTGAAGCCGAGCGTCAGGTGAACGAATACGAACGCCAGCTTGCGATGGTTAAAACCACCGAAAGTGTTCACAAGACCACCGAAGCGATCAGCGACACGTTCACGGAAACGTCATCCAGCGTGCGTTCTGCGAAGGAAACGCTTGAGCGGATCAAGGCAAAACAGCAGCACTCGGAGGACCGACTGAAAGCAGCCCAAGCGCTAGAACGTGAAGCTGGCGATGCTTCACTCGAGGAAAAAATGGCTGCAGCAGGCGTAGGGCAGTCGTCGACCCAAGGCAGCGATGTGCTTGCGCGCATCAAAGCTGGTCGTGACAAGAGCGAGTGAGTTTGCGCTAAGTGGCATCACGGAAAAACCTTCCAGAGCGCTGGCGCAAGGAAAAGCAGGCGACCAAGGCCGTGCAGGTAGCCTTTGACCTGGACGAACAGATCCAGAAGATCATTCGACGCGAGGCGATCGACAAGGGTATGAACCCTTCCGATCGCGTCCGCGAGATCCTGGGATTGAAGGTGAATACTAAGCCGGTGCGGCTACGCCTTTCCATCAGTCTGGCAGACGAGGACTTCGCCTCACTGGCTGAGAGTTTTGGAGTAGACGAAGACGACCGAGTGGGTATAAAACAGAAGGCGGCAGAGCGTTTGATAGAGCATGTAGAATCCCGCAGAAAGAAAAGCCGTAAGTAGTATTATCTAATAACAATAAAGAGGAGCAGCTATGGAAGAGTTCATATCGATCGCAACATCGTTTCCGACGGGCGTCTTTTCTTTTCTGATGCTCCTGATGGGCGGCTTCTGGATCCTCTCAATCATCGGCGTGCTTGACCTTGATGGACACTTGCACGTTGAGATATCTCACGACACGGATGCCTCAGGCATTGGCGAACTCTCGGGCTTTCTCATGCGTTGGGGCCTGGCCGGTGTACCGGTTACGGTTGTGTTTTCCGTGTTGATCGGGCTTTGCTGGCTAGCGTGCTACTTCGGCTCGGCCTACCTCTTACCTTTACTGCCGGGCACACTTTTGAAATTTTTGGGCGGCGTCGCGCTAATCGCCGCGTGTGTTGTGGTCTGTTTCCCGATTACGGCCATGTCCCTGAAGCCTACGGCGCACCTTTTTGTCGGCGAATCTGCGATGACCAACGATGAGGTGGTGGGTATGACTTGTGAGGTGCGCTCTGGTGAAGTTACCGATTCATTCGGCCAGGGCTTGGTTGACGATGGGGGCGCGGGCTTACTGATCGATATCCGTGCGGATGTGCCAAATGACCTCAGCCGCGGCGATAGGGCGGCCGTCATCAGCTACGACGCGACGAACAGGACTTACAAAGTCATGTCCGAAAAAGAATTTATGCAACTTTAGGTACTAACCGGTTGTGACAAACAAAAATAGAACCCTGAAGGAGGTTTTACATGGGCGGTGATCTAATTGCTTTCTTAACAATTGGTGGCTGGGTCGTGCTGGTCCTGGTTGCGTTTGTAATTATGGCGCTGAAGTTCTACGTCAAAGTGGAGCAAGGCACAGCGTTGATTGTGAACACGCTGAGAGCAGTCCCGGAGGTCACGTTCACGGGGCAAATGGTGTTCCCGATTATCTATAAGAAAGAATTTATGGATATATCGCTGAACACCATTGAGATCGACCGACGTGGTGCTGACGGCCTGATCTGTCAGGACAACATTCGTGCAGATATCAAAGTCGCCTTCTATGTCAGGGTAAATAAGACCAAAGAAGATGTCCTCCGGGTGGCACAGTCGATTGGCTGCGAACGTGCTTCTGACCGGGCTACGTTGGAAGAGCTTTTTGTGGCGAAATTCTCAGAGGCGTTAAAGACCGTGGGTAAGCAGCTCAACTTTGTTGACCTGTACCAGGAGCGTGAGCGTTTTCGCGACGAAATTATCAAGGTCATCGGTAAAGACTTGAATGGCTATGTGCTGGAAGACGCCGCCATCGACTACCTTGAACAGACGCCGATGGATCAACTGGATGAGCACAACATTCTGGATGCGGAAGGTATTCGCAAAATTACCGAGTTAACCGCAACCCAACACGTTTTCACTAACGATCTGCGTCGTGAAGAGGAAACGAAGATCAAAAAACGCGATGTTGAAGCACGCGAACGGATCTTGGAGCTGGAACGAGTTCAGGCAGATGCAGAAGCAAAACAGGCGCGAGAGATTGCCTCTGTGCGCGCTCGCGAGATGGCCGAGACCGAAAAGATTCAATCCGAAGAACAGCTCAAGGCAGAAACTGCACGCATTGCCAAGGAGCAGTCCGTAGAGGTGCAAGAGCAGAACAAACAGCGTGAAGTAGAAGTTGCCGAGAAAAACCGCGAGCGCGCGATTGCCGTCGAGATCGAAAAAGTTGAGCGGGTCCGCCAGCTGGAAGCGATCGGACGTGAGAAAGAAGTCGCACTCGAAGACATTTCGAAAGACAAAGCGGTCGAAGTTGAAAAACGGGAAATTGCTGATGTCATCCGCGAACGCATAGCGGTTGAAAAGACCGTGGCCGAAGAGGAGGAGCGCATCAACGAGATCCGCGTCACGATGGAAGCAGATCGTCTGGGTAAGGCGTTGGTGATCGAAGCAGAAGCGAAAGCGCAGGAAGATCTGGTTAAAGAGATCAAAGCTGCGGAAGCGGCGGAGAAAACCTCACATCTGAAGGCGCAGGAACGCTTGGTGCTGGCTGAAGCTGAGCGCGAAGCTGCTGCGAAAGAGGCAGATGCCAAGATCAAGCTGGCCGAAGGTGTTCGCGAGGAGGCGGCTGCCCGGGGGTTGGCTGAAGCGCGCGTAACACGCGAGAAAATGGTTGCGGAAGCTGCAGGTGCAGAAGAAGTAGGGATGGCTGAGGTTCGTGTGAAAGAAGCGGATGCGGCCAGTGAGGAGCAGCAGCAACTCGTTGAGATTAAGGTGCGTGTTGCAGAAGCGGAAGCGATCGAGCGTCAGGGTGAAGCCCAGGCGGAAGTCATTCGCCAGCGTTACCAGGCGGAAGCGGATGGCTTGAAGGAGAAGTTCGCCGTACTTTCGACGATGGATGAGAACGTTCGCTCCCATGAAGAGTTCCGTCTTGAGCTGGACAATACTCATAAGGAAAACCTGGAGGCTATCGCGGCAAACCTTGAGATCTCTGAGAAACAGGCTGAGGTGTATGCACAGGCGCTCAAGGAAGCCAACATCGACATCGTCGGTGGGGACGGTCAGTTTATTGACTCGTTCACAAAGTCGCTGGCTGTAGGTAAGGCGGTTGATGGTGCGGTGGCGAAGTCCGATACGCTGAAGGCAGCGTTAACCAAACTCCTGTCGATGGGCGAAGACGTGGAAATGTCGGATCTTATCGAGGCGGTTAAGAAGCTGGCACGGGATAAGTCGTAATCGATGGCTGAAACCACCGCAACGGAAGACGCCGCTGACGACCTGAATGAAGCGGTCGCCCAAGGGGGCTCCTACGAACTCATTCGTGGGCGCCTCATGGGACACGTGGATGCGCTCGAATCCGGCATCAACGAAATCAATGCCGAGCGCCAGACGCTTTTTGGCCAGACGGCGATGGAAGTTGTATCTCGGGTTCGTGTTCGAACAGAGAATAACTGCGTGCCGCGCGATATCGTTCGCGTGGGTGATCGAATTCTGTTTGGCTACAACGTTTTTATAGGGCTCAAGCGGGAAACTCAGGTTGCGGACGTATTTGCCGCCTACCGTATGGAAAGTTCCGACGAAGGTTTTGAGATAACGCCGGAGGCTGAATGTGATTTCCTCACAGACGAAAGCTTCTTAAGGGATTTTCGCGACCTGTATGCTTACTACAAGAGCGCCAACCTCGCTCGCATGCAGGTCATCGGGCCAGACCTTTATGTCACTTTCAGAATTGGTGAAGCGGAAGATGATGTCCGCGTCTTTCACTGGCACGTTGAACGCGATGGTTCAGTTCGCTATGTGGACGATCGCGCTGAACGAGCGATTCCGACACCCGCGCGTCACCCGTTCGAGTGGCTTAAGGTGGGCAGAGATGATCTGGTATCGAGGGCTGGCCAGGCCGCATATTCTCTGAACGATCAACTGTTTGTTGAAATTGGTGGGACTCAGCTGCGGTTCAAGCTGGAAGACAATACAGAGACCGGTGCGGTGTTGTTCACCGATCAGCTGGAGGATGGCAACCAGGCCCTGGACGATGCTGATATTCGCTATCGCGAGATTTCCGGTCTGGTGCTTGTGCGTGTGCTCCCTTACGGCGAAGAGCTGCACCGTTTCTATGTATTCGATCCCATCAGTGAAGTGCTGGAACGCCACGACGAAATTGGTCACACCGTTAGAGAGCTGCCCGAAGATCACGGTGTGTTGTTCCCTGGTGGTTACTACTTAACCGGTGTCGGTTCACGCCGGTTTGAAGATGAGATTGATGGACTCCGATTCAGCAGGGCGCTCACTTCGCCGAACGGTGAAGATGTCCTGTACGTATTTTATGAGACAGAAGCGGGTCGTTATGGCTTGTACGCCTACAACCTGATCAAAAAGGCGCTGGAAAATCCCCTCTATGCCCACGGCTACAGCCTCTTTCCGGACGGCACCCTGGTTATCTTCAAGTCGGAATCCGCAGAACCTGCACGCAACCACCCCATGCAGATCTGGCGGACCGCGTTTTTTGACGAAGACCATGTCAAAGAAACAGAGGGGGATTCCCCGCTTGCCAAAATCGGCAACAACGAACTGGTCCGAGGGATATCTGACCTGGTGGGTTTGGTCCAGGCGGCGCGTTCGGAACAAGTGACGATGTCCAGTTACAACGCACTCATTCAATCCTGCCGCAGGGTAAAGGATGCTTACTACTGGCTGGAAGAAGACAAATTTGTGCGCCTGAGATCGGGTGTAAGTGACATCGAAAGCACGGCTGAACTCGTGCTGGATGAGTTCGAAAAAATTGCTGAGATCAGGGCGCATGCAAACAATTCGCTCAACGAGGCCATGGCCCAGCAGGAAGCGCTGGTTCGAGAGATCTCGACTTCGGATTGGCATCATGCACGTGATTTTGTGCGCGCCCTGGGCGAGGTGCGCAAACAGCGCGGACATCTCCTGACCATAAAAGAACTCCGCCATATTGACGTGGCCGCCATCGAAAAAATGGAAGCGGAGCTCATTGAAACCAACGAGGCGCTCTCGCAAAAAACCGTCGGATTTCTGTTGCAGGAAAATGCGCTGGATCCCTATCGAGAGAGCTTGGCCGAACTCGCGGAAAAACTTGAGAGTGCCAAGTCAACTGCAGAGACCAAACCGGTTGAAGAAGGCTTGGATGAGCTGGGACAGGAGTTGGACCTGTTAACGGAAATTCTCGGCAGTCTGGCAGTTGATGATGCGACCAGACGGACAGCCATCCTCGAATCGATCTCTGAACTCTTTGCTCATCTGAATGCGGCAAAGGCCAAAGTCCGCAACAAAGTTAAGTCGCTGGGCTCCGGGGAGGCAAAGGCGGAGTTTGCAGCACAGTTCACCCTGTTCTCGCAGAGTGTTACCAACGCGCTCGCGCAGGCGGATACACCCGAGGCTTGCGATGAGCACTTGGCACGCCTTGTCATCACGTTGGAAGAACTCGAGGGTAAGTTCGGTTTGTTTGATGAGTTTCTGCCGGACATCGTTGCCAAACGTGAAGAGCTCCGAGATGCCTTTGATACCCACCGACAAAGCCTGCTGGATCAGAGACAGCGGCGAGCTCAAAGTCTGCATACGGCAGCCGGGCGTATTCTGGAGGGTATCGCCAAGCGTGCAGAACGTTATGAGGAAGTAGATGAGCTGAACGCGCACTTTTCCACCGATACGATGGTGGTGAAGTTAAAAGACACGATTGCTGAACTTCGAGATTTGGACGATGCGGTCAAGGCGGATGACCTTGAATCCCGGCTGAGGTCTGCGCAGGACAATGCGGTGCGAAGTTTACGCGACAAGCGGGACATCTTTGAGAGCGGTGGAGCCGTGATCAAGTTGGGACAGCATCGCTTCAGCGTTAACCAGCAGCCTCTCGAACTGACCCTGATTCCCCGTGAAGATGGGATGTACGCACATCTCACCGGCACCGGCTTTGCCGAGAGAATTGACGACGAACGTCTTAACTCATTTGAAGCTCAGTGGTCGCAGTCTCTTGTATCTGAGACCGAGACTGTCTACCGCTCTGAGTACCTCGCTTCCGAAATCATCCGTGACGCCCAGCTTGGAGAGACCCTGACATGGGAGGGTTTGCAGGCCGCTCTTCTGGATGAGAAAGCAGGTGAAGATCTTGTGCGGGGTTACGCCTCGGATCGCTATACGGAAGGTTACGAAAAAGGTGTGCACGATCACGATGCGCTGATCATTCTGAAGTCCCTCGTGCCGCGCATGGATGAGCTTGGCCTTCTGGTTTACGCACCACATGTACGCGCGCTTGGGTTATTGTTCTGGTTCTCGGTAGATGACGAGCGACGGCGTATGGTCTGGCGCGCGAGAGCGCACACAGCGTCTCATCTGGCGAGGCTTTATCCGGGACGACAGCCTTACGAAAGGCTTGTCGCTGAAATTCAGCTGAGTATCGAAGAGTTTTTGCCGGAAATGAACGCTGAGGCTGCGTTGTGTGAAAGCGTGGCCCGTTACCTGGTACAGGAACTGGCCGAAGATGCAGAATCTTTCACGGTGTCGCAGCGCGCGCACGATCTCATCGAACTGCTGCGCAATGAACTGCGCGATAACGATGTGGACAAGGAGTTCACTGACAATCTCTCCAAAGTAGAGCGCTTAGGCGTTAAGTTTCAGATCGCCAAGCAATGGCTGGGTGCCATTGCAGAAAATCGCGACGTTGCAGAAGGAATTCAGCAATGGACTCGTTTTGTCGACGAAGCGGCTGCATACCTGCTTTTGCCTGATCGATTTGGAACGCAGATAAAAGCGGCAAATCCGGATCTGCATGTCTCTGGACTGCTCGGTCAGCATGCCCGAGTGATAGACGGTGAGCTCAACTTGAGCGTGGATGAGTTTATCGCACGGTTGGAACATCACCGGGTGGTCACGGCGGCAAACTTCCGCGAGTTCCTGGATCTGCGGATGGAGATTTCGGAGGAACTGCGCGCGCAGTTAAAGCTTGAAGACTTTATACCCCGCCCGTTGTCATCCTTTGTCAGAAACAAGCTCCTGAACGAGGCATACCTGCCGATCATCGGTGACAACCTTGCGAAACAGATAGGCGCCGCGGATGAGTCGAAGCGCACGGACCTGATGGGCCTGCTACTCCTTATCTCACCGCCAGGATACGGCAAGACCACGTTGATGGAGTATGTGGCAAGTCGGCTTGGATTGATTTTTGTCAAAGTGAATGGACCCGCCCTCGGACACTCGGTGGTCTCGGTAGATCCGCAACAGGCACCCAACGCAACAGCGCGCCAGGAATTGGAGAAACTCAATTTGAGTCTGGAGATGGGCAACAATGTCATGTTGTACATCGATGATATCCAGCACACCCATCCGGAGTTTCTGCAGAAGTTCATTTCATTGTGTGACGGCACCCGTCGCATTGAAGGGGTCTGGCGTGGACAGCCGAAAACCTATGATCTGCGTGGCCGACGCTTCTGCGTGATCATGGCGGGTAACCCCTACACGGAGTCAGGCGACGTTTTCCAGGTGCCGGACATGCTCGCGAACCGAGCTGATGTTTACAACCTGGGGGATGTCCTGTCCGGTCGAGAGGAGGTGTTTTCCCTCTCCTACATAGAAAACTCACTGACCTCCAATCCGATTCTGGCACCGTTGGCCACCCGCGATATGGATGATATATACAGATTCATCGACAAAGCGGCAGGCAGGGATGTGGCGGATGCCGACTTTGTGCACGCCTATAGTTCGGCGGAGAGCAACGAAATTGTCTCTGTCCTGAATAAGATGCGAACTGTGCAGGAGGTTGTATTGGCGGTTAACCGCGAATACATACGCTCGGCGGCAACGGATGAACAGTTTCGTACGGAACCACCGTTTAAACTGCAGGGCAGCTATCGAAATATGAACAAGCTCGCAGAGAAACTGTTGCCAATCATGAACGAAGCTGAAATACAGGAGCTTCTGGATGATCATTACGCGGGCGAGTCGCAGCTGCTCACCGGCGAGGCTGAATTTAATGTATTGCGCCTGAAAGAACTGCGCGGCCAGCTTTCTGATGAAGATACCGCGCGCCTGGAGCAGATTCGTAAAGACTATCAGCGTACGCAGGCAGCAGGCGGTCGTGATGCAGATGCGGGTACCAAGCTCGCCAATCAGTTGGCCCATATACGCGAAGCATTGGATGGGTTGAAGGACATTGGCGGAGGTGGCGGTGATGTGGCGGAGCGGCTCAGTACTTTGAACGAAACATTAAAAGCCACGGAAGTGACGGTGGTTAATCAACCCTCGAAAGTGGTTGAAGATGCAATGCAGACGCTTGCGCATACGATTGAGACCACATTTCTGCCGGTTGTCGCCTCCATGGATAAAAAGATCGATCTAGATCTTGCGATCCTTCGCAGAATGAATGCGCTTAACGAGCGCTTGGGAATCGATCCTCAAGATCTGGATAATGCTGACCTGGACCCAGGCGACGAGGATATAAATCCTGCGGATAAATAATGCTTAAGCTCTGGCAGTGTGGCGAAGCATGATCTTCGGTGGCTTGGCGTACCAGAAAAACAAGCTGCCGATAGCGGATGCAAACGCGACGATTGTGAAAGCCCGCTGATAGTTGCCATCTAGATCAAACAGCCACCCGCAGAAAACGGGTCCTGTCGTCATGCCGATCATCACGATAAGCGATGAAAATCCCATGATTGTCCCGAAGGACTTGGGGCCAAAATAATCGGCGCGCAGTGCGACCATCAACGGGCCTCTTATACCCCAGGCCAAACCGTGGGTAAGTACAAAAACCGCCAACCAGATTGCGTTTGTGGCGTAGGTGACCGCAAGCAGACCAATAAAGTGGCCCACCATACACACCACGCAAAGTATGCGTTTGTCGAAGCGGTCACCCAGATAACCACCAAGAAACAGGCCAACCAACTGAGTCCCCGTCATACAGCCGAACACGAAGCCAGCGTGTAGCAGGGTGTAGTCCAGGCTTGTTGTCAGGTGGGGAATGAGGTGCATCAGAAGCGATGAAACGGTGAGCAGGGAAAAGGCATGGCCACCTGAAATCAGCCAGAACGAAGGCTCCTTACGTGCCTGTGCCCAGGTAAGGCTCAGCGGCTCTGAAGAGCCGGTTTCGGTCCCATCATCCCGAGTGCGAATGCCGTCTGGTACTTCCCCTTTCTCCTCCGGTTTGTGGCGAATGAACATGGCCAGAAGTCCGCAGATGACGATGATGCCAACCGCTGAAATGAGTGCCATGTTCCGCCAGCCGAAGGTCACAAGGCCCGCGGTCACCAGAGGCACGCTCAAGCCGCCCAGGGAAAACCCCATCTGCGACCAGGCGATTGCCTTGGCTCTGTGTTTGTCGAACCAATTGACAACCGCCACCATCAGCGTTGCCCAGCCACCCAGGCTCGAACCCAGAGCGATCAAAATGAAGGCGAGGAAAAACGTTGGAATGGAATCGACAAACGCAAATAGCACGAAACCGATTGAAAATATGACCGTACCGATAACCAGTATGCGGCGCGGACCATAACGGTCCACCCAGTACCCCTGTATGGGACCTAGCAGTCCGCTCTCGAGGCGAGTGAGGGCGAACGCCCACGACAAAACCGTCATGGACCAACCAAACTCTTCTCGCAACAAGGTGGTGTAGGCGCCGTACGAATGCATCCACGTCATGGCGGCTACCCATTGGATACCCATCGCCGCGGCGACGATATACCAGCCGTAAAAAATCTTACCCCCAGGTCTGAACAAAGCGTTCAGCCGAGGGCCCACGGAACGAAAAAGGTGGAGCATGGGTTCATTCTACGCGGTTCTGAGGTGGACCTCTAATTTGGCTGGGAACTTCGCGGATCTTGAGGCTCCTTAAGTCCTTCGACATCAGTAAAATGGAAGTTCTACGCATTTGATGGAGGATGCAGATGGAGGACGCAGATTGAGGGCAGAGACGCTCTTTCCACTTGGCAAGCTCGACCCGGGATTAAGAGCGCCTGATCAGGCCCTGTCGCCTGCGGATATCCCTGACCAGGCTGCGATGGCTGATGTGCTTGGCTACCACGCGGTGCTCATGGAAGAAACGAAAGATGATCCCTTCCAGATGTTGGCGTTGGCAGCGGGTGCGAGCGAACGCGTACATGTGGGCACATCTGTCGCCATCGCGTTTGCGCGCAGCCCTTATGTAACCGCGCAGGCCGCTTGGACGGCGCAAAAAATTTCTAACGGCCGCTTTGAGTTAGGACTGGGTTCACAGGTACGTGGCCACATACGTCGCCGCTTTGGTCTGGAGTGGCATCCACCGGGCCCGTGGATGCGTGACTATGTTGCTGCGGTGAAAGCGATCTGGGCAAGTTGGCAACATGAAACGCCGCTTGAGTTTGAGTCAGATCACTACAATCTGAATTTGAACGTGCCTCTGTTTACACCGGCACCGATAGACCATCCGGACATACCGATACAAGTTGCTGCTGTTAACCCGTACATGGCGAGAGTTGCGGCAGAAGTGGCGCAAGGGGTCAGGCTGCATCCAGTTTGCAGTCCAAAATATATACGCGAGGTCATCGTTCCGGCGATAACAGACCATCGGCAACCGGGCTTTGAGGTGTGTTTAAAACCTCTGGTTGCCACAGCGCCAGATCATGCGACATTGGATGCGCGCATGCAGATAGCCCGTGAGCGCCTGGCGTTCTATTGCTCCACGCCCGCTTACGCTGGAGCCTTTGCCCCCTTTGGACTGGAGGATTTCTGCGCTGACATGGCGGCGTTATCGCGAGCGGGTGAGTGGCAGCGACTGGCTGCGAATGTTTCAGATGATCTTTTGCATGAGTGTGTCATCATCGCCACGTACGATAATTTAGCCGCCACCATAAAAGAGCGTTATGGAGACCTGGTAGACCGCATTGAGATCAGCATTCCGATAGCATCGCAGGCTGATCAGGAAATATTGGCTGATGTCGTTCGGTCTCTTGCATGAAATGAAGAGGCCTATACCAGGGCGATTGAGAAAAATAGACAAGTGAGTAGTCAGGACAAACATGGACTTGTGCTAACCGGAGGTGGTGCGCGTGCTGCCTATCAGGTGGGCGCGCTTGCCTATATTGCACGGGAGATTCCTGAGTATCGGCCACAGATCCTTTCGGGCGTTTCTGCGGGTGCAATCAATGCGGTATACCTTGCCTCCAGTCGGGATGATTGGCGTACCTCCGTCGAGGGGCTCAAACGCCTCTGGTTGCAGCTGGAAACCAAGCGCGTCTACCGCACAGATTATCTGAGCGTTCTCCAGCGTGTCTTCATCTGGGGCCTGCGCATTCTTACGGCTGGACGTTTGGGGCGCGCGGATGTGCGGGGCATGGTGGACAATTCTCCACTCCGAGCTTTTCTGGGGGCGTATCTGCCGTTGGATGGGCAGAGAATCAAAGGTATTGAAGACAACATCGCCGATGGTTGGCTCGAATCGCTGGCGATCATCACCACAAACTATGGTTCCGGGCGATCTCGCGCGTGGGTTGAGACCGCTCAAGAAGAACTTTGGCAGGGCAGCCAACTGCGTGCAGTCCACGCGCATATGAGTCTGGATCATGTCATGGCTTCGGCAGCCTTACCCATGTTTTTCCCAGCAGTAAAACTTGATGACGCCTGGCACGGGGATGGTGGCATTCGCTTGACGGCGCCGCTGTCTCCGGCGCTGCATATGGGGGCTTCCAAAATTCTGGCGGTGTCGCCGCGGGCGACCCCCATTGTCAGTCTCCCGGAAGAGTTGCGATCTCCTTATCCATCACCTGCGCAAATAACCGGTACGCTTCTGAACTCCGTGTTCCTCGACCTACTGGACTACGATGCCGTCCAGATGAGCCGCATCAATCGCTTGTTGGATAGAATTCCGGAAGAAAGCTGGGGCTCATTCCGAAAGGTGGATGTTCTTGTGCTGCGACCGCGAGAAGATTTGGGTGTGCTGGCACGTCAAAACCGCATCGAAATGCCCCGTTCTTTTCGCTTTTTTGAAAGTGGTCTCGACGACAAGAAAGAGGCGAGCTCGGACGCGCTTTCGATGGTGATGTTTGAGCCTGAGTACTTAAGTTTGTTGCTGCGTCTTGGCGAGGAGGACGCTGCAGCGCGACATGATGAGATTCGTGAGTTTCTGGTCGGCACAACCAAATAGTGACACTAGTCCAGGTTCATGCAGTTGGCGTAGTAGGTCACCGTACCCGGCCAATCACTGAAGATTCCCCTGACGCCCACTTTCTGGGCCAGTGCGTCCAGCACTTGCAGCATCTGCGCTTCGCTCGTCATGTAGCCTGGTAGATTGATATACATGAAGTTGCGAGGGTCGGTTGCGAGTCCGGCTTCGAAGGTCCATGTCACGAGCTGAAAACCTGCGGCTTTTGCGTAAACGGCGTATGGGCTTGGCTCCAGCTCACCATTGTCGTCTTTGATCAGGAGTAGTGGCATCGGTGGTGCTAGAACACGCACGCCGGTCTCGTACAGCGCGCGCATGTTCTCCTCGGTAGCTTTGAAATCCGGGTTGCGCGCGCGGCCATCCAGAAACACTGCGCGCTCGGCAAACTCAGGGTGTTCAGCGATCCAGTGTTTGACATCCTCGAGGTTGAAGGACTGTGGATGTACACGATCAGCATCTACATTGGCGTAGGCTTCCAGCATCCTGTTTGCGTAATCGGTTTGTGACATGCCCGCGAACGGCATGGGGACCAGCGGTGCTTTAAGCTCCGGGATAAAATCCACGCCCATCTCATCGAACAGTGCCACGCTTTCGTCGTGGGTCATAAGGGTCCCGCAGGCGATTTCGGGTGTGTCCACCAGTGTCGGTTTCCGCGCCAGATAGTCCTCAACCGTGGATGCGGTTCGGTCCACGTAGTCGTGCCTGCCACAAAGCGTTTTGAATTGACTCAGTGTGATGTCGGATGTACAGCACTTTGCAGAGGCCGGGGTTTCGCCGGAAGCAGGGGTAAATCCTTCGCTGCACTGGGCGGCCAGCGGAGTGGTGAGAATATTGGTGGTGGTATGCAGGTCGCACTGGGAGTGGCGACAGACCAGTGCCAGGTCTTTGGTGAATGTGACATCACACTCAAGAGCGCCCGCGCCCATTTGAACGGCGGCTTCATAACCTTCACGGGTGTGTTCGGGGTATCCGAGGGGGGCGCCCCGGTGAGAGATAGAAAAATCACTTTTTTCAAACAGACCGGAAGCACAGCTCAGGAGTTTGTCCTTCAGAGCACCCTCCACCAGGTTGGTTGCGAGTTGGTAGGGCCGATCGCCAGGATTAACAGGCGTTGTCGCGGTCGAAGTTGCGCACCCGGTGAACAGTATCGGGACGAGCAGCATCGGGATAAGGCAAAATGCGAAGGGTCTATTCAATTGTGGCAGCAACTTGGCGGATAAAATCGTCATTCTACAGAGTTCAAGTGACGATGCTCTGACAACCTGGCAGGCGGTCTGTATGAACAGCGTGCAAGCCTGGGCCGATGGTCATGGGTACGACTATCGTTGGGAGGGAGATGAGTTCCTGGCAAGAGTGCCCGACTGGTACGAGGCGAAGGTGAGTGATCGTAAACCTATTGTCGCGGACTTAGCCCGTTTGCTGTGGATGCAGGAGGTGTGTGGAGAGTCCGTGGATGCGGTGGTCTGGCTGGACGCGGATACGCTGATTTTTGAACCCGGCGGGTTGTCGATAATCCCCGGCGATTGGAGCGATACCTGCCAGTTTGGAGTGGAGTACTGGTTGCAGGCGGATGATCGCGGCCGGCGTAAGATCTATCGCAACGTCCACAACGCATATTGTGCGTTTAAACCTGAAAGCCACATGTTGCCGTTTTTAATCGAGGCGGTGATGCGACTTGTAAGGCGGGCTGACGCCCAGCACATCCCGCCGCAGTTTGTTGGTCCGAAGCTGTTAACCAGCCTCTACAATCTTTTGCAGTTTGACGTAGACGAGCGGCTTGGTGCGATCTCCCCGTTGTTCGCACAGGATATTTTGAAAGGCTCTGTTGGATCTGGCGATATTCTCGCTGCGAATTTGTGCGCAAGTCTTGAGTTGGAAATGAACCACACAGAGTTGATAGCGAAACTCACGGCAAGCCGTCAGGGTATTCAACGGCCGTCTGTGTAGCTGTTCAGAAGTGCAGGGAAAAGGTCAACGAACCAAAAATATCGCGCTGGTCCTGCTGGACAAACTCTCGGCTGCGAATGATATAGGTGTAGCCTAAGCGGAACTTTTCGTTATTCCAGACAAACCCCGCCTGCAGATCTCCCACCCAGTCTTCGCGATCGACAGAATGGCTATCTTCCCAGTTGTTGCCGTCCAGAAAGATGTTATGGCCGATAAAGCGCAGATCCATGCCAACAAAGAAATACCAGCTGCTGCCGATATCACCATCGTAGAATTGCGACAATGGCATGCTGGGGCGTACGCGCGGTGGACCGTGGTCCTTCCGCAAACCTTGCCCGATACGCACCATGCCACCCAGACCGAGGTAAGTGCCGAGGTTACCGACTGCACCACTGAAGTGCGGGATCGCGTCTACTTCAATCGCCCAGTCAAGCGAACGGGTCCACGCGCGATTCAACCACTTCTTTTCGTAGGCAACCTGGACCACCCATTCGTCTTCCAGCTGATTGTCCCACCCTCGAGCGGGTTTGCTGCCGATGGCCTCGTGAATTGTGTTTTGAATATGTTCGCCCTCGGCGCTTGGCCCTACCACGCCTACGCTCACACGCCATGTTTCGATTTCTTTGTCATTCGCGGTGCTGAATCCTGTGGCCAGGTAGGCATATCCAGCGTACGGTCGTTCGTCGACGAGCAGGTTTGAGCTGCGAATGTCCTGCGGCGTGTAGATTTCGTGGCCCAGTGAAAAGGAGAGATGGATTTCATCGTCTTCGTCGATACCCGGGAAGCGCACGCCCAGTCGCCGCAAGCGCTCAGGGCCGTTTTCGACGCCAGTCACGTAGTTCAACATGACACCTGATGTGTAGTGTCGATCTGTGCCGGTGAAAACATCATTTTCAACCAGCAGATTCCAGACGTGTTCAGCATGTGCGGTGGATGACAGCAGCGCACACGCGAGCAGGGTGGTTCGGAATGTAAAATGAATTCTTGGTGCCATGGCGGGCGGCACTTTATACGATTTTGGATGCTGGTGTCAGGTTACCCGGGCACTTCGTCCAACCTTATCAATCGATGTTTGCGCCACCCTTTTGTCAGCAGCCACGAAGTGGCAACTGGCAAAAGGGTGCTTGTGGATGGTGGACCCACTGCATCTCTCCAACCATCAAAAAACGGTCCTGAACTCCAATGATCCATTTCAACCGGTGGTCGCTTTCCATGGCACTGAACGTAGTGTTTACGCGTGTTTAGAAGGACATACGCCAATGCATTTCTTACTTCTTTAGGCGTTTTGAGCGTTCTAACGTGATATCTGCCTTCTAGTACCTTGCCAGAGCGATTGAACACCCGATTCACAGCCCGCGCGAAGCGCGCTGAGAAGCTCTTCATACCATTGGCGAGTGTCGTTTTGTCCTTTGCTTCTACCAGACAGTGCACATGATTGGTCTGCAACGAGTAATGCACGATCCGAAAGCCTGCTCGAGAAGCTGATCCCGCTAATACTTGATAGAACGCACGATTGAACCTGGGTGTACGTAGTTTAGGGATACCTTCTCTAACTCGAATGGTCACATGAAGTGGATGACGAGAGGCAAATGCATCGCGTTTGATGTGATGAATGATCCTTCTGGCCGCAACGCGTGGTCGACCTGCACCTTCCTGGCGCCCGCCAAACTTTCTCTTGATTGGTAGATCGAGTTTGAGTTGGTTTTTAATAACATTCATGCGCACAAGAATATGGCTATGTTATTGATTTGTCAAGAAGAAGAGCCCCAAACAGCTACAGTTTCGATAAAAAAGAGTTAGGCTGCGGGGCCGGGGTCGGCTGCGCTCCGCCCAAAGGGCTCCGCCGCCCCCGGCGTAGCCCGACAACCACCCACAGAAAACTAGAGTTGTGAAGTCATCCACATAACCCCACCCCGTTTGCCACACGATAGCCGGAACGAGGAAGCTAAAGCCCCAACGCGATCCAGCCCCACTCATCCCTAACCAACCTCCCCCCACCAGCCCAAGAGATCCCGCAGAAAACTAAACAACCTCACCTGCTACAACACACCTTCATAAGTGATTAAAATGTCGGCAATTTCTGAGGGGAACCCACATGCACACTTTTGCAGACCCGCTGGCGCGAGCGGTACAAATTGCGCCCAACAAAACTGCACTTATTGACGGTGATTCCACCTTCACCTTTGCTGAGCTTTCCGATCGTTGCGCTCGCTTGGTGGCAGGCTTGTATGCCTTGGGATTAGATCGCGGCGATCGGGTTGCTATCTGGTCTGATAACAATCACGAATACATAGAAACGTATGTAGGTGTCCCAGCAGGCGGATTGGTTGTGGTCCCGCTAAACACCCGTCACGCAGAACCCGAGCTGCGTTATGCCTTGGAAGACTCGGGCACAAAAGTGTTGATAACCGATCGTCCGGCGGATGGCATGGCAGACATCTGTGAACACATCATCAACATAGGACCTGAGTACGATGCTTTGCTGGAAAACGAACCAGGTACTCTTGGGGACGGTATCACCGAAAACGATCTCGCAGGACTTTTTTACACCGGTGGTACAACAGGTAAATCCAAAGGTGTGATGCTGAGCCACCGTAACCTGATCGCGAATACCTTCCATTGGCTGATGTCTGTTCCGCAAACCCAGACGGATGTCACTTTGATTATGGCGCCGCTCTTTCATGCCGCAGGATCAAACGGCGTGCTTGGCTCTATCTGGACGCTGGGTACGCAAATCACCCTTGGTGCTTTCGAACCCGAACTGGTGCTCGACATCATTGAGCGCGAAAAGGTGAGCCTGACTTTGGGTGTGCCGACCATGCTTGCGGCCATTGCCGAATCGCAACATGCTAACCCACGCAAAGTAGACACCGTACGCGCCATCGCGCATGGCGGCTCGCCGATTGCGACCGAAGTGGTGCGGCGAACGTGGACCGCTTTTCCTACGGCGGAGATGATTGAAGTTTACGGCGCCACAGAACTGTCGCCGCTTACCACAGCGCTCCGCAATGAGCAGGACCTTTTGGATGATCCGCGCGCGCGATCCTGTGGCCAATCGATACCGGGCACCGATGTACGCATTCTGGATACGGACGGTGTGGAAGTATCCCGCGGCGACATCGGTGAGGTTGTCGTTCGCGGTCCGAACGTGATGCTCGGCTACTGGAACAAGGAAGAACAAACCCAGGCGGTGCTGAAAGATGGCGCCTACTGGACCGGTGATCTCGGGTATATGGACGACGAGGGTTACGTCTTCCTCGTCGACCGCAGCAAGGACATGATCGTGTCCGGCGGTGAGAACGTGTACTGCACAGAAGTGGAAGAAGTACTGTACAAACACGAGGCCGTGCTGGAGGCGGCTGTCTATGGCATTCCGGATGAGCGCTGGGGTGAAGCTGTGCACGCGACGGTTGTGCCGCGCGCCGAGCACTCCAACGTGGCGCCCGACGACCTGATCGAATTCTGTCGCGAACACATCGCCGGATACAAGGTGCCGAAGGGTGTAGAAATCCGCCAGGACCCGCTGCCAAAGTCAGGTCCCGGCAAGGTGCTCAAACGCGAACTGCGCGCACCCTTCTGGGAAGGATCAGATCGCTCAGTTAACTAAACGCTAGATGTTCGCCCCGCGTGGGAAGTTGGGGTCGCGTTTTTCTTTTAGAGAAGCGACCCCTTCGCGTGCTTCGGGTCCACCGAAGCCCAGCATCTCAAGCGCTGTGGATGTGTCGTAAATCGGACCCGCCATGCGGAGCCAATTGTTCAAGCTGTATTTGGTCCAACGAATAGCAGTTGGCGCACCGTTTTTCAGTTTTTCTGCAACTTCCAGGGCTTTGTCCTGCAGTTCATCGTCTTCCACGCATAGTGACACCAGACCGATACGCTCAGCCTCTTCACCGCTCAAACGGTCGCAGGTGAGCAGGTAGTATTTCGACTTAGCCATGCCGCAGAGCAACGGCCAGATAATGGCGGCATGGTCGCCGGCGGCAACGCCCAGGCGCGTGTGGCCATCGGTGATCGATACAGATTTGGCGACAATTGAAATGTCGGCAAGCAGGCCCGCAACCAGTCCGGCACCAACAGCAGGTCCGTTTATCGCTGAGATGACCGGCTTTCCGCAATTCATGATGTTATAGACAAGGTCTCGGGCTTCCTTCCAGATTTTGGCGCGGACGTCGAAATCCTGGGTGATCTGCTCCACCATCTCGAAGTCGCCACCGGCGGAAAACGCTTTGCCCGCACCGGTGAGAATCACCACATCGATATCTGGGTCTTCGTCCACCTCGCGCCAGACATAGGTCAGTTCTTTGTGTCCAACCTGGTCCAGAGCGTTGTATTTTTCAGGTCTGTTGATCGTGATCTTCAGCACGCGCTCGGCTGGGTATTCGAACAAAAGGTGTGTATAGCCTTGATATAACTCAGTCATGGTCCCCTCTATGGATCTCCCGATTCTTTGCACCCCATGATACCCTTCCTCTCACATCAGAATGAAAATATTGGGGGAATAAATGTCTGCAATTGCCAATGCACTGGAAACCTTGTCCGCAAAGATTGACGAAGCTTCAGCGCCGACCGACTGGTTTGAAATGACTCAGGATCGGATCAACACCTTCGCCGATGCCACGCTCGATAATCAATGGATTCATGTTGATCCGGAGCGCGCCTCTCAAGGTCCATTTGGTGCGCCGATTGCCCATGGCCAGCTCACCATGTCGATCATGTCATTTTTGCCGGGTGGGGAAGGTGTTGGCCTGCCGTCGCTTGAGGGTATGAAAATGGGTGTTAACTACGGCTGGAACAAAGTTCGCTTTATGAGCCCGGTACCCGTGGGCGCCAAGATTCGCACGCAAGGCAAGATCAAAAGCGTGGAGCAGAAAGGCGAGCAGCTGGAAGTAATCAACGAGCTGACTGTTCAGATCGAAGGCCAGGACAAACCTGCCTGTGTAGCAGAAAGCGTTTTGCGAATCGTGTTCTAAACACGCCTTAGACAAGCTGGGGGAGGGAAGACATGGATCTGGGTATCTGTGTGGCAAGTCATGTGAATGACATTGGGTACGTGGTGCGTGCAGAAGAATTGGGTTACACGCACGCGTGGCTGGCGGATTCGCAGATGCTCTGGTCGGACTGTTATGCAACGCTTGCGCTGGCGGCGCGAGATACTTCTACCATAAAGCTGGGAACGGGGGTTGCGGTCAGCGGCACCCGCCCGGCACCGGTTAATGCCGCCAGCATCGCCACGATAAATGCGCTGGCGCCAGGACGCACGTTCTTCGGGGTAGGTTCCGGCAATACTGCCCGGCGGGTGATGGGCTTGCCGCCACAGCGCATCAAAGACTTTGAAGTTTATCTTCAGGAACTGGCGCCACTGCTCAAAGGCGAAGAGTCGATCTTTCATCACGACGGCAACGAAATCCCCGTTCGGCATATCATGCCCGACAAGGGTTTTGTGAACTTCGACGATCCAATTCCGCTGTACATATCGGGCTTTGGTCCAAAGTCTCTGGGGCTCGCTGGCCAATACGGTGATGGTGCAGTGCTTGCTCTTGTGGGTGATCCCGGTGCGATGCAGAGCGTCTGGCACATGATGCAGACAGGCGCGCGTGAGGCGGGTCGTGAAATCGGTCCCGACGGCAGCTACTACACGACGGCGCTGACCACGATGGTGGTGCTCGATGAAGACGAAGCGCCGGATTCAGATCGAGTGAAGGCGGAGTGTGGTGCCATGGCAATGGCGGCTGTGCATTACGCGTATGATCAGTATCGAAACTTTGGTCATCAACCACCGAATGCTCTAGCGGGGATCTGGGACGACTATACGAAGTTGTTAGAAAGTTATCCGGCAGAAACTCGTCACCAGCGCATACACGCGGGACACAACTGCTGGGTGCTTGAGGAAGAGGAGCGTTTTCTCACGCCTGAGGTGCTCAGCGCGTCCAGTATGATCGGCACGAAGAACCAGCTGATCGAACGGCTGCATGGGATGTCAGCATCGGGTTTAAGTCAGGTGATGATCCTGCCGAACTTTGACACCCGCTTTGACGTGCTCGAACGTGTGGCGAAAGACATACTGCCGTACGTCTAAGAGTTTGCGCTGAGGGCTCCTAGTCTTCGACCAGATTTCCATCAGGATCGCGGAACTCGGGTCCGTTGACCCGCGCACGCCCGTCACCAAATTTGGCATCTCGCGCGGTGAGCGTGGCTTTTAAGCCGTTCTCCTTGACGCCACGTCGAAACTCATCCGCCGCGCGGGTGTTGTGTCCGCGTACGTCGTTTTCTGCCGCCATCCTCTGCAGGGTTCGCGCCCCCATGAGTTCCAGTCCGGTATTGATAATGCGTTTGTTTGCGCTCAGAAGATCCGGGTCAATGTGAGCCATCCGCGCTGCCAGCCCCTCGACTTCCAGTTCCAGATATTCTTCTGGAACGGCTTTCAATATGAGACCTATTTGCTGCGCTTCTGCACCTGTGACCGTGTCACCCGTCAGCGTGAGACGTTTCGCCCACTGTGGTCCGACGTTGTACAGCCACATGTTGTTTGGGAGTGCACCGAGATCGCGTGCCGGAGGAAAGCCAAAGGTGGCGTTGTCCGCTGCGATGATCATGTCACACAACATGGCGATATCGGTTCCACCCGCCAGACAGAAGCCATGCACCTGGGCGATGACAGGTTTGTGCATATCAAACAGTGCCATCCGATACCGCTGAGCACGTTCCAGTTGCCATGCGTCATCGTCAATGGAACGTGCGCCGCGATAAGCGTTGTCGGGGTCCTGCACGCGCGATACGGGGACGTTGCCGCCACCGCCGGTCAGATCATAGCCAGCAGAAAAAGCGCGTCCTGCACCTTTGAGGATGATGCTGTGCACGCTACGGTCGTTGTCCGCCTCCCACAAGGCTTCATTCAGCTCAGATTGGAGTGCTAGAGACAAGGCATTTAACTTTTCCGGACGGTTCAAGGTTATCCGGGCCGTTCCATCACGCACCTCATAGAGAATATTCTCGAAACCTTCTGTATTTGCATTCATTTCGCTCTCCAAAACCTTTCAACCACTGACTATAGGCTCGGCCCGGCAATTGAGGCAAGATAGCGCGTCCTGAATGAACGGGTTAGTTGGCCGTGAGGCCCTGGATAGTGTTTGGTCCATGTTTACGTATCTAAATCCTGATGTTCGCAAACGGCTGATCGAAGCCGGTCGTCTGGTGCGCATCAACAGCGAAGGTCAGCTGATCGATGTCACCACGCCTGAAGCGCCAGGGGAGCTGGCGATCAATCTGTTGGGGCCTATCCCGCTGCCGATGACGTTGCCGTCTACGCGCCTCACGGTGCAGTGGTACGCGGCTGTGCGCAGCACAGAACTCTCGCAGGTGGATGCGCTCGCCGCAGACCTGCGCAGTCGCGGCGGACAACATCTCTTTTCGCACCTGGTTTCTCCGCTGGCGGTAAACAGTGTGCTGGTGATTGGTGAACCCACGGAAAACCCGTTGATCCGGGTGCATAGCAACTGTTTGACCGGAGATGTATTCGGTTCTGAACGTTGCGACTGTGGACCACAGTTGGACAATGCGGTAGCGCGCATCAATGCAGACCCGAACGGCGGCTATATTGTGTATATGGCAGGGCATGAAGGGCGCGGTATAGGGCTGTGGGCGAAGGCAGCAACATACCTGTTGCAAGATGCTGGGGAAGATACTTACCAGGCGAACCGCTCACTTGGATTACCGGATGATTCACGCGACTTTACTGACGCTGCGGTTCTGATCAAGCATTTCAATGGTAATGAGGCGTTCCGTCTGCTCACGAACAACCCAAAGAAGGTCGAAGATCTCACAGGGTTCGGGCTGTCAAAAATCACCCAGGAGAAACACGTGACGGGTGTGACGGCATCAAACAAGCGGTACCTGCATGCCAAGCAGGGCTGGGGGCACTCGCTGTCAGATGAGGATATTGATCAGGACGATCAATAGAGTAGAACTGGTCCGCCAGAGCCCCGCATAACACAGGGCTCTGGACCTGGTTTCGCTACCAGTTGTGCGGCTCGCCGTTCCACTTCATGAAGCAACCTGTGTTGTCGAGGTTGATACCCGCAATCACGTCGATGATGCCCGACGCACTTTCTTCGGCCGTAATGTCCGCCTGATCCCCGCCCATATCTGTTTTCACCCAACCCGGGTGGATAAGACCAACTGCAATTTTGTCGTTGGCCAGTTCCACTGAAATCATGCGCATGACTTTGTTGACCGCAGCTTTGGAAGAACAGTAGGCGTACATGGTGGGCCAGTTAAGATCCAGCGCACCCATCTGACTTGTGATAGTGATGGCTTTGGCTTCGCTGCTGCCTTTGAGGTTTTCGTGAAGCGCTTGCAGCACGCGCAAAGGCGCCATGGTGTTGACGTTGAATGTTTCCATCCAGCCGTCGAAGTCCATGCTCATCGCCATCTGCTGGTCAGGAGCAGGGCCGGGAGTGCCCGCGTTGTTGATCAGGATATCCACCTGAGGGACCGCTGCGGCTAACGCGGCAACAGAGTCAGCATCTGTCGGCGTCAGAGCATGTACCGTCAGGTTCTCACCTGCCAATTCGTTCAGAGCGGAAGCACTTCCAGGGTCTCGGCAGGTTGCCAGCACGTGGTTGCCTGCCTCGGCGTATTGCCTGGCAAGCTCAAGTCCGATGCCGCGATTCGCGCCTGTGATCAGTACTGTAGCCATGTTCTTTTCCTTCCCTTTTTATCTATTGGATAGTTTATCTAGTGGATGAATTTTGATCTGAGACTACTCAGCGGCCGCGAGGTGGGACGCGAGAATCTGGTTAAAAACCTCAGGCTGTTCAAAGTACGGTGAGTGTCCTGAATTTGCAACGACCTCGATACTGGCGTTTTGAAAATGCGGGACATACGAACTTAAAAGCGCTTCAGGGAACAGCGGGTCCTCATCGCCTGCAATGATCAGCGTGGGCGTGGCAACATTTTTTATATCATCCATCATCACAACATCTTCTCGCGAAAGAAGTGTTGAGAGATTTGCCCAGTCGAAATTCACATTGAAGTTGCCGATGCTGGCATACAGTTGCATCAATTGTGGGTTGGCTTTTGTGGCCGCAGACATGGTGTCGGCCACACTGCCGCCGGTAGTGAGGTTTTTGAACGCCTCCGTTGGCTCGGGATTGTGCATGCCGCCGGTGGTCGCGCTTAGGGTCAGGCTCAAAACTCGTTCAGGCACGTCGAGAGTGGTTCGCAGGCACGTAAACCCGCCCATGGACTGTCCAACCAGGTGCGCGCGGTCGATGTTCAGATGGTCCATGAGTGCCAACACATCGTCGCGGAAATGGTGGACTGAGATGGGTTCGGACGGTAGGGGCGTGCGCCCGAAGCTGCGATGGTCGAACGCAACAACCTGGTGGGTCGCACTGAAGTGTGCGATCTGGTTAAACCAGATACCCGCGTTCCCGCCAGCACCGTGGGCGAGAATAAGTGCGGGCCCTGAGCCTTCGGTCTCGTAGTAGAGGGGTAGTCCGTTTCTGTCTAATGTGGGCATCTGATTCTCCTAAACGACGTTTTCCATAAGATTTGCAATAGCATCCAGGCGACCGGCGACACCGCCGCGAGCGACAGGGTCCAGGAGGACGTGCTGTACGCCTGCCTCTGTCAAAGCGCCGATCGTATCGCGCATCTGCTCGTCACTACCGGCAATGGATTTTGACGCTTCCATCGCACCGGCAGGATCAAGATAGACGCGTAAGCTGAGAGTGAGGGACTTTGGATCGCGTCCCAGTTCTTCTGCGTAGCGACACACCTCGCCGAATTCTTCCACGACCACATCCAGGGGCTGGAACGCGGCGTGAAATCCTGTGCCGAATCTGGCTGCCCGCTGGAAAGCCTTTGGACTGGCGCCGCCAATCCACAGCGGTAGCGGGTCCTGCACAGGTTTAGGCTCAAAACCGACTTTTGGCAGCTGGTAGTACTCGCCCTGGAATTCAGGAGCGGCGTCGTGGAAGAGTGTATGGAACATCGCCAGCTGTTCGTCGGTGCGCCGCCCCCGATTGTCCCACGGCATGCCCAGTATGGCGGCCTCTTCGGCCATCCAGCCAATACCGGCACCCAATATCACGCGACCCTCGGAAAGCACGTCGAGAGTAGCAATCTGCTTAGCAGTCATGACGGGCTGGCGATAAGGCAGAATCAGCACAGTGGTGCCCAGTTTTAGGGTGGTGGTTACACCTGCGATATAGGTCAGAGTTCCCAGCGGGTCCAACCACCCCATATCCGGACTTGGCGCGAACGAGCCGTCGTCGGTGTATGGGTACTTCGACTCGATTTGCTCAGGCCAGCAGATGTGATCGCTCACCCAACCGGAGTGAACACCCAGTTTTTCTAACGTGTGTGCGAAGTTAACCAACGTTGGGGCATCTACCTGACGGCCCAGGTGAGGTAGATGAACTCCCCACTCAATTTTCCCGCTCACTTATTCTTCCCCTCCCAGTTTGAGCAACGTTACTATCATCGCATGAGCAACACCCTCTGCACTACGCACAATGAAATCTGGGCGCAATGATTTTTGGGACATTTTGCCCTGGCAGGCGGGTCCTAAACACCGGCTGATGTTGCGTCCCATTGAAATGACCGAGTGGTTAGCTGACGATGCGGGGCTCTTGAGAAACAAAAGCGACCAGTTGAAAAACGCCTATGGTGCTGTTGTTGCGCAAGTGCCGTCCTTCGAGCCACCGCAAGCAGCCGACCTCCCGTGGCAATCAGAGACAGACGAGTTTCCTCATTGGGTCGCAAACTTCGCGGCACACAGAGCCGAAGATATCTGCCTGGTCGATGTAACTGATGAGCAGAGATTTGTCGCTGGGTGTGTCGCCGCACCCAGCTATTGGTCTTTGCATGAAAAAATCGGCAATCCTCTATTTACTGTCCACGATCCTGTTGAAGGCATGAATGCGAAGATCGGTGCGCAGGTTGATCACTTTTTTCAGAACATGCCGGTGGGGCAGCCGTTCAGACGGGTTAACTGGCTCGTTCACGGCACTGATCGCCTGTTTTCAGCAGAGAGTGAAAACCACCTCGGTGATGATGTTTCCAAGTGGTGGTTTCGTTCTGAACAGCAGGTGTTGTTCAGAATGAACACCAGGCATGTTCTTTTCACGATTCGAGTCGTGCAGGCACCTGTTACTGATCTCGCCGGTAGACATGAGGCTGCCCAAACGCTCTGCGACGCACTCAGATCTATGGACGCCGACGAAATTTCACATTTTGGTGGGCGGATTAAGTACGATGCGTTGACGAGTTACGTCACGTTACTTCTGGAGCAAGGATGAGAATTGCCCTGGCTGGCATCAGCCATGAAACGAATACCTACTGTCAGGGTTTTACCGCTTACGACGACTTTTATACCTACCGTGGTGCCAAGATGTTGGAGACCCGGGGGCAGCAATCGGATGTCGGCGGCGCGGTTGATGCGTGTGAGCGCTTAGGTCTGGAGCCTGTACCCATTGTCTTTGCCAGCACCCAGCCTTCCGGAACCATAGCGCGCGACGCGTATGAAGGGTTCAAGGAAGAGATTCTTGCCGGCTTGGCCGAAGCCGGTGAGTTGGACGCGTGTGTCCTCCTGCTTCACGGTGCGGGTGTTGTAGATGGCATAGAAGATCTGGAGGGGGATCTGGCAACCGCGGTGCGACAACTGGTTGGTGACATACCCATCGCGGCGTCCTTCGACCTGCATGGAAATGTCACGCAGTCGATGGCGGACCAGTTGAACGGTGTGTTTGCTTGTCACCACTATCCTCACATAGATCTGCATGAGCGCGCTGCGGACGCGGTGCAATGTGTCGCGGACATGGTGGCCAGCGGTAAGCGGTACCAGTGTAAAGTTGTGACGCTGCCCATGTTGCTGCCAACCACCACCACGTTTGAAGGGGTGGGTGAGGCTTTTCTCGCTCGACTCAAGCAGCTGGAAGAAGAGTGTGGTTGCGTGAACTTAAGTTGGTTTCATGGCTTTCCCTACACCGATATTGCCCACGTGGGCACGTACATTGTTGCAACCTCGGAAGATGAGGACGCGGCTGGTGCCGCTTTGAGTGCCGCAGAAGCGTTTTCTCGGGAGTTGTGGGAAGGGCGGGAGTCCTTTGTCCCCGAAAGCCTTGACGGACCGCAGGCGGTAGCCCGTGCGCAGTCTTATGATGCCTATCCCGTGGTGATTCACGAAACCTCCGACAATTGTGGTGGCGGTACACCCGGGGACGGTACCCATCTTTTAAGAGCGATGCTCGAGGCTGGCTTGGGAGCGGACGCCTGTTTCGCTTTCTTAGTGGATCCGGAGGTGGCGAGCATCGCACACAAGGCGGGTGTTGGGCAGACGATTCGAGTATCTCTTGGTGGAAAGACCGACGATCTGCATGGTGAACCGCTGGAATTGGAAGCCTATGTCAAAGCACTGCACGATGGACGCGTAGTCATGCAGCACATGTTCAAAGGCGCACCTCTGAATCTGGGACCCTTGGTGCGTCTGGTGGTGGATGATATGGACATTGTTGTGGCATCACGGCGCAGTCAGACGTTTGACAGAGAGCCATTTCTGGCCGTGGGAATAGATGTGCTCAAGTACAAATATGTGGCGTTGAAGAGCAGTAACCATTTCAGGGCAGGGTTTCAGGATCTGGCCTCAGCGATTGTGACGGCAGACACACCAGGATTAACCACACATAACATCGGTGTGTTTCCCCGACAGAATACCACCAGGCGGCTGTGGCCCATTCACCCGGAAGCCGCGTTTCCTGAAGCTGACTGATTAGTAAAGTAAGAGAGTGGAGAACAAGAATGGCTAGAAAAGTTTGTCTGATCACAGGCGTAGGTCCAGGTACAGGGGCAGCATGCGTGCGCCGTTTCGCTGAAGAATATGAAGTGGCCATGATGGCGCGCAATGAAGATCGGCTGAGAGAGCTTGCTGCTGAGATAGATCACGCACATGCCTATCCGTGTGATGTGACCGACCAGGCCAGTCGCGATGCCCAGATTGCTGCGATTCAGGCCGATCTCGGCGATCCCCATGTGCTGGTGCACAATGCTGTAGGCGGAGCATTCGGAAGTTTTCTGGAGATCGAACCGGAGGTTCTGGAGCAGAATTTTCAGGTGAATACGATGGCGCTGTTGCATCTGGGCAGAGCCCTGGCACCGGCGATGATTGACAGGGGCGAAGGTTCAATCGTGGTAACAGGCAACACCTCAGCGTTTCGAGGGGTGGCTCGTTTTGCCGGATTTGCACCCACAAAGGCGGCACAGCGAATTCTTGCCGAAGCCATGGCGCGGGATCTGGGACCAAAGGGCGTGCACGTCAGCTTTGTGGCCATCGATGCGGTGATCGATCTCGAATGGACACGCAAGCGCTACAACGACAAGCCGGATGACTTCTTCTGTCAGCCTCGCGATATCGCGGAGGAATGTTATCGGCTGGCCCATCAGCCTAAGAGCGCTTGGACGTTCTCCTCGGTGATCCGGCCATTTGGGGAAAACTGGAGCTTGAACTCCTGATTCGGATTCTTGCCCGCACAAACGCCGATAACAGACGCCGCGCACAAAAAAGCCCGCATTCAATTTCTCGAAGGCGGGCTTTTTACTGTGGCGTTACCGACTAGGAGTCTGTTGAAAAATGATTTTGACAAATCATTTTTCACCCACGTCGCATCCATGCGTCGTGGGACCCTACGACAAATCAATCACTCACGTGATCGATTTGCGCTTCGCCATCCCTGGCGAGAGACTAGCAGCCTGTTTTTAACAGGCTGCTAGTCGAGGTTGTGGTCCAGGACCAACTTGTCATCCAGTTCGGTGTAGCGCTGGCCTTCGTACTTACGTACTTCGTTGCGGCCAACCACCATGTGATGGACCTCATCCGGTCCGTCCGCCAGGCGCAATGTGCGCTGTCCGGTGTACATACGCGCCAGTGGTGTCCACTGGGAAACACCGGTTGCACCATGGATCTGAATCGCCTGGTCGATGATCTTACAGATCTTCTCCGGCACCATGGCTTTGATGGCGCTCACGTAAACGCGGGCTTCTTTGTTGCCGAGTACGTCCATCGCCTTAGCAGCCTGGAGTACCATCAACCGACAGGCATCAATCTCGATGCGTGCACGGGAAACCACTTCGATGTTCTTGCCAAGCTGAATGATCGGTCGACCGAAAGCGGTACGCGCCGAACCACGGCGAATCATCAGTTCCAGAGCTCGCTCACCAGCACCGATAGAGCGCATGCAGTGGTGAATACGACCCGGGCCGAGGCGAACCTGGGAGATTTCGAAGCCGCGACCTTCGCCCAGCAGCATGTTCTCTTTTGGCACACGCACGTTATCGAAGACGATGTGCATATGGCCGTGAGGTGCATCGTCCTCGCCGAAGACCTGCATACCTTCCAGAATCTTCACGCCGGGAGCGTCGATGGGCACAAGAATCTGTGATTGTTGCTTATGCGGTGGTGCATCGGGACTGGTTTTGACCATGGTGATCATGATCTTGCAGCGTGGATCACCTGCGCCTGAGATGTAGTACTTCTCGCCGTTGATCACCCACTCATCGCCCTCGAGTACGGCGCTGGTGCTGATATTTTTAGCGTCAGAAGAAGGTAGTGCCGGTTCTGTCATAGCGAAGGCGGAACGGATTTCGCCGTTCAGGAGAGGTTCCAGCCATTGCTTCTTCTGCTCAGGCGTGCCGACTCGCTCAAGCACTTCCATGTTGCCCGTGTCTGGCGCAGAACAGTTCAACGTTTCTGAGGACAGTGGATATTTACCCAACTCGTTCGCGATAAATGCGTAGTCCAGGTTGCTTAAACCCTCGCCGGTATCTGCGTCGGGCAGGAAGAAGTTCCACAAGCCGCTTTCTTTAGCCTTGGCCTTGGCGCCGTCCAGAAGCTCCAGCTGCCGCGGGTGCCAAGACCAGCGATCGTCTTTCTCTTTGTCGAGCGCATAGAATTCTTCGGTGATAGGCGCGACATTGTCCTGGATGTGTTTCTTCACAGCATCCAGCAGCGGTGCCGCTTGATCGGACATGGTCAGATCAAAAAGATCTGGATTCTCCAGTACAGCTTCTGCCATTTCTCTCCCCTTATTGGTCTATTGTTTCGTAAGCGTGAAGGAGAGTGAGTTTAGCTTTTTTACTGATTGATCGCACTACGTGTTATCGCCTAGGTCGCAGCTTCGCGCGGGAAGCGTGATGCCACGGGCTCACATTCCAGCGACGTTGTATTGGCTACGTACGAGACCAGGTGGTAGTGGCCGCAGAGTGCCATGATTTCCAGCTGTTCTTCTACCGTCCAGTGTTGCTGGAACTGGGTCAGCGCTTCACCGCTGATTCGTGCGGCGCCACAAAGCTGGTCAACACAGCGGAGCAGGGCGTTTTCGCGTTCGGTCCAGCAGTCTGTGTTGTCGGAACAGGTGGCCACAATCTGCTCATCGGTAAATGCTGCCGCATGCCCGAACACGGCGACGTGTACACCCCATTCGTATTCACACCGTGTGTTTGCAGTGACACGCAAGATGACAATTTCACGTTCCCGCAGGCTGAGGGGGCTGTCTCGGTCCAGTAGATTGGCGACACCTTTGTTGCTGGCAAACCGCAGGCTGTTAGCGAATACCCTGAAAAGTTTCAGGATGTAGCCATCGTCGGTTTGCGGATAGGATTTGAACAGAGTTGTAATCTCGTCAGAGTAAGGGGGGGCAATAGGGCGCAGGATGTGATTCATTGTCTCTCCAGTGATGCTACAATTTATGTAGCGATAATAGATAGGGTAATGCAATACCCGAAATTATGCTACAAAAAATGTAGCATACATACTGGCGAGAAGTGCTGGCGAGAAGTGCTGGCGAGAAGTGCTGGTGAGAAGTGCTGACGGGAAAAACAAGGCATTCGAAATGGTCGAGAAAAAGGCGGTCAGGGGTTCGAACACGGGGCGACCGATTATGCGTCTCCTGGATGTTCTGGGAAAACGCTGGGCACTCAGAATACTTTGGGAACTCAGGGAGGAGCGCCTCACGTTCAGAGAGCTTCAAGCTCGATGCAACGATGTTTCGCCCACGAGTTTAAACTCGCGCTTGAAAGAGCTCAGGGCGCTGAACCTGGTGGACTCAAACAAAGACGGATACGGGTATACCCGCTGGGGAGAAGAACTCGGATCCCAGCTTCTGGATCTCAATCAATGGGCGGAGGTCTGGGCCCGTGAATCAGACCAAGTTAGTAGTTGAGAACGGCGTAGCCTCTGTGGCGCAGGCAGTTAAAGACAACCCGCTGGCGTTCGTGAAAGGCGTAGCCAGCACCCTTGGCCGTACCCGTTGCTGCACCAACACCTGCAGCCCGTGCTGCGGTATCGCTGTTGCCAACAGCCGCTCCAACGGCCGCGCCAACCGCAGCACCGGCCACTGCACCGACGGCTACTTTTTGACCAGCACGCACCTGTTTTGCATAGGCACGACAGTCGGCGAGATCATCCTCGTATTGGGCCATGCTTTTACCCTGGGTATCGACAATGGGTTGGGTAGCACATGCACCAACAATCAGAATCAGCCCGCACAAGGTGGTGCTATTCAGGATGGCCTGTCGCCAGCCTACGTTCCTGTCCGCATTCCTTTTCACATTGCCATTCACATTCATGTTCAATACCCGGGTTAACTGGGTGACCGTTTACGAGTATAACGTTAGAGATGGTTTCCTGAACATATCCTGAACTGGAGGTCCACAATTCATGTTGCATGCGCTGGCTGACAACATCTGGTACCGGGACGGACCGGAAATTACCTTTGCTGGCGCGGTTATGGGCACTCGGATGACGGTGGTGCGGCTTCAAGATGGCAATCTTTGGGTCCATTCGCAGGTTCAATTGTCAGACGAAATTACGGATGGCTGAAACGCTCACCGATACCGCGCCGGAGATCTACGCAGACGACCTGGAGCAACTTGTTCTAACCGGTAGTCGGTTATTCCATGAAGTGGTTTTTTTTTCATAAGCCATCACGCACCTTGATCTTGACCGATCTCATGATCAATCAGCCTGTTGATGACGTGCCGCTGCTGCCCCGGTTGTTTCTGCGTTTTGAGAGCGTCGCATACCCGCATGGGGGAATTTTGCGTCTGTATCGTTGGCTGACAACAGATCGCAAGGCGGGCAGGGCACAATTTGCCCATATAGAAGCGTGGCAGCCAGAACGTTTGACGTTTTGTCATGGCCCGGCATTTGACGAACCGGCTCACGTGGTCTTGGCGCGAGAGTTTGCCTATTTAAGGCGTTAGCTCATACGCTGATACGTACTTCCTTGCCACCTTTTTCAGCAGACTTGTAGAGCGCGTCCAGCATCGCCTGTACCGTAACGCCTGCCTCAGCGGGCGCGATGGTTGGCGCGCCGTGGGCAACGTGATCCACGAAACCATCCATCTTGCGTTTAAACACAACGTTGAAATCAGTGTTGGCAAGCCAGGCGGGCTTTTTGTCCACCATGTAGCCGTTTTCGTCAGTGAAAATTTCGGTGTCCTGCCAACTGCAGCCACCTTTTTCACCCATCAACTCGAAGTTCATTGTGCCGTCCTTGATGTGGGCAGCAAACGCAGATTCGATGTGGATCACCGCGCCGTTGTCGAACCGAATGCGACCCACGGCAAGGTCTTCAACACTATAGGTTTTGTAATCCCAGCCAGCCCACTGACTCTGAATTCGGTCTGACTTCTTGTTACCGATGTAGGTAAACATGTCCGCGGTTGCGGACACAGGAACAGGACTGCCCATCGTGTAGTGCGCCATCTCAAGAACGTGCACGCCAATGTCGATCAGGGGGCCTCCGCCTTGCAGCTCTTTGCGTCCAAAGACACCCCAGTTGGGGATGCCCCGTCGTCTGAGCGCCTGCACGCGGCCGTACAACACGCGTCCGATTGTCCCAGCATCAACCTCAGACCGCAGATACTGCGTGCGCGGGTCAAAGCGATACTGGAAACCGATGATCAGCTTGCGCTTCGTCTCTTTGGCGGTACGTTGCATCCGTCTTGCTTCGGTGACGGACATGGCCATCGGCTTTTCTACCAGCACATGACAACCGGCTTTCAACGCGGCGATGGTTGTTTTGGCGTGAAGACCGTTTGGCGTGGCCACCGATACCGCGTCCAGTTTTTCTCGCTTCAGCATGGTTTGATAGTCGGTGTAGACGACAGCCTCAGGATATTGTTCTTGACGCTTTTCCAGTATCGACTTGCTGGTATCGGCAAAAGCGGCGACTTCAACGTCAGTTCTGTCTTTTAAACAGGAAAGTTGTAAACCAGCGATACCACCGGCACCAATAAACCCTATGCGCATGGGAGTCCCTTAACCTCTTTCATTGAGAAGCTGCGCGTTCAATTCTTGGATAGTACGCAGCCAGGCTCAAGCCTCTCACAAGCATAAATAGATTCATAGCAAACCACACACCATGGTAGCCCCAGGCCTGATAGGTTGGGTAAAGCGCCGCCAGCCAGACTATCGCGGACAGGAGCATCGCGTTTCTCATTTCTTTGATGTGGGTGGTGCCGATGAATATCCCATCCAGTAGAAATGCCCAGATACAGAGCAACGGGGCCAGAGCCAGCCATGGAATAAACTCAGCGGCGAGATCCCTGACAGGTTCCGCGACGGTGAGGAGTGCGACCATCCAGTCGGCAAACAGCAAATAAACCAGGGCGGTGAGTACAGCGAGGGCAAAGGCCCAGATGGCTGAGTAGTAACTGGCCTTGCGCAGATCACGGGGTCGTCTGGCGCCATAACAATAACCCGTCAGGGTCTCCGCGGTGTGGGCGAATCCATCCAGCGAATAAGTCATGATGAAGAAGAGTTGCATGAGCACAGCGTGGGTAGCCAGCGTGGTCTCACCGATCCGGGTTGCCAATGCGATGCCGACGAGAAACGGCATTTGCACGCAAAACGTGCGCAGTATCAGGTTGGAGGAAAGGTTGAAGAGCGCGTTCAGCTTGCCAGTCATCCAGGTGTTGGCGCGCTGCGTGAGACTTGTGCCTGCGTGTTTAAAGCCTGCGAGCACAAAGGCAAAGCCGACTAACGCTGCTAACCATTCGCTGATCGCGGTGCCCCAGGCGACCCCTGCTACACCAAAGTCAAAAACAAGCACCAGCACGATATCCAGGAACAGATTACACCCGTTCAGAAACAGGCTCAGGATCAGCGTAGCGCGCATGCGCTGCAGTCCGAAAAGCACGCCCAGCTCCACCATGTAGATGAGTAAGCCCGGAGCACCGTAAATACGGATGTCGTAGTACGTGCGTGCAAGCGTTGCTACTTCGCCCTGCGGGTTAAACCACTCAAACAGTTGCGCGGATAGCGGCCCCTGCGCCAGCACCATGCCAACACCCAGCAGCAGGGCGACGCTGACCGAACGTACAAATATCGCCGCGATCTCCGGCCGATCGCTGGCACCGTACGCCTGGGCGACCAGCCCTGTAGTACCCATCCTCAAAAAGCCAAAGAGCCAGTAGATGGAGGTAAACATCGCAGCACCCAGAGCGGCGGCACCGATGAGGGCTGGATTGGGATCGCGTCCCAGTACCCACACATCTGCAACGCCAACCATTGGAATGGTGACGTTGGCCAGAATCACAGGCCACGTCAGTGCCCAGATGTGAGTGTGCCAGGCGCGTGGATGCGTCGGGAGGGTTTGGTGTCCGGTGTCAGCCACCGCTTTGCGGCTGTGCGACAGAGTCCATGGGTTCAGGCGGTGGACGGTTACCCAGCCAGGCTGCGAAACGCGCTTTCTGGTAGAGAAGATCTTCCACGATCAGATACAAGCAGGGCACCAGCAAGAGGGTGATAAATGTTGCGAACAAGACACCCCACGCTAGCGATACTGCCATGGGCAGGAAAGGTGCAGTCGCTGGTGTGCTGGTAGACATCAACGGAATCAAACCAACAAATGTTGTAACAGAAGTCAGCAAGATCGGCCGGAAACGAATCAAACACGCGGTCAGGATCGCTTCTACGATCGGTTTACCCTCACGCCGTTGCCGGTTGGCGTAGTCCACAAGGACTAATGATGCGTTAACAACAACCCCGGACAGAGCGACGATGCCAAGTGCAGAGAAGAACATGAGTTGGACGTTCAATATATAGTGGCCGACGATCGCCCCTACTGCACCAAACGGAATTACGCTCATGATTACCAGCGGTTGCAGATAGCTGCGGAGCGGGATTGCCAGAAGGCCGTAAATCACAACCAGGGAAAAGAGCGCACCGATCAAGAGACCGCCCAGTGCTGTGGTGCGTTCTTCCTGTTCGCCGCCCATAGATATGTCGACGTCGGGATATTCCTGCACGAACAATGGAATCAGCTCAGCGCGAATGCTACTTGCAACCTCTTCGGGGGTAACAACAGCCCGGTTGATGTCCGCGCGCACGGTTACCGTGCGGCGACCGTCTAATCGGTTGATGCTGGAATAGCCGCGCGAAACTTCGAACTTGGCGACGCTGTAGAAAGGCACCTCGTTGCCATCCGGTGTGCGGATATACATATCCTCGAGGTTACCGATGGACCTGCGTTCGGCTTCGGGGAAACGAACCATAACCCGCACATCATCTTGCCCGCGCTGTACCCGTTGCGCCTCAGATCCGTAGAAAGCCCCGCGTACTTGATTGGCGAGATCCGCCAGGGTCAGCCCGAGGTTGCGGGCTTCGGGCAGCAGCGACAGTTGAATCTCCTGTTTCCCGGATCGGAACGAGTCACTGATGTCAAAAACACCGGTATATCTGCTGAGTTCTGACTTCATGAATTCAGCAGCTTCGCGCAATCGATCAACATCTTTGCCCTGCAGCTGGTATTCGATTGGGTCCCCAGCTGAAAACTGATCGGCGTCAAAGGAGAGTTTGACGGCGTCAGAGATGGCGCCGGTTTCCTCTCGCCATCGAGACACAACCACTTTGGAACTGATATCACCACGCTCTTCCAGGGGCGCCAGGTCCAGGACAATTTCGGCGATGTTACTGCGACCCGCAAATTGTGGCCTGCCGGGGCCGTTACGATCCACGTTCTGACCAACACTTGAAAACACGTTGCGCACCAGGGGTTTGCTCAACCCCAGCTCTTCGGTGAGCTGCTTGTTAACACGGTGCCCTGCTGCTTCGATTCTTCTTGCTGCCGCCAAAGTGGTTTCTGCAGCCACTCCTTCAGGCAATTCCAGGCCGGCATACACTCGATCACCTTCCACTGCAGGGAAGAAGCCGAATACGACCCGACCGGAAGCAATCAGCGAAAGGGCCAAGATGAGTAGACCCAGGCCAATTGCGGAACTGGCGTAACGCCATTTCACTACTTTTGATACAAACGGCAGGTAGCGGTTAGCTGCGACACCTTCCAGCCACCCGGCGATACTGCCTTGGAAACGGTTCCAGGCTTTGGACACGCCCGTAGAAGGTTCATCTCTTTTTCTGTGTGCCAGGTGCGATGGCAGGATCAGCTGAGATTCGATGATGGAACAGACCAGGGCAAAGATAACCACCCAACCAATGGGTGAGAAAAAGCCAGACATGCGACCCTGCACCAGAATCAGCGGCAGGAAAGCGGCAACCGTGGTGAGAACACCAAAGATCACCGGTACGGAAACTTCCCAGGTCCCGTCAACGGCAGCGTCCAACCCGGACTTGCCCATCTGCTCGTGACCGTACACCCGCTCACCGACAACGATTGCATCGTCTACGACAATTCCGAGTACCAGGATGAACGCCATGACGGTCATGGTGGAAATATTGATATCGGTAAAGGGCAGGGCAGCGAGGGTGCCCAGCAGCGCGACGGGAATGCCAATTGCGACCCACATCGCGAGACGGAACTTCAAAAACAAAGCCAGGATAACGAGCACCAGGAGCAGACCGCCACCCGCATTCTGCATGAGTACCGACATCCGCTCCTTAAGTTCTTCGGATGTATCGATCCATACATCCAGACTGATGCCTTGGGGTACATCGGCACGATATTCGTCGACTAATGCGTTAACGTCTTTTGCGATCTGCACCAGATCTTCGGAACCGACTTGCGAGACGTTGACCACAACGCCGCGTTTGCCGTTGAACTGTGCGAGCAAATCACCTTCTTCAAAGGTGTCGCGAATATTCGCGATATCCGAAAGCATGACACGTGTGCCATCGCCGCGGGTGACAACGATGACGTCTTCAAACTCTGCACCCCAATAAGCCTGACCGGTGGTGCGGATCAGAATCTCACCGTTTTTGGTTTTGATGGTGCCGCCAGGCATATCCAGTGAGCTCTGGCGGATGGCTCTAGAGACCTGATCTAACGTGATGCCATAACGTCTGAGTTCGAGCTCGGATACTTCGATGGAAATTTCGTACGGGCGGATATAGTCGACACCCACCTGGGATATACCCTCGAGTGCCGCGATATCATCGCGCAGTTCGCGTCCCATCTCTTTGAGGGTTTTTTCGTCGGTGTTTCCAGAGACGGCGATCTGAATCACACGCCGAGTGAACGAGACTTTGGAGACAATGGGTTTCTCGGTCTCGACGGGAAAGCTGTTGATGCCATCCACCCGGCTTTTGATTTCGTTTGATACGAGCACGTCGTCGGCATCATCAAAAAGCTCGGCGGTGACGTTGCACATACCTTCAGTAGCGGTGCTGCGGAGCTTGTCGATGCCTTCCAGACCTTCAATGGCTTCTTCCACTCGTACACAAACCGCTTTTTCAACCTCGACGGGCGCAGCACCCAGGTAGGGCACGCGTACATTGACAACTTTGACATCAAAGTTTGGAAACTCTTCCTGGTTCGTGGTGAAAGCACCAAAGGCGCCACCCAACAGCAGCAGAATCATCAACAGATTTGCGGCGACAGGGTTATGGGCAAACCAACGGATGGCGGTATGCATGGTGAGGCTCTCGCTGAGTTGTTTAGGCTTCTTCGAGGACCGGGTTTACGGTCATGCCGTCAATAGCGGTCTGAATCGGAGAGAGGCAGACACGTTCACCTGCATCAAGACCCTGCTTGACCAGTACGTTGTCCTGATACAGGCGCAGCGGTTGGATGGCCCGGAAACGCAGCTTGTTTTCTGCATCGACAACAAGGACCTGGTTGTCATTCCGCAGCGCTGACCGGGGCAATACGACTATGTCTTCAGCGGACAATCCTTCTATCTCTGCTTCAACAAACAAACCCACAGACAACGGCGCTTGATCATTTTCGTTAGTCACGCGTGCAACCAGGTGTACCATACGCGAGGTAACATCAATTTCAGCTTCGGTGCGCACAATTTTGCCGTTCCAGGTGAGCGTTTGACCGGCGTATTCCGTAGTCAGGGTGACCGCGGGTTGCAGTTCGGTGGGCAGCTCTCCGCGCAGCGTCGGCGGCAGGTTCAAGAACGCCAACTGGCGGTCGGCAATCGGCAATCTGACTTCCACCTGGTCGCTTGCATATAACGTCGCAATGGGCGCACCCCGTGAAATGAACTGACCGATATCCACGTTCTCTGAGCGGACCAGGCCGGTGAAGGGTGCTTTGATCTCGGTGCGGTCGAGGTTCTGGGATGCCTGTTCAAAGTTAACTCTGGCATCAGCGAGGGCAGCGTCCGCAACGCGCATCGCGCGCAATGAGTTTTCCAGCTGGGAGCGGGACGTCAATTTACGTTCGGCCAGTGAACGCAGCCGCTGGTACTCGAAGCGGGCGTGTTGACTTTCAGCTTCGGCGCGTCCGAGAGTTGCTCGTGCACGGTCGCGAGTGTTCTGGTAATCCACCTGATCAACGCGGGCGAGGGTCTCACCTTCGTTGAAGTAACCGCCTGCCACAAGCTTGGGTGACATCCAGGTAATACGACCAGAAACCTCAGGAATCAGCTGGCTCTCGGTTGAAGGTCGTACCGTTCCCTGCGAATGCACTTTCAGCTGCACGGGTTCCGCTGCGACTTCCCGAACGCGTACCGTCAGGTAAGTGGGTTCGGTTGCTGCAGGTTCCAGTACGGGTGCGGTGGCCATCATGCCAAGGGCGGCAAAGCCAAACACCACGATGATGAAACCGGGAATGATAAACGTGCGTAACATAACTACATGGCCTCCTGGCCAACTTGGCGCGCGGCTTCATAAGCTCGCATCATGGTTTGACGGTTCAAATCTGACAGCCCCGCGAACGATGCGCGCAGGGCGGGTAAATCTTTGTTTTCCAGCGCCTGATCCAGTTGCCGGGCAAAGGTGGCATAGGCGCCGTGGTCGGTATTCGCAAACGGTGCGAGTTGTGCGATGTTCGGCACAAACTGCTCCATGAGAGAGCGTGCGATCAGTTCCAGCGGCAGGTTGTTGCTGGCCAGCATGATCGCGCGCATGAGCTCAAACCGGGCGGTGGTATGGATTTCCTCCGCCGTATCTTCAGCAAAGAGCGGTCGTGCCAGCTGGCGAATTTCTGCAATTTCTTCATCGCTGGCGCGCTCCAGGGTCTGTTCTGCTGCAACCCGCATCAGGCCAGAGACGACCACAAGGATTTGATCGACAAGTTGAATATCGGGTAGGTCGCCCTGTGCAAGCATGTGGCCGATGACATCGAGGCTTGCTTCGCGCTGCTCCTTCACTCTGGCACCGCCGGGCTTTACTTCGGCAATGCCCAACTGCTCGAGTTTTTTCATTGCCTCTCGCACGGCACCACGGTTCGCATCAAAGCGAGTTGCCAGATCACGTTCGGAGGGCAACCTTTCATGCGCACGGTAGCGGCCGGACAGGATGTCCTGAATAAGGCTGCCAGCAATTTCGTCGTGCTTGCCTGCCAAAAGAAAGGCCTCCGTGGGTGTAAATATCGAAGCTTTGTGCAGTTTTGGTCAGGCCGTATTGGTCTGACCAAATTGGTCGGGGCAATTTAGTGAAATATAGTCCAAAAAGCAAGAAAAACGTTACGTTGGGTAACGAAATGAGGACTATTTCGCAAAAAGGTAACGGTGCTTTGTGGTTGCGAGCGGGAAAATCCCGCTCTTTATCACCTTCTGTCCAGCAGATTGCCGGTACGAAGCAGGTCCTTTACACGCTGACGCCGTTCTGTGGGATGTTTTTGCCAATATCCCTCATCAAACGCGGGCGCCGGGCGGCGCAGGATGACGCCCATCGCTGTCGGCAGCGTGAGGTTGGCCAACATCAGCGCGAGATTGGGATTGGTTTCGTCATGAACCAGGATGTCGTCGATGGAGACGCCGTCTTCACCCAGGGTGACAGTCTCCAAGGCCAGTGTGTTGGTGTTCAGGCGCAGGCCTTTATCGTTCTCTTTGCCATAGAGCAACGGCTCGCCGTGACGTACGTGTACTTGCGTCTCAGCGGCGGTCTTCTTCGCAACTACGTCGTCGAAGACGTCTTTGTTATAGACGATGCAATTCTGCAGCACTTCAACAAACGCGGTGCCTTTGTGTTGCTGCGCCTCGACAAACAGCGGCGGCATGCCTTTCTGATCGATATCCACCGCGCGGGCAAAGAAGGTAGCCCCGGCACCGATGGCAAACTGACCTGGATCGATGGGTTGTTCGAACGAGCCGCTGGGGGTAGAGGGGCTGACGGTACCCGGCCGCGAAGTCGGTGAGTACTGCCCCTTGGTCAAGCCATAAATCTCGTTGTTAAAAAGCAGGATGTTCAGGTTGATGTTCCGTCTGAGTGCATGCAGGAGATGGTTGCCGCCGATGGACAGACCATCCCCGTCACCGGTGATCACCCACACGTCCAACTCCGGATTGGCCAGCTTGACGCCTGTGGCGATAGCAGGGGCCCGTCCGTGAATTGTGTGGAAGCCGTACGTGTTCACGTAGTAAGGCAGGCGCGAAGAGCACCCGATGCCGGAAACGAATACGGTCTGCTCCGGAATAGCGCCACTTTCAGCCAGAGCGCGTTGAACACTTTTCAGAATCGCATAGTCGCCACAGCCAGGGCACCAGCGTACTTCCTGGTCTGTTGCAAAATCTTTGAAGCTTAGATCGCCCACGTTAGGTGCCTACCTGTTTTGAGTTGGAGGGAGCGAGGTTTGCAATCGCCTGTTTGACCTCGGCGACGGTCAACGGTTGACCTGTCACCTTATTCAACTGTTGGACGCTGACGCCCAACCGATCGCGAAGCAGTGTAGCCAACTGGCCGTTGTTCAGCTCTGGTACCAAAACGCAATCGAACTGCTGCAGCAGATTGCCCAGGTTGGAAGGGAACGGATTGATATGGCGTATGTGGATGTGCGCGACATCCATACCTGCATTCAGGCTCTCTTTAACGGCCTGATAAATGGTGCCGTAGGTTGAGCCCCACGCGACAACCGCTAAACCACCGGTTGAACCCTGGTCGATCTCCTGGGGCGCGATGAAGTTAGCAACACTCGCCACTTTTTCGGCACGCAGATCAGTCATTGCCTGGTGATTGTCAGCATCGTAAGAGATGTTGCCGCTGTCGATGTCTTTTTCGATACCGCCCACGCGATGTATGTAGCGGGCATCGCCCGGCACAGCCCAGAGTCGGGCGTGGGTTTTGGGGTCGCGTTGGAACACGCGGGTATGCTGTTTGCCGCTGCTGGCGGGCTTGTGATTGACGATCGGCGGGTACTGCTCAAAATCCGGGATCGGCCAGAGTTCCGAAGCGTTTGCAATATAGCCATCGGAAAGCAGGATAACCGGGGTCATATGACGCAGGGCGATGCGCGTCGCTTCGATGGCGGCGTCAAAACAGTCCGCAGGGGAGCGCGCCGCAACAACCGGTATCGGCGTATCACCATTGCGTCCGTACACCGCCTGGTACAGGTCGCTTTGCTCTGTTTTAGTGGGCATCCCTGTGGACGGACCCGCGCGCTGTACATTGACGATTAACAGGGGGAGTTCGGTGGCTACGGCCAGACCAATAGCCTCGGTCTTCAAGGCAATGCCGGGTCCGCTTGAACTGGTGACACCAAGTTTGCCGGCATAGGAAGCACCGATTGCGGAACATACCGCGGCAATTTCATCCTCTGCCTGGAACGTTGCTACACCAGCTTCCTCAAGCCCAACCAGATTATGGAGCAGGGAAGATGCCGGGGTGATCGGATAGGAACAGAACATCAGCTCGGTGTTCGCAAGCTCACCCGCCGCAACCAGACCGAGTGCTAAGCTTTCGGCGCCGGTGATGGTCCGATACTCCACACTGTCCAGTGGTGCTTCAGGAATGTGATCCTGAGCGATATGCGTAAGCTCGGCAGTTTCGCCGTAGGCGTGCCCGGCATCCAGTGCTGCCAGATTGGCGTTTTTTACCTGCTCGTTGCTGCCAAACTTGGCTTCTATCCACTTTTGCGTTGGTTCTCTGGGCTGATCAAACATCCATAACACCAGACCTAATGCCCAGAAGTTTTTGCAGCGCTGTGAATCTTTGGTACCCAAGCCATGTGGTTTTACCGCTTCGGTGGTGAGATCGGTGATGTTGATCTCGACAACTTCATGGTGGCTGAGCGACCCGTCTGTCAGTGGATTGCTGGCCAGGTCCGCACGCTTCAAACGTTGGTCTGTGAATGCGCTGGCATCAACGATAATCAGGGAATGGGGAGCAAGCTGAGACAGATTGACCACCAAAGCTGCTGGATTAAACGCGATCAGCACATCAGGCGCGTCGCCCGGGGTGGTAATGCGCTCGCCGCCAAACTGAATCTGGAAGGCGGACACGCCGTAACGAGTACCGGCAGGCGCACGAATTTCCGCCGGAAAATCCGGCAAAGTCGCCAGATCGTGACCGGAAAGCGCTGATGCGGTGGTGAATTGTTGTCCCTGCAACTGAATGCCGTCGCCGGAATCACCGGCAAATCGAACAACGTGGCTGTTCTTAGAATTGTCCAATGGCCGCTCGCTCCAGGTGTGGTGCGGAAAAAAGAGGCGGAATTGTAGCGGAATACAAAAATATTGCATGTATCCAGATGTCATATGGATATAAGGCGGGTAGGCGACTTCTTTGCATATCTTTCAAGCACTTAAGCCAAGTTGACTTCAACACGGGAACCTGTAGAGTCGCCGCCTTTCACGGAGAAAGTAAAAGTCACATGAAAGTTGTTACGAGTACCGATGACTACACCATCTATCAACGTCGTGATGGTCGCTATGCAGTCAAAGACGCAAACAAGCAGCCCATCAATGGCGATGACAAAGTCAAAATCCTCTTAGAACACAGCCTGATCGAAGCCGCGCTGCCGAAAGAGCCTGAGCCAGAGCCGGTTGAAGAAGAGGCGGCTGCAGATGAAGGTGGCGCAGAGGAAGGCGGTGAGGAAGCTGCCGAAGCTGAAGCCCCGGCCGAAGAAGCCCCTCAGGAAGATGCAGCCCCAGAAGGCGGCGAAGAGGAAGAGACCAAGGAATAGTCTGCCTCCAGCTCCCTTTAATAAGGAGCGTTTCTGAACCCAGCTCGCTACATCTGGCAGCGAGCTGAGTGCTTCCCATCCGACCGTTATGCTGCCAGAGCGATATTGTACTCTTCGCGCAACGCCTCTAGCGGCGTATCCAGACGGTCTTCCCAGATCTCGAAATTGAGGTTACCCGATTGGCGACCGCGGTACCAACCTTCCACAATCGCGTCCATTGCTGGCACGGTAATGCTTGGATTTACGAACGCAGCGTGACCTAACGTCACTGCCATGCGCATCGCGTGGTAGGGGAAACGCAGCTGCGCCAGGTAAAACGCGGCCAGTTTGAGTTCTCCCAACGGCGACGAATCGATGTCTGTCAGGACATGTTGAAAGTCGTGGATCTGAAAGCCGCGAATCATCATATAGCTCATGTCTTCCGGCAGGCGCTCCAGCTTGCCTGAGGCATGCAACTCCTCATTAAACTGGCGGTAGTTTTTGCCGAGGTTGGCTTCCAGATTGTTTTCGATCACAAAGCGGAGGTAACCCTCGCCGAGTGTCCCTGGGGCGCACGCCTTTAGTTGATCCAGTGAAAGCGGATCGGAGATAAAGTTGTCCGCTATGAATTCCCGCGCACCTGGAATGCCATCAAGTTCAGCCTGGTAGGCATCGATCGCTTCCTGGCTGGCTTCTGCAAACCAATCGTGAAACAAAAAGTACACGCCATAGTCCATAGGCCGGTCTACCGCGGTTAGAAATCGCTCGGCAAACTCTCGATCCAATATTGGCTGTTTGATTGCCTGCTTGGTCATTTCGGTGCTCGCTGTATTGAAGTTGGCGGGCACTCTAACAGGTGTCGAGTTTAAAATGAACACGTTCATTTAAGCATTTTCTTCTCTGCTTATTCCAAGATTTGATGCTGTTGCCGAAGATTTGCATCTCTCCCGCCAAATCGTTGTCAGTAGGTGTCAGGTAGTGGGGGCAATATGAAGGGATAGCGGTTGTCCTTTGTGTGTGCAGTCGTAGACTGATCATCGAGAAATCCCCGGACGAGACGTTTAGTGCAAAACGTGAACGAATTACGCGTCGTATCAGACTATGCCCCGGCAGGAGATCAACCTGCTGCCATCAATGCCATGGTAGAAGGACTGGAAGATGGGCTGATGCACCAGACGCTGCTGGGCGTGACAGGATCAGGCAAAACCTTTGCTGTTGCCAAGGTGATTGAGGCCGTGCAGCGACCCACGATCGTTATGGCGCCCAACAAGACGCTTGCAGCCCAGCTGTATGGAGAATTTCGCGAGTTCTTTCCGCAAAACTCCGTTGAATACTTTGTTTCCTACTACGACTACTACCAGCCCGAGGCCTATGTGCCTGCATCGGATACCTATATAGAAAAAGATGCTTCGATCAACGCGCACATTGAGCAAATGCGCCTTTCGGCAACGAAAGCGCTCCTGGAGCGGCGAGATACGATCATCGTTGCTTCGGTTTCCGCCATCTACGGTCTGGGTGACCCACAGTCCTATCTGCAGATGGTGCTGCATCTGGATAGAGGGGACAGGGTTGATCAGCGTTTTGTGCTGCGTCGCCTTGCTGAGCTGCAGTACACACGTAACGACCAGGTGTTTCAGCGAGGCACCTATCGAGTTCGTGGTGACGTGGTTGACATCTTCCCCGCCGAATCGGAAAAAGAGGCGGTGCGGGTAGAGCTTTTTGACGACGAGATTGAGGATATCTCGATCTTCGATCCGTTGACAGGCGAGGTGATCAATCGGGTGCCCCGGTACACGGTGTTCCCCAAAACGCACTACGTCACGCCGCGCGAGCGGATCTTGAACGTCATCGACGACATTAAGGAAGAGCTGCAGGACCGTCTCAATTATCTGACCAAGCACAACAAGCTCGTGGAAGCACAGCGGTTGGAGCAGCGCACGCGGTTTGATCTGGAGATGATTCAGGAACTGGGCTACTGCCAGGGGATCGAAAACTACTCCCGTTATCTGTCCGGCAGAGAGCCGGGCGAACCGCCGCCGACGCTGTTTGATTACCTGCCTAAAGATGCGCTCATGATTATCGATGAATCTCACGTTACCGTGCCTCAGGTTGGTGGCATGTACAAAGGTGATCGTTCCCGCAAGGAAACCCTGGTGGAGTTCGGGTTCAGGCTGCCGTCTGCGCTGGACAACCGACCGCTTCGGTTTGACGAGTGGGAGGGATTGGCGCCGCAGATGATTTTTGTTTCTGCTACTCCCGGTCCCTATGAAAAAGACAAGGGTGGTCAGGTTGTAGAGCAGGTAGTCCGTCCCACTGGGCTGGTGGACCCGGAGGTCATCATTCGACCCGCATCCACACAGGTGGATGACCTGCTTGGTGAGATACACACGGTTGTGGACAACGGGGATCGCGTGCTTGTCACAACGCTCACCAAACGCATGGCGGAAGACCTGACGGACTATCTGGATGAACACGGTGTGCGCGTGCGTTATCTGCATTCCGATATCGACACCGTGGAGCGCATGGAGATCATTCGCGACCTGCGTCTTGGCGAGTTTGATGTGCTGGTTGGCATCAACCTGCTGAGGGAGGGCCTGGATATGCCGGAGGTCGCCCTGGTAGGCATCCTGGATGCGGACAAGGAAGGGTTCCTGCGCTCGGAAGGATCGCTCATTCAGACTATCGGTCGCGCTGCGCGAAACCTGAACGGTCGCGCGATTCTTTACGCAGACCAGATGACCGGTTCCATGGAGCGCGCTATCGGCGAGACAACCCGGCGTCGCGAAAAACAGTTGGAACACAACCAGGCAAACAACATCACGCCACAGACTGTGAAAAAGCAGATAGCGGATGTTATGGAGGGTGCTCGCGTTGCCCCGGGTGCACCTAAGCGTGGTAAAAAATCGCAGAAGTCAGAGCGTATCGAAATACCAACAGACCCCAAGGCGCTGGGCAAGTTGATGGACCAGCTGGAGAAAAAGATGCTGGATCATGCCCAGAACCTGGAGTTCGAAGAGGCCGCGCGTGTTCGCGATCAATTGCAGGAGATTCGCGACGAGCGGTTAAAGCACTGAAGCGTTTCGCTATCTCTCTTTGAAACTCAGTGGCATATGTTTAATGCCGCTGATGAAATTTGATGCGAGATATTCCGGCTCTTCCAGTAGCTGGAAGTCAGTCATCCGATTCAGGATCTCGTGAAACATACAATCGATCTCCACGCGGGCAATGTGCTGCCCCAGGCACACGTGGGTGCCAGTACCAAATGCAATCTGTTCGTTGGGAAAGCGATTGAGGTCAAGCTTCTTAGGGTCCTCAAAACGCCGTGGGTCGTAATTTGCGGCACCAAAGTAGCGTACAACTTTGTCACCCGCTTTAATTTTCTGGCCACTCAGTTCGGTGTCTTGTTTTACCGTACGCCGGAAATGGATGACTGGGCTGACCATCCGCAACAGTTCATCGCGAGCGGACTGATCCAGTTCCTCACTGCGATGATTCTGCCAATCTGCCAGCGCGGTGGGGTGAGTGATGAGTTCATGTAATCCACCGGCGACGAGGTTACGAGTAGTGTCACCGCCCGCATCGATGAGCAGCATAAAAAACAGCTGGAAATCCATTTCATCCAGGCTCCGGCCATCCACTTCCGCGTGCACAATCTGACTGGCCAGATCGTCGCTGGGGTTCGCGAGTTTTTCCCGGTAAACCTCCTGGGCGTAGGCGAACATTTTCATGATCGCCTCCGGAATGGCATTTTCCTCCAGTGTTTCGGGGGCGCTGTGGATTGTTTCTGTCAGCTTGTAAAGCTCGCGCCCGTCGTCCAGGGGAATGCCTGTTAATTCAGCGATGACATAACTCGGTAGCTCGCCCGCGATCTGATTTACAAACTCACATTCGCCTGCATCCATGACGGCATCAACAATATTTGCGGACAGTTCCGCGATCCTCGGCCGCAGTTGTGCCGCGGGTCCGCGTGTAAACTCTTTGCTGATGATTTTGCGGAACTGCGTGTGCTGAGGCGGGTCCATCATCAGCATCATTTTATGTTCACCGTCATGGGTGGGGAGTTCTTCAGGATCTTCGATCATGACGGTGGGTTCAGATGAAAAGATGTCGGGTCGACGCCCAACTTCTGCCACGTCTTCATAACGTGTCAGCGCCCAGAAACCGGGCCCATTAGGCTCTTCGTGCCAGTAAACGGGCGCGTTATCCTGCAGCCAGTGATAGGTGTCTACAGGATGACCCTTCGCAAACGTCTCCGGACTGAGCAGATCGATCTTCATTAGTCTTCCCAGTAAGGGGTGCGAACGACGCGGCGCTGAATTTTGCCGGCCGCGGATCTCGGCAGCTCATCCACGTAGTCGATGCTGCGAGGGCATTTGAAGTTTGCAAGCCGTTCTCTCGCCCACTCAATCAACTCGTCAGTGAGCGCTTGGCTCGGGTTTACATCGGGCTGAAGCTGGACGACAGATTTCACCTCCTCACCCCATTCGTCGTTGGGCACGCCAATAGTGCACACGTCGAGTACTGCTGGATGTTTGATGATTTCGCTGTCCACTTCCTGCGGGTAGATGTTGACCCCGCCGGAGATGATGAGCTCTGCGGTTCGCCCGGTCAGGAACAGGTACCCATCTTCATCGAAGTAACCCATATCACCCAGCGTGAAGTAGTCACCACGATAAGACTTGTCGGTTTTTTCGTTGTCCTTGTAGTACTCGAAACGCCCGGTTTCCGGTGCGCGCATATAGATCGTACCAACCTCACCGGTGGCCACCTCGTTGCCGTCATCGTCCAGGATCTTGTTGTCGAACTCCGGACCGGGGCAGCCGACGGTGCCGGGTTTGGTTAACCACTCTTCTGAGCCGACCAGAAAGCCGCCGCCGCCTTCGGTGGCCGCGTAATATTCCCAGATAATGGGACCGAACCACTCGATCATGTCCTGCTTCACATGTACGGGGCAGGGCGCGGCACCGTGAATCAGGAATTTCATCGATGAGATATCGTACTTGGCGCGTACTTCCTCTGGCAGGTTGAGCAGTCGATGGAACATCGTGGCGACCATATGCGAATGGGTGATCTTGTGTTCCTCGATCACACGTAGCGTTTCCTCCGCATCCCACTTGTCCATCATCACAATACCGGCGCCCGAGGACAGGGGTTGGATAATGTCGATCAACAGTGGGGCGGCGTGATAGGCAGGACCGGTAACGAGATCAACATCTACTCCCGGGATGTAGGCAGAAGGGGTGCCGTCAGGTACCGGCGCCTCGGGAGCGCGCTCCTTGCGAAATACGCCTTTTGGTCGACCCGTGGTACCGGATGTGTAGAGCATGCGCGCGCCTAACACCGGGTTTTCGACGTCTTCCCCATCAAACTCTGCTATCGCATCTGCATAACTGGAGAATCCTTCGATGTCTCCACCGATGCTCAACAGGAGCTTGGCATTGGGCGCGTGACCGGGTGCTTCTATCACGGGTTGGCCGAGGCTCGCATCCGCGATAAATGCCTTGGCTTCACAGTTGTCGACGATGTAACCGATTTCCTCGCCCTTGAGGTGGAAGTTGATGGGCGTAAAACGCACTCCGCACCTGCCGGTGGCCGCCAATGCCTCCACAAATTCCGGTCTGTTCTTGCTGACAAGCGCCACGCTGTCGCCATCGCCGATGCCGTTTGCTGCAAGCAACTTAGCCAGTCGGTTTGCATTGGCATTCAGTTCTGCAAATGTGCGATCGCCGTAGTCTGTGCGCACAGCCATCACGTCCGCCTGGCGTTTCGCGTGATAAGCCACCATCATGCCGGTGGCGACGGCCTGTTCCAGTTCCGCTTGATCAGACATCTCTACTCCCCCTGATTGAATTCACTGTATACAAAGTCGCGGCGCTGCATGCAACGCCGAATGTGCGACTTGGATTGCAGGCAAAAAAAACCCGTCCGAAGACGGGTTTTCTCTCGCTGTGTGGTCTTTAACTTCCACCAAAACGGCGCGTGATGTCGAGCCCGTAGATGCGTGGTTCAAGGAGCGTGCCTGTGAGGCGGTAGTTACTGCCGCGATCGCCTGCATTCAGGGAACGCAGGTTGCGTTCATCAAATACGTTATCGACGAATGCACGAACCACCCACTTGTCCATGTTGTCCCGGTAGATCAAGCTGATATCAGTGCGATCTCGGTCCGGTGTCAGGTCAATACGGCGTTCAAATGCCGTTGTTTGATAGTCACCTGTATATGAATGTGCAGCTATGGCGGTGATGGTGCCGCTCTCAATCTGCCATTCGTAGTTTACCCAGATGGTCCATTTGTTTTCCGGAATTCGCTTCAGCGGATTGCCTTGCACATCCTGAGTAAACACATCGATGTTCTCAGGGCTGATCGCGGTTCCGAAGACCCCTTCCGGGATGTTTGGGTTCTGGAAGTCCAGGAGCAGATAGCTATCCTTGTACTCAGTGTCGGTATAACTGTAGTTACCGCCGATCGTCAGATTGTCTGTAGCGAGCCATGTGAACTCAACCTCAAAGCCCTGGTTCAAGGCATCTCCGGCATTCTGGACAACGTCTACCGAAGAGTTACGTACAGCATCGAATGCGTCGATGCGATCTTGGTAACCTTCATAGTCGTAGCGGTAGATGCTGGCGAAGAGCTGCAATTGCCCATCAAAATGGGTGCCTTTATACCCGATCTCGTAGGCCGTCACCGTTTCTTCGTCGTACGTAAGAGGTGAAATCTGTGCACCAGGGAGTGGTTGACCGGTTATTGGATCTCTTGCAACATCGCGTGCGTCGGTCACACCCAGAGAGAAACCACCGGCACGATAGCCCGTGGTGACTGAGAAGTACATCAGGATGTCATCATTCGGTGTCCAGTCCAGGTTCACCCGCCAGGTCACATCGTCCCAGGATTGTTCATCCGCTACGACAGAATTATAGGATATGGGCACACCTGCCAAACGAACAGGATTTGAGCAGCTGAGCGCGTCGATTGGGCAAACTGGAACCACTGGTAAATCAGGGTTGCCGGTCGGAACTACGTTGCCCATTAGAAGGTTCATCGTGCCTAGTGGAGTGATACCGGGAATTGTCGCAGGTCCTACACCAAACAGATCGGAAACTTCAACGAACGGCGCGACTTCGCCGCCAAGAAAGTCGACATTAAATTCGAAATAGCCGCCACGGTCTTCAAACGCTTCTTTTTCATCTTCTGCCCAGCGCACACCGAGTACGAGCGAGAACTCATCACTGATGTCCCAGGTCGCCTGAGAGAACACAGCCCAGGATGTGTTCTTAACTGTATTCTGATGATGGTATACGTCGCCACGAGGATCTCCACCCCACACGCCGCTGACACTAGTCCCGAGAGGTGCGGTTCCTAACGGTGTTGCGGGACCGAGATTAACCCCGATAGCACCGAGGACACCCAAGAGGCTACCGTAGTTAACCGGATCAGTTATGCGTCCCTGACCCGACGAGTCTGTGAGGGAGTAATCCTGGAAGCGGTTGGAGTAGAAATTGTAGATACCACTGGTCACTTCTATGTTATCGCTTAAGTTCCACAATACTTGGATCTCGTGGGAATATGTATGCACGTCCTCAATGACCGTTTGACGGTACTGAGCGTGCAAGCCCGGTGAATAGTCCAGACCGTCATCGAATGTGTAACGGAAGTCCGACCATCCGCCGATGTACTTGATGCTGGTGGTTTCGTTGATTTCCCAATTGAGCGAGAAGTTGACAGCGTTCTGGTCAAATTTTTCATCCTGCTGAGGATTGGTCCAGACGTCATGGCGCAGATCACCGAGATCATCGTTAAGCCTCAATCCGTCGACGTTGAACGCTGGGTTCCCTGTGTATGGAAATGTAGAAGCATCCAGGCCAGGTCTGGCTGGCGCGCCGTACACAATATCCCCTGTAACCGGGTCAGTGAACGCGATTGCTCCGGGAGTGCTGGCCGTGACGGTTCTTCGAGCAACTTCACCTGGATCCATATCGTTGTCTTGCAAGCTGTTTGGTCGGTAGTCGGTCAGGTTAGAACGCCAACCATAGACCGGCGAGAAGTTATCGCGCATACCGCGGAAAGGCCCCACGCCTTCGTTGATGATGATATTGTCAGGAATACGTCGATCGGAGGAACGATCATTGTAGCGAACGTTCATTTCCCAGTTCTCACTCACGATCCACTTCAGCGCGAGTGCGTAGTTGGCGTCATTGATGGAATTGATGTCATAGCCGTTTACGCCATCCTGGGTACCATCACGTTCGCGCTTAACACCGGTAAAGCGATAGGCCAGCGTGTCTTCGATAATAGGACCGGACAAAATGCCGTAGAACTCGCGGTTGCTGTAGCTACCCGTCTGGAAGCGCAGTTCGCCTTCTTGTTCGAACGTGGGCTCGTTGTTGATGTAGTTGAGTGCTCCGCCGATGGCGTTGCGGCCGTACAGGGTGCCCTGTGGTCCACGCAGCACCTCGACACGAGCAACGTCATAGAGCCCGTTCTCGGTTGCAGCGATACCGAAGTCTTCTGAATAGACCCCGTTGTAGTAGGTTGCCACGCCCGGATCACCGCCCAACGCTCGGAAGTTTCGGCCGACGCCGCGGATCCGGATGTCGTAGGCATCGCGTGTTGTTGCGGGAATGTAGTTGACGAGTTCGTCAGGTGACTGAAGACCCAGGTCTTCGAGCATATCTTCGCCAAACGCGGTGATGGAAATTGATGTATCAGAAACTGTCGACTGACGTTTCTCTGCGGTGACGATCATCTCTTCGATGCGTCGTTCACCACTCTCTTCCTCTTGTGCGAATGTCGGTACTGCGAGCAGGACGCACGCAATTGCGGTTACGCATGTGCGCAATTTCATGATTACCATGTTTACCCCTCCGTTCAGAGCTTAATCGGTTCGTCTTCCTGAACCTGCGGCCTTGCCGGTTCGACTGCAGAAGGGTCACGCTGCTCTGTTTGATTTTGTTTTAGACCCCCCCTCAGAGGTCTGCCTTAAGCATCCTGCAAATTTCAAGAAGATGCAAATTGACTTAGCACGGTAAATTCTTTGAAAAATGCGCTGGATAAGTACACTTTCCCGGCAGCTTTTGTAATAGTGGAGACGCGAGGTCCCACTTAACTAACAAACAAAATACCTCGGAGTCAGCCGTGTCGTCCCCCAGCCAATCCAGTCCTCAAACCGTTGAGTGGTATCTGCTCGCTAATCCCAACGATTTGTGTGTAAAAATCAACGGTGAGATCACCGTTGGCGAGGGTATTGCGGACACGCTGGTGCTGGAATCACGGGTGGCGTCTGAACGCTGGTTAACCCTGCGCCAGGATGATGCAGGACGACTTCTTGTTGCCGACATCGCGGCGGGGTGGCAGCTCGAAAATGAAGGTGAGTGGGTGCGTCAACTGGGCGGTACGGTGTGCGAGGCAGACACGGTCATAGAACTGCCTCACAACGAACTCTATCTCAGCCAATCGATGGTACGAAACGAACCAGCGGCCTGGTACCGCTTACAGCCGTCGCCGCTGGCCAAATCCATAAATGTGGCTGAACCGACCGTGGATACCGATGCGCGTGTGCTCGAAACAGAAGAGCCTGCCTTTCCTGACGTATCTGCCGAGAATACGGAGGAGATTGAACTCACTCTGCCGATTCTGACCGAGTCCCTGACAGAGAGCACGAAGACGGAACCGGCGACGCTCAGGGCATCGTCAACGCCACCCCCGGAAAAGAAAAGCTCAGCGCGCATGCTCGGCGCAGCGGCTGTCCTGGCGATCCTTGCAGCGGTTGGTTATTACGTTTACGTCACCCTGATCTAGTGGTGTCAGTCGGCACACTCAGGGTGTGGCGCACTTCCTGTAGCTCCTACTTCCTATAGATGCGACAACCCGCTAGAATCCGCTTCCCTCGCAAAACGCTAGGCGCGTAGCTCAGTTGGTTAGAGCGCTGTCTTGACATGGCAGAGGTCGGCGGTTCGAATCCGCCCGTGCCTACCAAAAACCCTTTTTAAAACAAATAGTTAGCAGCGCTAGCTTTCGAGGGCGACCACAGCTACTTAGATCCTACTTAGCAAACCTACGCCTGATTGCAAAAGCCAGGGATGTGACAACCACGAGGCCCAATGTCGACGGTTCAGGGACTTTAACTGGTCCGCTCACGCTAATCTGTCTGCCATACGCGAATGCGACGCCATTTGGTGCTAGGGATGCTTCCCAAAAGTAGTGGCCTGTATCTGGGAAGGACCAAGCAAGTAAGCCGGGAAACCCTACTCCTTTGCAGTTCCCGTTGTCGGCCGTTATGCACAAGAAAAAGCTAGAGACCGCTCCTCCCTCGTCAACAAAAACATTTGTGAACCGCGGTCCCGATGCGGCTGCGTTTGAATTGTCCAAGGAATAGTGATCGTCGGAGTCGTACCATTCGAATTTCCAATGCGTCAGGAACTCGCGCAGTTCGCCTCCAGATTTGATAGTGCTTTCCGCGCCCTCAAACCATAAGCTGCCAGTTAGGACGAAATCCGAATACGAAGTGGTTCCCTTAAAGTCGTAGCGAATAAGATCCGCCTGGGCCACTAGAGGGAAGACTAAAATTATGGCACTTGCTATCTTTTTCATGGTTTAGTTTTAGCTCCCTTTAATCTTCCGTTAGAGAATTGCAAGCAAGAAACGCGCCAACGAGTTGCTATTGCGGCGAAATCAACAACTTGGAGGCTACAGCGTATTTCGATTGTCAGAAAATCTTACACAAAACGCCTCGGTACCTAACGAAAGTGTGGTTGTGGCTTTACAGAAAAAGTGGAGGGTTTATGGAAGTTGGTGCGATTACTGTTGCACTACAGTAGGACTTACGTCAGCATTTGATTCGCGGGGCGACCGCTATCTAGATTTCGAAAGAACTCTGAGTTTGTTCAAGCGTTGTAACAGGGACGTGAAGGGCACGCCAGAGGAACCCGGGCTAACTTCTGTGACCCGGAAACAAGGAACTAGATATGGAAACGAAACATGTATTTGTTTCGCAATATCAGCGGTTTCGCTTTGGTAAATGGGAGACGGTGTCTCAACACTATCGCTCAATTCCAAAGCGTTAAACCGCCCTCGCTGTCAGTTCTACCAAAACTGATTGGCGAGAATTTCTGATATGCAAACCGGCGGTCGTCCCCGCATCTCTTTGGAAGCTCCCTCCGTGCCGCGAACTATACCTACTTTAGTGTTGGAAAAACCAGTACTGGGATTACGTACAGTCTTTGCACTTGTTTTCTTAGGTTCATGATATATCGTGAGTCGGCTTGTTATGAATAAGGAGATAAGCGATGGATCAGGTAATCCACATAGTTGAGCAGCCCCAAACACCATTCAAGAACGGCACCGCGCGCGATAGCTGGTGGATTGTTGTGCAGCGATTTGATGGTAAGTCCGTTGCTGCATTGCAAAAGTCGGTTAACAAACGGGCTCCCCACAAAACCAAGAGCGGCAAAGTAGAGTCGGTTAGCGGGTGGTTGGCCTTTTTCAAACGGGAAGGTTTAATAGAGATTGCGTTGAGCTAAGGGGTGGTTTTTATGAAGTTTTTGTTGGGCGTATTTGTTCTGTCGGTTCCAATGATCTGTTACTCGTCGGATCAGGTCACTCTACGATTTCTAAACTCCAATTTTAAAGAGCCGCAAGAAGTCTCTGCAGCTGTGTACTATCGGTGTTACAACGGCATGGACACCAGCAACTTCGCTTTTAGTATTCGCAAGGATGGGGGTATATCTAGTCCGTCGGTATTGGCGTATTTAGTGTTTGCGGACCATACCGCATACGTAGGGACGCTAAAGCGGTCAGGGTTGGACATGCGATTTCGGTGGAGCGAAGTTGATAGTGACGATTCCTATACGGTCGTGGTGAAGGGTAGCGGTGCTGGCTACTACTATAACTGGAGTTTGGCTGACAAAGATGGAACGATGACTGTCAAACGGACGCTTACTTGTCGCGGTGGAGTTTAGTTTGGACAGACACAAATTTGCATGGCTGCTAGTGGTAGCGGTAGTTTTGGCAATAGCGATACCCCTTGTACACCAAGAATATGAGCGCAACCAAAAGGGGAAGCGGAACTACTGTGATCCTGCGAGTGAAACTAATATTAAAGCCTACGAACACTGCGCTGACACGGACGGCTGCACACTAGACTTTAAAGAAACACGCCTTTATATCCGCTCCCTCGAAAACTGCGGTCGGGAGCCGCCCTGGTTCTAGGCTGGCGAGTTCTCGGTCTCCTCAACCACCTTGGGGAGGCCATCGGGACAGATCGGGGCGGTGGCCGCCTTCTTTGCCCCTTCCCGCATTTGAAGTATTAGGTTCAACCTAAAATCCGGGTCCGGTATCCGCTCCGCCATTGCAATCTGCAATTCGTTAATCACTAACCAGCCCAGCAAGTAAACGTCTAGCCCTGTGTGGCTGGTAAGGTTGTGGTCCACTATTTGGTTAATGCGTGCTGCAACCGCGTCTACCAGTTCCTTAGTGTTTTCGTGTGGGAGCACGTAGTCGTAGTTCCACTCTATGTCTATGTTTGTCATTGTTGTAGTGCTCCCCCAACTGCACCGCCCCGGCTTGCTGCGTCCTCCCAGAGGCCTTTCGTTTCCGTTAGCAAACCGTTTATTTCCTCAAGGGCATTGTTTGCCTGTGGCTGCATGGTGGCTTCGCCCTGGGCGGCTCTGGTTTTCTTGGCGGTGTCTTTCACTATGCTCGCCTGCCGTAGCTGGTCGGGGGTGAAAATTCCACCATGTTTAGCTGCGCTGTCGTAGGTGTTGGCCTTACGCAGCACCGCATACTGCGCGTACTGCCCATCGACGGTGTTTAGCGCCTGGGCAAGGGTACCGGGTAGGCTGGCCCTAATGGCCTGTATGGCTTGCCCATAGGCCTCTCCCTCTATCTTACCTGCCTTGGATTTGGCGACCCGCTTAAGTTCTTCCAGCATTGCTTCTAGGGTTTTGCCGGGTACAGCTTGGCCGCTGCTCAGTTGGCCGCTGTAGTGGCTAAGCAATTTGCCTACCCGCTTGGCGGCAGCCCCGCCTACCTTGTCAGTCATTTCACTGGCAATAGTGTTTAACTGGCCAGCCACTTGCGGGTCCACAGCTTCCCGCCAGATTTGCTCATAGGCTTGGTTAAACTGTTCCTTAAGCTGTTTCATGCCCTGGTGCCCTGGCATTACGTCGGTAGGGTCGATGGGGGCGGTCTGCTTAAACAGTTGTGCGTTCCAGTCTGTTACCGCGTCCCACTGGTCTTGTGCGATGTTTGGATTAGGGCTGGGCGTGCGCCACGGCATCACTTTGTCGTACATGCGCCCTACAACACCTCTGGCCTCAGCGGCGGGAGGGGCAAGCTGGCTAACATCATCAACCTGGCGGGACAGCGCCCTACTAAGTACGTGCCCCACTGCGCCCCCTGCAACCCCGCCTGCGGCGGCGGCTGTGGCGCTGTTAGCTGCGTTGCCTTGGCGTGCTTGAACTGTCCTGAGTGTCGTTGTCCTGGTTTGAGTCCTGGTGTTGCCATTAAAACTGCGTCTCTCTGTGGTAGCTCGGAAATGGTGTGTTTACGGCTAGGTGCCAGGTAGGGGGGTTACATACTTTGGCGAGTTCCTCAAAAAAGCTGTACGCCTCGGTAAAGTAGATGGCGGTAAACGGTGTGCTTACGCCTTTGTTGTTCTTCAGGCTGGTTAGGCTAAGCGTGTGGGTGTCTAGGTTTAGGTCTTTGCGCTTGGCGTTGTACAGCTCCCGTGGCCGTGCGGCTGTGTACAGCACCCCCCTTGCGAGCGTTGCCAAATCGGCGGGGCAGGCATTGATGTACTCCAGGCATTCCTCCCGGTTGAGGTACTCGGCGGGACGGTTGGCATTCGCCTTTCGCTTGTCTTGGTGTGGTTGTAGTTTCTGTATGCCGTCCCATGCAGAGTTACTGGCTACCCGCCGCTCCCGGTATGCCAGGTTAAGCGCAGCACGCAACACCGTGATAATTCTGTTGGCATGGTCTACGCCGCGAGTATCTGTAAGTAGAGATTCCTGCCACTGCTTAATCTGCAATGGGTGCAGTTCGTTTAGTGGTATATCTGCCAGGGGGTGGTCCCATAGGGTGCGCTTAAAGTATGCCTCTGCGGATATGGCTGCCGCCGGGCGCTGGTCCCTTACGTAGACTTCGCACGCTTCCCGCACCGTTTCGTTGCGGATGTTGCCAGTAACCTTTGTGCCACGAATCTGCTCATCCGCGAGTTCCTTGGCCTCGTTAAAACTTAGCTCCTGACCGCCCAATTTCTTGAACTGGTATTTGCCGTTAACAACAATACGAACGGACCACGTGTCTGCCTCCGGGCCGCTGGGTGCGCGGCGGTAGCCTATGGCGGCACCGTTGCTTATGGCGTGCCAGTACGGCGCGTTACGGGGCGGCAGCTTGCCGCGCTTTGCTTTGTGGGTGATGTCTTGTTTTGCCATTTACGTAGATGCTACTTAAGTACGGGTAAAACGCACAGTAAAACTAGTACAGCTAAAAAACAATAAAAACCATATAAATCAAGAGGTTAGGGTACACCTAGTGCGCCCTATACGCCCTGTGCACGTAGCCTTTATACTTTGACATGGCAGAGGTCGGCGGTTCGAATCCGCCCGTGCCTACCACTTCTCTCGGGTCTGGACCGGGAACATGGTTTACTGTATTGACCAAGGACACTGCACGGATCGAAGGAACTTCGGATCGAACGATATGATCCGGTGGCTGTCCAATCTCTTACTATCGCCCGTAGTTTAGATACGGGATAATCAACGGGGGTCCAGGTTGTTTGTAAGGGCTGCGTTAATGCTGAGACTTTTATTTCTTCTTTTGTTGGCACTGCCCATTGCGGCGGACGTCCCGCAGCCTGTGCGCGCTTCAGACTTTGATTATCGATGCGTCGATGCGGATGGTGAAACCGTTTCCAATCATCGTCGGCACAACGATGCGGTGTATGCCTGCCAGATCCAAGCCCAGGAAAACGTCGGGCAGAGTTTTTTCATCGAAACGGCCCGTTATCGGGTATCTGTGGATGCAACACCCCGAACTGAGGCTGCGGCTCAGCGGGAATCGGCCGGTCCTGTAAAAGTGGCGTCTGCACGTTCTTCAGCACCTGCGTCGTCTGATTACCCTTACTTTGAGCAACTGGTCGCACATCCTAATCATCACTCGAACGCGCATCTCAGGACCCAGCAGAATGTTCTGGACAACCTGCACTTCTCGCGCAAAAACAGGGCGACAACTTACTACGACGCAGAGCACGACGCGGCGCGGTTTATCCACAAGCCTGGTTGGGGCTCGATTGTAGGAGGTGATCAGGTCCGGCACCCCTTCCCGGTCGTCAACGATGGCACGGTGTTGATCTACTGGGCATCCAAAATGGACAAATCCTGGTCCGCCAACGGCGATGTTTTCGGCTTGGAGACTCAGAAAGCGTTTCAGATATCCCGCGGAGACGACTTGGCCCTCGAGCCCCGGCACCGTTACGCAAAAGCGAACAAGCCGCGCAAAGCCTGGCTGGATGTCAGAACTTATGTGGGGGTGAACCGGCGCGGTCCGGCGGATGCGGTCGCCCCGCAGGTGGGAAACTTCTATACCTACCCAGAACGATGGACCTACTACTGGTTTTTTATCGACGTCGATAACAAGGAACTGTCTTACTGGGTCAGCGACGAAGAACAGCCGGTGAAACAGATCTTACGTCGAGCCGGTTTTGATGGCTCGCGCGGGTGGACGCATTTCTGGATGGAGTTCAACTCAAGCCAGTCCCGCCGTGGCCCTGAAGCATATGCCTGGGGTCGGAACATCGTGACACTGCGAAATCTATCCTACGCGGAAGCGCAGGAGCTGGTGCGAGCACGCTAGCCCTCTGCGCCAATCACTTCACTTCACGTTGCCCACCTCAGGCGGGTACACTCAGTGGTCCACTTACGAAATTGGACCAACACTATGTTCAGTCACATCATGGTAGGCGCGACCGATGTCGCCGCTTCCAAACAGTTTTATGACGCCATTCTTGGAGCGTTGGGGCATGCACCCGGCAACATGGATGATAAAGGTCGTTGCTTCTACATGACCCCCACGGGCATTTTTGCCATTACCCCGCCGATCGACGGCAATCCGGCCGGCCCTGGCAATGGCAGCACGATAGGCTTTGCTGCCGCCACGCCCGAAGAAGCCGACGCGTGGCATGCAGCTGGATTAGCAAATGGCGGGACAACCTGCGAAGACCCGCCGGGCATTCGCGAAGGGTCTGGCCTGTATCTCGCATACTTGAGGGATCCATCGGGTAACAAGATCTGCGCATTACACCGCGCGGGTTAACCCGATACGCAAACCGGTGGCGCAAGCCACCGGTTTTTTGTTGGTTGAGACTTAAGTTGTATCTGGAATAAGTAGCAAGTTGTCCAACGTTACGCCATCGCAGAAACTATTCTTCGGGCTGGGTCAGACAGCGGAGTCCGTTAAGAACTTTGCGTTCGGCAATCTACTGCTTCTTTATTACAACCAGGTCCTGGGTGTGTCTGGCACCTTGTCCGGGATTGCGGTGGCTATCGCGCTGGCTGTTGACGCTATTTCAGATCCGGCAGTCGGCTCGTGGTCCGATGGCTTCCGCCATCGATTCGGTCGGCGACACTTGTTCATGTTCGCCAGTGTCGTCCCGTTAGGTTTAAGTTTCTTTTTCCTGTTCTGGCCACCGGCCGGACTGTCTGAGTGGGGGTTGTTTGTTTGGCTCACCACATTTGCGGTCCTCACCCGCACGGCGCTTACTTTTTTCCATGTTCCCTATCTTGCGCTGGGTGCAGAAATGTCACCCGACTATCAGGAGCGCACGCAGATAGCAGCCATTCGTTCCGGGGTTGGCATGCTGGGTACCTTGCTGGTGATGTGGTTAACCTGGAATGTGGTGATGGTGGCCACGGAGGAAATGACAACCCCACAGCTCACGCGCGAACCCTATTTTGAGTTTGCGGTCATCTCTGCGCTGGTGATGGCGATCTTTACGCTCACGAGCACTGCTGGGACCTTGAGCGTTGTTTCCTCCTTGAGTGAAACCTCCCACGATCATCCCAAGTTCACGTTAAAGCGCGTTTACGCGGATATCTACGCGGCGCTGAAGAACAAACCGTTTTTTGCTCTGTTCTGGGGATCGCTCATCTTTGCAGTTTTCCTCGGTGTGCATACCGCACTTTCCATGCACACCAAAACTTTCTTCTGGCAGCTGGATACAACGAGCATCGAGTACATTCAATATGCCTCTGTGCTGGGTGGTCTGATAGGCATTCTGGCCATCGGTTTGTTCCACCGGATTTTTGATAAGCGTATGACGCTTATCATTGGGGTCTGCGCTTACGCGGTGACGGGCACTCTGCCGGTTGCTTTACAACTGGTCGGCATGATGCCTACAGATCCGATTGTGTTGCGTTGGGTTCTGATCGTTGTCCAGGTCATCGGCTACATAGGCATCATCCATGCCGGTGTAAGCGGCATATCCATGATGGGTGATATTGCGGATGAACATGAGCTTGAACATGGCAGACGCCAGGAAGGGGTGTATTTTGGCAGTCACAATTTTGCGCTCAAGTGCACAACCGCCGCAGGTAGTTTAATCGCCGGGTTTGGGCTCGACCTTGTGTCTTTCCCGGTAAACGCTACACCGGGTGCCGTCCCGCCGGAAGTATTGGCCAACTACGGATTCTTCAGCGTCGCTCTGGTGGTGATGGCTGGCGTGGGGATCTGGGTGTTCTGGCCCTATAACTTATCAAGAGAGCGTCATCGTGAGATACGCGACGCGCTCGATGCACGGGCAGCCGTAGAACCTCGCTGACGGGCGGTACAAAAAAACCCTCGACGGTTGCCCGCCGAGGGTTTGCTCGCGCGATGTTCTCTCTCTTAGTTGGAGAGAGCCAGTTGAAGAGAGCTAGTTGAAGTTCACACCAATACGAACGCCGTATTCCCTCGGCGGGCCATAAACGGTGAAGTTCCAAAGAAATGCCACTGAGTTTGCACCGATGCGTTTGACCTGATCCGTCAGGTTGCGTCCGTAGGCGGTGATGTAATAACGGTCATCCGCATCACGCCAGGTCACGCTGGCATTGACGAGCGTACGCGACTCAATCTGCGTGTTGGTGGGCTGACGAACAACGACCGTCGGGCGTGGCGCCAGGAATGACCCGCCACCAGCAGCGAGGGAGTCGAAGGGACTCGTCTCTGCTTCATCCTGATAGTTTGCGTTCACGTTGTAGGTGATGCTGCCGCCGGATGAGAGTGGCTGATCGTAGCTGATATCGATGCTCGCCTGTACCGGCGATGCAAATGGAATGTCGAGTCCGCTGAAGTCCACAATCCCCGTTGCCGGATTATTCGGCTGCGGATCAAACTCAAAGTCCGTGTACTCAGCCTCCAATATGCCGATGCTGCCCCGAATGGTCAGGTTTGCGGTCGCCAGCCAGGTAGCTTCCATTTCTATGCCATAAACCTCTGATTTACCGGCGTTCACGGTGAGCGTCTCCTGCGCGGGTGTGCCCGCCGAGTTAATGAAGGGCACCACCTGGTTGCGCTGAATATCGTCAAAGTCGCTAAAGAATACCGCGGTGTTGAATCGCAGGGTCTTGTCGAAGAAGTCAGCTTTATAACCCAACTCGTAGTTGATGTTGGTTTCCGCGTCATAGGGTACGCAGGTTACGAGCGTGGAGCAGGTTTCTGTGTAACCACCGGAGATGTACCCCGTAGCCACAGATCCGTAGAGCAACTGATCTTCCGCAACCTCGTAGTCCACCACGAAACGCCAGCTGGTCTCGTCCCACTCTTCGCTCAAATTCAGGTTCAGAGCGTATTGCTCAGGCGGCAACGGGCTCCGGCGTGGATCGTATTGATCAAGCGTGATCCCGGCGCGGCTGATTCTAGTCGACTGGATGTCCAGGCAATTGGTCACCGGGTCAAAAGGCAGCATGGGGTCTGCGGCTACCGAGTCGATTGCCCGGGTGTACTGGTTACAGGGCGCACCGCCACCGGCAAGCGCGCCGAATTCCTTTTCGTCGTTGGTGTAGCGAACGCCTGCCGAGATGCTCAGCCGCTCGGTTACCTCCCAGGTGCCGTCGAGGTAGAACGCATACGATTCACGCTCCTGGGTGCGGTTGTTGGTGGCCGGATCGGTTATCCAGTCTGTATCGAAATTGATAACCCCATCAGGATCCAGCAGCGTGCCGGTAACCGGGTGTGGGCTGAGAAAGAAGGCAGAGAAGCCCTGCGAGGCGATCGAACGGAATTCGACGTCATCGGTAAACCACGCGGCACCGGCCACGAAGTTAAACGGCCCGTCAAAGTCTGAAACCGCGCGAAACTCAACCTGGGTTTGTTCGCGTTCCAGATTTCGGGAAGCATCAAACAGCGGGAATGCTTCTCCGACGTAGTTGCTGGCGAGGGTCTCGTCCGTCTCCCGATACCCGGCGATGAGCTTGAGCTCGACGTTGTCCAGATCCAGCCGTTGGGTCAGATAGAAGCCATCAGAATCCACGGTGTGCTCATCACCAAAGGTAGAGGTCGCACCGGTGTTGTAAGGGTCCTGGCCGGGCACGTCATCAATGGCAGGAAAGCCGAAAAATGGCACGATGAACCCTTCATTCTGCGGCGATTCATGGACGTTCGGCACCGCGTCAGAGCTATCGCGGAGATATTCCCAGGTAAAAAACGCCTCGTAGCGGTCGGTAGGCTGCCATAGCAGCTTCGCCTTCCACGCGAGGACGTTCTTGCCGTCGACGATATCTCCGTTACCCCGAGCCGGACCTGAGACGATGTCAGGCAGAGGGGCACCCGCTACGCCGAGGATCCCAAACCACGGTACCTGGCTGGTGTCAGGAAACACTGCCGAGCTCTTGCCGTTGCGCATATAGCCCTCGTACGAGTCGTACACACCCGCAAACCGGAAAGCCAGCTGCCCTTCGATGAGCGGCATATCCACGGCAGCCGCAATTTTTGTTATGTCGGTGCCGCCATGCACGTCGAACTGGCCAAACGTTGCCTCGATCTCGCCGTTGAACGTCTCCAAGTCCGGCTTTTTGCTGGTAATGGATATCACACCCGCTGTGCTGTTCTTGCCGAACAAGGTGCCCTGTGGTCCGCGATAGACCTCCACCTGCTGCACGTCGAAGACCTCGACGAACTGCGACTGCACCGAGCTGATGACAAAGTCGTCAATCACGATTCCCACGCTGGTATCTTGCATGACCAGGATCGACGTCGAGCCCGTGCCGCGAATACCACCGCTCAGGGCGTTGAAACCTGGCTGCTTGGTGAGCAGCACGTTGGGTGCCAGCTCAGCAACTGACCTAATGTCGTTGACGAAGGTTTTCGAAATATCCTCTGCCGTCAGCGTTGACACGGTCAGCGGTGTGTCCTGCTGAGACGTTGACCGCTTGGTGCCGGTAACGATGACTTCTTCGATTACCCGTTCTTCATCTTGCGCAGCAACATACGGCCCGCCAAACAAGGCCAGGCTGGTTGCGACGCACATATACAATCTACGCATGCTCTCCCCCACGGTAGTTAATGTACGGATCAAAAAGATCAGCCTCGCGGGATGCTGCAGGTAGGCGTTGAGACTGCTTTCTGGAGTCTGCTACAAAAAAAGCGGGGTGGCAAATATTGTTGAATTTAATTCAAAGACTGAAAACTGGGGTTGCGCGCTAAGGATCAAACTCAAGCCACAGCTCGCTTGGTGCGCGAAAGCCGCCGGAATCGATTGAGGGTGAGGTGATACCTGGATGGCTACCGTCTCTGGGCCGGAGATTTTTTACTGTCTCGGTAAAGATGCGGCAAGCGATGGCTGCTTCCTGTCTTGCCATAGCAAAGCCCATGCAGAAGTGCTGGCCTATACCGAATCCCAGATGACCGTTCTTGCCATCTTTGTATCGGCCGGAGCGATTCTCGCGCCCCATATGGAGGTCGTCTCGGTGGATATCGAATGTGTCGGGGTTTTTGAAAGCACGTTCATCCCGATTGCCCGCACCCAGATACAGCACCACCCCAGCCCGCTCAGGCAGCACGTGATTGTGTAAAGGTATCTCGCGGGTGGTGTGACGGAACTGTGCGTGCACCACCGGATCGTAGCGCATCATTTCGGTGAAGACGTTTTCCCAGAGCGCACCATCGGCAACGACGTCTGGATACTGATCGGGACGCGTGTACATCATGTGGTACCACATATTGGCAATGGCCTTATCTGTGGTATCGCCGCCCGCTGCCAGCAGCAAAGCTACAAACCCTTTCACTTCATCTGGGGTCATACGACTGCCGTTGACCTCAGCAACACAGATGCGGGACAACAGATCTTCGCCAGGTGTTTGGCTGCGTGTTTTGATCAACGGGTCGATGTAATCCCACATTTCGTTGCGCGCGGCCACACCCCGGGCCAGGTGTTCTCCGCCAAAGCCCAACCCTGCGATCAACAGCTGATACCAGGTCACGAACGTGTCTTCATCTTCGCGCGGCAGACCCAACATGTTGGAAATAATGCGTATGGGAATCTGGCTGGAAAACTCATTAACGATTTCTACTTCGCCGCGCTCCTGGAAACGTTCGATGACCTCCCTGGATATCTGATCGATCATCGGCAGAAATTCGCGAAGGTTCTGACCGACAAACTGCCCGGCCACTATATTGCGCAGGCGTTTGTGTTCGTCGCTGTTGCCATACTCCAGGATGTTGGGGCCGAAGACGTGGCGCGAACCAAACTCATAAGGACCGTCCGGCTTGTAGACCGCACGGTCAAACGCGTCGTTGTCCTGAAAGGCCGCATCCACATCCCAGTAGCGCGACAGAATCCAACGGTTGTGAAAGCGATCATGGTAAACGGGGTGATGGTCACGCAGCTGTTTGTAAACCGGGAAGGGATCTTTCTGAAAACTCTCGGAATCGAAAACGCGCGGATCGAGGTCGGGTCCTAGATCTGGAATTGCTTCAGCTTCTGACATGATCTCCCCATTTGTGGCATCCACTGACTTCAAATTAGACTACTCCCGAGATCGAGGGATGGCAACGAAGGAGGGGGCGGGTGAACAACGAACAGTCCAACGTGCAGCTTCTGCTGCGACGTGTGCCGGAAGGTGATGCGGTACCTGAGGATTTTGCGACAGTGGAAGCACCCATGCCGGAAGTCGGCGAAAACCAGGTGCTGGTGGAGACTCACTATGTGGGTGTGGACGCTGCGCTCAGGTTGATCGTGCGGGACAGCGATGAGTTTCTGTTTCGGGTGAAGCCGGGTGATCTGGTGCATGGCTCCATAGCGGGTCGAGTGGTTGAATCGAAAGCACCAGAGTTTTCTGTGGGTGACTTTGTGACCGGTTCACTCGGTGTGCAACGTTACGCGGTTGCGGACCCCGCGCAATTAGAGCGGTGCGACGTCAGTCAAGCACCACTATCCACATGGCTGGGCGGGTTTGGGGTTTCAGGGTTGACCGCATACTTTGCACTGATTGAGGAGTGTAAGCCTCAGCCGGGACAGACGGTTCTGATAAACGGTGCTGCTGGGGCGGTGGGTTCTATGGCCGGTCAAATTGCGAAGCTGGCGGGCGCACGGGTCATTGGCATTACCGGTTCTGATGAGAAGTGCGATTGGTTGACCGGTGAGTTGGGGTATGACGTGGCCATCAACTATCGCAAAGGCGATTTGTATGCAGCACTTTGTGAGGCGGCGCCAGACCGCTTCGACATCATTTTTGACAACGTGGGTGGGGACATTCTGGATGAAAGTCTGCGCCTTATTGGTATGCGAGGAACGGTGCTGTTGTGCGGATCGACGTCGCAGTATTCAGAAGCGAACATGCGCGGACCTGCAAACTACATTTGGCTGGGCACTATGCGTGCACGCCTTCAAGGATTTGTTGTCTTCGACTATGCGGATCGGTATGCGGAGGCGCGCGCCAGAATGTCGCAATGGCTTGCGGAAGGTGCACTGCAGTTGCCTGAGTATGTTGTGGCCGGGGATGTTGGCAACTTCCCTGTCGCCTTTGCAGATCTTTATGCGGGCAAAAATCTGGGGAAAACCGTACTTAAACTGCCGGCTGCTGACTACTAGTCGCTCTTAGTTTGGTAATGCGCTTTTGCCCAGGCGCGTTTCGCGTTTTTCAAATGCTGTTCTCAGCCTGGACAGGCGTTCCACAGTTAACGGATAGCGCCAGAGGATTGCTACCGAGCAAGCGTAGAAGAGCCAAGGGGGCAGAACATACACATAGCGCAGGTAATCAATCTGTTGCGGTGTGTTGTCGCCGTTTGGATCAAAGCCCAGGTACTGCAACAGCGGCAGGGCTGTACCGAGTGCAACCGCCTGCATGAGTTTGGTCCCCAGCGACCAAACGGCTATATAGCTGCCAGCCACGTTTTCTCCACTTCGGCGAGAAGCCACTTCAATAACGTCCGCCTTCATCGCCATCGAGAGCGCGCCGAAGTTGCCGCCAGCAATGCCGTAAACCGCAAGGGTCAGGAAAAAGCCCACATAGTCGCCTGCGCCCAGCAAGAGAAAACAAGGTGTCACACAGACGAAGAGTCCGCCGCCTATTACCCAGGTGGGCTTTTTGCCGATTTTGGAAGATACCCAGATCCACACAGGCAGGGAGAGAATGTTGGCGCCGTAATAACCAAGCAGAATGGCTTGCGTTTGTTCTTCCGCCTCCACCACAAAAGCGCCGAACAACATGAACGTAGCACCGCCCCAGCCTGTGCCAAGGGTCATCAACATAAAGCCGAAGAAGAGCAGCATGAACGAGCCGTTCTTGGCCATGCTCTTCGCGTGTGTGAACAGGGACGCGCGGGTTTGTCCGTAAACTTCTTTCTCCGGTACGCCAGCAATAGCGATGCCGATAAGCACCGGCAACGCAATCAATGCCATGCTGCCAATGATGGCGAGACCTTCCTTGGGTGCGGCACCGTAACCGGTGATCTCGTTTGACAAGACCGGAATCGCCAGCACGCTGACGTTGCCGAGGAAAGCAAACGCCTGGCGCCAGCCGGTCAGCCGCGTTCGCTCGTGGTAGTCCTCAGCCAACTCCGCCCCCCACGCGTAATAGGGGATGTTGACCATGGTCCAACCCAACCACAGCAGCACCGACCAGGTAAGCAGGTAGTAGTTGTCTACGGTCAAACCAAGCGTACCTGGGTTGAAGAGGATGTATGAGGAAACCATCATCACGACAGCACCCGCAGCAATCCATGGCTTGCGCTTGCCAAACGGTGTTTTGGTTCGATCTGATAAGTAGCCGATTAACGGGTCTGTTATGACATCGCTGATGCGGGATAGCATGAGAATGAGCCCGATATCCGCAAGCTCCAGACCTAAGTCTTTGGAATAAACAAACGGCAGGTACAGCGCAATAGGAATAATGCCGAGAAACAGAGCGTATTCCGGTAGTCCGTAGGGGAGGAGAGTTGAGCGCTTGAGAGGTGTGGTCACCGCTTAGTCGAATTCGGACATTTCAATTAGACTACGGGCAATCGAGCGATCACTCAACGGGGAGAGACTATGCCGAGTTATATGCTGATTGGACTTTGCGAGCCGCTGGACGAATCCGGCCAGGCCGCATTTGATGAATGGTTTATCGACCAGCACATTGAAGATACAACCCATTGCCCGAACTTTGTGCGGGGTCGGGTGTTCAAACTGTCAGGGCCGCACCTGGACATTGAGTGTCCATCGAAATATCTGTCGGTGTACGAAGTGGAAGCGGACAGCTACGAGGAAGCGGAGCGCGTGTTGAACGAGTGGCAGGCGAACGCGGATGCGTGGCCAGGGCGTGCGCATCACACCGCGACGATGGAAAAGTTTGGTGGCAACATCCCCATGGCCATCCGAGGATCGGGTTGGTTTGAGGAACTGCGCAGTTACGATGGCCCCGGAAAGACCTCATAAAAAACAAAGGTAAGACGAATAACATGACCGACGAAGTACCCAACGTGCTCACACCTGAGCTGGAATCTGCAATCAACAGTCTGGGCGTTGCCACGCTGACACACCAGTTGCAGCTGCGCGGCATCATGACCAGCTTTCTGCCGGGGTTGAAGCCGCTTCAACCTGGCATGCGAATGGTAGGTCGTGCGCGTACGTTGCGCTATGTGGCGCTGCGAGAGGATGTTCAAGCGCAATACCAAAAAGGTCTGAACGCCCAGAAACGGCTGGTGGAAGATACGCAACCGGGCGATGTGCTGGTGATGGAGGCACGCGGGGTCCCGGACGCAGCCACCATTGGCGACATCCTGGCAACGCGTCACTTTGCACTGGGCGGGCGCGGCATAGTCACCGATGGCGCGTTGCGCGATACACCGGCGATAGAGGACATTGGCCAACCGGTGTATCACTTGGCGTCCCACGGCGCTGTGTTGGGTCGGCGACACATGCCTTTTTCAATTGACGAGCCGATCACATGTGCAGGCGTTTTTGTAGTGCCTGGCGATGTTGTTGCGGGTGACGGGGAAGGGGTTGTTGTTATCCCTATAGACCTGGTGGAAGAAGTGGTGGCCGATGCGCTGGTTCAGGAAGAGCGAGAAACCTTTGCACTGGAGCGTGTAGCGGCAGGCGAGTCCACCGTTGGACTCTTTCCGTTGTCCGAAGAGCGCATGCCGGAGTTTGAGGCGTGGCGTGCTGAGCAAGCAAAACGGGAGCAGGAATGAGCAACCGGCGCAGTATTGAGATAGAAGGCTTAAGCCATAAGACAGCTATTCCAGCAGCGTCACGTATTGGCCCTCTGCTGGTCTCGAGCGTGATCACCCCCTTCAATCCCGGGACACGCGATGCCCCTGAGTCGATTGAGGATCAATACAAAAACATATTCCGTCATGTGGGTTTAATGCTGGAAGCCGCGGGCGGTGATTGGTCACACGTCGCCAAAATGGAATTCTGGACGCCGACGGCAGACAAAGGGGTGCTCGATCCAATCTGGGTGGAGAAATTTCCCGATCCTGCATCCCGGCCCGCACGGCATACGCACGTGGGGCAGGGTGATTCTGCGCGTGCATCATTTATTGCCTACATCGAGGACTGATATGATGGTCGGGTTAACTCAACAATATTAATTAACTAACCGAAACTATTTAACCGAAAGAGGGGACAGGAATGAGTGAAGCAGCTGAAGAAGCGGTATTGGTAGAGCGTCGTGATCGGGTCATGATCATCACGCTGAATCGTCCAGAGGCGATGAACGCTATCAACGGTGCATTGTCTCGAGGCCTTCTGGACGCGGTGCAAGCCCTGGATGCGGATGATTCGCTTACCGCGGGTGTGATTACCGGCGCCGGTCGCGCTTTCTGCGCTGGAATGGATCTCAAGGCCTTCGCCCGTGGCGAAGACATTGGCCCGCTCAATGAATTTATTACGTCAGGCTGTAACAAACCGCTGATCGCTGCCATCGATGGGTATGCATTGGCCGGCGGATGTGAAATTGCGCTCACCTGCGACTTGTTGGTGGCGAGCAGCAACTCAAAAATCGGTATCCGTGAAGTGAAGGTTGGACTCTTCGCTGCTGCGGGTGGCGTTTTCCGTTTGCCTGCCCGCGTGGGTTATACCAAGGCTATGGAAATGGCGATTACCGGTGAGCCGATAACCGCAGACGAAGCGATGGCTGCTGGCATGCTGTCTGAAGTCACCGAACAGGGTGGCGCGCTGGAAGCTGCTGTGAAGTGGGCAGAGCGGATTGCCGAGAATGCGCCTCTGGCCGTATCCGCCTCCAAGCAACTGGTGCGAGCTGCTGCTCAGGGTTATGACGAAGCAGCACTATGGGAATTGCAAAAGCCCCTGCAGAAGACGGTGTTCAGCTCTAACGATGCTAAAGAAGGACCGGTTGCGTTTGCCGAGAAGCGCGCACCTAACTGGACCGGCTCTTAGTTAACAGCACAGGCGGTTCTCAGGAAATAGAGAATTCTTGAGAGCCCGCTATGGTGGTGCGATGGAGTTCGCGTGCGTAGCCATCGTATCCACCATAAGCTCGGTGCAAAACTGAGCGGTTATCCCACATGACAAACATGTTTTCAGACCACTTGTGTCGGTACTGGAACTCTTCCTTACATTGGTGGTGGTAAAGCTCGATCAGTAGCGCCGCCGCTTCTTCCTGGTCCATACCTTCAATACCCATGATGTAACCATAGGTGCTGAAAATGGTTTCTTTGCCGTTTTCCGGATGCGCTGCAATGATGTCGTGAACAAACTTGTCACGAGCGCTGTCGTTGGTGATGATTTTCATGCTGCGGTCAGATTCGTGATCGTGTTCGCCGTATGTCCCATCCGGTGCGTAGGCGAGGGCGGCGCTGTGGATGCCGCGTTTGCCAGCAAGTTTTTCACGCAGATGCACTGGCAGATTTGCTGCGGCTAAATGCTGGTTGGCAAAACCTGTGTCGCCACCCACCGGTGGAATCTCGATGCTGTAGAGACAGGAACCAATGGGCGGATACTGCTTGAAGCTCCAGTCGCTGTGCCAGTTCTCGGCGAATACGGGGGCCTGCTCATCTGCTCGACGTGTCAGTGCAAAGACAGGATTGTCCGGGGAGATTGATTCGAAAAACGGATCGTCGCCCACCTCACCAAAAGCCTGAGTAATTCTGACCAGGTCCGCGTCGTTCAGGTGCTGGTCTGGATAACACACAACGTGATGTTCCAGCCAGGCGTCGCGCATTTCCCGAACCACCGCTTCTGAAAGGGGTTGTGAAAGATCCACACCCGTGACCATCGCGCCACACGCCTGCCCTGAGGGTTCCACCTGCAACATGGATTGAACTTCCTTAAGAACGAATCGAACCCGACGATGTTAGCATATTTTGGTGCGCGTTAGCGTTTCAGTTCGTATAGATAGCCCACGTAGGTTTTGTCACCGGCTCGTTCGTAGTCATCGATTACACCCATTTCCGTGAAGCCCAGTTTTTCGAGTACACGCCGCGAAGCGCCGTTAAATTCAATGGCGTCTGCACGTAGGGTCCGAAGACCTAACTCGGAGAAACAGTAGTCGATAACCCGCTCCGCCGCTTCCGTGGCCAAGCCTTTGTTCCAGTAGGCGCGGGTGATCACCGCGCCCAATTCGGCGGTGGCTTCGGCACCAGTTTTAAGGTTGGTGATGCCTATGGAGCCGACGCTTGTGCTTTCGTCGGTGGGCACAATTGCCCAGCGGATACTTAGCTGATCTCTGAATCGTTTAAGGTGCAACTCAAACCACTCTCGCACAACCTCCACGTCCTCGGGGATGGGGTCTCCTGATAGAAGGGCAGCATCAGGGTCCGAGGCGCGTTTAAACCACGCTGGGATGTCAGCTGGTTCAAGTTCCCGCAGCAGCAGTCGCTCGGAGCTGAGGGCGGGAAACTGCTCAGGAAACCGGATGGACATGAATGAAGCTCCACTGCCAGGTGCGATTTCAGTAGAAGTATCGCACACCGTCCATCAGGTACCAGATAAGCCAGCAGGCCCCCGCAAATAACAGGGCGCCGATCAAGCGCATCTGCATGGTGAGGGTGTCACCATTGTGATAGTCGAGATACACCCAGACAGCCATCCAGATTGTAATGCCGGTGGGGATCATCCAGAACGGTGTGGCCTCTAACATTGTGAATCGTTGTCCGCTGGTTGAGTCAGCCGTTGTTGGGCGGGTATTCCATGATCAAGGCTTCATCGGTAGAGCTGACCTCATTAAAACCAAGCCGGGCATACAAGTGTTGGGCTGGGTTGGTTTTATAAACACGCAACCTGGTGGGCAGATCGGACAATTCTTGAAGTTTTGCCTTAAGCACCTGCGTGCCGATACCGGTGCCCCGATACGCCTTTGCGATGTAGATACCATCGATGTAGTGGTGATCGCCTCGATGTTCGATTTTGATGTAGCCGATATCGGCACCACTTGCCTGAATGATCTCAATTTGTTCAGGGACAAAGTGCTGGCGAAAACCCGCTTTCTCCTCGCCGTCGTCCCACGTTTTGAACACCTCGATATGTGGGCGCAGTCCCTCGTGGCCGATTGCCATCATGGTATCAATGTCGTCGAAGTTAGCCGGTCGAAGGGTGAAGGTTGTTGGCATTGGGGCAATATCGAGCGTCAGTCGCGGGTCCAATATCGGTCTAAGTCGCCGTGATCGACGTACTCAAGCGTTGTGTTGTGACGGCCAAGGCCATCAATCAGGCGGGCGTTCACGCCCATTTTTTCCTTGAACGATTTATCGACGGCAATCCAGTGAGTGGTGCAACCGCAGACTGGGCACGAATGAAACTCAAGTATCTTCTGGTTCCATACGTAAATATTTGTCGTTTGTTTTTCGGATATCTCAACATCGTCGCAATGGTAGTAGGCCCACAACACACCCAGTCTGCGACAGATGGAACAGTTGCACTCGAATATCTCCTGCGGTGCTCTGGCCAACGTGAGGGTCACTGTGCCGCAGTGGCACTTGGCTGTCTGCAGCTCCGACATTGCTACTGCGCGGCTCGCTTTAGCACAAGATAACTGCAGCCCATGCCGATAGATGCGCCAATAACAACCGCAAGGAAACCTGAAGCACCCGAGGCGAGGGCAATCCAGGTAAGTGCAGCGCTCAACAGCACCGGTGTCGCAAAATGCCCAAGACCAACTTCTGCTCTGACCGGCGTGTCGTCCCTTCGATGGCTTTTGTCGGGAGAGGTCTGTTCTGCGCTGATGAGTTCGTCAGCGAGCCTGTTAGCTGTTTTACGGTCCATTCGCCTTATCTTAAACGTTGGGTTGCTTAAGCGGGCAGCTCAGCGGCCAAACCAGCTTCTCTTTTTGGCGACGTTGGGTCGATCGACATTCACAGCGTAGCCGATTTCTTTGTCCGCAAACTTCTCCTGCAGCGCATCTGCACCTTGGCGGAGCTTAAAGTTCATTTCTTCATCGTACAGTGGGACCAGTTCATAAAATGAGACGGTATCCCCGCTTGCCGCCTCTAACTGAAAGAAGTCGTTGCCCAGCCACAATGGGGGCATCACCATCACACCCACAAACTGCGTATCGCTGATAGGTTCCGCCGGGTCGCCGTTGGGTATGGTATGACCGTAGCCAATCCAAGTTTCGTATTCGTGTGGCAACCGCCCTACGATTTTCAACCATCGAATTGGCCAGTAGTTGGCTTCATCCTGGAATGCTTGTTCGTTGATCGGCCAATCCTCTGGCAGCGCTATCATCAGCTCAGCACGATCGAATGCTCGCATTTCCTCGGGGACGGTCATAGCCAGGTCGCTCATCCCGCTGGTTACAAGTACATGGTAAGGCCTGTCTGGCGCGGGTTTGATGTAGAGGATGTCGAGGTGAACTACGTCAGAGACAATTTCATGGAAGACCGACTCGATAGGGCCAATGTGCTTTTCGATATGGGCTTCCACATCTTCCAGGTTTCTCGTATGCGCAACATCGTGTGGATCTTGTTCTGCTGCGGACTGATGCCGAAGAATTGGATTTCCGGCTTCAGAGGTTTTGCCCTCGGTCATCTCGGCTTTCCCTCCGTAAGCGATGAGACTGATACACAACAGACCGAAGAGTCTAACGAAATGCTGGGTAAATGGAGTCCTTATCATTGTTCACGAACCACTGAATGTGCCGGTTGCGTGTACGATAACACGACCTTCGGCGCGAGCTTCACCACTGACAAATGCCATCTTTTTGCCGCTGCGAATCACTTCCCCAGTGCCGACAACCCATACGTCCGGCGGGCAGGCACTGACAAAATTGAGATTCAGGGAAACAGTCGCAAGGCGTGTACCCTCCCATGAGGAGGCTGCAGCGCCAAAGAGAACATAATCCATAAACGAGGACATCTTGCCCCCGTGTACTCGATTCATGGAACTGATATAGCGCCGCTCGCTGTAGAAACACAGCTGCACGCGACCTGGTGGGTTGTCAGTTGCGCGGTAGAGTGGACCTACCAGCTGATACCAGCTGTCTGCCTTGCCGTAAACGTTGTCGAAAGGATCGTCCAGTTCAAACCCTGCAGGGGGCGATTGATCGTGCATGTGAACTATCCCGTTGGTGAACCGTGTTTGGCAGCCAGCGTATCTAACACAAACCTTGTGCGGTTGGTGACGCTGAGTAGGGGAACTTCAATCGGGTGGTAGCCGACTCTCTGGTACAGGTTGAGTGTGCTGTCGTAAACAGCCAGAGCATGTTCAAACGTCTGATCGCGTTCCTCGTCGGTGCAGTATATGTCCTCCCAGGGAGGGAAGATAAAAATCTCTTCATACGGATAGTCGGCGATCAAACGGGCAACCTCATCATCGTCGAGACCTCCAGCGCTGTAGAGAAAACCTGCGGCATCCACCACGCCGCGTTCAAAAAAGGTGGGCGATTGGGAGGTGGACCGATAAGCGTCAACTTCTCGTTGGAAAATCTCCTCGGCAAAACTCAGTTCGTCAGGCCGTGGCGAAAGTCCCGCGTCTTTACGTTCGCGGATGATCGAGCGAGGAGCATCTTCCCCGGTGGCGTAACCTTTCGCGGCCAGTGCCTGGAGTACGGCGGTTTTGCCCGCCCCGGGCCCGCCGGTTAGAACAACGCGCTGCATGCGTTCAGGAGACCTGAGCGCCGCCCATGGCGATGTCAAAGATCACAAGCGCTGCCCCCATGCATAAGAACAAACCGTGTACCCAATCGCGGTTGGGTACCATGATGAATTCGCACAGTGACATTCAGCTGGGTCCCCCACCTAAAGCGACGAAAAGGCCCGCAACGCAAAATACGAACACGATAAACAAAAACTTCGCGCGCAGGAGTTTGGCTCGCTTTTCTGCGCGATGGTCCGAGGTCAAGGGGTCTGCTCCGGAAACTCGATAGAAATCAATAACATACAAAAGTGAAAGATGCCCATCGCCAAAGCCCAGAAAACCGTTCTTCCACGGTGGTTGTTTCGACACGAGCTAAAACAGCGAGGTAATCGCGTAAACATTCGGTTGCTTCTTGCATGGCGATTTACTTTACCAGTTGGATACCAAACCTGACGGCGTAACGTCAGCTCGGAGGATAATACGGATGAAATATTGTGAGTTCTTCGTCGTTAACTTCGTACTCGGGAATTTCCAGGTTTTTCTGGGCTGGATATTCAACGCCAACCCTCCCCGACAAATCGAAAACGCTGCCATGACACGGACAGAAGAACGATCCCTCAGTTCCTAACGCGCGGTTGGTATCCTGATTTGGTGGAATGTAGCCAACGTCGCAACCCAGGTGAGTGCACTGGGCGTTCACGACCAATAAATCCGGGTGTGTGGATCGATGCCAGTTTTTCATGCCTTCTGGTTGTATCGATTTGTCGGAATTGATGTCGGCATAGTCCCACGATCCGGCTTGTAACGATTGCAGCATGGAATCAGACCGTTTCAGCACATACACAAGCCGTCCCCAACTGGTAACCGCAAGTATCTGACCCGGTTGTAGTTTGGTTATATCAGTTTTGTGGTGGTGTAAGCGTTTATCAGCCGCAGGCATCAAGGAGCGAATGAATGGCGTTGCGGCCAGCGTGACGCCTATGCCGCCCATAAATGCAGTTGCGAGTCCCAGGACTTTGCGCCGATTTGATTTGTTGTCCATAAAAATCCTGCTTCAAAGGCGCGTCAAACGTTGTCGACAAAGCGTTTGGAGGTCGCGGCTGTATCTGTCCAGTTCATCTGATCACTTCCAAATTCGGCGCACACAGCGTGACGAAGTCAAGGTTTAAATTCCGGCTCCATGTTAAGCGGCATAGCCATACCAATGGAATGGTTCCGGTAACTCAGCCGGGCCATAGAGAATGTGCAGCACGCCACGACGTGATTGAGTGGGGCCAAGCTTGCTTGAAGCGTGGAACAGGAGCGGGCTCATCAATAGTGCGCTCCCAAGACCAACCTCAGGTTCTATCTCACGATCGTCGATGAACAATCGGAGGTCACCCCGTTGGGGCTGGTCGAGCTGAATTCTGAGCGCTACGCAAGGCTCAAGAATGGATTCAGGAGGCTCAATGAATGGAATGCCGTCTTTGACAGTGGGGTTCCGCCATCCGGGTTTTGCATGATGGGCCATAACAGGGATCACCAGATCCTGGTGCGGCGCCACAAACCAGTTTTTCTCTGCAGTCTTCAGGAAGAAGGTGGCTTGGACGGGTATCAGTCGTTCTAGTTGGGTGGCGCGGTCACGCAGGGTGCGCGAGTTGCGATACGTGTCGGTTTTCTAAGACTCTTCGAGTTGATTGCGGAAAGGCGCTTAGCAGTTCGCGCAGTGCGGACAGCTCTGGCGGTGCAAGGAGAGAGTCGAGCACTTCGTATCTTTGTGTAGAGAACTTCGCCATAAGGTAGTGACTTGATTGCAGCTTATTCGTCACCTTCAGTCGTGATGTCCATACGGACGATTTTGTCTTCTCGAAAAGTGAAGGTGTGCCACACGTTGGAATCGGAGAGAACACTACCTTCCAGATCACGAACAACCTGGTGCACTTTGATCGTTATCCCTACGGGTGACGCTGAAAAGGATTGAGGTTCAACAGTTGAGCTGATCTGACCCCACTGTCTAAGCCAGTAGTCGCGTACGCCAGCGATGCCAAGAACTCGTCCACCTTCCATACCATTTGGCCAATCAATCTCATCCGAGAAGTGCGAAAAAATCGCGTCTAAATCCCGTCGATTGAACGCGTCGTACAACAGGGTGAGTTGCTTCTGTTGATCACTGTTTATCTGTGAAATCGGGGATTCTCCGTTGCCGGTCGTCGATGCTGATCGCTCGGTTAGTAGTTTGTATGACACGGACAATACTAACGCACAGATTGACATTGCCACGGGGTACCACAGCGACTGGAGCAGCCAGTAGTGTTCCCATTGAAACGGGGAAAGAAAGAGTGAGGGTAGCGCTGCAATTATAGGAAGTATGAGCACGACAACGAGCATAGTTGTCGTGTGCTCTTTGGTCAGCCGCCATGCACCGGACAAAAAAATGTAATCCTCAACAGCGGTTGCGGGGAGCACGGGTGAACATCGTATAACCACGACGAGTGAAACGATGAACGTGATGAAGAACAGTGTGTACGTGATGTAGATAGGCCAGGGTAACTGCATGAGCAACAATGGAGCTGCTGATAGCGGTATCGCTGCTTCCAAAACCAACATGTAAGCCAAAAAATGAATTTCCTTTTTGCCCCACTTGGACAAACCCCAGGGATGAACCGCGTTCGGACCGATGAGGATGATGCGGTGGGTAAGGACGAACACCTGTGTGAGTATCAAAGCACCTACGAAGGTTTGCAGAATCACGCGCTCAGGGAACAGATAAACAAAGGCAACATCAACCGCGAAGAAAACGAGCCACGGAACGAACAGAGGTTGCCAGTAAGAGAAGGAATTGCCTCTAAGGATTTGATCTGAGGTGCTTAGGATCTCGCGAAGCATCTTGTCTAGATACCGATCACTATTTGACTGCCGCTAAGCATCGTTCTCTTTAAGAACATAGCGAGTATCTCTATGAAACTCGGAGTTCTGTATATCAGAGATGGAAGCGACGGAAACAGTTTGTGTTGCAAACTGCTCCCTACTGAACAGTCCGCTGTGGAAGTGTGAGATGAATTCCAGATAGCCACATCTTCGATGTTCCGCTTCCAAAAACTTAGCAATGTCTTCGAGGATAGGCGTTTTTCCGAATCTTGGCTTTCTCGAAGTTCGCGTATGATCGGCGATCGCACGATCTATTTTTGTGTCGCTCCAGCCTCGCTTTCTATAGTTTGCGATCTTTCTTTCGAGCGCTCGCTCCTGGTCTTTCTTGGGGCTCCCTTCATACACGAGGCCACAGGAGCAGTGGCCATTCGTGATGCTGAATTCCTTTAGTTTTGCTTCATAGGCGTGCCCCGAACCTTCGTTTACGAAGGGTGTGACGTAAATACGTTCGCCCAGAGATTCGATTAGAAACGACTGTATTGGTTCAGCCGCCTCTTCAGGCATTGCGTAGGTTAGAAGGTCACACATTGCTCGCACCAAACTGATGAACACACGTGCAAAGGGCGGGACCGGATGAACGAGCGGGTAGTCAGGTTCAACTTCGCGTTAGACGTCGTGCGCTTGAATTCGAAGGATTGCAAAACTATACCCAACAGCTGCCAGGAAGATCGGAGCCAAAACGATAACACCATCAAGGATATCCGTCGTTGTGGATTCGCGAAGTAAGAGTCCTGTTGTTAGAGGAAAGGCGAGGGGAATACCGATTGCATGGAGCCTGCGTATGGGGGTACCGGCCAGCAGGCGTCGGTTCGTTATGATCGCGCCGATGGCCGCCAGGAAGAGCGCCGTACTTAAAAAGGCTGAATAGTAGGTGCCTTCTCGATACCAAACGTCAGCGACAGCGAATGAGACGAAGAGCAGAAGCGCAAAGGCTATCAGCGCGCCGGAGGTGAGATGCAGCAAAAATTTCTTGGCTCGCACGTCAGTCGCCTGACAAATGCTGTGCACATTTACTTGAGCCGTATATGCAGAAAGTAGCCGAAAAGGAGCACGACGGTTGCAACGATATCGATCCACGCCACCCGGATGAGATTAGGATTACTCGTTTCTAATACGAAGACAAGAACCGTAAAAGAGACCATGCTCACCAGCGCCGCCAAAGTTGCGGGAGTGCGCAGGTTCATTTGAAACGCTGAACAAATAAGAAGAACCCCTACTATTCCGAACAAAAAAGCCCGGTGGCGAAGTAGCAGGGCGACATCCGGTGATAGATCTTCGATCTGATATAAGCGCGAAATGTTTTCATTGGAAAGCGCGCCAACGATGGGAGCAAAGTTGATCAAGCCGGGAATGATAAACAGGGAGGCAACAAGGTTTTTCATGAGGGCATTCTCTGCTTATCAAACATTGAATCAATAACCTTTGAGGTAGTTTTGGGCATTACCTCAAAAAATTGATCTGCCCCTGCTTGGCTGATAGCGGCTTAGTCTCGCTCGCCAAACGCGCCGATAAGGAATATAAGTGCCAGAATACCGGGATAAAGAATCATGCTGGCGATGACATCACCAGCAGCTGGGTGCAAATCGAGTGATTAATTTCGGGTCGGGGTACACGTTGTTTAGAAACCTGGTGGCGTATGTGGGGGTAAAAGCGAGCGGATAGACGGCCGGGTCACTCTTCCTCGTCTCCTGGGTTCAACCGTATTCTCATTTCTACTCTTGAAGCTTGAGGAACGCCGTTTACCAGTTTGGGTTTGTAACGGCCCTTCTTGGCGGCTGCAATGGATCTTTTGTTCAGCGCTCTATGAGTAGATGAAGTGACAACTACGTCTTCCACTTTGCCTTCGACCGTGACGGTGTATTCGAGCTCCACTACGCCGTTTTGGACGTTGGGCGTAAGTATGGGCGCTACCTTAAAGATCGGTAGCGCTTCGCGATTCAGCGGGTCGTAGTGAGTTTGGAAGTTCAAACATCGCGGCGGATACAATTCTTCGAGTTGCTCGGGTGTGTGGTACAAGATGAGTGAACCAAGCTCATTACAGGCTTCGACAATCGACTCCCTGTGTTCTTCGGACCAGTTGTCTATCCCTAATCTGAGAAGTGCCATTACGTCGGTGGGGCGTGTCCCGCGTAGATTGGTGGCGGCACGTAGCACATCCTCGGGTGGGTATTTAGCAAACTTGGAGTCGTTGGGATGCACGATCGGCACCGAGAGGAGTAGGGCGACTCCTGACACTAGAGTTGAGGTTCTAACGACGCTAACCATCAAACACCCGCGGTCGTAAAGCTCGGTATGAGTTTGCGCCAGTCAAACGGGCAATTGCAACACGAAGGCAGTACTGAATATGACGAATGAGTAGGGGGCAGCCCCTGACATTATGTTTGTTCCGCGCGGTACATTAGCCAGCGAGTTTCAGTTAATGGAGCGAAGTTAGGCGTCGTTTTCATTTTGTGGCTTGAACGGTGACTCTTGCCGCATCCGCTCAATCCTTTCTTTCAGATTCTTTCCGTATTTGGGATCGTCTGCCTGTTCAGCCCCCTGATCAACAGAAGGTTCTACTTTGGTTCTAGGAGCCAAATCCCGATTTAGGCGTAAATCGATGCTCTTGGGAATAAGCTTGCGACGTACGAATCTTCTGATGCTCTGAACCGCGCGATACAAAAACTTCACCAAAACGATTAAGACGACGGATGCCGCTACGGCCGCGAGGGGGAAGAAAATTTTTCCAAACAGAGATAGTCCTTGGTACCAAAGGATAACTGAATTGAGCGCGTTAGGATCGGCAACCAATGTCATTTTTGAAGCCTAACACTGTGTTGGCTGACCGCCGTTAAGCACCGCACGAGTTTTGCAGGTGCTTGATGGAGTCGCTCTACCTGGGCGTACTCGACAATTGAACCCGCTAATTCAAAAACCAATATGTGGTAGAAATCGTGTCCAAACACTTTGCACGCATGTACCCACGGACCCACAGCCTTTAATACTTCGAAGCAACCTGAGTAGTGGCCTATAACGTGAACTGTATCCCACTCAAAATCTGTCAGGTCTGAAAGTTCCACGCGTATAGGGTTCGGGATACCGGATTGATCCGCATAGTAGGTATTGAGGATATGGGATAGCTTTTTGTTGATGGATCGGTCAGGGCTGTACGGCCGAAAGGGGATTGCGATTGCAGCCATCAGAGCAAACACCCCGGTTACCTTGAGTACTGTTTTTAGCACGCCAGACACGATTTTTACCGTGGTCACCCACAGTTTAGTGTGTATAACATCGCAGCCTCGCTCGACCAGTCTTTGGACAATACCATCATGTTCGCTGCCATAGCGCTCATGCTGTGTTGTTGGAGCACTCGGAAGCCGACGTAGCCATCTGAAAAATTCAGCAGCACTTCGTATTTAAGTTGCCAGCCCTCTACAGAGTCATCGCGTCGGCTGGGATTACCGCGCAGTGGAGCTAGAGGCTCATACAACTCGCGAAACACGACCCGGTAGTTGCCATAGCCATTTCGCGAATCACCAATTCTAGGCGACGGGTTGAATACAATGGCGTTTACACCTGATAACTCGTGGCTCAATTGAAGCGCAAGGCCACCGCCCAAAGAATGTCCGGTTATGCTGATGGACCAACCTTCGTACTCTTCCATGATCTTCTCAACCTCGGTCCGAGCAAAATCTGCCTGACCTCCCAAGGATGGGAAGAAGTTTTGAGTCCAGTCTTTGAGCGACCAGAATTCCGTTCCTCGAACTGCGACAACCACTTCTTTGTCGGATTCGTTGAGAAACACGGCGGCAAACAGCCCTGTATTTGCGTCTACGATTGACGTGTCGCGGCGTTTCCATTGGGAAGGAATTGCGAACTCGCCTAAACCACGCTCTTCGTATGCGATGGAACTGAAAAAGCTGAGGAGCAGATTGTTTGCGATGAGTTCGCGCTTCTCTGCATATGCATCAAGCCGCTGGCTATCTGGGTCAGGTTTCACCGAGCAGATGTTTTGAGCTGAGTTATCATCGGCGAAAGCCGCAGTTGCTGCGAAAGAGAAGAGGAGAATGATTCGCTGCGGGTGCTTCACGGCTTTACGAGATCTTGGGGGGCAGCCGGGTTTAACTTAGGCGTTGCCAAAGCTTGGGTGTAGTCCCGCATCAGCCGTCTCTACTGTCACCAGCCGTTTTCGGTTGGAAACAAAGGGAAACCAAATTTGTGTCAGGATCGACGTTTTCCGAAATCGCAGGTATGAGACAGAACCCATTTGTCGTTGGCTGCAATGTGCCCGTGTTTCCGTTCTCGAAAAATACGGTGGTGACGTTGCCTTGATTGGAATACGTATAGTTCATCGTCGACTCCTTTGAATCGATGACTACTGACATCATGCCATCCTTCACGGTCATCAGTGTTTTGGAGAAGGGTTCGGTTTTCCAAAGGACATCGGGAAGAGAGTCGTTTTGTTTGTGCGTCTCAACAGGATCAAGAACCCACACTCCATCCAACCAGTTGAGCTGAGCTGCAGCAATTAATGGCTGAGTGACGATAAACAAGGCGATTAGCTTCTTGGCGAGTGTTCCCATCTCTAGAAGCCTAACGCGATTCACTGCTTCCAAGTCCATCTTTAGGGCTCGGATGATGGCTTCGGCGGAAGCTGTTTGCCAAAGAACGAGACAATGTACGATACCCACGGCCCTATCGGGGAGAACAAAAGTGATAACCCACCCCATATGATGCCAGAACGATTCAATTCACTTGCGTAGAGCCCGATGGCAATGATGTATGTGAAGAAAGACAGCATGCCGCCAAGGAAAGCGATGTTAAGTATCAATGGATCGTTAATCGGGAAGAATGCAGAGAGAATCAGTATCTGCGCACCCCAAAAACTCGCGTGTACCAAAGTTTTTCTGTTCACCTTTTAGATCCTCGGAATTTCGGCATAGTGTCCTAACCCTTCGTAATCTAGGACTCTATTCGTTTTGATTTGGAAGATACAAGACTATCCAACTGCTCGTTGTTCGGCTTTCTGGATGGGTTGAACATTCAAACAAGGAAAACTCCCCACATGCCCAGTACGGCAACGAAGTTTATCGAGAATACAATCCCACGCAGGCGGATGTTGTTAAGAAAGATGTGAACATAGCTATGTAGAAGCCTTCCAGCAATAAAAGCCAGGCAAGGCCGATCTGAAGAGAGTCGGTATTCTGTTCGATAACGAGAAAAACACATATCAAGTAAAAAACAACTGGCCACTCGAACTGGTTCCTCAAATTTGCGGTGATCTTTGGTTCATATGAAGACATGGGGTTTGTTCCATCGGCCCTTAAGCCGATTCCCCAAGCGTCAGGCGCTCTGACAACGGTAAGCAACGTGTAGATAAAAACGATCCAAGCGATGTGCGCGAGTATGGGATAGAGAAAGGGCGATGCCTGAATGTCTGCCATCGTTACTGAACCCCCAATAATATGTTAACAGGACGCTGTATATTTCCTGGCGGACAATGCTCTACAGACAGTGTGAGAAAAACGTGCAGACAAAATAGAGCCCATAGATTTGAAGCCAGACGGCACAGACTGCCACATACACAACGCCTACGACCACAAAGATGTATTTGTTTTGCGCCTTGCGGTACGCGTACGCAAGGGGGACCAAGGCCGATGCAGCCATAGCTAGTATGTCCGAGTGCCCCATGAACCAGACAACAGGCCAGCGCGAAAACACCAGGTAGATTGAAAACAGCAACGTCGAGGCGACAAACGTTGAAGCGAATAGAATCGTGTTTGCCATTGCCGCCGATGTGTTCCGGTTCATTGTTCACTCAGCCAGAGTCGTACTTCCGCTAGGGCAGTACTTGGACAATTGTGTTGTTGCTTCTCGAAGTATCGCCTCGAATTTCAAAATTGATTGGGCTACTTCTGGAGCAGCTTGGTAACAAAAAAGTAGAAGAAATAGAGCGCTAAGGCGAAAGGGCCAACACCTGGAAGAAGCCAACAAATACCGATGAACCACTTTTCTGCACGAGCGAATGGGGCATGGTGCCTATAACCGACGTAAGTAAAGACTGCGCAAAGGGCTATATGAAGAAGTAATGTTTGGACGAATAACGTTTCGACGATGTTCATAAGCGGCTTCTTTTAGACTGCATTGATTTGTACGTGTCTTGGAAAACAACGATCCTTGTATGCCTGAGAGTAACAAGAAGCTCGTTCGAACCGCCATCACCATGATACCCAATTGTACTTGTGTACTAGCGTATCGTTTGAATCGAAACAGAATGAAACCACGCGAACCGAAACTGGTAACTCGAACCAGTGTATCTCTTCACAGTCGGGGTGCAGCGGTGATTGGGGCCTACCATCATAAAACGTATCACCGCTTGTAACTTTATCTGGAGGTCCAACTACTTTAAGCACCGTCGCTTTCGATGTTACTCCTAATCTAGCGCCAGCGAAGGCTTCTTCGAGTAATGAGTAAATCCTGTAGAAGTGAACTGCAAAAACCATGGCAGCGAGAATAGTCAGAATGAGCAACGCGCGACTCATATTGGACTCAGGACGCCAAACAACGTGTTGGATGTCGCCTCAATAGACAACTCGTAATCCTCCGGATGCCTTCCAAGCAACAACAACCAACCAATGAATGTAGATGCTTGCCCAGATGGATTTAGTACGAAAATAGGCGAACGTGCAGAGACATCCCAGGATTGCGACAAGGGACAGGAACATTGGGTCCGTAAAGGTGCTGACCGCGTCCGGGAAGAACAGATGCGCTTCAAGCGGATGCCAGAGAACGTACAAGACAAGAGACAAAGAAAGCCAAAAAGGACTGAAGGTGGGAAGCAAGATACCGCGGAAGATGACTTCCTCGACAAGGCTTGGAATTATGAACGCAACGAGCGCGACAACGAGTGTTTCAGATAGCGGTGGAGTAGCGGAGAGGTCAGTGAATTCAGGGGCTACCAGATACGTAAGTGCGAGGAATACGCACGCTAATAGAGAACATTCAAAAAGTTGAATGGCAGTTGGTAGTATCTTAAATCTGCTTTGCAGTCTCGACAGCATCGTAAGATGCCTAGCACTCTGTTAAGCGGTCCGTGCATGACGGACCTGGAACAAAACACCGGTTTACGGGTCCGGTCAAGCTACTCGTTGGGGGGCTGTTTGCTTAGGCCATTGCGTCGATCATGTTCTGCGGTACCAATTACGACCAGAATTCCTATGGTGTTAAGGATGGCTGCAATCCAAAGGGAGGTGTGTTCTGTCCCTACCCATAATAACTGCCCGATTGATAACGATACTATGAACAGTACTGCTGAGCTCAAGAAAAGCAGTCTTGTTGGGTACAACCACCAGTAAAGCCAACCGACGGTGATTGTAAGTAACGGCGATATATACGGTTCTGAAAGCTCCGCGAGTTGGTAGAACACTAGAAAGACAAAACAAAATCCCAACAGGCATACTACTGTGATTTTCAGTACGGACTCCACTTCACTCACCGCCTGACACTACGTTAATCTGCTGCTGCCCGCTCCAACCCATCTACTCGTTAGGCATGGCTGGTAAGTAATCACTAAACGCTCCCTGTTTACGTAGTTCTAGCAGATAGCCCTCAAGGGCAGGCCACGCTACAACTTGAATTGCGGTGAGTGGCTCTCGGTTAAAGACTAACTCACCTCGACCGTCAATTGCTAAGTCGCATCGCCCGACGTCCCACTCTGTGGTCACGACGCACAATGGAGCAATCGCGTCAGATGCTCGTGGTGTTTCTTCGATCAGGCTGCATGGGCTCAATTCGGTAAGTTGAAGTTGAAGAGAATTGACTTGCTCCGGATTTAGCATGCATGGGTTCGTGGTGCACGCTGTCAGGAGTGACAGAAACCAAATGCACGCAACGCGTTTCATCTAAGCGCACTCGAATGTGCAAAGTTGTGCATATTCCTGATCTGTATTGTCGCGTATGTAAATGGTAAACGTATCGAAAAAATCCTCCGGGTTTTGACAGCCTTCTTCGATGATATCTTCGTAGTTCTCAACGCCCTGATAAGAAAAGGTGATCAGGAACGAACCACAAACTTCTGTGCTTGGAGGGCGGGTGAGTTTGACGTCGGGTTTATCCCTGTCCGGATCTTGCGCAATCCAGCCGTGTAATTCTGAATTGAATAAAAGATACTCGGCACTACAGTCGGAACAATTGAGATATATAGGCGAACTAACTTCGGTAACTGTTTGTTTGCGAAACCAGCCTTTTGTCCTCCGTGTTACGTGAGACCTTAGGCGAAATATCCCCGAGCCACAGTTAGAGCAAGCAATCGAACAAGTATTAAAGCTTGGTCCAGTGTTCCATTTCTCGGGAGATATATCATCTGCGGTCGTAAACTGCTTTAAGTGGCTCGGTAACCAGGTTTTTATCTCATCGATTAGTTGATTCATGGTATATCCTGGTTCCGGTCGTCTAAGAACAGCACGCTAGGCGTTATCAAATCGCCGTGTTCCATTTCGAGTGGTATTGCTCCATAACGCCGGTGACTTGGTCCTGGTATTTCACGCTGGTCTCTACGTCTCGAATTTTGATCGCCTTTAGATTGAGAAGTTTGTCCAAACAGGAGCTCACGCAATCCGTTAAGACGTTTTCTGCTTGGGTGTAATTCTGTTTCATGACGCCTAACCCTAGATTAACCCGACGCCGTAGGTGAACCAGCAGAGTTTGCGGTGAGCGTAGGGATCTAATTGGAATACGAACGCGTCAGCGAAAATGCCGGGTGCATAGGCGCTCGGGTTCAACTGCAGGTTAGGCGTCGTATGATCTAGTGCAGCTGCAACTTGATTGTGTACGACCATGGGTTGCCACCCAAAATGTAGTCAATGTGATGGTACGCGAACATTGCCTTCCGTAAGGTAGCGAAGGGACGAGGCTTAGGAGTATCGTCTACGCGCGTTCCGCATCTCCAAGTTGGAACGGGAGGCGGCTCCGGAATAAGTGGCATGTACTCCGTATTTTTCATAGCCGGGAAGTCGAGAATCAAAGGTTCAGCTGCGGGTGGAATGTTTATCTCAGAGACCAGCGGATTGGTCTGTTCTGCATAGAGTGGCGTGGGATTTACCAATATCAGGAGCAAATAGATCCGAGGCATGTTTGCGGGCCATACTTTGATGCAATGCTAAAAAAATAGCACTAACCGATATTAGGGACAAGTCTGGGACGCACGCCAAACACTTTGCGTAATAGCTGTCTTCCAAATCCTTCTAAATGTGAATGATGCGGGGACAAACGGGAGCTCCAAGCACCTGGCTCGTATATTGAGACATAATTGGCCGTGGCTGTTTAGACCTCGATGTGCACCATTCCGTCAAGAACCTCCACATCGAACGTCCGCACACACTTTTTCGTCAACGTGCCCGTTGGATTCCCCGTCTTAACATCAAACATCACCCCATGCAGCGGGCACGCGATATAGCCCCTGCGCACGCGACCACCTGAAAGGGGGGTATCCTGGTGTGAGCAACGATCTTCCAATGCAAAAATCTCGCCATTTGTTTTGATGAGGACAATGTTGTGTCCCTCTGCCTCAACGGCCTTGCTTGAGTTGTCATCAAGCTCATCGGCGCGGCACACGGGTATCATGGATGGGGACTCCGGCGTTCATTTAATGCATGGCCATCATAGAAAGTATGGTGGGCGTATGCCAGGTGCAGTAGTCTTTGGGTAGGTGGAACGTGACGAAAGAGGAACTTGGAATGGCTGAAGTAGAAAAATCTGCCCCGGGGGAGGCGCGTGCGCCTGGTCCTACCTACCAGGAGATCATCCTGCGGGACAGCTCACCGCCGCCGCCCGCGTTTCTTGAGTACTCGTATGAGTACATGGGCGATGCGGATATTCCCTACAGTAGGTATACGTCCAAAGAGTATGCGGCTGCGGAGTTCGACAAGCTCTGGCCCAAAGTTTGGCAGATGGCGTGTCGCGAAGAGCACATTCCTGAAGCGGGTGATTTCCATGTCTACGATATCGGCTACCTGTCCGCGATAGTAACGCGCACCAACAGCGGTGATATCAAGGCCTACAACAACGCCTGCATGCACCGGGGTACGGCTCTTAAAGACGCGGGTTCCTCCGGGTTCTGCGATAACTTCCGCTGCCCCTTCCACGGCTGGGTGTATTCGCTGGAAGGTGAATTGATAGAGCTGCCCGAGGATTGGGACTTCCCGCATGTGGATGCGGAGAGCCATCGCCTGAAGGAACTTGCGGTGGGGTTGTGGGGCGGCTTTGTGTTTGTGAATTTTGATCCGGATGCAGCACCTCTGGAAGAGTTCATGGGCGTGCTGCCGGAGCACTTCAAAGACTTCCACATCGAAGACCGATACATCGAGTCGCATATACAAAAGCGCCTGCCAGTGAATTGGAAGGCGGCGCAGGAAGCGTTCATGGAGGCCTATCACGTTAAAGAGACACACGCGGGTGGCGCTGAGTTTTCGGAACCTATCACCACGTACGATGTGTTTGGCGAAAACATCAATCGCTTCATCCACACCATCGGTGCGCCGAATCCGCGCATGCCGGAGCAACCGACCGAGCAGGAGCTGATGGAGCAGATGTGGGGACGGCGAGGTCCCATCGATGGGGAGTGTCCCACCGTGCCGGAAGGTAAAACCGCGCGTGATCTCTATGCCGACATTATGAAAGCGCAGTTGGGTGAAGAGTACGACCAGGACTTTTCAGACTACTCCACCGCGCTTACGCTCGATTCCATCGAGTATTTCATGTTCCCGAACTTCTTCATCTTTCCGGGACTGACACTGCCGATGGCCTATCGCTTCCGGCCCGATCCGGATGATCCGGACTTCTCAACCTTCGATCTCTATTTCCTTCGCCCGAAACACCCGGAGAAGGAGCCGCCACCACCGCCGGAACCTATGGTGCTCGACGTGGAGGACAGCTATACAAAAGAAGAGAAGTTGGGCCGCCTCGGCGTGGTCTACGATCAGGATACCGATAACCTCTATGCGCAAACGCGCGGCTTCAAAGCCTGCGCCAAAGGCGGGCAGACCCTTGGCAATTACCAGGAAGTGCGCCTGCGTCACCTGCACAAACGAGTGGAGGATTACCTGAACGCATGAACGCCCAGGTAACCAGCGATATCGCTTTTTTTCCGGCGGCCGGTGGCGACATTACCACGCATGATCCCGTCGTTCAGGACCTGCGGGAGGTGCAGCCGACACAGTCTGTGCGCGACGTTCGTGCGGTCACGTTGAGTGATGCGCGAGGTGGCGACCATAGTCTCGACACCAGTGGTTTCGAACTTGTCAGTGCCCCAACTCAGGTGACGGACTTCAACAATCACGAAGAAGTCATGCGGGTGTACTACAAAGAGTGTATCGAGCTCGCAAAGCAGATCACCGGCGCATCCCACGCGTTTACCTATGACCATCTCATTCGCGAACCTGGTCGTCAGATCACCGGAGGTGGTCTTGATGGTGTACCCGTGGCGACGGGTGCTGAAGCCGGAGGTGGCTATATCAATTTTGCGCACATGGACTACACCGACAACACCACCTGGGCGAAGTACCTGGGGGTGCACAACGAAGTGCCGCCCGATGTCGCGGGCAGAGTGGTCAACCTGAACTTCTGGCGGGGCTTGAGTGATGTCGTGGATGATTTCCCGCTTGGTGTCTGTGATGCGCGCACTGTGGAACCGCAAGATCTCTTTGAAACCGTTATCTACGGTTACGGTGCGCCCAACTACAGCTGGTACAACATCGGTATAGATACGTTCAGCGTTAAGTATTCAGATCGACATCGTTGGTACTACTATCCCCGCATGACTCCGGACGAAGTGCTGGTCATCAAAACCTACGACAGCGATCGGGTGATAGGTCGTTGCTGTCCGCATGGTGCTTTTCCAAATCCTCAGGCAGACCCGGCCTCGCCTGCCCGGCGCAGCGTCGAATTGCGCGTGGTCTGTTTCGGCGCCGACTAGGTAACGCTCAACGTGTCGGCGCTCTTTGCTGATAACTTTTCGACTGATCCCTTCTGGTGGGATGCTGCACCGCGTCCTGAGCCGATTGAAACTGAACTTCCGGATGATGTGGACGTGCTTGTTATCGGCAGCGGCTACACCGGTCTGCACGCGGCACTGCAAACCTCGCGTGCCGGTCTGGGCACGCTGGTGCTGGATGCAGATTCGCTGGGGTTCGGCTGCAGCAGTCGCAACGGCGGGCAGGTGTCTACCAGTGTGAAGGGCAGTTATGACGATCTGGCGCGTTCCTATGGTCCGGACACTGCCACCGGACTCCTCCAGGAAGGCATCGCCGCGCTGGATTTCCTGGAAGAGGTAATCCAAACCGAGGCGATGGACTGCAACTGGCAGCGGTGCGGTCGCTTTTCCGGGGCTCACAACCAGGCGGCTTACGACGCGATGGCGAAGAGTCTTGCCGCCACACCCGACGAGGTGGGGCAGGCCTGGCACATGGTCTCGCCCAGTGAGCAACGTGCGGAGATCGGCAGTGACTTTTATCATGGCGGTGCGGTATTTCCCGATCACGCATCGCTTGACCCCGGTAAATACCACCTGGAATTGCTTGCGCGTGTGCAGGCGGCAGGTGCAATCACCATTGGCCAATGCCCGGTAATCTCAATCGAACCCAGCGGGTCTGGATATCTCGTCACCACAGCGCGCGGGAATGTACGCGCTGGACAGGTTGCGGTGGCGACAAATGGGTACACGGGTAATGCCACGCGTTGGCTGCAACGTCGGGTTATCCCTATCGGCAGCTACATCATTGCAACCGAAGCCTTGTCCGATGGGGTGGCCGCAGAAGTCTCCCCGCATAACCGCGTGATGAGCGACTCGCGCAAGCTCGTTTTCTATTACCGCTTGTGCCCGGATCGCAAACGAATGTTGTTTGGCGGGCGTGTGGCATTGAGTGAAACCAATCCCCGTGTGAGTGCGCCCAAACTGCATGCCGCCATGACGCGGATCTTTCCCCAGCTTGAGTCAGCCAAGATCTCCCACTCATGGCTTGGATTTGTTGCGTACACCTTCGACACGCTTCCGCATGTGGGGCAGCACGATGGGGTGCACTACGCTATGGGCTATTGCGGGTCCGGTGTCTCCCTGGCGAGCTACTGTGGCTCCATCATCGGGCGCCGCATATGTGGTGAAGAGGTGCCAACCGCGTTTGCTGACATCAACTTCAAAACACGTCCACTGTACACAGGCAAACCCTGGTTCCTGGAGCCAGCCGTTGCTTATTACAAACTCCGCGATCGTCTGAACGTTTAGACCAATCCTGTCCGCGTTGACACAAAAACTGGCTTGTCCTAGGGTCATTTGCTGCGCTTTTGGTTGGTATCTTTTGGTTGGTTTTTAAGGGGGGGGAAGAGTGAGTCACACTGAGCTTGATGCTGTGGTTGTCGGTGCAGGGTTTTCTGGTTTGTATGCATTGCACCGCCTGCGAAAAATGGGCTTACAAACGCGTGCGTTGGAGGCGGCGGACGGCGTCGGTGGTACCTGGTATTACAACCGGTACCCAGGTGCACGCTGCGATGTGACCATCATCGACTACTCCTACCAGTTCGACAAAGACCTGCAGCAGGAATGGGAATGGCAGGAAAAGTACGCAACTCAGCCCGAGTTGTTGAACTACATTAACCACGTCACCGATCGTTTCGATCTGCGTGAAGACATCGTGTTCAACACGTTGGTGGTTTCAGCAGTTTTTGATGACGCATCCTCGCGTTGGCATGTGACCACGGATGATGGCACCACTTACTCAGCCCGCTTCTGTGTTTTTGCCACGGGCAATCTGTCTACACCGTTAAAACCTGACTATCCGGGGTTTGATGACTTTGCGGGTGAAGTTTTCTATACCAGCAGCTGGCCGCAGGAAGGGGTGGATTTTACTGGCAGACGGGTAGGGGTGATCGGCACGGGGAGTTCCGCCATTCAGACCATTCCGCTGGTTGCCGAACAGGCTGACTCGGTCACCGTTTTTCAGCGCACTGCGAACTACTGCATTCCCGCACACAATGCGCCGCTCGATCCTGAATACGTTGCGGACGTTAAGGCGAATTACGACGAACTGCGGAAGCGAAACAACGAGAGCTTTCCTGCCGCCGATTTTGGCGAGTCGCATCCCTCCGCTCACGATCTGGGTGATGAGGAGCGGGAAGCTTTCCTTGAAGAGAAGTGGGCACAAGGTGGACTTGCCATCATGCTGGCATTTGATGATCAGCTTTCCGATCCCGGGTCTAACGAATACGTGGCAGAGTTTGTTAGAAACAAAATTCGTGCCGTTGTAGATGACCCGGCAACGGCAGATCTGCTGTGTCCGTCGTACCCGATCGGCACCAAACGGTTGTGCGTTGATACGGACTATTACAAAACCTACAACCGGGACAATGTACACCTGGTGGATATCAAGAGCGCGCCCATTCAGCAGTTCAGTGCAGAAGGGCTGGCAACCAGCACGGGCACCTTTGAGTTCGACACGCTTATTGTCGCGGCAGGATTTGACGCCATGACCGGCACCTTGAACAAAATGAACATTCAAGGACGTGGTGGTGCGCGTTTAAGCGAACACTGGGCTGAAGGACCGCGGCTGTATCTCGGCATGGCAGCTGCAGGGTTTCCGAACCTCTTCATTGTCACCGGCCCGGGTAGTCCTATTGCCTTTGTAAACAACCTCACGGCCATAGAACAAAGTGTTGAGTGGATCACGGATGCGATTCAGCACGTCGTGTCGACCAACTTGTCTACAATCGAGGCTGAGCCCTCTGCTGAAAAAGAGTGGGTCGATCATGTGGCTGAAGTGGCAGATACCTCGCTCTTTACCGGCACAGATTCCTGGTACATGGGTGCAAACGTGCCAGGCAAACCGCGTGTCCTGCTCTCCTACCTGGGCGGGTTTCCGGTGTATCTGGAAAAGTGTGAAGAAGTGGTCGCCAACAACTACGCCGGTTTCACCCTGGCGGGTTAGTGCACACAGAACAAGAAATCATAAGGAAGAAAGATGTATCCCGGGAAATATGCAACGCAGAATCCTGATCGCGCCGCCATTATCATGGCCAGCACGGGACAACAGATAAGCTATGCAGAGTTTGAGGCCCAGGCCAATCAGCTTGCCCACTATCTGCGCGGAAGAGGCTTGGCGCGCATGGACCATTACTCCATTTTTATGGAGAACAACGCTGAGTATCTGATGACCTGCGGCGCTGGAGAACGCTCAGGCCTCTACTACACCTGCGTTAACTCCTATCTCCAGGCGGATGAGCTGAACTACATTCTCACCAACAGCGAATCCAAGGTTCTGATCACCACAGTCGAAAAACTGGCTGTTGCGAAAGCTGCCGTTCAAGACGCACCTGACGTGGAGGTGGTGTTGGTGGTGGGTGGACAGGATGAGGATGAGCGCTTCTTGAGTTATGAAAATGCGCTGGCCGGGTTGCCAACCACACCGATAGCGGATGAGCAGTTGGGTACATCGATGCTCTACTCCTCCGGTACTACGGGACGACCAAAGGGTATATTGCGCCCATTACCTGAGAACGGCCCCGATGAGCAGCTGCCGCTTTTTGGTTTTCTGGATCAGCTCTGGCATTACCGGGATGACATGATCTATCTCTCGCCAGCGCCGCTGTATCACTCGGCACCGCAGGCAGCGACCGGATTGACCATTCGTCGCGGCGGCACGGTTGTGGTGATGGAACGCTTCGACCCAGAACGTTTCCTGGATCTCGTCAGCGAATATCAGGTGACCCACAGCCAGCTGGTCCCAACCATGTTCTCGCGCATGCTCAAGCTACCGGAAGAGGTCCGAGCTGCTAAAGATCTCAGTAGTCTTGAGATCGCCATTCATGCTGCAGCACCTTGTCCTGCCGCGGTGAAAGAAACCATGATCGAGTGGTGGGGACCCATCATTCACGAGTATTACGGCGCAACCGAAGGGCTCGGATTTGCGGCCTGTAACACGGAAGAGTGGTTGGCGCACCGCGGCACGGTCGGCAAGGTAATTCTCGGCGAGATTCATATCCTTGACGAAGACGGTGAACCGTCACCACCGGGGGAGCCCGGCGAAATCTGGTTTGAAACGGCTTCCGAGTTCTCCTATTTCAATAACGAGGAGAAAACCCGTGAGGCGATGTCATCTGACGGTCAGATGAGCACTGTGGGTGACGTTGGGTATGTGGAAGATGGTTATCTATACCTGACAGACCGATCCACGTTCATGATTATTTCCGGCGGGGTGAACATTTACCCGCAGGAGACGGAAGATCTTTTAATTACACATCCCCAGGTTATGGATGCTGCGGTGTTTGGCGTGCCTAACGAAGATCTGGGCGAAGAAGTCAAAGCGGTGGTGCAGTTGGTGGAGGGTGAAACCGGTGACGAGGCGATGGCCGAGCGTCTCATGGCGTTTTGTCTTGAAAACCTGGCGCGTCACAAGTGTCCACGCTCTATCGACTTTGAAGCTGAGTTGCCGCGCCTGCCAACCGGCAAGCTCTACAAGCGCCTTTTGAAAGACCGCTACTGGGGTGACCGCAAGTCCGGCATTCTGTAGCAGCCTAAAGGCTTGAAAAGTCAGGGTCGCGTTTTTCCACAAACGCGGCCAACGCCTCTTTGTTGGCCGGTCCCCCGGCCAGTTCTGCAAGCCCTTTGTTTTCGGCCTTTGCGGCAGCCTTCAGTGAGTCTCGAGTAGGATCCTTCAACAGCGCCTTGGTCTGCATCAAACTCGCCGACGGCAGCGCAGCCAGGGCATGTGCTTTTTCCATAACCTCTGACAGCAGAGCTTCATCTGGAGAGACGTGCAGGGCAAGACCTGCTTCCAGGCAATCCTGTGCGCTCATCCATTCCCCCGAGAGTAAAAACCAGCTTGCGCGCTGATGTCCCATCAAACGAGGGAAAGTCTCTGTGCTTGCAGCTTCAGCCGTTAAACCCAGTGCGGAGAAGGGACAACGCAGACGTGCGCTTTCTGCCATGAAAACAAAGTCCGCCAGCCCGCAGATTGTGGCGCCAATGCCTACGCCCACCCCGTTAACCGCAACAAAAAATGGTTTGGGAAAGTCGATGATCGCATCCAACATATCGGCAAACGTGTACTTGTACGTACCTGTGCGGCCGCCCATCTCCTTGAGATCAGCGCCTGCCCAGAACGCGTTACCGGCGCCCGTCAGGACAACCACTTTTACATCGTTATCCGCTGCTGCCTTGTTGAAAGCCACCGTAAGGTCGTCGGTCATCTGCCCATTCAGCGCGTTCAGCGCATCGGGTCGGTCGAGTTCGATAGTTGCAATGCCACCGACTCGTGTGACGTTCAGCGTTTCCATAACAGAGTTCCTCTAATTTAATACTTCCAGTGCGTTGTAGCCGAAGAGCCCCGCCATCGAGCTAGCTCCCGCCCGTTTTGCCGCACGGTTTCGCAGCCATGCCTTAACACCGGACATATGGAACACAGTTGCGTTTCTACGCGAGCCGCGTTGTATGCGCGCAGTGCGCTCGCGCCGCAGATCTTCATAGTTCTGCAGGGCAGCCGATACGTTGTTGTCAGCCTCCAGACAGAGGGCGAGCACGGCGGCGTCTTCGATTGCCATGGCGGCACCTTGGGCCATAAAGGGGAGGGTGGGATGACAGGCATCACCCAGCAATGTCACACGGCCTTTGCCCCAGGCGGACATGGGTGGCCGATCGTGTAACGCCCACTTAAACAGCGACCCTCTGTCCGCGTTGTCGATGAGCGTATGTATATCTGCATGCCAACCTTCGAAATCGCTTTTCAGCTCGGCGTAGTCGCCTTGTTGGGTCCATGATTCAACTTCCCAGCCTGTTTTTTCCACCACGCAGACGCAGTTGACGAATTCGCCGCGGCGGACGTAGTAGTGCACAAAATGTTTGCCGGGCCCCCACCATGCAGTAGACATCGGGCGGATCAGCCCTTCGGGGAGACTTGCCGTCGGCACCATGGCGCGCCACGCGACGTTGCCGGTGAAAGTTGGTGCCGTTGGACCCCATAGTTGGCCTCGCACTGCAGAGTGGATGCCATCCGCACCCAGCAACAGATCTCCTGCAAAGGCCTGGCCGTTAACAGTACCGGTTACGCCATCGGTATCCTGATTGAATGTTTCAATACGTGCGTTTGTTGCGAGTGAAATTTCCGGTTTCGCCTCGCAGGCTTCTACCAGCACGCGCAGGAGATCGCCTCTGTGGATGTGGTAGTAGGGGCTGCCAAATTCCCGCTCGGCGATTTCGCCCAGGGGGTTTTCTGCTATTACTGCCCCCGATTTATAGTCACGGAACTGAGTGCCCTCAGGCAGGAAGGCATGCGCGCGCAGCGCCTCTTCCAGCCCAACTGCATGCAATACACGTGAGCAGTTGGGTGACAGCTGAATACCGGCGCCAATTTCACCGAAATCGGTGGCCTGTTCGAAGACCTCGCACGCCACACCTTTTTGTGCCAGGCAAAGGGCGGCTGTCAGACCGCCAATACCGCCGCCGACAATAATTGCCTTCAAGCTGCAACCTCCCGCGCCCGGGGTCGGTTCACGACCAACCACTCAGCGATGACGAGGTTCGGCACCCAGCAGAACCAGGCGACCACTTGATACGCCTCAAAAAAACTCAATCCCAAACCTGCCTGCAGGATGGGGAGCTGTAGCCGTAGCGTAACCGCCGCCAGCGTCAGGGCATAACATCTGATCATCCAGGCCCGGTGTTGGTCGAAGTTGCGGGCTCGCGCGTGGGTGTAGGCGAAGTAGCAGCTGACAAGCCACAGCACGCCCAGGGAACCAAATCCAAGGCGCGTCGCCGGTGGTTGGGTGGCGTACCAGGCGAGCAGGACGCCGCCGATACCCCCGAGAGCCACAGCGGCCACGTAGAATTGCCCCATCCGTCTGTGTAGCACTGGTCGCTTGCGTCGTAGACCTTCGTTGAACTGGAACGCGCCCAGAATAAGCGCGATACCTCCAGGGATGATGTGCAGGTACGCGATCACTGGAATGGTCGCAAAATGGGCTTTCAGCTCTTTTGCCCCAATCTGGTCGACGAAGAAAAATCCCAACGCGTACAGACCCACGCCCACCGCGAAAAACATCATGACGCCCCAGTTCACTGTCCTGAGTGTTGTCGAAGCCATGCTGTAACCCCCTCACAACCTGCACTCTGTCACGCCGAATTGTAAGGGAATCTCAAGCTGACTGCGTGGCTTGACTGGGCAGAAAGAAGCGCAGACAGTTACCGGAAATCGTGAACAGAACAGCAGTTATGAGCGAATCAGAAGCCGACGCGTATCATAAAATCAGCGCACCGCCAGCAGCCGAACCCTCGGGGTGTCCGTTTAACAGTTCGTTTACGCCCTTCGCGGCAAACTATCTGGACGATCCCTACCCGGAGCTGGCTGATCTCAGTGAAGGCACGCCCATTTTTTTCTCCGAGAAGCTGCAACACCTGGTGGTGACCGGAATGGAAAATGTGGTGGAGGTGCTGAAGAACCACGAAGTTTATTCATCGGAGAACGTTCAGGACCCCATATTTCCAATCTGCGACGCTGCACGCGAGGTCATGGGCGCACCGGACTACAACCCACAGGCGGTCATGTCCAACTGCCAGCAGCCGGACCACACCCGGATACGCAAATTCACCCGGGATGGTTTTAATGCGCGGCGCATGAAGGTTCTGGAGCCTTACATACAGTCCACCGCCGAGCGTTTGATTGATGACATGGTTGCGAACGGAAACTCAGCCGACTTTGTCTCGGCCTTCGGCCACCCGCTGCCCGGCCAGGTGATCTTTCGTTTCATCGGCTTTCCAGAGGAAGATGATGCAAAGCTCATCGATTGGACCTCAAACCGGCTGATGTTCACCTGGGGCCAACCCACTGAAAACCAGCAGGTTGAGATCGCTGAGAACATGCTGAATTACTGGCGCTACTGTCGCGAGTTTGTACAGATGCGTTGTGACAATCCTGCCGACGATCTGACATCAGAACTGATCGAACAGCATCGCGCACATCCCGATGAGCTCAGCCTGCGCGAAGTGGAATCCATCATGTATGGGCTGTCCTTTGCAGGTCATGAGATTGTCAGCAATTTCTTGGGCCTGACACTGATCAACGTGTTGCCAGATCGTGCGCAGTGGCAGGCGTTTCAGGACGATCCCGCATGTATCCCGGGTGTGCTGGAAGAAGTGCTCCGCTTCGACTCGCCGCAAACCAGCTGGCGGCGGGTTGCGCGCCAGGATACGGAGCTCGCCGGTGTGACTATTCCGAAAGGTACCCGCATTTTTGTGAGTCTCGGCTCGGCTAACAGAGATCCAAACCTGTTCCATAGTGCAGGGGAGTTTGATCCGGCGCGCGACAACGCCAACAAACATGTTTCTTTCGGGCACGGCATCCACTTCTGCCTGGGTGCGCGCCTTGCCAGGCTGGAAGGTCAAATCGCCATGGAAACACTTGCCAGACGTTTGCCGAGCTTACGTCTTGTCGAGGACCAGACGCTCTCGTTCTCGCCGAATATGACCTTCAGAGGGCCCGCGGCTTTGCAGGTGGAATGGGACTGAGGACAGAAAAAGCATGCGTATTCTGAAGTGGGTTGTCATCGTCGTGTGCCTTGTGCTGGGTGTTTTTATCGGCTACCGGGTTGCAACGCTGGACGACCGTAATGCCAAGGTTGCTGAAGACATTCGTAACAACCCTGATGGCGATCGCGCGAAACGTTCCATGCTCTTAACGCTGGCTGACGGCACGATGTACCCGGTGAACTACTTGAAGGAAGACCCGCTGGTCTTCATGGGCATAGATGGCCTCTGGTGGCGCGAGTTCAGGGGCGACGGCGCGCCCGTCACCATGCTGATTCGAGGAGAGGAACTATCCGGTCATGCCAAGGTTGTGCTGGACGATCAGGCCTATGTGGACGACATTTTTGCACGTCTGCGTCCAACGGCGCCTGCGTGGCTGCCTGATTGGGCCAATGGCAAGTTGGTGGTGATCACCCTCGATCCTTGAGCCTCTGTCCCGGCTCATCGAGTTTCGGTAATCTCCCGCTAAAGGACGGGAGAGATGCATGGCGAAACGGGTCTATCTATTCAACGAAGGCAGCAAGGACGACCAGGAACTGCTCGGTGGCAAGGGCGCAAACCTGTGTGAGATGACCAATCTCGGTCTGCCGGTGCCGTTTGGCTTCGTTATCACTACCCCGACGTGTCATGAATTTTTCGAACGTGGTAACACGCTGCCGAACCTCCTGGAGCAGGAGTATCGGGTCGCTCTAGATCTTGTTGAAAAACGCATGGGCGCGCGTTTCGGCGATCCAGAAAACCCGCTCCTCTTCTCGGTACGCTCAGGCGCTCCGGTATCCATGCCGGGCATGATGGATACGATCCTGAATCTTGGTTTAAACGACGAAATTGTTGAGGGCCTGGCCAAAAAAACTGGCAATCCGCGCTTTGCGTACGATTCCTATCGTCGGTTTATCCAGATGTTTGCAGATGTTGTCCTCGGCGTGGATGGACACCTGTTTGAAGATGCCATCTCCGAGTACAAGCACGCCAACAACCTGGTCCTGGATGTGGAGTTAAGCGCGGAAGACTGGCAGGCGGTGATAGAGGTGTTTAAGTCGCTCACCGACTTTCCACAGGACCCGTTCGAGCAACTTAAAAGGGCCGTGGAAGCCGTGTTCCTTTCGTGGCACTCACCCCGAGCGAATGTTTACCGAGAAATGAACAACATCTCTGTGAATCTCGGCACCGCGGTCAACGTACAGGCGATGGTCTTTGGCAATTTTGGTGACACGTCGGGGTCAGGGGTTGCCTTTACGCGCGATCCGTCAAACGGCGAGCGACGTTTCTTCGGCGAGTTTCTGTTTAATGCCGCGGGGGAAGATGTGGTGGCTGGCATCCGCACGCCGGAGCCGATAGAGGCGCTGGAAAAAGAACTGCCGGAAGTTTTCAACGAGCTCTTTGAAACCCAGGCGCTGCTGGAAAAGCACTACCGTGACATGCAGGACATAGAGTTCACGGTCCAGGAAGGCCGCTTCTACATTCTGCAGACGCGGAGCGGCAAACGTACGGGTCGGGCGAGCGTTAAGATCGCAGTGGATATGGTGCGCGAAGGTCTCATAGATGAAAAAGAGGCGTTGCTCAGGGTGACACCGGAGCACGTGGAGGCCTTCCTCCATCCGATGGTGGACCCGGCGGCAAAAACCGATCTGGTTGCGACCGGTTTACCGGCAAGCCCTGGAGGTGCCACCGGACAGGTGGTGTTTTCTGCCGATGAAGCGGTGGAGGTCTCTCAGGACGGCACCCAGGTCATTCTCGTCCGACGGGAAACCACCCCGGAGGATATTCACGGCATGAAAGTTGCGGAAGGCATTCTTACCGAGCTCGGAGGGATGACCTCCCACGCTGCTGTTGTGGCGCGGGGTATGGGTGTGTGTGCAATTACAGGGTGTAACGCGCTGACCATCGACTACGCTGCGGGCACCGCCACAACCAGCGACGGCGTCGTGATCAGTCGCGGGGATGTCATTACCCTGGACGGCACGGCTGGAGAGGTGATGTTAGGCGACATCCCCAAGACAGAGGCCAGCTCCAGCGAGGACTTTCAGGTGCTGCTGTCGTGGGCGGACAAACACCGGCGCTTGAAGGTCCGCGCCAATGCGGATACCGAAGAAGATGCGCGAAGGGCACGCGAACTGGGGGCCGAGGGGATTGGTCTGTGTCGTACCGAGCACATGTTCTTCGAAGCTGACCGCATCCGCGAGATGCGGGCGATGATTCTGGCGGAAGACAAGGAAGAGCGAGAGCGAAGCCTGGCGAAACTCTATGAATTTCAGCGTGAGGATATGTTGGGCCTCTTTAAGGCGATGGATGGCCTGCCGGTAACGGTGCGTCTGCTCGACCCGCCACTGCATGAGTTTTTACCCCAGGGTGAGGCGGAAATGCAGAGCATGGCGGACGCTGTCGGCAAGTCGCTGGAGAAGATACGCGAGATCACAGAACACCTGAGTGAGGTGAATCCAATGCTTGGATTCAGAGGGTGCCGATTGTCGGTGGTGCACCCGGAAATAACCGAAATGCAGGTGCGGGCGATCATGGCCGCGGCCATAGAAGCCAGCGATCAGGGTTATCGTCCGTTCCCCGAGATTATGATTCCGCTGGTGGTAAACGTGCGCGAGATTCGCCTTATTAACGAAATTATCGAGCGGGAGATCCATCAGTTGCTGCAGGAGAAGGCGGCTTCTATCTCTTACAAGATCGGCACGATGATGGAAACCCCGCGCGCCTGCCTTGGCGCCGACAGGCTGGCCAGCGAAGTGGAGTTTATGAGCTTCGGCACCAACGACCTCACACAGATGACCTACGGATTCTCACGGGACGATGCGGGTAAATTCATTCCCTCTTATCTGACGGAAAAACTGATCGAAACGGACCCGTTTGTTTCCCTGGACCAGCGCGCGGTCGGCCGTCTGATGGAAGTCGCCATCGCTGAGTCCAGTGCAAGGAAAAAGGGTATCAAATACGGCATCTGCGGGGAGCACGGTGGGGATCCACGTTCCATCCGCTTCTGCCACGAGCAGGGCCTGGACTACGTCAGTTGCAGCCCATACCGTGTACCGGTTGCACGTATTGCGGCGGCCCAGGCGAATGTTGAAGCAGGCAATTAGAGAACGGTTAAAAGCGGTACCAGACCAATTGGCATTGTTTCCCACCCTTATTGCGTGAGTGGTGATTAGACCTCTTGTGTTGGACTTGTAGCGGGGTCTAACAGGGTAAGTCGTTCGAACAGGTTCGCCGCTTCGGGAATGCCCACGATATAGACCATGCGCTCAGTGACCTCGCCTTCTGCATGCAGCGCCCCCGCCGGTATAACCAGTTTGTCGCCGGGTCCAAGGGGTACACGCTCGCCGTTTTCGTTGAGCACGTAGCTGGAGCCTTCCAGTACGTAACCGCAATTGTCGACGTCGTGCCAGTGCAGTGGCAGTTCATCCATGCGATTTGAAACATAGGTTGTAGGCCAGAGATCTTGTTTGGCAATGTCTGCCAGGACCTCTTCTTTTGTGCTGAAAAAATTGTGGATGACCTGCATGGGCCCGGGGGGGAGTGGCATGTGCGTATCCAGTTTGAGGCGAGGACTGATCTTAGCAGGTCAAAAGGAATCGAGTGAGGGTGCAAGGATCGCGCGAGTAGGGTACCGTCATTGGATAGTAGAAAGGGATAGTAGAAAGGGAGAGGAACTATGGCTGAAACGGGTCAATGTTTGTGCGGGGCGATTAAGTACGAGATGGACGAAGCGCCTGGGGTGATGGGTGTTTGCCACTGCAAAAACTGCCAGCGTCAGGCGGGCTCTGCATTTTCAACGCTTGCGGCGGTTCCCAAGTCTGGGTTTCGGATCACTACCGGCACGCCGACGTTGTACGAGGATGGCGATACGAAAAGCGGCAACCAGGTAGAGCGATACTTCTGCAATGTTTGCGGTAGTCCTATTTATTCTGCCCTGGGTGCCCAGCCTGACATGGTCTACCTGAAGACCGGGACCATGGACGATACATCCGGGTTTGCGCCACAGTTTCACGCCTGGTGTGACACCAAGCAGTCCTGGGTGGCGCTTGACGAAAGTGTGCCGCAGATGGGCACGCAGTAGAAGATTAAGCGCACCTTTATCACGAGGTAGATAGTGACACAACGCGTAGAATTCGATGGTGATCCGACAGGACCTTTGAGCGGAATCCGCATTGCGGATTTTACCGCCGTTTACAGTGGGCCGCTCGCCTCCACCATCCTGGCGGATCAAGGCGCAGAGGTCATCAAAATTGAACCGGCGAAGGGCGATCTCATGCGTCGGGCTCTGCCGAAACAGGAAGGCATGGGCAGTGCTTACTTCACGCTTAATCGCAATAAGCGTTCCCTGTGTATCGACATCCGTACTGATGCGGGGGTGAAGATTGCGAAGCAAATCATCGCGCAGTCAGATGTTGTCATGGAAAACTTCAGACCCGGGGTGATGGAGCGGCTCGGGCTCGACTACAAGACCGTCAAACGCGATCACCCGAAGCTTGTTTATGTATCGATCAACGGTGTGGGTCCGACGGGCCCCTATGCGAACCGGCGTGTCTATGACGCGGTAATCCAAGCGATATCTGGGTTTGCCACGTTGCAACCCGGCGGGACACCCGAGTTAGTGAACAGCCTCGTGTGCGACAAGATCACTTCGTTGACAGCGGCTGAGGCTGTGGTTGCGGCGCTATTCCGTGCGGAGCGGTCGGGGCAGGGGCAACGCGTTGAACTTTCGATGTTGGATGCCAATCTCTTTTTCCTGTGGTCGGACGTGATGAGTAACTTCACTCTGCTGGACCCGGAAACGGAGAAGATGCCCTATGCAGATCTGAGTCTTTTTATCCGCCAGACGAAGGATGGTTTTGTCGCGTCGATGCCCGTACAACAGGCGGAAATTGAGGGCGCGCTTAAGGCGCTTGACCTTGAGGAACTGATAGGCGATGAACGGTTCAAAGATCAGGAGTCAAGACTCCGGAACCGGCACATCATGAAAGAGCTCACCGATTCAGCGTACAAGAGCTTTACCACCGCAGAGATCTGCGCGCGCTTGGAGGAATACGATGTACCCTGGTCGGAGGTAAACCTGCGCCATGAGGTGGTGGAGGATCCGCAGATTCAAGCCATGCAGGCGCTGTGGGAGTTTGACCATCCCAGGGTGGGCAAAGTCCGTCAGCCTCGGCCACCGGCACAGTTTCATGACACGCCTTCAAACTTTCACCAACCCACCGCGTATCTCGGTGAGCACAACAACGATGTGTTGTCCGAGCTGGGGTATACAGCCGATGAGATTGGCGAACTCCAAGCTCAGAACGTGATCTATTCGGAACTTGATACGTGAGTAAATCTTCTCGTCTGTCGCTGGGTGTTCTGGCGGCCTACTCAGGCGTGAGCGCGCCCCTGGCGGCCATGGCCATGCCTGTAGCGGTGTACCTGCCGGTGCTTTATGCCGAAGGCTTCGGGCTTGAGCTCGGTACAGTGGGTCTGATCTTCACCCTTGCACGTGTGTGGGATTTTGTTACAGATCCGGTCATGGGGCTGGTAATCGATAGATACGACACCCGCTGGGGGCGTCGCAAACACTGGATAGCCATTTCGATACCGATATTGATGGTATCGGTGTACATGGTATTTATTCCCGATGCAGATAACGTCTCGCCGCTCTACTTGATGGTCTGGCTGTTGGCGCTGTACGTCGGCTATACGATGTTGTCCATCGCACATCAGAGTTGGGGCGCGGAACTTGCGGTCAGCTATGACGATCGTTCCAGGCTTTTTGGCTGGCGTGAGATTTTTGTCATCGCCGGTATGGCGATGGTGCTGGCGATACCGGTGTTCGTCGACTTTTTCGGCTCTGGACAGCACGTCGACAAGGTCGCCAGCATGGGCTGGTATTGTATCGTGGTTTTTCCTCTCACCTTGATCCCAACGCTGTTGTACGTGCCGGACAGCCGTGCGAAAACACAGTTGACCATCGACTGGAAGGAAGCCGTGCGGTTGATTGTCAGCAACATAACACTCTGGCGTCTCCTGCTGGCTGACCTCGCGGCGGGATTTGGTACCGCCGTTTCAGGCGCGCTCTACATCCTCATGGCAACTTATGTATTCGATGCTGGGAAGATTGCGAGCGCTGCACTGTTTGCCTATTTTGCGGCCAGTTTTATTGCCATGCCGTTTTGGATGAAGGTCGCATATCGATGGGGCAAGGATAAGGCCATGCGCATTGCCTTGATCTACGGGGCGTTATGCAACTGTGTACTTATCCCGTTGGCTGGTCCGGGTGAAAATGTTGTGCTCTGGGTCTTCACCATTCTCTATGGTATTGCGTTCGGCGCAGCGCCAACGCTGTTGCGTTCGATGATGGCGGATCTCACAGACGAAGATGAACTGCAACATGGCAGTAAGCGTGCAGGACTGTTCTTTGCGCTGCTGACCACGACGAACAAGTTGGGTGCAGCCGTGGGTGTCGGGGTGAGTTTTATGGTGCTCGACTATGTGTTCGGTTTTGTACCGCGAGCGGAGAATTCAGTCGCTGCCATCGACGGCCTGCTGTTTACGTACGCGTTGGGCACAGCGCTGGGTCTGGTGCTGGCTTATTTTGCTGTTGTGCGTTATCCGCTAACCCGTGACAAACACGAAGCCATCCGCGAAGAACTCGCGCGTGTGGGCGAGTCTGCTTAAGTCTACGGTATCACCCAAATTGGACTTGAGTACGCCCGCTCCTGAATAACTGCGAGGGTGTTGCTCACGTTCTTTTTGCGAAGGGCGAGTGCGTCCAGAAGAGAGTGACGGGGGGTCGGAACCTCGAGCACGCGGACGTAGTAAAACGCGTGTTGCTGCGGGTTGTACGTTGGGTCCTGCCACTGTGCACTCAACTCGTTTGCACCTATCTCGCCATCGTACTCCGCAGTGGCTCTATTCACGGTATCCGGCACAGCCGGTAGGGAGCCATCGTCGGCAAGGGTCCGATCTTTGTCTGACCAGGCGACGTTGAATATTTGTTCCTGGGTCTGGCCGTTGCTATCCAGCCACCCTTTTACGATCTGCACTCGATCAAGTGAGGCGGAATTCGGGTCGCGTTGTGCGTTTACGGTAAACTGTGGGGCAACGTCAGGTGCTTTCAGCGTGCCGCCCATCGGTGTGTCCAGATCACCGGCACTTGCTCTGAATGTGAGCACAATCCGGGGACCGGTCGTAGCGTAGACCTCACGCCGCTGAAAGGCATCGATGATCGCGGTGCGTGAGTTTTCTGTGGCCCAGACAGCAGCGAGCCCGCCCGCCTGCATGGACCAGCCTGTAGGACCGATGGCCAACGCTGCGCCTTCTTTACGTTCTGGCACAGAGTCATAGGCCATTTTGCCCCAGAAGTTTGGTTCTTCAGCAGAGGACAGTCCCGTGTGGCTGTCTGTTGAGCCGATCATGCCGAACTGAAACGGATTTACACCAAGATCGGCCTGGTAGGTAAGACCCGCTTTGAGCGCGCTGCGCGCATAGTCGCCTGGGGCTGCAACGTACTCCAACGTCTCCGACTGCTGAATGTAAAAAGGATAGGTTTCAAAATCTGCAAACTCGTCGGCGGGCGAGAGGCTGGGGTGAGTTTCTGAATCGCCTTTGATCTGGGTGACTTCCACGATGGGTTCACGCGCGGCGCGTACAGCGGCGTAAGCGGCGTCGATTGTCTCCCCGCGCAGCGTTTCGTCAGCAAACATGATGCCTTTGGAGATGTTGGAGTTGTGCGGGATGGAAAAGAAACGCGCGCCAATTTTGTCTTCGGTCTCCGCCATCCATTGCCACAGGTCTTCAGGGAATGGACTGTCGACTGATGAGAATGGCATAAACCCCTTTGCCTGTGCGGGAGAAGCATCCGTCACCACGATGCGATGCAGGTTGGAACCGCCAGGATTTGTGGTCCATTCCCAACCGATCAACGTTGTGAATTCTCCTGGTTGGTGGTGATTTTCAGCCATCTCTAACATGCGAGCCCATGCATTTTTTGCGGAAATATCGGCGCCCGGTACGCTGTTCTGGGCGTTTGATTCGATCCACTGGCTGGCAACAACCCGAGGGTCTTCATCCTGTGGGAGAAGATCAGCAAAAAACTCTGGTCCAGTGCCAGTGTCTATCGCGTTTCTGATCTGGCGCTCGGTCCACCAGTACGCCAGCGATTCCAGGACGTTGGGATCGGGATCCTGTACGCCGTCCAGGTACAGATCGCGCAAGCCGCCGTAGAACTCTGCGTGATCCGAAACAACAAGAAAGTCGAGGGGCGTGCCGATCTGTACTCGAGTTCGATTGTAGGGGTGGATAACGGGGAGGCCTTTCGCAAAACGGTAGGCGACGTTTGGATCTGCCGACATATTGCCGTTGAGGAATGCGTCAAAACTGTAGGAGGTGTGAAGGTGGGTATCACCCCACAACAGCTGCTTTTGAGGTTCTGTGGCGCCGGTATCTTCCAGCTCAGCTGCGTCTGCGTAAACGCAAGAAGAAAAAAAGAGGGCACTCATAATGAGTGCCCCGAAGTGGAGATTGGTTAAACGAAAAGACATCGTGGTGAACAAGTGGAAGCACCTATTAAAAGCAAACCGCGAGTTTACCGGATGTCTACGGGGGTTTCGTAATCTCCTTGGATTCGTTTATGGGTGAGTATCTGTTTGTTCATGTCCCACGTGTTCGTTCGGTGACAAAACGTGGTATCTGCAACGACTCCTCCTGTGGTTCGGGAAGAGTGGCGTCGCGAGGCAGCGCGATAGGTTGTTCTTCGTCGGTCAGGAGCGGAACGAGGCTCAGACCTTCTGCGGGATCGATCACGCCATCTTCAGCTATTGGTTCGCTACCTCTGAGCGTTATGAAGATCGACTGGATGAGGCTGTAGAGGTTTTTGATTTCCTCGGCGGCGGTCCCGGCAGGGTTGTACTCGGAGGCGGAAAGGCCTTTTTCATCGCAGTACTCGAAGTCGACCCTGCGCGACAGATATTTCGATAGCACGGCAATGTCGTAGTCCTGCTGAATCTGTACCTGTTTGGCACGTACCAGCTTGGGCGAGTTGGGGGGTACCTGGTTCATCAATACGTAGGCGGGTTTGCCGCTGCGATTGGCTTCGTTCAGCGTCAGCAGCACAGAGTCAAAATCTTTCATCGACTGAATTTTGCAGGGGATGATGATGAGGTCTGCGTGTTCAAGGGCTGCTGAAGCGATGGACGTATCGTGGCCGGGTGTATCGAGAAAAACCCAGTGAGTGTCTGCTTCTCGAGCCTCTTCCAGGACATCGCCCAGTGATTGAGGCAGGGTCTGGTGGACTCGTGGTTGTGGGTGGTCGCGTCGTTTCGACCAGTTTTTTAGTGACCCTTGAGGGTCAAGTTCAACGATCAGGGTATTCTGGCCGTGTTGGGTTGCGCATACGGCGAGGGACTGTACAACGGTCGATTTCCCAGCGCCGCCTTTAAGACTCAGCATGCATATCGTGTGCATTCATTGCTCCGGTGGCTAACTTTCTGCGCCGACGCTGAATGGCCCAGCTCAATTGAGATCTCCCCCCTCTTTAGGGCTCATTAGGCTCAATTCAGCTTTCCGGATTCAGAACCGGTGCATCTAAAGTCGCTGGCGATTAATTCAATTGCAGGTTGTGCAAAGAGCAACGATCACGAGCGGCTGGGTTCACTCGCGCCAGGTGCACCGCATATCACAAGATTGCGAGTGAACTTGGAAGGACACGTTAGCATGCGCAAACAAAGGCAAGATGTAGGACTTTTCTGAAGAAAAGTGCTAAAAAGACTGCTAAATCAACGCGTTAGATATTCGAATGGCCCTGACAAACCAGATCTATACCAAAACCGATATCAACTATGCTCTGGGGGATGACAACATCAACCCGCGCGCGGTCTCAATCCTGGATGGTCGGTTGCGGGAAGACTTGAACTGGGAAGAAAATGGCTTTGAGTTGCTCTCCCATCACTCGGCGGTGACGGACTGGAACGACGAAGATTCAGTTGCGAATACGTACTACGAGGAGATGGAGGTCCTGGCTAAATCTTTGACCGATTGTGACCATGCATTGATTGCCGGACATATATCGCGGAATCCCGAAACCGCAAAACTGCACGCCGACTACGCACCGATTCAATATGCGCATTCAGACTTTGCGGAATCCTATGGGGATTTTATCCGTACAAGGTATAGCGATCTGGAAGGGGAGGCTGCGGGACGAAATGCCCTGGCCCGCGCCGGTATTACCGCGGCAGACGTCTCGCGAGCACCCCGTATCCTGGTGCTGCAGTTCTGGCGCAACGTTGGCCCTGAAAACATGGATCTGCCGATCGCATTTTGCGATGCGCAAAGTGTCGAACGGGCCGATCTCCATGCCATTAATGTGCCTAACTATGCCGATGAAGGCCTGCCCTTCGATACGCTCGGACTACAGGGCGACAATGCACAGCGCCATAGCTGGTATACGTTCCCGCAGATGCACGCCGGTGAAGTGGTTGCTTTCCGCACGTTCGATACGGCCTGTGTGGAATACGAGCAACCGTTCTGGACGCCGCATTCGGCGTTCCAGGATACGGTGCAGGAAAATGTCAGGCCGCGCTATTCAATAGAGGTACGCGCGACGTGCCTCTTCTTCAGCGAGTAGAAGTCTCCGCAGAGGTTGCCTAGATCTCTCGACAAAACTGCGCGATATGTGCTGCGGTGTCTCGACTGATCTCCGGGCACGCGGACACCATGATCTCAATGCCATGGCTGGTACCCATCACCTGGCGCCCGCGTGCTGCGACACCGGCTCGCAGCAATAATCGATAAAACTCCAGGCCCTCATCGCGAAGCGGGTCACATTCGTTAACACTGATCACGGTGGGCACCAGGCCCGCTACGTCTTCCTCCGTTGCAAACAACGGCCACGCGAGTGGATTCCTGGCTTCGAGTTCTTCAATACCATATGCCATGGCGCCGCGATTGTTGTGCAGGTCGAGCAGTATGCCGTTGTTCTCTATGGAAGAAGGCAGGTCATTGCGCGGCCATGATCCGGCTATGTAAGGACACAGAGCGTACAGGCCGCGGATCAGGTGCTGCTTGCCATCCTGCTTCAATTTCAGCCCTGTCGCGAGAGTGAGGTTGCCGCCACCGCTTTCTCCAGCCACGATGATGTGATCAGGATCGATGTTGAGTTCCGCCGCATTCTCAACAAGCCACTCCACACCGGATACACAATCGTTGAGACCGCCGGGAAAAGGCACAACTTCAGGCGCGGAAGAGGCATGCAGGCAATTGCGAAAGTCGACCATAGCAACTGCAACACCCTGAGCGGCGATAGTTCTTCCCCAGGAACGGTACATGCCGTCGTAGCATGACAATGTCTGCATGCCGCCGCCGTGAATGTAGTAGACACAAGGTATTCTGTCAGCACCTTCCGGACGGATGAACTGAACTTTGATGGTGTTGCCGTCGGGGCTGGAGGTGAACCTGTGGTCGGTTATTTCCAACCCGGTTTTGGGTGCGATCTCCTCGTTGTCCATCATCTCCATCAGCTGCTGCATGGCTTCCTGCTGCGCCTGAGCTTCCGGTGTCGCAGCCTCCGCAAGCAGGGCTTCCCGCGATTCGACGTCCGGTTGGGATCCTCCCGGAAACATGGACAACATGGCTTTGATTCTAGGGTCCAGGCGGGGATCTGCTGCTGCATCGGTCATGGAATTATTCTCTTCGTGAAATTTGACGTAGGATAGGTTGAGCAACAACAAAAGCCAATGGAGTAAACATGGCCAGTCTTGAAGGCAAGATTGCGGTCGTCACGGGTGCGAGTCGCGGTATAGGTAAGGGCGTAGCACTTGCGCTGGGGGAATTGGGGGCAACTGTTTATGTGACAGGGCGGACCACCGGAGAAGGTGAGCGCACCATCGACACAACCGCACGACAGGTCACCGAGGCGGGCGGAGAAGGGCGCGCTATTCAGTGTGACCACGGCGATGACAATGACATCGCGGCACTGTTTGAACGGATTGGCCAGGAAGTTGATTGCATCGATATTCTGGTTAACAACGTCTACAAGATTCCCAACCCGCCAGCATGGGGTGGTGGTTATTGGGATCACCCGATACAGGTCTGGGACGATCAGGTGGGAATCGGGCTCCGCGCACACTACGTGGCAAGCTGGCATGCAGCTGCACTGATGTTCAAATCTGCGGGTGCAGCGATGTTCAACATCTCATCGCCTGGTGGCCAGAGCTATCACTTCAGTTCTTCTTACGGTGCAGGTAAGGCGGGATTGGATCGGTTGACCAAGGACATGGCGCACGAGTTAGATCCGAAAGGCATACCTGCGGTGGTGATTTATCCGGGCTCTGTCGCCACGGAGTTTATCCAGGACCATGCGGAGGCGCAGGGCATGGATCTATCGCAATCGCAGACACCGCTTCTGGTAGGCCGCAGTGTCGCTGCGCTCGCCGCCACGGATGATCTGATGAAACGCACTGGCCAGATCCTCTGGGTTGAGGATCTTGTGGAAGAGTTTGATCTCTACGACGAAAACGGCACGCGGCCGACGGAGAAATACGCCGCCCGGAGCTGAGCCAGGTTGGTACGAGGCGGCTTATGCCGCCTCGTTGTCGCCCGCCTGTTCCAGGTGGTAGTCGGCAAGATCCACCTCATGGGTGACCTCCCAGTACTCCTGTAGGCTGAACGGGGAGTTGTTAATCACCCGCCCATCACTGTTTTTATACCAGCTTTCCACGTGCGGGTGTCCCCAGGCTAAGGTACGGCTGATCTCCTGTACCTTTTCATTGTATGAAGTGTTTACTTCCTCGCGTACGTCGATGGCGTCGATACCCTTGTCCAGCATTTCGGTCAGGCATTGCATCACGTAGTGAATCTGGCACTCCACCTGATAGATGATGCTGCCGCCGTGTACGATATTTGTGTTGGGTCCGTACAGGCAGAAGAGGTTCGGAAAGTCCGGCACCGACACACCCTTATAGGCATTTGCGCTGTCGCCCCAGACCGACTCCAAGGTCTGACCACCCTTGCCGATAATATCGATCGGCCACAGAAACTGGTTCGTATGGAAACCGGTAGCCAGAATCAGAATATCTACTTTGTGAACCGTGCCATCTGCGGTCTCGATGCCTTCCGGAACAATTCGCGTGATTGAATCTGTTATGAGATCCACGTTTTCGCGGGCCAAGGTCGGATACCAGCCGTTATCCACGATCAAGCGTTTGCCCCACACAGGGAAGTCTGGAACGCAGTGTTCAACGTAGTCGGTTTTCGGTCCTAACCCTTCCTTGATGAACTCGGTAAGCGCTTCGCGCATGCCATGGTTAACCTCGTTCATGGAAAGCTCGGGCTGCTCCCAACTGGGGTCAGCCACAACCGCTTCCCAGACGCGGTCGCCGAAGGTGAGGATCATGCGCGCGCGATGGAACTCAGCGTAGTAAGGAATGTTGTTCAGTGCCCAGAGTTGCCCCGATTCAACCGGCTTATAGTAGTCGCGGGCGGGTGCAACCCAGTGCGGGGTGCGTTGAAAGACAAGTGCGCGCTCGGCAACTTCGGCTGTTTTGGGCAACAGTTGTACGCATGAGCACCCAGTGCCGATGACGGCAACCCGTTTACCGGTCATATCCACATCGCCGCGCCAGCGTGCGGAGTGCCACATTTCGCCGTCAAAGCTGTCCAGACCTTCAATCTCAGGAAACGAGGGACGATTCAGCTGGCCGACGGCTGAGATGACGGCATTGGCTTCAAGCGTGGCCTCGGTGCCGTCCTTTGAGCGGGTTCGAACCACCCAGGTGGCTGAATCGGCCTGGTAACGCGCCTCGACAACCTCGGTGTTGAACTGGATGTGACTGCGCACGTCGAACTCATCCGCACAGGAATCGAAGTACGCAAAGAGTTCATCCCGTTTGGAGAAGTAGCCCGACCAGTTGTTGTTGCGGTGGAACGAGAACGAGTAGTAGTGGTTCGGTGTGTCGACGCCGCAGTCCGGGTAGGTGTTTTCATACCACGTGCCGCCTACCTCATCGTTCTTTTCGATGATCGTGAAGTCGATGTCAGCTTCTTTCAGCTTCGCCGCAGTGCCTAGCCCGCTCATACCGGCACCGATGATGATGACTTTGAAGGCATTTGCCTTGCCCTGGCTGACCGCCTGGTTCAGCTGCGGTCGCCACGCCTCATCCCGATCTTTGAGGCGGGTCTCTTCCAGCAGCATGGCGGCATAGCCCTCATTGACTTCCTCGGCCAGAGAAAAACTCAACATATGCTGGAATCGACTCGGATCCGGTGTTGGCGCCAGCTCGCGTTTGCCGTCCCGCAGTTCGCCGAGCACGCGGACAGCCTCCGCCCGAATCTCTGCTTGCAACGCTTCGCTGTAGCGGCCGGTATCATCAGGAAACAGCGACCCTTCCGGTGCCTCTACAGGTGCCGGGGTGTACTTTTCCGCGAGATAATCGTCGCTCCCTGTGATACTGGCCAGCACCAGCAGCAGATTCGGTAAGTTGACGTCCAGAAGTGCTGTAGCCAGCTCGTCATCTGTGCCCGGTATGTTTATCTCGCGTGACATGTTCAGTTTCCCCTTTAAACAACCGCACCATGCTATAGCAAAACTGAGCTGAAATTGAGGCCATTCCGCTGCTACTTTGGCCTGAACCAGCCGAAATTTGGGGTTAAATTTGCCGAAACCACCACATTTAGCCCCTGAGAATGCGCTTGAAGCCGGTAAAAAGCGGCAGTAGAATGCGCGGCTCGGTCAAATGACCGGGTTTGCTAATGGCAAAAAAACATGACAACTCAATGATTTGGGGATAGAAACCGAAGTTTCTTAACCAGAGGAGATACATATTAAGAAAGGCACTAAACGCGCCGAGCGTTCGCTGTTAAACGAAGATATTCGAGCGCATAGCGTACGATTGGTAGGTGCTGATGGTGGTCAGCGGGGCATAGTTTCCAGAGATGAAGCGTTAGCTGAGGCAAGGGCGTCCGGCCTGGACCTTGTGCTGGTAGCTCCGGAAGCCGAACCACCGGTATGCAAAGTCATGGACTATGGGAAGCATTTGTTCGAGTTGAAGAAAACTCGTGCAGCCCAGAAGAAAAAGCAGAAGCAGATCCAGGTCAAAGAGATCAAGTTCCGGCCAGGAACGGAAGAAGGCGACTATCAGGTAAAACTACGCAACCTGAAACGCTTTCTAGAAGATGGCGACAAGGCCAAGGTGTCGTTGCGATTCAGAGGACGCGAAGTAGTGCATCCTGAAATCGGCATGACCCTGATGTCACGTATTGCTGAAGACTTAGATGATTTGGGGCAGATCGAAGCTGAACCCAAGTTTGAAGGTCGACAGGTTGTGATGGTGCTGGCGCCACGTAAAAAGAAGAAAGGCTAGCTGACGCTGTTAAGCACGGCTTCCAACTAGAGGGATACCGCTACCCATCTCTTGCTTTCCACAAGCAAGGAGAGAGGAGCCTAAATCTCCGCTGAACTGGCCAGACAAGCGTGTGGACTTTTTTTTGGAAAAAGTCTGCATTTAAAACGTAACAATAGCGTGGAGCATTTGATGCCGAAGTTAAAAACGAACCGCGGCGCGGCGAAGCGATTTCGCCGTACTGCAAAAGGGTTCAAGCACAAGCAAACGAACAAGAACCATATTCTCACCAAGAAGGCCCAGAAGCGTAAGCGTCAGCTGCGCGGTATGGAAGACGTTGCCGCTGCTGATGTAAAAGCAGTGCGCCGAATGTTGCCTGGTAAAGCCAGATAGTCGCATAGGAGTTAACGATGCCAAGAATTAAACGTAGCGTCGCCTCTCGCGCGCGTCGGAAGAAGGTCTTAAAACAGGCCAAAGGTTACTACGGTGCCCGTAGTCGTACATTCAAAGTTGCCAAGCAGGCGGTCATCAAAGCTGGCCAATATGCTTACCGTGACCGACGCCAGCGTAAGCGTCAGTTTCGTCAGCTTTGGATAGTACGGATTAACGCTGCAGCTCGTGAACACGGGTTGTCTTATAGCCGCTTTATCGCCGGTCTCAAGGAGGCGGGGATTGAAGTGGATCGCAAGGTGCTGGCCGATATCGCCATGCACGAAAAAGAAGCGTTTGCGGCACTGGTAGAACGAGCGAAAGCAGCCTAAGCGGCTATTCGTTTCACCAGACTCAATGATCTGTCTCCGGGGGACCTAAAACAGGCCTTCCCTGTGGTAGTGCGTGTGAGCACGAGAAAAGGGAAGGCATCGGTACTTCCCTTTTTTTTGACTTGAACGAAATAGAAATGAACAGGACAACCAGATGGACTTAGATGCTGAGATAGAATCGATTACGAGCTCTGCTGCTGACGCCATCGCTGCTGCAGGTGACTTGAAATCGCTGGACGATGTCCGCGTCAGTTTCCTTGGTAAAAAAGGCAGCCTTACCGGCCTCTTGAAAGGCTTGGGGCAGCTCGATGCGGATGAGCGCCCGAAAGCGGGTGCGAAGATCAACGCGGCGAAAGAATCCGTGCAGGCATCACTGGACGACGCCAAAGCCAGACTTGAACAAGAGCAGTTATCTCAGGCTCTGGCCGAAGACGCCGTAGATGTGACCCTGCCGGGACGGCGAATGCCGCTTGGAGGGCTGCATCCTGTCACGCAAGCCATGCAGCGGATTGAAGAGATATTTGTCGGGGCTGGTTACGACGTTGTGCAGGGTCCGGAGATTGAGAACGATTACTACAACTTTGAAGCCCTGAACATTCCCGCGCACCATCCAGCGCGTGCGATGCACGATACATTCTATTTCGCTGACGGCACGCTGCTGAGAACACATACGTCACCGAGTCAGGTGCACACCATGGAGGAGCGAGAGCCGCCTATTCGAGTCATTTGTCCCGGCCGGGTTTATCGCCGCGATAACGACCTGACGCACAGCCCGATGTTCCATCAGGTGGAAGGCCTGGTGGTGGACAAAGGCATCAGTTTCGCGGATCTGAAAGGCACCGTGATCGAGTTCTTGCAGCGCTTTTTCGAAGCCGATTTGAATGTGAGGTTTCGTCCTTCTTATTTTCCGTTCACCGAACCATCTGCGGAAGTAGACGTTGAGTGTGTGCACTGTCGGGGCGAAGGCTGTCGGGTTTGCAGTAACACCGGTTGGTTGGAAGTCATGGGGTGTGGGCTGGTGCATCCCAACGTGTTGTCCATGTCCGGAATCGACCCCGAAGAATATTCAGGTTTCGCCTTTGGTTTTGGTGGCGACCGCTTAGCTATGTTGTTGTACGAAGTTGATGATTTACGTCTTTTCTTCGAGAACGACGTGCGTTTCTTGAAGCAATTTAACTAACCCGCATCTTTTAGGAGCAAAACAGTGAAGTTCAGTGAAGCGTGGCTGCGCGAGTGGGTTAACCCGGATATAGACAGAGAGGCCCTTCTGGCCCAGCTGACGATGGCAGGCCTTGAAGTGGATGGTGTCGACCCGGTGGCGGAATCTTTCAGTGAAGTGGTGGTGGGGCGCATTGAGGCGTGTGAAGCTCACCCTGATGCGGACAAGCTTAAAGTCTGTCGTGTCTCGGATGGGACTGAAGAATTTCAGGTGGTGTGTGGTGCGCCAAACGCGCGCGAAGGACTGCTCACCTGCTTTGCGAAGGTCGGTGCCCAGTTGGGTGAAGATTTCAAAATCAAGAAGGCCAAGCTCCGTGGCGTGGAGTCACACGGCATGTTGTGCAGCGCCAAGGAGCTGGGGCTGGGCGAGGACCATGACGGCATCATGGAGTTACCTGCCGACGCACCCGTGGGCTCGCTTGTTCGCGAATATCTGACCACAGACGATGTGATTGTCGACCTGGATCTGACCCCGAATCGAGGCGATTGCTTAAGCCTCAAAGGCATTGCTCGCGAAGTGGGTGTATTGAACAACGCCTCGGTGACCTATCCGGTCGTCGAAGCGGTTGCCCCGGTTAATGATGCAAGCTTTGCGGTAGAGCTTGGCGATCCTGATGGCTGTCCGCGCTACCTCGGCCGGGTCATTCGCGGAATTGATATCACAAGAGCGACGCCATTCTGGATGCAGGAACGCTTGCGTCGCTGTGGATTGCGCAGCATCGATCCGGTGGTGGATGTTACGAACTATGTGTTGATCGAAATGGGTCAACCGATGCACGCCTTTGACCTGAACCAGTTGCACGACAAAATTGTGGTGCGACGCGCAAGTCAGGGTGAAAAGTTAACCCTGCTGGATGGTCAGGAAGTTGATCTCGATGAAGACACGCTTCTGATCACCGACGGCGACGGTCCGGTTGCCATGGCGGGGGTTATGGGTGGTCAGCGCAGTGGTGTGCAGGCAGATACTAAAGATGTGTTTTTAGAGGTGGCCTTCTTTGCGCCGCTCGCGATTGCTGGCACGGCGCGCAAATATGGACTGCACACAGATGCATCACATCGCTACGAGCGAGGGGTTGATCATCAACTACAGGCGGAAGCGATGGAGCGTGCGACGGGACTATTGCTCGACATCGTCGGGGGTGAGCCCGGTCCGGTTGTGGAAAGTGTCTCAACGGAACATCTGCCGCCGGCGACCGAGGTAACTTTGCGTCACGCGCGTCTGACCGAACTTCTGGGTGTGGAGATTTCCTCAAGCCAGGTGACCGAGGCGCTGACTCGCCTGCATCTACCTATTACAGCAACGACAGATGACAGTTGGACCATTGCTGTACCCAGCCACCGCTTCGACATCGCGATAGAGGCGGACCTTGTTGAAGAAGTGTGTCGGGTTTACGGCTACAACAACATACCGGTGAAGGCTGCGAACGCGAGCCTGCAGTTGCGCAAGGTTGAAGTTGAAAAACACGCAGAACTGGAATTGAAGAACCACCTCGCGCAGGGCGGCTTTCAAGAGGTCATCACCTACACGTTTATTGATCCGGTGTTGCAGGACTTGTTAGCTCCGGGAGACACGGCGCGCGCTCTGGCCAACCCGATGTCCAGCGAGCAGTCGGTCATGCGAACCAACCTGATGCCCGGCCTGGTGGGTGCGCTGCAAGGAAATGTTGCGCGGCAACAGGATCGAGTACGTCTGTTCGAGGTCGGCCTGGTGTTTCGCGATGATGGCGGCGCGCTCTCGCAGCCGCAGGTTGTGGGTGGGTTGTTGTGGGGCCGGCGTGTAGCAGAAAGCTGGTTGGACGACGGCGAGCAGACAGACTTTTTTGACGCCAAGGGTGTGGTCGATGGGATGTTAGCGTGGGCTGGATTGTCAGATGTAACATACGCGCCGTGCACGGATCCGCAGTTTCATCCTGGGCAGAGTGCAATAGTTTCCGCAGGTGCTGATGTGATCGGTCGAGTGGGGCGGCTCCACCCGGAGGTGGAATCACGACTGGAAACGGAAGGCGTATTTGTTTTCGAGCTGAATGCGGCAAAGGTCTTGGCCGCACCGCGTCGAACCCACGGGGAAATTTCACGTTTCCCGAGCGTACGTCGCGATCTTGCCATTGTGGTTGACCGGTCGGTGACCGCCGAGGCGGTGGAATCGACAGTCCGCAAGACCCTTGGTGAAATATTGGTTGAGTTCACACTATTTGACGTGTATGCGGGCAAAGGTATTGATTCTAATGAAAAAAGTTTGGCTGTAGGGTTGACGTTACAAAGCCAAACCGCCACCCTTACGGAGGAAGAGATCTCGGGGTACAGCGCTCAAGTTGTGAGTGCGTTGCAGGCTGATCTGGGGGGACGTCTGCGGTAACTCTTTGGGTAACTCTTTGAAAGTGGCTCATTTTGAGGCGCTTTCGAGAATTCTGTTAGATCTGTCAGTTAGAGCTGTCAGTTAGATCTGTTAGGTAGATCTGTTAGAAAGGGCAGGCCGTAAGGCCGGACAAGGATATGGGCGCACTAACAAAAGCGAAAATGGCAGACCAGCTGTTTGACGAGCTCGGTCTTAATAAGCGCGAAGCAAAGGAAATCGTCGAGCTCTTTTTCGACGAGATACGTGATTCCCTCGAAGACAACGTGCAGGTCAAATTGTCCGGCTTTGGCAATTTTGATCTGCGTGAAAAAGGGGAGCGCCCGGGTCGCAATCCAAAAACTGGAGAAGAGATTCCGATCACCGCGCGACGCGTGGTAACCTTCCGCCCAGGTCAGAAGTTGAAAGCTCGGGTCGAAGCCTTCTCGGGAGAGGCAGGTCTGGATTCAGACGAAACTTTGGGTGATGAATTGGCTGGGTCGGACGCAACTGACGCGTCTTCTACATTGGGACAATTCGAACGCGACTCTCGGTTCGATTGAGAACGGATTGATTGCCGTTTCAGTTAAGTTGATACAGCGACACTATGTTAGACGCCAGCAACAGTAACGATTTGCCCCCCATTCCAGGGAAACGCTATTTCACCATCGGTGAAGTGAGCACGTTGTGCGACGTGAAACCGCACGTGTTGCGTTACTGGGAGCAGGAATTTCCACAATTGAGTCCGGTGAAGCGTCGTGGCAACCGTCGCTACTACCAGCGCCAGGATGTGATTGTGATCCGACAGATTCGTGGATTGCTCTACGAACAAGGCTTTACCATCGGTGGTGCCCGGCAGCGGCTGAGCAGTGACGATGCGAAGGAAGACCAGACTCAGTTCAAGCTGCTGGTTCGCCAGATGATTGTCGAACTGGAAGACGTGCTTCGCGTCCTGAAATCTTAAAAACCCTTATACTTCTGCTTTCGTTAGATGCCTTGCGCCTCTGGATATTGGCGCAATTTATGTATGCATAGACTTTCCACAGTGCTGTTCATGGTTCTTGTGTGCCTGCCGGGGCTCAGTATTGCGTCTGCGGCGCCGTACTCAGGTGACTTTGTTTATGACGCGCGTATGGCGTTTCTAAAAGCCGGCGAGCTGAAACTGAAGTTGGATCGGCGTGGCGAAGAATATGAGGTGGCGGGTACCTTCCAAACTTCTCGTGCGATGAGCGCCTATTACACATGGAATGGGGTCTTTGCCGCGGTAGGTACCTGGCGGGGGCTGGGTCCGGTCACCACCGCGTATATGAGTAAAACCGTCAGCAAAGACGAAGATCTCAAAATTGTTCTGACCTATCCCGACGGAACGCGCGTATTGGACGATAAAGACAAGGCTTTTCGTACCGTCGACAAGCCCGGCGGCATCGATCTGATATCGGCCCTCTTTTTTAATCCGGACTGTTTTGAAGGTGATCTGGTCCACGACGGCGAGGATGCCTACCTCCTGAATCTGCGTAAACAAAAGACTCATAACATAAACGGTGGATACAACTACTATCGCGGCGAGGTCGTCAGCTGCGACTACTCCGTGGTGGACCACAAAGGCCGGAAGCGTCGGGTTGTGGTCTCACTCGGTGAGGTGGATGGCGCTCGAGTTGCGGTGCAGATACGCGCCAAAATACCACTGCTGCCGGATGCGGTATTCAAGCTGCGCGTGGACCAGCCTCACACGCAACAGGGACAGAAACAGCTGGCTCAAACCAACGCGCTGCCTCGATAGTTTCTTATTGAGTGACACTTTACAAAGTGTCACTCAATTGTCAGGCTATGCCACTCAAGTATCTTATTGGAGATCGGCATGGCTGAAGCCCCAGAAGTCACGCAGGCGAGCAATCCGCACCTGCAAGGAAATAATGCGCCTGTATACGACGAGATAACCGCAGAAGATCTGGAGGTTATCGGTGAGATTCCAACCGACATCAGCGGCAATTTTCTGCGCACAGGTCCCAACCCCTATTACGTGCCAGATGAGGCGCGCTATCACATCTTCGATGGCGACGGCATGCTCCATGGAGTGCACATCACGGATGGCAAGGCGGTTTATCGCAACCGTTTTGTGGCTTCAAAGGGCCTTCAGGAAGAGCGTGCCAAGGGTGAGTGGATCTATCCGGGTCTGAACATGTTTGGCGACTACATCGCCAGAGGCGAAATGCCGGAAGGTAAAAACACCGGCAACACCGCCATGGTGTTTCACCAGGGCCAGTTCTACACGATGATGGAAGGTGGCACTCCCTACCGAATTGATCTACCGGAACTGTCCACCGACGGTGAACATGACTTCGATGGCACGCTGACGCATAACTTTACCGCGCACCCGAAAGTAGATGCTAAAACAGGTGAGATGATGACCTTTGGCTATGGGGTTATGCCGCCGTTTCTAACCTACTCGGTGGTGGGTACCGACGGGCGTGCTAATCACACCACAGAGATCACGATTCCGAAGCCCATCATGATGCACGACTGTGCCATCACCGAACGCTTCACGATATTCCCAGATCTTCCTTTGGTGTTTGATCTTGAAAAGATGATGACCGGAGAAGGGTTTGTGCATTGGGATCCGGACAACGGGTGTCGCATCGGCATTGTGCCCCGACGTGGAGATGATGCTTCCATTCGCTGGTTTGAGATTGAGGAGAGCTTCCTGTTCCACGTAGCAAACGCCTGGGAAGAAGGGGATGAAGTGGTGTTTCAGGCGTGCCGGTCAAATCGAGGCGGCATTGTCACCGCCGAGGGTGCTGATGTCAGCGAGCAGCTGGGTCAGTTGCATGAATGGCGCTTCAACATGAGCACCGGTGACGTGCAGTCCCGTGCGCTGGACAGCGATTTTTATTGTGACTTCCCGCGTATCCACGATGACTATGTCGGTTACAAAAACCGCTACACGTATGCCGCGCGTTTCAGAGTTGAAGAGATGCCCACCTTTGATGGTGAGATGAAGTACGACAACGAGACGGGTGAAATTCAGCTCCATCAGTTCGGGCCTGATTGTGAATCAGGAGAAGCGGTCTTTGCTCCGAGGATAGGGGCTACCGACGAGGACGATGGCTACGTGATCTGTTTTGTTTACGACAAGACTACGCACAGCAGCGAGTGCCACATCATCGATGCGCAACGGTTTACCGACGAACCGGTGGCGCGCATCAAGATTCCGCAGCGCGTGCCGCACGGATTCCATGCGGCGTGGGTTCCGGATGCATAAGCATCCGGATGCGTAAGGCGCGAGGCCGCCTAGAGCATTGCCTCGATGAGCGCCGGACCTTCGCTGGCCAGCGATTGAGCGAGCGCGGCTGAGAACTCCTCAACGGTGTGTACGCGCCAGGCGGGCATACCCATACCTTCGGCAATTTGTGTCCACTTGAGCTCAGGATTGGTCAGGTCGAGCATGCTCATGGCTTTTGGTCCGGGATTGTGTGCGCCCACACGCCCAAACTCGATCTGCAGGATTGAATACTTCTGGTTGGCGAAAATGATGTTGGTCACATTCAGGTTTTCTCGAGCCTGAGTCCAGAGAGCCTGGACGGTGTACATGCCGCCGCCGTCGGCTTGCAGACAGATGACGGGCCGATCCGGACAGGCAACAGCCGCGCCGGTGGCACATGGCAAACCATAACCGATGGAGCCCCCGGTCAGAGACAACCAATCATGGGGTGCACTGGTGCGGGTTGCCATCGTACAACCCCCACCGCAGGTACCGCCTTCATCGACGACGACTGCGTTTTCGGGAAAATGGTGAGCGAGCGCAACACCCAGATTCATAGGGTCTAACGTGCCACTGGGTAGATCTGGCACGACATGTTCCACCAGATTGGGTGCCTGGCCCGTGGCCCCGACCGCTTCAGCCAGGGCTTCCAGAGCGCCGTCGATATCTTCATCGCGCTCAACCAGCGTGTGCAGGTCACAGCCGTCGGGCGTTAACCAATTGGGCTTGTCGGGATAAGCAAAAAATGTGATTGGTGGTTGTGTGCTGGTCAGAATCAGATGTTTGGTCCCGGCCAGGACTTCAGCAGCCTGCTCGCCGAAGTAGGGCAGGCGTGCCACTTCAGCACGACCCGCGCCGCGCTGGAAGCGTCCGACGAAGGTATCCATGATTATGCGGGCGCCTGTGACCTGGGCTATCTGGTCGGCCAGAGCGGTTCGCTCCGCGGTAATGAAGCCGTTCATCAGGATGGTGCATTGCTCGCCACTTTTCAGGGCTGCAGCCACGGCGTCTACGTTTTCAGCGCCATAGGGTTTGGGGGCCGCAACCGGCAGTGGACTTGCACTTGCGGTGGTGCGGTTCCACGCGGTATCCGCGGGGAGGATCAATGTTGCTACCTGCCCCGGTGGCTCCATTGCCGCTTGCACGGCCAGCGCGCCATCCTTTGCCACATCGTCAGCACTTTCAGAAACCTTCACCCAACCGGACACGGGGCGGGCGATGCCTTCTACATCGCTGGTCAGCGGTGCATCGTATTTACGGTGAAACGTGGCATGGTCGCCGACGACATTGACGACCGGGGTACGCGCTTTTTTGGCATTGTGCAGGTTGGCGAGACCGTTGCCGAGCCCAGGCCCCAGGTGAGTCAGGGTTGCGGCGGGTTTGCGAGCCATACGCCCGTAGCCGTCGGCGGCGCCAGTGACAATGCCCTCAAAGAGACCCAGTACACAGCGCATCTCGGGGTTGGTGTCGAGCGCGGCGACGAAGTGCATTTCGCTGGTGCCCGGATTTGCGAAGCACACGTCCACCCCCGCATCAACAAAGGTCTGCACCAGACTTTCCGCACCACTGCGATCTTCAGCCATCCCAATTCTCCCAAACTGCTCAGTTGCAAAAGCGGGTCAGGTTACTGGAATGAGTTAGGCATGCAAGCTCTGAACAGGTAAATCAGCCAGGCCGCGGAACATCGGGTTTTCGACCCAGCGCGGGGTTCTGGTCAGCGTTAAAGAAGGGCATTTTTCGAAGAGTTTTGTCAGCGCGATTTCGCCTTCGAGGCGGGCCAGAGACATACCCAGGCACAGGTGGATACCGTGGCCAAAACTGATGTGCTTCTCTTGCGCATCGCGATCCAACGAAAACTCGTTTGGCTGCACAAATACATCGGCGTCCCGATTTGCGGCGGCCAGGCTCAACAGTACATATTGGCCAGGTTTGAATGCGTGACCCTGGTAGTCGAAAGGTTCCAGCACCAACCGGGGCAGAAACAGGATGGGCGGTTCCAAACGCAGACTTTCCTCGAGCGCGCGTTGGAGCGCGCCGCGATCATCTGTGACTCGTCGGTGAGCCTCGGGATTGGCAAGCAGCAGGTAGGTTGTGCTGCCGATCAGCCGGGTGGTGGTCTCATGTCCGGCGACGAGGAGCAGGATGGCAGTGGAATAGAGTTCATCTGCAGTCAGTCGATCGCCATCCTCTTCGACTTCGATCAAAGTGCTCAGAAAATCCTGGCTAAGGTTTTCGCGCTTGTGGCTGACCAGTTCGATCATGTAATCGCGCAAGTGGTCGGTAGCGTGGAGTGCATTTACTACCGCATCAGTGTTCTGCAGGTCCACCAGTCCCAGCAGGTCGGCACTCCATTTTTCGAATTTGGGGTAGTCCTCATCCGGTACGCCCAGCATATGAGCGATGATTCTTGCGGGCAGCGGCTTAGCGAGCGTGGTCACCAGATCGAATTCTCTTTCGGTATCTATCGTTGCCAACAGCTCATCGCAGGTCTGCTCGATGAATGGGCGCAACGAGTCGATATAGCTTTTTACAAAACCCGGGGTTGCGAGTTTTCGCAGACGCGTGTGGTCCGGAGGATTCACCTGTTGCAGATTCGGATACTCGAAGAAACTCAAACTGTCTTTGCCCGATGCGGAGCGCAGAAAATTCTGCATGAAAACATTGTCACCGGCGTTGTTGCCAAGCCGCGGCTCGCGGAGGAGTTCGGTCACTTCCGCGTACCGTGTGACCATCCATCCCTGATTGGCGTGAGAACGCAGTACAGCGCCGCGCCGTTGGAGTTCCAGAAAATCTGGATAGGGGTTCTGGTAGTCCTGCTTGAGGCGGACAATTGAATCGGTGGTGAGAATGTCCCAGAGCCTGAGCGCCATGCTCACGGTTTTTAAGCCGACAAAACCCAGTTTGGTCAGAAAAGGTCGTCCTTGCTCAGAGGCTGTTGCTGCCACCATTGCTCCAAGGTTAAGTTGTCAGTGCCCGAGGTTAACGTTAATCAGGGTTCATACCGATAGTGACCGTGAAGGCGGTATTTGAACAGTACGTCTTCCTCTTTGGGTCCAGCCCCTATGTTGTGAACAATATAATATCGGTCTGTGCCACTGACCTTGTTGGGACTCACGATGCCCACGTGAGGAAGGGTGCCACCGAGGCGCCAGGAGACGATATCTCCGGGGGCGTAATCTCGGGCGCGGGTGGATAGCGGTAACGATGTGCCGTGCCGTTTAAAAAACGTCTCCAGATTGGGTACACGCCGATGGTCGATGTTGGGGTCAGGTTTACTCAAGCCCCAGATGTCGGGGTAGACGTCAAAGTGCGCACTCATGTCTTCGTGTACCAACACCTGCAGGTCGATGCCCAGCGATCGATAGGAACGGATTAGCACGTCGGAACAGACACCAATGTGGCTGGGGACGTCACCGCCGGGGTAGGCGATACGACGATAGCTGCCGTCGTATATGACATTGGCATCGGTGCGAATCAAAGCGGCTTTCGCGAGTGTGTCGCCCGCAAGACAGACTGAAGGCGCCAAAGCCGCGATAGTTAGCGTGTGGATGAGGAATATTCGCCAAACCATGTCTTATTGTCCTTTGATTTGTCCTCTGACCTGCCCGATATGCTAAAAAAATAGCACTTCCGGCTGCTGGGCTCAATCCCTCCTACCCCAGATGGGGGGTTCACAAGATGGTAGAAGTGTTAGAAAACAGTAAGTTAGCGGCAGAAACGCCAAGTTGCTCTGACGCTAAATAACAGCGAGAATTGGGGGAGTGGGGAAGGTTTAATTCGAAAAATCGAACATCGAGACCGCTAAAACGAAGACTCGATCAACAACAATAAAATTGTTCGATTTTTTTTGAACCTTCATTGAACTCGTCGTGACCTAAACCTCGAGACGCAATTAATGCGTTGGCCGCGTCTGTAAAGACGTGAAAACGAAGCCCGCCGTCAGGCAGGCCCAAAGAGTGGAAAAGGAAATCGGCAGAGCTATGTCGGAGTCAGCACTTCAGACCAGTCAGACTCATGATGAGTCTAGTGATCACGCAGACAGCGCACTGGTTGCGCGGGTTGCGGGGGGCGATCGCCAGGCTTTTGAGACGTTGTTTCAAAGCTACGGCGAGCGTGTGTTCCGTTATGCCTATCGATTAATTTCCGACCAAAGTAAAGCCGAAGAGGTCACCAACGATGTGATGCTGGAGGTTTGGAAAAACGCCGGCAAATTTGAGGGTCGCTCGAAAGTGAGTACCTGGATTTTGGGAATTACCCGACATCTGGCCCTCAACGCGGTGCGTCGAAAGGAGTTCGACACCGTGGATGTGGATGATGCACCTGAGATTTCGGCGGAACCATCGAGTACACCCGCAATGGAACGAGATCGAAACACGCTCAAACAGGAACTGAAAAAGGCGCTCAAGGGCTTGAGTGCCGAACATCGCGATGTCGTGGAACTGACCTTCTTTCACGGCTGCTCCTACCAGGAGATCGCAGAGATCGTAGGCTGTCCGCCCAATACTGTTAAAACCCGCATGCATCACGCGAAGAAGCTGTTGATGGGGTACATGGTTGAGGCAGGCATGGATCCTTCTGCAGTGGAGGCTGCACAATGAATCGACAAGAAGCACAAGAGTTATTGCCTTGGTTTGTCGCTGGTACGTTGTCGAGCGAAGAGTCACGTGCTGTACAGGCATTTATTGATAGCGGTGAAATTAGCAGGCAGGAAATTGATGAACTTGCCCTTTTTGCAGAGACCGTGGTCGAGCAAAGTGTGGAAGAGCCTGCTTACAACCCCGAGATATTGAGTAACGTCATGGCGAAGCTGGATGACGTGCCTCAAGTTGTGGTTGAGGAGCCTCTGGTTGTCGGCGAAGCGGGCGCCAAGCCCTCTCTATGGCAGAGCCTCTCCAACTGGTTTGAAGATAAGTTCGCCTGGGCTGCGATGCCGCCGCTGACCAAAGTTGCGGTAGGCGCTCAGTTTGCGCTTGTGGTTGCCCTCGGGGCGGCTGTGATGGGCAGTCCGGCGGAGGATGCACATCCGTCGCGTGATGTGCTGTTAGACACGGTCTCAGGACCTGCAACCGCTGCTCGTACCCCGGACATACAAGTATTCATTGCTCCCGGGGTGGCAGAAGCTGACTTTCGGCGCATGCTGAATGATGCAAATCTAACGATCGTTGAGGGTCCGTCGAAGCTTGGGAAGTATGGCCTTGCGGTTGAAGAGGGTGTAGAAGGGACAGAGCTCGAAGCAACTATCGCAAAGCTGAAAGCGAACCCGATCAACGCAATCGTTCAAGCGGAACCACGCTAATGAGAACCCCAGGTATCAAACGCCAGTTTGCACAGCGGTTGGCGGGGCTTTGCCTCGTCAGTCTGCTCGCGGCTAACAGCATTGCACAACCCAATGACCCTTACGCGAACAGCGAGGGAGCCTGGTCCCAGGACTTTGCTGACCAGTGGGCTCTGGAACAGCAGCGCATCTATGCGGACATTGCACCCCAGGAAAATGCAGAGCCGGTAATTGTGGCCGTAATCGATACGGGTATCGATTACACCCACCCTGATTTGGCAAGTGAAAAAATCTGGCATAACCCCAATGAAAAGCAGAACGGCCGCGATGATGACGGCAACGGCTTTGTTGATGACCTGATCGGTTGGAATTTTGCTGGCCACAACAACAACCCCTGGGATGAAAGCGGTCACGGCACACACATTGCCGGGGTTATCGCTGCGTGTACCAACAACGGCCTGGGTATAGCGGCGGTCAATCACGATGCGATCGTGATGCCTCTGAAAGTTGCGAACTTTGCCGGTCAGGCCAAGAGCAGCTCTGTCGCTGCGGCTATTTATTACGCGGTGGACCACGGGGCAGCGATCATCAATTTGAGTCTCGGTGGTGAATTGATCACCGAACTGGAAAAAGACGCGGCCCGTTACGCTGCGGAGAAGAACGTACTTTTGATTGTCAGCGCAGGGAATCGTGGTTTGCCGACGGAGCAACATGGGTATGCCGCGCTGCCGCACGCATTGGTTGTGGGCGCGCTCGCGCCTGATGGCACGCGCGCGGGTTTCTCAAATTTTGGTGAAGACATTGCCTTTCTTGCGCCCGGTGTTGATGTGCTGTCGCTGCGCGCCAAAGACACCGACTTCATCATGTTGTCCGATCCTTTGGACTACAAGCCCGGCACGGCCTTTGTCGGGGCTGAGGATGAAGAACCGCAGTACTACCGAGCGAGTGGTACTTCATTTGCCGCTGCGGTTGCCAGTGGTGTCGCATCGCGGATAAAGAGTCTGCGTCCGGAGTATGGCGCCACCGAACTCAAACGGGTGATGACCCAGCAGGCCCTTGATCTGGCGCCGGTAGGGCTCGATCAGCTGAGCGGCTACGGCGCCCTGGATTTTATAAAGGCACTTGGTGGTGATCCGGATGAGTTCAGCGAAGTACGTCTCTCACGTGCCGAACTGGAACTCAAAGACAAAGAACTGTGGGTGAAGGTTTTTGGTATCGCCACCGCGCAAGGGTTTGCCAAAGCGAGCCTGCTCATGCGACCGGTCGCAGGCTCGATTCCTGTAGTCGAAGCTGAAGAGGATGGGAAGTTCGCGAAACGCAAGAGCCGTGAGCGGAGAGAGCGAGAACGTAAAAAGAAACGCAAAGGTAAGAACAAAGAACCGCAGCCTGGTCCTTATGATTGGCAGGTGTTAGCGGAGCTGACTGAAAGCCAGGACGAAGCGTTGCTGTCGAATCTTTCGGTCACCAACCTCACTGAGCGTGCTGGAGGGTCAGTGCAGTGGGAGTTACAGCTTAAGGTTGATACGGATAGTGGCAAAGAGCGCGTAGCGTTTATGTCTCTGTCACTGCCAGGCGCAGAAACAGAAGGAGGTGCAGAATGACTCTGTCACGTCTGAGTGTGGTTGCTTTGGTCTGTCTGATTGCTTTGATCAGTGTGCATGAAGCACAGGCCAACCCCGCCCGAGAATGGAAAAAACCGCTTTATGTACGACTGCCTGAAGCCACCCGTCAGGTTGTGCTGGATACGACCGAGCCCGGCGCATGGCTGGACAGTCAGGGCATTGCAGATGGTCGTGTGACACCGCTTGGTGATAAGTCCTTGGTCGAGTTTGCCATGGGTGACGACGAGTGGGCGCAGAAGAGCGAACAGCTCTGTCAGGGCGTGGCAACGTGTGAGGCCAGCGCCTGCCAGACCATCCAGATGTCGAGCTCCATCGGCGGTGTTGAGGATGTAGAAAAGGTGAAAGCTCGAATCGTCAAGAATGAGCAAACCCTGAAGCCTCTGGAGCCAGGCGAGGTGGGGCAGACCTGTACATCGCCGATCGCCTTTCCGCTGGATCCGGGTAACGCGGGTACTTCGCTGAATCTCGATTTGAGACCCTTGCAGAGTCTGGCCAGCGCCAGCGCAGAAGCCAAGGCGGTTCGCAACAGTAGTGATAGCAGTGTCCGTGACACCGGTGTTGTCGATGGACAAGGTTCGCCGCAAGGTAACCCTGGCAGCTCGCCGCAAGTTACTGCGGAAGGATCGCCGCAGGTTACCCCGGAAGGTTCGACTGCTGGTTCCTCCAATCCACCGACTGATGGCGGAAGTGGCGCGGCAACGACTGATGGCAGTCCCGCCTCGCAGAGTGTGGATGCTGCCTCACAAGACGCAGCTGGTACTACTGGAGGCCAAGAAAACGCTGGGACGGGCCAGCAGGAAGCCGGGGCAGGCGCCGAAGAAGGTGCGCAAAGTGCGACTGAAGGCGGTAGCGCGTACGCTCAAAGTTACGCTGAACCCGCGCTGGCTTTTCAAATGGACGTCTCGCAAAGCTTCTCTGGTGTGACCCGTTTTCGCGCCGATGATCTGCCTGCCGATACCACCGACTACACACTGGTTGTGGGCGAGGGCTGTCGCTCGGTACGAATCCCTCTGGACAGTGTAATCCCTGCCAAAATGCCGGGCCTGATCGTCGCTCTGGTAGCGCAGGATGCAGCCCTCCCCGTAGCCGCAGACTATGGCTTGAACCTCCTTGAGCGTAATGTACTCGCCTCGACTGGTGAAACCATGGTGGTGTATGACATCGGCAGTCAATCGCTCGCAAACTATGCTCGTATCCTGACTTCGGTCCGCATGGACCCTCGGGTCACCAGTGCGCAGGAAGATTTCATTTTCACCACCGCCGCGGTTGAATATTCCGATCCGTATGCGGCATTTTCCTACGGACCCGAACGGACCGGTGCCCGAGCGCTACATGGCGTGACGGTGGGCAACGGTCAGACGGTTGCTGTCATCGATACGGGGGTGGCACTTGAACATCCAGAATTTGTAGAGCGCGTTGAGGGTCTGGACTTTACCGGCGAAGGGTTCAGCCCGGATGCACACGGCACGGCTGTTGCAGGCATCATTGCCGCTGCCGCCGACAACGCGCAGGGTATTTATGGCGTCGCACCGAACACACGTATTCTCGCGCTGAAAGCCTGTCAGCCCGTGGAGGCGGGTGGATTGCGTGCCAAGTGTCGCTCTTCAGCGCTCGTCCGGGCGCTGGACGCGGCAATTTTGCGCGAAGTTGAAATCATCAACATGAGCCTCGCGGGTCCGCCTGATGATCTCCTCAACAAGTTTGTGGAACAAGCCGCAGCGAAAGGTGCGCTCGTGATCGCGGGGGCAGGCAACGGCGGTTCTCATGCCAAGCCAGCATATCCCGCAGCAATTGAGAGTGTCCTTGCGGTGACCGCTGTGGATATTGAGGACGGCGTATACCGTGAAGCCAATACCGGTGCATACATCGATGTCGCCGCTCCTGGAGTGGATATTGCTACGCCCTCGCCGAACGGCGTTGACTATCCGTTCTCATCAGGCACCAGCTGGGCGGCTGCCCACGTATCGGGTATTGCAGTACTGATCAAAGACTTACTGCCTACTCTGACCGCGGCGGAACTTGGGGTTCTTTTGAGCGTACACGCCAAGGACCTGGGTTCTGCTGGCAGGGACCCTGTGTTTGGTCACGGCCTGGTAGATGCATGCAGTACGGCAGCTTCCGTCACTGCTGACGCCGTATTGTGCCCAGGGAGCCAGTTGATGGATCCGGCGAATAACGAGTTGGGAGGTGCACAATGAACACGTGGCAGCGACATGCAACCCGCATCCTGGTCTGTGGAGGCTTGAGCGTAGCGGTGGGTTTTGTTCACGCGGATGCCTGGATGCCCACCTACCCGGCCAGCGATAAAGGCGATTTTCAATACTCTGCACCCAGCGCATACAAAAATGTGGAGTTTGATTTGCGCCCGATTGAACAGCAGTTGGGCAGAGAGGTACAAAACCGTTGTGCAACACCGCTGTCCGCTGAACCGCTGGACCTGGGTAATGCACAGAGCTTTATGGGCAAAATGTTAGGCAAGGCGGCGAGCGCAGCTGTTGGTCAGCTGCTAGGCGGATTTCTTGGCGGCGGTGGCGGCAGCTCCAGCAGTCAGAAGAAGCCGAAGATGGCGAAAGACCCCATCAAGAACAAATTCAAAGACAAAATTGAGCATCCCAGCGGCGATGCACGCATTCGGATCGGCGGGCAGGCCTACGATGACGGTCTGCTTTTGTCCGCAAAAGTGGATAAGGCGTCAGGCAAGGGCACGTTTCATACCATGTTCCTGGAGCAGCCCGATTGCACGCGCTATTGGCCTGAGCAGTATGCGCAATACGGCCTGTGGGGTAACTGGAGCCTTTCTGTCTCTGTAACCAAAACCACAAGCAACTACCGCAACGGCAAGCTTGTGGATCGCAACGTGGAACGTTCCGGCTGGTCCAAGTCCGGGACCTTTGATTTTGATCGAGGCTTTTCGCTCTGGGATCAGCTCCCTGGCGAGACTCGTAAACTTGTTTTGGATGCAGATCAGGCCTATCTGACGCAACTGCGTCGCGAAATTGATGTGCCAGCGTGGCAAAAGATGGGATATGGCAAACCCTCTGAAGGAATACGTGCTGCTGGCGGCATATTCCGTCTCGATCCCAGCGTGATTACCGACCAGACGCTGGCGGTGGTGCATATCACCAATATCGACAAGGGGCGCTATCGCACGGTTGGATTTCCGCTGCGCTTTGTGCCCGACGGTGAAGGTCGGTATCGATTCGAGCTGGCTACGGATTGACTAGCTGCCCCATTAGCGTGACTCTATTGTTTTACGAGATGGGGGAGCGGGATGAGTTCGAGTTGGCCAAAGCCACTGCAGCAGGCAAAGGGTCCTTTCCGGCGCGATAAACTTGAGGGCGCGGTAGAAGGTATGGGCGATTGGGGTGCGCATGTACACGCCCTCGCTCAGGAAAACCTGGTTCCACCCGACATCATGACCGGTCTGACGCTTTTCATTCTCTCCCATCAGCCAAAGGATCCCAGCAAGCAGAAAATTCCTGGTGGTGGCGGTGGCGTCGCGGGCGGTGTCTGGGTGCGGGAGCGATTTACGATACATAGACCGCTGCAGTGGGAAGATGAGTTCACTGTGCAAGGTGAGGCGATCGGGCGGCATGTGCATAAAGGCAGACGCTATGGGTCCAATGTGAGTAGCACGTTGAACTCGTCTGGTGAACTTGTGGGTTCTAATCTGACCACCGGGTTACTTGCCTATCAGGTTGAAGAAGGTCTGTCGGATCAGGTTGAAGGGCAGAACCCGGACAGTGTCCCAGGCGTAGGTCCGGACTGGTCGGTTGCGGCGAATAATCCCTGTATCGATGCGCTGCGGGAACTGAATCCCGGGGATAGCTTTGGCGGCCATGCGGTGCTGGTGGGCCTTGATCTGATGGAGGCCCGGGACACTAATAAACCGGATAACCCGATCCATTCGGATCCAGAACTGGCAAAAAAAGCCGGCTTGAAAAAACCGATAGCAGGGGGGTCGCATGTGCTGGCGTTCGCCCTTGAACCGATTATGGAAGCGGCAGGGACGCACGCGTTGTTGCACGGCGCTGCGTTTGATATCCGCTGGAAAGCACCGGTGTTCGCAGACGCAACAATTTATCCCACAGCAAATGTAACTGAGAGAAACGACCGCTCGGTCAAGTTCGAGGTGATGGCGCGTCTCGAAGATGACGCGGTGGCGATGGTCGGGACGGTAGAGATACCTTTAACTTGAAGATTTGTGCAATTGGGAGTGATGAGTGAGTAACGCGCTTGAAGGGATACGCGTAGTAGAGCTCGGTGGGGAAGAACTGAGCAGCAGAGCGGCATCGCTGGGCGGGCGTATTCTGGCAGATCTCGGGGCGGAGGTGATTATGGTGGAGCCGCCTAAGGGGGCCGGTATTCGTCATGAAGCCCCATTCCTCGATACCGATGAAGTAGCACAAACTGAAGCAGGGTTTGCGCACCTTTACTTCAATATCAACAAACGCTCAGTTGTCCTGGATCTGGCAGATGCGACAGACCGCGAGCGAATGATAGAGCTGCTGGCCAGCGCAGATGTGTTTTTGGAAACGTGCCAACCGGGGTGGCTGGAATCCATTGGCCTGGGGCACGATGTCCTGCGCGCTCGCAATCCCGGTATTGTGCAATGCTCCATCAGTCCGTTTGGCTTGAATACGCCTTGGTCGCAGCGCAAAGCAAATGATCTTGTTGCGGGCGCAGCGGGAGGCCTGATCCAGGTTTCCGGTTCCCCTCAGGGTGTGCCCAGCCAGGGCGGAGCAAATCCTTCGTATACGATGTCCAGCTTAACGGCGGCATCATCCATCCTTACCGCGCTGCACCAACGCGATTTCACGGCACATGGTGAGGGTGTGCACATCGATATCAGCATGCAGGAAGCGACGGCCCTTGCTGTGATGCAGACTCAGTCACCGGGGCAGTGGCAATGGCACAAGTACTTGCCAAGACGTCCAGGTTTGTCGGCCGCGATGCCATGTAAAGACGGCAAATTTGTCGGGCATCTGGTCCGGCCTGATCGCTTCGATGCATTTCTGGCCTGGGCCGACGAGGTGGGTATTGACCACGGCATGACGCCCGACGATTGGCACTATGCGCGTTTGGATTCGCCAAGAAAAGGGAACCCGGTCGCTGATACGACGGTGCAGCTCGCGCGCGCACTCACTCGGGATGAGTTTGCAAAAGGCGCGCTGAAGGCAGACATTATTTGTTTGCCTGTGCTCGACTTTCCGGATCTTGAAAAAGAAGAGCAATACCGAGTTAACGACCAGTTTTTGTCCCTGGATAACGAAATTGTGGGGCAAACACTGGGCCTGGTGCGTTCACCTGTTGATGCGATGGCGGACGGGGTGACTTTTTCCCGCGCGCCGACTCTGGGGGAACATCAGACCCTGCTGGATGATGTGACGGCAAAAGAGATTCAAGCGGACACGGAACCCAGGCAGGCAGAACCACAGGAAGCGCTTGCGGGGCTGCGTATCGTCGATTTCGGTTGGGTGCTGGCAGCGCCTATTGGTACTCGTTTGCTGGCGAGCTTTGGCGCGGAGGTAATCCGTATTGAGTCCACGACGAAGCCCGATTCGATGCGAAGCCAGATTGGACCTGACGGTAAGCCCGATGCGGACATGGGCGGTCTTTACAACGTCGTGAATGCGGGCAAGAAGTCGCTGACTGTGGACCTGAGCACACCAGAGGGTATGCAGTTGATCAAGGATCTGATCAGTACGGCAGACGCGGTGGTTAACAACTTTCGACCCGGTGCGATGGAGCGGATGGGACTGGGCATGGATGTGCTCACAGCCTTGAAGCCGGACATTGTGCTTCTCAATTTGCCAGGTGCGCACCGCCACGGTCCATGGGCAGAACGGCCGAGCATGGGCAATATTCTCATGGCAGCGTCAGGTTTCAACATGCTGACCGGCTTTCCGGATGAACGTCCGCGCGGTATCGGCGTGGCCTACCCGGACTTCACATCGCCGCACTTATTGGTAACCACTTTACTTGCAGCTTTGCGGGCCCGCGACGCCAGCGGGGAGGGGCAGGAGCTGCATCTGACTCAGCTCTCTGCAGTGCTCTCTTTATTGGGCAGTGAATGGATGCAGTACAAGGCGACGGGTATGCAGCCGCCGAGAAATGCCAATCGCAACGCCAACTACGCCCCGCATGGGGTTTACCGTACTCAGGATGAACAGGATCCTGAGATCGATTGCTGGTTGGCGCTTGCAGTACAAACCGAGCAGGAGTGGCATGCGCTCTGCGAAGTGATGGGGCAGTCGGACTTGGCTGGTGACCCGCGTTTCGCAACCCTTGCGGCACGCAAGGAAAACGAGGATAAGCTGGACGAGATTGTGGGTGAATGGGTCGCCGCGTACGACAAGTGGACGCTGACAGATCTGCTTCAGAACGCCGGCATTGCAGCTGCGCCGGTGGAACACCTCAGGGATATGCTCGAGGTAGATCCGCAACTAGCAAGACATTACCAGCAGGTCCGGCAACCCGTTGCCAAAGACATAGACATACCGGTCGACAGGGAAGCCGCTCGATGGGTAGGTGTCACGCATGATCTCAACCGCGCGCCGATGTTAGGCGAGCACAACCAGCATGTGGTGCAGGACATCCTCGGCCGCAGTGATGAGGAATTTGTGCACTTACTGGCCGAGGGGATTCTATCCTAGGATTATTGGATATCCCGGAAAGAGCCGCGGTTAACTGAACGCCTCTTCAAACACTTCCTGATTAAAGCCGACGAGCAACGTGTCGCCCAGAACAATGGTCGGTGCTCGCAAATTGCCGGTCGAGCCGAGCATGGCGTCCACAGCCTCATCGCTGGCACTGCGGCCACCTTTGAATTCGCTCACCTTTTTGCCTTTGGCAACGGTCATCTGTTTCGCTTTCTTGAGTAGTGCGAGGGCGTCATCGCGCTGAAGTTTACGGGATGCGGGGATTTGTTCCGTAACGGAAATTTTGTTGGCCTCCAAGAACTTGGATGCTTTAACACAGCTGGTTCAGCCGCCGCGAAAGTAATACCAATCGACAGATTTACTCATGTTCACTCCTGTTAGTGCGCGCGCATTATATGCGCGGCTGATGCGCGACGCATCATGTTCCAGGCACCTCGTCGAGGCGGATTAACCTGTGTTTGCGCCACCCTTTTGCCAGCAGCCACGTAGTGGCAACTGGCAAAAGGGTGCTTACAGGCGGTGGTTGCAGCATACCCTTCCAGCCATCAAAGAACTTACCAGAGCTCCAATGATCCATTTCAACCGGTGGGCGCTGTCCGTGGCACTGAACGTAGTGCTTTCTTGTATTCAGCAGGACATACGCCAACGCATTCCGTACTTCTTTAGGCGTTTTGAGTGTCCTGACGTGGTATCTACCCTCTAATACCTTCCCAGAGCGGTTGAATACTCGATTCACAGCTCTCGCAAACCGCGCAGAGAAACTCTTCATACCGTTAGCAAGGGTAGTTTTGTCTTTGGCTTCTACCAGACAGTGCACATGATTGGTCTGTAGGGAGTAGTGCACGATCCGAAAGCCTGCTCTTGAGGCTGAGCCTGCCAAAACTTGATAGAACGCGCGATTGAACTTGGGTGTACGTAGCTTAGGAATACCTTCGCGTACCCGAATAGTCACGTGAAGTGGATGTCGTGAAGCAAACGCATCGCGCTTGACGTGATGGATGATTCTTCTAGCTGCAATTCGTGGCCGACCCGCACCTTCCTGGCGCCCGCCAAACTTTCTCTTTATTGGTAAGTCGAGTTTGAGCTGACTTTTAATAACATCCATGCGCACTAGATTACGGCTGTGTTATGATTTTGTCAATAAGAAAAACCCTTAAACAGCCACAGTTTCGACAAAAAAAGAGTGAGGCTGCAGGGCCGGGGGTCGGCTGCGCTCACCTAAAGGCTCCGCCGCCCCCCGGCGTAGCACGACAACCACCCACAGGAAACTAGAGGCAGAACTTCTCCACATAACCCCACCCCGTTTGCCACACGATAGCCGAAACGAGGAAGCTAAAGCCCCACCGCGATCCAACCCCACCCCTCCCTAACCAACCTCTTCCCCGCAGGTCTAGAGATTCAGCAGGAAACCCCACCCTTATCTTCCGTTTTCCCTCTCAATCCAGCATTCTTGATCTGTCTAATTTTGAGAGGGGAGACGATGTCTCGATTTGAAGGTAAGCGTGTCATTGTTACCGGTGCTGCTTCTGGATTTGGTGAAGCCACTGCAAAACGTTTCGCAGATGAAGGTGCGCGCGTGATGCTCACAGATGTGCAGGGTGATCGTATGGAAGGGGTTGCCGAAGCGATTCGAACGGGGGGTGCCGATTGTCTTACGCATGTTTGCAACGTAGCGGAAGAAGATCAGATTGAGTCGCTTGTGGCTGCAACTGTGGAAGGCTTTGGCGGGGTCGATGTCCTGGTCAACAACGCAGGGTATTCACATCGCCAGAAGCTGCTCTGGAAAATTGACGTTGAAGATTTTGATGCGGTGTTTGCGGTAAACGTTCGAGGTGTGTTTCTGGGTTGCAAACACGTGATTCCGGTAATGATGGAGGCGGGTGGTGGCGTGATCGTAAACATCGCCTCGATTGGTGCCGTATCACCGCGTCCTGGAGTGACGCCCTACAACGGTACCAAGGGCGCAGTGTTGACGATGACCAAGGGACTTGCGCTCGAAACTGCGCGGCACAACATCCGCGTCAACGCGGTAAACCCGGTAGCGGCGGATACCGGCTTTATGTTTGGTGCCATGGGGGTGGACAGCCTCGATGAAGATGCAACCGAACGTCTGGTGTCCACAATCCCACGCGGGCGCTTAGCGGAGCCGCGGGATGTGGCCTCAGCGGTTACCTATCTTGCTTCAGATGACGCGGATTTTCTGACCGGGACGGCCATCAACGTGGATGGTGGGCGCAGCATTTGAGCCTGTGAAACGGATGCTTCCGGGGTGACCGTGTGGTATTTTTTGTAGGTTAATTTTGAGTTGCCAGATTCGTATTAGGAGGAAGGACAGCCATGGCTGAAGCAGTGGATTACAAGCAGATTGGGACACGACCCATACGCCCTGATGGAGTGGATAAAGTCACGGGTCGAGCCAGATTTGGTGCAGATCTAATCTTGCCCAACATGATTCATGGGCGGGTGCTGCGCAGCCCACACGCGCATGCGCGCATCAAGAGTATCGACACAAGCGGCGCGCTCGCGATGGACGGTGTGTTTGCTGCCATTACGGGGGCAGATTTTCCTGGTGGTGGTATCGAAGGTGAAGCGTCTGGTGAAGGCGGTGGCTCTTTGGACGATATTGCGAAGAATGTCATGGCCCGCGACAAAGTGCTCTATCACGGACATGCGGTCGCCGCGGTCGCTGCCTCATCGCCTGCGCTGGCAAGGCAAGCCCTTGAAGCGATCAAGGTTGAGTATGAAGTGTTACCGCCGGTTCTGGACGTCATTGCTGCCATGGCAGAAGACGCGCCGCTGGTTGATGAAAACTGCTACACCAACCTGCCGGAGAAGCCTGAGAAACCGTCAAACATCGCCAATGTTGGCAAACTCGAGCGCGGCAATGTTGAAGAAGGTTTTGAACTGGCGGACGTCATCATCGAGCGGGAATATGTTGTGCCGATGGCCCACCAGGGATACATCGAGCCGCATGGCTGTGTGGCGAATATGGATGAAACCGGACGTGGTTCGGTCTGGTGTTCAACGCAAGGACACTTTGAATTCCGTACCGCAACAGCCAACATTCTGGGCAAAGATATTGCGGATCTGAAATTCATCGCTGCTGAAATTGGTGGTGGCTTTGGTGGAAAGACGGTTGTCTATCTTGAGCCGTTGGCTGTGCTGTTATCCGAAAAGTCGAACCGGCCGGTGAAGATGCAGATGAGTCGCGAAGAAGTCTTCCGTGCAACCGGTCCTACCTCAGGTACGGTCACGCGCGTAAAACTGGGCGTCAAAAATGACGGCACCATCACCGCTGCACAAGCCTGGTCCGCGTTTGAGGCGGGCGCGTTTGCAGGTGCACCGCACATGCCGGGCATCATGTCGATTTACGCACCGTATGACCTTGAGAACTTTGTAGTCGAAGCATTTGATGTTCTGGTCAACAAGCCAAAGGTGGCGGCATATCGCGCGCCGGGTGCCCCGCAAACCATGCACGCGTTTGAGTGTGCACTCGACGAGGCGGCCATTGCTCTGAACATGGACCCGCTGGATATTCGTCTGGTTAATGCGGCAGACGAAGGTACTACAGCACCCTATGGTCCCAAGTTTCCGCCGATCGGATTCAAGGCGTGTATTGAAGCGGCCAGAAATCATCCGAACTACACAAAACCCGTGCCCGAGGGTGCTGGTCGTGGGGTGAGTGCGGGCTTCTGGTTCAACATCGGCATGCAGTCCAGCGCCGAAGTGAACATCAACGAAAACGGCAGCGTCATGGTGATCGAAGGCTCACCCGATATTGGTGGCTCTCGCTCCTCAATGGCGTTGATGGCAGCTGAAACCCTGGGGGTTAACTACGACGATGTACGCGTTCAGGTAGGAGATACCGAAAGCACCGGTTTCTGTAACGTGACCGGGGGTAGCCGCACAACCTTTGCAACAGGCATGGCGGTCACCCAGGCCTGTGAAGACGTCATCTCCGAGTGTAAGAAGCGTGCTGCCATGACCTGGGGTATCGATGAAGATCAGGTCGACTGGCAAGACGGGCAAGCGGTGCCAGCTCCAGGCGTGAACGCCGATGTTAAACCGCTCAGTCTGGCTGAACTGGCTGGCAAAGCGGCGAAAACCGGCGGACCGATTCAAGGTCGGGCTTCAGTCAACGCGCAGGGTGCAGGTGCCAGTTTTTCCATCAACTTTGCCGATCTGGCCGTAGATCGCGAAACCGGGAAGGTAGACGTTCTTTCGTTCACCGCCATCCAGGACGCGGGCAAGGCTATTCATCCGAGCTATGTCGAAGGACAGATGCAGGGTGGCGCGGCGCAGGGTATCGGCTGGGCACTCAACGAAGAATACATCTTCAATGAAGACGGCATCATGGAAAACGCGGGCTTCCTGGACTATCGCATTCCGGTGGCTTCAGATCTGCCGATGATCGAAACAGAGATTGTTGAGGTGCCGAACCCAAGCCATCCGTATGGTGTACGCGGGGTGGGTGAAACACCTATCGTCGCCCCGTTGGCTGCGTGCAGCAACGCTGTATCTCGGGCATTAAATCAACGTTTGACAGATCTGCCTCTGTCGCCGCCGAATGTCCTCGCGGCGTTGGAAGACTGATCGCGTTGCCTTTGAAGCAGAAGCATACAATGCTGACTGAAACAAAAGGGCCCACACGTGGGCCCTTTTTGGTCGCAGATGCGTAATGGCTCAGGTCGTTTTTCCAGACAGTTTTCTCGCTTTTACCGAAGGGGTGAGGGAAATCACTTCTTCAGCCGAGAACTATCGTGATCTCGTGAAGGAATTACAGGATCGATGGCCGAACCTAACCGAAAAACTGGAGCGAACTGCGGTTGCCATAGATGGGCAGATATACCAGGATGCATTCATTGAACCCCTGGAGCCCCATAGCGAAGTTTATTTTATGGCGCGCATAGAAGGCGGTTAACATGGTGCGCTTGCTGGTCCCGCTGTTCTTATGTTCGCTTGCCTTTCAAGTTGAAGCACACCATTCCAGAGCCGCGTTCAAGCTGGATACGACTATCGCCATAGAAGGACGGGTGACAGAAGTGGGCTGGACTAACCCGCATTTCTACCTCTCCATTACCGACGATGAAAATGCGGCGTGGACCTTTGAGGGACACTCAATCCCGGGTCTCGCTCGCAATGGCTGGCGACGGGATACGCTGTCTATCGGGCAGCGGGTACGGGTGGTGGCCAACCCGAACCGAGAGGAAGCCACCCGCTTTGGACTGATGGAGCACGTCACCCGCCCTGACGGCAAGACGTTTTACTCCTTTCAGCCTACCGCGGAACTCAGAGCCCAGGAAAAGCCGCCGGTTCAGCCTTCAGTTGACTTCACAGGCAGCTGGCAAATTGTGCGGTCTTTGCGAGCCAATCTTGTCGGCGGGTTTGGCGCGGTGCGTGACTGGCCGTTGACCGCAAAGGCCCAGGAAGCGCTTGTGAAATTTGACCCCAATGCCGATCCTTCACTTCATTGTGAACCGCGTGGTCTGCCCCGTATGCTGGAGTGGCCCTATATCCAGCGGTGGGAGGCGACGAAAGAAGGGCTGGCCATTTCCATCGAACATGCGACCGAAACAAGGCAACTGCGCGCAATACAGGGGGGCGCGGCGACGGATGTGCTCGGCATGGGGACCTCTTTTATTGAGTACAGAGATGCGAACAAACTGGTCGTTCGCACAGAAGGATTTGCTCCTCGCTTTTGGGGTTTGGGGCGTGGTGTTGATTCCAGTACCGAGAAAGTCGTGCGGGAGGTGTATGAAATGCAGGAAGACGGTTATCGTATTAAGTTAACCTACACCGTGATGGATGGGGAGTACCTGACGGAACCGGTATCAGTGACACGCATGTTTCGGAAGGTTCACGATATAGAGTTTGCAGAAGAGCCACCGTGTGATGTCACAACGGCGCAAAGGCACCTGGAGTTTGAAAGATGACGGAACAGAACCCGGCACCCACGTTAGAACAAGCTCGCATTGAGTCACTCGATGTCCTGCGTGGTTTTGCGCTATTGGGCATCTTGCTGCTGAATATTCTAGGGTTTGGTCTCTATTCAGGCGCTTACTTTGCGCCCAGCATCAGCCTGGTATCCACTTCTGACGTCGTCATCTGGGCGGGTATGGAGGTGTTCGCCGAAGGGGCGATGCGGTGTTTGTTTTCCATGCTCTTTGGCGCGGGGGTGGCGCTCTTTACCACGGGTGACTCGGCGAAGGGTGCCGCGCTGCACTACAAACGTAACTTCTGGCTTTTGGTCATCGGTTTGTTTGACGCCTACATCTTGATGTGGACTGGCGATATTCTCGTCAACTACGCCCTGGTCGGGTTTTTGCTCTACTTTGCGCGCAACGTGCGTCCCAGCCGTCTGCTGATTGTGGCTGGCGTGTTGCTGACCCTGATGAGCCTGATGAATCTCGGCACACATTTTGGCATGGGTAAGATGCGCGATGTGGCGATGGAGGTGCAAGCAAGCGGTGAAGAGCCGACGGCCGTGCAGCAGGAAGCCATTGACGCCTGGGATGAGTTCAGCGTACCCAGCAACCCTGATCCGGAAGAGTATGCGGAAGAGATCAGTAAGCGCAGTGGGAGTGCTGCGTCGGCTTTTGTGTGGCACGCCGAGATGTTTACTGAGACGCTGATGTTTGTTGTGCCCTTCATCATGTTCTGGGATGCGCTGGTCATGATGCTGATTGGCATGGCGCTCTACAAAAGCGGGGTTCTGCAAGGCGACAAGTCGTTCCGGTACTACCTCACGATGTGTCTCGTTGGTTTTGCGTTAGGCCTCACCGTGAATGTGTACGAGGTACAGCGTGCGTACTCCAGCGGATTCGAAATGCTGTCGACGTTCCCGTTTGCGCAGGTCACCTATCACTTTGGCCGGTTAGGCGTTGCGTTTGGTTGGATGGGGTTGATCATTATGCTGCTTAAGCTTGGCAAAATGGCGAACCTGCGCCAACGTCTTGCCGCGGTGGGGCGCATGGCGTTGACGAACTACCTCATGCATTCCTTTGTGTTCATGATCATATTCACTGGGGTGGGCTTTGGTTTGCTCGGGCAGTTTTCGCGCAGCCAGCTGTACTTTTTTGTCCTGGCGATGTGGGCCTTTCAACTCTGGTTCAGTCCGTGGTGGTTAGGCCGCTACAAGTACGGTCCTGTCGAATGGCTCTGGCGTGGGCTGACCTACGGCAAGTTCCCGGCAAACCAGCGAGCTAGCGAAATCCCAGCAACGTAACTCTGGCGGCCTCCGGGTCGCCGTGAAAGTAGGTGCGGCCTGCGTCATCGGTAAAGGCGAGCGCCGCTTGTCGGTCGCCAGCAAAATTGATGACTTCGGTACAGGGCATCCGCTTACTCTCAAAAAGCGCGACAAGCTGTTCCCCTAACGTTCTCAGATGCATGGGGGTGGTCGTCACGCCCAGGAGTGTTTCGTTGGTGCAGAGGGCGACAAAACTGCGAAAGTACTTTTGCCTTAGCAGATCCTTCTCTGAAATATCCAGAACGCCAGCCTCTATGATGCCGGGTCCTACCTGCATAGCGTCGGTAAAGAGACCGTCCGGGAGTTGATTCCGATGCACAACCCGAAGGGGTTGGTCAGCTTCGGAGGCATCCTGCTTAAAGCCAACAATGCGGGTGTAACCCAAGGGCTCCAACGGACTGACTTCCTGGCCATTGAGTTTCAGCAGACCAATGGGTTGTAGACTGGTGGCACTTGTGGCGTAACCGCTTCCTACAACAATTTTGAGATTGTGTTCTTCCAATGCCTGGCGCGGAGAAATGCCTTTTTCTGGCGATGCAATGATCGAGGGTGTAAACGTTGCGGGGATATGTACGATCAGCGCGCTGTCATTTAACGTGGTGTAAGTAAAGCCGTTTGCTTCAGACTGTGCGACAAGTGTTGCAAACGGAAGTGTGTTACCGGTTGGCTCTTCTGACAGGACGCCAAACGGAAGGGCGGTGGCCGGACCTGCGGGCATGGGCGTGTCGCCGTTGCAGCCGTACATGCATGCAAACGCAGATAGCAAAAAAAAGAGTTTACGAATCACAGTGCCGATATCTTACGAAGCCGTGCGACGATTGCTATCAAATTCTGGTCGTTCATGTTGGCTTGGATTGAGACGCTCGCGCCTTGGTAAACACAAAGACAGTGAGTGGCAGATAGACAACCAGGGTGAACCAGTAGGGTAGGCTTGGGTCAAGCTGATAGAAAAAGCCGCCCATAAGGGGTCCCAACGTAAACCCCAGTGGACCGCAGGAGCCCGCCACACCAGCGACCGCACCCTGTTCTTCCGCCGATACAGCGAGTGAAGCCCCAGCCATAAAACCTGGACCCGCAAGGCCCATGGCGCCGCCTTGGAGGATCATCGCCAATACCAGCATGGCACGGGTTTCCGCGATAGCCATTAAGAAAAAGGCGGCAATCAACACGGGCAGAGCGATTAGCAGCCACCTGAACGGTGTCAGGTCGAAACGCTGCATCAGCAGCAGTTGGCTGGCGAGTGAGGCCAATGCGGATAACCCCATCGCCGTACCGAAAAGTTGGGCGGTCTCCACAGCGGTAAGGTCGAGTACGTCCTGGAATCGAAAAGGCAATGTTTGTTGCGCCATCGCCATACCCGTGAACATCAACACCCCTACAATGATGTATGGCAGGATGCGCGGGTCCCAGTAGCTGAGCCTGACCGAGGTTGGTCGTTGGATGGAAGTAGCTGCTTCTTCTGTTTTGGCGGTCGGTTGCTCAGTGCGGGGTGTGCCAGGAGATTCAGGCAGAAAGAAGAACACAAAAAAAGCGGTTGCAAGCGCTAAACCTGCGCCGAACCACAAAGGCGTGAGCAGCGTGATACCCGCTAGCAGACCGCCCGCAGCCGGACCGATGATGTTGCCTAAATTGGTAGCAGCACCCACAGCGCCCATACCCTTGGTGCGCGTTGCGACGTCGGTGATATCCGCCATGTAGGCGCTGGCGGCGGGCATCATCGCAGCCATGATAGAAGCGTGAGCAATACGCGAGACGAGGAGTGCAAAAAAACCCGCGGCCGGTAGCAGAACGCCCACGAGGGTCAGGTGGAACATCGAGGCAAAAAGCAGGGTCCCGAGGGTGTAACCAAAGAGGCCGATGAGGAGCACCCGCTTGCGTCCCCATCGATCACTCAGACGACCCCAGCGTGGACTGGCCAGGAAAACGGTTAAGGACGAGGCGGCGATGATGATGCTGATTTCGAGCTCGGAGAAGCCGACTTCACGACCCAGTGGACCGAGAATTGCGAAGAGTACGGTAAAGCCGAAGCCCATACCCACGAGGCTGACGAGTAAAATCGCCCGCGCGTAGCGGGTGTCTTTAGTCACAGGTTACTACCAGCCTGTCCAGCCGGGACCGCGAACAACGCGGCCGGGAAGGGCGCCGGTGTGTTCGCCATCGGCAAGCACACGAGTGCCGTTCACAAATACATGCACCATGCCGGTGGAATACTGGTGCGGGTCGGCAAAGGTAGCGTGATCCCGGACCGCATCCGGGTCAAATATGGCGATATCCGCGTAATATCCGGGCTTGATAAATCCGCGATCACGCAGTTTCAGATTGGTCGCAGGCAGACCTGACATTTTGTGTACGGCTTCAGACAAGCTGATCAGCTTGCGATCTCTTGTGTACTTACCCAATACCCTGGCGAAGTTGCCGTACGCTCTTGGATGGGTGCCCTGCAGGATGAAAACACCTTCAGTAGCCAATGATCCGGCGTCGGAGCCGAAGGACATCCAGGGCAGTTTTATTTGCCGTTCAATGTTGTCTTCAGACATCAGAAAATACACCACCTGCACACGACTGCCATCGCCGATAACCAGATCCACCGCAGTACGTGCGGGAGATTGCTTGAGTTCCCGTGCAACTTCGGCCAGCGTTTTACCGATATATTTGCGCAATTCCGGATTGCGGAAGCCGACGAGCAGGGTGCCTTCCGGCCCCGCTTGAAGAAGAAGGTTCTCCCATGCATCGGTGTCTTCGGACATTTCCTCCATCACCTGAGCGCTCAAGACCGGGTCCTGCAGCCGTTTTACCCAGGCGGCATAGCCGCCTTCCTGAGCCCATGGCGGCATAGCCGCGTCCAGTCCGGTCGAACCCGCAGGATAGGTGTACATGTCGGCGGTGATCTGCAAACCCTCGGCACGGGCTGCTTCAACTTTTTCAATGACCTGATCCAACTTGGACCAATTGTTCCTGCCGCTTTGTTTCAAGTGATAAATCTCAGCAGGGGCGCCGGAGCGGCGCGCGATGTCGATTAACTCGTCCACCGATTCGAGCAGGCGATTACCTTCACTGCGCATGTGGGATATGTACATACCGCCGTAAGGAGCTGCTGCCTTCATCAGCGCAACAAGTTCGTCGGTTTGTGCATAAAAGGCGGGTGCATAAATCAATGACGAGCCGACCCCCAATGCGCCTTCTTCCATCGCAACACGAACTAACGCCTGCATGTTCGCTAGTTCCGCGGCGTTCGGTGGGCGATCGACGTAGCCAAGTTCGTGAATGCGAACGGTAGTGGCACCCACAAAAGAGGCGACATTGGGTGCTACACCTCTGGCTTCCAGATGTTCGAGGTACTGCCCGAGCGTGGTCCAGGGAATGTCAAACTTGGCATCCGTCTGTCGAGCGTACAAAGTCTGACGCATGGCCGGATTGATCGGCCCCATAGACATTCCTTCGCCAAAAACCTCGAGTGTTACACCTTGTCGGATGTCACTCTGACTGCGCCCGTCGATGATCAGCGACTCTGTGGCCCAGCTCAGCATGTTTATAAAGCCTGGGGCGACGGCGAGACCGGTACCGTCTATGACCAGCGCTGCCTGCTGTGGGTCGAATTCACCGATAGCAGAGATGCGATCGCCGCGGATCGCCACATCGGCTTGTGTTGGTTTGTCGCCTGTTCCATCGTAGAGCGTGCCGCCTTGAATAAGGACATCAAACTCGGTCGGAAACGCATGCGTCGACCAGCAGAGGCAGACGAGCAGTACAAACGTGCCTCTGATGATCATGATGAATCTCCTGATGAAGCGTTATTTGGATTCTTGTTTACCAAGACGATGCCTGCGCCTGCACATCCCAGAGCAATGAAAAATGTGAGGGTGATGGGATCGCTGAAAATGATCCAGCCAAACAAGACGCCGAATATGGGCGCCAGCAAGCCGAAAGAAGCCATATTGGAAACAGGATAAATCGACAGGATCCAGAACCAAACCAGAAACCCGATTGCCACGACGAAGATGATCTGGAACGAAAACACGCCCAGGATCAGAGCGGTGGGTTCGCGCCAGGTTTCGCCGAGCAGGATCCCTGCGCCGGTCAGTAATACAGCGGAAACTCCCAACTGATAGAGCAGGTTCATCTCTGCCGATACAGATGCAAGCTTCAGACGCGTGAGCAGCGCGATGCCCGCCCAGAATACACCGGCGACCAAGGCGAGAAGGTCTCCTATCCATGCATCGGGAGGTGCTGCGCCAAGGTCGCCTGAGAATGCAATCGCAACACCCAGGATCGCCAATCCCAACCCGCAGGTTTTAAAGGTGTTGAGTGTTTCACCTGGCACAAGAAAGTGCGCGCCGATGGCTACCCAGACGGGCATGATGTAAAAAAACAAGCTTGCCCGGGCGACAGTCGTGTAGTCGAGCGCAAGAAACAGCAGACCGAATTCCAGGCAGAACAATAATCCGTTCAGAGTGCCCCAGGGTAAGGAACCATCCACCAGAGACAGTTTACGGCCGCGCCACCATGCCCACAGTAATACAGGTGCGAAGGCAAAGACGGATCGTAATCCCGCCTGGAAAAGCGGTGCGATTCCTTCGTTAACAACTTTAACCAGCGCCTGGTTTAAGCCGAGCAGGGCGGAAAACCCGATCAGCAAAGTTGCGCCGAACGCGTCCATCGAGGCTTTCCTCGCGGGGGGCTGTGCGTTTTGTTCTGTTGCGCTCAAGCCGTTAAGGCCTGAAGTTCTTTAATCACCTCACCTGCAAGTTCGACCTCTTCTTCCGGATGCTCGGTCACAACCTTGAGATTGAAGTACTGACAACCTGCCGCGGCGTAGGGTGCGAGCGCTTCGGCAACTCTCGCGGGAGTGCCATAGGGTGTGTAGCGCTCAAACTTCTCAAACGGCACGCTGTAGAATTTCTCCATAGCCGTTTTAACAACACTTCTTGCGCGGTCCTCGTTTTGATCGACACCGACCCATGGTTGATACCCGTGTTGCCACGCAACAGGTGGTCGCCCCGCGGCTTCACGCGCCTCTTCGATAAGCGCCACCGCCTCAGCGTATCGTCGGTCTGAGCACCATACGCCGACCCAGCCGTCCCCGAATCTGGCTGTGCGTTTGAGGGCCGCATTAGAGCGGCCGCCGACAATAAACGGGATTGGCGATTTGGGAGTAGGCCGGATAAGCGCCTTTTCGATGGTGAAGTGGTCACCGTCAAAATCGATCGTTTCACCTGCTAAGAGGGCACGCAGTATCTGAAGTTGCTCATTCGTGCGTGCACCCCGCGTAGATGGATCCACGCCGCACACCTCAACTTCGTGACGATCATCTCCCCCGACGCCGATGCCGAACCGCATACGCCCTGGTGCGATCTGAGCGATGGATGCCAGTTGGCGAGCGACTGGAAGAGGGTGTCGCAGCGGCAGTAAATAGATACTGACCATCACTCCGATGGTGGGGTGTAGCTGGGAGAGCGCAGCGCATTCGATCAGGCCATCTGCGCCGTTGCCGTTTCTGAACGACACGTGGTCAGCCATGTAGATGTACTCAACGCCAATGTCGGTCATCTGTGAAAGCATACTGGCGCGCGCCTCCAGTGAGAGACTCCAGAGATTGGATGGTGTGCACAAACCGATAGAAATAGTCAAAGTATGGTCCTTAGTCCCCTATATCTTTCCTTCTCTCTTTCCCTATAGCACCTCGCCCGCAGTTGTCTTACCCCTCAGGAAAGGTAAAGGATAAGTGCGTGCTAATCGTGGAATAATAAACCAAACTGACTCTGCACGAGACGTATTGGGAGTACTCTTGGTTCGAAAGCAAAACGTCCGCACACAAAATACTCAAGGGCACCGCCATGGCAGGACGCTTGCCGTGGACCGCAATCATGCCCGAGCGTTACAGGGCAAGCGCTTGACCAGAACGGTGTTGCTTGGCTTTGTCGCACTCGTGTTGGGGGTCTACTGGATCGGTAATGAATACGGTGTCGACCGCGAGGTCATGCTTGAGTACTTGGTCACGACGTTGATGTTTGTGGGTGCGCTCATAGGCGCCGGACTTTTTGGCGCACTTTGCCTCTATGGGCTGAAGCGTTTGTTTCAGTCCAAGTCCTGAAAAAAACGATCCGCGCGGGGCATATAGTAGTTTTCGTAGTCCAGTGAAAAGGCGATGGCGTTGGCACGACCGAGAACAAGATCGCGGTGCACAAATTTGATGTAGCGGTAGTCTTTGCTGCGGTCACGATTGTCGCCGAGAACGAGGTAGTGATCCGCCGGTACTTCAACTGCGGCGAATGAGTCTTGAATCTGCGGCGGTCGGCGCCGATGCACCATCACTGTCCGCTCCTGGCCCGCAACAGTTTCGGTATAGACGTCGATGAATGGCATGACCGCGCGCAAATCGCGAGGCACTGCGGTTGCGTCCAACGGCTGATACGTGGCGGCTTCGCCGTTAACAAACAGCCTGTTGTGCTTGAGCTCAACCGTGTCGCCCGGAATTCCGATCACTCGTTTCACGAGCAGTTTTCCATCCAACGGCGAATCGAACGTAATGATGTCCGAACGTTCTGGATCCGAAAACCGCGCCAGCCTGATAAAGGTAAAAGGCACGCGAAGATCGTACGCCAGTTTATCGACCACAATTCTGTCGCCCTCCAGGATCGACGGTATCATTGAACCTGTGGGCACCTGGTTCCAATCTGCGACCGCCGAACGAAAGAGAAACATGACCGCGATGAGCAGCAGAAAACCGCGCCATTCACGCCAGAAGCGGGTCCATCTTGTTTCTGTGGGATCGAGATTTGCCATATGTCGGTCGGTGTCTGGTCGGGCGATGGAAGTGAGTCTGTTGTCGGCTACTTAACCGCGCTTCTGAGTTTTAAACAGTGTGTCAGTTCGCGTTTGCAGATTCGAGTGCTGCCAACTGTTCAGGTGTTGCTTCTAGTTGGTGATTAGCTTTCCACTCATCGTAGGTCATACCGTACACCCGCTCGCGAGCCTGGTCCATGTCGAGGCTTTCACCCAGGTCTTCTGCGGCGGCCTTGTACCATTTTGACAGGCAGTTGCGGCAGAACCCCGCCAGGATCATCAGGTCGATATTCTGCACATCCTTGCGCTCGTCCAGATGTTCCAACAGACGGCGGAACGCAGCGGCTTCGATTTCTGTCTGTTTGTCACTCATGTCTACCTCTTGTGCTCGAGCAAAAAATTAAAAAAATCTGCGTGGTCAACCTGACCGCGTTTACTGACTCTGTTCTCGTGTGAACACCCAATCATCGCCATCTGACAGCGCTTCGTTAAAAGCGTAGCCGTCGTAGTCGAACGCGCGCAGCGCACGCAAGGTTTTCACACGGTGGTCGATCATGTAACGCGCCATACTGCCGCGCGCTTTCTTGGCGAAAAACGACAAAAACCTGAACTGTCCGTTTTTCCATTCGCGGAAATGTACGTTGATCATCCGGGCCTGGATGTGTTCAGGTTCCAGAACGTTGAAGTATTCGTTTGATGCCAGGTTGATAAGGACCGGCTGTTTTTCACCTGCGCTCTGTTGCTCGACCAGGGCCTGGTTGAGCGCATCCGTCACGCAACTGCCCCAGAATTGATAGAGGTTTTTGCCTTTTGGTGTTGGCAGTTGGGTGCCCATCTCAAGTCGATAGGGGCGGATGCGATCCAACGGTCGAAGGAGCCCATGTAAGCCGCTCAAGATGCGCAGGTGCTTCTGCGCCCAGGTGAAGTCGCGCTCGCTTAAGCTGAGACCATCGAGGCCCAGATAGACATCACCTTTAAACGCGAGGATAGCTGGACGCGCAGCGTCCTTTGGAAACGTCGGTTCCCATTCCGCATAGCGGCGATGGTTCAATTCCGCGAGGTTATCGCTGATCGACATGAGACCTGCAATTTCATCGGGTGAGTATTTTCGCAAGCTCTTAATCAGCGCCTGAGATTCGTTCTGAAAAGCAGGTTCGCTGAACTTCCGCGTCGCAAGCGGGGATTCGAAATCCAGAGTTTTCGCCGGTGAAAGGATCGCCAGCATGTTCCAACCTTGTGCTGTTTAATCAACTGGCTAGTTTACCTCAACCGGGGTAACGTAATCACGATGAAAGTCGTGTGTATGACGCATCAGGGATTGGTGCGGATAAACAATGAAGACAGCGTAGCGGTCCACCCGGAAGGCCAGTGGCTGGTTCTCGCGGACGGTATGGGCGGACTTTTAGCAGGTGAGGAAGCAAGTCGCGTGGCGGTAGATACCGCCTGCCAGATGCTGGAGCAGAATGCGGCTGCAGCACCGACAGATATAGTGCTTGCCGCTCACGAAGCGGTGTATACCCGGGCAAAGAAGAAAAACTACGTCGGCAAAATGGGCACCACGCTGGTGGTATGGCTGTGGAACGATGGCGCGCCGACATTCGGACACATTGGCGACTCGCGCGTGTATGGATGGACCAATGGTGAGTTGCGGCAGCTGAGCCATGATCACACGCTGGCTCAGCGGATGATCGACGAAGGATCTTTCCCGAAAGAACGTGAGCGCGAGGCGCCCAATCGCAATGTGCTGACACAAGCTTTAGGGATGCCTGGAAACCTCAACCCGGATACCGGCACCAGCAATGTCAGTGGCCGCGTGTTGTTATGCAGTGATGGGCTCTCCGACCTGGTGGAAGACAACCGCATCGCGGAGCTGGTTGCGGTTGAAGACCTTGAAGAGGCCGCAAACAGCTTGGTGAAAGCGGCGTTGGATAAGGGTGGTCGTGACAACGTATCCGTAGCCCTTGTAGATCTGGACTCAGCGTCCTGATTTTGCATAATGCCGGCCTCCGGAGGAGCAAGATATGCCGGAGCAACAGGAGCCAAAATGAGCCGAGCAGAACGAATTGAAGACAGCCTAGTGCAATCCCTTGAGCTCCAGCACCTTGAGGTGCTGGACGAGAGCGGTAATCACAGCGTGCCGGACGGTGCGGAAAGCCACTTCAAGGTGGTGGCGGTATCCAGTGAATTCGAAGGGATGTCCCGCATCAACCGCCATCGTGCGGTAAACGAGGCGCTTGAAGCTGAATTCCAGTGTGGCATGCACGCGTTGGCTATTCACGCTTATACCGAGGCGGAGTGGCAAAAGCGATTCGGCGAAGCGCCGCTCAGTCCACCCTGTGCTAAGGGCTGAAAGTGAGCGACGCCAGGTCTGACCATGCGCTAGCGCTTGCGTTTTATAAGTTCTGCCGGGGGCACGATCCTGAAGAGGTGCAATCCCTGCTCCTGCCGCTGGGCGATGAACTCAAACTCAAAGGGACAATCCTTCTGGCGGAGGAAGGTGTCAACGGTACGGTGGTCGGTTTGCCTGACGCACTGGATCGTCTGGAAGCGACGCTGGTCAACCTGTTCGGGGCGATGGAGTTCAAACGTTCTGCGCTGGATGAGGACAACCCGGGCTTTTATCGTTTCAAGGTGAAATTGAAGGCTGAGATTGTCAGCTTTGGTGTCCCTGATCTGGATGTTCAGGTTGGCGGCGAGCACGTCACCGCGGCAAAGTGGAACGAATTGCTGGCTGATCCGGACGTGGTTGTCATCGACACGCGCAATCAATATGAGATCGATATAGGGACGTTCCCAGGGAGCGTCTCGCCGGAGACGACAAACTTCCGTGAATTCCCGGAGTGGGTGGCGTCCAACCTACCCACCGATGAAGATGAGCGCAAACCGCCGATCGCGATGTTCTGTACAGGGGGTATTCGCTGTGAAAAAGCGTCTGCGTACATGCGCGCACAAGGCTTTGATGAGGTTTATCAGCTGGATGGAGGCATCCTCAAGTATCTGGAGCATGTGACGCCGGGGGAGAATCGGTGGGACGGCGAGTGTTTTGTTTTTGATCAGCGCGTCTCCGTTGACGAAAATTTGGAGCAAGGCAGCTATCAACAGTGTTACGCCTGTCGACACCCGGTTTCTGCGGAGGATATGGCCCATCCTGCCTTTGAGAAGGGGGTGCGGTGCCCTCATTGTGCGGATGCGTATACCGCTGCGCAGCGGGCATCGTTTAAGGAGCGTCAGAAGCAGGTAGAGCTCGCCGAGAAGCGGGCGGAAGCGCACATCGGCAGCCCTCAGCCTCAACATCGAGCCTCATCCGAATAGAGGCTGTAAATATCGCCAGATAAATTCACTCATCTCATTTTGCGCAGCAGCAGTAGGATGAATGCCGTCGTCCTGCATCATGCCTTCAACCAGCGCAATCTCTTCCAGGAAGAATGGGATCAAGAGCGCCCCCGTCGATTCTGCAGCCACTGGAAAGGCAGCTTCAAAACCGCGCGTGTAGCGCGGGCCATAGTTGGGTGGTATACGCATCGCGACTATGGCGGGAGCGGCACCGGCAGCCGTACTCAGGGTAGCCATCGCTTCGATGTTGGCACGCATTTTTTTCACCGGATAGCCGCGCAGACCATCGTTGCCACCCAGTTCTATCAGCACAATGGCCGGCTTGTGTTCCTCCAGCAGAGCGGGGAGACGGGCGAGTGCGCCGCCGGTGGTTTCACCGGACACGCTGGCGTTGACCATGCGATAGGGCAGCTCTGCCTGCAGTAGAGACTGGTCAAAAATATGTACCCAACCTTCTTCACGCTTTATTCCATACCCGGCGCTGATACTGTCTCCAACGACTAAAATAACCTCGCGTGGGTGGCCTCCTGGTTCATTTGCAGATACTCTCAGTGTTACGAATGTACTCAAACACAGCATCAGCGCTGTGAGGGTGACTAAAAAAGCGCTTCGAGAGTGAAATGGACGCGGGCCTTGCGTACGTGGAGGTCTTTTCATCGTTGTATTTCTAATAATGTGTTTTCAATCAGTAGGTTGGAGTTGAATGAGTCGAATTGTTGTAGCTGCTCGTGGCGTCGATAAACGAGTAGACACCCAAGCTGGTGAACTGGTGATCTTGGATGGGATTGATCTGGAAATCAACGAAGGCGAGAGCGTGGCGATCGTTGGGGCATCCGGCTCAGGAAAAACGACGTTGCTTGGCATACTTGCAGGTTTAGACGTCGCAACCAGCGGAGAAGTTTCACTGGGTGGCGAAATTTTGTCCGACATGGATGAAGAAGCCCGCGCCCTGGTACGCGGCGAACACGTCGGGTTCGTCTTTCAGGCTTTTCAGCTACTCGGCAGCCTGTCAGCCCTGGAAAACGTCATGTTGCCAGCGGAACTCAGGGGTGAGTCGCTGGCGGAATCTCAAGCCGTGGCGCTGCTCGAGAAAGTGGGGCTTGGCGATCGAATGGACCACTATCCCCGACAACTCTCCGGTGGTGAACAACAGCGTGTGGCCATCGCGCGTGCCTTCGCTTCTGAACCGACGGTGCTGTTTGCGGATGAACCCACGGGGAACCTGGATACCAAAACAGGGCACAACATCACCGAGCTCCTGTTTGAGCTGAACCAGGAATTCGGTACCACGCTGGTCATGGTGACGCACGACGCGGGTCTTGCCGAACGCTGTGATCGGACCATTGCCATCGATGCTGGGCGCATCGTGCAAAGTGAGGTTGCATGAACTTTTCACTGATCAGACGTATGGCCATGCGGGACATCCGCTCTGGTGAAATGGGCTTGCTGTTGATTGCACTGGTCGTGGCGGTCGGTACGGTTACTTCGATCAGTCTGTTTGTGGATCGCCTGCATCAGGCCTTGCTGCTGGAATCAGCCAACTTTCTGGCAGCGGATAGACAGGTTTCCAGTTCCAATCCGATACCGCCGGAGTTTCGCGTTGAAGCCGAAGAGCGCGAGTTGGAAGTTGTGCAGACCATGGTGTTCCCCTCGATGGTGTTTGTCGGCGACGAAAATCAACTGGTCTCGGTAAAGGCGGTTGAGTCTGGTTATCCATTGCGGGGTAAACTCATCGTCACAGATGAGCCGTTTGCGCGCGGCGCGCCAACCCAAGACATCCCCGCACCGGGTGAAGTGTGGTTGGACTCCAGGCTGTTTCCTGCGCTGGGTGTTGGTCTTGGTGAAAAAATAGAGGTGGGTCTTGCAGAACTGACCGTAGGTCGGGTCCTGGTGGCAGAACCGGATAGGGGCGGATCGTTTTTTGATCTGGGTCCGCGGCTCCTGATGAACATGGCCGACGTACCAGCCACGGAGGTAGTTCAACCCGGCAGCCGCATCCGCTATCGCATGCTTCTGAAAGGCGAGGAGTCGGCCCTTGAAGATCTGAAAGAAAACATCGATCTGGGTGTTAATTTCCGCTGGGTGAGTATTCGAGAATCAAGCCCGCGCATCGGCTCGGCGCTGGATCGAGCGGAAAGCTTCCTGTTGCTGGGCGGCTTGCTGGGCGTGTTGCTGGCGGGTATCGCCGTTGCACTCAGTGCACACAGGTATGCAGCGCGTCACTTCGATCACGTTGCCGTGCTGAAGACGCTGGGCAGCACCCCCAAGCAGATCCTGTTTGGCTATCTCAGTATCCTGTTGTTAGTGGGCAGTGTTGCCATCGCGCTGGGTCTGGCCGCAGGTGGATTGCTGCACGTGGCGATTGTGGAACTGCTCCGTAGTCTCATCCCCGTCGCGCTGCCGCCACCGGGCATGCGACCATTTTTCCTGGGCACGGCGACCGGTTTGATTTGCGCACTTTCATTCGCCATGCCCGCATTTATGCATCTGAAAGACATCTCGCCCATGCGTGTCATACGGCGCGACATCGGAGTAGCGCCCTTGAGCCAATGGATATCGTATGGTGCCGCCGCCGCAGGCAGCGTGTTGCTGCTGGTGTGGTACACAAAATCACTGTTTCTCACGATGTGGACCCTGGTGGGTGCGTTAGCGGTGGTGATTGTCTTCGGCACGCTTGCACTGATGCTCTTGAAAGGCAGCCGTATCGCAGGCATGCAGGCCCGCAGCGGTTGGCGTCTCGCATTGTCCGGGCTGCAACGTCGGCGGCGTGAAAATACGGCGCAGATTCTTATATTTGGCATGGCCATCATGTTGCTTCTGGTGCTCGTGCTGTTGCGCACTGCCCTGGTTACCGAGTGGCGTGCGCAGGTACCGGAGAATGCCGCCAACCACTTCGTCATGAACATTGCGGCGGATGAAGTTGAGTCTGTGCAGAAGCTGATAGACGAAGGGGCTACGGCAGGCGACTTTCTTTACCCGATGATCCGGGGTCGTGTCACGGCTGTAAACGGGGTCGATTCCAAGGAGTACCAGGAAGCGTTACCGCGTGAGTGGGGCGATGATCCGCCGCGCCTGCGCTCGGAGAGAAACCTGACGTGGATTGAGGAAGCGCCGGAAAACAACGAGATCATTGAAGGCGCCTGGTGGGATCCCAATGCTGGCATTGCTGAGGTCAGTCTGGAAAGGGACTATGCCGAGGACTTCGCTCTCAAGATCGGGGATATGCTGACGTTCGACGTGGGTGGTCAGGCTTTTGATGCACGGGTGAGCAGCATACGCAGCCTCGAATGGGAAAGTATGAGCCCCAACTTCTTTATCATTCTATCGCCGGGCGCGCTTGAGAGTTTTCCAGCGACCTATATGACAAGTTTCTACCTGGAACGCAGTGAAAAACGGTTCCTCAATACATTGTTGAGCAGTCATCCGACCATTACGGTCATCGAAATTGATGCGCTGATTGAACAGGTCAAAAGCATCGTCGACAGGGTGACCCAGGCTGTGGAGCTTGTGCTTGCGCTGGTGCTGGCCAGCGGTTGCCTGGTTCTGTTTGCGAGTATTCAGGCGAGTCGCGATGCGCGGATGGCTGAGCACGCCCTGGTTCGGACGTTGGGTGGTACCCGTAAATTGATAGGCGGCTCGCTGTTCGCTGAGTTTCTGGTGCTCGGTGCGTTTGCTGGCGTGGTTGCAGTCGTCGGGGCTGAGGTTATCGTCGCGGTGCTGCAGGAGCAGGTCTTTGAACTCGATATGCGAGCGCACCCGTGGATCTGGCCGGTGGGTCCATTTGCCGGTGCCTGTATTATTGTTGCGGTCGGACTGTTCGGTTCTCGAACGCTGGTCAACTCGCCACCGATGATGGTTTTGCGCGGCCTGAACTAGCACCGTTTGAAGAAAGGGCACGCGTGTCAGTTTATTGACATGTGATGTCCGCGCGAGTGAGGGGAAAATGTCGCTTTCGGTCGCAAGCGCATGATTTCCCACACTTTTTGTGTACCGTGTTATCAAGTTTTAACGTTCAACTTTCCAACCGCTGAAATCCCGTCTAGTTTTAATTGAGGATTCTCTACATGCGCGACGTTGTTTTACGGCGCGTGATTAAGGCATAGGGATTGACGGTCAGAGTGTTCAGTTTTCCGTTGGGTCAGCGTAGTCAATTTTGGTTTTTCTGGCCGGTGCTTGTCAGCCTGGCGGTTTGCGCTGGATATCTTGCGGTGGCGAATCAATATGGGGAGCGGGACCTCGGCAAAGTACGCGGCGTTACAACCAGCCTCGCCGCGCTTAATAAGCAGCGCCATCTCGTCGGTGAAGCCCCACGTAGTTTTGTCATCCAGGCGAGTCAGTTGCTTCCCAGTATGGCATTGGTCCAACCGGACCTGGCACAGAGCGTCGGCGGCGCCATGAAACGCCTTGCCGATGAGCTGCGTGAAGCTCAGCCGGTGAGCATGAGCAACCAGATAGAGTTACAACGCCAGATGCTCGGCGCTGAGTCCCAACTACGGGCGGTGGAGCTCGAGCTTTATCGTTCTCATACCCAAAACACGCACTACTTTTATCTGAGCCTGGGTGGCGTGGTGTTGCTGTCTGTCATTGGCATGTTGCGGTCCAGAGGAGAATGGATGGGCGAAGCGGGAGCTACAGGCGCGGGTTCGCCTTTTCAAACGCTGATGAAGGAAGCCTATCTTTTCCCGAACGCGCCTCTGGGTATGAGCCTTTCGGATGCGGACGACAAGCTGGTACGTGTGAACGGTGCCTTCGAGACGGTCACTGGCTTCGAAGAGGATGAAGTGCGAGGCCAGGCGGTTTTCGGGGAAGAACCGGATGGTATGCGACGCAGTCTTCAGGAGGATGGCGTCTGGGTGGGTGAACATGCCATCAGACGTAAAGACGGTTCCATGCTCGCTGAAAAAGTGATGCGTGTTGCGGTGGGCAGCGAAGAAACGCAGGGCTATCTCACCATGTCGATGGAGCCGGTTGTATCCAACGATGAGCGCCGTTTAATGCTCTGGCAGGCTCATCATGACAATCTGACCAAGCTGCCTAACGCGAACCTTTTGCACGAGCGTCTATCGCGCGCCATTGTTCAAAGTATTGAGGGGCACCGTGGCGCGCTGATCAGCATTGATATCGACGACTTTCAGAAAGTAAACGATGCCGTTGGTCACGAACTGGCTGACCGCGTTTTGATGGATGCCGCCTATCGGATCGCGATGTGCGCCCGTGAAACGGACACCGTCGCCAGGGTAGGGGGAGACCTTTTTGTGATCGCCCTTCTGGAACTCGACAACGTAGCGGAAGCTGAGCAAATTGCCAGGGCGGCCGTAGACAGCCTGGCGCCACCGTTCTTCGTTGAGGAGCGTGAACTTTTTCTCAGCGCCAGCGCCGGTGTAACCATTTTTCCTGATGATGGGCACGAAAAGGGGGAGTTGCTGCAGAAGGCGGATGCCGCCCGTTTGCAGGCGAAAAAGGAAGGCGGCAATCGGTTTGCATTTTTCGAAGAGGAAATGAATTCGCAAGCCGCTCGCCGATTGGAGATCGAGACCCATCTGCGGCGAGCGATAGAGGGCGATGAACTGGAACTCCATTTTCAGCCGGTGATCGACGTGCAGAAACATTCAGTCTACGGCGCCGAGGCGTTGCTGCGATGGCATAGTGACGCGTTGGGTTTTGTATCCCCTGCTGAATTTATTCCCGTAGCTGAAACATCCGGGTTAATTGTCGAGATTGGACAATGGGTGGTGCATGAGGTGCAGCGTCAGGTCGACCGTTGGAACCAGCTTGAGGGTTGGCCGGACCTGCGTATTTCGCTGAATGTCAGCGCGATGCAGTTTGTCAGGGAAGACAGCGCGCAAGAGCTCCTGGATCTTCTCAGTCGTGGTGGGTCAGGGCGTTTGACGGTCGAACTCACCGAGTCGGCGTTGGTTAACGATGACCCGGGGGCGGCGCTCTTTCTTCAAGGGTTGAAAGAGAGAGGCTTTATGGTTGCCTTGGACGACTTCGGTACAGGCTATTCTTCTATCGGTTACCTGCGCGACTTTCATTTCGATATTTTGAAAATCGACAAAAGTTTCATCGATGGCATCGAATCTGTGAAAGACTCCGCCGCAGACTACGGACTGGTTGCCTCCATTATCGCAATGGGTCGAATTCTCGGTATGCGCATCGTAGCGGAAGGGGTGGAGAACGGTGGGCAGGCGCAACAGTTAAAGCAGATCGGCTGTGACTATATTCAGGGCTATCACTACTCGAAACCTTTGCCTGTAGCGGAGTTTGAGGCCTTTGTGATGTCATTTGATCAGCAGAACGTCAGTTAAGAACACGCACTTCCACGCTTGGTTGGGTTTGGCATACCAGCTTGCCTTGGGCACCCCAAGTAGGTAAAAAGGCCGCTCTTCTTTGGTCCTGTTTGAAAGCAGCATGAGTGATGTGACCGTGCCCACCGCACGCGACCGCAAGGTGCGGTATGAGAAAAACAAGTTACATAAAAAGTTACGCCGTCTGGTGGGCCGTGCGCTGACCGAATTCAACATGATCGAAGATGGTGATCGGGTGATGGTCTGCCTGTCTGGTGGCAAAGATTCCTATACGCTGCTGGACATTCTGATGAGCTTTGCTGAGCACGCGCCCATCAACTTTGAAATTGTTGCGGTCAATCTTGACCAGAAGCAACCTGGATTTCCTGAACATGTCCTGCCTGCCTACCTCGATGAAGTTGGGGTGCAATACGACATACTTGAAGAAGATACCTACAGCATCGTTCAGAATCTGACGCCGGAAGGAAAAACCACATGTCCGGTCTGCTCGCGTCTGCGGCGAGGCATCCTTTACAGTCACGCCGAAAAAATTGGGGCGGACAAAATTGCTTTGGGACATCACCTGGACGACGTTGTCGAGACGCTGTTCTTAAACATGTTTTATGGCGGTCGCATGAAAGCCATGCCAGCAAAGTTGCGCAGCGATGATGGTAAACACATGGTCATTCGACCTCTGTTTCACTGCCGTGAAAAACTGATTGAGCAGTGGTCAGAGCAGCAGGCACATCCGATCATTCCTTGTAACCTGTGCGGTTCGCAGGAGAATCTTCAGCGCCAGGCGATTAAAGCCATGCTCGTCGAGTGGGATCGGCAGCAGCCAGGACGGGTTGAGAACATCGCTCGCAGCATTGCGCACGTAACCCCCTCACATCTTGCCGATCCGCGACTCTTTGATTTTGAGTCGCTGGCGGCCACGGGTGTACCTTTTAATCAGCTTGAGCTGATCAACGCGGTCGAAGTCGTTTAGTACCTCGCCCGCACCGTTATCCGGCGGTGTCCTGCGCGTCGTTATTGCGTTCCCGGTTTGCATCAAAGTCGGATGCGCGGAATTGAATTTCGTTACTCGCGAGCGCCTCAGCGGATTCCAGAACTTCGGCCAGCGCAATCTCAAAGCTTTGCGCCAGGCCGATGAGGTTGGCGCTCTCACCCTTAGCCAGCGCAAGCTCCAACGCTTTTGAAGCCTCTTTCAAACGTTTGGCTCCGAAGCTGCCCGCAACGCCGTGCAGGTTATGGGCCAGGCGTTCAGCGTCTTCGAACGCCTCCTGGGTAATAAACTCGCGAATTTTTGCGCCTGCATCACCGTAGTAGGTGCCGAAGTCGCCCATCAGCTTGATCATCAGGCGAATATTGTCATTGTGATTCTTGATCGCCTCACCCAGATCGATTCCTGGTACACGCCCAAGGTTAAATGCTGCCTCGGTCGACTCACCGGTCGCCTCAACCTGATCTGACGCGCGGCGCCGCGGCTTTTCGGTCGTCTCTGGCAGGAGCTTTTCGAGGGCCGTGATCAGAGTGTCGAAATCGATGGGCTTCGTAACATAATCGTTGCACCCGGCTTCCATCGCCAGTGTCTTGCGTTCGCTGAGGGCATCGGCAGACACCGCGATAATCGGCACGTCCAAACCATGCTCTCTCAAGGTGGCAGTCGCCGCCAGCCCGTCCTGCTCGGGCATGTGTATATCCATCAGAATGACATCGTAGTTGGTTTCAACCGCGCTGTTGACGGCCTGCACACCGGTTTCCGCAATGTCGACGCGGGCACCGGCTCGCTGTAGGAACTCCAGAGCCAGTTGCTGGTTGATGGGATTGTCCTCGGCGACGAGCACATGTTTATCAAAGAGGATGGAAGAGGCGCCACGCTTGCTGCGGTCGCGTTGTGGGCGTTCGGTGACTTCGTCCAGCGAAGGTTGAACCTGCACCGTGAATCTGAACACGCTCCCTTCGCCAACAACAGATGCGATCTCGATATCGCCGCCCATGACGGAGACCAGCCGCTTACAGATGGTCAGACCCAACCCAGTGCCGCCATAGCGTCGTGTGGTTGAACTCTCTGCCTGCTCGAAAGACTCGAACAGACGGACCTGCTGTTCCGGGCTAATGCCTATTCCTGTATCAACTACGCTGAACTCAATTACGGAGGATGTCGTAGCGTCTGGATTAATGCGCGCAGCCACCTTTACTTCACCCTCGCTGGTGAACTTGAGAGCGTTACCGATGAGGTTAACCAGAACCTGGTGCAAACGTAGAGAGTCGCCTATGAACGTACCGCTCTGCGGGTAGCTCTCGTGCTCGGCAGCTTCATTCAAGACTGAGAATTTCAGACCTTTGCGGCGCATGTCTGTGCGGAATAGTCTTTCCACATCTTTGAGCAGCTCATCAAGTTTAAAGGGGCGTTCTTCAAGGGTCAGCTTTCCTGCTTCGATTTTGGAGAAGTCGAGCACGTCGCTGACAAGATTGAGCAGATTTTCACCGGCGTTGCGTATCGTGGTGAGGTATTCGTGTTGCTTGCGGTCCAACTGCGTGTCGAGCGCAAGCTTGGAGAAACCCACAATGGCATTCATGGGGGTGCGAATCTCGTGGCTCATGTTCGCTAGAAATTCACTCTTGGCTTCCGTTGCCGCCTCGGCGATCTGACGCTGTTTGTCTGCCTGCTCGCGTTCGATGCGTTCCGAGATGTCTATGAGCGAACCATCGATATAGTCACCGAGATCTGCATCGCGAGTGATTCTGGCGGTGAGGGCCATCCAGAACTTGCGTCCACCGCGGGTGGTAGCTTCTGCCTCGAAGCCAGACACCTGGCCTTTGTCCTCCAACTCCGTCAGAAAGGCTTGCGCCTGCTCGTGGCGTAAAAACACACGATGGAGAAGGTCACGATATTCGTTCAGCAGATCTTCGGTACGATCAAATTCGAGCAGGGTTGCGAGGGTTGGGTTGGCACTGACCAACTGGCCCTCGCCGCTGACTCTGAAAAGACCTTCTATCGCGCTGTCGTAAAGCGTTCGGTATTCATCTCTTGTCGCTTGCAGGCTGGCGTAAAGACGCGCGTTTTCAATACTGATGGCAGCTTGGGAAGCGAGCAGCGCCAGAACTTCAACCCGTTGTGCTGTGAATACGCCGGTGAGCCAGCGATGTTCTACGTAAAGTACGCCCGTGACATCTTTTCTGTGGGTGATCGGCAGGCAGAGAATCGAAAGTGGCTGCGTGGTCTGAATATAGGGGTCCTGAGTAAATACATCTTCCTGGGTTGCATCACTCAGGACGAGTGATTTGTTGGTGCGTATTACAAATTGAACGACGCTTTCGGGGACATGTTCCGTCGTCTCCAATGCCTGAGGTGGCGCCAGCCTTTGGGTAAGTCCTCCGTCGACGCTCGCCACCGCTTCCACAAACATACGCCCTTCGCTTTGGAGCAGCATGCAGGCTTTTTGCGCACCGGCGTGTTCCAGCGCAAGCTTCAGCAGTTTGGTCAGGACCCGATCCAGAACAATTTCACCGGATATCGTCTGCGCGGCGCGTAACACGGTGGAGGTGTCCAGAAGTCGTTCGCTGATTTCCGTGCTTTCACTGGTGTTGTGCTGTGTCTGAAAGTCGCGCACGGTTAACTCTGTCAGGTCAGAAACCGACAGCGAAGGGCCCCGGGAAACAACGTCGCTGCCATCGAGCAGGCCCGGAAGCTCGCGTTCCAACTGATTGGCTTTGGCGGTAGCGCCCCAGCGCAAATATCCCTGATGAGCGTTGCGGGTGAAGAGACGAGCGAAATCGCTTCGGCCCTTACGTTCACAGGCCCGCGCTGCAAGCTCGTAGGCCATCGCTTCATCGTTGGCCAGACCCTGGCTGCGCGCTTTGTCAGCAGCAGCTTCCCAGTGCTCCAACGCGGCGTTAAATTGATTTTTCTTCAGCGCTATTTCCGCTTCAACGATGGCAACCTTGGGCTCCGCAAACTGCGCCCCTTCTTTTGTAAGCGTTTTCAAAATACGCAACTGCGCTCTGGCGAAACGGAGGTCGCTCTTGCTGCCCGCGCGGGCGTAAACGAGCGCGCGGGATAACAGATAAAGGGAGTAGAGAGGGCTGGCGCGAAGGTACCGACGGTGTTCGTCTGCAAGCTTGGCCACCACTTGCGCGCCGTGGTAGTCGTTGAAAAGCACAGCAAAGTAGAGGCGCAGCGTATAGATGCATGCCTGCGCGTATCTGTCTTCCTCCAAAGCGCTTGCAACGCCTTGCGGGAATTTAGGTTGATCGGGCATGGGTTGCCCGAGGAGGCTGCCGATGACCTGGAGAACAAACTGCTGAAGGTGCGTGCCGTAAACGAGGTGGGGTGCTTCCAGTTGTTCCAGGTGGGCGAGCGACGAGCGGCGGAGTCCCGCCAGCTCTACACCTCGAACCAGCGCGTTGGTTGTGTACGCGGCGGCGGCAAAGGCGGCAAACGGTCGGTCAAAATGAGAAAGGGCTTTTTCTATGTGACCGGCCGTGTTTGAAATTGTCTGGTCGAAGTTGCCGTGCCACGGATCCACGAACGCGTCGCAAACGATTTCCGCGCGGTTGGAAAAGGAACTGTCGGGATATTGTGTAGCCACACGACGAGCTTCGCGTGCCCAGGTCTGGGCTGATGTGCCATCGCCGCGTACCTGAAAACGCAACGCAGAACACGCGAGCACAAAGGCGATCTCGCCGGAGGTACCGTTATTGGTAGCTGCTGTGCAGACTTGTTCCAAACCAGCGGTACTTTTTGCATCCCGTGCCCCCATAGTGCCCAGATGAAATTCCAGCCAGGCCTGTGTAGATGCCAGGTTCGCGTCATGTAACAACGCCGGGTCACCCAGGGCCTGATCGTGTTTGAGCTGTGGCACCGGCTTGCTGCGCAGAGCAAGCAGTTTTGAGCTCAGCGGTCGAGTGGGGTTGATGCTCTGTTCGTCGTCGATGAGGGTATAGGCAGACCGAAGTTCACCTAAAGAGAGTTTTGCCGCAACCTTGATCAGCGACAGCGCTTTCGACGTTGGCACGGAATCGAGTACAAACTCCAACTGATGATAGTCGCCACATTGCAGAGCGGCCATCGCCGCAGCGTTTGCCAGTGCCTGCTGGGTTTGATCGTTGGCTAACCCATGACTTTGCAGCAACCCCGTGCGGGCAGCTTTGTACGCCTTTTGGAAACGACCTTCCGCGTGGTGTGCTCTGCTGGCCAGAAGGTTCTGGTTGGTAGCCATGTGCCTGATTTCGTCAGGTGCGGTCAGTGGGTTTGTGGCGGCGTTTAAGTGGTTAGCGATGCGAATCAGTGACGATGAATCATGGGCTCGATCCGACAACATCTGCTGGGCGAGTTTCAGGTGAATCTCATCCTTGTCGGCATCGCGCATTTTTTCATACAAGGTGGCTCTCACCCGCTGGTGGGCAAACTGGTAGTCACCCTCACCGGTGATCGCAACGATACCGCTGGAAATGGCCGGCCTCAGCAGGCGGGCGGTCTCGTCGGGGGTTGCATCCAATGTGCGGGCCACTTCCCCGATTTTGAACACATCCCCCAGGCACGCACCGATACAGAGCGGTTCGCGGCTGTTTGCAGGCAGCTCATCCAATAACTGGCTGATGCGCTCTCGATTGTTGCTGTTAAAGAAGTGCCTTCTGATCGGCGCAAGATCCCAGTCCCAATGTTGTTTCGAGCGATCGAAGTAAATGTGTTTCTCGCGATGCAGCTCGAAGATCAGCTCCCTGACCAGAGTAGGAACCCCATCGGTCTTCAGATGAATCTCGCTGGCCAGTTCGCGGACGCGCGCTTCGCTCATACTGAACATATCGGCGAGGAGTGCCCTGATGTCAGCCTTTTCCAGAAGGGTAAGGTCCAGGGCATCGGTTTTTGTCTGTATGCGCGGCGTTTTGTCCAGCCCGTCCGGATGTGTCTCCCACGTCATGATCGCACAGACACCTTTGTGGCGAACCGTGGTATGGCTGAATGCGACAACACACTCAACAGGCACGGCATGTGCGTTTTCGAGCACAACGATGGGTCGCTGAGCCACCAGAATATCCAATAGCTCGTTGATCCCGCGGCTGGGGAGCCCAGGTTCCGGCACGCTCTGGGTCAGCGACGACAGTTCGGGGATAAAGCCCCTGAGGCTTGCGATGTGTTTCGAGTGGCGCTCGCCTATAGAGTCGATCAGGCGTTGTGACTGTTCATCAGTTTTTGAAAGCAGGCTGCGCAACAGTTGTCGCAGCGCTTCAATCCACAAGGTGTCGGTATCTTCAGGCTCGATGAGCTCACAATCCAGAACCGTAAACAGGTTAGGGTATTGGGTCGCCAGGCGAGCAAACTCATTCACGGTGGCGGTTTTGCCCATGCCAAGGGCGCCGGTCAGATGGATGAGCCGAGTTTCGCCTTGCCGGGTGCGCTCCAACGCATCGTTTATCCGGGTGATGACGCCGTCGCGTCCGTACAGCTTTTTCGGCAGGACCAGTTCCTCGCTGGCGTCAGAACGGCCAGGGGTGAAGGCGACTACGTTGGCTGAAGCGCTTGCTTCTGAAATATCTTCGCTGACGCTTCTGGCGCTCTGGTACCTTTGTTCTGGTTGTTTCGCCAGCAGTTTGACAACGATTGCGGACAACCAGGAGGGTGCTTCGGCGCCCACCTCTTGAAGGGTTGGTGCCGGGGAGGCGATGTGCGCGTGTATCAACTCCAGTGGGTCGGTGATGTCATACGGCGGGCGGTTGGCAAAGAGCTCAAAAAAGGTAGCGCCCATTGAATAGAGGTCGCTGCGGTGATCAACCACGCGATTGACGCGACCGGTCTGTTCCGGAGAGATGTAAGGCAACGTGCCGGTTAAGTCTTCCTCGGTAACCTGACTGTGCTTACTCAGCGTTGCCAGACCAAAGTCGATTATCTTTGCGCTGATCTTTTTCGACTCTTCGTCCTGGATTACCAGGATGTTGCTGGGGTTCAGATCACGATGGACGACCCCTTCGTCGTGGATGGACTGCACGGCGCGGGCGATCTCGACTGCCAGCTCGATCCGTTCCCGAACATCCAGATCGTTGTCTTTGAGGAAGTGTTTGAGGGATACACCGTTGTCGTCTTCGAGAATGATCTGCATTCCGGCATCATCAAATGCGATGGCGCGGCAGACATAGGGGCTGATCAACGAACGGAGAATATCGTACTCGCGTTGGTATCTGGCGATCGCTGCAGGCGAACGAGCACCTTCCTTCAGCGTTTTAGAGATCGCAGGCGTACCTTCCCACGTAGTGCGACGCACTGCGGTTGAGGTGCTGTCGTGTAAGGGTTGCGTCTTCATCACGGTGTGAGACTGGCTGAGCGGTCAACACGCATGCGCGAGGTCGCGCTCGATTCAGGCGACTTCGGGAGTGAACAGATAGCCTGTGCCGTGAATGGTGGCGATAATTTTGGCATTAGCCGCACGTTCGCCCAGCTTCTTGCGTAGCTGTCCGACCAAAACGTCGATGTAGCGATCATCAGGAAACCATTCACGATTGCGTATGCGATTCATGAGCTGATCTCGGTTCATCACCTCACCGGCCTGCTCCATGAAGGCAAGGAGTAGCTGGTATTCGCCTGCGGAAAGCTGAATCTGCTCTGCCTCAGGGGAAGTCAGCTCACGCTTGTTGAGATCGAGCTTCCAGCCGTCGAAAGAGCGTATGTGATTGCGCTTACGCTGCGACTGTTGGATCTGCACGCGGCGGATCAGGTTGCGTGCCCGGCTTAAAAGCTCGCGCGGGTCAAACGGCTTGGTGACATAGTCGTCGGCACCTGATTCCAAGCCTAGAATTCTGTCGATCTGTTCCTGCTTGGAGGTCACCAGGATGATGCCGATGTCGGAGTGCGCGCGAATCTCGCGAGTGAGCGTCAAACCGTCTTTACCGGGAAGCTTGATATCCAGGAGCACGAGAACAACGTCCGTATCTTCCACTATCCGCTGGACTTCATCGCCAGATCCGGTTGATGAGACACGAAAGCCCTCATCTTCAAAGTAAGACACTAATTGCTCTCGTGTGATAGGTTCGTCCTCAACAACGAGAATGTGATCTGGTTCGCTCATAGTTCCCAGTCCTATTGGAACAGTTATCGTGAATTTTCAACGCACAAGTATTCGATCTAGGCGCCTAAAAAACAAGCGCATGAGGTCGCACTTGAGGCCTGCATCACACGCAAACCCCGACGCTGACTGCGTGACCTTGCGGCTAAAGGTGAAACGTTGATCAGGATCGAACCTGACGAGCTGTCCGCAGAAGCGCTCGATGGTGTGGTCGACGCGTTCATATTGAGGGAAGGCACGGATTACGGGCATCTCGACGTGGATTTTGCCGATAAGCGCGCGCGGGTTTTGGCAGCAATTCGCTCCGGTACAGCCGCCATCTTCTATGACCCTGAAAATGACTTTGTCGATATTCAGCTGACCGACTGAGCGCCGCCCGCTCTTTTGTAAAATCGTCAGCAAATCCCCCCGTGAAATTGACGCCTCAGCGGCGCTCGAACTGCGCGTACTGACGGTCTCTTGGCGAATCCCTAAAAGTTACGTAAGTAATTGATTTAGCGTCAAAATATTGACGTTCGTTTATACAAACCTTTGACATTTGGCGAGCCCGTCACACGTAGAATGCGCCCCCGTTACCCCTTCGCGGGGGCGCGTCGCGGAGCAATAGCCAATTCGGCGGATATTTGACGATTTGACCTAGATCACGGACGCACACGCCGCCAGCGGTAACCATTTGATTTTGAATATTTCTTCAGAGGAAGTGCCGTTGTTAGGCAGAATTTTTGACAAATGCTCGCGCCAATTTTCCAGCGCAGCGTACCGACGACAAGCAAGGATTGTTGGCGCGGTTGGGACGTTATGTCTCGCAACTGCCACACACGTACACGCGATTGGTACCGATGCTGGTGCCAGCATACAGAACACCGCCACCGTCAATTTTGAAATTGGTGGGGCACCTCAAACGCCCGTGTCGTCGAACACCGTTGTGACGGTCGTTGACGAACTGATCGATGTGGTTGTTGTTGATGACAACGGCGGGCCAGTGGCGGTCTCCTCGCCGGAAACGGGCGCTCTATTGCAGTTCACAGTGACCAACAACGGCAACGGATCGGAAGTGTTTCGCATCATCGCCGATGTGAACATTGCAGAAGGCGGATTTGATCCGACCTTGAACCAGCTGTATCTCGAGAGCAATGGCTTACCCGGCCTGCAGATCGGCGGCGACACCGCTTATGTGTCGGGCAGCAGCGATCCAACGCTCGCGGAGGATGAAAGCCTTGTTGTTTATGTATCTGCGGATATCCCGGCAGGACGTGCTCAAGGGGATGATGGCGATGTTTCTCTGCGTGCGATTTCAGAAACCATCATCAACCAGACGGGCATAACGGACCCCGATGACGGTGGCTGGCCCGTACCGGGTACAAGCTACGCGGGTCTCGGCGACGGCGGTGGTGAGGCTGTGGTGGGCAGCTCGCACGACACGAACAATTTGCTGGTTCGTACCACCGCACGTTTCGAAGTTGCGGCTGCGGTTGTCACCATCACCAAATCGGCCATCAACGTACTCGACCCCTTCGGAGGTACAACACTCGTGCCGGGTTCAGTGATCACCTACCAGCTGGACGTGACGGTTACCGGCACCGGTAACGCTGAAAGCCTGGTGGTCAGTGACATTTTGCCAGCTGAGCTGGAGTACCAGTTGAACACCCTGCAGATAGACGGAGTTGGCGAGGACGACGACTTCGCTCCGGCGGGTACCGATAACTCAGGATTTGATTCTGGAACCACCACGGTCGTGGTGGATCAGGGCGTGGTCGCAGGTGGGAGCCCCACCATAGTGATCACATTTGACGCTGCTATCCGATAGGGCAGCAGCATCCATTAGGCGCTCGCATGCGAGCAAACAAGGAGAACGACATGACTCAATTGACCAAGGACAAGAAATTGCAGTCTTCATTCCTCGCCTCGGTGGTGGGTCTTTGCATGACGCTGATCGCGTTTGGTGCAGAGGCTCAGGTGCGTTTGGAGAACACCATTAAGAAAGTGCAAACGTACGTAGATGAATCAGGTGAAGTGAAACGCCGCATGGTAGACGCGACCAGCGTCGTACCCGGCGATGAACTTCAATACGTTGTTAAATTTGTTAACGAGGGTGCGGTACCGGTGGACGCGGGCACGATTGTCATCACAGATGCAATCCCCGAACACACTGTTTATCTGGATGGAACTGCTTTTGGTTCCGGCACGGATATCAAGTTTTCATTGGACGGCAAAGCTTTTGCCGCGGCGCAAGAACTGCTGGTTCAAGCGAAGGATGAAAACGTACCTGCGAAAGCCTCGGACTACTCTGCGATTCGCTGGACCTTCGGCCCGGCTCTGAAGCCGGGTGAGTCCAGTTACGTTTCTTTCAACGTCCGCCTGAAGTGATTTTTCACAAGCTGTTCACCACTAAATAAAGGTAAGAAACCATGCAGTACTTAAAGACGCTGCGTTGGCTGCTGGCGCTTGGCGTGTGTGTGTCTACACCGCACGTGTTTGCGCTCGGTACCGATGCAGATCAGGACGTCACCAACAGTGTGACGATGACCTACCAGGTTAACTCTGTTAACCAGACAGCGAATGCCAGTGTAACGTTCGAGGTCGACCGCAAGTATGTGGTCGGCGTGACAACGTCCGACACGGATTGGGTGACCGCAGTGCCGGGGCAGACATTTGCCAGCGGCAACTTCTCTTCCATCCAGTTTACGGTGACCAACTCATCGAACGCTGAAGTTGGCATCCGACTCGCGCTTGTCGATCAGGGTCAGACCGATGTCACCGGGTTTGGTGACGCGCCCACGGCTGAATTGATTGCTGCCGGGGTAACCGTCTGGGAAGATTCCAACGACAACGGCACCTATGACGCTGGTACGGACCAGTTGTTTACCGCAAGCAACGGTGTGCTGGATGTTCTGACCGATCCCACTTTCAACGAAGACGAAGACCGTGACTACTACGTTACGATCGATGTCAACGCGGCTGATGGTCCAGATCTTTTTGAAACTTATACGTTGATCGCGGCAGTTACCGAAAACACCGGTACCAATGTTATTCAGACGGATGACAGCGGCAACTCGACGGTGGGTGTCGCTGATCCAGCAGCAAATGCGAACGGTCAGGCTACCGTTGAAAACGTATTTGCAGAATTTACGGTCGGTAACCCCGAAGACCTCGGTTTCGACTTTGTCACGCCTGCTCAGGTAGCGACGGCGGATGACGACTTCGATGGCCAGGCATCAGAATCTTCAGGTTTCCGCACGCGGGTAGCCCTTGGTATTGCCAAGGTTGTTGAAGTTCTGTGGGACCCAGTTACAGGCAACCGCTACGACAATACCGGTGCGGTCATCGCTGAGCCTAAGGCGATCCCGGGTGCAGTGCTGATGTACGTCATTGGTGTGGCGGCAGATTCAGGTCTGACAGCTACCAGCGTTCTGCTGGACGACGACATCCCTGATACGCTCGTTCTGCCAGGTAACCCGAATGCGGTTGCCGGTATTGAACTGCCCAATACGGTAGATATTGACATCAACGGTCCGCCGGACACCACGTTCACTCTGGACGCAGGTATTGCGGTAGACGACCAGCAACACGTTGTCGACTGTGCAACGTCTACGCTGCTCTCTGAAGCCTTCGATGCGGGCCCAGAGATCGATGACGCGGACCTGGGGACCTGTGCGTCCACACAGACAGGCTACGTCGTCTACTTCGTAACGGTGAACGACGCGTAGAGCAGTGGATGATTGTGCCTAGGACGGCAAATGGTGATCAGCAAAAGCAGGGCCCTTGGGCCCTGCTTTGCCGCTTTATAGCGGTGTCAAAAATTTGGCACCTGGCTACGGTATGGACACTATTTTTCGCCGGTTCAGCCTGGGCTATCCCCCCAAACACCCCGTTTACCAATACCGCAACCGTGGATTACACGGTTGGCGGAAGCCCCTATTCGAATTCAGCCAATGCCACCCTGGTCACCGACCCTGGCGCTGGCAACTCTCCCCCTTACGGTGTGGACCTGACGCCAGCGACCGTGGACGAAAATGCGGTGGCGGGTGTTGTGGGCGTCCTAACGGCACTCGATTCTGATCCGAGTGACGTGCACACCTTTGTCGTTTCTGATCCGCGTTTTGAGATTGTTGGCAATGTGTTGCAACTGGCCCCCGGTCAGAGCCTCGATTTTGAAACCGAGCCCTCGGTTAGCCTGACAGTCACAGTTACCGACGCAAGCGGCGCGTTGTTTGCGCAGCCGCTCACCGTACTGGTGCAGGACGTCAACGAGGCGCCGACAGCAATCGCGCTGGATGATCTGACCGTCACGGCTGGCGTGGCTGGTGCGGTTGTTGGCTCGGTCTCTGTCACTGATCCTGATGCAGGAGATGCCCATACCTATACCGTTGATGATCCTCGATTTGAGATCGTCAACGGAGAGTTGAAGCTCATCGATACGGAAAGCCTCGCACTCGGTGAGGTTGTCACCGTGACGATAACCGTAACCGATGCTGGAGGACTCACCTACCAGCAGCAGTTTGATGTTACCGCAACCCCACCTGGCGGAGGCACGGGCGTTGATGCTGGTGTTACTACTTTCCAGCTGGCACCTGGTCTCGCAGGCGCTCAAACGTTTGATGTGGGTTTGACTCAATGTGATGCTGGAAGCGGATTTCAGGATCTGACAAGCCCGACCACACTTTTTGGTCAGAATCCTGGCCTGCCGAGTGCGGCAGATTTTGTTGCCGCAGATATCGCCAAGAGCGGCGATCCGGTATTCATTCAGGTACAGGATCCGGACGCTAACATAGATCCCAACGCACGCGATTATGTTGAGGTCGTAATTACTTCTGCTTCGGGTGACAGCGAGACGGTGAGAATCCTGGAAACAGCCATCAACAGCGGCTTGTTCATGGGTTGGATACAGACGACCTCAAGTCCAATAGTACCCCTCAGCTGTACGTTGGAAGGCGGGCTTGGCGAAGTGCTGACCTTGACTTATACCGATCCCACGGATCCGCTGGATATCGCGACGTCGGTGGTTCTTCTGGATCCTTACAGCCGTGTGTTTGACAGCGCGACGGGCAACCCCATCAACGGCGCGGTGTTAAGTCTGGTTGATGATGGGACGGGCAATCCAGCCACGGTGCTCGCGGATGATGGCGCAACTGCGTTTCCCAACGTCGTTGAAAGCGGTGCTGCCGCGCTTGGGTTTGCTGACGGTAACTATCGCTACCCGTTCGTCGGCGCGGGTACCTATCGACTTCTGGTTACGCCGCCAAATCGATTTGCGTTTCCTTCCAGTGCGGATGATGTCACCTTGCAAGGCCGCCCCGGAGCACCTTTTGCCTTGGGTGATGGTTCACGTGGCAACGCGTTTTCTATCCCAGTCGGTCCGGCGTTCCAGGTTGATGTTCCGCTGGATCTGTTACCCATCACCCCGTCTGCCAGCAATGTTGAAATTCTTCGCGCTTCCCCCGCAGGAAATGCTGAATACGCGGCTCAAGGTCAGTGTTTTGATGGTACAGGTCTGGTGCCCCAGGGAAATCCTGTCAGTCTTGATAGTGGCAACATCTCTTTGCCCGGTGCGGTACCGCTGACGGCAAGCAATCGCCTGACACGTGGTGATGCCTTGTTCGTTCGCGTGACTGACCCCGACCAGGACCTTGACCCATTCAGCCCGGATACCGTGGAGATTGAACTCACCGTACCTGATGGTGACCTGGAACAAATTGTGCTCACCGAGACGAACGATTCCACCGGTGTGTTCGTGGGCTATATTCAGACCAGCGCGGCGTCTGGTATTGCACAAAACAGCTGTGTACTCGAAGCGGCTGCCGGTGCAGAAGTTGCAGTGGGTTATACCGATGCGCAAGACATAAATGATTCGAGTTCAGCCACGGTTGTTCTGGATCCGGGCTTTCTAACGTTCTCAAGTTTTGACGGCTCGCCCGTCAGTGGCACTGAAGTGACACTTGTAGACGATGCCACAGGGTTGCCTGCTGTCGGTGCGGTTTTCGCCGCTGATGGTGTGACGGCATTCCCGGTGACGGTGACCTCGGGCGGTGAGGTAACGGATGCAGTTGGCCAGACTTATCAGTTTGCCCCAGGTAGTTTTTACTTCCCGATGATCGCGCCGGGAACATATCGTCTTGAGGTCACAGCACCTGTCTCCTATGACTTCCCCAGTGCTGTGGCTGACAGTGCCCTGCAGGCTCTGAGCGGTGCACCCTTTACGCTCGTCGCGGGTAGCCGGGGAGGTGCGTTTGATGTCCTCTCAGGTGAACCTGCGACCTTTGATATTCCGCTGGATCCTGTGTCTGTCGATGTGTTTGTCACCAAGCAGGCAAGTCGTGAAGTGGCCGCGGTTGGCGACTTTTTGCAGTATCAGGTAACCGTACAGAACGGCAGCGTTGCGGAAACGATCTCTGCTGCAGAGGTTGTGGACACTTTGCCGCAAGGATTCCGTTTTGCTCAAGGTTCGCTTTCCATCGACGGCGTCAGGCAATCTGACGCACTGGTGGTGATCGGTGGCGATGGTCGGGATCTGCGAATAAGCCTTGGGCAGCTGGGTCCCGGCCAAACGCGCGAAGTGCGTTACGTTACGGAAGTGACGGCTGCTGCAGAAACAGGAGTGGCCCGTAACCGTGCTACCCTGACTGGCGTAGGTGTGGGATCGGCAAGCAGTGCCTTTGCTGATGTGCTGGTGAGAAATGAGCTCTTCGCTGACACAACGTTTATTGTTGGACAGGTGTGGGAAGGCACTTGTGAGGACCCTGACAGGAAAGGTCTTGCTGATGCTCGAATCTGGCTGGAGGACGGCACGTTTGTTGTCACCGACCAGGATGGTAAGTATCACTTTGAAGGGGTATCCCCCGGGACACACGTGGTGCAGCTCGACACAGCGACACTGCCGCTCAGCCATCAGGCGGTGGGCTGCGAGGAAAACACACGCTTTGCGGGTAGTGCGATCTCTCAGTTTGTTGATTTGCAGCCCGGTTCGATATGGCGTGCGGACTTCTATGTTGACAAAAACGCAGACCAGGAAGCGGAAATTGTCGCGCGTCTGGATGCCGATGCAGACCCTGATACCCGCCGCGTCACCTACAAACTAAAAATTCAGGGGGGCGATGTAGATCTTAACAAGCTCCGCGCCACGGTCCTGTTTTCTGACTACATAAAATTTGTGCCCGGCTCGGCAAAGCTGAATGGCGCTAAAAAAGCGGACCCTGTCGGCCTGGATCCGCAGGCGCTGACGTTCTCTCTCCCGGATACGACTGGCACGTTCGTATACGAGTTGTCATTTGACGCTGATGTCCTTGAAGGTGAAGCCTCGATTGAAACCAAGGCGCTGCTGAGCTTCCTGTACGAGGGGGGCAAGGGGCGTACCGACGTTGTGATTAATGAGTTAGGTCTAAATTGGCCTGCGGCGTTGTCGACGATCGCTGAATCTCACAAAACCTTCGGCACAAACCCCAACAGTGCGGCTATGTCGACCACCAATCGCAACGCGCTGCAAAGAGCCCGTACTCTTAACAGCAACAGATTGAGTGGCGTGGCGGAACAAGAGGTGCCGAAAGCGACGGCTCCGGAGCGAAGTGTGCAGGTAAGGGGTGGTGTCCATGAACCAAGCTTGGGTGAAAACCAGAGTCGCAGCAATGTGGTACGCACCCAGGTTGTGGTAGAGACGAAAACTCAGAAGAACGTCCCATACCTGCTACCCGAACTTGATAAGGGCAAGCCGCCTAAGTTTGATCAGGTATGGCTGGAAGCCAACCGAGCCAAAACCGGTATTGTGTGGCCACCTGAGCGTTACAATCCGACGATGCCTGCCATCCCGGTTGCTGTGTTACATCCGTCTGACTTGAAACCGCAGCTCCTGGTTGATGGCGAACTGGTGAACCCGCTGACGTTTGAAGGTGTGGTCAGACACCACACGCGCAATATTTCCGTAACCTCCTGGGACGGAGTGCCCATCAGCGAAGGTGATAGTGTGGTTGACCTGCGTCTCCTCAATGCGGCGGGTGAGACCGTTGCTCGAGACCAACGTGAGGTGCACTTCAGCGGGGCTGCCTCCCGGGCTGAACTGGTTTCTGATGAGTCCTATCTGGTCGCCGATGGTATTCACCCACCTGTTATAGCAGTTCGCTTTTTTGATAGGGCAGGTTTCCCCTTGCGTGCAGGGACCACCGGCGAGTTTACCGTCGCGCCACCGTTCGCACCGTTGAACAAAACGAAACATCTGGAAAATTTAAGCAACGAGTTCGACAACCAGCGTTATCGTGTCATTCGTGACGGAATTGCATATATCCAACTCGAGCCCACGGCACAGACCGGCGTGGCTGAACTTCGTTTCAACTTTGATCAGGTGCGAAGCGAGAAGATCCGCGCGCGCCTTGTACCTGGAAATAGAGACTGGATCATGGTGGGGCTGGTCGAAGGTTCGTACAGCGAGCAGAGCCTCTCAGGCAACTTGGACAATCTTACAAGTGCGGGATTGAATGACGAGTCGCTGACCGATGGGCGTGTTGCGTTCTACGCGAAGGGCATGATCAAAGGCGACTGGCTGCTTACTGCGGCTTACGATACCGACAAAGATGTGGAGCGGCAGCTGCGTCAACAGATAGATCCTAATCAGTTTTATACGCTGTACGGCGACGGTACCTCACAGCTTTATGATGCGGAAAGCGCACGCAAGCTCTACCTCAAGGTGGAGCGCTCGCAGTTTGCTGCTTTGTTTGGTGACTTCGATACAGAATTCCAGCGTTCAGAGCTGGCGCGATATGAACGTCGCGCCAACGGTCTGAATTTTGGCTACTACGGCGATACCTTCGAAGTTAAGGCCTTTGCCAGCGAGACGGATCAAGGATTTATTCGAGACGAAATCCAAGGTGACGGCACGTCAGGTGTTTATCGCCTGAGCCGCTCACGTCTGGTGCGCAACAGTGAGGTCATCAAAATCGTCACGCGCGATCGGTTTTCACCAGAACAGGTTCTCGATGCGGTTACGCTGAGTCGTTTTCAGGACTACACCATCGACTACGATCGCGGCACGTTGATTTTCAAGCAACCCATCTTCAGCCAGGATGGTCAATTCAACCCGGTTTTCATCGAGGCGGAGTACGAAGTAGCAGGCGTTGGTGCCAGCGATGAATTGGTTGCTGGTGCGCGTGTGGCGTATCGACTGGACCAGGAAGAAAGCGAGTTTGCGGTCACCTACATCAGCGATGACACCGTCGGGCAGGGTGGTGAACTCGCGGGCGCAGACTTCACGTGGCAGTTTACGGATCAGCAGAAGATCACGCTTGAGTATGCGCAAACCGACACAGACATCGGTGGGCGCGGTGATGCCTATCTAGCGGAACTGGAGCATCGTGGCGAGAAGCTGGCAGGACGTGTATACGTTCGGGAGCAGGATCTTGCCTTCGGTCTCGGGCACCAATCCATGTTTGAAAGGGGCGTGCGCAAAATTGGCGCTGAGGGTGACTATCGCCTCGGTGACAACCTGCTGGTAAATGCTCAGGCGTTCCAGCAGGAACTGCTGGAGGAAGGCAGCGAACGGTTCGTGGTGAATCTTCAAGCCGAGTACATGCAGTGGAATACGCAGTTCACCAGTGGCTTGCGGTCTGTGCAGGAAGAAACCCAGGAGGGTGAACGGGATGCCACGCAGCTGGTACTCGGGGCGGCGCGAGGATTTTTTGACAAGAAGTTGACGCTGCGCAGTGAAGCAGAGCTCGATGTTTCCAACGGCGACAATACGGACTATCCCTCGCGGGCAATTCTGGGCGCCGAGTATAAGGTTCTCAACGATGTCAGCCTGATTGCGGAGCAGGAACTTTCCTGGGGCGATAGTCGCGATACGCAGGACACGCGGTTCGGCGTTCGTGCTCGGCCTTGGAGTGGGACTGACGTACACAGTATTGTTCAACGCAGCCAGGGCGAGGCTGCGGAACGACTCTTTGCCACAACGGGGCTGCTGCAACAGTGGCGCCTCAATCAGGCCTGGTTGATCGATGTTGGCTTTGATCGGGTGCAGACGCTCAGCCAGAGCGATGCGTCTGAAGATCCGGCGGATTTGATCTTCAATCCTTTCAATCCCCCGGCTTCGGGCAGTTTTAATAACGACTTTACCGCGATGTTTGTGGGCTTCGGCTACCAACAAGACGCCTGGAATATCAGTTCGCGACTGGAGTTTCATCAAGGTGATCAGGCAGATAAATGGAACCTGTTGTTCGGCGCTAACCGCCAGCTGGCAGAAGGGCGTGTGGTCTCATCGAGCTTCAACGTGTTAACGGAAGAACTCGCGCTGGGCGGGGTGAACGACCTGGCAGATCTGCGTGTCGGTTTCGCCTGGCGACCGAGTGAGTCAGCCTGGAGTATTCTGGCCCGGTCCGACCTGATCTTTGAAAAGCGGACTAACGATACGTTCGATACGCGCACCAGAAAGTGGGTGACGAATACCCACGTCAACTATAAGCCCCGATCGAAACATCAGTTTGGTGGCATGTTTGCGATGAAATATGTCATCGATCAGATCGATGGTGTGGAGTACGACGGGGTCAGTCTCCTCTACGGGGGTGAATACCGATACGACCTCAACCCGCGTTGGGATCTGGGTGTGCATGGTGTAATGAAAAGCTCGCTGGAAGCGGGCGTGCACGAGGCATCCTATGGTTTGTCGGTCGGGTTCAACGCCTTCACCAACACCTGGATCAGCGTGGGTTACAACCATGAAGGGTTTGAGGACGATGACTTTGTGGGGGCTGACTACACGGCCAAGGGACCCTATCTCAAGTTGCGGTTGAAGGTGGATCAGGAACTTGCCAAACGCTTCCTGGAGCACGCCAATTTTGGTCGGCGCGATGTGCGCGGACATGCGAACGGAAACTAAGCTTGCCTCAACCTGAGGATTTGTCCGACACGTTGTTCTTGTGAATTCGTCTATGTTCTTACATATTTGGGTAAGGACATAGGGAGGGAACCACATGAAACGCATCATTCTATTTGTCGCGCTCCTGTCTTTTGGCGCAACCGCGCAAGCGACACTCATCCGAGCGACTGCTAATCTCGACTACGGCCAAGAAGTCAATCCAAGCAATGCGAACCCAAGCGACGCGCAAGGTTTTGCGAGGCTTTGGTTCGATACTGTTGAAAATACCGTCGCAATACGCGCGAGAATCAGAGGAATCTCATTAGACGATATTAATTTCCCTGGCGGCCCGTTGGCGTTTGGTGCTGCAGGACCGTTCCACATCCATGAGGCGTCGAAGGGTGCAAACGGTGCGGTGGTAGTGCCATTCAACCAGGCGTCGTTCTTCAGACAAGCGCGAAGAGCGCTGGTGATCAGAGCGGTGGTCGGATTCGATCCTATGTTATTGGACTCCCTGCTTGCCGGAGACTTGTACCTCAATCTACACACGCTGGACTACGGTTCAGGTGAGATACGCGGACAGATCAGCGCACAGGTACCTGAACCGAGCACTATTGGATTATTGGCGTTAGCTGGTGTTGGCTTGATTGTTATGCGCCGCAAGGTGAAATCTCAATGCCATTGAGTTGACGGCAGAACATGCAGCGATATGATCGCTGCATGAACACGCTCGCCTTGAATACTTCCGTTGCGGACGCTGCGGCTGCCTTGCTAGACCAGGGCTACGTGATTATTGAAAACCTCGCGGTTGACGCCGCCCAGCGCGCGCTTGAGGAACTCAATGCGTTCCACGCCCGAGATCGATGCCGCAAAACGCAAACTGCCGCGCTTTGCGGTATCCAAACTTCCGGACAAAGGTAAGCCGTTTTAGGTAATGAACTTTTCAGGTAATAAACTTTGTCCAGACGTTCAGCGCTTCGCGATCTGAAACAAGCGTGTTCACGGGCTCTTCAGGATCTTTGTAACCGACAGCCATCCCGCAAAAAAGCGACAAACTCTCCTCTGGTTCAACAAAAGAGCTCACACAGTTTGGCCGTGCCGCCCAAGCTTCTTGTGCGCAGGTATCGAGACCGGCTTCCTGGGCGAGCAACATGAATGTCTGCAGAAACATGCCGAGGTCGGACCATTGCGGGGGGCCCATACAGTCGTCGATGTAACAGAAAAAGCCAGTTGGCGCGCCGAAAAACTCGAAGTTTCTCGCCAGATGGGCGAACCGCGCCGGTTTGTCATCGCGGGGAATGCCGAGCAGGGCGTACATGTCTTCGCCGACTTTGAACCTTGAATCCCGGTAGGGTGCCTTGAGGTTGGGTGGATAGACCGCGTAAGCCGGACTGTCTTCGCCCGTAAAATTCTGCACGTGTTCAAGGAACCTTGGCATCGCGTCATTAGTAATGACATAAACCCGCCATGGCTGCAGGTTGCCACCGGACGGAGCGCGAGCGGCTTTGGATAGAAGCTCTCTCAATAGCTCTGTTGAAACAGGGGTGTCGAGAAATCGACGAATAGACTTTCGTGCCGCAACGGCATCGCTGACATTCACAGGCGTTCCTTGTACTCCAAAATTGCCGCGATATGTTAACCTCCCCGTCGTTTTTTTTAACCGAAAATTCGGCTCAAACTAATCAGGAGTATTCAAGACATGAGAGAAGCGGTGATTGTATCGACAGCGCGTACACCCATTGGTAAAGCGTATCGTGGTGCCTTTAACAACACGGGCAGTCAGGCGTTGGGTGCGCATGTGATCAAGCATGCGGTGGAGCGTGCGGGAATCGATGGCGGCGAAGTGGAAGATGTTGTCATGGGTGCAGCCATTCAGATGGGATCTGCGCACATGAATACCGCTCGCCAGTGTCTCCTGCAGGCGGGACTGCCGGATACGGTAGCCGGGCAAACGATCGACCGTCAGTGTTCTTCGGGCATGATGGCCATCAGTATTGCCGCGAAGCAGATTATCAGCGATGGCATGGACGTGGCGATCGGCGGTGGAGTGGAATCCATTTCCATGAACCAGACTGCGGATATGTTTGGTATTCCGAGTCCCTGGGCGCTGGAGAACAAGCCCTCTCTGTATATGGCGATGATCGAAACCGCTGAGGTCGTGGGTGAGCGATATAACGTCAGCCGTGAAGCGCAGGATGAATACGCTGCCCAATCTCAGGCGCGGACAGCTGAAGCTCAGGCGCAGGGTAAGTTTGATGATGAAATTGTGCCGATGACGTCGATCATGAAATTCGCCAACAAAGAAACGGGTGAAGTTACACAGGACGAAATCACGCTTGAGAAAGATGAAGGTAATCGCCCTGGCACAACCGCAGAATCGCTTGCTGGTTTACAACCGGTTTTCAGCAATGGGCAGGTAATCAAAGAAGGCAAGCATGTCACTGCGGGCAACGCGTCTCAGTTGTCGGATGGTGCCTCCGCCTGTGTTTTGATGGAGGCCTCTCTTGCCGAGAAGCGTGGGCTCCAGCCACTCGGAGCCTATCGTGGCATCGCGGTTGCGGGTACCAATCCTGACGAGATGGGTATCGGGCCGGTGTTCGCTGTGCCGAAGCTTCTTGAGAAGAACGGTCTGACCATGGATGACATCGATCTGTGGGAGCTGAATGAAGCGTTTGCAGTGCAGGTGCTCTATTGTCGCGACGAACTGGGTATTCCTAACGAAAAATTGAATGTGAACGGTGGTGCCATTTCCATTGGCCACCCGTACGGCATGTCCGGCTCTCGCATGGTTGGCCACGCGCTGATTGAAGGCAAGCGTCGCGGGGCCAAGTACGTTGTCTGCACAATGTGTATCGGCGGCGGCATGGGTGCTGCAGGCCTGTTTGAGGTTCTCTAGTGTCTGATCAACACAAGAACGACACCTACGGAGATATAGACGCTCGCAACGAGGACGACGCGGGCGTCCAACCGCCCATTCCTTCAGCCACTGTGGTACTGCTGAGAGACGGGGACGCAGGACGTGAGGTCCTGATGGTGCGCAAAAACTCGAAAATCTCTTTTGGCGGCATGTGGGTCTTTCCAGGGGGCAAGATCGACGCGGAAGACTTCCCGGAAGGGGCGGATGTCAATGCACCAGATGACGTGGCCGCCCTGAACGCCGCGGTGCGTGAAGCTGAGGAGGAGACGGGTTTAGATCTGGACACCGATGATCTCACCTGGTTTTCCCATTGGGTGCCACCGCCGGGACCGCAGAAGCGCTTCCGAACCTGGTTTTTCGTCGGTGCACCGGAAGAGCTGGCCGATGTAAAAATTGATGATGGCGAGATCAAGGATCATGACTGGATTGATCCCGAGGATGCACTCGCCCGTCACGCCAGTGGCGATATCGATCTGGCACCACCCACCTGGGTAACGCTCTATCATTTGACCCAACGCATTGATTCAGCTGCCGTTATCGAAAACCTTGCCGCACTTGCGCCCAGGTTCTATTCCACGCGCGTGGCGAAACGCTCGGATGGCGTGAGAGTCGCGATGTGGGATGGCGATGCGGGCTATGAGGGCTGGGATGCGGACAAGGAAGGTGCACGCCACCGACTGGTGATGGAGCAGGGTGGCTTTCAGTTCGAAAACGATTCGGTTAAGTACTAGTCTGACGGGGCGTGGTGTTCTGCCACGCCCCTGAGGACAGTTACAAGCGGTTGACAGCACGCTCCGCCAGATCCAGTGAACGCCCGATGCGCTCACGCATTTCTTCTAGATCTATACCCTCCGTACTCTTCTTGCCTTCGCAGTAGCGAGCGTAGACGCCGTGTACGATGGCGGCACTCTTCCAGCGGTTAAAGCCGATGTAGTAGTCGATCTTAGAAAGATCTCGACCGCTGGTAGCACCGTACCGCTCTGCAAGTTCGGTGCGGGTTGGGAACCCGGGTGGTGCCAGGGCTGCTTCGGGAAGCGGCGGTTCTGGATCTGTCGGGTCTGGCCAGAAGTTCAGCGCGTAGGCGAGATCTGCCAACGGATCGCCGAGGGTGGAAATCTCCCAGTCTACCACGGCATCAACGGTGCAGTTGGGACCGATCAGGACGTTGTGGGGGCCGTAGTCACCGTGTACAACGCGTGCCGGACCCTGGTCCGGCAGATTTTCCAGAAAAAATTCCTGCAGCGAGTGTGCTCGCGGATCGTCGTAGTCTGCTGGTTCAACAGATGAGGTCCAGGATCGGTACCAGGTCTTGAGCTGCCGTCCGACGTAGCTGTCACGCTTGCCCAGGTCTCCCAGTCCAACCTCATCTGGGTCGACGCTGTGCAAAGCGGCTAGAACATCGATGAAGTGATGCGCCATTTTGGTCCGCTCTGCTTCCGGCACCCATTGGTTGGTGTCGTCTGAGTTGTAGAGTGGGTGGCCGTTGATGTGCCCCATAACGTAAAACCAGGCACCGGTGACGTCGGGAGATTCACAAAACCCCAACGCTGCTGGGACGGGCACGTCTGTTGGTCCGAGTGCGGAAATAAGGGCCCACTCCCGGCTCATGTCATGTGCCTTGGGTAACAATTCCCCCTGCGGAGGTCGTCTGATCACCGCGAGGGTGCCGTTCTGATCTTCCAGCTGATAGGTGAGATTGGAATGACCACCTTCCAGACGTGTCCAGTTAAACGGTGGATTCAGTGATGGAATGTTCTCCCGAATCCAGGCGTCAACATTGTCGACCTGGTAACCCTCCGGACCCAGGCTCTCATCGTGTGCGGACATTGTCTGCGTTCCCCTCTTTAGTCATTGGGTAATGTGGCGCTTTCGGTTAGAGTCTGTCAATCCCTCAGGGTGGGTTTGTCCCTTGTTATCCGCACTTTTAACCAATCGCAACTTGTTGCTGCTTTTCACCTGCCAGGTGGTGTTTGTCTCTGGAACCGTTGTGCTGGTCACAATCGGCGGCATCATTGGGCATAGTCTCGCGGTAGATCCAAGTTTTGCCACCCTTCCTGTCGCGTTTATGGTGGTGGGGACTGCTTGTGCGACGGTGCCTGCAGCCATGTGTATGCAGGCGCTCGGGCGTCGAGGCGGATTTTCAGTAGGTGTCTGTGTCGCTGCTCTTGGCGCATGTGTCGCCTACTTTGCTGTGACTGCGGGAAGTTTCTGGGGTTTTTGTGGCGCCACGGTGCTGATTGGTTCCAGTCTGGGTTTTTCCCAACAGTTTAGATTTGCGGCGGCCGAGAGTGTGAACGCTCCGATCGTCAGTCACGCAATTTCATTTATTCTTGTCGGCTCGATAGTGGGTGCATTTTTAGCGCCGGAAATCATTCGTGTATCCATCGCAATGTCCGACGGAGCCAGTGCAGAAAGCGCCGCCGTTTACGGGAATGCGTTCCTGATAATACTTGGTTTATACGTGGTTGCAGGCGTTGTTGTTCAGGGTTTGCGTGGTTTGGTTGTCCAGGACGAAGAGGTGGCACAAGCCGAGCCGCGACCGTTGAAGACGATTGCGTTGACGCCTTTGTTTATCACAGCGGTTGTAGCCGGTGTGGTTGGCCAGGGAGTGATGACCTATATCATGACCGCAACCCCGATCAGCATGAACGTTTCCAGCGGTTTCTCGATTCAGGACACCAGTGAGGTCATACGTGCGCACGTGATCGCAATGTATGTACCGAGCTTGTTTACACCTTTCCTTATTGCCAGGTTTGGCTTGATGAAGGTCATTGTTCTTGGCGCGATTATTTTTGCCGTGACGTTGTTCATCGGCTTGGCTGGTCATCATTACATGCACTACTGGTGGTCGATGGTGTTGCTGGGGGTCGGGTGGAACTTCCTGTTCGTTTCAGGCACAACTCTTCTGACGCAAACCTACAGGCCTGCAGAACGATTCAAGTGTCAGGCGGTAAACGACTTCAGCGTGTTTGCCGGGTCAGCCGCGGCCTCTCTGTTGGCAGGTACTGTGTTGCACGCGTTTGGCTGGGAGACGCTGTTGGTGAGCGCGTGGCCGGGAATAGCGATTGTTCTGCTGGCCGTGCTCTGGCTCTATCGTTCAGGACAACTTAAACCGGCTTAGATTCCAAAGCTGAAGCGGTCGATACCTCCTTGTGGAAATGTCGGGTAATCACGAAATACCAGATAGGGATAGCGCACGCCGCAATGCCGCCAGCCAGATACATCACCGTCACGTTATCGAAGGAGGGTGAGACAACGGCGTATAGCTGGGAACCGATGGACAGGCTCAGGTTTGAAAACGCCATATAAACGGCAAACTGAGTCGCGGCGACTTCCGATTTACAGAACCGCATCATTGTGGCGATTGCTGTGATGGTCAGTAGCTGACCAAGAATCCAATAGCCCGCGATAGCAACGGCTGGTGAGTGGGGCAGTATGTGGGGGATCGCGAAGAGGAAACCTACATAAAGGGCCATGGTGAACCAATGTCCCCTGTGGGAACCCAGGCGATCGATGAAGGGTGCAAACAGTACGCCGATGATTGCCGAGAGGATACCCCCCAGGGTAGTGAGATCGTTGTAGGTGGTGTCGGCCAAGCCCATGTCCTGGACGGTCTGGATCGGCATGTGAGCAACAAAGATGCCTCCTGCCACGCGTGTACATAACTGGTTCAGCACCAGGAGGATGCTGATAGGCATGACAAGGACTGTGAAGGCATCTTTGACAAGCTGTAGCACGTTGGATGAACCGCGCGCAATTTCGGTTGCCGCACCAGCTGTCCAAGGCAGAAAACGTTCACCCGGCCGTTCCCGAAGGAGCAGCGGCACTAGAAACACGAGGGTCATCGTGATCGCCGACACCCACCCGAGACCTGGCAATCCAAGGTAGAGAAGTGCATAGCCGCCACCTGAAGCACCCAATGATATGCCGACATATTGACCGCCGAACATGAAGCCATTTGCTTTAGCACGATCGGACTCGGGCAGGATATCGATGGCCATACCGTCGACCGCGACATCCTGCGTTGCTGCAAAGGTATTTGCGATGGTGCCCACAATGGACAACCAGATCAGTTCGTCCGGAATCAGGCCGAAAGCAAGAAATGCCAGTACCAGACCGAACTGCGCACCGAGAATCCATGGTCTGCGGTAACCCATGGCCAGGAAGGTAAAACGATCCATGAGCGGAGCGACAATGAGTTTTGCGCTCCAGGGCAGGCTCACAACGGCGATAAACGAGCCAACGTCCGCAGCGGTGTAGTGCTGGGTCGCCATCCAGGATGGGATAGCGATTGTGAAGAGGCCAAACGGCAACCCTTGTGCGGAATAAAGGGCCGCGAGTGCTAAAAGTCGGCCCCAGCGGGTTTCAGAAAGTGTGATCAAGTAATACTACTATCAGCCGGAAAAAGCAGAAGGCCACAGGCCCTGAACGTCTTTGCTAATATAACACGCTCCTTTTTTCGATGGCTCGAATATTGCGACTCAATCAGGAACAAATCGGCTTCTTTCGGGACAACGGCTACCTGCTTGTACCCGGGGCGATGGATACTGAACTTTGCGCCGAAGTCCGTGATTTGATGTGGGCGGCTTTGCCGGAATCCAGCGGTCTGTCCCGCGACGATCCTGACACTCACACAGGGCCTTTCCCCAAAGATGCGCGTTCTCAGGACAGCATTCAGGTGCGGGATGGTTATCGCTGGCTGAATCGGGCGCTGGGTGTGCGTCGCGAAGTTGTAGAGTTGATCTATTCTGAGACGATCTGTGCGATGGCGGAGCAGTTGATCGGCGGCACGTTACGCCAGGCTGTTGTGGATGGCACACCGATGGGCTCGCAAGGTCCGGCCTGGCCGGGAGGACCAACAGATCCTGCCCTGGGCACGGAAGGAGCGCGCGGTGTTTACTGCACCTTGCCTTATGGCGATAAGCCACGGGAGCCCGATGCATGCCACACCGATGGTCATCCGTTTCAGCTGGGTGTAGTGGGGCTGTTGGATGACTGCCCTGAAGGGGGCGGGGCGTTTAAGGTGTGGCCAAAATCCCACCGCCGACTGTACCCGACCTTCAAGCTTCGCTACGACCAGCCGCGCATCCCATATTACGAACATGTGCCGTCGTTTAAGGGGATTGTGCATAGTGAGGAATACCTGGCCGAAATCGGGCGTTTGAATGAGGACACGAAGCCGGTTGAGTGCTGGGGTAGTGCCGGTGACATCGTCTTCTGGCATCACCGCACGGCCCACATGGCGGGGCACAATTATTCAAAGGTCATCCGCCAGGCGGTGCTGGCGGACTTCTGGACAGATCGTTTAGATGAAGATCGTGCGGCAGACCCCGGCGGTGACATGTGGCGTGATTGGTCACCCGAGGTGCAGAATTCAGATGGGCGCTACACGGCGAGCTTTGCAGCCGAACAGAGGCTTGATGTGTAACCCGGCCGAGGCGCCCTGGTTTCTGTCCTGGTTTCTTCTTAAGGTGAGTAGTCCGTTTTGGTCATGTAGACGCTGTCGATCTTCTTCACCAGGCGACCGTCCGCAATAGAGTCTGCGTAAACACGTTGCCACTCCGGATCGCCGACAAATGCGGTCCACGATGCTTTTGCAGCATCACCGTCTTTATGCGCAATGACGTAGATCAGGGTGTCGGGCTGGTCCGCGGGGCTCCAGTACGCGATATTTTTCATACCATGCTTTTCAAAGAGCGCGCGCGTGTGGTTACGGAAACGTGCATGCAGGTCGTCAATTTTACCTTCGTTAGCGTAGTAGGTGCGGAGTTCGAAAAGCGGGTGGGAATCTTCAGCCTGGGCAGGCTGGATAAAGCTCAGCAGGCCGAGCGTGATCGCGATGGTGAGGTACAGGCGCATTTAGAAGTCCTTCCTTATAGTGTGGGTGTTTGTCAGCACCCGATACTACAACAAGAACTGCCCTTTACGCAGGCGCTTCGGATTCCTTAGTTACGGCGGGACCCAGCTTATCGCGCCAGCGGTCGTACCGTACAAGCAGGGGCGGCAGGCAATATAGATCCAGCAGCCACGCCACCAGGATGATGGGCGTTAACAGCAACGCCACGTTCTGAAAGTGGAACGTGTTTGAGAAGATCAGGATAAACGTGCCGATGGCGATGGAGATTGTGGTGATCGTGATAGCGGAACCCGCTTTATCGAGCGAATAGCGCACCGCATCTTCAGGAGTTTTTCCTTCTTTGCGTGCTGAAATGTATTTGCTGAGCACATGCACGGAATCATCGACGACCAGGCCGATGCTGATAGAGAAGAGCATCAATATGTAGGGACTCAGCTCACCGACAAAAAGCCCCCAGAAGCCGAAGACGATGGTGGCCGGGAATACATTTGGTCCAATACTGATCAGGCCGTAGCGCCAGCTACGAAGTCCGATCAGCAGGGTAAGGGTTATCAGCACAAAACTCAGGGAAAATCCTTTCGCCAGTTCAACAGCGATGCCACGGTCCAGCCGTGCGAAAAGGATGCTGTTGTCGCCGTGGAGAACTCGATAGCGCTTATCGAAGTTGGCTTCTTTCCAGGCTTCGATGCGGTCGGCGAACGCGAGAAGCTCTTTGTTTGAGAGGTTGCTCGTGCCGACGATGAGTCGGATGGCCGAGTAGTCAGCGTTAAAAATGGTGGAGAGGTTAGGCTCAATCTCCTGGAAAAGCTGATACCCAACGAGATAGTCGATGACTTGAAGCTTGTCATCGGGGATGACTTCATAGGCTTCATCGTCGTCGTTTTCTTCTTTGTTACGCGTCTTAAGGTAGTCGGTGTAACTGCTGACGAAGCTGGCCTCAGGTTGTGCTTCCAGCCAGGTTGTGAATTTGTCCACCTCCGCCAGAAATTCAGGCTCGGTAATACCGTAGTAGGCGCCGCTGTGGATGCCATAGACCAGCGCCTGGTCGTTGCCAATTTTTTCTGCTAAAGCGGTGATGACGTGATGAAAATCAGAGTCATCGTCAACGAACGTGAAACGGTTGAAGTCCAGTCGATTCAAGGGCAGCAGGGCCAAGGTTATGAGAATTAGAATACCCCCACCGACGAGCAGCTCTTTGCCGCGGGTTTCCACCAGGTTGCGGGTGTAGGCAATGAAGCTTTGCACACCAAGTTCTTTCGGGATCTTGTGGGTCGGTAACCAGAGAACGAGGGCGGGCAACAGCGTAAAGGTAAGTATGAACGCCCAGACGACACCGATGGCAACGATGTTGCCGAACCCGTAAATGCCTGGTGAAGAAGAATAGTTCAAGCAAAGAAAACCCATACCCGTCGTGATGGTGGCGAGGGTGACAGGTTGAATATTGATCACCAGGCTCTCACGCATAGCCGTGAAGCGATCCAGGCCACGGTGCAAACCCTGCACATACACGGACACCACGTGTATGCCATCCGCAATGGCAATCACAAATACCACTAAGGGGCCCAGCGCTGAGATCTGGTTGAACGGTATATCCAACCAGCCATAGGTGCCCACGGTAAGACCGATAGTCAGGAAAGCGAGTACCCACAGGCAGAGCGCAAACGAGAGTGACTTCAGGCAGTACCACAACAACACAATGGAAACCACGGTAACCAGCGGCATCAGGTAGATGCGGTCTTCAATCTGCGCGTTGTACCCCTCCAGCTCGAAAAGCACGCCGCCCAGCACATAGATTTGAACGTTTGGAAATTCCTCACGCAGATCATCCCGCAAGTCGGTGATGGTCCGGGCGATTTCAAGCCTGCGCGGCTGGTCATCATCAGGTGCCTGAAACTTGATGTTCGCAAGTGCCATGTCTCCTTCTGGAGAGAGGATGCTCTTGGTCAGGTCTTCATCGGCCAGCGCAATCGCTTTCACCTCAGCGAGATCCGCTTCGGTCATTTCCGGCAGGTGAGGGATAAGATAGTCGCGGTCGTACTTTTCGGCATCCACATCATTGAGCCGACTGTTCATCAGCGACCCGACAGCGATGGCGCCATCAACTTCGGTGTATCTCAGCGTAAGTGCGTCCATCGCCTCCAGTGCTTCCATCGTGAAGACGTCTGTGTCGGTTTCAAAGGCAAAAATAGCGCTGGCTGTCGGCGGAAAGTCAGCGCGCACTTCCTCAACTTCAGCGCGATAGGGATCGCCTTCACTCAAAATCGAGCGAACGCTGTTATCGGTGTAGGTGTGGGTAATACCCCACAACACACCGACGCTGGCAAGGACGGTCGCAAGCGTAAGCCAGAATCTGGTTTTTACGAGAAAGTCGGCGAGAGACTGCATCTAAAGTACTTCACGAGATTCGCGCAGCATTGTAGGGAACACCGCACAAGGTGCAAAGGGGCCAACCCAGATTGTGTGATAAACGTCAGCCGGTGCCGGGGACTTCGTCCAGGCGGATTAACCTGTGTTTGCGCCACCCCTTTGCCAACAGCCACGTAGTGGCAACTGGCAAAGGGGTGCTCGTGGATGGCGGACCCACTGCATCTCTCCAACCATCAAAAAACGGTCCTGAACTCCAATGATCCATTTCAACCGGGGGGCGCTTGCCATAACACTGAACGTAGTGTTTACGCGTGTTTAGAAGGACATACGCGAGTGCGTTCCGCACTTCTTTGGGCGTTTTGAGCGTTCTAACGTGATATCTGCCTTCTAGTACCTTGCCAGAGCGATTGAACACCCGATTCACAGCCCGCGCGAAGCGCGCTGAGAAGCTCTTCATACCATTGGCGAGTGTCGTTTTGTCCTTTGCTTCTACCAGACAGTGCACATGATTGGTCTGCAAAGAGTAATGCACGATCCTAAAGCCTGCTCGTGAAGCTGACCCAGCCAACACTTGATAGAACGCCCTATTGAACCTGGGTGTACGTAACTTCGGAATACCTTCTCTAACTCGAATAGTCACATGCAGAGGATGTCGCGAAGCAAACGCATCGCGTTTGATGTGATGGATGATTCGTCGAGCGGCGACTCTGGGCCGACCTGCACCTTCCTGGCGCCCACCGAACTTTCTCTTGATTGGTAGATCGAGTTTGAGTTGGTTTTTAATAACATTCATGCGCACAAGAATACTGCTATGTTATGGATTTGTCAATAAGAAAGGCTCCCAAACAGCTACAGTTTCGATAAAAAAGAATTAGGCTGCGGGGCCGGAGGTCGGCTGCGCTCACCTAAAGGCTCCGCCGCCCCCCGGCATAGCCCGACAACCGCCTACAGGAAACTAGAGAAGTGAAAACATCCAGATAACCCCACCCCGTTTGCCACACGATAGCCGGAACGAGGAAGCTAAAGCCCCACCGCGATCCAACCCCACCCTTCCCTAACCAACCTCCCCCTATCGGCACCAGAACTCCAGCAGGAAACTACTAAACCCAACCTACCCCTAAAGACCCCCAACCCATTTCTCATAGCCCAAGCCCCAAATATGTTAAAGTCCCGCACGAAACTAGTAAGCCGGATTGACGTGGTTATGTCTGTAGTTCGAGAGTTCCAAATATTTAATATTTTCAAGAAGTTAGGTCTTTTTGCTTTCACCATGTGCTGGGTGGCAAATGTCCACGCCATGCCCGAACGCATCGGTGATTTTGCACTGCTTGATCAGAATGGTGTGCATCACCAATTGAGTTACTACGGTGATCACGACGCGGTTGTGGTTATCGCTCATGAAAACGGCAATGCATCGCTTGTCGAGGCGGCGGGTAAGTTGTCTGAAAACTTCACCAATCTCGAAGGCAAAACGGCACAACTGTTTTTGATCAATGCGATGAACAGTCAAGCCAGGGGAGCAATTGCCGCCTCGAATCCAGGCGAACTCTCGATTCTCATCGATGAAGCGCAGATGGTTTCTGAAACGCTCAAACTTGATCGCGCTGGCGATGTGGTGATTCTGGATCCTGAAATGCTGACAGTTTTGTATCGGGGTCAGCTGGGGGCTGAGTTTGATCAGGCTCTGGCGGAACGTGTGGGTGAGTTGGCCAATGCCAGTCAAGCGGTTGCGGGCAGCAGCGTTGATTATGCACCGGAAGAGGAGATCACCTACAGCAAAGATATCGCACCGATGCTGGCTGAAAACTGTGCATCCTGTCACCACGAAGGTGGCATTGGTCCGTGGGCCATGACCGAACATGCCATGATTCAGGGTTGGTCGGTGATGATGCGTGAGGTGGTGCTGAACCGCCGTATGCCGCCAGGACAAATCGATCAACACGTAGGTAAGCCCATCGCTGATGTGGCGGGCCTTACCGCTGAAGAGCAGCGTAAGCTGATTCGCTGGATAGATGCCGGTGCGCCGAAGGATGATGCAGACGACCCGCTTAAGGGGCTGAAGTTTGCGAACACCAAATTTACGTTGGGCGAACCTGATCTCGTCTATCAGGTCGAGCCACAGGACATTCCAGCTACAGGTGTACTCGATTATCGCTACCTGCCCGTAAATCTTAATCTGGATCGTGATGTGTGGGTTCAGGCGATGGAGTTTGTGCCCGGTGATCGAGAGGTGTTGCACCATGTGATTGCGTACGTCTCCAGTCCAGCAGACAGAAGCATGCGCGGTCGGCAGACCGGCGCTGAGCGAGGTGATAACTTTGCCGGGTTTGCGCCAGGACGACAGCCGGACAATTTCGGTGAAGAAAGCGGCCGACTCCTGCGCAAAGGCTCCAACCTCTTATTGCAGATGCACTACACCACCTCCGGGCGCGCCACGGTGGACGCCACCGAGGTTGGCATCTACCTGCACGACTCTACGCCCAAATACGTGATGTCGGGTGGGGTGTCAGGCGAGCGCAGATTTTTTGTGCCGCCGCATGTGAAAGAACACAAGCTGGAAGGTGTGCAGGAGATCGAGCGAGATGCGTATCTCTACGAGATGAATCCACACATGCACTCCCGCGGTAAGTACATGAGCTACCACATTGAGTATCCCGACGGCAGGGAAGAAACTTTATTGTCGGTACCCAAGTATGATTTCAACTGGCAGTTCAACTACAAGCTCGAAGAGCCGCTCTTTGTCCCGGCTGGGTCCAAGTTGATCGCACGTGGCGCGATGGACAACTCCGACAGAAATCCCGCCAATCCGAACCCGAACGTGCCGGTCCATTTTGGTCTGCAGACCAAACATGAAATGTTCTTCGGCTTTACAACGCTGCGTTATGTTGGCGATACGCCGGAAAATCTGGTCACCGCGCGTGAAGACGCGAACGGCAGTTCGGCGGGCGGCGAATAAAACCAGCTAATACGGGAAAAATGGGGGGCGCATGTTAGATCTGCATTATTGGCCGACGCCAAACGGCAAGAAAGTCACGATTCAGCTGGAAGAGTGCGGGCTGGAATATAACGTTGTCGAGTGCAACATCGGGCAGGGTGATCAGTTCACCGATGAGTTTCTCAAAATCAACCCTAACAATCGGATGCCCGCACTTGTAGACCATGACCCGGGTGATGGTCAGGGGCCGATATCGGTGTTTGAGAGTGGGGCGATCATGCTCTACATCGCAGAGAAGACCGGACAGTTCATGCCAAGTGACATGCGCGGGAAATACGATGTCATCCAATGGGTGATGTGGCAGATGGCTAACCAGGGACCGAAAACCGGCGAGCGTGGTCATTTTTCCCGACTGGGTGATGATGAAGGTGACCAGTCCTACGCCGTTACACGTTTTACCGATGAGGTGAATCGCTTCTACGGCGTTATGAACAACCAGCTCTACAACCAACGATATCTTTGTGGGGACGAATACACGATCGCCGATATGATCTGTTATCCCTGGACCGTGAACTGGGAAGGGCAGGGTCAGGACATCAACGAATTTAAATACTTCAAACGCTGGTTTGATGAACTGTCAGAACGACCGGCGGTTCAACGTGGGATGGCCGTTGGTGAGAACATGCGCAACGACTTCTCAACCCTCAGCCCAAATGAGATCGCTGCGTTGAAGAAGCTCTTGTACAACCAGCGCGCACGTCCTGCGCCCGAGTCGGGCGGACTGCTTTAACCTGCTACCGGCTGACCGATTTGCCATGCAGCGCGGCTGCGCGCCAGTACCAGGCCAACGCATAGAAGGTAGATTACCAGGGTGAGGGCAAGGGCTTGCGGCGTACCAATGTAGTCAGCAAAAGCGCCCGTCAGCAAAGCCCCTAAGGGCATCAGGCTATACGTGATGCCGTGTATCCCCATCACCCGACCACGAAGTTCGTCCGGCACCTCTGCCTGCAGGGCCGTGGTTGAAAGGATGAGAAACACAGATGTGCCCATGGCGGTGAACAGTACAAAGCCAAGCGCCAGACTGTAGCTTGGGATCAACGTCGCACCCGCAAATCCAAAGAGCAGCAGAGTGGCTATCAGTGCGCCGCTTAACATGATCTTGCCGTAGTTAGGTCCCGCATTGATGGAACCGGCCAGAAGCGTGCCCAGAATTGAACCCACCCCGCTGGCTGACATCAGGATGCCAAAGCCTGTTGCACCTGCCTGCAGAAGATCTGCAAAAGCGGGCATGAGCTGCATATAGGAAGCTAGAAACAGCATTGACAGATAGGACAGCAGGATAACGTCGCGGAAAAAACCATGGTGGCGAATATAGTTGATGCCTTCCAGCGTCTGGCTCAATGGAGAAGCTGTTGCATTGCCGGGCAGCGTTAAGTTGATGCGCATAAGCACCACCAGCATTGCAAGGTAAGAGATGCCGGCCAGGAAAAAGACCAGGGAGGAATCGTAGGTTGCGAGCAGGAGCCCCCCGAAGGCAGGAACGATCATGCGCGTGGCCTGCCAGAGCACGGAGTTAAGCGCGACCGCGGAGAGTAACGCTGAGCGGTCTATCAGGTGCGGAAAAAATGATTGGCGGGTGGGCCAGTCCACGCCGCTCACCACTGAGATCAGACCTGCGATCAACCAGATATGCCATACACGGACGACCTCGAAATAGGCCAACAGGGCGAGGATGCAAAGGAGGGCAGCGTTTAAGATGGTTGTTGTGATGAGGACAGCTCGTTTCTCAAAGCGATCTGCAATCACGCCACCCACAATGGTCAGCGCGATGGCAGGCACTGCGGTGGCTGCACCCAGAATGCCCAGATCAAGCGTCGATTTTGACAGTTCCCAGACCAGCCAGGCCATGGCGACGGCTGCAATCTGCCAACCACCAACCGAGGCAAAAGACGCCAGCCAGTAACGTCTGTAAAGCATGTAGCCAAGTGCCGGAAAGCGAGACAAAACCGAAATCAATGCAGGGTAACTTGCTTCGTTTGGAATCGGGTAGACTAACACTAAATTTCAAACGAGTAGATTGAGCTTCAAATTCGGGCTTTGTAAGGAGGGCTTGTGTACGACTATCTGATTAAAGGTGCAACTATTGTAGATGGTACCGGGGCTGAACCAAGAGAAGGTGACGTCGCTATCCAGGATGGCCTGATCGCTGACGTAGGCTCGATCTCTGGCAGCGCTAAAGAAGAAATTCAAGCCGGGGGCGCGCACCTGACGCCGGGATGGGTGGACGTGCACACCCACTACGATGGCCAGGTGAGTTGGGATGACACGATTGAGCCGTCGTTTTCGCATGGGGTTACCAGCATTGTGATGGGTAATTGCGGGGTTGGCTTTGCACCGTGCCCTCCGGGTGGGGAGGAACGCCTTATTCAACTGATGGAAGGTGTGGAAGACATTCCCGGTACGGCTCTTTATGAAGGCATTGAGTGGGGCCGTTGGGAGACATTTCCCGAGTACATCGACTACCTGGGTACACGTGAATTTTCGATGGACATTGGCACCCAGATTCCACACTCCGCTGTGCGCAATTATGTTATGGGCGATCGAGCGCTTGCGCACGAAGACGCCACCGCTGAAGACCTGGCGGCAATTGCTGCGATTGTTGAGGCCGGGCTCAACGCCGGTGCGGTTGGATTTTCTACCAGCCGCACAGTCGGCCACCGGTCGGTGCTCGGTGATTCGATACCGGGCACCTTTGCAGAAAAGGACGAACTTCTGGCGATTGCGGGCGCAATGAAAAAAGCCGGTAAGGGCGTTTTCCAAGCCGTGCCTGCGGGTGTGGTTGGTGATATGGCGGGTCCGGAAAAATGGACCACGGAACAAGAGGTGGAACTGTTCACCGAAATTGGCAAGGCCAGTGGACGCAACTGCACCTTCACGCTGGTACAAAACGGCAATCGACCGGACCAGTGGCGAAACTGTCTTGAACTGGTTGAGCAAGCGAACCAGCAGGGCGTCACGATGACACCGCAGATAGCCACCCGCCCCATTGGCTTTGTCACAAGCCTTCGGGCCTACCACATGTTCCAACAGCGCGAGACGTATCTGAAATTAAAGGATCTCCCAGTTGCAGAACGCATAGCTGAGATGAGAAAACCGGAAGTGAAGGCGGCAATCCTCTCTGACAAAGACATTGCACCTGATCAGCCCGGTGTTATGGCGAATGTTTATGGCCTGCTGGCCATGGCTGCGCCCAGCATGTTTCCGATAGAACTGCCTATCAACTATGAACCTGATGCATCGCAGAACATTGCCGCCCGTGCCGCGGCCGCCGGTCAGGATGTGGCTTCATTCATGTACGACTTCCTGCTTGAAAACGATGGCAACAACTTTGCCATTCTGTTGGGCGCAAACTTTGTTGATGGTTCGTTCAGTGTGATGGAAGAGATGATCGCTCACCCGAACACAACTATTGGTCTGTCAGATGCGGGCGCGCACGTGAATCTGATTTTTGACGCGGTAGGGCCCACCTACCAGTTGACGCACTGGGTGCGCGATCGCACCCGCGGTCCAAAGATGCCGATCGAGTTGATTGTGCACAAACAAACGCTGGCCAATGCGGAACTGTTCGGGTTGCACGATCGCGGGCAAATCGCGGTCGGCAAACGTGCGGATCTCAACCTGTTTGATCTGAACCGGTTGGCCCTTGGCAGTTTGTCAGTCCACACGGATTTGCCTGCGGGCGGCAGCCGCATTCTGCAGGGTGCATCGGGCTACGTGAATACGTTTGTTAACGGCGTAAAAACTCGCGAGAACGATCAGGATACAGGGGCCCGACCAGGTCGCGTGATCCGGGCGTAGACTGTTCAGGCGCTGTTGTCGGAAGTCGTCTTTGGCTTCGCGATAAATGGATACAGGTGCTGAGACAAAAACCCCTGGGGGAGTGGTTTTCCTACAACCCCATAGGTTTCAGGCCAGCGTCCGTCGGTTTTCAAATACGTGCCGAAGATCATGTCGATGAAAGGCAGGTGTGCGGCATAGTTTTTGTCGATGGCCTCAGCATCTGCCGAGTGATGCCAGTGATGAAAATGCGGCGTTGTAAAAACGTAGCGCAGCGGACCAAACGGGATACTCGTGTTGGAGTGGATCAAAAGAGCCTGTAGTCCGACCCAGACGACATAACCGTTAACCGCGTTTTCCGCGAAACCGAGAAGATAAATCGGCAGAATGATGGTCGACCGGGTGAACAGCACCTCCGCAAAGTGGATGCGGGAGCCGGACAGCCAATCCATACGTGCCGGGCAGTGGTGCACGGCATGAAAATTCCACAGGTATTTATTCTCGTGCATTAAGCGATGCCCGGCGTACTGCACAAGATCGGCAACGATCATCACCTGAATGATCTGCAGCCACACAGGCTGGCTGCGTATCGCAGCCTGCAGACCGTCATGTACTGCCCAGCCGAAGAGGTCTTCGGAGAAATAGGTGGTGATGAAAAGAATCACGCTGATCATCAGGTGATTGAAAATGTAGTACACCATATCCAGGCGCCATTCGGCGCGCAGGGTCAGCTGTTCCTTGTTGTGTGGCCACATGCGTTCGATAAAGATGAACATCGTGGCATTGGCGACAAGCGCCAGGATGAGCCAGTCGAGGCCGAACGAAACCACCGGTGAATCGTATTCACCCACCTCAACGTTGGCGCCGCCCATGGTGACGGCCAGGAGGGTCAAACAAATACCGGTGAAGCCAAGCCGTTTTGCGCCCCAGCGCATCAGCGCCCAGGCGGACATGAAGCCTGAAAAGACAAGCGATGCGGAGAGAACGTAGCGCAGTGCGTCCACGTTGTAGACGGCCCTCAGCTCGGGGGTGGTGAGATATTCAGGGAAGTGGAAACAGAGCACGGCGAGCACATTCATGGCCCCGAAGAAGATGCCCAATGATCCACTGATACGGCCCTTCCTCAGATCGAGGGTGACTTCTTCGATCCTGCTCATCATTACTCGCTCATCCCGTTAGCGAAGGCCCATTGTAGACAAAATACTAGAAAAAACAGAGTGTTGCGGTTGTTCTGGTGTGAAGCTGTCCACACTCTCGCATGTTTTTAGTAAGCTTAAGGGTTTGACGATGCGACGAATCAAGGGTGTGGTATGGGTTTGAAGGAAACAGAGAATCTCGATTTTGATCCGGATGAATTGCGCGAGAAGTATCGCGAGGAGCGAGACAAGCGCCTGCGTGCCGATGGCAATGAACAGTATCGGGAAGTGAAGGGGGAGTTCAGCCACTACATCGAAGACCCCTATCTGGAAGAAGTCATTGAGCGTGAGCCGCTGCGCGACGAGATGGATGTGATCATCATCGGTGGCGGTTTTGGCGGTCTCATCACGGGCGCCCGACTGCGCGAGATAGGTATCGAGCGCCTCCGTATCATAGAGAAGGGTGGCGACTTTGGCGGCACATGGTATTGGAACCGCTATCCGGGGGCTGCGTGCGACACCGAAGCCTATATCTACCTGCCGCTATGCGAAGAACTGGACTACGTGCCAACCCAGAAGTATGCCCATGCCCCGGAAATTCTGGCACACAGCAAAAATATCGCGGCGAAGTTCGACCTGTATCGCGATGCGGTGATGCAAACCCAGGTGACGGAGTGTAAGTGGCTGGAACGCGAATCGAAGTGGTTGGTCCGGACAAATCGTAACGATGAAATGAGAGCGAAGTTTGTCATTATGTCAAACGGCCCGCTCAATCGCCCTAAACTGCCAGGCATAGAGGGTATCGAAAGTTACCAGGGTCACACATTCCATACCAGCCGCTGGGACTATGAATACACAGGGGGTGATTCGAACGGTGGGCTGAACAAGCTGGCTGATAAACGGGTTGGCATCATCGGTACTGGCGCGACGGCAGTGCAATGTGTTCCTCATCTCGGTGAGGGTGCAAAGGAGCTTTATGTCTTCCAGCGTACGCCGAGTTCAATAGATGTAAGGGCGAACCGACCCACAGACCCGGAATGGGCGGCGGCGCTGCAACCCGGTTGGCAGCGCGAGCGCATGGAAAACTTCAACACGCTATGCTCGGGTGGCATCGTGGAAGAAGACCTGGTGCAGGATGGCTGGACAGAGATTATTCGCAACCTCATTTCAATGGCCAACTACCGTGGTAAGGACACCGACTGGTCACAGGTGCCCTATATGATGGAACTGGCGGATTTCAAAAAGATGAATCAGATTCGCGCGCGAGTTGATGATCTGGTTGAGGATGAAGCAACCGCCGCAGCGCTGAAGCCGTGGTACCGACAGTTTTGCAAACGCCCGTGCTTTCACGACGCGTACCTGCAGACGTTCAATCTTCCCGGGGTGCAATTGGTGGACACCGCTGGAAAGGGCGTTCAGCGCATTACCGAACGTGGGGTTGTTGCAAATGGGGTGGAGTACGAGTTGGACTGTATCGTCTTTGCGACCGGTTTTGAGGTCGGCACCGAGTATACGCGCCGTGCGGGTTACGACGTGGTGGGCAAAGATGATATCCGACTCTCTGACAAGTGGGCCAACGGAATGCGGACCTTGCACGGGCTGCATATCAATGGTTTTCCTAACCTATTCCAGATCAGCAGTGCACAGGGCGGCTTCACGACGAACTTTCCGCACTACATAGACGAGGCTGCGCAACACATCTCTTACATCATGCAGCGGTGTGAAGAAGAAAACCTGACCACAGTCGAAGCCACCGCGTCAGCGGAAGACGAATGGGTAGAAGAAATTATCCGTCTCAGCCGGTTTAACGAAGAGTTTTTAAACGCCTGTACGCCCGGTTATTACAACAATGAAGGCCAACCGAATCCCATTAGCAAGCAGAACGCGGCTTACGGCAAAGGTCCCAACCCGTTTTTCAAGTTGATGCGGGAGTGGCGTGAAGATGGTCGCATGGAGGGTCTTGCGCTCGACGGCAGACCTTAATCAAGTCTGTAGAGATTTGGCGTATTCGGCAGCCTCCGCCTGGGCACGAGCAACACTGGGCCGGCTTTGCACGCGCTCGAACCAATCTTGGGCGCCGGGGAGTCCGGCCAACAGATCCATATCCACGTTAATCCGCGCGGAGTGCACCGCGTAGATCAACATAAAGAAAACGTAGAGGTCGACCCACGAAAACCTGTCCCCCATCACCCATGGGTCGAACCGAGTCAGCTTTGGTAGCGCGTCTGTCGCCTGTTCCAACCCGGCGCGGATTGCAGCCTTGTCGGCTTCGGTGACGTCGCCGTCCCCTCGAAGTACGGGATAACCCCGCCTTGCTACCCATTCAATGTAAAGCTCGAATGCCTTTGCGATCTCGTGCTCTTTTGCACGCATATAAGGATCTGATGCCGCGAGCGAGTTTTCAGGATACGCATCTTCAAGATAGGCGATGATCGTGGTGGTCTCCGTGATGGGTCCGGAATCGGTCACCAGGCAAGGCACCTTGGCCATGGGGCTTAACTCGAGGTATTCGGGTGTGGGCGGTGCGGGTTCTACCACCTCTTCAAAAGCAAGACCGCGCTCGATCAGCACGGTCTTGACTGCATTGTAGTAATTGCTGCGGGGGCGTCCGTGTAGTTTCAGCACTGTTTTTCTTCTCTAGGCGATTGCTCTAGATTTAGCCAAGGTCGTTGCTGCTTTTCAATACGGGTACCCGCGACATAACTTTTACCCGGGGCAACTTTCGCTACAAAATTAAAGTTGTTCCGCGTACTGGGATGTCTGCTCAACCGCTGAAGCGGCCGCTGGAGCGCTATGATTTAGTGTCTGCTATCAGGCAGGTCGCGGCCAACTGCGGACCGTCGCCCGTCCTTCGATTTCGGTAACCCGTCGGCTCCTGCGGTTCCCGTTCGTGGCACTCAAGCACGATAGCAGAGATACGCCCAGTCGATTGGCGAGGCTCAGACATCTATTGATTCGTTGCTTTTTGGCGCTTGCGAACAGTTTTTCTGACCACCCAACGACTCTTACCAATCTGCCTGTCTCGCTTGAATCCGTTTCGTTCGAACATGGCCATTGTACCGTTGTGGAGAAACGATCCCGAGACAGACCGACCGTCTGTGGCTTCGGGATAGCTTTCTACTTTCCCACCTCCAAGCTTGGCAATTTCCTGCAGGGCACCTTTGAGAGCAGTTGCCGCAACGCCTTTCCCTCGATGAGACTTTGCAACGAAAAAACAGGTGATGCGCCAGCTTGGTAATGTCGTCAGCTCCTTTCGGTATTCGCGGATATTCTTGATGCGCGGCAGTTCATCAGGAGAACCGAACTGGCACCAACCGACACAATCCTCACCGTCGTATACGAGCGCCGCGTGCGCTTCCCCTTGTCTAACACGGCACTCCTTCTGCCCACGCCGTTGCGGTCCTCGTTCATTGCCTTCCGGATGAAATTCCATGCACCAGCAGCCACCCCACACACCGTTGTGGGCCTCAACTAATCGTGCAAAGTCCGGCCAAGTTTCCTCGTTGAGTGATTTTACGAGTAAAGAGTCGCGTGTGTTCATGGCCCGATAATAAACTCACCCACCCTTAACGAGAACAAGAATTCTAAGGGTGTCTGTTAAGGGTCGTTCACGTCGATTTTGTCAACGCATCTTAAAACGGCCGCTTACTCACTTGAAAGCTGCCAATTTCGGTATGGATATTGCTGGGTGGTCGATGGTGGCTTCTCTTATTCACTGGACGCCAAATGCTCTATAAGCAGCAGGGACCTGGGTGGCTATCTCTTGGACCGTACAGGTGTTGAATTTGTACGTGATTGCCTCATGGGCATTTTCGAGCACAGCTAGGTGTACCTTTTTTGCTGGATACGATCTGCTGGTTAGAGCCTTCATCTGGCTAATACAAAGTCCAAGAAGTACTAGCAACTCACCTCCCTTTTCGATCAACAGTTCATCGTCCCGCGAATCGCGACTCAGCTCCACTAGAATATCTTGAAATTTCTCTTCAATTTCTTGGTAGCTGATAACTCTGGTTTTCATCACTTGTCCGCGAGATATGTACTCACATTGCTCACAGAGTATTTGTGAATGGGAAAAAATTAAAGGGTGACGGCGGAGCACCGCCACCCAAGCTTTTCACACTTCAATTTTCTCCGATAGATCCAATGCGTCATCCACTTCGATCCCTAGATATCTAACGGTACTTTCAAGCGCGGTATGACCAAGCAGTAGTTGAACCGCTCGTAGGTTTTTAGTGCGCTTGTAGATAATTGACACCTTGGTTCTTCGCAATGTGTGTGTACCATAGATTGCTGGATCTAAGCCGATACTGGTTATCCAACCTTTCACAATACGTGCGTACTGCCTGGTCGAAAGGTGTGGTGATTTTTCGATTCTACTCGGGAAAAGAAAGTCCCAAGATTTCAATTGAGCAAACTCGATCCATTCGCTGAGGGACTCTCTCGTTTGTTCCGTGATCTCGAATTTAACCGAGCGTTGAGTTTTCTGCTGGATAATTTGAGCTCTGCGTTGAATTGAGCCACTTTGGCTAATATCGCTGACCTTAATTTTCACGAGATCGCAGCCTCGTAGCTTGCTGTCTATCGCAAGGTTAAAGAGTGCAAGATCGCGTTTGTTGTCATCCATTTGCAAATGATCCTGGGGTTTTAGTGGCGGTTTTTGACCGACTAACTTTCCTTTGTTCCATGGCTCACGTTTAGGCTGATAGGGGATCAAATAGTACATGTGCTTCCTCAAGCAGTTATTGGGAGCTACGCTGTACGACGAATTCTGGTAGGTTACCGCGTGAACGACCCAGAAGAGACCTTCGCCCATTCCCGGCTCTGAGGTACTCTGAATGTTTGATCACTAGGAATAAGCGATGAATTGGGATGCCTTTGGCGCGTTAGCAGAAGGATTGGGCGCACTGGTAGTTATTGCGTCGGTCATCTATCTCGGAAAGCAAGTTCACGACAACACTAAACAAGCATCTGCGGACTCACAAAGTCGAATTGTAGAGAACTGGATTCGCATACTTGACTCGATGACGTCCGACGAGCGCGTTACCAGTGCCGTTCGGAAATCATACTCAGGTCTCCAAACGATGTCTGACGATGAGAAATTCATCGCTTATATGCGCTTCGCTTCGATGGTCAATCACTTGGAAATGGTGTTGCGGCTGGAAAAGCAGGGGTTGGTGCCAGCCGAAACCTCTGAGACCTTCGGTAATATCATCGCTATGCTGCTAGCGACACCGGGATGGGAGGAGTTCTGGAGTCTAGATGGCGGCTTGGCTGTACCGTTGACGGCTAGCTACTTGAAAGATCGCGCTTCCCCTGAAAGCGGGACGATGCCCTTCACCGACGTCATACCGTTTTTCGCGTATTCGAAGGAATAGATCGCAACTGAAAGCTGCCGTTCCAAGGGCTAGAATCGAACTTCGCTTCTCGACCCAGAACAGTCATTTCAGGGTTCAGGTGTTTTTGGCTTGTTATAACTGTGAGGTATGAAAGGTTTAGCTGCGGATGCAGCACACCCCCATTTTTTCCGGTTGTTTTTTGTATTCCATGACGGCTGACAGGCAGGGTAGCTGGATTTCTTCCAACTCGTTCATTCGATTCCAGCGTGAGAGCTACAGGTTCTTTTTCAGCCACTGCGTGGCTTTCGCGGCGTATTCGACCGGCAGGGAATGACCACTATCAAAGAATTGAATTGCTTTTGCATTGCCCGGTACCGCACTGAAGAGGCTGTTCGCTTGATCCTCTGTGTAGAATTGGTCCTTGCGCCCCATCAACATCAGTAGCGGGTCTGCACCCATGTCCTGAGCGAACGCTGAAGCGGCCATGGGCATACCCGCCATGTGCGGCACGACGCAGGCTACTGTTGCTTGGATTCTTTCCTCGACGGCACCCAGAATGAACGCCATGTGTCCACCCATGCTGTAACCCAGCAAGCCGACTCGTGTTGAGTCAATGTCATGTCGCCTGGACAAGTAGTCGATCGCCCGTCGGTAATCGACAACGGATTGGGTCAGCATGTTGGCATACCGTACCCCCCAACCTTTCTTGAAGACCATTTCACCGGCATCCAGATAATCGTTGTAGACGGCTCTATCACCGTGGTATTGAGCATCCAGTGCCAGCACGGCAAAACCCTCTTTGAGCAAGCTCGCAGACACTTCGCCTCCGTGAGTAAACTCGTCACCCAGCCATTGTTTCTTGCTTCCGGTAACGCCGTGCAAGAGCAGCACGACAGGGAACGGCGCTTCGCCTTGAGTTGGCAGTGCCAGCAAACCGGGCACCTTGCCGTCATGAAAACTATCAAAGACGATCTTTTCGAAAGTCGTCTTACCGTGCTGAAGTAAACCCACTGTCCGTGCGTTTAGCGGAAAGGATTGATCGTAGGCGTAGATAGATTTCAGTAATTCGTAGGCTTGCGGTTGCATCTCGTTCCCAGACGCACCCGCTGCAGCAATAGTTAGCAGGATTATACTTACAAGCTTGTTCATAAAAATCATCAAGTGGAATGTAACGATTGTATAATACGTGAGCGATCATGTAATATGCAAACATGAAGCCGGCCAAATTATCACCACTGACAGAGCCTGTGGTATTTCAGTTCTTGGAAACTGCATCCAACCTTGTGCATCGCATGGATCGCGCACTGTCCTTTCGAGGTATCAGTTTTAGTGAATATCGGTTGCTCAGAGCGCTCTCAAGCACCGAAGCCGCCGGGTACCCCCGAATAGAGCTTGCACAGGCCGTTGGTCTGACGCCATCAGCGGTAACACGTGCATTGAGGCCGCTCGAAAAAATTGGCTACGTGACAAGTAAAAGGAACGATCGCGATGCGCGCCAGAGCCTCGCAATGATCACTCCAGCAGGATTAGAACTGTTAAAGGACGCACACAGTGTGCTGAGTGAACTATTGAAGAGCTTGCCACTGAATGGTTTGAGTCAGTCGGATATCTCCGAATTCAAACTTCGCCTACTTGATTTGCGATAACCACGTCCGTTGTTGGCCGCGACCTGCCTGATAGCAGACCCTGAATCGAAGCTCGCGAACGGCGGCTTTCTTCGAATCGCGGACAACAAAGCTGGGTTCTTTCGTTGCTGAGCGGGTTAGCCGAACCCGACCTAGTTTGGTTTATCTGGTATGCCTCTAGAATCTCTTTAAACCACTTTCCTTTAGGATTCATTCGGAAATTTCCGACTTGCCTGGTCCTCAACAACTCCCGCGGGCGTGGTACCATTCTTCGGTTGATTGGGACTTTATGACGACGAGGGAGCAGCATGACTGAAGCGATCTCAGTAGATCCTCAAACCGGACTAAAAAAATTCAATACGCGTGCGGCGAAAGCGAGCGAAAAAATCGCAGGCAAAGGTTATTCGGTGATCGAAGACCAGACCTTGAAGGAGCTGCCGCCGGAACCTGCGGGTGCGGTCTTCAACGCTGAAGAACAGGCGAAATATCGCGAGTTTAAGGAAGCGCGAGCCGGTGCGGCAGACTATATGTCCATGGAAGGTGAGTTCAGCAAATACCTGGAAGATGTCTATTCCGACGCTCCAGTTGAGCGGGATGGCCTTGATGACGAGTGTGAGGTGTTGTGCGTGGGCGCAGGCTTTGGCGGACTGCTGCTCTGGCACAAACTTCAAGCAGAAGGCATCACGGACGTTCGTTTTTGCGAGAAAGGCGGCGATGTTGGCGGTACCTGGTACTGGAACCGTTATCCGGGCATCGCATGTGACGTTGAGTCGTACAGCTATTTTCCCCTCCTCGAAGAGATGAATTATGTGCCGAGTATGAAGTTCGCTTCCGGCTTTGAGATTCTCGAATACTGTCAGACGATGGCAGAACGCTTTGGCTTTTATGATCGTTGTCTGTTTCACACCACGGTAGAAAAAACCGAATGGGACGAAGCAACGGGACGCTGGACCGTGTACACCGACCGCGGTGACACCATGAAGGCGCGCTACGTTGTGCTGGCAAACGGTATTCTGACCAGTCCGAAGCTTGCTCGGATAGAAGGCATGGAAACCTACGAAGGCGAATCATTCCATACATCCCGTTGGAACTATCACGTTGATTTAGAGGGCAAAACCGTTGGCATCATCGGCACAGGCGCAACTGCAATTCAGGCGGTGCCGGAACTAGCCAAGGCGGTGAAGGAACTCTATGTATTCCAACGTACGCCAAGCTCCGTCGATGTTCGCGACCAGCGCGCGACCACGGATGAGCAGCGGGCTGAGTGGGCGGCTGAACCGGGTTGGGCCAAAGCCCGACGGGCGCGTTTTTCCAAAATCTCAGCGGGCCGCGCTGCAATATTGGGTGATGATGACTATCTGTCTGGAAAGGTTGCGGATTTTAAGGAACGCAAAGAACACAAATCGCAGCTGACGCCTGAAGAGATGGTGCAGAAGCAGCTGGATTCTAACTTCCGTATCATGGAGCAGATTCGCGCACGGGTGGACAACATCGTTGAAGACCCGGCTACCGCAGCGGCGCTCAAGCCTTACTACCCGTATGGGTGTAAACGTCCGACCTTCCACGATGAATATTTGCCCAGCTTTAACCTGCCGCACGTACATCTGGTAGACACAGCACCCCGCGGTGTGCAGAAAATCAACGCGCGTGGTGTGGTGCATGACGGCAAAGAATATCCGTTAGATGTGTTGATCTATGCGACGGGATTTGAGTGGATGGCAACCTCCACCTTCAACATGATCAAGGGTCGTGGTGGCGTTACTTTGAGTGAGAAATGGACCGGCGAAGGAACGAAGACCTTCCTGGGTATTCACAGCAAGGGCTTCCCCAATCTTTTCATCATGTCTGGCCCTCAAGGCGGCGGTGGCAGTTTTAACTTCATAGACGCTATCGAAGAGCATGCGGAATACGTGGCTTGGATGTTGGGCACGATGGCCGAGCGTGGTGAGACCGTGGTGGACATCCACGAAGAGCCGGAACTGAAGTATGCAGAACACTGTCGTGTGGCCGACGAAATTTCCCGGCCGTTGCGAGATTGTATTACCTACTACAACGGTCATGGAGAAGCTGAGCCTGGCAGCCTCGCCTATTACGGCGGCGGCCGCTGGCACAAGTATCGAATCAGAGCGCAGGAATCGCTGGATCCGTACGTGTTTGGTGCGACCAGCGAGTGATTGGAAGAACCAGATCGCAAGATCTACGAGTAATTCTCAAAACAGGGAGTAAGTTTGATGGCTGAATACATACCACCCACACTCGATTGGGTACGTAAGCAGGTGGAACTCTATGAAAGCAGTGGTGGCACCGAAGGGACGACGCTCTTGGACACCGGGATGCCCTGCATCATCGTTACGCACACAGGGAACAAGACTGGTGGCATTCGCAAAATCCCCTTGATGCGGGTGAAAGTGGACGACGCCTATGTGCTGGTGGGATCCATGGGCGGCGCGCCTAAAAACCCTGTCTGGGTTTATAACCTGCGGGCAAACCCGGATGTCGAAATTCGGGATGCGACGGAAGTCTTTAAGATGCGCGTCCGCGAAGTCACCGATGCCGAAGAGCGCGACCGGCTGTGGGCGGCGAGTGCGGAAGCGTTCCCGAACTACAATGAATACCAGGCCAAAACCGATCGGATTATCCCGGTCTTCGTAGCGGAGCCTGTCTAACTGCGACTGCTCTTCTCAGCGGACGATCGTACCGGAGCGCTTGAAATCGGCGGTCTCACTGCGTGCGTTGACCGCGAGGTGCCGGTTGGGCCGCACGCTGAAGACCCGCTGTGTTGCGTGCGAGACATTGCTTCCCGTCATTTGACGATAGAGCAAGCGCAATCCCGCATGGAAGATCTGCTGAGCATCCCCGCGGAGGTCAGATCCCATAAAATGGATGCCGGGTTGAGGGGCAACTGGGCACATGAAGTGGATGTGCTGCTCCGCGCAGGGTTTAAAGTTGCCATAGTCTGCAGCTTTCCCGATGCGGGACGGCGCTGCCTCGATGGAGTGGTCTACATCCACGATAAGCCGGTGTTGGAATCGGTGTTTGCCGAAGATCCGCGCACGCGCCCGGTGAGCAGTCGCCCTGCGGAGGTGCTTGAACAAGCTGGCGTCAGTGGAGATGTGGTTGTCTGGGATGCAAACGATAACGCCCAGATGAGTCAGGCAGTTGCGCGAGCCAGGTCTGAAAACAGAATTCTGGTGGGTGCATCAGGTGCGTTGGGTGAACTCGCCGCGCAAGTATTAGGCAAAGGGGCGGCACCGGAATTTACCGTCGGCAACCCGTGCCTGGTTCTCTGCGGGAGCTTAAATCCCCGCAGCAGAGAACAACTTGCCCTTCTGACACCTGCCCCGCAATTCCCTGAAGATGCTGTTCTAAGCAGCGATGGTGTAACGGTGGTCGCAAGCCCCGGCCTTGCAGATGGCGGTCAGGACGAAATCAGCGCTCATGCGGCTGCCGCCATGTCGCAAAAGTTGGCAGAGTGTGCACAGAGGCTGTGGTCGGAGATTTCAGGGTTGGTCATTGTGGGAGGGGACACCGTTGCTGCAGTGATAAGTGAGGAAACGATGTATGTCCGTGGTAATTTGCTACCAGGCATACCGCTTTCGAAGGTGAAGGGCATAGATGTGGTGACCAAGGGGGGTGGCATTGGCGCGCCTGATACCCTGCTGGAACTGGTACCTGATGGGACTTTGAAGAGATAGAGGAGCGAACGTGAACGGCTTTGACGTGGTTGCAAAAACCCTGGTTGCGGAAGGCGTTGAATGGATGGCGTGTTTTCCAGCCAATCCGCTTATCGAAGCTGCAGCCAAGGTGGGCATCAGGCCCATCGTCTTCCGACAGGAGCGCGGTGGTATCAACGCGGCCGATGGGTTCAGTCGGCAGATGGCAGGGAAGGGCATCGGGGTCTTTGCCGCGCAGGATGGTCCAGGGGTAGAGAACTCCTTTGGTGGCATAGCGCAGGCCTACGGAGAAGGTGTGCCTCTCCTGTTTCTTCCTCAGGGGTATGCGTCCACCAACTACGATGTGGCGCCGAACTTCTCTGCAAAAGCCAATTTTGCCGGTATCACCAAGCTCGCGTTGTCTATCGATCGTGCGGATCAGACAGCCCGCCAGATGCGCCGAGCGTTCCATGCGTTGAAGCACGGTCGACCCGGACCGGTGTTGGTGGAAATGCCTCGAGATGTTATGCAGCAACCTGTGGATGCCGATGCGGCGAACTACGATGTTGTGCGACGATCACACGTGCAACCGAGTGATGCCGATATCGATAGCGCCGTACAGGCGTTGTTAGCGGCAGAGCGGCCTGTCATCTGGGCAGGACAGGGTGTGCTCTACGCGGGTGCGAGTGACCTGTTGCGCGAGTTCGCCGATTTCATGCAGTTACCGGTTATGACAACCATGCAGGCAAAGAGCGCGTTTCCAGATGCACATCCGCTTGCTCTGGGATCTGTTAACCGCACCGCCCCAAAGACTGTGTATCAGTGGTTGGGATTGGCGGACACGGTGTTTGCCATTGGCTCGGGATTGACCAGGACATCTTTCGGTCTGGATATCCCACCCGGTAAAACTCTGATTCACAGCACAATAGCCGAGGCGGATATCAACAAAGACTACGCCTGCGAGATAGGTCTCATCGGCGATGCGGCCCTGACACTCCAACGTATGCTTGAGGCTGCGCGTGACCTGGTTGGTGGTAAAGGCTGTCCGCAAGCGGAAGAAGTCATAGCGGATATTGCTCAAACCAAGGCAGCCTGGTACGCCGAATGGGCGCCTTACCTTACCTCTGACGAAACGCCGATTAACCCCTACAGGGTAGTCCATGAAATTGCCAACTGTCTGGACCATCCAAACTCTGTTGTGACACACGACGCTGGTAGCCCGCGGGATCAGATCATGCCTTTCTATCCCGCGACGGTGCCTCACGGATATATCGGCTGGGGGAAGACCACACACTTAGGTTATGGCATACCGCTCATGATCGGTGCCAAGCTCGCCGATCCGAGTAAATTCTGCCTTAACTTTATGGGTGATCTGGCGTTTGGCCATACCGCGACAGAGATTGAGACGGCGGTACGGGCGGGGACACCCATCACCACCGTTGTCATCAACAATAGAACCATGGGTGGATACGATGAAAAGATGCCGGTAGCTATGGAACGCTTCGGTGCGGGTAACCAGGAAGGAGACTATGCGGCCATGGGGCAGGCGATGGGAGCGCGGGGTATTCACGTTGGCGAACCAGCGGGGATAGGGCCCGCTCTCAAGGATGCTCAGACAGCCAACCAGGACGGGGAGGTGGTTGTTATTGAGATCGCAACAAAGCAGTTCACACACTTCTCGCAGTATCCGGAACTGATGTCGGTAGAAGGTTGAAAATGAAAATATTGATGACAGAACCACTGCAGCCAATCGGATATGAGGTGTTCGTGGAGCATGGTGTTGAGGTGGTTCAGCCGGACGGGCTGGATGAGGCGAGCCTGATCGCGGCAGTGCAGGGTGTAGACGGAATTGCTGTGCGTTCGGCCAAGTTGACACCTGCCGTGTTGGAAGCTGCTGGCCAACTCCGTGCTGTTGCCCGTCATGGAGTAGGATTCGACAACGTTCACGTCCCCTCGCTGAACGCTCGCGCGATACCACTTCTGCTTGCGGTAAATGCAAACGCTGTATCGGTCGCTGAGCACACCATGCTGTTTGTACTTTCGCTTGCGAAGCGCATACGACGTTACGACGAGGCTGCCCGCAACTCGGATTTTGGTTTTAGAAGCTCGCCGGTAGCGATTGATATCGCAGGTAAAACACTAACCATTGTTGGCTTCGGTCGGATCGGAACCCGCCTTGCGCCAAGGGCGTTGGCGTTTGACATGCAGGTAAACGTATACGATCCATATGTTGATGACGCTCTGATCGAAGCCGCCGGTTGTCGCCCGGTTGCGCGGCTGCACGAGGTGTTGGGGGAGACTGACTTTCTCACCGTGCACTGTCCGCTGAATGATGAAACCCGCGGAATTGTCGGCGCTGAAGAGCTAGCCCAAATGCGTGATGATAGTTTTGTGATCAACTGCGCGCGTGGCGGAATTGTAGACGAGCAGGCGCTCATCGAAGCTGTCCAGGCGGAAAGAATAGCCGGAGCTGGCGTGGACGTGTTCGTCACAGAACCGCCTCCAGCAGATCACCCATTTCTTAAAGATGATCGTTTTTATCTCACCCCCCACAGCGCGGGGGTCTCAGTTGAAGCAGCGCGGCGTATGTCCTTTGAGACAGCAGACAACCTGGTCCATGCGTTGCGAGGCGAGGTTCGCGAACCCGCGCTCGCGAACCCGGAGATACTCAGTTGATAATTTGACCGGTATTGAAGTTACCGGTCACTTCCTCCCACGCACGCGTTAACACGAAGTTTCTGTCTAATCCCAGTGGGATGACAAAGGTTACCGGTTCGTAACCTGCGTCTTCGGTGAGCAGGTTGGTGCTCTGCATCTTGACCAGATCCCAATCCTCGGCTGAAGCGGTGCGAGCAATGTCACCGAGCTGTCGGATAAAGGCCTGAAACTGTCTTAACCCATCGGCATCCGTGGTTGCGCCATGACCTGGTATCACTCTGTCAAAATCAAGCGACAGGACCGCATCCAGCGTTGCGGGCCAGGCCTGAACTGTGCCACCTGCTTCCAGGTCTATGTTGGGGTAGTGCTTGTTAAACATGAGATCGCCCAGATGGATCACGCGCTCATCCTGAAAAAGCACAACCAGGTCGCCGTTCGTATGGCCGTTGCCGGGGTGGATAAGCTCAATCGTTTTGCCACCGTAGCTGAGTGTATAACTGTCTGCAAAGGTTTCGTTGGGCATCAGTGCGGCGGCTTCGCCCTGCCACGCTTCTGCATCCAGAGTCTGCAGATAAAGTTTGGTCCGCTCGGTGGCGATGACACGTGTCCCTTGCGGGAATGCAGGGTTACCGTGCGTATGATCGAAGTGATAGTGGGTGTTGATGATAAGCGTCGGAGCGCTGCCCGTGAGCTCTTCTGCAACAGCCATGATACGACTGCCTTGTATCCCGAACGTCATGGTATCGACGACCACAGCACCCGCCGAGGTTTTCAGGACAGCCGTGTTGCCACCCAGGCCACGCAACACCCATAGATCTTCAGAGAGTTGTTCTACATCGATATTGCGCACCTGGATGAACAGATAACCAGCAAACAAGACCGCTAACGCCAGAATGACACCTAGTATTTTCAATAGTATGCGCACGTTTCTCTCCCTGTTTGTTATCGATTCGATCATACGCTGACCAAAACACAGAAGAAAACGGCTGCCACCGCGAGCACTCTGCGATACCTTAAGGTCGTCAGATATGAGGGAAGGGACCGGAGAATGAGATATTCAATTGCACTTGCATCGGAAGTGGACAGCTGGCAATGGGTGAAACGCGCAGAAGAGTTGGGTTTCCACGCCGCCTGGTTCTACGACACGCAGCTTTTGAACCCGGACGTGTTTATCTGCATGGCGCTGGCGGCAAAAGAAACGCAGCGTATTCGTCTCGGCACCGGGGTGGTAGTGCCCTCCAATCGGATAGAACCGGTTACCGCCAATGCGCTGGTTTCTCTAAATAAGCTGGCCCCGGGGCGGATTGATTTTGGAGTGGGCACCGGCTTCACCGCCCGACGCACCATGGGATTGGGTGCAATCTCTCTCGCCAAAACCGGAACTTACGTCGAGCGAGTACGAGCGTTAACGCGTGGGGAGATGGTCGAGTGGGATTTCGAAGGGCATGACCGCAAGATCCGCTTTCTGAACCCGGAGTTAGGCTTGATCAACGTAGAGGACGAGATCCCGGTGTGGTTGTCTGCGTTCGGTCCGAAGTCGCAACAGCTGACCGCCGCACTCGGTGCAGGTTGGCTCAATTTTACGGGGATGGGCAACGCGGTGAGTTCGCTGGAGGCGATGCGCGCAACGTGGATCGCACAGGGGCACGAAGCTGGGGCGCTCAACTCGGCGCTCTTCTTTCTGGGTGCGGTGCTCGAGGGTAAAGATGAGACAGCCGACAATGAGAAACTCTTCAAACAGGCGGGCCCCGGAGCGGCTGTGACCATGCACAACTTTTCTGATGAAGGTGGCGCAATGGGAGGCGCACAGCTGCAAGGCCCACTCGCGGACCTCCATGCTGAGTACATGAAGATTCATGCGGGTTATGAACCGGAGGATGCGAAATATTTAAGCAACCACCGTGGACACTTGATGTTTGTGCGCGAGGATGAAGCGCCCCTCTATACGCCTGAGTTCATCCGCGCGGCGAGTATGAGCGGTACCTTCGACGAACTGGTCAGCAACATGCGCATTCTCAAAGAGGCGGGTTACAGCCAGGTGGTTATCCAACTGGTGCATGGCCAGGAAGCCGCCATAGAGGAATGGGCGGAAGTATTTAAGGCGATTTAATCGCTCAGGTTGCCTCCAGGGAGGAAGTGTTATTGGTGGAAGGGGCAAAGCCGCTTGCGCGGACGTCCGCGAACGTTGGTGCCAGCTCCGAAGCCGGGTCGCCTGAGATGCGTGTCCCTCTCAGCACCCGTGGGTGTTCGGGATTGTATGGACGGGCGCGATGCATCATGCAGCGGTTGTCCCACACTACGGTGTCTCCAACCTGCCATTTGTGCGTATAGACGCGCGGGGCACGGCATGCGTTGGCCAACAATTCATCCAGCATTTGTTCTGAAGCTTCTGGTGTCATGTCGGCGAGACCGTAAGCATGACGCCCCGTGTAAATTGACTTGCGACCGGTTTCGGGATGCACCTTGATCACAGGCCGCAGGGGCGCGCCTTTGTCATGCAGCCCATAGAGGTTGTCGGTATCGTGCGAAAACCCTGCGCGCGACTGTGAATAGTAGAGCGAGTGATACGCGGATAAGCCCTCGAGCTGATTTTGCGTCGCTTCATCCAGCGCATCCCATGCTGCCCGCATATCCGCAAACTCGGTTTCGCCATCCTCGGGTGGAATCTCGATCGCGCTCAGCATCGCTACTTTTGATGCGAGCGGCATGTAGGTGCTGTCGGTGTGCCAGCCTTCATTACCTTTGAGGAGTTGGTACTGATAGTCGCTGGATTGTGCAAGGCCACCTCCAGCTTTTCGATTGGAGATCGAGATGTTGCTGCCTTTTTGCTTCGGGTGAAGTCTCTCCGCTTCACCGAAGTGTGCTGCAAATCTGGCTTGTCCTGTTTCATCCAGGTGTTGGTTGGGAAAGACCAGAACGCCGCGATCAAGGAATGCGGCGTAAATGGTTTGCCACTCGGCCTCGTTCAGATTTGCGAGATCCACGCCGGTTACTCGCGCGCCCAGGGTTAATGGTTCGATATTTTCGATGTGCATAAGGCGCTCTCCCAAAGCCTCTCGATGCATGAGGATGACACTACCGCGCCGATGGCTTAGGCTCAAGCGGCGTTTCAGCGAGGACCAAATTTGTGTTTGTACAAAAAATTTCAGTGGGACGGTTCAATGCTCTGATTACAAGTATCGCGATCACCATGGGTTTGTTCGCGAGCCCTGCAGCGTGGTCGGTGGAAGCCCCCGTCCTTCAGGGTGCAGAGCGTTCAGCACCCTGGCCAGGTGTGCGCTTCACCATGGTCGAAGTCAATGACATCAGGATGCGGGTCGCACAAATCGGCGAGCCGGGTGAGGGTGAAACCGTAATCTTTTCCCACGGTTTTCCCGAATCCTGGTACTCGTGGCGCCATCAATTGTCCGCTCTTGCGGATGCCGGTTATCACGTCCTTGCACCGGATATGCGTGGCTATGGAGGCACGGACGCACCCGAAGATATGGTTGCCTACAGCTTGAAAACTCTGGCTGCGGACATGGTTGGCATATTGGACGCGCTGGATATCGAGAAAGCGCACTTTGTTGGCCATGACTGGGGGGCTCCGGTTGCGACGTCCACGGTTGTGCGATATCCCGAGCGTGCGCACAGTCTGTCGATACTGAGCGTGCCGTACGGCCCTCGCTCACCTGTATCCCCGCTGGCGGCGATGCGGGCACGCACAGGGGACAACTTTTTCTACATGGTTTATCACAACGAGCCGGGAGGTGTGGCAGAAGCGGAGTACGACGCCAACACTCGCGAATTCTTAAGTCGTATTTACTTGTCCCCGGATTCGCCTCGGCATCCTCCAGAAATAACAGATCCGAAACGCAGTGCCGGTGGATGGGTCGGTCGTCTCGGTGCGCCCAAGGGTTTGCCCGGCTGGCTGACGCAAACGGATCTTGACTACTACGTCGCCGAGTTTGACCGCAATGGCTTTCGGGGTGGGGTAAATTATTACCGCAACTTTGATCTCAATTGGACGGAGTCGGCGGAGATTGAGGACCCGGTGGTGAGAGTGCCTGCCGTGTTTATAGCGGGTACCCTGGATCTTGTAATCAATGGCGCCGATGAGAAAGCGCTCAAGGGTTTGATGGCTGACACGGTTGCGGATTTGCGCGGCGTCCATCTCTTTCCCGGAATAGGTCATTGGGTGCAGCAGGAAGCGCCTGAACAAACAAATCGAGTTTTATTGCAATTCCTGGGTGATCTTTAAGCAAATGACAGAAGTGACGTTTATTACCACCGGGGGCACGATCGACAAGGTTTATTTCGATGCAAACAGCAAATTCGAAGTGGGCGAGTCGGTGGTTAAGGAACTCCTGGTACAGGCCCATGTTGATCTGGACGTCGAAATTGTACCGCTCATGAGAAAAGACAGTCTTGAACTGACCGATACGGATCGTGAGTTGATTTGTCAGTCGGTTGCTGACGCAAACGCACCTAAAGTTGTGATCACTCATGGCACTGACACCATGGCAAAAACTGCTGCAGCCCTGAAAGCAGCCGGGACTAGAAAAACTGTGGTGATGACCGGTGCATTTTCCCCGGCACGATTTGCCATGACGGATGCGCTGTTTAACGTCGGTCTTGCCATGGGTGCGGTGCAGGCACTCGATAGCGGGATTTATATTGCCATGTCGGGACAGATATTCCCGGGTGACAAAGTACGCAAAAACCTTGAAGCGCAGCGCTTCGAGTTGGTGGAGTAGAAGTTTTGGAGAGAACGGATTGAACCAGCCGATAAATCTTGATGCCCACTGGCCTCCATTTACCGCCACACGGGCGTTTAACGCCAAACCGCGCATGATAGTTGGCGCTGAAGGTCGCTATTTTAAGTCGGACGATGGTCGCGATGTGTTTGATAGTTTGTCAGGTTTGTGGTGTGTAGGTGCAGGTCACAACGTCTCCGCCATCAACCAGGCTGTTTCAAAGCAGTTGGAAAGCCTCGACTATGCGCCGAGTTTTCAGTTCGGGCATCCAACCAGCTACCAACTCGCTGAGCTGATAAGCGAGTTTATGCCGACCGGACTCAATCGTGTCTTTTATACCAACTCGGGTTCCGATGCTGCGGACACTGCGCTGAAAATAGGGCGGGCGTATTGGCGAGCGGCGGGTAAGCCGGAGAAAACCAAACTCATAGGGCGGGTAAAGGGCTACCACGGCGTCAACTATGGCGGGATGAGCGTTGGGGGTATCGGCGCTAACAGGAAGTTGTTTGGTGCCGGAGTAGATGCTGATCATCTACCGTCGACGCTGCTGGCGGAAAACGCATTTTCCGAAGGTCTGCCCCAGTATGGCGAACACTTAGCCGAGCACTTGTTGGAAATTATCGCGCTGCACGATGCCAGCAACATTGCGGCGGTGATTGTCGAGCCGATGTCTGGTTCAGGTGGTGTGGTGGTCCCGCCTCAGGGCTATCTTGAGCGTCTTCGCGAGATTTGTACGGCGCATGACATCTTACTCATCTTTGATGAAGTGATTACTGGACTGGGCCGGTGTGGTGCCCCTACAGGTGCGGCGTCGTTTGGTGTCGTCCCGGACATGCTGACCCTCGCCAAGCAGCTGACAAATGGCATCATCCCCATGGGTGCTGTGATCAGTCGCGAGGATATATATGCCACGTTTATGGCGACGGATATGCCGGAGCACGGTATTGAGCTGCCGCACGGGTATACCTACTCGGGGCACCCGGTGGCCTGTGCCGCCGGTATCGCGGCGCTCAATCACCTGCGGGATGCCCAGTTGATTGAGGCCTCCGCCAGTATCGCTCCCCACTTTCAACAGACATTGCACTCCCTTAAGGATGCCAAGCACGTCGTAGATATTCGCAACTACGGGCTGGCGGGCGCCATTCAACTGGCGCCGCGAGAGGGCGATCCGACCGTGCGTCCGTATGATGCGGGTGTGGCCCTCTGGGAGGCAGGATTTTACGTACGTTGGGGCGGCGACACTTTGCAGTTTGGTCCACCGTTTTCGACAACTGAAAATGAGCTCACTCTTTTATTTGATGCAGTCGGCACCGCACTCGACAATCTGGACTGACCTCAACGGTAGGTGAATTCCTCTGGGTCGAAATCCGGCCATGTTGCTTTGGCGGTTTCCTGCCCGGACAGATCAAAAAGCGTGAACAAGCGCTTTAAGGTTTTGTGGTATCCGCGATAGGTTGTGCCGTAGTTGGCTTCGTGTTGGGTGAGTGCTTCGCGGAGCCAGCGTTCGCCTTCATCAAACTTGCCTTGGTGGGCAAGCGCTGCACCCAGGTGTGATTTGATTTCGGTGACCAGGGTGTGCTCCTCCGGCCAGTGCTCGCGTCGCTCTTCAAGCATGCGGCGGAATACAGTTTCGGCGTCTCTGAACCGATCCATGTACAGATAGGCTTCGCCGATCCCTGTTTCCGGGAAAGTGCGGTTGGGGTGCCCGGCGGCCATACCCACTCTTTCCATTTCCACCAGACACTCTTCGAAATAGGGGAGTGCTTCCTCATGCTGCATGTTGCTCATCAGGGCAAACGCGCGGTTGTTCAGGATCGCCGGATAGCTGACGTGGGGTTTGCCTTTGCGCAATTGATTCAGTATTTCCAGCACTTTGTCATAAGCGTCCAGCGCTTCGTTATGTTTGCTGGCGTGGGTGAGCACCTGGGCATAGCTGTTCCAGGTATGAGCAACTTCGCGGTGAAAGGGCCCCAGCATTTTGGTTCTTTCCTCGATGACCACCTTGTACAGGGCGATGGCTTCGTCCCACCTATCGGTATCGCGGTAGACACCGGCCAGGTGACGCTTGGTGTTTGCACTTTCTGGATGCATGCCCCCGTATACGCGTTCCTGTATTGCCAGTGCGTCGTCCAGCAGTAACTCTGCCTCCAGATGCTTGTCGTTCAAGCGCAGGATGCCAGCCAGTTGGACCATCGCCTTTGCAACGACCTCGTCAGAATCTTCGCCTACATATTGCTCGGCGAGATCCAGAGCCTCGATAAACTTTTGTTCGGCGGTTTCAAACTCTCCTCTGGTTTCGGCGAGGTACGCATGTGCCGCGGCCGCGTTGTAAGTGACGCGGTGACTATCGCTCAAGGAGACATTCGCCAGATGGTCCGCTTCATCGAACAGCGATCTGGCGCGCTCTAAGTCTCCGTTATCCTGAACAACTGCGCCCAGGGTAATGAGTGCCTGAGCCAGATCTTCGGGGCGGACATTTTCTGCAGATCTTGTCAGTCGCAACGCTTCTTCGTTGAAGCTGAGGGCTTTTTCCATGTCGCCCAAGGCGTAGTAGACGCGCCCAAGCGTTGAAACCAGAGCGGCTCTGACGAGTGGTCGGTCGGTCAGAGCAAATTCCAGGCGGAGTGCACCTGAATCGAGCAGCTCGCGTGCGGAGACATCCTCACCCTTGGAGACAGCAGGATCTACCACATCAAAAAGACCGGTGACAAATTCGACAACCTCGGCGGTACGCGCTTGTTCGAGCAACGCCGCATCGCGTTCGGCTGCAAGTTGACTTGTATAGAAGGCGATTACGCTGGCAAATCCCAGTGTCACGATGATGGACGCAGCAAGGCCAAGTCGATGACGTCTTGCGAACTTGCCCATCACATACCCGGCGGTTGCCTTTCGCGCCACCACCGGTCGATTGTCCAGATACCGTTCGATGTCGGCTGCGAGTTCGACGGCGCTGCCGTACCGCTGATCCGATTGGTGTTCCAGGGCGTGCAGACAGATCGTGTCCAGATCACCGCGAATTTCAGATGCGCTGACATAACGGTGGGAGTCCCAGCTGCTGGGTGGTGCGAGACGGTTCACCCATCCGTACTCATCTGCTGCAGGAAACTCCGGTCGAGCGCCGGATATCAATTCGTAAAGCACAACCCCCAGCGAGAAGACATCGGTGGCCATGGAAACGCTTTCACCGGCACGTTGCTCAGGTGCTGCGTACTCACGGGTGAAGCCAATCGCCCCCTGTGAACTTGTCATACTGGTTAAATCTGGATCGTCGTGGTCCAGCACTTTGGCGATGCCGAAGTCGAGCAACTTAACTTCGCCCGCAGCGTTGATCAGCACGTTACCTGGCTTGATGTCGCGGTGCACCACCAGGTTCTGATGAGCGTAGGTCACGGCGCGGCACACGGTCATGAAGATCTGCAGTCGTTGCTCCAGACCCAGCTCCTGCACATCGCAGTACTGCATCAAACTCTGACCGTCTACGTATTCCATGACGAAGTAGGGTTGGCCATCGTCTGTTACGCCGCCGTCCAGAAGCTGGGCGATGTTGGGGTGCTGTAGGCGCGCCAGGACCTGTCGCTCGTAGGTGAAACGAGCAACGACGCGATTGGTGTCCATGCCTTTTTTGATCAGTTTGATCGCGGCTTCGCGCTCAAATGCACCGTCTGTGCGGCGCGCGCGAAATACCGAACCCATGCCGCCTGATCCAATCAGTTCGATGAGTTCGTAGGCACCGAGCGTTTGACCGACACGGTCGGCATCCAACTCTTCTGCCAGCTTGCCAACCTCGTCGAACACCAGGTCTGTCAGGTCACCGGTTTCCGCATCGTGTGCCAGGAGTGCCTTCAATTCATTCAGGAATTCGGCATCGTCCCCGCTTTGGGCAGTGATGAAAGCCTCACGCTCTGCGTTCGGCAGTTCCAGTGCGGCATGATAGACGTCCTGAAGACGCTCCCAGCGGTTTTGTGAATCTTTCATTTAGTGTGTAGCGGACCAGGTTCGTTGTTGTTTTTGCTTCTGCGATGAGGTTTCTTGTCGATTCTTGCTAAATAGTACACATATTAATAGTGTCGTAGCTGGCCGCATGGGGCCTTGAGCCGTGCCATAATCCAGAAGCGTATTCAGTAAGTAGTAAACCCTTGACCGCAGGACCGACAGAAAAAGAACAAATCACCCAATGGTTGGCGGACTGGCGAGGTGGTGACGAGGCTGCCCAGGAAGCTTTGATCGCGTCGATGTATGAGGAACTTAAAGTCATCGCGCTTCGAGAGTTTGGCCGGGAACGCGCAAACCACACACTGCAACCTACCGCCATCATCAACGAAGCCCTGATCCGAATTTCATCTGCAGACATTTCCTGGAGCGATCGCTGCCATTTTCTGGCGGTGATGACCAGCACGATGCGCAGGGTGCTTGTTGACCATGCGCGCGCAAGACAACGACAACGTCGCGGAGGTGATGCTCTGCACGTGACGTTGACCGAAGATCTGGTCGAGAGCTCGCCCGAAGGTCTGGGTGGGGCGACCAGTCAACCAGAATTGATGGATCTGGTTCGAGCGCTGGATGCGCTGCGTGAAATTGATGAGCGAAAAGCGGATGTGTTGGAGTATCACTACTTCGGTGGCATGAACTACGATGAGATTGCCCATGTCACAGACTTATCGGCTGCAACCGTACATCGGGAACTGAGGTTTTCAAGAAGCTGGCTGAAAAATCACCTCAGTCCCGCGATGTAGGTCAGAGGTACCCTGCTAGCTAACTTTCAAACAGTTTCCAGAGTGTTGCCTGGTCGGGGAAACCAGTGCTCTGAAAACGGACCGAGGTTTGAAAGGCAGCCAGGGCACTCGCCGTTGCTGGATTAAATTTCCCGGAAACGTTGTCACCCTGCAGGTGACCCAGATCTACCAGTGCAGTCTGCATACGTTGCACCGTCTCCGAATAGAGGTAGGTCTCTTTCTCGCCCACAACAATCTTGTTCAAAGGCGAAGCGGTCTGCAGTCGATCGGGCAGCGTCTGGCGCGCGATGGATGCCAACACTTCGAACAACCTGTGCTCCGGGTTGGCTGCACAATGCTGGGCGATCACTTCTGCCAGCAGTTCGGTCGACTGGTAGGACATGACGTCGTAAGTGCTCGCGAGACTTGCGTTTGCTCCGGTGAGGTACCCGTCGATGAAGCCGCCGATCATCTGATAGGCCGGGCTCTTGCGAGCCCGTTCCTGAGTGAAGGCAGCGCAGTCGACCAGACCTACACCGCGCACGGAGTAGTTGCCGTCGGGGTCAGCAGCCAGAACCTGGCTGCTGGATACCAACAGGGCGATCAGTGCGACAAAACGACTAACCATGTTGCGCTCCTCTACGATTGAGGATTCTGCGGTGCAGGCCGAGGGTCAGTATCCCGAGTAACATCAGGAAGATTGATCCAGGCTCTGGGACCTTTGCGAATCCTTCGGTGATCACAGAGAACGTGCTCAACTCGAAATCGTTAAAGCCGCCCAGGCCAAACAGCTGCGAGAAGAGTGCCGGGGTTGTGAAGATGTCGAAGGTTGCGTCGTAGACCGAGCCGATGCCGAAGTCATAGCGACCTTCCCACAACAGGAAGTCAGCAATTGCCCAAGCCTCCAGGGCGCGTACGTCGAATTGCCCATCCACATCCAGAAACAACCGGTTGGATAGCTCGACCCCACGTCGGACCACACCATTCTCTTCGTAGCCGAGATAAAGGGTGGGCGTGATCCAGGTGATACCACGCTCAAAGGCAAACTGTGGGAGCGAGTCCCAGAGCTGATCTGTTAACGAAGTCACCCAGCCGTAGCCCAGCACGTTAACCGCTTGTGAGAAAGCAAAGTCGACGTAGAGCCGTGGGGTAAATTCGAACGATTGTTGCAGATCAAGCGTCGGTCCGATCTGCACATCGATCAGGTTGTAGCCGATTTCCACAGGACCAAAGTCGAAACTGGAACCGAACGCACCGGGCACACCCGCGGCGATGGCAACGATGTTGTCCACGTCCAGGGAATAGTCGAGCAGGTCGTCCTGCGCGGTGCCACCGATGCTGCCATCTGTGCGCACGCCCCCGTTCACGTTGGGCTGCGGCAAGTGGATGGTGCTGGTAGCGATAGGTGATGAACTTGTCACAGGGAAACCCTGGTTGGGATCACCCACAGTGTTCAGCAGCGCATTCAAGACGGGATTGCCGTCAAAGTACTCGATACCCCCTTCGCCATCCTGGTTGAAGGAGATCACTTCCTGGGTGCCGCCGAAGCTGCGGCTCTCGTTGATCGAGCTGCAGCTACCTCCGCTGATCGAGAAGACATTACAGCTGGTGCCGTTGAAGCTGGCATTCGCTTCGGCTACCACCGAGAGGCTGGCTGACAAGGTTGGAAACGTTGAATTCAAGGAACCATCGATCAGGTTGCTGGAACCTGTGAGCTGTACAAATTCCTGCGGTCGGATCGATTCGGGCACGTCGAGCGCAACGTCGAAATCAGCACCCGTATCCAGCGACCCGCTGTTGGCGGACAACCCAACTTCTATGCCGGTACGGAAACCGGCACTCGCACTGCCTTCGAATCCACGACGATTGTCGTCCCAGTAACCCGGCTCCCAGATACGACTGGGAGGTCGTGAGCCACAGTTGCCGACGGTTACAAAGTTGCACGTCTCCCACGCGCCCACAGCGATGCTGTTGTCCCGCCACCGACCGGCGACCCAATCCCGGGAGCCCGTCATGAGATCAAGGTTGTTGGTGGATCCACTCCAGGAAGCACCAATAAAGCGATTAATATCCAGGCTCGCGGCGGTGCCGGAACCCCACATACTCTGTCCAGTAGAACTAAAGGCGGCCGTGTTTGTATCAAACTCGACCGGCACAGCCCATCCGTGGCTGCCTAATGCAAGTAAGCAAGTGACTGCCGCAGTTTTTAAGATGCGCATCTTCCCCTCCATTTTGATTGATCTAATTTTTACTAGTTGTCAGGCGTGACAGCTGTCTGTCTGCCGCAAAACGACCGCCTTATAGTTATAAGCGACGTTTTTCTGACAATTCCCTCATCGGGGTGTAAAGATTTGCACCTATTTATGGGGGTACCTATGGGGGAGAACCCCCATATTCCGAAAAATGCGTTGGATCCGGCTGTTCGACCATCCACGGTGATCTTGCGTTACCATCCAGAAGCTGCAAATAGGAATAGTTATGGGAAGAGTAGAGAACAAAACAGCCCTCATCACAGGCGCGGCGTCAGGAATAGGCCGTGGGTGCGCCCTGCGCCTGGCGGAAGAGGGTGCCAAGGTGGTCGTAACCGACATCGACAAAACCATGGGCGAGGAGACGGTGGCGCAGATTCAAGCGGGAGGCGGTGAAGCGCTATTTATTCAGCACGATGTGACGAGCGAGCCTGCCTGGGAAGAGGTGGTGGCCACGACTACAGACGCGTTCGGCGGGCTGCATATCCTTGTGAACAACGCGGGGATTGGGATTGGCGGCAGTATTCTCGAAATGACACTCGAGGACTGGCAGCGACAACAGGCGATCAACCTGGATGGCGTCTTTCTGGGTCTTAAACACGGGATTCCGGCCATGCGCGATAACGGCGGCGGGTCGATCATCAATATATCTTCCGTGGCTGGAATCAAGGGATCCCCGAACCTCTCGGCTTATAACGCAACCAAGGGCGGCGTGCGGTTGCTGACCAAGGGGGTAGCTCTGGAGTGCGCGCAGGAGCGGTGGAACATCCGCGTCAACTCGGTGCATCCAGGGGTGATAGATACGCCTATCTGGACCAAGGTTAATCCGGCGTATTTTGAAGAAGGTGAGAACGCGGTGGATATTGAAGCGATGGCAGAGCTGGTGCCCAACGGTCAGCTCGGGTACCCCTTGGATATCGCCAACGGCATCCTGTACCTCGCGTCGGATGAATCACGCTACGTGACCGGCACAGAGCTGATCATCGACGGTGGTTTGTGTGCCTGAGGACACCACCTGCTTTTTGCGGTATCGGGTTTTAAAAGAAGCGTCTGAAGAGGTGGTACAACAGACTCAGGACGATGGATACGACGATCATCGAGGCGAGAGGGAAATAGAATTGGAATCCCTCTCTTTTAATGTGAATATCCCCTGGCAGGTGCCCAAGCCACCCCAGCACTCCGGTTTTGGCGATGATGCCTATGACAAGGATCGCGAGCCCGAGAAAAATCAACCAGTTGCCGATTGAGTTGTTCATCGAGGAATATTCATGGGGAAAAGTTCATGTGGATCGAAAGGATTGAGATGACCTTGGTGTGTGAGGTAGTTCGATGAGTTGGATGGTAGCAGAAGCAGAATCGATAGATGACCTTCTCGGCCGACACGAAGGTGTTGGCCGCAGTATGCATAAGTTTCTTGGTCAACTGGAGGTAGATGAAGCGGTGCCCTCGCGTTTACGTGAACTCTGTAGAGCGCAAATCGAAGTAGTGCACGGTCAACAACCGATCATCAGCGATGTCGTAACCGAGAGTGTGGTAGACGCGCTCAAGCGAGGCGAGCTGACGGCTTTTGCCGGAGTGGAGCTTGCAGCGCTCAGGATCGCCAGCAATATCCCATATAACCATCACGCGGTGAGCGACGCAGACGTGGCAGAGGTTACCTCTTATTTGGGCGAGCAGGGCTGTGTCACCCTGTTGACGCAGTGTGCGTTCTGGGATGTGCAGGCACGCTGGCGCGCAACCCTCGGGCTGCAGAACTAAGAGGAGACATTATGTCGACCATCCCCCGCATAAAGTCAGCCGTGCCCGGAGAGGCTGAAAATTTTGGTACCGTCACAGCACACGCTGGGCAGCTGATGGCCACCTTCAATGCGCTTTATGCTGAGCTCTGGCAGCAGGGTATTGTCCCGCCGGAATTGAAAGAGCTGACACGACTTCGCAATGCGCGCATTACGGACTGTGGTTTCTGACGCAACGTACGCTTTGACTCCGCTCGTGAAGCGGGGCTGACGGAAGACAAAGCAAGCCTGGTTGAAGATGGCTATGAAAATACCCTTACGGCGCGAGAAGTCGCAGCGTTAAAGCTAACCGATGCCATTGTTGAAGTACCCGGCGTACCGGAGTGGGGCGTGCAGGAGGCGATTAAAGCAGAGCTGAGTGAAGCGGAAGCCGTCGAACTGCTGGTTGCAGTCGGATGTTTTCTCGGCATGAGTAAGGTACTGATCATGCTGGGCTTGGAACCAGAAGAAATGCCTGTCACCGTCATTCCCACACCAGGCGCGTAGTCTTAGACGAATAGCGGCAGGCGGATTGTTACTGATTGTTTGAGAAGGAATAACCCTTGACGTACAACCCCAGTCAACCCTACCCATCTGCTCGTTCTCCAGTTGCGGCAGACAATCTGGTCGCTACCTCGCAGCCTCTCGCGACTCAAGCGGGCATTGATGCTCTGCGTCGCGGCGGCAATGCCGTGGATGCGGCGCTGGCAGCAGCGATTACGCTCACGGTGGTGGAGCCGAACAACAACGGGGTTGGCAGTGACGCATTTTGCCTGCTCTGGGATGGCGCGCAGGTGGTTGGTCTCAATGCTTCGGGTAAAGCTCCGGAGTTGATGACACTGGATCGCTTTGCTGGTCTTGAGCAGATGCCGATGTTCGGTTGGGATGCGGTGACTGTGCCTGGTTGTGTCAGTGCGTGGGTTGCTTTGTCAAAGAGATATGGAAAGCTCCCGTTTAAGGATCTGTTTGAGGCGGGTATTCACTATGCGGAAGAAGGCTTCCCGGTTGGTCCCAAAAGCGCTTATTACTGGCAGGTGTTGGAAAAGACGTACGCCAGGTTCGATGCCTTTAAGGCACACTTTCTGCCCGCCCCGCAGGCGGGGGAGAAGTTTCGTCGCCCGGAACTAGCACATACGCTGAAACTCATCGCCGCGACTGAAGGGGAGGCGTTTTACCGTGGCGAGTTGGCGGATGCGATAGAGGCGGCAAGCAAAGCTGAAGGGGGTGCGTTAAGAAAGTCGGATCTTGAGCAGCATGAATGTCGGTGGGTAGAACCCACCATGCAAGCTTATCGGGACGTGGTGTTGCACGAGATCCCGCCGAATGGTCAGGGGCTGGCGGCGCAAATTGCACTCGGGATACTCGCGCATCACGATAAAGGGACTGTGGATTCCGCAGAGTGGGTGCACACCCAGGTGGAGGCGATGAAAATCGCGATAGACGCCGCCTTCAAATATATCTGCGATCCGGACACCGCAAGTATGAGCGTTGATGCGCTGTTGGATGCTGACAGTCTGCGCACAGCAGCCAGTCGGATTACAGATTCAGCCAGCGATCTGCCCGCTGTGACGCTGCCGGTGAGTGCAGATACGGTTTATCTGACGACAAGTGACGCCAGCGGTTTGATGGTGTCTTTTATTCAATCAAACTATATGGCGTTCGGGTCCGGCATTGTTATCCCTGGCACCGGCATCGCGATGCAGAATCGTGGCAATGGTTTTGTGTTGGACCCGGATCATCCCAACTGTGTTGGACCGGGGAAGCGACCCTTCCATACGATTATCCCGGGATTTGTCACCAGCGGCGGTAAACCGAGCTTGAGTTTTGGGGTAATGGGCGGACATATGCAACACCAGGGTCACGTGCAGATGGTGACGCGGATGTATGATCATGGGCAAAACCCGCAGGCGGCGAGTGATGCTCCCCGTTGGCATGTGTACCCGGATTTTACGGTCGGGCTGGAAAGGGGCTTTGCGCCCGAAGTGCTGGCCGAACTGGAAGCGCGTGGTCACAGCGTTCGGTTTGATGAGCGGGAAAGTACCTTTGGTGGCGCGCAGCTGATTCAGAAAACGCCTGATGGCTACGTCGGTGGGAGTGATCATCGAAAGGAAGGCCTGGTGGCAGGGTATTAGCTATCGCGGGTTCGCGTTTGTTTTGAAGCAAGGGAAAGTTTGAGGGGGAGATATGAAATTTGATCTGATGGTAGGAGCGCTCAACTGGCAACAGGCGGGAGCGCTCGCAAAAGACCTGGAGGCAAATCACTTCGGGGGCATGTTATTCACCGAAACCGGGCAAACGCCGTGGATGTCGATTGCTGCGGCGGCCATGGCAGCGCCCACGCTCGAATTTTCGACCGGCATTGCCGTGGCTTTTCCCCGGAGCCCGATGATTTCTGCACAGATTGCCTGGGAGTTGGCAGGCAACACGCAAGGTCGCTTTCGACTCGGTCTGGGTTCGCAGGTGAAAGGACACGTGGTACGTCGCTACAGCGCAACCTTTGACAAACCAGCGCCGCAAATGCGGGATTACGTAGCGGCGTTTAAGGCATGTATTCGTGCTTTTGCAGGTGAGGAAAAGCTTCATCACGAAGGCCCTTACTACAACCTGAGCTACCTGCCAGCGGCGTGGAAGCCACCGCGCCATGAATTCGAGGATGTCAAAATCGATATCTCTGCGGTGGGGCCGTACATGTGTCGCCTGGCGGGTGAGCTCTGCGATGGTGTGCATGTGCATCCCATGCATTCCATGCCCTATATTCAGAATCGTCTGCTGCCTGCTGTGGCCGAGGGGGCGTCCAAGGCGGGAAGAGCCGCGGCGGACGTGGATTTGATCGTGCCGGTTTTTGCAATTGCAGGAGATACGCCTGAAGAGCGCGCGGGGATGCTGCATCGGGCGCGGACACAGATTTCGTTTTACGGTTCCACGCCAAACTACGCGTTTCAATTTGATGACCTGGGGTTTAACGGTCTCACTCAGGAGCTGGGCAGCCTCATGAAAGCCGGTGATATGGCGGGCATGGCGGACAAAATTTCAGATGAAATTTTAGATCAGTTTGCGCTGGTGGCGCGGTGGGACGATATGGCGGATGCGTTGAAGGCACGCTACGAAGGGGTTGCCCACCGGGTGGTGACCTATCTGAGCCACGAAGATATTGCCAAAAACCCAGCTAACGTGGGCAAGTGGGGCGAGATCGCGCGCGCGTTGTGAACCAGGCATAAAGCGTGTGACGCATGTCGCAATTAGCGAATTGTTACATATCATTCATATCAAAATAACAATACATGGTTGATATGATTAGATAAATCGTAAAAAATGCATATCACGACATCATTCGGTCAGGAATATGCAGATTTCGATGCAGAACCCCACAGGAAGTGGATTTTGGGACACCCAGAGTGTCCACGAAGAGCTCAGTGCGAAAGGCACCGTGGAAAATCTCCGCGCCACCGAACGCTTATTGGAGAAAGAAGCCTGGCTGCCTAAGCCGCTCAAGGTGACCGATCTCAGAGATGAACTCGGGCGTGAGCTGGTAACTCCAGTAGTGGGCAGTTTAGAGGCATTCGCGAAGAAGAAGCGTGTGCAATCTCTGATTTTGCAACGTGCTGCCACCGATACCGGCAGTGTCCTCATGGTCAATGATGGGCGACTGGGACGACGCTGGCGTTTTATTGAGGGAGCACTCAGTTCAGCTGAGTTGCTCAACGAACTGGACGTGCTTACCGATGGCAAGCCTGCCTTGGTCTGGCCGCACGAAGCCATCACGGCGGAGTGTCGCACCATTGTCAGGGAGCAAGGCACCCACGAAGTACGACTGCCCAGTGGTAACAAAGTGACCTTTGCTCTGACGGCCTACACAGAAGCGGGCAGCGCAATTGATTATCCTGATGTGGCTCGCGTTCCCGGTGTGATGACGCATCTGGATCGGCTTGAAGCTGAGAGTATTCACATCATGCGCGAAGTTGTGGCCCAAGCAGAAAATCCGGTCATGCTCTACAGCGTGGGTAAGGACAGCTCTGTCATGCTCCATCTGGCGCGCAAAGCCTTCTATCCAGCACCGCCCCCATTTCCGCTGATGCACGTTGATACCCGCTGGAAGTTTAAAGCGATGTATGAATTTCGCGATCGCATGGCCGAAGAAGTGGGTATGGATCTGATTGTGCATATCAATCCAGACGGTGTTGCGAAGGACATGAATCCCTTTGACCACGGCAGTGCGATGCATACCGATGTGATGAAAACCCAGGGCTTGAAGCAGGCTCTGGATCAGCACAAGTTTGATGTTGCGTTCGGCGGCGCGCGTCGTGATGAAGAGAAGAGTCGAGCCAAGGAACGTGTCTTTTCTTTTCGTACGGCAACCCATCGATGGGACCCGAAAAACCAGCGCCCAGAGCTGTGGAATCTTTACAACGGACACAAAAACCCGGGTGAGAGCATTCGCGTATTTCCGCTGTCCAATTGGACCGAGCTCGACATCTGGCAGTACATATATCGAGAGCAGATCCCGATTGTGCCGCTTTACTTCGCGGCCGAGCGACCGGTCATTGAGCGCGACGGCATGTTGATGATGGTTGATGACGACCGCATTCGTCTGTTGCCGGATGACGAAATCCAGACCCGCAAGATTCGCTTCCGCACGCTCGGTTGTTATCCCCTTACGGGTGCGATCGATTCTGACGCGGACAACCTCTCCGCGATTGTGCTGGAGCTGCTGCAGAGCCGGACCAGTGAACGACAAGGACGTGCCATCGATAGTGATAGCGCCGGCTCTATGGAGAAGAAGAAACAGGAGGGTTACTTCTAATGAGTGAGGCAATCGAATACACACAGGACGAACTCGAAGCGCGAGTTCAATCGTATATAGATACGCAGGCCAATCTGGACCTGCTCCGCTTTATTACGTGCGGCAGCGTGGATGATGGAAAAAGTACGTTGATCGGCCGCATGCTCTACGAGGCTCAGCTTGTTTTTGAAGACCAGGTGACCTCGCTGCAGCAGGACTCAAAAAAACTTGGAACGCAAGGTGGAGATATCGACTTTGCGCTGCTGGTAGACGGTCTTGCTGCTGAACGTGAGCAGGGTATTACCATCGATGTTGCGTACCGGTTCTTCAGCACCGATCACCGCAAATTTATCGTCGCCGATACACCGGGACATGAGCAATACACCCGGAACATGGTTACCGGGGCGTCGACGGCGGATGTTGCCGTAATCCTTGTGGATGCGGTCAATGGTGTACTGACGCAAACCCGTCGCCACTCCTTTATTACCTCGCTTCTGGGCATTCGCCACATCGTTCTGGCCGTTAACAAGATGGACCTTGTTGATTACAACGAGGAACGATTTAACGAAATCGTTGCCGATTACGAGAAATTTGCCGAACAGCTCAGCTACGAGTCGATCACCGCCATTCCCCTGTCTGCCTTGAAGGGTGACAACGTCATCGAACGTTCAGGGCACACGCACTGGTATTCAGGACCGACGCTGCTGGGATTTCTGGAAACCGTCGATGTCAGTAACGATGACGAGCAGGAGGCTTTCCGCTTTCCTGTGCAATGGGTCAATCGACCGTCATCCGACTTTCGAGGCTTTGCCGGTACTGTCGTTGCTGGAAGTATTAACAAGGGTGACGACGTTCGCGTCCTGCCATCTGGTGAAGTTGCCAAAGTGCAGGACATCGTGCTCTATCACGATTCATTGGATCATGCTGAGCGAGACCAGGCGGTCACAATTACCCTGGACAAAGAAGTGGATGTATCGCGTGGCGATGTAATTGTCAGTGCAGATGCACCCAGTGAGGTTGCAGACCAGTTTGATGCATCGCTGGTGTGGATGGATCAGGACAAAGGTTATACGGGCAGAAGCTACTGGTTGATGCTGGGTACAACCAAAATCAATGCAACGCTCACCGACATTCGTTTCAAGTACAACATCAACACGCTGGACCAGCTGTCCGCACGTGAATTTGAGTTGAACGATATTGGTCGGGTGACGATGAGCTTCGACAAAGCGGTACCATTTGAAGCCTACGCAAATTGCAAAGGCATGGGCTCCTTTGTGTTGATCGACCGCTATACGCACGCCACTGTAGGCGCAGGGATGATCAACTTTGCGCTGCGACGATCGCAGAACATTCATCGACATGCGCACAATGTGGATAAAGAGGCACGCGCGCGCCTCAATGGTCACAAGGGTAAGGCCATCTGGATGACTGGCCTGAGTGGTTCGGGCAAGTCAACGGTAGCCAATGCCCTTGAGTTGGAGCTGCACAACCGCGGCGTTCGAACGTTCATTCTTGACGGCGACAACGTACGTCACGGCTTGAACAAAGATCTTGGTTTCACCGACACCGACAGAGTGGAAAACATTCGTCGTATCGCCGAGGTGGCCAAGCTGATGGTTGAAGCCGGGCTTGTTGTCATCACCGCGTTCATTTCCCCCTTCCGCTCGGAGCGGGATATGGCCAGGGCGCTTTTCGAGGATGATGAGTTTGTCGAGGTGCATCTCGATGTACCGCTTGAGGAAGCAGAGTCCCGCGATCCCAAGGGTCTTTACAAGAAGGCGCGACGTGGCGAGATTCCGAATTTCACCGGCATCGACTCTCCGTATGAGGCGCCGGAGACAGCGGACGTGACCTTAAAAACTCACGAACTGTCCGTCGAGCAATGTGTCGAGGAATTGATCAAGCACGTCTGACACCTTCGACGCGCTGATCACCGTCGGTTGCGCGCCGCTGCCTGGAATTGATGAGATGGGGTTTGTATTCATCTCCCTCATCTACTATTTTCACCAGCCTTTGTGGCAGTGGATACCCGGTTGTGGTGGATGAAAGCAGACAAACTGATACGCGTGGGCAACACGCAGGCACAGGGGATGAAGACTTTGTAGGGTTCGAAGCCCTGGCGCACCTGCACCACGCCTATTTTCTCGGCCTGCAGCTGATGGTCTCCACACGGTGTGGAAGAGAGGTCATGGGCGATTGGATGTTCAAGCTGTTTCGCCGTCAGCACCTGGATAAGTTTCTCTCCAGCTTCACCAAGTTGGGTCTCGATGATCTACCTCACGCTGTTGCGTGCGCAAAATACCATGTGCTTTCCAATGGTGTGGGTGGGGTACCAGTGGAATATATGTACGAGTCCGATACCAAGGCGTGGGTGCGGTTTCGTTACCCTCGCTGGATGTACCATGGGCCGACCATATGTGGCGTGACCGAGGAAGTGAGCACCGGTTTTTTGCGTGGCTGGTACGCATACAACGGTGTTTCGCTGGGTAATCCGCGGCTTGGCTATGTCTGCGTCTCACAAGACATGACCGGGGAGTTTGGGCTCTGCGGCTATTTCAAAGAATATGATCACGACCTCTCCGACGACGAACGACTGGTGTATGCCAAAGACGAACGTCCTCCGGTCTTTCGTGAGGAAGATCAGCCTTCGCCGCCCGACGCCAGCTGGAACGCAGCGCGGCTGGCAAAGGCCAACAGAAATTATGCGGTCGAGTATGTCCGCAATGGTCTGGTACAGCTGACGGAAGTTATCGGCGCGGAACGATGTCGGGAGCTGGCGGACTTGAGCGCCAAATTGATCGGCATGCAGTATGCGCGCGAAATATTTGCGATGTTCGATGAACCCATGGATGACCCAGCAGGACTCAAGCGTGTGATGGCGCGTCTCTTTCGCGGCATGGGCGACCGCGTGGAAACGCTTGCTGACGGCACACTGGATCAGGGCGGACTGCGGGTTGTGCGTGGACTTGATGCAGAAGCGCAGCAATTGATCCTGGAACCCTGGGCACAGCTGTTTGTGGGTATGGCCGAAGTCAGCGTCAGATCCTGGATGTGCAATACGAACTGGGTTCAACAAACATCACCTGGCGAGTGGGTGATTGACGGGGCGCCATTGCGGCGGATCAGGTTGGCACGCGGGGTCTTGCAAACGAGGACCGGCGTAGAGACCTGAAAGTGACTTTCGTCACATTTTTTTTCGCAAAAGTTGTCGATCTGCCGTGGGTGAGACCCTGTCACTCTTGTTATCATGCTCCGCGAATCCCAAGCCAACGCTGTGAAGATTAACTATGTCCATCAGCCACGCCCTGGTCGTTGACGATTCGCGCTCAGCGCGATTTGCGTTGAAAAAGCTCCTGGAGGAGCAGGAACTGGAAGTGTCCCTTGCCGAAAGCGGGGAGGAAGCGCTTGAGTTCTTGAAACAGAACGCCAAACACCAGGTTGATGTGATCTTCATGGATCACACCATGCCGGGTATGGATGGCTTGGAAGCCGTCAGCGCCATCAAGGCAAACCCTAAAACTGCAACCATTCCTGTGATGATGTACACCACGCGGGAAGGCGAGGTATATGTCGGCCAGGCGCGTGCATTGGGTGCGGTAGGTGTACTTCCAAAAAATGTACAGCCGCACGAGCTTTTTGAAATGCTGTCGCAGTTGGGGCTGGTGAAAGACCGACGCGGGAAGCAGAAAGACGCCGAGACCGAAGACAGCGCGGAAGCCGCTCCGGAAGAGCTTGGCATTAATGTGCAGAACCTTGTTACGCGCATTCTTGAAGATCAACACCTCACATTGCGCTCCGATATTCTGCGCAGTCAGAGGACGTTTGCTAAAGAGGTGGCCAAGGAGATTGTCCTTGAGCAGGCGCGTGCCGAAGACGCTTTGGCAGACTTCGAAGCGGAAGAAGCTGGCCAACGAAGAACCCCGTGGCTGAGCGTTGCTGCTGTGATACTTATCGCGGTCCTTGGATTTCTCGCCTGGCAGTTCAAGGCTGATCGCGATGGATTGATGGAACGTCTCAATGCGTTGGAGGCACGGCAGGCGAACGTGCAGGCTCCTGCAGGCGGGATAGATGAGCGGCGCAATGAAGTGAACGTGTCGGAGCGTGAGCGCCTGGCAGCCGCCAACGTTCGCACTACGGCGCTGGACGCGCTGACCTGGGCGGTTAACTCAGGTTATCAACACACCATGGATGAACCAGCCTTCAGTGCGACACTGGCGGAGAACATGCGCGATCTGGTTGGATACCTTGAGCGGATGTCGTTCCAGGGTGAAGTTCGGTTGACCAGTCATCTGGGGCGTTTCTGTCTGGAAATTGATGATCAGGGTGGGTATCAACTTGCTGACCCGGAAACGACGGTGGTGGAGTGTGACTATGTCGGGCACTCAATGGAGACATCCACCCGGGTAAACGAGCGTCTTTCGGTCCCGTTTTCAAGACTCTATCGCGAGTACGGAGAAGGAGAAATTCGTATTGGCCTTGTGGCTTTGAGTGGTCCTGAGTCGAACGCCTGGTTGGAATATCCTGATGCGTCTGTCACCGTGGCGCAGTGGAATGATGTTGCGTACAAAAACAATCGCGTTGAAGTGGAGTTGATTCCGGACTGATCGCGGATTTAGGGCGGTGAGCACCGCCACGTTTTAATTGGGGGAAGAAATGGGATTTGCACCGTTTGATCTGAGTGGTCGTGTCGTTCTGATAACAGGTGGCAATGGCGGCATTGGCCTTGGAATGGCACAGGGTCTGGCTGAGGCGGGTGCTGAAGTCTCGATCTGGGGCACCAATGCGGAGAAAAATGCCGCGGCACTGAGCAGTCTGGAGGCTATTGGTCCCAAGGTGAGTGCTCATCTTTGTGACGTTTCTGATGAGAATGCTGTCGGTGAAACCTTTGCCAAAGTGCTGGAGGAGCACGGCAGGGTGGACGGTTGTTTTGCCAACGCCGGAATCGGCGGTAGAGGCACGGGCTTTGAGGATATGACCCGCGAAGAGTGGGACCGTATCATCGCCGTCAACCAGAGCGGGGTTTTCTATACGTTTCGTGCAGCCGCAAAACACATGCGGGAGCGGGCAGAGGCGGGCGATCCATTTGGTCGATTGATCGGCACAGCCAGTCTTGCCGCGATTTCCGGGCAGGCACGTGGCGAGCACTATGCGGCTACAAAAGGTGGCCTGGTTTCCATGATGAAGGCGCTGGCGGTGGAGTATGCGCGCTACAACGTGACCGCCCATACGCTGCTGCCGGGCTGGATAGAAACCGAAATGACAGAGGGTGCGTTTTCTAACCCCAAGTTCGTGGACAACGTATCCAAGCGCATTCCCGTGCGACGCTGGGGCCGGCCGGACGATTTTGCTGCGATAGCCATTTACATAATGAGCACGGCGAGCAGCTATCACACGGCAGAGACGTTCCTCATCGACGGCGGATATTACGCCTTCTGACAGGGCAGGTAGATATGCTGCATACAAGCAGAATCCTGGTCCTGGCGAGCATGGTGTGCCTGCTTGTTGCGTGCGAGCGGGGTGCGCCGACAACGTTTGCGATTGCAACCGGCGGACCGGCGGGTCTGTATTACCCCTATGGCGGCGGCATGGCGTCGATCTGGTCAAAACACCTGCCACACGTAAACGCCAAGGCGGAGGTGACCGGCGGGTCGGTCACCAATGTTATCCAGGTCGCGCGGGGCGAGAGCGAACTTGGGATAGCGATGGCAGATGTGGTGACAGATGCTTATCTTGGACAAGGTCGGTTTCCCGAGCCGCTCGCACTGCGAGTGCTTTTCACCGCGTATCCCAACATCGTCCACATTCTCACGTTGCAAGAAAATGGTGTGAAGTCGGTCGGCGATCTCAGGGGCAAACGGGTTTCACTTGGCGCCGCGGGGTCGGGCACGGCCGTTGCTGCAGAGAACGTTGTCACGGGGCTGGGGGTCAGCCTGGATGAGATAGCGCCGGTCTATTTGAGCTTTGCCGAGACCACAACAGCGTTGAAGGACGGCACCATCGATGCAGGTTTTGTTGTGGGTGGTTTAGGTCTCGCAGCGGTTACCGAACTTGCCGTCACCCGCAACCTGCATCTTGTTGAGCTGAGCGACGCCGACCTCGTGCAATTGAACAAACAATATCCCGCCTACAGCGGGTATGTCATACCTGGGGGAACATACAACCGATTGGACAATGACGTGACCGCACTTGGTATCTGGAGTGCGGTTGTTGTACATGAGGACATGCCGGAACAACTTGCCTACGAGTTGACGTGCACAATGTACAAACATCGCGAAGCGCTTCTGAAGGTGTCGCAAGTTGCCAAGGCGATGACGCTCGACAATATACATAAGCTTCAGGCGGTACCGCTGCATCCGGGCTCTGCACGGTACGTTACTGAACCCACAGAATCATGTCTGGAGGGTTAGTGTCTGAGGAGTTGGATCAACCTGAACGACTGGCACACCATCGGTACGTCGTCGCTGTGGCGGTGCTGCTTTCGCTGTACCAGGTATGGCAGACGGTGGTCGGTTTTTTTCCGCCTGGCGTACTGCCTCTTGAAAATGTGGTGGGACTGCAGCCCGCAACCTATTTTCGTCCAACGCACCTGGTTTGGATTCTGGCACTTGGCTTTCTTGTCTATCCGCTCAAACCCGGACTCAGACTCCTTGATTGGTTAACGATAGGACTTGTGCTCTGGGCAGGGTGGCGCATTCTGCAGTTCGACTATCAGAGCCTTGACCATCTGCTCCACGGCCTCAACACCGCCGACTTTGCAGCTGGGGTGATCATCACGGTTGCCACACTCGAAATGGCTCGCCGATCGGTCGGCATCATCATGATGCTGGTGGGCCTGGTTTTTATCCTCTATGGCGCTTTCGGCAACGTGTTACCGGATGTGATCGCGACACGGGGGTTCAGCTTTGAACGGTTGGTCCGTTTTCAGGTGTTTACCAACGCGGGCTTGTTCGGTGCGCCTATCGGTATTGCCGCTGGAGCGGTGTTCAGTTTTGTCTTGTTTGGTGCCTTTCTTCAAGCCACTGGCGCCGGAAAATTCCTGATCGACCTTTCTTTTGCTGCGGCTGGGCGTTTCCGCGGCGGACCGGCTAAGGCGTCCGTGATTGCCTCTGCCGCCATGGGTTCCATCAGTGGTTCCGCCATCGCCAACACGGTTACGACTGGTTCGCTGACCATTCCCATGATGAAAAAACTGGGCTTCAAGCCGCAGCAGGCAGGCGGCATCGAAGCAGCCGCATCGACTGGCGGTCAGATCATGCCCCCCATCATGGGAGCAGGTGCGTTTGTCATGGCTGAATTCACCAAGACGCCGTACGGCGACATCGTCTGGATGTCTCTGGTCCCTGCCGTGCTGTATTTCCTTTCGGTACTTCTGTATGTGCATCTGTTGGCGGTTAAAGCGGGTATACGCGGCATGGTGGACACTGCCTCAGCGCTGTCTGTTATGCGCGATGGTGTTCACTTCCTGTTACCACTTGTCCTCATCACGCTCTTGCTGTTATGGAACTACTCGCCGGTCCTGGTGGGTATCAGCGGTTGTGCGGCGGTGATAGCAGCGAGTTTTTTGCGCCGCCACACAAGATTGAACCTCGACGGATTTCTTGAAGCTCTACAACGGGGTGCTGTCATGGCGGTACCGATATCCGTTGCATGCGCTGTGGCGGGAATAGTTGTTGGCACCATTGGTCAGACAGGGGTTGGCCTGCAGTTTACCGAATCGGTTGTCGCTCTTTCAGGCGGTCAACTCTGGCTGGCGCTGATCCTGGTTGCCATTGCGGCACTGGTTCTGGGCATGGGTTTGCCCGCAACAGCGGCGTATATCGTGCTTTCGGTTATGACAGCCCCAGCGTTGCAGGAGCTGGGGCTTGCGCTGCTGACCGCCCACATGCTCATCTTCTGGCTGTCGCAGACCTCGAATGTGACCCCGCCGATAGCGTTAGCCGCGTTTGCAGGTGCAGGCGTGGCTGGCGCACCGCCTATGCGAACGGCCGTGGAGGCATTTAAGCTTGCGAGTGGACTCTTTGTTATCCCGCTGATGATGGCTTACGCGCCGCTGCTGCTGTCGGGAGATACGGGTTGGGGGGCTGTGCTTTTGGCGGGTTGCGTCACTTTAGCGTTGATTGTGGCGATCGCCATGGCGACGGAAAGCCACTTGTTCGGACCGGCGAACCTCTGGCAGCGCGTGTTGGCGCTTGTTGGCGGCGTTGCAGCGATAGTGCCCTATGTGCCCACGCGGGTGGGTGGCACATTGCTGGTTCTGGCGGTTTGTGTGGTTAACTTCATCGCCAGCCGACGAACTAAGAGCTCAACTCAGAGCTGATAGTAGTCTGGCAGCGCACTCGCCTCTATAGGAGTGAGTGTTGTCATGGGGTTTTCACCGAAGTAGATATCCTCTCCGACGAGTTTGGCATCCGGGTCTGAAGGCCAGACTGTTATCAGCTGTGCGTTGGAGAGCCAGAGTGCGTGGTCCGCAATTTTCTGACCATTGGCTTCTTCGATGCCCATCGCGGCAAGCGCTTCGCGTGGGTAAACCTGTTTGACCTGACCTTCGGTGATAACACCATTATCGTCCACGATGATGCGTTCGGTGACCACCTGAAATTGCTGACCCTTGTTCTCGAACATGGTGCTATAGAAGCCTGCGACCGCCTCAAAGCCTTCCAATACCATATTCTGTCCACCCACCTGCCAGAAGTGGTACACAGGCTCGGCGGTGAGCGTTGCCATCAGCGGCTCCAATTGGCCTTTTATCTCCGCCTCCATGTGTTTGGCGACGCCTTCGAGCAACTTCTTATGCCTCGGATTTTCTGTTTTGTCGGCTCTTGCCTGCAGCGCTAACCAACTGGAGTGCGGATCAAATTCTGTGGACATGGTTATTCCTCGGCAAAGTTCTCGTTCAGGGAATCGGCGGCAAGCCACTGGGTATGGTGGACAAACTTGTCTTCTTCCCAGAATCCCCACTCCTTCGATTTTGGACCGGTGACAATCAACGTCCATACGGGACCTGGCTGGATCAATTGTACGATGTGACGGTGTTTTGCCGATCGATACCGCGGTCGAAACCGATTCAAAATTGTGCTCGATCCATCCGGCGTCAGTTCGCGGTACGGAACCAGCGGCAATGTGATGAACCACCAGGGATGGTCGTGATAGGCGCGGTCGTCATCGCCTTTGTGAAATTTGTGCAACCGGAGGGTAAAACCGAACCAGACGATCCACCGCTCGAGATACGGCTTTTCATCTTCAAACACAAGGTCGTGGGTGAGGCCGAAGCGGTGCCGGCCAAGTTGCTTTGTCCAATCCATGGACGCGCATTATGCCTAAAGCGTAAGGCTTAGCCACTATTTAAGCGGGTTAAGCTGGACAGGAGGTCAACTCATAAAGACCTTGGGCGTAAAAAAGCCATGAAACTGATGTGGCAGGTGGTGTTGAAGTGGCAGACACGCAACCTGGTCGCGGATATTGTCGGCTCGATAGATGTGCAACTCGCTGAGGTGTTTGAACCCGTCGTACACGACTTCGAGTAGATAGCCATCGTCTTCCTTTGTTGCGCCCTTCGCCGGTGCAAACAGAGGCTCAGATCCGTAGAACCCAGGTGGCAGGGTGATGCAATCTTCGACGACATCGCCGGTCAGTTTCTGGAAACCGTTAAAAAAGCCGTTGTAGCCGTTGTCGATAGAGCAGGCGGTGTAGGTGTAGTTATTGGGCTTGCCTATGTAACCGGTGTTGAAAGTCGGGAATTCGCATTCGTTTTGGCTGAGCTGTCGTTCGGTCACCGTGCCTTGGGTCAAATTCAGCACATAACGCTTATACCATCCACCGTTGAAGGTATTTTCAGGAGCGAACACATCCTCAAGCGTTGCGTTGGCTTCGAACCCGTTCTGGTAACACCCGTCAACGATGATCTCGTCACCCTGTTCCCATGCGTTGCCGAAATGCACGATCGCGCCGTCGCCGGTTTCAATGGTATGCACCGTCTCCAGAGTCTCGAGGTCCACAACCAGAATTTTCATTGGAATGCTGGCATCGTATTTCACGACGTCGGAGATTGTTTTGGAACCCAGCATCACGCCAGCCATGCCGTCAAAAACGATAGAGCCGATGAAAAAGACTGCGTATCGCTCTGTGATCACAAAGTCGTGGCAGAACGGGAAGTTCTCCAGCGGCACCTGGCCTTTTTTCACGAGTTGCCCTGCCGGGTTGATGCGATAGATGTTCACACAGGGCTGGGGTCCTTTGAGGGTCATTTTCGAGATCCCCGCGCCGAAGTTTATATAGTCGCCGGTGGTGGGGTGGACGCGACCGTGGGCGCTGAACACCTGTCCTCGCTCCAACCCTCCGTCGTAATTGAATTCGCCGATGGTGGAAAGATCGCTCGGATCAAGCTCCCATGGGTGACCGCCTTCGTTCAGCGCGAAGAGGTGTCCGCCGTGGTAGATGGTGTTGGTGTTCGCAGGGTTGGCTGGCATTTTGCCAATGTTTTTCAGAAAACCGCCGGGTACCTGCGTACCAAAACCGCGGTACCTGATGTTCTGCGCTTCGGTTTCTTCCAGGTACTTTGGCGTTCGAACGTAGGCATTTTTGAAATGTGCGCGACCTTCATTAAACGTGAACGCACACAACATGCCGTCACCATCAAACCAGTGGCCATATTTTTCCCCACCAATCCGTTGGCGACCGGGACCGTTGCGGAAAAAAGTACCCTCCAGATCGTGAGGTAGCGAACCTTCAAACTCGTCTATCCAGTAGCTGTGCTCGGTGTCGAGATTTTCAAGACCGCCATGGTGAGAGGGAGGCTCGTTCTGGCCTAGGGTTGTGTCCTGGATGTGTTCTGCCATCAGAAATACCTGTTTACGATTAGCCTTGCGGATATCCAATCCAGTCGCCCGACATGTCAACCGGACCGCGGTACATGCTGTCGAACTTGCGCACTGCAAATCTCCAGGCGCCGTCTTCCTTACGCAGTTCATCGTTGTAGACACCGGCAACGCGGAAGCTATTGCCTTCCGCGTCCTTGATGTTTTCCTGCACATAAAATCGAGCGGTGGCCGTGTCACCATCGACATTGATAATGCCGGGTTGCACCCAATGCAGAACGTGAGGGTAGCCGGACATTACCTGGGTCCAGAATCCTTTTAGTGTTTCACGGCCTTGGACACCGTCCATTCCTGGCAATTGCCACACGCCGTCCTCGGTGAAAGTGGAGCCCCAGATTTCAGCGTCGCGCTGCATAACGCCATCAGCGTAAACCTGGGCGAGAGTTTGGATTTCTTGAATGTCGCTCATTTTGGTTCCCCTTCTTAAGTTTTCTCGATGAGTTGATACGGTGCACTTTCTTCAACCTGACAGAACAGGTTCTGAAACTGCCAGCCCACAGATGTCCGAACGTAAACCTCATCATACCAGCCTATGATCCGCGAGTAGTGCAGTTCACCATCAGGATAAATGCCGGTGTACAGCATCAGCAGGCGCCACTGGCCGGTGGCGCGCTCACCCTCTACCTCGATGATGGGGTTGAAGACATTGTGCGCTGAATTGCGAATGGTCCCGCTGCGCCCGATATCGCCCAACAGCTTCTGAATGGCTGGGCGGCCTTCGGCGCGCCCGACTGAACTCGCTTCCCAGACGGCATTCTCGGCAAACAAAGGCCCCAGCTTTTTCGGGTTGTGGTCGTCGTCGCACGCCTGGCAATACTTGTATTTGAGCTGTCGAATAGCTTCGATATCCAACAACGTTTGCAGGTCTCCCACTTTTAGAACCTTTGTGCCATCTGTGTCTGCTCTGGAGGATAGCAGCACAAATAATTGAATCGAAGTGTGGAACGTGGATACTCAAAGGCTCAAGTATGAATGGCAAGCGGAGGTGAGAGGCTAATGGGTAAGAAGCTCGTGTTGGTGGGACTGGTTCAACCAAAGAAAGATCAGGTGGAGGCGTTCAACGAGTGGTATCTGGGTAACCACGTCGAGGATACCTACAATTGTCCTAACATAACCTCGGTCAGATGTTTTAAAGCAACGCGTGGATTTATGGGCGCGCCCCCGAGTGAGTTTCTGACGATTTATGAGTTTGAAGGCGATGACGCCGAGGAAGCTGAAAAGGCATTGGGTGCATACCAGGCGGACCCGAACGGATGGGCAGAACGCAAGCCCAACAACGATTCCATGGAGGTGGTGGGTGCCGGGTGGTACGAAGAGGAGCTGACCTTCGGAGTGAACGGTTGATGGACGCCAACGCCAAACAACAGATAAACGAACTCCTCGCTCGATCCGCCTACTACCTGGATCAAAAAGATCTGCCAAATCTAAAAGCGTGTTTCCGTGATGATGCAGCCTTTCGCCTGCAGATTGCCGGGGTGGAAGGCGTGCAGGAGTTTGTTGGCATCGATGCGATCATGGGCCTTATGAGCGGAGCGCTCGAAACTCAAACAGACGAACGCAAACACGTGGTTTCAAATGTCTGGTATCAGGCGGAAGGAGATAGGGAAGCCACAGTTGTGTCCTATCTGACACTGGCTGCAACGGAAAATGGTGCAACAAATGTCATCACTACAGGTATCTACACGGATACTGTCGCAGCCGATGATGAGGGTTGGTTGATTACCGATAGAAACCTGTTCCTGGACGGCGCCTTCTAAACTTCGAGTCAGTGATGGAGTGAGCAACCAATCTGCCAGCCAGCGCACGCTGCCTTTCAGCTCGAAGCTGGGCTTCGGCGTGGGACAACTGGCCGAAGGCATTACGCTATCTGTCTTCAACACTTTTGTGTTGTTCTATTTCAATCAGATCCTTGGAGTATCCGGCACGCTGACCGGGATTGCCCTGGGGATTGCGCTGTTTTTTGACGCGGTAACGGACCCTCTGGCAGGCTCTATTTCAGACCGCTTGCGCACGCGTTGGGGCAGGCGTTTGCCAATGATGGCAGGTGCCGCTTTACCGATGGGTTTGAGTATCGCCGCACTCTTCAACCCGCCTGGGGGTATGCCGGAACTCTTCTACTTCGGTTGGCTGGTCACCTTTGCGGTGTTAACCCGGTTGTGCCTCACGCTTTATCACATTCCGCATCTAGCGCTGGGCGCTGAGATGGCGCAGGAACCCATGGATCGCACTCGCGTGTACGGCTACAGCCAACTCTTCGGTACGCTCGGGCAGTGGGGGTTCGGTTTCCTGATGCTCAGTCTGGTCTTTCCGACAACAGAGGAATTCAGTCACGGGATGCTGAATGCCGGTGGTTACTCTGTACTTTCCATAGTTGCTGCCTTTGGCGTTGTGGTCTCTATCAGTTTGTGTGTGTGGGGTACAAAAAAGGAAGTGCCCTATCTACCGGTCCCTCGGTTCAAGGTAGAAGAGCGCTTTCGGCCTGGTCGTCTCTATCGCGAATTGCGTACCGCCTTTACCAACCATTCGTACCGTATGCTGGTCAGTGGTCTCTTCTGCGCGATCATCCTGTTGGGCGTGGAAGCGGCGTTTATGGTGTACATGTACATCCACTTCTGGGGGATGGAGACGGAACACATGCGCTGGATTGGACCAGCGTCATTAGCGGCCTTGCCAATTTCGGTTGCACTTGCGCCGGTGCTAACGCGCTATCTGGACAAACGTTATGCGCTCATCCTGCTATCGACCATCATCATCACCTGTAACAACATCATGATCTGTCTGCGCCTGTTCACGGATTGGACACCGACAAACGGATCGCCCGAACTCCTCACCTTTTTACTGGGGTTTGTCTTCCTGGCAGGTGTTTGCAGTCCGGCAGTATTGATTACGGTGAACGCCATGTTTGCGGATGTCGCTGATGAGCAGGAGTTGCTGACCGGTGAGCGGCAGGAGGGCATTATTTTTTCAGCGCGCTCCTTTGCGTTCAAAGCCGGGGCATCGCTCGCGAGTGTTCTGGCCGGGCTGTCGTTGGACCTGATTGAATTTCCGCGTGGGGCTGCGGCGGGCGAGGTCGCCCCCGATGTGATATTCCGGCTGGGATTCGTGGCCGGACCAATCACCTCGGTCATCGGTCTGATGATATTGCTTTTCTACTACTTCTATCGCCTGGATAGAAAGCGGGTCGCTGAAATCCACCAGGAATTGACGCTACGACGTCAGGCCTAAGGCTGCTGCTTGTCGGCTCGCAATACCAACAGCAGATTGCCGCGCATATGATTGTAGATGTCGTAGCCGCTCGAAAGGACAAGGTAGTCGTCGAAGGCGATGGGTCCTGCCGCTCCGCCGAACGATCCCCCTTCGGTTAGTTCGCCTGAAATGCTTTCAAATGACTGAGTTGTATCGAGCTCCCAGACAACTTCTCCATCGCTGACCCGGTAGGCCCGGGCAACACCGTCCATGCTACCGGCGATGACAAGGTCACCAACAACGCTTGCCGCCTGTGATATCCCCGGGTGACAGAAAGACCGTCCGTTACAACGGTCTTCGTGTATCTGCGACCAGAGGATCGCGCCGGTGTTGAGATCCACGGCGTGCATGCCGGGGCGGTCAGGGTCCGGATACGTGCGACCGTCCGCCATGTCGCTGATAGGAACAAAAAGTCGATCCCCGGCCGCAGCCATACCAAAGTGAATGCCACCCTGGATTCCACCCCGACCAACACGGGTCTGCCATACAACTTCGCCAGTGTCAGGCTTCAGGGCGTGCACAAGCCCCGATTTCTGGCCACCGACCACCAGGTCGCCGTGGGCGCTGCTGTTAACCAGCAGCACGGCCGCACCAAAGTCGAAGTCTGGACCATCTTCTTCGGGGCAGTTTTCAGGCGTGTCGGTATCACACGCCGTGTTCCAGGCGTCGTTTTCGGTGGCTTGAAAAGTCCAGGCAACGTCGCCGGTCTCAAAATTTACCGCAAAAATGGCATCGCTCGTTTTGGTGGCTGGGGATGACATGTTTTCCCCGGTGCCGAAGTAGATTTGCTTGCGCGCCTCATCAACCGCAGGACTGTTCCAGATAACCGCGCCCGAAGGACCGATGATGTCGGTGCCGACAGGATTTTTCGCATGAGCGGTTGGTACCTCCTCTATGGAGTAGCGGCGCCACAGTTCCTCCCCGGTAGTGCTGTCTACTGCCAGCACCGATCCGCGGAACGTACAGCATGCGTATTCAGGATTGACCGCCTGGGTAACCTCCAGGGACGAAATTGGGATGACCAGATCATCGCCCGCGAGCACCGGACTCGCGGTTATCGTGGCATTGGGATGCTCGTCTGCGCGCAGGCGCCAGAGAAGGTTGCCATCCCGGGCATTTAGCCCATAGACATTGCCCAGTACATCGCCGAAGAAGAGCGTGGTCGTGGTGGCATTATCCGACCAGGGCTTGACCACAATGCCGGTGCGCACCTCGCCAGAAGCCTGGAATGCCCAGACCTGACAGCCCGTCTGGCGATCAAGTGCGTACACCTTGCCGTTATGGGAGCCCACAAACAGCAATCCACCGGCCACCGCGGGCTGCGAGCGAACGCGATTCGCGCCGGGAAATTTTACTGCCCAGGCAGGTGCGAGAGAGGCGATGTTGTTTTCTGAAACCTGCGTTGATGGTTGGTAGCGATGATTGCCCGCACTCATCCCCCAGTTGGCAACCTCAAGCGGGCCCAGCGCATTAAACTGGACGTCGGCGCCGCACACCGGCAGGTCGACAACCACGGAACCGAGCTCAGCACCGGCAAGATATTCGGCAACTTCGCGACGTTCTGGTTCAGAAAGCGTGGCTGCTTCTGCCTGCATGAGTCCAGAAGTCAACGCCGTCAGAATGGCCTCGGGGGTCATCAGACCGATCATGTCTTTGTGAGGTGCTTTTTTTACCGCACCGTCATGACATGCGGCACATGCACGCTCGTAGTGTGCTCGCCCAGGCAAGGTCTCGTCAGCACTCCGGGCTTCGTTGAGCGCCTGGATACCGTCAGGGTTCTGCGGTGTACTTTCCACCTGGGCGGGGGCGTCGGTTTCGGTGCAAGCGGCTAGCAAACAGCAATAAACTAAGAACAGGATCGTTCGAGCGTTGTACTGAATTCCTGCCATAATGAAGCCCGCCGGTGAAAAAAGATGAGTCGATTATGGTGAAGCGTTCCGGCGAATGAAAGAATCCGAAACACCGCTCACAACGAGCTTAAGGCAAGGTTATGGCTATCTTGTTAGTCGCAGCAGGATTGGGGTGCCTCTGGCACGGCCTACAGATCATCTGGGTTGCACCTACCCCAACACAATTCAAGAAGGATAAAGTCGACGTTGAGCCTGGCTCCGCGCAGGCTTTTCAGATTTTCTGGCTCGACCAGTATGCATGGATAGGCATTACGTTGGCGGTCATCGGGGTTGGGTTGATCGTGTGGGGGATCGTCTGATGCCTGTCACTCTGGTTTACGCCGGCCTGCTGGCATTGTTGAGCGTGCTGTTGGCAAACTACGTGCTGTATATCAGGCTGCGGGCGCGTGCGTTGCCTGATTGGCAGCCTAAGGCTGCCGAGCGGGTACAGGCGAATTTTGTTGAAAATGTGCCGCTTGCTCTGATTTTGCTGTACCTGGTGGAAGTTGCAGGCGCGGGTGCCGGGTTCATTCATCTTTGCGGTGTGGCGCTCGTCGTACTGCGGCTCTTGCATGCCTATGGGCTCGCGCGGTACGAAGGCGCCAACTATCCACGCCTGATAGGCGCCCAGGGGACGTTTGTTTTGATGTCCGTGTTGGGTATGGCCGCGCTTGTTCTGTATTTTACCGGCTAACCCGTACCGCGGGTGCGGGTACGGTTGGGCCTTGCGTTGCGCTCCATAAATTTGATGATCAAACCTGCCACGTCGCGGCCTGTTGCTTCCTCGATACCGCGCAAACCCGGCGAGGCATTTACTTCCATTACCAGTGGACCACGTTCCGATCTCAGAATATCCACTCCGCACACGTTCAAACCCATGACCTTGGCGGCACGGATCGCCGTTTCGCGTTCTTCCTGTGACAGGCGTACCAACGTCGCCGTACCACCGCGATGCAGGTTGCTGCGAAATTCGCCTTCCGGGGCTTGTCGCTGCATTGCTGCGATAACCCGACCACCGACCACAAAGGCGCGGATGTCCGAACCACCGGCTTCCTGAATGTATTCCTGTACCAGGATCGCGGTGTTCATCCCCATAAAGGCCTGAATAACGCTTTCAGCCGCTTTGCGTGTCTCAGCCAACACCACACCGATACCCTGCGTACCTTCCAGGAGCTTGATCACCAGCGGGGGACCACCCACCTCCCGTATAAGCCCTTTCACATCGTCAGGTGAGTTCGCGAATGAGGTGACGGGGATGCCTACGCCGCGGCGGGAGAGCAGTTGCAGGGATCGCAGTTTGTCCCGTGCGCGAGTGATGGCGACGGACTCGTTCACACAGTACACACCCATCATTTCAAACTGGCGGACCACGGAACAGCCGTAGAAGGTCACCGAGGACCCGATGCGGGGAATCACAGCATCAAAGTGATCGCGGCTGAACTCCTCCTCGCGATAGTGGATGCTGGGTTTGTCGGAGGTGATGTCCATGAAGCAGCGGACGTGGTCGATGATGCGTACGTCGTGTCCTGCTTGTAATCCGGCTTCGAGAAGGCGGCGTGTGGAATAGAGATTCTTGTTGCGGCTGAGGATAGCAATGCGCACTTATTCTTCTTCCTCAAATTCTGCGTCTTGTGCCTCAGGTGCTGAGACGACAAAGGATTGGGACGGGTCTACGTAAAACCGATTGAGCGTCGCTTTACGCCCCAACAGCATGCGATAACCCATGGCTTCTCGGTCGGTGAGCGTAACTTCAATAGGCCAGCGGTCCTCACCCAGGTTGATTTCGGTTTCGATGACAACCCGCGTTTCTTCATGCCCACCCGAATCGCGTACAGTGCGGTGTGCAACAACAGGTGCACGGCAGGCAATTTCTACCGCCGTGTTGTCCTGCAGGGGGTGTACCTTGAACTCCACCCACTCCTGGTCATCGATCAGATGCGCCTGGATTTCGAAGGCATGCAAGGCCGATGTTTTTGCCCCGGTATCTACTTTGACCTTGATTCGATCAACACCCAGATCCGGGAGAGAGGCCCATTCGCGCCAGCCAATGAGAAGCGCCATGTTGTCTCGCACTGTGATTTGGGGGGCGCATTTTGCGCCTGGATTGGTTCCCTGGCAACGCTGAAAAACCGGAAGTTCTGGTGGACTTATGGGCGGTTATAAATCTCGACGGGAGGGATAGATTTGCCTCGATACACGCGCCAGGCAATCGGAAATTCTATGATGACCGTAAGGCTTGCCAGGGTGATAGCGATGTACCAACTGATCCGCCCTGCGGTATGGTCCCAGGGCATCCACAACGCAAAAAAGCACAACATGACGCCTGTGGCAGCAAACCCCCACAGGCTCAAACTCAAGAACTGGGTGCGTGAGTTCGCCTGGGAGTCTGCATCGAAAAGGAATGGCCCCCAGATGGGGCCTGGCCGGACAACCGCGCTGGTGCGATAAGCACCGTACAGGTGTCCCCACTCGTGCAGGAGCAGAAAACAGAGTCCGGTCAAACCACCGGTCAGGTATTGCAGCCAGTGGTCTTGGGGTGAGGTCAACCAAAGAAGTACGGTGGCTGCAAGGATGAAGCTGTCTCTCAGGGCGAGAGACGGAAATGATCTGGCTACCGGCTTGGACGTCATTTCGGTTCAAAGATCTCGGTATTCAACTCACGGGGGTTGCCCAACCAACGAGCATGGGTGGTGTGTTCAGCGAGCGCATCACCTGTCAGTGGATGCACCAGAATGTTCAGGCCGTCTCGATTGCTGTCTAGCCAGGGGATCAACCGCTCGAATTCGTCCGCATCAAAACTCAGCTGACAACTCCAGTCCGGGTGTGGACCCACAGGTCGCTCGTGAAATCTCCCCAGGCCCACGTGGCAGTTCTGCCAGGCTTCCATGCAGAGCATACGTGCTTGGGACTGTGAGCCTTCATCAAAATAGATGTGCGCGTGATAACGTTCAAAATCGTTTGTGGGATAAAGCTCTGAACTCATGGGGCAACCCGATCGTGTTAGTCATGGATATGGCGACAGTAGGCTAGTATGGTCGCATATTCTTATGCGGGAGGGATAAAGTGGAATCACTTGAAGGAAAAACTGCCTTTGTCACCGGCGGTGCCAGCGGTATCGGGTTTGCAATGGCCCAGGCGTTCTTAAACGAAGGTATGAATGTTGTCATTGCTGATGTAGACGCGGATGCGCTGGCTGAAGCTGAACAGAAGCTGGCTGGCAGCAACGCCAAAGTGGCAGCGAAGGTGCTGGATGTTACCGACAGAGACCGCTACGCGCAGGTGGCTGATGAGGTAGAAGCTGAGTTCGGCAACGTTCATGTCGTGTGTAACAACGCGGGTGTTTACCGTGGTGGATCGATGGATTCTGTCACCTATGAAGACTGGGATTGGATCATGGGTGTTAACGTGGGTGGTGTGATTAACGGTGTGCAGACCTGGATCAACCGCGTGAAGGCGCATGGCGAGGGTGGACACATTGTTAATACCGCCTCTATGGCCGGGATGATTACCTCGCCCGGGCTTGGGGTTTACAACGCCAGTAAATTTGCTGTGGTTGGCTTGTCAGAAGGCCTGCGTGGAGATCTTGAAGAGGCGGGTATCGGGGTTTCGGTCCTGTGTCCGGGGATGGTGCGCACGCAGATTCTGGAAAGTGAGCGCACAAGGCCCGATGATTTTGCGCCGAGTGATGTCACGGCCGAAGAGGCGGCGCAGGCGCATAGTGAGGTGATGCACCTGGCGATGAATACCGGGATTGAGCCACAGGAAGTCGCCGACCTTGTCGTGCAGGGCGTAAAGCACAACCTTCTGTATCTGTTTCCGCATCCTGAACTCAAGGCTTCAGTTGAGGAACGGGTCGCTGCGATTCTGGATGCGTTCGGAGAGGCAGACCCGGAACGTGTAGCCGCACAGGAAAAATTTATGTCAGAGCTGTTGGGTAACTGACGGACGACAAAGTTTTGATTCGATTTTGCTCAAGAGGAGAGATTAAATGTCATCACCGATAACCCTGTATGGCGTCCCGTTCAGTCAGCCGGTGCGCGCAGTGATGTGGCTCATGCTGATGAAGAAACAGCCGTTTGAAATGGTCCTGATCAATCCCGGTTCAAGCGGCGATAACGGTAGTCGTCATCCGGACTATCTGGCGAAAAACCCCGGCGGGACCATTCCCTGCATAGAGAACAAAGATACCGGTTTTGTGCTGGCAGAAGCGCACGCGATCATGTGTTACCTCTGCAACGTGCACGGCTGGGATGATGTTTACCCCAGCAATCCTGAAGCGCGGGGTGCGGTGGACTGGTACCTGCATTATCACCATCGCAACATTCGTGACGCCTCCATCGGTCTCGTTGCACCGAAGATCAGAAAGGATCTGAATATTCCTGAAGCTGTGCAGGCAGGTGCTAAGGCAACGTTGACCCACGCGCTGAAAGCACTGGATGAAGGTTGGTTGAAGGAGAGCAAGTACATTACGGGTGATGCCGTGACCATTGCAGATCTGGCGGCGTATGTCGAAATCGGCCAGCTTCAGCCTGGGTTTACCAACGTTTACGACTTTTCACCCTTCCCGAACGTGCAGCGATGGCTGGATGATATGCACGCGATACCCGGACACGATGATGTGCACGTGGTGTTAAGTGTATTGGGTGACATCAGTCAGGAAGCGCCCACCATGGATACGATCAAAGCGGCTAACAAAGGCGCGCTGTCCACTCTCAAAGAACGTCTGGCGGAAATGGCATGAGTACAAATGTAGAGATAGCAACAAAGTTTCTGGATGCAGTGCGTGTGGCGGATCTGGAAACCTACCGCAGCGTGTTGGCGGAAGACGCACAGATGTGGCACAACTTTGATAACCACGCCCAGAGCGTTGATGAGAATGAAAAGCTGATGCTCTTCATGCGCAGCAAGGCTCAGGTTGAATACGAAGTCCTGCGCCTTGAGGAGATTGAGGGCGGGTTTTTACAGCAACATATTTTGCGTCTGACCCCACCGGGTGGTGAGACGGTTGAATCACACGCCTGTGTGGTGGGTCAGATTGTGAATGGCAAAATTCAAAGGATGGACGAATACCTCGATCCGACACCGCTGACCAGGGTGCTGACCGGATAGCGGTTCGCTATCCGCTGCGGCTCAGGGCCCGCCATCCTTCGCTTTCGCGATCGCTGACCAGCGCTGGATCCAACGCACCGGATAAGGTGCAGTATTCCAATTGGAGGTTGTTGGGATCGCGAAAGTAAATGGACTTGCACCAGCCGTGGTCCACTACGTCGGTTACCTCCACGCCTTTTTCGCGTAAGTACTCCTGACGTGCCGCAAGATCGGCTTCGTCTTTAGCTTTAAAGGCAAAGTGCATGACGCCGCCCTTGATACCCAGGCCACGGTTAATACCTGCATCGAAGTCCGGTTTGATGCCCGGCACATCGTTGCACTCCATGAAAGCAATCATCTCCCCGTGTCCGAGATCGATGAACGCATGGCGGATGGTGCCACCTGCCTGTGGTTGCAGTAAATCAGCGACCTGCAGGGTCATACCCAGGGTGTTTTCATAAAAGTCGAGTGTGGCTTCCATATCATGGGTCGCCAGACCCAGGTGATGCATACCTAGATGTTCCACGCGTCCGCTCCGGTTGTGGATGAGTGATCATATAAACACTTAAGACCCGATGATCCAAGGTTAGGTATACTTTGCAGACTGAGAAGGAGCGTGAGCGTATGAGCGAAGCGAGTGACCTTGATACCAAATTGCTGGCGGAATTCGAAGCCAAAATAGAGGCGGAAGAACGCATTGAGCCCAAAGACTGGATGCCGGAAGCCTACCGCAAAAATCTTGTGCGCCAGATGTCACAGCATGGGCACTCGGAAGTGATCGGTATGCAGCCGGAAGGGAACTGGTTGACCCGAGCACCCACGTTGGAACGCAAAGCCATTCTACTGGCGAAGATTCAGGATGAAGCAGGTCATGGGCTTTATCTCTACAGCGCCACGGAGACTCTGGGGGTAACCCGCGAAGAATTGATTGAAGCGTTGCACAAAGGGCGCGCTAAGTACGCATCAATATTTAATTACCCCTCGCTCACGTGGGCTGACATCGGTGCGATCGGCTGGCTGGTCGATGGTGCAGCGATCGTTAACCAGGTATCCCTGCAGCGCACATCTTACGGACCTTACGCACGTGCGATGGTCAGGATCTGCAAGGAGGAAAGTTTTCATCAACGTCAGGGTTATCAGATCATGGTAACCCTCGCCCGGGGCAACGAAGAACAGAAAGCGATGGCGCAGGACGCGCTCAACCGATGGTGGTGGCCCTCCCTTATGATGTTCGGACCTCATGACGCCGAATCTGCGCACTCCGCACAATCGACGCTCTGGAAAATAAAGCGTATGGGTAACGATGAAGGGCGACAGAAGTTTGTTGACCAGACCGTAGCGCAAGCCGACATCCTGGGCCTGGAGATTCCCGATCCGGAATTGCAGTGGAACGAAGAGCGCGGACACTACGATTTTGGTGAGATCGACTGGGATGAGTTTATGCTGGTGATCAATGGCAATGGGCCCTGCAACCGGCAGCGACTTGCGACACACAGACAGGCACATGATGAAGGTGCGTGGGTGCGAGAGGCGATGGCTGCTTACGCGAGTAGAAAAGAACGCGAATAGAGAAAACCGTGAGTGATACAACGCGACTTTATGAAGTATTTGTGCGCGGCAAGCGCGGCCTGGATCATACCCACGTCGGCAGTCTGCATGCTTATGACGCGGAACAAGCGCTGGAATATGCCCGCGAGACCTACATCCGGCGCAGCGAGGGGGCCAGTATCTGGGTGGTGGAATCCCGTCATATCCATGCGTCGCAGGAATCCGATGTGGAGACTTTTTACGACCCAATGGATGACAAACCGTATCGTCATGCAGCGAACTATGAGCTGCCGGACGGTGTGGACAACATGTAATGAACGCGGCTTCCGGAAAAGATAGCGAGCTTGTCGAATACACGCTGCGGTTGGGCGACGATGCCTTGATTCATGCGCAGCGCCTCTGCGAATGGTGCGCGGCGGCCCCCATGCTCGAGGAAGACATCGCCATCGCTAACGTCGGACTGGATTACCTCGGCCGGGCCCGCATGCTGCTTCAGTATGCGGGCGAATTGTCTGGCAGAACTGAAGACGAACTCGCCTTCACGCGAGATTCCGGTGAGTTTCGAAATCTCCTCCTCGTGGAGCTACCTCGAGGAGATTTTGCGTTCAGCATGGTGCGGCAGTACCTGCTCGATGAGTATGAGGTCCTGTTTTTTGCCGAGCTCGTCAACTCGACGGACAAGCGCCTCAGCGAAGTTGCACAAAAAAGTCTTAAAGAGGTGCGGTATCACCTACGCAGAAGTGCGGAGTGGCTGCGACGCCTCGGGCTGGGTACGCAGGAGAGCAAGCACCGAGCGCAAAATGCACTCGATGAATGTTGGGGTTACGTCGCGGAACTCTTTGAGCGTGATGATCTCGAAGCTGCGCTGATCGAACAGGGCATCGCGGTGGATCGGTCGCTGTTGGACGCCGCCTGGCGGGAGAACGTTGGTAAAACACTGGCGGAAGCGGAACTGGCGCAACCCGGTGATGAATGGCGGCAGACCGGTGGCCGCAGCGGCGTACACACAGAGCATCTGGGTCACATGTTGGGTGACATGCAGTTCATGCAGCGTGCTTATCCCGGGCTCGAATGGTGATGGCAGAGGCACGTTCCAGCGTACGCACAATCCCGCTGGTGGCGGAGGCGCGGTATGAGCTGAACAAGAGACGTGCTGAATCAGAATACCCTGAACTTTTTGACCTGCTGGACGAAGTGCGTGACCCTGAATTACCGGTGCTGTCCATATGGGATCTTGGGATTCTCCAGGACATAGATGTCGTCAGAGAAACCGGCGAAGAGGTGGTCGAAGTCACCATTACGCCGACATATTCGGGCTGTCCGGCGATGGGGCAGATTGCCGAGGATATTGAAACGGCGTTAAGCCATGCAGGCTGGGCTGCAGTCAGAATTGTGCACCAACTCACTCCTGTGTGGACGACGGACTGGCTGGATGCGGATGCAAGAGCTCGGCTGCGGTCAGCGGGTGTTGCAGCGCCGGGTAAGACGACTTGTCCGCAGTGCGACAGCGATGACGTGGAGTTGGTCAGTGAATTCGGATCCACCGCGTGCAAGTCCATGTGGCGTTGCCGGAGCTGTCTGGAGCCGTTCGACCAGTTCAAGCAGTTTTAGTCATGAGTCAGTTTCAAACCTTAACCATCGGTGCCGTTGCACAAGAACCCAACAGCACGCTTCATGTCACTCTGGATGTACCCGAATCTCTGGCCGATAAGTTTGAGTTCACGCAAGGTCAGTACCTCACTTTTCGAGCGATCCTGGATGGTGAAGAAGTGCGTCGGAGCTATTCGATTTGTTCGGCCGTCGGCGAGCCATTGTCTGTGGCGATCAAAAAGATAGAAGGGGGTGCGTTTTCTGAATATGCACACGCAAACTTCAAACAGGGTTTAGATGTGGAAGTGATGGCGCCCGAAGGGGAGTTCAACGTTGCTGTGGAGCCCCAAAGCGCACGCAAGTACCTGCTGATTGCTGCGGGAAGCGGTATCACCCCTATCATATCAATTGCCAAAACGGTGCTCGCGTGTGAGCCACAAAGCCAGGTGACGCTTCTATATGGCAACCGGCGGTCGGGTGACATCATCTTCCGTGAACAATTGTTGTGGCTTAAAAACCGCTATCTCGATCGATTGCAGTGGATCAATATTTTCAGCCAGGAAACGCAGGATGCGCCCATCTTGAATGGCCGCATCAACAACCGCAAAGGTGGCGAGCTGAATCAGCGCCTGATTGATATCGTTAGCTTCGATGAATTTTTTCTGTGCGGGCCGGAAGGCATGATTTCTGAAGTTTCGCGAGGGCTGCGCGCCACCGGGATAGATGAAGCGCATATTCACTACGAACTCTTTTTTGCATCTCCCGAAGATGCGCGTATCGCCATTGAAAAACACCAGGCAAGGGCGCGTGAGTTTGCGGGTCTAACAACCGAAGTGATCGTACGGTCAAACGGTCGAGAGGTGGCGTTTGATCTGACAGCAGATGGTGAGAACATTCTCGACGGTGCCATGCACAGCGGGTTGGACCTTCCGTTTGCCTGCAAAGGTGGCGTGTGCGCCACCTGCAAAGCACGCGTGCTCGAAGGCGAGGTGGATATGGATCTGAACCACGCGCTCTCCACGGAAGAAGTCGAACAGGGATACGTACTTACCTGTCAGGCCCATCCGATTTCCCGGAAGGTGGTCGTCGATTTCGACGTAATTTAGACTAATTTATGTCATTCCGTTTTATGGTCATCGGTGTTGCTGTGCTCAGCGTGCTGAGCGCGGTTTTCCTCGCCTACCCGTTGTGGCGCACCATGACCTGGCTCGAATCCCCAGTATGGTTGGTCTACGTGGTAGCCATTGGTGGATTCGCTTCACAATTTGTCGCACGTATTGGGCTGCGAAAGATGCAGGGTAGCCTCGCCCTGTGGATACGCCGTGGATGCGATCTCTTGTTAGGAGTGAGTCCGGTGTTGCTGGGTGCTGTGCTCTTGGGTGAGCTGATCCTTCTGTCGGGTCTTATCCCGCCCACTTTTGTGGGGCTGGCCGTCATTGTTATTGTGCTTCTCGCCGGTGTTTGGGGAATCTACAACGCGCGGACGCCGATGATTGAAGAGGTGCGACTTGAGTCCGGCAAACTGGCGACGCCGCTCAGGTTTGCACAAATCTCGGACGTGCATATAGGTTCGCGCAGCAGCGACTTTCTGGAGCGGGTGATTGCCAAGGTGGCCGAAGCAAACCCGGATTTCCTCTGTATCACAGGTGACTTTATCGACCAGCCGGGGATCAGCGAAGAGCGGCTCGCAGCACTCCGAGCATTTGGGAAGCCGATATATTTCAGTACCGGCAATCACGAGTTTTACGAAGACTTTGACGAGATTCTGGTGCGGCTGAATAATCTGGGAGTCAACGTGCTGCGTCAGAATGATGTTTTTCATGATGGGGTTCAGGTGGTGGGCGTTGACGATCATTCGGATCCCAACCGATTGGATCAGGTGTTACCGAAACTTGCTGTGGATCGCGCCGCGTATACTGTGCTGATGTATCACCGCCCCCATGGCTTGGAACATGCTGCTGAACATGGTGTTGACCTGATGATTTCGGGACATACCCACGATGGACAGATCAAGCCGTTCAATTGGCTGGTGCGTCGTCAGTTTGAGTACATCAAAGGGCTATATGTTTCTGAATGTGGACGCGCCCATCTATACGTGAATCAAGGCACCGGCACCTGGGGCCCGACCATGCGGCTGGGCACCCGGTGCGAGATTACAGTGTTTAATGTGGGATAAGTTATTCAATCTCTTTGCGGCAGTTGTTGTGTTCCTCACAGCTGGTCAGCACGGTTGGCCAATGACCATCCGCGCGGGCAATAGACGCACCGACATCCTTTTTCCATTTGCGGTAAGCCGTTTTGTTAAAGTTGAGGTACAGCTTGCCGTCGACAATTTCCCAAACGTTGGGTTTTACCGACTTGGTAAAGTTGTGTGAAACAGCGAACGCGCAATAGCCGCCGTATTGGGGCGCGTATTGTTCAGGATTTGCTGCGAACAGATCACGATTTTCTGCGGATGCAAATTTCCAGGTGGCGCCGTTCCATTCGTGGGTGAACTCATCGCTACCGATGACCGCCTTGTCGCCAGGTTGCAGCGAAAAGTAGGCGACGGGGTCAGCACCGCGGATGGCGCCTTTTTTGGTTTCATAAATTTTTGGGTCAGCGCCGTAGGCAGCGGCGACGATGAGGCTGCTCAAAGCCGCGATGCTCAATCCGCGCGCGATAAATGATTTCATGGGTTGCTCCTTATCTGTTACCCCATGAGACCGCGCGGGTTTGTATAGGTTCCGACGTTCTGGATTAACCCGTTAATTTCTCCGACCAGATCTGGTTCAACTGCCAGATCGCCTGCTCCAGGAGGCTGAGCCGCCCCTGCGTCGCGGCACCTGAGGAGATACTGGCCCACGGTCCTTCAACCACCGCCAGATCCTCCGTATGTATGTGCGCCAGCATATTGCCAATACCCTCGGTGGCGTTTGCATCCAACGATGCGGCAACGTCTTTATGCAACATCGTATGGATTTTGAGGTGCGTTTGATTTTGCGCGCGCGGAATCAGTTCATACCAGGCGAGCAGCGATCCATTGGTGTAGAACATGAAGGTCGGGAAGGCATTGACAATGACCAACTCGCCGATCAGGTCTTCGCTTAAACCCGGAAATGGAGGCAGAGTCGATTCCTGATGGTCGGCTGCGGGTACCTGGATAACCGCGTAGGGGTCACCTTCGTTGTCAAAAAATCGTGAACCCTTGGCGGGATAGGATGGCTCGGCAGAATCGCGGTGCGGTCCGATATGGTGATACGCCTCCATGAAGTTCTCGACCAGTAGCTTCCAGTTCCAATCTCCATCCCACTCGCTTGTGTGCACAACCTCAAGGTCCTCGAGGGGATAGGCAGAAAGATGTTGGGTGAGCGAGCCGAAGTGCTCTGCCACAGAGGGTGCGCCAGCGGTCAAGCTCACGAACACAAAACCGTGGTAGATGCCTACGGGTAATTTTGGCAGGCCTGGGGTAGAAGATTTAAGGTCGTTTACGCCCTCCATGAGTGGCGCACCGCGGAGCGTGCCGTCCAGGTTGTAAGACCACAAGTGATACGGGCAGGTGAGCGTTTTCGCATTACCGCAACCCTGCGCAACCGGCATTGCTCTGTGCACGCAGACGTTGCTCAGAGCATGAATCTCGCCGCTGTTATCCCGGGTGATGACAATGGGGCGTCCACACACTTCAATCGCGCGATAATCTCCGGGCTGTGCGATCTGGCTGGTGTGGCCGACGCAGATCCAATCCTTGAGAAAGATGTTGTCTACCTCAGCATCAAAAATCTCGGCGTTGATGTAGCTTTCAGGCGGCAGCGTCCATGCGTCCTCAAGGGGCTTTCGAACCCGTTCCAGTGCGGTTTGGTCAATCAGTGGTATGAGATCCATATGGTTTCTCCCTCGCAGCGTGGGCCTACTTGCCCTGAAATTTTGCGGGACGTTTTTCTATGAATGAAGCCATGCCTTCAGCAAAGTCTTCGGAACCGGCGGTTCTGGCCCGCATCGCAGGAATTTCTGCAAAGGCAGCTCCTTCCCCGTCTGCCAGGTAGATGGCAGCAGCCCGCTTTATTTCCTGCACGGCCAGCGGCGCATTGGCTGTAATCTCTCCTGCAATTTCGTTGGCGCGGCTGATCTGCTGACCCTCCGGCACCACTTCCTGAACCATGCCGAGCTCACGTGCGCGTTCGGCGTCAAATTCGTCTGCCCGCAGCAGGTGATACATCGCGTTGCCCCAACCCGCACGCTGTACATAACGCACATGTGCGCCACCAAACACAGCAAGCCCACGTTTGGGTTCCATCTGGCAGAAACGTGTGCCTTCAGCTGCGACAACAATATCTACACCCAGCATCATTTCTATCCCGATGGTGAAACAGATGCCTTGGACGGCCATCACGATGGGTTTGGTGCAGCGACGCCGCAAGGCAAAGGCATCGACACGCGTATCTTGTTCGGCGGCATCACGAGAGCCGTCGCGGAATGAACCCGCAAAGCGGGGTAGGTCGAGCCCTGCGGTTGTGTGTTTACCTTCGAAAGTCAGCACTCCAACCCAGGCATCGGGAATGTTTTCCAGTTCCGTCACCGCGTCGCTCAGCTGATCGAACATTTCGGGCGTGAAGCCGTTCATTTTGTCCGCACGATCCACGTGAATATTGAGTACGTGATCGGCCAGGTTGGTTGTGATGGAGCCGTTGTCGTCAGCCATGCTTAAAAGTCCTTAGATCGTTTTGCGCTTCAAGTATGCCGAAAAGTTGTGAAGAAAAGTCAGGAAAGAGTCAGTCGAAAAATCGCTCGTGGTAAGATGCGGCCTGACTTCTTGGGAGGAAGAACATGAGCGCACCGCTGTGGCAGCTGAGTGCTGTTGAATTGGCTCAAGGGATTCAAAATGGCGACTGGAGTGCTGTTGATGCCTGTACTTCGGTCTACGAGCGGATCGACGCAAAAAACCCTGAGCTGAACGCCATCGTTGAGCAAACGCGTGACGCCGCATTCGCGCAGGCAACGGCCGCTGACACAGCACACAGTGCGGGTGAGAATCACGGACCCTTACATGGTGTGCCGGTGACCATCAAGATCAACGCGGATGTGGAAGGTCTGCCTACGTCCAATGGTATTCCTGATTTCAAGAGCATTATCGCGCCGGGCAATGCCGCCATTACACAGAACCTGCTGGATGCGGGCGCGATCATCGTTGGCACGACCAATGCGCCTGAGTTTTCCATGCGCGGCACCACGGACAATCCATTGTATGGACTGACGCATAACCCCTGGGGCGAAACACTGAGCCCTGGCGGATCATCAGGAGGCGCGGGTTCCGCAGCTGCAGCGGGCTTTGGGCCTATCCATCACGGTAATGACATTGGTGGCAGCCTGCGCTTTCCTTCCGCCACGTGTGGCGTCACGTCGGTCAAACCGGGTATGGGTCGCGTCCCTGCGTTCAACCCGTCGGCAACCGCTGAGCGCGGTATGTTGGCGCAGTTGATGTCAGTGCAGGGCGTTATCTGCAGGGAAGTGAGGGATGTCCGGTTGGGTCTCGCGAGCGCGATTCGTCACGATCCAAGAGATCCGTGGCATGTACCCCTTCCTCTAAACATAAGAGCGCTTGATGGACCACCCCTGGATGGACCGATTCGTGTGGCTTACACAAAAAACAGTCATGGCTATCCAATCGCGCCCGAGATTGTCGAAAACCTGGAGCGCGCCGCTGACATACTGCGCACCCAGGGCTACATCGTGGACGAGGTGGAGCCACCGCCGATTACCGAACCAGCAAAAGGTTGGTTCAGTGTGGCAATCCTCGAAATCCAGAAGACGCTGGGGCCACTTGCCGAGGCCCACGGTAGCGACACCATTCAGCAGATATTTGAAGACTTTTATGCCATTTCTGAGATGGTGGATCTGGAGGGCTATTTCTTCGGCATCGCCGAGCGCACCCGCATGGTGCGGGAATGGACGGTCTTCCTGGATCAATATCCGTTGGTGTTAAGCCCGTTCCTCATGTTGCCGACGTATCCTTATGACTACGATGAAACCAGAGCCGGCCTGAAGGATATGTTCGATGGGGCCATCTACAGCTTCGGCATCAACTATCTGGGACTTCCGGCGGGTACCATATCCGCAGGGTATGCCAATGGCGTGCCCAGCAGTGTGCAGATCATCGGACGCCGTTTCCGTGAGGACCTCATCCTGGATGCGCTAGAGGCGATTGAGTCGGATGTGGGTGTCATGGCCCATGCTCTGTGGGCGCGAGAAGAAACTCTTTAAGAAGATACTCTTTAGGAATTTTTATGGTCGACAACATGTCGAAGCGGGGTTTTGACCCGCTACGTTACCGATTCGAGGATCAGGTACCGGGCAAAGGCGAGGTAACTGAAGTCGCCGACGGTGTCTATTGGGCGCGTATGCCGATGGGCGGTCGTCTGAACCACATCAATGTCTGGGTGCTGCGAGACTATGACGGCTGGACCATCGTTGACACGGGGCTTCGTCGTGACGACGTGCAGGATTGCTGGCGGAATATTTTTGCCAACCACCTGGATGGCAAACCGGTCACCCGTGTGATCGCCACGCACCTGCATTCAGATCACACGGGTCTGGCGGGTTGGATTACCAACGAGTGGGACTGCGATCTGTGGATGTCACGCAGTGATTTCTTCATGTGTAAGGTGATGGCAGCGGATGGCCCTTCCGATGTTCCGGAAGATGCGATCCGCTTTTACCGCCGTGCGGGTTTTACCGAGGAGCGGCTGGACCGGTACCGACAGCGGTTCGGTCAGTTTGGCGCTAACATTTCACCTCTACCCGCAGGGTATCGGCGCATTACTGAGGGGCAGTATCTGGACATTGGCGGCCGCGAATGGCGCGCGGTCATCGGCCACGGGCATGCGCCCGAACACGTGTGCCTATATTGTCCCGAACTCAAGATCATCATCGGCGGTGATCAGCTGTTGCCGAAGATCACGCCGAATGTGAGCGTGCAGCCGTCCGAACCTAATGCTAATCCGTTGCGGGATTTCATAAATTCATGCGGGCGTTTTCGAGAGTTGCTACCGCCGGATTTGTTGGTGCTACCGGCACATGAAAGCCTTTATGAAGGGGTGCATGAACGGCTGACGGCTTTGATCGATTGGCATGAAGTGGCGCTGGAAAAGCTTTACGATCTCTGCGCTGAGCCGAGACGTGCTGTGGATGTGTTTCCAGCACTCTTCAAAAGCAAGATCACGGATATGAGTTTTTTTCCTGCGACGGGCGAATCCATCGCGCACTTGCACTGTGCGCTGGAGAGGCGCATGTTGACCGTGGAAGATGATGATGACGGCGTGGCGTGGTGGCGTCAGGCGTAAGAATTTTGAGAACACCAAACACTTAGGCAAACACTAGAAAGGGGAAACAATGATCGACTTTACCATTCCAGAAGAGACCAAGGCCGTGCGCAACAAAGTGCGCGACTTTGTACGCAGCGAATGTCACCCGGCTGAAGAGATCTGCACTGCAGACAATTTTGAAGAAGTGCTGGCAGGATTGCGCGAAAAGGCGCGCAGCCAGGGACTCTGGTGTCCCTTCATACCCGAAGAGCACGGCGGTATGGGACTGCGTCCGCTGGCCAATGCTCTGGTTCAGATGGAACTGGGTGAAAGCTTCCTGGGCGCACTATCGCTCAACACGCAAGGACCTGATGACGCGACCATGCTGACCCTGCTTGAGCACGGAACAGACGATCAGAAGGAACGCTTCCTCAAGCCGTTGCTCAACGGTGAGAAACGCATCTGCTATTCCATGACGGAAAAAGCGGCTGGAGCAGATGCAACTGGTATGCAGACCACCGCTGTACTTGAAGGTGATGAGTGGGTGCTGAACGGTGAGAAGTGGTTCAGCTCGTCAGCCAGTGTGGCCGATATCGCGGTGGTCATGGCAAAAACTGATCCCGATGCTCCCCGTCACGAGCAGTACAGCACCTTTATTGTTGAATTGCCCAATCCCGGTTATGAGATTGTGCGCAACATTGAAACCATGCAGCCGCACACGGACCTTGGTTTAAAACTGGGTGGATCACATTCAGAAATCAAGATCGAAAATCTGCGGGTGCCACGTGACAACATCCTCGGTGGTCGGGGGCAAGGCTTCAATATGGGGCAGCATCGCCTGGCGTATGGCCGCTTGCGACATGGGATGCACAACGTTGCGATGGCGCAGCGTGCCCTCGATCTAGCGGCACAGCATGTCACCAACAGGGAAACTTTTGGCAAACGTCTGGCCGACCGCCAGGGTGTACGCTGGATGATGGCGGATTGTGCTGCCGAAATTTATAAGGCGCGCCTGATGCTGATGCATATTGCCTATAAGGCGGAGAACGGCATGGACCTGCGCCAGGAGAACGGAATTGCTAAAGTGTTCCTGGCCAACATGGTGCATCAGGTTGTCGATACCGCACTGCAATTGCATGGTGCGCTTGGTTACAGCCATGACACGCCGCTGGCGCGCTGGTACACGGGTATTCGCTCCCAGCGTCTGGTTGACGGACCGGACGAAGTACACCGCTGGCGTACAGGCGCGAACGTTATCAAGGCGTTTGAGCGTGATGGTACAACCGCAGCGGCGTGCGGCGGCGAACTGTTCGAATAGGGCGTCGTTTGGGGTTGAAGTAGTTTTCTTTCTTGAGAATCACGGAGATTGAATTGTGTCGAAACAGCAACTCATAGATATAGCACTCAAAGACCTTGAGCACGGTCGTGCCGGGACACTGGATCAGGCGGAAGGGATCCACAAAGTTCCGGTAGAAAACTACTTCGACCAGACTCGCTTCGACAATGAAGTGGAGAAAATTTTTCGACGGATGCCGTTGGTTCTGGCGGCGACGGCTGAGTTACCCAACGTTGGCGACTACAAAGCGATGGTCGCTGTCGGCGTGCAGGTGCTCATCACGCGCACGCGCAGCGGTGAGGTAAAGGCCTACGTCAACATGTGCAGCCATCGTGGCGCGCGCCTCGTTGAAGACGGCAAGGGTACGGCACACAAGTTCACGTGTCCGTATCACGCCTGGACCTACAGCCCCGACGGTGACCTGGTGGCGGTCTATTCTGAAGGGGATTTCGGTGAGATCGACAAATCCTGTTATGGCTTGACGGAGTTACCGTGCCTTGAAAAGGCCGGCATTATCTGGGTGACCGTCAATCCTGACTCGACGCTTGATATCAACGAGTTCCTCTCTGGCTACGATGGTCTGTTGGAAAACTTCGGTCTCGAAACCTGGCACCATCAGCACACGCAGCGTGTAGAGGGACCCAACTGGAAGGTGGCCTATGATGGCTACCTCGACTACTACCACCTGCCCATTCTGCACAGGAATACATTCGGCACAGAAATAGGCAATCAGGCCAACTTCTATAGCTGGGGTCCGCATACCCACCTCGGTCGACCCGAAACCAGCTGGGAAGAGTTTGAAGGTAAGGATGAGGACGCTTGGCCTATCGAGGGCCTGCTGGCCGGGGTGTGGACCATTTTCCCGCATATCTCCATTGCCACATTCGGCGGCGGTGGGCGGTCCATCATGCTGTCCCAGCTCTTCCCGGGTGACACACCTGAGACGTCCTATACCAACCAGATATTCCTGATGGAAAAAGAGCCGGACACAGAGCAGCTGCAGAAAGAGGCCGCCGAACAGTTCGAGTTTCTGAAGTACGTTGTGCAGGAAGAGGACTATGCGACGGGCATAGCACTGCAGAAAAACCTCAACGTGGGTGCGCGGGACCATGTGCTGTTCGGCAAGAACGAAGGCGGTGGCCAGCGTTTCCACCAATGGGTGGACACGCTGCTGGAAACCAGCGACGAAGATCTGCCCAAGCTCTTTCAGACGGGCTAAGTCTCAGATTTTGTAGCGAGATACTCCTTGATCCCGGTGGTCACGGCTCTGGCGCAGTCGTCGGGTGTTTCCCCATCTGCGAACAGGCCCTGACAAGGCCCCGCCAGCACTTCGGGTTTTGTCGCCATCATCCACTGTATGATCTCTTCGAATAGCGGCGGGTCGTTGGACTCGAACCGTGCTGCATGGATGCGTCCGTCCTTTATCTGGAAGTAGAACGTATCGGTGGCGGTGTAATCCAACTGGCTGCCAAAATCATCGGTGACTGTGATGGCGCAGCTGATTTCTGCCTCGACAAACGTGCACGGTTTACGTTCCAGAATTTTGTAGTTCGCCCCTTTAGCCCAACCCTGGTAGTACAGCATCTGATCGGCATGTTCCCCCGGAGAAAGCAGGGCTTCCAGCGAAATTGAATCCCAGCTGTAGAAAGCGTCGATGAACACCTCTGCCGTCCTCAGGTCAGAGTGCTGTGGAGGTGCACACCCCAGAACCATGACCAGCATGGTGCCGCAGACAAGGTGAGGCCACGTCCAACGGCGCTTTTCTTCTGAATCTAAACGAATCATGATGGGGCTCTTTGTGTCAAGAGGTAGATGTGTCTAGTCTACGGCGAATCATCTTCTACGGGCTACAACCGTTCCTGATTGTTGCGGTGATTGCCTACTGGACGCTTTATCCTTCTGAGATTGCAGCTCCGCTGACGCTGCTGTTTGCGCAAGTCTTGTTGGGCTTTATCGAACACTACATGCCCGCACGACCGGATTGGGTGATTCGTGCCAAGCAGAAAACCATCAACGTGCTGCTTGTACTTGTGCTGACTTCAGGTACGGTTGTGGTCGCGGGTCTGTATGCGGAGTATCTCGCGGGTCCGTTGATGGCGCTCAGGCAATCACTCAGTCTCGACATATGGCCCCATCACTGGCCGGTTCTGATACAACTTCTGATGGTGTTTTTTGCGAGCGAATTCATCTGGTATTGGATGCATCGGGCAGAACATCGCTGGTACTTTCTCTGGCGCCTTTCGGGACATGGCGCACACCATTCGTTCAAGAAGCTGGGGGCGTTGAACTTCGGACTGAATCACCCTCTTGAGCTCTTCTGGCTGGTACTCCCAGCAGCGTTGATAGAACTCACCTTCGGTGTGGGTATCGCAGCGGCAGGCTCTGCCATACTCGCTGCAACGCAGGCATCTATTGCTCATTCAAACATAGCGCTGAACACGAAAGGCATTGGACTGTTTTTCACAACGAACAAGTATCACATTTGCCATCACTCTGCGGACCTTGCTGAGAGCAACACCAACTACGGATGTTCGGCCATTATCTGGGATCGCGTCTTTGGCACATTTAACGACGCGACAATTGCAGAAGCGGGTAGCGGTCCAACCGAGCCCACGCTTTGGCAGAAGTTCATGATGCCCATCCGCGAACCGGGCGATACAGAAATATCACCAGGCTGATTGATGCTGAGACTTGCACAATTTTCACCGGTCTATGACTGGTCGGCGATCAACCTGGAAATGGCCGATGCAGGCGCTGTAATCCTCAAGGGATTTGTCGACGTCGACGAGCTCAACGCCGCGCTCGATGCCTATGTGTCCGCGAACCCTGGGGTTGGACTACCCGATACAGGCTCCGCGCAGTACGACAATTTTCTCGGGCATCAGACGCTGCGCTTGCATGGCCTGATAGATAAGGTGCCCGCTGTAACGGAGTTGATTGGCCATACAGACCTGGTGCACTGGGCTGAAGCATCCATGACGGATATTGCGGATTCCGTTCTGCTGAGTGCTGCAGAAGTCATTCAGATTCAACCTGGCGAAGCCAAACAGTTGCTGCACAGAGATACAGACTCCTGGCCCATGCCGCGCGGTGAAGTGCCCTTTGTTGTGAATGCGATTATTGCTTTAAGCGATTTCACAGAAGACAACGGCGCCACGCATATTGTACCAGGCAGTTGGCGTTGGGCTCAGGAGCAGAGGGCTGAAACAGACGAATTTCTCCAGGCCGTCATGGCGCCGGGGGATGCGGTGCTGTTTCGGGGGGATCTGTTGCACGGTGGTGGTGAAAATAAGTCCAACGGCCCACGTCGAGCACTGTCGATCTCCTATTGTGCGGGCTGGCTGCGTCCGGTTGAAAACAACCTGCTGAATATCTCGTTGGAGCGTGTTGCGGAACTGCCGCGCGAGGTGCAGGACCTGGTGGGTTTAAAAGCCCATGATGGTGGTCGCTTCGGCTCCGGCATGGTCGGTTTGTTCGAAAACGGCGATCCGCGGGAGTTCCTCAATCGATTGGAGCGCAATCAGTGACCGAACACTACATCCTGTACGGGTCTTATGCCTCCTATTACACCGCCAAGTCGCGGGCTTATCTGCGCAAGAAAGGTATTCCTTTTCTAGAGCGGCTGCCCAGCGATCCGCGCTTTCGAAACTTTGTCAGACCGAAGTCGGGCAGTCACCGAATCCCACAGTTGGAGACACCCGAAGGTGAGGTTGTGCAGGACAGCACGGCGATCTTCGATCTGTTGGAAGCTCGATTCCCCGACGTTCCCGCATTGCCTGTAACCCCATTGCAACGGACGGCGGCGCATCTCATGGAACTTCTCGCCAGCGAAGGCCTTGTGCGACTTGCCTGGCAATACCGCTGGTTTCATGAGGACAACCTCCATTTTGTAAAGATGGATTTTGGGCGTTCTTTCAAACCGCAGGGCAGTGATGAGGAACTGCTCCACTACGGCAACTTGATAGCTGATCGCATGCTGAGCCGAGGCAATATTAAGTACGACAATGAGCTTCTCGCGGAGATGGAGTCTCAGTTCAAAGGCTTGTTGGATGTACTGGAACAACACTTTCAATATCACCCCTTCATGTTGGGCGGCCATCCGAGTATTGCCGACTATGCGATCATGGGTGCGCTCCACGCCCACATGGGTCGAGACCCGGTGCCACTGCACTTTATGCAGAAAAATGCGCCCCGTGTGTTCCGCTGGGTGGAACATATGTTCACGCCAGAGATTCAATCGCCGGAATTTCCGGAGCGTGCGATCAGCTACGAACCCGATGATGCACTGCCCGACAGTTTCAAACCTGTATTAGCGTATCTGCTGGAGTTAACCGGGGCTCGCTTTTTTGACGAAGCCCAGGCGTTTAACGCCTATGTGGTAGAGCGCGGTGCTGTCGCCGGTGCGCTGATCCATGAGGACGACCAGCCTATGATCGTGCAGAAAGTTGAAGGCAGGGAGATTCCGTTTTCGGTACTGAATATCTGGCTGCTGCAGCGCTCGCTGAATTGGTATCGGAGTCTGGAGAGTGCAGACCGGCAAAGGGTGAGCGATGCGCTGACCGAGCTTGGAGGTGGCAACCTCATCAATGTCGAGTCAGCGCACGCCGTAGAACGGGTCGAGAATCGCTTTCGCTTCGCCTGAAGCGCCGAAAACTATTTGAAGTCGGCGGCGCTGTGGCGTTCGACCACGCGAGTTTCTTCAGGGCCCCAGGGACGATTCACCCGGCGACCGCGTTCTACTGCCGGTCGTGCTTCGATGGCTTTCGCCCAACGCACTACGTTCGTGTAGCTATCTACCTGCAGAAACTCTGAAGCGTCGTAGATGTTGTGCAATACCAGCGCACCCCACCAGGCGTAGTTCGCCATATCCGCGATGGTGTACTCGTCACCACAGAGATACTCGTTGTCGGCCAGATGTTTATCCAGCACGTCCACCAGGCGCTTAACTTCCATGGCATAGCGGTCGATGCAGTACTCAATCTTCATCGGTGCGTAGGCATAAAAGTGACCAAATCCCCCGCCGAGATATGGAGCACTGCCCATCTGCCACATGAGCCAGGACAGACACTCGGCGCGCTGCGCGGGATCGGTTGGATAGAAGTGCCCGAACTTCTCTGCCAGGTAGATAAGAATGGCGCCTGATTCGAAAATCCTTGTCGGAGGATTGGTGCTGCGATCGGCAAGCGCAGGAATTTTGCTGTTTGGATTAATCGCGACAAAACCGCTGCCAAACTGCTTTCCTTCACCGATGTTGATGGTGTAAGCATCGTACTCTGCTTCCGTCACACCGAGCTCTAACAACTCTTCCAACATGATGGTGACTTTCACGCCGTTGGGTGTTGCCAATGAGTGGAGTTGCAGGGCGTGTTCGCCAACAGGCAATTCCTCTTCGTGTGTGGCGCCGGAAATGGGACGGTTGATGTTGGCAAACCGTCCGCCGCTTTCTTTGTTCCACTCCCAGACCTTCGGTGGTACGTACTCTTCAGTCATCTGTTCGGGCTCCATAATCTTTGAGTTCAACGAGTGTAACCGAGGATCAACTTCGGCAGAATCTCCGATTAGGCATAAGTTAATTCAAGGGGAGAACGGCATGAGCGAGTGGGGATATCTGTTGCCGACGCGAGAGCAGGTGATGAGTGGGTCGATGGATACCGGGCTCTTTTTGGACCGAGCCAGACTCGCGAGGGATCTTGGTTTTGAATCCGTGTGGGTGGGGGACTCTTTACTGGCCCGACCGCGACATGATCCTGTCACTCTGTTAGCGGGCGTGACGGCGGCCGTGCCGGAACTGACCATAGGCACCGCCGTGCTTCTACCGGCGCTCCGCAATCCGGTTGTACTTGCCCAGCAATTGGCGACTGTCGATCAGCTCAGTGAGGGCAAGCTTGTGGTGGGCGCGGGAATTGCTGCGGACAATCCCGCGATAAGATCTGAATTTAAGGCTGCGGGCGTGCCGTTTGACGCCCGTCTGGGGCGCTTCATGGAAGGCTGGGATTTGTGTCGTGCGCTCTGGCAGGGGGATGAAGTCACCTGGGACGGCAGATGGGAAGTGCGTGGCTCGCTTGCACCGACACCCTTTCGGGAAGGTGGTCCGCCGTTGTGGTTAGCGAGTAGCGTGCCTCAGGGTATTGCCCGCGCCGCCAAACGCTACGAAGGCTGGTTTCCGATTGGTCCAAACTTGGAAACCTTTACTGAACAGCAGGCACTGTTCAGTGAAGAGACCGCTAAACAGGGTCGTGATCCGCTCACGACAGCTATCTATCTGACCGTTGCGGTCGGTGACAATGCGGCGGAGGCAGAGGCGAACATTGAGAATTATCTGACGGATTATTACCAAATGCCGGGTGAGATCATGCGTCGTTTCCAAGCTTGTTGCGGGGGTACGGTGGACGAGGTAATGGAGTTTATTGCCGGTTTTGAGGCCGCCGGTGCAAGCCACATTGTGCTCCGTATTGTGGGTGATCATGAAAAAACGTTGCGAAGTCTGGCTGCCTCGCGCTTAAATCGGTAGAAGCTGAGAATAGGAGGGGGCGTGGATTTATCTGCAGAAGACCAGGCGTTTCAGGAAGAAGTCAGAACATTTCTCGCCGAGTCGCTGACGCCGGAACTGGCTGAAGCGGGGGCAAAGCGCACCAGTATTTGGCAGGAAATTGAGTCATCGATGGGTTGGCAGAAGATTCTGCACAGTAAAGGCTGGGCGGCACCTGACTGGCCGGTGGAATACGGTGGCACCGATTGGACGCTCACACAGCGCTATATTTTTGCGCAGGAGTGCGCTCGCGCCCAGACACCTGGTCTGATTCCCATGGGGCTCAAGATGTGTGGACCGATGTTGATCCGGACACGGCACTGATGAGCAGAAGGCCTACTACCTGCCCCGCATCCTGCAGTGGGGAGGATCGCTGGTGTCAGGGATATTCCGAACCTGGCTCAGGCTCTGACCTTGCGTCGCTTAAGACGATGGCGGTGGCCGATGGTGATGATTACATCGTGAATGGCACCAAAATATGGACCAGCTACGCACAGCATTCGAACATGATGTTTGCGCTGGTGCGTACCTCCACGGAGGGTAAGGTACAGCAGGGCATATCCTTCCTGCTTATCGATATGGATACGCCCGGTATCAGTGTGCGGCCGATCATCAACCTGGAAGGCGTGCATGAGCTCAACCAGGTGTTTTTTGAAGATGTACGTGTGCCCAAAGCGAATCGCGTGGGTAAAGAAAACGACGGTTGGACGGTGGCGAAATACCTGCTCGAATTCGAGCGCTTCAGTATGTCGTCGGTGGAACTCCGTCGAATCATCCAGAAAATTGAGTCGCTGGCAGCCTTGACCAGAGCCGATGGTGAATCGCTACAAGATGATGCGCATATTCGCCAATCCATCAGTGAGCTTGAAGTACATGCGGAAGCCATGGAAGCGTCTGAACAGCGTGTTCTCGCCGAGTTGAGTGCTGGCAACAGTCCCGGGGCGGTCAGTTCGGTGTTGAATGCGGCGGGGTCTGAGATTCTGCAGAAAGCGGACCTGCTGGGTGTAGAAGTTGCTGCTTTTTACGGCGTGCCTTTCCAGCCGGAAGCGCTGTTTGTCACGAAAGATGCGCCCATAGGACCCGATGAGGCTGTGACAATGATGCCGACGTATCTAAGCAATCGCATGCGTACGATTGCAGGTGGATCTGCGGAGATTCAGCGCAACATTGTCGCCAAGTCCATTCTTGGGCTCTGATCGAAAAGTTTGACTGATACAAGCCTGCGGGCGGGCATAGGGCTTCTTAAGAACGGCAACGTCGCTCGGGTCTTTATTGCCTATCTGATCACATACTCCGGTACGGCCATGGCACCCATCGCTATGGCGTTCGGCGTGTTGGAACTCACCGGATCTACCCAGGACGCAGCCATCGTCATTGCGGCACCCACACTGGCCTCTATTTTTGTGCTCCTAGCGGGTGGTGTCGTTGCCGACAGAGTATCGCGACGTAAAGTGATTGTGGTTGCGGAGGTCACCGCGATGAGCGCTCAAGCAATCATGGCGTTTCTCTTCATGAGTGGCACCGCCACGGTTCCACTCTTGACACTATTTATGCTGGTGAACGGCATTGCGCTCGCGTTCCATGCACCAGCGACACAGGGTTTCATCATTCAACTGGTGGAAAAAGAAGAGCTGCAATCCACAAACGCACTATTGGGCACTGCCCGCAATCTTGCTCTTTCCATGGGTGCCGCGATCGGTGGCGTGTTGGTGGCAAGCGTTGGTGCAGGGCTGACTCTGGCAATAGATGCGCTCACCTTTGGTTTGTCGGCGCTACTGATCTTTTCCACCAAACCAAAACCACAACGTAAACCAGAAGCGGCGTCGTTTTTCCAGGACCTGGCCCTCGGCTGGCAGGAGTTCACGTCGCATACGTGGCTATGGGCTATAGTCATCCAGTTTTCGCTTATCGTAGCGGCTTTTGAAGCGGTGTTTGGATTGCTGGGCCCAGCGGTGATGCGCGACCAGCTGTCGGGCGCACTGGGTTGGGGTGTTATTGCATCCGCGTTCGGCGTCGGGACGCTGCTCGGCGGTTTGACGGCTATAAAAGTCAGGCCGCAGCACCCAATGCGTGTGGCAACCATTCTGGTCTTCTTCTTTTCGGGTGTATCGCTGACGCTCTCGGTGCCGTTTGCGGTCCCCATCGTTGCAATCGCCGCGTTCATCAGTGGGTTCACCGGGCAGATATTTGGTGTGTTGTGGTACACAACTCTGCAAACCAAGATTCCTGGAGAAATGTTGTCGCGGGTATCAGCCTACGATCACCTTGGCTCTATCATCCTTGCACCGCTCGGTATTGTGGTAGCGGGGTACCTTTACGAGGTGATTGGCGCACGTTCGACGTTGTTGATCTCGGCGGCTTTGGTCATTGTGCCGACGGCTTTGGTGTTGTGCGTGCGCGATGTGCGCATGATGCGGGCTGGGTGAACCAAAGGTCGCTGATGCCTGATCGAGCTACCAGTTCTCAACCCAAGGGCGTAACACCGCTTCAAATGCCCATGTCGATCGAGGCTGGCGATGCATGTGCAGGTAAAACTCTGCAATTGCTTCAGGATCAGCCATATTGTCATCCTGACTTTCGCCAGCTGCCCAATGTGCGCGCTTGCCGTCTTCGCGGGTCCAGCCAATGGCCGCGTCGATCGGAACGTGAGCCACATGTATACCTTGCGGCATAAGCTCACGCGCCATGCTCTGTGCGAGACCTGATTTGCCATGAGAAGCCATCGCAAACGCACCGCTTTTCGGATAGCCCTTAAATGCCGCACTTGCGTTTGTATAGATGATTGAGCCGCGCACGCCATGTGCGTTCGGGTCTCGGCCGAGCATGTGTCGAGCGGCTTGTTGACCAACCAGAAAGGCGCTGAAGGCAGAGTTTTTCAGGACGGCGAGGGCAAGTTCCGGATCGGCTTCAGTAATCTCTTTTCTGAAGATGTCCGGCATGCGTCCGTCGATGTTGTGGACCACGAGATCTGGACAACCGAGATCGGAGTTCACGTTGTCGAACAGATTTGCGACGGAATCGGGATCCGCTGCGTCGCAACCGTAGATTTTTGCATCAATCTCGGCGGCCAGTTGTACCAACACATCTTTGTCAGGGGTGCGTGCTGCCATGGCCACTTTCATGCCTTGCGCGGCAAACAATCGCGCGCAGCTGGCACTGGTGCCAGGACCACCGCCGACGATGAGTGCGACTTGATCTTGTGTATCCATCTGCATGCGCCTTCCTATTCTCTGTTGTCCAGGGGTATATCGTCGGCATCATCTTTGCCCAATCCGCAGGCCTGTGTAAACCGGCAGGGTCTTTTTGGGGTATCATGTGCGGTTTCCCATGAGCAGGATTTAACGCATGTCAGATGATGCATTTCGCGCTGAAGTAGCGAGTTGGGTTGAAGAGAATTTTCCGAAATCTCTCGCTAATCAGTCACCCGGTGGAGAAGAAAGTGGTGGTGAGCCACTGTCTCCGGATCTGGAGCTGTGGCGCCAGCGTTTGGCTGAGCAGGGTTGGGGTGCCCCGACATGGCCAACAGAGTACGGCGGTGCGGGACTGACGCACCCGCAGGCGAAGATTATCTCGCAGGAAATCGCCAAAGCGGGTGGATACAACCCGATTCCGTTACTCGCTGGCATGGGTGTGACCATGGTGGGTCCTACGGTGCTGGAGTACGGCACCGACGATCAGAAAGAGCGCCATCTGCCGGGCATCGCCAGTGGTGAAATTAAATGGTGTCTAGGCTTGTCCGAGCCGAATGCCGGTTCTGACCTTGCGTCATTGTCCACGCGGGCAGTGGATGAAGGCGATGCCTTTGTTCTGAATGGTCAGAAGATCTGGACATCGGGTGCCGATGTTTCACAGTGGTGTGGCGCCCTGGTGCGGACGGATCCGGATGTGAAAAAACATGATGGCATCAGCTTCGTGATGTTGCCGATGGATCAGGAAGGTGTGGAAACACGGCCGATCAAATTGCTTTCGGGCGCATCACCGTTCTGTGAAACCTATTTCAACGATGCGCGCGCAGAAAAAGCGGACCTGCTTGGCGATCTCAATGACGGCTGGAACGTGGTGAAGCGTCTCTTACAACACGAACGGCAGAGTCAGACCCAGGCGCGGTCTTCAAGTGCCAAAGCTGAAGGCATTCAGGATGTGGCCAAGCGTTACGTGGGAGAGGACGAAGAAGGACGTCTTGCTGACAGTGACCTGCGTACACGCATCACCAATCACCTGATGGACGCGCAGGCGCATGGCCTGACGATTGGCCGCATCACCGCGGAAGCCAAAGGGCAGGTCAAGGTCAGCGCAGCAGCGTCCATTCTGAAAAATTCGGCCACTAAAGTTGCCCAGGACAAAGCGGAACTGACGCTTGAGATTATGGGTAGTCAGGGCCTCGGCTGGGATGGCGCACAGTTTTCCGAGGAAGAGCTCACCAGTGTTCGAGACTGGTTGTGGGGCAAAGCCATTTCCATCTACGGCGGATCGTTTGAGGTGCAGAACAACATCATCTCGAAAAACATTCTGGGACTCCCGGAAACGACCCAGAAAAATTAAGCACAAGAACTAACTGGAAGTACAGAAATGGCAGCGCTTACAGAAGAACAATCAATTCTCAAGGACCAGGCGAAAGCCTGGGCAACCGAACAGGCACCGGTTCTGAAATTCCGCGAAATGCGGGACAGCGGTGTTGAAAACCGCTTTGTCGACACCACATGGCAGTCCATCGTGGAGATGGGTTGGACAGGCATCATCGTGCCCGAACAACATGGGGGTTCAGATCTGGGCTATCTCACCTTTGGCGTGGTGCTGGAAGAACTGGGGCGACAGTTGACGGCATCCCCGCTGTTCACTTCCGCCTTAGTGGGGGCATCTGGTCTTGTCCTTGGCGGCACTGAAGCCCAGCAGGCCGAGTATTTACCCAAGGTGGTTGATGGTACCGAGATCCTCACGCTGGCGTCCGATGAAGGTCCGCGGCACGCACCCAGCGATGTCTCGACTTCTGCGAGTGCAGACGGCGAAGACTATGTGCTGAACGGTACCAAGAGTTTTGTAGTTGAAGGACTTGCGGCGACCACTTTTCTTGTTGTTGCCCGTACCAGCGGTGCGCAGACAGATGAATCCGGGCTCACCCTGTTTCTGGTTGATGGCGCGACCGAAGGGGTTTCGCGTGAGGCGCTGCACACGGTCGACAGCCGTGGCTATGCAAACATTGAGCTTGCCAACGTGCGCGTGTCTGGTGGTCAGGTGCTGGGCGAAGTTGATCAAGGGCATGCGCTCCTTGAGCAGATTCTCGACCGAGCCCGAGCAGGTATCGGTGCCGAAATGATGGGTACTGCGGCTCAGGCTTTTGATATGACGCTCGAATACCTGAAAACCCGCGAACAGTTTGGGCGGGTAATCGGCTCGTTCCAGGCGCTGGGTCATCGGGCGGCGGGACTTTTCTCGAATATGGAGCTTTCCCGCAGTTGTGCTGAAGCGGCCCTTCAGGCGATCGACGCGGGCGCGGACAACGTGCCGGAGATGGCCAGTCTTTCCAAAGCACGTGTCGGTGAATTTCTGCACGAAATGTCCAACCAGCTGATTCAGATACACGGTGGCATCGGCATGACCGACGAGTTTGATGCCGGTTTTTATCTGAAAAGAGCCCGGGTACTTGAATCTCTGTATGGCAATCAGGCTTACCACCGTGATCGGTACGCGCGAGTGCTGGGCTACTGATTAACGGGTAGCGAACAAACGGGGGAGAAGGGAAACAGGGGAGAGGGATATGAGCGAACATCCGTTGATTACACGGTACCGGGAATTCAGTCCCAACTCCGCCGCCAAGTTCTCCCGTGCGGAGACGGTGTTTCCTGGGGGAGATACCCGTTCAAGCGCTCACTATGCACCCTATTCACTCATCATGGAGTCGGCCGCGGGGTGTCGCCTCACCGACGTTGATGGGCATGAAATTCTGGATTTCATGAACAACTTCACCTCGCTCATCCATGGGCACGCCCATCCGGATGTGGTGACAGCGGTGCAGACGCAAGCGGCCAAAGGCACGGCATACGCAGCACCCAATGAAGAGCAGATAGCGTTGGGTGAACTCATCGTGGGCCGCGTACCTTCGCTGGAACAGATGCGATTCACCAGTTCAGGCACAGAAGGCACACAGATGGCCATTCGTTGCGCCCGCGCGGCCACAGGTCGTCAAAAAATCATGAAGATGGAAGGCGGCTATCACGGCAGTTACGAGCTCGCTGAGGTCAGCCTGGTTCCTCATGGCGAGGCGCGGGGGGACCTCGAGGCGCCAAATTCGATGCCAGTGGATGCGAGCTTTCCTGCAAGCGTGCTCAACGATACCGTTGTGTGTCCCTACAACGAGCCTGCGATAGCTAAGCGGCTGATTGCGGAGCATGGTTCTGAGCTGGCAGCTGTCATTGTTGAACCCATGCTGGGTTCGATGGGCATGATTCCGGCAACGCGGGAATTTCTAGAAACGTTGCGGACGGAGGCCACCGCATGTGGCGCCATTTTGATTTTTGATGAGGTCATCACCCTTCGCCTTTCCGGTGGGGGTGCCCAGGCGAACTATGGGGTAACACCCGATCTCACCTGTATGGGCAAGATCATAGGCGGCGGTTTGCCTGTGGGTGCTGTAGGCGGCAAACGAGAGTTGATGCAGCTTTTCAGTCCCACGCAGTCAAATCCAGTTATGCATGCGAGCACCTTCAGTGGTAATGCACTTACTATGGCCGCTGGCTTGGCCGCCATGCGAGCATTTACACCCGCCGAAGCTGAACGAGTGAATGGGTTGGGTGCGCGACTGCGCGAGGGCTTTAACCAAGCCTTCGCACAATCCGGGATTCGTGGCCAGGCGCTTGGCGCGGGGAGTTTGAGTAATCTGCATTTCACCGACGAACCTTTGCACGAAGCGCGTGCGTCGCTTGCAGGCATGGTGGAAGCGGGGCACATCTCCAGCCTGGTGCATCTCGGCATGCTCCGGCGTGGAGTTATGAGTGCGTCACGGCTGATGTATTGCGTTAGTACCGCGATGACGGAGACCGAAATAGATCGGGCCGTCACCGCGCTTCATGAAACACTGTCCGAACTGCGGCCGTTTGTAGAAGCTGAACGCCCGCAACTCGTCGCCTGATCTCTCGCTCTCAGGCTTGGTTTAGGGGATATACCACACCGGCGAGGTCCAGGCGCGTTCCTGAATCGTCTTCGCGAGGTCTGCCCTGGGTTGTACTCCCGCTCTGATGGCATCCCATGTCGACCAACGGCAAGTGGGATTCTCCAGCACTCGCGCGTAGTAAAAGGCTCGCTGTTCCGGGTTGAAAGCAGGGTCCTGCCACACGGTGTTGAGTTCAGCCGCTCCCTTGTCCGCGCTGTAGGCACAAGTTGTGATCTCGACTGTCGCACCATTGTCTGGGCAGCGATGCGTCTCAGGATCCACCGCCCCTCCGTCCGAGCACGCCACGTCATAAACCTGTTCTCGAGCCTCACCATTCTCCAGCCAACCTTTGATAATCTGCAGGCGCTGCAGAGGTGCGGAGTTTGCGTCTCTGGAAGCCTGGACGAGGAAGCTGGGTGCGGCGTTATCGGCGTTGCGGTAGAGTTCGCTGCCCATGCTGACCCCTACTGCGTAAGCACGCGCGATGCCCTCCGCATTTTCAGTCATCGACGCGTCAAAGTTATACCCGGCAAAGAGGCGTGCTTTGATGCGCGGGCCTGATGTTGCGAAGGTCTCTTTGCGCCGGAACGCGCGATAAATTGCTTCGCGGGTATTTTCCTCGGCCCATACTCCGGCCAGCCCCGAAGCCCCCCACGTTTCATATGCGCCTTGAACATAGGGTTTGCCGTCAATCTGTTCAATCTGCACGCGACCTGCTGCCTGGATAATCTCAGCATCCCCCGGAGAGAGTGGAATCGAGCCACGTTGGGAGCCAGTACCATCCAGTAAGCCGACTTTGGAGAAGTACTTATCCTCCTCGACATAGGCTGCACCCGTATGCGTATCAGACGCGGCTACGAAGCCAAATTGATATGGATTGGTGATGCCTTGTTCGGCCAGCAGAAGCCCCGACTTCAAGGCGTCGCGTGCGTAGGACCCTTTCGGTTCGCTGGCAAGTGTCGTCGCCACACGATACGGCATGATCTCAAACCCGGCCCATTCATCGGTATCGGAAAGTGCGGGGTGCGTTTCTGATGTGCCCTTCACCTGGGTAATTTCGATGATCGGCTCGTTACGTATGCGCTTTGCGGTGTAATCCTCGTCCAGCGGATCACCGGCCCAGTCGACCATCTTGAACATCTGGCCATTGGACCCGTTTGCGTTGTGCGGGATGGCCAGCGCTTCAATGCCTTGATTGCGCAGTCCATCCAGCCAGTCCCAGAGACCTTCGGGATCCTGACTGTGAAAGCGGCTGAAGGGCATCAGCGGCAGTTTGTCGGCGGTGTTGAACACCACGTTGCGATGCAGATTGCCGCGGTCGTCTGTAGAAGAGGTGTACTCGTAGGCTACAAAGGTAGTAAACGTGCCTGGATTGTTGTGCTCCTCCGCAGCGCGAATGATGTCCGCCCAGGCATCGATAGCAATGTTGTTGAGCTGGCTTAAGTTTATGTCACCACCGGTGACTGAAGCGACGGTGTTGGTCAGAAATGTGGAAAACGTGGTGACCCTTTGCGGAATGCTCTCGATATTCAAATTACCCGGATCGTTGAGGTTATGAATATCGGCATTCTGAGCGTGTTTAGAAAAAGGGTGGGTCGTATCCGCTGCTGCGGGTACGGCGCCCAGAAACATCGCATGATCTGTTACGGCATAAAAATCCAGGGGCTGCGAGAGTTGTACGTCAAAGCCTCCAGGGTGAGTCAGCGGCGCACCCTTCGCATAACGGTAGGCATCATCGGGTGTGGCGATGGTGCCGAATGCAAAGGCATCAAAGGAATACCGTGTGTGAACATGCAGATCGCCAAAGTATGCGGACCGTGAGGCGTTGCTCGTCGGGTTGGCGATGGCGGTATGCGGTGGTATCGGGAACGCGGCGCCATCAAACCTCCGTCCAGCCGTTTGTTGGGCTTCGTCATCAGCTGCTGCGGCATTGACTGCAGCGTCATCTGCGGGAGCGTCATTTGTTTGTGTTTGGTTGTTGTCAGCTTGCTGGCCGCATGCGGCCAAGAGGATGCAGGCCAGCAGCCAGAGCAGGCGCGATGTCTTCATAGTTTTCTCCCCTTTCCCCAGGTACCGAGAGTAGTTGAGTGTAGCGGTGTGTCAGGCAAAATTGAACGTGTCAGAAATGCAGGGGAGGTTGATGACCAAACACGTTTTTGAGATAGCGCCAAGCGGACGCTCCAAGTGTCGCGGGTGTGGCAAAGCCATCGCAAAAGATGAACTCCGGTTCGGCGAAAAAATGCCCAACCCTTTTGGCGATGGAGATATGACCCACTGGTTGCACCCCAATTGTGCTGCACATCGCCGCCCTGAACCGATTCTAGAGGCTCTGGAGGCTGGGCTTTATGAAGGGGATGACCAAGCTGATCTTAAACTGGTGGCCACCCGGAACCTTGAGCACCGGCGTATACCGAGGTTGGGTGCAGCGGAGCGAGCATCAAGTGGTCGTGCGCGCTGTCGTCACTGCAAGGAGTTGATAGAGCAGGGCGCGTGGCGTTTACCGCTGATTTTCTTCGAGGAGGGCAGCTACAACACCTCCGGGTTTATACACGCGGGCTGTGCTGCCGAGTATTGTGAAGTGTCGGAACCCACCTCGGTCTGGCCAACGATAGAGGTTTTTGCCCAGGACCTGACAACTGAAGATTTAGACGAACTTAAATGTGATACAGGCGCTTAGCCTCCGCTTTCAGCTCTTCGCGGAAATCCGGGTGAGAGATTTCAACCAGTGCATGGGCTCGTTCCTGCACGGTTTTGCCCCTCAGTTCGGCGATGCCAAACTCGGTGACAACATAGTCTACGTAAGTACGGGGAACGGTGATGGCTGCCCCTGGGCCCAGGGTCGGCACAATCCGAGAGACGCGTTGTCCGGTTGCTGTGGGTACAGAGCTGGACGGCACGACGCTCACTGACTTCCCGCCTTTGGAGTAGGCGCCCGCAAGCATGAACACAGTTTGTCCTCCCACGCCGGTGTAAGGGCGGTGATCCAGCGCTTCTGCGCACACCTGACCAGTGAGATCAACACACAGAGCGTTGTTTACCGCGACAAAGTTCTCCTGCTGGATGAGTTGGCGCAGGTCATCGGTGTAGCCAAAGTCGTAGAGTTCGAATTTGGGATTGTTGTGAATGCGTTGAATTTCCTCATCGGGCATAACCACGCATGCTGAGCCAACAACCTTGTTGGGGTGCCAGGTTTTGCGTGCGCCTGTCACGACACCTTTGTCGACAAGGTCCACAACACCTCCGGTAATGAGCTCCGTCTGGACCCCTAAGTCGTTGCGAAAATCCAGAAAGTGGGCGAGCGATGCGGAGACCGTGCCCACACCCATCTGCAACGTATCACCGTCGTTGATCAGTTCGACCGCCACCTGCGTACAGATTGCTTCCACCGTGGCGATCTCCTCTTCCGTCGGTCCCGGTTGGGGCTCGCCGCCAGCTTGGACCTCGGGCTCGACGAAAAGGTCGATCTCCTCAACGTGAATGTAGTTTTCGCCCCCTGTGCGTATGAAGTGGGGGTGAACTTCGGCAATTACCCGCTTGGCTTTTTTTGCCACCGTCCTGGATAGCCAGACCCCGGTACCGAAGCTGCAGAAACCCAGTTCATCAGGGGGTGACACCGGCACCATAAAAACGTCGGGAGACGGGTGGAACCCCGGTGGAATTTCCCAGCTCTCCCAGATGCCGACAGGCAGGTAATCCATACCGCCGACGTGACATTGGTCGCGGTTGGGTGGCGTTGCATAGTTATCCTTTAATCGCACCCGCCCTTGCAGTTCCGGGTCGGTCCATGAAATCGCGGCGGCCGGATGGTCAATGCGGATGTCTTTGAGGTCCGCTTCGATAATGCGTTGTTTTAATGCGTTGCAAAGCGTGATTGGCGAAGTGGAATAGGGTGCAACGTGGACGACCGCGCCGGAATCGATTGTGCCGACCGCGTCGCGGATGTTCACGAGTTTGTTGCCTACTCGGTCCTGCCATGCCATAGCCAGCTCCCCACTGACATTGAGAGCGTCAAGCATGTACGAGTTATGGGTGCTAAGGCAACTTATCCGGGTGTGGAGACACGCTCGCCGTCGCGATGGTCGAGGAAGTCCAGATTAACGCCATCTTTGGCCACAGTGCCTGAGTGCTGCATGTCTTTGGCGCGCATGATCTTGTCTTTGCCAAACTTCTGCATCACATCATCTATGGCCAGTTCCAGGTCGCGAGGGGTTTTGTTCGCAAAAAGATCCTGTTGCTGCGGCTCATCTGCCCAGTCCAGATCGAAGGCAGCCATACCCACCAACCTGAAAGGTCCGGGGTGCTTGAATTCGTCAATCAAATCTCTTGCCACCTGCATCATGGCATCTGCGGTATCAGCTCCGTTGGGCAGCCTGCGCTGACGGCTCAAAAGCTCGTGTTCGGTGGTCTTGAGGCGCACCCGAACCCCGAGGGCGGTATATTGTTTAGCGCGCAAACGTCGCGAGATTCGCTCTGCCGAACGACGCAGGTGCAGCTCGATGTCTGCTCGGGCGCTCACATCCTGACTTAAAGTTCGATCTGAGCCGATGCTTTTTGCCTGCTTGCCGCGCAATACGCGCCGAGGGTCCTGCGCGTTTGCAAGGCTGTAGATGTGCTGGCCCAGGGCGCCGAGTTCCCGGGCAAGCCAGCGTGGATCGGCCTCGGCGATATCGCCAATGGTATGCAAACCAAGCGAATTGATTCTGGGTGTCGTTTTCTTGCCCACACCCCACAGCCGGTTGACGGGCAGAGGTGCCAGCCAGGCCTTGGCTGCCTCCTGGGGCACAACCGTGAGGCCGTTGGGTTTGTCGTGGGCGCTCGCCACTTTGGCGACGTATTTTGTGCCGGACACGCCGACGGAGATGTTGAGCCCGGTCGCTTCGAGTACGGCTGCCTTCACGCGGCGACCCATCTCTTCCGGGTCGCCAAAAAAGTGTTCGGCGCCGGTCATATCCAGGAACGCTTCGTCCAGGGACAACGCTTCAACGGAAGGCGAGAAATCCGCAAAGATGTCCATAACCTTGGCAGACACGGATTCGTACCGTTCGAACCGCGGTGGAATCATGATTGCGTGGGGGCAGCGGCGACGTGCTTCGGCCACCGGCATAGCGCTACCCACGCCATAGGGGCGAGCTTCGTAGCTGGCTGTGAGTACGACACCCCGATTGCTGTTGGGTCCTATCAGAACAGGCTTGCCACGCAGAGACGCATCATCCAATTGTTCTACCGCCGCGTAGAAAGCGTCCATGTCTGCATGTAGCACGATGCGGGGCCAGCGTTTCATCTGCCTAAATTAGCGCAATACTGGAATAATATCCAGTATTGTGACAGTGGTGAGTTAGCGACAGTATTTCAACAGATTGAATCTGTCAGGGAGGGTAGGAAATGGGGACAAAACCGGAAATTGTTGATCGTAAAACCTGGCTGCAGGCGCGCAGGGCGCTCCTGCGGGAAGAAAAAGCCCTGACACGGTATCGCGACTACGTCGTTGCGAAACGCCAGTCGCTACCGTGGGTGGAGGTGGAGAAGCACTATACGTTTGAGGGACCTGATGGCGCATGTTCACTGGCGGACCTGTTCGGGGGTCGCTCGCAACTGGTGGTCTATCACTTTATGTACGGACCGGACTGGGAGCAGGGCTGCGACGGCTGTACTCAGGTGGCGGACTCCTTCGCCAACTGCGTGCCTTATCTGGAAATGCGCGACGTGTCACTCGTCGCTGTGTCACGTACAAGCATCGACAACATTGAGGCGTACAAGGCTCGTATGGGGTGGAATTTTCCGTGGGTATCTTCGTTGGAATCTGACTTTAACTTCGACTTTTACGCCTCGTACCGAGAGCCTGAATTGGGTGAGAAAACGTTCAACTTCGAAAAGGTGCAAGCGGCGATGGAAGAGACTCACGGTCACAGTGTTTTTGCCATGCAGGATGGCGTGGTCTTCCACACGTACTCAAGTTATGCCCGGTCGGTGGATGCCTTGATGATGAACCTCCAGTATCTGGACCTGACCCCCAAGGGGCGGGGTGAGGACGGCGAGCAACGCAGGGCGTAACGCCAGGTTTCGTGTTAGTTTACCTACATTCGTCTGGGTGGTTTCAATCCATGGTCAACATTCAACGCATCGTCATAACACTTCTGATCGCTGTTGCTTCGGTCGCTCAAGCGAGCACGCTGGTCGACAATTTTCGTCTGCTCGATCATCAGGGGCAGTCTCACGAACTGTATTACTACGGTGACGCACCAGCGCTTGCAATCTACGTGCATGGCACTCAATGCGTGGACGTAGCGGATGCGGAAGCTCAATTCAGCCTCGCGGCGGAACGCTTTCAGCCCGAAGGCGTAGAGTTTTTCATGCTGAACAGCGAGCCTGGTTTGTCACGCGAAGGGCTGGCAGGGACTCAGAAAGACATCCCTGTCCTCCTGGATGACACCCGGATTATCGGTGGATCATTGAATACCCGCATGGTCGGTGAGGTGATTGTTATCGACCCCAGGTCTTGGAATGTTGTGTATCGCGGTGGGGTCGGGGCCATGGACGCGGCGCTCGGCGGCTTGGTGAATGAAACGCAGGTCGAATTTTCACAGACCGCCGTTTCCGGCTGTGCGATCGAATTCCCCAGTGTGAGTGGCGGCGACATCTCTTATGCTGATGATGTTGCCCCCATCCTTATGGATAAGTGTGTCAGCTGCCACCAGCAGGGCGGCATCGGCTCATGGGCGATGTTCGACTACAACATGGTGCGGGGCTTTTCGCTGATGATACGCGAGGTGGTACGCACCAAACGCATGCCCCCGTGGCACGCTGATCCGGATACGGGCCATTGGTCGAATGACCGATCGCTGACTACCGAAGAAGTGCAAACACTGGTCAGCTGGGTAGAAGCTGGCGCCCCAAATACTGGGGAGGCGGACCCCCTGGCTGAAGCAAATCTTGTCATGCCTGAATGGGAGGTTGCCAAGGTATTGGGTGAGCCTGATTACGTGATCGAACTACCCGCCACTGAAGTGCCGGCCACGGGCGTTGTCGACTACATCGACCTCTATGTAGACAATCCCATTGGCCGTGACGTTTGGGTGCAGGCGGCGGAAATTCTGCCGGGGGATCGTACGGTGTTACACCACACGATCTCCATGTATGGCGAGCGCACATGGTTTGACCGATTGGTGGGCGATTTCAGCCCCAGAGGCGCACTCCGGCACTATGCCCCCGGTATCTCCAACCGACCGTTTCCGGAGAATACGGGCGTATTTTTACCGGCGGATGCATCCTTTGAATTTCAGATGCACTACACTACTACCGGGCTTGCAACGGTGGACCAGACAAAAGTAGGGATCTGGGTTTACGATGAGCCTCCTGAGCACAGCATGCAGTCGTTCTTCATCCAGAACCGGCGTATCAACATTCCGGCGCATGCGGACAATCATCGCGAAGAAAAAACCGTGGTGGTGCCAAAGGATGCGTTGCTCTACAGCCTGCTGCCGCATGCACACTACCGTGGTAAGGCGGCCGAATTCAGGGCCTTCTATCCCGATGGCACGGAAGAGCTGCTCCTATCGGTCCCAAATTACGACTTCAACTGGCAGACCGCCTACGAGTTTTCGCAGCCAAAGTTTGTGCCAGCTGGGACCAAACTGGTACAGACGAACTGGTGGGACAATTCAGCCCGCAATCGAGCCAATCCCGATCCCACTCGCGATGTGGAATGGGGTGATCAATCCTGGGAAGAGATGCTGTTTGGCGAAGTGACGTTGCGTTTTCTGGCGCCTGAAGAGACGGCTCAGTTAGCGAGCTTGGGTGAGCGCTAAGGGTGCGTAAGTTCGGATAAGGATCCGCAGAACGACTGGGAAACATGCGTACAGAAACAGTGTTTACAGAGTGTGGAGTTCTTTCCAACTTGGCGGCAGTGCCGAGAATATTAACGCGAAGTCCCCGAAAGGAAGGCTTGCATTAAACCTGTGGGAGATACGATTTAGTTGTTTGTCGGAAGGACGACCTAATATCGTCGCTCTATTCGGCGAAGTATCTGACTGATCAGGAACTCGAATAAAAGCAGACATCCGATGACAAGGTAACTCTCGAAGCTGAATGCGTGCTTTCGGCCAACAAGAGACATTCGCTAACTTCCATATTGATCTATCTAAGAGATTGAAGTTGATACGAAACAACTTCAAAAAACTCAGACGCATACAATGTGCGACGGAATTGGGATCTTCGTTCGTATAAACACACATGAAAAAGATAATTCTATATGTCGTTTTGATTTCGATTTCACCTCACTCGGTTATCGCTGAGGATGTAAACCCTAGCGCTGAGTTCGATGGCTTGTGGCAGGTAATTCCAACGCCGCCACCGTTTGGTCGACGGCAAGGCATGCGAGATCGCGAGGGGCGTCAACTTGGGTTTGACGCCGATGAGCAAGGGTTAACCCGAGCTGATCAAATGGTTCGATTTATCATGACGGATGAAGGTAGGGACGAGTTCGATAAGTTTGACCCGCTCAAGTTACCCGCCAACAACTGTCTTTCGCCAGGTCTACCATCGATTGTTATGACCCCCTATCTACAACTCTGGTCTTACGACGATGGGACACTAAGCATTACGCATGAGTACTTCAGTACAGAAAGAAAGATCTACTTTGATACACCACTCCAGACAAATCAGCCTAATTCGGCAAGCGGCTTTGCGACTGCACTATTTGAAGGTGAAGACCTCGTGATTACTACAACGGCACTTACACCGGTGTGGGGTGGATTGAGTAGAAACGCACCATCCAGCGACGCCCGTATTGTGATAGAACGGTATCGTCTCAGTTCTGATAAGCAAATGATCGAGGGACAACTTACAATCAAGGATGAAAAGTACCTAACTAGAGATCTCAACCTCCCAGTCAGATTAAGACGTGCAGAACCGGGAACCGAGCTTGTTCTATTCCCCTGTGATCTTGATGCAACCAGGAGGCATCTAGACTAGTACAGGCAATCGTTCAGCTGTTCTGATCCAGTCAACACTACATCTCGGGGTTCAGTATCAATAGCAACCGTAGGCAGGACGACTTCGAGCGCCAGCTCTTCTACATATCCCAATTTCCGGAACTGGCCGAACGTAGAAATTAACGACTGTCCGCTCCGGGTCGTTCTCGACGTTTTTGCTACTAACTCATCTACGGCGGCTTACTCATCACTTAGCTGTCGTTCAAAATCGTTGATGACGAAGGCGCGCTATGCGTACTCCCGGCCAGAAACAGCCGGTCGTCACGTTCGTTATAGGTAGGCAGAATCGGGCAGAATTTGTGGACGCCTACGAAAAGGATCTGGTGCGCAGCCCGCTTCAGCAGCAACGGTCATCAAGCAGCACCACTCCACCTCAGGACGCTAGTTCAACAAAGGGTAGGTAGTAAGCAGTTGGACTGATTGAAACACCAAGGCGATAAGGGCTAAAAATCCGTGCAGACGACGCCCCGACCTGAGCGAGCCGATGATGGCGATCGCGACAAGCGTAATGATGAGGCCCCAGTACATCTGGCCAAGGCGCTCCATGTAGTCCGGCCCCTTAAGAAAAGACTCGCCGACATCAATAACTGTGACAGCAAGAAGGAGACCGTAAAACCACTTCCTGATAGACATGAAATATTCTTCAAAGTCCGCGACTTCGTCGCCGCGGCGCGGGAACAAGATCTCACATAGCAAGAAGAGCACTGCGGCATAGAGGATCAGAAACAAATAAATAAGAAGGCCCCAAGGATTCTCAGCTGACCAACTAAACTCCCACCACCAGAAGCCGATCAAGTAGACGAAAAGATATGCCACCCAAGTCAGATGACCCCAGTACAGGGAGACGCTCTTTCCATGGCCGGAAAGCCTATCCATGAGGCTACCCACACCAACCAGCAGATGCGTTATGCCTAGACCAAGTACGATGGAGACTAAGACCATCACGTATTCGAACTGGCTCACTTCTTCTCCCAACTGAAAACATCATCGAGAGGCCTTTCTAGAACATCAGCTATGCGAAATGCAGCCTCTAGACTTGGAGAATACTTCCCAGATTCGATGGCTGCGATTGTTTGGCGTGTTACGCCGATCTGGGTACCTAGTTCAGCTTGAGTCATTTCTCCAGCCAAGAAGCGGAGTGTGCGAATGTTGTTAGTCAGTCGTGTCTCAGGCATGCCAACCCATGCGATAGCCCAAAACAACCAATCCGTGGTGAACTAACTCAGCGACGAGAATTGCAAAGAGTGCCGCGTGGACAATATCCCAACCGCCTGTGCTGAAGGGCATTACGCAGCCAACCAAGATCATCCCGACTATCAAAACGTAGTAAGCGACAGACGACGACCTCAATTCGATAAGCTTGTCACGCTCATCAATCATGTCTGGTTCAGTTCCGCTGTTACGCACTAACGCGATCAGTCGGTCGATACCGACAACCAAACCCAACGTCGCAAGAGCAGCTGCCAACAATCCAATCTGAGTTGAGAAGGATGCATCTGCTAATGACTGTCGCATCACAGAGATTGAAACGAAGTACGATCCGAATACAACGATTAGCGCTGCGAGCCAAACCCAAGCAATTCTCTCTCGCGGAAGCAATACACAGTCCTCAGTAGTAATATCTTGCTATGTTAATAATAATTAACATGGTGTCAACATTAATTTACTTAGCGGAAAGTGCGTTAAACGGCGGCTCAGGGTCGTTCTCGCTCAGTTCATTGTGCAGCACAATAAATTCTCAGTAAATTTGCCTTTGCTGCACCGCACGAGGCAGGACCCGGCCACTTCCGGTCATTCACCAGACCCACGGGATTAGACGAAACTCTACTTTCTGCACAAATTCCGAATAGCCAGGCAATTCTTCTTGAAGCGTTTGATCTTCTAGTAATGTGCGGAAAACAACGACAACCAGAAACAACGCTACAAGAGCAAAGGCCCATAGTGAGGAAAGTGCGAGCGGGAAGCCCACGCACCCAAGAACACTGGCTGTATATCCGGGGTGGCGAACGTGTGCATAAGGGCCCCCGTCTGCGACGCGGTGATCTCGATCAGATTGGATTCTCACTAGTCCAGAAAAGTACTGGTTAGCAAGCATAGCCCACGTACCCAAGCCATAGCCCGCAGCGATCAAACAAAGACCGACAATCTCATAGAACAATGGTATTTGTGGCGACCAATCAAACCGTTCGTCGAAACCTGCAAATATTAGAACGAGGGCAGGCGTGAATGCCATCAAAGGTGCTAGGAACCGGTCCCAACTTTTAGAATCTTCTGCAACAACTGAAGATGCGCGTTCTTCCAACAGTTCAGGGTGCTTTCTGAGGATCAACAGGCGGCTGCCAACAGCACCAACGACCATCAAAAAAGTGACTGCCCACGCCATTGCCCAGTCCCAATGGCCCGCCGCAGGAAAGATGAGGAGTGGAAAAACAATCGACAAAACAGCGACACGTACTAGAGCTTTTATTTTACCCATACGAATCGATCCTTGTGAGTTGCGCATCAAATACGATTGCAGTCTAACGAAAAGTTATGGCGGCCGGAATCCGACTAATCTTTGTTACTAAGGTGCTCAACCGTCTGCTAAGGGTCGTTCGCGTCGATTTTGGTGGATCAACGTAATCCGGCAGCCAACTTATCATAGAGCGGTCACTTTGTGACGGGACGGTAGGGGTCAAGGTGGCGGTAAAACCGCCACCAAAAATCTCAAACCTCAGTTTTTTCCGATAAATCCAATGCGTCATCCACTTCGATTCCTAGATAACGAACGGTACTTTCAAGCGCGGTATGACCAAGCAGTAGTTGAACCGCTCGTAGGTTTTTGGTGCGCTTGTAGATAATTGAAACCTTGGTTCTTCGCAATGTGTGTGTGCCATAGATTGCTGGATCTAAATCGATACTGGTTATCCAACCTTTCACAATACGTGCGTACTGCCTGGTCGAAAGGTGTGGTGATTTTTCGATTCTGCTCGGGAAAAGAAAGTCCCAGGATTTCAATTGAGCGAACTCGATCCAATCGTTGAGAGATTCTCTCGTTTGCTCGGTGATCTCGAACTTAACGGCCCGTTGAGTTTTCTGCTGGACAATTTGCGCACGGCGTTGAATCGAGCCACTTTGGCTAATATCACTGACCTTTATTTTCACGAGATCGCAACCTCGCAACTTGCTGTCTATCGCAAGATTGAAGAGCGCAAGGTCGCGCTTGTTATCGTCCATTTGCAAATGGATGCGAATACCCCAGATATCCTGGGGCTTTAGTGGCGGTTTTTGACCGACTAACTTTCCTTTATTCCAAGGCTCACGCTTAGGTTGATAGGGTATTAAATCGTACATGTGCTTCCTCAAGCAGTTATTGGGAGCTACGCTGTACGACGAATTTTGATGGGTTACCGTTATGGGCTGCTCACGATGACAAAGCTGTCAATTGGACCGAATAGGTAAAAATCGACGCGAACGACCCAAAGGCGACGTCTCCACGATCTTGAGATCGAAGCTGTGCATACACAAAGCTGTGTTAGCAGCATAAGATGGTCCCATGAATATGGGAGTATTCGAGCATGGCAACTTTGCTACTTGTACACGGTGCTTGGGCCGGGAGCTGGGCTTGGGATCGACTTTTGCCAGAGCTGGACGAGCTTGGTGTTAGCTACAAAGCGGTCACCCTTCCGGGCCATGACTCAGACAGGAAAGCTCTCTGGTCAGTGTCGCTCGCTGATTACTCAGACCATCTAGCCAAAGCCGCAAGGGAAATAGACGATCGAGTAATTATGGTTGGCCATTCTGGTAGCGGGTTTGTGATCACAGCCGCCGCGGCACACTCACCCGAGTGCTTTGACGAGCTTGTATATCTCGCAGCCCTAGTGCCAATCGAAGGTGAAAGGTTGGCAGTGCTGGCGCTTGGAGATAAGGAATCTAAACTAGGTGCCGGTGTTCGTCCAAACCCGTTTCTGGGGTATCTATCGCTGCACCGAAGCGTTTGGCATGACGCACTTTTTCATGATTGCGACGAAGATACTGAGCGTCAGTTTGCGGAATTAGTGGTTAACGAACCGTTACGCCCGGGACTAACCAAACTGAAGCTAAACAGTGGATTCGAAAGAATCCCCAGGAGCTACATCCTCTGCAAACACGATCATGCCATGACGACAAACTATCAGCGATGGATGGCGGAACGGTCAGGCGTGCCGATTAGACATGAATTACCATGCGGACACATGCCGATGTCATCAAATCCCAAGGAGTTAGCTCAAATTCTTGCTGACTATGCGCACGCCGAAGCGAGCGAGTGAAATTGACCCTAACCTTCCAGTCTATACGAACCATCCCCCTTAATGAGGCTGTCCAGAACCCATACCCGCGCCGTGGTAAAATACAAGCTTGGGCGATTTAGGGGATTCTAATGAAGAAGATTTTAATCGGCATTGCTGTGACTTTGGTGGTCTTAGTCATCCTGGGATTTACCTTCCAACAATCGATCTTTTTTTACTTCATGAGTGCTCAAATAGCACCTGAACAAGACTTTGAACAGATGGCGATACCCAGTCCACCTGACTATAGCGATGATCAGTACTGGGCCGGACTCCCCAACAAGCAGGATCCTTCTGATCAGATGCCAGAAGGAGTGGTACGTGAAGATACCGGCGTTGCGGTGTTTTACGTTCACCCGACGACCTACTTCGGAAAAACTTGGAATCAGCCCTTGGACCATGCTGACGCAAATTGGATTGTGGATGAACGTAATCTGCGTCATCAAGCCAGCGTCTTTAACGGCTGCTGTGATGTATATGCTCCTCGCTTCCGACAGGCGACATTCTTTTCGTTTATGGACCGAGGCGACAACAGTAAGAAAGCGCTGGCACTGGCCTACGCAGACGTCGTTGCGGCATTCGAATCATTTCTGTCTCGCATCAATCCAGATCAACCGTTTATCGTTGCCGGTCACTCACAAGGCACCCGACACGTAGCGCAATTGGTACGAGAAAAAGTGACGAGCACGTCACTACAGGATCGATTGGTCGCGGCCTACCTTGTTGGGTTTTCTGTGACGTATCCGGAACTCGCGTCTCTGCCCGCTTGCGACAGTCCTACGCAAACGAACTGCGCAATCGGCTGGAACTCGATGGACGACGAAAACGGCGGCGCTTTTGGTGGTGTTGGGGCCGAAGAAAAACTTCTGTGCACCAACCCGCTCAACTGGCGGGATGGTGGCGGCTACGCGGCAAATGAGCTAAACATGGGAGGTATCGGCTTTCCCAGTCAGGCTCTTGCAGAGGAAGGCGAAGATTACGAAGCTATGCACGTTGAGACTGGTGTTGCGGGTGCTCAGTGCGTCGATGATGGATCACTCGCGATCATGGAACTGCGTTCGGAGGCATTTCCCCACCGCATGTTCGGAACAAGCATGCACATATACGACTACAGCCTGTTTCATATGAACATACGAGAGAATTTAGCGACTCGAATCGCTGCCTTTGCTAATTGAAGGCCAAGTTCGGAATATACACGCGCGAAGAGGCCTGAAAAGCCACCCGAGGTATACCTTCCCCCATAACGGTTAATGGCTTGACCTATCTGGCTGATTTAGAACAAACAATACCAAGCCCACGAAGTTAATCGAGCCAATACCTAGAATTGACCAAATAGACGCCAGGTGGGCTGCACTGTTTGGCTCGAATGGAACACCGATAACATTCAGCGTAGGAAGGATGAGGGAAGCAAGGTTGAGGGTAAACGCGATTCCGACTGATGTTCTGTCTGCTCTTAGAAAAACCTGCCGATGTCTAAACAGGTATAAGTTGATAAAGACCCCTAGAGCGAGGACGGCGCCGCTGGAGATACGCCAGACGGTTGTTTCGTTTAAAGGTGTATCTGACAAAACTAAAGGTAAAGCAGCAAGGAAAGGACAGCTTATCCCTGCGGTCAATATGATTCGGATGGAAAGTGCAGTCAAAGGGTGAAAACTACCCGTTTGTCGTGCCAGGACAAAGAAGATGCTGATGAACCCTGTAAAGGCGATGGAAATTTCAGCGGTAGTTTCAAGAAAAGAATAAGTATCCATGTATGACACTTTATACATTGGCGGGAACGACGGCTATTGGCCGCCACCTGCCTGATAGCAGCCCCTTAAAATAGCTGCCTGAACGACCGCTTTAGCGGTAAAGCCGACTTGTCAGGATTCGAAGAATAAGCGACAGTTCATTGATCCGCTTTCAGCACGCATTCTGGTGGGTTAACCGGATAATCAGGTGCCAATATCCAAGCAATGTGTCCGAAATCAGGCCGTCGAGTCGGGTGATCTGGCATCCAGGGTGAGGCCATCCAAGGTGAGACAGAGTTGTCGACCACAGACGTTTCAGCGGAAACGTCACAACTAGGTAGCTTGATGGGATCGGCTAAACAGCGATCACCGGTTGCGCGCAGCTCGTTATCGTATCGATCTATGAACAGAAACCGCACAGCACCCACCTGTGGCCGCATTACTTCGATGCTCACAACCCCATCGTGAACAAGCGTGTGATGACGCCGACAAAGCAGCACTAGGTTGTCCAGTTTGGTTTCTCCACCCTTGGACCAGTGTTGGATATGGTGTGCGTCAGTAAAACGCGTGTGGGTGCATCCCGGAAAGCGACAGCCTCTGTCGCGTTTGGTCAAAGCGCGTCGGATAGCGGGTGGAATGGTGCGGGTGTGCCGTCCGATGTTGAGGGCATCGCTGGGCTCAAAGTGTACCAGGCTTGCATCACAGAGGAGCCGCGCTTGCGCGCTCTCTGACAACGCTGGATCGTCAGCATCGATCTGCACGAGATACCGTTCTGCACTGCTTCTGGCCTGGGATTGATCGGAAGAACCATCCAGCGAAGCTTCTGCTATCTCCATCAATGCATAAGCGCGCCGCTCGCTGATGGGTGCCGGGTCTGACTCAGTGATGGCGTCCTGATCAACCAGGCGATTCAGCGCCTGGTTTAATAGATCACCCAGTTCTTTGGGTAACCTGCCTTTGATATGCCAATCTCCGTTGTCTGCCGGTATGAGGCTGAATTTTGGCTGGCTGGACACTTCCGGTCGACCCTCCTTGATGCGGACCTGGTCCCGCACAATGTGTTCCAGTTGCTGGGCACTGGCATTTCGCGCCATGTTCACGAGCGTTGCTTCATTGTCCGCATCTGCGATCCGCGTCAACGCTCTGACTTTGGAGTAACTCAGTTTGCCGACAGAGAAAGCCGCATCGATCAAAGGCAGTTCATTGAGTGCCTTAGCCACGCGCACTTTCTCCCGTGCAGCATTACCGCCCAGCCCCAATGTATAGGACAGCCAGTGGGCGGTGGTGAGAAAGCCGAGCTTAAATCCGAGTCCTGCCTCGTCGAATTCAGCGATGAGTTTCAATAGGCGATAAGTGGCTTCATTGATACTTGCGTAGAGGTTGATGATGTCCTGGGGCAGGCTCTCATTTGGGTCGATCTGCAAAGCGTGAGACATGTGAGTGTGTGGTCAATGCATGGACGACAATTCTACCACAAGCATGTCAACACATGTATAAATGTACAGTATTCTTTCGAAGATTTTCACAGTCCAGTTGGCGTTGACTGAGTACAAGAAGTTCAACTGGCTAGAGAATTGGTGCAGAACATAGTCTTTGAACCGAATCGCCCTTCACCGTGACCTATGTTCAACGGATGAATTCCGCAGAACACAGACTCAACATGCACAACCTCGATTCAGATAGTCACTACACGGCCGATCATCTCATTGCCAAAGTGCTGATCTACGTTTCCTACCTCGTTGTGGGCGGTATCAGCATAGAAACAGCAAATCCCTATGTGGCGCTGGTGTTTGGTACCGCCCTCTGGCTCTTCGGTATCAATGGTGCAGCCTACGCTGTGGAGGTGGTTCGCGGGCACGAGCACCTCCACAAGCTGATCTGAGTGCAACAGACCTCAGGTTGTAATCGGCCGCAGGTTGCTCACGAGCGGTATCAGAACTTCGTTCTTTCCCGTGTTGTAGTCATAGCGTCGAAACGTCGCTCGAAAACCTGCCATTTCCAGCGGGTACCACGCGAAAATATCTTCCCAGGGCTCTGCATAGTTCGGCGGGCTACCCTCGATGGGGAAGCTAGCGTAGCTGCAGGCAGGAAACTGATAGGTGACGCAGGGTTCGGGTTGTAGCGTGTCAGGTATCACTTCCACTGCGACCATTAAGGGAAATGTCCCCTCAGGCAGCCAGTCCCAGAGCAGCGAGACAAAGACGTTTTCCTTGATCTTGCCCTGGATCTGCGCCTCTAGATTGAGCCTTTCTGCGTCGCGATCCAATTGTTGCGTTGATTGAGTGATGGTTGCGGCTGTGGTCGTTGTTTGCAGACCCGCAACGGTGAACGTGTAGTTTTTGATGATTTCAGGTTGCATATGTATTCCGTCTGATTTGAGTTGAGAAAAAATTCAGGCAATACAACTCGGCTCGCGTGAGTACGCGATTGAGAACGAGTTGTCAGACGGATTACTTCAAGGATCGGATGGTAGCGTTGAAGTCAGTTCAGGTCGAGTTCTTGATTTGACGATTCGACGCGAGAGCCGACTCGATGAATTGCGACTTTGCGGCTCGGTATTCTGTCATGGGCTTGCCATGCATATTGCGCTTAAGCTGATTGTAGGCATCTCGCAGGGCGGCACTGCTTTTCAGTAGATCCAGGAAAGAGAGGAAAGTGTCGTACTGGGTGCCCTCGATGGTCAACTGAATAGCAACATCCAGCATCGAAGGTACAAGGTAGCCCTGGTATTCGTCGTTACTTAATTGCTCGGGGTTGCGAGGATAGAGCGAATCCAGGTGGCCGCGTGTGGCGGCAAACTTCTCGCGGGGCGCTAACACCAGAAAGTCTAAATCACCCTTACCGATAACGCCGTCTACAGCCGTGCTGCCTACCTCCTCGATGCGAACCCCAGACAATTGCGCATTTAGGTTGGACAGCACCTCGTCACGAGCGGCATCCAGAATCTGCGGGTCTGGTTCGATGATGCGAAAGATATCGTCCATGCGGCCACTTTAGCACTAGTGATATGGTTGAGGTTTGTGAACGAAACGGATGTGTAGAGAGACGTGCAAATCTGGGTAGATGCGGATGCGTGCCCCAAACCTGTGAAGGAGGTTCTGTTTCGGGCAGCGGAGCGTGTACAGGTAAACGTGACACTGGTCGCCAATCAATACCTGCCAACACCAAGATCGCAATACATCCACGCGCTTCAAGTACCGCGTGGATTTGATGTGGCTGATGATGAGATTGTCCAGCGCATGACAGCCGGTGACGTGGTGGTCACCGCCGATGTGCCGCTGGCGGATGAAATTGTGACCAAGGGCGGCCACGCCTTAAATCCACGCGGGACGTTGTACACGTCTGAAAACATCAAGGGCCACCTGCAGCGGCGCGATATGATGGAACAACTCAGGGACAGTGGTATGGTGTCTGGCGGACCGGATGCTTACAGCAAACAGGATTTGAACGCCTTTGCTAACGCACTGGACCGATTGCTGACAAAACTCGGAGCAAACTGATGTCCGATCCGCTGATATTGGAAATCTTCACCGATTTCGTTTGACCCTGGTGTTATCTCAGTACCGGGCGTATTGAAAAACTCACCAAAAACTATGACGTTGCCATCCAGTGGGTGCATTTTCCGTTGCATCCTGAAACGCCGCAGGAAGGCAAATTGCTAGAGGAGCTCTTTGCCGGCCGCAACCTGGACCCCGAGGCGATATATCTCAACATGAAGGCGGCGATGGATGAGGAAGGGCTGCCGTTTGGACGTCGTACGCACACCTACAACAGCCGGCTTGCGCAAGAACTCGCCAAGTGGGCTGAGTCTCAGGAAGGTGGCGCGGGCGAAGCGATCCATGCGCTTCTGTACGAGGCGTATTTTGTGGACGGGGTGAACATCGGTGATCCGGCGGTGCTGCTTGCGCTGGTGGAGCAGGCCGGCCTGGATGTTGGGGTCGCCAGGGTGGTACTTGAGGAACGCACGTTCTCAAAAGCCGTGGATGCAGATTGGGTGCTGTCGCGTCAGTATGGTGTGACGGGAGTGCCTACTTATGTGGCGGATGGACGGGGTGTGGTGGGTGCTCAGGAATACGCGGTACTGGAACAACTGGTGCGGGCGGGTGGAGCGCAACCCCGATCAGCCTGAGGGTTATGTTTTCGGAAATATACCCAAAGCAACCTGACCTACGTATTGGCGAATATCGGTGGCAGCATGGGGCTGCATAAACGGGCCGGCCCTGACGTCGCGGTATAGTCGAGGCAGGGGTCCATGGTTCATATAGCCGCCGCCACCGGCCAGGTCCAGCGCCTTGTCAACAATGTTCATCGCGCCGCGGTTCACGCTCCACTTGGTGGCTTGGTACCTCTGCATCAGCGCGTGTGCGCGCTCAAAGTCGGGCGGATTGGAGGCTGCTGCGTCCAGCCATGCATCCAGATCACGACCGGTTTGCGCCAACAGCGCGCGACAACGTACGTACTCGATTTCCAGTTCCCCCGCTGTCTGCTGAACGCCAGGATTGTTTGTTATCGGTTTGTCCAGACGCTTCTGTTTACGGGCATTGGCATACGCAATCTCGCGCGCGTGTGCCGCAATGCCGAAGAAAGCGCCGACCAGCACAAAGTTTCCGAGCGTCCTATTGATGAGTGTCTGCGTGCACCATTCGCCCCAGGGGCCCAACCGGCGCACGGCGCGTGTGGGCATTTTGACTTCGGAGAAATTCACTGATTGACTACCTGAGCCGCGCATCCCCAGTGCATCCCAATCATTTTGTGGCTCCACGCCCGGCGTCTCGATAGGCATCAGGGTTGTAGCGAGGTGGTCGCCGTCTGCATTTCGCATCCGCAGGTTCATTGCCAGATGGGTTGCCACAGGCGACATGGTCACAAACATTTTCTGCCCGTTGATCACCCAGCCATCTTCGCCTTCTACCGCGGTGGTCAGTGGATGCAGGTTGTCGGTACCGCGCTCCGTTGCGGTGGCGCAGATAAGCATGTTGCCGTCTGCGATCGCTTTTAAGGGCGCTTCGGTTCCGGCGGTAGACTTACCAGCAGCCTGAGCCTGGTAATAACCCTGTGCCATGCCACGACTTACGCCCAGATGCATGGAGATGCCGATGGCAACAGAGCCGTCTCCTTCTGCCAGGGTTGCTATGCCGACCAGCCAGTCGTGCACAGAGTTGAGTCCCAGTCCGCCAAGGGATTCCGGTACGAAGGCGGCGGCAAAACCGGATTCAACAACGGCATCAAAGCTGGCCTGGCTCATGGTCCCCGATACGTCAGCCTCATCGGCATGGGCGCGCAGGGTTGGGATTAACTCGCGGGCAATTTCCTGAAAGCGCTTACCGGAATCTGTTAGAGGCGTTATCTGGTCCATGGATTTTGGGTGGTCTGATGAGTGGAGTATCTTAGGTCTGTCGGCGCTAGCGACACCTTACACCTGCATGGGTAACATGACACAGGTCTGGCAATCCCTTTGTTTGCCAGAGCGCGTCGTAACCATGATGTTGTCCAAACGAGGTGTAAAAGTCTGGCAGAGCACGGGTAACACTCATTGGCGGGGACCACAGGGCTGCAGATAACAGTGGGACACGGTTCTTGAGCAGCGCCGCCAGGCTGCGCTCCGGTTCGTTGAGAATTGCCCACTCCATGTAGAGGTGTTCGTGTCCTTCAGTCAGATGACCCGCGTCGACCGCGAGCCTGTTTTTTGCATCCTCTAATGTGCTCGGCTGCGCGAGTGCGTTGATCACGTACGGCAGATGGTCAGCGCTACGCCCCCGGGCTTCGTAGGTGAACACCATAGCCGCGAGCGCATCCTCATACCGTCTCTGGCTGAGTCGGAGGTAGCCGAGGTAAACCTCGCCCCGCACACCGCCGACGGCGCGTGTACGCCTGGCCAGTGACTCTACCGCCTCAACGTCGCCGTCTATTAGGGCGTGTAGTGTCAGCACGGCATTGACACCACCCGATGTGGGTTCAACTTTCTGTGCTTTTTTTATCCAACTCTTGCCCTCGTCCAGATACCCCATCATGGTTAAAAACCCCCCATACCAAAGCAATGCTGAAACGGAGGAGGGATCGTTGTTGACTGCACGCTTGTACAACGCAAGCGCCCCGACTTGGTCGCCGTTGTCAGATGTAATGTTGGCGAGCATGGCGGTGGCTTCTGCCAGATTAGGATCGATGGCCAGAGCGGCTTCGGCATGCAAGCGTGCTTCGCGCATCGCTTCACGATGGTCGAAGCCACTGTAATTTGACAAGATCATGTAGGCTCCCGCTTTGCCTTCATACGCGCGTGCGAATCTGCTGTCCAGACGCAGCGCTTCGTCAAAGTAACGAATAGATTCGCGTATAGAATCCGGCGTTCGCGAAGACCACAGGTGCTTGCCGTGTACATACAATTGCATCGCATCCAGCGGAGGTTGAGCCGCTGTATCCTCGGCAGCACTTGGCGGCGTGTCGCGTGAGGAGACAATCCACACGAAGGCTGTTAACACGGCCAAAACTACCGCGGACAGAAAAAGACCAAAGCCGACAATATGTAACCCAAGGCTCGGCGTGTTTGCGGGTGGTGTCTTTTCATCTCGGGATTGGGTTTCTTCCGGCGCCCTGACATCAGCAACCAGCCGGTAGCCTTTGCCCGCTACGGTTTCTATGTAGCGCGGATCATGGGCGTCATCATCCAGCGCTTTACGAAGTTCGGATATCCCGCGCTTGATCACGCCTTCGACAACGACGCGATCCGGCCAAACCGCCTCGAGTATCTGCTGTTTGGTGACGAGTTCGCCGGGTTGCTCAGCCAAACAGACCAGCATCTCCATCACTTTGGTCTCAACGTTTCTGGAGTCATCGGAACTTTCAATGAGATTCACGTCTGGGAAGACTGCCCATTCCCCGACGATAAAACCCGCTGAAGAACCTGAACCTGGAAGAGGCCTATTCAATCCGCACTGCCCTGCCAAGTTGCTATGCACTCGTAGTTCTCTAGTAATTTGCGCTTACCGACCTTTACCAACCCTTATATTATTCCAACGCTAAGCATATGAAAAATAAAGCAAAACAAAGCAAAAACACAGTCCCTGGGCGGTAAAGGATTGGTAAAGGATGTCTCCACTCACTTGTCAGCCCGCTTGTCTACTTGTTCTATGTACTTTAAAGCAATAACTGAGATAAGGGAGAAAAGGTGTGAATATATACAGGTGGGTGGGAGGCGTGATTTTGGTTCTTGCAACCATGACCAGTGTTTCAGCGCATGGGTCGTTAATCACCTTTTTTGTGGCTGATGAGGTGACGTCGTGTCCCTTTGCTCCAGGTTCCCCGTGCGGTGAAAGCATGGACAGACCAGGGCCTGTCAGTGTCGGCACTATTATTCGGTCAAACATCAAAGTAGACCGAAAGGGTGAGCTTAAAGAGTACAGTTTTGTTCTGCCTGAAGTAGGTATCACGCAACCCCTGGATGTAGTGGTCAGTCGCTCCACCTTGCAAATTGTCAAGGGTACGCTGCGGGGCATATTAATAGGCCAATTTGCGATCGGTCCGCCAGGACCTCAGGTGCCGATGGCGGTCATTCAGCATGACTTCAACGCGGGCAAATGGGCGTTATCTCTCTTCGGCAATACCATCAACAGTGGTACCAGCACTGTTGCGAGAGTACCTGAACCCGGGGTGTACTCGTTGTTTGGTGTCGGTTTGTTTGTTCTGATGTTGTTGCAGCGCAGAAGGAGAAGCGTCTAGTGAACAAAGTCCAGGCACCCTTTGCGGGTGCCTGAGTCAGCGATCCGTTGGAGCCTCAGCTGCACCCCGCTCTGAGCGTGAGCACCGTCGGGTCACATATGACCGCGTTGGCGATGTTCTCATCCAGCACCAGCCGTGTGCCGAAAGAAAGCACCATGTCCGGTGCGAAGTTGTCCGTGATCGCAGACGGATTTGCGGCGTTCTGCTCGATACGTAAGATACCGGCGCCTTCACCGACGACACCGGGTCCGAAGTTGCCGTTGATCTGCAGGCCTCCCACGATGGTTACGTCCGTGTTGTCCACCAGGACCATACCGGCACCGTTGCCGGTTATGTTGAACCTGGCGGTAGCGAATGGAGAGGCCAGGTTTGAAGAGATCAGCAGCATGGCAGGGCCGCGATGATTGCTGATATCGAAAAAGTTGGCGCCCGAACCGGAAAACTGCGAGCCAACGATGGCAATATTCGAGTTGGCGACAAACAATCCGGCATTGCCTCGATTCCCACTCGCGCGAACGCCGCTGCCTTGAGCTTCGGGGAACGACAGAATCATCAGGTTGGCGTTGTTGACGAGAAGCACACCGTCGCCCGCATTGTCGTGTGATTTGATAATGGCGCCGCGCAGTTCAAGAGTGGCGTTGCCGTTCACAGCCACACCCGGTCCGCGGTTGTTCGCGGCAGTCAACTCACCTTGAGCAATGACTGTCGCGCTCGTAAAAAAATCAAAGCCCGTGCCGTTCTCGCTGGCGTTAACGTTCTTCAACTCAGCATACGAACTATCCACCGTCACACCTACGGTCGCGTTGTTGTTTGTTGAGATGCCCTGAAGCAGAGCACTTGCGTTTTTCTCTATGACGACTCCCTGATCCGGACCATTCCGCACGGTGAGATCTCGAATGACAACGCCGTGGGCACCGCTGACAGTAATCGTGCCCGGGTGCACGATTTTGCCGATACTGCCGTCAATCACCGCTCCGTCTTTGCCCTGCAAGCGGATATAGTTCTTGCGAATCTTGACCTGCTCGTAACAGGTGCCGGTAATGATGATGGTGGTGCCGGGACGCGCGCGCTTCAGCGCTTTGGCCAGTGACTGTTGTTTGTCACAGTTGACGTGGATGCGGGATTTGGCAGACAGCCAACGCTTGCTTTTGTGGTGTTCGGCTGCCTCTGCCTGCACCTCGGCAAAGGACTGTTGGTTGAGCACGTTTCCTCCGAGGAACATGAGGCTCATTATCAAGATCCAATATTTCATGTGATACTCCGTTTGTAAGGTGCCCCGAGGTTGCAACCCGGTCGCCGTTGCGTAATGCAGAAATACTGGTTTTTTTCGGGAGAAAACCTTCTCAACGGAACTCGTTGAAAAAAAGGAGGCTTTTTGTTGGCAGGGAACGCAGATTTTCAGATGCGCGATTGGCTGGTTGAACCGGATCTCAACCAGATCTCGCGAGATGGTCACTCCATCACCCTCGAACCACAAACTATGGCAGTGCTCGTCATGCTTGCTGAGCGTGCGGGTGACCCGATCGCCAGCGATGTGATCATCGAACGTGTTTGGGACGGCAGACCGATGGCGGACAACCCTTTATACAAGGCGGTCACCAAATTGCGTCACGCACTTGGAGATGACGCCCGGGCGCCGGAGTACATCGAGACGATTTCGAAGAAAGGTTATCGTTTGATTGCGCCGGTGATCCGCGCACCGGACTGGATGCCAGATGTTGCAGAAGCGGGGACGCAGGCCAAGGCGACCAAAAAACCAGGACCAACAAAATTTGTTGCGCTATATATCGTAGCGGCGCTTGTTGTTATCTGGTTTTTGCTTTGGGTGACACAGCCGCAACCCGTACCGGATGCGCATACGGTAACCAAGCTGGTAAACCTACCAGGCTCAAACTACGCGCCCAGTTTCGATTCGGTTGGCTCCCGAGCGGTATTCGTCAACGAAAGGCCGGATGGTGCGTCATTGTGGGTGCTCGACTTGAACTCAAACGCGCTAAGGCGCGTTGTTAGTACCCATTTTGCACCTGATCGACCGGCGTGGCGGCCGGATTCGGAAACGATTTTGTTCAATAGCCAAGACGACATTTGGGCTTCTGACGCCTCTGGTATAGATCCTTTCGTCCTGATTGAAAATGCGAGCAACGCGGCTTGGTCTCCGTCTGGAGAGGCTCTGGTCTTTGAAAGGAATTACGAGGTGTGGGTTGCACGCGCGGATGGGCTTGGCCAACGACGTATCAACGACATCGAAAGCCGTCAACAAATGTTTGTCCCTCGGGAACCAAGTTATTCGCCGGATGGCCGTCAACTTGTGTACTTCGAGGCCACGCAGGGTCCGGTAGGGCACATTATGCTCTACAGCTTTGAGACGCGCGAAACTACGATGGTCGTAGAAAACGCGCAAATCGCCGGTGCTCCCGTTTTTACTCCCGATGGAAAGTTCATTCTTTTTCACTCGGCAATAAGCGGTCGAACGGCACTTTGGCGAATAGGATTGGAGCCTGAAAGCACCGCCAGAATGGTGTTGCCAGGTACCAGCGATGACCGTCAGCCCGTGCCCATTATTGGTACAGCTGCGGTTGCATACTCATCTACCAGAGACACCTTCCAGCTTGTCAGCACAGACGTCACTTCGGGAAACGAAACAGTGTTGTATGAATCGCGTACAAGTGTTGCAGGACCCGCGTTGTCCAGCGATAACTCGAAACTAGCGTTTTTTGGTTTAACGGACGGCGGGGGAGCAAACATTTTTGTCACAAGGTTTGATGACCAACCAGCGCAGCAGTTGACAAAGGGTGTGGGCAGTCATGTTATGCCCAAGTGGTCGAGGGATAGCCAGTGGATTTACCACTACTACGTGAATAGTGGCGTGTTCATGTATCAGAGATTACATGTTGAAAGTGGAACCATTGAACAAGTGTTTGAAACGGCGAATTTTAATCAACATCACGACATCTCCATTGATCCCACAGGGGGATTGGCGTTATACGCCCTAATCGAGCGTGACAAGGTGTTGGATACGTATCTGCGCGATATAGATTCGGGAGCAGAATTTGCACTAGGAGAACGGTTGTCTTGGTTCGACTGGGCCGCAGATGGTAAGCGGTTTGTTGCAACCGAACTTTCTGGAGGAGAATTCCCAGTCGGCAGCATCGTTTTGTGTGAGCTTGAAGACGTGATGTTAAGTTGCCAAACGCTGGCCGATCGTGGTCAGCACCCGGTCTGGACTGGCAAGGATGAGATTGTCCACTTTGTCGAGCCTGTTGGCAGTGATCTCAAGCTATGGGCCATAGACGTAGAGACGAAACAAACTGAGTATCTGCGTACACTTGGTCCGACCATAAACTATGGTCCTTTTGTCGAGGTGACGCCGGATGGCAAGGCCTTATGGGTACGCCATATCGCTGGACAGTCGGAGCTTTGGCGCTGGAATCCCAACCCATAGAACTTTAGTTGATCAGGTTGGCGAAGAATGCCTCGGTGTGCTCATCGGCGGCGTAGAATGCTTCCAGTCTCAGTTCGTCCGTTGTTATGTCCAGCGGCGAGCTCAGCGTGCAGAGCACTGTGAAGAGGCTCAATCGAATATCGCCAATTTGGAAATCAAGCGGGAAAACCGGTGCAGGTTTGGCCGGTTCCAGTTTGCCGACATCCCCTGCCAGTTCGATAAAACGTTGCAAAGTGGCCGTGACTTCTGCGTCCCCGGTAGCCAGGTATTCCCGTTGTAATCGCCGCACGAATTCGGGGGCAGCCTGTTCCCAGTTGGTGACGTAGTTGCGCAAACCATTTGGATGGAGGGTCAGCAGCGCAAGGTTGATCTCACCCGTCATCCCTACATCCGCCATCATGGTTTTAATGTCTCCGGCGAGGTTCAGCATCGCCTCAGCAGCACGATTTTTTTTCACCACGTTCCAGAAGCGATCCACCACAAAAGCTGGCATTGGGTCATGGTGCGACAGCATTCGATTAAAGGCTTCCAGCACGGGCGCCATAGTGGGTGCCTCCAATGGAGTTTCGTCATAGAAATCGGTAAAACCGGCCGCGTTTAACAGGATGTTGCGTTCACGCAGGGGGAGGTCCATTGCCTCGGACAGGCGGATCACCATGTCTTTGCTTGGTCTGCTCTTACCGTTCTCCAACCAGCTGATGTGACGCTGGGAGATGTCGGCTGCGAGCGCAAGCTCCAGCTGGGATAAACGGCGGTGTTGGCGCCAGTGGCGGCACATCGACTTGAATTCCTGCATGACTCTGTTTGGTCGCGACTACAAAGGCTAAAGGTGCGCCCAGAAGGTCAGAATTTCAATGACCTCTGAGGTAATTGTCATTATCCACCTGAGCGCTATGCTGGCCGCATCAAAACAGTGTGGAGAACAACATGAATACAAAAACACTCGCCTGGGTTCTGCTGATTCCATTTCTCGGTCTGACCGCGTACGCGCTCATGGAAGTCGGGTACATCGGTATTTTTGACTATCACCGTCACAGTCCGGCGGGATGGCAGGTGTTTACAGACCTGGTGCTGTCGCTGCTGTTAATCCTGCTCTGGCTTGTCCCCCACGCGAAAGCAAATGGGCGCAACCCATGGATCTTTGTTGTGATAACTCTGGGAGCTGGGGTGATCGGGCCGTTGCTTTACCTCGCCACAGCGCCCAGCGAACAAGCTGAACCTGCTGCCAGTTAGCGAATAACCGCGGACACTCGTTCCGGGTGAACGCGAATGATCACGCGGGATTGGGTCTCGATCCAACCCGCGAGATCTTGTGGTTCCTCATACCCTGTGTCCGCGATGTTTTGGAACACCAGACGGGTAGCTTCAACGATATCCCCGCTTTCGATTTCAGCTTCACCTTCGATAGTAACGAAGTTGAAAGGCTCCGCGTTGCTGATGATCGTCAATGTCACGCGTGAGTCTTTCGTCAGCGTTCTGTGTTTCAGGGTGCCACCGGGGGTGCTGACCACCAGGGTATCTCCGTCGCGAGCATAGGCCACCATGGAATTAGACGGGTGGCCTGAGCTGCGCAGGGTGGTGATCACGGCCCAGCGATGGGCGGTGACAAATTCGTCGATTTCCGATGTTGCACCGATCATGAGTTTTGGAGAGCGGGACTAGTCGTCACTTTCAGCAATGATTGTGCTCTTCCCGGCGCGCTGGAACATGGTAGCGGGATCCGGGTTGTTACCCACCCATACGCAGAGTTGCGGATCGGCTTGAAGCATATCGCCTTCCAGGTGCACCCCTTCACGCGTAAAAACGCCGACGCTGTTGCCCTTGGTGACGCGGATGTTGCCGTTCTCGTCCGCCTGGTACAGCGCTTCCGTATCAAATGGATGATAGATGCTGGCCATCGTTACTCCCCAATCCACTCTGTGAGTTTGGTGTGCAGCCACCGGACCTTGGACTCCTGGTAGCCGGACAGCACAACACCGGTCTGGTAAGTCGATTCGAGACCTGCCTGGACCTTGGGCATGTTGAATGCGTCCTGTTCAAATACCTTGCCGAGATAACCGAGAGCATCCGACCAGCGTTCATCTTCTTCAAGCCAGCGCACCTTGGCGGCGGGCGGGCGTTCACCCTGGAAGGGAGCGAGCATGATGCACTCCATGATCGCCGAACGATGGTCATTGCCGTTCGGCCGGAATCGATAGACGATGCCGTTAAACGCACCCCAAGGGTGGAAATTGGGGAAGAGGGTGTAGTCGATGCTGTCCACAAGCTCTGCGTCACAGTAGAGATCGGCTTTATCGCCTGCCTGGGCACGTAAGCCTTCTCTAGACCGGTCTGCCATGAACTGCCGCAGATGCATGCCGTCCGGAACCTCTGGCACCGGTGCATCATGGTCCAGATCCATCATGGTTCTGAGCTGTTCGTCGTGGGTTGGCGTGTAATCCAACAGAGGACTGTGGGTTGAGCCAGGCGTGATGACACGCGCACAGTTTTCCCATATGTCTACCTGGCTGTTTACATCGCCGAGGCTGCGCAGAATCTGTGGGTGCGTGCCGTTCACATGATATGCCTCGCAAAACGCTTCTTGAGCGATCTTCCAGTTGCACGGCATGACTTTGGCCACGTGCGCCTGCTTGTAGAGGTTTTCCGGCTCCCAGCGTTCAAACTGCTCTGCCAGATCCTTGATAAAAGGTTCAAAGGGCTCGCAATTCTGGTCGGGGTTGATGAAGATAAACCCGGCCCAGGTTGCAATCGGAATCTCAGGCAGCGAAAAGGTGTCCTTATCCACTTGCGGGAAGTCCCAGTCTGCGGGGATGTCACTCAACGAGCCGTCAAGCTTCCAACAGAAACCGTGGAAGGGGCACCGCAACTCAACGGCATTGCCATCAAACTCCTTCAGCATCCGACCGCGATGCAGACACGCGTTTGGATAGGCCTTCACCTCGCCCGTCTCGGTGCGAACGATGAGGAATGACATTCCAGCGATATCGTAGCGGTAGTGATCGCCGACGTTCGGGATGTCCTCGTCGCGGCAGGTGAACTGCCAGACTTTTTTCCACAGCCGCTCAACTTCAAGCTCGTGATAACGTGCGGTTGTGTACCGCGTCACAGGAAACTCGTTAGTCCCCATATCTTTTGGTGACTGCAGCCTGAGGACGTCAGGCACTTCACGCGAGTCCAGGTCCAGCAGGTCCTGGTAGGTCATGCCCGGGGAGCGTGGCATGTTATTCGGGTCTAGATCTTTGTACGCCTCTGCCATTATGGATTCTCCATTTCGGTTGAGTTTGATTCTGTTGTAATGGTCGTCGGATCGACACGCTGTCCTTCGGGCAGCGCTGTGAAATTGATGTGCAGGTCCTTCAGCGCGCGCAACGAAAAGCTGGGTGCCTGTTCAAATGTGTTTGCGCCAGCTTCAAAATTCATGTCGTCGATGCGGTCGACCAGTGCGCGAAACGACCAGTAGAGTTCGCGCCGGGCCAGCGGTGCGCCAATGCAGTGGTGAATACCCGAACCGAAGGCCAGGTGTTTACCCGGCTTTTCGCGGGTCAGGTCCAATTGCTCGGGACATTCAAATTCTCGCTCGTCGCGGTTGGCCGCAGCATAGCGAACGTTGATCATCGACCCTTTGGGGATGGTTACGCCGTGCAGTTCAATATCTTCTGCGGCCATGCGGAACAACCCTTGCACCGGACCTTCAAGGCGCAGCACTTCCTCACAGAACGTGCGCAGGTATTGTTCGGGGTCGCTTTTCAGTTGAGCCCAGACTTCGGGTTGTTCAACCAACAGCTTCATGCCGTAAGCGATGGCGTTGGTGGTGGTCTCTGAGCCGCCGACAAACGTATCAGCCATCATCTCTGCGTGCAGTTCATTGTCGTTCAGGGGTCGACCCCACTCTGGAATCACGCGGTTCACCATCTCTGATAAAAGTGAGTCGTCCGGTTCTTTCCTCAACGCCTCAAACTTCGGTTGGAAGTAGTGCTGCGCTTCGATCTCCATTTCAACAGACCAGCGCTCTTCCTCTTCGGTCTGCATGAGCCCCAGGCGTTGCACCCAGGCGTCGGTCCAGGCTTTGATTTTCCAGATGTCTTCCTCGGGAACGCCCATCTGGTGACCGATCACGATCAGGGGCAGTGGTACGGCAAATTCTTTTACCCAGTCGCAACTGCCGCGGTCGATAAATGCATCGATCAGGCGGTAAGCGGTGTCGCGCACCAGTGGATCCATCGCCTTGATTTTTTTCGGCCGAAAGGCCTCGTTGAACATGGCGCGCATCTGTTTGTGTTCGGGGTCATCCCGCCCCGCCAGTGTGGGTGCGGGTACCCAGCCTTTCTCCTTATAGAGGTTGAGCATACGATCAGCGCGTTCCGAGTCCAGGCGGTCGCGGGTGTTCTGTCCAGAACGCATGCTGTTAACGAAGCGGGCTGGGTCCAGAAGGAGGCCGCGAAGGTCTTCGAAGCGGGAAACCACATAAAATCCCGTTGTCGGATCCTGCCACACCGGTGCTTCGTCCCGAAGCTTCTGATAGGCATGGTAGGGACAGTTTTGTAGACCCTGATCGAGAAAGTTAATGTCCTGCAATGTGTCAGGGACGATCGGTTCGTAGGGTTGTTTTTCACTCATTGCGTGTGCCTTCCAGTCGAGCGTGCTCTTTCGAAATCAATTCAGCGGCGCTACCTTCTGTAACCAGCGCAAGGTGGGCGAGATAGTGTCTTCTGAGAGCGTGCTCCAGATCCTTCGTCTCGATGACGCCTGTGCTCCACTGAAAGTAGGTCCCCCAAAAGCTCATCACCATGTCCAGCGCCAGGCACTTCAGGTCTACATCCGCTCTGAGCCCACCCGCCTCCTGCATGGCGTTGAGCGAAAGCATGACAGCTTCCTGACCGCCGATCAGCAGTAGGTCGATGATTTGATCGCCCTCATTAGCCCGGAAGAGTGCCTGAGCGATCGCTTTAGCGTAGGCGGGTGATGCGGCAGTCTCTGCTGCAGCAAGTTCGGTCTGGTGCAACAGCCGCTCCAGCCCCGGGTTCGGCACATCGACCACACCCTGATGCCAGCCTTGTGCAACGGCATCGTCCAGCGCTGCGAGCAGCAGTTCGTCTTTGGTGTTGTAGAGGTTATAGACCGTTGTGGGTGAAACTCGGGCGGCGATAGCAACGTCGCGCATGATCATGCCATCGTAGCCGTGTTCAGCGACAAGCTCTCGCGCTGCACTCAGGATACGGGCTCGGCGGGCTGCCTGGTTGGGGGTTAAAGTGCGCTCCGCTACAGCATTCACAGCGCCTCTCCAGCATCAACTTGGCCATCATCAACTTGGCCGTCTGCAACTTGGGCAACCTGGGCGCGTGCGGCTTCTTTATCGTTGAACCAGAGCGCGTTCAGTTCAGTAAAAGCGGCGATATCACTGGGAACATCTGTGTCCCTGAAGATGGCGCCAACCGGGCAAGCCGCCTCGCAGGCATCACAATCGATGCAATCATTGGGCTCGATGAAACACATACGGTCCTCATCTTCGCCGAAGATGCAATCGACAGGACAGACCTCAATACAGGATTTATCCATGACATCTATGCAGGCGCTGGTGATGACGAATGTCATGATCCGGTGCCCGCCTTAGCTGCTGTTATGTCTGTTGCTAGGTCGAAGTAACTTAACTTCAAGAAGATCCCCAAGTTCCCCTCGTTGCCTTCAAATCGAAGCGAAGTTAGTCTAACCAAAAATTGTAGCTGACTACAGTTTTCTTCGGGGCTCGGCAGGGCTTTTTTGTATGGAGTTTCGAACAGAGTTTTTCCGATGAACAAGGGGGGAGCGATTTTGAGTTCAACCACGGTCATGCAGGACCTGGCACGGGAGGCGAATGCAGGGCGTCACGAGTTCCCGCTCATGCCCATCGGCCAGGCTGTGGATATGGGGCATGCGGATGACGGCACGCCGCTGATCGATCCCCGTATCTTCGATTCGCCCGAGTTTTTTCGTAACCCCTATCCCTACTATCGGATTCTTCGGGATCATTACCCGGTTTATCACGACCGTTTGCACAACTGCTACTGGGTTACCCGGTACGATGACATTTCTGAGTGCTACTTCGACGATGAAGGATTCAACACAATTCCCAAAGGCAGCTCCAGTGGTGTGTTGGGCAATACGCAGCTTGAACTGTCAGGCGTGGAACATCGTCGGCGACGCAATCTTTACGGTCAACATCTTGTCGGCAAGTCGCTGGATCTCCGCGTGCCCTCCATCGCCAGGCTCGGTAAAGAGATGATCGCAGCCTGGGACGAGCTGGCCGCCTCCGATGCCCCTTATGTTGTCGACGAAGGCGGGGTGCGCACGGTTGAGCTGGGCAAGGCGTTTGCCGATGAGTTTCCCATTCGAGTTGTTTGTGAAGTATTGGGCTTTCCCAAGGAAGCGCGCGAGGACTTTTACTACTGGTACAACTCTATGATGAGCGGGTTGGGCGGCTCTGCCACGCACAAACAGGGTGTCGAGGCGCGACAGCACCTGGAAGACTATGTGAGCGGCATCGTGGAGGCGCGCCGCAAAGAGCCTACCTATCTCTACGACGAAGAGGGTAACCAGATAGGCAAAGACATCATCACCAAGTTGTGCGAAACAAAAATCGATGGAGACTATCTTTCCACCGAGGAGATTACGTCCAATATCGCGCTGATCGTAGGCGGGGGTGGCGAAACCACCCGGGGTGCCATCATGAACTTATGGTGCCTGCTGCTGCGTCATCCCGATCAGTTTCAGGCCGTCCTGGCGGACGAGGAAAACTGGGATCGCGCCTTTCACGAGATGTTGCGACATTCGTCTTCGATCGGTGGTCAACCGCGACATAATACGTTTGATGTGGAGATGCACGGCGTCCATATTCCTGCCGGGTCGCTCATGCACATGGTCGACTTTTCTGCCAACCACGACGAACGCATCTTTAAAGACCCCGAGTCGTTCAACATCTTCCGCGATGACCTCTATACAGGGAAACTTCTGCGCAGCGGCTATCGCAAGGAAGGTAAGTGTAATCACATGGCGTTCGGGGTGGGGCCGCACCTCTGTCCCGGCGCATGGATATCCCATCAGGAAACCGTTGTTGGCTCTAAACTTCTGGCCGAAGCCATGCGCAATGTGCGTATCGTCGAAGAGCGTATGCCGCGTGATCAGGACGGTTCAGGACCTGCGCCGATGGGGATTGTTTCTGTGCGTGAACTCTGGTTGCAGTACGACCTGGCATGAGTTCCAGCGAGACTAAAGATCTGACCCCTGGCAATGGCGTCGTCATCGTCCGTCGCGAAAGGTCGGCGGAACGCGATCCCGGATATCGAACCTATGAAGTGCATCAGCGTGAGCGCGTGGGGGAAAGTACAGAGAAGATTCGACCCATCGATCTCATGTCCGATGAGTATCGTCGCAATCCCTACAAGTCGATGGCGATCTTGCGGGAAAACTACCCCTTGTACCGTGATTGGCTGGCGAACAGCTATTGGATTACCCGCTATAACGACGTCACTTCTGTATTTGTTGATGACGCTAACTTTGAGACGCGCAGCAAGCTCTGGTTGTATGGGATGGCAGACTACGGTCGCAACTATTCTCATGAACTGGCCTACCTCACTGCGGAAGCCCGTGTGCTCGAGGAGGAAATTGCGGCCATTGCTCAGCGCTTGGTGTCCGGGTTTATGGATGCCGCCGAGGCAGACTTAGCGCAGGATTTTGCCGGACCACTGGCGCTGGAGGTGCTCGCAGAGAGCTACGCTATTCCAGAGGGAATACGGGATGAATTCTTTCAGCTGTATTGGCGGGCGCAGAGAGGGGTGTCCTGGCATCAGGAAATCCATGGCTCTGGTAAGCGTGCCGTTCTGGAACTGGAAGCGCTCTTGGCCCCCTTGGTCGACGAGAGGAAAGGTCAGGGTTCAGGAGAAGATGTTATTTCAGGCCTGACGGTCGTGGTCCCGGACCTGACCGTCAGAGATGTGGTGGCGACCCTTTTGGAGGCTGATCACGAAACGTTGCACGGAGCAACCGCAAATCTCTGGTACCTGCTCCTCACGCACCCAGAGCAGTTTGCTGTAGCCAAGAGCGATACTCGATTGATGAAGCTCGCCTATCTGGAGACATTGCGTCACTCTCCACCCGTGCTTTGCGCCCACCGCTTTACGCGCCATGAGGTTGAACGGTTTGGCAAGCTGTTGCCGCAAGGGTCGCGCGTGGTTTGCTCCGCAGCAGCGGCGAATCGCGATCCACGTATTTTTTCCGACCCGGATGAATTTATCGTAGACCGTGTGGATCTTTGTCAGCGTGAACCACGTGGACAATATCGTGCCGATGGTTTGGCCACCGGGATTGCGTTTGGGCTGGGCAAACCGTCCAGGTATCCGGCTGTGCCAGAGGACAGGCCCAGGTCTCGATACGCATTAGTGCGCGATGCGGTGGTTGCGGCGAGTATGGAGCTGACCGAAAGCTGCCCTGATATCCGTCTCAAAGCGAATACCGAGCCGGAGCTGGTATCGCTGACCGTGGGTGAGATGCATACCTGCTGGTCATTGCCTGTCAGTTTTTGAGTTAGATCGACGCCAGGTGTGCGTTCAGGTTCAGTGACTTCAATGTGCGGTTACCCCAGGTAGGGTCGATCTTCAGAACGGTCACACTCCCTGAGTCTACGTCAAAATCCACGTAACCCGTCGCGTCAAGCGGCATTCCGATCCACGCCGCGATGATAAATGTGGTGGCAAAGCCGTGGGTTACAAGGACGGCCTCATCGAAGTCCTCTCCCAGCAGCTGATCGAGAAAGCGGTGTATACGTAGACAGATATCCCGCCGAGTTTCTGCGCCTTTAATAATCGGATGGTCCATGCGGGCGCCGGTGGCGGGTGGGTGGGATATGCGCTCGCTTAACCAGTTCTGTGGCTTGCCTTCTGCGATGCCACAACTTATTTCGCGCAGATCTGATGTGGTTATGACAGGGACATCAAAGTGCGCGGCAATGGGCTCAGCAGTCTGAATGGCGCGCTTTAGATCCGAGCTGTATATGCGGGGTTGGTTACTGATGAGCTTAGCAAGGGCGTTCGTCGCAGCCTGCGCCTGGTCTCGACCTCGTTCGGTTAATTCTGAGTCGTACCACCCGCCGACGAGACCATCAATGTGATGCGTCGCTTCAGTGTGGGGAACAACGTAGACAGTAGGCATAAGAACTCATCCTTATCGATCTGCTTGCGCATTCTGGCGAACTTGGCCTGCACCGTCGAATACCTCGTTATGTAAAAAATATTGACGAAAAAAAATTGAGAAGGTAATTTGTCTAAAGGAGAAGACCACAAAAAGGGAAACCATGAAACGATTTATCGCAGCTGTTTGCTTGGCGTTTTTCACAGGCGGTGCACAAGCAGCGCTGGTAACTGTTGATTTCAGTGATCCGGCATTGGAACCGTTGGATGGAGTTAATTTCTTTTCGTTTAAGCAAAATGGACTCGGACTCACGGTGGGAGCTGTATCAAGCGGACAACCCGGCGTTGTGCTGAATCGTACCGCACTCGGTTTGGGTGCCGCATCGCCCTGTGTCGGTGAAGATCCAGCTCTTTTTGATCAGTTGTGCGGGACACAAGGTGTTGCTGTCCTGTTTGATCAGCAAGTGACCGTAAAAAGAGTTGTTTTGTCCGCGTTTGACCCGGGCCTCGATTTAGGTTCCCTGATCCCGTTTGTAGATGGTGTGCAGGGAACGGTTTCCGTCCTGCCAGTTGCGATAAATGACGTGGACATCGAGATCAACGCTGGCGCTATTGGCGAAGCTCTGAACGCCCTTCTTCTGTTGGGCCCGTCGGCTACGTCTGCGTTCGCGTTGAAGAGTATTGTTGTCGAAACCATTCCGGAACCCGCTACGTTGGGTCTTCTGTTAGGTGGATTGGGTCTCTTAGCGTTTCAGCTCAGACGACGTTCCAGAGGATAATCACCGCTGCAAGCGGCAGCCAGGTTTGCCAGGTGCGTCTCAGGATCACCTGGCCGCTGGCACCTTCCCTGTTTGTCTGGGCTGGGTCTGCGCCGCCCATTACCTTGAAGATCTGAGGCAGATCCACCGCCCAGGATTGCACGATAAATGCTAACCCACCAACTGCCAGCCCCGCAGCGACGTAGCCGATGGCGCTGCCGAAGTAAGCTGCAAGACAGATAGCAGCAACCAAGGTGTATCCGACGACACCGCCCCAGCTTAAGAACAGAAATTGCTTCGTTGAGTTTTTGGCGGGATCAAACTGGCCGAGAAGAACACCCTTGTATCCGTACAGCGGCATATGCGCATCGGCCAGTTTTGCACCGATGAGGTGCCCCCATTCGTGAACGATGTAGCACAGCACATAGGCGCTGATGAATCCAATCACCGCGCTCAGTGTTGCAGACAGCACTCCGGGGGACGACTGCTGCCACAGGGTGAGCCCTGAACAGATCGCGAGGATCAGCAGAAGAATAACAAGATCTCGAACTAACCATCCGGTAAGCGTGGGTGACTTGGGCGAGGGTGCGCTCAACGGTTGAACTCTTTAGCCCAGGTTTTTGCCTCATTCGATGCCAGCCAGCGGATACTGTTTGCGATGAGTCGCCGATAGTTCTCATCATCGTAGGCGAGCGGGCTGTCGCCTACGTCTGAAACCACGACAGGCGAATTCCGGCAGGCGTTGGCCCAGACGATGAGATCGCTGCCGGGGGGATGATCCCAGGAAGCCTGTTCTTCAGGCGGCGCCAATGGCGGCGGTGTAAAGTTTTCGACGACAAAGTTGTACTCACCGCGCAGAAGCGGCAGGACGTTGGCTTCGTAGTCGCCGGTTTTGAGATACAGCTCATCGGTAATAGGAAATCCGGCTTCCAATCCTTCCAGCACCGGGTGTGTACCCTGGGGGATGAGGTGAATTGTGGCAGATTCCAACGGCCCATGACCGCCACGATAGCCGGAGCCGGGTACCTGCTCGCCGTGCAGTTCACCGGCGGACAACATAAATGATGACCCATGAATTTCACGCCATAGCGGCCAGGTGGGCCAGCTGACGGTTGCGTGATTGACCAGCAATAACCCAATGCCTTGTTCAAGCAGGTTTTCGATCGCACGCGCGTACTGCTCAGGAGGAACACCGGTATTGTTGGCGCCATCATGCAGCAGTCCGATGTTGGGGATGCCGGACATGTCATAAAAGAAAATGACGTCGTATGCGCCAACGTATTCGGGTTGCAGGACCACCTGCGCGGCTGGCTGTTCGACCAAGGTTGCAGTTACGCCTTCCATCTCGGTAAACATGGCGAGAAAAGAGTCGTGGGCGTAGTCGTGACCCTTGCTGACAATAAGTACTTGTATATCTGACATGTGACTTTACCGGTAGATTGTCCCTAGTTGGGTTGGCCGCCGGCCACATCAATAAACTGACCCGTAATCCAGCGGGCGGCGGGCGACGCAAAAAAGACCGCGGCTGCAGCACAGTCCTCGGGTGTGCCCGTGCGTCCCAGCGGAATCTGTGAGTTAAAGAGCTCCTTAGCCTGGTCCTCATCTATCTTCATGGTTTCCACCAGCATATCTGTGACAATCACCCCTGGGGCCAGACAGTTGACAGTGATACCCCGTGGCGCAAGTTCCACAGCGAGAGTTCTGGTCATGCTGATCATGCCCAGGTTGGCTGCACTGTAGACGCCGAACCCGGGAGAAGGTTTGTGCGCGGCAATTGAGATGATATTGATGATACGACCACCGTCGTTCATGCGTTTCGCCGCTTGTTGCGATCCCCAGAACTTGGTTTTCATGTTCAACGATAGTTGTTCATCAAACTTCTCGATTGAAATTTCGGGCAGGGACCACATCTTGCGATCGAGGTTGCCACCGGCATTGTTGACCATGATGTCAAGGCCGCCAAACTCGTCAACCACCCGATCCAAAGCGGCGGGAATCTGATCCCAATCCATAACATCCGCCGAGATGCCAAGGCCGCGCACACCTCGCGACTTGATTTCTTCGGCTACGGCGTCCACATCAGCCTGGCGGCGCGCGATGACGACTACATCTGCACCGCAGTCGGCGAGACCCAGGGCGATGCCACGCCCGATACCGCGGCCTCCGCCAGTGACGACGGCAACCTTGCCGTCCAATCTGAATTCTTCGTACAAGCCCATACTGTGCTCCTTAACTTTCGGCTCTCAGCCTAGCCGGTTATACGTTCGTGAATGGGACGTTCAGGCCCTAATTCAATTGGCTCGCCCACCCAGGCGCCAAAGTTCTCGCCGGTACGGCCACTGCCAATGATGTCCATCATCTGCGTTGCCAGGTCGTCAGCATCCATCACGTTGGCCGCGAGATCCGGCGGCAGTTTGCCGCCGGGGAAGAAGCCAGTGAGCATCGGCGTTTCAACCGCGCCCATGCACATGCCATTGACCTTTATGTTTGCGCTTGCCAGGCGTTTCGCCCACGCATCTGTAAACCCGTTTAATGCCCACTTGGATGCGTTATAGAGATCGGTGTGGGGTTGATTGGTGCCGGGTGATCTGGCGGGCAGCACGTAGTAGGTGGAAATGTTCACAATGTGCCCTCCACCTGCTGCCTTCAGATGTGGCGTAGCGGCGCGGGACAACATCAGAACGCCTTTCAAGTTGGTGTCCATGATGTAATCCCAGTCCGCGAGCGCCTGCTCCCAATCGCTGTCGACGGGTGTGTCGCGCCATGTGCCCGCGTTGTTAACAACCACTTCAAGCTCTCCTCTTTCGGCAGCGGCGGCAACAACGCGCTCGACATCTTCTCGCACGCTCACATCAGCAACCAGACCATGAAATGCGCCTGCGCGGGTAATGGCGGGATCGATGTCAAAGCCGACCACGTCATACCCCTCACGGGTCAGCCGGTTTGCAAATGCAAGACCCAGACCGCGCGCTGCACCGCTGACGATGGCGACGCTCACGAGCGCGCTCCCCGTTGGATGTCCTCTTCCATTATGTAGCGTTGGGGTAAAGGATCTTCCAGTGCAACAGGCCGGCCCACACAGAAGTTTATGTTTTGCGCATTGCGCCCCTCAGGTCCTTCCTCAAGGAGTTCAATCAGTGCCTGAGCGTTGTCTTCTGCCTTCATCCACAAAGCTTCTTCTTCTGGAGACGGATCAAAATTGTGGAAAGAGCGGAGCATGTAACTGTCCGTGGCACCCATGCAGAATTGATTAACCCGTATGTTGTGAGGGGCAAGGGCTTTCGCCCAGCCGTACAAGAGACCGTTGAGCCCCCATTTGGCAGCATCATAAAGATCCATGGCGTCACCGCCGCCTGTGGGTCGTGGCGATTCTCCCCACGGGCAGGAATCTTTTTGCGGACATTTGAGCCAGGGCGTTCCGCAGGTCACCATGTGATCGGTGGCGATGTTTATGATGTCACCGCCGGTGCCCTGCTCGATAAGGTCGGGGATGACGGCGCGGCCGAAAAGATATTCACCCTTGAGGTTGGTGCCGACGATACGTTCATAGTCCTCAAGGGATTTGTCCAGGTCATCGTCGGCAGAACTTGCACCCCAGACGCCAGCGTTGTTGATCAGGATGTCCAGACTTGGAAAACGCATGGAAGATTCGTCGACCACGCGGCGCACGTGGTCAGGGTCGGATACGTCTCCCTCCCAGAATATGCATTGGACCTTTGTGCCCAGTTCCATCGCAAGATCGGAAACTTCTGGGCGCACATCTGTGAGGGCAAGGTTGACACCTTTGGCGGCAAGTGCCCGTGCATATGCCTGACCCAGTCCAACGGCAGCACCCGTCACGATGGCTGTCTTTCCCGAAAGGTCCGCCAAGTTCTCTTCCCCTATCCTGGAACCTTGAGGCTAGCCTAGCGAAATAATTTGTATCAAACTACAAAAAAGTTCTGGAAGGCGGGGAAGGCACCGATGTCAGAGGGGAAATCAAACCAAAGAACGAACGAAAGACCGAACGAAAGACCGAACAAAGCGTTGAGCGCGATGCAGTGTCCTGTTCACGCAGGTGATGTGGATCTGTTTTCAGAAGGCGCGCCTGAGTTCTGGTACGAGTCTTACGACATCCTGCACGACGAGTCGCCGGTCCACCGGATTCCAGGAGAAGGCTTTGCGCCGGGTACCGACGCGTTTGTGCTCACAAAACACGATGACATTGCCGCAGTAGTTCGCGATCAGGATCGTTTCCCGTTACCGGGGGCGATGTTTGTGCAACAGCTGGTGGAAGAGGGTGGTGACCCGTTTGAGAAGGAACACGTCAATACCATGGTCGCCTCCATGACAACCCTGCGACCCACACCGGATATGTGGCGTTCCCATCGCCAGGAGCTGACCGACCCGTGGGTTGGCCCCGGTGCGGGACGTAATGAAGATATGGTCAGGCGTTTGGCTAACGAACTGATCGATGAGTGGATTGATCGCGGCAGCGTTGAGTTTGTTTCCGAGTTTGCGCAGCCACTGCCGCAACTTGTGATGGCAAATGTCCTCGGTTGGCCATTGGAAGAATTTAAGCTATTGAAATACTACGGCGACGCCTGTGTGAAGCCGTTTGTTTATGGCGCAGGACATCGCAATGTCTTGCCGCAGGAAGAAATCAAAACGCAATTTGATGTGTTGAACGAATTTCAGGACTACACGGGCGAGATCATCAAGGCCAAACGCGCCAACCCGCAGGAAGATATGATCAGTTTCCTGACGCAGGTTGAGTACACCCCGCTCGGGCGCAAGCTTACCGACGGGGAAATCAACGGGATTGTGTACGCGATGGTGATTGGCGGTCTGGAGACCACACAGTACGCCCTGGCGGAACAGGTGCAATTGCTCATCGAGCAGTCGGAAGTCTGGGACGAGGTCAGGGCCGACAGGGATAAGGTGCGGGCATTTACGGAAGAGGGCATGCGACTTCGTTCGCCAACTCAGGGTTTGAGCACCCGTATCACCAGTCAGGATGAAGTGTTCCAGGGTGTGGAAGTACCGAAGGGTTCATTCCTCCATCTTCGTTGGGCCGCAGCAAATATTGATCCAGATGAGTGGGAAGACGCGAAGACGCTGAAACTTGACCGCAAGGCGAGCACCCGACACCTCACCTTCAGTCAGGGGGCTCGAGTCTGCCCGGGCGCACACTTGTCACGGCTGGAACAGACCGTGGCCTGGAATACGCTGATGGATCGGGTAGCGCGTTTCGAGTACGGCGACGACAACGACTTTATGCATCAGCCGGGGATCATGCTCGGCACTTTGAAGCTGAATCTGAAAGTCATACCCGCTTAATACGCTTACAGATCGTAGAGGACACCCGGATTCATGATGCGGTTTGGATCCACGGCTTTCTTTGCCCCTGAATAGGCGGCCTGAAAAAGAGCAGGGTGTTGCTCTGCAAGTCCAGCCTTGTGCATTCTGCCCACCGCATGGTGGTGCGTAACGGTGCCGCCGCCTTCTTCGATGGCCGCCATAGCCGCGTCTTTTACGGCCTGCCACTGGGCAGCTTCAGCACCAGGATCACCCAGACCTGAGAAGGTGTAGTACGGTGCGGGGCCGTCTACATAGACGTGCGTAAACCGGCAGGAGAGCGAATGCGCATCGCCCACGGTATCCTGGAGTGCCAGTCCAACTTTCTGGCGCACCAACGCATCAAATGCGGGCCATTGATCCCAGGTGACGGCTGTCTCGAACGTATCAGAGATCAAGCCGAGTCCATTGGTCAGGCCTGCGTTGACCCCGATAAACGAATCCCGCCAGTTGCCGACAGCACCGCCGCGTCCGGTTGCCTGGCCTGTCCCATCGTCCACAAGCACATCTTCATCCGCAATTATCCCCCCATGGTCGCGGGCGAGGGTGACAGCTTCCCGAATGAAAGCGCCCTGCGGTACCTCTGCTGATTCAAAGCCGATGATCAGGAGCGCTTGTTGACCATCCAGACCTGCGGCTCGTTCCGCTTCACCCGGGTCTAACAGGCGCAGGTTGGCAGGCCAGAGTTTCGCCTGAACGATGTGTCGAGTGGCGGTGTAAGCGGCTTCGAAACTGGGGAACAACACACCGGCAGTTGCGCGATATCTGGGTCGAGCCTGAATGCGCATCCACGCTTCGGTGATGATGCCGAGGGTACCTTCTGAGCCGATCACCATCCGGTCCGGGCTGGGACCCGCGCCACTGCCGGGCAGACGCCGTGACTCCCACCATCCGGCAGGTGTGAGCATACGGGTAGATTCCACGAAGTCGTCGATGTGGGTGTGATTGGTGGCGTAATGGCCACCTGAACGCGTGGCAATCCAACCACCAAGTGTTGACCAGGGAAAACTTTGTGGAAAGTGTCTGAGGGTAAATCCATCAGGTCTCAGCTTGTCTTCGAGGTCGGGTCCGAAGATGCCTGCCTGTATCCGGGCGGCACGCGAGGTGTCATCAATCTCCAGAACTTTATCAAACCGCTCCATATCTATTGTGACCGCGCCGTCGGCTGATTCGGGAATGCTCACCCCGTCCACAACCGTTGTGCCGCCGCCATAAGGAATTGCGGCGTAACCGTGCTGATCGCACCACGCCAGTACCGCCTCCAACTGGTCGTCAGTTTCCGGGTAGGCTACCGCATCTGGCGGATGAGCGAAGTCCCCTCTGAGCGCGCGATTCAACTCCAGGAAGTGTCCTCCGTATGTGTGAATCACACGCTCTGTCTTATCGTCGGTGACAAAAGCACTGACGCTGTCAGGTATGGCAATTCGCGATGCGCGTAGCTCAAGTTCCTCAATATCGGGAATGGTGGGTGCTTTTATCTCTCTGCTGTAGGTAGCGGATATCTGGGCAGCGGCTGCTTCGCGCTCGCTTTGCGACGGTTCGTCCTTCTCCCAGCCCCAGGTCCAGAAACTGCGTCGCCCGCGTGTGGCCTCACTCATCTTGTTCCCCTCGATTTCAAATCCTGATTCTCACCCCACCTGAACCGGTAGTTTGCTGCGCCCCCACAGGAAGAAAGGCGGTATTCGCCTCCCGCTGTTTACCAGAGAAAGACCTGGCAGCCTTTTAATCAGCTTCGTAAAAGCGATCTCGGTTTCCATGCGAGCCATTGGCGCGCCGATGCAGAAGTGAGTGCCTAACCCGAAAGCCAGGTGACGACCGCGTTCTCGAGTGATGTCAAACTCGTTCGGTGTCTCGTACACGGCGGGATCTCTATTCGCGGCAGCATAGTTCATCAGCACCTTCACACCCTCCGGGATGGTGACGTCGTGCAGCGTGACCTTGCGGGTGGTGTTGCGGTAAAGACCCAGCACCGGTGGGTCGAATCGCAGGCTTTCCTCAATGGCGTTCTCTACCAGCTCGGGTTTTGCAACCAGTTTTTCCCACCTCTCAGGTACTTCCAGCAGTCGCCAGAGCAGATTGGTCATAAGCGATGTGGTGGTTTCGTTGCCGCCGACCAGAAGCTGAGACAGGATGGAAAGTGCATCGGCTTCTTTGAGGTACTCACCCTCTTCGCCGCGGGCACCGGCGATCAAGGTCAGGAGATCGTCGGGCACCGAGTCGTTGGCTTTGATGGCGGAGTGACGCTGGTGGTAGTGGTTGGTGAGATAACCTAAGAATTCAGCCTGGTCGTTGGCGTATTGACTGGGGTCCTCGGCGCCCATGGCGGCAACCTGAATATCGGACCAATGTTTAAAGCGCTCAAGGTCCTCCTCCGGCACGCCCAACATACCGGCGATGATGATCACCGGTAGTGGAAAGGCGAAATCGTCGTGGAAGTCGAAGCTGTTGCCTTGAGCGATGGCGTCGTCTATCAGCTGGTCCGTAAGCGCTTCAATTCTCGGGCGCAGTTCGTTCATCGCTCTGGGTATGAACGCTTGTTGTACCAGCTTGCGCATATGCGTGTGCTGAGGGGGATCGCACAACATGCCTTGCGGATCAGTGAACCTTGGACCCTGACCGTAGTGTGAGGAAAACGTTTCAATATCACGCAGCGCCGCTTCCACGTCTGCGTAGCGGGACAGTGTGTAAAACGGTGGATCGAAATCATCACACCGGTGAACCGGGCACCGTTGCAGGAGTTCTTCGTGACCATTTGCTGGGTCACTCATGATTTCAGGTTTGAACGGATTCCAGGACATTTGCATTCCTCCTTCGTCTGCTGGAGATTATCTGCTGAACCCAAGTTCGACAATGTGGAGAGAACAATGGATTTAGGGGTAGATGGTTTGAAGGCGGTCGTCCTGGGTGGTAGCCGTGGCATTGGGTATTACACAGCAAAGCTGCTTCTGGACGAGGGTGCCGATGTCGCTTTCTGCGCGCGAAATGAGGCAGGCGTAGAGGAAGCTGTGCGCACGCTGTCCGAGCATGCCACTGGAAGTAAGGTGGTTGGGCGGGCAGCGGATTTAAGCAGCGCTGATTCAACGCGTACGTTTGTACGCGAAGCCATAACAGCCCTGGGTGGCATAGATATTCTCGTTCATAACGCGTCGGGCTTTGGCCGGGAGAACAATGAAGAACACTGGCAGCGCAGTTTTGAGGTAGATGTCATGGCAGGTGTGAGGGCCGTGGACGAGGCGCTGGAGGAATTGAAAGCGAGTGCCGCACCGAGTGTCGTCTTTATCGGTTCCACCGCAAGTAAGTTCCATTTTTTTGGTCGGCCTCCGTCTCCTTATGGCGCCGTTAAGGCAGCCATGCGGACCTTTGCCAATGAACTCGCGCAGTCTTATGGGCGGTTCGGAATCCGGGTGAATGTCGTGTCCCCTGGCGCGGTGTGGTTTCCGGGTGGTGTATGGGATAAGCGTAAGGAAGCGGATCCTGACTTTTACGCGCGCGTTGAGAAGGGTATTCCACTCGGTCGATTAGGCACTGCGGAGGAGTTGGCGCGTGTGATTGTCTTCACAGCGAGCCCAGCGGGACTGTGGCTGAACGCGACGCATCTTGCGGTGGATGGCGGCCAGGTTGCGGTTGTGGATTAACGGTGACAATCCGCAAAAGGTCCGCAACAATGGCGCCCTGATTTTTTGCAGTTTGTTAGGAGAAACACATGGCTACCTCTTTGTATGACCTGTCCGTCGGTGCTTACACACAGATCCTGGGTGCAGCGCAGAACGTGCTCGCCAAGGGCGCAGAATACTGTGGTGAAAATGGCATTGACCTTGATTCGGTGGTGGAATCCCGCCTGATTGATGATATGGCTAACTTCCATTTTCAGGTGGTGTGCATCTACCACCATTCTTTGGAAGCCGTGCGCGCACTGCAAAGTGGTGAATTCCGCCCGCCTAACTACGATCCCTGTGACTATGCAGCGCTACAGGCTTTGATAGCGAAGGGTCTGGATGAACTCGGCCAGTATTCAGCTGATGAAATCAACGCGCTTGAGGATGGCAAGCTGCTCTTCAAGATTGGTGGTAACGAGATTCCATTTACCAACGAGAATTTCATCAACTCGTTCAGCCTGCCGAATCTCTACTTCCACACCACCACGGCGTACGACATTCTGCGCATGAAGGGTGTGCCGCTGGGTAAGATGGATTATCTCGGTGCCTTGAAGATGGGTTAACGCTGTCAGTGCTGCGGGAGCATCATGAAAAGCTCCCGCTGTGCTCTCGACCCTCCGATAGGGGCAAGCTCTGTGTCCGACATCGCGCTGTCTGCACCCGACTGAAACGCCTGGGCAATTTTGAGTCCCGTTTTGGCGGCAACTGAAGCCTGATCACCGGGATTCGAAGCCCACTCCTGGAGCGAGTTCATAAAGTCGTTGGCCTTTTTGTTGCCAGTTCGCAGCAACGGCAGCAGGTAGTGCAAGCTTGCGAAAAGCAGTTCCTTATCGCCCGTGTGGTTGGCCGCTATCTCTTCGAGCTTGTCCCAACGCAGCCCCACGTCTGCACCCACGTGCTCCAAACGCCACAAGAGCGCGGCGTTGTTGCATAGATCGAGATAAAAGTCATCGGCGGTACTGGCGTCGAGTTCTTTGTCATAGATCTCTAGAACGGCGTCATATTGCTGAAGCGCAAAGTGGTGCAGCGCATGATGCCAATGCAGGTGGTAGCGAAAATTATTGGCGCCGTCGAGATATTGAGTGTTGCCCGTAAACCACGCTTTACCTTCCTCATGTCGGTCCTGCATATACAGCACATGGGCGACGGTATGTATCGACCACAAATCGTCCGGGTTCAGCGCGAGAGCAGAGCGGCCCACTTTTTCAGCCAGCGCGTAGTCCTCCGCCTCTTCGAGGCCAAAGGCATGCATGCCGAGCAGGTAGCTGTACTGCGGGTGGTCCTCTGACCAGCGTTCAAGTGCACGGCCGGTTGATGCGGCCATGGCTGGACCGCTGCCGGTGTAGAAATGCATGTAGTGCGCTATGCGGAGCGCCAGCATGTCCTGGGGATGGTCGTCAAGAATACCCTCGAGCAGATCCAGCGCTTGTTTGTCATCGTTCACCCAGGCGGTGAGCGCAGCAATGTGTTGCTGCTCACGTGCGTTAGCGGCGCTGGCCGATTGTTGCAGGCGTGAGACGATTTCGGCCAACTGTTGTCCAAAACGTGGATGGGCGGCGAGCTTCAGCAGGTAGCCCTGCAGGCACCAGGCCATGGGCATATCCGGGTCGTTTGTCAGTAGTTCGGTCAAGTAATTTGGCACATCTGCCGCGGATTGCAGGTACCGGGTGATGACATGGAAGAGTGCAGGTGCGGATTGGTCGCTGGAGGCGGTGTATGACACACCGTGATCGCTGAATTGAGGCATTTAAGTTCGGTTTCGTTTTTATGACAGCAATAGATAATAATAAGCGAATGGGAGTCCAAGTATCTAAACCCAAAGTCGTGGTCGGCGCGACAATTCTGATCGTGTGGATAGTGATCGGTGCGCTGACCATGCTGTTTGCCAAGCTGGTTCGCTGGCGCGCGCTCGAGTTAGCGTTCCCGACCAAGTTTCATGGCTTTGTCGCGCGTTTGTTTCGTCTCGATACCGAGACTGGCGGCGTAGCCATGCACGATGGGGCCACACTGTTTGTCTCCAACCATATTTCCTATATGGATGTATTTGTCCTCGGTGCGTTGTTAAAAGGCAGTTTTGTTGCTAAATCTGAAGTTTCCGGCTGGCCGGTGTTCGGCAAGCTCGCAGCGTTGCAAAACACGCTCTTTCTGGAGCGCAGGGCGTCTAAAGCCCGAGAGCAAGTACAGGTGGTGCGCCGCCATCTGGATACCAAGGGTAATCTGATCATGTTTCCTGAAGGCACCAGCACCGCAGGCGATCATGTGGCGCCATTCCGCAGTTCTCTATTCGCCGCCGCCGAAGGTGTGACAATTCAACCCGTGACCATCGCCTATGTCAGCTATGAGGGCGAACCGATGGACCAGGAAACGCGTAACAACTATGCGTGGTATCTACCAGAGCCTAAAGAGCCCGTACCGAATAAGCCGTTCTTGAATCACTTTCTGGATGGGCTGGGACTTAAGCACTGTCAAGTCAGAGTCATTTTTCATCCCTCGACGACGATGGATGCGTGGGCATCGCGCAAAGAGTGTGCGCAATATTGTGAAGAGCGGGTGCGGGAAGGTTTGGAGAGCGTTTTGGGAAAAGCGCAGGACGTTGAGGGAGTAGAGGGTGCTGAACTCGCCGCTGGGTCGTAGCTTCCTGTCCGGGCTCGCCGGGTTTGTTGCTTATGGTGGGTGGGCAGTGTTCGCCAACTATGAGCACGGTATGGACGTTGCTATGCGAGCGGGGTTTGCGCAAGGCACCTTCAGTCTGGTCATCACCTTCGTGATGACCATCTTCACGGAGTGGGTGTACATTCGTGTGGGTGACGTGCCAGGCAAACTCTATGCGATTACTGGAATGATCTCCGTCACGCTGTTTGCCTCAGCGTATTCGATCCACCTGTTTATCGGCACGCCTGAAATTCTGATGACCATCCTGCCAGGGTTTGTCATCGGCACTCTTTATACTTTTGCTTATGTTACGGGGTTACAAAAACATGCCTGAAGTCGGGAAAGACGAAATCGATAATGCCGTTACTGGTTTCGCTGAGATCCTGCCTGAGCTTTTAGATGTTCGCCTCTCTCTCCCCAAAGCAGTGGCAGAGCCGGGGGAAATGCAACCGATCGCTCCTGCGGCGCCTGAAAGTGCGGTGTTGGCAGAGATTGCGGCGCTGCCCTCTGAACGGCTGTTGATGGAATACAAGCAGTACCGGGTCTACTACGCAGAGCCTGAAGAGATTCCGGTCATCCTAGGCGAGATAGCCCGGCTGCGCGAACTTACCTTCCGTGAATACCAGGAGGGCAGCGGTCAATCCCAGGACCGGGACGAGTATGATCTCACCTATCAGCACCTCTTTGCGTGGGATACCGAAGCCAATGCTATGGTCGGTGCCTATCGCTTGGGTAAAACAGATGTGCTGCTCAAGCAATCCGGCAAGTCGGGCGTGTACCTTGCGCAGATGTTTGAGTTTGATGACGAGTTTTTTGCCGGTCCCCTGATGCTGGAAATTGGCCGGTCGTTTGTGGTGCCTGCCTACCAACGCAGCCACCACAGTCTTTATCTCCTGTGGTGTGGCATCAGCCGCTTTCTGATCAAACACCCTATGTATAGACAGCTCTACGGCGTGGTCTCCATGTCGAGAATATACGACGTGCGTGCGATGGCGGTGATGCGTGATGTTTTGCTCGATCCGCGTGACGATGTCCGCGCCGGTGCGCCCTACGAACCTGATCTCGGTAGCAGCTGGCAGAACTATCTGGACGAGCGACGTCCGCTCACGATGAAAGACCTTTCAAAAATGGTGCGTTTGCTGGAGGGGGATGAGCGTGACGTCCCGGTCCTGATACGTCACTACCACAAGCTCGGCGCCACCTTTCATGCCGCTGCGGTGGATGAGAATTTCAACAACACGCCTGGTTTGTTGCTCCGTCTCCACGCTCCCTCGATTCCACCGAAATACATGAAGACATACTTCGGCGAAGGGTGGGAAGACTACGTCGCCTATCAGGGCTAGACGTTTTGCCGTTGGCGCAGGAGATTGCAGCCTGGGACGGTAAAGCGGTTGACGTTATAGCTGCCGTATATAAAGAGCACGAAACTTCACCTGATTTTGTCGAAGACCTTCTGAAGTTGATGGCGAACCCTGCGCATCAGGTGGGGGTTACGTGGCTGCTGAAGCACTACCTGGAAAACGATCGGACCTTTACGACCAGGGAGGCAAACGCGTTTTATCGCTCGGTGGCCGAGCTTGAGTCCTGGGCTTCACGTCTACACGTTTTGCAGAGTATCCCCAATTTGACGATCGCCGCGTCCAGCAAAAAACGCGTAGAGCGATTTGTCAGGAAGTGTCTGGTAGATGAAGTGAAGTTCGTTCGAGCGTGGGCGTATTACGCTTTGTATGTGCTGGCTTGTCAGTACCCGGAGTATCGCACGGAGGCGTTGCAGATTCTGAAGATGGGGCAACGTGATGAACCAGCCTCCGTGCAGGTGAGAATACGCAAAGCGCTGGAGCAGGGATTCGCGGACTATTGATTGAGGGCGGTGTGGTGAGCTTCGTTAAGTTCGGCGGCCTGCCGTTTAGCACGCTCCCAGATGACCCCGATCGAGTCGATGTGCATCTGGCGATGACGGTTTTCATACGCCGCATCCACCAGATGGCGCCCGTGTTCCAGGAAAATTCGGTAGGCGTCGATTAAACGACCATCCGGGTCGAACATGTGCGTAGGCAGGGAGGCGATACCGTTGACTTCCATCACCATAAATTCGCCTGCCTGAAATGTCTCGACGCTCTCGGAACGCACGTCCAATCGCCCGAAGTGAAACCCAGGTTCGCTGTCGCAGAATCTATAAATCGCTTTCTCAAGTTTGCGTGTGACAAGCCCTGTGTCATTTGTGAACTTGCAGCCCATGGTGTGCGAGCCGACAAACGATAGCCGTACGGACTCACCTTCCTCGGGAACTACACTCAGGTCCAGGTGTTTGAGGAACAACTGCCAATGGTGCGTACGCCGGGGGTGATTTGCTGCAAGCTGTTCCAACGTGCTGACTCCATCGCCGATCACCGTTGGAAAATGTTTTTGATTGATGCCTGTAATTCTCTGGATACCCTGCTTTTTGACATAAAAGACACCAAATTCCTCGGGATAGGTGCAATAGGCCTGAACCAGGAACGAGCCGCTTAAACCGGCCACCACCTCATCCTGTTCTGTCGCATCGTTTACCTTATAGACGGCTTTACCCACCGCGCCATTTTCAGGTTTGATGATGATCGGGTAACCCACTTGCGCGACAAAAAGGCTCAACGGTTGGGGATCCTCAAGAGGAAAATCCAGCCGCACGGTTGCGGGAAAGTAGCTCTGATCAAACTTCAGCTGGGTGGAATACTTTGACCCCAGGCCCAGTTCGCCGTGATCCAAAGCGTAGTTCGCTTTTGGCAACTGTCTCGGACCCATGCCTTTTAAGGCAGAGCGCGCGAGGAGGTAGGCGTAGTAGGGCGCTTCAAAAAGTCGGGGATGCCAGAATTCAAAATGTTTCACGGGTACTGCTTAAGCTCATTGAGCTACTCGATGAAATCGATGTTGGCATCCTTGTATTGGTCGGTAGCGACGAGATCCCTCATGCCGATCATGGTGTCGTAAGGTGAATCCACCAACAACATATTGGTCAACCACGCCGGGGTTGCTCCGCCTGGATCAAGGTGTGCATAACTCTCGATAAGCGTACCTTGTTCATTGGGCGTGAACTTCCAACGGGTAATGCCGGTATGTAATCGCAGCGCCTTGCTGGTTTTTTCAACGATACCGTCGACGATAGTCGCGGTCATGTTGATGCTCTGGTCATCGCTGTCACGGGTCCACACGACATGGCCCACGGCATCTCGGTCTTTCACAGGCCACGGCAAGTCGTTGTAGGTGTAAACCCAGAGTTCCGTGGCGGACTTTTCCTGCGCTACACGCGACTCCTTGCAGAGCGCTGCCCATTTTGGACAGGCTGTCGCGTCCATGACCAGGGCAACAAGCTCTGCCACTGGACGATCACTCTGCATAGTGGAGCGCACGGCCTTGTGTTGGGAACCTTCCACAGACTTTGTATAAACCTGCACACCTTCACGGTCGCGTTTCAGCTCCCATTCTTCGGCATAAGTTGCGGTGCCATAGAGGGCGAGGAGAACACTTGTGAGGAGTGGGAGCTTGAGAGCCTGGACCATAAGTTATCCTTGCGAGGTGGTTTCCGTGTTAAGCAGAGCTCTTGCCGAATTTGTCGCGGTTGAGATAGATCGTGATCGCGCTGGCTACCCATACGCCGCAGGCCATGAAGAAGAGCGCGCCACCGTCGGTATTTCCTGCGGCATCAATTGTCCTGACAACGCCCAGAGGGGTAAAGAGGTGGAAGAAAATTGCGCCGCTGATGACGATCAGGGCCAATATCGCTCCGTACAAACGAGTGCGAGGAATCAGCAGCAAAATGCTGGCAATCAGTTCGGTAATACCCACCGTGTTGCCGCCGTAGGTGCGGAAACCCTCAGCAGCCCAGGCAAAAGCGCCTATGCCAGACATCCAGTCGGCGATCGTGTTGAAAATGATGACGGTTTCTTCAGAGCCTGCGAATTTGAAGAACAGTGATTGGATAAACACGAAACAGATAAAGAGGACCAATACCCAAGGTATGGCTTTGGCGAGTTTTTCTTGCATTTTTTGCTCCCTCCGGTCGAGGCGATTGTTCTTATTTTTTAAAGATTGTCCTATATGACAGTAGGGTTTGAAATGAGTTCACGATTTGTTCACTGCCATCATTGAGAGGATTTCCTCCACAACATCTTCGGGACGTTCCCAGATGATGAAGTGTCCATCGTCCGGGTAACGTCTGATGTTGAGCGTGGCCGACGTAAACACAGCTTCTGCATAGTCAGCATTTTTCGGGCTGACCAAAGGATCCTTGCCGCCCTGGATGATTGTGACAGGTATTGTCAGGTCGCCCAGATTTGGCTGCATGGCCTGCAGTTCGCCGCGAATCGGCAATATTTCCTTGTTCGCCAGGCCCAAGCCTCCAGGGATTACGTTGCGCACCAGGGGTAGAGCGCCCAGACGGTTGTACCAGCGAGGTCCTCCGTGCTCCGGGCTCAGGGCGGCGGAGATGGAAACAAGGCCTGCGACATTGTCGGGATGATCCAACGCAACCCGCAGACCGATTGTCCCGCCCAGGGAATGACCAACGACGATGGCGCCCTGATTTGACGCGTTGCGTTGAAACAGTTGTCCAATGGCTCGGCTGTGCATGGTGTAGTCGGCGATCGCGCCAGAAACTGCCGAGCGGCCGAAGCCGAAGCGATCAACCGCGATCATGTGGGCATGCTCGTTAAGTTGCGGGTCAATCAGGTAGGTTCTGAATGCGCGCCAACTGCCCGGCGTGCCATGAATAAATACGATGAGTGGTTTTTGCGGATCACCTTTCTCGACAAAAAAGAGGTCAAGGCCGTCATGCTGTATGACGGCCTGCGCGCCGTATTGCTCTACTGACTCGGGCTCCGACTGATTCAGACCAGGCGCACATGCGGCGATGAGGAGACCGGCCCCTGCAAAAACGGCGATACCGATTGTCGTCGCTACTGTCAGTTGTTTCAGACGCTTCAACATGGGAGCAGTGTACCTTGTCGGGCTCTGTAAATGCAGAACCAGACTTGTACACTATGGGTTGGAAGGAGGGAGAGTTCACCATGCCCGTAGAGATGATTGGATGGATTGCACCGCGCGTAGGTTCAGAAATAGTGGCACCCAAAGGGCCACCGTTCTCCGCAGATGTGATAGCGGAAACCGCACGTATCCATGAAGCCGCGGATTTCGACCGTGTGCTGATAGGTTATTTCTCCGATGCACCAGATGGATTCCTGATCGGCGCACACGCCGCACACGTAACAGAAAAGCTGGGCTTTCTATTGGCGCATAGACCTGGATTTGTGGCGCCCACGCTCGCAGCGCGCAAGCTCGCGACACTCGATCATTTGTGCGGTGGTCGTCTTGCTGTGCATCTTATCGCCGGGGGTAATGATGCAGACCAGGCGAAGGATGGTGATCATGTAGATCACTCCGGTCGATATCGTCGTACCAGCGAGTACGCGGAAGTGCTCGTGAAAACCTGGACGGAGCCCCAGCCATTTGACTACGAAGGCGAGTTTTACAACATCCAGCGCGCATATGCAGATATTCGCTGCGCACAGGAACCGCGCATCCCCCTTTACGGCGGTGGTGGCAGTGACGCGGCCATAGCGGCGTTAGCACCCTATCTCGACTGTTTCATGCTGTGGGGCGAACCTCTGGCGGAGTCGCGTGCCTTTATGGACCGAGTGGAGGCTGCCGCCGGTGACAATACGCTCGGCTTCAGTGTCTCTACTCGTCCCATTCTTGGCCGGACGGAAGGTGAGGCCTGGGATCGAGCGCATAAAATTCTGGATCAGATCGAGACCAACATGGGCGGTCGTTCGCCTTCCGGACCGCAAAATGTGGGTTCGCAACGTTTGTTGGACGCAGCAGCAAAACAGGAGGTGTATGACTCGTGCCTCTATATGGCGCTTGCCACTGCAAGTGGTGCGCGTGGCAATTCCACCGCTCTTGTAGGTACGCCTGAAACGGTGGCTGAAGCCATGGTGCAGTACTATGACCTCGGTGCGAAAACTCTGCTCATTCGTGGCTATGACCCACTGCCCGATGCCATCGAATATGGAGAGGAGCTGATTCCACGTGTGCGTGCGCTTGTTGCTGAAAGGGACGCCGCCCAATAGTAAAAAGTTACGCATTAGCGCTAGCTGGTGCTAAGCGCTTGGAATTACAGCGAATTTGAGTTATTAATTCAGCAAATGGAAGCATCTACTCTAAAGTAGAAATTTTAAGAAGAAGTTGGGAAAGCGGAGAGGAATGTTATGCCGGAAATCAAACCAGGACTGAGGCTGAAGAGCCAGGTTTGCACGGGTGAGGCCATGGTAGTAAAGGGCACAGGCGTAGAGCTCACCTGTGGTGGCGTGCCCATGATCGGCGCGGACGAGACGGCTGACGACAGTCTCACCGCAGATCAGGAGCACATGTACGATTGCCTGATCGGCAAGCGCTATGTGAACGCGGAAGAGACTATTGAGGTGCTTTGCGTTAAGGCGGGAGATGGTTCATTTGGTGTTGATGGCCAGATGTTGATGGGCAAAGAAACCAAACGCCTGCCTTCTTCAGACTAGTCCAGAACTCCCGACACCAGTAGCTCGCCTACCCGGTCATCGTCGTATGCGAGCACATCCTGTAAAACGTACATCATGTCGCGGGCAAACGTCGGCGCTGATGTCTCCGTTTGCACAGGTGAGCGCGATAGATGCACGCGAGCGTTCTCAATGTACGTGTACTCCGCCTCATGGTGGGGTAGCTTGATGAAGTGGTTTGCGTGTTGTAGCTGGTGATCTTTAAGCAGTTGTTCACTGTTCTGAACAACAGCGGCGGGCACACCGGCTGCCTGTAACCTCTCCTCCAGAGCAAATCCATCCAGGTCCTGGGTGTACCGAGTGATGATGTCATCAAGCTCATCCTGCTTGTTCAGTCTACTTTGCGCATCATCATCTGCATACTCCGTCAGATCCGGTATCTGCGACACCAATGCCTGCCACTGGCTTTCTGTTTCACATGCGATGGCGAGCCACTGATCTTCACCCGCGGTCGGGTACGCACCGTGTGGCGCGTAATTCAGATCCCGGTTACCGATGCGTGCCTGCACTACACCATTCGCCGTGTAGTCCAGAATGGCGGGCGTCAGAAAGTGCATGGCGGCTTCGGCCTGCGCCAGGTCGATATGCTGACCCTGGCTAGTCCGGCGCCTGTGATCCAGCGCTGCCAGAACCGCAGAGGCGTTGAACTTAGGCGCGATATAGTCCGTGTAAGCCCCAAAGGGACCGGCGGGCTCACGGTCAGCCCACCCTGTTATGTTGTAAAACCCGGCAACCGCGGCGGCGAGATTGCCATACCCTGCAAAGAGCGAAAGGGGGCCGGATTGACCCATCAAGCAGGTGCTCAGCATGATGATGTCCGGGTTGATCTCTTTCAGTGCGGCATAGTCCAGCCCAAAGGCTTTCATGGCGCGCGGCGAAAAAGACTCCGTCACAACGTCGGCCCATTTGACGAGGTCACGGACCACGGCTTGACCATCGGGTTTGGTCAGGTCCAGTGTAAGCATCCGTTTACCGGCGTTGGTGGTGTGGAATACAGCCGACTTTTCCGGCAACTCATCGCCCTCGATGAACGGACGAATCGTGCGGCAAACATCCAGCTTACTGGAAGACTCGATTCGAACAACCGTTGCCCCAAAGTCGGCGAGGATGCGCGTGGCGCCGGGTCCTGCCAGGGCCCACATGAAATCCAGAACTTTCAGACCCTCAAGAGGCAGGGCGTTATCTGTATTCGAAATATCACCTGTGGGCGGTTGGCGCGGTGCCAGGTCTTGCAGCAGATCGTTGTGTTCGCCCAGCTTCGGCGGCGGATTGTCTACCTCAAGCGGTGTTGCACTGAATTTGGCGAATGCACCAGGGTAAGCGAATCGCCCTCCCTTGGGTGTAACAAAAAACTCACGCGCGGAAAATTGTTCGCTTTTCACCACATCTTCTATGGTTGTCATGGGCGCGAGCAACAAACGGCGTTCCATCGCCGCCTCAAGCAACTCCTCTTTTGTTTTTGATGCGGTACAGGCGGCGACACACTGCTTCACCCGCTCGAACTCTTCGATCGGTTCTTCGCCTGTGGCTAACAAGAGACCGTACGCAACCCAGTCTTTGTCCCGCGTTGCTTCGTCACAGAAGCCTTCCTCGTACACATATTCCATCAACCGGGCGGTGGCTGGCCCGACGGTTGCGCCGAAAATATGCGTGATAGAAACAAAGCCATCCAGCGCAGGGTAGGTGAGACGAATGCGCAGCTCGCCTGCTTTAATACCGCCTGCGATGCGCTGCACTGTGGTGTCGCCAACAGCGGCGCTCAGGATGTTACCTTGTGTCGCCAGCGTCATGGCCTGCTGGGCTGAAACTTCAACACGTTGGCCCACGCCGGAGTTGTGTCTTTCTTGCAGTGCTACCAATCCGCCGGTCATGGCCTCCGCCGCCGCGTGGTGCCAGGCTTGAGGAACGCTAACCCGCGCAGGCGGCCGGTCATCATCCCCAGTCATGGACATGGGCCCGGAACTGGCTGCGATAGTGATATCGGATGCCGCCCAGTGTGCCTTGGGTCCACTCAGTCCGAATGGAGTGATGGAGATATAAATAAGTCGAGGATTAACCGCGCGCAGATCCTCGTACCCTAATCCCAGTTGTTCAAGCCTGCCGACACCCAAATCTTCGATCAGAAAGTCGCCGCTGGCCACCAGATCCAGAAATACCTCGCGATTCTCTTCGATATCGAGCTCAACGCTCTTTTTACCGCGACTGTAACCCTGCCATACCAGTGACCGCTCATTTTCCGTGCCGATTTGTTCGAACGGAGCCAGGGCGCGCGCGGCGATGCCGCCAGGCGGCTCAACCTGAATAACCTCGGCACCGAGGTCGGCGAAAATCTGACCGCACAGAAGTCCGTATTGGTGGGTGAGATCGATTACTCGATAAGGTGACAACAACATGTGTTTTTTTCTCCTAGCGCGTTTTGGTCGCCTGCCAATCCGCGAGGTTATCCTGTGCTCGAGCGGCGTCGAACCCGCTTGTGTTTTCCTTACCAGGTGGAGCGGCAGCTAGTTCGACCACGTAGCCGTTCGGGTCGCGAAAGTAGATGGAATGAATAAAACCGTGGTCTGAAGGGCCGCGGGTATCGATCCCTGCGTTGCGGCCTTTTTCCAGCATCCTGGTGAGGGTTGGGTAGTCGACACTGAGCGCGATGTGCAGATCAAAGTCATGTTGGGTGATGAACTGAAACGGTTGCTCGGGGGCTTCGAAGAATGCCAGGCAGCTGCCATCGGCCATCTGGTAAAAAGTGTGCAGAACGTTGGCTTCCCGTCCCGTTTGCGTGGTGGATATAGGGAAGGCTTCCACGAGCGGCAGTTCGAGAAAATCTTCGTAGAAAGCGCGTGTTTCTTCGCTGTCACGGCATCGATAGGCTGCATGGTGCAGTCCGGAGATGGCTGTGGTCATCGCATCCTCCCAGCTGACTTCTGGTGAGCTTATCACCCCGCATCTCGGGGGTTAAGCTCGCCTGGATGCGACGCTATTTGGTGGGGTCGTGCAGTCTGAACATCCAAAGCCCCAGGGCTGCGATGACATAACCGAACATCAAGGCTTCAAACGCTGGAATGTAACTGCCGGTGAGAGAGTAGACATAGGTTGTAATCGGCAGGCCGGATAAGTTGAAGGGCATTAGCAATAAGAGGCCGGCGCCCATGATCTTGGCGAACGCTGCTGCGCCATAGCGGGTGGCGAGCAGGACCGCCCAAAGCGGCGACATAGCGCCGTAACCCAGCCCGAATAGAGCCCCTGCGACGTAAAGTGCGTTGACAGCGCTTAAGTTGATGATCAGGAGAACGCCAATGGCTTGTAGAAGCAGTGCGATTGCAACACAGGCTTTCTTGGGCAGGTGATCGGAAAGGATGCCAAATAGTGGTTTAGCAATGGCACCGAAAAGCGTGGTTACCGCAACGATCGAAGACGCGGTCAATGCGTCGATGTCGATATCGGTCATATGTGAGTGCATGCCCAAGATGACAGCGGACACTCCGAAGTAGCAGGGGCCGACTGTGAAGGTCAGCGCCCAGATGTCGCGTTCTTTTACGGCGCGTAAAAAATCCCAGTTTTCCACCGGTTCAGTATTTGCACTTGCGGCGGGTTCCGCGTCGCCGTCTGGATTGAGTCCCAGATCAGAGGGTGCGCGGATGGCCAGTTTTAGGATCAGTGGTACTAACACCACCGCAGCAACAGCGCCGCAAATAATCGGTGCGGTGCGCCACCCGTATGTGATGATCAACCAGGTGACGAGGGGTACCAGAACCGTTCCTGAAATGGTGATGCCAAACTGCGATATACCAAGCGCGCTACCGCGTCGGCGATTAAACCAGTTGGCGAGCATCAGGTTGCATGGGATGGCACCCAATGAGACCTGAGCGATACCCAACACACCGCCCCACACAACGTAGAGCTGCCACACCGAGGTGACCTGCGACATCAAGAGGTGACCCAGGAGCAGCATGCCGGTGCCAAATAAAAGCAACGCTTTCAACGACTTTTCAGCGAAGAGTTTTCCGGCAATCGGACTCAACAACGCTGAGACACCCATTTGCAGGGACATCGCAATAGATACCGAAAAACGATCCGATCCCAGCGCTTCGGTGAGAGGTTTCAAGTAAACGCTGAACGTGTAGTAGCAGAGCCCAACCACGGCAAACTGCAACATGAACGTGAATACGACTATCCACCAGCCAAAGTAAAACTGCCCATTGGCTGGATGGTTCACGGTGCGTTCCTTAAACGGGTTGAAGGGGTGAAGGGATTTGCCACTATCATGACTTGAATCTAGGATTGAGTGCAATCATTTCGACAGCGGAGTGCGCGTGTCGCAGTCAGGACAGTTTGCGCTCTTAAAACAGCGTCGGTTCGCGGGACTTTTTTATACGCAGTTTCTGGGGGCGTTTAACGACAATGTCTTCCGAGCCGCGTTGTCACTGATTTTTGTCTACCACGGGCTGATCGCCGCGGACGCCACGGACTTGTTTGTTAACCTCGCTGCCGGACTTTTTATTCTGCCGTTTTTTTTGTTCTCGGCGACTGCTGGTCAGATGGCCGACAAGTACGAGAAGTCGCTGCTGGTGCGTCGCATAAAAATTGCAGAAGTGGTCATTGCCTTGTTTGGCGGTCTCGCCGTCTACTCGCAGAATGTGTACGCAATGCTGTTTGTCCTCTTTTTACTGGGTACACAGTCGACCTTTTTCGGTCCGCTTAAGTTTTCGATCCTGCCACAACAACTTTCGCCGGAGGAGATTGTGGGTGGGAATGCACAAATTGAAATGGGCACCTTCGTTTCGATCCTCCTGGGCACCATTGTCGGTGGTGTGGTCGCTTCCCAAGCTGATGTCAATCTGTGGCTGACCGTGATGGTGGTTGCGGTCGCTCTTGTGGGCTATTTTGCCAGCCGCTTTATTCCGGAATGCCCCGCGACAATGCCCGAGCTGAAAGTGGGGCTGAATCCGTTTACGGAAACCTGGGCGATGATCAAAAACGCTCGGGGTAACCATACGGTCTATCTTTCTATTCTCGGGATCAGCTGGTTTTGGCTGTTGGGGTCAGCGTTTCTCACCCAGATTCCCAACCTGACCAAGGTTTATCTCCTGGGCGGCACGACAGTGGTCACTTTGATCCTCGCTGTTTTCACCATCTCCGTAGCGCTTGGATCGCTTGTGTGTGAACGCCTCAGCGGTCAAAAAATCGAAATAGGCATTGTGCCGTTGGGTGCCTTTGGACTGAGCCTTGCGGGTGTGGATCTCTACTTTGCCATGGCGGCATTGCAGCACACGAATGAGATAGGGTGGCTCGCCTTCCTCGCGGCAACAGGAACCACGAGGCTGCTGATCGATTTTGGCTTTGTCGGTTTTTTTGGGGGTATGTTTATTGTGCCCTTGTACGCATTGATACAAATGCGGACGGAACCCTCGCGGCGGGGTCGAATCATAGCGGTCAACAATGTTTTCAACGCGATATTCATGGTCAGTGGGTCCGGCCTGTCGATTATCTGTCTCGGTTTGGCCGGCATGACCATCCCTGACTTTCTGTTGATGATGGTGTTGATGAACATTGCCGTCGCTGTGTTTATTTTCTATCAGGTCCCTGAGTTCGCGATGCGATTTCTTGTGTGGCTGCTGAGCCATACGATGTATCGGGTCAGACATGAAGCGTTGGATCACATCCCGGAGACGGGTGGTGCGGTGCTTGTCTGTAATCACGTGACCTACGTTGACGCGTTGTTGCTCGCGGGGGCGGTGCGCCGGCCCATACGTTTCATCATGTTCAAGCCCATCTACGATATTCCGATACTGAATTTTGTTTTCCGCGTGGGTGGTGCCATACCGATACAAGGCGAACGCGAAAACAAATCCGCTTACGACCAGGCCTTTGCCGATATTAAGGCCGGGCTCGAGGCAGGAGACCTCTTGTGTATTTTTCCGGAAGGCGCTTTAACCCGTGATGGTGAGATCGCGCAGTTCAGAAAGGGAATTGAACGCATCGTGGCAGAAACGCCAGTGCCTGTTGTGCCGATGGCACTGCAGGGTTTGTGGGGCAGCTACTTCAGTCATGAGGGCGGTGTCTTTAAAAACCCGCAACGTTTCTGGAGCCGGGTTAAGATAGTTGCGGGCAAGGCCGTAGGGCCTGAGGCAGTGGACGCAGATGGTTTGCGGGACATTGTTGTAGATTTACGTGGTACAGCCGCCTGAGGGCTGTCTTATTGAACCAGCAGGGGAGCAATTGTGGACAGTGAGTTTAAAGACAAAGTTGTTGTGATTACGGGTGCGGGTAACGGTCTGGGTAGATCGCACGCGCATGAGTTTGCTAAACGGGGTGCGAAGGTTGTGGTTAACGACCTGGGGGGCAACGTTGATGGGTCAGGCGCGGGTGACGCCGCCGACACGGTCGTCGCGGAGCTTGAGGCGATGGGCGCTGAGGCTATCGCGAACAAGGCATCGGTCTCGGATCGTGAGGGCGCCAAGTCGATCATCGATGATGCGGTCAGTGCGTTTGGTCGCGTTGATATACTTGTCAACAACGCCGGGATTCTGCGGGACAAATCTTTCAAAAAGATGAGCCTGGATGAATGGGATATCGTGATTGATGTGCACCTGAACGGCACGGCTTATGTTACCCATGCTGCGTGGCCGCTGATGAACGAACAAAAGTACGGACGTATTGTGCTGACGAGTTCCGGCTCCGGCATATACGGTAACTTCGGTCAGGCCAACTATGGTGCAGCGAAAATGGGCATGTTGGGCATGATGAACGTGCTGGCGATAGAGGGCGGCAAAAACAATGTACGGGTCAACACGCTTGCGCCGGGTGCGGCGACCCGCATGATCGCCACTATTCCAGGCCGCGACTTCGATGTTGACGAACCGCCGCCCGAGCGGTCACCGAAACTCGTGAGCCCGGCCGTGTTGTATATGTGCTCCGAAGAGGCGCCGAACGGCGCAGTGATCAACGCCATGGGGGGACGGTATTACCGTTCTCAGGTCTTCGTGAACGATCCGGTCAGACTTGATGTGGACGCCACCTTTGAGGAGCTGGCGGACCACTCGGAAGCGCTGATGGACATGAGTGCGGCGCATGCACCCGACAGGGGACCTTAGACAAGCGAGCTCATAAAATTGAAGAATCGGCTGCCATTGCTATACCTGACTAGATAGATGGTAAAAAAGCGAGGCAGCCGGTGGCAGGGCAGAACGAAACCGTCCAGGTAGTCAAAGTCGGATTTGAAGAAACCGAACTCCTGTTCGAAGCGGCCAATGAGGCGGCGATCTGGCGCGCCAATACGCTCTACGAGAAAGAGCCCGACACCATCTTCTGGCTGAAACAGATTCAGTCGGGGGAGGTGTTTGTCGATATCGGTGCAAACGTTGGCATGTATTCGGTTGTGGCCGCCAAAGGGCGTGGTGCGAACGTGTTTGCATTTGAACCAGAAGGGCAGAACTTTGCCCTGTTAAATCGCAACGTCGTCTACAACCAGATCCAGGATCTGGTCCTGGCGTTTCCGCTGGCGCTCTCCAATGAACTCCGCGTGGACAAGCTTTACCTCAGCCAATTTGGCTTGGGCGGCTCATGTCACACATTTGGTGAGAGTAAGGACTTTCATCTCAACGATCGCCCTGAAAGTTTCGCGCAAGGGTGTGTAGCGATGACCCTCGATCAACTGGTACGCGACGGCGCAGTGCCTCAGCCACACCACATTAAAATTGACGTAGACGGGCTTGAACACTTCGTTTTAGAGGGGGCGTCTGAGTGTTTGAACTCACCGATGCTCAAATCTGTGCTGGTTGAACTTAATACGCATCTGGCGGAGCACCGTGAACTGGTTGATCAGTTGGGCGAGCTGGGTTTTGTGTTTGATGAACAACAGGTTGAGGTTGCGATACGCCAGGAAGGTAACTTTGCCGGAATCGGTAACTACATCTTCTATCGTCCGGAGAGTGGTATCAGTTTCGCTGGATTGGCCGAGGCGGTGAAGCCACAGGCGCCTGCGGTGGTGTTGAAGGAGCCAGGTTCAGACCTGGACGCGGTCAAAGCGCACGTGGTTAAAAAGTTTCAGTCCATGGATATCGAGTTGGAGCCCTACCCACATTTTTATGTGCAGGACCTGTTCCCGGATGACTACTACGAGCAGATGCTTGCGAACAAGCCCGGCAAGGACGAAGTGTTATGTATCAATGACACCGGGCGTGCGACCGGATTTGATACGCGCTTTGTGCTGCATCTCGACGATGGGCTGGCGCAGATGAAAGCGCACGAAAAGCAGCTTTTTTGGGCGCAACACCGATCATGGTTCTACGGCGAAGATTTGATGGTCGAGCTGATCAAACGTTTTCGAGATCAACTTGCTCGACGCGGAATCACGCAGTTGAACGTTAAACCAGAAGCGATGTTTATGCGGGATATGCCTGGTTATGAGATTGGCCCGCACACGGACAGTCCACGGCGTCTGCTGTCGCTCATGGTGTATCTGCCCGAGGACAGCGAGCATGCGCATCTGGGTACTTCCATCTATGTACCCGAGGAGAAAGGGTTTACCTGCTCCGGGGTACGCCATCATGGTGCGGATGCGTTCAGAAAGGTTTACACCGCGCCTTATCTACCCAATTCCGGGTTTGGGTTTTTTAAGACTGAAAATTCATTCCATGGCGTTGAGCGCATGGATGAAACCTATGAGCGCGATACGCTTGTGTACATCATCAAGCACAAAGCGCAGGCGCAGGTGGCTGCTTAAGCTATTTTCCGCAGTCGATGGGTGGATTTGCCTTGATCGTCGTCTCGACGCTTGCTTCGATCAGCTGGCGCGCCTGTGCCACTGCCACCTCTCGACCCACGTGAATGTGGCCTGCAGCGATATTGTGCTTGTGGGTTTTGTTGTAGAAAAGTCCATGCAGACCCATAAATCCGGAAAGGTAGTTGCCACTGGTTCCATTCTCAATTTCCACCTCACCAAGGTCTTTGGTCGCCGCTTTGATTGCTGAGAGCGGGAGACGGCTTGTGAGCGTTTTACCAGTTCGGTATTTGCTGATCGCTTCCCAACTTCGCGCGTCAATGGTCGCTTGGGTCGGCAAGGTAACCGGTCCATAACGGTCGCTTATCCAATCGTCGGATGGGTCGGCGTTTGTCTTTTCGCCGTGACCACCTTCCATGGCTTCCAACTCCCACGGAATGTGGCCGCCCCGGCTGGTTGTGATCAAAATTCGCGGTTTGTGAGCATCCACAACGCGCCAGAAATCGGCACTCGTGTCCTGGTAGTCCACCTGAAAGTCGCTTGTCTGTGAGCCCACTGAACCGGGATCGCCGATGTTGTCGTTGGTTGGGTCGTCGTCAGGGGGGAACTCAGGAAAGTAAGCGTAGATGTCGTAGCCCAACCCGCGCCAGTTTTTTCCCTGCCAACCAGCAGGATTTTGCTCAGCGTTTTGACTCCAGGGCCGGAGCATTTCATTGGTGGGAGGCCAATAGCCGGTGATCACCAGGTTGTTGGTACATTCCCCGGACGCGATCCCAGGCTGGGCTAAACAGGCGAGGAGCAGGAACTTGTTGGAACGAGCCTTAATCTTCCTGCACCTTGCCGGGCAGCTTAAAAGCGATCACATAGTCACCTGCAGGCAGGGGTGAGGTGAAGTGCCCACCTGCGGCCGTAACCACGTATTGGTCTCCTTCATGGGTATAGGTCATAGGTACGGCGTTGGCGCTGGTGGGAAGTTTGGTGCGCCAGAGAAGATCACCTGTGTCTATGTCATACGCATGAAAGTAGCCATCCATGCTCGCACCTATGAACACCAGACCCGTCGCGGTGATGAGTGCGCCGCCTTGTTGCCAGCCGCTGTTGACCATCGTGTGGAACGGCCAGGGTGCCATCCCCTCAAGGGTGCCAAATGGAATCTGCCAGAGAATTTCGCCCGCTTCCAGGTCCACAGCAGCGAGTGTTGCCCAAGGGGGCTCAGAGCACGGAATGCCCAGCGATGAGGTGATGGGTCCCATCTCAACACAGTAAGGGGAACCGTGTTGCGGAAAGCTAAGGTTTGATGTGCAGTCCTGTTGTGGGATGAGTTTGACAACCATCGCCATGTGATGGGTGTTTGCGATCATGATCTTGCGTTCGAGATCAACCGCTGGTGCGCCCCAATTATTGCCGCCAAGCGGCGAAGGATAGTAGGCGGTGCCTGCAAGACTGGGGGGTGTGTATATGGGACCGGTTGTGAGTTCCTCCAGTTTGCGTCGACACTGTCCTCTATCGAGGAAGGTGAGTCCCCACGCATCATCCGGAGTGATGCCCAGCTTGTGAAGCGGTGGTGGCTTTACCGGAAAAGGTTGGGTTGGACTTAAGTACTCTCCGGGTACCGCGTCTTCCTGCGGGACGGGTCTTTCTTCAACGGGGTGCAGCGGCTCGCCCGTTTCCCGATCCAGCACAAAGGTCATCCCCATTTTGGTCACCTGCACAACAGCCGGTCGGGTTTTGCCGTGGATGGTCAGGTCGACAAGGGTGGGCTGGGCGGGAATGTCGTAGTCCCAGATATCATGATGGACGGTCTGGTAGTGCCACACCACCTCACCGCTGGCTGCATCGAGAGCCACAACAGAACTGGAATAGTAGTCCAGATGACCATTCCGATCGCCGCCGTAGTAGTCGGGCGATGAGTTGCCCGTCGGGACAATCACCAGTCCCCGCTCCGCATCGACCGAAATTGTGGACCAGACGTTTGTGGTGCCGGGTGTGTAGGTGCCTGCTTCATCTGCCTGTTCGTGATCTGGATGAGTGGGATTCCATCCCCAGACAAACTCCCCGGTGCGTACGTTGTATGCCCGGACCACCCCAGCGGGTACATCGGGTCTGAACGCGTCACGTACCATCGCGCCAGATATTACCAGATCGCCGATGATGGCTGGTGCGCTGGTGATGTTGTATTCGTTGGCTGCGTGTGACGTCAGTCCTTCGGCCAGGTCCACTTCGCCGTTGCCACCAAATTCAGTACACCGCTTGCCGGTTTTACCGTCCAGAGCGATCAACCGCCCATCGAGCGTGCCGAGCAGTATTCGGTGGCCGCAGAACGCTTCGACGTTTTGTTCATCCTCCCACGTGGACACGGCCCGGCAGTTGGTCAAACCTTCTTCGGCCATGTTGACCTCAGGATCGAATACCCATTGCTCCTCGCCGGTGGCCGGGTCCAAAGCAAATACACGGTTAAACGAGGTGCAGTAGTACAACATCCCACGGGTGACAATCGGTGTCACGATAAAGGCGGTAGGGCGTCGTCTTGCGCCATCGTTGGCGTCATCATTAAAAGTGCCCGTACCGGCTGAAAAATCTCCCGAGCGGTGCCGCCATGCCTCGGTCAGGTCGTAGACGTTGTCTTTCGTGATCTGGCTTGCAGCGGAATAATGTCCGCCGCCCGGCGCGCCGCCGTAGGCGGGCCAGTTGTGTTCGACACCTGAGACCTGCACCCCGACAAGGCTCGAAGTGAAAAAGCATATGCTTGCGAGAAATTTGTACCGCACGCTGATAACTCCCCAATTACACGCCGAAGATTCTACTGCATCAGTGTCCCGATTGATTTAACTCACGGAACCATTTGGTAGGATAGGTGGCACTGGGAGGGGAATGCAAAGATGTTAGAACCGTATTTGGTACTCGATTTTACGGACCATCGAGGAGAGATTGGTCCGATGGTCCTCGGCGATCTTGGCGCCGATGTGATCAGGGTCGAGCCGCCCGCGGGTAATGTTGCGAGACGACAGGCTCCCTTCGTCGGTGAGCAGGACTCCGGGGATGACCTCGCAAGCCTCCAGTTTCGGGCCTTTAACCGCAACAAGCGGTCTATTGTGCTCGACCCAGCTCAAGAGGCCGACAAACAAACCCTGGCGGAATTGATTGCCAGAGCGGACTTTTTGCTTGAATCCTGGCCCAACGGGCCGCTTGCGGACTATGGCATCAGCCGCGAGAGCGTTGCCGAGCTGAACCCCCGAATTGTTCATGTGCGCCTGTCTCCATACGGTTCTGATGGTCCGCGTGCCGACTGCGCGGCGGCGGACCTTACGCTGGCGGCCATGGGTGGTCCGGTAGCGTTGCAGGGGGCACCCGATCGGGCGCCGTTGCGGCTGAGCGTTCCCCAGGTATGGCGGCATGCAGGTGTTGAAGCTGCGGTTGGCGCGATGGCGGCTCACACGAAAAGAACGCGCGATGGGAAAGGCCAGTTTGTGGATCTTTCCGCGCAGGCAGCGATGACCTGGACCATGCTGAATGCGATGGACGCGCACGCGATTCAAGGATTTGATTTTGAGCGTCTCGGTGGCGAAATGGTCAATGGGCCACAGACGACGCGCATTGTTCATGAAACAGCGGATGGTCACATTGTTGCAATCGCGCACTCACGGACTCTGGTTGGACTGACGGAGTGGATGATCGAAGAAGGGATTGTAGACGAGAGTTTTCGCGAGATTGACTGGGTGGAGTATGACTTCAATCTGCGCAATCCTGACTATGAGCCCTTCAACTCCCAGGAAGGCAGAGCAGTCCTCGGCCGCTTTCTTGTTAACCACGACAAAGAACGCCTGTTTCGCTATGGGCTGGAAAACGACATATCCCTTGCACCGGTAAACACGCTGCCCGAATTGCTAGCTTTGGATCATATGCAGAGTCGTGAATACTGGGACGACAACGCAGTCGGAGAAATGTCCGTCAGGTTCCCTGGTCTTTGGGCCAAGCCAGACAGCGGGGGATTGAGTATCCGCAATACTGCACCCGCTGTAGGGGAACATACCGACGAGATACGTGCCGAGCTTGGAGTGGATGTACCGACCTGGAAGGGGCCGGATGCAACCGACGATGAACTGCCCTTTGCGGGTCTGCGCGTGACCGACTTCGCCTGGGTCGGAGTGGGTCCGATCAGTTCCAAATTCCTCGCCGACCATGGCGCCACCGTGGTACGGATCGAGTCAGAGAACCGCCCCGATGTTCTGCGTGCGGGTGTGCCGTTTAAGGACGGTGTTGAGGGTTGGAACAGGTCCCAGTTTTACGGCGACTTCAATACCTCCAAGCGCAGCCTTGCGCTGGACATGAAGTCCCCGGAGGCGATTGAGATCGCGCGCAAGCTGATCACCGAATCCGATGTCATGATCGAGAGCTTTGCCCCGGGTGCTATCGGGCGCATGGGTCTCGGCTATGAGGATGTTAAAAAACTGAACCCGGGACTTATCATGATCAGCACCTGCCTGATGGGGCAGACCGGGCCCGCCTCACAATTGGCTGGTTATGGTTACCATGCCGGTGCAATAGCGGGGTTCTACCACGTGACTGGGTGGGAGGACCGTGGTCCCAACGGTCCATGGATCGCCTACACAGACACGATTGCACCGCGCTTCGTTTCGCTACTGCTGGCCGCAGCACTCGATCGCAAAAAGCGCACTGGGGAGGGGTGTTACATCGACGTCGCCCAGATTGAAACCGCGCTTCACTTCCTTGCTCCGGAATTGCTCGACTTGCAGTTAAACGGCTGCGAAGCGATGCGCATGGGTAATCGCTCGCGGTTTTATGCTCCACAGGGTTGTTACCCGTGTGCGGGCGATGATCAGTGGTGTGCTATTGCGATAGAAACCGACGCGGAATGGGCTGCATTTCTCAAGGCCGCTGAACTCTCATTCGAGTTTGACACGTCCACCAATGCTGCGCGCCTTGCCCGTCATGATGAATTGGACGCTGCGATAACCGCATGGACACAAGACAAAGATCGTCAAGAAGTGTTTGACCTGCTCCAATCTGTGAACGTACCTGTGGGTATGGTGCAGCGAAGCAGCGACTTGTTGTCAGATCCCCAGTATGAACATCGCAAGTTCTATAAGTACATGGACCATACGGAGATGGGCCACATCCCTTACGCTGGACACCAATACAAAGTCTCTACTTACAACAATGGACCAAGGGGACCAGCACCGTGCCTGGGCGAGCATAGTTTCGAGGTTTTGAGCGAATTGCTTGGTTTGCCGGATGAGGAAATTGCGGCGGCGTACGCAAGTGGGGTGATCACCTAGAACTGCAGGAGCGCTGCCTTGGGAGAATTCTCATAGCTGAACACTACGTCTGCATTACGCTGGATTTTGACAGCGTAAGTCTCTGGCAAGCGATGGGGCACACAGGCCCCAGTGCGATCTCCCGTGGTGAATTCGGGGTAGTTGCTGCGCATAGGCTCCTGTCCCTCTTCCAGCGTTTTGATATCGCGACCACCTGGTTTGTCCCTGGCATGACAATTGATACTTACCCCGATGTCTGCGCTGGGATCGCCGGGGCGGGCCACGAAATCGGGCATCACGGCTACCGGCATATCGCGCCAGCGAAACTCTCCCGCGAACAGGAAGCCGAAGAGCTTGCACGCGGGAATGAGGCGATAGTCAGAATCGCGGGGAGCGCCGCCAAAGGCTATCGTTCACCGGCATGGGAGCTCAGCGAACATAGCGTTGAGCTCCTTCAGGAAGCAGGCTTTGTATACGACAGCAGCTTGATGGGCCACGACTACCACCCGTATCGAGCAAGGTCAGGTGATGTTGTGGAACAGGATCATCCCATCAAGTTCGGTAAGGAGAGCGAGCTGTGGGAGCTGCCCATTTCCTGGTCTGCGGACGACTTCCCCCATTTTGAGTACTTTCGTGGTTCTGGTTTGCAAGCGGCAAGCGCCGTGCTTGAAAACTGGCTGGATGATTTTATCTATCTCCAGGAGAACCTCGATTGGGGTGTGATGACCTACACCCTTCACCCGTTTGTGATCGGTCGAGGTCACCGTATGAAAATGCTCGAAAGATTCCTGACAGCGCTTGCACATGCAGGCGCAGAATTTCTTACCTGCAGCCAGGCTATTGATAAGGCTAAGGCGCGATATATCTAACCAGAACTTAGTGACAGACATCACAATTCACTCTGGCATGTAATGGTTGCCTACCGGAATCAGTGGGCACCATATTGCGGATCCTTCATACGCTGCGCGACCCCAACAACGGAGTGTAGTTTTGAAGTATTCCAAACCCCTAAAACTAGTGGTGAGTTCGGCCGTGGGGCTGTTGCTTGCCGGAAATCTGCACGCGGCACGTGAAGCTGATCTGAACGTCAGTCTTCAGGGTGCAGCGCAGATGGATATCAACACAAGCGCCCAATACAGCGTGACAACGCGCAATGAGGGTACGCGTCGTGCCAATGCAGTTGTACTGGACATTGTTGTACCGCAAAGTTTGAACATCAGCGCCTATTCTAACGAGTGCGCTTTGTCTGCCAGCGGTCTCCAGTGTTCGCTCGGTAACCTCCGCAAACGCCGTAGTCACACCGTGAGCTTCAACGTGGATGCGGGTGCCCAGCCGGGCGTTGCCAACCTGGTCGCCAGCGGCAACACCTCAACGCGTGAATCAGATCTGGCGGACAACAGTGCAACGCACGTTCTGACGGTGGTTGATCCAACGCCGCCACCACCGCCCCCTCCGGCATCGTTTCCGATTGTCTCCGATACCGATTTGTTTCTGGAAATGTGTACGAGTCTGAGTGGTGCCATCGTCTGGGCTGATTGCACACCCGGGTCGCTGCTGACTCATACTGCAACGCTGAAAACAGATAACTCAATTGTGACCTATGACCCAGGCGTCTGGGGTACGTGGCAGCAGGTTTCTTCAAGCCAGATTGAGATGAACTTCTTCAGCACTCTGGACAACTCAGCCATGAGCACGATGACGGGCTCTGCGGTGTCGTCTTCGTGTTTTGAAGGCACGACGGTTTTCCATCAGGGATCGGGTCATGGTGCCTGGCGAGGATGCCAGCAATAACCCTTTAGTGTCCTGCCTTGCAGGCAGGACACTAGCCCAGTCTTGATGGAATGAAACCGGAGGCAGGTCCCATGCCTCCGGTTTTTTTTATGCGGGTATGGCAGGCAGAGGGATTGCGCAGTTAACGCTGAAACCCTGCTCTGAACTGGTCGATGCAAAAGTACCGCCCAGTTCGCATATGCGGGTTTGCATATTCGCAAGACCTCGGCCAGGGGTTCTACCGGGTTGCTCGCCATGCCCATCGTCACTGACCTCCAGGTACAAATGGTTGTCCTGAGTGTGCAGGTTGACCGAAACCGTGTTGGCTTCAGCATGCCGTATCGAGTTGTTGCAGGCTTCCTGTATAACCCGATAAACGTTGAGCACGGCTTGCGGACCGAAACCGGATACGGCGTCAACTTCGCAGGACCAGACGAGCGAAATGTCGTGCTCTGCCAGCCAGCTTTGCAGGCGTGGTCGCAAAGAGCCGAGAGCGATGTCCAGATCTTCCAGATCGGTGTCCAGGGAACTGATCAGGAGCCGCAGATCCTGCAGACTTTCTTTGATCGTAAGTTCAACAGACGCTTCGCTGATGCCGCCACGCCGAAACTGGCTGGACAGCGCCGCCAAACGTCCGCCTACGCCGTCATGCATGTCCCGCATGATTCTCTGGCGTTCCTCCATCAAAAGCCGTTCCTGCTCGATGGTCTGCATATGCTCGTAGTTTGCCGCCAGTTCAGCCTCACGTTCGCGCAATGCGTTCCCCAAATGGACATTTGCGTCAGCGACAGCCCGCGCAGCAGCGGCATGGCGTTGTGCCAGTTCTATGGCGAACGCGATTACCAGTAACGGTGGACCAAGGTTAGCGTAGTACGCTTCGGGCATGGCGGGAGGCCAGGATTGAATGGTGTCAAAGATCGCAAGGCCAGCGGTTGTGAGCAACGTGGCGGCTATCCACGCGTTGGTCCAGCTCCAGGTGGAGATGACAAATTTGACGATCAGGTAGAGCGGGAGGGGGAGGCCGAAAAGCACTGCAAAGCGGGTGATGCGGTTGCTCTCGATGATTCCAGAGATGAAGTCGTTGTGCAGCATGAAGGCGCTGAATAATGTGCCGCTTATGACCACAAGCCAATATACCGCTTCGATGGAACGCTTGTGATCTGCAACCCAGCGACTGACAAAACTATAGGCGGATGCAACAAGCCCCAGTGTGGAGAAGTAGTAGATTGTTGAGTGCCAGTCATGATCAAACCATGGAGTGACCACAATCTCGTTTGAGGCTCGAACCAGATAGAAGGCGAGGAGGGCGGAGAATGCCAGCAGAGTCGCGTCGCGTTGGCTTCGTAGCGCGAGGACCAGGAGGAAGATAAGCACTGGAAAGATCAGGTAGATCACCGACCGTAAAACAGTGACCTGTAGAAAGTTGCGCACCTCGTAGGGACCTTCAAGAGCGCTCAGCGGTCCAACGTAAAACGGGGCGAGCTTGCCGAATCCGGGATTGATCTCTGCGAAGTGGATGGTCAGTTGGTTTTTGCCTGCGCGGAGCTGATTAGGAAGGAGGGTTATAAGCTCCGGCATACCGGCATGATTGTCGACCGGATCTATCATCTTACCCAGTTGTACAACCGCGTGTCCGTTGACCGCGATCAGCGCAGAGCTTTCAAACAGAGGCAGGTAAATACCCCAGTTTTCGGTCGGGTTGGTGATAGTGAATTCGTACCGCAGGACCTCGTAGTTGTGCGAGCACTTAACCACTTTGCAGAAGCGGACGGGCAAGGTTGCCTGCTGCCAATTCTCGAGGGGTATTTCACGGACGTTGCTTGCCGAAGACAGTTCTACCTGCGTTACAGCGGGGATGGTGGGCACGTAGTTTTCGGACAGATGGAGCAAAGCAACCACAAGCAACAGCATAACGATACTTGGGAGCAGAAGTATGGGTTTGAAACGACCTGTGGGTGTTGTCGTGGCGTTCACGCGCTAAGCCATGTTGATAAGACCACCATTTACGGCCTTGAAGATGGCTTCACTGCGGGAGTTTGCATGTAACTTTTCGTAGATCTGCTTCACGTGAAAAGATACGGTGTTGTATGTAATTCCACACTGCTGGCCAACTTCCCGGTAGGTATACCCGCGTGCCAGTTTTTCCAACACTTCTGTCTCTCTTGGAGTCAGCACAACGGCACCGTTTGTCTGCTTTTCGGATTGTTGATTGCGCACTTTCTTGAGCAGGTGGCCGGCAACTGCTGCGCTGATCGGAGCATCCCCTTCCATCACTGCGACGATGCTCTGAGTGACCTCCTGAGTGGTTGCATCTTTCAGAAGATATCCATGTGCGCCTTTTTCGATGGCTTCGATAACGGATTGTTCATCACCGAATATCGTAAGTACGAGCACCTTCAGGTTGGCTTCGAGCGCCAGAGGTATGAGATTCAGACCACTGCCATCACCTAAATCCAGATCCAGCAACAAAATGTCTGCGCGTGGTAGCTGTGCCTGTTTTTGGATGTGCTCTTTTGCTTCTTTGAAGCTCCTGGCTACTGCGGCGACCCTCAGGCCGATGCCGCTTTCCTCAACGGTGGTGGCAAGCAGGTCGGCTGTGAGCCGATCGTTCTCTGCGATCAATACCTGGGTGGAGAAATCTGCGTTTCTTTTCACTTCTGAACGTTTCTTTAACTCGGTTAGGTTGAATGTACTTCAGACCTGGCGCCGGTGCATCTAAGTTGGGCTAGGGCGACGTAATTGTGCCGGATTGTGCTCGAGGATAGTGCCTACATAAATTGGGGGGTTGATGATTTACCCAGTCGATCTCATCGACATCAACGTGTACTGTTCATGGGCTTGGAATTTAACTCGTAGATAGGGGGAGAACCTGTGTTAACGCTGCATTTTGCACCAAATTCAAGAGCGGGCCGGATAGTGTGGTTGCTGGAAGAACTGGAACTGCCATATGAAATCAACAAGATGGCTTTCCATCCGTCAGATTTGAAGTCAGATGAGCACCGCTCGCGCCATCCCTTGGGCCGGGTACCTGTGCTGGATGATGGAGACGTGCGCATTTATGAGTCTGGTGCCATTGTCGAATATGTGATTGAGCGGCATAAAAATGGTGGTTTGAAACCGCCCGTGGACTCGCCGCTATACCCGGAATATCTGCAGTGGTTTCACTACTGCGAGGGGATGGTAATGCCGCCGGTGAATACGATCGTGGTGCAGACTGTGCTGCTGCCACCTGAGCGGCGTGATGAAACAGCCCTGGGTCAGGCGCAGAAGCTGCTGTCGAAAGCAATTGCACCGGTGGATGAGGCCTTGGCTGGTCGCGAGTATCTGATCGGCGACTTTTCTGCTGCGGATATCATGCTTGGCCATGCTTGTTTTATGAGCAATCGCCTTGGCTGTGTGTCTGATGAGATGGCCAACCTCAAAGGCTATGTTGAGCGGGTTGCAGCGCGGCCGGCGTTTGATAAAGCGATCAACATGCAATAGCACCGTCGCGGGTTGAGAGCGCGGGCCGTGACGACGGCTTCCGCGTCTCAACTCGATGCGGTTCAGTTACGCAGGATCGGCAATTTTCAGCAGCTGCTTGCCGACGTTTGCTCCGGTGAACAACCGCGTGAGCGTGTCCGGGATATTCTCGAATCCTTCCTGCAGGTCCACCTGGTAGTTGAGCTTCCCAGCCTGGATCCAGCCCATCAGTTCTTCAATCGCTTCGCCTGCACGGTGCATGTAATCGATGACAATAAAGCCTTCCATACGTCCGCGCATGACAACGAGGTTCATCAGGTTTGCAGGGCCAGGGATTGGCGCAGTGGCGTTGTAGCCGGAGATACCGCCGCATAGAACCACTCTGGCGCGCATGTTGATGTGATTGAGCGCTGCTTCAAGGATGTTGCCACCAACATTGTCGAAAAAAACGTCCACCTTGTTGGGGCAGGTGCGCGCAATGGCTTCGTTCACGTTTTCATTTTTGTAGTCGATGGCTTCATCGAAACCGGCTTCCTCTTTCAGCCACGCACACTTTTCAGGACCTCCGGCGATGCCGACTACCCGACAACCTTTTATGCGGGCAATCTGACCCGCGACGCTACCGGTTGCGCCAGCTGCGCCCGAGACGAGTACGGTTTCGCCTTCCTTCGGCTCGCCGAGATCGAGCAGGCCGAAGTAAGCGGTGAGGCCGGTGACACCCAACACGGACAACATCATCTCCGGTGGTACACCGTCTGGGATCCTGTTCAAACCCATCGGCGTGGAGCCAGGGGCGATGCAGACAAAGTCCTGCCATCCCCCGGTGGTTTGCACCATGTCCCCAGCAGCAAAATCAGGGTGGTTGGATTCGGCAACCTGGCCGATAGAACCTGCTCTCATGGGCTCTCCGAGAGCCACAGGCGGTAAATAGCTTTCCCGATCTTCCATCCAGCCGCGTTGGGTGGGGTCAAAGGAAAGGAACAGATTACGTACCAGAACTTCGCCGTCCCCGGGGGTTGGAATGGGGTTTTCTACATACTCAAAGTTCTCAGCACCAACGGTACCGTGAGGTCGCTTGGCTAGCAGCCACTGTCTGTTTGTGTTCATTTGATACTCCGTTTGTTAATACTTTCGTCAGGCGACCACAGCCACAGATTTAACTTGAGCAAATGCTCGAGTTCCTGATGTGAGTGCAAGATCGTGAATGGATTTTTTGGTGAGCTTAGCGAGAAGCAGGTCTTCACCGCAACGCATGCGGATAAAGGTGCTGCCGCTGGCGCTACCCTCGATGCTTTCTATTTCTACAGGCAGCCGGTTGAGAATGCTCGATTGGGTGTCCGTATTCAGCACAACACTGACATCCCGTGCCAGAATACGAAGGCGCACCTGTTCGCCAATGCGATGATGTGAGGCGGCACCCGTCCATGAAATTGTCCCGTGCCCGTTAAGTGTCGCTGACCAGATCTGCCATTCAGCATCAAACGCGTCCACTGTTGCAGTGAGTACAACACCTGTTTCGTCGTGCAGATATCGGTTGGAGGAAGCTTCACTTAAAACCGACTGCAGTGGTCCGTGCGCAACGATCTGCCCGTCGTCGATAATCGAAAGATGATCCGCTAACTGTGCGATCTCGGCGATAGCGTGAGAGACGTAGATGATGGGTAAGGACAGGTCGGAGCGGAGTTTGGCTAAGTAGGGAATCAGTTCGGCTTTACGTGGCTCATCAAGTGCGGCGAGAGGTTCGTCCATCAGGAGGAGTTGTGGGGCCGCGAGGAGTGCGCGCGCAATTGCGACACGCTGCCGCTCGCCACCTGACAAGACTGTGGACGGTTTTTCCAACAAGTCACCCAGGTTGAAAAGCGCGATCGCTTCATCTATCGCTAAATGAGCTGTACGGTGAGCTTTGCGTTTTTCCGCGTACGCCAGATTTTGGCGGGTGGTCATGTGGGGAAACAGGTTCGCTTCTTGGAAGACGTAACCAACGTGGCGTTGATGGGTATGCAGAAAGTGCTTTGGAGACTGCCAGTCGATTGTGTCGAACTTGACCTGCATATCAGAATACCGCTCGAGCCCGGCGATAGTTCGCAGCAAACTTGTTTTGCCGCTCCCGGAAGGTCCTATGAGTGCGCTGATACCTTCCGTTGGAAAAATATGCTCCAGCGTGAGTGGACCGTGGGGGATATGACCCGCAATAGTGAGGCTCATATTTTTGACCTCAACGGCTGGAAGGGATTTGTGCGATAGACGAAGAGCAATGCGAGGACAGCAACCGCCACGAGCAGTAAGGACAGAGAATTTGCGGCGCTGTAATCCAGCGCCTCTACGTGGTCATAAATCTGCACGCTGACGACCAGGGTCTCACCGGGAATATTGCCCCCGATCATCAGGACAACACCAAACTCGCCAACGGTGTGTACAAAGCCGAGGACCGCGGCGGTCACAAACCCGCTCTTAGCCAGCGGTAAGGTAATCGTAAAAAAACGGTCCAGAGGTGATGCACCCAGCGTGGCGGCGGCTTCGTGGGGACGAGTACCCACCGCCTCAATTGCGTTCTGGATGGGTTGAACGACAAAGGGGAGTGAATAAACGCAGGAAGCGATGACCAACCCCGGGAAGGTAAACGGCAGTGTGCCCAAACCAATTGTTTGGGTGATTTCACCGAACCAACCTTGGGGACCCATCCATAACAAAAGATAAAACCCGATCACCGTAGGCGGTAACACAAGCGGGAGCGCCACAACCGCAGAGATGGGCCCCTTCCATCGCGAGGAGGTTCCCGCAAGCCATGCCGCCAGGGGTGTGCCCAGCCCGAGCAGGACAATTGTGACTATGGTAGCCAGCTTGGCGGTGAGAAAGAGCGCGGTGAGATCAGCTTCGGAAAACACTTAAAGCGCGGTTCCTGGTTTGTAGCCGAACCGGGTCAGCACCAACTCAGCTGCTGGTGACTTCAGATAGTCGAAGAAAGCCTGGGCCGTCCCTGCTGCTGTGAAATCTGTGCTCTTTACTAAAACCGCATCCTGCAAAACCGGGTCGTGCATGTGTTCAGGTACCAGCCAGATCTCAGAAGCTCTGCCGATCACCTGACTGAGCGCAACGAAGCCTGCTGGTGCGTTGCCGCTGTGAACAAAATGGTAAGCCTGCGCGACGTTCTCCCCTTTGATGACTTGTGGTGGTGTTTGCAAATCCATGCTGTCCAAGACCTGCTGCGCGGCTCTGCCATAGGGTGCAAACCGCGGGTTGGCGATGGTGATGCGTTGCATTTGTGCGACGGTGGAAGCATCGGGCCTCGCGCCGGGGGTCCACAGGGCAAGCCTGCCGATTGCATAGGTAAAACGCGAATCAGGGATGGCCAGATCTGTTTTGACAAGTGCATCCACGCGCGCTTGATCCGCAGACAGAAACCCGTGGTAGGGAGCGCCATGGTTGATCTGGGCGAAAATTTTGCCGGAAGACCCGACAACTATTTGTGTGTGTGAGTTTGAATTTCGTGTGGCGTTAAATTCACGGGCGAGCGCCTTAGCGGGTTCAGCAAAATTGGCTGCGACAGCGATGGTTGCATTAGCAGCTAACGCAGTCACAGGTGTGCCTAGCACAACTGCCAAAAAGAGAACGAGCTGAAAGCATGCGGCTGCGGGTGGATTACTCACGTGGCGCCTGAGCCAAAGATAGACCGCGTAGCGTAGCGGCGGAGGAGGGGGTGGGCAACTGTGTACGCGATCATCGTGCATTTGTGATGACCACGCGACCAAGGTGCCTGAGCTGAGGGAATATCGCAGGCACAAAAAACCCGGCGAGTGCCGGGTTTTCCTTGCGGTCAGGTCAGTTGGCTACGCAAACTTGCGTCGTCGAGCAAGCAATCCAAGTAGCCCAAGGCTGAACAGTGCCAACGTACCAGGCTCCGGTACGGCTACATTTTGGCCAATGCGCAGCTGAATCAGGTCATTGGCGACCGTGTAGTCGTATATACCCGCGGTCATGCCCAAACCTGCAATGGTGCCAGCGAAGGTCATCATCGAAGCGATCGTTTGACCACTCTGATAGCCAATATTTACGCCAACGCGCATATCGGTACCGCCAACTCCCCAGATAAAAAAGTCGTCGCCCACAACGCTGGTTGGGTTGCTGACAAAGACGGTGTTGGGTCCGAACGCACCGTCAGCTGAAGTCAGTCGATATTGGTCAACAGAGCTTCCCGAGCCGGATGCCACATACCAGTTGTTACCACCTGCGATGAAACCATCTTGGTACGCGATGGTGCCAACATATTCGGTACCGAGCAGATCAAGGGTTCCATTGGTGTCGAACGTCACGACGCCAGCGGTTTCTGTTACATCGATAATAACAAGTGCATTTGCAGTCCCTGCACTGAACATGACCAATGAAACAAGCGCTACGAGTACTCTCTTCATATTATTTTCTCCAATTACTCATTCGTATCGGTATCTGGACCTCTTACATCAGCAATAATCTAGCAATATTCACGCCAAATTTATTTTATATTAATATCAATAGCTTACCGATTCTATTTTTGCGCTGCCGCGCTAGATGTAAATAATTTATACACATTGAAAGGTTTTCTTGAGTTAGATGTAAAAAATTTATACGCAGACTTTGAAAATAGGGAGGCTTCGCTGACAGTTCATGGCTGCTCTAACCCGCAGCCGGTTTCTGCCTCAAGTCGTGCGGGGTATACCCATGCCACTCCGAAGGCAGGTTGGTCTCACCGGAGACCAGGTCCACAAGTTCTTTAAAAATGCCTTCGGCCCTGACGCTGTTGGACATAATCAGAATGCAGCTGGCCTCTGGCTGGATACAAAGAGCATAGTTGGCGGTGCCGTCATCGTGTCCTTCCTTAAAAAAGGCTTTTCCGCGCGGCGTGGTGAAGACTCCCCATCCAAGGCCATACCCCAGCTCGATTTCAGCGTAGGCGTTGGTTGTGCCTTTCCTCAACGTTGGAAACTGAGTTATGGAGTGAATTCGAATCTGCGTCTTGGTCATCTCGTTTTTGCTGTTCTGAGATAACCCTTCGCCTCTAACAACCGCGGCGAGAAACCGTGACCAGTCATCCAGAGTTGTGTCCATGGAACCGGCAGCACCCGCTTTTTTCCAAACTCTGTGGCGCACATTTTTTCCCGCTAAGTCATAGCCATGTGTGTAGTTCCTGGCAAAGTCATCCCGCCAGGTGAGAGAGGTGTTAGGCATATCGAATCGATCAAAGATGCGCGCCTGCATTTCTGCGCCCACGTCCAGGTCAAGTGTCCTGTCTCGTTAATTCGTTGAATTATGATGAGCCCAGAAACGTCAAGAACAAGGCGTTTCCCGCCGCTCATGTCGGGACATTAGCAAGGGGAACAACGCGGTTATTGGCGTTTCTGGGCCACCCGAAGGGCGCGTCCCGCAAGCCCTGTGGCGTTGTTGTGCCTCTAGGAAAGGTACCCGACCTGTCCGTCGAGACAGGCCTAGCCACAGACCTTGCGGGACGCGTCATAATTCAACGAATTAACGAGACAGGACACTTGACCTTCTTCAAGAACGAACTGAGCCAGCTGGAAACCTTCACCTGAATAGGCGTAGCGACTGCCAGGTGCAAAAAATATCGCGAGTTTTCCATCGCGGTCGTAGTCACCGTGCTCATCAAAGAAACGAAAGTTTGAAAACCCGGTGCTGTGACTCAGCAGGATGCGCATGGTCAGGTTTTGCCATCGGTTGTCTCCTGCCAGGTCCTGCCAGTTTTCGTATTCGGGCAAAGGTTTGGGGAGATAGCTCGCAATGGAGCGATCAAGGTCGATGACGCTTTCGTCGACCAACTGCATGACAAAATAGGCGAAAGTTGCCTTGGTGAGTGATGCGCCATACATGATCGTATCTGTCTCCAGCGCCAAATCTTTTTCCACCATCCGGTGGCCGTAGCCTTTAACGAACGCGACTTCCCCATCGTTGATCAACGCAATGCCTAATCCTGTTACATCGTTTGCGTTCATAAGACGAGAAACAAGTGCGTCAATCTGTGCGGTTGTTAAAGCCGGTTTGTGAATTGCCTCATCTATCTGTGGGAAAGCTTGACCGCTGAGGATGGCTGCAGAAAAGATCAGTGTGTGAGCGATAAGCTTGTTAATGGCGTTACTCCAGCGCGAGCTTTAACGAGATTCAGAATACATTTAGCCCTACCTTTTCGTCCGACAAAATGGCATCTGAACGCCAGGGTTTCCAGGTACCATGATAGGCATCGACATGGAGGGAGAAGTGATGATCAGCCCAACCCAGCCGAACCGTCCGAGCAGTCGTCTCGCAATCATACTTGCGAGTGCAATCACTTCTGTTCTGGGCTACGCGGTGTCCCTATTGCTATAAGTTCAGGACCTGTTTCGTGTAGGCGAGGACACCAGCCGCATCCACTCGCGAACTGTAGGCCGAACTGCTTCATGCAATAGGGTCACCAACTAACCGACCGATTCGCTACAAAGATCATGCCCTTGTCGATGGGGAATTCTGAGATGTCCTTTAACGTTTTGCCGTTGTGAAGCGCATCAATCTGCGGGAACGTTGCGCCAACCGGCAGGCCTGGGTCGAATGCGTCGGTATCTGCATCGACGTACATGTCTTGCGTCAATCGATCCTTCGCCATGTCCATCAGATTGTCCTGAAAGATAAACGCAAGGACCGCAAGCGCAGCGATGACGCCGACGACGCTCAACAACACTTTCTTCATAGCCTGGCTCAGCTGTCTTTTTTGGGATCAGCGGTTTTTAGCATGGATGGTCGATTGGGTTCAAATACAGATCTGGCGGTCCGGACATTCCCTTCGGCATTGTATCGATGACCTCTTCACACGGTGCAAAGGTTTGCTTAGGCTACGTTTTTGACCAGGTCATTCAGAGCAGAGTTATGCGAGCAGTTCATATTTGCCGATTCTTTTTAGTTTTTGTTTTCGTAGGTACCAGCCACCATGCATGGGCCGATATCAAACGTACGTCCACTGGAAAACCGGACTTCTCCGGCGTGTACGACACGGGCACTTTGACGCCTCTCAACCGGCCAAAAGAATTCGGTGACCATCAATTCATGACCCGAGAACAAGCGGATGAATTGGTGAAGCGTTCGAAGGCGCAATTTGATTTCGCCAATCAGGACAGCGACCCCAATCGAGGCGCGCCAAAAAAAGGGGGCGATGGCAACAACTTTGCAGGCGCCGGTAACGTGGGTGGTTATAACTCGTTCTGGATCGACCGCGGTGAAGAGGCATTTGAGATTGATGGGAAGTTTCGTACGTCCATCATTTACGATCCGAAGAACGGACGGCAGCCCCCTCGCCACCCCGCATCGCTCGCCAAGATGGCCAAGGTGTACGGTGCCTTTGCCCACGACAATGATGGCACGGCTTCCTGGCTGGCTCATCCTGGTCCAGGACCGTTTGACGGACCTGAAAGTCTGGCTCCGTCCGAGCGATGCCTGATCAGCTTCGGTTCAACCACACCGGTGTTGCCAAGTTTGTACAACAACTACAAACGCGTTCTGCAGACCGATGACAATGTCATGATCCTGCAGGAGATGGTGCACGATGCTCGTATTGTGCGGATGAACGCTGAGCACGGTCCGGAACAGAATCGTAAGTGGATGGGCGATTCTGTGGGTCATTGGGAAGGTGACACGTTGGTGGTGAAGACCAAACACTTTAAAAAACTGAGCGGGTTAACCGGTGCGGACGAGAACCTGGAAGTTGAGGAGCGCTTCAATCTGTTGGAAGACGGCAACATCCGCTACAACTTTACGGTCACCAATCTGACCGCCTGGACGGCACCTTGGAGCGGTGAATATGTGTGGCAGGCAAAAGCGGAAGACAAAGTCTTCGAGTATGCGTGCCACGAAGGCAACTACGCGATGGGCAATGTCCTCAGGGGCGCGCGCCTCTTGGAAAGCGAGTGGGAGGGCCCGCGCGCTGAGGAGGCGGGGGAGTAGAGCAGAACGAGCTCAATCTTCCAGGGTCGCCTGCATCCGTTCCACTGCCACCAGATAATCTTCCATAAACTCGCGCACCACGGTGCGCGTGTCCTGGATCGTATCGATTAAGCCCACACCCTGACCCACAAATGAGGTCGCCAGAGCCCGGGCGCCTTCGTGGCCGCCTTCCGCAAGTTTGGTCACCTTGGCCAGCGGTGCCTCTGACACAAGTGACTGTAGCGGCATGGGCAACGGTTGGGGTGCTTCTTCAGATTCCCAAGCGTCCGTCCACGGCGAACGCAGTTGGCGAGAGTATTTACCGGTCCTCGCCTTGGAACGGACGGTCTGCCGCGAGGAAGCCTGTACGTACTTTTCTTTGATTACAGGAGAGGTTTCCGCCTCGGATGTGGTCAGCCACATCGAACCGGTCCAGGCACCAGCCGCCCCCATGGCCATCGCGGCGGCCATTTGTCGGCCTTTGATGATGCCACCCGCGGCGAGCACCGGCACCCCAGATCCTTCGATGTACTGACAAACCTCCGGCACGAGGACCATGGTTGAAACCTCACCACAATGTCCTCCGGCTTCGGTACCGGCAACAACCAGAACGTCAACACCAGCCTCTACCTGTTTGGCCGCGTGCTCTTTAGCCCCAACGAGGGCTGCCACCGCAACGCCGTGCTCTTTACCCATATCCAGCATGTATTGTGGTGGGACGCCGAGTGCGTTGGCGATAAGTTTGATGGGATGAGAAAAGGCGACGTCGATGATGTTCGCGGCCTTACCCTTGGTCAAAAAGCCGCCCGCTCCGGAACGCTGGTTGGCGTAAACATCCGCGGTATCGATGTTGTGTTGCGCGAGTATGCCCGCAGCAAAATCCTGGTGTCCTTTAGGCACCATGCTGTCAATTTGCGCGGCGCTATTGTTGTCGTCGGTGATCGCCATGGAGGTGGGCGCAATCAAATCAACGCCGTAAGGCATACCGTCGATATGTTCGTCGATCCAGTTGAGTTCAATCTCGAGTGTTTCGGCGTTATAACCCGCCGCCCCCAGTACCCCAAAGCCTCCGGCTTTGCTCACTTCAACCACAACGTCTCGACAGTGTGTAAACGCAACCAGTGGAAATTCAATGCCCAGTAGGTCGCAAATAGGTGATTTCATCGCTAGTATCCCCGCCCGAATTGATACGTTTAAGTAACCGAATTTACGGGGGAACGCAATGTTATTGAAGTCCAAGTTGATCCTGTTTGCGCTCGCGCTCGCGCTGGCGCTGGTTTCACTCCATGCGGACGCGCGGCCCTATTCGCGCGATCGAGCGATGGATGTGGCTGTAATCAACAACATTGATATCGCCTATACCGTCGCGGGAGAGTTTGATGCCCCGGCTGTACTCCTGATCATGGGGCTGACCGGCTCCCACAGACTTTGGGGCGAGGACTTTGTGAATGGACTCGTTAATGCCGGTTATCGTGTTGTCCTCTTTGATAATCGTGACACAGGCGACTCAGCCCGACTTGACGCGTTGGGAGAGCCCACACTGTGGTGGGAGTTCCTGAAAAACTGGTTGGGTTTTGACGTCAACGCGCCCTACACCTTGAGGGACATGGCGACCGATGGGGTGCAGTTGCTTGATTCGCTGGGCATCGACAAAGCACACATTGTGGGCGCATCCATGGGAGGGATGATCGCCCAGGTCATAGCGGCGGAACATCCGGAACGTACGGCCACGCTTGTCTCCATCATGTCGACCACCGGCGCACCACACCTGCCGGAGGCAAGCGAAGAAGCATCGCAAGGACTGACAGACATAGGTGGCACTGAAGGTCACGCAGTAGCGGCGTTACACGACGCCGGTATTTATCCCGAAGCGATGCCGCGGCAGTTGATGGCGATTATTGAAGCCGGTGATCGCTCCGCACAGGTGGCCACCATTTCTCGACCGACGTTGGTGCTTCACGGTGCCCAGGACACTTTGTTACCCCCGCCCCATGGGGAACACACTCACAGCCTGATTGAAGGGTCTCAATACAGAGTTTACGAGGGTATGGGGCACGATATGCCAGAGGCGGTGGTACCCGCGCTCGTCGGCGACATCGTGGCTCATTTTGCCGCCAATCCCTGAGAGCGAGCCTGTATAATTGCGCGAGCCTAACGGAAGCACCCTCAGTTGACAGAGTTTTTTGGTAAAAAGGTCAGCGGTCCTTTCACAGTGCCCTCTGGCATTGTCACCACCGCCGTTCCCATCATCGAGTACTTTTTCTCGCGCGTTCCCGAAGTCGGGGTGATCACGACCAAGAGCATTGGTCTTGAACCCAGGCTAGGTTATCGCGAACCTGTCTTAAGTCAGTACGCGCCCGGTTGTTTTGTCAACGCAGTCGGGCTGACGAATCCAGGGGCCGAAGCCTCCGCGCGGCTCTATGCAGATTTGGAAGTGCCGGATGATAAGTTTTTCCTCATCTCCATTTTTGGCGACAGCGTTGAGCAGTTTGTTCAGATAGCAGAAATGTTGGCGCCGTTTGGCGACGGTCTCGAGCTGAACTTGTCATGTCCGCATGCGAAAGGGTACGGCATGGCCATGGGGCAGGACCCGGAAATTGTGGAGGCGATCACCCGGGGTGTGAAAAACGTCTGCGATGTGCCTGTGGTTCCAAAGCTCACGCCCAATGTGGATGACATCGGTGCCATCGCACAGGCAGCGGTTGCCGGAGGGGCTGATGGTCTCTGTGCGATAAACACTGTGGGGCCTGGCTACTTCAGCGCCCATGGTCATGCGGTACTGTCGAACGGTGAGGGCGGCATGTCCGGCAAAGGAGTTTTGCCGATTGCGTTGAAGTGTATTCGCAAGGTCCGTGAGGTCACCGATGTACCCATCATTGGCTGTGGTGGTGTCAGCAGTGCTGCAGATGTTGGCGAAATCCGGGCTGCAGGTGCCGATATTGTCGGTGTGGGTTCTGCGCTCATAGGCATGACCTCAACCGAGATCGAAGACTATTTCCAAACGTTGTCCAGCGAGTTGAATGCTTCATGCGATGGCAGGGCGGAAAATCTGGTCCGCTACGATGTGGACATGGGCTTCGAGCCGTACACCCTGGTTGCTAACGAGCGCGTATGTGACGACATCACGATTCTCAAGTTTGATAAACCGCTGCACATTCAGGCGGGTGAGTTTGTCTTTCTCTGGGTACCCGGGGTTGGAGAAAAACCGTTCTCTGCTTTGACGGATGATCCCTTCTCGCTTGTCATTATCAATGTGGGTGAGTTTACCGACGCGATGATGGACCTTGAGCCGGGAACGGTTGCATACGTGCGGGGACCGCACGGCATTGCAGCGGATCCGGGGGAAGGCAAGAAACTGGTAGCCGTTGCCGGTGGCACAGGCCTGGCTGCGGTCTATCAACTGGCACGTGACGTTGGAGACGCTGAAGTGTTCCTCGGTGCACGCACCTCTGAGCGCCTTTACTTCAAAGACGAATGCGCGGCGATCGCAAATTTGCATGTTGCTACAGACGATGGCTCTGAAGGTTTCCACGGGCTGGTGACGGAACTGCTGGAAAACTACCTGCAATCGTTAAGCCCGGAGGCGCTGAAACAACTCGCATTTTATAACTGCGGTCCCGCACCCATGGTGCACGCCGCCACTGCGGTGCAGAGAAAATACTGTGGGGACGAACAAATTTTTAATGCCATCGACTACCTGACGAAGTGTGGCGTCGGTATCTGTGGCGCTTGCGCCGCCCCCGATGGCCGGCGTTTGTGCGTGGACGGTCCCTTTCTGTGTGAGGACGCGGCCCTCTAGCGGGCCGTCCTTTCAGATCCCCTTAGATAAGTCGTTCTGGTGGTGTAAACCCGCCGATCATCTGCGTGATCAGTCGGGCGAACTCGATGCACCTGTGATCACGGTATGGTGCGCTGACCGCCTGTAGACCTATGGGCAGCCCTTCCTCGTTTAACCCTGTTGGGAACACGGTGCTCGGCAGATAGCTGTTGACTATCAAACCGGCCCAGAAGAGTTGTTGGAAGTATGGTTGTTCCTGGTTGTTCACCAGCAGCGTGCGCTCCGGCATCGGCTTGTGGTCGTGTGGGAAGGCGGCGGTGGCCATCTGTGGGCAGACCAGAATGTCCCAGTCTTCGAAAAAGCGCTGCCAGGCGAGGCGTAGCTTCTCGCGCTGCGTGTTGGTGCGAATCCAATCCCGATGCGGAATGACCGATGCGCGCAGGTTAACCGCGTCCGTCGAATTGTCATTCGGATCTAAGGCAGCTGCAGCTTTTTCTGCTTCGGCCACGGCTTCGTCTGGCATGGCGGCAGTCATTACTGAAGTGAGGAGTGTCATGTAGTTACGCATGCCGAACTCCATATCAAATTCGGGACGTGCCGTATCGGAAACGACGGCTCCGGCATCGCGTAACAACTCGCCCACACGCTCCACGCGCTCTTGAACGTCGTGCGCCACCGGGGCCATTTCGTCCGTCGACCACAAAGCAACGCGAACACCTTTGAGATCAGAAAAGTCCGCCGCGGGGAGATTAAGTGACCAACCCAGTGCTTCACGGGGTGGCGGTCCGGCCATCACATCCAGCGCGAGGTGCAGATCTTCGGCGCTTCGAGCCAGAGGGCCGCACACGGCAAGATCCGCTTCCGGAATGTTCTCGACAAGCTCATGGCCCTGCATGGGAATAATTCCGTAGGTTGGCTTGTGACCGTAGACGCCGCAGAAGTGAGCGGGGTTGCGGATGGAACCGCCGATGTCGGAACCGGCTTCCAGACCGGCAAATCCGGCAGCGAGAGAGGCAGCACTTCCACCGGAGGAGCCACCCGGGGTCCGGCTTGTATCATATGGATTGCCGGTGGTCCCGTAGATGGGGTTGTAGCTCTGGAAATCAGCGAGGTCGGTTGGCACGTTGGTTTTGCCCAGAAAATGTGCACCTGCTGCGCGGAAGCGGCTGACGGCCAGGCCGTCTTTCTTGGCGACGTTATCGCGGAACGCCTCAATGCCCCACGTAGCCGGTGTGTCTGCGATAACGTAAGACTCTTTGATGGTCATGGGTACGCCGTGGAGAGGACCCAGGGTTTCACCGCTGGCGATCCGCGCATCAGCGGTATCTGCCTCTGCGAGCGCTGCGTCAAAGCGGCGGACAACGACGGCATTGATGTCATCGTCATACTTTTCGATTCGATCGATATACATCTGGGTCAGTTCGCGAGAGCTGACTTCTTTGTTACGCACCGCGTCGGCCAGCTCAAGGGCTGTGGCAAATGGATTAGTCATGGCGTTCTTCCTCTCCTGTCTGTCCTCTCCCGATCGATTCTACACACAAGTCGTCTTGTGGTAGAGGTACCGGGTTCGGTACATTTGGTGAATACCAGAGGGAGAGATTCTATGTACGAACACATTCAATATGAGGTGAACGAGCCTGTGGCGGTTATCACGCTTAACCGACCAGATGCCCTGAACGCCATCACGGGTCGCATGCAGGCAGAGATGAAACATGCCCTGGCCGCAGCCGAGTCGGATGAAAAAGTGGTTGGCATTGTGCTGACAGGGGCGGGTAGAGGGTTCTGCGCGGGTGCGGATATCGGTGGCCTTCAAGCCACTGCGGCAGGTGAGGGCGGCAAGGCAGAGGATCTGAGCCACCTCAAGGCGAACCCCGGTAACCCCGAGATGGGCCCAAATTTTGAGGTGACGTTCAGCTATCTTCTGAGCATCAAGAAGCCGCTGATCGCGGCAATCAATGGAGCCTGTGCAGGACTTGGCTTTGTGTTTGCAGCACTCTGCGACATGCGCTTTGTTGAACGACAAGCCAAGTTCACCACCGCCTTTGCCAACCGCGGGCTGATTGCAGAGCATGGTTCCAGTTGGATACTCCCGCGTCTCCTCGGCTCATCACGGGCGCTGGATATACTCTGGTCCGGGCGTAAATTTACGGGTGAAGAGGCGGAACGTCTCGGCCTTGCGGATCGTTTGTGTGAGGAAGGCACCAGCAAGGATCAAGCGAGCGACTACATTCGCATGCTGGCGGAAACTGCTGCGCCAGAATCCATCAAAGTCATGAAGGCGCAGGTGTATCGACACCTCAACATGACGCTTGAAGATTCGATGAAAGAATCCAATGCCTGGATGGCTGAGTCCCTGAAACAGGACGACTTCAAAGAAGGTGTTGACTCATTTGTTGAGCGTCGGCCACCGAACTTTAAACGGGTGACTTAAACCTCAGGACACAGCGCTCTCAATAAACACGATGCCTTGATCGATCAGGGCGTCGATCTCAGCTTTAGTGAAATTTAGGTGAGCCAGAATTTCCTCCGCGTGCTGGCCTGCCAGTGGCGGTGGTTTGAGACTCGGTGGGGAACGCTCGAATCTCAGATTTGAACCATGACGCAGGTAGTCACCCCATGCGGGATGAGACTGTGGCTGGGTCATGCCAAGAGCGTGGCTTTGAGGATCGTTCAGCCAGAATTCAACCGGCGAGGCGCGATCTGCTCTGACGCACCCAATTCCGTCTGATGCCAGCAGCGCTTCCCATGCGTCTGCTGATTGGTTGCTGAAAAGCTCGGTGAGCGCAGCAGCGGTGGTGGCATCACACTGTTGAAGGAGTTCTATGGACGGAGATGCAAACCCCGCTGTTTCAATCAGCGTGACAAACTTTGTATGTTCCTTGTCTGTAACCAACGCGAGGAACACCCATTGCTCATCTGCGCACTCGTATAAGCGGTAGGTCGCGTTCAAGCCGTACAAGTTTTCGTCCGGTAGAGGTCTGTGCGGCTTGTCCGCGTAGTTTAAAAAGTCATCGTGGTTGGCGTAGGCATTGGCGCCAAACATGTCGACATAAATCCGTTGCCCCTTGCCGTGTATCTCACGAGTGGTGAGGCCCAGAAGCGCAGAGGAGGCGATGACCAGCGCGGTATTGGGGTCGGGATTCACCTCGTTTGCCCGCATAAGGCGTTTGGTCCAAAGCTTAAGCCCATCGATGTCCTGCAGGTCGGTGGGGAGCCGTTCTCCCATTTGATAGACCACGCCGCCCATGGCAGCCCCAGGTATTGGGTGCGTACTTGGTCGCAGGGCGCCAGGACCGTCCGGTCCGTAGCCATTACTTTGCAGGTAGATCACTTCCGGGTTTACGGCTTTGATCGCTTCATACCCAATACCCAAACGTTCGGGTACACCGGGGCGGTAGTTGTGAATCACAATGTCTGCTTCAGCGGCAAGCTTGAGGGCAATTGCCTGACCTTCTTTCGATTTCAGGTTCAGGCTGATGCTGCGTTTGCCTGCATTGACACGCGCCGATCCTACCCCCATGGCCAGACCGCGATACGGGTCGCCGCCGATCTGCTCAATCTTCGTAACTTCCGCACCCAGGTCGGCCAGAAACGATGCGCCCAGGGGCGCGGCGATAATGGTTGCAATCTCGAGGACCTTGACGCCGCGTAGAGGGGTTGTTGGGTTATCATCGTCCAGCGCGCCGGCTGTGTTTGAAGCAACTTCGGTGGTGTGCCAGTGTATCTCGTCCACGGCGATCAGCGTTGTTGGCGGACCCGGATTGGCTGGGGTGTCGCTCAATGTTGCCAGGGGGCCAAGTTGTTTACCGTCTTCCCGCTGGATCACATGCCCGTTTGCCACGATGTCCGGGTCATCCAAGGCTTCCTGTGTGGTCTGATATTGGCCGGCGACAATGCCGCCGTTCTCCACACAGGCATCCATCCACTCTTCCGCGCTTTTTTCCTGGATGCGTGACAGCATACGGGCGCGGAACGCTTCGTGTTTTTCAGGGTCGCGAAGGTACAGTTGTTTTTCATCAAAATCGGGGTCGCCAATGATGTCGATCAAGTCTGTGACCACCAGGAAGTTGTCAAACAGGTGTGGGAGCAGGTTGCCGAATTGCACCCAACGACCATCACCGGCTTGCGCTGGGTGATAGAAAAGACTCGGCATGGGTGGCTCGGGATTGTTTGCCTGGGCATACAAATGACTGAATTGTTCGAACTGTTGGCCGATAAGCGCACCCTGCTCATAGGGCAACATGCCCTGGAGCATACTGGTTTCCACCAAGCGACCTTTGCCGGTGATGGTACGCTGAAAAACTGCCGCGAGAATGCCGGTTAACGTGGACTGTGCGGTGGCATGTGTGCCAACTTGTAACGCCGAAAAAACGGGACCCTTGCGGTCGACGATGCCGCTGAAGGTTAACATCCGCCCAGAAGCAGCGGCCACGACGTGTTCGTACCCCGGGTAGTCAGCCTTCGGGCCTTGGCTGCCGAATCCGCTGATATGACAGTAGATCAGGTGCGGATAACGCGCTTTGATGTTTGCATAGTCGAGGGCGCGTTGCTCCAGAGCACGGCTGCGCCAGTTCACGACAAATACGTCCGCCTTAGCCAAAAGTTCATGCAGGGTGGCCTGCGCTGGTTCGGTGTCGAGGTCCAGACAGATTTCGCGTTTGCCACGTTTCCACATGGGGGCTGCATTGCCTGAATCCAGCGGATGAGAATCCGGTGGTATAACACGCACCACGTCCGCGCCAAAATCAGCAAGAATCATAGTGGCAATGCCTGTGGCTGGACCGTGAGACAGGTCCAGAACCTTGAGTCCTTCGAGTGCGATAGTCATGGTGTGCAGATTAGCCTGGCCAACTGGAATCGGCAAAGTGGGATCTCACAAAGTCGAGTGACCAATCCCAGAGTTCTGCCGCAGTATCAACCTCCGTAGCAGCCCGCGCGGGTAGGGATAGAGTAGGCTCGCCCGCGAGACCCAGCCAGCCACCGGGGGTGAAATAGCTGCCTGCTTCGGCAGTTGCTGCGGCGAGTGCAATCTTTGCACCTGCTTCAGGGCTGTGGGCGAGCAGACGTTCACCCAGACCTGCGAGGGGTAATTGTTTGGGCAGATCCGTGGCGCAGTAACCTGGATTGCACGCGGTGGCGATTGCTGTGTCCGGCTTGCGCCGGTTGAACTCGAGGGTGAACAACAGGGTGGCCAATTTGCTCATGCCGTAGGTGCGCCAGGGTTGGTTGGGTGAAACCTTGCGGGCTGCAGCGAGATCCAGTTTTGCCCACCGATGGGCTGAGCTTGCGATGTTGACGATTCGAGCGTCCCCGGCGGAGTTGAGGGCATTTGTCAGGGCCAGTGTGAGGACAAAATGGCCCAGGTAGTTGATGGCGAAATGAGGTTCAAGGCCTGCCTCGGTAAGTACGGCGGGGGCGGTAAACACCCCGGCGTTGTTGATGAGCAGATCCAGCTTGTCGAAACGCTGGGTATATTGGGTTGCGGTTTTGATCACGCTCGCGGGAGCTTCCAGATGTAGCGGCAGCCATTCCCCGGGGGTAAGTTCCGGTAAGTTGTCTTTTGCATCTTCGAATCTTCGGCTCGCGATGATGACCTGGTTGTGAGGACGCAACGCCCTGGCTATGGCGAGCCCAATGCCACGATTTCCGCCGGTCACCAGTACCACTTTGTCCTTGATCATGGGTGATCTCGGTCCTCGAAGGATTCGGTTTGTGTCGCTTTTAGGCTGATAACTGGAATGTGGCGATCCAGGCGTGCTTCGTAGGTGGCAAAGCCCGGGTGGAAATCTAAAAATTGATCCCACCAGCGTTCTCTAGTGTCATCTGTCACTTCTGTTGCTTCGTACTCCGCGGTTGCCCCCCGGATCGTCACTTGCACCATTGGGTTGGCCAACAAGTTGCGATACCAGTCAGCGTGATCCTTGCGACCACCTCGTGATCCGACGACAACAAGCTCATGAACACCTTCAACGTAGAGTAAGGGTACCGAACGTGGTCGACCGGTTTTGCGGCCTGTTGTGGTCAGCAGAAGAATAGGGGCGGCCAAACCTGCGAGGCTGATGCGCCCCTTCGATAAGCGCAGCAAAGGTCGGTCGATGGGTGGAATGAAGGTGGTAAAAAACCAGCCGCCAAATCGAGTGGTAGCAAAATTCAGCGCGTGTTTAAGCAACCATTGTTTCAGGCGGTTCACTTTGGATGTTTGAATTATCGCAGGAGAAGAACCAGTATACCCCGATGAGCAGTCGCGCGATTTCGGTCGCGTATAAATGAGAACAGGATTGAACCAGTACCAATATGACCGGACGGATATGACAGGACAGCGTTTTGAACAATCGCACGTTGATGAATGGCGTGAGACCGGGTTTACGATCGTTCCTGACTTTTTCGCAACGGCCGAAATCGCACCGATTTTGCAGGATTTTGAATCTCTGTATGGCGATCGTGGGCCCAGTGAAGGCAGCGCGCTGGACTTTAAAAAGCCTGGCGAAATCGGTGCGATGAACAGAAAGCAGTTTCTTAATTTTGACCAATTGCCCTATCCGGCTTCGCCAGCGATCAACCTGATTTCCCTGCACCCGCAGGTCATCACGTTTGCCAAAGCTCTCCTCGGCGTAGATTCGGTGCACTGCTATCAATCCCACACCTGGGCAAAGTTCACCGGCGAGGCTGACTACGATCAGATCTTCCACTGTGATTTTGGCAATCACACGTTGACGGTTCCCAGCGACGATGTCTCCCTGCGAACGGTGGACTTCATCATCTATATAAGCGATGTGACGGATGATCTTGGCGCGCTGCACTATGTGACCAAACAGGATGCGGACGAGCTTATCGGAGCCGGTGCAGTGATGGTGCCCGATGATGCACAGCTGGCGCTGAAGGCGCGGGAAAGATCGGCAGCCGGACCGTCTGGTACGCTGGTAGCACACAGTATTGATACAGTGCATCGAGGCACCAATCTAACCCGACCTGATGGGCGCAGGTTCACCATGACAATAGGCTACAAAGCCTGTGGTAACGAACAGATAGGTTTTCACGTCTGGCAGTCTGCACCGGATCGTCCATGGGACCTGGTGATCAATCACGCGTCACCTGAACAACTGGCGGTTTTGGGCATCCCCGCACCGGGTGATGAGTTCTGGTCGGAACGCACGCTTGCGCTGACCCAGGCACGGTGGCCCGGGTGGGACATGACGCCTTACAAAGAGGCTCATCAAGCAAGAGAAGTAAGAGAAGCGAGAGAGGGTTGAGCGTGCGACTACATGTGGTTGATGGCACATACGAACTCTATCGGGCGCATTATTCCAAACGTCCGGACAAATTTGCGCCGGATGGACAGGACATAAAAGGAACAGCAGGTGTGATGGGATCTTTGTTGAGCCTGCTTGCGGACAAATACGAGGATGTAACCCATCTTGCCGTGGCATTTGATAACCCGATTGAGTCATTTCGCAACGACATGTTCGACGGCTACAAAACCGGCGAAGGTATGGAGCCAGTATTGGTTGCGCAGATGGACCTGGTAGAGGAGGCCGTTCGCGCCTTAGGCATCGTGGTCTGGTCTATGGATGAGTTCGAGGCGGACGACGCCTTGGCCACAGCCGCCGTGAAATATGCAGATCTGGTCGATCAGGTGCGGATCATGACACCCGATAAAGACCTGGGTCAGTGTGTAATCGGTGACAAGGTTGTACAAGTGGATCGTATGCGTGAACGGGTGATCAATGAAGCCGGTGTGATGGAGAGAAATGGGGTTAAGCCGGGGGCTGTGCCCGATTGGCTGGGACTTGTCGGCGATACGGCAGACGGCATTCCAGGGCTCAAAGGCTGGGGTGCTAAGTCAGCAGCGACATTACTCAATGAGTACGGCTCTGTTGAGAACATTCCGGATGATGAGACGACCTGGTCGGTGAAGGTCAGAGGTGCGCCGCGGCTTGCTGAAACGTTACGCGAAGCGCGCGAAGCAGCACTGCTGTATAAGCAGCTTGCGGTGCTGCGCACGGATGTGCCGCTGCAGGAAGAGCTGGATGCGCTTGCCTGGCGGGGTGCCCCCCAGGCTCAGTATGAAGCCTTTGTCGAGCGCATCGGTGGGATGACGATGCGCCCGCAACGTTGGCTTTGACCTCCGCCTAGGCCTAAATCTGATTCAGCCTAAATCAGCCTTACCGTAATCCACGGTCAACCAGCGATCGATCTGCACCGAGACGGTGACGTTTTCTCCCGTAGACTGAGCCGCGTATGCGGCACCCATCTCTTCGCCGAGGTAGCGTTTGGCCATGGTTTCGATCTCGCCATCCTCAGTCGTGACAATACTCGCGACGGGTCCTTCAACGCTTACGTATTTGTACGGCATGGCCTCCTGTTGCGCGACGAGAGACACCCGCATGCCTTCTTTCAGAAGCCTGCCTTTGCGCGAGCTTGGCCCGATGAGAACGGTCAGGAGGCCTCCTGGTTCGTAGCCGTACCAGATGGGCGCGGTCAGCGGACCACGCTCGCCGTCCGGAATTGCAAGCACGCCAACGTGCAATCCGGCGAGAAAAGACTCTCTTTCATCCTGGGCCATAGCTAGAGACATGTGTTTGTTCCTTATCTGCGTGTGTGTGTTGATTCGTTAGGACTTGCCGGACACCGTAATCTCCAGGAGATAGGGACCGTCCTGTACCATGTATTCGCTCACAGCGGTCGCGATGTCTTCTGAGGACCCGGCGCGGGTGGCGCGTACGCCCATCCCACTGGCCATCTCCGTAAAATTGAGTCCGGGATCAGTCAGATCCATATGCGGGTAAGCCTGGTCAGAGGGTGCGTCAAAGCGTGCACGGTGAATATCGATGTTGTGTTTGAGCACTCGATATTCAGCGTTGGCGAGAATCACGAACAACACGTTGAGTTGGTGGTGGGCTGCGGTCCACAGCGCCTGAATGCTGTACATCGCAGAGCCATCGCCGGAAACGGCAATCACCGCTTTGTCCGGTAGGCCGACGGCGGTGCCCAAGGCACCGGCAATGCCCTGGCCGATGCCTCCGCCGCGGTTGCCGAAATATTCAAGTGGATCTGTTTTCTGAAAAGCCTGATCGAGATCACCTGATGCCGTTATGGCTTCATCCACAATAACCACGTCGTTAGGTAAGGAGTCAGCCAAGGCGTACATCGCTTCCAGCGGGGTCATTGGTGTGCGGCCGGACAGTTTCTCTCGTTTTGAAACCCGATCAGTTTCGCGCGCTGCAGCACGTGCCGTTAGCTCGCTTGTCCGCGCTGCGGCGTTTGTTGCCAGAGTTGTGTCATCACCAAGTGCTTCGATGAGCAGGCCAAGCGTGGTGGCGATGTCTCCACACAGTGCGCTGGAAGCGCCGTGCTCGCGATTGACCAGTGCTTCGCTGTGTTCGATCTGGACGATGTGTGTGCTCGCAGGCAGTGGTAAACCCGGGTCGTACCACAGCTCCTCCATGGTTGCAGCGCCGATGCTCAACACAAGATCGTAGCGAGCGAGCGTTTCCCTTAAGCCCGCGGTGGTCATAGGGAGCTGCCCCGCCCAGTTGGGATGTGCAGAGCCCAGGCCCAGACGCGCCTGGAGCACTTCCGAATGGACCGCAGCACCCGTGAGCCCGGCAAGTTGAGCAACCAGTTCAGAAGCACCGGCGCGGGCGACCTCATCACCGAGCGAGAGGGCAATATTCTTTGCCCCCCGAATCCGGTCCGCGAGCGCTTCTATGGCGGCAGAGTCAGGCTGAGCCTTGGCTATGTCGATGACGGGGAACGCCCCGATCTCAGTCTCGCTCTCCATGACGTTGTTGGGGAGTGAGACAAAAACCGGGCCTTTCGGGTATTCGTTCGCAATCTGGAAAGCCTCGCGCATGATGGGCGCCATCTCGTCGGCGGTGCGTGGTTCTGCGGTCCATTTCACCACCGGGGCGGCCATTTCAGTCAAATTATGCGACAGCAGCGGACGGCGCAGTCGCAGGCGGGTGTCCTGTTGACCTGCGGTCACAACAACAGGCGATTGCGCTTTCAAACATCCGTACATCATCCCGATGGCATTACCCAAGCCGGGCGCCACGTGAACGTTAGCGACGGCTGTATGCCCTGTCGCCTGGGCGTAAGCACCGGCAGCACAAACCGCCACACCTTCATGTAACGCCACGATGTACTCTATGTTGGGGTAGGCGGTTAACGACTCCAGCAGCGGATTTTCTGTGGTGCCGGGGTTGCCGAAAATCTTGAGGGCACCGTTAGCCACGAGGCTGTCCATAAATACATCACGTGCGCGCATTGCTTGTATCCAAGTTCGAGAAGGCGAAGCATTGCATATCTCTCAACCTTCCTTAAGAGCTTTCTTCTTTAAGACCTTTGTTGAGTGCCTGCATGTCCTCTATGTCGTGTGACACCAATACATGAACGTTCGGCAGTTGGTCCATGTCCCGCAGCCACCCTCTGAGTAACTGCGTGCGCCCGGTATCCTCAGGGACCACGAGATAGCTGTAAAACATACCTTTACCTGCGTCATTTAAGAGATCGCGTTTTGAGTTGGTGATGTCGCCAGAAAAGAGCAGCAGCTGATCCTCGACCGCGACCGCAAACAAGGTAGAGCCTGGCGTGTGTCCACCCAGCGGTAGCAACCCAAGACCCGGAAACCCTTCAAGCGGCACAAGAGAGTCGGTTTCGATCACGGTCGCATCCGGGCAGGTGCGCAGAATTTCGGCGCTTTCCCGTGTGTTTACGTTGTGGAGAACGTGTTGGTCGGCGGTCTGGTAAATTTTGAATTTTGGCTGGCCTTTACATTGGGCGGCCAGTGCCTGCGTATGGTCGATGTGCAGGTGGGTAAAGCCGATACCGGCAATCTGCTCGGCACGCGCGCCAATCGCATCAAATACAGTGGTGTGAAATTGAGCCGGTTCTGCCGACCACAGCAATTGCAGCAAGCGACCGAATTCCATCGACGCAGACTCATCCATACCCGCGTCGATCAGAAAAATGCGACCGTCCGCCCATTCGATGACAATCGAGTGATGTCCGATAGGCCGTCCCGGCGCGTGTTGGCTGGACGTCAAGATGGCAGAAACTCTGATCGGTTTGTTATCGGCATCTTTGAGTACGTCGAACGCTTTGGCCTCAGGCACTGATGGTTGCACATCACGGATTTCGAGGTGCGCGGGCAGTAGGTAAATGATCAAAGCGACAATGACTACGCCGCAGCCAGCCAATGCCACCCAAAGAATTCTTTTGAGCATGAGCGTTGTTATAGATCCACATCGGAGTCGCGGAGTCTAGCAACTAAGCGTTAGAATGTTGGGCTGCATTCGGGAGGACGAGGATTCATGAGCTACACCACACCCATCCCCAAACCGGGGCTGCATACAAAGCCGTTCTGGGAGGGCGCCAAAGAGGGCAAGCTGATGCTGCCCAAGTGTAACGACTGCGGCACGATTCACTGGTATCCAAGGCATATCTGTCCTGCGTGTCACTCCACCAACTTAGGTTGGGTGGAAGGCAGCGGCGAGGGGCAGATCTACACCTATGCCGTTCAACATCTGACCTTTGGCCCCTGGGCTGAGAAGGCACCGTTCGTCACAGCGTACATCGACCTCGCGGAGGGTGGGCGCATGTTGACTGTGCTGCGCGGGGTGGACCCTGAAAAACCGGAAGACATCAAAATTGGTGCCAAGGTTAGGGTCGAGTTTGAAGAAGCCAATGAAGACACGCACGTGCCTTACTGGCGAGTGGTAGAGGAGTAAGCAGATGGCTGGAAAACTGAGTAAAGCTGCGGCCATCGTCGGTGCTGCGGAAGCAAACGAAATCGGATTTTTGGAAGAACCTGTCACCTCGCTGCAACTGCACGTCGAGGCGATCAAAAACGTCAGCGAGCAGACAGGCATATCACTCAACGAGATTGAGGGTGTGTTCTCCACGGGTTGGTCTACGGAACTCTGCGAACACCTTGGGATTACGCCTAAGTACATCGATACGACGTCGGTGGGTGGCTGTTCGTTTGAGATGCATGTGCATCATGCTGCAGCAGCAATTCACGCAGGGATCATCGACGTGGCACTCGTAAGCCACGGCGAGAATGGTCACTCCGCGCGTAAAATCGGTTCCGGGGGCGGCAATTATGGACGGGGTGCGGGCAATCTCTCACCTAGTTTTGAAATGACCATGGCCTATGGCCTTGGCAGTGCGCCGTCAAACTATGCGCACGCGATGGTGCGGCACATGCACGAATACGGTAACACCCGTGAAGATTATGCGCACATTGCCAAAGTCAGCCGCGATTGGGCGACGCTTAATCCGCGTGCAGCCATGTACTCCAAAGAAAAGCACCCATTTGGTGGACCAATCACAGTGGAGCAGGTGGAAGAGTCACGCCTGATTACCTGGCCTCTGACGATTCTGCACTGTTGCATGGTGGCGGATCACGGCGGTGCCGTCATTGTGGCGAGCCCTGAGGTTGCGGCTAAACTCGATACGCCTCCGGTATGGATTGCAGGCGCAGGGGAATCGATGAGCCATGGCAATATGATTGCGATGGCTGATTTCACGAAGACCTCGGCTGACAAGTCGGCCGAAGCCGCCTATACCATGGCCGGGCTCGGGCCGTCTGATATGGAGCTGGCGCTAATCTATGACTCTTTCACGATCACCGCAGCGATGACCGCCGAGATGATCGGCCTGGCACCACTCGGTGAAGGGCACCTCCTGTGGAAGGATGGTCGTGCAGCGCCTGGCGGATCTTTGCCGATCAACACCAATGGTGGTGGGCTGTCGTTCAACCACAGCGGTATGTATGGCATGCCTCTTCTGATTGAGGCCTATCGACAGCTGTCGCGTACTGCTGAAGATGGCATCCATGGTGATCCGGGCAAACAAACGTCAGCACGCACTTGTGTAGTGAACGGGACTGGGGGTTCGCTATCGACGACGGGTACGCTGGTGCTCGTCTCTGAGGATTGACGCCAGCCAAATTATTGCGTAACCAATTGGTTACGGGTAGGCTCTGCCTTTCTTCAATAGAGGATTGGGAGGGCACTACCATGGGCATGCAGATTGGACCGCTACACGTCAGACGCAGTGCGATGATTGAGGCTTCACCTGCCAGGGTGTGGCAGGAGTTTGAATCGGAAGAGCGGATTAAGGGTTGGCTGAACCTTGGCCACACAATTCACAGGTTTGAGCCGGTAGTGGGTGGCCTTACGGAGTTCTCCGTGGAGATAGACGGTGAGGCACGCTATTTTGGTGGCAAGATCTTACTCATCGACCCCGAACGCGAGATCACATTTGAGAGCCAGTGGCATCCCGCGCAAAGTCAGCCGATAGCGCACTTCTGGACTATTCGTCTCACCCCACTTTATGGCGGCACTCTTGTCGAGATATTTCACCACGGGTTGGAGCGGGATGGTCTGGAAGCCGCGGAAAACCTGGAAGGGTATGAGGGTGGTTGGACCAACCGTCATCTGATCGCGCTGCGGGGTATCGTGACGGATGATGCTGCGTGATCAGAGATGCCTACGTAGGAATAGCAGATCCGACACGCCGACAGATTCTCACCCTACTGGATACAGAAGGGACCCACGCAGCGGGGGATATTGCAGCTCGCTTTGAGGCGGTCTCCCGACCGGCGATATCCAAACACCTGCGCATCCTCAAGGAGTGTGAGCTCGTCACTGTCAAACGCCAGGGGAAGGCGCAGCTCTATACGCTGAACGAAGCGCCCTTAAAGCAGGTGAACGACTGGCTCGAGGGGTTTGCAGCGCGCCAGGTTCAGAGTCTCAAAAACCTCAGGCAGATCGTCGAATCCGAACCCTGATGCCGGGGATTACTATGCCTTGTTTTACGTGTTCTGGTATGTATACTGTGCAATACATAGTGTGTAATACACATGATGTAAAACACAGTAAAATTTTAATTTCAAAGCAGTGAAACCAATGTCCGAGCTGGATGAAAACCTTGTCGAGGAGTTTACGGAGAAACTCAATTCCGAGATTCGTCGCGGTGCGTTGGTGCTTGCGGTGCTCGGACAGCTCCACCAGGAGCACTATGGCTACAGTTTGCGGAAAACGCTGGGCGATCACGGCTTGGATGTTGAGGAAGGCACGTTGTATCCCCTCATTCGCCGCCTGGAAAAACAGGGCCTCCTGGACAGTGAGTGGCGTGAGGAGGGTAAGCGTAAGAAGCGTTTTTATCGCCTGTCGGCCGAAGGCCGTGCTGTGTTCGAGCGTTTGCTCGCCGATTGGCAATCGCTTAACGCCAGCGTCGCCCAAATCGTAAAGAGTGAGGTGTAAACCCATGGAACTCGTAGAAAGTTATGTCAGCGAAGTCAGCAAGTTTTTGCCTGCCGATCAACGCGATGAGATTGTGCATGACCTTGAAGCATCGATTGTTGAAGAGGTAGATGCACGCGCGGAAGCGGCTGGACGGGAAGCGTCCGACGAGGACGTCAAGGCAGTTCTGGCCGGCTTTGGTCACCCTCTGAAAACAGCTGGGCAATATCAACCGCAGAAATATCTGATTGGACCTGAGCTGTACCCCGTCTTCGCGCGAACGATGAAGACGGTGCTCAGTCTTGCATTTGTTGCGCAAGTCATCGGTATCCTCGTGCTGGCGCTCAGCCAGGATTGGCAAATCGGGCTAGTGGCACTCTTCTGGATGACGGTGGAAATTCTGCTCTGGGTGATGGTTGTGGTGTTTGGCGTGTTTGTCGCAATTGAATTCAGCGGTGAACGATTGAATTGGTATCAGGACTGGCGGCCAAGCATGTTGTCGCCGGGCACATTGGGCGTAATCGATCGTGGCGATGAGATCACCAACATCTTGAGCGAAGGCTTTTTTCTCCTATGGTTTAACGGCGTTGTCGTTGTGCAGAATTTTCTCCCGGATGGTGTGTTAACCGTCAATCTGGCGCCCATCTGGGAAACCTATGCCTGGCATCTGAATCTGTTGGTCGGTGCGAGTTTTCTGTTGCATGTCTATGTGTTGACCCGTGGGGTTTGGCAGAGGAGCGTGTTGATCGCGGAGATGGTGATTTACGCTGCGTTCCTCGGGTTGGGATTTGTCCTGCTCACTGCGGATGCGCTTGTCATCGCCGAAGGTGAACTGTTGGAGCGCATAACTGTGCTAAACCTGGATCGCACCGCGAGAATCATCATTCTAGTAATCATGGGGTTCACCATCTGGGACCTGTGGCTTGACATTAAAATGATGCGCGGTCGGCAGTATGGGGCGGCTGAAGCGTCCGCGTAGCTAGGTACTACACAGCGCACGAATATCAGGGTGACGGGTTAAGAGTGCCGAACTGACAAGGTAGACCACAGCCATGGGCACCAGCAGTGTAAGCCCCGTTTCTCCAGCGAGTTCGACAGCAAATAGTGCCAGCAACGCCATGCTCCCCGCGATGGCTGTCAGTACCGCAAAGATGATCCGCGCCCAGTTTTTGCCTGCTGCAGTGAATGCTGCCACTAACAACAAGAGCACTAACCGCACCCCTTGGTTTGGCTCTGGATTGTGGAACCAGGTCGAGACGGACAACGCCACACAGACCACTGCGATTGCCCAGATGATGAATTTTGCCTTCCGATGAGTCTTTCCCAGAACCACAGTCTCGGTAAACTATTTGTGGCAGCATACCCAATAGCGCAGTCACAGAGGAGGAGGGATTATGACTATTCAACTGAGGCAGATCTGCCTGGTGGCGGGAGAACTGGAGCCTGTCATTCAAGACTTAACGCAAATTCTGGGTATCAACCGCTGTTATGTGGACCCGGGTGTTGGTCAGTTCGGTCTGGAAAACACGTTGATGCCCGTGGGTCGAAATTTCCTGGAGGTGGTAGCGCCTGTCGAAGAAAATACGGCGGCAGGCCGGTATCTCGATCGCCGCCAGGGAGATGGCGGCTACATGGTGATTACGCAGGCAGACTCACGCGAAACCCAGATGCAGGTACGTCAGCAAGCGCTCGACAATGGCGTTCGCGTTGCCCACGAAGCGGAACGCGGTGACTGGTACTTATGCCAGCTGCATCCAGGCGATCTAAAAGCGGCATTCCTCGAGGTGGAATCGGATGCCTACAATGACTTTAACGGTTACTGGCATCCGGTTGGTGGAACTGGGTGGGAAGACCAGGTGAAGCAGGATGTCACTGTGGACTTTGTGGGTGTGGAACTGCAGAGCCCAGACCCGCTCGAACTGGGGGAACTGTGGAGTAAGGTGACGGGCATTGATCTGGAGCGGGCGGAAGGTGAATTTCAGATCGCTTTAAACAACGCGACGCTGCGGTTTGTCGAGGAGGGTGACGGGCGTGGCCCAGGGTTGGGCGGCTTGGATGTCAAAGTTCGCAATCGGGAACACATTCTCAAAGAAGCCGAAGCGCGCGGATGCCTTTACGATGAGCATCGGGTTGATGTTTGTGGGACCCGTTGGTACCTGAAGGACGGCTGACGGCTGACGGCTGATCGAGCTAGGTCGAAGATGTTTTGTGAGCGCGTACTGCTTCGTGTTCCGCCTTCAACCTGGCTATTTTCTCCGGATCCAGATGGCTGATGTTCATAAAGTCTGCCTTCCAGTCATCGTCCTCCGCCCAAACCTGAGGCGATTGGACGGTGGTGTTCGGAGAGCTTGCACTGTCGAATAGCGCGAGCGCACCCTGCAGCGTTGCCTGTTGCGATCTTTCATCAAATGGTTTGCCAGCTGAGTGTCCGAGTGGAAAGTCGCTGAAGAAGAATCGTGGGACGCCTACGTTTTCGACGATGTCACGGGCGGCGCCCATAATCACGGTGGGTACACCGTTTGCCTCAAGATGCCGCGCGATCAAACTGACCGACTGGTGGCAGACCGGTCACGTCGGGACCAGCAGGGCGACGTCTGCACGCAGGCGCTGAACGTGGTCCAGTGCTTCTGGTGCATCCTGTTCCTGGGTCACTCGCTGCGACCGATTGGTCGGGATGCCGATGAGTTCATCCGCCACTTCACCTATGCTGCCGGCGCTTGCCTCTCTTTCGAGGGCCTCAATTGGTAGCCAGGTTCGAGGATCCCGTGCCTCGCAATGTTTACGATCGTAGCCGATGTGAGAAATCCGCAGATCGGGCACCGGTGAGATCGGTTGTGTATAAACCTCGTAGAACTTAGCCGCGGCGTTGTATGGCGCACCCGGCCCCTGGTCGGGCAAGTCCGACCGGTAGGGAGCGGCTGTGGACAGCAGCACCAGTCGAGATTCCGCCAACGGTTTCTGCAACGCTTGAAAGGGCGTGGTTTCGAAGTGCGCCCAACTGTATGCCGGATAACCCTGTGCGCCGTAGTAGGCCTTGGTGCGTTCTATATAAGGGATAACGGCGCCTGACATATCTACCTCAGACGGATTTTCCCTGGCATGCGATTGGACGGCACGATCGCGTCGCCGGTTGGCGCGTTCAGACTAATGGCTTTGCTCTGACTGTTGCTCACAACAACCGGGGCGGCACTGCAATCGCCGAGTTCGATAAAACCCAGTGCGGTTTCAAGTCGATTTTCTGCCGGGTCTCCCAGTTCTTGAGTGAAGTCGTCAGCCACTTCGCAACCCTGAACTTCCCAATCTGCCAGAGGCGTTTCTGTGGGGATGAAACCGTCTGCAAAATCGCCAAAGCCTTTCGCGTTTACACCTGCGAACTGAATGGAGAAGTAGGTCGTCCCACAATTGTCCGTAGGGTAGAAGCCATATGGTTTTCCAGAGGTTGTCTCGCCGATCAAGATTACCGGCATATCGATACCCAACAAGCCGTTGATCACGCTCTCGCTGGCAGAGCTGGTTCGTGGTCCTGACAGCACAAATACGCGGCTGATGTTCAGGGTGGGCAACGCCTGTCCCGAAGCAAGGCTGAACCCCTGGGTGGTGGTGTGGAATGTAGACGGGGACAGCGTTTGCCCTGTCACCGGATTCACCGTGGGGTATTTATCGTTGAAAATGGTCTCTTCGAAGATCTGACCCTGCGCGCCAGTCCCGGCAATCATATAGGCCAGTTCGTTGGCGATATCGAGAAAACCGCCGCCGTTGTAGCGGAGGTCGAGCACCAGTTCGACGATGCCTGCGTTGGCAAAATTCTGAATCTCGTTAACCAGGCGCTCCTCGGAAGGTCGGTTGAAGTCCATGAACAGCATGTACCCGACCGGACCCGAAGGGGTGTTGATAACTGTCGTAAACGGCACAGGATCGGCGGTGATTTCCGCACTGGTGAGATTGACCGAGTAACGGTTACCGCCCAGGTCTTCGAACGTGAGGGTATGTACTTCACCGGCGGTTTCTGGCGACAGGCCCGCATTGAGCGTGGCGAGGTCGTTGCCATTGACGAAATCAGCGCCGTCGATTTCAACCAGTCGGTCGCCCCGCCTGACGCCCGCTAGATCCGCTTCCTGGCCTGGTTCAATCACCGCCGCGGTCCACTCGCGTGGTGGTGAGGTATTGCCCACCGCCCACTCGATGCCGTAGCTCAAGGAAATGCCGCCTCCAGAAAGCTGTTGCCACTCTTCGGTGTCAAACGTGAAGTGGAAGCGGTCTTTCGGATTGCCCGTGGGTGTCAGCTCAAAGGTTTTCATCAAATCGAAATACACGAGCGGATCGCTGAAGGCCGCAGGGTCTTCGTCGATGATTTCGCGATACCAGAGGTACGTGTCGTGAGTCCACGCGCGCAGCCAGTCGTTTTCGTCCTCGGTTGTGCCTTGGATGTCGCCGCTACCGGCACGAGGATTCAGACAGAGGTCTTTGTAAACAGCATCGTTGCTGAAAATACCTTGATCAAAATCGCTTTGTGCTGCCGGGGGAGGTGGGGGTGTGTTGCCAGCGCCGCCGCCACCACCGCCACCCCCTCCGCCGCCGCCACAGGCGGAGAGCGTAAGAACTGAACCAAAAACCCAGAAAGCAAAACCAGCGTACTTCATCGTGCTGTCAAAACCCCAACAACCACTTAATTAACGACTTCAACCGATACAGATATCGCTTCGCGAGGTTGCGATTTCTATCCCTATCCGTCGTTAATCCTACCAGAGATCGTACTTCTGCAACTCGGCTCGTCCGACAACCATGTGATGCACCTCATCCGGGCCATCCGCAAAGCGCAGGTGACGCATGTCGGTGTACAGGTCTGCGAGCGGCGTCCACTGTGAGACGCCGGTCGCGCCGTGCATCTGGATGGCTGCATCAATAATCTCGCAGACTTTTTCCGGCACCATGGCTTTCACGGCGCTGACGTAGACGCGGGCTTCTTTGTTGCCGAGCACATCCATGGCTTTAGCGGCTTGCAGCACAGCCAGACGCATGGCGTTTATCTCAATTCGGCAACGCGAGATCACCTCGATGTTCTTACCCAGCTTCGCGATGGGCTTGCCGAACGCCACACGGGTGCCGGCGCGTTTCACCATCAATTCCAGCGCGCGTTCCGCCTTGCCGATGGAGCGCATGCAGTGGTGGATGCGGCCCGGACCGAGACGTACCTGGGAAATTTCGAAGCCTCGGCCTTCGCCGAGCAGGATGTTGTCTTTAGGGACCCGCACGTCGCGGAAGGCAATATGCATGTGGCCTCTGGGCGCATGGTCTTTGCCAAATACCTGCATCGCATCAACGATCTCTACGCCAGGCGCATCCGTTGGCACCAGAATCTGTGACTGCTGCCGGCTGGGCGCTGCGTTGGGGTCGGTCTTGACCATGGTGATCATGATTTTGCAGCGCGGGTCGCCTGCGCCGGAAATGTAATATTTTTCACCGTTGATCACCCACTCGTCACCGTCGAGGACGGCGGAAGTGGAAATGTTCTTTGCATCTGACGATGGCAAGGCCGGTTCGGTCATGGCATACGCGGAGCGGATCTCACCGTTTAACAGTGGCTTCAACCACTGCTCTTTTTGTTCCGGCGTGCCGACGCGCTCAAGTACCTCCATATTGCCCGTGTCAGGGGCAGAGCAGTTCAGCGATTCGGAGGCGAGGGGTGACTTGCCGAGTTCCGCAGCGATATAGGCGTAGTCCAGGTTGTTTAGACCCTCGCCAGTGTCTGCGTCTGGTAGAAAGAAGTTCCAGAGGCCAGCAGCTTTGGCTTTTTCCTTGGCGCCATCGATAAGTTCCAGTTGGCGCGGGTGCCACGACCAGCGATCTTCTTTCTCATCGTTGAGGGCGTAAAACTCCTCGGTGATCGGGTCGACGTTGTCTGCGATGTGACGTTTAACCGCGTCCATCAGGGGCTGTGCTTCAGCCGACATCGCCAGTTCAAACAGATCCGCGTCCAGGTCTACTGCTTCTACCATCATTCTTCTCCCTGTCAGTAGTGATTGATTTCTTACCCCGATTGTCCACTTATCTGTGGGATGATGCCAACTGTTCTATCAGGATCTGGGTAAGGGGCGCGTGCGGCTCGCGACATACAATGTGTGCAATCTGTTTCTCGCGGGGGAAGGGCTTACCAAACCGGGTAAGGCGTTGCGGCCGCTGCGAAAAATGGTGGGCAATGTCGGGGCGGACGTATGGCTGCTGCAGGAGGTAGGGTCTCTGCAGACCCTGCAGATATTTAATGAGAGTCTGACGGATCCGTTTCCGGAGCTTGCGTTGTTACCAGGCAATTCGGACCGGTCAATTCACCTGGGCGTGTTGTCCAGGGTGCCCGTAACCGTTACCAGCCACCACCAGACCCCGCTGGTGGACGAGGAGGGTGAGCCCCTGCTTGGCTACATGTCAGAACAAGCGGCGCAGGCAGGGAAGATCAGCGAGCTCAAGGTATTGCGAGACTTTCTCGAGTTAGATCTGGGTTGGATGAGGTTGTATGGGGTTCACCTGAAATCGCAGGCGCAGTCGAACTGGCAGACGCTCGATGCTGAGATCCTGAGACGGGCGGAAGTGCGCGCGTTGGTGCAACTGCTGCAGGCGCGGGTTGGCACAAGTCCCTATGCCGTGCTGGGTGATTTTAACGATGTTGCGGAAGCGGACGTGTTCGATGCGTTGGATGCCCTCGAACTTTCCGATCTTCATGCCGAACTCTTTACCCGCCTGGGCAGGCGCCCGAGTACATACTGGCCCAAACGTCGTGCACGCCTCGATCGCATTCTCTTGTGTCAGCAAACCAGGGCGATGGCTGACCCGGGCAGCGCGTTGATACATGCGGGCAGCATGGGTCGCCAGGCGAGTGATCACTTTCCGGTTTCAATCGATCTGGATATTTAAGCCGCGGCATCCACCGCGTTTGCGTAACATTCCCCGAACACATGATCCCAGCCCTCGTTGTAACCATCGCGCAGCGTTCGAGGGGTATCGCCAAAATTTTCCCAGTTGCGGTGTGTGAGTGTGACGTGGGTGCTCGCACTACCCGACTTACTTTTTTCTTCAAAAACCACATCCACTTCTGAGGCTTCCTCGGCAGACCTAGAGAGGTGCCAGGTGAAACAAATTCTTGCCCCCGGCTCGTACACTGTGACTTCACCCCATGTATATTCCTGTCCGGACGGCCCAACTTCGAAGACGCGTCCGCCCACCCTGGGTTCGATTTTGCAGTCTGCCGCCGGTGCACCTTCAGCCTCCGGGGAAATCGAATGGCTGGTGAGAGGCCACCACCGACCGATACGCTCCACAAACACCGCAAATGCGGTATGTGCGTTGGTGTTCACGTCGAGGTGCTTGACGACGGGTTCAATCGGGTTGGTTGTGTTCATGTTTTTCCACCTCCGCTCTATAGGCGTCCAGCGCCTCGTCCCAGAATTGATCCAGCCACGTCCGCAGTGCGTTTAACCCTTCGCGCCGCACGGAATAGATGCGGCGTGTCCCGGCAGCCCGCTCTTCCACAAGGCCGGCTGTTTTTAAGATTTTCAGGTGTTGAGAGACAGCAGGGCGGCTGACTGGCAGTTGATCAGCAATTTCTCGTACAGCCATTGGCCGCGACTTCAGCAGCTCGAACACCTGGGTGCGGGTCTGGTCGGCGAGCGCCTGGAATGTCTGTTGATAGCCTGGTGTCAGCACGGGAAGTTACTCGATTTTCTTTATCGTTGATTGGTAAGTGATAACTTACCGTAAGCTAATACTTACGAAATATCAAGTCCTGTTCATTTCACCTCATACTTGAGATTCGTCGACCGTTAGCCTACAAAGTCTCGTCAATTTGCTGGGGGCTTAATTGGATGAATATTGAAGATCGGGTGTGCGTCGTAACCGGTGCGGGTTCAGGTATCGGACGTGCGCTTGCACAAAGGCTTGTTGATCGTGGCGCCAGGGCGGTGGTTTGCACTGATCTCAACGGTGACAACGCCGCAGAAACTGCAGCGATGATCGGCGCAAAGGCAACGGCTCAAGCGCTCGATGTGGGCGATGAGGCGGCCATCGAAGCACTGGTGGAGAACGTCGAATCCACCATCGGCGGAATCGATCTTTTTGTCTCCAACGCGGGCTACGGCCAGGGCGGGGGGCTTGAGCTTGCGACCGAAGATTGGGAACGAATGATGCGCGTCCATACTTGGAGCCATCTTGCCGCAGCCCGGGCGGTCATTCCGCGGATGGTCAGCCGAGGCGGAGGGTATCTATTAAACACGGCATCCGCAGCGGGCCTTCTTACCCAGATTAATTCGGGACCTTATGCGGTCTCTAAACACGCGGCAGTGGCATTTGCTGAATGGGTAGCCATCAACTACGCGGAGGAGGGCATCGGAGTTTCAGTACTCTGTCCGCAGGCGGTGCGCACCAACATTTTGGGGGAAGCCGCAAGAAATCCGGCGACGCGAAACAGTGGCCAGGCGAGCCAGGATGGTGTGCTCGAACCCGAAGAGGTCGCTGATGCGTGTATAAACGCCGTCGAAGAAGGCAAATTTCTTGTGCTGCCGCATCCAGAAGTGGAAACGTATTTTCAGCGCAAAGCCACAGACTATGATCGCTGGTTGAATGGCATGCGGCGGTTTAAAAACAAGCTCGCCGGGGGTTAGTGCCTCACATATCCGCTGAGACAACGTCAACCAAAGGCGAGCTGGGCCGTTGTTATTTCCGTGCAGTTAAGAAAAGGAGATAACGATGAGGATGAACTGGAAACGAGGTCTTAAAAACCTGCTGCCTATCGGCACATGCATGGTGCTGGCGACCGCTGGCGCACCGGTCATGGCGGAAATCGATACCGAAAACGTAACGACCAAAAAGGTCAGCAAGACCTTTGAAACCGCCAATGGCAATACGGTGACAGTAAAAAAAGCTGGCCAAACTGATCATGCGGGAAATGCCCGGGCTGGCCGCGCCTTCAAAGTGACGGACGCAGACGGAGAAACGATTGCCCGTGGTGCGGATCGAGTGCGTAAGACCGATGACGGTCGGACCGCACGAGCGAAAAAACGCGAATACACCGACGCAGATGGCAACACCTACCAGAAACGCGCTCGAGGGCAGCGTGATGGCGAAGGGAATGCGCGATATCAGCGCCAGGCACGCAAGAAAAACGCCGATGGACAAACGGTTGCCCGGGCGAAAGACCGAGGCCGCAAAAATGCTGAAGGTGATCGCGTGCGCAAAACGACAAAGCAGTGGCGAGGCTCGAATGGGTCAAAACACAGCAAATCTCGAGTTCGACGTGTAAACAAGTGATCGGCTGAAAGACACCTTGAGAGTCTCTGGAACCGGCACGCAGACGCGTGTCGGTCCTCTCAATCGTGAGAGGTTTCTTCTCAAAGTTTCTTCTCAATCACGAAGAAGTTTCTTCTCAATCACGAGAAGTTTCTTCTCAATCATGAGAAGAATGTATAACAAAAGATTGATCATTCGTCGGTCCGCGCGTGCGATACTCATGGCCGTTAGTAGTCAGGTTTTAAACGCATGTCAGGCGTAAAGAAATTTTTGTTAGTCGTCGTTGTACTCGTCAGCCTCGTGGTTGCGGGCGTGCTGCTGGCTGTTCGGTTCGTTCCTGAAACGGTCGTGGGGCTGGCAGATGACAACCTTGAAAACATAGACATCGATACCCGTGAGCTTGCTGTCTCGTTCTGGCCTCTTAATCTAAAAGCGCAGGCGGTTGAAGTGCACACCGAGGGTGTGGCGGTGATGCTGGAAGATATCGACGCGACGTGGCGGTTTGGTGACGAGGGTCAGGCGTCAGGATTAGCTCTAAGGATTGATCATCTTGACCTCACTCCGGCTGATGAGACCCAGGGCGACGCACCGCCTGGTTCGTCACAATCTCAGGCCGATAGTGGGGCACAGCTCCCGATCCACTTGCTTTCCTATTTGCGTGAGTTGGAAGTGCGACGGTTGGACGTGGGCGAGATGAGTGTCACCAATCTGGTACTGAACTACAAACCCGATGAATTGGTGCTGGCCGCGGAATATCGCAGCGGTACTGACCAGGCTTCGCTTGCGGTGAACGGTGCACTGGCGGTGGCGGATGATCTGCGGCTTACCATAGCGGACGGTCAGTACGAGCTGAATCTGGGAGAGTTTCAAACCGGCCCGCAAAATCTGCAAGGTGAGGTGCAGCTGGACCTCAACACCCCTCAAGTTTCCGGCCGGTTGGTCACAATGGATACCGCGGTGGAGGGTGCCGTGACGCAGGAAGGTGAAGCGGTTGCCTTTGCGGTAGATCTCGACAACGTCCAGCAGAAGTTTGCCGCGGCAGGCAGAATCGGGCCTGTTGCCGCGAATGGCACTGAAGTGCCAGGCCTGGACGTCAAACTCGATATCAAAGCCGAACGACTCACCGTGCCGATTGTGGCTGCACCTGAAGCAAATTCTGAGACGCAAGCCTCCGGAGATCAGAGTACAGATGCTGCAGAATCTGTGGAGCCGGTGGCAGAAGCGGAAGACGAGGCGCCGCTGTTTACCGACACACCCATCGATTTTGCCTGGTTACATCAGCACAAAGCGCTCGTCAGCTTTACTGCAGATTCACTTCTCGTCGGGGATGCGGGTTTTGAAAATGTTGGCTTTAAGCTGGGTCTTGGAGAAGGTGCTTTGATTCTCGCGGATCTCAGCGGACAGATTGGCGAAGGCGGCTTTGGCGGACAGTGGCAACTGCAGGCGCTCTCTGAGGGGGTTGAGTCGAAGGGTGCCTTCGCTCTGGAGGGTGTGCAACTGGAGCAGTTTGGTGTGCTCCCACAGGATGAACTGAAGGGTGGTGCAGTTAATCTGGAACTTGCGATTGATCAGCAGGGCGCAACCACGCAGCAGCTGGCCGGTTCGTTGAATGGCAATCTGGTTTTCATGGTGCAGGATGCCGTCCTGGCCAATGATGTGATCGAGCTGGCGGGATCGGACATGCTCATGGAGACGATTAACAAGCTGAACCCGTTTCACCGGGAAGATCCGAGCACCGAACTCGAATGTGCCAGGGTGGCATTCGAAATTGAGGACGGCGTGATGAAGGCGGATAAAGGCATTGCCTTTGAAACGACCAAAATGCGCATCATCGGTGACGGCAAAATAGATTTGAACGATGACGCACTCGACATCACATTTACGCCTGTTGCGCGTGAAGGGGTCGGGGTAAACGTGGCCTCAGTTGTGAAGTTCTTGAAAATTGGCGGCCGCATCACCAATCCGCAACCTGAAGTAGACGCACTGGGGTTGTTGCAAAGCGGGCTAGCGATCGGCGCAGCTGTTTCAACGGGTGGCGTGTCAGTCGTTGCTGAGGGGCTGGCCAAGCGTGCGTTGAATGCGGGGTCTGCGTGTACAGCGGCTGAGGCGGTGGAAAAGGAAAAGGGGCTAGAGGAAAAGGGGCTAGAGGAAAAGGGGCTAGAGGAAAAGGTGGAAGAAGAAAATATGGATGCAAACCCGCAGGATAACAGCGAAGATGAGGACGTCTCTCCAACCTCGGTTGGTTGATAAGACCAGATCAGGCAGTCTGGATAAGAAAGACAGGCTGGACAAGAAAGAAATTGAAAATCTGTTGAAAATGAAATGAGGAATCAAATGCAGCAGTTCACTTTGAAAAGGCGAAGCTTCCTGCAGGCCGGGTTGAGTGCGGCGGCAGCCTCCTTAGTGCTGATGTTGTCCGCGGCGCAGACGTGGGCGGTGGCCAAAGTGGGTGAGATGGCGCCGGGTTTTGCCCTGCAGGGTTCGGATGGCCAAACTCACACATTAGCCGACTTGCGCGGGAAGTATGTGGTGATCGCGTTTTTCCCCAAAGCCTTCACAAAAGGCTGAACCATCGAATGTAAGTCGCTGCGTGACAGTGACAGAGAAATTCGAAACTTTGATGTGGCCTTTTTTATGGCCAGCACGGACTCCATTGAAGACAACACCGGTTTTGCGGAAAAAAACGGTGCGACCTTTCCGATCCTGGCAGACCCGACAAAGGCGGTATCTGAAGCCTATGGCGTGCTCACCTCCCGCGGCTTTGCGGCACGGTGGACGTTTTATATCGACCCGGACGGCAAGGTGGCCAAAATTGACCGGAATGTGAATCCGGCTAATGCGGGCGCTGATCTGGTGGCTAACCTGCAGGCGCTGGGCGCTCCGGCGGCAGGGACTGCAGAAGCGGATTCGAGCCAGACTGAAGTACCGCCGGCACCGGCGCTGATTCAATAGCGCCGGTTGGCTGAAGGCTCGTTTTACGCCTTCTTGTTAGCCCTCTTTTTTAAGCTTTAGGGAACGGGTATTTAGCGCCGTCAGGTAGTTCAACGTCAAACCCGTTCAGGGTCATGCTGACAAGCCCGTAAAAGCCACAGAGGCCAATGAGCTCTGCAACGCCGGTTTCACCGAACTGGGTTTTGGCTGCGGCAAATGCCTCCGCCGACAATTTTTGCGTGGTATTGAGCTCATAGGCCAGCTGGTAAGCAGCCGCATCGCCGGGATCTGCACAGTTTGGCGTCTCACCAGCTTTGATCGCCTGGATAATATCCTCAGGTACGCCTGCATCGCGGGCCATCGGTTCATGTGCCCACCATTCAAACTGTGCTTCCCAATGTTTGCCGGTCACCAGAATCGCAAGTTCGATGTAGCGCCGATCAACACTTGTGCGGAAACGGAAGAAACCACCCAGAGCCACCAGGCGCCTGCCCATTTCGGGGGAGCGCACCCAGATATCGAAGGGTCCGCCGATATGCCCGTCCTGAGGCTTAACCGGTCGGTCTCTGACAACCAGATCGAATGTTTCTTGCTGTGCTTCGGTTAAATCTGCGTAAGCCTTCCTTTCTAAACGACTCATCTGATCTGCCTCCTCATCTCGTCCACCCATTAGAATTCGTCAGCATAGCGTTTATAGTGGCTGGATGTACAAGCACTGGTTTGAAGCAATAGTACCTGAGAGGTTGGTGCCTGCTCTGGCGGTGGCCCTTGTGAGTTGGGTTCTGCTTACCCTGACCTTTGCCTGGTTGCTTGGCTACTTTGAGACGTATATCGGGGAGGAAGTACTGGGCGTCGGCCTGTTTTTTTCGTCGACGACGGTTTACGTGGTGTTCGTCGGTACCTGGGTGATTCGCGAGAGTGGCAGGGTAGTGGCTGAACTGCCCCTGGCCTGTTCAGACGAGGAACAACTCGAGCTGGTGCAACGGATAACGCGTGTGTCGCTGCAACACTTCCTGCTGGTTTCTACCTATGGGTTGGTTCTCGGCGTCGTCCACACCATGATTATGATCGGCAGTTACGATCTTTCCCTCATTCTGACCTCCACGAGTTTTGGTGTAGGCGCGTGGCTTGGCACGATGATCGCCTGGTTTCTGATCACCCACATTGTTGTGGCTTTTATCGACAACGCCAGGACGTTTGCCCGGATCGGGGCCGAACATTTGACGGTAGACCTGCTGCGTCCGAAATCAACTTACCCGTTGGGACGGGCGGCGTTGTTGCCCACACTCTGTTTGATAGGCACCCAAGCGATGTATCCGTTGATTGCTCTTGGGGGTGATATGAATCTGGTCACAGTCCTGCCTGGCTTCGGCATAACCCTTGTCGCGTTGGTATACCTGTTTCTGCGTTCCACTTTCCCGTTGCACCGGAGGCTCTCTGCTTTGAAGGCTGAGGAACTGGAGCGCATCGATCGGTCGCTGCAATCTATCGATCGCAGTGATGAAGGGTCCTGGGAGTCGTTGAACAGGCTGCTGACGTTACGTGACCATATGGAACGAACTTCTGAGTGGCCGTTCAAGTTGAGTACCATAGCGCGATGGTCGCTTTACCTCACGATTCCGCCGCTGACATGGGTGGGTGCGGCCCTCATCGAAAACGTGGTCGACTTTGTGTTGAACTAAGCTCGAACCGGGTCCCAGCAAAGGACCAACTATCTTATCTTAGGGGAGAAACCATGACAGTCAGCGTAAACGGTATTGCGCATATACAACTTACAGTCAGCAACCCGGATGCGTGTATTCCATTCTGGGAACGGCTCTGTCATTTCCTGGAGATGGAGACGCTCATTCGCAACGAACACACTATCTATTGTATCGGCAGCCGCACCGGCATCCTTGTGCGCGGGGCGCCGGAAGAGAAACGTGATGCGGTGTTTGATCAGGATCGTTCAGGTTTGCATCACTTCTGTTTCCGTGCGCGGTCGGTAGAGGATGTCGACGCCATTTATGCTCACGTGGAGAAAGAGCCGGAAGTTAAGATCATTCATGGACCGGAACTGGGCGAACACTTTGCGCCCGGTTACTACTCGATCCTCTTTGAAGACCCGGACGGTATCCGTGTTGAGTTCAACTATGTGCCAGGAGCCGGACATTTTGGTAGTGGTGGACGGCTTGGACCGGATGGCAGAGGACCTGCTGACCGCTACGGCGACGATGGTTTGACCAACACAGATTAAGGTAACACTTTAGGGTGAAGATGAAAAAGCCGTTTTATGGATACATCCTCATGGTGTATTCATTTCTCATCTGCTTCCTTGCAGCTTCATTTTTTCTGCATGCGCGTGGTGTTTTCTTTCCCTATTGGATGGCCGACTTTCAGGTCGACCGAGCGGAGCTGTCGCTCGCGGTGAGCCTGACGCTTTTCACCGGCAGTATATGCGCGCCGATAACCGGCTACATGATCGATCGGTTCCCGTTGCGCAACATCATCACTGTTGCCTCTATCTGGCTCGCCTGCGGGTACCTGATGATGCAGTTTGTTGATAGCTACGTGTGGCTGTTGTTGGTGTTGATTCCATTTCAAGGCATTGGTTGGACAGGCGTTGGACCGCTTGTTCACACCAAGTTGATGGTGAACTGGTTTTCGCGGCATCGTGGCAAAGCGCTTGGCATTGCCATCATGGGCATTTCGGTAGCGGGTGTGCTGGTGCCGCCTGTTAACGCCTGGCTGGCGCAGACCATTGGATGGCGGGATGCGTATCTGTTGTACGCCGGGTTGGCACTCGCCATCGTACCGATCACGTGGCTCCTGGTGAGACAGAAGCCGGAGGATATAGGCCAGACCGTTGATGGTTTACCGGAAGCCGACGCGGTGGCGGTGTCCCCCGACATTCAGACCGGTGCACAACAGGAGCAGCAATCCACCTGGCAAACCTACCGGGAATTTCTCACGTCTTCTGCGTTCTGGAGCGTGGTGCTGACCTTCGGCTTGATGAACGGTGTTTATTCAGCCATGGCGACGCACCTGCCCACGTATATCACCACCGAGCTCAGTTTCACCTTGAGTGATGGGGCGTGGCTGCTGTCCTTTGCCGGTCTCTTTGCCATTGGCGGTAAAGTGGTGTTCGGCTGGATGATGGACAATCTGTCAGCGAAGCTGACCGTGATGGCAGGGGTGATCGCCTACATCGGCTCGACGATCGCGCTGATGGCAGCAAGCGAGTTTGCCTACTTACTGGTTGCGGCGGCGCTTTTCGGCCTGGGGTTTGGTGGGATGATTCCTGTGCGATCTGTAGTGATCTCCAGACTGTTCGGGGCAGCAAAGTTTTCGCGGGTGAATGGCCTGCTCTCCTTTTTCCTGGCACCTGCAACCTTCTGGGTTGCGATCACAGGCTTTATCGCTGATGCCGCAGATTCGTATGTGCCCGCATTTCAGATCTGGTGCGGAGCGTTCATATTGGCCGGTATCGTCAGCTTGATCGTCAAGCTGCCCGATCGACAGGACGCAGTGGCTTGATAGCTGAGATGTGGGAAACCTTGACGACGTATGCAGTCGATGTGGGCACGGTGTTCTTGCTCATGCCGGTCAACGCCAGTGAGAAGTTCTATCTGCTCTACATCGCTACCTTCATTAGCCTGGCGTTCTGGAGCTATCGGAAGTACTACAAACATCGCACTCGACGACACTTTTTTCAGTTTCTGTTTCCCAAGCGGATCTATGCGCATCCATCTGCCCGTGTGGACTACTGGGTGTTTTTGATCAACATTCTGTTGTCGCCCTTGTTGCTGGTGTTCGCAGGTTTACAGGCGCTGTTGTCCTCGGAACTGGCCACCGCGTTGATGAGCTTGAACGAAGACCAGGCCCTGGTGGCGGGCGAATGGGGCTACTGGACGTTTGCGCTCTTTATTCTCGGGTATACGATGGCGGCGGATTTTTCTGTGTATCTGGTGCACCGCATCCATCACGCCTCAAACACGCTCTGGCCGCTGCATGCGCTGCATCATTCTGCTGAGGTGATGACCCCGGTCACGCTGTTCCGCAAACACCCGCTTTGGAATGTGATCACCAACGTGATGCATCTGTCGCTGACCGGTCTGTTTCAGGGGATCTTTCTTTTTTTCTTTCTGGGCAACCCGGGCGTAGAGGTGCTGTTTGGCATCAACTCAATTTATATGTTGTACAACTTCTTCGGTGCGAACCTGCGTCATTCACATGTGTGGTTGTCCTGGGGGGATGGGCGCATCGGCCAGGCGATGAGCAGAGTGTTCATCAGTCCAGCCATGCACCAGATTCATCATGACCCGAAACGCATGAACTACAACTTCGGCGAGGTGTTTGCACTGTGGGATTGGATGTTTGGCACACTCCACGTACCCAAAAAATATGAAGAATTTGACATTGGCCTGGGCGAGGAAGGTAATCCGCATGACAGCGTCTGGCGCGCCTATTGGGTGCCGGTGCGGCAGTTTGCGCTCAATATAGGTGGGTTGATAGGTGGCTTGCTGCTACGCAGGAGTGCGAAGTCGTCTGACAGTTGAACTTTTAGCGCACGTATTCTCCCTGTAGACTGCGCGCGTTCGAAACATAGAGTCGGTTGAGTTCATGAAGTATGTCAGTGCAGTAGCGGCCACCGCGGTCGTCGTGATGTTCAGTATTTTCACGCAAGGCGTGTATGCACAAAGTGTGGAAGCCTGTGCCCAGATTGAAAACGCGCGGGAACGGCTGGCCTGTTTCGACCAACTCTATCCTCGCGAAGAGGGTGGTGCTGCTTTGCCTAAAATTTCGTCAGAACCCATACGCCCGCCCTCGCAGCTAGGTCAGGACCGACCCGCTCGTCAACAAGTGGACGGGCAGCAGCCAGAGCCGATCATCATTTATCGAGATCGCCCTCAAGAGTCAGGTCGCTCGGGAGGTTTTTTTGATCAGACCGAACAGCTGGATATGGACAGCGAAATTGCTGCGATTCGCCGGGGTGATGGGCAGCGCATGATCTTCCGACTCGCGAATGACCAGATATGGATGCAGAACTCTCCCCGTGATCTGCCCTTCCAGGTGGGAGATAAGATCAACATTAAAAATGGTCGCATAGGTGGTTACATCCTGCGTACGGACGGCGGCCCCAGCACCCGTGTCCGGCGCATCGAGTAGGACATCTCGACTGGCTCTGAAAACAGCTTGCTGAAACCTGTTAAACGCAGGGTTGACATCCGCCCTAGGCATTGTTTTAGTTCGGCGTAGGTGCATTCGGAAACGATTTGAAACACCTTTGAAGCATCGTGCTCGCAGCGTGATTTGGGAACACTCTGGCCGAGCTGCTCTAGTCACGCAGAGAGAACGATGCATTAAAACAATGAATGGGGAGAGTCTCTTGATTAGATTCACTGTACGGTGCATGAGCGCGCTGTTGGTGCTGACAGGCGCCCAGTTTGCGTTCGCAGCTGACGATGATGAGGCGATCGAAGAGGTAGTCGTAACGGGGTCATACCTGAAGCGTACTGCTCAAGATTCGCCGTCACCTCTGTCGGTCATATCCTCAGCAGATATCGAAGATATCGGCGCTGCGGATGTTGCTGAAATCATCCAGGCCATGCCATGGAACTCCGGAGGACAGACTCGTGCTGCGACCTTCCAGGGTGAGGGCGCAGATGGTCGTAACACGATTAACCTTCGAAACCTTGGCCATGGTGCAACCCTGCCGCTTGTTAACGGCAAGCGTCATGTACCTTCCTGGTACAACGGTCGCGGTAACGCGTCGACCAACATCAATGCCTTGGTTCCCAACATCGCCATCGAGCGTATCGAGATTGTGAAAGACGGTGCTTCTGCGCTGTATGGATCAGACGCGATCGCGGGTGTTGTTAACTTCATCACCAAGAGTGACTTTGAAGGCTTTGATGTGACTTACACCTTCACCACTGATGATCAAACCGGCGAAGGTGATGCCAACAACGTCAATATGATCTGGGGGGTGCAGGGTGACCGCGGCGGTATGGTTGTATCTGCGTCGTTCCTGAATCGCGATGAGATCAACGTGGCGGACAACTTCGATCGATTTGGTGGTACTTCTATTTCGTCAACTGGTCAGCCGGGTCGCTTGCTACCTATCGCGGGTCAGACGATCACCTGGGGACCAAATGGTCTCTTCCCGGGACAGCAAGTAGGTCTCAACGGTGAAACCAGTCTGAACAATCTACCGCGCAATGCGCTGGGCACAAGCTTCGGTCAGGCGGATGTCAACTGTGAAGACGCCGCGGGACTTACGCCTGGAAACGGTGGTGCGTTGGGCAACTTGTTCAACCGCTGTGTTTATGACTACGCTTCGTTCTTCTCCATTCAGGCAAAGGAAGCTCTGCGCAACTTTTTCGTTGAAGGTCATTACGACATCAACGATGAGATCACCGCGCATTTTGAGTTTGCATCAAACTCATCTGAGTTTGACCGCTTGAACTCTTTGAACCCAAATGCACCGGCGCTGACCATTCCCACACAAGTTTCCTATGTTGATCCCGTGACAGGATTGCCTGCGGTTGCATTGAACCCGGGTAGCCAGGAAGACGCCTTCCGTCGCGGTATTGAGCCTGTGAACTATGCCAACCTCACGCGACTGCAGGGATACTCCTCATCGGAAAATGGTTCGGCGTTGCGTCCGGTGACCACGTTCACGGATACCAGCCGATCTGACCAGCGTCTGGTCTTTGGTTTGACTTGGGATACAGAACTCGGCGGACGTCCATGGACCATCGATGCTACCTACACAGCGAGTAACCACAACTCGCAGACTGCACAGGTGCAGGACACGCTGTCCAGCCACATGCGTTTGGCTTTGAACGGGCTGGGTGGACCTAACTGTGATACCGCAAACGGTATTCCGGGTAGTGGTAACGCTACTTATGCTTTAACGGGTGGTGATTTCGACGCCGGTACCTGTTACTTCTTCAACCCGTTTGGTAACGCGCATTGGGATCGCAACGGCCAGCCTAACCAGACGGATTTGAATCTTGTGAATGCGCCGGAACTCTATGAGTGGCTGATCGGTCGTGCTTCAAGTGATACGGACTACCGTCAGCGCGTGATCGATATCGTCGCATCTGGTGAAATCTTCGATACGGATGCAGGTCCAGTCGGATTGGCTGTCGGTTTCCAGCAGCGTCGCGACGTCGGTAAAGTAGTCCTCGACTCCTCGCTGACCTCCAACAACCTGGACTTCGTATTTGGCGCCCAGGACTGGGAAGGTAAGTTAACTACCACAGCGTTCTTCGTTGAGATTAACGTGCCAATCGGTGAGAAGCTCGAGCTGAACGTAGCGGGTCGTTACGAAGACTTCGACGAAATCGGCGAAGACACCATTGACCCGAAAGCGACATTGATCTTCCGCGCAACCGACTCGTTGACCTTACGGGCATCGGCCGGTAGCTCCTTCCGCGTGCCTTCGCTGCAACAGTCTTTCGGTGCGTTGACCACGGTCGCCAACCAGGCCGACATCGTCGGCGGCACCACCTTTAAGCCGTCTATCACAGTGGGTAATCCGGAGCTTGCGCCAGAAACTGCCGACACTGTGAACTTCGGTTTCTCATGGGTACCGCAGGATGGACCGCTGGAAGGCTTCTCTCTGGACATGGACTACTACGATGTTGAATACACAGACATCATCACGCGTGAGGCGTCCAATGTCCTGTTAGCGGATGACAACGCGGCGTTATCCGCGTACGTGGCTGCAAACCCAGGTGCAACTTTTATTGATGCGGTAAATGCTGGAGTGGGTAACCGCCGTCAGATCATTCGCAACAGCTCGGCAATTCTGCTCCGTATTCTGCCTGACTTCGCCAATGCTAACGGTGCAGACATCAACGGCCTGGACGTAACGGCATCCTATCGTTGGGACAACGACTGGGGTAACTGGCGTGTAGGTGTACAGGGCGCATGGATCGAGACGTTCGACGTTGAAGTACCCAACAGCTCTGGTGGCGTCACCGTCTTTGATGGCGTGGGTAACTACAACCAGGGTAACCCGGTTGCGCGACCCCTGCCTGAATTTAAGGTTAACGGTACGCTGTCCTGGAGCCGTGACAAGCACCGTGTCTTTGCCATTGCAAAATGGGTGGATGAGCTGGAGACCGATATCCCCGCAGGGACCCGAGGCTTCTTTGCTGCAACTGCAAGACTCGCGGGTAATGACTCCGTGGCACGGGATCTCACCGACGATGAAATCGAAGATTTCCTCACGGTTGATGTGCAGTACAACTACAACTTCGGTGAGCTGGGTTGGTTCAGTGATTCCAACCTGACGCTGGGCGTGCAGAACATCTTCGATGAAGAGCCGCCACACATCGCTGTAGTAACCGCCTTTGATGGTACGCTGCATGATGGCCGTGGACGACTTTTCTTCGTCCGCATGGGCGCAAGCATGTAAGCGACCGCAAGCGTTTAACGCTGAAAAATCCCCGGCCTTGCCGGGGTTTTTTTTGCCTGGAAACATCTTCAAGAAAGGCCGATAAAACTGGCTATAGGGCTCGTTCCTAGGTAAATTTTGGGAACCTGCTGGGGAGAGGTTTTATGTTGTGTAGTGTTAATGGGAAGCACCGTTGAGCGGTGAGGCGCAGTCCGACGCCGCTGCTGCTTCCAGTGCCGGGGAAGGTGATCGCAAAAAGCTGAGCATGTTCAGTCTGGCGTCCTACGGTGCCCCGGCCATGCCGCTGTCCATGGTCACCTTGCCGTTGGCCGTTTACCTCACGCCGGTATATGCGGACTCAGACGGGTTTGCGTTGAGCCTGGGCTTCGTGGGCCTGATGCTTGCGCTTTCCCGCGTATTTGATGGTCTGACGGACCCGTTGATCGGATTCTATTCCGATCGAATTCGCACCCGCTGGGGACGGCGCAAACCATTCATCCTGATCGGCACGCCCATTTTTGTTATTGGGGTCTGGTTGCTCTGGATACCTCCCATAGAGTTTGAGGAGGTCACTTGGTTGGGCTTTACGTTCAACAATGGGTATCCGTATCTCTTGGGGGTACTCGTTCTTTTGTATGTGGGTGCCACGATCAAGGACGTACCATACTCAGCCTGGGGGGCTGAGCTTGCCAAGGATTACAACGAACGCACGCTGGTGATGAGTTGGAAAGAAGCCTTCACGGTGACGGGTTCCCTGATCGGTGCCATGACACCTGCGATCATCGTCTTTTGGGGCTACACCAAACCAACGGACGCCGTTTATTTCCTGACCATTGGCGTTGCTATTCTCATGCCGTTTCTGATTCTGAACTGCATTACCTTTGTGCCCGAATATACCGTGGTCGAGAAGACACAGCGCCGGTTGCCTTTGAAAGAGAGTTTTAGATACGTCTGGCAGAATGAGCCCTATCGGAAGCTTGTCATCATCTTTCTCTTTTCGACAATCGGCTCTGCCATGACCAACAGTCTTAGCTTCTTTTTTGTCAAGCATGTGCTGTTGGCCGGGGATTTATACGGTTTTTATCTCGCGCCGTATTTTATCTCCCAGATTGTCGCTATTCCCTTATGGTTTAAGCTCTCTCGGAGAATTGGTAAACATCGGGCGACCATGGTGGCGATATTCTGGTACGCGCTGTGGTCATGTTTTATTCCCCTGATTGCCATCGCGCCACAAGAGTGGTTTACCGCGTATGAGTTGCAGAAGCTCCTGGGGTTTTTGCCAGATTCCTGGCTGGCTGGGATGAATGAGCGCTTTGAGGGCATTCCGACAGGTAAATTTGCGCTGTTCATTGGCGTTATGTGCCTGAAGGGGAGTTCCATCGGCGCTCTTTCCGCGCTGCCTTATGCAATGGCTGCTGATGTGGTGGACCTCGATTCCGCGAAAACCGGCAAAAGGCAAGGCGGCGCTTACTTCAGTATCTGGACGATGACGCGCAAACTTGCCTATGCGTTGGGGCTGGTGGTGGGCACCACGGCGGCTACCTACGTAGGCTTCAATTCTCTCGCTGATCCAATCAACAATCCCAACACGTGGGAGTCTTTGTTGTGGCTCGCCTGTCTGTATTCCATCGTGCCGGCCATCTTCAAGTTTGTGGCCATACCCATGTTGTGGAACTACTCCCTGACTGAGGAAAAGCTGAAAGAGGTGCAGGCTGAAATTGAAGCTGAGCAGGCGGGGATAGAAAAAGCCGCCTCCTGACGTCTATTTGGAGTTTGTGTTGAACAAAGATGTTATCGATACCCACCTGGATGGTCTTGTCGCAAGACAGGATGTCCCGTTTGTCACGGCAGTCGTCTGCTCGAAGGATGCGGTTCTTTACGAAGGCGCTTTTGGTCAGGCGGGCGGGGGTCGAGGCGCGCGCACGGATACCGTTGGCGCGATCATGTCCATGACAAAGGCAATTACGGGTACCGCTGTTCTGCAGCTTGTTGAGCAAGGTCGTCTGGATCTGGATGCTCCTGCAGGTGAGGTTTGTGGGTACCTGGGCGAAGTAAAAGTCCTCACAGGGTTTGACGACGCGGGTGAGCCTCAGTTGCGTGCGCCAACCCAACCAGTGACGCTCAGAAACCTGCTGACTCACTCTTCTGGATTTGCCTACGATATCTGGAATACCCAGTTGTCAGACTACATTGCAAAGGCAGGCGTGCCTTCGATGATGTCGCGTAAGAAGGTGGCCCTTGAGCTACCGTTGATGTTCGACCCAGGTGCGCGTTGGGAATACGGCATCGGCATCGACTGGGCGGGTCTCATGCTGGAGGAGGTGACCGGCGTAAAGCTGGGTGAGTACTTCGCCGAGCATGTCACAGGCCCTCTGGGTATGGCTTCAACGGCGTTTGAACCTGATGCGTCGATGGCTGAGAGAATGAGCGATATGTCATTTCGCCAGGAAGACGGCGGTCTTGTGGTGCCGGAAGGCCCTGCGCTGCCGCCGCCAGATGATCCTGAGTTTGAAATGGGCGGTGGGGGGCTTCTTTCCAGCGTGGAAGACTATGCCCGATTCCTGCGCATGATTTTGAACGGCGGCCAGCTTGACGGCGAGAATGTGCTGCAAGCGGAAACGGTTGAACTGATGGCGCGTAACAATATGGGCGATCTGCGGGTTGAGCCGCTGCCCACTGCGGCGCCAAGCTTAAGTGAAGATGCAGAGTTTTTTCCAGGGGATGAGAAGAGTTGGGGACTGACCTTCCAGATCAACGAACAGCCGGGTTGGACGGGACGTGCGGCGGGAACACTCATGTGGGCGGGTTTGTCCAATTGTTACTACTGGATCGATAGAAAAAATGATCTCGCGGGTGTTTACCTCACACAGCTCCTTCCCTTTGCAGATAAACGTGCGCTTGATGGTTTCTATGAATTTGAGCGGTTGGCTTACGCGTCGGCAACCAGTTAATGCCGAGAGGATGTAGTGAACATCCAGGCTGGGTACTGTTAACGAGTTAAACGGGGAGAAGTTATGGCGCCAATTCCAAAAGGTGGAACGGTTGCGGTCACAGGCGCAGCAGGATTTATCGGCGGATGGGTGGTCAAAACGCTGCTGGACAAAGGCTACCGTGTGCGTGCTTGTGTCAGGGATACGGCAAATGATGAGCGTGTTGGCTTCCTGCGAGACATGGGGGCTTACCAGTCAGGTCGGTTGACACTGCACAGTGCGGATCTCGATCAGGACGGTTGTTTTGACGAGGTGTTCAAAGGCTGTCATGGGGTTGCGCACGTGTCTCACGTCAGCGATTACAACGACCTTGAATACGTACAACGCGTCTGTAACCACATCATAGAGAGTGTGAACAAATCTGAGAGCGTCACACGGGTTGTGGTGACCTCCAGCATTGCTGCTGTCATATCCGAGGCTGATATACATGAGCTGGTGCGTCGGCCGGTATGTTACGAGGATCGCTATCCCGATGAACAAAACCCCAAACGCACGCCTGAAAAAGGGCAGGGCTACTCAATGGGCAAGGTGATTGCACAGCGTGCCTTTTCTGATGCGGCGGAGATTCATGGCGGTTGGGATGCGATCACTTGCTGTCCTGCGGATAACGTTGGTCCGATCTTAAGCCCTCACCAGAAAGACATGGGTCCGTGGCAGCACAATATTGAGATGATGCTGTTAGGCGAGTACTACCAAAATGGCGCGTATCGACCGTGGATGACGGTTGATGTCCGGGATGATGCCGCCTGCCACGTGGGTTTGCTTGAAAGTCTGGATGTGCAGAACGGTGAACGTTATATCGCGTGGTCAACGGACATGCGTAATGTCGAAGATATCTGTGCCGATATAGATCGACTGTTGCCCGAGCTTCGCCATGCCACGCCTGAAGTAACCGACCCGTTTCCTGAACGTATCCAGGCTAGAGAAGCGGAGTTGAGAGCGGTCTGGGCGCAGGTAGAGTTGCGCAATGATCGCATCAAGGCGGTTGTGCCAATAGAGTTTCGCTCGCTGGATGAGAGCATTCGCGATTGCGTGGAATCGTTGCTGTCCGTGGCCAAGGTCCAACCGGTTGTTCGGGACAGCTAGGCCTCTCGCAGTCTGGAGAAGTGGATGATGCGCTCGGCATTGCCGCTGGTTCGCCACAGACGCCAGGTGAGCAGGAATGCGGCGGTGCCCACGCCCGCAGCAAGACCGATCCAGAAGCCATAGACGCCCATCGGTTCGCCGAACCATCCGAATCCAAGCGCAAGCTCGACCGGTAATCCCACACCCCAGTAGCTCACGAGTGCGATGATCATCGGTACCCGGGTATCTTTGTAGCCACGCAGCGTACCTGCGGCAGTGGCCTGGCTGGCATCGAACACCAGGAAAAAAACCACAAAAAGAAGCAGGGTTGAAGCCAACGTTGCCACCTTTGGTTCGTCGATGTAAAAGCCCACGAGCTGGAAACGAAACAGCAGAATAATCACGCAGCCGAGCAGGGCGACCAACACGGTGGAGACCATTGCAGCGACGGCGGTTGAGCGCGCTTCGAATATTTCACCGGCACCTACTCTGTACCCGACGCGTATAGAGCCGGCCATACCGAGGGCTAAGCCCGGCATAAACAGCAAGCCGTTCAAGTTCATGGCGATGTTGTGGGCGGCCACTGTCTCTGCACCAAAACGACCGAGCAGCAGGGTCGTCAACGAAAACAGACCCATTTCAGCAAAGATGGTCGCTCCGATCGGTATGCCGATCACCAACAGAGGTTTGATGTGTTGCCAACTCGGCGGCGTTATGCGACTTCGCCATCCGGTAGCGTCGAAGCGGCGCCGGGTTACAACGAACAGAATCATGCCCAATTGGCACCACATGATAATGGCTTGGGCAACACCGCAGCCGACACCGCCAAGCTCGGGGAGACCAAATTTGCCGTTGATCAATATCCAGTTGAGTGGGATTTTGAGCACAAGCGCAATCAAGGAGATGATCAGGGCCGGGCGAGTGAAGCCAGTGCCATCGGCGAGGAAACGAAAACAGAAAAAACACATCAGCGCCGGGAAGCCGTAGGCGCACATCTGGAGGTAGGGTATGGAAATAGCGGCAGCTACGGGATCAACTTCCATGAGGGCGTAGACGGGGCCGATATTGTTGAGCAACACCACACCCAGTACGCCACCCATGAGCGCCATCCACAGTCCTTGGCGCACAACCTCACCTGCTTCCCCGATGCGTTGTGCCCCGTTCAACTGCGAGACGGTAGGGGTTACCGCCTGCAACATGCCCATGAAGAGCATGAGTACCGGCCAGAATATGGATCCTCCCAGTGCAACTCCTGCCAGATCTTCATATCCATAGTGACCTGCCATCACAGCATCGACCACGCCCATGCCCATTTGCGCAAGCTGCGCGCCCATGAGCGGCAGAGCTAAGCGCCAAAGCGTTTGAGCCTCTTTGAATCTGGACACTAGAGACAGAGCTTAGTAGTGGGGTGGTCGTTCATCGAGTGGATCGGTGTGGGGTTCGGCGTGTACTTTGTCCTGCAGGGATTGCAGGTGGGTAACCAACTGGTCCAACTGCTTTTCCAGCGTGGTGATCCGTGTGCCGTGTCGAATCAACTCGTCGTTCAGTTCGGTGATCAACTGTTCCTGGAAGCTGGTCTTCATTTCCAGCTCATCGATGCGTTTGTCTTGTGTCATGCCCTCTTATAACCCAAGGTACAGGTTTCACCAATCGTAAAATGAGCATAAGGGGAGAAAATGCGCGCTTGGCAGATGCAATCGTTGGGAAATCCATGGGATAGCGAAGCGATGATCCAGGTCGACGTGCCGGATCCGGTGAACCCTGAAGGCGGAGTGCTGGTGCAGGTCGAGGCGGTCGATCTCAATTTTGCAGATATTCTGCAGTGTCAGGGCACGTATCAGGTGCCGCGGGTAGCCCCCTTTATTCCGGGTTTGAGTGCGGTGGGCATCGTACTGGACGCTGACGAAGAGGCGAAGTCGCGTGGCATAGACCTGGGTGACCGCGTCATAGGCATGACAACCGGCAACGACGGCGGATATGCAGAGCAGGCGGTGATTAAATCCAGTGAAGCGGTTCGACTGGAAGCCGATGTCGATCCAGTACAGGCTGCCGCTGCCCATGTAACCTACAGTACAACCTGGTTTGCTTACCACCAGCGTATTCACCTGCAGGCGGGACAAACCGTACTGGTGCTCGCTGCTGCGGGTGGGGTCGGTTCTGCAGCTGTTCAACTTGCAAAGGCCCAGGGGTGTTGGGTAGTTGCTGCAGCAGGCACCGGCAAACAGGCGGCGTGTGAATCGCTGGGTGCAGATGTGGCACTCGATTACGACACTGAAGACTTGTATGCGCGGGTGATGGAACTGACTGACGGCCGGGGGGTGGATGTGGTTTACGACCCGGTGGGTGGCCGGTACTTTGATATCGCGCGCAGACTGGTTGCCTGGGAGGGGGATATCCTGGTGATTGGTTTTGCCAGCGGTGATATCCCTTCTGTTCCTCTGAATCACGTGCTGGTTAAGAACTACTCGGTTGTTGGGGTGCATATGGGCGGCTACTGGCAGCATGACACAACCCCATTTGCGCGCTGTCATGACGAGGTATACCGAATGCTCAAAGCCGGTGAGATCGATCCGATGATCGACCGTGTGCTCAGCTTTGATGAGCTGCCACAGGGGCTCGAAGATCTGGCGAACAGGAAAAACCGGGGCAGATATGTATTCAATCCGCGGAGTTAGTTAATCTCTAAAGGCAGGAGTATCTAAGGGGAACAGAGTGGATTTGCAGGACAAAATTGTGGTCATTACCGGTGCGGCCAGCGGCATAGGCAAGGCTACGGCAGAAGCGATGGCACGGTTGGGAGCACAGGTGGCGGTTGTCGACAGGAATGCCGAGGGTGCAAATGAAGTGGCAAGTGCAATTGGCGGGCTGGGCGTTGCGTGCGACGTTGGTGATGAGTCTTCCGTAAACGACTGCATCGACACTGTCGTCAAAGAACTCGGACCCGTTGACGTACTCTTCAACAATGCGGGCGTCGCCACAGGCGGAGACCCTTTGAGTACCCCCATCGATGTCTGGCATTCGCAGTGGGACATAAATGTGATGGCACATGTTTATGCAATTCGTGCTGTGTTGCCCGGCATGCTTGAGCGTGAATCCGGCTACATCATCCACACTGCTTCGATGGCCGGAATTCTGACCACGCACGGCAACCTCACCTATGCAGCTACAAAACATGCGGTGGTTGGCATGGCTGAGTGGATGTCGATTACCTACCATGACAAAGGTGTGCACACCTCGTTATTGGCGCCGTTGGGTGTACGCACCCCCATGCTGGGGGATGTGAACACAGATTCCTCGGCCTCATCTGCGCTTGGGCCGGTCAAGGAACCTGAAGAAGTTGCGCAGCAGGTGATCGATGCAATTGCGGAGGAGCGGTTTCTGATATTGACCGACCCGCTGGCACAAACGTGGATGGACCGCAAAAACGGCGATATCGAGCGCTGGCTGTCTGGCATGCGACGCCTCCAGGCCAGAATGGAAGACGAAAGACAGACCTGATTGCGATGGCTGCGCTTCGAGTATTAGAGCTGGGTGGTTACGCGGCTGGCTACGCAGGTCGACACTTTGTACGGGCAGGATTCGACGTTGTCCGTCTCGACCTCGCGGCGCCTCCCCCGGCATGGGCGAGTCCTCAGGCGATGGAAAACTTTCTCCATGCGGGCAAGCGGCGGGTAACACTGTCCGAAAAGCCGGATGCGTTCTTGAATACATCGGTGGGTGCATTGGTAGGTGCAGCGGATATTGTGGTGTGCGAGGCATCATCTGCAGGCGAGATCGAGACTCTCGGATATCACTCCTGGACCGACGTGCTGAAGGTCGCAATTACGCCGTATGGCTTGACGGGTCCAAAGCGCGACTGGGTTGCTACACCCAGCACTATTCTGGCTGAGGGTGGTTACACATACCTGCTGGGCGATCCGGATAGAGCACCCCTCTCATTGCCCGGTCACTATCTCGAGTTTCAGAGCGGCACGCTTGCATACGCAGCCGCTTTGTCGGGTTTGTATGCGGCGGGTTCGCAAGCGATCGACCCCGCTGGCATTGACATCGGCATGTTTGAAACCGTCATGGCGTTGTCACAGTTCACTACCGTCCGGTGGCACTGTGCAGGAGAAATCCGCTCTCGTCACGGCAGCGATTTCTGGTTTGTTGCGCCGAGTGAGCTTTTCCCGTTAGCGGATGGATGGGTGTACGTAAACATTGTCCCGGCGTTCTGGGATCCGTTTGTGCTCTTTCTGGATCGGCCTGAATTGGCAGCAGACCCACGTTTTGACAACAATGACCTGCGTATGGAGAACCGCGAAGCGCTGCATGCCTGTGTCGGTGAGGCGCTGAAAGGGATGACGCAAGCCGAAGCCGAGGCGCGGGCACGCCAGTTTCGGGTTCCCGTCGGCGTTGTGCGCACCCTCGAGAATGTACTGGATGAGACTCACCTGCAGGAACGACAATTCTGGGAGACGGTCAGTTTTGAGGGGAGAGAACTGCGACTACCAGGACTGGTTTATCGGTTGAACGGAGAGCCACGACCGGTATTGGATGGGGTTCAGGAGTATGCGGATGACTGACTCTGTGGCGGGCCCCCTCAATGGTGTAAAAATTCTGGACCTTACCCATGTGTGGGCGGGTCCCCTGGCCGTCCGTTTTCTCGCCGATCTTGGTGCTGAAGTAGTACGCATCGAGGCGCCCTTGAGTCGCGGGACGCAGGTGTTCCCGTCGGCCCCCATCGGCGGCTGGTTGAGTGGCGAAGAGAGTTCAGAACCCTGGAATGACAACGCGTTGTTCGTGAAGCTCATGCGCAACCGGCGAAGCGTTTGTGTTGACCTTAAGCAACCGGAGGGCAGAGATCTGTTCCTCCAATTGGTAGCCCAGGCAGATGTTGTTGTCGAAAACTTCTCAGCAAAGGCGTTGAGCGGATTGGGGCTGGGATTTGCGGAACTGAAGCAGGCGAATGACAGGATTATCTACGTGTCGATGCCCGGGTTTGGCGGATCTGGTCCGCTGAGCGATCGTGTGGCGTTCGGGCCAACCGTCGAAGCCATGTCCGGTTTTACCTCCGTCTTCGGCTACAGCGAAGCGGAGCCACGTAATACGGCGATAGCGCTGATGGATCCAATCTCGGGCACTCATTGTGTGGCCGCCGTGCTGACCGCTTTGCATCGCAAGCAAACCCAGGGCGACGACTTCGAGGCAACCCACGTCGAGATGTCTTTGCATGAGGGCGGGGTCGGGTATAACGGACCGTGGCTTTTTGATGTCCAGCTTGGCACGTCGCCGGTAATACAGGGTAATCGCCACCCTGACATGGCGCCGCACGGCGTATATCCATGCAGCGGCCCTGACCAATGGGTGAGCATCGCTTGCGCGGATGATGCGGCCTGGGAAAGGCTGGCCGAAGTTTTACAGGTAGAGCAAGGATTAGCGTTCAAAACCCGGGATCTGGCGGGACGCCAGCAACGTCACGATGAGATAGACGAGGTGATCACAGCGTTTACCTCGGTGCGGCGCGTTGATGAAGTTGTGAGCTGTCTGCAGGCTGCGGGTGTAGCGTGCGGGAAGGTCAACACCACGCCGGATATGGTTGCAGATCCGCAAGCGATGGCCCGTGATTTTTTTGTAACCTACGAGCGCTTTGATCGACCCATGCCGGGCAATCCCATCAAGATGGCGGGCTTGGAACCATCTCAGTGGCAACCTTGTCCGCGCCTGGGAGAACACAATGCGGAAGTGCTCGCCGATTGGTTAGGCATTGGGGAAGATGAGTTCCATCTGCTGGAAGGTAAAGGCGTGCTTGCGAACAAACCACCTCACTAGTTTCCCGTCTCAGTTATTTGTTATGCCCTGAAGGCGTACAGCGTGCGGCCTCTTGCGCAGAGCGTGCCTTCCGCGTCGGTGATATCGACTTCCACTGACGCGAGCTGACGACCCCGTTTAATGACGCGACCTTCTGCAAAGATGTGCTCACCGTGAGCCTGGCGCAGATAGGTGATGCCAAGCTCCGCAGTACCGGCTTTTATCTCACCCTCTCGTTCTTCTGAAAAAAGCGCGACCAGCATCACGATGTCTACCATGGCGGCGAGTACACCTCCGTGTACGCTACCGCCTATGCCACCGGGCGTGGTGGGTCCTTTCAGCAGCTGGATTTTCCCGTAGCCGGGTGTCTGCTCGATGACAGTGATACCGAGATATTGATGGTACGGTTCTGCATCGAAGGCGGCTTTGTAGGTTGGGAAATCAGCGGGGCGGGCGGCTACTTCGGGCATGGATTGGCCTTAAATAGGGGAGCATAACCGAACCTGCGTATCTTGACCTAGCATGGGAAAGGGTTGGTGTTACGGCAACTGCATACTTCTGGATGCTGTTCGGACCAGGCGGTTTATGTCATATTACTTGATTATGGCCCGGGAAGTTGGGGCGGAGACTAGACAATGTTGAAATCGACAGACAACACGTACTCGCGTGAGCAGTTTGTATTGTTACGTGAGGCGAGGGCGCTGATCGAAGAGCAGTTCCAGACTAGATTCTCGCTGCAGTCAGAGCACATCGAAAGAGATGTATACGAATATGCTGTGCGCTCAAAGAGCAACGAGCTGTTTCGGTTGTTCTCACGTTTGAACGACTTATCTGAGGAGCCCTTACCGAAGCCGTTGAATGAAGAGCAGTTCATCTTGCTGCGAGAAGCAAAAACGCTGATCTCTTTGGAATTCGGTGACGAGCTTGAGCTGGAAGATTTGAGCGTCTTCGACCGCCTCTATGACTATGCTCTTTTCTCCAAAACCGAGGCGCTCTTTGACAGTTATCGTTATTTGCTCACTCGTGAAGGGGGTGGCACGGGCAATAGAGTATCGGGTGCCTACTTCCTCCATTTGCGGGAACTGATCCCGATCATCGAGACGGAACACGGGCCAATCGTACCGGCGACCCACGACGAGGTGGTGGCTGTGCTGGCACGAGCCCCAGCAGATTCTCGACTGGCGGAAATGGGTTCGAGTTTGAAAGCTTGGAAAGCGCCCCAAGCAACTGGCACCACGCTCGTATTTTCCGAACTGAGCGCGCCAGATTTTGAGCGTCTGCGGGATGCCAAACTGGCGATCAAGGATGAGTTTGAAGAATCCTATTCGCTGCACACCGCTGATGCATTGGATGGGTTGTATGACCTGGCTCTCAGATCTGAGAGCGACACGTTGTTCCAGCTTTTTTGTGATTTGCGAACGACACAAGTGCGAACGGGCACAACCTCCATTCCAGCAGACTGGATAAGTCCTGAGCAGTTCGCGTTACTGCAACAAGCGCGAGCACACATCAGCCAGGAGTTCGGGGATAACATCGCTCTACGCAATCCTGAACTACAGGACGTGTTGTATCAGTACTCACTACAAGCAGCAGATGAATCGCTTTTTGGGTTGTGTCGTGACTTCCATGACTCTTTTGCTGATGGGCAACAAGGTAAGACCTTGCCGTCGAAAGAGGAGTTTCGACTTCTGCGTTCCGCGCGCACACGCGTATCGGACGAGTTTTCAGAGTCACTGTCGCTGGAAGCTGACGTCGTTGAATACGACCTTTATCGGTATGCGGTAAGTTCGGAACAGGATGACCTGTTTGACCTCTACACGGAATTGATGGCGCTACCAGACAAGCTGCCAACGCGGGCCTTTGACGATGTGCCGTTACTTTTGTCCAAGGAGGAGTTCGTTATTCTCCGGCAGGCGCGTGGCTTGATAGCTGAGGAGTTCGACGCAACTCTGGCGTTGGAATCGGAGGATGTGCTCGACGAGCTCTACCGCTATGCGTTGGAGGCAAAGGCTGAGACTCTGTTTGATCTGCACGCCGAGTTGAACGCCGGTGCGGTAGGGGTGGCTACCAGGGCGGATGCAGCTAACAAGGCAGCAGATCAGCCGCCTGCAGCTGTGGAACCAGGGCAAGAGACAAGCTCGGAAAAAGTTGTCACACAAGCTGCGCCAGATAGCCCGCACGAACAATCCGCAGACCTTGTGCAGTCCGAACCCAACGTCCCGAAAAAGAGCTGGTTGGGCAGACTATTTTCGTCCTCACAGTCAAAATCAGAGCCACAGCCGGAACCAGCGAAAGAAGCGGCTTCTGCGGACGGCGATGAAGGTGTCGCGGCTGAGATAGCGGCAGCGGGTAGCAGATTGCCAGAGCCTGAAGTAGTTGAGTTGACCGCGGCTGATTTGGGGGAAGATCAACCGGCGGCTGACGACAAAAACGAAGCTGACAAAATGCACAGCATCGCCCGCGCTGTGCAAAACAGAAAAAACGATGGCAAACCCGTAGTAAACCTCGGGTCCGATACAACGGGATCCGCGGTTTCCCGGCCGCGGGTCAGTCTGCCACCTGTGCCAGCGCGGCCAACCGAAGGCGCACAGGCCTGGTATCTGTCCACTACAGATGGCCAATCCCGCGTACGCTTGTTTACCGAACTCAGCCTCTCTATCGAAGGCGAACTGCTTCTGATTGCCGATGAGGCAGAGCCACTCAGCGCTGTGCTGAGCCTGGAAGAGGAAGGTCCGGTGTTAACACCCAAAGTTGCTGATGTGAAAGTGAACAACGAACGTGTCAGTGAGCCGCGACTGCTTGAGTTAGCAGATGAGATTACGGTCTCCGGCAAACGGGTGATGGTGGAATTTGGCGGCGCAAGCCAGAAGTCTTCCAGCGCATGAGAAAAATCTGATCACGCAATGACCCCACGGTGTCTGGGCGCTTGACCCTTCCCGGGGATTACTTTACTGTATTGGTGTATTACATATATATAACACTAGAACGCTACCGGGCGAAGAGTGCAAAGCTGGGACGAACAAACACCTATCTACCTGCAACTGCGAGAGGTTGTGGTACGGCGTATCGTGGAAGGTGGTTTACAGGAAGGTGCCGCGGTGCCGTCCGTGCGTCAGGTGGCTTCTGAAGAGCAGATCAATCCGCTGACCGTTTCCAGGGCCTACCAGATGCTGGTGGACGAAGGTCTCTTGGAGAAACGCAGGGGTGTGGGTATGTTCGTTTGCCAAGGTGCTCAAAACACAGCTTTAGAAACCGAGCGGAACAAGTTTATCGAAGAAGAGTGGCCTAAGATCCTCACAAGGCTGTCAACGTTGAAGCTGGATCTCCAGCTGTTACCCGCACAAGAAGAACAAGGAGGCGGCCGCACATGAGCGTTATCTCTGCCCGGGACTTAAGGAAAAGCTACAAAGATGTACACGCGCTGGATGGGTTTGATCTGTCGGTGGGTGAGGGCCAGATTGTGGGTCTCATCGGACCGAATGGCTCCGGTAAAACCACAGCCATAAATTCTATTTTGGGTCTGAGTTATCTCGATGGCGGCGAGCTTGATGTGCTGGGTCTCGATCCGAAAAGGTCACGGGCAAAAGTGATGCAGCAAGTTGCATACATCGCTGATACCGGAATTTTGCCTCGCTGGATCAAGGTAAAAGACCTGGTCAGTTATGTGGCAGATGTACATCCAGGCTTTGATAAAAATCGCGCGTGGGAGCATCTGGGGCGGACGGACATTCATCCAACCAAACCGGTGAATGCGTTATCCAAGGGGATGCACGTTCAACTGCATCTCGCCTTGGTGCTTGCTATCGACGCGCCGCTGTTGGTTCTCGATGAACCCACTTTGGGCCTCGACATCATGTACCGCAGTCAGTTTTATGACACACTCCTGAACGACTACTTCAATGACCAGCGCAGTATTCTTGTGACCACCCATGAGGTCCGAGAGATTGAGCATATCCTCACAGACGTGGTGTTCATACATCGAGGGAAAAGCGTTTTGAACATGGCTACTCGCGATATTGCAGAGCGCTTTGTCAAACTCACGACGGCGAGCCCATGTGATATCCCGGCAATGCCACTTGCGGACAAGAGCACATTGCAGGGTCATGAGTACATTTTTAAGGACGTACCGAGGGAGACGCTGGCTTCCCTGGGTGAACTATCGGTACCAAATCTACCCGAGCTTTTTATTGCGGTGATGGAGTAGCAATAAATGAAACAGTTTATTGCCTTGATAAAAAGAGAGTGGTTGGAACATTCGGCAGCCTTCATCTGGACACCGGTTGTGACGCTGGTTGTGATGATGCTGGTCAGCGTAACGCTGTCCCCAAGTGAGTTTTCGTTCGTCTCCAATACCGGCGACCAAGAACAGCGGATCGAGATATCCGCGGATGATGCGGACGCGCCGTCTATCCTGGGGCTCCTGTTCGATGTGGCCGGTTCTACCGATGCCGAGATTGAGAACCGCATGGAGGCTATTCTGAAGTATGTGGCGACACCCTTTTATTGGGTGCTGTTTGTTATCTCGCTCTTTGCGGCGTTGGCATGCCTGTATGATGAACGTGCTAACCGCAGTGTCCTGTTCTGGAAGTCCATGCCGGTCAGCGATATCGACACCGTACTAAGTAAATACGTGTTTGTCGTTTGGGTAGCGCCCCTGGCGACGTTTGTGTGCATTCTTGTTGCCCAGGTGTTTGCGGTCGGTTATGTGGCGATGGCAGTTGAAGACGGCTTTGGGTCGCGGATCTGGAGCAACAGCACGTTGATCACAACTGTGCTTCAGACCGTTCTCGGTTTTGCTCTGAATGGGCTTGTTATGCTGCCGATCTATGGTTGGTTCATGCTTGTTTCCGGGTGGGCGACAAGCGTGCCTTTCATATGGGCGCTGGGTGTACCTTTCTGGTTGGCGATTGTGGATGGGTTCGTTCTTGATAGCGGAGTTGTTTCGAAGTTAGTGAGTTATCACGCGAGCATGCCAACTCTGCCAACCGCTGATGCGGAAGGGAACATTGCCAACTTTCAAATCAATACCACCCAATATGCAGACCAGTTTGGGATATTTGCAGATGGCCAGTTCTGGTTTGGATTGATCGTCGGCGGCGCATTCCTTGCCGGGGCGGTTTACTTTCGCGCGCGCAGGAACGAAATCTGACCGGGGGCTAACTCCGCAGCCGTTCCAGCATGTCGGCCAGGGTGGCATCACTTAGATTAGCGTCGCTGAAGCCTGTTCGGTGGATTATCCCACCGAGGCGCTGTTTCACTTTGTCGACAACCGTGGTCGGGTTGCCAACGATGGCAATCGTTTCAATCATCTCGTCGGTGATCAGCGCCAGCATGTCTGCTTTGCGGTGCTGTCGGTTGAGGTCAATCAGTTCATCCTGCAGCTCACCCCAGCCGTGCATCTCAAGCACCGGCCGATAGGCGACGGTAAGGCCATAGAAAGCAATGCGATCGCGGACACGATCTATAGCAGATTCGATCGCTTCGTCGGTTTCGCCCGTCGCGATCATAGGGGCGTAGTCCAGATGAAAGTCCTGTATGGATATGCCTCGTTTCAAAAGCCCCTCTTCAATCGCAGGGAGAGTGACTTCGCGAATATACTTTTCGGAGTTAAACGGATGCATGATCATGCCGTCTGCACATTCGGCAGCAACTTTGGTCATGAGCGGGCCAGTGGCAGAGAGTGCGATGCGTGGTCGCGGCGCTTCGGTGTTTTCGGGTTTGAAGGTGGCGGGCATCAGGGTGTGCTGATAATACTCCCCGACAAACTCCAGGCGTTTGTCCTCATACCAGCAGTCGAAGATTGCGTTCATAGCCTCGATAAACTCCCGCATCTGGCGAGCGGCTTTATGCCATGGCATGCTGAAACGGCGTTCGATGTGGGGTTTCACCTGTGAGCCGATGCCCAGCACAAGGCGACCATTGCTGAAGGCGTTCAGATCGTGGGCAATCTGAGCCATGTTCATGGGGTTACGGGAAAAGGCGACTGCGACTGAAGTAACCAGCTCGATGCGTTCAGTATGTTCTGCTGCGATAGCCAGGGGCATGAACGGTTCATGATTGAGTTCTGCTAGACGCAGACCATCGTAGCCCAGCGCCTCCAGACGCTGGGCTTCCGCGCCGACCCGGTGCATATTCGAGGTCAGCCCGGAGTCAACTTTCAGCACTATTGTTCGCTCGCAAACTGTGCGTAAGCGGCGGCTGTCCCTTGCGCCATTTTGTCCCCATCAAACGGTATGGATAACTCCGGGGTGAATTCGAGTACAACCCGCTCCGGTGTATCCAGAAACTTAACGAACAGGTCTGGGTTCAGGTTCTTCGTAAATTCGTTGCCATCGTCCTGTCTGGAAGCCATCCCGCGGGCAAGCAGTTGGTAGAACCACTGCTTGGTTTCCTCGTCATCACGGATCACGGTGTGTCCCTTGTAAGTCACCGTCTTGCCTCCCCCCATGTGAGTGCCTTTGGAAGTGAAGACACAGCTCGAGCGACCGTCCCGTGCGATAGCTTTAATCCGCACGCGTTCGCGCGTTGCTGTCATCCAGATTTTTCCGTCCACTGGCACGTAAGCCGTGATAACGCCAATTGGGTGTCCTGATTTGTTTGCCCAGATGAAGACACATTCCCCGGCTGAGTTGATCAACTCCTGCTCGCGTTCCGGGTCGAGGCGGTATTGTTTGACGTCATCATAGTTCGTGGACTGGTTTGTCATGATTTAACTCCCGTTTTGATGTTTGGTTTTTCAGCTGTAGTGTTGTTTGAGTTGCTTGGTGAGCAGGTTCAGCGCAGCTGATGTGAATTTCCACATGTTTGCTTCGCGATCATCGCTGCGGGTTTCAATTGTGGTCGCAGCGGGATTGGGTCCGAAGACACCGATAACACTGATCCCCGGCGGGTGGCCGTATCTGGCGCCAGTAGGACCTGCAACACCCAGTTCCGCAATACCCCAGGTGGTGCCCAGCTGGTGCGCAGCTTTTTCTGCGAACTTGAGTACCATGGCTTCTGTCAGAGGTTCCAGACCTTCCACGTCATTCCGCGTAATCCGGAGAATTTCTTTCCTCGATGTGAGCGTATAGACCACCGAGCCTCCCTCAAAATAAGCCGAGGCGCCTGGGACAGCCAGAAGCGCCGCGCTGATAAGCCCGCCAGTTGATGACTCTGCAACAGAAATCTTTACATTTTGAGTTTTCAGAATCTCTGCAGCGTCAGCCGCAAGTGCGCCCAGCTCTGGCATCCTATCCTCCTCACTCTCATCTGTTGTCCACGGCAGAGCATCCGCAATTGTGGCAGGCTACAGCGCGGAAGCCCAGACGTGATAGCATCGCTGCGCACTACATTGAGGCTAGGTTCGATTTTGAGTGAAGGTGTGATCAGGTCAGCGTTGATTCTTGGCGGCGCCGGTGGTTTTGGTCGCGCGTTTAAGCGCGAACTCACTGGGCTTGATGTCGATGTAACCACCGCAGATATTCGCAAGGGTGCCGATGTGCAGCTTGCCGATGTGCAGCTTGGAGATGAAGCACAACAGGCCTTGGTCCCGCTTCTGTCCGATGTGGACCTGATCCTATTGTGTTTGCCGGAGCCTGCGGCTCTTGAAATGTTGGATGTGCTGGATCAAACACCTGTAAGTCTTGCGGGTAAACTCATCGTCGATATCTGTTCTGTAAAGACGGACATCACAACCAAGGCTGCCGGTGTGTGCAAGCAAGCGGGATACTTGAGTTTACATCCCATGTTCGGTCCCGATCGCACGTTTGCCGACAGCAACGCGGTGGTGGTTGAGATTCGAAAAAATGCTGTTTTTGTGCAGATGGTCGAACTCTTGAGAGGTATGTCGCTCAATATTATTGAGGTGGATGCTGAAGCGCATGATCGGGTGACCTCACTTGTACAGGTGACTACCCATGCTGTCTTAGCCACTTTTGCCTCCGTTCGCTCGCAAAGCGATATTCCTGACGAGCTGATTGATGCGTTTGCAACACCGATATTCAGAGACCTCGATCGCGTCAGTCAGGGTATGGTCAGCGAGAACCCCGAGCTCTACCATAATATTCAGAATGCCAATCCATATGGCGAAGCGGCGAGGGACCGACTGGCCAAAGCCTTGAAAGAAACTTTGGCGGCATTCACGTCCTCATCGCCGGAGGAGACCACACGACTGTTCAAAGCGAGCCGGCGATAGAGCTTCGAAACCCGTTAGTGGACGTGCGCTGGTACCGCGATCAGCGGCTTTGGTGAATTTTTCGTGTCAGCAAAATTCTGAATATCCGCCAGGATCACCGGCACGCTTTCTTTGGTGGTGAAGAAGCGGTCGCGAATGTCGTCTGCCGTTGCGAAACCGCAAAAAGCAAAGCCATCCATGTCAGTGCCCTTCAGTTTGCGGATGACGCTCAACTGCGCGTAGTGGGTCATATAGGCGTGATGGACAAGGGCTAACGGCGCATGCACATCGCGCCAGTGGGTATCACACTCTTTATGTGTTTTGTCCGGGTGATGGATCATTGGGGAAAGGCTGTAAGCTCCGGCAGTGCCAGCCTTAACGGTGCGTCGGCACACCACATAAAGCCCGAAGTCAGCAATTTCTTCCAAAGCCGTGATGTCATCGGTGACAGCTGTAACCAGCGCCCTGAATGGGACTTTGGCATGTTCTCGATTGTCGATAAACAATTGCCCGCGTACGGAGCTTGCGGCTTCCTGTGCGGCGCTAATGTCTGATGTTGCTGCGACGATTTCAATAGATGACATTGTGTTGCTCTCCATGAGGTTCGTTAATGACTAACGCGGCACGGGTGCGCACGCGCTCCCCGAGATCAAGCTGCCGAGTTTGTTCCACACTCGCGCGCTTGTATCGCGCGATGCCCACCAGTCTACGTGGGTATCTTGAGTAACATTACTGGAAAGTGTGATACCCCACATCGGCTCAATTTCGTTCGGCACAACGGAGTAGCGCACATCCGTCACACCTCCGGGTTCACCTGTTGGGGCCAGGTAATCTTGGGAGAACCAACGGAATCTTTCCAGGTCGGTTGCTTGCTGACTACCCTGGCGCCACTCCGGCAGGTCTCGCGCGATATTCAGTTTCGGGGCCACATCGCCCGAACACCATGACACATCGGCACCGGTGCGGATCCCGTCGACGTAATAATTGCCTTCGTGTTCGTAAATGGATTTCCAGACGATCAGGTTGCCAAAGCTTGGTTTCATCGTAAGGCGCAGCGGCTCGTGACCGCGGGATTGAGCGAGTTGGGTTGTGGCAGCTTCAGCTCGATACAATTGAATGGCGCCAATGCCGAGGTACAAAACAACCCAGCCAACGGCTACATAGCTGAACACTGGCTTGTGGCGGCGTGCAGCCAGTACTACCAGCGTGACCAGAGGGATGGTGAACAAGGGGTCTACAACAGAGACATTGTTCCAGGCAACGCGTGTGTCTGAAAAAGGCCAGAAGAGCTGGGTACCGTAGGAAGTACAGGCGTCCAGCAAGCCGTGAGTAGCGTAGCCAAACAGGCAAGCGAGATAGGCTTCGCGCCAGGAGAGGTGTTTGCGGGCAAACCAGTAGAGCGCCCCGCACACGATAGCGGCACCAATCGGGATGAATATCAGGGCATGGGTAAAGTGCCGATGAAACTCGAGAAACAGCAACGGGTCGGTCGGGGAGGCGATAAACACATCCAGGTCTGGTGCCATACCGGCCGCGCAACCCAGCCATGCGATGGAGATGTACTTGGCTCGAATACTTTTGTCCGAAGCTCCGGCCTTGGCGAACGCAGCTCCAATTGCGCCCTGAGATACTGGGTCCATCCGATCAGCCTACAAACATGCCGCCGTTGGGATAGAGCGTTGCTCCGGTTGTATAACTGGATTCACCGCTGGCGAGGTAGAGCGCCGTGCTGGCCATCTCGTGCGGCTTGCCGAGACGGCCCATTGGCGTCATGCCCTGCATCATTTCAAGGCCTTCGTCGTCATCAGCCAGACCCTGGGTCATCGGGGTTTCGATAAAGCCCGGGCCGATTGCGTTGACCCGAATGTTATGTTCGATCATCTCCAGGGCAAAAACATGTGTGAGCATGGCCACACCGGCCTTGGAAACACAGTAATCGACCGCGCCTGGGAGAGCCACCCGTGCCGCGGTTGATGCGATGTTTACAATCGTTCCGCCGTTGCCGAGCTTGATCATGTGTCGAGCTGCAAATTTGCCGGTGAGCATGACGCCGGTCAGGTTTATCTGCAGCACACGGTTCCAGTCCTCAAGTGACTGGTCGATGAGGTGGCTGTCCAGGGACTCATTGTCGGCGCCGCTCACGTAATGAGCGCTGGCGACACCTGCAGCCGCGAGGACGGTGTCCAGCCGACCGAATTCATCTACAGCTTTCTGCATAAGTTCAGAGATCTGCTCTTCAAAGCACACGTCAGCCTCAAAAGTGGCAACCCGACCGTTGGTTGTCTGGCGAATCTCCTCGGCGGCATTGTCGAGTCTTGTCGCGCCCAGATCACTGATCAGCACTTCGGCGCCTTCCTCTGCGTAGCGCTTTGCGCACGCCAGTCCAATGCCACTCGCGCCCCCGGTGATGACCGCCACCTTACCTTCCAGCTTTCCTACCGCCACGGCTCAGCCCCCTCTCTTATTGTTTGAGTTCTATCGATTGAGGCTCAAGCGTATGCGGTTTAGTCTTATGAGTCTATCGAGTGATGTTACAGGGGAGAGCAGGTGCAGGACTTCAAAGACAAGGTTGCGGTGATAACGGGTGGCGCAAGCGGAATAGGTCTCGGCATGTCCCGTGCCTTTGCGAGCCGTGGCATGAAAGTCGCTGTAGCAGATCTGGACGAAGCGGCCCTGAGCGCAGTGGCGGACGAGTTATCCGGCAACGGCGTCGAGGTCATCACGCGCACATGTAATGTTGCGAAACTTGAGGAAGTGGAAGCGCTGGCGAACGATGTGGTCGATGCGTTTGGTCAGGTCAACGTGGTTTGTAACAACGCGGGTGTCGGTATTCCCACCTCTGCGCGCAACATGAAACTCGACGATTGGAAGTGGATCATAGACGTAGATCTCTGGGGTCCTATCTATGGGGTGAAAGTGTTTCTCCCCTTGATAGAAGAGGCGGGTGAAGGACACATTAATGCTACCTCGTCGATGGCCGGGCTCATCAGCAGTGGCATGATGGGCGCATACAACGTAGCCAAGCACGGCGTTGTAGCCCTCATGGCGGCAACAGAAAGAGAGCTGCGGGCTAAGAAAAGTCCGATCCGCGCGTCGGTTTTGTGTCCCGGCCCGATCAACACCAATATCTCCTTTAACTCGGTAACCTACCGTCCGGGCAAGGCCAAACCGAAAGCGGATGGCGAGAACTCTGGAAAAATGGCCAGCAACATCCAGGCATCCCTCGAGCAGGGCATGGACCCGAACGAGGTGGGTGAGTTAGTGGCAAAGGCTATTCATGATGAACAGTTCTGGATACTGACACACCCCTGGTGGGCCAAGGGTGTGCAGAAGCAGCTGGATGCGCTGATGGAAGATGGATCGCTGACGAAGGCGTGAGTCCTGCCCGCTGTCAGTTGTAGCGTCCTTCGCCCCAGCCTTTGTGATAGTCCACTGCCATTGAAGGTTGCGCGACCTTGAGGTGGGCAATTTTCCATTCCCCGTTCACGCGCCGGTAAACTTCGTGGTACCGCGCTGCTTGCCATTTGGCTTGCTTAGTTGCTGGGAAGGTAAATGGACCGAAGAAATACCAGGTGCCCGAGGCTTCATCGCCGTTCACCTCAATTCTTGGGTTCATGGTCATATGTTGAGTGAACGACATCATCTCGCGAAACCCTTCAAATAGCTTTCTGATCTCCGCGTGTCCGTTTGCGGTGCCGATACCTTTGCCCTCCCAGATACCATCTTCCGTGAAAATGGAGACGATCCGGTCCGGATCGTGTGCGTCATCGCAGATTTCGCAGTACAACGCCTTCAGCTGTTTGATCGCTTCAAGGTCCTCGAGGCGTTGAACACGTTCCTCAAGGCTGAGTTTCTGACCCATTTTTCTCTCCCTTATCTCTCTTCCTTACCTTGATATCGATATTGCAACGATTTGGCCTGGTTGTGCATCCTATTAATAAGAATAAAACCAAATGTCGGCGCAAACCGACACTAATCTTGCAGAACAATACGTTGGGGGCGCAATGCTTAACCTTAGCTCGCTGAGCAAAACCTATTCAAATGGCGTGCAGGCGCTGAACGATGTCTCGCTGGAGATTCCTACGGGGATGTTCGGCCTGCTTGGTCCAAATGGCGCGGGGAAATCGACGCTGATGCGTACAATCGCCACGCTGCAGGAGGCAGATACCGGGCAGGTCTCCTTCAATAGTGCGCCCGTTCAGGACGACGTGCAGAGTTTTCGTGAACGACTGGGCTACCTGCCTCAGGAATTCGGGGTTTATCCGCGTACCTCGCCTCTGGCGTTTCTGGATCACATAGGGGTCCTCAAAGGCATCAGCAGCGCATCAGAACGTAAAGCGCTTGTTGAGCAGCTGCTGGTCCAGACCAATCTCTGGGATGTGCGCAAGAAAAGCATGACCACTTTTTCCGGTGGGATGAAACAACGCATCGGGATCGCCCAGGCGTTGATCGGGGCGCCGCAGCTCATCATCGTCGATGAGCCGACTGCTGGACTTGATCCGGTGGAACGCCGCCGCTTCCACAACCTGTTAGCCGAAATTGGGGAGGACGTTGTTGTCATTCTCTCTACTCACATCGTGGATGATGTGTCCGACCTGTGTCCTCGCATGGCGATCATGGCAGGCGGACAGATCTTGCGACAGGGAGAACCTCCGGCCCTTGTCGATGAAATTCGCGGCAAGCTGTTTCGCAAAGTGGTACCAAAGGATGAGGCCGAGACGACGCGTAAAGCGGTGGACGTATTGTCGACACGGCGGGTCGCCGGGCAGGTAGAGGTCAAAGTATTGGGCGAAGCGCCAGCTGGATTTGAACCCTGCGAACCGAATCTGGAAGACGTCTACTTCGGCTGTCTGGCGGCAGCTGGTGTTGATGTAGACGTAGATTAAGGAAAAGACGATGTTGGAAGTGTTTCGCTTTGAGTGTCGTTACCAACTGCGCTCGCCCTTATTTCTGATTTTGTCTGCGGCCTTCTTTTTACTGGCCTTCACGCTGACGGCGTCGGAGCAGGTCAGTTTTGGTGGGGTTGGCAATAATCTGAACTTTAATGCCGCGTGGATCATTGTGTTCACGCAGTTTTTCTTCAGCATGATCGGCATGCTGGCCGCGGTTGCTATCGTCGCCCAGGCGATCACGCGGGACTACGAGCTGAAGACCGCCGAGATGTTGTTTGCCACCGGTATCGGTGAGGCGCGGTTTCTATTAGGGCGATTTCTGGCCGGGTTTGTCTTTGCCGCTCTGATAGGGGTGGCGGCCATCATCGGCACACTCCTGGGAACGTTTGCACCCTGGCTTGATTCGGAGCGAATTGGTGAATTTGCGATAGCACCCTATGTTTACGCACTGCTGGTCATCACGATCCCGAACTTTTTCCTTTCCAGCGCTCTGTTTTTTACAGCGGCTGCGTTAACTCGCTCAATGATTGCTGCGTTCGCAGCTGCAGTCGCATTCCTTGTTTTAAACGTCGTCGTGGGCAATATCGTTGATCCGGAAAGACTTACCCTGTTGGCGATGATCGACCCATTCGGGATGAGCGCGTTTCTGGATGAGTCGCGGTACTGGACCATTTTTGAGCGCAATACGAGCCTGGTTCCCATACAGGGGAACCTGCTGATCAACAGGTTTTTGTGGGTGGGCATTGGTGTGGCCGCCTTTGTTTTCACGGCTTTTCGCTATGGCTTCAATTTGAATCCAAGTCCTTTTATCCGCAAGAAGAAGACCAGGGAAAACGTCGAACCCCCTGCGGTGGTGGAGTTGCCAGATCCGGTGGTTCAACCGAGTTACTTTGCCCAGTTCTTAAGTCAGGTGAAAACGGACGTTGCGGGCGTCTACAAAACCGTGCCGTTTTACATCGTGCTCCTGTTGGCACTACTGAACGTCTGGGGCGGATTCCAGTTTACGAGCTTTGCTTTTGGCATTGATCTACAGCCCACAACCGGGGCGATGTTGCGCGCGATCACAGGCGCCTACAGTTTTTTCATTCTGATGATCGTTGTGTTCTACGCGGGGGAGTTGGTCTACCGAGAGCGGACCAATCGAGTTGCAGACTTTATGGACGCTATGCCCTTCCCGAACGGCGTGATGATCGCCAGTAAAATAGTGAGTCTCTGGTTTGTGATATTCGCATTGCTCACAGTGGCGATGGTTGCTGCCATCATTAATCAGTTGGCAAACGGTTATACAAATCTGGAACTAGGCCTCTATTTCACCGGGCTGTATTTCATTATTGGTGGGTTTTTCTATCTGCTGGCGGTGCTGGCCGTCTTCATCCAGGTAGCGTGCGGTAACAGATGGGTGGGTATGGTTGTACTCATCGTTGTGTTCTTCGCCTTTTCATCATTGGATAGCTTCGGGTTGCAACACGTGCTGTATTCATTTGGCCCGCCCTGGGGACAGACCCCGCACTCTGATATGAACGGCTACGGACACTACATGGCGCCCTATGCGAGCCTTGCAGCGTACTGGGCGTTGTTCTGCGTAGTGCTGGCCTGGCTTGCGCATCTTGGTTTTCCACGGGGCAGCGATACCGCGTTCACCAGCAGAATGAGCGCGGCGAAAACTCGTCTGGCCACGGGTTCTGTGACCGTCGCAGCTTTGGCGATGGTGGGTTTTGCCGCCACCGGTGGTTGGATCTTCTATAACACCAATGTGCTCAACCGCTATTTTGTTACCGACGATTTGGAGGTGGTGAGAGCGGACTATGAAAGGTCGTATAAGCAATACGAGCTGATGGATCATCTTGAGGCGGTGAATGTCTCGAGTTTTGTTGACCTGTACCCTTACGAGCGACGCCTGGAATCCCGTGGGACATTTGTTCTGGAAAATACCTCAGGCAATCCGGTGACAGAGCTCTTTGTCTCAACACATGCCCGCTTGCAGGTAAATGAGCTTGCTGTGGAAGGCGGCGAACTCAGCGCACAAGACCCTCTGGTGGGTGTGCATATGTTCCGTTTTACGGAACCCGTTCCACCGGGTGGTCAGGTGAACTTGGCCTATGACCTGACCTGGGATCACGACGGTTTTGAAAACAAAAATGCCAACGCTACGTTGGGAAGCTACAACCGCGTGGTTGCGAATGGAACGTTTGTGAACAACACAGAGATTATGCCTACCATCGGCTATAACGCTGGATTGGAGTTGACCGACCCGCAGCAGCGGCGTGACCAAAACCTGGAATCGTTGGTGCGCTTACCCAAGCTCGGTGATCCGGATTGGATTAACAGATCGCAGTTGGGTCTCTCGCGGCGCACGGCGTTTCGTACTGTGTTCTCGACGGCGGATGATCAGATAGCGGTTGCGCCCGGATACCTTGTCGGCGACGTAGAGGAAGTTGATGGCAGGCGGGTGTATACCTACGAGATGGACGAGCCCATCTGGCCGTTTTTCAGCTTCTCCTCAGCTCGCTATGAGGTTGCGAGAGGACAATGGAACGATGTCGCAATAGAGGTCTACCACCATCCCGAACACGCGGCGAACGTCGAGTCCATGATTCGTGGCACGCAGCGTTCGCTGGAGTACTTTTCGCGTGAATTTTCCCCCTATCAGTATCGACAGTTCCGAATTCTTGAGTTTCCGCGCTATGCGTCATTTGCTCAGGCGTTTCCCAATACCATCCCGTACAGTGAGGCGATCGGTTTTGTGGCTGACCTGACAGACGAGGACGCGATTGATGGTGTTTTCTATGTCACGGCCCACGAAGCAGCTCACCAATGGTGGGGACATCAGGTCGCCGGTGCGCAGATGCAGGGTATGACGGTCATCGTAGAAACCCTGGCGCAATACTCCGCCCTGATGGTGATGGAGCATGAGTATGGCAAGGAGAAAATGCGTCGGTTCCTGAAATACGAACTGGACACATATCTGCAGCAGCGCGGCGGTGAGCAGATAGAGGAGCTGCCTCTTATGTACTCCGAGAATCAGGCGTACATCCACTACCGCAAGGGCAGTCTGGTTATGTATGCGCTCAAAGACCTGATCGGCGAGGCAAACGTCAATCTTGCCCTGCGAAACTTTTTAGCGAAGTGGGCGTTTGGAACCGGCCCGTTCCCAACCACCAGAGATCTGGTTGATGAGTTCAGAACGGTGGCTCCCGAAGAGCTCCAGGCTGAGATAACGGACTTTTTCGAAAAGATCACACTCTACGATTTTGCCGTCGAAGAAGTCAGCGCAGAGGAAGTGGATGAAGGCTGGCTGGTGACGTTCAATACCAAGGCGACAAAGTTTTACGCCGATGGCGAGGGGCGTGAAACAGAAGTACCGATGGATGCGCTCATCGATATTGCTGTGTTTGGCGAGCCGAGCGAGGACATCGAAGAAGATCAGCTGCCCGTGCCGTTGGTGATTGAACGCCGCCAGGTCACCGGCGATGGTACCTATTCCTTTACCGTGGCTGAAAAACCGCATCGGGTCGGAATCGATCCCTACAACAAGCGGATTGATCGTAATCCTGAGGATAATTTGAAGAGGATCTAGTTCCGCGGTTGCAGTTTCCTGGTGGATCTCTTGGGCTGGGAAGGGGCGGTTGGTTAGGGAGGGGTGGGGTTGGATCGCGGTGGGGCTTGAGCTTTCTCGTTCCGGCTATCGTGTGGCAAACGGGGTGGGGTATCTGGACAATTTCTGCCTCTAGTTTCCTATGGGTGGTTGTCGAGCTAGCGGCGGAGCCCCCAGCGCCGAAGGCGCGTCTCCATAGAGAGGGCGGAGCGCAGCCGACCCCGGCCCCGCAGCCTAACTCTTTATTATCGAAACTGTAGCTGTTAGGTGGGTTCTCTTATTGACAAACCTATAACATAGCCGTATTCTTGTGCGCATGGATGTTATTAAAAGCCAACTCAAACTCGATCTACCAATCAAGAGAAAGTTTGGCGGTCGCCAGGAAGGTGCAGGTCGACCTAGAGTCGCCGCTCGACGAATCATCCATCACATCAAACGCGACGCATTTGCCTCTCGTCATCCACTTCACGTGACCATTCGAGTTAAAGAAGGTATCCCTAAGCTACGGACATCCAAGTTCAATCGCGCGTTCTATCAAGTACTGGCTGGATCAGCCTCACGAGCAGGCTTTCGAATCGTGCATTACTCTTTGCAGACGAATCATGTGCACTGTCTGGTAGAAGCAAAGGACAAAACAACCCTCGCTAATGGTATGAAGAGCTTCTCAGCTCGCTTTGCACGGGCTGTGAATCGGGTATTCAATCGCTCTGGCAAGGTACTAGAAGGCAGATATCACGTCAGGACCCTCAAAACGCCTAAAGAAGTACGAAATGCGCTGGCGTATGTCCTTCTAAACACGCGTAAGCACTACGTTCAATGCCATGGAAAGCGGCCACCGGTTGAAATGGATCATTGGAGTTCAGGACCGTTTTTTGATGGTTGGAGGGATGCAGTGGGTCCACCATCTACAAGCACCCTTTTGCCACGTGCCACTACGTGGCTGCTGGCAAAAGGGTGGCGGAAACACAGGTTAATCCGCCTTGACGAGGTTCCTGGATAAGGGCTTCAGTTGCGCACTGTTCCTGGCTGCTTAACCCTGTCGCATCTGGCATAATTGCGGGTTTGTTTCAGTCAAAAAGTGGCGGTGGTATGAGTCATTTCGATGTGGTGATAGTTGGCGCAGGGTTGTCCGGAATAGGGGCTGCGTTTCACTTGACGGATAAGTGTCCGGATAAGACGTATACGATCCTTGAAGGTCGGGAAGCGGTTGGCGGAACGTGGGATATTTTCAGGTATCCCGGGATTCGTTCTGACAGTGATATGCATACGCTGGGGTACAACTTCAAGCCCTGGACCGAAGCCAAGGCGATTGCCGACGGTCCGTCCATACGCAAGTATGTTAATCAGACGGCGGACGAATACCGCATTCGCGAGCACATCCAGTTTGGACACATGGTTCGCGGTGCCTCCTGGTCCAGTGATGATGCGCGTTGGACGATTCGCGCTGAACACCAGGGTGAGGAACGGGAAATTACCTGCAACATCTTGATGATGTGTGCTGGTTATTACAGCTACGCTGAGGGGTACACGCCAGAGTTCGCGGGTATGGAAGACTATCAGGGTACGGTTGTGCACCCTCAATTCTGGCCGGAAGACCTGGACTATACGGGCAAGAAGGTTGTTGTTATCGGTAGTGGTGCGACGGCTATGACGCTTGTACCGGCCATGGCGGATACTGCGGAGAGCGTGACGATGATCCAACGTTCTCCCACCTACGTGGTTTCGCGCCCTGATGAGGACAAAATTGCCAACACGCTGCGCAAAATCCTGCCGGATAAATGGGCGTACGCGATCACCCGCTTTAAAAACACCAGAATGCAGGCCTATATGTATGGCCGCACTCGAACCAATCCTGAGAAAGTGAAGAACATGCTGCTCAAAATGGTTCGTGATGCACTTGGGCCTGACTATGACGTCGACAAACACTTTACGCCGAAATACAACCCCTGGGATCAGCGCCTTTGCCTGATTCCAAACGCAGATCTCTTCAAGGCGATCAGGAAGGGCAAGGCGGTTGTGGTGACAGATCAGATCGACACCATCACCCGCGATGGGGTGCGTATGCAGAGCGGTGAGGAATACGAGGCCGACATCCTGGTTACCGCAACCGGTCTGCAATTGCAGCTGCTGGGTGGCGCCGAGTTCGATGTTGATGGCCAACCGGTCGATTTTCCGAACACATACTCGTACAAAGGAATGATGTATTCAGACGTGCCGAATCTGATTCAGACCTTTGGCTACATCAACGCATCCTGGACGCTGAGAGCTGACCTTACCAGTGAGTATGCCTGCCGTGTGATCAACCATATGGATGAACTGGGCGTTGAGCAGGTCACGCCACGCCTACGCGAGGAAGACTGTGACATGGAAACTCGCAATTGGATTGAAGATTTCTCCGCCGGATACATGCAGCGGGTAATGCATCTATTTCCGAAGCAAGGCAGCCGTGATCCTTGGCGTAACACCCAGGACTATGCATTGGATAAGAAACTTGTGCACACGGCTCCTCTGGAAGATGGTGCCCTGGTGTTTGGTAGATCGGCTTCTGTGATTCGCTGGCCTGATGACGCGGCGCCAGCTCAAAACGATCGCTCAGCAGCTTAACAAGAGAACACTATGACGTTGAAATCCGCCATTGCCGTGGGGCTGGCAGCTGTGCTTGGTCAAACGGCTTATGCGCAGGACGAAAAGTTTGTTGAGGAAGTTGTGGTTCGCGCATCCTCCAGTATTCATGAGAGGCTGGGTGATTCCGGTAGTGCCAGTGCGCTTCTTGTGGAAGAGATTCAGTCGATAGGTGCTACCCACGTTAACGAGACGTTGTCGCGCATTCCAGGCGTTTGGGTGTCACGCGGCTCGGGACAGGAACACCTGACGGCGATCCGTTCACCGGTCTATACAGGCGCGGGCGCATGCGGTGAGTTCAGCTACCTGGAGAACGGTGTGCCGCTGCGTCCGCAGGGTTTCTGCAACATCAACAATCTGTTTGAAGCGAATACCGAGCAAGCTCAAGCCATTGAAGTATGGCGCGGACCGGCCAGCGCAGTACTGGGGGGTAATGCGTTACACGGTGCGATCAATGTCATTACGCCTACGCCGGAAGGTCTGGGCGTCAGCATCGAGGGCGGCCCCTATGACTACTACCGGGTGCAGACCTGGGGTGGTACGGAGGTCGGCGAGCATCGGCTGGGTTTTTCTTTTGTGGGCGCTTCGTCAGATGGGTATCGTGACGAAACGGGGTACGCGCAACAGAAATTACATCTCAGCCACCAGGGACAGTTTGGAAGCTGGGAGGTTAAGAACACGCTCACCGCTACAAACCTCAATCAGGAAACCGGCGCCTTTGTGGGCGGTTTTGAATCATTTGATGACGGCTCTCTCAGAGATACCAATCCGAGTCCTGAAGCATTTCGTGACGCGTCATCGCTGCGTGTCGTCAGCGAGTTGACCCGCGATAATTGGACCATCCGGCCATATCTGCGCCGTTCCGAGATGGAGTTCCTGCAGCATTTTCTACCCGGCCAACCGCTGGAAGAGAACGATCAAACCAGTGGCGGCGTGATTGCGGATGTGACGTTGGAGCGGGGTGATGCTGTCTGGCAGGTGGGTGGCCATCTTGAATATATGGATGGCGCGCTTCGTGAGTTTCAAGCGGGGCCCACTGTTGGCAGCGCCTTCCTGGTAGCCACGCGCCCGCCAGGCTTGCACTATGACTATGATGTGCAATCGATCATGGCGGCCGGGTTTTATAACGTGGAGTGGTCACCAACAGATACGGTGACCTACATCCACAGTCTGCGCGTTGAGCACCTTGCATACGATTACGACAACCATCACATCGTCGGTAACACCCGGGACGACGGCACGCCGTGCGGCTTTGGTGGATGCCTTTACACACGGCCAGCCAGCCGTGATGACAGTTTCACAAACGTTGCTCTTCGCGTTGGTTTTGAAAAGCGCTTTGGTGATGACTTTCTATATGGCACCGCTAGCACCGGATTCCGGCCGCCTCAGGCAACGGAGTTGTACCGTTTGCGTGGCGGTCAGGTGGTGGCCGACCTGGATACAGAAGAGCTGACAAGTTTAGAACTGGGGTACAAAACGCCTAACTTGAGTGTGGCGATCTTTCGCGAGCGCACTCGCAATCTGATCCTGCGAGATTCCGACGCATTTAACATCTCCAATGGCGAAACAGAATCGAGCGGTATCGAATTGGAGGGATTCCTTCAGTGGGATGATGGCAATCAGACGTTATCAGGGTCCGTGAGCTATGCGAAACACCAGTATGCGTTTACGCGGGCGGCGGATGGTCGTGAGCAGATCGAGGACGGGAACGACATCGATACCGCCCCACGATGGTTGGCAAACCTGCGTTGGGCATCACAACTCAGCGAAAATGTCTCACACGAGTTTGAATTGAATTTTGTTGGCAAACACTATGTGAATGCCGCTAACACGGCAGAGTATGATGGCCACCACGTATTAAACTGGCGGGCGGACTGGCAAGGCAGCGAGGCATTGAATGTTAACCTGCGTGTCATCAACGTGCTGGATGAGCGGTACGCCGACAGGGCGGACTTTGCGTTTGGTTCATATCGCTATTTCCCGGCCATGCCCAGACAGCTCTATGTGGGTGTGCGCTACACTTTCCAATAGTTCCCGGTAGTTCAAATTAATCTGCAAGAGGGTGGGCCGCCACAAGCAATGGAATTGACCGTCGACAAAGTGGATGTGCAAGTCAGTCCCAAGGGGAGTTTAGAACTCCTCTCTCAACGTGAGGTTGAAGCCCTTACTCAGGGTGCCCGCCACACAGAACTGCAGGCACTCTTTCGCAGCTGTGCGTTAGCTGTTCTCAATACGGGCAGCGAGAGCGACAACGCCGCAGAGATTTTTGATGCGTATGCAGACTTTGAAATCGATGTGGTGGCGCGTACCCGCGGCCTGCAACTGAATATCAAAAACGGACCTGCGTCTGCGCTTGTAGCCAACCGCATGGTTGAAGGTATTCGCGAGCATTTGTTTTCGGTGTTGCGGGATATCGTATACAGCGCAACCGAGATCACGGATGGCGCTCGTTACGATCTGAAAAGTAGCCGCGGCATTACGGATGCGGTGTTTGAAATTTTAAAAAATGCTCAGGTTATGGAAGCGGGTGCACGACCCAATCTGGTCGTGTGCTGGGGTGGGCATTCCATCGGTCGTATCGAATACGACTACACCAAAGAAGTAGGCTATCACCTCGGGCTCAGGCGTCTGGATATCTGTACTGGCTGTGGTCCTGGTGCAATGAAGGGACCCATGAAAGGGGCTGCAGTTGGCCATGCCAAACAACGAGTTTCAGGCGCGCGGTTTGTCGGCTTGTCCGAACCCGGCATCATTGCCGCGGAGCCTCCCAATCCAATGGTCAATCGCCTGGTTGTACTACCGGATATTGAGAAGCGTCTGGAAGCATTTGTTCGGCTTGGCCACGGCATCATTGTCTTTCCCGGCGGCGTAGGTACGGCTGAAGAAATCCTCTATCTGATGGGCATCCTCCTGGATGAGCGAAACAAGGATATCGATCTGCCGGTGGTGTTTACCGGCCCTGAATCTGCAAAAGCCTACTTTGAGGAGATGGACCGCTTCTTAAGACTTCTCTTTGGCTCTGAGATAGAGGGTAAATATCAGGTGATCATCGACGACGCAGAAGCCGTGGGCAGATACATGAGTCGAGCGATACGTGACGTGCGCAAGAACCGTCGCCAAAGCGGAGATGCGTACTACTTTAACTGGCTGTTGCGTATCCCCGAGGAACACCAGGCACCGTTTGAAGCCAACCACGCCAGCGTGGCGGCGTTGCGTTTGTCGAATGATCTGCCAGCAGGGGACCTGGCGGTAGCCGTCAGGCGCGCCTTTTCTGCCATCGTCGCTGGGAATGTGAAAGAATCAGGCGTACGTGCTATCAGAGAACATGGTCCGTTTCAGCTTCATGCTGACAAAGAACTGACCGATGCGTTGGATAAATTGTTAAGAGGGTTCGCCGAGCAGGGTCGTATGCAACTCCACGGAGAGTACAAACCTTGTTACGAAGTGTTGACGAACTAACGACGTTAAACCGCTTTATAGATAGAGATCACAGATAAGCTCTTGATCAAGCTCACAGAACTACAGTGCAACCGCAATGGGGTTCCTCTTTTTGAGCCGCTCACCTATCAGATCGATGAAGGTGCATGCGTGGAATTGCTGGGTCCCAATGGTGCCGGAAAAACAACGTTGCTGCGCACCGTTGCCGGGATATATGAACAATTCTCAGGGGCGCTCGAAGCAGCGCCAGTCTGCTACCAGGGACATCGCCTGGGCTTGGATGAGCTGTCGACCGTGGTCGAAAATCTGCAGTGGTACTGCAACCTGGCAGGTACCAACGCGGATGAAGCGCGCATTGTCGCCGCGCTCTCTCGGGTTGGTATGGCGCCACATGGTTTACGTGAGGTAGGCCGTTTGTCACAGGGACAGCAACGTCGTGTCGGGATGGCGCGCTGGCTCCTGGACGAACGTGCCGTATGGGTGCTGGATGAGCCATTAACCGCGCTGGATCTCGAAGGCCAGGCTGTGCTGCTGGATCTGATCAGCGAGAAGGTGTCCGCTCGCGGCGCGGTCATCTACGCCACGCATACTGCCCTCAACCTGCCAGACAAACAGGTGCTTGAGCTGCTTCCGCTCGGGAGTGCAAACCCGTGATGTGGGGGGTACTGCGCCGCGAAGTTCGAACCTATGTGCGGAATCCACAGCAGGTCCTTAATCCCATCGCCTTTCTCCTTCTGGCGGTTATGCTTTTCGCGATTGCCGTACCGCAAGAACAATTGGCGTTGGTGGGTGCGGGTATCTTATGGGTGCTGGTGCTCTTAACCGTGGTGCTCTCACTGGATAGCCTCTTTCGCAGGGATTTTGATAGCGGCGTACTCGAGCAAACGCTGATTCAAGCAGCGGTGCCTTTTGCCGCGATACTTGGCAAGTTGTTTGCGCATTGGCTCGTGACCGGTGGGCTGATTGTGGTCCTCTCCCCGTTGTTAGGTAATTTACTTTCTATTCCTGGCGAGGGTTTGGGCGTTCTGGCGCTCACACTCCTGTGCGGAACCCCAGCGCTGACTCTGCTAGGTGGTGTCGGGGCGGCGCTTACGGTGGGCTTAAATCGCGGCGGTGTACTGTTGGCATTGTTAATATTGCCGTTGCTGTTGCCGGTACTTATTTTTGGCATTGGCGCGCTCGAAGAACACCTTTTAGGGGCGCCTACCACGGCACAGATATCGTGGATGATTTTTATTACCATGTTGGCCGCTCTGGTGGGACCTTTTGCCACCTTGGCGGGTCTTAAGATCAGCGTACAGTTGCAGTAACCATGGGTTTAAAACAGTTTTGGCACAAGCTTGGTTCGCCGCGTTGGTTCTACGGAATCGCGAACGGTTGGATTATCGGTTTTGCGGTCACGGCTGCCGTTTGCCTGGTGGTGGGCGTCGTTTGGGGATTGGCGTTTGCGCCTCCAGACTACCAGCAGGGTAACAGCTTCCGGATCATGTATATCCACGTGCCTTCCGCCATGGTTGCGCAGAGTCTCTATATCGGCATGGGCGTCGCGGGTGTGGTGCTCTTCGTCTGGCGCATGAAACTTGCAGATGTTGCGATCAGCGCCATTTTACCCCTGGGTATGCTGCTCACCGCGCTTGCGCTCTTCAGTGGTGGTGTCTGGGGAAAACCAACCTGGGGCACCTATTGGGAGTGGGACGGACGTACGGTTTCGACGCTGGTGTTGCTGTTTCTGTACATCGGCATTTTTGCGTTGCGCGGCGCGATCGATGATATCGACCTGCGCGGACGCGCGAGTGCACTGGTGGCCATTGTCGGCACCATCAATATACCGATCATCAAGTACTCGGTGGATTGGTGGCATACGTTACATCAGGGCGACACGTTTTCGATCACCGCAAAACCGGCGATGCCCGCGGAGATGTGGTTGCCACTGCTGGTGATGGCGGTCGGGTTGTACGCCTTTGCTGGATTTACTGTGTTGAGCCGTATGCGTACAGAAGTGCTCGTCCGTGAGCGCAACACACAGTGGGTGAAAGATATGATCAGCGGTTCGGTCAGGAGTTAACACACAACTATGCAATTCGAGTCTTTCGCTGAGTTTATTGCTATGGGTGGGCATGGTTTTTATGTCTGGCTCGCCTACGCCGTCGCGCTTTTTGCGTTGGTTGGGATGACGGTCAGCGTGATAAGTAAACAACGCAAAGTACTGGCGGAACTCCGCTGGGCAGCAACGGTGCAGGCGGATCCTGATTCTGGGCAAGAGGAAAGCAGTGAACCCAAAACGTAAGAATCGTCTGTATATGGTGGGCTTTATCCTGGTGGTTGCAGCAGGGTTGATAGCCAGTCTGATGGTCGCCATGCAGGAAGACCTGAATTTGTTTTATCCACCGGATGAGGTGGTTTCCGGAAAGGCACCTGTGGGACATCCCATACGCGCCGGGGGAATGGTATTGGAAGGTTCTGTGGCACGGGATCCAGGTAGTCTGGCGGTTGCGTTCACCCTGACCGACTACGCAGGGTCGGAGTTTGATGTCGTCTATGAAGGCATTCTGCCGGATCTCTTTCGCGAGGGGCAGGGCATCCTCGTGCGCGGTGAATTGAACGATGCGAGGCAGTTTCAGGCGATCGAGGTCCTGGCAAAGCACGATGAAAACTATATGCCGCCGGAACTTCTCGACATGGTTGAAGCACAGGGAGCCGCAGAAGGCAGATGACCGCTGATCTTGGACACTTTGCACTGATTCTTGCCGGTATGCTCGCTGTGGCGACGGTCACGTTGGGCTATGTGGCAAAGGATCGATTGTACGCACGCACCGTCAACTCCATGGCCATCGGGCAGTTCGTATTTGTTGCTGTATCCTTTGCGTGTCTCGTCGCGGCGTTTGTTAATGACGATTTTTCGGTGGCTTACGTTGCAGGCCATTCGAATAGCCTGCTGCCCTGGTACTACAAAATAAGTGCTACGTGGGGCGGCCATGAAGGTTCGTTTCTGCTCTGGATACTGTTTCTAACCGGATGGATGGTGTTGGTGGTACTGCGCAGCGACAACTATCCGTTGCGTGTTGTGTGCCGTGTGATCGCAACGTTGAGTCTGCTGAATATTGGCTTTGTGTCGTTTGCGCTTTTTACCAGCGATCCCTTTGCTCGTCTGATTCCCATGACGCCTGCGGATGGGTCCGACCTGAACCCCTTGCTGCAGGACTTTGGCCTGATTGTCCATCCACCTATGTTGTACGCTGGCTATGTTGGCCTTGCCGTCCCGTTCGCGTTCGCCATTGCGGCGCTGTTGGAGAATAGAGTGGATGCGGTGTGGGCGCGTTGGGTCCGGCCGTGGGCGAACATGTCATGGGCTTTCTTAACCGCTGGGATCACGCTCGGCAGCTGGTGGGCATATTATGAACTTGGCTGGGGCGGCTGGTGGTTCTGGGATCCGAGTGAAAACGCGAGCTTCATGCCGTGGCTCGCCGCAACCGCGCTGATTCACTCGATTGCTGTGACAGAAAAGCGGGGCACCTTCAAGTCCTGGACCCTGTTACTCGCAATTGCCGGTTTTTCGCTTTCCTTGTTGGGTGGGTTCATCATTCGCTCTGGTGTGCTGACTTCTGTGCATGCGTTCGCTGTAGATCCGCAGCGTGGTTTGTACATACTCATTTTCTTAGGTCTGGTGGTGGGTTGCTCGCTGACACTTTACGGTGTGCGTGCTGCGGGCTTTCAGAACCCGGTTAGCTTCAAATCGTTGAGCCGTGAATTTTTTATGCTGCTCAACAATGCAATTCTCATGGTTTCCCTTGCTGTGGTTCTCTGGGGAACGCTTTCGCCTATCGGTTACGAGGCGATAACCGGCGGAAAGATATCGTTAGGCCCCCCGTTTTTTAACCGCTTCTTTATCCCTTTGATGTTGTTGTTGGGGTGTGCGCTCGCGCTGGTGCCCTACCTGAACTGGAAGAAAACCGGGTCTGCCAAACTGCTGTCAGACCTTAAGTATTCGTTGCCTGCAGCGCTGGTCCTGACCCTGCTCATCGGGTTTTACCTGGATGCCGGTAATGTAGGTATGCTGGCAGCACTTGCGGTCAGTTTCTGGATTGTGACAACTCACGTCATTGACCTGGTGCGACGGGTTGGTCGCGGCAGACCTCCCCTGGCGTATGTGGGGATGAGCGTTGCACACCTGGGCTTTGCGATGAGTATTGCTGGTGTAGCTGTGACCTCAGTGATGTCCTCTGAATATGATGTCCGTATGGCTGCCGGTGATAAACATGATGTCGGTGGGTTGACCGCGACCTTCATTGGTACACAGACGGTCGATGGCCCCAATTATGTTGCGGAACAGGGTCGATTCCTCGTCTCGGGTAATGGGGCGAATTTTGAACTCAAGCCTGAAAAGCGGCGTTATCTCGCGGGCGGCAGCATTATGACGGAAGCTGGGATTGAGGCTGGTTTTTTGGCCGATACCTACATTTCTCTGGGCGAACCCCTCGGCGACGGAGCCTGGGCGGTGAGGCTCCATCACAAACCGCTGGTTCGGTGGGTTTGGCTCGGTGCAATCGCCATGGCGTTGGGCGCCATAATTGCGGTCTTTGATGTCCGCTACCGCAGGCTGCGTGTGCGCAGCCAACAATCCAAAGGCGATGACAGGGTTCCGATTGAGCGGGATGAAGCAGGGCGGGGTGCTGCGGTAAGTTCATGAGTAAAGCGTCTGTTTTTATTCCCCTGGGCGTGTTTCTGCTGATCCTGGCAATTTTTTATGTCGGCTTTCAGCTTGGCGATAAACATGAGCTACCGTCTGCGCTGATCGATCAGCCGTTCCCGGAATTTGAAGCGCCGGATCTGTTTGATACCAGCAAGCAGGTCACGCGCGAGGATCTGCTGGGTGCACCAAGCCTTGTTAATGTCTGGGCAACCTGGTGCCCCACATGTAAGGCAGAGCATGAGATGTTGATGCAGATCGCCAGAACCAGTGATGTGCGTATTGTGGGCCTAAATTACAAGGATGATCGGGGCAAGGCCTTGGGCTGGCTCACTGATTATGGCAATCCTTATGACCTGGTATTGGAAGATCGTGATGGAACGATAGGCGTGGACCTGGGTGTCTACGGTGCACCTGAAACGTTCCTTCTTGATGCCCGTGGCAACGTGATCTACAAACGTGTCGGTGACGTCAACGAACGCGTCTGGCAGAACGAGATTCAACCGCGGCTTCTCATGCTGGCTGATCAACCGTCCTCATGAGACACCCGCTGAACCTGCTCATAGTTGTTGTTACGTTCGCCTGGGGAGCTGCGGCGATGGGTGCAACGCCTGTAGACGTTTTCCAGTTTGACAATGATGAACAGCGGGATCGCTACAGGGCGTTGATTGAAGAGTTGCGCTGTCCCAAGTGTCTGAATATCAACATCGCTGGCAGTGATGCGCCTATCGCTCAGGACTTACGACGGGCTGTTCACCGCCTGGTTGTCGTGGAGGGTAAATCCGATCAGGAGGTGCTGGACTATATGCATGCCCGCTACGGCGATTTTGTGCTGTACGACCCGCCACTCTCCTCCAGGACGGCACTGATCTGGATCTTGCCTGTGATCGTGGCGGGGATTGCGCTGGTGGTGCTCATCTGGTTTGTCGTGCGGCGCAAACAGAGTAGCGCTGCCATGTCCGCTTCGGAAAAGGATGCGCTTGCAGAACTTCTAGGTCGCGATCGTGGGGAGTGAACTCGGCTATATGGTGCTGGCCCTGCTTGTGGCCACTGGGTTCGTACTTGCCCCCTGGCTGATGAATCGAGTGTTTCATCGAGGTCGAGAGGTAGACCCAGATGCTGAGATTGATCGGGTGAATGTAGCCAAAGCCCACTACGAGCTGCGGGTTGAGGAGTTTACGCAAGACGGTGCGCAGGTTGCAGATACGGCGATTGTCGAGGAGATAGTCGATGAACTGGGTGCAGCACTCGTGCGTGAGGTCAGCCATGACGAGGGTATGGCAACCGATCCGAAAAAACAGAAAAACCGATCTGTGGGTGCGGTCCTCGCAAGTGCGGTCCTGGTCCTGGCTGGTGCGGTGCTTCTGTACCTCTGGCTTGGCGAACCCGGGCTGAAAAACGTACGCGGTGCCGAAGTTGTGTTGCGTCTGGACGCGCAGGCGGCGCAGGCTGAATTGAGTGATTGGCGAGAGCGGTTGACGGACAGAGTGAACGCGGCGCCGGACGATCACAAAAGTCGTTACCTTCTGGCACACGCAGAATTGAAACTCGGTAATTTTAAGGCAGCCGAGCTCCACTTTGCCGCTACCAACGAACTCACGCCCGGTGATGTGACCGTGCAGGTCTACTGGCTGCAGTCGCAATACCTTGCTGATCGAGGGGTTCTGGATGAGCAGAGTCTTGCCCTGACTCGGGAGATCCTGAATGCGAACCCGAACATGCCGATTGTGTTGGAGATCCTTGCACTGGATGCGGTACGCCAGAGTGACTCGCAGGCTGCCGTAAAATTCCTGCATCGCGCGCTGACCGGCAGCCAGAACCTGATGCAGCAAACCAACTTTGTCGCGGCGATCTCTGCGCTGCGCAAGGGGTTTACCAACCCCGGAATCAGTGTGGCGGTCAGTGCAAAAACTGCACCCCCGCAAAACTCGACGGTGTTTGTGGTCGCCAGGCCAGTGGGCGGAGGTATGCCTTATGCGGTGGTCAGATTCCCAACACACCTGTTACCGCAGACAGTACGTCTGGATGATCTCGTGACCATGAGTGATGGGGTGAAACTCTCGGACGCAGAGAGTTTTGAGATACGCGTGCGCGTCAGCCGCAGGGGGACGGCCATTCCGGAGCCGGACGATTGGGTCTGGGTATCTGACCCACTCAGCCAGACAGACCTGGTCCTCAGTGGGGACGCTGCGCTCCTGAACGCCGAGTTAACGGCTCCCTGATCCAAACGCAAAATTTCTGCGTTTTAACTTGCCTGAATACGGGAACTTTAAGCCTACCGGTCGGTCATAGGCTTTGTGGAAGATGTTACGAGGAGAACATCGTGTTCAAACCGGCGTTGAATATCACCGACCAGATTGCCGACTATCTTGCTGAACAAATCATCATTGGTGAACTACCTGGCGGTTGTCGTATCCAGGAAATCAAACTCTCCAAATCTTTGGGCGTATCCCGCGGTTCCATTCGCGAAGCCTTGTTGATCCTCGAACGCAGACAACTTATTGAAGTGGTGCCGAGAAAAGGCGCACAAGTAAATGATTTAAATACAAAAGATGTGTTAGAAGTTATCGATATTATGGCGTCATTGGAGATTCGTATGTTCTCCAAGCTTGCCCAAAGCGCCGAAAAGCAGGCAATTTTGCAGGAGGCGGAAGTGCCTCTGTCAGGTATGGAAGCGGCTGCCCGCGCTGCGGATGCACTTGCTTCCGTGCGGGAACGCAACGATTACTACGTTGCAATGCTGGCGCGGTCCAGCCGCTACCTGGTGGCCCAGTTTGAAAGCGTTTTGCCCACTTCTCAGCGGATTTTGCACGCACTGATGAGTCACGCGGATGTGGATCAGTACGACCTGGCGCGATACTACCGAGCCTTACACACCGCCTTGCTGCAAGGCGATTGCACACGACTTGGCGAACTTGTTAGCGCGTTTGCGCGGCGTGCGGGTTCGCTAGCGAAAGACGTTTTTTCGCACCCTCCCAAACCTCGTGACACAGTATTCGAGTTTGCGGTCGTGCGTGAACCAGAGGTTGCGGTGCAGTGAGCCAGTGATCGCGCCGAATTTTCTTTAAAACGCAGTAAAAAACCTAGAAAAACGCGGAAAAAGTATTACCAACGTGTGAACGATGCAGTAGACTTGTGCCTTCACGAAACGGGGTAACTTCGTGAGGCTCAATCCTGGTGAGCAAGGTATGAAAATCTGAACCAACTTCAGATCTCCATACGAACGTTAGACACAGGGACTCTCGCCATAATCGAAGAGGGGAGAATCTGTCCACACTTGTGTTAGAACGCTGTAAGCCAGAGTAACGGTTTCACGAACTCATATGCGACTGAAGCAGATTAAGCTCGCTGGTTTTAAATCGTTTGTCGATCCGACAAGCGTGACCCTCCCCGGAAATCGCTGCGCAGTAGTTGGTCCCAACGGCTGCGGCAAATCCAACATCATCGACGCCGTCCGCTGGGTCATGGGCGAAAGCTCTGCAAAACAGCTGCGCGGTGAAAATCTCACAGACGTTATTTTTAATGGTTCCGGCGGACGCAAGCCGACCGCAGTGGCCAGCATTGAGCTGTTTTTCGATAACAGCGATGGCCGTATCGGCGGTGAGTATGCGAGCTACGCGGAAATCGCGATCCGTCGTCAGGTAACCCGTGATGGCCAGTCGACGTATTTCCTGAACGGCAGCAAATGTCGGCGCCGCGACATCCAGGATATTTTCCTTGGTACGGGCTTTGGGCCACGCAGTTATTCGATTATCGAACAGGGCATGATCTCGCAACTGGTGGAAGCGAAACCCGAAGAGTTACGCGTTTACCTGGAAGAAGCCGCAGGGATATCGAAGTACAAAGAGCGTCGTCGAGAAACGGAAAATCGCATTAAACACACTCGCGAAAACTTGGAACGTATCAACGATATACGCGAAGAACTTGCGAGACAGCTTGATCGTCTGCAGCGTCAATCTCAGGCCGCGGCAAAGTACCGCGAACTGCGTGCCGATGAGTCCCTGCTCACGGCACAACTGTTTGTGCTGAAGCACACGACAGTGAAGGCGGAGTTGGAAGAGCGTGATGAGGCGATTTCAGCCTTGCGCATTGAGCTTGAGAAAAAGCTCGCAGAGCAGCGGCGCCTGGAAAGCGAGATTGAAGCGGCCCGTGCGGGGCATGCAGGTTTGTCTGAATCGTTCAACACGGTGCAGGGCAACTATTACAGCATCGGCTCGGACATCGCACGTCTTGAAGAAACCATTCAGTTTAATCAGACGCGGATCAAACAACTTCAGGAAGACCTGGAGAGCGTTGAGCAGCGCACCGCTGAGTCCATTCGTCAGTTGGACATGGACGAAAAACAGATCGAAGAAGTTCAAACGCAGATCAGGCAGTTGACGCCTGAAGTTCAAGTATTACTTGAAGAAGTGGAGCGATGTCAGGAGCGTCTGGAAGAAACTGAAACGCGGGTGGGCACATGGCAGGCCGATTGGGATGCATTTAACGCGACCGCTGCACGCAATGACCGTGAAGCAGAAGTTCAGGCATCTAGAATTGATCACCTGCGTGAACTCCTTGCACGCTTGCGACGTCGACAGGATGAACTGGGACAGCAGGCTTCGGCACAACCGGTAGCAGCGACCGATACGGTAGATGCACTGGCAGAAGAAATTGCCTCACTGGAACGTAATGCTGCGATTCAGGACGTCAGCATCGATGAAAATCTGAAGGCGCTCTCCGCTGCACGCGAAGAGGTCATGAGTCGCGAACAGTCGGTTGATGAGGCGCGCTCCGAGGTGCAGACCCTGCGACACGAACTGGCGACACTTCAAGCCGTGCAGGAAGCCGCCCTGGGTCAACATGTAAAAGAAGCTGATGATTGGCTCGCTGCGCACTCGCTCGAAGAGGCTTCACGTCTCGGCGATACGCTGGCGGTAGTGGCGGGTTGGGAGCTCGCCGTAGAAACGGTGCTTGGCGAATTTCTGCGTGCGCTCCGCGTAGACAACCTGGATGCTGTGGCATCGTCTCTGGCGGAACTCGCGGATGGCGAACTGGCCCTTATTGATAAACAGATGCCCCGTCCTGCTGCGGTTAACGCACAGATAGGGCTGCCCACGCTCGCTTCGCTTGTGCGCGGCGAGTCGAGTAGTGATAACGGCACCGGCTCACTGTTGAGTGGCGTTTACGCTGCAGATTCCGCCACAACCGCACTCGAAAATCGCCGGCACCTCAATGCCGGCGAGAGCATCATCACGCGTGATGGCGTTTGGATCGGGCCCGACTGGATGCGTGTTCTGCACAGCGCAGATGAACAAAGCGGGATCATCGAACGCGGTCAGCAGATTGAAACCCTGACGCTGCGGGTAGAGGAAGCGGAACACAATCTGGCAGAAATGCAGACGCATGTTCGCGCGGGACGCACAAACGTTGAGCATCTTGAAGGACGCCGCGAGGAGCTGCAGCAGCGCGCCAATCAACTGAGCGGTCGCCTGGGTCAACTGCGTACCGATCATGGGGTGACCCAGGTTAAGGTTGAAGAGGCTGAATCACGTAAGTTACAGATTGAAAAAGAACGCGCCGATCTGGCAGATCAAATTCAAGCCGAAGAGCAGCATCTGGAAGCGGCGCGTCAGAGCCTTGCGCAGATTGAGGGCAATCGCGAAGGTCAGGACGAACGTCGTCAACACCTCACAGACGCCAAGACGGCGATAGACGCCGAGTTAGCTTCTGTGCGCACTGCGGCTCGGGAGAGCCGGGAAAAATATCACGAGCGCAATGTCCAGAAGGAAGGCTTACAGTCACGACTGTCTGCCAGTCAAACCGCCCGTGACAGGTTGCTCAAACAGAAAGACAGTCTGGAGCAGCAACATCACACGCTCAAGCGTGGTATCGAAGAGAGTCGCTCGCCGCTACCTGATCTGGAGCGAGACCTGGAGCGCAAACTTGCCGAGCGGGTTGAGGTGGAAGCGCATCTGGGCGAGATACGCCAGGCTATGACCGAAGCAGAGACGCAGACACGGCAGAAGGAAACGACCAAGACAGAACAAGAGAACGCCGTGCAAAAAGTGCGCGAGCGGTTGGAAAGCGTACGTGTGGAACGTGAAGGGCTCGCGGTACAGGAGACGAACCTGTTGGAGCAGCTGGACGCGACAGGGCATGAGCTGAATACGGTTAAGGACGAATTGCCTGAAGAAGCCACCGAATCGTCCTGGACAGAATCGCTGGAGCGACTGGGTAGACGGATTCAGCGGCTCGGACCGATCAACCTGGCGGCGATAGAAGAATACGAACAAGAAAGTGAACGCAAGGTCTATCTGGATGCGCAAGCAGAAGATCTGGAAAAAGCGCTAGAGACCTTGACCGATGCGATTCAGAAGATCGACAAGGAAACTCGATCAAGATTCAAAGATACATTTGAAGCGGTGAACACTCGACTGGGCGAGCTGTTCCCGAAAGTATTTGGCGGAGGACACGCCTATTTAGAACTTACAGGGGAGGACCTGCTCGATACCGGTGTCTCGCTAATGGCGAGACCTCCCGGTAAACGCAACGCGAGCGTACACCTGCTGTCCGGTGGTGAAAAAGCCATGACAGCCGTGGCATTGATCTTTGCGATCTTCCACCTCAACCCAAGCCCTGTGTGCTTGCTGGATGAGGTTGATGCACCGCTGGACGATGCAAACGTATCTCGTTTTGCGTCACTCATCGAAGAGATGTCTGCCGACGTTCAATTTGTAGTGATCACACATAACAAAATCACTATGGAGATGGCGGACTACTTGATGGGTGTCACGATGCAGGAACCTGGCGTTTCACGCCTGGTTTCCGTAGACGTGGACGAGGCAGCGGCTATGGCAGTGTCCTGATGTTAGTTTTTCGGACGTCCCGTAGTGGCTGGAGGTATGTGTATTCGCGGCGTGATGGCACGCAGCGCCACAGCTCTACCCCTAGGTAGGCAAGGAGCCCAAGTTGGACATCAAAGATTTTATCCTCATCGGTGGTGGTCTACTGATCGTCATGGTGTTGGCGCATGGTTTTTGGATTGCGTATCGCGCCAAGAAAGAGCCTTACCGTCTGGATATTGTCCCCGATTTGATTCCCGATGATGTGGATGACATCGAGCGGCTCCGCGGTGAGTTACCGAACGGTGGTGCACGTGTTGTTGGCGGTCACCAGAATTCTCCCGAGCAGGAAAGCTTGGAACTGCAGATGCCCACGCTCATGAATCCAGCAGCGGAAACAGGTGACGCTGGCGGGCTGGGTGAGCGCGGCGAGGACCGACCTCCTTCAAGGCAACGGGATGCATTGGACGTGGCGCTGGAGCCTATTGTTGCCGAGGAACCCAAGCGCAAAGAAGTGCGACAGGCGCAACCTCGCCGTCCCCTGCGCGAACGGTTGCAAGCGGAAGCGAAAGACCAGCGCGGCGGACTGCGTGCGGTAGAGCAGCCACAAGCGCGCGAGCGGACCGAAACACAGGAAAGTTTCGAGCTTGATGCACAGGATCTGAGTACACAGATACGCGATAAACGCCAGGAAGACTCACCGACGCAAGCGCCGAAGCAAAGTCAGGAACTACGACAGAATCAGCGTCAGGAAAAAACCACACTCAGACAAGAAGGGCGTGGGAGAGATGCCGATCAGCGTGCGACTCAGCGGGACCGAAAGAGAGGCAACGCCCCTCAAGAAGAGCCGCAGATTCCGGCTTCTGTGCAGGAGTTGCTGATTGTGCATGTGGTCGCTGCGCGCGGGCAGCGATTTGTTGGCGAGGACCTCATCAATGCGTTGCGCCGACAAGGTTTACGTTACGGCGAGATGAATATTTTTCACAGGGTGGAAAACACTACCAAGGCGAAACTGTATTCGGTCGCTAATCTGGTGGAACCTGGCACATTTGATCTATCTGATGTTGAACAACTGAGTTCACCAGGCATGTCCTTTTTCCTGCAGTTGCCAGGACCTGACGATGCCAGCGGCGCATTTGAAGACATGTTAAATGCTGCCCATCAGGTTGCGCTCGAGTTGGGTGGTGAACTGAGGGACGAACAGATGAGCGTCCTGACCGGACAGACTCGGGAACACATGCGCCAGCGGATTGCAGACTTTGCACGACGACGGCTTTCTATGCGAGCCTAGCGATTCGGTAACCACTAGCAGGAATCCCATCGTTGTCGGGTCCCAGTCCTTCTGAACGCGAGCGCCATGCGGAGTTGGCCGCACAGCTGACCCATCACCTCCATCGCTATCACGTGCTGGATGCACCTGAAATCGCGGACGCTGAGTACGACGCGTTGTTTGATGAGTTGGTTGCGTTGGAGACTCAACACCCTGAGCTTGAAACGCCTGACTCACCCAGCCAACGTGTCGGCGGTGCGCCCGTCAGCCAATTTGATAAAGTCCACCACATCGTGCCGATGTTGTCCCTGGACAAATGCACCACCGAGGAAGAGCTTGGCGAATGGATGACACGGTGTCGTTCGAGACTGGATGAGAATGTTGAACTTACATTCACCTGTGAACCCAAAATTGACGGCGTTGCAGTTGCTCTTCTGTACGAGGATGGCGTGCTGGTCCAAGCCAGCACTCGAGGTGATGGCCAGACCGGCGAAGACATCACAGCCAACGTTCGTACTATTCGGTCCATTCCGTTGAAAGTGCAGGCTCAGAATCTACCCTCGCGGTTTGAGGTCAGAGGTGAAATCTACATTGGTCTTGGCGACTTCGAGGCATTTAATGAAGCCGCGCGGACGCAGGGTGAAAAGCCGATGATCAATCCACGGAATGGTGCGGCCGGGAGTTTGCGCCAACTGGACGCCAGGATTACCGCGTCCAGACCGTTGACGATGTTCTGCTATAGCCTTGGTTGGACCGAGGGTGACTGGACACCCGCATCGCAAAAAGAGGTTGTCGATACGTTTGCGGCGTGGGGATTACGCATCAACCCGCTGGTAAAGGTGGTCGGGAATCTGGATGAGGCGATGGCGTACATCCAGGACATAGAGGCACGGCGCGCCACACTCGGTTACGAAATTGATGGCGTTGTCGTCAAAGTAGATGACTTGGGGCTTCAAGCGGAGTTAGGCACGGTCACGCGCAAACCCAGGTGGGCCATTGCGTATAAGTACCCAGCTGAAGAAGCGACGACGGTGGTTGAAAATGTCGAATTTCAGGTCGGACGGACAGGCTCCATCACGCCGGTTGCGAGATTGACTCCTGTGTTTGTCGGCGGTGTCACAGTGAGTAATGCCACGTTGCACAACATGGATGAAATCAGTCGGCTTGATCTACACATCGGTGATTCCGTCATGATTCGCCGTGCGGGGGATGTGATTCCGCAGGTTGTGTCGGTCATCGAAAGCAAACGACCGAAGAACGCAACGGAAGTTGAGCTGCCAAGCCTCTGTCCTTCCTGCGGAAGCGAAATCATCAGACCTGAGGATGAAGCGGTTGCGCGATGCAGTGCATCTCACAATATTTGCCCGGCGCAAAGGAAAGAAGGTTTGAAGCACTTTGCTTCGCGCCTTGCCATGGACATCGATGGGCTGGGCGACAAGTTGGTAGAACAGTTTGTCGACCAGGGGATGGTGAGTACAGCGGTAGACCTCTACCGGCTGGACGTGGAAGCGATTGCCGGGCTTGAGCGCATGGCGCAGAAGTCGGGTCAGAACCTGGTAGATGCGCTGGAAGCGAGCAAGGAAACCACACTTGCGCGCTTTATCTATGCGTTAGGCATTCGCGAAGTGGGTGAGGCGACTGCCGCTAATCTTGCCACTCACTTCCGTACGATCGAAGCGGTGATGTCGGCTGATGTCGCATCCCTGGAAGAAGTGGACGACGTCGGCCCAATCGTCGCCGATAAGATCAGTCGCTTTTTTGCGGACCAGGAGAATGTTGCCGTCGTCAACGGGCTCGTGGAGGCTGGCGTGCGCTGGCCGGCCATCGAGGAGCGAAGTGCAGAAGAGCTAAGCCTGGCTGGTCAGACGTGGGTGCTCACGGGAACATTGGAACAAATGCCGAGAAATGATGCCAAAGCACTATTGGTTGGACTTGGCGCAAAAGTCAGCGGTTCAGTATCGGCGAAAACAACTCAGGTTGTGGCCGGTCCCGGCGCAGGCAGCAAACTTACCAAGGCCACCGAATTGGAGATTCCAGTGATGGATGAGGCCGAATTTATCAGTTTCCTGAACCAGCATGGCATTGCTTTGTAAATTTCGCCGCTGGTGTATGCGGATGCTGGCCTGGGCGATGCTGCTGGCCACCTTTGTGGCGCTCGGCAGCTGCGCTGCAAATCCACCCAGCAAGCCCAATAACCTCTGCTCTGTGTTTGACGAAAAGTCAGGCTGGTTGAAGGCGGCAAGAAAGTCGGCCCGAAAGTGGGGTATACCGGTTCATGTGGGGATGGCGTTTGTGCATCGTGAATCGAGCTATGTCGCGGACGCTAAACCTCCTCGTCGTCGCCTGATCGGCGTCATTCCGTGGACCCGGCTCTCAAGCGCCTACGGCTACGCTCAGGCAACGGACGAAGCCTGGAAAGATTATGAGGCAGAAACGGACCGTTGGTTTGTCGACCGGGATAATTTTGCCGACGCGATGGACTTTATCGGTTGGTACAACCATCGCTCGCATAAAGAACTTGGGATTTCCAAGTCGGATGCCTATCACCTGTACGTTGCTTATTACGCAGGTGTCAGCGGTTATCGAAAAGGCTTTTGGAAACAGTCGAGCAAAATCAAAGGTTACGCGAACAAAGTAGCGGTGCAGGCGCGTCGCTATGAACAACAAATGACGCGGTGCAGCTGACGGGCTGTGCGAATCGAGATGGGTGTGCACCTTCTCTTTCGCAACAATTATTCTTTCGCAACGACTATTCCGCATTAGCTCTTCCTCATTAGTCGTTCCGCAATAACCGCTCCGCAATAAATCAGCAAATACCGTGCAATTTTGCTTGGACCATTGTCGAGGCCAGCTTAGCGCTTTACAGTGATCAGGTCAGAATCACCAGTACCACGCACTGCCAAACATGCCCTCAGCGCCATTGACAGGACGTTACCTGATTGCGATCGCCACCATGTTCGTGACCTTTGCCTTGTTGCGGCTGCTTTTTCGTGAAGTCGACGAACTAAAGCTCGCCTTCATCTACCCGACCGGATGGTTGGTACATTCGTTCCTGTCGAGTGGAGTCTTTGCCTTAGGGGAATGGCACTTTTCGCTGGTCAGTACGCTGGCTGGTTCAACACATGGCACCAGATTTATCCTTGGGGAAAGCTGCAGCGGTACCACTTTCTTCTGCCTGCTGTGTGCTTTTTTCGCGCTACGGCGCGCTACTCACGGCATTTCCGGGTGGTGGCTTATCGCTGCATGGCCGATCACATTGGTTGCCAATGCAATTCGGGTGCTATCCGCGATTTACCTGCACAAAGGCCTGGCTATCGTCGGATTAGAGGTGTGGCAGGCTTCAGCTCATGTCATTACCGGCACGCTGACGTTCCTGACTTTGTTGCTTGTGGTGTCCTGGTGGGTTGAACGACCTCGGCTCACGTATGGCTGATGTGAATCGACTTACAGGACAAACGTTGGTCTGGGCATTTGTGCTCCCCCAGTGCGTGCTCCTCTCACTCAATTGGTACAGCTGGTTGCTGATCGCTGGGGAGGCGAGCGACCAAGAACGCTCCGTCGCGATGATGCTTGGCCTGTACGCAATTTGTCTGTTAGTGGCGAATCTAGTTGCAGCAACCTTTTGGCTACTCCGGCAATCGCCTGTGCCCTGGTACCTATTGTTGGTGTCGTTGGTGGCTCATGCGGGATATATGTGGGCATTTCTTTTCAATCTGAACGACATTATCCCCAACAGTGTGCAGCCCTGGATTTTGCAGGAGGGTAAAGTTGGACAGTACAACATCGCTCTGATGATGCCGGCTGCTTTTTTATCTTTGTGGTTGCTGGTAAGACGTGTCGGCGCCAACGTTGCACCTCTGCGCGCAATGTTGATTGCAGTATTGACGGTGGTGGGTGTGCCGACTGTTTGGTATCTCGTAGTTGCCTTGGTTCAGCCCGCGTGGGCCCAACAGATCGACGTCGTCTTCACAGTTCTGTTGTCTTCTTTGTTAGTAGTGGTTTTTGTCGCAGCGCTCATTCATATCGCCGATCGAGGTTTGTACGATCTTCTTTTAGGTGAAGAGCCTAAAGCGTACTACGCCGTTGCGGCGTTACTTGGCCTTGCAATGCCGATTGCAGGATTGCTGCTGAATCGAGAAATTCCTTTTCCGACGGACTTCCAGGATGTGTCCGTATATGTCATGGCGGTGGTGAACGGACTGGTGCTTTTGATCAGGCGCGTGCCGAGCCAATTCCAAACAACCTTACTCTTTGTTCGTTGTGCTATATGGCCTTTCATCGCCTACTTTTTTCTGGTTTTCCTGCCGTTTTTACCGTTGTCCTTGTTTGCTGTACTCGCTGTCGGGCTGGGTTTCCTTATGCTCACGCCCCTGCTTCTCGGTATCTTTCAAACGCGCGTCACGCTGCGTAGCTTCGCTGACGTCAAAACCAGTTCTAGCAGATCGACCGCCATCGTAATTTCTCTCGTTGGCTTCCTTGTTCTGCCGAGCTATTTCACCGCGCAAGCGGTCTTTGACCGTCACACGATCAATCGAACGCTGGATTTTTTCTACAGCCATGACTACGCCCAGTCACCTGCGCCCCCAACCCAAGCTGAACTCAAACGCTCCGCACGAGTCCTTGAGTCGCTCCGTGACCGCAAGGCGGGCGTACAAATGCCTTACCTTGCTCTTTTTTACAACCGAATTGTCTTCGGCGAGATGGTGTTGACGGATACCAAAATTGAAAAGATCTATCACCTCGTTACCGGCGAGGTATTGCCGGATGCCGATCTGTTTATGAGCGCAAGGATGCGTCGAGAACGTCTATCGGATCCTCCGCAAACCGAGGTTGTTCTGGAGGACTATGAACTCAAAATCGATGACAGCAGCAAAGTTGTTCTCAGTCTCAAGCTCAGAAACCAGACTTCGGACGTGCATACGCTGTACCGACGTGAGCTGCAGGTGCCGGAAGGGGTGCTTGTTACCGGCTTGAAGTTGAAGATTGGAGATCAATGGGTTGACGGTCGCCTGTTTGATCGCAAAACGGCTTTGTGGGTGTTTGAGAAGATCACGGAGTTCCGGCGCGATCCTGCCTTACTCCACTACGTCAGCGACAATACGTTAGAACTTCGTGTGTATCCCTTTCCGGCAAAGGGTGTCAGAGAGGTGCAGATAGAATTTTCCCCGCACCCGAGTCTGCTCAGAGAACTTCGCTTTGTGGAAGACAAGCTTGTGGCGGATAGTGCCGTACGTTTGTTGTTTACCGATGGCCGAGTATCTTCAGATATGAGCGAGTACTTGATTCGGCGCATACCTTATCTGCACATCGTAGCAGATGCGGATCTGGCGGAATCTAATAACCTGGGTGCGATGGCTAACCGCATTCGCACTTTAGCGGCAGAACTTGATGTTGAAGACTATCGGGTCACGGCGGCGCGGCTGAGTAGTGGGCGCACCAGCCCGCTACAGCCAATACCGAATTCCGCAGCAGAACTAGCAGAGGCTATCAAAGCGGCAGAGGCACCTGCGGGCGGAAACTTTTGGATGGAAGCTGCGCTCAAACGCGCGCATATTGCGGAGGTTACGAGTGAACAGAATCGTTACCCGATTTTTGTGGTGATCAGCGAAGGAGATTGGGCCGATAAAGCAAGCGGAGATGTTGCGTTACATGCGTTCGAAACCCTGAGTCCGGATACGGTAACGTGGTACAGCCTGGTCGGCGGCTCATTGCAACTCCATTGCGTCGCGCGGGCTTGTGATCCTGAACGCCGACCAGAGATACTTCTCCTGAAGCACAACGACCGTATGACAGCGGTTCGAGGTGAAGGCACAACGCTTGTGAATAGCTCGACAATTTCTGACATTGAAGTATTTCACCCCAGGACGGAGCGATTTGTGCAGATTTCTTTAGCCGCAAGCGATGGTACCAGCGCGAACTGGCAGCGCCAGGCTGAAACGTGGTTTGATCGTCGCAAGGATAATTTGAATCCTGCGGTTGTGGAGGAGCGGCGTGCACAATGGTTGAAGGCAGCGAGGGAAAAGCAGGTGCTCTTACCGGGCACGGCCTATATTGTGGTCGAAGCGCCTTCGCAGTGGGAAATCTTAAAGCGCAAGGAACAGCAGGCTTTGAAAACGCACAGCGGGCTTGAGTTTGACGACGAACAAGAAACATCTGAGCCGGTAGCGTGGCTGCTAATCATCTTACTGATGGCTTACATCACATTGCGCGATCGTCGGCCAATTGAGGCTTCATAGCTTAAGCTTAGTTGAAACCAGCTGGGCCGCCCTAGTGTCCTGTCTCGTTAATTCGTTGAATTATGACGCGTCCCGCAAGGTCTGTGGCTAGGCGTGTCTCGACGGACAGGTCGGGTACCTTTCCTAGAGGCACAACGACGCCACAGGGCTTGCGGGACCCGCCCTTCGGGTGGCCCAGAAACCCCAATAACCGCGTTGTTCCCCTTGCTAATGTCCCGACATGAGCGGCGGGAAACGCCTTGTTCTTGACGTTTCTGGGCTCATCATAATTCAACGAATTAACGAGACAGGACACTAGCTTACGGTTCTGCATCCGGCCGCACCTTGGTGAGACAGAACACTGATACCGGCACAGTGTCCGAACGTCAGAGCTGAGATCGAACGTATGCGGTTCAGCGGGTAAGGGGTTGTGTAGAAAGTGCTGAACACTGTGGGTGTGTTTCAGGCACTTCGCGCCAGCTATGGGTGGTGAGCCAGGTAGCCACTGCGCAACGTGCCCACGCGTAGTGCAACCGACCCTGCTCACCGGGTTGGAAGAAACCGCCGACTTTCTCGACTTCACCAAGAGCGTATCTTTCACTCAGGCTCGCTACGACAGACAGGTCGTAACTTTTGCGATGGTCCACCTGCATGGCAAGTCCTTCGTCGAACCAGGTGGGGACAGCGTAGGTCCGATAGAGAACACCAACCCTGCGGGCGTACTCGGCGTGCACCCATTCGTGCGCAATGACGTCCAGGTGGTTGCCTTCAGAAGAGAGGATAATCACTGCAGGTAAACCCGGTGCGAAATGGGTTGTACCGATAATGTGACCTAATCCCAGGGTGGGTTGCTCCAGGCAGCGAATCCAGGGGTCACTCTCTACACTACCGAATAGAGACTGGACTCTGAGTTTGGCGTTTGCGAGCTTATCGGTATCGCATGTGCCCGTGCTTGCCCCGTAAACGATAGCGGCATGGACCCAGTTGTAGTTGGCCGCAACCGCTAAAAACAAAATGATACACGCAGTCAGCTTTACCTTGCGCATGTTAAAGCTTCCTGACCCTAGAAAGAGTCGAAACTCACCATCTTTTCAACTGGACGGCGACTGATCGGACCGTGTCCACCCAGAACCGGGTAACCGAGTGGCACATGCGCCGCTGTATGCCAGTCGTCAGGGATGCCAAGGATAGGTTTAATCCGTTCCTCTTCCATGCACAGCAACGTGGTTAAAACGCATCCCAGCCCTTCGCTGCGGGCTGCGAGCAGCAGGTTTTGTACCGCAGGGTAAATACTGCCACCGCCAACCACGGATGTGCGATTGAGCTCTGCATCGGTCACGGTGATGTGGGATAAGTTGAAGCAGAACACACAGATTACCGGTGCTTCATGCAAATGGTTTGCGAGATAAGTACCCGAGGCGAGGGCTTTTCGGGAGCTCTCGGCCTGATCCGGGGGCATGGAAGCCATGTGGGCTTCGTAGCCGGGTATGTAGCCCTCCCAGTGCGGTCGATAGAGATCTTCCAGCGCCTGCTTTTTCGCCGGATCTGTCACGGCAATAATTCGCCATGATTGGTGATTGCCACCCGTCGGCGCCCAGGTGGCAGCCGTGAGGACGCGGTTAAGCACATCGACGGGTATCGGATCGGGTTTCAGTCGGCGCACGGCTCTGAGCGTCGACATCGCTTCGTACAGTTCCACGGATTACTCCCAGCTTTGCTTATGGGTTTGTGAGTTGCAGACGCGCTTTAATAGCTGACGCCCATACCCGCGCGGACGTCGTTGTTTACGCCGTACTGCGGTATCGGGTAGCGCAACCCGTTGCTCGAAAGTGCTTCCAATCCCTGGATAATTTTAGGCAGGAAGTGTGGCGGTATCGCCATGAGCAGCTCATCCTCCATCACGCCGCCGTAGCGCCGCTCCGCGAAACAGGGCAGCGAGAGACTTGGTTCGCCAGTGGCCAACGCACGGCCCCACGAATCGGCACAAGCGGACTCGCCGACACACCCCCATTCCAGCTTTTTGTAGCCTGTCCACTGCAAACCGTTAATGAACAAAATCATCTGAGCCGGAGTTGCGTAGATCAGACAGATATCCGGTGGGTTGAGGCGCCCGCTAGCGAGCGGGCTTACTGCCATGGCGGTAAAACGACCTGATGGTACAACGTCCATAGCAGCCTGGTGCGCGGCTGCGTCCTCCTGGGTGCCGTACCAGACGCCGGTCATACGATCGCCAGATAGCCATTCCTCGCTGCGTTCGTGCAGACCGATCACAGTAGAACACTGTGCGCCAACCAGATCGGCGGCGGTAATGCCAACGGTCCAGCCATTGCGCGAAGCCTGACCGACGATCTGGTCTGTTGTGTGTACGTCTTTGGGTCTTCTGATGCGGGGAATAGCCTCCATATCCTCGGTTTTTTCGAAGAGTTTCATACCGATAGGTGTTGTACGCAGACGCAGAAGCCTGTTCAGGTCGGCTACAATTTGCGCGCCGTCAAATTGTGTGAGATCGGTCGTAATTACGTCAGACATTGAGTTCCCCTCCAAAACGTGGACGCTAACGGTGCTAGCGTTCAGTGTGTAAATGTTGTCCGAAAAAGCGGGCGCACAATTCCCCAAGGCGATCAGGTTCATCGTAGTGCACCATATGTCCTGAGCGATCAAACCAGTGATGCTCGGCGTTTGCAAATTCTGCAACCCGCGTCTCCATCTCACCTTCGGCAAATCTACCGTCGAAACCGTCTTCTGAGAATTGGCTGCCCCAATACTCGTACGAGAGGCTGCCGCTGATGACACATGTCGGCGCGGTGACGTGTCGCCAGAACTTTTTGTTTTCTTCGTGACTGGTGCCAACAAACACAGAGTTGGCCACCGGATCCCAGTTCCACGCGTAGCCACCTTCAACGGGGCGCACCAAATGGGGAGCGAGGTCTGCGGCACTGTCGGGGTCGAGGCGCGGGTTGTTCCGCAACAAGCGGCGCGTGGCATCCGCATGGTCCGGGATAACTCTTGAAGGTGGACGTTGCGTACGGGAGAGCATCGACTGCTTGTAGGCGGCGAGCTCGGCAGTTTCATCCCCCATGTAAGGTCGGGTCGGTGGTCCGAAGCCTTCTGCAACGATCAGCGCGGAAACCCGTTCGGGGAAAAGCGCCGCAAATTTGGTAGCGATATGGCCGCCAAGGCTGTGGCCGAACACACCCAGCGTCGAGCAGTTAAAATGCTCAGCGACCGCGTATGCATCGAGAATAAAGTTGTGCATCGCGTAGGCAGATGTAACCTCACTCTTGCCGTGACCGCGGTGTTCCAGGAACAACAGGCGGTATGCAGACAGGTGTTTGCTGGCCATTGGCAGCAACGCGTGCGCGCTGTCTCTAAGACCATGTAGAAACAGCAGTGGAGGACCGTCGGTGGTCCCCGCTTCGATGACATTGAGGCGCAGATCCTGGCTTGTGATGGTGTGTTGATGTAGTTCGCTCAAAATAGGTCGGGACCTTTCAGACAACTTATCCAAACAACTTATTCAAAAAAACCTACTCAATCAACGTGCAAGATTAACTTGCCGCCTTTTTGGGTGCTAGCGTAGCGATGTTAGAATATCGCGCTGATCATAAGTCGAATGATTGGGTTGTCGAGAGAGATGTGCTTGGTCGAAAGAGCAGGAGAAACGGTTGAGTTCTAACGTGCGCTTGTTTGTCGCAGCTTTGACTGGAATTCTTCTTCTTGTGGTGCTGTTGTATTTCTGGATTGGGTCGGGTGTTGCGCAACTCGCGTTCTTAGATCCACGGCGCGACGATCCGTTTGTCGTGTTCGATTTTTATACCAGCCAGGAATCCCAAGCTTACGCTGATGCGCTGGCGGAAGATCTCGGTGAAGTTGAAAGCACTCTCGTTGAGAATCTGCGGCTGGTTTACATGCTTGAAGGGCGAAGGTCAGATCAAAGGGAAAGCTTGTTGATCTGGGGGCTCAGAGCAGCCAGTGACGCGGCCAGAGTGCTGACCGATGCAGAATATCGGGAACGTGTTGATGGCCCTGAGTTTGTCGAAACGAAGCTTGGCAGCTACGATCTGTTCGGGGCACCCGATGGCGGGTCGGTCAGGCTGGTCGTCCTTGTTACCTCATCCGAAAACGAACAACTTGATGTCCTGCGCGGGCTGCGTGATCTGTTTTCGGCTTCACAAGTTGTTGATGTTTATCGGACGCAACCAAAAATGCTGTCGGCGGCCAAGGCGTGGGAAGACATGGTGGTTTTGAGTTTCAGAGACATGAAATCGGCTCGGGCATGGCTGAGCGGAGTCGATTTTCGTACCGAGCGAGCAATTTTGAAAGCCCGCTCTTCTGAACTGATGATCGCTTTGTATGAAGCACAAGGCGGGTTTACACCGCCGGGTTGAGGGGTTGTAGTGAATGGAATTCAGCAACCTGGTATCAGACTTGCCAGCGGAAGAAGCTCACCGTTTTAAATTCTTCAAATTCGCCGAGGTTGGGCTGGGTCAGCGCGTGCATGGCGTGAAATTTTTCGAAGCTTGGATCCTCAACGTCAGCAACCCGACTGTCGGCGACGATTATCTCTCGGGTATGCGGTTTACAGACCTTCAGCAAGCCGAAGTTTGTGCGGTCATACAGAACGTCGGCCAGGTAAATATGTTCAAGCGCCCGAGGTAGCTCAGCCACATCACTCGCCAGCGTGAGATCCACCCCGGCAAGCGCGGCGTTTGCTTCGGTGGCAGCAAGGGCATGAGGATCAATATCGCAGGCGATGACGTCTGCTCCGGCCATGGCTGCGGCGATCGCTACGACACCACAACCGCACCCAACATCGGCCACCGGGCGACCCTTGATTGTTTCCGGGTGATCCAGAATCCAGCGGGCGAGGGCAACGCCACTGCCCCAGCAGAATGCCCAATAGGCTGGCCGAGCGATGACCGCGTGCATAACCTCGGGTTCCAGTGGACCTGTCTGATAGTCTGCATTGATAAGTAATAGTTCGATCTCAGGAATGAGTTCGATGTGGGTTTTTTCAAGGCGCGCGTCAGGCAGAGTGGTTTGAAGGTATGTTTCGGCCTTGCGGCTAAGCGCTGGGATGTCGGGCAATACGGCCTCTAGAGCGACTGAACGTGTTTTCGTACCCAGATTAACCCAACTAGACCCAGAATTAGGACAAGAAATTCAGACAGGTCGATGCCAGAGATGCTGGTTGCAGCGGCTTGCGATTGAGTCGGCGCAGCCCCAACGGTACTACTTACTTCTCCCGTTGGGCTGCGCAGCGTAGCGTCCATGGCCAGACTTCCCGAATTGGCCATGTTCCCTACTGTAACTGTGTCGACTTCGATGCCAGCGTCATCTGCGCGAACCCCGCTCTCAACCATAGGAAGGACCACAGCCAGGCTCAGCAGAAATGCCGTAAAGGCGACTATTTTTAGTAACGGAGTAGTCAAAACAACATCCAACACAGTACACAGGAATTTTATGAACTTCGTCGCATTTAGGCTGCTTCGGACATGTATGGAATGTAAGCGTCTTGTAGTTTCGGGACGTACCCCCTGCAAGCAACGCTGAGAACTGCATCAGATTGGGACTTAGACCTTGATCGAGTGCCAGTCACCCCGACGCCAGAAATAAGCTGAAATGAGTGCCGCGATGGCGGTGTGGGAAAGAAAAACCCACATAGCTTGAGTGAGGGTCCAGTCGAGAAACACGGCCATCAGGAGGCCCGGTATCAGCAGCACCCATTGGGGGATAATCGCCAATTTCATGGCGGTCGCCGTCGCACCCGCACCGATAAATGCCGCACCGAGGACCCGCGCATAGCCATCCAGGACATGGGCAAATACAGCGAGTTGCAAAGGCACAATGGCGATTGTCAGAGTCTCACTATCGACAAGAAAAAGTCCTAATATGGGCTTTGCGAACCATGCGATCACAGCACCTATCAGACCGAGTAGAACGAGGTTCAAGACGGAAGTCATCCAGCCCCAGTCAGCTGCAGTTTTTGCATCGTTGCGGCCCAGATATTCGCTGACCAGTGTGGTTGCCGCACCCGCAAGCCCGTTGTGGGGCATGTACGCAACCAGGCAGATGCTGATCACCACATGGAATGCCGCCAGTTCAGGCGTACCCATGAGGCCGATCAAGAGATACATGCCCACAACACCAACTGAGAAGAGAACCTGGCGCAGGCTGTCCGGGATGGCCAGTTTGATAAGGGTCTGGAGGGCTGCGTGGTCTGGCAAACCACGTAGAAAGCCATATCTGACAGCTTCACGAAATCCGTAAGTGACGTAAACGATCAGACCTGCGGCGGTTGCCAGCGTGCTGCCGAAACCAGCGCCCGCAACCCCCATTTCGGGGGCGCCAAACTTGCCGAAAATGAATACGTAGTTGAACAAGACGTTGGCAACTGACAGCACCATGATCGCAATCATCGGTACCAGGGCGCGATTGATACCCACCCAGTAGGACCGGAAGACAACGTTAATCGCAAGGATCAGCAAAGATGGAAGACGCCAATCGAGATAAGCCGTGCCGGCCTGAACAAGTTCGGCGTCACTGTTAATGAGCAGAAACAGACTTGGAAGGGTGCTGTAACCGGCGATGATCAAAACACCGCTGGCGGTGAAGGCCAGAGCAATTCCGCCGTTTAACAGCAAGCCGACGGACTCAAGGCGTTTCTCCCCGACCCGCCGTGCCACCATTGCCTGTACAGCCGCGCCCAGCCCCAGCGCAGCCGCCAACCAGAGAAAGAAAAGCTGGCCGCCAATGCCAACACCGCCGAGGGCGGCGTCTCCCAACTGGCCAACCATCAGCGCATCGATCACGGTCATCAGATTGGTGGCAAGCACCCCGGCAACAATGGGCACGGCAATTTGACCTACGCGACGCGGACTGAGGTCTGGATTGTTAAGGGAGAACCGACTTGCCGCTGTCACTTGATTTGATCGCCATCCGTCGCAGATTTTCTGTCACTGGAAGCATGCGTCTTCGCCATGGGCAGAACAAGGCTTGCCGTCGTCGAAGCGCGTCGCAATCCTCGACAATCGCGCGTCATTTTGATTTGATAGTGTGTTTGATTCTGGCAAAAGAATAGGGGACTTGTACCAATGCCAATGATACTCAACGAAGAACAGACCATGCTGAAAGACAGTGCAAAAGACTTTTGCACAAACAGCGCGCCGATTGCCCAGCTGCGTACGCTTCGCGACGATGACAACGCAGATGGCTTTGATCGAGCGACATGGGCATCCATGGCGGAACTGGGCTGGGCTGCGATTCCCTGGGCTGAGGAACATGGCGGACTTGCGTTTGGATACAAGGGTCTTGGCGTAGTAACCGAAGAAACCGGACGTACGCTTGCGGCCAGTCCACTCTTCGCCAGCGTCTGGGTAGGCGGAACGCTGGTCAATCTGGCTGGTAGTGATGCGCAAAAAGCGGATCTTTTACCCAGAGTTGCCAGCGGCGAGCTGCTGCTCGCGTTGGCTCTGGAAGAAAGCCATCGACACAACCCCTTCAATATCGCCACCACCGCAGAAGCGGCAGATGGCGGTTACGTGCTGAATGGTAAGAAGACGTTTGTTCTTGATGGCCATGTAGCTGACCAACTGATTGTTGTTGCCCGCACGGCAGGCGACGGTAACAGTCGTGATGGTATTTCTCTGTTTCTGGTGCCCCGGGACGCTGATGGCGTTGAAGTAGTGCGTACCAAAATGGCCGATTCACGCAACGCAGCAAACGTCACCCTAAGCGGCGTTAAGGTTGAAGAGGGTGCGCTCATCGGTGATGCCGGAGGTGCGGCAGATACGTTGGACCAGGCTCTGGATATCGCTCGCATCGGTTTGTCAGCTGAAATGCTTGGCAGCTTGCAGGAATGTTTCGAACGTACCGTTGAATATCTGAAAGAGCGCAATCAATTTGGTGTGCCTATCGGTTCCTTCCAGGCGCTGAAGCACCGGGCTGCAAACATGTTCTGCGAGATTGAGTTATCAAAATCCTGTGTACTCGAAGCGCTCACAGCATTGGATGAGGGCCGAGCTGCCGAGGAAGTAGCAAAGCTTGCCAGCTTGACCAAGGCGAAGGTCGGCGAGACCTTTAATCTGGTTTCACGCGAAGGTATCCAGATGCATGGTGGCATCGGTATGACCGACGAATTTGATATCGGCTTTTTTATCAAGCGCGCTGCGGTCACAGAGCAAACCTTTGGTGATGTGAACTATCACCGCAACCGCTATGGTGAACTCGAGGGTTACTAAGGGCTGCAGACGCGGCGTAAAGTAACCAGGAGCCTGCTATCGGTACACGTTTAGGCGCGGTTTGCTTCATTGTCGGGCTGATCGCTTCCTTAGTGGGTGCCGATGCGCACGGTGTGCGCCTGCGGGTTGCACAAGCCACTCTCAACGCTCCCGTTCCCACCTCGGGCTCGTTTACTCAGGTCAGCTTCAGGCAGGTCTACGCGACGCCGCCGCTCGTCTTTGTTCTGGCCACGTCGGATAACTCAGATCCCGCCGCACTGCGGGTGGTCAACGTGACGACTACAGGGTTTGATCTGCAACAGTTTGAATCGCAGGGTGAGGATGGGCTCACCACAGCAACTACGGTTCAATATCTGGCGATTGAGCCTGGTACGTACACGCTGCCGTCGGGGGCAGTGGTGGAGGCGGGTTCCGTTGCAATCTCCAACCACCAGGGGCGCAATGTCCCCGGTGCGGCCTGGTCGACGTTGAATTTTGCCAACACGTTCCCCGCCAATCCGGTACTGCTTCTGCAGACTCAGACCAACAACAATGGCCCCTTGGTGCCGGGCGCGGTCGCCAATCCATATGTTACGGCAGTGTCGCGCAATGTCGGCACAACGACCGCGCAAATTGCTTTAGAGCGTTCAGAAACCAGCGTTGGTGTTACACCAAATACAGAAAGTGTCGCTTACCTTGTCATGCAGCCGACCGTGACTACCGTAACGGATAACGCCGCCAATGCGATAAACATTGAGGCGCTGCGCTCTGCCAACAACGTGCAGGGATGGGACAACCTCTGCCGCACCGTAAACTTCAATGCCGGTTATCCCAACCCGGTTGTCCTGGCACACAAGATCACCAGAAATGGTGGTGATGGGGGTTGGCTCAGACGCTGCTCGCTGGCCACAAACAGCGTGGGTTTAACCGTCGATGAGGATCGCGCTGGTGATACTGAGCGTTCGCACACGAATGAGACAGCTGCGCTGCTTTTGTTCTCACAGCCATTTGACGGCTCCCTCGGTGCTGGGAACTGGGAAGCGGACAACGCGAACCTTTCAGCGACGGCAGGTGCCAGCCTCACATTCACCTCGGTGTTTTTTCCGTCGCCGATGGAAGGCGTGCCCGTTGTTCTGACGCAACCGACCGAGCCCGGTACTAATCCAGCAGCAATTCGAATACGCAACGTGACCGCAAACGGATTTGAAGCCGCTCAGGTTGAGCCGCCCGGTAGCCCCGGTGCACATGTTTCTATGACAATCGACTACATCGCCGTGGTGCCTGGCGAACATCAGTTGCAGGACGGAACTCAATTCGAAGCGGGTTTTACGGACACAATACAGGTACAGAGAGCAGCCAACGTAGGGGGCCCACAGGGCTGGGCGACGGTCAACTTTGCGCAAACTTACGCACAAGCCCCCGCATTTCTGACCCATCTGCAAACCACAAACAACAGTGATCCTGATCCGGATCCCAGCACGCCCCTGGTGCCCTGGCTCACCGTGGCGGTTGAAAATCTCAATGCTGCAAGCGTGCAGGTAGCGCTGGAACGGGCAGAGGCAGATGATGGGGTTGTCGCCAGTGCGGAACGCGTGGGTTATCTGGTATTCCCGTCAGGTTTGCGCGGTGTGTTGACCGACGTTTTAGGTAACAGCATCGACTACGATAGTCGGCGTGTGGACAATGCCGTGACCGGCTACGACAACGGATGTTTCCCGGTTGCTTACAACGCGGCTTTTGGCGCGACCCCGCTGGCGGTTGGATCGCAAAACTCCCGCGCCGGTAACAATGGCGGTTGGTTGAGACGTTGCGGGATTAACGGAACCGCTCTGTCGCAGCATGTGGACGAGGATCAGGATAACGACCCGGAACGCAGTCACATCGCCGAAGACGTCAGCCAGATGGCATTTTCTCAGGGGTTCGATTGGCGCCCGTTCCCGGATATCGTTCTGGCACAGTCTCTTGTCACGGTGACTGATGGTGTCAGCGTCACCAACCCAAAGTCACTCCCTGGAGCTGAAATCGATACAACGGTTCAGGTTACCAATCAGGGTGCTGGCACCGCGGATACCGATTCTGTCGCTATGGTGTTCCCCATCGCTGGTGAGACCGAGCTATTTGTGGGCGATCTGGATGGAGCGGGAAACGCGGTGGTGTTTATCGATGGGACCACGCCTAATGCTTCAGGATTGACATGGCTCCCGGCAACTCAAGTTTCCTATTCAGACGACAACGCCGCTACGTTCACGTATGTCCCTCCTGCGGCACTCGATTTTGACCCGCAGGTAACGCATCTACGCATCGCACCCACGGGTACACTGGCAGGCGCTTCTCCAGGGGTTATCCCAACGTATTCAGTTCGCTACCGGGTGCGCGTACGATAGTGTTGGGTCAGGGCGTGGGTGCACCTGACAGAACCCACGCTTCAAACTCATCCAGTTTCTCTGCTTTAACCTCGTTCGGGCTCATTCCAATGGTGTTGGCCACGTGGGTCTGATTGCGGAGAAATTCGCGCATGACCTCCGGTGCATAGTCCACCAGGGGGAGACCGTATCCACCTTGTGGTCCACCTGTGTCGGCGCGCATGTGATGGGCGCGCGGGGTGCGGTCACCCATGGCATGGCAATAGACACAGTTGTTGTCCCGAGTGATGACCTCCTGGATGGCGACGGGCAGGTTCTTGAACGCGGCGAGTGGATTCGCATCAGAAAAGGTGATGCCGTTGAGAGGGATAGCTGAACGCAGGAGCAGGGGAACGAACAGCTCTTCTGGCAGCGCTTTGCGAAAGTGCAACGCGGGTCCCAGCGATCTGATGGACAAATCCTGCTGGGCATCCTGCCATGTGTACTCCAGCAGAGTTTTGTAGAACCAATGAAAGCGATACATGTTGGTCTCGTCATCAATCCCCACGATGATGACGGGCTCGTATTCAGCAAACACGGACAAGTCCAGATGGAATTCCTGCCCGCGCAGGTTCTTCAGGGTTATGTGCTGTGCATTGGGTGCGTGGTCGTCGCGATACGCGAGCAGATCGAAAGCTGTATAGCGGCGGAAGGCCCATTGTTTGATGAGGTAGGGCTCGCGACGAAAGAAGAACGTAAACAGGTTGCGCACACGTTGCGTGACAGGAAAAGATTTCAGGTACTTGAATTGCTGGCGATACTCATTGTTGTTCAGCGGAGGATTGCGCCACTTGAGATGCGCCTCCAATAACTCGCTGAAATCGCCGCGTTCGGTTTTGTGACCCATAAACCTGAGCACAATGTCTCGATGTATCGGATGAGATTCCAGAGATGCGACAAATATCAGCGTTGCGTTTGTACCTTTGTTTTGCAGGCGGTACGTTAGTCGTCGAGCCGGTACGATGGTGTTGCGTTCAGCTGCCTGCGGCACTAGAAACAGAACTGGGGGCGCACCCTTGATCGGTTTGATCCGGTGTTTGATCTCGGCCGATGTGCCAAAGACCACAATGCCCTTCAGCGTTGCTGCGCCAGGGGATTCCAGAGCTTCGCTGACCCGGGTGATGGAGTCTTCGGAGAACGCAAGGTATGCGTCCTTGGCCTCATCCAGGCAAGCGGCCAGAGAATCGGCGCAGACCACTGTCTCGATGCCAACCGCGGACCACATCCCGGGATCTTGCGCAGGCGCACCGTAGAAGTGAATTCTGGCCAGAGGCTCGGCTGTGACGGCGAGAGCGCTGAGCGCAAGTTGAAGGCTGATCGCAGCCGCAAGAATGCGTCGCATGGGGTTCAGTTCTTCTTGATGCCGATTATGTGACCCACCTCAGAAGGCACTTCGATAGTCTGGTGGGCCGCTTTCAGTTCTTCCAGGCGTGCGAGTACGTCGGCTGGAAACGGGGCTGCTCTGCGCGTCGTCATATCGACATGCAGTCCAATCTGTTCGCTGGTTGCTGCCAGATAACCTTCGCCAGTGTGGTACATCTGCTCGAAAAAATGCACGCGTTTTTCATCAAAATCGAGAAGTTGGAAGTGGACTTCCACTTCGTCATGCAGTGACAGTTCATTGAGGTAGTGAACATGGACTTCGAGTGTGAAACAGGAGCCAACGCCGCTCTGCGCGTATTCCGCGCCGATGCCAAGATGGTCGTATAGATGATCCACGCCTTTGTCGAAAATGACGTTATAGAACGCCATGTTTAAATGACCGTTGTAGTCGATCCAATCCGGGATCACGGTCTGACGCGGGCACCGGGTACGTTCGCCTGGCACAACAATTTGGGGAGATGAGTTTTCGTTTTGCATAGACAGATTTTAACGGAAATGTCTCCGCTGCAAATAGTGTAAGCTTGCGGCATCCAGGTTGGGGTGGGATATGAACGGAGCAGAGTCACTGATCCGCGGGTTAACCGCTGCAGGCGTCAACGCCTGTTTTACAAATCCAGGCACCTCCGAGATGCATATGGTACAAGCCATAGATGCTGTCGGTGAGATGCGTCCGATACTTTGTTTGTTTGAAGGCGTTTGTTCGGGCGCGGCTGACGGCTATGCGCGCATGAAGGAAACACCTGCATGTACGCTATTGCATCTGGGAGCCGGTTTGGGCAATGCCATCGCCAACCTGCACAACGCACGAAGGGCATCCAGCCCGGTGGTCAACATCGTGGGAGACCATGCTGGCTACCACCAGCACTTCGACGCGCCACTTACTTCAGATATCAAGGACATCGCATCGGGGGTATCCGCCTGGATCAGATCTTCGGAGACCTCTGAAGGCCTCGGGCAGGATGCCCGTGACGCAGTGGCAGCTGCACTTGCAGCGAATCCGCGCGGACTTGGCAATATATCAACGTTGATTGTGCCTGCGGACTGCGCGTGGGGAAATGGTCATGCGGTCACCGGCGGACGCCTGACGCGCACCTATAATGACGTTACCAACGATGGAGTTATTGAGGCCGTTGACGGGCTGGGCCGAGGTGGAGCAAACGCACTTTTACTTCTTGATGGGAATGCCCTCAGTGCTGATGGCGTGCAACAGGCAGGTCGTATCGCCAAAGCAACAGGCTGTCAGGTGCTTGCTACGACCTTTGCTGCTCGAATAGAGGCCGGTCCCGGGCTTTTTCCTGTGGATCAGCTGCCTTACTTTCCCGAGGATGTCATGGCGCGATTAGAAGGCGTCGAATATCTTGTCCTTGCGGGTGCGCAAGCCCCGGTCAGTTTTTTTGCTTACCCGACCACCCCCAGTGACCTTGTGCCGGTGGGCTGTCAGGTGGTGCGCCTCGGCGGACGCAATGAAGATGTGGCTGCGGGAATGCGACGCGTTGCTGATGCGCTGGATGCGCCCGACAGTCCAAATACTGTAACGATGAGCCCGCGACCACCGTTGCCGGAAGGCGAGCTGAATGGCGAGACAATCAGCCAGGCGCTTGCCGCACTTGTGCCAGACCAGGCGATTATCAGTACTGACTCTGGTGGTGGGCGAGCAGCCTATCCCGCGTTGCAGAAGGCTGTGCGCCACTCCTGGTTGAACATTACTGGCGGCAGCATTGGGCAGGGTGGTCCGGCTGCGCTCGGCGCTGCGATCGCGTGTCCTGATCGGCCTGTGTTTGCGCTACTGGGTGATGGCGGTGCGGGGTATACCTTGCAATACCTGTGGTCCGCAGCGCGCGAAAAAGCCAACATCGTAACCGTCATCTATTCCAATCGCGCCTACAACATTCTGGAGGTGGAGTACTTACGTCTCGGGGTGAATGCGATCGGGGAACGAGCGGCGTCGATGTTCGATTTGACCGAACCGGACATTGATTGGGTGTCGCTTGCCAAGGGATACGGTGTACCAGGGCGTCGGGCTACAACGGCAGATGAGTTTGTGCTTGCGCTGGAGGAAGGTATCAACACCGAAGGGCCGTATCTGATAGAGGCGGTTACAATCGGCCGCCAATAGCTAGTGTCCTTGATCTAGCGGCACTCGCCAGACAGGCTCGCCACCCACGCGTCGATCAGCGCAAGACCTTCAGTGTGTACCAGAGTTCTACCGAGTTCCGGCATCATCACCGCGGGGTCTGAACTCGCCATTCTGAACGTCAGGATAGATGCGTCTGGCTGCCCGGGAACGATGCTGAACATGCGCCCTCCAGAACCGCGACCCGCTGCGATGGGCGGTTTGCAGTAGCCGAGGCTACCCGCATCATGATCCTGATAGTCCAGCAGCAGCCCCGAGGTATCCGCGGCACCTGCGGGGTTATGGCAGTGGCCGCAGTTGATATCGAGATATGATCTGGCTCGGTGGTCGAGTGACGTCGCACCATCGGTGTAGTCGGCGTTGCTCGGAACCTCTTCCAGTGGCGGTAAACCTGTCAGCCAACCGCGTGTCTCCAGCAAGGTAAGCTGGTTTGTCTCCTTTGCAAAATGGCTTTTGTGCAGGTGACGTGCTTTCAAGCCGATGGGTTGAAGATCACCCGTGGTGTGATTGGTTGCATGGCACGATGCGCATTGGTTCTTGCTGGGAACGAGATAGTTCAGAACATCCCCAGACTCCGTGGCCAACTCCAACAATCCACCTGTAATACTCAAATAGGCGTCATCCCCGCGCCAGATATAGGGCAGGGCATCCCAGCCTTCAGCCTGGCGAACCAGCAATCGGGTTTCAATGGGACGTGCCGCAGCCGACGGCAGCGGACCTTGCCCGGTTGTTCGCACCGTACCGTTAGCGCCAGGCTCATAATAGAACGTCTTTGAGACCACCGTGCCCACGGGAAACTCAAAGCTCTCGAAAGCCGCGAATTCTGCATGGGTGTTTGGGGGTAGGGACAACGTGCGCAATTTTCCGGCGTAGTCGGAAAAAAGCGGTGAGGCTAAATCGTAGATGAGCGTGTGATCACGATTGATCACCTGCAGATCAGAATCGATTACCCGCCAGGCGGACAGCTGCCCGGGGTACTCAGTGGAGGCAAATCGTGCCGGTTGCTCAACCCCGCAGCCGGACAACAACCAGCCGATTGATACACAGACCGCCAAAGCCAGAAAGGCTGGCCTTGGCGGACTAGAATCAGTGCGCGCCAAGGCTAACCGGTGTCAGCTTGTCGACCTCGCAATTGTGGCGGGACATATCTACTGAAGGATTGGCAAATTCGTTGGCGGTGTCGATATCGAGAAGTTCTGCTTCTCCATTGGCCACACAGATAATGGCGAGCTCAGCAGGCTTGTCTGGATTGATGATCCCATCCCAGATGATGTCCGGATAGGCGCCATCAGGTCCATAGACGGCATCGCGGACCGCCACCAGATAATCACTGCCCGGTGCGTCGCCGCCGCCGGAGAAATCGTTGTCGTAGATGTAGATTTCTTCGGGGTAAGGATCAAATTCATCCGCTACTTCCTGCTGACCGGCATAGTTGGCGCTGAAATAGCTGGAGATAAGGATGTTCGCCGTGTCGTTGTCACGGACGCGATTGTTGAAAATTTCGACCCGGTCATTGGAGTTGATAATCACCCCCGAGCCTTTGGGAACACCTGAAACAGCGGTGCCTGGTGCCGCGAAGTTTGCGGTGTTGTTGGCAAACACTTCGTTCTCGTAGACCCGAGTGGAGTGCCCACGTTGGGGTATCTGCGGCATGTTGAAGACCAGGATTCCACCGGTGTTGTTGGTGGCGACGTTGTCGTACACATCCGCGTGAATCGTGTTTTCGATTTCAATCCCGGCAACGTTAAATTCGGCGCGGTTGTTTCTCACCACCACGTGTTGGGACTGGCCCACGTAAATGCCTGCGTCACTGGCGCCGATTGCGACCGATCCTTCCACGAGGGTATTGGTTGTCTGGACCGGATAGATGCCGTAGGCGCCGTTGTTCACATCCGGGCCATTGGTCCACTCTGTTCGCACATTGCGGATGACGATGTTGTTGCCTTCGTTCACCTTCAGCGCATCACCCTTGGTATCTTCGATCGCGATGTCTTCGATGGTGAAATCACTGGCGTTAACCGATAGCCCTTCGGCGCCTGCAACCTGCCCCTTAAAACTCAGGATGGTTTTGTCCATACCGGCGCCGCGGATGGTCACGCCATCACTGTTCAAGGTAAGTGATCGTTTGAAGACGTGTGTGCCCTCAGGAACGGTGATCACAGTGCCGGGTGTTGCAGTTTCCAGGGCCAGTCGCAGCTCATCGGCATAAGACTGGGTCGCAGCGATATCAGCAGTTGGTTCGGATTGGGTGTTGTCTCCACAACCCGCGAGCGCCACTGTGAGTGCGATGGTCAGAATTCGGTAGTTCATGTTTTCCCCTGTTGGTTGATCCCGGTGGGTAAAGCAGTAGGTTACAGCAGCACCAGGGTCCTATCTATGGTCCAGAATGCCGCAAGCGACCCCATGCCCCAGGCGGTGATGCGGGTTAAGTTTTCGCGGTACTTGCTCAAGACCCAGAACACCGCCGCCAGTAGCATGATGATGGCGATTTGACCCAGTTCGATGCCGACATTAAAAAGCAGCAATGCTACCCACAAAGAATCTTCAGGCAGGCCGATGTCAGCCAAAGCGCCAGCAAATCCCAAGCCGTGTAACAGTCCGAAGATGAACGCCATGATCCATGGGCTTGCGTTGGTGATCGCCGATCGGTCGGCTTCCTCCTGCACCAACTCCCGCGCCAGGAACAAAATTGAGAGGGCGATAATGGCCTCGATCGGTCCTTGTTCCAGACTCACAACTTCAAGCACCGACAGGGCCAGCGTCAGACTGTGCGCGACGGTAAACGCTGTGATCGTCTTCAATAACATCAGAGGTGAGCGGATAAACAGAAACAGGCCCACCACAAACAGCACGTGGTCGATGCCGAAAACAAGGTGCTCCACACCGATGACAAGATAACTGGTTGTGCTCGCCACAGCGTCCGTGAGGTCCAACGTGGGGCCTTCCGGGCGCAACAGGTAGTTGTTTGAGTCGCCGTTGAGGCGATCCAGCCGGACCATCACGTCCGTCAGTGTCACCGTCAGGCCACTGATGTGGATAGTGGATTTTGCAAGATCGCAGTTGGTCTGCCAGCGGTAGATCAGCGCGGCGGATGTCACCTCAGGTGCGGCCAGATCGGCAAGCTCGCAGGCTTCAGGAAATACCGGATCTATCGGCAGGCGACGATTCTGGACAATGGGTTGCTTCCAGAGAATGTGATATTGATCTTCCACAACTTCGGTCAGCTGCAGATAAGCAGGTCTGACTTCGTGTGCGTGGGCAACTGTACTGATGTTTCCGATCAGCAGCAGAACGGCAGATAGAAGAAAGGTAAATCTAGCCATCGAACGGGGTCGCGTTGCCATCTGCGTCAACATTGGAGATCTGGTACTGGGCCCTGAGGTCGTCGTAGTAAGCAGAGTTCGCGGCCTGTCGTCTAGCCTGCTGTGCATCTACCTCAACCCTGGCCGCAATCTCTTCGAAGGCAGGTAGACGGGTTGCTTCTACTTCTGTCAGGAGCACCGCGTGCCAACCGTACGCAGATTTGATGGGACCTTGCCAGGATTCACCAGCGGTTAATTGAGCGAGACCAGCTGCAAACTCACGTCCGAAAAGATCACCTATCTCCCGCTCTGATCGTTGCGCATACGCGCGCTGCAACATAAAGGGGTCGCCGACGATGTCAGCGTCCTCCAGTGCGGCGCGGGCGTCTGCTTCGGCCGAGGTACGCCTGTCGGCGGAGAAGTAGCGATGTCGAAAACTATAACGGGTTGGGACCTGATAGCTCTCGGCGTTTTCTGTGTAATGTTGACGCAGCTCGTCCTCGCTGAGCGCGGTTGCGGTCGCAATGTCTTCTGTCAGGAAAGTAAGTTTCTGCACCATCCGCCGACGAACGATGGTGTCGTTGACATCCAGGTTAAGCCGCTGCGCTTCCCGGTAGTAGATTTCTTCCCGAATAAACTGTTCGAGCAACCCGTTCAACTCCGCTGCTGTGGGGGCGCGACGCATCTGCATATTCCACTGATCGGCGAGGCGCTTTACGTCAGCTTCACGAATTTCGATGTCGTAGGAAATCTCCGGCGCCTCAAATGCAATGGCGGCCGCATATATCCCAAGCCCCAACAGCAGGAAGAGCATCAATGGATCGCGCAAAAACTTCATACAGGTCCCTAGTTCATTTCAAAGCCACCGGCGACAGCGAGTGCCACACCGGTGACGTTGGGAGCGGACACAAGATAAAGCACAGCTTGCCCCATATCTTCAGCTGTCTGCGCGCGGCCGAGGGGGATGGTGGTTGCCATCGACGTCTCGAATTCTTCGTTTTTTTGTTCTGGGTCGGTCGCATTGGTTGGTAAAAGATGGTCCAACCACATCGCTGTACCCACCATGCCTGGGCAGATGGCGTTTACCCGGATGTTGTCGGCAGCAAATTCACCCGCCATGGACTGAGTGATTCCTATCGCTGCAAACTTTGAACCGCAGTAGGCGCTCATATTCGGATAGCCCTTTTTGCCTGCTATGGACGCTGTATTGACAATGGCGCCTGCTCCACAGTCTTTGAGCGCGGGCAGTGCTGCCTTGGTCATCAGGAAGATGCCTTTGCTGTTGACCGCAAAAATACGATCCCAGGAATCCGGGTCAAAAGATTCTACGGGGCCACTGTCCACGATACCGGCGTTGTTCACCAGAATGTCTAGGCGGCCAAAAGTTGCAAGGGTGGTTGCAACTGCGTTCTCGCAACTTGAACTGTCTGTGACATCGACATGGGTAGCCTGCAGGCCAGCCGCTTGTGCCAGCGTCGCGTCGAGATCCGCTTCGCTCGCGAGGCTATAGCGCCAGTTTTCGTCCTCTGCTTGGGAGGAATCACGCACGCCGATATCGGCGATCATGACCTGTGCACCGGCATTAGCCAATGTGCCCACGATGCCCGCGCCAATGCCTCTGGCGCCCCCTGTCACGAGCGCAACTTTGCCCTCAAGCACTTTGCTCATTTCTCCCCTCCAATTTTTCCGGACCGCAGAACTTTTACGCTGCGAACTTCTGCAGGTGATAATCCGCGTTGCCAAACTGGGCGTCAATGACCAATAGTCGCTTGAAATAATGCCCGATGCGGAGTTCCTCGGTCATGCCCATTCCGCCGTGAAACTGAACCGCATTTTCGCCGATCTTTATGCCGGTTTTGCCAATGAAGTGTTTCAGCGCGTGTACTGTGCGCATGGCTTCAAGTCCACTCTGTTCAGCTTCGAGTGTGGCCCTGTACAGCAACGATTTTGCCTGCTCGTACTCCATGAACATATCAACCATGTGATGCTGCAATACCTGGAAATCACTCAAGGGGTGGTCAAATTGGTCACGTTCCTGGGTATAGGCGACGGTATCTTTGTACAACACCTCCATGGCACCAACAGCCTCGGCTGATACCGCCAGGGCTCCATCCATCGCAATTTCTGCGAGCACTGGGAAGCCACCGTCGAGCTCGCCCAGCGGTTCCGCCTCCACGTTGTTAAGTTCGACCTCGGCAGCCTGCAGTCCATCCACTGTGGGAAATGGGGTAACTTTCAGACCTTCGGCATCTCTCGGGATGATAAAGAGACTGATGCCTGCCTCATCAAACTGGCCACCGCTGGTGCGTGCGCTGATGATGATGTGATCGGCGCAGCCGCCGTTTTGCACCATACATTTTTTGCCGTTCACGACGTAGGTATCGTTGTTTTGTTTGGCGTGCGTGACGACATCGTTCAAGTCAAAACGTGACTGCTCCTCTGCGTAACCCACCGCGATGAACGCACTACCTGCGAGAATATCAGGCAGTAAAGCCGCGACCTGCTGTTCCGTACCCGCACGGATCAAGGCGTTTGCACCCAGGACGATGTTTGCCAGATAGGGTTCGACGACAAGACCTTTGCCGAACTGCTCCATCAGCAACATGGTGTCCAGGCGAGTGCCACCAAAGCCGCCGTTAGCTTCGGGTGCTGTGAGCGCCAGCCAGCCTAATTCCGCCATCGTTGACCAGTTGTCGGCGTTAAAACCGTTTTTACCGGTGGCATACTTCTGACGTGCTTCAAGTTCGTAGTGGTCGCCGATGAAACGCTCGACGCTGTCGATCAGGATCTGTTGTTCTTCTGTGAGTTCAAAATTCATGCTGACTTCTTCGTTGATTTGATGCCGAGTACGTTCTTAGCGATGACGTCTTTCTGCACTTCACTCGCGCCGCCATAGATGGTGTAAGCACGTGATGACAGGTATCCGGACATGCCGCCCTGAGCGAAGGAATGTCCCACCGGCAGGCCGCCCCAAGCGGCGGAAAAGAGACCGCCAGCTTCCACGGTGAGCTTTTGGATGCGTTGCTGTATCTCCGTACCCTTTAATTTCAATATGGAGGATTCCGGCCCGGGATCTCCACCCGCCTGAGCTGAGGCAAGGGAGCGCAGTTCGGTAAATTCGACGGCCATCAAATCAACCTCGAGTTCTGCAATTTTTGCTTTGAAAGCGGGGTCATCCATCAAAGTAGCGTTGCCACGTTTGACCGTGCTTGCCTGTTCCTTGAGTTTCTCGAGCGCCACAATCGAGCGGGATATCCCCGCAAGCCCCGTTCGCTCGTGTTGGAGCAGGCCCTTGGCATAGGTCCAACCCTTGTTCTCTTCGCCGACACGGTTTTCTATCGGTACTTCAACGTCGGTAAAGTGGACCATATTCACGCTGTGGGATCCGCCTAACGTGATGATGGGTTTTACCTCGACGCCTTTCTGTTTCATTGGAAACAGCAAAAAGGTGATACCTTCCTGTTTGATGCCGCTGTCATCGGTTCTGGTCAGACAGAATATCCAATCCGCGATATGGGCGAGGGTCGTCCAGATTTTTGTGCCATTCACAACGTAGTGGGTGCCCGCAGCGTTGAGCACGGCTTTGGTTTTGAGATTGGCGAGGTCCGAACCGGCGCCGGGTTCGGAATAACCCTGGCACCAGTTCACTTTGCGGTCGCGAATGTCCGGTAGAAATCGCTGTTGCTGTTCTTCACTACCGTAGTTCATCAGCACCGGTGCGAGCATTGAGAGACCAAACGGCAGATCCCACGGGATGTTCGCCGAAGCGGTTTCCTTTTCCCAGATGTAATGTTGGGTGGGCGTCCATCCCGGTCCCCCAAACTCGGTAGGCCATTTGGGGATGTCCCAGCCACCTTTCTCACGGGCGAGCTTGAACCAGTTCAAGCGCCACGCGTTGTAATCTTTACCGTGCTCGTAGGCATTCTCGTCCAGGAAGGTCCGCACTTCCGCTTGAAATGCCAGCTCGTCCGCGTTCAGTTCTATATCCACTTATCAACCTCAATGTAGATAACGATGACGGCGGGCAGCTTACTGTGTTCTTGGGGCGAAGTTAAGTCGCGTTATGCGCGGCGTCCGTGCCGCGGCGTGAGTCCGTGATCTCGATCTAGCGACGATCACCAGAGCGTTTGCGTTTTCCATGTCGATCCAGCCGAAAGACGTTGTTCGCAAGCTCTGCATCGATTGAGGTGTTGGCGCGAATCACATCTGCGAGCGTGGTTTTGCGAATGGAGTCGAGTTGTTTCCGGTTCAGAGTTCGCTCGTACCAGTTTGGATCACCGTCGCGGAGCGCCAGAAACTGGGTAAGGACAATCTGCTGGTTGAGTTCGCCCAGCATGCTGCCCTGTAGCGGATCCTCGGCCAGGCTGCCCACCCATAAATCGATGTCGTTCACGCTGTCATATGCGTTGCGGAGTCGTTCAACCGTCACAGGGTTGGAAGATACGTCCTCGAATGAGCTTGCGATCGGAAGACCCAACTGCGCGCGTGCGGCGTTGTAGGAGGGTAGCCCATGATCGCGCCCGCGTTGAATGTTCAAGGCAACCAGGTCAAAACCTCCTGCCCCGGGAGGTCCAAACAGGAAGTTTCTGACCGCGTCGATGACACGCGCGTCTACTGTCTGGCATACCTGGGCGGCAAGACCGCGCAAGATTGGCTCGATCCCTTCATCCTGCACCAGCTGCGGCTGGAAAAAGGCGTCGCGCAGTGCCAAGGGACCGTTTTCAGTCGCCTGACCATCTGCACCAAGGCGAAGGATTTGCGGGCTCAACAAACTATGGCCCAACCTGAAGGCACTTGTCGAAAATGCGTTGGATATACGCGGGTCCGTATTTCGACGCAGACCCTCGTAGGCGGGTACGTTACCTGATCCAAGCAGCGCAGGCAGGAATTCGGTGAAGGTGATGTGCTGCATTTGCGCGGTCACCATGCGCCGCGCCGCAGCGAATATTTCGTCACCGCTCGCGTCGTTGTTTCTTTGCGCATAGCGAGTAGCCTGGCGGTTGTGTTCCCGCACAAAAAGCGTGTGCATCACTGTTAAGCCAACTTGTTCGTTAGCCCGCACATCGCCCGCCAGAAACAGCTGGTCGCTGTCACCGCCGGCGTTGGGCAACCCTTCGGTGTTGAAGGGCAGCAGATTTCCATCGCTGGTTTTTAATCTTCCCGAACCGTCCAACGTGCGTAGTGCCTGTGTTCGTGCAACATCAGAGCCGTATACATGACTTGCGTCGATCCAGCCCGTGATCTCGTTGATTTGTTGCCGCACACCGTCTGCGTCGTGCTCATAAATAGAACGGTTGAAGTCTATAGACACACTTCCCGTCCCCGCCGGATCGAAGAGTGGGTCTCCGATTGGCACCGCAATAGGGAAGGGTTCCGGCGGGTTGGCGCCATCTGTCAGATCAATGTCGTGGTCAATGAACTGGCCCCATTGCCAGAGGTAGTCTGTTGCGTTGTTTGGGTTGGGCAGGCTCTGATACTGGCTGAAAACAACGTTGCTTATCTGCCTGGGGCTGGGCCGATGGCTACCGGCCAGTTCATCTCTGCCGTCCGCGTAGTCTGGCGCAAACAGTCTGCGCAAGGGTTGGTGGGCATCGTTTAGACCCTCTGTCTCGCGGTGCCTGTCGGATCTGCGGATACCCCGCACTGGAGAAATTGTGCGGGATGTTTCATCTACTGTTGCGCCATGTTTGTCTTTGTGGTCGGGATCGGTCTGGGGATATGCAGTTGTCAGGAACGTGGTGCACGCGAATGCCGTAGCCGCCATCAAATGGCGGCGAAAATGTGGTTCTCTCATGTCTCTCTCAGTCTCTCTGTGGAGACCTTCAAAACTAGGTCTTGTTAGAGATGGATTGAGTGATCCAGATCACGCACCGATGGGTTGGCCGGGGATTTGTCGCTTTGTCGGACCGCACCCGAGATCCTCCGCCCAACCTTTCACCAGATCTGGGAGCAGGGCGTTGGCAGGAAGATTGTCAGGCTCACGCTGAACAAAGTAGGATGCACACAATCTGCACAATTGGGGGAAAAATGAGTTTCGAAACAATCAAATACGAGGTTGTCGACAACGTCGGCGTGGTCACCTTCAACAGGCCAGATGCAGCCAACGCCATGTCACCGCTGTGTGCCAAAGAATTCAATGAAGTCTCGCGTGACATCGAGGGAGATGCCAACGTTCGTGCGGTGGTGATGACCGGCGCTGGAAAAATGTTCTGCGCCGGAGGCGACCTTGGTGACTTCAAGGCGGCGGGCGATGGCGCAAGATCGTTGCTGCTGGAAATGACGGGAGATCTGCACGTTGGTTTATCGCGTATCGCGCGCATGAATGCACCGGTGATCGCCGCCGTTAATGGCACCGCTGCAGGGGCGGGATTTTCATTGGTGATGTCATGTGACCTGGCCGTATCCGCTGAAAGCGCGGTCTACACCATGGCGTACACAAACGCAGGCCTCTCACCCGACGGTAGTTCTACCTACTACATGCCTCGCAAGATCGGTGATCGGCGCACGCGCGAATTGATGCTGACCAACCGCGTTTTGAAAGCACAGGAAGCGCTCGAGTGGGGCATCGTCAATGACGTTGTGCCCGATGATGAGTGCCTGAATACCGCGATGAAACTGGCTGGCAAGCTCGCGAGTGGTCCGACGCTGGCTTACGGCAAGGTTAAGGAGCTTCTGAACCAGAGTTTCGATAACGGACTTGAAACGCAGATGGAGTTTGAGGCCCGTGCCATTGCTGGATTGATCACGTCGGAGGATGGTCAAGAAGGACTGGATGCTTTTTTAAACAAACGTAAACCTGAATTCAGGGGTGCATAGTGGCCTGGGACAAGCAGTTCATTGAAGTTAATGGCCAACGTATGGCTTACGTCGAGATAGGTGAGGGTGACCCGATCATCTTCCAACACGGTAATCCCACTTCGTCTTATCTGTGGCGTAACATCATGCCGGTACTTGCGGAGCGTGGTCGCTGTATCGCAATTGATCTTGTCGGCATGGGAGATTCTGACAAACTCCCGGAATCTGGACCGGATCGGTATACGTTTGTTGAGCACTATGGCTATTTTAGTGGTGCACTTGAGGCGCTGGGTGTCCGTGAGAATGTAACGCTTGTCATCCATGACTGGGGTTCGGCGCTTGGCTTTCACTGGGCAAACCAGCATCAAGATGCGGTGAAGGGTATCTGTTACATGGAGGCCATTGTTGCACCCATGCCAACGTGGGATCACTTTCCCGACGCGGCGCGAGGTGTGTTTCAAGGGTTCCGCTCACCGGCTGGGGAGGAGATGGTCCTGGCCAATAACGTCTTCGTTGAAAACGTTTTGCCGGGGTCGATATTGCGCGACCTTGACGAAGCTGAGATGGCAGAATACAGGCGACCCTTTGCCGATCCAGGCGAAGGCCGTCGTCCGACGCTCACCTGGCCGCGGCAGATTCCCATTGCGGGTGATCCTGCGGACGTGGTGGAACTTGCCGAAGCGTACGCTGCCTACCTGAAGAGCTCCGACGTTAAGAAGCTTTTCATCAACGCCGAACCGGGCGCCATTCTGGCGGGTGAAATGCGGGAGCTCTGCAGAACCTTCCCAAACCAGACTGAGGTGACGGTGGCAGGCAGTCACTTCATCCAGGAAGACAGCCCGGATGAGATAGCGGCAGCGATCGCAGCCTGGATCTAAACCACAGATAGCGCCAGTGCTGGCTACCTGTCCTTGATCAGGAGGCCGATCACGATGACCGCGAGGCCGGCTATAGCTGTCCAGCCGATTGTCTCGCCGAGGACGTAGTGAATAATTACGAGAGACAGGAACGGCGAAAGAAAGATAAGTTGGCTGATGCGCGCTGCTGAATCGGTCAAATTCAGTGCACGTTGCCAGAGAAGGAATGTGATACCCATTTCCACCAGGCCAGCCCACATGCCGTAGCCGAGTTCTGGCAGTGTCGGTGTTCGGAAGCCAGGTCCAAGATGGCAGATCGTCGCAACAATCGGCAGCGCGTACGAAAAGCTGAAAAACATGGTTGCGATGGGATCTGTGGGACGTTTGGTGTTCAAGAGCCAGTAGGTTGCCCAGATCAAGGTGCTGCCAAGTGCAAGCGCTACGCCAAACCAGTTCAGCGATGCCGCCTCGTTCGATCCCGGATTCAGTAAAATGACGACACCGGTATAGCTGACCAGAATGCCGCCGAGTGCGCGGCCAGTGAGCCGTTGTTTCAGGATGGGAATGGCCAGCAGTGCGAGCGTGATCGCCCACGTATAGTTCAGGGGCTGAGCGATGTGTGCCGGTAGCCGATCATAGGCGGCAAACAGCACAAGGTAATAAAGGCAGGGATTGAGCAGTCCCAGCAGCAGACAATAAGCGTGGTCCCGGCCTGTGAGGGCGGGCGGTCGAGTTATCACAAAGGCGAGGGCGAAGACAAGCCAGCTGAATCCCGTGGCGAGCAGCAGCAATTGCGCGATTGCCAGCGTGTCCAGCGCCAGCTTGAATGCGGTGGCAACGGTGGACCACAGCAAAACAGCCAACAAGCCGTACAACGTAGCCTTAGCGTTCTGCGTGCTGTCTCTCTGGGCGTCTTCCATAGGCGGACTATACCGACTACAGTGGTCCAATGAAGTGTGATTCCCAGCTCCGTGATCTGATCACGAACAACCTCAAGAGTTTTGACGTCGTAATGGACGAAGACCAAAGCCACACGGCTGCGGCGGTTGCTATCACGGTAACCGACGTTGGCCCTGGTACTGATCTGCCGGGTGTCGAAGACATTCAAGGCTGGTCGACAGAGGGTGCGCTCATGCTCACACGGCGATCGCAGAAATTACGGAATCACCCCGGGCAGTGGGCGTTTCCCGGTGGCCGTGTGGACCCGGGCGAAACGCTTGTGGAAACCGCGCTCAGAGAATTGAGCGAAGAAGTTCATGTGCATCTGGATGAGAGTGCTGTGCTGGGTTGCCTGGATGATTTTGTGACCCGGTCCGGTTTTCGCATGACGCCGGTTGTTGTCTGGGCAGGGGCAGAACTTGATGCCAAACCCAACCCGGATGAAGTGGCCAGTATTCACCGTATTCCGATTACGGAATTTTTTCGTGAAGACGCGCCCTGGCTTGATGAGGCGGAAACAAGCGAGCACCCCATTTTGAGAATGCCCGTGGGAAGCGACTACATCGCAGCTCCGACGGCGGCATTGATCTATCAGTTTCGGGAAGTTTGTATCGCGGGTCGTGCCACACGCGTGGCGCACTATGAACAGCCGGAGTTTGCCTGGCGCTAGTGCTACAACCACCGACCAGAAAACCTTTGACCCGCAACCTTGCCAGTTGTCAAAATTGGCGTCAGAACGAAAACACACAAACTACAGAATTACAGACTAGAAAGGAGATCCCTTATGGCTATTCAGGAAGGTGATGCACTACCAGAAGCGACCTTGCACAAGATGGAAGACGGACGTCCGGCGGCGGTGACTACCGCTGATCTGTTTGGCGGCAAAAAAGTCGTTTTGTTTGCAGTGCCCGGAGCCTTTACCCCCACCTGTTCGCAGGCCCACCTGCCCGGTTATGTAGTGCATGCGGATGAGATCAAGGCCAAGGGTGTCGACAGTATCATCTGTCTTTCCGTTAACGACGCATTTGTCATGGGCGCCTGGGGCGACAGCGCAAATGCAGAAGCGTTGGAGATGGTGGGCGACGGTAACGGTGAATTTACCCAAGCGCTCGGTCTCGAAATGGATGGCAGCGGTTTCGGACTGGGCACGCGCAGCCAGCGCTACGCGATGATCGTGGACAACGGCACCGTCACCAAGCTGGCAGTCGAAGATCCGGGTCAATTGGATGTGAGTGCAGCCGAAGCAATACTTGCGGCGCTGTAAGCGACTTAACCCGTCTATCTTCAGGAAAGGGATGCGAGCAGGCGCTCGCGTCCCTTACCGATCGGCCTGATCAGGCATTCTTGCGCAGCGGTGGCAACCAACTCACCGTCCCGCGAAAAAAACTGACCCCTCACAAAGCCTCGCGCGCCACTGGCATTTGGCGCCTCTTTAGCAAACAACAACCATTCGTCTGCTCTGAAAGGCCGGTGGAACCAGATACTGTGATCAAGAGATGCGCCACGCATGGACTCGCGATTGAGCATATTGCGGTGGGGCAACATGGACGTGGACATGAAGTCCAGATCGGACATATACGCGAGCAGGGCAAGGTGGACTTCCTGCGAATTCGGTAAGCGCTCGCGCGCCTTCAACCACGTATGCTTGAAGGGCGGATGCTCGCGTGGGTCGTTAAATGGAATGCGTTCCACCTGACGGGAATCGATGGCTTGAAAGCGGAAGCTGAAGCGGGCCATTTCAGGATACTCTTTTGCCAGCGCGGCATAAGCTTCAAGGTCGCCTCGAAGCGACTCAGGTGGGGGCACATCGGGCATCGGTTGTGCGTGATCCAGTCCGCCCTCCGCTCTTTGCCAGGAACAAGAAAGACTGAAAATTGCCCGGCCGTGTTGAATGGCCGCGACCCTGCGGGTTGTAAAGGAGCGACCATCTCGGATGCGATCCACCTCGTACAAAATGGGTACTTGCCAGTCGCCCGCCCGCAGGAAATAAGCGTGCATTGAATGAAGGTGGTGGTCCACCTCGACCGTGCGGAAAGCTGCGACCAGAGCCTGGGCCAGAACCTGTCCCCCGAAAACGTGTTCGGTATTGTGGTTCTGCCCGCGATACAGATTCTGCTCGATACGCTCGACATCGAGGAGTCTTAGAATTTCCTGGAGCATTGAACTCATGGGGCGTTAAATCCGGCGATCATGTGATTTGGTGAATTACGCATTTTATAGGTAAAGCGGCAGGAAGGCGTGGTAAATTGGCGCCTCTGAGTTGTTGCAGGAGGAAAAGATGGCGTCAAATGTTGAGTCAAATGTTAAAGAGACAGGGTTAGAGGTACACCAGTTTCCATGTCTGGGCGATAACTATGGATTCTTGATTCATGACACAGCCTCTGGACAGACCGCGACGATTGATACACCTGAGGCCGGGCCCATCAATGCAGCCCTGGAGGAAAAGGGGTGGACGCTCACTCACGTGCTGAATACCCACCATCATTTTGATCATGCAGGTGGTAACGAAGAACTGAAGGCGCGCTGGGGATGTACGGTAGTAGGTGCCGCAAACGATGCGGAGCGCATCCCGGGAATCGACGTACGGGTGAGTGATGGAGACAGCTTTGCACTCGGGGACTCAATTGCAACAGTGTTTGAAGTGCCCGGACACACAACTGGCCACATTGCATACTATTTTGAAGCGGCGGGTAAGGCGTTTGTGGGTGATACCTTGTTTGTACTGGGTTGCGGCCGTTTGTTTGAAGGCACACCGCAACAGATGTGGACGAGTCTGCAGAAGCTGATGGCGCTTCCGGATGAAACGGTTGTGTACTGTGCCCATGAGTACACCCAGGCGAATGCGGCGTTCGCGCTGAGCGTGGAGCCTGGCAATGAAGCGCTGGTAGCGCGCGCGAGAGAAATTGACGATCTCCGTGCGCAGGGCCTGCCGACAGTGCCTACGACCATTGGGCGGGAGCGTGAGACCAACCCGTTCTTACGACCCATGAGTGAAAATTTACAGGCGACGATAGAAATGCCAGGCGGAGATCTTGTAGAAGTTTTTGCCGAGACGCGTCGCAGGAAAGATCATTTCTAATCGGGTCGGCGGGGGTATGCCCCCGCTGAGCGAGGCTGACAACGCGACCGAGAACCAGGGCTATTTCTACGCCACGCTGGCGTACGTAATCTGGGGTGTAGCCCCTATCTATTTTGTTTATCTGCACTTCGCGGAACCGCTGGAGATTCTTGCCCAACGGATCGTCTGGTCGGTGCCGCTCCTGGCGGTATTGATCCTGGTTGGCCGCCAGTGGCGGGGGATACGCGAGCTGAGTGGCAAAGCGTATCTTGCGCTTGCGGCATGCTCCTTGCTGCTCTCAATAAACTGGCTGACGTTTATCTATGGCATTTTGGAAGGGCGCATAAACGAGACGAGCCTCGGGTATTTCATCAACCCGCTGGTAAGCATCGCACTTGGCGCGATTGTGCTGGGTGAACGCCTCAGACCTCTCCAATGGTTGGCGGTGAGTTTTGCGATAGCGGGTGTGGGATATGAGCTTGTAATTCTGGGTACGCTCCCCTGGGTGGCTGTGACCCTTGCCATGACGTTCGGACTGTACGGACTCATTCGCAAACAGGTTCAAGTTCCCGCTGCGCTGGGCTTAGGCATTGAAACGGTTCTGCTTGCGCCGGTAGCGGCGGGGTATCTGGTTCTGGGTTTGAACGTTGAGCGGTCAGGTGAAGAACTGACATGGCTTGCGTTTGGCGGTGTGGTGACGGTTGTCCCGCTCGTCCTTTTTGGCGCGGCGGCTGTGCGCCTGCCGCTTACTATCCTTGGTGTTTTTCAGTACCTGGCACCAACTATCAGTCTGATCATTGCGGTGGTGATGTTTAACGAAACTGTGGGCCAACCACGTTGGGTTGCATTCACCATGACGTGGGTCGGCATCGCCATCTTCACGGTGGTGAGCTGGCGCGCAACCCGAGCGGTTACTCGTACTTAGTCCCTTCGTGAATCAGATATCCTCCCGGATGGCGGCCTGCTGGATCGTGGTGGGTCCAATGCACCACGCCGCCTTTATCATTCCACTCATACTCACCTACGTAGCCGACAGAATCCCCAACGCTGAGGCCGTCAATTCGTGGCGCCAGGTCGATGTTGTGGGCGATCAATATGGTATGACCGCGGCCAACGTCCAGAATGAAACGCTGGTGGCGCGAACCCTTGGTATCGTCGGCGAGGACGGTTTTTACAACCCCCTCTCCGCGTACCATGGTATCGCTCGCGCGGTCTGCAAAGGCGGCCCACACACCGGCGTTGGATGCGCCACCGGCAGTTGGATTTTCAGTCGCTGTAAGTTGACCTTCGTTCGCGAAGTAGGCGATTGTGGCCACCAGGATCAGGGCCAGCCCACCAAATTTTGATTTATTCATTCGGCAAGCTTAGTTCGCCAGCATGCGGGTGAGTAGTGTTCAAGTCAGCATTTTACTAACAATTAACCACCCATAACCGTGAACCGTGGGATCGCACCTGTCTGGGAGTCGGTGGCGGAGTCCGGCACCCTGGTTTTTTCTCTACTTGGTGGCTTAGGGGTGTTACTGGGTCGGCGTTTAGCGAGTCAGCGATCGGTCTATCCAAGGGCCACAGCCTGGGTTTCTGGCGTTAGCCTTCACCTTCAGCCTTGAGCATGGCGCGCTTAAGCGATCCAACTGAGCGTATCCAGGGGTTTGAGAAATGTTCTGGCAGATCCTGGGTCGCAAGCTCGGCATTCTCGCGTGTTTCATAAATTCCCAGGAGCAAAATGTAGAAGAGCTCGTCGTTAACGGCGATCTGGGCTGCGGACATACCCCGCACGCCTTTGCTCCTGGCGTATTCTTCGAGCGCTTCTCGAGACGAAAGCGCGATCAGCTGCACAGCCCAGAAGTCATCGGGCAGGTCCAGCAGGGAGACCGCCGTTTCGGGCCGGTAGGCTAGGGCGATGTGCCTGGGAATATCAGGATTCTGTGTGGGTGGCTCCGCAGCAGGTGGGGGAGCAGCGGGCGCAGTTGAGACCTGTGGCTGCGGTTGTGCCGGTTGGGGGCGGTCAAACCTGCGTACGGAGGAAGTACGCGGGTCGGGTATTGGCTCCGCGAAGGTGGGTGTCTGCACCTGCGCCACTTTTGGCGGTGACCGAACCGGTTGTGGGTTGCTTGCCTGCTCCTCGTCCTGAATGCAGTCCCACTGTTCGGAGTTTTCACCCGTCTGGCAAAACCAAGGAATTCGACTGTCAGTTTTAGAGTCGACGGAGGCTGAGGGTGTGGCGCGACTGCTGCACCCGCCTATGGTCGTGACCGAAATGAGGATGGCGAAACTGAGTTTTGCAAAGCGAGGCATAGGACGGTTCTGGAGCGCGTACCTGGAGTGAAGAAGTTAATGATAGCTTTCTTACCCCGACAAGTCCGCGTTTGGAGTGGATTGGGCTATAAGCTTATTTTTGTTATATATAACAAAATTTATATACTCTTTAGCTATTAATAGATCGTAAATCAGTATTTCTGATACGGTCGCGCGACCCTTACATTTAGTTCATGACACTGAACAACCCCCATTCCAGCGCGCTTTCCTTCGGCACGAGCCCTGCAGACCTGCTGCCCGTAGATACCGCATTGGTCGACTCCCTGAATGCAGCTTTCGTAGACCTGGCAGCAGAAAAGCGGGTGGAACTTGCCGCCGAGACCTTGCCGCAGAACCTTGTGCTGAGCAGTTCGTTTGGTGCGCAATCAGCGGTGGCGTTGCATTTGTTGAACACCATTGTCCCCAATCTTCCGGTCATTTTGATCGATACGGGGTATCTCTTCCCTGAGACCTATGAATTCGTGTCAGAGATGACCGACCGCCTGGATCTCAACCTGCATGTATATACACCGCGGATGACGGCAGCCATGCAGGAAGCTATCTACGGACAGCGCTGGTTGGATGGAGTAGAAGGCCTGGATGCCTACAACCATGACAACAAGGTAGAACCTATGCAACGCGCACTGGCTGAACTGCAAGCCGGTACCTGGTTCTCAGGCATTCGTCGCTCGCAGGCTGCCTCTCGCGCAGAGACGCCGTTTGTGCAAATCAAGGATGGCGTGGCAAAGGTTTCGCCCCTTGCTGATTGGAGTGATCGTGATGTTTTTGAATATTTGCAGCGACATGATCTGCCATATCATCCGCTCTGGCATGAAGGCTTTATCTCCATTGGGGATGTACACACGACAAAATCCCTGGCCGAGGTCAACGATCCTTCGGAGACGCGTTTCTTTGGGTTAAAACGCGAGTGTGGATTGCACGCCTGATAAGTCTTAGGGATTTAGAAAGAAAGGGCGGGTGGAAACAACTTGCCGAAACCAACTTCCGGAAACAAGTTCCGGAAACAAGTTCCAGAAACAAAAAGGGCCGGTCAAAAGACCAGCCCTCTATGCTCGTTGTAGGGACAACTACGTGAGCTGACCCTCGAAACTCGCAATAGATATCACTGATCACCTCCTTATATATTTGCCCGTGTTGGTGCGGATTATGTGCAACCCGGCAGGATTTGCAAGCGATAACTTCAGGTTCCAGCAAGTTAAGTGGGTATACTCAAACACCGCACCACTGCCATAAAAGCGACCGTGCGGATCCATAGTGAAATCGAAAGAGGGGACACCTTACAGTGGAAGGCAAATCAGGCACTTTAGAAGGCAAAGTAGCTGCCATCACAGGCGGCACAGCAGGTATCGGTCTGGGTATCGCACAGGCTTTCGTGCGGGAGGGTGCATCCGTGGCATTGATGGCACGCAACCCTGCTAAAGGTGCGGCTGCAGTGGAAGCGCTTGGCGCGGGTAACAGAGCAACCTTCATCGAAGGTGATGCCATGGTGCAAGCCGATGTTGAGGGCTTCGTGGATGCCACCGTGGCGCAATTCGGGACCATCGATATTCTGGTCAACAACGCGGGTGGGGCAGGAGATCTTCAGCCGCTGATGGACCTTTCTGACGAAACATTTGATGAATGTATGAAATGGAATGTCTATGGGACGTTCTGGGGGACGCGGCGCGCGCTGAAACCCATGGTCGAGAAAGGCTGGGGTCGGGTCATCAACATTTCCTCAACAGAGGGTAAGGTGGGTAAGCCTGTGATGTCCGCTTACACCACGGCAAAACATGCGATCAACGGTATGACCAAATCTGTTGCCCAGGAAGTGGGCCCTCTGGGCGTTACGGTAAATGCCATCTGCCCTGGTTTGGTGATCACGGACATCGTCAAAGACAATGGTCCTGCCACTGCGGAAGCGATGGGTATCACGTTTGATGAGATGGTTGAGATGTTTTCTCAGGAGTCGGCTATCAAGCGGCCGAACACGGTGGAAGAAGTTGCGGAACTCGCGGTGCTTCTGGCCTCGGAGGCTGGCGGCGGTATCACAGGAGCGATGCTGAGTGTTGACGGAGGCACCGCGCCTTATTGAGCGATAATCCACGTTCATGGCTGTTATCCCGCTCAAGGCTGTTTTCCCGCTCAAGGCTGTTTTCCCGCTCAAGGCTGTTTTCCCGCTCAAGGCTGTTTTTAAGTACAATACGCGCCGGATTTTGAGCGCAAAAACTAGAGCGAGATAGATAGATGGCGGACGATCAATCGGCATGGGCTGGACTGGCGGAGAAAGAACTCAGAGGCACTCCTCTTGACGATCTGACCTGGGAAAGCCCCGAAGGTATTCCCATCAAACCGCTGTACACCGAAGCGGACCTCGCCGAGCTTGAACACGTTAACTCATTCCCTGGTCTCGCTCCGTTTGTACGGGGACCGCGGGCAACGATGTATACAAACCGCCCCTGGACCATTCGCCAATATGCGGGTTTTTCTACGGCGGAAGAGTCCAATGCATTTTATCGACAGAATCTGGCTGCAGGTCAGAAGGGGCTGTCGGTTGCGTTCGATCTGGCAACCCATCGCGGCTTTGATTCCGATCATCCGCGCGTAACAGGGGATGTTGGCATGGCCGGCGTGGCCATCGATTCTGTTGAGGACATGAAAATTCTCTTCGACGGCATCCCGCTGGATGAGATGTCGGTTTCCATGACGATGAACGGCGCGGTGCTTCCGGTACTGGCTGGGTATGTTGTGGCCGCTGAGGAACAAGGCGTGAAACAGAGCGACCTGGCGGGCACCATTCAGAACGACATCCTGAAAGAGTTTATGGTGCGCAACACCTTTATTTATCCGCCGGAACCCAGTATGCGTATCGTGGCGGATATCATCGGCTACACGGCTGAGAATATGCCGCGTTTCAACTCCATTTCGATTTCCGGCTATCACATGCAGGAAGCGGGGGCGAATGCGGTGCAGGAGGTTGCATTCACCCTGGCAGATGGTCTGGAGTATGTGCGTGCTGCCCTCGCAACCGGTCAGCCGATTGACAAATTTGCACCCAGGCTTTCGTTCTTTTTCTGTATCGGTATGAACTTCTTTATGGAAATTGCGAAGCTGCGTGCGGCACGCATCCTGTGGCACGAAATCATGAGCCAGTTTAATCCGGAGAACCCGGCTTCGCTTATGCTGCGGACCCACTGCCAGACCTCAGGTGTTTCTCTGCAGGAGCAGGACCCCTATAACAATGTGGTACGCACAACGATCGAAGCTATGGCGGCTGTCCTGGGTGGCACACAGAGTCTGCACACCAATGCGCTGGACGAAGCCATTGCGTTACCGACACCTTTTTCCGCTCGCATCGCACGCAATACCCAAATCATTGTTGCGGAAGAGAGTCAGATCACCCGCACGGTGGATCCGCTGGGTGGCAGCTACTATGTTGAAAGCCTGACGAACTCGATTGTGACCCACGCGCGCAAGCTGATCGACGAAGTGGAAGCGTTGGGCGGTATGACCAAGGCGGTTATATCCGGCATGCCGAAGCAACGCATTGAAGAGGCAGCAGCGCAACGCCAGGCACGCATCGAACGTGGCGAAGATGTCATTGTGGGTGTGAACAAATATCAGCTCGAAGAAGAAGATGGCGAGTTGGACGTGCTGGCTGTCGACAATACCAAGGTGCGCGATGCGCAGCTGCGGCGTCTGGCGGAGGTGAAAGCCAGTCGCGACGAAACCAAAGTCACTGCGGCACTTGATAACCTCTCGACCGCAGCGAAAGAGAACTCAGGCAATCTGCTGGATCTGGCGATTGAAGCGACCCGCCATCGCGCCACGGTCGGCGAAGTAAGCCATGCGCTGGAGAAGATCTACAACCGACACGAACCGGTTGCGAAGATGACCCCGGGCGTTTATTCAGCCTCCTATGAAGATGATCCGGCGTTCGCGAAGGTTCGCGACGAAGTTAAGGTATTCACAGATGTAGAAGGCAGTGCCCCCAGCATTCTGGTAGTGAAGATGGGCCAGGATGGTCATGACCGGGGTGCCAAGGTGATCTCGAATGCCTTTAACGACTTCGGCTTTGATGTGTCTATGGGGCCGTTGTTCCAGACGCCGACCGAGGCTGCCAAGCAGGCTAAGACGGAAGGGGTGCACGTGGTCGGAGTTTCCACGCTGGCGGGTGGTCATAAGTCGCTTGTACCTGAGATGATCGATCTCTTGAAGGAAGAGGGCTTGGAGGATGTCATCATCGTCGTTGGTGGGGTCATTCCTCAGCAGGACTACCAGGCCCTGTACGATGCGGGCGTGCACGCCATTTTTGGGCCGGGCTCAAACATTCCCGACGCTGCGAGTCAGGTGTTGCAACTTATTCCAGGGCGTAACCGTTAGGCAGTTTCGCCTTCTAACGCCCTGGGTTAGTCCAGAACCTCGTTAAAGAACGCGTACATCAAAGCGGTCTGATAAGCCCTTTGGCTGTTGTCAGCTGCTCCCGCGTGACCACCTTCTACGTTTTCGTAGTAGTAGGTCGTTTTAGCCAGATCCAACATTTTTGCTGCCATCTTACGTGCGTGACCCGGATGCACGCGATCGTCACGTTTTGATGAGGTGAACAGCACCGGTGGGTAGGTACGTTTGGGATCGAGGTTGTGATACGGCGAGAAACCGCGCATAAACTTCCAATCCTCGGGATCGTCAGGGTTGCCATACTCCGCCACCCAAGAGGCACCCGCCAGTAGCTTGTTATAGCGACGCATGTCGAGAAGCGGCACCTGAGAAACCACGGCACCAAAGAGCTCAGGACGCATCGTCAGCATATTACCCACCAGGAGGCCGCCGTTGGAGCCGCCGGTCACACCTAACCGCTTCGGGGTGGTGACACCTCGGGCGATGAGATCCTCTGCTACCGCAATAAAGTCCTCATACGCCCGATAGCGATTTTCGCGTAAAGCGGCTCGATGCCAGTCAGGTCCAAACTCACCGCCGCCGCGAATGTTGGCACGAACAAAGACGTTACCTTGTTCAAGCCACAAAGCGCCAGCCGTGGCGCTGTAGTTGGGTAGCAGTGGTACTTCAAAACCGCCGTAGCCAAAAAGAATGGTCGATCGGTTTTTGGGGGCTTTGGGTCCAATCTGAAAATAGGGGATCCGGGTGCCATCCTTAGAGGTTGCCCAATGTTGTGTTGCGGTCAGATTGTCTTTGCGAAATCGGGACGGCGCCGATTTTTTAATGAGGTAGTCTGGATGGTCGATGTCGCGGATTTCAAGCGACTGGGGGGTGAGGAAGCCGCTGAAAACCAGTCTGTAGGCGTTGCTTGCGTCAGCATCCTCGGCGCTGATGGTCATGCGGACGATGTCATCCACTGCCGAGATCGCGGTCTGTTGCCAGGCCCCGTCCTTGCCGCGCTGAGCCTGGCTGAGCTGACTTTTTACGTTTATCAACTCGTTAAGCAGGACGTAGTCCTTAAGAGGGACGAAACTTGTGAGAGACCGGTCCGGGGCAGGTCGCCACAGCTCGGCCAGGTCGGGTTTTCCGGCCAGCGCGCTGGAGACCTGCGTCGTGAGCACGGTTCCAGCCGCATAACCTCGCCAGGAAGTTTTAAGTGAAATGAACAGCAGACCCTGGTGTACCTGAATCTCTGCAGTCAGCGGTATATCAAGCTGTGTTACCTGATCACCATCCAGGACGAAGTATTCATATTCGTAGTAGGTAACTGAGCGCGTGATGATTGCCACGTGGTGGCGTGGATTGGTATCGACGGAAGGACTTACCCCGATGTCTTCATGCTTGCCGGTAAACACGACCGGAGCATCTTCAAACTTGGTACCCCGCTTCCATTTCCTGATCAGACGCGGGTATCCCGATGCTGTCGAGTTCTCCGGTGTGCTGGCGGTACCGATCAGAACGGTGTCAGCGTCGTACCAGCTGACCCAGGTTTTGGCCTCCGGCAACGAAAATCCGTTTTCGACAAATGTTTTGGTGACCAGATCAAATTCGCGAAGAACAATGGCGTCAGCTCCGCCTCTTGAAAGTCGCACCAACGCTCGTTGCGCATCTGGACGGTAGACGCTCGCGCCCTTAAACACCCAATTTTCGTTTTCTGCTTTTCCCAGTGCATCCAGGTCCAGAACGGTTTCCCAGACGATGTCTGTGGCAGCATAATTTTTTGTGCGTCGCCAGACTCCCCTCGGATTGTCGGCATCTCTCCAGAAATTGTAGTGATACTCGCCTATCCGACTTGCATAGGGGATGCGGTCTGGGGCGTCCAGTACTTCCAGAACGCGCGCTTCGTTTTTTTGAAATTGTTCGGAATTGCTGAAGCGGGCCTGGGTTTCAGCATTTTGCGTCGCAACAAATTTGTTGGCTTTTGCGCCGTCTACCTCTTCCAGCCAGAGGTAGGGATCGGTCTCGGCGGATGCAGCGTGCGTGCAGGCGCAGGCCAGGGTGAACAGAACCCACCGGCCAGCCTGTTTCATCACTATTCGAATTCCAGAATAGGCTGATCAACCACCAGTGAATCACCTTCTTCGGCCAGAACTTTAGCGACAACCATATCGCTTTCTGCTCGCAGACTGTTCTCCATTTTCATCGCTTCGACAACGGCGAGCTCTTCGCCTGCTTTAACTTCTTCGCCTTCGGTCACAGCCAGACGCACCAGTAAGCCAGGCATAGGGGAGAGCAGAAATTTGGAAAGATCGGGGGCTTCTTTTTCGATCATGTGGGTCGACAAGGCGGCTGCCCGTGGACTCAACACCATCATCGCGACCTCGCCACCTCGATAGAACGCTCGGTAACCGGCCCCGTCTTTATCCAACTGTACTGAGACCCGATGGCCATTAACTTCGGCAACAACAAGAGCCTCGCCCAGCTGCCAGTCTGTGCGGATGCGATAGACCTGGTTGCCATGGCTGACTTCAAAACCGTGCTCAACTTTATCGACGACGATAGGGAAGTGTTCACCGTTTGCCACCACCACCCATTCGTTGCTGGTCGTGCGTTCGAAACGGGCGGTTTGACCGCTGATCTGAGCCCCGCGTTCCTGGTAACGCACATGTGCGGCGGCACAGATCACGATGGGAATGAGGGGGTCTGATTGAGGTACATCGGCGGCGTGAAAGCCGTCAGGATATTCTTCGGCGATGAAGTTGGTGGTAAGTCGGCCTTCCTTGAAACGCGGATGTAGAATCAGCGCGTTCAAGAAGCTGATGTTGTGGCTGACGCCTCGAATGTAGTAGCCGTCAAGGGCGTCCGCCATGTGCTCGATGGCCTCGTCTCGATTCTCGCCATAGGTGACCAGTTTGGCGATCATCGGGTCGTAGAACATCGAAACTTCACTGCCTTGCACAATGCCCGTGTCCACCCGCACTGTGTCTGTCTCTACCGGTGGTTGATATTCAACAAGCCGACCGATTGATGGGAGAAAGTTGCGGAACGGATCTTCCGCATAAACACGCGCTTCCATCGCCCAGCCTGTTAGCTTGACATCGTCCTGCGTCAGGCTCAGCTGCTCGCCGTGAGAGATGCGGATCATGTGCTCCACTAAATCCTGGTTGGTAACAAGTTCCGTCACCGGATGTTCAACCTGCAGGCGGGTATTCATCTCGAGGAAATAGAAGTTTTTGTTGGCGTCGACGATAAATTCGACCGTGCCGGCTGAACAGTAGTCCACAGCGCGGGCCAATGCGGTCGCCTGATTGCCCATGGCTTGACGGGTTTCTTCGTCAAGGAAAGGCGAGGGTGCTTCTTCGATCACTTTCTGATGTCGGCGCTGAATAGAACATTCCCGTTCGCCCAGATAAATAACGTTGCCATGTTTGTCAGCGAGTACCTGGATTTCAATGTGGCGAGGTTCTTCGATGAACTTTTCAGCAAATACGCGATCATCGCCAAAACTTGAACGTGCTTCGTTGGCGGCGCGTTCGAAGCCATCCCGACACTCGTCGTCATTCCAGACCACGCGCATACCCTTACCGCCACCGCCGGCACTGGCTTTGAGCATGACCGGATAGCCGATGTCACGCGCTATTTCGACCGCGTGGTCGGGGCCGTCGATGACGTCGGTGTAGCCGGGGATCGTGTTAACGCCGGCTTCCTGGGCGAGCAGTTTGGACGTAATTTTGTCCCCCATGCTTGTGATCGCCTTGGTGCCGGGACCAATAAAATCAATACCGGCAGCTTCAAGTGCTTCACAGAAGTCTGCGTTTTCCGAGAGGAACCCGTAGCCGGGGTGTACGGCTTGCGCACCCGTGGATTTGCAGGTGTCGATGATGCGGGATGCGACGAGATAACTTTCGGCAGAAGCAGAAGCACCTATGTGTACGGCTTCATCTGCCATTTGTACGTGCAGCGCATTTGCATCAGCGTCGGAGTAAACGGCGACCGTGGCGATGTCCATTTTGCGTGCTGTCTTGATAACCCGACAGGCAATCTCACCTCGGTTTGCGATCAGTATCTTGTTATACATTTTCTTCTATGCGTTCCAATACCAGTTTGGAGAGGGCTCGAATAAGTGCCCCGGGTTAGAGTGGGATATTGCCGTGCTTACGCCAGGGGTTTTCCAACTGTTTGTCTTTGAGCATGGCAAATGACCGGCAGACGCGTTCGCGGGTCTCCTCCGGCATGATCACATCATCGATGTAGCCACGACTTGCAGCGACAAACGGGTTGGCGAATTTCTCCTGATATTCATCGGTACGAGCATTGATAGCTTCCTCGTCGCCGATGTCCTTTCTGAAGATGATCTCCACAGCACCCTTTGCGCCCATGACCGCAATTTCTGCGCTGGGCCAGGCCAGGTTTACATCGCCGCGCAAATGTTTTGACGCCATGACGTCGTAGGCGCCGCCGTAAGCCTTGCGGGTGATCAAGGTTACCTTTGGCACCGTGCACTCGGCGTAGGCGTACAACAGCTTTGCGCCGTTTTTGATAATGCCGCCGTATTCCTGTGCCGTACCTGGCATGAACCCTGTTACGTCTACAAGGGTGAATATCGGGATGTTGAAGGCATCACAGAAGCGCACAAAGCGAGCGCCCTTTTTAGACGAATTAATATCCAGGCTGCCAGCCAGCACCATCGGCTGGTTGGCCACAACACCCACGGTGCTACCTTGCAGGCGGATAAAACCGATGACCATGTTCTGGGCATAGTTAGGCTGCAATTCGAAGAACTCGCCTTCGTCGGCAACTTTGGTGATGACTTCTTTGATGTCATAAGGCTTGGTTGATTCCGCCGGAATGATCGTATTCAGCGACGGTTCGCGTCTGGAGGCTGGATCTTCTGTGGGCCAGCGCGGTGGCTTCTCGCGGTTGTTCTCTGGCAGGTAGTCGAAAAAGGTCCGCGTTTGCATGATCGCGTTGATGTCGTTTTCGAAAGAGAGATCAGCCACGCCAGACTTTTTGGTGTGTACGCTGGCGCCGCCCAATTCTTCCGGTGTCACTTCTTCGTGAGTAACGGTTTTAACAACATCCGGTCCGGTTACGAACATGTAGGATGAATCTTCTACCATGAAGATAAAATCGGTCATTGCCGGGGAGTAAACCGCTCCCCCTGCACAAGGTCCCATGATCAAGGACAGTTGCGGGACAACTCCGGAAGCCAGGACATTGCGTTGGAAGATCTCAGCGTAGCCGCCGAGGGATGCCACGCCTTCCTGAATGCGTGCGCCGCCAGAGTCATTCAAGCCGATGAGTGGTGCTCCCACCTTCATGGCTTGATCCATCACTTTGCAGATCTTTTCTGCGTGGGCTTCGGACAGAGCGCCGCCGAACACGGTGAAATCCTGGCTGTAGACAAAGACGAGGCGGCCGTTGATAGTGCCATAGCCTGTCACAACACCGTCGCCCGGAATACGCTGCTCATCCATGCCGAAGTCATGGGAACGGTGTTCAACGTACTTATCCCACTCTTCGAAACTACCCTCGTCAAGAAGGAGGTCGATGCGCTCGCGCGCGGTGAGTTTGCCTTTCAGATGCTGTTGCTGAATGCGGTGTTCGCCACCGCCCAGTTCCGCTGCTGCATCCTTTTCCAGAAGTTTGGCAATATTGTCCTGCATGGGACTCCTCTGCGTTTTATTGTCTTTTTTTCAACGGCGCGCATCATACCGTGTCACGACGTCAAAGGCACGATATCTGGTCGCCTGCAGGGGAGTATGTTTGGTAATTAGCTCATGCAATCAACGACTTAGGAACCTCTATGTGTTTAGCGCGTAGATACTCGCCCATCGATTTAGCCTGCTTGTCGATGCGATTGTTCGAAACAGCGCCGGTGCCGAGAATGCCCTTGATGTAGAAGTTCATCGCCTTGAGGTTGGGCATGTCGTAGCGCTCAACTTCGTAGGCTGCAAAGTCCGGACATAGGCGCTTGAACTCCTCAACCGTGAGGTACTCGTGCAGGAAGCTGTAGGCCTCGTCAGAGCGCGCCCAAACGCCACAGTTAGCGTTGCCGCCTTTGTCGCCTGAACGGGTACCGAAGAGACGGCCAAAGGGAATGGTGGTGGTCTCACCTTGTGGTGCCGGTGCTATGTTGACAGGCACTTCCTGATAGAACTTCTCTTCCAGGTTCAGGCTCTGGGTAGACGGCACGTCCAGTGATTCGCCATCGATGTGCAGCCTTTCGCTGATGCGTTGGCTGTCGATCGTGGCTGGCCAGTGAATGATGGTGGGTGCACCTGTAAAACCTGCGCCGCCGCGTCCGGCATTGCCGGGAATGGTGGCCAGTCCCAACTCAATAATCTTGGCATCAAAGAGGCGTCCAACCTTCTTCGGATCTTCTGTGGTCACGGTTATCCGCAGCGCCGCGTGCGCGACTTCGTTGCTGTCTGGATTTTCGTGATCCATACGGATGAGCTGAATATCAACGTCATCAAATTGGTCCTGACCGCCGAGGTTGTGGAAAATCTGTTCCACGTAGATTTCTGCTTTGCGCTCAATATCGAGACCTGTCAGGAGCACCTCTGTTGTATGTTTGTGTGGTCCCACGGTGTTGAAGCACACCTTGTGCGTGGGCGGTGGATTGGAGCCTCGCGTCCCGCTCACCCGGACCCGATCTTCACCCACCTGATCGATGGACATCGTGTCGAAGTGGGCGATGACGTCCGGATTCATATAAGCCGGTGTGGAAATTTCGTACAGCAGCTGAGCCGTGATGGTCCCTACGGATATCAGCCCCCCGGTGCCGGGATGTTTGGTCACCGTGAAACTGCCGTCACGTTCTATTTCTGCGATCGGATAACCCACGTTCAGGAACGAGGGTACTTCCTCGAAGAATGCGTAGTTGCCACCGCAGCACTGGGCGCCACATTCAATGATATGACCAGCGGCCAGGGCACCGGCAAGCGCGTCGTAGTCGTCTCGCTGCCAGTTGAACTTCCAGGCCGCAGGACCGATAACCACAGCAGCGTCGGTGACGCGAGGACAGATAACAATGTCTGCGCCGCGATCGAGTGCTTCTTTGATCGCCCACCCGCCGAAATAGACGTTGGCGGTCAAAGCCTTCTGATTTGAGTCGGCAAGCGCCTGTCCTGTGTCCAGGTTGGTGAACACCTCTCCCTCGTTCTGCAACTCGGGTAAGTCATCCAGCAGGCTGTCGCCGTCGATGTAGGCTACTTTGGCATCGATGTTTAAGCCTTCCAGGATTTTCTCGACTTCAGCTGCCATGCTGCGAGGGTTGAGCCCTCCGGCATTGGTCACAATTTTGATGCCGCGCTCAACACAGTCGGCTGCAACGTCCTGCACCTGTTTCAAAAAGGTGCCGACATACCCCATATCCTCGCCGCGCGCCTGCCGCTGGTTATAGAGGATGGACATAGTCAGTTCGGCAAGATAGTCGCCGGTGAGTACGTCGATGGGACCGCCATCAACCATGTCTCGAGCCGCGCCCAGGCGGTCACCGTAATAACCGCTGCAGTTGGCAATGCGGATTATGTCGTCGCTCATTCTGCCTCCTTCACCCAACTGGGTTGACGCTTCTCGCGAAACGCAGCCATGCCTTCCGATGCCTCTTCTGAGCGGAACATTCTGCCACTCCATTCGCCTGTCAACTCGAAACCATCTGGTATTGAGCGTTTGGCTACTTCGCGGACAAGTTTTTTGCACTCCTGGACCGCGATGGGGCCGCCAAGGTTGATCATGTCGATCTCTTCCTGCACTGCAGCCATGAGTCGGTCAGCGGGCACTGCGCGGTGGGCTAAGCCCATCTCTACCGCCTGAAGACCGGTAAAGCGCTCGCCGGTGATGAACAGTTTCATCGCGTGATGCGTACCCAGCTTAGGGATACAGACCACCGAGATCACCGCCGGAATAACACCGATGCGCACTTCGCTGAAACTCATCTGTACAGCTTCATCCGTCACCACGATGTCTGATGCACCTACGAGCCCCAGCCCGCCGGCGAATGCCGCGCCGTTGATCGCGGCAATAACGGGCTTTGGCGATTCCAGAATCATGTTGAGGATTTCCGGATAGGCAACGCTGCGTTGTCCATCGACAACTTCTCCCGGTGGGCTCTTCAGGTCGGCACCGGCGCAGAACGCTGGTCCAGTTCCCGTGATGACAATTGCGCGAACGTTGTCATCGGCAATTGCGCTTTCGAGGTGCGCGAAGAGTTCATTGACTAACACCGCCGATAAGGCGTTGCGGTTTTCTGGTCGGTTCAACCTGATCCAGGCCGCACCATTGTCAATTTCGTAAAGCGTGGCTTCTTGCCCGGACATGTCTGGCTCCTTAACTTTCTTTGATGGTGACAAGCAGTTGACCGTTTTCAACCTGCTCGCCCTCTGTAACGTGCACACTTTCGATCTCACCTGCCATGGGTGCCGTGATGCGGTGTTCCATCTTCATGGCCTCCAGAATCACGAGTAGATCACCCTTGCTGACCGTGTTACCTGCCGAGACCGCGGTAGACAGGACCGTGCCCGGCATCGGTGCAACCTGACCGCCGCTGATATCGGTGACACCAGGGAGCGGATAGCGGGGTTGTTCTGTGAGCGTTACGTTGCCGTGATCGGTTTGCACCAACCAGTTATCACCATGGGCTGCTACCTGCATGTGTAACCGACGCCCGTCGATGGCGAAATCCACGTTGCCGTCCCCAGCACTGAAGCAGTCGACCCTCAGGGTGCTGCCATCTGTGTGGACATCGAAGTGGCCACCTCTGCGACTTTGATATTTCAGTGCCAGATCTTCGCCTTTGCAGGTAAAGGTGATCTGCTCAGGCGGCATCGTGCTGTTGCGCCAGCCCGACGGTACGCGTCGATTTACCTTGGCTTTGGCGCGACGGCGTGCCTGACCTTCCAATATTGCCGCGATACCGGCTTCCAGAACTTCCTGTTCGGATACCGTTCTCGCTCGGGCGGGATTCACGCGTTCGATAAAATCGGTGGTGGTGTCCCCTGCAAGGTATTCCGGCGTTCTGAGCGTTGTGACCAGGAAATCACGATTGGTGGTCAGGCCATCAATTCGCGTCGTTTCCAGCACCCGTGCAAGACGTCCGGCAGCTTCTCGCCGGGTAGGCGCATGTACCACAACCTTAGCGATCATCGGATCAAACTGGGTGGAGATGACGCTACCGGTTTCAACCCCTGAATCAAAACGCGCCTGCCCGATGGTCGAAGGCTCCCACGCGATCACCTTGCCGGGAGAAGGCAGGAAGTTTTTCTCTGGGTTTTCCGCGTAGAGTCGAGCCTCTATCGCCCAGCCATCGATGGTCAGGTCTTCCTGGCTGAAGGAAAGTGCTTCCCCCTCGGCGACGCGTATCTGCTCGCGCACGAGGTCGTAACCGATTATCTCTTCTGTCACCGGGTGTTCGACCTGCAGGCGGGCGTTAACTTCCAGAAAATAGAAGTCATCGCCAGCGAGCAGAAATTCCACGGTGCCTGCGGAGCTATACCCCAGTTGTTTGGCTGCGGCGATGGCAGCACTCCCCATACGTTCGCGGATTTCAGGCGTTACCGCCGGGCTTGGTGCCTCTTCAATAATTTTCTGATGTCGGCGCTGAATAGAACATTCACGCTCAAAACAATGCACGACGTTACCTTGTGAATCGCCCAGGATCTGCAGTTCCACGTGCCGCGACACATCCAACCATTTTTCGAGAAAGACTGTGTCGTCGCCAAAGGAGGAACCCGCTTCGCGCTTGGCGCCTTCGACAGCCGCGATGAGATCGCCCTCCGATTCGACAACGCGCATGCCGCGTCCGCCACCACCGGCAGAAGCTTTGACGAGAACCGGATAACCAATTTCGGCTGCGGCCCCCGCGACGTCAACGCCATCCTCCAGCTCAACTGCTGGCAAGGTCGGTACTTCCGCCTCCTGCATGAGTTTCTTGGCTGAAAGCTTGTCGCCCATCTGGCCGATGACGGTAGGCGAAGGTCCAATCCATTTGATACCGGCATCGATAACTGCCTGAGCAAAGCCTTCGTTCTCGGACAGAAAACCATAGCCTGGATGCACCGCATCGGCGCCGCTGCGCCGACATGCGTCCAGGACTTTGTCGACATCGAGGTAGGTCTCTGCCGAGGTGGTGCCGTTCAGGGCTATGGCTGAGTCAGCCTCATGCACGAAGGGTGCGTCCACGTCGCCATCCGCGTAGATGGCAACCGTGCTGATACCCATATCGTGGGCAGTTCTGATAATTCTGCGTGCGATCTCACCGCGATTGGCAATGAGGATTCGACTGATGGGTGTTACATCCGCCATGTGCCGAACTCCTTAGTACCTTCTACTTTGTTGTTGTAACAAGCCGATAAGGACATAGCGATCACAAGACGGGTATCGCGTGGGTCGATCATCGCATCGTCCGAAACACGCGAGGTTGCGTACAGACCTTTGGAGCGTTCTTCGGCCCAGTGTTCGGCTACTTCCGCGCGTTTGCGGTCGGCTTCTTCATCAAATTCAACGCCACGCCGTTCGGCAGCGTTGCGGCCCACGATGGTCATTACACCGGCCATCTGCTTGGGTCCCATAACCGCTATCTTGGAAAAGGGCCATGTGTAGGTGAATCGTGGTCCGAAAGCGCGACCGCTCATGCCGTAGTTGCCCGCACCATACGATGCGGCCGTGATAATCGAGATATGCGGTACCGTGGAGTTGGAGACCGCGTTGATCATCTTCGAACCGTTCTTGGTTATGCCGCCCTGTTCGAAGTCGGTGCCGACAATGTAGCCGGTGATGTTGTGCAGGAAGAGGAGGGGTACATCGATCTGATTGCACAGCTGGATAAACTGAGCGGCCTTTTCTGAAGACTCGGAGAAAAGCGCGCCGTTGTTGCCGATGATGCCCAGAGGATAGCCGTGCACCTTTGCCCAGCCGCACACCAGTGTGGGACCGTACAACGGTTTAAACTCCTCAAAGTAGGACGCATCAACGATGCGCATGATGACTTCGCGCATGTCGAACGGGGTGCGCAAGTCTTTCGAGACCAGGCCTAACAGATCTTCCGGATCGTGTACCGGCTCCTCAAATTCGTCATCGGGTTCGGGACCCCATTTCCGCCAGTTCAGGTGGGAGATGACTTCGCGGCAGAGGCGAATGCCATCCATCTCGTCCTGAGCCAGATAGTCACCAAGACCGGAAATCTGCGTGTGCATATCCGCGCCACCCAGCTGTTCTTCATCCGCATCCTCACCGGTCGCCATTTTGACCAGCGGTGGTGAACCCAGAAATACGCGGGCCTGGTTTTTCACAAAGATGTTGTAATCGCTCATACCGGGCTGGTATGCACCGCCTGCGGCTGAGGCACCGAAGACGAGTGATACGGTTGGGATGCGCATCTTTGAAAGTTCGGTGATCTCGTAAAAGAGGCGACCCGATTCGGCGAAGTGTTCTGTCTCGCGTTGAATAGCCGCTTCAGGATCTTCGCCGGCCTCACCCCTGAGATCGGCACCGGCGGATTCTACAAACTGAACGTAGGGCAGGCGATTTTCACGCGCAAGCTGCAGGCCGCGCATGAGCTTTTTGGCGTTAAACGGGTTGAAAGCACCCGCGCGGACGGATGGATCGTGGCCGAGGATTACACACTCGGTATCCTCAATAGAGCCAATGCCGACCACAAAGCCGGAACCCACCGCATAGGGTGAGCGCCACGCGGCAAGCGGGCTGATTTCCAGGAACGGTGAGTCGCGATCAAGTACGGCAGCGATGCGGTCACGAATGGGCATTTTGCCGCGCTTGGCGAGCCTTGTGATATGTTCCTCGCCGCCACCTTCAGCGGCTTCATCCAAGAGGGCTTGGATTTCATCCAGGGTCTCCAGCATTTCCGTGCGATTCGCAACAAACACTTCGTCCCTGGTATCTAGTTTGGATTCCAGTACGGGCACAACGTCTCCCCTCCAATAGTGCCGCTCTAAATTACCAGATTGCAGGCAGAGCTATAAGTCTTGTGATAGGGTTCTGCGGCGATTTTTGGGAGGAGAATACTGTGAGCGAAAGCCAGGCACTGGCCGATTTTGAGCAGGAAGTCGATGCGTGGTTTGCCGAAAACAAGCCCGCTGATCCTGGTTTTTTGTTGCCCGAGACCTTTATGGAAGTGGGTACAGACCCGCAGTTTGAGTTTTTAAGGGATTGGCAGGCCAAGGTTTATGAAGCGGGTTATGTGGGGATGGCCTGGCCGAAGGAGTATGGCGGGGGTGGCATGCCCCAGGCGTATCAGGATCTCGCCACGCGCGCGATGGCCAAGAACAGAACACCGTTCCTGCCGAATACGATTGGCCTGAACTGGGCAGGACCACTCATCCTCAATATGGGCACAGAGGAAGATAAGCAGCGCTATATCAAGGGTATTTTGAGTGCTGAAGAAATCTGGTGTCAGGGTTTTTCCGAACCCGATCATGGCTCCGATCTCGGCAACGCCCAGTGTAAAGCCGAGAAGGTCGGCGACGAATATGTGATCAACGGTTCCAAAATCTGGACCAGTCTCGGCAGCTATGCCAAGTACATGATCCTTTTGGCTCGCACTTCAACCGAGGGGGATAACAAATACGCGGGCTTAAGCTACTTCCTGATCCCGATGGATGCGGAAGGCATAGACCCACAGCCCATCAAAAAGCTGACCGGTGAATACGGGTTTTGCCAGACCTACTTCAATGATGCGCGGGTGCCAGCAAGTTGTCTCTTCGGCGAGGAGGGCGGCGGTTGGCAGGTGGCGATGAAAACGCTCACCTTCGAGCGTGGCGCGACAGGTGGCCAGGCCGGCGGCATTGCCAGCATGGATTTGAATATGGGGGATGTGCTGGAACTTGCGCGACGTGCGAAGAGGAATGGCAAACCCGCGATCGAAGATCCCTTGATTCGCGATGAGTTGGTGCAACTTCTTATCGAATCTAAGGGGCATCAGTTGATGGCCGAACGCAGCCAGATTCCAGAACTGGCATCCGATTGGCCAGCCACGACCGCGATGTCGGGCAAGCTGCGTGGTTCGGAGCTGAAGCGTCGTATGTGTCGTCTGGCAGTTTCACTGCAAGGTGCTAACGGTGCCCGATTTGTCAGTGCCGATGCCATTGATGGCGGCATGTGGCAGCGGTCTTACTTCAACGCGTTCTCCGGCACGATCGGTGGCGGCACCAGCCAGATTCAGAAAAATATTCTGGGTGAACGTGTTCTTGGTCTGCCGAAATAGGGGGCGATGATGAAACTGACAGAAGAACAGGTGATGTTGCTGGATACAGCCGCGAGTTTTTGTCGCGACAAGTCGCCGGTGGATGCAGTGCGTCAGGCAATTGCAGACGATCACGTGCTCGATTCAGCATTATGGCAAGAGATTGCGGAACTTGGTTGGCTGAGTGTGGCCGTGGATGAGGAATATGGCGGCTTAGGTCTGGGTGTCGGGAGTCTGGTTCCCATAGTTGAAAGCATGGGCCGTCATCTCATGGGCACACCCTATCTAGCGACGTCTTTGGCCATCGCAGCGATTCAGGCGAACGGCAGTGATACGCAGAAGCGTGATCTGCTTCCTGGGCTGGCTGCGGGGTCGATCGCCACAGTTGCTTTGACGGAAGAAGATGGCAGCTGGCAGTTGGGTGAGCTGTCTGCAGAAGGCACGCTTAACAACGGTGAACTGAGTTTATGCGGTAACAAGATGTTGGTCCTTGATGCAGCCAGTGCTGAACTCATTGTAACCTCAGTGCGGTTCGCCGGTGAGCCTCGGCTGGTTGCAATTAGAAAGGATCAGCTGGCAGACGATGCCATCCAACGCGAAGTGGTCATTGACGAAACCCGGCGTAGCTACTCCGTAAGTCTTGATGGGGCGGTCGTGTCAGAAGAGCAGGTGCTTCCAGGTAAGGACCTGAAGTACGTGGAACTTGCGGCGATGCTCCTGCTTACCGCCGAAGCATCGGGGGGGTTGAGCGCCACGCTGGCTACCATTGTCGAGTACCTCAACACCCGTAAACAGTTTGAACAATACATCGGCAGTTACCAGGCTCTTAAACATCCGACAGTAGATATCTTGCTGGCAGAAGAAGCCTGCAAATCCTATGTGTATCACGCGGCCTCACTCTTTGACGGTGGGGATCGGGAAGCACTGGAGACCGCGGTCAGAATGGCAAAGGCGCAGAGCAGCGAAGCCTTCGCTTATGCGGGTGATCGCGCCGTGCAATTTCATGGCGGATTCGGCTTTACCTACGAATGTGACGCCCAGCTTTACCTCCGCCGTGCGCTGTGGGTGCAACATATGTTTGGCGATGAACGACATCAGCGGGCAATTCTCGCGCCGCGCCTGTTGGACGATGTGGGTTAGGTAATAAGAAGGAGAAAAAGATGCAGCTTTATCACTGCCCGGACGCACGGTCACTGCGACCGTTATGGGCGCTCGAAGAAATGGGTCTCGACTACGAGTTGATCAACATGGAGTTTCCACCCAGGGCTACCTACCCAGGTTATCTGGACCTTAATCCACTCGGCACGGTACCCACATTTGTTGACGGTGATGTGGTGATGACCGAGTCCTCAGGGATTTGTCACTACCTGGTTGAAAAATATGGCCCCACTGACATCGCGGTTTATCCTGATGAGCCGGGTTACGGCGAATACGTTAACTGGCTGTATCGCTCAGATGCGACGCTCACGTTCCCACTGACCATCGTGCTGCGCTATACCCGCTTGGAACCGGAAGAGCGCCAGTTGCCGCAGGCCGCAGAAGACTATGCGATATGGTATTTCTCGCGATTGCGCTGTGTTGAAACCGCGCTAGACGGAGATAAGGAATTCCTGGTGAACGACCGCTTCACCATTGCAGATATCGCTACAACCTATTCCCTGGTGCTTGCCACCTCCTTGGGTCTTGAAGAGCGGTTCAAGCCCAATACAGCTCGGTACTTCGAGCGCATGAAGGCACGCGATGGGTATCAACGTGCGCAAATGAGACAGCTAGAGAAATAGATCATGAAAACATCCCTGTCCATTACTGGCATCGAGCTCAACCAGCTGCCGGACCACGTGCAATCCCTCGAAGCTAAAGGATTCTCCTCGATAACCACACAGGAAAACCGCTTCAATCCGTTTTTACCGCTATCGGTAGCAGCCGTGCACAGCGAAAAACTGGATCTTAGAACGAGTGTCGCCATTGCCTTTGCGCGGAGCCCCATGGCTTCGGCAAACCTGGGTTGGGACTTGCAGGCGGCATCCAACGGCAGGTTCACACTCGGGCTCGGCAGTCAGGTGAAAGGACACAATGTGCGACGCTTCAGCGTGGGCTGGAGTGCGCCGGCACCCCGCATGCGGGAGTATGTACAGTCGCTCAGAGCCATCTGGGATTGCTGGCAAAATGGCACGCCGCTGAATTACGAAGGTGAGCACTACCAGTTCACTCTGATGACACCAAACTTCTCGCCTGAACCGCTGACGTGCGGACTACCGAAGATACAGATCGCGGCCGTTGGACCCGCCATGATGAAGGTAGCGGCAGAGGAGTGTGATGGTGTGATGCTGCATGGCTTCTGTACAAGGAAATATCTGGACGAGGTTGTGGTGCCACGATTTGACGAATGTCTCGCTGCGGTTGGACGCAGCCGGGATGACTTCGAGATCAGCGGTGGGGGCTTTGTCGCAACGGGCGAGAACGATGAGGCCGTTGATAAGATGTACCAATGGATACGTCAGCGTGTCGGATTTTACGGCTCAACGCCCAGCTACTGGCCTGTGTTCGAAGTGCACGATCTGATGGATCTCGGTCATAAGTTGAATGAGATGTCGAAAGCGGGTCAATGGCAGGAAATGACCGATGAAGTGCCTGATGAGGTGGTGGACCTGTTTGCTGCGCGTGGCCGATACGATGAAATTGCCGCCGTGATCAGCGAACGCTTTGGCGGCGTAGCCGATGTGGTCGGCATGCCGGCGGACACACCCGCGGACCTTCTGCAGGATATAGCGGCCCTTTAACTGCGGCCGCTTATCGGGCCGGCCTATAGGGACTGACGCATCTCTGAGCCCACGCGCTCAAAGCCGAATTTTTCATAGAAAGGCTGATTTTTCTCGGTACTTTCAATCAGGTAAAGACCGTAGTCTTTGCAGCCCCGCGCTCTGGCCGCAGCTAATGTCGCCTCCATGAGCCTGGCACCCAGATTTAGGCCGCGTGCGTCGGGGGCGACCACCAATTCTTCCAGTTGGCAGTATTCACCGTCGTACCGCAGTGCCAGGTTGAACGAAATGCTGGCAAGTCCGAGTAACTCACCGGCTCTGTCAGCAACAAACAGCGCACCGCGGCTCTGGTCCACCAGGGCATCGAATGCCGAAAGGTTTGTTTCCCAGGCTGACCCCGTCGCCTCTGTGAGCATTCGTAACAGGTTGGCACACGCGTCACGATCGTTCGATGTTGCCAGGCGTATTTCTAATGTGTCTGTCATGTCTGTTTCCTGCTGACTGCCTCACTGGTGCCTGCGTTTTGGGGGGAGATCCACAAACTCCGGTGTGCGTCCTTCGCGTTTGGCGGTGATCGCCTCCATTATCTCGCCGCCGTTCATCATGCTGGTATTCCAGATGCTGATGTAGTCGAGACCGTCCTGGGTACTGTGGTCGCGCGCATAGTTGATCATGCGTTTAGAACCGTACATGGCGATGGGTGCCTTGCTCGCGATTTCCGCTGCGATCTCCATGACACCTTCGAGCATGCTCTCCTGATCTGGATACACCTGATTCACTAGCCCCGCCTCCTTCGCTGCCCGGGCGGGTAGCGGTCGGCCGGTGTATGCCATTTCTCTAACCAGGCCTTCGGGGATGAGTTTTACCAGCCGTGGAAATGTACCCACGTCTGCGGTGAGCGCGATGTTGATTTCCTGGATGATCAGATATGCATCTTCAGTGGCATAACGCATGTCGCAGGCGACCGACAAATCTACACCGCCACCTATGGCACCCCCTTGGATGGCCACAAGGACGGGCAAGCGGCACTCTTCCAGGCAGTTAAACGATCGCTGCATAAACAGGATATTGTCGTAGGATGCCGCACCCCGTTGCTTCGCCTTTTCCTCAGACTGTGTCTGTGTGTTGTCGTTTGCCGACCCAAACATAGTCAGATCTAACCCTGCAGAGAAATGCGGACCGCGAGAAGAAATTACGATCACACGGGCGCGTGCGTTGGCGTCTATATCCTCGATGATTTCCGGCAGTTCCTTCCAGAATGCCATGTTCATGGCATTGCGTTGCTCCGGGCGGTTCAGAATAACGTGCGCAATGTTGTTTTCGATGCTCACTTCGAAGCATTCATAGGCCATGTTTGTTCCCCTTAAGTTTTTGCCTGATCTCTGCTCAAGCCAACAAGTATACGGGCTATTGTGGTGGCCGCGGCACCCCATGTACTCTTTCATGCTTTTACTGATTGGGGTGAACTAGTGGAGGATAAGGCTCGTGCGCTGGATGGTGTTCGCGTTGTCGACCTGACCGATGAGAGAGGTATCTATGGCGCAAAGCTCCTGTCGGATCTTGGTGCGGATGTTGTGCGAATTGAGCCGCCCGGAGGAGACCCGTTACGCAGGCGTGGCCCCCATGCGCAAGAGATAGACCCCGAAGAGTCCTCGCTTTATTACGCCTTTTTTGCGACCAACAGACGTTCTTTTGTGGTGGATGTGAATGAGCCTCACTCGATTGAACAGCTCAGAGCCCTGGTAGCCCGCGCGGATATCGTACTGAGCTGCCGTGGTGCCCACGGAGTTGAACACATTGGTGACGAGTTAAAACGAGATGACCTGGTCTGGGTCGACCTCTCTTCTTTTGGCGACGAAGGACCCTGGCAGGACTATCTCGCGCCGGACTTTGTGGCTGGGGCGCTCGGTGGTTCAATCGCAACTACGGGGGCTGCCGATACGTCGCCGCTAAAAACCTTCGGCGAACTCAACTTTATGGTGGTGGGCGCGTATGTCGCGATTGCTGCTTTGTCCGCTCTGAATGAGCGGCATGAATCAAAGCAGGGCCAGAGAGTAGGTGTGTCAGCTCATGAGTGCATCGCGTCGTGCCTGGAACAGGTTTTTATGTTCTATTGGTATCACGAGCTGATGGAGCGCGAGCAGGTTCTGCCGCGGCGTGGCTCTACTCACTGGTCCAATGCGTTCACCGTAATGAATGGTAAAAACGGCGGCATCATGATTACCCCAACGCCGGATATGGATCGACAGCTTGCCTGGTTGATTGAAGAAGACGCCCACGGCGACATGCTCGACGAGAAGTATCAGGATCCAGCGAATCTCCCTCTGATCATCGGCCGCATGATGCAGTTGTTGGCGGAATGGGTAAGCCAGAAAGACGTGGAAGCGCTTTTCTATGAAGCCCAGGAGCGGCACATGTCCTACGGCTGGGTGCAACCGTTGGCCAGAGTGAGCGAGAACCCGCAGTTACGGGCACGGGAGTGGTTTCGTAAACAGAATCTAGGTGGTCGCGAGGTTGAGGTTGCCGGCCCCCCTTACAATTTGTCCGATTCTGATTGGCGGATTGGTGATGCTGTGAAGTGCGATGCTGACAGAGAAGCCGTGTTACGTGAGATCGGCTGGGAGGCTTCAGCATGAGCAAGCGACCCTTAGAAGGTTTAAAGGTGTTGGACTTCACGCATGTGCTGGCGGGTCCATTTGCTACCCGCGTGCTGGGTGACATGGGTGCGGATGTGGTAAAGGTCAATTCGGAAGCGCGGGCGACGGCGACAAATGACCCGGAACATCCGTACTACATTATGTGGAATCGGAATAAACGCGGGCTGGCCCTGGATATGTCAAAGGAAGAAGCCCGCCCAGTCTGCCGCGCACTTTGTGAGCAGGCGGACGTGGTGATCGATAATTTTTCGGTCGGTGTACTCGATCGATGGGGCGTGGGCTACGAGGACGTTCAGAAGGTTAACCCGGGTGTGATCTACATACAGATGTCCGGCATGGGGGATGGCGACGGGCCTTGGTCTAACTTTGTGACCTATGCGCCAACCATCCATGCTTTATCAGGCCTGACCAGTTTGACCGGGATCCCGGATCGCCATGACATCGGTATTGGCTTTTCTTACAACGATCATCAGTCTGGCCTGCATGGGGTAGTGGCTATTCTCGCCGCGCTCGAGGCACGACGGCGCACCGGCCGAGGTCAACGCATCGAGGTTTCTCAATTTGAAGTTGGGGTTAACTTCGCGGGTCCAGCGCTGCTGGATTTGCTGGTGAATGGCGAGGCTGCCACTGCGTGCGGCAATCGCGCACCCTATGATCAATGGGCACCCCATAACGTGTACCAATGTCTATCGCGGGAGGCCCGTCCCGGGGATGACGCGCTTGTCACAGAACGCTGGATTGCAATTGTTTGTGAAACGGATGCTCAATGGTCAGCCCTTGTGCAACTCATGGGCGCCCCCGATTGGGCACAGGATACCCGGTTTGCAACAGCCGAAGGTCGTGTTGCCGGTGTTGAAGAAATTGATCAGGGACTCTCTGCATTTACCGCAACGCAGGAAGCCTACGATCTGATGGCGCGCTGCCAGGCAGTCGGTGTGCCTGCCGGTGTGGTGCAGGATGGTCGTGATCTGAATGAAACCGACCCGCAGTTGCAGGCTTCCGGGTTTGTTGAGTCTATCGAAGATCCGCATCCGATCGTCGGTCCAACCTTTGCCGACAGATTGCCGCTCCACTTTGATCGCACGCCTTGCGAGACCTATGAACGTGTCCGCATGTTGGGTGAGGACAATGCGGAGATTCTGGCAGATTGGCTCCCCGGCAGTGATGAGATAATCGCCGATGCGCACGCCGCTGACGCTCTAAAATAAAATTGAAATAAGTTATATAAATGTCTGATTTAAAAGGAAAAGTAGCCGTCGTTACAGGGGCGAGTAAAGGTATCGGTAAAGGCATTGTCGAAGGCCTCTGTGAAGCCGGTGCGACGGTGTATTTCACCGGTCGAACGCGAAGTGACAGTCAACCACCTCAGCCAATGACCCTGGAGGCAACAGAAGCGAGTGCGAACGCCTTGGGCGAAGCATCCGGCGGACGCGCCATACCAGTGCAGGTTGATCACAACAACGACGAGGAAGTTCGTGCCCTGTTTAAACGCGTGGCTGATGAAGCAGGACGCCTGGATGTCCTGGTTAACAACGTCTATCAGATACCCAACCCACCGGCCATGGGCAAAGGGTTCTGGGAGCACCCGGTATCGGTTTGGGATGATCAGTGCGGGGTAGGGCTACGGGGTTATTACGTCGCGTCGGTCTTTGCAGCACCGCTGATGGTTGAGCAGAAACAGGGATTGATCGTGAATATTTCCTCTCGGGGCGGGCGGGAATATGTGTTCAGTGCCTCTTACGGAGTAGGCAAAGCGGGTGTCGATCGTATGGCGCAGGATTTTGCCGTTGAACTTAAAGAACACAGCGTGGCTGCTCTCTCGTTGTCACCGTCCAAGGTGAAAACCGAGTTCATTCTCGACATGGTCGCACAGGGCAAAATGGAGATTGATCCGCAGCTTGCTGAAAGCGTGCGGTTTTCCGGTCGCTGTGTGGCGGCGTTGACCGCAGATCCAGACGTTATGTCGCGGTCTGGGGGGATATACACGGTGCGGGAGTTGTCGGAGGCGTACGGATTTGTAGATCCGGACCTGGAATAGCGGGCGGTTACGCAATTGCAGAACTGCATCGTTGGTTTTGCTCGCCTGCAGCTTTAGGTAAAATGCGCTGCAAATATTCGGAGGAACTGTCATGGCAGAGCAGGTTGTGAATACAGAGATTTCACCTGAGGACGAAGTCGCGGCGCTGATCGAAAGATCCAGAGCGGCTCAGGCTCAGATTGAAGGCTACACCCAGGAACAGGTGGATGAGCTGATCCGCGGCATGGTCTGGGCGGTTGCTAAGCCCGGCATGGCTGAAGAGATTGCCCAGATGACGGTGGATGAGACGCAGCTCGGCAACTACGAAGGCAAGTTTTTAAAAATCCAACGCAAAACCCGCGCGACCTTGATGGACATCATCGACGACAAGTCTGTGGGTATTCTGGAAGAGGATCCAGAGCGTGCGCTGGTAAAAATTGCCAAGCCGATGGGTGTAATCGGTGCGCTGGCGCCCTCAACCAACCCTGAAGCCACGCCGGTGATCAAAGCCATTCACGCGGTCAAAGGCAGAAACTCCATTGTGATTGCGCCGCATCCGCGCGCAAAGCTCACGAACAAGAAAATCTGCGATCTCATGCGTGAGGCGCTCGTCAAGCTGGGTGCGCCAGCGGATCTGGTGATCGGTATTGAATCACCTTCGCTGGAGACCACCAACGAACTCATGCGTCAGTGTGATCGTGTCCTGGCTACCGGTGGGGGTGCGATGGTGAATGCTGCATATTCGTCCGGCACACCCGCGCTCGGCGTTGGGGTCGGTAACGCCGTCGTCACCGTGGACGAGACCGCGGATCTTGATGACGCTGCGGAAAAGATTCATATGTCCAAGACTCTGGATCTGGCAGCGTCCTGCTCTTCGGATAACTCTGTATTGCTGGTCGATTCCATCTACGACGACATGATCGGCAAGCTCGAAGGTAAGGGTGGCTACGTGGTCTCTGAAGAAGAGAAGGCCAAGTTGCAATCCACGCTGTGGGATGATGAAGGCCACTTGAATACGGCGATCGTCGCGCAACCAGCGGAGAAGATTGCAGACATGGCTGGCATCTCAATCCCTGAAGGCACCGAGTTCTATATCGTGCCTGAAGAAGGTTGGGGTCCCGAGCACCCGTTCTCTGGAGAAAAATTGTCGGTGATCATGGCGCTGTACCGCGCACGTGACATCGACCATGCCATTGAGCTCACGAATAATATTCAAGGCTACCAGGGTCAGGGTCACTCCTGCGGTATTTATTCGAACAGTGACGAGAACATTATGAAGCTCGCCAATGTTACGAAAACCTCGCGGGTTATGGTGAATCAACCGCAGGCTGCATCGAACAGTGGCAACCTCTGGAACGGCATGCGTCAGACGTTCTCGCTGGGTTGTGGCTCGTGGGGTGGCAACGGCACCAACAATAATATTTCGTGGCGCGATTTGATCAACGAAACCTGGGTTTCAAAACCGCTCACAGAAACCAAAGAGTTGCGTGATGACGCAGCGCTCTTTGGCGACGTAATGGAAAAGTTGGGCGACTAAAAGCCCCGATAGTCAGGGGTTGATCACCCCACCATCGCGCAAGGCCTGGATGCGATCCGCGTCCAGGCCAAATTCCGCCAATATCTCGTCCGTGTGTTCACCCACATCGGGCGCACGCTCGGGCGCACGCTGGGCTTCGTCCGTCAGCTGAAAAGGCGTCGCGAAGGTGCGATCTGCACCTGGCTTGCCGGAGTTGAAGGGCACGATGACGTTGTTGGCGATCAGCTGCTCGTCCTCAAGCACTTCAGCGTTTTTGTAGATCAAGCTGTGCACAATGCCGACCTCGTCGAGACGTCTGGTGATGGTCTCCGCATCCAGTTCGGCAAACGCGGCCGCGATGCGCTTGCGCGCCTCAAAACGGTTTTTGAACAGGGGTTTTACGGGTTGCATGTCCGGATCGTCCAACCATTCCGGCTTTTCTAGTACCTGTAGCAGTTTGGGGAAATCACGTTTGATGTTTTGTACCGCAATCAGAAAGTCACGTCCGTCGGAAGAGGTATAGACGTTTTGAATCGGGTTGGACCAACCTTCCTGATCTCGACGCGCGGCGATATCAATCCCTGCGATGGTGCCTTGCAGATTCAACCCGTTAGCCCACGCACCAACGGCGGCGAGGGAAGTGGATACCATGCTGCCTTCGCCTGTCTGACTACGTTTGTGCAGCGCCGTCAGAATACCAGCATAAAGGGTCATAGCCGTTGCGTGATCACCCACGCCACCAGCAGGCAGCGTGGGCGGTACGTCTTTGTCGTGCATCATGTCGAGAATCCCGGTGCGGGCGAACCAGCCTGTCAGGTCGAAGGCGCGCCGGTCGGCGTCGGGACCTTTGAGGCCATAGGCAGATATCTGCGCGAAGATCAGGCGTGGATTAACGGCGCGCAGCGTTTCCCACTCAAGATTGTGTTTTGCCAGTTGTCCGGCGGAAAAGTTGACCAAAAAGACGTCCGCCTGACTGAGCATTTCCATCAGTACTGCGTAGCCTTCCGCTGTTGTGATATCCAGGGCGAGGCCGCGCTTGTTTCGGTCTGTGAGCTGCCACGAGTATTCGGATGGATCACCAGCGGCAATAGATCGATGGCGGTCTCCACTGAGCGGTTCTATTTTGACGACATCCGCGCCGTAGTCGGAGAGGATGGTTGCTGCGCAGGGTCCTGCCAGAAACGAACCTGCGTCGATTACCTTAAGTCCTGAAAATATCCCGTCCACTGTTCCCTCCCATATAGCCGTTAGGCCAGCTCTCTGATTTTTGGTAACACCTCGTTGGCCAGGAGCGCTTCGTTGGTGTCTGTGTAGTTTTGCGGGCAAGCCGAATTCATGATGATGGTGCGTGCTCCCGCTTGGACATATTCTGCAATGCGTGCAATACAGTCATCGGGGTTGCCCGCAATGGCGTAGCGGTGCACCAGCTGTGAGAAGTCCTGGTTGTATTGTTTCGACAATCTTGCTGCGGCCATTTCAATGGCGGTGTCGCGGTCTTCATGTACGGCGAAGAAGATAAAGAGACCGGGTGATATTGCATCCGCACGGTCGTAGTCAGCAGCACGCGTGTTGATGGTTTGTAAACTTTCCTCAAGTTTTTCGGGGGTATACATATAGGGTAACCAACCGGTGCCAAATCGCGCACACCGATGCATGGCCGCTTCTGAACGCCCCGATACCCAGACAGGCGGCTGGGTTTGGATAGGCTTCGGTGCCAGGGTCACGCCACTGAGCGTTGTAAACCGGCCGTTAAAGTGGACATCGTCCTCGGACCAGAGTTTTTGCAACACCTCCAATGCCTCATTGGTGCGTGCGCCTCTTTCTTCGACCGGTACGCCGCACGCCTCAAATTCCTTTGCGAATTCGCCACCCACACCCACGCCCAGGTTAAACCGTCCATTGCTGACGTGGTCGAGCGATGTCACCAGTTTGGCCAGGAGTGCGGCTGGGTAAAGGGGCACCAAGGTGATGGTGCTCATCAGTTTAATGGTGGATGTTGCACCGGCTGCAGCTGCCAGTGAAATCAATCCATTGCCTATCGGGCCATAGAAAAATACGTGTTCGCCTGTGGAGATAAAGTCATAACCCAGCGCTTCTGCGCGCCGGGCTGATTCTGCAATGCTGTCCAGCCGCGGTAAGCCGATACCTAGTTCTACCGTCATTTATTCCCCCTTTCTTATGCTTCAGTCGCCAGGTACGGCGACGGTAGCAGTGCCTTCCAATGGTGGTTCCGTGCCGGGTCGCTCCAGCCATATCTTCAGGTCTGCGAGGGTTTCGCCATTATCTTCTCTGACGGCCGTGACCTCGCCTTTTGCGGTGATGTGGTCACCATCGAGAACTGCTTGAGGAAATCGCATCACGATGCGTCGGATGCTGGTATGACCCGTCCACTCATGCAGCATGTTGATCATGTAGCTTAAGCCCAGCGGGCCCTGGTTGATTGTGTGGTGGCCGTAGCCGATCTCTTCAACAACCCGTGGATCCCAATGCACTGGGTTTGGGTCGCGAAGGATTGCAGCCATGGTGCGCATCCGTTCTGGTCGCACGCTTGGCATCACCCAATCAGGCACCTTTTCACCCACCGTTACTTTCACGATTTGCCCTCATCCTGTGTGCGGCTTCTACCGCCGCGTCGATAGTGCCAGGTGACTGTGGTACGCGCGGTATGTTGACCGTCATCATGTAGGTCGAACTGAAACTGGATGCGGTCGTAGACCCGCTTCTCAGTTGTCACCCGCGCCGCTTCGGTAACCCGTGCGGTAACGTCGTATTCAACCTCTTCGCGAAGGATGCCAAAAAACTCCCAGTCATAGGATTCAATGCCGATTGAAAAGTCTGACTCGGCCTGACCGAGAGCAAACATCTCGCCGATGCTGGTTTGCGCGCCGAGAATGGGCATGTGAAACAGCGCCACCGGATGAGCCAGATCGTCTGGCATAGGCGGCGCGCCTGTGCATTCGGTGAGCAGGAAGTTTTCCCAGTGGGCAATTGTGTATTTGCCGCCACGGAACTCGTGGCCGACCAGTGCCTCAATCTCTGCTTCAGGTGGAAAGTTGTTCATGACTTAAACCTATCACTTTGAGTGCTTCGAGGTGAAGTGCAGGATCAGGTTGTTCGCGGGCATGGCAATGCGTTGAATTGCCTGCAACCCATGGGAATAGGCGAGCGCTTCGATGAGTTCAACGTCACGAATGCCAAATTCTGGATTTTCGTCTTTAAGGCTCGCATCGAAACGGGCATTACCGGGCGAGGTGAACTGGCCATCGACGTTGAAAGGTCCATACATCAGCAGGTGCCCGTTTTCGACAAGGCAGGCACCGGCACCGCGGAGGAGCGCTTCAGTCACCGCCAAGGGTGAGATGTGCGTGAGATTGGCGACAAAAACCGCATCAAACCCGTCGGCGATGGTGGTCCAGTTAAAGCGGGTCGTATCGAGTTGCCATGGCGATCGAACGTTGCTGGGGAGCGCTAAGTTGGCAGCGTGTGCCAGGGCCTGATCGCTTGCTTCAGTAGGCTGCCATGTCCAGTTAGGCAGGGCTGGTGCGATGTGCAGGGCATGCTGCAGGGAGCCCGACGCAACTTCCAGCAGGTGCCCGCTGGCAGGCAGGGTTGCAGTTAAGACTTTTCTGATGTGGTCCTTGTTGCGCTCGGCTGCTGGGCTATGCATGGGCTTTGGCTTCCAGCATACGGCAGGCTATCCAGAGGGCGCCCAGCAGACCAGCGTCGTCTCCGTGCATCGGCGACTGAATCATCTGGTCAAGCGGCGTCTGCGGCATGTGATAGTCGCCCAATCTTGTCTCGGTAGCGGCCCTGATTTTTTGTATTAAGCCGCGAGGCTTTGCCAAGCCCCCGCCGATCAGTATGCGCGACGGCGTCACTATGCGGATCAGATTAGTGCAGAGCTGGGCTAAGTAGTACGCCTGCAGATCCCAGGCGTCGTGGTCATCGGGGAGCGTTTCCGGTTCGGCCTGCCAGCGTTCTTTGATGGCTTGCGCGTTGGCCATACCTTCCAGGCAGTCGCCATGAAAAGGACATACCCCGCCAAAGGTGTCGTCCGGGTGCCGAGCGACGCTGATATGTCCCATCTCCGCGTGTTGTCCGGGGTTGAGAGTCACACCGGCCTGCACACAGGCACCACCAATCCCGGTACCGGTTGTGATGTAGGCAAGCGTATCCTGTGGACCAAGTTCGGCACTTGTTGCTTCTAAGAGTGCAGGTGCCGTCACATCTGTGGTTAGCGCAACAGGCGCATCGATTTGTTGTTTGATTGCCGCGAGGATGTTGTAACCCTGCCAATCCTGCTTCGGTGTATCGAGCAGAGAGCCGTACTCAGGGGCGCTGGGGTTGATTTCCACCGGTCCAAAACAGGCGAGCCCAATTGCTGCAAAAGGTGCAGCAAAAGGTGCAGCAAGAGGTGCCGCAAAAGGTGCAGCAAACCTATGCTGGTTCAAAAACTCGCAAACCCCTGCGAGCGTTTCTTCAGGCGTTGTCGTGGGCAGTTCTATCCGGTCCAGTATGTTGAGCGTCGTGTCCGCTATTGCACAACGAAAGGACGTGCCGCCTGCCTCAATACCCGCGACTACTCGGGCCTTATCGGACGGCGTGTTATGCTCGCCGGGCATAGTGAAAGCCGATAGCGACGTGAATGGGAGGGATCATTGGCAGAGCGTGAACTAGACCGTGGTGAAAATGACAGAAAAAATGTGCTGTTTATTATCACAGACCAGCAGCGTGCCGACCACGTAGGCTTTATGGGGAACGAGGTGGTCCGCACGCCGAACCTGGATGCGCTGGCGGCGAGGGGCACAGTGTTCGAGAACGCCTGGGTGACCAACCCTGTTTGTATGCCGAATCGCAGCACGTTAATGACGGGGCGTATGCCCAGTGCTCACGGCGTTATTTTTAATGACCGATCCCTCGACTGGCAGGCCAACACCTTTGTGCGATGCTTTCGTGAGGCCGGATACAGCACGGCGCTCATCGGTAAATCTCACCTTCAACACGGCATGAGTAAAAATGCCGTTGTGAAATATCGCGGCGCCGGAGCAGCAAAGCCCTCGTCACAGTCGGGCTGGGATCAGTGGGAAGATTGGGAGCGCTATGTGGATGGCTCGCCCGAAATGCCAGAAGATTTTTACGGTTTTGAGCGCGTGCAGTTTTCCATTGATCACGGTGCACGGGTGTCGGGTCATCACCTGCAGTGGGCGCTGGCGAAGGGTGCCATCCTTGAGGAACTGCTGGTTGAGTACGATGAGACAGCACCGGCCAGACAACGGTCAGAGGAATGGTGGCAGATCTACGAACCGACGTACGGGGAAGAATTCCATTCCACCGAGTTTGTGACCTCGCAGACCATCGAGTTTATTGAAAACGAACATGAAGCGCCGTGGCTGGCCTGGTGTTCGTTCCCGGACCCGCATCATCCGATGACTCCACCCGGTAAGTGGTTTGACCGCCATGATCCTGCTGACATGGTGCTGCCCGCCAGTCGAACAGATGATCTGGCAGACGCGCCCGTGCATTTGCAGATCTACAAGGACACACCGCCGACCGCGCAGAGAAATTGGGTGGCACCTTGCGGGTTCGGCAATGATCAATTGTTGCGGGAAGCAATAGCAGCAACGTACGGCATGATCGAGATGATTGACGAGGGCGTTGGGCGAATTGTTGCGTCGCTTGAACGGTCTGGTCAGCTGCAAAATACGATCATCGTATTTACCAGTGATCACGGCGACATGATGGGTGATCATGGTTTGTTTTTGAAAGGCTTCATGCACTACCGGGGAACCCTGCAGGTGCCCATGGTAGTTGCAGTCCCGGACACGCCAGGGCAACGGACTCAGCGTCTGAGTTCCAGCATTGATCTCCCGGCAACGTTACTTGATCTCTGTGAGGTGCCTGGATTCGATGGCATTCAGGGGCACAGTCTGAGGCCGGTGTTGGATGATCCCAGTGCGAGTGTGCGGGATTGGGTGCTGATAGAAGATGATGTATCCACCATCACCTCGAAGCTGACGCCGATTCCAAACAAAACCCGAACACTCGTGACTGAAGGGGCAAGATTTACGCGCAACAGCAAAGGCGAAGAACAGCTCTTTGACCTGAACACCGACCCGGATGAAATGAACGATCTGAAAAATGTGTCAAGTCAGATGCGGGCAGATATGGTGGAGCAGTTGATGTCCGCGCTCATCGATGCGGACGATGTCGCGCGGGGAGCGCCCGCGGCTGGTTAAGAGGCGCGGCTGGTTAAGAGGCGCGGCTGGTTGAGAGGCGCGGCTGGTTAAGAGGCGCAGCTAATTAAGAGACTGCGGCTCTATTTACCACTGCAGGGTTGTTTGTTCCGTCCAGAAACAGCTGCGTCGGTCCCCGGAAGAAAGGTGAGCTTTCCCACGTGATCTCTTGCGCGATCGTTGGGTTGGGAAAGCGCTCGAATAGCTGCTGTAACGCGATGCGTGCCTCCAGTCGAGCGAGTGGCATACCCAGGCATTGGTGGATACCGTGGCCAAAGCTGATGTGCTTAAATCTCTCTCGCTCAACACAAAACTGATCCGGATCGTCCACCACCGCTGGGTCTCGGTTTGCGCCCGCGATGGACAACATCAGAACCTGGCCCTTCTTAAACTGGGCACCTTTGTACTCGAATGATTCGCGCACAAGTCGCGACAGTGCCAGCACAGGTGGGTCTAGACGCAGTGATTCCTCAATTGCACCTGAAAGCAGATTGGAATCCTGGTTTACGGCCTGCAGCTGTTCAGGGTTCTGCAGGAGACGGGTTAGACAGTTCCCCAGTAGCCTTGTCGTGGTTTCGTGGCCTGCTACCAGCAGGAGCGTGCAGGTAGACAACAGCTCATCCATGTTCAGCGCTTCTCCTTCGGTCTCTGCCTCGATCTCTGCCTCGATCAATGCGGAGATCAAATCCTGCCCCGGCTGTGAGCGTTTGTGGTCAACAAGTTTTTGCAGATAGTCCCGCATGGCGAGATCACCCTGCACGGCAGCATAAACAACGTCTGGTGAAAAGATCTCGGTGTAACCGACAAGATCTGCCGACCAGGATTCAAAGAGATGGCGCTCTTCAGCGGGAACACCCAACATTTCCGCGATGACGATTGCGGGCAGCGGTTTGGCGAGCGCGTCCATAAAGTCGAAGTGCGTATGGTCGGGAATGTCATCCAGCAAAGAAGTGACAATGCTTTCTATCTTTGGCGAAAGGGATTGTACAAATCGATTGGTGAAGCTTCGCGAGACGAGTTTTCTGAGACGGGTGTGATCCGGTGCGTCCAGATTCAACATGCTCGGCAGATCGATGAGTGGTACCACGTTGCCTCGTGCTGAGGCTTTGACGCCGCGTTGCAGGAGTTTGCTTTCGAACACCTCTGCGCTTACCCGGGGATCACGTATCAACGTTTTTACGTCCTCATGCCCGATGACACACCAGCCGTTGATCATGTAGGACCGCAGAATGTTTCCCCTGCTTCGCAATCCTGCTATGACTTCGTGGGGCGAGGTTTCACCGCTGATATCGACGATAGAATTGCCGACGTGCCGGTCCATGAACGCCAATGTCCTCAAGGCGCTCTGCATTGTCCATGAATAGAGCTTGGCGGTGTTCATCGTCAAAAGTATCAGTCTGTGTTGGTGCCATACTAGCTGAGTCGGACCTGTCGGTTTGTGGACTGGCGCAAATGCTACAATGCCTGTTCTGCGTGGTGGTCTAAGTGAGAGAGGAGAGAAAATGAACGATACAAGCAATGTTCGTACGATGGATGAAGCGTTCGCCAAAATGCTGGATGCGGACACGAACCCGCATCGCATTACGGATGCTCTGCGCCGCAATTCTCCCTTACCTCCGGGCCCGTCGCTGGTGCCGGTTGCACGATACATAAACCGCAAATATCACGAATTGGAGAAAGAACGACTCTGGAATCGTGTCTGGCAAATGGCAGCTCACGAGGATGACTTTGAGAATGTGGGTGACGTCGTGCCCTATGACATCGCCACACGTTCTTACCTGATCGTCCGCACCGGCGAAGATGAGTACAAAGCATATTACAACGCGTGTTTGCACCGCGGACGCAAGCTTCGAGAAGATCGGGCGAAATCTCTGGACGAGTTGCGATGTCCTTTTCACGGTTGGGCATGGAATCTCGATGGGTCGTTGAAGCAGATCCCCTGTGCCTATGATTTTGCCGGACTCGATCGTGACGAAGAGGCGCTGCCCGAAGTGAAGCTTGCCCGCTGGGGACGCTTCATATTTCTGAACCCTGATCCGAACGCTGAGCCGCTGGAGCAATTCCTCGGTGATCTCGCTGATCACTTTGAGGTGCTGCCTTACGAGCGGCGCTACAAACAGGCCCACGTCGCCAAAGTCATTCGTGCCAACTGGAAAACAGTGCAGGAAGCCTTCATGGAGTCTTACCATGTGCTGATGACCCACCCCCAGATTCTCACCGGGGGTGCTCACGATCTTTGCACCAAGTACGACGCCTTCGGCAACTACTCGCGGGCCATCCGCTGTGGGGCTCTCGAAACTGAAGGGCTGCCAAGCTGGGAGCCTTACGAAGGTGAAAATGGCATGACTTGCCTGCGCCATCCGCTGAACGGCTGGATCTACGAGCACGTCGGTGATGGTGTAGTTGAGGTACGTACACCCAAAGGCCTGACAGGTAAGTTCACGGCGGACGCGCAGTGGCTGGAAGGTGAGTTGAAGGATGCAAATCCGCATATGTGTTTGTGGGCTGGTGGCTATCAGTTGCAGCCAGGTTCGGCACCGGCACGCGCGCGCGATATCAGTCTTGACGATGATTTGAAGGCGAAACTGGCTGAGTTACCACCCCGCGTTGTGCAATCGGAAATGCAGCGCCGGGTGCTCAAAGACGTAGTGCCGTCATTGGCCGATGAGATTCCGGACGTAGAACTGCACTCGTCGATGTTCTTTACTGTCTTTCCCAACTGGCACCCCTGGGGATCGTTCAACATGATCAATTATCGCTTCCGGCCGAATGGCGACAATCACGAAGAGTGCATCATGGAATGTATGTTCATGGCGCCAATGCCTGAAAACGGGGAGTACGAACCCTGCCGCGAAATCCACTGGTTGGATGTAGACGAAGACTGGACAAATGCTCCGGAGCTGGGGGGATTGGCCAAGATCTTCAATCAGGATCTGCGCAATCTGCCGTATGTCTTTGAAGGACAAAAGGCGACCGCTCGTGAACACCTGCGCATTGGCGACTATAACGAATTGAAGTTACGTCACTTCCACGCGATGTATGGGCGAATTGTCGAGGACGAAGAGGTACTGCGCGGTCTGGACTAGCCGCGCAGCCCGTCCACGATGGAATGACGGGCAGCACCGATTGAGGGGATAAGGCCTCCTAACAACCCCATGATGGCGCCCCAGGTGAAGCCGATGCCCATAAGTTCAGGGGTCACCTGCATCACGGTTGAGATTGACGAGACGGTTCCTGTTGTAAACGTGGATCCATGAAAAAGGATTGCGGTCACGATCAAACCCACGGCTCCGCCGACCATGGCCAGGACCATCGCTTCCACCAGCACAGAAATAGCAACCGCCAGTGGACCGAAACCCAGAGCACGCAGTGTCGCAATTTCACGTGTGCGGGTGCTGACCGCGGTGTACATGACATTCAGCGCTCCGAAAGTGGCGCCCACCGCCATGATGGAGCCCACCACGTAGGCGATCGCGGTGAGTAATGCGCCGGTGTTTGCGCCATCAAAATAGTCGCTTTCCAGTTTGGCCTCCACTTTGAGACGCGGGTCCGACTCCAAGCTTTCGTTAAACTCATCGATGGTTACGTCAGGGTGCAGTTGCACCCGGACCGATGAATAGGCGGTGGACTGATTACCGGCCATCACGGTGGTCAGATCGCCAAATAGTTCTGACTCCAATGAGGAGTTGGCGTATTCAAAGACGCCGACGATGCGCCACGTGGTTCCCTTGGTGGTGATCGTATCCCCAATGTTCATGTCCAGGTGCGCAGCGTTGGTCAGCTTGCCGACGATCAACTCGCTTTTGCCAGATTCGAACATACGTCCGTCGATGAGTCTGAACCTCTGGTCCAGGCTCTGTTCCTCAAGCCCGCGAATGATGACGGCGCCCGTAATTGTCGGATCGTCTGCGCGGGGAATGGAAATGCTGGTGACGTAGTGGCGTTCCAACCGACGCACATTGTTCTCATCTCTGGCGATGCCTGCCGTGGATTCAATCGCTACTAACGAACTCATAGGGATGGAACTGACGGTCTCTCCAAATGCCCCCTTGCGCAAAACAATAGTCCAGCCATCGCGCGCAGTGCTTGACGCCGTGGCCGTGAGGCCAAGGGACATGGTCATGACCGACGTCAGGACTGCGACGACGCCAGCCACGCCGATGATGATGACGATGGCAATGCCCCAGCGTGCGGGGAGGGCACGGAGGTTATTGAGTGTGACAGCGACAATCTGGGACATAGCTACTCGACCCTCACTGCATCGGCGACGGGTAGGCGTCGCATCTGCCAGGCGGGCGTAATTGCGACGACCACAGCCATGATCAGGGCGATGATAGTTCCGACAACCCATACGCCACTGTTCATGCCGATACCGGGTAGACCCATGGCAGCAAATATACTGGGAAACACCAGGGCTGCCATCGCCAGGCCCAGGACGCCCGCTATGAGGCACATGACGATGGATTCAAGAATGATGACACCGAAAACGAAGTTGTCCGTGAAGCCCAAGGCTTTCAAAATCGCGAATTCACCAACACGCTCACGCACGGACTGCCACATGGTACTGCCTGCGATAAACAGCAGCGTGAACAGCACAGCAAACTGTATTGCGAGCACAAACGTGCGGATGTCCCCCACACTGCGCAGTTGGTTGGTGAGAAACTGCTTTTCGTCCATGGTCTGCGTTTCGTCACTTGAGTTGGCAAACAATGCATCAATGCGCTGGCCAATATCAGCGGCTGCCTCAGGATCCTCGATACTGGACATGAACATGTTGACTGTATCTTTTTGGGCAGCGCGGGACTCATTTAGGTAGTCGTAGTGAAAATAGAGTTCACCGGCAAGCAGCTCTTCGTCGCCGGGATCATCGTTGTGGATCGAAACAATCTCGAATGTCCAGGTATTGCTGCCGTCTTCCTGTACCAGAAAGTAACTGGTGAGAGGGATCTGGTCGCCGACTTTCCAGCCGAACCTCTCCGCCAGTTTTGCGCCGACGGTCGCTCCAGTTCGAGTTGCCAGGAGTTTCTCCTTCTCCTCGTCAGAAAGCGCAATCTCGTTCAGGACATCAAAGGCATTGTCCAGACGCATCGCTGCGGCGCTGACCTGGTTAAATACCTCCTGATAGTAGGCTGGAAAAATCGCAAGCGGACTGACGTGGGTAATACCGTCAACCCGTTCGATACGGGCGCCGTGGGCGTAGGGTAGTGGCTCGATGATATTCGCGCGACTGATGGTGCGGAGCCTCGAATCGCTCATGAAGTCCTGTGCCTCATCGAAGCCCTGGGTTATGCCATTTGTCACACCAAGCAATAGGAAGGCGACAAATATAGACGCGCCGGTCAGCAGCGTGCGGAGCAGCCTGCGTCTGAGGCCCATGAGAATGAGGCTGGTGTAGCCCATAACAATCCTTGCGTTCTTAATATTCCATGTCGCTACCGGGACTAATTTAGTTTGCTTGCTCTCCCAATGCTACGTTGCATTGCAGGTGCATAGACGACATGATGAATAAATGGGCGTGACTTAACCCTGCCTCACCGCGCCTTCTTCGATGAAGCTTTCTATCTGTGCTGCACTGAAACCGTATTCCAGCAACAACTCCCGTGAATGCTCACCCCAGCGTGGGGCGGGCGATAGCGCGGTCAGATCATCGTGTTGACGGGATCGCGGTCGTGGGCGTCGATAGCGACCGATGATCGGGTGGTCTCCCTCTTCAAGAAAGCCTGTTGCCTGTACGTGCTCATCGTTGAACACCGCCTCTGAATCCAGGACAGGTGCACAGGGCACGTCCGCTTGTTGAAGGCGGGTGATCACCTCGGTGGTTGGAAAGGCTTGGGTCATCTCATCGATGGTGTCATACCAGAGATTGATATCCGCCGCGCGGTTGGCGGTGGTTTGCAAGCGTTCGTCTTCTGCGATGTCGGGTCGATCGAGTGCGCGGCAGGCTGCAAACCACTGTTTGTCTGTGCCGATGGCTACACTGACCCAACCGTCGCTGGCCTTGTACAGGCGATAGGAGAAAAGCAGGTTTGGGCGATGTTCTACCCCCTCCGGGTCGCGCAGGGATGTATGCATGGCGGTATCCGGCCAGGCGAACGCGAGGTTGGCGTCCAGCATGTTTGTATGAACGTGAGAGCCGTGCCCCTCGCGCTCGCGCTCGAGCAGTGCGGCCATGATCGCCTGGGCGTTGTTGTATGCACCCACTTTGTCGGCGGCCATGTTTCTGATGAGGGTCGGATTGTTGTCCACGATCTGTGTGGATGCCCAACCGCTCATCGCTTGAATCAGCGGGTCGTAGACTGGCCGATCTGCGTAGGGACCCTCGTGCCCGAAGCCGGAGCAGGAGCAATACACCAGGCGGGGATTAAGTTCGGCCAGTTGGCCATACCCCAAGCCGAGCTTCTCCATAACTTGCGGCCTGAAGCCCTCGACCAGGACATCTGCGTCATTAACAAGGGCTTTAAAGCAAGCGAGTCCATCTTCTGACTTCAGATTCAGGGCGATGGAGCGTTTGCCGTCATTGGCGTTGGCAAACCATGCGCTCATGCCGTTTTTGGTACTGCCGTAGAATCGCAGGGCATCACCGCCGACGGTATCTTCAACCTTGATCACGTTGGCACCGTATGAAGCCAGCAGGTGAGTAGCTGCCGGTACTGCAATCATGGTGCCGACCTCTATGACTGTGTAGCCGCTGAGTGGAGCCAATGGCGTCTCCGCAGGTCGCGTTGGGATCAGAGTCTAAATCCTTGATTTACCTGGTACTAGTCGCGCCAACAAATTGGTTGTCCAACAAATAAAGTCAACAAATCACTTTTCTTTTGTGTGTAGATAAGTAACATCTGCGACTCAAAACAACACCCAGATGGCGACTAGATGATTGAATTCACCCTCAATGGCGAGCGTGTGCAGACGGATGATGCGCCTGACACACCGCTCCTCTGGACCGTGCGCGACAGCTTCAAACTCAAAGGCTCAAAGTACGGTTGTGGGGCGGGCTTGTGCGGCGCTTGTACCATGCACGTGGATGGCGAGGCGATGCGCACTTGTATCCTGCCAATTGCCGCAGTGGCGGGCAAAACCATTACGACTATTGAAGGCTTGGGCACACCCGATGATCTGCATCCACTGCAGGCTGCGTGGGTTGAACACAGCGTTCCCCAATGTGGTTACTGTCAGTCGGGTCAAATCATGTCAGCGGCGGCGCTACTGGCGAGCAATGCTGCCCCCACTGAGGCAGAGGTGGAGCAGGCCATGGCAGGCAACATCTGTCGCTGTGGCTGTTATCCGCGCATCAAAGAGGCGATTCTCGCAACCGCGGCAGAATTGTCTGAGGAGGTGCAAGCGTGAGTGCCGTAAATTACTCCCGGCGCCGATTTCTGCGCAACTCAGGTCTGGTCGGTGGTGGGCTGGTGGTTGGTTTTCACCTGACGGGGTGTAGTTCGCCCGCGGATCCCTTGGTTCGATCTTTACCGGAAGCCTTTGCACCCAACGCGTTTTTGCAGATTCGCCCTGACAACGTCGTGCATTTCTATGTGCCGCGCGACGAAATGGGCCAGGGGGTTACCACTGGTCTCACAACGCTGGTAGCAGAAGAGCTGGACGTGGATCCGGCGAAAGTGGCGTTGGAACTCGCCTCGGCGCATCCAGACTATGCGAACCCGTTGTTCGGTGTGCAGGGTACGGGTGGCAGCACGTCTATCAAGGCGCATTGGGAACAGTTACGGCAGGTGGGCGCAGATGTGCGGGCAGTTTTGCTGCAGGCAGCCGCACTTGAGCTTGGTGTCAGCACCGCCGAATTGACAACGGATGATGGCCATATCCTCCACGGTGGTGAGCGCTACCCTTACGGGCAGTTTGTCACCGCTGCTGCTGGGCTTGAGGTGCCTGCAGAGACACCTCTCAAGGCCACTGCCGAATTCAAATACATCGGACGCGAATTCCCCCGCCTGGATGGCATGAGCAAGAGCACGGGTACTGCCCAATTTGGCATCGACGTGGACGTGCCGGGGATGCACCACGCGGTCGTTAAGCGCAGCCCGGTTGCGGGTGGGACCATCGAGCGTGTCGATACCGCAAAGGCCAAAGGCATGCCGGGGGTCACAGATGTGGTCACCATAGCCTCAGGTGTAGCTGTTGTGGCTGAAAAATACTGGCAGGCGAAACAGGCTGCCGAGGCGCTGGAGATCGAATGGGATCTACCCGCACTTGCCAACGTCAGCACTGCGGATATCCAAGCGGACTATGCCCGGTTGATGGAAGAGGCTGAGGCTGACTCTGCAAGTGCTGAGGGCGATGTAAACACGGCGTTGGCCGATGCGACCACGACAATCAAAAGCCGATATTGGGCACCTTATCTTTCCCATTCGCCAATGGAGCCGATGAACGCGGTTGTGCGCATTGAAAACGGCGAGGCGGATGTCTGGTCAGGCACACAAGGACCGGGTGCAGCGCAAGGATTGGTGGCGCGCTACGCAGGGATCGATGTGGAAAAAGTTCGCACGCATCAGACCTATCTAGGCGGAGCGTTTGGCCGCCGGGCGACGCTGACCCATGTGATCGAAGCAACGCAACTTGCGATGGAGACGGGCAAGCCCATCCATCTGTTGTGGAGTCGTGAAGATGACATTAAACATGGTATTTACCGGCCGGCTTCATTGGTAGACATCGAAGCCGGGCTGGACAGCGACGGCAAAATTTCTGCCTGGCGGGCGACCCGCGTCGGCGGCAACATCACTCCGGATACGCTGCAGAACATGCTCCCGGCGCTGATGCCGGGTATGCCCGGCGGTGCGGTGGATTGGGTGGTTGGCATGGCTTCCAGCGCATTTGATGGTTGGGTGGTTGATGGCTCCTCAGTCGAAGGTCTCGCGGAAGATTACGATTTCCCTCATAAAGAGGTCCTGCACATCACGAGTGATCATGGGTTGCCTCTGACCTTCTGGCGCTCGGTTGGGCATTCCTACACAGCGTTTGCCAAAGAAGTCATGGTCGATGAACTTGCGCATGCTGCAGGAGTAGATGCGATTGAGCTCAGGCTTAAGAACACCGAGAACAATCCACGCCTGCAGGGTGTCATCAAAGAAGCGGCGGACCGGATGGCGAAGATGGAAGTGCCGGAAGGGCATCACCTGGGCTTTGCCGCACATTTCTCGTTCGACTCGGCCGTGGCTGAAGTGGCGGAAGTATCCGTCCAGGGCGGGCAGATCAAAGTGCATAAAGTGCTGTGTGTAGTCGACTGCGGCATTGCGGTGAATCCGGACGTGGTTGCCTCACAGATGGAAGGCAGCGTGATGTACGGCCTGACGGCTGCGTTGCACGGCAAGCATGATCTGAAGAATGGTGAGGTGGTGGAAAGTAATTTCCATGACTATCCGATCCTGCGCATGAACGAAGCTCCGGCTGTGGAAGTGGTGACCATCGATTCAGATGCCCCGCCGACTGGCGTGGGTGAACCGGGTCTGCCCCCAATTGCACCTGCGGTCGCAAACGCTGTATTCGCTGCTACCGGACAACGCCTGCGGTCACTGCCGCTGACGCTTGAGGCCTAACCTTTAAGCCCGACTTTGCCGTCACAGCGCGCCCATCGATGTGGCGCGCTGGCGGAAAGCGCAACTTCGCTATTGGTCGGCGTTCATGGCGGCCAGGTCGCTTTTCAACGTGCGCGCTGCGGTGTAGTAGTGGTAGGCACACCATAAGTTCAAAAAACTCAATATAAACAAAGAGATACGCAGACTTTCTTTACCGTACTCTGGCGCAAAAAAGTCGCTCATTACCCCGACCAGCTGGGGTCCAAAACCCATGCCGATGATGTTCAGGATGAACAGCACTATCGCGGACGCCAGCGCGCGCATGCGCACGGTCACCAGGCTCTGAATCAGAGCAAAGGTGGGGGCCAGGTAAAACCCACCGAAGAACGCGGGAATGATGTACATGATGAGGGCGAGCGTGAGGTCATCGATCATGAAGACGGCTGCCAGAAAGGGCACGTAACCCCCTTTGCCCGCTGCCACAACCCAGCTGCGCCAGCGGATATCGCGCTTAGCCAGCACGTCCGTCAGCTTGCCAGCGGTGAAGGTACCGGCGGCACCGATCACGCCTGTAAAGAGTGCGAGGGTCAGCCCAATGTCGGTGGGCGAGAGCCCGTGGGAGCGGGCCAGGAAGGCCGGCATCCAGAGCACAAAGCCGTAGCCGATAAATCCGGCCAGGGCCGCACCGATCGAGAGGTGGCGGATTGAACGCACACTCCACATGAAGCGTGCCACCTCGCGCGGGGGTGGTGCGGCTTCTTCGTCTGGTTCGTCGCTGGGTTCAGGATCAGGTTTTGGCGGAGCAATTGAAGCAACGCGTGCCGGTTCGTTGACGGTGAAATAGAGAATCAGCGCGATCAGAAGCCCTGGCAGACCAACCGCGACGAAGGTCAGGCGCCAGCCGTAGTTTTCGCTGAGCCAACCACCGCCGAGGTATGCCAACAGCAGACCAAAATTTACCCCGAGGGCAAATATACCCATGGCGGTGCCGCGTTTTTCCGGCGAAAAGAGGTCGGCGATCATCGAGTGTGACGGTGGCGTGGAACCAGCCTCGCCGATACCTACGCCGATGCGCGCGAGTGCCAGTTGGAAAAAGGTCTGCGCGTAACCGCACACAACGGTCATAAAACTCCAGATGGTGATCGCAGCGGTGATGATGTTACGTCTGTTGCTGCGATCAGCGAGGGCGGCGATCGGCATGCCCAAGGTGGCGTAGAACACCGCAAAGGTAAGCCCTATCAGGAATCCCATTTGGGTGTCGCTGGCGCCGAGTTCCTGTTTGATCGGCTCGAGCAGCATACCCATGATCTGGCGGTCTACCTGGCTGGATGCGTAGACGGCGGTCAGCACACCGACGGCGTACCATTTGTACCAGGGCTTACTCTCCAACCGCTTGCGGTAGCTCATTTAATCTCCCAATTGCCGATTTCTTGAACACTCTTCCTGTACCCGCCCAGACAATAGGCAAAAAGCAAAACTGCTGCGGGATAGAAAATTGCATTGGCCGTGGCGATGGACAGGTGGAGAGCGCCATCGTCCTGATAAAGAAAATCTGTAAAGGCTGCCAGTACGCTGGTGCCCACTGCCATGCCGAAAATATTTGTCACAAAGATATATATGGCGGTGGTCTGGCCGCGCATCTGATTGGGTGTAATGGGTTGGAACGATGCTGCCATCACGCCGAGGTATGCACCGCCGAACATGGTTGCAGGGAAAAGCAGCACCAGGGTCAGCATTTTGTCGTCTGCGAGCGGTGCAGCGACAGCGGGGAACACGGCGACGATGGATGCGTACATGATGGCGCGCACATAGGAATCTGTGTGGCCGCGCTTTTCCAGGATCCGGACGATGAGCGGACCCAGCATGACGCCAAGCCATCCACCAACAAGAATGATGGTGCCGAAGCTGGCGCCGGCTTCAGTTTTGCTCATGCCGTAGTTGCGCACAAAAAACTCTGGATACCACGCGGCACCCCCATAGCCTGCCATCGCAAGCATTGATGAGCCGAGAAACAGCGATAGATAGGTGCGCTTCCGCGACCACAGGAACCGGGCGACAGTTTTGACGGGCAGGTGAGCACTGCCGTCTTGTGTGGTCACAATATCCTTGCGTGTCGGTTCCACCATGGTGTTGATCAGCAGTGCCAGCAACAGACCGGGTGCGCCGACGGTCATCAGTACAGCCTGCCATGGTTGGATGGTGCCGATCAGGGGCACTTCCATGGGACCAATGTCAGTGTAAAAGTCGATCAGCACACCGCCCAGTATCAGGGCGAGAGCGCCGCCGACTTTAACCGCAGATTTATAGAAAGCCATGGCAAAGCCGAAGTGCTCGGAGCGAAAGCTATCGGTGATGATGGAGTAGGCTGGCGGTGCAAGACCGGCTTCGCCCGCGCCGACCGCCATGCGTGCGGCAAAGAGCTGAGTGAAATTTTTTGCCATGCCGCAGGCCATCGTAGCAAGGGACCAGAACGCGACACTCCCAGCGATCACCCATTTGCGGCTGACCCGGTCGGCAAGGCGACCGAGGGGTAATCCGGCGAAGGTATACAAGAGGGCAAATGCGGCACCCTGCAGTAACGAGTATTCAAAGTCGGTGATCCCGAACTGCTCGCGAATGGGTCCCACCAGCAGGCTTAAAATCTGGCGATCAATGAAGCTCAGAACATAGGCGATGAAAAGCAACGCAAGGGCGTAGTTCGCCATGCCCAGCGAAGGGTATTCCCTCGCATCATAAGTTGTTGCGGCAGCTTGATCAGCCACGCATGCTCCCCTTAGTTGCCTCTCCCCTGAAAGCGCGCTGTCCCTACGCCGACCCAATGGCTAGCATAGGCGCGACGGGTATCGTGAAGGAGCCAAATTGAAAATTCTACTTAATTCAGCGTTCTTGCTTGTGTTAGGGCTCATTGCAGTGCCCTCGCTTGCGGTAGCGGAAACCTATGCGGAGAAACTCGGCTGGCCGGCAGGTACCCGGCTGCTCATTCTGCATGTGGATGACGCGGGTATGTCTGCAGAAACCAACACCGGCACGATTGCCGCCATCGAGCAGGGGGCTGCCAACAGCCTCAGCGTCATGATGCCAACGCCCTGGGTGCCGCAGATAGTGCGTTACCTGAAGGCCAATCCCGATGTAGATGCGGGATTGCACCTGACGCTGAACGCGGAATGGCATGACTATCGCTGGGGGCCGTTGGCTGGCAAACCCGCGGTGCCGGGTCTGGTCGATGCGGAAGGTGCGATGTGGGCGAGTGTGGAAGAGGTTGCGAAGCACGCTTCCCCGGAGGAGGTCGCGAGGGAAATTGCCGCACAGCTTGAGCGCGCCAGGACCATGGGGTTTGAGCCGACTCACCTTGACTCTCATATGGGCACTTTGTTCGCGCGACCCGACTACCTGGCGGAATACATCAAGCTGGGTGCGGCCAATCAAATCCCGGTCATGTTTCCAGGCGGGCACAATTATTTTGCGCGCCAGGACTACGGTGAGCGGGCTGGCGATGAGGCGCTGGAAGCCGGGCGGCAGCTTTGGGGGATGGGACTGCCCGTGCTGGATGACCTGCACAACGCAAGCTACGGCTGGGCACGTGGCGATAAGGTTGCAAAGTACGTAGAAGCCATACGCGGTCTTAAGCCCGGGGTGACGATGATGATCATGCATTGCACGGCGATAGATGTTCACTTCAAGCTCATCTCAGATTCCGGTCCGTCGCGATTTGGTGATCTGGAAGCGATGCTCGCGCCGGAAGTGGCAGCTGCGATTGCTGAGGAAAACATTGTGATGACCACCTGGCGGGAACTGATGGAGCGCCGCCGCGCTATTGGCGATTGAACGACACGGGCCAGGTGGTCCAGTCGCTCCGGTTGTCCAGATGGGTCTCTTTCGCGCACAATGTCAGTAAGGTTCTTACAAAAACAACATTCAAACTATTTAAAGAGGGGAAGCGATGAACTTCGAATTTGGTGATGACCAAAATCTGATCCGCGACCAGGCGCGAGGCTTTCTGGGCGACAACTGCCCACCGGAAGTTGTTCGACGGGTGCTGGAAGGGGATGAACTTTATGCCCAGGATTTGTGGCAGCAGATCGTAGAAATGGGTTGGACGGCAACGGTCATTCCAGAGCAATACGGTGGGTTGGGGCTGAGCTATCTCGACCTGGTAGTGATCGCCGAAGAGCTGGGGCGCGCTTGCGCACCTGTGCCATTCGGGTCGAGTGTATATCTTGCCACCGAAGCGATACTGCTCGCTGGCAGTGAGGCGCAGAAAGAAGCCTGGCTGCCAAAGTTTGCAGCTGGGGAAGTCATCGGTACCGTGGCTTATGCTGAAGGCGGCGGCCAGACAGATCTGACAGGTATGGCAACTACCGCTGACGGTGGCAGTTTGACCGGCAGCAAGGCGGTGGTCGCAGATGCAGAGATTGCAGATGTCATGATCGTCGCGGCAGCATCTGGCGCTGGTACTTCACTCTATATCGTGCCAACCGATCAGGACGCGGTAACTACGGCTGCCGTTAAGACGTTGGACCCGGCAACCAATCATGCTGATGTCACCCTGGCTGGCGCCAGCGGTGAACTCCTGGGCGCTGAAGGGCAAGGCGCTGAAATTCTTGAAGCTCTTCTGAATCGGGCTGCGGTTCTGTTTGCATGGGAGCAGTTGGGTTGCGCAGAAACCTGCCTTGAGCAAGCCAAAGAATACGCCATGGGTCGCTATGCGTTTGGCCGGCCTATCGCTTCTTACCAAGCAATCAAACACAAGCTTGCAGATATGTATGTCAAAAACACGCTGGCGCGTTCGAATGGATACTTCGGAGCCTGGGCGTTAAACACAGATGCGCCAGAGTTGCCACTGGCCGCAGCGACCGCGCGGGTAGGTTCAACCCAGGCGCTCTACTACGCGGCAAAAGAAAACATTCAGACCCACGGTGGCATGGGCTACACCTGGGAATTTGACTGCCAGTTTTACTACCGACGATCGAAGGTGTTGGCCGTAAATATCGGCTCCGAAGCCGTCTGGCAGGAAAAACTGATCAAAGCATCTAATCTGGAGGACGTCGCATAAGCGGCGTGAAGAAATACTATGGATTTTGAAGATACAGCAGAAGAAAAAGCGTTCCGCGAAGAAGCACGTGCCTGGTTGGAAGCCAATGTGCCCACGGAAGAAGAAATGGCGGGCATGGACGGTATGGCCCGTGCCAAGTTTTGGCAGAAACGTAAGGCTGACGCAGGTTGGGCTTGCATCCGCTGGCCTGAGGAGTACGGCGGTCGCGGTGCCAGTGCTATCCAGCAGGTGATCTTAGGGCAGGAAGAGGCCAAGATTTCTGCACCCGAAACCGGCGTTTTTTCCATTGGGCAAGGCATGGCGGCACCAACGCTCATGACCTGGGCCGATCCAGAGGCCTGTTCGAAGTTTATCCCCAGACTCGCCAGCGGCGAGGATATCTGGTGTCAGCTTTTCTCCGAACCGGCGGGCGGATCTGATCTCGCAGCACTGCGCACCAAGGCGGAGCGTGACGGCGATGATTGGGTTATCAACGGGCAGAAGATCTGGACATCGGGTGCGCATTATTCCGACTACGGAATTTTGGTCGTACGTACGGACCCTAACGTGCCCAAGCACAAAGGGCTTTCCTACTTCTATCTCGACATGAAGTCACCGGGTATTGAGATCAAGCCGATCAAACAGATCTCCGGTGAGGCCAACTTCAATGAAGTCTATTTCACAGATGTGCGCATCCCCGATTCTCAGCGCCTTGGCGAGGTAGGCCAGGGATGGCAGGTGAGCCTGACCACGCTTATGAACGAACGTGCGAGTATTGGCTCAGGCGGCGGCGGTACGAAGTTCAATACCGTGAAAAAACTGGCCCAGCAGGTGCAGTTGAACGGCAAGCCAGCCATTGAAGACAGCAACGTTCGCGCCAAACTGGCGAGTTGGTATGTCGAAGAGTCCGGGCTTAAGTACACGGCATATCGCACTTTGTCCGCGCTTTCTCGCGGCGATATCCCGGGTCCGGAAAACTCCATCGGCAAGTATGTCGGCGGTAAGAAATCTCAGGATATGGCGTCCTTTGCGATCGATCTGCTGCAGCAGCAAGGCATTGTGCGTGATCGTGAACTCGACGAAGAGTTTGCGGCGTTGTTCCAGGATACCTATATGAGTATCCCTGGGTTGCGAATTGCCGGTGGCACCGATGAGATCATGGCGAACATTATCGCTGAGCGAGTGCTCGGGCTGCCTCAGGAACCGAGGATGGACAAAGGTATCCCCTTCACCGAAGTACCAACAGGCTCGAACTAGAACCACGTTATCGTGTCATCGTTACCTCGTATGCCGGATGGGTTGTCAGCCGAATGGCTGACAACCGCTCTTAAGGACTGCGATTTGCTCACAGAGCAGGGAGTTGTCACGGAGGTGACAGCCACGCAAGTGGGGGATGGAGTCGGCATGATGAGCGAGTTGGCACGGCTCAATCTAACCTATGCTGGCGATGACCAGGCACCGGCGACGATGGTAGCCAAATTTCCTTCGCGTAACGAAACAAACCGCGATGTAGCGATGCAATATCGTATCTATGAGCGCGAGGTAAAGTTTTTCCAGGAACGTGCTGAGCACACCGCGATGTGCACGCCGCGCATGCACATCGCCGAGATGCAGGGTGATAACTTCCTGCTGCTGATGGAGGATCTGTCGGCTTATCAGGAGGGCGACCAGGTAGTGGGCGCTGACTTGTCACAGACTGAAATCGCGTTGGATGAATTGGCCAAACTTCATGCCTCACATTGGGACAGCGTGGAGGACCTGGTCTGGGTGCCCGGTGTGGCCGACAGCTATCACGCGGACAACATGGCAAACCTGTCAGCGGTTGGTTGGCCGGTCATGTGTGAGGTGTTTGCAGACGTACTGCCGCCAGAAGTTGCAGCCGCAGGCGAGGTGTTCCAGGGTGCTGTCCGAAAACTACAGGCCGCCATGTGCGAAGCACCCAAGACGCTTCTGCACGGCGATTTCCGGATGGAGAACTTCTTTTTCGGCCAGCTTCCCGGCCAACATCCGATGATCGTGATCGACTGGCAGGGACCGTTGCTCGGTAACTGTATGGTGGATGTGGCGCAAATGCTGTGTCAGTCCACTCAGAAAGATGTGCGGCGTGAACATGAAACCGAGTTGCTGGAGCGCTACACCCGGTCACTGGTTGAGCGGGGTGTGGACTATGACCTTGAGCGCGCCCGAAGAGACTTCAAAACGGCTATCTTTTACCACTGGGCGTACACGAGTGTGGTGGCCGGTACATTGGATACTTCTAACCCGGCTTCGTATGCATGGATGGCGAAAATGATAGAGCGCCAGAGTGCCGCGAGCCTTGACCACAATGTGTTTACGGAGAGTGAGTATGTGTGACGAAAAGACTGAATTGGACAACGATGCGTTTGAGGCCAGGCATGGAATCTCACGCCGGGCTGTCGGCAAGGCGGCCGCGTTTGGCTCTCTGGGTATCGCAGCGTTTTCACAACCCGTTGCCGCGGACGGGTTGGTCGAGCAGGACGTAAAAGTACCGACGCCGGATGGAGAAGCTGACGCTTACTTTGTGCACCCGAGCGAAGGGGCACACGCAGGTGTACTCATCTGGCCTGACATCCTTGGTTTGCGTCCCGCGTTTCGGAGTATGGGTGCGCGTCTGGCGAGCGCCGGTTACGCGGTCCTGGTTGTTAATCCTTACTACAGGACTCAGGCGGCATCGGTGGTCGGCGAAGGTGCTTCGTTCCGGGATAAGGCTACCCGAGATAAGGTACTGCCGCTGGCGAGAAGCCTAAGTGCCGAGACCAACAAGACGGATGCAAAAGCGTTTGTTGATTACCTGGATGCTCAGTCTGCCGTCGACAAAGGCCGCAAAATAGGGACCACTGGCTACTGCATGGGTGGACCGATCATTATGCGGACGGCGGCGGCTCGCCCCGACCGTATAGGTGCTGCGGCATCCTTTCACGGTGGCGGGCTTGTTACCGAAAGACCGGACAGTCCGCATCTGCTCATTCCGCAGATGAAAGCGAGCTTTCTGATCGCGGTGGCGGAGAATGACGATGAGAAAGAACCGGAAACCAAGAATGTCCTGCGTACCGAATTTGCTGCAAACGGCCTGGCGGCAGAGATAGAGGTGTACGAAGGCGCGCTGCATGGCTGGTGTCCGCCTGATTCTCGGGTGTACAACGAGCCGCAGGCAGAGCGCGCGTGGTCGCGGTTGTTAGCTCTCTTTGACAAAGCGCTCGCGTGAGACATGTCTGAGCCTGAAGGCACCGCACCTTTTAAACTGGGCCATCTTGACCATCTGGTCCTGAGGACAAGCCAGTTAGAGGTTTTGCTTGCGTTCTACGAACGCCTGGGCTGCAGACTCGAACGCGATCTGCGGGAAAAGGTTGGCATGGTGCAGCTCAGGTTAGGTGATTCCATGCTCGATCTCATAGAAGCAACCATGGAAGAGACCGGTACCAAAAATCTGGATCACTTCGCCGTGCGCGTAGATCCGTTTAATGAAGCAGACATCCTCAAGTTTTGTGAAGCAGAAGGCATTGAAGCCAGATCGATGTCGTTTCCATTGTATGGGGCTGACGGTTACGGGCCTGCTATCTACATCACAGACCCGGATGGCAATCGGGTGGAGTTGAAAGGACCACCGCAAAGTGAGGCTGGGGCGAACTAGTCGAAACGACTCTTCGGCGCCTTAGCCATGACCGCGTAGTCTGGTCCTTCCTTTTGCCAGCCATAAGGCTGCTGATCGCCGAGAAGGGTACGCAGCCGATCATTGTTGTTGAAACGCTGCAGGAGGCCTTCCGGGACAACCCCCTTGTGTTGTTCCTGGGAGACGATGTACTGCCGACACATGTACACCGCAAGGTTGACGCGAATGCCGGGAATTTCGCGCGGAAAGGAACCGTGCCAGGTATTGCCATGCCAGATGACCGCATCACCAGGATTCAGGTTCATGGCAACCGCCTGGCTGTTTGTTAACTCCCCGCCAAGAACCATTTCGTTGGGCAGTGGTTGACGCGCCCAGTGGTGACTGCCTGGCACCACAGCGAGCGCGCCTGCCTCGCGACTGTATGGGGTGAGGGCGTAGTTGATGTTTGCGACCTGTGAGTAGGTGGGAAAGGGAGTCACCATGCCGTTCCCGTTGTCGCTGTGCAGTGGAACAGCGCCGTCCTCACCTGGCCCTTTAAAGTGGCTGCCGAGGCTCGATAGAAGACAACTCTCACCCAGAAGATAGGTCATCAGCGCCAGGGGTTTCTCCTCAAGCAGTATTTCAACAAACACATCATCCTCGTAGATGAGGTATGGCAGGTAGCTTAAGTTGGCAAAATCCGCCTCGGTGGCAGATTGGATGTCGATCCGTTTGCCGGTGAGCTCTTCCACGCGCTGCAGGATCGCCTCGTTTGCGCGGGCGACGGTCTCCTCGCTTAGTATTCCGGGAAGCATGGTGTATCCCTGACTGTCGAGCTCCGCGAGATGGGTACTGAGATCCAGACGTTCGATGGTCTGCAGTACATGATCGCGTGCAGAGTCCTCACGCCGTTTCAAACTTGCGGTCATTTTGTCGAGCGCTTGTCGGGTTAAAGCCATGATTCCTATCCTCCCTCTGGGCTCAATATTAATCGGTGGCGCTGAAGTAGCAAATCAGTACGAAGTAGCAAATGTGTGCTTCGTTCGTCCATACTTGTGGTGCAATTTCTGGTACGGGGGATGAGATGCAAAAGACGAAAAACGGAATTCACCTCTACGGCAATATCAAGCCGGAGGACGATTTCACTCATGCGTTGGGTCCTGAAGAAAACTTCAACGAATCGGTCTATTTCAATTATTTTGACCGCAACGCCGGTCGCGGCGGTTTTGTTCGTATCGGCAATCGCGCCAACGAAGGATATGCAGAAATGACGGTCATCGTCTGGAATCCGGATGGTTCGGCGCTTTTTAACTATGCGAAACCGGAAATCAGTCACAACGACGAATGGCGCGCGGGTGGCCTGCATGTTGATGTGGTGGAACCAGGTGAGCGAGTGAAAACTACATACGATGGTGAAGCGCTGTACCTTGCCAACCCAAGCGATATGCAGGATCCGGGCAGCGCGTTTAAAAACAATCCCAAACGCGCGTTGAAAATTGAACTGCAACACGATGCTGTTGGACCCATGTACGGACACGTGGGAGACCCGGATGATGGGAACCAGTTTGCGCGGGCTCATACGGAACAACATATGCGCGTGTCAGGCCGGATCAGGATGGGCGATGAAGAAGCCTTTGACTTTTCGGGTTGGGGGTTGCGTGACCACTCCTGGGGCCCCCGCTACTGGCAGGCGACACCTTCCTACAGATGGATTACGGGTAATTTTAATGATGAGCTTGGCATGATTGTACGCACCAACGATCAGGGCCAGGGCGGAGGTCTTTTCCATGAAGGTCAAAAGCTGGTCCGTATCACCAATACCCAGCTCGAAACTGAGTACGAACCGGGGACAAAGTACCACCGCGCCTTAAGCGCTCAGCTTGAGCTTGAAGATGGCCGTGTGCGTGAACTTAAGGGTCGGGTCATGGGTTACATCCCGCTGCGCAACCGCAGGTCCGGGAAACACACTCATGTGGGCGAAGGCATGACCGAATACACGTTGGATGGTGAACTCGTGGGTTACGGTCTCAGCGAATATCTGGACAACCCACCGGAAGATTAAACACTGGGGATACATAGATGGAGTTTTATCCGAACTTTCCAGCAGGCGAGGGACCGGACATCGCCGCGTGGGCAAGGCATAAGGAAGCTCAAGGCTGGGACGGCATCTGTGCCAGTGATCATTTCTGGGTTGGAGCAACTCGGTATCCGCATGTATTTGTGGCCGCCACGCAGATGGCCTGTGCAACCGAGAAGATCCGTATTACTACCTCATTCTGCAACAACCTCTTCCGCTCACCCGTCGAGTTTGCTCAAGCTGCGCTTTCTTTGCAGGCGGTGAGTAACGGTAGATTCGAGGCGGGCCTGGGAGCGGGTTGGCTTGAAAGCGAAATTCTCGCCATGGGGGAAACCTATCCAGGCGGACCTGAGCGGGTTTCCAGGTACGTCGAAGCGCTTATTATCGTCAGAGACCTCCTCAATAGCGGACAGTGTCAATTCCAGGGTGATCACTACCGGGTGAATATCTCAGGCGAGGAGCAGCTGGCGTGTGTGACGGATTCACCCCCGCCACTGATTGCTTCTGCGGGAGGGCCCCGCGCCGTGCGTGAAGTTACGCCACTTGTGGACAGAATAGAGATCAAGGCCAGCGCCCGCGCCACCCGCGGCGGTAGTCTTGATTTTGAGGTCATGTCGACGGTGACCAAAGATGAAGTGGCGGGAAATGTCGAGCGGGTGAAGGCAATACGAGGCGATATCCCTATCGGCATTTTCCTGCTGGTTGGAGCGGGTGACGCACCAGAGATTCAAGGCGTAAAAGCGGGGCTTGGTGACAGCTACCTGGCGAATTTTTTTGGTGAGGCAGCTGCCGTTGCAGACAGTCTTCGCGAACTTGAGGCAATTGGGATCGACAGAGTGCAGTTGACGGAGCTTGCCCCGGGCAGCCATGATCGATTGGTTGAATATTTAATCTAGTTAAGATTGTTAACGGGTTGGGAGAAAGAATCTTGTTATCAGAAGAAGCGTGCGTTGAATGGGCGGCAAAGTGTGCAGGTGACGGTGAGTTTATGCAGGCTGCACGTCATTGGAGCGGCGGACTGACGCTGGTGATGGGTGATGCGTCGGTGGGCCTTACGGTAGCAGACGGTCAACCTTCTGCCGGCGTTGCGGAAGGCTCTAGTCCCGCTGAGGGCTCTGGTCTCGCTGAAGGCTCTGGCGTCGTGACATACAGCGGCGAAGATTCTGTGTGGGCAGACATGTTGGCTGCGGAGCCAAAGCGTTTTCATAACGATCTGATGGCGAACGTGTCGGCTGGCGCCGGGTTGAGGGTAGACGGCGACCAACTTGCGCACGCTCAATATTATGCCGCGATCATGCGTGCGGTTGAGCTCCTGCGTCCTGATTTTCAACAACCCGCTTTGCGTGAAGGAGACGTCTCGCCGCATGGCACCATCGATGCACCGGTTGGGCGCTACATCCACCTGAACCTCAATGGATTTGATCATCGCATCTACTACGAGGAAGCAGGGCAGGGTATTCCGGTGCTGATGCAACACACCGCAGGATGTCACAGCAGCCAATGGCGTCATCTCTTTGAAATGCCTGAGATCACCAGCCGTTTTCGGCTGATCGCTTACGATCTGCCTTGCCATGGTAAGTCTGTGCCCCCCGTTGAGCAGTCCTGGTGGGCTGAAACGTACAACCTGCAGGGGCAGTTCCTGCGTTCCGTGCCGGTTGAGTTGGCAAAAGCGCTGGAGCTGGAAGATCCCGTGTTTATGGGCTGCTCCGTCGGTGGCCTGCTAGCGCTGGACCTTGCACACAAACATGGGGATTTTTTCCGCGCCGTCATCTCGGTTGAGGGCGCGCTGAAAATCGAAGGCGAGATGAGTCAGTTGGGTCACCTTTGGCATCCGCAGGTGTCCAACGAATACAAAGCCCGTCTGATGGATGGTCTGATGGCGCCGAGTTCGCCAAAACCGTATCGCAAGGAGACAAGTTTTGTGTATGCAAGTGGCTGGCCTCCCGTCTTCCTGGGCGACCTCTACTACTACATGGCCGACTATGACCTGCGCGATGTTGCAGGCGAAATTGATACCAACCAGGTCGGCGTGCATATCCTGTCAGGTGAGTACGACTACAGCGGTACATCAGAATTGGGACAGGCTGCGGCAGAAGCGATTCTGGGCGCGTCGTGGGCAGAGATGAAAGGCGTGGGGCACTTTCCAATGTCAGAAAACCCGGAAGCGTTTAAGGCCTACCTGCTGCCTATTCTCGATCGCATCGCGGGGTAACCAAAGTCGTAACCATTGGGTCACGTGTGACCTGGATCACGCTTCCAATCTATTTCAGGCGCCAACGCGTGTGCGCGCCTATGCTTAATATTCGTGTAAGAGACGCACTCGACCTTTATCCGGGTCAAGGGCGAAGAGGTACTTGCTATGGATCAGAACGTAGAACATTCCACTATTTCCGACGAAACGATGTTGCGGCATATCACTTACTGCGGTGTGTTGGTTGCCGCGGTTGCGTGCGCGTTTGCCTGGATCGCCAACACAGTCGGTTAATCCGCTTTGCAGTGATCAAACACTGCGTCGCAAAAGTCGGTGGTGCTCGCCGTACCACCCATATCCGGGGTTAATACCTCCCCGGCGGCATAGATTGCCGCCACCGCGCGGCGAAGCTGCGTGGCTGCTGAGTCTAATTTCAGGTAGTCCAGCATCATTGCCGCGGTGAGCAGGTTTGCTGTGGGGTTGATAATGTTCCGCCCGGCAATATCCGGTGCGGTGCCATGCGCTGATTCAAAATAGGCGTAGTTGTCGCCGTAACACCCGCTAGCGGCCAAGCCCAAACCGCCGACAAGACCAGCCGCTGCATCGGAAAGTATGTCGCCGTATAGGTTAGGCATGACCGTGACATCAAATTGATGGGGGTTAGCAACCAACCTGCACGCAAAATCGTCTACGATGTAATGGTTCATCTCAACGTCGGGGTAACTCCCGGCGAGCTCTTTGGCAATTTCCAGAAAGTAGCCATCCGATTCCGGCAACATGTTGTACTTGCTTGTTACGGTGAGTAGTTTGCGTCGAGAGCGCGCAAGTTCAAAAGCAAACTTGAGTACCCGCATCGATCCCTCTCTCGTTATCGCCTTTATCGCATAACGTCCCTCGCCGAGATCTGCGAGGGGTTGGCGAGAAGTTTTGCTGGTGAGCGACAGGTTGGAGAGATCTTTCAGTTCACCCTCGGTGCGAAGATAAAGGTCCTCCAGATTTTCACGCACGATAATGAAATCGATGCCCTCTGGATTGGCCAAGGCACTTTTTGCCCCGGGTAGATATTGCGTGGGTCTAACGTTTGCATAGGTTTGTTTACCCCACCGGAGATAGAGCAGGGCAACACCACTCGAACCGCTGGTGGAACCAAAAAAGGTGGTGTCGGCAGCGTCGATCAAAGCTCTGGCTTCCGGCGGAAACGGCGAACCGAATGTGCTGATCGCGTCGTCGCCGACGACGGGATAAGTCCATTTGATTGGCAGATCCAGGCGTTTGAGCAAGTCGATGGTTGGCCGGACCGCCTCAGGAGCAGCATCATCCCCTTCGATGACCGCCACGGTTTTTTTTGCGTCGGTCACAGCGTCAGCCAACCTCCATCACATGGCAGGTAGATGCCGGTGACAAAGTCACTGAGCTCAGAAGCGAGGAAAAGCGCTGCTTTACCTTGTTCAATGGGGTCGCCCCAGTGCCCCGCGGGAAGGCGGGCGATGCGGTCGGCGACAGTGTCCGCAAGCGGTTCTCCGGTCCAATTGGGGGGTGTCCCGCCGGTGGGGGGTGGGTCACCCTCCTGCACCCAGGTGGGACCGGGGGCGAGTGCGTTCACATTGATTTTGTGGGGTGCCAACTCAAGGGCCAGGGCCTTGGTTATCTGGGCAACTGCTGCCTTGGAGCCGTCGTAGGTTACCCCGACACCTGGCGTGACCGCCTGTGTAGATGAAATATTGATGATGCGGCCACCTTCACCCTGTCGGATCATGATGTCAGCCGCTGCGCGGCAACAATAAAAGACGCCATCCACATTCACGGACCAGAGCGTGCGCCACATTTCATCGTCGATGTCTCTGACCGGGCCACCAAATCCCTGGTAAACCCCAGCGTTGTTAACAAGAATGTCCAAACGACCGTACGTAGTAACGGTTTCTGCCAGGGCTTTTTGGACGGCATCCGAGTTGGTCACGTCGAGCGCAAGCGCTGTACCGCCTACAGCATCCGCGGTCTCCTGAGCGCCTTCCAGATTTACGTCGCTGACTACAACTTTAACGCCAGCCATCGCAAGCGCGGTGGCAATACCAGCACCGATGCCTTTGCCGCCGCCGGTGACGTGGGCGACCTTACCCGTCAAGTCAATCCATTTTGCAGCTTCCACATTTCCTCCTCGTTGACCCGATAAGAGCATTAATAGAACATCATAGCGTTTTGTTTGGAAGGGGCAGAGATGCAAGAGCAGCCTTTAACGGGTGTTACCGTCCTGGACTTCGGTCAGGTTTACAACGGCCCGTATTGCGGATTCCTGTTGGCGCAGGCGGGTGCCAGAGTGATCAAAGTCGAATCGTTGATCGGTGAAACGTTGCGGGCTCGCGGTGACGCAACAACAGCGGCGTTCCCGTTCCAGCTCCTGAACACCAACAAAGAGAGCATCACGCTCAATATCAAATCTGAAGAAGGGCAGGCGCTCCTGAAGAGTCTTGCCATGCAGGTGGACGTGGTGTTTGAGAACTTTGCACCGGGGACGATGGACAAATATGGCATTGGCGCCCAAGACCTGCGCGCGCTCAATCCGGCACTGATCTATGCTTCAAGTACCGGTTATGGGGTATCTTCTGGCCCGTATCGGGAATACCTGGGAATGGATATCACGCTCCAGGCCATGACGGGGGTGATGAGTATCACCGGCGAGGAAGGTGGACCGCCGCTCAAAACCGCCGCCGCATTCGCGGATTTTATTGCCGGAACCCACCTGTATGCCGCCATCGTCAGTGCGCTTTATGCGCGTACGCAGACCGGGGAAGGGGTAACGATTGATATCTCTATGCAGGACTGCGTTTTTCCCACGCTGGCAACCGCGCTTGGCTCAATGTATGTGGCCGGGGAGCAACCTGTGCGTGCGGGTAATCGTCACCCTGGTAAGGCCCTTGCGCCTTACAATGTTTACGAAGCTGAGGATGGGCATGTTGCGATAATCTGCATTCGTGAAGGTCACTGGCGGAAATTGTGTGGCGCCATGGGCCGTGAGGAATTGATTGACGATCCGAACTTCAAGTCATTTGCCGATCGCACGGCGCGGTTGGATGAAACAGATGAAGTGGTCAATCGTTGGACGCGTACGCTCACGAGGGAGGAGATCCTGGAGAAAACCCAAGCCGCTGGGGTCATCTGTGCGCCGGTGAAAAAGCTGGACGAGGTGTTGGACGATCCACACCTGCACGCGCGGGGTACGCTGACTCGAAGCAAACACGCACACTTTGGTGAGATGGTGCAGATGCACTCGCCTCTGCGTTACGTGGGCGTGGACCCAATCCCTGTGACAGACCCACCGGTGCTGGGTGAGGCGACGGACAAAGTGCTCGCCGATCTGGGCAAGCTCACGCCAGAGGAGATTGCCACGCTGCGGGAAAAGGGTGCCATCTAGATCGGCGTGCGGTGTCGTGATTGTGAACCGGGAATAGGTGTACAATCACAGGGTTATTTTTGACTTGTGGGGAGCACATGGCGGTCAGTGTTGCAGATCAGATTCCGATTGCTGAAGGTCTATTTACATGGCCTTCCAATGATCCCCGTCTCATCGGCAGCCGCTGTAGCAACTGCGGGGTGGTGACATTTCCCGCACAGAACAGCTGTGCAGCCTGCTCCGGTACCGAGACGGAAAACATTGAGCTTGAGCGTCGTGGCACGCTCTGGACCTATACCCTGCAGTGTTTTTTACCTAATCGACCGCCTTACGACGGTCCCGAGACGCCCGAGACGTTTAAACCCTTTGCGGTAGGCTACGTTGAGCTGCCCGATCAGACGCGCGTGCAAACCCGTATCAAGACCCGTGATGTAGAGCGGTTACACGTTGGTATGGAAATGGAGCTGGTAGTCGAGAAGTACATTGAGCGCGACGGTAAAGATGTTGTCGCCTATTTTTTCACCCCTGTAGACGAACTTTAGTCATTCGACGAGGAGAGATATCGTGGATGTAGCAATTGTTGGTATTGGAATTCACCCATTTGGGCGCACCGATGGCGTCACCGGTCTTGAGCAGGGGGTAGTTGCTGCCCGCAAAGCGCTGGACGATGCAGGTCTTGGGTGGCAGGACATGCAGTTTGCGTATGGTGGAACCGGTGCTGCTGAAAAGCCGGACACCATGGTTTCAAAGCTGGGTCTCACAGGTCTCCAATTTATTAATGTCTCAAACGGCTGTGCTACCGGTGGCTCGGCGCTGCAGTCTGCCTACATGGCCATCAAGTCTGGAATGTTTGATGTGGGCGTGGCTGTCGGCTTTGACAAGCACCCGCGTGGGGCTTTCACCGTGGATCCTGAGGGCAGCGGTCTCGGCAAATGGTATGGCGATATCGGCATGGCTCTGACGCCCCAGTTCTTCGGCATGAAGATCCAGCGCTATATGCACGAGTTCGGTATCTCAGAAGATACGCTGACTCGTGTTGCGGTGAAGAACTTCAAGAACGGTGCGATGAACGAAAACGCATGGCGTCGGGAGGCATTCAGTTTTGAGGACGTGGCGACGTCTGCCATGGTCTGCCATCCGCTGCGTAAGTACATGTTCTGTTCTCCGGCGGAAGGCGGCTGCGCGATGATCTTGTGTCGCGCGGATAAGGCTCATGAATACACATCCAAGCCAGTGTACTTGAAAGCAGCGGTTGTTAAGACGCGCAACTTCGGGTCCTTTGAAGTGTTCTCGCAGAATCAGGCTCTTGACCGGGCGGATTCACCTACCGTGAAGGCGAGCCGTGCCGCGTTTGAGATGGCAGGTATCGGTCCGGAAGATGTTGATGTGGCACAGCTGCAGGACACCGAGTCCGGTGCTGAGATCATGCACATGTCCGAGAACGGCTTCTGCAAAGATGGTGAGCAGGAAGAATGGCTCGCAAACGGTTGGACCGAGATTGATGGCAAACTGCCGGTGAACACCGACGGCGGCTGCATCGCCAACGGCGAACCCATCGGTGCATCCGGTCTTCGTCAGGTTTACGAGATAGCGTTGCAGTTGCGCGGTGAAGCGGGTGTCCGTCAGGTGCCGAATGATCCCAAGGTCGGGTACACACACGTATACGGCGCGCCGGGCTTAAGCGGCTGCACCGTACTTACTCGCTAGCGTTATTGTGAAATTTGCGCTCAACCGGCTCGACATGTCGGGACCGCACCAGTTTGCGGAGAGCGCGGCAAGGGCGGAGTCTCTGGGATGGTCGATGGGGCTTTTGCCCTGCAATCCACTCAAAGTCAGTGACCCCTACGTAAGTCTTGCCTTTGCGGCAGAACGTACCACCCATCTCCACCTGGGTACGCTGCTTGATACACCCGCGATCCGCCATCCATCGGCGCTGGCTGGTTCTATCTGTACGGTTGCAAATCTTGCACCCGGTCGCATTCATATGGGCATGGGTGTGGGCGATACGGCTGTGCGTTTTAACGGCCTGGCCCCGACAAGTGTCACCGATTTTGAATCTGCGGTCACGCATACGCGGACGCTGATCAGGGGCGAGGAACTGGACGTCGGCGCGTTGAAACCGGCGAGTGTTACACATGCCACTGAGGTCCCGGTCTGGGTGGCTGCCCAGGGTCCGAAAAATTTGCGGATGGCGGGTCGCGTTGCGGATGGCGTCTGGATACGCGTTGGGCGTCACCCCGCCAATCTTGCGATGGCCTGGGATGCTGTCCAGGCAGGATTGCGTGACGCCGGAAGAACGGCGAACGACATACAGGTTGGCCTTATCTTCCACACCGCGTTAAACGACGATCCGACTGAGGCGCGGCTGATGGCTAAGGCTTTAGCTGCAGGATATTACGAATACAGTAAGTTTCTCTTTGATGGACCTGAGTTCGAGTGGGCGGGGGAAGATCCTCACGAACTGCGTAAGTCGGTTTATCCCGACTTCCATCATCATTGGGATCCGGTTTACGCAGGGTCGGTGGTGGACTTTCTAAGTGATGACACCGCGGATGCGTTTGCCCTCTTCGGTGGGTGGCAAGAGATAAGGGAGCAGTTGGCTGACGTGCTGAACGCGGTGCCGTTCAGCGTAGATTACGTACTGCCGCATCCCGTACTGCCTAAGGGGACTCAGAATGATTATCTATCGCTCTGTGCCGAACATTTGGTGCAGCACTTTCGGTAAGCAGGACTTTAAGAGGTTATTAGGAACGAGATGCAGAAGTTTGATCTGATCGCGCGGGACCAGTTTCAAGTGGCGTGTTATGAGTGGTTACCGGTAAGCCCAAAAGCAATTGTTGTGATCGCACATGGCATGGGTGAACACGCGCAACGCTACGACTGGACAGCGCGTGAGTTGGTTCAGGCCGGATATGCGGTTTTTGCCAAAGATCACCGTGGCCATGGGGATACAACGCACGCCGGTCCGGGTGACATGGGTGCGGACGGTTGGTCCGCCACGCTTGTTGATATCCATGACCTTGTTGTCGAAGCGCGACGGCGGGTGGCGGCAGAAGTTCCGTTGATTCTGTTCGGTCACAGCATGGGGGCGATGCTCTCGCAACAGTATGTCACCGCATATGGGCAGAGCGTCGATGCGCTTGTGTTGTCGGGATCGCCGGGCATCAAGCCGCGCAGCGCAGGTTGGATCATGAAAGTACTGGTCGGCATCGAGAAGTGGCGCCATGGGGCGGGTGCGCACAGTGAATTCCTGCAGGACCGGCTTTTTGGCAATGCCAACGAACCCTTCGATAGCGAAGATGCAACGGGTTACGAATGGCTCTCTCGCGACGCGGAAGAAGTGCAGAAGTACGTTGTCGACGAAGGCTGCGGTTTTGTCCTGAGCTGTGGGTCGCTGTTGGACATGGCTCGCGGCTCCAGTGTGGCACGCAGCAGTCAGGCGTTGGCGGATATCCCGAAGGAGTTGCCGGTGTACGTATTCTCTGGTGAGGACGATCCAGTGCATGGCGAGAAGGCGGACATTGAGCGTTTGATAACACTTTGGCGCGGGGCTGGAGTGCAGAACATTGACCTGAAATGGTATGCAGGGGGGCGGCACGAAATGCTCAATGAGTTGAACAAGCAGGAAGTTGTGCGTGACCTCATCGACTGGCTGGACCAGCATGTCTGAGCGTGATGACGTGGCAGCACGGCTGCCAGATGCCGCTGCTAACGGAGTTCTGGATCGAAGACTCTTTCTGAAGGCCGGAGCTGCTGGGTTGGGCGCGCTCGGTTTCAGCCAGGTACGTGCGGATACGCGCAAGCCATGGATGACAGGCCCGGGTACCGCGTTAAGTGGCTACGGCAAACCTGCGCCCTCGCAAGCGGCTGTGCAGCGTTCGGGCTTTTCACAACAGCCTGGCACGGTGGGGAGCGGCGCGTCACGGACACCGCTACATCACCTGCGTGGCAGCATCACACCCGCTGGACTGCACTTCGAGCGCCACCATAGCGGGGTACCGGCGATCGATCCCGAGCAGCATGAGCTTTCGCTATATGGTCTGGTAGAGCGGCCTTTGAAGTTCTCTATGGCAGCGCTGGACCGGTATCCGATGATCAGTCGTCATTACTTTCTGGAGTGTTCCGGTAACAGTGCGGTGAACCTGTCACCGCAGCCGGCTGACAGGTCGTGCGGAGATATTCACGGGTTGGTTTCTGGTTCTGAGTGGACAGGCATTCCCTTAAACATATTGTTGGAAGAGGTAGGGGTAAAACCCGAAGCCCATTGGGTTGTTGCGGAGGGTGCAGATGCGGCGCGCATGAACCGGAGCGTACCCGTTGAAAAACTGATGGAAGACGGCATGCTCGCGCTGTATCAGAATGGTGAGCGCATACGCCCGGAACAGGGTTATCCGGTAAGACTGTTTCTGCCTGGCTACGAAGGTAATATCAGCATCAAGTGGCTGCACCGAATGAAGTTCGTCAGAGAACCGGCGATGACACGGCAGGAAACGTCCAAATATACGGACGCTTATGCCGATGGCCGCAGTGAAGTTTTTACATTCGAAATGTCCGTGAAATCTGTGATTACGTCACCCTCACCTGGTTTGCAGTTGGACGGTAAGGGGTATTATGAGATCAGCGGTCTTGCGTGGAGCGGCCGAGGCAGCATCACACGAGTGGAGGTATCCGCAGATGGTGGTCGTACATGGGCTGATTGCTTGCTGGAGCCGCCGGTGATGGATAAGGCGCTCACGCGATTTCGTGTGCCGTGGCGCTGGGGTGGGGGACCTGCAGTGCTGATGAGTCGGGCACATGATCAGCATGGCGCGCAGCCTTCCCGCGAGGTCCTGCTCGCCGAACGAGGTCAGCGCTTTTTCTACCACTACAACGCAATCCAACCGTGGTCAGTGAGTTCCGATGGTCGGCTGAAGAATGTCTATGTTTAGGTGGAAAGCGCAAGGCGTCCTGTTGCCGTTACTCTTTGTTTTGTGGACAACAGGAGTTAACGCGGATACCCCTGATCTGGGCGTGCCTATAACAGAGAGCGAAGTTCAGGACATTACGGTGCAGGCTAACGGCGACGGCCTGCCGCCTGGGCAGGGATCGGTCCGCCGGGGCGAGCAGCTCTATACGCAGCATTGTATGGCCTGCCACGGGGTGGGCGGCAAGGGTGGGATCAACGACCAGCTGCAGGGAGGAGGGAAACCTCTGCACGAAGCGGTAGAGGTCAGAACCATCGGCTCTTACTGGCCCTACGCAGCGACGGTATTTGACTATGTGCGACGATCAATGCCCTATGCTCAACCTGGCTCATTGAGCAACGATGAAGTGTATGCGCTGACTGCTTATCTACTTTTTCTGAACAAAATTGTTGAGCGCGATACAGAACTCGACGCGGCTGGTCTTCAGGCCATCAAGATGCCGAATAGAACGCGCTTTTTTTCCCGCTACAAATTGCCTGAATAGTCCGTCCGGCTCCTGTCCGAGTTACGCCTGGTTAAGACGTTTCTCTGGCCGGTTTTGATTCACCCATTTTTTTACGATCATCGAAACGTCACTCAGCCGCACGGGCTTTGTGATGTAGTCATCCATCCCTGCAGCGAGACAACGTTCGCGGTCACCCTGTAGCGCATTTGCCGTCATCGCGATGATCGGCGTGGTGAGCTGCAATTCCTCGCGAATACGGGCAGTGGCCTCATAGCCGTCCATGCGTGGCATCTGACAGTCCATCAGGATTGCGTCGAACCTCTCCCGGCGTAATTGCCCCAACGCTTCATAGCCATCCCCCGCAACCTCGCAGGTTGCGCCACACTTTTTCAACATGGATTTGGCAAGCAGTTGATTGGTTGCATTGTCCTCAACAAGGAGAATATGGGACCCGGTGAGATCGCTTACCAGCTTTGGCTGCGGCTCGGTTATCGAGGCTGTAGAGGAAATCTCCATCGGAAGCTCGAAAGCAAATGTTGATCCCACATCCAGACGCGAGGTGACGTTCAGACTGCCGTCCATCAGCTCAACCAGCTGTTTACAGATTGCCAGGCCCAAGCCTGTGCCACCATATTTTCGCGTCGTCGAAGCATCTGCCTGGGTAAATGGTGAAAACAGACGATCCTGTGCTTCTTTGGACATGCCGATCCCGGTATCGGTTACGCTGAAACGGATGACTGCGTCCGTTCCTTTATGATTAACGAGGTCCGCTTTGACGACCACAGTGCCGTGATGGGTAAATTTGATGGCATTGGCGATCAGATTGGTCAGGATCTGCGCAAGTCTCAGAGCATCACCCCTCAAGTGAATGGGTACGCCCGGCCCTATGTCGAACGTAAGACTCAAACCGGCGTCGGCTGCTTTCTGCGAAAACATGGAATTCATGTTGTCGAAAATACCCGCGATGCTCAGCGGGTTGTTTTCAATGATCAACTTGCCGGCCTCAATTTTGGAGTAGTCCAGAATATCGTTGATCACGCCGACAAGACTTTTTGACGCGTTCTCTATTTTGTTGACGTATTGACGCTGATCGTCCTTCAGGGTCATGGCACCCAACAAGTCGGCGAAACCCACAATCGCATTCAACGGCGTACGGATTTCATGACTCATATTGGCGAGGAACTCACCCTTGGCGTGGGCTTCGTTTTCCGCGAGCTCTTTCCTGACCTTTTCTTCCGAGAGTCTTGAGGCCAGGGCGATGGACGAGATTGCGCCAAGCGCAATCAGCGATACTTCCCCTGCATACTGGGTGAAGAGATTGATGGGAAAGAAGCCTCGGGCGGTGCTCAAGCTGACCATGAAGCCGCCCAGATAACAGACCATGCTGCTCAAAAGAAACAGGCCGCCGCCAACACCGCGCTTGACCGCTAAGATGGATGCAACAACGCAAATCAGCGGAGATATCGAGAAAACGAACAGAGCAAATGCTGAGGCGTACTGGAACAGGGGGAATATGGCGAACAAGAGGCTGGTACAGGCGGTCGCCAGGAGTAACTTGTCCAACCAGTTAGACCACCTGCGCGTGCCGAGGAACTCGCGAGTGAAAAACAGCATCATGCTGATGAGACCGGCGCCACCGATGCGTGCCATGGTCTGGTGCCAGGACGGGTCGGCGTAGAGGTACTGGCTGGCGAGGCCTGAATCGACCGATCGCCATATCAGTGCACAGAAGAGTGTTAATCCAAACAGCAAAAAAACCGGCTCGCGGACAACGCCAAAAATACAGATGTTGTAGAACGCGAGAATGATGAGAATGCCGAAAAAGGCGCCATGAATGAGTTGGTCGGTGCTCACTTTGAGCAACCAGGAAAAAGGCTCTTCCAGGACGGGTTGCACAGCGGTGTTTGCTTCGTTGTTAAGACGCACGTGTATTTCATGTATGCCGGGCTGCATCTCGACACGAAAAGTGAACTCGCGGTAAGTGATCTGTCGGTCTGCAAAATTGTGTGTCGCGCCACTGATCTCGCTGTGGACCAGCATGCCGTTTATGAAGTGTCTGAACTCCACCTCATCCAGATTGGCGGTGCCCAGATGGTAGAACCATACTCTACTCGGGAGCGCATGCTGTACTTCGAAAGTCGTCTTGAGCCAGTGGGTTTTGTTTGAGATGCCGAGGTTTATGGTTTCTGTCTCGCTACGCTGCCAGTTTTCAGGGGGGATTGTTGCACTCTTGCTGGTAGCCAACAGCGTGTGTTTGCCCAGCAGCACTTTCTTTGCTGCCTGCTCGTTCGGAAACGAAATTGCAGCCGCACAGACGCTTGCTGGCAGGACTGTGCCCAGTATCAGGGTGAAAGCGAATATGAGGCGTGTTTTCATAGATTTAGTTTAGAATTGCTGGGCTGCATCCGTGGTTTGATCATCGATTTCGCGGCATAAAAAGGGGGAAAAGTTGGGGAAAGATCGAAGAGTGTTAACCGTTTCACACAAACGAATGAAGCGAAGTTGGGCCGCGTTGGGCTTGTGTTTTCTGTTTGCAGGATGTGCGGTGGAACCTGCGTCAGAATCCACCGACACCGGTGTGCCGTCGGAGGCGTCTGTGCCCAACATTCTGCTGATTGTTGCTGACGATCTTGGTTATACCGACCTTGGCGCATTTGGCGCGGACGAAATTGAGACACCAAATCTCGATGCGCTGGCACGCGATGGATTGAGACTCACGAACTTCCACGCTGGACCAAGCTGCGCGCCGACGCGCGCGATGCTCATGACCGGTACGGATCACCATTTGGCCGGGATGGGCTCGCAATCGGGTCTGGCAACGCCGCAACAGGCGCAGACGAGAGCCTATCGCAATAGCCTTCTACCTGAAGTCCCTACAATTGCGGAGCTGCTCAAAGAGCAGGGTTACGAAACCTTCGCCTCCGCCAAGTGGCACCTCGGCAGTTCGGCTGAGGCGTTGCCAGGCGCCAGAGGATTTGATCGCAGCTTTGTGCTCCTTGAAGGTGGCGCTGGGCATTTTGATGAAACGCCGTTGTTCGAGTCCTATGAAGCCTCCTGGTTGGAAGATGATCAGCGTGTTGCGCTGCCCAAGGAGTTTTACTCCAGTGACTTCATGACGGATAAGATCATGGAGTACATCGAAGGGGGCAGCGAGGGTGTGCCCTTTTTTGCATACCTTGGATATACGGCGCCCCACTGGCCACTCCAGGCGCCTGACGCCGCGCTGCAAAAATATGCGGATACCTATGCTGGCGGATGGGACGAGCTGGCCCAATCGAGATTGGCAGCAGCGCGTCGCGAAGGGGTTATCCCGGCCGATGCACAAGGCGTTGCCTATGAACCTGGTGTGCGACCGTGGGCGGAGTACTCAACCGAAGAGCAGGCTGTTGAAGCGGCAAAGATGGCCGCCTATGCAGCGATGGTTGATGTCATGGATGCGAACATCGGGCGCCTGCTGGCTTTCCTTGAGGATCGCGGTCAGTTGGAGAATACACTGATCGTATTCACCGCGGACAACGGTGCTGAAGCGCATGTCATGGAAAACTATCGAACCAACCCGACTTGGATTCCTGAACATTTTGACAACTCGCTTGCGTCCATTGGCACCCGCAATTCGTATGTAACGCTTGGACCATCCTGGGCACGTGCGACAGCGATTCCATTCCGTGATTCGAAGAGCAAGGTTGCTGAAGGTGGCATTCGCGTACCTGCATTTGTGCGTTGGGGCGATATTGCGGGTATCGATTCCAGCTACATGCGTGTCATGGATCTCGCGCCGACGTTTCTGGACGCAGCTGGCGCTGAAAAAGAAGCGTCAATGCGGGGTCGATCCCTGCTGACTCGTTGGCGAGGAGGAGAATCGCCTTACGGGGCGGGGGAGTACGTCGGGGGTGAAACCTATGGCCGACGTTACATCCGCCAGGGGGATTGGAAAGCGCTATTGCAGGGTGAGCCATATGGAACAGGCCAATGGCAGCTCTACAATCTACAGGAAGATCTTGGCGAACAGGTAGATCTCGCCCGCGATGAGCCGGAAAGACTGGCTGCAATGATCGCCGCCTGGGAGCGATACGCAGAAGATGCAGGCGTCATTCTGCCGGAGACGCCTATCCGCTACTAACCGCATCCAAAACGTGTCAGGCGACTACACTTAAGAAGGTGTAGGAGTACGTGTTGAGTGTGTTGAGTAGCGAAACAAGCCCACAGCTGGAGCATTGGCAGGCGCGCCTGAATTCGTCGTGCCTTCCTGCTTTTGCACGTTCCATTAGAGAAATTGCGCATGTCGCGAGCGCCAATGACTCATCTGCTGCCGATCTGTCGGAAGCGGTAAGTCATGATGTCGCCGTCACAACACGTCTGCTGCAGATCGCAAACAGCTCGTTGTTCAACGTGCAGGGCGGCACCATCGACACCGTTAGCTCCGCGGTGGTTTTGGTCGGCTTTAATGCGGTTCGCGATCTCGCCGTGACAATTTCGCTGATCGACGAGATGTTGAAAGGTAAGCGTCAGGACAGAGTTGCGCGCATGATGGCCCACGCCATTCACTCCGCGGTACACGCCAAGGGATTTGCTGCCTCAATTGAGGGGGTAAATGCTGAGGAGGTATTTGTTGCCACGTTGTTGAAGGAAGTCGGCCATATGGCTTTCTGGAGTCAGGCTGAAGATGAGGCGGATGCGGTTCAGGCAACTGCGGGTGCGGGTAAGCTGGATGAAGACGCTCAGCGTGAGGTGCTGGGTTTCGCTTTGCACGAATTGTCAGCGGTGTTGGCTGACAGCTGGAATCTGGGTGAGCTTGCAAAACGGAGTCATCAACATTCCCGTGCCGACGATCAGGATGTGGCCTGTGTTCGCTTATCCCATGATCTGGCGCACTGTCTGGAGCAGTACGGCTTGGAGCACCCCCACACGGAAGCTGTGCTGGCTCAGATCGAATCTGTCACAACCATACCGGTGAAAGATCTCCGCGAATTGGCAGAGGGTAATCTGGAAGCCGCCCGCGCGTTGATCTCAGGGTTTGGCATCAAAGAAGAAGCTGCGACCCTGGTTGCCGAAGCGGTCCCGAAGACCACGGTTGATGAGACGCGTGCTGGAGAGCCTCAGGTGTCTCCTCCTCAAGTGCATACAGAGGCGCATCATTTTGTACGTATGGAAGGCGTGGTCGAAAGACAGCTGGATTATTTAGATCGCATTGCACTGGCTCTGGAACAGGGTTTGGGTCGCGATGAGATTATGCAAATCGTCATTGAGGGAACGCATGTAACGCTGGGTGCAGCGGGTTGTTACTTCCTCCTTGCGACTCCGGATCGAGAGCATCTGGTTGCCAAATATTCTTATGAGTGGGGGGAAGTGATCGGCCAACGTCTTGCGGTGACCGACTCCAGACTATTTGCGCAGTGTCTCGCTGAGCGCAAGGTTCAGCAACAGCGGGTGCCCGACGCATTGCCATGGCACCGATCAGGGACCGGACTCGCTTCGGGTATTTTTATTGGGGGTAAGTCGGTAGGTGTTTTGTATGGCGAGCTTGATCGGGAGGTCACCGAAGCTGAAGTTGCGAGTTTCAGACAATTCTCGCAACAAGTTGCCCTGGTGCTTGCACAAGCTGCCTGAACTTAAGTAGGGTGCAGCCATGCTCCTGCTACTCAGCCAAGGCCAGTACGAAGTCTTCGTCTTCCTGATTGTCGCCATCATCGTATCGCTGTCTTTTCACGAATTTGGCCACGCCTACGCGGCTAAAACCCAGGGGGATATGACCGCAGCTAATGCGGGTCGCCTGACAGTGAATCCTTGGGCGCATATCGATCCGTTTGGACTGCTGATGGTTGTCATCGTGGGATTTGGCTACGCCAAACCGGTGCCTACCGATCCGCGTAACTTCAAATCAGCCTATTCCACGCTGTACGTAGCCGCCGCTGGTCCCTTCATGAATCTTGTGCTCGCCGCCGTGGCGGTCAACCTCCTGTTTTACCTGCGCGCCAACGCCGACGTCGGTGCCGGGCCACTGTACTTTCTGGAGCTCCTGGCGATCATCAACATGCTGCTGATGTTCTTCAATCTGCTGCCTATAGGGCCGCTGGACGGCCATTACATCCTGCCGTATTTCCTGCCTAAACGAATGGCCTACCTTTACTCGGTTTACAACGAGCGGTATGGCACCTTCATTCTGCTGGGGTTGATCGCGCTTGCCCTGTTAGGGGTGCCGATCTTCAGCTACCTCATGCAGTTTGGTCTCAGCCTCTTAAGTTACCTGGTGATTTTCTAGCGCTGCTCACCCCGATTCAGGCTAAAATTGCGTTTTCTCTTCAGGTGATTCACCTTGATAACAGAGCAGGAGCTGACCACAGCTGCGCAGATAGTGTATGCGCAAATGGCACCAACACCTCAATATGCCTGGCCGGGGTTGAGTGAGCAATTCGGGTGCGAAGTGTGGGTAAAACACGAAAACCACACCCCCATAGGCGCCTTTAAGGTGCGTGGCGGTCTGGTCTACATGCATGAACTCAGCCAGCGTGAGGGGCAGGTTGAAATTGTGACAGCCACACGTGGCAATCACGGTCAGTCCATACCTTATGCTGCGCGTCTGCACGACATGCGCGTTAGAGTGTATGTCCCCGAGGGCAATTCCGAAGAGAAAAACACAGCGATGCGCGGGTGGGGTGCAGAGCTACGAGTTGTCGGTCAGGACTTTGATGAAGCGCGTATGGCTGCGGAACAGGATGCGCGTGAATCGGGTGCACATCTGGTGCCGAGTTTTCATCGCGATCTTATCCGTGGGGTAGCCACCTACGCCCAGGAACTTTTCACTCATGTTACCGGCCTGGATCGAGTATATGTTCCCATAGGCATGGGCTCGGGTGCCGCGTCCATCGTCGCGGTGCGCGATTTGCTGGGCCTCAGCACCGATGTTATCGGGGTTGTCTCAACAGCTGCGGATGCGATGGCTCAATCCATAGAGTCCGGCAAGATTGTGCAGACCGAATCGGCCTTAACCTTTGCGGACGGTGTGGCAACACGCGTGCCTCACGAACAGGCGTTTGAAGTATTGCGTAAGGGCCTGGCTGATGTCGTACGCGTCAGCGATGACGAAATCGCCGCGGCCATGCGCATGTTGTACGCGACTACCCACAACGTGGCGGAAGGTGCGGGCGCGGCCGCGACTGCGGCGGCGTACCAGGAACGCGCACGTAACGCGGGTAAACGCGTAGCGGTTGTACTGACGGGTGGCAACATCGACCAACCCTGGCTTGCGCAGGTACTTGGTGGGGACACACCTCAACTCCAATGAGTGCGCGCAACCTTTATCTAATCGCCACGGCTTCGTGGTTTCTCGCCTTTGGCATGCAGGCGGTGGTATTCGCGTGGCTTGTAACCATCGTCCTGCACGAACCGGCGCAGTTGGTCGGCTGGGCGCAAACGGCGCTGCTCGCCCCGGGCATGTTGCTGATGCTGATTTCAGGTGCGCTGGCTGATCGCCTTGGAACGGATCGTCAGGCTCTGCTCGCACAGATGATGGGTGCCATCATCCCATGGATCCTGATCGCGGCCCTTCAGCAGGGTTGGCTCGATTTTTCTGTGATGATTATCTATGCGCTGCTGATGGGTATCGCGCAAACCTTTGTGACGCCCGCGCGGGATGGACTTCTGAATCATATTGCCGAGGGTAAGGTGCAGCGGATGGTGCTGCTGACGAGCCTGACACAGTTCAGCTGTCAAATAGTGGGCAACTCCCTTGCCGCCTTTGCAGACACCTGGGGAGCGACTGTCATTCTGATGTTGCAGAGCGGTTTCCTGTCGGTTGGCGTCATCGCCTACGCGTTGATCAGCCGATCAGGTGTGGCCAAGCCGGAGCAGAGTAAAACAAACCTTCTTCACGGCCTGTTGGAAGGCGCGGGGACCGTCTGGCGCTCGCCTGTTATGCGCAACATCCTGGTACAGAACGTCGCGATGGCACTTTTTTTCATGGGTTGCTTCATCGTGTGTTTCCCCCTGGCTGTGCGTGATGTCTTCAACGGTTCGGCAAATGACCTGGCGCTTTTGAATGCCCTCAATGGTCTGGGTTTGGCGCTGACGATCGTTGTTCTTCTGCGTTTGGGTTATGTCAGGCGCGCGGGGCGGGCTTTGTTACTTTCTCAGGGCTTGGGCGCGTTAGCGCTTGGGGCCAGTGGCTTTGTGGATGTGTTTCCAGCGTTTGTGCTGCTGATATTTGTCTGGGGTATGTGCGGCGGAATGGCCATGCCGATGTCCCGTACCTTGATGCAGGAGTTGGCACCGCCTGCTCAACGGGCGCGTGTGATGAGCTTTTATGCCTTCTCCTTCATGGGCGCAGGACCACTTGGAACCCTCTTCTGTGGGTATCTGGCTGCCAGTATCGGTCCGCAAAACGCCATTATCGTCTGCGGCACCATGATGCTCTGTGTATCTGTTGTTATGCGCTTCGCCACCGGGCTGTGGCAGTTCGATTTTGAAAAAGAACGTGTCAACATGCCTGAATCCGCAGGCGCAAGCGAGCAGGCATGAGATTGGCGGTCGACATAGGCGGAACCTTCACCGATGTGGTTTTGCAGACGCCCATGCGTCTTCATTCCACGAAAGTGCTGACAACCTACGACGACCCAGCGAACGGGGTCATGACCGGCATTGATGAAGTTCTGCAGAGTGCTGGCGTTCAACCGGGCCAGGTGGAGCTGGTGCTGCATGGCACCACGCTCGCTACAAACGCGCTGATCGAGCGGCGTGGAGCAAAGACCGCGTTGCTGACGACAGCTGGTCATCGCGACGTGCTGGAAATGGCGTTCGAAAACCGTTTTGAGCAATATGATGTAAATATCGAACGCGCCGTTCCGCTGGTGCCACGTGTGCTGAGGGTCGGCATTGAAGAACGTGTGGGTGCCGATGGCAGTGTGTTAAAACCGCTTGATGAAGATTCTGTACGGGCTGCTGTGCAAATCCTTGAAGCGCAGGAAGTAACCTCCGTTGCAATCGGCCTGTTGCACAGCTATGCCAATGCCAGCCACGAAGAGCGAGTGGCCGAAATCCTGAGTGAGGCGTGTCCAAATGTCTCTATCAGTTTGTCGTCAGACGTCTGTCCAGAGATACGCGAATACGAGCGCTTGAGCACCACGACGGCAAATGCCTACGTCAAACCGCTTATGGAAGGATATCTCGAGAGCCTGGCTGGGCGCCTGCGGACGGTGGGCATTCAGTGCGAGCTTTTGTTAATGACTTCAGGCGGAGGACTTACCACGTTACAGGCCGCGCAGGCGTACCCAGTGCGGCTTGTTGAGTCGGGTCCTGCCGGGGGTGCAATCCTGGCTGCCCAGGTGGCGTCAAACCACAACTTGGATTCAGTAGTGTCCTTCGATATGGGCGGCACTACAGCCAAAATCTGCCTCATAGATGATGGCAGCCCGCTACACTCGCGTTCGTTCGAAGTTGATCGCCGCTACCGTTTTAAGAAAGGCAGTGGGCTACCAGTACGTATTCCTGTTGTGGAGATGGTTGAAATTGGTGCGGGTGGCGGTTCGATCGCTTCTGTTGATGCGCTACGTCGCGTTCAGGTTGGACCAGAGAGCGCGGCATCAGAGCCTGGACCGGCTTGTTATGGCTTGGGCGGGACGGCTGCGACGGTGACGGATGCTGATGCAGTGTTGGGCAAACTCTCCCCGGCTCACTTTGCCGGGGGTAGTCTTGCACTTGAGCTGCCCGCTGCTGAATCGGCGCTTTTGGAAAACGTGGGTGCCCACCTGAGTCTATCGGCTGCAGAAGCGGCGACCGCCGTCAACGAGATTGTTGAGGAAAATATGGCTTCCGCGTCGCGTGCACATGCGGCCGAGTGGGGTAAGGATCTGCCCAGTAGGGCGATCATCGCCTTTGGAGGCGCGGCACCACTGCACGCTGCCGGGCTGGCGCGCAAGCTTCGGATCAACCAGGTGCTGATTCCCGAAGGGGCAGGCGTTGGCAGCGCGGTTGGATTTTTGCTCGCTCCGATCAGGTTTGAAGTCGTCCGCAGTCACGTGTGCAGATTGGATGATCTCTCGGCTGAGATCGTGAACGAGTTGATCAGCGGGATGTTTGAAGAAGCGAGTGCGGTCCTTGCTGGTGCTGGAGTAGGGTTGGACACAAAACTGGACCGCCTTGTGCATGCGTACATGCGGTACGCAGGACAAGGCTACGAAATTGCGGTGCCCGTAACCGTAAAAGCGGGCGATCAACCAGATCTGGCCGCATTGCCGGAGCTCTTTGCGGAAGCTTATGGCGCGCTCTATGGGCGGACTATACCGGGAATGCCGATAGAGGTTTTAAGTTGGACGCTGGCACTCTCTGCGCCAGGACCGCAGATGTCTGAACCGGCAGCTGAAAGCGTTGATTCGGTTGCGGAGGGCGCGCCGCCCGACGCGCAGAACGTTCCTGTACTTGAGCGTGCTGAACTGAGTATCGGTCAAAAACATCCAGGCCCGCTCCTTGTCGCAGAGTCGCATACGACCACCTTTGTTCCGGAAAGCTGCTCGGTAGAAAAACTAGAGACCGGTGCTCTCCTTATGCGTTTGGGCGGAGAGACATGAATGAGTTGAAGGTACAACTTGCTTGGAACCGCTTGCTGGCGATGGTTGAGGAGCAGGCTCAGGTGTTGATGCGAACCGCTTTCAGCACCGTGGTACGCGAAGCGGGGGATTTGTCCGCAGGCGTCTTTGATATTCAAGGCCGGATGCTTGCGCAGGCTGTCACCGGAACGCCTGGACACGTCAACTCCATGGCGGATGCCGTTGCCAAATTCCTTAAGCAGTTTCCTGCAGACGAAATGTCTGAGGGAGATGTGCTGCTAACCAATGACCCCTGGGATGGCACGGGCCATCTCAACGATTTTACTGTTGTGACCCCAGTTTTCTGGAAATCACGCTGTGTCGCTTTTTTTGCCTCTACTTCCCACATTGCGGACGTGGGCGGGCGGGGCTTTGGCCCTGACGCCAATGATATTTATGAAGAGGGACTGCGGATTCCGATCAGCAAGCTGTTTGATCGGGGTGAACGAAATGAAACGCTGATGCAGCTGTTGGCGGCAAACGTGCGGGATGCAGCGGTAGCGGAAGGTGATCTTTATTCTCTCACCGCATGTAATGACGCGGGTGTCCGCGACTTGAAGAGTTTGTTGGAAGATCTTGAGCTGGATGACCTTGTTGAATTGAGTGAGATCATTATCACCCGCTCGCACGACGCGATGCTGGAAGAGCTGGCTCGGCTCCCGGCCGGGCAATACCGTTATTCGATGACAGTCGATGGGTATGATGAACCTGTGCTCCTGAATGCAGAGATGACAATCTCCTCAACCCGCATATCAATCGACTTCGGCGGTAGCGCCGCGGCTTCACCTAAGGGTATCAATGTACCGTTGCCGTATACGCAAGCCTACGCATCGTTCGGTGTGCGCTGTGTAGTCGGTAATGAAGTACCCAACAACGCCGGTTCACTGTCGGTAATTCAGGTCTCTGCCCCTGAGGGTTGCATCCTGAATGCACGGATGCCCCGCGCGGTTTCTGCACGTCATGCAATCGGTCAAATGCTGCCGGATGTGGTGCTGGGATGCCTGGACCAGGCTGTGCCCGGACGTATTCCTGTGGAAGGTGCATCCTGCATATGGAATCCGGTGTTTCTGAACGAAGTGGGTTCGCGTGAGCAGTTTGTGATCAACCCGATTTTTAATGGCGGGACCGGTGCTCGACCGGGAAAGGATGGGCTATCTACGACAGCGTTTCCTTCCGGCGTGCGCACCACATCCATAGAAGTGAACGAGGCAACCTCCCCGTTGGTTTTCTGGCAACGTGAATACACGCCGGACTCTGGGGGTAAGGGTGAATATCGCGGCGGACTGGGTCAAACTATCAACATATCTCACAGCAGCGGCGAGGCGTTTGTTGTCTCCAAAATGTTCGACCGCATCCGGCACCCGGCTCGTGGCCGAGCGGGGGGAGAGGACGGAGCTCCCGGCGCTGTTTTTGTGACAGATGCGCAAGGTGTGGAAATACCGTTGGCTGGTAAGGGGCGGGACATTGTGCCTGCGGGTACCAGACTGACACTACGCACGCCCGGCGGTGGTGGGTTGGGAGATGCTGCTACCCGCGCTACTGCACACCAGTCTTCAGACGTTGAATCCGGGTTGGTAAGCCGGTCCGACTAGCGGTGCGCTGACTTATCAATTCTCGTAGACTCATATCTCCACAAACTGAGGCTTCAAACGTGGCAAACGAACTACCTGAAGGCTTTGACTGGCGCAGCATCACGCCGGAGGATTCACCCAAAACGCCGCAGGATGTCCTCGCGGATCCCAAACATCAGGATCTCGCTACCGCGGATGTTCAGGCGGGTGAGCTGGCCTATGACTTCAGCAGTCCGATCTACGACTTCAGCAGTGGCGTTGAACGGGCGACAGGCGAACAATTTAATCTGTTTGAAACCGCGGCGGAGAAGCCGGTTGCTCTCATTTTCGGTTCCTATACGTGACCCCCGTTTAGGGTTCAGTTGGAACCCCTGCACGCCCTCTACGATGAATGGCGCGACCGTGTGGACTTTCTGGTGGTTTACATCCGCGAAGCCCACCCCGAAGAAGGTTGGGTGGTATCCATGAATCGTGATGAAGACATAGTGGTCAATGATCCAACCAGCAACGAAGAACGCCAGGAAGTGGCAGCCGCGTGCGCGTTGCGGCTCAAGATCCGGATGCCGGTAGTGGTGGACGATATAGATGACAAGATCGCAAGCGCCTACGGTGCGTTGCCGGATCGACTTTATCTCATCGATCAAGGTGGCACCGTGGCTTACCAAGGTGAGCCAGGACCCTGGGGATTTAATCCGGAAGGGCTGAGAGGGGCACTGGAAACTCTTTTCTCTGATTGAATAGCAAGGCGGGATTAATGTTTGCTTCCGCAGGCGAGTGATATAGAATGCGCGTCCCTGGGAGAGGTACTATGCGAGTGTAGCTCAGTTGGCAGAGCGGAACCTTGCCAAGGTTCAGGTCGTCGGTTCGAACCCGATCACTCGCTCCACATTTTTTCAAGCAAATCAAACGCTTGCGCCGGTTCTATTAGAACTAGCGTCACCTCAGGCTCGGCTATCTGTTTTCGTCCATGTAATTCTTCAGCCGATATAGGCCGGCATGGAGCGTATCGATTTCTTCCGCCGTCCAGCCATCGAACGCGGACTTGTCCAGCTCGCGGACCTCGTTGCTTAACTCTTCAAGCATTGCGAGGCCTTTCTGATTGAGCGAAAACCACTTCTTTCGTCCATCCTGATCGTCAGGGCGGCTGTTTAAGAGCTTTAAGGAGGCCAGCTTCTTGACGCGCTTGGACATACCAGGTTGCTCTGTCTGGAATGCTTCGCTCAACTGATTCACCGTCCACTCTCTCGCTGGGTCATGCGCAAAGTGGCGCAGCAGTACGAAAAGAGGGTGGGGCAACTCTGTTGCAGACAGTTTTCGATTTGCACGGGTACGATTGAGTTGGGCGATAACGCCCACCCAGATCATAATCTCTTCTTCTTTTGGTCTTGCCGGCCTTGCCGGCCTCTCAGGTTTGCTTTTTGGCAAATTCAAATATCCACGCGTTCCCGGTGCGCTCGTCTACTTCGATGTCATACTTCAATACGAAGCCGTTCTTTATCCCCGCCGCCAGTTCAGCATCAAGAACTCTCTCAAGGGTGCCTTCATAGATGACGTCACCCACTCTAACGCGAGCCTCGTTGTGAGTCAGCGCATTTTGTACCCAGTGGCGGTTTTCAGGTATCTCTTCGCCGCGGACAAGCGAGGTTGTGAAATACATGTTTTCGTCGTGGACCACACACCAGATGTTGACTGAGTGTGCGTGGCCATCTGTGTTGTAGGTCTCCAATTGCACGTGGTCTGTTGCCTCGGCGACATGCCAATTTTCAGGATAAGGCGTGGGATCACCCTCAAGGCTACCGCCGGGGAAAGGACCAAGCGGCCCGGAACAGGCTGAAGACAGAAGCAAGACGACGGCGATCGAATAGAGCTGAGGTATTTTCATCGGTGGTCCCTGATATATATATTCCTTGGAAAGTATAAATATAGTCTTGGGAATGTAAATCTATTTCGAAGAGTTGAAGCAATCGAGCAGAGATGACGCGATGTCAGCCAGACGCGTCTGATTCAGGGAATGGGCTTCGAGCGTAAGCGTTTCCACGTTGCTGGTGTTCAGCAGCCGGAGGCAGAAGTCCTGGTATTCGGACCAGAATTTGATAAAGCCCTCTTTGCCATCCAGACCGTTTGCTCTTCCGTAGGGCGTGCCGGACACATACTTAATCAGTTTACGGGTCCAGTCTGGACCACGTTCATCGGTTATCTGTTCGTAGTGCTCATCTGGATGCTCGACGTGCAGGAAAATGATCGGTAAGTATGGCCGACCGATCTCAATCCATTGATCGAAGTACTTATAGATGGCGTCTTGCGCCAGACTGTTCGCAAACATCAGGCGCACGGTGGACTGCAGGGCGTAGCCATCCAGGATCACGATCTTGTCATGGCTAGCACAGTAGGAGCGCCAGGTTGCCAGGCAGAGGTCTGGAAAGTCCGGGGCAGAAGATTGTTTTCGCAGGCTTGCGGGCATGATCGGGTGATCCCTGTCTTCTTCCAGCAACCAAACGGCGTCCAGGCCCCGTTTGCAGAGATGTTCACACAACTGTTTGGAAGCGGTGGTCTTGCCGCTACCGGGAACGCCTTCCAGATGCACGATGGGGTACAAATCGGTCCTTTGCTCGCAAGCATTGTTTGTGGGGAGATCTGTCAGGCTCACTTTACCGAATAAGTGATTTTTTCCGCCAAACATTTTCTGCTGTATCTGCTTGGTTCGCTGGTGGTAGGAACTTGAACATGGCATGGTTTCCAGCACAGTTTTTGTACAGACATAGGGTTGTTTATGCGACTAGGCGCACTTCTCGTTCCCGGCCAACCGGCCGAGCTGAGCACGCAGGCACGCAGACTGGAGCAGGAGGGGTATGACAGTATCTGGTCTGCTCAAGCCATGGGGCGCGGATTTCTAATGACAGATCCGTTCGTGGGTCTAAGCGTAGCCGCAGGCGTAACTGAAAGAGTGGAACTCGGGACAGCCATACTGCAGTTGCCGCTATACAACCCGACGGACGTAGCCTTGAAGGCGCTGTCTTTGCAACAGGTGTCCGGCGGGCGCTTCCTCATGGGCCTGGGCGCAGGATCTACCGAATCGGATTACGTGATTCACCGTGCAGACTTTTCTCGGCGGTTTCGTGATTTTGAGGCAACCCTGGCCGATCTGCGCAACACGTTGGCAGATGGAAGCGCCAACGGAGGCAACATAGGTGCTTCTGGCGGTCCGCCGCTTCTGTTCGGTACGTGGGGTAAAAACGTTGCTCGTGCCGCTAACGAGTTTGATGGTTGGATTGCCTCTGGGATGCACCGTTCGCCTGAACAATGTGCGCAAGCCTTGCAGGGCTATCGAGTCGAGGGTGGCAAGCGCGCTATCGTATCAACGATTCAGGTGATGCCGGATACAGATCTCGGTGAACTCAAAGAAACCTTGGGACTTTATGCGGAAGCTGGCTTTGACGACGCGGTGGTGATGGTGTTCGCTGCTGACAAGCTGGCCGACGTACGAGGCCTCGTCGCTTAGTGGCGGTGGAGTCGAGCAAGAACACGTCGCCGGATAGCATTGCCCCGGACGGTTCTGAAGTGCGGCGTCTGCAGCGTACCGAGCGGGGCAGTCTTGCGCAGTTTCGCCTGAAAAGTGGTCAGGTTTCGACGGCGGTGGTGCACAAAACTGTGGAAGAGATCTGGTACGTGCTCGCGGGTGAAGGCGAACTGTGGTTAGGCGATGACACTGAAGAGCAGGTGATTGCGCTGGAAGCTGGGGTATCCGCGGTGATCAGAACAGGTACGCAATTTCAATTTCGCAATGCCGGTGATGCCGATCTGGATATTCTGGGTATCACGATGCCGCCCTGGCCTGAAGAGAGGCCCGAAAAGAGGCCTGAAAACAGACCCGAAGAAGCGGAAGCGCAACCCATCGACGGCAGATGGCAACCGACCTTCTGAGGTCTAATCGTTGCGTTTAATGTCCCGGAAGGGACCCGTGTCCATCCTCGTTTCTGTAGGCATACCCAATACGCGCTCGGAGATAATGTTGCGTTGGATCTCATCGGTACCACCCGCGATCGATATTGCCGGGACAGATATGAGGACCTCTGCAACCATGCCGTCCGCAGCTGATTCGGCACCCGTACGCATAGCATCGGACCCGGAGATCAGAGTATGTACATGGGCAGCCTGACGTGCGATAACACTTGCTCCCAGTTTGCCGATGGAACCCGCTGGCACCAGTTCGTTGCTGCCTGATTTTCGTTGTGCCTCTGCGGCTTGAAGAGACAATGTTGCAGCTTTGGCCATGGTCAGCAGTTTGGCAATCTCTTGACGGGTGTTCGGGTCTTTGATGGCACCGGTTTCCACGGCTCTGGGCAGTACAAGATCTACTCGGCCCTGTCTTTGGGGATACCACGTATAGGGCTCGTTGGCGATTCTGAGTTCTTCACGGTACTCCTCGTGCACTCGACCTTCTGCCACACGTTCCGAAGGGTTGGCTCGGCCGACACCTCCGAGCCTGCGTTCATAGGAAAGCGTGGTTTTGGCTACCTGCCAGCCGTTGCCTTCACCACCCACCAGGTCTGCTGCCGGTACGACGGCATCGGTCATGAATACCTCGTTGAAGGATGCGTGCCCGTTCATCTGCTTAAGTTGCCGGACCTCCACGCCGGGCTGGCGCATATCGATCAGAAAAAAACTGATGCCCTGATGTTTCGGAATGTCGAAATCTGTGCGTGCAACCAGAATGCCGTAGTCTGCGTGATGGGCGCTGGTGTTCCAGACCTTCTGGCCATTGATTATCCATTCATCGCCGACCTTCTCGGCCTTGGTGGAAAGACCGGCCAGGTCTGAACCGGAACCCGGCTCGCTGAAGAGTTGGCACCATGAATCTTCGCCTGTCAGGATCGGTCGCAGATAGCGTTTTTTCTGATCATCGTTGCCCATGGCAAGAATGGTCTCGGCGGCGAGACGGCGGGGGCCGGTTTGCGCAACCGGGACGATGTCGCGCTCATGAAAAATGCGCGAGACGATGTTTGATTGTGCCTGGGTGAAGTCCCGCCCGAAGTATTCGCTTGGCCAATGAGGCGTAGCCCAGCCGCCATCAACAAGAATTTCGCGCCATTCGCGGAGGCTGAGTTCAGGATTCCAGTTTTCGTCCAGCCACGCGTGGACTGCATCACTGATTGCGGCGTCGCTCATATCTGCTCTATCAGCCATGGGCTACCTCTCCTTCCAATTCCGCTTCGATTAAAGTCATCATTTGTTCGCGATGGGCAGCGGGCGTGCCCAGGAAAACCTCAGAACTTTTGGCCCGCTTGTACCAGAAGTGGGTGTCTTCCTCCCAGGTGAAACCGATGCCACCCCGCATCTGGATCGCTTCTTTCGCTGCGGTCATGTAGGTGTCGGAGGCCAGGGCTTTAACCATGTTCGGCAAGTAGGTCTCACCTTCATCGGCGGCGAGACAGCGTGCCGCATGATGGGTGGCCGCTTTTGCCCATTCCACTTCCATCAGGAGATCCGCGCAACGATGCTTCAATCCCTGAAAGGAACCGATGGGTCGCCCGAACTGATAACGAATCTTGGTGTACTCGATGGTGGAGTCCAACAGCTGTTGCGCGCCGCCGACCATCTCATGTGCGAGCATCACGCAGCAGTGATTCCAGGCAGTGTTCAACTGTGCGCGGGAGGGCTGGCCAATCTGGCTGGCGTGAGCAGCGTCAAACTGGATGCGGGCCAGTTTGCGGGTAGGGTCGATGCTATCCACGGGCGATATGCTGACCCCGGACTGATCCGGTGCGATTGCAAACAAACCCAGTTCATCGCCGGTGCTGGCGACGGTGATCAGTTGGTTGGCCGCCTGCCCGTCTACAACGAGGGGAGCTGTGCCAGTGAGCTTGTCACCTTGTGCTGAGATTTTTGTGCCAACGCGGTTAATCGAATCCAGGCTGTCCAGGACCAGGGCACCGATTGTGCTGCCCTCGGCCAACCCGGGTAGGAGGTCAGCTTTCGCGGATTCATCGGCCATACACAAAACTGCATAGGTAGCCATTACCGCAGATGCAAAGAATGGCCCCGTATAGATATGGCGTCCCATCTCTTCGGCAGCAATACCAAGCTCCACCGGTCCAAAACCAAACCCTCCGAACGCCTCCGGTATGTGTGTGCCCGTCAGGCCAACTTCCGTGCTCAACTGACGCCAGGTATCAGTGTCATGGCCCAGGTTGTTCTCGACAATATTGCGGGTTGCCGTTGTTGGTGACTTGTCTGTCAGGAAGCGGTCGACCACCTCTCTGAATTGAATCTGGTCGTCGGTGAAAGCGTTTTGCATGTTGAAACTACATCCTTCCTCTGTGAGCTAATCATGCTGGAGGAACGCAAACGCCTCAAGTTGTCGTGTTTATCCAGATTGGATAGTTGGCTTTCTTGACATTTGTGCCATAAGCTCACGGGACGATAAAACATGGAGGAGGGAGAATGAGAGGAGTCGTTAGAGGATTTATCGCACTGGTTCTGAGCGTGATGTCGTTGAACGCATTTGCGGACAACGGGCGGCTGGAGGGATATTGGTTGGGTTCCTGGGCGACCGGAGTGCAGGAACCGGGGATCTTTGATGCCCCGTTTGCTGTTCACAACGATCAAACGCTGCGTCAGATCATGCGTATCAGCCACGGTGGACATGCTGTGCGGGTACGGTTTTCAAATACCTTCGGTACCGCTGAGCTCACAATACGGGCAGCGAGTATTGCCAAGAGTGCGGGTGGTGCTGCAGTCAAGCCAGGGTCAATTCGCCAGCTTACATTTGGTGGCGAAAGCTCCGTGCAAATCGCAGCGGGTGCTCAGGTCTGGAGCGATCCAGTCAGGTTACGGGTCAAAAGTCTGAGTGACCTGGCCGTCAGCACGTACTTCGGCGACGGTGATGTGAATCCCGCCTCCTCGGTGACAGGCCATGTATGGGCACAGCAGACAAACTATGTGAGCACGGGGGATCAGACCGGCGAGTCAGATCCTTTGACCGACAGCACCAATACGTTCTATCACTATGTCAGCGGTATCGATGTCCTGGCGAGAAGACCAGCCCCGGTGATCGCGCTGCTGGGTGACTCGATCATGGACGGGGACCAGTCCGGCCTTGATGCTAACGCGCGATATGCAAACTTTCTGGCAGCCCGCATCTTTGACCGATCCAACCCGCATCGCGCTCTGCGCCGTGCAGGCGTGCTCAATCTCGGGATCTCGGGTAATCAGCTGATCACATCTCTGATTGGTCCTAACGCGCAAGCCCGGTTTGATCGAGATGTGCTTGCCCAGACGGGTGTCACACATGTGCTGGTGTTGATGGGGATTAATGACATTGGGCTACCGGCATTTGCCAACTCGATTGGGATACCCTTACCTCGCAGAAGTGCTGATGAGCTTATCGCTGCCCACAAACAGGTCATCGCCAGGGCGCGTGCGGGTGGTCTCAAGGTAATTGGTGCGACACTCACGCCCTCTGGCGGGTTCGTCTTACCCGACTACAACACCCCCACCGGTGAGGCAAAACGTCAGGCCGTGAATGCGTGGATCCGAGAATCGGGCGCCTACGATGCGGTGGTCGACTTTGATGAGATCCTGAGAGACGCAGACGATGAATCGCTGATGTGCCCTGATTTGACGGCAGATGGGCTGCATCCGAATGCTGCCGGGTATGAAGCCATGGCCAATGGGACCTCGTTAGTCAGGTTACGCTACTGATCGCTGCATAAGTCAGTCAGCCAAAAAAAAAGCCCGGTCACGCAAGTGACCGGGCTTTTTTGTGGTCGGCTGTCTGTTTGACTAGTTCAAATGATATTCGAACTCGACGCCGAAAGTACGCGGACGGTTCACCGTGCCTGCCGCAAACAAGGTTGCGATAGGAATGAACACTTCATAGCGCTCGTCGGTGAGGTTTCTGCCGAAGGCAGAAATCGACCAGTTCTCGGCGTAGTAACCGATTGATGCACTTACGTCTTCGCGGGTATCAACTTTCGCCTGCTGAAGATTAAGCAGATCTGTATCAACTTCATCAATTTCAGTGTACTTAACAAACACCTCAACGTTACCAGCACCAACCGGAATAGACAGCGTACCGCCAATTCCGTACGTATAGTCAGGCGCGTTGCGAGGATTCAGGAAAGTCGCGTCAACAATGTCGTTTTCGTCATTTAGACCCTGGTTCGGGTTGATGTCCGTTTCGAACTCATCGTACTCGGCATCCAGGGAACCGTAGTTGAAGAACATACGGAAGTACTGGTTGAACACATACTGAGCTTCCAGCTCCCAGCCTTCATAGGTCACGCTGGCCGCGTTGTCGAACACCGTGGCAACCGTATTGGTGCTTGGGTCGAGTGCGACAATGGATTCCTGCTTGTCTTCAAAGTCGTTGAAGAAGTAGGTCAGGTTCAAACGCAGACGGTTGTCGAAGTGCTGGCTTTTGTAGCCCACTTCGTAGGTTTTTGCGAATTCCGGGTCATACTGGTCGCGTTCAAAGTCCGCAATGTTCTGGTTCACCCCGAAGAAACCACCGGAGTGGAAACCTTCTGCGTAGCTTGCATAGAGGATGGAATCCTCGTTCAGCTCATAGGTGATGCCGATTTTCGGTGACGTTTCCGTCCACTCCTGTGAGAGATCAGCAAATCCATTGGGGAAGGCACGCGCACGTTGGCGTTCAACGTTGGAAAGGTAAGCCTGTCCGGCAACGAAGTCTTTCTCTTCCCGGGTCCAACGCAAACCTGCTGTTAGAATCCAGTTTTCTGACAGACGCCAATCTGCCTGAGCGTATGCAGCGTAAGAAGTGGTTTCCTGTGTCTCAAACAGGATCTGGGTGACGTCCCCAGAAACGCTTGTCACCCCGGGGTCACACGACAGCGCGCCGAGCACGCCGCTTACGCAGAGGCCCCATGCAGTTGGGTCGGAGGCGGGTCCAAGACCAAACGAACCGAAGACGAAGTTCCAGAAACCGTCACCCGTAACCCAATCCTGCTCAAATTCATTTCTGAAGTAGTACAGACCTGCGGTAAGAGTCACATTTTCCCATTGTCCGTCCAAGCGGAATTCCTGGCTGGTCTGGTCATACTCATTCCAGCGTTCAATGGTAATGAACGGAGCGGCTGAGGCGTCGAAATCGTACAAGCGATATTCCTCAACGTCCCGGTACCCAGTGATGGACACCAGTGAAATGTTCTCGTTGACATCCCAGGTCAGCTTCAGAGAGAACGCGTCAGTATCGAGGCTGAACTCATTGTCTTTATCTGACTCAGATCGTGAGGGGGTGCGCAAACTCGTGCGGCATTCAGAGAACACCAGACACGTGACGAAACCACCGCTGTAGTCGTTGTCGGGCGCGCCTGGAGGCGGTGCTGCGAGGACGCCTGGAGCGACATTGTAGTTGGTGTGAAAGGCGTCAAGAATACCTTCATCGCGGAAGATTTCCGCGGTGAAAAGCGCTTCCCAGTTTTCGGTTTCCCACAGCAGTGTGGCACCAAAGTTCTGATAGTCGCGTTCACCCGGGTCACCGCCAGAATTAGCGTTGCTCATGTGACCATCATATTGAAGGTCAGTCGCAAAAATTTTCAGAGCAACTTCTTCACCCAAAGAGGTGTTGACCACCGCTCTGACTTCCTGCTGGCCGTCTTCGCCCAGGGTGACTTTAAAGCGCCCCTGGTTTTCACCCGTTGGGCGACTGCGAATCACGTTTACAACACCGCCGACGGTGTTTTTACCGAAGAGTGTGCCCTGTGGACCACGCAAAACCTCAACCCGTTCCAAATCGAAGTTTTCCATCACCTGGCCAGCAAGTGTGCCTAGGTAGATGTCGTCAACCACGACGGCGATCGGTGCGTCGAAGGAGTTGTCATCTGAGCGTGTCGGGCTGATACCTCGAATGTTGATATCGGCACCGCCGCCGCCGCGACTGCCGTCCTCTTCGAAGACGAGGTTAGGTGCGTAACCGTTCAGGTCGCGCAGGCTTCGCAGGGAAGCGTTTTCAAGTTCCGCATCCAATGCGGTGATGGCCACAGGAATGTCCTGTGCCGATTCCTCTTTCTTTCGCGCGGTAACCACGATCTCTTCGATCACGGCCTGATTTTCTTGTGCATTGGCGACCTGTACATCAACCACGCTGAGCAGCGCAGCTACGACGATGGCCGCAGTGATGCGTACCGTCATATTACTCTCCCATTAATAGACCCCATGAGTGTGCGCTCTACTTGAATAATGTTCAAGTGGGAGGAAAGATAGAGCTTTGACTGGTTTCAGCTTCAAAGAGGAAGGGCAATGGCATATCTGACCACCGCCGACGGCGGACAAGTTTACTTCGAGCATTATTCGTCCGTGGGCCAAGCGGGGCCGACGCTGTTGCTCGTTCATGGGTGGGGCATGAGCGTACGTTGTTGGGATCCGGTGTTACCGGCTCTGACCGAAGCAGGCTTCAACGTAGTGAGTCTGGATCATCGTGGTTGTGGACAGAGCGACAAAGACTTTGCCGACTTGAGTATCGGTGCCATTGCGGGTGATGTTGTGCAACTGGTGGAGCATCTCGGACTGGGTCAGGTTGTGTTGAATGGCTGGTCATTGGGCGGTGCGGTGGTGGTTGAGGCGGCAACCCGTCTTGGCGATCGTTGTGCCGGGCTTGTCCTCACCGGAGGCGCTACGCCGGTTTACACCCAGAAAGCCGATTTCCCCCACGGCGGCACAGATGAAGATGTTGCCGGCACCTTGGAGGCGTATCGCACCAACCGCGTCGATTTTCTGCAAGGCTTAAGTCAGATCGTGTGCGCGAAAGATGTGGGCGCTAATGTCGAAAACTGGTTCTATCAGATCTTCCTGGGCGCAGCACCAGGGGCTGCGGTCACATTAGGCGAACTCGCTGGGTTGGATCAGCGTGAACAACTCCTCAGGTTGGATATGCCCGTTTTGTCGGTTTTTGGCAGCGAGGATGGATTCGTCGCACCGCCCATCTGCCGCTGGGTAGGGGAGAACCATGCTTCCGCTCAAGCCGTTGAGCTGGAAGGGGTGGGGCACGCACCTTTTATTGAGGCGCGCGAAGATTATCTGTCTGCTGTGATTTCGTTTATGGAGGCACGCGCATGAATTTTGGATTGTGGTACGACTTTAGAAACCCGGAAGCCTGGAGACGGCCATTTGATGCGTTCTACGCGGACACGCTGGCGCAGATTGAGCGCGCCGAGAACCTGGGGTTCGATTCCATCTGGTTGACCGAACATCACTTTTGCGACGATGGCTACACGCCGTCACCCCTGGTCCTGGCAGCAGCCATCGGTGCTAGAACCGAACGCATGCGTATCGGCACCAATCTCATGTTATTGCCGCTGCATGATCCAGTTCGGCTTGCGGAAGACGCAGCCACTTTGTCGCTGACCACCAACGGTCGCTTCGATCTTGGCCTGGGTATTGGTTACCGGCAGCTCGAATTTGATCAGTTCGGGAAAAAGCTCAGCAACCGACCTTCTATGATGGAGGAGGGGGTAGAGATTATCCGCCGCGGCTGGACTGGCGAACCGGTAAATTTTTCCGGCAAACGCTACAACGTAGGTGATCTGGCGATCACCCCGGCGCCGGTGGTGCCGCCTAAGCTGTTGCTCGGTGGCATGGCCGAGCCTGCGATAGAGCGTGCCGCGCGGATTGGTGATGGGTTTTTGTGTACGGGTGGCATCGGTCTGGATATCTACGCTGAGGCTCTGACCAAGGTGGGTAAGTCGCCCGCGGAGGGCAATGCGGTGCTGGGCTGTTGGGCGATTATCGCCGAAGACCCGGAGGCAGAAGCCGCAAAGGTGGGTGAGCATGTGCTCTATCACATCAACGAGTACATCAGTTGGGGTGCCTTTGGTCCGCCGGATGAGGTGCCGTTGTTTGAAACGGTGGACGCCGCCATAGAAAACGGCCTCTACGAGCTCTGGGATGCGGATATGGCCGTTGCAAACCTTTCCGCGCTGGTTCAGCAGTACCCGATGATCAGCGACATTCATTTTTGGGCGCAGTTTCCAGGTGAATCCCTGGACGCTGGGGATGCCCGTATGAACTATATCGCTGAGAAGGTGCTGCCGCGGTTGCGTTGAACCCCTTAGGGCGCCCGTCGGCCAGGTTCAATTTGGATAGCCGCACATTTGCCTGACGGTTTTGTGAAACAGGTGATGGGCCTCGTCGAGATCGATGTCGTCGTCGAAATACACTGCAGAGCGAAGTCCGGTCATCATGGAATACGCCAGCTCGGCTGATTCCTTCGGGTTTACGGGGGTGGTGTGGGGTGACTGAACGAAGATGCGGGCAAGGTGGCCTTTGCAGTGCCTATCGAAATCACCCTTGGTGACCCGCAGAGAATCGTCATGCACCGCGGCACCGAAACACTCGAGCATAAAGCCGATTTCTCCGCGGGTGCTGGTCTCGCTCTTAAACCAGAAGTCTGCGAGCGAGCTGATCTGCTCTTCGTGTGATTCTGCTTCGAAGCTCGCTAAGCGTTCAACAAATCGTTCGGCCACCAGCTGAAAGTACTGCTCCAGGATGTCTTCCTTTCCTTTGAAGTAATACAAAAGATGGCTGGGTGACATACCGGCGCGCTTGGCGATGTGTGCGAGCGTTGTGCGGACATAGCCCTGTTCCAGAACGCAGTCGTGCAGGGCCCGAAAGATTTCGCGCCGACGTGCTTTGCCGCGTGGATCTGGTCGGGTGCGCTGAGGGTTATTTTTCTTATCTGCACTTGCCATAAACGTAGTATGGCTAAACTATCGCGGGAAGGCTAATACTTGAACTTTATTCAAAATTAACCTACGCTCGCCTCCGAAAGATCGGGGGAACGATGGGGGAGAGCGCGTCAGCGTTCTATACACTGCTTGAATATTGGCCAGATACCAGCAAAGACAGCACGCCTGGATCCCACGCGTCCCGCTCTGATCGACGTGCCCAATGATCGACGCATCAGTTTTGGTGAGTTGGATGGTCGTGTTTGCAAGTTAGCCAACGCACTTCTGGGGCTTGGGTGCGAGAAAGGTGATCGTGTGGCGGTCCTTTCGAAGAACTGTATCGAATATCTTGAGATTTATTACGCCTGCGCTCGTGTTGGCTTGATTGCACAACCTCTGAACTGGCGCCTGGCGGAGGCGGAAGTCACACGCATTCTCAATGATGGGCAGCCCCGTTTGCTTGCATGTTCTGCGGAGTACCAGGACCTCGCCACGAAGGTGGTGCCGCAAACCGACATTGAACAAGTGCTGGTTTTTGGTGCAGACGGCGATGGTTCGTACGAGGCGCTCGTAGAGGGAGGGAGTGACAAAGAGCCGGAGAGCAGCAGCTTGGTGGGGGATGAAGACCCTGTGCTCATTCTCTATACGGGGGGCACAACCGGCGAATCCAAAGGCGCCCTGCATACCCATAAGTCGCTCTTCATGGGGATGCTGAATCAGACCGTCGCAGAACGCATCGTCCCGACAGATGTGTATATGCTCACCGGGCAGATGTTCCACATTCCTGTCGGGCTTGCCATGAACTACATGGCGCATGGCTGCCCCGTTGTGTTGATCAATTTTGAAGCTCGGACAGCGCTCGAAGTCATCCAGCGCGAACGTGTGTCCGCGTTCCTGGGTATCACGACGATGCTCAACTGGATGATGGCGGATGAGAAGTTTGAGGAGTTTGATCTGTCGAGCCTCCGCAATATCCAATACGGTGGGGGACCGATGCCGAAGGCAGTGGTGGCAGCGGCATTGGACAAGTTTCCATGCACACTGATTCAGGGTTACGGCCAGACAGAAGGCATGACCATGAGCTTTCTATCGCAGGAGGATCATGTTGAAGCGATTGCTGGCAATCACCCTGAGCGGCTGAGTTCCTGTGGCCGGGAAGGGTTTGTCACATCCATTCGTCTGGTAGATCCGGAAGGTGAAGAGGTGCCTCGTGATGGCAAGACCCCGGGAGAAATTGTGGTTCGTTCGGAGGCCAACATGGTGGGCTACTGGCGCAAGCCCGAACTCACCGCCGAGACCATCAAAGATGGGTGGATGTGGACGGGGGATGTAGCCACCTGGGATGAAGAGGGCTATGTATTTATTGTCGATCGGGCCAAGGATATGATTATTTCGGGTGGTGAGAACATCTACAGCACCCAGGTAGAAGCGGCCATACACCAGCATCCCGCTGTGCTCGAGTCTGCCGTTTTCGGCATACCGGATGATGAGTGGGGTGAAGCGGTAAAAGCCGTCGTTGTCCTCAAACCCGGCGAAACCGCGACTGAGGCGGAAATCATTCAGACGGCTAGTCAGCATCTGGCTTCTTATCAAAAGCCCAAGTCTGTCGAATTTGTGGATGATCTGCCGAAAGCCCCCACCGGCAAAATCTTGAAGCGCGCCCTGCGTGATCCGTATTGGGCGGCAGAGGCACGTACCGTATGAGTCTCCTGACACCGGAACTGCTTGCAAACATCGGCAAACAAAGCGATCCCGTGCGTGAAATTGTGACAAGACGCGATATTCGCAAGTACGCCGTCGCTACCGGTAATCCGCAGAGGAAGTACCTCGACGGTGATGAAGCCCCGCCCATGTTTCATGTTGCGTTCTTCTGGGATGTCGTTGAGCTGGATCAGCTCACGCCGGATGGTGTATCGGTTGATAAGTTGTTGCCGAAATTTCCCCTCGAGCGGGCGATGGCCGGAGGCCTGGAGATCGAATACTGCAAACCGATTCGGCCCGGCGACTGGCTTACCGCAACAAGAACACTCACGGATATCTATGAGAAGGAGGGTCGGTCAGGACCGCTCATTTTCTACGAGATAGTGATGGACGTCAGAAACGATGACGATGAACTCGTCATTCGAGAAAAGACCACGAGGATACTGCGATGAGGGTGGCTGTGGGTGATCTACTCCCCGAACGACAACATGAGTGCGGCAACGTACAGCTGATGCTTTACAACGCCGCGCTCTGGAACGGTCACCGTATTCATTTTGATGAACCGTATGCCAAAGAGGTAGAGGGTTATCCCGGGCTTGTGATTGCGGGTCCGCTGCTTGGAGATTGGCTGAATCAACTGGTCGAGCTGTGGTTGGGTGATAACGGGAGGTTGAAGAAGATCGAATACTCCAATCGCCTGGCCAGTTACGTCGGTGACACGTTGACAGCCGGAGGGCAGGTCACTGCGGTCGAAGGCAGCGAGGTGACTGTGGAGGTCTTCATCAAAAATGCAGAGGGTGAAATCATCGCGCCCGGGGTTGCCTCTGTTGAAATGAAAGAGTCGAGTTGATTCCTAAATGAGCGCTTCACTTGCCATCGTAGGGGCTGCCGACACGGAAGTGGGTGTGGTACCCGGAAAGAGTCCGACAGAACTCTGTGTTGAGGCCGCGCTGCTGGCTCTGGCGGACGCAGGTCTGGACAAAGCGGATGTCGATGGACTGATCACCTGCAACGCCATGGCGGAACCCATCATGTACCACGCGGAGGCGATGGCGGAGTACCTGCAGATATTTCCGCCCATGTGCATGACGGTGAATACAGGCGGGGGTACCACTTTTTCAGTGCTCGCCCATGCGGCGGCGGCCATCGCCAGCGGACAAGCAAGTACAGTTCTCATCAGCATGGCAGATAGCCTGCGAAGCTCGATGACCCGTGAACAGGCCATGCTCACGCAGTCTTCCACTGGCCATCCGCAGTTTGAACAGATCTACGGTCCGTCAGTTCCAGCGTACTACGCTCTGATCGCGCAGGCTCACATGGCGGAATTTGGGACCACGGAAGCGGATTTTGCGGCTGCTGCGGTATCAGGCCGGATGCACGCCAGTCGGAATCCCACCGCACAGATGCGCGACTTGATCACTGTTGACGATGTCCTGGAGTCACGTTTGATAGCCGATCCTCTGCACGTATTGGACTGCTCTCTGGTTTCGGACGGAGGCTCTGCGGTGATTGTGACCTCGGCGGAACGGGCGAAGGACTTTCCCCACCGTCCGGTTTTTCTCCTCGGCGCAGGAGAGGGGCATAGTCACGAGCACATCAGCCAGGCAGCGAGTCTCACGACGTCTGCAGCAACCAGTTCCGGTGCCGCCGCTTACAAAAGTGCCGGGCTGGGTCCGACGGATGTTGATTTTGCGCAGATTTATGACTGTTTTACGCCTACCGTGCTGATCCAACTTGAGGATCTCGGTTTCTGTGACAAGGGTGAGGGTGGCGCGTTTCTCGCTTCAGGTGCAACCCAACCGGGTGGGACGTTACCGGTCAACACCCACGGCGGCATGTTGTCTCATTGCCACCCAGGAAATCCGGGGGCGATGTTCGCTTTGACCGAGGCTGTGTGGCAGCTCCGAGGTACCGCCGGTGAGCGTCAGGTGATCAACGCTGAGACTGCGTTGGTCCATGCCCAGGGTGGCATCATGTCCAGCCACGCCACCTTGATTCTGGGGAATCACGATGGCTGAGACACAGAAAATTCTGCCGCGACCCACAGCGGTGAGTGAACCTTATTGGGAAGGATGTCGGCACGGGGAGCTCCGCCTGCAGCGGTGCAAGTCGTGTGAAAAGTCACAGTTTTATCCGCGCATCTTGTGCAGTCACTGTGGCGCACAGGACCTCGAGTGGCATCCAGCCAGCGGTAGAGGACGGATCGCCTCCTACACGGTTGTCAGGCGCGGTGTATCTGCGGCGTACGAAGGACCTTATGTGGTGGCACTGATCGATCTTGCCGAAGGGCCACGCATGATGAGCCAGATCGTCGAGGTTAGCGGGGACGAGGCGAACCTCGAAGTAGGTGCTGAGGTGTGCGTGTCTTTCATGGAGTGGTCAGAAGAATTTATGGCGCCAGTGTTCAAACTGGTGTCGTGATGTTTGTTCAGGTGTATTAACTCAATTGGAGAGGGTTATGAAGTTGAAAACAACTTTGGTGAGCGCGTTTAGCGTTTTGTTAACACTGGCTGGTATCGGTGTGTCGCCTATGGCACTCGCTGAAGAACTGGTACTGGAAGAAGTGGTGGTGACGGCGACACGCCGTGCAGAGACCGACATTCAGACCACGCCGGTGTCTGTGTCCGCTGTTTCTGAAGATGAATTTCAGAATCTGTATGCGCAGGACATTGGGGAAGTGGCTTTACACGTACCCAATTTTTCAGCCGCTACCGTCACGGGTTTTAATGCGGCGTCATTTGCGATGAGGGGAGCTGCGGAGACAGACATCATCGTTTACTTCGATCCGAAGGTGGGCATGATTCTGGATGATTTTGTTATCCCGCATGTACAGACCCAACTGTTGGAACCATTTGATATCGAAAGCATTGAAGTCCTGCGTGGACCTCAAGGAACACTCTTCGGTAAGAACACAACAGCAGGCGCGATTGTGGTGCGCACAAAGCGCCCTGAAATGGATGCGACTTATCTTGATCTCAACATGCAGTACGGTCGCTTCAAAGAAACAAAATCGAGAGTGGCACTGAATTTCCCTATCGGCGACAAAGCAGCCTTCCGATTTGCAGGTATTTTCCAGCAGAGCGATGGCTACTATGAAAACGGTAAAGTGGACAACCCGGTAGACTTTTTCGGTGCGGGTATTGGCGATGCGGGTGCAACAGATGGCTCTCCCGTAGCTGGCAATGGAGGCGATCTGGGTGGCAAGGACGTTTTTTCTGGTCGGGCAAAGCTGCTGCTTGAACCGAGCGAAAGGCTCACCGTGCTTGCTCAAGTGGAGCTGATTCGCGACCGCAGTGATCCTGTTCCAGTGATCAATACAACCCCGGCGGGCGCAGGCCAGTTGGCAACCTTGTTTGGCTTTCCCGGCATTGGTTCAGGTGATCCGCTGCGACAGGCAGGCCTGCATCAGAGTGGCATCGTCAATCTGGACGATACCCAGGAGATTAATGTACTCGGAACTTATCTAAATATTGAGTACGCGTTGGAAAACCACACCTGGCATACCGTCCTGGGGCTTCGCGATCAGGAATCACGTTTGCCCAACGAGTACCTGGGTACAGCGTACGAGAGCTTCTTTTCCGCAACACGCGATGACGATCGCAAGACCATGCAGTTTGAAACACGCATCGCCTCGGAGCTGGATGGCAACATGAACTATGTTGCAGGCTTTTTCTATCAGAGTAATGACGTTGAGTTTTGTGTGCTTCAACAGCTGGGCTTGACGGAGTTTTTCGGCTCTGCAATTCCAGGCCTGCTCGACAACCAGAACCCGCTGCTGCTGTGTAACAAGCAGGATGCAACGGCTTATGCGGTTTTTGCAGACTTTACGTTTGAACTCAGTGAGCGCTTTACGCTGGGCATCGGTGCCCGCTATACCAACGAAGAAAAAGACTATACCGCGCGCGAAGGTCTGCCGGTTGGGCTCATCTTTCCGGGCGGCATGTTCAGCGAACCACTCTCAGGACAGGATTACTCCTTGGCAGCTGGTAGCGTCGACGATGATTCGGAGGAGTGGAAAGAACCCACGTGGCGTATCACAGGTTCCTATCAGTTCGCTGACAATATCTTTGGCTACGCGACGATATCTCGCGGCTTCAAGAGCGGCGGTTATAACGACCAGGCGGGTTCTGGTGGCTTTGCCAACTTCCCGGTCGATTCTTACGATCCCGAGTTTGCGACCAACTATGAAGTTGGTTTGAAGACCAATCTCTTCGAAGAACGCGTGCGCTTTAACGCAACCTATTTCCATGTGAACTACGAAGACTTCCAACGCAGCACGGTGGTTTCGGTACCTGGCACCGCGTTCCAGGAGACGCGGACGTTTAACGCCGCGGATGTGGATGCCCAGGGGCTTGAAGTAGAGGTGCTCGCACTGCTGGCGGAGGGACTGACCCTGCGTGCAAATGTGGGTTGGTTGGATACGGAGTACAACGAATTTATTCTCGATCGCAACCGTGATGGCATTTTCGAAGACTTCTCAGGTCGAGATGTTGTGCGTGCACCGGAACTGACGGGTGGTATCGACCTCACCTACGAAGTGCCGTTCAGTGAAGGATTGTTGACCTTCAATGTGAATTACCTCTATGAGGATGAGAACACGTACTACTACAACGATGATATCGGCTCGCAGTTCGACACCATCTTGGAAGAGCGCACCATTCTGGGTGCAAGCGTTTCGTGGCGTAGCGCGGATGACAAATACTTTCTGGCAGCGTTTGGCAAAAACCTGACCGACGACCGGTACAAAACTGCTTCACAAGCTGTAGGCGTGCTCTGGACGTTCTCCAACTACGGACCGCCACGAACCTACGGCGTTCAGGCAGGTATCCGCTTCGGTGGTTGATACTGTGACGGGGACAAGACTGGCACAGCTGGTTGGCGTGGCGCTCGTGGTCACCCTGAGTGGCTGTGTTCAGCCTGGCGTCGGGGAAGCGACTTCAGACGTGGAGGAGAGCGCCAGCAGCGAACTGACGCTCTCGGCACCTGTTATCGAAAACCTGGCTGACGATGACATCGGTCTGATCGCACGAATTCACTATGCCACGCACACGCCAGACTTCGACCGCGCCCGCGCGTTTTACAGGGAGCTCGGTTATACGGAGGGTGTCACGGGATTTCCGCTGACCAATACCCATCAGATGGCACGTGCGCTCGGTATGTTTGATGTCTGTCAGTACGAGTTGGCCAAGGGCGAAGTTATGGCGTTGCCGGGTGCTGAAAACCCGGCGTCGATTGACCTGTTGCAGTTCAAGATCCCTTTTGATGGCGCGGCGCCCTACGAGTTACCCAACCATTTGGGGGCGGCGTATGCGGTATTTGCTTCTGCCGACTTTGAAAACGATGTTGCCAGGATATCGAAGATAGGTGGTGAGTTGCTTTCCGACCCCTATGGTGAGAACGGCAGTCGGTTTGTCTTCTTCCGTGATCCCGATGGTGTGCTTTATCAGCTTAAGGAAGCGGTCACATCTGATGCAGGAGGCGAAACGTCGACGGATGGGCGTATGGGTATTTTTGATATGCCCTATGTAGTCATCAACGTATCCGATCTCGATGCATCTTTGGCGTTCTATCGCTTGTTGGGTTACCAACCGGTTGGGGAAGTCCTCGAGTATGCGGGTGATGGAGATGAAGCGCGCGCGTTTGGACTGGCCGAGGAGGGTATGCAATACCGGACAACGCTCATCGAAATTGCGCGAGGAGATGGTCACCAATTACGCCTGACGCAATGGCTCGTTCCTTTCGACGATGAACCGCCGTATCCGCCGCCCATCAACCGCATAGGTATCAACCGTATCGCGGTGCTGGTGACAGACCTGGATAGAGCTGTTGCCATTTTGACGGCCCAGGGAGTTAAGTTTCTCTCGGAACTGGCGCCCTGTTGTTCAGGCACAGGAGATGACGAAACAGCGATCGTGCATGCCTACGATCCGGACGGTGTATTCATTGAACTGGTTGGATCAATCGCAAAGCGGCCGCCGCTCCCGCACCCTGAACACTGTCCTCCTATGGAGATAAAGCTGCCTGCACCAACGTAAGTAGCTTGGTACAGAACTGAGTGTCGTGTCACACGGCGCTCGGTTTGCTTTTCTATACTTCATTAGCCTGTTTCTCGAAAAGGCTGTGAGTGGCAGCACAATTTGACCAGACCTACCTTCACAAAACACGCGGTATTTGTGCTGTGGGCGCCGTTGCGGTTATCGTTTTTGATCTGGTGCTCATTTACCTGGTGCCCGAGGAGCCCGCCTTCAGCCTGCCGCGTTATGCGTGCGTGGCCCTCTCGCTGTGTTACATCATCGCAACATATTTCGTTGAACACGTGCGGCAAAACGCGAGTGTTTACATGATGATTCTGGTGAGCGCTTATACGCTGGTGTGGAGCTACAACCTTTACCTGTCGAAATTCAGCCCGGCGATAGAATTGACGTTTTTTGTAGTGGTGGTTGGCACTTCAGCAACCCTGAAGCGACGCGGCGAAGTTCGGGTGTTTTTGGGTTTGTGCTCGGTTGCGTGCTTGTCTGCCCTCGGGTTCAGTCAGGTCGATCCCGCTTATGCGATGGTGTTTGTGGTTGCTTACCTCGCGCTGGTTGGGGTGTCTTACGTCAACCTTGCGACCATGATTGCGCGTCAGGAGGAGATACTCCGGGGGCGCGCACTCTTACGAAAAGTTGTTGAGCAGATACCCGATGGCCTCTGGTTGGGGAGCCAGGATGGTACGTCGGTTGAGGTGGCCAACGCCCAGGGCCAGGCCCTGGCGAAAGACCTGGTGGCAAGAATCGGTAAATATCGACTGCGGGAAGAAGGCCAGGCACAAGCACCCTGGACCTTTGAATCGGAAGTGATGCCTGAAGGCTCGGGTGCTTATTGGGGAGATGTCTGGATCCGTTCGTTGGATGTGGGCGATGACAAACTTTATCTGGCCCGTGTTTCCGATGTAAGCGAGCGGCGCGATACGCAAGCCGCGCTGTTGCACGCCAAGCGGCTGGCGGAAGACGCGCTTGAAGTGCGTAGCAGATTTCTAGCGAACATGAGTCATGAAATTCGCACACCCATGAATGGCGTAGTGGCAATGACCGGCTTATTGCTGGAAAGCGAACTGACCGAGGAGCAGCGCGAGTTTGCTGGCACCATACGCACCAGCGGCGAGTCACTGCTGACAATAATTAACGACCTTTTGGACTTCTCCAAGATAGATGCCGGTGAGCTCGAGTTAGAACGTCAGGCATTTTCCATCGAGGCATGTGTTGCCGATGCGACCGAACTTTTGGCCACGCTTGCAAACGATAAAGGGTTGGAATTGGCGTACACAATCGATTCGTGTGTGCCGGAAGAGTGTGTTGGTGACGTCTCCAGGCTCCGGCAGATTCTGCTGAACCTTCTTTCCAATGCCATCAAGTTCACCGAAAAGGGTGAGGTTGTTGTGCGGGTGTCCTGCGCTGACCCTGCCGCAAACAACGGCAAACGATCTATCCACTTCCTGGTAGAAGATACGGGGATCGGGATACCTGAAAATCGTCTTGCCGCGATGTTTGATCCATTTACTCAAGCGGACAGCTCCACAACCAGGATGTATGGGGGCACTGGTCTTGGGCTTGCCATATGTAAACAGCTCGTCGAATTGATGGGGGGTGCGATCAGTGTTGAGAGTGAAGAAGGTCGTGGTTCGAAGTTTCGCTTCAATATCGCGGTTGAGAATACGGTTGAAAACAACCAACAACCCTATAGCTTGTCGGATGCCACCGTATTGCTTGTGGATGACAATCAAACCAATCTCGACATTCTTGAAAAAACGCTGGCCCGCGACGGGGTTAACCTGATTCTGCACTCAGAACCCCTTGCGGCTTTATCAGCGGTGCAGGATCAAACCCTGGACGCGGCGATTCTCGATTTTCATATGCCCGGCATGGATGGCGTGGAGCTTGCGCGGAGGTTGAGGGAAACTTCAGCTCACCGTGAGCTGCCGATGATGTTGTTGTCCTCCAATGCTTTGGCCGGTGACGAAAACCTGTTTGCGGTACGAATGAACAAGCCGGTACGACCCTCACTGCTGCGAAGCAACTTAGCTGCGCTGATCCGCGGAACCATCTCTCTGCCAAAAACTTCATCGTTGCCGCTTAGAGATGATTCGGGTGAAGCATTTGACGCGCTGCGCGTGTTGGTCGCTGAAGATAACCCGGTCAACCAACTGGTCATTAAGAAAGTGCTGCAAAAATTGTCGATCACACCAGACCTTGTCGGCAACGGTCAGGAGGCACTCACCCTTTGCCAGGAGAAGGCTTACGATCTGGTTCTGATGGACGTACAGATGCCGGTGATGGACGGATTGGAAGCGACTAAGGCGATCCATCGGCACGTGGATGCAGCGCCCTACATTATCGCGCTGACAGCAAACGCGATGGATGGTGATCGTGAGCTCTGCCTGGCTGCAGGTATGGATGAATATATGAGTAAACCCATCAATATGGATGAACTCAGGACCAAGATAGCCCGCCTCGGAAACCCCTCGATTTGAACGCCTGATAGAGTAAGCTACGCGCTGCTTACCACAGCCGGATCTGAAGCCAGGCGATGAAATTTTGGTTCAACTGGTACGCGCTTTGGATTGTTGTGGATACGGTCTTGCGTGCTTATCTCTACTCGATATACCCGGAGTATGGGCATCCTGTCGGTCCGGCAGAATTTTTATTTGGCATCGTGAACGCTACGTTGAGTTTTATTGTGGCAGCGGGGGTGCTTGCGCTGTTCTCACTGGGCGGCAAGTGGAGCCTCAGGTTTGGCGTTGTTCTGCTTGTGGCGGTATGGCTGATTATCTTTGTTGCCGAGGTTTTCTTCTGGTCTGAGTTCGAAAGCCGATTGGACCGTTTGGTTTTCCACTATTTAGCCTATCCAAAGGAAGTCATCGTATTTCTGGATGAGCAGTTTTATGTACTTGTCTTTGTCCTACCGTTTGCTCTGCTCGTTGGTCTGCTTGTCTGGATGTTGGGTTGGCCGTCCAACGATGCTTCCTTTAAGCCTTACTATTGGGCAACGATAGCTGCAGCAGTCTTGATAGTGGCTTTCGCCACTCCTCTGGGCGCCAGCCAATCGAGAATTGCCAGTGAATTTGCAAGCAACGGGATTCTCGGAGTTATTGTCGATGCTCGATATGACACGGACGATGTGCCGTGGCTGAGCGACCAGGCATCTACAGATGCGCCTGGCTATCTCCAACACTTACCCAGGACGGGACTCAGTCAATCTATTGGCGAAGAGCTCCATGCTAAACGTCACGTTATTTTGATTGTCGAGGAGTCATTTGCGGGACCGGTATGGCGAGATCAATCTCTGCAGCAGACTTACCTGCCAAACTTTTCCGCGCTCGCTGACGCGTCCATTTCTTTCGAAAATCTGTTTGCTACTGGAAATCGCACCACGCGTGGGCTTGAAGCGATATTAAATGGCTTCGTCCCCATCCCAGGGATATCCACTACCGAACGCGCTGGTTTTGAAAAGTTGCCTTCACTGCCGCGTGCTCTGGGTGATGGTGGTTTCTTCCCGGTTTTTCTGTATGGCGGATGGCCTGACTTCTCGAACTTTTCTAACTATTGGTCGCGTATCGGGTATGAAAAGATCTGGACGCGGTATGATTTTGAGGAAGAATTTGAGACCAGCTGGGGCGTGTCTGATGAAGCTCTGTTCGACCGTTTGTTAACGGAGATGGGGCAACTGACGCGTGTCCATGACAAAGTGTTTCTCACGACATTGACGGTCTCGCACCACCGGCCATACACCTATCCCGGCGGGTTGGTGCAATTCGACCCGGATGAGCGGGTCAGTGCAAACGCGATGGCCTATGCCGATCAGGCCTTGGGCAATTTCATAGATCAGGCGAAAACGAAAGAGTGGTATCCGGATACCTTGTTTGTTGTGATTTCCGATCACGGGCTGCAACCGGCTGGTGATGCGCTCATACCTGCAACCAGCTACCGGATCCCCATGATCATTCATGGCGCGGGGATTACACCCCGGACGATCGACAATCTGGGCTCCAGCATGAGTTTGCCCAAGACGCTGGTGCAAGCTTTAGGTATAAATACCGCAGAGGCGTTTGCCGGTGAAGACCTGTTCTGCGGTTGTGACGGCGTGGTGCCGCTTGAATACGGCTACCACATCGGTCTTTTAGGACGCGAACAGATGGATGTGATCGATGCTGCAGGTGAGTACCACGCCTGGTCATTTGATTTGGAACGAGATCGATTGGCACCGCTTGGGGTACGACCAAGTGAGCGTGTTGGTAGTGAGCGTGTTGGTAGAGAGCGTGACGGTGGATACGAACGGGTGCAGAGCTACTTCGCGCCTGCCTACCAATGGTTCTATGAGGTCGATTAGCCCTGCACGTTGTATGGCTTGACGGATAAAGGAGTGAGTCGTGATTAAGTACAAGATTCGAGTAAACGGGGAGCAGCACGAAGTTGAAGCAGTGCCCAATATGCCTTTGTTGTGGGTGTTGCGAGACAAGTTAGGACTGACCGGCACGAAGTATGGGTGCGGTATCGCCCAGTGTGGCGCGTGTACGGTGCATATCGATGGCCAACCGGCCCGCGCGTGCGTGACCCCGGTTTCCGCGGTGAGCGGCGCGGTTACCACAATCGAGGGGCTGGCAAACGGAGGCGATCTTCATCCGCTGCAGGAAGCTTGGATTGAGCATGACGTGCCTCAGTGTGGTTATTGCCAATCAGGTCAGATCATGAGTGCGGCCGCGCTTCTGGCTAAGAACGCTGATCCCAGTGACGAGGACATAGACCAGGCTTTGGCGGGCAACTACTGTCGATGCGGGACCTATATCAGAATCAGAAAAGCCGTACATACAGCGGCTGACTACTACAACGCGGGTTAGGGAGGCGAACATGGATTTTGCTACGTTATCAAGACGCTCGCTTCTGAAGGTGAGCAGTATTGTCGGCGGCGGCATGATGCTGCAGATGACACTCCCCGCAGGAGCTGCAGAACACGAAGAGGGTGTGGTCGTCAGGTCAAAGGAACTGAACGTCTACGTTAAAATCGAGTCCAGCGGCGAGATCACCATCTTCTCCAGCATTCCTGAGATGGGGCAAGGTGTAAGAACCTCTCTGCCCATGATCATTGCAGAAGAGATGGGCGCCAAGTGGGAAGACGTGAAGGTGATCGAGGCACCTCTCGATGAGAAGTATGGTCTCCAAGGTGCAGGTGGTTCGACGTCCATTCCCAGAAATTTTGACAAGATGCGCCGCATGGGTGCATCTGCCCGCGAAATGCTCATCGGTGCAGCCGCGCTGTTGATGGAGGTTGATCGGGAGGGCCTGGAAGCGCGCGACAGCACCGTGGTGCACAGCTCCGGTGAAAGTCGTACGTTTGGTCAGCTGGCCACTCTTGCAGCCGAGCAGCCTGTCCCTGATCCAGAGATGTTGTCTTTCAAGGATCCGCGTTCATATACGATTATCGGTACCTCTGTCGGTGGTGTCGACAATCTCGTTATCGCCACCGGTCAAACCCAGTTTGGTATAGATGTATCTGTACCCGACATGCACTACGCAAGTTATACCCGTTGCCCCCGGCTGGGCGGCAAGGCTATCAGTTTTAATGAAAAGGCGATCAAAGCGCTGCCCGGCGTTACCGATGCCTTCATTGTTGAGCCTGATGAGCGCGCGGGTAAGGCTTCGATGTTTTTTATGGACGGCCTGGCCGTGCTGCATGGCGGTGTGGCCATTGTCGGCCAGGATACCTGGTCGGTGTTCGACGCGAAGAGCAAACTCAATGTGAAGTGGGACGAGAGTGACGCTTCCGAGGATGATTGGTCGCAGATGATCGCCAGGGCAAAGGAGATTGCTGCTGGCCCAGCTGAGGAAATGAAGCGGGAGAACAAAGAGCTCGACGCGGTGTTCTCAGATCCATCAAACAAATTGACTGACGCGTTCTATCAGTTTCCTTATGTCGCGCACGTATGTATGGAACCGATGAACTGTACGGCACACTTTAAGGCCGCCGCCGGTGAGGAGCCTGACTCGCTGGAAATCTGGTACGGCAGCCAGTTTCCAAGCCAGGTCAAAGAGATCGCCAAAAATATGCTCGACATCGAGCCGGAAAATGTCACGGTGCATCCGCAACGTCTCGGCGGCGGGTTTGGTCGGCGTGCGTTACACGACTATGCGGCTGAGGCGATGATCATTTCCAAGCGGAGTGGCGTACCTGTCAAGCTGACATGGACACGCACGGATGACATTCACAATGACTTTTTCCGTGCTGGCGGTTTTCAGCAGCTGAAAGGCGCGGTTAACGCGCAAGGACAGCTGGTAGGTCTCGATCAGCACTACATAGGCTTTAAGTATCCGGATCGGGTCGCCATTGGATCGGGGTTGAGAGGCAACGAGCTGACGATGGCCGTGATGGAAAACACCCAGGTTCGCCAGACTATGATGGATCTGGATACGCAATGTGGCGCCTGGCGTGCGCCGGGATCAAACACCAATGCCTTCGTGGAGCAGAGCTTTCTCCACGAGTTGGCTGTATTGGGTGGACGTGACTATCTGGACTTCCTTCTGGAAGTGCTGGGTGAGTCGCGCTGGGTAGACGAAGGCAACGTCAATGCAATCAATACAGGGCGTGCCAAAGATGTCATCAAGCGAGCGGCCCAGGAAGCCGGGTGGGGGCGGGAGATGCCAGCCGGTAAAGGACTGGGTCTGGCATTTTATTTCTGTCACGCAGCACATATCGCGGAAGTGGCCGAGGTGACGGTGAATGCCGATCGTTCTTTTTCTGTGGATAAGGTCACTGTTGCGGTGGATGTGGGTCCGATCATCAACCGCAGTGGAGCTATCAACCAGGTAGAGGGTTCCATTGTGGACGGTCTCAGCACCATGGCGTTGCAACAGATCACCATGGCGAATGGCGAGATACAGGAAACCAACTTTCATGACTATCACGTCATGCGCATAGCGGCGACGCCCGCGGTGGATGTGCACTTCATCGAAAGTGACAATCCGTCGACGGGTATTGGTGAGCCGGCCTTACCCCCGCTTGCGCCTGCGGTGACTAACGCGATTTTCGCGGCCACGGGTGAACGTATCCGGACAATGCCCTTAACCGAGGCCGGGTTCCGGCTCGTCTGATATGCCTGAAATCCCCTCCATCGCTGCCGATCTGTGGTCGAGCCTCGGTGGGTGGGAGGATGCGTTAGGTAACTTATCGCTCCCCGCGGGTCAGCCGGTGTTTCCATCTTCGTTTGAAGTGGGCACGGCCGCGCAGGTCAGCATTGGCATGGCGGCACTTGCGGCAAATGAAATCTATCGTTTGCGACAGGGCAGCACCCAGAACGTTGAGGTCACTCGGCGAGCGGCTGAACTGGAGTGCACGGGCTTTTTCACGCTGGATGGAGAGGCGCCTGAAGCGTGGGAGAAGTTTTCAGGGGTGTACGCTACAAGCGATGGATTTGTTCGTGTGCACGCAAATTTTGATCACCACAGAGACGGATTTCTAAGTTTGATCGGGTGTTCTGATGCAAATGGCACAGCACGCGAGGATGCGGAGCACGCGGTCAGAACCTGGCGTTCTTCTGAGCTGGAATCCGCTGCTGCAGAGTCAGGGCTCGTGGTATCAGCCGTACGCACGTTTGATGCTTGGGATCGTCACCCCCATGCGCTCGCCACTGTCTCAGACCCGGTAGTTCGCATCACCCGGATCGGTGAGGCAGAGCCTCGTCAGCTCGCTTCATTGCAGAGCAAAGACCGGCCGTTGCATGGGGTGCGAGTTCTGGATTTGACCAGAATCCTCGCAGGCCCAACTTGCGGTCGTACGTTGGCCGCGTATGGGGCGGATGTGATGCTGATCAACAGCCCCAACCTGCCCAACATCGCTGCTATTGCAGATACGAGCAGGGGCAAGCGGTCTGTGCACCTCGATTTGAAGTTACAGGCGGGGGTGGAGCATCTCAGGTATTTGACAAAGGACGCGCGCATATTTGTGCAGGGTTACCGTCCAGATGGTCTCGCAAGCCTATCTTTTGATCCTCATGCAGTGGCCGACATAGCGCCCGGGATTGTCTACGTCAGCCTGAGCGCCTACGGCTGGCATGGCCCGTGGTCGGGTCGGCGTGGCTTTGATTCTCTGGTACAAGCAGCAACCGGATTCAACGATGCAGAAGCAACCGCGGCTGGGGTAAGGGAACCGAAATCTATGCCGTTGCCCATTCTCGATTACGCCTCCGGCTTCCTCATGGCAGCAGCTTCGCAGCTGACACTCAAGCGGCAGATAGAGGAGGGGGGTTCCTGGCACGTTGAAGTATCGCTCTATCATACGGCCAGATGGATTCGGTCCCTGGGACGCACGCCGTTTCAGTCAGACTTGCCTAAGTTGCATATAAAGTCAGAGCTGGCTGAGTTTCCCTCAAACTTCGGCACGCTGCTTGGGCTTCCTCATGCTGCACACTTTTCGACCACACCTGCTGTGTGGCATCGCGCTTCGTCCCCGCCTGGAACGGATACCGCGGATTGGGGTGCATAGTCAGCTGCGCATCTCAGACTCTTTCCCAAAATTCAGGTCTTGAGCCCTGCCAGAGCACTGGCCTTCAGCGTCTCTAAGGTTGCGTTGCGATCGAACGCTCGCGCGTCCGCCAAATACTGCATAACCACGCCGCGCAGCAAGCCCGCTATCAGAACCGCGCTGGCGTCCGGGTCCACCGAATCGCGAAACTCGCCGGATGAACGCCCCGCTTCTACAATGGTGGCGATGCGACTGCGCATGGCTTTATTGAGCTGGGCAATCTTGGGCCTTATCTCGGGTACCGCTCCCAGCGATTCGCCCATGATGACGTAGAGGGCACGAATGTGGCTCTCCCGCACGAAGACTTCGTTAAAGTAGGTTGTGATGTAGTTGAGCAAAGCATCTTCGGCGTTTGTGACCGCTTCGGATTCAATAGCGGGACGTAGTTGGTCCTCAAAAAAACGTTGGGTTGAATTGTCGATCACCGCGTTGAGCAGGCCTTCTTTGGAACCGAACCGGTGTGTCACCAACCCACCCGTGTAGCCAGCCGCCTTGCCGACCTCGATCAGAGTCGTTTTCATATAACCCTGCTTGGCAAACAGCTCAACAGCGGCGCGCAATATCCGGCGCTCGGATTCAGCCTTGCGTTCCTCTTGGGTGCGCCGCGATTGCTTGTCTGAAGATTTTTGTGTGGTCAATGGCAACTCATGCTGCTTGCTAATATGTGTTCATCCTAATCCGGGTTACCCGCCTTGACAACTTATTAGTTGGTTGACAAATATATGTACGGCTGTTTGAATCTGGCTCCTCATTCTGCACATGTTTGGAGAGCGGCAAATGGCTGAAGCTATGGGACCCTTGGTCGGTGTCACGATCATCGATTGTACGATGAACCTGGCTGGTCCGTTCGGTACAGCGATGCTCGCGGACCTGGGTGCAAATGTGATCAAGGTGGAACCGCCTGAGGGTGACCCCAGTCGGAATGGACCGCCGTTGCCGCCGGACTACGCGAATGCAACATCCGGGGAAGCCGCAGGCGTTGATTTTGGCGGGTACTTCGCCTCAATTAACCGCAACAAGCGTGGGTTGACGCTTGATCTGAAAAATCCGCAAGACAAAGAAATACTGCTGAAGCTTTGTGATAAGGCGGATGCGATTGTAGAGAACATGCGCGCCGGTGTGATGGACAAGCTGGGTCTGGGTTACGAGGTTATTCAGGCGCGCAACCCGGCGATCGTTTACGGCTGTATCAGAGGCTTTGGCGATCCGAGGACAGGTGAGAGTCCCTATGTTAACTGGCCCGCGTACGATATTGTCGCGCAGTCCATGGGCGGGCTTGCCCATATCACCGGCCCAGATGGAGGGGCGGGCTATCCATCCGGGGTCAGTGTGGGTGACATCTATCCGGGCACCTTGATGGCCCTGGGTCTTGTCTCTGCCGTACTGAACGCGCGCCAGACAGGATCGGGCCAGTTTCTCGACATCGGCATGTACGATGCGATGTTGCAGTTTGCGGAAGCTGTGGTCGCAAACTATGGGTACAACAAAAATCAGCTTGGACCGCGCGGGCAACACCACCCGTATTTAATGCCGTTTGGCATTTATCCTGCGAAAGACGGGGGTATCGCCATTGCCGCACCTGGACCAAAACACTGGCAGCTCTTGTGTAAAGCCATGGGCGCGGAAGACCTGATTGAAGATAAGAGGGCGGCAAATACCTACAAGCGGTCAGAGAATCGTGAGTACATCGATGAGCGCATCATCGCCTGGACTTCGGGTCTCACGCGTACCGAGATTATGGACAAACTGGGTGGGGATGTACCTTCCGGCCCGGTGAATACTGCAGAGGATATATTCAACGATCCGCACGTTGCGGCTCGTGACATGATCACAACGTTTCAGCTGCCCGGGGATAATCCGGAAGTTTCTATCGTGAACACGCCGTTTCGATACACCCAAACGCCTGCAGGGTTTTACCGTCGTCCGCCCCGGATGGATGAACACCGGGACGAAATTTTTCAGGAATTTGGCATTAACCTGGAGGATGACGGGAACTGACGTGTTGGCCTAGTACCAGTCTGCGTCGTGGCTGTCCCTGTATGCAGGGCGGCTCTTCAGGCGTTTGAGATAACCTGCCAGTTTGTCGCTGGGCGCTTCGATCCAGCCAAATTTTGTGGCGAAATCCAATGTCCCGCCGAAAACCACATCAGCGGCAGTAAATTGTGTGCCCAGGACCCAGTCTTGCGCCGGGCACATCACTTCTATAGCTGCCAGGCAGCGTTCGATGTCACCCCACCCTGCGGACATAGCGGGGTATTCAGTAACCCCGAACTGTTGAAATGAGAACATCGGTTCGAGGACTGCACTTGGAAACATGAGATAGCGGTAATAGCTACCGCGCGCTGGCGAATCCAGCGGCGGAGCAAGACCACGGTCAATATATTTGTCTGCAAGATAGGCGCAAATCGCCGCGCTCTCAGTGACGACAACATCTCCATCCACGAGTGTCGGCAGCTTGCCCATGGGATTGATCGCCCGAAACTCATCGGTTGCGGTTTCGCCTGCCGCGAAGTCGACAACGACCTGTTCGTGCGGCGCTTCCAGTTCCAGCAGCATCCAGTGGGTGCCCATGGCGCGGCTGTGAGGATGATAGTAGTGTTTCATGGTAGCGGTTGACCGTGGCTTGAGGGTGAGTTGCTCACTATACATACATGCCACTGACATCGTGGTGGCAGGAGAGTAGTCGGGGAGGCAACGGTGCTGACAACGAGTCGCAACTGTAAGTGTGTAGCGCTTTTTCTGTCTGCTTGGATGTTTGTGGGTGAAGTTCACAGTGCCCAACCTGGCGAGAATCAGCTGCGTGCCGTGTTGGAGGCCAGTCGTGCAGAGTTTGATCTGCCAGGGTTACGTGCAGCGGTGCAAGCAGGTGAACACCCTCTGTTGGAGGTTGCTGTAGGCGTGGCGGATCTGGAATCAAATACGCCGCTGACAACAGAGATAGGCATGCCAGGCGGGAGTACCGGCAAAACGTTTGTTGCTGTGGTCACGTTGCTCCTGGTTGAAGAGGGAACTTTGTCTCTGGACGATCTGGTGATCGACTGGCTTGGGGAGGAACGCTGGTTCAATACCTTGCCAAATGCGGCCACTATCAAGGTGAAGCACCTGCTTTCACACAGCAGTGGCATTGGCGATTATCCGGATACGCTCGGGTTTAACGTGGCGATGGTGTGGCGAGCGTTGCGCACGGGGAGCGCCAGGTTCAGCCCGGAAGAACTGATAGGGTATGTCGGCAACAAAGCGCTGTTCCCTGCCGGTGAAGGCTTTGCTTATTCGGATGCGGGATATCTGGTGCTGGGACGTGTGCTCGAAGCCGCTTCGGGGCGCTCGTATCATGACCTCGTGTTAGAGCGTGTGATCAGACCTCTGGAGCTTGACCAGGTGCGTCTGCAAAACGAATCCTCGCTCAGGGAGGTCGCCACCGGATATTCGGGAACTACACCATCGTTGCGGCCGGACGGGCGGCAGAAGTTTGATCCCTCTTCTGAGTGGACGGGTGGTGGATTGATTACCACACCGGCGATGCTGGTCAAATTTTATAGAGCCCTGGCCAATGGTGAACTTGTTGCGGCGAACACCCTGCAGATGATGATGGAAGAGGGGTTCAAAGATTCGACGTCGTCTCACCACTACGGCCTGGGTTTTTTCGTGCTTGATGAACGGGTCAGTCACGGTGGACGCTGGCCCGGTTACCGTTCGTGGGTTTTCCACGACTTCAGTCGCGATCTGACTATCGCCGTACAGGCGAATCGTGACGATGATGTTGATCTGCCGGTCATTATGGAGCGAATCGGTGTGTTGACCCTGGATGGTCATGCCGCACAATAGTCACAAGGGTAGGCGGAGGCGAATTTGACTTGGACTAAACGTGCCGTTTTTAAGGCAGGCTATTGTCTTGTGCTGCCTGCGTTATTCACCGGCAACATCGGGGCTGCTACCGTAGATGAGCCAGGCGGGCAGAGTTATCACTTCGCGACCCATTACGATATCGAAATCGCGGCGCCTCAAAGCACAGTCTGGCGTTGGCTGTCAGACCTGCCCGCTTGGATGTATGACTTTGAGCTGGCCCATGTCGGCGGCGAGGTGGGTCAAGCGGGTGAGGTGCGACGTCTCTATAAAGGTCAGGACTTCAAGGTGATGATTACCCACAGCGAGCCAGGTAGGGTGCTGGTGATGGCCAATCTGCCTTCTGTTTTTAAGGGGGAGGCTGGCACTGGTATTGGAGTGATGACCCTGCATCAGACCGCGCCGGGTCAAACTAAGGTCAGCCTGACCATGAACAGACGATACACATGGGAGGGTACCGGCGATAACAAGGACAATGCACAGCGCCTCGTGCGGGATTCAACTGACTTTCGCAAACGTACGGATGCGATGTGGATGCGCTTTCTCGAACGGCTCAAATCACTGGCTGAGGCCGGAGATGACGGTAAACACGAATGACACGAATAAAATGATAGGGAGGTATGGGTGGTAGCACCTTTAGAGGGGATAAAAGTTTTGGAAGTTGCAAGCTGGCTGGCAGCGCCGAGCTGTGCAGCGTTGATGGCTGATATGGGGGCGGAGGTGATCAAGGTGGAACCACCTGGCGGCGATACCTACCGGCGCTTGAACCAGGCGCTTCTGGGGGAGGATGCGATACACCCGTCGTATCAATTTGATAATCGCGGCAAACGTGGCATCTGTATCAACCTGGAGTCTGCGGATGGTGTCGTGGCGCTGAAAAAGCTTGCAGTAGATGCGGATATTTTTCTGACCAACCTGACCCAGGAGCGACTGACGCGCTACGGGATTACCGAGGAAGAGATTAAACAAATCAACCCAACGTGCATTTACGGGGTGCTCTCCGGCTACGGCACGGTAGGACCGGACAGCCATCGAGAAGCGTTTGATCAGACAGCCTTCTGGGCGCGCAGCGGTGCGATGTCCATTTTCGGTGATCGCGATGATGGGCCGCTGATTTCCCGCGGCGGGTATGGCGACCGCACAACGGCGCTGAACATGTTGAGCGCCTTGCTTGCAGCGCTGAGAGTGCGCGACAAAACCGGAGAGGGGCAGTACGTGGAGGTTACGCTGCAGCGCACGGGGATCTGGGCGTTGGCAAGTGATATGTGTACCGCGCTCTATGACCGGGCGCAGCCCGAAAAAACCAGCCGTATGTTGCCACCGAACCCTATCTGGAACTGTTACCAGACCGCGGAAGGACGCTGGATTCTGCTGGTAATGCCTATGCCGCTGGCTTATTGGCCAAAATTCTGTCGTATGGTCGAGCGGGATGATTGGCTGACCGATGAGCGATTCCAGACGGTGCTCGGATTGATGGAACATAACCATGAAATCATGGATGAAGTCAGATCCGTCTTTGCTGCCCACGATTTGCCGTATTGGCGAGAAAAGCTTGATGAGGCTGGATTGATCTGGGAGCCAGTCGCTGATCTGCCGGATGTTGTCGAAGATCCGGCGTTGCGCGAGCGGGGCGCTTTTTCATTTGTTGTGCACGAGCGTTCAGGGGCCGTTGAAATTGTCTCTGCACCATTTGATATCCGTGGTGCGGATATAGAGGTGCGGGGTCCTGCACCTGACGCAGGCGAGCACACGAAGGAAATTCTTGTTGAAGCGGGTTATACCCCTGAAGAGATCGATTCTCTGCTTGCCGGTGGGTCTGTGAGTTAGGTCTGCTCGTTCATCTTCTGTTTAGGTTTTTGTCTGTAGAGTAGAAAGACTTGTCCGCCCTCGGGACGAGGGGTTGATTGTGCCTGAAAAATAACAAGCCAACAAAACATATCTAACGCGTCACAACAAAAATGTAAACGAATCGTCAAATTATTCAGAAATCGTTCAGCTATCTCCGCATAGGCTTCGTCTGACAAAAGGAGGAAACCTTATGCAAAGTCAGCAAATACGTCATTTGTTCTATGCGTTTGTCGTGTGTCTTGTTTCTGCCGGAACAGCATACGCATCGCAGTCAGGCCCTGTGGTCCGACTCTTTCCCACTACGGTGCTCGAAGACATTCGAGAAACCAGCCAGATCGCCGAGACCATGGAAAACAATCTTCAGGAGATTATCCATCGTCTGGATATGCAGCAAAAACTTTATGAGGAAAGCCTCTGCCACGGTGCGGATGCGGATCAGGGTTGTGCGCAGATGTCCAAAAAAATTGGTGCTACTTATCTTGAGATGTTGAACGCAATGGCGGACCAACTTCCCGATATGGAGCGTGCTGTGGACAGTACCAGACGTAGTCTGGAGAAACGTCTGAAGACAGAGCTGGGTCAACGAACAACCCCTACCAGTCTTCAAGAGCAGTTGTTGGGTAAGGCGAGTGCGGCATCGAATGATGCGCGGCCAGCGCTGCGAGGTCGATCGGGCGTGCGCTTATCGGATCGGTTCAAACAGTATTACGAACTCGTCGCTACCCATCGCAGTGGACCCAGTAAGTCGCTTGCGGTTGTTGCTTCTGACATATACCTCGATATGGATGAAGCATCGCAACTGATTGCCGCAACCCAGGAAGAGATCAGTCGCGCCTCGTTGATGGAGCAACTGAACCAGTCCTTTGGCTTGATCACGCCTGAAATGGCGGCGGTTGTCGGCGGGGTTAAAGAGATTCTTTTTGGTGAAGCGGTAAACGAGGCGCCGATTGCCGGTCCCCCGGTGGCGCTTGGCGAAACAGAGTTTGTCAGTCCGTTGGAAATGTAGGAGAAAATCATGAGCTACCTGAAACCCAGTTTGTTTTTACTCGCGATACTGACACTCGGTGCATGTACCACTACCCCGGTGGTGGACCACTGCAGTGGCAAGTTGTCGCACAACCTCCCCAGCGCGATCAGCGATGTCGAAAGTCGTCTCGATAACGGCTGCGAATATCACTTCGATCGATATTTTGGCGAGTTGCTGGATGTTGCGCAGTCCGCCCCTGCGGCTGACAACAAGCGGCTCTTCAGCGATTTTCTGGTGGGAGCCAGCGATCGCGGGGTTATTTCCAAGCGACAGGCGCGGGAAAAGTACAACCGCTTCTTTAACGTGAAGTTTGTTTCTTTCTCGGGTGATTACAACACGTGTAGTCAGGCTTGCCCGGTACAGGGCAAGCTCGTCCGCGAGATGCAGGCAGAGCTTGGCGACAAGCAGGCAGGCCTGCTGAACGCCGCTCAGGACAAGTCGTCTTATTACCGTGCGGACCATCTCCTGAAAGAAACGCAGTTGGTGCTCGAAGCAACCTGCCGGGCCTGTGCGGCTGGAGCTCGGTAAGTGAAGGGCGGTTTCACAGCTGGTTGCGTGGTAGGCGTGCTGGGCGCATTGCTTGCTCTGCTGCTGTATTCGCCTGTGGAACTTGCCGTGAGAGAAGCGACGATGGAGAGGAGTGCGATTGACGGACTGGTCAGCTGGATACATCTCAATCTAGGTCATTCTGTGTGGCTGTTTGGCGGTGTATTGGCCTGTTTTGTTGTCCAGCTTCATCGTCTTCAAGGGCTTTTGTCCTCCACGTCTGCGGATGTTCAGGAAGTATCCCGGCTTGATCAGATATTGGACGTCTGGATTCAGGTCTTCATCGGGATAGGTGTTATCTGGACAGCCGTAGGCATGCGCAGCGCGCTTCAAGCTGCGTTGGGGGATCCTGGAGCTGCGCTCTCCGATAGCGCAGACAACGTTTTACGCAAACTCGTGGACGGCGGCATTCTGCTGGCTTTGTCTACCACGATTGCAGGCGCCGTAGGGGGTTACGCGATGCGCCTGGTTAAAACGGTAAGCGTGGGAGCGCAACTCCAGGCTTTTTATTCGGCACATGAGCGCCAGGATGTGGACGCGCTTTTGAATACCGCCGCGCGAATTGAAGCTCGCCTGTCCCAGCAGGGGAGGGCTTCGGTAACCGAGCTACCCCACAAAGAACTGTCACAGAAAGAATTGGCCGAGAAGGGTTGGCAGCCATGATGAGGAGGGCCAGCCAATACGGTTCAGAGGATGCGCACCTGCAGGCAGACGTTATGCGTTTCATGGCCATTGTGGCGTTTTGTCTGGTCGCCATCCTGGCCATGGTCAGAAACCTCTCGGAGGTGGAAGAAGTGGAAGAAGCGGAGGTAGAGATAGCGGCGGTCACTGAGCCTGGAGCAGAAAAAGTTGCTGTACCGGAGCCTCAGCCCATTGCACCACCACCGGAGCCGGAACCGGTTCAGCAAGCGCCGCAACAGAGGCAGGTTGAACCCGTGAAAGAGCCAGAGGATAAACCGCGTGTATTTGTTGTGGCGGAACAGACGCTTGATCTTCCCGTTCAACCTGCGCCGGAACCGCAACCTGTGGAACCGCTACCTGCAGAACCTTTACCTGCAGAGCCTGTACCCGTGCCTGAAGAGGTTGAGCCTGAAGTGAAGGAGGACACGCAGGTTAATGAAGTTTCTGAGGAGATCGAATCCGAGCAGGATAAAAACCAAGAAGATCAAGGTCTTACATTAAGATTTGCATCTCAATCCGACTTTCTGCGGTTGATCGCCCGCACCAAGGTGATGGTCTATGCGTTTAACCCGCAAACCTTTTTGGAAATGAATGAGCAATATCGATTCTTGCAGACCAAGCCGCCGCGGCAGGTCTATGAGCTCGATCCATCGACCATCCCGGTCCATCTCCAGGAAGCCTTGCCCCACGACATGGTGGATGTGAAATGGGCGGTGGGTCTGCCACCCAAAATTGAAAGGCAAGTGCAGTCCCTGGTCAATGCCCACGCGAGTGGGGAACTGCTCATCAACAGATTTGAGGAGGTACATCATGTGGCGTCGCGCTAGCCTTTTTGTGCTGTGTATGTGGGTGGCTGATGTGGCTTCGGCTACGTCAAGCTTCGTATCGGTTGACAGTTGGCTGAAGCAGCAAGCTGCCCCTGCGCTCGTAGACAAATTGGCCAAACATCCGAAGTATCGTGGTCGAGATATTGAGTTCCTCAGTCTGCAATCTCGTGGCGATGGCATCTCGGTATTTGAGACCCGCTTACAGCGATATCTGTCGCACAAAATTCTTCAGGCGGGGCGTAACAACGTGCGCAAGGGTGGACCGCAGAGCTGTCGTATTCGCCTCGAGGACGATGCCATCAAACTGGGGATAGAAATCCTCCGGCTGGGCGGTAGTCGTCACGAAGTACGTATTGCCGGGTTCGATATCGAAGAAGGTGAGTGGTTGAGTGGCTTGAGTTTCAGTTGGGTGGGTCGATTGGGTGCCCAGGACCGTGCGGATCTTGCCAAACTGTCCACCGCTGGCCGGACAACTCTGGACCTTGGCGATGCCGGGGGAATTGCAAAGCAGGCGGCAGCACAGATTGTCTGTGCGTTCCCTGATGGGGTTGAAGGGCAGATCTATTTTGCGGCTCAGGAACGGGCACAAGACAAGGCGGAGTTAGAGCGTATAGAGCAACGCCTGAAAGCCGAGTTGGCGCTGAGGTCCGGCTTTTTCGTTGTTAATGATGCGGAGCGCGCGCAGTGGAAGCTGGCGATGGCGCTGTCTGCCAACAGCGGGAGCCTGCAACAACTTGTATTGCGGCTTGAACCGACTGAAAAAGCGAGTACTGCTGGGCAGGGTCAAACTGTCGCAGCCTTGTTTGTGCGTCCGCACCACCGGTTGGTTAATCGTGGCAACAACGTCAAAAACGATCCGCCGCGGCGTAATCCAGAGTTTTTGCCCTCTCCAGGCGTCTCCCCTGGCCCCTCTCCTGAAGTGGTAAGGCCAAACCGAAGCCCAGAACGACCGCGCCTCGAATTGGCCCGCAAGGGTTCCGAGGTTTGCTCTGCCAGCAATTGCCGGGAGGTTGATGTGCGGCTGCCTGAAGCTGCCTATGCGCTGATTTTTTCCACCACACCCGGTGGACTCAAACCCATCGCCTGTAGTGTTCGGGAGTCCTGGCGTGACCGCGGTGTATACCGATTTCGACTGAAGGCGCAACAACAGAACGATGTTGTTGGATTTTATGTAGTTGCACTGAACAGTGAGGCGGTCGCGCACAAGCTCCTGCGCTCGCTGCAGGGTGTTGATGGTGACTGCGATCTGGTGCCGCCAGGTGGAGCTGCTGAGTTCCTTGCCGGGCTTGAACAACATGCAGATCAGCTGAGTTGGCAGGCGCTCCACCTCAAGCAAGGACCAAACCGACTTGCGCAGATGCGAGCATCCAGGAGAGATATATGAAATTTCTGTTAGGGGTGATGATCGGGGCTGTCGTCGTACTAGCGTTGGCTGAGTACCTTCCGGCGAACCCACGCGAGTGGGGCGAGTTTGATTTCGGCAAGTGGAAGGAGGCGGTTCGGGAGGGTGTCCAGGCGCCACCGCCAAACGGCTCCGAAGTGCTCGTGGCGCAAGAATCTACTGATGCCGTGAATCCGTCTATTGTGCAGGAAAAACTGCAGGATGCTCCTTTGCCTGAAGAAGTGCTCGTTCCTGTCGCGCTTGATGACGAAGCGGTTGAAGAGGTGGCTGACGAGGTAGCGGAAAAGGAGGAAGTAGAAACACCCTCTGAAGAAATAGAAAGTCTACCCGCGAGCCCAGTACCAGAACCCGTCTCCACAGACTCTGGTGAAAAGGCGGTCGCGGACTTTGATACAGCTCAAACCGCACGTCTGTGGACGTCTTTCTACAGCGAACGGTCAGCTACGGGGTTTGCTCGTCAGCTTGAAAAAACCTTGGGTGGGCAGTTTGAAGTTGAACGCCAAAGCGCTCAGGAATATTGGGTGACTTACGCTTACGCCAATCTGGCAGATCTCACGCGAGTGCAATCTCACCTTATCGCCGCATTCGGAGAGCCTGAAGGGTGAACGTTGCAACACTGGTCAGGGCTTGCGCTGTGCTCATTCTCGGCATGTGGATTCCCCAGGCAGGGCTTGCCCGTGTGGAGGTACCTTATCAGGGTTGCTTTCATGCGGCTTCGACGCTGCATGCCGTGCCGATGGACCTGCTCCTGGCGGTCGCCAGAACGGAAAGCAACATGGATCCTGTAGCCGTCTCTTCAGCAAATGCGCACGGCATCATGCAGATACAATGGCCGGGAACGGCTCGCCATCTCGGTGCCAGGCGGGTGAGCGAGCTCTACAACCCTTGCTTTAATATATCGTTAGGTGCTCAGTACCTGGCAGAGCTCCTGCAGCTCTTCGGTGGAGATGAGGTGAAGGCGCTTGCTGCCTACAACTATGGGCCCACTCGAATCCAGAAGTCCGCGGCGATCCCTGATGGGGCGCTTGCCTATGTGGACCGGGTACGCCGCCATCGGCACAAAATTTCGGGTGGGAACGAGCATCCTGGCACCAAGTCTCTAGTTTCTGGCACGGCTCAGCCACAGCGTCTGCTGGTTCGGTTTGATTCACGGCTCCGTGCACGAAGGGTGGTTAAGAATTTGAACGAACACCTCGTCAACGTGGAAGCGGTTGTCAAATCAGGTAACGAGGTTCATCTGGTTGGTGTACTGCCGCTCACACTGGCTGATCGCCTCACCCTCGAGCAGTTCGGATTGGTCGAGTGAAGTTGTCCATAGGAGGAATAAAAGATGAATGCAGGTAGGCTTCTAGTTTTTGTTGGTGCGGGTCTATTAGGCTCTCAGGGGCTTGCGTCGACTGAACGACTGGTGTGGGCCGATGTGGACAGGGTCGAGCCGATTCACCGCATCACCTATGCGGTTTCTCGCGATCTGTCTTGCATTCAGATACCCGCTCGAAGTGAAGGGCTGGCTGAGCGACTTGCGTGGGATCTGCGTGAGGACTGTAACCCGCGTAAGGAACTGCAGGTTGATGGTTACCGCGTTCACTATCGATGGGCGGGTAGAGACTACGTGCACACGATGGGGAAACCACCCGGGGAAAAAATTGCCTTGAAGGTGCAAGTCGACCTGCGCGACTAGGTGCCTTAACCTCTACCTTTTCAAGACAGAGGTCAGCATCAAATGAAGGTTGGAATTTCTTTGCCTGTGCGAGAACTCGCTGAGGACCTGGGTGCGATTAAGGAATTTGCGCAGGCAGCCGAAGATCTCGGGCTGACGCACCTGAGAATTCCGGATCAGATCATCAGGCCGGGTAATGGCCACCTGCATGACCCGATAACCCTCCTCGCGTATCTGGCTGGAGTGACCAGTCGTATCGAGCTGGTGCCATCTGTGATCGTGCTGCCCCTTCGGCAGACCGCGCTCCTGGCCAGGCAAACAACCGAACTCAGTCTCCTATCTGAAGGGCGTTTTCGGCTGGGCATTGGCGTAGGGGCGAGTGCGCCTGAGTTCGAAGCCCTGGGGGTTGATTTCCATTCGCGTGGCAAGATTTGCGACGAGCAGTTGGAAGTGCTCCACAGGCTGTGGTCAGAAGAAAGTGTCGATTTTACCGGCAGTTATCACCGCCTTGATGGGTTGGGTATCAATCCTCGACCACCTGCGCCGATACCGATATGGGTGGGAGCGCGTTCGATACCCGGTGATCGGGTTGTCAAACGTATCGGCCGCTGGGCCAGCGGTTGGTTTGTGTTGGCCACACCTGAAGAGTATTCGGATGTGCGGGCGCGTATTGATGATGCCGCACGTGAAGCAGGCCGTGACCCGGATGGCATTGGCACCGAGGCAGGCGTTGCTGTTGTGGGCGAACGTGAGGCTGAGTGGCGTGATCGTGTCAGCAACTGGTACGACACCGGTCTGACACACCTGTGTTTGCGTACCCTCGGCGGCGGTTTGGGTAGAGACGAGCACCTGCCGAAAATGCAGCAGGTGGTCAAAGAATTACCGATTCCTAACGAGGGCGCTTGAGCTTACGTCAACGTGACCGGCAGGTTGGTAAACCCTCTGAAACGAGCCCGCCGCGCCCGCTCAGGATTGTCCGCTAACCCTAGATTAGGAAAACGTTTAAACAATTCTGTGATCGCAGTTTTGGCTTCGAGTCTGGCCACGTGCAACCCAGCGCAGGTGTGTATGCCTGCGCCAAAGGCGAGGTGAGGGTTAGCGGCGCGGGTTGGATCAAAGCGCGCCGCATCCTCGAAGACTGCGGAATCCCGGTTGGCGGCACCGATGCACAGTGTGACAATCTGGCCCGGTTCAAGTTGAATGTCGCCGATGGTCGTTGCTTTTGTCACGGTCCGGTTACCCAACTGGTTGGGGCTTTCAAAGCGGAGTGTTTCTTCCACCAACGTATCGATACAGGCGGGATCTGCTTCAAGGGTGGTCCGCGCTTCGGGGTAGCGAAGCAATAGTTCGATACAGTTGCCGATCAGATTTGTTGTGGTTTCGTGCCCGGCGTTCAGTAGAAATATGCACTGGTGGTAAAGCTCACGCCCCTCAAGTCGCGTGCCATTTTCTTCCCAGCGCAGCAGGCGCGACAGTATGTCGTCGTCCGTTTTTTTCATTGCCCGCCGGTGTGTCTCGATGTGACCATCGAGAAAATCCACAAACTCCGTGACCGCCGTTTCGCCCGCTGACTTGTCGGCAGGCGCGAGATCCACTTCCAGCGCACCCAATATCGCCAGTGACCAGCCGCGTAGTTGAGCTCGATCTTCGCGCGGAACCCGCAAAAGGTTACCGATAATTTCAATGGGAATGGCGGCCGCGAAGTCGGCGATCAGATCCGCTTTGCCGGGCAGTTCGTCGAGCAGGTCATCAACAAGGCGTATAAGTGGATCGTTTAATGACACGATGATCTGTTGGCTGAGCGCGTTACCGATCGCACGCCTGACCTGGGTGTGCAGAGGTGGGTCGTTAAACACCAGGCTGGTTGTGTGGTGTTCATACAGCGGTGAGTCGATGCCGAACGCGGGGCCAAACTGTGCCTGCTTGGCGGAACTGAACGTTGTCGTGTCTCTATAGACACTGCGCACGTCGTGGTAACGGCTCAGCAGGTATCCATTGGGGAGTGGGTGTATAGGTGCCTGGGTGCGCAACGCCTCGTAGTAAGGATATGGGTCTGCGAAGAAATCGTCGGGGAGCTTCGCCAGATCGAATTCAATGATTGAATCAGGGGTCACAAACCAGCAGCCGCGGTTAAATGTCGATGGGTGCGGTGCCGGGGCTTGCGTAACCGGCGCCTTGTCGGGATGTAGGCCCGGCGGAATGTCGGTTCAACGTTCGCGCCTGTTCGAGGATGTGGCTGCGTATAACGTCACGTTGCCGCGCCTGATAGACCGCCCACTGTTCCGGCAGAAGCGCTTCCTCTACCGTTGCGTCATGCGCTAGAAGCAGTTTGTCGATCAGCTTTGGATGCGCACGCTTGGGGTGTTTGGCCAGTTCGCGGATGGTATCCATCACAATCGTGTCGATGATGTGCTTTTGCGCTGGAGAAACCAGAAACTTGTGCTGCGCTTCCGGGGAGGGCGCCTGATTGGTGCAGGCAACGCTGCAAAATACGATGCACCAGATGGTTGCGATGCGGCGGGCAGGAGAGCGGTCATGGCGCATAGAACTTCTCCGCGGAGACGGTACTTGAGATTAACAAAACTCAAGGGGCATTCAACGTTCGCGAATCGTGCAGATCAGAGAGGTAGGGACTGATCACCAACGTAAACTGTTCGCGTTGAGTTTTGAGGTGTTGTTCCACCGACAGGCGGGAGAGCAGAAAGTACATCGCAGCGTAGTCGGTCAGACAAAACAGCGTGTGTGCTAAAAGATGGAGGTCCACGTCGCGTACAAGGTGGCCCATACCCTGAGCCTGGTGGAGAAGGGCATAAAAGTGTTCGTGAGCGACATTGCTCAGCGCTTCCACGTCCGTGTTGTCGTCCTGGCTGAGGACAAATATCTGGCTCACCAGTGCTTCCCACAGCACACGCTGTCGACCCGCCAGCAGGTTTACACCGATGCGGGTGACATCGACGAGGGTTTCGATCAAGTCGCCATCATACTGCTTTACCCTGAGCTCAACTTCGCTGGACCATTGTGCCAGCTCGGTTTCCAGAATGGCCCGCACAATCAGGGTTTTGGTGGGGAAATAGTTGTATAGCGTCTGGTAACTCACACCCGCGCGTTCCGCTATCTGACGGGTGGTTGTGGTTTCCAGACCCTGCTCTTCGATCAAGGCTTCAGCAGCCTCAACGATACGACCGCGCGCGCGAATTTTGTTTTGTTGCCGTAGCGACATAAATATTTGACATAGTCAATAATTAGAGCGAGTATAAATATTTGCGAATGAAGGTCAAGCCGCCTTCGATGTATCTGAGTTGCAGTAACGTTGGAATTTGTGATGAAACAAGTGTGGTTACGTATTTATTCCTGGCATTTGCTCAACCCCCTCAAGCTTTGCCTGTTGCTGTCAGCACTGCAGGCGGGACCTCTTGTGCATGCTTCAGAAAGCGTCTCGCAGGAAGTGTCTGCAGGCGCATCGGTGGACGTTGTCGAGCTTGTTACCCAGGCTGTGGATCAGACCCGAGGGTTGTCCTCGTACGCAGAAATGCAGATGCGTATTCAACGCCCTGAATGGCAGCGCAATTCCAGTCTGATCGCGTGGACCAGAGGTAGGGAAGATGCGTTGATTCGTTTTACTGCACCTGCGAGAGATGCTGGTAATGCGCTCTTGAAGCAGGATGAAAAGATGTGGACCTTCAATCCGAAGCTCAACCGAAACATCCGTTTGCCTAACTCTATGATGTCGCAAAGTTGGGCAGGGTCTGACTTTTCTTATAACGATCTCTCAAGAAGCGACAAGTGGTTGAAACACTACGTTTTGACGCTTGTCGACTCGGAAAACATCGACGGACATTGGGTTTACACGGTCGATGCAATACCCCATGACGACGCGCCGGTGGTGTGGGGCAAAGAGCAGATGATCATACGCGACGATTTTGTATTGCTGGAGCTGACCTACTTTGATCAGGACCTTGTAGCGGTCAAGCAGATGAAAAGTCTGGAAGTCGGCGAGATGGGCGGGCGGATGATCGCCACGCAGATGCGCATGACAGACCTTGAAAACCCGGAGCAGTTTACCGAGGTGCGTTATGACTCGATGGAGTTTGATGTGAAGCTGGAAGACAGGCTGTTTACTGTGTTTTCTCTGCAATCGGGTCGTACGCGTTAAATGAGCGAGGCAGTTGCCACCGCTACACGCGAATCCGGTCAGCGCGGGTTGGTGCTCAGAATGGCGTGGCGCAATCTGTGGCGGAACAGACGCAGGACGTGGCTCACCGCAGGTGCGATGGCGTTCGCCTGCTTGTTGGTGGGGGCTGGGATTTCGCTGCAGGCAGGTTCTTACAAAGCGATGATCGAAACTGCCACGGGCATGCTGATGGGGCAGGTGCAAGTCAGCAACTCTGCGTTCATCGAAGATCAAAAGCTTGAAGATACGGTTGTAAATGCCACGGATTTATTGCGTCGTCTGGAGGCTGTTCCAGGCGTACGGGTCGCACCGCGGGCGGAAGCCTTTGCGTTGGTATCGCGAGATGAACGCGCATTTGGTGGTCTGGTTGTGGGTGTGGATTTTGAGCGCGAAAAACGGGTGATCACGTTCTTCAACCAGGTGTCGCGCGGGCGTACGCCGGTTGCCGCCGAAGAGGTACTGATCGGCAGCGTCCTGGCCCGCAATCTGGGGGCTGACCTGGGTGAAGAAATTGTTGTGCTCGGTACGGCCAAGCAGGGTGGGATTGCTGCGATGGCGCTCGTCGTTGTTGGCATCTTTGAATCGGGACAGCGCGAGTTGGATCGTACGATGATGTTCACTCCGTTACGGGGTGTCCAGGATGCTTTCGAACTGGGCGATGAAGTGCATCGGTTTGTGATTCGCGCGGACGGCGCTGAATTGAGCAGCGTCATACGGCAGCTTGAACCGTTGATCGGACAGGACAACCGGGCACGAACCTGGTCTGAGTTTATGCCCGAGGTGGTTCAAGCCATAGAGTTGGACAGGGTGAGCGCGCAGATCATGTATGGGGTGCTCCTCGTGCTCGTCAGTTTCAGTGTGGTCAACACGTTCATGATGATTGTTTTTGAGCGCATGCGAGAGTTCGGCATGTTGCTGGCAATTGGCATGCGACCTGCGTTGATCGTGCGGCAAATCCTGTTGGAGGCAGGTTTGATGTGGTGCGTGGGGTGTCTTTTAGGCTCCGCACTGGTTATCGCGCTGGTCGGCTCGCTGGCCGGGGTGGGTATTCCAATTGAAGGTATGGAAGACCTGGCAGGCGAATTTTTTCTCCCAGACCGCATTTATCCCGCGTTTGACCTGCTCGCGCTGACGGCTGCACCCATTGTTCTGTTTATCGGTACACAACTGGCGGGGTTTATCGCCACGTTTCGAGTGAATCGAATTCAGCCTGTTGCGGCGTTGAGGGCCGAATAGATGTTTGGACGCCTGGTCTGGCAGTTGAGCGTGCGGAACATCTTAAGGCACAAACGACGCAACGGCATGTTGTTAGCTGCGATCGTTGTTGCGGTGGCGGGTGTAACAGGTATCAACACACTCCTGCGCGGCATGCAGATCCAGATGCTCGACTCTGCGGTAGAAAACCTCACTGGCCATGTAAAGCTGCATGCGCCGGGCTACCTCGATGACCCGAGTATTGAAAATGGCTTCCAGCTCGAGCCGGAGTTTGTACCTGAGATTCCGAAGGCGAAGATGGTGGGCTGGGCGCAAAGGATAAGAATTCCAGCTGTGGTAATGAGCGAGCGCGAAACTCGCGGCGTACAGTTGGTCGGCGTAGACCCGACCCATGAAAACATCTCGTTTCTGGGCGAAGTCTCGATCAGCGGCGATCCGCTGGTGGACACCGACGACGGAAGAATCCTGCTGGGCGCGGAACTGGCCCGTCAACTGGAAACCCAGATTGGTCGCAGGGTAGTGGTGATCACGCAGGGTGAAGACGGTAAAAATCGGGAAAAAGGTTATCGCCTGGTAGGGACTTATGATGCGGACGGTACCGGCCTGGAGAAAACGTTTGCATTCACCGGACTTGCCAATCTCCAGGGGCTCTTGGACAGCGAAAAAGTAACCGAAGTTTCCGTCCGATTGAGGGAAGACGGTGACAGGAGCGTGATCAAGTCATCGCTGGCGGAGCTCTTTAACGATCTCAGTGCCTTTGACTGGCAGGATCTGAATCCACAAGCCGCAAGCATGTACCTCATGGCGGATACGGCACTGTATATATGGTTTTTGTTGATGATGGGCGCGCTCGCCTTCGGTCTCGTGAATACCCTGGCCACGTCCGTGATGGAGCGTATTCGCGAGCTGGGCATGCTGCGGGCACTGGGGATGCAAAAACGGTTGGTCGTCTCGCAAGTGGTGCTCGAGTCCAGTTTGATTATGACGTTGGGTGTTGTGCTCGGACTAGGCCTGGGCTACCTCGTTTACCTGTCTATGGGCGACGGCATTGATTTAACCAACTTTTCGGAGGGAATGGAGATGGCAGGCATGGCCAGCCGACTGACCCCCGTTTTCTGGATGCGCGACTTTGTCGAGGTCGCCCTTATGAGTATCGGGCTTGGCGTGCTGGCGAGTATTTATCCGGCCCGTCAGGCTGTCAAAGTGCAGCCGCTGGAAGCCCTAAGAAGTTGAGGAGGCGATAATGGAAACTGATCGGACGTCTGACGTTGTGGTCTGTCAGGGTGTCAGCAAAACCTATCAGCAGGAGGCCGTTCCCGTACACGCCCTGCGGGACGTGGATTTTTCGGTCGGTGCCGGTGAGTTCGTGAGTTTGTCCGGCCCATCTGGTTCCGGTAAGTCCACGCTGTTAAATGTCATCGGTGGTCTCGATCGAGCCGACAGCGGCTCCATACGCGTAGGAGGCGTGTCGATAGAATCTTTGTCAGAGAGTGAACTGACCAACCTGCGGTTACACAAAATAGGGTTTGTTTTTCAGGCCTACAATTTGATCCCCGTATTGAGCGCACTGGAAAACGTCGAGTTTATTCTCGAACTGCAGGGTGTACATGCGGATGAAAGGCGCGATCGGGCGGCGCAAGCGCTTACCAGTCTTGGTTTGAATGATATGACCCACCGTCGACCGGGAGAGCTTTCCGGTGGCCAACAACAGCGCGTAGCCATCGCGCGAGCCATTGTCACCAACCCGGTTCTGCTGCTTGCGGATGAGCCGACAGCGAACCTGGATAGTGGGACAACAGAAGAATTGCTGGAGCTCCTCGCTACGCTGAACCGGGATCACAACATGACCATTGTGACCGCAACACATGACCCCATTGTTATGAGCTATACGTCCCGGCGCGTACAACTTCGAGATGGCATGATCGAGCAGGATGAGTTCGCTGAGGCCAGTTAGATTCTGTCCAGAAAAGGCATCCATGCCTTTTCTTCCCAACGGTTTCCTTACGGAAACCTCCCAAAAACCTACGGTTTTTGACTCGGACTCCTGTCCTCGACTAGTGCGGTCTCCAAATACTGCGTATTTGGGACAAGCACTAGTTAACCTCCTAATTCTGGTGCTGGTCCTTGTGCCGGGACAAAGCTCAGCCATTGAGTTGGACGCAAGGCTCAAGTGGTTCAGTACGGCGAGCTTGTTACCGGACCATGATATTCAGCGGCAAGCCAACGGTACGCCGTTTTACGATCACTCTATGGACCTGCGTGTTATGGCTCGGCACGAAGCCGGGTCGGTTAGAGTGATCGTCGATCACTCAACTGTCTGGCTGCATGGCGACACCATTGCAGCCAGCCTTGGTCAGGACAGTGCCGTGAACCAGGTTGTGACAGATGACAACCTGAGGCGTTGGGATTGGACGTGGAACGTCAGTCGCGGCGCAAATCATGAGGCCGTACACCGGTTGGACCGCCTGGCGCTGATGTGGCAGCCCGGAGATTGGAGTATCACGGTAGGCAGGCAAGCGGTGAGCTGGGGCAGTGGGATGGTGTTTCAGCCCATGGATCTCTTCAGTCCATTCTCACCGACTGTGGTGGACCGGGACTATAAGCCGGGTGACGACCTGATATTGATCGACAGGTTGTTGAAAAATGGACACGACCTGCAGGCCCTTCACATTGTGCGTAACGACCGTGACGGCGAGCTTTCCTCAAAGGCTGCAAGCACGGCAATCAAATGGCATGGCTTTGCCGCTAACCTGGAGTTCGAAGTTGTCGCAGGTCGTCACTACGACGAGCCGGTTTATGCCGTCAGCGCGCGCCTCCCGGTGGGTCAGGCATTGATGCGCACGGATCTGGTAGCGAGTCGCTCCAGTCGCGGCGAATGGATTTACAGCGGTATCGTAAACGCGGACGTTTCGTTCGTTGTGGATGATCGAAATGGTTACGTATTCGCGGAGTATTTCCATAACGGCTGGGGGGTCAAGGACATTGGTGATGGTGTCTTATCTTTGCCCGAAGATCTGACGGAGAGGCTGGAGCGGGGTGAGCTCTTTAACCTGATGCGTGACTATGTGGCATTTGGCGTTAACATGGAGTGGCATCCTCTCATCAGCCAGACGGCGACCGTGATTACCAACCTGCATGACAAAAGCAGTCTTCTCCAAGTGGGCTTCAGCTACTCACCCGGTGACAACCAAACTGTGCAAATGGGTTTGATTGAGCCGCTTGGCGGCCAGGGTGATGAGTTTGGCGGCATTCCGGTTCTACCGCCTGGGTTCGGCGACCTGACAACAGGTGGCGCCACGCGAATATATCTACGCTGGGCTTATTTCCTCTAAGGTGAACGTGCGTTTTCTTCTCACCCTTATCGCTGGTGTCTTTACCTTGTGCCCGCTGGCCTGGCCAGCCGCCGACGCTCGGGTGGCGGCAAATGAATTACCCAAAGTCGTTTCAATGAACCAATGTGCAGATGAACTTGTCCTGGCCTTAGCTGACCCGGAGCAAGTTCTATCCGTGAGTTACTTTGTCAAGGATCCAAATATCTCCTGGGATGCAGATAAGGCTCGAAACATACCCGCAAACAGTGGTCGGGCAGAGGAGATAGCGGCCTACCAGCCGGATCTGGTTTTTGCGGGAGATTTTTCCAGTCGCAGTACCTTGAGTTCGCTGCAGGCCTTGGGTCTTAAGGTTATCGAACTCGGACACCCCAATAGTCTGGCCGACGTGTACGACTTGATAGAACGGGTTGCCAAAGCAGTCGGGCATAAAAACCGGGGAGCGGAACTGATCACGCGCTTGCAAAGCAGTTTGGCGGCGCGACCGTCTGGGACTCGGAAGATGAAAACCGCGATCGTCTACCAACCCAACGGTTTCACTGTCGGCGAAAACTCTTTAATCAACGACCTGTTGCTCGCCGCAGGCCTCAAAAATGCTGTTGATCGGGACGTTGCCAGTTATGCTGCCTACCCCATGGAAAAACTGATCGCAGAGCCACCTGACATTTTGATACTCGATCCCCAGGTTGCAGAATCGCCCTCCTTGGCGCATGAGGTGTTGCGCCACCCAGCGCTTGAGCGGACGTTCTCTTCTACTCAAACCATAGAAGTACCTTCCCAAGCCTGGGCTTGCGGCACACATCACGTCGCACGGGCTGTTCAGATCCTGCGCGAAGGAGCAGGGCATGACCGCTAGGGTTGGTCTCTGGACGTGGCTTTGCGTGGGTAGCGCGTTATGCCTCGTGCTGTTCGCATCCATGTTAGTGGGTCACGTTGAGCTGAGTGTTGATGAGGTAATTGCCGGTATGTTGGGGGGCGGCACTGAACATGCCACCACGATCGTGCAGGAATTGCGTCTGCCCAGAACGCTGATTGGATTGCTGGTTGGGGCGAGCCTCGGATTGGCCGGAGCGGCGATGCAGGGCTTATTGCGAAACCCACTGGCAGAGCCCGGTGTTATCGGTGTATCAGGGTGCGCGGGGTTGGGTGCCGTGCTTGTATTTTATTCGGGTCTGTCCGCCAGTTTTGTGTTGGCTCTCCCGCTCGGAGGGATGCTGGGTGCGCTGGTTGCTGTGATGTTGCTCTACGTCCTGGCCGGGGCCAGCCGGTCGGGTCGGTCTGCCACCTTGACTCTTATACTGGGCGGGGTGGCATTAAACGCGTTTGCAGGCGCCATGACGTCGTTGGCATTGAACCTCTCTGCCAATCCGTTTGCGGCATATGAAGTTGTGTTCTGGCTTATGGGCTCGCTCGCGGACCGGTCGATGGATCATGTGCTCTTGTGCCTGGTGCCGATGGTGATCGGAGCTGGCCTTATTCTTGCGAGCGGTCGGGGGTTGGACGCGCTGTCGTTGGGCGAGCCGACCGCTCACAGTCTTGGCGTAAACCTTCCAAGAATTCGATTGTTTGTCATTCTTGGTACGGGGATGGCGGTGGGTTCAGCGGTTGCGGTCAGCGGTATGATCGGCTTCGTCGGCCTTGTCGTACCCCATCTGCTTCGACCGTTTGTCGGTCATCAACCCAGTCGCCTGTTGCCGCTGAGTGCGGCGGGGGGCGCGTTGTTACTTATCGCGGCCGATCTGGTTGTGAGAATGGTACCCACAGCCATAGAACTGAAGATTGGTGTTGTAACCGCCATTGTGGGGGCACCGTTTTTCCTCATGCTCATTCTCCGTCACCGCCGAGGAGCGCTGTGACATGATCGAAGTGAACAACCTCTCTGTCAGCTTCGGTGACGAGCAGATTTTGCGCAATGTCTCCGTTGCGCTGGAACCTGGCCAGGTAGTGGGTCTGGTTGGGCCGAACGGTGCCGGAAAGTCGACGTTGTTAAATGCGATTGTGGGATTGATCAGCGACGTCGAGGGGGAAGTGCGCCTGAATGGTAAGCCCCTTGCTGGCTGGTCACTGCAGGAGCTCGCGCGGGTACGGGCCTATCTACCGCAGCAACCGGAAGTGCATTGGCCGTTGTCGGTAAGAGATGTGGTACGTCTTGGTCGGTTGCCTCACCTCGGAGGCGTTGGCAGGGCGTTCGGTGGGCGCATGGAGACTGACGATCAAATCGTTGATGCAGCGCTTGCGCGGATGGAGCTCGGACAGTTGGCACATCGACGCATGGACCAGCTGTCTGGCGGCGAACGCATGCGGGTGATGCTGGCGCGAATGCTTGCTCAGGAAACCCCCTGCATATTGTTGGACGAACCCACGGCGGGATTGGATCCGTATTTTCAATTGGAGGTACTGGAAGTCCTTGCCGATGAGGCTGGGGAAGGCAAATCCGTGGTGGTGGTGCTTCACGACCTGTCTCTGGCGGCGCGTTTTTGCGACCAACTGCTGCTGCTTCGCGATGGCGAGCTTAAGTTTACAGGTGCTCCGCATGAGGTATTGACGCAGGAAATTGTCGCGGAAATCTATAAAGTTGGTGCTAAGCTAGATCACGACGTTGTTCCACCTCTGGTTGTGCCGGTGGACAGACTCTAGCCGACTCGCAACCCTAAAAATCAGGGCTTTAAGTCCGAGTAGTGGCTGACGCCCTGATTCAGAGACAGGTACAGAGACAGGTACAGAGACAGACACACAATGCTGGAATTTCCTGAACCCCCTAAAGACTATGTGCACGTCTTTCTCGAGGAAACCGATAAAGATCTGCCCGCCAAGCTGGACCCGAACACGCGTTATGCGATGTTCTCTACCATCGCCAAAGGCGGCAAGTCGCTGATCAAATCATGTCGTGATCTGCACCTTGCACGAACGGTCTGTTACAAAACGCTGCGTCCGGAATTTGTTGATGACGAAGTGGAACAGAAGCGGCTGCTCAGGGAGGCGCGGGTATCAGCGATGTTGCAACACCCGAATACAGTGCCCACCTACGAGTTGGGCCGCGACAATCGCGGCAACTACTATTTCACGATGAAACTGGTGCATGGCTACACCCTCCGGGAAGTTCTGAACTATCGGGAGCGGTACGACCTGACGCAGTTGGTCGATGTCATTCTGCAAATTGTTTATGCCCTCGACTACGCACACGCCCACGGTGTCGCGCACCGGGATATCAAGCCGGAAAACATTCTGGTCGGTCCCTTTGGCGAAGTTGTGCTGTTGGACTGGGGCCTAGCTAAGGTGTGGAGTAAGGATGGCGCGGTGGTTGATGAGTTAGCCGATGGACAGACCAATGTGACGGCAACAAAAGATCTCTCCATGACCGGAGCCGCTCAGCTGCAGGGCACCGTGTGCTACATGTCACCGGAACAGGTAGAGAAGGACCCGGCGATTGATTTCCAGACCGACATCTACAGCATAGGTGCTGTGCTGTACGAAATATTGTGTGGTCAGACTCCGTTCACGGGTGAAAAGGTGCATGAGGTCGTGCGCCAGGTGTTGGAGGACACGCCTGAAGCACCGGTAAATCTGACTAACCTTCGCGTACCCGCACTGCTTAACGATCTGGCGATGAGCTGCCTGGCCAAAGAGCCTCAGTCTCGACCGCAGGGGGCGGCCGAGTTGGTGAGGCTGCTGATGGAAGATTGGCGGAGCGATCTCGTCGGGTAATGCTACTCGGCTGGCCCCGCGCCCGCCTCAGTCAGTGCTTCTTCTTCGAGAATGCGCGCACCCCTTAAGATGCCGCCGAGGGCGTAGTTACCTTCATGGCACGCGTATTCGAACATTTTGTCTTCTGCTGCCGGCCACGGGTATTCGCCGCTCCAGGGCTCATTCCAGTTAGGGTCGGTAACCGTAAAGGCGTAGCGAATCGTCTTGTCGTCGATCCGAGAAAAACGTTCTTCTACGTGAAGTTCCTCACTACCCAGGAATAGAGCGGTCTGATCCCGGAAGTTTTTGGTGCTCACAACCAGAGTATCACCTTCCCACCGACCCACGGAGTCGCCCATCCATTTGGTCACGCCCGCTGGCAGGTGTTCGGCATTCATTCTGACTACGCGTGCATCGTGATTCATTTCGTTGATGATGATGACGGTACTGTCGGTTTGAATGATGCGCTTCAGGTTGTTGTACATAACTGGAAGAGCAGGCGGTCCGGCAGTTGAGCCGAAGCCGAGTAAGCACCGTTCGGCCAGCGGTCGGTTTTCAGGATTATCGTACGGCCCTTTTTCCCGTTTGATCCACCAGGCAGTACCGGTATTTTCATGGAAGTTATCCCGCATGGCCGCAAGTGCAGCTTGTCCGCGCTTGCTTAAGCTCGGGCGCCGGCCGTTCTCCGGGCTCGTGATGATCGAGGTCCGGTATTCGCCGTCCAACTTAAAGGTGCTGTTGCCCAAGTCTATATAGAATGCGTTGTAACCACCGACACCGCCTGCTGCACCCTCAAACTCCGGGATGAAGAACTCGCTCCCACCTTTATCGGGCGCGTCCCTGTTCGGGTCGCTTTTCTGCTCGTCTTTAGCCAAGTTGGCTGCCCAGTAGGCTTCAATTTCTTTTGCTTCTTCTACGGTAACTGTCTTCTTGTTGCCGTAGCGCTGTGGCCGTTCCAGTGGTGTGAGTGTGGCGATATTGTAGGTGCCGTTCAGGTCTGGAAGCCCGGATTCGGTTCGCGGTATGTCCGCTAAAACGATCGAGGTGGTACAGGTTGCGGTTGCGATCGCAATGACTCTGGATGCTCGGCGAAAAAGCGACATGTGTATCCCCTCAAGGTGTTGTGGAGCCAGTGTAGCCTGAGTGACTGCCAAATTCAGGTTTGTCTGCTTGTCCCCTGTTGATTAATCCACTCCGGGTACGTCCAATGGACTCATCGCGTGGTAGACCCCGCGCGCAATAGCCCGTGCCGTGACGTTAGCTGCGAGGATCGTCAGATCCATGAACATTTCATCCTCAATGGCGTGTACCCCGGTGCTGGCGCTGAAAACAATGTCGCCGTCTGCGGGCGTGTGTACCGGATACAGTGCACGCGCGAAACCATCGTGAGCTGAAATGGCCAGGCGTTTGCACTGTCCGCTGTCGAGAATCGCGTCGGTGGCGACCATGGCCAGAGTGGTGTTAGCACCCGCCACACGCTGACCGCTTTTGGTACGTGGGACTTTGGCATCCTCCGGCCACGGCGAAGGCAGACCGTAGCCGCCGAACTCACCATCTTCCTCAAAGGGCGCCGCCCAGAAGTGTTTGGTGTCGCCGATCATGGGCGAACCTGCGGCGTTGACCGCGGCAACCGCCATGATGGTGATCGCCCCTATCTTGCTCGCTGCCATGCCGAATCCACCCGGCGTGCTGGCGGTGTTGGCCCCATACGCGCAACCAACTTTGCCTAGCTGGGTTTTGGACTTGCAGTCTTCGGCAGCGGCATAGCCGAGCTCCCGGTAGGGTGAGTGACGTCCCCACTCCTTGTTTCCATCGTTGCGTAAATCAAACAAGATTGCACACGGAACGATCGGGATGCGCACGGGATCCAGTTCAATTCCCCGACCCTGTTCTTTCAGCCAGGCTTGAGTGCCGCCCGCGGCATCCAGACCGTAGGCCGAGCCGCCTGACAGAGTGATGGCGTCCACGGCGGCAACCGTGTTTTCAGGGGAGAGCAACTCGGTCTCCCGGGTTCCGGGAGCGGCACCCATGATATGAACCGAAGCGGTGGCTGGTTGGTCGAAAAGACAAACCGTTGTGCCGGTTTCTACGGAAGGATCTGTCGCGTGACCGATTTGTAATCCGGCCAGCGGGATGGGATGAAGTGCCGTCATGGCCAGAGTGTAGAGGATTTGTCATCGAACTGCTCTGTCTTAAGTGGCTCGCCAGTTCCAGGCGTCGTTGGTAGTCTTGGCCAGGAGGAATATACGGGGGCGGGCATTGAAAGATTCCAATGAGGGATCGGCATCCGATCACGAAAACAAATTTGTTGAAAACGCCTTTGTTGAGAAAGCAAGAGCGCTTCAGCCCTTGGTGCGTGACTATGCTGATCGCAATGAACAGCAACGCCATCTCTGTCCTGAAGTCGCCGCAGCGTTCTCCGAGGCAGGGCTTTATCGTGTGGCTGCACCGTTGGATTGTTTTGGTTCCGAGCAATCCCCTCGCACGCAGATAGAAGTGATTGAAACAATCGCGTACGCGGATGGCAGTAGTGCGTGGAATGTAATGATCGGCATCGAGTCTTTCGGGTTGATAGCTCCAGCGTTTGATGCGTGTCGGGACTTGATCGAAGACCCTGCGGTGATCATGGCAAGTTCCACCGCGGCGGTTGGTCGGGCGGAAGCCTGCGACGGGGGTTATCGAGTGTCGGGGCGCTGGCAATTTGCGAGCGGCGTGCACAATGCAGCGATCTTTGGCGCAACGGTGCGGCTGTGGCGGGATGGCAAAGAGCTGTCTGAGATGGGTAATCGTTATGCGATCGTGCCCAAGGGGTCTTACGAGATTCTCGATACCTGGCATACCTCGGGCATGTGCGGGTCAGGATCTCATGATGTTGTGATCGAAGATGTGTTTGTACCAGAGGAGCGGATTCTTGCGCCTATCGGGGGAACGGGGCATGACAGCCCATTGCTCAATTTCCCTCTGGGGGCGCGGCTGGCGTACAACAAAGTTGCAGTGGCCTGGGGCTTAACCCGCGCCGCGCTGGATGCGTTTGTTGATCTTGCGGAAGGCAAGGTCCCGCGCTTTTCCTCTTCCAGTTTGAAAGAGCGTCCGCGTGCGCATCGCGCGATAGCCGAAGCTGAGGCGCGCTTCAGGAGCGGCAAAGCGCTTGTACTTGAGCTGCTGGATGAGATGTGGGCAACGGTCCAAGTTCGCGGGCACATCACCAGCCGAGACCGTGCTCTGTTTCAGATTGCCTGTTCCGATTCAGTGGCTGGTTGCATAGAGGCGGTAGGTCACGTTTGTCGTGCCGCCGGTACGTCGGCAAACCAGAAGGGGCATCCCCTGGAACGCATCGCGCGTGACATCGCCGTGGTTGGACAGCATACAACGGTGGCACCTCACCATATTGAAGATGCGGGGAGAATACTGCTGGGTCTGCCCGCGCAGGAAATGATGTTGGCTGGCGTGCGGCGCTAAACGTCGGGCGCTTAATCGCCTAGCTTTAGTCGTCTAACTTTAATGACCTAACTTTAGTCACCTAACAGGCGAACTTCTCGTTGCGGGAACGGAATAGCGATGCCCGCATCCTTGAACGCATTAAATATCGCCAGGTTAACCGCGTGGATGACCGGGTAATAACTCCCGGACGGTGCCCAATAGCGGTACTCGATATCGATGCTTGAATCGCCGAAGTTGGTGATCCCCACCTCAGGCGCGAGAGAATCCGCCACGCCATCGATGTTTGTCAAAACCTGCTGAATTGTCGCAATCGCCGCTTCAGGGTCGGCGCCGTAGGCAATGCCGATACACCCTTCCACAATTCGATTGGTTTCCGAGTTGGTGTGAATCTCGCCGAGGATGTGTTTATTCGGAATGACTATAAGTTCGCCGTCTTCGGCACGAAGTTCTGTTTGCGCGAGGCTGATTTCCTCGACGATCCCCGAGCAACCTTGGGTCGTGATGGTGTCCCCAATACGGTACATACGGGTGAGGATGATCACCAACCCCGCCCCGTAGTTGGACACGGGACCTTGCAACGCGAGACTTAAACCCACGGCCAGGCCGCCGATGGCGGCGATGAGTGGGGTAATGGAAATACCAAGCTGTTGAACCGCGATGACAACAAACGTAATGATGATCAGCAGTCGCACCGTGGAGGCAATAAACCTGCGCAGCGTCTCATCCACATCTTTGGCGGTGAGAACACGCAATAGCAGGTTCGAGAGCCACCGGCCGATCATAAACCCGGCGATGATTACCACCACGGCACTCAGTATCTGGAAACTGTAGCCAACCAGGTAATCGATACCGACCTGGTAGAGGTGGGTTAAAAGATCCAGTTGAGCTTCAAGGGTTGCGGGTTCGGTTTGAGGTGCGGGCATAGCGGTCTTGATGTCCGTGTCAGGTGATTGTTGTCAGGTTGCGGAGAATGCGGCAATTTTCCGATCGTTACCGCTAATGTGCCAGAGGCGGGCGGCCATGCACAACGATACGATGGCGAGGCCGAGCGTCAATCCGGCCCAATAGCCATAAACGCCCGGAGCAACCCCGGGTAACCACAGTTCTTCAGCTAGATTGAACCCTACGGGCAGCGCAAAGCACCAATAGCCGAAGAGTCCGGCGACCGCGGGTATAAACGTATCCTTGTAGCCGCGCAACGCGCCGATAGCGACCGCGTTGGAATCGTCAGCCAGTTGATAGAAGGCGATAAAAATTACCAGGCCCGCGACGATCTCTACCACAGGGGTATCGGTCGTAAAAATGGCGATCAGGTAGTAGCGCAGCAGAACCAGTGCGATGCCGATCACAACGGCATAACCCAAAGAAAACTTGTAGATCTGCAATGCTGTTGTGCGGGCAGCGAAGTAGTTTTTTGCGCCTACGTGAAAGCCAACGCGGATGCTGGCGGCGTTCCCGAGAGCAGCGGGGATGACGTAGGTTGCCCAATTAAGATTACCGGCTATCGAGTTGGCTGCCAGCTGCAGTGCGCCATAGCGTGCGATTAACAGCCCGATGACGGAGAACACCGCCATCTCCACAAAAATGGAAAACCCTATCGGTATGCCGATGCGCAGGATCTGGCCGGTGGTTTTGAAGTTAGGCCATTCAAACCGGTCGAAGGCGCCAATCGCTTTGAAGAATGGACGACGGCACACAATCAACATCAGACCAAGCTCAATCCAGAACGTGATTGCGGTGGCATAGCCTGAACCCACACCGCCCATCTCCGGGAAACCGAAGTTGCCGAAAATAAAGGTGTAGTTGAGCAGGATGTTCAGCGGAATCACGCTGCCTGCAATGATCATGGGTGGCAGGGTCTGGCCCAATCCTTCGCAGGTATGCCGTAATGCCACGTAGAACACGATCGGGGGGACTCCCCACGCTGCGGCGCGGAGATACTCTTTTGCGATCTCAGCCTCCACAGCGCCGACTTCAACCCAATCGTAGACAACCCCACCTTGGGACATGATCAACGCCAGAATTGTAGACGTGACGACGCATATCCAGAGTCCCTGGCGAATCTGGTGGCCAATCTCACCCTCGCGCTTGGCACCCCTGAGCTGCGAGGCGATCGGTGTGAGCGCCATGGTGCAGCCGGTGAGCAGCATGAAAAACGGCCACATGATCATGCCGCCGAGGCTCACACCGGCGAGATGCACGGAGTCGTAATGCCCCGTCATGGCCACATCTACGGTGCCGGTGAGCATGATAAAGAGTTGGGTCAGGACAATAGGCCAACCCAATCTCAGAATTTCTCGGAGTTCTCGCTTGGCGTCAAACTCTGCTTCGGTCTGAGTAATTGTGAAATCTCTGCAAAGTTATCGAAACAACGGCTGGAAACGTTCTCGCCGCGTGCGGGGACGAGTATGATAGTGATTAAAGGATTGATTGTCCCGCGAGGTAAAGACCTAAATGTTAGAGCTCTCTTTAGTATGGCTGATTGCTGGTGGTGTGGGTGCCCTGGTGCTGGGTATTCTGGTTGGTCACTTTCAACCGTTCGGTAAAGGTGGCGGCAAGTCGCGCATACGTGACCTGGAAGACCAGCTTGAAACCGCGCAGACCGAAATGAGCGACTACCGCGCAGAGGTCTACGCACAATTTTCTGATACGGCGGACAAATTTAAGGCTCTGGATGAGAGCTACCACGCGTTACACCGCCAACTCGCAACCAGCGCGGTCGCGCTCTGTGGTGAACAAGGCACACCGCTGTTGACCAATGACAACGTCGCCGCCGAGCGCCTTGTCGAAGCGGCACCAGAAGCAGTAGAGACTGCTGGCGGTGAACCCGAGGCTGAGTCAGCCCAGGAAGTGACGCCACAGGAAGCGACAGCATCGGAACCGGCGCCCGAATTGGATGAGGCGACAGATACGTCAGACACCCAGCCGTCGGAACCGACCGCGGCGGTGGATGAGTCGACGCCGGAAACACAGTCGGAAGCGATTGACATTGATAGCAATGAAGTGGAGCTCGACGCCGAAAAAAAGTCGGCAGAGAAGCCGGAAGAGATCGAGCTGTCTGAAGAGGACATTCAACCCGTGACGCTTGCGGTGGAAGAAGCCGAGGCTGAGCTTGCGGCAGAATCGACGCTGGAAGACCAGATTGTGGTTGAAGAAAACGATGGGGCAAGTGTGGCAAGCGAGGAACAGAAAGAGGCGCCTGAAAGCGTGCCGACGCTGACAGACGTGAGCGACAAGAAAACGGGCACAGGCTAGAACCATACGGACGTCTGCGGGCGCGCACACTGTTGATTAGCCCTCGGAATCATGCCTAAATCCACTGCATAACGCAGTTGGAGAGCAACACATGAAACCTCTCGAAGGTATTAAGGTCATGGAATTCTCGACCATGATCACGGCGTCCTTTGCGGCGATGATGATGGCAGAGCAGGGCGCTGAGGTGATCAAGGTTGAACCGGTAGAGTTGGGCGACCCCATGCGCTATCTGGGCAGCCAGAAAGGTGGAATCTCCGCACTTTTTGCCAACTGCGACCGGGGTAAGCAGTCGCTGCGTCTGGATATCAAATCCGCTGAAGGTAAGGCCATTATCGAAGAACTTGCTAAGGAGACGGATGTCATTCTGTGCAACTTCAGACCCGGCGTCATGGAAAAGTCCGGTTTAGGCAGCGAGCATCTGCGTGCGCTGAATCCGCGTCTGATCTATGCCGCCATTACCGGGTTTGGCACCGAAGGCCCCGATAAAGATAAGCCGGCGTACGACCCGGTTATTCAAGCGCAAGCCGGGTTCACGGCGGTTCAGGGTCAAGGCAAAGAGACGCTCGAATTTGTTAGAAACCTCACCTGCGATAAGGTGACGGCATACACCGCCTGCCAGGCAGTCACGGCGGCACTCTTTGCTCGCGAGCGCTCCGGCGAAGGCCAGCACATCGATCTGTCGATGATGGATGCGGGACTCTTTTTCCTCTTCCCGGATGGGTTTATGCACCGCACACTGCTGGATGAAGACGCGGAACATCTGCCGCCGCTCAGTGAGCTGCTATACGACCTCACCGTGACAAAAGATGGTGGCATCACCGTTTCTGCGGCAAGTCAGGGTCAGCAGATTGGACTCTTTACGGCACTGGATATGTTGCATCTCTTTGCGGACGAACGGTTTAACAGCCAGGAAAAAATTATTGCCAACATCGCGGAACTGCGTGAAATCATGGCCGAGAAGTTTCTGGAATATGAGACAGATGAGATACTCGCCAAGCTTGAAGAAAACGATGTGCCTGCTTCTAAGTGTTTGCCTTACGAAGAAGTCATTGCTCACCCTCAATATGCAGCCAATGAGAGTATCGACGAACACGATCATCCGGTGATGGGGAATATGCTTCGCGTGAAGTTACCGGCGCAGTTTGAAGGCGAACGTATCGAACCCGGTGCGGCGAGCCCGCGCCACGGGCAGCACACGGAGGAGATTTTGCGCGCCCACGGTAAATCCGATGAGGAGATTGCCGCGTTGGTTGAAGCCAACCTCGCGCGTGGACCTGAGTAATCCCATTCAGCCCGCAGTCAGCCTGTACAGGTAAGCTGCGCGCAAAACCAAACTAATGGGGGCCCTGGCGTGAAACGAAGGCTGTGCGGCGTGTTGGTGTTACTTGGCCATCTGGTTTGTGCCGGGTGTGGCGGTGGCGGCGGTTCAGGTGGTTCAGCAAACACACCGTCGCCCGCACCCGTGGTCGTAGAGATTTTTCCGTTCGATGCTGTGCCCGGAACTCGGCACTCCGAATTTAACGCAGCACAAAAGCTCGTCACTATCCGCCACCAGGGGTACGTCGACTTCGCGTTTGAAAACCGGAGCGCATGTTCTGCGCTTGCCACGACATCCTGGGCCGCCAGGGACCTTTCTGATTCAGAGTTGGATGCGTTCTTTGAGCACTCGCTGATATGCGACTTCGCAGAGAATCAAAATCAAGACATTACGGTTCGGGCCACGCGGAACAATGGTGATCTCTACAGCAGCACCTCGACTGTCCGGGCGGGTGTTGCGAGTGGGCTAACGCGTGTGGTGCAGGATACGGTTGTTCTGCCCAGCACGCAGGTGGTCGCAGCAATCTCTGCCTACCTGGCCCAGGAACTTGTTACTGATCTCAATTTACCATTGGCCCTCTTGCCGATCCTCCAACCGACTTTGCAAAACCTCACGGCCAGCGCGTGGCCCGAGCTGGCAAATCCGCTGACCGAGTTTGATGTGCAGACTGAGCGTGTCAGTTACACCTCACAGGACCCGTCGGGTAACACCTCTCAAGACTTGTCTGGGCTTGTTGCTGTCCCCCAGGTGGGCACGGGATTTGTACCTAAGGACAGGGTGATTGTGCTGCTGCACTCCACCGGTGTGACGCCGAGCGAACTGGATCCTGCGGATGCCTGGTACCTGCTGGCGAGTGTGCTGGCCTCCCGTGGATATCTGGTAATTGCCGCCGATAACTGGGGCAGGGGAAATACGGCCGCTGAACCTGAAACTTATCTGCAAGGATGCCGTACCGCCCTAAATACATGGGATCTGTTGCAGGCGGTGCTTTCGTCGACTGATTACGCGGACTTGCTGGTTGCGAATCCGAACGTGACCGCGATTGGATATTCGCAAGGTGGTCACACGGGTTTGGCTTTCTGGCGCCTCGTTGAAGAGAATGCCAACGCCGGTGTGGTCGTTGATGAGGTTTATCTGGGAGGTGGCCCATATGATCTCTATGCCACGTTTAACGGCGTGGTCGAGGCAGTGGCAGGCACCTGCGCTGGTGGACCCTATTGTTATCTGGTCGGGGAAGATGTGGCGGTGCCGTTTGCAACCGAACGTATCTTGCCGGGCTATTTTGCCTACCTCGACACTGCGCTTACTTCGGGAGAGGTAGTCACCGGCAATCAGTTGAGCAACGACTTTGTTGACGGTTTTCTTGCCAACGATGCACGTTTCGACCGTCTGAAGCTGCTGTTGCAAAGCAATAGCCAGTTTCAATCCGCGGCCGCGACAGACAGCAGCAACACCCGGTTTGTCACCTACCATTCCAATTTTGATCGACTGGTACCGGTGGCAAACCAAACGGCGCTGGTGAGTTCACTAGGCGCGTTGCCCGTCGAAGACAGGTCTGCTGTGTGTAACACCGCGGACCTGCAGACGCTGTTTGGGCTAACCGATCAGGTAGGTGTTATCCACGCGTTGTGTGGCATCGCGATGATCGACGACGTGTTGCTGAGCCTGCGATGACGCATGCACAATCGCAAGGTGCTGATCACGCAGTTGGTGACTGATCTGCTCGCCCATGGCGGTGCCTTTTTCGCCGTAAGATTGTAGTGCCAGCCATTCGAACCACTCCGCCCAGGACGGTTGCTGCTGCTCGGCTCTTAACGTCATCTGCCAATTATAGGTTTTTCGCCACATCACGCCGATTATGCCGCCGGCAAGGTCCAGCGCGAGTTGGCGTTCTGCAAATTCCCGATAAACCAGTAATCCCATAGTTTCGAAAGACATCGTCACTCTGATCGCGGCTTCCTCGAATTCTGGACCGAGCGCACGCAGTTCCGCAGCGCTGATGTTATCTGGCAACCCTCTGAGTTTTGCGACGGACAACGCCAGACTTTCGTCCATAAAGGTCTGGGTCAGCTGTGTTGCGATCAGATTAGCCTGCTCTGCTCGGTGCATACGGATTTGATACAACCCGAATGCCAGTGCGGTCACGATGGTGAACGCGCCGAGAATTTCGGCATAGTTAGCTATGAGTTCGACGGTTGCGTTTTCCATCGCGAGGCATCCTTATGGTTGTGTGTTTTCGTTATTTCGTGATCACAATTTCGAGATAGCTCGAATCTACGGCCATCGCCCGGTCGCTGCGATTAAATCGTCCGACAAGTTCCATTAAATCTGCCGCCAGTTGGTTACTGTCAGGGCAGGCCTCAAACGCCTTGTTCAGCGGACCGTAGTAGGTTTGCCATGTCTGCAACCACGCTTCCGCACTTTGTGCATGCAGCGTAAAAGTCTTGGCTTTCACCTCGATGGAACTGGCTTCCGGAAAGAGTTCGGCCAGGCGGTTCTCTGTACCCCAGAGTGCAGGCGAATTTAAACCGGGGGCAGGGGGCACGTGTTTGCCGATGGTTTTGAAAAGCTCCCCGATGAAACTGTCGGGTGTCCAGTTTGCCATGCCGATTTTGCCCCCAGGTTGGGTCACACGAAACATCTCACGGGCTGTCTGTTCCTGGTTCGGTGCAAACATGGCACCGAACGTTGATGTAACGATGTCGAAGGATGCGTCGGGGAAAGGCAGGGCTTCCACATCTGCCACCTCAAAGTGCATCCTTAATCCATCCACATCTGCGCGCTGGTGAGCGTGGGTAAGGAGCGACGGTACATAGTCTGTGCACGTGACATCTGCCGCGTGCCGCGCACAGGCGAGAGCTGCGTTGCCATTGCCTCCGGCAACGTCGAGCACGCGTTGATGAGCTTGAACGTCAAGGCGTTCTGCCAAGCGCTCACCCACGGGTTGCAGCGTCACGCCTACAAGCGCGTAGTTGCCGGTCCCCCATGCGATTTGTTGCTTTGTCTTGATCGTGTTGTAGTCAGGTCCGGTTGAAAGGGCTTGGGCTGTTGTCATTGTGAGTCTCCAGTATTGTGGGTTCAGCGTTCTGCTTGATGCTCACAATAGGGTGCAGGGGGAAGTAACGCTTGGATGGGAGTTGGATGAGACGTGGAAGTTTCCTGATGTTTTCTGGAGAAATCTGTAGATTCTCTGCAGGAACGCGAATTTGGCGTACGATTGCACAAACAGTTGCTCAAAAGGTTGTGAGGGGCAGTGATTTATCAGTTTGATGAGTACCGACTCGACGTCAGCAAAATGGCGTTGACCCGCGGCGGTGAGGCGGTGCCGATGGAGCCACAGGTCTTCGATGTCCTGGCTGCCCTGGTCAGTAGACCTGAACAACTGGTCACCAAACAGGATCTGATCGACCTGGTTTGGGGGGGACGCTTCGTTTCTGATGGGGCGCTTTCCAGCCGCATCAAATCGGCGCGCAAAGTGATCGGGGACGACGGCAGTCAGCAACGCTACATACGCACCGTTCACGGTCGGGGTTTCAGATTTGTCGGCGAGATCGTACAGACGGAAGAGGTAACCACCACCCAGGTTGTGGTGCAGAGCAAACAACAGCCCACCGTTGCTGTCCTCCCTTTTGAAAATCTCTCCAGCGATCCGGATCAGGGTTACCTGGCCAACGCGCTCACTCAGGATCTCACCAACATCCTTGCGCGCTACCGATGGCTGGACGTACTTTCCACCAATGCACTCCGACCGTTTCTTGGTGCGACCAATCTGTATGAAGCGTTGCGGGGTGAGGCGGGCGTTGACTACGTGCTTGAGGGCAGCGTGCGTCGTTCCGGAGATGCGCTGCGTCTTGCCACCACCCTGGTTTCCACAGCTAAGGGTCAGACGCACTGGTCGGAAACTTATGACCAGCCGATGGCGGAGATATTTGCTCTGCAGGATGAGATCGTGGCCAAAATAATCGCCCGCGTTGAGCCTGAAATTGGCTTGGCAGAACGGACTCGCGTGGCCAACGCAGGTGAGCGGGATCTGGCAGCGTGGGAGAGCTTTCACCTGGGTGTGGATCACTTTTTCAAGTTTACGGCGGCAGACAACCTGCGGGCGCAGGCACTTTTGGACCAGAGTCGGGGTTTGGATGCAGATTTTGCAGAAGCGCATGCCTGGTGGGCCTATGCTGTTGTGCTCGGCATGGTTTACTGGGATACGCCTCTGGATCAGACGCTGCTTGATGAGGCACTCTCAGCAACCGAGCGCGCTGTATCTCTGGATGATAGAAATGCGGTTTTGTATGCGCTGATGGCGCGCGTCAGACTTGCCCGCGGCGAATATGCGGCGGCCATCAAAGAGAATGAACGCGCAGTCGCGCTGAATCCAGCGCTTGCCTCCGCACATTGTGGCCTCGCCGACTCCCTTGCTTATGAGGGGCGTTACGAAGAGTCCATCGCAACGTTTGAACATGTGATAGAGCTCAGTACAAATGATCCGCAGCGCTGGGCGTTTTTTACCTACGGTGCGCTTTCGATGATCTTCAGCGGCGACTATGAAAGGGCATTGCAGTGGTGTGATGAAGCGCTGGTGATTCCTAATCGGCAGTATTGGACGCTGGCTCACAAGATGGTGGCTTTGGCCTGCCTGGGCCGAGACGCGGACGCACAGTCGGTTAAAGTACAGCTTTTAGAAGAGGTCCCAAACTTCGGTGTGGATTTTGTTAAAGCTAAGCTCTTCTACATCAAACGATCGGATCAGCTGGAGACATACCTGACCGGCTTGCGCGCGGCGGGCTTTGAGGGCTAGATTGGCCGACAGACATTTATGTGTTGAGGGGAGATTCGTAGATGTTAGCTGTAGAGGTACTGGAAGAGCCATCGCGGCTCTTAAGCCAGGCCCAGCGGGAAGCATACTTCCAAAAAGGGTATCTGGCGGTCGAGGGTCTGATTGGCGAAGCGTGGCTTCGGCAACTGAATGCTGTCACCCGAGATTTTGTTGAAATCAGTCGTGGTTTAACGAATCAGGGCATCGCGGCAGACGGCGTTAAGGATCGACGTTTCGATCTTGAGCCAGATCATAATCAGGACGCACCCCGCATCCGCCGTCTGAATTCACCTGTGGATGTACATGACGTCTATTGGCAGTTCGCAAGCCGTGGCCCGTTTGTTGAAATCGCTCAAGATCTGCTTGGGGCTGACGTTAAATTTCATCATGCCAAATTGAATTTCAAGTGGGGCGGCGGGGGTGAAGAGGTGAAGTGGCATCAGGATATTCAGTTCTGGCCTCACACCAACTACGACGTTGTCACTCTCGGCGTATACCTGGAGGATGTCACCGAAGATATGGCGCCCATGGGGGTTATCCCGGGCAGCCACGAAGGTCCTCTGTACGATTTGTACAACAGCGAAGGTGAGTGGACTGGATTTATTCAACCCGATGATCTGGAGGGGCTCGATGACGCCTCCGCTGAATACCTCTGGGGACCTGCGGGCACAATCACTGCACACAATTGTCGAGCGGTACACGGCTCACCGCCGAACCTCAGTCCAACACCGCGGCCCCTTCTGTTGTGTGCCTATAGTCGAGCGGATGCCATCCCACTGACCAATCTCACTCGGGGTGGTAAACATGCTGAGGAGTTTGTAGCGGGCGAACCTGCGCGTTGGGCGCGCTTCGATCCGCGGCCCGTTCTGATGCCGCCTGACTGGTCGAAGCAGGCCAGTAAATCGATATTCGAACATCAGCAGGGCGAATAAAACACATTCAGACGGAAAATGGGGGAGATGTGGTCTGGCAGCCAGAGATAGATGAGATAAATCGCCGCGTGGAGATGGCCCACAAGATGGGTGGGGAAACCGGGATTGAGGTGCAGCACAGCCGCGGCAAGCTCACCATCCGGGAACGGTTGGATCTTTTTTGCGATGAGGGGAGTTTCCAGGAGATCGGCAGGCTTGCAGGAGCCGCAACGTATGACGGTGATCAACTGGTTGATGTAAGGCCATCAAATACCATCATTGGCACGTGCAACCTGGACGGGCGCAAGGTGGTGTTAAACGGCGGTGATTTTACGGTCCGCGGTGGGGCTGCCGATGCGTCGATCGGTAACAAGAGCGGCTACGCACAGAACATGGCCAAGGATTGGCGTCTGCCTTACATTCGTTTGCTGGATGCCACCGGCGGGAGCGTCAAAACGTTTGAGCAAATGGGGCGTACCTATATCCCCACCAATCCGGTGACCCCTGGGGTTCAGGATCTTCTGTGTCAGGTGCCGGTAGTCAGCGCGGCGCTGGGTTCGGTTGCTGGACTACCCGCCGTTGATGCCTGCTTGTCCCACTTTAACGTCATGGTTAAGGGCATCAGTCAGGTATTTCCAGGCGGGCCGCCGGTGGTGAAAGCCGCGCTCGGTATAGACATCACCAAAGAAGAGCTGGGCGATGAGCGCACTCAAGTTTTTGAAGCTGGAGTGATCGACAATCTGGCTGAGAGCGAAGAAGAAGCGTTCCAGATGATTCGTCAGTTTCTTTCGTATCTGCCTACCAATGTCTGGCAGATGCCGCCTCGCGTAGAGAACGGCGACGACCCGGAGCGGCGTGAGGAAAGTCTGTTGTCTGCCATTCCTCGCAACAAGCGGCAAATTTACGATCCACACAAGATTCTCGCTGCAGTGCTTGATGAGGGGTCCTTTTTTGAAATCACCCCTCACTATGGCCGTTCGCGTATTGTCGGACTTGCTCGGATTGACGGCTATCCCACTGGGGTGATGATCAACAATCCAAAGCGCCTCGGCGGTGCCATGGATGTGGCGGCGGGTACGAAGGTAATGCGGTTTTTGCAGCTGTGCGACACCTTTCACCTGCCGATGGTGTATTTCGCGGACGAGCCGGGCTTTTTTGTCAGTCCTGAGACGCAAGCCCAGGGCATTGTGCGCGCGGGAGCCAAGATTCTGACCACCACTTTGCGGACCCAGATGCCATGGTGCTCCGTTATTATCCGCCAGCTTTATGGCGTAGCGGGGCAATGCCATGATCGACCCAGCGGTATGTTCAAACGGGTCGCATGGCCGTCCGGCCATTGGGGGTCGATGCATATATCTGGAGGCGTATCCGCTGCGTATCGGCGAGTGATCGATGAAGCCGAAGATCCGGATGCGAAACGTCAGGAGATCGAAGCACAGCTCGATGCGTTGGCAAGTCCTTTCCGTACTGCAGAAGCATTTAACATCGAGGACATCATGGATCCGCGCGATACACGACCGATGCTCGCGGAGTTTATGGCGTTAGCGCAAGGCATCATTCAAACGCAACTGGGCCCAACGTCCACGCCCTACATGCCCTGAAATATATGACCCGAAATGTATGAGTAGAAAGATAGCGGGTGCTGAAGCACCCATAGAGATTGTTTGGGACAGTATTGGTGTCCCACATGTGTTTGCGCAATCAATCGCCGATGCATATCGGGGTATGGGCTATGCAGCAGGCAGTGAGCGGCTGTGGCAGATCCATCTGTCCACTGCGTACGCAAACTGTGAAGCCGCAGCGCTGCTCGGCGAACGCTTTGTTGCTCAGGATGCAATTCAGCGTGCGTGCAATGTGCACGGCAGACACACCGGTCTTGTTGACAGCCCGGGCGACTGGATCGCAGATGCGTACCTTGAGGGCTTAAACGCAACAATAGATGAATTGACGGAACTGCCGCCTGAATTTGTGCATGCAGAGGCTGAGCCACGACACTTTACCCGCGCTGATATTGCAGCCAGGTATCGGTTTACATCCTGGTTTCAGCACAAGAGTTGGACGGAAAAAATGGCGTTAGGGCGTCTGATGGCGACGCACGGCGTGGAGTGGTTTCGTCGCCATGTACTGCACTTTTCTGACAGCGATGCCGATTGCATCGAGACACTGTCAACGCCGCTGCAACAACTCTCTATCGCACCGTTTGTCCTGGCTTACCCCGAGGCTGCGCATGTCATCTCCGGGAGCAACAACTGGGCGATCACGGGTGAGCTGTCGGCATCGGGCAAACCCATGCTCGCCACCGACCCGCATCAACCCCATTCGATTCCCAACACGTTCTTTTATGTGCACTTGCATGCGCCCGGATGGGATGTATTTGGTGCAGCATTTCCAGGCGTTCCCTATTTTATGATGGGCACTACCCGCAATGTAGCCTGGGGTCTGACAACAGGCATGATCGATTGTTACGACGTTTATCTGGAGCAGTTGAACGATCGGGATGAATATCGCAGTGGGGATAGTTGGCGTGCGATCGATCGTTATGTTGAAGGTATAGATGTAAAAGGAGGCAGTACGCGTGATGTAACAGTTGCGCGCACGCACCACGGACCGCTTCTGGAACACTTGAGTGGCGAACTTGGATTGAATGCCTCGGCCCCGGAAGGATATGCGACATCCTTGCACTGGTCGTTAGCGGACGTGCCTACCTCTGCAGGAGCGCTGGCGTTACTTCCGTTAGCGGAAAACGCTGAAGATTTTGGGTACAAACTCTATGAAGACGATGTGTGTCCTTTGGTCAACAACATCATCTGTGTGGACAAGGCAAGCGGGTTACGCAGGTTCATAGCAGCGACCTTACCGCATAGGCAAGGCGTTACCGGATCTGTGCCACTTCCGGGTTGGGATAACGCCTATGACTTTCCGTTGTCTACTGCTGAAGAGCTGACGGTAGAAATTGACCCACCGTCCGGCTATGCACTTACGGCCAACGACGACACGATGGGTGAGCAGGGACCGTTTTATATTCATAACTTCCCGGCAACGCCAGATCGTGCTGATCGCATTCGTCAGCACTTGGAAGCGGGTGCGAAGTTCAGCGTGGATGACTTCAAAGCCATGCAGTTGGACCTGAGAGACCTGCGTGCTGAACGGCTGTTGCCCGACCTGCTGACGGTGCTGCAAACAAGTGATGATGCTCTGGTCGAGAGTGCTGTCGAATTGTTGAGTTCGTGGGACCGCGTCGCCTCGGCAGATGCGGCAGCGCCGTGTCTCTTTTATCCATTTCTGGACCGACTCTGGGCCAGGAAATTTATGCGCCGTGTATTTCCCGATTGCCCTGTGATCAATGCCGTGCCTACGGCCACACCCGCGCTCTCGATGTTCGACATCGAACACTTCCTTGCTGAAGGCAGCCCATGGCGAGATCACGAAGAAGTACTCCGCAAAACCATCGTTGATGTGATGACCGATGTGGTGCGTGCCGTCAGCGACTCGCTGGGCCCGGATCAATCAACCTGGCAGTGGGGACAACTACACCAGATCTTTTTCTCACACCGGCTGCATAAAAACGAGCCTTGGCGGGAGATGGTGGCCGGGCCGGATCCGATTGGCGGCAGCGGTACGACGCTTGCCATGGCAATGCATATGGGACCGGGTCCAGGCCGGGAAAAGGAGGATGAGATTCCCTGTCGCGTGTACCACGGACCGGCGTTTCGTTGGATTTTCGACTTCGGCGACTCCGATCACATTGAGTTTGTCATCGCGGGCGGCAATGGAGGGCAGGCAGGCAGTCCGTTTGCCACCAATCTGTATTCAGACTGGCTGAACGGGGAGTATCACACATTGAGCTATTTACGCGACGAACTCGACGTGTATGAGGAGTGGGCGATTACGCCTGGCGGAATTTGATCAGGAGGAGTGGCGATGTTTGATCAGCTGGCGCAAGACTGGCGGCTGCGTCCCGATGGTCACACTGTGGCGCGCTCGAGAACGTTTTCAGCTCGGCGAAAGCGTCGAAGTGTCTTAAGCCGCGTTGGCCTCAGCTGTTGGGGTCATACCAGATGGGTGACGACCATGCCCGGTCCTGTTGTGTCAGTTGCAGGGTCGGGTTAGGTGGTATCCCCAACCTGACAGCGTCCCAGGTTGACCAACGGCAGGTTGGCACTTCAAGGACGCGCAGGTAGTAAAAGGCATATTGTTCAGCTTCGAACGTTGGATCCAGCCAGGTGCCCTGCATAGACGTGGCACCATGTGATTTGTCGATGCTGCAATCCTGCAGATTAATCGTAGACCCATAGTCGGGGCAGCGGTGAGTTGTCTTGTCGGCTGTCTCGCCGTTTGCGCAAGCTACATCAAACACCCGTTCGTGCACGGCGCCATCATCTATCCATCCTTTTACAATCTGCACCCGTTCAAGCCACGCACTGCGTATATCCCGGGCTGCCCAGAAATGGAAAGCAGGTGTCTCGTCGGAGGCCGAAAGCGTGCCACCCATGGGCACGTTTGTGTCAGATCCGCTCTGCTTTGCGTGCAGACGGATTCGTATTCTCGGACCTGAGGTTGCGAATGTTTCCTTACGGCGCATTGCATCGTAGATAGAGGCGCGCGTGTTTTCCTCCGCCCAGACACCGGCGAGCCCTCCGGGGCCATGAGAAGCACGGCGGGTTGTAAAAACGCCTTCCCAGTTGTTGCTGCCGTCGGGAGGCGCCGAACCACGAAATGTCGGGTCGTTTGTATTGCTCGAGAAGTGATTGGCTTCCTCGTACGAGGCTCCCGCAGTGTGGCTGTCTGACGAGCCGATAAAACCAAACTTGTGAGGGTTGTAGCCTTCACTTGCTTGCAGCGATAAGCCGACCAGTAACGCGTCGCGGGTGTAGCTGCCTTTGTAAACGGAAACCGGGTCTGTGTTGTCTACCTTGTTCAGGTAATACTGCACGATTTGAAAGTCGGCCCATTCGTCGTTTGGGGACAGCAATGGATGGGTTTCTGACGTCCCTTTCTGCTGGGTAACTTCGACAATGGGTTCGTTGCGCATCCATTGCTCGGCAAACGCCCGGCTCATCGGCTCGCCGCGAAAAGTACCCGTCGGGAACGCAAGTCCGTTGCTCTGATTCATATTGTGAGGAATTGCCAGACCCTCAATACCGTCTGCGCGCTGCGCGTCCAGCCAATCCCACAAATCCTGTGGGTCTCTGGAGTGGACCGCGGTAAATGGCTGGCTTGGCGCACGGCTGCCGCGGAAGATTACGTTGCGGTGTTTATGCTGCCCGCGTTCAGTCGCCGTAAACTCGTAGCCAATAAAAGCCGTGAACACACCTGGATTGTTGTGTTTGTTAGCCACCTCAATGGTTCGCTGCCAGGCATCGCGAATAATCGCCGGGTCGGTGATGCTGGGATCTTTGCGCGCCATAATGGAAAGCCTGCGCATTTTTGTCTGGAACTCTCGCTCATCGGCGAAGGGTTTCAGCAGGTAATCCTTTATTGGGTGTTTGAAGTTAGCGCTTTCAGGGTCAAGAAAAGAAGCATGAATTCCAAGGAATTCAGCGTGATCTGATACGGCGAGGAAGTCGAGGGGCGGACCATCGAGGCGAATGGTGGCGCCGTTAGGGTGAGGGATGGCTTCCCCTTTTGCGTAGCGATATGCGTCGTCCGGCGTGGTGCGGACGTTGCGCATGAACGCGTCCATCGAGTAACTGGTGTGAATATGCAGATCACCAAAAAAGGCTTGTTTCTCCGGACCGGCGGCAAGCGCTCCTGCGGGTAACGAAAAAGAGAGACCGGCCATGACCAGCAAGGATAAAACTGAGCGTATAGACATTTGCGAGCACCCCCCCGACCGGCACGACTTTAGAGTTTATAAGCTCATGATGCAAAGAGGATCAGGCAGGGTGTGTTGGCGTATGATGATCATTGCAGAATGCGGAGAGGAATATGACTGAGACCATGCGAGCTGTGGTCGGGGAAGAACTTGGTGGTGTAGAAAACTACGCCTTCGCGGAAGTCCCCATTCCTGAACCGAAAGCGGGCGAGGTGCTGATCAAAGTCAGTGTTTCAGGCATGGGGTATGTGGACGGCTTGGTATCGAGGGGCCTCTACCAGGTAAAGCCCGAGGTGCCATACACCCCGGGGCTAGAGTTTGCGGGGACCATCGCGGCGCTGGGTGAGGGTGTGGAATCACTTGTCGTTGGTGACGTGGTTGCAGGATCCGGGTTTGGTGGGGGGCTGGCCGAATATGCAATTTCTTCAGCCGGTGCGATCACAAAGTTGCCCTCTGATTTTGATATACGCCTCGCAGCAGGCTTTGGTCTGAACTACACAACCGCGCTCCATGGCTTGTTGGACAGAGGCGCCCTTAAGTCCGGCGAGACCGTGTTGGTATTGGGCGCTGCCGGGGGGACGGGCATAGCCGCTGTTCAGGTGGCAGCGATGGCGGGGGCGAGGGTTATCGCAGGTGCTTCTACTCCCGAAAAGCGCGCGTTTGCGCTCGAACACGGGGCAACAGACAGCATCGACTATACGCAAGATGGCTGGCGCAAAGAATTGAAGGCGATGACCGACGGTGGCGGGGTAGACGTGGTTTTCGACCCGGTTGGGGACACGCTGTTGGAACCCGCATTCAGATCGATGGCCTGGCGGGGGCGATATCTTGTAATTGGATTTGCGGGTGGAGCCATTCCAGCCTTATCGGTGAATCTCGCCTTGCTCAAAGGGGCTGCCCTCATCGGTGTCGACTATCGCCAGTATGGATCTGTCTACGAGCGCGGCGCCGCCGACATAACTCTGCAGGAAGCATTTGCGGCGGTTGCGCGTGGGGACCTCAAACCACCGTTGGGACAGTGCTTTGAATTTGATGATTTTGCCAGTGCGATGAGTCTGGCAGCTTCACGCGATGGATTGGGTAAAACGGTTGTGATTGTGTCTTAGGCCGATATATTTAAATAAGTTTTAAGGGGGAATTTATGTCAGCAACAATCAATGCAAACGGCAAGCTTGCCGGACAGGTGGCGGTGGTGACAGGTGCCAGCCGGGGTATCGGCGCAGCGGTCGCCTACAGATATGCGCAGGAAGGTGCCAAAGTAGTGGTGACGGCACGCACTCTGGAAGACGGAGACCATGTGCTGGAAGGTGGTATTAACAGTGTTGCCAAGGTGATTCAGGACGCTGGGGGAGAGGCGCTGGCGGTGCGGGCGGATCTTGCGCTTGAGGAGCACAGAACGCACCTGATCAGTGAGGCGGTCAACACCTTTGGTCCGGTCGACATTCTGGTGAATAACGGGGCTGTTACTTATTACGCACCGGTACATGAATTTACGGAGAAAAGGTACAAGCTCATGATGGAAGTGCAGGTTTACGCGGCTTTCCATCTTGCGCAGCTGGTATTGCCCGGCATGATCGAACGCCAGCACGGACGCATTGTTAACGTGTCATCACACGCAGCGATTCATCCTGCAAAGGATGCGGGTGGCCGTGGTGGCAGCGTGTACGGTATGTGTAAAGCAGCGCTCGAGCGCTTCTCGACCGGGTTGGCAGCTGAAGTCTACGACAAGAATATCGGTGTCAATGTGATTTCTCCTGGCCTTGTGGCTACACCGGGTGCTGTGTATCACAACTTGATTACCGAAGAGACGAAAGAACGGGAAACGCCGGTTGAGCACATGGCGGAGGCGTGCCTGCACCTGGTCACCGGAACCGCCAGCGAGAATACCGGTGCCGTAACCTACGCTGACGACGTGGTCCGTGAGTTCAACCTCCAGCCGTCTGAGCTCTTGGCCTGATATCAAACCATTAAGGAAATCTCTTATGACAGAGTCTGTGCTGTTTGACTTAGTTGACGGTGTGTTGACGGTTACGCTGAATGAACCCGACACCATGAACGCGCTCAGTCCGGCAATAGCGAGCGGAGTAAATGAGGCGTTGGAGCGGTGTAAAGATGATGCTGTGCGCGTCATGCTGCTTACGGGCAACGGTCGAGGATTTTGTGCCGGTGCGGCCGTGAATCGACCTCGTGGTGAGGGCGGTGCGCCATCGCGCTTCCAACGTCTCGACCAGAAAGGTCCTTCGGCTCGGTCGGTCGATGCCTTCAGCAGATGTGACAAACCGATAGTAGCGGCGGTTAACGGCGCAGCGGTGGGAGCAGGATTCGGGATTGCGTTGTCTTGTGATGTTCGCATTCTGGGCGAGTCGGCCCGCATGAGCTCGATATTTATCAAACGCGGTCTGGCCTCAGACTATGGCGTTGCGTACTGGTTACCAAGGATTGTAGGTGTCGGAAGGGCGGCCGAATTGATGTACTCCGGTGAATTGCTTGATGCGCAAACCTGCAAGGAATACGGCATTGCTAACCGGGTAGTGCCGGATGATCAGTTGATGGATGAAGCACGAGGCTTTGCGCGCATGATCGCGGACGGGCCGCCGCTCGCCTATACCGTGCTGCGACGCATGCTCCAGAGGACGCACGACATGAGCATGTCTGAGTTTGCGGAGTATGAGTGGACCAATCAGAAGCTCTTAACGCAAAGCAAGGACAGAGCGGAGGGATTTAAAGCCTTCGTCGAGAAGCGTAAACCAAACTTTGTGGGCGAATAGATTCTTGGGTGAATCGACTTGTGGGTAAACAGGCTCTCGGGTAAATAGACTCAGTCTGTCTGCGTTTTGTCGAAGGTGCGAAAGATACCCGATGCCTTGGCAATCCGTTTCTCTTCACACATCAGGTGGCCTTCGACAAAGGCGATCGATTTGCCGGGTTTTTGCACGGTCGCGGTGGCGTAAATCCAGTCGCCAACCGAAGCTGTGCCTATATAGTCAATAGACAGGTTCAGTGTGACGAGGGGCGGTGGCGTTGGCACGTCCCCCTCGCTGGTTCGACCTGTCACGCTGTCTCTGGCGATCACCAGGCCGACGTTCTGGCCGAGCACGGCATCAAACATTGCGCCGACCATGGCACCGTGCAGTCGTCCGGAGCGATTGCAGTGACGCTCCTGGACGATGAGCCCGATGCTGATCGCGGTCTCTCCCAGCTTGACGTAATAGGGTCCCACCATACTGTTGAACGGGCTGAATGACTCGAGCAGTTCGTAGCCCTCAGGGACCTTGGTGTTGGCGTCGATGCTGCTCAATCTGACTCACTCTCAGATTCACTAACAGGCTCGATATTCATGATCGGTGCGTCGATGGCCAGTTGGGCGCCAACACGTGCGTGAACCTCTTCTACAGTCCCGCTGACATCCGCGAATATTTCATGCTGCATTTTCATCGCTTCGAGCAGTGCGATTCGCTGACCCTCCTGGACTGCATCGCCAGCTGCGACGTAAAGCTCGAGGAGTTGCCCGTGCATCGGCGATACAACCTGGCCTGTCCCAGCTGCGTCATCGCTTGCTTCACCCGCGGCGATATCCTGAACCGTTATCTCCAAGGCGCTGAAGGCAATTGAGAGAGTGGCGCCATCCCCGTGGTCGTAGTAGCCAAGACGCTGTCTGCCTGTGGCTGTCTCAAATGTGATTGAGTGATCGGTCACTTCCACTATGTCTATAGATACCGGTGTGGCGTCTTTAAACTGAACAAGGTAGCTGGTGGCGGATGTTGGTTGCACCGTCACACTGCAGGTTTCTTCATCAAGCTTGTAGACGCTGACCCCTTTTAACGTGACCGCGCTGGACCAGTTCAACAGCTCGTCATTTACCCCAAGTGAATCATCTAGGGCTTGATTTGACCGAACGATGTACTGCGTCAGAGCGGCGTAGCACAACTGATCCTGATCTGGCTGGGAGCTGAAACCATCATCGCCGTATTCCTCAGCAATAAAGGCCGTTGTCGCGCCGCCGTCGGCAAAGGTACTTCGGCCAAGCGCATCGATGAGGAAGTCGCGGTTGGTTGCAGGGCCGACCAGAAGACTCTCGCTTAAAGCGCGTCTCAGATGACGTCTTGCTTCATCGCGATCGTTACCCCAGGCGATTACCTTGGCCAGCATGGGATCGTAATAAGGTGATACCTCATCGCCAGCAACGACACCGCTATCCAACCGAGTACCCGTGCCAGCGGGCTCAGACCAGTATTCAATTTTGCCGGTGCTGGGTAAAAAATCGTTTGCAGGATCTTCGGCATAGAGGCGAACCTCGATGGCATGTCCGGTGAGGGTTACGTCTTCCTGCATGAATCCGAGCGCTTCGCCCTGAGCAACTCTTATCTGTAGAGCTACCAGATCTAATCCGGTAACAAGCTCCGTCACCGGATGCTCCACCTGAAGACGCGTATTCATCTCAAGAAAGTAAAAAGAACCATCTTGATCCAGCAGAAATTCAACCGTGCCTGCGCCGACGTAGTCTACTGCCCGAGCTGCTGCAACCGCAGCTTCTCCCATCGCCTGTCGGAGCGACTCGGTCATCACGGGGCAGGGTGCTTCCTCAATCACCTTCTGGTGTCGGCGTTGTACCGAGCAATCCCGCTCGCCCAGGTAGACGATGTTGCCATGCTGATCACCAAAGACCTGAATTTCAACGTGGCGCGGTTGCAGCAGCGCCCGTTCCAGTATGAGTTCGTCTGCCCCGAAGGCGTTCAATGCTTCAGAACGGGCGGTCTCAATGGCGTTGGTTACTTCGTCAATGCTGTGAACCAGGCGCATACCCCGGCCACCACCGCCCGCAGCAGCCTTGATCATCAGTGGAAACCCGAGTTCACCGGCTTCCTTGATCAACACCTCGGTTGCCTGATCTTCACCCTGATATCCGGGAATGCAGGGTACGTGGGCCTCGATCATGGCGCGTTTGGAACGTGCCTTGTCGCCCATGAGTTCCACCGCATAAGCCGAGGGTCCGATGAAGCGTATGTCAGCGTTTTCGCATGCGGCGGCAAACGCCGTGTTTTCTGAAAGGAAGCCGTAGCCAGGATGCACAGCATCGCAGCCTGTCTCCTTGGCTGCTGTGACGATTGCCTCGAGGGCGAGGTACGACTCGGCCACGGGCGCAGGACCTACTCGAACCGCCTGTGTTGCAGCCTGAACATGCTGCGCATTGCTGTCCGCATCCGAATAGATAGCCACGGTTTCCAAACCAAGCTCAGTTGCTGTGCGAATCACGCGGCAAGCGATTTCACCGCGATTTGCCACCAGGATTTTGTTGATCTTTTTACTCTTCAATTTAGTTCCTTGGCCGGTCTAGATGCGGGCTACGCCGAAGGTGTTGGGGTGCACCGTTCTGGCGCGGGCTTCCAAGCAGGTTTCAAGACACATGCCAAGCACTCTGCGCGTGTCGCGCGGATCGATGATGCCGTGGTTCATCAAACGCCCAGCTGAATAGAATGCGTTTTCCTGCTTGGCGAAGTGCGCCAGTACTCGTTCTTCCAGCGCATCCAGTTCTTCTTCCGGCATCGGTTTGCCGCGGCGAATTGCAGCCGCTTCGTTGACCTGTCTCATCGTACTGGCCGCCGACTCACCACCCATGACATTGGTCAACGCATTGGGCCAGGAGAACAGGAAGTCTGGTTCATAGGCCATGCCGCAGAGACCATAGTTGGCAGCGCCAAAGCTAGCGCCAACATAAAGGGAGATACGGGGTACGCGGACGTTGGTAACCGCCTGAATCATCTTCGCGCCATGTTTGATCATGCCGGCTCGCTCGGATTCTGCGCCAACGATATACCCGGTGGTGTTGTGTAGAAAAATGAGCGGGGTATTGCTCTGGTCGCAAAGTTGAAAAAACTGTGTCGCCTTGGACGCGCCCTCCGGATCAATTGGTCCGTTGTTACCGATCATCGCGCATGGGTAACCCATCACACTTGTATGCAAACAAACCGTATTCGGGCCATAAAGTGCTTTGAACTCGTCGAATTCGGAACCATCGACAATTCGGGCAACAAGCTCTCGAACGTCGTACGGGGACTGGTAGTTTATGGGTACGACGCCGGCCAGCTCATCGGTTGAGTACGCCGGTGGTTCGTAATCAGAGGGAACAGGAGGATTGATGGATTGATTCCAGTTCAAACGCCCGACCACGTCACGTGCCATGCTGATAGCGTGGCCGTCATCTTCTGCAAGGTACTCGATCACACCGGAGACGCTCGCGTGCATTTCGGTGCCGCCAAGCTCGCGATCATCCACAACCTCACCCGTCGCAGCTTTTACGAGTGCTGCACCTGCAAGTGCGGCCAGCCCGTTGTTTTTAACGCCGATGACATAGTCAGACATGCCGGGCATATACGCGCCACCGGCGGTAGACGGGCCGTGCAGCACTGTAATAATCGGTATGCCCGCCGCGCTCAATCGCGCGAGATTGCGGAACATGGCCCCAGCGTTCTGCCAGTTTTCCACGGTGAACTGCGTTAAGTCCGCACCAGCACTTTCTACCAGGTGTACAACCGGCAGCTTTTGTCGCATCGCGATGTCCTGAATGCTCATCACGGTCTGGTTGGTTGTCTGCGTGTACGATCCAGCCCTGATACCACTATCGTCCAGCCAGACAAGGCACCGCACACCGCGTATGAAGCCGATTCCCGCAATGGTGTTGGCCCCAGGCACGCTTGTTTCGGGGTTCTCATCCTCGACGAGGTAATTAGCCAGACTGTGAAGTTGCAGAAACGGCATACCCGGATCGATCAGACGCGCGAGACGCTCATGCGGTGGAATTTGCCCTCGTTCGATGAAAACCGGGCGGCGTTTATTTGAAGTCGTGACTGCGCGTGCTTCTATCTCACGCAGTTTGTCCACCAACGCCAGCATCTCCGCTCGGTTCTGTTCGAATGACGGTGTAGATCGATTTACTTTGGATGTATATGCGCCCAAAACTCCCCCTGATATGTGGTTGCAACCAGCCAACATGATGTATTGCGCGGGCTGGCTTACCGACGCTTTTAGTGTGTGCGGGGATACTATGTCTAGAGCCGCAGCCTGACAACAGGCCCACGTATTATGGACGTCTCAAGCGGGTATAATGCCCGCATGGAAATCAAGAAAAACACGGTCGTCTACCTTCAATACGAGCTGCGCAGTGAAGAGGGTGAGCTTCTGGAAGACAATTTCGATAACGATCCCATCGCTGTACTGCAGGGCCAGGGCAATATCATTCGCGGCCTGGACCGGGCGCTTCTAGGCCACCAACAGGGCGACGAGTTTGAGGTGATCGTGCCGCCCCTGGATGGTTATGGATTGCGGCAGGATGACCAGGTCCAACGGGTCTCGAAGAAGTACTTTACCAACCCCAGAGCGCTGAAGGCGGGAATGGAAACTCAGTTACGCACTGAACAGGGCACACGCCTTGTCACTGTGGTAAAGGTAGGCGGCAAGGTGATCGACGTTGATACCAATCATCCTCTCGCGGGTAAAACGCTGCACTTCAAGATACGCATTACCGAGGTTCGTGAGGCAAACTCATCAGAGATTGCTCACAGGCATGCGCATGCGGATGGCGGGCATCACCACTAGGCAGTCTCACTGAGCACTTTCTCCAGCCAGTCAGGCGGCAAGGTGTCGTTGTAACCGATAGCCACGACCTGAGATTTCTGGTTTGTCTGCGGGCATGGGGTCAGATGCCAATAGGTGCCCACCTGCTGGTAAATCGTCGTTGCACGCTGCGGACCCAGTTGCACGATACCCTTGGCGCGCAATATCCCTTCAGGCAGTGTGTTGGCGAAGTTTGTCAGGATTGCTTCGTCGATGTACGCCTCTGTCTCAAAGTTCCAGGTTTTGTGGATGTGTGTGTGCTGTGAATCTGGCTCCACGGCGATGGACAGGCTCTGCTCGTCATCGAGGATCAGTGCTGTGGCCACATCGCCGTGACTGGTCTCAAGCACAGGCACGCCTGGCGCCTGCTCAGCAAGCCAACTCTTAAGAACAGCGCGCTCAGGTGAATCGATCAGGTCGACCTTATTGAGGATGAGCACTCCAGCCTGGTGCAACTGGCGGATGACCGTTGTGCCCACAAATTTGTCACCCGCTAGCTGTCTTATGTTTGCCGCGTCCACAAGTACAAAAATGGCGTTGGTGTAGAGTCCCGGAAGGTGACCGCCTCTTGCGACTGCAGCAGGTTGCGAAACCCCGCTGGCTTCGACAAGGATCTGTTCCGGAGGTGTGTCGGACGCTGCTAGATCACAAAGTGTGGTCGCCAGATCATTACCCAGACTGCAACACACGCAACCGTTGGCCAGATTGATTTTTGCCGCATCTCTACTCTGAATGAGTTGAGCATCTATATTGATTGAACCGAAATCGTTGACGACCACAGCCAGACGGCGCCCATGTTCCTCGCTCAATAAACGATTCAGTAGCGTGGATTTTCCTGAGCCGAGATAGCCGGAAATGACCGTGACGGGAATGGTGGAATCGTGCGTTTCCATATTTGGACCATACCTTACGCGCGCTCGTGCGCAATCGCCAAATTCCCGTTACCATGACCATGAGATCGCTTTGCGTGCGATGCTCAAAATCACGACAACAGCCACACTGGAGGATCCGTGAGCAATAAGTCCGTCCGTTCGACTAAAGTTTTGACCATGGCAATCATCGTCACGCTTTTGGGGGGATGCGGGATAAACAACATTCCGACCTTTGACGAACAGGTGAAATCTGCATGGGCCCAGGTTCAAAACCAGTATCAGCGGCGCGCGGATCTGATCCCCAATCTGGTTGAAACCGTCAAAGGATTTGCGGCGCAAGAGCGCGAAACGCTGACGGCGGTAACCGAAGCTCGCTCCAAGGTCGCCTCTATGCAGGTTACCCCTGAGCTCATCAATAATCCTGAGCAGTTGCAGCAGTTTGAAGCCGCCCAGCAACAGTTGAGTGGCGCGCTCAGTCGCCTGATGGTAGTGGTTGAGCGTTACCCCGACCTCAAGTCGAATCAGAACTTTCTTGCTCTGCAGTCTCAATTGGAAGGTACGGAGAATAGAATCAGCGTGGCACGCCGGGACTATATTGGTGCCGTTGAGCGCTACAACACAGAGATCCGAACCTTTCCCGGTCGTATCTGGCATTCGCTGATGTACAGCGAGATGGAGGTCAGGGAGGTTTATGAAGCGACCGCGCCTGATGCAGAAAGTGCCCCGCAGGTATCTTTTTAGTCAGACGGTCCAGATCTGACATGCAATCCTCAGGCAGTGTCATTGGTGGTTGGCTTGTTGCGGCTGCCTGCCTGCTTGTTTGTACAGCGGCAAACGCCGCACCTTCTTTTCCAGAACTCACGGGTCGCGTTGTAGACGAGGCAGACATGCTCTCGGCAGCTACGGAGCGAAGTGTCGCTGCGGCGAGTGATGCTCATGAAAATGCGACAAGCAATCAGGTGGTTGTTGTCACGGTCCCCGATCTGCAGGGGTACTCCATTGAAGAATATGGCTATCAGCTGGGGCGCCATTGGGGCATAGGCCAGCAAGACCAGAATAACGGCGTACTTCTGATTGTGGCCAAAGCCGAGCGCAAAGTGAGGATCGAGGTGGGTTATGGTCTGGAAGGTGAACTCACCGATGCGATTGCCAGTGACATCATCCACGCTGTGATTACGCCGCAGTTTAAGCGGGCAAACTTTGATGCGGGGGTGAGCAACGGCACGCAAGCCATCATCCAGGCGTTGGGAGGTGAATACCAACCGCGTCGAACTCAGGACCGGAGCGATGATGACGATTGGGATTGGCCCATTCTGCTCTTCATCTTCTTTTTCTTTGTTATGCCGCGCATTCTGGGCCGGGGCAGTTTCTTGTGGTGGTTGTTTGGCAGCAGCGTGGCTTCCGGCTCGCGGGGTCGATCAAGCGGCGGATTTGGCGGAGGTGGTTTTGGCGGCGGCGGCTTTTCCGGAGGCGGCGGTAGTTTTGGTGGTGGTGGTGCCAGCGGTGGTTGGTAGGGCGTTTAGTATTAGTGGGATGACGAAATTTTGAGCCTTTTAGATCAGCCTGAAGTAGACAAAGTTACTGCGACGATTGCGGATGTGGAATCGCATACGGATGCGGAACTCGTCGCAGTGCTCGCAAGGCGTGCAGATGACTACCTCTACATACCCACGCTCTGGGCAGCCGTCATCGCAATCCTGTCTCCGGCGGTTACTCTGATAACGCCCTTCTGGCTGGAGACATCGGATGTGCTGCTGGTACAGCTGGCGGTGTTTTTTGTCGCTGTGTTTATCTTTCGAATTCCATGGCTCCTGCGTAAACTGATTCCAGGCCACGTAAAACGTCATCGAGCAGGCAACCTGGCTCGTCGTATGTTTCTGGAATGTAACCTGCACCACACCAAGGGCGAGTCTGGCGTGCTTATCTTTGTCAGTGAGGCGGAACACTATGTGGAAATCATCGCCGATCGAGGTATTAACGCAAAAGTCGCACCGGACGCCTGGCAGAATATTGTCGATGACTTTACCGCCGCCATGAAGCGAGGTGAGGTGAGTGCCGGATTGATTGCCATGATCGAGGCGTGCGGGGAGTTGCTGCAGCAACACGTGCCTGCGACAGAGGAGAAAAACGAGTTGCCCAATCATCTGCTGCTCATCTGAACACCGTCGCAGGGATGACCGAAGGAACTAACCCGACCTCTGCTCTAAAGTTTCGTCATCCGTGGCGTGAGTATCAAGCCCGTGTGCTGGATGCGTCGAAACTTCACCTGGCAGATAAGCGATTGCACATTGTTGCCGCACCTGGTTCAGGCAAAACCACGCTCGGACTTGAGTATTTTCGCCGGCTTGGCGAACCGGCCCTTGTGCTTTCGCCCACCCGCGTGATTCGTGATCAATGGGTCGACCGGTTGGCTGAGTTTACGTCTGTCAGCGACTATACGAATTGGACCAGTACAAACCTGGACACGCCTGCCTTTCTGACTTCCATTACCTATCAAGCTTTGCATTCCAAATATCGGGTGGAAGAATCCCTAGAGACTGATGACCCAATTGCGGCAGAAGAAGAGTCGGAGATTGCCACGGACGTGATCAACGCCGAAGAAACGTCTGCATTGATTACCGCGATACAGGCCGCTGGCTTTAAAACGCTGATACTGGATGAGGCGCATCACCTGCGCGCCGCCTGGTGGAAGGCGCTGGCAACGGTAGTCGAAGCCATTACCAATATGGTGGTGGTTTCGCTGACCGCGACGCCACCCTATGAAGCAAATCCTGCTGAGTGGAAACGTTATGAGGAACTCTGTGGGCCCATAGATGAAGAGATTTCGGTACCCGAACTGGTTAAAGCCGGAACGTTGTGTCCACATCAGGACTATGTGTGGACCGTGGTGCCTTCTGTTACCGAAAAGAAGTACCTGGATGAACACGTAGAGAGAGTGAAAGCCACCCTGACGGAACTCGAACAAGACGTGACGTTGCGACAAGCGGTCATGGCTCATGCATGGGTCCAACCAGAGGTGGAAGCGGAGGATGCGCTCTACAGTCGGGTTGATGACGCCATAGCACTCCTCGTGTACATGAAGGACCAGAACATCAAACTGCCGAAAGAGCTTGTTAACGTTCTGGCGCTTGACGCAGACGATGTTCCCCGCATGGACGAATACTGGTGGCAGCAACTGATTGGCGTCTACCTGTACAAGCCGTTGGGTTGGCCTGAGAGTGAAACATTTGATGAGCATAGAAAGGCGCTGTCGCGCCGTCTGCGGGAACGTCATCTGTTAAGGCAGCGCGAGTTACAGCTGAACAACGGTCGCCTGATGAAGCGCCACATGACACAGTCCAGCGCCAAGATTAACGCCTGTGTCGAAATCTATGCACAGGAGCAACGGGAGCGCGGTAACGAGTTACGACAGGTCGTTTTGACAGACTACATTCGCTATACGGAAGACGCCGTTGATGGCGATCTCTCGCTGGGGGCGTGGCCTGTATTTCAGGCGCTGGTGGAAAGCGTGCCGGAAGCGGAAGCTCAATGTATGGCGCTATTGACGGGGAGGTTAGTGCTGCTACCTCGAACGATCGCGGAAGACCTGGATGATGAAGTGAATGTTAAGACAGAGCCATTTCAGCACTTGGAAGGGTTTGTGCGGGTTGTCTCCAAGGGTCAGCATCCAGTCGCGTTGGTCACTTCGTTACTGGAGGCGGGTCGGATTCGGGTGTTGGTGGGTACACGGGCTCTTTTAGGTGAAGGCTGGGATGCCCCATGTATCAACTCGTTGATACTGGCGAGCAGCGTCGGCTCTTACATGCTTACCAACCAGATGAGGGGCAGGGCGATCCGTATAGATAAGCGTGACCCCGATAAAGTTTCGAGCATCTGGCATATCGTCGCCATTGTCCTGGATCAGCGCCTGATGAATCTGTTGAATGCCTCACCCATCTTCTGGCCTGGGCTAGCTGACCTTCACGAGCTGGATCGCCGTTTTGATACCTTTATGGGTTTGAGCGAAGGCAGCGCCTATATCGAGAACAGCCTGCTCAGGGTGGAACTCCCTTATCTTGAACGCGTAGAAGACAAGGTGGCAGGGTCTGATCTGGTCGCGTTCAAGCATGCTCACTTTGTCAGCGCTGGCAGATTGGAGGCGGCAAATGACCGGATGGTTGAGCGGCTCCGTTCGAGGTCCGAACTGGCGACACGCTGGCAGGACGCGATAGGGGGGAGTCACACCGGTCAAATTGCGCCCAGCGTTTCGCCGCAGAGGCCACCGACCGTACGCGCGTTTCATCTGCGGCGTACGCTCTACTACGTCATCGCAAACGCGACCATCCTGCTGGCGATAGTGACGTCGTTCTCGTATCCAAATCTGCAGGTTCTGGGTTTTTTTATCGGTGCCGCGTTGCTGTGGTCCCTGCCGAAACTGTTTGTAGCGGGGCGTCTTGCACTTAAACATCTGCCTGTAGACGGCACCGTCCACCAGATCGGGCTCGCTGTACGAGATGCGCTGTGTGCGGTAGAAGAGTTTGAAAATTCGCCGCGACGTCTCAAGGTTAAATCGGAGACTGACTCCATGGGTTCGGTGTACGTCAGTCTTGCCGGAGGGACATTTCACGAGAAGTCTGTGTTTGCGGACTGTATGGAAGATGTGCTGGGTCCCATCGATAATCCCCGTTACCTCATCACCCGGAGGGCCAAGCGCTTCGGCTTCCTGCGCAAGGATTACCACGCCGTTCCTCGGGTACTAGGCAGCCGCAAAGAACGGGCGGAAACGTTTGTCAAAGCCTGGGAGAAACGCGTGGGGGAAACCGAGCTTCTTTACACCCGAACTCCGGAGATGCGCAAAGTGCTGTTGCAGGCGCGTGTACGTTCATTTGCGAACGCAGCTGAAAACGCTGTGAAACGCATGGATCGCTGGTTGCCTTAGCTGGCAGCTTTAATCGGCTGCTTTATTCGGAAAGGCGAAACACGTAGCGACCATTTTGAACTTGAGTATCAGGAGGCGTGCGGTGAGCTTCGAACCAATCGTACCCTTCCTTCAGGTTCTGCCAGAACCCGTACCAGCGTGAGCCCTGTTCCTGACGAGTTCTATCGGTGGCCATTCGGAACGGGAATACGTGGACGCGAAAGAAGGGTTGGCCTGCGCGAAGCGCGGCTGCAGCGATAGAGTAGATTTCTTCGATGCGAGCATTGGTCATAGCGTAGCAGCCAATGGATACACAGTTCCCATGTACCATCAGATATGAACCCGTGCGGCCGTGATGCCTGTCATAGGCATTCGGGAAACCTAAGTTGAATGACAGGTGGAATCTGCTCCACGGATTCATGCGTGCAGGCGTCACGTAGTAGAACCCTTCTGGACTCTGGTTGTCGCCCTCACGAAGCTTTGGTCCCAACCGACCTGAGAACGTGCATATGGGGTATGTCTTAAAAAGCTCAAACTTGTCATCAACCGCAATCCAGAGCTCCAATTCAGAAGTCTCTTTGAAAATGCGTATGTAGATCGGTGTTCCCAACTGGGCACCCGCTTGCCTGAAAGCATTTTCGAGATGAGTCCGGTGGTTGGCTTCAACACGATCGGACCGTGGTGAACTGGGAAGCTGACTAGCTTCTGTTTGCCCGATTGTTGCTAACCCGAACGTAAAAAACGCCAGGACACTAGCTGCCCGCATGTTCAGATTGATACTCACGGTCTGCACGCTTGCCTCGGTAAACGCGCATATCGATGGCGCGCCAGGTTTCAGGGGTCAGCCGGAAAAGCAGACGCGGTTCGGTCTGCATGTTTTCGAAAAACCGATCCACAGCCTCGGGTTGCTCAGGATTTGCCGCGCTCACATATTTTTCAGCCAGCCGTCGGCTGACGGGCCAGATATCGAAATCCGGTCGTTCCAGGCACTCCGCATGGCAGTCCACAGAAACGAAACCCGCGACTGGAGACAAAGCCTCGATACACAGGGAACAGCGGGCGTCTTCTTTGAGCTGTTTACACCAGATGCGACTGGTTGTGCCGGTCAGCCAGAACTGGCCATCGTCATGCAACCACCATACGGGCACGGAATAGGGCATGCCGTTTTTACGCAGGGTTGCTATGACACCCACGTGGGGTTGTTCTAGAAAGTCGCGGACATCATCCTCGAGCATCCGTGGCATGGCTTGTCTGCTGCCTGTGGTTAGTTCATTTGCTGGCGGACAGCTTTCAACAGCTTTTCGCCATAGGGCGGTCTGAGTCCTGCCATCTCAGCGATAGGCAGTTTGGTCTGCTTGAAAACCGCCTTCGCGTGGCTGAAAGTCTTAAACCCGTCGAAGCCGTGATAGGCGCCCATACCGGATGGTCCTACGCCGCCGAAAGGCAGGTCTTCCTGGGAGATATGCATGATCACATCGTTTACGGTGACACCGCCCGAGGTGGTGTGAGACAGAACATGTTCTTCCTCATTGCCGTCATCACCAAAGTAGTAGAGACCAAGAGGGCGATCCTTGGCGTTGATATAGTTAACGGCTTCGTTCACCTGATCGTATGATTTCACCGGCATGACAGGTCCGAAGATCTCGTCCTGCATAACCGCCATATCGTCGTCAGGGTTAAGTACGAGGGTTGGCGGAATCTTGTGATTCGGCTGCTGGCGGAAGTCTTCTTCCGCAGGATTGATCTCCACAACCTCTGCACCCTTGGTACGGGCTTCTTCAACGTATGCATTGATACGCTCGTAGTGCCGTTCGTTGATGACCGAGGTGTAGTCAGGATTGTCGAGCAAAGTAGGGAACATCTTTGCCACTGCCCGCTGACTGGAAGCTACAAAATCTTTCATCTTTTCTTCGGGTACAAAGACGTAATCCGGTGCCAGGCAGATCTGGCCTGCGTTCATCATCTTGCCTGCCATGATCGCGTCTGCAGTTTTGTCCATATCGGCGCTGCGTCCCACGACTACAGGTGATTTGCCACCCAGTTCCAGTGTTACCGGAACCAGATTTTCGGAAGCCGCCCGCATAACATGTTTAGCGATGGATGTGGCCCCAGTGAATAACAAATGATCGAACGCGGTGCTGGAAAAGTCTGAACCGGTCTGTGGTCCGCCAAGGATGACCGCGATTTCTGACTCATCAAATTCTTCGCGGATGGCAGTCGCCATCGCCTCGGATGTTGCCGGGGTATATTCGCTTGGCTTGATCATCACCCGGTTACCGGCGGCCAAAATGCCAGCGAGAGGTGTAAACGTCAGATTGACCGGGAAATTCCATGGGCTGATAACCCCGACCACGCCCAGAGGTTGATACTCGATGCGAGACTTGGCGCCCAGGATGTTCAAGGGGAAGGGGCCGGTTTTACGTTTCTCGGGACGGTTCCACTTTTTCAGATGTTTCTGTGCATGGCGCATGGGACCGATGGAACTGGCGATGTCAGTAAACAGCGACTGATGTTCGCTGCGGTGCCCAAAGTCGGCCATCATCGCATCCACAAAGGCGGTCTCGTGTTTTTTCACGACCTGGATGGCGCGCTCAAGACGATCATGCCGTGTCTCGTTTGTGACCACGCCTTCGTCCAAATACGCCTTGCGTTGCAGTTCCAGTATGCGCTGAATTTCGTTTTTACTTGTCTCTGCCACAACTGATTCGCTCATGAGTAGCCCCCTTTGAGTGTGTGTTTTACTTATAGGCAGACATGCTACCGCACTCATGAGTTCGAGGCATAGTTGTGCTGGACAAGCGAATTGTGCCTCGCCTAAGGTAGATTGAAGCTGGACAGAAGGGGGGGAGCCAATGCGTTTCGAAGAATATGCAAGCTACGATGGGTTGGGTCTTGCCGCGCTCATCGCAAATGGGGATGTTTCGGCTGCGGAAGTTGGCGCGTACGCGCGCCAGGCGATCGAGGACAAAAATCCCGCGCTGAACGCGGTGCTCGCCACGCTTGAAAATCAAACCTACGAAGAGAACCAAAGTTTCAGCGGCGTTCCGTTTCTGATCAAGGAACTGGTGTTACATGCCGCAGGTGCGCCGTGCCGGGCGGGTTCGCGAGCGGTGCCAGCCATGCCCAGTGAAGCTGACTCAAACCTGATGGCGCGTTTCAGAGCGGCGGGTTTGCATCTAGTCGGGACCACCCAAACGCCAGAAGCGGGCTACAACGCAACTACGGAGACGGTTGCGTTCGGACCGGTGCACAATCCCTGGAAGTCAGGACATAGTGCAGGCGGGTCGAGTGGGGGTTCGGGGGCTGCCGTGGCGGCCGGGCTTGTACCTCTGGCCCACGCGAATGATGGTGGCGGTTCTATCCGTGTCCCGGCTTCGTGTAATGGTCTGGTCGGACTCAAACCGACGCGTGATCGTATTCCCACAGGGCCGGACATGAGCGACCCACTGTTTGCACACGCCATCGAGTTTGCGGTGTCACGCAGCGTGCGGGATAGTGCAGCGCTCTTGGACCTGGTGGCCGGTCCTGATTCAGGCGCACCGCACATCATCGCGCCGCCAACGCAAACCTTTCTTGAAGCCGCGAACCAGACCCCGGGCAGGTTAACCATTGCCTATGAACCAGGCTCTATTCTGGGTACACCGATCCACGACGAAAATGCAGCGGCGGCAGCCAATGCAGCAGAACTGCTGCAGTCACTCGGGCACACGGTCATCGAATCGCCGGTGAAGGTCGACTTTGAAGAGTTCGCCGAACATATCAACGTGATCTGGTGTGCGTTTAACGCCCACTTTGTTGAGCAAACGTGCGCAGCTTTGGGATGTACACCAGATACCGATCGCTTCGAGGCGGTGACACTGACCACCGCTGAGTTTGGTAAAGCGTGCAACGCCACAACGCTCCTGTCGGCGCTGGATTATGTCAATCGCCTCACCCGTGAAACAGCCGCAGCGTTTGAGGGGTTTGATCTGCTGATGAGCAGTACGCTGGGATCCCCGCCGCCCGTGCACGGTATGTTGGATCAGAATGACCCGCACGTTTCGGCGATGGAATGGACCGAGCAGACATTTCGCTATGCGTGCAACACACCACTGGCCAACAGCACCGGTCAACCGGCCATCAGTTTACCTCTGCACTGGACCGCCAACGGATTACCGGTGGGTGTTCAATTTATAGGCGCTATGGGAGAGGAGGGGCAATTGCTGTCGCTCGCCTCTCAAATTGAAGCAGCAACCGACTGGGCCGCCAAACAACGCTCCTTGTTTTGATGACTACTCGAACTTGATACCTACTCGATTATCAGCGGTACATCGTTGGCAATCGGAAATCCGCCGTCGGCGGACCTGCGAGCCTCTGTCTCCTCAACCCAGTCGCACTCCTTAGGTAGCAGGAACGATCCCATCCTGACCCGGCCTGTATTCGGTTCATCCACATTGGGTGGCAGCGCGCCTGATTCAGCAAATGCCTTGGTCGCCTGCAGAAGCTGACGCCGCACAGCGATGACAAAAACGTCGGTCGTGCCAAGATGCTCCTGGGTGCGGTCGTAAATCGGCTCCCCGTCAGGGTTGCACATCAGTTCGGTCATCGCGCGGTCAGGCAGGTTCATGACAAATGGGATGCCGCAGAACATCCGGTCTTTCTGTACGTCACGATCAAGCCAGTAGTCGTTGCGCTTATTGGCGACGGTCATGAAGTAAGAGCGCGGATCGTGGGTGCGTTCGATGTAGCCGCCGACCTCGTCAAAGCCATGGATCATTGTATGGTCAACGCCCTCTGGGACGGGATGATCGGGATACGCAGCCTGGGTGATCAGCATCGCGTGGTGATCGTCTAATGGCACAAAGGAGCGAAAGTTGAGCGCCGGACCGGCGGAAATCATGGTAAAGAACGGGAAGATGAATTGATTGATTCTATGCCAGTCCTGTTCCGCATCCATGTCGCGCTTTGCGGAATAAAACGCACCGTATTCAGTGCGTCTGACATCCAGCTTTGCCGGAGTTGGGTCTGGGTTGTAAAAACCGTGCGTACCAAGCGGTGGGGGTGGTGCGTCCTTACTCAGACGTTTATGCACCCAATCCAGATGTACAGAATCCAGATCGCCTTCCATATTCTGCAGCCAGTTGGCTTCTTCCATCATCACGTTGGGCTCGGACACGTGGCTGGACGGTAACGTGTTGACTTCAAAATTTGGCAGAGGCGGTGGGACTTCACGAGGTCCCATGTAGATCCAAACCATTTTGTTCACGTCGCGACACGGATAGGCACGTGCACGGACTTTGGTAATGAAGTTGCTGTCAGCAGGTTCGGTGGGCATATCGACGCATTTGCCGGTCACGTCAAACTTCCACCCGTGGTAGGGGCAGCGAATGCCTTCGCATTCGTTGCGGCCGAAGTAGAGGCTGGCGCCACGATGCGGGCAAGCCTCAGCCAGTGCGCCCATGTTGCCGTTGGTATCGCGGAACATCACAAGATTCTCACCAAGCAGGCGCATGCGTTTTATTTCACCATCGTTGTCTGGGAACTCGCGTGCCGGCAAGGCAGGAAACCAGAACTGGCGCATGAAGTTGCCCATGGGTGTGCCTGGACCGACACGACAGAGAAGTTCATTGTCCTCGTGTTTGAGCATATCCTCCCCCTGAAACGATATGGCTGCCTCGATCATACGCTTAAATAGGCAAAGCAAAAGCACTTTGGGATTTGCCGCTTGATACCCGTTCAGACTAGGCATACGATGCGCGCCCGCTTATGTGCTGACGAGTAAAATCCGTGGAATTTGATTTTCAACCAACGTTGACCAGCGAGAAGGTGGTTGTCAGACCGCTTGTGGCAGATGATTGGGAAGGCTTGTTCGCTGCTGCATCAGATCCAGAGGTCTGGCGCGTACATCCGGCGCACGATCGTTACCGGGAGCCGGTGTTCAGAGAGTTTTTTGACGGTGCCGTGCAAAGCGGTTCAGCGTTTGTTTTTGTTGATAAACAGAGCGAGCGCATCATCGGATCCAGTCGCTACCACGGTCTTGATGAAAGCTTGAGTGAAGTGGAGATCGGTTGGACGTTTCTTGCACGCTCGCATTGGGGCGGCGAATACAACAAAGAAATTAAGCGGCTTATGCTGGAACACGCTTTTCAGTACGTTGAGACGGTTGTTTTCTGGGTGGGAGAAACCAACGCGATCTCGATGCGCGCCATGGAGAAGATTGGTGGACAGCTACGAGAAGAAACTCAGACGCGCTATCTGAATGATGTGGGTTATGTCCACGTCATATTTGAGATAACACGCGAGAACTTCTTGAACGATTCGCGTTGGCGCGACTAAGCCTGCCTACTTCGGGTGAATTTTCACCTGCATTTCAGTGTAGCCGTTGACAAAATTCGAGAACACTCGCTTCGGTTCTTCGACTATCTCTATGCGGGACCAGCGTTGAAGAATTTCTTCCCACAGAATCTTAAGCTGCAGCTCTGCCAGACGCATGCCCAGGCAACGGTGTACACCAAATCCGAACGACAGATGCTGGCGCACGTTTTTGCGCTGAATGTTTACCTCATCCGGCGAGTCGAATATGTCGGTGTCGCGATTGCCTGAGTAGTACCACATCACTACCTTGTCACCCTTGCGGATGGTGTGGTCGCCGATCTGTACGTCCGTGGCAGCTGTGCGGCGCATATGCGACAACGGTGTCTGCCATCTGATGATCTCGGAGACGGCATTGGCCAACAGGTCTGGGTTTGCCTTCAGGATGTCCAGTTGCTCCGGATACTGATGGAAGGCATTGATAGAGCCGCTCATGGAGTTGCGGGTGGTGTCGTTCCCCCCCACGATCAGCAGCATCAGGTTACCCAGGAACTGTGTGTCCGGTTGGTCTTTGGTCGCGGCATCACGAGCAAGCATAGTGAGTAGATCGATGCCCGCTGGACCTTCTTTACGGTGTTCTCGCAGTTCCTTGAAGTACTCGAGACACTCCAGCAGTTCTGCGATGCGTGCTTCCTGGCTTTCGATCAGGGGTGACCCTGTTTCAGCCGTTGTGACATCAGACCAGCGCGTAAGCTTGTAACGTTCTTCAAAGGGAAAATCGAACAGTGTCGCAAGCATTTGCGTGGTCAGCTCGATGGAAACGCGTTCCACCCAGTCAAAAGGTTCGCCGACAGGCAGTTCGTCCAGCGTTTTTTGTGCACGTTGGCGAATGAGCGACTCAAACGACATCAGGTTTACAGGCCGCACGATATCGTTCACGGCTTTACGCTGCGGGCCGTGATTGGGCGGGTCCATCGTGATGAAACTGGCAACAAAGAAGTCGCTGTTGGGATCGCCCACAATTTCATCGTCGATCATGATGCCGCCCAGGTGGGCGTCTGATGAGAAACGTTCGTGGTCTTTGTCGACACGCTGGATATCGTCGTATTTCAGCAGCGACCAGAAGGGCCCATACGGGCTGTCTTCACAGTAGTGGATGGGTTGATTTTCCCGCAGTTCTGCAAAAAGCGGCAGAATTGTCTCATCCTGGAACCGCCCTGGTTCCGCCAGATTGATCTTCTCCGACGCCATATCCAGCTGTGTTGCTTCACTCATCTACCCATTCCCATTAAGAGTGTCCCTGGATTGTCCCACGACAATTGAGCACGTCCAAGCCCCTAAATTTTGTGCCTGGCACAGTGATTCAGCTGATAGAAGCAGCCCATTCCACAGCCTGGGCGTAGCTATCCAACACCTTCAAACTCTCATCACGGTCAGCGGTGGGCAGGGATAACACGACGCGGTTGATGCCTTTTTCAGCCAGAGCGACCAGTTGTGCTTCTTCTGTGATCATTGTCAGAAGGGAGATGTCGATTTCTTTGATATCTCGACCCCGCGCGGCACAGGCTGCCTTCAGTTGATCCAACCGCTCATCAAACTCCGGCACCTGGACCGGATACCAACCCTGTGCGTATTCGGCGATGCGCTCCATCGCCCAGGTTGAAGTCGCACCGATGTAAACCGGTGGGTGCGGCTGACTGACAGGCTTGGGTTCAACCCAGACTGGATCGAAGTCGATAAATTCACCGTGAAACTCAGCGTCTTTTTCTGTCCAGCAGGCCTGCATGGCGAGGACACACTCACGCAGAACCTTCCAGCGGTCCTCATACGCAAGGCCATGATTGGCCATTTCCTCGCCTACCCAGCCGGCGCCAACACCAAACAGGAAGCGTCCGCTGGAAAGCGCATCGAGCGACGCGACGCGCTTGGCCAGAGCCAGAGGATTGTGTTGCGCGGCAAGGCATACGCCGGTGCCCACTTTGAGCGTGTCAGTTATGGCTGCGACCTGGGCCAGATAGGTAAAGGGTTCGAAGCTCTCCCAGTAAATGCTCGGCAGCTCTCCACCCAGTGGATACGGCGTTTGACGGGAAGCGGGTATGTGCGTGTGCTCCACGGTCCACAAAGAGTCGAAGCCACGTGCTTCCAGTTCACGACCCAGTTCTACTGGAGTAATCGCGTAGGTGGTCGGAAAAGTTGAAAGACCAATCTGCATGAGTTCTCCTGCCGGTTTTGATCGAGAGGTATGGCTGCCTGACACTAATCAACTTACTATATACGTCAACCATGTAGAACCTGGGGAGGATACAAATGGATGTAGGTGCAGCACTCATATTTCAAGGCACAGACCCGGCGCTTTCAGACCGGGATGTGTATCGACATGAGCTGAAACTTGGTGATCTTGCGATAGATCTCGGTTTCCAATCTATCTGGTCCGTGGAGCATCACTTCACCGACTACACGATGTGTCCAGATGTGACACAGTTTCTCTCCTACTGGGCAGGACGTAATGCGGATGTGCAGTTGGGGTCTATGGTGATCGTTCTGCCCTGGCATGACCCGATGCGTGTGGCAGAAGAGATCTCCATGCTGGACAACATGTCCGATGGGCGCATGGTGTTAGGTATTGGACGAGGACTAGGTCGGGTCGAATTTGAGGGCTTTAATCGTGACATGAACGTGTCGCGCGAATACTTCACCGAATCGGCACAGATGATTCTGGAGGGTCTGGAGCAAGGCTACTGTGAATTTGATGGTGATCTGATCAAGCAGCCTCGACGTGACATTCGCCCGGCCCCGTTTAAGAGCTTTCGCGGCCGCACGTACGCTGCTGCGGTCTCTCCCGAATCGTCGCAGATCATGGCGCGCCTGGGTGTTGGCATTCTGATCGTGCCGCAGAAGCCCTGGGAGAGTGTTGAGAAAGAACTTGCCGGTTACCGGGCAACGTATGCAGAGGTGAATGGAGAGGAAGCACCTGAGACCATTCTCGCCGGTTGGACTTTCTGTGATGAAGACGCCGGCCGCGCGGAAGAGTTTGCCCGTAAGTACATTGGCGGCTATTACCAGACGGTGGTTAAGCACTACGAGCTTGCCGGGGATCACATGAAAAGCACCAAGGGGTACGAGGCGTACGTCGCAGTGCAGGAGAGCGTGAAGGAAAGTCAGGATGCGATGGAAGAGTTCTTCATGAGTATCCAGGTCTGGGGCACGCCGGAGATGTGTTATGACAAGATCAAGTCATTTACGGCACGGGTAGGCGCAGGCGCCTACAATGGTGTCTTCAGCTTTGCCGGCATGCCCTATGACGCGGCGGAGGCGAGCATGCGTCTCTTTGCGAGTGAAGTGATGCCTGAAGTACAGAAACTGCCGGGGCAGGCGCTGAATCGAGCTGCTGCTTAGATTAAAGCCGCACCTTTAGACAAAGCCGCGGCGCTGACAAAGCCGCGGCGCTAAATTAGTAACGGAGAATTCATGAGTAATGAAACCCAGGGTGCAGGCCCTGAGCGCACGGCTGCGATTGCCGAAAGTGTCGAAACTTTTGTTCGCGAGGTGGTCGTGCCTTACGAAAAAGATGAGCGACGTGATCACCACAATTGTCCAACCGATGAACTGGTGCACGAGATGCGCGACAAAGCGCGGGAAGCCGGGGTACTCACACCACACATACTCCCTGACGGTGGGCACCTGACTCAGCGTGAGACCGCTCAGGTACTCATCCGCACCGGCCTGTCACCCCTGGGTCCGCTTGCGTGTAATACGATGGCGCCGGATGAAGGCAACATGTATCTCCTGGGTAAGGTCGGCGACGAGTCAATAAAAGAGCGTTTCCTGAAACCTCTGGTGGAAGGTCATGCGCGCTCAGCGTTTTTCATGACGGAACCCGCTGCTGAAGGGGGTGCTGGTTCCGACCCTTCCATGATGCAGACCACCTGTCACCTGGATGGCGACCATTGGGTTGTAAATGGTCGTAAGTGTTTTATTACCGGTGCAAATGGCGCGCGGGTCGGGATTGTCATGGCGAAGGCAGAAGACGGGGCGTGTATGTTCCTGGTGGACCTCCCTGATCCCGCCATACAGATTGAGGATGTGCCAAACACCATCGACTCTTCCATGCCGGGCGGGCACGCCACCGTGAACATCGACAATCTGCGCATCCCCAGAAATCAGATGCTGGGCGAGGCGGGTGAAGGTTTCAGGTACGCGCAGATTCGCTTGTCACCCGCGCGGTTGTCTCATTGTATGCGTTGGCTGGGCTCCTGCATTAGGGCGAATGAGATTGCGACCGACTACGCGTGTCGTCGCGAAGCGTTCGGCAAGGCTTTGGTCGATCATGAAGGTGTGGGATTTATGCTCGCCGAGAATTTGATCGACATTAAACAGGCCGAGCTGATGATCGACTGGTGTGCCGATGTGTTGGATAGCGGCGAGCTGGGTACGGCCGAAAGTTCGATGGCCAAGGTTGCGGTATCAGAGGCGTTGATGCGTATTGCGGATCGTTGTGTCCAGGTGATGGGAGGTACGGGTGTGACGGATGCCACCATCGTTGAGCAGGTGTTTCGGGAGGTGCGTGCTTTTCGTATTTACGATGGTCCTACCGAGGTACACAAGTGGAGTCTGGCCAAGAAGGTGAAACGCGACTGGCGTAATACCGTAAACTAACCGAGCAGATTCAGGTACTAAGCAGGGCAGTGAACATGGCAGATAGTACAAACGAGTACGACACAATAGTTATCGGTTCAGGCTTCAGTGGCCTCTACGCGCTCAAACATCTGCGCGATGAGATGGGACTGAACGTTCGCGTGTTTGATGGCGCTGGTGGAGTCGGTGGCACGTGGTGGTACAACCGTTATCCCGGTGCACGAGTGGACGCACCCAGCAGCCCATTTTATGCCTATACATTCGACCAGGAGCTGGTTGACGATTGGGAGTGGACCGAAACCCAGACCTCGCAGGCTGCTGTGCTGGCCTATCTTGAGCATTTTGCTCATCGATACGATCTTGAGCGGGACATCCAGTTCAACACCTGGGTCACCGACGCACGCTACGACGAAGAACGGCAGCGCTGGACGATAGAAACAGACCAGGGTGAGCTGGCGACCGCCCAGTTCCTGATCTGTGCAACCGGTGCCTTGTTTGTCGCCAATATGCCCGATTATCCGGGAATTGCGGATTTTGCCGGTGAGACTTATCACACCGGTAGGTGGCCCCACCAGGAGGTGTCGTTTGCCGGTAAACGTGTTGCTGTCATAGGCACCGGTTCGTCGGGTATCCAGTCCATTCCCGAAATTGCCAAGACCGCTGAACATGTCACGGTTTTTCAACGCACGCCGCAATACTCATTGCCCGCGCGGAATCGTCCGTTAACGCAGGACGAGCTCAGGGAATATCGGAACAACTGGGATGAACTGCGTACTTCCATGTACCGGCGCGGCGGCTGGCCGTTTAAAACCATTCGCCGCAGTGCTTCTGACTTCACGCCCGAAGAGCGTCGCGCAATCTACGAAGATCTGTGGGAAGAGGGCGGTATTCATCTGTCGATCAACAGCTTCGGTGGCGTGTTGATGAATGAGGATTTGAACAACGAGGTGTCTGACTTTGTGCGTGGAAAAATCCGCGAGATCGTGGATGATCCGGTCACAGCTGAAAAACTGATTCCCAGCTATCACTTTGGCACCAAACGCCTGATCCTGGATAACGGTTATTTTGAGACTTACAACCGGGACAACGTTTCATTGGTCGACCTGCGTGAAGACCCCATACAATCGTTTTCTAAAACAGGGATACAAACACAGCAAGGCGAACACCCCATCGATATGCTGGTTCTGGCGACAGGATTTGACGCGGTTACAGGATCGATGCTCAACATCAATCCTAAAGGCCGTGGTGGTATCAGCCTTGAGGAAAAGTGGTCTGAACGATTTAAAACGTACCTGGGCACTACCATTGCGGACTTTCCAAATCTTTTCATGATTCATGGGCCGACCTCTCCCGGCGTTTTGTACACGATGCCTTTAGGTGGGGAACGAACCACGGACTGGATTGCGGATTGTATTCGCCACCTCGATGCAAACGAGTTCGGCGCGATGGAACCGACAGATGAAGCATCCGATCGCTGGGATGCCGAGATTACCGAGGCTGCCCACCAGACGCTGTATACCAGGACAGATTCCTGGTACATGGGCGCTAACATCCCAGGGAAACCGCGACAGTTTCTCGCTCACCTGCGGGGCTCTCACTACTTTGATCAACTCAATTCTGTTACGGAAGCAGGATATGAGGGATTTAAATTCGAGCCGCTGAAAAACAAAGCCTAAATCGCATCGTCACACTTTCCTGAGCTCAGGCGTCTTTAGTTTGAATAGCAACGCTTTGCTCAACAAACAAAAGGTGGTGTGAATGATTAGATATCTGCTCAACAAGATGCTCCTGGCGATGCAGCGCCGGTATGACTACGACGTCGGTTATATGCAGGAAATCCTGGCCACGGATCAGGCGGCGTTCTTGAAGTTTTCCGGTTTCCAGACCATGTCTTCTCACAAAGCGGATCTGCCAGCTGAAATTGCATATGCCGCGCGCCTGCGCACGATCATCTGGGACGATTGCGGACCCTGTACGCAGCTTGTTGTGAACATGGCCTTGGAGGCCAAGGTTGATGCCGGCATTATCCGAGCCATCATTGATGGTGATACAGCCCGATTGCCGCAGGAGGTCGCGCTAGTTGTCCGCTTCACAGAGTTGGTACTGACCCACGATTTGGCCGCAGATGAATTACGTGAAGAAATTGAGGCAAGGTGGGGTAAACGCGGATTGATCGCCATCGGTTATGCCATCAGCTGCTGCCGGGTTTATCCGGCACTTAAATACGCGTTAGGGTACGGTCAGGCGTGCAGTAAGATTCAAGTCAATGAGGTGTCTCTGGTACCAAACCGCGACGCTGCGCTCGCGAGCTAACCGTAGCCCTGCAAATCTGCTGAAGGAGCATGACTGATGTTAAACAAGGTGGTCACCGGTATAGCGCTTGTACTTGGCGTTCTGTTACTGGCTAACGGTGTGTATATGGCCGTAGCCCCCGAGCCCTGGTACTGGGCTGTCCCTGGGGTGCCTGATCGGGGGCCTTTTAACCAGCACTTTATCCGTGACGTGGGCTTTATTTACCTGTTGACGGGCGCGGTATTCATCTATGGGGGGCTTTACGCGAAACGCAGATTTCAGTTGTGGTTGGTACCCACAGCCTGGCTGGTTTTTCATGCCGTTTTCCACGTGTGGGAAGTTGTTGTCGGTATTTGTGGTCCGGAAGCGCTTGTGGAAGATTTTGCGGGTGTAACTCTGCCTGCGATCTTGAGTGCGATGTTGCTGGCAAATAGTTTCCGACCGGAGGGTGATCCTGATTAAGGCGGCAGCCCTTGCCGGAGCTTTGGCAGCGGGCATCGGTGTTGGCCTTGCGTTGGCTTACTTGTCTCCGGAGCCACAAAAACGTCCAGCAATTGAGTGGCTGGAGACGCCTCGCGCGGTCGCAGCGTTTTCTCTCTCGGACGAAAACGGCCTCTTTGACGAACGATCCTTGAAAGGGCAGTGGACCATCGTTGTGTTTGGGTTCCTCCACTGTCCTGATATCTGTCCTACGAGTCTGGCTGAACTATCGAGGCTGGCTGACCTGATCGATGACTCACGTGTTGCGCCTGAGCTGCAGTACGTTTTTGTCTCGGTAGACCCGGACCGAGATGCACGCGCGGAACTGTCGCGTTATGTGAGCGCCTTTCATCAAGACATCAGAGGTGTGACAGGAAAAGTTAGCGAGCTGCGTCAACTCACGCAACCCCTCGGTATTCAGTTCGGGATTGCTAAGACGTTGGGGCATTACAGCGTGGCCCATTCAGCCACGTTTTCGATCATCGACCCGCAAGGTTTCTTTCGTGGGCGATTTCGACCCGGCTTTGATCAGCCCAGGGTGGCGCAGGAACTGATGAGACAGCACACAAGGTTCAATTAATCGATGCATCAGTTCTGCGCCGCGCTCACTTCGGACATCAGGTTGTTGGAAACCAGCAGGAAGGAGACCAGCGCCTGATCTGCATCGATGCGCTCATCAACCAGAAGTTGAATGACTGTTGCTTGCAAGGCGTGTGCTTCTGCCAACGCTGAATCACGATCAGTCGTACCGGATTCCCAACGAGAACGGATATCCATGACGCGCACAAAATAGTCGTCCAGGCGATCTTTGCGATTGCGCCGACGTTGACCGATGAGCGCGACCCCGGCGCTCACCAAAGCTACGAGCAAAGTGACACTGAATGCGAGAACCTCCGCGTAACGCTCGATGTAGCCGGGAGCGTCTCGATTGAGAAAACGCAGACTGGCAGGGTGAAACTGCAAGCTGATCGTTGTATTGGCGATGTCTTGACTGAAATCAAAATTCGCGAGCGGATACAACTGACGAATAGTAGGGCCGATTTCGCTCGTCGTTTCGACTATCTGGTAGGCCGTATCGTCGTCAAGCTGAGCATGTGTTGCCAAAATCGATTTTATGGACACCGTCAGTGTGGGTTCCGAGGTGAGGGATGAGTAGAGCCCGCGTGGGATTAGAAATGGTTCAAGTTGACGGTGACGAAGTGCCAGGCCCTCAACGGTGGAGCCGGCGCCCAGAGCAGCGGGATCGTCCAGCGATCGCAAGCAGAAGCCGTCCAGGCGACTGACTGCATCCTCGCTCAGTATTCCACCAAATATGAAATAAACCTCCGCGGGATCGCCGAATGGTGTATCGAGAAGTTGCAGTTCCGCCATTGGGGGGACAAGCCCGCCAGCGGCGAGGATTTCCAGCACGCGATGCCCTGCGCTGCCCTTTGGCCCCGCATAGATTTTTGCGCCCACCAGTTGCTGTGCGAGCGGGGCTGATGGGCAACCGTCACCTTCCTTCTTTACCAACACGTGCAGCACAGATTCAAAAACTGACATTAACGCCCGCAGTTCAGGATCGTTCCTCTCGGGGTTTTCCATGAGGGCGAGATCGATCTGACGTGTGGCGAGAGCGTCCCGCAGTGCGTCCTTGTCGTCGAAGATGATCACTTCGATGCCGTCTTGATTCACCGCATCGATCATGGCTTGACCGACAGCAGGATTAGGCTCGGTGGTTACCCATCCAATTCGCAGATCAGGGGAATCGTCGCAGCCTGCCAGCAATAGCAGGGTAGCGATCAGAAGCCTGCGCAAGAGACTACTCAGTGTGCGGTTTGGAACTCCGTGCCTCATCGATCAGGCGCTCGAAGTGGGCGTTGGCATTTCTACTGGCGGTAACTGGGTCTGCGTTCCACATATCCAAACCGTTTGAAAATCCGATACGCTCAAAGAGGAGCAGCGCGCCGTTTTCAATTTTGTAGTTGGCAAAGTCCGGGCAGGCAAGCCGGCCCATGGAAAGGGTTGCCGAACACCAGCCGCGGTATTTCGGTAAGAAGTCTTCGGGAGACTTAACAAACTTTTGCAGGTTTTCTTGGTTGGCAAACTGGTAGGTCAGGTTGTTGTGTTTGTGCGTTATGGTTGCGCTGCCCATCAAGAGCCCGCTGTCAAAGTAGGAAACCACATCGTACCCCCCGACTGCAATGCCATTGGGCGCGCAGACGGCATGGTCATCGATCGCATGTTGGGCTTCCTCAGCTTTTACGTTTGCGCTGAGGACCAGTGCTGCTGACCATAGAATTAGTTGGACCAGCGTTTGCCCCACTTGTTGTTTTCTCACCCGCCTGATTCTTGTTCCGCTTGCTTGTGGGTAAGACAGACGGTAGGTCGATAAGTTCCGCTCGTGCATTTCTGCTCATCCATAACGAGAGGGACTTTGCTATCTGCGCACAGCCTTGCACAATGTTGCACCACTTTTTTAACAAGGCCCAGCGATGAGCTATCAAACGCTAGAGCGTCATTACGCCGAACTTAACGATCTCGGCCATGCAGCAGCAATTATCGGCTGGGATGAGGCGGCCATGATGCCGGTTGGTGGTGGAGAAGCACGAGCGAGTGCCATGGCAACGCTCAGCGTTCTCAGCCATCAAAAGAAAACTGACCCACGGTTGAGTGATTGGCTGGCTGCAGCGGCTGAAGAGTCACTGGATAAGTGGCAGCGGGCGAATCTTGCACAGATGGCAAGGAGTCACCGTCTTGCCAGTGCGGTACCCGAGGATTTGGTGCGCGCGACATCGGAGTCGCGATCGCGGTGTGAGCAGGCATGGCGGGTGCACAGGGCGGAAAACAACTGGCACGATCAGGCACCTTTGTTGGCTGAGGTTGTGCGTCTGACGCGAGAGGAAGCGCAGTGCAGGGCCGACGGCGCCAATTTGGATCCCTACGATGCATTGCTCGATCTATATGAGCCCGGGCTGACAGCGACCAAAGTCAGTGAACTGTTCGAGCCGTTGCGCTCGGCAATTCCAAATCTTCTCGGCGAGATTGTGGCGCGTCAGGCGGATGAGGAGTTACTCGATTTTGCGGGCCCGTTTCCGGTAGAGGATCAGAAGTCAGTAGGCATGCAGTTTATGCAGGCGCTGGGTTTTGACTTCGAGCACGGCCGCTTGGACGTGAGCCATCACCCGTTCTGCGGCGGTGTGCCCGACGATGTGCGTATTACTACGCGCTACTACGAAGACGACTTTCGTCAGTCGATGATGGGGGTTCTGCACGAAACAGGTCATGCCCTGTATGAGCAGGGGCTGCCCGGAGAATGGCGTTCCCAACCGGTGGGTGAAGCGCTCTCGATGGCAACCCATGAAAGCCAGTCGCTATTCATAGAAATGCAGCTCTGTCGCTCGCGCTCTTTTATTCAGTTTGCCGCCCCTGTGCTCCGCGAGAAATTTGGTCGAGATGACGATGCGTGGTCGGAGCAGAACCTCCATCGGTCTGTCACCCGCGTGCAGCCAGGATTTATTCGCGTGGACGCAGATGAGGTGACTTATCCGATGCATATTGTCCTGCGATTTGAGCTTGAGCAGGCGCTCATTGACGGCAGTCTGTCCGTTGATGACATTCCCGAGGCATGGAACGCCAAGATGCAATCTTATCTGGGACTTTCGACCTCAGGAAATGATGCGGACGGCTGTATGCAGGATGTTCACTGGCCGGCCGGGCTTTTCGGTTATTTTCCGACCTACACGCTGGGTGCGATGACCGCTGCACAATTGTACGCAGCCATGGAAAAGGAAATTCCGGATGCAGAAGCTCAGGTGGGGCAGGGCAGTTTCGAAAACATTCTCGCGTGGCTGCGGAAGAATGTGCATAACCGCGGTCGCCTGCTTGATCAAAGTCAGCTGATGCAGACGGTGACAGGCTCAACGCTCTCTGCGGATGCGTTCCTCAACCACCTGAAGCGTCGGTATTTACAGTGCGAGCGTTAGAAGGGAACGCGGGGCAACTTCAGCCAGTGTCCGAGTTGCTTGCTCAGGGAATAGCTGAAGTTGCCCGCGGGAGTGACTTTATTCGATGGTGAACGCGTCAGTATCGAATCGTGGTTCGCGTCCTAGGTGCCAGTTGTCGTATGTGACGCGATGTTGCTGAACCAATACTCCATCAAGCAGCCAGGAGACATCTTCAACGTTGTTCTCCGAGTTCAGCGTTCGTGTCAGTGACAACTCATAGATTCCGTCGCCGTCATTATCGCGAGTTTCGGTAAGCATCTGATCCAGCGCGTTAAAGGTGCGCCTTACACGCACGTCGATGGTTGAGTCTGCGCCGTTGTCGCGATCCACCGCAGAGAGCAGCGTACGTCGTTGGCTGTCATTTAATCCATCGCGGATGATCGTTTGATACTCGATCCAATCATCGGTCATATCGCTGTTGTTGTCCCCTCTGGCTGTGCGGGTTACCGTGCCGTCCGCATTGTCAGTCCATGTGACGTGAACGGTGTCGGTACGATAGTTGCCTGAAATCAATCTCGACCTGCGTATCTCGAACTCTCTGTCGCTGGCAGTGTTCGGGTAGTCAACTTCCAACACCCATTCGTAGCTGCCGTCTATCCCCTCATCGCGTTGCTGGTATTGGATGAAACTCGGCAATTGGTACTGCGTCTGCTCAATCCGATCTTGACTGCCGTCGTTGTCGGCATCAAAGAACTCGAGGCTGATGTCGCCATCGGTTGTGTATGCAAATGATCGGTTGTTATCTATCGTCCCGTCGGCATCGTCATCGTATTGCAGGGTGTTGATTGAACCGTCTGCGTTCAAGATACGACGCTCGAGCGACTCTAGTGCGCCGGAAGTATTGAAGCGTTCCCTCAAAACCCGGTGTCCATCGGTGTTGTACTGAAATTCGAGCCTGTAGTTGCCCACCCATTCCGCGCTCAAGAGTTGTCCGGTTTCATTGGAATACGTGTTGATGATCTGATCGTCAAATATACCGTCACCGTGATAGTCCGCATCAACAACTGCGGTCGCAAATTCGGGTATTGCGATTGTTAGATCGAGCTCGATGGTCGCCGTGCGACCGATGGCATCCGTTGCCGTAATTGTCACTATGTATGCGTCGGGTTGATACGCGGTCGGTGTGCCCTGGAGGAAGCTATCGCTCAAGGCAAGGCCGGGCGGCAGTCCGGTTGCAGTCCAGGTCAAGGGCAGTGTTCCGCCGTCGGCGGTAATGCGTGTGGTGGTGTACACATCGTCTTCACGGCCATTTGGCAGATTAGTTGTTGTGATCCGGGGGCTCGCTTCGACAACGTTAATCGCACCATCGACACTTCCGGTCTCACCATTTTCGTCAGTAACGGTGACCGTAAAGGTGAAGTTGCCTGCAGCGCTGGGCGTGCCACCCAAAGTGCCGCTGGATGCGAGAGAAAGCCCAGGCGGTAGATCCCCGCTGGTCACAGTCCAGCTGAACGGAGGTCGTCCACCTGATGTTACAGACAAGGTCTCGGTAGTGATTGCCAGACCCACTTCGCCACTGGAGGTTGCGACACTGGCTGCCTGCGGTGCCGCCTCGATGATTGTGATCGAGCCGTCCACCATTCCCGTGCGTCCGCCATTGTCCGTTACGGTGACGGTAAATGAATAAGTGCCCGCGAGGGTTGGGATGCCGCTCAGTTCGCCAGTTGAGGAAAGCGAGAGCCCGTCCGGGAGGGCGCCGGTAGTTACGGTCCATGCGAAGGGCGCTTGACCACCCGATGTGACTGACAGGGTTTCACCGGATATGGCAACGCCGACCTGGCCGTCGCTTGTGGTAATGGCACCCGCGGTAGGAGACGCGATTCGTCGGCTCGAATCACTGTCACACGCGGACATCATCAGGGCCACCAGCATCGTTACTACGATAGGCAGGTATTGGTTCATGTTCGCTCCTTAAACACGTTGGAATACGGAGCGAAAATTTAGTGGGGAAAGGATGGGTGACCAGTCCCACAATTGTGGGTCCGGGTTTCTACTGTGCGTCAGGTCACGAAAAAAATGGTCAGGGGCCCTCTGCTTTGGCGTTCAAAGCCTCGCGAATCTCAGCGTGCTCCTGGCGGGTGATTGTATAACGTGCGTAGAAGTAGATAGCGATCAGACCCGGTATCACGGCAATGGGGCCGTCCAGCATCCCTAGCTGCACCAGGATGTCGTCCGGTACCGTGCCTGGCTCTGCGCCCACAGGAAATTCGATGACATCTATTGCGATGCCGCCAACCAACGCGCCCAGCGCGGTTGTGGCCTTGGCGAAAAAGGTGCGTGCAGAATAAAACATGCCTTCTCGGCGATTGCCTGTTTTTAACTCGTGCTGATCAGCGATATCAGCGAGCATGGACATGACCGAGATATTTAAGATCGCGAACACGCAGTAACCGGCGCCGGAGAAGAACACCAGCAGGGGTAACAGGGAGGCATGATCGTTGCCTGGAAACATATCCAGAAATCGACCTGCGACAGGCGCGGTTGCAAAAAATGCCAGCAAAATCAGAGAGCCAACCGCTGTGCCGCGCTTGTCAAAAAACGCATGCAGCTGCTTGATGAGAATAAAGGCGAGAATGAAACCTATGCCGGAACCGAGTGGAAACCATGCCAGTTCAGCCGGAACCAGCTCCCAGAAGTAGGTATTCATATGCAGTTCGATCGTCGCGCGTGTACCCAGCGTGACCGCCAGGAACAGAAGTCCCAGGAGCAGCATCAGATAGTTGCGGTTGCGCAGTACTTCAAACAATTCAGCAAACATGGCTTGAGGATCGATGCCCAATGAGCTTTCGCTCACCTTGGGGAGCAGGGGGATGCGATCACGGGTAAACCAGCTGCACGCAAGCAGGCCAGAAACGATTAAAAACGAGGCCGCCAGACCGAACTCAGGATAGGCGAACTGGTTAAGCAGGCCGTTGTCGTATGCTTCGGTAGATTTGAAGTAGACCAGCTGGGCCAGCAGGAAGATTCCGGCGCCCCCCACCCAGGCGAAAATTGCGTTGTAGCTCATAATCACCGAACGCTGCAGGTAGTCTTCGGACATCTCTGCACCAAAGGCAAGGTGAGGGATGTTGAACATGGTGACAAACAAGCGCATCAGAATTGAAAAAGTAGTCAGCCAGGCAAAGAGCGCCCATTCGCTTAAGCCTTGCGGCGGCGAAAAGATGCAGAAAAAGCTGATCGCGACCGGGATCGCAGCAGCCACCATGAACGGGTGACGTCGCCCCCAGCGGGACCGCCACCTATCTGAAATGGCGCCCATGAGCGGGTCGGTGACCGCATCGATGATCAGGCTGGCAGTTACCGCCAACCCCGCCAGCGTGCCGGGTAGGCCCAACACCTGGCTGTAGTAGAAAAAGACAAACGATGAAAAACCGAAGACCGCTACGTTTTCACCGGCTGCACCTATACCAAAAGCTAACTTGGTCCTCAGCGGGATTTTATTGGATGGCTGCATAAACCCTTCTACTTACTGCATCGTCATGATATCTCGGTTCCGCAGAAGCGGAATCGGAAACTGTCGGACTAAAGTGAGTAGAGGTTGGCGACATTAGTTCGAGTAATTTTGTCGCGTGTCTCCGGCGAGTAGTCTTCGAACATCTCGTCGAGTACCTGGGTAGAACACGGCCATGTAGAGTCTGTGTGGGGATAGTCTGAACCCCACAGCAGGGTTTCTTCACCAATCATGTCACGTGTGCGCAGGGCCGCTGTGTCATCTTCGATGGTGGCGTAGAACTGACGCTTCCAGATTTCGAGTACGTCAACCGGTGGGGTGCTGGATGAATCTCTGGCGTACTCACGTGCCCAGCCTTGTTGTACCTTGTCGAGCCAATGTGCGACCCAACCCGCATTAAACTCAGCGAGGACAAACTTCAGATTGGGGTGTTTTGCACACACACCGCGCACCATCAGCTCGATCAATGTGTCATGTATGAGGGCAGAAGAACCAGCGTACTGAACGATCGGATCGCGCGTGGAACTGGCCTTCAACCAATCAGGCGCATGTGACATACACGCCACGTGGAACGCAATTGGCAAGCGCGCTTCCTCCGCAAGCGCCCACATGGGTTCATATTCGTCATCGCTGTACTTGCGACCCTTTGGCGCGTTGGAAGGGATAACGATGCCTTTCAATCCAAGCTTGATGACACGTTCAAGCTCGGTGACGGCTCGAGCGGGATCCTGCACTGGTAGTGCCGCCAGACCAACAAGACGACCTTTTGAGGAAACCTGCAGCCCGTGCATCCAGTTGTTGTAGTTCTCCTGCAGCGCAACCAGGAGATCGAGGTCGGGTAGACCAAACATCGGGAACCAGCCGGGATACAGCACCTCGGCAGAAACCCCATCGATATCCTGATCTTCAGGTCGGCGCGCACCGTCGGTCAGTCCAGGGCGCATCGCCGCATAACCACCCTTGAAGTAAGCCTGAATTTCCGGGTCATCGATTGAGCCGGCGCTCGGTTTGGAAGCGTGTTCTCGCGGTAACGGGGTTTCATAATCGAGACGTGTTCCCGCAAGGCACATGATCGCAACGTTGCGGGAACGCTTGGGGTTGCTGGGAATTGAAATGTAGTCGCCGTCGCCCTCGGTGTGCACAACCCGTGGTGCATCATCACCAAAACGCTCCGGTAGACCTTCAAAAACCTCGGGTCCTTCGAGTGCATGTGAATCGGCTGAGATTGGGCGTGGGTCGTCTAAGAGCGTCATATGGATTCCTTTGTCGTGTTACGTTAAGCAGAGCGGCAAAGTAGCAATCAACTTATACTGAACAGTGTATGCAAGGATCATAAGTTTTTTGATGAACGCGTTCAATAAATAATTTGGTTGGTGGATGCTACGGGCCACAGTGGGATTGTATTACTGGCGTATTGGACTCTAATCCCATAATTCGTTAAAACGTGGCGATGACAGGTTTGAACGCATATGGTTTGATCGTTCCTCTTACTCAGGGAAGAACCGAGCGTGTTCATGTTCCGAGGTGACATGGAACCGGTTCGAAAGCATACGGAGTAATAATTAGCGGAGGATTATGAGAACTGGAGTGGGACATGCCCCCAGCCACTAGATGATCGCCACCGCCTGTGCCACTAGTGATGGGTTAGCTTTTTGTTGTGCTAACCTGAGGTGTTTCGATCAAGTCAGTATCGAATATTCGAGAGAGGCTTTGATAGTTTGGGAGATTGGCAATATCAATATTAATGATTGGTTTGAGAAACTTGAGGTAACTTAGACGTGGGGTTGAAGTGACAGGGTATACATTCACGGCGTGTTTTTCTGACATAGCCGAACGAGTGAACGAATGCAGTCAACTTGGAGACATTCGCCGTTCTGACTTTTTTGGCGTCTTTGACGAACCATCGCGTTTTTCGTCGTGCGATGATGTCGAAGCGACGGTGAAGACATTCTTTCGTTCTAACAAGTTTCTAGGTACTGAGCGCTCTGATATTCGAATTGGACATCTCACGCGATGGTCCGATCTCGAGTGGGATGTCTCGCGGCACTTTTCAGGAGGTGTCTTGAATCTGGGCGAATACAGAACCGCTGCGTTGGTCGGTGACCAAGTCAAGATTGCCGAGCTATTGGCACTTATCGAAGAACTACCAATCTCGGCGTTTGTGGTGTGGGGGTTCCTGAACGGGAGCGAACCTTTTCAGAGCCTAGATATGTCGCTCTTGCCATGTGTTCTGGGATTGGAGATATTGGACCCACATGAATATCTGCCGGTTGTCATTGAGGTGCCCCATGGAGAGTCAACGTTTATTCCTTCGGCATTTGATGGTGCATTTAACCCGTACTGGTGTGCCGGTGGTAAAACGTGTCCTCGGAATGAATGTGCCTCTGAAGAAGGATTGGAAGAAGTGATCGTGAAAGGCCCGCGAAGTGATGGTGGTTGGGCGAAATTCGAGCATGCTCGACCGGCACGCACGTGAGTGACTGGCAATCAAGAATCGAACAAGCCGTTACTGAGTCTATCGGTTTTGTATCGGAGCGATCTGAGCTAAGTCCTGTTGAGCGGTTCAAATTTGTAGTCGCTCAAGAAAACATGACGAATAACCCTGAATACCTTGCTGCGCTCACGCGAGTGGTCGATAACGAAAGTGAGGTTTCAAAAAGCGAGCCGGACTACTGGATAGCTTTGAGGGTTTTATGTGATGGCGTAACAAAATCACGTGCGCTATCAAATGCGGTGTACAGAAGATTGATGCAGTCTGGGAGTAGCAGAGAGTCGCTCATCGCGTCGGAAGCACTCAATCTTTGTATATCGTTAGGGAGGCGGCTCAACGTGCGAGAATTGGAGGAGCTGACAACGATTCGAACGCACTATCTTGAGAGCTGGTTAAATGCGTGCGTCGTTAGTGGGCACTTTCAACTAGTCTCGGAAGAGGTGAGCAAAGCGCTCTCGTCTGGGACCATTAACGTGAAGGTGCTGGTCATGAATCTTGATTGGTGGTTTCAGGACTGGCGACGTAACGAAGATTTTTTTGAAGTAGTTCGTAAGTTTAGAGACAACACTGCTGACGCAGAAGGTCGCCATCGCTTGACTCTGTATTTAGAGAACCGAAATGCGGATGAATTGCAGGGCCCAGCTTTGCCTGAACCAGGTTCGATCATAGGGGAAGTTGAGCTGCGACCCGTGCCGCAGTGGGGTGTAAGAATTTCTCGTGGACCTAAGCGAGTCGCTGCGTCTTAGCATGAATGAATACGCGGATATTGTCCCTGATCTCATTCGAAGCATTATGCTTGGGCAGAAAGAGGTGGTAGAGCATTGTATCGTCCGTGGTGCGCCACTTGATGAGTTTGATCATTCTAAGGTGAACCAGCATTTTTCTTGGTTGATTTGGATAGGGAAAGAAGGGTGGGACCGGCATTTTTCAGATGGGTCGCCTGGTGTCCAAGAGCCACTTCGTGTCAAAGGCTTGCGAAGTAAGAACGCACCAAAGAGTGTCGTGGAAAAACTTTCCAATCGGCTGTCACCTATGACACCGTCAGGTGAACACAAGATCTACGTCCGCTCAAAAAGGACCAGGATTTCTAGCTTGATTGTCCAAAGCATCAATAAGGGACTTGAAGCTAAGACACATTCATCTGCTCCGGACGGACCGGCAATCTACTTAGTATCGCCGTTGGCTATTGCAGTTGATCTCCTGACTGTCCCTGATATGCCGGGAACAGGTGCCTATGCACTGGTCGCCGTCCGAAACTACCTTTACTCAGAACTAACCGTCGTGCCAAAGTACAACACGGATGCGCGTCAAAATGGAATCGAGTTTAGTTTGTTTGATCTTGAACAATCCATGCAACAAGTGTGGACCTATCGGCGTGAGAGGCATAATTCAACAGGACGAGATTCTCTACCACCTCGAGCAAGAAATGAAATCGGCGATATGCTCAGAGCCTACTTGGGGCTCAAGGAAGTGTTTTTGCTGCGTGCGCCTAACAAGACAGACTGCCTTTCGTATTTGGATGCTGGGCATCCAATATCCTCCAGCTTTGAATATGCGCGTTCACCGTACTGTGATTCGTTACCTGAGATGGGTGAGTTGGTGAACGAACTGGTGGGGTTGCCGCTTCCGATTCGAGGCGCGGATGTCTTGTTTGCAGGTGGCCTAAAATTCTCGACTCGACAAGGTTTGGTGGTCGCAATACATGGTGGACCTGGGTCGGGTAAGACATCCTTAGCGCTTGGCGTGAGCGCAGCCCTCACCCCCTTCGGGATCGAGACATTGTTTTTGACCGCCGAAGAGCATCCGTCCGACCTTGTTGATCGCGTAAACACACTGGTACCCAATGAGTTTCGTCGGCTCTCGATCTTTCCCGATGATCTAATGGATCACATCAAAATTAAGAAACTCAATTTCCATGCAGATGGGGGTGCAAAGGAACTGGCTAGACTTGGCAATGAGATTGATACACTTGCTAAGCAGTTAGAACGCAGTAATCACGCAGAGGTGGAAGAGGGACAGTTTTCGATCCCCAAACCGGTGAGCTTTGTGGTCGTCTTAGATGGGTTGCATGATCTAGAGGCGCGATTGTCATTGAACGACGAACCGAAACTGATATTTGATTTGGTTGAACAACTCAAGCAACTGAAAGCGTTGGTCATATTGACGACAAGCGACCAGGGTGACACGACAACTAGACTAGATTTTCAAGTCGATATGGCGTTGAGACTACAGCAGGATGGTGTGGACACAGTGCACCAAAAACCAGAACGGCGTGTCATTGTTGGTAAAACGAGACACCAACTTTCAGCACCAGGCGTACATTACTTTCAGATTTCGGGAACCAAAGGGGTAAGGTTTTCACCGCAGATCAACTACATGCTCCAGCGGCGAACCCGCTGGAAGTCGAGACTACCCAATCGCAATCGCTTGAAGCACGTAATGAGGAGTGTCGGTGTTCTGCCGATTGAACCAAGTGATGGTGATGAAAAGACGGCAAACTATAAAGTCACTGGGTTTACTAAAAAGGATGAAAACGTAGAGATTTATGGTGGTGCCCATGTCTTTATTAATGGGATCGGCTCAGGAGGGAAGTCTGCCCTGGCTCTGAAGATTGCGATGGCACCCACGTTCGTAAATGGGTTGTACGCGAGCTTTAGAGAAAAAGTATTGGTCGTGTCATTCCTTTATCCGGAGGAGTATTACAAGCCCTTGGTAGATCGGCTTTATGCTTTGCAGAAGCGTGAAAATAGGGGTGAACTAAAAGCCTTCATGAAAGCGAGTCTCAACGTATTTCATTTATACCCAGGCCGTTTGCGACCGAGTGCTCTTTTTAATCGGATAGAGTGGGAATTGAGAAAGGCGGAGCTACTTGGAGATCCGTATACTTCTGTCGTCGTGGATGGGATCCACAATGTGTTCCTTCAGTTTCCAGCCATTGAAGAGTACACACTTTTTTGGCCTCAACTTTATTCGGCCCTTCGTACACGCGATATCCTAACGATTTCCACACATACAACCCTCGCAACGCCTCTGGGAGCGCGTTCTGGAATTGTAGATGATGAGCGATCTGAGCCGCTTCGACATGCACTCGTCCAGAAGACAGACTTTCACTTTGAAGTAGATCCAATTCGCCAGTTTAACGATGAGACGGCGTTAGACGGCCTGTTCGCGGTAAAAACGATGTCTGCGATCGGTCAGAAGCTACCTGTGAAGCCCTTATATTGGAGCCGCGACAATTTGTGTTTGCTCACAAATGAGATTGATGAGTAGTGATCTCTTCCGCAATAGATCTGGATATCTCATAGGCGAGCTTAACCGGAACGGAGTTTCCGATCTGTTTGGCTATGTTGCCCCATGAACCACTGAATTGATGCGCATCATCGAATGTCTGCAAGCGGGCGCATTCCCGTGCTGAAAAATATCTGACACTACCATCTGACCTCCGGAGCATGTTTTCTCCGCCTGGGACGCCGTGGACACCTGCTTTTAAGGTTTTTGCAGGGAGATCAAGTGTACTGCCGGTGTGTCCTTTGTACGTTCTAGCGCCAGGGTGAAAATCGTGTTGAGGAAACTGTTTTGCTAGCCGTGGATGCAGTTCAGGATCTGGTAGGTCGGCCAGGGTATCTCGAACCGTCACCCAAGGTTTTAGGATGGGTTTATGTTTTGTTCTTGGAGCAGAGACTTTCCCATCCATTTTTTTTGCTGCGCGCTTGCTTATTGCGTGTTTTTCCCAGTATTCATTGCTTTCCCATTGCGCCCAACTGAGCGCTTCTCTCGAATGCGTGGGTTCTGGAAAGGACCACTCAATCCCCAAGTCATCGCGAAATCCGGCGATGAAGACGCGCGCGCGATTTTGGGGAACCCCGTAATCGGCTGAATTGATAGAGTGTACAATGATATTGTAGCTCGTTCCGGCATTGAGCCCGCTGGTCTCATATTTTTCTAGCCGGGAGACATGGTGGCTCCACGCCTCATTCTTGCCGATCACGACATCTGGATGGCGCAACTGAAGACGGACATATTCGAAATAGTCTTGAAATTTGTGTCGTCGAATGCCTGGTACATTCTCAAACAAAAATGCTTTAGGTTTGATTTCCCTTACGCTTCGGATGGCTTGAGGAAAGAGGTCGCGAGTGTCACCGGCTGCTTGATGTTTTCCGCCGAATGAGAAAGGTTGGCAAGGTGGCCCCCCTGAGAGTAGATCTACTCGACTTTTGTACTCTGTGAGATTAAATGTAGAGATATCTTTTTCGAAGACCGGTACGTTAGTATTCATTCGGAGTGTTTCACACGCAATCGGGTTGATCTCGACCGCGCCCACGTGATCGAAACCGGCGGCTTGAATGCCGGCTAAACTACCCCCAGCGCCTGCAAAGATTTCTAGTGCGGTTGGTGCGGTCACAATTTTCTACCCCCAATGAAACTGTAACAATTATCTCTAAAGTATCAAAATGAAACACGGTGGTCCGGTGTACTTACACCAGTTCGGAGTTGCTATCGTTACTGAGTTGGTAATAAAGCGGTGCAAAAACCAATTTCCGTCCTCGGTTGAGGTTTACTCCTCCCACAACAATAAACGTGGCGTCTAACGAAGCCTTCGTCTAAGCAAAGCTCCATTCAGAGAGGAATCCCAGAGAGGGTTGTAAGTCTTTGTTTTTATTGGTCGGAGTGAGAGGATTTGAACCTCCGGCCCCTACGTCCCGAAAGTAGAGCAGAAGCATAGAGTTAGATATCTCAGCGACACAGAGGAAAGTAGTCTGAGAGACGCCCTGAATGCACGAGAGGCACGTCTTCGATCCGAAAGGGAGTCGGCAAATCTGTGGCGCGAGCAGCGAGGCTATGAGCTGCTCACCAATCTCTCAAACTTACCCTATGCCGACTACCTGAAGCCAATGACGCTCCTGACTATGAATACAGGATTGCGTCGAGGCGAGCTGTTTCGCCTCGAATGGCGTGATGTTGTTAACGATGACTCTATTACGGTGAGGGTATCCAAGTCTGGAAACACCCGACACATACCGCTCAACACGGAAGCTCGCGAAGTAGTTCGAGGTTGGCGTTCGCACGGTAGCGAGCGATATGTTTTTGAAGCAACGCCAGGTCAACCATTCACGAGTATCAAGAATTCGTGGAACAAGCTTGTTGGAGACGCGGGTCTGGTTGATTTCCGTTGGCATGATCTTCGACATCACTTCGCATCGAAGCTTGTTATGGCAAGCGTTCCACTGAACACCGTGAGGGAACTGATGGGCCACTCAGAGCTTGGTATGACGCTGAGATATGCGCACCTTGCCCCGGGACACATGCGAGAAGCTGTAGAGGCAATAAGCAAATGAAATTCAAAGAGAGAACGAACGAGTTACTTGAATAGCTGGATTGCTGTCAAACAAAAGTGGGAGCTAACCGTGGATCAAATCTGAAGAGGATGCCTTAAAGCTGCTACTGCAAAGTTGTAGTAGATATCAGATCGGGGGATGATCTGGATGGTCGTCACACTGAAGAGAGCGTGAGCGTAGATCCCTCACAAGAGAAAGCTGTGAAGGAATTGCGAAAGTCATTGGAGGTGGTGCCGCTTTTATTCCTTAAAACAGTTGAACAAAGCTGACAAACGGAAGTGATAAAAATGTCTACCTACGTGTTTAATTGCAAGATAGAAGGGCTTAAACCTGAAGACAAAACACTCTTAGAGCAAGCCGGATGTCGTTTTTCCAATGGTTCCTGGGAGTTCGATCTTATTCGAAAAGACGGCGAGTCTGGTGATGATTTCCGCCAAAGAGGACGTCAATGGCTGGAAAGGGAACTTGCGAGACTTACCGTTTTGACTGCTAGTCTTTGCGAATTTAAGGACTTAAACGCCACCCCGTCGCCGGGAGGCATAACCGTTAAACTCCAAACAGCGTGGGGGCATCGTCCACAAATGCCTGATAGCCACGTTGGTTGGGGTGATTCTTCTGCCGAGTTCAGAGCTAGTGCTTGGGTCGTAGCGAAAAAAACGAACGATATAGTGCTCGAGTTCGTCATGCTCGACTGCATTTGTGAGTCAGCGAATGTTACTCAAAAGTGGACTGATCGTGACACGTATCCTCCACGATTTGCCGAGGTTAGGATTCTTAGGAATTTGCTTGTTCATGGACAAAACTCCCCCCGCCAGGAAGTTCTACAGTACCTGGATAGGTTTCGGACAGTTGGGTCGAGCAGGTATTCTGACCGCGATAATCACTTGAAGCTTGCTCAATCCAGGTCAGCACACCTCCAATCTGCGGTGTGGCACATTGTTGTTAACGACTGCGTTGACGAGGATGTCGACATTCGGGCCAGTGAACCAGCGAGTCAAGGTGGGCTTGTGATTGTTGATGAAGGGCCATGTCCCGGCCCATTGCGGCCACTTCCGTTTGAAAGATAACTTCCAAAACTACATTTTAGACGGTCGAAGGATAGTGCTTAGATTGGCAGATACGGTTTATATCTCAGGATCTGCTCGATTCCATCGATAACTAGTTGCACCTCTTCAATACCAGCACCTACAGCCATAAATAGGCCACGGTCTAACGCCCATCGAAGGGTTCTCTTAACAAACTCCAAGAACTCGCGTTGATACCAGGGTCCTTCTAACTGAGCTAGCGTCGTTTGCAACATTTCGCAGATAAGCTTTTTCTCAGGGCCGTTGATGTGTTGAGACTTCGAAAGCACATTGGAAAGTGAGGTAGCTAAGTTTGCTATGAGGTCGTCATCGTCCGGAAGATTCGTCCATCCAGCGGGAGGATTAAGATCTTGTTCAACGGCAGGTGCCGGATCTGTTGCATCCGCCCCTTCTAGCGTATCGGTCGAGAGGCCCGGTTCCAATGGCATTGATCTGATGGCACCGACGATTTGGACTCCCGCTTTCTGAATTTCGGCTACATTAGGCGCGGTTGGGAGATTCGTAACCTGTCGTTCAAGCTTACTGAAAGCTGCGTTTATCTCGTCTCTGTCGGCGGTGTAACGCTCACCCTCGAAAATGCAGTAGTCATCGGTTCTGTCGACAAGTTTTTGGTACTGCTTTGCAAATCTCGCGCGAAAGTGTCTCCGATCATCTTCATTCTCAAAGTCGGCTGCGGCTAACACTTGTGCCAATGCACTTTCGACATCTTTCAGATAGTGATCTTGATCTTGTTGAGTAGGCATGTAGAAATTGTACTCGTCTCTACGATGTCGTCACACCACTTAAACGCTGGTCGTTGATGCCTCGGCCCGACAGGAGTTGCTCGGGGAGCTTCGTGAGTCGTAGCCAAAGCTGAGATGTAGCGCTAGGTTTGTGAGGTAGGCAGCTACGGGATTTGTGTGGGCTTCTCAAAGAGTGCTTCGATTGGAGTGTTGTCTACATTAGCCGCGATTCGCATCTGTTCTAATTTGCTTGGCTTCGGTATACCTGCATTTCTCATTGAGATGAATTGCTCCTTTAACTGAGTAACATCCATCCCTCTCTCCAGTTGTGGTATGACAGGCGTTTGCTCATTATCAGGCCAATTGTGGAAAACACAGCTTTTTACCGGATCGTCGCTTCGTCTGAGGGCGGTTGTTAAGCAGGCAGGTGAAATGGTTGTGTTAGATTCGCTCGCGATGATGTTAGCGTAGTTCATCTCTTTGAATACTTGGTCGTCACCTTGTTCGGCAGAACTTTCGAGAATGTTCGAGAGTCGGTCTGCGTCGATATCTTTTGCCCCGGAGCCGAACACGAATAGTTGGTTTATAACGTTACGCGCTGGACTCACTTTGAAGGCGGGATGTCCTCTTGATTTCGCTACCCGCCTAACCTCGATCGTATCAGGGGTTAAGCCCACGACGCAGAACTCGTGCGGATCACGCCACAATTGTCCTATATTTGTTGTTGCGATATCAGCTAGATGGCTGACTAACCCTGCGAAGTCGCCATCTTTACCGCGAAGACCTCGTTGAAGCCAATTGGATACGTCCATGCCGTATGGAGGCACCCCAGAGCGTCCTAATCCTGAATAAACGATTTGCGCTTGTGTAGGGCCGTTTGTCAGGGATACGTACAGCGTCTTGATCGATTTGTTGACGTGTTTTTCGTCTGGCTTAACAGAATCAAATGACAAGCGGTGATCTGTACATGTGTAGACACAGCTTTCAGTTGTGTAAACCATTGCCAGAGTCATCTGTTAAAAAGCCGGTTGCACTTAGATATCACTTACCGTGAACAGTTCGAGGGGTGAACTTCAGCTAACCTTTTGATTTTATTGGTCGGAGTGAGAGGATTTGAACCTCCGGCCCCTACGTCCCGAACGTAGTGCTCTACCAAGCTGAGCTACACTCCGATGCGGGGATTATAACCTGACAAGCACCGCTCGACGAACCTCTAAGGTTCGTCGAGAGAAAATTTTCTGGCTTGGGTTGAGCTACTTAGAGGTCAAGAAGCGTCGGCTGAAGATGAGTACGATTGCACCAAGCAGCAGCAATGCCAGGGTGCCCGGCTCAGGGATAGCCATCAATCGAACGTTATCCAGCAGATTGCCGGTGGTGTCACCGTTGCCATCGAGGGAGGTGAACTGGACGCGGGTTGAATCGCTGTTTGCTCTGAACTGAAACGCGATCTGGGTCCATTCGCCGAGTACATGTGTGGTCACCGCGGCGTCGATGAGATCGCCTACTGTGAAAAGGAATGACTCGTGTGTGTTGTTTCGTGCGCGAGCCCAGAAACTGACTTCATATTTCTGACCTGCTGATGTCGCAACATCCTGGCCAAAGGAAAAAGGTCCGTCGCCATTGCCAGGGTGAGCGTTGAGCTCAACAAACTGTTGTCCGTCTTGGGCTGCAACACCGTTGAAACCGCTTTGCCAGACTTCCATGGTGCGGGACGCGTCCCAGCCTGGGAGTTCGGCGTAGATTTGCCACGTGGCAGGAGAGCCGTAGTTCGGATCAGCGTCCGATTCGCCGAGATACTCGAAGCTGCCGTTACTGATGAGAGTCGCTGAGGCATTGCTCGCGAAGAGCAGACCCAGTACGACGAAGAGTGTCCGTGACTTCATGGTACATGTCGCGTTTTGTTGTAATTGGCAGAAGTCTACAGTGGGACGATGCGCGCTGCCCACCGGTTTCGCAGTTCAAAAGGAGCGAAACGCTATCTTTTACATTTTGTCATCAGGTTGCCTGACGATTAAGGCTTACAACAGGTCGCGGGCCAGGTCGTCCAATGAAGCCAGGATGTTCTCCTCGTTGTAAAACCCGAGCATGGGAATGACGCGCGTTATGCCGAGTGCCGCATAGTCTTCGATCATCGATTTGGTCGGCGGCTTTGGCGGTGTCACCGAAAGTGAAAGATCGCCCAGGCCATCGGGTCGGGTGTGGCGAGCCTCTGCGAGGCGGAGTTCCTCGATTGCTTTGCCTGTGGCCGACACATCCATAGCGAATCCGTACCAACCATTGCCATGGGTTACGGCGCGACGAAATGCGGCTGGGCTTGCGCCACCCACGATGACTGGTGGCCCACCGGGTCGCACGGGCCGCGGCTGAGCCTGGATGTTAGAGAACTCAACATAGCGCCCGGCGAACGAGGGTTGAGGTTCGTTCCAGAGCGCTCGCATTGCATCCAGATATTCGTCAGTACGTGCGCCGCGAGAGGGGAAGTCGACCCCAAGGGCCGCGAACTCCTGGTGCAGGTAACCTGCGCCAATGCCGAACAGCAGGCGGCCCTGGCAGAGTACGTCAAGCGAACCAATCTCTTTGGCCAGCACCACCGGGTTACGTTGAGCGACAAGGGTAATGCCGGTGCCGAGTTTTATTTTTTTGGTGACTGCGGCGAGATAAGCCAATAAAGCGGGTGGATGCAGCATCGGTGTCTCCGGCTCTGCAGGCGAGGGCGCCTGGCGCGGATCGGGCAACACAACGTGTTCACCCGTCCAGAGACTTTCAAAGCCGAGCGTTTCGGCGTGTTGTGCAACCCTGCCGGCCCATTCTGGATGGGCAAGGAAATTCATGTTGATCCCAAACAGACCAATGTCCATGGGTTAGCTCCCCAACAAAACTGTTCACCGTTGTGTTTAACATACCCCAAGTTAGGGGGGGTGTGCACGCGGACCGCACCTTCATCGGTGGGTGCGTTTGTCAGTTCGCGGTCAGACGGCTGCTAGAATCCCATCAAGGAAATCTGCGCTTTCGAGTTCTATGGCAGAAATAGCGTCTAACGCATCAGCGTGCTGTGGGTGGCCAGCTTTCAAGTTTTGCCACGCATTCGCACCCTGGCGTTCGGCGTTTGCTTGAATGGTCATTTGTTCGAATGGCGTGTAAGGCTCAAACGCCGAATAATAGGTTGCCTTGGCGTTGGGGATGATGCCCGCGACGAGAGCGCGGTGTTCATCACTCGGCGGAAACAGGGCTTCGGCGCGATCCGCAATCTCGTCTTCTCGGTCCGCGCACGCCAGCAAGCCATCAGCGTGGTCCGGCACCTCTTCCGCCCAGCCTCGATAGCGGTCAGCTGCTGTTCGCTCAAGCTGAGATAGAAGGTAGGGGTAGGCCTCTGCCGGTACGCCGCTCAAATGTTCAGCCAGCAGTTCACCGAAGTTTGGGATGTTTGGGTTGCTCATCGAATGTTCGTCTCTTGGGGTGGGGGAAATGTATGCGCAGATGAAATTTGCGTTTGTGTCGTGGGCTCCTGGATTACGATCTCATTGGGTTCGACCGGGTGTACCGGCAACAGAACTTCGAATCGAGCGCCTCTTTTGCTGGGCTTGATACTGATTTCTCCATCATGACGCTGCACCATCGTACGCACAGTGGCCAACCCAAGACCTCTGCCGTTCTCGCGCGTCGTAAAAAATGGATCAAAAATACGATGGGTCAAGCCGGTAGCAACGCCAGGGCCGTCATCCGCTACCCAGATCAGCACAGAGCGGGCATCGAGAGCGTGCCGGGTGCCTATTTGGACGGCGCCCGGTTTATGAGTTGCGGCCTCCAGGGCGTTGGTGACCAGATTCATGGTTATCTGCTCGATGGACTCCAGTTCGCCATGCAGGCATGGATCTCCCTCATCCAGGTCACACTGGACTCGAGCCCGGTTCGCTGCGTCGGTGCTCGTGAGTACGCGTACAACCTCATTGACCACCTGGTTAATGTCGACCTGTTGTTTGACCATCGGGCGGCCGCCAGCAAGCTCGAGGATTTGCGCTGAGAGTCGTCGCAAAGACTCGGCCGACGTGCGGATGGTAGCGAGGGCGTCGGTGCGATCGCGCTCTGTCTTTGCATATGTCGCCAAATCAACACCCCCCACCACTCCCACCAGAAGATTGTTGTAATCGTGAGCCACACCGGCCGCCATGATGCCAAGACTTTCCAGCTTCTCTGCCTCCTGCGCGCGTGAAATGGCAGCTTCTCGAGCCTTGTTCGTTTCTTGCAGCTGGCGACGCAATTCGGTGACTTCGTTGATACCAGCGATGCGTAGCTGTCGTAACATGATGCCTCCAACCGCAGATATCGCGCTGATAACGATGACAGAAAGACCTTTATCGTTTGGCAGCCAAGCAACCGAGACAATCGCCAGCCAGGCAAGCCAGAGCGTGGACTGTGCCAGGACGAGGCGCCGATCCAGACTGAGATACATGCTCCCGACGATCAAAATTCCGAAGTGCACTGCGGAATTCAGCTGCCCGGACAGCATATAAATGCCCATAACGCCCGCAAGATAGAAGGCTACGAAAAAAGTTGCGGCATTCAGGTTGGTAGGTGGACGTGCGCGCCAGAATAGCCCAAGCACAATCAGGAGCGCGTGGCCTGGCAGCAGTAGGGGACGGAATCCAGCTTCTAGAAAGAGAATATGCACCGATGCCCCGGCAAAGGCCACGACACCTGACGCGATCATGACGTAAGGGAGGACGCGGGCGATGGTTTCATGGGCGACAGCTTCCGCGTCCGGGCTTAGTCCGGAAGTGTTTGCCCAAGCTTTGATGCGCGAAAGCACGTTGGCATCCATGTCCCTAATTGAACACGAATGTCCGAATGGCGCAATTGTGTTTTTTCAGTTGTGTGCCACGGAAATTGGTGGGCGCAGCTAACTGATGAAAGGTACCCCTTGAAGTGCCTGCCAGAAGGTCACGCTCGTAAACGCCGCATACGCGCAGGCAAATGCGAGGGTGCAGGCAATCTGGGTATGGGTCGACAAAGAGGGGCCTATGCGGGCCAGCAGGAGGGTGAAGAGCGGCACCGCTTGCATAGCATGCATGCCGAAGAAGTGAGCAACCCGCAGATCGCCGCCATCGCGCGACCATTTGAACAACATCAAGCCATTGGCGTCATTGGCCGTGCCGCCGACCCAGTGGCCGGCCTGGCCACCCAGGTAGCCACCAAATCCGCCACCCAGGGCGAAGGTTAAGACAAGCCCGATCACTATAGACAGCGCCATCGGGTTGTCCATGCGCTGGAATCTGGCAACCAGCCAAGCAATCCAGGCCAGAACTGAAACGAGCACGACCGCACCAAATCCCATGATGCTGTACATCGCCGCGTTGAAGGCATTGCCGGTGTTGAAGTGAGAAGCTTCGCCCAAACTTGCCTGGTAGGTGATGTAGGTCATCTCCACGACCGACATGAGCACGGGCAGAACAATGAGAGTGCGTCCGGGCAAACCTTCGAAATACCCGCTGGGAATGTATCTTGCGAACCAGACGATGGTTGCGAAGTAAACGCTGAGAGACATATAAAACTTGATGGGTTTGGTCCAAACCGATACGCCGTACAGCGTGCGTTCGTCGATTACAGAAAACCCGAGCATGACAAGTGTCAGCACGCCGCACAGCCACGCGCTTAAAATCCAGGGTGCAACGCGGCTGGAAACTTCGGGCAGGTCGTAGGTAAACCAGCTTTTTCTGGTGAGTGCTGAGCTATGCATGGGCTGCTCCTCCTTCTGAGGTGCCTGTCAGGCGTCCGTGAATGACGCGGATTAACCAGTAGAGGGCGAGGCCGCCTGGTCCTGCAAGAAACGTTGCGATCAATGCGGGTATAACGAGAAGGTGAGGAATTTTCCGCTCTTGCGCATCGCGGACCTCCCACGCGCCGACAAACAGATCAAATGCGAGGTAGTGAATCCAACCCGCCAGCAGCATTTGCGGCACCGTAAAAAGGGTTTGCACACCGGCGAGGGAGCCGAACCCGCCGCCTTGCGGAGCGAGACCGGCGGAGGTGATCATCAAGTAGATGTACACGACCGCGATGGTCAGCGGCGCAATCACCGGTGCGATCCAATCTCGGACAAAACCGACGCGAGGGACGAGAATCAAACCCAGCCAGCCAACCATGGCGATCATGCCGCAGATGCTGAATATTGTTTCCAGGGTTTCGTTGCTCACCATTGCCCTCCGCTTTCTTCAGTGGTCCTTCAGGGTTGCTGTCAGGTCTCAAATTTTTATCTTTACGCTGTAAAGATGGTGTATCATCGTGCCAAATCTTTACGTTGTCAAGATAATATTTACAGCGTCAAGATGTATACTGCTGCCCGTCACGTAAACAGGGTGTGAAAAAGCCAAGAGGACTTGTGAGCAAAGCGAGCTACCACCACGGTGATCTTAAAAACGCGTTGTTAGATGCAGCGGATGAATTGCTGGCTGAAGAGGGCCTGCAGGGTTTTACGCTGCGTGCCTGTGCACGCAAAGCGGGGGTTTCACACGCCGCGCCCAAACACCACTTCAACGACGTACGTGGCTTGCTCACCGCGGTCGCGGAACGGGGTTTTCAACGCCTGGTTGATATCCTCGTTGAAGAATTGAAAGCCGCGAAAGGCGATCTGGAAGAAGAGATGCACGCCACCGCCACGGCCTACATCCGCTTTGCTGAGGGTTATCCAGAACATTTTCGGGTCATGTTTCGTGATGACCTTCTACAAACGGACCGCGCCAATCCACCCTGCAGCGTCGTCGACACATTTACCGAGTTGACCAACGTGATTCTACGCCAGCGCGGCGAACCTGAAATAGAACCGGGTGGTGCTGACTATGTGAACAATCCTGATCTCGTGAACGACATCATCCTGGGTTGGACGTTTATCCACGGTTATGCGCACTTGAAACTCGAGGGTCAGATGGCAATTGTCCCGGAGGAAATGCATGCCGGGCAGATTCGCCGCGCAGCGGTGCGTTTGTCCCGGTTGATCGGATCACGCGCCGATACGGCTGCTTAATTTTTTTGAGGCGACCAAGTTGCGGTAATTGCCGCAATTGCGGGAGAATGGGGTTCTCGATTGACCACTCAAGAGGGGAGTTTCCGTGAATCGAACGTCCATCACCCGCGCGCTTGTCGCCACACTTCTGCTGTTTTCAGCACATATCTCAGCAAACGTTACACCTTTAGTGCCTAACGATAACGTCGGCAACTTTCGACTGTTTGACCATGCTGGGGGCTCACATCAACTGCATTACTTCAGCGATAAGAAAGCTGTGGTGTTGTATGTCCAGGACTTGTCTTGCGACGCAAACAACGCTGCCGCGCTGACCCAGCTGAAGGCTGTGCACGGCGACGATATCGAGGTCTTCCAGATCAACGCGACGGCACCGCGCACCCAGGTTGCCGAGGCCGCTGCCAAGCAGAGCATCCCTGTCCTCATCGACGACTCGCAGCTGGTATCTAGAACATTCGGATTGAACCGGGCGGGTGAAGCCTTGGTGATCAACCCGCAACAGTGGACGCTGGCATACCGCGGCGCGACCGGCCAGCCCCTCGCTGCAGCGGTTGCAGCGGTAGTGCAGGGTGAGCAAGTGGAGATAAGCACCTCTGCTGGTGCAGGGTGTGACATCGCGTTTACACCGCTTGATGGTACGGAGATTTCGTATTCACAAGAGATTGCGCCAATACTCGCGGAAAACTGTGTCAGCTGTCATCGGCAGGGTGGTATCGGCCCCTGGGCGATGTCCGACTACAACATGGTGCGTGGCTTTTCTCTCATGATGCGAGAAGTCCTTCTGACTCAGCGTATGCCGCCGTGGCATGCCGACCCAACTGTCGGTCACTGGTCCAACGATCGTTCTATCGCCAGGGAAGATCTGCAGACGCTGGTGAGCTGGATAGATGCGGGTGCTCCGCGAGGAGAGGGTGAAGATCCGCTGGCTCAGTTCGCCAGCGCCAAGCCCAAGTGGGGACAGTTGGGAGAACCAGACCTGATTATCGATATTCCGCCGACAGACGTTCCTGCAACGGGTGTGGTCGATTATCAATACAAGTACGTGACCAATCCGCTGGAAAAAGACGTGTGGGTCCGAGCTTCACAGATTGTGCCGGGTGAACGGGCGGTGCTGCATCATGTCATCACGCGTTTTGGTGAGCTTGAAACAGAAGGGCCACGCAAGGGGCGTATCTCGAACCGTCGCATCGGTGGCGGTCTGGCGGGATATGTCCCTGGGGCTGAGGCTCGCCCGCTGCCCGAAGGCACGGGAACGTTGCTGCCCGCAGGTGCCACCATCGAATTTCAGATGCACTACACGCCCACGGGTGTCGCTGCGACCGATCATTCGCAAATGGGTATCTATTTTCATGACGCTGAGCCGGAACACCGTATCAACGCCATGATTCTGGCCAATGGGCGCATCAAAATACCGCCCCACGCTAAAGCTCACGCCGAGACGGCAGAGCGGGTGTTCAAAGACGATGCTCTGGTCTATTCAATTCTTCCGCACTCTCACTATCGTGGTAAGGCGGCCAGATTTGTGGCCCAGTATCCGGATGGGTCCTCAGAACTGCTGCTGAATGTTCCGAACTACGATTTCAACTGGCAGACGACTTACGTGCTGAGCGAGCCGAAGGTTATGCCTGCAGGCACGCGCATTATCTATACCAACTGGTGGGATAACTCGGCGCAGAACCCGGCAAACCCCGACCCCTCAAAAGAAGTTCGTTGGGGGCCACAGTCCTATGAAGAGATGATCTTCGGGGCAATTTCTTATCGAAAAATTCAGCCGGGTGAAACGCTGCAGGCGAAGCAAGGCGAATCCAGCCAGCCCAGTGTGGGGTTGGAATAGTGATCAGGCGAGCAAGCATCACGATTGCGGGCGTGTTCATGGCCACCACCGTCGCTGCGCAAGTTGACCTGTCGGGCACCTACGATGTTGCAACTCTGACACCGCTGCAACGACCCGCTGCGTTTGGGGACAATCTGTACCTGACCAAGGCCCAGGCGGACGAGTTTGCCGAGCGGGACAAAGCTCGCGAGGCCGAAGATCAGGAGCAGAGTAACCCTGATCGCGAAGCCCCTCCGGAAGGAGGTGACGGCTCGGCCGGTGCGGCGGGCAACGTGGGGGGATATAACGCTTTCTGGATCGACAACGGTGATCAGGTGTTCACGGTTGATGGTAAGTTCCGAACCTCCATCATCACCTCACCCAAAAACGGTCGCCGCCCGGAATATACGCAGGCAGGCCGTGAGCGAGCCATGCGTCGGGCGAGTCTTTTTCCTGCAAACGATGGCCGCGCAACCTGGGTGCATGAGGAAGGACCAGGCCCCTACGACAACATGGAACAACGGCCCCTGGCAGAACGCTGCATTCTTGGTTTTGGACCGGTCGCGGGTCCGCCGGTTGTACCCGCGCTCTACAACAATCTGAAGCGCATCATCCAGACCGATGAGTACGTGATGATCCTGGCCGAGATGGTACACGACGCGCGCGTGATCCGTCTCAACTCGGAACACCGCCCTGATAACATGCGCAGCTGGTTGGGTGACTCAATTGGTTGGTGGGAAGGCGACACGCTGGTGGTTGAAACCACACACTTTAAAGCGCGACCGGCCTTGGGTCAGGCGTCTGGAAATCTCAAGGTGACCGAGTGGTTCAGTCGTACCGATGACAAGACACTCCACTATCGTTTTCGTGTTGAAGATCCAACTGTCTGGACAGAACCCTGGGAGGGTGATTACCCCTGGCCGGCTACTGATTCAAAAGTGTTTGAATACGCTTGTCATGAAGGTAACTACGCGCTAGGCAATATCATGCGCGGGGCGCGTCTGCTTGAGCAGGAAGAGCTTGGGCAAACGGTCTCCAGCGGGGAGTAGGCCGGGGCAAATCAGCCGAGTATCTGCTCGCGCTTGTACAACCAGATACTGACCGCAGACATGATCGCTGCGTAGACGAGCGTTGTGCCGATTGAAATCAAGACGTTGGCCAGCTCCACAATTTCGCCCTTGATGATATCGGCCATCAGAATTGCCTGGCTGAGGCTGGGCACGATCATCGTCAACGTGCTCTGCTCAGCGTTCATGAACTGGGCAAAAATGACCGGCAGGGTAGGCACAAGCACAACCAACGTCAGGTAGGTTTGCGCCTCTTTGTAGCTTTTGGCAAAACTCGCCACGACGGTGAGGAGCCCCGCGGCAAACAGGAGCAGCGGTACGCTGATGACGAATATCGATGCCAGCTGTTCAACGCCAATCTCCAACGCCATACCGATACGCTGGAACGGCACAAAGGGTACGGCCAGATAGAGGCTCACAAGGAAAATCAGCAGGCTGATAGCGCCAAAGATAGCGGTTGCGCCAATCTTGCCCAGCACCAGCTGTTCCCGGCTGACAGGCTGGGTGAGCAGGGGTTCCATCGAACCGTGTTCACGTTCACCGGCCGTGGTGTCGATAGCCAGGTAAAAACCGCCCATAAAAATAACGAACACGAGAAAATACGGTAGCGACGCTAACACCATGAGCGCGCGCGCGGCCGGGGAGGCAACGTCTACTTCCTGAAGGTTGATGGGCCGGGTAACCGCAGGGTCCACGCCGCGCAATTGTAAGCGCAGCAGACCGATGGTGCGGCTGTAGCGATTGATGTGTCCCCTGAGAACGGACAGATGACGGCGGGTGGAGCTGAGTTCGCTGGAGTCATGGATGAGCAGCAACGTGTTCAAGTTACCCTTCGCGTAACGTTCAGCGTAGTTTTCCGCGATGACCAGCACAAGTTTGTGTTGTCCCGAGGTCACCAACTGCCTTGGAGTGTCGCTTGCCAGCTCTTCTATTTCCGTATTCTGCTTGCGCAGATAGTCCATCAATTGTGGCGCATGTTGTGCCCCCACCACGCTGAAAGAGATTGCGTCATCCGACTCCCCCAAGGCGCGTTCCAGGACAAAAACCATGATGCCCACAAACAGAACCGGGCCCATGATCGCGATGGAAAACGAAGAGAGCAGGGTGCGGCGATCGCGCAGGTTGTCACGGCACTCTTTTTTTAACACCACGGAGAAACTCATAGGTCACCTTCCTGTACGTCGGCCAGTCTGATGAACGCTTCTTCAAGGTCTTCGGTGCCTGCTTCAACGCGAAACGCCTCGATGGTGCCGTCAAATTTCACTTCGCCGTTGGAGATCACCACAATGTCGTCACACAGGGCATCCACCTCCTGCATGATGTGGCTGGAAAAGAGCACACATTTTCCGCTTGTCTTCAGGTTTTGAATAATCTCGCGCAGAGCGCGGGTGGCCATCACATCCAGACCGTTGGTGGGCTCGTCGAGAATAACGTGGTCCGGGTTGTGCACCAGGGCGCGGGCCAGCGCTACCTTGATGCGCTGTCCCTGTGAAAAACCGGCGGTGCGACGATCTGCAAAATCTTCCATTCTCAGTTCGGTTAACAGTGTTTCCACGCGCTCATCCAGCGTGGCTTTGCTCAGCCCCTGCAGTTCGCCGAAGTAACGGATGTTTTCTATACCCGACAGGCGTGCATAAAGCCCTGAATTATGCGGCAGAACACCGATGTTCTGGCGAACCGCAACGGGCTCGGCCTGCACGTCCAGGCCGCCTACCTCGGCAGTGCCCGAATCGGGTCTGATCATCGTGGACAGCACGCGCAAGGTTGTGGATTTGCCTGCTCCGTTCGGTCCCAACAAGGCGGTTATGCGGCCATCCTGCGCCGAAAACCCGACCGATTTGACCGCTTCAACTTTCTTGAAGCGCTTGGCGATGTTTTTGACCTCAATCATATTTCACCATCAGGGTGGCGGCCCCATCAGGTTGACGAAAAAGGGGTGGGCATCCAGGTGCTGGAGGCAGGTGTCATCTACTTCACTGATATCGGCGGACTCAACAAATTCCAGCACCACACGTGGGATACAGCCTCTGGGTAGTGTGCCGTGGCCTTGCCCGGGGGCGATCAGATGTTTGGCGTTGCTCAACCCGGGCATGACGGCGTCACCCCATTCCGGTGGTGTGATCGGATCAAACTCTCCCGACAGCACAAGGGTGGGGATGTCCGAATTCAACGGCAGTTTGATGTTGTCTTCAGACTCGCCCTGAGGCCATATGGAACACATGGACAGCATGGCGTCGTACATCTGGCGGCCCATATAGCTTGCTTCCATCGCCACAAAATCAATATCGAAGTCGCCGTAAAACGGCGTGTCTTCTGTGCACACGACAGAATTGTGCATGCCGTAGTTCAGTGATTCGGTGAGATCGTGGACCATTCGTAACGCGTTGGCCGCAATCGGCGTGAAGTTGTTGTTCCTGTGCGCTTCGTTGAGGATGAGGGGAATCAGCGCAGTGGTTTCCGGTGCGTACAGGGATAGGCGGAGCCAGATCATCAAGTGTGGGTAGCTGAGCTCAAGCTCAGTGGCAATGCCGGTGACCGGATGTGGCAGGGTCATCGGTATGGGCGCTTCCTTTAGGCGTTCAGCAACCGCTTGCAGTGCTCCCTTCACATCACCGAACGCTTCGGTACATGCGCTCTCTTCAGCACACCGGTCGAAGATGGCATCCAACGTTTCCTGTGAATGCACGGAAATTTCTGTACCCAGGGGTTGGGGGGGTGGCACAACCCCGTCGATGACGGCACTTCTGGTGTTGTCGGGGTACTGCCGCATGTACTGCATCACTACCCGGGTGCCGTAGGAGACACCATACAGGCTCAGCTGCTCATAGCCCATCGCTGCACGTAGCGCGTCCAGATCTTCCACCGCCTGTGTGGTGGTGAAAAATCGCGGATCGTGGGGCAGCTGATCCAGGCACGATTGTGTCAGCGCCAGTGCTTCCTCGTCGCTGATGTCCTCTACACCTTCGGTCACGGCATCACAACTCATGGGTGCTGAGCGTCCAGTGCCGCGCTGGTCGATCACAATGACATCCCGTTCGCGGGTAAAGCTTGAGGCGATGGCCGAAAACGCCACCAGCATGTCGACCGAGGATGCTCCCGGTCCGCCGTTGATGAGCGTAAACGCATCTTTTGCGGGTTCCAGGGCTGTGGACTTCAGCCGAGTGACGAAGAGTTCAATTTGTTCACCCTCAGGTGCGGCGCGATCCAGAGGCTGGGTCCAGGTGGCACACTCGGCATGCAGGTTGCCATTGCCGCCAGACCCCGTGAGCCAACAGGGTTGGAAGTTCAGCTGAGCGGTGGATTCGTTGGCTGCCTCGTCGCCTGCTGCATCACCCTCGGCATAAACCGGTGTGGCAGAAATCAGGGTGGCTAGCGAGAATCCGGTGAGAAGTCCTAAAACAACCTTGATGTGCTGTACTCCGTTACAGTTCTCAATGCGTCTACGTGCGAATTGGAAAAGAGCGTATCCAGACACTCAATCGCGGTTTGGGCTTCCTTGAGGGCAGCCATGTGCGTGTATTCCAGCGAGCCGCAGCGCTGCACGATACTCAAGATATCCGGGAGCGCGCTCGCATCCTTGGTCGCGATGGCCCCGCGAATGATGTCCGCATCCGATTGCGGCGCTACTTTCAGCGCCTGGATGAGCGGTAGGGTCAGCTTGCCTTCGGCAAGATCATCACCCGCATTTTTGCCCATGGTTTCGCTGTCGCCCGCGTAGTCCAACCAGTCGTCGACCAGCTGGTACGTCATGCCGAAATGGTGGCCAAAATCGCGCAAGGCGATGATCTGCTTGTCATCAAGTTCGAGGCTGTCCGAGCGCGCGAGCATGGCGCCTGTATGCGCTGCTGCTTCAAACAACAGAGCCGTTTTGCAACGAATGACTTCGCGATATTCGGCTTCGGTGGTGTCAATTTTGCCGATGTTCGTCAGTTGCAGAACCTCACCTTCGGCGATGGTGTTGGTGGCATCTGCCAGGACCTTCATGATCGGCAGGCTGTCGACTTCAACCATCAACTGGAAGGCGCGCGAATAAAGAAAGTCGCCAACCAGCACGCTGGGGGCATTGCCCCACTTTTCGTTTGCGGTCAGTTTGCCGCGACGCATGCCGGAATGGTCCACCACGTCGTCGTGCAAGAGCGTCGCGGTATGCAGAAACTCAACGGTGGCAGCCAGTTCGATGTGTTTGCGACCGTTGTAACCGAGCGCGCCCGCTGCCAGCAGCACCATCAGTGGCCGCAGGCGTTTACCGCCATTGGAAACGATATACGAGCCGATCTCGTGGACGAGGTCTACATCGCTGATCAGGCGCTTGGGAATGAGTTCGTTGACCGCGTGAAAATCGCCCTCAACGAGCGCGTACACCGGCTGCAAAGCCTCTATACTGGCGGCTTTCTGGCTGACGCTTGTGGCAGCGTTCGATTGTAGTGCGGTGTCGGTCACGATTGGCGCTATCCTAGCAGGATCAGGGTGCTTGCGCCCGTTTTTTGGCGCTGTTTTGAGTGCGTTTCAGCGCCGATTTTCACGCCGAAAAGGCGTGTAGAGTGCATTGTAATCACCCATCTTTATCCGTAGAATTACGCGCCTTTCGCGCAGGGGTCCTCCAGATCAGGTATCTGGACCCGAAAGCAGTCGCTACCAGCGCGTTAGCCTAATTCAGGAGTGAATCAATGTTTGCGGTGTTCCAGAGCGGTGGAAAACAACATCGCGTCGCAGAAGGTGACGTGGTGAAGCTAGAACTTCTTGATGCCGAACCGGGTCAGGAAGTGGTGTTTGATAAGGTGTTGATGGTTGCCAGTGGCGATGACGTCAACGTGGGTGCGCCGTATGTCGACGGCGGACGGGTTAAGGGCGAAGTCTTGAGAAATGACCGCGGTGACAAAATCCGCATTCTCAAGTTCAAGCGTCGCAAAGACTATATGCGCCGACAGGGCCACAGACAGTGGTTTACTGAAGTCAAAATCACGGCGATTGGTTAATCAGGAAGCAAGAAAATGGCACATAAGAAAGCTGGTGGTTCTACCCGTAACGGTCGTGATTCAGAATCGAAACGCTTGGGTCTGAAAAAGTCTGGTGGTCAGGCAGTGACAGCCGGAAACATCATCGTCCGACAGCGCGGCACTCAGTTTCATCCTGGCAAAAATGTGGGCTGCGGACGCGACCACACTCTCTTTGCAACCGCCGATGGGGTTGTTGAGTTTGCAGTTAAAGGGCCACTGAAGCGCAGAACCGTGAGCGTGGTACCGCTTGAGGCTTAATCTCTAATCTGGATTAAAGCGCTCAAGGCTAGAATCGAAAACCCCGCTCTTCGCGGGGTTTTTTATAGCCAGAACTGAATCCAGAAACCGATGCAAGACCATGCAATTTATAGACGAAGCGACAATCCACGTTGAAGCAGGCAAAGGCGGCCACGGTTGTCTGAGTTTCCGGCGCGAGAAATATATCGCGAAAGGTGGGCCCGACGGGGGTAATGGGGGAGACGGCGGCAACGTTATCCTGAAAGCCAGTGCGTCGCTCAACACGCTGGTCGACTTTCGCTATCAGCCACGGTATCGGGCACAGAATGGCACGCCCGGTAGCGGTCGCAACAAAACCGGCGCGCAGGGTGAGGATTGTTTTGTGTCGGTGCCGGTCGGCACAACGGTGGTTGATGAAGCGACACAAGAAGTGCTGGGTGACCTGGTTGAGGCAGATGATGAACTGCTCGTCGCCACCGGTGGCGCGCGTGGCTTGGGTAATGCGGCGTTTAAGTCCAGTACAAATCGTGCGCCACGGAAAACAACGCCGGGTAAGACTGGCGATGTCAGGTCGCTCCGACTGCAGTTAAAACTGCTCGCTGATGTCGGGCTCCTGGGACTGCCCAATGCGGGCAAATCCACTCTGATCGGCCAGATCTCTGCCGCAAACCCCAAAGTCGCCGATTATCCCTTCACCACGCTGGTCCCGAATCTCGGCGTGGTCCGCATAGATACCGAAGCAAGCTTTGTCGTGGCAGATATTCCCGGTCTGATTGTCGGCGCCGCCGATGGGGCCGGACTCGGTGTGCAATTTCTGCGTCATCTGGCACGTACGCGCCTGCTGCTGCATGTGGTCGATGTAGAATGTCTGGACGGCAGCGATCCGCTGGAGAATGCACTCGGGATTGAACAGGAGTTACTCGCTTACTCGTCCGCGTTGATGGAGCGGCCGATTGCGGTGTGTTTAAGCAAGGTGGACCAGTTGAGCGATGAAGAACTGGCTGCTGTCCGCGCGCGATTTGTGGCTGAATTCCCCGATCGAGAAACTTACTGCGTGTCGGCACTTGGCGACATCGGGGTGGATGACCTGAAGGTGGGTCTCGCTCGGGCGCTGGGTCGAGAACGCACCCGCGTGGCTGAGGATGTGGAGTTTGCAGAGTATCAGCAGGATCTGGAGGAGCGTATCAGCGCGGACGTACTGGCCAGTGCCCTCGCCGCACGTCCACCCAAAGTTACCGATCAGGCTGGCATGGAAGACAATGATTTCCAGGACGATGATGACGGAGATGTCGAGGTAGTGTATGTCGACGAGTGAATCCACCGTGTCAGCCCGGCAGATGCTGGCTGACTGTCATCGCATTGTGATCAAGGTAGGGAGTTCTCTACTGACAGAGCCTGGGGTTGGTCTGGCACGCGACACCATTCGCCGGTATTGCGATGAGATCGCCCAGGCTGGCGCGATGGGCAAGGAGGTTCTGCTGGTTTCATCCGGTGCAGTCGCAGAAGGGTGTACCCGGCTGGGATGGAATGAGCGGCCGGATACTATTCATGAGTTGCAGGCAGCGGCAGCGGTGGGGCAGATGGGGCTGGCGCAGGCCTATGAATCGGGGCTCGCTGAACACGATATCGTGACGGCCATCGTCATGCTCACCCATGATGACGTTGCTGATCGACAACGGTACCTGAACGCGCGTGCCACTTTGACCGAGTTAGGGCGTCTCGGCGTTGTACCCGTCATCAATGAAAACGACACTGTGGCCACCGATGAAATCCGTTTCGGGGACAACGATACCCTTGCGGCGCTTGTAGCAAACCTGGTTGAAGCGGATCTGCTCGTCATTCTCACGGATGTAGAGGGGTTGATGGATAAAGACCCGGGTGTCCACGCGGATGCCGAACTCGTTCAGGAAGCCAATGCTCAGGACAAAACACTGGATGAGCTGCCGTCCGAGGCGGTGGGTGTCCTCGGGCGGGGTGGCATGGTGACCAAGTTAAAGGCCGCCCGCATGGCAGCACGTTCGGGCGCACACACATTGATCATGTCCGGTCATGAGCCATTGACCAGAATATTTGCAGGGGAACGTGTTGGTACCTTATTGACTGCGGATCTCACCCCGATCACCGCGCGCAAGCGTTGGATAGCGGGGCAGTTGCGGTCGAGCGGAACGCTGAATGTGGATGCGGGTGCTGCAGGTGCGCTCAAAACCCAGGGCGTGTCGCTGCTGGCTGTGGGCGTGGTCGGTGTCGAGGGGACTTTTGGTCGCGGCGACGTTGTCCGTATCGCAAGTCCGGACGGTGCCACTGTCGCCCAGGGGTTAAGCAACTACAGCAGCGACGAGGTGCGCAAACTCAAAGGTGCGAAATCTGACAAGTTTGCCGATCTCATAGGCTATGCCGGTGAACCTGAATTGGTACACCGGGACAATCTTGTCGTGGTTTAGCTTGATGTTGACTAGCTTGTTATCTAGCTTTTTGTTATCTAGCTTTTTATTGACTAGCAAAGTGCGCGCAATCCCTCACGCGCACTTGAGAAGGTGCGGGCGGTTCGGTCTAAAGCGCTTTGATTTTTTTGTTCAAGCGTGACTTGTGGCGAGCTGCCTTGTTCTTGTGCATGATGCCCTTCGTAACCATCTTATCGATCAATGGCACGGCTTCGGTATACGCTTGAGTGGCACCTTCAGAATCTCCGGATGCGATCGCGGCGTCTACGCGCTTAATGTAGGTGCGAACCATAGAACGCTGGCTGGCATTTTGAGCGCGTCTTTTTTCTGCTTGTCGAGCACGTTTACGTGCCTGTGCACTGTTGGCCAAGAGTCCTCCAATAGGGGGGTAAATTTGGGGCGGCAAATATGCCGTTCGAGTAGTTAGATGTCAACTCAAAACGAGTCATCTGAAAAGCCGGCCGAGGATCACAATCTTGCGCGTCAGGGTACGGTTGTTGCCGGATTTACGTTGTTGTCGCGTGTTTCGGGTCTCGTGCGGGATGTTTTCTTTGCGTACCTGCTGGGGGCTTCGCAGTTTGCCGATATATTCCTCGTCGCGTTCCGCATTCCCAACTTCTTTCGTCGTATGTTTGCCGAGGGTGCCTTTAACCAGGCTTTTGTGCCGGTGCTCATGCGGTACAAGGAAAAAGGGCAAAAGGAGTTGTTGGGCTTTCTGGCGGCGCTCTCGGGCCTTTTTGCGGTGCTCATGCTCGCGGTGGTGGGTGTGGGCCTCCTCCTGGCAGAACAGCTCGCGTGGTTGTTTGCGCCCGGATTCTCGGATAATGAAGGCGCCATCGCCGCCACCACTCACCTGATCTACATTACGTTCCCGTACCTTGGCTTGATTTCGCTGGTGGCCTATGCAGGCGCTGTCCTCAATGCGCACAATCACTTTGCGATCCCTGCAGCGACACCCATTCTTCTTAACCTGGTACTGATCGGCGCGGCGACACTCGCCTTGGGCGGTGCCACGGGTATGGCCGATGCGCAGGCGCTGGCGTGGGGGGTTCTGCTCGCCGGAGTGGTGCAGCTGGTGTTTCAGGTGCCGAGCCTGGTGCGGTTAGGTTTACTGCCCAAGCCCTCGCTTGATCACCGGCATGAGGGGGTTCGACGGGTTCGCACCCTCCTTCTACCCGCGTTGTTTGCAAGTTCTGTCGCGCAGATTAATGCGCTGGTGAATACCATTCTCGCCTCTACACTCATGACCGGGAGCATCACCTGGCTCTACTACGCAGATCGTCTGCTGGAGTTGCCCGTGGGGCTTGTGGCAATTGCCTTGGGTACGGTGCTGCTGCCGCATCTGTCGCGCTTGGCAGCAACCGGGGATGAGGCCTGGTTCAAGGCGACCCTGTCGTGGGGGATTGGTCTCGGTCTGATGCTGGGGCTGCCTGCTGCGGGGGCGCTGTACCTCCTTGGCGAAGCGCTGATCGCATCTTTGTACCTCAGCATCGGCGGCGGCGCGCTGACCGCCCACGACGCACGCATGGCTGGCCATGCACTCATGATGTTCGCCATCGCGCTACCCGGGTTCGTACTTGTGCGTGTGTTGTCACCGGCGTTTTTTGCCAATGAAGATACAAAAACGCCGTTTAAATGTGCTGCTGGTTCGGTTGCCGCAAACCTCATGGCCAGTCTGGCGACGTTCAGTTGGTTCGGACATGTTGGGCTCGCCTGGGCGACTGCCGTGGCAGCCTGGGTGAATGTGCTGCTGCTCTACGTAGCGCTCCGACGGAGAGGTATGTACGCCGCCGATGCGGGTGTCTGGTCGAAGTTGTGGCGGAGCCTGGTTGCAAGCAGCCTGTTGGGGCTTGGGTTGTACTTTGGCTTCGGTGACTGGCAGTGGTTGGAGATGGATCCCACGCTCAGGCTTGTCTGGGTGCTGGGCATTTCCGCGGGCGGGGTAATCACCTACGCCGCGCTGCTTTTCCTGCTGGGTGTTCGACCGCACGATCTGCAGCATAGTGCGGTGCAAAAGGTTGCCCATGAATAGTGCCCGCTGTTGGTTGGGCTTATAATCACCCCATGGAAATTATCAAAGGCATTCACAACCTGAATCCGGCACATCTCGGCAACGTGGTCACCATGGGAAATTTTGATGGTGTGCACAGAGGTCATCAGATGCTGCTGGCAGACCTGTGCGCGAAGAGTGCCGAGTTGGGTGTGCCCAGCACGCTGATCACGTTCGAGCCACAACCGCGAGAATTTTTTGCCGGAAGTGAAGTGCCGCCAAGGCTCACCAGACTGCGGGAAAAGGTGGAGCTGTTATCGAGGACCAAGCTCGACCGGCTGCTTCTGTTGCCCTTCAATGAACGCACCGCCAGGACGCCACCTGAGTGGATTGCGAAAGACCTGTTTCACGACCTTCTGGGAGTGCGCCACGTCATCGTGGGCGACGATTTTCGTTTCGGGCGCGATCGCGGCGGCAACTTTGAATTGTTGCAAACGATGGGCGCTGAACTGGGTTACACCGTCAGTCAACAGTCGACCCTTGCCGAGGCGGATGAGCGCATCAGCAGCAGCCGCATTCGCGCGGTTCTGGCGGAAGGAGATTTTCAGACCGCCAAGGAACTCTTAGGCCACGAGTATTTCATCATGGGCAGAGTGGTATACGGGCGTCAGTTGGGACGGCAGTTGGGTGTGCCCACGGCGAATATCCGCTTGCAGCGTTATCGTGCAGCGCTGGAGGGCGTCTACTGTGTTACCGCCAGGGGCGTGGACGGCGCTGATGTTGAGCTGCCCGGCATTGCAAATATCGGGGTGCGACCCACCGTTGATGGCAAGGAACCTCTTCTGGAAGTTCACATCTTCGACTACAGCGGTGATCTCTATGGTCAGCTGCTGAAGATCCACTTTAAAAAGAAGCTGCGTGATGAACAGGCTTTTGAGTCGATTGACGCGCTGAAAGAGCAGATCGATAAAGACCTGATCGAGGCGAAAGAGTTTTTCACATCGTGATACGCGCTCTCATCATCGCCGTATCGGTCTGGGTGCTGGATCAGGTCACCAAGTTCATCATCGTCAGCAACTTTGCTTATCGAGACGTTGTGGAGGTTCTGCCGTTCTTTAACTGGGTGCGTTATCACAACCCCGGGGCAGCATTTTCCTTCCTCGCCGATGCGGGTCCGTGGAAACACTGGTTTTTTGTTTGTCTGGGTGCTGCATTTTCAGCCTACCTTATCTATGAACTGAAACGCCTGAAGCCTGAAGAGGAGCTACTGAAATATCCCTTTGGTTTGATTCTGGGTGGGGCGATCGGCAACGTCACGGACCGGCTGGTGCATGGTCATGTCATCGATTTTATCGAAGTCCACTATGGGGGCTGGTACTTCCCCGCGTTTAACGTTGCAGACAGTGCTCTGTTCTGCGGCGCGGCTTTATGGATTGTGTTGATGATCAAAGACTACCGCCAAGCGAAAGCAATTGATAAAACAAACGACCAGGCGGCCAGTTAGCCGGGAATTTCTTCCGGTTGCTGAGTACGCTTTCTAAACAACCAACTACACACAATACCCGCAATCAGGCCCAGGAGATGTCCTTCCCAGGAGACACCGCTCTGGGTGGGTAACACGCCTGCGAGCATGCCCCAATAGGCAAAGCCGACCACAATTGCGATCAGGACATCGATCAACGTCCTGTTAAAGATGCCATTGGCGATGTGAATGCCGAACAGTGCGAACACCAGCCCGCTGGCACCGATGTGTAATCCGCTTCTGCCGCATGCCCACAGGAGCACTCCGGCGAGGACCATTGAGGAAAACCATAGCCCGAGAAATGTGTCGGAGCACCTTACTTGTAAAAGGAATAACAAAACGAGCAGAGGTGCGGTATTGGCAATGAGATGGGCCATATCGCCGTGCACGAAGGCCATGGTGACAATGCCCCACCAGCGAGTTGTATCGCGGGGTACGAGCCCTAATTGATCGATGATGTACGGGTACGTGAACGCGATGAGCGTAATAGCCCAGACGCTCAGGGTGAAGATCAGAATGGATGCCAGTTGCCAGTTACGACGGGAGTCGATCACACCGCTGCCCGAGAGTGTTAGCCGAAGCGCTACGCTACCAGTTCGATCTCGCTTTGCCTAATTCGGGCTTTGCTTGTTCCGGACGTTACCTGTTCCGGTCTTTACTGGGCGCTTGCCCATTCAAGCGCATCTGATAGGCCTGCCTCGGGCATCCTCATGAACCCCATCCAGATTTGTGTCGCGCGAAAAGTACAGGCGTCCGGCAGCATTCAAAATCAGTTGACGAGGTGCTTCCTCGCCCGTGTGAGAGCAAAACTGGAAGTGACCGTTCTGCCAGTCGGTAAAGCCCCGCGGCACAAACACAAGATAGCTGCGGTTTCGAAACGATCTCCAGACAATCCGACTGCCCCAGGTGGTAATTCTGAGCAGTTCATCTTCTGGATCTATGCGCCGATTGAGATTTTGGTCGGTAAACAGAATTGTGCCCAGGTGCCATTGGTTACGTTGGCCGCAACCCTCTGTATCGCCGGGGCACAGAATTACGCGCGAGCCCCGCATGATGGCGGTGTGCCGTGCGGTCTGAATGAGAGTGGCGAAAGCCTTGATGTCGGCGTCTACGTGCCTGTCAGCCAGCGTTTTGACGTGCGTCGCAGTAGCGCTTAATAAAACCGCAACGATGGCGAGCACGGTCAGCAATTCGACCAGTGTGAATGCTTGTGAAAAGCGCCCCGAGCAGGTGTTTGAGAAGGAAGTAACCACGCCTGTCAGCGTACTACGTGGTTATACCTCAGGCTGCGGGTAATCGCTCCAGGTCGTGTCGGTTGTCAGCTATTCGAGTTCGAGCTTTTTCAACTTGTAACGCAACGCACGAAAGGTGATACCCAGATCTTTGGCAGCCTGGGTTTTGTTCCAACGAGCTTCCTCCAGAGCCTGGGTGATCAACTGCCGCTCGATGGACTCCAGATATTCTTCCAGGCCCACCCCGGCGGGCAGGCTTTCTGCGGGTGGCTCCCCAGGTGCTTGAGAAACAACGGGGGTCGGCTCAGGTCGAACTTCCGGTGCGCCAGGTTCTGTGGCCAGCTGCAGGTCGCTTGGCTCGATGATTGCGTTTTCACACAGGGTAAACGCTCTCTCCAGAATATTTTCGAGCTCACGTACGTTGCCGGGAAACCCATATTGGGTGAGGGCAGCCAATGCTGCCTCGCTGAGAGCGGGTGCTGCGCCGCCGTATTCACCGGCCAGGCGGTCAAGCGAGTTTGCGGCCAGTTCTTGAATGTCCTCCGGGTGTTCCCGCAGCGCCGGAGTTTTCAGTTCGATGACGTTCAAACGGTAGTAAAGGTCCTGCCGAAAGTTGCCTTGAGCAACTTCCTGGGCCAGGTCTTTATGCGTGGCGCTCAATATTCGAATATCGGTAGCGGTCTCGTTGTGTGAGCCAACAGCACGGACAGCTTTTTCCTGAATTGCCCGCAGCAGTTTTACCTGCATAGACAGCGGCAGGTCTGCCACTTCATCAAGAAACAGCGTGCCCCCAGAAGCAGCCAGGAAGAGGCCCTCTTTATCGGCAACCGCGCCGGTAAACGAGCCCTTAACATGACCAAAAAACTCGCTCTCCATCAACTCTGTGGGGATAGCCCCGCAGTTCACGGGTACAAATGGACCGTCCCCACGAGGACCCAGGCTGTGAATCATTCTGGCGGCAACTTCTTTGCCTGAGCCCGATTCGCCAGAAATATAGATGGGCGCCTGGCTGCGTGAGAGTTTCTGAATCTGCGCGCGCAGGTCGGCCATCCTGGCGGATGTGCCCAGGAGTTTTACGGCAGTACGATCGGCGTCGCTGCCGACAGGTTGGAGCTTTAACGCGGTATCTACCAGGCGACGTAGCTGTTCCAGGTCGATTGGTTTTTGCACGTAGTCAAACGCACCCGCCTTGAGCGCTGAAATGGCGGTGTCCATCGACCCGAACGCGGTGATCATCGCCACAGGTAACTCGGGTTTGGTGCGCGCGATGTGTTCGATGATCTGCAGGCCATCCCCATCCGGCAGCTGCATGTCGGTAAGGCAGAGATCGTATTCCTCACTGTCGATCAGCGCGATGGCATCTTTGAAGTTTGCGGCTGTTGCGGTGTCTATCCCCATCCGTCCGAGTGTTATCTCCAGAAGTTCGCGGATGTCAGGTTCGTCGTCGATGACGAGAGTGCGCTTGCTTGTCATAAGGAAATTCTATCGGGGTGTGTAAACAGGATTCTAAAACAACTGCCACCATCGGCGTGTCGATAGTAGCTGAGTTGTGACTGATTGGCATCGCAGAGTTCTTTGGTTATATACAGACCCAACCCCGTGCCACCCACACGGCCGGTGTTAAACGGCTGAAAGAGATTCGGCAGGTTTTCTTCAGCGACACCTGTGCCGTAGTCGATAACGTTCAGGTAAGGGCGGTCCGAGCTCAGCTCAATTCCGGCTTCCAGCTTAGCCACCTGGCCTTTGCCATTTTCTGCAGAATGTCGGAGCGCATTGTCTACCAGGTTGGTCAACGCCTGGACCAGGTTCGCCGGATCAACTCGAACCAGGGTGTCCTCCGGTTCAACGACCACTTGAATATCGCTTTCCGGAAATGCTTCGGTCATCTGAGTGTGAAATTGTGCCAGGCACTCGGCCAGCAACAGTCTTTGCGGCTCCGGGTTCTTCCGTCTGGACATCTCCAACACGTTTTCCACTACCCCGTTCATCCGCTCGCAGTGACTGATAATGATCTCGCTCAAGCGACGGTCGGCTTCCTCCAGTACATCGGATTCACTCAGAAGTTGGGCCGCGTGACTGATTGCGCCGAGGGGGTTGCGCACTTCATGTGCAATACTGGCAGACAGGCGACCCAGCTCCGCGAGTTTCAGCTGTTGCGCCTGTTGCTGCACCTCGCTTGTGTCTTCCAGGAAAATTGTGATGTCGCCTTGCGAATCGGTTTCTCTGACCGCCGAAAAGTTGGCCCTGATTACCGGTGAGTGTTCGGACACGCTGAACGCGGCCGCACGATAGCTGGTGTCCTCCCGCCAACGCTCAAGTCGATTCTGCAGAGGGGCAGGGATAGTGGCAAAGATCTGATTCTGCTCAACACCCACGAGCAGACGCGCCGATTGATTGTGCATGCGCACCTCACCGTCGCTGTCGACAACAATGATGCCGGTACGCATCCGCTGAATGATCAGTCTGTTCAGACGCTCGAGGTTTGCCAGCTCCGCTTGCTGGGTAAGCGCGCGGATATCGTTGTCCCGAATGCGATTGGAGAGTCGCTGGATAAAGAGCGACGTGGTGAAATAAATGGCACCGAAGATACCCGCCTGAAAAAAGTCCCCTTCCGCACTTGGAAATGACAGACCCAGGTAGAACTCTTCGTAGAGCAGTGAAATGCTTGCTACCGCAGCGATCAGAGTTGCGTATCGACCCACCAGCAGAATAGCGCCGGTTGCGACTGTGACGAGCAACAGAGCCGCCATACCACTGGCCACGCCGCCGCTGAAATACATGAGGAGACACAGGGCAATGATGTCGAACAGGACCACACCCAGGCTGACGATATCCTGAGTGATTCTGCGGTCGGAAATAATCTGCAGAAAAATAGCAGCGACGACGTTCAGCGCTGTGTAGGCCAGCGTCAGCCACCAGAACGACACTTCATCATATTGCCCCAGGCGTGTGGAGAATAGCGATTGCGCGGAGACGGCAAGGAGGGCAAGACCCACGAACACCCGGTAGGTGTTGTAAATCCTTAAGAGACCCAGATTTAGATCGAAGCGTCGTCGTTCAATCTCTTCAAGAATGTGGTCATCAGGCGCGAGCGCCTGGGTTTCATTCATTCGGTTGCTGGAGCCTGATAGGAGGTGGAACGTCGGGGCGGTCAAGTAAGCCAAGGGTCATGATGTTGGTCCAGGACCGATCCCGGTTGCGAACTCTTTTTGCGAGGACGAGGTTACCCGCCTCGTCGAAGGCGTCATGTTGTGGATAGTTAAGTGCAAGCACACGCAGTACGTTGTTGGTTTCTTCGTCCAGTCCCAGCTTGTGGTTTGCCTCTACCAGAACAAGCAGCGCTTCGTCGGTCACCTCGGTTTGCGGGTAGTTTTCCAGTACATAACGTGCCCGATTAGCAGCGGCCACGTAGGCGGCGCGGCGGAGATAGTAGTCGGCGATGTTCAGTTCAGAGCGTGCGAGCAGGTTGCGCAGATAAATCATGCGCTGTTTTGCGTCTGCAACGTAGGGAGAGTTCGGGTAGCGTGCCAGAAGCTGCCCGAAGTCAGCGTAGGCCGTGCGCGATGGCCCCATATCACGTTTTGATTCGTCAACTTTGACGATGCGGTCCATCAGCCCCTGATTGACCGCAAAAGAAGAAAGCCCCTTCAGATAGAAGGCGTAGTCTACGTTGCTGTGATTGGGGTGCAGGCGGATAAACCGCTCAGCCGCAGCGATGGCGCCGTCATGGTCGTAGGTCATATACCTGGCGTAGATTAATTCCAGCTGTGCCTGTTCCGCATAACGACCGAACGGAAAGCGCGCTTCCAGGCGTTCCAAAGAGGAAATGGCCTGTTGATAATTTGAGGAGCGCAACCAGCGTTGAGCGTCGCGATAGAGCTTCTGTTCGGTGGTCTCCACCTCTTCCGGCAACTCGTTTGAGTCATCGTCGTCGCCGCCGATAAAAGGCATCCAACTGCAGCCCGAAACGAGCGAAAAAAGCAGCACAATGATCAGTGAATGACGGTGCCGGGGCGTTTGCGAACGTGGTAACTGCATATTTGTGGAACTAGCTCAATCTGTTAAAAATCTAATCGTTATCATTTGTCAGCCGCAGAACCTGTGCAAAGCGAGGGTCCGAGGCTGTAGGGTCGCTATTTTTGCCAAATTCGGTAGGGTTGCAAGGGCATGACAGACGAATTGCGCATCATTGTACCCAAAGAATATGCAGGGGAAAGGCTGGATAAAGCCGCCTCAGTGTTGTTCGACACCTTCTCCCGGATGGAATTAACACGCTGGATCAAGGCGGGAGAGCTCGTGGTGGATGGCCGCAGCGTCAAGGCGAACTACAAACTGCACGGTGGGGAGGCGCTTCTCCTCACCGGCCAGCGCGAGGTTAGGGAGGCATGGCAGGCGCCCCAGGCGCTGGATTTCGAAATCGTCCATGAAGACGACCAGGTCATTGTGGTGAACAAACCCGTGGGGCTGGTGGTGCACCCGGGCGCCGGTAATCCGGACCAGACGCTGGTAAACGGTTTGTTACACCACCGCCCGGAGCAGAAACTGCTGCCAAGGGCGGGCATTGTCCATCGTTTGGACAAAGACACCAGCGGTTTGATGGTCGTTGCGGCAACCGCAGAAGCCAACCAGAGTCTGGTTGAGCAAATTGCTCAACGCACCGTGCAACGTCGCTATCTTGCGCTATGTGAGGGTCGCATGGTGGCGGGGGTTGATGTGGACGCCCCTATTGGCAGGGACCCGCATCATCGTACTCGCCAGGCGGTGCGTGATGATGGCAAACCCGCGCGCACCCGCTTCCGCGTTGAGCAACGTTTCCGAGTCCACACGCTGGTCATGGCAACTCTGGACACCGGGCGCACCCATCAGATCAGAGTGCATTCCCGCCACATCGGGCATCCTCTTGTGGGAGACAGGCGTTATGGCGCACGCGGTTTGTTGCCGCCAGGTGCTGCGCCAGAGTTGATCGCTCAATTGCAATCGTTTCCACGACAAGCGTTGCATGCCGCGGAGTTGGCTTTTCAGCATCCAAGTACCGGCGAGTCGCTGGCTTTTTCTGTGGAATTACCTGCAGATATGGCTGAGCTGGTTGACGCGCTACATACTGACCTTGATGGCTAGACCGGAGGACCTTCTGGGGGCATGAGCGAGGTTGTGAGCCTGGAAGAGGCAGGCTGGATTTTTCCGAAGATGGGTGGGCACGTCCGGGCGATGGTCAGTTCTGCTTATCACCCGGAAGGTCAGAGTGATGGACCCTGGGCGGCGTTAAATCTGGGCGACCATGTGGGAGATGAGGAGGCTGCTGTCTCAGCCAATCGGGCGTTGTTTGCCAGAGAGCTTGGCTGTGAGAAGTTGAAGTGGCTCAGGCAGGTGCATGGCAATCGCTGCGTCGAGGTAGAGGCCAATGGCTGGCGGACGCGCGATGAGGCGGATGGCATTGTGACCCGGGAGGCTGGAGTGGGCCTGGTCATTCAGACAGCGGACTGTGTGCCGGTGCTGCTCGCCGCCAGGTCCGCTCGCGTTATCGGTGCTTGTCATGCGGGGTGGCAGGGGTTGGTTTCCGGTGTTATCGCCAACACGGTCAGCGCCATGACCGCCGGTACGGAGCACTGTGAGTTGTCAGCCTTCATCGGTCCATGTATTTCCAGTCGTCGTTATGAGGTGGGCGAGGATGTGTGGCGCCACTTTGTCGGTGAATCAGGCGCGCTTGAAGCACACGAAGATCCGCAGAAACGTTACCTCAACCTCCACAAAGTCGCGCAGAACCAGCTGTTGTCAGCGGGTGTCGCGCAAATTGAAGTCAGCGGGGTGTGTACGTTTGAGAGCCAGAACTTTTACTCCCACCGCGGCAGGGGTACAGCGCCAAACGTCGGTCGCTTCGCGTCCGCGATAACACTAAAAGACTAGAGAGGCTTAGCCGCAGTTGATGGCGATGCCGTTCTGGGCTTCCTGAATCCGACTGGAACGTTCCTCTTCCGACAGCACACGCTCTTGCCCGTCTTCACCTCTTACTCGAATGCGGCCGACGTTCGACAGGTTTTTAAGCACCCGTCGAGAACGTTCGCAGTTGTCCTTACGAATTTTTGCCACCTGTGCTTTGCGTTCGGTTTCGGATTGCTGCAGATCAGCCAGCATGTCGCGCTGGTCGGCATTGAGGTTCGTCGTGTCGATTGCGCCTGCGCTGTTGCCAGACGGCGATGCATTGTCTGTGCTGCCCGGCACGGTGTAGTCCGGCGTTGTTGGCGTACTGCTGGGACGGGTGGCTCTGTCGGAGATCAGGGTCACCTGGCTGGCAGGCACACCGCGCGGTTTACGTTCTGAATAGTTAACGACGCCGTTTGCATCAACCCAGCGGTAAGTCTCGGCGCTGGCCGGTACCGCAAAGGCGAGACCGGTTAGAAGTAGGCAGCCTGTGGTGAATACTTTGGTCAGGCGGCTGGAAATGTCCTGTATTCGCATAAATCGCATGAGGTTGGCCTCGAGTGTCATCCAAGACGTCGTTTGTGATCGAAAGTTAACGCAAGGATATCATAGGGGAGGTGTTGCGCTTCACGCGCACGTCCAAACGGGCGCTATATCAAGACAATTTTGCTACCTAGCTCTCATTTCATTGACATATAGGCCGTATATCACAAGAATACGCGCCTCGGTTCTCCGGTGTGGGTTATTCACACCAAAATCAATAAGTTAGCGTTCAAATCTAGTCCCTTTGATGGCTGCTTGCAGGATTGGTGGGGGCCAGGTTTGGTGTACCCAATGTGGGCGGTATCCAAAAGGAATGCCGTCTGTTTGAATCTTAGTCAATTTAATTTAGAGGAAAGATCAATGACCGACATGCTGTCGGGCGGCGATATGCTGATACGAGCGCTCCAAGACGAGGGCGTCGACATTATCTTCGGCTATCCGGGTGGAGCTGCGTTACATATTTATGACGCAATTTTCCGGCAGCAGAAGGTTGAGCATATTCTGGTCCGCCACGAGCAGGCCGCAACCCATATGGCCGATGGTTACGCACGCGCAACAGGGAAACCTGGCGTGGTGCTGGTGACCTCCGGACCGGGTGCGACCAATGCGATCACCGGTATCGCGACTGCTTATATGGACAGCATTCCCATGGTGGTGATTTCAGGTCAGGTGCCCAATGAGCAGATCGGCACCGATGCTTTCCAGGAAACCGACATGGTGGGTGTCTCCCGCCCGGTGGTGAAACACAGCTTCATGGTTAAGGAAGCCAAGGATATCCCCGAAGTTGTGAAAAAGGCTTTCCACATAGCAACAACCGGCAGACCAGGGCCGGTGGTGATCGATGTGCCCAAAGACACCACCGATCCCAGTGTGTTTGCAGAATATGCCTATCCGGAATCCGTCAAGATGCGATCGTACAACCCCGCATCCAAAGGGAACGGTCGTCAGATACGCAAAGCGGTAGACGCGATGCTCGCCGCCGAGCGCCCCGTTATTTACGTGGGCGGGGGAGTAGTTCAAGCGGATGCCTCCGAAGCGCTCAGAACCCTGGTGCGAACGTTGGGGTACCCACTGACAAATACGCTTATGGGGCTGGGGGCGTTCCCGGGAACCGACCCACAGTGCATTGGCATGCTGGGTATGCATGGTACCTATGAAGCCAACATGGCGATGCACGAGACAGATCTGATTCTTGCCGTCGGCGCCCGCTTTGATGATCGGGTCACCAACGATCCGTCAAAGTTTTCGCCAAAAGCCACCGTTGTTCACGTCGACGTAGACCCTGCCTCCATTTCGAAAATCATCGAGGCACAGATTCCGATTGTTGGAAATGCTGCGCTCGTATTGGAAGAGATGGCCGCGCAGGCGCAAGAAGCGTTGGACGGCTTGTCTGGAGAAGCCAGACAGACCCGTGCTGACAAAACGGAAAAATGGTGGAAGCAGATCAATGGATGGCGTGAAGAGCATGGTTTGAACCATAGCCTCACGGCTGAACCGGACAAGCCCATTCTGCCGCAGCTGGCGATCCAGGCACTGTACAAAGCCACCGATGGCAATGCGTACATCACCTCTGACGTCGGCCAGCATCAGATGTTTGCGGCGCAGTATTATCACTTTGATGAGCCAAGGCGTTGGATCAACTCAGGTGGCCTGGGCACCATGGGATTTGGCCTGCCCGCTGCGATGGGTGTGCAGATGGCATTCCCCGATGAGGTGGTGGCCTGTGTCACAGGCGAGGGCAGCTTCATGATGAATATGCAGGAGCTTTCCACGTGCTTGCAGTATGGGCTGCAAATAAAAATCATCAACCTGAATAATCAGGCGCTCGGCATGGTTAAGCAATGGCAGGACATGCAGTATGGCGGCCGCCATTCGCAGAGCACCTACAGCGACTCGCTGCCAGACTTCAAGACACTGGTCGAGGCGTTCGGGCACGTTGGCTTCAAAGTCTCCGACAGCATGGAGCTTGAAGGCGTAATGACCCAGGCGTTCAGCGACGAGTACAAAAATCGTCTCGTGTTCATCGACGTCTGGGTAGACCCGCACGAGCATGTGTATCCCATGGCCATCAAGGGTGGTTCGATGCGGGACATGGTGTTGAGCAAGTCGACCACTCAGAACGGCGCTGAGGGGGAAAGCTGATGCGGAGAATAGTCGCAGTGCTGCTGGAAAACGAAGCGGGTGCTTTGTCCCGGGTTATTGGTCTCTTTTCCCAGCGCAACTACAACATCGAATCGCTTACTGTGGCGCCGACCGAGGACACCACGTTATCGCGCCTGACGATCACGACGCGTTCCGACCAACGCATGCTTGAGCAGATCACCAAACAGCTGCACAAGCTCGTTGAGGTTGTGAAGGTCATGGATCTTGGCGAAGCCGAACATCTTGAACGGGAGCTGATGCTCATCAAGATCAAAGCGGATGCCAGTGTTCGCAAGGAAGTAAAACGTACCGCGGATATTTTCCGAGGTCAGATCGTAGATGTCACTTCGGATACCTACACGGTACAGCTTGTGGGTCCGAGCGAAAAACTGGATGCGTTCATCAACGCTGTCGCGGATCTCAAGATCCTAGAGGTGGTGCGTTCGGGCGTGTCCGGGATAGGGCGTGGTCATCGAGTGCTGAGCGTCTGATACCAGCAGACTCGAACGATCGCACCACTTAAATAAACAGTTAAAATACCGGCTGGCTGAAAACAGGCAGCCAGAACCATGCTAAGGGGGAATACCAATGCAAGTTTACTACGATAAAGATGCCGACCTTTCACTCATTCAAAATATGAATGTTGTGGTAGTGGGCTATGGCTCACAAGGCCACGCACACGCGAACAACCTGCGTGACTCGGGCGTGACGAATATTTCCGTAGGCCTGCGCGAAGGCTCAGGCTCCTGGCCTAAGGCGGAAAACGCCGGCTTTAACGTGGCAAACGTGGGTGAGGCGGTGAAAGATGCCGATCTGGTGATGATCCTCGTGCCGGACGAATTGCAACCAGCGCTTTACAGAGAAGAGCTTGAGCCAAATATGAAAGAGGGTGCAACAATTGCGTTTGCGCATGGCTTTAATGTGCACTTCGAACTGATCATTCCTCGCCCAGATCTCGACGTCATCATGATCGCCCCGAAAGGCCCTGGTCACACAGTACGTTCAACGTACGTTGAGGGTGGCGGTGTGCCAAGCCTCATCGCCATTGCCCAGGACGCAACGGGTCAGGCGAAGAACAAGGCGCTTTCATATGCATCTGCCAACGGTGGCGGCCGCGCGGGCATCATCGAAACCAATTTCCGTGAAGAAACAGAAACCGACCTCTTCGGTGAGCAAACGGTATTGTGTGGCGGTGCTGCGGCGCTTGTACAAGCCGGCTTTGAAACCCTCGTGGAAGCAGGATATGCCCCGGAGATGGCCTATTTCGAGTGCCTTCACGAGCTCAAGCTCATCGTCGACCTCTTCTATGAAGGCGGCGTTGCGAACATGTGGTATTCAGTATCGAACACCGCGGAATACGGCGGCCTGACGCGCGGTCCACGTATCGTCACAGATGAGACGAAGCAGGAGATGAAACGTATCCTCGCGGAAATCCAGAAGGGTGAATTCGCCAAAGAGTTTGTTGCCGAAAATCAGACCGGTGCTCCCAGCATCAAGGCGATGCGACGCATTTCGCAGAAGCACCAGATCGAAGAAGTGGGTGAAAAGCTGCGTGGTATGATGCCGTGGATCCAGGAAAACCGCCTGGTGAACAAGGAAATCAACTAGCACGCGAGAGCAATGGCGCATGCGAAACGAAGATCCTGACGCCAAACCTGATGCAGGTGATCTGGAAGCAGGAGAACTAGAAACAAGCGAGCTGGATGCCTCCGATGAGGCATTGGATGCGCCGCTCACACGACAGGAGCGGCGCGCCAGACTCAGGAAAAGAGGGATCTATCTGCTCCCCAACCTGATTACCAGTGCCGCTTTGTTTGCTGGCTTTTACGCCATCGTCGCTGGTATGAACGGCGACTTTATCCCTGCGGCACTCGCTATTTTTGTAGCGATGGCGCTGGATACCGCAGACGGTCGCGTCGCCCGCATGACCAACACCGAAAGCGCGTTTGGTGCTGAGTACGACAGTCTGTCTGATATGGTCGCCTTTGGTGTGGCGCCCGCGTTGGTCGCCTTCTCCTGGGGCCTTTCCACCCTAGGTCAAGCCGGCTGGGTGGTTACGTTTGTCTATATGGCCTGCGCAGCCCTGCGCTTGGCCCGCTTTAACACGAAGGGAGACAACGCAAGCTTCACAGGACTCGCCAGTCCGTCTGCGGCAGCCATTGTGGCTTGTTGTATCTGGGTCTGGTCGGATTATCAGCTGGGCGAGCCGTCAATTCTTGCGAGCAGCATCCTGGGCGCTATTGTCGCCGCCACCGGTTTGCTCATGGTGTCAAACTTTGAGTACTACTCTCCCAAAAGCATCCGCTTTAAAGACCGAGTGCCTTTTATCACGCTGGTTTTTGTTGTTTTGGGCTTCAGTCTGCTGCTGCTGCACCCCCCGACGGTACTGCTGGTACTGTTCACCCTGTACGCGTTATCGGGTCCAGTCGCATATTTTTGGGGTGGCCGGAACTCTGAGGAATCACAGAACTCTAACGACACTGACACAGACAGCGAAAGTTAAGTTAAGAGAGGTCAACGCGTGTTGATTAAGAAGTCACCCTCATCCGGACTCGTGCTACCCGGATCGGAAATCACGTCAGAAACGAACTTTCTAAACCGGCGTGCACTGCTTAAGAAAGCCGGTTTAGTCGGCGCTGGTCTGGCGGTTTCTACCCAGGCCCCCAGTGCGTACGGCGCACTCCAGCCCGATGATGAACTTACGCCAGAGTCCATCGTCACCAGCTATAACAACTTTTATGAATTCGGCACTGGCAAATCAGACCCGGCTGAATACGCCCATGAAATGACAACAGATCCGTGGACTGTGAAAGTAACGGGAGCTGCAAAAAACACCGGCAAGTTTGCGTTTGAGGATATTGTTAAGAACCTTAATCCTGAAGAGCGGGTTTATCGGTTTCGGTGTGTTGAAGCATGGTCGATGGTGGTGCCCTGGCTCGGCGTTTCGCTGAGCGAAATTCTAGATCAGTTCGAGCCCGAGGATTCAGCAAAATACGTGCGTTTTGACACGCTCGTGCGACCTTCAGAGATGCGCGGGCAACGTGGTTTTTTCTCCAGCATCGACTGGCCTTATACAGAAGGTCTGCGTATGGATGAGGCGTACCATCCGCTCACCCTCATGGCGCTGGGCGTGTACGGGAAAGACCTGCCCAATCAGAATGGGGCGCCGTGGCGCCTGATCGTGCCGTGGAAATACGGCTTCAAGTCCATCAAGTCCATCGTGCGCATTCACTTTACAAGCAAACAGCCGCGAAACTCCTGGAATGTGCTGCAGCCTTCCGAGTACGGGTTTTATGCAAACGTGAATCCTGCGGTTTCTCATCCGCGCTGGTCACAAGCGAGCGAACGCCGTTTACCCAGCAGCGTCTTTAACCCGAATCGCAGGGCAACCCTGCCGTTTAACGGTTACATGGAGGAGGTTGCGCACCTGTACAAGGGTATGGACCTCGCTAAACATTTCTAAGCTCAGCCTTTTCAAACTGGTGCTGTGGCTTGTGCTTGCAGCACCCCTGATCTGGCTGCTCAGCCAGATTTACATTGAATTCATGATGCCGACAACCGCACTCGGCGCAGATCCAGGCGAGGCAATTGTCCACTTTCTCGGCATCTGGTCATTGCGCTGGCTGCTGCTTGCCTTTGCGGTCTCTCCCGTTGCAAAGTTCGCCGATTTTTCACTGTTGTTGAAATCCAGGCGGCTCATTGGACTCTGGGCGTTTGTCTATGTACTCCTGCATGGCCTTGCCTATGCCTTCTTTTTTGTAGAGTTCGAATGGTCAGCGCTGCTTGCAGATTTCACCGAACGCACCTACATCACCGCCGGGCTGGTCGCTTTTGTAGCACTTCTTCTGATGGCGTTGACCTCCACCCGTGGGTGGCAGCGGCGATTACGAAGAAACTGGCAAAGGCTGCATAGATTGATGTATCCGACCGTAGCTTTGGCGGTGATCCATTTCTGGTGGCTGACACGCGACCAATACGGCGAGGTACTTCTTTACGCACTGCTTTTTGCGCTGTTGGGTGTGCTTAGAACAAATGTTGTTGCCGGTCGCCTCAGGGCAAAAAATCACCAGAATTGAACCCAAACGCGTTTGGCCGTGACTTACCTGTATGCACCACAACAGGAAAATATAATGCCAATCTTACGTATGACGCTGCTTGTCGGCGTGACCTGCCTGCTCGCTCCGCTTGCCTGGTCGGGAGAGGTATACGCAAACTATGAATCAGTCGCGCACAAGGGTGCGGGGAAGCTGGTTGTCGCGTTTCCAGACGTTGTGAAATCACCTGATACACGTCCTGCCACGCCCCCAGGGGTACCCGTTCCGTATCCGTCGTTCGGGTGTGCACCCGAGGACAAGGGCTGTCAGAAAGCGAAGGTAAAGGCAGAAATCAAAAAGCAGAAGTACACAGAGGTCCCGCGAGAGGAAACTCCGCCGTCTGAAGAATTGAAGAAGTTACAGCCGCGTACTGAAGCGCCGGCCTACCCACAGAAAGGTAAATACTACTTCGCCCCGGTCTCGCCCATTGCGCCGGGTGAACTGGATGTCAAAGCAGAAGCAGGTGATGCGCTACGATTTCTCGAGCTGATCGAGCGCAATCACAAGTGAGCTGAAACCTATCCGGCGCGTGTTGCAACCGCGTTGTTGAGTTCTGCGATGACGGTTTCGGTGTCCTCCCAGGAAATACACGCGTCGGTAATACTCTGGCCGTAAGTCAGCGCGCTGGGGTCCTCCTGGATATCCTGGCGACCCGCAACGAGGTTGCTTTCGATCATCACCCCACAGATGTCTCGATTTCCGCCGCTGATCTGGTTGCAAAGATCTTCCGCCACCAGTATCTGCTTGTTGTGATCTTTCTGACTGTTGGCATGGCTCATATCGACCATGACGCCGCTTGTCACACCGGCTGATTCAAGACCTTCAACAGTGGTAGCAATACTTTGCGCATCGTAGTTGGTGCCGGTGTTACCACCGCGCAGTATCACGTGACAGTCTTCGTTGCCCTTGGTTGAGAAAATTGCCGACTCTCCCTGTTTGGTTACGGACAGGAAGATGTGGGGGTGTTTTGCCGAGTTGATCGCGTCGATGGCGATCTGCACCGTACCGTCCGTGCCGTTTTTGAATCCGATAGGGCAGGACAGACCGGATGCCAGCTGACGATGGATCTGGCTTTCGGTTGTACGCGCGCCTATCGCACCCCAGCTGACAAGATCGCCAACGTATTGTGGTGAAATTGGATCGAGGTATTCAGTCCCCGCTGTGATCCCCATCTCCGTGATGTCGATCAACAGCTGACGTGCCACGTGCAAGCCCTGATTGATGTCATAAGAGTTGTTCAGGTTGGGATCGTTGATCAGACCCTTCCAGCCGATGGTGGTGCGGGGTTTTTCGAAATACACCCGCATCACTATCAGAAGGTGTGGCTGACGAGCGGCGAGTTCTGCCAGCTTCCCAGCGTATTCTTTGGCAGCGCTCGGGTCGTGTATGGAACACGGGCCAACGACGACCAGCAGTCGAGGATCGCGACGCTGCATGATGTCCGCCACTGCCTGTCTGGTGCTGAAAACCAGCGCGCTGGCGTCGGAGCTGATGGGCAGTTCGTCCATAAGGTCGGCAGGCGCGATGACCCGCTCCATGCCGGTAATTCGAATATCGTCTGTGTTGTACTGCATGCGTCGTTATGTTTGAAAGTGATTTACGTTAAGATTTTACCTGATTAGGGGTGGTTTAGGTTGTCTGGCTTTGACGCGACGATCGTCGATACAAGTGGCTCGCATGAGCATGCTCAAAAATATGGGCATACAGGTCTGGTTTGAACGACCGGACTCTGCCGTGGGAGCAGAAGCGGAAACAAAACCGGAAATACAAGCGGATGCCACGACGCAGGGCAGCGTGCCCGCTGCGGACAACACGCTGAGCAGCGCTCAACTAAAGCAATCCCTCGCTGATCAGGCGCATCACCCCGCCCGGGTTGCCCAGCCGGAAGTACCCCAGGAGACGCGAGATTCTGAAGACACGGGCGATGCTGCCGGTACGTCGGAAGACAGCCCGACCGCTACTATCCAGCCCATAGAGTTTCTTGCCGCCGTCTGCCCTGGCGGAGTGTTGCTCTGCGAATCCGCGGATATCGCACACAAAGTTTTCATCTGCGATTTGTTGGGTTATATCTCCTGGTTGGTTGAAATGCGTCAGGGATCTGGCCACGAAGAGGCGCCCCGAATTGAGTACAAACCGTTCAAGTGGCCGCAGCTCCTCGACAGCAAGGGCACACCGACGCGCTCTCTCGCAGCGTTTTTAGATAGTGAAAATATTGGCGATGGCATGATCATCGCGACCTCGGCGGCTCGCGTACAAATCGCTCCCTGGTTGCCAGACTTCACCGTGCTTGAGGTGCCACCCCTGGCAGACCTGGTCAGGCACGTAGACCATAAGCGCGAACTATGGCAACGCTTGGCAAAATAACCTTTCGAGAGATGACCGCAGCTGACCTCGATGCCGTGATGGCCGTTGAGTTCCTGTCCTACGCATTCCCGTGGTCTCGAGGGATATTCCAGGATTGCATCCGGGCACGCTACGACTGTCGCTTGATCTGTGTCGAAGGTGAGATCGTGGGACATGCCATCATGAGTGCGGCAGCGGGGGAGGCCCATCTGCTGAACATCTGCGTTCGGCGGGATTTGCAGGGGAATGGACTTGGACGGCTGTTTGTCAGGCAGGTGATCAAGCGAGCTGAAATCCTGGGCGCTGAGTCCCTGTTTCTCGAGGTGCGGCCGAGCAACAAGATTGCTGTCGCGCTGTATGAGTCGCTGGGATTCAAGCAGATTGGCGTGCGGAAGGATTATTACCCCAGCGATATCGGCCGGGAAGATGCGCTTATCTATGCGTTTGAGGTTATCGCCGTCGACAACGATGGGTCCTGAACGTATAGTGCGGCGCTTTCAGTCGCAGCCCTAAGTTACAGTGAGCCCGCCCAACCAATCCCTGAATCGCCGTACGTTCGCGATCATCTCCCACCCCGACGCGGGTAAAACCACCATGACGGAAAAACTGCTGCTGTTCGGTGGTGCGATCCAGATGGCGGGTACTATCAAGGCGAAAAAGTCGGACCGGCATGCGACATCTGACTGGATGACCATGGAACAGGAGCGGGGCATTTCGGTGACCACATCGGTCATGCAGTTCCCGTTTGACGACAAAGTAGTCAATTTGCTGGATACGCCGGGGCACGAAGACTTTTCCGAGGATACCTACCGCACGCTGACCGCGGTGGATTCCGCCCTGATGGTTATCGACGGCGCACGGGGTGTCGAGCCTCGCACGATCAAACTGATGGAGGTCTGCCGACTCAGAGACACGCCCATAGTCACCTTTATCAACAAGTTGGATCGAGAGATACGCGACCCCATCGAAGTGCTGGATGAGATTGAAGACATTCTGCAGATCCAGTGTGCACCCATGAACTGGCCCATTGGCATGGGGCGGGCGTTCAAGGGAGTGTATGACATTCCTGGTGATCGTCTGATTTGTTTCACTCAGGGTCAGGGACACCATATCTACGACTACGAGGTGATCGACGGGCTGGAAAGTGACGCGGCTAAAACTTATCTCGACACGGATTACGAAAATTTCCTGGAAGAGATCGAGTTGGTGAAAGGCGCGAGTCATGAATACTCGCAGGCAGATTTTGATGCGGGCATGCTCACGCCGGTTTATTTCGGTACGGCACTTGGCAACTTCGGTATCAAAGAACTACTGACTGGATTTGTGGAGCATGCGCCTGCACCGCAGCCGCGTGCAACCGCAGACCGAGATGTTGAGCCGGAAGAAGAGGCGTTTTCAGGCTTTGTCTTCAAGATTCAAGCCAACATGGACCCCAAGCACCGCGATCGGATCGCCTTTCTGCGGGTGTGTTCGGGACGTTATGAACAGGGTATGCGGATGCAACATCTGCGTCTCGGGAAGCAGATTAAAGTGACCGATGCGGTGACTTTTACCGCTCGAGACCGGGTCCGCGCTGAGGAAGCCTATGCGGGCGATATCATCGGTTTGCACAACCACGGCACCATTCAGATTGGTGATACGTTTTCTGCAGGTGAAAAACTCAAATTTAAGGGTATCCCTAACTTTGCACCTGAACTTTTCCGCCGCGTGCGAGTGAAGGATCCACTGCGCTCCAAACAGTTGGACAAAGGTATCCAGGAACTTGCGGAGGAGGGTGCAACTCAAGCGTTCCGCCCCTTGATCAACAACAATATTGTGGTTGGCGCTGTCGGTGTACTGCAGTTTGATGTGGTTGCGTATCGTCTGCGGGATGAATACCGGGCAGAGTGTATCTGGGAAGAGTCGAATATCTTCACCGCGCGTTGGGTGCAGTGTGATGATGAAAAAATGCTCGCCGACTTCAAGCGCAAGAACGAAGAAAATCTCAGTATCGACAGCGGCGGGTACCTGACCTATCTGGCGCCCAGTCGTGTCAACCTACAGCTGACGGAAGAGCGTTGGCCGGACATCAGTTTCACCAAAACTCGCGAACACTGAGAGATTTTCCTGCTTTGTCACCTGGATGACATTCAGAATCCGCCTACTATGGTATCAATGGGGGGTTGTACTACACTCCCTTCAGTACCTGAATTCAGTACATGATTTAGGGTCCTCGGGCCTGCCGAGGTGAGGGATCTTGGTTTGAAGCCCGGGATGGGTGCTGCGTTGTTGTTTCGCAAGGTGGCGAAACGTTAAGGATGCAAATTGAGCGAAATTCTAGTGGTCGATGATGATCGATCAGTTTTGGAAGTCATGAGTGAAATGCTGCGCCTGGAAGGCCACGAGGTGACCGTCGCAGAAAACGGCAAGGAAGCGGTTCACCACGTACTCAACCAGTTCTTTGATCTGGTCATTACCGATCTGATCATGCCCGAGAAAGAGGGCCTGGAAACCATTGCGGATATTCGTCGCCAGACCAGCGAAATGCCCATCATCGCGATTTCAGGCGGAGGTCGGGTTGGACCAAATGACTATCTTGAAACCGCCCGGTTTATCGGCGCAAATGCCACGCTCGCAAAACCCTTTGCGCGCAAAGAGTTGATGAACACCATAGACTCGCTTTTAGGTTAACTTTCTTCTGGGTGAATAGCTCCACCGGAGCAGAAGATTCACTCTCAGGCTGACAATCGCTAACATCCTTACCTGGGATGTAAACCAACAGCAGTGATGACCCCGAACGCGGATGAACCAACGCAGCGCCTCCTCGCTGCGCTCCAGCAAATTGTCCAAGCAGACGCGCGTGAATGGCATGTCGGGTTTGCGCTCGCAGATTACCTGGGCGCAAAGGAGCTGACCGACAACTATCCGGCGCGTGAACTCCTTGAACAGACGTTGGCGAGGTTAACGCTGGAGCCCGGAGCGGATTGGCAGGCCCTGATACAGCAGCTGTTCGCGCTTGGATACGGCCGCGGGGTGGCGAGCCAGGTGGGATTTCAGCACAGTCATCTCGGTTGGGTATTGGAAACACAGACCGGCATCCCCATCAGTTTAGCGCTGGTGATGCTCGCTGCGGCAGACAGCGTGGGCATTCAAGCGCGCGGGATTAACTACCCTGGACATTTTCTGGTCGCTTTTGGCAACGAAATAGTGGATCCACTTGCTCTTTCCGCCGTGCCAAACAAGCAGCTTGAGAAACACAGCGACCTTCTGGTGGTTGCCGACAGCCGGAGCTTTGCGCTGCGGATGCTAAACAACGTCAAGGCGCTGCTCCTGAATTCCGGAGATCTGGCGACGGCGTTGGATATCGTTGATGTTCAAATCGAAATAGTGCTCGATGATGACAGTCGGGCAGGGCTCCTTTTCGAACGAGGCGAGTACTGGCAGCAGTTGGGTGTTTTTAACCTCGCCGCAGATGCTTATACAGCCTGCGCAGAGGCCTGCTCAGATTCTAAGCTTGCGACCCAGGCTCGACAGAAGGCGGCTGCGATGGCCAATCAGAGGACAACGTTTCACTAGCCTGAACTATTCATGAACAATCGTAACGAGGTTGGCAAGAGTAGTAAAAACGCTGGGTGGCGCGGACCGCAAGGCGCACAGGCGTACTTGACAGTACGTCGAGCACCTGGAGGGAGCACGCCCAGTGTTTTTGCTGCTATTGACGACCGCAGTAGAATGTTCATGAATAGTTCAGGCTAGCAGCCTGTTTTAGAAAACCGGGCTGCCAGGTGTCCTATTGATCCGCCGTCATATCGGTATAGGGATTGGGCAGATCGAGATCCACCGAACTGGTAAAGCCTGGTACACGCAGCTCGTTGGGGGTCAGTTCCAGTTCGTCACCCTCCAGCACTCCCTCTCCGAAGTGATAGATGGGTGAGATACTGCCGTCATCCGCGTGCGCATCGTATTCGTTTGCGTTGGCAGCGACACGCTCGTTGGCGCGCTGGTGACTGAGCATTGCGTCTTTGCCGTGGCGAGCCTCCAGCAGCTCCTTGGTTTTAGCACCGGAGACGAAAAATCCCGTTGCGTTGTTCCCACCAAAGCCTTTTGAGTTCACAAATGCGAGAGGGTACGCCGCGGCGTCCAGCTCAGTATCCGCAAACGGTATGTTGAGGTTGGATGCGTGGACATCCTCAGCAATGTGATCGATGGTTTTTACACCGGGTAATACACCATGGGTCCATGTGCCAAGCACAGCGGCCAGTTGATCGCCGCCAGCGGGAGCCATCGAATGGCCGACGTAGGCTTTGACGGCGCCAATCAACCACTCATCGATACCAAAGGTTTTTGCGAGTTCGTTGAAGATGTGAGATTCGGTCACGCGATTCTGCGGTGTTCCGGTGCCGTGCGCCTGCATAATGGATCCGCGGCGGAGCATTTCTTCGCCGAACATTGCCCGGGCAGATGCCATGGCTTTCGCAACAGTAACGTAGTTGCCGATCCCCGGTCCTGAAATAGATTTTTTGTACCCGTCGGCGTTAACAAACACGTCCGGTACAGATCCCAGGATGCGTGCGCCTGACTCCATGGCCAGCTGATCGTCCATCAGCACAACCCACACCGAAGCCTCGGCAACCGTGAAACCGGCATTAGAGGAGAATGGTCTGCAGGCGCGTCGATTGTCGACCGTAGCGCTGCTATCCAGCTCCATCAACTCCTCGTCTTCAGCGAGCGCGCCCATCACTCGATAGCCCTCAATCACATGAGGGAGTACCGGGGCCTCTGAATTGCCGACCACCACAATGCGCTTTGCACCGCTTTTGATTTCATCGATGCCGCGTTTCACGTTGTATAGAAAAGTAGCGCAGGCACCGATGATACCGGCGGTTTCACCGATGCTGCCGAGGACGTATGCGTTTACAAAGTCTCCCGTCATCTCGGGCAGCCCGAGCGCGCAGTGTTTGGAACTCGGGCGGCGGCCGGTCAGGGGATTCTGCAGCAGGCCACCGTAGGCTTCGTTGTCCAGTTGGCCCATGGCGCTGCCGGAATAGACCGCAATCTGATCGGGGCGAACCAGGGCTTTCAACTCGTCCACGGTAAAACCGGTCGAACGGACCGCATCGGACGCTGCATATACCGTCATCTGCAAACCGCGGGGATGATTGCGGCTGGCATAGAGAGCGGCCGGGTCAAAACCGGTGGGCAGCTGACCCGCGCTGGTAACCTTGGATGTTCTTTCCTCGGGTAGTAAAACCCGGCATGTCTCTTCGCAGGTCACTCTGACGCTACTGCCGTCGTCGATTTCCTCAACGCGCCAACCGGCGGGCAAATTTTCCGGCAACTGACGCTTTGACATGACAAACGTCAACACCTTTTCGTCTTCGGCTTGGAGTTGGGCGGCGCTCTGCCAGGTCACACGTTCCGGGTCCCACAGCTCAATGCGGCGAATAAGCGTGTGATCGAGGATATGCTGGCGGGTTGCCTCCTGGCTGCCTGCGTTGTCTTCCAAGCCCATCAGTTGAGCAAGGCTGGCGAAGGTACGGTCACGATCTTTCTGGCTGAGTCGGTCTATGACCAGGCGTCGGTAGGCGTGGTCAAAGCTGACGCGGCCGGCTGGGTTGATACCCCCGAAGCCGACCATAACTGGTAAGTGGATCAAGAGCGTTCCAGAGCTATCGCGGTTGCTTCCCCGCCGCCTATACAGAGTGCAGCGATCCCTCGTTGCTTGCCGTTGTTCTTCAGAGCGTGAGCCAATGTGACAATCAATCTGCTTCCGGTTGATCCAATCGGGTGGCCTTGAGCACAGGCGCCACCGTAGATGTTGACCCGGTCGTGGGGTAGTCCAAGCTCCTGCATTGCCAGCATGGTCACCATGGCAAAGGCCTCGTTGATCTCAAACAAGTCGACGTCGGCCAGATCCCAGCCAACTTTCTCCGCCAGCTTGGTGATGGCGCCGACAGGTGCAATGGTGAAATCCGATGGGTGAATGGAGTGGGTAGCGTGGCCGACGATGCGGGCCAGCGGCTCGCGGTCACCAAGCGCCTCTTTGCCAGCCAGTAGCAGTGCTGATGCGCCATCTGAAATCGATGATGAGTTGGCGGCCGTGATGGTCCCGTCTGCCTTAAACGCTGGGCGCAGGGATGGAATTTTGTCCAGCTTGGCGCGCCCCGGTTGCTCATCGTTGGATACTGTGTCGCCACCAACTTCGATAGGAGATATTTCTGTTGCCAGACTCGCTTGTTCGATGGCGTTGCGAGCACGTACTACAGATTCTGTGGCGTAGCTGTCCATCGCTTCGCGCGAAAGCTGGTGGTCATCAGCCGTCGACTGAGCGAAGGAACCCATGGAGCCTCCGGTTTCCGCATCCTCCAGTCCATCGAGGAACAGTGCATCCTTAAAGTCTGCATGTCCCATACGCAAACCCTGGCGTGCTTTGGCCAGCACGTAGGGTGCGTTGCTCATGCTCTCCATGCCACCGGCGATAACCTGGGATGCACTACCGGCGCGTATGAGATCGGTTGCCAACATGGTTGCTTTCATGCCGGAGCCACACACCTTGTTGATGGTAGTGGCACCCACTGAATCGGGTAATCCAGCGATGCGCATGGCCTGCCGTGCGGGTGCTTGTTTCAGACCGGCGCTGACGACGTTGCCGATGATGACTTCGTCTATTGCTTCACTCTCGGTGGTACTGTCTTCAATGACAGCTTTGATGGCATGCGCCCCAAGTTCGGGGGCCGACAGCCCGGCGAGTGCACCTTGAAAACTTCCAACTGGCGTGCGCTTGCCGCTTACGATGTAGACTTCTTCGCTCATCTCACGTCCTCGATTCAAACCGGCGCCAATTCTACTGGCCCGGACTGTGTGAAGCTACCGAAACGTAGCCGCCTATCATGCCTTGCGTGGTACTTCAGCCTGGACCGCGATGATCCTAGCGGCCTTCTTTAAAGCGCGGGATGAGTTCGGCGAAGTTGCAGGGTTTGAACTCCACGTTCAGCTGATTTGACAGAATCTTCTCCCAGCCTGTTTGGACGGCGTTGCGTGAGCCAGGCAGACAGAAGATCAGAGTGGCGTTGGCGAGGCCGCCGATAGCGCGGGACTGGATGGTCGATGAGCCGATCTCATCGTATGAAATCTGTCGAAACAACTCACCAAACCCATAGATTTCCTTGTCCAGGAGTACACCTACTGCTTCCGGCGTGCTGTCGCGACCCGTAAAACCGGTTCCGCCGGTGGTGATGATCACCTGAACACCATCATCTGCAATCCACTTTGAGACCAGCGCGCGAATGGCGTAGATGTCGTCTTTGACAATTTCGCGGGCGACCACAGTGTGCTCGTCGGAGGCGACCGCCTGTGCCAGGAAATCGCCTGACTTGTCGTCGGCCAAGGTTCGGGTATCGGATATGGTCAGAATGGCACAGTGTAAATTTTTCATCGCTCTCAATTAATTCGGCGTTATTAGATGGTTTGAGCACTGGTTTTCTCATGCTTAAGTAGCTAGAGTACCGCCATTCTAACCCAGCCCCAAAAAAACGTGGAAAAACAATTGATTGAAGGTGATCGTCTCTATCTGATCGCCGAAAGTCTCGCTAAAGATTTCTCACTGTTTCCAGAACTTCAGCAAGAAGAAAAACCCATCTCCGGGTTGCTGAGCCAAGCCGACATAGATCGGTTAAACGAACACCTGACCAATCTCGATACGGATGCCTATATCGAGACGGTGGTGGACAGTGCAAACGATCAAACCCGTACCCCGGCACCAGAAATCATCAGGCAGTTGGGCAAGGTCATCGAAGAAGATTCCCATGGACCATATTATGAAGCCATGGTGGCGATGGACTTTGGTGACGGTGCGTCGCGAGTCATCGGCTTTGTTGCACAGGATCGTGGGACTAACCTGGGGAGCTGGGGGCCAGAGCACCATCTGCTGGCGGTTAAATTCGCTGAGCTCTGCTCGAATCGCAGCACGCCAATCGTGACATTCATGGATACCCCGGGAGCCGACGCCAGAGAAGAGGCGAATGCCAACAACCAGGCGCACAGTATTTCCAGGCTGATTGCTGAAATGAGCAATGTGGATGTGCCCAGTGTTGGGGTCATCTACGGTCTCGGCTATTCCGGCGGTGCCATCCCACTCGCGGCGAGCAATATGATCTTATCGCTTCGTGATGGGGTGTTCTCAACCATTCAGCCCGCGGGTCTTGCGAACATAGCCCGGCGCTTGAACCTGAGCTGGCAGGAGTGCGCCAAGTACGTGGGTGTCTCACCGGCGCAGCTGCATGCGCAGGGCAACATCGACGGCATTATCGACTATTCGCCGACGGATGGAATTGAAAAACTTGAGAACCTGCGCTCGGCGATTGTCGGCGCCGTATCGAGTATCGAGCAGCGTACCAAGGAGTTTGTTGCGGAAAATCCGTACATTCTTGACCACTATCGCCTCAGCCTGCAGCGCTATATGAATCCGTCTCCACAGTTGCAGGCGATGCAGACCTCAGCGTCGCTCAAGTTAACAAAGAACCCCACTGAGTATCTGAATGTATTCGGGGTGGCTTATCGTTATCTGCGTTATCTCGCGGTGCGCAATCGTATCAAAGCGACGACAACACAGCAGTACGGCCGTTTGGCGGTTAGCGAATTACCTAAGGGTGAATTGTCTGCGCGTGCAGATCGCGAGCGTCGACAGACATTTCTCAAATGGCTGCAGGACCCGGATAAAATCGTCTATGACGAAACGCTTTCCAAAGCGTGGCGCAATTACAATGAAAAACGCCAGGCGCTGCACGACGAGCGAGGTCGCATAGCGCAGATCTTCTTCGGCGAGCCCAAACGCAACTACGAAGAAGCGCGCTCGGTACTGCTCTCCGCAATCGGCGTATTTTTGTACAACCGCTGGAAGGCAGAGTCGGTTGGCAACCTTGCCGCACTTCGTGAGTACCTGACCAATCATGAAGACACGCGCCAGATCCTGAAGGTCAGTGACATCACCGATGCGCGGGCGCTGTTGAGTGCGTTGAGCAGCGACGCACAGTTTGTGGACCTGGTCCGCGATCGTTTTTCCTATGAAGGAAAGAAGCTTCTGGCCGGTGACATTGGCGATGCCTCTGATGCCTATCTGACCAAACAACTGGCAACAGAGCTGAATCTTGCGATCACGGGGCCGAGGCTTGCTGGTAGCGCCGCTCTGGCGGACAGCGATATCAAGGCGAATAGAGCCGTGCTGAGCCAACGTTTTCCTGTCTACATAGCCGCGGCGGATGGGGCAGGCAAGCCTGTAGCGATCGCGGATATGACCGTGCTCGATGTGCTGCTGGATGAAGAGCTGAGAGATGACTTCGTCCGTGAGTGCGAAAACCTGCTGCTGTTCGATTCGGTGTATGACCAGGTCATACAGAACCTCGATTCCATTGCATCGGAAGCCCAGTCGGGGCAAACCCTGTCCAAAGAATCGATGGCCAATCTCATCAGCAGCACGCTCCAGGCAGCCAGTCTGCAGGTGGGTGACAGTGCTGAGGTAAGGCCCACTGAAGATCAGATGCGCGTGCAGATTGAAGATTGGTACCTGCGCCTGCAAAAAATGCCAAAAGGCAACGAATTTTTCCGACAGGTTGAAGAGTGGAAAAAGCAGAGCTTTCCTCACCTTGCTGACGCCCTTTTTGTGGTGGTCAGTTATCTCTTCGAAAGCCTGCTGAGTTCCTTCATTGCGTCTGAGCGGGAGGGCAAGACTTATCAGGGGCGCATTGCGCCAAAAAACATCGGTCGGCGCAAAGACTTCTGGAATCGCCTGAACATGGCATACAACGACCTGCTGATGCAGAACGTGCTGCGCTTTCAGAAGAAGAGTCATCCGTTTGGGTATCAGGACATCATCGACCTGTACTTCGACGATTTTGAGCCACGCTTTGACGACCTGTTGAGTTCAGATCCCTGTCAGTTTCCAGGCTTTCGCCTTTCCATCGAAAGTGCTCTTAATCAGGGCCTGCCGCCGTGCGGCATTGTTGCCGGGTATGGCACGCTGAAGTTCGGGGAGGACGAAAATGGCACACGGCAACGTGTCGGTGTCCTTGTCTCCAACGTTGCGTTTCAGGCCGGCGCATTTGATATGGCCAGCGCCGAGAAGTTCTGCCGATTGCTCGTTGAATGTGCCGAACAACATCTGCCAGTGGTTTGTTTTGTTTCGTCCGGAGGTATGCAGACCAAAGAAGGCGCGGGCGCGCTTTTCTCAATGGCTGCCGTCAATGACCGGATTACGCGTTTCGTGCGTGACCATGACCTGCCGGTGATTGTATTCGGGTTTGGTGATTGTACCGGTGGGGCGCAAGCAAGCTTTGTAACTCATCCGCTGGTGCAGACGTTTTATTTCTCGGGCACAAGCATGCCGTTTGCCGGTCAGTTGGTTGTCCCCTCAAATCTGCCTCTCAAATCGATTTTGTCCAACTATCTCTCAGCGACCGAAGGTGCGATGCAGGGCTTGGTGGAACACCCGTTTTACCCCGATCAGGACAACGAGCTTAAGCAGATTGATCCTGATCTACCGGTACCGAATGAAACGGTGGAGTCAGCAATTTCGCGTGTGCTGAGTGGTGGCTTCGAGGAACAAAGACCGGTTGTTGTTGCGCATCGCCCTGTTTACACAGACCAGGATCTCACGCGTCAGGTTAAGAAGGTGTTGATCCACGCCCGCGGTTGTACGGCAGCTAAACTGATTCGCATCGCTCAACAAGAGGATATCGAGGTGGTGTTGGTGCAATCCGATCCCGATATGGAATCGGCTGCGGTGGATATGCTAACCGAGCGGGATACGCTTGTGTGTATAGGCGGCAACACACCAGATGAGAGTTATCTCAACGCGCAGAGCGTACTCAACGTGGCTGAGAATGAAGGTGTGGATGCGTTGCATCCGGGGATCGGCTTCCTGTCTGAAAACTCATCCTTCGCTGAGCTTGTGCGCTCTCACGGGGTAAATTTTGTGGGTCCTTCGGTTGCCAGTATGGAAACGATGGGCAACAAGTCCAATGCCATCAATACCGCGCTGCGGCTGAACGTCCCGGTGGTTCCGGGCAGTCACGGCATCATGACCAATCCCGAGCGAGCGGCAGAGGTGGCTGAACAAATCGGCTACCCGGTGTTGATCAAGGCCGTGCACGGCGGTGGCGGCAAGGGTATCCAGGTGGTGGAATCGGCGAGCGAGTTTATTGAGCTCTTCCACCGCGTCACGGTTGAAGCCCGCAGCGCCTTCGGCAACGGCGATGTGTACCTGGAAAAATACGTAACGTCACTGCGTCACATCGAAGCGCAGCTCCTGCGTGACCATCACGGGAACACCCACGTGCTGGGTATTCGCGATTGCAGCGTGCAGCGCGACAAGCAGAAGGTCATCGAAGAGTCCGGCTCGACGATGCTGCCACCTGATCTGGTAGACACGGTGCGACGTTCAACCAAAGACATAGCGAATGAAGTGCGCTATGTCGGCGCCGGTACGGTCGAATTTATTTATGACCTGAAATCCAACGCGGTCTACTTTATGGAGATGAATACCCGTCTTCAGGTAGAACACCCGGTGACGGAATGGACCAGTGGCGTGAACATTGTCGCCCAACAGTTTCGTATTGCGGGTGGCGGCTCTATCGAAGATTTGCCTGTCAAAGATGAAGGCTACTCGATTGAGGCCCGCGTAAACGCCGAACGCATCCAGCGAGGTGCGTCGGGCGAGTTGAATTTCCGACCTCACCCCGGGCAGATACGGGAGTGTGTCTTCCCCGACGATGAGAACGTGGAAATTATCGCCACCGCAGCCCCCGGGAAGTTTGTGTCGCCTTATTACGACAGCATGGTTGCTCAGATTGTTGTGTATGCTGAAGACCGCAACGCCGCGATCGATAAACTGGATGAGTACCTGTCCCGCGTGTCTATCACAGGGATTTGCACCAACATTCCGCTGCTACGCCTGATTCTGAAAGACGCGACCTTCCGTGGTGGTGAATACGATACGAACTATCTGCCCGAACTGCTGGCCAGATCAGATGTGGATAGCCTGATTGAGCAGATCGAAGTCTCCGCAGGTGCCCAGAGTGGCGGCATCGACAGTGAAGCGATCAGCATCGACGACAGTGATGAGCTGAAGGTGCTTGCACCTGCGACAGCGATCTTCTACAGCACGCCGTCTCCCTCAGAACCGGAGTACGTCAACGTGGGCGATCAGATCGATGTTCACACCACCGTGTGTCAGTTGGAGGCGATGAAGATATTTACGCCGCTGAGGCTCGCGGACTTTAATGGTGATGCCACGCTTTATGATCCGGACACAACCTTCGAGGTCACGAGGGTTAACATGAGTAGCGGACAGCAGGTAAACGTCGGCGATCTCCTGTTTGTTGTGAAACCGGTCAGTACGGGGTAGCGGCAGGGAGCCACAACGTGACGGCCTAGAAGAATGACCATACGCCCTGAGCGATACAGAGCGTAGCGATGGTAAGAATGATGGCCTGGCTGACCCGTTGAAAATCTGTGTCGTTCCATTTGGCTAAGAGCCAAGTGCCTATGCGCGTTCCGGCTACCGCGGTGGCCATGGCGACAACAAAAAGCCACACGGGAATGTCCGTGGCGACAGCGACGATAAAGCCGTAGTACCCAATTTTTAAAATGTGGCCGAGTGTCTGCGTGAGCGCCTTGTTCGCCACGATTTCCTGTCGCGTCAACGGCGAGCGTAGATAAAACACATCCAGGAGCGGCCCCGAAGCACCGGCCAGGAGTTGCGCCGCGGTGACTACAAAGCCGCAGGCAAGCGCGGTCATCGGACGCGTCACATCCAGACCGCTCAAAGACTTGGAAAATCGGGCCAGCCATGGGAATAAACCGACGAGGATGAGAACAACCCCTGCGTGGGGTACAAACGCAAGCAGTGTGAATAGCCCTACGCTTGCGATCGCACCGATGCTGTAGACAGGAAGAATCTGCCAGCGAATATGTTTGCGCAGGAACCAGGCTCGAGAGCCATTCGACGTCGCCTGAACAGCGCCATGCAGAACCATCGCAGAGGCGACCCCGAGGGTTCCGACGAGTATCGCCATGAGGATCATGCCACCGGCCATGCCGAGAATACCTGAGAGTATGCTGGTAGCCAGCACGCTGAAGACGATAAGCGCGTGTATCAAACCCTGTCCCGATCAACTGCAGGGTGGCCATAGTGCCGCGATCTCTAGCATGAAAAAAGCGCATAGATGGAATATGATTGAGTCCGAATTAGAAAATATCGGTCATTCCTGTGATTGAAAATCTGGAAACTTTGATCGCCTTGTCAAAGCAGGGCACGATGATGGAGGCGAGCACCGCTCTGAAAATCTCCCAATCTGCCGTCAGCAAGCGAATCGCCAATCTGGAACGGTTTTACAACCGGGATCTGATTGAGCGGCACGGTCGAAGAGTTGTATTGACCCCACACGGCATTCGTCTGGTTGAGAAAGTGACACCCCTGCTGTCGGAGCTGCGGAGTGTATTTTTAGAGGACCAGGCGGAGCGCAAAGGTAAGATAATTCTGGGTGTGTCTGAGGCCATACTTGCGAGTTGGGGACCAAGGCTGTTTGGACAGGTACGGCAGAACCTGCCCGGTGTGGAGTTCGAGTTTCATGCCCAGCGGTCTCCGGTTGTGCTCGACCGGCTTCGCTCGGGAGAATACATGGTAGGTCTTTGCACCGGTACATCGGATGCCGATACCGATCTTGTCAGCGAGGTGATACGCGACGAGCCGATGGTGATTATCCCGTCCGGATTAGACGACTTCGATTATGAAATTGGTGAACCGTTGAATGTCATCACGATTGAATCCCGGTCAGGTGCGTGGGCGTCCATCGAAGAAGATATGGCTCGACTACGCATATCCCGAGCTGTGTCGCTCGAGTCGTTTTTCTCTGTTGCACAAATGGCGCTGGCGGGTTTTGGTCACGGGCTGGTACCTGCAGGTGTGGCCAAGACACTGGGTGTGGCAAACGCAGATGTTGTAGGCCTTGAGACCGCCGGTTTGACCCGTCCGGTCAGGTTTGTGGCGCGAAAATCGATGTTCGCCCAGGAATTGGTCAAATCGTTCTACAACGAGGTCTGCGATCTGATCAACGAGGTCTGATCATCCACCTTGTCATCAGGTTACGTGGGCGATGATGCCCGCGGCTGCTTGTACCCAATCCGGTTCAGCGTTCAAACATGGGACCACGGCAAAATTCTCACCACCGGCGGCGAGAAAAGTTTCGCGTCCCTGTATGCCGATTTCCTCCAACGTTTCCAGGTTGTCAGCTACGAATGCCGGGCAGGCGACGACCAGATTCTTAATCCCACGTGTTGGCATCGCAGCCAACTCTTCATCGGTGTACGGTCGCAGCCACGGCAAGCGCCCGAGTCGGGATTGGAAGCTGACGGACAGCCTGTCTTCAGCCAGTGCCAATTGCTGACGAATTGCATGAGCGGTTGCATATGATTGGTGTCGGTAGCAGGTAGGATGGCTGGCTGACACAACGTTGCAGCAATCTTCAACCTGTAGACAGTGGCTCTTGGTCGGATCAGCCTTCGTGAGATGCCGTTCGGGCAAGCCGTGGAAACTGAGCAGCAGGTGAGCATCGTCTGTCAAATAGGGTCGAATCCGCTCTGCGTAGCTTGCGACAAAGCCCTCGTGATTATAGAAAGGCGGCGCAAAGTTGAGTTCAAAGTCCTTGGCCCGTGATTCGATATGGATACGTGTCGTGGTGACGGTTGAGTCAGCGAACTGAGGGTAAAGCGCGACAACGGTTAAGCGTTTGATGCCGCTTGCGCGAATTTCTTCGAGCGTATTCGCAATCGAAGGATTGCCATAACGCATCGCAAGATAGACGGGCGCTTCGATTAGGTCGTCCAGCGCAGCGCGAAAGTCCTCGCTGTGAAAGAGCAGGGGCGAACCGCGCTGATCCCAGATCTGTTCATAGGCATGTGCGCTCTGTTTGGGGCGGGTTAACAGAATCAGACCTACCAGGGCGCGGCGTACTGGCCACGGGGCATCTATCACAAATGGATCCATCAGGAACTCATTCAGATAGCGTCTGACGTCGCCAACAGTAGGCGAGTCCGGTGTGCCGAGATTGACTAAAAGAACAGCTGAATTGGTCAATGCGGTTGATCCATGGAGCGGTTGCGATAGTATCCGCGCTCCCATAGTGAAGGCAAAGTGAAACTTGACGCTAATCATCGATTACGACGCCGGTAATCTCCACAGCGTGCGACGAGCGTTGCGCGAAGTCGGCCTGCGCGCCGAAATTACGGCTGATCCCGATGCGCTCAGACAAAGCGACCGAGTTGTGTTCCCCGGTGTTGGGGCGGCAGGCAGTGCGATGCGATCCCTCAAAGAACGTGGCTTGGACGAGGCGCTCAAAGAGATCATCGCATCCGGTAAACCCGTGCTGGGCATCTGCCTGGGCTTGCAGATCTCGTTGGACAGGTCGGAGGAAAATACAACCGAGACGCTGGGCGTGGTGCCCGGGGTGGTGCGCAGGTTCAACTTTGATGATCCGTCGCTGAAAGTGCCGCATATGGGCTGGAACGAAGTCGTCCCGGTTAAACGTCACCCGGTGTTGGAGGGGATTGAACCGGGCGATGAGTTCTACTTCGTGCACGGTTACTTTCCACAGCCTGAAGCGCAGGAAGATGTGTTCGCTCACACCACGTACGAAAGTACGTTCGCCAGTGTTGTGGGTAGAGAGAACTATGTGGCCACGCAGTTTCACCCTGAGAAGAGTGGACGGGTGGGGTTGCGGCTGTTAGCTAATTTTGCGGAGTGGGATGGCGATGTTAAGTAAACGAGTCATTGCGTGTCTGGATGTCCGCGACGGACACCTTGCGAAGTCGGTTAAGTTCGTAAACACCAAAAATATTGGTGATCCTGTCGAGAAGGCGCGTGAATACTATCTGGACGGGTTGGACGAGTTGGTTTTTTACGACATCACCGCTTCGAGTGACAAGCGCAACATTATGTTGGATGTGGTCGAAGAAGTTGCGAATCAGGTTTTCATTCCGCTTTCTGTGGGCGGCGGTGTACGCTCAGTTCAGGATGCGACAGACCTGCGTCTGGCGGGTGCGGAAAAAATTAATGTTAATTCTGCCGCGGTCGCGCGACCTGAGTTGATCGATGAATGTGCTGAGGCGATTGGTAACCAGAACGTGGTGCTCTCTATGGACGTACGTGCTGTAGAACCTTCGGCTTCGCTGCCAAGTGGTTACGAGATCGTCATCAACGGTGGTCGCAAACCCATGGGTGTGGATGCGCTCGCCTGGGCGCAGGAAGGCGAGCAGCGCGGTGCAGGCGAACTGGTGGTGAATTCCATCGATGCAGATGGCACAAAAGACGGTTATGACGTGCCGTTGACAGCATTGATATCTGAATCCGTTCGTATCCCTGTCATCGCTTCCGGCGGGGCCGGCAAGCCAGAACATCTGGCAGAGGTTTTAACCGACGGCAAGGCGGACGCTGCGCTGGTGGCGAGCATGGTGCACTACGGCGACTACAAGGTCAGCGAGTTGAAGCGTTATCTGGTGGGCGAAGGATTGAAGATTCGCATGAGCTGGTAAGCGTCTGAGAATAGGAACACTGGAGCTGAGAATATGCGAGCGATACAGGTAGAAGGCGACAAACTTGTCTGGGCTGAAGTTGATAACTTGCCTGAGCCAGGTCCTGGCGAGGTGCAGATTCAGGTTCACGCCACGGCCATCAATCGCGCTGACCTTGTACAGCGCTCGGGTGGTTATCCGCCGCCTCCAGGCGCAAGTCCTGTGCTGGGGCTCGAATGCTCAGGAGAGGTGCGAGCGGTTGGTGACGGGGTCTCGCGGGTGCAGATCGGCGATGCCGTATGTGCGCTCCTTGCCGGTGGCGGATATGCGGAGGTGGTCAACGTCCCAGCGGGCCAGGTGTTGAAAGTGCCGGAAAATGTTTCGGTCGTTGAAGCCGCTGCCATTCCCGAAGTTTTTGCAACCGCTTATCTGAACCTATATATGGAGGCGGGGCTCGCTGGTGGTGAAAAGGTCTTGCTGCATGCGGGTGCAAGCGGTGTTGGCACCGCTGCCATCCAGATGTTGAAGGCAAGCCAGAATGAATGTTTTGTAACCGCAGGATCAGCGGACAAGATCCAACGTTGCGAGGCGCTGGGTGCTGCGGGTGGCCACAATCGTCACGAAGGATCGTTTGAAGAAGCGGTGCGCGATTGGGCGGGTGATGGCGTGGATGTGGTCCTCGATCCAGTGGGTGCTGCTTACCTGCGGGAGAACCTCTCGCTCCTCAGACTGAATGGACGCCTGGTACTCATCGGTTTGATGGGCGGCACCCGCGCGGAACTTGACCTTGCGGTCGCGATGATGAAACGCCTGAGGATAATCGGTTCAACTCTGCGAGCCCGGCCCATCGGCGAAAAGGCGGAGGTGATGGACAGGCTTGCTCAAGATGTCTGGCCCGGGTTTGCGGATGGAACAATTCGTCCGATTATTGAGGCCGAGATGTCTATCCAGCAGGCGGAAGAGGCACATGCGCTGGTCGCCAGTGATGCGACTTTTGGTAAAGTTGTCTTACAAATAACGTAAAAAAATCTGCTCAAAACAGGGTCGTGCACATCGATTGTGTGCGCCCCAACGCCCCAGCCCGGCGGTCTTTGACCGCTTATCCAACCAAAATGACCGCTTAACCTGACCGCGCTATGGCGGGACTGCCCCTTTGCGTACTCTTTATCACGTTATAAAAGGGACAGGTACGCATGGTTTATCTAGAGAGAACCCATCTAGAGAATACAAGAGTTAAAGCGAGGGGCTTTACGCTGCTCGAGCTGTTAGCGGCGCTCGCCATTGTGGCGGTTCTCGCTGCTATTGCTCTACCGCTCTACAACCAATTTTCGGATCGTTCGTACCGCGCCGAAGTGCAGGCAGACCTGTTGAACTGTGCGCAGGCGTTGGAACGCTTCAGCGCCGTCAACTTCACCTATGCAGGCACGGCTGATACGGATGCAGACGGGGTTGCCGACGGCGATGCAGGCGCAATCGGCGAGGATATCTGCGATGCCCGCAGCGTCGCCGGCGATCGGTATGACATCACAATAGCCGCTGCGGTAACGACATACACATTAACCGCGGCGCCGGACGCCAACGGCCCCATGGTAGGCGATGGCGATCTCACTCTGGACGATGCCGGTAACCGTACCTGGGACCAGAATGACAATAACGTCATTGATGCCGATGAAGACGATTGGAACGAAGACTAGTCATGAATAAGCGCTACACCGCAGGGGTGACAATCATCGAGTTGCTGGTAGGTCTTTCGATCGCGGCGGTCATGATGATGTATGCCATTCCAGCATTTAACGACTTTACCGCCCAACGGCAGATGGCCTCCAATGTGAACATGGTGGTGGCAGCCGTGAACTACGCTCGAAACGAAGCTGCACGTCAGGCGGCAACTGTCAGCGTGCAGGCGGTGAACGCGGGCGATACCGACAATGAGTGGGGTCCGGGGTTCTGTGTGGTCCTGGGTGACCCTGGGAACTGCAACAACGCGTTGGCCAGATTTGCGCCGGAAGGCAATGGCATAACCTTTGATGCCATTAACGGTTTGGATTCTGAGGACACCTGGTCGTTTAACTCGCGTGGCATGTTGATGGGCGGAAACGTCGGCAATATCGAAATTTGTGGTGCCGATGCGGACGATGATCCCGGACGGGTTGTTCGCATCAGTGCCATCGGTCGCGCCAGCATTGGCGAATTGGACTGCTTCTAGCTCAGAGAAAGAGAAAGGGAAGGATTAGTGAATCTTAAGGGCAAACAATTGAAACACACAAGCTCAAGCGGTTTTACGATGATGGAACTGCTGGTCGCTGTGCTTGTTATGGGTATCGGTGTACTCGGGGTGACGGGCTTACAGCTTGTGTCTCTGCAGAACAACCAGGAGGCACTGGTGCGAAGTGAAGCGGTGCAACTGGCTTACGACATCATGGACCGTATTCGCGTTAATCCCGGCGCAGGGGTAGCAGGGGCCGCCTACGATGGTGTCGCCCTTGGCGACGATCCTGCTGCGCCCAACGATTGTGTTGCAAATACCTGTACCGTCGCGCAGATGACCGCTTTCGACATCGCGCTCTGGAAGTGCTCTCTGGGTGGCTTCAACGCTGAAGATGTGTGCCAGGACATGCGCGACGATGATCTGCTCCCACCGGAAAACGAACAGCCCGGGCTTCCCAATGGTGATGGTGCCATTGTGGTCAGCGGAGCCGGTGTGGTGACGGTTACCGTACAGTGGTCTGGTTTTAACAATCAGAACCAGACAGTCGTGATCACGAGTCAGGGATGAGGAGTGTGGACATGATCAAAACGCGGACACAGTCCCAGACAAAGGGTTTTTCGGTTGTCGAACTCCTGATAGCGCTCGGCCTTGGTCTCTTGGTTGTCGCAGGTATTGTGCAGCTGTTTGTAGGTAACTCGCGAACCTACGAAATTGTAAACGCCCAGGCACGACTCCAGGAAAACGCGCGCTTCGCCTTCGAATTTATCTCCAGACCTGCGCGTACGGCAGGTTTTTATGGATGCGCCCCAGAATTGGAAAATGTTGTTTGGCACCCTGTCGGCACCGCCGCGCAGGCACCGGAATACAACATGTCAGAAGCAGTGGATGGATGGGATAGCAATGACGACGGCACCTATGCACCTGATGATTTGACGACGTTACCCAGAACCGAAGGCGGCACCAACACCAATGTCCATATTGCTGGTAACGGCATAGACAGAAATGATCTGCAGGATTCGTCGGACATTCTGGTGTTTCGGACCGTACGACAGCCTTTTGCGGGTCTGGCGCAAACGCTACAGCCCAACGCTGACCCTGTGGTTTCGACGCCAGGGGGTGAACCCGCTTTTGCGGTGAACGATATGGTGGTTGTTTCTGACTGTGAACAGGCGGCGCTCTTTCGTGTCACCGGCGTAACTCCAGGTGTGAACGAAACAACGCTGGCGCGGGGAACAGGGACGGGTGCTTTCGATAATGACGTCAACATCAACAATATGACCAACACAATCACGGGTGTGCCAAGTACGCTTTCGTTGATCGGCCGTTCTTATGGTGCGTCTGCCATTGTTGGCGTTTTCGAGTCGTTCTTCTTTTTCATCGCTGAATCAGCTGAAGTGGACAATCAGGGTAACCCTGTCTTCGCCCTGTGGCAGAAAGCAGGCTCGGCCGCCCCGGTTGAACTGGTGCAGGGTGTTGAAGACATGCAGGTCTGGTATGGCGTGGATACCACCAATGACAACCAGATGAACGTCGATCAGTACCAGACCATCGACGACGTCGTAAATGTTAACCAGATAGTGGCTGTACAGGTGCGCTTGCAGATTTCCAGCGTTGACACGTTGGCTGAGCTGAATAATCAGCGGTTAACACGCACCTTCACTAAAACTATTCACGTGAGAAATGGATAACGCCATGCGATCAGTATCCCGTTCATTGCCTCATTCGTTCCCACAAAATCAAGCGGGTGTGGCGCTGTTTATCAGCCTCATTCTGCTGCTGGTTCTGACCATCATCGGCGTCTCGTCCGTGCAGACGACAAGTCTTGAAGTCAGGATGACACGTAACGAACACGACTCGATGCTGGCATTTCAGTCGGCTGAGTCCGCGCTCCGAGATGCGGAAGCGCTGATAGAAACATTGGCGTCAACCGCGGACTTTACCGACGCGGGTAACAACGGTCTCTACATTGTTGCCGATATGGGTGACGAGGCGCACTACAAGGATGCGGACGTTTGGGAAGCGGCGAACAGCCGGGCTGCAGACACCAACGTTGATGGTGTTGCTTCCCAACCGCGCTTCATCGTTGAACACGTGGCTTCTGTGCTGCGCGAAGAAAACGCGTATCAGCAGGATGATCCTTACGCGGTTGGTGCTGCCGACCGGGTAGAAATTTTTCGCATAACCGCCAGAGGGATTGGCGGTTCACAGAACGCAAGTGTAGTGCTGCAGAGCAACTACGGCAGGATTTTGGATTAAGGCGCTCGCAAGAGCATACGGAGATATAGTCATGGCTAGGTTAGAAGTAAAAGCCACAGTCCTTACACTGATCGCATCAGTGGCGGCGATGTTTACAGCGGTACCCGCACACGCGTTACCACCTTACGTCGATAACCCGCCGCCGAACGTGATTACGAACGAGGATCAAGCGGTCACGGTGCAAAGCCTGGCGGGCGTCTTTAACGACCCGGATCCACTGCACCAGTTTTTGTTGGATTTAACGGTCATCTCGATTTCGCATCCGGCGATAGACAACGCGTGGATGACGACGAACACACTGAACATTTCGCTGCTGCCAGATCAATTCGGCACGGGTGTGGTCAGAGTGCAGGCTGAAGATCCCGTGGGCGAAACCGCGACGGTTGATGTGACGGTGATCGTCAACGAGATAAATGATGCGCCAGTTGTTGTGGGCGCGGTCACCGATGTCAACGTCACTGAGGATGCGGCCAATGAGAACCGTGATTTCAGCACTGTGTTCAGCGATATCGACCATCCCCTCCCTGGCGATCCCATCGCTCCATTTGTGTTCAACAACTCCAACACGGGTCTGTTTAACTCGGCTGCCTTTGCTGGCAATACCTTGCAACTTGATTTCGCTGACAATGCCAATGGCAGTGCGGTTCTGACCATCCGCACCACGGACCGTGGTGGTTTGTCTGCGGACTACGTTTTGAATGTAAACGTCAGTGCCGACAACGATGCACCGTTTGTTGCAAGCGCCCCCGCGGGCATGGTGACCGATGAGGACGTCAACCCCACACGCAATGTCAGCGGCGTATTTGATGATGTGGATATTCCTGAGGGCGATACACTCACGCTGTCCGTTGTGAGCTGGTCTCACCCGGCTGTTGCTGGTGCGGGCGTCAGCGTGACCAACGTTCTCGGTGTGTCGCTCATACCTGACGCTTTTGGTACGGGGACCATCACGATACAAGCCGAAGACGCGGCAGGTGCCACAGAAACCGTCGATATCAATTTGGTGGTTAATGAAGTGAACGACGCGCCGACCGTAGCGGGGGCTGTCAGCAACGTAAATGTGCTTGAAGATGCCGCCAACGAAGTCGTCGACCTCAGCGGACTCTTCGCCGATGTGGATGAACCGAACCCGGGTGATCCGCTGGCGCTTTCGGTTGCAGCCAACACCAACCCGGCACTGTTCTCCGGTAGTCCATCAATCGGTGGCACAAACCTGACGCTTGATTTTGCTGACAATATAAATGGCAGCGCAACCCTGACCCTGGAAGCCACCGACCGCATGGGTGAGTCGGTGACTTACGACCTGGATGTTACCGTTGGCGCGGTGAATGACGCGCCGTTTGTCAGCGGGGTGGTCCCAAACCTGGCTACCGACGAAGACGCGCCGGATTCGTTTTCGCTTGCCGGGCTCTTTGATGACATCGATATTACGACCAACGGTGACACGCTGGGCTACTCGGTCACGACCATTGCCAATCCGGCGATTGCGACCGCAACCATGTCTGGTGATGTACTCGGCATTGTTCCGGCACCCGACCAGTTCGGCACCGGAACTGTGACAGTGCGTGCAACTGACTCAGGTGGCTTGTGGGTAGAAGCGACGATTCCAGTTGAGATCAATTCGGTAAACGATCTGCCGTTTGTGGCTGCTGCTCCGGCGAACCCAACCTACAACGAGGACAGCCCTCCAGTATCTATCGATGTGAGCGGTGTGTTCAGTGATGCGGACATCGCAACTGGGGACACATTGACCGTCACAGCGGCGGCTGTCTCCGGCTTTGATACGGTGTTCAGCTCTGTGAACGTTTCTGCGGGCGATATGCTCGACCTCAGCTTTGCAGCTGACATGAACGGGGAAGGTCGTGTGCTTCTTACGGCTGAAGACGACGACGGTGAAACGGCGACTCACGAAATGACCGTCACTGTGAACGCGGTTAACGATGCCCCGACCGTTGTCGGATCGATCGCTGATGTGACGCTCACAGAGGACCAGAGTTCTGATACCCGGACGATTACAGCTTTCGATGACGTTGATATTGTTACCAACAGCGATGTGCTGACCTATTCGGTCCTTGCCAACACCAACCCTGGCCTCGCAAACATCACCTTTGTCGGTGATCAGATGACCATTACGCCGATGCCGGACCAATTCGGTTCTGCGGACGTTGACGTGATGGTGACAGACCTTGCAGGCGCTACCGCAGGTCCTGTCAGATTTACGTTAACGCTGACGATCGACCCTGACCCGGTAACCGGTGTGGACGATGACCTGTCCGCAGCAGGTGTCACAGATTGGGAGGAAGACGAGGGTACACTGGTCTTCTCTGTTCTCGATAACGACATCATCCCTGATGGGGGTGGCACGGTCACGGGCGTAAGTGATGCGGGCCAGCACTTTGTTGTTGATGGTAACGGCGATACTCAGGTACTCAACAATGGCGTTGTGGACTTCGACGCGACAACCGTCTCGTTCGAGCCTGCAGAGCACTTCTGGGGTGACGTCACGATCACCTACTACTTCCGCGATGTGGATGGCAGTACCGGTGAGGCTGACATCATCTTCTACATCGATCCCGTGAATGACCAGCCGGAAGCGGTGAACCTTCACGAATATACAACCTTCGCAAATGCCGATCTTGTCGTAGCACCTGAACAGGGTCTCCTGCGCGGTGCGTACGACGTCGACCCCGCGCGGGTTGATATCAACGGCTCGCCGTTGGTTACAGAGCCATTAACGATTGTTTTCAACACATTCCCGGATCCGCTGGATGGCAGCTTGATTGCCACCGGAACCGATGGATCGTTTACGTTCCAGCCGGTCACTGATTTCACCGGTATCGTCACGTTCACCTACTCGGTATTTGATAACCAGGTGCTGAGTGGTTCAGGGAACGTCTCGATTGAAGTGTTCCCACTGCCTGATCCTGGCGATCCGCCTGCACCGGGCGAAGTTGCGGTTAACTTCAACCTGGCAAATACACCACTCGAGCAATCTGCTTCTGTGGAGCCGAACGTACTTGTCACCATGGACGACTCTGGTTCGATGGACTGGAACTTCTCCATGAACATGAACGACTTGCAGGGCCGGTTTGTCGTCACCAACGCATCCATCGCGAACAGCAGTGTCCGAACACGGACATTCTCGTACCTTTGGGATCTGCCGACCAACACTTATGGTACCAACTCCAGCTGTTGTGGACTTATCCTCCCGGATGAAGCGTCTCTGGCTGCTGGTAACGATTATGCGGTCTGGCGTGGACGGAGTGCGGCGTTTAACGCGATTTACTACAACCCTGAGGTTCAATACGAACCCTGGGCTGGCTTGGACGCTGCGAACAACGAGTTTGACGATGCAGACCCGACCGCGATCCGGCTGGACCCGACCTCAACGGCACAGCTCTTTGACATAACCGTAAACCACAGTTATTCGGCCAGGCGTGTGCCACGCTGGCAGACGAGTGGTGGTGACCAGACGATCAACGTCACCGGCTACTTCATACCCAAGTATTACCAGGCAGACGGCACGCTGATTGAAATCCGCCCGGCAAACGGTCCGTTTCCCGGTGGCCCGGAACGTGAAGATTGTGCGGATCCCACCGCATGTACTTACGATGAGGAAATTCAGAATTTCGCTAACTGGTTCGAGTTCTACCGCTCCCGTGGTCACGTGGCGAAGGCCGCTGTCGGTAACGTGATTGTGGATCTGCAGGATATTCGTGTCGGGTACGAGACCATTAACCGCAACGAGTTTGAGAACATTGCGGAGATGAACGAATACTACTGGGAAGGTGAGAAGGAAGAACTTCTGGATGCCGTCTACTCGGTACCTAACGTGGGCGGCACGCCACTGCGACGAGCGCTTGACGACGCGGGTCGTGTACTGAATTGTACCCGCGGCAGTGGCCGGACCTGTCCTGCATTGCCTGCGCCGGAAGGCGTGTGTCAGCAGAACTACGCGCTGCTCTTTACGGATGGCTACTGGAATCAGAACCCATCCCTGACAGGCAACTTCGACCAGGATGGCACTGGTGTGTGGGATGGTGGCCGGTATGCAGACACCTTTACCTCTACCGTTGCCGACGTGGCGATGTACTACTACGAAAACGACATGTTTACCGGCGTGGATGATGGCGTGCCCGTCACCTCGGCAGATATTGCAGGTGCTCCCGATGGCACCTTCAGTTCAGGTACTTCAACCATGCATCAACATATGAAGACTTACACCATCGCCTTTGGTGTGGAAGGCAGTATCGATCCGGATACGGCATTCGCCACCCCCGTTGGAGATGCGATCGCCTGGTTGAACCCCGGTACAAACGAAGCAGGTCGTATTGACGACATGTTGCACGCAGCGCTCAACGGACGCGGTCGCTTTCTCGATGCAGGTAACCCGCAGGAGCTGCAGTCTGCAATCGAGACGGCTTTCCTTGAGTTTACTCAGGCTGCCAGTTCAACCTCGGCCGCAGCCTTTAACTCAACCTCGCTCCGAGAGGGTACGTTGCTGTACCGCGGCTTCTACGATCTGCGCAACCGCACGGGTGAGATGACCGCAACGGAAGTCAGCACAACAGGGGTACTTGCCGCGACACCAACCTGGACAGCTGCAGAACTCCTCGATCCAACGCATCCGGACGGCTTGGCGCCCTCGGAAAGAACCATCGTATCTTTTGATCCGGCGACCAATGCGGGTATTGAATTTCAATACGCCGATCTGACCACAGACCAGCAGACGACGCTGTCTGCCAATCAGCATGCCTACATGCGTGGTGTGCGTACGCAGGAAGAACCCGCTGGTTCATTACGGGATCGACTTGATACCGAAGGTTTGTTGGGCGATATCGTGAACTCAAGCCCGGTGTTTGTTGGCACAGCACGTGCGACCAACCGCGACCAGGCGCCGTATCCCACGGACGATCTGTACAGCGACTTTGTCGACGATGTTAAGGACCGCACGGCAGTGGTGTATGTGGGTGCTAACGACGGCATGATGCACGGCTTCAACGCCACAACGGGTGAAGAGCTTTATGCCTACATGCCGAACCTCGTGATCGATGCAACGGCTCGGTTCAACAACAAGGTTGATAACTTCACCTCCACCTTCTATCTGCATGACTACTATGTGGACCTGACCCCGCGTTTGAACGACGTATATATGCGTCCGTCCAGTGGCGCGAGCAAACGCTGGCTCACGACCTTGGTGGGTGGTCTCGGCGCCGGTGGTAAGGGTTTCTTTGCCCTCGATGTGACCGATCCAGACACGATGTATGCATCTGAATCAGCCGCCACAGCAAGTGTGTTGTGGGAATTCAGCGAAGAAGACGATACCTATCCGGTAGACTCGAACGGTGACCCTATCGGTGGCTCTGTGGGTGCAATCACAGACCCGGATGGCCAGCCGGTGAAAGACCTCGGTTATTCGTTGTCTTTGCCTTCGATTGTCATGAGTAATGCTCAGGATCTCGATGGCGAGAAGGAATGGGTGGCTGTATTCGGCAACGGTCCAAACTCTACCGCGGGTATAGCGACCCTCTTTGTTCTCTTCATGGACAAGGGCGCGGACGGTTGGGGTAGCAGCGACTTTGTGAAGATCACGACAGACTTCGGTGTACCGCTGGCAGGTGAAGAACTTGAAGGGTATCCGAACGGCTTAGGCAGCCCGACTGCGGTCGATGAAGATCTGAACGGTACCACGGACTATGTGTATGCCGGTGATCGCCTGGGTAACCTGTGGCGCTTTGATGTCTCTTCATCAAACACGTCCAACTGGAAAGCGGTTCGAATCTTCAGCGCAACCTACGACGACGGTGGCACCGATATGTTGCAGCCGATCCTGTCGCGACCGCTGGTGACCAAACATCCGGACAAGCCCGGCTTCCTGGTTACCGTGGGTACGGGTAGCTTTGTTACTGAAGAGGATGGCGAAAACACGGATATTCAGTCGATCTACACGATCTGGGATAACCCTGCGATCGCCAGCCCGCCGACGGCGAACAGTGACACCAAAGACTTACGTCTTGTCGAGCAGGAAATTTCCAACGTCGTTGACGATACGGGTGCGGTTACGCTCACACGTCGAATCGTGACGAGCAATGCTGTGGAGTACGAGTCTGAGACGGCTACACCAGGCACATACGGCTGGTACATAGATCTTGATATTGAGCGTGCGACCACCACCATCGGTGGTGATCCCAACCCGGATACAGCAGGTAATGCGCCTCCGGGAGCACAATATCCGGGTGAGAAGGCGATCCGTCGATGGCTCTTCCGTGACGGTGTAATCATCACGACAACCGTCTTACCGGCAACAGACGAGACCTCGTGCTTCGGTGCACGTCCAGGTGCAATTCTTGTCCTGGATGGTCTGACAGGCGGCGACCCGGTGGACCCGATCATCGACTTCAACACCGATACGTATGTGGATGAAGATGATCTGGTGTCCGTAAATGGACAGACCTACTCGGGTGGACTCTTGTTCGACTACTCAGCGCTGGATGGTGCCCTTGTGGACCTCTCTACACTGGGTGGTGAAGGGGATACGGACTTCCTGTTTGTATCCGGTGGTAACGACACCGTTTCGTACCGCATACGGGATCTCGCCGATATCAAGACGGGACGTCTCTCCTGGATTCAATTGGAGGCTAACTAAGCATGAGAATTCTAACTGTACTGATGCTGGCCGCTGCGCTTTTTGCGCAGCCGGCCACGGCTCAACAATACAATGCACCGCTGGCTGAAAGTGAAGGCGAGATCTTCAGTCTTAACTTTGCCAACTCCACCATGAACGTGGGGGGCTATGAATTTCAGGTCGCCAGCACGGTGAAAGTGGAAATCGACGGCACCTACGGGGCATTTACGATGCTGCGGAAAGGGATGTTGATTGAATTCTCGTACTACCAGTTTGACGATGGCGTGCGACGCATCGTAGAGATATACGAGGTAGATGAGGTGGAGGAGTATTAACCCCGCCTCAACCCCGCAGGTACGCCTGGAGTTCGATCGGCGTTAGAGATCGGCCAGTTTGTCAAGCTGGTCTTCTAACGCCTCTATTCTGCTGCTCAGATCCTCAGCCTTGTCACGTTCTTTCGCAACAACATCGGCCGGTGCTTTGGCGACAAAGTTTTCGTTGCCAAGCTTACCTTCAATCCGTTTCAACTCTTGTTTGGCTTTGTCGACTTCTTTTTGCAGCCTCGTGCGTTCAGCTTCAACATCGATAAGACCCGCCAGCGGGACCATCACCCTGAGATCGCCGACCAGCGCCAGGGCATGAGGCGGTGCTTCTTCTGAGTCACCTAACCAGGAAATTTCGCTGACGTTGGCGAGCCGTTTTAACATGGCATCGCTTTCTTCTGCATGAGAGCGATCTGCTGAACCACCGCCTTGCAGCAATAGAGCCACATCCTGGCTGGGTTTGATATTGGCTTCACCACGAATCGTGCGCACCGCTGTGATCACACCCTTCATCCAGTCAACCTGTGCCTCAGCCCCGGGCGTTGCGACAAAGTCATTGGGTGAAGGATAGTCCAGTACCATGATGGTCTCAGCTGAACGACCTAACCTGGGTGCAACCTCTTGCCAGATAGTCTCCGTGATAAATGGGATGGCGGGATGGGCAAGACGCAGAAGCGATTCCAGGACCTCAAGCAAGGTGCGTTGGGTGCCCAGCCGTTCTTCGGCAGAAAGACTTTCATCCCACAGACGAGGCTTGGCTAACTCCAGGTACCAGTCGCAGTATTCGTGCCACGCAAATTCGTATATTGCGTTGGCATACATGTCAAAGCGGTAGGTGGCCAACGCCAGTTCGGCTGCCTCAATCAAGTGGGTGAACTTGCTGACGATCCAGTCATCAATAGCCGAACGCTGAGCATTGGCGGCCAGATCAACATCTTCGGTGTTGGCGAGGACGAATCTCGCTGCGTTCCAAAGTTTGTTACAGAAGTTGCGATAGCCGTCGATACGATTCAGATCGAATCGGACGTCACGGCCGGTGGTTGCGAGCGCGCAGAACGTAAACCGTAAAGCATCGGTACCGTAGGCCGGAATCCCATCCGGAAAATCTTTGCGTGTGGCTTTTTCGATGCGCGGTGCAAGTTGTTGCTGCATGAGATTACCGGTGCGCTTTTCCACCAGATCATCCAGCTCAATCCCATCGATGAAATCGAGCGGGTCCAGGCCGTTGCCCTTGGATTTTGACATCTTGTTCCCTTCCGCATCGCGGACCAGACCGTGGACGTATACGGTGTGGAAAGGAATCTTGCCGGTGAAATGCAGGGTCATCATGATCATGCGTGCGACCCAGAAAAATATGATGTCGTGGCCCGTGATAAGCGTGTTGGACGGCAGGAACTGATCCAGCTCGGGCGTCTCTTCCGGCCAACCGAGGGTCGCAAAGGGCCAAAGGGCGGAGCTGAACCAGGTTTCCAGTACGTCGCTTTCCTGGGTCAGTTCCAGGTCGTCAGCCAGCCCATACTTCGTTCGAGCTTTGGCTTCGTCCGCAGCCACATAGATGTTGCCGTCGGAATCGAAAAACGCGGGTATGCGGTGGCCCCACCATTGCTGGCGACTGATGCACCAGTCCTGAATGTCGCGCATCCAGGAAAAATAGACGTTCTCGTATTGTTTCGGCACAAACGTAATGTCGCCGTTCTCAACCGCTTCAATGGCGGGTTTGGCAAGGGGTTCTATTTTTACGAACCACTGGTCGGTGAGATAGGGCTCGATGATCGCATCGGAACGGTCACCACGAGGGACCATCAACTTGTGAGGCTTGATCTCGCCGAGCAGCCCCTCGGTTTCCAGGTCAGCTACCACGGCTTTGCGGGCGTCTTCACGACTCATGCCCTGGTACTTCAACGGAGCGTTTTCGTTGATGGCGGCCGCTTCGGTAAAGATATTGATCAAGGGCAGGTTGTGACGAGCGCCGACCTCATTGTCGTTGAAGTCGTGTGCGGGGGTGATCTTGACGCACCCGGTACCGAACTCCCGGTCGACGTACTCGTCAGCGATGATCGGTATTTCACGATTCACCAGAGGCAGCGTAACGCTGCCTCCGATCAGATGTTGATAACGCTCATCATCAGGATGAACGGCGACGGCTGTGTCACCCAGCATGGTCTCGGGACGGGTTGTTGCCACCGTCAGATGTGCCTCTCCCGACTGAGTGGTTTGTCCGCCCAGAAGAGGGTAGTGAAAGTGCCAGAGGTGGCCGTCTTCTTCTGTATTTTCCACTTCGAGGTCGGAGATGGCGGTGCCGAGTGCCGGATCCCAGTTCACCAGACGCTGGCCACGGTAGATCAACCCGTCATCGTAGAGACGCTCAAATACGGTCAGAACCGCGTTGGCGTAGTCGTCGTCCATGGTGAAACGGTCGCGTGACCAGTCGAGGCTGCCACCCATGCGTCGAATCTGCTGCGCGATGGTGCCGCCGGATTCTTCGCGCCACTTCCAGACGCGATCAATAAACTGCTCGCGGCCGAGATCGTGGCGATTTTTTCCTTCATCTGCCAACTGCCGTTCAACCAGCATCTGCGTTGCAATCCCGGCATGGTCCGTCCCCATTTGCCACAGCGTGCGCTTACCCTTCATGCGCTGGTAACGAATCAGGGTGTCCATGAGCGTCTGATTAAAGGCGTGCCCCATGTGCAGCGTACCGGTCACATTGGGTGGCGGGATGAGGATGCAGTAACCTTCACCGTTGCCTGTAGGTGCAAAGTGTGGCGATGCTTCCCAATCACTGTAGAGCGATTGTTCGATGTCGGTAGGGTTAAAACTTGAATCCATGTGACTTTCTACTTCGTAATTTGTCGGTTAAGACGCCTGTTCCCAATCGCTCAGTTCGTGATGATGCAGCGGATAGCCACGTCCGCGATAGTGCTTGTAACGTTCGCGTCCTTGTTCACGGGTTGCCCCGACAACGATTTCGGCGACGCGATCAAAACGACCAAAAAACTGTGGTACGTCTTCGCCAAGGTTGATGAGTAAACCTTCGCTCAGACGTGGTTCACCGCAATCGATATGAACGGGTGCCACAGAATCGGGTGTCGCGGGGTTGAGTTGATGAGGGACAAATCTGTGTTTGGGATAGTCCCACATCAACGTGTCGAGTTCCGTTCCCTGATCAACGTTTCTGGTGTGGATGTGTACGGGCGTACCCTTAGCGAGCGCGCGCAAGCTCAATGCACAGGCAAAACGAAGTGCTGCGTCTTCCTCCGCGTCTGCGAGGATGTAAAAATCCACCCGCGTCACAGGTTACTTCTCGGCAGCGCTGCAAAGATAATTGAACAGCAACGGCACAGGTCTGCCGCTGGCCCCCTTACGCGCGCCGCCATGGAACGCGCTACCAGCGACGTCCATGTGTGCCCAGGCAACACCGTCATCGATGAACCGCTGCAGGAAACAAGCAGCGGTTACGCTGCCTGCTTCACGACCGCCAATATTTGCCACGTCTGCAAAGTTGCTGCGCAATTGAGCCGCGTATTCATCCCAGAGAGGCATGCGCCAGGCTCGGTCACCGGTAGTTTCGCCGGCTTCCAGCAAGGCGTCGCCCAAAGCGTCTTCGTTTGCATAGACCGCACTGGCATGGGAACCGAGCGCAATGATGCAGGCACCGGTGAGCGTTGCCACATCCACGATGGCTTGAGGTTTAAACTTCTGTACATGGGTAAGCGCGTCACAGAGGACCAGGCGGCCTTCGGCGTCTGTATTCAGAATTTCGACGGTTTGGCCGGACGAAGTTGTGACGATATCTCCGGGTCGGGTGGCGTTTCCGGCAGGCATGTTTTCCGCAGCCGCGACCACCGTCACGAGGTTAATGGGCAACTTGGCGTCGATGACCGCAGCGGTGGCACCTAAGACTGCGGCGGCTCCGCACATGTCGAACTTCATTTCGTCCATTGCGGCAGGTGGTTTGAGAGAAATCCCGCCGGTATCAAAGGTTATGCCTTTACCCACCAAAGCATAGGGCTGTTCGCTCTTCTTACCCCCCTGATACTCGATGATGATCATGTGCCCAGGTGTCGTGCTGCCCTGGCTGACAGCCAGAAAGGCACCCATGCCGAGCTCAGCCATACGTTTTTCGGAAAGGGAGCTTACTTTGACGTTGTCCTTGCGTCCCAGACGGCGCGCTTCCTTCAGGAGATAGGTGGGGTTGCATACGTTGGGGGGCTCGTTGCCGAGGTCTTTTGCCAACTGTAACCCGGCGTCGAGCGCGTTGCCCTGACGCAGCGTTTTTGCAAGACCTGTTTTGCTGGCTACTGCGAGACGCACGGTGCTCAGAGCCGGTGGTGGGGCGGGCTTGGACTTATGTTTTGAGTAGCTGTAGCTTGCCTGAGAGATTGCGTGCATCAGTGCTGCGTACTTTTGCGGACCGCGCACCCCTTTTACGCGTACCTTGTCCAGAGCGATGACCGCCTGTTTGACCGGCAGCTTGGTCAGCTGGGTTGCTGCGTGGGCCGCAATCTTTTTGTACGTGGCGAAGGTCAATTGATCGTCGGCACCACCCAGAATGAGCAACCGGTTAGATTTGCCGCCCAATTGAACCAGCAGCGATTGCTCAGGCTTGTCCTTGAAATCTTGGGTAGATCGAGAAAGTATAGCGCCCGAGCCCTGGCTGCGAGCGACCGCCCTGGCACCCTTTAGCGAGGTGACCAGGCAGGGTGTGGAAATTGTTTCTGGTGCGTTGTCGATTAAGCTGTATTTCATAAGTTTCTAAGATCCACCGATTGGTGCGCGCATTCTAGTTGATTTGAGGATTGGGTCCTACATGTCCGTTGCTTCGAGGTACGTAAATCGAGAGCTGGTGGCAATCTTTGTTGTCACATTGCTCATGTTATTGCTCGTCGCGGTTGGTGGACGGTTTATCAGTTATCTGCAGGAAGCAGCGCTCGGTAAGTTCACGGGCATGACGGTGTTGACCATCATCTATCTGCGCTTACCGGAATTTGTGCAGATCGTTGCACCCTTTGCGATGTATGTGGCGGTGGTGCTGACCCTCGGGCGTTTGTATGCGGACCAGGAGATGGTTGTGCTGCAGAGCGCCGGTGCCGGCCTCAAGAAGGTTCTGCAATGGCTGAGTGTGCCGGTCATTGGTATTACGCTCATTATCGCCGCTTTAACTCTACATCTGACCCCGTTGTCACAACGGGCGCTGGTCGATTTTATGGCCGCGGAAAGAGCGCAGACCGAGTTTGAAACTGTGAATGCGGGTATTTTTCACACCTATGATCGTGGTCGGCGGGTTACTTACAGTGAACGGATGTCTGATGATCGCAAAGAATTGCAGCAGGTATTTATGGCGCAACGCCTGGAAGACGGTAGAACAGTCACGGTTTGGGCGGACAAAGGCACGCAGGAACTAGACGAGGCCACAGGCGATCAGTTTCTGGTGTTGAGCGAGGGTGTCCGCTACGAAGGCACACCCGGGATGCCGGACTTTCGCATGGTTGATTTTGCTGAACTTAAGCAGCGTTTGAACGTCACCGAAGGGGTTGAGAGCCTGGATGTCGAGGCGATACCGACGCTTGAACTAGGAGCCGATCCAGAAAGTACAGGTGAGTTTCACTGGCGTGTTGCCATACCGTTGTTCTGCTTCATCGGGGCTTTGCTCGGCGTTGGGATATCGAGAGTGAAACCCCGCCAGGGTCGTTTCGCAAAGGTAGTCCCAGGGATGGTACTCATGCTCTTGTACTACCTTGCCTTACTTCTCAATCGCAACGGTCTGGAAGAGGGTAACCTGCCCATGTCGGTTGGGTACTGGTTTGTCCACCTTGTGTTTTTGGGTTTAGCGCTCGGTTTACTGCGGCGACTCAACCAACCGGTGAACGCCTGACCGCTATCCTTGGCTCAGCGTCAGCTGTCGCTGTCCTTGGGCAAACACACAACATAGGTACTACTCGCTCGGTCATGCCAGGCTTGCCGTCGGCTGCCCACGTAGATCCAGAGATAGCCAAGGCCCAGGCAGGCGAGCGCAAAAGGTCCCACCAGACACCTGATGCCGATGTGACGCCAGCCGACGTGTTGACCGGCTTCCGTGACGAGGCGAAGCCGCCATGCACGCATACCCAGCGTTTGCCCCTGCTTGTGCCAGAAGTAGATATAAAAAATTGCAGTTTCAGATATGACAACAATCTGCGCCAGCCAGGGTGGCACTGGCGATGCGATGGGCAGCAACGCGGCTATGGAGATAAACCAGATCGCCAGGAGCAGAAGTCCATCGTACAGAAGGGCACCGAAGCGGCGCCAGATGCCGGCGGGTTCTGCTGCTGCGCTCAAAAGCTCGCCTGGGCGGAAGAGATGTGCGCCGTTCTGCCACAAAACTCCTCCTGCACCATCGCGGCGAGCGTGTCAGGATCCTGAGTGATGGCCCAGGTGCGTTTGTCGTCATCAGTTCGACAGGCCAGGAACGCTTTTTCCAGACCGCTTGCACCGTACATGACACTGTAACCCTCAACCTCTGCGCTGCCGGTAAAGTCGCTGGCGACTTCACGAAAAGGCGTGGCGTCAATCAGCTCCTGAAGATCTTCGTGTTGGAACGGTTGTTGTGGTGGTGCGCTGCTGTAGATACCGAATGCGTGTTTCGTGAGATAGCCGCCGTTGGCGGTGATCAAGCCAACTTCGCCCTGCTCGTCGCGCAGCACTTCAGCCATGCGGACAATGGAATGCATAACATAGTTGTTGAGCGGCCCGCCTGCCCAGGTGAGACCGCCGGTTACGGTCAAAGGCTTGCTGGTGTCGAGGTTCAGTTCCCGTGCCGCAACCTGGACGGCTGAAGGGAAGCAGCTGTAGACGTCAACGTGAGCAAGATCACTGACCGTGACGCCTGCCAGGTCCATACAGCGTTGACCGGCGATGCGTATGGCTGGCGAGCCGTACAACGTATCGCGATTGGAGACAAAATAGTGATCGTGCCCGTCTGTCCCAGCCCAGGGGTAGATCCACTTTTCTCGAGGTACGCCCAGCGCCTGAGCCTTTTCTTCCGTGGCGAGGATGAGGGCAGCGCCTTGATCAACGGCGTTGTTTGAATTCATAAATTTTGGGTAGGGGAACGATACAGGTCGGTTCACCGCAGAAGGGGTGCGAATCTCTTCTGCCGTTTTAGCTTCGCGTATCCATGCGTTCGGGTTGTCGGCTGCAACTCGACTGAAAGAAGCCCACAGCTCCGATACGTTCTCCATATGGTCGTCGACGCTTAAACCCTGATGGTGGCGCAACGCGGTTTCAAAGATAGGGTATACCTGTATAGGCCGGCCCAGTCTGATCGCTTTTTCTGCGTCATGACGCATTTCCATATCCTGACCGAATTGCAGGTCCGGGCTGCCCGGTGCTTCCTGCCAGCCAAGGTCGGCGCCAGCTTTTGCTGCCTTTGCTTGTGTGTTGCCACATTCAGCGCCGGTGATCGCCACCAGATCAAACTCGCCGTTTTGGATGTCCACGGCCGTCGCATTCACAAAGCTTTGGACAAAATTGCCGCCGTAGGGTGAGATGCCGGTTTGCGCGTTTGCGGCACCAACAGCATCGGCGACAACTCGGCCCGGGTCCGAATAAGGCCACATACCCCTGACAACTCTTACCGATTGAAGCTCGGTCGTATTGATGCCTGCGTCATCTGCGGCTTTATTGACAGCTTCGATCATGAGGGCCAGGGGTTCTTTGGCTGACTCAAGGTCGCTGATACGTTGATCGACGTGGGCAACGCCGATGAGGACCGGTTGATTCATCTGAAATCTCAAGCTCTGAAAAATAGTGCTCAAACCATCTAATAGATGGTTTGAGCGCTCGCATTATAGAGACTTAAGTTGATCAGGCTCAATTCGGTTCCCACACTCCCCCGCGCTTGCATTGAGTGGTAGTCTGAGTGAAATCGATGCCTGAAGGACTTTTGATGATCGGAACCAAGACTGCGGTGATTGCTCTAACGTCAGTACTTTCGGTGTTGTTGCCTGTCTCTGCCATGGCGCATGATGAGATGACGACGGCGTGTGAAAATCTGGTGCTGGACTATGCCTATTACCGGGACCGGCCGGACGCCGACGGTGTCGCAGCGCTCTTTACAGAAGATGCAACTTTCACCCTGTCTGGTGATGTCTGGGAGGGCAGAGAGGCTATCCGCAAACGTATTGCAGCGGGCGTCGGGGGGCCGGTCTTCCGACACATGATGAGTACAATCCGTATCGAGCGTGTTGATGCTTCAACAGCGAAGGGTGTCAGCTACGCCACTGTCTACAGCGCACCGGCCGGGGAGCTGCCGCGGCCGGTGAAAGACTTTGCCGCGCTCGGCGAGTATCACGATGTGTTTAAAAAGGCTGCCGACGGTCGATGGCGCATCGCCAAGCGTGAGTTCATTATGGTGATGGTGCCTGAACAGGAGTAGGTTAAAGCTCGGAAGAGAGTGCGAGGAGGGGATGGCATGTTGTCAGCAGAAGAGAATGAAACGCTAACACGCACGGGTCCAGATACGCAGATGGGGGAGGTGTTTCGGTCTTACTGGATGCCTGCGCTCTTGTCGAGGGAACTTGAACCTGAAGGACCGCCAAAGAGGCTGCGTCTGTTAGGCGAAGATTTTATTGCCTTTCGTAACGCCAGCGGCGAAGTGGGCATTGTTGAACCCAGATGCCCCCATCGAGGCGCAGATCTGTACTTTGGTCGAAATGCCGATTGTGGTCTGCGCTGCGCCTACCATGGGTGGCAGTTCGACGTCGGCGGACAGTGTGTAGATATACCAACGGTGGAGCCGAAAGTTGCTGAAAGTCTGAAGCCGAAGGCAGCCATTCGATCGCTCAAGGTGGCCGAACAGCATGGCTTGATCTGGGCTCACTTTGGCGCTCCGCAAAGCGGTCCTCCGGTGTTTGATTTTTGCGGCCTGCCTGAAAGCCACTATTTCGTTTCGAAAAAGCTGCAGCAGTGTAATTGGGCGCAGGCTGTTGAGGGCGGTATTGATACCGCACACTTTTCCTATCTCCATGCCAATATTGAAAACGGTGAGCGGGTTGGTTTGATGCCCTCTCAGGGAGTGGGGGAAGGTGCCCACAACGGCCGTTATCGGTGGATGATAGAGGACAGCGCCCCACGCTTTTCCGTTTTAAATCACGATGCGGGATTGGTGATGTGTGCCGCCAGGCATGCCGATGATGACGAAACCTACTGGCGCATCACCCAATTTATGATGCCCAATCATTCAATGGCGCCCAACAGTTTTCCCGGTGATAACCATGTGGGGAACACATGGGTGCCGATTGATGACCACTCGTGTTGGATTTTTTGTTACGCCTACAACCCTGAACGCCCCCTTTCGGAGGGTGAACGATCAGCCTACTCCGGTGGAATGGGTATATTTGCAGAGGTAGATGAAGACTTTGTGCCCGTACGCCGACGCGAAAATGAGTACCTTATCGACAGGGATAAGCAGCGCCACTCAAATTTTACGGGCATCACCGGAATTTCCGAGCAGGACGCCGCTATCGCCGACAGCCAGGGGCTGATTGCAGATCGTACGAGGGAGTTACTTGGCCAGACAGATTTGGGTGTCGTGAGGTTTCGTCAGTTGATGTTTGAAGCGGTGGAGCAAGTGGCGGCGGGTAAGGTGCCATTGGGGGCGGATGATCCGCATGCTTACTGTGTTCGTTCCGGAGACGCGATGTCTGCGCCAGGTGCAGATGCTGTGGCCGTTGCGACTGAGCGGTTTGGTCAGCTGGCGGGGAGCAACCTGCGTTAGTCGATTCTCAGGTGGCACATAAAGCGAAAGGATGAACGAAATCAATTTTAACCAACCTACCTCAGGCAACGAACTACCGCGTTTTGCGGGCATCGCTTCGATGTTTCGTCTTCCTACTCAGCCGACCGCGGAGAGTGTGGATGTCGGTATTGTCGGCGTGCCGCTGGATATTGGCACCAGCAATCGCACGGGAACGCGCTATGGCCCGCGTCAGATCAGAACTGAGTCTGTGTTGGTCAGGCCATATTCCATGGCCACGGGGGCCGCACCATACGAATCCTTTCAGGTAGCGGATCTCGGCGACGTAGCACTCAATCCCTATAATCTCGAAAAGTCGATCAGCGCTATCGAGGCACACTACCACGCGCTTCTCGAGCACCCGATCACCCCCATATCTCTCGGTGGCGATCACACTATCACTCTGCCGATTCTGCGCGCAGTAGCGCGGAAGCATGGGGCACTTGGGGTGGTGCATGTGGATGCGCATGCCGACACCAATGACATCATGTTCGGCGAACGCATCACACATGGCACCATTTTTCGGCGTGCGATCGAAGAAGGGCTGATCGACCCAGCTCACATGATTCAGATTGGTCTCAGGGCAACTGGTTATGCTGCGGATGATTTTGATTGGGCCCGGCAGCAGGGGGCGACCGTGGTGCCAGCCGAGGAGTGCTGGTACCAGAGTTTGCGTCCCGTTATAGACGCATACCGGGAGAAGGTGGGAACCGAGCGCCCGGTTTATCTGTCCTTTGACATCGACGGCCTTGATCCTTCGGTCGCGCCTGGTACGGGTACCCCTGAGCCTGCGGGGCTTACGTCTGCGCAAGGACTAGAGATCATCAGGGGACTCTTTGGAGTGAATCTTGTCGGGGCGGATCTGGTCGAGGTCTCACCGCCTTACGACACAACGGGAAATACGGCGCTGCTCGCGGCAAACCTTGTCTTCGAGATGCTCTGTGCGCTGCCCGGGTGTAAGCGCAGGTGATAGGTTAAGCACGATTAAAAACATAGAGGGGATATTTACCTAGTGCTCAAACCATCTAATAATTTAGGATCAGAGATCGCCAGCTTTGGGCTGGCAAGGCAGAGCGAGGAGTAATATCTGGATATTGCGACGAACGATAACGCGGCCAGCGCGAAGCTGGCGAACTCCCATAGGGCGGGTCTGCGGGGTCCTTGGCCGTTGTTGGCGCACCTTGATGTGGGGCCCGCCACACCGGCGGTACGCCGCCTAGTCCAAGAACCCCGCAGACCCGCTGATCCTAAATTATTAGATGGTTTGAGCACTAGTGGGTCGTGAACTTCTTGGACACGGTTTCTTTTATCAGGATTGGCATGTCGGCTATGAATTTGAAACGCTGACCCGAACCGTAACGGAAACGGACGTGATGAACTTTGTTGGGGTGAGCGGTATGACCGAGGAGCTTTTTACCTCGCGTGAATACCTCGAAGAGCACACCGATTTTGCCGGCCAGCTCGTGCCCGGCGCGCTGGTATTTTCGCTTGCTGAAGGATTGGTCATCCCTGCCACCATTGCCCGCACGGGTATTGCTTTCCTTGGGTGTGAAATGAATATCACAGGTCCAACCTTCGTTGGTGATACGTTGAGAGTGCAGGGTGAGGTCACGGAAATAAGACCTGCGTCCAAGGGGAACCGAGCGCTGGTTCGGACGATGAACACGGTGATCAACCAGAAAGGCGAGGCCGTCCTGAACTACAATCCATTACGCATGATGCGGGGCAAAGACTGAACATGAAGTTTTCGGTACTCCAGTTCTTCAGTTGGCCTGAACGCAGAGTCGCGTTGCAGGAGGTTTACCAGCGTGCCCTGCAGCGCGTGGACATCATGGATCAGGGTGGATACGACGCGGTCTGGCTCGCGGAACACCACTTTTCGACCTACAGCGTTTGTCCGAGCGTACATCTGATGGGTATGCATATCGCAGATAGGACGGAACAACTGCGCATCGGTATGGGCGTCTCTCTGGCTGCGTTTTATCACCCGCTACGGCTTGCAGAAGAAGTTGCGCTGCTCGACAACCTGTCGGGCGGGCGGGTCAACTGGGGAGCTGGTCGCGGTTTTGACAGCAAGGAGATGGAAACCTTTGGCGTAGCACCGGAAGACTCGTATGACCGGTTTCGGGAGCATGTCGATATCGTGCTGCAAGCCTGGCAGCCAGGCGCAATGTCATATAACGGTCAGTTCAACACCTTTAACGAGGTTGAGGTGCTGCCAAAACCCTTGCAGAACCCGATGCCGGTCTGGCTTGCCTGCAGTACAGATGAGGCTATTCGTTGGGCAACCGAGAAAGGTCACGCAATCCTGATGGACCCCCATTCCTCTCACGAAGAGATCGGCCGCAAGCGAAGTTATTACGAAGACAACGTCACAGCCTCAATCACGCAGGATATTCCCGTAGCCCGCCTGATAGCGATTGCGGAAACTGATGCCAAAGCTCGCGCCGTTGCACGCGCGGGTGCTGAGTGGACGGTTGGAGGGTACGCTTCGGGGAAGCGCGGCGGCCCACCGGTTGTAGATGACTATGAGGAGCGCGTTAACCACTATGTTAACAACGTCATCATTCACGTCTCCCCGGCAAAAGTAGCGGATGAGTTGCGGCAACTCAATGAGACGATCGGCTTGGACTATCTGCTCGCCTCTATCTTGAGTCACGAGACTTTTTTGCGGTTAACAGACGAGGTTCTACCAGAGTTCCTCTGATGAGCTGCTCGGCCGTCGACCGTTATTTATGAGCCGATTGCGCGCCGTTGCCATGTGGTACCCGCAAGCTCAAATTCGTAGCCCGGCCAGTAGGTGTTGTCCACCCGCAAGGTGACTACCTTTGTCTGGTCCCGCAATGTCCGGGTGGTGAGGCGTACAGTTTGACCGTCAGCTTTGGTGCTGATCGCTGCGATAAAACTGTCCATGTCCGATACTTCATCGTCATCTACGTGCGTGATACGCAGATTGGCCGAGAGGCCCGCACGTGACGCTGGCGACCCGAAACGGTAATAGGAGACGTATACGCCACGTTGCGGCAGCGCCCGCTCCTGCGCGAGGGTCCTCGGAATCGGTTGAATAAGGGCACCGCCCCACAGAGCAATCTGCGTCAAACCTTGGGTCGGCAGAACGTCTTTTTCCAGCGTTATGTCCAGCATCTCCCTGTCACGGAGAATGCGTAGCTTCACTGAGTTCTGTTGATACGTCCCCTGCAGTTCATGAAGTCCGGTGATGAACTCATCCTCCACAGACACGATGACGTCGCCAAGCCGCAGTTTTTCGGATGCATCGGTGCCATGCGTAAGCCTGTGCACTTCATAAGCGCGTCCACCGGAGCTGTGTAATGCAGAGACGATAGCTGTGGGCAGTCCAGCTTTGTGGGCCTGGGCCAGAGGCATCGGGTAGAGTCCCGTCCCCAGGTCGAACCAGGGGCGATTGGCGCGAGCTGCGTTGAGAAACTCCATCGCCACATCGAGATGGGTGCCTCGATACCAATTCTGCGTTCGCTTGTTGGCCACAACGCTGTATCGCTGCCAGAGGGCGATAACTTCATCTTGATCATTGGTGATCACGCCGGTGAAGTTGGCCGGGCCGTTTACAAACTTCATCAACTCAGTGTTTACGTTCTGAAACTGCGGTGGACTGCTGGTGGGAAAGTGAAATGCTTCGACACCCCCGTACACCGATGGCTGGCGTCGTATCTTCTGCTCATTGTCGAGGCCAACAATCCGATAGGTTTCTCCCACCTGCGGCTTCGCATCGTCGGCGAACCTTGCCGCACTGACGCCGATACCGCGAACTGCGTCCGGATCGTACTTCAGGATCACCAGGTTGTGAGTCGGGTGGATGTGAAGCACTTTTGCGTCAACTTCTATGGTCCCGGCGAACGTGAGCTGAGCATTGCCGAGATTCGAGGGCACGATTGTCCGGCTGGTCAAAACCAGTCCTTCCGCCTCATCAACTACAATACCGGTACCGCTGCGTTTACCCGCAGGTTGGGCGGAGATCGGATAGGGTTTTCTAAAGGTGACGTAGACCAGTGACCGTTCGACAGGCGGGAGAGTCTGATTGATCTGGATGGTGCCTTCCTGCACCAACGCAGCTGCTTCCAGATTCAGAGGTTCGCAGTCCCATGTGCCGACGGTCTCGACCGCAGGTGCGCAGATCTGGGATGGAAACCATTTCAGATCGAGACGGGCGCGGGCGACGCGTTCCACAGCGACGTTGGATTGGGTGATGTAGCGTATGTCGATTTCTTTGCCGGACCCTGCTGCTGTGGCGAGAACACTGGCAAGCTCATCGATATTTTTGACGCGTTTGTCGTTCACCTGGGTGATCAGGGTGCCTTTCTGCAAGCCTGATTGAGAAAAACTGAAACCCGGGTCGGCGAGATAAACCCCCTCAACCGGACGGTTGTAGTGTCGCGCCTGTTGATAGGACAGATCGTGCATGACGGCACCGTCGATCTCCAGGTAACGGCTCGGTGTGATGTGATGCAGGTCTTTAACAGGCACGGAGACAGTCAGAGGCTCGCCAGCGCGTTCCAGTTCTAACTCAATGGTTTTACCCACATTCGCATCCAGAATGTTCGCCAGATTGAGGAAGTTCCAGATGGGGCGACTGGCGGCTTTCAGCAGGATGTCGCCCACTTCGAGATCCTGATTGTCAGGCAGGATATGGTCGATCACCAGGAGTCCGCGTCCGTCCGGATTTTGCCGTCGTGCGCGTCGTTCTGCATCGCGTGTCAGCCCCAGCTTTTCCAGGTCTGCGTAAGGCTTGGCTGCAAATGTAGTTTCGAGGGTGCCGCGCGGGACGGGTTCGCTGCGCTGAAGGTGTGCCAACGCCTTCTCTGCCTGATGCAGGGGTAGAAAAAAGCTGGTGGCTGCCTTGGACCTCGCGCCAGCGTTCAGCGCGATAACGTCGCCACGACGATTGAATACCGGCGAGCCGGAACTGCCGCCGGAGGTTGAGGATGCGGCCTGCAGGTAGTACGTGTTGAAGTCGTTGTATCGACCAACCCCATACCCCGGCGCGGGTCGATCCAGGCGAGAAATGGTGCCGTCCAGCACCGAAAGCTGTTCACCGGCATCGTTGCCAACCACTCTGATTTCCATGCCCACTTCGGCACCATCGGGATTGAGTTTCAGCTCCACAGGTTCGATGAACTCGAGATCCTCGGGGTTGTATTGAAAGAAGCCAAAGTCGTGGACCGGGTCGCGATAGATCGGCTTTAGATCCACCTCTTCCTGATTGAGAAAAACCGCCTGCGCGGTTGCTGGACCTGATCCGACCACGTGCCTGTTGGTCAAAATGATGCCGCGTTTTTTGTCGACGACAAAGCCAGTGGCGTCGGTGCTCTGATTCCATTTTTCGTCATAGGCGCGAACGTGATCTACGCGGATTGCAACGACACCGCTGGATACCTTGTCGATGGTTTTCTGCCATCCTGCTGAAGCTGCGTGAAGAGGGGTGGTTACAAGCGCTGCAACGATAAGCAGCAGCAACGTAAGCAACGAGGAAATTTCCCCTAGCTGGCCGAGCGGGTGGGATAGGCGCACGTTAAATTGCTTCAGGTTGTTCATAAGGCGAAAAGGATCCTACTTCTCAATATATTTGTCTTGCGTGATCCACATCTTACCCTGGGTGATCCCGCAGGCGGGTGTGGGCCATACATCGTGTGAAAACGAAACGCGCAGGTGCGACTCCAACTGCAATGGATGCGTAGTTTTACATCCTTTGTCATACTCTTGGACCTCTAATGTGTTGAGAAGTGCTATGACCCAGACCACTCAATTGGGTGTGACGTTTGGCAGCCTTGGTGTGCTTGGACCAGGTGCCGTTGTTGATATCGCGAAGTTTAGCCAAGATTTGGGCTACAGCTCTCTGTGGACGGTGGAGGCGACGGCTACCGATGCATTCACGCTGCTGGGTGCGGTTGCCGCTTCCGCTCCAAAGCTCAGTTTAGGCACCGGCATAGTGCCAGTGCAAATTCGCACGCCCACGCTCACCGCGATGACCGCTGCAACTCTGCAGGCGCTAAATCCGAATGTTGATGTCCTGCTGGGTCTTGGTGTTTCCGCCCCAGGTATTTTGCGTGCCCATGGTGCGGCGAGTACCGATCGACCGATTGGCATGATGCGCGAATATGTCGCGCTTTTACGCGAGTGTCTTTCGGGTGAGGCGGTGACGTTTGAGGGCGACTTCTGGTCGGTGAAGCGTTTTCGTCTGGGTGTCCGGCTCGGCGAACGCAAACCCAAAATTATCCTGGCAGCGCTGAATCCACAGATGTTGAAGCTTGCAGGTGAGGTTGCAGATGGCGTACTCCTGAACTACATCCCAGCCAGCCACGTGCCCAGCGCAATTGCTGAAGTGCGCACAGGCGGAGATGCAGAAATCTATTGTTACGTGCACGCGGCCATCGGCGAGTTGGAAGCGCGCGGCAAATCTGCGCGTCGTGACCTCTTCAACTACGCCATGGCGGATGGTTACGCGAAGATGTTCAAAGCGGCCGGGTTTGCAGACGAAGTAGATGAGATCCGGGCGCGTCAGGCAGAAAAAGACCGCGATGGCGCGGTAGCAGCTGTGTCGGACCGGATGGTGCAGGCTATCGACTATATTGGCGATGCGGCAGGCGTAGAAGCATTTGTTAAAAGCTATGTAGATGCGGGTGTCCAGCAGCCTGTGTTGATGCCCATGCCCTGGGGCGACGATCGACTACAGGTCACGCATGAGGTAATGCGGGCTGCCATCGCAGCCGTGAAGTGATGGTTGCGCCAAAAGTTCGCGGGCTTCGAGTCTTGCTCCTGGTTGCTGTTGTGATCGGGCTGCAGAGCTGTGCGGAAGAAGCCCCGCAAGACGAGACTGCCGGGGGTATCGTCGTCTCCAGCAGCTGGGCTCGCGAGCCCATGCCGGGCCGAGATGTTGGCGTTGGCTATTTTGTTATCGATAATCAACTGGATGCATCTGTACAGGTGCTTGGTGCTGTCGTGGAAGGGGTGCGGGCGGTGGAGATGCACACCACGCAAGAGGTAGATGGCATGATGCGCATGCGGCGGCTTGATGTTGTTGAGGTGGCGCCGGGGGAGTCGATTGAATTTCGCCCAGGCGGGCGACACTTGATGTTGTTCGGCGTGCCCGAAGGGGCGGTCGAGCTGCCGGGTTATATAGAGGTGGAGTCGGTTGGTAAAAAAGAGCGTATCGAGGTTGTTTTCCCGCTACGCCCTTTCAATACCTGAAGCTCAAGCCTGAAGTCGCCTCAAGCTGATTCTATAACCTAAGTCTCTAACAATAAGCCTCTAACCCTAAGCCTCTCACCCTAAGTCAGGGCAAGAAACGTGAGCGCGCCAACGATCAATCCGGGTGTCTGGCGTAAGCCGTAGTCTGCAAGTCGTTCATCCAACGCGGCCTGCGGTTCACCGGTTTGCCGCACCGTCATCACAACCGGTACTTCAAAAGCGGCGACATTCACTGCCTTCATGACAGCAACAGCAACCAGCAGCGCTGCGGCCAGTGTGGTGAGCGGTACAAGCAACAACAGAAGCAGTACGAGCACCCAGTTTGCGATGATACCGCCAAGACTCATCCAGACGAACTGGTCTACCGAGTTGTTCTCCATATCAAAGTTGAAAAAGAAGAACAGGCGCACTGGCTTTTTCGCCACCGGCGCGATGGAACCTGCGAGTTTGGCTCCTGTGAAATGTCCCCATTCGTGGAAAACAGAAGCCATGACGGTTGCAGCAACCCAGGCGTTACCCAAGGCCACGATGTGTGCGAGCACAAGCCCTGATGCCTCAGCCCAGGCGTTAGCCGCACCCCAGAGTGTGAGGGCAGCCAGAACGCCCGTGGCGTGCCAGCTACCGATGCGCTTCATACGTGAAATGTCTTTGGCGCTGAAGTTTGCGCCATCTTCGGTGCCTTCGATATTGGTTGGTTCAGCTGTTTGTTCTGACATGTCGTCCCCCTGAAAAACCGAACGGTGCTCGTTTCATTATAATTTTAGTACCAAACACGGTACTCGAAAGTGTCGGCTACATGATGCGCTGGCTGGCAGGAAAATGCTACTCGCGAGGCGTCGGCGGGAAATTAGTGGTAGGTCAATTCGCGTGACTTACCCCAGAACACCCGATAGGAGAGGATGGTGTAGGCGACGATTGCGGGCAGCACAATCAGAATACCTATACCGAGAAATTGCAGTGATTCCGTCGCCGCTGCGGCGTCCCAGATGGTCAGCTCAAACGGCAGGATGTAAGGGTAAAAGCTGTATGCCAGCCCCTGGCAGCAGAGTGTAAACACCAGCACCGCTGCCGCGAAGGGCAACCAGTCAGCGCGGTGACCGCTGTCCGGGTTGCCCTGTTCGCGCAGCGGCAGGGCGTGAAAGTGGTGGAGAAAGTACTGCGTGCCCCACAATGCAAGCGTGCAAAGAAGCGGAATAGGCGCGAGCACTATCGCTTCAGGCAGGCTGAACCAGCGGGTGAAAACGTGCTCACTCATGAGCGGATTGAAGATAGAGACGGCTGCGACCCCGAGGATCGTGAGCCATAAGGTGCGTTTCAGCCACTTGACGACTCGAAGCTGAAGGGGACCAGATGTTTTCATGACCAGCCAGGAACCGCCGATGAAAGCATAGGCGGCTGCCACACAAAGCGCGCTCAAAGCGGCAAACAGTTCCGCTACCAGGCCCTGTTCGAAACCTGCGACAAATTTACCCAGCATATAGCCCTGGGCTGTGGTCGCTAGAATGCTGCCCAGCCAGAAAAGCGCATCCCAGGTCCTCTTTCTATGGCTGGGTACCTTGGCTCTGAAATCAAATGCGACGCCTCGCAGGATAAGCCCGGTCAAAAGTAGGAGTACCGGGAGGTACAGCGCACTCATGATCTGGCTGTAGGCGTTGGGAAACGCGATCAGCAGCAGACCGACGCCCAGAACGAGCCAGGTTTCATTTGCATCCCAGAACGGACCGATGCTCGCGATCATCTGGTCGCGCTGGGCTTCATTGCCGAGCGGCAGAAGCAGGCCAACACCGAGGTCGTATCCATCTAGGATTGCATATATCAACAGCGCGGTGAGCATCAACGCCGCATAAAGAACGGGTAAAAGCCATTCAGCCGACATGGGTTGCTGCCTTGCTCCCGGCGAGGAATTGGGGAGTGCTGATGTTCGGTGGGTTGGCAGCCTCCAACTCAGCTGACTTGCGCGCCAGGTAAAACAGCGTGGAGATGTAACTCAGTAGGAGAAACGAGTACAGCATGGCGTAGATCGTCAAACTGGTCATGACATCGGTCGCGGGTTGCGTCGTAACAAGATCGGCAGTCCTCAAGATGCCATGCACCAGATAAGGCTGGCGCCCAATTTCGGTGACGTACCATCCCGCCAACGTGCCGACCCAACCCGAGAAGGTCATGGCAAGCCAGCAACGCAACATGAAAGGTGTTTGTTCCTGCTTGCGCCAACGTGTCCAGACGCCCAGGAGGCAGGCTGCCAGCATCAGGAAACCTGTGAGCAACATGATGCGGAAGGCATAGAACACAGGTGCGACGGGCGGCTTGTCCGCAAACTCCGCAAGGCCTTTTATTTCGCCATCGATCCGGTGGGTCAGAATCAGGCTGGCAGCGTAGGGGATCTCTATCGCGTATTCCGTGGTCTGCTTTGCTTCATTGGGAAAGCCGAATACGACGAAGGGAGCACCTTGCTGGGTTTCCCAGACAGCCTCCATCGCTGCTACCTTCTGAGGCTGGTGCTCGTAAGTGTTCAGGCCGTGTTGATCGCCGGAAAATATCTGCAGCGGCACGACAATCATTGCTACGGTCAGTGCGGAATTGAGCGCCAGGCGCGGGGCAGGTTTGGGATCGCCGCGACGAATCCGGTAGGCGCTTATGCCCATGATCAGGAACGCTGCAGTGAGGACGGAAGCCAGGAGCACATGGACCAGACGATAGGGCATGGACGGATTGAAGATGATCTCCGTCCAGGAGATCGCATAGATAACCCCATCCCTCAGCTCATACCCGGTGGGGGTGTGCATCCAGGAATTTAACGCAATGATCCAGAATGCAGAAAGGGTCGTGCCCACTGCGACGCACAGCGTGGCCAAGGTGTGAAGCCAGGGCGGTACCCGATGGATGCCGAACAGCATGATGCCGAGAAAAGTGGCTTCCATAAAAAATGCTGTGAGCACCTCGTAGCCGAGGAGGGGGCCGGCAACGTTACCAGCCTGCTCCATAAAGCCTGGCCAGTTTGTGCCGAACTGGAAAGACATTGTTATGCCGCTGACCACACCTAGAGCGAAACTCAAGGCGAAAATTTTTACCCAGAAGCGATAACACCGCATCCACACATTTTCATCAGCGGGTGTGGCGTCTTGCTGCGCACGGATTTTGAAGTAAACCAGGAACCAGGCGAGACCAATCGTTATTGCGGGGAAAAGAATATGAAACGATATGTTGAGAGCAAATTGGATGCGGGACAGCTCTAGCGTATCCACTAGCTTGACCGTCTTGTGAATTCCAACACTTTGCTCACGCCGCCGCCAAGTTTCAGGAGCCGATTGAGATCCTTGGGTGACAAAGCCTGCATTTCTTCCGTCCAGGTGACGATGAGCTCCAGAAACTCGTGGATTTCGGTGAGCTTGTTCAACGTATAGGCTTCCTGCTCGCTGTCCTCCACGAGTTTGTTACGCATCAGTGTCAGAGTCGGGTCGAGTTCCCGCCGTCGTTTCTGCATAACAAGGGTGCGAGCGATTTCCCATATGTCATCGGGCACGGAAAAGTAATCGCGGCGGTCGCCTGGCAAGTGTTGCAGGTTGATCAACTCCCATGCCTGCAGTTCTTTCAAACCAATGGAGACGTTGGAGCGAGAGAATTCCAGAGATTGAGCGATCTGTTCTGCGTTAAGAGGCTCCTCAGTAAAAACGAGTAACGCATAGATCTGGCCTACGGTTCGGTTCATGCCCCAGCGACTACCCATCTCGCCGAAGTGCAGAATCAAAGACTGTTGTAGGGGGGAGACGTTTTGCATCAATTCAATATCAAAAGTCAATATCAAACGTTTGTGAAATTTCAGAAATTACTGAAATAACAGAATTGAGTGAATTATAGCGCCGAGGCGCGCCGGGTCAACTACTATAGGAAGATAGACTATAGGAAGATAGAAAGACGAATAACCCAACGATGAGGGGTAAGAAGTGATCGATTTTCACTTCACGGCGCGATGCGGAGATGAAACCCTGCCGATCAGTGTCAGTCTGGAATATCAGCCCGGCAACCAGACTCAGCAGGCGCGACGCAAGGCGGTGGGAGAATTGTTGGTGGCACTTAAAGCGGATGAAGCCGAGATAGACGCTCGTCTCGATGGGCTGGTTACCGTGGTGGTAGGGGATGCTCGCTGGGTGATTGCGGAAGCCCGCGGGGCAGGCAACACGGAACGTCGAATCTGAGCGCGGGGGATTCGCCTCAGGTAAATGTGCCTGTGTAGATCATGCGCGCTGCAACAAAGATCAGCAGCAGCCCGAACAGTTTTTTCAGTAATGCGCCATTCACACGATGGGCCATGGCAACGCCGAGAGGGGCAGCCAGGATTGCGCCGATCACGATACCAAGTGCGGCTTTGAGATCGATGCTGCCAAGCATCCAGTCGTGTGATATCGATTCGCTGAGCGGGCTGCCACTGAGGGCGTAACCCAACGCGCCAGCCGCAGCAATGGGTACACCCATCGCACTGGAAGTAGCGGTTGCATTGTGAGGCCGTACGTTCAGGAACACCAAAGTTGGGACAATGACGTTGCCACCGGCAATACCGGCAGTGCCTGAAACCAGCCCGCCCGCATAGCCGATGCCCGCGGTGGGCAAAGCGGATGGAAACGCTCGACGACGGCTTGGCGTCCATGCGGTCAGCATGATCACCGCGACCGCGGCGAGAAAAACGCCGATGATCAGGCGGATTGAGTTGGCGGGCAGATAGGGCACCAGAAGACCGGCTGTGAAGCTGCCGAAGATGAAAAAGAGCACCATACGCTGCACGATCTGCCAATTGATCATGTTTCTACGGTGCTGCGCGTAAGCTGCTGATATTGAAGTAAATATTATGCAGGTAAGTGAGGTTGCAATGGCGATTACGGTCGCCTGACCAGGCGCGTGCGTGGCATTCACCTCGTACAGGATGATCAAGGCGGGCACGATGACTACACCGCCGCCAATGCCGAGCAAGCCGCCGAGGAAGCCACTGAAAACACCCAGCAGAACCGTCAGCCAGATCACGCGTGGATCAGTCGTGTGGCCGTAGCCTGGGTGGTCAAGGTGAGCTCTGACCGGGCGCGGAAGTTCTCGCTTGCCGCCGGGTCAGGTCGGCGCGAACGCTCCCAGGCCGCAAATGAGTCGTACCAGGTGATCAGACACATCATTTCAGTGTCGGTCGGCTGATCTGGGTCAATTCCCGCGGTTTGTGTGGGGCGGAATAAGCCCAGTGGTTCGGCGGTAAACTCGTCATCGCCTTCAAAGGTCTCCCACGCTTCCTGCGAAAGCTCAACAAAGCGATCAACGTTGGCGGGCATAACTTCAAAGCGTCTGAATACGTAGACACCAGGCCGAGTAGGGGGTGTGAAGGTATCGGGTCTGGCCGTTGGGGTGAGCGCTTCGCAGCTAAGACACTCTGCGTCTGCCTGACTTTCCAGTGGCTGGGTGCTCACAACCCAGCGCAGATTGTTCGGCAGGCCAAACAAGCCAAAAAACGTGCCCCAGATATGCTCCCCGCTTGCCGTCCAGCTCGGCTCGTTTGACTGCAGTTTAATTTCCGAGAGGTAGTAGATCACGAGTTTATGCGGACTCCTTGAAGAGTTCCCGACCGATGAGCATACGGCGTATTTCGGATGTCCCAGCGCCAATCTCGTAAAGTTTGGCATCCCTGAGCAGGCGTCCGGTAGGAAACTCGTTGGTGTAGCCGTTCCCGCCCAACGCCTGGATGGCTTGCAGCGCCATTTGCGTCGCTTTCTCTGCCGTGTACAGCAGCAGCGCTGCGGCATCTTTGCGGGTTGTTTCACCCCGGTCACATGCGGCCGCGACTGCGTAGGCGTATGCCCGGCAGGCGGCCAGTTCCGCATACATATCGGCCACCTTGCCCTGCATCAATTGAAATTCGCCGATAGGCTGTCCGAATTGTTCGCGATCGTGGATGTATGGAACGACAGCGTCCATGCACGCCTGCATGATGCCGAGCGGCCCGCCCGAGAGCAGGGTGCGCTCGTAGTCCAGACCGCTCATGAGTACCCGTACGCCTTCGCCTTCGGCGCCCAGAACGTTGGCCTGCGGTACTCTGCAGTCTTCGAAGATAAGTTCGCAGGTGTTGGAGCCGCGCATGCCGAGTTTGTCCAGTTTTTGATTGCGGCTGAAACCGGGGGAGTCCCGTTCAACAATAAACGCGGTGATACCGCGTGGTCCGGCATCGGGTTCGGTTTTTGCGTAGATCACATAGGTGTCGGCATCAGGTCCATTGGTGATCCACATCTTGTTGCCGTTCAGCACATAGTCGTCACCGTCCTTGTCCGCGCGAAGCTTCAGGCTCACCACATCGGAGCCTGCATTGGGTTCGCTCATCGCAAGGGCACCGATATGTTCGCCGGAACAGAGTTTTGGCAGGTATTGGCGTTTTTGTTCCTCCGTGCCAATGCGGTGAATCTGATTAACACAGAGATTCGAATGGGCGCCATATGACAGTCCAACAGATGCCGACGCTCTTGATACCTCTTCCATGGCAACAACGTGCGCAAGATAGCCCATGTCGACGCCACCATAGGTTTCGCTGACCGTCATGCCCAACAGGCCCATGGAGCCCAGTTTTGGCCAGAGATCGTTGGGGAACTGGTTGGTCGCGTCGATTTCCTGAGCGCGAGGGGCAATTTCAGCCTGCGCAAATTGGTAAACTGCGTCGCGCAACATGTCGATGTCTTCGCCGAGGTTGTAATTCAGCATGGGGTAAGAAGTATTCATCGGCTTTCTATCTGATCAGTGTGAGGCTGAAGTTTAACTGATCTCGTCGGACTTTAACTGAGCTTGTGCGGGCTTTGAGTCGGGCGCTCTCGGTCGCTTTTGCGTACAATTGGTTGCAATGCTCATCAGGGACAGATACAGGGACAGGGGAAGACGTACAAGATGGCCATATCACTAGCAAAGGATGCGAACCCACATGACCAGGCACGGCGGGATAGAGATCTGTTCCGCCAGCGTGAGCTTTATACCTGGGTCCATGCGCCTGGCCAGCCACCTTTTTGTGCTGGTGTGCCGGAAGGGGAAGAGTTTACTGCGGCGAAAAAACGCCAGATGGCTATCGATGTTGTAGAAAGCCTTGCCGATGCAGCACTTGCAACAGTGACCCGCCTGTTTCATCACAATGACACAATCAAAAGCTTTCGACGCTACTACCCGATACGCAAGGTACCGGCCGTCGCCGAACGCTGGACGCAGAACAAAGAGTTCGGACGCCAGCGCCTGGATGGCATAAATCCGATATTGATCAGACAGATTGATCAGATACCACACCACTTTCCTGTCACAGATGAATTGATAAGTGGTTTGTTGCCCTCTGGGGTCACGTTGGGTGATCTGTTGTTGGAAGGTAAGCTGTTTCTCCTCGACTACCAGATTTTGTCCGGGCTTCAGCCTTTGATCGGTCGTTTTTGTGTGTGTCCGATGGCGCTTTTCTGGGTTGACGAGGGCGGTGATCTCATGCCGCTCGCGATTCAGCTCGGCCAGTCGCCAGCCGAGGCACCACTTATCTACACACCAAATGACGATTACTGGTTGTGGCTTCTGGCGCGAACCTTTGTCCAGTCGGCCGATGGAACCTATCACGAGATTGTGGCTCACCTGACCCGTACCCACCTTGTGATGGAGACGTTTTGGGTAGCGGCGTGTCGTACGCTGCCGCCACAACACCCTCTCAGCGTACTCCTGAAACCGCACTTCACGGGTACGGTCGAAATCAACAACGACGCGAGGACAAAGCTGATCGCGCCGGGCGGCCCCATCGATGAATCCATCGCGATCGGTTGTGAAGGGTGCCTTACGCTCGTGGGCATTGAATATGAGCAGTGGCGGTTTGATGTGAATGAGCCGCGTTCAGATCTGCAACGACGTGGGGTGGATGACACCAGCCTGTTGCCAAAATACCACTATAGAGACGACAGTCTCGCTTTGTATGACGTGATCTATCGTTATGTGAACGACCTCTTGAGGGTCTTTTACCGATCAGACGCGGACGTGCAAGGCGATCAGGAGCTGCAAAGTTGGGTCCGTGAACTTGTTAAAGCCGATGGCGGGCGGGTACCCGGCCTGCCACTCGTCCAGGGTAAACTTGTGGCCTATCGCGATCTGGTGGCGATCGTAGCGCAGGTAATTTTCAGTTGTAGTGCGGAACATGCCGCCGTAAACAATGGTCAGTACGCCCAGTTTGGCTGGATACCAAATACCCCTGGCGCGATGTACCTGCCTCCGCCCACGGATCGATTGCCGCGCAATGAGGCAAACTTTGTTTATGCGCTACCGGATGCCTACGCAGTTAATCAACAGCTGCTGCTTGTTCACCTTTTAAGCCAGCGCACGATCACGCCGATCGGTATGTATGCAGACGATTTTTTCCTTGAGAATCGAGCTGCGCGCATGGTTGTAGATGGGTTTCGTGCCGATCTGGAAGAAACGGGACGTCGCATCAAAACCCGTAACGAAGCACTTGAAGCGGCGGGAGATGTGCCGTATCAGTATCTCGAACCGTGGCGGATTGGCCGGTCCATTGCCATCTAATACTGCGCTTCACCACAGCAACGAGGCACTCCAGGAGTTTGACCTCGGCGAACTGGTGTCAGCAGATAAATGCAGCGTATCTCATCGTGCAATCCGCAAACGTGATCAGCGCAAGGTACTTCTGACCTGGCTGACGGATCCGCTACCTGACGAACACAGCAAAGCCGAACTGCGCCACAGCGCTAAAGTGAGCAGGGATTTGGCGCTGACAGGACATACCGTGTCATTGGCGGTGGTGGAGGTTCTAGAGTGGCGTAACGGTCCTGTTATCGTCGAGGATGATCCGGGCATCGTCACCTTTGCAGATATGCTGCTTGGCTCGCCGCTGGAGGTTGAACGGGTACGAGCCCTGGCGCAGCAGTTGTTTAGAGCATTAGCGGAACTGCACGCCAACGGCTATGTGCATAACCACATCTGTCCGACGAACATCTGTTGGGATGACCAAGAGGGCAAGCTTTTTCTTCGCGACTTCCGTCAGTCTTTTGTGATTCGCCGCGAGCGCCTTGCACATCCCGCGCCAGTGGAAGATCTAGACAGTATTCTCTATACGTCACCTGAGGCGCTGGGCCGATTTGGCAGCGTCGTGGACTTTCGGTCGGATCTGTACAGTGCCGGAGCAGTGGTCTATCACCTGCTTTGTGGCAGCCCACCCTTTGGCGCAGATGATGTGCGTGGATTGATCCATGCGCACGTCGCTCTTGTCCCTACAGCGGCCAGTTTAAAGCGCGCAGATGTTTCGCAGCAGTTTTCAGAACTCCTGGCGAAGCTGCTCGCAAAGCAGCCGCGTGATCGCTACCGCACGGCTAGAGGCGTAGAAAGTGATCTCAAAGGGCTTGGTCAAGCCACGTCGCGCGAGGTGGGCAGTTTTACGCTGGGTCTTGAGGACGCAAGTGATGAATTTGAGATACCCCTGCGTGTCTATGGGCGCGAATTTGAGCAGCGGCAACTGCTGGAAGGTTTTGAGCGGGTAAAACAGGGGGCGACTAATACCTTGTTGGTGGCAGGCCCATCTGGCATCGGCAAGTCTTCGCTGGTTGCGGAGATGCAGGCGCCGTTCATCACTGCCACAGCCTGGTTTGTTACGGGTAAGTTTGAACAGTTTGGCAGGGATGTTCCTTATCAGGCATGGCGGCAGAGCCTGGCAGGTCTGGCACAACAGCTGCTTGCGATGACAGAGAGAGATCTGGCGGAGTTAAAAGAGGGACTCCTGGAAGCCCTGGCAGGTCAGGGCAGTGTCCTGATTGAGCTTGTCCCTGAGCTTGCCCATGTTTTGGGCGAACAGCCAGCTTTAGCGGCACTGGAACCGGATGCACTGCATCGGCGGTTTGTGGCGGCTATTAAGAACTTTTTGAAGGTGATCGCATCGGCAGACCACCCCTTGGTACTGTTTCTTGATGACCTGCAGTGGGCTGACCTTGCTTCGTTAAACTTGCTGGAAGCGCTGGTCGATGAGCCAGAGCTGCACCATTTGTTCGTTTTGGGAGCCTATCGTTCTAACGAGGTGGATGTACACCATCCGCTGCATCATATTGTCGCGCGTTTAACCGATGCGTCGCACGGTTTTGCAGAGCTGAAACTGGGGCCACTCAATCAGGATGCCATCCTGGATTTGTTGACCGATACGCTGCAGTCCACGGCCTCCCAATGCGCTTCGCTGGCCGATTTGATTGTTGCCAAAACCGATGGAAACCCGTTTTTTGTCCGTCAGTTTTTGAACGCGGCTCACGCGTCTGGACATATTTTCTATGAACAAGGCTGGCGCTGGGATGACGCGGCGATAGAGAGCGCACAGATGACCGAAAATGTGCTGGATATCCTCACCACCAGGATGCAGCAGTGGTCACAAGAGACTCAACGTTGTTTGAGTGTGGGGGCTTGCGTCGGCAGCCGCTTTGATCTGAATACAATCGTCGACATAACCGGATACCAGCGCTCCGAGGTTGCCAGCCTTTTTACACCGGTTCTGTCTGCCCAGCTATTGCTTCCCGATGGTATCGATTATCGGGTGATGGAACACCAGGAAGTTGAAGGGTTGAACCCGAGCTATCGCTTCCAGCATGACAGAATTCAGCAGAGTGCTCATGCGCTTCTGGAAGCTGGCGATCGTGAATCTATCCACCTTTCGCTGGCGCGCCGCTCTCTGCATGTGAATGAACGTGACGCCCCGCTGGTTGTCGCTGACCACTTGAAAGAGTGTGTCGACCTGGTTGTGGATGCCGAGGAGCAGCATCTTTTTGCGGAAGCAGTGTTACACGCCGCACGACGGGCGAAAGCGTCAATGGCGGTAGAGGCAGGGTGTGAGTATGTCCGTCTCGGCATGAACCTTTTGCAAGATCAATCTGATCTCCCCCTCATGGAAGCACTGCTGGTGGAGGCTGCAGAACTCCACTATTTTGCAGAAAATTATGAAGAAGCCAGGCGCTATGCGGATGAAGCACTGGGGTGTGCGTCTGCGCTGGCTGCTCGAACGGCCCTGCATACGGTTGTGATCGGTATCGGTGGCGCTAGACGCCAGCATGCTGAAGCTGTCGACTACGGACTGAAAGTATTAAGTGATGAATTCGGTATCAAGCTGCCGCGACGCGGCAGCATGCCCCGCGCGCTGTTAGCCATTGCAAAAGTACGGCTGTTGTTGGGTAAAAAATCGCCCGAAGATCTGCTTGATCTACCGCCTTCCACAGATGCGGAAGTTGATGCTGCGATGACGCTTCTGATGAAATGTGCAACCAATGCCTATTGGGGGGCACCGCTGCTGGTTCCGATAATGGCCAGTGAGATGGTCGCGCTCACGATGAAGCATGGTCGCAGTGAATTCTCTGCGTATGGCTTTGCGCTCTTTGGCATGATTCTGACAGGGGCCACAAACGCGAAGCGGTTTGGCTATGCGTTTGGGCAACTCGCCGAGAAGGCGCCGAAGGAACCTCATTTGATTGGGCGTACAGGGCTTTTGATCCACAGTTTCATACGGCATTCAATCGATCCTCTGCGGGATTGTGCACGGCGCACCCTTGAACTTTTTGATGTTGCGCTTGACACCGGTGACGTTGAAAACGCCTGCTACGCAGGCAACGTAGCCTACTTTTCGGACCTGTTGTCCGGTCGCCCGCTTGCTGATGTGCGCGAAGTCCATCAGCCGTACTTACAAAGCATTCTTGGTAGTGGGCAAGAGCAGACCGCGTTTACAACCCGCTGTTGGATGCAGGTGGCTGAAATATTGCACGGTCCGCATGAAGGCACCCGTCTCGTGGGTGACCTTGTTAACTGGCCGGAAACCTACCCCTCGATGCTGAAAGACCCCACCACGCAGATGGAAGTAGCCCTGGTGGCGAGCGGAGCTGGCTGGTTGGCGTTTCTGAAGAACGATTGGGATACGGCTGAGCAGCAGTTCGCGATCATGTACGCGCGTCGCAGTGCGTCGATGGGACAGGCGTTTTTGAACCCCTGTTTGTGTATGTACGCGGTTGTGCTGGCGCACCAATCCCGCATGGATCTGCAAAGCAGGCTGCGATTGTTCAGACTGAAGAGCTTGATTGCCGGTCTTGTGAAGCTGAATCGGCATGACTACGAACCGTTCCTCGAATTGCTGAGCGCTGAAATCGTTCATCGTAAAGGGGACCACGGGGAAGCCGCTTTCCATTGGGTGACGGCCGCAGAACGGGCAAGAGAAAGCGGGCTTGGCTATATTGAAGCCTGGGCCTTGCAACGAGCCGCTGACGCACATGGTGCGTTGGGACACGTTTTGCACGCACGCCATTTAGATGAACGTGCTCACAGTGTCTGGAATGAATATGGCGCCCAGGGGTGCGTGGTTGCCAGATGGGGGCTCAGACAGACCACCTCGGACGCTTTGTCCATATCGCATGTCGACTTTGCAGCAGTGATCGCCGGTCTCAAAGCTGTGTCTTCAAACATGGACACCGGCAGCCTGGTGGACGAAATTCTTCGCTATGCGCTGCAAGCGGGTGGTGGGCAGCGCGCGGCTTTGCTCATGGGTGGTGAGGCGCGCCACGTGCTCGCTGTATCGGAAGTATCCGAAGACGGTCACATCGTAACCGTTGGTGATCGCGGCGGGTTTTCCAAGATACCTATGAGTCTGGTTGATTACGTGGTGCGCAGCAAAGCGCCGCTGGTTGCGGAGGATGCTCAAACCCACGAGTGGTTGTCGCGGGATGTCCATGTAAAAGAAACGGGTGTCCGCAGTGTTGTTGGACTGCCATTGATGAGGCAGGGGAACCTGGTCGGGATCCTGGTGGTTGAGAATAATCTGGGTGCCGGGCTCTTTAATCAGACACAGGTGACAGTGCTGGAGTCCATAGTAGGTCAGGCGGCAATTTCTCTCGAGAATGCTCAACTGTACATGGAGCAGCGACGCAGGGCGGATTCGTTTCAAAGATTTGTTCCTGCCAGATTCCTGGAGTTGCTGCATAAAGCGGACATCATCGAAGTCGAACTCGGAGAAGCAGCCGAGCGTGACGTGACGGTCATGTTTGTGGATATACGCGACTTTACGAAACTGTCTGAGGAGTTGGGGCCGCAGAATTCGTTTGATCTAATCAATGAGTTCTATGCAGAGATTACGCCCATCATTATCGAGGCGGGCGGGTTTATCGATGAGTTCACTGGCGATGGTGTTAAAGCGTTGTTTCTTGATGATGCCACTCAAGCTGTGGATGCAGCGGTGGCTGTGCACCGTATCGTTCGTGAGCACGAATTTGATAGTACGGATAGCGGCGGTACCCGGTTGGGTATCGGCATTGGCATGCACAGCGGCAAGTCGCTGCTGGGCACGGTCGGCGCGGCGGAACGGATGTCCACCACGGCGATTGGTGACACGGTCAACGTGGCAGCGCGTGTGGAGGGGCTAACCAAACAGTTCAGGGCTCAATTGCTGGTGACGGGTGAGACCGCTGAACTGGTGGGTGAGTCTTATCGTCTCCGCCACGCGGGTGTTGTGCAGCTGGTAGGGCGTGTCCAGCCTGTGACCGTTTATGAAGTATTCGACGCCATGCCGGACGCGATGCGGAACGGACTGGTGGAGATTGATGATAGATTCGGTGAAGCGATTGCGGCGTTTTATGCCCAGAACTTCTCACGTTCAATTGAACTGTTTGAAGCTTGCCTGCACGCGGTGCCGCGGGATGCGACCAGTCTGCGTTTTCTTGAGCGCGCCAGGCGCTTTTCGGGTATCCCGTTGCAGCCGGGATGGGATGGCGTAGAAGTCCTCGATTCCAAATAGCACAACGCGATGCGGTTTCACACTTAGGGTGGCGGGGGATCCGCCTTTTACGGTGGCGGGGGATCCGCCATGGGCGGAATGCCTTCCCAATCTTTTGCGTCTCTGGTGTCGGGAAATTCTTTGGTCATGCCGAAGAGTCGGTAGGACACCAGGCGGATACGTCTCGCCCAGATGGAAGCCACCCGCAGATGGTTCAATGAATGGGGGTCATCAATGCTCCTGGCTTTGGGAATCCAGAGCGAATCCGGGTGGTGTCCCATGTCGAAATAGGTCCACTGATTCTCTTTAAAATCCAAGGCTTCATCGATGGTGACATGAGCCAGATCGTAAAACGGAAAACGTCTTTCGTTCCACGGCACTGTTGCAGATATCCATTCCGGTCGATAAAACTCATCCGGCGGTAACGGGCGCAGTTGAATCTGTAACATATATTCAAATGGCGCTTCGGCGAGAGCCTCAACGGTGGCTTTCTTCAGGTAGTTTCGATCGCGAGACTCGTCGGGCAGCGGATTCTGCAACCAGGCATGGTCGTCCTTCCCGGGTAAGCCGGATTCAGGGTCTGGCGTGGGCACCGGCCGCAGGCGATAGCGCACATAGAAGCGTTCATCATCGGTGGACGTAAACCCGAAAGTGGTCTTCGAGTTGTAGATCATCTTGTTTGGACTTGTGGGGTTGCGACGAACGCTGTCGCCACCGCCGAGTGCTGCCTGCGGATGTTTTTTCAGATAAGGGACATAGCGTTTGCCGCGACCGCGCATGGAAACTTTCATAAAGCCTACAAACGTTCTGGCATCCCAGAAGAGGGGTACCTCACCTGAGTTCATCAGTACGTCGAACGGCGATTTAATGCGTTCATCTGCAAATTTTATGGATGCGCTGCGTACCACCAGTTTGGCATCGTCCAGGAAAGAAGCGGCGGCGTGGCGCAGCCTGCAGTCGAACTCTCGCCCAGGCTGAAAGAAGTCGTGGGAAGGAAACTGAGGGTCGTCAACGATGCGGACCTTGCCACGCAGCAGTATGCCGTTCTCGTGTGACATGCGAATGCGGCGAAACAGACTGTTCAAGGTAACCAGCGTTGTGACAACAAAAGTCACGATGCTCAACTGAACCCGCTTAAGAAAATTAACAATCGCTAAGTAGTAAACGTGTTCAATCATAAGCCCTCCTGGCGGTCGGTCCGTGAAATGCAGATTGTATCCGGTTGTTAAGCTGAAGGCTCTTACTCTGCCGCGGGATCTCCTAGAAACGGGTGCAACACCGCGGCGGCGATGGCGAAGTAGGCGAGGTAATAAATCGCCTGGTGCAGTATCCAACTGGGTGGCTGCATCCACCAGATTATCTCACTGCCGTTGATGACCACCACGCCGATGACGCCCAGGAGCAGAGCCGCGGATATACGGCGCCCGAAACCGGCCACGTTCTGCAGGACGAGTACAAGCAGCAGTGCGGTCAGGACGTTATGTACAAATCCCATCGCAAGAGAGGACGGATCGGCGCCTGCTGCGGGTGAGTGGTCGATCACCAGAAATACAGCGGGACCTGTCTCCAGGAGTTCGAGTGCGGTCGGATCGTTGCCCGGACCGGGGAGAAAGTACAGCCCGTCCTCAGGAAACAGTGCCTGCGCTTGTTTTTGTGCCGCTGCCGGGTCTTCTACCTCGTTCCAGGTGTTATAGGGCAGTGGGTTGATCGCCCAGTACAGGAAGCCAAATACAAACAGGACAAGACCGGTGACCAAGCTGCCCAGGATTGTTTTTACGTTCATCGTTTCTCCCCCGAATTTCCCTCGCCGCTGAGTATGCGCGTATGCCAGAACTGCCTCAAGCGACAAACAGAAGAATGGGCAAGCTTGCTTGAATACTCTGGTGTGTGCTCAGAAACTGTTCTAGGATTCGCGCGTGGGATTGGTACACGACATTACTGGTTGTAATCGACATTTGCGGCGCGTCCGGAGGCATCCTTATGGCTAACTGCCGCGTCATGTTGGTCGACGATCACGCTGTGTTCAGAGAAACCCTTGCTTTCGGTCTGTCCCAGGCCGGCAGCATCGATGTGGTTGCTCAGGCAGGTTCAACAACAGAAAGCCTTAGAGAGTTAAGTCTGCACGAGATCGATGTGCTCGTGCTGGATTTATCCCTGCCTGGCAGAGGCGGGGCAGATCTCGTTTCCCAGGTGAATCAACGTTATCCGAAGGTGGGCATTCTCATTTTGTCTGCACGTGCACCGGATCAGTTTGTGGTGCGCCTGGTGCAACAAGGTGCTTCAGGATATTTGCACAAAAGCTGTTCGCTTGAAGAAGTAGTTTCAGCTGTGCAGCGCGTCTGGAGTGGTCGCATGGTGTTGGGAGAAGATCTGGCGGAGTTGATCACACGCTCCAACCAGACCGGCGAGCCGACAAGTGAGCCTCATGAGCACCTGTCAAATCGGGAATATCAGGTGATGGAACGTCTGGTTGCAGGTGCCGGCGTTTCAGAGATCGCCGATGAAATGAATTTGAGCGTCAAAACGATCAGTACGTACCGCAAACGCCTGCTTGAGAAACTGGGCGTACAATCCAACTCCGAGATTGTCAGCTACGCTATTCGCAATGGCCTGGCAGATGTCTAGGGGTCAGGGCTGTAGTAGCAAAAACGGAATAATAGGACAGCGGAGTGTCAAGCTTGGACAACCTGAACGAAAACACTGAAATAGATGCGCAGCGGGCTTTGCACGACAGCATCAGCCAAATCGCATCCATTAGGTTGCAGAGCGAAATCCTGCTTATGGGTTCTGAACCCGAGATGTCCTTGCAAACGCGTGATGGGCTGTCGGTTATCGTCGATCTCACCAAGAACGTCCAGGATACGCTCACCCGGCTGCTGGCCGATGCCGAAGCCAGTCGCAAGGCTTAAGTCGAGCCTCGATGAATAGCACGGTGCTCGTAGTTGAAGACGACGAGCGTCTGGCGAGCCTGGTGTGCCAGGTGCTCGAAATTCACCAACGCGATGCTGAAATCCACTCAACGGCTGCTTCTGCTCTCGAAGCGCTCGATCGTAATTGTGATGCGCAAGCGTCTGACGGACTGCGGTATGAAGCGTTGGTTACCGACTACTTGATAGCGGGTGAAGTAAACGGCGCTGAGCTTGTACGTGCTGCGGTGGATATCGAACCCGCTTTGCATTGCGTCATCATGAGCGGTCATACGGCGAGCATTGATCGCGCGGAACTACCTGAGCACGTCGAGCTTCTGCAGAAGCCATTTAGCGTTGATGAATTTGTTAGTAAAGTGCTGGGCGCACACTGATTCGGTGAGCGCAGCTACCTGATGAGGTGGCGAAAGTCGTCTACTGGCAGTGGTGCACCAAGATAGAAACCCTGGCCGATCGGGCATCCCCACTCAATCAACGCATTTAGCGTGCCGGCGTCCTCTATGCCTTCGGCTACCACCGGCAGGTTCAGCTTCTTCGCCAGCTCAAGCACCCCCTTGGTAATCACCTGGTTACCCAGGTCAGATGCCAGGTTCTGACAAAATGAACGATCCAACTTGATTTCATCTACGGGTAACTCACGCACGCGTCGCAGATTGGAATGCCCTGTACCAAAGTCATCAATTGAGATCCGGAACCCGTGATCGCGCAGATCTTGAAGCTTTTTACTTGTTTCCTGCAGGCTGTAGAGCTGCGTGTTTTCTGTTATTTCGAGAACGATCATTTGCGGATCAACGCCCCAGAAACTGGTTTCTTGAATGAGGAAGCTGGCCAGGCCTAAGTGCTTTAGAACGCTTGGATCCAAGTTGACCGCAATCGGAATCTGAATGTCGTGCTCGATGATATCCCTGATAACCAGCCTGATCGTGTAAGCCGTCAGCTCCCACATGGCGTCGTCTGCCAGAGCGGGAAGGAAGTCGCTGGGTGGAACAACTGTGCCGTTTTCCCGCCAACGTACCAGGGCCTCACCGCCAACCACATCGCCAGACGACAGGTCGATTTTCGGTTGATAGTCCATCGAGATGGCGTGGCGTTCCATCGCCTCTCTGATTCGCTGTGCAACTTCCCAGTGGCTGTCTACCTCTGTTTCATCGTGCAGGGTAGCGATGTGGTAGATGTCGTGGTTTTGGGAGGCCTGCGCTGCGGTCAGCGCCTGTTTGGCGGTCTGCTCAGCTTGTTGAATCTGCTCTGCTGAGGGGCGGGCAAGATAGGCCATGCCCACTCTGATATCCGCTGAGTGATCGGCTGCGTCCAGTTGCGGCTCAAACTTTCGGGACAGTTTGAGTGCGGCGAGGTGCAGATGGTTTAAATCGATAAGTGAATCGAATACCAACCAGTAGCCGCCGGTGTTTACGTGGCCAATGACTTTGTCTTCAGCGCGCAAAACCGAAGTGAAGCGCTCGGTGAGCGTATCGTGCAACGTTTCGGCGTCGATACTCTCCAGGAGTTCAGACTGATTTGTGACTTTTACTCGGGCGAGGGCGCACTTGCCTTGGCAGAGTCCAAGAAGTTCGGTCACGGGTTGGGATGCGGTTTCTGTTGAGGTATTTAACAATCTTCTAACCCAGAAAATACTCTTTGGGATCGATCCCGTAGGCGTTTACGGCCAGTTCCTTGGTGATCCACCACTGCAGCGGTTGATTTGTATCCGTTTGCTGAAACGACAAATCGATAACCACCAAGTGTTTGCGCTTTTGTTTTTCCGGGTCGAGGATCAGCATGATCTTCGGTTTGAGGCGGTTCTCCTCAGACTGTGAAACAACGACGCCAACTTCACCCGTATTCAGTTCAACAATCGAACCGACGGGAAAGACACCAATAGCTTTAATGAAGTAGTCCACAAGCTCCGCTTGGAACAGGCTGTCTGCGCTGTTGTGAATCTGTTGTATCGCCTGATATGACGAACAGGCTGGGACGTTGGGTCGCTCGCTGATCAGTGCATCATATGTGTCGACAATACCAGCTATTCGGCCGAAGACTGGAATCTTGTTTCCTGCCAGGCCCTGGGGGTAGCCGCTACCGTCGTGTCGTTCGTGGTGCGTGCGGACACCGGAGAGTACGCGGTGATCCAACATCCCCTGTTTTTCCAATATTTCCAGACCTGCGTCCACGTGTGTCTGAAAGGCTTCGCTCGCTTCTTCTTCAGGCGTGAGCGTTGCAAGCATGTCGGCAGGTAACGCGGTTTTGCCGATGTCCATGACTGCACAGGTTGTAGCCAGCAGGTCAATGTCTTTGGGAGGTAGTCCCAGCTGTCGTCCGATGACCGCGCCCCAGATGGAACAGGAGATGGCGTGCGAATAGAGATAGTCGTCTGCTTTGCGCATGCGGGCCAGGGCAGCAATCGCGGTCTGATTGCGCATAACGCTGCGAACCAGCGGGGTGATGGCCTCTTCAATAGCATCCACGTCAAAACCGCCGCTCGACTGCAGTTTGACCACACAGTCACGCAACACGGTTTCGGCCTGTTCCAGGCTGGTTTCTGCAGCAGGGAGTTCGTCAGCAGTAGATACTTCGTCTTCATACACGCGCGGCTTTTTGGGAACCAGCCGTTCGCGTGCGGACAGCTTCTTTCCGGATGTCTTACCGCCGCTCGCCTTACCAACCGCGTGTAGTTTGACCGCACCTAACTTTGAATCGTAACGTCGCGGATCGACGTACACGTAGGCACATTCGTCACCCAATTCTGCAATGGCTGCCTGGCTTCTCACGTAAAATCCCTGGATGGGGAATCGGGTGTCCTTCCAGTCGCGATCAAGCTGTGCGACATACATGCCGATCGTCAGGTCTTTTGGCGCGAGTTTTTGCAGGCCCTTGAATTTCGCTTGTGCTTCCATGTCCAGATTGGGTTCCAGGTCAAGAAATTGGACGGTTCGGGTGCGTTCAGCGATCAATGATAAGTGGCGGTAGGTTCTCGCAGTGTGATATTCGTCAAACTTTGCTCATAGAAGTCCGTTGGATGGCTTGGATTCAGCTAATCTGATTCGCCCTCACGAAAAAGTGAGGTGAAAGCGAGCCGAGAGCGAGGCGAAAGTGTCGCGAAGTTTGGCATCAAATTGATGCCTAACCCCCGGCCATAAACTCCAGATTCGGACCTCTACGCAGGTGGTGTCCACCGTCTACAGGCAGCGTCGTACCCGTTATCCAGCTCGATTCTGGTCCACACAGAAAACGTACCGCGTTGCCGATATCCTCAGGTTGTCCTACACGAGCAACGGGCATGCAGGCAAGGTAGTCACCTTTCATGGCTGCTGATTCGTGCAACCCCTGCGAGAGTTCTGTAATCACAAGCCCCGGGCAGACGCTGTTCACGCGAATGTTCTGGGCACCTAGCTCATCGGCGGTGTTTCTCACCAGCATATCGATCGCCGCCTTGCTCGTGCAGTAGGCCGACATGAGCTTGTGGGTGCGGAGTCCGGCGATGGAAGAAATTGCGCACATCGCGCCGCCGCCATTCTGAGCGATAACCGATCCGGCGTGTTTCAGCGTGTAGAACGTCCCGTTCAGATTGGTTTGAATGACCCGGTCCCACTCGGAGCTGTCCGTCTCAAGAAAAGGACCCGCAGACCCGGTACCGGCATTTGCCACGGCGATGGTAAGCGGGTTTTGCGAGTTTGCGGTCTTGATTGCCGCGGCAAGTTCCTCCTCGTCTGCGATATCGGCTATGGCAATGGAGACCCTGGTTTCGTCACCCAGCGCTTTTGCGGCCTCCGCCAGTCTGGATTCTGTCCGCCCTACCAGGGTGACCCTGGCGCCGTCTTTAAGAAATGCGGCTGCGCAGGCAAGACCGATGCCGCTGCCGCCGCCGGTTACCAATGCATGTTGGCCATCGAGAATTGTCATGTGTAGCTCCCTTGTCCCGTCGCTGAATGTGTATACACGTATCGTAGGAGCTGAGGCGGATCCAGGGCAAGCTGTGAGCTACATCGGCGGTTGACCCAGCCCCTGTCTGCTCGCAAGCTTGGAGGTAGATCAACGGGAAGGATGACAACAGTGGCTGACAATGAACCCTACGTGCTGATTACAGCGGATACCCATGCCGGTGGCAGCCATGCCCAATACCGAGAGTATCTGGATGCCGAATATCAGGCCGCGTTTGACGAGTGGCGGGGCGGGTACAAAAACCCCTCTCAGGAGCACTACGGCTCAAAAAAAATGCGCAACTGGGATCTGGACATTCGCACAGAAGACCAGAACAGCCAGGGTGTGGTGGGAGAGGTTGTATTTCCAAATACGGTGCCGCCTTTCTACCGTAAGAGCATCGTCACCGCTCAGCCACCGAAACCAGAGGATTTTCCGCGCGCGCTGGCTGGCATTCGTGCACACAATCGCTGGCTGGTTGACTTCTGTGCGGAAGATCCGGTGCGTCGCGCCGGTATTGGTTTAATCCTCCCCAATGATCTTGATGAAGCGATCAAAGACATCGAGTTCATAGCGAAATCCGGTTTGCGTGGCGGTGTATTGCTTCCCCTTGTCCCACCGGATTGTCATTGGCTTAAGCCGCTGTATGACCCAGCCTGGGACAGGGTGTTTGCGGCCATTCAGGATCATGACCTTGTTATCAATCAACACTCTGGACAAGGCTCACCCAACTATGGCGAAGGGCCCGTTGCGGAGGCCATCTGGATTGCGGAGGTTACCTACTACTGCCAGGCTGGCTTCAGGCACCTGATTATGAGCGGTGTGTTCGAGCGGTTTCCGAAGCTGAAGTATGTGCTCACCGAGTCAGGTTGCGCCTGGGCACCCGCACTCCTGCAACAACTGGATCATATCCACATGGGTTTTCAGCGGGGTGCCATCGGTGAAATGAACTACGACGGTATGGAGTGGGTGTTGAAAAAAACACCTACGGAATACGCGCAACAGAACATCTACTACGGTGCAAGTTTCCCAAGTCTGGCGGATCTGGCGGGCATTGAGGAAATCGGCGCGGATAGAGTGTTGTGGGGCAATGACTATCCTCACTACGAAGGCACATTCCCCTACAACCTCGAGTCACTGCGCCTGACCTTCACAGGCATCGATGAGCCCACGCGGCGGATGATTCTGGGTGAAAACGCAGCACGTGTTTACAACTTTGACATGGAGGCGTTGCGCCCGCTGGCTGCCAAGGTGGGGCCGACGCCAGAGCAGGTGAATCAACCTCTCCCCAGAGAAGAGATCCCCCGTGACTCCATGTGTTACCTCTTCCAGAACGCCCTCTACGGAGGGAAATAGCGATGGCCTTTCCCAAAGACATAGGCATTGTCGACTGCATGATCGGTTTTCCTGCAGAAGATTTCGCCATGTACGATTTTATCCGTGAGCAGTTGAAAGATGGGTCTGCGGAGTTCGACTTTCCGGTGGAGTACATGTTCAAGCAGGTACCGAAAGAGATTTACGGTTCCAGCACAGATCCAATATCCATCACTTTGAATGAAATGGATAAGTACGGCATCGAGATCGGCGTTGTGGGTGTTGGTGGGGATGTTTCAAAGAAGGCTTTGAAGGAGCACCCGGACAGGTTTGTGGGGCAGGGTTCTGTGGACCCTAACAAGGGCATGGAAGGCATCCGTGAGATGGTGCGTCAGTACGAAGAGCTCGGCGTGCGTTCGTTCGGCGCCTTTAACGCCGGTTACAACCCGCAGGTTGCGATCGATGATGCCAAGATGTACCCGATTTATGCCAAGTGTGTAGAGCTGGGTACCCCCATCTTTTCTTGTGCGGGCGTGCCGGGACCGCGTTTTCCCATGTGGCCTCAGGAGGTCAGTCGTATTGATCAGGTCATGTACGACTTTCCTGAGTTGGTTTTTGTCACCCGCCATGGCTGTGAGCCATGGGAGGATCTGGCCATCAAGCTTATGCTGAAATGGCCCAATCTCTATTACTCAACATCAGCCTTTGCGCCGAAGCACTACCCGCAGGCGATCATTGACTACGCAAATACCCGGGGTGCTGACAAGATAATCTACGCCGGATATTTTCCGATGGGTCTTACGGTAGAACGAATCATGACCGACATGCAGGAAGTAGGCTTCAGAGACCACGTATGGCCGAAGTTTCTGCGTGAAAATGCGCTGAAGGTTCTGGGTATAGACTAGTGTCCTGTCTGGTTAATTCGTTGAATTATGACGCGTCCCAAGGGTCCTGTGGCTAGGCGCGGTCCGACGGACAGGTCGGGTACCTTTCCTAGGGCCGCAACTGAGCCTTCAGCGCTCGGGGCTGAGCCACAGGGCCCTTGGGATGCGCCCTTCGGGTGGCCCAGAAACGCCAATAACTGCGTTGTTCCCCTTGCTAATGTCCCGACATGAGCGGCGGGTGAAACGGGCGGAAAGCAAAGCTTTCCGCGACGCAATCGAAGATTGCGTACCTTGTCATCTTGACGTTTCTGGGCTTATCATAATTCAACGAATTAACCAGACAGGACACTAGCGGTCTTTGAAAATAGCGACCGTGAGATTGCCATGGGTATCGATGGCGCCTCGATACATGCCGGGTGTGCTGAACGCAAACACCGGTTGGCCATCACCATCGAGGGCCACGATGCCACCCTCACCACCAGCCTTGGCCAGTTGTTCAATCACGGTGTCCGCAGCCTGTTTGAGGGGTTCACCCAGATAACGCACCCTGGCACAGATATCCGCCGTTACTGTGTAGCGGATAAAGAATTCGCCGTGTCCCGTGGCGCTGACAGCGCAGATTCCGTTTTGCGCATACGTGCCTGCACCGATGATGGGTGAGTCGCCGATGCGCCCCCATCTTTTTCCTGTCATACCACCTGTGGAAGTCGCTGCTGCCAGATTGCCCCGGCTGTCCAGGGCAACGGCCCCTACCGTGCCATGTTTCGACTGTTGCATGCGTTTGAGGAGCTTCTCCAGCGATGCCTTGCGACGTGGCGTCGTGAAATAGCTGTTGGGAACCAGGGTGAGGCCCATCTCTTCTGCAAACCCATCCGCTGCGCTGCCTGCGAGCAGAACGTGCGGCGAGCGGGTCATGACCGCATAGGCGGCTTCAATCGGGTTTTTTACGCTGCTCACATTGGCGACGGCGCCCGCCTGCTGATCCGCACCCTCCATGATCGAAGCATCCAGCCTGTGCTCACCTTCGTAGGTCATTACAGCACCGCGCCCCGCGTTGAATAAGGGTGAATCTTCAAGGTAGGTAACCGCAGCGATTACGGCCTCTGTGCTGGGTCCGCCTTGCGTTAACACCCGATGGCCCCGTTCCAGTGCGGCTGCTAGGGCGTCGCGATATTCGCGTTCCAGCGCCGGTGTGAAACTCTTCTCAGCGAGTGTGCCTGCACCGCCATGAATAGCGATGGTGACTGGAGATGACTCGGAAGCGCTGTCTGCGATAGCGAAGGTGGTGGTGAAGAGCGCCGAGGCGAGCCATAGATGCGATCGAAACGTCATAAACCTGTCTTATACCTGTCTTCTAATTGGGGAAGAGAGAATGGATTCGGTTACAATGCTAAACCATGGTCGGTCGTCGGGATAACTTAATTCGAACCTCTACAGCGGTGAGGCGCTTCGTTGGTGCAGCCTCTAAGCTGGCCCTGGTCGCGGTCTTCTCATTGCAGGCGTTGGTACCACACGGGTACATGCCGGTTGCCATAGAGTCCGGTGCCATTCTGCAGATTTGTCCGGACGGACTGTATTTTACTCCCGTTGAAGATACTCACGCTGGCCACCACCCGGCGGGACACAGCCATCATCATCATGCCGAGCTTGCATACGTTGAGCCCAGCCATGAACACCACGCGGCAACTGAAAATTGTGCCTTTGCAACGCTCCTGGCGGAAGCACAAGAGCCAGGCGAAGTCCTGCCTTCTGTTGATCTCGGGCGAGTCGCTCTGCAAGACACACTCGAACGCACCCAGGTGCTTGCGCGTACCCCTCAACTCGGCTTTATCTCCCGGGCTCCACCTTACTTTTCCTAGTTCGTTACAGCTTTAAAACACCACTAGGAGACAAGAATGAATTTTAAAACGATCGCCTTACTGATCGTAAGGGCGATGGTTGTGCTGTGCGCAGCCGCGCACGCATTGGCAAGTTCCCGACCCGATAGTCATGCGCCAATCGGGGTGATGGGAGACCACACTCATAACGCAGGAGAAATTATGCTGTCCTACCGCTATATGCGGATGGAAATGGATGGCAATGGCGATGGTACTGATGATCTCAGCGCCACCGAAATAGCAACCACGGCCAATAACCCGTTTTTTGGCATGCCCGGCATGCCGCCCACACTCCGCATTGTGCCTCTGACCATGGAAATGGAGATGCACATGCTCGGTGCCATGTGGGCGCCGACAGATCGAGTCACCCTGATGGCGATGACCCACTACGTGCGAAAAGAGATGGACCACGTGACGTTTATGGGGGGTATGGGTACCAATGTACTTGGCCGCTTCACAACAAAAAGCTCGGGGTTTGCTGACAGTTCGCTCTCTGCGTTGATCAAACTGGGTGAGCACCAAGGACATACGGGTTGGCATGCGACGGTAGGGGTTGGTCTGCCCACCGGTAGCGTGGATGAGACCGGGCGACCGTTGACACCGATGAACATGCGGCCGCGTTTGCGGTTGCCCTATGCCATGCAGTTAGGCTCGGAAACAACGGATCTGATCGGCGGGTTAACTTACAACGCCCTGCACGAGAGGTGGGGTTGGGGCGTCCAGTGGCGTAGTCGGATAGCCCTCGAAGAGAACGCCGAGGATTATCATCTGGGCGATGAGCATAAATTTTCTGCTTGGGTCAGCCGCCGGTTGGGCGACCAGGTGAGCACGGCGGTGCGTTTGCAACACGTTGAGCGAGATTCTATTGAGGGTCAGGATCCTGATATCAGAGGGCCCGTGCAGACCGCAGACCCGGATCGATATGGTCACAGCCGTACGGAGATCGGGGTCAGCCTGAATTGGCACATTCCGGATTCAACGCACCGCCTTGCGGCGGAGGTTCTGGTTCCTGTACGCGAGGACCTTGATGGTCCGCAAATGCAGAACGACTGGACGCTTGTTGTCGGTTGGCAGATTAATCTTTGACAGGATGGTAGAGGCCGGTAAACCAGTTTTGCCAGGCCTCTTTTTCGTCATCCCACTGTTCCAGCTTTTGCTGCACGACCCCACCCTCAAGTGGGGTCCACGTGCCGCGAAACTTTGCGCTTGTACCTGATTGATAGGCGATAGTGCCTTCCAACTGCATGGCACCGTCCTCGTTCAATCCACCTGTATAGTCGATGATGCCACCCTGGCTGACCCAAACCTGGCGCCATGTTTTTGATACGGGGTTGTAGAAGTTATAACTCTGTCCGGTACCTCCCTGAACGCTGGTCCAGTCTTCCAGAATCAAACACCCACCCTCCAACGACGTGACGGTGTTGTGTCCGGCAAGCTGGCCATCGGGTGTCTCAACACGCCATTTGCCAAGCCAGAAATCAAACGCTCGGTATGCATCCGAGCTGCAGGGTGGTGGTGGCACCGGCTTGGCTTCACCTTCAGCAACGGTAGTGACGGCACAGAATAGAAAGACGAATAGCGTGACACCCGCCTGTCTCATTGCACCGCCTCCAGGTCCGCCACAAATGTGGTTCCCTCGGTTAGCAACACCTCGATCTTGAATGTGGATTCCGTGGGCTTTGTATACGTGATGGTCTGCAAACCACCTTCTTTAATCGCCTTAAAGTGCACGCTGTTTTCTGTCATGGATACCATCTCCATGACCTCAACTCCCGTGCGTGGCTCAAACTGGGTATCAAACTGTCTGAGACGCAGAACCAGAGTGTCATTTTCTTTGGCGATGATGATGAGCTCGTTCATTACCGTGGTTTCACCAGCGGTCATTCGCACGGCAGCGGTCATCGTTCCTGATCGGGGGTGGGTCCAGGTTTCCTCTAGGTAGGTGTTGCCGACAGCACCGCCCCAGTGTCCCTTCATCCAGCTCAGGTCAGAGATTTTCACCTCGGCGGACACGGAAGCTGAGGCGATCAATGTCACGATAAATAAGATAACTCGCATGGTCTTGTCCCCCTTAATCCCACCGATGGTGACACAAAGGCAGAGAGATTGGCCAGCAGATGATATTCTCCCGATTCTGAGGGGGCTTCTAGAATGCTGACAAAGGGCGATGACTTTCCGATTCATCAAACGCCGGAACCGGTGGCGTACACCGGCGGCCAACGCAATTTTTATGACCGCTACTTCTTCAATGGCTACCACCGTCAGGACGACGTGTTCTTTGCCGGGGCATTGGGTGTTTATCCCTACGTAAACGTCATGGATGCCGCTATCTCGGTCATCGTTGATGGCGTACAGCACAATTTGATTGCATCAAAGGTGATGCACGGTGAACGACTGGATACGCGTGTAGGACCGGTGGGCGTGGAGGTGGTCGAGCCGCTTCGCACGCTACGCCTTATCGCCGACGACAGTAGGCAGAACATCCAAGCGGACCTTACGTTTATAGCTCGGGCGCCTGTCCAGGAGGAACCCAGATTTACCCGTCGTATCGGGACACAGCTGATGATGGATTCAACCCGTCTGACGCAGAACGGAGTCTGGGATGGTTGGATAGTTGTTGGGGATAAACGCATTGAGGTCTCAGCCGACTCATGGTGGGGAACGCGTGACCGATCCTGGGGGATTCGCACTATCGGCGAACCCGATGCGCTGCCCAATCCCGAAGGGGCGCTACAACAGTTTTACTGGTTGTGGGCACCCATCAACTGGGGCGATTGTGTGACGTTGTATCACCTGAACGATGATGAACTGGGTCGCCCCTGGAACACGCACGGAGTCTATGTGCCGCTGGATGGTCAAGGTGAAGCCGAATCGATGGCCCAAGTCAGCTCAGAAATTGACTGTACCCGCCACGCCAGAGAAGCAAGGCTCCGGTTCGAACGCTTCGGCGGCGGTGTCTGCGAAATCACCATGCGTCCCAGATTTCACTGGTACATGAAAGGCGTGGGTTACGGTCACGAAAGCCATCGGCATGGCAGTTATCATGGGGAACTGGATGTCCTTTCGGAATCGTATGCCCTGGCGGAGGTAGATGATGCTTTGAACCTGCACATACAGGGCATCAGCGATGTTGAAATGAAGGGCGATTTTGGTGACAAACAAGGTCGGGGAGTATTGGAACAGCTGATCGTTGGGTCTCACGCGCCATCAGGATTTACCGAGCTGTTGGATATGGCGCCTTAGCCTTCAGTCTAAACTGCAGATAGGAGAACAGAAAAATGAGTAGCAACAGTGACATAGTGATGTCTTTCATCGATGCGTGGAATCGGTGTGACTGGGACGGCATCGAAGCCCTTTTTACGGATGACGTGGTTTATCACAATATTCCTATGGAACCGGCTAATGGTAAGGCTGAGGCCATGGCGATTATTCGTGGTATGCAGCCAAAGAGCGTCGATTGGGAGGTGCTGAATATCGCCGAAAACGGCAACATGGTGCTGACTGAACGTGTCGATAACTTTGTTATGGCAAATGACAAAGAGCTGTCGCTGCCTGTCATGGGTACCATGGAACTTAGAGATGGAAAAATTTGTGCCTGGCGTGACTATTTTGACCTGGCATCTTTCACCGGCCAGATGGCTTAAACTGCAATTCAAACAAAAGCAAAACGGGAGTAACTATGGACATAGCAGGCAGCAATGGGATTTTTGTGGGCGGCGCATCCGGCATGTGTCGTGCCACCGCAGAAAAGTTTGTTGAAAAGGGCGGCAAGATTGCAATTCTGGACCTCGAACGCTCAAACGGGGCTGAGGTTGCGGCCGAGCTGGGGGGCACTTTTCATCCGTGTAACGTAATGGACTTTGATGCCATGGCGGAAGTCATCAACACTGCGGTGGCAGAGTTGGGCAGTGTACAGTTTGCGGTAAATACAGCCGGTGGGGCCGTTGGGCAACGGACAATCAAAAAAGATGGCAGCCGCCATTCTCTGGATGATTTCCGTCGCATTGTTGATCTGAACCTGATCGCTTCTTTTAATATCAACTGTGTGATCGCCGAGCACATGACCAAAAATGAACCCAACGCTGAAGGCGAGCGCGGTGTCATGATCAATACGGCATCTATTGCCGCGTTCGAGGGTCAGATCGGGCAGGTTGCGTATACAGCAGCAAAAGGTGGTATCGCGGCAATGACGCTGACGATGGCTCGAGACCTGGGCACTCATGGCATTCGCTGCATGACCATCGCGCCGAGTCTCTTTGATACCGGTCTTACTGCGGGTATACCCGATGAGGGCGCGCTGCAGTTAACCAAGGATGCAGCGTTTCCCAAGCGTATGGGACAGCCGCACGAATTTGCGACGATGGCCATCGCGATCTTTGAATGCGCGATGATGAACGGCTCAACGCTGCGCGTTGACGGCGGTCAGAGGTTCGCACCGCGCTAGCGCAGATCGTTATAGCCCCGCGAGAAACTTGAGCATGTAATTGTTGGTTTCCTGCGGGGCTTCCTGCTGTGTCCAATGACCGGCGCCCGGTATGAGCTCGTTGATACTCAGATTCGGCACGTGGGTGGGCATGTTTTTCAGCGCTTCTGCAGCCATCATGATGACCCCGTCTCTGTCACCGGCGACAAACAACGCGGGCTGCTCGATGGTGGTGGGCGCACCTTCGGTTAACTGCCACGTCAGATTGTGATTGCGGTAGTAATTGAGCGGGCCGCGGAAGCCACTCGCTTCGAACTCGCTGACGTAGAAGTCGAGATCTGCAGCGGAAAGCCATGCGCCCATTTCAGCGGGGTCTTCAAGGTCGGAAAGCAGGTCGGCGTCGGCGGGTTTGTTTGGGTTCAGTGTCGATAGATCCATCTGCCCGCTGGCCATGTGATAAAACTTGCGGAGTGCGGTGCGCACATCTCGTTCGAGCTCTGCCTCTGCAACCCCTTCCTCCTGGAAATAGAGTTGGTAGAAAAACTGCTCTTTGAAAATCTGTTGCAAGGTGTCCAGCGGCGGGGCGGGTGCACGCGGACTGAAAGGTACGGAAAGGGCGCCCACAGCGGTGACCTTGTCTGGATGGTGCAACGCGCAGCTCCACGCGGTCGGCGCACCCCAGTCATGACCAAAGACGATAGCTGATTCATAACCGAGAGCGGGGATCAGTCCGATGATGTCGTTGACGACCTCCACCTGGTTGTAAGCGTTGGCCGCGTGGGGTTTGTCCGAAGATCCGTAACCCCGCATATCGGGTGCGACCGCGTGGTAACCCGCGTCCGCCAATGGCTGAAACTGATGCCGCCACGAATACCATGACTCAGGAAAACCGTGGCACATGAGGACCAGTGGGCCTTCACCCTGTTCGGCTATATTCAGCTCTATGCCATTGGTTGCCACACGTCGGGTTTTGATATTCGGGAACTGGGGGCTGTCGGTCACAAGGGTTCTCGTTTTTCGCTCTACATTGAGTTAATTTGCTGTAAACAGGGGAAGGGTGCAAGGGTGTTCAACGCTCACACAGCGGCACTTTGCCGTAAAAAATCTCTGTGGAATAAAAAGAGCAACGGGAGTTCACGTGAATTTTGACTTTTCAGAAGACCAGAAGCTGCTTGCTGATCAGGTAAAGCGTTTTCTGGATGACAGTTGTGGCTCGACGCGGGTTCGCGACGTACTCGACGGCGAGGAACGCTACGCGAGCGATGTCTGGCAGGGCCTCGCGGACATGGGTTTGATCGGGACTGCAGTGCCGGAGAACTACGGCGGTACCGGAGCGGGTTACCTGGAGCTGTGCCTGGTCGCTCAGCAGCTGGGTGCACATCTTGCACCGGTGCCCTTTGGGTCCACCGTCTATCTCGTGATCGAAGCGCTGTTGTTGTACGGATCTGAAGAGCAGAAGAACGAGTGGCTGCCGAAGATCTGCAGTGGCCAGGTCAAAGGTGCGTTAGCGGTAGCCGAGAGTCTGGAACAACTCAACCCTGGCGGCGTTAGCACTGAAGTTGCTTCTGGCAAGCTGTCAGGTGAAAAACTCATCGTTACTGACGGCAGCATTGCCGATCTTTTTGTTGTCTTGGCCAGCGAGGGCGGCCAACTCGGTTTGTACCTGGTGTCTGTCGGAGAGGGTGTTGAGGCGAGTCCGGTCGACACAGTTGATCTGACCAAGGACGCGGCATCGGTGGTGTTCAGTGAAGCGCCTGCGGATGCTTTGGCTGGAGATGGGTGGGCGTCTCTGCAAACCCTTTATGATCGAGCGGCAGTGCTCATGGCATTTGAGCAGCTGGGTGGTGCTCAGTCCGCGCTGGATATGGCGGTTGCCTATTCACAGGAGCGCTTCGCCTTTGGTCGGCCCATCGCAACGTTTCAAGCACTGAAACACATGATGGCGGATATGTATGTCGCCATGAAGCTTGCCGAGAACAATTGCTACTACGCGGCGTGGGCGCTTGCCAATGACTCAGCAGATCTAAGCCTGGCTGCAGCAACAGCGCGGGTGGGTGCGACACAAGCTTTCCAGCTGTGTGCAAAGGACAACACCCAGGTACATGGTGGTATGGGCTTCACCTGGGAGTTCGATTGCCATCTTCATTATCGGCGCAGCAATTATCTCGCCTTGGAACTGGGCGGTTTAAGCGAGTGGGAAGCCAAGTTGGTGGATGCGCTGCCACAGGCCGCGGGTGGCTAGTCGCCCTGGAAGGCGAGAAGCAGGCTAGTAAGAAAGAATCAGGAGAGCACGATGGATTTCAGTGATACACAGGAAGAAGCACAGTTTCGCAGCGAGGTGCGAGCGTTTATCGACGAACACGCGCCCAGGTATCTGGATGAATATCTCGAAAAGAGTGGCTTCGGCAACACCAACACGGGCGACTACGATACGCTTGAAGAGGCTAAAAAGTGGCAGAAAACGAAGGCTGACAATGGCTGGGCTTGCATGCTGTGGCCCACCGAATACGGCGGCCGAGGTGCCACACCGATACAGAATGTCATCTGGAGTCAGGAGGAAGGAATTTACAGCCGCCTGTCCGGAACATTCATCATCGGGCAGGGTATGTGTGCGCCCACCTTGATGGCGTACGCAAACGAGGAACACAAAGCACGTTATCTGCCAAAGCTTGCCAGCGGTGAAGAGGTCTGGTGTCAGCTTTTCTCCGAGCCTCACGGCGGCTCTGATCTGGCAGGCTTGCGTACCCGCGCTGAGAAGGATGGGGATGAGTGGGTTATCAACGGACAAAAGATCTGGACTTCCGGCGCGCAGCACTCCGACTACGGGATCTTGATCACCCGTACGGATCCGACGGTGGCGAAACACAAAGGTCTGACGATGTTTTTCCTCGATATGAAGTCGCCCGGTGTGCGTGTGGTGCCCATTAAACAAGCCAACGGCAACAGCGAGTTCAACGAAGTCTACTTTGATGACGTACGTATTCCAGATCATCAGCGTTTGGGCGAGGTGGGTGAAGGCTGGCGCGTATCCATCACCACACTCATGAATGAGCGGATGGCCATCGGTGGCGGTATCTCGACCGGTTTTCCCGAAATTCACGATCTAGCCCAGACCATCTCGCTGAATGGTCGTCCGGCCATAGAGGACAGCAACGTAAAATCGAAACTTGCCGATTGGTACGTGAAAGCATCGGGGTTGAAGAACAACGCATCCCGCATGATTACAGCCATATCCAAAGGGGAGATGCCCGGGCCGGAAAACTCCATCGGCAAACTTGTTGCCGGGAACATGATGCAGGATATCGCGAAGTTTGCGTTGGATTTGCAAGGGCAGGGAGGTCGCCTGGTAGATCCACAGGTTGCGGAGGGTGCCGCGCGCTTTCAGGCGATGTTGCTGCGTTCCCCTGCGGTCAGAATTGAGGGTGGCACGGATCAGATTTTGAGAAATATCATTGGTGAACGTGTCCTGGGCCTGCCGGAGGATATGCGCGCTGACAAGGGCATACCGTTTAACGAGATACCTTCGGGTGGCTAGTGCGGTAGCGGTTCTTGGACAAACAGCATTTCGCGCGCTCAAGACTTCGTCAGGGGCGGATCGCCAGGGGTACAAAGGTATCGCAAGCCCTTGGCATGATTCCGATCGCCTTCAAGGAACTTGCGTTCACAAGCTTTGTATTGCTGTTCTACAGCCAGGTAGTCGGGCTGCCCGCGGCTTATGCCTCCGCAGCGCTTTTTATCGCTCTGGTTGTGGACTCGGTTTCAGATCCGCTGGTGGGTGCGTTCAGCGACAACTTCAGTCACCGCCTGGGTCGGCGCCACCCGCTTATGTATGCTGCATGTGTGCCTATGGCGCTGGCGCTCTGGGCGCTCTTTTCTCCCCCTCAAGCCTCTGACACAACCTTGTTCGTATGGCTTCTTGTGACAGCCGTCGCGACGCGCTTAGCCTTCACTTTTTTCGCCGTACCGTGGGGAGCGCTGTTTGCCGAGTTGACGAGCGACTACGTGGAACGAAGTGAACTGCTCGCATATCGATTTGCGGTGGGTCTCTTAGGCGGTTTTTTGCTGACCATCTTCATCTGGCAGTGGGTTTTTGTTGGTACGCCGGATGAATCCCAAGGGCAGCTAATCCGGGAGAACTATACGACCTTCGCCTGGGTGATCGCAGCGTCGGTGGCGAGCTTCGGGTTGCTGACAACCTGGCTCACACGCGATCAGATCCCCTACCTGCCCCAGCCGGTTGCCGAGGCCAAATTCAACGCGCGACTCTTCTGGGGTGAGGTTAAGTTAGCGGCACAAAACCGCGAATTTGTGATTCTGTTTTTTGCGGTCATCGCGAGCGGGGTGGTGAATGGCACCACCCAGGCATTGCAGTTGTACATGAACACGTACTTCTGGGGGATGGGGGGTGACGAGCTGAGATGGATGGCGTTTGCCTTGTTTGGTGGCGTGTTGGGCTTTTTGACGGTTGTGCCTATTCAAACACGTGTTGATAAAAAGTATGTGCTCGCCACCTGTTCGGTTTCGATCATTCTTATTTCTGCCGTGCCGGTCACGTTGAGGCTCCTCGAAGTTGCCCCTGCGAATGGTGATGGTGGCCTTGTAATCCTGCTGGTCGGCACCGCCTTTCTGGTGGCGTACTTCGGCACGCTCGGTTTGATCATGTTTGCCTCCATGGTCGCAGACACGGTTGACCTTCAGGATTTGCAGACCGGGCGCCGCCAGGAGGGTCTGTTTAACTCAGCGATGTCGTTTTCAGGCAAAGTGACCACCGGCGGCGGTATCCTGGTGACGGGTGTTCTGTTGCAGTACGTGGTGGGTTTACCCGAGGGCGTGGATAAAGCCGACGTTGATGCCGAGATGATCATGCGCCTTGGGGTACTGGAAGCGTACGTAGTTCCGCTATTTAATGGGGTTTGGCTCTGGCTGGCACTGAAGTACGGGGTAACTCGCGAGCGGCATGCTGAAATCAGGCGTGCACTGGCCAGGCGCGAAGATCGGGAATACGGTATTGATCGCCAGAAAGGCGAGGGTGCTGATAAAGGGGAGGGAGAAAATGTGGCTCCGGCTTAGACAGATAGCGCTGATCGCGCAAGAACTTGCGCCTGTGGAGGTACTGCTTACCGACGTACTGGATATAGAAGTCTGTTATCGGGACCCGGGCGTCGGGTACTTTGGATTGGAGAACGCACTGCTGCCGATTGGCAACCAGTTGTTGGAGGTGGTGGCACCGATTCAAGAGCAGACTGCAGGGGGGCGTTATCTCGAGCGACGCGGTGGCGATGGTGGGTACATGGTGATTACACAGTGCGACGATCATGAGCCAAGACGCGCTCGTGTTGCGGAACTGGGCATTCGTCTCGTGCTGGACAACGACTCGGACGAGTACCGCAATATGCAACTGCATCCGAAAGATACTGGTGGCAGTTTCTTTGAAATTGACCAGCAGCTTGGCGAGGGTGCGCTGGAACGTGATGGGCCGTGGCATCCGGCGGGTCCCAACTGGCAGCGAGCGAAAAAAGAAACGCGTGTGCGTGGTATCTCTGCGGCTGAAATTCAGTGCGATGATCCAACTGCGGTGAGCGCGCGGTGGTCGGAAATTGCTGAGATTCCACTCGATGGCCTGACGTTGCCATTTGAAAACGCAGAGGTACGGTTTGTACCCATAGACGATGGTCGACCTGAAGGCTTGAGTGCAATCGATTTACTCACAACGGATAAGACAGCAGTCATCGAGGCGGGTGAAGCGCATGGCGTCTATCGAGGTGAGGATCGGCTCGAGATATGTGGTATTCGCATGAATTTGATATAGATAAATGGAGAAAAAACAATGAGTTATGAAACTATTTTAACCGAAGTTGTCGATTCGGTGTGCGTGATCACAATGAACCGACCTGAGCGTCTGAACGCGTGGACCTACAAGATGGGTGGGGAACTGAACGCAGCGGTGAAGGCGGCTAATACGGACGACGATGTGAACGCGATTGTGCTCACCGGGGCTGGGCGAGGTTTCTGTGCCGGGGCTGACATTGAGGCAGTGTTCAAGGCGCAGAGTGAAGGTGAGGATGTCACCGAGGGCGGCGGCGCAGGTAACTGGGTGGAACTGATGCGCGAATCGAAACCGGTTGTCGCCGCGATAAATGGCGCGGCGATCGGGCTGGGTGTGACGCAGGTTTTGCCGATGGATTATCTGGTCGCAGCAGAAGATGCCAAAATTTCGGTGCGTTTCGTCAAGATGGGGTTGGTGCCCGAACTTGCCAGCTCAAAGTTCCTCGCCATGCGCGTGGGATTTGGCCAGGCGAGTGAGCTGATGCTGACAGGGAAAACCGTATCAGGTGCTGAAGCGCTGCAATTGGGCTTGGTGGACCAGGTCACCAGTCGGGAAGATCTGTTGGCAACCGCATGCAACGTGGCGAGGTCCATGGGCGAAAATCCACGGAGCGCAATTCTGCAGATCAAGGCGTTGCTGACGGACAATGTCCACGAAGTGGATCTTAAGTCGGTGCAAGCGCGTGAAGGCAAAGCGCTGCAGACATGCTACGCCAGTGCGGAACATCGTGAAGCCATCGCTGCGTTTATGGACAAGCGCGATCCTGATTTTAAAACCGCAAGAGCAAGCGAATAGCAGAGCGCACCTAAGGGGAGAGAAAATGGTTTATGAGATCAAACGTTTCCCGCACGACGGCACGATCGATGCGGATGGTCATATTCTGGAACCGCCCGATCTCTGGGAAACTTATCTGGAAGAGCGCTACAGAGCGCGTGCGCTGCGGATCTGCGTCGATGACGAGGGGTTTGAATACCTGGAAATTGATCAGACACCCTCCAAACGTTCGCGCAAAGGCTCGTTAGGGCTTCTCGGTGCGATGGGTGAAGAGGACATGCGTCCGCGCGCAGATCGGCGTTATGCAGACAATATGCCTTACGGATCGGCAGATCCGCAGGAGCGCCTGGCACTCATGGAGCAGGAAAACCTGGACTGCACTCTGTTGTATCCAACCATAGGCTTGTTGTGGGAAGTGGAGCTGACGGACCCCGAACTGAGTCTCGCCTATTGCCGTGCGTACAATCGTTGGATAGCTGATTTCTGCCGTGACTCTGGCGGCAAGCTTGTGCCCATTGCGCAACTGACGTTGTTGGACGTGGAAGGTTCCGCTCAGGAGCTGGAGAGGGCGGTCAAAGACGGTTGTAAGGGTGCCTGGGTAAACCCCTTTAATCACCTGCGGGTGATTCATGGAGACCCGGCTCATGATCTCTTGTTTCAGAAGTGTGTTGAACTCGATGTACCTCTGGCGATACACCCTACATTTACACCGCACGCGGCTGCAGACGGTATTTTTGACTGGCCACACTCCGGCCGAGCCTGGGGGGAGGCCATCTGGCTGCGTGCGATTGTGCAGCAAGCGCTGATCTCGTTCTTCTCACTTGGCACGTTGGAGCGGTTCCCAGAACTTAGACTGGGTGTTCTCGAAGCGGGTTCGGGTTGGATCGGTGCCATGCTGGATCGGCTGGATGCGTTTTCCGAGTCCATGAACATCAAGCGGGCCAGCGCCACAGAGATTTTCAGGCGTCAGTGTTTCATCTCTGGAGACCCTGATGAAACGGCAGCGCCACACATAATTGAGCACGTGGGGGCGGATTGTTTCATGTGGGCGACCGACTACCCACACCCTGACCACCCGCATACGTGGGTGGATGAATTGACGCGGTATGCGGAACAGCTGACACCCGCCGTGCGACAAAAGGTGCTGGGCGATAACGTCCGTCGGATTTATAAACTGAACGTTTAGATGGCGAGCCGAGAGGCAGGAGCGAAGGTTCTATTGATCGGCGGTACATCGCATGTCGGCAAATCTACGCTCGCCAGCCAAATGGCAGAAACGCTCGGTTGGGACCTGCTATCCACCGATCAACTCGCGCGGCATCCAGGGCGGCCCTGGAGGAATGATGGGGAAGTGCTCCCTGAAGATGTGGTGGCGTACTACACCCAGCCAGACGCTTCCAGAATCCTGGCCATGGTAGTGGCTCACTACCGCAAAAACGTTGGACCTATTGTTAACGCGATTATCAAATCGCGTGTGAACAACGCCTATGACCGCGGACTTGTATTGGAAGGCTCAGCGATTTTGCCTGAACAGTTCGGTGCCAACTTGCCCCCGGAAGTATTGTCCTGTTGGCTGACCGCTCCCGAAGAGATGATCGAACAACGGATCAAAACAAACGCAGCGTACGAGCAACGCTCTGATCACGAAAGGCGTTACATTGATGCATTTGTCGTGCGGTCGTTGGACTTTGACCGTCTGATGGTACGCGCTGTGCCTGATCACGCCTTGATCGACGTCAGTGTTCAGAACCTGGTGGAAGCCGTCGCCTCTCGAATTAAGGGTTACCGGGGTGGTGGGTAAGTCCGTTTATTGCAGGGGATCAGGCTTAGACCAAACACCGTAGCAAAGCCACTGCCGGTCGCTTTTTGACAGTCGGTGCAATGGCAATGGACGCGGCGACCGGATCGGCCGTGAAGGCATATTGGACGGCACCGCACAGACAGCCACCCTGATGATTCTGTTCGCTCATTTGTTACCCCGGTCGGTTAGTGCGGTCCTCGAATTTTTCGTTTGGTCGTATCTTTTCGTATTCTCTCAGCACCGGTTCGAATTCTTCCGGTGTGCTGGCGTGAATGATGATGCCGTCAGCACCAGCGTTGAATTGATCCACCCAGCGTTCGGCGCATGTTCTGGCGTCACCGATCGCCGCTGGTCGCCAGTCTTGTGGTATCAGTTTATCTATCTTTTCGAGCTGAGCGGACGAGGCGACTGAATCGATAGCCCCGCCGACGTTGGCCACATCCGGGTGGCTGCGAAATGCGTTGAGTTCTTCCATATCCCAACCATTGACAGTGACCAGAGCTTCGCCGTAGTTGGGAATCTGTAGATACGTCGCCAGACGCGCCACAATAAACTTCAGATACTTTTCATCCGGCACGTCACATGCCGTGGCAAAAACCGACCACAGTTTGCCCCGGCCAACGTCTCGATTTGCCGACGCCTCACCACGCCTGAACGCGGCTACGGAATTTGCGAGTGCTTCATCCGACATGAAAGTGTGCAGGTGCGCGCCGTCATAAATGGTGCCCGCGTGTTCAACGCTTTTGTTACCAAAGCCAACGTACAGTAACGGTATGTCAGGCGAGATGTAGGGCGCGACAGAGAGCGCTCCGTACTTACCGAGGACACCTTCATAGTTCACGATGGTCTCACCCCGCCACAGTTTTTTCAGAACGTCCACAAACTCTCTTTCGTGCGCAAACGTCGGGTAGTCCACATTCATCGCGCGCCACCGGAGATTGAAGCCTTTCGCAAGACCCAGAGAAAAGCGGCCATTAGACAAAGCATCCAACGTGCTGCCCATGGAGGCGGTGATGACCGGGTGGCGCGTGTTGAGGTTGGTGCCTGATGTGGAAATGAATATGTTTTCAGTCACCGCGGCTACCGCACCGCAGATAGAGGCTATTTCTTTGTAGTCCGCACGTTCGGAAATCATGATATTGCCGATACCGAGCGCTTCCGCATCCTGTGCTTGTTTCAGTATGTCGCGAGGCGTGCGTGTATGTCCCGGTAGGCCGTAAAAGCCAAGTTCTGGAAATTTGGAGGTATAGCTGGTGGCTTCTGTCATGGCCTTATCGCCTTAAGGTAGTCGTTTAAAAAGGTCCCGGTAGGGTCAATCGCGTCACGCTCCTGCCACCAGGCGTCCCAGTCAGAGTGACAGTCTGCAAGCTGCTGACCGCTGAGATAGTTGACTTTGCCCCAGTGTGGGCGGCCTTTGTAGTGCAGGAAAATCTCTTCACACGCTCGGTAGTAGGGTGTTTCGTCCAGTCGCACATCCTCGTGAACGGAGATCGTGACAGTTTCCCGACTGTTTGCCGTCGACAGCCAGACATCGTCGCTGGCGAGCGTACGGTACTCAACAGGCCAGGCTACGTCCTTGAATTGGGTCTGCAGGAGGCGTCTTATTTCCTGCATACACTCAATGCCATGCTCACGCGGGACGCTGTACTCCATTTCCGTATGTTTGTGAGGCCGGTGATTGGGCAGTACTTCATAGTTCCAATTGCAGCGTTCGCCTTCGTCAGCGACAGGATACTGAGGTGGGTCGCTTGTTTCGTTGATGATTTTGGCTTGGGCGCGATCGGCCTTCGGATACCAGAAAAACTCAAAGTGACGGTTTTCCTGAGCTAACTGTTCTGAACGGTCGAGGATGGCCTCCAGCGGCTCCTGCCAGGACGCTTCCTTGAGTTTGTATGCCTCTCTGAGTTGCAGGGTTATCGCGGAAACAATCCCGAATGCTCCCAGATGCAGGCGGGCAGCGTTCCAAACGCTGGCATTGTTAGAAGGATCTGCATCTACGATGTCACCAGCAGCGGTTATCAGGCGTATGCCAACAACCTGAGCGGACAGATTTTTAAGCGTCTCGCCGGTACCGTGAGTGCCGGTAGCGGTTGCACCGGCGATGTGCTGTCTGTCGATATCGCCTTGGTTAGCCAGCGCCAGATTGTGGTGATGGAGAGCAGGTCCCAAGCTGTAAATAGGGGCGCCACCCCCCACGGTGGCTGTCCTCAGCTCAGGATCAACTGAAATTACGCCCGTAAATGCACCCACATCGACAATGCTACCGTCTGTTGGCAGGAGCGGGGCGTGGCTGTGAGTGGCGCCAGCAACACGTAGTATTTCGCCGCTTTGTGTCGCGGCTTGAGCCAGCGCTTGTGCGTCTGCTTCCGATCTCAGGAAAACTAAGTTGCCAGGCTCGGCTTGCAGTTTGCCTGACCAATTTTGCCAGTGTGGCACCTCATCCCCCGTCTCACGCCTGTTTGATAGACAGAGTTTAGGTCTTTGTGGGGGCTGGAGCTATGTTGTTTCGGGGTCAGTAAACGCGCCCGCCTGGCAGACCCAGGACCGCACGGGGATCGTAGCCATGGTCGCTCGCATAATCATCGAAGTTCAGTGGGTTGCTGTTGGTTTTAGGTTTGACTAAGGCGCGGCCTGCAACCGTCATCCAGCGCCGATACTGGTTGGGCTTGAGAAACCGCAGGGTCTCATCGCGATGCTTTTTGTAAACAGCTTTCAGCTCGTTTCTGTGCTCCGCGGTGGTCATACCCTTAGGGCGTTCGGCGAGCGCGATAACCTCGCGACGGAAGTCCCTGTAGCGGACCATAATATAAGCCGCCTGTTCTGCTTCCAGTTCAGCGACCCTGTTTAGCTTGGCAAGCACCGGGTCAGCTATGGCGACCCCAGGCAGGAAACAACCGGCAACCATTAGCGCCAGCACAACTCGTAGTGACATCGGTCATCCTCCACGTAGGTGTTTTTCAAAATTAGCGTATCTCGCATAAGTGGTCGAGCACTTCAGGTCGAACAATTTATCCGGGCTTGATTACGTAGTAATCTGCGATGGACATCAATTGGAGAAAGTTCGTGCCACGACTCAAAGAAATTCCCCGCGCAGAAGCCGATAAATCAGTGTTGCCGTTGTACGATGCGTTGTTTGGCGCTGATCGTGATCCGGTTGCCGAACCTGGCACCGCAACCGGTACCCCGGGAGATTGGTGGACCGTTTTTGCTCAAGTTCCGGACTGTCTGCATCACATGGTTGCGGGCTTTCAGTTCTATCGTGACAAAAATCGCAAGATCAGCCCGAAATTGCGGGAACTTGGTCAGGCGCGAGCGGGCTTTGCGCGCGGCAGTCAGTTCGTTTTCTCGCAACATTGTAAAGCCTTGCGTGCGGCGGGATTCAGCGAAGAGCAGATTGAGGCCATCCCGCATTGGTCTTCGACGGACCTTTTCTCCGAAGTGGAGCGCGCGGTTCTTGCCTATACGGATGATCTGGTATTGCAGGGCGGTCGGGTTGCGGACGGGACTTTCGAGCTGCTGAAAAAGCACCTCTCAGAAGTGGAGATCATCGAGCTGACCTACATCACCTGCACGTATGAACTGCATGCGACGATGACGCGCGCCCTGAAGCTGGAGTTTGATAATGTTCCTGAGCGAATTGTCGAGGTCCCGGTACCGGAAGGCGAGAAACGCGATATCGATTTTTTTCGCAACATCGACGACTAGCCTGGACTATTCGTTTAATACTCCAGGCTAGCAGCGGGCAAGTGACTCAAATGTCGCCGGACTTGCGCAGTTCAGCCAGTTCGGCGGCGTCATAGCCAACCTCAGTAAGCACGCTGTCTGTATCCACACCGACTGCGCCTCCGGGGAAATCTGTTTTCCCTGGCGTCCTGGACAGCTTTGGCGCTATCGCGGGGATAGCCAGTTTACCGCTGGGTGTCTCCACTTCTTCGAACAGGCCTCGTGCCTGATAGTGGGGATCGTTCATCATGTCTTCGACGCTGTAGATCGGCCCAACGGGTACATCTGCAGCCTCCAATTGGCTGATCACCTCGGTGGAAACGAGGCTGCCTGTCCATTCGGAAATGGCGGCGTCGATTGTATCCTGGTGTGTCACCCGACCCGCGTTGTCGGCATAACGGGGGTCGTGGGCAAAATCCTCCCGCCCCATGGCGAGCATAAGACGCACGTAAATCGAATCTCCATTTGCGCCGATGACCACGTGTTTGTTGTCCGCACAGAGGTATGTATTGGTGGGCACAATCCCTGTCAAAGTAGAGCCTGAGGGCTGGCGAATCTCACCGGCGCCGGAATATTCCGGGACCATGCCTTCCATCAGGTTGTACATGCCCTCGAAAAGCGCAACGTCCACCACCTGCCCACCCGTACCGCGATCCTGCTTGCGTTCCATCAGTGCTAACAGAATACCCAGCACAGCGTGCATGCCCGCAACTGTGTCACCAATAGAGAGGTTAGGTCGGACGGGTACCCCATCCGGGAAACCATTCACAAAACGAAAGCCTGAATAAGCCTCGGTCACAGACGCGTAGCCGGGCTTGGCGCTGTTGGGTCCAGTCTGGCCGTAGCCGGATATGCGCGCAAAAATAAGCTCCGGGTTGGTCTCTTCGAAATCATCGGGCCCCAGTCCCCATTTTTCCATGGTTCCGGGTTTGAAGTTTTCGATCACTACGTCGGCTGTTTGCATCAACTTGTGAACCACGTCCCGACCGGCGGCCGTGCGTAGATTTGCGGTCACCGACTTTTTGTTGCGGGCTAACGAACGCCACCAGTAGGCGGTACCCTCGTCATCAAGAATGCGCCAGCCGCGAATCGGGTCGCCTTCTCCTGGCGGTTCCACCTTGATGACCTCTGCGCCGAAATAGCCGAGCATGGTGCCCGCCCATGGACCGGCGAGTAACTGGCCTACCTCAATGACGCGTATGCCATCCAGTGGTCGTGGCTCCGTGGCGCTCAAGATGCGTACCCCTGCGAAATAGGAAGCCGCGTAATGTAACATGCCTGCTTTGGGGAACGGAAAAGAATGCGATGACGATCACCTGCGTTGAAGATCTTCGCCGGCTGCACAAACGCCGTGTGCCAAAGATGTTTTATGACTATGCGGAGTCCGGGTCCTGGACAGAATCGACCTTCGTTCGCAATGAGGCGGCGTTCAATGACATTCAGTTGCGTCAGCGTGTCGCGGTTAATCTGGAAGGTAGATCGGTAAAGACTCAGGCGCTTGGGCGGTCGTGGCGCATACCCGTTGGTATCGCACCGACGGGTCTGGCAGGTATGCAGCACGCGGATGGGGAGATACTTGCCGCGCGCGCGGCTGAAAACTTTGATGTTCCGTTTACCCTCTCGACCATGAGCATCTGTTCCATGGAGGATGTGGCTGCTGCCACAACCAAACCGTTCTGGTTTCAACTTTACGTCATGCGCGATCGGGAGTTCATCGAGGGATTGATAGATCGAGCGAAAGCATGCGGTTGCAGCGCGCTGGTCTTAACGCTCGATCTGCAAATCATGGGACAACGTCACAAGGACATAAAAAATGGGTTGTCCACGCCGCCGAAGATCACGCTGAAAAATGTGCTTGATATGGCGCTCCGTCCCCGGTGGGGCCTCGGTATGCTCGGCACAAAGCGGCACTCTTTCGGTAACGTGGTCGGGCATGCAAAAGGGGTGGAAAACCTGACCACACTGGGCGAATGGTCTGCATCGCAGTTGGATCCAACCCTCAGCTGGGATGATGTTGCCTGGGTAAAAGAGCGTTGGCAGGGACCGCTCATTCTGAAAGGCGTGATGGATGTCGCGGACGCTCAGTTGGCCGCAGACAGTGGGGCAGATGGCTTGATCGTCTCCAATCACGGTGGACGGCAGCTGGATGGAGCCCCAGCCTCGATTGAAGTGTTGCCCGAAATCGTAAATGCAGTCGGGGATCGCATACCCGTATTCTTCGATGGTGGGATACGCACCGGTCAAGATGCATTCAAGGCGATGGCGCTGGGTGCTAAGGGGACCTTCGTAGGCAAGGCGTTCTTGAATGGACTGGGTGCGATGGGTGAACGGGGGGTGACCACGGTTCTGGAAATTCTGGAGCGTGAAATGGATTTAACCATGGCTTTCTGTGGGCACACGGACATCAATGCGGTAAATTCTTCGGTCATCTGGCAGAACACTCAACAGACAAACGCATAGGAGGGGCACGTGGCTGATCTGAATGAGATAGCACAACCGTTTATCGATATGGCACACAAGATTGTCTGGTGTGCGGTGGCTACAACCGACAAAAAAGGACGTCCGCGTACGCGCATATTGCACCCCATATGGGAGTTGAAAGATGGCAAGCCGCTGGGTTGGATCGCAACGGGCGCCACGCCCATCAAGGTGGCTCACCTTGAAGCCAGCCCCCACGTTTCCTGCAACTACTGGACGCCAGAGCACGACACCTGTCTGGCCGAATGTCGAGCCAGTTGGGTGACGGATGAAGAAACAAAGGCCTATGTCTGGGACATGCTCAAAAATGGTCCGGAACCGGTTGGCTATGATCCAGCCATGATTCCTGGCTGGGAGGATGCGAGCTCTCCGGGATTTGCCGCGTTAAAGCTCGACCCCTGGCGCCTGCGTGTGATGCCGGCCGCTGCCATGTTGACCGGGGAAGGCACCTTGGTCTGGCAAGAGTAGTCGGCAGAGAACATCCAACAATAAAGGTAAACCAACAGAGGAATTAGACATGGGCGTGACAACCGATCTTTTTGATCTGACAGGTCAGGTGGCGTTAATCACCGGGGCGAGCAAAGGCATGGGACGTTGCATGGCGATCGGGCTCGCGAAACACGGTAGCAAGGTAGTGGTTTCCAGCCGCAAGCTCGATCAATGTGAGGCGGTAGTCGCTGAGATAAACGAGATGTGTGGGGAGGAAAGAGCGATCGCCGTTGCGTGTAACGTCGGTTACAAAGACCAACTTGAGAATCTGGTCAGTGAGACCCGTGAGCGGCTGGGGCCAATCGATACGTTGGTAGCAAATGCGGGTGTTAATCCGTTTTACGGGTCGATGTCGGAAATTCCCGATGAGGCGTTCGACAAGATCATGGGTACCAACGTGCGCTCCAACCACTGGTTATGTCAGATGGTCGCGCCAGATATGTTGGCGAAGGGACGCGGCTCGATCATGATCACCTCAAGTACGGGTGCGTTTGCGGGGTCGGAAACCATCGGCACTTACAATATTTCCAAGGTCGCAGACATTGGCCTTGTGCGCAACCTCGCGCTCGAATGGGGACCCAAAGGTATTCGCGTCAACGCGATTTGCCCTGGCCTTATCCGTACCGACTTTGCCAAAGCGCTCTGGGACAATCCTGAAGCTGCCAAGCGTGTCACCGAGCAGACGCCGTTGCGGCGCTTTGGCGAAGCAGAAGATTTTGAAGGGATCGTCGTTTATCTGGCCTCCGACGCAAGCGCGTACATGACAGGGCAGGCAATTACGATATGCGGTGGTACGCATATGTATCGTTAGCGGATGTTTGCTATGGATCCTGCCATAGATTGAACATCAAACCGAAGGGGTCGCGCATCACGCACGCCTGGCCGACCCCTTCCCACATAAACACTTCGCAGCCGTGCGCGCTCAGTTCTTCTCGCGCGGCCTCCACATCGTCAACGATAAACTCCAGCACCAGACCGTAGGGCGAGGGTGCTCCGGTAGCAGTCTCCACTGGCCGTGAATCAATAAATACCTTGATAACCCCCGTATCCAGAATTGGTCCCCACTCGGTATCCTCGACGGTAAAGCCCATCACGTCGCGATAGAACTCAAGCGCAGCCTCGGGCTGGTCTGTGAAAACCGCAGTGTTTTCGGACATCCTGTATTGCATAACGCCAGGGGTTTCCGTTCAGGGAGTATCTATGTAGTACTGAATAATGCCCCGATCAACTGCATCAGGTCGGAGTTCCAAGTACCGGTTTAACCGAACCTTTGCTTCACTATGCTGACCGTTCTGTCGCAGGGCAAGGCCGAGTTCTCGATACGCGGTTGCGTGGCCGGAATCGTTATCCAGCGCGCTCTGGTACGCCTGTAATCTTTGTTCAAAGTTTGGACCGCCTGGCGCTTCCAGCCGGTAGGATTCACCCATCCAGAAGAGTGCCTCAGGATCGTCAGGATAGGCTTGCAGATATTTACCCAGGGCCATCCGCGCGCGTTCAAACATACGTTCGTTAAGATCCAGTTTCGCATTGGCCATCAACAGGGTGCCCATGGCCTTGTAATAACTGAGGCTGTCCACGGGTGTACCAGGTTCGTACTTCTTACTGCGCTGTTCTTTTTTAACGGCCTTGGACACGTTATCGATGCGGTCATCCAGTTTTGGGTGACTGCTCCACAGGTGACGGATGTTGACAGCCCCGTACTGGTCGTTGTCTTTTAGTGCCTTAAATGCGGCGATTGCCTCATGGCGCTCGTAGCCAGCATTTTTCATGAGCGTCAGCCCTTCGGCATCCGCGATGTGTTCGTTCTTGCGCGAGTATCCGCTGGTAACTAGATCGGTCCACAAACCACCGGCTTTCATCAGGTCCGTGTTGATCGCGCCGGTCTGCGTTGCTGCAGCTGCGGTTAACAGCAGGCCAAGACCTTTTCCAATGGCACCCTGACGTCGTTCTGAGATGAGTTCCCGGTAAGAGTGGCGTTGCAGAAAGTGGGACAATTCATGCCCGATAATCGCTGCCAGCTGCGCTTCGTTTTCAAGCCCGGCGATCAATCCTGAGTGCACGGCAATGGTCCCGTATGGGTAAACCCAGGCGGAAAGCCGCGGGTCGAGAACAACGAAGAAATCTATCTTCACACCAGTATGATCGATGTCGTCGCCCAGCATGCGATAGGCCATGGCCTCGAGGTAGGCTTCTATTTCCTCGTTGTTGTACATACGTCCGTCGTTGTACACGTTGTTTTCATGATTGCTCGCGATTTCCCATAGGCGCTGCTCGTCAGCGTTCTCAGGGATTTGTTGAATCTCTTGTATCGGCTTGATCTTCGCGTTTGCTACCGGCGTAACCGATAGCAAGAGACCAACCGACAACAAGGTGGTGAACATACCTTTCATCAAAGCGTTGCTGAAACCCATACTAACTCTCCCGTGGATGCAGTTATCTCAAACGTAGAGGCTTACGTACTCTCTTCACGTACCCAGATTCATGTTCGACGTGAAGGACAATTTGCCAGATACCCGTGTCAGAAAATTCGTCAGCACTGATTCTCATCAGGCTGCCATTGGTAATCGGTTTTTTCAGCTTGAGGCCAACCCGCTTCCAGCTTTCAGGCTCCTCGCCCTGGCCGATTACAACCCATGCGCGTTTGAAACCTGGTGTATTCGCGGCGCCCTGCAGTTCATAGTCGACGCTGGTTTCCCCTTGTATGACATTTACTTTATCGATGCGCGCATCGACGGAGAAGTCAGGGGGCATGGTGAGGGCCACCGCAGCATTGATGATTCCATGCCCGGTTTTTTCATCTTTGCCAATGGGGCCAACGTCAGTTGCTGAGCGGACCAGCACTTCACGCAACTCTTCCCGTGTTAACTGGCGGCGTGCGCCCCATACGAGAGAAGCCACTCCGGCGACGATGGGTGCCGAAAAGCTTGTGCCAGAGGCTTTAACATAGCCCCGGTCGCCGACAACGTAGTCACCAGCCTCATAGCCCGGGTTACCCGCGTTCGTGTTTGTATCGGTTTGGCGTGCCCGCAGACTAATAACGTCGACCCCAGGTGCAACCAGATCCACTCGCTCGCCGAAGTTTGAGAAGCCTGCAAGTTCGTTCTTGGTATCTGTCGCGCCGACGGTAAGGACGTGATTGTGACCGCCAAGGCCGTAATCATCCAACAACGTGCCTTTGTCGCCAGCCGAGACGATCATCAGCGCGCCTTTGCGATGTGCATATTCGATGGCCGCTGCTTCCATGATCGACAGGTGATCACCCCCAACGCTCAAGTTGATGATCCGGGCACCATTGTCTGCTGCGTACACAATAGCGCGAGAAAGCAGGGAAGCCCGTGTTTTGCCGGTGTCATCCAACGCTTTGATGATCATCAGTTGCGCGTCTGGATTGATCCCCGCGATGCCGATGTCGTTGTGGGAGCCAGCGATGATCCCGGCGACCATCGTTCCGTGGCCGTCATCGTCCCAGGGATGGTTGGTGTTGTTCACGAAATCCCAGCCGATGATGTCGTCTATGTAGCCGTTGCCATCATCGTCGATACCGTTGTCTGGAATTTCCCTCTGGTTCCGCCAGATGCTCGACGCTTCGATATCGGCATGACCCCAGTCCAAACCGGTGTCTATGATCGCGACAACCACCGGCTGAACGGTGTCCGCGACATCCCACGCGGAAGTGACGTCCGCGGTAAATCCGACGCGCTTAATGGCCCACTGATCGTCGTAGCGCGCACCCCAACTGTTGCCTGGGTTGATGCCCTTTTTGAGGTAGTGTGGATCTACAGGGCTGAGTTTGAACCGACAGAAATCCAGCTGGGTTTTTTCGGCAAACTCTAAGAGCCGTGGATCATCGCGACGCGCAGTGACCGTGCCAAAGTGATCTTCACCGATCAGAGTGTTGTAGTGGAGCGCTATGTTCAGGGGTTCGCCATCCTGGAAAATTTGGCGTCCGTCGAAAGTCGGTTGGTTTGCTGTTGGCGCGCTGGTGCCTGAATCTGGCCCAGGGTTGACCGATAAGTCACCCGAAGCGTCAGCCGGTGAGCCTGGTTCTCCGGGCGTTCCCTCGAGGCTCTCGTTTTCTCGGTTTCCAACGGCGTTGTTGAGTGCGGCGGTATCGACGGTGGTCCCGTAGTCGAACTGTCCCGGCTGGCTCACAAAGTTGAAGAACACATGCTCGGTTGGGCTCGGCTGGGCCGCGACCCCGTCGGCCGGGTTTGGCGGCACGGGATATAGCTCCAACCGCGCTTGAAGTTGGCCGTCCGCGTTGCGGTACTGTGCAGGGAACTCAAAGTGTTCCAGGCCGATGGTGTTAAGGCTGACTGTCAGACCTGCATCTGTCATACGCAGGGTGGTGGTTTGCTGTGCAGGCGCATTCGTTTCGAGAGAGGCAACGCTTTTTGAGTGCGGCAGGTTGGGCACATTTGACCGGGCTAAGAGCACTCTGGCGCCACTCAGGCTTGCTGAGGTGGTAATCAGTTCGATGCTCTCTGTGTTCTGAACTAAACGTTGTGCGGGGAGGGCGCTGCCACGGGATACGCAGTTTTCGTTAGCCAGGATTTCAAGTGCGCGGCTGATGCGGATGTATTCTCCATCGAACAAAGAGAAATCCCACAGATCCTTCGCATACTGAATGCGCAACGTGTCCAGATCACGGCGCTGTTGTTCCAATGCCAATCTTGTTGCGCAAGCCTGGCGCCAACGGTCAAACTCTGCTGCCGTGGGTAGCTCAGGTTCCATCGAGGCAAGTGCAGCGTCGCTGGTAGCGCCAGTAGGCTCGTCCAACCCTGCCGCTTCTGTCTCAGCCACGCCATCTTCAGTGCCGTCTTCGTCCGACAGGAGCGCAGCAAGATCAAATGGCTCGTCAGTTGCCTCGCTTTCGATATCTGTTACTTGGGTGTTTGCAGAAGAGTGGTTTGCAGGCGGCCGGCGCTCAGACTGATTGTTTTCAGGAAGGGGATGAAGAAAGGCGAGTTGGGGCGTTGCCATTGCGCCGCAGGTGGTAGTCGGAAGTGAAACCCAGATGTAGGGCAGGTCGAATCTGGACAATATGCCTGGAGCGGCAGTTTCTTGTTCACCCTCTTCTCCACCGATTTCCTCTTCGCGTAGCGAGTCCGATGCCTCGGAGGTGATCGCAGTTGTGAGTTCAGGGGTGGGTGCTGCCTGTGCGAATACCTGCGTTGGCAACAGTGCACAGACCAACGCCCGACTAAACCAATAGATCATTGGCCTCCCACCCTTTAAGCCATATTCGAGTGCCCATTGTGCCGAACCTGGTAGTTGGAGAGAAGAGCCAAACCCTGCCGGTGAATATGTCATATCCAGGCGTAGGCAGGCTGCTGTGAAGCGGGTATATTCTCAGTCACACCTCTCTCAGTCATATCTAAAGGGGCTTTTCGCGGTGGGTAAGTCAGTTCTGAAGTTGTTGTTTGTGGTTCCTCTATTGGCACCTGGGTTCAGCTTTGCGGACGATGAGTCCCCCTTCGTCATTCCCAAAAAGGACTATCGCAAGCAGGTCAAGCACGTCTCACTTACGCCACTGACCGTGGCGCCGGGGCTTACCTTAAGCGACGAATTTCGCACCCTCATTGAAGCAGAAGCGGCAAATCGGTTGAGCAAAACCCGAGTGGAGCTTGTGCCCATCGAACCTTACGCTGAAATTCGGCGACGCTTTATCCAGGCGGTGGGTGGTATCACCAACGAAGAAGGGGTCATCCTTACCGGCAAGCAGCGGCTTGTCTGGGACCACGCAAAGCGGGAGATGCGTCACCGTTACCCGGTCGACAGCTTTGCCGAAATCAGCGTTAGAGCCGTACGCGCAAACTTTTCAGATGACCGGGCCGAATGGGATGGCGTTAAACAGAAGGTCCAGTCCAGCGGCGACGGGTTCTCACTCTTCGGCGGCAAGAACTATCAAGGCACAATCGGAGCGCTTTCGTTTCAACTAGCGGTGTTCAGTCGCAACAACGAGTTGCTCTTCGTTAACCGGGGTGGCATTGAAGTGCTGCAGGCTCGCGAAGGATCGAAGTTGGTTGTGCTGCCGGAGACGGCGCTGCTGCAGGACCCTAAGAAGCTGAAAAAAGCGGTGCAGATCGCATTTAAACCGCTCTAGCTTCCAGAGGATTACTCTACCGGCAGTTTTACCTGGGCGGTGCCGAACACCCGGGTCTCGTCCTTGCTGTTTTTCAGCGTCATGTCCATTTCGACGATGCCGGTTTCTTCATCTATGTCCGTCACAATCGCGCTGATGATGACCGGCTCATCGGCCATCATGGGTGCGCGAAAAACCGTGTCGATGTGGACAACCTCGGCCGCATCGCTCCACTGATGAACGGTGCTGGTTAGAAAACCCATGCCCATAATCCCCGGCACCAGGGCACCCGGCAGGCCCTGTTTACGGGCTGCTTCGTGATCTGTGAACCGGCCGCGACCCGTACCCCAGCCTACAGCCTGGGCGAACTCACCTGTCTTTGTGGTGGCGGTGTCAGGTTCAAACGTTGGCAACTCTTCGCCAAATTCAACATCGTGTATCGTTTTAACGCTCATTGATCGTGTCTCTCCCGGATGACCATACGCGAATCTGCGGTCGCCAGATGGTTTTCGTCTGCGTCGTAAAGCTCCATACGGGCGGTGATGAGAATCATTCGACCGGAGCGTCCCGCCTTGTCATAAATGTCGTGCAGGCGCGTGCGGCCAATCAGTTTTTCTCCAGCGCGCACGGGTGCATGGCGTGTAACCGCTTTGCCGCCATCCATGGGTATACCGCCCAGGGAGGGAAAGTCGATGGGCAGGTGACGACCACTGGCCAGGCTGCAGAGGAATGCCGGTGGCGCTTGAAAGTCCGGGTGCGCCGGGTCGGTAAACTCCGGCCGTTTTTCGCCGGACGCACGTGCGACGGTTGCTATTTTTTCTGCGTCCAGAACGAACTCTTTCGCATCAAATTCTTCATCCAAGAACTGCGCGCGCAATTCTTCAATGTCTACTCCACTCGCCACGACTGACTCCCTCTCTGGTTGTATGTGATTGCCTGATTTAGCAGGCAGCGGCAGATATTAAGCGCCGTGTCGCCAATTGCCTAGTCCGCACTTCAGGTTGCATGGCCCTTATTGATCGTGAAATGCTTTGTGCTCAATCATTTTGGGCAGGTAAGAGGAGAGTAGAGATGGGACCACTGGCGGGTGTACGCGTGATCGAGTTGCAGGGGATTGGACCAGGACCGTACTGCGGCATGATGCTGGCGGATATGGGGGCTGAGATCATTCGCATCGATCGGGCTGGGTCGGTCGGCAATCCGGCTGTGACAGATATTCTTGCGCGGGGCCGCTCCAGCATAGGCGTGGACCTGAAAAATCCCGAGGGGGTGGAAGTGGTGCTCAAGCTGATCGAGGGTGCTGATGCGCTCATCGAGGGGTTTCGGCCCGGCGTCATGGAACGGCTGGGACTCGGTCCGGATGTGTGTCTCGCCAGAAATGAAAAGCTGGTTTATGGCCGCATGACAGGGTGGGGCCAGACCGGCTCAATGGCGCCTGCTGCCGGACATGACATTAACTACATCGCCTTGTCGGGTGCGCTACACGCAATCGGCAACAAGGGTGAAAAACCTGTGCCGCCTCTAAATCTGGTGGGCGACTTCGGTGGCGGTGGCATGTTGCTTGCGTTCGGCATTGTGGCCGGTCTTTTTGAGGCGACCAAGTCAGGGCAGGGACAGGTGATCGATGCCGCCATGACAGATGGTTCTGCCCTGCTGATGAATGCGATATTCGGCATGATGAACAGCGGCCGCTGGAGTTCTGATAGAGGCACCAACATGCTCGATGGGGGCGCACACTTTTACGGCACCTACGAAACCAAAGACGGTAAGTGGATTTCTATTGGCTCGATAGAACCGCAGTTTTATGAGTTGTTGCTGCAGAAGACAGGTTTAAACCGCGAATTGAAACAAATGTCCCGAGATAACTGGCCGGAACTGCAGGAAAACCTCACGGAGATATTCAAGCAGAAGACCCGTGACGAATGGGACGAGCTGATGCTTGGCACAGATGTCTGTTATGCCCCTGTACTGGATTTTGACGATGCCTGTGCTCATGAACACAACGTTGGCCGCAGCACCTTTGTAGAGCAGGATGGCGTTCGCCAGGCTGCACCGGCGCCGCGATTCTCGCGAACCGCTCCGGAGTTGCCGAACGCAGCGGTAGCACCCGGTAATGCGACGGATCAAATTCTGAGCGGAATCGGCCTGGATGCGGGTGCGATTGCGGCGCTCCGCGATGCCGGTGCGGTTGCATAGCGCTTACAATTGTAAAATATCAATCGCGCGTCGACCGACGTAGGATGTTCCCTTCAATCTTCGTTGGGGGACGAGGACGTGCGAGCTGGTTTACAAAAACCCGCTAAAGCAATGATTTTATTTGCTTTTTTGGTGGGTGTACAAACGATAGCAATGTCCCCAGCCATGGCTGGCGACATCGTGAAATGGGTCGATGAAAGCGGCGTTGTTCACTTTGGCAATCCTGGGATGGCTCCGGCTGGTCGGGCTGAAGCGGTGAATGTTGAACCCGCAAACGGCATGGAAGCGCCGGATGGCTCCCAGGTGGTGAAGCGTGGCAACGGACCGCATGTTGTTACCATCAAGGGAAAGCAGCGCCGTAAGTTGCGTGGCTTCAGAGGCCATTATTCATCGCCTGGAAGAAGTGCCCGATCCGGGCGGCATTCATCACGCTAGCGTTGTGTGAGCACTAGCCCAACTTAGCCCGAATCTCCGCATCAACCGCCGCTTTGGCTTCGCTGAACGGCAGGTTGTGCGTCTCGGCCAGTGCCGCGATATCCGCATACTCACTTTTCCACCGTGATCGGCCATCGGGCTGAGTGACGCGTTTGATCTGCACCTCGCCCAGGGAGGTGCTCACCGTTTGCAGCTCGCGTTTGAGCATGCGTTTTTCCACCGGTGAGATTCGCAGGCCGATGGTGGTAGAAGAGTTGAACAGCGCGGCGCACACCGAATCTTTGGTGGCGCCGGTACACAGGGCGGTCAGACATTGGCCGGGCCGATTTTTTTTCATCTGGATAGGCGTCAGGTACACATCCAGTGCACCAGCCGCAAACAAACCCTCCGTCAGGGGTTCAAACGCTTCCCCGGTGAGGTCATCAAAATTAGCTTCGATTAGGTACTGGGTTTCGATGTCCACAGGACCTGCAGCCACGGCGCTTGCGTCCGGTTGTGAATAGGTACCCAACACAACCCGGAGTACATTGGGCAGCTCAAAATCTTTGTGACCAATGCCATAGCCGATCTTCGTCGGGGCAAAGGCGTGTTGCGGAGCGTATTCATGCACGTTGGCAGCAAGGATAGCCGCACCTGTTGGTGTCGTTGATTCTCCGCTCACGCCGCCGTAGTGGCAGGGCACTTCCTTCAACAGTTCCTGTGTCGCGGGCGCGGGAACCGGGAAACGGCCATGCGCGCAATCGACAAAGCCGCTGCCAACTTCAACCGTATTGCACAGCAGATAGGTTGGACTGAAGCTTTCGATGACGATGGCGGCCCCGACAATGTCGACGATGGAGTCGACCGCACCTACCTCATGGAAATGTACGTCTTCGGCCGGCATGCCGTGGATTTTGCCTTCCGCTTCTGCCAGCGCTCTAAAGATCTCGATGGCGCGTGTTTCCACCGCAGCCTCAAACCCCGACCTTGTGATCATGTCGGCAATGGTCGAGAAGTGGCGGTGGTGGTGATGCTCCTCCGCATGCACGTTTACGTACGTGCCGGTGATACCCATTTTCTCGCCGGGACGTATTTCGAGGTCAAATTCTCCCGCCAGCGGCAGTTTGGCGAGCTCGGCGCGCAGATATGCCTCAGGTGCCCCTAAATCAAGCAGGGCGCCCAGATGCATGTCTCCCGACAGCCCGCAGGCGGGCTGGTAAAAAAGGGCGTTTGCGTCAGGCAATATCGAAGTAGTCTGCCGATGTTGCAGCCGCAACAAAGTTTTCTTTCAGGTGCAGCAGCGTCTGCATGTCTGCGTTCACAACATCCAGGCCGTGCTCTAGGACAAAGGCGTAGCTCTTCTGGAATTCAGAGAGCTTGGCTTTGAGGAGCTTCTCATCGTAGTACTCATCAAATGCATCGGGGTTGCCCCAGCCGAGCCAGCGACGACCTGCGAGGAAGCGACCGGCTTTCATGCCAACAAGTCCGATTCCAGCATCGCGGGCTTTGTCGAGCACGCTGCCCAACGACTTCATGTTGGGTGTACCTTCGAGGATGGCTTTGTCTTCCCAGTCGTACCAGCCACCTGGTGTGATCGCGATCATCGCGAGATCAAACCAGCCCGTATCCGCTGCCGCGCTCAACACGTTTTGTGCATTCTGGTGAGTTGAGAGGCCGAGGTGGGTAACCTTGCCTGCCGCTTTGGCATCTTCAAAGGCACGATAAAGCTCTTCGTTTGTAACTACCGAGACGTTGTTGGCAGCCATCTGGTAGTAGGCGTCTACGTGGTCTATCTGCATCTCGCGCAGGGATTCATCCAGATACGCACTCCAGCCTTTGGCCGCGGCTTTGGCTTGTTCAACGCTGATGGTTTCGTCCCAGTCGATATCGGCAGGCACGTAAGCTTTGGAAATCAGGTAGATGTCGTCGCGACGTGCTTTGAGAAACGGAGCGAGGTGTTTTTCCGCGTCGTTGTAGTAGTGCTTGAAGCCGACGTCAAAAGTATTTACCCCGGCGTCAAAGGCCGCATTGAGGAGGTCATCGTGTGGCTCGCGTGAGAGGGTCGCGCCACAGCCGAATACCAAGCGGCTGGAGTTGTGACCGGTGCGACCAAGGGTCTTGTACTTCATCTCGGGCCATGGTGCGGCGAGTCCAGCTGCCTCCTGACCTTCCAGAACAGCCGCGCGAACGTCGCGGGTTTGCAGGAGTGCTTGTGCACCGACCCCGACCATTGTGCCGTACTGAACAAATCTGCGACGGGTACCGGCGAGAATGGAATTGCTCATCAGGAGATCTCCTTTGATTGAACCTTTAACTGAATCTGTGATCGATCCGTTGCTTAGCTGGGCACCTCAAGTTGAGAGGCATAACAAGCGCAATACAAGAGTTTACGCCGCTTAGGTCGAGAATAAAAACCTGCATTTTGCCCATCAGCATTAACTGCTAACCTCAGCTTCACGAGCTGAACTTACTTTCCTGGGAGCTTTGTTTGAACCACGCTAAACCTTGCCATCGTGTTTGTCATGCGGGGGCTATCACTTTTATTTGCGCCCTTTGGTTTGCGGTTGGTGCCAATGCTTCTGAGGATGCAAGCGCGGGTCTGGATCTGCGCCCAATTGAACGGGGTGCTTGGAGCACACACGCGGCTCGACACTTGCTCTCCCGGGCGGGTTTTGGCGGGCAATCGAATGAAGTTGAACGTTTGGGTCGCCTGACGCCCAGACAGGCGGTCGCGAGTCTGTTTTCCGATAAACCACCGCCAGGTAGCTTTGATCATTCCGGCGTGTTCGAGCCGGGGCTCGATCCGTTCCCGCCCAGTCGACCGGCGACGACAGAGCTTGCGCGGCGTCAGGGTCATGCCCTGGGTGTGCAGGTGCGCCCCCACGGCAATCGCCCGATGCAGGGTGTGGTGAACAAGTTTTTCTATTGGCTGAGAGCAAGTCGCCTTGAGACGGATCGGGTGGCCTATTGGTGGGCGGAGCAGATGTTGACCAACCCGCATCCGTTACAGGAGAAAATGGCGCTGTTCTGGCACGGTCATTTTGCGACAAACGAGGATAAGGTTCGTGACTACCGCAAAATGCTCAAGCAACTGCAGCTCTTCAGACACCAGGGGCTGGGCAACTTCCGCAATTTGATGGTAGGTGTTGCACAGGACCCCGCGATGCTGGTGTTTCTGGACGCGGGTGTAAATACTAAAACCGCTCCGAACGAAAACTTTGCGCGGGAAATCATGGAACTCTTCACCATGGGGGTTGGCCACTACGGTGAAGCTGACGTGCGCGAAGCCGCACGCGCATTTACAGGTTGGAATGTTGCCGATCTTGAGTTTGTGCTTGTAGCGGCGGATCACGATGATGATGCCAAAACGGTGCTGGGCCGCACCGGTCGGTTTGGTGGCGAGGAGGTGATCGACATCATCCTGGCGCACGAAGCAACCGCTGATTTTCTGGCGGCCAAGCTCTATCGCTACTTTGTTAACGAAGATCTGGCACCTGCATATGAGCATCAGCTTGGTGATCTGCTGAGAGAACACAACTACAACATCACTGGCTTTCTGCAAACACTTTTCCTGAGCAGGGACTTCTATCGAAAGGAAAACATCGGCAGTCGGATCAAGAGTCCGGTTGAAATGGTGGTTTCAACCTATCGCAAGTTGAACCAGACCACGGTGCCGGGGATCCCCGACTTTAACGTCGTCACTGGTGCTTTGGGGCAACGGCTGATGCATCCACCCACCGTGGCGGGATGGAGCCAGGGTCGAAGCTGGATCACGCCAAGCCTTCTGTTTGAGCGTGGCAACTTTGTGTTAGATGTTTTGTTTCCGGATATAGGGTTTATCCCACCTGATCGATACCCCGTATTCACGCCGGAGGTTGTTAATGTCCAGTCCAGGTTGCGTCAGGGGATGAGCATCTCGCGCGCCACCAAACCCACTGGCGTAGAAGAGGGTATGGAAATGGCCGCATCCAACATGCTGGCGGACAGAGATGAAGCTTTCAACACGCGTCTTGGGAGTATGCGGGGATGGCAGATGGCAATACAGCGTGTCAAACCCATTCCGCGACATACAGCATCTGTCAGCCTGACAGCCGAAGTGGTGAATGCGAAGCTCACCACGCCTCGAGATGTGGTGGATTACTTCGCGGCCAAATATTTTTCTGTTGACCTGGATAGAGCCAAGTTGGTGGAAATCACCGATTGGCTGGAAGCGGAGTTGGGCACAAGCGACATAGCCGCCGCTGAGTCTTTTGCGGAAGAGCCGCTGCGGCGGATGTTGCATCGACTGCTCAGTCTGCCCGAGTACCAGTTGGGCTGAAACGGTGTTTGAGAATATGTTTAAAAACGTGAATAGAAGAACCTTGCTGAAGGCGTCAGCTACCGCCGGTTTGAGTGCCATAGCCCCCACCATGGTCAGAAGCAGCAATACTGAACAAGGGGACGCACCTATCCTGGTCGTTGTGGAACTATCTGGTGGAAACGACGGGCTGAATACGGTGGTGCCTTATGCAGATGATGCGTACTACCGGGCGCGGCCAAACCTTGGCCTGCCCAAGTCGGACCTGCACGTGATGGATGATCATTTCGGTTTCAATCCAGGGGCGCTGGGATTTCACAGATTGTGGCAAGAGGGGCAGCTGGCCGTTGTGCACGGTTGCGGCTACGCAAGACCGTCGTATTCGCACTTTACCTCAATGGCGTATTGGCATACCGGCGCTCCTCACGGGGGCAGCGAATTTGGTTGGTTGGGTCGCACGGCGGACAACATGGCGCGTGAGCGCCGCGATAACATGTTGGTTAATGTCGGCGCTTCTCAATCGCTTGCGGTCAAAAGCAAAAACCATACGCCGGTTGTGTTTGATGACCCGGAACGATTCTCTCGCGATGCCTGGCTCGGACGCCCAGAGGGTGTGGATGAGATGGAGCCTGGTAGTGAGTCGAGTATTGCAGTGTCGCCAAACCATGCGTATCTGCGTGCTGTCAGCGCAAGTGCGGCTCGCTCCTCTCGGGCGGTGCAGGCCGCATGGCGCGCCTACACGCCCAGCGTGGACTACGGAATAGCACCCATGGATCTGCCGAAGGTGGCTGCCTGTATCAAGGCAGGGTTGCCTACCCAGCTGTACCACGTCAGCTTTCGCAACAATTCATTCGACACACATGTGCAGCAAGCGGCGCTTCACCGGCGCCTGTTAAGTTATGCGGCGGATGGCATTTACGGCTTTGTTAAGGATCTTGAAGCCTTCGGTGAGTCGCATCGCGTGGCGGTGCTTGTGTTTTCGGAGTTCGGCAGGCGGGTTGTGGAGAATGCGAATTTGGGTACAGACCATGGCAGTGCCAATGTGATGTTTATGGCGGGCGAGCCTGTAAAGGGTGGTCACTATGGTGTAGTCCCAAGCCTCACGGAGCTTGTGGATGGCGACAACCTGGCTTACACAACAGATTTTCGTCAGGTGTATGCAACCGCGATAGAAGGCTTCCTCGGGGTAGATTCGCGCGAGGTTTTTGGTGCGCGTTTCGAACCTCTGCCTATCTTCAGTTAGGCGACACAAAAAGTCAGTGGTCGGCGATGGATTCCTCGATAATGACACCCTGATCCACCAGGCTTTGCAATTCTGCCTCACCCAAGCCCAACTCCCGGCCGAGCACTGTCCGGGTATCGGCGCCCATCAGATAAGCGCCCCGTCGAGGTCCGGACCCACGGGTTGAAAACCGCGTAGGTGATCGGGGTATGAGTCGATGTGCGCCATTTACATCCAGACTGGTAAACGCCTCGCGAGCTTGCGCCCAATCTTCTTCCGGGACGCCGCTCACCTCTTTGACCACACCGAGAGGGATGCGGGCGCTGTCCAGCGCCTGCTCGAACGCCTCGACGTTGTCGTATTCGTGAGCCCAGCTTTGCATGAGTTCTCTGATCGCTTCGTCCTGTCCTTGAGTGTCCTGCGGCTTATGCCAGCCGCGACGTTCCATCTCGGGTTGTTTACCCAGCGCCCGTGAGACGGGAAATATCCACGTGGTGGGATTGCCAGGAACCTGGACATAGGTTCCGTCTTTTAACCGAAGCAGGGCAGCCCGCCCTGGACGGAACGGGCTGATCTCGTCGCCGAAACCACCGTTAACCTCGATGGCCGCAAACTCGTTAGTGGCCAGCATTGTTTCGGCCATGGAGACATCGACATGTTGTCCTTCACCGGTACGCTCGCGATGGAAGAGCGCAGCCAGGATGGCGCTGCAGGCTTGGGAGCCTACAGCGAAGTCGACATGAGAAACCGCTTCGGGCATGGGTTCTGTGCCGCGCTCTCGTGCATTGAGCGCAAGCAGGCCCAGTTCCGCATGAATGATCGGTGCGTAGGCGCGTCTGTGTGCGGCAGGTCCCTCCTGCCCGTAGCCGGTAATGGAGCAATACACGAGGGACGGATTGATTTCAGCCATGGCCTCGTAACCTAGGCCGAGTCTTTCGGCTACTCCGGGACGATAATTTTCTACAAGGATATCCGCCTTGGCCGCAAGCTCGATGGCGACTTTCCGACCCTCAGGTTTGCTGAGATCCAGACACAGATGTGACTTGCCGGCGTTTTGCTGCGCATAGGGTAAAGCCACGCCATTAACCTTGGGTACGCCGCGTCTGAAGAGGTCTCCCTCTGGTGGTTCCACCTTCCAAACTTCCGCACCGTAGTCTGCTAAGGTACGGGTGCATGCGGGTCCGGCAACAACACGCGTTAAGTCGAGGACTTTTACGCCGTCGAGGACGCCGCGCTCGGGTTTGGGTCGGGATTCGGAAGAGCTGGGGGAGTCAGAAGTTTGGTCAGTCATATTTTGGTCAGTCGTTTTTTGGTCAGCCGTGTTTTGGTCGGTCAGGGAACGTTCGGGTCGATACTGCGTTCGGCCATATTGATTGCAGGAGGGTTACTAGCGTGCCACGGCATCCTTGCGGATGACAAGGACGCCGATCCGCCGCCCAATTTTGTCGTGCTGTTTGCCGATGACCTGGGGTATGGCGACATTGGCAGTTATGGCCATCCCTACATCCGCACACCGAGCCTGGATGAGATGGCTGTGTCCGGGCAGCGATGGACTGATTTTTATGTCGCGGCACCGGTGTGTTCGCCAAGCAGGGCGGCACTGTTGACCGGGCGCCTACCTGTGCGCACCGGACAGTATGGCAAACAGATCGGCGTGTATTTTCCAAACGAACCTGGTGGTTTCCCAGCTGGTGAGCAGACGTTGGCCGAGCTGTTAGAGCCTGCGGGTTACGTGTCGGGCATATTTGGAAAGTGGCACTTAGGCGACAAACCGGCTGCCTATCCGACACGTCACGGCTTTGATGAGTGGCTGGGTCTCCCGTATTCCAATGATATGGACTGGGTAGACGAACCAGATATCGACGGCATGATTGCATTGGTTCAAGCCGATGATCAGGAAACGCTGGCCGCGTCCCGGGCCCGTCGCCAGGCCTTGTATGCGGAACCCCGAGTAGGTGCGTGGAACGTCCCGCTTATCGTCAGTCGAAAAACAGACGACGGATTTGAAGACCGGATACTGGAGCAGCCTGCTGAGCAGACGACCCTGACAAAACGCTACACGGAAGCGGCGGTGGCGTTCATGACCAAACACAAAGACCGGCCGTTTTTTGTTTATCTGCCCTACGCAATGCCCCATACGCCTTTGTTTCGCAGCAGAGAGTTTGAAGGCAGGAGTTTAGGTGGGCGTTACGGTGATGTTGTGGAGGAAATCGATTGGAGTGTAGGTCAGATACGGGCTGCGTTACGCAGGTTGAATCTTGCGCAAAACACCTTTGTTCTCTTTACCAGTGACAACGGACCCTGGTTGACCATGCTCACCGAAGGCGGGCGGTCGGGTCTCCTTCGCGCGGGGAAGGGCACAACCTTTGAGGGGGGTATGCGGGTACCTACATTCGTCGAGTGGCCCAGACTTGCGGCCAGCGGCACGGTCAGTGAGATGGGTTCCACCCTGGATCTATTCCGAACCTTTGCCACACTGGCGGGCGTTGACGGTGCTGCCGGGGTTGACGGCCATGATTTGAGCGAGTTTTTACTCGGGCATGCGGAAAAATCACCTCGCAATGAACTGGCCTATTATCGGCGCGGCAGATTGTTTGCCTATCGGGTGGGCCGCTGGAAACTGCACCTGGCAACGGAAGGTGCTTACGGTCAGCCGCCTGTCTTTGCGGAGCATACGCCGCCACTGTTGTACGACTTGATGATAGATCCGTCTGAGCGCTTCGATGTGGCTGCGGCGAACCCCGAGGTGGTCGCGGATATCCTGGCTGCGATTGAAAAACATCGCGGTGGGTTAACCGTTCTGCAACCGGCAATGGATGCGCGATTTGCAAATGCGACTGCGGCCAGTAGCGATTAGCGCCCAGATAAGCGCGGGATGGGCTGTGGTATAGTTTTTCTGTTAGGTATCTGAGTTAAGGCACGTGGAGGTAAGACATGAGCAGTGTTCTTGAGGAACGGAACGAACCCTTTGTACCCGATGCGTACAGCATTCCGCTGGAAGAGCTGGACCCCGCAAAAGTTGAGATATTTCAACAAGATAGGCTGTGGGAGTACTTCGAGCGGCTGAGAAAGGAAGACCCGGTTCATTTCCTTGAAGACAGTGATTATGGACCGTACTGGTCGGTCACCAAGTTTGACGACATTATGTTCGTAGACTCAAACCATCAGCTTTTTTCGTCAGAACCCGGCATTACCATCGGCCCGCTAAAAGAGCTGGAGCAGCGCGCGCAAGAGTTTCAAACGCCGATGTTCATCGCAATGGACCAACCCAAACATGATGTGCAACGCGCAACGGTGACCCCGGTAGTAGCACCGCGGAATCTGGCGGCACTGGAAAGCACTATTCGCGAGCGAGCAGGCAAAATCCTCGACAGCCTGCCGGTCGGAGAAACGTTTGATTGGGTCGATAAGGTATCGATTGAGCTGACGACACAGATGCTCGCCACACTCTTCGATTTTCCATTTGAGGAACGGCGCAAGCTGACCTACTGGTCGGATATGGCAACTGCAGGCCCCGAGGTTGTGTCCATAGAGGAGCGCAGGGAAATCCTGCTTGAGTGCCTCGCGTTCATGACTAATCTCTGGGAGCAGCGTAAAGACAAAGAACCTGGCCTGGATCTCATTTCCATGATGGCGCACGGCGAGAACACGAAGCACATGCAGCCGATGGAATTTCTCGGCAACCTGATTCTGCTGATCGTCGGGGGCAATGACACAACCCGCAACTCCATCAGTGGGGGAGTGCTGGCGCTGAACCAGAACCCTGATCAGTACGACAAACTCCGCGCTGACCACAGCCTGATTGCCACCATGGTCCCCGAGATTATCCGTTGGCAGACACCTCTGGCACACATGCGTCGTCGCGCGCTGCAGGATGTGGAACTGGGCGGCAAAACCATCAAAGCAGGGGACAAAGTAGTGATGTGGTATGTCTCCGGGAATCGCGATGAAGAAGTCATCGAAGACCCCAACAGCTTTATCATCGATCGCAAGCGTCCGCGTCATCATCTGTCTTTTGGCTTTGGTATTCACCGTTGTATGGGTAACCGGCTGGCGGAAATGCAGCTCAGGATTCTCTGGGAAGAAATCATGCAGCGCTTCCATATGGTTGAGGTTGTGGGCGAACCACAGCGCACACCTTCGGTGTTTGTAAAGGGTTACACCCATCTGCCTGTAAAGCTTCACCCGTTGAAGTAACCGTCGCAGCCAGACAGAAAAAGATGATTCCAACGTCTGATTCGATCAGCCCCGCGTGGCTGACCGAACAACTCAATCGGCATGGTGTTGAAGGCACTGTCTCCGGATACGATGCGCAACAGATTGGGACCGGGCAAATTGGCAAGTGTGTTCGTTATGCCTTGGAATATGCGTCGGGCACAGGACCCGCTTCGGTTGTAGCCAAGTTTCCCTCTGACGACCCAACAAGCCGGGCCACGGGCGTGGTACTGCGTAACTTTCTGAAAGAGGTGCGCTTCTATCAGGAATTGCAATCCCGGGTGCAGATCCGTACACCCTTCTGTTACTACGCTGAAATTGTGGATGAGGGACCCGAGTTTGCCGTCTTGATGGAAGACTTGAGTCCCGCCCAGCAAGGTGATCAGTTGGAAGGGTGTGATGCTGATGTTGCGCGGGCGGCGGTGCTGGAGTTGGTAGGACTTCATGCGCCGGGCTGGTGCGACACTTCGCTTGGAGAACTTGAATACCTCAAGCCCGGTGACGCGGCTGACACCGGGGTTATGCGTGAGCTGTACAACAGTCAACTGCCGGGGTTTCTGGACCGCTACGGACCTGAGCTGGAGTCAGATGAACGGGAGATAATTGCCGCCGTTGGTGAAGCGCGGGAGGCACCTCTTTACCGTAGTACGCCGGCAACTTTCAGCCTGGTGCATATCGACTATCGTCTGGACAACCTCCTCATACATCGAGCTGCTGACGGAATTGAGGTCACGGCCGTGGATTGGCAGAGCATAGGATTAGGTGCGCCGTTGAATGATGTGGCCTACTTCCTGGGCGCAGGGATGTTACCCGAACCACGGCGCGGCGTTGAGGAGAGTATCGTCGAGGCGTATCACGAACGCCTCGGAGCTGTCGGTGTAACAGATTTTGATGCGGCTCAGTGCTGGCGCGCGTACCGTGAAGGGACGTTTGCCGGGTTTGGTGTGACCGTCATCGCGTCCATGCTGGTGCAGAGGACGGAACGCGGTGATCAGATGTTCACCGCGATGGCCAGGCGTCATGCGCGCCACGCCATCGATTTGAACGGCGCAGAATTTCTGACCTGAACGGCTGTTCAGTCGCTCATTTTCAACTCACCGTCGGCCAGGCGGCCCACGATGGTGGCAGGGTCCACGCTTCCACCCATCGGCGGTTGATCCACAATCACCAGCGACAGATCTTCGCCGATATTGAGACCGGCTGTTGATGGGATGGCTTCGGTTGGTGAGCCCGGTATCAGCCATTTGCCGCGAAAGTCTCTGCCGATTGAATCGTTAGGCACATCAACTTCGCCGCGAACGCCATAGGCGACAAGCTTTGTTCCTTGAACAACGACGACACTGTCGGCGATTGTTGAAGCGCCGTCCTCGTTCATTACCACCAAGGTGCCGCCGGAGAGAATAAGCGTGTCGGAAGTGGGCGGTGGGGGTGCCGGGTCCAGAAAACCGGGTGGCATCTCCGTTGCCTCTGTTGCTACAGCTTCTGGGTTGTCCGCACTTCCGCCGCAGCCCGCAAGCCCCGCAACGATTGCTGCGATAAAGAAAAAGTTAACCGCCTTCGGTTTCCAGTGCATCAAACTGCTACTCCTCATCAGGTTCTGAACCGGCGCTGGTGACAAACCAGAGCCTGCTTGTAAGAGCGAGATATGCTAATACGGATAACATACCAATGGCAGGCACTAATACGGCTGTCTGTACTCCCACCCACTCGATGATGACCCCAAGGCTGAAGCTGCCGATGGGCATGCCACCCATCATACCCATGGCGTACACAGACATGACCCGCGCACGGTGAGATTCGATGGTGGCTTCCTGGACAATGCTTCTCGACATGGTCATACCCACGCCGCCGCACATACCCCATAAGAAGACCACGCAATAGAAGCCCCACATGGGCAAATCGAAAAAGAGGAGTGACAGAACCGTAGAACTGACCGCAGCACCAATGAGCAACAGTCGCCCCGGTCGCTCAATGCGCCCGATGCGCATCAAGAGGTAGGTGACCACAACCGTGCCTAACATGTTTGCCGCAAATGTGCCTGCGATGTGCGCAGATCCGCCTGCGTAGAGGTCCCGAACCATCAGGGGCAGGAGCACCAGGTAAGCACCTGCAAAAAATATCCCGACAGAAAAAGTCTGGATGATGGCGGGGCGAATGAAGTCGTGGCGCCAGGCCATGGAGATGCCCTCGGCGATGGCTTTGAGCGGAGGTGTCGAATCGACGTTTTCTCGTTTCGGCAGCGCTGGTATGCGGGCGGTTGCAAAAGAGGCGCTGACCATAAATAGAGCCATCACAATCAGTAGCGCGATTGGGCCAATCAAATCGGCGCTTGAACCTATCCCGAAACCGATGATCTGGACGCCGAACTGCACGCCCACGGTGAGCACCACAACCCGTTGTATCTGGTTACCGGCTACCCGGTTGAGGAGCGCATCTCGCGCGGGTTGTACAAATGCGGAGAAAGTACCGCCGACCAGCGCCCAGCATATGAGTATGGCGTAATTGAAGTAGTCGAAGTGAAAGAGCGCAGCGATAGTCAATGGTGGCAGAGCCATCGCGCCATTCAAGAGGACGAGGAGTTTGCGTTGGTCGACGCGATCGCCGAGCCATCCACCCCAGAGAATGAGGAGTAGAGAGGGCAGTTGTGAGGCCATTTGCGCCACGCCCACACGGGTGGGCGATTCATCCAATACAACCGCCACCAGCCACGGATAGAGAACAACCTGAATGCCGCCAGGTATGAGAAACAGTGCGGTGCCGCTCAGGTACCAACTGAGCCCGGTGTTTGTACCAGCCTGCCTACCCTGATCGATTTCGCTGGGTGTCCTGACTATCGCAAGCCTTCCCAGGCTGCACGTTCTGCGGCAAAGGGATCGTCAGCAGTTGCGGATGTCTCGTCAAACACCATGGTTGTCCTGCTTGTCTCATCGTATCGCGACCAGCCAGGATCGCCGGTTTGTATGAATTCAACCCAAGCCTTGTGCATGGTATCGGCAACATGTTGTGGCACTGGTCCAGGTCCGATAAACACGTCGACACCGGCTCGGGCCATGTTGTTGAAGGCGAATGGAATCTCCAGTGCGTGCGTGGCTTTCAAGCGACCCTCAAAGGCCCGCGATGCCCAGTTAAAGAGATACATCCAGTTGGCGTCTGTGTGAGCGAGACGCGCCTCAACCAGACGGATACCCGGTATGCGGAACATGTGATCGCTGGTCAGAGCGATGAGTAACTCATGTGCGTCAGCGTTGGGGCGTTCACTACGATAGACAGGCAATGTCGCTGCGGCGCCGTTTGCTGCGGCGATGCGTTCCAGTTTTGCCTCATCCACTTTGCCGTAGCCCCAAAGTGTGGTCTCGTGAGTATTGCTGCCGGTGAGCAGCGCAACATCCGCGCCGACACCTCGTGTGATGGCATCAAACGGGCTCTCGGGCAGTAATGCTGTGCCGTGCGCGGGATAGAAGGGCGAGACGGTTGTGCCCAAGCTGTTTTTCACGCCTGCACCGGTTTCAAAGTGGCTGATCGTGGCACTTTGTGCAGCCAGGATGTCCTCGACATCTGCGCCCAAGAGGCCGATGACAGAATCTTGACCCAGCTCTGCCAGGAATTTTTCCGTGACCTTGCTGGAAGCCTCTTTTGGCAACGTATGGTGCGCCGCTCCGCTCTGGGGAAGGGCCCGTTGGAATAGCCCCTGTGCCTGCTCGCAGCCGAGCAGTGTGGCGACGCTGAAGCCACCTGCCGATTCTCCCGCGATGGTCACTCTCGACGGATCTCCACCGAAGGCGGAGATGTTCTCTTTAACCCAGGTGAGCGCGGCAAGCTGGTCCAGCGTGCCGTTGACCGCAGAATTCTTGTATTCGGACCCCAGGTGCGACAGATCGGTAAATCCGAGAGCGCCCAGGCGATAGTTTACGGAGACCACCACCACATCGTTGTTTGCAAAACTGGTGCCGTTGTACCAGGGGATAGAGCTTTGCCCTGTGCGATAACCGCCGCCGTGAATCCAGACGAGGACTGCACGACCCTCATCGTCACAGGCTGGGGTTGAGATATTGAGCGTCAGGCAGTCTTCGCTCCATCGTACCGGAGCCGAGTCGGTCAGACCGCCGCTGGGTACTTGGGGTGCAGCCGGGCCAAATTTGAAGGCTTCATACGGTTCTGCGAAAGGTGGAAGGGGTTCAGGTGCCTTGAAGCGCAGATCATCGACGGGTGGCTTTGCATAAGGTACGCCAGCAAAAAGCAGGACACCTTCTTTCTCGCGACCGGTGATAGGTCCCGCGGGACACTCGACTGTGGTTGTACTCATGTGTATTCCCTCCTGACGTGAGAGCTATTAAAGCATGGAGCTCGGAGTAGGGGTACTCGCGCTGTGGAGTCAAGTTGACCCAGCCGCGAAAGCCCCCTACATTGCCGGCTCGCCGCGTTTGGCCCCTGCGGGTTGCGCACTACATTGGCGAGGGAAATCTGGGCGAGGAATACGTGGAATGAACATCTTAACGGGCTGGAAACTTGCGCTTGCACTTGCCGTAGCGTTTGGACTTGCAATCCTCGCAGCACCGGCCATCGCCGAAGAAGCGAAAGAAAAACGATTTGGTCGGACGATGGCCTGGAGCGCCTACAACCTGGGCACCACGGGATACAACCAGGCGGTTGCCATCGGCAAGGTCATGAAACAGCACTATGGTGTAAACCTGCGCGTTGTGCCCGGCAAAAATGATGTGTCCCGTCTGTTGCCCCTGGTACGCCGTCGCGTTCAGTTTTCTGCTAACGGGATTGCCACCTATTTTGCCCAGGAGGGAGTCTTCCAGTTTGCGGACAAAAAGTGGGGGCCGCTGCCGTTGCGCCTGGTCATGATGTCTTACGGAGATTCGAATCAGGCGCTCGGGGTGGCCAATGATCTTGGGATCAAGGCGTACAGTGACCTCAGAGGTAAGCGTGTTCCCTATGTGCGCGGCGCGCCCGCCCTGAATGTCAGCACGGAAGCGTTTCTTGCCTGTGGTGGGCTTACGTGGGACGACGTAAAACGCGTCGACTTCCCTGGTTACGCGGCCATGTGGACAGGTGTTGTTAACGGACAGGTGGATGCAGCCTACGCTAACACCGTCTCTGGACCCACGCGCAAGCTTGAAGCATCACCACGCGGATTGTTCTGGCCGCCTGCGAAACACGACGATGAGGGTTGTTGGGAAAGGATGAGTAGTGTGGTGCCGTTTATGACCAAACACTTCGCAACTCGCGGGGCGGCCATCTCTACGCAAAATCCGCATGAAGGTGCCACCTATCCCTATCCGCTGCTCATTGCTCTGGCGGATCAGGATGAGGGCGTGGTGCACGATTTGGCTCAGGTTATCCATACGCACTATGACGAATACAAAGATGCCGATCCGGGCGCGATAGGCTGGGCGTTGGATCGCCAGATATTCAAGTGGGAAGTGCCATTCCACGCAGGGGCGATCACTTACTTTAAGTCTCTCGGGTTGTGGGGTGCTGAAGAGGATGCGCACAACGATGCCTTGATTGCGAGACAAAATGTCCTCGCAGAAGCATGGCAGGCACATCTGAAAACAGGTGGAGACAAGACGGCTTGGTATGCTCGTCGAGCTGCAGCACTCACGGAGGCTGGATTTGATCCCATCTGGCAAAACCCTCTGTCGGAATAATGAAGCAGACTGAACAACAGGCGTAAAACTTGTCGGAATCTGAAAACCAACTTGGACAGTGGCTCCGCTGGCTGGTCGCCATCGCGGCGATTCTTACGCTGGTTATCGCCATGGATACGTTGCGTATTTTTGGTGGTGAGCAGTGGCTGGGAGACTGGGTTCGGGTTCAGTCACAGCAATATTATGCGCTGACGGCGCTGCTGATACCGTTGGCCTTTCTTCTCTACCCGACGCGGGTATGGATCGACGTCCCACTGGCGATTGCGACGGTTGCAGTGCTGGTGGGTTTTTTCGTCACTGCGGAACAAGCGCTGGACGAGGCCTGGGAGTTTGGTGCTCCCGAGAATGCCGTTATTGCTGCAGCTGGCCTGTGGCTCCTGGTGGTGGAAGCGTTGCGTCGTGCTGCTGGAACGGCGCTCTGCGTCATCGCAGCGCTCTTTTCGATCCTGCCCATCGTCACCGAATGGATGCCCGGGCCGCTGAACGGGCTGCCGGCCAGTTGGCAGGACACGGCGGCATATCATGCGCTTTCTATCGAATCTATTTTTGGTCTGCCGTTTCAGGCGTTTGCTAATCTGGTGATCGGCTTTGTTGTGTTTGGCGTCGTGTTACAGCACACCGGGGGTGGGGCGTTTTTTCTGAATCTTGCGTTTGCGATTCTTGGCAAACAAAGAGGTGGGCCAGCCAAGGTGGCAATATTTTCATCGGGACTCATGGGCTCGATGAGCGGGTCCGTGGTGACCAATGTACTGACAACAGGACAACTCACCATTCCGGCGATGAAGCGCGCAGGCATGGAAGGGCGGATTGCTGCAGGCATAGAGGCCTGTGCGTCCACTGGCGGAGTGTTGTTGCCACCGATTATGGGGTCGACCGCCTTTATCATGGCGACGCTACTCGAAGTGCCGTACGTTGAGGTAGCTATCGCAGCAGCGCTGCCAGCGTTGCTCTACTTTTTAAGCCTGTATCTCCAGATTGATGCCTACGCGGGCAAAGAAGAGCTTCGCGGTTTACCCAAGGAAGAAATCCCTGGTCTGCGAGAGACCCTGAAAGACGGCTGGTTCTACATCGGTGCTTTTGGCCTTTTGATCTTTCTGCTCGTCTACCTGCAGCGGGAAGCGCTGGCGCCTTATTATGCGACGGCAGCGTTGATTGTGATCAACCAGCTATCGCCACATAAACTGAACGCGAAGCAATTGGTGGACCTGATCTTTGCAACGGGCAAGCTGCTGGCGGAGTTGGTCGTCATCCTGGCCGGTGTCGGCTTGATTGTGGGCGCACTCTCGCTGACGGGTTTGAGCGGCACCCTGGTAAACGATCTCTTGAGTTTTGCCGGTGACAGTCTGCTGGCGTTGCTGGTTGTCGGGGCGCTTGCAAGTTTTGTTCTCGGGATTGGCATGACGGTAACCGCGGCCTACATTTTCCTCGCGGTAGTCCTGGCACCGGCGTTGGTAGGGCAGGAGTTGTCCGCTCTGTCCGCCCACCTCTTTATTCTCTATTGGGCGATGCTTTCCTACATCACACCCCCTGTGGCGCTGGGCGCATATGCCGCGGCGTCCATCGCCGGCGCTAACCCTCTGCAATCAGGCCTTGCAGCCATGCGTCTGGGCAGCGTGATCTACGTTGTGCCGTTTCTGTTTGTGCTGGACCCCAGGTTCCTGTTTGATGCGCCGTTGCTGGAAGTTGTGCTGCTCTTCGCTGAAACGCTGGTGGGTGTGTTCCTGCTTGTTGCGGGTCTGCAGGGGTATCTCGCAGGATTTGGCGCTGTTAAAAACATCGCCAGCCGCCTGCTCCTGGGCGTGGGCGGGTTCATGATCGCCATCCCAGGATTACATCTGGTATGGTCGGAAGCACCTGCAAACCTGTCTGTGGCCTTACTCGGGGCAGGTCTCGCCGCGGGTGCGGTGGGTCTTGCTCGCCTTACGCGGTCACCCGTCAATCCCGCGGCGTGACTATCGGGAAACGTCTCGAGAAAGTCGTAAAGTAGCCCCCAAGCCCTGTTAGCTTGGTGGCGTCCCCTTCGATCTGTAGTTCATTTTCTTCGATCAACGACATGGCATCGGCCAGTCCCAGCATCATCCGCTTGAAGGTAAATTCGCTCATCGTGAGCTGTACATCCGCGTTATGCGCGTGCCGATCGGCGAATCCGTGCAGCACGCTGCGCGCAATCTGCAGCAACCACTTTTCATCTGTATCTGTGAAGTGAAGGTTGATGTTGAGCGAGAGATCTTCAACTTTGGCAGGATCCAGTCTTACGGCCATCAGTTGAAACAGCTGTTCCAAAGGCATGCCACGGGCAATACCCTCACTGGCATTAAACGGCGAACCTGGGGGCAGACCGTTGCGGAGCTCCAGGGCGCCGCAGAGATAAAAGTTGCGCCAGGGTGCGGATTCGGATTGATAGCCAAGCTGTTCCAGCGCGTCGGCTAACAGCGCCCGACCATCGACGTGTTGCGGATCCACCATAATTACATGGTTCAGCACTTCCACCACCCAACGGTAGTCGCCCGCGTCATATGACCCTTGTGCTTTTTCCACAACCGCGTCTGCGCCGCCCATAAACTCCAGGTAACGTCGACCGGACTCGGCCGGTGGCAGTGGATAGAGCGTGGCTGGGTTGCCGTCGAAGTAGCCGAGATATTTGACGTAAACCGCACGCGTATTGTGGTGAACCGAACCGTAATAACCCCGGTTGTAAAACTCATGCCCAAGCGCGTCAGGCAGTGCCACCTGATCAGCAATCTCTTCCTTGTTATACCCCGAGTTGGCCAGGCGCAGGGTCTGGTCATGAATGTACTTGTACAGATCCCGTTGCTTTTCCAGATATTCACAAGCCTCCTCACGCCCCCAAATGGGCCAGTGGTGACTCGCAAACTGAATATCCAATCTGTCGCCAAAGAGGTCGATGCTTTCCTGAATCTGTGCCGCCCATGCCAGGGCATCACGTACCTGGGCTCCGCGTGGGGTATATACGTTGTGCAGATGGTGTGACGTGATTTCGGACATGCATAGGGCATTGAACTTGGGGATGAAGAACACAAATTCCGATGGCGCTTCTGTCCCCATGGTCATCTGGAATTCAAACTCGATGCCATCCAGGACCCGCTTCTCGCCGGTTTCGTTAACGAGATCTGTCGGTACGATAAACCCGGTTGTACCCATGGAAAGAGCCGCACCCAACCCGGTAGTCACAAAGCCCTGTGGACCTGGTTGTAATAGATTGCCGTACATATAGGTTGCGCGCCGGTTCATCACGTTACCGGCCAAAACGTTTTCGCTGAGGGACTCTTCAACGAAGTGCTTGGGCGCCACAACCGGAACCTTGCCGCTTGCTACTTCTTCATGGGAGACCACGCCGAGAACCCCGGCAAAGTGATCCGCGTGGCTGTGGGTGTGGATCACCGCCGTAACGGGGCGTTCACCAAGATGTTTGTTTGCCAGTTCCAGTGCGGCTCTGGACGATTCGGCAGAGGTGAGCGGGTCGATTACCACCCAACCCTCATCTCCGGCGATGAGGGTCATATTGGCAATGTCAAAGGAGCGGACTTGATACAGACCCTCTGCAACCTCGTACAGACCATGGTGCTGAGCGTTGAGCTGAGCCTGGCGCCACAAACTTGGGTTGACGGTATCCGGGGCCTCCGTATCGAGAAAGCCCATCTGGCTGAGATCGTAAGTTGCTCGTCCACCCCGGGTGATGGTCAGTGGTTCTAACGTTGCGATCAAGCCGCGCTGTGCATTTTCGAAGGAGCGCCGGTCCTGGAAGGGTAAGGTGTTGCTGACATTCTGATTGTATGCGCGTGTGTGTTCTGTTGCGGGCTTGGGCATTGCCAGCGCTTCGGGAAGTGGTGAATAGGTCATCGCTGTATCCGTTTTCTATAAGCCTAAATTTAGCTCGTGAGCTTTACGCTCACATCGATTTCCAGGGTTTGTCTGCCTCCCCCGAGAATGGACCCTTGAGAGGGTGCCACATCAGCATAATCTCTACCCCAGCCCAGGATGATGTGCTGATCAGACGTCATCTGGTTGTTTGTAGGATCAAAATCCACCCAGCCAAACTCCGGGCAATAAACGGAGATCCAGGCATGGCTTGCTTCCGAGCCTACCAGCGCTGGTCTGGCCTCAAGCTCGCTCAGGATGTAGCCACTGACGTATCTAGCTGCGAGTCCCAGATTGCGCAAACACGCTATGGCGAGGTGCGCGAAGTCCTGACAGACACCGCGGCGGTGTTTGATGATCTCTGAGACAGGTGTGTTCACAGACGTCACACCCCCTTGATAGGTGAAGTCCTTATAAATCTGTGTCGTCAGGGTATGCGCCAGACGTAACACGGACATGTCATCGGTGACTATGGATTGAATGTAATCCTCGCTTGCGTGCGGGTGGACATGGCGCGACGGAAAACAAAACTGCGTGGCCTGCCAGTCAGCCGCGTTCATCGGGATCGTCAAAGACTCAGCCACCGTGCGCCATCGGGGCGATAGATCCAGGAGGATTTCATCGCGCGGTAACACGTCTACTTCGCTCACCGAGTCGATCGTCAGCTCGTTGTGGCGGGCGTACAACCGGAGTTCCAGGAGACTGTTGCCGAAGTAGTCTTCGGATTGCTGCGTTTCGGTGTCAGGTACTGAGAAACGAAGGTCGTGGCGACCGAGGGTCTGGCTCCCCAGCACCTCACGCGGACGCAGCCTCAGCACGTGTTGTGCGGCGGTTACCGCACGTGCGTATGAGAACGAAGTCTGATGGGTAACTCGATATTTCAACGTGCGCTGCCACTGTTTGCGGTATGGGCAAAGTAGGTTTCTGTCACAAGCTCAGACAGTCGCTTCAAGGTGCCATCCATACGCGACAGCACCCGTCGCAGTTGGGTGCGATTACCGGCCTTGGAAATAACGTTTGCCAGCTTTTCAGGCTCAGCCAGAGTCAGCTCGTGGTAAGCCACCAGCAGAATCCGCTGGGATTCGCTCATGCTGTCGCCAGTTTGGTCCAACGGCATCGCCTCCATGACATCACGGAGCTGCGAGATCTGGTAGATCACAGAGCGAGGATTGATCTCATCCAGCAGCAGAAGCTCCAACGCATTTTCGAGGTTGGGAATGTTCTGGTATCGCGCGCGATAGGTGATGAGGTTATCGCAGAGATCCAGGATCAGATGCAGATGTTTATCGGCGTCGGAGGATGAAACCAACTCGCCCATCACCCGAACCACAAACTGGCCACGTTCCAGGCGGCGACCGAGTTCAAGCAGGCGCCAGCCGTAACTGCGGGTCATGTTTTCCTGAATTTGGCCGCTCAGTGCCGCAAGGCGTTCCATCTGGCGATTCAAATAGTTCAGCGCATCGGCAGTGTTTTTCAAGCGCCAGCGCGTGGGCGTTTCGTTCAGCGCTGTGAACAGGCGCCAGGTGTCTGTACTCAGGCGCTCACGAACCTGGCTTGCCAGGTCGTAAATTCGTTTCTGGAGGACAAACAGGCTGTCGCTGGCCTCCAAGTCTAAGAGTACGTCTCCCCAGTTGCGGGTTTGATCGTCGGTGGTGGGGCGGCGCATGGCCTGTGCGTCTTCGGCGGAGATCATGTCCAGTTGTGCCAGCACATCCAGAATAGTGCTGAACGTTTGTTGTCGTTCCGTGCCGATGTTTTCTTCGGCCCGTGTCAACAGGGTGCGATAGGCGCGCGCGGCACAAGCGCAACGTTCCAAATAGCGTCCCAACCAGAAAAGATCATCAGCCGTGCGGCTGGGCAGATCGCGGTCGCTTCTGATGGACCGGGAGGGTGCGTGTGCAGTCCCGCTGAAGGTAACAGGTGTGTGAACATCCCGGCGGACCCAGACGTCCTTGCTCAGTTCCCCTGTGGGTGTGGATACCCGGGCGATGCCTGATGGCAGCAATCGGTAGCCTTCCTGGAAGCGTCCAACAAAGAGTCGCACGCTCACCGATCCGGCTGCCAGTGACCCGTCATCGTCAAGATAGGGGACGTTGGAAAGCGCAATGGATTCACGTGCAACGTGGCGATAGTCCAGCAGCTCTGAACGATCACCAGCTTCAGGATTGGCTTCGTGATTTCGGTCAAAGGCCGATGTGATGTCCAGCTGAGAAGAGTTGTTGATGACGTAGTCCCGTACACTGGCTTGTCCGCACCACCACGTTGGCAGGTTTGGTATCAGGAGCGATTCGCCGAGAAATCGTTCAGCAAGTCCGGGTAGAAAACTCATGAAGGCGTCGTTCTCCAGCACGCCGGATCCGAGCGCGTTACCCGCGTGAGCCTGTTTCTCTTTCAGAATGTTGGCGAGTCCCGCGACGCCATCCAATGTGTCGGTATCCAGATACAGCGGATCGCACTTGGTTGAGTCCACCTGGCGCCAGACGGATCCGACAGACTTCAACCCTTCCAGCGTTTTCAGTTCAAGCGACTGACCGCGCACGGTCAGGTCCGCACCCTCTACAACGGGGAGACCCAGATACTGACCGAGATAGACGTGTTCAAAGTAGCTTGGATCGCTGGGACCGCGACTGAGCAGCACCGGGATACCGTCCGAGGTGGCGCGTTCCGCCAGGTTGTGCAGGCGCCAGGCGAAGGCGTTATAGAAGTCGCTGACACGCTGTGTGTCGTTCGACTGAAAGAGGTCGGGTAGCGCACGACTGACCAGAACGCGGTTTTCGAGACACATCCCCAGCCCCTGAGGCGCTTCGGTCCAATCGGCGAGCACCCGCCAGGTGCCGTCGGGAGAACGACCAAGATCGAAGGCCACGAGGGACAGGAATTCGTTGTCTTGTGCGTGGTAACCAACCATGGGCAGGAGGTATCTGGGATTACCAAACACCAGGGCAGGCGGCAGCCCACCCGCGCTCAATAGGTCACGCCGACCGTACAAGTCGGCGAGAATCCTGTTCAACAGATCAGCCCGCTGTGTCAGGCCGGTTTCAAACAGCTGCCAGTCAGCGTCGCTGAATACCATGGGCAGCGGATCCAATGCCCAGGGTCGCTCGATGGCACGGTCGTGAACCAGCATTTCTTCGCGCAGCGCATCTCTACCAGCATTGTGCTCAACATAGTCGAGGATGCGTTGCCAGTGCGTCGGCACGTTGCCGAAGCCAAGTTCGTCAAACGCGCTTGAGTCAGGTGTATAAGACGGGTTAGTGCTGGGATTGGATGCGTTCACAGCTTAGTTCCGAGCCTCCTCAGCGCTGAGACCTGCCCAATAGGTTCTGGCTGCCTGCATAACTTTTGGCGCGAGATAGATGGCAGAAATCATAGTGGGAAACGCCATCAGCGCAAAACTGATGTCGATAAGATTGAAAGCAAGATCGATGGAAACCACAGCGGCGACAACAATAAAGCTGATATAGATCCATTGGTAGGTGCGCGCACGGTGTGCTGACATCATGAATTTGGCGCATTGGGAGCCGTAAAAAGAGTAGGTGAACATGGTGGTGATCGCGAAAAATACAACGCACACGAAAACCACCATGGAGCCGATGGGGCCCAGCAGGGTGCCAAAAGCGTTGGCGGTTAAGGTCACCCCTGCAGCGTCTGAGTGCCAGGTATCGGTCAGGAGAATCATCACCGCGGTTGCGGTGCAGACAAGAAGTGTGTCGATGACCGGTCCGAGCATCGCCACCGTACCCTCGCGTATGGGTTCGCGCGTTTTGGCAGCGCCGTGTGCCAGAGATTCGGTACCTATGCCCGCCTCATTGCTGAACGCACCGCGCTGAATGCCGTAGGCGATGACCGCCAGCACAGAACCGCCTGCCACCGCTTCGCCCGTGAAAGCATCTGTGACAATCAAACTGATCACACCGGGTACATCCTCAATGTTCAGAATAATGGCGAGCAGAGCAGCGGATATGTATAGCACGCTCATCGTCGGCACGACCGCTGCGGTAACCCGGGCGACCCGCTGCAAGCCGCCGAACATGACCGTGGCTGTAATGCCCGCAAGGACGATGCCAAGCACGAGATTGAATAAAAAGAGATCATCACCGGCTTGGGCAAAACCCTGCTCAATCACGACAAGGTCGCGAACAGCCTGGACCAACTGATTGGTCTGCACGGCGGGCAGGGCACCGACCATACCGACAATGGCAAACATATAGGCCAGGAAGTGGAGGGGTTTGGGGAGCGCGGTTTTGATCACATACATGGGTCCACCTTGCAGGTCACCTTCACGATCTTCACCGCGATACATAACCGCAAGCGCGCAGGTGAAAAACTTGGTTGCCATGCCGAGAATGGCGGTCATCCACATCCAGAAAATGGCGCCGGGGCCCCCGATTTTGATGGCCAGCGCGACACCCGCGATATTGCCCATGCCGATGGTTCCCGCGAGCGCTGCTGAAAGTGCTTTGCCGTGGGAAATGTATCCCGGGTCGTTGGGGTCGTCGTATTTACCCCGAATCAGCGCGATGGCGTGACCAAGGTAGCGATAAGGCATAAATCGCGAGCGGACAAGGAAATAAGTACCGCCGCCGAGGAGCAGAACCAGTAGAAGGGGTCCCCATAGCAAGTCTACGATAGTGCCGGATAAGGCGGTAATTTGATCCATAGAAAACTGAGCAGAAAATTCTGAGCGGGGAGGGTAAACGTTTATCTCTTTTAGCGCACTAAAGGAGGTAGAGTTGATTGATGTTGATGCTTAGCGATACAGAATTAGTGCGTCGCTTTCAGAAGGGTGACAGTACTGCGTTTGCGGAGTTCAGTGAGCGCCATCGTGGCGGTTTATACCGCATGGCGTATGCGTGGACCGGCGATGCAATGCTGGCTGAGGACGCCGTTCAGGAGGCGTTTTACAGGAGTTACACAGGGCTCCTGAAGTTCAGGTTTCGCTCTGAGCCCAAAACATGGCTGGTTCGAGTTTGCCGCAACATCTCTCGAGAACTGGTTAGAAAACATGGTCGTGAGGTGCATGTTGAACAATCGCAGTTACCGGAATCCGGCCCCGAATCCGGCGATGAAGCTGAGGTTCCTCGGTTATCAGACCGGCATCCCAGCGCGGTGACCATAGTGAGCCATCTGCCGCCGATGCAACGTGAAGTTCTGGTTCTGCGTCTGTTTGAGGAGTATCCCATCAAAGACGTAGCGCGCATTCTGCGTATAAGAGAAGGCACAGTAAAAGCGCACTATGCCAAAGCGACCGCCAACCTCAAGCGGCTGGCAGCGGAGTACGGTGTAACCAATGACTGAAGAGCATTCCAAAATCGAACAACGTCTGCGCGAAGAATACCGTCAGATAGATGAGCCACGACGCCTTGGTGCTGTACTGGTGGACGGTTTTGAGCAGGAACGAGTGCCGCGGCAGGTCTTACCGGCGGGGTACTGGTATGGCGCGGGCGTGTTTGCAAGTGCGTTGGTGCTTGTCGTTGTTTTTGGTCTGTTCAATGCGAATCACGTCGAGAACGCGGAAGGCCTGGAGGGTGATCTGGCGATGATCCCCAGCATCGGTGCCAGCGGGGTATCGGCCTTAACGTCTCGCGCTGGAGAACTCACGCAGCTGACCAGTCGATCACCGACCAGTCTATCTAAGGGACAACCATTGCCGGAGATCACGATACCTTCAGGAGGTGTTTCACTCTCCGGTTTGTCCGCAGATTCCGAATCGTAGTAATCCTTTAACAGGTAGTCATAGGAGACGAACAATGTATGCAGTATCAAAAGTAAAAACTCTGGCGGTTGTCGGGTGGCTGTTTGTGGGTGTGGTGACGATGCCTGCTCACGCGGCTGACCCCAATGCGGCACAACTCGAGCAGATGCAAAGCCTGATGAAGGTGATGCAAGGCTACTATCAGCTCATCGAAGAAATTCATGAAGTCGCGCAGGATGCAGACAAAAGCGCAATTTTGCAGCTGCAGAAAATTGAGGAAATTTACAAGCAGCGCGGTGATCGGGCGGAAGCGATCAAATACATGCGGGATGTGCTCAAGCGCACAACCAGCCCTGTAGTTAGAAACGCGGCGAGTGTCATGCTGGCCGATGCGTTGAACGAAACGGGTCGCAGCTCCCAGGCCGTGGAAGTGTTGCAGGAAGCGCTCGAAAACAACATGAAATAGCCAGTTTATTGACATAAAACTGGGTGTAGGCGGACCGTTCGGGACAAGAAAGCCGCCGTCTGTCGAAGCCAGGCTGCCCCAGTGCGGTGGCTTTGCTAGAGTCGCATCAATCTTACTCAGGTAGATTGAGGGTACGACCGTTAGCACGCCCGCTGAACATCATGGACCTTTAGGTCAAACGACGGATTATGTGGATAGCTACACACCGTCGCTTCTGTTTCCTATAGCGCGGGCGGAGGCCCGAGCCCAGCTGGAATCACAGAGTGCTGTTTTTGTCGGCGAGGACGTTTGGACCGGCTATGAGTTCTCGTGGCTGGATTTGCAGGGCAAACCCCACGTCAGCGGTCTACGCTTGCGGGTCGCCGCCGCTTCACCCGCGATCGTGGAATCGAAATCGATGAAGCTCTATTTGGCGAGCTTCGCGCAGACCAAGTTCGAAACTCAATCTGAGGTCTTGAACACGTTGGATCAGGATCTGTCTCTGGCCTTTCGCGCGCCGGTTCAGGTTGAACTGCTGACCCTGGCGCAGATGTCACAGGTAGTGCCACAAATGCCGGGCCGATGCCTGGACGAGTTGGATGTCGCCTTCCTCAAGTATGAACCCCACCCGGACTATCTTGGTATGGCTGCCTCCCAGACCGAGGTGCACGAATCGCTGCATACTCACCTGTTTCGCAGTGTCTGCCCTGTCACGGGTCAGCCTGACTGGGCCTCGATAGCAATCGATTATCGAGGTCTGGCTTTGGATGACGTAGGTCTACTGCGTTACCTGGTCAGCTATCGCGCCCATGCCGGTTTTCATGAGGCGGTGATCGAACAGATATTCTGCGACATCGTAGAACGTTGCGCGCCCCAGTCGCTATCCGTCTATGGTCGTTTTCAACGGCGCGGTGGCCTGGATATCAATCCGTTTCGTTCAACCCATGAAGCCTCAGCACCGCTTTATCGTCTGGCGCGTCAGTAGCAGAGCAAGTCTTTCTTTCAGTCCTCTTTGGTGGGCGCGATGAGCGTACGCAGGTATCTACCCCAGCTGTTTTGGCCGTAGACGCTGTTTTCCAGCAGCCGCAGGTTTGCCGCAAAGTTCGGCTGAGACAGGTAATCCGAGCGGGTGGCTACAGGTCTTGAGGGATCCAACTCTTTGACCACCTGGGCTGGATTGCCGGCAGCAATCACGTTGGCCGGGAGTGATCGCGTTACCACGGAACCCGCACCCACAACGGAGTTGTCGCCGATCTCGACCCCTTTGCATACGGTTGCGCCGTCGCCAATCCACGCGTTCTGCCCGATGTTGATCGGCGCGTTTGCACCTACCGGCTGGGCGCGGTCATAAAGATCGTGCCAGTCAGCATCGGTGACATATACGCCTGCAGCCAGCATCGTGTTTGCGCCGATGGTGATGCCGTTGGCGCAGTCTATGCGGACGCCTGGGCAGAGCAGCGCATAATCCCCGATCGCTACGCGGGCGTTCGGGCTTTGTTGCCATGTGGTGATGCGGACAGGTCTGTCTCTTCCGGCTACAACGTGCACCTCGTCGCCAAACTCAATACCTGAACCATGAACATGAAAGTGCCACGGCTTCATGATCATGCCGCGTCGCCCCATGACTTCCAGCTGCGGGCGGATGAATTGCTCGATGTAGCGTGTTTCAAGCCAGGCGCTCAAGCGTTTGATGGCCAGCGGTCGATGATCCCTGCGCACTGTCGGTCTTTGTAGTTGGGGAGTGCTCTTGTACGTTGTCCCCCTCCTGGTGTCAAAGAGGCGCTGTTAAAGGACAGCTGTCAAAGCAGGTTCAGGCAGCGTCGGCCTGGGCGTCCTTGGGTGTAATACCCGCTTCGGTCAGCTGTTCTCTGAGACTCATGTTTTCGGTTTCCAGAGTCTGGATACACTCCATCATCTCGCGGCTATCCTTCGTGAATTGCTGCAGGAGTTCTTTTAACTCATCGCTTTGTGCGGGTTCTTCCTCGTCACCCTTGTCCTGTGGCTCGGCCTGGGCCGTCGCTAAAGCCGCCTCAAGCTCAACAATTTTTGCTTTCAGTTCAGAATCGCCGCCGATTTCTGCAAGTCCGGCCTCGCTCAGCAGCGAAGGCAGACTTTCGTAGAAGCCATCGTCTGGATTCAAGGCGTTTTCCAGCATCGCCTTAAGGACCGGTTTTGCCGTTAGATCGTCGTCCAGAGAGGCCAGGTAGGTTTCAACCCATGCGGCAGGACTCTGAGATGCGTCATCGGTCTCAGCCGGCTGGTCTGCCGACTGCGTTTCGAGATGGTCGATGTGCTCGCGCAGCGTCTGGTTCTGTTTTTTGATTGCGCGGATATGCAAAGTCAGCGCGGTCGTTACCGACAGCATCAGCAAAAACATCTGCAACAGCGCAAAGATGGGCCATTCCACCGCGAGGTCAATCCAATTGGTTTATCACTAGAGAAGTATAGTTCGGGAAATGGAGATGGGTTTAGGTAATTAAATTGTCTAGATGGCGATGAATTTGGCTTCTTCGACCCAACCTGGCATTGTGCGCGCATGACAGAAGAAGAACTCAATCCCAATCCTGACCCCGGTGAACTTTTACCGGAAGAACAGAACCAATCTTTTAATGATGACAGTGTGCGTTTCCATGGCTGGCGCCTGGTGGGCATTATTTTTGTGGTATGCGTGTTGATCGCGACGGTTGCAGTGGTGGTGGATTGGGCGGTGATCGGGCCGTTGGAGGGGCGGGCGTTTTAGCCGCGCTCTAGTTCCTAAGACGCAACAAGATCACTTCGCTCTCGGAGCATCAGCGCCAGGCGCAAACAAACTTCAGCTATCTGTGTCGTATTCGTCGGAACCGGTTCCACGGGTACCGTGAAGTCCAAAAGCTGCAATCGCCGATGAAGACCTTTTGCACACGTCCCTAACTCGGTCTCGTCACCAATCAGCAGGGTGCCACACACGGTGGGGTGGTCAGCTGGGCGTAACCGCTCCAGGATCTTGCTCAGAACCGTGCTTTCTCTACCCAGCCAGACCGAACTGCCCAGAATCAAAATGTCACTCGCATCCACCTGGGTCTGGATGATGGACCAGGTGTCTGAGCGACTTTGAAAGTTCGGGGGCAGGTCCATGCCGATCTCGTAGTCAACCGGGCGCAAAAATTGTGTCTTAACGCCATGGCGCGAGTAGATGGAAGCGACATCCTCCAGCAGATCTTCAAGCGGCGAGATGTTGGGGCTTTTTGAGAGGGTGCAATTCAGTAGAAGCGCGTTCAGTTGGTCATCCTGGCGGTTATCACTTTTGAGGTTGGGGAGCATCGGTGGTCGTCAGCCTTGTTGGGGTACTGTTGGGTGGGAGGTTAGATGGGTTGTGTGCCAGAGAGGTTACGGTTTTGTTCCAATATGGTTACGGGGATGGGGTAGGGAAACTAATTGGCTGCGTGTAGTGGTAGGGGGAGGGATTACACAAAACCGCTTACGGCGGTTTTGTGCCCTTGCGGGTGCCGAACGAAACTTACGTTTCGTTGGCATTCTCTCGTGATCGCTTATAGCGATCACTCGGGTCGAACCCAGCGCAGCGAGTGCGCAAGGGTTCTCATCAGATCATCACTCTTCGTCAAATAAAAAAGCCCACGCGCAAGGTGGGCTTTTTTGGCTCTACCTCATTAACGGGGGACACCGGCATTCATTAAACTGATTTTGCGAAGATCATTTAATGGAGATAACACCGATGTCCCACCTAGGTAGGATCATAGGCATAACTGACCTTGAGGTCGAACGGGTTGATCGTGAGAAAGGCATAGAGGTGTATGCGAAGCCGACGAAGCGACCGGCGTGCATACATTGTCATAGCAAACAGGTTGTGATCAAAGCGACGAACCAACGGACCTTGAAGCACACACGTCAAGGCAACCAGGTCATGACGTTGCATCTGGCTGCTCCGAAGTATTACTGCGCCCGGTGTAATCGTTACTTTTGTCATCGTTTTAAAGGTGTTCGACCTCGGTATCGTGCTTCTGAAGCGTTTCGATATGAAGTGTTTGAAGCACACGACGGCGGTGTGACACAACGCAAGGTGAGTCGCACCCACAAGATCAGTTCAAGCACCACAGAACGTTGGTACCAGAGTCAGTGCGAACTCAGAAAGTCTGAGATGATGAATCAACCTTGTCCGAAAGTACTGGGCATCGATGAACACTTTTTCACGAAAAAGAAAGGCTTTGCCACGACCTTTGTGGATCTCAAAAATCACAAGGTCTTTGATGTGAAGTTAGGACGCTCGGAACCGAGTTTACGCAGCTATTTACGGGGTTTGCCGGGTAAAGAGGCGGTACAGGTCGTTGTGATGGATCTGTCTGAGACGTATCGATCTATTGTCAAAAGATACTTTCCTCAAGCCACGATCGTTGCGGATCGGTTCCATGTCATTCGCCTGGTCAATCAACACTTTTTAAAGGTCTGGCAAGACCAGGATGCTGAGGGGAGAAAAAACCGAGGGTTACTGAGTCTTATGCGTCGACATGCCTGGCGTTTATCTGAAGAACAACAACAGAACTTGGAACGCTATCTGAGTGACTATCCAGTCCTCAAAGAGCTCTACGATGTGAAACAAAGACTGGTTCGCTACTTGTTGTTAAAAACGTTGAACCGAAAGACCGCTAAACGGCAATTGCCTGGCTTTCTCAGACTCATCGAACAGTTGAGTGCCAGCCCCCTTAAAAGGCTGGCACACACCCTTCAGTCCTGGCTGGAACCCATTGTCGCCATGTGGCGGTTTAGCAAGAGTAATGGCATCACAGAGGGCTTCCACAACAAGATGGAGATGATGAGTAGACGAGCTTACGGCTTTAGGAATTTTGAGAATTATCGGTTGAGGGTGTTAACTCACTGCGGGTGGGATGGCATCATCAATCGTGTTTAGGGAGTTTAACGAATGCCGGTATCCCCCGTTAATCGGGTAGAGCCGCTTTTTTATTTGGCGGAGAGGGAGGGATTCGAACCCTCGATAGGGGTTACCTATACACACTTTCCAGGCGTGCTCCTTCGACCACTCGGACACCTCTCCTGAAGATGGAGGTAACCCACCCAGCCACACCTATGCGCCCGAGTCCGCTGCTACCGTTGCTCCCTTCCGGGCCTGGCGGAGTTCACAGCATGTCGCCGCTAGGGGACCAGGCAGGTCACCATAGGGCGGCGTATGCTACTGGAAAGTTGGGTGGAAAAACAGGGAATTGCGCGGTGTTTGGGGCGTGGGTGGCGGTGCTACCGACGCTGATATCTCCGGCGATGTTTTCAATGCAGGTGGAAACTCGGTTGGGTCGCGAAACGACCGGCGCTGACAGGATTACACAAAACCGCTTAAGGCGGTTTTGTGCCCTTGCGGGCGCCGGACGAAACTGCGTTTCGTTGGCGTGCTCTCGCAATCGCCTGATGCGATTGCTCGGGTCGAACCGCAGGGCCTCACCAAATCTATCAAGCACACCGTTTAAACAAGAAACCCGCCGAGAGGCGGGTTTCTTGTTTATATGGCGCACCTGACAGGATTCGAACCTGTAATCCCCGGTTTCGTAGACCGGTGCCTTATCCAGTTTGGCCACAGGTGCTTGAAGGCGCGCTATTATCTGGAAGAATGCGCGGGACCTCAAGCCAAGTTGAACAGAAATTACAACGCCCGCACAAAACTCATCGCCCGCCACACTGAATACGCTGCGTGAAAACAACGTCACGCTCGGCGCATTGTGCATGTGTGCAGCGATGTTGGGTGGGGCGAGCATCGATGTAGCGGTCAAAGCGCTGGCGGATGACTACACCACTGCGCAAATTGTTTTACTGCGTAGTGCCTTTGCCTTGCCGATAGTGCTTGCCATTGTGCAAACCCAGGTGGGCTTGGGCGCCCTCAAGCATGCGGGTTTCGGTTGGCAACTGTGGCGCGGCTTGCTGACCGCGGGGGCCAATTTCGGCTTTTTTTATGGCTTGATTCATGTAGAGCTGGTCACAGCGCTCATGATCGCTTACCTGGGACCGGTGCTGATTGTGCTGCTCGCAAAGCCTCTATTGGGCGAGAGTATTGGCCTGATGCGGTTGGGGGGCGTGTTGTTGGGCTTCCTGGGTGTCACTTTTGTCATCGACCCGCGTGGATTTGAAATCCATCCGGGTGTGCTCGCGATTCTGGGCAGCACCGTCTGCTGGGCGTTGCTCTCAATCAGCAATCGGCAACTGGCGGGGCGCGTGTCGACACCTGTGCTGACTTTTTATACCTACCCGGTGGCCTTTGTGATTGCACTTGTATTAACGCTGCCTGCCTGGCAAACGCCCCAAGGGTGGGATTGGGCGCTGTTTGCGGTTGCGGGTCTCGGCAGTATTGCCGCGCATGGCTTTGCAGCACTTGCGTACAAATACGCCGCTGCGGGTGTTGTCGCGCCGTTTGAATATACCGCGCTGATCTGGATCAGCCTTGCTGGCTATCTTTTCTGGGGAGAGGTGCCCACCTGGGCTGTCTGGGCGGGCGGAGCGGCGGTCATCACAGGCGGCTATATCGCATTGAAAGGGCGCTGAAGAGTGCTGCCGAAGGCTCGATTCGGTTGAAACGTGCAGGGCATGTGTCGCGAGCTAATATTTGGCTATAATTGCGCGCTTTTTTCGGCCCACCGGTCCAATAGAACAAATGACATCACTTCTTTCACAAGGCACTGAACTTATGCTGGTCGGCATGGGCACCGTGTTTGTGTTTCTGACCTTGCTGGTATTTGCCACCACCTGGATGTCATGGCTGGTTAATAAATTTGCGCCGATCCCTGCAAGCCCGGCAGAGAGCAGCAGCGAAGCCGAGGAACTCGCGGCGATAACGGCAGCGATTCATCTGCACCGGGCTAAACAACGGCAGTCAGACACTCAAGGAAAATAGATGACTAAACTAGGCATCACCGATGTGATCCTGCGCGATGCACATCAAAGCTTGCTCGCCACGCGCATGCGTATAGAGGACATGCTGCCGATCGCGCCTAAGCTGGACAAAATCGGCTTCTGGTCGCTGGAGTCCTGGGGTGGGGCTACCTTTGATGCGTGTATTCGCTACCTGGGTGAAGACCCATGGGAGCGCATTCGCCTGTTGAAAGAAGCAATGCCCAACACGCCGCAGCAAATGTTGTTTCGCGGTCAGAACATCCTGGGATACCGCCACTACGCCGATGATGTTGTAGAAAAGTTTGTCGAACGGGCGGCTGTAAACGGGGTAGATGTGTTCCGCATCTTTGATGCCATGAACGACATGCGCAATCTGGAAACCGCAATCCGCGCAACCATCGCCGTTGACAAGCACGCGCAAGGCACAATCTCTTACACAGTAAGCCCGCTGCACACCATCGATCTGTGGGTGGATCTATCCAAGCAGATTGAAGATATGGGGGCGCATAGCCTCTGTATCAAAGACATGGCGGGGCTCCTGAAACCCTACACCGCGTATGAGCTCATCACCAAACTGAAGGCCGCTCTGTCGATACCGATACACATGCAGTGCCACGCTACGACGGGCATGTCCACAAGCACCTACTTGAAGGCTGCGGAGGCAGGTATCGATAACGTGGATACCGCCATTTCATCTATGAGCATGACCTATGGTCACAGCGCCACGGAATCGTTGGTTGCGATCCTCGAGGACACGGACCGAGATACCGGACTGGATCTGGTTGCGCTTGAAGAGGTGGCTGCCTATTTCCGCGAAGTGCGCAAGAAATACGCCAAGTTTGAAGGCAGCCTGCGCGGTGTGGATAGCCGCATCCTGGTTGCTCAAGTTCCAGGCGGCATGCTCACCAACCTTGAAAATCAGCTGCGCGAACAAAACGCGACGGACAAATTGGATCAGGTCCTGGAAGAAATCCCACGCGTGCGCGAAGAGCTGGGCTACATACCGCTGGTAACGCCCACCTCGCAGATTGTTGGCACCCAATCGGTTATCAATGTCCTGATGGGTGAGCGCTACAAGACCATCACTAAGGAAACCGCCGGGGTACTAAAAGGCGAGTATGGGGCTACCATCGCGCCCGTAGATGCAGAGATCCAGGCCAAAGTGCTGGATGGCGGCGAGCCGATCACCTGTCGGCCCGCAGATCTTATCGACCCAGAAGTCGAGTCGCTTACCCGCGAACTTGAATCGTTGGCACAGGAAAAGAACATTCAGCTGGCTGATGATGTCATCGACGATGTGCTCACCTATGCGCTCTTTAACCAGGTCGGTTTAAAGTTCCTTGAAAACAGGGGTGACCCGAGTGCGTTTGAACCTGTGCCAGGCACAGAGCCGGAACCAAGCCCAGCTGCTGTTGCATCTACTGCAGCAGCGCCAACCGCCAGCGGACCGGCCACCTATACAGTGAAGGTGAACGGCAAACCCTTCACGGTGGAAGTTTCTGAGGGTGGCGACGTTCAAGCCACCCCTGCGGCCAGCCCATCTGCCGCGCCGCCACAACCAGCGGCACCTGCCGGTGGATCTCCGCTGCACTCACCTTTGGCAGGTAACGTCTTCAAGGTCCTGGTGAGTCCGGGACAGGCGGTTGCTGAGGGTGAAACCGTGGTGGTGCTCGAAGCGATGAAGATGGAAACAGAGGTCAGTGCGCCTGCAGCCGGTACGGTGAGCGACGTTCACATCGCTGAAGGTGATTCCGTGCAGGTGGGCGACGCGCTCGTCACCATAGGTTAGCCATGGACCTCATCACACAGCTTTGGCACGCCTCCGGGCTTTACCAGCTGACCGGCGGTCAGTTTGTCATGATCTGTGTGGGGCTTTTATTACTCTACCTCGCCATCGCGAAAAAGTTTGAGCCGCTGCTGCTGGTCACCATCGGGTTTGGTGGGATACTGAGCAACATCCCTGGTGTGGAGATCGCGACTGGCGATGGGCTCCTGTATCTCGTCTACAAAGTGGGGATCGAAACAGGCGCTTTTCCGCTGATTATTTTTATGGGTGTTGGGGCCATGACAGATTTTGGCCCTTTGCTCGCCAATCCACGCACGCTCTTTCTCGGTGCAGCCGCGCAATTCGGGATATTCGCAACCTTGTTAGGAGCGCTGGGATTAACCGAACTCGGGCTGATGGACTTCAGTCTGAAAGAAGCTGCTGCAATAGCGATCATCGGTGGGGCGGATGGTCCTACAGCTATTTATGTTGCCGGGAAGTTATCACCAGACCTTCTGGGTGCCATAGCGGTGGCCGCCTATTCGTATATGGCGCTGGTGCCGATAATTCAGCCGCCCATCATGAAGGCGCTCACTTCCAAATCTGAACGAGCTATTCAAATGACCCAGCTGCGGGAAGTATCAAAGCTGGAAAAGATCGTTTTTCCGCTGTTGCTACTCTTGCTCATAGCGCTCTTGTTACCCTCAGCCGCGCCGCTTCTGGGCATGTTCTGTTTTGGCAACCTCATGCGCGAGTGTGGGGTCGTGGATCGTTTGAGCGATACTGCGCAAAACTCGTTGATCAATATCGTCACGATATTCCTTGGCCTGGCAGTCGGGTCCAAGTTGCAGGCAGAAGTGTTTTTGTCTGCCAGCACCATCGGCATCCTGCTGCTCGGCATGGTGGCCTTCGCCATCGGAACTGCCAGCGGTGTGCTGATGGCCAAAGCCATGAACAAACTCAGCAAAACGCCGATCAATCCGCTGATTGGCGCGGCGGGTGTATCCGCGGTACCGATGGCTGCACGGGTCGCCAACAAAGTGGGTCTGGAAGCCAATCCACAGAACTTCCTGTTGATGCACGCGATGGGACCCAACGTTGCCGGGGTGATCGGTTCAGCGGTCGCGGCCGGTATCATGATTCTCTTCGCGGGCTAGTTCTAACCTAAACTCCTTATCTTTTAGGCACTTAAGGGCGTCATTTCAGCCGCTCCAATGGTAATTGTCTGGTCCGGCTGCTAGAATTTCGTTATCTCTCCTGTGTAACTCTCTCCTTAAGCGAGGCACGTTTGCGACTTAAAGCTCTGAGTTGGTTCATTTGTTTGTTCGCATTGTCGGGTACCCAAGCGTTTGCTGAGCAGCAATTCTGGGTTTCCGTAGGCAGCTATAAAACTGCGGAAAATGCGGAACGTGCAATGACCAGTGCCAGAGATATGATGAGCGAGAGTTTTGCAGTTTTGGGCGTGGATACGCCCAACGGATACTTCTATCGGGTTGCTGCAGGCCCGTTCCTCACCCGGGACATCGCAGAGTCACGTGTTCAATCTGCACAGAGCCTGGGCTTTAACGGTGCCTGGATGTGGGCGGGCCAGTCAGAGACTTTCTCATCCAATACCGTCAGTACCAGCTCCTCCGCAATTTCCACCTCAAGCTACGAAGATGACCTGCCCGCGTTGGATGCAGAGTACAACTTTGATGATACGGATGAGTTGTACCGCGAGCTGGACACAACGGGCGAGTCCTATGATGCAGAAAGTGAAACCGAGGCGGGCAAGGTTCCTGAATTGATCGAAGAAGCCCCGGATGGGTATCGCCTGAATAAACTGCGCCGCGATGCCAGCTTCAACACTCAGGATGCGGGGGAATCATTGATCGCGGATTCGGGCAGTGATCCTCCGTTAGAGACAGGAACCCCGCCTGGCCAACTACTCATCGATGTTGGCAACCCCATCCCCCTCGCGCGCTTCAACGAATCAGACATCAAAATCACCATCGACGGTCAGCTCGATGAGGCACAGTGGGCGCAGATACCGGGCGTGGACAGCTTTACCGTGGTCGACCCCGATACAGGTGTTACGCCTGAATTCCAAACCATTGTGAAAATGTTCTATACGGAAAAAGGCTTATATGCCTCCTTTGAAATGGAACAACCCCCAGCCACCCTGGTGACATGGTACTCAGGACGTGACCAGGGGCGGTTAAATCGCGACAACGTGGGGATCACCCTCGACACATCCGGCGAGGGGCGCTATGGATACTGGGTCAACCTCGCTCTGGGTGGCAATCAGACCGACGGCACGGTACTGCCTGAACGGCAGTTCAGCGGCGACTGGGACGGCGCGTGGCTGGGCGGGACGGCGCCCACGGAATCTGGTTGGAATGCTGAAATTTTTCTGCCCTGGTCGCAGATGGCGATGCCAAAACAATCGGGTGAACGCGTACTGAATGCCTATGCCTCGCGAAAAGTGGCCTATCTGGACGAACGTTGGGCGGTACCGGCTCTGCCCTTTACGCAACCGCTGTTTATGTCTGCCTTGCAGCCGCTGACGCTAAACGATGTTGATCCAAGGCAGCAGTGGAGCATCTTTCCCTACGCTTCGGTGACTATGGATGAGGTGGAAGGGTTTACACAATCCAAATTCGGTACCGACGTTTTCTGGCGACCGTCCACAAATTTCCAGCTGACAGCCACACTCAATCCTGACTTCGGCAACGTAGAAAGCGACGATGTCATTGTTAACCTGAGCGCGTTTGAGACCTTCTTCCCCGAAAAGCGACTGTTTTTTAAGGAAGGCACGGAAGTGTTTGATACCACCCCACGGGCGAGTGGTCGTAATGGTGAGCCGCTGACTGTTTTGAACACGCGGCGCATCGGTGGCAGTGCCAAGGCGCCGGATGTGCCGGATACGGTTGAGATCCCTGATCGGGAATTGGGCCAGCCGATAGAATTGATTGCAGCGGTGAAGGCTGTAGGCCAGGTTGGCAAGGTGCGCTATGGGCTATTGAGCGCCAGCGAGGATGAAGCCAAGTTTGACGGTGACGATGGCCTGCACTACTACCAGGACGGCAGCGACTATGGCGTTGCACGCTTTCTCTTTGAAGACAAAGGATCTGATGGCTCCTACCGAGCAATTGGCACCATCTCCACGCTTGCACAACACACATCAGGAGATGCCACCGTGCACGGCGTGGACTACCACTATCTGAGTGCAGGCGGTGGTGTAAAGGTGGATGGACAGCTCCTGCATTCAGACCTGGATGAGGAGGGCACCGGGTCCGGTGGGTATGTTGATGTGCGTTTCAATCCCCGCCAGGGACTGGAATACGGCGTAGGCATCACGCACTTCGATGACACTATCGATATCAATGAGCTCGGGTTCCAACGGCGCAACGATATGACAAATGTGCGCACGTTCATGGAATACAACCGATCGGATCTCTCGTGGGTGCGCAATGCCAGAGTGAACGGATTTGCTGAATATGAGGAAAACGGTGCCGGTGAAAAAACGCGCAAAGGATTCGGCACACGCCTGCGTTTCAATCTGAACAACCGGGACGAACTGCGCTTTGGCTTAGCCTACTTTCCAGCACGCGACGAGGACCGGGATTCGCGCGGTAACGGTACTTTCGAAATTGATGGGCGTTCCGCCCTGTCAGCGCAGTACTCAACAGATACCTCAAAACGCCTCTCCTACGAGGTGGGTTTGAACCATGACCAGGAAGTGCTGGGTGGCGAGCTTGTACAAGGCCGGTTGGGCGTTGTGTGGCGCCCGATAGACCAGATTAACGTCGGCGCATCCGCCGAGTATCGTAAGCGCGATGGCTGGTTGCTTTGGCAGGGAGACAGAGACTTCGCCACCTTCCAAACCCGTGAGTGGCGGCCTCGGTTGAACCTGGACTATTTTCTGACGGCAAAACAACAAGTGCGTCTGAGCGCTCAGTGGGTGGGAATCAAAGCGCTGGAGCGAGATTTTTACCTGGTACCTGACATGCCAGGGGAGCTGATCGAGGTGCCGAGACCAACGCCAGAGTCAGCAGACTTCGCCATTTCCCGGGTTAACGTCCAATTACGGTATCGTTGGGAAATTGCACCACTCTCGGAGCTATTCCTCGTCTACACGCTGAACGGCCAGCAATCTACAACGCCGATGAGTTTCACTGATCTTTTTCAAGATGCATATGATGAGCCTGTGGGCGAGCAGTTTGTCATGAAACTCCGGTACCGCCTCGGCAGCTAGGCAAAACCTTCCCATTCGCTCTACAATCTGGCCTTCAATGTTACTTATTTAGGGGGAGAAGCCAATGAGTGAAGCGCAGATTCCACACCCGGATGAGCACAATGTCTGGCGGTTAGAGACGGATGGCGCGAGCCAGTCGTGGGAACGCAGCCCATACCCTGATGCGGAAAATAAGTACTTTATGGTCTCCGCTGACGGACATGTGCAGGAACCCAAGGATCTTTGGATAAAGCGTGTGCCGGAGGAATACCACCACCGCCTGCCCGGTGTTTCACGCAGCGACAAGGGCGAGCAGTTCCAGAAGACCGAAGGATTTCGCCCCACCAAAATCAATCTGACCCCGCTCGAAGGCGAGGATCTCTTTCGCAATCAATCCGGTCGTTCACCGGACGCGCGTGTGAAAGATCTGGCCTTGGATGGAGTAGATGCGGAGATCCTTTTTCCCAATCTGGGTTTGACGATCTGGGCCACACCTGATGCCGAGTTCAGTCAGATGATGTGTCGCGCCTGGAACGAGTGGGCTTGGGAAGAGTTTGGCGAGTATAACGATCGTCTGGCGCCGATGGCTTGTATTGCAGCGGGCGATATTGAAGGCGCGATAGAGGAGATTCAGCGGTGCGCAAAACTCGGCTTCAGAGGCTTGTCATTGCCCTGCAAACCGGTGTGGGGCGCGCCAAACCATGAGGATCTTAACTACAACCTGCCCGAATTTGATCCGTTGTGGGCCTGTATCCAGGATGTGGATCTCCCGATGACTTTCCATGTTTCTACCGGGCGCGATCCGCGCACATCGAGAGGCAACGGCGGGGCGGTTATCAACTACGCGGTACACTCTCTTGCGCCGACTATGGAACCGATTGCCAACCTCTGTGCATCCGGTGTGCTCGATCGATTTCCCAAGCTTGTGTTCGGCAGCATAGAAGCTGGGATCGGCTGGGTGGCATGGGCGCTGCAGGCGTTGGATGAAGCTTACAGAAAACACCATATGTGGGTGCGCCCAAAGCTCAAATACCTGCCCAGTGAGTACTTCAAAATGAACGGTTTTGCGAGTTTTCAGGAAGACAAGGCGGGCTTGGACCTCGCACGCGAGCATGGCCTGATTGACAACTTCATGTGGGCGAATGACTTCCCCCATCATGAAGGCACCTGGCCTCATTCAGCTCAAGCGATCGAGCGTACGATGGGGGCGTTGAACGATGAAGAGCGAGCCAAGGTGCTGGGTGGCAACGCGGCGCGCGTCTTCAAGTTTCCGATACCGGAACGATATCGAGCGTAAGCGCTTAACTAATCGTCGAAAACAAACCGTGGTTTACCCGTGGCGTTGGATACTTCATCGCACTGGAGTGTCGAGTCGCCGCATTTGCTGGAGCCAACGTCCACTAGAAAGCCATTGCGGTAGCCGTAGATAGGTTTTACGAAACGCATTTCCGTCGGTTCACCGTTCTGGTGACCCGGGATGAAGGTGTTGTCCTTGATGTAGCGTTTGGCGTAGCGCTCACCTTCTTTGTTGCTCCACTTCGTGCGGATATAAGAGATGTCAGACGCTTTGCCGTCAGCACCCATCTTCGCGTCGATCCACAGCAACCCAACTTCTCCACGTGGGTGATAGCGGTTCCCCCGGCCGTATCGTTGTGGCGCAATGTAGTTCATCCCCAGGGCTTTTGCATTGGTGCCGTGATTGGGCACCACTGCGACAACGCGCTGTCCGTCCTGTTGTTTGAAAACCACGGAGAAGAGAGCGAGAACGCTGACATTTTCCCCATCAACCTTGGCAGGGGTCATGGTGGCGTTATTTGCCCCCAGAGAGACTGCGCGGGCGAAAGCTTCGGGTACTTTGTCGTCGCTGTAGCAGCCGACTTCTTCCACGCTGCCAGCGGGTAACACTTTGGCTTCGCATCGGACAAACCAGGTATTGTTGCCCTCGACGTTTGGAAACTTGATGCGATTGGCCAGGGAATCTTCGTGACTGCCGATCATCGCGGGTTGCATGTTTGCCGCACTGGCGCCAGAGAAGCCCATGAAGGCGATCAAAAGTAGGGCCGTAATGAAGGTTTTCAGCATGACTTTTCCCCGATACATTAGTCGGACCATGAGCATAAACGAGATTTCGTGAAGTATCGAACCGCGACCCAATGGGGTGTGTACGACGTCACCGTCGATGGGGAACAGATTGTCGCTGTAGAAGGGATTGCTGAGGATCCACATCCTTCGCCACTGGGTGATGCCCTTGTGGACGGTGTGGTGAGCAAGGAACGTATTCGCAAGCCCGCTGTGCGCAAAGGTTGGTTGGCGCACCGTGACCGCGGCAAACGCGGTGCCGACGAGTTTGTCGAGGTGCCCTGGGATGAAGCTCTGGATCTGGCTGCCGGTGAGATCGACCGTGTACGTAAAGACTTTGGCAATACCTCCATTTTTGCCGGTTCATACGGATGGGCCTCCGCAGGGCGGTTTAATCACGCTCAGTCGCAATTGCACCGCTTCATCAACCTGGTAGGCGGCAGTACCCGCGCCATGAACAGTTACAGCACCGCTGCTGCGCAAGTGATCCTGCCTCATGTAGTGGACTACTGGCACCGGATCGAGTTGGAACAGCCCACCTGGGGTGAAATTGCTGAAAACGCTGAACTGGTGGTGGCGTTCGGCGGTATACCGTTGCGCAATACGCAGGTCGCCTATGGCGGGATCACGGAGCACAGTTCGTTTGACGGCGTGAATCAAGCGCTTGCGCGAGGTGTGGAATTTGTCAATGTGTCGCCCCTTGGATCAGATCTTCCCGAGGGCTCGTGGTTGGCACCGCGTCCGGGTACGGATGTGGCGATGATGCTGGGCATTGCGCATGTGCTGGTCAGTGAAGGCCTTGCAGACGAGGCGTTTCTCACGAGCCACTGCGTAGGTTGGGAGCGGGTAAAAGCCTATGTTTTGGGCGAGAGTGATGGCATCCCGAAAACCCCTGCATGGGCGCAGGAAATCTGCGATGTCAGTGCGACAGAGATTGCCTCGCTGGCACGTAAAATGGCTGCAGCTAAAACCTTTGTTTGTACAGCATGGTCCTTGCAGCGTGCCCATCATGGTGAACAACCGTACTGGATGACGGTCACCTTAGCCGCCATGTTGGGGCAGGTGGGTTTGCCCGGTCGAGGTTTTGGCTTTGGTTACGGCGCGGAGGGATTTGTGGGTAGCCCGTGGCGGCGATTTAACTGGGCTGCGCTCAGCAAAGGCCGTAATCCAACGGGATTTGCCATTCCGGTCGCGCGGATTGCCGATATGCTCCTCAACCCAGGTGAGACGATCAGCTACGACGGCAGAAGCATAACGTTCCCCGACACCAAACTTATCTACTGGGCTGGCGGTAATCCATTTCACCATCATCAGGACCTCAACAGACTGTGCGAAGCCTGGCGTCAACCGGACACGGTGATCGTCAACGAACCCTGGTGGACGCCGGTTGCAAGGTGGGCTGACATTGTCTTTCCGGCGACGACACAACTTGAGCGAGAGGATATTTGTGCTTCCAGCCATGACCCCTATGCCCACGCTATGGAGCGCGTAATACCGCCACAGTTTGACGCGCGCTCAGATTATGAAATTTTTAAAGGTCTGGCAGAACGGCTGGATGTTGCCGATGCGTTCACCGAAGGACGCAACGATCGCGAGTGGTTGGCGCACATGTGGGAACGTTCCGCTAAGGCGGCCGAAGGAGAAGGGTTTGAACTCCCTGCGTTTGATGAGTTCTGGGCAAAGAAGGCCTATCGCATTCCGGAGTTGCCAAGTCGGCCTGTCTTCCTGGGAGCATTTCGTAACGCGCCAGAGACTGCGCCGTTGTCTACCCCCTCAGGCAAGATCGAGCTCTACAGCGATGAGGTCGCTGGTTTTGGCTACGTTGACTGCCCTGGTCACGCGACCTGGATGGAGCCGTTCGAACGACTGGGCGCTGGGATGGTTGAACGCTTCCCGTTGGCGCTCTTGTCTCCGCAGCCGGGTCATCGCCTCCACAGCCAGTTCGATCATACCGACCACGCGCACGCGTCGAAGATTGATGGACACGAGATCATGACGATGCATCCGGCAACGGCAGCATCACGGGGCATCTCTGCGGGTGACATTGTGAGGGTATTTAATGACCGAGGTGCATGCCTGGCCGGGGTCAAACTGGATGATCGAATTCGTGCTGACGTCGTCGCGCTGCCGACCGGTGCCTGGTTCCGACCGTCAGATCCCGCAAGCGAGAAGTCGCTGGAACTGGGTGGAAATCCGAACGTGCTTACCAAAGATATGGGCACATCGAGTTTGGCTCAAGGTCCGAGTTCCGGCACCTGTCTGGTGGAGGTTGAGCGCTACGCACCGTAGAATGCGGTCCCCACAACGGCCTCGTAGTTCAATGGATAGAACGACCGCCTCCTAAGCGGTAGATGCAGGTTCGATTCCTGCCGGGGCTACCATTTGCGAGCATCGGTTGGCGGTCGGCGTCGTGACTTTGGATTAGGACCTTACGAATTTAGCCAGTGGAAAACTACGCCCATGCCTAACGGTCAACCAGGTCGAGAAAATCGAACAGTACCCAAATATTCTGAGTTGCAGGTTGCTACACCTGGAGCAATCAACAAATGAACGAAAAGACTATCCCTAAGGTGGCGGAAGCCATTTGCGATTGTGCAAACAGCGCAGGAAGCTTAGACGCACTTTGGGGGGCTGCGATCGGTGGGGGGTTCGCTGTGATAGTTGCGCTGATTGGTATGTATGCTCAACACCGACAGTTCTTGAGGAGCTTAGAACATCACGAAAAGGCAAGGGTTCTTGATCACAAAAACGCAAAAGAGTTACAGACACTAGACCGTAGAACTGAGGCTTTGAATCAGATGATTGAAGCTTTGGATGATGCGGTGCTTGAGCTACTCGCCGTAGCGACAACCGGTAAGCCACCCGAAAGTGGAAAAATTCTAGGCGGCTACCTTAAACACCTGTGGGCCATCGACAATGACGATCTCAGGCAATTGATTGCTACTACAGGATCTGATGCGATACAAGAATTCGAAACCATGAATCAAGAGGCGGGTAAGCATCACACACGTCAATACATACTCTGTAGCGGTTTCGTATCCGACTACTTGAGTCTGATTAATGGCGTCCGCACTTTACCGCTGACCGTGCCACCTACCATCCAGTTCAAAGATGCGAACCTCGAAGAAAATCCCAATCGTTAGTCGACCTTCGTGTATTCACCGGCACCCATGGGACCTTTGATGGTTACTTTCATACGATAGTGCCTATGCAGTGCGGTCCCTGATTTGCGTGTGTTTCTTCCTACAGAGAATGAAGAAAGTCCGGAAGAGTAGCTAAGAATAGACTACTGCGAGCAAGTCTGGAGCCCGACCAGATCCTAGGATAAAGGTATTAGTGTCTGGCCGTGCGAACAAAGTTCGCTGGCTCCCAAGAAAAAGCTGACCACCGCCAGGTAGACATCAAAGTATCCAGGGTAACCACCGTGGTGCGGTAACGAACAACACAAGCAGAACCAATGGCACATAGACAGCCAAATCCACGCGTTGCGCTTTGTTGTCGGGCGAGTACCTGCACAAACAGCTCATAGAGCCCACGCAACGCTGCAAGGAACCCGACTCCAAAGAACATCTTTCCCAATATCAGAGAGTAGCACTTGGTATTCCAGTCCAGATAGCCATACCAGCCAACTGAACGCCAAAGACGACAAACAAAAGTCCGATTGCCCAAGGCGCAATTTGTTCGACAATCATACTAACCATTGCTCGTCCGGAAAGTTCTCGCATGTAGATGGCGCAGTCCTGGACGAGAATACCAACACCACTTGCCAACATTCGTTGTTGAGTTGGACGGTTATCCCGCTCCCTATTTCTGTGTAGGAAATGTCCTATTGTTGAAGTCTCTAGATTTTGTGTAACGTCGGTAGGCGGGGAGTAAGGAAGAAGTCTAACGAGAAGTATTGGCCGCTCCCTCAGTCAAATTTGCAACGGAGATGCCTAATGAAAAACTCTTTTTCTCTTTTACTTTCGGTGCTCGTTTTTTTTGGATCGCATCAAGCGTCTGCCTATGAGTACGGCTGTTTGAGCGAACCGAACTTTGTCGGCGGTTTTTGTGACTTTGTAGATTTTGAGGTATACACCGACAATCTCCTTATCGAATATCCAAGTGTACGCTTTGCTTTGAGCGACGCCATCATTCAATCCATCGCAGAGCAACGTACTGCTGCACAGAATGCCGCAATGCAAGCGAAGTTTGAGAAGCTGGACAGGATTTTCGACGGAGAGGACTTCGAGGTGGGTGATCCTGATCAGATCGAGGGCACAGTATATCCCACTCCAACACCGATACCGATCTTCAGAACTAGTGGTCGATTCAAATTCAATTTCAAATGTACTTACGGTTGCAATGCTGGGGCGAGCTTGTGGGAAAACGGTGCGATGGTGCCCAAAGATTCGGAAGGGTACTATGACTTCGATGAAGGAACCCACAACGTTGAGGTGAGAGAGTGCCTAAATAGCTGGCTAACGGGCACTATTTGTTTCAAATCGTATTTCGACCTTGACATCAATCCAATAGACAACGTCAGAATGGTTTTCTTTGATAGCGACGATCCAGATGTCCTAGCTAACCCAGATGCCAATGGTGATTGCGCCGAAGGACAAGTGCCCGTAGAAGATCCTTACGAAAAGATCTGTGTGGAAGGTGACGATGACGGCGGAGACATCGATATCTCGAGTGAAGATGGGTATATCATCATTGGATGCCGGACAAACGGGCCGCGGTGCTTTTATCGCATGAGTACAAATGAGGTCAATTACTACATTAACAACGGTTGCGGACCAACCTCGATGGGTGCTTTGGTGACGGCTAGAATACAGGCCCTTAAACACTGCCCCACACCTAACGATGAAAGCGCTCAAAATGCATTTGAACATACTACGTGGCAATGGATCGTTTCTCTGGGTTGTGGGTCTGCAGCAGCTGAAGCAATCGGTAACGCACGTGAAGCATTCGAAGGCAACGAAGGTGCCGCGATGGACCAACATTTTAATGCGCTTGGGAGGTCACTAGCTGCAATTAATGGATCACCTTTTCTAGTGAACGTGATCGAAAGCCAGGTCAATGCCAACTCTGCTTTCATAAACGAACCGCCCCGGACATGCCCGTGAAAAAAGTGTGGGTGGTTTTCTGTGTCCTAATCATCACAGGACCACTTTTTTGGTTCATCCTCGCGACACTCGGGACTGGAGACGAACGGAGGGACATTGTCCCTCTATTCGCCAGTGAGATCAGAGAAACCGGCAAGCTCCACATTCGTCGCCATACGGATTTCGAATGGGATCGACTGGTGATCGCTCGTAACTACGAATCCACCTTTTCAGTCTGGAAGAAGATTGGGTATCCATGGCTAGGCTACGGTCCATTGACTGGATATGGTGTTGATGATCAAACAATGACTTGGATTTTCTTGAACGAAGGTTGGGTGGTTGCCTACACCCCTGTGCACCACGTAAACCGCATAGATGCAGACTATGTGCTAGAGCATTCGATTCCCTTCGTTGAGGAAAAGGACAGAATTACCAACACGACGGCGCACCACCTCGTTACAGTTGAGAGGGAAGGTTATCCATGGTGTATATACCGCCTCGTTGAAGCTGGTGGAGCTGTCGCCGATGGGGAGATAATCAATGGAGGCTGCCCACCACTCCGAGTAGCTCAACAACGTATCAACGCTCGGGCCTGTGAGCTCGAACTCGACACGTGCGATCCGGAGTTTTGATGAGAAAACGATTGCAGAAGGTCCAATCAACGCACACGTAAATGGCACACTCACGGCTTAATATTTGCTCCCGCCGACCGTGAATTTGCTAACACCAGTCGAAGCAGCCTGGGATCAGGGATGTGAACGCCAAATAGGAATGGCTTCTCTTCGGCTTTCGTGTTTTCTCTGGTTTCGAGGTGATCAGCTTCAATGGTCTAAACAAAATCCTAGCCAAAGATGTTGCGCATTGAAGAGGTGTTGGGACGGAATCCGAATCAGCCCGAAAAGCCTATGAGGTAGGGGTTTTCGATTCCTGCCGGGGCTACCATTTTCCCAATAAAAACCCAAGAAAGGCTCGCGAAGTCTCTGCTTCAGTTCCGTCCGTTTTGTTGTTAGATTTATTGACAAATAGTCGCAAGCAGGGGAAGACGACATGGCCGAGACGTTACCGGGACCACCCACTTTCAATCCGTGGTATGGCGGGTCACAACCCGTAGACCTGCCAATGCAATGGCAGGGCGTGGCGCTGCTGACACCCTTTTCGGATACGCAGCTTCTCATTTGCGAAATCACATACGACTGGTACATACAGTCCATGCGGGTCACCGTTTACGGGTTGGAAGATGGCTACATCGACTTTTTCTTTACTCCCTCCGGGGCTTATCTGGTGGAATCTGCGACACCAGGTGGTCCGCCAACGGCGTATTACGGTCCGTACGACACCGACGTAAACACGCCCGCGCCGGGCTTCTTAGCGGGTAAGACGTTACCAGCTCTAGGTACGCAGCAGGTACTCACACAGAATTGTGTGTGGTGGATTGCGCAAACGATTGGTACCAACGGCTATCAGAATCCACCGCCGCATCACCAGATAGAGGTCAGCAACCTGTTTAACTACAGAGTTGATAACGGTTTGCCCTGGCGGATGATGTTTGTGAACCAAACCAATGATTTCCGCATCCCCATCATCGGCACTGCTTGCCTCGTGCACTTTCCAACGTTTGACGCGGTTACGGCGACAGATCTGGGCGCCTACAGAGAAAGTGCCGAAAAAGAAGCCAAAGCAGGCGCTCATCTCAAGTTTGAGACCGGTCCGGACCTTGAACACGCCATGCAGGTCTCTAAACCTGATTTCTCGCGTGATCAGCTGCTGGCGCGTATACAGCAGTTGATCCCTGGGATTGAACCACCGCCAGGCTCAGCACCGCTGCCGTACTGGCCAGAGCGTTTGTACATGACAGCGCTGACCACCCTGACCGATAAGCCCGCAAGCTATCCGACAGCGGTGCGTTATGACTGGTCCATTCAACGCATGCTCACAGAATTTTCGGCCGGGCCTGACACATTGCTGGACACCTATCTGACAGGCGATCGAACGTACCTTGTGGAATGGAACACTGCTACGGGGACACACAAGTGTTTGAAGCAGCTTCCTGTAGGTTTGCTCAAACCCAACTGGCCGACGGTGGACGGGGGGCTGGTTAAGGGTCTGATCAACAACAATCCTGACCTCAGCCCGGGTAAGACCACCCAGATTACTGTGCTGCCATCGCAACCACCTCGCTACTTCTGGATCTGGTACACCACGCAGAATGAAGCGGTCACATTTATCGAAGTGCCCCAGCTGGCGGATGTGATGCTGATCCTCACAGATTACTTCGACTACAACGGCAATCCACCGCCGTTCGATCCAGGGGTGTTTAAGATTCCCGATGATTGTCAGGGGGCAGGCTGATGCGATATCACGATCCGCTCATAAAGGCGCGTCACCGTCAGGTGGAGTCTCTCCAACAGAAGAGTAAAAAGTTCTTCAAGAAGCGGGGACTCAAGCGTAAAAAAACTATCCAGATGGTGGCTGATTTTTCGGGGAAAATTGTTCTGCCGAACTCCCCTGATTACGACAAAGATCGGGCCTTGGATAATCCCTACTTCAACTACTATCCGTCGCTCATTGCGTACTGCAACACCTATGACGATGTTGCGTTCATTCTGCAGCAGGCTCAGGCACAGGGTGCGTCATTCAGAATTCGAGGCGGCGGCCATAGTACGGCAGGTTTTTCTGAAGCCAGCTATGAGTGGGTGCTGGACATCAGTGCGCTCAACTCCGTCAGGCGGGTGAGCTCAGACCGAATTGCCATTGGGGGCGGTGCGTCGTTGCAGACCGTGCTGAACTTTCTGGCAGCAAACAAGCTGCAGACCGTCACCGGTGGCTGCCCCTCGGTAGGCTACGGCGGCTACATGCAGGGGGGTGGTTACGGCTTTACCTCGCGCCAATTCGGAATGAGCTGCGACACGGTTACGGCTGTTACGGTCATGCTCGCCGATGGGTCGATTGTGGTCGCCAACGACACGGTATTTCCAGAACTCTTCTGGGCGGTGCGCGGCGGCACCGGCAACAACTTCGGGGTGCTGCTCGAGGCTGAGGTTGCGGTCTGGCCGGATACCACTTATCAGGGTCTGACCCTGGTGTGGAAGTTTGAATCCGCAGCAGAGGTATTGGCCACGCTGCAGAACGAATACATGACTCAGGGGCATCCGCAGCTCGGTTATCAGGTGCTCGTTTGTTCGTTCGGCAGTCTGCAGGATCGTCGGGTTGTGGTGCCAATGATGTATAGCGGTCCGGGCAGCATCCAGGACGAAATCAAAAGCCTCACAGCTATTGGCAACCCTGAGACCAGCTGGCAAGGCTCAGGCGGTTACAACTATTGCAATGACAATCTGTTATCCAAGCTGCCATCACCCCCTAACCCGTTGGGCAAAACGCTGTATGAAAACAAGCGATGCGGCTATATGTCCAAACCCCTGAGTGTCGCCGAGTGGCAGGTACTTTTGGACTATCTCGCAAAATCGCCGAGAGAATTTGATCAGTTTGTCATTGAACCTTACGGCGGCAAAGTGGCCAAGCCAGGGACGAGCAACGCGTTCATGCACCGAAACGAATACTGCGACTTTATCTGCGACGTATTCTGGGAAGATCCGTCGCAACAAGCAGACGCACAGGCGTTTCTGGATGGATTCATTAACTACTCAACAAACGCGGGTATCGCCAATCCATACCTTTCAGGGCGCGTCTATCAGGACTATCCCATTCAAGATCTGGATGGTTGGCAGAACCGCTATTGGGACCGGTATACTTATCTCATATTGCAGTATGTGAAAACGGCATTTGATCGTGGCAATGTTTTCGATTTTCCGCAGTCGATCGTACCAGCGCAGAATCGAGAGCTACCCGCGTTGAAGTGGCCATTTGCGACACAATCGCTGCACAAACGCCTACAAGAAGACTGACTTAAATGGAAATAAATTGGGATGCACTGGGCGCCATCGGAGAGCTCATCGGAGCGCTCGGTGTGATCCTGTCGCTGATTTATCTCGGGCGGCAGATTTCCACGAATACCAAAAGCACCTCGGTTAATGCGACGACCGCATTTGTGCACTCCTATGGCCAGTTGCATGGCGCGATGATGCAGAATGAAGACGTCGCGGCCCTTGCGCGGGAAGGGTATTCCGGTCTGGACGGTTTCAGTCCAGACCGCGAATATCAATATCGCATGCTGATCCTGCAGTATTTCTACCTCTGGGAGTCGATGTGGAGTCTGCGAAGCGGCGATATGCTGCCCGATGCTCGCTGGAATGCAATTAAGGCTAATATTCAACAGGGATTAAGTGCACCTGGACCACGTCTACTTTTTGCCCAGGCGGCTAAACAAGGTATTGTCAGTTCCGATCTTGTCGACGAAGTAATATCTTGGCCAGGATTTGAGAACATTCTTGCCGAAGCAGATGCGAGCGCGCCGGACGCCGATTCAACGTCTGTAGACGATGGCTCTGAGCAGAACCTGGACGAAGCAAAGACGCCAAAGACTGTCTAAACAGCACGCTCGATCTGGTCGAGCGGATTACACATCCGACCAGTAAAGCCGCATCGGGTTGTCCACAAGCAGAGCGGTTTGGAGCGCATCAGTCGGTGCAATACGCGGGATGATATCTACCAGTTTGCCATCGTCGGGCATGTGAGACTTCATGTTCGGATGCGGCCAATCCGTGCCCCACAACACACGATCTGGAAACCGTTCTACCAGATACCTGGCAAAAGGAACAACGTCGTCATAACCGTCCGGGCCATGAACTGAGAGGCGTTCAGGGCAGCTCACCTTGGTCCAGAAGTTAGGGTGGTTGTCCATCAATTGCACGAACTGCTGAAACTCTGGTCCATCAACGTCCCCGGTGACGTCTGGACGCCCCATGTGGTCTACCACAACAATGGTGGGCAAGCTGGTCACCAGGTCATAGATCTCTGGCAGCTCGGCAGCTTCGAAATATATGACGACATGCCAACCGTAGTGTTTTATCCGATCAGCAATGATCTTGAGGTCTTCGTGAGGCAGCTTGTCGACGAGTCGCTTTACAAAGTTAAACCGTACACCGCGAACACCGGCGGCGTGGAGCGTGTCCAGCTCGGCGTCGCTGATATCGCGACGTACAGTCGCAACACCACGAGCCAACCCGCGGCTGTCGTGCAGTGCATCCACTAGCGCGCGATTGTCTGCCCCGTGACAGGTCGCCTGCACGATGACATTACGGGTGAATCCCAGGTGGTCACGCAATGCCCATAGGGATGTCTTGCCGGCGTCACAGGGCGTGTACTTGCGCTCTGGCGCAAAAGGAAACTCATCGACGGGTCCAAAGACATGACAGTGGGCATCTACCGCGCCTGGCGGTGGCTTAAATTCTGGCTTAGAGGGTGAGGGGTGGTACGGCAGCCAATCCGGGTCCATAAAGTTCGCGTAGATTAAGAAGCTCGGCTGATTCTACTCGGTGGTGATATATTTGTCCGTGGGGGAGTAACTCTATGATCATCGATTGCCACGGCCACTACACAACAGCCCCGGATGCGTTAGGCGAATACCGGGATGCGCAAAAGGCAGAGCTGGAGGCAGATCCTCTTGCCGTGGGCGGCAAGGGTTTCCTGAATATCAGTGATGCTCAAATCAGGGAAAGTCTGGAAGGGGCGCAGTTAAGGATGCAGTCGGAAAGAGGCACAGATCTAACTGTGTTCTCGCCTCGCGCTTCATGGATGGGCCACCACATTGGTAATGAGCATACTTCCCGGCACTGGACCGAACATTGCAACGAGCTGATCTACCGCATCACGGAGCTTTTTCCGCGCAACTTTGTGGGCGTCGCGCAGTTACCTCAATCGCCGGGTGTCTCCCTCGACAGTTCGATTGTAGAGTTGGAACGGTGTGTTGGTGAATACAACTTCATTGGCTGCAACCTGAATCCAGACCCATCGGGTGGATTCTGGAACGGGCCCCCACTTGGCGACCGATACTGGTATCCGTTTTACGAGAAGATGTGCGACCTGGATGTGCCTGCCATGATCCATGTGAGTGCGGCCTGCAACCCGGCTTTTCACACCACGGGTTCTCATTACCTGGGTGCAGATACAACGGCTTTCATGCAGATGTTGACTTCAGATCTGTTGCTGGATTTTCCCGAGATCAAGTTCATTATCCCGCATGGCGGCGGTGCGGTGCCATATCATTGGGGACGGTTCCGCGGGCTCGTTCAGGCCATGGATAACAAACCGGATCTCGAAGAACTGGTCCTCGGCAACGTATTTTTCGATACGTGTGTTTATCATCAGGCTGGGATTGATCTGTTGCTGGAAGTGATCCCTGCAGAGAATATTCTTTTTGCTTCAGAACTTTTAGGTGCGGTCCGTGGTGTCGACCCGCACACGGGACATAATTTTGACGATACCAAGCGTTATGTGGACGCTTCCCCGAATGCAACCGAAGAGCAGAAAGCGCTGATTTTTTCGGGCAACGCTCAGCGTGTTTTTTCGCGGCTGACCGTATGATATCTATCGCCTGCAGCCTGATACGAGGCGGCACAAGTCGTGGCGCTTTTTTTCATGCTGAAGACTTGCCGGACGATGAGGCTGAGAGAAACGCGCTCCTGGTCCGCATCATGGGTGGACCTGACGCACTCCAGATAGACGGCATAGGTGGCGGACACCCACTGACCAGTAAAGTTGCGATCCTCAAACGATCCATCGAACCGGGGATCGATGTTTCCTATCTGTTTTTACAGGTTGACCCTGCCAAAGAGACGGTGAGCGATGCGCAAAACTGCGGCAACATATTATCTGGCGTTGGCATTTATGCGATGCAGAAAGGCTGGGTGACAGCAGATGATCCTCTGACCACCGTTCGTGTGCGGATGGAAAATACTGGAAGCGTATGCCATCTGGACATGCAGACGCCGCGGGGTCGTCTGCAAACGCTGGGCGATACCGCCATAGACGGAGTACCGGGTACCGGATCACCAATTGTCTGTAATTATCTCGACATCGCCGGTGCAAGTTGTGGTGCATTGCTGCCGACAGGCTCCGTAACTGATGTTGTAGAAGGGGTACGGGTTACCTGTATTGATAACGGCATGCCTGTGGTTGTTATGTTGGCAGAAGAACTGGGTATCGCCGGTGATGAAAATCCCGACGAACTAGATCGGAACACGCAGCTCAAGTCACAAATCGAAGCTATTCGCCTGACGGCCGCGAGGGCGATGAACCTCGGGGATGTTCTTGAGAAGAGTGTGCCGAAAATGTGTCTGGTGTCGACTCCGAAAGGCAGTGGAGCGATCACAACAAGAACATTCATACCCCACGTCTGCCATCAGTCGATAGGCGTATTGGGCGCAGTGTCTGTTGCCACAGCTTGTTTGTTGAAGGACTCTGTTCCGGCAGAGGTCGCTGTTCCAGTTAGGGGAAATCCAGCGATCATGGATATTGAACACCCAAATGGTTCACTCCGCGTGCAGCTTGCGTTGGACGATGCGGGAGGGGTTACCAAAGCGGGCGTCATCAGAACCGCCAGGTTGTTATTCAGTGGAGAGGTCTACGTATGAAAAGCGTTGCTGTTAAAAATATTCAGCGGGCAGAGCAGGGCATTGTTGATGCGCTAGGTGAGTACGGCGTGGCAACGGTGCACGAAGCACAAGGGAAGACCGGTTTGTTGCAACCCTACATGCGTCCCATCTACCCGGGTGCGCGCATTTCAGGCAGCGCGGTGACGGTGCTCGCGCATCCTGGTGATAACTGGATGCTTCACGTAGCCATTGAACTCTGTCAACCGGGTGATGTTCTGTTGGTGGCCCTGTCAGCGGAGAATAGTGATGGGATGTTCGGTGATTTGTTAGCGACGTCCGCTCAAGTCCAGGGCGTGAGAGGTTTGATTATCGATGCTGGTGTTCGGGACATTGCAGAATTAACAGCGATGGATTTTCCGGTCTGGTCTAAATCGATCTCAGCGCGAGGCACGGTTAAAGCGACACCGGGGGCGGTCAATGTCCCTGTTGTTTGTGCAGGAAGGGCTGTGAACCCCGGGGATGTGGTCGTCGCTGACGACGACGGGGTTTGCATCGTTCCCAGAGAAGAGGCCGCAACCGTTCTTGCTGGTGCGCAGCAACGCGTAGAAAGAGAAGCAAGCGTTCGTCAGCGTCTTGCTTCTGGGGAAATGGGGTTGGACATTTACAACATGCGCGATAAGTTGGCAGCCGCCGGGCTGGAATACGTCGAATGAAGATTTGTATGGTAGGCGAGGGCGCGTTCGCCAACAAACACCTGGATGCATTGGAACGCCTGGACGACGTAGAGGTTGTCTCCATATGTGGCGGGATACGGGAAGCGGTCGAGGGCGTAGCCTCAGCGAGAGGTATTCCGCATGTCACAACCGATTTAGCAGAATCACTTGCTCAACCGGGCGTTGAAGCTGCAATCCTGGCGACACCCACACCGATACATGCGGCACAGGCGACAGAGGTTATGCAGGCCGGAAAACATGTCCTGGTAGAAATTCCGATGGCCGACAATCTAGCTGATGCAGAGAAGTTGGTTGCGCTGCAAAAGGAAACCGGGGTGGTGGCCATGGTGGATCATGTCCGACGTTTTAACCCTTCGCACCAGTGGATTCACAACAAAATTGTCGCCGGTAAGTTGCGGGTACAACAGATGGATGTGCAGACGTTCTTCTTTCGTCGTACCAATACCAACGCAAAAGGGGAGCCCCGCAGCTGGACCGACCATTTGCTCTGGCATCACGCCTGCCACACCGTGGACTTGTTTCAATACCAGACGGGAGCAATCGCGGACAAGGTGACCGCCTTGCAAGGACCAACACATCCAGAGCTTGGCATAGCTATGGATATGGCGATCGGCATGAAAAGTCCGGACGGTGCGATCTGTACGCTGTCCCTCTCTTTCAACAACGAAGGACCCTTTGGCACTTTTTTTCGCTATATCTGTGACAAGGGTACGTATGTTGCTAACTACGATGACCTGTTCACCGGCGACGGCGAGCAGATCGATGTGAGCGACGTCGCTGTCAGCACAGACGGCATTGAGCTGGCGGACAGAGAGTTTTTTGCCGCGATACGTGAGGGAAGAGAACCCAACTCCAGCCTGGCTCAGGGGCTGGGGGCAATGCAGACCTTAAACAGGCTGGAGCAACAGCTCGCTTAGGTTGTATTTTCCAGAATCAAGTGACCTACCGCGGTGTTGGAAGCGGGCACATGGTAAAAGCGATAGATTTCGTTCACAGCGGCATCGAGCGCACCGCGCATGACGAGCCACATGACCAGTTCAACCGCTTCAGAGCCAGCTTCGCGCATGTATTCTATGTGTGGCATATCCGCGAGCACTTCCGGGTCGGAGACAAAACGGTCGAGAAAGCTCTGATCCCATTCCTGGTTGATCAGTCCCGCGCGCGGTCCCTGTAGCTGATGACTCATTCCGCCCGTGCCCCAAACCTGTACGTTCAGATCTTCGTCGAACGATTCAATGGCGCGGCGTAGTGCCTGGCCCAGGTGAAAACATCGCCTCCCGGAGGGAGGTGGGTAGACAACCACGTTTACCGCCAACGGAATAATCTGACAAGGCCATGCGTCAGGTTGTCCAAACATCAATGAGAGCGGCACCGTCAGGCCATGATCTACGGCCATTTCGTTAATGATGGTTATGTCGAAATCGTCCTGCACCAGCGCTTGCGAGATATGCCAGGCGAGATCTGGATGGCCAATCACCTCTGGCACCGGACGCGGCCCCCAGCCTTCATCTGCGATTGCAAACGAGTCGGCGCAACCTATCGCGAAGGTAGGCACCATTTTCAGGTCGAACGCGCTGGCGTGGTCGTTGTAGACCAGAAGAATGACATCGGGGGTGTTATCAGCCATCCACTTTTTGGAGGGCTCAAACCCCGAAAAGACCGGTGCCCAATACTCATCCGTAGTTTTGCCATTGTCGAGCGCGGCACCAATAGCGGGTACGTGCGAACTCGTAATGCCTGCTTTAACACGTGCCATGTCAGGTTTCGCCGTCGCTGCGGTAGCGGTTGCCTTCTACATCGCGCCCACCCGCAATCATCATGGCGCGATACTCTTCCGGTTGCATACCGGTCATGGACGCGGCACCCGCTTCGAACGACTGTTCGTCAGTGAAAAAAAGTTTGCTGAAGAAGTACACATTGCCACCCAATTCGATAATGCGATCGTAGTCTCTGGCTAAGACAGCCTGTTTCTGTTCCGTGGTGATCGGCCACTCGTTCAGATAGGCAGATTCATCGTCGAGGAAGCGTGCACGGTTTTGTTGACGGATAAGAGAATAGAAAAACTGATTGAGATGGTATCCTGTCCGCGCTTGGCGAGAATCGAATATCGTGGTCCCTGGGATGTCGTCGTAAGGTTTGTTCAGCGTGTTAGCCCCAGTTTAGTTTTCCGAATCTCGTCTGCCGAAAGAGGGTACAACACGGGACGGGCTTAACCAAGTTGAGGGTAAGCACGCCTTAAAGTTTGGATATGTGAATATGCACTGGTCGATAAAACTATTTATTGCTCTGATAGTTGGGGTTGGTGCAGTGGTTCTGGGGGTGAATTGGTATCTCGCCACCTCTGACGAGCGTGAACCATCAAGGGTTACCTTCATGGAAAGCTGTGCGGGGTGTCATGGTGATCACTTGCAAGGCACTGAGACAGGACCTTCTCTCGTGGCGGAGGAACTCGAGTTTGGTGCTTCTACGTCGCAGCTGATTCGAAGCATAACCGATCAACATGAACACCTGCCTGAAGGCATGTCCGCCTCCATGGTGAAAGCGCTTGCGCTTTACATCATCGAGCGGCGTCAGCAGCTGCCGTCGATCGCCGCTTCGCATACACACAAAATTCCCGCCGATGTTGTCGCAACACAACATCATGATCTGAGGGTAGAACTGGTCACCGAGCTGACCAGCGGACCGTATTCGATGGAGCCGTTGCCGGACGGACGGATACTGGTGGCGGAAAAGGTACGCGGTCTTTCGATCGTTGACGAGGATGGACAGCAGGGTCCGCTGATTGACGGTACGCCCGAAGTCTGGAGTGAGATCATCCACATACGTGGCAGTTATGTCGGTCTCGGCCAGATGCTGGATGTAGAACTTCACCCGGACTACGACAGCAACGGCTGGATCTACTTTTCACATACGGATCGTTGTCAGTTGGATTGCGGTACACCCTGGCCAAGATCGATGGTGAGGGTGGTTCGAGGTCGTCTGAATGGAAACTCCTGGGTCAATCAGGAAATTATGTGGAGCGTCCACAAGGATAATTACACCGTGGTGCCAGACGGTGTGGCGGGAGGTCGTATTGCATTTGATGGTGCAGGGTATCTTTACGTGACCGTGGGTGGCAAAGCTTCTTATGACAACCTGCATGTGATGGACACACCTTACGGTAAGATCCATCGCGTACACGGCGATGGGCGTATCCCCGAAGACAATCCTTTCTGGCGGCCGGATGAAGAGAACACACCGGCTTCGGTTCGCAATACCGTGTATTCGTACGGACACCGTACCACGCAGGGTCTTTCCACCGATCCTCGCACCGGTCTGATCTGGAGCAGTGAAATGGGACCGCGCGGGGGTGATGAGATCAACAGAATTGTATCCGGCGGTAACTACGGTTGGCCGCTCTATACCAATGGCCTGGATTACAACGCTGAACCCATTTCTATTGGCAAAGACCTTGGTCTCGACTTTCCGCTGTCGGCAACCATTGAGCCGGTGGTGGATTTTACTCCGGCGCCATCGCTGTCAAATTTCACTTTTCATGATGGTGACGCATTTCCCGCGTGGAACAATGATCTGCTTGTCGGCAGTTTGCGTGCACAGACCTTGTTCCGGATCAGACTGGATGGAGATCAGGTGGTCGAACTGGAACCACTTCTCACGCATTTTGGTCGTATTCGCGATGTAGAAATGGGCTATGACGGACTGGTTTACATCCTGCTCGAGCATGGCAAAGGCGGCTCGATTGTCAGGCTGATCCCATCAATGTCTTCAAGCTAGGGCAATTTCAAACAGGGTGACGTAATCATCCACTGAAGCAGGACGAGGGTTGGTAAACGTACAGACATCCTTAGCAGCGTGCTCTGCAAGGGCGGGCACGCTATCGTGCTTCACACCCATTTCTGCCAGATTGGCGGGGAGCCCAATTGTTTGATTCAGTTCGCGAATATGCTCGGCTGGATCGGCATCGGCGGCCAAGCCCATCGCAGCGTTCAAGCGTCGATATTTGTCGCCGACATGATCGCGGTTATAGTCCAGGATTGTGGGCAGGAATACCGCGTTGAGCGTTCCGTGATGCAGGCGCAGGGTTTGGTCTGCACCACAAGCATGGCTCATGGAGTGGACGGCACCGAGACCCTTGCTGAAGGCCAACGCACCTTCAGTCGCGGCCATCATCATGTGCCATCTTGCGTCCTCATCGGAACCGTCTGTGACCGCCTTCAGCAGGTGGCCGTCGCGCACAGCGCGTTCTATACCATCGCAGCCAACCGCTTCTGCGGGCGGATTTATCTCTGGCGATAGCAACGCCTCAATGCAATGCGTGACCGCATCCATTCCTGTTGCAGCTGTCAGCAGCGGTGGCAGCCCCTTGGTGAGGGTGGGGTCGCAAATTGCCGTGCGAGGTACCAGGTTCGGGCTGATGAGGATGAGTTTTTCGCCATTGTTCATGATGATCACGGAACCACTTGAAACCTCGCTGCCCGTACCGGAGGTTGTTGGGATCGCGATCAGCGGTGCAACCGTACCGATTTTGTCCGCGCCACCTAAACCCGCCGTGTACTCCAGCAGATCACCTTCGTGTGTGACTACGAGTGCGACGGCTTTAGCGAGATCCATAGAAGAGCCACCGCCGAACGCGACTACACCGTCGCAGTTGGCTTCGCGGTAAAGCGCGACAGCTTCATCCACCGCCAGCTGAGTTGGGTTCTCAGGCGTGCCGTCGTAGATGGTGAGCGCTGCGTCGTTGCCCAGATTATCTGTCAGATCCCCGACCATCCCGAGATTGACCAGACCCCTGTCCGTGCACAATAGCGGTCGACGTATACCGTGTGCTGCCAGCACTTCGTTTAACTGCCCGCTGGCGCCGTGATCAAAAATAGTTTGGTTTTTGAAAGTCAGTTCGGCCATCAGATTCCTTCTTTTTCAGCTGGGCGGTGGTTGGGGAATCTGATTATGTCGGCGCGTGGATCAGAATGGAAACACCCTGGGGATGAGGAAAATCGCCACGCTGGAATAGACCAGCGACACGGGAAGACCGATGCGCACGTAGTCGCTGAAGCTGTAGTTACCCAGGTTCTGGACCATCAAGTTGGTGGTGTACCCGTAAGGGGAGAGGAAGCTTGCGCTCGCGCCGTAGGCGACTGCCATTACGAAGGGCATGTAATTCAATCCAAAACTTTCCGCCAGACCAAACGCGATCGGGAACCCCAGCGCCGCGGCAGCGTTGTTGGTCATGACCTCCGTCATCAAGAGGGTCGCCAGGAACACTCCGGCGATTGCGGCGGTTGGACCCAGCAGGGACAGTTGTTGATACAGGCTGTCAGAAATAATTCCGGCAAGTCCGGTGTTCTGCAGCGCTTGAGCAAAGACCAGCGCCGAGATGACGATGATCATCAGCTCAAATGGAAAGCGCCGACGGAGTTCAGAGCCCCTGACCGTGCCCAGCAGGAGCACGCCAGCCAGGACAAACAAAAGACCTTTCAGGAGCGGGAGAATGCCCAGCGAAGCCAGCACGATGACCAGGGTCACCGATCCGGTCAGAAAGTAGTTTTCAATGGTTGAGATTCTGGCTCTCACGCCGTCTGAAACGGTCGTGAAGTTTTTATTCAGGTTTTGCCGGGATTCGAAGTCGGGGCCGGTGGCCAGCATCAGGTTATCGCCAGCCTGCAGGGTAATTTCCCCCAGTTTTCCGGAAAGTCGTTTACCGCCGCGGTGAAGTCCAACGACCGCCGCGTCAAAACGTGCGCGGAAGCCTGAGTCCTTGATGGTCTTGCCTTCGATTGTGGCATTCGGCATGACGATCACTTCGGTGAGATTCTGACGTAACAGTCGCTCATCGACGGCATAGCTGGTTAAACCCTCAAATGAACGGAGTTCGTCCAGTTTATTGATATCTCCGGAAAAAATAAGCCGGTCGCCGGACTCGAGTCGCTCCTGTGGATCGATAGGTGAAATCAGGTGATTACCGCGTACGATTTCAACCAGGAACAGAGACTCAAGCTCCCTGAGTTTATTTTCGCTGACACTGCGTCCGATCATGGGCGATTCTGGTTGTACCTCGGTCTCGATGAAGTAGCTTTCCATGTCCATGGGATCTACCGAGTGTGACGGGAGTAGTCGAGAGAAGATAAGCATTGCGACGAAGCTCACCAACGTCACGCTGACACCGACGATAAGAAAATCGAAAAATGCCAGACTCTGGCCAGTCGCATCTTCCAGAAAACTGGCGACGATCAGATTGGTAGATGTGCCAATCAAGGTAGTTGTGCCGCCGAGGATTGCAGCATAGGAAAGCGGGATCAGCAATTTGGACGGTAGGTGATATTTGTTGTTGCGCACGCTCTGGGCGAGCGTCGCGACAACGGCTGTATTGTTCACAAAAGCCGAGGCAACCGCGGTCAACCCGCACATTTTGACAAGAGAGAGAACGTAACTCTTTGAAATCAGTTTTCCGGAGATATCCCGTATCCAGTTGAGTTTCTCTAAGCCCATGGACACGAGGAGCAGAATCAACAGCGTCATCACTCCGGGATTGGATGTTTTTTCCAGAATTTCATCCGTTTCCACCAGCCCGAAAAAGTAACATGCCAGCAAGGTGCAGCCGAAAATCTTCACGGGAGGCCAGTTGGTAAATACCAGGCTTCCGATCAGCAGGATGAGCATTCCCCCGGCCAGGATTTGGTCAATCATTTCTTTAGCTCAGACTCAGCTGTAATAGTCACCAAAAACACTGACAAATGAATCCAGCATATCTGCTGGTAATTCGTTGATTCCGGCGGCTGCGGTACGTCCGCCACCGGTTGGAAATTGTCGACAGATCTCATCTGCGCCTGTTTTGTTATTCAGTGGCGCGCGCACGCTGACAAGGTAAGTGTCATTGGCACGTTCCGTAAGTACGGCATGAGCACGGTCGGGATATGCGTTCACAAGATCGTTCGAATAAACACCGCTGACTCGACGGGCCCAGGCTTCGTCCGGAAACGTAAACACAGCGATGGAGTCCGTTTCAATCTGTGGTTTGATGGCCTGTGCCGCGACCATATCTTCCTGGTAACCCCGTTCCAACTTCTGAAATGTCTGTGTGTCCTGCGCTATGAATTCGAGTGGATCGGAAAACTGGACCAGCTTTTCGTATAGTTCGGCTGGGTGAAAATGCAGGTCCTCCAGGGTCGCTCCATAGCCGTTGTAGTTAATATAGATACCAAGATTCTGAAGTTGTAACTGCTTGTTCTCAGACAGCGCCAATGGTTTTGCCACACCCTCGGCGGTTTTGTTGAGGTTGTCGCCGAAGGCGCCCACCACCGCCCAGGCACGGAAGGCGCCACCGAGGTATTCATTCACGAGAACGGCGGTGCAGATATCACTGGTTGTATTGATATGGGTCTCTAACCGTTCGTTTTCAGGAATATCACCGGCAAAGTGGTGGTCGAAGTAGAGTACCTGCGCACCAGCATCCAGCGCTTGTTGAAGACCTTCCCGGTTTTTGTCCAGGGAAACATCCAGCACCGTAACTTCATCATTGCTGGCGTAATCTGGTTGACCCACTAGTGAGATATCCCGCTTAACGCCGGTGATCAGAACGCTCTCCTTCGGCTGTGCGTTACGTAGTTGAACCAACGCGCATATGCCGTCTGCATCGCCGTTAAATATGTCAATTGTGGTCATGTGTTTTTTCCAGGCAGATCTACGCCAGTGTACCCAACCTGGGCCAGGTGCGACGAGAAGGGCGTCCGGTTTTGGACAGGGGTAGCCTTACAGCGTACCAAGTTGACCCAGAAGTGCAGATAGATATCCGGTTAAGGCGAACAAGCTCAGCAGCACCCAGCCGTTTGCGATGCTTTTCCAAAGCCCTGTTGCCTCATGAGACAACACCTGCCACGACCAGATAATTGCCCAGAAAAAAAGCAGGAACGCGGCAATACGAGGCGCGTTTGGCAACAGATAGGTCATTCCAACATAGATGGTGCCGCCGACGACACCGCCGATGAGAACGTAGTTAAGCCAGAATGTTCTGGCGAGGGAGGCTGCGGGTTGGGCCAATTTCTAATCCAGGGGACGAAGGTGCGCGTCTTATAGCATTTGGGAAGAAAACACGCATCTTTTCCTTATCACAGAGTCCTTATCACGGAGTCCTTATCACGGAGTCCGTGCGAGCTAAACGCTGCCAGACAACTTCACTCGGCCGATGGCGTCTTGCAGGCCACCGTTGACCAGGACCATGTTAGTTAAACCAAAGCGTAGTTCATCGCCTGTGAGATAAACACCGCCTGAAATGCGGTTGGACAATGAACCTAGAAATTCACCGAAACCGATGATTTCTGCCTCATCGGGATTGGCTGTGGAATTGCGGATATCGAGAATCAGCGTGAGAGGATCGGTTGTTACCGTGTGATCGCCAGAACTTGGCCCGTCGGCCCGTCGGTCAGCACAAAAATTTCTCCATTGAGTCCTTCGCGGACATCCCTGATACGTGCTGAGATTTCAGGAAACACCGCGTCTTCGGCAACGATTTCGCTCCCTTTGAGGTCGAGCCTCCGCACTTCAGCGTCTACCAGCGCACCCACAAAGAGATCGTTCTGCCATTCAGGAAACATATCACCTTCGTAGATCATGAAGCCGCTCGGAGCGATGGAGGGCGTCCATACATGAATGGGTTGTTCCATACTGGGGTGTTCGGTAAATGGGGAAACATAGGCGCCGTTGTAATCCATACCGTAGGTGATCGCGGGCCATCCGTAATTTTTGCCCTGAGTGATGATATTCACTTCATCCCCACCCTTGGGTCCGTGTTCGTTGAGATAGATTACGCCGCTCTTACTGATCGCCAGACCCTGGGGATTGCGGTGCCCTGAGGTATAAACGGTCGCTTCTCCAGTGGCTTTGTTTATGGCGATGGTTTTGCCGAAGTGCGTAGTCTGGTTTTGTGCTTCCTCTCGAAAATCGAAGCCGTCGCCAGTGGTCAGCAGGAGGGTATCCTCATTCAGCCAGACCATGCGTCCACCGTAGTGTAGCGGAGCATACTTTTTGGGGTTGGCTTCAAATATCACCTGTACGTTGGTGAGCTGGTTACCTTCTATGACAGCGCTCGCCACGGTGGTGGCGTTGGCATCGTTGTTGCCAGCGGCGTATGACAAATAGAGCTTGGCGTTTGTTGCAAAATCCGGGTCGAGGAGAATATCGAACAAGCCACCTTGTCCGGCGCGAAAAACTTCTGGTACGCCTTGGATAGGCGGACCCACCAAGCCCTCATCGTTCAGCCGCAGAAGCTGCCCGCCGAGTTCGGCCACGAGGTACTCGCCATCTGGCAGGAAGGCGATTGACCATGGAAAGTTGAGACCGTCCGCGAGTGTTTTTACTGTGTAGTCAGCTGCACGCGCGTTCAGTGCCAGTGTGGCCAGCAAGGCGGTCAGCAGAAGGGGTGTCAGTACCCTTCTGGGTGAAAGAATTCTCAGCAAAATAACCTCAATTTCGTCGGTGAGAAGATGATGCTATGGTAGCGCACTTCTTTGATCTTGGTGGGGCATTTGGCGTCTAAATGAAGAGGGTAGTTGCGTTTTTGTTGGCGGTCATCGCCACTTATCTGGTAGGCACTCTGACCTATGGTCAACTGAATCTTGCCCCACTTGTGGAGATGGGTATGCCGGTTGATGCCGGAGTGCGTTGGCAAACCGCAGTGCATGATGTCACCAGTATGTACGACCTATATCTCCCTTTGGTCACCATCGCACTTTTGCTGGGCTTTCTCGGCGCTGGTCTGGCCCTGCGTTTTGTCCCTCAATTGAGAACTTTGGGTTATGTATCGGGAGGGTTTGTCGCAATTCTCGTGTTGGATTTTGCCTTAAGTGCGGCGTTTACCACCCACCCCCTGGCGGTGACCAGAACTTTCGTCGGGCTGATGTCCCAATGTCTAGCCGGTGCGGTTGGTGGTTATGTATTTGTGCGACTTGTACCCGGCAAATCGACTGCCTCAGGTGAAGCGTCTGCCTGAGAGGTATATCTGCGGGGATAAGAGGAGGGGACCAGGGGATGATATCGAGATTTGCGCTCGGCTCTCTCGCCGTGTGTCTGGCATTGCTGCTTCTGCTGCTCATAGCGATACCGAATTTTTCCGACTGGCTGGCGAGGCCATTTATCGGCGGTTTCACCGTAGGCCACGCGTTGGTCACGGTGATACACGTCCTGCCGGTTGTGGCCGCGTGGGTATATCTGGGTCGGCGTGAGAGGGATGAGTCGTGAGCGTAGTTGCGATTGTCTGTTTTGTGGTCGTCATAGCGATCACTCTCATCATCACTTATTTTGCCGCCAAGAGAACCCAGTCGGCTGCCGACTTTTATGTTGCCGGCGGCAAAATTTCGGGCACTCAGAATGGCCTCGCGATAGCGGGTGATTTTATGAGCGCGGCTACCTTGCTGGGTACAACCGCTTTTCTCTACACCGCGGGTTTTGATACGGCCATCTACATCGCCTCAGCGCCAATCGCATTTGCGGTGTTTCTATTTCTGATGACGGACAAACTGCGGCAGCTGGGGCGCTTCACCTTTGTGGATATTCTTGTTACCAACCTGGATGAAAAGCCGATTCGCCTGCTCGCGGCAGGAACCGCGCTTGTGTCTGCGCTGATGTACCTCATGGTGCAGGTGGTTGGTGCGGGCGCGTTGATTCAGATCCTATTCGACATTGACTATACCTACGCGGTGATTCTGGTGAGTCTGCTGATGGTAATTTACGTTTCCGTTGGTGGTATGTTGGCGACAACCTGGGTGCAGATAACCAAGGCCATCCTTTTGCTGGGAGGGATTACTGCATTGTCGTTGTTTGCGCTCGCACACTTTGATTTTGACTTTGCCGAACTCTACGCACAGGCACATGCAACCAATGCGGTGCATGATGCGCAGGCAGGGTTGTTGACCACACCGGGTGGCTTTGGCTTGGATACAATTGCTTCGCTGAGTCTCGGCCTTGGCCTGGTCTTCGGGCTTGTTGGCTCGCCGCATCTGCTCATGAGGTTTTTCACAGTGCCCGATGCCAAGGCGGCGCGCACATCTGCTGCGGTGGCTATGACGTGCGTTGTGTTTGTTAACCTGTTGATATTTTTTGTTGTGGGAGTGGCTGCCATTGTCCTGCTCAAGGGCAATCCTGAGTTCCTGAACGCATCGGGCGACGTGCTGGGCGGGACAAATATGGTGGCTGTGCACGTGGCGAGAGTGGTCGGGGGCGATATTTTTTACGGCATCATCGCAGCGGTTGCCTTTGCCACCATTCTTGCGGTGGTGGCGGGCCTCACTCTCGCTTCCGCCTCCGCTGTATCGCACGATGTATACGCCAGCGTGATAAAAAAAGGGCAGGCGACCGAGCAGGACGAAATCCAGGTATCGCGAATTACAACCATCGCTCTTGGCGTGGTGGTGATTTTCTTAGGATTGGCCTTTGAAGGGCAAAACGTTTCCTATCTGGTGTCCTTGGCGCTGGCAGTAGCCGCCAGCACCAACTTTCCGTTACTGATCTTCAGCATGTATTGGTCAAAGTTCACCACTCAGGGTGCCATTTGGGGCGCACTTGTCGGGCTGTCGACTACCATCAGCTTGATTGTCCTCGGTCCGGCAGTATGGGTTGGCATCCTTGGCAATGCGGAGCCGGTATTCCCTTCGGGTTATCCAGCGCTCTACGCAATGGTCGCCGCGTTCACAACGATGATTGTTGTCTCATTGGCCACACAGCCGAAAGAGTCTTCGACGGCGGCGGCTTAGGATCGCAGACGCTCGTAGTCTTCCCAATAGTGGGGATAGGTTTTCTCGACCACTGACTTTTGATCCACCGTCACAGATCCTGTGATACTGCCGATGGTTGAGAACGCCATCGCCATGCGATGATCGTGATACGTCTCAAGCTCGGACTCATTCAGTTTCGGTGTATGAGGTACGGTGATGGAGTCGTAGGTTGTGGTACTCGCCACACCGAGTTTGGTCAGCTCAACGTTCGAGCATTCCAGGCGATCGCACTCTTTGTGATGCAGTGTGCTTAAACCTGTGATGGTGGTTGTCCCCGGGATCAGAGGCGCCATCGCGATGAGGGTGAGGGCGGCATCCGGCATGGATTCCAAGTCCTTGGGGTCCAGTTCGTTCAGACTCGCCGGTCCTTGAATCGTAGTCCGACCGGGCTCTCTGCCCACTTCTGCACCCAGCGCTTCTACGATATTGCAGAACGCGTAGTCGCCCTGGTGGGTATCTGAACCGAGATTTGAAAGGACGACGCGACTGCCATGCAGAGTGGCTAGAGCAGCCAGGTAACTCGCGGCTGTGGCATCTCCCTCGACGGTAAATTCCCCCGGGATGTAGGTGCCGGGTTGTGTTGTCAGCGAACGCTCGTTCTGCCACTGCACCTCGCACCCGCGCTTGGCCATTTCTGTGCGGGTGATCTCTATATACGGGCGCGAGACGAGATCGGATGTCAGATTGATAGAGGTTGCGGTGGGGAGATAGGGGGAGATGATCAGCAGCGCTGTGAGATATTGACTGGATATACTCCCGTCTACCTCGATCACGTTGTCAGGGCGCAGCGGGCCTGTGATTTCCACAGGCAACCCCGCCTCACCTTCAACCGTACAACCGTTTGCGACAAGGACGTCATACAGGGGTTGGTTGGTTCGACGCCGCAGAGAATCATGTCCGTCGATACGGGTTTTCCCAGTGCGGAGTGCGGCAAGACCCACGAGCAGACGTGTGCTTGCGCCACTCATACGCGCGTTCAGATCGACGTCGTCGTCGAGGTTCATCGGGCCGGTGATCTGCACTTCGCCTTCGTTGTGCAAAATGGCAACCCCGAGAGCGCTTAAACAGTCGAACATCGCGTCCGTATCGTCGCACGGAGGGACGCCGCGAAGTGTGGTCGTGCCTTCTGTAAGTGCCGCGATCGCCAGCTGTCGCAGAGCGATGGATTTACTGCCGGGCAGGGCTAGGGTGCAATCGAATGCTTTGTTGATCGGTGGAATTGTATAAGACGTCATAACTGTGCTCCGGCACGGATGCCTACAATGTATACGCCAGAAGAATACGACTCAAAAGAAAAGCCGCCCAAAGGGCGGCTTAAAATTCCCACTTGTTATTATTTTTATGGGAATGTTGATCGACGTTGCTAGCTGCTCTCTCTACCTGCGCTCTAACAAGAAAGCTCGAAAAGATGCAGCGAAGCCAAGTGCCCTAAAGTTCCCCTCTTACCCGGCAGGGCTCGAAATCGGTGGCCAAGTTAACAGATGGTTATAAGGATAGCAACGATTTTTAAAACCAAAAAAATCAAGCAGTTAAATGCATTACCTAAAACAGAGTCACACACGTTCCAGGGGCATGAGCCACTGCGACGCCTACAGGACAATCCCGTTCGGAAACTGCATTGAGACCGCGTATCATGGGCGCTTTTAACGGGTAGGGGTGTCTCGATGGCGAGTTTTTTCGCTGAACTGGAGCAGGTATTTGTCGCGCACGCAGAACGGGACTGCTTGCGTATTCCCGGCGATCGCACGATTACGTACGGCGACATGTTGAATAGAATCAATGAGTTAGCGGGCGTTCTTAAAGCTGCAGGTGTTGTGCCGGATGATCGTGTCGTAGTCCAGGTAGAAAAATCGGCAACCAATCTCGCCCTCTATCTGGCGGCCCTGAAGGTGGGCGCCATCTATGTGCCGCTGAATACCGGCTACACCCAGGCGGAATTGGACTACTTCATCGGGGATGCGGAGCCGAAAGTGTTTGTCGGTAGTGAGGCGCGGGAGGATGTGACCAGTTTTACGTTGGATGCTGCCGGTACTGGCACGCTAACGGACGCAATAGAAACCGGCGTTGAGATTGCGACCGAGCCGCGGGCGGATGACGATCTGGCCGCTATTCTCTACACGTCGGGAACCACCGGGCGTTCGAAAGGCGCCATGCTCAGCCACAAAAACCTGGCTTCGAACGCGCATGCCCTGAATGACTTCTGGGGCTGGCGGCAAGATGATGTGCTTCTGCATGCGCTGCCGATATTTCACGTTCATGGGCTTTTTATCGCGAGTCACTGTGCGCTTCTGAATGGCACGCCGATGGTGTGGTTGCCGAAGTTTGAGGCGCAGGCGGTGTTCGATGCGTTGGCGGATAGCACGGTCCTGATGGGGGTACCCACCTTCTATGTGCGTTTGCTTGCGATGCCTGAGTTTGGCAGGGCACAGGCAGAACATATGCGTATCTTCATCTCAGGCTCAGCACCTTTGACGGAACAGGTTTTCAACGAGTGGGAGGCGAAAACCGGGCAGAAAATTCTCGAACGTTATGGGATGAGCGAGACGATCATCAACACCTCCAATCCATTGGACGGCGAAAGGGTGGCAGCGACTGTCGGCTTTCCGCTACCCGGTCTCGATGTGCGCATAACCAACGATGCAGGTGAACCGTTGCCGAATGGGGAAGTGGGCAATATTGAAGTTCGTGGCGAGAACGTATTTTCAGGTTATTGGCGAATGCCGGAAAAAACCGCTGAAGAAATTCGCAGCAACGGATTTTTTATCACCGGCGATTTGGGCACGATGGATGAGGAAGGGCGGGTATCCATTGTCGGTCGCTCAAAAGACCTGGTGATCTCCGGCGGTTACAACGTTTATCCCAAAGAGGTGGAAAGCGTACTTGATGACATGGACAGCGTGGTGGAGAGCGCGGTCATTGGTGTGCCTCACGCTGACTTTGGTGAGGCCGTGGTGGCGGTGATTGTCCCGGTAGACAATCATGTGCAACAAGACCAGGTCGATGCAGCGCTGGACGGCCAACTGGCACGCTTTAAACAACCAAAAGCGGTGATCAACGTGCCGGAGCTCCCCCGCAATACCATGGGCAAGGTACAAAAAAATCTGCTGCGGGATGAGTACGCAGAGCTCTTTGCTGATTGAGACCGGCTTTCTGACGCAGTGGTCTAGGCTGCATCCTCCACGTTCAGGGTATCCCTCAATTCACGCTTGAGAAATTTTCCTGAGGCATTGCGTGGCAGCGGTTCATCGGTGAACCAGATGTAGCGCGGAACCTTGTGCGATGCGATCAGGCTTTTGACATGTGCGCGGAGTTCGTCCGCACTCACGCTTTCACCGTCTGCCAGGAAAATTGCGACGCCAACTTCTTCGCCAAGTCGATCGTCCGGAATACCGAACACGGAGCATTCGGCGACGGCATCGTGTTCGAAGAGGGCACTTTCCACTTCTGCGCAATAAATATTCTCACCACCGCGCAGCACCATGTCCTTCAGCCGGTCGACGATGAAAAGAAAACCATCTTCATCCTCACGCGCAACATCGCCGGTTTTCAACCAGCCGTCCTGAATGGTGTCGCGGGTTGCGTCTTCTCTGTTGAGGTAGCCGCGGATCACCTGGGCACCGCGGACCTGTAGTTCGCCCGTTTCACCCTGGGCAACTTCGTTCCCGTCAGCATCCACGATACGAGTTTCATAACATGGCATGGCGGGTCCACAGCTTTCCGGTTTATCGACAAAAAAGTCTGCGCCTATGGAAGTGATGATGCCGCAGGTTTCGGTCATACCGTAGCCTGTGTTCGGGCGGGCGGTCGCCACGGATTCGTCAATTTTGCCCACAAGATCTGGCTGCAACTGTGCGCCACCGCCACCAAGGCTTGCGAGACTTGAGGTATCGGTTGTTGCAAAGTCGGGGTGGCTGATGACTTCGCGGGCCATCACAGGTACACCTGACATCGCGGTAATGCGCTCCTGTTCGATCAGACGCAACGCTTCGCCTGCATCCCACTTGTACATGTGGACAAGCTTTCCGCCGCCCAGGGTTGTGCCCTGCGCCACACAGTTGTTTGCGGTGACGTGGAACAGAGGGGTTGTGACCAACGCAGCCGGGACCGGTGCCGGTGCGTCCGGGTCGAGGGTGCCGTTGCGCTCACCCATGACACGCAGGACGCTCCCCGCAAAGAGCATGGAAAATATATTCGATACGCAGCCGCGGTGAGTAAGCTGTGCGCCTTTGGGTCGACCGGTGGTGCCAGAGGTATAAAAAATACAGGCGTCGGAGTCCGGGTCGATGTCTACCTGAGGCATCGCGGTGGTTCCTGTTACGCAGTCCTGCCACTTAAGTGCGCCGTCAGGGGTGAACCGGACGGCGATGATGGTGAGTTCCTTTGTAATGGGATGATCCAGCTCTAATCTGCTGTACCGCTCTTCATCGACGATCAGAATTTTCGGTTTGGAATCCTCCAACGCGTACGTCATCTCCGGGCCTGTCCACCAGGCATTCATCCCGACCACTGCAGCCCCGCTGGCCATGGTGGCCCAGTACGCGGTCATCCACTCTGGGTAGTTGCGCATGGCTATCGCGACGTGATCGCCGGTAGACACACCGTGGCTGATGAAAAGTGCCGCGAGGTTGGCGACCTGTTGGTGCACCTGGCCGTAAGTCAGACGTTCGTCGTTGTAGACCAGGTAGTCCTGGTCTGCAAAGGGAGCAGAAGCTAAAAAGACATCGCGCAAAGAGCCCGGCGCGTGCGCATACGTGCGGGTTGGTACGCCGCGTATATCCTGTACTTTGATTTCGAATTGTTCGCCGGGACTGATGAGCTCTTCCCAGATATCACGATACTGCTGATACATGTCGCCTCCCAAACACGCAAAGCGAGCCACTTTACACGGCGGGGTGAGGGGATTCTAGCCTGAACAATTCACGAACATTCTACTGCGGTCGTCAATAGCAGCAAAAACACTGGGCATTGCTCTAGAACTCGTGAAACGAGTTCTTTGCAGTTTGCGAAGCAAACTGCGAGCGCGTCTAAGCGCGCTACTCGACCGTACTGCCAAGTACGCCGCGTACCCGCTCGGGTACGACGCGCCTTGCGGTCCGCGCCACCCAGTGTTTTTACTACTCTTGCCAACCTCGTTACGAATGTTCATGAATAGTTCAGGCTAGGGGTCCTCCAGGACGACCCGCCTCGGTCCCAGAGCTGCAAATCTTGCCGGAATGCGGCGCAGCCACGGCACCCGCTGAATTATGCGAAGCGGTAGCGGCGGTGAAAACTCGGCATCCTCGATGGCCTGGCTGACGATGCGGTTTTGGATGGTCGCCTGGACCCGCTGGATAGTGCGGGTGACAGCAGCGCGTCGTCGCTGAACTTCAGGAAGAAGCGCATCCAGGGTATCCGCTGTGGCCTCTGTACATAGGGCGCGTTGGAGTACATTGACGGCTTCTACCGCGTCGCTGATGGCAGCGTTTATACCAATGCCGCCGACGGGCGACATGACGTGGGCGGCATCGCCTATCAGGAGCAGGCCCGGTTTATGCCAGGTGGTCAGGCAGTCGCTTTGCACATTGAGGAGATGTATATCGTCAAAGCTGGTCAGCGATTCAGTGCGACCTTCGAAGAAGGGTACCGCCGCTGCGAGGCGGGCGCGGAATGCATCGATGCCCGCCTGCTTGATCTCCCCATAGCTGCCTTTTCTTAAGCCTACCCCCAGCTGCCATTCTGTTGCTCTTGGAATAATGACGGTGAAATAGCCTCCGCGGACAAAAATCCCACCTCCCTCGAAACCATCATCAGCACTGCGGGGCAGCCGACACCAGGCTACATCCATCGGTGCTGAGGTCGAGTTGGCCTTTATGCCGCTGAGTTTGCGCAGGCGTGAGAAGCGTCCATCTGCCGCGATTGTCAGCCGCGCCGAAATTTCAGAAGTTGCCCCGGCCTGCTTGAATCGCGTGCCCGTCACTCGGCCCGTGGGGTCGGTTATCAGCTCTGAGGCCGGCGCTTTGAACCGGACGTTGAATCCGGGATACCGTTCGGCTTCGGTCTGAATAAACGTGAGGAATTCGGATTGCGGCATGATGGCCACAAATTTGAATTTGCTCGGCAGATCAGCGAACGACGCAACGCGAATCTTTTCTGTTGGGGTGTGAATTGAAAATTCGCGTAACTTTGCGTGGGGTAGTGTGAGCACCTGATCGGCTAACCCGATCTGATCCAGAACCTCCAGCGTGGAGGCGTGCACAGTATCGCCGCGGAAGTCGCGGTCGAAGTCAGCCTGTGCTTCCAGCACCGTGACGCTCAGTCCCTTCCGCGCAAAGAGCAGACCCCCCAGCATTCCAGCAGGGCCGCCGCCAACGATAACAACATCCACGGATTTTTTGATGATATCTCGCACAGCAACACGCGCTTGCCTCGACTGTAGCGCAATTAAATGCTGCGGTGTACTGGAGGACTCCAACCGCTGAAGGAGTTCCTCTAGTGATGGCTATGTTTGTGCTTTTATTTGCCCAGGCCATTGGCACACCTGCAGCTGCCTGTGAGTGCCTTTGTGTGAACGGTGAGCTGCAGACAGTGTGCGATGATTTTGCGTTGGCGAGAGAGGGTAGACGGCTGTGTTTAGATCACCCGCATTGTGGTTCTCCTGCCCTTGCGCCCCTACCGGATACGCCCATCAGCCCCCCGGATCTGGAAGTCCAGGATTGTCGGTGGGTGCATGTCTGGCGGCCCGGGTCCCTGGACAGTGTCGATGTGCCCGTAAAACCCCGGAGGCTCTGTCGACCCAATCTGCGCTAACCAGCCCGGTTTCTTATGTCACGGACTTAAAATCTTGGCAGAATACAGCCTTTGCAACACATTGGAGGCAGTCTTCGTGAAAATAGGCATCATACCCATCAACGTGGGTCTCTCACTTGAACAAATGGTGGGTACCGCACAGATGGTGGAGTCATTAGGTTACGAATCTGTGTGGACCTTCGAGCACGTGATCGTGCCAGAAGACTACGAGTCCAAGTATCCGTACAACGCTTCAGGCAAGATGGGTGCCCCTCCCGATACTGACTTCATTGACCCGTTAATAGCACTCTCTCACATAGCCGCGCATACCAACACACTCAACCTCGGTACAGGGGTGAACATTCTTTCCCAGGCAAACCCACTGTACGTTGCAAAACAGGCGGCGAGTGTTGATCTGGTATCCGGTGGCCGACTCAGGCTTGGCGTCGGGATTGGCTGGTTACGCGAGGAGTTTGAGGCGCTGGGCGTGCCATTCGCCAGGCGTGGTGCCAGGTTTGATGACTACATGCGAGCGATGCGCAAAGTGTGGTCTGGTGAGGCGTTTGAACACAAAAGCGAGTTCCTGAACTGGGAAGGGTTTTTGAGTTACCCCAAAGCACCTGATCTGCATGTTGTTATCGGCGGGAACAAAGGTAAGGCATTTGATCGTGTGGCGGAGTTTGGCCAGGGTTGGTTTGCACCGACAACGGACGCGGCGGAACTCGCCGCGTCTATGCAGGAGCTTCGCCTGGCTTGCGAACGTGCAGAAAGAGATAGCGCAGAAATCGAGATATCCTGCATGTGGTCAGGGCGCGGAGGCAAGGAAGCGGTAGAAGAGCTTGCGCAGGCGGGCGCTCATCGCTTGCTGATTCCCATACCCGCGTTGGGGGCAGACCCGCTCACAGGCCTGCAAACTGTGGCTGCTGAAGTGATTGCGTCCTGAGCCAGGGACCCATCCCCACGCCGATATCACTTTCGATAGTTATCCCGGTCTACCGTGATCGGGATGCGCTACATCGACTGCTGCGCAGCCTGGAGATGAGGCAACACAGCGAAGTTATTGTTGTCGACGGTGACGCTTGCAAAGGTGTAGAAAAACTCTGCACTGCGTTCGGTGTTCGCTATTTTGCATCACAGCGTGGTCGTGGCCAGCAGCTGAGGGTGGGGGTGGATGCCGCCTCGCAGGATTGGATCTGGATGCTGCATGCAGATAGCGAAGTGCCTTTGCAAACCCAGCAGAGCATGGTGCGTTTCATAGAAGAGGCAGAAACCCCCTGTTGGGGCCGCTTCAAAATAGGCATCAGCGAATTGGGGGTTGTGGCCTGGTTTATGAACAAACGTTCAATGCTTACCAAGATCTGTACGGGTGATCAGGGGATATTCGCACACCGCACACTGATCGAAGGCATTGATGGTTTTCCGGATCAATCGCTGATGGAAGATATCGAATTCAGTAAGCGCTTGAAACGGAGGTACTCAAGAACTTTTGTGTGTGTAGATGCGTATATCTATGCTGACCCTCGCAGGTGGCGCAATCGCGGCGTGATACGCACGGTTCTATCGATGTGGCGTTATCGCCTGAGATATTTTTTTGGCGCCGATCCAGAACGGTTGTATCTGGAGTACTACGGGCATGTCTAAGGTGCTCGCGGTCATGGCGAAGACACCTATATTAGGCACCTGCAAGACCCGTCTGGAACCGTTGCTTGGTGTAGATGGCGCACTTGCAGCCCATATCGAGTTAACGGAACAGGCTCTGGAGACAGCGGCGAGGGTAGGTGCCCAGCATGACGTCGAAGCGGTTTTGTGGGTTACGGAACGCGATGCCAAAGTAGAGCAGTGGGCTGAAAACTTCAGCATGTCACTGGCGGTTCAATCGGGCGATGATCTTGGGCAGAAGATGCTCAACGTGTTTAAACAACATTGCGATGACAGCGCTGACCAGATCTGCCTGTTCGGCACGGATTGTCCATCGATTGATGATGACTATCTCGCGATGGCGTTTGATGCGCTCGACCACCACGAAGTGATTTTTGGGCCAGCGGAAGATGGAGGTTACGGTCTCCTGGCGATGACAAGACCACTCACGGAAGTGTTTGAAAACATACCATGGAGCACCGACGCAGTGCTGGCCACTTCGATTGAGCGTCTGCAGGAAAAGGGAATCTCTTATGCGCTGCTACCGCAAATCTGGGATGTTGATGAGCCGGAGGATTGGGAGCGATATGTGCGCTTCAAGCGAGCTCGGCGTTCCTCGCCAGCGTCTGAATAAACTGCTCAAGACGCCGTCGGTCTGTGACGTGCATTTTCACCAGTTCAATACCCACCACGGTCCAGCCGTCGCGTCTGGTGTGAAAGTGACGAACTACCCCTTCGCTGTGAATTTCCAGCACGGGGGGCATGGCGATCGCGCAATCGTTGATGTGTTCACCTATCTTCAGTTCTGGCTCCGGGGTCAGGGCAAAAGCCACCCGGCAACCACCCGCTGAGATATCTAGAATACGCCCAACCGCCTCGCGTTCCCGAAACAGCGTAATGCTGGCCCCTTCACTGGTGGTGACCCGCATGGGCAACTTGTAGCGAGCGGATTTTCGGCGCTGTTGGAAAAGCATTGAGCGTGGGAAGGGTACGTGGAAGTAGGGCAGACCGCGTTCCTGGCCTTCATCTGTGATACGCGCGTCTTCGATGAACGCATAGGTGCCATCACCGCGCACAGAAAGTGAGAACTCGGGTCTTCTGCGCAGGTCGGCCAGTGCACTGCGTGGATTGATATCCTCGATGAGATAGCCTGAATCTGTCACATCCAGAACCCGGCAGGTAATCGTTTGCGGATTGCCATCCACGCGGATGGTGATTTGAACGCGCTGATCGCGAAATTCTTTAAAGCAGTCAAGAATTGCATTCCGATCGGTGAGGTAACGCGCGTCTTTCGCGACGCTTGATTCTGGTGCGCTATCGGGATCGTTGCCTTCCGAACGATCTTTGCGCGCAAATAGGCTCAGCGCGCTCATGAGCGGTACTCACACTTTTGCGATAGGTTGGGTCCCTTCGCTGTCAGAAGTGGTTTGGCCAGTTTGTCCGTACAAGCCGTCAAGATTCTTTCCGCTTAATATTGCCAATGTCTCTCGTACTGAATTCTGTGATCTGGCGACTATTTTTCCGTTAACCACGTTTGAGTCCTTGAGCTCCAGTGCCAGCTCCAGGGCTAATTTGTGATCCTGTGCATACTTTTCAGCGTTCGGGGGATCCAGATCGCGTGTTTGTTCAGAGAGGGGCAATGCGTAGTGCGGATCGGCAAGCGCTGAGCAAACCGATTGTTTGTGTTCTATTGCGGCGACGAGCGCGTCCACGTCGTAGTTTCGCAATGCATCGCGTTCAGCGTTTAAAGCTTGCTCCATTTCCTGGAGCACCTCGAGCAGGCTGGGTTTGGTAGTTTCTACGCTCATTCTATCTACACGTTGTGGGTTAGTAGAGCTGCTCTTCCAATTCCAGGAACTTAAGCGCGATACGCTCGCTGTTGACCGGGTACTTGCCATCTGCGATGGCGTCTGCGATTTCACGGACCCTGCCAGCGTCAAACGCTTCGGATGCGTTGATCTTCTCACGAAGTTCCGATGTGCGTTTTGAATTCAGTTGAAGTTCAACACGATCTTCGGACGATTCTGCAGACTGTTGTTTTTCGGCGCGAGCTTCGCGGTTCAGCCTTTGGGCCAGATCCTGGCTGACCTGCTTGGAGGCGTTTACGTTGTTGATGTCTATAGCCATCTTTGCTTACTCAAGAAATTTGAAAACGTACCAATCTAAAGTCGCTATCGACCGCGTGCTAAATAACTTTAGAACAAATTTGAGATTTTTTTGTTTTTACGGTCAAAGTCCTGGATGCGTATCAACTCGACCTCGTCCAGAGATCCACGTGTGAATCAGTCGGTCAGAGCTTTCGTTCCTGACGGGAATCTGCTCGCCTACATAGCCACTCTTTAAGGCAATACCAGAGCTTGTGATCATGATTTTTGCTCGGGTTGCACGAATTTGCACACGATCGCCTTTTTGAACAGCCAGTGGGGCGCTGACATGGCGACTGGTCAGTGGTCTGCCCATCGCAATAGGGCGCGATGCACGTTGACCGACGACGGCTTCGATAGAGCTAAGAAAGCTGCTATTTGCACCCAGGGTCACAGCTCTCAGTTCCAGATCCTCGGTTGTGATCGTCGCCCCCCTCGCGATCGCCTGCCGAGCGTGGAGCGCGGACATATGTCCTCCCACCTCAAACTGGCGGTAATACGACCACGGTGCTTCACCATGACAGCGGATGCGTACGCTGATCCGCCCGAGGACGGGCGCACGGGAAAGTTCGTGTTGTGGGTCAATGCATGTCTTTGCAGCTGCAATGGGCGCCACCCTCAGCGGCCGAACGTCTATTTCAGCGGTTGGCCACTTCGCCTGCGCCCGCGTGATCAATGCGGAAGTCAGTTCGCGCTCCAGCTCTAACCCACCTGACGGCTGTGCATTGCCTGGCAGGGAGACGGCACGGGCTTCAACCGCAGTCGACAGACCGAGCAGCAACGTTGCAAGTATTAATTGAAACTGCGTCTTCATCTTTGCAAGCGTAGAAAAGATGCACAGTTCGTCCATGTTGCTGCTGTTGATTCGCGGCCGAAGAAAGTCGGTGCGGCAAGTCATTGCCTGTACACCTGGATTAAGCGGCAGCCGATTGCCACTTAGGCAAAGTCTCACTGAGTTCTAAGGCCCCGTGCTATCGAATTAATCGGTTTGGCATGGTCTTTGCTTTGTCCAGTTCCACCACCGAAGTTTGCTCGGTCAGCTTGGAACACGGATATGAAGATTGGCGTAGATAACGCACTGGGCATTGCACCTCACGCACTCATGTTGAGAGCACAGCGTACGTCATTGCTGGCTAACAACATTGCAAATGCGGATACCCCGGGATTTAAGGCGCAGGACATCAACTTCCAGGCGGTGCTGGCGGCGCAGACAGGTCAGAACGGCAACAGTGTCAGCCTGGCAAAAACGCACGCGCAGCATATGACGACTGAGTCTGCGTCCATGAACGCAAATCTTCAATATCGCCAGCCACTGATGGCATCTCTGGATGGCAATACCGTCGACACACAGATGGAGCAGGCAGAGTTTGCCGAGAACAGCCTCATGTATTTGACCAGCCTGCGCATCCTGAATGGCCGGATTACCGGCATGATGAGTGCGATTAAAGGCGAATAGAATTTTAAAAAACAATTATAAGTCATTGAAAATTAGGAATTTAAAGTGAGTTTGTTAAACGTATTTCAACAATCGGGATCGGGTATGTCAGCGCAATCTCTGCGCCTGAACGCGATCGCCAGCAACATCGCCAACGCGGACAGCGTGGCGGCGGATCCGGCGGAGACCTACCGGGCTCGATATCCGGTCTTTCAAGCGCGTATGGATGAGGCGATGGCGGTGCAGACATCGACGCAGGGAACGCCGAACACAGCCCAGGCAGGTATGGGGGTTTCAGTCCCGACCATGGTTGAGAGCCAAAAGCCGTTCACGCTGCGCTATGAACCGGACCATCCTTACGCAAACGATGAGGGGTACGTCACCTACCCCAATGTCAGTGTGGTGGAAGAAATGGCCAACATGATGTCCGCCAGTCGGTCGTTTCAGATCAACGTCGAAGTCATGAATACAGCCAAAACCCTGGCCGAACGTCTGCTGACGTTGGGTCAATAAGCACTGACGAAAATAAGTAGAAGGAGGCCAGCTAATGGGTTTTATCGACATTCCAGGTATTCGTTCAACAGAGGAGTTTCGTCAGACGCCGGTTGGCGACCGTGGAGCTGAAGAGGAACTGGGCCGTACAGCGTTTCTGGAGCTGATGATCGCCCAGATTTCCAATCAGGATCCGCTCGAGCCTGCGAAAAACGAAGCCTTTATCGCACAGTTGGCACAGTTCTCCAGCGTTGAAGGCATTCAAAACCTCAATGAATCAATGGATCAACTTGTGGGCTCGCTACGCGCTGGCATGACCATGGATGCGGCCGGCTTGGTCGGTCGCAATGTGCTCATTCCTACCAATCAAACGGCCTTGAATAATCAGGGTGGAATTGGCGGGGTGGTAGAGATCGATTCACCGGCGAGCGATGTGACGGTGGAGGTGGTCAACGGCCAAGGGCAGGTGGTTTATCGAAACAACTTTGGCGCTCGGGCGGAAGGTGAGTTCAGGTTTAACTGGGATGGGTTGAGTGAGAACGGAGAGCCGGTCCCGCAGGACTTTTATCAGGTCAGGGCGTTTGGCGGTGACGGTGGGACTGCACGTCAGTTTGCCGTAAGTCTGCCGGATCAAATAGTGAGCGTATCCATCACGGAAGGTGGACTGATCGCAAATCTTGCTGGCGGCAGTTCTGTGCCAGCGACACAAATCAAAGAAATTCAGTAAGTGGATCTCTACGGGAAGAGCATTAGACAAGGAGAGTTTATAGATGTCATTTAACACAGCACTCAGCGGTATGAGCGCCGCATCCAGTGACCTTCGAATCACAGGTAACAACATCGCCAACGCGAGTACGGTCGGTTTCAAAGCAAGCCGGGCCGAATTCGCCGATGTTTACGCCAGCAGCCTGCTTGGCACGGGTTCGAATCAAATCGGTGCGGGTGTAAAACTCGCGAACGTTGCGCAGAGGTTTGATCAGGGAACGATCTCGTTCACAAACTCGAGTCTTGATCTCGCGATTGATGGCAATGGCTTTTTCGTTTTGAGCGACAGCGGGGCAAGAAGTTACACCCGTGCGGGTGCGTTTGGCGTTGATAACGAAGGATTTATTACCACTGGATCCGGTGCGCGGGTGCAGGGTTTTGCTGCGAACAACACCGGCTCGCTCAGCGGTATCCTGGGTGATCTGCAGATCAACACATCCAATCTGCCCCCGTTGCAGACGTCCTTGGTTGAAGCGAGCGTAAATCTCGACGCAAGGGCACAGGTGCTTTCCGAAATTGGCAGTTCCCTCTCCACTACTGGAGGATCCATTGGCGTGGCTCAGCTTGGAATCCCCGACCCGACAGCGACAAGATTGGAGACTTCTGCCGCTCCAACGCCATTTGATTTCAGCCTGAACACGGTCTCAAGTATCGCGGCAGACCAGGCCATCGTGCCTTTTAACTTCTCAGGTGCAAACTCTGCAACGTTTGATGTACAGCTGAGTGGCTCGAGCGTACCCACCGAAAACACGACCGTGACGGTAACGCTTAACTCGAATATCAATACTCTGCAGGACCTGATAAACGACATCCGCGATGACTTGTCGGGTACAGGCATCGGCATCGATGTCCGGGAAGACCCCGCCAATGTCGGGCGCCTGCAGTTTTATTCGGTGAATTCGGGTGAGAACAGTGTGATCTCTGTGGACCCGGGTGACAGTGCGGTGTTCAACGGTACTGCGACCAGAGCCGATGTGGAGGCTGTCATCGGTGGAATCAACCTCGGCGACGGTGGTGGCACAGGCGGTGCCAGCAATACCAATCCTGACCCCCATACCTCTGGTGCGGGTACAACCGGCATAGTCGGCACAATCTCTTCCGCCAGCTTTGATGTCTCGTTGGGAGGTTCCAGCGGGAACAACGGCACGGCGACGATAACCCTTGATACGAACATCACAAACGCGACCGAGCTCATCAGTGATATTCAGGATCAGCTGTTCGCCTCCGGTATCAGCGTGAACGTGCAACTGGACCCGGCGGATAACACGCGTATTCAGTTTGTGACCACGGTACCTGGTGAATCTTCGACCATCAGCATCGGCAACCTGGATGCGTCCAACATCGGCGTATCGCAGACCGATCTATCGAACGTGCTGAACTTGACGACGGGCGTATCGATTCCTGGTGTGGCCGCTGCTTCTAACGGTTATGCCGCGCAAACGGTAGACGTTACCTACGAGGACGGAACGACTATTCCGGTCACCCTGGACGAAGGTGCAACTGCAGCTGAAATAGCGGCAGCTTTTGCATCCGCGACGTTGCCTGACGTAAATGCTTCTGCCACAACCGTGGCGACCATTCCAGCATCCGGCTACAACAACACCAGTGGTACTCTCTCGGTATCTATCAACGGGGTGTCGGTAGCAGGTTCAACTCTGCAGGAACTCGCAGATTCCTTGAACGTGGGTCTGCCTGGTCTCGGCACGCTCAGCGCTGAAATTGATACCGACGGCAGCCTGGTTGTGAGTGATCAGGTGGGCAACGACCTGGTCTTCTCGGTCACAGGTGATCCGGCTGATTCCTTGGATGTGCGTGGCGGGCAAGGCCTGGGTGTAACGCTCGACACCTCTGGCTCTTCTGTGGTCGCCGTTGGCGGTACGGTGGATATCACATTGGCTGAAGGCATTACCATGGAAAATGCTGTACCCGCGGTAACCAACATTTTTGGCGTTCTGGACGCTAATGCCTTTACTCAGTTTGCGTTGAACACGTTCGATCCCACGAATCAGGATACCTACAACGCGGCCACATCGCTGACGATATATGACAGCCTGGGTAATCCGCATGCGCTGTCGCTCTATTTCGTTAAAGAAAGATTCACACCAGGTGTTCCTGGAGAGGAAGAGAACCGCTGGAGCGTTTATACCCTGATCGATGGTGAAGATGTGGGCGATCCTGATCCGAACCTGCCACCCCCACAGAACCAGGCACCTTCCAGGGCTCGGTTTGATGTGCAGTTTAATCCGGACGGTACACTGAACCCGTCTGGCACTGACCCGATTCTCATCAGCAACTGGACGCCGCTTGATGAAGACGGCAATCCGAATGGTGCAACCGGACCTCAGAATGTCCTTTCGGGTGGCGGCTTGCCTATTCCGAACCCGCCGATCAGCTCTAACTTTGAGTTACGGCTCACCGAGTCAACCCAGTTTGGCCAGGACTTCGCGCTTGGATCTATCGACCAAAACGGTTATGCCACAGGTAAATTGAGTGGTCTGGCTATCGATGATGAAGGGATTGTTGTGGCTCGGTTCACCAACGGGCAGAACTCTACCCTGGGTCAGATCGCCATCGCTGACTTTACCAATGTGCAGGGCTTAAGCGCGGTTGGTGACACTTCCTGGATTGAAACGAACCGTTCAGGACCGCCGGTTGTAGCGGCGCCGGGTAGTGGTTCGCTTGGCAGTATCACTTCAGGCGCGCTGGAAGATTCCAACGTTGAGCTTTCCGAGCAGCTGGTACAGCTGATCATCGCCCAACGGAACTTCCAGGCGAACTCGAGAACGATCTCCACGGCAGATGAGATCACTCAGACGATCATCAACATCTAATGGATCGCCTGTTATACGTCAGCACGGTCGGGCTCTCTAACATTGAGCGTGCACAAGCTGCGCATGCGAACAACCTTGCCAATGTGTCAACCAACGGTTTCCGCGCTGATCTGGCTCGGGTTATGGCTGAAGAAGTTGACGGTGATGTATATCGGGCGAGGGTCTATGGGGTTAACGCCGGAGCAGGTGTAGACCTGTCTTCCGGCACCCAGACTGAAACTGGCCGAGAACTGGACGTGGCTGTAAACGGCGCCGGGTTCTTCGAAGTCCTGGATGGCAACGGTGAGGCGGGCTACAGCCGTGACGGCGCCTTCCAGGTTGATCAGTTTAATCAGCTGGTCAACTCGCGTGGCCAGCAGGTCATGGGTCGTGGCGGTCCGATCGTTTTGCCTCCGTATGAATCTCTTCTGGTAGGAGCGGACGGAGCTATTACGGTGCGGCCACAAGGTCAGGGACCAGAGGCGTTGGTTGTGATTGACCACTTGAAGCTGGTTAAACCGGAAGCCGCAGATGTATACAAAGACGGGACAGGGTTGCTGCGTAACCATGAGGGTGTGCCATTCGATATGGATCCCTCGGTGCAGGTGAATTCTGGTTTTTTAGAAACGAGTAATGTCAACGCGATCAACGAACTGACGGAAATACTAAGCCTTGCGCGGCAATTTGAGCTCGAGGTGAAAATGATGAAGGTCGCAGAAACAAACGATGAAGCTGCGTCGCAGCTGCTCAGGATAGGCTAATCAGCCAAACGGAAAGGAAGACTTTGATCTTTCGGGGAACGAACAGAGGGATTTGATATGAGTTCAGCATTATGGGTCAGTAAAACGGGTTTGAGTGCGCAGGACATGGCGCTCAGAACAATTTCTAACAATTTGGCCAACGTCGGGACGGTAGGATTTAAGAAGGATCGCGCTGTTTTTGAAGATCTGGTATACCAGATCAGCCAGCAACCGGGTGGTCAATCGTCACAGGACTCAACGCTCCCAAGCGGTATCCAACTTGGTACCGGCGTCAGGGTCGCCAGCACCCAGAAGCAATTCAACATCGGCTCTTTGCAGACCACCGAGCGTAGCCTGGATCTCGCGATTGAAGGTCGAGGCTTTTTTCAGATCGCGATGCCTGATGGATCCCTGGGGTATACACGTACGGGGTCCTTCTCCGTGAACCAGGACGGTGACCTGGTCACCTCTCAGGGGTACACAGTAGAGCCGGCCATCAATATCCCCCAAGGCAGCACGAGCCTGACCATTGCACGGGATGGCACGGTTACCGTGGTATCACAGGGTAATCAGACTCAGGTTGGCAATCTTCAGCTTGTCGATTTTGTGAATCCAACTGGATTAGAAGCCGCCGGTAGCAACCTCTACAAGGAAACCGTTGCCAGCGGCGCGCCGCTGCAGTCTACGCCAGGTCTGAACGGTGTCGGCGAAGTTGTACAGGGTGTGCTGGAAGCGTCAAACGTTTCGGTGGTTGAGGAGATGGTCAACATGGTTGCAACACAACGGGCTTATGAGATGAACGCCCGGGTGGTCTCCACCGCGGATCAGATGATGCAGTACTTGTCACAGAACCTTTAGGGGTAGGGGGATAGTTATGTTGGGATCGTTATTCAGCAGAGTGTTGTTTTTATTCATTCTGGGGTGGCTTGGCGCGTGCGCCGTCACTCCACCTCCGTCACGCACTGAACCTGTCTATCAGCCGGTTTGGCCGACGATCGCGCAAGCACAACCGGTCAGTGCCGGGTCGTTGTACAGCACGGGTAAGAATTTGACGCTGTTCGATGATCGTCGTGCACAAGCGGTAGGTGACGTCATAACCATTATTCTGGAGGAGCAAACCCGCTCCAGCAAAAGCGCGGAAACCTCCATCAGCAAAGCAACTTCCAATCAGATTCTGAACCCCAAGGTGTTCGGCAGTGTTGTGCGTGGTACAGGGGCCAGTGACATTCTGAATTCCCTGGACAGCGGGCATGACTTTTCTGGAAGCGGCGACAGCGATCAGAGCAACTCCCTGACGGGGACCATCACAGCGGTGGTAGCGCAGGTACTGCCGAACGGCTTGTTACTCGTTCAGGGTGAGAAGTGGTTTCAGCTCAATCGAGGTGAAGAATACGTTCGCGTAAGCGGCCTGGTACGGGCAGAAGACATCGGCTTTGACAACGCGGTTTCATCACAGCGATTGGCAGATGCGCGCATTGCTTACAGTGGTACAGGCGCGGTGGCGCAGTCCAATCAGCCTGGATGGTTGAGTCGTTTCTTTATCGGCACGGTTAATCCGTTTTAGGGAATCACAATGTTGCACCGAGGTTTGATCAAATTTTTGTTTTTCAGCGTAGCCGGTGGCTTGCTGGTTGCTCCCGCGTACGCACAGCGAATCAAAGACCTGACTGATGTTGCGGGTGTGCGTGCCAACGAACTCGTCGGATACGGGTTGGTTGTTGGTCTCGACGGGTCGGGCGATCAGACCAGCCAAACGCCGTTTACGGTGCAGACGTTTCGCAACATGTTGCAGCAGCTTGGCATTCAGCTGCCTGCAGGCACAAACTTTCAGCTGAAAAACGTAGCTGCGGTGGCGGTGCATGCACGCCTTCCCGCGTTTTCCAAACCGGGCCAGGTACTCGATGTCACGGTCTCTTCAGTCGGGAACGCTAAAAGTTTACGCGGCGGTACATTGTTGGTGACTCCGCTTAAGGGCCTGGATGGACAGGTTTATGCGGTTGCTCAAGGCAGTCTGGTTGTGGGCGGTTTTGGTGCAGAAGGCATAGATGGTTCTTCTGTCACGGTTAATGTGCCCAGTGTCGGACGCATACCCAGTGGCGCCATGATCGAGCGCAGTGCACCTGATGGTTTCAGTACTTCAGACCAGATTGTTTTTAATCTGCATAGAGCCGATTTCACAACGGCCCGCAGGGTCGCAGAGAAGATCAATGCAACCTTCGGTCCGGAAGTGGCCGTCACGTTGGACGCGGCTTCGATACAAGTGCGTTCGCCGAAAAATTCTTCTCAGCGGGTGGCCTTTCTTTCCGTTCTGGAAAACCTGGAGGTCGAACCGGACTCTTCAGCCGCCAAGGTGGTCATTAACTCACGCACGGGCACGATAGTTATCGGTGACAAGGTTGAGGTTACACCTGCAGCCGTAACACATGGCAGCTTGACGGTGACTATTTCTGAAAACCTGGAAGCCGTTCAGCCGAACCCGCTTGCAGGTGGAGACACGGCGATCCTGCCTGAATCTCAGGTGGATATCGTTGAGGAAAACAGTCGCATGTTCTATTTCGCGCCCGGTGTGCACCTCCAGGATATCGTCACAGCAGTAAATGAAGTGGGAGCAGCACCTGGCGACTTGATGGCTATCCTCGAAGCCCTGCGTCAGGCAGGCGCGCTGCGTGCAGAACTGGTGGTAATTTAATGCCCGTAACGCCCGTCTCCACCGATCTTGCGTACACGCAATATGCGAAGCTGCCCCACGCCATAAACAAAGAAGCCAACGATAGCGAAGCGTTGCAGCAGGCTGCAGCTCACTTTGAAAGTTTGTTTATCGACATGTGGCTGAAGAGTGCTCGCGATGCCAACAGCGTATTTGCGGAAGGCAATTTCATGAATTCTTCCGAGATGAAGGTGCACCAGGAAATGTTTGATCACGAACTGGCAGTGCACCTGGCCGGGAACGGCGGGGTAGGGCTTGCTGAAGTCATCGTCAAACAGCTGTCCGGCGAAGGGCATATAACACCCGCGCATAACCGCGTGAGCGACGTGCAGTCGACGGCGCCTGAGAAAACGCTCCAGCCCAGCGCTGTCAGTCAACGAGTAGCAGCATTCAGTGATGCGGAGACCTTTGTTGCCGAGTTGTTGCCGGTAGTCGAAGAGGTGACAGAAGGGGTGGCTATTCCGCACGTGGGCGTGCTGAGCCAGGCGGCATTGGAAACAGGGTGGGGTGCGCATGTGATCTCCGGCCAGGATGGTCTTTCGCATAATCTGTTCGGTCTGAAAGCCAGGACCTCTGACGAGGCCAATGTGCCGATCGCCACGCTTGAGTTTGAATTGAATCGCTGGGTACAGCGAGTTGAGGAATTCAAAAGTTATCCTGATTGGCGTGCGAGCGTTGAGGACTATGTTTCTCACCTGAAAGAAAATCCCCGTTATGCCTCTGTACTGGAAAGCGGCGCGAGCGTTGAGGATTTTGCTACCCGCCTTGCTGACGCCGGGTATGCCACCGATCCTCAGTATGCAAAAAAGCTCCTCGACATAGCTTCACGTCTGAGCAAGTGGATTAACTGATGTCTTCTCTCTTTGAAATTGGCATCAGCGGGTTAAAAACGCAGCAGGCAGCCCTGGGGGTTGTTGGCCAGAACATCACCAATGCAAGTACGCCGGGGTATACACGACAACGAGCGGATCTTGAGTCCGTTGTGGGGGGCTCCACCTTAGGCTCCGGTGTTGGCGCAGGTGTAAATATTGCGCAGATCACGCGCATCGCAGATGCCTTTATAGACGAACAGGTACGGGTGGATGTGGGGCTGCATGCAGAGTTGGAAGCCTTTTCAGAGCGAATCGGTCAACTGCAAACCAGTCTGTTTGATGGCGAATTCGGGCTCGATATTGCACTGCAAGCTTTCTTTGATTCGCTGCAGAATGCTGCCAACGAACCTGCGGATCTGGCGGCGAGGGAATTTGCACTAAGTTCCGCAGATGCCTTGGTGCAGCGATTTCGCGGTGTGGCCGATCGCACGCAATTGCAGGAACAGGATGTTCTCGCTTCGCTGCAATCTTCAACACAACGAATCAACGAGTTATCGAACTTGCTCGCTCAGGTGAATGAACGGGTGGCAGGGCTCAATGCAGAGAAAGATACGGGCGCAAAAAACCTTTTGCTTGATCAACGCGAAGGGCTGCTTAAAGAACTTTCTTCTCTGGTCTCAGTCACAACGCTGGAGCAGGAAAACGGCCAGGTAAATGTGTTCATGGGCAAAGGTCAGCCGCTGGTGCTGGCCGGTTCCGTTGCTGAGATGGGTGTCACGCGCGGAGGTGACATCACCTTCAAGAACGGTACAACTGAACAGATTGTTACCTCCGTTGTGCGCGGAGGTAAGCTGGGTGGGCTGCTCAAGTTCAGAGAAGACGTATTGTCCCCCGCGCAGAATCAGTTGGGACGCCTGGCTGCCTCCCTTGCGGTGGCCTTTAACGCACAGCACGCGCTGGGTGTCGATATGGACGGCCGGTTTGGCGGCGACTTTTTTCGGGACATCAACGACCCGGATCTTGTGGGCTCGCGGGTGGATTACCTGGGTGGCACCGAACTGAGCGATCTGGCGAAGAGCGCATCGGTGAAGGTCTACATCGATGATCCATTTGCCGGTGAAGCGGCGGACTACAGAGTTCTATTTTCGGAAACGTCACCCGGAAGTTACAGCGTTGTCCGAAGTACCGACGGTGAAACCGTCTATCGAGGCTCGTCGTTCGTCAGTCCCAGTGAAATTGAGTTTGATGGTATTCGGGTTGAGTTTGCCAGCGGGAGTTTTGCGCCAGGTGATGCCATTCTCATTCGACCGTATGCCACGCTCGGCGAAGATATCAGCGTAGCGCTCACCGATCCTGCGGCCGTTGCACTGAGCTCGCCAGTGGCTGTGTCCACAGACCCGGCAAATCAAGGCAATGGCCGACTGACCATCGCGGAGATAGTTGACGCAGACCACCCGATTTTTGCGGTCGGCCAGGACATTGTCCCACCGCTGCTGGTGGAATTTGTTTCCGCCACTGAATATCGAATCCTGGATAACTCAGATCCGGCAAACCCGCAGCCACTTGATCCTGATATTGGACTGCAGCGTTTTAATCCCGGCAGCGACAATCATATTTTCCCATTCCAACCAGGCACAACAACCACCAGCACATCAGGGCCGCAGCTATCAACGTTTATTCCTGGTGGGTTTGTCAGTGACTTTAGTGCACCCACCAACGGGTATCCGCCGGGGTCACTTTCAGTGTCTACGGGCGATCAGGACACTACCGTCGTTCTCGAACAGAACGCGAGTGCGCGTGAGATAGCCGCGCGCCTTGCAGCCGTGCCGGGCATTGGCGCTTCTGCGCATACGCAGATTGTGCTCAGCGATCTTGTCGATCTGCAATCGGGTACCGCGGTTGAATTGGCGATCAATGGCCAGCTGATACAGGGGTTTACCTCGCTGGGAGAGTTGGCCGATGCGATCAACGCGAATGAGAGCCTCGCTGGAAATGGGATCAAAGCGACTTCGGATGGACAGACACTGACGCTGGAATCCATATTTGGTGACGATCTGGCACTGCACTTTCAGGGTGATCCTAACGAATCTATCACGCTGACAAATATTAAAGGGGAAACCCACAGATTGCGCGGCAGCGTTGCAGGTAGCTATGACAGCGTGAGCATAGGTGGCAGCGTTGCGCTGCTCCTTGGACCTGACCAGACGGTGAGCGCTCAATATCCAGGCATCATGGCCGATAATCCAATTGTTGCGCGAGCAGACTTTGGCTTTGATGCGCAACTCACGGGAAATGTTCAAGCCGGTGATAAATTTGCACTGGATTTTAACACCGGTGGTATTGCGGATAACCGCAACGCGCTGGCGCTTGCAGAGCTCAGCGACGCTTTGATGATCGGCGATCCACCGCGTACCTATGCGGGCGAGTTTGGTGCCCTGGTTCAGGAGGTGGGTGTGCAGGCCAGCCAGGCGAACATCAATCGTGAAGCGGCGGAGTCATTGCTGCTGCAGTCGGAGGCGTTCAGAGAATCTGTGTCCGGGGTCAATCTCGATGAGGAAGCATCAAACCTCATTCGACACGAGCAGGCTTATAACGCCGCGGCGCAAATTATTTCTGTGGCTCGGGACATATTCCAGGTCCTACTAAACTCGGTATCTTAATCATGCGCATCTCGTCTTTTCAGATACATAATCAGGCCAGTCAGCAGTTGCAGACTTTGGGTGCGCAGACTGCGGCGACACAGCAACAAATCTCCTACGGCAAGAAGTTGGTCGCTCCAAGCGATGATCCTATAGGTGCATCGCGGGTGATACAGATTAATCAGGAGGTCGCGGCGCGGGCGCAGTACGTTAAAAATGCTGAAGCGGCAGACGTCCAGCTGGCGTTGGAAGATGCCATTCTTGATCAGATGACGGATCTCCTGCAGCGCGTGCAGGAACTGACCCTGCAGGCCGGTTCGGGCGTGCAGACGCTGGCGGACAGACAGTTTATCGCCAGTGAGATAGAGGCTCGCTTTGAAGAACTGGTCGGGCTGGCGAATTCACAGAATCCAGCAGGTCAGTATCTGTTCAGTGGCTTCCAGGCGGATGAGGCACCGTTTCGCGCGGTCGGCAATGACGTTGTTTATACTGGAGATGAAGGTCAGCGGAATGTGCAGGTTGATAGAGGCCAATATGTGACGTTAAACGACTCTGGTGCGGCACTCTTTATGGACTTGTCGGTACCCAACGCCAGGTTCGAAGCGACCAGCGTTCCGGAATCGCTTGAAGTGAATAGTGTGCAGATTGCTGATCAGGCGCTGGTAGACGACTTTTTTCCTGATGATGTGGTGGTTGAGTTTAATGAGGTATCCGGCAGCATGACTTATACCGTGCGTCGAGCTTCCGACAACCGTCCTCTGGAAGGATTGGCAAATATTCCGTTTACCGGCAATGCCTCGATTTCCGCCGCAGGCGTTTCCTTCAGGGTGGAAGGTACCCCCTTGGATGGGGATAGTCTGGTTTTGTCCTCATCTCGCCAGCAATCCGTGTTCAGCACGGTCAAACAGATTGCGGACGGCTTGAATCAGGTGGATGCGGCAACTCAGCCTGACGCATTTCGCACGTTGATCGACAACACAATTGCAGGGCTTGAGTCAGCCACGACAAATATCCTGCGCACACGTGCCGACATCGGCGCGCGCTTTAACACGATCAATGCGGCCAAGGATCTTCACGAGGATATCGGTTTGCAGTTGGAAACCGTGCGCTCCGAGATCGAAGACCTGGATTTTGCAGCCGCAATCAGTGATCTCGCCTACCAGTCCTTCGTGCTGGAAGCGGCTCAGCAGAGTTTTGTGCGCATTAACGGGCTTTCCCTGTTTAACAGGCTCTGAGCCTTCAGCTTGCTTATAAAGAGCCTTCAGCGTGCTTATAAAGACCTTCAGCGTGCCTCAAGAGCCCCCAGCCCGAATAGTGTGAAATAGTTCACTAAAGTTTCCCGGCAGCATGCCGCTACTTCTGTTTGAGAACCCCTTGCTATGGATTTTTGAGGGGAAATCTAACAACGCAAATGGAGTAGCTAGAAATGCCCCAGATTATCAACACCAATATCAGCTCCTTGACGGCGCAGAGAAATCTGGACCGAACACAAGCAGCAGGTTTGACGGCTCTTAACAGGCTGTCCTCGGGGTTGCGCATCAACAGTGCTCGCGACGACGCCGCGGGTCTGGCCATCAGCACGCGATTTACCGCACAGGTGCGTGGCCTGGGTGTGGCAATTCGAAACGCAAACGACGGTATCTCTCTGGCCCAGACCGCAGAAGGCGCGCTGGGTGCGATGACCGAAAGTTTGCAACGTCTGCGGGAGCTGGCTTTGCAGTCTGCTAACGCAACCAACAGTGATTCTGACCGCCAGGCTCTGAACGCGGAAGCACAGCAGCTGATCAGCGAACTTTCCAGAGTTTCAGATCAAACCAACTTCAACGGCCGTAAGCTCCTGGACGGTAGCTTTGAGTCGAGTGTACAAATCGGTACAAACGTTGGTGAAGTTGTTGGATTTTCTATCAACGAAGTCAGCACCGAAACACTCGGTGGTGGTATCGGTGCGGGCATCAGTGCCATCGGTAACGCAAACTCCATTACCAATGGCGACCTGACGATCAACGGCGTAGCTGTGGCACCGTCTTCGGCAAACGACGATACGTCTTCTACGGATAACGCGGACGCTTCGGCAATCGCAAAGGTGGCGGCGATCAACGCGGTTACCGACGAGACCAACGTTCGCGCTGAAGTGAACGAAAACACCGTTGCTGGTTCCACGATGGCGCTGTCTGCTACGACAGGTACGGTGACCATCAACGACGTGGTCCTCACAATCGATACCACAGCTGATGGATCAACAACCCGCTCATCGGTTGTAACGGCGATCAACGCGGTCAGCGACCGTACAGGTGTGACAGCGGTTGATACGGGTGCGGATGCAACGGGTATTACCCTTGTTGCGGAAGATGGTCGGAACGTTGAAGTAGCCTACGGTACGGGTGTAACCGCTGATGCGGCAGGACTTACAGCTGCAGGTACATTCGAGGGTGGCTACACCCTGGTAGCGCTGGACGGCAATGACATTGTAATCGGCGGCGGCGACGGCTCCGGTTCTGGCGATGTTGCGAACGCGGGTCTTGCATCTGGTACTTTCGGTGGCACAACCGGTGCAGTAACCAGTACGGCTCAGGCTGGAACAACCTTGAACGCTCTTGTTGCGGGTGACTTGCTCATCAACGGCGTGTCCGTTGGCGCGAGCCTCTCAACGGATGACACGGCTTCCAGTGTAAACAACAGTGCCAGTGGTATCGCACTTGCTGCGGCTATCAACAAGGTCAGCGATGAGTCTGGTGTTCTCGCCAGTGTAAACGCGACCGAATTGGTAGGCGGTACAGCGCAAACCTCAACGGGTACAACCGGTACGATTACCATCAATGGTGTGTCTACCACAGATATCACCACGTTGGCAGGTGCAGGTAACCTCGAGACAAACCGTACGACGGCTATCGATGCAATTAACGCGATTTCCGGTCAGACCGGTGTGGTCGCTTCCGACAACGGTACGACAATCACTCTCACCGCAGTAGATGGCAGAAACATCTCCGTCGAACTGGAAAGTGCGGATCTGGGTACCGACGTGGGTCTCTCAGCGGGTGAAGATGGCATAGCCGTAACAGGTGCAGATGCAGAGTCAATCTCGTCGACGATCACTTTGTCCTCAGCGGAGAACTTCTCGCTTGCGGCAGGTACAACAAACGGTGATTCCGGTGTAACCAATGTCGGCCTGGAACAGGGTGATTTTGGCGGTGCGACCAACGGTCAGTTCCTGAATCAGATCGACATATCTGATGTTGAAGGCGCCGAAAGTGCGCTGACCGCCATCGATAACGCGCTGGACTCGGTGAACAGAGAAAGGGCGAACCTGGGTGCTATCCAGAACCGCCTGGACTCAACCGTCACTTCCTTGGCAATCAACGTTGAGAACCTGACCGCTGCACGGTCGCGGATCCTTGACGCTGACTTCGCTAAAGAAACAGCGGAGTTGTCGAGAACTCAGGTGCTGCAGCAGGCCGGTGTGTCAATCTTGGCGCAGGCTAACGCTCAGCCCCAGTTGGTTCTTTCGCTTCTCCAGTAGGGTAGATGAGCAAAGGCTGGTTGATCGTAGTTGATCAGCCAGCCAACGCTCACCCTCAAGAGTAAACGAGGTCCGTTATGAACAACATTCAATCCCAAGAGCTAGCGCGGGCGGTTGTGACGGATGGTAGTGCGACAGGTTCCGCGAAAGCGGCAACCAGTAACAGTCAAAGCGGCAAGGTTCTGCCGGAGAATGCGCCTCAGGAACCTTCTGCCAAGCAAATCGAAGCGGAAAGCGCGGCAAAGAGTGCGGCTAAAGTTGAACAGGCGGTCGCTAAACTAAACGACTATGTTCAATCTTTGCAGCGCGATTTGCGCTTCTCAGTGGATGATGAGCTCGGGAGAGCCGTGGTAACCGTGATAGACAGGCAGTCTCAAGAGGTGATTCGTCAGATCCCTAACGAAACTGCTCTGCGTTTGGCACGAAACTTGAATGATCAGATTCAGCAACAAGCTGATGTTGGCGGTCGTGATGCGAGCGCCAGTGCCAGTTTAGGTTTGATCAACACAAGGATTTAGGTCAGTCCTTTTCGGGTTATGCTTTTCGATTGCAGGGCAACCGCGATACTTGAAGCATAGCCTGGAGCGGACCCTGACTTTAATAACAGGTTATGGCGTCCATTCAGTCACTCGGAGTCGGCTCAGGCCTGCTCACTTCCGAACTTGTCGAAGACATTATCGCTGCTGAACGCGAAGCGACGGATCTCCGTCTCGATGCAAAGCGTGCAGAGTTTGAGGCAAAAATTTCCGCATACGGGGCCGTCCGTTCCAGCCTGGACTCCCTCATATCTTCAGCCGGTAACCTCTCATCTTCCGATTCGTTTCTGCTCAACACCGTAAGCTCTAACAATGAGAACGCGGTAATCGCGTCTGTGGAACCGGGTGCTACTCCCGGTTTGCATACAGTCGAGGTGTTGACGAGTGCGCGTGCTCATTCGCTCACGAGCATACGCTTCGATTCCGCCGATGAAGTTGTAGGTGATGGGACCATCGACATTCGCTTCGGCACCACAACGTTCAATCTGGGAAACTACGATTCCTTCGCCGAAAATCCTGAACGTGCATCTGCCTCAATTGTCATCGATGAGACGAACAATACGCTGACCGGAATTCGCGATGCGATTAACACAGCAGATGTTGGTGTGGTCGCGTCAGTTGTCGACGATGGTGAAGGCTTTGTCCTTGTACTGACTTCGGATCGGACCGGCGAAGATCACTCGATGGAGTTAACCGTTACCGAAGGCACCACGCCCGGCCTGAGTGCGTTCAACTTCAATGCCACGGACAATACTCCGGGTACAAACTTTACCCAGACCGTGGACGCAGATGATGCGGTTGCGGTGATCGATGGCATCACCATATCGCGGGAAACCAATACCGTCGAAAATGTCATCGAAGGGGTTACCTTTGAACTGATAGGGACGAACGCAGGTCTGCCAGCTACTGTAACAGTCAGCCAGGATACGCAGGGCATGGCTGAGCGTATGCAGGCCTTTGTTGAGGCGTTTAATGGTCTGAAGAGTCTCACAGATTCTTTGACTGAGTTTGATGAGGATGAGGGGACAGGCGCGCTACTGACAGGCGATTCAACGGTTAGAACGCTTTTGTCTCAGCTGCGGCGCTTTATGTACTCAAGCGTTGAGGACGTGGAATCGTCAGGGATACGCGCCTTGATTGATTTGGGCATTTCAACGGACCAAAACCTCGACTTCCAACTTTCTTTTTCCGCGAGCGAGTTTCAAAGCGTGGTGGCCAACAATTCGGATGCCGTGGTCGCGATGTTGGCGGACCAGCGTCGCTCAAGCGACTCGCAGATTGAGTTTGTTGGCTTTACTTCGGATACGGCGGCAGGGGTGTATGACGTGGAAATTACCACGGCGGCAACCCAAGCGACGATCCAGGGTGCCACCGTCGCGGGGTTAGCGGGTCCGATCACAATAGACGATGACAACGATACGTTGAGTGTGACTGTGGACGGTATCTCCTCGGGTACGATCACACTTGCGCAGGGCAGCTACACCGATGGTGAGGATCTCGCAGCTGAACTGCAGTCACAGATCAACCAGGACACTAATCTGCGCAATGCCGGGGCTGAGGTCAGCGTTGTATATGACAGTACCAACCAACGTCTGGAAATTTTATCTGCTACCTACGGGTCCAGCTCGAATGTAGGCATCGACTCGATTGATACGGATACGACCGCTGACTTCGGTCTCTCTGTGGTCGCAAACACGGCCAATGTAGGCCTCGACGTGGCAGGGACAATTAACGGTGTGACAGGTACGGGTGTGGGACAGTTTTTGAGCATTCCGAGTGGTCCATTACCGGCGACACAAGGGCAGTATGAAGGCAGCTCTGTCGCGACGTTTGACACCTTGCCTTTCGACATTGATGCGTCTAACGACACATTCCGCCTGAGTGTCGACGGGATACTGTCAAACGATATTGTTCTGACGCAGGGCAGCTACGCGACGGCCACGGATGTTGCACAGGAAATACAAAGCCAGATCGACGCGGACACAACGCTCAGCAATGCAGGGTTGGCCGTAACCGTTGCCTACGATGCGGCAAACAGCCGCTTCACCATCACATCACAAACCGAGGGCCCTGAGTCCAATGTCAACCTGACCTTTGCGGAAGCAGGGGTGGTCACTGATCTGGGACTGGCGGTAGGTATCGGGGAGCCTGGGCGTGCAGCAACGTCCATCGCTGATGACGCCACAGGCATACAGCTACGAGTACAGGGTACGGACATAGGCGAGCGCGGCTCGGTCACCCTGGTACGTGGTGTTATGAATCGAATTGAGACTTTTCTCAAGTCGTTCATCGATGCTGAAGGCGCGCTGACGACCAAAATTGCGAGCCTCGATGAGCAGGTGGAGGACATCGAAGAAGAAGCGACAACGTTTGCGGATCGTATGGATCTGTTGGAGGAGCGCCTCCGTATTCAGTTTGCCGCGGCTGATGCATTGATCAGCACTTTAAACAACACCTCACAATTCCTGGATCAGCAGCTGTCGACGCTGCCGGGTTATTCGCGAGATCAAGGCTAAAGTTTGCCAGCGATTGACCGTTATATCTTTATAGGGATTGTGGGTCCGACATGGAAATTGATGTGAACAGTACCGTTGTAAATCCAGCAAAACAGTATCAAAAACTAGATGTGCAAACTGCAGTAGCAGACGCGACACCGCACCAGCTGATCGAACTGATGTTCGATGGTGCTCGCGACCGTTTGAACCAGGCGCTCGGCTATCTCGACCGTGGTGATGTCGAAGGTCGAAATCGCAGCGTGAACTCTGTTGTTGATATTGTCTCCGGCTTGCAGGCATCTCTGGACCACGAAGAAGGTGGCGAGATCGCTGCCAATCTGGAAAGCCTGTACGACTACATGCAACGGCGGCTTTATCGAGCGAATACCGACAACGACCCCGAAGCGCTGAAAGAGGTCCTCGATCTCCTTGAAACGCTGCGTTCCGCTTGGGCTGAAATCGGCCAGGTATCGGCTGCCTGACCAATGGCTGATCCTGCGGCCGTACAGGCTGTGATTGCTGATGTTGAAGCTGCGATTCAGGCCGGTCGCCTGGAAGAGGCTGATTCGGCGCTCCAAACGTTAAAGCCTCTCTTGGCCGAACAGCGTGTGGACGATCTCCTGCGCGTTCGGAGCCAATTGGATGACATGGTCCTGCGGGTGCGCACCCTCCAATCAAAAGACAGGCTCGAACTGGCAACACATCTCAGGCGACGCGGCGCCATCGATCGTTATCGCCAACAGCAACAGGCATCAACAAGTTGACGCATATCCGACGCATGACGTCGGAAGTTTGACCAATTCTGCTTCCTCAACTTAACTTCAAACAAGTGGCTCGTATGAGTACGGGTTTGTGTTCCAAGTTACGAGGAATCTGGGGTTATGGAAAACCATGTCGCGTCGAAGATACATCTTGATTTCGACGACGTTGAACAACTGGACGTTGTCAGACGGTTGGTAGAGTTTGCGGAGTATGAATCTACAGACTCTCTCGACGAGGCAATCTGCACACTGGGCGATGGTCGCGCGGTTGGCAATCCTTACCAATATGTAGCGATTGATGCGCCTGAATCACGGGCAGAATTTCATCTCAGCTCACCATTCTCTATTACGCAGCTTGCAGCGGCAGTTGCGCTCTGTGCCGGTCACCAGTCTGAAGCAGAACTGGTTGCGTCGGCGCTCCGATTTGTTGGCGAGAGTGAGCATGCAACCGAGACGCGTGGACAGATTTCCAAGGCGGCTGCTCGTGACGTGACGGTACTGATAACCGGGGAAAGTGGGACAGGAAAAGAAGTTGTCGCGCGTGCCCTGCACGATGGTTCGCTACGCGCGACCGGCCCGTTTATTCCTATCAACTGCGGTGCAATTCCCGGTGAACTCCTGGAAAGCGAGCTATTTGGTCATGAAAAGGGGGCTTTTACCGGCGCGATTGCGCAGAAGGTAGGCCGCTTTGAGTTGGCGCATGGCGGTACCCTTTTCCTTGATGAGATCGGCGACATGCCATTCGCCATGCAGGTCAAGCTCTTGCGGGCCATTGAAGAAAAGTGCTTCGAGCGGATTGGCAGCGTGAAATCGCGCGTCAGTGATGTGCGCATCATCGCTGCTACCAATCAGAATCTTGAAGAGAAAATTGTTGAAGGTACCTTCCGCGACGATTTGTTCTATCGCTTGAACGTTTTTCCAATCGAAATTACTCCGCTCAGAGAACGTACCGAAGACCTGCCCCAACTCATTGCCGTTCTAATGGAGAAAATACGCGCTGAGCAGGGCATCAGCGTGCGTTTGTCCATGGAGGCATTGGCCATTCTTGGTACATATCCGTGGCCGGGCAACGTACGCGAACTCTCGAATCTGTTGCAACGTTTAGCGATTCAATACCCCAATGAAATAATCCGCTCGGTCGATCTGCCCAAGAAGTACACGGAAGAGTCGAAAGCGGTCGGCATTGCCGCCGATGAAGAGGGCGATATCCGCTTGCCCGTTAACGGTATAGATCTGAAGGACTACCTCACGCGGTTGGAAAAATCTCTGATTGAGCAAGCGTTGGAAGATACCAACGCGGTTGTCGCCAGAGCGGCTGACCGTTTGCACATTCGACGCACTACGCTCGTAGAGAAAATGCGTAAACACGGTTTAGGTCGGTCACTGGAATCGATTCAGTGAGGACGCAGGTAGGAGTAGACAGTTTGACGGGCAGTACAGATTCGAATGTAGGTGTGATCGATCCGCCGCTACTGCGGGAAAGCCGTGAGCCGGTAGCCGCAAGCTCGGCAATGACCAGGGTTTTGGACCACGCCAACAGGGTTGCGAAGGCTGATATCGCTGTAATGATCTCTGGAGAGAGTGGTACCGGCAAAGAGGTCATCGCGAGGTACTTGCATGAGCAGAGTCCGCGCCGCGCAGGTCCGTTTATCGCGATGAACTGTGCAGCTATTCCAGAGTCCATGCTTGAAGCGATTATTTTCGGGCACGAAAAAGGCGCGTTTACAGGTGCAACCGAACGACGCCTGGGCAAGTTTGAACTTGCGCAAGGCGGCAGCCTGCTGCTCGATGAAATTACCGAAATGCCTCTGGGTTTACAGTCAAAGTTGTTGCGTGTGTTGCAGGAACGTGAAGTTGAACGCCTAGGGAGTCATAAAGTGATTCCCGTTGATGTCAGAGTGATCGCTACATCGAATAGAAACCTCGCTGAAGCGGTGGAGCAGGGATTCCTGCGAGAGGACCTCTACTACCGCCTGTCCGTGTTTCCACTGTCGCTGCCGCCGTTGCGTGAGCGTGTGTCAGACGTGTTACCGCTGGCTGAAATATTTCTTGCGAAGTATACGACTGATCAGAAACCAAATTTTACGGATGACGCAAAAGCAGCCTTGGTTGATTACCCATGGCCCGGCAACGTTCGCGAACTGGAGAATGTTATTCAACGCGCGATATTGCTGGCTGACGGGGAGAGCATCAGAAGCGTGGATCTTGCCCTTGATGCCATCGAGCCGGGCCGCGCCAACACTTCTCAGGCGTTGGATAGCGACCAAGGTTCCCTTGCCGCTTCGCTGGCTGACAGGGAAGAGAGGTTGTTGCTTCAAGAGCTTGCTAAACATTCGGGTAAGCGCAAAGTCACAGCTGCCGCCCTCGGGATTTCGGAACGCACGCTGCGTTACAAAATCAAACGCCTCAAAGACCGTGGCGTACAGATTCAATAGCGTGCAGGCAGGGAGATAAATATGGCCATTCAACCAACCACTGCACAAGCCGATATCAACGCGGTACTCGCCCAGATGCGAGCACTTCGTGCGCAAGCTCAGACAGGGCCCCTCCCGGCGCAAGGGTTGTCGCCGATTGCTGAGGATTCTGTGCAGGTTAAGAGTCCAAATCGTGTGGACTTTGGAGCGGAGTTCAAGAGCGCGATCGATGCCGTTAACAGTTTGCAGAAAACATCCAGTCGAACAGCTAATGATTTTTTAACTGGTAAAGAGAACGATCTCGTCAAAGTCATGGTGGACAGCCAGAAATCAAGTCTGGGTTTCCAAGCCATGGTGCAGGTGCGCAATCGTATGATCAGCGCGTATCAAGACATTATGAACATGCCGATATGAGCATGTACCAAAGGCAGTAGGTTAAGTTCGTTATGGCAGATCTCCCAGCTATTCCCCAATCTGGTGAAGAAGGCGCGCAGATTCCGGGCAGCAATTTTTTAAAGGGCGCAACGGGTATGCCTGTTGTCAGGCAGGTGACGCTGTTGATGGCGCTTGCTGGCAGTCTGGCCATTGGCGTCTTTGTCGCCATGTGGATGCAGGAGCCTGAGTATCGGGTTTTAAGCGCGCCGGAATCGGCTGCCGAGATGGCGGATGTGGTAGCGGCGCTTGAGGGCCGGCAGATCGCGTTTACCATCGAACCCACCAATGGCTCGGTGTTGGTTGGCGCTGAGAGCTATCACAATGCCAGGATGGCGCTTGCAGAAGCGGACGTTCTGGTTGGCGGCCAACGAGGTTATGAACTTCTGGATGAAGATCAGGGGTTTGGTGTCAGTCAATTTCGTGAGTTCAACAATCATCGCAGATCTGTAGAAGGTGAGCTCGCTCGAAGCATTATGGCCATTAAGGCGGTGCAATCGGCGCGCGTGATCCTCGCCCAACCAAAATCGACGACGTTTCTGCGCGACCGTCGTCGACCCAGCGCTTCAGTACACGTTTCGATTAAATCAGGGCGTGTCCTTACCAACGACAAAGTGCGCGGCATCATGAACCTTGTTGCGGCCGGTGTGCCGGAGCTGCGCCCCGAGCATGTGGTGGTTGTCGATCAAGCCGGAAACCTTCTGAGCAAGGGGGCGGATGATGCCGGATTGTTGCAGAGCGAACGCGACCTGGCGCTGACCAAACAGATTGAAGGCGGCCTTTACGACAAAGTTGCCAACATTCTCACGCCATGGATCGGCGGTGATCGATTCACGGCAGAAGTCTACGCGGAAGTTGATTTCACCCGCTCTGAGAGCACAGAAGAGAGGTATAACCCTGAAGCGTCACTGCGCAGTGAACAGTCTTTTCAGGAGGAGCAGATAGGCGAGCAATCGGTCGCTGCCGGGGTGCCAGGCACCCTTTCCAATCAACCGCCAGCATTTAATGAAGTGGAAGAGGGTGAAGCGGCAGAAAGCGAAGAAGTGCGCAGCACAAAAGTGCAAAGCACACGTAACTTCGAGATCGATAGAACGATCAGTCATACGCAGAACCAGGTAGGCCAGATACAGCGCCTTTCGGTTGCCGTGGTCGTAGATAACCAGTTCTCCATCGACCCGGAAAGTGGCGAGTCCGTATCGACGCCTTGGAGTGAAGATGATCTGAATACGCTGACCGCAGCCGTTCGTTCTGCTGTGGGTTACCGTGAGGATCGGGGTGATCTGGTCAGCGTTGTAAATCGAGCGTTCTATCGTGAACCCGAAGTCCTTGCCGAGCCTCTGCCCATGTGGGAGCAGGCCTGGTTTGCGGACATTGTTAAGCAGGTGCTGGGTGGCATCGCAATTATTGTTGTGATTTTTGGACTGCTCCGACCCTTGTACAAAAACTTGAGTCAGGCAGGTGAGCTCGTTCGGGAGCGCCAGAGTTTGGCGATAGCAGATATGACGCAGATGCGTGAAGCAGCGATGCAGGAAGCCGTGCCAGGATTGCCGACGCCGATCAGCCTTGATCCGGATGATAGCAGCGCAGCCAAAATGGAAACCGTTAGAAATCTGATCAACGATGATCCTGCGCGCGTGGCGCAGGTCGTTAAACATTGGGTAAGTGAAGATGAGTGAAGCCGCGTTAGATATCCCGACGATTGATCAAGCAGCCATATTGTTGCTGACCATCGGCGAAAGTGAGGCCGCACAGGTACTCAAGCATCTGGACCAGAGGGAGGTGCAGCGCATCAGCGAAGCGATGTCGGGCCTCAACGCTGTCAGCACCGAGCAGATCGACGTGGTGGTAAACGAGTTTTTAGACACTGTGTCGGACGAATCCGGACTGACAATGGGTACAAACCGTTACCTGAAGAACACGCTCACTCACGCTCTGGGTGAAACCAAGGCGAACTCTGTTATTGAAAAGATCAGCGGCGGCAGCACGGCGGCGTTGGACAAGCTCAGATGGATGGACCCGCGTGGTATTGCAGAATTCATTATGAGCGAGCATCCACAGGTACAGGCGATCGTGATGTCTTATCTGGAAGCTGATCAAGCGGCCCAGGTACTACGCTACATCGAAGATGTAGATCTACGCCGGGATATCGTCATGCGGGTAGCCAACCTCGAGGCAATCCCACCTGCGGCGATTGAGGAACTGGCCAAGGTATTGGAACAACAAGCGGTTGAGACCGGCCCCATGCGCTTTGCGCAGTTGGGTGGTAAACGTTCTGCTGCCGAAATCCTGAACAATCTGCAGAAAGAAGACAATGAACCGGTGATGGAAGCCATCAACGAGGCAGATCAAGAACTCGGAGAGGCCATCAATGAACTGATGTTCGTGTTCGATAATCTGGCGCTGGTCGACGATCGTGGCATCCAGACCCTGTTGAAAGAAGTTTCGACCGACTCCCTGACGATGGCGTTGAAAGGTGCGGATACGTCCTTGCAGGACAAGATATTCGGCAACATGTCGAGTCGGGCTGCTGATTTGCTCAGAGATGATATGGAGGCGAAAGGTCCTGTGCGTCTTTCTGACGTTGAAGTTGCGCAGAAGGAAATTCTCACGATTGCACGCAAGCTGGCTGATGACGGGGAGATTATGTTGGGTGGTGCCGGTGGCGATGAGATGGTTTAACGGATGGAGCCTAATTCGCAGTTCAGATGGAAAAAATTTCCACAAGCACCGGTGTCGTTTGGTGGTCTGAGTACCGCAAGTACGATTGCCCTGGAGCAAACGACGCCCGGCGATGAAGACACGCCGGCCTCGCCGGACGCAAACAGACAGACCGGCTTTGAAGAGGGGTATGCCGCCGGGTTGGAGGCGGCACAGGCAGAGCGGGCGCAGGAGCGCGCGAGTATTGCCGAAGAACTCGGTGCAGCGTTAACAGGATTGCATCAACATGAGGTGCAGTTGCACAAGCTTTACGCCGGGCAAGCTGTCGAGATAGTCCGCCAACTCTTTCTTTGTGTGCTGAACTCTGAGCTGGCACAGTCTCCCGCCGTTTTTGAAACCATTGAGGCTCGTCTGAAGGAAGAGTTGGGTAAACATGACGGGCCCACGACACTGGTCATGTCGAAACAAGGCAACGAAGCGATTCGTGAAGCGTTCAGCAGTCGGGATGATGTCCATGTGGAATTTTCTGAAAGTCTATCCCCGGGTACGTTTCAACTACGTAGTGATAGTCACATGGCAGAGATTGATCTTCTGGAAAACCTGCAAGCGATTCTGGATGAAGCTGTACTGAAGAACGCTGAGGCAGGAATCGATGACCAGTAGCAGTTTGTCGGCCTCCGTTGCTGAACTTGTCGAAGCTGAGCCCGACCGTCTCTTTGCAGCGCGATCTTATGGGGTCGTGACCAGAGCCGTGGGTTTGCTCGTCGAAGCCGAGGGAGTGTGCGCCAAGACCGGTAGCCTATGTACATTGATTACAGGTACTGGCGAGGAGAGCGCCACTGGCTCTGCGGAAATAGACTGTGAAGTTGTGGGCTTTGAAGGGGATAAAGCCTTTTTGATGCCCCTGATCCGAACCTCGGGCGTCAGCCCGGGAATGTTGGTCAGACTGCCGGTGGAACGTCAGGACGATGCCTCCATTTCCCTCCCACCCAGCACTCAGCTTCTGGGTAGGGTGGTAGATGGGATGTGTGCACCCATCGATGGCGGTCCGCCGTTGCGGTCGACGGAGCCTGCTGCAGGTATTTCTAGAATAAATCCTATGCATCGGCACCCGATAGATACGCCGTTTGATGTTGGTGTGGGTGTTATCAACGCGCTCAATACCATTGGGCGAGGGCAGCGCGTTGGTTTGCTTGCCGGTAGCGGCGTGGGGAAGAGTGTCCTGTTAGGGATGATTGCCCGTTACGCCCATGCAGACGTAGTGGTAGTGGGCTTGATCGGCGAACGTGGGCGGGAAGTTCAGGAATTTGTCTTGCACAACCTGGGTGCAGGGCTTGCGAAATCGGTTGTAGTAGCCTGTCCAGCGGATGATTCGGCCGCACTGCGTCTTCGGGGTGCGCGTCTCGCAACACGCATAGCAGAGAAGTACCGCGACGAAGGAAAGCACGTGTTGCTCCTCATGGATAGCCTCACACGTGTCTCCCAAGCGCAACGCGAGATCGGGCTTGCCATGGGAGAACCACCCTCCAGCAAGGGTTATACACCTTCGTCATTTGCCATCCTGCCACAACTGGTAGAACGGGCGGGTAACGGCAAGTCGCAGGATGATGGCTCGATCACCGCCTTTTATACCGTGCTGATGGAAGAAGATGATCTGCAGGATCCCGTGGTGGATGCCGCACGCGCGATATTGGACGGTCATATTGTGCTGAGTCGGGAAATGGCTGAGCAGGGGATATACCCCGCCGTAGATGTCGGTAATTCGATCAGCCGGGTAATGCCAAGAGTTGCGACGGACGCGCAGTTGTCCGGTGCGGTGAAATTCCGGCAGCTGTGGCAAACCTACCGTGAACAGCAGGACCTGATTGCCATCGGTGCTTATGAACCTGGTGGGGATCCAATTCTGGACGAAGCAATCGCTCTGTATCCCGCGTTGTGTAGATTTATTTCTCAGGGTGAAGGAGAACAACAGCTGCTCTCTGACAAGATCAATCAGTTGAGCGAGCTTCTGATGCAGAACAGGATGCTCGCAGATACACACGCTGTGAACGAACCGTTACCTGCGGGTTGATACGCTGTCGATGTCGGGCGCAAAGCGAAATAGACAACTGCAAACGGTCCAGGATCTTTACGCCGTTAAAGAAGATCGGGTTGGTCGAGAGTTGGCTCAATTGCGCAAAGCGCATGAAAGTGCTGTTACAAAACTGAATGAATTGAAGGAAATGACCGATGAATATCGGCCAGATGATCAATCGCATGGCGCGCAGGGAATCGGCGCGATCAAGCTAAAACGAAGATTTCATGGAGAACTCATGGGTGCACAGGCAATACAGGAGCGCGTAGTTGATGAACATCATCTTCGCGCAAGGGATGCATTGGCGAGGTACGTCACCGCCCATCAGCGGGTTGACGCATTGCGGAGTCTCATCGAGAAACGTGAACGCGAGCACAAAAAGCGAGTGTTTAAGAAAATAGAGAGGGCGCAAGTGCTGCGCACGCCAACTAAGCTTTAAGTAGTGTTGAAATCAAGCGGAGAATTGCATGTCGATTACGGCAAACATGGACGATGAGGCGAGCCACCTGACGATCGCAATCGAAGGTAGATTCGATTTTAGTGCGCACAAGGAATTTCGTGACGCTTACGAACAGGTGGATCAGCAACCCGAACATTTTTCAGTCGACATGGGTGCAGCCAACTACATCGACAGCTCAGCGCTCGGTATGTTGTTGCTGCTTCGGGATCATGCAGGAGGTGATCAGGCTGATGTAGAGATTGTGAACTGCAGTGCCGATGTGAAGAAAATTCTCACCATTTCCAATTTCGACCAGCTTTTTGCCATTCACTAGCTCGTTCGGGTCATGAGTGAAGGAGCCACCCGCGTACTGATCGCGGAAGACAACGCTGTTGATCGCAAGGTCCTGTCGAGTATTGTCAAAGCCGCGGGCTTTGAAGTCACCGATGCGGTTGATGGTAACGATGCCATCGATAAGTACCATGCCGAGGCGCCTGATCTCGTTTTGTTGGACGCCCTGATGCCGGGTAAGGACGGCTTCCAGGTTGCTGAGGAGATTCGTTCGAGCAGCGGTGACTCATTCGTTCCGATAATTTTCCTCACAAGTTTGACTGAAGCTACGGAGCTTGCACGCTGTCTTGAGGCGGGTGGAGATGACTTTCTTTCCAAACCCTACAACCGGGTCATCCTCCAGGCCAAATTGAATGCCTTTGAGCGAATGCGAGAGATGCACCATACGGTGCAAAGCCAACGCGACGAAATATCGAAACATCACATGCAATTGCTCGCGGATCAGGAAGCGGCAAAGGCGGTGTTCGACAACGTGGCGCACTCGCGTCAGCTTGAGTGCAGCTACATCCGCCACCTGTTATCTCCGCTAGCGATCTTTAATGGCGATGTGCTGCTGGCCACACATACACCCGCACAGCACTTATGTGTGCTGTTGGGAGATTTTACTGGTCACGGTCTGGCGGCTGCGATAGGTGCTATGCCGCTGGCAGACGTTTTTTATGGCATGACAGCCAAAGGCTTTTCGCTGTCGGAAATACTGCGTGAATGTAACCGGAAGCTCGGGTCAGTGCTCCCCTCCGGTTATTTTTGCTGTGCGACAGCGATGGTGATCGACTTCAACCGGTGCACCGTTGAGTACTGGAACGGTGGTCTACCGTCTGCCTATCTACGCCATGATAAAACGAATGCCATTGTGCCCCTGGAGTCGAAAAACCTTCCGCTCGGCATTCTTGCTCCTGACAAGTTCAAGGATGAAACGCTAGTCATCGAAGCGTTTCCCGGCGATCGAATATTCCTGGCCACCGATGGGGTTGTTGAAGCGCGGAACGAAGCGAAAGAATACTTTGGCGTGGAGCGACTGGAGCGGCTGGTAGCTGAGGTTGAGATCGACCAACTTTTCGACACCGTCCAGGAAGAAGTTTATACCTACATGAATGGCCGCGACGATGACATCACCATGGTCGAAGTCAAAATTGTAACGCCGGAAGAAGTTGAGACCGCTGAAGTGTCTCAGACCAACGAGCTGCAGCAAGGTCCCCTCGATTGGAAGTTTACCTATGAGTTGGGTCCGCAATCGCTGAAAGAGTTCAACCCCTTACCTTTGCTCCAACAGGTGCTGATGGAAGCACCGTATCTCAGAAGCAGGTCCAGCAAAATCTATACGGTATTAGCGGAGTTGTATTCCAATGGCTTGGAACACGGCGTCTTGGGTTTGGATTCAAAATTGAAACACTCTGCGGAGGGTTTTGCACAGTATTACGCCGCAAGAGCACAAGCGTTGGAGCGGGTTGTCGGGTTTGTGCGGTTTGAGATGTCCGGGCAACTGGTCGGTAAGGATGTGGATCTGTGGATAACGGTGACAGACAGTGGCCCCGGATTTGATCATCAAGCTTTGGTCGATAAAGCGACTGCGGGTGGTGCGTCTGCGAATCAATACCATGGCAGAGGTGTTCGCTTGCTCTGGGATCTGTGTGAAGAGGTTGCGTATACCGCACCTGGTAACAAGGTCTCGGTGCATCTGAAGTGGAGTGAAGACGATGAGTGAAATTTTGAATCAGGCGCTGCTTGGTGAGCTGAAAGAGATTATGGAAGATGATTTTCCATCACTTCTGGAAACATTTATTGCGGAATCGAGCAGGCAATATGTCGAAGCCTCCGAAGCGTGGGAAGCGCGTGATATGGAAGTACTCAGACGGGCAGCTCACAGCTTGAAGGGCAGCAGCGGCAATATAGGTGCGGAGATGCTACAGGCAACCTGCGAAGTGATTGAGTACTCTGCTAAGGATGGAGAGGTCGAAGATGTGCCGACGCTCCTCGTTCAAGCTGAGTCGCAATTAGCAGAGGTTCATTCAGCTCTTCAAGAACTTCACTAGCCCATGCTGAGCATTTCAAACATCCTGGCCTCAATCTTGCACTGTTTATCAACATAACCAACTGTCTTTAGGGTGATGATTCGCTCATCCACTTAAGTCGGTTGTTGTGAATTTGATAGGGCGGTAAAGGAGAGCCTGGATTGGTATTTAACTTGAGCTTTGAACCAGCACCCGGATTAGTGCTGCCGTCGATAGATGGTCAATCCCCCGTGCAGGTCCGTGGCGAAAACGGTCAATCGATTGACCGTGTTCCTCAGTTAGACAAAGAACGGTTGTTGAACGATCCGGCCACGCAACGTTTTTTTGACGCTCTGGAAAGAGTTCAGCAGGGTCGGAGTGAGTCCAATCCACAAGCGCTGGATCTACCGCGTGTGGCCGACGAGTTGAAGGCTTCGCTCAGTGACGCGGGTGCAGTACCTGGCGCAGATAACCATGCAAGCAGCGGCGGTGATGTTATGCCGGTGACCGGCAGCCAGTTGCCGCCAGAAAATGCGCTGAGCGTTGGTCATGCGGAAATTGCGTCTGTGTATGAACCGGCGCTTGGACTTGAAGTGCCACGGATGACAGAAGCTGGTCTGCACGGTGGTGGGATCGAGACAAGCGCCGTTGCAGGTGGATTTGAGTCATCCGCGATGTCTGCCCGCCCGGGTGTCGCCAGCACAGTGAGCGGCGCACAACCGCCCCAAGCGCTGCTGAGCGGTGCGGAACGCACAACCACTTCGCCCGCGACCCTCGCGGCTCAGGATGCTTCCACCAATAGTGGCCTTCAGCTGCGATCCCCATTGAACATTTCGGAATTGTTGCAAAACTCGAAGTCTGCACTCGAGGTGCAAAATGCCGGCGCAAATCTGCATGAACCACTGCGGAACCTGAGAGTAGGGCAACCCGCTGCCGCGCATACTAATGCAGACAGGACGGAAAAGCTGACACTCGCACAGAATCCCAGCGTGCAACAGAATCAAAGCCCGACAATGCCGGGTATTCGTCCTGAAATCCCTCAGCCGACGTTACCTCAGCAACTTTCAACTCAGTCACTTGCCACTCAGTCGTTGTCGATTGGCGGTCCGGTTGGCCGAGTTGAGCCGGCCTTGCGTATTCCGGCGTCGCACGACACCACTGTTCAGCAGACGCCTGGATCCCCGCTTGTCGTGCGTGGGGTGGGTGTTGACGCCCAATCTGCTGCCCTCTCTCAACCCCCTCCAGGGAGACATGAGGAGGTGGCGATGCATGAACGCGCCATGTACAACGGTTCGCCCCGTTTGGAAGGCGAACGGCAACAATCCCCGGTAGATCTTATACAACAGAGTGCATTGACAACTGCGGCTGGTGGCGAACGCTCAGGTCAGGAAGCGCTTGCGGCTGGCTATAGTCAGCGGGGGGTAAGAGAGGAATGGGTTCGCCGTGAGCTTGGACCGCTCCCGGCACTGCGTCAGTCCAATGGTGATCTATCGCGCGAGCAAGTTGCGATCAACAATAGTGCGTCACGCAGTGTCAGCGACATTGCGAGCTTATTGCAGAATATTCCCGGTTCCGACCTAACAGGGAAGGGCATAGTTCACGATGCTGAGCCTGCGCGAAGTACAGTGATTGGACGTACCGACTCTTCACCAGTTTCCTCACCAGCTGCTGCACCAGCCTCTTCACCGGGCTCTTCACCAGGCTCTTCATCAGGCTCTTCATCAGGCTCTTCATCAGGCTCTTCATCGAGCGGGGCAGGCGTTTCGGACATGACCCTCGCAGTATTCACGCAGATGCAAAAAGCGATTACGCGGCAGGTGGTGCAGAGTGGATCCCTTTCCTTGTCTCTCTCGCCCAGTCATCTCGGGAACCTGGACATAAGATTTCGTCAGGATCAGGGTGAACTGAATATCTCCGTTGTTGTGCGCGAGCCAGCCACGCGTGAGTTGCTGGAGACCGTGGCACCGCGGCTGCGTGCCAGTCTGAGTGAGCTGGGTGTGCCCGTGCAGGAGATTGAGGTGCGGGACCAGGAGGAAGAGAGCGCTTACAAACAGGCGGGTACGTGGACCCAGGAACATAATCAGGCGCCCGACAGGGAGCAGCCTGATGATCCATCACAGCAGGATCTAGAGGGGGCGGGCAATCAGGTCACAAACCGGTCGATTGATCCCACGGGCATACACATTCTCGTCTGAAGCGTCAGTTTTCTGACGGAAAAAAGCACATTTCAGAATCTTTACTAGAATTCTTGTGAGAGCCAAGAAATTGGCGGTACTAACCGACGACAAGGATGGGATTTTGACATGGCTGAGGAAGAGCTGGACGAAACACCAGAATCTGGTGGTGGCAAGAAAAACATAATTATCTTTGCGGTTGTGCTGGTGGTTGCCATAGCGGGCAGCGTGGGTGGCACGCTGTTCTTTCTGGGCGGTGGCGAAGAAGCTGAGGTGGCGCCCGTTGCCGAGGTCAGCAACAAGCCTAAGCAGGCGATCTACCACAATATGCGGCCGCCCTATGTGATCAATTATCTGACCGGCTCAAAGCCGCGTTATCTTCAAGCCGAATTTTCCGTTATGGCGCGGGATGAGAAAACCATCGAGGCGGTCATTCTGCATATGCCGTTGATTCGCAGCGAGGTTGTTGGATTTCTGACCGAACAGAATTTTCTGGAGTTGCAAACTCAGGAAGGTAAGGAGGCCGTTCGCGTGGGGGTGGTCTCCCTGATCAACAAAACCCTGGCACAACATGATGTTCAGCCGGGTATCGAGTCTGCGCTCATCACCAACTTTGTGTTGCAGTAAATGACAGACAAAGATGTTTTAACTCAGGATGAAATCGATGCGTTGCTCACAGGCGTGGATGACGGATCGGTGGATACGGATGAGCAACCAGAGGCTGGTGATGTTCACGACTTTGATCTCACCAGTCAGGACAGGGTGGTCAAGGGACGCCTGCCTACTGTGGAACTGGTATCGGAACGATTTGCCCGGTTGGTCAGGGCATCTCTCCCGGCGTCTTTGAAGGTACCGCTTGAAGTGGGGGCCGGTGGGGTGGAGATCGTCAAGTTCTCGGAATACGCGGATAAACTTTTTGTGCCTACCTGCGTCAAGCTGCTGCGCATTCATCCGTTCGCGGGGACGTGCCTTCTGGCACTGGATGCAAAACTGGTGCATCGAATTGTGGACCGCTTCTTTGGCGGAGATGGTCTTGCGGCCAGCTTTGAAGGAAAGGAGTTTTCGCCCACGGAAGGGCGCGTGATATCACGCATCGTTGAACTGCTGCTGCGGGAATTTGAAACCGCCTGGTCTGATGTTTTGCCGGTGCAGTGTGAGGTCACGGGAGATGAAATCAATCCCAGTCTTATCAATGTGATTAGTCAGAGTGATGCCGTACTGGTCACCAGCTATCGCATCGACCTGGATGATGGTGGCGGTGAATTGCACCTCGTTTTTCCGTATGCATCACTCGAACCATACAAGCGGGTCCTGGACGCATCTTCCAGCCAGGACAGTGATGAGTTTGACGAAGCCTGGCGTGCCGCCATGGAAGGCAGCTTGTTGGACGCGGAGGTCCCGCTCACCTGCCTGATAGGCGATGTGCAACTGAGGCTGAAAGATCTTCTGCGCATGCAGCCAGGAGATGTATTGGATATCAACTTGAAAGAAATGCACCAGGTCCGAGTCGGACACCAGCCGCTGTTCGCCGCGACTTTGGGTGATTCGCGCGGACGTTTTGCGCTGGAATTTGATCGATTCGGAACTGCGAACTGAACAACAGGAGATGGGGTAGAAAATGGCCGAAGAAGAAACTGCAACGATGGATGAAAACGCGAGTGCCGACGATTCGCCGATGCAAGCCAAAGCCGCTGGGGCAAAAAATCTAGAGGTTGTGCTGGATATTCCGGTACGTCTGTCCATGGAGGTGGGTAACACCAATATAAGCATTCGCAAGCTGCTTCAGTTGAACAAGGGTTCGATTGTTGAACTTACCCGGTCTGCCGGAGAGCCGCTTGACGTGCTGGTCAACGGGACGTTGGTGGCCACCGGTGAGGTTGTGGTGGTCAATGAGAAATTTGGGGTGCGTCTGCTGGACGTCATCAGCCCCGAACAGCGTATTCAGAGCATCAACTGATATGGAACCCCTCAGCAGTATCTGGGATGTAGCGCTGGCACTGGTCGCCATTGTCGGCGTGGTTCTGGCGCTCGGCTTCATCGCTCGACGGCTACAGGCGGGCAAAGTGACCGCTGGGAAAGAGTTGAAGATCCTGGAGTCTACTTATCTTGGCCCTAAAGAACGCCTGGTTCTGGTCCAGGTAGCAGATTCCAGAGTGCTGTTTGCAATGAACGCTCAAAGCATCAGCAAACTGCATGAGTATGAAGCGGCCGCTCCGGAGGAAGAGGATTCGACTGAGCGCTCGCAGGCTTCTGCAAACACATTTGCACAGGTGTTAAGCAATGCGATTCGATAGTTTGTACAAACTTCCTTTGTTCGCCGCGTTGAGTCTGGCCGGTCTCTTCTGGGCACCCGATGCGTTTGCGTTTGTGGACCTGCCCGCTCTGACCGTCAGCAAGGATGCTGATGGCAACGAAAACTACAGCGTGAGTATCCAGATTCTTGCGGTGATGACACTCATCACTCTGCTGCCGTCGATCGTCATCATGCTGACAGCGTTCACCCGTATCATCATTGTCTTCGCCATCCTGCGGCAGGCCATCGGGATGCAACAGACGCCGTCAAACCAGATTCTTGTTGGGATTGCGCTCTTTTTAACCATTTTTGTCATGGCACCCGTGTTTGAGGAAGTGCATCAGGTAGCCGTCGAACCCTATCTTGCTGAAACGCTATCTCCGAGTGATGCGCTGACAACTGCTGCAGATCCGTTTCGTCACTTCATGATGGAACAGACCCGCGAGAGTGATCTGGACATGTTCATGCGCTTGTCAAATCACGAAGATGTGCAATCGGTTGAAGAGATCAATTTTTTTGTGCTGGTACCTGCCTTCATGACGAGCGAGCTGAAAACGGCATTTCAAATCGGGTTTATGCTTTTTATACCCTTTCTCATCATCGACATGGTCGTGGCCAGCGTGCTGATGTCCATGGGTATGATGATGTTGTCACCGCTCATCATATCGTTGCCATTCAAGATCATGCTTTTTGTGCTGGTTGATGGTTGGGTGATGATTATGGGCACGCTGGCCTCCAGCTTTGGCACCATCGCATGACGGTGGGTGACGTTGTAGCACTGTTTGGCGATGCCCTCGGCCTGGTTGTGATAGTGGTCGCGATTCTGGTGTTGCCGAGTCTTCTGATAGGTCTGGTCGTTGCGGTCTTTCAAGCGGCGACCCAGATCAATGAACAGACCCTGTCGTTTCTACCACGCCTGATCATGACGCTTGTATCGATCATGGCGGCCGGCCCCTGGATACTCACTCAGTTTATGGACCACTTTGACCGGATCTTCGGACATATCCCCGGGATTCTCGGCTGATGGTTTTATCCTTGACGACATTGCTCGGCGCTTTCGGTGACTTCGTCTGGAACCTGTTGCGTCTGGGTGCGTTTTTTATGGTGGTTCCAGTCTTCGGTAACCAGCTGGTCTCCCGTCGAATTCGAGTAGCGCTTTCCGTTGCGGCGGCCTTGGCGCTTACCCCTGTGCTTAAGGCTGGCGTGGATATAGCGGCCTGGGATCTCTCCACGATGCTGGACCTGATGGTACAGATTGCCTTTGCCATCGGACTTGGCTTCACCGCCACCATATTCTTTCAATTGTTTGTCATCGCCGGTCAATTTATCGGCATGCAGATGGGGCTGGGTTTTGCTGCCATGGTGGATCCGGGTAACGGTGTTCAAGTAACCGTTTGGTCGCAGTTCTTTCTGATGCTGGTAACGCTGTGCTTTTTGGCGATTGATGGTCACCTGGTCCTGTTCGAGATTCTTATCAGAGGATTTCAGCTTTACCCGGTAGGGTCCGACTTTGCGCTCGCAGAGTTCGGCTACCGCATTGGGGTACTCGGTGGGTGGATGTTTGTCGGCGGCATCCTGCTCGCCATTCCCGCTGTGGTGTCTCTTCTGATCGTAAATCTGGCGTTTGGCGTGATGAACCGCAGTGCACCGCAGTTGAACGTATTTGCCCTCGGTTTCCCGTTTGGTTTGATTTTCGGCATCGCCATTATCTGGATATTGCTGAGCGGGTGGGGTGATCAGTTCCATCGGCTGGTTACCGTGTTTTTCGAGCAGGTTGTGGCCATGGTGGAGTTGTAGCGTGGCGGAAGAGACACAAGGACAGGAAAAAACTGAAGAAGCGACCCCGCGGAAATTACAAAAAGCCAAGGATGATGGTCAGGTTGCGCGCTCGAGAGAGTTGAACAGTGTCGCTGTTGTCACGTTCGGGGCGATCGCCGCTATTGCGACAGTGCCGTCGCTCGCCACGGAGATAATGTCGCTTGCGACTCAGTATTTTCAACAGGCTGCCTCCACTTCAAAACCGCTGACGTTTTATCTGAGCAACGCCATATTGGGCGCGTTCTGGTTTTTGTTACCTCTGACGCTGATTTTGTTCGTTGCCGGTATTGCTTCAAGCGTTGCGGTCGGAGGGATGGTGCTTTCTGCCAAAGCGTTTACGCCCAAACTCGAAAGAATGAGTTTGATCAAGGGGTTTGGGCGCATGTTTTCGGCGAAATCGGCGGTCGAGCTCGGCAAATCGATCGCCAAGTTTGTCCTTATCTCCGGCGTAACGGTGGCCGTGCTCTCGACGTTTCTGGATCGCTTTCTGGTCCTTGGAGCTTTGCCGGTGGAGGGAGCGATTGCACAGGGGGTGGAGTACGTAGCCATCGCCTTTGTTCTGGTGGGTGCGGCGCTCATCGTGGTCGCGATGATGGATATCCCGTTTCAGATAGCCCAGCACAAGAAGCAGCTGAAAATGACGAAACAGGAAGTGCGCGATGAGCTCAAGGATGTGGAAGGCAAACCCGAGGTCAAAGCCAAGATCAGGTCTCTCCAGCAACAGGTAGCTCAACGCAAGATGCTTGAAGAAGTACCGAATGCCGACGTGGTGATTACCAACCCGGAGCACTATTCGGTTGCTGTGAAATACGAGCAGGGTTCGATGGCGGCACCGTTGCTGGTTGCTAAGGGTGTAGATCACATGGCGCTGAAGATCCGTGAAGTGGCCGGTGGTGCTGACGTGCCCATCGTCGAGGTGCCGCCTCTCGCGCGGGCTATCTATTTCTCGACTGAGATAGAGGAAGAAATACCGGAGGCACTCTATATCGCGGTTGCCCAGGTACTGGCTTACGTCTATCAGCTTGATTTGTACAAACGTGGCCAATTAGATCGCGAACCGATGCTTGGGCAGGTAGACGTCAGCCCTGAACTGGATCCGGAGGGCGGACTCTAATGCGTAATCTGAGACTGGGTAGTGCAGCCATACCACTCTTGTTACTCCTGCTGTTGGCGTTGATGACGGTCAGGATTCCACCCTGGCTGTTGGATGTTTCCTTTACTTTTAATATCACCCTGGCGCTGGTGGTTCTGCTGGTGGCGGTCTATGTGATGCGGCCGCTGGAGTTTGCTGCTTTTCCCACCATTCTTCTTGTCGCCACGTTGTTGCGACTGGCGCTTAATGTCGCGTCCACCAGGGTGGTTCTTCTGGACGGTCATCAGGGGGGCGCTGCGGCAGGGCAGGTTATCGAGTCATTCGGCGCTGTTCTTGTCGGGGGCAACTATGTGGTTGGCCTCGTGGTGTTCATCATTCTCGTGATCATCAACTTTGTTGTGGTCACCAAGGGTGCCGGTCGGATATCTGAAGTCAGCGCCAGATTTACTCTGGATGCTATGCCGGGCAAACAGATGGCGATTGATGCGGATCTCAATGCGGGGGTTATCGACCAGGATGAAGCGCGGCGCAGGCGCGAGGATGTCGCTCAGGAGGCCGACTTCTATGGTGCCATGGATGGCGCCAGCAAATTTGTTCGTGGTGACGCGGTTGCGGGTATCCTGATTCTGATCATCAATATTGTGGGTGGCCTTACCATCGGTATGGCCCAACACGATCTGGCGTTCTCTCAAGCGCTGGAAAACTACACGCTGCTGACTATCGGTGACGGTCTGGTCGCCCAGATTCCATCTCTTTTACTGTCAACAGCTGCGGCAATCATCGTCACACGCGTGAACAGCGAACAGGATATGGGCCAGCAGGTGATGCAGCAGATGTTTGCGCAACCGAAAGCCCTTGCGGTTGCGGCGGGTATTCTGTTCTTCCTCGGCATCGTGCCAGGAATGCCCCACTTTGTATTTTTAACCCTGGCCTGTGTAGCCGGTGGTGCCGCGTGGATGATTCATCGCAGACCCGCGGAAGACGAAAAAGAAGTCGCCGAGACACCGGAAGAGCCTCAGGAGGACGCACGGGATATGGAAGTGACCTGGGAGGATGTGACACCCGTGGACGCGCTCAGCCTGGAAGTGGGCTACAAGCTGATCCCGATGGTGGACAAAGCGCAGGACGGTGAGTTGCTTGCGAGGGTGCGGGGAGTGCGTAAAAAGCTGTCACAGGAACTCGGATTTTTAGTGCCAAGCGTCCACATACGCGACAACCTGGATCTCCTGCCGAATGCTTACCGCTTTTCGGTCACAGGGGTGGTGGTTGGCGAGGCGGAAGTGTTTCCGGAGAAGCTCCTCGCGATAGATCCTGGTGAGGTGTTTGGGTCGATTGAGGGCATCGCAACGCAGGACCCCGCGTTTGGCTTGCCTGCATTCTGGATAGAGTCGCGTGAGAAGGACAACGCGCAAACCCTTGGGTACACGGTGGTTGATGCGAGCACGGTGGTCGCGACACACGTGAATCAATTGATGCTCGAACATGCTGCAGATCTTTTGGGTCACGACGAGGTTCAGCATCTATTGGACCTGGTAGGAAAATCATCGCCTAAGCTGATTGAACAACTCATACCCAACGCGATATCGCTGGCGGGCTTGACCAACATTCTGCAGAGCCTCCTGCGTGAAAAAATTCCTGTTCGTGATGTTCGTACCATCGCCGAATCACTGGCGGATGGGGTGGCACAGAATCTCAACTTAGAAGATCAAACCAACCTGGTGCGCTCGAAGCTGGGTCGAATGATCGTGCAGAACATTTATGGCTCTGATAACCACCTGGAGGTCATCACCCTCGAACCCGAATTGGAACAGCTGCTGCTAGCGGCGAAAAGCCAGGGAACCAGCGAGGCACCGATTATCGAACCGACCATGGCAGAGCGCCTTCAGCAATCTGTCATCAGTCTGGCCGAAGAGCGAGAAATTGCCGGTAAACCTGCCGTGCTGCTGGTTTCCACGGGGATTCGCCACCTGTTGGCAAGGTTTGTACGAATTTCCAAGGCTGTGGTGCATGTGCTGGCGTACGAAGAAATTCCAGAGAACAAGCAGATTACGGTCATATCCACCATCGGTCGCAGTGCTGCATGAGCAGCTGATCACCTGTTGGTGTCGTTGGACTAAAAGGAGGTAACCATGCAAGAGCAAAACAACAACGTGAGACGCTTTGAGGCGGCGTCGATGGCGGCGGTACTTGCGCAGGTTCGGGCTGAACTCGGCCAGGATGCTCTCATTCTGGAGCAGGAAAAGGTTGCTGGACGAATTATCGTCACGGCAGCACTGGAGATGCCCGATGACCTTGGCTCGCCGCGGGAAGACAACGTCTCGGTTGCGCAGACGCAGGTTGCGCAGGAAGGCCATTGTGAGACAGATCGCAATGTAACCGGGACACATGAACCGGCGGGTGAAGCTCCACTGCAACCAGGCGTCACAGCCGCTCTGGCACAGGAAGTCAGGCTGTCGAAAAAACCCATTCGCGATCTGAAAGGGTGCCTGCGTTTCTGCGGCAGCAGCGGTGTCGGTAAGACATCACTATTGATCAAGCTGCTGGTCGAGTGGGTGATGCACAACGGCATTAATCACGTCGCGGTGGTGTCGACCGATGATCAGAAACTCGCGGGTTCTGAATCGCTACAACTGGCTTGTCAGTTGCTGGGGGTGGAACTCCTCGATGTGCCGGTGGCCCGTCTGGCGGACGCTCGAGCGCAGCTGCGCAGATACGAACTGGTGTTGGTGGATACACCTGCGCTTGAGACCTGTCAGTTGGAGGCTGTCCCTGGGGTTACAGACGTGTTGGTGATATCCGCGCAGCACGCAAATTTTTCCCTGTCCGCGCAGTTACGCAGCTTTGAGCAACAGCTCAGCTTGTCGCCGGAGCGCCTCTGTGCGTTAACCCACGTGGATCAACCCTTTGATGAAATTGCGCTGAAAACCTGGCTTGTAGACCAGGCATTGAGCCTTGGCTGGTTGGGCACCTCTGCCTATCTCCCCGAGGGGATCGAGGTCCCCACCGATCAGAAAATAAGCCGATTTGCAGCGCGTTCAAGTGGCGTTGCAGAGCTCGCGTGATCGAATTGACCAATCGCCATCTCGAACTATGTTTTGTAAGGGTACATCGAAAAAAATTTGTTCTTTAAGGGCGTGCCAAAAGGCCCTTTTTCGAAAAGCGTTTTGTCAAAAAGCGCTGTTTCGAGAAGAGAGGGCAGTAGGGTAGTAGGAGAGTACGACAATGGATAATGTCACGACAAAACCAATACAGGTGGTTGCCGTCACAGGCGGCAAGGGAGGTGTTGGTAAAACCAACGTCTGTGTAAATCTCGGTTTAGCCTTGTCCCACCTCGAGCGCCGTGTCACGCTCCTGGATGCTGACCTGGGGCTGGCGAACGTTGATGTCCTACTGGGCCTGAAACCCCGCCACACACTCAGAGATGTTCTTGATGCGCGTTGTACGATGCGTGAAGTGGTTGTCCAGGGACCGGAGAATCTGAAAATCGTGCCCGCCGCCTCCGGCCTCCAGTCGATGGTGAAGTTAGGTGCGCAGGAACATGCGGGTCTGATCAGCGCCTTCAGTGAGATAGCACACAACATGGATGTGCTTTTGATAGATACCGCCGCGGGTATATCCGATGAGGTAGTTAACTTCCTGTGTGCGGCGCAAGAGATTGTGGTTGTTGTCTGCAATGAGCCGACTTCGATCACTGATGCCTATGCGTTGATAAAACTCCTGAATCAGGATTATGGGATTTCGCGCGTTCGCGTCGTAGCAAACATGGTGAGAAACGACGAGGACGGTGAGGCGTTGTTTGCCAAACTGGTCAACGTGACTGACCGCTTCCTGGATATCGCACTGCTGTACGCAGGCGCAATTCCCTTTGATGACCAGCTCAAGCGGGCGGTGCAAAAACAGAAGTGTGTCATGGAGCTTTATCCGACTGCTAAGGCGTCGCTTGCGTTCAAAAAGTTGGCGCTTGAAGTAGATAGCTGGCCAATTCCCACGATACCGAGCGGGCACCTTGAATTTTTTGTTGAACGCCTGGTAGCCGACTACGCGGTTCACTAGATAATGCGAAGTCGAAGTCTCGCTGCTTATTCGGAGATAGGCGATCAATCTGAAACGATCGAGCGGTATGCTTATCTCGTTAAGAGGATCGCTCAACACCTCCTGGCTCGCCTGCCGGATAGCGTCCAACAAGACGATCTGGTGCAGGCCGGGATGATCGGATTGCTTGAGGCGGTGGCGAAATACGACCCCAGCAAAGGGGCGAGTTTTGAAACTTACGCTGGCATACGCATTCGCGGTTCGATGCTGGATGAGATGCGGCGCGGCGACTGGGCACCTCGATCTGTGCATCGCAACTCGCGACTCGTTACTGAAACCATTCGCAACCTCGAACATCGGGAAGGCGGTACTGCGACAGATCGCGATATAGCTCGCGCAATGAATGTCTCGCTGGCGGACTACCACGCCATTCTTCGAGACGCCGCAAACTGCCGGTTGTTTTCTTACGAAGAAGTAAACGAAGGGGACGATCCCTCTGTTCTCCCGCACTTCCAGAGTGATGATCACGGCGCCGAGCGCCTTGAGCTGCTGGAGAGTGTCAGTGAAGCGATTAAGCAGTTGTCTGAACGCGAGCAATTGGTGATGTCTCTGTATTACGACGAAGAACTGAACCTCAAGGAAATTGGTGCCGTACTGGGTGTCAGCGAGTCCCGCGTCAGTCAGATTCTCAGTCAAGCCGTGGGCAGGCTGCGGAGCGGTATCGCGGAATGGATGGAGGATGAAGAGTGACTAACAAACTCCCGCCTCGCGTTGTGCTTAAGGTCGTGTAGATGGATATATTGGCGATTGTCGGTGCGATCATTGCGTTTGCCGCGATTCTGATGGGCAACAGTCTTGAAGGAGGCCATTTCAGTGCGCTGGTTGATGGCCCGGCGTTCTTAATTGTCGTGGGCGGGACCTTGGGCGCGATTGTGCTGCAGACCCCGTGGGGCAGGCTATCGCGGGCAGGATCGCTGTTGTTGTGGGTGGTTAAACCACCACCACTCAGAGCTGCGCAGGAAATAGAAAGAATGACTTCCTGGAGTCGAGTGGCTCGTCGTGAAGGTTTGTTGGGACTCGAGAATATTGCTGATGGGGTTAAGGATGACTTTCATCGTAAGGGCTTGGAACTGGTCATCGATGGCGTTGAACCCGGTACCATTCGTCGGCTCCTGGAATCCGACAGTCGTACCCGCCTGGAAGCGGATTTATCCGCGGCACAGGTCTTTCGCAGTATGGGTGGATACGCGCCAACCATAGGCATTCTCGGTGCGGTCATCGGCTTGATTCAGGTTATGGGCAACCTCGCTGATCCCGACGAACTGGGTCAGGGGATCGCCACGGCGTTTGTGGCAACGATTTATGGCGTTGGTTTTGCCAACCTTTTGTTTTTACCGGTTGCAGATCGCATACGTTCATTGGTTGTCAGAGCTTCAAATGAAGATGAGCTCTATATCGAAGGTTTGCTCGCCATTGCTGAAGGTGAGCACCCACGCAACATCGAGGTACGGCTGCAGGGCATCGTAGCCCCAGCCTAATATCACATGATGCGGCGTGATCTCCTGGAGGACGAAGGTAATGCTGAGCGCTGGATGGTCTCCTATGCAGATTTCATCACGCTTCTGTTTGCTTTTTTTGTTGTTATGTACGCGATCTCCAGCGTTAACGAGGACAAGTACAAAGTCCTGAGTAACACGCTCTCGCAAGCATTTAATGTGGAAGCTTCAGATCTGGATCCGATTCAAATTGGTGACCCTACAACTGCCGCTTCTCCGCATGTCGTAGACATTCCAGATACCGAGGGCTGGGCTGATGTGCAACCCGGGGATACACACATAGAAGACCCCGTCGATGCAGCTGAATCCATGTTGGGTGGATTCGCCAGGCTTGAGGGGGTCTCCGTGGCGACGGATAACGACTGGTTGGAACTCAAGATTGATGCCGGAGTGTTGTTTGGCGCCGCAAGAGCGGAATTGAGCGAGGAGGCAGGAACCATTCTAGATGGCGCCGTTGCGGTTTTGCGTTCAAACGACAACCCGGTCACGATCGAAGGCTACACGGACAACGTCCCCTCACAAAGCCGTAGGTATCCCTCGAATTGGGAACTTTCTTCGGCGCGCGCATCCTCTGTCGCTCGTTACCTGGTCGAAAGTGGCATTCGAGCGGAGCGAATTGCCGCCGTCGGTTACGGTGAGAATCACCCGCTCGCGACCAACGCTACCCCTGATGGCAGAGCTCAGAACCGGCGGGTTGTGGTTGTTGTAGCGCGCCGTAGTGATCTGGCGCGAAACAAGAATACGGCTACTGCCGTTGTAACAGATCAGCGCTTTCGTCCGGCCGAGCCGGTGGAAGCCCAAAGAACAGCAGAAGGCGGACTATTGTTTTCCGCCGATGTGAATTCGGAAGATGAACTCGGGACTATCGAACCCTGAAGATTGGAGGAATGATGAGTACAGAAACCTTATTGTGGATAGCAGGTTGCGCAATTGCGGTTCTTGGCACGGGTGTGCTTGCAGCGTGTTACACGGTAGTGCGTATTACCAAGCTGCAGCAGGAACGAGTTGAGCATCTTGAACGATCGCTTGAGGCGTTTGCGCAAGCTTCCATGCAGGTTGCAAAGACGGTGGATCAGCTTGTTATCAATGGCGGGAAGCAACCCCTGGGTCAAACGGCCAGCCGACGTTGGTTGTTAGCCGAGGCAGACCGGCGCCTGCAGGGTGGAACGGATTTACGTGAAATAGTGAGACCGCTTGGTCTTTCTCAGGATGAGGTTAGATTGCTCGATAGACGACAGCGAGCGCACTAGCCAAGAAAGGATTAACTGATCGAGTTCTGCGCGTATTCCTTGATCGCTGCAAGCATGGCGCGCAGCCCGTTGCCGCGGGTGGGGGACAGGTGTTGCAGCAATTCAAGTTCGTCGAATAGCCCATCGATGTCGAAGCTCAATATCTCAGCAGGTTGACGACCGTTATACGCGGCCATCACAAGCGCGATCAGACCGCGCACGATGTGCGCATCGCTATCGAGTTTTAGATCCAACGTACCCGCCTCGCTGGTCGCAGGCACAAACCAGACCTGACTTTGACATCCGCGGATCAGATATTCCTCGCGGCGTTCAGCAGCGTCCAGCTCTGGAAGCTCTTTACCAAGGTCGATGATGAAACGGTACTTATCCTCCCAGGAATCGAGAAAGGCGAAGGTGTCTCTAATGTCAGTGAGGTTCATAAGGTCCAGGTTGGCAGGCTAAAACAGTCCCAATTCCAGTCGGGCTTCTTCGCTCATCATGTCACGCGACCACGGGGGATCAAACACCAGTTCAACTTCTACGCTGTCAATGCCGGGTGCCTGCAGGACGCGTTCTTTGAGCTCTTCAACCAGTACGGGTCCCATCCCGCAACCGGGCGCTGTCAGGGTCATCGTGATTGCAACGTCATGCCCGTTCAGTTGTACGTCGTAGATCAGACCAAGTTCGCCGATGTTGACGGGTATCTCCGGGTCGAAGACCGAACGTATTGCGTGCCATACGTGTTCAAGATCAGGGACACTTTCGCTCGCAGGAAATTCGAGGGGCTCGGCAGTCAGGCCAATAGCGTCGGCATCATGTCCCGCTATACGGGCCATATTGCCTTCAACGACGACGGTGTAGGCGCCACCCAGGGTCTGAGTCAGGGTTATGAAGGTGCCAGCCGGAATGGTAATCGGGTCACCGGTCGGTACCAGTCGGGCCGCGGTTTCACGCGTGGTTGTAACGAGTCTGCGTTCCACGTTCGCTCGCTAGTTTCTTGAATTGGGGCCGACGTCGGTAGCGAGAGCATCGATTCCCGCCGTGTCAGTACCATCGGCCGAACTGTCGTCATCTGCCTGCCCTGCAACGGCAAAGCTCTCACCGCAACCGCAATAACTGGTTGCCTTTGGATTCTTAAAGATCATCGCCCGGTTCAAACCCTGCGTGAGAATGTCGATTTCTGTGCCGGAGATCATCTGCATGTCGATTTCAGCGACGCAGACATTAATATCCGGGGCGATGTCGAAGCTCAGGTCGGCCTCACCCGGCTGTTCGAGATAGTCGAGGGTATACATGTACCCATTGCAACCACTTTCCTTAACGCCGAGACGTAAAAAACGACTTTGCGTCTGCGCAAGCTGTGCCTTGATGTGGTCCACCGCTGCGTCCGAAATGGTGAAAGGATGTGTGTTACTCACGTCTTGCTCCTGTTAGCGCCCGAATTAGATCACTTTTATCGTTGTTCGATAAGTGACGGGGTCTAAAGAAAAGTTAGCGATTTTTCGATGCCAGCAACAAGCCTGTCTACGTCAGATTCGTTACTGTACAAACTGAATGAGGCACGTACGGTGCCGCTTACACCCAATGCCTGCATCAATGGCATGGTGCAATGATGGCCGGTACGAACAGCTACCCCCTGTTGATCGAGGAGGGTGCCGATGTCGTGCGCATGGCCGCCTGCGACGTTAAATGAAATGACACTGCTGCGCTCTTCTGGTTCGCCGACCAGGGTTATCTCGGGAATCTGCTTCAACCGATTAACCGCACGCTGCACCAGCTTGGATTCTGCCTGTATGAGGTCATCCATAGGTATCTGGTTGAGATACTCGATGGCGGCACCCAAACCTACAATACCGGCTATGTGTGGCGTGCCGGCTTCAAACTTGTAGGGTGGTTTCTGGTAGGTGCTCTGTTCGAGGGTGACATGTTCAATCATCTCTCCGCCCCCCTGCCAGGGTGGCATCGCTTCCAACAGATCGCTTTTGCCGAAGAGGACGCCGATGCCGGTTGGCGCCAACATCTTGTGCCCGGAAAATGCATAGAAGTCGCAATTGAGTGCCTGCACATCCACGTGCTGGTGGAGCATTGCCTGTGCACCGTCGACCACAGTAATCGCACCCTGCGCCTTGGCAGAATCGAGAAGGTGTTGTATTGGATTCACCGTACCCAGCGCGTTCGAGACATGACCACAGGAAAATATTCGGGTTCTACTCGATAGTTTGCGAGCAAAATCATCCAGGTCGAGATCGCCCGAGGGAAGCACATCCACGGCGACTAGGGTCGCCCCCGTGCGTTGTGCTAGCTGCTGCCAGGGAACGATGTTGGAATGGTGTTCCAGCGTGGTGATGAGGATTTCATCCGCGGCTGAAAGCTGCGGCGACAAAACCCCAGGTAAACAAGCCGCGACAAGGTTGATGGCTTCTGTTGTACCCCGTGTGAAAATGATGTCGCGCTCGCTTGGTGCGTTGATCAGCGACGCAACTTCGGCGCGTGCCTGTTCAAGCATCGTGGTAGCTTCATCGGCAAGTGCGTGAGCGGCACGATGAACGTTGGCGTTGTGCCGTTCGTAGTATTGGGCAACGGCATCGATCACCTGCCCAGGCTTTTGCGTGGTTGCAGCACTATCCAGATAAACCAACTCGGCATCGCGAACAGTGCGACTGAGAATAGGGAAGTCCTGGCGAATGCTCATAACGCTGCCTCGTAAGCCTGCATCGCATTTGTGGACAGCACACCTTGCGTGGCTTGCGCCAGAAAGGCACGACACAGGAGCAATCGTGCTGCTTCTGGATCTATGCCGCGACTTTTGCAATAGAAGAGTGCGGCCTCGTCGAGCATGCCGATTGTGGCGCCGTGGGCACAACGGACCTCATTGGCATATATCTCGAGTTCGGGTTTTGTGTTGATGACCGCATCATCCGCGAGGGCGATGTTTTTGTTGTTGAGCTCAGCATCGGTGTCGTCACAGCCTTTCTCGATGTAAATACGGCCGTTGAGAATTGCTTTGGCTTTGCTCCCGACCAGGTTGTGAATCACTTGCGTGCTGGTGGTATTCGGTGCGAGATGTGAGACTGTTAGCTGCTGATCCAGGATGTGACCCGCGGGCAAACAGGCTGAGGCTTGTATTGTTGCCTGCGCACCTTCCTCTGCACATTCAATCTGAATGTCCTGACGCACAAGTTCGCCGCCCACAGCGTGATTGTGCAGGATGATGTTCGCCTCCCGTGCGAGGCGCACTCGCAGGAAATGCCACTGCGTTCCTTCGAGAAGCTGGTTGCGGGAGTAGGTGACCTGAGCACCTTCGCCCACTTCAATCCACACGTGCGAACGCAGCGCGAGCACCTGGGTAAGCTCTACTTGTGCACCCGCTTGCACACGGATTAATAACGGCTCGTTCAGCTCCGACAAGTCGACCGTGTCACCGTCTGCGGCTGCCAGCGTTGCAATGTCTTTGGCGGCTTGAAAAAGCCAGAGCGTTTCGGGTGCTGCGACTTGACTGGCATCCCACGATGGCCACTCACTGAGAGGCAGTCGCGCATAAGTGGTGCCAGCAGGGGACGCTTCCGAGCTACACAGCGCATGTATTTTCTGTACGGAGGTGTACTTCCAGCGCTCACGGTGTTGTCGCTGGTTCAGGGCTGCATCCACTGTGTCAGCGAGCGGCTCAGGCCCTGTCCACCAGACTGGATCTGCAATTGTGGGATCTAAGCCAGCCAAGCGTAACCCTTCTCTTCAAGTTCGAGCGCCAGGGTCTTATCGCCAGACTGTACGATCGCGCCGTCGGCAAGTACGTGTACGTAGTCAGGCACAATGTGATCCAGCAAACGCTGATAGTGAGTGATTAGAACAACCGCGTTGTTCTCATTCCGATATCGATTGACCCCGTCGGCAACCACCTGGAGGGCATCGATGTCCAGACCAGAGTCGGTTTCGTCCAGAATCGCAAGCTGCGGGTTGAGCAAAAGAAGCTGCATGATTTCGTTGCGCTTCTTCTCACCGCCGCTGAAACCTTCGTTAACGCCACGCTTTAAAAACTCTGGATTGAGGTCCAGGGACTGCGCCAGTTCGCGGGTTTGTTTGATAAACGAGGCGGTATTGGGTTGCTCTTCGCCACGCGCATGCGCGATGGAATCCACGCTTGCCTTCAAAAACTCCATGTTGCTGACTCCGGGGATTTCAACCGGGTACTGAAACGCGAGGAATATGCCCTGTTGGGCGCGTTCGTGGGGTTCAAGTTCAGAGATATCTTCGTTGTTGTACGTCATGGTGCCCGAGGTCACCGTGTAGCCATCTTTACCGGCGAGTACGTTTGCCAGTGTCGACTTGCCCGACCCGTTGGGTCCCATGATCGCATGTACCTCACCTGGCTGGACGGACAGGCTCAGGCCTTTCAGGATCTGTTCTTCGCCGACGCTGGCGTGTAAATCTGTGACGCTTAACAGGGTCATCCAACTGCACCTTCTAAACTGACTTCCAACAACTTGCCCGCTTCGACGGCAAATTCCATAGGTAGTTCCCGGAAAACCTCTTTGCAAAACCCATTCACGATCATGCTCACCGCTTTTTCGGGGTCGATGCCGCGTTGCTGGCAGGCGAAAAGCTGTTCCTCGCTGACCTTAGACGTTGTTGCCTCGTGCTCAACCACGGCATCGGCTCGACCGCTCTCAATGTATGGGAACGTGTGGGCACCACACTCTTTGCCGATGAGCAGCGAATCGCACTGAGTGAAATTGCGGGCGTTTTTGGCTGTGGGCGAGACACGCACCAGGCCGCGGTAGCTATTCTGGCTGCGACCCGCACTGATGCCTTTGGAGATGATCGTGCTGCGGCTGTTAGCGCCCATGTGAATCATTTTTGTGCCGGTGTCGGCCTGTTGGCGATGTCTTGTCAGGGCAACGGAATAAAACTCGCCAACGCTGTCCTCACCACGCAACACAACGCTGGGATATTTCCAGGTGATTGCTGATCCTGTTTCAACCTGAGTCCAGGATATTTTTGCGCGCGCGCCTGCGCAGACGCCGCGCTTGGTGACAAAGTTGTAGATGCCGCCGACGCCGTTTTCATCGCCTGGGTACCAGTTCTGTACCGTGGAGTACTTTATCTCTGCGTCTTCGAGGGCGACAAGCTCAACCACAGCCGCGTGCAGCTGATTTTCATCCCGCATAGGCGCGGTACAACCTTCCAGATAGCTGACGTGCGACCCTTCGTCGGCAATGATCAGAGTACGTTCGAACTGACCGGTGTTGCGTTCGTTGATACGAAAATACGTCGAGAGCTCCATCGGGCAGCGGACACCCTTGGGAATGTAGACAAACGAACCGTCACTGAAGACGGCGGAATTCAGTGCCGCGTAAAAATTGTCTCGCTGAGGTACAACGCTGCCCATGTATTTCTGTACGAGTTCTGGATGTGAATGAACAGCTGCTGAAATCGGGCAGAAAATGACACCGGCTTCGGCCAGCTTTTCGCGGAATGTTGTCGTGATGGAAACGCTGTCAAAAACCGCGTCTACTGCAACGTCGGGCTTATCCTTGACGACTCCTGCGAGGGCTTCCTGCTCGTGCAGGGGGATGCCCAGTTTTTCGTAGGTGCGCAGGAGTTCAGGATCTACCTCCTCAAGAGATTTGGGACCGTCACCCTGATTTTTCGGGGCGGAATAATAGCTGATGTCCTGAAAGTCGATGGGCGGCACTTGTAGCTGAGCCCAGTCTGGCGAGGGCAGTTTTTGCCATTCTGCAAAGGCACGCAGGCGCCATTCGGTCAGCCATTCCGGCTCACCTTTCTTCTCCGAGATGAAACGAACAACTGATTCATCCAGCCCGGGCGGCAGCGTTTCTGCCTCAATGTCTGTGACGAATCCAGCTTCGTATTCGCGCTTGGATGAGACGAGATCGTCTACTGTTCGACTCAAGTTATCAGACCTCCAATGTGCTAATGTTCTGCGCTTTGTGTCGCCTGCCCACGAGCACTTACAGGGCAGGATTTTGGGTGCAGAATTGTACATGCAAATACCCGAGTAAAACAGTCGGGTATTCATCAGGAGCCATTAATGCCGAAGCTAATCCGAGTGCCGGAAGCCCACGTGGAGTACGCGTATGGGATCTACCTGCTCTCGACCAAACACCGTTTGATCAAGGCGCTGAAGAAGCGCTATCAGCCATCTATTCATGGTCACAAAACGTGGGGTTCAAGCTTTCTGCTGATGGACTATCTGTCTCACAATGGTATTCAACGTGGTACCAAAGCCGCGGAAATCGGCTCCGGTTGGGGTGGGTTGTCGGTGTTTTGTGCGCGCGAGTTCAATGCGAAGATGCGGGCGATCGACCTTGACCCACATGTCTTTCCATTTGTAGACGTGCTGGCCGACTTGAATAACGTCAACGTTAAAACCCAAATGGCGGATTTCACCAAGCTGAAAGGCAAAGAGCTGGGTGCCTACAGCTATCTCTTCGGCGGCGATATCTGTTTCTGGGACAGCCTGGTAGATCCGCTCTGTCGAATGGTCAATCGAGCGATGAAATCAGGGGTCAAAAGGGTGGTTATCGCAGATCCGGGCAGGCCTACGTTCTATGAATTCTGTGACCGCATGGTCGCAAAACATGATGCAAAACTTGTCGAATGGTATGCCATAGAACCCGAACGTTTTGAGGGAGAAGTGATCGATATTCGGCCCCGCAAGCCAAAGAAACAGCGCGTGTCGCCGCTATCGAAGTCTGGTGGGAAAAAGTCGCCACCCAAGACAAAACAGCGGACTAAAACTTAGGCGCCACCCTCAACGACAAAAGTTTTCAGCTGGTTTGCAAGGCTCGAACAGGCCGAACTCTGTACACGTGCGATCAGTGGAATGGGTACCACCACCGCAGGAATGTAACTGGTACCCGCGGCATCTGAGCTCACCTTGCCGGCGGTTTTGGCGGTGTGTGCGTTCCAGACCGATGCCTCATACGATGAGTCGTTTTCCCAGGTTAGAAAGCCAAAACAGCCAGCGCCCCCCGGCGTAGCGGTGCAGGACATGGAGCCGGTTTGCGATGTCCTGCGTGTGTTGCCTTCAACCCAGACGAGATATTTCAAACCAATCTCTCGCAGTCGCTCCGCCAATACCGGTTCGCGCAGTAGTTTCGGCAGCTCATTGGTGCTCAAAGGCGCGGTCCGCGGTTCGAACCACGGGAACATGGCATCCATGAACTCCTGTTCTGTGATTACCTGCAAACCGTTGCTGCCGCCAGCCATGTTGCGGGACACACAATCGATAAAATCGAGTTCGGTCTGGGTTTGACTGGGTCGGTTACGGCGACCTAAGACGACCACGGAGTCACCGTCACCAATGCCGGTAGCCGTCTCCCGAACCTGTTGCACCGTGTTGGTGACACAGCCGGAGCTTGCGAGGCCCAGCACCAGCAGCGTGACAGACCCAAGCACGGTGGCGACATTGGTCTTAAGCTGTGGTTGTCTCTTCAGCATCTTCATTTCCCTCGCTTCCGTCAGCATTTTCTTCAGCACCGTCTCCACCATCGCTGTCTGTCTCGGAATCACTTTCTTCTGCAGTTTTGTCTTCGTCAGCGTTCTGTTCTTCAGCGTTCCCCCCGCCGTTTGCATCAGCATCCGCCTGGGTGCTCGTACTGCCGGTTGGGGTGCTCCCTGCAGTGCCCTGAGGTGATGTTACAACAGCTGTTCCCGGTGGTTTGCCTGCATCGAGCCATTGTTTAACAACCGGTTCACGGGTGAAATTGAGCGCAAAAAACGCCATCGCATCCCGACAAGCGGCAATCGCGGCGGCTTCGACACCCGATGAAGAGGAGCCGAAATCTTTTTTACTGGCCTTGCCGTAGGCCGGCAGCTTCCACTCGCCAACCAAGCCCCCGTCGGGGTCGTACAACTCGAAACGATAGCGAATCCATACCTCATAGAAATTGGATCGTGTTTGTTCCGGCAGAGAAAACTGCAGTTCGTCAATGTGCGGTTTGAGGACGCCATCCATCGTCGGTGTCGTAGGGCTTGATACCAGTTCATGACCGTCCAAAAGCCCCTGTGCCAGATTCACGAACAGCGGCTCCTGCACCGCGCCCAGCCCCACGTTCCACTCACCCTTGTTTTCAATTTTTTCATTGTAGGTATAGGAGCGCAGATCGTTGTCGAGGAAGATGCCGAGGCTGAGGGGTACCTTGGGGATTAGCGGCACTGGAAACGTACTGTCGAGTGCGAGGTTTTTTGTGGATGAGCAACCGCCGATCAACAGCGCAGCGGCTAACGCTGACAGAAGGACCCTCATGATCGGGCGATGTGTTGTGCTACTGCTTGTTGTCATTCTTGTTGCGTTTCCCGCTCCCGGTGCTGGCTTCTGCTACTGATATTCTGCAAGACCCACGAAAGACCCATCGTTGCGGTATGCAAGTTCACGCATCAATGCGGCGAACCGATAGACCCTGGCGTTGGGACGATCTAAATATACCGGGAAACCGACGGCATGTATGCGCACACGGCGGCGCCCGCTGGCATCCGCAAGATTCACTCTATCTACCGCTTCTACCACCTCTTCGATCGAGTTGCCGGTGTAGTCATCACCAAACACATAGATGCTGATGCGCTTTTCGGGGTCGTAGTAGGTATTGATGGCGGTCTCAATCCCTTCCACAGGACTGGAGTTACTGAAAGGGCTCCAGGACTGCAGCGTGCGGATAATGGAGTTGCGCAGTGCGGGGGTGTCTTCGATCCAAGTCCCTGCATAACGGCTGAACATGTAGTCCCCCATGTCATTCATAACCTGAATGCCCTTGACGGTGGGATAAATTGAAAGTGTTTCGCTGACCTTTCTCACCACCTGCGGCCAGGCGACGGATTGCATGGAACCGGAAGTATCGATCACAAAAATGATGTATTCGGAGTCGACCGTGATGCCGCCCACCAATCCGGATGAGCGTTTGAAGTCGAGGCCGAGCAGCCGCTGCATTTCGTCTGTGAGGGTCTGTTTGGCGGAAGCAAGCTTCAGGTTTTCTGTCGCTACTTCCTGCTGCTGTTCTGACAGGTTGTTAAATTCACCCATGATGCGGGTGAGCTGGCGTTGCAGCTCCGCAAGCCGCAGCAGTTTTTCTTCCAACCCGCTGGTTGCGTCATTAACCTGGCGGCGCAGCTCAACGATCTGGCCGCGAATCTCAAACAGCGCATTTTCGCGCTCGGCAACCTGACCTTCCAGATCCAGGTTGGTCTTCTCGAGCAACAGCGGTTCCAGTGTTTTGGTAATCATCAGCAGCAGAATGATGGCGCCGAAGCCACAACATATGACGTCCAGAAACGAAACGCTGAATTCCTCTATACCGCGACGTTGTTTCATTATGGCCAATCCCAGGAAGGTGAGATGAATGCACCGCCGGTGGAACGTGCGACGTTCCAGTAAGCGGCTGACGCCATGGGATCGCCTTCCATCGGAAACATGATCACGTTGACCGGTATCTGCTTCGGTAGACGATCAATGGCGTCGCCGAACAATTCCAATCGCCTTCTGCCGCTGACTGTGGCAGACCGAGGTTCACGTTCTCCCATCGTCGGCAGTCCATCCGTAATCAGGTAAACGTTGTCGGGAATAGGGGAGAGGGTACGCACGGTCAGCATGAGATTGACCAGGCTCGAGCCACCCGTGGGCACTTTTTTACGCAGTTCTGAAACCGCCTCGTTGAGCTTCGTACCGTCGTGCATTGGCAGCCATTCCTCGTCTGCGTCCGGTATCAAAGTTTCCGTTTGTTCAGCAAACGCATAGACCTGAAATTCAGCATCGAGAGGCAGCTGTGCAGCCAACCACTCAACTGTCCTGACGGCGCGCTGCCATTTGGGCGCAGCGCGACGTTCTGCTTCGCTCATATTGCGTCGGCGCAGTACGTTGACGATGGTGTCATCCAGCATGCTGGCAGAAGTATCGATCGCGATGAGTACGTTGCGCCCACCCACCCTGAGACCGGTCAGATACTGGCGGTCACCTTGCCCTTCGAAGGAGCGTACCTGCTGACCGTCGTTGGCGTCTTTTAGCGCCTGCAGGCGTCGAACTTCGTCTTCGCGGCTTTCGATGTCTGCGGTTAGCTCGTTCAAACTTTCTTTGTCGGCGACAGACTTATCCCGTAACTCGTCCAGTTGATCGAGACGCTTTTCCACCGTCTCCTGGGTGCTCGCCAGATCTTTCTCAGATTCATCAAGGCGTGCATCTACACCATCGAGTGCCTCGATGAGCTCAAACATTTCCTTCTCACCCTGTTGAACCTGATAGTCCAGCATGCGCAGAGCGGCGAGCAGGTCGTCGTTTACCACGTCCTGATCGCGTTTGGTGTCGTGGTTGATGATGAGGAAAATAAGAACAACGGCGCCAAATCCGCAAGACATGACGTCTAAGAACGCCAATGAAAATGTGGTGAAGCGGCGCCTCTGAGCCATGGTCAGTGCTCAACTCGGATCGCTGTATAGGTGAGGCCATCGACTACGATGGTCTCTCCCGGGGCGCAATGCACATCGCCCACCGGTTTTGCGACGTTGTTCAGCAACAGGTGGGTTGCCGGCTGATCAGAGGTTACGGTGCGATCGCTCGCCTGTGAAACGTTTTCGGTGCGGTCGATCGCTGCTTCTGCGGCGGTCAACCGAATCACCTGGCCCTCCGGCAGTGCGCTGGCGGTTTGCTGCATTGCCGTGGTCAGGGCTTCATTCGCGTGGAGATTCGTCACATTAAACCCGAGTTCTTCCGCCCACTGATCGAGGCCTGGGATTGCCTGTACCCTGTGGGTCAGGGCCAGATTCTGCACGCCTGTGAGGTCGATACCTTCCAGACGCTGATGAAGCTTCTGGATCAAAAGGGTGCGAGGGATTTCAAGGTCACGCGTGTCGTTGTTTGCCTCGATGGCGATGCGTACACGATCACCCAGGGTGGTTCCCAAAAAACCCCAGGCTTGCGCGAACAGCTGTTGCTCCGTGTTGCCCGCGTGCAACGGGTCGAAACGGGTATGTTGCACAAATTCATCAGCGATGCTGCTCATCCAGCCTTCGAGTAGATGCGCAACGCCGCGACCGTCCCAGACTTTGTTGTCCACTTGGGTCAGCTTATCTGTCTCACCATCGTGGACCGGCTCGTAGTGGGTGATGCTGAAGCGGTGGAGTTCTATGTCCAGTACGGAAAACGGTTGTTCCGATGGTGCTGTCAGCGCGTGTGCCAGCGGTATGTCGAGAAATCCTCGCACTTCAAGCGACAATTCCTGGCAGATGCCGAGCAGCAATCCCAACTGATCGTTTTTGAAATGCGATGGCACTGCGATAACAAGAGGTTCAACACCCAGCTCCATAGCGTTGAGGTGGTGGTACACCAAATCCGCATGATTTTGCGCTGGTCCCATCCGGGCTGCGAGTGGTTGAGCGTTGAGGGCGCCGATATAGCGGTTGTTAAACTCCTGCGGCGAAACGCGGCTGACGTCCAATGCCTCCTGACCGAACACGAGTTTTTTTCCCTGCCCAGCTGCAGCGGCGGCACCAAGGGCGTGGGTCCTGTCTGCCTCGTGCAGCGTCAGACCCAAGTCGTTGAGTTCTAGAACACGGATACTCACTGTTGGCGTACCTGGAGGTGGCGAAGTAGTCGCTGGTCGCAGTACGCGTGAGTATCGAGCACCAGGCGTTCCTGAATAAGCTGCAGCTGGTGCATCAGGAACATCAGAATGATGCTCAATATGAGCGCTATGAAAGTAGAGTTGAAAGCCACGCCAAGGCTGGTGGTGACACCTGCGATGTCACCCTCAACGGCTTTGGGTGCTTGAGCCAGTGCTTCCCCGATACCCCGAACCGTGCCGATAAACCCGATAGACGGGATGGCCCAGGCGATGTAGCGAATCATCGACAGCTCGCTGTCCAAACGATCGTTTTCAGCATCGCAAACAGCCTTCACCGCTTCGGAAGCATCCTGCACGTTGCGGGTAGAAGAAAATCTGTGAAGTGCTGCCAGCAAGCTCCGAGGTAACAATGCTTCGCGTTGATCATCAGGGAGCGCCTGCAACGGCCTGGTAAACTCTCGCGTGTCCTCCGGCAAGATGGACATCCCTTCACTCACTTGGACAAAGTCGTTTGTGAGGAGCGTGCGCTCGCCGAGAGAGGAACGGGCTTTAAATCCCATAATTGCGATCGCCCAGAACATAAGGATGAAACAGGACTCCTGTTCGAAATCGCGTAACACCACATAGATCGATCGTTCTTGCACAACCTGTTGACCTTGCGCTTGAAGCTCCGCCTGCTGCTCGAGGATAGCGTCTGCATTGGGTCTGATCAGCGTCACGTACACAAGGTGGACGAGGATGACGCTGATGATCAGCGCACCTACTTGGTACACCAGTTCGAAGGGGAGTTGTCTATTCATAGTACGTTTGCATTTTTGTTTTATTGATAGGTTGTCTAGATATCCACTGGAAACGACACGGCAAAATCTTCCGATATCTCTTCGCTTGGCACGAAAATATCCTGTGCGCTGCGGGTGCCTGTATCTTTCTTTGCTGTCTCGGTCGGTGGCTTTTGTGTTGTTTTTTCTTTGGAGGACTCGTTTCTGGTTTCCTCTGCCTGTTGCCCTTCAGTTTCGGCGCTTTGCGCCAGTGCCGTACCCGAAAAAACCAAACCTGTTGCAACGGCAATAGTGATGAGGGCTGAGTTCAACGCTGCACGCGGTCTTTTGCTCGATTGGGAATGCATAGATTGTTTAGTCACCTGATACCTCCTGCTGCGTCTACTGCTGCAATACGCGTTATTCAACATAACGTGCGATGCGGAAACCAACGTCCTGTCTGCCATCAATACCGTAGTCTCTAAAAGACAAGCGAAGTTCGGTAATAGTTCCGTGCATCCAGCTGGAACCTCGAATCACATGATACTCAGCACTCACGGGTCCTGTTGGATCTTTGACCGTGTCGTTTTTGGGAATCTCGTAGAAATCGTTTATCCACTCAGAAACGTTCCCGCCGAGATCATAGATACCGTGTTGGTTCGGTTTAAATATGCCGATGGGGGAGGCTGCCGCATAGTTGTCGTTGTATCCGAAGATCACCCGCCCCACCAGATTAGAAGCGGAACGATCCGCGTAGTTTCCGTGCCTGTCCGGGGGCGGCAGTTGATTGCCCCACGGGAAGCGCAGAGGTTCTGCCTCGCCGGGGATGGTCCGTGCACTCCATGCCCATTCCGCCTCGGTGGGCAGTCGATAACCAATGCTGCCCTTAAATACTCCGACGACTTTGCCAAACTCAATCTCGTAGTAGGGGGGTAAATCGGCTTGTTCAGAGAGCCAGTTGCAGTACGCGGCCGCATCGTGCCAGCTCAGGTTCACCACCGGTTGGTCATCCTCATTCAGCGTGGTCTCAACATACTTGCCGGAGTCATGCCCGGTGGCAAATTTACGAAACTGGGCGTTGGTGGTTTCGTGGGTCGCGATATAGAAAAGGCGTTCCATGTTCACGTCTCGAAGGGTCTCGTTTGCGCGGCGCCCGGGCTCTCGACGTGATGCACCCATAGCAAAGTCCGTTGGCTGCATCAGTTTCAACGACTGTCCATCAGGTGCCTGTATCGACGGTTTCATGGCCGCGAGGCGTGCCTCCTCGATGGTCAGAAGTTTTACCTTGATCGCCTGTGTTAAACCGGACTTAGGCACAATCTTTTGTGTGTAGCTCGCATACCCATCAAGGGAGAGTTGCACGGTCTGTTCGCTGATCGGCAGATTCAAGAGCCAGGTACCGGCGGCGGCTGCACCTTGTGCCTTGCCGTTGAGGGTAAGTCGTGCGGTTTTTGGTTCGACTTCGATGCTCACCTCGCCGGTTTCGCGAGCAAGGGTGGCGTTGATCTGCAGCACTTCTCCCGAAGCAGGTCTGACATTTCTTCGATAGCTGCGGTAACCGCCTTGAACGAGTTGTACCTGATACGACTGACCGGATTTCAGATCGATAGTCGACGGTGTGCGGCCAACAAAATTGCCGTCCAGCAGTATTCCGGCACCGCTGGGTGAGCTGGCAATACGGGCTTGAGCATCAGCCTGCGACAGCGCGATGGGCATGAGTTCCATCGGCATTCCAGCCTGGGCGAAAATTCTTTCGCGGTGAATTTTATGTCCCGGTAGTTCAACCCGGATTTCGCGTTCTCCGGCGAGTGCTTCCACAACGGCTGGGGTGACAACCCCTTGATCCTCTTCGTCGATAAAGACCCGTGCACCTGCAGGTTTGGATGTGACTGTTACATCGGCCCAGTTTGGAGCCAGTGCGATCGTGGTGGACTGTCGGATCTGCTTACCTTCGATTTCTATCTGGCCACTGTAAGGCAGATAGCGCGGGTGGGTGGCAGCGATCTCGTGTTCCCCAGCAGACAATTGCGAGCCGTTCTCGTATATCTCATCGTCTATGCGAACGATTGCATCTGCAGGGGTGAGCTCAATGTCCAGATAACCAGGCAGTGGAGTGAAGACCAGATCGATCGACTGATTGCGAGCATTGCCGACCTTGATTTCCTGCGCCATAGGTTCGTGCAGATTGGCTTCAGCAGTAATTTTGTAAGTGCCCTCTCTGAGAAGCCAGATGCCGCCCAGTTCAAATGAAAAGCCGCCTTCGATATTGACGCTGTGCGGTGCAGGGCTGAAGTTCAGTTGGACACTCTTTGAAGTGAAGAGGAACCAGAAAATAAACACAGACAGGAGAGCAAACGTACCGACAACAACATGCCAGGGTTGTAGCTTGACGCCTTTGTCGTCTGCCGCGCTCGGCACAAACGCGCGGGCTTCAATTTGTTCGGATTGACCGTTCAGGTTGTCACTCATCTAGCACTGCCTTATTACGTTGCTTTCTTCGGTGCTAGAGGCGCTCTGGGCAACTCAGGTCGAGGGGTTCGATCCCGGGCAGAATTTCGACCGTGAGATAAAGATCCCTGCAGCCGGCCTGACTACCGCGAATTGTGTATTCACCGGGTCGTACGGTAATTGTTTTGGTGGTGAAAAAACCAAGCCGACCCAGGTTGGAGACCACAATATCGGTTGCGTTGTCTGACGTTAGGACGACTTCCACTGGTTCTTTGTAGAGTTTCAGCAACGTTGTTGTTTCCTCGATCAGCCCGTTAAGCGTTGGACCCCGAAACTCGAGTTGAGTTGCAGAGGCAAGAATTTCTTCTGCTTGTAAGTAGAGTGATTGCGAAGAAAGGCGCTGAGGCTCGCGGCTGATAGCGTCCAGAAGTTTGTGCGCGCGATCGTGTTCTTGCGCTTGTCGACGGCCGGTTACGGCAAACTGGATATTGCCGTCGAGCGCGAGTACCGCTTCGTATTCGGTCAACGCAGTAGACCAGTTTTCATCGCGCATCGCCGCATCGGCGGTCTGTCGATGTCGAGCAATGACGCTTAGATCGTTGTTTTCTGCAACCTGCTGCAGCCCGCCGCGAGCGATATCGTTCCCAGGGTCCAGATTCAGCGCTCGATTGAATGCTGCTCGGGCTGCGTCGAATCGTTTACCTTCCAGCGCCGCAAACCCGTTGCTCAGATGGCGCGCAACGTCCATTTGCGTCTGTCGGTTCTCAGCCTCGCTCATCATGGCCTCAATGCCCTTGGTCTGAGGGTCAAGGGTTAACACTTCCCGATATGTCGTAAGAGCGTCTGGGTAGCGTTCAGCGAGTTCATGGTTGCGGGCTGTCCGTATCAGACTGATGACGCGCGGCAATTTATCGTTGCGGGCAATAGCAGCCTGCACGCTCGTGGATTTTGGCTTGATCAGCTCCGCTGCCGCGAGTTTTTCTGCCGCCAACTGCGGATTCTTAATCTCAATTGCGGCGAGGCCTTCATCCAAATTGGTCTGAAAGAGTTCGTTGCCCTTGTCGATGACTGCCGCAATTGCAACGTTAGCTTGTTCATAGGCTGCCATCGCTTCTTCATAACGCTCGTTGGCAAACGCGGCATCACCCGCGGTGGCCTGAGCAAGTGCTTCATCGAGCAAGGTCTGCCCCCAGGCCGCAACCTGCATGTTCTCTTCGAGTTCGATTTGGCGTTCTACAAATTCTGCTAACGACTTCTGCGATCTTTCCCGCGCCAGGCGACGTTGAGTTGCCGCGAAGGGTGTCTCCTCGGCATTGTTGGGTTGGGCGGCGTCGCCATTGCCAGATGCGGTTCCATCAACAGAGGCTGTGGTCACCTTTGCACCTGGATCTACTGTTTGAGATGGCACCAGCAGAATCGCGCCCACACCGATCAACAGAACGACAGCGACCACAATATAGATCCTTGGATCCTGGCGTCGGCGCTGGGTACGATTTTTATTGAGATGTGAAAGAGGCGCTGCCTGTGGCGCTATTGTCTGATTCTGATCTTCGCTCATGAGGATGGGTCGTCGCTTTCGTCCTCATCCGGTACAGGCAGGTTCATGTCTTCGAAATAGACCCGTCGCAGTATTTTGCGTAACTGCTGGTACTGCTGATCCACGGTTCCCTGCAGACGTGCGGTCTGGTTTTCAAGCTCTATCGTGGTTGGAATGAGTTCAGCCTCAACGGCACTGCCCAGCTCGCGCAGCCGGTCAGCCTGCTGTTCCGCTTCATGGCGCTTTTGAATTGCACTGCTTATGAGGGCGGCACCAGCACCGATGCCAACCAGCCCGCTGGCATCTACAAACGCGTTGTCACTTTCATAGATTGCTCCCACGCTGCCAACAATCGCGAGCGTGCCACCGATCGCACGTGCCTTTGATTGCGCCTTCAGTTGCTTGAACGCAATGGCCTGCTCATAGCTGGAACGTCGCCAATCCTGATAGGACGGGAACATTTCCCTGTAGAAGTTGGTGTAGTACTCGTCCAGCGTATCGATAAACAGGTACTCACGTTCGCGAACCTGTCTTACGCGCTGCAGCATTGGATCCTGCTCGTTGGGCAGCTTGTTCAGCTGGTAAACGCCGGCCTCAGTTACGGTGACATGGTCTGCAAAGGCGTCGCTGGAGAAGCCTTGGGCAAATTTCATTTCGGCGACGTTGCGTAGCGATTGTATGTCGGCTTCAGAAAACTGTTCGCGGTACGCCAGCATGTCGTTCGCAAGTTCTTTGTAGACCGCCTGGAAGGCATCAATGCTCGCCGGCATGTTGTCGTCGTATGCGTATTTGCTGGCGAGCGCGGTGTATTCTTTTGTGAACCACTGCCGACCACTGGCATCATCCACCCGCGCCTGCAGGATCAGGCTCTCACCGTCGCTGTGCATGATGGTGCCAGACACGACAACATCAACCGCATCGGTGGGCCGTGGGATAACCCGCACCGCACCCCAGTTACCCGTGGACTGCAGAACGTTTTTGAAGAAGTAGGGCATGTATTGTGCTTCCGCACGCCTAACCTCGGGGAGGATAACTTTGGCAATACGCTCGTCGTAGTCTTCCGGCACATTTGCGTCGAAGATGGAAACACCAACGTCGAGCAACTGGGACTCCTCAAGCACCTGCACAGACTGTCGCGGCGGTGTCATGTCGACAACCCGTACCTCGTGTGTGACGCAACCACCCAGCCCGGCGATGAAGCAGGTGAGTGCTACACAAACTCTGCATTGCTTGGTGTTCCAGATTTTGTTTTTCAGACGGTGCCCCAACGTCGACCTCCAAAAACCGTTAGCCCTTCTTGTACTTTCTGTATTCGTCCCAGAGTTTTTCCTTTAATTCCGGGTCTTCTTCCTGCATAGCTGCTTCACGCAGCTGTCTTGCGATGATGTCATCGTCCTTGGCATCGGGAATATCATCCGGCGCACCTTCCGCACCCCGTCGTGGAGGTGGGGGAATAGGCGTGGATGCACTGGGTAGACTGGGTCCCGGTGAAATAGTGCTCTGGTCACCACCGCCGTCTTCTGTTGGCAATTCCTCTTCTGACGGTGCGGGAATGGACGAACTGCCCACCGGGCTGGATTTCACGATCTCTCTTTCTGCGAGAATTTCACCATCCATCTCTTCAAGCGCCCCGGCAAAGTCATCCTCCTCGCCATCACCACCGCTGCCACCGGGTCCTGTGGATTCCAACGAACCGGCGTTGGCTTCAGCTTCAGGCACTTCATTACTGGTGGCCCAATCGCCTGACCCTTCACCGTCGCCGGAACCGCCAGTCCCTGCAATCACATCCCAATTGGGTGGCTCAGGCTCACCTGTCCCGCCACCACTTTGGCCACCTTCGCCGGACGGACCTTGTTCAGAACCGTCCTGACCGGCCTCACCAGAATTGCTGCCACCGGCGCCACCACCCTGCTGGTTGACCAGAACGCCACCGCCGCCGCCGCTCTGGGAGCCGGGTAGGCCACCCCCACCTGAGGGAATATCGTAGCTGGACGGTTGACCACCGCCGCCGCCACCTTGGCCGGATGAGCCGCCTTGCTGGCCACCAGATTGACCGCCGGGTTGGCCCCCTGACTGTCCACCTTGCTGGCCACCCGGTTGGCCACCGGGGGATCCCCCTGGTTGACCGCCGGGTGACGGCATGGGGGTACCGCCGGGTAAGCCCCCGCTGGGTAGCCCGGAGGGCCCCGGAATATTGACGCCACCGGTCATCAGTGGGGTGATGGGTGCACATGCAACGGTGGTTGTCACGCCAATGGCGAGAATCAGCAATTTGGTTGATATGTTCACTGTATTTGTCTCGGCTTTTCACACGACAGGGTTACCCGGCTCTTGAGAATACCTTCGGCAAGCTGAATGGAACCTGTATTGGGATGAGCAGTAACATGAAGGACATACGACAGCACTAGTGCGCTTCCTCAGACGGCTCTTCTGCCGCCTCACTCACATCGTCCGGGTTGGTCGCTGCCGGGATGTTGTCTGCCTGCTCTGCGCTTGGCGCTGGTCGATCGGTCCTGGTGTAGTACGGAAATTCAAACTTGAAGGGCTGCGCTTCAGCGCGCACAGGGAGCCCAGCCTCAAGGCGTGGTCGAAATGTTGCCTCGCGGATCGACCTTCGCGTACGGAAAATCATATTTCGCGGCCCCTCGTTGGCTATGGTTTGCAGATTGCGTACCTTGCCGGTGCTGGATACAGCAAACTCCAGTGCAACATTGCCCTGTACCAGGTCGCCGCGCACGCTCACAGGCGGTGATTTGGGAAACATAGGTCGGGGGAAGTGCAGCAAGTGGGGCTTGGCAAAAAATGCTTGGGCATCGCGACCGGCCTCTTCCATTTTCAGGTAAACGTGTTCGTAGAGAGTGGTTGCAGAAGAGTTGCGACCGAAGAGCAGGTGCCAATCAGCCAATTCGAGAATTGCGTCCAGTTCCTGCTCAGAATTGCGTCCGGCCAATTGGCGCTGAACTTCCACAACTGATTGCAACGCGCGTTCCCCATGCGGAAAGCTGTTGATGGTCAGGTAGCTGTTGTCCAGGTCGCCATTGATCAAGCCAGTCTGCGGCCCCTCAAGCTGGTTAACGTCTGAATTGTCGACATAGACTGCGGGGAAACGCTCAAGACGATGTGTGTTCGCAATGCCGCGCAACACAGGCACAACCTCAGGCTTGAAGTGCGTGTCATTGGCCTGATGGATCAGATATGCCCGGTTGAGCAGCGTGCGTGCTGCCAGAGGGTTATCTGTCTCCACATAAAAATCCGCGAGGCGGTTCAGCGGTGCGAGCAGTGCGGGCGCGTACTCGTCGTGTGCGCGGCGTGCGACTTCATACGCATATTCTTCACGCTTGGCGGTTGTTGCGAGATCACCCAATACCCGAAAGGCATCTGCTTCGCGGTAGATGACGTTGATCTGGCTGCTGTCGAACAAACCGTTGCTCACACGTGCGACATGGCGGGCACGACTGTATGCCTCGATGGCTTTTGCAGGTTCATCCATCGCCATGTGAGCATCGCCACGCAAGGTGAGCGGGGTGAGGAGATCGGGGTGATAACGATGGTGCACGGCTTCTATCTGGGTGATGAGGGTGTCAATCTGGTTCAGAACGACGTCTGCTTCGCCGTTGTCGATCTGTGCTGCCAGGAAACTGTAGTTGTCAGTGGTGTCTGTTGCCCCGCCGATGGATTCGCCATTTTCCTGACCGTACGAAGAAAGACTGGCCACCATCAGTAAAGTGGCTGCCGCCGCTTGTCGTGTGCCGATAGCCACGCGGTTCAGAACCCTGGACACCGCTGGACGTTGGCTGGAAAAGGTCAGTTTACCCCGCACGTTTGTCCCTCATACAAATCGCTCTTTTGTTTGCGCTCGTCTTGTTCGCACTCAAACTATGCGCTCACCAATTGTTTCGCAGGTTCCGATGGCTCCGGATGACCCGCACTTTACCCGTATTTACGGTTCCGAATAGCCAATTGGACCATGAAATACGTAAAGCGTTCGTGAACGCCAAAAAATGAGTCTGGAAGCCGCTGATAGGTGTGTCAAGAGCGCGCATAGTGCACATTGATGCGGCTTTTTACGTCGGGGTAGATTCAGTAAGATGGCGCGTTTTTCGGTTCTTGGTGGAGCGTTGAAGGAATGAGCATTACGGCGGACGTGGAACTCGATGCGATAGGGCTCAGGTGTCCGGAGCCGCTCATGCTCGTTCGCAATAAAGTGCGCGAAATGGCGGCAGGGGAAATCATCTACGTGCGTGCCACCGATCCATCAACAGACCGCGATTTTCGAAATTTCTGCCGCTTCCTGGGACATGAAATGGTAGCGTCTGAGTTGGGTGGAGACGTTCTCGAATTTTGGATAAAAAAGTCCGATAAGTAATTGATATTTAAATATTTTGCATACGGGTCTAACATGAATCCGTCGCGTGTAGCGGAACGCGGTTTAATCACATCAGATGCGCGTGGTGGCACGCTGACGGGCTATGCGCTGTGTTTTGACAAAGTGTCGATGCAGCATCCCGAAGAGGCGCATGCCAATATTGTCTATGCGCCGGCCGATCGTGTGGAAGGTGTCCTCTATACCCTTGAAGGCGCGGATGAGATTCTGAAGATGGACCCGTTTGAGCGGGCGCCGATCAATTATGGTCGTGAAGCTGTCCCTGTGCACACCGACCGAGGGGTTGAGTGGGCTTGGACCTACTTTGCAAATCGGGCCATGCGCGCCCCCGGTAAGCTGCCAAGCGAAGCTTATCTGGCTCATTTGTTGGCAGGTCGCCCGTTTTTGTCGGACGTCTACTTTGACCAACTTCTTCAGTGGCCGACAGCCTGATCCCGTGTTGAGCGGAATTTCCTTCTGCAGGTGGTAAGAGCATGGATCATCTAGATATAGAACGGGCGTTTGCGCTGTGCTTTGAGCAGGAATATCGCACGCGCCTTTGCGGAGGCGCTGTTGAACCGTTCTACACGGGGTTTGGTGATGACGATTCAGCAACGCTCCACTATCGAGAAGATTTTCCTGCCAGTGCTTTGCACGAAACCGCCCATTGGTGCATCGCGGGTGCCGCGCGCAGGCGGCTGCCGGATTTTGGTTACGCGTACACACCCCCTCCGCGGACACCCAGTGAGCAGAGTGCCTTCTTCAGGTTGGAACGCAGAGTGCAGGCATTGGAATCAATTTTTGCTGACGCTGCAGTCATTCCTTTTCGCATCAGTGTGGACAACCTGGCATTGAGTGCTGATGACCACTCACATTTTCTAACCAGCGTGCGTGCCGAAAAAGAATCGGTGACAAGCTGGCTTGCCACTGCAGGCGGCCGGCGGGCGCTGTGCTTCAAAAAACAACTTGAGAGTGCCCGTGAGCGAACAGGTTGATTGTGTAGTCATCGGCGCGGGGGTTGTTGGTCTGGCGGTTGCTGCCAGATTAGCGGAGATGGGACGTGAAGTGGTTGTCCTCGAGCAACATGATCTCATCGGCAGCGAAACCAGCTCGCGCAACTCGGAAGTGATTCACGCCGGGATCTATTATCCCCGCGATAGCCTCAAAGCGAAGTTGTGCGTGCGGGGCAAACAGCTGCTTTATCAGTACTGCCGTGACTTTGGCGTCCCTCATCAGCAGTGTGGCAAGCTGATTGTGGCCGCGAATGAGGCTCAGATAGATACGGTCAAAGGCTACATTCTCAAGGCGCGGGAAAATGGGGTGGATGATCTGCGCTGGCTGACTCAGGACGAAGTCCAAGACATGGAATCGGAGGTCCGCTCCGTGGGCGGCGTGCTGTCGCCATCGACCGGAATAATCGACAGTCATAGCTTCATGGTGTCGCTCCAGGGTCAACTGGAACGCCATGGTGGCGTGGTGGCGTTCAACTCACGAGTCCAGCGTCTTCGAGCTGGCGCAAACGGCAACGCAAACCGTGCGCTCGTTGAAACCAGCGATATGACGCTGAGCGCAAACTGTGTGATCAACAGCGCGGGTCTTTATGCGCCGGAACTGGCGACGCATCTGGTGGATGGCCATAGAGCGTACTATGCGAAAGGGCATTATTATGCCTATTCAGGTGCCCAGCCTTTTTCCAGACTTGTGTACCCGGTGGCGGAGCCGGGCGGGTTGGGTGTGCATGTGACGTTGGATATGGCTGGCCAGGTTAAGTTTGGTCCTGATGTGCGCTGGCTTGATACCATCGACTACGCTTTTCAAAACGAACACTTTGACGACTTTGTGGCCGCCATATCCGCGTACTACCCGAATCTTGATGCTACCAGGTTGCATCCCAGTTATACGGGCATCAGGCCAAAGTTGGCGCCTGCGGGTGGTCCTTTTCAGGACTTTGTCATAGCGGGTCCCGCAGAACATGGGATCAGCGGTTTGGTAAACCTCTTAGGCATAGAATCGCCTGGGCTCACCGCGTCTCTGGCGATTGCTGAAGGAGTGGGGGATATCGTGGGCTCCCGGCCAGGTGCAACCCCGTGAGCAGTCTGCGCGTGGGATTTGTCGTGAACCCGATCGCTGGATTGGGTGGTGCCGTGGCGCTCAAAGGGAGCGATGGTAAGGAGCGCCAGCAACAGGCCCTCGCCTTGGGCGGAATGCCCCGCGCGCCGGAGGTGGCCGCCGCGTTTTGTGCTGCCCTGAAGGGGGTATCGATCAGCTGGTTTACGGCGCCGGGAGAGATGGGTGGCCAGTATCTGGATGGCGCAAACATCATCACTCAGCCCGAAGCAGAGTTATCTGCAGAAGATACCCAACAATTCATCAAAGCTGCAGCACCCATAGTAGATTGCATTGTCTTTGTCGGTGGTGATGGCACTGCGCGAGACGTGCTCGCAAGCCTGGACGTCGACTGTGTCGTGCTGGGTGTCCCAGCGGGTGTGAAACTGCATAGCGGGGTGTTTGCTGTGTCCGCCCGCGCAGCAGCAGAAGTGGTGCGCAAGATCGCCGCGGGCGAACTGGTCAATTCTGTCATGCGCGAAGTACGTGACTATGAAGGAGAGGGCGAGGACGAGATTCGCACCAGAACTTTTGGTGAACTCAGAGTGCCGGAAAGTGGTGTCTATCTTCAGCATACCAAGGAGGGCGGAAAGGAAAGTGAACCGCTTGCGCTGAATGAAATTGCGGCAGACCTGCTGGAACGTCTCGACAGCGCGCGTCCACTTGTATTTGGCCCCGGTGGCACAGTCCAGAGCGTGCAAAGTCAATATGCACCCGAGACGATGACTCTAAGAGGATTTGATGTGCTGCTGGAGGATGGTGCCTGGGCGCTGGATGTAAGTGCAAGCTTTCTGGAAGGTATTGCTGAAGAGGCGCACTTTGTATTGAGTTTTACTCGCAACCAGGGTTTCTTGCTTGGGCGTGGTAACCATCAGCTTTCAACCAAAGTCCTCGAAAAAATGCGTTGGCCTGACGCTGTGGACATAGTTGCTACCCGCACCAAACTCAATTCATTGGAGGGACGACCCTTGTGGGTAGATACGGGCAGCGTGGAGCTGGATCAAAAATTTATGGGGCTCGCAAACATAATCACAGGTTACGAGGAGACGATGTTGCATCGTATCGCCCCCGCGTCCGCACCCGAAGGGTAGTGCAGGTGGATCCACGTATAGAAGTCATCGATGAGGCAATAGCTGCAAAGATTGGCACAACTGAGCCCGGTCATGCCCGTCGACTGTTCCATGGGCGCGGCCACGTCTACCCCGGTCTGGAACATGTAGTTGTCAACTGGTACCCGCCGTATGTGCAGATTGGTTTGTACGCGGAAGAGTCTGACACATTTGTTGAGGCGCTGACCGAACGTATCAAGCATCTGGTACCCGGAGTTGAAGGCATTTTCTGCCAGCACCGAGCAGGTCGTGCGACACGTACTGATGTGTTGGTGGGTGAGTTGCCAGACGAACACGTTGTTCTTGAACACGGGCTTAAATACGTTGTGCAGCCCGGACGCAACCAGAATGTGGGTCTCTTTCTGGACATGAGTCACGTGAGAGAGTGGTTGGCGCCATGTATGTCTGGTGCGCGTGTGCTGAATCTTTTTGCCTATACATGCGCTTTCTCGGTCAGCGCCATCCATCATGGCGCTCAGCTCGTGGTCAACAACGATATGAGTCGCAATTCGCTCGAGCTTGGGCGGAGGAATCATGAACTGAATGGCCACGATTTACGCAACATACGCATGGTTCCCCACAATCTGTTTAAGTCGTGGTGGAAGCTGAAACAGTATGGCCCTTATGACGTGATTATCATTGACCCTCCCACAAATCAGAGGGGTAGTTTTGTCGCTGAGAAAAGCTACGGCCAGGTATTGAAGCGAATACCAGATCTCGCTGCGCGCGATGCCATTGTTGTCACATGCCTGAACTCACCGTTTTTAGATTACGATTTTTTAACCGCACAGATGGCGCGTTGGTGTGAGTCGTGCGAGTTGGAGCATCGGTTCTCCGCTCACGAGGACTTTCCTGATCGTTATCCAGAACGCGGTCTGAAGGTGCAGGCTTTCCGCTACCGAGGAAGCTAGTTCTACGCCATGGCTGAAATGAGGACCTGCACCAACTCGCTGGTGCGCATAGACTCGCCTTGAGCACCCGCATCGCGAAGTTGGTAGAGCAGGCTTGAACGACGCCGCTGTTCACTTTGCGGCAAAGATGTGTCGTCGACTTCCACTGCAGGTTTGAGCAACTCGGCGAAACAGCGTGCAGAAAGAACGACCTGATCAAGCGCATCCTGTTTGATCGTTTCTGTGTAGCGCAGGTAGCCTTCTTCCGCCAACCACATGAGCGTGGCAAAACACGCCTGGTAACGACGGCTGTGTACACCGTACTCATCGGGTTTGTCAGGTCCCGCGATGTCCTCCGCGTAGATCGTTACCGGTCGGGGGAAGACGTCGAAAAGACTGACGAGAGTTCGAGCGACATCCTGGTAGAACTCATCTATGTGTAGATCTGACAAAGTGCTTTCTACTGACGATATTTACTCAGAAACCTGTCCAAGCGGGTGATGGCTTCACGCAGATCGTCCTCTCGAGGCAGGAATACCACACGGAAGTGGTCCGGGTCGGGCCAATTGAATCCGGTTCCTTGAACGACCAAGACCTTTTCGCTTTTAAGGAGGTCGAGCACAAACTGCTCATCGTCTTTCACGTTGAACTTGCGGGCGTCGAGTTTTGGAAACAGGTACAGCGCGCCTTTGGGTTTCACACAACTGATGCCATCGATGTCATTCAACATCTCCCAGGCGAGCGTGCGCTGATCATACAGACGACCCCCGGGGGTGATCAGTTCGTTGATGCTCTGATATCCGCCAAGAGCTGTCTGCACAGCGTGCTGTGTTGGTACATTGGAGCACAGTCGCATTGAGGCCAGTATGTCCAGGCCCTCGATGTAGTCCCGGGCCCGCTCCTTGGCACCGCTGACGATCAGCCACCCGGTTCTGAAACCAGCCACACGATAAGACTTCGACAAACCACTCAAAGTCAGCACCAGGACATCCTGGGTGAGGGAAGCCAGTGGGATGTACTCAGCGTCGTCGTACACGATCTTGTCATAGATCTCGTCTGCCATGAGTACCAGGTCGTGTTCTTCTGCTATGGCCACGAGGCTTTTCAGCATGGCCTCTTCGTAGACCGCACCGGTGGGGTTGTTTGGGTTGATCACAACCATCGCTCTGGTGCGATCGGTGATTTTTGATTTCAAATCTTCAAGATCCGGTTGCCACCCTGCGCCTTCGTCGCAGAGATAGTGCACCGGCTTACCACCACAAAGATTGACCGCCGCCGTCCACAGAGGAAAATCTGGCGCGGGGATCAGCACCTCGTCACCGTTGTTTATCAGCCCCTGCATGGCCATCACCACAAGTTCAGAGACTCCGTTGCCGATGTAGATATCTTCTATATCTACATCCGGGATATTCAGTTGCTGGGTGTATTGCATCACCGCCTTGCGAGCTGAATAGATACCCTTGGAGTCGCTGTATCCTTGAGAGTTTGGAATGTTGTGGATGACATCGCGCAAGATTTCTTCAGGCGCTTCAAAGCCCCACGGCGCTGGATTGCCGATATTGAGCTTCAGCACTTTGTGGCCTTCCTCTTCGAGCCGATTGGCTTCTTTGAGTACGGGGCCACGAATGTCGTAGCACACATCATCCAACTTATGGGATTTCATGATGTTGCGCTTAGGTTTTATACCCAGCGGATGAATATTGTCCGATTGGCTCATTTTCCTTTACCTGATTCCTTGAAAGGCCAGCGGGGGCTATCATACACCTGTTTCTATCAGCATAGGTCAAGGAGTCCGCAAATGTCGGAACTGAATTCGCAGACAAATACAGTTACGCGTGTTGAAAAAAGTGAGGAAGAATGGCGCGCAGAGCTTTCCGATCAGGAATTTCAGATTACTCGTCAGGCCGGCACCGAACCCGCGTTCACCGGTGTTTACTGGGATACCAAAACCCCGGGCATCTACAACTGTAAGTGCTGTAACACGCCGCTTTTTGATTCGAACACCAAATATGATTCCGGGTCAGGATGGCCAAGTTTTTATCAGCCTATCGCTGAGGAACTGGTAAACCTGCATGAGGATATGAGTATGGGTATGCGCCGGATTGAGGTCACCTGTGCCGCTTGTGATGCACACCTGGGCCACGTCTTCCCGGATGGCCCTGCGCCAACTGGACTGAGATTTTGTATGAATTCAGCAAGCCTCTCTCTCAACGAGAGTGAAGAGTAAGAGACCGCAGAATAACCACTCACTTACCAACCTGGTTTAACTAGACCGACTTTATAAAACCGACTTAATAAAGAAGAGGGAGACCGATTTTGTCCATGCAGGAGATTGCGACGTCGCAGCCAGAGAAAATTGCCTACATCATGGCGGACACCGATACACGCGTGACATACGGCGAGTTGGAGGCCGACGCAAACAGAGGCGCACATCTGTTTCGGTCACTCGGGCTGAAGCGGGGCGATCACATCGCGATATTGCTGGAGAACCACGAAGCGTTTTATAAGCTCTGTTGGGCCGCGCAGCGTTCTGGACTCTACTACACAGCGATCAGCTGGCGTCTGCAATCCGAAGAAGTGGAGTACATTGTCAACAACTGCGGCGCGCGATTGTTTATAACGTCATCCGCGCGTAAAGAAGTGGTAGAAGCTCTGGATGGCAAACTGCCAGCGGTTGAGTCCAAATATATGCTCGATGGGGTGATCGATGGCTTTGCCAGTTGGGAGGAAGCGATCGCCGAGCAACCAACGACGCCGATTGATGATCAGGCTGAGGGCGTGGCCATGCTCTATTCGTCCGGTACAACTGGATACCCGAAGGGGGTTAAGCGACCGCTACCGGATACTCCGTACGGCGAAGCCGATCCCATGCCGCTGCTGACCATGTTGTACGGCGCCACGGAAGATTCCGTATATCTCTCACCGGCACCGCTGTACCACGCCGCACCGCTTGGCTTTACGATGAGCTGTCTGCGCTCCGGGATCGCGGTGATTGTCATGCAGCACTTTGAAGCCGAATTTGCGCTTGAATGTATCGAAAAGTACCGCGCAACCCACAGTCAGTGGGTGCCGACAATGTTCATCCGTATGCTGAAGCTGCCGGAGGAGGTGCGCGCCAAGTATGACGTGTCATCTCTGCAATGCGCTATCCACGCGGCAGCGCCGTGCCCCATACCCGTCAAAGAACAGATGATCGATTGGTGGGGGCCGATCATCTATGAATATTATGCCGGGACCGAAGGCAACGGCTTCGTGCAGTTGAATTCCGAAGAGTGGTTACAACACAAAGGATCTGTTGGAAAACCCCTGACCTGTGAAATTCACATCTGTGATGATGAAGGCCAGGAGGTGCCGGTAGGCGAATCCGGCACTATCTACATGGGGGGTGGTGGCGAATTCGAATACCACAAAGACGATGAGAAAACTGCTGGCAGCCGCCATCCTCAAGGATGGACGACTCTGGGTGATGTAGGTTACGTGGACGAGGAAGGTTATCTATACCTCACAGATCGTAAACACTTCATGATCATCTCCGGTGGGGTAAATATTTACCCGCAGGAAGCGGAAAACGTCATGATCATGCATGACGCTGTACTTGATGTGGCTGTGTTTGGTGTACCGAACGAAGATTTCGGTGAAGAGGTTAAGGCGGTTGTGCAACTGAAGGACCATTCCCAGGCGAGTGCCATGCTCGAAGTTGAACTCATGGACTACTGCCGCGAACGACTGTCCGCGATCAAGTGTCCGCGCAGCGTTGACTTTAGAGAAGAGCTACCCAGGCACCCGACAGGCAAGCTTTACAAGCGCTTACTCAAGGACGAGTACTGGCAGAACCAGTAACAACCTTGCGGCAGGGGTTAACGGCCCTGCAGCAGGTTGGCGGGAGAGAATTGATCCGTTAACGAACGGGCATCCCGGCGCCAGTCGGGCTTTTTGTCGCGGGCAATGATGATGCGGCGCGCATATCGTTCTATGGGGATGTCGTAGACCTTCAGGCGTGATTTCAGTTCGGCAGCCCTTTCTTTGAGCTCATCGTCTGTAGGCTTTTTGCGGCTGACCAGCACAATACGGTTAGCGCTTTCCGGTACCTTAAAGTTGATGAAGCCGTCGAATACTTCATCGTAGGTGGCTGATTCGTGGTCGTACAGATCGCTGATCGAAAACGTATTTGAGGCGAGCGTACCCTCCGGGGTCATCAGTTCAGCCACCTCGGCCAGAAACTCTCGGGTCATCAAGTGTTCCGGTATGTATTCGCCGTTAAACGCGTCCAGCACGACAAGGTCGTAGCGCGTATCGCGGCGCAACGCCCGTTTGACCCACACACGTGCATCCTGAACGTGGACTCGGTTGTTAGGTGTGGGTGCAAAATGAAAGAATCTTTCTGCAACGTCAACAACCGCGGGGTCCACTTCAATACTGTCGATTTCCGCTTCCGGATAGAGCTCATGTAACGCCGTCGGCAGCGTACCGCCGCCTAGACCGACGATGAGGATGCGTTTTGGGTCTGGTGTGAAGAGCAACGTCGCCATGGACATCTTGGTGTAAGAAAACACCATCGCCTTTGGCTTTTTGAGATTCATACATGTCTGGTTACGCTGGTCTCGCCGCACGCTGAACAGGAGGCAGAGGATATTGCCGCGCTGTTGAACCAGAATCTGGCTGTAGAGACTGCGCTCTTTGTGTATCACTTTGGCGGCACTCGTTTGACCCAACGGTGCAACCGCCAGACCGATTACCAATGTAAGGCAGGGTGTCAGCGCGGAGAACCTACGCACGTTTGATTCTGCCCGCGACAAATGAGATGACAAACATGGTTAGAAGCGCGCCGGTGAGCCCCGTCAGAATAGTGTTGATCTCAAACCACAGCACAAAGTAGAACGAGGTGAAGAGCGTGCCGAGGGCGCTACCCAAGGTCGACACAAAATACAGCGTACCCGCCACCTTGCCTGAATGTTCAACGCTCTCCACAAGAAGGCGTACGGAGTAGGGTGAAATCATGCCGAGGATAACGGTGGGTGTCAGGAATAAGATCGAGGCCGCAGCCAGCGAGCCGAAACGGGGGTCTTCGATGCGCTCGAAAATCAACTCCATTGTGGGCTCCGCAAAGAGGATGAGTGGATAAAGCAAAATCGCGCTGACAAGAAACAGAACACCGAACCGGGTGAAGGAGGGATTGGAAACTGACAAACGTCCACCAGCAAGATACCCCGCAGACAGCGAGAGCATGAACACGGTGATGATGCTCCCCCAAACGTAAATGCTGCTGCCAAAATAGGGTGCGAGCACCCGACCGCCCAGCAGTTCGAGAGACATGATGACAAAGCCGCCAACGAAGGCGAGAAGATATATGAGTACAGCCACGGCGACGAAGTGTACAAAGCCAGCGCCTGAAGTCATAGTGGTTAGATTAAAAGAGAGAAAGCACGAGGTTGGTCGATGAAGCTTGGCGTGACACTCAGAAACATGGGTACCCAAAGCTCTGTGGAGACAATGCTTGGTGGCGCGACAGCCGCAGAGGCGGCGGGTTTTGAATCTGTGTGGATCACAGATCACATAGCCATTCCGCCGGATGACGCCGAAGGGAGTGGCGGTCGGTACACGGATACCTTAACAACCCTCGCGTGGCTGGCTGGGGTCACTGAGAAGATTCACCTTGGGTCCGGCGTGCTTATCCTGCCGTACCGTCCCATTCTCCCGACCGCAAAACAGGTGGCGACAATTCAGGAACTCTCCCGTGGTCGTCTATTGCTCGGTGTCGGTATCGGTTGGATAGATCCAGAATTCCGCGCGCTGGGGGTTGATCGGCACCAGCGTGGGGCTATATCGGATCGGACGCTGGAGTTTCTCAATACGGCATTTGCGAACGATGAGGTTGAACTGAATGGCCAGGCGTTTTTGTTCAAACCCAGACCAGCAGCGCCGCCTATATTGATCGGAGGCAGGGCGCCGCATGCGCTCAAGCGCGCAATCAGACATCGCGCGGGTTGGCTCCCTATGGTGCGGTCAGCGGCAGAGCTGGAGGCCGATGCCAGGCAGTATCAGGCGCTTGCGGAAGCAGCGAATGCACCGTTCAGTATCACGGCCATGGGCCGATTACCTGTTGAGCCCGAAGACGCACGGGCAGAATTGGCAGCCTATGCAGATCTTGGGGTTGAGCGTTTCGTTTGCGGGATCGGTTATGAAACGCTGGATGGCTATCAGGCGGAGTTGGACCGCTTAAGCGCGTTGCTCTAAACCCGAGGTTCTAACCTCGACGCTCCACCTCTTCCGTGGGCGCGCCGGAATCCTTCCATCCGCGGAATCCTTCGCCGATGTGGCAGACGTTATCCATGCCCATATCTTTGACCGCTTTAGTGGCAAGCGCTGAACGCCAGCCGCTCTGGCAGTAGAATACAAATGTTTTGTCTTCGCCGAAGACTTCTTTGTAATAAGGCGAACTCGGGTCTACCCAGAATTCCAACATACCGCGCGGCGCGTGCAGGGCGTTGGGAATCTTCCCCTCGCGTTGCAGTTCGCGCGGATCGCGCAGATCAACAAATAAGTAGTTATCGTTCTCCAACGCGTCCTGGGCGGCGTCAACGCTCAGCGTCTCGATCTCCTGGAGGGCGTTTTCAATCAGGTCTTTGTGGGTGACAGTGATGGGCACTTTTGGGCTCCTATAGGCAATTTTGTGCGCGTTCGCTTTGTTTGCGTGTTTATAATTTCTATTAAAATTCAATGGGTTAGAAGGTTTTTTTTCATCTGGCATCAAATTTGTATGTAAGTTGTTAACTGGATTTTGTATCGGTTTTTTTGAGTCAGCTACATGAAATACTACACAGCCCAATTCGCGACGACAGACGACTTTCTGCATGTGGCGTTGCCGCAGCATGAGATTATCGAGGCAATGCTCCGTGAAGGTGAGCACAAGGCGCTCAATGATCTCTGTATCTCGGTTGCGGTAGTGGCGGACGCGATCGCTGACGCGCAACTCGCAGTGGTTGACGATCTGGACTAACTGGGTCCCCTTACTTCCCCTTCCAGTTTGGCGCGCGTTTTTCCGCAAAAGCGCGCGGTCCCTCGACAAAGTCTTCGCTGTTAACCATCGCGTGGACGGAATCATATTTCGCTGTCATTGAATCCTCCAAAGAGGCGGAATCCAAACTTTTGTAGACAACATCCTTGCTCGCTCGAATGGAGAGCGGTGAGCAGGCTTTGATCTGTTCTGCCCACTTCAATGTCTCTTCCATGAGTTGGTCATGGGGGACAACCGCATTCACGAAGCCCAGATGTTCGCCTTCCTCAGCGCTGACATGGCGTCCGGTGAGAATCATGCCGAGCGCGCGTTTGGAACCAATCTGTCGTGGCAAACGGTTTAAACCACCGGCCAGCGCTGCCAGGCCGACCTTGGGCTCGGGCAGAGCAAATTGCGCTTTGTCGGAAGCGATGATGAGATCACAGGCCAGTGCAATCTCAAAGCCGCCGCCCATTGCGACGCCATTAACCGCAGCCAGCACGGGTTTGTTGAGGTCAAACCGGGAGGTCAGGCCAGCAAATCCCTTGGGCATCGGCACCCGCTCACCGCCTTCGGCCTGGTAACGCAGATCGTTACCGGCGCTGAAACCGCGTCCTTCGCCCGTGATGATCGCAACCCACATATCGTCGTCCGCAGCAAAGTCGTCAAACACTTCGCCGAGTTCCGCGTTTGCGGGGGGATGTAGCGCGTTCAAGCGGTCAGGACGGTTCAGTCGCACCGTCATGATGTGATCGTTTTTTTCAACCAGGCAAAATTCTGGCATGACTCCTTCCTCTCATTATTTTTACTTTGTTGTACTAAAGAACCGGATAACACGCAACGGACGCGTCATTGGGTGGTTTGATTGAACTTGGTGATCAGCAGTTCTGGCGTGAGGGTGATTTCGCTGATACTGCAGTTATCCTGTTGGTATTCACGCCACTTACAGGGGTTGTTATTCAAGAGCGCGCCGAGGGCGATGGCAACCGCAACGCCATGACTTACGACGAGAATGACTTCTTCCTCAGTATGCGCCGCATCAATTTCACGCAGTGCTTCGCACACACGAATAGAAACCTCGGCGACCGTTTCACCTTCAGGAGGTCGGAACTGAGGGTCGTTGGACAGTTTGCGGATTAAATTGAACTCTTCGTGGAGTTCTTTGAAAGGCAGATTTTCCCACTCGCCGATGCTCATTTCCCTGAGCCCATCAGAACTCTGAATATCGAGGTGGGGCATATGATTCACGGCAAGACGGGCGGTGTTCATGCAGCGCTGCAACGGACTTGAGTACACAGCATCAATCTGTGGGTGTCTATGCGCAAGAAACTCAGACGCACGTTTAGCCTGGCGGCGACCGCGAAGCGTCAAAGCACTGTCGGTTGAACCGTGCCAACGGCCAACCCGGTTCGCCTTTATCTGTCCGTGGCGCATGAGTAGAAGCCGCCCTGGCATTTGCTAACTCCCTTTTTACCCCCAACGTTCGGCAACCGTACTACCTATCAGGTCACCCTCTACATTGACCGCTGTCCGTATGGTGTCTAGCGGTCGCTCAATCAGAAGTACTAAGCCTATCGCTTCTAGCGGAATTCCGACAGCCAGCAAAACTGTTTGTAAACCAGCCATGGATCCTGATGGAATCCCTGGCGCTCCCGCAGACGCCAGCATGGCGACCAGAAACACAATGACAATCGTAGGCGCATCGAGCGGCACGTTGAACATATAGGCCAGAAAAACGACGGCGATACCCTCGAAAAGCGCGGTGCCGTCCATGTTTACCGTGGCGCCCAGCGGCAATACAAATGAGGCGGTCGGGCGACTCACGCCCAGGCGCTCCTGCGCGCAACTCAAACTCAATGGCAGCGTCGCCGCGCTGGATGAAGTCACAAATGCGGTAAACATCGGCTGATAGGCAGCTCGCAGGAACTGGATCGGCGTACGCCCGGTGAGCCACCAGGCGATCAACGGCAGGACAACCAGGCCGTGAAACAAGGTTGCACCGATGACGACCCCTGCGAAGTGACCCAGTGCGATCAATGTGCCGATGTCGACGTTGGTGGAAAGTTGATATGCGATGGCAAAAAGCCCAATGGGTAACAAGCTGATCACCCATCCGGCTATGCGATAGATGATAGCGGTGATGTCTGTGACGATGCCTGGCAAGGCAGATGTTTTGGGTAACACCAGAGCGCCAGCGAGGCCGATGAGGAGCGCGCTGGTCAGAATGCCAAGGATGTTCAGATTGGCGAGCGCGGCAAAAGGATTATCCAGCATCTGCAGCAGCACCCGCTCCAACATGAAACCGACGCCGCCGGTTTCCGCGTCGATCAAGATGGCATCTGTCGGAGGGATATCGGTTAATGGCGGATATGCGGTCCAGGGATGAATAAAGAAGACGATGCTGAGGCCGACAATCACAGCAATCGCAGAGGTAAGCAGGTAATAGCTTACCGTCACCGCGCCGAGGCGGCCCATGCCGCCAGATTCGCGTAGCTGAAACACGCCGCTGATCAGAGAGAAGAAAATCAGCGGTGCGATGATCATTTTGAGCGCCGTTAAATAGGCGTTTTTCAACGTACCGGTGAATCCTGCAAGCCAGGCGACGTCACCCAGAACGGTTGCAGCCAGCCAGCCGAGAAGCGCAGCTAGGACAATGGCAAGTGGAAACCAGCGAGAAGCGGAAAACAAGAGATCAGGCTAGTTGTGCAGGGTGAACGTGTGTCTCGTACCTTGTGAACGGGTACAATGACAAGGAGCGTAGCAGGTGCTGATGCGACAGCTATTGTGTGTGATCGTGAAGAACGCAGCGACGTGCTTTGTGAGGAGTGCCGAGCACCGCATGATTTACCTTAGTACCTTAGAAAGTCCCAACCCGAGTCCATTGTGCCCAAAGTATGAGGATTAAACACCATTGAAGTTGCCATTCCGCCTCAAACACGTCCGCTCAGATTGCCTCTGCGACTGCTTTCGGCGTGTGTACTGGTGGTGTGCATTGTTATTGCTTGCGGTCGGTGGATGTGGTGCGCCACCGTATCTGGAGCTTCAAGGCCAGACCATGGGGACATACTTTGCGATCAAAGCCAATGAATCCACCTGTGTAAAGCCTTTGGAAGGCTTGCTGAGCGAGACGGAAGCGCGTTTGGCCGAATTGAATGGGGTGTATTCCACTTACCAGGCTGATTCCGAATTGATGCAGTTCAACAACTCCGAGTCGACCGATTGGGTCGCGGTAAGTGCCGACCTCGCACGGGTGATGCGCGCCGCCCGCGAACTCGGGTTTCAGACCAATGGTGCGTTTGATGTGACGGTAGGACCGTTGGTTGAACTATGGGGTTTTGGTGCACAGAAAACCGCAAACGAAACAGCGCCTGCGGCTGAAGAAGCGCCTGCGGCTGACAAAGCGCCCGCGGCTGACAAAGCGCCCGCGGCTGAAAAAATACTAGAACTGCAGGCCTACGTCGGCTTAAAGCACATCTCTGTTCGTGAACGGTCTGGAAGAACCGAAATTCGCAAAAAAGACGGACGTGTTCGCATCGACCTATCGGCGCTTGCGAAGGGTGATGCGGTAGATCGCCTGGCCGAGGTTTTAATCTCCCGCGGCTGCGCCGATTTCCTGGTCGATATTGGTGGCGAGATACGGGTCAGCGGAAAAAACCCGCAAGCGGGTTTGTGGCGGCTCGGTATCGAAGCGCCTGAAATTGGCAGCGTGGGGCAGTCGCATGCCGTCGTCAGCCTCACGAATAAGTCTGTTGCAACTTCGGGTGACTACAGGAACTTCAGGATGGTTGACGGCAAACGTGTGGATCACCTCTTCGACCCGCGGTTTGCTGCACCCTCAACCAGCAATGTTGTATCTGCGACGGTGCTGCACGAAAGCGCGATGTGGGCAGATGCGTACGCAACAGCATTTATGGTGTTGCGTGTTGAAGAATCTCTGGCGCTTGCTGAGGAAAAGGACCTGGCTGTTTTGTTGATCGCAAGCGAGGGCGGCAACTTGACGGATTATCACAGTCCTGCATTTTTGCCTTATCTCGCCGCAAAAGAGGTAAGTGGGAAAAGCGACTCGGAAGGTGATGCTTCAAAAGAGTAGGCTGAACACTTCGAGATACGCTAAAATTCACACCTAGTTTGCACTCGTCCAACTTAGGACCCGTCACATGAGTACGCTGATTCTGACCTTTGTCGTAATAACCGCGCTATTTACCATAATGGCGATAGGCGTTTTGTTCGGTCGGGCCCCAATCGCAGGCAGCTGTGGAGGCATGAAAGCCCTCGGTATGGAGATGGAGTGTGAAATCTGCGGCGGTGACCCTGCGCGGTGCGAAGAAAGTGATGATCCTGCAACCGGTAATACGCAAGCCAGGGCTGCAGAGGACGCCGCTCGTCTCAGCCACAATGCAGATCAACGTTCCGACTGAGCTGCGCATCTCCTTAATTCTGAATTGATCTAGCCTCTCCCTTACGGGTGAGTTTCTTGCTTGCGGTGATTTCTGCCGCCGGATTCTGATTCCTTGACTATTCTTATCGTATAGATCGAAAAACCATGGAACGGTATGGCCAGCAATCCTTCGACAGAACACCACGAAGTGGCGGAAATTCTTGCGCGCGAACTCGATGAGGGATGTATTGAGGTCCCGCTCCTGCCCAACGTAGCGTCTGAAGTACTTTCATCCACCCTGGATGACCGCTCCAATGCACAGCGGTTAGCTGGCCTGATTGAAGGCGACCAGAGTCTCGCCTCACACATACTAAGAGTCGTTAACTCGCCCGCCTTCCGAGGCTCTGCAGAGATAGTGGCTCTTAAGCAGGCGATAGCACGCCTGGGAATGGAACGTATTCGAGAAATTGCGCTGACCATCTCGCTGAAAGGCACCCTGTTTGCACCGGGTCCTCACGAGGCTGTGATAGAACTGGCTTGGCAGACTGGTCTACGCACCGGTTTATGGGCAAAAGAGGTTGCGCGTACCGGCCGAAAGAACGTGGAAACGGCTTATCTTTGCGGGTTGTTGCACAACGTTGGTGTGCCGATCCTCGTCAACCGCGCATGTGCGCTGGATAAGGAGATCAGCGCTGATGATGTGAACGCCATCGTTGCACAGTTCGCGACTCGAGCGGGCATATTGTTGGTGAATGAGTGGCGCCTGCCGGAAGTGGTGGGTCACTCAATCGCGGCCCTGGGTGGTGATACCCATGAGCAGGCGGCGGATGCTGTGATGGTGCTGAGGGCGGCAAAAATTGTGACCGATATGCAGCTGAACGACTGTCTGGAACAGCAAGATCTGGTCATCGCAGAGCCATTCCAGGAACTGAATTTTTATCCCGATGATCTTGAGGCATTGGTCGAGCACGCAGATACGATCGATAGCGTTGTTAAGGAAATGGCATGAGTAAAGATGCAATAGACGCGGATGACCGCTCCAGCGACCACACGGAGGGCGCTGTGGCCAGAGTGGATGCGTTTGTTATCGGTTCAGGACCTGCAGGACAAAAAGCCGCGGTGCAACTCGCTAAGACGGGACGTTCGGTGGTTGTCTGTGAGCAGTTGAAGGAAATCGGTGGCGCGTGTGTCCACCACGGTACCATTCCGTCCAAGGCGTTACGCGAACGGGCGATGGAGCGCGGTAAGGTAAATGAACGCCTGGCGGCGCTTAATCGCGAAGAAGTTGATCGCAGCGTGAGCGTGGTCGATCTGATCGGCGAGATGTCTGATGTTGTTGCGGCTCACGACCGCTATATGACCTCCCAGCTTTCGCGAAACGGGGTCGAGATTGTCCACGGTAGAGCGAGTTTCATCGATTCACATCAGGTTGAAGTGCTCATGACAACGGGGCATCGAAAGCGCTACAGGGCAAATCACTTTGTCATCGCGGCCGGTTCAAAACCGCGCCATCCAGACAACGTCAACATCGACCACGAAAACGTGTACGACAGTGATTCTATTCTTACCCTCGGTTATCTCCCGCAGAGTATGGTCGTCCTGGGTGGTGGGGTAATTGCCTGCGAGTATGCCTCCATTTTTGCGATGTTGGGTACGAGCGTGACGCTCATAGATCGCTATCCCAAGCCTCTGGGCTTTCTGGATCATGATCTCACAGATCGCTTCCTGCGCTCGTTCGAGCGTAAAGGCGGTACTTTTGTGGGCGAGGTAGATCTCGACGAGTGTGTATTCGATGGCATCAGTCAGGTTGAAACTCGACTGACCAATGGCACGGTTATCCATTCGGATAAGGTGTTGTGTGCGCAGGGTCGAATATCGGATCTGGCGGCGATGAAAATTGAAAACGCCGGGCTCGCGATCAACGATCGCGGATTGCTGGGTGTGGACGAACACGGTCGCACGTCTGTAGCGCACATCTACGCTGCGGGTGACGTGGTTGGTCCCCCTTCACTTGCTTCAGCGTCTATGGAACAAGGCAGGCATGCAGCCTGCCACATCGCCGGGCTTGAAGTAGGTGCGCTGGGTCAGTGTATTCCTTCCGGTATCTATTCCATACCGGAGCTTGCGTGTGTCGGCCTGACAGAATCCCAGGCTCGCGAGCAGTATGAGACTGTTGTGGTAGGCCATGCAGATTTCAGTGAGATTGCCCGCGGCCACATCGCAAACGCCAAAGACGGCATGTTAAAAATTGTTGTCAGCGGTGATGGAATAGTGCGCGGCGTACATGTTGTCGGCACCCATGCCACCGACCTCGTCCATATTGGACAGATGGGCATGCTGAACAACGCGAACGTGCAGACCTACATTGAAAACGTCTTCAACTTCCCGACATATGCTGAAAGCTATCGGGTGGCAGCGATCAGCGCGGCGGCACAGCTCGCTCGGCTTGGGCAGGGCGCGGACGACTCTCAGTCAGTAGCCTGAGGTATTTGCTGCTTATCCCAGTAAACCCGCCGATCTTAAACGGCTCGCCGGTCTCAAACGGCGCGGCTGTTTAGAATAAAACGTGAGAGTGTCTTCGCCACGTTGTCGGGCATATCTTTAAAGGCCATGCCCACACGTTCATCGTTTCGCGTCACTTCTGCGGCGGTCAAGATATGGGTGCCGTCCGGGAGCACAAAGTGGACTCCGGCATGGGGCGTACACTGTCTGGTAGCAGGATGTGCAGGGGCGTTTCCAGTGTCTGGACATACATCGATGCCTGTATGCGAAATCACTACACTCGTAGGTTCGGTGGGCCCGTCAAAGGCCAGCTGTTGCCAGAGGAGATCTGTCTTCTGGGCGAGCAATGTGATGGCCTCTTTGTACGGGCTTTCCATGGTGGGGAGCAGGCCGCGCAGGTCTTTGTCCAGGTTTTGGATATGCGTCGAGAGGGCCGCAGAACGATGCACCGAGAACATCTCCAGCAGATCGGCTTGCGAGGGTTGAGTATCCGTCAGTTGCCATTCACAGGGCAGCCTGATAGATATGCGCATCGAATTTCGTCGGTCTGTTTCCATGCTTAAGCATAGTAGAAATAAGAGCAGTGAAAGTTTTTGGATCGGCTGGCGTTACCTCTTATCCACCAGTCGCTCACTTTCAAATGTCTCGCGCCTTGCATTCCTGGGCCTCGTGATCAGCGTCATGGTCCTTGTGGTTGTCATGTCCGTTGTAAACGGCTTTGAGCGCGAGCTGCTGCAGCGTGTGCTGGGATTGATTCCGCAGGTTCGGCTGAGCTATGCGGCACCCGTCGACGATACCGTCGCGTCTGCGACAACGTCCGTTCAAGGTGTGGCGGCAGCCGCCCCGGTGTTTGAGGACAATGTATTGCTGATGGGCAGTGGAACGGTGAGAGCGGCCACGATGGTAGGGGTTGAACCGGACGCGTATGCACAGGTGACCGCCTTTGCAGAGTATGTGGACCCAGGTGCGCTTGAACAGCTACAGACTGAAAAGTTCACGGTCATTCTTGGCGCTGGTCTGGCCAAAGAACTCGGACTCAGTGTCGGTGACCGCGTGCTTCTGGTTGCGCCTAATTCCGGGTTCGGTCCACAGGGCTACGTGCCCAGACAGAAAAGGATGAAATTAGTTGGGCTTCTGAACAGCCAATCACTGTTGGACAGCCAGAGTGTGTTTACCCATCTGAACACAGCCAAGGCGCTGTTGCGGCAGCGTGGACCAACAGACGTACACCTCAGGGTTGTCGATCTTTTTGATATGACCCGATTGCGGCAGGTGTTAGTCGCGACGGAAGGCAGCCCTCGAGTTGGTACCTGGATTGAACGGTACGGTCCGCTGTATCAGGCGATCGCGGTTCAGAAGGTCACTATGTTTGTGCTCTTGTTGTTTCTGGTCTCCGTTGCGGCTTTTAATCTGGTTTCCGGATTGATCATGATCGTGGAGCAGAAACGCCAGGATGTGGCTGTTCTGCAAACTCTCGGTCTCGAATCCCGGGCTGTTTTGAGTATCTTTTTACTCGTCGGTACACTGCTGGCGGTTGGAGGCATTTTGTTAGGACTTCTGCTTGGATCAGCGCTTGCGGTATCGTTGCCGGCCCTCTTCAGCTGGGCAAATTCTGCGGGCAGTGGTGCGCTGATGAGCCAATATTTCATCCACTATCTACCCGTCGAAGTGCGCGGCACGGACCTGTTTCTGGTGGGTGGCGTGGCGTGGGTGTTGGCGACGCTGGCGACCATCTTCCCAGCCTGGCGGGCCACAAAGTTGCTACCCAGTCGGGTGCTTGCCCATGAGTGATTTTGCGCTGCAAGCGATCGATGTGGTCAAAAACTATCAGCAGGGTGGTCAAGACATCGCTGTCTTGAACGGCGTGTGCCTGGAGGTTTCCCGCGGGGAGAAGGTAGCAATTCTCGGGCGTTCCGGCTCGGGCAAAAGCACGCTGCTGCATATCCTTGCCGGTCTGGATACACCGGATAGTGGTGAGGTATGGGTGGGTGGTGAAGACCTGGCTGCGGCTGACAACGATGTTAGGGCCAGAGTTCGTGGTGCGCACATGGGGTTTGTCTATCAGAACCATCACCTGTTGCCCGAGTTTTCCGCGCTCGAAAACATCGCTCTCGCTATGCGAATTAATGGAATGGAGCGGAGTAGTGCTGATGCTGCTGCGCTACAGCTTCTTGAGGAAGTGCAACTCGACCACCGCTCGACGCATCTACCGGCCGAACTCTCAGGTGGCGAACGTCAACGGGTTGCTGTAGCCCGTGCGATTGCAGGGTCGTCGACGGTAATTCTTGCTGATGAACCGACCGGAAATCTTGATAGCGAGAATGCGGAGCAGGTCATGGCGTTGCTGTCGGACCTGTGCGCGAAGCACGACGCTGCGGTGGTTGTCGTCACTCACGACACATCTGCGCTGGGGATGTTCGATAGAACTTTTGCTCTAGTTAACGGCGTATTGAGTCAAGGGGACGTAAGTTGAGTCGAGGGCTACGTCTGAGCCTCAGCCGACGGCTGCTTACCCACGCCAGCAATCGTTTTGCGCGGTTTGTTACGTGGGTATCTTTTATCGGTCTCAGTCTCGGCGTGATGGTGCTGACTGTTGTGGTGACCGTGATGAACGGCTTTGACAACGAGTTGAAGACGCGCCTGTTGAACTCCGTGCCGCATATCACCGTGGTGGGTCCTGTGTCGGATCCGAGACAAATAGAGGGTGTGGGAGAGAATCTGGGGGGTTATTACCGCTTCTTTGAGGGGGTTGGGGGTATCAACGGACGCGGCAGGGTGCTGCCTGTTGGCATATACGGCGTAGACGACCCGTTGTCCGTCAGTCATTTTACGGCGCATCAGGTGCAGGGTTCTGTAGACCGATTCGTAACCACACCTATGGGCATAATGCTGGGCGAACCGCTGGCGAGGACCGTCGGCTTGCGAATCGGCGACACCGTGACGGTGATCACCGCTAAAGGGACAGAGCAGAGCATGTCGCCGCAAATGCTCAGTTTTGAACTCACGGGGACCTTTCAGCTGGGTGCGGAGCCGGACTATACGGTTGCGATCGTCAATCTGGATCGCATGAGTGAGGTTGAGTGGTCGGCATTCGGCAAGGTGGGTTGGCAGGTTCAACTTCGCGATCCACTGCAGGTCAGAGAAGCTCAAGCTTTGTTGCAAGAGCGTTATCCGGACGCTGCCGTGGCGAGCTGGGAGACCAAGTATGGAGAGCTGTTCCAGGCTGTCCAGCTTGAGAAAAGTATGATGTTTGTTCTGTTGCTGCTTGTGGTCGCCATTGCAGCTTTCAATATTGTTGCCGGTCAGAGCATGCTGGTGAACGACAAACGCCGCAGCATCGCGATCCTGCGTACGATGGGCTGTACACAATCGCTGATCAGAGACGTGTTCCTGCTTCAAGGGGGCAGCATCAGCCTGGCCGGAACGGTGCTCGGTCTGGGGCTTGGACTTCTGGCGGCAAACTATGTGAATGAGATTCTGGACTTTGGTCAGGCTGTGACGGGCATGCACTTACTCGATGGTTCTTTTTTTGTCACCGTACCGATCCGAGTCGAGATCAGTGATCTATGTGTGATAGGTGGGATGAGTATTGCGGTCTGTATGCTCTCGGCCTGGTTTCCAGCCCACAGAGCTGCTGCCTTGGATCCGGTACCGGCCCTGCACTAGTCCTACGGTTCAGGTTTGATCCATTTCTGTCTGACTCTGCCGACGCTGTGCACGCTTTTCCTGGCGCCGCGCTTTGCGTTGCGCGCGTCGCTCCCGCCAGCGCCTCACAACCCGCATGCGCCAGACAACACGTGTGACCACAAATCCTGTCACACCGGCCACCCAACCACAGACCAATGAGCCGAACAGCAGCGGCCAGCCGATTGTGCCGAAGTTGTCCCAGATCCATCCAAATGAGAGCTCGATGTTGTCCGCCTCAAGCTCCATGTCGAGCAACCAGGCGCCCAGGCGATAGGTGAAGTAGAAAATCGGAGGGATGGTGATCGGGTTGCTGATCCAGACCAATCCAACTGAGATCGGCAGGTTGCAGCGCGCGGCAAGAGCGAGGAATGCGGCGACGACCATTTGGCTGGGCACGGGTAGGAAGGCGGAAAACAACCCGATAAAAACTGCACCTGCAACCGAGCGACGGTTCATGTGCCACAGTTCTTCATTGTGAAGCAGATGTGCCACAGGCCGCAGCAGCCAGTTCTGCTTTAGCTCCGAAGGTTTCGGAAGATACTTCTGAAGTCGCTCTTTCATTGCACCCATTATGCCCTGGGGAATGTGACACATCATTGAAATATAGCTTGATCGCATGGTCAGGCATGATTTTTGTGCTCGGCCTGCGTGTGGTGTGCTGGTGGGTGGATGTGAGTGGTGAAATTGTACCCTGTGCCAGCGGTACAGACGCAGGCTCCAGCGCGACATCGATACAAGCGCGCGGCATCGTCACGTCCGTCAGCCGGATCGACACGGGCAGGTATCGGCTGGATCTTCTAGTCACGCGCTCTCCTACCTGCCCAGTCCTGGAAGGTAAGCGTCTCCGGCTCAGCTGGTTTGCTCAGGAAGATAGGGCTGCGGCGGCCAGCAGGCTGTTAGAAGTGGACTTGAGTATGAGGTTAAAAACCCCCTGGGGAGCACGTAATCCAGGTGGGTTCAACTACCGGCTGTGGCTGTTAGGCAAAGGCTACTATGCCACCGGGTACGTGCGCGCGTTAAACGCCTACACACTTCAGCCAACAGATCGCCGTCGCAATGATGTACCAAATCTAGGGTTGCTCAGAGCGATGGCGCTAGGCGACAGATCAGGTGTCGCGGCTCACCACTGGGCGCTTTTCCGGGCCACGGGCACCGTGCATCTAATGGTCGTGTCAGGTCTACACCTGGCGGTTCTGGCAGGCCTTGCAACCTGGTTTGCATGGGGACCTCACGTGTTGGCTATACGCCAACTGTCTGCGCAGGCTGCACGGATTGTTGTGCCTGGTCTCGTGGTTGTCGTGGTGCTGGGTTTTGCTTGGACAACAGGGTTGCAGCCTCCGGTTGTGCGAGCGAGTTTAATGCTGCTGGTGTATCTCGGCTGTACGTTTCGCGATCGTGATCCACCGCGTCTGCTGGTACTGGGTGTGATTGCCTGCTTTGCAATTGCTATCGAACCAGGTGTGATCTTCCTGCAGGGTTTCTGGCTGAGCTACCTGGCTGTGGGTGTTCTGCTGATGGTGTTTCAAAGCCAGTTGGTACGCGATTCGTGGCTTGCTGCTCTGCTGAAATGCCAACTGGCATTACAACTGGCACTGACGCCGATATTGGGAGGCGTTGTTGGTGAGGTTCCGCTGATCGCTCCTGTGGCAAACCTGCTGGCAGTGCCGATCATTACGCTGCTCACGTTACCTGCAGCACTGCTGGGATTTGCCCTTGAACCCATGGGGGTTGTGTCTGGCGCCTTGCTCAATATTGCCGGTTTCAGTTTGCAGGTCATCCTGACCGTGTTAGCGAGGTGTGCGGATATACCGACGGGCGGTGGTGGTTTTTTTGCGCTATCCGCGCTGTTCAGTTCGGTCGTGCTGGGTCTGTGCGTGGTTTTGTCTACGGACCCGCGGACGAAGTGCCTGGCCTTTGTATGTTGGCTTGCGGTTTTCTGTGTGCACCCGCGTACCTACAGGGATGGCCAGTTTTCGATCACGGTGCTTGATGTAGGCCAGGGCAGTGCCGCCATCGTAAGGACGAGAGAACGGACGCTATTGGTGGATACGGGTGCTGCTTCCGCGAGCGGGTTTAACTTCATTGACGCAGCTGTTGTGCCCAGTTTGAAAGGCAGATTGCAGACGCTTGATCGCGCTTTGATCAGTCATTTGGACAACGATCATGCAGGCGGCCTGCCGTGGCTGGCTGGTGTGCCCACGGTCACACCGGTCCACGGCTGTGAACATGGGCGTCGTTGGGTCTGGGACGGGGTTGAGTTCACTTTACTGCGTTATGGCGAAGCGCGTAATCCAAACGATGGATCCTGTACGCTCCTGATAGAGGGGCAGACCAACGCCAACGAACCGCGCTCCGCCTACTTCAGCGGTGATATTGGGGTACACGCAGAACGCGCGTTGCTCGACGGGTTACCCCTGCGGATAGATTTGCTGATTGTGCCTCACCATGGCAGTCGTACGAGTTCAAGCTTTGCGCTCGTGCGGCGTGCGAAAGGCGGTGTCGCGATCGTCTCGGCAGGTAAGGCAAACCGTTACGGGCACCCGCATGCAGATGTGATGGAGAGGTATCGTGCAGTCGACGTCCAGGTGTTTACCACTGCGGATTCAGGCGCGCTTGTGTGGGCGAGCGAGTCAGGCACGATCTGTGCGCATCGCGTGCAATTAGGTTCGATGTACCTGCCGATGATCTGCGAGCGCGACTAGCTCTTTGAGCGCATCGATCAGCTGATCCTTTTCGTCTGCGTTAAGAAAACTTCCCAGTTCGATGGCAGCGTCTTTATACGTCAGGCGGATTTCCGGGGCATACCAGCTCTGTGGGGCTTGCTCGATCAGAATTTTGGTGAAATATCTTGGCCACAACACGCGCGTCTCCGGTTTTGCCTGGCCTTCAGCGAAGTGGACTTCATTCGGGCTGAACTCGATCACCTGTTGCATGCGGCTTCTCCGCAATATGGCGTAGAAACAGGCCGCAACGATGGTCACTTCGAGGAGTGAAAAGGGCAGAATCATCCAGTAGCCCTGTAACAAAAATCCGCTGGCAATCGCCAGCGACAGCATCAGCAGTAGAAGCAGGAAGTATTGGCTCGCTTGCCAGGAGAGCGACTGATTAGGTCGCAGGATGATGCGACCGACTAAATTCGAGTCAGTGTTGTCTTCGCCAAATCGCTCAAAACCGACCATCTAGTCCTCGGACGGGTCGGCTATGAGTTTCATCGTCAAATCACGCAAGTCGGTGTCGGCCAGGGTCAGGTCACTCAGGTCGCCGCGTTTGTTGACCCATCGAGACGACTTGTAGGGACCGTGATCGCTGATGTGCGGATTGTCGATTTCTCCCGTGAAAGAGACGACGTAGGTAGCGGCCTCAGGCAGAGCGTCGAAGTGCATGCTCCTTGCGCCCAATGGCTCGATGTTCCCTATTGAGAGACCAAGTGCGTCTTCGCAGTGGTTTACAAGAGCTTTCTCAGCATCTGTACCGACTTGAAGGTATCCGCCAGGCCAGGTCCATCGTCCGTGTAACTGTACAAACAGAACGCCCTTGGTTGCGTGTGTGATGGCCAGACGTTGAAAGACCTGGAAATAGTCTCTGCCAACAAGCAATTCATTGCGGAGACGCTCGACACTGGACCATAGATGCTGAGCCGTTTTGTTTTTGAACTTAAGCCCCAGACCATCATCCTGGACATGGGCAACCAGCATATCCACCGTAGGCGAGGTCTGATTATTCGACATCGCGCTGGATCGCAGCTTCACTTTAAGAGCGGCACCCTGGTGAATTTTGTGATTTCTAAGGTGCACAAAGACGCCGCCAGCGGAGAGATCTTTTGCGGTGGTTTCCTGGGTACCCAGTGAGGCGTGAGAAATTTCGACAAGCAACGGTAGCTCGACCCGCTGAAATTCTCTCTGGTCAGCCTCATGAGACGGGGCCGTGGCGGGTACTGATTTTGGGCTCTTACGTTTTGTCACAGGATGTTACTTACAATGTTTGTGCGCTTTGCTGACTACTGCCTTTTCCTGACTCCAGCCTCTTAATGACTACTGTCTTTTATGACTAATGTCTTTGCTGCTAACTGTTCTTCACCGCGGTTCCTACCGCGTCTACTATCGTGTATGACTTGCCTGCCGTTTTTTTACCGCTCGGTTTTCACACAGCGCATTGAAAAGAGCTGGACAGCCCCCATTGTAACGCACAAGCGAGACCATCTGCAGAGGTGCTTAAAGCAGCAAGGTGAACTCGTATGCAAAGCAGAAGCAAACCAAAATTGACGCACGACCGAGGTCAAGAGAGTGAGATTAGACAAATTTACTGAAGAAGCTCAGGCTGTTTTTCAAGACAGTCAGTCCCTGGCATTGGGATTGGACCACTCGCAGCTGGCGCCTGTTCATCTGTTGAGCACCATGTTGGAAAGGGACGAAAGCAGCGCCACAAGCATACTGCAGAAGTCCGGACTCGATGTGGCTGCCCTCAAGCGTGCGGTTGCGGAAGCACTCTCCGCACAACCAAGAATCGCTAACAATACGGGTGAGCTTGCCGGATCTCCTGAGTTGCAGCGCCTGCTCGCGAAGGCGGATGTGCTGGCACGACAAGCAGGTGACGAATTTGTTGCGTTGGATCGTTTGTTGTTAGCGATGTTGGAAGAACCCTCCCTCAAAAACGCGTTCGCCGCAGCGGGTGCAAATGCCAATGCGATACAGGCAACAGTGGCCGCAGAGCGCAATGGCGCGACGACAGATTCCGCGCAGGGTGACGGCGAAGGTGCATTGGCGAAGTACACGATCGATCTGACAGCACGAGCGCGTGATGGAAAGCTGGATCCTGTAATCGGCAGAGATGACGAGATTCGTCGCACTGTACAGGTGCTGCAACGGCGGACAAAAAACAACCCGGTTCTTATCGGTGAACCCGGAGTGGGTAAGACCGCAATCGTCGAGGGCTTGGCTCAACGTATTGTAAACGGCGAGGTGGCAGACAGCTTAAAGAGCAAGAGCGTGCTTTCTCTTGACCTGGGTGCCTTAATAGCAGGAGCAAAGTATCGAGGTGAGTTTGAAGAACGGCTGAAGGCCGTGCTTAAGGAACTGGCTCAGCACGAAGGCAATATCATTCTGTTTATCGATGAATTGCACACCATGGTGGGTGCAGGTAAGGCCGACGGTGCAATGGATGCGGGCAACATGCTTAAACCCGCACTTGCGCGGGGCGAGTTACATTGTGTTGGCGCGACAACCCTGGATGAGTACAGGCAGTACATCGAAAAAGATGCGGCGCTTGAACGCCGCTTTCAAAAAGTGCAGGTTGATGAGCCTTCGCTCGAAGATACCGTGGCCATTCTGCGTGGACTCAAAGAACGGTATGAGGTGCATCACGGGGTTGATATTACCGACCCGGCTATCGTCGCTGCGGCGGCGCTCTCGCATCGTTATATCACCGATCGCCAACTCCCGGATAAGGCGATTGATCTCGTTGACGAAGCGGCCAGTCGAATTCGTATGGAGATGGACTCCAAACCTGAGGAAATGGACCGGCTGGAGCGACGTCTCATCCAACAACAGATGGAGATGGAAGCCCTCAAGAAAGAGCCTGACGACGCGAGTAAGCGGCGCCTTGAAGAGTTGACGAACACGGTTTCTGAGCTGGAAGCCGAATATCAGGCGTTGGATGCGATCTGGCAGAAAGAAAAGTTGGCGCTCAGAGGTAATCAGGATGTCAAAGAGGAATTGGAAGCGGCGCGGATAGAATTTGACCAGGCGCGCAGACGCTCGGATCTCGCGCGTATGTCAGAACTGCAATATGGCGTAATTCCTGAACTTGAGCAGCGGCTGTCCAGCGGTGATGAGGCGCCGGTAACCGAACTCCTGCGCAATAAAGTGAGTGAAACAGAGATTGCGGAGGTGGTTGCCAAGTGGACGGGTATCCCCGTGGCCAAGCTGATGCAGGGTGAAAAAGACAAACTTCTGCAATTGGAGGAGTTGTTACACGAGCGTGTGATTGGACAGCATGCTGCCATTGAAAGTGTGTCCCAGGCTGTGCGACGGGCACGGGCCGGACTTGCCGATCCTGCCAAGCCGAACGGTTCCTTCATGTTTCTTGGGCCGACTGGCGTGGGTAAAACCGAGCTTTGTAAAGCGCTTGCCCATGTGCTTTTTGACAGTGAAGAAGCGATGGTGCGCATCGATATGTCCGAGTTTATGGAGAAGCATTCTGTCGCTCGATTGATCGGGGCACCTCCCGGGTACGTTGGCTATGAAGAGGGTGGTTATCTGACCGAAGCGGTGCGTCGCAAGCCCTATTCGCTGATTCTCCTTGACGAGATAGAAAAAGCGCATCCTGACGTGTTCAACGTTTTGTTGCAGGTTCTGGACGATGGACGATTGACAGATGGACAGGGCCGAACGGTCGACTTTCGCAATACCGTCCTGGTCATGACATCCAATCTGGGGTCGCAAGCGATTCAGGCGATGGCTGAAGAAGGCGATACTGAGAACATTCAAGGGGCAGTGCTTGGCGTCGTGGCCCAGCATTTTCGCCCGGAATTTATTAATCGCATCGACGATTTGATCGTGTTCGAGCCTCTGAATGAGGCTGAAATCCTGCAGATTGCGGGTCTGCAGTTGAACATCCTGAACGTACGGCTCGGCGAGCAGGGTCTGGAACTGGTACTTGAGCCCGCTGCTCTGCAAAAAATTGCCGAGCAGGGCTACGATCCCGTTTACGGTGCTCGGCCGTTAAAGCGTGCGTTCCAGAAGCTGGTTGAGGACCCCTTAGCGAACCAGATTCTGGCAGGTAGTCTGGGTGATGCGGACGTCATTACCGGCAAGCTTAAGGATGATGTAATCGAGTTTGGGGTAGGTTAAGCCACCTGCCGAATACTGTATACATACAGTTGTATATATATACAGTATTTGGTAGGGTGAGCGCTATGGAAACGTTACCTTTGTTCGAAAATCTGTCGCTTGAGGCGCCAACTGGAAGAGCGTCGGACGCGCGGCCGACAGAACGCCCAGGCGAAAAAGCCCACGCAGAACAAGTCAACCCAGAGCAAGTTAACGCAGAGCAAGTTAACATAGAGCAAGTCAACGCAGAGCAAATTAACGCAGAGCAAATTAACGCAGAGCAAATTAACTCAGAGAAAATTAACGCAGAGCAAAAAGATGCTGAGTTGAGCGATGAAATCCAGCACATGCAGTCTGCTATGCGCTTGGCATCGGACCTGGAGGAGCGGCACAAGCGACGTGCATACCTCATCACCCACAATCGAATCGAGTTGCGTGCGGCGCCAAAAAACTCAGCCCAGAAAAACATAATTCTCAACGATATGTTGCCGCAGCGTAGTGAAACAACACGGCTTGGTACCCAGCTCGAGAACGAACTCGCTAGCCCAGCCGCAACGGCAAATGAGCGCGCAAAACAAAGCGCAAACGAAAGCGCAAAACAAAGCGCGAGAGAAAGCGCAAACGAAAGAGAAGGCAGCGGTCGCGTTGGTAACGCAATCTGTGAGCACCTGCTTGCGGCGCTGCGTGCACAGGTGGCACGAGAGGCGGGCGGAAATCCTGCGGGGATGCCCACGCGGCACTGAGTGCGCCTGGGTGGGCCTTTTATCAGGGATACAGGGTCTGCTGCGTAGACCGGTCGGTTACCCCGAACGAATACCGGCTCATCACAAATCACCAGAGTGTTGTGCTGCGAGCTCTCATGGTCAATTAACTATACGAATAGACGTCATTTTGAAGGGCATTAGCCCCGCCGAGGCAGAATCGGACCGCTGTGCGTGATGTAGTAACAGTTTCTAGTCTTTTATCACATTACAATTCCGCTACCATACGCCCGCCGCTGCTGCGATGTGCAGGAAGCTGTCGCAGGCCAGGTCTAAACTAGTTGTAAGCAAGGTATAAAAAGGACGTTGTGCGCATGATCAGAAAGTGTCTTTTCCCAGTTGCGGGTTACGGCACGCGTTTTCTACCGGCGACGAAAGCGATGCCGAAAGAAATGTTGCCCATTCTTGATAAACCCCTGGTTCAGTACGGCGTCGAAGAGGCCTGCGAAGCGGGTATGACAGAAGTTGGCTTTGTTACCGGGCGAGGAAAACGGGCCATTGAAGATCACTTCGATACCAGTTTTGAGCTGGAACACCAGATTACCGGCACAAGCCGGGAAGAACGGCTGACCGGCATCCGGGAGTTGATAGAAAGCTGCACATTTTCGTACACGCGCCAGACATCAATGAACGGTCTGGGTCATGCAATTTTGACGGGTGAGACGTTGGTAGGCGATGAGCCGTTTGGCGTGGTCCTGGCAGACGACTTGTGTATTGGCGAAGACTACGGGGTACTCGCCCAGATGTGCAAGTTGTACAAACAGTTCCGCTGCAGCATCGTTGCGGTAGAAGAAGTCCCTGAAGATCAGACATCCAATTACGGTGTTGTTGCCGGAGAGGCGATGTCGGATAACATCATCCGCGTGACAAACATGGTCGAAAAACCGGAGCCGCAGGAAGCCCCGAGCAATCTGGCAATTATCGGTCGTTACATTCTGACGCCCGACATATTCGACATTCTTCGCGATCTACCCCCTGGCAGGAATGGTGAAGTACAGTTGACCGACGCACTGATGGCGCAGGCAAAAGCCGGATGTGTGTTGGCGTATCGTTTCCGCGGTAGACGATTTGACTGCGGTTCCGTAGAGGGATTTGTCGAAGCTACTAACCACTATTTTCAAGCGTCTCTGAGCGCTTGAGATTGAGGTGGGCGGGGGAGTCGAATGACAGTTGAGCTTTTGTTTGATCAGGTACGGGCACGTACGACGGAGCCACAAAGTCTGGCAGATCCGATTGAGGTTAATGCCCTCGCAACCCCCGCACTGGTCCTGAATCGGGCTAACTTCGAAGCCAACCTAAAAAAAATGGCCGATCACGTTGATGCGTTTGGTAAAGGCTTTCGTCCTCATGCCAAAACGCACAAGTGCCCAGCTATCAGTAAAGAACAACTCGCATTAGGCGCAGTGGGCGTCTGTGTTGCAAAGTTGTCTGAAGCGGTGGTGCTCACCGGTGCCGGTGTTGGCCCGATATTGATCACGTCACCAATCACCCGGCCTGACAAGATCGGCATTCTGAACAAACTGCTGAATGAAGGGCATGAACTGGCGTTGGTCCTCGACAGCCAGAAGGGTTTGGAATTGCTCGAGGCGCAGGTCGAGGGTGACAACGTGCTTGGGCTGGTTGTCGACCTGGACGTAGCCATGGGTCGAACAGGCACCCGGGATGATGACCTCGTGCGACGTCTTGTCGAAAAAATCGACAGCGATCCAAGGTTCCAGTTTTTGGGCTTTCAACACTACGCCGGACACGTGATGCACATCCATGGCCATGCGGAGAGGGCAAATGCCTCGCTGGAATTGTGGCAGGCTATTGTCGACCGTATAAATCGAATGGATGTTCCCTACAGCATGCTCACCGGCTGTGGCACGGGCACCTTCGATATAGATGTTAACGTTGCCGAGATCACCGACCTGCAGGTTGGAAGCTACATTTTTATGGATGAAGAGTACCGTCAGATTGGAGGTCACAGCGGCGACAGGTTTGAAGATTTTGACGTCTCCCTGACAGTTGCGTGTACGGCCATCAGCCAGCCGATGGATGGCGCCATCACTGTTGATGGCGGGTATAAAGCCCTGGCATCGGACACTGTTCCGCCAGCGGTAGACGAGCTGGTAAACACCAAGTATCGCTTTGCCGGTGATGAGCACGGCGTATTGATCAGTCGGGAATCTATACAGAGTGTGCAATTGGGCGATGTGGTTCAGGTTGTCTCGCCGCACTGTGACCCGACGATCAATCTGCATGATTTTCTATGGATTCAGGATGACGATGGGTTGATCAGAGAGTGTTGGCCCATCGCCGCGCGAGGCTGTACCTGGTAAGGAAGCCATGGACATGGAACAAAAAGAATTTAACGAGGAAAGTAGACAGTGTTAGAAATTATCCAAGCGGGCGGCTGGTTGATGGTGCCCATTCTGCTCTGCAGCGTGGTGGCCGCGGCGATCAGCGTTGAACGGCTTTGGTCATTGCAGAGAACGCGGATCCTGCCGAAAAACCTGCTCGCGGAAACATGGACAAGCCTGAAACAGGAAGACTTTGACCAACAGCGGTCACGAGATTTGCGTGCTCACTCACCCCTGGGTCAGGTTTTTGCGGCTGGAATCGTCAATGCGAAACGCGGTCGCGACATCATGAAGGAAGCGATGGAAGAGGCGACCGTGCAGGTGAATCATGACCTGGAACGTTATCTTACCGCACTCGGCATTATCGCGAGTATCGCCCCCCTGCTTGGTTTGTTAGGGACGGTGGTTGGTATGATCGATGTGTTCGACTCGCTTATCGCGGAAGGTGCGGGCAACGCCAACGTATTGGCTGGCGGTATCAGCACGGCGCTTATCACCACAGCAGCGGGACTTTCTGTCGCTATCCCCGCGCTCATGTTCCATCGCTTTTTTCTCCGTCGCGTCGACGAGTTGATCGTTGATGTTGAAACCGAGGCGAGCAAGCTTGTGGACATGCTCCACGGTCAAACGGAATAGATGGCCGGCGAATAGATATGGCTAAGCGAAGAAGAGGTCGACATGAGGCGACCGTCGAATTGACACCGTTGATCGATGTGGTTTTTTTGTTGTTGATATTTTTTATGGTATCGACCACATTTGTGCGCGAAACACAGCTCAAAATTGACTTGCCCGAAGCGAGTGGCGAGGTACAGGAAGTTGAACCTGAGACGATTGAGATTATCATCGACAGACGTGGCGAATACTCTGTCAGCGGTCGTCTGCTGGTCAACTCTGAAAAGCGCACATTGATCAAAGCATTGCAGGACGTTCGCAACCCAGATGCTACTTCGTCGCGAGTTGTCATTACCGCGGATGCCCAGGCAGCACACCAAGCGGTGGTGCGGGCGATGGATGCGGCGGGTAGTGTTGGGCTGACTCAGATTAGTATTACGACGCGTCAACCTGAAGAAGAAGACTGAACGACACTCACGAACAAGCTAACGCACCAAGCGATTGGGGTACCTACAGGCGCCTCTTAGGCTTTGTTGCGCCTTTCTGGTTTTTCCTGTTTCTCTCTATCCTCGGTTTTCTTGTTGCGGCGGCGGCAGAAGGGTACTTCGCGAGACTTTTAGGGAATCTGATCGACGACTGGGAAAGTCTTACCAGCGAAACGGCCTACCTGATCCCCAGCCTGATGCTGGCTGCGGCCCTCATCAGGGCACTGGGCACCGTTTTTGGTGAGGCACTGATCGGCCGGGTTTCGTTTCATGTGGTCCATGACCTGCGCGAGGCGCTCTTCGGCAAAACGCTCCGTTTGCCCAGCACCTACTTTGATGCCAACTCCCAGGGACACATTGTCTCCCGCCTTACGTTTACGGTTGCTCAACTGAGGGATACGGGTACAGATGCATTAAAATCCATCATTCAGGACGGTCTGAAGGTGATCGTCTTTCTCGGCTGGATGCTCTGGTTGAACTGGCAGATGACTCTGCTGTTTATTGCGACGGCACCCTTCCTGGCGCTTGTTGTCGTCTTCGCCAGCAGTCGATTTCGCCGCATCAGCCGCCGTATTCAGAATTCCATGGGCGATGTTACCCACGTCGTAAGTGAAACTGTCTCGGGCTACCGTGTGGTAAGAACCTATGGCGGTGAAAGTTACGAGCGGGATCGTTTCCACAAATTCAATCGCATCAACCGTCAACAAAACCTCAAGATGACAGTAACCAAAGTCACGAGCGCACAGTTGAATGAAACCATGGTTGCCATGGCATTGTGCGGATTGATTTTCATTTTGGCGGGCGGTGGCAAAACCATGTCAGCCGGCCAGGTTGTTGAGTTTTTGGGGTTGGCGGGTTTGCTGGGGCGACCCATTCGCAAGCTCTCTGAAGTGAATGCGAAACTCCAACGTGGTTTAGCGGCTGCTGAAGATGTGTTTAAACAACTGGATGAGCCGGATGAGCAGGATGCGGCTGAAAGAGAAATTGATCGCGTTGAGGGCGCAATTCGGTTTGAGAATGTTCAATTTCACTACAACGCCGATCGCAGCGTTCTGAAGAACATAAACCTGCAAATCGCTGCAGGGGAAACGGTTGCGCTGGTTGGACGCTCCGGTAGCGGTAAATCTACCCTGGTCTCGCTTATCCCGCGCTTCTATGAACTTGAAGGCGGCTCCATCTTCATCGATGACGAAGAGATTCGTAACGTGAGTCTGAACTCACTACGCAGGCATGTCGCACTGGTATCACAGCAGGTCACGCTCTTTAACGATACGCTGCGCAACAATATTGCCTACGGTGCGCTGGCTGACTGTACGGACGAACAGATTCGCCGCGCGGTGGAACAGGCGCACGCACATGAATTTATCGATGCGTTACCCGCGGGAATGGATACCGTTGTGGGAGACGATGGCGTTTTACTCTCCGGTGGGCAGCGTCAACGGGTAGCCATTGCGCGTGCGCTGTTGAAGGACGCGCCAATTCTCATCCTCGATGAGGCAACTTCTGCCCTCGACAACGAGTCTGAACGACATATTCAAGCCGCCCTGGAGGCGGTCATGGTCGGGCGTACAACGCTGGTCATCGCTCACCGCCTGTCGACAGTGGAATCGGCCGACAGAATTCTGGTGATGGATGATGGTGCGATAGTTGAAGCGGGCACCCATCAAGATCTGATCGCGCAAGGCGGGTTGTACGCGGAACTGCATCAGGCGCAGTTTGACGACGACGCGTTGGAACCGAAAAAGAAAGCGGCGAGTGCCAAAAGTTCAACAGGAAGCAGCCTACAGTTGCCGAAGGCAGAGTCGTTTGAGAAGTCTGCTCTGGGGCTGAGCAAAGCGTGGTATCAGGGCGCTTGGTGGTTGCACCTGCTCCGGCCGTTGAGCGTGATATACAACTGGGAACGAAAAAGACGGCTCAAGAAGTTTGAGAAAAAACAAACGCCTGCTCGCACGCGTTTGCCAGTGATTGTTGTGGGCAACATCACTGTGGGTGGAACCGGCAAAACCCCCATTGTTGCGTGGTTGGTCGAGACGCTGCGGGAAATGGGCTTTCGTCCCGGCGTGGTACTTCGCGGCTATGGTGGTGCGTTGAGTAAAGAAGGCACCCTCATTCCCGCCGCGGCCGATCCGGAGCGGTATTCTGATGAAGGCGTGCAGTTGCGCGACCGGCTGCAATGTCCGGTCGCGATGTGTGCAGACCGGGTCAAAGGACTGCGGATTCTTGCAACGCAGAACTGTGACATCGCAATTTCCGATGATGGGTTACAGCACTATGCGATGGCCAGGGATATAGAGATAGCGGTGATCGATGGATCGCGAGGCGTGGGCAACGGTCTTCTGCTTCCGGCAGGTCCCCTGCGTGAACCGCTGTCGCGTCTGGAAACCGTCGATTGGGTGATCGCCAATAGCGAGCCGAGCAATCTCGTAGAAAACGAATCTGTCATGCGTATCGTCCCGGAGTGTTTTGTTAACGTAAGTACTAACGAGGTTCTCTCGGTGGAGCAGTTTCAGGAAGTGCATGCCTCGGTTCACGCCGTCTGTGGAATTGGGAATCCCAGCCGGTTTTTTAACACGCTGCATGAACTGGGCATCGACACACTGCAGCACGTGCACAGAGACCACCATGAATTCACTGGCGAAGAAGTGGTGTTTGAAGACGGGTTGCCCGTAATCTGTACGGAAAAAGATGCAGCAAAACTCAAGAACCTCGAGCGGCAGTATACGGATGTCTGGTTCCTGAAAGTTAATGTGCAGCTGCCTGAGGAGGCGGCTGGCTTCCTGGAAGGGTTGCTCGATGCACGTGCCATCCAACCGCAGCGCGGTGAAATCGCGTGACTCGCTGCCATATTGTTGTTCCTGCTCGGTATGCTTCCACTCGGTTGCCTGGTAAGCCGTTGGCCGACATCGCGGGTGAGCCTATGATCATTCGCGTCTTACAGCAGGTCGGTCGTGCAGCTGTGGATTCAGTGGTCGCCGCCGTTGATCATCCCGATGTGCTCGCCTGCGTTGAAGCTGCGGGGTTCGAAGCCGTGAACACGCGAGATGACCATCAATCAGGCACTGATCGCATCATGGAGGTCGCAGCTCAGCGCGGTTGGTCTGATGAGGACATCGTCGTTAACGTACAAGGTGATGAGCCGCTCATGCCGGTTTCTGTGATCGCCGAGTTGACCCAAGCAATGTTGTCAGATGAGCAGGTTCGCCTGGGCTCCATGTGTGAGCCGTTAGCTGAACTCAGCGATTTGAACAACCCGAACGTGGTGAAGGTTGTTCGAGATATAAACCAGGATGCGTTGTACTTTTCACGTGCACCGGTGCCTTACGCAAGGGATGAAGGGCCGTTCCTTCAAAACTACGCCCGCCATATCGGCATCTATGCTTACCGTGTGGAGGCTCTGCGGACATTTACCTCCCTGCCCATGTCGAAGCTGGAACAGATAGAACAGCTTGAGCAACTCAGATGGCTTGAAGCCGGAAACCCGATCAGGGTATTGATGGCGCCCGAAGCTGTTCCAGGCGGCGTTGACACACCGGAAGATCTGGCCCGAATTGCAGCCCACTTCGGCTAGCATCGCGTCTTGTGGATGCGCGTCTTGTGAATGAAAGATACACATACCTGTCGAGCTTCCTCGACGGACATCAACTCGCTGAGCTCGAAGCCTATCTAACCTCCCGCCGCTTAAACTGGTGCGTCGAAACGTTTAACATTTTTGGGCGAGAAACGATGGCGCCCCGCCAGACGCTGTGGTTCGGAGATTCCGGGGTTAACTATCGGTACACCGGAGCAGACCATCGGGCTGAGGGTTGGCCGTCGGCGCTCGAAGGCGTTCGAAAAGCGGTCCAGAATTGCGTAGGACACACGTTCAATTTTGTTATCGTCAACAGGTATCGTTCCGGCGAGGACTATATGGGTTGGCACCGAGATGATGAGCGCGGTTGTGTCGGGCCGATCGCATCGTTAAGTCTGGGCGCATCACGAACATTCAGGATCGAACTATCTGAGCATGAAACACGGGCGCTTGAATTGGAGCACAACTCGTTGCTGGTGTTCGATGGGGCGATGCGTCATCAGTTGCCCAAGCGCCGGCGCATCACTGCGTCCCGATTAAATCTGACGTTCAGGCAGATATCAGTCTCGTGACGTTTCGTATTGTAAATTCTCTTAAACTCGAAGCGTTTGCCAAGTGGGGGAGTGTGGCGACCACCACGGATGAGGTGCGCGCAGCTCAGCAGACGGCGCAAGCGTTGGACGTGGCATGCATCGCCGTGGGGCAGGGAACCAATATCATTCCGCAATCGTTGGTCAACGCTTACGTATGCCAGATAGGGCTGACCGGTATAGAGATTCTCGAAGAGACAAAACACGAAGTCCGGTTGCGCGTAGCGGCTGGCGAGAGTTGGCATGAGTTGGTGACATGGACCCTGTCACAGGGCTACTTCGGGTTGGAAAACCTCGCTTTGATTCCTGGTTGTGTGGGTGCCGCGCCGGTTCAGAACATTGGCGCCTATGGCGTTGAAGTTGAGGAATATGTAGAAGCAGTGCATAGCTTCCTCGGCGGTGAGCCTGTTACTTTGAGCAACGCGGAGTGCGGGTTCCGCTATCGCGAAAGTGTTTTTAAAGGTGCTGCTTATTTGATTACAGCTGTCGATCTTCGCCTATCAAAAGTGCCACGCACACGGACAGAGTACGCCGGAATACAGGATGAATTGTCGCGTCTTGGCGTGGATGAACCGACGCCCAAGGACGTATATACCGCGGTGATTTCAATCCGCGCCAACAAGCTGCCAGATCCGCAGCGAGTGCCAAATGCCGGGAGTTTCTTCAAAAACCCTGTGGTCTCCATCGAACAGGCGCAGGCACTGCAAGATCGTTACCCGGCCCTGAACCAGTTTCCCTCTGACGGGGGAATTAAGCTGAGCGCAGCGCAACTTATCGACTGGGCGGGTTGGAAGCGAGCGCAGGCTGGTCACATTCGTTGTTGGGATAAACAACCCCTGGTACTTGTGAACAACGGCGCCAGTGCGGCGTCCGAAGTCCTCGCGTTTGCTGAGCGCATACGCGAGGATATCTTCGAACGTTTCCAGGTAGAGTTGGAAAGAGAACCAACCGTACTGGGGTGACAGCTTAGTCTGTCGGATCTGAGCCCGGTGCTTTTGAAATTACCCCTTGCTCTCGCAAGGAAGCTTCACGCTCACGTCGACGAACCTCTCGAGGGTCGTTGTGCGCGCGAGCCGGGCGTGTATCGCTGCTCTCCGCGTCGCTATCTATGTCTGCTTCTTCGACCGCGTCTGTAATGGTCGGGACCTCCGGTTCCGGTGTATCCACAACGGGTGCAGAATCTTCACCAGAGTCTACCTCTTCGACAGATTCCACCTCGTCGAGGGTGGGGATGTCCGCCACCGTTGCAGCCTCTTCAGAGTCGGTAACCGCCTCGTCGATATCTGCAGCAGCTTGGACCTCGTCAGCAGGTTCGGAGTCTGAAACATCCGGTTCTGCTTCCGGGTCTGTAGCGGCGGGTGCCTCGGCCTCAGCTACCGTTTCTGCTGATCCAGTTTCTGCTGTTTCAGTCTCGGCTGGTGCAGTCTCGGCTGGTGCAGTCGCGAACGCCGGTGTGAGCGATGCTTTATCCGATTCGTCAGCATGAGCATCTTCTGTCTCAGCTGATGTTACCTCGGGCGATGTCACTTCAGATGCCGTAGCTTCGTTCGATGGTTCCTCGGCTGATGTATCTTCGGCCGATGTATGTTCGGTCAGGTTCGATTCAGCCTCTGCCTCCACCGCAGCCGTAGATGCTTCAACTTTTCCCCGATTACGCGGGTCGTTCAGCGCACGACGCGGTTTTTGTGGTTCAGTCGGTGCCGCCTCAGGCTCAGCGGCGGCGTTGCCCACATCAGGTGTTCCCGCGTTTGCCGTCTGTTTGTCTTCATCCGGCACAGCAGGTGTTGGATGGGATGTTGCCTCCCTCCCTGATGCAGCTTGATCGGCTGCTGCAGCGGTCTGCTCCTCTACCGAATTTTCGGACTGTGCAACGGGATTCGAATCTGACTGGGGTGCGGCAACTGCTGCCGCGGTTGCCTCACCGTGCTTGCGTTCACCCTTACCACTTCGATTGCGTGGCGGCATACGCTTGCTGGCCTTCAGTTCTTCCTCACTGGGACGACGTGTTTCCGGATCCACAGGCTGGTGGTCTACACGATTCTGGGATTCACTGTTTGCATCCTCCGCCTGACGGCCTCGGTCTCGCGTGTTTTTCTTTGGACCTCGCTTTTTATCTTGCCGCCGATCATTACCCTTGTCTTGATCCTGCCGGCGATTGTCGCGGTTTTCTTCCTTGTTGGAGTCGGTACCGTCGTTTTTGCGCGCTTTGCGTTGATCACGTCGGTCGTTGTCCCGCTCTTTGCGCTGAGACTTGTTACCCTCGTTACCGGACTTGTCTGTCTGATCGCGACGACCATCCCGGCGTTTGTTCTTCTGACTTCCGGCGCCTTTCGCGCCTCTGCCGCCATCGGCGTCTTTTTTGCGCTTGTTGCGAGCCGGTTGGCCTTTGCCCTTGCCACGGGTCTGTTCCTGTGTGGCGGGGGCCTCTTCCGGTTTGCCTTCGCCGGAGAAGAGACTTTTCTTAAGCCGAGTCCAGAGACCCGTTTCGGTCGGAGTGGGTTCGCCGCCCGGTTTAGCCTCCTCTGCTGGCTTTGCTGCAGCTTCTGCTGGTGCCTGTGCCGCTGGTGGGGGAGGTGCCGATGGCTGTATCGCTTGAACCGCTGCCTGCCTGGTAGCTGGCGGCGGTGCATCTTGTGGTAACTCCTGAGGCGCAGACTGGTTGGCAAGGTCAGATAATAGGAAACTGTCCACCTGTCCCTCTGCGGCAACGTGGTCGTCGCGCAAGCGTTCGACTACGTAATGAGGGGTTTCAAGATTGGTGTTCGGGATGATCACAATGTGTGTGCCCGTACGTTGTTCGATGTCCGCGACATCCTGTCGTTTTTCATTCAACAGGTAAGCACCGATGGCCATCGGAACCTGGGTGCGGACAACCGCACTGCGTTCTTTTAATGCTTCTTCCTCCATGACGCGAAGAATCGCTAAAGCCAGAGATTTGGTATCACGAATGCGGCCTTGGCCATTACAGCGCGGGCAGAGTTCCGTGGTGATCTCTTCGAGCGAAGGGCGGAGCCGCTGTCGGCTCATCTCCATAAGTCCGAATCTCGAAATGCGACTGACTTGGACTCGAGCCCGGTCGGCTTCAAGCGCTTCGCGCATGCGGTTCTCGACGGCGCGCTGGTTTTTCTGGTTCAGCATGTCGATGAAATCGATGACGATGAGGCCGCCGATATCGCGGATACGCAGCTGTCTTGCGACTTCGTCTGCGGCTTCGAGATTTGTCGATAGAGCCGTTTCTTCGATGTCTGCGCCTTTCGTGGCACGGGCTGAGTTGATGTCTATGCTGACGAGCGCCTCGGTCGGATCGATAACAATACTGCCGCCAGAGGGGAGTTTCACCGTGTGTTGGAACGCGGTCTCAATCTGGCTTTCGATCTGGTAGCGGTTGAACAGGGGGATGGCGTCGCTATAGGGTTTCACCTTTTCCGCGTAATGCGGCATCACCTGGCTGATAAAGGTTGAAGCCTCCTCATAGGCGTCATCACCCTCGATGAGCACTTCACCGACATCGCGACGCAGATTGTCCCTGACTGCACGAAGCACCGCGCTGTTCTCTTGATACAGAAGCGAGGGTGCCGGGTTGTCATCGTGGGCGGACTGGATGGCATTCCAGAGTTGCAGAAGGTATTCCAGATCCCAATTCAACTCTTCCTGACTGCGACCAACGCCTGCGGTGCGCACGATGACGCCCATACCATCCGGCACATCGATCTGTGACAGCGCTTCTCTGAGTTCGTCGCGATCTTCACCTTCAATGCGGCGCGAAATACCGCCAGCACGTGGGTTGTTTGGCATCAAAACCATGTAGCGACCAGCGAGGCTGATGAAGGTGGTCAGTGCGGCACCTTTATTACCGCGCTCTTCCTTATCAACCTGAACCAGAATCTCCTGACCTTCTTCGACCAGTTCCTGGATAGGGGTGCGCTGTCCGCCGTCGTGGGATTTCTTTTTAAAGTATTGACGGGATATTTCCTTCAAAGGGAGGAAACCATGTCGTTCTGAACCGAAATTTACGAACGCAGCCTCCAGGCTGGGTTCAACCCGCGTGATTTTTGCTTTGTAGATGCTGGACTTCTTTTGTTCTCGAGAACGATTTTCGATATCCAGGTCGTAGAGCTTCTGTCCATCGACCAGTGCAATGCGAACCTCTTCAGGTTGGTTGGCATTGATTAACATTCTTTTCATTTTTTTGCCTGTTACTGGCGTGATCCGACCGCAAATGTAGGTAGAAAAAGCACGATCACTTCAATGATCGCCTTGCAGCGAGCGAGGAGAAGAGGGGACCCGATAACGGTCCAGCATTCGTCAAGAAGAACGTTTGCGTCTTTCGAGCGAAATCGTTGGTTCAACTCACAACTTTCGAGTGAACCCGGGTTCGTTCTTTCTTTCTATTTTTGCAATCAATCTATGCAATCAATGAATACAATCTATTGTTGCGAACTATTGATGCGCTAATCAGGCTGCTTTGCGTTGCTTTGGTTTGCGTTGCACGGCAACCCTTCCTGGGATCCCTGGCGCCGTGTACTGGTTCGACCCTGGTCCCGTCTAGTCGCGGTCACACCTTTAAGTTCCGGTCTACGTTAAATTCCTACGTCGACGTTCGTTTTGGTCTGACCGCAGTTATCTGCTTTCTTTCTCCGTCCGACAAACCACCGATGAATGGGGCTCGCCTTGCTTTTTCTTCCCGTTGTATTTCCGTTTTTCAGATCACGGTTAAAACTGATTCTTCCTGCGTTTACCGGGTGACTCATCGGCCACAACTTTTGGTGTCGTTCTTCCAAGGAGTTCCCAAGGAGTTCCTGACTTCCGGGTTCCTACCGGCTTTCAGGCTTTCCTGTTTACGATTCGCTTCTGGCGAATTGATCTCTTGGTAAGAGTAGCAAACTGAGTTTGCTCGCAAACCGGGTTTGCTCGGAAGTGACGCGCGACGGTAACGCGAGTAGGATGGTAACAGTGATTGATAACTCCTTCAAACCCCTAGATTTTTTCGAGATTTGACGTGCCCGTTCAATACGCAAGCGCAACTGTTGATGATGCCGGACAACGCCTGGACAACTTCCTGTTAAGAAGGCTCAAGGGTGTGCCGAAGTCTCATATATATAAGCTTCTGCGTACCGGACAGGTCAGAGTAAACAAAAAACGCGTCAAACCCACCTATCGTCTACTCGAAGGCGATGAAGTACGCCTGCCGCCTGTGGAGACAAAAAAGGCTCGAGAAATCACAGTGCCTGACCAGACCCGCGCGGTTTTGCACGCTGCCAAAGTCTATGAGGATGACAATCTCGTTGTGATTAATAAACCTCGAGGCTGGGCTGTTCATGGCGGCTCATCGATCAGCTTCGGCGTGATTGAAACGTTGCGCGAATCCTACGGAAACCAGCGGCTTGAATTGGTGCATAGACTGGACCGTGACACATCCGGGCTGTTGATGATCGCGAAAAACTCTGCGGCTCTCAGAGAGGCACAGGCTGCGTTTCGTGAGCGCCAGGTCAAGAAAATTTACGAAGTGCTCGTTTGGGGTAAGTGGCGCAACAACTTGCGGACAGTTCGCAAGCCTCTGGAAAGATATGAAACAGACTGGGGTGAGCGGCGCGTGAGAGTGAGCAGCGAAGGGATGCCGGCCAGAACGGACTTTCAGGTCCTCTCAAGCGGGCCGCATGCATCCCGCCTTGAAGCTGTGCTCCATACGGGGCGTACGCATCAGATTCGTGTGCACACGCGCGCGATGGGCCATCCGATTGTTGGCGATACAAAGTACGGCCATCCGCAATTAGACACTGATCTCGCCGCATCGCTGCAAGATGGTGAACCGTTGGGTTTGTGTCTGCACGCGATCCGCTTGCGTCTACCGTGGCGAGGCGAAGTGCTGAAACTGGCGTGCGACCCACCACCAGAATTTGTGGCGACCTGGAAGGCCCTGTCAGACCGCCATATCAGTGATGCTGTGAATTGAGTGGACAGACCCCGAGGGTGCGCAATGTCTGCTGAACCCATAGCATAGGTAAGCCGACCAGCGCTGTTGGATCGTTGGCGGCTACTTTTTCGAATAAAAGCACGCCGCGAGATTCGATTTTAAAAGCACCGGCACAGTCGAGGGGTTGGTCCAGATCAACATACGTCTCAACCTCGTGTTCGGAGAGTGTTCGAAACTTAAGCTCCGTATCCACCACAGTCTGGAGAAAAGATTCTGCAACCGGATCCCATACCACCGCGCTGGAGTGAAAGAGCGCAGTACTTGAACTGCAGGACAAGAGTTGTTCGATCGCCCGCTGCCGGTTACCAGGTTTGGTGAGGATGGTCTCGTTGCAGACGCCGACCTGGTCACCCGCGACTACAATCTGCTTCGCGTGGCGCGCCGCTACCGCACGACATTTAGCCAGGCCGAGTAAGGCAGCCAGTTCTTTGGGTGACACATCTGGCGCTGCGGCGCGTTCAGCGTCTTCATCCGTGCCCGGTACTTCGACTTGGAAATCGTATCCGAGTTCACGCAGAGCCCGTGCCCGGTAGGGTGAGCCCGAAGCCAGAATAAAGGTGTGGGCTTGCGGCGGATTTTGATCAGAATCGGTCATTCGAAAAATTCTTATTATTCAGCATCTTGAGTTGCTTATATTTGTCGAGATACCTATGATTGCCGCCCGCAAAATCGACGCATGTAGGGCAGTCCGCAAGTTGGGTGATGAAGAGTTAACTTATGCGAACCTGACGGCTGCTGAGGCACACATTGAGCGCAGTATACCTGCTCAAAAATTGCCTCGCCTCTGTGAGGCAATCGAAGTCCTTGGTCAGGTAGACGTGATCCTGGATTTCGAACGTGACCCTGGAGGTCGTCCCATGGTTGCAGGCTCGGTCAGCTTCAAAGGGCGGATTCCGTGCAACTGGTGTCTGGCGCCCGTGGATTTTGCAGGCGGTCTGCAGTTCTCCAGCCTGCTGGCGGAGAGCGACACCCAGGCGCAGATGTGGGATGAAGACAACGAGTTGTTGGAATCGACAAACGCGACGCCGACGGCCATTGTCGTCGCCGGTGCGGTCCTGGACGTTGTGGACCTGGTTGAAGATGAGTTGTTATTGCAGATGCCAACCGTCGAATGTGCTGCAGGTTGCGAGGAGAAACCGCTTGCATCCTATGGTGAGTCGGAGGCGGTGAGAGAAGAGGACAATGCCGGGAGTTTTGCGGCGTTGCAGGAACTGAAAGATGCGATGCAAAAGCAATCTCGCAATAGTGATATTGCGCGCAACAACGGAACTGAATGAAAAATTTGGTTGCAGTTCAGGGTTGAGGACCAGATACCCGCACGAACTGCAAGCCGGGACAACTGATTAGACACGATTGGCAAGATAGGAAAGAAACATGGCTGTACAACAAAACAAAGTAACGCGTTCTAAGCGTGGCAAGCGCAGAGCGCACGACGCCCTGAAGAAAGGCACAACCTCTATTGATGATACGACGGGTGAGACCCATCGTCGGCATCACATCACTGCGGATGGCTACTACCGAGGCCGTCAGGTCATTGCAGACAAAGATTAGTCACAGTTAAAACTGGGCAGTTAAGACTGGATCCGTTACGACTGGATCCGTTACGACGGGATAGAGGAGCGTAATGAGCGTAGCCGCGGTTTTCCCCGGTCAGGGGGCGCAGAGTGTGGGCATGCTTGCGGAATTGAGCGAAGCATACTCAAGCGTGGGGGAGAGATTTGCCGAAGCGTCTGAGGCGCTGGGTTTTGATGTATGGCAGATGGTGCAGGAGGGCCCCAGCGAGGTGCTTTCAGCAACGCAGAATACACAACCCGTGCTGTTGACTGCTTCGGTTGCCATATGGGAAGTCTGGCAGAGCCAGGCGGAAGCACCCGCGTATGTCGCGGGACATAGCCTCGGTGAATACTCGGCGCTGACATGCGCAGGGGGTATTGCCTTTGCCGATGCGGTGAAGCTGGTGCGCCTGCGTGGTGAACTTATGGAGCAGGCTGTGCCGCGCGGTCAGGGCGCCATGGCTGCGGTCATGGGGCTTGAGGATGATCAAATCCGCGATTGCTGCGGTGCGGTTGAAGGCGTGGTTGTCGCAGCAAACTTCAACGCGCCGGGACAGGTTGTTATCGCCGGTGCAACAGATGCCGTCGAGCGCGCTACACACGTCTGTAAAGAAGCGGGTGCAAAACGTGCTGTGATGCTGGATGTCAGCGGACCATTTCACTCGCCGCTCATGGAAGCGGCTAAAGACGAATTTGGCGCCGCGTTAGAAGCCGTGACAGTCCGTCTTCCTGATATCCCATTGATCCACAACGTTTGTGCAGATGTTGCTGATGACCTTGATGCGATGAAGTCGAATCTACTGGCTCAGATATCAGCGCCGGTGCTCTGGTCGTCCAGCGTGCAACGCATGGTAGGTCTTGGTGTAGACCGTTTTGTGGAATGTGGACCGGGCAGTGTTCTGTCGGGTCTCAATCGCCGCATCGACCGTAGTCTGAAGACCACCGGGCTGGCAACACCTGAGGGCATCGCGGAAGCAGTTTCCGGCGGGGAGTAGATTTTGAGCAGCGAAGGAAAACTGGCTCTTGTAACAGGAGCATCACGAGGTATTGGTGCGGCGGTTGCCGCAAAACTTGCTGGCAGCGGGTATGAGGTGATTGGAACGGCGACCTCGGAACAAGGTGCGCAGGCTATTACGGAGCGCGTGGATAACGTCAGAGGCATTGTGCTGAACATCGCCGACCAGGAAAGTGTGGCAAAAGCGTTGGAAGAGATCGCCGCAATTGGTGCGGTTCAAATTCTGGTTAACAATGCGGGCATCACCAAGGACAACCTGATGCTGCGCATGAGCGATGAAGAGTGGCTGGATGTGATCGAAACAAACGTGAATGGGTTGTTTCGGATCACCAAACCGTTGCTGCGCGGCATGATCAAAGCCCGTTGGGGACGTATCGTCAACATCGGCTCTGTGGTCGGTAGAATGGGCAACCCCGGCCAGGCGAACTATGTCACCAGCAAAGCGGGTATTGAGGGCATGTCGCGCGCGCTCGCGCTGGAAGTGGCTTCCCGAAACATCACGGTTAATACCATTGCCCCAGGATTCATCGAAACGGATATGACCGAAGAGCTGACGGACGCGCAGAAGGCATCGATTGTGGAGCGAATTCCGAGCCAGCGTCTCGGCTCTCCAGACGATGTCGCCGCAGCCGTTGCCTTCCTTGTCAGTGATGATGCGGGCTACATAACGGGGCAGACCCTGCAGGTGAATGGCGGCTTATACGCTGCTTGAGCAAGTCTGCAAAACTTCCAGTTGACAAACATAAATACAGGGGCAAGGCAGAAAAATTGCTTGCTTGCGTTACATTGAACGCCTCGATTAGAATGCGCTCGCCCTGCCACCCAGGAACCACATTCGGGAGACATCTTTAGCATGAGCAGTGTTGAAGAACGCGTAAAAAAACTAATTTGTGAGCAGCTAGGTGTGAAGGAAGACGAAGTCAAAGACGACGCTTCTTTTGTCGAAGACCTTGGTGCCGATTCTCTAGACACCGTTGAACTTGTGATGGCTTTGGAAGAGGAATTTGAAACAGAAATTCCCGACGAAGAAGCCGAGAAAATCACGACAGTGAAAGAGGCTATAGACTACGTCTTGGCCCATCAGTAAGCGGTTGGGTGGCGCAGATCTGTGTGCCACCGTAAACCTCTTTCCCAGCATCAGAAAACCCGTGAGTAGACCGTGAGTAGAAGGCGCGTTGTCGTAACCGGACTGGGCATGGTATCGCCGATTGGCAATACCGTTGCCGACTCGTGGCAATCTGCGCTTGAGGGTAAAAGCGGGGTTGGCTACAACGAGTATTTTGATACCGAAGACTTCGGCGTCAAAATCTGTGCGGCGGTAAAAGACTTCGACGTCACCGAATATATGGCTGCGAAGGAAGCACGGCGCATCGACCCGTTTATCCAGATGGGCATGGCCGCCGGTGACCAAGCCATTGCGGATGCGGGTATCGAATCACACTCGGAAGATTGTCATCGCATAGGTGTAGCCATTGGCTCTGGTATTGGCGGCATCAACCTGATCGAAAGCACGCACAGCACGCTGGTCAACAGCGGACCGCGCCGTGTTTCACCGTTTTTTGTGCCGGGTTCGGTCATCAACATGATTTCGGGCAACCTGTCCATCAAACACGGCTTTAAAGGCCCGAACATCGCAGTAGTGACCGCTTGTACAACAGGCACCCACAACATCGGTTTCGGTGCGCGGATGATTCAGTACGGTGAAGCTGACGTGATGGTGGTCGGCGGTTCGGAGTATGCCACTTCACCCATAACGGTGGCTGCTTTCCATTCGATGAAAGCGCTCTCGACCCGCAATGACGATCCAGCAGCCGCCAGCAGGCCGTGGGATGACGATCGCGATGGTTTTGTGCTCGGCGATGGTGCTGGAGTGCTCGTCCTCGAGGAATTTGAGCGTGCCAAAGCTCGCGGTGCAAAGATCTATGCTGAAGTCACCGGCTTCGGCATGAGTGCGGATGCTTTCCACATCACTGGCCCTGCTGAAAACGGCGAGGGCGGGGCGATGGCGATGGAGAACGCACTTGCGGACGGTGGCCTCAATCCCGAAGATGTGGGCTATCTGAACGCACACGGCACCTCGACGCCGCTCGGTGATGTTGCGGAGACAAAGGGTGTTAAAAGGGTGTTCGGCGAAGACCCTGCAATCCTTGTCAGCTCCACCAAGTCGATGATCGGACATTTGTTGGGGGCGGCTGGTTCTGTCGAGGCAATATTTACTATCATGAGCCTGGTCGACCAGAAGGTTCCGCCAACCATTAACCTTGAAAACCAGAGTGCCGATTGTGATCTGGACTATGTCCCCAACGTGGCGCGAGATGTCAGTATCAAAGCGGCCGCGTCCAACTCATTTGGTTTTGGCGGTACCAACGGCACCCTTATATTCAGCACGGTTTAGACCCTTCAGGTTCGACTGTTCCCATGCGACGTAAACTTACGCTCGCACTTTCAAGCCTTGCACTGCTGGTCGGTGTGGTTGCTGTTGTGCTGTTCTGGCGGTTTGATACCTGGCAGGACGCAACGGTTGCGAGCAACGGCGGTGTTTTCCTGATCAAGCCCGGCACATCTTTCGGGCGCATAGCCAGGCAATTGGAAGAGGCGGGCTACATCGACGATGCGCTGTATTTTCGCATGGCCGGGCGCTACGGGGAGCGCGCTCGTAAAATCAAGGCCGGGGAATATCTGATCCCGGCCAATCCATCGCCAAACGGTATTTTCGAACTGTTTGTAACCGGCACCGTCCGTACTTACACAGTGCGATTCAGCGAAGGGTTCACGACTTTGCAGGTGCTGCAAGAATTGTTGGCCACCGACTTTTTGACCCCGGACGTAGAACTCACGCCGTCGGCCGTACGCAGTGTGTTGCCTCTGGAAACACCGTTTGTGGAAGGGGTATTCCTGCCTGAAACATATCAGGTGGTCAGGGGAGATCCAGTAAGCGATGTTCTGCTGCGGGCGCACGCCAAGATGCTGGCAGCTTTGGAGATGGACTGGGGGGACGGTGTCGCCCACCTTGAATCACCCTGGGAGCTTGCGATCTTGGCTTCCATCATCGAAAAGGAAACGGGTGTAGCTGAGGAGAGGGCTCAGATCAGCCAGGTTTTTCACTCCCGCTTGGGTTTGGGCATGAAGCTGCAAACGGATCCGACTGTGATCTATGCGCTGGGGGCCAATTTTGATGGCAATATCCGGCGTGCGGATCTCAGAGTGGATTCGCCTTACAACACTTACCGCTACAAAGGTTTGCCGCCGACACCGATCGCGCTGCCATCGCGAGCTTCGATAACGGCGGCCGCAAATCCTGCGGAAGGGACCTTTTTATATTTTGTCGCCAAAGGCGACGGAACCAGTTATTTTTCCGAAACGCTGGCCGAGCATAATGCGGCAGTGCGCCGTTATCAGTTGAAGCAGAAATAGGGGTAGGGTGAACCGATGGTGGACCCAGTGAGTGATCCAGTCAGCGAAGCACCAGCGCGGGGTAAGTTTATTACCTTCGAAGGATCTGAGGGTGCTGGAAAATCCACAAATCTGGCGGTGGTAGAAGCTGAGCTTCAGTCGCGTGGTCTTCCCTGTTATGTAACAAGAGAGCCGGGCGGCACACCGATGGCAGAACAGATTCGCGAACTGGTGTTAGAGCCGCGAGAAGAAACAGTGGATGCCCTGACCGAACTGTTGTTGATGTTTGCTGGACGTAATCAGCATGTTGCGCAAGAGATAGAGCCGCGTCTCGCACGCGGCGAGTGGGTTTTATGTGACCGATTTACGGACGCAACCTATGCCTATCAAGGCGGCGGTCGAGGCATTGCAATGGATTGGATTGCAACCCTGGAAACCTGGGTGCAGGGCGATTTGAGACCAGACCTCACACTCTATTTTGATATTCCACCTGCACAGGGAGCGGCGCGCATTGCTGACCGCGAATTAGATCGGATGGAGGAGCAGAAGCTCGAATTTTTTAACGCAGTGAGAGCGGTATATACGGCTCGTGCCGAAGCTTTTGATCACATCATGCTGATCGACGCCAGCCAGGATCTGGCGAGTGTACAGGCACAGGTGTCGCGGGTGACGTGCGATGTCCTTGACTTATGGCTAAAAGACGATGGCTAAAAGATCGATGGCTGGAAGAACGGACGTGACCACCCTCTACCCATGGCACGCCTCCACCTATCAAAAGGTGGTGGATTTGTTAGAACAGGATCGACTGCCTCACGCACTGGGGTTGTCCAGCCCCCCTGGCTGGGGGATCGACCAGCTTGCGGGTCTGCTCGCTTCCCGTTTGCTTGAGCGGACCGGCAGCTCAGCAGAGGGGATGGCGCATCCCGATTTGCGGTGGATTGTGCCCGACGGAGCGGTGATCAAAATCGAGCAGGTGCGGGGACTTGTGGACTTTGCCAATCAAACGGCACAGATCGCACCCAGGAAAGTCGCGGTGATTCTGCAAGCCGAAACAGCGAACGCAAACGCGGCCAACGCGCTGTTGAAAACGCTTGAAGAACCACCCGGCAATACCCACATCATCCTGGCAACCGAGGCATGGGGCCGGATGCTGCCGACGATACGCAGTAGATGTCAGCGGTTTGCGATAGAGACCGGTCAAGACACCCTGACCGAATGGTTAGCGCAAAATGGGATCGGTGATCGCGGTGAGGGGTTTGCCCTAGATCTTTTTGCCCTGGATCTCTTTGCCCTGGAACATGGCCGCTCACCTCTGGAAATGTTGGCCGCAATGCAACCAGAAGATGACAGTCACACGCTTTCGGTGAAAGACTGGGTATCTCACCTGGCTGCGGATTCACTGTCAGATCTGGTCAAAGTTGCGCTCGAAGGTGACGTGGCCAAGTGGTTGTCGCGATGGTATCGAGTGCTCCAGCCCATCGCCCAAACAGCGCTTGAGGACAACAAAGAGTATGCCCGTCAATTGATGAGATTCAGCGATAAAATACTCGACGTGCGTCGCCAGATTGTGACGTCGAACGCTGCAAATGAGCGCCTCCTGATAGAATATCTGGTGTTGGAATGGCGTAAGCTGAGCGCGCACGAAGCGTGACGCAGTTCACGCATTGACACAGTCAACGAAGGGTTTCACCATCTCTTCAAGGATCGTAAGAGATAAATAATGTCCCAAGGTAAACGCGGTGTGAGAAACGGCATATTGTCCCTAGCCATCAAGGACAAGGCAGTGTTGTACGCAGCTTACATGCCATTTGTACGTAATGGCGGATTGTTCATACCGACCAAGAAAGAATATGAACTTGGTGATGAAGTGTTCATGCTGCTCAATCTGATGGACGAAGCAGAAAAAATTCCCGTCGCCGGTAAAGTTGTCTGGCTGACGCCGAAGGGTGCTCAGGGTAACCGAGCTGCCGGTATCGGTGTGCAGTTTAATGACCAGGATGACGTTGCCCGAAGCAAGATTGAAACCTATCTGGCAGGGGCGCTGCAGTCTGACAGACACACCCACACGATGTAGCACACACCGGTGCTCATAGACTCTCACTGCCACCTTAACTTTTTAGACGACCCCAAAGCCGCTATCAGCAACGCAACCGCTGCGGGTATTACCGGCATGCTGTGCATTGGCGTTGATGAGAAAGGCCTGGATGAGGTGCTCGCGTTTGCGGGAGGGCACGACAATATCTGGGCAACTGCGGGTGAACATCCCGGTTCAACCAGCGCCTCGAGGACATGGCTGCGTGCGGCTTGGGAGGAGGGCGACAACAGCAGGATTGTCGCTCTGGGTGAAATGGGCCTCGACTACTTCTACACCGAGGATGAAGAGTCCAGAAGCGCTCAGCGATCGTCATTCGAAGAACAGATGGATCTAGCGCGTGAGTGGGACCTGCCGGTTGTTATCCACACCAGGGACGCATCCGCTGATACGCTCAACATCTTAAAGAACTTTCCCACGGTCCGTGGCGTGATTCATTGTTTCACCGAAACGCAGAGTTTTGCAGAACAGGCCCTCGCGATGGACTACTACGTTTCGATATCAGGCATAGTAACGTTTAATGCAGCGGATAACGTTCGACATGCACAGCAGGTGGTGCCGTTAGAACGCTTGTTAGTCGAAACAGATTCACCCTGGCTGGCGCCAGTGCCGCACCGCGGTAAACAAAACCAACCAGCCTTTGTCGCTGACACCTGCGCATATCTGGCGGGGTTGCGGGGGTTGGATGCGGATGTGCTTGCCGCCGCTACCACCGAAAATTTTTTCAATTTGTTCACGCGCGCAGCGCGCACGTAATCCCGACCTCAGCGAATCAGCTCTTCAAACAATCGATAGTGCGTCTCTGCCATGCCCAGTGAACTGTAGGTCTGCATCGCCCGGTCGTTGTTCTGTTCGACGTAAAGTCTGACCCCACACGCTTGAGGATCGCGTCGGGCATGGTCATACACCACGTTGTGCATCGCTCGGTAGACGCCGTGACGACGGTGTTCTGCGAGTACATAGACACTCTGAATCCACCAGAATCGACCCGCACGCCAGTCAGACCATTCGTAGGTGACCATCAGCGTACCCGCGGGTATACCGTCGCGCTCAGCGACGAAATAGCGGCCTTCGGCAGGATGATTAAACAGATATTCAATGCCAGATTTGAGCAAAGCTTCATCGAGCGCTAAATCTTCTGTTTCGGCTGCCATTGCCAGGTTGCTTTGACAGATGAAGTCGACATCACGGGCTTCTGCCGATCGAACCGTGACTGAGGAGTTGTGTGGCGTCATTTCAGGTGCTTGTTGAAGAAGGTAAGGATGGCGTTGAATCGATGTATGGAGACGTGTGGCTCTTGCATAGAGTGCTTTGCCCCCGGGTAAGTCATCAGTTCGAAGGGTTTGGCCATACGCTGCAGTGCATCCATGATCATCGTCGTGTTGGTGAACAGGACATTGTCATCCGCCATGCCGTGCATCAGCAGCAATGGACTGGATAGTTTATCGAGATGTGTCAGCACGTTGCTCTGCTCGTAGCCCGATGGATTGAGCTCCGGAAGATCCATGAACCGCTCGGTGTAGTGCGAGTCGTACAGACCCCAGTCGCAGACCGGTGCAACTGCAACACCGGCTTTGAACGCCTGACTCTGGCACAGACACATCAACGTCATGTAGCCGCCATAGCTGTGTCCAAACACTCCGACGCGATTCACATCAGCCCACGGTCTGGAATTCAACGCCGCCAGGCCGCTGATCTGATCCTCAACTTCCACGCCCCCCATTGCGCGATACAAAGGTGCCTCGAACGCACGACCGCGGTTGGTCGACCCACGATTGTCCACCTCCAGCACGCCGTATCCTTGGTGCGCGAACAATTGCACAAGCAGTGGGCTCCATTCGTTGCGGACCTTTTGGGCGCCGGGACCTCCATAAACGTAGAGGATGACCGGGTGTTCCCCGGAGACGTCGCTGGGCGGAGTCAGGCGGTAATGCAGCTCGGTACCATCAGTGGCTTCGCAGACACCAAACTCGGAATAACTGTGCGCGGCCAGATAAGGCGCGTAGGGATGTGAGGCGTCGATGGTGTTGCTGAAAATCTGCCGTGAAGATGACCTATCAGGCGCTGTGGAAAAAGGGTGGATGTGTACTTCGGTCGGTGTTTGTGAGGCACTGAACTGGTCGAGCCAGACGGTGTCGCCTACGGTCGTCTCATGCCAACCCGGGGCCTCTGTCAAACGTTGCACATCACCTGAATTGAGGTCGATCTTAAAAAGATGATTTTCTATCGGCGTATCATGCCACCCATTCACCCAGACCACGTCTCCCGTGCGCTTTACAACCCGGTTTATGTGGGTGATTTGTGGTAGTTCCTGCGTCGTACCGTCGCGATCGATGATCAGCATCTGGCGCGTGCCAGACTGTTCGTGTGTAACCAGATATCGGTGACCGCCTATGGATAGGAAATCGTCGGTCAGATTGACCCAGGTTGTTGAGTCCTCGGTGAAAAAAGTTTCGGGGTTGGATGCGTCTTCGTGGCAGAACCTGTAGTCCAACTTGTTCTGACGCCGATTCTGAGTGAGGAGTACCACACCGTCATCGACCGGGTAGACGCGCGCGAGGTAGGCATCCCCAGTCTCCTCATTGCTGCGCCAGATACACTGAGCGTGTTTCGTTTTGAAGTCCCACCGAAAAAGTTCCACTGCGGGGTTCGCCGCACCCGCGTAAGGATAGCGTTGCGCTACGGTGTTGGCGCCGTTTGCATCAACTTCCAGTCGGTAACTGACCTCAACGGTGCTGTCATCAACGCGGGTGAAATACAGACACTCGCTGTTGTTTCCCCACCAGTAGCCTTCGAAACGGTGCATTTCTTCTGCGGCGAGAAAGTCGGGTAGGCCACACGTGATGTGCGCGTCCTCCTCAGCCGTCACCGCAACTTCCTGTTCATCTCCCGATAGATCCAGCACATAGAGATTCCGCTCGCGAACATAACTCAAGTAGTTGCCATCAGGACTGAACTGGAAGGCACTCTGTCGGGTACCAGCCGGTGTGACGCTGCGCCAGTCGGCTTCGGGGTGCCCAATGAACGCCTGGCCATTGAGAGGGACCAGCAATTCGTTGGCGGCAGGGCGCCAGCTGTAGCTGGTAACGCCGTGACTGAAATCGCGGCGGCGCTCTCGCTCTGCACGCTCTTCCGCAGTCAGTTCGGTCACGTCAGACGATGTTGTCTCGATGGTTCTGGCGTCTATCCATAGCTCGCTTTCACCGGTGCTCAAATTCACCCTGTGCAGATCCATTCTGAATCTGTCATCAGGGGCGGCTGCACGGTATGTGACATAGCCATTGTCAGGGGTAAGGCGAAGTTGTTGTGGAATAGAACCGGCAAGGGAGGTTCCTGCAAAAAGTACTTCTGGTGTGAGCTTCTCTGGCATTAGGATCAAGCCTCCAGACGTTGCCATGCATCCCTTGTGAGATTTTCGACACCTTCTGGCAGGACGCGTACGTTATCTTCGATGCGTATGCCCCCGTATGGTGTCAGGCGCGTGACGACGTTCCAGTCGACAGATTTGTTGTTCTCAAGTTTCTTTAACAGAGAGGGGATGAAGTAGAGCCCCGGTTCGATTGTGAACACCTGGTCCACTTCCATCGCTCGGGTGAAACGCAGACTGGGATAGTTCTCAGGCGGCGGTGCGGGGCTGCCTTGTGCGTCTCCGAGATGACCGCCGACGTCATGTACTTGCAGTCCGAGCAAGTGGCCGAGGCCGTGCGGGCAGAACTTCTCCGTAAGTCCCTGCTCGAATGCCTGATCCGCACCGACAGTGACGATCCCCGCTTGCTCCAGCACGCAGGCTAAGTTCGTATGCATCGCAACATGGAGATCGGCGTAACGCATGCCCGGTTTGATCAGCTCGATAATATGGTCCTGGTGCTTTTGCATCAGCGCTATCAAATCGCGAAATTCAGCGTGGGCATCGCCGCTTGCGGCGTAGGTGCGGGTGATGTCGCTGGCATACCCCTGGTAGTTGCCGCCCGCGTCTATCAGGAAACTGATCGCGGGAGACTCGTGAGATCGAGTCTGATGCTGGTAGTGCAATATGGCGGCGTGTTGATTCAGCGCGATGATGTTGCCGTAGGGCAGATCATTTTCTGTCTGCTGGGAGGCGGCGAGATACGCCATATGAATTTCGAACTCAGTGGCGCCGCCGAAAAATGCATCGCGTGCTGCGATGTGGCCGCGCACGCCTATGTCGCTTGCTTTACGCATCGCTTCAAGTTCGTAGCCGTGCTTCGTTGCTCGATAAAAGTCGAGATAGTCCAGCAGCGGCGCAGGGTTCAGGGGTGCGTTGATTACATTGTCGGGGTTTGGTTCGCCGATTACCGCTAGGCGGGCATCAGCGGGTGCGGCAGCGGCCATCGCCTTCGTCAGCGTTTCACTATCTGGAAATGTTCTGATCTCAACGTGCGGCGCCAGATAGTCGGGAAGGGTGGGCGCTGCGTGCCAGTAATCCTCCTGAGCCAAGGTGAAGAGCTTTGGCTCGTTGCCCTTACCGATGTACAAAGCAGCGCCAGGCACACTGTATTCCGGTTGCACCCATTGCGTGAAGTAGGCATTCGCTTTGAAGACCGGACCATGATCGTCACGGAAATGCATCTGTTCGCTACCGGCTGTGATCCAGACGCCATCCAGCTGATTGGCCTCGAGAGCCAGATCAAAAGTATCGCGGAGATAGGACACAAAATGCGCAAGTGAAGTATCTGCCTGTGGCTGCTCAGTTCCTGACATGGCTCTTGTCTATATCGCAAGTTTGAAATTGGGGGAGGATTGTATGCGCGGGATTCGTTCGAGTCGATGCAGCGAGTTTGAGTTTGGGTAATGAGTATCAATGTGCATTTGCTCGCCCTTTAAGTGCTGAGGCAGGTCGTGGTAGATTCTTCCCTTTCCTAATTCAAGAACTAAGGGAGGACCCATGGGGGCATATGCCTACGTGGCGCCGCAGACGGTAAGTGACGTCTTGTCGGCTTTAACAGAAAGCGCAGCGCAAGGTGCGCGCACGCAGATTCTTGCTGGTGGCACCGATCTACTGGTCCAGATGCGATCGGTGGACAACACCCCCAGGACCATTGTTGATGTGAAAGGGTTGGCGGAAACCAATCGTCTGGACCTCGGCGCGGATGAAATTTATATCGGCGCCGCGATCCCCAGTGCAGCACTCTATGAGAATGCGGATCTGAAAGCGCTGCTGCCCGGTCTGCTCGAGGCTTCCGACCTGATCGGGTCAACCCAGATTCAGGGACGTGCCACGATGGGTGGCAATTTGTGTAATGCCTCCCCGGCAGGCGACAGCATTCCAGCGATGATCGCGGTGGGTGCTGTCTGCGACATCGCCAATGCGGATGGCGGACGTCAACTCCCTGTTGAAGAGTTTGTTACCGGGGTGGGTCAGAACGCACTGCAGGACGGAGAGTTTTTGCTGGGATTGAAGATTCCACGTCCGCAGGACAACAGTCGGGACGCATACCTGCGCTTCATCCCGCGTACGGAGATGGATATCGCGGTCGCTGGTTGTGGTGTGAGTGTCACCGTTGAGAGTGATGGTACATGCAGCGCTGCGCGTGTCGGTATAGGGGCGGTTGCCCCGACCGCATTGTTGGTGCCTGCTGCAGCGGAGGCGTTGGTTGGCACAACGCTGGATGATGCTGCGCTCCAGGCGGCGGGCGAGGCCTGCACGGCGGCCGCCTCACCGATTTCAGATAAGCGCGGCACCGCTGAATATCGACGCAAGGTCATCGCCGTACTCTGTCGACGCGCGGCAGCCATCGCAAAACAACGAGCCAGTGGGGAATAGTTGACGTGGCAAGAATACAAGTTGAAACAAGAATTAATGGTCAGGGTCAGGAGTATTTGTGTGACGCAGACCAGTCTCTGCTGGACGTGCTCAGGGACGAACTGGGATTAACGGGGACCAAGGAAGGGTGTGCCACCGGTGATTGCGGTGCATGCTCGGTGCTGGTTGATGGTCGTCTGATCTGTTCCTGCCTGATGTTGGGTGCTGAAGCACAGGGTAAGGAAATTACGACGATCGAAGGGATCGCAGGTGAGGAACTCCACCCGCTGCAGGAAAAGTTTCTGGAACATGCGGCGTTGCAGTGTGGTATTTGTACCCCCGGGTTTATTGTTGCGGCTAAGGCGCTGCTCGATAAAAACCCCGATCCGGATGAAACAACGATCAGGTATTGGCTGGCAGGCAACCTCTGTCGCTGCACTGGTTATGACAAGATCATTCGTGCGGTTCAGGATGCAGCTAAAGAGCTTGCCCACCCGGCGTAGCTCACGGGCTTGAGTTTTCTGCATTGGCACAGGTAGTCAACCTGGGTTCGCTGTGCATCGACTATGTCTATGCTGTCCCTAACATTGCGGGTGATGGCGAAACCGTCGCCAGCATTTCGCGAGACATTTTTGCGGGCGGCAAAGGCCTGAACCAATCGATCGCCGCCGCAAGAGCAGGCAGTCGAGTTGTGCACTATGGTGCGGTGGGTGCAGATGGCCAGCTTCTGTTGGATGCACTCGAAGCCGCTGGCGTTGATCACGGCAGCGTTGTGGTTGCTGACGTGCCTTCGGGACATGCGGTTATACAGGTAAACACGGCCGGTCAGAATGCAATCGTCATCCATGGCGGTGCGAACCGTACACTCACAGCAGGCTATTTTGTACAAGCACAGAACCGCTTAGAGCCGGGCGACTGGTTGCTGCTGCAGAACGAGATTAATGGCCTGGCCGAGTTCCTGGCAGGGCTGCCTGACCGCAACCAGCGGGCTTATAAAGTTGCGATGAATCTGGCACCGGCCGATGAGCAAATATTTTCTTATCCGCTGGAGCAACTCGACCTGCTGATCGTCAATGAAGTTGAAGCGTGTGCGCTCGCTGGAGTGGACAACGTTGCGTCCGCGCAGCAGTGCCTGAATGAACAGCTTCCCGAAGTTGATGTTGTCCTGACGTTGGGAGCATTGGGAGCCATGTCCTATGCAGCGGGGGCAGGCTGGTCGGAATTCGGGGCTTACCGCGTTGAAGCGGTGGATGAAACTGCAGCGGGGGATGCTTTTGTGGGTTATCTACTCGCCGCACTCGCAGCAGGGCAGGACATCGGCTCAAGCATCGAAAGTGCCTCTGCAGCGGGAGCACTTGCCGTCACCGTTGCGGGTGCTGCCCCTTCCTTACCTTCCGCAGATGCGGTGCAAGCTTTCCTGAATACCCACGGCGAATTGCCGCCTGCGCGGGCGTCTGCTTAGGGTGTAAACGTCAGGCCGGTGAGCGCAGCGAGGTCCTCTATTGCCTGCGCTTCGTTCAGTACCTTTATCGTCTGCATGCCCAGTGCCTTGGCAGGCTTCAGATTGATTCCCAGATCATCGAGGAAAATTGCCTCGTCCGGTGACACACCCAGCCGTTCGCAGGTTAGTGTGTAGATGGCCGGATTGGGCTTGCGAATTCCTTCTACGCTGGATTCAACCACCAGGTCAAACAGCCCCATAACGTCTGCCACACGACTGGCTTTGGCCGCGTCGCGACTCATGCCTGGACCTTCGCCTGCTTTGACGTTGTTCGTAATGCACGCGATCTTGAAATGTGCTTTGCAGGTTTTCAGCACTTCGATCATGCGGGGGCGCAGATCGCCACTGAGGCGGGCGACCACTTCTTTGCCTCTGATCTCATGACCCAGTGCACGACTTTCCGCGGCAAAGAGTTCGTCGAACTCTTCCAGACTCACACTTGAGGATTCGAATTGAGCCCAGGCATTGGTGTCGGGATTGGTGGCATTGATACTGCGGATGAAATCCCGTGGGGCGCCGCGTTCTTCTTCCAACACATTGAACGCTTCAAACGGACTGGATGTGACGACGCCGCCGAAGTCCCAGAGGATTGCCGTGACTGCCATAAAATTTGCCTTAACTTGAGTGAGCCTATGTGGCCGCGATTGATACGAAGGGGCGCAATATACGTTAAGGTTAGGGTTCGCAGCTAGTGGATAGCAGAGAACAGCGTGGAGCCATCACCACAGAAGAGAAACCGCGCGCGAGAACCGTCGCGCGAGCGTGTGCGGTTAAGCAGGACAAAGCCCAGAAGACTGCTGGTGATTTTATGGCTGGTTTGTCTGGCTGTGGTCAGCGCGGTGCCCTGGACCTACGGCGTGGCGGCCGTGTTGGTCACTGTGTTCCTTCACTTTGCGTTGACCGAGGAGGACCCTTCCTCAGCTGAGAACCGGTAGCCGAATCCGCGAACCGTCTGGAGCAGATGATCCAGTTGATAGCGTTTCAGAATTTTCCGCAGCCGCAGAACATGAACGTCCACCGTGCGCTCTTCGACATATACGCTCCGCCCCCAGACCCGGTCTAGAAGCTGACTGCGATCAAACGCACGACCGGGGTGGCTGAGCAAAAACTCGAGCAAGCGGTACTCCGTGGGTCCGAGGTGTTCTTCTTTCCCGCAGATCGTGACCCTGTGGCTATCCAGTTCGAAGCGAATGCCCTGGGATTCCAAAACGTTGTTTTCGGAAGTCCCGCTGCGACGCAGCAGCGCTTTGACGCGAGCGATTAACTCGCGTGGGGAAAATGGCTTGGTGATATAGTCATCTACGCCTGAGTCGAATGACTTGAGTTTGTCGACTTCTTCGCCACGCGCGGTGAGCATGATGATCGGCAGGCTGGCGGTGTACTCATCCTGGCGGAGCCGATAGGCCAGATCGACGCCGCTCATCCCCGGTAGCATCCAATCGATTATGGCGAGTGCCGGAACGTCGTTGTCGAGGATTTGCAAGGCCCGTTCAGCGCTTTCCGCCTCCGTGACCTGGTAGCCGCCTCGGCCCAGGGTGAAGACCAGGAGTTCCCGGATTTCAGGTTCGTCTTCTACCAAGAGAATTGTGTTAGTCATGCACGATGGTGTGGAACATCAGGTTCAGGAGACTATAGCTTGAGTATATGACATTCGCGTTAAAGTGTGTCTGTTGCGCTTTGTCCGTGCGGAGATTAGGGTCCAACAGCGAAGGGTTCCGGGAACGGTCAGTGCTGGCGTAACAGGTCCAGCCGGTACCCTTCTCAGAGCAGAATACTTTCTCAGAAAAAGAACGAATCGGAGGACAGTTAGATGGGAGTTGATGTGAATATTGAGTCTGGCGACGGCTTCAGTTTGGGCGCCTACGTGGCAGAACCCGAAGGTGATGCCCGGGGTGCGGTGGTGGTCATTCAGGAAATTTTTGGGGTGAACCAGCATATCCGTGAAGTCACGGATGGTTATGCCGCGCAGGGCTACTATGCAATTGCGCCAAAAATATTCGACCGCATCGATCGCGACATTGAGCTCGGTTATGAAGAAGCCGACATGGGCAAAGGCATCGAGCTTGCCTTTCAGAAGTTGGATCACGGCTTGGCGCTTCAAGACCTGCAGGCGGCGATCAACACCGCCGGAGCTCACGGCAAGGTTGGCGTCGTCGGCTACTGTTTTGGCGGCCTCTTGACCTGGTTGAGTGCCTGCACTCTGCAAGGCGTTGCCGCGGCCAGCTCGTACTACGGCGGTGGTGTCGCAGGGCAGATGGATAAATCACCAAATTGTCCGACCATCATGCACTTCGGCGAACTGGATGCGCATATTCCGATGTCGGATGTTGAGGCGGTGATCGCCGCACAACCGGATGTCGCGGTGCACGTCTACAACGCTGATCACGGTTTTAACTGCAACCATCGTGGCAGCTACGATGAAGCGGCGGCAAAGACAGCGCTTGAGAGGACGCTGAGCCACTTCGGTACACACCTGCAGGCGGGCTAACACGAGCATTGCTTACATAGCAAACCCATACCGGCCTTGACTTTACAGGGGGCATTCGTGATGCTTCGCGAACGGAATGGGGCGGGTGAAATTTTTTCCCCGTTTGTGCTCAGGGATGTGGCAATCGAGTGGTGTTCAGACGTTGGCAACAAGTTTGAATGCGCCGAAAGCTGCCAACGCTTTGAGCCATAATAAGACACAAGCCGCACGCACAAATGCCTCTTCGCCTGGTACCAGGGCGGTGTTACGTTTGTGCGGGCTTTCTCGTACAGGACTGCATCGGTTTACAACCTAGACAGATGCGAAGTCGGTAGCCTCACAAAGGCGACCCACCCAGTCCCGGGAGGAAGTGCTTGGAATATAACCGTTTGTGTTGTGTTCGCGAGATGCAGGAGCAGCAATCCGGCATCGAACGATCACCGACAGGCGGAGGGAACTGACCAGTCCACTGGATAATCCAAAGGATAATCCAAAGGTTAATCCAGGGGACCGATTAGTAACTTATAAATAGAACGGATCTTTCCAGTAGGAAGTTGTAATGAAAAAACTAGCGCAAGGACCTCATAAACGGTCATCGACGTTACGACTTGCAGCAGTATGTTTGGCACTCGTCACTTCTGCAGTAAGCCCGTCGTTATCTGCGACCACATTGAATGATATTTTTCAGGTTGCGGATCAGATGAACAGAGCGGCAACGCGCTCGCAGGCAAAGATTGATGCTTTGACTGAAGAGACGCGGAAGCTCTTGAACGAGTACAAAACTGTACTTAAGGAAATTGAGGGCTTGCGGGTTTATAACCGACAGCTCGAGAAACAGATTGCCAACCAGGAAGCTGAAATGGAGCAGCTGACCGCCTCGATCGACGAAGTCACCGTCATCGAACGTCAGATCACGCCATTGATGCTGCGGATGATCGATGGTCTTGAGCAGTTTGTGAATCTGGATATGCCGTTCCTGTTGAAAGAGCGCCAGGACCGTATCGAACGTCTCCGCGAGATGATGGATCGCGCGGACGTGGCGGTCTCTGAGAAGTTTTCTCAGGTATTGCGCGCTTATCAGATCGAGAACGAGTATGGCCGTACGATGGAAACCTACGGCGACATCATCGTCATCGGCGGCACGGAGCGTAAGGTAGATATCCTCAAAGTCGGTCGGGTTGCACTGGTTTACCAGACACCGGACGGGCAGGAAACGGGTATGTACGACAAGAACGCTGGCGAGTTTGTGCCGGTTGAAGACTCCTATCAGGCTTCGGTCAGACAGGGCATTCGCATGGCTCGCCAACAAGCGACCCAGGACATGTTCTCCATTCCAGTTCACGGAGCGGAGTCAGCGCAATGAGAACAACAAAAATGAACAATATTCTGAAATACGTTCTGGCGGTTATTGTTGCTGCCTGGATGCCTCATGGTATGGCTCAAGAAGCCGAGGCACCCGCACCTGCGGATGACCTGCAGGTCAATCAGGCCAACAGCCTCGATGAGTTGCTGGACAACGTTAAAGACCGACGCGTTGTCGAATCGCGTCTGCACACCGAACGTGAGCGCCGCTTCACCAACGAGAAGGCTCAGCAGCAAAGTCTGCTCAATGACGCCAAAGCTGAACGCACCCGTGAAGAGCGTCGTTCGGATCGTCTGGAAACCACGTTTGAAGAAAACGAGATTCGCATTGGCGATATGACCGAACAGCTCGATAAGCGCCTCGGCAGCTTGCGTGAACTCTTCGGTGTACTCCAGCAGGTGGCTGGTGATACGCGGGGTCTCTTTGAAGCATCCATCATTTCATCTGAGTATCCAAATCGCGGAGAGTGGTTGGGTGACCTGGCCAAGAAGATGGGCACCGCCAGCCAGCTGGCGACCATCGACGAGATGGAAGAGATGTGGTTCGAACTGCAGCGTGAGATGACCGAATCCGGTAAGAACTCACGTTTCCAGGGCACGGTGACACGCCTGAGCGGTGAAAAGGATACGATCGATATCGTGCGACTGGGCTCATACGCGTTGCTGGGTGATGGCGAGTACCTGCAGTGGGACCCCGATACCCAAGCGATTATCGAACTGGCGCGTCAGCCCACAGGGCGTCACGTGAGCACGGCACAGGGTGTATATGATGCAGCACCAGGTGAAGTGACAGAATTCTCTATTGACCCGCTGCGCGGCTCTCTGCTGTCTCTGCTGATCCAGGCCGCTACGCTCGAAGAGCAGGTTGGCTCTCTCGGTGCGGTGGTCGAATGTGGCCTGCCGTTCTGTGACGGTCAGGGCGGTACGGTTGGTGCCATTATCATTCTCGGCGGATTCATCGGTGTACTTCTGGCTCTCGAGCGTCTTATTACGCTGTCGATGGTCGGTATGAAGGTGAACTCACAGCGTAAGAACCCGACCCCCAGCGATGACAACCCGCTCGGACGTGTTCTGAAAGTCTACGACGAAAACAAAGACGTGGACGTGGAGACGCTGGAGCTTAAGCTGGGTGAAGCCATATTGGGTGAGACCCCGAGACTGACGCGCAACATTACGTTGATTCAGGTGATCTCAGTGGTCGCTCCGCTTACCGGTCTTCTCGGAACGGTTATCGGAATGATCGAAACCTTCCAGGCAATTACCCTGTTTGGTGCGGGTGATCCAAAGACCATGGCCAGCGGTATCTCCAAAGCGTTGATGACCACCGTACTCGGTCTCTGTGTCGCGATACCGACCACGCTGTTGCACGCCCTCGTGAACGCGCGATCCAAGTCGGTCATTCACGTAATCGAAGAGCAGAGTGCAGGCATTATTGCCGAGCACGCTGAGAAATCCGGCCAGCCTTTGGGCTAGAAGCGAATTAAGGAGAAGCCTAGATGCTAGGTGATGCATATCTCGCAATACTTCGCTTCATGGAAATGGGGGGCGATGTGCTTTGGCTCATCGCTCTCATTACTTTCCTCATGTGGACGCTGATCTTCGAGCGGATCTGGTTTTTTCAAACCGAACACAAACAACTCGTACGTGATGCAACCGAGAAGTGGGAAGGTCGTGACGAGCGCACTTCGTGGACTGCCCACCAGGTGCGTGAAGCTATGATTTCTGACGCCTCTGATCGAATCACCGGCTCCTTACCCATCATTCAAACCTGCGTGGCGTTGTGTCCACTGTTTGGTTTGTTGGGTACGGTGACGGGCATGATCGCGGTGTTCGATGCGATGGCAACTCAAGGAGGCAACGCACGCTCGATGGCTGCGGGTGTTTCCATGGCAACCATTCCAACCATGTCCGGCATGATCGCATCGTTGTCCGGTCTGGTCGGTAGTACATTCCTACGACGTAAGGTAGATTTCGAAATAGAACTTTTCGAAGATCACCTCACGCTGGACCACTAACGTTTCGCTCTTAGGAGAAAAGTAGGATGAGAAAAGTACTCAAGCGACGCGGCCAAAGTGATGACGAGTCAGATATCAACCTGACCCCCATGTTGGACGTGGTCTTTATCATGTTGATCTTCTTCATCGTGACGGCTACGTTTATCAAGCAACCCGGTCAGACGGTCCTGCGTCCCGACGCAGAGACTGCTGAGCAGAAGCCCACGGTGGCTATGCTGATCGCCATTACACCCAATGGTGAAATCTGGATTGATAAGAAACGAGTAGATCCGGCCACCGTGCGTGCTCACATTGAAAAGTTGCACGCTGAAAACCCGAAAGGGGGCTTGGTAATACAGGCGGACAAAAAGTCCACCAACGAAAAGCTTATGGCAGTACTGAACGCGGCACGCGCGGCAGGGCTGCAAGAAGTTGCCATCTCAACCGAGAAATAGGTTAGCGCTATGATCCTTAGATACGCGATAGGGGTGGGTTTAGGCGCCGTAGTGACGTTTGCATTGTTTATGATCATGCAAGCGGTCATCGCCAACGACGAAGCCAAGCTGGACGAAGGTCCGAAGGGTAAGTTGCTGGATATGGTGCGTCTGACCGATGATGAGGAAATTCAAACCAAGCAGCGAAAGCCCAAGCCGCCACCGCCGCCGGATGAGCCGCCACCGGATATGCCGAAGCCACAGTTCGACTCGTCTGACGTGTCGCAGGGTGTGGACGTAGGTGCCGTAGACGTCAATGTCGACCTCGATGTTGGTGGAGGTGGTTTCAGCTCTGATGGTGAGTATCTGCCCATCGTTAAAGTTGCACCCGTTTATCCACGTCGTGCGCAAACCCGAGGCATAGAAGGTTATGTCATTCTCGAGTTTGTGGTCACGCGCACTGGAGCTGTAACCAATCCAGTTGTCGTAGAAGCAAAGCCACCCGGCATCTTTGACCGGGCAGCAATCAACGCCGCACTTAAGTTTAAATACAAGCCCAAGGTAGTGAATGGTGAGGCCATCGATGTGGCCGGTGTAAGAAACCGCATTACCTTCGAGCTGGCTGACGGCTAGTCGGCCCACTGAGAGGAGTTGGTGATGATTAAATTACTACTGAAATCCGCACTGGTTGCAGTGCTGGCAGTGTTCGTCGCATACATGCCCATGGGTGTGAGCACGGCGGTAGCTGCCGAAGAGGAAAAGAAGCAGAAGACGCGTCGTGTACCGTCCATGAGCGAGGCCGTATATAAGCGCTTGGCTGAAGCTCAGGAAGCGATCGATATCAAGGACTACGACTTAGCCTTGGAGCTGTTAACGGAGATGATCAATCGGTCGCGCCGGTACAACGGCAACGAGATTGGACAGGTTCGCAACATGATGGGTTACGCCTGGTTCTTGAAAGAGAACTACGCGAACGCGATCAAAGAGTACGAGTTGGTTGTGGCCCAAGGGGAGGATATCCCTGAAGGTCTGGAGACCACCACGCTCTATACCCTGGCGCAGCTGAGTTTCGTTGAAGAGAAATATCAGGATTCGCTTCGGTACATGGAAATCTGGATGAGCAAGGCGCAAAACCCGGATGCAAATGCGCGTCAGTTTGTGGCGACCGTGTACTACCAGATGAAGGACTACGACAACTCTATCAAGAACATGGAGTTGGCGATTCAGATCGCTCGCGAGCGTAACACCACGATTAAGGAAAACTGGTGGCAGTTGTTGAACTTCCTGTACTTCGAGAAGGAAAACTGGCCTAAAGTTGTGGAGACCTTGGAGATACTTGTTAAAGATTTCCCCAAGCGCGAATACTGGGTACGACTGGCTGGTGTTTACGGACAGGAAGGCCAGGAGAAAAAGCAATTGCATACGCTCCAGGCTGCGTACGTGGCAGATTTCCTCGAAAAGGAAACCGACCTGACCAACCTGGCAGGTCTCTTGATGCAGGAAGAAATTCCGTTTACAGCCGCTCGTGTCCTGGAGAAGGGCATCAAAGATGAAATCGTTGAAGACAATGCCAAGAACCTGCGCTCGCTGGGACAGGCCTGGCAGCTGGCCCAGGAAGTCGACAAGGCGATTCCCGTCTTTGAAGACGCCGCCAAGCTTGCAGACGATGGAAAAATCTTTGAACGGTTGGCGTTCCTCTATCTGGAAGACGACCAGTATGACGCCTGTATTCGGGCTGCGAACGGTGCCCTGAATAAGGGTGGACTGTCCAAGCGCCAGAACGTCTACATAGTGCGTGGTATGTGCCTGTTTAATGGTGACAATCTGAACGATGCGCGAGGCAGCTTTGTTTCTTGCCGCAATGAAGCCCGCAAAGACAAAGACAATTCCAACGTACGGATATGTCAACAGTGGATCACTTATATTGATCGAGAGAAAAATCGATTGGCACAATTGGCTGCTGCTGGCTAGGGTATACCCAAGCACCTCGCCTCGTGCATAAAGCATAAAGCCGGCCTTAAGTGCCGGCTTTTTTATTTGTTAGCCCTACAAGGACATCGGTATGTTTACCGGCATCGTACAAGCCTTATTACCTATTCAGGCCGTAGAACACGAAGCGGACATCACCCGACTGACGTTGGATATGGGGGGGCTCACTGACGGTCTCTCCTTAGGCGCATCGGTTGCGATAAACGGCACATGTCTGACCGTGACAAAGGTTGATCAGGCGAGCGTAACCTTCGATGTCATCATGGAAACTAGACGCACCACAAACCTGGGGGACGTACAGACCGGCGATCTGGTCAACGTAGAACGTTCTTTCAAAGTAGGCGATGAAGTGGGTGGGCACATAGTATCCGGTCACGTCACGGGCACGGCCAGCGTGATAGAACAAAGAGTGAGCGGCAACGACCACGTGACCAGATTTTCATTGGCACCGGAATTTGCTGCCTACGTGATGCACAAAGGCTTTATTGCGGTTGATGGCGCCAGTCTGACCGTCTCGCAGGTGGATGCGCAGAAGGCATGGTTTGAAATCAGCCTCATTCCGGAAACTCTGGCGAGAACCACGCTGGGCAAAATATCTATTGGGGATATTGTTAACGTTGAAGTGGATTCGCAAACCGTTGCTACGGTTGAGACCGTCGAGCGTGTGCTTGCAGACGAGGCACTGCGTGCCAGGTTGCTTGGCGCGGATGAATCTTAGGGGTGTTTCCTAATAATTCAACGAATTAATGAGACAGGGCGCTAGTTGCGCTGGTCTCGTTGCAGCTGACGCAGATTGCCGATAACCGACTGCAGTGCTCTATCGAAGATCTGCGATTCATCGATCAACTGCAGGTTGTCATCTTTCAACAGGTTGGCAAGCTCCAGGCGATTTTTTTCCAGGACTTTCATGCCACGCCGGTTCACAAACACGTAGTTGTTCCCGGGCTGCGTGATTGTAGCGAGCTTACATCGCACAGGGGCTGATTCAGGCTCACTGATTTCGACCCAGGTTCCTTCGGTTATCGACTTTAAGCCATTCAGAAACTCGGGTTCGATGGACTCCAGATCTGCTTCGCTGGTATCTACAGAGGTCAGAATGATCTCTTCGACCGTTGCCATCGGAGTATCTAATTCTTCGCGCTCATCTTCCTCCAGATAGGCTCGGTCATTGGCAGCGAGGATATCGAGATGTGTCTCCAGCCAGGTAACGAACTGATCCACTTCTTCTTGTGGTGAGCCGAGTTCGTCCATGCCGGTGCGGATTTCATGGCTGATCGAAGGTCGGATAGAGTCACGACGTTCGACGGCCACCATCTCTGACAAGGGCTGAAGCACCCACAACAGGTTGTCCAACGTGGCGACACCGGCTACCCAGGCGTCCGAGCCTTCTCCGTGTTTCACACAGCGGAAGGTGAGTACCCGACTCCAGGTTTCGCTGATAAAGCGACCAACCTCAGGAGGCAGGCGTAGACCGCAGGCTTTCTGATTGATCACAGCCTGAACACTGAGCTTTGCGGCCTGGGTTCTGGCCTTACCGGTTTCAGTATCCTTGACGCGCTGCTCTACGAGAACATTGCGACGAGTGTCCTTGTTGACGAACGCGCGCAGTTCCGTCAGAAGGTCAGCAAAGACGTTCGGGTCGTCCTTGAAGCCATTGAGAACGCCCCGGACGATGGACTCAATTTTGTCGTAGAGCGCATCTCGCTTCAGTTCTTTTGCACCGCTCCAGCCAATACCCGCGCTCGAGAGTTCATTTAACAGGGCACGCGCAGGGTGAGACGTTTTATCGAAAAACGACTTGTCGATAATGGCGAGTTTCACGATCGGTATCTGCAGTCGTCCGATCAAGGCTTTCATTGGGATGGCCAGGTTTTTGTCGTTCAAGATGTAATCAAACAACATGCCGACAAAATTGACGGTGTCATCGTCCGCCTGCGCAAATGTTTTCTGGTGCCCGACATTCAGTGCTGAGTGCAGCACGAGATGTTTGACGTCAGCAACATCCGGTGTGGCTGCGATATCAAATTCTTCAGCAAATACATCGCCTTGGAGAGACGACAATGCGCCGATCAATTCGTTGGAGGCGATTGCGGGCAGGTTGGTATTCAGGTTCAGACCGCCACCAGCGGATGCGGAGCCGCCACCCACGTTGCCTGCACTACCTTGAATGCCTGAGCCAGAGCCACCTGCGCCAGTGCCGCTACCATTTGCAAAACCACCTGTAAAACCGCCGCCAAGCTGGTCGCGTGAGCTTGCGAGTAAAGATTGAACTGTGTGAAAGCCAAACGCCTGCGGGTCCACTGTCCCCTGGCTGTGGTTGCCTTGAGGCGGCGTGTGTCCGGATTGATCGGGGGTTTGCGGCTGTGCACCACTTTTGTTGTCGCGATTTGGGTTGCGCACGACGCGCTGTTTCAGGTCAGGCAGCACGCCCGCCTGGATAAACGCCTGATTGGTCTGTTCGTACACCGGCCCCATACGCTCCATGACAAAGCGTTCGAACAGCTTCATCAGAATGATGCGGATCTTTATGTTCACTTCCAGACCGTCCAGCGCGTCTGCGAAGGCGCTGGACAGCGCGAACGGACCAAGCGGGTTGGTGCGTTCAGAAACTGTGGCTGTGGTGACTACCTCGTCGAAGCGCTTGGTCAGTTGCATGATTGGCAAACTGTAGAGGCTTGTCACTTTGGAAACGATGCCAGAGACGGCAACGCTCATTTCCAGCGCATCCTGCTCTAACAAGGCAAATTCCTCGTTGTCGTCCTCTTCAAGGGCGATGTCGTCAACTTGTGCCGCTGGCTGTGTAAGCCCTAGAAAGTTCTCGTTGACCCGGTCGGCGAAGATCTTGGCAATGGTGTTGCGATGCAGGCGAATGTGTCGCATCGAGTCGAAGTACATTTCCTGGTGCTGGTCAGACTGCGATCTGTCCGCCAACTCAAACAATGCATCGTCGGTGTTGTCAAAAAGGCCTTCGACCAGTGCCTTCAGGCTTTTCCGTGATGCCTGACGAATAGACTGGATGACCGGTGGCAGCGCCACTTTTTTACGCGAAGTCGTATTTAACTCGACAACGTTAGCTTGACTCACTACGGCCCCATGGAATCCTTTGGTGTAATTACAGCAAGATATGGCGCTAGCCGCCGCGATGCAGTTCCGTCGCGAATGTGAGGCCGGTCACGCCCTCATGTGAAGAGCGTCACGCAGGTTTGTCGCAGTTTGAAGGGGTTGTGATCAGTTTGCGTAGGCGCTGCTGTGATAGTCGCGCCAGTCGAGAATATCCGTTGCGGCACCCGACTTCAGTTGCACTCCGATAAAGTGCAGTTCGTTGCCGTTTTCGTCCAATTCACCCGTAGGTCGGCTCCAACGCACTTCACCGGCCAGAAAGAACTTCCCGGGGCGCGTAGAGACATCCACCCAGAGGTCAAGCAGCGTGCCGATGGGCACAGGTTCAGTGGTTTTGAATTGGATACCGCCCACGCTCATGTTGACCGCCGTGCAGGAGAGGGTGCTGCCAACCAGCTCAGGCTGCTCAGCCGCGAGTACAACCTGCGTAAACAGCCGGTCGTCGCTCTCCAGCCGGGGATGCATACGTTTGTCATTAGTGCTCAAACGCTGCGCTCGGGCTTGGTTAAATTCGATTATGTTGTCAGACATTTAGCTCTCCCGCTTACCCTGTCGGACTGCAATCTCAAACGGGTAAAGTAAGTTACGCGCTCTGTCCTGCCTTGGCAACCGCACTAAAAGTGTCACCGAGTGTCCGCACAGGTTCAATCATGGGTTGAGAGATGCGAATTACGTGCCAGCCAATATACTTCAAAAATTTCAATAAGTTACAACGAACTTCTCGTTTTTTAACATGGTATCAGCGGGCCTGAAACTGACATTAGTCGGAAATAGGTGACGGAATACGACACGCGTCGTTGGATGCTCTAAACTAGGGCCGACTTCATTCACTTTATTCAGGGGGCGGGTGATTGGCCGAAGAAAACGCATTGCAAGCTGAGCAGATGAGCTTCAGAGCGCGCTTGATAGGGGCTTGGGAGCATAGTGACTCGCTGGTCTGTGTTGGTCTGGACCCGGATTTTGACAGGCTGCCAAATCGCTTTCGCGGTCAGGAGATGCCGTATTTCGAATTCTGCCGTGAGGTAGTGGATGCGACAGCGGCCCATGTCGCTGCTTTCAAGCCACAGCACGCCCATTTTGCGGCTTTCGGGCGCGAAGCAGAGCTCGAACGTTTGATTCAATACATCAAAACCGAATACCCCCAACATGTGGTCATTCTGGATGCAAAGCGGGGCGATATCGGCAGCACCGCCGCCTACTACGCTGAAGAAGCCTATGTCCGCTATGGCGCGGATGCGGTGACGGTGAATCCCTACTTAGGTGAGGAGTCTATACAGCCGTTTCTCGCGCATCAGGACAAAGGCATAGTTGTACTTTGCAGGACCAGTAATGCCGATAGCGGTTGGCTGCAGAACCAGGGTGAACCGCCGCTGTACCTGCGCGTTGCTGAGCGTGTGCGCGAGTGGGATGTTGACCACCAATGTATGCTCGTTGCGGGGGCTACCTATCCAGAAGAGCTCGGTAAGATCCGCTCTGTTGCAGGCGACGTACCGCTGCTTGTGCCTGGCGTTGGTGCGCAAGGTGGTGACCCTGAGGCCGTGTTGCAACAGGGTCGAGATGCCGACGGGCGCGGCTTGTTGATATCCAGCAGCAGAGGAATTATTTATGCCTTTGGTCAAAACGCGAGTGCGGCGCCGGGCGAATCTGCGGATGAGTTTGCTGAGTGGGTGGGCAACGCTGCGCTCGAACTTAAGCAAACTCTTAATAAAGCCTCATAGTCTATTGAAATATAAATAAAAAATAACACCTACATAAGAATACAAGAATTTCGTGTGCGTTCCGCCATTGTCGTATTAAAATAGGCAAATTAGTTGTGCGTAGCCGCGTGCAGCGTACCTGCCCCGACCGGTCTGAACCGGTCGCTCATAACTGAAGTTCGGCGCGGGTTCATATTGGGTGATGCGAGATTGGCACTCAGGATTATTGCTTCTCTCGATAACGTTGAGGCGTTCTCACGCGCTGTGCATGGTTAGCGCAGCTGTGATCTGTTCTGCAAAGAGAGGGAGACACGGCGCGTGACACCGGAAGCGGTGATCTATCGGTATCTCGAACTGCTCACGCCAGAAGCGCGTGAGCACGAACGTCTGTGCGCGCTGATCGGATCGGATGCAGACCTCTTAAACAATTGGTTAAAAATTTTCGACCTGCCCGCCAGTTGGGGGGCCTTCGAGCAGGCGCTTAAAGGGCTGAAAGACAGCGAGTTTGCCAGTATTGCCGCAGCCCAGGCCCATGCCGTCACCCCGAGCGCGGGGAGCGCCAGACTCAGTCTCGATCAGTGGATTGCAGTGTTACGCGCCGTTGAGATTGGCGCCGAACTCATCACCGAAGTGGCTGTGCCTGATCGGATTCAGTCGGAATCTGAGAGCGAAGATATTCGTTTGCGTCTGTTGTTAGCGCTCTCAGGTGTGCAGCTTGAGGGTGATGCGGCATTGTCACAGCTGAACGATTTCCGCGGCAGCAATCCGAGCCTGCTTGAGGACGCCAGCCTTGAGCTGCGGGTTTTTTGTGTGCTGGAAGGGATCGAGCTGAATCGTGATCACGAACTCGCGACCGCGCTGCTGGGCCTCGATTCAGATAGCTATCAATTTGTCGTGGAGCGAGCGGAGACAAGGCTGACCGAACGCATCTCTGCGCTTGAGCTCGACGTTGAAGACGATACCGACTGGCAGCATCGGATATGGCTGCGTCAGCAACTGGCGATCGCATCACGTGCGTTCGCTGATTGCGATTCTCTTCTTGAGATCGAACCGCTGCATGACCAGGTCAGTCGTAGCGTATTCAAGAAGCCACCCCTGATCTTGTTGAAATCTGCAGGCGACTATTTTGCGCACGATCCGTCGCAGATTCGTATCCGTGCCGCGTCCCGTTCCAGTGCGGTAGCACGGTCCGTGCACGAACACCGGGCAGTGACAATTGTGGAAGCACAAAATACCGCCGTGGTAGATCGTCAACTGCTGCGCCTTTTGTCGTGTGATGCGGCGATTGCCTACGCTGATGACGACGGTGACTTTGTCCTGATTGCGGACCTCGATGAGGATTTTGACACCGAAGTTGCGTTATCACTTTACGTGCAGGCGCTGGCGCCGCACCTCAAGCGCGTGCAGTCAGCAGACGAGCCAGAGCCCGATCTAGGTGATTCAGCCGGTCCGTCTGTGGAGCAGATCGAAGTATTCAGAGCGGCAGAAGGCCAACGTCTGCGAGAACTGGTGCATGAAGCCAACAACCCGTTGAGCATCGTTCGCAATTACCTGCACATTCTTGAGCTGAAATTGCAGGATGAGGAAGAGACAGCGGATCAGATCCGCTTGATCGCAGCGGAGGTTAAGCGCGCAAGCGACATATTTGCCAGGGCTCGGGATATTCCCGTGTTTGAGCCTGAAGATGAAGCCGTTGCTGAGCATGCGGAGGAGCAGTTGGATCTGGTCGCATGGCTACGCGGTGTTGTTGAACTGAACCGTGGACTCGCTGAAGAGCGTGCCGTGGGCTTACGAGCACAGTTCCCGGACGCCCAGGTTGAATTGTCCGTCGCACGAGAGCCGCTGGCACAGATTCTGATGAATCTGATTAAAAACGCGCTTGAAGCCTGTTCACATGGCGATCAGGTTAAAGTGAGTCTGGACCCGACTGTCTATAGAGATGGTGCGGCGGGACTTGAAATACTTATCGAAGATACAGGGCCTGGATTAACCGCCGAGGTCCTTCAGAATCTTGCTGAGGACAAGGAGTCCACCAAGGGTGGCGAAGGGGTGGGGCTCAAGGTGACCTACCGGTTAGCGCGGGAGATGGGCGTTGGTCTGGACGTCCGCACCAGTTCACGGGGCACTATCTTTACGCTCTTCGTAAACCGCGATGGACATCCAACCCCGACGATTGCAGGCGACCTCGAGTCCTGAGGCCCTTGCAGACAGGCGGCTCCTGCAATATCTTGCAGCGCGGCTGAAAGCCATCTCAGACAACCACCTTTGCAACGACCATTGAGAGAACTATGAGTACTGATCGAGCGCCCTTTAGTTGGGAAGACCCCCTGTTTCTAGATGATCAACTTGGTGAGGAAGAGCGTCTCATACGCAACAGCGCCCGCGAGTTTTCGCAGGACAAGTTGATGTCTCGGGTGCTCCTGGCAAATCGCAATGAACACTTCGATCGGGAAATTATGAACGAGTTCGGTGAGCTCGGCATGCTGGGCGCAACGTTGCCGGAAAAATATGGCTGCTCCGGTGTGAACTATGTCTGTTATGGCCTCATGGCCAGAGAAGTGGAGCGGGTTGACTCAGGCTACCGCTCAGCGATGAGTGTGCAGTCATCGCTTGTCATGCACCCCATTTATGCCTATGGCAACGAGGCTCAACGTGAGCGGTATTTACCTAAGCTCGCCACCGGTGAGTGGGTTGGCTGCTTCGGTCTGACGGAGCCCAATCACGGCTCTGATCCAGGCAGCATGGTCACAAATGCCAAGTCTGTGGACGGTGGGTATGTTTTAAACGGGGCCAAAATGTGGATCACCAATTCGCCTATAGCGGACCTTGCGGTGGTTTGGGCAAAGCTCGATGGCGAGATACGCGGATTCATCGTTGAACGAGGTTTTGAAGGCTTCACGACACCCAAGATTGAAGGAAAGATGAGCCTCAGGGCGTCTGTGACAGGCGAGATTGTGCTGCAGGATGTCTTCGTACCAGAGGAGAATCTCCTGCCGGAGGGTCGTGGCCTTGGTGGGCCGTTCGGATGTTTGAATCGAGCTCGATATGGTATTGCGTGGGGTGCGCTCGGGGCCGCAGAGTTTTGTTGGCAGGCAGCTCGTACCTATACATTGGAGCGGGATCAGTTTGGCCGACCTCTGGCTGCGACACAGCTTGTGCAGAAAAAACTGGCGGATATGCAGACCGAGATTACGCTGGGGTTACAGAGTTGTCTGCGCATGGGGCGCCTGTTGGATGAAGGCCGTCTCCCCGTTGAGGTGATTTCCATGCTCAAGCGCAACAATTGCGGCAAGGCGCTGGATATCGCCCGAGTAGCCAGGGACATGCACGGCGGTAATGGTATATCGGATGAATTTCATGTGATTCGTCACGTGATGAACCTGGAAACCGTCAACACGTATGAGGGCACGCACGATATCCACGCGCTGATTCTCGGGCGCGCGCAGACCGGTATCCAGGCGTTTACCAGCTGAGACCCGTGCGGATCTTTAAAAAGTGATATTACGAAGATATTGCTTTATGGAGATTTCCTGAAAGTTCGCCCGATTTTGGCTTAGCTCCGTTGTCTGATTGTTAATTCAGCAGTACCTTCATGTCTTCGTTACGTGCATGAAGGGGTTAAGAATGATCAGAGTGCTGCTTGTGGACGACCACCGGTTGGTGCGCATGGGTGTGGCCAAACTTCTGGAAGGCATCAGCAATATTGCCGTTGTTGGCCAGGCAGAGTCGGGTGAGCAGGCGCTGATGTTAACCAGGGAGCTGAGACCGGACATAGTTCTTATGGACATTCTCATGCCTGGCATGGGTGGGCTGGAAGCAACACAACGAATTACACGGTCCGCGCATGCCCCGGGAGTCATTGCTCTGACCGCTTGTGGTGAGGCGCCTTTCCCGGCGCAGATGCTGAAAGCAGGAGCGCTTGGCTATTTATTGAAGAGCGTTGAACTGAACGAATTGGGATTAGCGATTCGGCGGGTCTATAACAAGCAGCGCTACGTGTGTAACGAGGTTGCGCAGCAGCTGGCCGAATATGCGCTGGACGAACACCAGGACAGTCCGTTTGCGATCTTGTCGCATAGGGAAATGCAGATCATGCTCATGGTTGTAAACTGTCAGAAGGTGAATGAGATATCGGTAAGTCTGCACCTGTCTCCGAAGACGGTGAACAGTTATCGGTACAGAATTTTTGACAAACTGAATGTCTCCAGCGACGTCGAACTCGTGTTGATGGCTGTGAAGCATGGCATGGTACAAGGGGCAGGGCGTGGGCCAGTCCAAGCGAAAACCCAAAACTCGATCGCGCAGCCAGATCCCGTTGCAAAGGCGGGATGAACTAACGAACTGCACACTTTGCCCGCGCCTGGTCGCGCACCGTAAAACCGTCGCGGACCAGTACCCCAACTTCTACAATCGCCCCGTCCCTGCATGGGGTGCTCGAGCTCACCGGATATTGATTGTAGGTCTTGCACCCGGATTGCAGGGGGCTGCGCGTACCGGCAGAGGTTTCGTGGGTGACGACAGTGGCACATTTCTATTTGCGGCGTTGGCTGCCACAGGTTTAGCTTCGTCTGCAGATCCTTTTGAAGCGAGGCTCTCGAATTGCCGAGTCACTAATATCGTCAAGTGCCTACCCCCCGGAAACGCGCCGATTGGACTGGAGAAGTCCAACTGCCAGACCTATCTCGCAGCCGATGTGGAAGCACTCTTTCCTGGAGGGCGGTTAGGCAGTCCCATCCGCAAGCCGCGGGTGGTTGTCGCGCTGGGCGGAGAGGCGTTCAGGTACACGGCAAAACTTCTGGGTACCAGCGGTAGTGGATTTGCACACGGCGTTGAACGGGAGGTGCGGGACCGACTCTTTCTGCTCGCATCGTTCCACCCCAGCCGCCTTAACGTGAACACGGGGAGAATCTCGCAGGCGATGCTGCGGGCGGTGTTTGAGCGAGCGCAGATCCTGGCCTGTCAGGAGTGATCACCGCCAATGAGTGATATAGTTTGCGTATGTCACACACCCCGTTCGAGCCCGAAGCCTTCCTCAAGAGTCTGACCAAAAAGCCCGGTGTATATCGAATGATCGCCGCGGATGAGAGCGTGCTGTATGTGGGCAAGGCCAGAAACCTTAAGAACAGGGTGACCAGCTATTTCCGCGCGAGCGGGTTGCAGGCAAAAACCATGGCGATGGTGGCAAAAATTGCGCGTATCGAAATCACGGTGACGCGCAGTGAGACGGAAGCGCTGCTGCTGGAACAGAGCCTCATCAAAGAAGAGCGTCCGCCGTACAACATCGTTCTGCGGGATGACAAATCTTATCCCTTCATCTACCTCACAGATCACAAAGAGTACCCGCGGCTGACTTTTCACCGTGGTGCGAAGCGCAAGACCGGACGCTACTTCGGCCCGTTTCCGTCGGCGTATGCGGTGCGGGACAGTCTCAACATTCTGCAAAAGGTTTTTCAGCTCAGAAACTGTGATGAATCCTATTTCAAGAATCGCTCGCGGCCGTGTCTGCAGTATCAAATCAAGCGCTGTACAGGGCCCTGTGTGGGGCTGGTTTCCCCTGAAGACTATCAACAGGATGTAGAGCTTGCGGTTATGTTCCTGGAAGGGAAAAGTCAGGCTGTACTCGACCGATTTAAATCTCAGATGCAGGACGCATCGGAAGCGTTTGATTATGAAAAAGCGGCTCGCTACCGGGATCAGATCACCCATCTGAGAAAAGTTCAGGAAGCTCAGTACGTTCACGGCGAAGGCGGTGACGTGGATGTGTTTGCACTCCACATGGACGCCTCAGGCAGCTGCGTTCAAGCGCTCTTTATTCGGGGCGGACGGATGTTGGGGCAACGTACTTTTTTCCCGAAGAACGAGCTGCAGCTGCCAGAGGATGAGTTCATGAGCGCCTTCCTGGCACAGTTTTACCTGGCCGCGCGTTCGCGTGATGTGCCCAAAGATATAGTCGTAACTCACCACCATGCTGAGATGGACTTGCTCGCGGAAGCGTTGAGCAGTCGTGTGGATAGACGCGTGCGAATTCAGAGCCAGGTGCGTACACAAAAGGCGCAATGGCAGAAGCTGGCTTTAGAAAACGCCAAGCTCAGCCTGGAAAGTTTTGCAGCGGACCGTCGCAATATGTTCGCGCGGTTCGTTGAACTGCAGGATGCGTTGGAGCTGGATGATATTCCCAAGCGACTTGAGTGTTTTGACATCAGCCATACGATGGGTGAAGCCACGGTCGCAAGCTGCGTTGTGTTCAACCACGAAGGCCCTCTGAAGTCCGATTACCGGCGATTTAACATCGAAGGCATCACCCCAGGTGATGACTATGCGGCCATGGAACAAGCTCTGACAAGGCGCTACAAACGCCTGCAGGCGGGTGAAGAGCAGCTGCCGGACGTGCTGGTCATCGATGGCGGTCCAGGACAACTTGGCAAGGCTAGAGAAGTGCTTGCGGAGCTGCAGGTTGAAGGGGTGCAGATACTGGGTATCGCGAAAGGCCCGGAGCGCAGGCCGGATCTTGAGCGCTACTTCCTCTTCGACCAGGAGATTGATTTACGCACGTTTAGCGCTGCGATATTGCTGCTGCAGAACATTCGCGACGAAGCCCATCGTTTTGCCATAACCGGCCATCGGCAACGACGGTCAAACAAGCGCAACAAATCGGAGCTGGAATCGATTCCCGGAGTAGGGCCCACACGTCGGCGGGAACTGCTCACACATTTTGGCGGGCTTGCAGGTATCAAGGGTGCCGGTGTAGATGAAATTGCCAAAGTATCCGGTATCAATGCTATGTTGGCGCAACAGATCTATGATGCCCTGCATGGCTAACCTCACAATCAGACTGCGATAAAATAACCATGGCCCGCGGACGTCCGTCTCTACCCAATATCATCACTGTTTCCCGCATCTTTTTGATACCGGTGTTCGTGATCGCCTATGTGGTGCCTTGGGAGCACTCTTATGCGGTGGCTACTTTCTTTTTCGCCGCTGCGGCGCTCACGGATTGGTTGGATGGCTACCTGGCCAGGCGCCTGAACCAGACAACCCGTTTCGGCGCCTTTTTAGACCCCGTTGCGGACAAGCTTATCGTGGTCAGCGCTCTGGTTGTGCTCATGGTGCACTACGGAAATGTATGGCTGACCCTCCCCGGTTTGATCATTGTGGGACGTGAGATAGTGATCAGCGCTTTGCGAGAGTGGATGGCTGAAATGAACAGCTCCATCGCCGTTGCGGTGAGTACGCTGGGTAAAATCAAAACGACGATGCAGATGATCGCCATCGGTATCTTGATGGCGTTTCCGCCAAACTTCGAAAACCCGATGGTGTGGGTAGGCTTTGTGATCATGTACGCCGCCGCGCTCATGACATTGTGGTCGATGAGTGTTTATCTCAAAGCCGCGTGGCCTACCTTGAGCAGCAGTGCCAATCTGGAAGATTAGTCAAAAAGAAGGATTGACGAGAAGGATTGGAGGCTGAGACCGGAGTCGAACCGGTGTACACGGAGTTGCAGTCCGCTGCATAGCCACTCTGCCACCCAGCCAGGAGCGGTGCATTATAGTCGCTTTAATCGGGGAGGGAAGTCTCAGAGAACTGCAAAAGACAGTTTTAGCGGTTTGCGATCCTTCTAGCCTGCAGCATTTCATCCAGTGCATTGGCGCCTGTGCAGACCGCCTGACCCAGCTCACGCTGAGTCCCTGTCGGACGCTTGATGTCGTTCAGGTAGTCGCATTCAGCTTCCAGCCACTTGAGGGCTGCTAATTGGCACTGTGGTCGTTGCGATGCGGAAGACTTCCGGCAAACGCGTGGCACAACCAGATTACGGTTTTTCCAATCCAAACCAACCTTCACACCCTGGTACTGAAACTGTACCGTGTAGATCATCTGCGGATCTTCCGGAAAGCGTGGTTCGAAACTCTCACTGAGGCCAAGTGTGGTGGCCATGACCAATATTAGTTCTAGCATCATGGTCGTATCATCACGTTAAAACCGGTTTTGTGCTGTGATGTGCTTGGCACGTTTGCATGATCCGAAATTGGCCTTCAAACGGAGCGGGTCCGCACGCATTGGTCGCTGGTCAGGCTGCTTACGCTTCGACGGTTGCGCTGTCACTGACCTTCTCGGCAGTGTATCCCGCAGCGTGACGGCCATATTTTGCGATCACGTACATCAACGTAAAGTGCATGGTGCCGAGTATCAGCATCGCAAGTCCGACCTTGGTGCTCACATATTCGATAGCGCCAGGCACGTCGTGAGGTCGGATGCCGAACCGCAGCGCGAGCAAAACGAAGCCGATATTAACCAGATAGAAACCGACGACCAGCATGTGATTGATACTCTGGGCAAGGTCCGCCCGCGCGCCAAACGCTTCCACCAGAAATACGAAGCCGTTAGTACTTAACGTCCTTGCAACCCAGATTGTCATGCCGATGGTGATGACGATGTAGCTCAAGAAGCTGAATTCAACAATCATTATTTATCTCCTGTTTTGTTTCGGAGCACTCTAGGAAGAACGTGGCACGCAGGCTTCCAGTTTTATAAAGACGGAGCAGAAAAGAATTTAATTGAATTAAATCAAGAGTTTATAGGGTTCCTGGATGATCCATCAGGAATCAAAACTTCGAACTCGAGTCGCGAAGCGTTGGAAGGTCAGAGCGATGTTTCGGCACTGTGTGCCGAAACTCGGTTAGGTTTGATCGCGCTTGCGCGCTCAAACCGGCATGGTGCCCGGGGCCGGACTCGAACCGGCACGGAGTTACCTCCGAGGGATTTTAAGTCCCTTGTGTCTACCAATTTCACCACCCGGGCAAGGGTAGGTTTTTACGCTTCTCGAGTAAGCATTTGCTAGTGCGATGTTTTGCGCTTTGCGCAAAACTCGACAGAGCTCGCGTAACGTCTCGACGTTACGCGAGATCATGGTGCCCAGGGAGGGAGTCGAACCCTCACGCCGCTAGGACACTGGAACCTAAATCCAGCTTGTCTACCAGTTCCAACACCTGGGCAAGGGGGCGGATACTAAGTTCTGATTTGGCTCAGGGCAATAGTCGTTTGTGACTAACTTACCGGGTCGGCTCCGTGCCGCACGTCCTGCCCTTTGACCTGATAGATGACGTACTCGCTGATGTTTTTTGCATGATCGCCGATGCGCTCCAGTGCGCGCGCGGCCCACATGAGATTCACCATATGTTCCGCATCAGCAGGATCTGTCTGCATCACCTGAATGCACTTGCGCACCAGGGTGTTGTAAGCGCGATCGATCGCCTCGTCATCGGTGATCACACGGATTGCAACTTCTACGTCCAGGCGGGCAAAGGAGTCGAGCGCTCGACTCAGCATACTCAGGACTGCTTCGTGCATCTGCCTGAAATCGGCGTATTGATCTTGAGGGATTTCGTAGGCGGCCACGTCCGCGGACATTTTTGCAATTCTGTCCGCCTCATCGCCGATCCGTTCGAGGTCTGTGATGAGCTTCATCACGCTCACTACGGCCCTTAAGTCGCGTGCGGTGGGCTGTCGTTTAGCGATAACGCCCACACACTCATCATCCAGATCCACTTCCATCTGATTGAGTCTGGCTTCCAGTTCGCGTACTTCTGCTGCGAGCCTGATGTCATGGCTGACAAATGATGTACCGGCGTTGGTTACCTGTTGTTCTACCAAGCCGCCCATCTCCATTAACATTTCTCTCAGGCGGGCGAGCTCTAAGTCGTACTGTTCCGATATGTGCTTGTCCATGTCTACCTCTCTCTTTACCTTTCAGGCGCAGGCGCTTTGTAAACTCTCGGCTATCTAACCGTATCGGCCTGTGATGTAGTCCTCAGTCTGCTTTTCGGTCGGGTTTCTGAATATAGTGTCCGTATCACCCATCTCTATCAACTCGCCAAGATACAGGAAGGCTGTGTAGTCGCTCACCCGTGCAGCCTGTTGCATGTTGTGGGTGACGATCACAATCGTGTAGTCATCCTTCAGCTGATGAATGAGTTCTTCAATTTTGAGTGTGGAGATCGGGTCCAGCGCCGACGCGGGCTCATCCAACAGCAGGACGGAGGGTTTGATCGCGATCGCTCGAGCGATAACCAGGCGCTGTTGCTGGCCGCCCGATAGTCCAAGGGCACTTTCCTTAAGGCGGTCTTTGACTTCATCCCACAAAGCCGCACTCTGCAGTGCCCATTCAACGCGCTCGTCCAACACTGCGCGATTGTCTTCTCCCTGAATGCGCAGGCCATAGGCCACATTCTCATATATTGTTTTGGGGAACGGGTTGGGGCGTTGGAACACCATGCCGATTTTGCGACGCAGCTCCGCCACGTCCACTCGCTCGTCATGAATATCCATGCCTTCAAACTCGATGCCCCCATCGATGTGCACGTCGTCGATGAGATCGTTCATACGATTAAAGCAGCGGAGCAGCGTCGACTTGCCGCAGCCTGATGGACCGATAAAGGCTGTGGCTTTCTGTTTCGCGATATTCATCGAAACATCGGACAGCGCACGCGATTCGCCGTAGTGGAGCGAGAGGTTATCGACGATCAAGGAGGTCTCCTCGACTGCGTTCGAGTCTGTCTGGCTGGGTTCAGGTTGGGCGTGTTCGTTCAACTTTCAACTCCGCGGTAACGTCGCTCCAGGCGACTGCGTAAGGTAATGGCGGTCAGGTTCAAGGCAACAATGATGGTCACCAACAGCAGCGCGGTGGCATAAACCAGCGGACGTGCTGCATCAACATTCGGGCTCTGGAAACCTACATCATAGATGTGGAAGCCGAGGTGCATAAATTTCCGCTCCAAGTGCAGGTACGGAAAGTTACCGTCAAGCGGCAAGGTAGGTGCAAGTTTTACAACGCCCACCAGCATCAGAGGCGCAACCTCACCGGCTGCCCGCGCAACCGCGAGAATGACCCCGGTGAGAATCGACGGGCTGGCCATTGGCAAGATCACTTTAAACAGGGTTTCGGATTTGGTTGCACCCAGCGCCAGGCTGCCTTCACGCAGGGATCTCGGGATGCGCGTCAAGCCTTCCTCGGTGGACACGATCACCACAGGCACGGTCAGCAGAGCGAGCGTCAGAGATGCCCAGACGAGTCCGGGTGTGCCAAACGTAGGTGAGGGCAGGGCTTCCGGATAGAAGAGTCGATCCAGGTTGCCACCCAGGAAGTAGACGAAGAATCCGAGACCAAATACGCCGTAGACAATAGAGGGCACGCCGGCCAGGTTGTTGACCGCGATGCGGATGGTCCGGACCAGGAAGCCTTGTTTTGCGTATTCTCTCAGGTAGATCGCCGCGATGACTCCGAAGGGTGTGACGATCACGGACATGAGCAGCACCATCAAAACGGTGCCGAAGATAGCTGGGAAGATGCCGCCTTCTGTGTTGGCCTCGCGCGGGTCTTCGGTCAGAAAACGCCATACCGCACTGATACCGTGCGAGAACCGATCCATCCCGGACATGACGTTGGGTTGCCAGAAACTCAATATTTCCGAGACATTCATCTCGATCCTTTGACCATCCGCGGTGCGGATCCAGGATTCGTCGCGACTCAGCTCTGCATACAACTCGCGCAGGTCCGCTTCATGTACGAGATAGTCAGCGCGCAACGCCGCCACCTCAGTCGCTATCTCAGCCAGTCTGGGGTTGGCAGCGTCAGCGCCCCTTAACTCGATGCCGCGCTGTTCCAGTCGCAGGCGTTCCAACTGATAGTTGATGTGATTGAGAACACCGCCTTCCAATTCATCTATCTGCACACGGATTTCATTGGCGCGTTCAACCGCAGCATGAAATGCTTCAATCTGATCGGGTTTGTCTATGCCTGAGTGTAAAGCCAATTCATCCAGCCGACCGTAGGCATTACCCCATTCAACCCGTTCGATCACCACGACATCTTCGGGCAGTTCAACCTGCTGGAGCTGTGCTTCGAAGATCCAGCGGAAATCGGGTGCGTTGTGTTTGCGGTTGCCCGATTTATAGAGGGTGCGCAACATTGTGTCCGGCTGACCTTCAGCCCAACGTGGGTTGCCACCGGATTCGAGAAACTGCTGCGTGGAGATGCGTTCGCTTTCTACCGCCTCGGCATAGACCACCTGGGTCTGGCCGTCAGCGTCTTCGTATGTGATTTCCAGGACTTCGCTGGGCCAGAAGTGGGCAAACCCCTTGGCGGCGATGAGCGCGAGGATGCCCACGATGGCAACAATACTGATACCGACGGCGGCGGCGTTCATCCAGATCCAGGGCTCTCCGGACGCAAACCAGTTCTTAAAGAATTTTTTCATACCTACATAAATCCTTTGCGCGTCCGATTAAAGTGAGCCGTACCGTTCGCGGAGTCGATTGCGGACAACCTCCGCGGCGGTGTTGAAAACAAAGGTCAGCATGAAGAGGACCAGGGCCGCCAGGAACAGAATGCGATAGTGGCTGGAATCCACCTCCGCTTCAGGCAATTCCACAGCGATGTTCGCTGCAAACGTGCGCATACCTTCAAATATGTTGAAGTCCATGAGTGGCGTGTTGCCGGTGGCCATGAGCACGATCATCGTTTCTCCTACGGCGCGCCCCATACCGATCATCACAGCGGAGAAAATGCCCGGGCTGGCTGTCAGCAGCACTACTCTTGTCAGGGTTTGCCACGGGGTTGCGCCCAGCGCCAGGGAGCCATTGATCAGATGCGTGGGTACGCCATAGATTGCATCCTCAGCGATGGAGAAGATTGCCGGGATGACCGCAAGTCCCATGATGATCCCTACCACCAGCGCGTTACGTTGGTCGTAGTCGAGACCCATAACTTCCCTGAACCAGGCTCTGGAGTCACCGCCAAACAGCGTGTCCTCGAGGTAGGGTCCGACATCGAAAGCGAGGTAAACCGTGATAATGATAAGCGGCGCAACAATAAGACCGTACCAGCCTGCGAAGCGTTTACTGAACTGGTCCGGTAGCTGTGACCACAACAAGGCGAAGAAGAAGAGCCCAATTGGTAAGACGACCAATATGCCGAGCACGCTGGAAAGGTTCATCTCGATTATCGGGGCCAGCCAGAGTCCACCGATAAAGCCGAGGATCACAGTTGGCAGCGCAGCCATAATCTCAATGCCGGGCTTCACCCACGCGCGCATCGCCGGGGACATGAAGTAGGCGGTATAAAGAGCGCCCATAACTGCGATTGGTACTGCGAAGAGTAGCGCGTAGAACGCGGCCTTCAAGGTACCGAACGCCAGTGGCGTCAGCGAGAACTTCGGTTCAAAGTCATTGTCGGCAGAACTGGATTGCCAGCTGTAGATCGGTTCTTCGTAGCCTTCGTACCAGACTTTCCCCCAGAGGGTTGTCAAGGATATCTCAGGGTGTTTGTTATCGATCTCAAAGGTATCGATACGTGTGCCCGAAGGCGCGCCGACAAGGGCGTCGTTACGCGGTGAAATCGCAATCGGGTCATCGCCGGAGAATTCGGTCGCGACGGATGCAACGTTTCGATTTGAGGTGGGATAGTAGAGTGTGAGAGTACCGCTATCAGAAAGTCCGGCGAAGCCTTTGCGGCGGGGCTCCATAATGAATCTTTCGACCCGTTCTGAACCTTCAAAAGAACGAATTTCCGCAACCGTATAGCCGGTATCACTCTTGGCTAGCCCCCACTGGGTGATGTTCCCGTCTGGATACGCGGCTACCAGGGAGTAACGTCCGAGCAGAGCGCCGAGCGCGGTGGTCTCGCCCAGGTTTGCAGATGCTGTTGTTTCAGGCTTTGAGAAAGGGGCTAAACCGACGATGTGAAGTTCGCCGCCTGAGGAGGACGCATACAGCCATTGATTGCGCGGCCCCAGGAACACGGAATCCGCTTCGAAAGGTAAGGTGAAATCAGTTCTTGAGGGTGTGGCTAATGGAAATCCTTCCTCTACCCGGTCGAACTTGAATAGGTTCAAGTCAGACCCTGACTGTGTCGCGATGACCAGTTCATCCTCGAACCAGTGAGCGTCTGCGAGCGTTGATCCCGATGGCAGCGCGATCGTCGTACCTGGGAAAGGGTATTCGATACTGGGTGTCAACACGCGCGTGCCGTCATTGAACGAAACCGTATAACGGGCCTGTACAAAAAAGACGTTCTGCGCCTCGTCCACCGCTGCATAAACATCGACCAGTGGGTAAACGCGCTGAGCGTGCGTGATGCGTCGACCCAAGCTGAAGCCGGTGATGGGAGCGCCGTTTTCGGCACCGTAAAACTCAACAATACCGTCACGATTGAGGCGCAAGGCGACCTCGCCGTTCTCACTGATGTCGACCAGGACGGCATCTCGTTCGGTCACATTGATCGCAAGCCCACGATCAATATCACCGGGCAGCAGGATTGGTGCCACTACCCAGAGCAGATAGGCAAATATAAGCGTGATCGCGCCGATGACCGATGCGCCACCCAGGCCGATGACCCACCGCGTGATGCGATCAGACCAGATTCGTCGGGTGGACATACGTCCGACGTTGATGGATTCCCCCATGTACAGCTGCTCTTTTTGTTAGCTTTCTCTTGTTAGCTTTCTGTTGTTAGCTTTCTGTTGTTAGCTTTCTAAGCTGGCGATAATTACTTTCTGGCGTTCAAAAAAACGACAGTGGCAACCTGCTTAACAGGCTACCACAGTCGGCATATCTATCGCGCTCGCTATTTAGATAACGGCACTTTTTTGAACTGTATCTGCTGCAGATTACAGAAGTTTTGCAAGCTCCCGCCCGGCAATCTCCGGGCTGACGGGAACATACCCGTCTTTGGCCACAATGTCCTGTCCTTCAACAGACAAAATGAGCTTGATGAACTCAGCTTCCAGAGGCGCTAATGGCTCGTTTGGCTTCTTATTGATATAGACATAGAGGTAGCGTGACAGCGGGTATTCACCCGTAGCCGCCATTTCCTTCGAAGCGGGAATCGGTGCTGCGCCATCTTTTGAAAGTGCCAACGGTTTAACACCAGAAGTAACATAGCCAATACCAGAGTAGCCGAGACCGTTAAGGCTTGATGACACGGCCTGGACGACAGATGCCGAACCAGGTTGTTCGTTTACGCTGTTCTTGAAATCGCCAGAGCAGAGAGCTTCTTTCTTGAAGTAGCCGTAAGTACCAGAGACTGAATTGCGGCCGTACAACTGAATAGGACGATCTGCCCAGCTGCCGGTTTGTCCCAGGTCTCCCCAGGAGGTTAAATCCTCGTTGCCACCGCAACGACGAGTTACGGAAAACGCCGCATCCACCTGTTCAATACTCAAGCTGTCGACAGGGTTGTCCTTATGGACGTAAACCGCCAGCGCATCGATGGCGACGCGGATAGCGGTCGGCTGGTAGCCGTGGCGCTGTTCGAACGCTTCAATCTCTTTGTCTTTCATGGCCCGACTCATCGGACCGAAGTTTGAGGTACCTTCCGTGAGAGCCGGAGGCGCTGTAGAAGAACCCGCAGCTTGCACTTGAATATTCACACTGGGGTAGTGCTTTTTGAAGGACTCCGTCCAGAGTGTCATCAGGTTTGCGAGCGTATCGGAACCGATACTGGAAAGATTGCCGGAAATACCGCTGGTGCGTTCGTATACAGCCAGGTTTTCAGCAACTGCAGCAGCGGCTTCATTAACCGTGGCTGCTGCGTCCTGAATCTCCATTGTTGGAGCTGCTGTAGCGGGCGCGGGTGCAGCCTCCGTTGTGGTGGAAGTGCTTTCACCACCACATGCGGCCAGCAAACCGACCATCATCATTGCAGCAAGAATGCGTGCTTTCATTTAAGAACCTCATTGGTTTCATTTACGGGTGAATGTGCTTCGAAGGCACATGAGAAGGTGCTGCCAACACCCAGTTCGCTTTTGATCGCGAGTACCGAGCCGTGGCGGCGTAAGATGTGTTTGACGATTGCGAGGCCGAGACCTGTGCCACCGCGTGTCCGGGCGTCTGCAAGATCGACCCGGTAGAAGCGTTCCGTCAACCGGTCGATATGTTCGGGCGCGATGCCGACGCCGAAGTCTGTCACGGCCAACTGGACCTCGTTTTTGTCCGCGGTTACGGCTACTTTTATAGGGTCACCATCCGGGCTGTAACGCAGGGCATTCTGGATGAGATTCATCGCCACGCTGTGTAGTTCCTGCGGGTTGCCCAGAATCGTAGTTGCACCGTGAGCTTCTTCTATGAATTGCACTCGCTCAGCCTCCGACGGGCTGAGTTCATCGATCACCTCGCGAACGACCTGCTGTATCGAAATCGGTACGGGTGCCAGCGAAATGGAATTGGATTCCAGCTGCGTGAGCAGCAGAAGGTCGTTGATCAAGTTCTGCATACGCGCAAGCGGTGGAGAGAGCTTTTTGACGACCTCCGGAGAAGGTGTGTGCTCCGGGTCGTCGAGGACCTCGACATAACCCTGTATCACGGTGAGCGGCGTCCTCAACTCGTGTGACACGTTAGCGATAAACTGCTGACGGACTGTGAGGAGTCGGTTTAATGGCGTGATATCGCGCACGAGGATCACGCTGCCGCCGGTTTCGGTGTCGAACCGACGCGCTTCTAAGGTGGCATCCGTGCTGACCGGCGAGGCAAACTCCAGCGGGGGGTCTGTTTCTTCGCGCTTGAGGAAGTCGATGAAGTCAGGCGAGCGAACGACGGTGGACAAACCGATGCCACGATCCTTTTCCCGAAGACCCAGTAGCTGACGTGCGGCGGTATTCATTCCTTCTATTTCACCCGCCTCGCTGAGCACAATGAAGCCGTCCGGAACGATGTCGACCAACCCCAAAATCTGGCGCAGTCTTTGTGCAATATTGCGGGTCCGCAGACGTTGTCGCTGCAGACCGCGATACGGGCGGTAGGTCAGGGCGAACCAGGCATCCGAATTGTTTTCCGGCCGGCGCATGAGATTTGCTGACCATTTCAGCGCCTTGCCAAACTCCTGGCTGTTGTACAGAACCCAGATAAGCAACGCGACAAAAAGTGCCCACCCCAGCTCGCCCACGAGAAATCCGATGGCGAGGGCCACAATGGCGAGAGCGGCGATGAGAAGTATGTCTTTGGAGGGCAGCAACAGTTCGACCGACGTTAGAGTTGAATGCCACTTTGATTTTATCGTACGCCTCCGCAGAATCCTCCTTTTTACTTAAGCTATTAAGTAAAGAGGCTGGTTTCACCAGGGGAGGCATTCTGCGCAGCGTTCGTGACAAAATTGTGACAACTAGTACTTGAACGAAATATCCAGCATCAGGCGCTTGAACTCTTCTTCCGTACCGAAGTCGACATTACGATCATTGAGGAAGAGAGTGCCTTTCAGGCTGATGCGTTTGGTCAGGGAGTATCCGGCCTGAAGGATGTGTCCTTCACCATCTGTACCTCCGCCGATGAAGTCGGAGTCAGAGAAGGTGCCGAGGACCGCATCTGCTTCTAATTCCTGGTAGGTGTAACCAACGTTCCATGCGTTCTGCTTGTACTTCGCTCCGAATGCAAAACCCTGGTCGTAGTCACTTGCAGCAAAGTTTTGCACGAAGTCGCCGAAAATCGTGAGCTTGCCTTCACTGACCGGCACTTCATATTCAACAAAGAGTTCACCGATCTCAAATCCGTTGAGATACCCGCCCATAGCATCCAGCCGATTACCAGCGGCGCTGCCGTCGAAAAATGGGGTTGCGCCTTCGCTGCTGCCGTAGTGGTAGTAACCTGCGCCCAGCGTGAGCTTGCCGTTTTCCGAGACGGCCTTTTTGGTGCCGATCTGGCCACCGATCAAGAGGGCATCGCTGCCGCTGGAAGATTCGTCGACCCAGCTGAAGATGGCATCCGCGAAGACGCCGTTTTCGTCATAGCTGAGCGCAACGCCTTCAGGGTTAAGGTCTCCGTCCCACACCAGACCGTTACCACCGGCTCTGTGGAAGGGGTTTTTGAACTTACCTGCAGAAACTTTTAATCCATCAACCGGAGTTTGTACGGTCACGTACGCAAGATCGATGACAACTCCCTTGGAAGAGGAAGCACCGTCAAAAGTCTGGTTGGTTGAAATTGGATCGCTGCCGCCGGACGCTAGACCGAAACCAACACTGACCGTGTCAGAAACTTTGCCGGTAACCTGAGCACGTGCGCGCATGCGCTGGCGATGGCGATCGCGTCGATCTTCGATATCGAAAGCTTCGTGGCGGTAGCGAAAATCACCTTTCATCTTGATTGAATCAGTCCAGGAGGCTCTCGCTGGTGCGCTACTGACCTGCGGAGCCTTGTAGGCAACGGTTTTAACCTTTTCAAGTTCAGCAGTATTCGCTTTGGCGTCAGACTCCAGAGCAGCAATGCGTTCGGTGAGGGCTTCAACTTGTGCCTTCAGGGCGTTGATGACGTCATCAGCAGTGCTTGCGTAGCTGGAAACGGGAAGGATTGCCAGGGCAAGGACCCAGGCGAAGCGAGATCGCGACATGCATCTCTCCGTAGCGATTGAAGATGTCGCGCATACTCGCCGTGAATTGTTACAGTTTTATGACAGTCTGAAACATTGCCTTGTTGGGGTGCGACCTTGGGGCTTTCGCCCCAAATCGGTGCTTTTAACGCCGAGATCAAACCTTCTCAAACTTCCATCGGTTTGAGCAGCTTTGGCCAGTCGTCCATGCCATTGAGTATCTCTTCGCCGATGGCTTCGACGGTCCAGGGCTCTTCCAGGCTGTCGCGTTCCGCGAGCACGTTCACCTGCCAGGACAGCAGCGATGTGCGGTTGCCCGTCACGCAGAACTGTCGGCCGGTTACCTTGGCAGCGTCATCTGTGCAGAGCCATACGACCGTGGGTGATACCTTCTCAGGTGCCATGCGTTTATCCAGGTCTGGAATATCGGGCATGATGTCTTCGGTCATGCGCGAGAGCGCACCGGGCGCTAACACATTCACCGTAATGCCGTACTTCATACCTTCCAGTGCCAGTACGCGCATGAAGCCCGCAATCCCCGCTTTGGCAGCGCCGTAGTTGGTTTGGCCAAAGTTGCCGATCAGACCTGAAGTGGAGGAGGTCATCACAATACGACCACCTTCGTTCTGTTCCAGCATGTATTGCCATGCGTGTTTGGTAACCAGATAGGTGCCGCGCAGATGGACCTCGATGACAATATCCCACTCGTCATCGGTGATGTTTTTGAAAGACTTATCGCGCAGGATGCCCGCATTGTTGATGAGGATATCCAAGCGGCCAAACGCATCTACGGCGGCTTGGACCATCCCTTTGGCGTCATCGTCATTGGTGACAGACCCATAGTGGGCCACCGCTGAGCCACCGGCTGCGGTAATCTCGTCCACAACGCCGTCGGCCATGCTGGTGCCACCGCCACCCCCATGTCGGTCGCCGCCCAGATCGTTAACCACGACCGATGCACCTTCGTGCGCAAGCAGCAAGGCGTGTGCACGCCCAAGGCCGCCGCCCGCACCGGTGACAATCGCTACTTTACCGTCTAACTTTCCCATATTGTCTCCCTCGATGATTACTGTTGTTTTTGGATGGTGTTAGTGCTCAGTCAACCTTAAAAGATGGGATCAGCGCGATCATTCAAAGTGCGCCTTGCGAGGCGTACTTTGATGACGCGCCCTGCGGGAGTAAGCCAGCTTCGCGCTGACTGCGTTATCACTCGTTGCAATATGCCCGATATTACGCCTCGTGCTGCCTTGCCAGCCCAAAGCTGGCTTACTCTGATCCCATCTTTTAAGGTTGACTGAGCACTAGTTTACGCCTTCATCCTCCGGGCGACACCTGCCGGTAGTCAGCCTGGTCAATAGCTGCGTGGCATATCCAGCACATGTTCGGCGACGTAGCTCAAGATCAGATTCGTTGATATGGGTGCAATCTGATAGAGACGGGTCTCGCGAAATTTGCGTTCGATATGATATTCCTTGGCAAAAGCGAACCCACCGTGTGTCTGCATACATGTATCGCCTGCCTGCCACGAAGCTTCCGAAGCCAGCATCTTGGCCATGTTTGCCTCGGCGCCGCAGGGTTCGCCTGCGTCAAATAGATTTGCCGCCTTCTCGACCATCAACGCCGCAGCCTCAACCTGGGTGTATGCGCGCGCGATCGGAAACTGGACGCCCTGGTTCTGGCCGATAGGTCGGTCGAAAACGTTGCGGTCGTTTGCGTAGGCGGTTGCTTTGTCGATGAAGTAACGGCCATCACCCACACACTCGGCGGCAATAAGGATCCTTTCTGCGTTCATCCCATCAAGGATAACCTTAAAGCCTTTGCCTTCTTCACCGAGCAGGTTTTCGGCGGGAATCTCCAGGTCGTCGAAAAAGAGCTCACACGAGTGATGGTTGATCATCGATTCGATGGGCTGGATGGTCAGCCCGTTGCCTTCGGCAGCTTTCACGTCAACGATAAACGCGCTCAGACCTTCGGTTTTTTTCGTGACCGCGTCCAATGACTGCGTGCGCGCAAGCAATACCATCAGATCTGAGTGCTCAATTCTCGAAATCCATACCTTCTGGCCATTGATAACGTAACTGTCGCCGCGTCGGGTTGCTGTCGTTTTCAGGCTTGTCGTGTTGGTGCCTGTTGTGGGTTCGGTGACCCCAAAACTCTGTAAACGCAATTCACCCGAAGCGATTTTAGGTAGGTAAGTAGATTTTTGCTCGTCATTGCCATGCCGCAGAACGCTACCCATGACATACATCTGCGCGTGACACACACCGGCATGAGCCCCGGAGCGACACACTTCTTCCATCACGGCCGCGGCTTCCAGTACGCCCAGCCCCGAGCCGCCATATTGCTCAGGGATGAGTACACCGAGGAAACCTGCGTCGGTCAGTTCCCGCACAAATTCCGTCGGGTAGCCGAGCGTACGATCCATCTCCAACCAGTAGTCTTCACCGTACCCGGCACACAGCTGGCGCACGGCCATACGAATATGTTCGATCTCGTCCGCTTTTGTTTGCGCACTGTTTTCCGTCATGTTCTTAACTTCCGAGCCTGTCCTGCGCTCATGAGACTACAACAAACTCCACAGACGATGTACTTGTGGGTGGATGTGTTAGTATCCGAAGGCATTCAGCTATCTTTAAAAGATTCGGATTTGGGGAGACAGATGATTCGAAAACTAATCTGGTTGGCCAGCGCGTTAATTCTCAGCCTTGGCTTCACAGGTCCAGTATGGGCAGAAGGTTATAAAGCACCGCGAATACCGGGCGGTGAGGTTCCCGATTTAAACGGTGTGTGGCAGGCGCTGAATACCGCCAACTATAACCTGGAAATGCATACCGCCAGCCATTCTTTGCAGATGCGTGAAGGGCCTGCCGGGCCGGTACCGGCAGTCAAGACGATGTATCTTGGCGCGGTTGGCGCTGTCCCACCCGGACTTGGCGTGGTTGTGGGCGGAAAAATCCCTTACAAGCCGGAAGCCCTCAAGATAAAGCAGGAAAACCAGGCAAATTGGATCGATAGAGATCCGGAAGTGAAGTGTTTTCTGCCGGGCGTCCCACGTGCAACGTACATGCCCCAACCGTTTCAGATTTTTCAGAATGAAGATTCTGTATTCATCGCCTATCAATACGCCGGTGCTGTGCGAGAGATATATATGGACGACCCCGGCGAAGCACCGGTCGACAGCTGGATGGGCTGGTCGCATGGCACGTGGGAAGGAGACACGCTGGTCGTAAAAGTGACCGGACAGCTCGACTCTACCTGGTTTGATCGTGCCGGTAATCACCATAGTGCCACGATGGTAGTGACAGAAAGATATACACCTATGTCGCCCTATCATCTGGAGTACGAAGCCACGATTGAGGACCCGGAAACCTTTACCAGCCCTTGGACAATTCGCATGCCGCTGTATCGGCGCATGGAGGAAAACGCGCAGTTGATGGAATTTCGTTGCGTGGAATTTGTCGAAGAACTGATGTACGGAGAATGGCGCCGCAATCCGCTGCCCCGTTGAGTTAACTAGCACAAGTGGCGGGCAGGGCACCTAAATTGGTAAACTTGCCGTCGCTAGTGATTTTGTCCGAGTGAATTGGAGACTTTTAATATGATCAGACTTGTAGCCGCGCTGGCCGTCATTGCTGCTGTCATGAGCACAAGCGACGCTTGGTCGCATCATGCATTCGGCGCAGAATTCGATCCGAACAGACCCCTGGTCCTGCGCGGACCCGTGACAAAAGTGGAGTGGGTAAACCCGCATGCGTGGATCCATCTCGAGCACACCAACGAAAATGGTGAAAAAGAGCAATGGATGGTTGAGGGGGGTACACCGAACACCCTGCTGCGCAGAGGCTTGACCAGAAAGTCGCTTCTCCCGGGCACCGTCATCGTGGTGGACGGCTACCAGTCTAAGGACCGCTCAAATCGCGCAAACGGCCGAGATGTGACATTTGAAGACGGCAGTAAGATCTTCATGGGCTCCTCAGGTACGGGCGCACCTCGTGATGGACGCGATCCCACCGAGCGTTGATACTGATTGCGCTGAATGGGCGCGTAGAAAAAACCGGAGCACAGTCTCCGGTTTTTTTTGGTCTGTCCCTTTTGTGGCGGTCGCGAGTTTTACTCGCTGGGCAGAGCGGTTGTTTGTGGATGAGTCAGTTCCGCAACTGCGGTCATCATTTCTTCGATTGAGAACGGCTTTTTCAGAAATTTGTTCACCCCAAGTTGCTTCAAGGCCGTTGTACTCTGGGTATATGCCGTGATGAAAATGATCGGCAGTTCAGGTAACTGACTCTTAGCATATTCGGCCAGTTCCACGCCTGAAATCAGTGGCATGGCGCCATCGGTCAGTAACAGGCTCACCCGATCAAGATTGTCCTTCAAATAGTCCATGGCTTGCGGACTGTCGGTAAACACCACCGTCGGGTAGCCTCGGTCGCGGAGTACCTCGCCAATAAAGTTTGCGACCGACACTTCATCATCCACCACCAGAATTCGACCATCGATTTGGGGCGCGGTGACGTCGATGGCACGCGGTACCGGCTCGGGCGCCGCCTCTACTGGCAGGTAGATCTTGAACGTCGTACCCGTGCCGACCTCACTGTCGACAGTTAGATGGCCGTGATGATCGTGGACAAGATTGTTAACCATCCATAAACCAAAACCGGTACCTTGGTCAGCCTCACGGGTGGTGAAATACATTTCAAAAATTTTGCTGATAAATTCCGGCAGGATGCCGTGACCGGTATCCGTGACGCTGATCACCACATGTTCACCCTCGAGGGGTTCGCCGCATGTCTCGCATGTAGCGTTCTCTCTCTGCACCGAAGCATCCACATCTATACGACCGTTGGCCTTTATCGCGTCGCGAGCGTTTATCAGCAGGTTGATCACAATCTGCTGCAGTTGCACTGCGTCGATGGCCACAGGCGGCAGATCTTCCGCAAGTTCGAGGTTCAGTTCGATCGTGCTTGGGATGGCGGCGCGAAGCATGCGTGAGACGTCGGCCAACGTTTCATTAACCGCGATGGCGGTCTCGTTCTGACGCTGCGCTCGTGTAAACGTGAGCATTTGTGAGATGAGATCGCGAGCGCGATGGCCGGCGGTTACCACCTCTTCCAGATACTGATCTATCTGCGCAGCTTCAAGGCGGTTGCGCGCGTTCATGACAAGTTCCGTATAACCGATAATGCTCGCCAGGATGTTGTTAAAGTCGTGGGCAATGCCACCGGCGACCTGGCCGATCGCTTCCATGCGACCAGCCTGTTGCAGTTGTCGTTGCAGTGCCAGCCGGTCCAACTCCGCCTGGCGTTCTGTGGTTCGATCCCTGAGCGTCGCGATCATGCAGGGACTGCCTTCCAACTCCAGGCGGCGCGCGCGGATCTCAAAGTAGTGGATCTCTTCGTCCTGGCCATTGTGGACAACCTGCTCAATCTGCCACTCGATATGGTCAGGGTTGGCATTCAGCTCATCGACAAAGCCGCTGCGCGGCTGGTCTTCCGTCCAGAGAAAACTATCGGTGCCATCGTCTTTGCCACCAATCTGCGTGCGTAGCGCCACAAAAGGGGGATTGCGTTCGATGATGTTGCCGGATTCGAGTGATGCGATAAAAACGGCGTCTGGACTATCGACGAAGAGGCTGTAGAACTTCTGCTGGTTCTGCTGCAATTCGCGTCGCGTTCTTTTTGCCTCGGTGACGTCGCGAATGACGCCGTAGGTCCCTACGAAGTGGTTGCCCAGAACCTGCGTATCTTCATAGAGCCCCACCGCGGACAGCTCCAGGGCGTGGGTGGTGCCCAGATCTGAAGTGAGCTCAAACTCTTCACCAATTGTCGCGCGAGGTCCGGTTCTGCGTTCGGCAACCTGGCTGCCCAGGCGCGCGGCTAATTCCGGATCAGAAAAGAGCGCCCGCCAATCGGACCCAATCAGTTCCTCGCTGCCACCAAAGACCCCTTCCAGTTGGTGATTCACAAACTTCAGCCGGCCCTTTTCATCCAGCATGTAAATCATGTCTGGAGAAGCGTTCAGCAGAAACTCATACAGGCGAGCACTTTCTTTCGCCTGCTCGTGCATCGATACAACTTCCTGCTCCAGCTGATAACGCGCGACTGCGTTAGCAACGCTGTTGATGAGTTGTTCTGGTTCGAAAGGCTTGCGGAGATAATCCAACGCACCCAGTTTCAGGATGGGTGCTACAGATGAGAGTTCATTCTCACCGCTCAGAATAATTGTCTTGCAGTTCAATCCTGCTCGCTGCACACCCGCAAGGACTTCCAACCCCGAGAGATCCGGGATGTTCAGATCGAGAATCAGCACTTCATACGGATGCCCGTTTTCATGAGCATCGCAGAGGGTGCTTAAACCCTTTTTTCCGGAGGTGACAATTTCAGCAGGGTAATTGTGGACAGCTAATAGGTCCCTTACACTGCTCCCGTGAAGTGCGTCATCGTCGACTATGAGTATGTGCAGAACATACCTCGGGACCAATCATCCATGTTTATGAAGCATACCCAGATGGGTTCGCATTTTCGTGTAGGACGCGTCTGATAATGACCGAGCAGGATTGACAGGAAAGTGGGGCCAGAACTTCAGGAAATTTGGACGGTTTATCAGCTTGAGATTCTGCTGGGGGGTGCCTTTCTCGGCGGCCTCTGTCTCGGGTTGGTCATGCTCAAGCTGAGGCTGACGAAACACACGCAGGCAGCCTTTGAAGCGGGCCTGCAACAAAGCGCGGGAGAACGCCAGTCAGAGATTGAGCAATACGAGCACACCCTTGAGATCAAAGGTACTCAGATCGCTGACCGGGAACGGCAGATAGCCGTATTGGAAACACAGGTGTCCACGCTCAGCGAGCAGCTGCAAAACCTCCACACGGAGTTGGCAGATGTCCGTAACAAGCTGATTGAAGCGCGTACTAAAAACGCTGCTGTCGAGGCGCGTCTTACGGAGGCTCAGCACGGCTTCGAGCAGCGGGAGGCGCTCTTTCGCGAAACCAGCGAAGCGTTGAAGAAAGAGTTTGAACACCTCGCCAACAAAGTCTTCGACAATCAGGAAGAACGACAGAAGGCCAAGCTTCAGAACGTCCTGACACCGTTCCGTGATCAGATTGTGGACTTCCGGAAGCGCGTTGAGGAAGTCTACCGAACAGACACCAAGGAACGGGCGTCCCTGTTAACCGAGATCAAAAACCTTCAGCAAGCCAGCGACCGCATCAACACCGAAGCGGAAAATCTCACCAAGGCCCTGAAAGGAGATAAAAAGATTCAGGGAAACTGGGGTGAGCTGGTGCTCGAGCGGGTGCTGGAGGAGTCTGGCCTGCGCCGTGATCATGAGTACTTCGTGCAGGTGTCATCACGCAACGAACAGGGCAGTCTGAAACGACCGGATGTATTGATTCGGCTTCCGGACAACAAGGATGTCGTAGTCGACTCAAAAGTCACACTGAACGCATATGAACAAGCGCTTGCAAGCGAAGACGAAGATGATCGCGAGCAGTTCCTGCGCCAGCACTTGAGCAACTTACGGGCCCACGTGCGCAATCTCAGCGAGCAGGATTACGACAAACTTCCTGATGTGAGGTCGCTGGACTTTGTGTTGTTGTTTGTCCCGATTGAATCCGCGTTCACCCTGGCGATGGAGCATGACCACAAGCTGTTCACGGATGCGTTTGCAAATCGGATTGTCATCGTTTCGCCCACCACACTGATGATGACGCTGCGCATCATCAACAACGTGTGGCGTTACGAAAAACAAAATCGCAACGCCCAGGAAATTGCCCGCCGGGCTGGAGCACTCTACGACAAACTCCGGGGGTTGGTGGAAGAGATGGATGCGCTTGGCAAGCAACTTGCCACTGCGGACAAAACCTATCACCAGGTTTACGCCAAGCTGACCACGGGAAAAGGCAACTTAGTGCGTCAAGTTGAGCAGTTTCGCGAGCTCGGTGCGCAGGTGAAAAAGCCGATGGATGCCAAGCTGGTAGACAAAGCCAGCGAAGATTGAGACCTGTTTCTCACTTTTGATCGAGTTTTCCAGCTGAGATGGACCGTGCGCTGTGGAACTGCATGGAGCATCACAGAACACCCCGCAGAACCCGGGTAGATTGACGGCTTAGCAAGATATGCGAGAGGAATTCGTATGCTGGTGTTAACCAGACGCGCCGGAGAGTCGATCATGATCGACAACGAGATAGAGTTGAAGGTGCTTAAGATTAGAGGCAGCCAAGTGCATCTGGGGATTGATGCGCCAAAGAAGGCATCTGTACATCGCAAAGAAGTATGGTTGCGTATCCACGGTGAACCGCAAGCAGCGGGTGCCGGCAAGTAATCTTCTAACCCATCCGGCTATTCGGTCGTCACGACCCCTTGTTCTAAAATAAACGCAGGTGTCTCACAGAGTGCATATGGGTGAATGTGGTGTTCATCCAGTGCCGCGCGGCTGACCCTGATTCCTTCCCGTACCTCTCTATCCATCTGTTCCTGGCTCGCTTTCAGAAAGACACTGTCGATATCTGTCCAGATTGGATTTATTTCATGCAACGTCGAGAACTGACACCGGGTATCCCACGTGGCGCGATGCAGCTCAACAACGTCTATCGAGATGATTTCACTCCAGTGCGAGAACTTCGCACCCCCTTGTTCGCTTAACGCTGCAAACAGAATAGGTACTGTCGCGTCGGTTGAGTTCAAGTAGTCGGCGGCAATCAACCACGGGTGATTGTCGCGGTAACTTCCGGTGCCGCTGACCTCGAGCATGGCCGTAATGGCTTTTTCGGTGACCACCGTCGCGATGCAGTAGGGCGTGTAGCGGTTGTTCGAACTTGCAGCCTCAGTCAATGAGTGGTCTCCTATCCGTGTGTTGCATTCAATTTACCCATGTTAACGCCCAGGCGCCCGCCACCGGAAGACTACTACCAACGCAATTGCATTACCCTATGTGAATATGTACGGGTGCATTGCGGCGACCTCCTTTCGGCGCTTGAAGCACAACAGTTAGACGACTTTCTCGGCGCAAGCTCCGATGCGCAACGTCTTTTTGCCAGATTTCTCACCCGCAAAGCGGGCTACCTGCGCGTAGACAGTTTCAACTACGCCGAGGTCGGCGACGTGCAAAACGCTCTGTTGGAACTCACAGAGCTCAACCTGATTCAGTGGGAAGCGCATGCTTGCGGGGACCAGCTGATCAGTCAGTTGAGAAAAGCGGAGCTTGCCGACGTGTTGTGTCATCAAGATGAGGCTGCGCGTCGGACGCTCAACAAGCTATCCAAAAGCGACCTTGTGCAACTGATGCTCTCCGGGCGCTCAGACGAACAGGCGATACGCCTTGTAACCACCAAGTGTCGTTTCGTGCAGGTGGCTAGGGCAGATGTATGGAGTGGGTTCCTCGACCTTTACTTTGGTGAAAATCGCCAGGATTGGTCCGCGTTTGTCCTGCGTGACTTAGGCATGATCCGATACGAGTCGGTTCCCACATCCGCCCGCGCGTTTGCTGACAGATCTGCGCGTCGCTCATCTCTTCGAGTGCGACAGCTCTCGCAATGGTCACGTCGACTGGATGAAGTGCCACAGATTCTCGATGAGCTTGTCGACGCTCTGGTTGAAACCAGTGGCGATCGGTTTGTGTTACGTCGGCGTGACAGGGCGCTGTTGCGAATTGCCCGTTGGCAGGAGCGACAGAACGATCCTGAAGGGGCGATTGTGACCTATAAACATGTCGCTCGGCATCCGGCGAGAGAGCGTCGCGTCAGAATACTGACCCGCCTTGCCCGCGAGACAGAGGCAGAGTTGGTGGTCAATCAGATCAAGGCACAACCGTATTCACAGGAAGAAAGCCAATTCATGGAGCGATTCGGCACGCGAGGCGGCGGGTTTCAACCCGAAACCATGTTGATCGAAGTGGATGAGCTTGACGGTGGGTTGAGCATCGAGCAGTTTGCGCTGAAAACTCTGAAAGAAAATCGACTCATCGAGGCAGGGTGGCATGTCGAAAACAGTTTGTTCAGAAGCCTTACCGGACTCCTGTATTGGGATGCCATTTTTGCGGGTGTGCCGGGTGCGTTTACGAACCCGTTTCAATCCGCACCCAACGACCTATGGATGGAAGACTTCGCTTTTGAGAGAGCTGCCGAGATCCGTAAAATTGAAGCCGCTGTATCGGCGGAGGGGGCACTCAGCGCGCACCTCAACAGAGTGTTTGACAACAAACTGGGTGTCGCCAACGCACTTGTGAACTGGCAACTGTTTGCTGGGCTTTCTCTAGCGACAATTCTTCATTCGATTCCAGAGCGCGACATTCGGTCAATCTGCGGGTTCCTCATTCGCAATCTCAACCAGTATCGCAAGGGCTTGCCCGATCTTTTTGTGCTGGACGAGCGCGGTTGTTACGAACTTTTAGAGGTCAAGGGACCGAATGATCAGCTGCAACCCGGGCAGCGCTTGTGGTTTAAGGAGTTTGCCCGCATGCACATTCCCGCTCGCATTCTCAGCATCAGGTTAGCTGGAAAAGGAGCAGCCACGGCGTGAGACCGCGGAACGTCAGTGTGCGGGACCTTGCGGGTTTTCTTTTTCGTGCGGGCGATCTTTACCCAGAGAAACGCGGGCGCAGCGTCGAGCCAGAGGAAGGTGTTGCGGTGCAGAAACGCGCGCAATCGATGATTGCGGACCCCGGATACCAACGGGAGGTGCGGGTAGCCCTGGAGGTAGATATTGCAGGGGTTTCGCTTGCTGTGAATGGACGTGCGGATGGACTCTGGATACGGGCGGACGACAAATCTATCTGGGTGGAAGAGTACAAAGCTGTTGGCGCATTGCCCGAAGATCCCGAGCCGCAGGATATGGGACAAGCCTGCCTGTATGCGGCGCTGTTGGCGGCCGGTTGTCAGGCAGACGAAGATCTGGAGGGGCAAGATCAACTGTCGGATGCGAGCTATGTCTGGCATGTAAAGCTCATCTACATCCAACCTGACACGTTCGAGCAACGGATCTTCACGAAAGACTATTCCCAGGCTGAAATGGCTGCGTTGCTGGGTTTCTGCCTGCTGCTGTGGGAGGCGCGTATTATGCGGCACGCAGATCGCGTTAAGGCGCGAGCGGCCTGGAGCAATGTCTGTGACTTTCCTTTCGCCAATTTTCGTGCTGGTCAACAAGCGGCGGCTCGACGGGTTTTTCGTGCGCAGGCTAACGGTGAGCATCTACTGTTGGAAGCACCTACCGGCAGCGGCAAGTCGTTGTCCGTTTTGTATCCCAGCGTAAGAGGTCTGGGCGAAGACCGACAGATCTTCTACCTGACAGCAAAAAACGCGGGCGCTGATGCTGCCTACCGGGCGCTGGCGCAAATTGGCGCAGACAGCCGTGCGCTCTCGGCCGTCGAAATCATCGCCAAGGAGAAGTACTGCCCCGTACCAGGCATGCCTTGTGGTGCCGCTACCTGTGAACGCGCACGGGGCTATTTTGATCGTCTGCCGCAGGCGGTGGATGACGTTCTGGAATTGGGCATTGTGCGGGTGGATGAGCTGCGGTCTATTGCTGATCGTCACACCCTGTGTCCCTTTGAACTGGCTCTGGACACAGCCGTCTGGGCGGATGTGGTAGTGGGGGACTACAACTACATTTTTGATCCGGTTGTCCGTTTGAAGCGCTTTATCGAACAGCCGCATGTGCATCTGTTGATCGACGAAGCGCACCAATTAGTGCCGCGCACGCAATCGATGTTGCGAGTTGAACTGTCCACTTGGCACGTCGCTGTCGCGGCGAAAACCGGGCATGCAGAGATGGTCAAGCGTGTGAAGTCGGTAGACCGTGCGTTAAAAAAGATCCGCCGACAATACGGCGCGGGGGAACACGAAGTAGAAAACCTGAAGAGTTTAGATGGCGCGTGTACAAAGTTTCTGAAAACCGCTGCGGAGGAGGAGCTGGAGTTAGACGAGTACCCGGAATTGCGAGACCTGTATTTCGCTTGTCACCGTTGGGAACGAGCAAAAACCTGGATCATCGAAAAGAGTTTTGTCTGTATCGCGACAGTCACAGATCGGGCCGTCACCGTCGCCTGGTGTGCGGTTGATCCTGCAGAGTATCTTCGCCGGGTGAGTCACGAGTACGGATCTGCGGTCAGATTCTCCGCGACGTTGTCGCCGATGCCCCTGGTGAAACGATTGCAGGGTTTGACCGAAGAGGATGCAGCCGAACGGGCTGCCAACCCGTTCGATGCTCGGCAGTTGCTGGTGATGGCGGTGAATGACGTTTCAACTTACTTCGCGTCACGGCGAGCGAGTCTTCCGCGCCTCGTCGAACTTATACTGAGTCTGACCGCCGCGGAGAAAGGGCGTTACCTGCTGGCCATGCCGTCTTACGAATACCTCGCAGACGTCATGGCCGCATGTGGCGGAAGTCATCTAAAAACGTTCTCGCAAAGCCCCGGCGCGAGTCTGACAGATCTGGCGCAACTCAGCGCTGATTTTGCGGCTGAGGATCACGCACTCCTCGGCATTGTTATGGGTGGCAGCCTCGGTGAATCAGTTGATTTCAGTGACCTGTCTTTAAATGGCGTCATCGTTGTCACCTTGGGGCTTGTTCCTCCCAGTCTCGAGCGTGATCTGCAGGCTCGTCACTTCACCGAAGACGAAGCGCTGGCAGACTTTCCGGATACGGGACAATTGGTTTCTTACCTGTACCCGGCGGTTACCAAGATCCTTCAAACCGCCGGCAGGCTTCTGCGCGGACCAGGTGATAGAGGCATCGTGTGCCTGGTTGACCCTCGCTTCAGTCATGGACGCGTACAACAGTTCTTCCCAAGTCACTGGCACCCCCGAGCAGCGCGTGCAGATGAGGTTGCCGACCTTGCGGCGTCGTTCTGGGATCAGCAGGACGGATAATCAGAAGAGCTCAGGGCAAAACACGTCTCTTCTCCGAAACAGAGTAGGTGAGAAAGGCGATAAACTTGCACCACTGTGCGAAAATCCCGATTACCAATAGAGAACCCATCAGGACAGAGTTGAGTAAACGTCGTACCAAAATCATTTGCACTATCGGACCCGCAACCGCAAATTTTGACACCCTCAAGGAGCTTTATGAGGCGGGCATGAACGTGGTGCGACTCAACATGAGTCATGCGGATCATGCTTCGGCGCTCAAAATTATCGGCTGGATCAAGACGCTGAACCGTCAGGTGGAATATCCCGTGCCGATTCTTCTGGATACACAAGGTCCTGAAATCCGCACCGGTGTACTCGAGCAACCGATGCAACTCAAGGAGGGCGAAACGGTCCGCCTGACAGTTCGCGATGCGGACCTGGTCGAATCCAAATCGATCCACGTCAATTACGAAGAACTGATCGAGGTGGTTGATGTTGGACGAATTGTTACAGTCGACAATGGGCTCCTGAATTTTGAAGTCTTGGAAAAGACCAAAAATCATCTGACCTGTCGGGTCGTTGATGGCGGCACGCTGGGCTCACGTAAACATGTCAATCTTCCCGGTGTACGCATTAACTTACCGGCTATTACGGACAAAGATCGGAAGGATATTGCGTTTGGCGTAGAAAACGATGTCGATTTTATCGCGCTGTCGTTTGTTCGACGCGCGGAGGATGTGGTGGAACTCAGAGACTTTCTTGGATCTAAACAAAATACCATACGGATCATTTCCAAGATCGAAGACCAGGAAGGTGTTGCCAACGTTCACGAAATTGTCAGATTGTCTGATGGGGTCATGGTTGCGCGGGGTGATTTGGGCATCGAGACGAATATCGCTGATCTGCCAAACGTGCAGCGCCGCATAGTGCATTCGTCAGCTCAGTTCGGGCGACGATCAATTGTGGCAACCCACCTCCTGGAATCGATGATAGATAACCCGATACCAACACGGGCGGAGGTCACCGACGTGGCCAATGCAATTTACGAAGGGGTAGACGCTGTCATGCTGTCAGGCGAAACAAGCGTTGGGAAATACCCGGTTCGTTGCGTGGAACATCTGGATGCGATTGCTGATCGAACTGAACGTTTCCCGGGTTTGGGCTACGAAAACGATCTGGAGCCTGATGACGACAAGCAGCATGTTGCTATTCATGCGGTTGCACTCGCAGAAGCGTTGGATGCGGATGGCATTGTCGTCATAACCCGGCGCGGTATTACCGCCGACTTTGTCACCAACGCCAGACCCATGCATGTGCCGATTTTTGCGTTCACCAACCACAGCCAGACACGACGACGGCTCGCAATGAATCGTGCCGTGTACGCCTATCGAACTGCATTCAGTTCGGACCCCGAAAAGACGCTGCAACGCGCCTTCGATGTGCTCAAGCAACGTGAGCACATGGCCGCAGGCGCAAAGCTTGTGGTCATTTCCGATGTGCTTGCGGACCAAGAAAGTGATGCTATTCAGATTCGTCGTCTTTCTTAGCTGCTCGATCGCAGCAGGTTTCGCCATCGCGGACCGCATCACGTTGCCCAACGGTGATGTCTACGATGGCGATATGAGTGAAGGGCTCAGGGAGGGGCGGGGTACCTATGAATGGCTCGATGGGAATCGATATGAAGGCGAGTTTCGCGCCAACACGATGCACGGCGAAGGCAGGTTTTCGTGGGCTGATGGAAGAGTTTACGTCGGCAGTTTCGTTAACGACAGGCGTGAAGGCGAAGGGCAACTGAGCTGGCAGAACGGTGACCGGTACATCGGACAGTTCAGCAACAATCGCATCCATGGCCAGGGGGAGTTCACCTGGGCAAATCGTGATCGCTATGTCGGCATGTTTGAAAACGGTCGGCGCACGGGACGGGGTACATTTACCTGGGCGACGGGTGACGAATACACCGGGGGTTTTGTTAATGGCCTCATGGAGGGTGAGGGCAGCTTCAGGTGGCAGGATGGACGCCAGTTCATCGGTAGTTTCGTGGGCGGTGTGAAGACTGGACACGGCGTCTTCATTTGGCCGAATGGCAATCGCTATGTGGGACAATTTGTTGATGATCAGCGAACAGGACCGGGCGTGTTCTACTGGCGCGACGGTACAATTTTTCGGGGTTCGTTTGAGGCGGGTAAAATGAACGGTTGGGGAGTGAAGGTGCAACCAGCCGACGGTACAGGCAGCGAAATACAAAGATGGGTGGGCGGCGTCCTGGAGGAAACGCGCCCGATTCAGACCGTCCCGCGCTGTCAAATGGAGCACCTGGGTCGTTCCTGGATGTTCGAGCACACCGCCTGCATTAACGGGCTGGCGCACGGGAGTGGTGTAGCGGTCAGCCTTGATGGAGACCTGCTCGTCCCGTCAGGACGTCTTGTACTGGGCAAGCTGGTTTCTGGTGAGATCATCAATCTGCCTGAAGCGGAACCCATCGAACAATTGTAATTTGCCGACAATGATCATCCACGACATCTCTCTGAACTCGCTGCTCACTGAAAGCAAGGACTTTCAAGTTTATCGAGGGGTGCGCAATAGCGACGGACTGGAGATCGTTGCCAAAATCCTGCATGAAAATCTGTCGGAAGACACGCCGGAGGCGCAGCGCTTCGTCTCCGGTTGTGAGATCCACCGGCAACTGAATCATCCCAATATCGTCACGCTCTATGATCATGGCGTGGTCGATGGACGTTGTTATTCGGTGGAGGCCTATCTGCCTGGTGGCGACCTTCGCCATCGCCTGCAGGTTGGCCTGTCCTTGCAGGCGGTTCTGAAAATTGTGAAAGATATCGCCCGCGCGATCGACCATATGGCTACGCACGACGTTGTCCATGGCGATATCAAGGCGGAGAACATTTTGTTTAACTCCGCAGGTCAGGCGGTCCTTGCCGATTTTAACATCGCCCGGATCGTTAACCAGGCGAGTGCTGGCAAACGCCAGCGCGTAGCACTGGGGACGGCGGCTTATATGGCGCCGGAGCAGGCGGCAGGAAATGCAACCGACAGCCGTGCGGACCTGTACAGCCTCGGGGTGCTGCTGTTTGAGATACTCACCGGCGCACCGCCTTACGTGGCGGAGGAGGAGGTAGAGGTTGGCCTGAAACATCTTCAGGATCCCATCCCGCGACTGCCGTCGCACCTTGATGCGTTGCAGAGCGTGATCGACCGCGCGCTCGCTAAGCGGCGGGAACATCGTTTCCAGTCGGGGCAGGAATTTGTCGAAGCGCTGGATGAGGTTCGCCATCTGGCTGATCTGCCACCGCTCACGGTCCGCAGCATGGCGGTCAACACGGGAGAGATCAGAGCGTTAGAGCGTGGCTCTCTGCTGTCGACGCCCCGCGACCCGAGTCGGCAGGAGCGGCACCAGGCCCGGCACCAGCGCCGACGCACGCGCTTGGTGGTTTTGTCGACGCTGTTGTTCGCCGCCATCGGCGTGGCGCTCTACGTGAACCTGGACAACGAATTCGTAGATACGGAGCGCCTTTTGAGCACGCTTGGCTTAACGGAGGACCCTCTTGTTAACACAGCCTGGAATGAAGCGCGCTCACTGCACCAGGACCCGAACCAGGGGCTGGCGACGATTGTCGCCGCCTATCGAAGAGTCCTGGCCATTGCCCCCGATCACGAACAGGCGCAGGCCACGCTCGCTTCCTTGGTCAGTGACTGGAAGGAGGAAGTCAGGGCGGCTCTGGACGAGGGCAATCTGGAGCTTGCGACGACCCGTCTGACGGAAGCGCGGGACATATTTCCCGGAGACAGAGAATGGGATTCCTTTCAGATTGCGCTCGCTGACAGAGAGCGTGCGGAACGTATATTGGCCAGTACACAGGCACTGCTGCAAAGCCATGGCCTGTCGGATTTGCCGAGTGCAACGGCCGCAATCCAAGCCTACCAGGAGGTGCTGCGTCTGGCGCCAGAGCACAGCGTTGCCACCGCGGCACTTACGGAGCTTGGCCAGCACTACGCGGGATTGGCGACAACCGCGATCAATCAGGGTGAATTGAACCGGGGTATTGGTTACCTGGAAAGGGCGACTGCCGCGGATGCCTCAATTCCAGCGTTGGACGATGTGAGAAAGCTCATTTCACAAGCTACGACCGCGCGGGCAGCAATTGAAGAGCTTCTGCAGCAAGCCCGCCGACTGCGGTCACAGAACAGGCTGCTGGACCCGCCGGGAGAAAACGCGGTGGAACTCTATCAGAGGGTCTTGGCAACGGATCCAAATAACGTGATTGCGTCTCAGGGCCTGGATGAAATCACGGCGCAGATCGCAGCAACCGTAGAGCAGCGTCTTGGCGAGGGTCTCCTTGATGAAGCCAACACGCTCGTTGTGCAGGCTCGAGCAGCTGGTTTACCGGAAGCGGGTGTGGATGAGATAGATCGCAGGGTTGCGGCCGAGAAGCTGCGCGAGGCAACGATTGGAGAAAACCTGGCCAACGCGCGAGAACTTATTGCAACAGGATTTCTCACGGCACCCGCCGAAGAAAACGCGGTCGCTAAACTCCGTGAAGTCCAGCGTCTGGATCCTGGTAATCTGGATGCGGTGTTACTGCTGAAAGAGTGCGCAGAGCGTTTAGCTGAGGTCGCGATGGAAGCTGACAGTTTTGCGTTGCGCGAAGAAGCGAAAACCTACCTGGATCTTGCCTTGGCTATCACACCCGATGTGGAAGCCTGGGTAAACTTGAGGGAAAGTTGGGAAAGTGCTGACATCGAGGGAGAAGCGACTGAAGGACCGACCGAATCTACCGGAGGCTAACCAACGGAGAATGAACGTCAAAGGTCGCACAGGGACGGAAAAATCTAAGGGACAAATCGCTTGACCGAAGTGCTGACATACCTGATCTACATTGACGACGACGTCATCCCCTTGGAGGGTAACATGACGTTAGGAAATCACCTGGACAACGACATCGTGATCGCGGGTGAAGACGTGAATGACTTTCACCTTAGATTTGAGCTGACCGATCGAGGGCCAGTCCTCATCCCGCTATCCAACGCCACAGCTAACGTCAACGGCCATGAAGTAGACCGTCCGTTGCGGTTGATCATCGGCGACGTACTCAGTGTGGGTCAGGATACGATGCAGGTGGGTGTCGAGGTGGAATCGTTGGATGCCCCGGACCGCTGGCTGCTAGCAGCTGAGGATGGTAGCTCGGTGGAGATCAGCGGTGAGGTTTCAATTGGCAGGTCCGAAAAGGCGGACTTGAGCCTTGCGGAATCCCACGTCTCACGTTTTCACGCACGGATGATCGCGCGCGAAGGCTGTGTGTGGCTACAGGACTTGCGATCTGCAAATGGAACGCGGGTGAACGGCGAAAGAGTGGAAGGTGGCGTGAGGCTGTTTCACGGTGACCGCATCAACTTTGACCGGATCTCATATCAGTTAGTCGGCCGAGGTGGCGATCTGACCCCGGTGGCAAACCTCAACGAACCGATGCAACGTATCGATGTCCCGATTCCAGGGAGGACAGAACCGCGACCCCAGACTAAGCCGAGTTCACAGGCGGGTCCCCACCTGGAGATCCTCAATGCGTCTGGCGAGCAGGCGCTGTTCCCGTTGAAGGTGGGCTTGACAGAGATAGGCGCGAGTGCCGCTTGCGACGTGGTCATCGATGGACCGGGCATTGCCGAACGACATGCGCAAATCGAGTTCAACGCGGACGGGGTTTTCCTGACCGAAATTAATGCTCCGCCAGGTTCTACCGGCGCTACGCAGAAGTTACATCCTGATACTGCTTATCCTGTAGGTGAGGCCCGTCTGATTTTTCGTCACCCAGCTATTCTGGTTGAGGACCGCTCAGCTACCTTGGCGGACCAGTTGCAACAGCAATTGCGAGGAGGGTTGGCTGGTGTGGACAGACGTCTGTTCGCCATTCCCGTTGTTGTGAGTGTCTTGTTGATCTGGTTGCTTTTGTAAACTGGCGAGCCTATATTCCGTCGCCTGATTTGCACTTGGATTCCTGGTGGCAGTTGAAATCCCATTTCGCCGCAAAATGGATTTTGCATACGGCAATTCGGAAGCAGTAGGTCCGAAAATTAGGCGAGTGATCGCTGAGAACCCCAGCCCCTTCACTTTGTATGGTACGGGTACCTATATCCTGGGTACCGGTCAGGTTGCGGTGATCGATCCGGGCCCGGCTGATCCAGTCCATATAAACGCCATTCTTGAGGCGGTAAAGGGCGAGGAAATCACACACGTTCTCGTCACTCACACTCATATGGATCACTCACCAGGCTGCCGGTTGTTGAAAGAGCACACCGATGCGAAGACCTATGCCTACGGGCCTCACGGCGCTGGCAAGCTCGAGGAAGGCGTTACCGTCGAAGAAGGTGGCGATATGGAATTCCAGCCCGATGTCCTTGTCCAGGATGGGGACATCATCGAGGGCGGCGATTGGAGTGTCGAGTGTGTTTACACCCCTGGTCACACCTCAAATCACATGTGCTTCCAGCTCAGAGAAAGTAAGGTTTTGTTTACTGGCGATCACGTCATGGGTTGGTCAACGTCGATCATCTCTCCACCCGACGGCGACATGGCAGCCTACATGGAGAGCCTGCAAAAACTTCTGGAACGGGACGATGAACTCTACTGGCCTACGCACGGACCGGTAATCGATGATCCCAAAGCCCATGTACTCGCCTTTATAGCGCACCGAGAAGAGCGCGAAACGCAGATCCTCAAGTGTATTGACCAGGGCGTGCACAACATTCTGGATATGGTACCGCTCATGTACAAAGATACGCCTGAGTTTATGTATCCAGCGGCCGCGCGGAGCGTGTTGGCGGCAATCGAATATCTGGTGGCAAAGGGCACGCTGAGTGTCATTGATGGTCAGGGTCTGACCCTTGAATCACGCTACCAACGCACCTGAGCACGCCTGCTTCTAACGCGAAAATCTACCCGGCGGAAACCCGTTCGCTGATGATCGGCTGCTGCTCGCCCAGTACGACAGGCTCCGCCAGAGGGAGTTGAACAACGACGGCGACGCCAGAGCCATCCGGCAGATTTCTGGCTTTGACGATGCCTTGATGGTGCTCGGCAATGACGCGCACGACGTAAAGTCCAAGCCCGAAGTGCAGCCGATTGCGCTGCCCCCGGTGGCTCACCATGGAATCAAATACAGCATCTTCAAGCTCGGCAGGCAGCAGTGGCCCCCGATTGGCCACCGTTATCTGGATGTATTCCGGATAACAATCAAGTTGTACGCGGACCGGTGTATCGCTGCGATGAAAATCCACCGCGTTGTCGACAATTTTGTCCATCAGCTGTTCGATGCGGAAGTCGGATACCATCGCTTTAGCTGGGTGGCCGGGGCCGTGATACTCGAAGCTGCACGCTGTATGCGCCAGATTGCAGTTAGCGACATAGGCACTTAACAGCTCGTTGAGATCTATCAGTTCCATTTCCTCTGCTTCGAGGGCGTCTTCCAGGTTGGCCGCGTCCGCCAGGTTTTGAACAATGGAGCCGATTCGGTGAACCCCACGTTTCGCGCTGTCCAGGTACTTGTTATCGACAAGGTCTGGATATTCGATCTCAAGATTCTGCAACGATGTGCTCATCGTGTTCAGCGGGTTGTTGATTTCGTGCCGAAGTGTGCGCGGCATGTTTTCCAGGAAGGTATTGTGGCGGTGCAGACGAGAAAGCATGTTTGATACAGCACGGGCGAGGTCGCCGATTTCATCCCCAGCGTACATCTCGTTGGTCAGCTCGGGGGTCTTAAGGCGTCCGTAGGAATCGATGGCAGCACTGGCTTCGCGACGCAGGTTGCGAATACGCCAGGCCAGACGACCGGCAAACGCGAGGAGCGCGGTCAGAACGATCAAGAGCGAGAACACGGAAACGAGGATCACTTCCTCTAGTGCGGTGCGTTGAAAGGAAACAATTTCATCGATGTTCTGCTCAACCAGGACCGCGCCAATGACTTCGTCGGCGGCCACGATGGGGTAGGTGGCAACAATGACCTCCTGATCTGTTGCAACTCGACTGTGCAAAGCGATGGGCTCACCAGATAGGCTCTCAGCGATGGCAACGTCGGCCGCGGTGTCCTGGCTCGGCACAGCGGTGGCATCATCGTAATCTTCACCCGTAAACAACGCGTGTATCCATGGCCGTACTTCGTTAAACAGTGCAGCCAGACGCGTGCGCCATGTAACTTCCTGGGGCGCGGTTGATCCTGACAAAGACCCCACCTCTGCGCGCACTCGCCGCTGTGCGTCGATTACGAGGATGCGCGCGCCGGAATAACCCAGACCCTGGACGATATTCCTGACCTCCGGCGTACGCAGCACCACGAGGTTGAAGGCCTCTTTGTTTCCGGTTGGCAGACTTTGTGTGATACCGACAGGCTCTCTTGCAACAGAATCATCTATGTCGACCCAGTTAACCCCGAAATAGCGTCGTGAGCCTAACAACTCGATGGGAAAGCGGAACTCAATTTCCACGCCACCTTCGATAGTGCGCATGCGCCCCTGTACACGATTGTCTGCCTGCCCGGTTTCGGCAAAACGCCAATCGGCATCCATGGAGAACCCAGTCAGTGTTTCGTTTTCCTGCAGCATAAGGGTAATCCGACCTTCGTCGCCGTCCGGGGGGATGAACTGCAGACGGATGTGATCAGCATTGTCCAAGCGCAGATATTCGGGATCACGAAACACAAGATTGTCGTCGCGGACCCGCATGTGAGCGTACAGCTGACCTTCGCGTTCACCCAGCAGCAAGCTGAAATCACCGTCGTAGTTTTCGCGATTGGATCGGAAGCTGATGTACTCATCGTTCAGCGAGTCTGGCCATTCGTCGGCGACCCCGTCCAAACGAACGGGCGCCTGCAAAGCGTGGGCATAAAGCGGTTCAAATTGCTCGAGCGTAACCGGCAGATCATCAAACAGATCATCGCGACCGTTGAACAGCGTGGAGATGTTTTGTGCTTGAAGCTGAAGCGCCTGAGATTGAATCAGAATAAGCAACTGTTCCATTTGCACCAGCTGGCGGTACGAGAAAAATGGAATGATCAGCAACGCGAGGCCGAGCAGGGCGATTTTGGTGCCCAGTCTAGGTCCTCGAATACGCTCTAACAGATTCATTGTTGCGACCAGCGGTAACCGTAACCGTACTCACTTTTAATGCATGAGAAATCCGGATCGGCTTTCTCAAATTTTTTGCGGATGTTGCGCATGTGCGTGTTGATCGTATTGTTGGTGACCAAACTTTGCATCGTGGCGTTCATCAACGTCTCATAACTGACGGCGTGTCCAGGTGCACGCACAAGCTTGGCCAGCATGCGAAACTCAGTGCCTGAGAGATCGATCCGTTCGCCCCGCCAGGAGGCGAGTAAGGCGTCCTGATCCAGGCTTAAATCGCCAATCTGTCGGGATGAGTTTGACTCTACTTCCTGGCCCTGTTGGCGTGCCTCATTAATCCTCAGCAGCGACGAAATTCTTTCGGCCAGATAGTCCAGAGAAATCGGTTTGGGGAGATAGTCCCAGGCGCCCAGGCGCAGCCCCGAGATTTTGTCGATCTCGTCGATACGTTCTGTGAGAAAAATGACAGGAAGATCAGGCGCTTTGGCCAGGAGGTCCCTGCACAATTGAAAGCCTGCATCGACTTCTTCCCCTAAAATGATGTCGAGAATCGCGAGGTCCGGTAGTTCCTGCTCTATACCTTCAAGCGCTTCTTCGCGCCCACCGTAGGCGTTTACGGAATAGCCTTTTTTGGTGATCGCATCCGTGTAGTTCGAACGCTGATCCGGATCATCCTCAACTATGGCGATCAATTTTGCCAACTCACGCACCGTTAAGTTGCTGTTAACGCACATCATTTTAACGTTTTTCACGGCGTGTGGGGAAAGCTGTGACACAGATCAAATGTGTGTCTCGTTTATTTCTCCATGATTAACGCACGAGCCTCACTTTTTGTTCAGCTGAAGGTCATTTTTGTGTTGTTTTAATACCAGCATGAACTTAGCAACGAAAAACTCAGGCCCAAATTTAGGCTCAAATGTAGGCTCAGTGGAAGGAACCACAGCAGGCAGAAAAGGATTAGATATGCCAGAAGTCATGACCCGTGAGATCAATCAGACGGATGAAGTGTTTGTTCCGTACGATGAAAGTATGAGCAGTCAGCTTACAGATGAGCTTTTGTTAAATGGTCGCCTGGTCCCGTTTCAGTTGAACTATCGCTGTGTGCGATTGTTAGACGGGACGTTTGAGTTTACGTTCGACTAACCTTCCTCAGAAGTTCCTGGTCTCCTGGAAGCGCTTGCTTCCGTGCCTGGCTTTGGGCAGGCTGCCACCCCCATGGAGTTCATACTCACCAACTGGCTGGGTTTAACCGGCTTTATCTCGGGCGTTGTCTGCGTCTGGCTGCTGATTCGAGAAAACGTCCTCACCTTCCCGGTGGGTCTGATTTACGCTGTGGTTTCTGTCGTCGCGATGTACGGCGTCGGGCTTTATGCGGATGTGCTCCTCAATTTTTACTACGTACTTATGAACGCCTACGGCTGGTATTTCTGGCTGTATGGCGGTGCCGCTCGCCGAGCACAGGACGAACTCCTGGTAACTTGGGTGCCGAAAGGGCAGTGGGTCTGGCTCGTGATTATCGGCGCTGCAGGCACATTTGGCATGGGTTGGTACTTTGCCAACTTTACGGATGCATCGCTGCCTTATCCCGACAGCTTCACAACCGTCTGCAGTTTTGTCGCAATGTGGATGTCGGCGCGCAAGTATATGGAAAGCTGGTTCTTGTGGTTTGTTGTCAACGTGATATCGGTTGTTCTTTATCTAATCAAGGCGGGCGATGACGGCGATCTCTACTTCTGGGCCGCGCTGTACGCCATCTACATACCGATGGCCGTCATGGGATATCGATCATGGCGGCTGCACCTGCAAGCTGATCCCTACCCGGCATGACCATTGTCCTGACCGGACCGGAAAGCACCGCCAAATCAAGTCTGGCAGAAGCCGTTGTGACCAAACTGACAGGTGGGGGGCGATATGCGGAGGGGTTTGCCGGGAAGACACCGACCCTCGTTCCAGAGTATGCGCGAGCGTACGTGGCCGCACTTGGGCGTAGCTATCTGCCCTCAGACCTTCTGCGTATTGCCGTTACCCAGGCAACACACGAGCGCGATGCAGCCACATCTCTCAACCTGGTCATCGCGGATACAGACATTCAAGTGATCACCATCTGGTGGCGTGAGAAGTACGGTGCGCTGCCACACACGCTCATCGAGTTGGCGCAAGCCATGACCGACAAATTTTATCTACTTTGTCAGCCTGACATCCCATGGTGCGAAGATCCGCTGAGGGAGAATCCTCTGGATCGTGATCGACTGTTCAATCTGTACCGCGATGATCTTGAACAGCGTGGCGTGCGTTATGGCATCGTCCATGGCAATGGGGATGCAAGAGTCCAGTGCGCCATCAACTTGATCAGAGACGCAGGGCGGGGATAGCAGCGAGTTTCATCTTTGCGTCGGCAACCTGGTCGATGATTTCCTGCCGTGTGTTTCCAGCTGCCAGTTGATGTTTCGCCCAGGCCCACTCCCTTAGCCAGAATGTTTTAAGCACGGCCAGCACTGCGTGAGGGCTGGGAGGCACCCCAAGGTAGAGCTCTGCTAGAGGCATGAGGGTTGTCTCAGGCAGTCCCAAACCCTGGTGCAAAGTGACCAGATCAAACAGGGGATCGTTGCGCCCAACCATTTCCCAATCCAGCGTCGTCCAATGTCCATCCGGTGTCACGATAATATTCCATGGGTTCAGATCGTTGTGGCATACGACATTTCCCTCAGGTTCAAAAGGCGGCTCAGGTGCCGTGCCCGAATATGATTCGATCACGGCATTTACGTCGTAGGTCCATGTTGTGGGAGGGAGGCTGTGATGCAGCTCGGTTAGATAAGCTGCTAACACCTCGACATCCTCCCCAGCCCAGAAATCTATCAGCAGCGTTCCCTCTATCCACTTGCTTAACATGTGCCCATGGGTTGAATCGAAGGCGACGGTTTGCGCGGCAAGACCTTCCGGCAGCTGCGCGACGTAGGCAGCCTCGCGACTGTATTGCTCCGCTGTCCGGGTTTTTTCGGGCGTGATCCTCAGCGCAAACTGTTCGTTCTCATACACAACCCGATAATTCAGGTTGCTGTAACCACCCGGCAGGAACTCGCAGACCTCAACCCCTGCCAAAGACCAGTGTGGCATCAGCTTTTCGATAACCTGGGTGGCTCTGTTTTCCATTTGAGTTGGTATCTGAGGGTGGTGATAAACACGCGTGTGTAGCGAGTGTAGACTTATCAAACAAATGAAAACAATGACGTCCGTCGAACAGACGATTGCCAGGTTTGTCCACGCGCTGCGCAACGCGGGACTAGTGCCCTGTCTCGTTAATTCGTTGAATTATGACGTGTCCCGCAAGGTCTGTGGCTAGGCGTGTCTCGACGGACAGGTCGGGTACCTTTCCTAGAGGCACAACAACGCCACAGGGCTTGCGGGGCGCGCCCTTCGGGTGGCCCAGAAACGCCAATAACCGCGTTGTTCCCCTTGCTAATGTCCCGACATGAGCGGCGGGAAACGCCTTGTTCTTGACGTTTCTGGGCTCATCATAATTCAACGAATTAACGAGACAGGGCACTAGCTGTCAGTCCTGCGGAAACACTGGATGCTCTGGCTATCGCCGAACACGTGGGACTCGATGACAGGGCACACCTGCAACGTGCGCTGGGTTTTGCGTTGGCAAAGTCTCCTACCGAGCAAGCGCGCTATGATGAATGTTTTCAGCTGTTTTTTGACCCGCTGAGCTCAGTAGAAAAACCGCTGCGCACGTTGATTGATGAGATTGACGAAGACGAACTTGAAGAGCGGACCAGAGACCTTGCACCCGAATTGCAGCAGCTGGTGAGAGCAGTGTTGAGTGGCGACCACGTGCATGTGGCTCAAGTCGTCTATCAGGCTGTGACCGAGGGTGGGATAGCAAACGTCCAAACACTGCGAGCCAAGCGGCGGCTGGTTGACGATGTTGCTGCGCGCCTCAACCTGGGTGAGTTGAACGGTGGATTGCCGGGATTGGGCTACGTCAAACGGTATTTATCCGCGCAAATTCAACGCACGGCCGACACGCAGTTTAAACTGGCTGCCGCCAATCCCCCGGCGCAATTGCTTCTCGAGTCTGCACTCGCGGGAAATCTGGCGCAGATTCCAAAGGACTATGATGATGCGATAGCGGGGCATGTGGCTGAAATCGCCGAGCGTTTGAAGCGTAAACGCCGGCGGAAAAGTAAACGCTCACGCCCGCACGCTCTGGATGTACGCCAGACTTTGCGCCGCAATATCGCTTTCGATGGCGCGACGCTGGACGTTCGCTGGAAGCATAGAAAACAGACCGAAGGAGCGATTTTGTTCCTATGTGATGTTTCCGGAAGTGTCGGTCGTATAGCACGTTTTCTGTTGCTGATGTTGTGGCACCTGCGCGCAGAGCTCCCTACCGCCAGGGTGTTTGCGTTTTCCAACACCTTGGGGGAGGTCACGGCTTCCCTTAAAGAAGACGCTGCACCTCTGGCGATAGAGCGCATCATTCAGGCGTTTGGCGGTGGAACCACAGACTATGGTGCTGCGTTCAATCAATTTCGAAGCTCGGTGGGCAGCGATCTCAACAGTCGTGCGACGGTTATAGTGCTTGGTGACGCACGCTCAAACCTGTACCCGAACAAATTGTCTGTCTTTAAGGAGATCAGTTCACGGAGCCGGCGACTGATCTGGCTCAATCCGGAGTTGAGAGAAACCTGGGGTACCGGTGACTCCGAGATGCTTAAGTTTGCACCTTACTGCCACCAGGTTGAACGACTGAGCTCTTTGAGTGAACTGCAGCGGCTGGGCCGTATGCTTGTACTCTGAGTGTCAGTTAAGACCCGCTACCAGGGCCATGGTCGGGCCGATTTGTTCGTGCACAACAACATCGGCGTATGCATCTAATGGTGTTTCTTCCCGGTTTACGATTGCGAGTTTTGCGCCCATGCGCTTCGCATACTCCGGAAATCCAGCGGCCGGATACACGGTGAGTGACGAGCCGAGTACGATCATCAAATCACATGCTTCGGTGAGAGATTGGGCAAGCTGCATTTCCCGTTCCGGCATAGATTGACCGAAAGAGATGGTTGCGGTTTTTATGATACCGCCGCAGGCAGTGCAGGGTGGTACGTTGCCCAACTGCTTGAACTGTTGTTCCAGGTCCGCGAGTTCATAGCGCATGGCGCAGCTCAGACAAGAGGCGTAAGACGCATTGCCATGAAGCTCAACAACCTGATCGTCCGGCACGCCAGAATGCTGGTGCAGGTTGTCCACGTTTTGCGTGATGATGCCTCTACATTTGCCCAGTTCAACCAGACGCGCAAGTGCATAGTGGCCCTGGTTGGGGGACGCATCTTCCATGGTGCGATCGCCGGAGAACTTACGCTGCCAGGACTCGATGCGAGCGTCTTCCGAGGCCATGAAGTCTTGAAATTGAATGGGCTTAATTTTGTTCCACAAGCCGGTACCCGGGCTGCGAAAATCAGGTATGCCCGATTCGGTGCTGATGCCCGCGCCAGTGAAACAAACGATGTTTTCCGCCGTGTCGATCAGCTGCCCGAGCAACTGAATAGACTCTTCACTCATACCCGTTCTCCCTGAAGTCCTGACGGTCCTCATGGTAGCATTTATCAAGGCACCGATTGTTGAGTGCTGATCGGACCAGAGAGATTTCGGATCGAAAGACCATAAACCGCTATGAAAAAGGCTTTCCTGACACTTGTAATACTGGGTGCTGTCGTTGTGGGTATGCCGATAGTGCTTTTCATCGCCTACGGTTACAGCAACAACTTCGATGTCGGCAACGCGCTCAGTCACCTGGTAGCAGCACAACCTGAGCCTGTCGAGTCAAACGAAGCGCTGGTGCAGGCACAGAAAGTCAATGTGACCTGGACGGGTGATATCGATGAACTGGATCTGGCCGAGTCGAGCGGGCTCGCATCAAGCCTTATCCACCCCGATCTCCTGTGGTCGATTAATGACAGCGGTGGCGATGCGGAAATATTTGGCCTGGACTCACGAGGCGGGACACGTGCGCGGATGCGCTTGACCAATACTGAGCTCCTGGATTGGGAGGCTTTGGATACGTTCATCAACTCAGAAGGCAAGGCAACGTTGATCGTTGCCGATGTTGGCGACAACTTTCGCTGGCGTCCCTATGTAGAGCTCATTTTTGTACAAGAACCCTCAGATCTGACACTCCTCGAGACACAGCCTGACAAAAAGTTGGTGGTGCGATACCCCGACGGTCCCAGGGATTGTGAGGCGATCGCAGTAGACATTGCACGGGACCGGATCCTTTTGCTATCGAAGCGCCATGATCCCCCCGAGCTCTACAGCGTGCCGCTTGATGCCCAGGGTGAAGTGCGCGCAACGAAAGTGGCCGAGTTGAGCGGATTTCCTAAACCAACGCACCGCGACTACTACCAATACCCTTCAAATGCGCGTTACCGGTACATGCCTTCGGGAATGGACGTGGCTGGAGATCGCTTGTTAGTGACAACCTATAAGCCAGCGCTTCTGTTCGACCTGGCGGATATCAGCGCCGCGCCAGTTTTGTTGCCGTTACCGCACCTGGGCCAGCGGGAGGCCATCACGTTTGCGCAAGGCAGCAACAATATCGCCTATATATCTCGAGAGCGGCGGGATGGTACAGGTTCGGCTGACCTTTTCAGGGTTGAATTCAGCCTGGTTGGCGACTCGCCACATACCGTTGCAGCGCCTCAGGCCTCCCGTTGAGCTGCGCCACAATGTACTGGGCGATCTCAAAGGCTGGGGTCGCTGACGTATCTACTTCCAGATCGTAACCGGCGCCATGAAGATGGACGCGTTCATAGTGAGAAGTGGCTGTGCCTGGAAAACGTCCAGGGCGAGCAGCTTCACGTTGCTCGATAATCTCAAGGTCGCAGTGGACACCGATAAACCACGTAGTCTCAAGCGGTAAAACCGCACAGTAGTCATCCAGAAACTGCTGCTCCAGAAGCAGGTCGTCGACGATAACGTTGATGCCCGCTGCGGCAAATCCGGCAATGGAACGGCGCATTTGTTTCAATACCTCGCGTCCATAGCTGCCAAAGCGGATCTCGGTTAAACCAGATGAGGTTGGCACGACGTTCAAGCCTTGTGCCCCTTCCGACCCTTGTGGCGCGTTCAGTCCTCGCACGCGCATCGGCATGCCATCCCGAAACTGATCGAGAGAAACGTATTGATACGGTTCGGGAAGGTATTGTTGCAGCTTTTCCGCAAGCGTTGTTTTACCTGCGCTGGAGCATCCATTCAAAAGTAGAACCTTGGTCATTTACCCCACGCACCTCCAGAAGCGACATACAAGCGACATGTTCCTATCTTGTTATGGCATACGAATTAGTGGATGGTAACGGATTGGTCAGAATAGGCGAGGCTGTTTCGTGTTGTGGGAGTTCCTGCAGAACGATCTGGAAAAACTTGAGATCGAAGGGATCGAACATCCCGATTCTGCTGTTGTTTGTGCGCGCATTGCGGACTATCAGTCTGATCTGTTGCAAGCTGAGCGCGAAGGACTTGAGGAGATGCATCCTCAGCGCGTGGCGAGTTACTCCACCGGTCGCTTTCTAGCGCATCGGGCTCAGAAGTTGCTTGGTTTTCCCGTAGGTGCGGTAGGCCGCAGGGAACGGGTACCCACCTGGCCACCGGGTGCGATGGGAAGTATTACCCATTCTCAAACCTTGGCTGGTGTCGTCTTGTCAGGCAGCCTGAGGGCGGTAGGCATCGACATCGAACGAGTTGATCGAGTTCAGCCCAATTTGTATTCGAAGTTGTTCACCGCTTCCGAACAAAGGCTGCTTGCGGCCGCTCCGCATCTGGCGACCATGATGTTTTCGGCGAAAGAAGCAGGTTATAAGGCCATTTACCCACACGGCGAAAAATTTATCGGCTTTCAGGAGGCTGAAATCATTCCCGACGAAGCAACGAAAACGTTTGCAATCAGATATCTTGGCGAGCATGCGCCCAACGAATTGTTAGAGCGCGGTGTAGGGTACTGGCAGGCCCATGATGATCATCTTCTGACTCTATTTGTGATCGACTGATGCAGGCATTTCTCGGTATCGCGCTGCTGTTGTTTCTTGCTTGGGCCATCAGCCAGGACCGCAGAAACATTCCCTGGCGCCTGTTGCTGTTCGGGTTTGCGATTCAAGCCATTCTGGCTGTGGTGCTGTTGAAAGTTGAGTGGATAGCCGATGCGCTTTTAATATTGAACAGCCTGGTCGCCGCGATAGAGCAGGGCACGCAAGCCGGTACCGACTTCCTATTCGGCTACCTGGGCGGCGGTGCGCTACCATTTGAGCCAACACCAACGGCTGCAACCTACCTTTTTGCCTTCCGGGTTCTGCCTCAGGTTGTCGTTTTTTCTGCCATTATCGCGATCCTCTGGTATTGGCGTGTTCTGCCCGCTGTGGTGCGAGGCGTGGGCTGGGCGCTGCAGAAAACGCTGCGTGTCAGTGGCGCGCTCGGTACTTCCGGTGCGGCATCGCTGTTCCTGGGGATGGTCGAGACCCCACTTGTTATACGTGCTTACCTGCGCAACCTGTCCAGGACCGAATACTTCACGGTTATGACCTTCGGGATGTCCACCGTCGCTGGTTCGGTAATGATCCTGTATGCCAGTGTGCTGAAAGACATGTTGCCCGGGGTGGTGGGTCATATTCTGAGTGCGTCGCTTCTGAACATAATTGGCGCCATCTACGTAGCGAGAATCATGTACCCGGCGCCAACCGAGGCGGCCACGCATGTCGACGCGGATTCGCTCGGCTATGACTCGTTTATGGACGCCGTCACGCGAGGCACAACGGACGGTCTGAACCTTGCTGTAAACGTCGGTGCCATGTTGCTGGTCTTGATCAGCCTCGTGGCGATTACCAATGGCTTGCTCGGGTGGTTGCCGTTTGCCGACGGTGAATTGACCCTGCAAAGTCTATTGGGGTGGGTGCTCTCGCCGATTGCCTGGCTTATCGGTATTCCCTGGGCGGATGCCACCCAGGCAGGCGCATTACTCGGGACCAAGTTTGTGCTCAATGAGTTGGTGGCCTATATCGACCTTGCGTCAATTCAACATGACCTCGCGCCTGAGAGCCGCTTGATCCTGCTCTATGCCCTGTGTGGGTTTGCCAACTTCGGCAGCCTGGGAATTCTCCTTGGAGGTCTGCATATACTTGTGCCGGAAAGACGGCAAGAAACATTAAAAATAGCACCTAAATCATTGATTAGTGGAACTATTGTCACGCTTATTTCGGGTGCAATCGTCGGGCTGGCGAATCAGCTCTAGGCGTAGTCCTGCGCGGCTAACCAAGCGCCTGAATCTGTTCGACAAGGCGTTCCACATGGTCTCGATGAATATCGAGGTGGAACACCCAGCGTGGTCGACCGACCCGGATGTTTGCGTCGGCAAGGTGGTTTCGCAGTTGGGTGTAAGCCCCCGGGTCGATATCCAGGTGCACCATGTTGGTCGCCTGCTTTACAGCCTGGTCGCCATATCTGGCTCGCAAAGCTGCTGCAACCATCTCTGCGTGTGTGTGATCCTGCCGCATACGGTCGATGTTGTTCTTTAGTGCATACAATCCGGCAGCCGCGACAATACCCGCCTGCCGCATACCACCGCCCACAACTTTGCGCCACCGTCTTGCCGCGGCTACAAATTCGGAGCTGCCTACCAACAGTGAGCCCACCGGGGCACCAAGACCTTTGGACAGGCAGATCGAAATGCTGTCGAACGGGTCCGCCAATTGTGCGGGCGTAACACCGCTTTCGACGGCCGCGTTAAAAAATCGCGCGCCATCAAGGTGCAAAGCCAGATCTCGAGTCTGGCACAAGGTGTGCACCCGGCCGATGTAAGCGTTGTCCAGGGCCGTGCCGTTGTGCGTGTTTTCCAGCCCTACAACCCGGGTACGCGCGAAGTGGAAGTCGTCGGGCTTGATTGCCTCCGCAATGGCCGCAACGGACATTTCGCCATTCTCATTCACCTCGAGAGGTTGGGGTTGGATGCCGCCAAGCGCTGCTGCACCCCCTCCCTCCAGACGATAATTGTGGGCGGGCTGGCCGACAATATACTCATCCCCGCGTCCGCAATGCGTCAGCAGCGCCACTAGATTGGCTTGTGTGCCTGTTGTCATGTACAACGCGGCTTCTTTGCCGAGGAGATCAGCCGCGAACCCTTCCAATGTATTAACGGTGGGGTCTTCGCCGTAGACATCATCACCCACTTCAGCGTCGGCCATGGCCGCCCGCATCGCAGGGCTCGGTTGTGTGAGCGTGTCGCTTCTAAGATCGATTGTGTTCATCGGATTTTATTCCGCCGACAAAAAAGGCCGGACTAGCCGGCCTTGTGTTCCGTTTACGGCAGCGTCAGTTCTGGGCAAGACTGACGTTGTAAACCCCCGCTTGTCTGGCTGAGTCCATGACGTGGATCATCGCCTCTGTTGTCGAGTCTTCGTGGGGCTGGATGATCACCGGCGCTTCCGGGTTTTCAGCGTGCAGTCGTTCGATATTCGCACGTACTGAACGCCAGTCCACATCGCGCTGGGCGATGATAATCCGGTCGCGATTAGTGATCCGCACCACAATACTCTTTTTATCGGGATCAACGGTTTTTGGCTTGTCATCATCCGGCTGGTTCACGTCCAGGCCGACCTCTTTCACAAACGTCGCTGTGACGATGAAAAAGATGAGCATGATGAACACGACGTCCAACATCGGTGTCAGGTTGATCTGTTCGCCGCCTTCTTCTTCGCGGCCTCTTCCAAATGGTCTACGCATGCCTACCCCTCGTGCGTGTTCAAGCGCGCTATCTTATGCGACCGTCGCGCGGAATGCCAATGTGAAATTGTGGTCAGAAATTCAGTGCCAGACCGCCCGTATGCCAGGGCATGGAAATCAATTCGCCGATGCTCGAAAGGGTGATGAACGCGGTCTTTAAGCCCTCTCCACCGAAACATATGTTTGTTGTCATGCGATCGTGTGTGGGTATAAAAAGTGGCGGGCGCTCATCCGGATAGAGGGTGGTAACACCCCCGTCGAGAAGGGTGGCTACGCAGACCCCGCCATCGGCGTCCACAGCAAGCGAATCAAACATGTGATATCCGGGCCGGTCCGTGAGGAGGCGTCGGTTCTGGGTATCCACCACACCAGCCCCTGTAAGGGGGTATGCCCAGAGCCTCCCTGGCACCGTTTCGGCCACGTACAGCTCAGTCTCATCCGCGGATAGACCAATCCCATTGGGCCCTTCGAGTGGGAAGATGGCTTCGTGGATGTGCGACCCGTCTGCGTGCGCGTAGAAAACGCCTGTTCTGTCGCGGTCGCGTGCACGCGTCTTACCGTGGTCGGTAAACCACATGCCGCCGTCACGATCAAACACAATGTCGTTCGGTCCCTTTAAAGGTTCGCCGTCGCAATCACTGTAGAGCACTTCAAAGGCACCCGTTTCAAGGTTTACCCGCTCGATGCGTCCACTCGTATAGTCCGACGGTGTTTCGCCCGGATAAAGCTTGCCGTTCCGTTCGTGCCACTGGAAGCCGCCGTTGTTGCAGACGTAGCAGTGTCCGTCCGGGCCGATTGCTGCACCGTTGGGACCGCCACCGAGTTCAGCGACCACGTCCACCTCGCCATCCGCCGTGACACGAGTGAGCGTGCCACGCGCGATTTCTACCAATATGACTGAACCGTCAGGCATCGCGATCGGACCTTCTGGAAACTTCAAACCGGTTGCAAGGGTTGTGTAGTCGGCCACCTTGTCTCTCCCATTACTAAAACCGTGTCTCGGCATTGTCCGATGCTCAGCGCCTGGAGTCGAGCTTGACGCGGTAGGGCCGATGCTTTGCGATAAGCGGTGCGATTGCTGGTCAGGGCTGGCGTTGTTGGGTTATGGTTCCGCCCTGAAACATCGGCTAGGTAGAGAAGAGCAAGCTTATGACCTTACGACTCGCAGTACTGACCGTCTGTCTGACAGTGTGCTTCGGTCTTGTGACCGGTTGCCAGGGCTATCGGGAAGATGGCAATCGTACCATCGGAGAATTTACCGATGATGTAGGTATTCAGGCGAGTGTAAAGCGGGTGCTCGTCCGTGACCCTGAGGTGAATGGGCTCAGCTTGAATGTCGAAGTGCATCGCGGGGAGGTCACACTTTATGGGCGGGTACCGTCCACTTATGCCCGGCAGAAAATTGTGGAACTGACCGCGGGCGTGCGCGGGGTGGTCAAGGTGAACGACAAGTTGACCTTGGTTACGGGTAACTGAGCTGCCGCCATACGGCAAAGCTCTGGCCAATGCCATCATCCTGGGCTCCAGTACCACTTATTCACACCTGACAAGCAAGTTCAGCGCTATGGAAAGGTAGATTTCAACCTAATAAATATCCATAACTTACTGAATTATATAAATATAATATTCGGAAAATTCAGATTGCATCGGCTTTATGTCACTTGTGTGACATGTCCTCGGGTTTAATCCCCAGAGTTATCCACAGTCCCCAGCCAGTCGCGCGGCTGTAAAAAGTACTCTGTGAGCTCGGCTTCTGGACTGCCCGGAGGTGCCTGGTAGTTGTATTTCCAAGCGGCAAGTGGCGGCAGGCTCGCGAGCACGGATTCAACGCGACGACCGCTCTGCAGGCCGTATTTTGTGCCTCTGTCGATTGCCAGATTAAACTCGGCATAGCGACCGCGTCTGTACAATTGAAAGTCACGCTGGGCGTCGGTGAACGGTGTATCTACACGTCGTTCCAGAATCGGCTGGTAAGCCGGTAGAAACGCATCACCCACGCGTTGGACCAGCGCAAAGGAGTCTGCGTAGCCGCCCTCCGTCCAATCGTCGAAAAATATCCCTCCGACACCGCGACACTCCTGGCGATGGCTGAGGTAAAAATAGTCGTCGCAAAGTTCTTTCATTGCCGGATAGTGGTGCCCAACAGCCTCCTGCGCGGTGCGATGCCAATGCACGATATCTTCGACGACAGGGTAGAAGGGAGTCAGGTCAAAACCGCCACCGAAGTACCAATGCGGCTCATCAGCATCGACGTAGAAGAACCGCACATTCATGTGCGTTGTCGGTGCATGCGGGTTACGTGGATGTACGATCAGTGAAATGGCGGTTGCCTGGAATGGTTGACCGGCAAGGTGTGGGTTACGCTCGCTGGCGGCGGGCGGTAGGGCGTCGCCGAGGCTGTGGGTAAACTGTACGGCCGCCTTTTCAATGTGCCGCCCATCTGCCAGCACGCGCGGTTGAGCAAGTCCACCGTTGCCTGACTCGATCGTCTCCAGAGAAAAGCTTGCCTGCCCATCTACCGCTTCCAGCGCGGCACAAATCTGTGATTGGAGGCTTAAAAAGTACGCTCTGACATCGAGCACAGTTTTGTCGGTTACCTGATTTTGATTCACGAAGCTAAAGCAATTGCGGCTGAGTCATCCATTCTACGCGCTCTTGCCTTAGAATGGGCGAATGCAAAAAGAAGATACAAAAATCAGAGCACAAGTGCTCGCAGAGACAAAACAATTGGTCCAACGGGCTGCCCGGAATCTCAGTGGAGATCTGGATGGCGAACAAGTGCAACTCTACGATCTGGCCTTCTGTCAGGCAGAAATTGCGGCGTGTGATGCGTTATCAGCTGAACTGGAAAGTGGTGATCCGTTAAGCGAGCGGGCGGCTGCGTTTTTTGTTGCCGAGACCGTGTTAAACACACGCAATCGATTATCCATGCGGCCCAAGGCGTACGGTTTGACCACCGCAGACTTTCCGCCGTTGCCAGATGCCATCACCGATCTCATGAGCCCGGAAGCGTTGTCTGAATTAGGCAGCGAATTTCTTCAGGTAGGCATTCCGGAGGCGGAACTCGCCGAAGAACACGCCATCATGCGCAATACCTTCCATGACTTTGCGAACGAAGTCGTGCAACCGTTGGCAGAGGAGATCCACCGACAGGATTTGATTATTCCCGATGAAATTCTGGAGCCGCTGAAAGACATGGGGTGCTTCGGTTTGTCGGTGCCCGTGCGTTTTGGAGGCCTGAAGCCCGATAACCATGAAGACAGTCTGGGTATGGTTGTGGTTACCGAAGAGCTTTCGCGAGGTTCTCTAGGCGCGGCGGGGAGTTTGATCACCCGCCCCGAAATTATGGCAAGAGCGATTCTTGAGGGCGGCACGGAGGAGCAGAAAGCGCGTTGGCTCCCGGGTATCGCTAGCGGTGAACCACTCTGTGCTATCTCGGTCACCGAACCCAACACCGGGTCGGATGTCGCGAATGTAAGCCTCAAGGCCACCCGCACAGACGGAGGGTGGCTTCTAAACGGTGGCAAAACCTGGTGTACGTTTGCCGGTAAAGCGGGACTCATTCTGGTGCTTGCACGCACGGACCCCGCGGTGAAGCCGCCGCACAAGGGGCTTTCGCTTTTTGTCGTGGAAAAGCCGACCACCGACGGTCATGACTTTGCCCACACCCAAGCACAAGGGGGATCCATCAGTGGGCGTGCAATAGCGACACTCGGTTATCGCGGGATGCACTCCTATGAGATGTTTTATGACAACTACTTCGTGCCGGATGCCGATCTGATCGGCGAAGAAGCCGGCGAGGGCAAGGGTTTCTACTTCACCATGCGGGGCTTTATGGGCGGGAGACTGCAGACCGCCGCCCGCGCGTGCGGTTTGATGCGCGCCGCGTTTGAATCTTCTTCCGCATATGCGAAAAGCCGACAGGTGTTTGGGAAGCCTGTCGCGGAATACCCGGTGTCTTCAGCCAAAATAGCGCGGATGGGAAGTTTGATCGTCGCGTGTAAAGCCTTCACTCAGGCGGTGGCAAAACTGATGGATGAGGGTGACGGGGCGATGGAGGCCAGCCTCGTCAAGCTGCTCGCTTGTCGTGCTGCGGAATGGGTCACAAGGGAGGCGGTACAACTTTATGGCGGATTGGGATATGCGGAGGAGACCGATGTCAGCCGTTATTTCGCCGATGCCAGGGTACTGTCTATTTTCGAGGGAGCGGAGGAAACGCTCGCCATTCGAGTTGTGGGTAAGTCGTTGGTGGAGACCGCTCGCTCAAGTTAAAATAGACGGGTTTTGTTAGTTAACAGTTAGGATTTTTTCTTGGACATTTCATTTAGCGACGCGGATAGAGAATTTCAAAGCGAAGTGCGAACCTGGCTGGAAGATGCCTGGCCGCAGGAAATGCGCGATAAGCAGGCCAAGAGTGCGCTCGGCAAAATCTCCAAAGAAGACCACGTTGGATGGCAGAAGCGATTGGCGGAAAAAGGTTGGGCTGCAACCAACTGGCCGAAAGAGTTCGGCGGAGCGGCCTTCTCGCCGACGCAGAGCTATATCTTCGATCTGGAGCGCGCCCGCGTCGGTGCGCCCAATGTCATGCCGTTCGGCATCACCATGGTTTCTCCGGTGATCATGAAGTTTGGCACCCAGGAGCAGAAAGACTTTTTCCTGCCGAAAATCCTGAACTCCGATATCTGGTTCTGTCAGGGGTATTCCGAACCAGGGTCGGGTTCTGATCTGGCATCACTGAAAACTAAAGCTGAGGACAAGGGCGACCACTACTTGATCAACGGTGTAAAAACCTGGACGACCTTAGCCCAATACGCGGACTGGATGTTCTGCCTGGTACGGACGAGCAATGAGGATATCCGTCAGTTGGGTATCAGCTTTGTGCTGATCGATATGACCACCCCGGGCATTGAAGTTAAACCTATTATTACGCTTGATGAGCCAGAGGTGGGTTATCAGGAGATCAACATGGTCTACTTCAACGATGTGAAGGTGCCCAAGGCGAACCTGATCGGTGAAGAAGGCAAGGGTTGGACCTGCGCAAAGTATCTCCTCGAATTTGAACGTGGTAATGCGTACTCCCCCTCACTCAAAGGCGCGATGACGCACCTGCAGGGTTTTGCGCAATCCGAACTGAACGGAGAGGGCCGAGCGTACTGGGATGATGCGGATTTCCAGAAGCGTTATCAGGACGTCATGGTGCAGATACTCGCTATGGAATACACCGAGTTGCGCATCCTCGGCGCGTTGGCTGCCGGTCAGAACGTCGGACCAGAGAGTTCCATGCTAAAAACCCGGGGGACGGAACTGCAGCAGGCGGTGACCGAACTCGCGCTGGAGATATCCGGGCATTATGTCAGCCCACTTGATCAATCTACGCCAGCACCGGGCGACAATTTCCAACCGATCGGTTCACAGTCGGCAAATGGCGTTGCGCAGGAGTACTTTAACACCCGGAAAGTGAGTATTTACGCAGGATCCAATGAGATTCAACGTAACATCATGAGCAAACTGGTGCTGGGGCTGTAGATCAGCTGAGGCACCGTACAGAGGCCTATTTCACAGCCTCGCTGCGATAAACGGGTAGAATCTCAGCCAGGACACATTCAAGGACTAAGTGTTGTGAGAATTGTCTGCGTCGCTGGCGCACGACCCAATTTCATGAAGATCGCACCGCTCATGCATGCGATGGCCGAAGAATCCAGCCTGGATGCCCTGCTGGTTCACACCGGTCAGCATTACGACAAAGCAATGTCTGATGTCTTTTTTGAGCAGCTCGGCATTCCGGAGCCCGACGCCAACCTGGGTATCGGTGGCGGCACCCGGGAAGAACAGATCGAACGCATCATGGCCAAATTTGATCCGTATCTGGCGGAATCTCGACCGGATGCGGTCTTGGTGGTGGGTGATGTGAATTCCACCGTCGCGTGCTCGCGGGTCGCAAAAGCTCACAAGCTGACCACTATCCATGTCGAAGCCGGTTTGAGGTCGTTCGATATGGATATGCCGGAGGAAGTTAATCGGATCGAAACGGATCAGATTTCAGACTATCTCTACGTTACCGAACAATCCGGTATGGATAACCTTGCTGCTGAAGGGATAAACGGTGAGGCGCACCTTGTGGGTAACGTCATGATCGATACCCTCGTTAAACAGCTCGCCAGTGCCGATCCAGATCGCCTGGTGCAGGACCTCGGGCTTGAACAGGGGCAATACATGGTGGGCACGTTCCACCGGCCAAGCAATGTCGACGCGCAAGAGACTTTGATCAATGTGGTAAACATCATCGAGTTTGTTGCGGAACAGTCGCGCATTTTGCTCCCATTGCATCCGCGTACACACCAATCCCTTGAGCGTTATGGCTGGTTGGATCGATTGAAAAACAATCCCAACGTTTCGTTATCGGAACCGATGGGATACGTAGACTTTGTTTCTATCGTCAGTCGCGCGAAAGGTATCGTTACCGATTCAGGTGGCGTGCAGGAAGAAACAACCTATCTGGGCGTGCCCTGTATTACCATGCGTGAGAACACGGAACGTCCGGTGACCGTGGATCTCGGCACCAACGAGTTGGCGAGTACCGATCCCGCTGCCGTGATGGCGCACCTTGAACGCCTGTTTGCAGGTCAGCACAAGAAAGGCTCCATTCCGCCGTTATGGGATGGGCAGGCAGCCAAACGGATCGCGGCACATCTCGCCAGTATTTGAGGCCGTAAAGGCTAGTTCGAAGCGGTCAGTATCACCGGCGGCTTGGGAATTCCGCTCAGCGCCAGTTCGTATGCGCCAAGGTCAGGATTGCTGTCACGTGGCGTGCCGAGCAGGTCTGTATTGGCGTTGGACGTGTTACCCGCATCTACCAGCTGAGATTGGGTGGTGAGGCGGTAGTCATGATTGGCTGCATCGCGGAAATCTGATAGCTGAGCAAGGGTGACACCCAGTCCAGAAAAATCGTTGTCGGATGAAATTGAGACAGTGTTTTCCCAATTCCAACCGGGGAGTGAAGATCCCGAATCAACGCGGTGCAAGGGGTTGCCTACGTCGCGTCCAATGGTCACATGATTGACGAACAGATTTTCGAGATCACTTTCTGTGCGAAACGCGAAGTCAACAGAATGCACGACAGCGTTCGTAATGCTCACGTTTGCGTTGCCGCGATTACCGCGGAGACGGAAGGCGATCTCTGAATCGTAGACAGTGACTCCGTCTATGACGACCTCAACCTTCTCCTTTAAATTGAAAGCAGCCCGATTGTTAATGTACGTACCTGCTGCCCATCCGTAGGCTGTCACGTTCTGGATAGTGATCACCATTCTGGGTTCCGCATCCCAGTTTTCTTTCACTACTTTGGTATCCAGGGCGTTTTCGCCTGGAATCTGGCCTTGTTGCCAGCCTGAGTTAAAAGTCGCGGGTAGAGGACCCGTCCAGAGCTCTGAGTTTGCGATCGTAATATTGCTTGAGATGCTACCGGCAGTACGGTTGGGATCAACCTGGACCGAATCGCCACTGACGTGGTGGATATTCACATCGGTGATCACCACATCGTGGGCATCAGATAGCGCAATACCATGTGCATCCAGCTGATCCGTAAATGAACCCGCAAGCAGATCAAATATATGCAGGTTCTCAAGTCGAAGGTTGTTGGCTCCAACCACATCAATGCCATCCCGGGTTGCATTGTGGACCACAAGGTCGCGGAGAATAAAATTGTCCCCTCCGCGTATGCGGACAACATCTGCGCTGCCCCCGCCCTGATCAAATTCGAGCTCTTCAAGGATCAACCAGGCACCGCTCAGCGTAGCGCTGGGCAATATCGGGTCGGCGCCGGTGCCGTAAGCCGAAACCGTGATAGGTGCGTTCTGAGATCCTTGCTCATCGAGGCTAAGTTGCCCGCTGTACTGTGTTCCTCGCCGTAAGAGGATGATGTCACCGGGCTGAAAGTTCTGGCTGTTGACGCGGCTGATACTTGCCCACGCAGCATTTTCGCTTGTCCCCATATTGTTGTCGTTCCCACTATCACCGTCGACGTAGTAGGTGGTCGCAAATGCGGACTGGGTGAGGAGGAGGCCACAAATCGAAACAAAACGCCTGAACATACAGAAATTTCCGATAGCAGGTGGGTGGGGCGTATATTCTAACGCCAAGGTGTTCCCTTTATTACGAATTGTTCACACTCTCGTGACGAGACGCCGGGAACATTCGTGGTTTAATGATAAATTATACCTATCCGACAATTTGGACTGAGGCTTTTCTATGGATCCGAAGCAGATACTGGACCTGATTCTGCAGCATGCACGCGGCGTGTGGCGGTTCCGTTGGAAGGGTATGACAATTAGCTGGACGATATTTCTGATTGCGGTGGGATTCATCTACACGATGCCCAATCAATATATCGCCAACACCCGGGTTTATGTCGACACGGAAAACGTGTTGCGGCCGCTGCTGAGGGGTCTGTTTGTCGAGACCGATGTGATGAACGATGTCTCGCTTATGACGCGTGCGCTACTAACCCGCCCGCATCTGGAAGAGGTGGTTCGTACCGTTGATTTGGATTTGACGGTTACGACAGAAGCGGAAAAAGAGGCACTACTTTCAAGCCTTGAAAAACGTATCGATATCTCCAGTTCTCGACGTGAAAACATTTACACAATCGAGGTTCAAGATCGGGATCGCGGGCAAGCACTCAAAATAGTGAACGCTCTGTTACAAACCTTTGTTGAAGACACGATTGGCAACAACATGAAGGACTCACAGTCTGCAGAGGAAACGCTGAAAGCGCAGATTGATGATTACGAGCAGCGGCTGGTTATCGCGGAAGAGCGCCTCAGCGACTTTAAAAAGCAGAATGTAGGCCTAATGCCAGGTGAGGGTGGCGGTTACTACGCCCAACTTGATGAAGCGTTGCGGGCAAAGGATCTGGCTGAACGGCAGTTGCGGGTCGCTCGCGAAACACAGGCAACAATCGAAAGACAGCTGAGCGGAGTTGATCCACTTTTTGGTGATGCTGCCAGTTCTTCCTATGACACACAGATTCAATCTTTGGAAGCGGGGCTGAACCAGCTACTGCTTGAGTACACCGATCAACATCCAGATGTGGTGCGTACGCGGGAGCGTCTGGAAATCTTGCGGGAGCGCCGGACACAGGAACTCGCTGGCCCCAGGACAGGTTTTGCATCAAGTGACGGTCGCGAACTCAACCCGGTTTATCAGAACCTGCAGATCTCGCTAAGTCAGGCCAAGGTTGAAGTGGCGGCTCTGCAGGCACAAATTAGGGATCATGATCGTGAGATTGGCCGCCTACAGGGGTTGGTCGAAGTGCTGCCAGAAATCGAGGCTCAGCTGACCCGTCTTAATCGTGACTACGATGTGGTCCAACGTCGCTACCAGGACATGTTATTGCGTTGGGAAAACCTGCAAACCGGTAAGATCGTCAATTCAGGACGCGATCAAGTGACCTTCCGTGTCATTGAGCCGCCTTTCGCCTCGCTCAACCCTGCAGCTCCGAATCGTCCTCTTTTGATCGGTGGTAGCTTTGTATTGGCATTAGGCGCAGGACTGGCGTTTGCGATATTGATGCATCTTTTGAACCCGGTGTTTTCCACCGAAGCGGCACTCAATTATCTGGGCATAACCATTCTGGGACACACGTCCTACCAACGCTCCGAAGGACTGCTGAAGCTCCTGCGAATTAAGACGACCGCTCTCGTGTTGGCTGGTATGTTACTGGTGGCGGCGGCTGGGGTGTCGGTTATGTATGCGAAACCGGGGGCTCTGTTTGTCCAATCCCTCCTGGCAATGAACTAGCCTTCGAGTGATGGGGCATCCCGATCCAAATGCGGAAGTAGTCACCAAACACCTTATCCCTGAACTCGACGTTCACCATACTTTAACAAGTCCACTGTTCGTGGTGGGTCATGCCCGGTCTGGGACCACGATCGTGGGCAACATGGTGCGCAAATACCTCAAAGTCAATTTTGGCCCTGAAAGCCAGTTTTTCTTCAGGTTGCGGGAAGATTTGCCTCGCTACGGTGATCTTCAGAAGGATGAAAATTTCAGCGCTCTGGTTACTGACATTGCCGCCGAACGATGTTTCAGCTTTAACCAATTTGGTTATGTCGTCGATGTCGAAGATGCGGTTAAAAACGCCCCGCGGGATTATGCGCAGACAATTGCGTATATCTATGAACAGTACGCGCAACACAACTGGATGACACGGTGGGGTGACAAAACCCCTTCTTATGTCGATCGTCTCGACGATCTCGACGCGCTTTTTCCCGATGCGCAATATCTGTACGTTGTTCGAGATGGTAGAGACGTGGCGCTGTCCAATTTCGACGTTTTCTTCGGCGCTAAAAACGCGGTTAAGGCGGCAGTTGAGTGGCGTCATGCCGTGCGGACCGCCGATCGTTTTTTTAACAAGATCCCGGAACGTGTAATCGAGGTGCGCTATGAGGACTTTTTAGAGGACCCGGTGCGGGAGATGATTCGTCTCAAAACGTTTCTGCGAATTGATGATGCTGACGGTAAAGTTGAAGCGCGGTTTCGAGCGGATATTTCCAGCGATCTGGTCGCAGCGAATTACAACAAATGGAAAACGATGTTTTCTGCAAAACAGAAACGCAACTTCGAACGCGTGGCTCAGTCGGAGCTGATCAACAAAGGCTACGAAATCTGCCACGGCTCGCTGCCGCCCATGGGGAAGTTGTCCATCTTTAGTTGGCACCTCTTGCATATGCTCAAGAAGTACACCTATCTGCGGGCATGGACCGATAATTGGTATCAGTTGCAGCTACGCCTGGGCTCTTTGCGTAAACGCTTAGCTCGCTAACACACTTTTCAGTACGTCATGCAACTTTGCTGTTTGTGCCGCTCGGGAAAACTGTGCGACAAGATCTTCAGGAGCCACGAAGACATTTCCCGAAGCGTTATCCAGCAGGAATTGAGTTAGAAGCGTTTTTACGCTGGCGGGGCTCTCAATATCTGCAATATAGGGTGAGTCCAGCGCGGCCAACACGTTCCGCGATTCACCTTCAGGGGTAACAAGAGCGAGCACCGGCCGATGACTTGCAAGATATTCATATGCCTTGGCAGGAATTGAGTGGGCGTAGACCGGTCCTTGTAGAAGCAGAAGGCCGTTGACCTCACACATTTCGCGGCGCATTTCAGAATAGGCAAGGGGAGGTGCAAACTCGACGTGATGCTCGACGCCAAGCCTTCTGGCGAGTGCTGCATATTCTTGATCAAAGCCCGAAGCTCGCAGGCGGATCGAAATGCGGCGCGCTTCAGGATGACCGTCGTCCAATAACTGCTTAAGAGCCGTGAAGAGGGTTTCCGGGCTGCGGCCGTCCGGAAACATGGCACCCGCATGTAACAGGACGATCTTGTCCGAGTTGGGCGTGGGTTTGTCCGTTACAGCATGCTCTATTTCGTCGAACCCGTTGGGGATAGTGACGAACTTGGCGGTGTGTTCAGGATAACGATCAGCGTACTTTTTTCGGGTACTGTCTGCTGCGAAGCAGATTTTGTCGGCACGCTCGATGGTGAGCTTCTCAACCCAACGGGTCGAGCGCCATCGCCAGCGACCTTCCGGGTAGTCATCTGTCGTCAGTGGGTCTCTGAAATCTGCTATCCACGGGAGTCTGTATAAACGCGCAAGGGATGCTGCCACGAGATTTGCGGTAGCAATCGGTGTGGTGGACCAGATCACATCGGGGCGATCCTTTCGAATCATGCGCATGCCAAGTGCAAGCGCAAAGGGGTACCAGGTTACCCAACGGTCTGGACAAGCCATTATGTCAAGATAGCGCCCCTTCAAAGACAGGTGTTTCTGTGTATCCAGAGACCAGGCGCGGCGGACAGTAAGGTGTTCATCCAGCCAGGGAAGGTGTTCCTCGCTCGTGCGGGAATACACATGGGGTGCCACGCTGAGCACCTGAGGACGCCAATTGTGGTCACGGTTCAGATACTGAGCAAAGCGCAGTGGTCGTAGGTATCCGGAGCTTTCGCTCATAGGTGGGAAGTGGAACGCGACCATTAAAACCGTATTCATGATGGTTGCGGTATTGTGGCTGGACAGGCGGTCAGAAACACGTCAGAACAGACCCGTAAAAGTGCTCGATAAGTGTGAAACGCGGCATGTGTTCGGGACTAATATGCCTTTATTATTAGGTGTCTATCATACCCTATACGTGCCCTTCACTTTGCGCGACGGAACGGCGCACAGGTTGGCGTAAAAGGCGTAAATTTAGTCGGTCGGAACGAAATGGATAGTAAAAACATCCGCGAGCGAATTGCCAGCGGAGCAGTGACCATGACGGGGTTGATGCTGGCTGAGCGCATTCTAAGCTTCATCAGCACTCTCATCCTTGCGCGTTTATTAATACCCGAAGATTTCGGGGTCGTGGCGATGTGTATGTCAATCGTAGCGGCGTTGGAGTTGTTTACGGCGTTCGGCTTTGATGTTTACCTGATCCAGAATCAGGATGCCGATCAGGAGTACTACGACACTGCCTGGACGCTGCGTATTCTTGTCGGCGCCTTCATCGCAATCGCGATTGCACTGTCGGCAATTCCGACGTCTATTTTTTACGATGAGTCACGGGTTATCTGGCCGATGTACATCATTGCCATCAGCTCTTTTTTGCGCGGCTTTGAAAATATCGGCGTTGTGGATTTTAGAAAGGATCTGAAATTTGGCAAAGAGGTCAAGTTTCGCTTCGCTCAACGCCTCTTCGGCTTCGTGGTTACCATTCCTCTGGCATACCTGTTGCGCAACCACTGGGCATTGGTGATCGGCATGATTACCATAAACATGTCGGCGGTTGCTCTCAGTTACAAAATGTCGCCGCGTCGTCCTCGCTTTTCACTCAAGCACACTCGCGAGATCATGGGGTTCTCCTCGTGGCTTCTGCTGAACAACAGCATGCAGTTCTTGCAGATGCGAACCCCTATTTTTCTCATCGGTCGTACCCACGGTGCTGCGGACCTTGGTCTGTATCAAATGAGTCGTGATATATCGGGCGCGATCACGTCTCAGCTGGTCGCCTCAGCCAATCGGGCAATTTTCCCTGGCTACTCGAAAGTTTCCGCTGAAGACACATTGTTTGTGCAGATGTTTTTAAACGTTGTTGCTGCGACTGCGCTCTTTGCACTCCCCGTAGGTATTGGGCTCGCCTACGTCGCCCCGGCTTTCGTTGACGTAATTCTGGGACCTGAATGGGTATCTGCGGGACCGGTGATCCAACTGCTGGCATTAACCGGCGCGTTGACCGCTATCCAGTCTAATTGTGGTTACATCTTTCATGCGAAAGGCCGGCCGCGTATCACAACCACGCTTACAGCAGTCAATTTGACGATGCTGTTACCGGCGCTCTTTTATGTGGTTCCTGAACACGGGCTGATGGGGGCGGCGACGGTTCTCGTCAGTGTGGCGGTTATCTATTTCCCAATTGTCTATATCGTCACTCTCAGGTTTTTGGGCCTCCCCATGAGCGCGTTACTGAAACAGCTTGCACGTCCTGTTGCGGCTGCTGGCGCAATGGCAGGGGTGCTGTATGCGCTGTATCCTGTGCTCTATGATTTACCGGCATACCAGACCCTGATCGCCTCGGTGATGATCGGCGGATTTACGTACGTCGCTACACTCGGCGTGTGTGTCTGGCTCTTCGCCTCCGATGATTCGGTAGAGAAGGCGCTGCTCGCACGATTCAGACCGGCTTGAATATGCTGCTCGACCTGCTTGTTGAGAATGCGGAAACGTCTGGACAGCGAACGTTTCTGCATGATCTTCGTGGCACCCTGAGCTACGCGGAGTTCAGGGCTGCGGTTGTTGAGATGAGCGCGCTTCTCAAGCGACATGGGGTCGCGGCAGGCATGCGTGTCGGAGTGCTTACAAACAACTCGATTGAATCGGTTGTTTCGCTGTTTTCGGTCAATGCGCTGGGTGCGGTATTTGTTCCCGTAAATCATCGTACGCCGTTGGAACGCATTCAGTTCATCCTCTCTGATTGTGGCGTGGCCCGGGTGATCAGCAATCGTCAGCTTGACGAAGAGTTGGGTCTTGAAGGGCAGGTACTGGATATACGTAGCAGCTCTCGACGTGTCTATCTGCATGCGCACAATTCTGCTGAAGGCACGTTAAACGCAGCGCCTGAGGAGCTGGCGGCGCTTCTCTATACGTCCGGGTCAACGGGTGATCCAAAGGGGGTGATGCTCACTGAACAAAACCTCGAGCTGGCTGCCCGTTCGGTCGCCGAATATATGCACATTGAAAGGGAAGACGTATTGTTAACCGTGCTCCCTATCAGTTTTGATGCAGGTTTTTCGCAGATAACTGCAGCGATGGTGGCGGGTGCTGGAATTGCGCTGTGTAACTACCTGTTGCCAAACGATATACCGAAAATAGCCGAAAGATTCGGGGTAACCATGCTCACTGCCGTGCCGCCCCTTTACGGGCGCATGTTAGAGGCGAAGTGGAACGACGCAACGTTGGCAAGGATTACAAAATTCGCCAGTACTGGGGGTGACCTCGCCCCGAAACTGTTGGGCAAACTTCGCAACCTGTTTCCAAACGCCATGCCTTATCCGATGTACGGTCTTACCGAGGCGTTCCGTGCGACCTACCTCTCACCCGAGGATGTTGATCGCAAACCGGGCAGTGTCGGCAAAGCAATCCCGTACGCAGAGGTGTTTGTGTTGTCCGAACAAGGAGAGCGCTGTGCTCCTTTGGAGGTGGGTGAAATAGTTCAAACCGGACCTTTGGTGGCCGCAGGGTATTGGGGTCGCGTCGATTCTGATGCGGGTTACTACGCGCGTTTTGAGCCTGTACCAGAATTCAGTACACACTCGGGTATGTGTGTTAAAACCGGTGATCTCGGCTATATGGATGAGGAAGGCTTTCTCTTTTTTGTCGGTCGCCGCGACGGTATGCTGAAGGTGGATGGGCATCGGCTCTCTCCTTTGCAGCTTGAGGCTGCCATGCTGGACTACAGATCTGTTCAAGAATGTGTGGTCTTGATTGATGATTGGTCGCAGACCCATCGGGAACGCATAATTGGTTTGCTTGTTCTTAACGAAGAACTACCCGAGTCCGACGCCGATCTGGCGCGCAGCTTGACAACCCATCTCTCTGCACGTGGCTTTGGACAAAGTCAGGTGCCGGTCAGATATCTTCGCGTTGAACAGCTACCCAGAGATCTGAATGGCAAGATTGATAGAAACGCCAGCAAGCGTGTGGCGATAGATTATGACAACACCTGATTGGGTAACGATCGAAAATGGGCACGCGAGCGTTGGAGCACGTACACTCGACGACATCGTGGCGTCGGTAGGCACGCCTTGTTATATCTACTCCGCGGAAGCAGTCCTCAACCGTGTTGCGGAGCTTCGTGCTGCATTTCCAGAAAATGTTCACCTCAAGTACGCTGTCAAAGCCAATCCGTATGAGCCGTTGGTAGAATTGTTAGGCGCTCACATCGATGCGTTTGATATCGCCTCTGTTCGCGAACTTGAGGTGGCGGGCTCAACCGGACGGCCCATGAGTTTTTCAGGTCCCTCGAAACAGTATGCCGAGCTGGAACGCGCCGTAAGTGCCGGTGTGACGGTAAACATCGAAAGTCCGAGCGAGGTCGTTCGATTGTTGCGGATCGCGGAGGCACGCGGGCAAAAACCGCGTGCAGCCATTCGTGTGAATCCGGGTTTTTCGTTGGCATCCAGCGGTATGCGTATGACAGGCTCCGCCAGCCAATTTGGTCTGGACGAAGAAAACGTCCAGAAGTTGTTAGCCGACTGGCCCGCTGATCTGGAATTTGTCGGCTTTCACTATTTCGGAGGATCCCAATGTCTGGAGGCAGAAATCCTGTCCAAGTACTACGCAGAGGTTGTTCAGGACGCCGTTCGACTTTGCAACGAACGCCTGCCATTGAAGTCTCTGAATATTGGGCTCAGCCTTGGCATTCCGTACAACGACCGTGAAGAAGCGCTACCTGTCCAAAGCGTATCAGAGTCGTTAAATGAAGCCGTTGCAGCGCTGCATCGTCAGCACAGGGATTGCCAGGTAGAAATGGAGACTGGTCGATATCTCGTGGGCGAAGCGGGTCTGTTTGTGACCCGTGTAATCGATGTGAAAACGAGTCGCGAAGAGACATTTGTTGTGTGTGATGGCGGTATGAATCATCACCTTGCGGCTTCAGGCAATTTTGGTCAGGTGATCCCTCGCAACTACCCGGCTTTTTTTACCCCGACGCGGGAGGATATCAAGCGGTTGCAGGTGGTCGGTCCTCTGTGCACGCCGCTTGATCAATTGGCACGAAATGCCGAACACGGCTGTCCAGAAGAGGGTGATCTTTTTTGTGTCTCGCAGTCTGGAGCCTACGGGGCCTCAGCGAGTCCGCAGGGATTCTTAAGTCGCGGCAGAGTGTTTGAGCACATGATCTGATTCATCAAGGAATCAGGTGCACTCAGGGGGCCGCGGGCAGTTGCTCGTTCACAAAAGCGAGTAGAGAGTTAAAGTCCACAAACTGTTCGGCGCCGATCTCATCATCGGGAATAGAAATCGAAAATTGTTCTTCGATGCTGAGGAGAATCTGCAGCACGGTCGCAGAATCCAACTGCGGAACCGCATCCAGAAGCGGCGCGTTGGCTTGATCCAGATAGTCATCGCTCAGCAACAACGTATCTTTGAGGATGGTTCGTAGTGTTTGAGTGGTGCTGTCCATAGATAACTACTTAAATTGCTACTGCTTAAATCTCGCATCACTTAGATGCGGTTCGCGGCGTATTCCAGGTTGCGTACGTTTTGCCCTGATAGTGTTCAAAGATACCCTGAAGTGCGGCCATGTTGACAGAGCAGAAGTAGTAAGGGATCGAGAGGAGGCTGCTGGTTGATTTGTTGCGAAACGCAAATCCGAGGAACGCCAACCCGTAAAAAATGAGTTGCCCACCCACTGCAATTTGATAGATGGAACCCGCATTCCACAAAAAGAGTGAGGTTGCGGCAAGAAGAATCATCCAAACACCGGCCAGCCAGCGGAGTACCTTATGACTCCACACGCACAGGCTCAGCGTGCCATACTTGAAAAAGTTGAGAACCTCAGCGCACTTTAAAGTGGCCCGCCACGCTCGATTAACGATACGAACTTTGCGCTTATGTTCTTTCTCGTAAGATTCTGCCGCCTCCTCTGTGCAGAAGGCATCTGCCGCGTAGACGTTGCGATGGCCTTGCATTGAGATGCGCATGGGCAGCAAATAGTCTGATAAATCGTCTTCCGCTAACTCGAAAAAGAGTTCTCGTCTAATCGCCATGATGGCACCGTCACCGCCTACCAGGTTACCGCATGCCGACTCCCAAGCTTTGATCGTGCTCTCATAGCGCCAGTAAAGACCTTCTTGAGTCGGATCGTCCGCGCCGTCGTCCTGCTGATAACGCTGTTGGCCGGTTACAACGCCAACATGTTCATCCGCAAAACGAGTCGCCATAAGACTGAGGCTTTGGGGGGCGAACATCGCGTTCGCATCCGTAAAAAGAATCAGCTCCGAATCGGCCTGAGTAACTGCGTGATTTAACCCGATACTTTTGCCCGACCGGTTTTCCATGCGCAAGAGTTTGACGCGTGGGTCCTCATAGCTCTGCACAATCTCATCGGTGCGATCATCTGAACAATCCGATACGACGATGATCGACAGCTTATCTGCCGGATACGTCAGCGCCAGGGCGTTGTCTATTTTTGCCTCGATGACGGACTCCTCGTTGTACGCGGAGATGATCATAGTCACCGATGGGTTGTACTCAACTTGGGTTGGATGTTCTTTGGCACGTAACCCTTTGATGATACCGAGCAGGACAGGGTAGCCGATATAAACGTAAACTAAAATGACGAGCGCCAGCCAAAAAGCAATGACCACCATAATTCCTTGTATCTGAGCGGTACTTTGAGGGCCTAATTTTCCTTGGTTTGCGGTTTATTGCGCAACGGTCAAAACCATACATTCTGGTGCGAATCACACTTTTTGTCGCCAATTCGAGAGCGGGTAGCAAATTTAGCTTAGGAAGGTGGAACAACGTCAAAGCGGCTGAATTGCCAGCATGTTAGATTTACCAGACTCGGGATGCAGGTAAGTGTCCCATTTTCAATCGCGCGGAGAGTCACGGAGTACAAGCGTGTTGCACATGCCACCTCAACAGGCACGGATCGCCGAGTATGGTATAGACGAAGCCCCTCGGCTGATTGTTGTTGTCGATACGGAAGAAGAGTTCCCCTGGGATCAGCCGCACTCCCGCGACAATACCAGCGTGTCCGCAATGAGCGAATTGCGCGTGGCTCAAGATATCTTCAACCGCTACAACTTACGCCCAACCTACGTCATCGATTACCCGGTGGCGACCAAACCGGATGGCTTTGAGCCATTGAAAGAAATTGCACAGGCTGGTCTCTGTACCGTGGGTGCCCATCTGCATCCCTGGGTTTCACCACCGTTTACAGAAACGGTTAATGCCCGCAACTCGTTTCCAGGAAATCTCATTAAGGAGCAGGAAGAGGCAAAACTGACGGAACTGGTTGCTGCGATCAGCGAAAACTTTGTCCGCCCTACAATCTATAAAGCTGGTCGATATGGGGTTGGTGAGAACACGGCGGCTATTCTCAACACATTGGGGTTTAACATCGACCTTAGTCCTACACCGGGCTACTCGTACGTAAGCGAGGCGGGGCCGGATTTCACTCGATTTCCCGACGTACCGTTCTTTTACAGTGAAGACAAGTTGTGCATTCCGTGTACTGGGGGATTTGTGGGTGCGTTACGTGCCGTGGGGAGAGTGGTCTACCCACCCATGACGAGTAAGCTCGGCGACACACTCAAACTTGGTGGTATTGCGTCGCGATTGCGTCTCCTGGAGCGCATCAGGCTTTCTCCTGAAGGTTTTACACTGGATGAACTCAAACGACTCTCGCACACCCTCTGGCACTCAGGCGTACGCACGTTTACGTTGAGCTACCACAGCCCATCGTTACGTCCTGGGTGTACGCCCTACGTCGACAATGCGCAACAGCTCCAGACTTTCCTGGATACTATCGAAGGTTACATCGAGTATTTCCTCGAGGAGTTGGGCGGGCGAGTTGCCACGCCAGATGAGATCAGAGACGATTTTCTGGAAATCCACGCAGATGCTCGTCAATTTCAGTCAGAGCAGGTCAGTTAATGAAGGTCATCGACGCATTACAATCTCTTACCTTTAAGGCGCATCTGCAAAGCCAGAGTTGTTACGATGGTCTGGCGAGTACAGGTCGACTAACCCCAGATCGATGAACAGTAGATCGATGAACCTATGACCCCAATTATCTTCCTCTTCGTTTTTGCTGTCGGCGTTGTGATGACGTTTGTGCGGCCCATCTGGGGTATCTACATCTATTCCGTCATGTTCTATTTTTCACCTCATAGAACATGGTGGGACGATCTGGTACCAGATATTCGTTACCTTCAGATAGTGGCTATCGCCGGTGTGTTGTCATCGATCATGCATGGCTACTGGAATTCCGAGCGGTTTCGCCAGATAGGACCCGAGTTTAAGATATTCGCCGCCTTTGTTGGGTTTATGTGGCTCGCAAGCCTGTGGGCGATCACCGGCGAACTGCATGCGGACGGCAGGGCGCTGTTCACCAAACATTTGCTCATCTGTTTTTTGATGGTGCTGGTCATCGAAAACTATGAACAGGTGCGGAACGTTCTTCTTGTTCACGTCGCCGGTGGGCTTTGGCTGGGCTACCAGGCATTTGGCAGGTCAGGTGGTCGCCTCGAAGGCATAGCCGGTGCGTTGGGTGACGCCAATACACTAGGGATGCACATGAGCTGCCTGGCTATTTTGGCTGGATTCATGTTTCTTGCATCACGCAAGCACTATAGATGGATCAGCTTTTTATCTCTCCCCCTGGTGATCAATACCGTCGTGCTAACGAGTAGTCGGGGTGCAACAGTGGGTTTGTTTGCGGGCGGTGTTGTAGCGGGAATACTCTGTCCGAAAAAGTTGCGTCCACACTTCGCCATAGCAGGTGTGTTAGGTCTCGTCATGATGTTCATGTTGGCCGATGACAAACTGCTTGAGCGCATCGAATCTGTATTCGTTCTGCAGGGTGGCAACACCGAAGAGATTAACGCAACGTCGGGTAGCCGTGTAGATATTGCCCTTGCCGGTTACGAGATGTGGAAAGACCACCCCATAGGTACAGGCTACAAGGGCACCAATTGGCTCAGTCCTGAGTATATGGGAGAGAATCTGCTGACCCGAGGCGGTCGGCGGTCGGCACACAATTCGCTGTTCGCCATTCTTGTCGATTTCGGGCTTATCGGCCTTGGCCTTTACCTCTTCATGTACATGCGGATGTTCTTAAATATCCGCAGTATGAATAAACAGATCAAAAAAGAAGATATAGAGGGTGGGGCGCTGCTAGCGGGGGTAGGAGGTGCTCTCGCCGTTGTATTTGTCTCTGGCCAGGCATCGAACTACTACCACGCCGAGATACAGTATTGGCTGCTCGCGATCATCACAGTGATGTACCGATTACATATGAAACCGCAAGATGCGCCAGCCGAACTAAACCGGCAAACGGCGTCGCCAACACGCCACGCCCACGCCCGCAATCAGTAGGACAAGAGGCACTGCCCACTTCGCGATATAGGACGCCGATTCGATATAACATGCGCGGCCAAAGCGCGCTTCCACGCCGCCTTCCTTGAACTCGTTGTCGGGCAGGAAGGTTCGATCCAAATTACGTTCTTCGGCAACTTCACGATTCCAGTAGTAGTCGAGAATGCGGTCCGTATTTTGCTCTGCAGTGCGGATATCGAATGGAATAACGCCACCAAAATCAGGGTCCAATAGATACCACTCGTCTGGACGGACTTCTGCGGAAGCGATGGCGTGGCCACCCAGGGCGACAAAACCTGTGTTGATCTGGTTGCTGCTCAAGTAGGACACCAGCGCTAGCGACTGCTGCCCACATCGTCCTGTACCTCGTTCTATCGCTTTGCGGTAGCTGCAGAATTCATAGTCTTTGTAGGTATCCGGTTTCAGATAACGCAACGTAAACAAGATCCAGTTTTCCGTGATGGGTACAGTCATGCCGTAGTAGGCATGGCCATTGGTTCGCACGTCACTGCGTTCAACGTGGGCAATGCCCTCGTGAAAAATGCGCGTTGCCTGAGTGACAAACTCAACAGGGGAGACCTGATGCTGGCGGTTGTCGAGGTTGGCCAGTTTTTCCAGCGTGACTGACGCTGTAGCGTTACTCACATTCGCAAAATCTACATAGCCGTCAATATCGGCATGACGCATGGGTACAACCAGGCCAATAGCGTTGAGCACCAGCAAAATGACACCACTGATGATGCAGCAAAGACTGAAAATACGGTTCATGTTGAGTTAGCGAGCGACCTTGAATGCCTTATTAAGCACTTTAATTTACAGAAAGTTGGCAGACGTAATGGCGTATTCAAGCGCAGGCATAAGAAGATCGCCAGTGATTTTGTCACAGATGAATACATCCGACTGACATCATGGCTGTGGTGCGTTGCGATACAATACAAGCCACCCTCGTGGCGGATGGAACCCGTGCGTGAATCGTAAGTTCTGGATAATTTTACTAATAATTGCGGTTACAGGAGTTGTCGGCTTGGTACTGGGCGCTGCAGTGGAATACAAATTGGATGTCCTGGGTCAGTTACGGGCACCTGTTCAGCCTGTGCTGCCTGAAACGTTTTCCCAGGATGCTCTCAACACCCGCAGTGGCACGGTGAAGGAAGGGATATACACACCATTGCCATCACAACGCGATGGCCGTGCGCGATGGCGGGAAGATCTTCGACAAACACTCAGGCGCCGAATTGGTGATGTGGCGCCTGTTACTGAGGCCCCGGTCTTTGAGCAGGTATCTCGTTCAGAGGCAAATGGGGTCGAAGTTTTCGATCTCATTGCCGTGGCTCGGGATGGGCAAAAAATCCCCGCCCGAGTGTTTGCCCCAACCGGTGAAAGTGTGCGACCTGGTGTGATTGTGGTACCGGGCCACGTGTCGCCTGGAGAGTCCGGCCTGGAACAACTGTCTGGTGGCGAGAGTTATCACCACGCAGCGGCGGCACAACTGGCAGCAGCGGGTTACATGGTGATCACCTTCGAACTAAGAGGTATGGGATACCTTGGGCCGCCGCGTTTTCCCGAGCATCGCGCAGTTGCATTTAATGCGCTCAAATCCGGCGGGTCTTACAAGCGCCTGGTGCTTCAAGATGTAGAACTGATGAGCAGGGTTTTACGGCAGTTCGACGGTGTGGATGCAGATCGAGTGGGCATTGCGGGTGCGTCCTTCGGGGGTGAGATCGCTGTGCAATATGCGGCGCTCGATGAACGCATCGACGCGATCAGTTTTCATTCCTTTGGTGGGCGGGTGGGCGTCGTACCCGACCTGGCAGCAGGAGCGAGGCAGCCACACTATTGCCATATCCTGCCTTCGGTAGACGACTGGCTGCCGCGTGAGGCGTGGATCTGGTTGCTCGCGCCGCGTCCAGTACAAGGTGTCCGTGGTTTGAACAACGAAACCGGCTTCTTAACAAGGCAACGTACATATGCGCGTGGGTGGGAACAACCGGAACTAATGCAGCTCGAGACTGTTCCCGGTGGACACGAGTTTTTTGTTGAGAAGGCCATCGCCTTTTTCGACATGCACTTGGCGGCGGGAGTCTAGCCCGTGGAAGTTTCGATGTTCCGCGGTATATTGCCTCGCCTGGCCTTGACCCTGGGGATGATGGGGCTGATTGCGCTTGGTGTTGTCGGTTACACGTTGAGTGGCAAAAACGGCACATTGGTCAGGAACAGTCTGGTTGCCTCGGCCTTGGACGAGGATCAGTTTTCCTGGTTGCCAGGAAACGAGCCTGCAGACTTTTTGTTGGAAAAACGCATCCCGCCGCAATGGTTTCAATCAAAATTTGAAGCATCCGTGTCAGGTGATGCGGAGTTTGTGCAGATTGAATCTGCAATTCGCGCTCTGCATAAACAACGATTTTCGGGTAAGGCTATCCGTAAAGATCTCGAAACCACGTGGGCACTGATTGAAAAAAGCGGGCGTGGTTATTGCGCGGATTATTCCAAGCTCTTCAACGCGATGATGTTGGCAGCAGATATCCCTGTCCGCGAATGGGCATTGGGCCACGAAAACTTTGGCAGCGGCCATACGTTCAACGAGGTTTATCTGGAGCGGTTGGGTAAGTGGGTGTTTGTTGATGCGTTTAACGGCATGGTCGTGCGAGATGCGGTCACTGGGGAGCCGTATTCTGTCCTGGAGTTTCGTCAGGTGGTGGCAGAGCGTGCTTTTGATCGCGTAGCGGTTCAAAAATACACAAATGCCGATGATTTTTTTCAGACCCGCGAAGAAGCCCTCAACTACTATGCGCGATCCAGTGACTACTTTTACCTCTTGTGGGGGAATAACGTATTCAGCTACGAGGCTAATCCTTGGATCCAACGAGCTGCTTCAATAGCTCGAGAAGCTGAACGACTAGTCGCGATCTTGCTGGGCGAATACCCACAAATACGGATGCTGTCTACGCAGACAAACGCGGCGGCGATTACAAAAATTCGGCTGACCCGATGGGGATTGATGATCGCTCTGGCTCTGGAAGTGATACTGGGTTTGTATCTGCTGGTATTGGCACGACAATGGCTGAGATCGCGCAAAGAAGCGCGCGGGTTGTTGCAGGCGAGCTAAAGTGCGCTGTTCAGAACCTCGCTGATCTTTCTGGCTATATTTCTGTACTCGAATTGGGTCGACTGCTCGAACGAAGGTTGCAGAGGCATATGCTGACCGCTACATATGCCCTTGAGCATACGTAGCAACTGTTGGTCGTCATTTTCGTAACAGCTGCCAACACCATGGCTTTCGATTAATTCTGACGTTGCGCCCTTGCCGCCTATCGCGATGATAGGACGCCCGATAGAGATGTATTCGTAGAGTTTTGCTGGAATCTGCAACGGGAAATCCTGCTGCAATATCAGGAGCGCAGAAGACTGTTGCATTAGCCGCATGACTTCCTGACGAGGTACAGACTGTGCTCGCTTGAGCAATCCTTGAGCTTCCAGCTTATCGGCTAACTGATCACACGTTGGATCTTGTACATCCCAGCCGCCTACGAACTTAAGACGCACCCGCTTAACCAGCTGAGGCTCGGCAGCAGCGAGGGCGTCCAAAGCAACCAGCAACTCCTTTGGGTTTCTCAACGGATACACCGATCCGAAATGGCAGATTTCAAAAACATCGTCCTGATTTGCCGGTGTGTCTGTGTCACCGCGGCCGGGAACAAGCTCTGGCAGATACCCATTGGTAACAACTTCGATTTTGTCAGCGGCGGCGGGGTGATCGGCACTGAAGCGTTCTGCAAGCGGTGCGGTGTTCGCCACAATCCGTGCCGCACTTTTGAAAACGCGTGCCTCCAGCCTGGCTACCTGTGAGAGCAGTCGGGCGTTGGGCTGCGGTTTTGGGTTGCGCCACCAGGGGTCGCGAAAGTCAGCGACCCAGGGGACGTTGAGCTTGCGTGAGATCTTTTCTCCTGCAACCAGCGAGGACCATGGATTGGCTGTGGCGAGTATGACGTCTGGACGGGCTTCGCTTGGTAGCGACGCGCAGTATTGCACAACCGGATCGATCCAGTATTTCTGATGATCAGGAAACAGGAACAGCCTGTCGAGGATGAGGTCTTTCAAGCTGACACCGGCTGGCTCCCCCGCAGGGCTTTCTGTCTGAGCCGTTGTCGCGAGCGTCGATTCTTCAGCGTTTGACGCATCACCTGGTCGCCACTTGTCTCGCAGCGCTAACAGTTCCCTCAGCGTGTTACGGTAGGCGATGGGCACCACGTGCAGGTCGGTAGGCACGAGATCGAGCAGGGAATTGTCCGTGCCCCCCGGCGGGTAAACACACTCTGGCGGCGTGGTCAGAATCGTCGGTTCATAGCCAAATTCTGCAAGGTGCCTGGCAATACCCAGCGGGCGTAAAGAACCGCTCGCTGCAATCGGTGGGAAGTAGTAAGCGAGAATAAACGCTTTTTTCATAGATCAGGTCTTAACTGGTAGCGTTGATATTATGACCGTTTGTTGTCGCGAGTGCGCTGCGTGTGGCCGCACTTTTGACACCACACGCGTTCCGTTTTGACACATGTTTCCTCGCATTCTTGTTGCAAGTGCTGTTAGCGGTTCTGTTACATTTGTGATTGGCGACTGTTTTTCGCTGCAGCTACTACGATAGTCTGCGCGAGCGTAGGGTCATCGAATTGCGCATGACGAGCGAATAAAGGACCAAAACAGGAACAATAAAGGACAATGTTGTTGCACCCATGAGCAGATCTGAACATGCAGTTCTCGAAGTACTCAAGGAGAACGAGTACAAGCGTGTAGAAGTAATCCGAAACGATGCTGATGAGCTGCGCGTCGTGAAAATTTTCCAGGGTCAGACACCTGAAAATTGTTTGCGCAATGCGCGCCACACGCATGACTCTCTCGAACTGCTAAATCAACAGTTTGCGGATGTACTCCGTTCACCCAAAGTGTATGGCCTGGATGGCAATGCTGTAACGATGGAGTATTTGCCGGATCTGCCGGATGCGCGTCAGTTTGGACCAGGTGATCTGCCGTTAGCCGCAGAGTTTTTTGCAGCATGTTACAAACTCGAGGTGCCCGTGGATCACCTGGGCACGATCGCAAACTCGGTGCATGTGACACGGGAGATAAAAGATCTCATCAACGCTGGGTTTCCTTTGCGGTTAGGGTTTAAGGGAGACCTATTCGAAAATCTCCGTTTGGCTGACACAAATCCAATGATGGCGGACAGTGAGACGGCCTCCCTGGAGCCTTTGGGATTGAGTGAATTGCTCCTTTATATTTTCCTGGCGGGCGATTCACTCACTCGTGAAAACCTCGCGTTTCGTTGTCCAACAATGACACGACCGGTTGCTTACACCTATCTTTCCCGCGAGCAATGTATAGAATTGACGACCGCGGCGCTCAGCTACGCAGCGCAAGGTATGTCTGGGGTACCTCAATTGGTGCGCGCCCTGAAGCTTAGCCGCGCGAAAAGACTGCTTATGAGACTGCTCGACTAATATTTTTTGGTCTTAGCCAGCCGAGTTCATGAGCTGGGTTGTTTGTTCAATACTGCATCTGCGTACAACACACTGCATCTGCATATAAGAAGAACCTTCAAAAACCTTTGAAACATGATCCTTTCGGCGCATACAGCGTGAAGCAGCTCGCAATACGCCCTTGATAAACGAGACTCACCTCCCATCTATGGGTAGGTGCTTTGATATCATAGGATTCACTAGGGAAGTTTGCTCAACTGACGCAGTCGGTAGGGTAGAGACAAATTAGACGTCAGATACGTCAAATGCATAGGTGATAAACCGGAGTGACATGCATGAATAAGCCTCGAGAGAGACACTTGCGCCGCAAGTTTTTGGCTTTATTCACGACGACGGTGTGGACCTGTTTGGCCACAAATGCCGCGTTCGGGAATGAATATTTTAACAGCTTGGTCGCCATGCCCGAGCATCACAGTTCCACCGACCTTGGTTCCACTCAGGAAGTCATAGATGAGGTGAACTACAGCAACAAAGATCGTGCGCTGACCGAATATGACCCGGCTATGGATGCTGCCCGTTTCCCGGTACAACAGGACTGGGGTTCGATCGCGATCGGTGATCAGGTTAGACACTACTTTCCACGCATCTCCTCTGGCAACATGTTGGTGTTCTGGGAAGCGTACGCCAGTTCCTACTTTGCTCAGGATGGCGATATTGATGGGGTGGAAACCTACAAGGCATTTCAGCTTTCGGACGGTGGCGACTTAACGCTTGAACCCCGATTTCGTTTTGCTCAAGTTGATAGACCCTACGTTGCACGAACAGACGTTCGTTATTACGGCAGCGGCAGTGGAGTTGCTGAGGGTCCGCAGGATTCGGTGGGCGGGCAGACCGGAGAGTTCAGAGTATTGCCAGAGGTATGGACACGCTTCTGGGTGTTCATCGACTTCGACAATAATCGCCTGGCCTACTGGGTAGGCGATATGAACCGCGATACGGAAACCATTCTGAACTTTGTCCCATTCAACTGGACACAGAACTATGGCAGCGGTTTTGGGATTGATGAATTCTGGCTGGAGTTTAATTCAAGCCAGCAGCGTACGGGACCAGAAGCGTATCTCTGGGGTCGCAACGTAGTTGTGTTGCGTGACGTAAATGATCCCACTGCCATTGTCGAGGCCGGGAGCAACGGCTTGGGGAGCGCTTCCAGCATTCCCAATCCACCGGTGATCGTCCAACCGTAACAATCGGAACCCATACTCAAGAGAAATGGATTTCTCCCTTAAATTCTTAGTCAAACTTGCCGTGGTCCTTGCCCTGGTTGGCACGCTGGTGGTGGCTGGCATTGCCTCAGGCACGTTTGATGCGCCAGTCAAACCATTTAAGGTGGGCTTCGAATCTGGAGCCATCGAGGCGCCAAAGTGGCAGATTGACAACGCAGGCGGCTGCGGATTTGAAGTTGTCACAGAGAAAGCACGCAGCGGCAAGCACTCTCTGCGTATCGATAGTCCCTCCGGAGGACGCTGTGAAGTCCTGCCCTGGGTGGGTAATACAGTACTCGGGCGTCTCGTTCGTGAGCCTTTTGAGCAGGAAAGATGGTACGCGTTCAGCGTCTTTTTACCTGAGCCCTGGCCAACACATCAGCGCAACGAAGTGATCGCTCAATGGCACGGTTCCAAAGATGTGTTTTTTGGTGAAAAAGGTGGGCGAGGGCCACCACTGGCTGTACGGATCGTTGAAGACGAATGGCGGATTACGCATGGTTTCGACGAAGATCTGGTCAGTTCACCTGGCGCCAAGGCCAGCCGAATTGTCGCACGTACACCGATTCGCCCAGGTGAATGGACTGACTTTCTGTTCCATATCAAGTGGTCCTACAGCGGGACTGGTTTTACCAAGGTCTGGATGAACGGCGAAGCTGTTGTCGATCTGGAGGGATCTAACGCCTACAACGATTTCAGAGGCGTGTATCTGAAGCTCGGGAGTTATCACCCGGGTCCGGACAGGACCGTCTATTTGGACGATGTGAAGGTGACGGACAGGCGCTCGGAACTCTAGTTACGCGAGTCACCGCAGCGATTGTCTACTTACGACCGGTTGCTTTATCGACCCACTGCTTCACTTTGGCAAGTGTGGGGTCATCCTGATCCAGGGCCATGAAGTTCGCTGCAAATCGGGCGCCACCTGTCAGCAGAGAAAACTGCAATCTGGATGACAACGGAATGTCCAGTTCTCCCCAGGATTCCGGGAAGCCATAGCCCCACTTTTGTAGAAACGGTCCGTAAGACTTTGCCACGTCAGCATAGATTTCCGGCGTATAGAACTCGTCGAACTTCTTTTTTTTCATCTTGGTCGGGTTGGCGTGACCTACTGGTTCAACTTGCTCAATCCCGATTTTACTTAGCGCCTCCGAAAACCCTTCCTGAAGAGACTCAAACCTGATGATGTGATCGTAGTGTTGGTCACCCACTAGAAACCAGTTGTTGTAGAGCTTGTTGCGGAAGCGCTTGAAGAAAGCTGAAAAGTCAGCGTCGTTATCGTGTATGAAGGCGAATTCGCGCAGGTGTTGGTCGGTAACAAAGCCACCGTTCTTCAGGAGTTGATCAGGGTTTGTGTACTGTCCCTTGTGATTACCCAGGAGTTTGTTGTAGTCCGTAACCGCTGTGTCCAGAGGGTTCCGAATGGTGGCAAATTTGAAGTAACCCTTGGTCTCCTTCGTCGCTTGTCCCATGAACAAAGTAATATTGCTGTGATGTCCCAGGATCTGCTCACCGTCATAGTGGGTGAGCAATTGGTGAGCAATTGAGTGCGATGCTGTGTGGGGAATTTCCGCAAAAACGTACTTGTATTTGTGGCTGATGATCATGGGTCTCAGATGCCTGTCTATCCGGTGTACGGGCTCATTATCGGCTCGGCAGGTTGCAGAACCTATATTGGCATCGTAAATGAAGTGCAAACAGCCAGCCACCTACCCATTCACAGAAACCTCCACGTGAGCGCGCAATATGCGCAACTTCTGTGATGCTATGTGTAGTCGAACTGCCCGTAATCAGTAACAATGTCGGCCACACAGGACTCGGTGGTTTCTCTGCACATGGATTGCAGTATTCAGTTAAGTAAATTTAGTATTTTTGCAGGGCATCCCTGTGTCGGCTGACACTGTAAGCTCGCAAAATGCGACCACTGAGCGCGTCCTGGTTCTTGGCCATGGAACACGGGCGTTTCTGACCGTCATACGCTCACTGGCAAGATGCGGATTGGAAGTTCACGTCGGCATGTGTGCGCCGACAGATCTTGCACTCAAATCGAGATATATCACCCAATATCATGAAATTAAACAAGATTCTTGGCTGGATGATATGCGCCGCGTATTGCAGGAGCATTCATTCAGCTGGGTGTTACCGTGCGGCGATGAGTCGATGCATCCGGTGCAGGTCCATCAGGCAGAGCTGCGCCAGTTCACCGACGTTTATGCTTACGAGCCTGAACTTTACCGAGTTGCGTTCAACAAATATGCCAGCACTAAGCTGGCGCACGACCTGGGCATTCCTGTGGCGCGACAGGTCGACATCACTCCCGAAACGAGTGCAAAAACGCTTCTGAGTGAACTTGATTTGCCCCTGGTACTGAAGCCTGCTTCCTCGATAGATGAAGAAGACAGCAACCGGCGCCGCGAAGTGCTCAGAGTCCGCTCTGAAACGGCGCTCGCTACTCACTTGGAGGATTACCGCGAGCCGGGTGCCGTCGCGCAGGAAAATTTTGTCGGCATCGGGGTTGGGGTAGAGGTGCTGGCCAAAGAGGGCAAAGTGCTCGTCGCTTTTCAGCACCAGCGGGTGCATGAACCTGTTGAAGGCGGCGGGAGTTCCTATCGTCGTAGTGCGGAACTACGACCAGATATGTTGGATGCAACAGAACGTCTGATGCAGGCGCTCAACTACACGGGCGTGGCGATGGTTGAATTCAAACTGAATCCAACCGATGACAAGTGGATTTTCATCGAGATCAATGGCCGTTTCTGGGGATCCCTACCGCTCGCTGTTGGCGCAGGCGTTGATTTCCCGGCCTACCTGTACCGCATGCGCACAGGGCAGCCTTTGGCATACCCGGGAAGCTATCGGGTTGGTGTGCACTCCCGAAGCATGTTGGATGACTATCACTGGTTCGCGAACAATCTGCGTGCGGACCACTCGGACCCAAGCCAGGCCACCGTCCCATTGTGGAAAGTGTTTGCAGAGCTACGCAACGTGGTGCTCCTACGCGAGCGTATCGACACGCTCGCGTTGGATGACATGCGTCCGTTCTGGGCGGAGTTCCGGCTCCTGATCGCGAGAATATTCGATAAGTTCTCGTCGCTAGAACCGTATTTATTACCACCGTTTGTGCTTAACAAGCGTGCGAAAACGCTTCGTGATGCCTGCGCTAAAGCCAACAACATCGGTTTCATATGTTACGGCAACATCTGCCGGAGCCCGTTTGCCCATGTGTACGCAAGCGCTGTGACCGACAAGGTTGTCTGGTCCAGTGGGTTCCATGACAAAGCAGAGCGAGCGGTACCCGAGGCGGGCCAGCGGGTTGCTCAAACGCTTGGGGTCGATCTGGCGAACTCAAGATCGACGATTCTTGATGCAGAAGCCGTGTCGGAGGCTGATGTTCTCCTGATTTTTGATGAAAAAAACCACGCAATGATTACGGAGCGCTTCCCCGAGGCTGGTGACAAGGTCTTCTTCTTGAATGATGCGGTGGGTGCGCGCAAACGAGAAATCGAAGACCCTTACGGCAACGACGATCCTGTCTTTCTGCAAACGTACCAGCAAATTGTACGGTGTGTGGACGCGTTGCTTAAGAGCTGACAAGCCACCCAACAATTCTACGGGGCGTCGAGCGTTTCTTAGAAATCCAGAAAAGCTGCCATCCGATGTAGCAGCGCTTCTTCGTCAGTTTTGGAAGAAAAGGTGTGGTCAGCGTTCGGCATAACGACCAGCGTCAGGTTGTCGCGGCTTTTTAAACGCTGCCAGGACCGTCGCGAACCGAACATCTCCTGCCCCAACTGTCCTGTGGGGTCTTGTCCGGAAAGTATCATCAGAATACGTCCTGGGAATGAATTGAGGACGGCAGCTATTCGTTCTGGCTGGCCCTCATCAGAGCCGAAGAGGCGTTTAGTGGCTGCGAGCGTCGTACGTGCAAAAGCCAGTGCAGAGCGCAGCAGGTTAACTTGGCCGTTAGCCAGAGACCTCCAGAATTCACGGCCAAAAAAGCGAGTCCGATAGTAGCCGCGGATTTTAACACTTGCCGCATCAGCTTCAGATTCCAGCCATGGGTTACTCAAGGCGAGGTGGGTGATTCGTTTGTCGGTATTTGCATACGCAACCGCAAGGTTTGCACCATCACAGAGTCCAGCGAGCACTATTTCAGAGACGTGTGGCAGGCTCTTTGTTATGAAGTCCACAGCAGCCCTGATGCTCTCAATGGGCGCCTCTGACGAGTTCATACTGTCGCCGGTGCCTGGCAGATCAAAAAGTAGGGTGGTTGTGCCTTGCTCGGAAGCAAGACGTGCCAGTCTTACATATTGGCAATGCGGTCCCGGGCGATATTGCGGCAATGCGGTCAGCACAAGCAGTGCTCGTTTGGACGCGGCAACCGGCGGACGATAGAGGGTACCGACCATCTCGCCATCGCCAGAGGAGATCGCGACGGCTTCTATATGGGGTAACCCCTCAGGACTGGAAGAGATCAACAATGGCATTTCGAATTCCATCTGAATCTGCATTCTCAAGAGCCCAGAAACGACTGCCGCCAAGATCCGTGGTTACCGTAAAACCCAGGTCTGACAGTTCTGTGTGCTCGTGAGGGCCCGCAAAGAGAGCGATGCAGCAATCGGTAAACGGGGTATACGTTTGGACGTCCACAGACAGTAGCGCGTTGTAATAATCGCTCGTCAGATCGCAACCCCCGACGCGTACTTCGCCACCGGCAGCCAGGCTGCGGGCAATGTCTTCAGCATTGCCAATTGGCTCGTTTCTCAACTTGGCCGCCAGGGTTTTCTGACGGATCAGGTTTTGCAGATACCCGGGTCCGCTGGTCACGGGTTCGCATGCAATAAAGCGTTTCACCGTTGTGGGCAGTTGCGCGAAGGTGAGTGGCACAAGAAATCCTGAGCGAAGGGTTAACAGGGAAACGGGTTGGTTTAAGTCAGAAGAGAGTTCGGCCAGGAGTTGTCCCAGAACCTCGCGATGGGCAGGGAAATCGGGAGCGGTTGCGGGTCCAATAGTCTCCCCGGTACCTGGAGCGTCGTATAGATAAAATGCGACACCTATCCCCGCTAACTGTTCGCCTATGGAAGCGATGTGTTTGCGTGCGATGTGCATTTCCTCACCAAAGGGAGGTACGAAAACCACGTGCTCGGCGATTTCATCCGGAACCCATGCGCTGACGCGAAGGGCGTATGCTCCCGCCTGGCAGTATCCGTTTTGCACATTGATCGAATAACTCAAGGGTGCGCCTGTAGTAAAATCCGCAAACTAATCTGCTTATGATGCCAAAAAGCCCGAATTTATTTTGATCTTTCGTTCCAAAAAATGGTTTGAACTGCTCGCTGGGGAGTGTTTTGGTGAGGGTTTGGTGTTGAAGCAGGACACGGCTGAAGGCACTTTTTTCCTGGTTGAAGAAGCCAGCTGGATGTCGAAGTCCTGGCGGAGTTTAACCAACTTCTATAGTCAGGACTTTGGCCCCTTGGCGGAAAACAAGCCCAGCGTGAAAGAGGTTCAGGACTTTGCTGATGTGGTACGCACCCATCGTGTTGATGTTCTAACCCTCGATTATCTCCACAGCGCGTCATCATTGCTGAAGCACCTGGACGAAATTTTTCCATCCTCAAACTTTTACCATTTCGTAGAACCCCGTTATGCAAACTGGACTTTGCCAACAGACGGGATGGATTTTGATACATATCTCTCAACGAGACCGTCGAGGTTGCGCAATACACTGCGTCGCGGCGAGAAAAAGCTGGACGCGGCCGGTGACGTGTCATTGTCGCTTTATGATGGCTCTTCCCACACCGCCGAAGAGCTTCACAATGCGATCTCCGAGTACGCTCGGATTTACGATCTCAGCTGGAAATCGGAAGAGGCGTACCCGCAGTTTATGCCGAAGTTGATCGAACTTTGCGCCTCGACGGGTGAACTGAGCCTGGGCATTCTACGCCTCGATGGAAAGCCGATTGCAGCCCAGGTGTGGCTGGTCAGTGCACGAACGGCTTACATCTACAAACTGGCGCATGATCCTGATTATCAGCGCTACAGTGTGGGCACGCTCCTCACTTATCGGCTTCTCAAGCACCACTATGGCAAGGTCGCTAAAGTTGATTATGGGATTGGCGACGAAGCCTATAAGCGCGATTGGATGACACAGGAGTCAGCCTATGTACGGCTGTGGATCGCCAATAAAGGAACACTGCGGGGTAGATTGCACGCGCTTGGTTGGCGCCTCACAAACGCTGTGAGGCGACGTTAGGCGTTTGCGTGTTTTTCCTGGCTGAGTTGGCATGCCTGAGTAAACACACGTGCTGCGTTTCTATATGAAAACTCTGCTTCGACAGCTTCCCGAGCGTGTTCACTGATCGAGGTGGCGCGCGCTTCATCGTCCAACAGATCAATCGTCCGTTGCGCAAACAGCGCTGCATCATCGGCGCAGGCGTAGTGAGTGCCGTCCTGAACCGGTAATCCTTCAACACCGATCGTGGTGCTGACGATCGGCGTGCCGATAGACATTGCCTCATACACCTTTAGTCGGGTGCCGCCGCCTACACGTATCGGGATGACGTTGGCTCTTGCACCGGCTATGTAGTCCCGTACATCGTCAACGAACCCCGTAAATTTGACCGCCTCCCCATATACCGCGGCTTTATCAAGCAAACGCTTAGGTGGGTTGCGGCCAACCACCGTAAATCGGCAGTCAGGGCGCGCCTTGCTGATCAACGGCCATATGTCGTCCAGAAAATAGTCGATGGCATCCTGATTCGCCATCCAATCCATCGAGCCACAGAAGACGATGTCATTAGCGCGAGAGGGAGGCTGATAAGCAAAATAGTCCAGGTCCACGCCTGTTGGGATGCAGAACGCGTCTGCTAATCCATAGTCACTCTTAAACTTCTCACCATCGCGTTCCGAGACCGCGACAACCACATCGAACCGGTCTACCTGTTCTCCCTCGTAGCGGAACATCTTTTGATATTGATTCTTCCATATCCAACGGAACAGTGGGTTGTTTGCTGCCTCGATGTGGCGCTGGAATATTTCTGCTTCAACGTTGTGCGTGAAGAGCACCGATGGCTTGCTAATTAACTCGGGCGTGAGGACAGCGGCGTGCAGGAAATCGAAGACAACCACATCGCATTTATCCATCTCTTCAGCGATGAGTGTTGCGCCAGCAGCATCGAAGTCGGTCCTTACGGGGATCGGTATGTCGCTTAGCAGGTAGCGCATGCGCGTTAAGTTGAACAGCGAGCCACGTGACGGCGCATCCCACCCAAGGAATACATCGCTGACCGACTCAAGCTCGGTTTTGAAGTTTTCCCGTTCCTGCAATGTGGCCGGGCTGACTAACACAATCTCGTATTCGCCGCTTTCTTTCATCCCGCGCAATATCTGCGTGGTGCGAATCTTGCCACCGGAATCTACCGGAAAAAGAAACCGTGTGGATACGAACAGGAGCCGCGGCTTGCTCACCAGGCGACTCCAATGACCTCGGCCGGTCCTGTGTAATCTATACCGACCAAGTCGATCACCAAGTCATCGCCCGACAATCCGCAAAGTAGTGTTGCTGTCTCGTCATGTTTGTGCGCTAAAACAATGGTACGCCCAGGCGCTACGGCATTCTCAAGCGAGTCGCACATGAGCGCCTCGAAGTGGGGAATTGTTGTTTCGATAAACCGCTTGTTTGACCCCATGAGCATCGCGGTCTGAACGGCGGCATCGTATATCGTCAACTCGTAGCCCTTGCCGATAAGCATTTCAGCCAATCTGACCATCGGGCTCTCCCTCAGATCGTCAGTGCCTTGTTTAAAACTCAATCCGACAAATGCCACCTGTCGATTGCCATGCGCCATGATTTCGTTCGCCACCATTTCGATGTGCATGTCGTTACTGGGCAGAACGCCTTGCAACATGGGTACATCCACATCGTTGGTCTTCGCCACGTGCAACAAGGCACGCAGATCTTTCGGCAAGCAGGACCCGCCAAACGCAAAACCAGGGCGCAGGTATGCGGGCGATATGTTGAGTTGTTTGTCTTCGCAGAGAAGCTGCATGACAACCCGTGAATCCATATCGAGAGACTTTGCAATGCGACCGATTTCGTTAGCGAAGTTAACTTTCACGGCATGGAATGTGTTACACGCTACCTTCAACAACTCTGCTGAGCGAATGTCAGTCGCGATAAACTCGCCGGGAAATGATTCAAACAGCGCTTTCAGCCGTGACGCGGTGATCTCATCGCCGCCTATGATGGTCATCGGGGGGTTGTAGAAGTCTTTTACCGACGACCCTTCGCGCAGAAACTCGGGTTGAAATCCAAGGCCAAAACCTTCGCCTGCTTGTTTACCAGAGGAACGCTCCAGCGCTTCTCGTACCAGCGTGTCCGTTGTTCCCGCGGGTATGGTGGAACGAATTACAACCGCGGGCGTGTTATCCGCAGCAGCAATGACGGCCCCAATCTGTTCACACACGCGTTCGACAGCTGTCAGGTCCTGGCTGCCGTTTGCGGCGGAGGGTGTGCCTACACACACAAACACGATGTCAGACTCAGCAACCTCCGGCCCAAGTTCAGTGGTAACCCGAAGTTTTCCGGACTCAACTGCAGCTTTGGTGATTTCGGGAATTTCCTCTTCAATCACGGGCGAGCGCCCTGACGCGAGGAGCTCAACCTTGGTGCTGTCGAGATCAACGCCGAGCACTTCATGGCCATCCCTAGCCAGGCAGCACGATGTCACTGCACCGACGTAGCCCAAACCAATTACACAAATCTTCATGATCTATCCATGTTTACCGATGTGAATGGGCGCTTTTGAGGCGCCCGAAAATTGAATCAAGTTGCTGAACTGTTGCACGCCAATGAAACTCCGCAACAGACCTCTGCACGGTTGCGGCAGAAACTTCTGATGAACGAGCCTGCAGTTCCGTCACCGCGCGGACAATCGCTTCGGAAGAGCGTTCTTCAAGTAGAACGCCTTGCTCTTTCGTTTTCAGGACTTCACTGACACCGCCCACGTTTGTAGCGATGACCGGCGTTCCACAAGACATGCACTCCAGCACCACGTTAGGCAAGCCTTCGCGGCTGGATGCGAGCACCAGCATGTCCGCTGCTTGATAATACTGCACAAGCTCAGCCTGGCTGATCTCATCAACAAGCTTGACCCGATGGGTCAAATCGAGGTGTTCGATCTGCTGAGTCAACGCTACCTTGCTCGGGCCATCGCCAACAATCACCAGATCAAAGTCTGGCAGAGAAGCCAATGCGTTTATGACCAGGTCGTGGCCTTTCAGCGGGAGGAGGTTACCCACGCAGAGTAGTGTAGGGCGCTTGAGATCAAGTTTGGCTCTGATCGAATCCCGATCCGGCGCTGGTTTGAATAACTCTCCATCTACGCCGTTACGCACGACGCATATGTGTTGCAGATCATGGACGAGCTGTAGCGCTCGCTGGCGCAGAGCATCGGAGACCGTCACGATAGTGTCTGCTTTCCTGAGCGCCCATTTAACCCACTGGCGAATACCCGGTTCCTCAGCCATCTGATTGAGATCTGAACCTCTGTGTGTCACGACCACAGGTAACCGTGTCCACTTGCCTAGCAGCACCGCAGCCGCGCCATCGGGGAAGCCAAAGTGCGCGTCGATGATCGCGTCGGTATCGGTTTGCTGCAAAGTACGGATCATCTTACGCGCGGCGAGCGCGTAAAAGAACGGGCTCGTAATATTGCCGAGCAGCGGCAGCGCGAGATATCGGGGGTGATGTACCTCGGTGCGGGTAGCGTCGTCAATGGAGTGCGCTGGTACGGCCTTCAGCTTTGCAAGCTCGCTCCTCAAGCCAAACGGGAACCAGGGGATGGGTGCGACAACAACCGCTCGTAACGCCTCTATCTCGGTATGCGCGAGGAGGTGTTTCAGGCGCTCTCGTACGAAAATGCCGTGACGAATCTGCATATCATTAGGGAAAAGATTGGAGAGCGTGATCAACAACATTGCGCAATAACGCCCTAGCTCTCCTGCGCCTTCAGGAACCCGTCGAACATCAACAGCGACCAAAGCGGTGCTGCATGGTCGCGTCGACCGGTTGTGTGCTGGTGCAGTATGGTGGCGAGGTACTCAGGGTTGAACACGCCACAGGATCGCAGCCTATCTCCAGTGAGCGTATCTGCGATTCGCGTCTTCAGGGAATCCCTGAACCAGATATCCAAAGGCACGGCAAATCCCATTTTTTTCCGGTAGAGGACGTCGTGGGGCAGTTTGCTCTCCAGGGCTTTTTTGAGAACCCATTTGCCTTCGCTGCCTTTCAGTTTCAGATCCGTGGGCAGCTTGGTCATCTGTTCGATAAATTCGTAGTCGAGGAAGGGTGCCCGGACCTCAAGGCTTACGCCCATACTCGCACGGTCAACCTTGGTGAGAATGTCACCTGGCAGGTAGGTTTTGTAATCCAGGTATTGGACCATCCGCAGCGGATCTTCGAATTCTTTGCCTTCGAGATGTCTATTGAATACCTCTCGGCTGGTGTAACCCTGAAGATCGCTTTTTAACTTGTCGCTGAACAGTGCCTGACGCATTTCTTCAGAACAGATGGAAACGCCATGCAGATACGCATTTGACGAACTGCGAGCCAGCGCTTGAAACGTGGTTTTACCTCTTACAAATCTCGGCGCCCAATCGAGCTTGGGATAATACTTACCGAGCGGTGTGAAAAGCGCCTTGCGAAAACTGTCGGGGAATGCTCGGCGCAACTTCTCCTCGAGCGCAAACAACTGGTAGCGCCGATATCCGATAAAGCACTCGTCCCCAGCGTCGCCGGAAAGCGCAACAGTCACATGCTTACGCGCCATTTCGCATACACGGAAAGTGGGAATCGCTGAGCTGTCTGCATAGGGTTCGTCGTACAGACACACCAGTTTGTCAAGCAGGTCGTAAGCTGACGCTTTAACCGTTTGTGCATGGTGATCAGTACCTTTGGCTTTTGCCACCATGTCGGCATATTGCGACTCGTCGTACTGCTTTTCTTCAAACCCGATAGAGCAGGTGAGTATTGGATCTGGGTTGATTTCCGCCATGGTCGCGACCACCGCGCTGGAATCTATGCCGCCTGAGAGAAAGGCGCCAAGCGGTACGTCCGCGACCAGACGTCGAGCAGTAGCGTCGTGAAGATTTTGCAACAATCGTTCGGACGCATCTTGCCAGCCGAGTTGTTCGCTGGATTCGAAAAGGGGTACATCCCAATAGGAATCCAGAGTGGGTTCTGGTTGGCCTCTTCGCCAAGACAGGGTTGTGCCAGGCTCAAGTTTATAAATATCACGGTAGATAGATCTGGGTTCTGGAACGTAACCGAAGGTGAAGTATTCTTCGATAGCGTGAGGGTCGAGATCCGTACCAACGTCGGGGTGGGCGGTCAGTGATTTGATTTCAGATGCAAAAAGCAGCTGGCCCCTTGCGGTGACCGCGTAGTGCAACGGCTTTACGCCGAGACGGTCGCGTGCCACGAAGACTTCCTGACGATTGGCATCCCAGATGGCAAAGGCAAACATCCCGTTAAAGCGTTCGACACAACGCGGACCCCATTCTTCCCATGCGTGGACGATGACCTCGGTATCGCAGCGGGTCCTGAAGACATGGCCCTTCTCGGCTAGCTCCGTAACAAGTCCCTGAAAGTTGTATATTTCTCCGTTAAACGTGACGACGACGGAGTAGTCTTCGTTGTAGAGCGGCTGTTTACCGCCTGCAAGGTCGATAATGGAGAGACGACGATGGCCAAAACCGACCCCGTCATCGTTGTGAAATCCATCACCATCCGGTCCACGGTGATGCATGAGACCATTCATTTTCTCCAATAACGGCATCGCTATCGGAGTTTGATCCCGCATGGAGACGATTCCAGAAATTCCACACATGTACGTCAGTCCTTCAACAAAAAAGCTTCTACATCACTGTAGAAGTGGCGCTAAACACTTAACCTGTATATTTCGTCATACTTCTTGCACATAACGTCCAGTGCAAGTTCACATTCGATCCGCTGCCTGCCAGCACGACCAAATTCTTCAATCAACTTGGGATTATCTACGAATTTGCGCATAGCTTCTGAGAGGGCATCTGCGTTTTCAGGCTCTACAAGCCTGCCGGTGGCTGCATTAACGATTTCAGGGTTGCCCCCCACATCAGATGCTATGACGGGTTTGCCGCACGACATCGCTTCAAGGATGGTATTGGAAATGCCTTCGCGCTTGGAACTGAGTACAAAGACATCAAGTTCTGCGTAGACCGGACGCGGGTTGCCGACAGCGCCAAGGAATTCCACCTGGGGTTTGATACCCAACTCAGCCGCCAGAGCTTTGGCAGGTTCAAGAAGAGGGCCATCACCCGCCATGATCAGGCGATGCCCGGCAGGTAGCTGTGCAAACGCGCGGATCAAGTTACACGGATCTTTGATGTCACTGAAACGCGTGACCGTCCCGAACGTGATAGCGCCTTCAGGGCTTCTCACGGACGGCGCATAAGAATCTGCATCCACACCGTTACAGATATGACGGAGCTTTGCCTCGGGAATACCCACTTTGTCGCGGCACCAGTCGCGTAAGTCCGCGCTGACGCAAATCCAGCGGTGAACAAGCGGTGAGAACAGTCTGCGCAGTACCCGCGGTTTGAGTTTGAGACCATCCGGGTCGTCGACATCCCGGCCGTGTTCACTGTGTATGCGCAAGGGGACACCGGCCCGCCAGGCACAAACTTGAGCATCCAGCGTGCCGAGGTTGCGGGTGTGTACAACATCGGGGTTGCGCTCACGGATGAGGTCCAGCAATCGCGGGTAAGCGCCCAGGTCTTTGCCTGGCTGTTTGTTCAAAGCGACTAATTCCACGTTGTCACCGGTAATTCGCTCGCTGATGGCGCCTATCTCTGTCAGCGCGACGATGGTGTGCTGGTAGTGCTCGGCAGGCAGGTTGTTCACGAGGTTTACCAGCCCGTTTTCAAGCCCGCCAAAGTCGAACCTGTGGACAATATGTAGAACGTGGCGCCTGACGCTCATCGGCCTATGTATCCTGCCGCCTCGCCGACGATTCTTGCGAGGTCTGCGGTCTCCGCATCGGACAGACGCGGTTCGATTTCATCAGCTGGCAGCCATTGGGCAACGTAAACCTCAGGCGCTTCGGGCATGAACATCAGCGCGGCTACAAACTCTCTTATTTTTACCTGACTGGGGCTGGCATATGTTTCGTTGGCAAGTTCATACCAATGCCAGGTTGCAGCCAGTTGTCCTGAATTGCCATCGATAAAAAAGTTTTGTCTCACATTGCCCCATGGGAGCTTCACCGTTTTTGAGCCAAAACGGTTCCGATCCTGTTTTGAAACGAACCGATGTTTAGAATTTACCGCTTCCAGTCCCGGCTTCTGTTCCGTATACGAGAACCGATGGATGCTCACGACGCCCTTGAGCGTGTCGAGGGAACAGTAAAAACTGACGGTTTCAGATGCACTTGCGTGCACTTCAGGCGGCACCGGTTTTACATGAGCTGGCAGGGTAGGTAGACACACCTGACTTTCATGCTGGAGGTGTTCCTCAACAGCGTTGGGATCAGCAAAATTTCCGGCGACGTTCGGCGCTGCCACGAAGAGCACCGTCAACACCGAACAGACGGCAAGCCTAAACATTCTGTTCATCCCAGCGTCGTCCCATCCACACCGCAATCTGGTAGACGCCTACAATCGCAACAGCGAAGAGGGCATAGCCGAAATAAATGTGATCGTCGCCGGTCATATATTGCATGTCGGAGTAGGCGGCGATCAGGATGGTAAGGAAAGCGCGGATGCCGTTCATCAAGATGAATACGATTACAACGAAGGCGACGTATAACGCCATTAGTTTTACAGCCCGCAGGTTCAGATAAGCGAAGAGGGCACCCAACGCTATTCCCGCGTTCAAATAGCGAAACCCGCTGCATGCTCGGGCGACTTCAAAGTTACCGCCGGGCAGGGTGAGCAGCATGCCTTCGCGATAGGCCGGAATCCCGAGCAACGCAAGTCCCGCCGTGCAGAGGTCGGCGGTAATCGCCTGCAACGTGGGGATCAAAGTATCTCCGGCTGGTATACACAGCATCAGAAACAAAAGCGGGAACCAGTTTTTGCGGAAGAAATCATCGCCCGCGATTGTCCATACCGCAGCGATCGTACCGGTCAGCAGGAAGAAGTGCTCGAGGAGCTGAATCAACGCCACTTTTGCAGCGTACAGTCCCATCATCGAAAGTCCCAGCAGGATCAATCCCAGCCAGCTGCCGCTCCAATTCGAGGTTAAGGTCGTCTCACGATCCATCCACAGGAGATAGGCCGAGACAAAAGGAATGGCGAAGCAGTGTTCGTAGGCACTGTGTCCCCAAAGACCGATCATGCTTACCGTCGTCGACCAGTTGATCAGCGCCACACCTGCAACGATTGCGATGGTCGCGGCGAGACGCAGTTGAACGCTCATGCTGCAGCGCGACTCAGATCATCCGTGATTTCTTCTGACGACTTCCCATCCTGGAAAATCCGGCACCAGAGCTCCAGGTTCATCAGGACCATGATGAGATCGGTATAGTCCTGTTGGTTGGAGCGGTGGGCGTTCAACACATCGGTCACCGCCTTTGGATCGACCAGGTTGCGTCGACCAAGGGCATCCTGACTTAACAAAGAGGCGCTGAGAGGCGCAAGCTCTTCCATCAGCCAGGTGCCTACTGGAGCACCAAACCCACGTTTACGTCGGTTCAGAACAGAATCCGGGAGGACATCTGTCAGGCTGTTCTTGAGCAACTGCTTGAGGTTGCCGCCGGGCGCTTTCACGTCAGCCGGGATGCGGCTGGCAAACTCTGCGAACGGGTGATGCAGGAAAGGCACGCGACATTCCAGTGAGCAAGCCATCGTCATTTTGTCGGAGAGCAGGAGAAGGGCTTCCGGGAGCTGCGTTTGAGAGTCGACGTACATCAACTGCTGCAGTGGATCGTCACCTCCGGCGTCGTCACACACGCCGAGAAAACGCTGCGCGGCACCAAGCTGAGAATCCGCGAGCGTTTGCAATCTTGTGGGATCCCCGATGGTGAGATATCCCATGTACTGTTCAGACCATTGCATGTCCGCCGATCGTACAAATTCTTTTGCATAGCGCCCCAGGTCTTGTAGGCGGCTGCCTCTACCGCTGGGCAGCAGTCCCACCATCGGTTCTACAAGATTAGCGCGAAGCCAGCGCGGAACACGCATGTACTGCTGCCTGTAGTGATCACCGAGATAACGTCGATAGCCTGCAAACAGTTCGTCACCGCCGACGCCTGACATGATCACGGTAACCGTCTCACTCGCCATTTTTGAGACCAGATAGGTTGTCATGGTCGCGGTATCTGAGATGGGTTCTTCGAGGTACCACATCAGTTTCGGCAGGAGTTCTGCGACGTTGGGTTGCACCTCTATCTCACGGTGGTTCGTGCCATAGTCGCGAGCCACCTCCGCAGCGAAGGGAAGTTCATTGTAATAAGCCGCGACATCACTACCTTTGTAGCCGATAGCGTAGGTGTTTACAGGCTCGTTGGAGACGCCTTCCATGAGGCCGACAATGCCGCTCGAATCTATTCCCCCTGAGAGAAATGACCCCAGCGGCACATCGGAAATCAAATGAGATTGTACCGCTGTCGTAAGCTCAGCCCGGGTTGCTTCAGACCAGTCGGCTAAACTCGATGTTGCAGAGGTGTCAGCAGGTAATCGCCAGTACGTGCGCCTGGTTGTCTTGCCTTTTTCCCAGGTGAGCATCTGCCCCGGCGCGAGTTTTTCCACACCTTTGGCGATGGTGCGTGGTGCTATGGCATAGCCAAATGCCAGGTAATCCTGCAGCGCCTCCGGGTCCACTTCTGGACTGGCGAAGCCGCCTGCAAAAATACACTTCATTTCAGAGCCGAAGGCCAGGACACCATTTTTCTCGGCGATATAGAGCGGCTTGATGCCCAAGCGATCCCTGATCAGTACAAGTCTTGAACGGCGGGTGTCCCAAATTGCCGTGCCGAACATACCTTCGAGATGATCGACAAAATCGTCACCCCAGTGCTCGTATGCGTGGACTATCACTTCGGTGTCTGAGTTGGTTTTAAACTGATAACCAAGCCCTTTTAACTCAGCCCGCACGCTCTGATAGTTATAGATTTCGCCGTTGCTGACCGTCCAGATGGTTTCATCTGAATTGGCGATGGGCTGGTCCCCACCCGCGAGGTCGATGATCGATAAGCGGCGCATTCCGATAGCGGCGATTTCGTCAGTAAACGTGCCCGCAGAGTTGGGGCCGCGATGGACGATTGTATCGAGCATGCGTTCCAAGTGGCGAACGTCTTTTTGTAGATTGCCTACGAAACCAGCGATGCCGCACATTACTGCCGACCTCGCGTTTCGGTGGTCCATGGCTGGATTCGAGCATCCCGCTCCATTGATGTCCTCTCAATTCACTTCTGTCCGGGGCAAACGAGGCTTACCCAGCAATATGATAGCGCTGTAGCGTTTCCGAGAACGGGACCGCTACCTCAAATAGGCCTTACAGACGGGTTCCGAAGTTGTTGACACGACGGCTGGCAACTCCGGTGCTACCTTCAGTACTTTCTAGGAAGGTGTAGCGGAAGGTGATGCTGCCTACCCAGCCATCAAAGTCCCGCACAGCAGCTCGGCTTTCCTGTTCGATGTAACCAATATCCACCGCCATGTTAAGGCGTCTAGTAAGCTGTCGATCGTAATCAACTTCGAACGAATAGGAGTCGTCGTGCGGAGCATCTTCAAAAGAAGACATTACGTATTCCGCACTGAACCCGATACCACTCTCGTCGGTAAGACGCCGATCAAGTTGGGCGGTGATCGAGTGTCGCAGTTCATCCGTGTCCACGAATTGAAAATCTCGAGTTCCTCTGGAAACAGCGACAGTCAGTCGATTTGATCCAACCACCGTACGTCCAAGCAGGGTGTATTGTGTAGCCTCGAATATCTGACCACCAAGCGAGTTTTCCTCAGACAAATCCGGCTCAAGCCCTTCTTCAAAAAATCGGTTACGACGGCCATTGATATTGTCGGTTATGTCGCGTGCTGCGTTGAACTGCAGGCTGGATGCTTCATCCAGCTGCCAGAGCACGTCAAATTCACCCGTTACGCCATCGACGTCCTCGCTGCTGTTTTCCAGTTCCGTGGTCGTGTGACCAACTCGGGCATTGACCTGGATCGTGCGTGATTGAGTGTTGAACCAGATTGATGTGGTTTCGGACTCATAGTTGGCCATCGGAATGTCGTCAAATTCAGTCTCAGCTGACTGGTGTGTCAGGCTGATCTGTCGCGTATCCCCGACAGGAACCTGATAGCCAACAAGCCAGGACTCGGTCTCGCTGTCGTTGCCTTCCTCGTTGAGGTTCGTTTCGCCGGTCTCCGCTTGCAGAATCAGGCTATGTCGACCGATAGGGATAAAGGCGTTAGTGCCTACCGTCGATTGATCGACGATCTGCTGGTTGTTGGGGTTGTTCGCCTGCCGGTTGTCGATGGTGGTACGCGTGCGCTCATTTTCGGCGTAAACGTTCCAGATGTTCGGCACGATACCCCAATTGATCATGCCGCCTCCGGTCAGGTAGGTAGCATCTTCAATATCGTCATTCTGGTTGATCTGACGGCGCGCTTGATAGCCTGCATTTACCTGAATGCGCTCTCCAGCATGCGTGACATCGACGTTGGCCCCAGGTTGATAGTTCCAACCTGACTGTTCGTCATCGTTGATCTGTTGTTCATTTGACTGGTATTCAGCGCGAGCAGTGGCTTCTGCTGATATATCCCACGCCAGTACCGGCCCACTGAGCAACAGGCTGGCCACACCAATGGGTAACGATCTGGTCTTCAAAATATTCTCTCCGGTATGGTGATGATGTCACCCGGTTGCAGTTGGATATTTGTGCTCAAATCGCCGGTCTTGAGAATGCGATCAAGTCGTATGCCAATCTTTTCCTGGTTCTTGCGGTAGATAACAGTTTTGGAAGGCGCCGCAAACTCGGTGACGCCACCCGCTTCAAGAACGACATCAAGCACCGTCATGCCCGTGCGATAGGGTGTGGTCTGCGGGTTGTTTACTGCGCCCGTTACGCGAATGCGAGAGCTGTACTCGTTACCGATCCCCGCAACGGTAACCGTTACCAACGGATCTCGCACATAGGTGGACAGCGCTTCTGCAATTACCTTGCTTACTTCTTCCGGTGTCTTCGATCCGACAAAAAGCTCGCCTACAACCGGCACCGTAATTTTGCCGTCGGGTCGTACGGTGACGACGGTGGACAGGTCTTCCTGTCGATAAACGTTGACGTTGAGCTGATCGCCAATCCCGATCTGGTACGCATCGATGTAGTTGTCGCGAGAGTCGGTTGAGTCAGAGGGTGGGGGAGCGGTTGAAGAACAAGCCACCAAACACACGCTGGTTAACAAAGCAGCCAATCTTACCGTTAGACGACGTGCGAGACCGGTTCTCGCGTAAGACATATGCATGGTGAAGACATCCTCGAGGTTCTGTAGCGGAATGATAATACCAGAATTGATATAGCGGCGGCTCAGAGTGTAAGGAAGTTGTTGTGAACCCGGTCGCTTGCTCCGCTACAACTATTTACAAACGAACACGCTGCCATCACGTTTTGCGAGTATATTTACAGGTATAGTGTCGCGTTGAAATTCCCCTCCGCGCTGCGTCGACAGCTTGGCAGACTGGCTCAATAGACGCAGACTGGCTCAATAGACAAGGAAGAATAGAGTTGAACGAAATGTATAACGATATTGTAAAGCTAATTACTAAAGTATACGCGGAAGTCGCCGAGAGCGAAGGGCTTGAAACCCCTGAGGATCTGTCTGCCGAAACAACCCTGTTTGGCGATGAGGGTGTGCTCGATTCAATGGCTCTGGTCACGATGATCGTTGAAATTGAGCAGACGATAGAAGACGAATACGACAAAACCGTCAGTCTTGCTGACGAAAAAGCGCTGTCTCGATCTCGCTCGCCCTATCGGAGCATCGGCACGCTGGCAGAATATGCCGCAGAGCAAATGGAGGACTAGAGGGGCATGGACAGCCAGATCCTCCTCATCACTGGTGCAAGCAAAGGAATCGGACGAGCGCTTGGCGAGCACTACGCAGCAGCAGGACACACCGTTATTGGGTGCAGTCGCAATGCGCCAGACACTGCACCCGCGTTTCAGCTGCTTACGTGTGACGTCACATCAGAAGCCGATGTTAAGGACATGCTGCGTCAGATTCGCAAAGAACACGGCCGGTTGGATGCCGTGATCAACAACGCCGGTGCGGCTTCCATGAACCACAGTCTGCTGACCCCCGGCGATACGTTTCAGCGGTTATTGGAAATCAATACGCTCGGCACGTTCCTTGTTTCGCGAGAGGCAGCCAAACTGATGCGTAAGGCAAAGGTGGGACGTATCGTTAACTTTTCCACCGTGGCTGCAAGCCTCAGCCTTGAAGGGGAGTGTGCATACGTTGCGGCAAAATCAGGCGTGGAAGCACTGACACGTGTAATGTCAAAGGAACTCGCCGATCTTAACGTCACCGTAAACTGTGTGGGTCCCACGCCGATTGAAACAGATCTGATTCGCAACGTGCCGAAAGACAAACTCGACGCTTTGGTAGAGCGTCAAGCGATCAAACGAATGGGCAGATTCGAAGATGTGATCAACGTTGTGGACTTCTTTTTGCGTCCCGAGAGTGAGTTCGTCACCGGGCAGACCGTCTATCTAGGAGGTGTTTGATGGACATCGATTTTCTAAAAGTAGCTTCAGAGGAAAATTTAGATGCCGACGCGCTCGTCTGGCAGGACACGTCGTTTTCATACCGGTGGCTGTGGTCTGCTGTGGACGAGTCCGTTGCTGCGTTAGACGAGCTCGGAATCCAACCTGGTGATGTTGTCAGCCTGGAAGCCGATTTTTCGCCGAAGTCGGTTGCAATGCTGCTGGCGCTGGTCTGCAAAGACACAATCATCGTGCCGCTGACCGAATCTGTTAACCACAAAAAGCCCCGCTTCCGTGAAATAGCTGAAGTGAAGTGGATTTTGAAAATTACGGACAGTGATGGCTGGGATGCGGAAAATACAGGGGTTGAAGCCACCCACGACCTACTGTGCTCAGTTGGCAATCAAGGGTCACCCGGCCTTATCCTGTTTTCGTCAGGATCTACCGGCGAAAGTAAAGCGGCGATACATAACCTTGCACCCATGCTCGAGAAATTTCGCGTGCAAAGGCACACTCGCCGGGCCATCACGTTTTTGCTGTTCGATCATATCGGCGGATTTAATACGTTGATGTACAACCTCTCAAATGGTGGATGTACCGTTACAGTTAATGACCGCTCGGCTGATGCCGTCTGTCAGGCCATTCAGAACCATAAGGTTGAATTGCTGCCCACGTCGCCGACGTTTATCAACTTGTTGCTGGTCAGCGAAGCATACAAAAACTACGACCTAAGTACCCTGGAACTGGTTACCTACGGCACCGAACCGATGCCGGAGAGTACGCTGAAACGTTTCAACGAGCTGTTTCCCGAAATCACCCTGCAGCAGACGTACGGCCTGTCCGAGGTGGGCATCATGCGCTCCAAGTCAAAGGCTTCTGATTCGTTGTGGGTGAAGCTCGGTGGCGAAGGCTTCGAGACCCGGGTGGTCGACGGCAAGCTGGAGATCAAGGCAAAGTCTGCAATGCTTGGATATTTGAACGCGCCCAGCCCCTTCACGGAAGACGGTTGGTTCATCACCGGCGATGTTGTTGAAGTCGACGGCGAGTACTTCCGTATACTTGGTCGCGAATCTGAAATCATCAACGTCGGTGGCGAGAAGGTCTATCCGGCAGAGGTGGAAGGGGTGCTTGAAAGCATGCCCGAAGTTGAGGCTGCCATCGTTCGATCTGAAAAGCACCCGATTACCGGACAGATCGTTACCGCTGTGGTCAACCTTGCCGAAGGACAGACCACTGATGATTTCCGCAAAAAAATGCGCGGGTTCTGCAAGGACAAGCTGGAGAGGTTTAAGATCCCGCAGAAAGTCGAATTTGTAGATCGCTCTCTGCATGGCGATCGTTTCAAGAAAATGCGCAAGGCGTAAGCACGCATCGGATCGATAAAAAATGCTGACCGAAGTAACGCTGGATGACGATGATCTGCTGGGCGAAGTCGCAGACATGCATATGGAGCTTCTCGAGTTCGGTCCCATGGCGGGTATGGGGCGGCGCTTTGTGCAGGAAACGTGTTACCGATCGTTGCTGCGAACCGGAATCTTCAAGTTGTTCATTTACGAAGTGGAAGGGCAGAGCGCCGGCTTCGTAGGGTATACACACCGCTCTAAACAGTTCCACGAACTTGGAATTAAAAACTCGTTCTTCTCAGTGGTGTTCGAAACCCTGCGGGCACTGATAACCAAGCCGACTAGAGTGCGGGCGTTATTGGCGTCTCTACGGGTTTTGAATACGCGAAGGCACGAGCCCGATAAACCTGCAGAATCAGATGGGGAAGTTATCTGCCTGGCGGTCAGGCCGCAATATCTGACAGGAAAATTTGTGCGGGCAACCAACCTGCGTCTGAGCGAGGAATTGGTCCTTCACTCGGCCCGAGAGCTGTTGCCGCTGGGGATCGAAGAGATGCGCATGATTGTCGATGAAGATAACAAAGCGGTGCTGTTTCTCTATCACCGTCTCGGGGCTCGGTTCGAACCATTCCAACTGGGTGATCGGCCCTCCATTATCGCAATTTTCTCGGTTCGAGAGTTGTTAGAAAAATTTGATCACAAGGCAGAATGCGCATGACCAACGTCTGTATCGTAGCCGGTATGCCTCGTGCAGCTACGACCTATCTTTACCAGACCCTTGCAGATCATCCGGGAGCGTTTGTACCCGCACGGAAGGAGCTTGAGTTTTATTCGATCAACTTCGAACGCGGCGCAGACTGGTACCAGAGTTTTTTCGCAGACTGCACGCAGGAGCAGGTTGGCTTCGACATCAGCCCGATTTACTTTTTTTCGGATCTCGCCATAGAACGCATCTCAGCAAAAGACGTTGTGTCTAAAGCCATTCTGATCGTCAGAAAGCCCAGCGAGTTTGTTTTGTCCTGGTACAAGAACCGTCTTGTGGGTGATCCGAACTTACCTGCATTTGAAAATTTCCTAACAGGACACGGCTACGTTAAAGACGGCGTTACCGTAAACATTGACCTCAGTCCCGGTCAGATACCTGCTCGCATTGAGCGGTTCGTAGAAGCTCTGGGCGAACGACTGCTGGTCCTGGACTACGCGGATGTCGACGCTCATCCGGTTGCCGCTTTGCAGGCAATCGAAGCGTTTGCCGGTGTTGGGAGTTACTTTACCGAGGAGACGTTGGACACAGACCCGGTGAACGCCAGTAATCAGCAGCCCAACCGTGTGATTGCCTATCTTTCGCACAAAAAGTGGTTTGCAGACCTGGTGACGACGTTGCTGCCGCGTTCTTTGATTCTCTACATACGCAGCCGAATCCAGAGCACAACACGCAGCAAGCCAGTGCTCGAAGAGGCAGAAGAAGCTGCTTGCAAAGCCAGAATCAGTGAGCTTTATGCAGCTGATGATGCAACCGTCGCCGCCATCGTCGAGCGGTATGCGCTGAAGCTGGACGTCTAGATCGCTTGCAGCCATGCAGCTGACTAAGACAATTGCCAAGTATGTCATCGGCATTGGTCTCTGCATCTGGCTGCTCAGCAAAGTGGACCTTGCGGCGACCGTTGATGTGCTGGCGCAGGGAGACTATTCGCTGTATGTCGTCGCGTTTCTCTGTTTTGGTGTTTCCCGCCTCCTGGAGGGTGTTCGCCTGTACACACTGGTACCTGAACGACGCTTGCGTCCAGCGAACATCGTCCGCGTCATCTCCATCAGCACCTTCTTCAATAACTTTGCTGCCTCTGTCGTAGGCGACGTTTATCGAACTTACGAAGTTGAACGGGCGATACGTTCCTGGCCGCAGGCCTTGACGGTTGTGTTTCTGGACCGCCTGGTTGGCCTTGGCTGTCTGGCCGGCCTGGCGGCGATCTGCACGCTTATCGTCAAACCGGTTTGGATGGAGCTGATCAACCCCGCGGATCTAGGTGCTGTTCAAGCCAATTTGCCATGGCTGATCGCTGGATCGATCACGATGGGAGCCATCGCCCTGTTTGTGGCACACCGTCTGAGAGTGCTGACAAAAATCTGGGGTTGGGTTGTTCAGGCGTGGTCGGTGCTGCGAGGCGTTACGCTGCCTGATTGGGTAGTGGCGCTGGCGGCAACCATCAGCGCCCAGTTGATTCTAACCGGCATGATTCACATTTTGTTGATCGCGTTTGGACAATCCGTCGATTTTTCCGCCACACTTTTCTCGATGCTGATCGTGTTCCTGGCGGCCTTTATTCCCATCAGTGTGGGGTCTCTGGGCGTACGCGAAGGTTTGCTCGCGGTGTTGTTACCGCTGTTTGGAGCAACACCAGAAGCCGCTGTAGCTGCTGCGCTTGTCTCCCGTCTGATGATGTATACGTATGCTGCGTTCGGCGGCATCTGGTTCATGTTGCGCAGACAGGAAGTAACGCCGCCTGAACCGAAGAATTTAGAAGGTAGCCCTAACGTATGAACTATGCACAGATTTTTCACCACGTCCTGACCACTGCTTTCAGCGCTACCACGCTCTGGATTTTTGTGATGGCCTTAGCCGGTAGCTACCTGGCTGCCAACGTCTTTTTGTTTGTGCGTGGTGGTCAGATCGGGCGCTCCACCAGTCTCCTGGGACTGGTGTTGGCTGTGATTGCAGCGATCGCGGCTGGGTGGGCTTTGATGGATCAACAGGGCGGACGTCTGCTACCGCTGAACGTTGTGATGTGGTTCGGCACCGTGTTCCCAGGAATGCTTGCAGTTGGTATTGCTGTCTTGATAGGTACCCTGGTTGTCTCTACAGAAAAAACATGGTTGTGGGTTGCCTCTGGTTGCCTGGCCGTCGCATGCGCCTTCTTGTTGTTCGTCCCGGCGTTACAGGACGACCTCGGAGAGGACTTGAACGCCCGTTTCACTGCACTCCCTGAGGAAGCGCGCCTCGTAAGTCGTGTGGACCTGGCGCCCGATTCAAGAACGGCTGTGCAAAATGGCGCTGAGATGCAGTTTGTTGGGAGCGGGCCATTTGTCCAAGGCAGTCTTGATGAAGCCCAGAAGAACAAAATTTTTGGATCATACCTGGGTGATGAGTACCCGGTGTACACACGTGAACTCACCAGCTTCTGGATCGATAAATATGAAGTCACCATAGGAAACTACCAGCAATTTGTTAACGCGACGGGCTATGAAACGCTTACGGAACAAATTGACGCGGGTAGGCGTTGGACGCCGGAGGAAGGGTGGATTCTGAATGAGGGCCTTTCTTGGAAAACCCCGATGGGTCCAGAGGATGACGGCCTGTCCAAGCTTGATCATCCGGTCACCCAGGTAACATGGCATGATGCTCATGCCTACTGCGAATGGCGGGGCGCCCGCCTGCCAACTGCTGCGGAATGGGAAAAAGCCGCAAGAGGCTATGATGCGCGCCGTTATCCGTGGGGTAACACATTTGACCCTTTGAAGGCCAATACCTGCGGTGGCTACTGTTTCAAGCACGGGCTTGAGCAGGAAACTGCTGGAGATGATGGCTTCGAGTTCACTGCACCCGTCGGTTCATTTCCTGAGGGAGTGAGCCCATACGGCGCATACGACATGGCCGGGAACGTGTGGGAATTTGTGAGCGACTTTTACGACCCATTCTACTATCACTATTCGCCCAGATTTAATCCCAACGGACCCAAAACCGGTACACACAAAATCGTAAAGGGTGGATCGTTTCTAAGTGCCAGCAGCTATGTTCGTACGGCGAGTATGTCCTTTGATCCTTTGGATGAAGCCTACTTCGGAGTTGGCTTTCGCTGTGCAGCTACGACCGTAGAAGGTGAGTAGCTGCACACAGACGCGCTTCCGTTTCTGATAGCAGCCAACCGGCAACCTTCCGAGTACGATTGCTAACAAAATCCGTTTGTATCTGCTCGTTGAGCTGCGAGACAAGCTGATTCTGTGTCGAGGCAAAGCCTGTGGGACTCAGGGAATCCTGAATAGCCTGGAGTAGGTTGTCCAGTTGTTGCGGCTCTGCTTCTAACCAGCGCTGACCAAGGCGCTTCATCTCCAGATTTCCCCCAAACTGCTGATGTAGTGAAGCAGCCAGCTGCTGGAGAGACCCGTCTATATCAATAGAGTTCGACTTCAGCGGATACGCGGGTGCCGCGATACAGAAGCCTGCGCCAAGGAGGACGTGCCTTCGGGTGATTGTCATATTGCAGACTCCTTGAGTTTGTCAGCCAACCTCACTGCCAGGGCGACGATAGTCAGGGTTGGATTTGCATATCCGTATGTTGGAAAGACAGAACTGCCTGCAATGTACAAATTGTCAACGCCATGAATCTTACAGTCTTTATCAACCACTCCGAATTCAGGGCTGTCGTGCATCCTGGTGGTGCCCATGTGATGCCAGCCGTGATTCAGGCTGTTGCCCCAATCTGCATCTTCGAGGTCGCTCGGCTGCAGCAGCCTGCCTTGACCGCTTGCACCTAAGGCGCGACCGATAGCCGACTCCGTTTGCAGGAAGGTCTGCTTGTCCATGTCGCTCAAACGCCAGTCGAGGCGCACTTTGGGCTGACCATAGGCATCAAGCTCGTCCGTCAGGGTTACCCGGCTATCACGATTGGGTACGGTTTCAATCGCAGTTCGCATGACAACCAATGTGCGCCGTGGATTGTCCATGACACGATTGTACGTAGCACGCGTGAGATCGCCGAAATGATCCAGGACCGTACCGATGGAATCGAGCATATCTTCGCCTTCGAAGAGATCACCCCAACTACCACGATCAGCCAGCATGGTGCGCGCATTACATATGCCTTCACGTTCCTGCTGGGCTTTGCTTAAGACGATGCCCGCAGAGTAACCGACACCGGATAGGTTTTCGTTCTCGGGTCGAAGCGCCAAACGCCTGATACCGGATATGTTTTCAAAATTGCGAAAGAAAGCAATTCCAGCGGCGTTGTGACAATGCAGACAACTCTGTTTGACGATGGGTTCGATCTCCCGATGGTACGTGTCTACATCAGCACCGCCGTCGATCCAATCCAACATGGCTTGTCGATCTTTCTCATCCGCAAAGAAGCCCGACATGCTGCCGCCATCGTCTATTTTTTCTTTCAGGGTGGGCTGGCTGCGATGGTACTTGTAGAGATCCAGATTCTTCTCTGGTTCTGTAAACAGGATCATGCCGCTGGCATGCCCGGGGTGGTCTGCAAAATATCGGCCCACCAGATCCCGGTCGTTACCTATACCGTTTGCTGAGACGTCGCGGCTCTGTAACAGAAGCTTTGCGTTTTCTATGCCCCCTGCGGCCAGCACAAATTGCTTGGCGCGAACTTTGAACCGATTGGTGGAGAGGCCGCTTTGGAACAGACCTTCAGTAACGGCGGTGCCCGCCGCATTTGTTTTCAGGCTGATGAGACCCGCATTCAAGTAGCTGGTGATTGATTCAGATTGCGCAATGTCGTCTCGATAGGTCAAGCCAAAGCGCGTAGGGGCGCTGAATTTAAGTACCCGACTTTCCAGCCCATCAACCGCCAGGGCGGGTTGGGTGGTACTGCTCCATTCGCTCAATGCGAAGCTCTGCTCGCCCAACTCACAGAACGCTTGCGCGCGCGCATAGTATGCATCCAGGTCCGCCTTCGTGATCGGCCAGCCGCTGTCGGGTACCCAGTCTCGTTTTTCGAAATCCAGTTCATCCAGTGGCCAACACCAACCGCTCCAGTGATTGGTTGTACCACCGAAATAGCGAATTCGCGCGGCCTCCAAAGGCGTATAGTTCAACCCAACGTTCTCTCCAGCATAGAGGCTTTGTGACTCATCTGTAGCATCCAGCCCGCCTGCTTCCATCAGGCAGACGCTTTGGGAGCTCCTGTTCAACTCCAGCGCGAGGGTGAGACCAGCAGCACCAGCACCTACGATACAGATGTCGGTATCGACGGTGATATCAGGCTCAAGTGAGAGGGCGTCGACAAACATATTATTCTCCTGGCGCGGCCCGATAGTCTGCGGGCAGTGTTTCCATACACAGTTGCTGGGCGCTCGCGTTCGTATCAACTTCCAGTTGATACACGTGATAACCAGCCGAAGAGTGCACCAATTTATCGGTAAGATCTTGACGAGCAAAAGTGGTCATTAGGTATTTTGCCGAAAAGTCAGAGCCAATCTGCTTCAACGCAGCTTCGGGCAGGCGCTGGAGTGTCTCATCCACTTCATTTAAAAGCGCATAGCCAAGTTTTTCGAATTGCTGCGAGCCATTAAAGCGATAAAGGCGGCAGAACCATTCGTGGATCGCGGCATTGCCCGGCGATCCCTTCATGGTCAGGATGAGTGGTCTGCCGGTGTACAGTTTGAACCATTCCGTGCGCCCTGGTGCGATAAACCGATCATGTGCAGAGGTGTGGTTGCGGATCCACTCGGCTGTCTCCGTAAACGCAGGCTCTGTATCGGAGGCCATGGTTTGCCACGATGAGATGTTGTTCGAAATCTGCTTGACCACAAAGTGCCGTGTGTCCCATAACATCCAGAGAGCAACGCAGGAAAGGAGCAGCAGCAGTGACGCTGATGCGGCCATCATTTTCCTCGCTAACAAGCGTTCTGACGCGATCAGTGCAGCCTGCGGAAAGGTTAAAGCAAAGATCAGAGGAATGAGTACATCACCGATCCGTGCGGGGAAGAGGTACATGACAAAGTGTACGTCCAGCGCAGCTGCGGAAATCGCGAGGAGCCACAACAATCCAAGTGCCGCCAGGAGCGCACTCACAAATTGGCGGGGCTCTCCCTCAAGGACGGTCCAAGTGCTCCAGAGAGCGCTTGCGTAAACCATCAGTGCCACCAGCCAGGCACCATCGCTGAGGAACAGGAATGGATTTGCGTGATGGGGATTTCGCCATATGGTGATCAGTTCCGCTGTCGTTCTGTCGGCGAAAAAGGCTGTGCTTTCTGTCCCTGAGGTCACGAATAGAATGGACATGAGCAGGAACGGACTTGCGCAAACTGCCACCGTAATCGAAAACTTGAGGAGCCTTGGGCCAATGTTGCGCTCTTGCAGGAGCGTTGCGAGTGCCAGGGCTACACAGAGCCAGCCACCCACCAGGAGATGAGCTCCCGCAGCCAAGCCGCCACACACGCCCGCGTGGTAGGGCTTGTGTTCAAGCAGAAACTTGGTCGCAAGAAAGCCCAGAATATAGGCGATGACCTTCTTTTCGGCACCCCCGAAAATCCATTCGTCGGCTGCAATCGATTGATCCCACAGCAACCACAGGCACAGTCCGAGCGCGGCTGGTAGGTAGGCCAGGCGCATTGTTTTCACCAGGGGAATAAGCGCGAGCACCAGCGCCACTGTCAGGAGAACTCTGGCGAGTACGGCGATAACAACCGGGTCGCTACTCAGATACCACAGTGGTGCGATCGCATAGTCAAAGAGCGCAGAGGTTCCGCTACCGGCGAGGCGTACACCTGTCTCCCAGTCATGACTTAAGAAGTCGCTCTCGATAAGCACTTTTGACAGGATGAGATAGGACGATTCATTCGACCCAATGGCCGCGTGTCCATACATTACCAGCGCAGTGGCGGTAACCAATAACAGAAGTGTCCACGCTCCCTGCGCCTCTACAAATTGGCGAAACTGCGAGAAAATGGCTGCTGGTTGATGACCGCTGGGACTTACTTCTGGCATCGGTAGTGACCGCTTAACTTTGGGTGACGGGGTAGTACCACCATTGATGTTTGTTATCGCCGAAGACAGCTTCCAGGTCGTATTTACTTTCCAGCACTTCATCCAGGCGAGCGACCAATGAGGCATCCTTGATTTCCGCGCCGACCTCCATCGCATAGATCGCGCCATCAATTTTCAGGCGAACATCAGGATTGGAGGCAACTACATCCTCCCAGTTTTTTCGCTCCCGGTAAGAGCCGATATAGAGCTTGCCATCAAGGTCGAAGCACCAGATGGTGACCGAGTGTTCCACCTGGTACCAGGGCACAACTTCGATATAAATTTCCTGAATCGCGTTGGTGAACGACCAGTCAGCAACGCGGTTGGTCGTGGTTTCACCAACCAGTTTATAACCTCTGTTCCAGCGGTCAGGGTCCTGCTCACAGGCGCTACTCAGTAGCAGTGCAGACACGATGAAGAGGGTACGGAATCTCAAAGCCATTTTTGCATTTGTCCTTTTTTGCTTGAGGTACATGAGCTGATCGTCAGCTGGAAAATCAAATAACGGCAGATTTGCCAGACCTAATTTTGCCGGACTATGACGGGCAATGTGCGTCGTTCTTCAACGCGACGCAGATGCTCGTCGATGGGAACCAACTCGTAGTGGCGTTCCATTAAATCGAACAGGGTGTCGTTGACAGCCATCTTGTGCTCCAGGCTGAGGTCCATGCCGGGGAAAAACTTCAGATCTGGAGAATCTTCTTCACCCATAAAGTCCAGCGGGTGCAAGAGGATCGAGGGTTCTGTACCCGTAAGTCGGCACATCGCCAGCGCAAACCGCAGGTACTGCTTACTCAGGAACTTCGAGTATTTACTGAGATAAATGATGTAGCTCAGGTGGATGGGCACTTTGAATACGGGCATGGTCGTTACCGGAAACTCGTGTAACTCCGAATCACCCAGATCCCAAACGAACGGCTTCACCGGGTTTAGCGCATCCTTCCAGGTCCCGAAGAGTGCCTTTCGCTGTTCTTTCTCCTCATCGGAAAGGTCGGAGGTGGCGAAGAAATATGCGCGGGCAAGCGGGTTCAACAGGTTTGGGAAAACGGTTGCATCATATTCGTACCCCAGCGTGGATAACGCATTCAGCGTTTCTCGTGACAAACTGAAGCCTGGGCCTCTGAAGCCCTTTGGCTTCACGCCGGTAACCGCTTCAATGGCCTTGCCGGAATCGTCCAGTTCCTTAACCAGTTCACTTTCAGAATATAAATGCAGCCACGGATCATGATTGAAACTGTGATTGCCAATTTCGTGACCGGCTTGAGCCAGTGAGCGGAGCGCACCATGGTTTTCCTCCAGGGTTGCGTCTTTGCCGACGATGAAAAAAGTGATCTTCACGTCCCGCTTGTCAAGATAGTCAACAATTCTCGGCACGACGTCAGGCAAGTAAGTGGGGTAACGATCCCACTCACTGTCGCCGTGGGTTTTCATGTATGACCATTTGTTATCGAGATCAAGGGAAAGGCTGGCGGTCCGCTGCACGTCTTTTTCCATATCGTTTGGAGAGTAGAGGGTTCGAAGGCGCCAATTTTGGCACAAATCTTCTGGTGGAGTTGTGACGTGTTGTAGGTGCCTTGCAAAGCAGGGCGCGGATTAACTTACACGTGCATCACATACGGGTCAGGGTTGAGGGAGTATACTCTTGCGCCGCAGGTCAAAGACCTGTCGAAAACTTCATGTACAACGATGATAAGGAAACGGCCAGCATATGGAATCACCAGGCCACGTATTAGTCACAGGCGCTGCAGGTTTTTTAGGCTCAAACCTGGTTAGTAAGCTCATCAGCGAAGGCCATCGGGTCACGGCGCTGGACAACCTATCGATGGGACGGCGTGAAAATCTCGCTAAGTGGTTTGACCATCCCGATTTTCAGTTTCACGAAGTCGATATATCAAAACCGTTAGATATTGACAACTTGCCTAACGATATATCGAAAATTGTGCACCTTGCAGCGTTCAAAATTCCGCGTTACTCGAATGCGATGCAGACGTTGAAAATCAATTTTTACGGCACAGAGAACATTCTTGAGCTGGCGCGCCGTTGGGGTGTTAAGTGCGTTCTGGCGTCTACCTCAGATATCTACGGCCGCAATACAGATCTGCCGTTTAGTGAAGACGAATCAGATGCGGTTATCGGTTCCTCGAAATCTCCCCGTTGGGCCTACGCAATTTCCAAGCTCTTTGATGAGCATATGGCTCTGGCGTATGAGAACGAATACGATTTTCCGGTCACTATTCTGCGCTTTTTTGGCTCTTACGGACCCAATCAACCGCTTAGTTGGTGGGGCGGACCTCCTCCGGTGTTCATTAACTCGGTGCTCAACGACAGGATTATCCCGATCCATGGTGACGGGATGCAGACAAGAAGCTTCACGTATGTCTCCGATACCGTTGCCGGTATTTATGCAGCCACAGTAAATGAGAAAGCCAATGGTGAGATTATCAATATTGGCAGTACGGAAGAGGTGACGATTGTTGACCTGGCTCGAAAGGTACATGAAGTCTACAACGGACCGAACGAGCTGAAGCTGGAGTTCCAACCCTACGAAAGCTTTAACGGCAAGCCTTACCAGGATGTTATGCGGCGTGTGCCTGATGTTACACGGTGTCGGGAGTTGCTCGGTGTGACCGCGCAGGTCAGTCTGGAAGAAGGCCTTGCCAAAACAATTGCATGGCAGCAGCGTGTTACCTGTGAAAATCCGGGGCTGTGGCGGGACAAGTAGCCACGTCGGATACTCGATAAGTAAAAGGACGTTTCGTGAAAGTAGGTGTGATAGGTGGCGGCTTAATGGGCTTGGCCCTGGCCGACCGATTGGCCCAGGTGGGTCACGAGCTTGAAATATTCGAACAGGGTCAGCAGCTGGGCGGACTGGCTACGTGGCAGGAATACGACCGATTCACCTGGGATAAGTTCTACCACGTCATTCTTCCTACCGACGAACACCTGGTTGGGCTGATCGAAACTATTGGTCTGGGCGAGCAGTTGCGTTGGCAGAAAACTGGGACCGGTTACTTTGTTGACCAGAAAATGCACTCGGTCAGCAGCACACAGGACTTCCTCAAATTTGAACCGCTCAGTCTCTGGTCGAAGTTTCGCCTTGGCTTGACCATCCTCTACGGCGCTATGCTCAATGACTGGCAGTCGTTGGAGAAGATGACCGTCGAAGACTGGTTGATCCGGTATTCTGGCAAAAAAACCTACGAAAAGTTCTGGCGACCGTTGCTCCTGGCGAAGCTGGGCGAAAGTTATCGACGTGTGTCGGCCGTGTTTATCTGGACTTACATCAAACGTCTCTATTCTGCCCGCAGTTCCGCTGCTAAAGCTGAGCACATGGGATATGTTCAGGGGGGTTACAAAACGATATTTAACCGCCTTGAGAACCGGCTTCTGGAACGGAATGCCAAGATTCATCTCGGCGTCGGTGTTGAGCAGATTACCGCGTCACCTCAGGGTATGACGATTCAATCTGGTGGCGAGCAACTCCCGTTCGACAAAGTTGTCTACACAGGCCCGGCAGGGCTTGTCTCCAAACTTGCTGGACCGGATTTGGTTGAGCAAAGTGTTGCCGGTGATGCGGTGGAGTACCTCGGGGTCGTATGCGTGGTTGTTTCCAGTCGTGAACCGATGACAAGTCACTACACCGTGAACATCGCGGATGAAAAGGTTCCGTTTACAGGATTGATCGGCATGAGCAACGTTGTAGATCTTGAGGAAACTAACGGTCTGCATCTGACTTACCTGCCTAAATACGTGCAATCCACGGATGCCTACCTCGACCGTCCAGACGAAGAAATCAAAGAGGAATTTCTCGATGGCGTTCGTCACATGCTGCCTGACTACCCCATGGAGGCGATAGAAGAAGTTCGCGTTCACCGAGCTCGCAAGGTACAGCCGCTACAGGTTTTAAACTACTCGAGCATCGCACCAAAAGTGGCAACGCGGAGCGACGATTTTTATATCGTTAACACAGCGCAGTTTGTGAACAGTACGCTCAACAATAACGAGGTCGCTGGCCTGGTTAACCGTTTCCTCGACGATCATGCGGGTGATTTTCAAGCAACAGAATCCGCGTCAGGCAAGGCGGGTAATGAGACCGATCAGGACGTCTGTGACGTGAGGGAAGCATCATGAAGATAGCCAGCATCGTCGGGGCACGTCCCCAGTTTGTGAAGCTGGCACCCTTGTGCAGAGCCGTTGAGGAAGCTAACGAGACGCGAGGTGCGGGTTTTCAGCATCAGATTATCCACACCGGCCAACACTACGACGACGATATGTCAGGCGTGTTTTTTGATGAGATGCAGATCCCCAAACCCGATTTTGACCTTGGCGTGGGATCCAAGTCCCATGCGGAACAGACCGGGGAGCTCCTCGTCGGCCTCGAAAGAGTGTATCTGGAAGAGAAACCGGACGTGATCGTCATCTTCGGTGACACAAATTCAACGCTAGCAGCGGCGCTTGCTGCGGCAAAACTACACATTCCAATTGCCCACGTAGAAGCCGGTTTGCGCAGCGGCGACCGTCGCATGCCTGAAGAGATCAATCGGATTGTGTCCGATCATGTTGCTGCATTGAACCTCGCGCCTACAGAACAGGCGATGGCCAATCTGGCGGAAGAAGGTCTTTCAAACACCGCGGTGCTTACGGGCGACATAATGCTCGATGCGGTACGTCAGCACAGCGCTATCGCCGCATCGCGCAAAACCTATGAGCGGTACGATCTAGAGCCGGGTCAATACGGTATCGTCACCGTGCATCGAGCAGAAAACACAACGCCGGAAAAACTTCCCAGCCTGATCCAGGGGCTGGTCAGCGTTGCGGATTCAGGCGTCAAATTACTGGTGCCGCTGCACCCTCGAACGGCGAATGTTGTGGAAGCGATGGGCGGTCTGCCCGAGCATCCGGGTATTCGGTGGACCGGTCCCTTGGGCTATCTGGACATGATCGACGCACTTTCCAACGCCCAGCTGGCTATTACAGATTCGGGCGGTGTGCAGAGGGAGGCCTATTTTTTGAACGTACCTTGCGTTACCGCGCGTGAAACCACCGAATGGCCGGAAACCGTCGCGGAACAAGCCAATGTCATGGTCGGTACAGATTCTGACAAGCTGGTGGCAGCGGTTGGCAAGTGGACTAGTGGCAATGGCTACGATTTCCGAGCCTCTGTCGAGCGGCAGTTTGGTGATGGTACAACAGCGTTCAAGATTCTAGATGAGGTTAAGTCTCGCCTGGCATAGACAGTTCTGGCGAGTTCAGCACACGAGAAGGGCAACAAAGATATGGACACAACAACGGTAGCCTGTGTGGGCACTGGCGGTTGGGGTAAAAACCTCGTCAGAAACTATTATGAAATTCCGGAAGCAAAGCTCAAGTACGTATGTGACCTCGACAAGGACCGCCTGGCAGATTTTGCTAATCGTATGCACGACGTGCAGATGACGGATAGCTTTGAAGCTGTGCTTGCCGACCCTGAGGTTGAAGCGGTGATCATTGCCACACCAGCGCCGACACACTACAGGCTTTCCAAGCAGGCACTGGAAGCTGGCAAAGACGTGTACGTCGAAAAGCCGTTCACCCTGGCTATTGACGATGCTGAAGATCTTATTCGCATCGCTGCGGAGGGTGAGCGAATTCTTATGGTTGGCCATCTGCTTGAATACCATCCTGTCGTGACCCGACTGAAAGAGATGATCTCTGCAGATGACCTGGGTGACATCATGTATATGTACTGCCAGCGCTTGAACCTCGGAACTGTAAGGGAAGATGAAAACGCGCTCTGGAATTTTGCGCCGCACGACATTTCTACCATTCTGTTTTTGCTGGACAAGGAACCGGTCAAACTCTCGGCTCAGGGGCAGTGTTATCTGCAGGAGGGTATAGAAGATGTCGTGTTCTTAACTTTGCATTTTGCGGATAACACGATGGCGCACGTACACGTCAGTTGGTTGGACCCACACAAGGTGCGCAAGTTTACGATTGTGGGTAGCAAGAAAATGGCCGTTTTCGACGATCTGGACCCGAACGAGAAACTGCGCATCTATGACAAAGGCGCCCGACTCAGTCTCAACTATGACACCTTTGCAGAATATTTAGGTCTTCGCTTCGGCGATGTCACCATCCCGCATATGCAGGTGGGTGAACCGCTGCGCATCGAATGTAATCACTTTCTGGAATGTGTACGTAATCGCCAGCAGCCCATATCCGATGGTGCGGACGGTCTGCGCGTTGTTAAGGTGTTGAACGCAGCCCAGCAGTCACTGGAGCAGAACGGTGAACCGATTCAGCTTTAGACTTGTTTCGAGCCCTTCTTGATGCCGAAAGATATCAACCGGAAGAGCTCATCAAAGTACTGCTTCTGCTGCAACGAGACGATACCTAACGTCACAAGCTGGATGGCCACCATCAGGGATAAGAGACCAACGATAAAGGTGTGCGGGTAGTTCGCGTAAGCTTTGGCGATTGCCTCGGAAATTGTCGCGTCGCCGCCCGCCTGGCCGATGGCCACAAATGCTTCCACTGCATGAATAACGGTCCAAACATTGGTGTAAAGCGAAAACGCGAGCAGGAACAGGCCAGGCAGAACGAAGAAAAAGAACGGTCTGAACATGAACCCTGAAAGCAGGGTGCCCATGATCTGGATCAGAACCCGCATGCTCGAGCGCCGGTTCTGGAATTGTAGTTGGTGGGTCCAGTCCAACGTCGCAGGTATCTGCCGTATGTCCCCTTTCAAGACCATGGATTTGTAGACCATCTCAGGAAGAGAATCCATATGCTCGCTGGAGAAGTACAGTCCGCGTACAAATTCTCCACGGTAGCCCCGTGCCATGCCTGTGATCGTGGACAGGTTGCCGTGGGCAAACAGCGATAAAAACCGATTCGCGGCAATACTGAAAAATGCGCGAACTTTAGGCACAGATTTCAGCTGGCCGCCCTTCATGTAGGGTGAAGCCAGAACCACCTGCGCATGGGTTGACTCCAACTCTGCAAGCAGCCAGTCCACGTGCTCGAGCGAATAGCTCAAATCGATGTCCAGTGTGATGACAAAATCACCAGAGGTAGCTTCGATACCCTTGCGGGTGGCATGACCCAAGCCGCCGTTTTTGGCGTACGTCACAACGACGTAGTTTTCTTTGTCAGCGGCATGAGCCTGGGCAAGTTCAATGGTTCTGTCTTTGCTGCCGTCGTTAACCACAACAACTTCCCAGCGGTAGTCGGGGCGCTCAGCAATAAATTTGTCCACCTCAACAAGCGTGTGTTCAATCACAGCTTCTTCGTTGTAGGCGCAGAATAGGATGGAAACTAGGGGTTTCTCTGCGTTCATCTGACAGTCACAGCCTTAAGTCATGTAAGAGCAATTCGGTCAGCTGAATTATCTCCTGAACTGCCCTCGTAAAGGTAGCTACTGTTCCACAGATTGAGCGCTGCGTCGGCTAATTCGTAGGCGCTGTGGAAACCTGCCACTCAGGCCCCGCAGGGTTACCTCCAACGTTCATTACACCCGGGCTCTGATTGCCGTTGGCATCGATAATGTCAGTGCCACTGCCGCTGTCGAAGTGATATAGCGCGGCTGTATCTGCATCGAGGGTAAATCTTGAGCTGGGTGGGGTGAAATTGTTTGCGCCATAGCGCAAAACCGTTGATAGCCTGAGTTCATCGAGAAGGCCGCTGTAAGCGGGGTAGGCGGGACCTACATCATGCTTCTCTGCTCCCAGGACAATGAACGGGTCGCTGTTCACACACGGCCCGCCACAGTTTCCGCCGGGTACGCCATCGTCGGGATACGACATGTCACCGGTGGGACCGATAGCGCTGTTTTCCAGAACCCCGTCGATATGAATCCACAACATCCCATCTGAGATGCGCCGTTGTACAGCGACGTGGTGCCAGGTCCCGTCGGTAATATTGCTGGTACTACACAGGGTATAGAATGGACTCGAACTGACGTTGGTACTCACGCCAAAAGCGATACGGTTGTCACCGATTGAAAGACCATAGTCGCGTTGTTGTGAGTATCGGTCACGGTCGTAGATGATGTTGCCATCGATCCAGCCTTTGCCTGCTCCGCAGCCAACAGATGAAGTATTTTCTGACGCCAACGCCAGCATCCAGAATTCCACTGTGATGTCGGTAGCACCGATGTCAGCTGGAGGCCCAGGATCATTGTTGTTGGGATCATCAATTCTGATTTTTACCCGGTCCTGGTCAGGCGCCGAGCTGCCGGCCCCATAAAAGCGCAATGCATAGTTGCTGGACGCTGCCGCGACACTGATAGCGAAAGCGGGGAGGGCATCGCTCAGATCACCGTCGGAAACGGAAATGACGATATTGCTGTAGGTACCGATGTCCCCAGCGGCTGGCGTGCCGGTCAACGCGCCGGTGCTCGTATTAAAGCTCGCCCAACTCGGCTCGTTTGAAATAGAGAATGTCAGCGGATCCGCTTCCGGGTCGCTGGCTGTCGGCGTAAAGCTGTAGGCGGCGCCCACGGTTGCGCTGGTGGGCGGAGATCCAGAGATTGAGGGCGCGCTGTTGGCTGCGTTTACCGTTATGTTAAATGCCGCAAGGCTATCTGCGTCCGTACCATCTGAAACAGAGATAATAATGTTGTTGTAGCTGCCCACATCACCCGCACCTGGCGTACCCGTCAGTGCACCAGTAGTCGTACTGAATGAAGACCACCCTGGCTGGTTTGTAATAGAAAAACTGAGCGTATCTCCATCGGGATCGTTGGCGGTCGGTGTAAAGCTGTAAGCGCTCCCCGCGGTCACCTGTGTCGCAGGCGTGCCGGAGATGGTCGGTGGATTGTTGGCAGCATTCACAGTAATAGAAAAGGCCGCCAACGCATCGGATAAGGCGCCATCGGATACTGAGATGACTATGTTCGAGTAGGTGCCCACGTCGCCAGCCTGAGGGGTGCCTGTCAGTGCGCCTGTGGTTGTACTGAACGCAGCCCAGCTCGGCTGGTTAGAAATCGAGAACATCAGCGTGTCGCCGTCCGGGTCGGATGCCGTTGGCACAAAACTGTATGCCGACCCCGCCGTAACTGCCGTGCTGGGTGTTCCCGAAATGGTCGGTGCTGAGTTTGCTGCCGTTACGGAAATGCTGAAGTTGGGCAGGTTCGCCGAGGCGTTTCCGTCGGAAACTGAAATTCCAATTCCGCTGTACAAGCCAACATCACCCGCTTGCGGGATGCCACTCAACGTTCCCGTAGCTGAGCTGAATGATGCCCATCCGGGTTGATTGGAGATAGCAAACGTCAGTGTGTCGCCATCCGGATCACTGGCGGTTGGCGTAAAGGTGTAGTTCTGTCCGGCCGTGACCTGGGATGCCGGTGTGCCGGAAATTGTGGGTGGAGAATTTGGTGCGCTTACGGTAATTGCGAAGGGCGCCAGTGAGTCTGACAAGCTGGCGTCAGTTACCGATATCTGAATGTTGCTGTAACTGCCCACGTCACCGGCTTGTGGGGCACCGGTGAGCGCGCCGGTCGATGTACTAAATGACAGCCACGATGGCCGATTGCTTATGCTGAACGTCAGCGTGTCGCCGTCTGGGTCGCTCGCAGTGGGCGTGAACGAGTAGTTCTGCCCAACCATGATCAGAGTATCCGGCGAGCCGGAAATGCTCGGCGGAGAATTTGTAGCGTTAACGGAGATAGAGAAGGGAGCTAACGAGTCTGACAAGCTGCCGTCGGAAACGGATATCTGAATGTTGGTGTACGTGCCCACGTCACCAGCTTGCGGGGTGCCGGTGAGCGCACCGGTAGATGTGTTGAATGACAGCCAGGATGGTCGATTGCTTATGCTGAACGTCAACGTATCACCGTCTGGGTCACTTGCCGTAGGCGTGAACGCATAAGCACTGCCCGCGGTAATCTGAGTTGCAGGTGTGCCTGATATCGTTGGTGCGCGATTGACAGGTGCGTCACCGGTGGGTGCTGTGGAAGCTGCCCACGCAGGCCCAAGCGGATTGCCACCGTAGGCTATTTCGCCGGGACTCTGATTGCCGTTGGCATCTTCGAATACCGCACCAGGTCCTTCATCGCACGTATAGAGGGCGAGGGTGTCGCCATCGACTAACAAGCGACTTGAGGGTGGAGTAAACCCGCTGGAACCGAAGCGCAAGGAACTGGAAAACCGGAGATCGTCCAGCAGACCGGCGAAACTCGGTGATGAGTTGTCGCGGCGTGCCCCCAATACCAGGTAGTTGTCCATCGCCTGTCCGGGTTGTTGTGCATCCGGGTACGCCAGCGAGCCTGTCGGACCTGAACCCTGCGCTTCAAGAACGCCGTCCACATGCAACCAGACCTGGCCATCGCTCGACCTGCGCTGAATGGCGATGTGATGCCAGTTACCATCCAACACATTACTTGTGCCGCACAGCGTGAGGGAGGCGCTCGCTTCAATGCCGACCAATACATTCCCTTGAGATACAGCCACGCCGTAGCCTGAGCCTGAAGCGAGAGGAGCACGGTCAAGGATGACACTGCCTTGCAACCAGCCGGATCCGGCGCCACACGAGATTGCGGTGTTTGCGTTGTCACCGAGCTGGCCATTTATCCAGAATTCGATGCTGAAGTCCGCATCGCCGACGTCAACCGGAGGGCCCGCCGAGGAGGTGGCGGGGTCATCCACCTGGACAAAGATTTTGCCACCGTCCTGTGCAGCACCACCAAAAAATCGTATCGCGCCATTGGCGCTGAACGTGCTGATCACTTCGATGGTGAAGGCGGGCAGGGTAGTTGTGTCCGAGCCGTCGCCGACAGATATCTGAACATTCGAGTAAACGCCAACATCACCCGCTTGCGGTGTGCCGGAGATTTGTCCATTGCTCGTATTCAGAGACAGGAAAGCCGGGAGGTTTTGTGCGCTGAACGTCAATGGATCACCGTCTGGATCAGATGCCTCCGGTTGGAACACATAACTGTTCTGCACAAGTACTTCCGGTTGGGGAGTCCCGGAAATAGTGGGTGCACCATTACTGGTCACACTGATCGAAAATGCAGCCAGCGTCGCATCTGCCTGACCATCGGAGACTGTGATGGTGATATTGGTGTAGTTACCCGCATCGCCCGCCTGGGGTGTGCCGGTAATCGCGCCCGTGGCGGTCGAAAAACTGGCCCAACCAGGTAAATTGCTGACGGAAAAGGTGAGGGCATCCCCATCAGGATCGTTGCCGGTCGGGGTAAAACTATATGCTTGCCCAGCTTCCACCGTTGCGGCAGGGCTGCCTGATATCGTGGGTGCATTGTTGGACGGTGGAGGCGGGGTCGAATTGGTGGAACTGCCGCCTCCGCCACCGCCACAGGCGCTCAGCAACGCTAAAACACCTAAAAACATCCAATGTCGTGCCTGTTTGCGTGTCCAGTAGAGTGCGCTGGTCATCGAACTTCCGTTTACAGATCTGCGTGATAGGCTAGTTATTCTCATTCTGCGCGTTTACATATCCGTTAACAATGGCACACATTTTCCGGTTACAGGGAATTTACACTTCCCGTTCTACAATCCTCGGCCAATTTACGTGAACTCAGCCGCTTCATCGCTCGACGAGCACACATCTTGCACACTGTGCGGCGCTACCGCCGCCACGTTCCTTGTGCAGGATGATCACCCGATTTACCAATGCGATAGCTGTGCACACATGTTTGCTCTACCGGTTGCCGAAGCCCATGTTGAGGCTGTCTATGGCGATGACTACTTTTTCGGTGGCGGGGACGGCTATCCCAATTATTTAGAAGAGCAGCACCTGCTGGTAAATCGCGGCGAATACTACGCTAAGAAGTTAAAAAAGTTTACTAATCCGGGGCGAATGTTAGACGTGGGCTGTGCGGCTGGATTTTTGCTCCAGGGCTTTGTAAATCACGGCTGGCAAGGTGTGGGCATCGACCCCAATCAAGCCATGGTCGATTTTGGCCGCGCCAATCTTGAGCTTGATCTTCGCCAGGGTACGCTGGAAACCCACGTCGCTGATGGTCCCTATGATCTGATATCGATCATCCAGGTCATGGCCCATTTTCACGACATTCCAGCTGCATTCGATGTGCTGGCAAACAGCACCAAATCCGGCGGCCATCTGTTGGTGGAAACCTGGAACCAGCAAAGCCTGACCGCAAGAATGCTGGGCAAATACTGGCACGAGTATTGTCCGCCGAGCGTCCTGAACTGGTTTACGCCGAAGCGTTTGTCCAATCAACTTGCTGAGTACGGCTTTGAGTTGGTCGATACCGGCCGCACGGCAAAGATGCTGTCGGTGAAACACGCGTTTACTCTGGGTTGTAACGCCTTTGGCATTACACCTTCAGAGAAAATGACCGGGCGCATACCCAGCGGCTGGCGCGTGCCATATCCGTCAGAGGATCTGTTCTGGGCGCTCTATGAGAAGAAGTGATACGTAGCCCCGCCACCGGATATATCTAATTTGCGCATAATATATATTATGTTAAATAGAGTTTGTTAAGGGATTTAAACTTAATCGAAAGGAATCCCGGCACACGCAGACACGATCAAGTTTGCACTCCTCCTGAGTGCAGCGTCACACGAGGCACGGGCTAATCCCCCGTGAACTCTGAGTTTCTAGTATCATCGCGTGTATAGATCTCATTACTTTCGAAGCACCAGTACAAGGATTTCGCGTGCCTCACATTAGGATTTTCAGACACTATTTCCATACGCCGCACATGGTGATGGCGGTGTTTGAAACGCTCCTCATACTCTGCAGCGCTTATCTGGGCTATTTCACCCGTTTCACAGAACTGCCTGAAGATCTGGGTGCGTATCTGCCTACCGCACTTGTGTACGCGCTGGTCATGGTGATTGCGATGATGGCCATGGGTGTCTATGAATCGAAACTCCGTGAAGGCTATACGGGAATGATGCTGCGCACCGCGGTGAGTATTTTTCTTCTCGGTACCATGGGTATGGCGATTGTCGTCTTTTTTATCCCCGCACTTGAAATGGGACGAGGTGTCCTGCTCTTCTCCGCTACTGAAGCCTTTATTCTGGTTGCGGTTTCGCGGTGGATTTCCGGGCGTCTGATCGATGAAGATGCGCTCAAAAGTCGCGTCATTATTCTAGGCACCGGTAATCGCTCGCTCAAAATTGCTACGCGTATGCGGCGCAAATCCGATCGTCGGGCGTTCCTGCTGTTGGGTTTTCTGCAACAGGAAGGTACACAGGATCTCGTTTCACAACATGGCGCTAACGTGCTGACTACGGACATGCCGCTGGATGAATACTGTGAAAAAGAGCGTATCGATGAGATCGTCGTTGCCATCGACGAACGCCGGCGCAACCGCGACGGTGCTGCACCGGGCATGCCTGTTGAAGAACTGGTTAAGTGTCGTCTGGCGGGTGTAGAGATTTGTGATGTGCAGGCCTTTATCGAACGGGAAGCCGGTAAGGTTGATGTTGACCTGTTACAACCCAGTTGGATGGTCTTCTCCGACGGATTTGTTTCCGGTTCCGGTAGAGGATTTGTAAAACGTACCTTTGATATCGTTGCCGCCCTGGGATTACTCGCGGTCACCTGGCCGATTATGCTTATCACCGGTTTTTTGATCGGTGTGGGCAGCTTCTTTCGCGATCCAATCGTTTATCGCCAGGAACGTGTGGGTCTGGATGGCCGCCCCTTTGAGGTGATGAAATTCAGGTCGATGAGAACGGACGCTGAAGCGCAGGGTGCTGTGTGGGCAATGGACAATGATCCTCGTGTCACACGCATAGGCGCGTTTATCCGTAAGTCCCGCATAGACGAGTTACCCCAGCTTTTTAACGTTCTGCGCGGCGATATGAGCTTTGTTGGACCGAGACCGGAGCGACCTGTATTTGTTGATGAACTGAAGGAAAACCTGCCCTACTACGATGAACGGCACAAAGTTAAGCCCGGACTCACAGGTTGGGCACAGCTTTGTTACCCGTACGGTGCGTCCGTAGAAGATGCCAAGCAGAAACTGCAATACGATTTGTATTACCTGAAAAACCACAGCTTCCTGCTGGACATCATCATCCTCTTGCAGACGGTTGAGGTGGTCCTGGTCGGAGAAGGGGCAAGATAGAGATGCTCCATGCCATGACTATCGATGTGGAAGACTATTTCCACGTCGCCGCTTTCAATGACGTGATTGCGCCCGAGGATTGGGGCCGCATCAAGAGCAGGGTCGAAGCTAACACCTACCGTTTCCTTGAGCTCATCGACGCCAAAAACGTAAAGGCGACTTTTTTCATGCTGGGTTGGGTAGCAGATAAGCACCCTGCCCTTGTGCGTGAAATTGCCGCCCTGGGACACGAAATAGCGTGTCATGGATATTCCCATCAGCTCATCTATCGGCAATCGCCAGAGGTGTTCCGCGAGGAGACACTGCGCTCCAAGTCCCTGCTTGAAGATCAGGCGCAGACCCCGATAAAAGGTTATCGCGCAGCCAGCTATTCAGTGACCGAGGCGTCGCTTTGGGCCCTGGACACAATCGCGGAGGCCGGTTTTACCTATGACTCGAGCATTTACCCGATAAAACACGACAACTACGGTCTGCAGGGTGGTCCTGAAACGCCGTATCAGATTCGGCTGCAAAACGGGGTAACTCTGCTCGAATTTCCCATAACCACCGCCCGGGTGGCTGGTATGAGTTTACCGGTTGGTGGCGGCGGCTACTTTCGCATTTATCCCTATTGGCTGACAGAGCGCCTTCTGAAACGGCGTTGTGGCGCGGTGGATGCACCGTTCGTGTTTTATCTGCACCCATGGGAATTGGATCCTGAACAGCCACGAGTTGAAGGTGCGCGGGCCCTTTCGCGGTTCCGGCATTACACCAATCTGCACAAGGTTGGCGATCGCCTCACCCAGCTCATGACTGAGTTTTCTTTTGCGCCGATGTGTCAGGTCCTGGAGCAGCTTTCAGACCTGCCCGAGCACTCCTACGCTTGAGGCGTTTGCGTGTCGCAGGAAACACTTGAACAACTCCGCGCCGAGCTGAAATCGTGTAACAAAGCCCGTAAGGCTCTGCCGAAAGATGATTTTTCTGCCAAGGCAGATATCAGCAGAAAAATCAAAGAGATAAAGAAGAAAATTAATAAGTTGAACGAAGTGCCAGGCGACGCTTCTGTGCCGCCTGTGAGTGCTGCGGATGATGAGCGCCCCGCCGCTCACTCAGAAAACTACGCAGGTGATTTCGATATCGTCTGGGAAAACCTGCAAGGCTGGGATGCGTTTGCAGAGGAACACGGAGCAAGCTTTTATCACAGCAGTGGATGGCGCGAGATCTTCGGTGCGACCATGGGCCGCGAGCTTTACTATGCAACCGCCCGCGACCGCGAAGGTCAGATCCTGGGTCTGCTGCCCGTGTGCGTTACGCACTCGCGAATCTTCGGTGACTATGCGGTTTCCCTGCCCTATACAAACTACGGCGGCGTCGTTGCCCCGGCGCCGAATGTTGCTGATCGTTTGGTGCGTGCCAGCTTTGATCTCTGCAAAGAACTGAACCTGAGTCACGTTGAACTCAGAGATACGGTCCAACGCGAAGGCTATCCGGTGCGAACCGATAAAATCACGATGGAACTCGGCCTGTCGGCGTATTCCAACCACGATGCACTGCTGGCCAGTCTGTCGAGCAAAGTCCGATCTCAGGTTAAAAAGGCCATGTCGCAGAACATTGACTTCAAGGTGGGGCGGGTTGAGCTGGTCGCAGATTATTATCGCGTGTTCGCTGAGAACATGCGCGATCTGGGGACACCGGTCTATGCACGTTCACTTTTTGCGCACATCCTGGAAACATTCCCGAACTCTACCCTGCTGATTGTCGGGTACGTGGACAGGCGGCCTGCAAGTTGCGCTTTTCTTGTGAATCATCTCGGCCGGTGGGAGATCCCATGGGCTTCAACGCTGCGCAGGTATAACCACCTCGCGGCGAACATGGCGCTGTATTCAAAGGTGTTGGCCACAGTGATCGAGCACCAGGCTCAAAGTTTCGATTTCGGTCGCTCCAGCGTTGATGCCCCGACCTATCGTTTCAAAAAACAATGGGGGGCAGCACCCCGGCAACTGTATTGGTACTACTCCGATGCCGAACGCACCCAGGCGCTGACGACCGAGAGTCCAAAATTCCAGCTGGCGATCAAAGCGTGGCAAAAACTGCCTTTGCCGATTGCAAACACGATCGGTCCCCACCTGGTCAAAAACCTGCCCTGACACCCTGCTCTCTCGCTTCAAAAATTAGCATGCGCTAAAGTGGGATATGGCCGTTCATGATGACATCGACCCCGACCCAAACTTGAGGCAAGACCCCGGGCAGCAAGGCGACGTCCCGTCTGCGTCGCTGGCAAACGCCGATCACGTGGAACCGCAACAGGAAAACCCATCACGATTGCACCTCATCTGGTCTGTGCTGATTTTTCAGCTCAAACTCCTGGCCGATGGTTTGCGCGACGTGGTGTTGGTACCCATCTCCCTCATAGCTGCGCTGGTGGGCCTGGTGGCAGGCGGCAACGAACCAGCACGTTACTTCAATCGAGTACTCGAATTTGGTCGGCGCACTGAGTTTTGGATCAATCTGTTCGGGCATCGTCGCCAGCATGGCACCGCAGATGAGTTGCTGGAGCCGATCAAAGAGCGGGTTTTTCACGAGGCGGAAACCAATCCTGTTCTAAAAAAGGCGGGTAGTTCGGTAAACCGGTCCCTCGATGCCATCGGCACGAAGCTGCAAAACAAGGAAGACAAAACGGAATAGCTCGACAAGCAGCATATTTGTTCTAGGTTTAAAACAAGGAAAGTTAAGAACCAGACTACCGTGAATCATCGATTTGTTGCTGCGCTTGGGCTCTTCTGCATTGTTGGCTGTTCAAGTCCCTTCGAGGATATGCCTGACGATGAATTGGCAGATGCGATACACGCCTGCCGTACGGCTGGGGATCAGAGCCCGGGTTTTGCAATTCGCTGTGACAACTACAAACGGGAATGCGAAGCCAGGCGTGATCAGGGTCGCTACGTGTGCTGACAAGTCTACGGCATCGCGTCGCCACCTGGTCTGCGACGTGGCTGGTTTGTGTTGTGTGCAGTGCCTTAGCACCTTCGGGTGCCCAGGCAGAAATCCCCTCTACCCAGGCGGAAAGCCTCATCCATGGTGGCCTGGGGCTACTCTTCGGCAAAACCGTCGAACCCGCCTCGTTGGGTGCTGAGATAAGCGAGCCTGTTTTCGGTATCCCGGAGAATCACCGGCAGCTCGACCTCCCCTCTATTCCACCTGGCGCGAAGCAGCCCTGGCGTCGACTGATCAATCCGCAGCTGCCCCGCCCTTTCCGTGAAAGGGCTTCCCGTGCGCATGTTTTTCTTGATACAGAGGAACGTCTGATCAGGGTCGCGGTGGTCATTGAGTATGAGGGATGTGGCGCAGAGTTTAATTGGCTGAAACAAACCCTCGCCAAAAAATACGCGGTGAAAGGCGACATTGCTGTTGCGAGCAGCGGGGCTGCCGAGCAAGTGTTCAGATTAGAATCCAAAGATCGCCAGATAGATGTTTCATGTGGGCCTGAACTCACCATGGACTACGGCGACTATGCAGCGCTGAAACAATGGACGGCAGCGCAGGCACGCCGTACGGCACTCTACCAGCGTGAGCAGAGCGCGATCGAAAAGAGGCGAATTGTGATGGAGCGGCGAAGAGCAATGCGCTTTGCCGATACCTTTACCCTGGGCGATAGATACCGGTTGATGGGCGGGTTTGGTATCGCGTTCAACCAACCCTTTGCAAAAAACTCGACTCAGGTGTTTCCCGTAGATACGCCTTTCGTCGCGGTATTGCCCACCCTACCGGCGGATTTTGAAGGGGGTGAAATCATTCTCGAAATTTCGCCGACCAAGGAACCCATTGTCATTCGCGGAAGGTTTGATTCGGTGAGCTTCAGGGAGGTTGCCAAATCACTTGCAGCCAAATACGGCACACCGCTTAAGTCCTCTTCACGGCATGTCATCCATAAGGTGGGTACCAATCACGCTATCGTCAAACAGCTGACTGCAGATCAGGTTGAGGTTGCCTTTATCGATACCACCGCGCAGGCGCAACAGCGTCAACGGCTGTGGGAGCAGGAGAGCGAGGGACTATGAAAAAGCTGCCGTTGAGATCTACACGAAAAACCGATGACCGCGAGGGTTACGAATTTGGTTCGGCCGACAGGCGGTGTTTGAGCGACCGACGTCGTCGACAACATCCCATCGCGCACATTGATCGAAGATGTGCGGATCGGCGCGACACGGCCACCCAGGCATTCCTCTGGAACCGCCTCTCTGCTGGACGTTAGACTGGCGCTCCCGCTGAAGATCAAGCAAAATAGCGCCCGCAAAAACAGGGCGAAAATACTGAAGCGTTACAGCCAGAACCCCAAGTAGAAACTGCCCGCCCTGTCTACTCTATTCGGTAATCTGGCGAAATAAGTTCGAGCATGAAAAACACTAATCAAGCACCTCCGCTTTCCCCGCACTTGCAGGTATACCGTCTGCCGCTTGCGGCGCTGATGTCCTTCAGCCATCGTTCCACCGGCGTGGCCCTCGCCACATTATTGCTGGTTGCTGCCGCATGGCTTTTCAGCCTCGCAAGTGGACCTGAAACCTACGCTGTTTTCGCTGATCTGATGTCAGGCGTTATTGGTTTGATCATTTTTACCGGATGGCTTTTTGCCATCTACTACCATTTGGCGAATGGGATTCGGCATCTGTTCTGGGACTTCGGCAAAGGCCTCAACGTGAAAAGCGTGAATCAAAGCGGCATTTTTGTAATTGTCTTCAGTCTTACGGCCACCCTTATCTCCTTTATTGTGATGGTGACCAAATGACAGTCAGCCAACAACAAAAAATCGTACGCGGACTGGGTTCAGCCAAATCGGGTAACAGTCATTGGCAAAGCCAGCGCATCACGGGCATGTTGCTTGTACCCGTAGTGCTCTGGGTGATCTGGTCACTGCTCAGTCAAGACAGCTACAGCTACGCAAGCCTTACCCAGTGGTTGGCATCCAGCTACTTCGATTCCGCTCTGATCGGTCTGCTGGTGCTGGTTGCGACTTATCATTCTTATCTGGGTGTGCAGGTGGTCCTTGAAGACTACGTGCATACCAAGGCAACGCTCATCACCGCCCTCTTTGCCTCCATGCTGGCGCACATCCTGGTTGCGGCGATCTCCATCATTTCACTCTTTGCGATCATCGCCGCCGGAAATTAACTATGACGAATACAGTTGACCACGTTTTTGATGCCGTAGTACTTGGCGCCGGGGGTGCAGGTCTGCGTGCGACAGTTGGCTTGGTAGAAGCTGAGCTGAACACCGCCTGTATAACCAAAGTCTTCCCGACTCGCAGCCACACGGTAGCTGCTCAGGGCGGCATCAGTGCTGCACTCGCCAATATGGGTGAAGATGATTGGCGCTGGCATATGTATGACACCGTCAAAGGCTCCGACTGGCTGGGCGATCAGGACGCGATCGAATACATGTGCAAAGAAGCGCCAGCCGCTGTTATTGAACTTGAACGCTACGGTGTTCCATTTTCTCGAACCGACGCGGGTGAGATCTACCAGCGCCCGTTCGGCGGCATGACCACGCACTTTGGTGAAGGGATAGCTGAGCGCACGTGTGCGGCTGCTGACAGAACAGGACACGCAATTCTTCATGCCCTGTATCAACAATCGATCAAACGCAAAGCGCAATTTTTCATCGAATACTTCGCCACCGACCTCATCATGGTAGATGGTGAATGTAAGGGTGTTATCGCAATAGAGATGGCAACGGGCACCGTGCATCGCTTCTGGAGCAAACGTGTCATCCTCGCAACAGGTGGCTACGGGCGAGCCTGGTTTTCGGCGACCTCAGCCCATACGTGTACGGGCGATGGCAATGCCATGGTGCTCCGCGCTGGTCTGCCTCTGCAGGACATGGAGTTTGTGCAGTTCCATCCCACCGGTATCTATGGGGCGGGTGTGCTTATCACCGAAGGGGTACGCGGCGAAGGGGGTTACCTGACCAACAGCGACGGTGATCGCTTTATGGAGCGCTATGCACCAAATGCGAAAGACCTCGCATCGCGTGACGTTGTCAGCCGTTCCATGACACTCGAGATCCGCGAAGGTCGCGGCGTTGGCGAAAACAAAGATCACATACACCTGCATCTTGAACATCTGGGTGCTGAGGTGATCAACGAGCGTCTTCCCGGCATCGCTGAAAACGCGAAGGTTTTTGCTGGTGTGGACGTAACGAAAGAACCTATCCCGGTACTGCCGACTGTTCACTACAACATGGGTGGCATTCCAGCCGACTACAACGGCAATGTCATCACCAAGGTCGACGGGCAGGTAAAAACGGTGCCGGGTTTGATGGCGGTTGGTGAGGCCGCGTGTGTGTCCGTACACGGCGCCAATCGACTTGGCTCTAACAGTCTGCTGGACTTGATCGTGTTCGGTCGAGCAGCGGCTAAGGAGTGTGCTGAGACGATTCGTCGTGAAGACCGAATCACACCGCTCGGCGACGAGGTGACGCAGACACAATTAGATTGGATAGATTCGATGCGTACGACCACCGGCGAATATTCCACCGGAGAGATTCGCGACCGTATGCAGTGGATCATGCAGGACCACGCAGCGGTCTTTCGTGATGGCGAATCGTTGCGTCTCGGCAAGGAAAAACTCGGGGCACTGTTCTCAGACGAGCTGCCGAAGACGTGTATAAAGGACACATCATCTGTCTGGAACACAGACCTCATCGAACGCATTGAGCTCGAGAACTTGATGCAGCAGGCAGTAGCTACGATGCATTCAGCGGAGCGACGTACTGAATCCCGAGGCGCTCACGCGCGCGAGGACTACAGCGAGCGTGACGACGAAAACTGGATGCACCATTCATTGGTATGGGTCGATACGGGCGGTGAATCCCGCTTCGATTCGAGAGAAGTGAAGTTAGAAACACTCACTGATGAGGTGGAAGTTGTGCCACCCAAGCAGCGTGTGTACTAACAAAGAGTTTCTAGGCAAAAATAGTTAGGCAAAACTTTAAGGTTTCAGTTCATGGTTGAGTTCGTTCTACCCAAGAATTCCAGGCCCCAGCCCGGTACAGAACATACAATCCCGGTCAAGACCGAGAACGTGCGTGTGTTCAAAGTCTATCGTTATGATCCCGATGTCGATGAGCAGCCGCGGATCGATACGTTTGAACTTAACGAAGACGAAACCGGTCCTATGGTGCTGGATGCGCTGATCAAGATTAAGGGCGAGGTCGATTCATCCCTCTCCTTCCGGCGATCGTGTCGCGAGGGTATTTGCGGAAGTTGTTCGATGAACATCGATGGCACTAACACGTTAGCCTGTACAAAACCCATTGCCGACATCAAAGGTGAAGTACGGATCTATCCGTTACCACATTTGAGCGTACTGAAAGACCTGGTTGGCGACCTGACCAAGTTCTACGCGCAATACCAACTGGTAGAGCCGTGGTTAAAGGCAGACAGTCCTGACTCTCCGCTACCCCACCATCAATCGAAAGAAGACCAGCAGAAGATCGACGAGCCAAGCGCGTGTATTCTCTGCGCCTGCTGTTCGACAAGCTGTCCAAGCTACTGGTGGAATGAAGACCGCTACCTTGGCCCTGCTGCGTTACTCGCTGCTTATCGATGGATTATCGACAGCCGCGATGATGCCACTGGTGAGCGCCTGGATCAGTTGGAAGACCCCTTCCGACTGTATCGCTGTCACACGATCATGAATTGTACAAACGCGTGTCCTAAAGGGCTGAATCCGGCGGAGGCGATCGCCGACATCAAGCGTTTGATCGCAACCCGCGAACTGTAGTCAATCATGCTTGAGACGCACTCGAGGACGTTTTGACGGGATTATCTGGCGGTGACAGAAGAATCGCGCATTGACCTGAACGTTATTCGCTGGCGCTGCAGATGGGGCGTTAAAGAACTGGATGTGCTTTTTGAGAAGTATCTGACCGAGCAGTTTCCCCACGACGATGCAGAGACTCAGGCTGCGTTCGCCAAGCTGCTGGAGGTCCCCGCACCGGTGGTGCTGGATTATGTCAGCGGTTTCGCGACACCTCAGGACCCACCAACGCAGAAGATTATCGAAGCGATCTCAAGCGGCTACTAAGCGGTTGCTTCCTGGCTGAGTTCACGAATCGTACAAAACCCTGCTTCGGCAAGCTGCTCGTTTATCCGGCCGTAAATCGCGCCTAGGCGCTCCAGCACGAAACGATGAAATAGATCCTGCACTGTGCCGATAGATTCCTGGGTGAACTCAAGGCTGCGACAGGACATCACAAACTGGTAGCTCACCTGTTCCGGGCTGAGGGGCACGCTTGCGCGATCGATCTCATTGCCGGTGGCATGGCTGACGCGTTCCGTGATGGACTGCAGGAGCGTGCCGAAGTGTCCGCTGCAACGGGCGGCGATCTGCTCAGAAAACGCCCTCTCCTCCAGATATTCAGCGGACATGTCAGCCTCGTACCAGTCCTTTGCACTCCGCTGAATGCGCTTGCCAAAGGTCTTCAAAAGGTGCTCGCGCCTGAAACGCAGCTCTCGCATCAGTTCTACGGTGCGACGCTGCTGCATCTTATCTTCGTTGGCGTATGCCAGCTCAAAGAGCCCATCCTCAATATTGCTGTAGAAGCCGTCCATCAGACGCATCAGTTCACCACTCGCTTGATAGTGAAGTGCGCTGAGTAAATTCTTGGGATCAACTGATTGCCGCATCCCTACCCTCTGCTTTATCTCTCAAGGGTCAGTGTAGGTTCTGACGGTGAAAATGCATTGATGGGGTTGGTGTTTTAAATGCGAACTGCCTCTCTTTGCGGCATCAAAATGGCTCTTTTGCGACTGTTTTGGTCGTGCTGCGTCAACCACCGCCGCGATGAGCGCTTCAGAGTGAAGGAAAAGAGCAAGAAATTCGCCTACCTCTACCCTGCTTGGACCCTGCTGGGCCCTCTGCCGGGCAAGTAATGGAAAAGGCTTGTTTAATTCAGCCGCAGTTGGGCGTTTACGTACCCTTGAGCCTCTACCGCGTCAATAGCCGCTCTTTCAACGCGCACGCCATTGTTTTCTTCCAGCTGGGCTACCCAGCTCATAATCTTATTAAATGACTGCTGCTGCAGGGACACGCTCACCTGGCCATTGGATTCAGGCTGCAATCGATTGACCGTAATCTCGTGGGCCGCCGCTGCCTTGGTAATCAAGGGCGTGGCGGAACGGGAGGATCTGCTCGGAGTGCTGCGCGCGCTTTCACGCAGCTGTGCTTCGTTTGCCCGCAGCGTGTCATACAGCGCTTGTGCGTTCTGCTGGCGGTTTTGGGATATCGCTCGCCAATCAGATACCGGTTTCCAGACACCGACAAACAGCAGCGAGACCACAATCAGCGCCACGAGTCCCAGGATGATGTGCTGCTCGTTCTGTTCACGCCCGTAGTACCAGCGCCCGACGGCAGATTGCATAAACTGGCTTTGAAGTTGGTTCATATCTAGTGTCTCTTTAACGCCACTCAGCCGCTGTATTTCAGGCGAAATCTGGCCCGAACCTTGTTGCCTTCCTGTTCAGCGTTGGTGGATTCGAGCTGAATCTGGCGTTCCGCAAGTTGCGATTTCAGGTTCTCAATTTCATCGTAGCCGCGCAGCATCACTTCCACATTCAACTCGCCGCGCTGCTCCGAATACGCAATGCTTGTCACGGTATCGTCCGCGCTCAAGGTGTTGGCAAGGTGTGACGCAAGCCCCAGGAAGGCACTGGTACCTTGAGCATCGCTCGACGCGTTCTGTCCCAATTTGGATGCCATACGTCTACGTAGCTGGTCCGGCGTTACGGGCTGACTTTCGCGTGGAAACAAGCCTTCGTAAAAGGCAAAACTCTCCGTTTCCAGTCGGTCTGCCTCCCGCTCTGCCCAATATCCCTGCACGGCCATACCGACAAAAGCAATGATCACCCATCCAGCAGCAAGTGCCGCAACGCTGCGCCAGCGGGTCGCGTTGGGATTGCTCTTGCGCACGGCTTTGAACTCACCCTGCAGCAGATTGATATACGTCGGGTGCTGATTGTAGCGATGCACCAGGTAGTCGATTACACCCGCTTCGCTGTCCGGGTACTGATCAACCTCAACCGCGTTCTCGAGCTGTCCGAGTTCGATTTCTGAAGGCTCACCGTTCACAGCAATGATCTGCTCTAACTGCAGACTGCCCAAGGTGAAGCCCAGATTGGAGCGATCCATGACCGCAGCTTCATCACCATTTGCGATGAGCACCGTGTCGTCCTCAAACAGCAGGCTTGCCGTGTTCGGGTCGCGTGACAGCAGCTCGGCATCGGTGATAAACGCACCGGCACTGATGCCGATGTCTTTGAAACATGTTAACCAGTTCTCAATCTGTTCGCGGGAGACCAGATTGCACTGCACCGGCTCACCCGCCTTGATTGTGCCGTGCGCGATGTGCATGGACTCAATATCGGTAGCAACAAACTCCTCTACTGCAAACGGCAGGGCGCGTCTTATCTGCGCGATGCTACGGCCGGGAACTTCACAGGCCACCCGCAAAACAAAGTGTGACGGCACAAAAACAACGGTATTCGCGGGATCCTGCAACCAGTCCACATGCGGGTCAGCAACATCGGCGAGCCCGCGCTGGTCGGTGATACCGTGGCCGCGAACTCTGCCGTCGTTCTCGGCCAGCAACCACTGCGCACGGATGTCGTAGCCTTCCCCATCGGCTAACGGTTCCGCATCGGACAAAACTCTCAGGAAGAGTTTTGGCATCAGGTATCCTCGACTAATCTAGAAACGAACAGTTTACCAAAATCTCTGCCCAAGACTGTGACATTGCCACTGGTTGGATCGCGATGGAATGTGGTCAAAAGTGTGGCGGAACTGTCGCCAACCTGGGCTATGGCATGCAGTTGGAAGTACTGGCTGGTTACTGATAACTCACCTGCGACATCACCGAAATCAGCATGGTCTTTGACAAAGTCTGACACTTCGGTGTACTCGCGTGGAGAGGTAACAATCGCCTCCACGCTGGCTGGAGAAATCTTGGTGCTGAGCGAAGCCAGCGCGTGTAATCCTGCGGTATTCACATTTAGCACACTTTCCGTGTCCGGGATAAAACAAACATGTGGGATGATCTGAGCGTATTCTTCGCGGGTAATATTGTTCATCATCGCAAGTTCTGAAGTATTGGAAACCAGCGTGTTTGGTGCGCGATGGGGGATGCCTGCCAGCAAGTACTCTGAGTCTTCTGCACCAAATTTGGTTACTACTTCGTCTGCGTCGACCCAATCTTTAACGGCATGTGCTATCTGTGGCTGCACGCCAAGATTGTTGAGCATCCGTTCGAACTGCTCGAGCCTTTCGTTTGCCCGGCTGCCAGCTAGATTGTTCAAGTTGAAACAACCACTCATGTCGCGCACCTGGGCTTCCATGTAACCACCCTCATCCAGATCGAGTGGTAGCACGTCCTGCGCCCACAGCTCACTGAAGTGATCAACTTCCGGACCACCGGTGCGGAAATCTTCGACCAGAACCTGGCGCGCCAGCGTCTCAGCGCCCAGCACATACTGCAGCGCCTGGTTCTGGGCGAACACATTCTGGTGCTGGTTGATGGTCAAACTGTGATTAGCCATTAACCGCGCCGCTATCGCCATGAGAATCGCGACGATCAACAATACGCTGATCAATGCCACACCCTGCACCTTGCGCCTAGACATTAGGCACCTCCCAGATGCGCTCAATCACACCGAAGGGTTCAAGCTCCATGCGTACGATAATGGCCGCGAGTTCGATGCCTGATATGCCGGGTTGTGGCCAGAAAGAGTGTTCGTTACCGAGATTATCCAAAGCAAAGAACTCAATTTGTTCCACGTTCTCTAGCACAACCTGGTATGCCGGCTCCGTATCCTGCGCACGGTCCAACACCGGCCAATAGCCCCTGACAATGCTGTCATCCTGCCAGAGGTAGCCAACGCGCTGTACTTCGGCGCGCGGCAGGTTCAGCGGGTTGCGCCAGCCATTGCGGGTAAATTCGAGGGCCCCGTCGTTGCCGATTAATAAGGGCGGTAGCGCACCGCCGTACTCATCGCGTACACCGCGGCTGCTCACCTGCATGATGTCGCGCTGCATCACCTGCATGGCGCGATGAATCTGTTGCAGGCGCTCCCCCCGATCTCGCAGCCTTTCGTTGGAGGTAATGGTCTGGGACATCAGCTGACTGGAAATCAGACCGATGATTGCAAAGATGGTCAGCGCGACCAGTATCTCGAGAAGGGTAAATCCGCGCGCGCGCATCAGTTGCGCCCCACAAACGATACCAGGTGATCAAACGGCCCCACGCGATCTCCATCTACAACTTCGTAAACGGATATCTCAACACGGCGCAGTAACGGGGACTCCGTCGACTTTACTTCGCGTTCAATATCCCACTCCCGGTCGGCGAGAAAAACTCTGTGTGTTTCCTTGCCTTCGGGCAAGACCCGCGGATTAAAGCGCAAATCCAGACGCACTCGATTTACCTCGTTCTGTCCGATCCAGTGCGCGAGCGTGCGTCGTTCAAGGGTGTAGGTTTGATTGGCGACACTGCCGATGGCAGACGATAGAGAAATGCCAACCACCGAGATGACAACCACCGCAAGCAGCATTTCGAGAAGCGTAAAACCACGGTGCTTGCCGCCCTTACGGAGCATCATGAATCGCCCTCCCGCTCGGCTGTGGTGCGAGAGAAACCGTCGCTTGAGAGCACCCACCGCCGCTCGCTCCATTCGGGTTCGATTTCTATCTCAAAGGGTGTCGTCTCACCGCTTGAGAAGAGCATGATTGTGGGCAGGTCTTCGTCGTCTGTGTCCACCTGGCCGGGGTAGTTTTCCACAGCGGCTCTGAAGATGACCTCGCCGTCCAGTTCGTCCATCTTGAACGGCCGCAGGGTTTTCTTCAGCCACTCCTCGTTAATCGGGTCAAATTCTGCAAACTCGATCCCTTCGCGAGATACGTAGAGCCCCCATTCGTGATTGGTTTGCACGGCTTTGTCGCGAGCCATTTCGATTTGCGTTGCCAGGCGCTGCACAAACCCGCGGAATTCGTATTCGCGATCCACGCCTGTAAACGATCCTACGATTACGCTCATGATGATCGAAATCAGCACGACCACCACCAACACCTCAATTAAGGTGAACCCGCTTGTTGGACTGGGACGGGTCACGGAACCATGCCTGGTTAGAGTTCTGAGTATCTGATGTCCGCGTTGAACCCTTCGCCGCCCTCCTGGCCATCTGCACCCAGGCTGTAGAGCTCGAACATGGAATCCGCGCGTTCATAGATGTATTTGGAGCCCCAGGGGTCTGTTGGCACCTTTGGCAGATAACCCTCCGGGTTGTAATTTTTCGGTTCCGGGAAGCCGCTGGGTTTATCAACCAATGCTTCCAGACCTTGTTCCGATGACGGGTATTGGAAATTGTCCAGGCGATATATGTCCAGAGCGCTCGCCATGCGTCGGATATCCGTTGTCGCGGCTTCTACCCGCGCGTTGTCGGGTTGTGAGATCACGCTGGGTACCACGATAGCACCCAGTATTCCCAGGATGACGACCACCACGAGGATCTCTAGGAGCGTAAAACCGGCTTGTTTCATGACTGTACCTTTACTGTAACTTTGGCTGTAACTTTGGGGGTTGTAACTTGCGAGTTAACCGTCTTGTGCTCAATTGTGCGCTAGAACGCAGTGTTCATACTGAGAATAGGCACAAGAATTGCCATCACAATGAACAATACCACGCCGCCCATGAGCAGAAGCATGAGCGGTTCAAAAAGTTTGACTACCGTGCTTACGATGCGTTCAACCTCAGCCTGCTGGTAGTTTGCGACGCGCGCAAGCATCGTATCCAACTCGCCGCTTTGTTCACCGCTGCCGACCATGTGCAGAAGCATAGGCGGAAACTGCCCGACATTTTCCAGGCTGACTTTTAAGCTCATGCCTTCACTCACCGTTTGTGTTGCCTCATGCAGGCGCCGTTTCAAGTAGCTGTTGCTGACAACTTCGCTGGCGATGTTCATCGCCTCAACCAGGGGCACACCTGCGCCCGTGAGAATGGAGAGCGTGTTGGCATAGCGAGCGGCGTTTGCACTGCGGCTTATGCGTCGGACCATCGGCAGCGAGAATTTGCGTTTATCCCAGGCCAGTTTGAAACCTGGCTGCTTAAGGGCCCAGCGCAAACCGAACACAACGGCGAAAACAACGCCGCCAATCAACCACCAATAGTTCCGCAGCGTGTCCGTGAGACCGATCAACATGACGGTAAACCAGGGCAGCTCCTGCCCTGTGTCTTCGATCACGCTGATCATCTGCGGCACAACGTAGACCATGAGGCCACCGACAATGGCAAACGCCAGGATGAGCAACGCAACCGGATAAAACAGTGCCATCTCAACATTACGCGTGGCTTCAAATTGTCGGTCGAGATAGTCGGCCAGGTTTTCCAGTACCCGATCCAGATGACCGGACTGTTCCCCGGCGGCGACAGATGAGCAGTACAACTCACTGAAACTTGATCGATACTCTTTCAAACTCATGGCCAGGGAATGGCCTTCCAGCACCTTGCTGCGAATACCCATGATGAGCGCGCTGACGTGCTGCTTTTCAGTCTGTTGAGCAACCGCAGCAAGTGCTTCTTCGATGGGTAAGCTGGAACCTATCAGTGTTGCCAGTTGCCGGGTAAAGAGCACGCGGTCCAACGCCGACATGGAACGACCGAACGAGAAGCTGAAGCTTTCACCCGTTTTGCTCGACTCTGTGGCGGGTGCAACCTCCAGTGGCATAAAACCCTGGTCGCGCAATTGCTGGCGCAACTGACGGGCGCTGTCCGCTTCCATCACGCCTTTGTTCTGCTTGCCTTTAGCGTCTAAAGCAACGTATTCGAAAGCCGCCATCGATTTTCCGGTCTACCTGTTCCTCAGCCTGACTTCGCTGTCCGTACCCTGCTCTACTCTTCCAGGGAAACGCGCAGCACTTCCTGTACGGTTGTCACGCCGGATAACACTTTGGCCTTACCGTCTTCACGGATGCCAGGTGCGATCCGTCGCGCATAGCCTGTTAACTCCTGTTCACTGACACGGTCGTGGATGAGTTGGCGGATGGTGTCATCGACGACCACCAACTCGTAGATGCCCGTGCGACCTCTGAAGCCGGTGTGGCCGCAGTGATCGCAACCTTGAGCTTCGTAAACCTGAGCACTGGATTCTTTCAGGAAAGCCAGCTCCGCAGGTGTCGCCGGTCTGGGTGCGCGACACTCCGGACACAATGTGCGGACGAGGCGCTGCGCCAGCACTCCGACGAGCGACGACGACAATAGAAACGGTTCAACACCCATATCGGCCAGACGGGTCACGGCGCCAACCGCGGTGTTTGTGTGCAAAGTGGACATCACCAGGTGTCCGGTCAAACTTGCCTGCACTGCGATTTCGGCGGTCTCGAGGTCACGAATTTCACCGACCATCACCACGTCGGGATCCTGGCGCAGGATTGCTCTCAAGCCGCGCGCAAAGGTCATGTCAGCCTTGGTATTCACCTGGGTCTGACCAATCCCCGCGAGGTTATATTCGATGGGATCCTCAACGGTCAGGATATTGATGGTTTTTGCCGACAGCTCGGCAAGAGACGCATAAAGCGTTGTCGTCTTACCAGAACCGGTTGGACCGGTAACCAGAAAGATGCCGTGGGGCTTATGCACCACGCCCTGCAAACGGCTGAGCGTTTCAGGGTCCATCCCCAGCGATTCGAGCTTCAGGCGCCCTGCCTGCTTGTCCAATAGTCGCAATACGACACGCTCGCCGGAGCTCGCGGGCATCGTGGAGACACGCACGTCCACTTCCCTGCCACCGATGCGCAAAGATATCCGCCCATCCTGAGGAATCCGCTTTTCAGCGATATCCAACCGCGCCATTACCTTGATACGCGACACGAGTAAGGGCGCCAGCTCCCGCTTGGGGCGCACAACCTCGCGCATGACGCCGTCCACGCGGAATCGCACAACCAGATCTTTCTCAAATGTCTCGATATGCACATCGGAGGCATTTTCCCGAATCGCCTCAGCAAGGAGCGCATTGATCAAGCGAATAATCGGCGCATCATCTTCCTGCTCGAGGAGATCTTCGGTCTCTGGGACACTGTCCGCCAGGCTGGCAAGATCCATTTCCTCGCCCAGATCTTCAACCATCTGCTTGGCGGCACTTGAATCCCGGGAATAAACTTCGGTAAGCGTTCGTTCGAATTCATCATTCGCGACAATTCGGACCGTAAAATCCTGTTTTGCCAGACGCCGGACTTCAGCGATTGTGGTCAGTCCGGGCTGTTGCATGCACATCAATTGCGGTTTGGGTTCGCCACTGAGCAACAAAACGCCAAAACGCTTGGCAAAGGCAAACGGTAGCGCGGCGAGTTCCTGTGTTGAGTCCGCGCCTTTTGAGGGCTCAATACCCGTATGCTCAGCACCCGATTCATGCTCCGCCTGATGGTCTATCGCACTCTCCGTTGCTCTTTCATCATTTTCTACGATACCTATCGTAGGTTCTTGATTTTTAGGATTTTTTCCTCCATCAACGGAGGCTAATTCGCTCATTGTGATCGCTCGGTGGTAGGCCTGAAATCATCACTTCGTGTGATTCGCTCATGGCGTCTGTCAGGCCCTGCTTTTGTTCAATTCCATTCAGGCCGCGTATGGTACCAACAACTTAGTCTTCGAATAAGGGAGCAAGTTCAAGTGGGTTTTCTTGAGCGCAGGTTAGCAGCCAAATCTGACAACTGCATCACACTCATACGATGATTACAGTTCCCTCTCCATTTGCCATCCGATCCAGGTAGAATGCACCGATGGCAACGTCCAAACAGAGCTTTATCGATCAGTTGTTTGCGGATGAAGGCTTGGGATTGGTGAAATACCTCACCTCCAGGTTCCGCGACCGTGCCGATGCGGAAGAAGTCGCACAGGAAGCGTGGGTGCGGATGTACAAGCTCGATCATCCTGAAGAGCTCGACAACGCCAAAGCATTCCTTTTCCAGACCGCCTCAAATTTGAGTATCGACCGACTGCGTCGTAAATCCCTCGAACACCGGCACGCGGTAGAAGTTGACCCGGAAGCCGCGCTGGTCACAGTGGAAGACAGCATCGAGGCGCAGCAGGCGCTCGCTTCCATAGAAGAAGGCCTGTTGGAGCTCCCCTACAAAGCCCGCCAGGCGTTTGTCATGCACCGTCACAATGGCCTTTCGTACCCGCAGATAGCGGATCAGCTGGGCGTCAGCACGAGCATGGTTGAAAAATACGTCATCCAGGCCCTGAAGCATTTCCGAAACAGATTGGAACACAATTAAAGTGAGGGATCGGCGCTGCCTATCGTTAATTAAGTAGTAAATCGATAGATAGACAGTCAAACAACCAGTGTCACGTTCAGACGACAGTTCAGGTAAATCGCAGCACGCGCCGCACGTAGTGGACATTGACCGCTATCGCAATGTGGGCAGCCCTGATGATCAGGCACTCACGTGGATCGGCAAGCTGCGTGCTCCGGAAAGGTCGATCTATCTGGAAGCTGAGTTTGCTGTCTGGTTGGATCAGAGCGCGGATAACAAGGCGGCTTTCGATCGCGCGCTCGAATTGTGGGATCTCACCGCAAAAATGGACGTCAGCTCGACGGAAACCCATCTGCAGCGACCCTATCGCCGACTTGTACCCTTCGCTACCGCAGCGTCGGTCATGTTCGCGACCGTTATGCTCGTGTTTGCTCTGGCGATACCCACACTTTCCACCGAGCGTGGTGAACAGCGCCGGCTCACGCTGGCCGATGGCACCATCGCGCACCTGAACACACAATCCAAAGTACGGGTGAGCTACACGGCTCAAACGCGCAACATAGAGGTTCTCGCTGGCGAGATCTGGTTTGACGTTGTGCGGGATGAATCCCGACCTTTTGTGGTTTCCCATGGGGACAATGAAGTAGAAGTGCTGGGCACAGCGTTTGCGGTGAGGACTCTGGGGGAAGATCTCCTGGTCAGCGTCACCGAAGGCCGCGTGGCGACACGTAAAGGCGCTCATGAAGCGGTGCTGTTGCCCTCTCACCAGGCGTTGTTGACGCCAGCGGGTATAGAACGCGGATCATTTGAGTCCAGCTCGCTGCTAGCCTGGCGCCAGGGGCAACTGGTGTTTGAAGATGTGTCTCTACCCGAAGTTTTGAGCGAGTTGAGCCGCTATCTGCCCAAAAATATGGTGGTTGCTGATGCGAGTCTTGAAGCTACCCGTGTTTCAGCGATTCTGCACCTCACCGACCAGGAAACGATGCTGGACGCGCTGGGGCGTGCGTTGCCCATCAAGTGGAAGCAGATCTCCGACGATTTGATACTCGTCTCAACCCAATAAATCCAAGAATAGCAACTTGTAAACGGCGATTGCTCGGGTAGCATGCGCGCATGTTGGTACGTGCGCTCCTCATCTTCAGCGCTTTAACGCTGTCTCTGCCGATTGACGCTGCAGCGGACACCCGGCACGCGCTTGAAATTCCAGCGGGGCCACTCCGTGAAGCCCTGATCGAATTCGGTAGACAAACCAAAACTTCTGTCTTTTTCGCCGAAGAAACGGTTGAAAATAAGACTTCCCAAGGCATCAGCGGTGTTTATTCAAGCCGTCAGGCGTTACGAGAACTTTTGACCGGGACGTGCCTGAAACACGACTTTATCCGGGAGCGCTTTGCTACCCTTGCCAGCACCCCCTGTCCGGTAGCCGAATCTTCCACACCCACTCCTGGGATTAGCCGGGAAGTCCCGCCGCCTGACCCGACGCCGGGTATAGAGGAAATTCTGGTTACCGACTCCTACCTTACCGGCTCGAGACTCAGACAGGCCGGGTTTGGCCGTGCTATGCCTGTGGACGTTATCGATGCTACAGAAATCAGGCTGTCCGGCTTTCAGTCCGTGGGTGAAATATTAAGGTACGTGCCAGCCGTTTCAGGCAACAGTACCAGCACGTTGATTTCGAACGGCGGCGACGGTACTGCGACGGTCACCCTGCGCGGCTTACCGGCCAGCAATACCCTGGTTTTGCTGAACGGCCGACGCCTCAACACCAATGCCCTGAACGGTGCCTCTGTAGACTTGAACACCCTGCCGCTCGCGCTGGTGGATCAGATCGAAATTCTTAAGGATGGGGTTTCAGCAATTTATGGCTCAGACGCGGTCGCCGGTGTGGTCAACATCATCACCAAGTCGGAACTGAGCGGCCTGAATGTTGATTATTACCGCGGAGAGTCAAAATTTGGTGACCTGGAAACCGAACAGCTCTCCTTGTCCGGCGGTTGGTTGACGGATCGTGCGTCGGTTACCTTGGGCATCAGCCACTACGATCAGTCGGGTATTCTTTCTCGCGATAGGAGCCTTTCCTCAACATCCAATGATCTGGCACGGGGCGGTATCGACAAACGTTCCAGCGCCACCGCCCCTGCGTTTGTGACCATTCCAAGCGGCGCAGTTACGCTGATCGACGGGCTTGGCGGTGCAATTCCCAGTGATTTCAGGCCTGTGACCTCCGATGATCGCTTCGAATACCGCGACTTCACTTCCTCCATCGTGCCCTCCGAGCGCACGAGTATCTTTGCGCAGTCAGATTTCCAGGCGAACGAACGCTGGCTCTTGAGTGCTGACCTGCTGTACAGCGATACAGATGCGGTAGCGCTCCTGGCGCCGCTGCCGATATTTACTGGATTTGAATCGATACCCTTGCCCGTAGCGGCCACGCAGGTGTTTAACCCTTTTGGGGTAGAACTGAACGATGTGCGCCGGCGCGTGCTTGAATTGCCTGCCCGGGAGCAGCGCAACGAAAGCAGAACGCTGCGGGTGGGCATGGGTGCCGTGTGGCAGGACGAAGGTCGGCGTCTTGCATTTGAGCTTCAGCACCAGGAAACGGATGCGGAAGAGCATTTCATCAATTCCTTTCACGCACCACGCCTCGCTGCCTCGCTGTCCGCCGATTGCACAGCGCCATGTGTACCGCTCAACCTCTTTGGACCTGTCGGTAGTATTACCGATGCCATGCTGGACTATGTAGGTGTCCGGGCGAGCGTCAAGGGCGTAAGCGAGCTGACTTCGTTCAGCTTGCAGAGCGATTGGATTCTGCGGGACATAGAAATTTCCTCCGGACTGGAAGTGCGCCGCGAATCTCTTTCCGTCAGCCCGGATCAGGTCATTCGCAACGGCTGGCTTATCGCCGGTGGTAATCGAGGGGATGCGAAAGGCGATCGAGATGTCATAGAGGCGTATGCTGAAGCGTATATCCCTATTGTAAAAGGAGACAATGGTACCGACGAGTTGAGTGCTCAAATCGCAACGCGCGTTTCCCGCTACGACGACTTTGGGTATGTCGTAAATCCACGCCTGGTTCTGAACTGGCGGCCGTTGGACGTGTGGCAATGGCGGGCCAGCGTAGGGCGAGGCTTTCGAGCGCCAAGCCTCATCCAGTTGCACAGCGGTGAGCAACAATCCTTCCAACAGCTTAACGATCCCTGTTCCGTGGCGTCGAACCTGAGCAACTACGTTGGTTGCGGGCAGGTAGCAGACCCCTCCTTAACTCAATTCTTGACGGTCACCGGCGGCGACAAAGACCTCGATCCCGAACGGGCTTTGTCAGTCAGCATCGGCACGTTCGTAGATATTCCATGGCGGGACCATGTACTGAATGCCAGCGTTGACTGGTATTACATCGAACAGAAAGATGTGGTTGAGTCTTCAGCCCAATTCATAGTCAATCAGAATGCGCGCCTTGGGTTGTTCGACGGACGCATCATGCGCGACAGTAATGGCAATCTCACCCGCGTCTTGGCGACGCTCCAGAACATTGGTCAGCGCGAGGTTGCAGGATTTGATATCAGTGCCAGTGCCAACATCAGGCTTAATGAAATTGGTTACCTTGTTCTGGCGATGAGTGCCACCCACATCGAATCGTTTCAGGACAAGTTTGATCCTGAATCTCCGACTGTAGATAAAGCGGGCACGTTCAGCGACGAAGCTTCCGGCGGATTGGGGGCCCTCCCCGACTGGAAAATAAACTTCAGCGCCAGTGTTGAAGCGGCTAACTGGCAGTTTGCGTACAACATCTACCGGGTTTCTTCTGTCCGCGAATATGTACCGTTGCGCGATCGCAGGCGCACCATTTCCAGCTGGGCGACACACAACTTAAACGCGACCTATCTTGGCCCCTTGACGTGGTGGGTCAGGACAACCCTTGGAATCAACAACCTGTTGAACGAAGAGCCGCCTTTTTCTGCCGCGGCGTTCAACGACAGCTATGACGGTCGTACCTACGACATTACCGGACGCTACTTTTATCTGCGCCTGGATAAGTCGTTCTAACCATTCATATCCTCTGCCTTTTGCACAGCCACAAAAAAGGGGCCGCATATGCGGCCCCCAAAATCACTCGATTATGCTTCGAGCTTTATAGGTTCGCGCTCAAGCGCAGGAAGAAGTAACGTCCAACCGGTGAATACAGGAACAAGTCCGTATTGTTACCAGAGTTGAAGACGTACGGCGGGTCACGATCGAATACGTCGTTGATGCCCAATACCGCGGTGTACTGCTCCCAGTTGTAGCGAACACGAAGGTCCCACTCGGTGTGAGAGCTCACATCTTCATAACCGAAGATGTTGGTCTCAGCCGTGAAGTCAGGATCGGTCATGCCGTGGATGTAACGACCACGGATAACCAGGTCCCACTCTTCCCAAGAGATCTGAGTGTTCCACAGACCCTTGATGCGAGGAATGGAGCCACGTCCATCAGCACCGCCAGCACCTGGGTAGAACGTATTTTCTTTCACATACGTTGCGGTCAGGTCGGAGTTGATGATGGTGTCCCAAGGACCGTCGAACTCATACTGCAGACCCAGATCGTAGCCGTCAGTGGTAACTTTGTTGAGGTTAGCCAACTGGTTGGTGAAGTTCTGGAAGTTCAAGCCCGCTGCGTTGATCACAGGGGTGAACAGAGAACATTCCGGCGCGGTCAGGCCGACAGGGCCGTTGAAACAGTCCTGCACGATGCTGTCAGAGGTAGGACGACTGATCAGGTCTTCTACTTCGATATCCCAGTAATCCAATGTCATCTGGAAACCTTCCAGGAAGCTCGGGGTAAAGACGATACCGATTGTTGCGGTATCAGCAGTTTCCGGCTCGAGGTTCGGGTTACCACCTGCAAGTACTGCCGACTGTGTTGCAGCCAGGGCTGTACCCAGCGGAATACCCGCAGCGGCACAGTTCGCAGCCAGGTCGCCAGTTGCACCTGTGGGACATGGAATAGAGAAGAAGTCGAAGCTAACAACACCACCGCCGAAGAGGTCGGTGATCTGTGGTGCGCGGTATGCCGTACTCATGTTGGCACGAACGCGTACATCGTCTGTGATCTGCCAGTTGATGCCAAAGCGCTCAACAGACTCTTCACCGAAGTTGGAGTAGTCTGAAAAACGCCACTGCAGGTTCAAGTCCAGAGACTGTGCGAACGGCGCATCGGACAACAGAGGAATGTCGATCTCAGCAAAGAATTCTTCAACGTCGAACGAACCTTCTGTTGTGAATACCTGGTTGGCTACCGACTCACCCGCTTCAGTGATTGAGTCTGGCTTGGTGAAACCTTCGTCGGTGCGGGTTTCAAAACCAACCGCGACGTTTACTTCACCAGCAGGCATCTCGAATACAGGTCCAGACGCATAGCCAAAGAAACCAGTGGTCTGGAACTTAGACTGCGCAGTCGCCTGCTGACGCATGTACTGAATTTCAGCCTGAGTCCAGTTGCCGGGACGAACAACGTCCAACGCACCGCTTGGGTTCACCACCTGGGCACACAGAGCATCAGCAGCACAAGCATCCGGATCTACAATACGGATGAAGCGAGCCAGGTTCCATGTGGAGTTGGTGGTCAACGTCGCGTCCAGACGCGTGTACAGATACGACAGTTCCCAAGTCCAGTTGTTGAAGAAAGAATCGTCATTCAGGATCTCGCCACGCACACCTGCGGTCAGACGGGTGGTGTTAACCTCGAAGTCTGAATTACGCGGACCGATGGTTGAACTTGGACGGAAGTAAAAGAAACCCCCACCGTTGATGTTGTCACCGGGTGCCTGCGCCGAGGCAGGGATATGCGGGTTTGTGTAGGGTACGAAAGACCCGTTCGGAAAAGCCGGAGTACCAAACGAACCAGGGTTACCGTCCAGTCGGCTCTGTCCCGTACGCTTTGAATACTGTGCTTCAACAAAAGCTTCAACACCGTCGAAGATTTCATAAACACCGTATCCAGCGGTCGTGTACAGCTCAGACTGAGTGATCAGGTCCTGACCCAGACCGTAGTCGTAGCGCAGAAGCTGCACGCCATCGGGGCTGGTAGGTGCTTGACCCTGTGTAGACGGACATCCTGCAGCGCCAACGTTGGTGATTTCATCGCCACCAAACGCCTTCGGTACGGTACAGAAAAACGAACCATCGTTACCGAAAAACGCACCACCAGGAGAGAAGAAACTACCCTGGCTGATGCTGGTTGCACCCAGGCCTGAAACGTTGGGGAATGCCCAATCGCGGTCTGTCTGATTGATGTTGTTGTTGTAACGATATTCCATACCGACGATCGCGGAACCGCGGTCACTGGTGGTACCGATAGCGAGATCAGCAGCATACTGCTCACCGTCGCCTTCGCCGGAAATACCGTGCGTTGCACCTGCTTGAACACCTTCAAAGCGCTCTTTCAGGATGACGTTAACAACACCGGTGATTGCGTCAGAACCGTATACGGCAGAAGCACCGTCGCGAAGAATGTCTACGCGATCGATCATTGCTGTCGGTACGAAACTGAGGTCAACCGCCTGGTTTGACAGTGCGTCAGCAAAGGAAGCAACGCGCTTGCCGTTGATCAAGATCAACACGCGGCTCTGGCCTAAGTTACGCAGGTCAACGGAAGTTGAACCACCACCGGAAAGAATACTGGATTGGTTAAATCCAGCTGTGCCCGCAACCGCCTGGTTGCGCAGGGCCTCACCCAGGTTGGTGAAACCTGATTCCAAGATCGACTGACCGCTGATAACGGTGATCGGGCTTGCAGACGTAAAGTCTGAACGCTTGATGCGTGAACCGGTTACAACAACCTCTTCAACCACCTCTTCTTCGTCTTCATCAGCGTCTTGCGCGAAGGCGAATTGAGGGGCGGTGAGGGAAATGGTTGCAATCGCGGCAAGCTTCATCAGCAGACGCGATAACTGCTCTACAGTCATATTTATCCCCCAACTGTAAGGTTTAAGAAATGCGAATCAGCATGAAATTATCGATATAACTAATTGATACTAAACGGGTTATTAGAAGTTTTATTTGCCCGAAAAGGTCCGATTGGCTGTACCAGCTAATGTCATGCACCTCTCGCTACCTGTGTAACGGATAACAGACTGCGGACCTCAATAAAAAATTCACTTTTTTTCCATTATCTGATTGTGCGCCGCACAATTCTCGCCCCGCTAGCCTTGTCCCGCTCGGTCGGCTCAGATTGAGGCAGCCCGGGGCTTCGGCTGGAACGCCGAAGGTCGTCAGGCAGAGGGGTATTTGAGCAGGATGAAGCGTTGCTTAGCGGATGCGTTTCACGCCGACGGCGCGCCCTGTTTCAACCAACTTCAGGTAATAACCGAAGCGACCGCGTTCTATGACCACTTCAGGTTCCACACGCTTTGGCGAACGGTAACGTCCTCCCACGCGCTGTTGCCAGACCTGGCCATTGGCGAGCCGGAATGTGGTATTACCCCCCCATCCGCGAAACTCACCCTTCAGCGTAGAACGAATCTGTTCCGGTACATTTGCTTCGACGGTCTGCTCAAGTTGCTCTTTGCCGAAGTCATCATCTGTGGGTTTTTTCCGTGGCGGTTGCGATGGACTTGGTCTGTCACTGCGCGCAGCGGGTGCGGTGGTCTGAGTGGTTGCCACGTCCGGCTGAGCCGCCAGATATTCTTTCAGATAGCGCAGTTCTTCAGACGATAGTTTGTCCAACCCTGCCCTTTCAAACTCGGCGCTGGACATCTCGTCCAAGGGCGCGCCAAGCGCTGCACTGCTGCAAAGCGCTGCCGTCAGCGACAGGGCGATCAACCTGCTGCGAGGCGAACGCATATATCGTGTGATGGTCTGGCTCGGCTTTGCAGTACGACTACTTATCGATCTCATTCGGTTCTCAGTCCAATCAAGCGGACATAATCTATCTCAATCACAGTTCCGAGTCATTTCGAATACGGTATTATCCGCTCTCGATCAAATGCACATCTTAAAGGGGGTCTTCGATTGGATTTTGTTGGGGCACACATTTTGTCGGTAGATCAGTTTGACCGAGATGATGTTGAACAGATATTCAGGGTCGCCGACGGCATGCGACCATATGCGATGCGCAAGCGGATCACCCGGGTACTCGAAGGTGCCATCGTTTCCAATATGTTTTTCGAACCCAGTACGAGGACCCGTGTGTCATTTGGCTCTGCCTTTAACCTGCTGGGCGGTGAAGTCCGCGAAACCACAGAGGTAAAAGCCTCCGCGCTCGCCAAGGGCGAGTCCCTTTACGATACCGCGCGTGTACTGTCCGGCTACAGCGACGTCATCGTGATGCGTCATCCTGAAGCGGGAAGCGTTGCTGAATTTGCGCGCGCAAGCCGTGTGCCTGTCATCAACGGCGGCGACGGTGCCAATGAACACCCCAGCCAGGCCTTGTTAGACCTCTACACGATGCGCGATGAACTCTCAGGGACGGGCCGAGCGCTCGATGGTCTGAAGATCGCCCTCATAGGCGACCTGAAGTACGGACGGGCCGTACACTCGTTGTGCAAGCTCTTGCGGCTTTATCGTAATGTCACCGTCAACTTTGTCTCACCCCCGGAACTGGAAATCCCTGCTTCCATCGCGGAAGAACTGACACACTCAGGTCACACGGCGCACATTCATCACAACCTGGAAGACGGAATTCACGGGGTAGATATTCTGTATGTCACCCGCACACAGGAAGAGCGGTTCCCCTCTCAAGCTGAGGCGGATAAATACCGAGGGCTATTTCGTTTGAATCAAGCCATCTACACGCAAAATTGTGAACCCAATACCGTGATCATGCATCCGTTACCACGGGACTCGCGCGCGCAGGCGCAGGAGCTTGATGACGATCTCAACCAGAACCCGAATCTGGCGATCTTTCGTCAGACGGACAACGGCGTTTTGGTCAGAATGGCGCTCTTCGCATTGGTGTTGGACGTTGTCGATGAGGTAGACAACCACGCACAACCCGTGACCTGGTTTACGGCACGACGTTAGTCCAAGGAATTCGCGGCAGGTAGCGTTTGGATACAACCGTTAGCCTATGCCAGAACGGTCTGACATAGGCCTGGTTGATTGGGTGCCTCAATGAGAAGTTAACGGGAAGTTAACGTAGTTGAGGCGAGGGATAGTTCTTCTTGTTACTTCGCTCTATTTCTTTTTGGGTGCTTTCTTTGGCACCTTGGGCATTCTTTCCTTCCATGCCTTCGGCACACTTTTGTACCCTCTGCATGCGGCAAGGAACCTGGTAGCTTCTGCCCATGCACCTGCTGCAGTCAGACGTTTAACGGAAAACTCCCGTACATGTGACTTACCGCTGGTCTGCACCTGTACTCGAAAAGCCGGCGAGGGTCTGAACACCAGGTTTATGCCCCGCACCCCTGTCGAATGCTTCTTGTCAGTACCTGCTTCACGTACACGTTTAGCTTTTGCGGCGTCCTGTTTGTCAGCCCATTTCTGGTCTAACGCCTTTGCCTGCTTGCGTACTTCCTTTTGTTTGGTTTTCGTCATATCCAACAAACTGAAGTACTGCTGTTGCAGCTTGCCGTCGATGCTGCGTGCAACACGCAGCAATTGTCCATTGTTTAGCTCGTATACAGCCACCGAAGAACTCCTCTTTGTTTGGCTAGTCCTTAGAACTATAGCAGAGCTTCGAGTTCAGGTAATGCTTGAAACAAATCAGCAACAAGTCCGTAGTCGGCGACCTGGAAAATAGGTGCGTCTTCGTCCTTGTTTATGGCGACAATCACCTTGCTGTCTTTCATTCCAGCGAGGTGTTGAATTGCGCCGGAGATGCCTACGGCAATGTACAGATCGGGTGCAACAATTTTACCTGTCTGGCCTACCTGCATATCGTTTGGCACAAATCCAGCGTCGACCGCGGCGCGAGATGCGCCAATGGCGGCACCTAACTTGTCCGCTATGCCGTCCAGCAAGCTGAAGTTTTCACCGTTTTGCATACCTCGCCCACCGGAGATGATGACGCTTGCGCTGGTCAGTTCCGGACGTTCTGATTTGGCGATCTCTTCGCCCACAAAACTTGAAACGCCTGCATCATGACCGCTGCCCGCAGCTTCGACGGCAGCGCTGCCACCTTCTGCAGGTGCCGCATCGTATGCGGTACCACGCACGGTAATCACCTTGACTGCATCGTTAGATTTTACAGTTGCAATGGCGTTACCCGCATAAATTGGCCGTTTGAACGTATCTTCGCTATCGACCCCAACGATGTCTGATATTTGCGCAACGTCCAGGAGAGCCGCCACTCTGGGCATGAAGTTTTTGCCTGTCGTCGTGTGCGCGGCCATGACGTGGGAATATCCACTCGCCAGTTCAACAACCGCGGCTGCGACATTTTCAGCCAGTTGATTTGCATACGCGGGGTTGTCCGCCACAAGTACTTTACCGACGCCAGGAATCTGTGCGGCCTGGTTCGCAACTGCATCACAGCCGCTGCCCACTACCAGTACATCCATGTCGCCGCCAACGGCTTGGGCAGCTGCGACGGTGACCAACGTCTGTGATTTGAGTTCTGCGTTATCGTGTTCTGCTATGACAAGAATACTCATTATCCGATCACCTTTGCTTCGTTCTTTAACTTGTCGACCAACTCTTCGACGGTTTCAACCTTAATACCCGCCTGTCGCTCTGCTGGCGGCTCAACAGAAAGCACTTCGACCGTTGGTGCCAGATCGACACCCAGGTCTGCTGGTGACACAGTGTCCAACGGCTTTTTCTTTGCCTTCATGATGTTTGGGAGCGAGGCATAACGAGGTTCGTTCAGCCGCAAATCTGTCGTCACTACCGCTGGTAGATTTACTTTGATGGTCTGCAGACCGCCATCAACCTCACGGGTAACTTCCGCTTCACCGTCGCCAATTTTGACTTCAGACGCGAACGTCGCTTGAGGCATCCCTGTGAGAGCTGCAAACATCTGCCCTGTCTGGCTGTTGTCGCCATCGATGCTCTGCTTGCCGAAAATTACCAGGCCCGCCTGTTCTTTTTCCTGCAGAGCTGCCAATGCCTTGGCTATGCCCAGCGGCTGAGCTTCTTCGTCGGTTTCGACCAGAATGGCACGGTCAGCGCCCAGGGCGAGACATGTGCGAAGTTGTTCCTGACATTGAGATGATCCCACAGCGACAGCAACGACTTCCTCTGCACTGCCAGCTTCCTTGAGGCGAACGGCCTCTTCAATCGCTATCTCACAAAACGGGTTTACCGCCATTTTAACGTTGCTGAGATCCACACCGGTGTTATCGGGTTTCACTCGCACCTTAACGTTGGCATCCACCACACGTTTGACAGGTACCAATACCTTCATCGACTTATGTCCTCGCTTCTATTAGTGCTTTTTGTTCGCGTTAAGCCGCAACCTGCCCGCGTAAGCCCGTAAATGGGATACACAAAATTGCGGCACGATTGCGACACTTGGAAATTTTGGGCGGCGTATTGTCGCTATGCGTTAACACAAGGTCAAGGTATCGCAAAAACCGGGTATAATGGCGGATTGCCAATATTCAACTACGGAAACTCCTATGGAAGAACAAATCGAACGAGAATCCATGGACTTTGATGTCGTCATTGTCGGCGGCGGTCCCGCTGGACTGTCCAGTGCCATTCGACTGATGCAACTTGCTGAAGCGGCTGGACAGGAACTTTATGTCTGTCTCGTTGAGAAAGGTTCCGAAATAGGCGCCCACATCCTCTCAGGTGCCGTCTTTCAACCCACCGCACTTGATGAACTGATTCCCAATTGGCAGGAACTGGGTGCACCGGTCAACAACCCGGTCACCGAAGATGTTGTCTACGTCATGCCGAACGACACGAACAGAATTAAAACACCCAGTATGTTTGTACCCAAAGACCTGCACAACGAAGGCAACCATGCCATCAGTCTGGGCAACCTGTGCCGTTGGTTGGGCGAGCAGGCCGAAGCCATGGGGGTCAATATTTTCCCCGGTTTTGCTGCCGCTGAAATTTTGTACAACGACGATGGCTCCGTTGCAGGGGTCGCCACCGGCGATATGGGTGTTGGGGCCGACGGTGAGCGGAAGCCCACGTTTGCACCAGGCTACGAACTGCGCGCCAAGTACACGATCTTCACCGAAGGCTGCCGCGGCCACCTTGGCAAGCAGTTGATCGAGAAATTTAACCTCGCCGATGAATCTGCAACGCAACACTATGGTATCGGCTTCAAAGAACTCTGGTCCATCGACCCGGAGAAACACAAGGCGGGCAAAGTTGTTCACAGTGCTGGTTGGCCGCTGGGTCTGCTTCCGGGTCAAGCGACGGGTGGTACCTACCTGTACCACCTGCCAGATAATCAGGTATCGCTTGGCCTGATCGTCGACCTCTCCTATTCAAATCCGCACCTATCGCCGTTTGATGAATTTCAGCGTTGGAAACACCATCCAGAAATTGCGGGGCTGCTTGAAGGCGGCGAGCGAATCGCCTACGGCGCCCGCGCCATTATCAAAGGTGGACTCCAAGCGCTGCCGAAACTCACGGTGCCCGGCGCGGTGCTTGCAGGCGACGATGCAGGGTTCTTGAACCCACTGAAGATCAAAGGCAGTCACACCGCGATGAAATCGGGCATGCTCGCGGCCGAGGCAGTTTTTGAAGAAGTACAGGCTGGTAACGCACACACCGAGGCCGCCACTTTCCAGGACAAGTTTGAGAAATCGTGGCTGTATGACGAACTCAACCGAGCTCGGAATTTCGGTCCGGCATTGCACAAATTCGGTACGTTCCTGGGTGCCGCGTACGCCTTTGTAGAGCAGTTTTTCAAAGGCAATCAGGGTTGGACACTGAAAGACAAAACGCCCGACCATGCCACCCTTAAGGATGCCGCAAGTTCGAAGAAAATCGACTACCCAAAACCGGATGGCAAGATTTCATTCGACAAGCTATCCAGTGTGTTTCTGTCGAACACCAATCACGAGGAAGATCAGCCTTGCCACCTGACGCTGGCCGATGCGGACCTTCCCATTCGAGAAAACCTGCCCAAGTACGACGAACCTGCACAACGTTACTGTCCTGCAGGGGTTTATGAGGTAATCGAAGAAGAAAGCGGACCACGCTTCCAGATCAACGCGCAAAACTGCGTTCACTGCAAAACATGTGATATCAAGGATCCAGCGCAGAACATCACCTGGGTAGTACCCGAGGGCACGGGCGGTCCTAACTATCCCAACATGTAGTCGCTAGGTGATCGAACCGAGGTTGATGCGCTCGCCGCAGCTGTAGACAATCCATTCGTCTGCTTCCGCGGTGCCGATCTCGACCAGCTGGTAAAACGCGTTGCGTGAAAATTTCGCTAGCAGGCCGCCCCGTATGTCTACATACGGGACGCCATCGCGTACAGCCACGGGATGATCCGTATCCAGCAGACAATGGTCCCCCACATTTGTGGTGACGATGCACTGTTGGTCCGTGCCCTGCCCTTCCACAGCAAAGTCGACGACAACAAACGGTGCGTCTGCCACCTCGATGGCAAGCTTCTCGTGCGGTGTTACCAGGTAGTGTTGTCCATCATCCAAGCGCAGTATCGTGGCAAACAGATCGACCAGAGGTTGCCTCTGAATAGGATCACCGTCGTGCGACCAGCGTCCTTCAGCGTCAATAGAGATGTCGATACGTCCGACATTTTCCGGCTGCCAGAGATGGACCGGCGGCAGTCGTTTGGCTGCTTGTTGCTCAACCAGCTCGGCGAAAAGTGAATCAAGTTTGGCTGACATGGCCGCTAGTGTAGCGAGTACACGCTGTGGCTGCGACTCAAGGGTTTGCCCACTCCTGCGCGAGCTTTACAAAAATGCCTTCTAAAGCCTGTTCGTCGTGCCACGCCGCACCCCAGAGTGCTGGCGCGATAGCAATCTCGCTGGTCTGAACCATGGTTCCAGCCGCATCGGCGAGGTTGACTGTCAGGGATACCGTCGCGGGGGCTTTGGGCACTTCCAGGACGCCCAGCGCTGCGACTTTGATGCTGCGCGTGCGGTCGCTTGAAATGTGGTGTGTGGTGCTTGGCCAGTGAATGTGAGCCACATAGGTTTGAGCTCTTTCATGCATGATCTTGTCACCAACAAATACCCGGTTGAAGCCGTTTTGAGCAGATGCCATCCAGGGTGCCGGGGCATGCTCTCGCACCGATGGAGCAGCCACCTGGACAGCACTTGAGACAGGAATGCGCCACCGACTTGAGTGATGCAGTTTAGCGTTATCCATCAAACGGGCGGCACTGGCGCTGGTTTGCGTTTGCTCAACCACGTCATGCCAGGTGCATCCAAAACACAGACTGAGCAGTGTGCCTGTGATGAGTGTGGTGATTAGCTTCATACCCGCAGTATAGGCACGCTCTCACACCTTGCGCGCTTCAGCCGCCGATAAACTTCATGACGGTGGTTTCGCCGCTGAAGCTGACCGTTTGCTTGTCGCCGAGTGCGCTGCCTAACAGACGCTGCAGCTTGGCGATCGCCAGTGCCTCAGGCAGACCAAGAAGCTCGGTGAGATCATAATGTTTGCTGTTGGAGAGGCAGCCGTACAAATGACCGTTCGAAGACAGTCGCAGCCGGGTGCAGCCTTGACAGAACGGTTGGCTCTCGTTGGCGATAATGCCGAACGTCCCACCGTGCGAGATTTTGTAGCGCAACGCCGTTGAATCGTAGGGCGCCTCTGTCGCGCTGAACTCAAACTCGGTTGCGATCATCTCGAGAATGTCGGCCATGCCGAAAAACTGCTCCTGATAGGCATTGCTACTTCTCAGGTGCCCCATGTTCATGAGTTCGATGAACCGCAATTCGATGTCACGCTCAAGACAGTACTTCAAAAGGGGCAGAATCTGGTCTTCGTTAACGCCGCGCATAGGCACCATGTTGATTTTGATGCGGATGCCCATGGACTGAAGTAGATGAATACCGTCCAGGACTGTTGCGAGATCCCCCGACCTCGCGATGCTGCGAAACTTCCCCGCATCGAGCGTGTCGAGACTGACATTGACTCTTTGAATACCTGAGGCACGGAAGACTTCGGCTTTACGCGGAATCAACTGGCCGTTGGTGGTCAAAGAAACGTCACTTAACCCCAGTTGCATGACCCGCTCTAAAACCCTATCGAACTTTTTGGCGAGCAGTGGTTCTCCGCCGGTGATGCGCACCTTTTCGATGCCAGCGGTCGCCACAATCAACTCGATCAGCCGCAGCAGATCATCCCCGGCCAATTCGCTGTCCGCAGCGAGCAGTCTTTTCCCATCCGGCACGCAGTAGGTGCAGGCGTAATTACAGGCTGCTGTGAGGCTCACTCGCAGGTTTTTGAACTGCCTGCCAAATCTATCGATGATCAACGCGTAATCTGCTTTTAGTGAAATTCTACGAGAGGCGCGCAGTATTCAGGCTTCGTGGAGCGAAGACAAGTTTGTGACCGCTTTGATTCGCGCGGTCAAACCCGTCAATGGTGCTCTCCTGACGCACACCTGCCCCGAGTGAGCAAAAAGTGAACCAGTTCCTGGTTGAATTCAGGATCTATGCTTAACTACAAATGTCGCTGCTCACGTCTCCCCCCCAACGAAATGACAGCGACCCCATCGAGGAGTTCTACTCCCAGTAGACCCTCGTATGTGTGACTCCTAATGGTACTTGCCCGGTTCGTCCGGGCTTTTTTTGTGTCAATTATTTGACATATAATCTATAAAATACAATGTGTTACACGTGAAACATCAAGTAGTTTATACTCATCTGTCGCGAATCCGTTCGACCAGCTCTTCGACAAAGTTCTTTTGCCAGAATACGCGATTTGAGCCCTTGAACATGATCGCGTCCCCCGGCTGCAATGTGTTGAGAAGCGTATCGACGAGTTGAGCATCGGCGCTCTCCCGCCAGAAAAGGTCAGCTTGCATCGCGCTCTTCTCAAAGCCCTCCCCAATCAGAAACACGTGTTCGAACCGCGCGCCCAGGCTTTCAATCACTCTTTGGTGGGCCGCTTCGCTCAGCCCACCCAGTTCCAGCATTTCGCCCAGAACTACAATATGCCGGGCGGCTGGGGTTGAGGTAAACGCATCCAACGCCGCTGCCATGCTGTCCGGGTTTGCGTTGTAGGATTGGTCAATAATACGTATCTCTCCAGCTTCAATGGTATTGCCCCGCCCGGCTGGCAGCGCCGCCTGATCCAAAGACAGCGCACCTTCCAGATCAAAACTGAGGAGTTCCAGGGTCAACAGGACGGCCGCGACAGTCATCGCGCTGTGACGGGCGCCATCGGGCACTTTTGCCGATAGTTGCCGCCCGAACAGCTCATATACTCCGCGATCTCCCTCCAGATCCAGCAGGCGGCAGGCACTCCCCTGCCGGGTGCCGAAGGCATGTCCAAACGACAGCGCCAAGGTTTCCTCCCAAACGGCATGGTCCTTGTCAGACAGGGCGCTGAAGATGCTGACCTTTTCGTCCTGGAGCGCCGCCTGATTGGCAAAATTTTCGATATGAGCAGACTGGACGTTCAGAAGCACGGCGGCATCAGCTGCGGCCAGTTCAGCCAGGGGGGCTATCTCGCCTGGATGGTTGGTGCCTATCTCAAACGCATAAAATGGCGCGCTTAAGCGGGCATTGATGAGGGTCAGCGGCACGCCGATATGGTTGTTGAAGCTGCCCGGCGAACCGTAACCGCGTGTTGCCTGCAGGAAGTAGGTTTTAGCCGTGGTTTTGCCACTGCTGCCTGTGATTGCCACGGTGGGAGCATCTATCCGCCGACGCGCGGCAGCCCCGAAACGCCAGAGCGCATCGTAAGTATTGTCGACATGTAAACAGGGTGTATCGATTTCGACCTCCCTGTGCACTATGGCCCCTACCGCACCGTTTGCAGCAGCGTTGGCAACATAGTTGTGCCCATCCACCTCGCTGACAGACGTGGCTGTAAATCTTGGGCCCGGATCTCCCGGCAAGGCCACAAAAAGGTCTCCCTCGCGTGCCAGACGACTGTCTACGACCACCCCTTTGACCTCCGGACCAGGATGTTCCGGCAACCCCAATGCTGCACAGACCTCAGGCCACTGCCAAAGTACTTCTCTCAAACCGCTTCTCTCAACCCACGCTTGCGTCTATGGTAGCCGTTCGAAACATAAACACCCAGGATCACATGAGCGAAGCACCGCCCAGAAACCTTATCGGCACAATCGGTAGAGGCATCACCGCATTTCGAAACTTTGTCATCAACACCCTTTTCCTGCTGCTCCTCCTGTTTCTGGTCGTTGGCGCAGCCTCGCAATGCAGCGATTCAGCGATGCCTACCGATGCCGCGTTGGTGCTCAATCCCAAAGGCTACATCGTTGAAGAGAAGTCGATTCCTAACAACCTGGGGGACTTCCTCAGCGGCAATCAGGTTGTGGAAACACGCCTCGGCGACCTGACCCGAGCTTTGGAGCTTGCAGCCGCTGATGAACGGATCAAACTCCTGCTGTTGGACCTGGATGAGCTTGCCGGTGTGGCACCCGCCCATTCAGCGGCCCTGGGCCGCGCGATTACGGAGTTCAAACAATCCTCGGGCAAACAGGTAATCAGCTATGGGAACGCGTATTCGCAGGGTCAGTACCACCTGGCAAGCCATGCGGATGCCCTCTACATGCACCCGCTCGGTCAGATATTCCTGCAGGGTTACGGTGGCTATAACTTCTACTTCAAAGACCTGCTCGACAAACTGGGTGTTAACGTCCACGTGTTCAGGGCGGGGGTTTACAAATCCGCCGTTGAGCCGCTGATGCGCAACGGCATGTCTGAAGAATCGCGCCAGGCCAGCGAAGCGCTCTACAGAGACCTGTGGCAGGTGATGCTGGCTGACATAGGGGCAAATCGCGAACTAGAACTCCACGCGTTGGAATCTTACGCAAACGATATTGGCGAACATGTCAAAACCGCTCAAGGCGACCTGGCCCGTACTGCGCTGGAGCATCACCTTGTTGATGAATTGCTCACCGGAGATCAGCTGCGTGCGCGCGTGGCCGATGAGGTCGGTTACGCCAACAGCACCGAGACTTTAAATGCCATTGATTACCAGTCATACCTGGCTCGCAACCCGGACATCGACTTTGGCGGCGGCGCAGAGATCGCGGTGCTGACGGCACAGGGACCGATCGTCATGGATGGACCGGTTGGTCAGGTTGCGTCTGCGGACGACCTCAGCAGCCTGATTCGTCAGGCTCGCGAATCCGCCTCCATTCGGGCTCTGGTGTTGCGGGTAGACAGCCCCGGTGGCAGTCAGTTTGCTTCGGAAGTTGTGCGCCAGGAGCTTGAACTGCTGCAACTCAGCGGCGTGCCGGTAATTGCATCCTTTGGTTCTATGGCCGCATCAGGCGGCTATTGGATTGCGGCCACGGCTGACGAAATTGTGGCTGAACCCACCTCGGTCACGGGCTCCATAGGCATCTTCAGCGCCATCACAACCTACGAAGACAGCTTGCAGAAGCTTGGGGTGCATGCTGATGGTGTCGGCACTACGGACAACACGCTGGGGCTCAACCCCTTTACCGGTGTTAACGAGAACATGGCTGAAGTGCTCCAAGCCAGAGTCGATTTTGGCTATGAACAGTTCGTAAATCTGGTCGCCAAAGGGCGCGGTGTCGATCCGGCTGATGAAGCGAACTGGGCCAGCGGCCGACCCATGTCAGGCGGTGAAGCGCTGGACCTGGGACTGGTGGATCATCTGGGTGGGATAGCGATGGCAGTTTCCCGTGCGGCAGAAACCGCCGGGCTGGATGACTATCGGGTGGTACACCTCAAAACGCCGATGGACCCCCGCGAACAATTACTTGCCGAACTGTTACAAGGAACTGTCCATCTCGGGGGATTCGAATTCTCGAGTGCGAGTTTGTTTCGCCAACAGCTGGAGCGATTGCTGAATGAGACGACATTGCTGGGTACCCTCTACGAACCCAATCAGCTGCTTGCTATTTGCACCGCCTGTTGGACCAATCGTTACTCATCGGTCTTCAGCCTGCGCCAGTAGTCCCCTGTCATCGCCTTAACTTCTTTAGCCATCAGCAGCAGACCCACGAGATTGGGCAGCGTCATGAGTGCGACAGTGATTGCCGAGATCAGCCAGACAAGGCTGGTGTCGGTGATGGTCGCGGTAAAAAAGCCGAGCACGTAAACCACACGGTAAGGCAACACCCAGCGTGCGCCCAGCAGGTACGTGACGGCCCTGTCGCCATAGTAGGACCAGGCGATGGCGGTTGAAAATGCGAACAATACCAGGCCGATGGTGACGGCGTATTCACCGAATACCCCGAGGAAACTCTGTTGAAACGCTTTCGCCGTCAGCGGCACTGAATGCAGCAGAGATTTACCGATCAACACAACGTCATCGTTCTGCACTGAACCGGCGCTGACCTGCAGTTGCCCCGAATATGGGGTGTTATCCTGCAATACGCGCACATCCTCAGCTATTGAACGGTTGTGGAGAATCGTCACACCTTCGGTGTTGATGCGCCCTGCTTGAATGTCGAGTGTCCCGCTGTAGTACTCGACCTCGGACTCCAAGCCATTTAAGTGGCGGAAGAGCACATCGACATCGGCCTCACGGGTCTCGCTGTAAGTGCCCACCATAATTTCGGTATCGAACGTCGCGAACTGGTTTTCGTACTTTTGTTGCCAGACTCCGGATGAGAGGATGACCAGCCCGGTCAGCGTGCAGATAATCAACGTATCGATGAAGGGCTCCAGCAGCGACACCATCCCTTCTGACACGGGTTCCTTGGTGCGAGCCGAGGCGTGCGCAATCGGCGCTGAACCCTGTCCAGCTTCGTTTGAAAACAAGCCGCGGTTAACCCCTCTGTTGAAAGCGTACGCGATGGTTGCCCCCAGGAATCCACCGGTAGCAGCACTGCCTGTAAACACATCGGCAAACACCGCGCCGAATGAGGGAATAATGTTTTCATAGTGTGTGGCGACCACCGCCAGCGCGCCGATGGCATAAAATACACCCATCAACGGCACCAGAGTGGCAGCCACCAGGGCGATACGTTTGATACCCCCTACGATGACCAGGCCGAGCAGTATGGCGAGCACTGCCCCTGAAGCGGCGGTTGGAATGCCGAAAGAGGTAAATAGTCCGGACGCCATATTGTTGGCTTGCGGCAGATTGCCGCTGCCGAAAGAAGACACGACCGTGGCGACAGCAAAAAACACGGCCAGCCACTTGAGGTTGAGCGCGTGTTCCATGTAGTGCATGGGGCCACCCACCATCTGACCCTTTTCATCCTTGCGGCGGTACTTGTGACTGACCGAAACCTCCACAAACTTGGTGGTCATGCCGACAAAGGCTGTTGCCCACATCCAGAACAGCGCCGCGGGCCCTCCCAGGAATATCGCGAAGGCCACGCCACCGATGTTGCCAGTGCCTACCGTGCCGCTCAGCGCCGTGGACAATGCCTGAAAGTGTGAGGTGTCGCCGGGGTCGTCCTTGTGCTGGTACTTCCCTACCAACACCAGCCAGGCGTGTTTAAAAAATCGCAGCTGCGGGAAGCCGAGATAGAGCGTGAAGAAAATACCCACGCCGAGGAGCAGGTAAGGAAAGATAAACGAACCGCCTAAAAAACCATCAAGCGTGTTCAGAAAAGAGGTCAGCGAATCCAAACGTTTTTACTCCAGCAGTTGCGTATGCCCTCAGGCCTGGCGGGCAACATCCCTCAGCGTGACGAGTTCCTCAGCCGCGGTGGGATGTATGCCGACCGTGGCGTCAAATTGCGACTTGGTGGCACCCGCAACCAATGCCACAGCCATGCCCTGCATGATCTCACCAGCGTCAGGTCCAACCATGTGGATGCCCAAGACCCTGTCCGTAGATCGCTGCACAATCATTTTCATCATGCTGCGTTCATCGCGGCCGCTGAGAGTATGCTTCATCGGCTTGTATGAAGACTCATAAAAATCCAGATCCCCGGCGAACTGCTCAAGAGCCTCCGCTTCTGTCAGACCCACTGTGCCGATGTTCGGCTGACAAAACACCGCGGTGGCGATGTTGTCGTAGTTCAGACGTATCTTCGGCCGATCTGTGAAGAGGTTGTTGGCGATGCACATGCCCTCTTCGATCGCCACCGGCGTAAGCTGAATGCGGTCTGTCACATCGCCAATGGCGTAAATGTGCGGCTCGGTCGTGCGATAGTCGTCATCGATCTTCACCTCACCACGCGCGCCCAGTTCCACCCGGGTGTTTCCAACCCTAGACCTTCGGTATTCGGTGCACGTCCCGTAGCGTACAAAACGAGATCAGCGCTGATGGATGAGCCATCTTCGAGCCGCAGCACGCGTTTATCCCCTTCCAAGGTAATTTCCGCCACGTTCGATTCAAACTGCAGGTTGACGCCTTTCTTCTGAATCTCGTCGCGCACAAACTCACGTACAGAATCATCAAACCCGCGAAGAAACAGTGGACCACGGTACAAGAGCGTTGTGTCCACCCCGAGACCGGCAAAAATCCCCGCGAATTCCACCGCGATGTATCCCCCACCGACCACTACCGCTTTTTCGGGTAACTCCGGCAAATAGAACGCTTCATTGGAGGTGATGACATGTTCGTTCCCGGGAAACTCGGGAACCACGGGTCGGCCGCCGGTGGCAATCAAAATATGTTCGGCGGAATAGTGTTGGCCGTTCACTTCGATCGTGTGCGAACCCACAAAACGGGCATGACCATCATAGATGTCGGTTTGCCCCAGGAGCGATGCATAAATGCCGTTGAGGCGTTCGATCTCCTTGGTTTTGTTGTCGCGTAAGGTGGGCCAGTCAAACCCTGAAGGGCTCACCTGCCACCCGAATCCATGGGCGTCTTCAAACTCTTCATGAAAGTGCGAGCCATAAACAAACAGCTTCTTCGGCACACAGCCGACGTTCACGCAGGTGCCCCCGAGATAGGTCGATTCGGCTACCGCAACTTTAGCGCCGTAACTTGCAGAAATGCGGCTGGCGCGAACCCCTCCGGACCCGGCGCCGAGGACAAACAGATCGTAGTCGTAGCTCATCTATCGATTATTCACAGTGAAAACCCGGACAGCGTATGCGTTCTTATGTTGCGCTGCAATTATCATCAAGATTGTGAACAGATTCGGAGGTTTCGTGAGCAATGCCACGGCAAATACGCTGCAGGCTGTCATAATTAGCGGCTATAGTGCGCGCGAGCGATTTGTGACAGAAAAAGGACGTCCATGAACCTTTCGATCTTCGGCACAGGCTACGTAGGCCTAGTTACCGGTACGTGTTTCGCAGAAATGGGTAACAACGTGCTGTGTGTTGACATAGACGCGGACAAAGTAGCCGCTCTGAATCGAGGCGAGGTGCCGATTTTCGAGCCCGGCCTGGAAGCCATGGTTGAGAGCAACAGTGCCCGTGGCAATCTTTCCTTCACTGCAGACGTTGAAACCGGGGTCGCATTCGGCGATATCATTTTTATCGCAGTGGGCACACCCGAAGACGAGGATGGTTCGGCAGACCTGCAATACGTGTTGAGCGTTGCATCCAGTATCGGTGCACACATGCAGGGCAAAAAAATCATCGTCGACAAGTCCACGGTGCCTGTGGGGACAGCGGACAAAGTCAGAGAAGCGGTAAGCGCAGAACTTGCGAAGCGCGGCGAAGACGTGGAGTTCCATGTTGTCTCCAACCCCGAGTTTCTGAAAGAAGGGGCTGCGATTGCAGACTTCATGAAACCTGATCGCATCGTGATCGGTGCAGAATCGCAAGACGCCGCTCGCATGATGGATCAGTTGTATGCGCCCTTTAACCGCAATCATGACAAGATTGTGCACATGGACACCCGCTCTGCGGAGATGACGAAGTACGCCGCCAATGTGATGCTGGCCACCAGAATCAGCCTCATGAATGAACTGGCGAACCTGGCCGATCGGCTTGGCGCAGACATAGAAGATGTGAGACGTGGCATCGGTATGGACCCACGTATTGGTTATCACTTCATTTATGCGGGCGCCGGGTACGGCGGGTCCTGTTTCCCGAAGGATGTGAAAGCGCTGATTTATACCGCCGACACCCATGACTATGACGCCCACATCATGCGCGGCGTTGAAACGGTTAACGGTCTGCAGAAACGCGTGCTTTTTGACAAATTGATGAAGCACTTTGCGGGTGACATCAGCGGTAAAATGTTTGCTATGTGGGGCCTTGCCTTTAAGCCGAATACCGATGACATGCGTGAAGCGCCGAGCGTCACGCTGATCGAACTCTTAACCGACGCAGGCGCATCCGTGGTGGGTTATGACCCTGAAGCGAACGAAGCCGCGCAACGCAAATTTGCAGATAACAAGCAATTCTGCATTGCGGAAAATCGACGCGCCACGCTGAAAGATGCAGATGGACTTCTGCTTGTCACGGAATGGAATGAGTTTCGTTCGCCTGACTTTAATGAAATGAAAGCCGCGATGAACACCCCGGTCATCTTCGATGGGCGTAATCTGTACGATCCCGACTATCTGCAAAGCCTGGGCTTTACGCACTACGGGATTGGCCGAGGCAATTAGCCAAGTCGTCGATTCGCACAGGCCAGCGAAGGCGAAAAGTTAGCGAAAAAACTTGCTACTGTATTTTTATACAGTTAATCTGATCGACCCCTGTATAAAAATACAGTTCGATGCAGCAGAGTCCTTTTTCGCAACAAATGTTTTCACAGGAAAGCCTGTTTTCAGAGGAAAGCCTGTTTTCGCAGGAAACCCCAGGCCCACCATCTGATCCGGTCGATTCCACCCGCCCCGCTGCGCCAGAAAAAAAAGTAGCACAAGTAGCAGAGCGGGTAGTAGCAGAGCGGGTAACTGAGGAAGCAAAGAACGCTGAGCAGGAGAACGCTGAGCAGGTCGCTGAGCCGGCACCAGTAGAAAACGCCTCCAGAATTGCTGAAGAAGCATCTTTATCCGCTGAGTCTTCGGTGCAGCATCTCCTCAAACACCCAGACCTGTGGCGCGCAGATCAACTGACTCAAACTCAGCGTCGCAAAGGTATTGCAACCGGTTTCGAGACTCTGGATGAGCAGTTGGCTGACCAGGGTTGGCCAAGCGGCGGACTGATGGAGCTGATGCTCCCCACTGCGGGCGTTGGCGAGCTGCGTTTGCTGCTGCCTGCCATGCGCACTCTCAGCCAAACTCAGAGCCGCTGGATAGCGTGGGTGAATCCGCCTTTTCTCCCCTACGCCCCGGCATTGCAGGCGCTTGGTGTGGACATCAACAAAATTCTCTTGATCCATCCCAGACGCGGCGCACGTCCAGATAAAGCTCGTCCAGATAAAGCTCGTCCATATAAAGCTCGTCCAGATAAAAATGGTAGAGCAAGTGCTGAAACAAGCGCTCAAACGAACAACCAGAAAAGCGCCCAAACAAGCGCCCAAACAAGCGCCCAAAACAGCGCAAAAGAAACACTCTGGACATTGGAAAAAGCGTGCAAGTCCGGCGTTTGCAGTATGGTTCTGGCCTGGCCGGATGAGACTTACCTCAAAACCAAGGACACTCAGCGTCTGCAAGTCGCAGCACGACAAGGTGAGACACTTTGCTGCCTCATGCGCCCTTTCACCACAGCGACCAGCATGGCCGAACTCAGGCTGGCCATTCACCCTGAGCGTCCGGCGCGCAGTCAGGGCAGTGACACACTGGAAAACATGCGCCTTGAGATCTTGAAACGCCGTGGCGGCTGGCCGATTACGGACCTTAAACTGCCTTTGGCAGAAGTGACCGCCACCCAGCGCACACAACCTGAGGATGTGGAGGCACAAATCTCTCTGTGGCGTAAGTGGCGTGAGCGGCGTAAACATCTCCAACAATCATCGCAAGCTCAAAAATCGAATCCGGAGCTGAATCAGCACGAGCACCTCGATGATACCTTACCTCCTGCCGGTCACCTGCATGGCGAAGTCACATCAGGTGTACAACCTGGAACACTGCACTGATGTTGTGGATGGCCATCCACTTCCCTCATCTGGCACTCGAAGTGTTTACGTCGCAAGAGGCTTTTGCTGACCCCGAAGGCAAACCAGCCCCCGTTCCAACTACTGATGTTGCTAGCGAACCACCGTTTGTTGTGCTGGCCGAAAACCGTATTGCACACCGCAACCCGGCAGCGCGCACATACGGCATTGAATTGGGCACAACACTCGCAACCGCGCACGCCATCTGCCCTCAATTGATGCATGTGCAAGCAGATCCAACCCGCGAAGCTACCCGCTTGCAGGAACTGGCTGATGCGCTGTACGCCTTTTCCAGCCTTGTCAGCCTGCAGCCACCAGACTGCGTACTGTTGGAAATCAGTGGCAGCCTCAAGCTTTTCGGCTCTCATGCAGCACTTGAAAAGCAGGCCGCAGAACTTTGCCATTCTCACGGGCACCAGCCGGTTGTGCGCACATCCGCAACACCCTGGGCGGCTGTCGCATTGGCGCGTTCTCAATGTGCGCACTTAAGAGATGTCCCACTCGGATTGGCCGGTTTAGAGCTGGCCGGCGTCAAACCGGCGGTCATCGAGCGTTTTGATAACATGGGCATCTACACCCTGGGGCCTGTATTGGCGCTGCCGCCCAAATCTCTGGGGCGTCGTTTCGGCCAAGCTCTGCTCACCTATCTTGGGCAATTGAAAGGCGACCTGCCCGATCCACGCAAGCCGATTCAACTGAAACCATCCTTTTCCCGTCAGCGCCACCTGCTGCAACCTATCCAGAATAAAGAAGACTTCTGGCAGCCGCACAGCCCGCTCACCCAGCTCGCGAAAGAGTTGGAGATGTGGCTGCGAGCACATCAGCTGGGATGCGAACGAGTGCACTGGCACTTCTACTCACATAACAGTGCTCTGACTCGTGTAGAGGTCCGTTTTGCCAGCGGCAAAATCAACGCTGCTGAAATCTTGAAAATCAGCAAGCTGAAAATCGAGAACACGACACTGCCCGAAGAAGTACTTGGCGTTGAAATTGAAGCCCGAAAACTACGCAAGCGAGCCTCTCAAAGCAGCGAAGCGGGCCTCTTTAATTTTTCGGCGCGCCTGGACCAGCATGGCGGCCAATCTACCCATGTTCCATATGTGGCAGAAGCAAGCTACGAACTGGTCGATGAGCTGAACGCCCGGCTTGGTGAATACGCCTGCATCGCGCTCAGCAGCGTCGAGACGCATCTGCCGGAACAAGCGTGGACAAGTGCTCGAGCAGAGCAAAAACGCCGCTCCCGCACCCATTCGCCTGCCACAGAAGCGAACAAAACACAGCGGCCTCTGTGGCTTTTTGAACCGCCGAGGCAAGTGCAACGCAACGAACTGGTACTGCTTCATGGCCCCGAGCGAATCCAGACAAACTGGTGGTCTGATACCGCAAGTCGTGATTATTTCGTGGCGCAACATCGCTTGGGCGCGGAGTGCTGGGCATATGTAGATGCCGACAACCGCTGGTATCTGCATGGCTACTTCGGCTGAACAGCGATGACCCGATATGCAGAGTTGCACACAATCAGTAACTACAGCTTTCTGCGCGGCGCCTCTCACCCTGAGGAACTGGTTCGCCAGGCCCATGCGCTGGGTTACAGCGCAATTGCATTAACAGATGAGTGCACCTATGCCGGGCTCGTCAAAGCGCACATCGCTGCCAAAGAATGTCAGATCAAGCTGATTGTCGGCAGCGAGTTTCGCATAACGCTCGGTGAACATCGCGAAGCCAAAATTGTTCTTCTGGCCACCAACCGCGATACCTACGGACAAATATCCGCACTGATCACCAAGTTGAAGCGTCGGGCCAACAAGGGTGAATACCATGCAATGCTGGACGACTTTCGCTGGGGGCTGAATGGCTGTCTCGCCCTGTGGGTAATGCAGAACGACAGCATAGGCTGCCTCATGGAAATCGCAGCCGACCTACAATCTGTATTCGATGAGCTGTGGATCGCCCTCGAGCTTTTCCGTGACGGGCACGATCTGGATAAAACAGCCAATGCGTTAACGCTGTCGATGCGCCGCAATTTGCCGATAGTGGCCAGCAACGATGTGCACACACACGAAACTGCGCGCCAGCCTTTACAGGATCTTGTAACCAGCATCCGTTTGCGCACTCCTGTCAGCGAACTGGGTGTCCAGATGTTTCCCAACGCGGAACGTACGTTGCGCCCCATCGATGCGCTTCAAGCGCTCTACCCCGAAGAAATGTTGGCTGAAACCATGGTTATCGCCGATAGATGCAATTTCTCAATGGACGAATTACGCTACGAGTATCCAGAGGATCTGGTCCCTCCTCATCTGACGCCGGCCGAATACCTTCGACAGCTGACCTATGCAGGTGCTGAAGAACGGTGGCCTGAAGGCATCGAGCCGGACACAAAAGCGTTGATAGAGAAGGAGCTGGCACTCATCGCGGAGCTGGACTATGAGTACTATTTCCTCACAGTCCAGGACATCGTTCAGTTTGCGCGTAGCCAGGGCATTTTGTGTCAGGGGCGGGGTTCTGCAGCAAACTCAGCGGTGTGCTACTGCCTCCATGTCACCGAGGTGGACCCTGCGCGTATGCATCTGTTGTTTGAACGGTTTGTTTCCAAGGAACGCAACGAACCGCCGGATATTGATGTCGACTTTGAACATGAGCGCCGTGAGGAGGTTATCCAGTATATCTACCAACGGTATGGTCGCGATCGTGCAGCCCTTGCCGCCACCCTCATCTGTTATCGACCGCGCAGCGCCATACGCGATGTTGGTAAATCCCTGGGCCTTTCCCTGGATGTTGTGGACCTGCTTGCCAAGTCGATGGCGTGGTGGGACAAGAAAGAGGAAATCCCTGAACGACTGCGAGCCGCCGGACTGGATCCTGACAGCAAAACAGCCGAACAATTTCTATTCTTCGTTAATGAGATTCTGGGTTTTCCCAGGCATTTGTCACAACATGTTGGCGGCTTTGTTATCTCTCGCGGCCTGCTTGCCCAACTGGTACCTGTTGAAAACGCAGCCATGGAAGACCGCACAGTCATCCAATGGGATAAAGACGACCTCGAAGCCCTTGGTCTTCTAAAGGTTGATGTGCTTGCCCTGGGCATGCTCACCGCAATCCGCAAAGCATTGGAAGTGTTAAATGATTATCGCGGCACTGATTTGACCGTGCAGCGTATACCCGCTGAGGACCCAGCGACCTATCAGATGCTTCAGCGCGGTGACAGCGTAGGCGTCTTCCAGGTTGAGTCACGCGCGCAAATGGCCATGTTGCCACGCCTGAAACCCCAGCACTTTTATGATTTGGTCATCGAAGTGGCCATTGTTCGTCCCGGCCCTATACAAGGTGATATGGTCCACCCCTATCTGCGTCGCCGTCAGGGTCTTGAGCCTGTGCACTATCCCAGTGAAGGGGTGCGACAGGTGTTGGAAAGAACGTTAGGTGTACCGATTTTCCAGGAGCAGGTCATCGAGTTGGCGATGGTTGCCGCCGGTTTCAGTGCCGGGGAGGCCGACCAATTGCGGCGTGCGATGGCCGCCTGGAAAAAGCGCGGCGGCCTGGAAGTCTTTGAGCAGAAACTCATCGATGGTATGCAGGCGCGCGGCCACGACCAGGCTTTTGCTGAGCGGGTGTTTAAGCAGATTCAGGGATTCGGTGAATATGGCTTTCCAGAATCGCATGCAGCAAGTTTTGCGCTGCTCGTATACGTCTCATCATGGCTTAAGTGCCACGAACCAGCTGCGTTCTTCTGCGGCTTGCTGAACAGCCTGCCGATGGGCTTTTACTCCCCTTCACAACTTATCCAGGATGCACAGCGCCACGACATTACAGTGTTACCCATGGATGTAACCGTCAGTCAGTGGGCACACACACTGGAGATTCCGGGCAACAGGGTTTCGGATGAAGAGGTTTCGGATAAAGAGATTTCAGATAAATCCGCACAACCCGCGCTCAGATTAGGACTACGTCTGGCAAAAGGTTTTCGCGAGGAAGATGCCGACGCGCTGGTTGAGGCAAGAGCGCAAACGGCGTTTGCCAGCGTGGAAGATCTTTCCATCCGTGCAGGGCTTAACGATCAGGCGATGAGCTTTCTTGCTCGCGCCGGTGCACTGAAAAATATAAGCGGCCACCGACACAAAGCACACTGGCAAGTAGCGGGTATAGAACGCCCTCTCCCACTTGCTGGCGAATTAGCGGCGGGTGAAGCTAATGAGCCCTACCATTTCGCCAAGCTGGCTGAACCCGACATCACACTTCCGGCACCCAGTGCCCAGGAAGATCTGATCAATGACTACCGATACACCAGCCTGACGTTGGGACCACATCCCATGCAATTGCTCCGCACGGAATGTCGAGAAGAATTCCAGGGCTATCGCACTGCTCAGGAGTTGGAAAGCTATCGGCAGGGTCAGATTATTCGTGTCGCTGGTCTTGTAACCGGGCGCCAGCGTCCGGGTACGGCTACTGGGGTCGTTTTCCTGACCCTTGAAGATGAGACCGGCAATATCAATGTAGTGATCTGGTCAACCGTTCTCAACGCCTATCGAGCCGCGCTCTTACAGGGACAGCTGCTGAAAATCCATGGCATTGTAGAGCGCGAGGCGTCTGTCATTCATGTAGTCGCCGGAAAGGTGGAAGACGCTACAGCATACCTGCGTGCAATGGACCGTTTTACCGAACCTCGCACTTCAGAAATTGAAAGTCGCGCGACGGATGCTGGCATCGATAGCCTGCCTTTCAAATCCAGAGACTTTCACTGACTTGTTGAAAGGGATGCGGGCTGGTTTAGAAAGCCCGCAGCGTGGGTCAGGCGCTTTTCTTCTTGGAACTGCCGGGAGACTGTGCGTTCTGCTGTCTCACCTCATGCAGCAGATCGTCGATCATCAGCCGTAGAAAACTGAGTTCCTCACGAATCTCGACCAGCTCTGGCTTCAGTGTGTGGCCCAGACTGTCAACGGCGCGTTCCAGGGTGGAAAGCCGATTTTGCACATCCGCTTTGCCAAACATATCCCGTGCTTTGCTCTCGATCGGGATTTCAGGCGTGTCAAAGACTTCGGCCGCGGCTGGTTTGTCTACTGCCGAGGTTTGCGGCGGTTGCGCACCGCCCCAGAATTCGTTGCCGATCTCCTCGGAAACCAGTTCGACTACCTCGCCGTCGATGATGGGTAACTCTTCCAGATACGCATACAAAAGCAGCCGGTCACAGACGTTGTTTATCCGTCTTGGCACACCTTCGCAGAAACGGAATATCGCGGCGTAGGCATCATCAGAGATTTTTGGATTCTCATTCCAACCCGCCACAACCAACCGATGTTCGATGTAGGTGCGGGTCTCTTCTTCACTCAGTGGGTTCAAGTGATAGGTTGCGATCACCCTCTGGCGCAGCTGTTCAAAACCGTCTGAAAGTAACGTGCCGCGAAATTCCTGCTGGCCGAGCAAAAAGATCTGCACCAGCGGTCGGCCTTCCAACTGGAAGTTTGACAACATGCGCAGCTCCTCGACCGACTTGGGAGGAATGTTCTGCGCCTCATCCACAATCAGCAGAATCCGCCGATTAGCTCGCGCCTGCTGGACGAAGTTGTGCTCCAACTCTTTGAGTAAGGTTGCCTTGTTGGTGTCCCGAACGTTTACGCCAAAGGTTGACGCAACCATCTGCAGCAGATCATGTTCGCCAAGGTTTGAAGTAACGATGGTGCCGACGCTGACTTCAGACTGGTCAAGGTCACCCAGCAAAGTCTGTACTAACGTCGTTTTACCGGTGCCAACGTTACCCGTGATCACAATAAAGCCGTCGCCCTGGCTTAATCCATACTGCAGGAATGACAGTGCTTTCGAATGTTCAGCACTCGGGAAGAAGAAGCTTGCATCCGGCGAGAGCTGAAATGGCTTTTTGGTAAATCCGAAGTGTTCTTCGTACATAAGGTCGGCTACGTTTTTGTCAAATTACTTAGTTTTTCTTCAGATTTGAAGCGCTACGTTCTAATCAGCGCGATTTTCATCGGCAGCCCCATACCCGTAACCGTATCCGTAACCATAGCCATAAGTTGATGAGCTGCTTTCACTCTTATTCAACAACATGCTTACCAATTGGGCACCTGCAAGACGCTCCACGGCCTGCTCTACTGCAGATTGCGGTGTTTTGTTGGCCTCAACCACCATCACGGTTTGCCCCATGAGATGCGCCAGTACAGCGGCTTCTGTGGTGGCGAGCAGCGGTGGTCCATCAACCACAATCACCCTATCGTCATCACGACTGGCCATACCGTCAAATAAACTTGCCATCAAGTCGCTGGCGTAGAGTTCATCAAGATTGTCGACCCGCCGGCCACAAGGCATTACGGCTAAGCGGTCCACATTGGTTTCAATGATTGCGCTCTCACCATACGCGTTGCCTTCGATCAACAAATCGACCAGTCCTTTTTCGCCGTGGATACCCATCCAACGACTCATGTCGCCCTTTGCGGCGTCCCCATCGATGAGCAACACCGAGCGATCAAGTTCGCCTGCCAGGCTCAGCGCGAGGTTCAGAGACACAAATGTTTTACCTTCGCCGGGAATCGCACTTGTGACATAGATCACATTTGTAGGATTTTTGTGCGCAGCGTCTATGCCTTCCTGCAAATTCAGCAGCAGAGGTCGCTTGATACGGCGAAACTCCTGGTGCTGCTGGGGGTTGTTATGATCCGGGACAAGAAATCCGTTCTGCTCAAGCCAGGGAAAGTCGAGTTCGCATGACTTTGTGTAGTGTTCGGAGCGTCCGCTGTCGAGCGAGCGAATTGGACGTTCTGTGCCCACCACTCCTGCTGAGACAGCCTCGGATGGGCTTGCAACCTGTACGGGTGCCTCATTGGCCGCGCCGGGGTCAACCCGAGGCTCGCCGCCCACAGGCGTCTGAGCAACTTCCGCAGGGCTCTCTTGTGGTGCCGGATCTGAGTTAGACGGCGCCTGCACCTTCGGTTTTTTAACGAGGCGTGCTGCCGCTTTTTCGATAGTGCTCATGAGCTGAAAGAATTACGTCCCTGCGAATTGTCCATATTGTAAGTCTAAACGACTTGCGACGGTGTATTTTCATGTAAGTGGCACGCAAATAATGCGATAGGTCGCTATTTTTTGCACAGGGTTTGTCGAAGGTGCGAAGCTGTTAAAAGGATTACACTGACTAAATTAGGCATAATCCCCCCGCACAAACGCTTTGTTACAAGGACTTAAGGGAACGAATGAGCTCCTCCGACTTCTCTGCCCCCACGCCAGTGATCGGCGTGCTCGGGCTTGGCTATGTAGGTTTACCGCTGGCAATCGAACTTGGCACCCGCTACACAACTGTGGGCTTCGACATAAACGACGCACGAATTGAAGAGCTGCAAAGCGGACAGGATTCAACGCTTGAGGTTGACGCAGACGACTTCGAACGCGCCACTTCTTTGACATTCAGCTCGGACCTGGACGCGTTACGTGCTTGTAACACCTACATTGTGACCGTGCCTACGCCGATCGATGAGTACAACAATCCAAACCTTCGACCGCTTGTCTCTGCGAGCGAAACCATCGCTCAGGTCATCTCCAAGGGCGATGTTGTCATTTACGAATCAACCGTTTATCCAGGGGCGACTGAAGAAGTTTGCATCCCCGCCGTCGAAGCCAGAAGCGGCCTCAAATACAACGTTGACTTTTTTGCAGGCTACAGCCCTGAACGGATCAACCCCGGCGACAAAGAACATCGGTTGCCCACCATCATGAAAGTTACCTCCGGCTCAACGCCAGAGGTAGCGGAATATGTGGACAATCTTTACAGCTCGATCATCACTGCCGGGACCCATCGCGCTGAGTCCATCGCGGTGGCCGAAGCCGCCAAAGTGATCGAAAACACCCAGCGCGATGTAAATATCGCCTTGATCAACGAACTCGCATTGATTTTCGAGCGTTTGGGAATTGATACCGAGTCGGTGCTCAAAGCTGCTGGCACCAAATGGAACTTTTTACCCTTTCGTCCCGGGCTGGTGGGCGGTCATTGCATCGGTGTAGACCCGTACTATCTGACCCACAAAGCTCAATCCGTGGGCTATCACCCTGACGTCATCCTCTCCGGGAGACGCATCAACGACAACATGGGTCGGCATATCGCTGATCGCGTTGTGAAGCTTATGGCTAAGAAGGCGATCAGCACTGTGGGTGCAAAAGTCCTCATCTTAGGTTTGGCGTTCAAAGAAAACTGTCCTGACATACGCAACACAAAAGTTGTGGACGTTCTTTCCGCCCTTGAGTCATATCACCTGGATGTAGACGTCTACGACCCCTGGGTTAGTCCTGAAGAGGCGAAAGCCGAATACAACGTGGAAACTATCAGCGAGCTGGATTCGGACTATGATGCCGTGGTGCTCGCCGTCGCCCATAAGGAGTTTGCAGCGGATGACTTTTCCATCGCTGAACTGGTGAAGGAAAACAACGTCGTTTTCGATGTAAAACATGTTTTGCCTATCGATCAGGTAACGGAGCGCCTCTAAGTGAAAGTTCTTGTTACCGGTGCGGCCGGTTTTATCGGCAGTACGGTGAGTCACAAACTACTCGACCGTGGCGACGACGTTGTAGGTGTGGACAACCTGAATGACTACTACGACGTCACCCTGAAGGAAGATCGCCTTGCGCGCCTGACGGCAAGAACTGGATTCGACTTTCACAAACAGGACATTGGCGATACCGAGGGCCTGAAAGCTGTCTTTGAAGCAACCAAGCCTGATCGAGTGATACATCTGGCTGCTCAGGCGGGTGTTCGCTATTCCCTGGAAAACCCATATGCGTACACGGAGGCCAACGTTACCGGATTTTTGAACATCCTTGAAAACGTGCGCCACCAAGGCACGGAACACCTGGTGTTTGCATCAACCTCTTCGGTTTATGGTGCACACGAAAATATGCCATTCTCTGTGCATGACGGAGTTGATCACCCCGTGAGTCTTTACGCGGCAACGAAAAAAGCTAACGAGCTGATGGCGCATACCTACGCCCATCTGTTTGACATTCCTTGCACCGGGTTAAGATTTTTTACGGTCTATGGCCCCTGGGGTCGACCGGATATGGCGTTGTTCTTGTTCACGAAGAAGATACTTGCCGGAGAACCGATCGATGTCTTCAATCACGGCAACCATACACGCGATTTCACGTACGTAGATGACATCGTCGAAGGGGTTGTCAGGACGTTGGACCAGCCAGCTGCCGCAGATCCAGATTGGAACCCAAAGGATCCAGACCCAGCTACAAGTACCGCCCCCTATCGTCTCTACAATATTGGTAGTAACAACCCCATCCATCTGGCCCGTTACATTGAGGTCCTGGAGGAAACACTGGGTGTGAAGGCAAAGAAAAACTTACTGCCGCTTCAACCTGGCGATGTGCCAGATACCTATGCCGACGTGAACGATCTTGTCCGCGATATGGGCTACAAACCGGAAACAGCCATCGAAGACGGGATCGCCGAGTTTGTGAAGTGGTATAAGTCATATTATAACGTTGATGTCGCCCACAACCTGAATTAACCATGTCCTACGTAGCGGCGGTAAGCCTTGCGCTTGGCACGCTGACTTTCATCGGTTTTTTACTGTTCACGGTAATCTACTGGTTTAAAGGCGTCACCGGACGCGCCCTGGTTCTCGCGACCACACTCACCCTCGTCTGGTTTGGTATGCGCTGGTCCGCTTCCACTGAGCTTGCGCTTATCGGAGAAGGATTCGCAACCACCGCATGGATTGTTCTTCTCTGTCGTGCGCTTGGCATCAGCTTCAGCCGAAAAAAGCGCGGCACGCTGCAGTCGATTGCCATCGTCAGTGCCCTCGTTCCTCTCGTTTGTGCAATCTTTGCTCTGCTGGAACTGAGCGGGCTTTTCACGACACCAACCGTTCTGGTTCACATCACCATGCTGGTGGCGAACATTGGCGGCCTGGTGCTTATCGAGCAATTGAGCAGGAATACGGTAGCCGATCTGACGTGGCGGATTCGCTATCTCAATATCGGTCTGGGGCTAATCTTTGGATTTGGGGTTTTACGTCACGCTCTTGAACTTGCCATTCCGTCCTTGCCGATCGACCTGTACGCGATTCAACCCGCGGTATTGGCAGTGGCGACGCCATTCCTCGCCATCGCCAGTCTGCGCAATCAAAGCAACCAGCTGAAGTTCAATCTTTCCAGGGAATTTATCTTTCGCACCGGCGTGCTCGCTACCACAGGCTCGTTTTTGCTTGCCTTGAGCCTGCTTGGCTACCTCGCGCAGATTTTTGCGGGTGATACGGGACTGACAATCGCAACGTTCCTGGCGATCGTGGGCGCCGGTTTGTTGTTCGCTCTCATCGGATCGAGCCAGTTTCGCAGCACACTGCGGGTGCAGATGGCGAAAACATTCTTCGCCTTCCGTTACGACTACCGCGACGAGTGGATGGCGGTGACGACGCGACTCACAGAAGTTAATCCCGACTACGACCTGTATGCCCAGATCCAGAGAAGCTTCCAGATTCCCCTGTTCGCAAAACGCAGCGCACTCTGGATTCTGAATGCGGACGACAATTTGCAGTTTACGTCGCACCTGAACGCCCCCAGTTGGCCGAGGGACCTCACATCGACCGTCGAAAGTGAACTGCAAAGCTTGTTCGCCGATCAACTTTGGGTGTTGGATCGCAAAGGGGATACTTCAACCTACGAAAGTCTGAACGCCCAGTTGATCGAAGCGCTACCTGAGCACCGCTTTATTATCCCCTTGTCCCATAACGAGACACTGTACGGTATCTGTGCGGTCGGCGACTCGGATGCACTGGATCAGCCTCTCAGTTGGGAAGATTTTGATCTCCTGAAACTCATCTCCCGACAATGCACCGGGTTCCTTGCACTACACGCGACCACACAAGCCCTGGTCGAACATGAAAAGTTTGCAGCGGTTAACCAGATGTCTGCATTTCTGGTGCACGATATAAAAACGATCTCCGCCCAGCTTTCTTTGCTGACTGATAATGCGGCGCAGCACAAGTCGAATCCGGCATTCATCGACGACATGCTCGCTACGGTGGAAAACAGCGTGCAGCGCATGCAGAAAATAATGCGCGGTCTGCAGGAGGCAGACACGCCCGAAGAAAGCCCAAGGACAGTGATTGATGTTGGCACCGTACTCACGGAGTGGTTGGACAAAACCTATCCAACAAACCCAAAAATTGAGCTACAACCAGAAAATGAGCAACCCTACTACATCAATACTCAAGTGGACCTGCTCGTCTCGGCACTGTCCCATATTGTGCAGAACAGCCTGGAGGCTTGCTCCGAACCTCACCAGCAAGTGCAAATAAATTTGCACCAGGACTTACAGCACGTTTACATTGAGATCAAAGACAACGGCCCCGGTATGACCCCAGAATTCGTGTCTGAAGAGTTATTTAAACCCTTCAGATCCAGCAAGGGGGTTACGGGTATGGGCATTGGGGCCTATCAAGCAAAAACAAATATAAAAAATTGTGGTGGCCAATTGGACGTGGCAAGCGAAGTGGACGTTGGGACAACGTTCTCAATACGATTTCCTCGGAGTGAGCGGTGATTGATAGAAGCCTGCTCATCATCGAAGACGACCCTGGACTACAGAGCCAGATGCGTTGGTGTTTCGAAAACGTTGAGATCCACGTTGCCGGTTCTGGCGATGAGGCCCGCGCAGTGCTCAGAGATCGTTCTGTTGATGTCGTGACACTGGATCTTGGCTTACCGCCTGACCCCGGTGGAGTAACCGAAGGCTTCGCCATGCTGCGCCAGCTTGTCGCAGAACACCCGCATACCAAAGTGATCGTCATCACCGGACGTGAAGAACAGACCCACGCGGTCGAGGCTATCGCCAACGGCGCCTATGACTATTACCAGAAACCAATAGACGCCACGACACTTAAGTTTGCGGTAGACCGCGCGATGAACCTGGCAAACCTGGAAGCGCAGCATCGCGATCTGAAGGAAAACTCAGACAACAAAAATATGCCGCTCAAGGGTCTCATTGCCAGCTGTAGCGACATGGTAAACCTTGCGCGGCAGGTTGAACGGGTGGCACCAAGCGATGTGAACGTCTTGATTACCGGTGAAACCGGAACGGGGAAAGAAATCATCGCGAATAACCTGCACGCTTTGAGCAGCCGCGCTGACGCACCCCTGATTACAATCAACTGCGCCGCCATACCGGAAGCGCTCCTGGAGAGCGAGCTTTTCGGTCATGAAAAGGGCTCTTTCACCGGCGCGCACGCGCGAAAAATCGGCAAGGTAGAAGCGGCAAACGGCGGCACCCTGTTTCTGGATGAGATTGGTGACATGCCCCTGGCACTCCAAGCCAAAATCCTTCGGTTTCTGCAGGAAAGAAAGTTCGAGCGCGTGGGTTCCACCACCTCAATAGATGCGGATGTACGTGTCGTTTCTGCAACCCATCGCAATCTCCAGGAGATGATTGGTGCCGGGACGTTTCGTGAGGACCTGTTCTACCGCATCAGCGAAATTGAGCTTGCCCTGCCCGCGCTGCGGGACCGAGACGGAGACGTGATTCTTATCGCAGAAAAATTGCTCCGCGAAAACCAGGGTGATCGCAATCTCCGTTTCGATATGTCCGCGGTTACGGCAATGGAAAAATCTCCCTGGCCAGGCAACATCCGGGAACTGGAAAACAAAGTACGCCGCGCTGCGATTCTTGCTGAAAGCGAGGCGATCACAAGCTCAGACCTTCAACTGGATGATGTGGTCCAGGAAGTCACGGCCGCGGATATCAGGCCTCTCAAAGATATCCGTGCGGTGGCCGAACAAAAAGCGGTTGCGCGTACACTCGCGGTGACCAAGGGCAACATCAGCGAAACGTCGCGCCTGTTGGGCGTGTCACGGCCGACGCTCTACAATTTAATCGAGAAATACAATCTGGCGGCGGACCAGTCCAAATAGATCGGTCCGTAATATGAGTACCACTTTTGCGCTTCAGGGAACGAAAGGCGAAGGGTTATATGAATAACAGAGAGCAGAAAGGCACAATTCTGGTCACCGGTGGGGCCGGCTATATTGGATCACATGCTTGTGTGGAACTGCTCCAGGCAGGCTATCAGGTTGTTGTTTTGGATAACCTGAGCAACGCGTCTGCTAAAAGCCTGGAAGCCGTACAGAGCATCACCCAAAAAAAGCTGACTTTTGTTGAAGGCGACATTCGCGATGGGGATACTCTCACCGAGCTTTTCAGCCGACATGAAATCTCTGCTGTCATGCATTTCGCCGGACTGAAGGCGGTCGGAGAATCGAATCGTTTACCGGTTTCTTACTACGACAACAACCTGAACGGCACGCTGCGCCTGGTTGAAGCAATGGAGAACGCCAATTGCAAAACGCTGGTTTTCTCCAGCAGCGCTACCGTGTATGGCATCCCTGAAACCGTTCCGCTGACCGAATCAGCACCTACCAAGGCGATCAACCCGTACGGTCGCACCAAGCTCATGGTCGAAGAGGTCCTCCAGGACCTTTATGCCTCCGATCCTACGTGGCGCATATCTCTGCTGCGTTACTTCAATCCGGTGGGTGCCCACGCGAGCGGTGAGATCGGGGAAGACCCGAACGACATACCCAACAACCTGATGCCTTTTATCAGCCAGGTGGCCATAGGTCGACGAGACAAACTGTCGGTCTTCGGCGACGACTATGACACCCCGGACGGCACAGGTGTGCGGGACTACATCCATGTGGTCGATCTTGTTAGAGGTCACCTGAAAGCGCTTGAACATCTTGCTGATGTTCCAAAGCTTGCCATCCACAATTTAGGCACGGGCAACGGCTACTCCGTTATGGAAGCCCTCAAAGCGTTTGAAGAAGTTACAGGCAAAAAAATTCCGCACGAAGTAGTTGCCAGGCGTGAAGGCGACGCCGCAGTCTCATATGCGGATGCCAGCAAAGCGGAGCAGGAACTGGACTGGCGGGCTGAGTACGACTTGAAACGCATGTGCGAAGATGCCTGGCGGTGGCAATCCAACCACCCGATGGGATATCGCTCTTGAGATCCTGCGCCTAAATCGGCAATATGCGCGCCTTCGACAAATCCACCGGAGGGGTGGCTGAGTGGTCGAAAGCACTGGTCTTGAAAACCAGCGAGGGTAACACCTCCCAGGGTTCGAATCCCTGCCCCTCCGCCATCTACAAAATGGTGCTTACCGGAGACATAGGTAACACTTTATTCCGAGGACATAGGTAACACTTTCGACGGGAAGGGGTGTAATCCCTGCCCCTCGCCGAATATAAAAAACGGGTCCTCTTGGACCCGTTTTCGATTCAGCTGCCGCCCTAACGAGTTATCCCCGTCGGTGTCGTCTCGCCAGCACCAACCCAGCCAGACCAAGCAAAAACAGCAAAGACGGTTCGTTAACAGCTTTCACCAACTGCACACCGTCCAGCAGTAGACCAGTTTCCCCGATACCATCAAAACTCTCGTTCAAAAGTACGAATGCGATGGTCGACATGCCGCTTGTGTCCACGGTGATCTCACCAGGTGTCCATCCAGTAGCGCCCCGGTCAAGGTCATCGTCCGTGTTGGGCATAAAACAATTGGGGCTCAAACCCAGCGTACACAGTTGTGGTGTATCCGCGAACGCGGGATTCACCGAGGCCAGGCCGATCGGCTGACCGCTGCTTTCCGCCAACGTCAACGCCGTGATGCTCGAGGGCGAAATCAGCACCGCAAAAGCGTAGTCGAATATTTCGCCGCGTAGAAAGTTGAAGTTAAACGTGACTCTGTCACCTGCTTCAGCTTGAAACTGCTGGTAGATCGCAGCGCCGCCACCAACAAAACAATCGTCGTCGGTTGTACATTCACCGTAAGGGCCATTCATGTCCGGATCGCCCACGAAATCTTCGCGTACAGATTCAAAATAAGGCACGACTATCGGCATACCTTCGAAGATGATCAGCTGGTCGGATAAACCCAACTCCGCCGCAATCGACTCATCCGTGTAAAGCATCTGCTGCTCGCCGGTGAAAACGCCCTGTGTTTGGAGGGCGGCCATGCTGGCCCCGTCGGTTGGCGCATGCGGTCCCGCTGCACCTAGCGTTCCAGCAGCACCAATGCTGGACCATCCGGTTAACCCGGATTCAAAACTTGTGTTTACAAGCGTGGCATGTGCTGCAAATGGGAACAGCATTGCCGACATGAGGATGACTACCTTTTTCATACCTACTCCCTGTGGTTCCTTTGTCTGTCGTTTCTCAGCCTAGTGTCGTCAAGCAAAATGCGGACCAACGAATTGGCGCTAAGAAAATCAACTACTTAGTCAAGTTGTATAACGATCGTGTAAAAATACCAGTCAGATGTAAATATTTTATGTAAATCTAACGTACATCTTCGAGTCTCATCAACGAAGGAGTGACAGGGAGGCTTAACAGTTGGAATCTGAGGTAAAATCTCCCGATGCGTTATACCCTCGCCGTCCATGGCTCCCCGTATGCAACAGAAGCCCACCAGAGAGCGCTTGCCTTTGGCAACGCCTGTCTGGCAGCCGGTCATGAAATCAATCGCGTGTTTTTTATACACGACGCCGTCTATGTGGGGCTATCGACGCGTGCGCCGCTGCAGGACGAACGTAATACAACCAAGGATTGGCAGACTTTTGCCGCTCAACACGACGTCGAGTTGCACCTATGCATTGCCAATGCGGCGAAACGAGGTGTCGTCAACGCAATCGAAGCGGACAGGTACGAACTGCCTGGCGCTACATTGGCAGACGGCTTTGAACTCGTGGGACTGGGTCAGTTGATAGATGCCATCAACGCAGGTGATCGGTACCTGGAGTTTCCCAGATGAAAGCGCTCTTCCTCATCAGACGACCGCCCTATGCCGGTACCGCGGTGCATGAATCTCTGGAAGCTGCACTGGTTGCCGGTGTATTCGACATGGATGTTTCGCTACTGTTCCTCGAAGCCGGCGTTACCGCACTAGCAAGCGAACAGGATGCGTCTGAACTTGGCGTAAAAACGGTTGGCAATGTACTCACCGGCTTTTCTGCGTATGAGATAGAAAAGATTTTTGTTTGTGAGGACAGCGTCGGTCGATTCAACTTAACGGAGAGCGTGGTTGATGTGGAACGATTGTCTCTCACCGACCAGGCAGTTCTCATAGCCGACCAAGACGTGGTGTTTGCCATATGAGTTCTCTTCACGTCGTGCACAGTCTTGAGGGATTAGCCGCCTGCAGGCGCCGCTGTAGTGAGGGAGATGCTGTGTTACTGGTGGGTGACGCTGTCTATGCATCCGATTTGGGTCCCCGGGATCACGCGCTGAAGGAAGATGTCCTCGTGCGCGGTTGGCACACGGAGGCAAAACAGGTGGACTACGCTGGTTTTGTCGACCTTACCGCCGCACACAGTCCAATCGTTTCCTGGCCATGAGGTTCATGTCTGATGGGAAATAGTCATCCAAGTGTGGACAAAGAAGGCTTCCTCACCGATCTCTCTGATTGGGACAAAGACGCGGCTGTCTGGCTTGCAGCATCCGAGGAGATACAACTCGGCGCTGAACACTGGGAAATCATTGAAACACTGCGCGACTTTTATGCACGGACCCAAACGGCACCGGCGATGCGCCCGTTTGTGAAAATCATGCGCGAGGCGTTACCCGATCGAGATATAACAAGCATTTACCTTATGCAGAGGTTTGGTCAGAGCCCGGCTAAAACGGCGGCAAAAATCTCTGGTTTACCTAAACCCGCCAATTGCCTCTAGTTAGTGTCTGTCCGGAAAACGAAGTTTTCAGGGCCGACACTAGGGAGGGCAAGGATGCCCGATGCAAAAACCGTAGGTTTTTGGGAGGTTTGCACAGCAAACCGTCGGGAAGAAGTTGCCAGGATGGCAATTTCTGGACAGAGACTAGTTAGACACCTATCCCTGAGGAAGGGTTGTGAACCCAACGCTTGGTGTAACCATCTGTTGAGCCTGAACTACATCACCTATGATGACGATTGTCGGCCCGGTAACACCTTCATAATCCGCCAGATCAGCGATCGAGCCTAAGTCACCGGTAAACTGTCGTTGATCGGGCAAGGTCGCATTCTCGATCAGCGCAACAGGTCTCTCAGTTTCTGCGCCAGCATCCACCATTTTCTGACAGATCTGGCGTAAGCCCACCAAACCCATATAGATCACCAAGGTCTGGTCCGCACGGACGAACTCCGGCCAATCCAGGTTGACGAGACTCTCTACCCGATGTCCCGTCACAAAACGCACAGACTGAGAATAATCGCGATGCGTTAACGGTATGCCGGTATAACTTGCCGCGCCGAACGAAGCTGTGATGCCCGGTATCACTTCCACCTCAAATCCGGCGGTGATTGCCGCCTCCAGTTCTTCGCCGCCGCGTCCATAGATGAAGGGATCCCCACCCTTCAATCTGGCCACATGGGCGCCGGTGGAAGCATGTTTAACAATCAGTTCGTTAATACTCAACTGCTGGAAAGAACGCGTGTTCTTGCGCGCCTGTTCGTCAGGCCGAGGTCCCTGCTTACCCACATAAATGCATTCCGCATCACGGCGCGCATATTCAAGCAGCTCTTCGTTGATCAACTTGTCATAGAGGATAACGTCAGCGGTCTGGATAACTCGAAGCGCTTTTAACGTGACAAGTTCTGCATCTCCCGGTCCGCATCCAACCAGACTGACAAAACCCTCCCTTCTGTCTTCGATTAGCTCGTCGCCCGCTGCAACAGCGCCGGTGAGGTCTCCTGCAAGTGCCCTACCGGCGGCTTGTCCTGTCAGTAGCCGGTTCCAGAAGTTCACGCGTGCAGAGAGATCAGGGAAACGTTTGCTGGCTTTCTCACGAAAAGCTATTGCAAGCTGCGATAGCTCACCCAACCCGCGCGGAAGCCAGGCTTCAATCCAGCCGCGTACTATCCTCGCTAACGCCGGTGCCGTGGCGGAGGAAGAAATTGCGACGTAGATTGGCGCTCGATCAACAATGGACGGAAAGATTACGGTACACCGGTCAGGATCGTCCACACAGTTCACGAGCACACCGGCTTCCATCGCCGCCTCAAAGACCGTCTTGTTAACCGCGGTATCGTTGGCCGCGCTGACGACCAAACGTGTCCCCGTTACAACATCGGAGGGTGCAAAGGGTTTTTCTATCCACTCGAGCGTGCCTTCACTTGCGAGATCTACGATCTCGGTGCAGACATCTGGCGACACCACCCTCACGATCGCTTCGGCCTTGATCAACCAGCGCAATTTGCGGAGCGCCGTTTGACCACCCCCCACAACAAGACAACGAGCGCCTTGAAGATTGTTGAAAAGCGGCAGGTAAAACATCTGTCAGCTTAGAACTCCAGGTGGGTTTTGTTCCCGAGGTAGCTGCGCAGCGCATCGGGGACCGCCACTTTGCCATCGCCATCCTGATAGTTCTCCAATACGGCAACCAGAGTTCTGCCTACCGCCAGACCCGAACCGTTGAGGGTGTGTACCAGCTCCGGCTTGCCTGTTTCCGCATTGCGATACCGAGCAAGCATGCGGCGTGCCTGAAAATCCAGGAAGTTGCTGCAGGAAGAAATTTCTCGATATTTGCTCTGACCCGGCAACCATACTTCCAGGTCGACTGTTTTTGCGGCAGCAAAGCCGAGATCGCCGCCGCAAAGCGCGACAGCTCGGTAAGGCAGTTCCAGACGCTTAAGGATCTCCTCAGCCTGGCTGGTCAATTCATCAAACGCGCGCCAGGAATCGTCAGGATGAACAATCTGCACTAATTCGACCTTGTCGAATTGATGCTGTCGGATCATGCCGCGCGTGTCTCGCCCGTGACTGCCTGCCTCCGCTCTGAAACAAGGGCTGTGGCAAACATGCTTAATCGGCAGGCGCTCGGCGTCGATGATCTCGTCGCGGTACATGTTTGTGACAGGAATTTCCGCGGTGGCTATCAGATAGGTATCGTTCTCCTGATCGATCTTGAACTGATCCTCAGCAAACTTCGGTAACTGGCCAGTGCCGCGCAGGCTGTCGGCGTTTACAACATACGGGACGTATACTTCTTCATAGCCGTGGTCTTCGGTATGAGTGTCGATCATAAATTGCGCCAGGGCTCGGTGAAGTTTGGCCACATCCCCTTTCAGGACCACAAACCGGCTGCCGGAGATCTTCGCAGCGGTTTCGAAGTCCATTACACCCTCAGTCAGATCAACGTGGTCCTTAGGTTCAAAGTTGAACTCAGGGATGCTACCCCACGTGTGCAGTTCCTCATTGTCCTCTTCGTCAGCACCAACAGGTACGCTTGCGTCCGGCACGTTGGGCACTGCCATGAGCATCGTTTGAAGCTCGTCCTGCAGTGACTGAAACTCACTCTTCTTTGCTTCCAGGCGCTCACCCAGGTCGCCAACTTCGGCGACCAAGGGTGCAATATCTTCGCCTTGTGCTTTTGCCTTGCCGATGTTTTTCGATTTGCTGTTACGCTCAGCCTGGAGGGCTTCGGTTTCCTGCTGAAGATCTCGACGCTGCGCTTCCAGGCGCCCAAAGGCATCAACATCAAAGTCGAAACCTTTTTTCTTCAGCGCAGCTGCAACACCTTCCGGATCTGCGCGTAGTATTTTGGCGTCTAACATCTGACCAGCACCCCAGTACGGTGAATTTTCAACAATTCAATCTCCAACATAAACTATAAGCGGCATCTTTTCTGAACGCCTGTTTAAAGCGATCCCAGGCGGACCCCAGCCCACACGCCGAGCAGACATCCTGCAACCGTGACAACGACATACGCGATGGCTTGCAGTAACTGGTTGGTGGTCTGCAATGTATGCACGTCCAAACTGAAGGCAGAAAAGGTCGTAAACCCGCCCAAGAGGCCAATTATCAGCAACGCTCGACCCCAGTTCTGGAACCAGACACTGTCACCAGCGAAAGCCCAAAGCCAGCCGATGGCAAAAGAGCCCGCGATATTAATGATTATGGTTGCCCAAGGAAATAGACCCGTGGTACCTACTAATAACCCTACCCAGTACCGCAGCAACGCCCCAAGCCCACCGCCGATGGCCACAAAGAGCCATGTGAACCCTGCCGCCACTATGTCTCGTCCTGTGAATCTTGAGCTGCCTTGTTCAGTGCTCTGAGCCGCGCAAGCCGATCAGCAATATTTTTTTCCAAGCCCTGGTCAGTCGGAAGGTAAAACGCTGCAGGCGTCATCTCCTCTGGAAAATAGTGTTCTCCAGCGGCAAACGCGCCTTCGGCGGTCTGTTCGTTATGAGCATGGCGATACTCAGCACCGTATCCCATCCCCTTCATCATTGAGGTTGGGGCATTTCTCAAATGCATGGGCACACCGTATGAAGGACTATTGCGCACAAACGCCATCGCCTCGCCGAACGCTTTGTATGCAGCATCACTTTTCGGTACGGAGGCCAGATAGAGCACGGCCTGCGCCAGCGCCAGTTCGCCTTCTGGGCTACCAAGACGTTCGTAGCTGCCGATCGCATCCATCGTAAGCTGCAGCGCCCTCGGGTCAGCATTACCCACATCTTCACTAGCCATCCGCACAAGCCTGCGACCGATGTAACGGGGGTCACAACCTCCGTCCAGCATCCGGCAGAACCAATACAGCGCCGCATCTGGATCACTGCCACGCACCGACTTATGTAATGCAGAAATCTGTTCGTAAAAAACGTCGCCGCCTTTGTCAAAGCGACGCACTCGTTCACCTTGGGCTTGCGCCAGGGCATCGGTATCTATGGTGGTATCTGTGAACTGAGCAGCCAGCTCCAAGATATTCAGCATGCGTCTCGCGTCCCCATCAGCCAAGCCGATCACTTCAGACCGTGCATCTTCATCCAGACTGATATTGAGGAGCGCCACCGCTCGATCAGCAATCCTGCCGAGATCTTCTACGCCTAAAGATTCAAGCACAAACACCCGGGCACGACTCAAGAGCGCCGAGTTCACCTCAAACGATGGGTTTTCTGTAGTTGCACCGACGAAAACGAAAGTGCCTGCTTCAACGTGCGGTAGGAACGCATCTTGCTGCGCTTTGTTGAACCTGTGTACCTCGTCGACAAAGAGTACGGTCTGACGCCCCTGACTCTGGCGCAACTTTGCTTCTTCCACCGCCGCGCGTACATCTTTTACACCCGCCAGCACTGCGGACAGCGTAATCAAGTCGGCATCCGCATTGTTTGCCAACAATTTCGCCAAGGTCGTTTTACCTGTTCCTGGCGGGCCCCACAAAATCATGGAGAAGATCCGTCGCCGCTCAGCCAGAGCACCTAACGGTTTGTCAGATCCCAGCAAATGGCTCTGGCCAATAAACTCAGAGAGGTTTGCAGGGCGCAGACGCTCCGCCAGGGGGCGAAACTCCTGACCTGCGTCATCCCTCAACGGAAAGGATTGTTGACCGAGATCGTTATCCTCGAACAACTTCGGTACCTTCGGGTATCTTCAATTCAAAGAGACTCGATTGTACCACTTGCGGCTTGGTGTGATTGTGGAAGGTAATTCGTGTGCGCTGGTTGGAATGGTCTTTCAATTCCAGTGCCTGCAGCCTGCTCTCAAAAAAAGTGATGCGTAGTTCAGCAAAGTAACTCTGCTCATCGAGGCGTGCGATTGGATACAGCACAAACATTCGCTCTTCGCTGTACGTTTCACCATTCCGTAACGCCGGTAGCGACTCGGATACCCGATACTTCTGAGCCAGATCAAGGCCCTCTTTTGTGAGGAGTGCCAGCGGTACCCCACCCCAGTTTTCGCCCAGCGATTTAATCGTCAACTGTTCTAAATCCGGATCATAAATCTGCAGCTCGCCCTGACTCAGCAGGATGGTTTGCGGAAAAGGTGCTTCTACTTCCCATCGGACATTCGGTCTGGCGAGCGTCAACGCACCAGTACTTTCGTCAAGGGGCCGTCCATACGCATCAAAGTCACGCTGTCGAAACGACGCGAGAAGGCCGTCCTGGTCTGCCAGCAGTGTTTCAAGCGCGTCGGCATCCGCAGATATCTCAGCGGTTTGAACCGTCTGCTGTTCGCTCGGCTTAGCCATCTCACCACGGGCTTGTGGCTCTTCTGCGGCTTGAAGAGAGCCAACGCCTGCCGCGACGAGCAGAAACGTGAAGATGAAGCGACTAATCGCGCTCAGGCACCAGAATTTCACGACTGCCATTACTGTTCATTGCACTGACAACACCCGCTGCCTCCATCGCTTCTATAAGCCTGGCGGCGCGGTTGTAACCGATTCTAAGCTTGCGTTGCACGGACGAAATAGAAGCTCGCCGCGACTCCAGGACGAACTGCACCGCCTCGTCGTAGAGTTCATCGTCTTGCTCGGTATCCTCACCGCCTTCGAGCTGTACAAACGGCTCGCCTTCGACTTCCCCTCTGACAATCTCTTCCAGATAATCCGGTTGACCGCGGCGTTTCCAATCCTGCACAACTCGATGTACCTCGTCGTCCGAAACAAAGGCACCGTGCACACGCTGCGGAAGAGCGGTGCCCGGGGGCAGGAACAACATGTCGCCATGCCCGAGGAGCTGCTCTGCTCCACCCTGGTCGAGAATGGTCCGGGAATCGACTTTAGAAGATACCTGGAAACCGATGCGTGCAGGGATGTTCGCTTTGATCAAACCCGTGATCACGTCCACAGAGGGCCGTTGGGTGGCTAATACCAGATGGATACCGGCTGCCCTGGCTTTCTGCGCGATACGCGCAATCAGCTGCTCAACTTTTTTCCCGACGATCATCATCATGTCGGCGAATTCATCTATGACAACAACAATCGCGGGAAGGGTCTGAAGTTCTGGCGCTTCGCCCTCCTCGTCTTCCCAGAACGGGTCGGTAAGCGGAGTTTTGGCATCCTGAGCCTCTTTGACCTGCCGGTTGAAGCCTGCCAGATTGCGAACACCCAGGGCCGCCATCAAGCGGTAACGCCTTTCCATTTCACCCACACACCAATTTAACGCATGAGCGGCTTCTTTCATGTCGGTCACAACCGGCGCCAGAAGATGCGGGATGCCTTCGTAGACCGATAGTTCAAGCATTTTTGGATCAACGAGGATCAAACGCACGTCTTCCGGTGAGGACTTGTAGAGGATACTCAAGAGCATCGCATTCACACCGACGGACTTACCCGACCCGGTGGTCCCAGCCACAAGCAGATGGGGCATCTTCGCGATATCCGTCACGATAGATGCACCGGCGATATCTTTCCCCAGCGCAAGGGTCAATGCAGAAGGCGCATCCTGAAACGCAGACGAGGTAATCACTTCTTTGAGGCGGACCATTTCCCGGTCTTCGTTGGGGATCTCAATACCGACGACAGACTTGCCCGGGATAACCTCAACAATGCGCACGCTGATGACCGCCAGAGACCGTGCGAGGTCTTTTGCCAACGCGGAAATCTTCTGCACCTTCACACCGGCTGCAGGTTGAATTTCAAAGCGGGTTACAACCGGCCCTGGGAGGACGGAAACAACCTGCGCATCCACGCCAAAGTCAGCAAGTTTCAATTCCAATTGCCGGGACATCGCCTCCAGCGATGCTTCCGAATAACCGGACCCATCGTCGGTTGCCTTTTCGTCCAGCAGTTCAAGGTCCGGCAGCTCGCCCACCGACTCCGGCGAAAACAGACGCTGCTGTCTTTGCACTTTTTCTTCGCGGGCTTTGGCTTCTATTTTGGGCGGTTTACGTTTGGTGACTTCGGCAACAATCTCGACGCCCGGCTTGGCCTCTTTCTTAAGGAGAGGCTTGGGTTTTTCCACTTTACGCTTGGCGGTTCGCTCGGCGCGACGCGCACGCCACCGATCACGTGCAAGATCGGCAAAATAGACAATCCCGCCGACAAATCGATGAACGCCGCGACCTGTGGTTTCAGCAACATCCAACCAGGACAACCCGGTTGCTGCCTGGATGCCGATCATTACAGCCGCTGCCGCCAGGAGGGTTAGACCGACCGTGCCAAACACAGGCTCACCCCAGTTCCCCAGGAAGAGCCCCAATGCACCACCAGCACCCGCGGGCAGGCTTGGGCTGCTGCTGTGCACAGCCAGCAGAACACAGCTGCCGAACAGGAAACTGACCCAGCCTGTGGTGCGGACCAGCAGTAACGGCCATGACAGGTCACGATCGCCGTAAACCAGGCGTATCCCTGCGATCACGAGCGAGACAGGCAAGAGATAGGCCACCCAGCCCAGAATGTACAGCATGAGATCCGCAGAATACGCACCAAGAACGCCCGCAAGATTGTCGGCTTCGGGACTCGCCTTCGCGAGTGAAAATCCGGGATCAGAAGGCGAATAGGATCCGATCGCTAAAAGAATGAATACCGCCAGCAGGAGCAGGCCTGCCAGACTGATTTCGCGCACCGGCAAGAGGCGCGATGTTGCTATCGTGGCCAAGAAATGAATCCTTGCATTTTTACGGCACGCGCAGTGTAGCCTTGCCAGGGCTGCGACTCAAACCCCTGTGGATAACTTTTTTTCATCTAAATCAATCCTTTAACACCGAAACTTAACCTGGCAATGGGAAATTACGATCGCGCATCGAGCGCGTGCTCGCTGCGGGTTTTGTCGCTAGAATACGCGGCTTGCCTGAACCGTAGATGAAGTAAATGAGACCTGATAAAGCCAAGGTAGTTGATGAAGTCTGGGATGATGAACGCATAGCGAGCTTTCTGGATAAAGGCAGCATGGGCGACGAAAGCCAGGCTTACAGCCAGCTGCTCCACGCCTACCGTTCCATGCGCATCGATGATTTTCGTAAGTTTGTCGAACTCTTCAAAGCCGCTGGGGGTGATACCCAGGCTCGCAATGGTAAGGGCCAAACGCTTGCAGAGGAGATCGCGAATCACGCGAAATCCGGTCCCTTCATCGAGTGTCTGGGCTGAATACCTGTGCCGCTCCCCTTGCTGCTCTCGCGGCCGGTGGGATTTCCGCATCCTTCCCAAGCGCTGGATGAACCGGACGGATTACTCGCCGCAGGCGGTGCACTCACAGTCGAATGGCTGCTGGAGGCATACAGCCGCGGCATCTTCCCTTGGTTCGGAGAGGAGGACGAGTACATCCTCTGGTGGTCACCCAGCAAACGTGCTGTTCTTAAACCTGGCACCATGCGCGTCTCGCGCAGCCTGAAAAAACGCCTCAAACATGCCGGGTTTACCGTCACCGTAGATAGAGATTTCGAAGCGGTTATCGCCGCCTGCCAAGCGCCTCGCAAAGATGCTGCCGGTACCTGGATTACGGCGGAAATGCAGGGAGCGTACACACAACTCCACAACGCGGGTTTTGCCCACTCCTTTGAGGTCTGGCACGAGGACAAATTGGTCGGTGGCTTGTATGGCGTGTCCTTGGGTTGCTTCTTTTTTGGCGAGTCGATGTTCAGCACCGAGAAGGATGCCTCCAAAGTGGCGTTTTTCGCGTTGCAACGCTTGTTGGAGAACTGGCAATTCGAACTCATTGATTGCCAACTGCAAAACCCACACCTGGAAAGTCTTGGGGTTGTGGAAATCCCCCGTACCGAATTTTTAGCGCAACTCGCTGAATTACAGCTAGACAGCACTCGGGTGGGTAACTGGAGTTCAGAGTTCAACTTAGCTAGTCTTAATTGAAATGCAGGGTGAAAATCAAAATCAGGACCAGATCGCGCAGTTCTTTCTGACGCCCAAACACCCGTGTTCATATCTGCCGAAGAACAACGCACAGACGCTGTTCTTCGACCCTCGGCGAACCATCACTTCAGACATTTACCAGACGCTGACCGACCAGGGTTTTCGGCGCAGCGGCAGTCATCTGTATCGGCCTCATTGTGCCGAGTGCCAGGCCTGCGTCCCTACCCGAATTCCAGTCGCAAAGTTTCGGCCGTCAAGAAGTCAGCGTCGTGTGCTCAAGAAGAACCTTGACCTGGAATGCCGAGTGGAGGAAGCGCGTTTCAGTCGACGCCACTACCACCTGTATGAACGGTACATCAGCCTGCGGCATGCGGACGGCGATATGTATCCTGCCAGCGAAGATCAATATCGCTCGTTCCTTCTGTCACCGTGGTCTGAGAGTGTATTTTTGTCGTGTTATCACAAGGACCGACTTGTCAGTGTAGCGGTTACCGATCAACAGCCCTCCGGCATTTCTGCGATCTATACCTTCTTCGAACCCAGCTTCTCCGACCGTTCACTCGGGGTATTCAGTATCTTGAATCAGATAGAGCTCGCACGTGAATGGGAAGTGCCCTATCTCTACCTTGGGTACTGGATAAAGGAGTGCGACAAAATGAACTACAAGACCCAGTATCGTCCCGCTGAACTGCTTTTAAATAATCGCTGGGTAGAGGTCACTTAATTCGCGAGCCACTGGCGAAATGCAGAGGATTTGGGCAGAATGCCGCCCGACTCGCAGATAACAGGTTCGAATGGCCAAAGAAGAACAAATTGAAATGGACGGCACCGTCGTCGATACCCTGCCTAATACGATGTTTCGTGTCGAATTAGAAAACGGTCACGTGGTGACTGCACATATTTCCGGAAAGATGCGCAAAAACTATATTCGCATCCTGACGGGCGACAAAGTCAAAGTAGAACTGACCCCCTACGACTTGAGCAAAGGCCGCATCACCTTTCGAATGTAACGTTTGCGAATGTAGTGTTCGCTTCACCGTTGGTGTGAAGGCGCGGCCGCACGATCACGGCCTCGCCTGACTACTAAGCCTCAACTGGATCCAGAATCTCTATTTCCAGATCGTTGTCCTCAACGGTAATCCTGACGGTGCCGCCAGATTTGGAGAGATCGCCAAACAACAGATCTTCTGCCAGCTGCTTTTTAATGCGTTCCTGAATCAGGCGCTGCATCGGCCGCGCACCCATCTTTTCGTCGTACCCCTCTTTAGCCAGCCACTCACGGGCGGCATCATCTACTTCCAGGGTCACACGCTTGTCGTCAAGCTGGGCTTGGAGTTCTGTGAGGAACTTGTCGACCACCGTCTTGACCACTTCCATGGGCAGACTGCCAAACTGCACAATCGCATCCAAACGATTGCGGAATTCTGGCGTGAACATGCGCTTGATGACTTCCATACCATCTGTGGTGTTGTCTTGTTCAGCAAATCCGATGCTGGTGCGATCCATTTCCTGGGCACCGGCATTGGTTGTCATAATCAGGACAACGTTGCGGAAGTCAGCTTTACGCCCGTTGTTGTCGGTGAGAGACCCGTGATCCATCACCTGCAGCAGCAGGTTGAAGACCTCGGGGTGGGCTTTTTCGATTTCATCTAAGAGCACCACGCTATGCGGATGTTTGGTAACCGCCTCGGTGAGCAGGCCGCCCTGGTCGAACCCGACATAACCCGGAGGTGCGCCAATCAAACGAGACACCGTATGGCGCTCCATGTATTCAGACATGTCGTAACGCAACAGTTCGACGCCCATGATGTTGGCGAGTTGACGGCTAACTTCTGTCTTACCTACACCTGTGGGACCCGCGAAGAGGAAACTACCGATCGGTTTCTCACCCGACTTCAGCCCCGCGCGGGACATCTTGATCGCATTGGACATCTGATCGATGGCTTCGTCCTGGCCGAACACAACCATTTTGAGTTTTTTGTCCAGGTCCTTCAGATCCCGCTTGTCATCGGAGGACACCTGAGTGGACGGAATACGCGCTATTTTGGCGACAACCGCTTCAACGTCTGACTGTCCGATGCTCTTTTTGCGCTTGCTCGGTGGCTGCAGCTGTTGGGCTGCACCGGCCTCGTCAATAACGTCGATGGCCTTGTCAGGCATAAAACGGTCGTTGATGTATTTTGCCGCAAGTTCAGATGCCGCTCTCAGCGCCTTGTCCGTGTAGCGCAACCCATAGTGTTCTTCGAAGCGTGTTTTCAGCCCCTTGAGAATGCGGTACGTATCATCGACATCCGGCTCTTCAACATCCACTTTTTGGAAGCGTCTGGAGAGCGCTCGGTCCTTGTCGAAAATGCCACGATATTCCTGGTAGGTGGTCGAGCCCATGCACCGTATCTGCCCGGAGGTGAGCAGCGGCTTGAGCAAATTGGATGCGTCCATGACCCCGCCTGAGGCAGCGCCAGCACCAATTATGGTATGCACCTCGTCTATGAACAGGATGGACCCTTCTTTCTTTTTAAGTTCGCCGAGCACAGCTTTGAAGCGCTTTTCAAAGTCGCCTCTGTATTTTGTTCCGGCCAGCAGCGCACCGAGGTCCAGCGCAAAAATCTCGCTCTCTGCAACAACCTCCGGTACATCTCCATCCACAATACGCTTGGCCAGCCCTTCCGCGATGGCGGTTTTACCAACACCGGATTCGCCAACCAGGAGGGGGTTGTTTTTGCGACGACGGCACAATACTTGAACGACCCGCTCAACCTCGGCATCGCGCCCGACCAGAGGATCAATCCTGCCCGCCTTGGCTTCTTCATTCAGGTTGGTTGCAAAGGCCTCCAATGGGCTTTGTGACTGTCCTTCGCCCGCACCCTCTTCTTCGCTCTCGCTGAGCGGTTCCTCTTCACCTTCTTCACCCGGCACTTTGCTGATGCCATGCGAGATGAAGTTGACGACATCAATACGTTCGATCTCCTGCGACTTCAGGAAGTAAACCGCCTGGCTTTCCTGCTCGCTGAAAATTGCGACCAGAACATTGGCACCGGTGACTTCCTTGCGACCCGAAGACTGTACGTGAAAAACCGCGCGTTGCAGCACTCGCTGAAAACCCAGCGTGGGTTGAGTTTCGCGGTCGGAGTCACCAGCGGGGATCAGCGGCGTCGTCGTGTCGATGTACTTTTCCAGATCCTCACGCAACTTGACCACATCGGCACCAACTTTCTTCAGCACGTTGATGGCAATGTCGTTGTCCAGCAATGCCAACAACAGGTGCTCTACGGTCATGAACTCATGACGCTTGTTTTTGGCTTCACGAAAAGCTTCGTTGAGGGTTGCTTCTAAATCTTTACTGAGCATCTATGTTTGCTACCTATGGGTTTGAGCGTTTAGTTTCTAACAGTCGCCTATCTCTTCTTATTCTCTGTTCTTATTCTCTATTCTTCGTCGTCGTCCCCTGTCATCTCAACAGTGGACATCAATGGGTGATTATTTTCTTGAGAGTAGGCATTCACCTGCTCTGATTTTGTCTCCGCTATATCGCGAGGAAAAATGCCGACGGTGGCTGCACCCTGTGTGTGTACGGTTAACATGATCTGCGTCGCTTTTTCCCGATTCATGCCAAAAAATTTCTCAAGTATGTGTACCACAAACTCCATGGGTGTGTAGTCATCGTTCAACAATATAACTTTGTACATGGGCGGACGTTTCAGCGCCGGTTTAGCAGTTGCCGTTGCTAGTCCACCTTCGCGATCCTGATCGCCGCCAAAGTCATCATCGCTTGCCCGGATGGCACTATCACCCCTGAGGGTGGCACCTGCGCTGAGAGAACTTCGCGCAGGCACGGTTTGCCGCCAAAAAGTGGGCTGGTAGTCTCTCTGATTAAGGGTAGTTGTAACGCGTAATTCTTCCATTACGTCCCCATGATACCTGCATCTTGAGGTTGCTGTCTTGCCGATCAACGAGACCACACACCGCGACAGTTTAGTAATTGGGGATAAATGGCTCGAAAACAAGTCCTTCCTGGGATCAAGCTCCATCATGACGGGTGCCACTGCCACAGCAAAATCGATCAAAACCTCGCGAATTGGCGGAAAATTAAGCCCGTTTCGGGGCTCGATCGGTGCTTTCCTACGGAAATATGCGCTCGAATGACGACTTGACGAAGCGAATCATTTTGACCTAAGTTTGGCGCTGTGGGGAAGTGTATATTTTACTAACGTGAGCTCGCTAACGCCTGGGCCTGCCGTCATCGACGTCAACCCGCGCGAAATCGACCGAAGGGTCGACTGAGCGGTCGATAGAACGATCAACATCGTTAGCCAGAATATGCAACGACAATAAGTAGCGTTACAAGCAGTAAACGTATGGAAGCGGGTTCTAGGGAGACGACGGATGGCAACCGGCAAAGTTAAGTGGTTCAACAATGCCAAGGGTTACGGGTTCATCTTGCCTGATGATGGTGGCGAAGATCTCTTCGTGCACTATTCGGCGATTCAGATGGAAGGATACAAAACCTTAAAAGCCGGTCAGCCGGTGCAGTTCGATATCGTCGAAGGTCCCAAAGGATTGCATGCGGTCGAAATCCGCGACGACCCGGCGCACCGAGTCTCTGTAGATTTCGAAACGGACGGTGTGCAGCCGGATGGTGATGGCATCGACGTCGATGGTGCAGACAATCTCGATGGAGATGCCGACGACAACCTGGGTAATCAGGCATCGAGCTAGGTCTAATACTTACAGCCAAATAAAAAGGCGGCTCAAGAGCCGCCTCAGATTGCTGACGAACCCCGGTATTTTTTCCGGGGTTTGTTTTTTGTGGGTCACATTGATCGGGGGGATGTTTCCGCGGAAACTCGAAAGAGAAGCCCTATGTGGCGATGAATGGGTTCTACACGCTGATAAAGACCCTTTTGCAGTAAACACGGCGACAAAAAGAGCGCCCGTGCGATCTTTTTCATGTTCTGACATGCCGCTGCCAACAAACACTGGCCCATGACTCTTCGATTGCCCCTAAAGCGTGCATAGCGATGCCCATGAAGCTGCTTAGCATCCGCAAAGCTCCGCTCCACCGTCTCGCGCCGCCGTGCATACGCGTCTTTACCCCAATCCGTCAGACGGTTGGCATTGATCTGCTCAAGATCCTCTTCCCAGACATGTCTCACCACCACCTTCTGATGGTTGCGACTCGTCGTACACTGGCCCAATAAGGGACAGTCCACGCACTGCTTAGCATCTGACTTGTACAGACGATAACCGGTGCGCTGAGTGGTTGAGTACAGCAAACGCTGACCTGCAGGACAGACATACACATCAGCTTCACGATCATAGACAAACTGCCGTTTGCGAAAGCGACCCGCTGGCGCATGAGGGCGCTTATAACCGACAACACCCTCCACTTTGCGTTGTACGAGTCCATGGCAAACACCTACCGTGTTGTAACCCGCATCCAACCCAACGACCGATGGACTCAGATCAAAGCGTTCGCACTGGCGATCGAGTCGGCCTAAATACGGTCGCGCATCATGCACATTACCGGGGGTGATATACGTATCGGTGATGATCCCGCACAACCCATCGACTGTGCGATGATCGAGATAGAAAAAGCCTTCTGGCTTCTGGTCCCGATACATATAACCTGCATCCGGATCGGTATCACTCACCTTAATCAACTTCCGCTCAGTCGCCTTTGTCTCTGGCTTGAGTGGCCGCTTACCATGGGTAGCTCGATCCTGCTCTACCGCTTCGGTGAGTTCATCCAAGTAATCCATGGGCGTCACATCGACTTCAAACACCGTATGCCGATGCTTGTTCGCGTTCGCCTTTAAGTGCGTACTGTCGGTAAACAACGCCTGACCACCCACCAAGCCATGATCGATGGCTTGTTCAACGATCTCGTCAAAGATCTCCTGTTCAATATCACTGTCATCAAACCGACGTCTGCGGTTCTGGCTGAACGTAGACGCATCCATCACCTTGTCGGTCAGGCTCAAACCGACAAACCAACGGTAGGCTACGTTCACCTGGATCTCTCGGATCAGTTGACGTTCGCTTCGAACCCCAAACAGATAGCCCACAAAGAGCATCTTAAACAGCATGGTTGGATCAATGGCCGGTCGGCCATTATCCGCACTGTATAAGTGCTTCACCTTGTCGTGGATAAAAGTGAAATCAATGTGTTGGTCAATCAGACGCAGGATATGGTCTTTAGGTACCAACTCCTCGAGGGTCACCATCTCGATACGAGTCTGGTGCGGGGCTTTGTCTTTAAGCATCCCTCATTAAAACAAAACCCCCGCTTCTCAGCGAGGGTTTGTCAGCAATCTGAGGCGGCTCAAGAGCCGCCTTTTTTGATCGTGCAAGAACACGATGCCGTCTACATTTCGGCAACCTACATTTCAGCAACCTACATTTCAGCAACCATGGCCTGTCCAAACTCAGAACATTTCAGCAGCGTTGCGCCGGTCATGAGACGTTCGAAGTCATAGGTAACAGTGCCCTTGGAGATGGCACCTTCCATGCCTTGGATAACCAGATCCGCAGCTTCCCGCCAGCCCATATGCCGCAGCATCATTTCCGCAGACAGAATCAATGAACCGGGGTTCACTTTGTCCTGACCCGCATACTTCGGCGCTGTACCGTGGGTCGCCTCGAACAGTGCAATCGTGTCGCCGATGTTAGCCCCCGGCGCGATGCCGATGCCACCCACCTGTGCCGCCAGTGCGTCCGAAAGGTAATCGCCATTGAGGTTCATCGTGGCGATGACGTCGTACTCATCAGGACGGGTCAAAACCTGCTGCAACATCGCATCGGCGATAACGTCCTTGATGACGATTTTCTTCCCGGTATTCGGGTTTGTCAGCTCATGCCACGGACCGCCATCCAGAGGGGTTGCGCCAAATTCGCTGGCGGCTAGCTCGTAGCCCCAGTCCTTAAACGCACCTTCGGTGAATTTCATGATGTTGCCCTTGTGTACAAAGGTGAGCGAATCACGATCTTCTTCAATACAGTATTGCAGTGCTTTGCGAATGAGGCGCTGGCTGCCTTCAACCGAAACCGGCTTGATGCCGATGCCGCAATGTTGAGGAAAGCGAATCTTGTTAACGCCCATCTCATTTTGCAGAAAGGACAGCATCTTTTCTGAACCTTCAGAATCTGCTTCCCATTCCACACCTGCGTATATGTCTTCCGTGTTCTCACGGAAAATCACCATATCGGTCTTTTCAGGTGCGACGACAGGGCTGGGGACACCGGTGAACCAGCGTACGGGGCGCTGGCAGACATACAGATCCAATTCCTGGCGCAGGGCCACGTTCAGAGAGCGAATCCCGCCACCAACCGGTGTGGTCATCGGGCCTTTGATGCCCACGATGAATTCGCGCATGGCATCCAGCGTCTCCTCGGGCAGCCACTCGTCTTCGCCGTAAACTTCCAGGCTCTTCTCGCCGGAATAGATTTCCATCCAAGCGATTTTGCGCTCGCCGCCATATGCTTTTTCCACTGCCGCATCGACCACATCGATCATGACAGGGGTGATATCAACACCGATTCCATCGCCTTCGATAAAAGGGATGATGGGGTTATTTGGGATATTCAGGCTGTTGTCGGCATTGACGGTAATCTTCTCTCCGTCTGCAGGCACCTGGATATGCTGGTAAGCCATAAATCGCTCCGTTGTTTTTTTACTGATTCTCTTAACTTGAGTCTAATGCTAGCTCTGCTGGTTCTTTTTACACGGCTTCTTCCACGGCTTCGTACGCTGTCTTGTCCGCGCGTACCGTGGCCAGTCGCGCTGATCCACGCTGCACAGTTTTAGCCGGCGGCGGATTATAGCAGGAGAAGGATGACATTTTCCCACCCGAAATTTTTCTTGCTCGCCCCTATTCCTGCCAGTGTCTGGCTCTGGATTTATCCGCCTCGGTGGACTCCACCCACGTGGTGCCGGTTTCCGTGACTTCCTTCTTCCAAAGAATCGCGTCAGTTTTGAGATAGTCCATCACGAACTCCGCGCCTGCGAACGCCGCGTCACGATGCGCCGAACTGCACAGCACTGCTACAATCTGATCATCAACGCACATCGTACCGACACGGTGTACCACACTCACGCCGAGCAGCGGCCAACGGGCCTCGGCCTGTGCCAGGATCTTGCGAATACTCGCCTCGGTCATGCCTGGGTAATGTTCCAGGGTCAGCGTTTCGACAGCCGTTCCGTCACCGGCTTTCTCATTGCGGTCGCGCACCAGGCCGACGAATGCGGCGATCGCTCCGATCTCGCCCGGGTGGGCACTGCGCAATTGCGCGTAGAGCGCGCCCAGGTCGAAATCACTTTCCTGAATGGTAAGGAAAACTTCCACGGCGATCGTTATCCGCCTGTGACCGGCGGGAGGAAGGCCACTTCATCCCCGTCGTTGAGCGTTTGCGGCGCTTCGATGATTTCCTGGTTCACCGCGATTTTGATGTTTTCCTGAGCAAGGATCTGTGCTTTGTCATCACCCAGTTGCACGCGCAACGCCTTGATCAGCTCTGTAGTATCAGCCACGCCACTAATTTCAAGATTGTTCAGACCCATCGTTTCTCGCAGGGAGGCGAAAAACACAACGTTTACCGCCAACGTTGCTGCGTCAGTTGCGTTACTCACCGTCACGGCTCCATGCCCCTGATTTGCCACCTTCTTTTGCCAGGAGAGACACCGCTCCGATCGTCATATCGCGATCCACCGCCTTGCACATGTCGTACACCGTCAGCGCTGCGACGCTGGCGGCCGTCAAAGCCTCCATCTCAACACCTGTCTTGCCACTCACTTTGCACAAAGTGGAGATTATCAAAGTGGACTCACGGAGTTCGAATTCAACCTCAACCTTACTCAACGCAAGCGGGTGGCATAGCGGAATCAGGTCCGAACACTTTTTCGCCGCCTGGATCCCTGCGATGCGGGCGACGGAAAGTACATCGCCTTTTTTAAGACCGTTTTCCCGTACCAGTTCAGCCGTTGCGGGTGCCATTTCAACCACAGCCTGGGCCCGCGCCAAGCGCGCCGTGACGTCTTTATCAGACACATCAACCATGTGCGCCTGACCGGACTCGTTTACGTGACTCAAATGTGTATCCGCCATGCTATTCCTACTGCTCGCTATCGGTCATTGCTTGCCAAAAACCGCATTTTATCGTGGATTGCGCAACCGTGTATAATCGCCGATTTCCGCCAGCCATCTCGCTCATGTCTTGCAAAAATCACAGCGTCATCGTAGGACTTTCCGGCGGCGTCGATTCGGCCGTGGCGGCACATCTGTTGATCGAACAGGGCTATCAGGTGACGGGCCTCTTCATGAAAAACTGGGAGGAGGATGACGGCACTGAGTATTGCACCGCGCTTGAAGATCTAGCGGACGCTGAGCGTGTTGCCCAACACTTAGGCATAGACCTCCAGATCGCCAACTTCGCGGCGGAATACTGGGACAATGTCTTCGAAGATTTCCTGCAGGAATATTCCGCAGGCAACACGCCGAATCCCGACGTTCTGTGTAACCGCGAAATCAAGTTCAAGCAGTTTCTGGATTATGCGTCTCTGCTGGGTGGAGATTTCATCGCCACAGGTCACTACGCCCGCTGGACTTCTGACGGTCGCATCGCCAAAGGCAAGGATGCCAACAAAGATCAAACCTACTTCCTGCAGCAAGTTCCCGGGGCACGGCTCAATCGATGTTTGTTTCCGCTGGGAGATTACGAAAAGTCAGAGGTAAGAGCGCTTGCCGATCAGATTGGCCTGCACAACGCCGAGCGCAAAGACAGCACCGGGATCTGTTTTATCGGGGAACGACGTTTCAGCGATTTCATCGACCGGTACATCACAGGGGAAACAGGCCCCATCGCCGATCTGCAGGGGCGCAGGCTCGGCACGCACGCAGGACTGCATCATTACACTGTCGGTCAACGTCAAGGCATCAACCTCGGCGGCTTGAAGGGTCGGCCAGAATTACCCTGGTACGTGGCCGGAAAAAACCTCGCGACCAACGCCCTTTATGTGACCCAATACGAAGAGGATCTGCAGGGATCCTGGCTGCTGGCGGAAAATCTCAACTGGGTGGACAACCAACCCTTGAACTTTCCGTTAAAGTGCGCGGCTAAGATTCGTTACCGTCAGACGGACCAACCCTGCGAGGTGCACAGTGCCGGTAATGGCCGGATCAGAGTCCGTTTTGAGACACCCCAACGTGCCATTGCCAGAGGCCAGTACGTTGCACTTTACGATGGCGAGGTCATGTTGGGAGGTGGGAGAATTATGCAGTCCGAAGCGAGGCCTGGAGCTGCCGCGTTATGAGTTATTGTTCAGACACACTAAAAGGAAATCATCGGTGATCGAAAACCCACAATTGAAAGCAGTTTCCGCGATTGATGGTCGTTACCAGAACAAGATCGGTGATTATGCTGACATCACCAGCGAGTTTGGACTGATCAAATTTCGGGTACGGGTGGAGTGTGAATGGCTGGTGCATCTCTCCGAAACTGCGGCTATTGCCGAACTCCCGCAGCTGAGTTCAGACGATAAGGCATTTGTTCTACAGATAGCAGAACAGTTCTCCGCGGAGGATGCTGAGACGGTGAAATCGACTGAAGCCGTCACCAACCACGACGTCAAGGCTGTGGAGTACTTCGTCAAAGAAAAGCTCAGCGAGCGGCCTGCACTCAACGCGTATCGCGAGTGGGTTCACTTTGCGTGTACCTCGGAGGACATTAACAATACTGCCTACGCCCTCATGCTGAAGTCGGCGCTTCATGATGTCGCCATACCGCAGATGATGAGGATCATCAGCGAAATTGATGGCCTGGCGATTGAACACGCGGATCTGCCGATGTTGTCGCGTACTCACGGTCAAACCGCCTCACCCACAACGCTTGGCAAAGAACTCAAAAACGTTGCAGCGAGATTGAACCGTCAGGTGACACAGCTCAAAGGGATTGAGATTCTCGGCAAATTTAATGGTGCTGTCGGCAACTTCAACGCGCACATCTCAGCCTATCCCGATGCCGACTGGCAACACATCAGTGAATCGTTTCTGGCGCGTCTGGACCTTACCTACAACCCATGGACGACGCAGATAGAGCCGCATGATTACATCGCAGAGCTGTTTCATACCTGCATACGGTTCAATCAGGTGCTGCTGGATTTCGACCGGGACATGTGGAGTTACATCTCCATCGACTATTTCAAGCAGCGCAAGGTTGAAGGTGAAACGGGGTCATCAACCATGCCTCACAAGGTGAACCCAATCGACTTTGAGAATTCTGAGGGAAATCTGGGTGTTGCCAATGCCCTCTTGGATCATCTCGCTCAGAAACTGCAGATATCACGCTGGCAGAGGGATCTGTCGGACTCGACCGCCCTACGCAACATAGGCTCGGCACTCGGCCATTGCAGCATTGCCTATCTAGCCACCTTGAAGGGGTTGTCCCGTCTGGATGTCAATCACGCAAAAATTGCAGAGGACTTGGACGCCAGTTGGGAAGTGCTCGCCGAACCCGTGCAAACCGTGATGCGAAAATACGGTCTTGATGAACCCTATGAACGTTTGAAAGCCGCAACGCGCGGACAACAGATGGATGAGGCACTTTTTAACGAGATACTCGAAAAACTGGATCTGCCTGAACAAGCTCGAAACGAGTTGGCAGGACTGACACCAGCAAAATACATCGGCATCGCAGCAGAGCTCGCGCGCAAACCTTTGAGCTGAATATGGACGTTCATGTAATTCCAACCGATTGGGCAACCCACCGCGAACACCTTTCAGCGATCCGCACCAAAGTGTTTGTAGAGGAGCAGAACGTGCCCGCCGAAGAAGAATGGGATGTTGAAGACAGCGTCGCACACCACTTTCTAGCGGTGAATGAAATGGGGCAGTACATTGGTTGCTCGCGCCTGTTGGAAAGCGGCCAGGTCGGGCGCATGGCCGTGTTAAAGGAATATCGCGGCTTTGGCGTTGGCGAGAAGTTGCTTCAAGCGAGTATTGAAAAAGCCCAAGAACTCGGCATGCCAAAACTGTTTCTTCATGCGCAGACCTATGCGGAACCCTTTTACAAGCGCGGAGGTTTTGTCCGATCTGGCAGTGAGTTCCTGGAAGTGGGTATCCCACACGTGCCTATGGAGATGGTTTTGCCGATCCCCTTCGATGGCGACCTGGCTTCCTTCAAAAAAACCTCGCCAGCACCCTCTGCAGAGACAGGCAGGCCTCGGCAAAAATCCAGACCGATGTCTGATTCCGCGCCAAAAACCTTCGAAGAATCCTCTGATGCACTCAGAGGGCTGGTGGACGTCGCAGATGCAGCCGACCGTCAGATAAGACTGCTTGCACCCTATCTGGACCGTGCTTTGTTTGATCAACCGGCTCTGGTGGACAGCATTTCGCGTCTGGCGCGAAGCTCGGCAAGAGCCGATGTGCAGATCCTGATTATGTCCAGCAAGTACATCGTCTCGCAACGTCACTCGCTGGTCGACTTGGCAAGAAGATTGGATGACAAAATTCAAATCAGACTGCTGGACGAGGAAATTACAGAGGAAACCTCTTCATTCATGTGCGCCGACCTCGACAGCTACTGGTTGATCGAGTCACACACAAACTACAACGGCGTTTGTGATCTCTACAATCCGGTGGTTGTAAATCGTTTTCGAGAATCCTTCCAACAGGCCTGGGACAAGAGTCGGGAAGACCCGGAACTGCGTCTGCTGCGACTGTAGCGGCAGGTTCTTATCTATTCCGGGCGGCAAGCAATGCCGCTTGCAAATCCTCATAACTTTCGGTCGCCACAAAGTCCGGATAATCCGCGATCACGTTGTCAGGTGCGCGGAAGAAAAAACCGGCATCCGCTTCATCCAACATGCTGACATCGTTGTATGAATCCCCCGCGGCAAACACTCGGTAATCGAGGCTCTTAAACGCTTTTACTGAAGCGCGTTTGGGGTCCGTTTGACGCAGCTGGTAAGACACGATCTGGTCATCTTCAACCACGAGCTTGTGGCAAAGGAGCATGGGCATGTCCAGATGTTTCATCAGGGGCATGCCGAACTCGTAAAAGGTGTCTGAGATGATCGCAACCTGAAACTCGTCCCGCGCCCAGGCCAGAAAATCTTTTGCACCGGGCAAGGGTGACAGCTTGCTGATCTCAGCCTGAATGTCGCTCAGGCTGATGCCGTGTTCCGCCACAATCTTCAAGCGATACTGCATCAGGTCATCGTAGACCGGTATATCGCGGGTGGTTTTGTTCAACGCATCAATACCTGTCGACGCAGCAACGGCTTGCCACACCTCCGGCACCAGGACCCCTTCCAGGTCCAGACACAACACATCCAAAAGTATTCCCCTTATTCAGATGAGCGTTCTGCTCAACCTGTTATTTTATCGGCAAGACGGTCTCTGCAAACAGTTTTTCTCGTTCTACGCGCGTGGACGCCGCAACCGCTTCCGCCACCGCGTGTTCATCCAGGTGCGGCGCAAACGCTTGTATAAAGTCCAGCATATACCGGCGCAGAAATGTGCCCTTGCGGAAGCCGATATGCGTGATGCTCGACTGGAACAAGTGAGACGCATCCAATGCCACCAGGTCGTCATCCTCCATTGGATCGTGAGCCATTTGCGCGATGATACCGACGCCGAGACCGAGACGAACATAGGTCTTGATCACATCCGTGTCGGTTGCGGTGAAAACCACGTTCGGCGACAAATTCACCTCTCGGAACGCATCGTCCAATTTTGACCGACCGGTGAAGCCGAACACATAGGTCACAATCGGGTGCTCGGCCACCGCTTCAAGGGTGAGTTCAGCGACACTCTCCAGTGGATGACCCTTTGGCACGACCACCGCCCTATTCCACCTGTAACAAGGCATCATCACGAGGTCATGGAAGAGGTCCAGCCCTTCTGTGGCGATCGCAAAGTCCACCTCGCCAGCCGCCGCCAGTTCCGCAATCTGCTCGGGTGACCCCTGATTCATATGCAAGGTGACATCCGGGTAGGTCTCGCGGAACGAGCCGATGATCGGAGGCAAGGCATACCGCGCCTGGGTGTGCGTGGTCGCAATAGAGAGACTACCCGCCTTTTCGTTAGAGTACTCCTGCGCAACCTGTTTAATGGCGTTCACCTGCCGGAGCACATCGCCGGCCATTTCGATGATCTCTTCCCCCACCGGCGTGATGTGGGTGAGGTGTTTACCACTTCGGGCAAAGATCTCGACATCCAGTTCGTCTTCGAGCAACCGGATCTGTTTGCTGATTCCCGGCTGCGACGTAAACAGGCTTTGCGCGGTCTGCGAAACGTTGAGGTCGTGGTGGGCAACCTCCCAGATGTACCTAAGCTGTTGAAGCTTCATCGCTCACTCCCGACCGTTCTAGCAAACGGTTATAAAAAGCCATATATCCATAACTGAATATGACTTATGCGGATGAGAGATGCAATGTAGGCGGAATCTGATATACGCCGTTTAACTGCCTAGCTGGGTGTGCGCGGGCTATTTCTGATTGGCAATGCCGTGAGGCACGTGCCCTGTTGCAACATGATCGACGGCTTTTTCGCAGTGCGCGTTCTGGTCGTCAAAAAAGATGTCCGCACCAAATGCGGCGAGAAACTGTGTTTTTTCCATACCACCCAGGAACAGCGATTCATCCAGTCGAATATCCCAATCTCTGAGGGTACGTATCACCCGTTCATGGGCAGGTGCACCGCGTGCTGTAACCAGCGCAGTCCGAATGGGGTTAACGTCCTCAGGCAACTCCATCTGCAAGCGCTGCAACGCACTCAAAAAATCTCGGAAAGGCCCACCGCCCAGTGGATTTTGGGCCTGTGCCTGCTCTGATTCGCTGAAAGCATCCAAACCATCGGCCTGAAACACACGTTCAGCCTCGTCTGAGAACAGCACTGAATCACCATCAAAAGCCAGCCGAAGGACGGTATCAGCGGTACCTCCAGGCTTGCTGCGATCGCGGGGCTTGCCGACCAGCATGGCGGCGGCAACATTCTGCTCCAGAGCCTGACGCACGTCCTCACCATAGGTTGAGAGGAACAGATCGCAGTCAAATGCCTTGATGTAGCGGTAAGGTGACTCACCCCCACAGAACGCAGCACGGGTGATATCCAAATCATAGGCTTTGATCGAGTTGAATACACGTAATCCCGTGTCCGCAGAATTGCGCGATAGTAGAATGACTTCTACTTGAGGAATATCAAGTAATTTATTGATATTTAATAGTTTTTCGACGAGATAATAGCCTTCGCCTGGCTCCAGTACGACTTCCTCATTGGCTATCTGAAACTGCCGAAAAGCTTCCAGGCCTTCGTTCTCATAAACTTCGTTGGAGCGACTGAGATCGAATAAGGCGGTGGAGGAAATGGCGACGGTGAGGAGTCTTTCCATCATGCATCCAGGTCTGGGATGAGCCCGCTTTCCAGTTTGATGATCATGTCTTTGAGCTTCAACTTGCGACGTTTCAGCCGCTGGATACGCATATGGTCGTGATGTCTGGCTTCCTGCAGGTGTTTGATGACAACATCCAGGTCGCGGTGCTCTACCCGCAGTTCATCCAGCCAACCTTGCAATTCAGTCTGATTCAACAGCTTTAACTACCAGTGAAATATGTTGCACAGCGCCCATGATATTACGCATTGGCGTGACCGTGTCGGGAAATTTGAGTCGGCGTTCACAGATCCCTTGTCCGACTTGAATTAGTCTGCACAAATGCCCGATTTTGCAGTTGCTGAGAGACGCGAACATCCTCGGTATGAATCAGACGGGTTAATGGTCAGTGTACGTCGTAAGGGACGACTTGGTCGTCTGACCGGCATGGCTATTGACTTTAATCGTCACGGGTTGGGACTTGTCCTGGACCAGCCGTTACCGAAAGATGCCATCGTATTTTTATCCATCACTGGCGCTACGTTGCAAGTGAACAACGTCATTGGTGTTGTACATAATTGCACCAGCATTGACGTGGGCTATCGCTCCGGCATTCAGTTTCGAACAACCAGCGAATTTCGCGACGATCAAGACGCGATTGAAAACCAGTTGAATATGCTGGAAGAAATTTTCGGTCGGATGGGTTCGCCCTCCAGCGCGACCGGCTAACCCCGCATCAACTGACCCGCTTCCTCTTCCAGCGCGGTCAAGCGGCGTACCCAGTTGTCGAGAAGCAAAAACTCTTCGTCCGGGATCCGAAATGCCTGGCAGATCTCCCTCAAGAGGCATTCTTCCTCGATCTCAAAAGCACCGTCGGCATAACTCAGTTTCAGCAGGTTAAGCAACGCCACGATACGCGACTGTCGTGAAGCAAATACAGCGTCGATGCCATCGAGTTCGAGGTACTCTACTTCTTCCTCGTTGGACAGCTCCATCTCACGACGAAATTCGGCCAACATCCCTTCTTCGTTAGGATCTAGCAGCCCGTCGGAGACTACTACATTGTGGGCAAGACGCATCAGCGCCTCGCGTTGGTCAGAAGATAACGTGGCCAGCCACATACCCTGTGCGCCTTATAACCAGCCGAAAAATGGCCCAGCGAGAATACTCGCGATCATGATGACAACACACAACCATCCCAGGCCGATCATGCCCTTCATAATCCAACTCTGATCAAAAAAATCTTCGATCAAATGCCACATAGATAATCTCCATCAACGTTAGGCCTATTGTAGCCTCTCAACGGGGGGATTCGCGAAAATAATTTCACAGGCTTGCGGGGCAGCCACTACTTTAGTTTAGCTCGATTCCACTCCCAGCGCTGACACCATACAAGTCATGTTCATCGCTGTCGGTAATCTCAACCCAGGCAAATTCTCCCACGTTCGGCCGAGAACTTGTGCCTTCGGCCAGGGTGACGAATACCTGTCCGTCTATCTCAGGGGCATCCGCTGCACTCCGCGCGACGAAACCATTCTTGGCGTGGTCATCAACGAGCACACGCAGCGTGGTGCCCACCTTTCCTGCAAGGCGTCGAGCACTGATAGAACTCTGCACGTCATACACCGCTTCCTGCCGATCCATTTTGTCCGTTTCATCGACGTGATCTGGCAGCAGGTTGGCACTCGCACCCTCGACGGCGGAGTACGTGAAACAACCCACCCGATCCAAGTCTGCGGCTTCCAGAAAATCCAGTAGCTGGCCGACGTGCTCATCGGTTTCGCCAGGAAATCCAACGACAAAGGTGCTGCGGATGGTGAGTTTGGGACAAATCTCCCGCCAACGGTGAATTCGCTCCAACGTTCGCTCTGCAGCGGCAGGGCGCTTCATCAGGGACAGAATCTCAGGGGCCGCATGCTGAAGCGGAATATCCAGGTAAGGCAGGATGAGACCGTCACGCATGAGCGGGATAATCTGATCGACATGTGGGTAAGGATAAACGTAGTGCAGTCGGACCCAGACCCCAAGTTCTCCCAAGGCATGGCAGAGGTCAAACAGCCGGGTAGCCAGCGGCTTGCCTTGCCAGGAAGATTCGACGTACTTCATATCGACGCCATACGCGCTCAGATCCTGGGCGATGACCAGCAACTCTTTTGCGCCTTGTTCTACCGCTGTCTGTGCTTCCAACAGAACGTCGGCAATCGGGCGTGATCTGAGTTTCCCCCGCATGGACGGGATGATGCAGAACGCGCATGAGTGGTTACATCCCTCTGACACTTTGAGGTATGCATAATGAGGTGGTGTCAGGCGTGTCCGTGCAAAATCACCGATATCCACTGCACCGGTTGGCGGCACAGACCCTGCTTCCTGAGCGCTTGTCAAAGGTCTCATGGGTTCATAGGACTGGACGCCTTTCACCACGCTCGCCACATCCTGCGGTCCACTGACAAACTCGAGCGCCGGGTACTTCGCCTGCAGGCCTTGAGCTTCGGCGCCCAGACAACCTGTGACAACTACGCGCTTGCCCGAATCCAACGCACTTTCGATCGCCTCAAAACTTTCGTCTTTTGCAGCATCGATAAATCCACAGGTATTGATTACGACCGTCGAAGCGTGATCCAGATCGGCGGTCAATTCGTATCCCAGGGCATCCAGCTCCGTCACAATGTGTTCGGAATCGACAAGGGCTTTCGGGCAGCCGAGACTGACGTACCCAACAGGCTTAGCCATTAAGCAACTTCTTAGATAGAAAAAATTCGGAGCGCAGTGTAGCGCGAGGGGCCATTCAATTCATGCTTGCGCTACAATGCGCTGTGGACCGAAGCTTCGTCAAAATCTCCCCCGATCTGTGTACTTCATTGGAGTCGATGCTGCTCGTCACTCCCAACGAGCGTCTCGCGCGGGAGTATCACCGAGCGTATGCACAATTCAGAGCTGATGAGGCGAGTGCCGGTCGCGGTCCACGTGTCTGGGCGACGCCAGGTATCATCAGTTTTTCGCGTCTCATTCACCAAGGTTATCAGTCGCTTCGCGAATTCCAGCCAGCGCTGCCCGCAATCGCTTCCTCCGAGTACCTCCATCATCTGGCTCTGTCCATAACGCCAGAGGTTTCTGACAGCCAGATAGAGGGGCTACTGAAGGCGTGGGAAACAACCCTCGCTTACGACATCCCACTCCACGCGGTGAGATCGCAGTGCAAAGCCTCTTTCGTAGACTGGCTGGAAAAATTTACCGACGAACTCAGCGCATCAGAACTTGTGCCTGCAGCGCACCTTCCCGATGTCCTCATAACACAAGCACCCGCAGCCTTCTTGGATGAGCTGGTGGGCAGCACAGTGCTCTGGATTCCACCGGATGAAATGACGCAGCCTGAGCGCCGCCTCGTCAGACACTTGCTCGCTACCAGAGCTTTCCATGTTCTCGATTCGGCAGGTGACCAATCCTGCGCGGAAAGCGAAGCTGACCTTCTGACCGCTCCTGCTTCCACAAGAAAAGAAAATGCGACGGTGGATTTCCAGGTTGAATTTTCAGACGTTGAGCTCAAGAGCACCCACGACCCCTACCAGGAAGTGGCGCAAGCTGCACATTGGGCGAAACAAGTGCTCGCTGACCAACCAGACGCAAAAGTAGGGATCGTAGTCCCGGATCTTGCGTCGCGGCATTCCCAGATTGCAAGACAAGTTGGGGTGGTGCTGGATCCGAACCAGGGCAGCTCCAGCGTGACGTTTGATATTTCGGGTGGGCAAAGCCTCGCCGCGCAACCCGTATGGCAATCCGCCAAACTCCTGCTCAAGGGGCTGCAGACGGCGCTCTCTTTCCGCGAAGCACAATCACTCGCTGCATCTCCCTTTGTTGCGATCAGCGGTCTGCAAACCTTTGTCGAAAAGTGGTCGCGCAGTCGCGGGACGCGCAGCTCGCTGGCGCTTATCGCCAGAAGCACAACCCACGTAGAGCTTGCACGGATCCTGGACGATCTCCACTCACCCGAGCCTGCCCCCTACGGCATCTGGGTTGCAAAAATTACCGAGCTCCTGGAGATCTGCGGCTGGCCGCAGACCCAAGCTCTCCAATCAAATCAATATCAAGCCGCCCTGGCCATCAAAGAGAATCTCGCCCAAACAAGTTTTGATGGTAAATGTACGCTGGATGAGGCCATCGCAACCCTCGCGTGGCGACTGAACCACACACTTTTTGCGCCTGAACGCGGTGCGGCACCCGTACAGGTGTTGGGGCTCCTGGAAGGCATCGGGTTAACGTTCTCCCATTTGTGGCTATGCGGAGCAGACAGTAAAACGTTACCAGCAACACAAAGCGGTATTCCACACTTACCGCCAGGTCTATGCCGCGACTATGGCGTGCCGCGGTGCGATCAATCCGCAGAAGCAGAGTTCGCCTTTCGCACACTCTCTCGCCTTAATCGCTCAGCCGATCACTTTGTTGCGAGCTTCTGTACGTTCGAAGGGGACGTACCTCTACAGCCGTCACCTTTTATTTCCCATCTGAGCGCAACTGACCTGGATGCGACCCCCGTGGTTCTGCACCCATACATAGATGAAGCAAGCGAAAAGTCGGTTACGTTTTACAGCGACCAGGTTGGCGAACCGCTGCCTGCGCAGCAAACAAGAGGCGGCGTGCGTCTTCTCGACGTCCAGGCAAATTGTCCTTTCAAAGCATATGCTGAGTTTCGCCTGGATCTGACTTCCGACATGCCCCTGGCAGATCTTCCTGATTACCTGTCCCGGGGTAACTTTGTACATGATGCGTTGTTCAGCTTGTTGACCAGTTTTCCATCCCGAGACGCATTGGCAAAAGCGCAGCCGGACGATATCGGAAATGCCGTAGACCAGGCTCTGATCAAACATAAACCTCCACTCCCCCGCCACTATCAACCGAACGAACGGGAGCGCTTGATAGAACTTTTGTCCGCCTGGGTAGACTTCGAACTAGAACGCGACAATTTTGCCGTGCATGTCCTGGAGGAAGCGTTTGAGGTGACGATCGGACCACTTGTTTTGCGGGTTCGTGTGGACCGCATTGACGAGTTACCTTCGAAAGCCAGGCTCGTCATCGACTACAAAACCGGCGCCGCTTCTCTGCGAGGCCTGACCGATTCTCCACCCACGCATACGCAACTGCCACTCTATAGTCTTCTGGACCTCGCCGTTGAAGGTGTGGCCTACGCGCGCGTGAACGAAGAACCCACCTTCATCGGTGTTGGCGAAAACAAGGTGCTGCCCGCGAAAACACGCACCACACAACTCAAACAGAGTTGGCAGGAGCAGCGCGAGGAATGGCGTTCTGATCTGGGATACCTTGCGCAACAATTTGCCGCGGGTAACGCCAGCGTCACCCCTGCACCAGGAGCTTGTGACTATTGCGACTACCAGCCTTTCTGCAGGGTCGGTCGAAGCGGGGTCGCTGGTGAGAGAGGCGCAAATGGCTAGCCCACAGAGCACAAGCGAGGTGCTGGAAGACCAGGAAGCACGTGACCGAGCCATAGACCCACAGGGCTCGTTCATCGTCCAAGCCCCTGCGGGTTCGGGTAAAACCAGCATCCTGGTCAGCCGCTACCTCGAGTTATTGAAGGTTGTCGAGCGCCCTGAACAAATTCTCGCCATCACGTTTACCAAGAAAGCGGCAGCAGAGATGCGGGACCGCATCCTCTCGGCGTTAGCGGCGGACACCCCTTTGGCTCGGGCACTTGCTGAGCGCAACACGCAACTCGGATGGTCGCTGGAAAGCAATCCAAATCGGCTGAAAATACAAACCATCGACAGCTTTGCACTTGAACTATGCAGCCGAGCAGCAGATATCGAAGAAGGGGTTCCTAACGAAATCCTCGAACGTGCAGATCTTCAGTACAGACAGGCCGCCGATCGATTACTCGACAAACTGATCCACGATGATGAACTAGCACCTCTCATCGCTGAGTTTGTTGCTCATCTGGACAACGACGCCCTGCTCACGAGACGACTACTGATGGATATGCTGGCGCGACGCGACCAGTGGTTGGACCTCGCTGTTGCTGTCCACCAGGATCCGCACCAGATCGAAGCACACCTCAGTGCTTCAATATCTGCCCTGCGCAAACGGCATTGCGACCACCTTGCGCGGGGCCTGACTCACGGCGACCTGACCCAGTTGGAAATGCTCGCAGACCAGATTGGACTGGCTGCCGATGCCGACGTCTACTGGTGGCAACCCCTTGTCCCCTACCTGCTGACCAAACAGGGAAAGCTCAAAAAACGCGTTACGGTGCGCGACGAACTCGGTGATGTAGAGCTGCGCCGTGCGCTGACCGCCTGGCTGACTGGCGTTCATGAACGGGGATTAGCTGGTCGATTTGAAGTTTTTCATTCCCTCCCGAAAGATGCATTGTCTGCAGAACAGATGAACTTTCTTACCATCGTTTGCATCAATTTATCGTTAGTGGCGATCGAACTCGACCAGGTATTCAAAGCCAGCGATTGCATTGACTTCACCGGACTACTCTTGAGCGCGCAGAGGGCGCTGCGAGAACGAGACGGCAGCCCAACCGATCTGGCTTTTTATCTGGACCATCGCATAAATCATGTTCTGATCGACGAGTTCCAGGACACCTCCCGCTCCCAGCTGCACCTGTTCAATCTCCTACTCGAGTGTTGGGAGCAAAGCGAGTCCAATACGGTTTTTGCGGTCGGCGATCCGATGCAGTCGATCTATCGTTTTCGTAATGCAGATGTACGTATCTTTGCCGAAACTAAAACCACGGGTATCGCCGAACACTCTTTGGAGCCGCTTAATCTCACAAGTAATTTTCGTTCTGATCCCGTTCTTGTGGAATGGTGCAATTCACTTTTTGAAGACCTCTTTGGCAGGGAGGCTAACGACACTTTTGATGCGGTGAGATTTACACCGGCAACCCCCAAACGCCCCGGCTCCGAACACCCTGACAGACAAGGCGAGGCCCGTGTCATCGCCCATGCTAACGAAGAGGACGAGATTGCTTTCATCACCGCCTCTATCAGCCAGCTTCTGGAGGACACCGACGGCAGTATCGCAGTACTCTGTCGAGCGAAAACACATGTCAGCGGAATCTTTAAATCACTGGAAGACAACCAAATTGCCTGGCAAGCGACGGAGATGCAGCCGCTCGCCACACAACCTGTAATCCGGGATCTGTTTGCGCTGACCACAACGCTGCTCGCGCCTGACAATCGCCTGGCGTGGATGAGCTTGCTTAGAAGTCCAATGTTTGGCGTTGAGCTTACAGCGCTGACCCGGCTCGGCCAGGCAACGTTCCCCGACAATCTGGCAAACAGTTCCGATTCACGTATCCAGCGACTGTCTGAGGCGGTCTCGTGGGCAAGGGAGCAACTTAACAACCTCACGCTGCGCGAGGTGGTCGAAGGTTATTGGTTACGGTGTGGGGCTGAGTTGGCCTACCCAAGCGATGTGATGCCGCATGCCCGGGCATTCCTGAGCTTAACAGATGACCACATGTCCCTTGACGACATTAGGGACGCAATGGACAACTTGCACCTGGAAGCGCCGCAGCAAGCACGCGTGCAGATCATGACCATGCACAAAGCTAAGGGTCTGGAATTTGATCATGTGATCCTCCCCATGGTGCATCGCCGCACTCGTGGGGATGATGCTGAGCTACTTTCATGGCAACCGGACGTTGACGGCCTGCTTCTCGGGGTACGTGGGGACGATGTCCATCGCTGGCTCAAGTTCACCAGCCGCCAGGCAGCCCAGGATGAAGAAAAGCGGCTTCTGTATGTAGCCTGCACACGTGCAAAAAAGTCGTTGACTATCACTTACACGGACACAGACACAGGTAAAACTACAGGCTTGGCGCGCCTCCTGGAAGACAGATCGATCAACGCTGAGCGGTTGCCCCCTTCCACCCCTGACCAGCACGCCCTCGATATTCAGGCAGACCTGTTTTCAGACGCTCAATTACTGGAACGAATCGCCGCGGACTTTCGCTGGTCGCCACCGCCCTACGACCCATTGCTGATCAACGACGTCACGCAAGCGCCGAAGGATGTCGCAGGACAACTACGAGAGGTGGCGATCGGTTCGCTCATACACAAGGCACTCTGCTGGCTGAGTCAGAACCCGGCGCTCTATACCGAGACAGAGATAATCCCGCGGCTGCAACTGTGGTCAAGCGATCTGCTTGCTCAAGACCGGGACACTATCACTACCACTGCTCTGGAACACATCGAACGGGTGATCAACAGTGAAACGGGACGCTGGATTTTGGCCGCACACACCCACCATGTATCTGAACATCCGTTGTCAGCCTATGTGAACAACAATCTGACAAATATCGTTATCGACAGGATGTTTGTGGACCAGGGTTTGCGCTGGATCATCGACTACAAGTCGCAGGTTGGCAGCGGGCGTGATCACCTGGAATATGATCGGGCCGGTCTGATCGCTCGCAGCCGCGCCCAACTGGAGAAGTACGCCGAAATAGTTTCTGAACTGCATGACGAGCCAGTGAGAGCAGCTATATTCGTGACAAATAGTGCTGAACTGATCGAAATTCGATAGCGGGCGATCAAAGCAGAAATCGGATACCGAACGAAAGAGCGTCAAGAAAGCACTTAAAAAGAAATTTGCATTTCCAGATTCACTGTTTAACATCAGCCGCCTTATGAATCATCAGCAAACAATCTGTGCAGACGCTTTCGGTCAAAAGAAAGTCTGTCACAAGAGTGCCTGTCACAGCGACGCGGCAACGCGCGTTATGCCTCAGGTTGATGGTTATTGCTGGCAAGGCTTTTTTTACTTCCGAGCCTAGCCGGCCTTCATATTTGGAAGGCTTGAGGGCCTTCCGCGCGATCTCCGCTCCAAAAGGTCCAACGCCGAAACAAAGTCCAAACCGGGCTGCTCCTGCAAAGGAAATGGTTTCGCGACAAGCTTTTCTCTATGAACGTCATAACCATGTATTGAGCATATGTTGAGCATGCATTCAGCTGTTTGCTAAAAGCCAATAAGGAAAAGGGAGAGATGAAAATGCAGTCCGAAAATGAGAGCACAACAGTTGCGAGTGGCACGTCAGCCAGCGCGCTCGAGAACATCAACGTCCACAAGACGGAGGTGCTGGTCACGCCAGAACAATTGAAGGCTCGGCTGCCGGTGGATCAAGGCACCCGTGAATTTGTAACCCGCTCGCGTGAGTCCATTCGAGAGATTGTGACCGGCAGAGACCCTCGCCTTCTGGTCGTCATTGGCCCGTGTTCCATTCATTGTCCAGACGAGGCACTGGAATACGCTCGTAAGTTAAAACCACTTCACGACGAGATGGCGGACCGCCTTTTTATCGTAATGCGCGCCTACTTCGAGAAACCCCGCAGCACGGTTGGCTGGAAGGGTTTGCTGAACGACCCCTACCTGGACGATTCCTTCCAGGTCGGCGAAGGTCTCAACATCGCCCGGAAGTTACTGCTCGGCATTTCAGAAATCGGCTTGCCCATTGCAACCGAAGCGCTCGACCCGATTACACCCCAGTACCTGCAGGATCTGATCAGCTGGTCGGCCATCGGTGCGCGTACCACAGAATCACAAACACACCGGGAAATGGCGTCAGGCTTGAGTTGTCCTGTCGGCTTTAAAAACGGCACGGATGGGGGCCTGGACGTTGCGATCAATGCGCTGCAATCCGTGGTCAGCCCGCATCGGTTTCTCGGTATCAACTCGGCCGGACAGGTGAGTGTGGTTCACACGCACGGCAACGCCCATGGACACGTGGTTCTGCGGGGTGGATCAAACGGACCGAACTATACAGCTGAGCACGTAGAAACTGCGGCCGCGGCTTTGCAGGCTGTGGGACATCATCCCTCTGTCATGATTGACTGCTCACACGCCAATTCGGCCAAAAACTACAAAAATCAGCCGTTTGTGCTTGAAGACATCATCGAACAGATTGCCGGTGGCTGCCAGACCATTACCGGGGTGATGATCGAAAGCAATCTCGTCGAAGGTCAGCAGAAGCTGTCCGATGATCTTGCCTACGGCGTGTCTGTAACCGATGCGTGCGTTGGGTGGGACACATCTATTGAGATGCTGGAGAACCTGCATCAGGGCCTGGCATCCAGGTTTTAATGTGGTGAGTACGTTCTTTTACCCTGACCCTGCAAAGGTCAGGGTAATCTACCTCTACGAGTAGTAAGCGTTCTCGGTGAAGGTGTGGTCGGTTGTGTCTTTGACCGCTGTCAGTTCCGGCAGGCGCTCCATCAACATGGCTTCAACGCTGTTTTTCAGCGTGATGTCCACAGCAGCACAGCCTTGGCAACCGCCGCCAAACTGCAGGACCGCTTCATTGTCTTCGGTCAACTCAACCAGGGTAACCATGCCACCGTGCGCGGCAAGGCCGGGATTGATCTCGTTGTAGAGGATGTAATTCACCCGATCTTCCAGCGGTGAATCATCACTGACATTCGGAATACGTGCATTGGGCGCCTTGATGGTCAATTGGCCACCCATCTGATCTTCCTGATAGTCGACAACGGCATCTACCAGATAGGCCTCACTCCTGCCCTCAAACCAGGCTTTGAAGCCTTCGAACTCAACGGGAATATCGCCTTCCTGTTCTTCACCAGGGCGGCAGTAGGCAATACACGTTTCCGCTTGCGGCGTGCCCGGTTGGGCGACGAATACCCTGATGCCCGTGTTTTCCTGCTCCTGTTTAGCCAGGAGATCGGCAAGATAAGCCTGCGCACTGTCCGAAATTTCGATCATTCTCGTCCTAAATATGACGTTGTTGCCTCAATTGCGCTTTATACCCGACTAAAATGGTCGGGTATAGCCCGTTCAGGCGGACTTCTCGGAAAATGCCGGGAATTTGCCGATATTGGGCCAGAAATCAGAGGTAAATTAGTTTGATTCATATCAGTCCGCCCAAACTTCAATTGTGTTCATGTTGTGGCTTGCTTACCGTACGCGCCACTTCTGCTACAGCTGAACGATGAAGAATTCCCAATCTGCAAGTGAAGCCCGCCTTCGCGAGTGTCTAGCCGCGCGAATTCTTGTGCTGGATGGCGCCTATGGCACGGCGTTTCAAGACCGCAATCTGGAAGAGGCAGACTACCGCAACGCTGCCCTGGAGAATCACACCACGCCCCTCAAAGGCAACCACGACCTCCTGAACCTGACTAAACCCAGCGTCGTCGCAGAGGTGCACAACACCTACCTGGCCGCTGGTGCGGATATCCTTTCAACAAACACATTCAGCGCAACCAGCCTTGCACAAAAGGACTTCAATACCGAGCAGTTTGCGTATGAAATCAACAAAGCAGGCGCGGAGATTGCACGCCAAGCGGCTGATCAGTTTTCTACGTCCGAAAAGCCCAGATTTGTTGCCGGTAGTATCGGACCGACCAATCGCAGCGCCAGTATCTCGCCTGACGTCGACAATCCCGGGATGCGCAACATCTATTTTGACGAGTTGGTGCAGATCTACCAGGAAGCAGCCAGGGGCCTGATCGACGGCGGCGTTGATCTCCTGATGATCGAAACTGTGTTCGACACGTTAAACGCCAAGGCCGCGATCTACGCGGTGAACGAACTGAACGAATCGCGGGAAACACCCGTGCCGATGCTTATCTCAGGCACCATCACCGACGCGAGCGGACGCACGTTATCAGGCCAGACCGCAACCGCTTTCCTGTACTCGATTCAACACGCCAACCCGCTCGCTGTCGGGTTGAATTGTGCGCTGGGCGCCGAGCAGCTGCGACCATACCTCCATGAAATTGCAGACCAGGCCGACACGTTTGTCAGCGTGCACCCAAACGCAGGCTTGCCTAACGCGTTCGGAGAATACGACCAGACGCCCGAAGAAATGGCGCAGATTGTCGGCGAATTTGCAGAGCAAGGTTGGGTCAACATCGTCGGGGGGTGCTGCGGCACCACGCCGGACCACATCAAAGCAATTGTGGAGGCAGTAGCCAACTCAAACAGGAGAGAACTTCCGGATTCACAAGCTGGATTGCAGCTTTCCGGTTTGGAGCCTGTGGTTATTGACGACGAATCGCTTTTCGTCAACGTGGGTGAACGGACCAACGTGACCGGTTCGGCCAAATTTGCCCGCCTGATACGTGAAAACGAATTTGGCGAAGCCCTGGACGTCGCGCGCAACCAGGTGACCAACGGTGCCCAGGTCATCGACATCAATATGGATGAAGGGATGCTCGATGGCGAAGCGGCTATGTCTGAGTTTCTGCATCTCGTCGCAGCGGAGCCGGATATCGCGCGTGTACCCATCATGGTTGATTCCAGCAAATGGCACATCATCGAAGCCGGTCTGAAGTGTATTCAAGGCAAGGCGATTGTGAATTCCATCAGCCTGAAAGAAGGTGAAGCAGCATTTTTAGAGCAAGCGCGGGTTCTTCGACGTTACGGCGCCGCCGTGGTAGTCATGGCGTTTGACGAGCAGGGCCAGGCAGATACCTTTGAACGTAAAACCGAGATCTGCAAACGCAGTTATGAAATTCTTGTACACCAGGTTGGGTTCAATCCCGCCGACATCATCTTTGACCCGAACATATTTGCCATCGGAACGGGTATAGAGGAACACAACAACTACGCGGTGGACTTCATTGAAGCGATACGCTGGATATCGGCTAACCTTCCTCACGCGAAAACCTCTGGCGGCCTGTCCAACGTGTCGTTTGCGTTTCGCGGTAACAATCCCGTGCGCGAGGCAATACACACCGTTTTCCTGTATCACGCCATTCAAGCGGGGCTGACAATGGCGATCGTCAATCCAGCCCAACTCGGTATTTATGAAGACCTGGATGAAGAAGTTCGCGAACGGGTTGAAGACCTTGTGCTGAACCGCCGTGAGGATGCAACTGAACGCCTGCTGGATATCGCTGACAACCTGAAAGGTAACAAACAGGTTGAGGACCCGGCCCAGTCGGCATGGCGAGACCTGCCGGTAAATGAGAGGCTGGCACATGCGCTTGTGAACGGCATAACGGAGTTCATCCTCGAAGATACAGAAACCGCCCGACTGGATGCAGACAAACCTCTGGATGTGATCGAAGGTCCTCTGATGGATGGCATGGCCAAAGTTGGTGATCTATTCGGGTCTGGAAAAATGTTCTTACCTCAAGTGGTAAAAAGCGCTCGCGTGATGAAACAGGCGGTTGGCCATCTGGTGCCATTTATCGAAGCCGAAAAAAGTGGTGCCGCTCAGAGCAAAGGCAAAATTGTCATGGCCACTGTGAAGGGGGATGTTCACGATATAGGTAAGAACATCGTGGGCGTGGTCTTGCAATGTAACAACTACGAGGTGATCGACCTGGGTGTCATGGTGCCCTGTCAGGACATTCTCGAGCGCGCCCAAGCGGAGTCAGCCAGCGCTATCGGGTTGTCCGGACTGATCACGCCCTCCCTGGATGAAATGGTGCACGTAGCGAGCGAAATGGAGCGGGTCGGTCTGGATATCCCGCTCATGATCGGCGGAGCAACCACCAGCAAAGCACACACTGCGGCAAGAATTGCACCCGCCTACCATCGGGGTGCGACGGTCTACGTGACTGACGCGTCGCGTGCGGTGAACACCGCTTCGCGCCTGCTGGGTGACAGGGAAGAGTATGCAACCTATACCGCAGCCATCGAGGATGAATATTCGAAGGTTCGCCGCCGCGTCGAAGCGCGCCAACAAAAACGTGAATTTCTGACGCTTAAAGACGCCCGGGACAACGCGCCCTTGCTGGACTGGGAAAACTACGAACCGCCAGTGCCTGCACGCCTGGGCGTACACGAGATCGAAGTGGACCTGGAAACGCTGCTGCCATACTTCGATTGGACGCCCTTTTTCATGACTTGGGAGCTTGCCGGTAAATACCCAAAGATCCTCGACGACGAGGTGGTTGGAGAGGCCGCGCGCAATCTCTATGCGGACGCGCAGGAGTGCCTTCAGCTTTTAATCGATAAAGCCTTCCTTAAGCCAAAGGGTGTTTACGGCTTCTGGCCTGCCCGACGTAAGGACAGCGACGACATTGTGCTGCTCAACCAGGATGGCTCGGACCTTGCGCTTCTGCATCACCTCCGCCAGCAGGCTCCGAAGCCTGACGACACTGCACCCAATTTTTGTCTTGCAGACTTCGTCTCTCCAACAGAGGACTACGTGGGTGGCTTTGCCGTGACGGCCGGTTCGGGGATTGATGCAGCGCTTAAGCACTTCGACGGGGATGACTACAACCAGATCATGGTGAAAGCCCTTGCAGATCGTTTTGCCGAGGCCTTTGCCGAATACCTGCATAAAAGGGTTCGAACCGAATTCTGGGGTTATGCAAAGCAGGAATGTTTAAGCAACGAAGAGCTTATTGCCGAGCGATACGCGGGTATTCGACCTGCACCAGGCTACCCGGCCTGCCCGGAACATAGCGAGAAGGGCAAATTGTTCGAATTGCTTGATGCTACGGCTGCAACAGGCATCGAACTGACTGAAAGTTACGCGATGACCCCGCAGGCTTCGGTGAGCGGATGGTATTTTGCACACCCGGAAAGCAGGTACTTCGGGGTTGGTAAAATCGACAAGGATCAGGTTGCTGACTACGCGGCACGTGCGGGGATTTCTGTCGACGAAGCAGAAGGCCGTCTACGCCCCCTCCTGCCCTAGTGTCCTGTCCCAGGACACTCGCTGGAAAGCTGTTTAGAAGTCGAAGGTAAACCCGGAGACGAAATGCACAGCCATGACAACGGCCGTGACGAATACGATTAAGACGACCTTCGCATCCGCTTTTGTATCAGCGCTTTCTTCGCTTGGACTTTGTGAGTTTTCTTCGCTCATTAGCAACTCTATATTCGCTTACAAATCGGCGCGGATTATACGCAACTTAACCTGCCTGAACAGTGCTGAAGTACCCGAATCAGACCCCTCGTCTGTACCGCCCGTGAGCGCCTTATAAGCTTATGCAATTTGAGGATTGATCCACCGGGTGGAGCTTGATACTTTGCCGCGCCGGAATCGGGTCCTCATAGACATCTATGTATCAATACGACGAATTTGACCAAAGCCTGGTAGATGAGCGCGTTGCTCACTACCGAGAACAGACCGAGCGTTACCTCGCTGGTAAGCTGAGCGACGACGAATTTTTGCAACTGCGCCTTCGCAACGGGCTTTACGTTCAACGCCTGGCGCCAATGCTGCGCGTCGCAGTACCGTACGGCACGTTGTCCAGCGAGCAGCTGCGCATGTTGGCCAGCATCGCGCGTCGATACGACCGTGGTTACGGACACCTCAGCACCCGGCAGAATGTCCAATTCAACTGGCCTGAACTGGCCGAAGTACCCGATATCCTTGCTGACCTGGCGACCGTGCAGATGCACGCAATCCAGACTTCAGGCAACTGCATTCGCAACGTTACAACGGACGAGTTTGCTGGCGCTGCTGCCGACGAGCACGTTGATCCCCGCCCCTACTGCGAACTGATCCGCCAATGGTCAACCAATCATCCGGAGTTCGACTGGTTGCCGCGCAAATTTAAGATCGCAGTCACCGGTGCCGATGAAGATCGCGCCGCCATCGCGGTACACGACATCGGCATTAGGGTACGGCGCGGAGCTCAAGATGAGTTGGTGTTCGACTTTTTTGTTGGTGGTGGCCTGGGTCGTACCCCGGTGGTAGGACCGCTGATAAAAGCCGGTGTTGCCGCAACAGATCTTCTGACCTATCTCGAGGCGGTGATGCGGGTCTATAACCGCTACGGACGTCGGGATAACAAGTACAAAGCGCGCATCAAAATCCTCGTCCGTGCAATGACCCCCGAAGGCTTTGCAGCAAAGGTCGAGGAAGAATGGCGGTACTTGAAAGATGGCCCAGCGCAAGTGCCTGAGAGCGAACTTAAGCGTCTGGAAGCCTTTTTTGTCGGTCCAGATCTTGCACCTCAAGACGAGACCGATCTCGGCGATGAGCGCCTCGCAAACTCAGAATTCAGCCGCTGGGTAGGCAACAACGTGCAACCACACAGGCAACAGGGCTACGCCTCTGTCACCCTGTCCACCAAAACTACCGGCGTACCTCCGGGTGACGTCAGCGACGCACAAATGGATGCTGTCGCGGCGTGGGCAGATACGTATTCTCAGGGCGAAATACGAATCAGCCACGAACAAAATTTTGTCTTGCCGCATGTACCTGTGGCACAGCTTTTGGAATTGTGGGAGCTGGCCAGCGCCGAGGGTTTAGGTGCCGCTAACAAAGGCGAACTGACAGATATGATCTGCTGCCCCGGGGGCGACTACTGTTCTCTCGCGAACGCAAAGTCTATCCCCGTTGCTGAAGCGATTCAGCGACGCTTTGACGATGCCGACTTCCAGCACGACCTTGGACCACTGGATATCAATATTTCAGGGTGTATGAACGCGTGCGGCCACCATCACGTCGGTCACATAGGTATCCTCGGCGTCGATAAAAAAGGCGAAGAGTGGTACCAGATTTCGCTCGGTGGTCATTCAGGACATTCCGGACTTGAGGCGTCACTTGGTCAGATCCTCGGCCCCTCCTTTGCCCGGGCGGAAGTACCCGACGTGATCGCAACCATCCTCGATACATTCGCGGAACAGCGCCACTCGGATGAAGAAAGCTTCCTGGCTTGTTTTCGCAGAGTAGGCATGGCCCCCTTTAAGGAGCGAGTTTATGCCCCTGCTTAAACTGACCGACGGACAAGCGATTGTAAGTTCAGATCAAGAGCCGGACTGGAAAGGCCTTGAGGAATGGCAAGCTGGAGACGCGCTGGAACTGACGGTAGATGCTGAACCCGAGGCGGCACACCTGGCCGCCTCTGCGATCGCCATTCGCTTTCCAGCCTTTAACGATGGCCGCGGGCTCTCGCTGGCTGTGTTATTGCGGCAGAGACTTGGCTATGAAGGCGAGCTGTTTGCTATCGGTGAGGTGCAGGAAGATATTCTTCATTACATGCGACGCTGCGGTTTCGACGCTTTTGTGCTCGCCGACGACACGGATATCGATATTGCGCTGGCGCAGATGAAGCCTTACACAGGGCACTATCAGGGTTCCGTGATCGATCCGCAGCCGCGTTTCGCCAGGTAGATCACCTTATAACCTTACTGACATGACAGGGCGAGACACAGCTTACGCCGCAGACAAGCAGCCAACAGCGTTTTGACCGCTCGGCTGATCATAGCGGTATACTCAGCCTAAAAGGCGCGAGCACATGCCGCATACGGGAATCATAGAATCATTCTTCTTCATCTTTGCGGGTGCTGCCGTGCTCGCAACGTTGGCGTTGTATTCCCGACAACCAATGCTGGTCGCCTACATCGCAGTGGGCTGCCTCCTCGGACCTTTTGGCACACAATCTGTCGCCGATCCTGCGCTCCTGTCCGAGATCGCCGAATTCGGTATCATCTTCCTACTCTTTCTGGTGGGCTTGGATCTCCAACCCTCGAAACTGAAGAACATGTTGGGGGAGTCGCTCCTCACCGCATTGGGCACAACCCTTGCCTTCTTTGGCGCAGGTTTCGGGGTGATGTGGCTTTTCGGGTTTACGCTGATGGAAGCCACGATCACGGGCATCGCGGCGAGTTTTTCGAGCACCATCCTCGGCATCAAGCTGCTACCCACAACGGTGCTGCATCATCGGCACATCGGAGAAATTGTTGTCAGCCTTCTCCTCATCCAGGATTTGCTCGCGATCCTGGCAATCCTTGTGCTGACAGGGCTCGGTTCCGATTCCGCAGCATTGATGAGCAGTCTTGCCGGAATTTTTCTCTCACTGCCCCTGCTGGGTCTCGCCGCCTACCTCGGCGTCAGATTCGGACTCCTGTACCTGATCAAGAAATATGATGCCTTCCACGAGTATATTTTCCTGATCGCCATCGGCTGGTGTCTTGCGGTAGCCAACCTCGCCGCGTTTATGAACCTCTCTTTTGAAATCGGTGCGTTCATCGCAGGCGTGTCGCTCGCCACATCACCCATCGCAATCTACATTGCGGACAGCCTGAAACCCCTGCGAGACTTTTTTCTGATTCTCTTCTTCTTCTCGGTTGGTGCCGGTCTGGATATTGGTCTGATTCCGAACTATTGGCTGGCAGCGGCCGTGCTTGCAGGCGTATTGATCTGCATCAAGCCCGTCATTTTCGCCTGGCTCCTGCGAGCCCAGGGAGAAGAATCAGGTAATGCCTGGGAGGTGGGTTGGCGTCTTGGACAAGCTTCAGAGTTCTCGTTGCTTTTGAGCTACATCGCGCTGACCAACGCACTGCTGAGCGTCGAAGCGGCGCTTGTCCTGCAGTTCGCCACGGTGCTGACCCTCATCGCTTCAAGCTACTGCGTTATCTTTCGATATCCGAGCCCGATCGCACCAGACCCGAAGATGCGCCGCGACTGATCCAATTAGTTAGTGGTGCACAACCCCTCTGCCTACCATTTCCCCTGCCAGTATCCGATCGATGGCGTTGGACAAATCTTCCAACCGCAGAGGTTCTTCAAGTTCCGCCAGATCCATCTGCCATTCTCCGGCAAGCTTGTTCCATAGACGCGACTTTTCTGCCAATGGCCACTCCACCGAATCGATACCTAGAAGGTTAACGTGACGCAGGAGAAATGGGAGCACGGAGCCTTGAAAGGTAGCGCCGCCTACCAGGCCACAGGCAGCCAGGCCGCAACCATAGCGCAGGCTCTTCACGGCGTTAAAAAGCATATCTCCACCCACCGTATCGACAACCCCACCCCACTGCTCGGCAAGCAGCGGTTTTTCAGCACCCTCAAGCGCATCCTCGCGGCTCAAGATCACGGTTGCGCCCAGGCTTTTGAGGAAGTCATGTTTGTCTGACTTGCCGGTAACCGCTGCAACTTCATATCCGAGGGAAGCGAGCAGTTTGACGGCGACCGACCCGACGCCCCCTGTTGCTCCCGTGACCAGTACCGGCCCCTTATCAGGGGCCATACCGACAGAAACCAATTTATCCACACACTCTGCAGCAGTAAAACCAGCGGTCCCCAACAACATACTTGTGTGGAGCGTCAGACCATCGGGGCACTTGACCGCCCAGCCCGCAGGCACACGAATACGCTGCCCGAAACCGCCGGATGTGTTCATGCCGAGGTCGAAGCCGATGACTATCACCTCGTCGCCGGGGGCAAACTCTGAGTTTGTGCTTTCCAGCACGATGCCTGCTGCATCAATACCAGGTGTATGAGGAAAATTCCTGGTTACGCCGGGATTTCCGGTTGCGGACAAAGCATCTTTGTAGTTCAGCGAAGAGAACTGCACGTCGATCAACAACTCACCTTCCGGCAGCTCACTTTCATCTCGTTCCACCACGTCACGCTGGAAGCCGTCTTCTGTTTTTGTCACCAAAAATGCTTTGAAAGTCATTCTGCCTGCCCCTGTTTTTGTTTTTGCTGTTTGATCTGCTAATTCGGTTTACTGAGTGGTTCGCGCCGGCACCCAATCCTCAATCCGTTCGATGAGGCCATTCACCCGGCCGAACAATCGATCTATGGGTTTCTTCTGTTCATCCCACGAGATACTGAACACATCCCGTTTCTCGCACGCGTCCAGAAGATATTCATCACTCGTTTGAATTTCATCAACAAGCTTAAGGTCCAACGCTCTTTTGCCATACCAGGCTTCTCCGGTTGCGACGGTGTCCATATCCAGCGCCGGACGGTAACCGCCGACAAATTCCTGAAACAGTGCGTGTACATCTTCCAACTCTTCCTGGAACTTTTGCCGCCCTTCCTCGGTATTTTCGCCAAGCATCGTCAACGTTCGCTTGTGTTTTCCTGCCGTCAGCACATCAACATCAACATCATTTTTCTTCAAAAGGCGATGCACGTTGGGAACCTGGGCAACCACACCGATCGACCCGACCAGCGCAAAAGGCGCGGCCAGGATTTTGTTTGCGACCGCCGCCATCAGATATCCCCCACTCGCGGCAACTTTGTCTACAACCACAGTCAGCGGGATATCTTTCGCGCGAAAGCGGGTTAACTGCGAGGCTGCAAGACCGTAGCTGTGCACCATGCCACCAGGGCTCTCGACTGCGACGACAACTTCGTCTTCCGGCGTCGCCAGCGTGAGAATTGCGTTCACTTCGGTACGCAGCTTATCCACCGCCGAGGCTTTCACATCGCCCTCAAAGCGAATAAAGAAAACCCGTCTCCGGCTACTATCATCCGCGCTATCTGGTCTCTGCTCGCTCGCAGGGTCCTCAGAGTCGGTGTCCGCTTGATCGCTTTCACTGGAAGCTTGAGCACTTACCTGCTTGCCACTCTGCTTTTCCTGTTTGGCTTCCTGTTTGGCTTTTTTCGCTTCTTCCTTTGCCTCTTTCTTGTGCTGCTTCTTTACCTCGTTGGCGGGTAGCAGGCCGCTCTCCATGGCATGCCGTAAATCGCGAATCCTGTCATTCATCTTTTCGATGACCAGGTGGCCGCTGCCTTGGTGCTGCGCGTTACGCATACTCATACTGGCGAGCGCAGAAATGATGACAACGAGAGCAACCGTCAACGTAATCACCTCGGCGAGAAACACGAGGTATTCGAACAAATATTCCACTGGAGATGTTTCCTCAATCTCTACAAAGAATCAGCCACACGGTCTTTCACGGGGACTTTGAAGCGGTGTACTCTATCTGCGCGGCAGTACGTCCACAACCGCGTAATACAGCGAAAATGACAGAATTGTACGAACTCATCGTGGCCAACTTCGATCCCGCAAAAGCGCAGGAGCTGGACGTGATCGTGGGTGTAGTAGCCCCACCCGACAGATTTGTCTTTTCGATTCGGGACGCAGCACTCACACCGCTGGATCCTGCCGTGCAACCTCACTTTTCGCTGCTGTTCAGCTCTCAGGCAATCGCTATCGCAATGCTCAATCGCCGCATCCAACCTATCGATGCTTTCATGGCACAAGATTTCTCTTCCGACGGCTACATCGTGACCTGCTTCAGAGTGCTGGCAGCACTCAACGCCTACCCATGAAGTTTTAAACCCTCGACGCTGCAACCTCGCCCGGCTACTTTGTGCTTTGGATAAACTCTTCTATCAACCAGCCTGATATAGCTGTTTTTGGCGGAATTTGCGGCAGGTTGTCCGGCTTGAACCATTGCGCATCGGCAATCTCTGCTTCCTGGCACACGATCTCGCCACCCGCGTACTCGGCATGAAATCCCAACATCAGTGAGTTTGGAAAGGGCCAGCTCTGCGAGCCGAAGTACTTGAGGTTATCCACCTGCAAGCCAACTTCTTCCATCACTTCACGGTGTACGGTTTGTTCAATGGACTCGCCCGGTTCGACAAATCCTGCGAGCGTGCTGTACATCCCATTGGGCCACAATACGTTCCGGGCAAGCAGCATTTCATCACCCTTGGTGACCAGCACAATGATGCTGGGAGACAGCCGCGGGTAATTGATCAACCCGCAACTTGGGCACTGTTTCGCTCGATCGGCCGCATGATCTTCCATCCGCGTGCCGCATCTCCCACAAAACTGATGTGTCTGGTGCCACTCGATAACCTGTTGGGCTCTACCCGCAAGATAAAACAGTGACTGATCGGTGCGACCCAGAAGATTGCGCAAACCCATCGCAGCGTAGCCCTGCGCAGGGCTGCCGTCGGCTGCAACCGCAAAACATGGCCGATTCAGGTAGTGACCAAGAAAGTGTTTGCTGTCCACCGTCATGTCAAACCAGCGAAAATCATCCGCCGTAACCGGTTGCGGCGCACCGGCCTCGGTTTTACAAATTAACTCGCCGCGTTGAAACACGAAATACCATGCCTCGCCATGGTCAGCGTCTTCCGGCGGAATATGGTTCGGTTGAAAATCGTCTGGGTACTTTGGCCACATAGTTGAAGTTCTGCCTGATATATAAAACTTAAAAATTCTACAACTTTCGAGAGTGAACCTATACTTGAATAGACCCTATTGCCGCAACACGGACTGTCGCGCTATGGTTGATCGGGTTAAAACAGGTTTGCCAACGGATTAACAAACTAACGGGATTTCAATGAGAGGGATCAGCCTTAGCTCTTTTACACAGAACTTTCTGGGCCAATCACCAGAGTGGTACAAGCTCACGATCGTCGGATTTTTGATTTTCAATCCGCTGATTCTGGTGGCTCTTGGGCCATACGTAACAGGCTGGGTGATCGTCCTGGAGTTCATCTTTACGCTCGCCATGGCCCTGAAGTGTTATCCCCTTCAACCTGGCGGTCTAATCGCCCTTGAGGCTGTTGTGATGGGCATGGCCAGCCCTGAAACGATACGCGCCGAAGTCTTCGGTGCGTTCGAAGTGATCCTGTTGCTCATGTTTATGGTGGCCGGCATCTACTTCATGAAAGAGCTGCTGCTGTTCACCTTCACAAAAATTCTTCTCAAGATACGCAACAAAACCGCCATTGCAGTGCTGTTTTCGGCCGTATCTGCCGTGTTGTCTGCTTTCCTGGATGCATTGACCGTCACCGCAGTGGTCATCTCTGTCGCCGTAGGTTTCTATTCCGTCTATCACCGGGTTGCATCTGGCAAACATTTCCGCGACGAGCATGAGCACGCCGAAGATGAAAGCATTGAGGAACTGCATCGATCAGATCTCGATCAGTTTCGCGCGTTTCTGCGCAATCTGCTTATGCATGCCGCTGTGGGTACGGCCCTGGGCGGTGTCTGCACAACGGTTGGAGAACCTCAGAATCTGCTGATCGCCACGGTGATGGGCTGGGAGTTCATGGAGTTTTTCTATCGCATGGCGCCGGTCACCATTCCGGTGTTTTTTGCAGGGATCATCACTTGCATCATTCTCGAGCAAACCAAATGGTTTGAGTACGGCGCACAGATTCCCGAACGTGTGCGCGAAATCCTGCTCGAGTTTGACCAGCACGAAGAGGAAATTCGCACGGGACGCGACACTGCCCGCCTTGTCATCCAGGCAGTTGCAGGCATTTTTCTTGTGTTTGCCCTCGCGTTCCACGTAGCTGCTGTTGGGCTTATTGGCCTCAGCATTATCGTGATTCAAACCGCGTTTAACGGTGTCACGGAAGAACATCAACTGGGCAGAGCCTTCGAAGAGGCCTTGCCCTTCACCGCCCTACTGGTGGTCTTCTTCGGTATCGTAGGCGTGATCCACGAGCAACACCTGTTCAGTGGCGTTATCAACTACGTGTTGAGTCTTCCGGCAGAAGCGCAGCCAGGTATGTTCTATATCGCCAACGGCGTACTTTCGATGATCAGCGACAACGTGTTCGTCGCAACCGTGTATATCGGCGAGGTTGCCCAGGCATTTGAAGCAGGCATTATCGACCGTGAACAGTTTGATCTTCTGGCGGTCGCGATCAATACAGGTACCAACATTCCCAGCGTTGCAACACCTAACGGCCAGGCTGCGTTCCTGTTCCTGCTGACATCTTCTATCGCACCGCTCGTCAGGCTGTCATATATGAAGATGGTCTACATGGCCCTGCCCTACACCGTGGTGATGGGTATCACTGGTTGGATCGGCGTCACCTACTTTTTGTAAGGGACATCTTGTAAGGGACATCGGACTGCATCAGGCGTTCGCACGCCAGACAGGCGGCGTGCCTTTCGTCTCCAGAAAATCGAGATAGGCTTCGTGGGCTGCCTGTTCTTCAACATTCGCCTCGACAACCACCAGGCCGGTGGTGTCGATCGCTTCATACGCTTTCTCATCAGACTGGCCTGACCGGACCTCAGCACCAAACAGCTGTGTCTGCCCGCCTGTCATCAGCAGATATACGTCGGCCAGAATTTCTGCGTCGAGCAGCGCACCGTGCAGCGTACGCTGGGAATTATCTACCTGGTACCGGCGGCACAACGCGTCCAGATTGTTTTTCTGTCCTGGGTGTTTGCGCCGCGCAAGCACCAGACTATCAACGACGGAACTTAACTCAGCTACCCGTTCGCTACGTTTGGCGAGCTTGAGTTCATAGTCGAGAAAGGAGACATCGAACGGTGCGTTGTGAATCACCAGTTCAGCACCCCGGATGTACTCAAGAAAGTCGTTGATGACATCATGAAATACCGGCTTGTCCGCAAGAAACTCTGCAGTGATGCCGTGCACTTCCAACGCACCATCATCAATGTCCCGCTCGGGGTTGATATACACGTGATAGTGGTTGCCAGTCAGCTTCCGATTGATCATCTCCACCGCACCAATTTCTATGATGCGATGCCCCATGTTCGGTTCTAAGCCGGTGGTTTCGGTATCAAGAACTATCTGCCGCAATGTATACCCCGTTTAACGAACGCCTCGCGCTCTCAATATCCCGCTAACATATCATCGATGGCATCGTTTGCCGCCTGATCCACACGCTCGTTTTCCTCATGACCACTGTGGCCCTTGACCCAGTGCCACGATACCTCATGCGCGTTGATCGCCGCGTCCAGTCGCTGCCAGAGGTCCTGGTTTTTAACCGGCTTTTTTTGTGCCGTCTTCCAACCATTTCGCTTCCAGCCATTTATCCAGCCGGTGATGCCCTGCTTCACATACTGAGAATCCGTGGTGAGCGATACGGAACTGCTGCGTGTCAGGGCTTCCAGCCCCTGAATGGCGGCCATAAGTTCCATACGATTGTTTGTGGTCTCGGCTTCGGCGCCGTTGATCAATTTCTCGTGCGAACCTGAGCGCAGGAGCGCCGCCCAGCCACCCGGTCCAGGATTTCCTCGACACGCACCATCAGTAAAAATTTCTACGTCAGACAAGATGTTATTGCTCTGGTCCTTCGTGATCTGAGCGTTCCCAACTGGCTACGCGTGGGTAGGTGACGGGAGCAAGACGAGGTTTCCGCTCCGGTGTGGTGAAGCGGAAATGCATATGCTGGGACTTTTTCATGGCACTCACGACCAGCACTCCACCGAATGGCAACGCATTTGCAGGTCTAGGCGCCGCAGCAAACCGCGCTCGATTGAAGAACAATCCCGGCCCGCCATAGGCCGGTGGTGCATCTAACTCGAAGCCAAGTACGGTAAGCCAGTCGAACAAACGGATCGGATTGACGAGCCGCCGCTGTACCAGCACGTCCGGCTTAAACCGCGCCGAGCACCGAGCATACAAACGCCGGACCCCCACCAGGCTCCATGGATTGAAGCCTGCGATGATTAAACGCCCACCAGGGGTCAGGACCCTGACGGCTTCGCGCAGCGCTACACGAGGGTCTGCGACTGTCTCAAGCGCATGATGTAGAACAACGGCATCCAGACTCGCGGTTTGAAACGGCAATTCTTCCAGTTCAGCCGTAAAAGATGGAAATTCGGCATGTAGCTTTCCATCTGGTTCGGTTTTTTGTTGATTGAGATAAAGCGGCACACGAATCATGCCGCGCTTCATAACCGCAGCCGCTGCGGGTGCACTACCCACCCAGAGCACAGCGTCACCATGGACACGGCGGGTGGCCTGATGCAGGAATTCGGACTCCGCTGAAAGCGTATGCTCTCCAAGTGGGGTTGCCCAGAACGGAGACTCCAAAAACCGTACCTGCCGGTCTTTTTTGTGGGCCTGTTCCGCTTTGCTATCCGGATCACACCTGTTTTCGGGTGGAATTGCCAAAATGCGCTCGTTCGTTCACAGTGTGTTGATTCTATGTCAAGTGCAGACAATTAAGAACAACAAGCATAGGTAGTTTGACTAAAGAGGACATATGGTTTGCCTATTGGGAAGTGAGGTGATTCAAACACCCCGCAAAGGACTGCGTACCCTTGCGTGCCTGCTGGTGGGATCCAGTCTCTGGGCCTGTACCTCTGTTGGACCAAAGGATGTTGGGCCAATGGAGCCTCATCAGGCATCGAAGATTGGTCAGGATGAGACCATGCAGGCACTGAGCATTCCTGCATTGGCGACGACAGCCGAATCCTTTCCTGCACTTGAAGCGATGAACCTTGAAGTTGTCGCTCCGGCAGCTGAACCCCCGCCCCCACCTGTATTGAAAGACCTGTGGCAGCACTTTCGACGTGACATGCACCTGGAATTGCACCTCGATCAGAGGCGCGTTCAGCAAGAAATCGCCTGGTTAAAACGCAATCCCAATTACTTGTTACGGTTGCAAAGCCGTCTGCAAACCTATTTGCCTTACGTCTATCGAGAAGTAGCCCTCAGGAACATTCCCGTTGAGATAGCGCTGTTGCCGATCGTTGAGAGCGCCTTTGATGTGTACGCATTTTCGCACGGGGGAGCAGCCGGGCCATGGCAGTTCATCCGCGGGACTGCGCGACAATACAAACTGACCATGGACGATTGGTACGACGGACGTCGCGATATCGTCGCCAGTACCGATGCTGCGCTGAACTTCTTAAGCGACTTGCATCGACGTTACGATGACTGGTACCTGGCGCTGGCCGGTTATAACGCCGGACAAGGCAATGTCGACCGAGCAAAACGCCGCAACCCCTCGGCCGATTTTTTCAACTTGCGCCTCCCCCGCGAAACTCAAGCCTACGTCCCTCGACTGCTGGCAATCGCCGCGGTAATCAAAGCACCTGAAACGTACGGACTGACTTTGCCCGAAGTCACCAATGATATTCATTTCGCCACTTTGGATGTGCACAGCCAGTTTCAGATCAGCAAATTGATCGATGTGATCGGCATGGACGATAAGGAGTTCACCAAGTGGAACCCTGGCTTCAGTCGCTGGGCAACTTCTCCTCGCGGCCCGCACTACGTGATTGTGCCCTCATCTCTGGACGTCGCCGACGCGCAACAGCGGATTAACGAAGTCCCGGCAAAAAACCGCGTTGACTGGCAAGAGATCACGGTGCGTCCAGGCGACTCTTTGAGCACGCTGGCACGCCGCTACAATTCCGATATCGCCTCTTTGAAGCAAGCTAATGGGTTGAGAACAAGCGCAATTCGTGCCGGACACAAACTGCTGATACCCCGTTCGGGCACCCCTAAACCGCTCCCCTACGCAGCCCACCATGCAACCCACACCGTCGCGAAGGGAGAATCTCTGTGGACGATCTCCAGGCAGTATGGTGTGAATCTACGGACATTGATGAAAGTGAACCACGTCGGTCCCAAGGACCCGTTGTCCGTCGGCAAGAAACTGCTCATCCCTGACGGTAGCGTCCGCGGCAGTGCCGCCGCAAAAGTTGTACGCAAAGTTCGCTACAAAGTTCGTCGGGGTGATTCACTTTCGCGCATCGCGTCCAAGTTCAACGTCTCTATCCAGGACATCGCCAAATGGAATAACCTGGATAGATCACGCTACCTGCAACCCGGACAGGGTTTGCTTCTCTACGTCAATGTTCTGGGCAACTGAGCCCTGATTTAACCCGTCGGAGTTAACCCTCTTCCGGTAGTGCTACTGCTGGACGCTCGACGCCGATTTTGTTCTCGCTGGCGAGCAGAAGACTTTGCAAATCCAAGCGGCCTGCACGACTCTGGGCGGCGCGTCTTATCTCTTCAATTTCTGCCTGAGAAGTTGCACCCATGTCGCCCTGAACCACCCGCGTCACGGTCACCAACGCCGCACTCCCATCAGCTAAGCTCACCGACCCCATAGACTTCTGACCCGGGGTGGGACGAGGTAGAGAGAAAGCCAGTTCTCGCACTTCCTGAGGAATCGCCTGGGCATCGGCGGCGCTGCGCGGCGATCTACTGGCCTGCTCAAAAGACTGCCAACGCGAACCGAGTGCTGTTGCCACAGCGGTGACACTCTCACCAGCATCCAGTTGTGTAAGGCCTTGTTGTTTGGAAACTTCGATCAGATCCTGGGCCTGTTCCCGCCGAATCGCAGCACGAATTTCATCCGCGACTTCCTCCAGCGATTTCAATTCGGGGGGATACTGTTCCGCAGCACGGACCACAACAAGTTGCTCTTCACTGACAGCAACCGGCTGACTGTTTGATCCAGCGAGCACGTCCTCATCAAAAAGCGCAGTTAATACACTGCTATTGCCCAGAACCGGATGGTCGACACCAGATTCCTGGACACGTTCCAGCGTCCCGATCTCCAGTCCCATTGCCGCTGCGGTCTCATCTAAGGCGTACTGCTCATCGTAGACTGATTCTTCCAGCTCTCGCGCTTTTTCTTCAAAAATTTCATAGGCCTTGATGCGACGAACGCGGGTCTCAAGATCCGCACGCTGTGACTCGAGCGAAGGATAGTCAGCTTCTACAATCCCCTCGAGCCGGATCAAGTGATAGCCAAACGCGGATTTCACCGGTGCCGATACCTGTCCTTCATCCGTAAGCGACCAAAGTGCCTCTTCAAACGCAGGATCAAAAACCCCTTTACCTACCGCGCCAAGCGCACCGCCCTGCGCAGCAGAACCTGGGTCCTCGGAAAGCTCCTCCGCTAGAGTTTCAAACTCCTCGCCACCCTCAAGCCTTGTAGCGATCTCTTGGATCAGACTGAGCGCGTCCGCTTCGGAGCGTTTTTCACCGCTTTGGACGAGAATATGAGAACTGTCTCTTTGTTCATCGCGTTGCGCCGTATTGCGCTCATCTTCATAAAGCGACTGAAGATCTTCGTCGGATACTTCTATGGAGGGATCATTCAGCAGATCGGTAACACCCAGGGTGATGAACTGCGCGTCCACCTGGAGCTCTGTCATGTAGTTAGCCTGCTCTTCCTCGTAACGAATCTCGATATCCTCATCGGTGACCGTTACCTTGCTTTCGAAATCAGCTATGTTCAGTGGCAGAAATGCCAGATCTCTTGTCTGGCTGACAACGCGAATGATCTCAGCCAGCTCCCAGTCTGGTATAGCGTTTGTATTTTGTACACCGGAGACAAGTGCCTGCGCGTTCATCGTGTTGGTAAAGTCGGCCAGAAACCCTGTCGGGGTATAGCCCATAACGTTGAGGTTCTGACGATAGAGCGCCTCGTTAAAGCTGCCGTCCACCTGAAAATTCTGATTTTCTACCAACGCCCGGTTAATCTCATCGGCAGGGGTTGCTATCCCCATATTCGTCGCGGTCTGATAAATGACCTGACGATTAACGAGTTGCTGAACCACCCGCTGCGACAACTGTTGAATGTCGATGTTTGCCGGGTCGAAATCGGGTCCAAGCTGACTCAATATCCGATTTCGTTCACGCTGTGTTTCTACTGCGACAACGTTTTGTGTAATCGAAAAATCGCCAACACGCGCGAGTTCAGGATCACCGGCCATAAATAGATTGGTTGCGCCGAAACCGAACAACGTCAGCACCACGATGATGGCACCCACGAGCACCTTAAAGCCCGTGTTTTGTGTTTGGTCTCTCAATTTTTGCAGCATGTCTCTGTCCGACTCGTTTGTTAGTTTGTTCTGTGTGCGTTTTTGTTATGCGGTTATCGTCTGCCCCGCCCTCTCTAGTCCGCCCTGCCGCCCTCAGAGAAGCGGTAAGCAAAGAGGGCGCTGGTGAGCGCCCTCTTTTTCGTGAAGCCTGGCTCCGACAGCTCGTCGCATAGGATCCGGCCTCTGCGCGATCACCACCTTTAACAGTAGGTGACCTTCATCGCTTAGTTTAACGCGTCTTTCAGCGCCTTACCTGGTTTAAAGGCAGGTACTTTCGCAGCGGCGATTTGAATCGGCGCGCCGGTCTGTGGATTGCGACCCGTTCGCGCAGCACGCTCTCTCACCAGGAAAGTTCCAAACCCGACCAAAGAAACAGACTCAGCGTTTTTCAAAGATTCGGTGATACCGTCGATGGCGGCATCCAGCGCACGGCTGGCGGCTGCTTTCGAGATATCTGCTGAATCAGCAATTTGGTCGATCAACTCAGATTTATTCACTATATGCCCCTCGTAAACGCCTGTTACTCAAACGTCACACGCTTCTAAATCCTTATGAAAGTCTCAGCGCGCACCGCAAAAGCCTAGGCTAGTAGATACCCAATCCCACTCAGCATCAGCAGGATTTGGCGGTTTATACCAACACCCAGAGGTGCGTGCAAGCAATTTGCCTGTCGCCGGAAAGGCCGCCCTAATGCGGATTTACGCCGGAATTCTCCCGAGACACACTTTCAACCTCGACGGTCGACTCCTGTGCCTGGTCTTCCGCCAGGCGCGGACTTGGCATCCGTTCGAGCGCGATCTCGAGTACCTCGTCCATCCATTTGACGATATGAATCTCGAGGTTTGCCTTAACGTTGTCAGGTATCTCCTTAAGATCCTTCTCATTTTCCGATGGAATAACCACGTGTTTGATACCGCCGCGATGAGCCGCCAACAGCTTTTCTTTTAAGCCGCCGATCGGCAATACCTGGCCCCGCAGCGTGATTTCGCCGGTCATCGCAACATCCGCCCGTACCGGAATACCGGTCACAACAGACACGACAGCCGTACACATACCAATCCCCGCACTGGGACCGTCTTTCGGCGTGGCACCCTCAGGCACGTGAATGTGCAAATCAAACTTCTCGTGAAAATCTTCAGGCAGACCCAGTGCAACCGAGCGGCTCCGCACAAATGTGAGGGCGGCCTGAATAGATTCCTGCATCACATCCCCGAGAGAGCCGGTTTTGGTCTGACGACCCTTACCCGGCACTGAAACGGCTTCGATGTTCAGCAATTCACCACCCGCCTGCGTCCAGGCCAGACCGGTCACAATACCGATCTGATTTTCTTCTTCGGCAAGCCCGTAGGAAAATTTCCTGACCCCTGAATACTCTTCCAACTCGTCGGCATCGATCACCATGGGTGACCCGCTGTCCTCACCGTTCAGGGCCTGTGCTTTCACGACCTTACGCGCCAGTTTTGCAACTTCGCGCTCGAGTCCGCGCACACCCGCCTCTTTGGTGTAATAACGGATCAGATCTACAAGCGCTGCATCTGTGACTTCAAGCTCATCTGACTTAAGTCCGTTCATGCGCATTTGTTTGGGGATCAGATACCGCCGTGCGATGTTTTGTTTTTCGTCTTCGGTATACCCGGGAAGGCGAATCACTTCCATCCGGTCCAACAGCGGTGCCGGAATATTCATGGAATTCGACGTGCATATGAAAAAGACGTTAGAGAGATCGTAGTCAACTTCCAGATAGTGGTCGTTAAACGTACTGTTCTGTTCCGGGTCCAGCACTTCCAGAAGCGCGCTGGCCGGGTCGCCACGCACGTCCATGCCCATCTTGTCTATTTCGTCCAGCAGGAACAGCGGATTGGAGACACCCGCTTTCGACATCTTTTGCACAATCTTGCCGGGCATGGAACCGATATAGGTGCGCCGATGCCCGCGAATTTCAGCTTCATCGCGCACACCGCCAAGGGCCATCCGTACAAACTTACGATTGGTCGCGCGCGCGATACTCTCTCCCAGGCTTGTCTTACCGACGCCGGGTGGTCCAACAAGGCACAACACGGGACCCTTAAGTTTGCTCACTCGGTTTTGCACCGCCAGGTATTCGACGATGCGGTCTTTCACTTCTTCCAGACCGTAGTGATCTTCATCGAGTATTTCCTGAGCAGCGTTCAGATCACGACGCACGCGTGACTTCTTTTTCCACGGCACATTGAGGATCCAGTCCAGGTAGCTCCGCACAACGGTCGCTTCTGCAGACATCGGCGCCATCGACTTCAGCTTGTTGAGCTCAGCCTGTGCTTTATCCTTCGCCTCTTTGTGCATGCCGACATCATCGATGCGCTTCTGCAGTTCGTCAACTTCGCCCTGCTCGTGCTCGCCCATTTCTTTCTGAATGGCTTTCATCTGCTCATTCAGATAGTACTCGCGCTGCGACTGCTCCATCTGCTTCTTGACGCGGCCGCGGATGCGCTTTTCCATTTCGAGCATATCGATTTCTGCATCCATCAGCTCGAGTACCAGGTCCATCCGGTCTCGAAGCGCGATCGCTTCGAGAATTGCCTGGCGGTCTTTGATATTCAGCGACATCTGCGCGGCGATGGTATCTACCAGGCGGGCTGGGTCATCGATGCTGGAAAGTGACGACAAGACTTCCTGCGGAACCTTTTTGCTGGCCTGAACATATTGTTCGAACTGGGCGAGCAGCGTCCGCGCCAGCGTTTCCCCCTCGCGCGGGTCCATCTCAGGTTCTTCGTGTGGGTTGGCACTGGCGGATATGAATGTTTCCGCGACGGTGAGATCAACCACATCCGCTCGCTGCCCACCTTCAACCAGTACTTTGACCGTGCCATCAGGCAGTTTCAGGAGCTGCAGAATAGTGGCGACCGTACCCACCTCGAACAGATCCGCCTGCGTGGGTTCACTGACTTCAGGGTCTCTTTTGGCGACCAGCAGGATCTGCTTGTCGTCAGCCATCGAGGCATCCAACGCCCGTATCGAACTTTCAGTACCAACGAATAGCGGGTGAACACCGTGGGGGTAGACCACCATGTCACGCAGCGGGAGAACCGGCAAATTCTTGATCAACGCCTTTACCTCTCAGTGTCTGCTAAATCAGCAGTTGGTTCGCATGCTTTGCAATAAGCGACGTCGCCTGACCAATTTCAGGACGAGATTGTTGTGGAGACAGCCTCAGAACCTACCGGACAGCGATCCGGCTATTCCTCGGGCGCAGCCTTCGCCTGGTCGACGTTTTCATAGATGAGCATCGGATCGCTTTCGCCTTTGATCACGCTCTCGTCGATGACGACTTTGCTGACAGATTCCGAAGACGGCAGGTCATACATCGTCTCCAGCAATACTGCTTCGAGAATAGACCGCAGGCCTCTGGCGCCTGTTTTACGCTCCATTGCCTTATCAGCGACGGCACGCAGCGCATCTTCGCGGAAGTCCACTTCCACGTCTTCCATCTCAAATAGTTTAGTGTATTGCTTGGTAAGAGAGTTTTTCGGCTCTGTCAGAATGCGAATCAACGCATCTGCATCCAATTCTTCCAGCGTTGCTACCACCGGCAGGCGACCGACAAACTCGGGGATAAGTCCATAGCGGATCAGGTCTTCGGGCTCGACACCACGCAGCGTTTCACCGATGCTCTTGCGATCTTCTTCGCCTTTCACCTCAGCACCGAAGCCGATGCCGGACTTATCGGAGCGATCCATGATGACCTTGTCCAGGCCGGCAAAGGCGCCGCCACAGATAAACAGAATATTGGAAGTATCGACCTGCAAAAATTCCTGCTGTGGATGTTTGCGCCCGCCTTGAGGTGGCACTGACGCAACCGTACCTTCGATCAGCTTCAGAAGCGCCTGCTGCACACCTTCGCCTGACACATCTCGCGTAATAGATGGGTTATCGGACTTGCGTGAGATCTTGTCGATCTCATCGATGTAGACGATACCGACCTGTGCGCGATCAACGTCGTAGTCGCACTTCTGCAGCAGCTTTTGGATGATGTTTTCTACGTCTTCGCCGACATAACCTGCTTCGGTGAGCGTGGTGGCATCAGCGATTGTGAAAGGTACATCCAGGAGACGCGCCAGCGTTTCAGCCAGCAGCGTTTTACCCGAACCGGTGGGACCGATCAGGAGGATGTTAGATTTGGACAGTTCAACATCGTCTTTTTTACCGTTGTAATTCAGACGCTTGTAGTGATTGTAAACCGCGACACTCAGAACCTTCTTAGCATGGTCCTGACCGATGACATACTCATCGAGAATGTTCTTGATTTCCTGCGGTACCGGAAGCTTGGTGCTCTCGCCAGACTGCGCGGCTTCAGAGACTTCTTCGCGGATGATATCGTTGCAAAGCTCTACACACTCATCGCAAATAAACACGGAGGGGCCCGCAATCAGCTTGCGCACCTCATGTTGGCTCTTGCCGCAGAATGAGCAATAGAGCAATTTGCCTGAATCGTCGCCTTTACCACCCTCGTCGGACATAGTTTCCTCTAGTGTTGAACCTTAGTTTCTGGTCTTAATTCGTTGTTGGTTTTGGACCGCGTATTGCTTGTGCCGGGACCCGCTACGAGCCCATCTTGACGCACCCCATACGATGATGCCTTCGCACATTTATTGCAAGGCCTCAAACGCGTGGGAATGCAAGCAGGATGCAAGTCGCAAGCCCTGTCGACACTGCAGTTTTGATTAATTCTGTCCGAAAAGCTTAGCTGCAATCGGCTCTCGCCGTGTTGCTCTATTCGCCGTTTTCCGTGCCCGTTCGTCTATTTTGTTGCACTTTGTCGACCAGGCCATATTCTTCCGCCTGATCCGGGCTCATCCAGAAGTCACGATCGGTATCTTTTGCGACCGTCTCGACACTCTGCCCGGTGTGTTCAGCAATTAACTTGTTGAGTCGTTCCCGCATCAGGAGAATTTCCTGCGCCTGGATCTCAATGTCCGCCGCGACACCGCGTGAGCCACCGCTGGGTTGATGCAGCATCATGCGGGAATTGGGCAGCGCAAAGCGCTTACCAGGATGTCCCGCCGCGAGCAGAAAAGCACCCATACTCGCCGCCTGACCTACGCACAACGTAGACACATTGGGCCGGATAAACTGCATCGTGTCGTAAATCGACATACCGGCGGTCACGGACCCGCCGGGGGAGTTGATATACAGGTGGATATCCTTATCAGGGTTTTCCGACTCCAGAAACAGCAGCTGGGCAACAATCAGGTTGGCCATGTGATCCTCGACCGGACCGACCAGGAACACAATCCGATCTTTCAGGAGGCGTGAGTAAATGTCGTAGGCTCGTTCACCACGAGCGGATTGCTCCACCACCATAGGCACCATGCCAAGATTCTGCACGGGTGCCCGATAGGGATCGTATATATCTGTCATCTATTTCTCCGAGTTTTCCTCATCGCCGGCTGCATCAGTTTCGTCCGCCTCTGCAGCTGTTTCATCAGCGGGCTCTTCGGGAGCGATTGCGCGTCCGCTGATGACATCATCATAGCTGGCTTCGACGCTTTCCACTTCCGCTTCAGACAATATAAGGTCAACTACCTGATCTTCAAGGACACCCATCTGAATATTGGACATTTGTTCCGGTTGTGAGCGGTACCAGGCAATCACCTGGTCTGGTTCACCATAGGGTGCCGCCATCTCTTCGAGCTTAGCATCCACCATCGCTTCGTCAGCTTCGAGTTCACGTGAGGTGATGATCTCGTTCACAACGAGACCCACTTTAACCCGCTTCTCAGCCTGGTCGGCAAATAGTTCGTTCGGCAGCTCCGGGCGTTGTCCGCCGCCCATCTGAAACTGACTCAGCATCTGATCCTTCAGCACATCGATTTCACGGTCCACAACAGCCTGGGGCAGCTGAAAGTCGTGCAGTTTCGCGATTTCATCCATAACCTGCTGTTTTACTTGATTTTTTACTGACTGCTCAAGCTCGCGTTGCATATTCGATTGAATTTCTTCACGAAACGCAGCCTCACCGCCCTCTTCCACGCCAAAGCCTTTAAAAAACTCATCGTCGAGTTCCGGCACTGTGGCGCCTTTCACCGCCTTGACGGTTACCTCAAACTCCACGGTTTCGCCCTGCAGGTCTTCCGCGCGATAGTCCTCAGGGAAAGTTGCATCAAAGGTTTTGCTCTCATCGATGCTCATGCCGACCACGGCCTTGTCGAAGTCTTCGATCATCTGGCCCTGACCGACCACAAACTCCATACCTTCGCCGCTGGTCCCCTCTACGGGTTCGCCGTCCTTGTTGCCTTTGAAGTCGACGGTTACCTGGTCACCTTCTTCAACCGCTCGCTCCACGTCTTCGAAAGTCGTACGCTGCTCAAGCAGTCGCTGCACCATATTTTCGAGGTCTCCATCGGTGATCTCAGCTGACGCAGACTTCACCGCGATTTTGCTGAAATCGCTGACCTCAACCTTCGGGAATACTTCAAACGTCGCGGTGAACTCAAAATCGATACCCGGGTCCATTTTTACGACTTCCAGACTGGGTGAACCCGCAGGGTTCAGTGACTCCTGCTGGACAGCCTCAACAAAACTCTGCTGCATCAGTTCGCCCGCCACTTCTGCACGCACCGCCTGCCCGTAACGTCGGCGGACTTCCTTCAGCGGCACCTTACCCGGACGGAATCCCGGAATCCGCACCTGACCCTTGGCTTCTTCAAGCCGCGCGGTTATCTGGGTTTCAAAATCTTCACTGGGCAGCGCAATAGTTAAACGCCGCTCCAATCCAGTCATTGTCTCGATGGATACATTCATAGTTTCATCATTGTTTTTTTATTGTTCGAGGTACTAATTCGGGCTTTTTTTGAGATTCTCTATCTCGGCCCGTGCGGCTTAAGGCCACGCAAAAAAATGGGGTGGACGATGGGGCTTGAACCCACGACCGCCGGGATCACAACCCGGAGCTCTACCAACTGAGCTACGCCCACCACTATCTGCGAAAAATCGCGGGGCGATTATATTCGCGGCGCCAGCGTTAAGCCAGTTCTATTCTAAGGTTACTGGGGTCCTTAACAGCGCGTTTCGTATCGCCAATTCCCAGCCCGAATCCTTAAGAAATTATCCGCCCGCTGGGTCTGACGCGTTTGAAACTCGCCCTGTCGGTTGTGCGTTCCAACCGGAACGTTTCGGTATCAATCGCACGGGTAAGCACGATGTCTACGATGGCGGTCTGGTTCGCCTTGATGACGCTGCTGAGCACTTCTGCGCTGGCGCGAATTCTAGCTGGACGAAATCGCACAAACCCGTCGGTGGGTCTCGCGTGCAGCTCAATGCCGAGGTCGCTGCACCCGGGCAAGGCAGCGCGGCGATCAGGAATTGCAGCACAACCGATCATCGCCGCGTAGTTAAAGTAGTAAGTCACCACACCTGGGTTTCTGCTGTTGCGCTGGCGGTCTTTGAAAAAGCCTTCCGGCAGACCATTCGGACCCAGTTCGCCTGAGGTTAAAAGGATGTCGTAGTCGTCCACCGGATGGCCGTCTGAATCGAGTATCCTGAAGATCACCTGGCAGTGCGGGTCGTTAAAAAACACCCGGTCGCGAAAAATGCCGTCCTCCACCTCTACCCGCTCCGCCTCTTGCGTTGTTTCCGTGCGCTTGGCAAACCGCGTCGTCAACGCGCCATATTCAGCAGGCTTTGTAACCTGAAAACACTCGATGATCGCATCCACCGTGGGCTGGTTGGCCCGATCACGGTCCGTCGACTTGACGCTGCGCATGATGCCTATGTCTTTGCCAGAATGCGCACGTCCCGCCGCCACCAGCAACGCCGTCCTTGGTGCATCTACGGCCGCATCAACATCGAGTTCCACAAAGCCATCCGCATCGGGCTCAGCTGAGTTTGTGTCGGTCAGTCTGACGTATGTTGAATTCAAATTGGCTGCAGCAACCCGCACCACACCATCGGAGCCTGATTCACCCGTGTACGTGTTCAAGTTGTCATACAGCTTCCGATCAATGGTTTGTCCGGTGATCACAAAGGGGAAATAGCCGCGTCTATGGCGGCGCAGAGTACCTTCCTTAATCCAGGCGAGATTTGTCTCCAGCGCTTCATCACTACCGAGTTCCAACCAGTTGAGAACACTCTGCCCCGGTTCTACGCCGGAAAACCAGGATTTGATACGGCTGACACGCGATTTACCCAACTGCGCCAGGGCAGAGCCAAAGTTGGCGGGGGCCAGCATGACCAGATGGGACAGTGGACAGGCTCTTTCGCCATAAAACAGCCGTGCCCATTCACGAACCACGGGGCCACCTGTCGAATGGGTAACACAATAGAAGTCTGTCAGCCCCAGATCCTGGACCGCAGCCTCCATGGCAGCCGCAAGGTCCGACACCCTCACTTCATCGTTAAAGCTGATATACCGACCTAAAACAATATTGCGCACATTGAAGTTGAGACCGTGTTCGGCACCCACGCTCACCAGGCGCTCGGGTAACCTCCCATAGGTATCCGTGTGGTGGACACTCCAACCGTGAACAAAAACAAGATCCTTCGCCGCCATTCCCTTCCACTCCCTGTTTCGGTTGAACCGCAGTGCGCATGCCCAAGTTAGCATGCATGTTAGCGCCAGAAAGGAAGCTGGGCCATACGGATTGTGGGCAGCCTAGACACAAGTCGATATCGACATCTCGCTCGCGCAGATGGAGAAGCAATCGAGTTTGAAAGAAGAATGGGCTCTACCTCATTAACGGGGGACACCGGCATTCATTAAACTGATTTTGCGAAGATCATTTAATGGAGATAACACCGATGTCCCACCTAGGTAGGATCATAGGCATAACTGACCTTGAGGTCGAACGGGTTGATCGTGAGAAAGGCATAGAGGTGTATGCGAAGCCGACGAAGCGACCGGCGTGCATACATTGTCATAGCAAACAGGTTGTGATCAAAGCGACGAACCAACGGACCTTGAAGCACACACGTCAAGGCAACCAGGTCATGACGTTGCATCTGGCTGCTCCGAAGTATTACTGCGCCCGGTGTAATCGTTACTTTTGTCATCGTTTTAAAGGTGTTCGACCTCGGTATCGTGCTTCTGAAGCGTTTCGATATGAAGTGTTTGAAGCACACGACGGCGGTGTGACACAACGCAAGGTGAGTCGCACCCACAAGATCAGTTCAAGCACCACAGAACGTTGGTACCAGAGTCAGTGCGAACTCAGAAAGTCTGAGATGATGAATCAACCTTGTCCGAAAGTACTGGGCATCGATGAACACTTTTTCACGAAAAAGAAAGGCTTTGCCACGACCTTTGTGGATCTCAAAAATCACAAGGTCTTTGATGTGAAGTTAGGACGCTCGGAACCGAGTTTACGCAGCTATTTACGGGGTTTGCCGGGTAAAGAGGCGGTACAGGTCGTTGTGATGGATCTGTCTGAGACGTATCGATCTATTGTCAAAAGATACTTTCCTCAAGCCACGATCGTTGCGGATCGGTTCCATGTCATTCGCCTGGTCAATCAACACTTTTTAAAGGTCTGGCAAGACCAGGATGCTGAGGGGAGAAAAAACCGAGGGTTACTGAGTCTTATGCGTCGACATGCCTGGCGTTTATCTGAAGAACAACAACAGAACTTGGAACGCTATCTGAGTGACTATCCAGTCCTCAAAGAGCTCTACGATGTGAAACAAAGACTGGTTCGCTACTTGTTGTTAAAAACGTTGAACCGAAAGACCGCTAAACGGCAATTGCCTGGCTTTCTCAGACTCATCGAACAGTTGAGTGCCAGCCCCCTTAAAAGGCTGGCACACACCCTTCAGTCCTGGCTGGAACCCATTGTCGCCATGTGGCGGTTTAGCAAGAGTAATGGCATCACAGAGGGCTTCCACAACAAGATGGAGATGATGAGTAGACGAGCTTACGGCTTTAGGAATTTTGAGAATTATCGGTTGAGGGTGTTAACTCACTGCAGGTGGGATGGCATCATCAATCGTGTTTAGGGAGTTTAACGAATGCCGGTATCCCCCGTTAATCGGGTAGAGCCGAAGAATGATAGAAATGGCACGCCTGCCAGGACTCGAACCTGGAACCCTCGGCTTAGAAGGCCGATGCTCTATCCAGTTGAGCTACAGGCGCTCATGAAGTGAACCAAATTGGTCGGGGTAGAGAGATTCGAACTCCCGACATCCTGCTCCCAAAGCAGGCGCGCTACCAGACTGCGCTATACCCCGAATGAGGCGCGATGATACCCGCCTGGCTAGGATCGTCAATGGGGAATTAAGGGGCGCACAAAAAACTTCCCTACATTCGTGAACTCAGTACAATCGCCTCCTCGATTCAAGCCACGTAGACCAGATGCCCGCGCAAATTCTGGATGGGAAAACCATCGCCAAAGACATCCGCCAACAGATCAAAGCTGAAGTCAGCGAATGGGCAGATATGGGGCGCCGACTACCCGGTCTCGCAGTCATCCTGGTAGGTAATGATCCTGGCTCGGAGGTCTATGTACGCGGCAAGCGGCGCGATTGTGACGAAGTTGGCTTCCACTCCGATGTTCAACACCTGAGCATCAACGTGACACAGGAAGACCTGGAGGCCCGAATTCATACGCTGAACGAAGATCCGTCCATTGATGGCATCCTGGTGCAGACCCCCCTTCCCGAACACATTGATGAAGCGCGCATCATCGATGCGATCGCACCCGAAAAAGATGTTGATGGCTTCCACGCGTACAACATTGGTCGTCTTGCGATTCGCCGTCCCACCTTCCGCTCCTGCACGCCGATGGGAGTCATGTTGTTACTCGACCACCTCAGCCTCGACTACAAAGGGTTGGACGCCTGCGTCATAGGGGCATCGAACCATGTTGGCCGACCGATGGGTCTGGAGCTTCTGCTCGCTGGAGCATCCGTCACCACGGTGCATAAGTTCACCAAAAACATTGCCGACAAGGTCAGTCTTGCAGATATCGTCGTCTCCGCCGTCGGTAAGCCAGGGTTGGTGCCACGCGATTGGATTAAACCCGGCGCCGTTGTCATCGATGTCGGTATTACACGAGGTGAGAACAACAAACTGTATGGCGACGTACAATTTGAGGACGTTAAGGAAGTTGCCTCCTGGATCACACCTGTTCCGGGTGGTGTGGGTCCCATGACCCGCGTCGCGCTTCTGATGAACACCCTGCAGGCAGCAAAAACCAATCAGGGCATCCCGTTTGTCTGATCAATCCCAATTCTCAGTCAGCTGATGAGACGCATCTTTCTGTCCGATCTGCATATTGAAGCGGTCGATTCGCAAACCGCCGTACGCTTTTCTGAGGTCATGCAAACAGAGTCCCAATGGGCGGACGAAATATACATTCTCGGCGATCTGGTGGAGATGTGGATTGGCGACGACGACGACTCTGAACTGGCCGAATTCGTGCGCGGCGTGCTGAAAAAAGCCGTAGCGCAAACCCAGCTGTTTTTAACGCACGGAAATCGCGACTTTTTATATGGCCAGGCAATTGCCGAAGCCACGGGCGTAAACGTATTTACCGGGGTGCAAACAAGCGCCGACGGTATCGTGTTGTGTCACGGGGATGAGTATTGCATCGACGATGAGGCTTATCAGCAGATGCGCGCCCTGTTTCGCTCCGAGGCCTGGCAGGCAGACATATTGTCTAAAACGCTGGCTGAGCGGGCGGCCTTTGGTGCAGCTATACGAGCCCAGTCAAAACAGGACAACGCCAACAAAGCCAGCAACATCATGGATGTAAATCAAGACGCCATCGCCGCTGCATTTGCGGATGCCCAGGCATCGATCATGATTCACGGCCATACCCACAGGCCGGGAGTACACAAAGTCGGCGGTACCACACGAATTGTGCTGGGCGCGTGGGAACGCTGTGGTTGGCTGGTGCGCCAGATTGACAGTCAACTGGACCTGGAGTGTTTCAGCCTGGCACACCACTATGGAAACGAAACTCTGCATCAGGCTGGGTGACCAGTTCCGCATCTGCTTCCAGGAAAGCCTGGACGCGGGGTTCGATGTCTTCCGCAGACAAATGTCTCGCGAGCTTCAAATATGATTGAAAGTGTCGCGCCTCAGAATTTACCAGGGCGCTGTACAACTGAGCCACCTCTTCGGGCAAAACCTCGGCTAGCCGAATAAACCGCTCACAGGAACGCGCTTCAACAACCGCGCCCAGAATCAGATTATCGACGAGTCGCGCGGGCTCTTGTTTTCTGACGAGTTTATGGAGCGATTGAGCATAGCGCGATGGTGACAAGTGGGCATATTCGATCGAGACCGCGTCCATGAGATCTAACACCTGTTCGAAATGTCTGAGCTCCTCACGTGCCAGTTTGGACATCTGCCGCAGGAGTTCCGGCTGATCCACATACCTGTACATGAGCGCGAGCGCAGTGCTTGCTGCCTTCTTTTCACAATTTGCGTGATCGATCAGCAAGGTAGCCAGGTTTTGAGGCGCAGCAGCAACCCATTCATCGGGTGTTGGGGTCGCCAGAAATTTGAGCACGGGAGCGAGGGCGGGTCTCATGAGGTCACGCGGAAGCTTCTCTCATAGATTGCCTGGGAGCGGCTGTACATTTCCTGATCGAGATTGCGGATGACCGCCAACGCATCTTTTCCTTCCAAAGTGGATACCAGACCTGCGTCATCCAGGTGGCGACCGCTGGCAGCCAGATGGGTGAGCACACGATGCACAACCTCAGGTTCCGAACCGTGATCACGCGACAGGTGTTCGATCTGGTAGGCCGCAAATATGTCGGGGGCATAGATCGTTAAGTGGGCATCCACAACCTGGGCCTGGATGTCGTTTAATCGCGACCAGATCTGGTCGCGTTGCGCCTGTTCGTAGCCATTCCACGAGGTGATTTCGTGGGCAAAACGCTTACACCCACGGCAGACCAGGTCGCCGTAAGTGGTAGAACAGATACCCACACAGGGACTTTTGCGTCCGCCTGCCAAAGTTTGCGCTCCGCGAAGTAGAAGTTGAACCAGGCGTTAGGATGCGACCGGTCGGCCCGTAAACGCAAGCCTAAATCTCAATTTGTTCAGGCGACGATGCAACTTATAGAGGTCGAAATAGTTCATCGCTACATCGGGATCGTACAAAGCACGTTGTACGTCTTCAGCAAGGTCCGCTTGATCGACTCGTGCGATAGCGGCGAGACGCAAAATGTAGCGCTGCGGAGTCTCATCGGGCTGCTTGCCCAGCCCCTTTTTCACCAGCGTGTTTGAAAACCGCGTGAGCAGACGCTGAACTGGATGACGCTGCTGTGGACGACGGCGCCAGAAAAGACTGATGCTCACCAACAGCAGGGAAATTCCTCCACCAATGCCGATGGCGGCCCCAATGCGTGACGGTGTGATGCCACCCAACAGATCGCGCAGCACCGAGCCCTGGGTAACCGCGTCATAGCCGACAACCCAGAGGTTCCACTGATACTCGAGCGAATCCCCCCAATGCAGCAGCTGGTTCAACAGCCCTTCCTGACTCAATCTCGCTGCCGAAAAAAGCGACAACGACGCGCGGTCCTGGGAGGACAACGCTGCATTCAAACCCTGCTCAACGCGCTCTGGTGCGACCGCCGCAGTTGGGTCGTACCGTACCCACCCTTCGCCAGGCAACCAGGCCTCCACCCAGGCGTGCGCCTGATATTGGCGCACTACTATATGTCCGGTTACCGGATTCACCTCGCCACCCTGGTAGCCCCCGACCATGCGTGCAGGCACGCCGATGGAGCGCAGCGCAAACACCATGGCACCCGCATAGTGGGCACAAAAGCCAGCACGACTTTCAAACCAGAACTCATCGATGCTGTTCGTCCGTGGCAGCGTCGGGGGACTCAAGGTATAGCTGTAGGGTTCTTCGCGGATGTCAGCCTGCATAGCCTCGATGACGCCACGCGTGCTACCCGTGCGCGTGAGGAGGTTTTGCGCGTACTCCCGAATGCGTGGGTTATCGCTGATGGGCAGCACGGTTTCGCGGGTGAAGATCTCCGGGTCTAACTGCAAGTCCAGCTTGGTTTGAGGGTCCGAGGTTACCCGGTAGCGTAATACCGAGAGGACCGGGTCGCGGCTGAGCAAGCGGAAATCGCGCAGCAGCTCCATGCGCGGGCCATAGTCAGTTGGCGTATCGAGGCTATACAACCATCTGGACTGGGTTGGCTCCAGAAAAACTTCGTAACTGATACCTTGCTTAGCACTTGCAACCTTGGGTCGTGGTGGCAGCGTCTCAGCCACGCTCCACGTGCCATTCGTAAAATTGGAATAGACCAGCCCGCGCCAATACAAATCTCGTTGTGCGGGCGCGTCTTCACTGAAAACCACCCTGAACGCCAATTCATCTGATTGTGAAAGACTCGCGATATCCCCGGGCGTCATCCGATCACTCAATCCCGTGGTTGCGGCCGATGGCATGGGGATAGACCAGAGTGGACCTATCCGTGGAAACAGCAGAAACAGGACGATAGTCAGCGGCAGCGCCTGCAACACCAGGCCACTCGCGGTCCAAAGCGAAGGTACCGGACGAACCCGACTCTGCAGTTGGTTCAAGCCGACCAGCGCAGCCGTGATCAGAATCATCGCGAATACTTCATACAGGGTAAGCGCAATGGTTTGATCAAACAGAAACGCCGTGGCCACCAGGAAGTAGCTGAGGTAAATCACGAGAAACGCATCCCGCCGATTTTTCATCTCAACTAACTTCAACGCAAATGCGAGCACCAGTAATGACGTCGCCGCTTCCAACGTAAACGTACGGTAGCCACTCAGCGCAATACCAAGAAAGGAGGCAAGCACCAGCAGCGCTTTCACCCAGGAAGGTGGAAAGCCCCAGCGCCCTCGGTACACCTGAGTACGCCAGTAACCGCTGAAAACACACACCCCTACCACCCAGAAGGAAAGGTGCTGGGCAAGCGGTACGATCACGGCTAACTGTGCCACCATCAGCAGCGCGAGCGAGTTGCGCGGAATCTGAATTGCAATCCCGACGGACGGGGCTGTCACCCTATCCGGGCTGTGTTCCGTAGCCAGCGCTTCGCTACTCGATGCCATAAAGCGCCAACTCCCTGAGAACAAGGTCCAGGTGCCCTTGGCCAAGCCCTGGAGCGATCTCGCTTGTGGGCAAACGCAGCCCAAACTCACGATCTTCCTGGGTCGCCTGAAGCGCAAGCCCGGTAAGTCGCGACAGCTTCTCCTCAAGCTCGCCAGGCATATACGCATAGTCGAACCAAAGGCGCGGCTCAACGTAGCTGGCGTAACGCTTGACGACTACATCATCGGTTTTAGCCACCGAGCGCCACAAAATGTTGCGGATTGGATCACCAGGTTGGTAGGCACGCAGATCCACAAAATCATCACTACCGAGCGGGTCGATCAGCTCTCCATCATCGCGAAACTTGCTGGTGATTTTGCCCGTATCACCGAAGATGGGTTTTGGATAGACCAGACCACGGGCTTGAACGTCCACCCAGGTCCATGCGCGCAGCAAACCGAGCGGGTAATAGGTCTCCACCAGCAATCTACCCGGCTTCAACCAGCCACGCCCTGAGGCGCGTACAAACAGCCGCACGTTGGCAGCCTCACTTTCGAATATCTCAACCCACTGTTTGATACCTTCTGGCCAGCCGATCTGAATCCCTTCCCTGCCGCCACCTTTGGGTCGCGTGACGCGTACAGTGAACTCTATATCCTCCCCGACAAAACCTGTTTCCGCGCTGGCGAGTTCCAGCGTCAGACCGGAAAGGTTTCGAAAGGTGTAGAGGATCGTCACGACAAACATGCTGCCAAGCAGGAAGGCAACCCCATACACCAGTGAGTTCTGATAATTGATGGCACCTAAAATGAGAATCGCCAAAAGCGCGCCAAACACAAAACCCGCTTTGGTGGGAAAGATAAATATGTTCGCCTGGCTGAGCTTGATGCGTCGCCCTGGCGGGATTCTGCGATCGAGCCAGGTTGCAAATCGGGTGCCGAGCAACCGGCTCTGTTCCGTGCGCTCAGGGGGGTTAATTGAGATTTCGGTGGCGTCCATGGCCGGTGCTCGTGGCGTGCTCTAGGCCACCACTTCCACACTGGCCAACAAGCGCTGCGCAAGTGCGCCCCCGCCGCTACCGCTGAAATCCGCCGCTTCGCGCAGGCGATGTTCAACCACGCTGGGTAGCACGGCCTGAACGTCTTCAGGAACAACATGGGAACGATCGTGTATCAGCGCCCAGGCTCGCGCGCTCTTTAACAGCGCGAGTGCGCCGCGCGGCGAAAGACCAAAGGCAAACTCGTTACCCTGACGGGTAAATGCGACGAGTCGCTGCACGTAGTCTACAAGCGGCTCCGATACACCCACTCCACCAACGGCCGCCTGAAGGTTGTTCAGCGCGTCCAGACTGAGGACCGGTTCCAACTGCAGCGCGCGATCACGCCGGTCTCCTCCAAGCAGCAGCTCTCTTTCTGCCTGCGGCTCGGGGTAACCGAGTTCAATGCGCATCAAAAATCTATCCAACTGCGATTCGGGCAGCGGAAAGGTCCCAGCTTGGGTAGACGGATTCTGGGTGGCGATAACAAAGAATGGTGCCGGTAGTGGATAGGTCACGCCATCATGTGTGATCTGACGTTCTTCCATCGCCTCCAGCAGCGCACTCTGGCTCTTGGGTGTGGCCCGATTGATTTCGTCCGCGAGGATCAGCTGGGCGAAAATGGGACCCTCGATGAAGCGAAATGTCCCTTCAGCTTTGTCAAAGACGGTTGCCCCGATCACATCCGAAGGCAGTACATCAGAGGTGAACTGGATACGATTAAAGCTCAGACCTAACACGCGTCCCAGGGCGTGGGAAAGAAGGGTTTTCCCCATGCCTGGCAGATCCTCTATGAGCAGATGTCCCTGTGCGAGGAGGCAGGCAAGCGCGAGTTTGATCTGCTCTTCCTTGCCCAGCAAGACGCTGTTCAAAGATGAGACAAGGTTCTCAATCTGGTGTTTCACATCGCCACGATCTGAGGCACGCTCAAGCGTGGTTGTGGAGTTCGAGAACGTTTGAGTCCGATTGGAGTTGGGCTTCACGGTTTTCTTTAGATTTGTCGTTGCGCGCCAAGGATACCTTGGTCAAATACGAATCATCTATGTCCCCAGTCACGTAATGACCATCAAATGTTGAACACTCAAAGTCTTTGATATTGGGATTACCTTCCCGCGCGCTGGCCTTCAGATCCTCGATGGTCTGATACACGAGCATATCCGCACCGATTATCTGCCCCACTTCCTCATCGGATTTACCGTGGGCTACAAACTCTTCCCGGGATGGCATATCTATCCCATACACATTCTGATAACGCAGTGCGGGTGCAGCTGAAGCCACATAGACTTTTCTTGCGCCAGCTTCGCGAGCCAGTTGAATAATTTGCTGGATGGTATTGCCACGCACGATAGAGTCATCTACGAGGAGCACATTTTTGTCTTTGAACTCGAGATCAATCGCGTTCAATTTCTGGCGCACAGACTTTCGACGCATATTCTGCCCGGGCATGATAAAAGTCCGACCGATATAGCGGTTTTTCACAAACCCTTCGCGAAATTTCACATCCAGACGGTGCGCAAGCGGTAACGCCGCGGTGCGCCCGGTCTCGGGGATTGGGATGACAACATCTATGTCGTGATCGTTTGAAGGAAAACGACTCAAGATGGAATCTGCCAGATGTTCCCCCATACGCAGCCTGCTCTTGTAGACCGCGATGTCGTCGATAATCGAATCCGGACGGGCGAGATAGACGTGTTCAAAAATACAGGGCACAAGGCTGGTATTCTCTGCGCACACCCGTCGATGCAGAGTCCCATCGACACTGATGAACACCGCCTCACCCGGCTGCACGTCAGCGATCACCTCGAAGCCGAGGATGTCCAGTGCAACCGACTCGGAAGCGATCATGTACTCCGTACCGGCTTCGGTTTCGCGCCGGCCGTAGATCAGTGGCCTGATGCCGTAAGGGTCACGAAACCCGAGCACGCCAACGCCTATGATCATTGCGATGGTGGCGTAAGCGCCGCGGCAACGCTCGTGCACCCCAGCAACCGCTTTAAATATGTCATCCGGCGTTGGCTCTAACGCGCCGGTGTCATAAAGCTCATGCGCAAGCACGTTCAACAGTACTTCTGAATCGCTGTTGGTGTTGATGTGGCGACGATCCGCTGCGATATCGGTTTTCAGTGCATCTGTGTTGGTCAGATTGCCGTTATGGGCGAGCGCTATACCGAAGGGAGAGTTGACATACATCGGCTGCGCCTCAGCCGAACTGGACGATCCTGCCGTAGGATAGCGGACGTGACCTATACCAACCCGACCGCGGAGACGTTGCATGTGATGGTCTTCAAAGACATCTTTGACCAGACCGTTGGCTTTTCTGAGTTGCAGGCTGTTCCCATCACTGGTCACCATACCTGCAGCATCTTGACCGCGATGCTGAAGCACCGTCAGGGCATCATAGATCTCCTGATTCACCTCTTGATGAGAGACCATGCCCACTATTCCACACATACTAACCCCCAGTCAGTGGATTGATTATTATAGGCCCGTTTGGGTGCACATATCGCCTTAAAGTGCGCACTAAATACCACTTTGTTCAGTCCCCTCTTCGATCAGGCCACTTTCCTCAACCAGATCACCAGTGCGTCCCAACAAATCCTTGACCTCATCCTCAAAGGCCAGAAATTCTGGCGGCAGTCTCGCTTCCTGCCACCAGGTCCTATCGTCGACAAACTCATCTACCAGCATGAGCGCTATTACAATAAGCAGCGCGCCTCGCGCTGCGCCGAACAGAAATCCCAGAAAACGGTCCGTTCCGGATAAACCCGTAGATTCAACCAACACGCCCACGAACCATCTGAGAATAGCGGCGGCAATCAGAGCACCCACAACGATCCCGATAAATGCGATGCCGTTGCGCACGGTCTGCCCGCCCCAGGCACTCGGCACGATCTGGGCGAGCTGTTCATAAAATAAGATTGCGAGCACAAAGGCGACCACCCAACCGACTAAGGAAAGCGCTTCCTTAACAAATCCACGAACGAGGCCGATCATGGCCGAGAGACCAATGACCGCGAGAATTGCAATATCAAGAGTGACCATCAGGGACGCATCTCCACAATCTGCGGGGCCAAGTCAAATTCACCATCAATTTTTGCGCGAATTCTGTCCGCATCCGCACGGGCTAACAGCGGACCCACCGCTACTCGATGGAGTTGGCCATCCGAAGTCTTGATGGTGGACAGAAAGGCTTCGAGGCCTTTGTTACGGAGCGCTGCCCGCAGGTCATGGGCGTTGTCCAGATCTGAAAAAGCCCCGGCTTGTACTGCCCAGATTTTGGTTTCATCGGTAATCGGCACGAGCACAGGTTCGCCAAAGCGTTCCCCTGTGGAGGTGGTAAAGCCTTCGTCATCAACTTCACCGCGCAACTCATCAACACGCTCGACCACATCGCTCAGGGGCACAATTTCCTCATACAGCGCCACTTCCGGGGTTGGTTCAACCGCCGGGCGCACAAGGCTTTCGGACTCGTCGGGAGACTCGCCCCCATCGAAAATCATCGGGATAAAAATAACCGCGAGCGCTAATAGAAATAGCGAGCCGGAGATGCGATATCTAGTTTGTTCCTGCATGCTATCGCGCTGCCCTACAAACCACCTTGCCGTCCAAACTTTAGGTCAGAGTTGTCACTGAAAGTTCCGTGTTTTCCTGCGGATCCCATGTCTTCATCGGACCGACCGATCACTCCGGTTTCAACAGAACCCTGCGTCTCTTCGGCAAAGGCAAATTGTTCCACAACGCTGAATGAACCTAGCGCGAGGATAACATTCCCTGCGGAAGTTGCCGACTCCGCAATGCTGATCGCCTCTTCGCGTGAGTTGGCGACGTGCAGGGGTAACCCTGGGGCTTCTTGCTCTATCGCCTGTCGCAGCGCCTGAGCCGAAAACGCGCGTTCGCCAAAGGTGTCCACGCAAACTATTGGACACTTGAAAAAGGCGTGCAGTTCGGCGGCAACCGCGGCGTGTTCTTTGTCTTCCAGCATGCCCAGCACAATACATTGAATGGGCAGATGCCAGTTTCTCGCCGCCATCTCTTTGCACAGAAAAGCGATCCCATGCGGGTTATGCGCAACATCCAGCAGCCAGTCACGACCGTTGTTGTGCCTGCGCTCAAGACGGCCACGAATGGCGAGGGAGCCGGACACCTGCTGTAAGAGCTTGTTTGTGAGAGAAACAATCGGCGTAAGGGCGACGGCTGCCGTCGCTATATTGTGGGCCGAGGCGCTGCCAAACGGACAGAGTTCATCGGCATTGGCATCCGTCCCGTCGATGATATCGACACCCACGAATCGCCAACCGCCTTTTTCACCTTTTTCGTCTTGTACGCCTTTTGGAACTTCAAATTCCACACCAAAGTCTCGATCACGAATTTTCGGCGTCAAACCCAGCTCTTCGCAACGCTCAATCACTGACCGAGGCATGTCTGGACCCAGCACGACAAACTGATCACGACGAAGTATCCCAGCCTTGGCAGCACCAATTTCTTCCAGCGTGCTGCCCAATATCGCCTGATGGTCGAAGCCGATGCTGGTGATGACTGCTATATCTGCGTCGATGACATTAAACGCGTCCAGCTCACCGCCGAGGCCGATCTCGAGGACCGCCACATCAACGTCATGATCGCGCATCGCCAGCAGGGCAACCAGACTCGAATATTCAAAGTAAGTGAGTTTTACGTCGCCTCGCGCTGATTCGACACGCTCAAGCGCATCACAGATTTCGGCATCCTCAAGCTCACGGCCGTTGATGCGAAAACGTTCGTTGATACGATCGATATGAGGACTAAGGGTAGTGCCGACCGTCAAGCCGCTGGCTAGCGCCAGTTGTTCAACAGCATGACAGGTTGTCCCTTTGCCGTTGGTGCCCGCGACAGTAACCACGTGCTTGCCCGGCCGCTCAAGTCCAAGGCGCTGTACAACCGCCCGCATCCGTTCAAGTCCCATCCCAGCTGTGCGCCAGTCGTGTGCCGAAATCTTATCCAGCCACTCATCGAGAGTTAATGCGTTCAAGCGGCGTCGATCCCCGCGCGAAAACCACGTGCGGTCGCTTCCAACGCAGCGCAACACTTCGCAACATCATCAGGATATTCGGCCATCAGGTTGACCAGCGCGCTGCCGACAACAACACCATCCGCTACGCCTGCAACCGACTTGGCTGTTTCGGGGTCTTTCACCCCGAAGCCCACACAGATAGGCAGATCGGTTTGCAGCGTAGCAAGCTTTGCCGCCACTTCGTCCGTGCGGAGGTGGTCTGCTCCAGTAATGCCTTTCAGCGAAACGTAGTAAATGAAACCGCTACCCTCGGCGAGAATGCGCTTTGCACGCGCCGATGTTGTGGTAGGCGCCACAAGGAAAATCAGATCGATGTTGCGGGCGCTGAGATCGCCTTTCAGTACGAGCGCTTCTTCGGGCGGCAGATTCACCATGATCAGACCATCTACGCCAGCTTGCGCCGCCTGTTCAGGGAAGTCTGACATCGCGAGCACGGAATTCAGGTACCCCATCAGGACAATCGGCGTTGTTGTGTCCCGCTCGCGAAACTCTGCGACCATGGCGAGAACCTTTTTCAGCGTCATGCCATTGGCCAGAGCACGTTCGCTAGATGCCTGTATGGCTGGCCCTTCAGCTTCAGGATCGGAAAACGGAATGCCCAGTTCGATGATGTCCGCTCCACCAGCGGCCAGCGCATGCATCGCCGCCACAGTGTGTTCAAGCGTTGGGTCCCCTGCCGTCACAAACACCACAAAGGCTTTACGCTGGCCAAGTTCAGCAAATTTTTCGTCGATTCGACTCATAAGATCAGAGCTCTATTCCGTCCAGTTTGGCTACCGTGTTGATGTCTTTGTCACCGCGGCCTGAGAGATTCAGGATGACAATCTCGTCCTTGGCAAATCTGGACGCATGTTTCGCAAGCCAACCGAGCGCATGACTGGATTCCAGCGCAGGCAAGATACCCTCCGTGCGATTCAGCAGCCTGAAGCCATGCATCGCGTCTTCATCGGTCGCACTTCCGTATTCCGCGCGCCCGAGGTCTTTAAGAAACGAATGCTCCGGACCCACACCAGGATAGTCGAGCCCCGCTGAGATCGAGTGGGTCTCGATAATCTGCCCATCTTCGTCGGACATCAGGTAAGTTCGATTGCCGTGAAGCACACCCACGTGCCCGCGGTTAAGGGGCGCCGCATGTTGCCCTGTGTCCAGGCCTGAACCCGCGGCTTCAACACCGATCATCGCCACATCAAGATCGTCCACAAAGGGATGAAAAAGTCCGATCGCGTTGGAGCCACCGCCGACGCAGGCTATCAGTGCCGATGGGAGCGCCCCCTCCTGTTCAAGAATTTGTGCCCGCGCTTCCTGACCGATCATCGAGGCAAAATCGCGAACGATCATCGGGTACGGATGGGGGCCAGCGGCAGTGCCGATAATGTAGTGCGTATCATCGACATTGGTTACCCAATCCCGCATGGCTTCGTTCATGGCGTCTTTCAATGTCTTCGAGCCGGATTCAACCGAGATGACGTTGGCGCCGAGGAGCTTCATGCGATAGACGTTGAGACTCTGGCGCTCGACGTCTTCCGCGCCCATATACACGTCACACTTCAGTCCCAGCCGCGCGGCTACAGTGGCACTGGCAACACCATGTTGGCCCGCACCTGTTTCTGCAATAACCCGCGGCTTGCCCATACGTTTGGCAAGCAATGCCTGCCCTACCGTGTTGCAGACCTTATGCGCTCCGGTATGGTTCAGGTCTTCCCGCTTGAGATAAACCTTCATACCGCCGAGCTCTGCGCTGAGTCGCTCTGCAAAGTACAGCGGCGTTGGACGGCCTACATACTGTTGCATATCACGCCGCAACTCGCTGATAAACTCCGGATCTGAAGTTGCTTCCGCATACAGCTCAACCAGTTCATCCAGCGCGTGGGTCAACGTTTCCGCGACAAAACGCCCACCGAACTGGCCAAAATGCCCGCTATCGTTCGGCTGTGCGTAATTACTACCCGGCTTGACGTCTTCAGACATCTCTGACCTCTCTTACAAATTTATCCACCAGCTCCGGATCTTTGACACCCTTCAGGCGGCTACCATTAACAATCTGCTCAACGCCGCCCGCAACATCCACGCCAAACGGTCGTAGCGATTTTATTGCACCGGCCACATTGTCCGCGTCCAGACCACCCGCAAGGACGAGTGGCAGCTCAACATCACCTGGCCATAGAGACCAATCAAATTGCTGTCCCGTGCCGCCAGGGACGTTTTCTACAAACGTATCCAGCATGATGGCCCAGGCATCGTGGTAGTCCGCCAGCTGACTGCGTATGTCGCGATCCGACCGCACTCTGATCACCTTGATGTATGGCATGTGAAATTTGCGGCAAAATTCTGCCGTCTCTTCACCATGAAACTGCAGCATATCGAGTTCACACGCGGCCAGCACTTCCCGGACCCGTGTTGCATCCGCATCTACAAACAGCCCAACTCTCATCGCGTCAGCACCCACTGACTCGCTGATCTCCGCTGCTGCATCCAGATCAACACATCGAGGACTCTTTGGGTAAAAGTTGAGACCGATTGCATCCGCACCGGCAGCAACAACTCGCTGGGCGTCTGCGACCCGAGTGATGCCGCAAATCTTGCACCACGTTGTGCTGTGTCTGGCCTTTTTGCCGGGCTCTGCTCTAGTCATGAGGGCGTAAAAGGCGGCTAGTCTAGCGTCGACTCGCCCGGGTTAAAAGTCTTGTATTAGTCCGGGTAAACGATCCTCCGGCAGATCAAAATCAGGGTAACTCACCGATGCCAGGTAGAGACCCTGAGGTGGAGCGGTTTTCCCGACCTGACGACGATCCTTCGCGGCGAGCAAAGACGCTATTTCGCCGTCCGGGCGGGCCGGATCGGAGCCGATGTCTTTGAGCGCAGATGCAATATTGCGGACCATGTGAAGCAGAAAAGCATTTGCCTCGATTTCGAAGACGACAAACGGTCCCTGCCTGGACACGCTCAGCCGGTTTACCCTGCGGAGAGGTGTTAACGACTGACAGCCAGCGGCCCTGAAGCTCGTGAAGTCATGTTCTCCCAGTAATACCTGCCCTTCCCGATGCATTCTGTCAGGATCAAGATCAGAGGTACCCCAGGTTAAACCGGACAAATGCGGATCTGGCGCCGACCCCTGGTCGCGGGAAATATCGGAGTAGAGATAGACATAGCGCCGCGCTGCAGCGCTGTACCGGGGATGAAAGTCTGCGCTGACCGGTTGCACCCAGTTGAAACGAATCGCATCACTGGTGAGACCGTTACCGGCCCGCAGCCAATCTTCAACGGTACGGTTGGACACTGAGTCAAAGGCGATGACTTGACCGCTTGCGTGCACCCCCGCATCGGTTCGACCGGCAACAGTAATGCTCACGGAATGGTTGGCGACGCGGCTGAGTGCAGCCTCAATCTCGCCTTGAACAGTGGGTAAGTCAGCCTGCCGTTGCCAACCGTGGTAGGCGGCACCGTGATAACTCAAGCCCACGGCGTACCGTGACATGAGAGATCTCCAATCAGATAGTCAGAATCAGGACTCTATACCGTCCAGCATCTCCTGGGCACGCGACTTCTGCTCATCGCTGCCATCGGCGATAACTTCCGCGAGGATATCGCGCGCGCCATCGCCATCACCCATATCGATATAGGCTTCTGCCAAATCCAGCTTTGTGGCGTTTATGTCGGCATCCCCTTCATCGAAGTCAAAGTCATCGTCAGCGTTATCTGCGTCTGCACTGACTTCTCCAGCGCTTTCCGTTGCGGCATCCGCAGCTGCCGATTCGCTTTCTGCTTCACCTTCAGGGTCGAAGTCGATACCCAGATCACCGCCAAGATCTCCGGCTTCACCTTCATCTGCGGTTACCGATTCCACCGCAGCATCTTCCGTATCAAATTCGAGTTCAAAGTCTTCCAGTTCACCCAGATCGTCGTCACTCGAACTGTTTGAGGAATCTTCCTCCAACGACAGCTCATCACCAGCCGATGACTCAAGATCAATATCGATCGGTTCAATATCCAGATCGCCATCCGTTGCTTCGGCACTGTCTGCCTCCGCCGTAGTGTCTGCGCCAGCTGCGGGGGCGTCATCGAGGACTTCAACGTTCTCGTTCAAACGCGCCTCGAGATCCCGACAGGCCATCAATACTTCTTCATCGTCGCAGTTTGCAACCAGGTACTGTGCATGCTCAGCAAAGGTGTTCGGATCCTCGGCTTCTACACAGACTTCCAGCAGTTTCAGGCGAACTTCATGAGCATCAGGATCGTTGTTCAACGCACCCTGCAGGAGGCTGACAGCCTGCCCGTAGCGGCCGTACGCGATATATATGTCGGCTTCGCCGATGACATCGCCGGTGACACCTTCAAGATCCGCATCCTGATCACCCTGCTCCAGACCATCTACATCTTCCAGGGAGGATACATCTTCGCTCACCAGATCTTCAGCGTCAGTTTCCAGATCGTCGTCTATATCCAGAACAAGATCATCATCTTCCGACTCTGATGCCAAAGCGACGGCTTCTTCGGCCACTTCTTCGGGATCTTCTTCAGCCGCAGCAACAACCGGTTCAGGATCGACATAAGGCTCGTAATCCGGCTCCGGGTCTTCGTAGCGGACCTCTTCCTTGTTGCGACGCATCGCGATCAGCATGAACACAAGCAGCAAAACTAAGAGGCCAATAATGCCACCCAACAAAAGGGGTGACTGCCACCACGGCACCTCTGCGGGCGGTGGGGTACGAGTCTCTTGGGTTTGATTCTTGAGCTCTTCGATTTGTGCTTCCATCGCCGCAAATCGTTCCTGCAGTTGCGCAAGTTCCTGGTCTTTCACTTCCAACTGCCGATCTTTCAGCTGGATCTGATTGGCCGTCAATTCCTGTTGCCGATCCAATTGATAGTTCAGCTCATCAACCTGACGGGTAAGTGTCTCATTCGTCTCCAATAACTGGTTGGCTTCTTCAGCGCCGGAATCGGAGAGCCCCTGCGACAGACCGGATGCATCCGCGACAATGCGCACCTGACCTTGATTGCTGGCTGCGGATTCCTGTGCTGCCGCTGGCGCGGTTGTGGCGTCCACTTGGGAAGCAAGCTGCGGATTTGAATCAGTGTTACCAGACGTCTGGGCTACCTGTTCCGTCGGTTCACGCCAGGTGTTGGTCTGGTCGCGAACTGCTAACGATGCCTCTTCCTGTGACATCGCCAGCGCTTCTTGTTCTGTGGGTATCTGCAGCTGGTAGCCTGCTTTGAGCAGGTTGATATTGTTGCGGATAAACGCCTGCGGGTTTAATTCCTGAATGGCGAGCATCTGCTGATTTACCGTCACCCTGTCACTCGGGAGCGTGCGCGAGGCTATTTTCCAGAGAGTGTCATCTCTGGTGGTCAGAACCCCATCGCCGGAATCAGCGGCACTGGCGGTAGAGCGTGTAGATGACGTCGACGGTTCGCTCAGGCGTACCCGCGTCCCCTGCTGTGATGCGCTGCTCTGTTGCGCCGATCTGCTCGGCTGGCTCTGTACCGGTTCGCTCGCCGGTGATTGTACTGCCGGTGCTGCGGCTGAAGAAAAGGTGGGTGGGTCGAGGAGCACTGTGTACTCCTTCAACAACCGGCCTTTTGGCCACAACACTTCAACGATGAAGTTCAGATACGGTTCCGATATCGGCTGGCCGCTGGATACAACCACTTTGGGAGTGCCCGACAGATCAACATCAAACTGCAGGTCGGTCAGGTAAAAGAAGCGTTCTACCCCGATCCGATCAAAGTCTTCTCGAGACGCCATGGATACAACAATCTCATCCTTGGTCATGTCCCGCGCATCGAGCAATTCAATGGTCGCTGAAAAACGTTCGTTGAGCGCAGATTCCACCTCGATCTCATCGAGACCCAGTGACCAGGCGGAAGAAAACGGTATTGCTACCAGCGGCAGCACCAACACCAGACGTTGCGCCATACTTCGCCAACGGCGCTTGCTAAACAACATAGACAAGACCCTCCTCAAATTTTGTAGGGGTGGCAGAGCAGCGCTGGGTCTCAACAACCGAGCAACTGCAGAAGAAAATGAAACACACGCGGAGCCCGCGTGAACCAATGCTAGATGGGCATCTGCCCTACTCTTCTTGTACAAGTCCGTGTGTCCAGCCAAATCCAAAAGCCAACTCACTTGCGCAGTCATCGCGCAAGTTCTCTCGAACGTATTAACGCCTTTTGTCCAACTTTGTTGGTCCGATTTATGGTCCAACTCAGGTCCATCTCAGGTCTAACTTAGACCTAACTTAGACCTACCTCAGGTCCAACTTGGGGCCCAATTATCGGTCCCGACTTCCTCCATCCGAGGACCCGAACAACAAGCGTTCACACCACTGCTAAAGATAACCCAGAATGAGCTTCATTAGGTGGCCTGTGTAGCAATTTCGAAGGTAAACCCGAGAATAAGGGGATACTTTGAAAACTAAGTTGTCAGATATTCCGCGAGTCTGTTAACAAGGCATTACACCAGGTAAGTGGTCAAGGTCTCCGCAATCTGCACGCTGTTAAGCGCCGCACCCTTGCGCACGTTGTCAGATACCACCCACAGGTTGAGGCCATGCGGATGCGAAATATCTTTCCTGATTCTGCCAACGAACACATCGTCCTCACCGGCAGCCTCACCAACGGCGGTGGGATACTCCTCATCTGTGAACACGGTCACACCCGGTGCAGCCGCGAGCAAGGCGGTCGCCTCTTCTGCAGACAGCGGCGCGCGCGTCTCGATATGTACGGCTTCAGAGTGGCCGTAGAAGACAGGTATCCGCACGCAGGTTGGATTGACCACAATGGCATCATCCTCAAGAATTTTTGCGGTTTCCCAAACCATCTTCATCTCTTCTTTGGTGTAGCCGTTGTCCTGGAATTTGTCGATTTGGGGAATGGCGTTGAAGGCGATCTGCACCGGCATCACATTTGTCTCGATGGGCTTAGCATTCAAGAGATTAGCGGTCTGGCTTGCTAATTCACGGATACCACCCGCGCCAGCCCCGCTGACCGCCTGGTAGGTAGCCACATTCACCCGCTCAATGCCCACCGCATCGTGCAGCGGCTTCAACGCAACCACCATCTGGATGGTTGAGCAGTTGGGGTTGGCAATGATATTGCGGTTGACGTAGTCCGCAATCCTGTTGGCGTTCACCTCTGGTACCACCAAGGGGATATCGTTTTCGTAGCGGAAAAAGGAGGTGTTGTCGATTACGACGCATCCTGCTGCGGCGGCTTTGGGCGCATATTCCGCAGAAATATCCCCACCGGCTGAGAAGAGACCAATCTGCGCTTTGGAGAAATCGAACTGATCCAACCGCTCTACCATGATGCTCTTGCCGTTAAACTGGATGCGCTTACCCGCCGAGCGTTCTGAGGCAAGCAGATACAGGTTATCCACCGGGAATTGCCGAGCTTCGAGGATCTCGATCAAGGCCTCACCCACCGCACCGGTGGCACCTACCACACACACATTCCAACCGTTTGATACGTCCGTCATTTCAACCACTTTCCGTTTTATACGGCGGCCAGGGCCGCCAATACTTGATCACCCATCTCTTCGGTGCTGACGGAGATAAACTCGCCGCCTTCTGTCCCAAGAATGTCCTGCGTGCGATACCCGCTGTTTAAAACCCTGCTCGCCGCAGCTTCTATCGCGTCTGCCGCCGCAGGCACATCCAGGCTGTAACGGAACATCATTGCAACCGACAAAATCGTCGCAAGCGGATTGGCGAGCCCCTGCCCCGCGATGTCTGGAGCTGTACCGTGAACCGGTTCGTACATACCCTGACCGCTGGCTGCCAGCGATGCGGAAGGCAGCATACCGAGCGATCCCGTCAGCATGGCGGCAACATCCGACAGGATGTCGCCAAACATGTTGGTGGTGACCATCACATCGAATTGTTTCGGCGCTCGAACCAGTTGCATGGCGGCGTTGTCCACGTACATATGCGAGAGCTCCACATCCGGAAATTCCGTTGCGACCCGCTCTACCACTTCCCGCCAGAGTTGCGAGACTTCGAGAACATTGGCTTTGTCGACCGAGCACAGGCGGCCATTGCGTTTTTGCGCGAGTTCAAAACCAACCCGCGCAATGCGCTCTATCTCGTGTTCCGCGTAGACCAGCGTGTTAAATCCGACCCGTTCGTTGTCGCGCAGCTCAACCCCGCGCGGCTCACCGAAATAAATACCCCCCGTCAGTTCGCGGAGAATCAAGATGTCGAGATCGCTGACAAGCTCCGCCTTCAACGAGCTGGCTGCTGCAAGTGGCGCAAACAGCAAAGCCGGGCGCAGATTGGCGAAGAGCGCGAGTTCCTGCCTCAGGCCTAAAAGCCCTTTTTCCGGTCGCTCAGCGGTGGGCAGTTCGTCCCATTTGGGGCCACCAACACCGCCAAGAAGCACCGCATCTGCCGCTTTCGCAGCCGTGAGCGTCGCTTCGGGCAAAGGGGTACCGTGCGCATCGATCGCGGCACCGCCGACCAGACCTTCTGACACGTCGATAGCACAGCCCTGCGCGTCGGCCGCGGCGTGCATGACTTTGAGGGCTGGTCCCATCACCTCGGGTCCAATGCCATCACCTGGAAGTACATAAATTGATTTGGCCATATCTGTTCTCTTTTAAGTTATCCGTCTCGACTGAATAGCCAGGGTTGGTTGGCACGATGGGTTGCTTCGAAGTCGCGGATCATGTCTGCTTCTTTCAGCGTCATATCAATATCGTCCACACCATCCAGCATCTTGGCTTTGTACCCAGCGTCGATTTCGAATGGGAACACCTGCCCATCGAGTCGCACTTCCTGACTTGGCAAATCGACTGTGATCTCAGCGCCGCGCGCCGCAGCCTGGAAAAGCTGATCAACGATTTCTGTATCTAAAACAACGGGTAACAGGCCATTTTTAAAGCAGTTGCTGTGGAAAATATCGGCAAAGCTGGGGGCGATCACTGCCGCGAAACCGTATTCGGCCAGCGCCCACACAGCATGTTCACGTGATGAGCCACAGCCAAAATTTTCCCGCGCGAGCAGTATAGAAGCCCCCTGATACTCCGGCTGGTTGAGGACAAACTCGCGGTTGATCTGCCGCTCGTTGGGCGTCATACCGATGTCACCTTCATCGGTGAATCGCCAGGCATCAAACAGGTAGTCACCGAATCCCGTACGTTTGATCGACTTGAGAAACTGCTTGGGGATAATCTGGTCCGTATCCACGTTGACCCGGTCTAAAGGTGCAGCTGTGCCGCTGTGAGTAGTAAATGCTTTCATCAGTGGAACTCCCTCACATCGACAAACTTGCCCGCTATTGCCGCCGCAGCTGCCATGGCCGGACTGACCAGGTGCGTACGGCTGGCATGCCCTTGCCGGCCCTCAAAGTTGCGGTTTGATGTGGAGGCGCAATGTTCCCCGGGACCCACCCGGTCAGGATTCATACCCAAACACATGGAACAGCCTGCCGCACGCCATTGAAATCCAGCTTCCTGGAACTGTTTATCCAGGCCCTCAGCCTCTGCTTGGGCCTTTACCAGACCGGACCCAGGCACAACGATGGCTTCCTTAACCCGGTCTGCAACCTTGTTACCTGCGACTATGGCCGCCGCTGCCCGAAGATCCTCGATACGGGCATTGGTACAGGAGCCGATAAAGATACGATCTACACCGATTTCGTCAATACGCATACCCGGCTGAAGATCCATGTACGCAAGCGCGTGCTGCGTCGCTTCACGATTGATCGGGTCGTCCATGACGCTCGGGTCGGGAACAGTGCCATCAATCGGTGCGACCATTTCCGGCGATGTCCCCCAACTTACCTGCGGGACAACCGTAGTGGCATCTATAACAATTTCGGCATCGAACTCCGCATCTGGATCACTGACAAGCGTACGCCAGTAGTTTTCCGCCTGATTCCACAGCGCCCCGGTGGGCGCAAAGGGTCGTCCGTGAATATAGTTGATCGTGGTGTCATCGACGGCCACAAGACCCGCTCGAGCACCGGCTTCGATAGACATATTGCACAAGGTCATGCGGGCTTCCATGGACATCGCACGAATGGTGCTGCCGCGATATTCGATGGTGTGTCCTGTGGCCCCGGCAGTACCCAACCTGCCGATGATGTGCAGAATCAGGTCCTTGCTGAAGACCCCTGGCTGCAGTCCACCCTCTACCGTGACCGCAAAATTCTTGGCTTTGTTCTGTACCAGACACTGGGTTGCCATCACATGCTCAACCTCCGAAGTGCCAATGCCCTGCGCGAGCGCAGCAAACGCACCGTGGGTTGAGGTGTGGGAGTCACCACATACGATCGTCATCCCAGGCATAGTGGCGCCCTGTTCAGGACCAACAACGTGCACGATGCCCTGTCTCTGATCCAGAATGTCGAACTGCTCCACGCCGAAACGCGTACAGTTTTCATCAAGCGTAACCACTTGCTCCAGAGCGACAGGGTCGTAGATTCCTGCAAGTCCCTGCTCACGGCCTTCGGTTGGCACGTTGTGGTCCGGGGTGGCCAGGTTGGCTCCAACCCGCCACAGGGGTCGCGACTTGATTGACAAGCCTTCAAACGCCTGAGGCGAGGTCACCTCATGCAACAATTGCAGGTCGATATAGAGGAGCCCGTTGCCATCGGCCCGTTGCCCGACAAAGTGAGCATCCCAGATTTTGTCGTAGAGGGTGCGCGCCACCATGTGTACACCTTTCCGCCAGAGTGAATGTGCCGCGCAGTCTAAGGAGAGATTCCAAATTACACAAATGCATATTATTTATATAATTAATGCATTCTACGCATACATAGTGCATACAAGAGTCACCAACAGCTACGGGCTAGAACCATGAATCATATGGAATTAAAAACTTTTGTCGCGGTTGCAGAAGCGCAATCGATCTCAACCGCGGCGCTGTCGCTGCATCTATCGCAACCCGCAGTCACCCGTAGGATTCAGAACCTGGAGCAGTCCCTCGATACGGTCTTGTTTAACCGCGTGGGCAAACGTCTGGACCTCACCCAGGCGGGCATCTTGCTGCTGGACAAGGCCTACCAGATCCTCGAACTGTGGACAGACGCAGAACGCAGTCTGAACAATCTATCTCAGAGCGTAGGTGGTACTCTGCATCTGGCCACCTCTCACCACATCGGATTACACCGGCTTGCGCCTGTGCTGACCAAGTTCCGGCGCACCTACCCTGCGGTCCAATTGAACATCGCGTTTGAAGACTCCGAAATCACTCACGAAATGGTACGTACCGGGCAAATCGAACTGGCCGTAGCGACACTGGATCCTGCAGGGAGCGAGGAACTTGCGGTACACCAGATCTGGCATGATCCGCTGATTGTTGTAGACCGGCGCGCCTACAAAGCCTCGTTGGCAGAGCTTGCACAAAACCATTGTGTTTTACCCGGGACTGAAACCTATACCGGACGCATCGTTCTTGACTGGTTCACAAGGCACGGACACAACGTCCAACCCGCCATGTCCACAAACTATCTGGAAACGATCCACATGTTGGTCGGTGTGGGTCTGGGCTGGAGTGTTTTGCCGAAAAGTATGCAGGGAAAACTGAAAGAGGTTGAGGTTGTCGAATCACTACCCGCAGATCTCTCTAGAGACCTGGGGGTGGTTGTCAATCCACGGCGCGTGCTCAGCAATGCAGCAAACGCGTTTATGGAAACACTGGCGGAGTTCGCCGACTCCGCTTAGCTGCCGACCTGCCCTCGGTGGCGAAGAAACTGATCCATCAATACCAGTGCAACCATGGCCTCGGCGATCGGTACCGCGCGAATACCCACACACGGATCGTGGCGTCCCTTGGTCACCACATCGATTTCCGCACCAGCGGTGTTGATACTTCGGCCTGGGGTTGTGAGGCTGCTGGTCGGCTTCAACGCAATCCGAGCGATCAGATCCTGGCCGGAGGTAATCCCGCCGAGCACGCCGCCTGCGTGGTTGGACAGGAAGCCTTCTTTGCGAATTTCATCGCGGTGTTCGGTGCCGCGCTGGCGTACAACTTCAACGCCATCGCCTATCTCTACAGCTTTTACTGCGTTTATCCCCATCAGCGCAGAAGCAAGCTCCGCGTCGATCTTGCCAAATACCGGTTCGCCGAGACCTACCGGCACGCCGCTCGCGACCACGGTCACTTCGGCGCCAATAGAATCCCCGTCTCTGCGCAGCTGATCGATGAGCGCCGCCAGTTCATCCACCTTGTCAGGATCGGGCGAGAAAAAGGGGTTCTGCTCAACCGCATCCAGATCTTTGACGGCCAGTTCAATCGGTCCGACCTGACTGACATAGCCCCGCACTTCCAGGCCACATACGCCTGAGAGATATTTTTTCGCGATTGCACCGGCGGCAACGCGCATGGTGGTTTCTCGTGCTGATGCTCGACCACCGCCGCGATAGTCACGTACGCCGTACTTATTCTGATACGTGAAGTCAGCGTGTGCCGGTCGATAGATATCGGCGATGTCAGAATAGTCTTTGCTTTTCTGGTCCGTGTTTTCGATGAGGAGACCAATCGCTGTCCCAGTAGTGACGCCTTCAAACGTACCGGACAGAATACGCACCGCATCAGCTTCCTTACGCTGCGTGGTGTACTTCGATTGTCCCGGCTTGCGGCGATCAAGGTCGGTTTGAAGATCCGCTTCGCTCAGTTCAAGCCCTGGGGGACATCCGTCGACAATGGCACCCAGGGCGAGCCCGTGACTCTCGCCAAAGGTGGTGACACGAAATAATTGTCCGAAGCTGTTACCTGCCATCGAATACGTATTCTCTTAAGAACTGGCCGGCGCAGTATGGGAAGTGAGCTTGCGCGCTTCAAGTACAAATACACCGCGGCCGCCGAACGGCAAATCCAACCAGGTGAGCGGTCTATCGGGAAATGCGGCGCTCAGAGCTTCGCCAGAATCGCCAACTTCGCCCACAAACGTTGCGCCAGCTGCCATTTCGTTAAGCAAGGTCTGGAGCAGGGGCGAAAAAATATCCAATCCATCTTCACCGGCAGCAAGGCCGGCTTCCGGCTCAGCGCGATACTCCGCAGGCAGATCCTGCATGTCTTCATGGTTCACATACGGCGGATTGCAGAGAATCAGATCAGCGCTACTGAGCTCAACCGCGACATCTTCTCCCAGCACATCGGTATTTAAAATTCGACTGCGGTTGCTGAGCCCATGCAACTCCAGATTTATCCTCGCGGTTTCGCATGCGAGCTCAGAGTTATCAACCAAAACCAGTTCTGCGCCCGGATACTGAAGCGCAGCCAATATCCCCAGACAACCGCTACCGCTGCAAAGATCAACTATCTTCTCAACACGAGATGGTAGATACGGCTCTAAGCCTTCGTTCAGGAGATAGCCAATGGGGGATCGCGGCACGACCACGCCGGGTTTCAATTTGAACTCGAGCCCCATGTACGTACAGCGTCCCAGGATGTAAGGCAGCGGCCAGCGCCGACTGATTCTGAGCTCGGCCAGATCCACAATGTCGGTAACCACACCGATCGGCAACTCAAGCTCCAGGTTGTCGCGTGAATCCTCAACACCTGCCACAGTCAACACCAGACTGACCGCCTCATCCCACGCGTTGTCGGTGCCATGACCATAATAGAGATCAGCCTGCTCAAACCGCGTATGAACAGAATCGATGACAGAACTGACGGTATAGGCTGCTGTCAACGCGCTAAAAGATCTAACAACAGGCGATTCATACGATCCACGTAGGTAGCCGGATCCTGCAGAGACCCACCTTCCGCCAGACTCGCCTGATCAAAGAGAATTTCAACCAGTTCTGCAAACCGATCCTCGTCCGGTTCCTGATCGACCCGAACAAGCAGTGGGTGATCAGGATTAAATTCGAAAATCGGTTTCGCATCAGGAAAGCTCTGGCCTGTTTGTTCCATGATGCGGCGCATCTGCGCACCCATGGCGTGTTCAGCCAGCACCAGACAAGCGGGCGAACTGGTCAACCGTTTCGAGGTGCGGACACTTTCGACCTTGTCTTTGAGGACACCCTCAATCCGCTCAACCAAGGGGTGTTCATCCTTCTCCTGGTCATCATCATCACTCGCCTTTTCATCCTCTCCGGGCAGGGTAACGTCGCCTCGCATGACATCCACGAACTGCTTGCCTTCGAACTCCGTGACCATGCTCATCAGCCACTCGTCGATTCGATCGAATAACATCAGAACTTCTACGTCACGGTCGCGAAACACTTCCATGTGTGGGCTCTTGTTTGCCGTCTCAAACGTTTCAGCACAGATATAGTAGATCTTGTCCTGTTCATCGTTCATGCGGCCAAGATAGTCGTCCAGAGATACGTTTTTGGCATCACCCTCGCCTTTGGTACTCGCGAAGCGGAGCAGCTTGAGCAACGTCTCGCGATTGGCAAAATCTTCGCCAGCGCCTTCCTTTAAGACCTCGCCAAATTCGTCCCAGAACGCCTGGTACTCATCCGGTTCCTTTTTCGCCATCCCCTCAAGCGTGCTGAGCACACGTTTGGTCAACGCGTTTTTAATCGAAGTGACGCGCTCGTCCTGCTGCAGTATTTCGCGAGAGACATTGAGAGGCAGATCGTTGGAGTCCACCACACCCTTAACGAAGCGCAGGTATAGCGGCAGAAACTGTTCAGCTTCGTCCATGATGAAGACGCGCTGTACGTAGAGCTTCAGGCCGCGTGGTGCCTCACGGTTGTAGAGATCAAAGGGTGCGCGCTTAGGTATATAGAGCAAGCTCGTATACTCGAGCTTTCCTTCAACCCTGTTGTGGCTCCACGACAACGGATCTTCGAAATCGTGCGACACGCTTTTATAAAATTCTTTGTATTCATCATCCTCTACTTCGCTGCGGGAACGCGTCCACAGGGCTTGAGCAGAGTTGACGGATTCCATCTGGGGTTCAGGTGCGGGTTCATCGCCATCGTCCTCATTAGCAGGAAACTGCTGTTCCAACATGCGCACTGGAACACCGATGTGATCGGAATACTTGCGGACGACACTGCGCAGTCGAAAATCGTCTGCAAACTCCAGGGCATCTTCTGTCAGATGCAATACAACCTGAGTGCCTCGGGTTAAATCCGACGCCGCCGCCAGAGCGTAATCGTCCTCACCTTTTGAGCGCCACGAAACACCTTCGCTCGGATCAGCACCCGCCGCCAGCGTTAGTACTTCAACCTCATCGGCAACCATAAAGGCGGAGTAGAAACCCACACCAAACTGTCCAATCAGCTGAGCATCACGTGCCTGATCACCTGTCAGATTCGCGAGAAAATCAGCCGTGCCGGACTTGGCTATCGTGCCCAGGTTCTGAATGACCTCCTCTCGGGTCATACCTATGCCGTTGTCTGCAATGGTCAGAGTTTTAGCATCCTGGTCGAACGTGATGTCTATACGGTAATCGGGATCAGCAGCGATAAGCTCCGGATTCTCAATCGCACGAAACCTCAGTTTATCGATGGCGTCCGATGCATTGGAGATCAGCTCGCGAAGAAATATCTCGCGGTTCGAGTACAGCGAGTGGATCATCAACTTCAGCAGCTGTTTTGCTTCGGTCTGAAACTGATGCGTCTCCTGTGTTCCAGGGTTTTCTGTTTCACTCATAGTTGTTCCTCCAATGATTCGGATGCGATCAAAATGTGGGGATTAATGATCTAAATTCAAGAGGGGCAGAAATATCTGCCCCTCTTTCCTTTCAACGAACGCGCCTTTGTCGAACGCGCCTTTGTCGAACGCATAAGAGCGCGGCTAAGACGTTACGACTAGCTCCAGCCGGTGATTTCCGCTAACGCGTCACCGATTTCAGCCAGGCTCCGTACAGTGCGCACGCCCGCATCAGACAAGGCGGCAAACTTCTCATCCGCCGTACCCTTGCCACCCGCAATGATTGCACCCGCGTGCCCCATACGCTTGCCTGGAGGAGCGGTAACGCCCGCGATATAACCAACCACAGGTTTCGTGACATTTTCCTTGATAAATGCAGCCGCTTCTTCTTCCGCAGTACCGCCAATTTCACCGACCATCACAATCGCTTCAGTAGCGTCGTCTTCCTGGAAGAGACCCAGGATGTCGATAAAGTGACTGCCTGGTATCGGATCACCGCCAATGCCGACACAGCTGCTCTGACCAAAACCACGGTCGGTGGTCTGCTTAACCGCCTCGTAGGTGAGCGTGCCTGAGCGCGACACAATCCCGACCTTCCCTGGCAGGTGGATATCACCGGGCATGATGCCGATCTTACATTCGCCCGGGGTGATGACCCCTGGGCAGTTAGGACCGATCATGCGCGCGTTACTTGCATCGAGACGCGCCTTTACCGAGAGCATGTCCAGCGTTGGAATACCTTCCGTGATGCAGACAATCAACTCAATTCCAGCATCCAGCGCTTCAAGAATCGAATCTTTGCAGAACGGCGCAGGTACATAGATAACCGAGGCGGTGGCACCCGTCGCGTTCACCGCGTCGGCCACCGTGTCGAATATCGGTCTGTCGAGGTGCGTGCCGCCCCCCTTGCCGGGCGTGACGCCACCTACTAACTGTGTACCGTAAGCGATGGCCTGTTCGCTGTGCAGCGTGCCCTGCCCTCCGGTGAATCCCTGGCAGATAACCTTGGTGTTTTTGTCGATTAATATGCTCATGCCTGACCTCCCGCCGCAGCAACCGCCTTTTCGACAGCGTCGACCAGTGATTCGCCTGGAATAATGTTCAGTCCACTTTCGGCGAGGGTTTTGCGCCCGAGTTCAGAGTTGTTGCCCTCGAAACGCACAACAACCGGCACCTCAACACCAACTTCTTCCACCGCTCCAATAATGCCTTCCGCGATGGTGGCGCAGCTCACGATGCCACCAAAGATGTTGATCAGAACGGCCTTAACCGCGTCATCGGACAGAATGATTTTGAATGCCTCAGCAACCGCTTCCTTGGTGGCACCGCCGCCTACGTCCAGGAAGTTTGCGGGATTGCCCCCATGCAACTTAACGAGGTCCATCGTGCCCATCGCCAAACCTGCGCCATTCACCATACAACCGATGTTGCCATCGAGGGCGACATAGTTGAGGTTGTATTCTGCAGCCTGCGCTTCGCGCTCGTCTTCTTGCGTGGGATCATTCATTTCGCTCAAACGTTTCTGCCTGTAGAGCGCGTTCCCGTCGATATTCACTTTTGCGTCAAGACAGTGGACGTTGCCCTCTTCCGTGACCACCAGCGGATTGATCTCAAGCAAGGAGCAATCCAGGTCCTCAAACAGTTTTGCCAGACCCATGAACAAATCGGTGAACTGACGAATCTGTGCGCCTTCCAGACCCAGAGCAAAAGCCAACTGTCGGCCCTGATAGGGTTGCGGACCCACATAAGGATCGATGGTTGCGCGCAGAATCTTTTCCGGCGTTTCTTCGGCGACCTTCTCGATTTCAACGCCACCTTCGGTGGAGGCCATAAACACCACTCGGCGTGTGCCTCTGTCCACTACCGCGCCCAGATAAAGCTCGGTTGCGATATCCGTGCAGGACTCGACATAAATTTTGGAGACCGGTTGACCATGTTCATCGGTCTGGAACGTGACCAGATTTTTACCAATCCAGTTATTAGCGAAGTCTCTGACCTCATCCAACGTATCAGCCAGTTTTACGCCACCGGCCTTACCACGGCCACCGGCATGTACCTGTACTTTTACTACCCAGCGATCGCCGCCAATTTTCTCAGCAGCTGCAACTGCTTCATCGGCGGTATCAACCGCATACCCTTCTGAGACGGGCAGACCATACTCGGCGAAGAGTCCCTTCGCCTGGTACTCATGTAAATTCACAGACTTCCCTCCTAACGGTGTCTTGTAAAAACGTTTACTTTAACGATGTTTCACGATTTTATCGCCGCCTGATCTTGCAAGCTACGTGAGCTGCAGATCAGGCGCCTTCGCAAACTTGATATCTGGTGTCTCGAATGCCTCGCTGACGCCTACTTCTTCTTTCGCTTCACTTCTTCTTGCGATTCATCATATGGATCGCATGGCCCTGTACCCCCAGGGCTGCCTCATGAACCGCTTCTGAAAGTGTCGGGTGGGCAAACATGATCAGCCCCAGATCTTCGGCACTGGCATCAAACTCCATCGCAATCACCGCCTGAGCGATGATCTCCGATGCTTGAGGTCCGAGAACATGGACACCAAGTATTCGGTCTGTTTCTTTATCGGCGATTACCTTCACCATGCCTTGCGCATCATTGGCAGCCAACGCACGTCCGCTTGCCGCAAACGGAAAACTCCCGGCAACATAGTCAACGCCGGCCGCTTTCAGCTCCTGCTCGGTTTTACCCACCCAGGCGATTTCCGGATGCGTATAGATGACACTCGGCACGGTTTCATAGTTAACCATGGGCTTAAAGCCAGCGATGCGCTCGGCCACCATAACGCCCTCTTCCGTGCCCTTGTGCGCGAGCATCGGGCCACGCACATTGTCGCCAACGGCGTAGATACCTGACGCATCCGTCGCGCAAAGGTCATCCACCTGGATGAAGCCGCGCTCGTCGACGTTTACGCCAGTGCCATCTCCGAGCAGATCAAGAGTTGCAGGCTTGCGACCCACCGCAACAATCAGCTTGTCCACGACCAGGTCGTTACTACCCTCTTTATCCTCGTAGGTGACATTTACCGATGTACCGCGTACCTCGGCTCCGGTTACCCGCGTGCCCAGTTTTATATCCAGGCCCTGGCCGGTGAGAATGCGTTTTGCGTCGCGGGCAATTCGATCATCCGCCGCAGGCAGAAAGTCCTCCAACGCTTCAAGGACAGTCACTTCTGCACCCAGACGTGCCCACACGCTACCCAGCTCAAGTCCGATGACCCCAGCACCGATGACGCCCAGACGCTTGGGCACGGCATCAAATTCCAGTGCACCCGTCGAGTCGACGATGTAATCATCCGTCAGGGGCGCGGGTGGAATTTCGATCGGTACTGAACCCGCAGCCAGAATGACATGTTTTGCGCTCAAAACTTCGGTTGAACCATCAGCGCCTGCAAATTCGACTTTCTTATCTGCCAGCAATTTGCCGGTACCGTGCAGTGCAGTTACACCATTGCCCTGGAAAAGCGATGCGATACCACCGGTGAGGCCTTTAACTACTTCATCCTTCTTCGCGATCATGGTGGGCACATCAATCTGGACATTCGTAGCCGTAATGCCCACATCCGCGAAATGCTCTTTTGCGTCCATATACTTGTGAGACGCGTCGAGAAGCGCCTTGCTGGGGATACAACCCCAGTTCAAACAGGTACCGCCCAACGTTGCCCCGCCATCTTTGCCGACGGATTTGTCGATACAAGCAGTGCTCAGCCCCAACTGCGCACAGCGGATTGCCGCTGCGTAGCCCGCCGGGCCCGCACCGATGACAACTACATCGTATTCACTACTCATAAATCAAAGTTCCAATAGTATGCGTGCAGGATCCTCGATCATGCCTTTAACCGCGACGAGGAATTGTACAGCTTCTCGACCATCGATGAGACGGTGATCATAAGAAAGCGCCAGATACATCATGGGGCGGATGACAATCTCGCCATCGACAACAACAGGCCGTTCCTGAATGTTGTGCATCCCCAGCACGCCCGTCTGAGGCGCGTTCAAGATTGGGGTCGACATCATCGAACCGAATATCCCACCGTTGGAAATGGTGAACGTGCCACCGGTCATATCTTCCAGGGTGAGCTTGCCGGAGCGAGCCTTTTCGCCATAGGCGTTTATCTGGTCCTCGATCTGCGCCATGCTCAACGCATCCGCTTCGCGCACAACGGGTACAACCAACCCGCGGTCGGTGGAGACCGCTACACCAATGTCATAGTAGCCATGGTAAATAATGTCGTTGCCATCGATCGATGCATTAACCGCCGGGAATCGTTTCAGCGCTTCGGTCACCGCCCGCACAAAAAAGGACATGAATCCCAGGCGCGTGCCGTTGTGTGTCTTCTGAAAGCTTTCCTGGTACTGCTTGCGCAACGCCATAATCGGCGCCATATCAGCTTCGTTAAACGTCGTCAGCATCGCTGCGTTGTGCTGCGCTTCCACCATGCGTTGGGCGATCGTCGCGCGCAGCCTTGTCATCGGGACACGTCGTTCCACACGCTCACCCAGCGCGTCCAAACCGGGTGGCGTTGGCGCTGGTTGTACGTCGATGGACTTTTCTTCCACTGGCGCGTCGGGAACCGGATCCGCCGTGGCGGCGCCTTTGGCGATAAACCTGGCAACATCTTCCTTTGTAACACGGCCATCGCGCCCTGAACCTTCAACCGCTTCGATATCAATACCCGATTCCGCTGCCAGCTTGCGCGCGGCTGGACTTGCGCCCCCCGCCTCATCTTCTACTTCCTGGCTCTCGGGATTGGGGTCGGGCACACCCACCTGAGCACCTGGCTCGAAGTGAGCGATTAACTCTTCGCTTTCAACAATTTCGCCTTCGGCTTTAATGATCTCAACCAGGCTGCCGTCTTCAGGGGCAACGATCTCGATCACAACTTTATCGGTTTCAATATCCGCAAGCAGGTCGTCGCGACGCACCATCTCGCCGACCTGTTTATGCCACTGCGCAACGGTTCCCTCACTGATGGATTCGGGAAAGGTTGGGGCTTTTATTTCCATTCGATGTATCCGTTTCGATGGTTATCTTATTAATGAATCAGCCGAAGAGCGCATCTTCGACCAGTTGTTTCTGCTGCTCTTCGTGAGCACCCGCATAACCAACAGCGGGCGCTGCAAAAGCATCTCGCCCTGCATAAAGCAGGTAAAGATCCTCGTTGTGCTCCAGAATTACCCGACGCAGGCGATGCTGGGTGGAATACCAGGCTCCCTGATTGATGGGCTCTTCCTGACACCACACAACTTCTTTGAGGTTTTTATAACGGCGCACAGCCGCAGCAAAATCTTCTTCCGGAAATGGGTACAGCTGTTCCAGCCGTATAATAGCAACCGAGCTACTGCCTGCCGCCCGACGCGCTTCAAGCAAGTCGTAATAGACCTTGCCGGAACAGATAACAAGACGATCCACTCCATTGGGGTCGACATCGTCGACCTCACCAATCACATTGTAAAACTGCCCTTCAGCAAATTCGTCTATAGAGGAAACCGCCAGTTTATGACGCAGCAATGATTTGGGTGTAAAGGCCACCAGCGGTTTGCGTGCCGGTCGCAGCGCCTGCCGTCTGAGCATATGGAAAATCTGCGCTGGTGTTGAAGGTACACAGACCTGCATGTTGTGCTCCGCACACAGCTGCAGGAAGCGTTCCAGCCGTGCAGAAGAATGCTCCGGCCCCGCACCTTCCATGCCGTGCGGTAACAACAGGGTTAAGCCACACAAGCGACCCCACTTGGTTTCGCCCGAGCTGATGAACTGATCGATGACAACCTGCGCGCCATTTACAAAGTCGCCGAACTGCGCCTCCCAGATAACCAGCGTGCTGGGTGACGTGGTGGCATAGCCATATTCAAACGCGAGCACCGCTTCTTCTGATAACAGAGAATCGTAGATGTCGAATGTGACGTCTTCACTCAAGAGATTCAGCGGGATCATGCGTTTGCCATCGCGCTGATTGTGAAGCGCAGCATGTCGATGCGAAAAAGTGCCTACACCCACATCCTGGCCGCTCAACCTGACGGGGACGCCCTGATGAATGAGCGTGGCATAGGCCATGACTTCGCCAAAGCCCCAGTTACACTCAACGTCACCCGCTGCCATTTTTTCCCGGTCATCATGAATTTTCGCCACCTGACGGTGCACCGAAAAACCTTCGGGAAGATCGATCAACCTTTGGGTGAGTTCCTGAATCGTTGCCTTCTCTATGCGAGTATCTGCCGGGGCATCCCAATTGTGGCCAAGGTATGGCTCCCAATCTACAAAAAGCGCCTCGTCCGGCTCCTGCACAATGCTGAGCGCAACACTTTTGTCGTCGTCCAGCCGGTCCCGATAAACATCCGCGAGCTGATTCGCTTCGTCCTGGCTGACGATGCCCTCGTCCGCCAGCTGATCCACGTACAGTCGCCAAGTGGTCGGCTGAGAGCGTATCTTCTGATACATCACTGGCTGAGTTTTCATCGGCTCCTCTGATTCGTTATGGCCGCGGCGGCGATAACAGACCAGATCGATGACGATGTCCTTACGAAACTCCATGCGATAATCCGCAGCCAGCTGTGTAGCAAAAACCACCGCCTCCGGATCATCGCCGTTCACATGCAGGATGGGCGCCTGCACCATCTTCGCAACTTCGGTGCAATATTCAGTTGAGCGTGCGTCGATTTGTCGATGCGTTGTGAAGCCAATCTGATTGTTGATGATGATATGGACCGTGCCACCGGTCTTGAACCCGCGCGTCTGGGACATCTGGAACGTTTCCATCACCACACCCTGTCCGGCGAACGCCGCATCACCGTGAATCAGAATGGGTACCACGCGATCCCCGGCATAGTCGCGCCGTCGGTCCTGCCGAGCCCGCACTGAGCCTTCTGCAACAGGTCCCACGATCTCGAGATGTGAGGGGTTAAACGCCAGCGCCAGATGCATCTCGCCGCCGGGGGTCATCACATTGGATGAGAATCCTTGATGGTACTTAACATCGCCGGAACCGGAATCGAAGGCGACCCGCCCATCAAACTCATCAAAAAGCTCGCTCGGATTTTTTCCCAGAATGTTGACCAGAACGTTTAAGCGACCACGATGGGCCATGCCGATCACAGATTCCCACACGCCGTGCGAACCCAGCCTTTGCAAAAGCTCATGCAACATCGGAATAAGCGCCTCACCACCCTCCAGGCCAAAACGCTTGGTTCCGGGATAACGCCGATGCAGGTATTTCTCCAACCCTTCCGCCGCTGTCAGGCGCTCTAATATGGAGCGTTTCTGCTCCGCACTGAAATTGCCTTGGGACTGCGTGCTCTCCAGCCGCTGTTGCACCCACAGCTGTTCACTGGCATCAACGATGTGCATGTACTCTGCACCGATCGAACCGCAGTAGGTCTGTTCAAGTGCGGCGATCAGCTCGCGCAATTTGGCACTGCCATCCTCATAGTGAAAAGTGCCTGTCTGAAAGGTCTCCTCGAGATCTGCGGGTGTCAGATGGTGATAAGCAAGCTCCAGATTGGGCATGGTAGGTCGTTCCATCATGCCAAGCGGGTCGATATTCGCCTTCTTGTGGCCACGATGACGATACGCATGCACGAGATCCTGTACGCGCATCTGTTTTGATTCATGCAGCGTCGAGATGCTCGTAGCAACCTTTTCGGGTTTTGCTTTCAGTCGGTTACGGCCGAGACGTTCGAAATGCTGGATGACAACGCTATGCGGCGTGTCAGGACCCGATTGCGTCTCCGTGAGCGCAAGATTCTGGAAATACGTCTGCCAGTTGTCCGGCACTGAACCGGGATCGTCCAGGTAAGATTCGTAAAGCGCCTCTATATAGGCTGCGTTCTGACCCGCAAGATGGGAACTCTTGCGCATCCGGTCCATGAAGTTCTCTGTCAAGCGGTTCTCCTGTGTCCCCGCGGATGAAGGTCGGAAGCCCTCGGTTGTTTATCAGACTATCAGCTTCACTAATCAAAAGATTAGAACAAACTGTCCAAACAACCGACATTTTCTCTGGCTCTGGTCGGTTTCCGGTCACACTCTTTGAGGATTCTAATGCGTGCCAATCTGGCATTGCTTACGCATTTGCGTGACCGGTTTCCAGGCCGGATTCAAAGGCGCGCTATTTTATGCTCACGCCCTGACATTGCCAAGACAATCAAGCATTTAGTCGCACTGGATCTACTCATTTTGTGCACTGGCTTCACAACACAAGTTAACGTATGATCCGCGCCGTCTTCGGGAGTGGACCTCCCAAACCGCCTTGCGTACGGAAACTGACTTGCGTAAACAAGCTGCCCAAAGTATAGAACATACTGGACAACAACCGCTCACACGTGCCCGCTGTAGTAGCACACGGTTTCTGCCCCCTGGAATTATTACTCCGACTCTTCTCGCCGCCGCATTGCTGGTAAGCACCGCGGCTGTGGACGCATCGGCGGACTCGCTTGAGTCAACTATCGAGCAAACTCGCTCTGAAACGGCCTCTGCACCGCTGCGCCAGCCTATTGTTGTTGAAGCAGATTCCTTTGTTCTGCTGGTAGAGGCCGAAAAAGCGATCTGGCGCGGCAACGTTACCGCCAGTCAGGGTAACTACACATTTCGCAGTACCCAACTGACCCTGCATCTCGACCAGATTGACAGCGCAAGCTCTGCTCCAGGTCATGCGCAGACAAACAGTTCCGACCCCAGTTTCGGCTACGAACTGTCCGCGCGCACAGTTTCATATAATGTGGAAACCGCGACTATCATCGGTGACGGCGACAGCGAGCTGCGACGAGGCCATGAACTCATCAAGGCTGACCAGATCCAGTACAACGTGGATGAAAAGCGCGCCTATGCCATCCCGACAAAGGACGGGCGCGTTAAGGTCAAATTCCTCTCAAATCCCGACAAGCCTGTCTTCCCCTCAAGCTTCGCCGGTGTCAGCGCGACAGCGGGCGACTGACCACACCTTCCATTCTTTCGCAAGCGCTGAATTGTGAAGGGATAGAGACCGCAGCTGATTGTCATTTGACACCGCACCGTGAGGTTTATAGTCTCCCTTGCGCACTTGAAATCCAGCCAGACGAACCGGTTCGAGCAGTTGTGTGGTGAGTTATCACTCGCTCGAATCCACCCATGTGGGTCACGCAGGCTGGAAAATACGAACTAAAATTAGAAAAGAAAACCCAAGAGTTGTGCCGCTCTTTTAACGTAGGGCGCAACCTCGAGGCGAAAGGACGGGAGGTTACATGGCTAACGATGCCACTAAAAAAGCTTCACTCACGATCGACGGCGAAGATCCGATTGAGCTGCCGGTTTATTCACCGAGTGAAGGCCAGGACGTAATTGATGTTGGCAGCCTGACCAGCAAGGGCTACTTCACTTATGATCCCGGGTTCGTCTCCACGGCATCGTGTGACTCTGAAATCACTTTCATCGACGGTGACAAAGGTATCTTGTTACATCGCGGCTATCCGATCGACCAGCTGGCCGAACAGTCTGACCACCTGGAGCTCTGTTACCTGCTCCTAAACGGCGAGCTGCCCAATCAAGCCGAGAAAACAGAGTTCGTCGATACCATCAAAAACCATACGATGGTGAACGAGCACCTGCGGCATTTCTTCCAGGGTTTCCGTCCAGACGCGCATCCCATGGCCATCATGTGCGGCGTGGTGGGTGCGCTGTCCGCGTTTTACCACGATGCGCTGGATATCGATAACGCCGAGCATCGGCGCATCACCGCGCATCGCCTGATCGCGAAGATGCCCACCCTGGCAGCGATGACCTACAAACACTCCCAAGGCCAGCCTTTCATGTACCCTCGCAACGACCTGTCATACGCGGAAAACTTTCTGCACATGATGTTTGCAACCCCTTGTGAGGACTACGAAGTCAGCCCGACCATCGCCAACGCGATGGACCGCATTTTCCTCCTTCATGCTGACCACGAACAGAACGCGTCCACCTCTACGGTGCGACTCGCAGGCAGTACCGGCGCCAACCCATTTGGAGCCATCGCTGCAGGCATCGCAGCTCTATGGGGACCTGCACACGGCGGTGCCAATGAGGCTGTCTTGAACATGCTCGACGAAATCGGCAGCGTGGATAACATCGACACCTACATCAAGAAAGCCAAGGACAAGGACGATCCGTTCCGAATCATGGGCTTCGGTCACCGGGTCTACAAAAACTATGACCCGCGGGCAAAGGTTATGCAGCAGACCTGTCACGAGGTTCTGAGCGAGCTTGGTGTTGAGGACAACCCGACCCTGCAGATGGCGCAGCGTCTGGAGCAGATTGCATTAGAGGACGAGTACTTCGTTGAAAAACGCCTGTATCCCAACGTCGACTTCTACTCCGGCATCATCCTCAAAGCCATTGGCATTCCTGTAGAGATGTTCACAGTGATTTTTGCCACCGGTCGAACCCCGGGCTGGATCTCTCACTGGAACGAAATGATCGACGGCGGCTACAAGATAGGTCGCCCCCGGCAGCTCTACAAAGGTCCCAAGCAGCGCGACTACGTACCTCTGACTGGCCGCTAGCGCCCAGCTAAGCGTCCTCGGTCAGACGGGTTAAGAGGCTGCTGGTATCCCAGCGGCCTCCCCCGGCGGCCTGCACATCCCCATAAAACTGATCCACAAGGGCTGTGAGCGGCAGCTTTGCACCCAGCGTCCGGCCAGTGGTTAACGCAATGTCGAGATCTTTGCGCATCCAATTGACGGCGAAACCGAATTCAAATTCACCTTTCGCCATGGTGCTGGCACGATTTTCCATCTGCCAGGATTGGGCAGCGCCTTTGGAGATGACTTCGACCACCTCCTCGACATCCAAGCCCGCTTTCTGCGCAAAATGCACCCCCTCGGCGAGACCCTGCAGGACTCCGGCGATACAGATCTGATTCACCATCTTGGTCAACTGCCCTGCTCCCACCGGGCCCAGAAGCGCGCTTTTTTTACCGTAAACGGAAAACAGGGGTTCAACGCGAGCAAAATCGAGCTCACTGCCACCCACCATAATCGTCAAGGCGCCGTTTTCGGCACCAGCCTGTCCGCCTGAGACCGGCGCATCGAGGAAGGCTATATCCTGCCGTGCGCACACAGCGGCCAGTTGTTCAGCCAATTGTTTGGAAGCCGTGGTGTGATCGACCAGGAGCCCGCCAGACGGCATCCCGGCGAGAACACCGTCTTCACCAAAAGTAACACTGCGAACATCATCGTCGTTGCCTACGCACATGAAGACGAACTCAGCATCAGCTGAAGCCTCGCGCGGGGTAGCTGCGGAACTGGCTTTGCCATCGACGTTGTATTCCTGCACCCACCGCTCCGCGACGGCACCCGTCCGGTTGTATACCGAGACTTCGTGACCGGCTTTTACGAGATGCCCCGCCATGGGATATCCCATAACGCCGAGTCCGATGAATGCGCAACGGTTGCCCATGACAATACCCTCTATCAGAAAAAGAACATTGTCCTAGGCACGTTGCTCGTGCTCAAGTCGGTTGTGGATGTTGAACGCAGATCAGCGCTGGAAGAATATGCCGCCTTCCCTGGCGGCAGGTGCTTCCCTGCGGTAACCGTCAGGCTCGTTACATGATGACCGAATCTTTAGAAAAGCCTTCTTCTTCCAGCAGTGCGCGTAGCGTCTTCAGCGCATCCACCTGAATCTGGCGCACCCGCTCACGTGTAAGACCGATGGCCTTACCCACTTCTTCCAGCGTGGTGATGTCGTGTCCGTGAAGGCCAAAGCGGCGGCAAACGACCTCGTAGGATTTTTCCGGGAGCGTTACCAGCCACTCATCGATGTGCGCTTTAACCTTGTTGTTCTGTACCAACTGCCAGGGGTCATCATCGCGACCGCTGCCGAAGGTATCCCAACTGCTGCGGTCGGGTTCCAGTACAGAAATTTCTGTGCACGCAATATTGTCCGCCATTTCCATGACGTGCCGAACATCCTCCACAGGTTTGTCCAGCAGCTCAGCAACGTCTTCAGGGGTGGGTTCAGCATCGAGCTTCTGCGACAGTTCTCGCTGCGCTCGCAGATAGGTGTTGAGCTCTTTGGCGATATGGATCGGCAGGCGTATGGTTTTCGCCTGATTCATCAGCCCTCGTTCAACCGCTTGACGAATCCACCAGGTGGCATAGGTCGAAAAGCGAAAGCCTTTTTTGGGATCGAACTTTTCTACAGCTCGAATCAAGCCAAGATTGCCTTCCTCTATGAGATCCAACAGCGGCAGACCGCGGTTGAGATAACGTCGAGCGATCTTCACCACCAGTCGCAGGTTGGCTTCGATCATCTGGCCACGGGCCTGCATATCACCGGCCTGTACCCGCGTGGCAAGTGCCTTTTCTTCATCCGCAGATAGAAGATCTGCGCGCCCGATTTCGCCCAGATACATATCTGTGGCGTCGCCTAAGTCGCGTGCGCGACTTGAGGTGCTTTCTTTTGCAGTGATAGCCGGTTCCTCAACCTGGAACCATTCAGCCACTTCGGCCTCGTCTACCGCTTGGTTCGACTCCGCGTACAACATCCCATCCTCCTACAGATCCTTATGCAGGTTGGAGTGAGTCAAATCCACAATGGGTCAGCAATTCATCCATAGAGAACGGTTTCTTCAGCAGTATTTTGGCACCAGCCCCCAACATCCGCTCTTCTACCTGCGGTGTGTAATGACCGGTCATGCCAATGACTTCAGCGTGCGCCGTGTTCGGCTCCGCTTTGATGGACCGGCATACAGCCACGCCATCGATGCCAGGCATCATAATGTCCAGAATAACCAGTTCAGGGCGATGCTCCTGAACAAGGCGACCTGCTTCAAATCCATCTGCAGCGCTCAAGACGACCAGGTCATCAACCTGGGTTTTCAAGAGTGCTACCAGATAGTTGTTCAATTGATGATCATCGTCGACGACCAGTACAGTCTTCTGTTTACCGGCGAGGTCAATGCCTCGGCTGCGGGCAAACTGTTCCACGTCTTTGTGGAGAAATCTGCGATGGCCACCAGCGGTGGTTTGCGCGGGTAGGAGACCTTTTTGTGCCCATTGGCGAACGGTGATTGGAGACACCATCAACATACCCGCCACCTCGGTAGGTGTTAAGTATGTTGTTGCTTCATCCCCTGCCATACCCGTTCTTCCCAATCAGCAGATGGCCCAAACCCATCATTGTAGACACTCGACCCTAACCTGAGAAATTTCATGTTAGTTTCAGCTTCACCCAAATCTCTAATATCGGTCTAAACTATATCGAAATAATCGTTTAAATCGTTTTAATCGATTTGATGGAAACGAAAATTAATCGGTTTAATCGTTATCTACAACAACTTTTTTGATCTAACGACTACAGTTTTCTATCGCTAGCCGCTATAAGAAACCTTTCCAGCTCGCCTGACCCGCTGTCCAGTGGATACTTCCTGGACAAGCTTTTCTAATAAATTCAGATAGTTATCTATGATTTTCGAATGCTCGGGTGAAATCATCAGCTGAATACCATCCGGGTTAGCCACCCGGGAAGAAAACCAACCTGACTCATACAACCCTTCACCGACCGCCAGAATATCGCCACCCTCCCAACCAAAAGTGACGATGGAGGACACCGGATCACCGAACACCTGCAATCCCAGTGCTTCCACCCCACTGACCAGTTTCTGGCGGGTTGCGATGATCTCACCGGCTCGCTCGACATACCCTTCCATGCCTAGAAAATTCATGACACCCCAGGCGGCCGCGATCGCCCCACCGGGGCGCGTGCCCGCAAAAGTGGGCGTGTACATGCGCCCACAAGGCCATGCATCGAAATCAAAGACCTGATGATCAGCGAGCTCCCTGGTGCGGTAGAGGACGGTAGATGCACCTTTCGCTGCATAGCCGTACTTGTGCAGATCCAGCGACATGGAGCACACACCCTCTATCGCAAAATCGTGGCTGCGCATGGGCGCGCCGGTTGCCCGATCAATGAAGGGGTTGATGTAGCCACCGACACACGCATCAACGTGCAACCAGAGGTTGCGCTCTTGTGCGATGTCACTGAGCTCTTGAATAGGATCGATGACCCCATAGGGAAAGCACGGCGCCGACCCCACGAGCATAACCGTGTCATCGTTCACCGCTGCCGCCATCGCACCCACATCGGCACAGAAGTCGTCGCCAACGGGCACGCGTATCACTTCCAAGCCCATCAGGTGCGCGCCTTTGTCAAAGGCAGGATGAACGCTTTGTGGCGCCACTATATTCATTCCCCCGGACTTTTGAGTACCCGGCGTGTGTCCGAGGCTCATCGCTCGATCTCTGCAACTCTTGATCGCAAGCAAAATTGATTCCGTGCCGCCAGATGTCATAAAACCGTGCGCCTCTTCCGGCGCGTTTTGAAGGCGGAGCGCCATCTGTATGACCTCAGATTCCATCCGCTTCAGGCTTGGAAAAGCCGCAGGACCGAGACCGTTTTCAGCGATAAATAGCCCGTAAGCCTCATGCGCCACGTCCATCACCTCCTCACCAGAATGAAAGATGTAGACTCCGAGCTTGCCTTCCCGCCACTGTGCGTCCCCGCCAGCGTACTCCAGCATCGTCTCGCGTAACATCGGCCACTCTGTGCCAGATTCGGGTAACTCCTTGCGCATACCATTCCTCAGATCGTAGGGATTTGAGGAGGGATATTAACGGCCCTTTTAAACGGGGGCACCTCCCCTCCCTACTCGAGCTTAGGTAAACTCTGCACCCTCTGTTTAATGAAATGCCAATGCCCGAACTGAGAGACCTACCAGCCGTGGAAACGATCCTCGGCAACGAAGATGTTGTGGCGCTTTGCGAGATCTTTGGCACGCGCAAAGTGCGTAATGCAATTCGCGCACTGCAGGGAGACATGCGCGCCTCAAGAGAGGTACCCAAATGGGCAATCGACGGAGGTGGCTATGCTGCCCGCATTCACAGCAATCTCCGCGGCAGCACCTATGAGCCCGTGTTTAATCTCACCGGAACCGTCATCCACACAAATCTCGGTCGGTCTCTGCTGAGTCCCGCGCTCTGGTCTTCCGTGGAACCTCTTGTCACCCGCCCAGTCAACCTGGAGTACGACCTCACACAGGCAACGCGGGGGGATAGAGATAAGATTGTGGAAGACCGCATCAGGGCACTAACAGGGTGCGAAGCGGCAACCGTTGTGAACAACAATGCGGCCGCGCTGCTGCTGGTCCTCAACACATTTGCGCTCGGCAAAAAGGTGCCGGTATCACGCGGCGAGTTGATCGAAATCGGGGGCAGCTTTCGGTTGCCGGAACTCATGACGCGTGCAGGTTGCGAACTCATCGAGGTGGGTACAACCAACCGAACACACCTTGGAGATTTTGAAGCGGTCGCGGATGAGACATCAATGCTGCTCAAAGTCCACCCGAGCAACTATCACGTTACAGGCTTTACCAAGGAAGTCAGCGCTAAAGAGCTTGCAGCCCTGGGTGGCGAGCTACAGGTACCCAGCTGCGTGGATCTCGGCAGCGGTACACTGGTGGATCTCACACGCTGGGGTCTGCCTCATGAACCCACCCCGCAATCGATTCTCGAACAGGGCATCGATCTTGTGACCTTCAGCGGCGACAAGCTGCTGGGCGGTGTCCAGGCGGGCATCATCGTCGGGTCAAAAGAACTCCTCGCTCAGATCAAGAAAAACCCACTGAAGCGCGCACTGCGCGCTGACAAAATCACCCTGGCGGTACTTAACGAGACGCTGAAGCTTTACGAAGATACGGAAACCCTGCGCGAGAACATTCCTCTGCTGCGGACTCTGACAACTCCTCTAGACGAGTTGCAATCAAGAGCAGAGCGTCTCGCCGAAGCTTTGCCCGAATCTCTCTCATCTTCCGTACGCGAAAGTTCGGGGCAAATCGGCAGCGGCGCTGTACCAGACCAGGGGCTCGAATCCATGAGCCTCGTTATCAGCCATGAATCGATGGATGCGCAAGCGCTTGTCAATGCACTGCGCAATCTGCCAACCCCGGTGATCGGACGCATACATGAAGATCAGGTTTGGCTGGACATGCGCTGCGCCGAACCTGAAGAAGAACTTCTGGAAGCTTTGAGCCACTTGTCATGATTGTGACGCTGGCGGGTCATGTGGACCATGGCAAAACTTCGCTTGTAAAAGCGCTTACCGGTGTAGATACCGACCGACTCGAGGAGGAAAAGAAGCGCGGCCTCACCATCGACCTCGGCTTTGCCTACCACAAAGACCTTGGTCTTGGCTTTGTGGACGTGCCGGGACATCAGAAATTTGTTCACAACATGGTCGCCGGCGTTGCACAGGATCAGGCTGCACTGCTGGTTGTGGCCGCCGATGATGGCCCGATGCCGCAAACCCAGGAGCATCTGGACATCATGTCCATCATCGGATTGAAGCGCGGCATTATTGCCCTCACAAAATGCGATCGCGTGGATGCGGAACAGGTCGACCGAACGGAACAGCGAATCCGTGCTCTTACCGCTGGCTCCTTTCTTGAAAACGCGCCCATATTCCAGACCTCCGCCTTTGACCCGCTAACAATCGAACCGTTGCAAAAGGCCCTTGCGGCTATGACGTCTGATGCCGAGCAGGATCAGCAACCGTTCAGACTTGCTATCGATCGTCGGTTTGTAATCAAAGGCGCGGGCACAGTTGTGACAGGTACAGTCCACGCTGGAACGCTCAGCGTAGACCAGACCGTCTACCATTCGGGAACCGGTCGCGAACTCAGGGTCCGCTCACTGCGCGCACAGGACACGGAGGTTGCCACGGTTCAACAAGGCGACCGCTCCGCCATCAACCTCTCCGGCATTGATGCAGAAGAAATAGAACGTGGCGACTGGCTGCAGGCGCGCCCGCCCGAGCCGGTAAAGGAAGTGACCATTGAACTGAACGTTCTAGGTAACTTCCCACGCCAGGTTAAACATTGGACCCCCGTGCACATCTACCACGCCACGGCGCACACCACAGGGCACCTTGCGCTTCTCGCCTCCGGGCGGCTCGAACCGGGCAGCCAGCACCTGGTTGACGTTGTCTGCGACGAGCCTCTTTATACCTATCACGGGGACCAACTTGTGATACGCGACTATGGGTTGGACACAACCCTGGGTGGCGGACGTGTGGTGCATTCCGGGGAACACGTTTCACCACGGCGACGCAATCCGGAACGCCTGGAAACGCTGTCCGCCCATCAGTTGGACACAGCCGAAGCAACACTGGCTCAACTGCTCGACAACGGCCCGCTCAAGAGCACTGACTTTGCCCGCAACTGGCAACTTTCGGACGACCAATACTCGACTCTGCTCAAAGAACACAAAGCCCTCAAGCTCGGTGACTACACCCTTGCGCAGAAAGAACTCGGCCAACTCGCCAAACAGGCACTGGACAAAGCAACGCAGCATTTTGACGCGAACCCCGACAGCACCGGCCTGAAGGAAAACGAATTCGATCTGGACCCGCGCTTTCGCAGCCAGGTGCTTGGCGCGCTCGCCCAAACCGGCAAGCTCAAAGTGGTCAACGGCAACTATCAGCTGCCCCAGCACCAGGCCGCCCTGCCCGAAGCGCTGCAGGCACGCTGGCAAAAGCTGCAGTCGGCTCTAAACGCGACACAGCCTCCCTCCAGCGGCGACCTGGCGAAACTATGGCAGGTACCGCAACGGGAGCTTGAAGCGGATCTGAAAGAGCTCGGCAAACGTGGCTACGTTATCTTCGTCGCGGAACACCGTCACTACCTGCCCGAAAAACTGCAAGAACTTGCCGAACTCGTACGCAAGCTCGCGGCCAAGGCACCTTTCACCGTGCGAGAATTCAGGGATGCAAGTGGGATGGGCAGGAACGTGGCAATCGAAGTACTCGAACACTTCGACCGACGCGGATTTACTCGCAGAGAAGAGAATCATCGGAAGGTAATGCGGGAAACCTTGTAGCGCTTAGCTCGCTAGATCTCCGCGCAAAATGCTAAGATCCCTCTCGGAAGAGCATCGTCTCCGGTGGGGCGCGCGGCCTTCAAAGCCGTTGAGGTGGGAGTACCTGCCTGGTGGGTTCGACTCCTACCTCTTCCGCCAGGATGCCTCGAATTTATTGGCTCTCAGCACTACTTGTTGAAATAACCTACATCAAAACCTACAGGTTGCGATGTGAGCTTTCTCATCTATCTGGAGTCAACAATGGTCAACCGAACCAAGCCCATATCCCCAGACACGCAGTTTGTCGTGGTGGATTCCAACAAAACACCCGTTACACCTCCCTTCTACCAACAGCAACTCGCAAGAGCAGTCCTTCGAGTGCTGTCAAAAGATCACGGTGACTTGGAGCTGAACACCACTGAAGCCCCGTCTAAGACCGGAACCTTCTATGAGGCGGTCAACGTTCTTTCCCGCGAGAATCGCTGGCTGGAGACCGCGCAAAAAGACAGATCCTACTTCCAGGGCCTTTGCGAGGGGTGGTGGTCTGTTTTGTCTGAAAAGCCTGTGCGGGAGGTGGCAAGTGTCTGAAGAAAACAACGCCGAGCGTAAAAATCCTACGCGCACTGATAATCCTTTCGAAAACAATCCCTTCTATGACCAGAAAAGCCTGGCAAACACGCTGTGCTACACGTCTGAATGCTTGGAACTAATCAAGTCATGCATACACCAACCGCACACTGAGCCTTCAGTTCTCGAACCGGGCGCCAGAGAAAGTTTGATCAAGGTTTTAGAAACCCTTCACTCAGCACTGAGCGCCGCGTTGGGTGACCAACTCGATGCAGAGTTTTCCAGTAAAACGACGGAAAAGATCGAAGACTTTACGAAGCTGAGCCAAGCCCAACAGGTGCTAATCAAAGATCTTGTGGGTGACATTGCCGATGGAAATATGGACAAGCAGCACCTGGTGATGAAAACGCCCCCAAGGATAGCCCTCGCTCGTTACGAAGCGATCACCGCAGAGATGAGTGCAGAGGAGTGCGCTGCGGAATTTGACAGGATTGAAATAGACGTGGATGCCAGACTAACAACGGTCGAGACCGGTGGTTATATCGTGAGCAAAACTTGGACACTCAAGGGTTTGAGACATGCGCTCGCGAGGGAAATGTTCATGGATAGCATTCAGTTTGTGTCAGCTGAGCAAGGTGGTTGGGACGCCTCCAGTTAAACTAACTGACGGCGACACCTGCCTAGTGGTGTGACAGCGGGAGAGACTGCAAAGAGGAACGGACCCCACTTTCCCGATCAGTACGTACCTTTGGCTTTCACCATACCTGTACTCTCGTCACCCGTGGGGCTTTCAAGCTATCCTCATCCACCATGAGCATCACGCAAACAGTTTCACGAGGCCCCATCCAGCTGCATCCTTCCAGGGGCAGGAACTTCAACAAGGTCGGCGGCACCAGAAAAAGTGTTTAAAGACCAAATCGCAGCCTCGCCACAATTCAGTCCTGCGCCCATTCAGTTTTAGTAACTGCTTACTCTAGTTCCATTCCGTATCCCGTAGAGCGACGATTTCACCTATGCAGGGGTGGATCGGGTCGGGACATTCAAAAAGTTGGCCAAAAGAAACCTCCTTAGCTTGAATGTTACGGAAGCCCGGATTCTAACATTCCAGGTAACAGCGACACAAATTATCGAGCCCCTCGCCTCACCAGCCCGTACTTCTCACGAAACATAGGTTCGATCCCGCGACCGGATTGAACATCCTCAGTAAAGACTTGGCGAACCGTCTGCTCCACTAACAGCCTGATTTCACCATTCGGCCCTCGCTCCTCCCGGACATCGCTGTCGATCACACCCCCGTGTTGATGGAAAACTACTTGGATATTTGGAGAGGAGTTCTGCTTTCTCAAGAAAGCCGTCAGATCTTGGTTCTGCCTGGGCGACACCACCCGCTCACCCCGATCCAGGAGGTATGTGCCCTCCCGTGGGACGTTCTGTAAGCCAGCGTGAGCCACACCACTGACGTTGATGCCTTTGATCGTGGCAATCGCACCAGCGCCAATTGAAACAGCTTGGGCGATTGCAGGTATGTTCTGCGGGAAGCCCAACGCATTGGCTTTAGCGACGGCCTCCTGGAGGGCAATGCGGGCTTTGTTCAATGCGACAACTTTCTGAGCGGCCAACAAGATCCGCTGAAGCTTGCTGTCCTCTTTTGCCAGCGATGCGAGCGCACCTAACGAATCCTCGGCCATTTGCAGCTTCGCATCTCGAATCTCGCGTTGAACATCCAGCTGCTTCTGCTGTCTCTCATTTTCCTTGTCTATCAACTCCTGGGTTCGATCCAGGTAGTTCTCCGAGAACTCCTCAAGCAACTCGATTCTGCGCTGATAGGCGCGCTCAGCAGCTTCTGTGTTGAGTTCCTCAATAGTCATGCCACGGATAAGAGATGCTTCATACAAGGCGTTAGTTCGATCCAGGTACCCTGTAGACAGATCCGTCATGGACTGGAGGCGTCGTCTGTTCGCCTCTTCGGCTGCCTCGGCTTGCAACTCCTCGAACGTCTTACCGGCCGCACTGCCACCGGCCCCACTCCCAATCAAAAGATTCTCAGGATTGATCAGATCTGCACTACGCTTTCGAATTTGAGTCTCGTAGGCCGTTAACTCTGAGTAGAGCTTATCGATCTGGCGTTTGCGGAAGTTGATCGATTCTTCGATCTTCTGCTTCGCAATAGCCTGGGCGTCAGGTGAGGAGAGGTCGAACTGCCCCAAAGGATCGAACGCATCACGAGCAAGTGGCGAGGCTGAAGTGAGCGCGCCCACGTCGATCAATTCAAGATCCTGTTTGAGAACTTTGATCTGCTCTCTGTTCGCTCTAATGGTGTTCTGGATTCTCGCCTTATTCGAATTGCTGGCAAGGTTGAGCACCGCATCAGAAAACTCGATTACCTTCGGCGTTGCCGATGCAAAAGCGTTGCCGAGTTCAATCACAGTAGGAAAGAGGCGACCCAATGAAGAGATAAGCCTGGCCTTGAGTATCCGCTCCATGATGTCGAATTTATCGTTGGCCTGCTCAGCTTTCTCCAGAATACCTCGATCTATGACCAGTCCTAACCTATCTGCTTGGGCTTCGAACTCCGACAACGCTTCTGTCCCTTGACCAAGCAACAGCGCCATTCTGGCACCCTCTCGCCCAAACAAGGCTGTAACAGCAGCTGTGCGTTCCTGCGCCGTACTCATTTCGGAAAGACGATTGGAAAAGTCGCGCACTACGGCTTCTGTAGAGCGGATATTGCCCTCTGCATCGAAGACGCTGATGTTGTATTCATCCAACGTCTTCTTTGCGCCACCGAACCCACGAGCGGCTTCACCTATCCGCTTGGTGGCTCTTTCCAGAGAACTAGCGAATTTCTCGTTCGATACTCCTGACTGGGAGGCTGCAAATTCCCAACGCTGATAGGTGTCCGTAGCTATGCCAGCTGTTCGCGAGTTCTTTGCGATCTCGTCTGCAAGCCGGATTGTTTTGACCGTAAGAGACGCTGCAGCTGCGCCAGCGATGGCCAGCGCGGTAGTCCCCTTCCCGATACCCGCAGAGACTCGCTTACCCCAACGTTCTGCATCACCTTGAGATGACGCGAGTTCAGCCTTGAACTTTTCGCCTCTGGCGATCAGATCTACGGCTAACTGTTCAATTCTCTTGGTCATCGCGATAGGCGGCTACAGCACGACACCGAGCACTTTGGTTTTTGGAGGCGCCAATTCCCAGTGCCGTGCTGAAGCCATTAAGCTCCTGGGTTCATGTAAAGGCCGCGCCAGTTGAGCGCCTTGGCACCGAAGTCGATCCGAGCTTTGAACTCCACACCATCAACTTCGAAGCCTTCGCGGGTTTCTATGTACACGCCCTGCATGCCGTCGAGGTATCCGCGCTCAATCGTTTCCATTTGTGCTGGGGAGCTTGAGAGATACCACGCTGTCTCACTCGACTCGTCGAGCCGAGCATCCACCACAAGGCTTAGCGAACGGATGAACTGGACCATGCCGGTATCGTTCGAACGGGCTGGGTTGACCAGGCTGTTGATCAGTTCCTCTGCAGCCGTTTCCAGGCTGGCTGGTACGATGAGGTATCGGGGTGCAATATTCAGTACCGCCTTGCCAGCAAGACCTTTCTGCTTGCGCATTGCTGCACGTGCTTCCCCGAGCGAATTGACTGAAAGTTCAGCACCGGCTGCCGCAAGGTTGCCATGACTTGCATCGAACAACGGATTTCCATCAGACATGTTTGGATTGCCGGTGAGAATCTCAAAGACAATATCCAGTTCTCGGCGACGTGCAGATTGGCCGAAGGCCTGCGGGATTCGAGTAAACGCCGAAAGATCATCATTGATCATTGCTTCCCGGGAAATCCCAAAGAGCTTCCCGTACGTGTACAAGCGATAGACTTCGTCGCTTTCCCCAAACGTACCCTCTTTGTACTCTCCGTTCTCAAGCACCAAATCAAAATCAGGTGCCTCGGACAGTTGCACCCGGTGTTGAGGTTTGAAATTGACGATCGGAGCGTCAGAAGTCCACCCTTCGGCTGTATTGGGCTCTAGTTCATATCCTTCCAGCAGAGACTTATGCCCAACGTCAGCGAGAATAAAGGAGAAATCACTGGTTGAGTGATGCAGCGCTTTTGACAAGATAACCGAAGAACTCATTCCCCCGGTATTAACTCCGATGCTCCGAAGCGAAGCTTCTGCCATATCGACTACCGACATCCGCTGGAGGTCACCGGCAGCCGGATGGGGGTCAGCAACGGCGATACCGTTCCTCATCGCCAGTGCATCTACGGCGGCCGCGTGAAAGTCGCGACCACTTGCTCCGAAGCCCCCTCCAAAGTCGCCAACACGAAGGTGTCCACCGCCTGGCAAAGTGCGAGCATCGCTTTCGGCTACAATATCTAGCATCCGCTCACGAGCTTGCGAGGCTGTAATTCCCTCCTCAATCCATTCATGAACGAGTCCTTGGTCGATTTCGTTCAGGCTTCGAGCTTGTGCAAATACCTTTAAGATACCTGCAACCCGCTTATCTTCAGCTGCAGCATCGACTGTACTTGTGCCAGCCGAACCATTCCCTTGAGCTGTTTCCATGGGGATCTCCTCAGTAGTAGTTGTGATTAACGCAGCAAGTTTGTCCGCTGGCGCGTCAAAGTTAGATACATCGAAATTGGCAGCGACCTGGACGGATTCAATCACGGTGTCGACAAAGCCCATCTCCTGAGCTTCTTTACCGTTAAACCATGTCTCGCCTTGGAGCATCGCGCTTATCTTTGCTTTGCCAAGGCCACTTTTAGCGATATAGATCGGTACGAGACTCTCTTCAAGCATGTCGAGACTTTCAGCGGCTTCGCGCAGCATCTCAGCATTGCCCTTAATCTCATTCCAAGGCTTGTGCATCATGAACAGCGCGTTGTCCGGCATGATCACCTCGTCACCGGCACACATGACAACGCCAGCCATTGATAACGCCATCCCGTCGACATGAACAACAACTCGTTTGGGCGATTGTTTGAGTCGGTTGTAAATCGCCAAGCCTTCCACGAGATTACCGCCTTGCGAGTGAATTCGTACGTGAAGTTCATCGCCGGACAGTTGTTCTAATTGCTGGACGATGGAGAGCGCATCGTTCCCATCCCACCAGTCGCCAATCTGCCCATAGAGCAACAGCTCTCCGCTGGCGCTAATCGAATTTCTTGCAGCGGTGGTGCCAGTTTCAGCTCTGGCCAATGACGCTCCGTTTTGAACAAAATTTTTCACAAATTTTCCTTTGATCCAGTTCCGGCACGTTTCAATGGGCGAACCTAACGTAATTTTTCCAGGTGACAAATAGTCGGGGGTATCTGTCACCACTGCCATTTGCGGATCCTGTAGACAAATCCGTCTATTGGTGATGACGAACTGCAGTGTAGTCACCCCCGACCGTGTCGGGCCGGTGCTGATAGTCAGGAATGTCTATGAAGTACTGTGACCCGACGTCGGCGGATACTGTGTCGGCGCTGCGGCCAAAAGTGTGACGTGGCCAGGAACGATACTGTGACGTTGCGATCGCAAAAGCTGTGCCCGAGCTCGTGGTTTTTCTGTGACAACTCGAGGTGAGAAATTGTGACGTTCCAGGAGGCGACGTTGTGACTTTCCGCGGCCAACAACAGTGACAATCAATTCTGAAGTGACCACCCCCCATGGGCTGTAGAGACTGGCGCTTTTTCGCGGCGCAGCGCTCCTCATACGCCAAATCCCTCAGAAGGACCCAACCGGGGCGGGGCTACTCACGCGATCTGATGATGCGAAGGAGCTGCCTGGGCGATTCCGGGACGTTCACACCCAACTCGAACAACTGTTGAAGGCTTGGATCACGAGATTTGATAAGACAAGCGAGTTGAGTCGCCTTGTCCTTGTCCGTTCCTGTCATGGTGGAAACTATCGTTTTTATCATCCTTGACCGCGATGAGTATTTCTCTGCAACGTGAGGTCGTTTGAAGTAACCCCCCGACTCCGCATCAAGTGCCAATGCCTCGTCCAACGAGCTGACCGTACACTCTCGATACGACTCGATCCCTTGGAGCAACCAAGCAGCCACGTCCCTCGGTACCGTTTGATCACTCTCCAACGCGGCTATCAGACGAAGCAATTGATCATAAGGCGTGTTCACTAACCAGCGTCTTCCCTGCGAGCCTCATCAATCCAGGTTTCCAAAGCGCACATGTACTTCTCTCCGTGTGTAAGCCTGTTTACGTGGAACACACGAAAGGCCAGAACTGCCATGACGCAGGCCGGACAGAGGTGAAGTTCAACCGCCGCGTCAGCAATCGTATCCATGGTGGCTGCTACAAACTTACCGATCTCGTCTTCACCTGAGATCACAGGCTGCAGTGAGTAACCACCGCACTGGCTGCACTGGTGGCTCATGACGCCACCTCCTCGACAATCAGCTTCACGTCTTCAGCTTTAAGGACCTCCAGGAGTTCAGGCTGGACGTTCCGGATGTAAGAAAACACCACGGCGGTGATTGCGTTTATGGTGATTGGTAAGCCACGAAGGCGGACAACAATCTGTTCGACTGTAGACTGGACGTGCATGCGAGCAACATCTGGAGAATAACGGTTCATAGCTTTGTGCTTCCTATGGGTTTTGGTGTTGGGTTGTTCCTGGCCCACGCTTCTGCGCAGTTGCGGACGCTGTTGTAAAACTTGGGACTGGGTTCTCCTGGTGTTCCATCACGGCTGTTAATGGTTTTTGCGAGCATCGCTATGTCCATCCGTCCGTCCCTGAAAATCATGGGACTGGCCGTATTCAGAAGGTTGTCGACTTTTCCTGGCAAATCGAGCGTGTTCCAGGGAGTTTGTGAGGGGTCAGCGACAGGAGAAGATTCATCAGAAGAGCTGAGTGATTTTTCTTCTCTCATCTCACTCTCATCTATTCTTTTCTTATCTCTTCTACTCTCACTCTTCTCTGGGCGGATTTCCTCCGTAGCTGTTCCGGAACGCCTCAGGAGCTTTGTTGTCGATTCGTCCATCCAGTCGGACAGCAAAGGCACGGTGATCATCTGCTTGCCATCGACCTGCTCGATCTCTGCTAGCCCGCTGCTCGTAAGGTGCTCGCATATCGCTGCCCATCTGTTTACGGGCACATCACAAGCACGGCACCAGCTGGCCACCGACAACGCGCGAGTGGGGAGCGGGTGGGATGCATTCATCGAGCGGGCAATGTGCTCGCAGAGAACGATAAAAACACTGTAGTAGGCGTGGCGATCGCGAGAACGATCCAGAAAATCTGCTACTCGGTCATCGTCGCGAAGATCTGACGGGTGCTTAAACCACTTCACGACGAGCGCCTTAGAAATGTTGGTTGGGGTTTGGTATGATCGCTGACAGGTTGGTTGACCCTGACCTTTTTACCCGCCTTGTCGACAATACCAAGTCCCTTCCGGGGCTTGGTGTCGATGATCATTATGCGCCTTGAGCCTCCGACTCCTTCACGCGTTTGGCATCCTTAACGGCCTTGATACGGGCTTCTTTCATAGCGTTCGGCTCGCCTCGGTGGCTAATCCTTTCCTGCACCCAATCGAACAATTCCTGCTCAATCCAAGCAACGGTGTTCGCACCAAGGGGTACTGGTTTCGGAGCCTCCCCTTTACTTTGCAGCCAATACCAAGTTGATCTCGGGCAACCAGTTATCCGCTCACGTTCGGCTTCTCTAACAAGTCTCATCTGAACCTCTTTCTTAAGTTGTCTAAGAGAGGCTAAGAATGTTCAAGCGTAATGTAATTCCAAAAACGGTTGAGAGAATTGTAATTCTTCGATCAAAGAAGCCAATTGAAGCGGTCCCGATCAACGGATGGGTAGATGTATGCGATCAGCTGATCGTCAGTAAGATGCTCTAATGTGCGTTTCTCCTCAGAATCAGGGAGGTGGTCACGTAGGCTTTTTCGTTGATACCACCAATCACGAGCTGTAGACCCACTGATTCCAAGCTTGTCCCCAATCTCGTCGAAAAGCACCTGGCTGATCGGTTCTGTTGAATTGGAAACTAAGTACACGAGCGCCCCGATTCTAGGGAGCTTTACACCGTCAATCTGGACGATCTCTATCATATTGTGCAACTTACGGGAGGCTGTGTCGCGCACATTAAAAACATGCTCCCAACTCCTTGTCTGACCATATCTGAAACCAGTCCACCGCTCTGCGATTTCCGCGGTTGCCCATGTGGGTGGATCAACTCCATTCCTAGATGTCAGCCACAAGGATTCGAATATCGCGAAATCTCCACCTCCTTGTTCGAAATCAGCGCGAAGCAGGTAAAGTTCTTCAAGCAGTTCCCTGCCTGTGATTTCGACTTCACCCACCGATCTTCACCACCTGACCGCCCATAGGTTGCCTATTGACGAATCGTGCCCAGTCCTCCATTAACGGCCGGCGCCTCTCAAGCATATCTCCACGGCGATACGCTGCCTCAGTCTTATCACCGATGGAGTGTGCTAACGCCTTTTCAGCAACGGTATTTGCATAACTGGTTTGATCGGCAACCCAGTCACGAAAAGTACTTCGGAATCCGTGCACCGTGACACCCGGCCAGTCCTCCATACGTTTCCTCAGTAACGCCAACATCGCATTGTTGCTGATATGAGTGTTGCGCTTGTGACCGGGGAACAACCAATCTGAACCGTCCACAATCGGCAATCGATCCAGAACCGACAGGGCTCCGCTTGAAAGCGGTATGCGATGAGTGAAGCCATGCTTCATACGTTCACCGGGAATGTTCCAAACAGCGGCCGCACGGTCAATCTCGGTCCAGCGAGCTTGCATCACCTCACCAGTCCTCGACGCAGTAAATATCGTCCACTCAAGAGCCAGCCGAGCTATTTCATCCTTGGCCCGGAGATCCAGGATAAACGCTTGAATGTCCGTGTATGGCAACGCTGCAAGATGAACGGGTTTCTTGTTAACCGCGTCGTCACTTAAGAGTTCCTTGAGGCGAGGCCCAAGAACTGCAGGGTTTTCCCCAGTGAGCAGTTCGTGCGCTTTTGCGTAGTCCAAGACACGTTCGATGCGACCACGCACACGTCGCGCTGTTTCGCCTTTGGAGTACCAATGAGGCTTCAGGATCGAAACAACGTGGTCCAGCGTTACCTGATCAGGATACAACTCTCCGATTTTAGGGTAAGCGTAGTCTTCTAGCGTCGCTTGCCATTGCCTGGCGTGTTTCGCGCTCCAAGCTTCTTCCCTGGCCTTCGTGTATTCGTTCGCCAGCTGCTTGAATGTTCGTTGAACACCCATGACTGCCCTTCCCTGACGCCTTTTCTGCTTTTTGTGAAGTAAAGGATCAATACCCTTTCGGCGCAGCCCCCGAGCTTTTGATGCCAGCTCTCGGGCCTCAGTTGCATTTACATCAGGATATGGACCTAACCCCATCCAATGCTGCTTCCCATCAACCGTATAGCGGTACACCCAGCTGGCATAGCCTTGCTTGCTGACCTGGAAATAAAGCCCACCGCCATCGGGCACGAAGCATGGCTCTGCTTTCCTAGCCAGAGATTTAATCTTGGTTGCCGAGAGAACGGCTCTAGCGGTGCGGGGCAGTCTTTGGCCCAAGGATTTAACCTACATAAAAACCTACACTAGGTTTTTGGATTGTGCTAGATTGCTTTGGACAAGTCTAGAACAGAAAGCCAGTGATTTTGTTGGTTTCATGGTAGATCTTGGAAAAGGTCAGACACGTACAGAACCCCTGTTCGCGGATACCTCTTCCGCCAGTTGGACCAGTTCATCTATCGGAGTCGAGCAGTTTGGCTTCGTCACAATGGTCGTGCCAACTCACTCAGTTTCGTCTTCTGTTCCGAATTCAAACCTGCTGAAACTCGAATCCAGCGTGGTGTAACGTCTTGTACATCTTCAAATCCGGGACCTAGTACCTTCGCGAACTCATCCCAGCTGACGCGTCCGACAACGGTATCATCCCCCGAACGTTCAGGATCTACGAGCGCTACAAAATCCGTGTGCGGGAAGCAGGTAGGGAGATCAAAGGTGTAGGCGAAATAGGAAACTAGCCCCTCTGACGATTCCATAGCCTGATAGGACGCGACAAAAACATCCTCACCCAATGCACGCTCAAGAAGGTCCTTCGTCTCTTCATACTGCCCAGCGAGTTCCCTGATTGTCTGCAGTTCGACAACATCAACGCCGTCGGTATTGGCCTCTGGTTGCCACGCCTCCCAGTTACGCCCATCCCTCGTACTCCAGAGTAACTGAGAAAAAGGTCGATGGCTTTGAGCGGCTTCATTGCCAATCTCTATCATTCTCGCAAGGGTGTGTGCATTTATCGCATCCGTGACAAGACAAACGGAATGTGAGGGGGCAAAAACGATTGGCGTGCCATTAATCGGCAGAACCACATTGTCATCAGCAGCCATCAGGCGCGCAACGTCGTAGTCATCTTGGTAAGTCGACAACCAGATCGACTCCTCCAACTCCTGCCATTGCTCAGAGTCTGTGTAGCGTCGGAGCTTAGCGCCAGCAATTCGAATCGCTTCTTCCTGAGATACATCCAACTCAGCAAGATCTTCAGGACTGATGGTCGCAACCGACTCCTCGCTGTCGGAGACAATTTCTACAAGTAGATCACCGCGTCGATACAGAACGGACGACGGTGGCGTATGCCCCATCTGCGTGAAGTGGCTGTTACGAAAACTCATGTCGAAATCAGTGCGTACGCGCAAGGCAAACGAATCGATTACTTCATCCGGCGATAGATCCGGTGGCGTCAACACATCGCGGAGAAAGGCATCAATCGAATTGAGCCGCTCCTTCTTCGACATGTTCTCCAACTTGAGGAAGAGATTGCCAAGATAGATCGACACAGGATCTTTGGCATCCTGGGCCTGTGATTTAAGTCTTACCTCCCTCGCATCAGATATGTATTCGGCTAGCAGTGATGGATCGATTGACTTCGCGACCCTGGCAATTTCTTTCGCGAGCTTCTTTTCTGAATAACCGAACATTGGTAGCAAACTGTCCTAGGCTCGCACGCCCAGGGCCACCCCATCAGAACCTGGATCCGCGCCACCTCGCAGCTGTCCATCTACAACTTCGATTCCATGCACCCGCGCAAACTCGAAGGTATTCGGCCAACGCACAACCTCGTAACCCTGCTGACGCAATGGTTCTACGGAATACTCAGGAATACGATTGGTGATATCAATCAGATTGCTGGTAGCAGAAAATCGTGGCGCGGAAACTGCTTCGGTCATGCTCATGCCATGGTCCAACACATTGAGCAATGATTGCAGGACACCCATCGCAATCTGTGTGCCGCCTGGTGCCCCGATCACAACCCGCGGTTCGTCATCCTCAAAGGCTATCGTCGGGCAAAGCGAGCTGAAGCGTGATTTTCCGGGTGCGATCGAACCCGCGCGTCCGGGACGTGGATCAAACACGCCCATACAACCGTTGTACATGAATCCCAGGCCTTCGGTGATGACACCCGATGGCATCCCCAGACTATGCGTCATGGTTACGCAATTACCCTCTCTATCGATCACAGCCACGTGTGTTGTATCAGGGTATTCCTGTACGTTGAACCGTTCCACCGTGAGCTTCTCGCCACGTTTTATACGATCCGCGTAGTCCTGAGCGAGCGCTTTGCTCATCAGCCGCTCCAAGGGAACATCCACAAACGCAGGATCCCCAACGTAGGCTTCCTTGTCAGCTGTGGCTGCTTTCATCGCCTCACAAACAATCCGGATATAGTCCGGCGTGTTGTGACCGATAGCGTTGAGGTCAAATTCTTCGAGTATGTTCAGCATTTCTATCAGCATGATGCCGCCACCGGGTGGGTGGTTGGTTGTCAGGTCATACTGTCTATAGCTCGTTCTGAGCGGGTCGTTGCGCAGCGTTTGATAGGCTTTCAGGTCATCCAAGCTCAACAACCCGCCGTGGGCTGCCATGTCAGCAGCGATCTCTTCTGCAATGTCGCCAGAATAGAAGACCTCTACACCGTCCTTCGCGATCCGTTCCAACGTGCGGGCCAGATCAGGGTTCTGAAAGAGATCACCCACTTGTTTGACGCTTCCATCGTCGCGGAAATAAAGGCGTTTGCCTGAGGGTGAAAAACCAATCCGCTCCGCGACTGCTACACGCCCAAGACTGGCTCCGCCCACAAACCAGTTGTAAACCGCTGGACGCACGACAAACCCGTCTTTTGCATAGCCAATTGCTGGCGTGCAGATATCTGTCCAGTCATAGGTGCCAAATTCGGCAACAGTTTCGCCATATGCTTTGAGACTACCTGGCGTGGTAATAGACTGATAACCCAGGTCGTTTACGTTGCCTTCCAGCACAAACCCAAAACCATCGCGGGTTTCGGCGATCAACAAGTCTTCCCACATGTTCGGGGTCGCGGCATTCGGCGTTTTGCCATGAAAATCAATACAGGTATGGATCCCCTGCTTGGGCATGTATATCTGGCAGTTACCAAATCCTGCAATGCCGGTCATTTGTGGGTCGACCACCCCTTGAACCAAGGCTGCGGTCATAGCGGCGTCGACAGCGTTGCCACCCTGCATGAGTACTCTCGCACCCGCCTCCGACGCCTCGGGTTGTGGTGTGACAATCATCGCTTCATGCATCTACGTCTCCATCGAACTGGCTCTCTCAAACTGCGATGATCTTACGTTATTTCTGCGACCAGCGGCGCTCATTCCCGATCAAAAAAAGGCGCCAGAGGCGCCTAAAGGAGAAAGTTCAATAACTTAAATTTACGCGCGATGCAGCACGGATTTTAGAAACGTCTTGCGGCGGATCAATAAGAGCCCGCCCAGCCCGATGGCAACGAGAGCAACCGAATCCGGTTCCGGCACCTGTGTACAGGTGTTACCCGTGGTGTCCACACCCATGTTAAAAACACCCCAGACAAATGGCGGATCAATGCGCACCTTATCGATGGCCTGACATCCACCGCCTGCATTTGATATCTGGAATCCGGGCGAGTTGTTTGGACCGAGGTTGATCCCATTCAAGCGTGTGCGTTGGCCATCTGCAAACGCCTCAATCCAACCCCGCGCTTGCTTGTTCGCTGCCATCTGAAACGAAAACCCGTAGACCTTGACGTCGCGAAAGTCGATCCAGATCGTGCTCGACCGAGTTGGCACCCCTGTTGTAAAAACCGGATAGTTTTCGCTATCCCACCAGTTGTCGTCACCGTTCAGGCGCGCATCACCTTTTTCGAGTCGAACCAGCGCATTCGCGGTGTTGCTGCCGTACCAGAAGCGAATATCGCCATCCCCCAGGGTATGGCTGCTCAAATTACCACCCGTAGGCGTGATTTTCGCATAGTTGCCGCTACTGGGATCTCCACCCACCTGACTGACGATCAAGCTCGCATACGCAGCACTCGTCGAACTTAGAAAAGCCACAAAAAATAGTGCTGAAAAAATAGAGTGGTACATACCCGACCCCAATCAATATCTCAGCCGTCAATGTAGCGAAAGAATCCTCCCGGGTTCGCGAGGTTATGTAGGTCGTTTGTAGTGTTTTACCTACATTTAAGATGGAAGCATGGAGGTTCATACATTGTGTACGTCGGTTGGATTACACAACTTCGCCAACGGGCCGCCCTAACCGCAGATAGCTTTCTATCCCTTGTTCGGTGTTGGTCAGGATTTCAACCTTGGGCAACCATGCGCCAGGCTCACCCAGCACAACAACGGTTGAGCCGCCGAATAGAAAATAGCCCTTTTCGTCGGCACGGGCGACCTGTTCACCCTGGTAGGTTTGAACGATCTTTCCAACACATGTGGCGCCAACCTCGATATAGGCAAGCAGGCCAAAGTGTCTGGTCTCCAAAATTGTTACCTGACGCTCGTTATCCACAAAAATACTCGGCCGACTGGCCAACGCCCAGGGGTTAACGGAATGCAAAGCGCCGCCGACGCGCCACGTTGCAAGCACTCTGGCGTCATCCGGAAAATGAAAACGGTGGTAGTCAACCGGACACAGTCGCGCTATGTATCCTGGTCCGCCTTCCAGCTTCTGCGCCCACTCATCTCGTTTCAAGAGTTCATCTGCCTTGAGGTACTTACCCTTCACCGGCATTTCCACACGTTCATCCACACGGGCGTAAGCAAAATACCTGGCTTCGCAAGGGGCCGGCATGAGTGCGCCTTCTACAAACGGGCGAATATCCGGTTGCAGGCGACGGATGAAGAATTGATTAAACGTTGGGTATGGGAAGTCCTCGGTTCCCGCCTCATCGGGCAGGAAGTCATCCAGCTCGATTTCAAAACGTTCGACAAAAGGTGCCACCTTTCCCCGACTCGATGGCCGGTCCTGCAGCCAACCATAAAATCGACTCACCCAGGCCGATGCAGCGATGGGTGCAATCAATCGACCCAGCCACGTACCGTACAGCCAGCGGACCCAGGCTCCGCCATACACAGCCTCCTCGCAAAGCTGTCCGGATTCCAGATCAACAAACTGAATAGGTTTTAACGCGTCACCCAATGCTGCGTTACCTTCAACTGAGACCGGTCGAATTATGGCACTTTTTTCGAGTGGCATCGCTTCCGCAAAATACGTAAGGTGGCCCACCCGAAGTTTTAGAGTCCATTGTGAGCGCCCTACGCAAAATCTCGATTGAAGGCGAATTCAATATGTTGCGCGGTGCCTTAACCGGCGCTGAGGTTGCTTTCGAATGCTGGGGCGAGTTGGATGCTCAAGCCTCCAACTGTGTACTTATTTTTACCGGCCTCTCTCCGTCGGCGCACGCCGCATCGTCCATCGATGACCCGAGTACCGGTTGGTGGGAAGACATGATCGGACCGGGCAAACCCATCGACACCAATCGCTATTTTGTGGTTTGCATCAACAGTCTCGGCAGCTGTTTTGGCAGCACGGGTCCGGCCAGCATCGATCCGGCCACCGATGAAGCCTACCGGTTGACGTTCCCGGTACTCACCGTGGAAGATATCGCCTGTGCAAGTTCGCATGTACTCGATCATCTCGGTGTCGAGGTTGCACATACCGTTGTCGGCTCATCCATGGGTGGCATGACGGCACTCGCCTTTACCCTGGTCCATCCAGAGCGGGCGCGACGCCTGGTCGACATCTCCTCAGCTGCTCGCAGCCTGCCCTTTTCCATCGCTCTGCGCTCTCTACAGCGGGAGATCATTCGTAAAGACCCCGCATGGCAGAACGGCAACTACGACCTTTCCGGTCACGGTCCGGTGACGGGCATGCGTCTGGCGCGGAAGCTGGGCATGATTACCTACCGCTCGGGTGCTGAGTGGGCAGAGCGGTTTGGGCGCGAACGCGCAACCGATCCAGGTGAAACAGACAATCCCTTCGGTATCGATTTTGAGGTGGAATCCTACCTTGAGAACCATGCCAACCGGTTTATCGGCAGCTTCGATGCCAATTGTTATCTCTACCTTTCCAGAGCAATGGACCTGTTTGACGCAGCCGACCATGGCGGCAGTCTGGATGCGAGCTTCCAGAGTCTGCAATTGGAAAGCGCCCTGGTAATCGGCGTGGAAACGGATTTTCTATTTCCCGTGACTCAGCAGGAAGAACTGGCAATCGCGTTGGATAAGCAGGTAGAGCACGTCTCCTTCAAGCGAATGGCGTCTATCCAAGGACACGATTCATTCCTTGTGGACATGGACAGGTTCAGACCCGCCATCGCGGAATATTTCTGAATCAGCTCTCGGCCTGGGCCACTTGTTCGGTGACCAACTGGCGCAACATATCGCCGTCTGCATATCCGCCTGCGAGCAGCCTCAATGTACCGTCGACATCTATGAGTACGCACGGCAAGGCATTCGTCCCATAGGCTGACGCCGAGTTAAATTGAAAGCGCACCCTCTCAATAATGGCGGGATCATCCAGCAGCTTCACAAACTGATCTGCGTCCAAATCGAACTTTTCAGCGGCGGCCACCAGCACATCAACCGATGTGACATCCAACCCTTGTGTGAAAAATAGCGACTGCAGCTCGTGCAGGTAATCAAACGGCGCCTTACCCGTCAGTTGCCGTACCGCCTCTACCGCAACGCAGCTGCGTGAGGAATTGTGGACGTATTCCTCCGGCAACTTGTAGCCGAACGGTTGGCCAGTTGTATCTTCAACGTCACGCCACAGGCGCATGAGATAACGCCGCCCATAATCGCCTATCGGCTGGGTACCATGCACGTTGATGCCGCCGAGGAGGACATCAAAATCGACCTCGGCACCCATGCTGGTGACCACATCATCTACGGCGTGCGCCATACCCCAGCACCACGAACACATGGGATCGGTGACAACCACCACGCGGGGTCTACTCATTCCAACACCCAACCCGAATCGGTGATCACACCGATAACCGCTGCGGTATATCCCAACGCCGACAGCTCACCCACCAGCTGAGTGCTGGCCGACGCAGGTACCGTCGCCAAGAGTCCACCGGATGTTTGAGGATCCACCATCAGCCGCACGCGTGGATCGCCAAAGCTGCGGTTGCCTTTGAGCTCGATATCCTGAAAAACCAATTCATTGGCTACCTGCAACGAGCTCGATACCTCGGTCAAAAGGACGTCCGCTCCAGGGATTACAGGTACGCTGTCTATCGTAACGGACGCACCGACATCACCTGCCCTCAACATTTCACCCAGGTGGCCAAGCAGACCAAAACCGGTAACGTCTGTCAGTGCTGTTACGCCTGCCTGCTGCAACAGCTCCAGAGCCGGTGCGTTACTTTTGTCCATCTGTTCCAACGCGCTCTTGAGACTTGCTTCCGCTGCACTGCCCCGCATCGCCCAAGCCATGACAACCCCTGTGCCGATGGGCTTAGTAAGCACTAACACATCACCCACCTGCGCACCGGATTTGGCTACCGCACGATGGCCCGGCGTACCACTCACCGCCAGACCCAGACTCAACTCCAATCCTTCAGCAGAATGACCACCCACCAACGCGGTTTCGTGTTCGTTCAAGACCGACACAACCCCGGACATCAGCTGAAAGAGTTCTTCTTCGATCAGCGCTTCGGCCATGAGCGGTACAGTCGCAAGCGCCATGGCTGTTGTGGGCTTGGCAGCCATGGCAAAGATGTCATTCAAGCTGTGGTGGGTGGCAATCCTTCCGAACAGATAGGGGTCATCAACCATGGCACGGAAGCCATCTATGCTGACCACCTGTGTGGATGCGGTAACTTTAATCTCAGCGGCATCATCTCCTACCCCTAGCAGGACATCTGGATAGGCTTTCAGATCCAAGCGGCTGAGCACTCGCTCCAGCGGAGCCGCGGCCAACTTGGCGCCACAACCACCGCAGCGCATGTCATCGTCAGGCAGCGCCTCAGCCAGGCTGGGCGGCAAATCGAATGTCTCCTCAACCATTTCGTCCAGTTCGTTAAACTGGCGCATAAACCGTCGATCAATTCTCTGCTTCAACCACCACCACACGCGACCGGTGGAGGCCCATTTTCCCCGCGAGGCCAGCGCGCGACCCTCGCCAAGACCCAGAAGTGCGAGGTGCTTCTTCTGCGCGTGAAAACGTTTGAGTCGCTTGTTAAGTACGTAGTGCCTGATATTTGTCGCGAGGATAGGACCAGCCCTTACGGCAAACACCCCCGACTTTGGCCTCTCCTGCTCAACCAGATGCGCGGTATCTCCTGCGGCAAAAACGTTCTCGTGAGAAATACTCTGCAGGTGCCGATTAACGCTCACAAAGCCACCCTCATCAGTCGCGAGGCCACTCTCCCTCAACCACGTGTGTGCCTGCACATCCGTCACCCAGAACACCTCATCCGCGGCCAGCGACTCCGTTCTGCCGGAACTATCCAAGAGCACGATGCCATTTTCATCCTGACCTTGTACCCGGCCACGGCGCACGCTGATTTCCTTTACCAATAGTTCGCGAGCAATCAGCTTTTGGGCTTTTTCGCCATGGCTTTTCAGAAGGTGTTCGCCAACAAGGGTGATACGCAGCTTGCGACCGGAATCCTGACACAGGGTTCGCGCTGCAAGCGCCAGTTCAACGCCCCCCGCGCCACCGCCCACAATGATCAGGTGCGCGTTTTCACTCAATGAGGCAATGGACTGCTCCCACTTGGGCAGGAATTCGCTGATTGGTTTAACCGTCGCCACCCCTTCCTGGGGCGGCCGTGGTATGGCACCGCAGTTGAGACTGAGCACGTCGTAGTGCATGGGTGGCCGCCCGGCAAGGAACACCTGCTGCGCTGCGGCATCCAATCCCTCGGCTTCTGCGAGTACCAGCCTCGCTCCTGCCCGCTGGCAAAGGGGCGCCAGTTGGATGTGTATATCCGCACTTGTATATTCGCGCGCGATCGCGCCCGGCAGCATCCCGGAATATGGTGAGGTCAGGTCTGGAGAGACAAGGGTCAACCGGACACCCGGTTCGGGTTGCATGGCAAACCGTTTCAGCACCTGGATATGACTATGCCCACCGCCGAGCAGCAGCACGTCTTTCGCCAGGGGTGCTAGAGATGAATGAGATTTCATACCATTGGTGATGCGATCGCGAAATGAGCCGAAACAGACAGTGGCTGGGCGGCGCCGATCGTTGCACTCAGTCGTCTAGATCATAGTCCAAGTAGTCTAAATCTTCGTGCATTTGTTTTTCTTCCATTCGCTCTTCGATCGCCCGGCGAATTTCAAGGGAGCGTGCACTTTGCTCCTTGCTCGAAAGCTCCACGACCTCATCAATATTGACGCCTTCTTCGTCGCCTTCTTCCTCTACATCGCCCTCATCGAATCCTTCGACTTCGGCGTCTTCGGATGCCTCATCGGCGAATTCATCTACTTCGCCGTCAGCCCCATCAGCATCAGAGTCCAGTTCTTCGTCTGGTAAATCTTCATCAACTGCCGTCAACTCGGTCCCCCCAAACAAACCAACTGCCACGATCGCGCAGCATACGAATGTTGTCGCCGTTTTAAGGCGGAGAGGTCCCACCTGTCAAGCGGGAAATGAAAGTTTCTAGGGAAAGATCAGCCGAAGAAAGGAACGAGACAGTACGCCGCGAAGAAACCCAGCGCGAGGAGGCTCTTGATGTCTACTTTTGTGCTCAGGACTGTCATGGCAAGAGAGCTTACGTTGTGCCCTCTTAGAACAGAAATACCGTGTTCCTATATCTTTATCACTTATCGATTTAACTACCAGGGAACTTAAACAAACCCAAACAGATGAAGGAGATCCAACTCGTCCAGCTACCAGACAGTTTGTCCTAAAGGTACCAGACCAAAAGCAGCGACAGCGGCGCCACAATCAACCATAAGAGCGACCCATACAGCACCGCACCCGCAGATAGCTGAGAGAGAGTTTCCCGATCAATGTCGAGACCGATCATCCCTAATGCCAGCACCAGCAAGAGTTTACTGATCAGCAATATCGCACTCTGGAAATCCGGACCGATGGGTACAAACGTCGCAACAACCGCCGCGGCCACAAACATCAAGACAAAGGTTGGCACGCGGAGCTTCGCGTCCGCGCCGCGATAGGCGAGACTCGCAACAAATGCGAGTGGGATAAGCCACAAAGTTCGCCCGAGTTTAACGGTGGTGGCCACCTCCTGAGCTTCGACACCATAGAGACTGGCGGTGGCGACCACAGAGCTGGTGTCATGCACCGCCAGGGCGACCCACGCGCCAAACGTCGCCTGACTCATATCCAACCAGGCGCCGATGGTGGGAAACGTCAGCAGCGCGACCACGTTCAAAAGAAATACAAGCGCTGTGGACACTGCAAATTCATGAGGTGCGGCGCGCAGGATCGGTGCCAGGGTGGCAATCGCTGTGCCACCACAGATGGCAGTGCCGCCACTCAACAGCTGTTCGGTCGCCGTTCTACGTCGGAAAAGGATCGCAAGTACCCAGCCAATAGCCAACGTACCGAGGACATACACCGCCACCGCAATTCCGTACTCGGCGGAGACATCGATAAGCCGATCAGCGCCTAAGGTAAGACCCAGCAGCACAATTGCCGTCTGCAGACTCATCTTGCCGAGTTTGGAACTGTTCAACGCCGATGGGATCGGGTTGGTTTGAAGCCCTAAACGGACCGCCATACACCCCAGGAGTGCAAATGCCGGATTCATCCAGTAAGCACCCGCGACAAGCGACGCCGCGATTCCTATCCATGCGGCCACCGCGATCAAGCGCTATACCCTGTCATGCTTATCCGACTCGCCAAGCCACCGTCCCCCGGAATCATTTCCTCAACCAACAACGCAACCCAATCCAACAGCATCCCAAAAGCGTTGCGATAAGGTTGAAATTCTCCCACAATTTTAGCTTCTCATGTATTGAAAATCTCAAATGTCATTGGATAAATTTGATCGCCTCATCCTCCACCGCCTCCAGGAGGCGGGAGATACTCCGGTCGCGCAGCTGGCAGAAGAAATCGGTCTTTCCACCAACGCCTGCTGGCGTCGTGTGAAACGCCTGGAAGCCGAAGGCATCATCAGACAGCGGGTGGCCCTGCTGGACGAACACGCCCTCGGGCTCAATGTGACCGTATTCGTATCAATCAAAACCAACGAGCATAGCGACAAGTGGCTGAACAAGTTTGCGGCGGGTATTAAAGCGATACCTGAGGTGGTTGAGTTCTACCGCATGAGCGGTGAGACAGACTACCTGTTGAAAATCGTCGTCGCGGACATCGACGACTACGATCGGGTGTACAAAAAACTCATTTCCGTAGCGCCCTTACACGACGTGTCCTCGTCGTTCGCCATGGAACGCATCAAGTGCTCAACAGCCCTACCCCTGGGGAACGTACCCGTTTAAAGTGGGACGATGCACCCCTTAAAAAGTGAACAACCCGCCATCGTCTATATAGACGTCAAATCACCCTACGCTTTTGTCGCGATCAAACCCACTCTGGCGCTGGAGGCAAAGCTCGGCATTCAATTTGATTGGCGAGCCCTGACCCTCGATATACCCAGCTACCTCGGCTCGGCCAAAAAGTCTGGTGGCAAGGTCGTGCAGAGCAATCGGAGCGCCAGCCAGTGGGGTGCGGTCAAATACGCGTACCGGGATGCCAGGCGCTACGCCGAAGGTCAGGGAGACGAGCTTCACGGCACGACCAAAATCTGGGATTCGCGCCTGATCAATATTGCGTTCCAGTGGGTCGCCGCGCGCAGTCGCGATCAGCTGGGCGCTTTCTTACTGCACGTCTACCCACAGTTCTGGCGCAGAGATCTCGATGTTGAAGATATGCAGGTTGTCTGCAATCAGTTACAGACGGTTGGTGTAGACGCATCCGGGTTTCAGGACTACGTGGCGGGTGACGGTGGCGCGCAACACGACACCCTTCAGGCGCAACTCCACGGACACGGCATCTACGGCGTTCCTACCTACGTGGTGAATGGAGAAATCTCTTTTGGGCGCGAACACCTGCCGTATGTGGAATGGCAGCTTCAGGGAGCGACCGGGCCGATGCCGGACATCGCCTACCCGGCACCATCAGAGACACCTCAATGAGTGCATCAACAGTAGAAATCTTCATAGATTTCAAGTCGATAGCATCTTATCTTTGTGTAAAACCTACACTGGTGGCGGCGGCTGCAGGTGGATTCAATCTTGTTTGGCAGCCGTTCTCCACGCGGGTCAAAGAGCTGCCGGACGTCCGCGAAGACGAAACGAAGGGGGAAACCCATATTCGCGTGCGTGAAACGGCCAGACGGGCGATTCACCAGCGATATGCGCGTGGCCAGGGTATTGAGCTTGAGTTTCCTGACAAGTTTGGCGCCACAGAACTGGCGCTTGCAGGTCTGCACTGGCTGACACAGCACTCACCCGACGCGGTGGAGCGTTATATCGACGCGTGTTTTACGCGCTATTGGCATACACATCCCGACCTGAATGATCTGTCGACCGTGCAGCAGCTGCTTGAAGCTTCAGGCGCCGCTACGGTTGCGTTTGCAGCCGAGACCGCAATTGCCGAGTTTGAAAGATGGCAGGATCAAAGCGTAGAGCGAGGTGTGATTGACGCTCCCGCCTATTTTGTCGCTGATCAGATGTTCATCGGGCGGGAGCACCTGCCCTGGATTACTCAGTTGGCGCGAGGTCACTGACGTCCGGAGACCCTTTCACCTCCAGCGTTGCCGTGGACGCGATGTCCTTCACCAGATGCGCGGTCGCCCAGGCTGCTATTTCTGTCTGCCCTAGTGCCGTCACCGTCAGGGACTGCACGCGTAACTCTTCCGTATCTATCCTGGCTTGACCCGATGCACTCAATCGAGCCGTGCTCGCGGTGCCACTGAGAGTGACCTGTCCCTGTCCTGATGCCATCAAGCTGAGTTCATCTACGTCGACACCGGCGATTGCCACTTGGGCCTGCCCCGCGGCACGAAGATCTAGTGCAGGCGTTTCAAGCTGCGACTGCGCAAAGTGTGCTCTGCCGTAGACACCCACCTTCTCCGGGGTAAACCCCTCCCCCACAGCCAGATGACTCTCACCGAGCAGTTGAATAGACCGAATTGCGTTGCACGCTATTTCACCCTCTACCGCGACTTCCTTGGGCGCAAGCGCGAGCCCACTTGCGGTATCGTAGTCATCTCGGTGGAGAGCCCGTGTTGCCTTAAACCGGGCAACACTGGGCAGGCCCGGCTCGGCCCTGACAATCACAATGCTGCTTTGCCCTGCGATGCTTATCTCATCGCAGGACTCAAGCTCAACTGTGCTTTCCACCAGAGGTGTGCCGCAGCCGCTGACCGCAAGGACAAGTACAGAGCAGAGTGCAGCAAACACCACACCTGCTCTGCGTGTTCGGCTGCGATCAGGTCGCGACTTCTGGCCGTCTATGAGCATTACCCCCAGTGTTTAGCCCAGAATGCTGTTCCACTCTGCTACCTGGCTGACACTGTCCAGATGCGCCTGTGCATCGCCTTCGATTGTGACGGATACGATGTTATCGCCTTGAGCAATACTGTTAACAACATCCTGGTCCGCATCACTCTGCACCGCACCAAAAATAGTATGCGCATCATCGAGCCAGGGTGTTGGCACGTGGGTGATAAAAAACTGAGAACCGTTGGTACCCGGCCCCGCATTGGCCATTGAAAACTTGCCTGGTGCATCGTGGCGCAGTTCCGGTAGAAACTCATCACCAAACTGATAACCAGGTCCACCGGTTCCAGTGCCGGAAGGACAGCCACCCTGAATCATAAAGTCAGGGATGACCCTGTGAAAGTTCAAGCCATCGTAGTACCCGCGCTGTGCAAGGTTTACAAAGTTCGCCACGGTAACCGGTGTTTTCTCCGGGTAAAGGTCCAGGCGAATGGTGCCTTTGTTAGTTTCCATCACTGCGACTAAAGACATAGTTACTCCTAGTTTTTGTTGGTTTTGTCAGTCTGTATTCTGTTCGGGCAAAAGCTACGCTTCAGAGCCACCAGCCAAGGAGCGCACCCATCAAAATGCTGTATAACACACGGTAGCCTGACTGGATGAGAAAGAGTTTCACACTCCAGCCACAAAACGCGCTGTCAGAGGCCATCGCGGTGGCGATGAACCCAATCCCAGTAAGCAAGCCGAGAAGCGCGCCATTTGCGAGGCCGGTCATGCCCGTGGCGTGAATCAGCCAGGCCAGGACCACCGCGGTCAGGCCTGCTGTAAAAAAGCTGATTATAAACGGTGTTGGAGACGGTTCGATGTCATCTTCCGTTTTCCCCAAGGCGTCCAACCATGCCTTACCAAACACCGGTCCATACCAGATACCGCCCAGGATAAATGCAAGAACGGTTGCGACAAGAACCGCCCACCAGTTGATTAATTCCATACTCTCCCCCGGGCCCAAGCCTTAATCAATAAACTCGTCACAGCGTCAGTTCGCTTCCGAAGCTGTCCGCGAAACATAACTTATGTACTGGTCGCCTTGATATGGAGCCATGTCCGCCTAACTGGGGATAGCCTATGGGCATCACGGCACAGGTATACCAGTCGTCAGGTATACCGAGTAGCGTCTTCATCGCGTCCTCTTCAAAGCACAGGAGCGTTGTCAGCGTGCACCCTACGCCCTCGTTTACACAGGCCAGCATCGCGTTCTGGAGTGCTGGATAAACCGACCCTCCACCAACAACCGATGGCCGACCAGCATCTGCATCCGTAATCGCCATGTGGTCAGGGTTAAAACAGAACACGAGGATAACCGGTGCTTCGCCCATGTGGTCGCCCAGATGGTCACAGGCATCGAGCATGCGTTCACGCTTGGCACGGGTTTCACCCTGCATTTGTTCAAGACCTGCACGGGCTCCAACCGCGTAACGCTGCCACTGCGGTCGATAAAGGTCACCAATGCCACGTCGCTTATCGGCATCTCGCACGGCAACAATCCGCCAGGGCTGCACATTGCCCCCACTCGGTGCCCATGCCGCCGCTTGAAGGATTCTTTGCAACACCTCGTCAGGAATAGGGTCGGGACGCAACCTGCGCACTGCGCGCAGGGTGCTCATAGCCTCATAAAGCGGGACAGACTCGAGTTGGCTCATCTGGAATGCTCGGCCAGGAAGTTGGCGAACGTGACCATTGCCGCTTCTTTGTCAGCACCTTCCTTCCAGGATTCGACATACGTGACGTTAGGTGCTGTGGCGGCGATGAGGTCTGAAGACGACGCAGGATGATAGAGGTCATCTCCTTTCAAAACGAGCAGCGGGGTCTGGCACCCAGCGACAAAGGTTTCATCGACGTTAAACAGCACCTTATCTCCGCCATACATATTTTCTCGAAACTGCGACCAGTCGGCTTCAGGGGTGCCGGACTCCGCCATCAGTGGTGCTGCCCAGTCATCAAACATGGCGTAAAACGCATCCCGATTGTTGTCCCGCCCGATGGTTTGAAACAGCGTCGCTGAAAGTATTCGGTCTGGCGCCGATTGGATCATGCCCAGGCAATACGGACCGCCGATGCACATACCCGCTACATGAAATTGATCATGACCCAGGTGTGCCATGAGACCCAGTTGATCATCCGTGTAAGTCTGCCAGCCGTCATCCGCGCTCACAGGTGCAGACGATGCACCCGCATTTCGCTGATCCATCGCAACCACGGTGTAACTGTCTTCAAGCTGCTCAATGGGATTCCAGGGCGTACCCGACCAGAAACTGATCGCAGATTTCATACCGCCCGGAGCGATGAGGAGAAGGCCGGGGCCTGTACCCGAAACCTGGTAATTGATCTGCGCACCCGCGCGTTCGTACGTTGGCATGGAGCCTCCCCAAAGGACCTATGAGAAAGGCTAACCGTGCCTGTCTTTGTTCAGCTTTGCAATCTGCCTGGTCCTGCCCGGAAGAGAGGACCAGTCGGCAGGACATGACCCTACAGAGGATGCAGCCGCACAGGTAGTTCCGTAAAGCCGTGGACGAAGTTCGAAGGCACTCGCTGCGGCTCACCCACCACTTCTACAAAGTGAAAACGCTTCTGAATTTCTTCCCAGAGAATTCTGAGCTGCATTTCTGCCAGACGGTTGCCCATGCAACGATGGATCCCAAACCCGAACGACAAGTGTTGGCGCGCGCGTGGACGATCGATGATGAACTCGTTAGGTCGATCGATAGAACGCTCATCGCGATTGCCGGAGACATACCACATCACAACCTTGTCACCCGCTTTGATCGTCTGACCATTCAGCTGGTAATCACTCAGCGCGGTGCGGCGCATGTGTGCCAGCGGGGTCACCCAGCGAATAATCTCAGAAACCATGTTCGGTATAACCGCAGGATTGTTGCGCAGCTTGGCATACTCACCCGGATTCTCGTTCAGTGCGAGAACGCCGCCGGAGATGGAGTTTCTTGTTGTGTCATTACCGCCGACAATCAGCAGTACCAGGTTGCCCAGGAACTCCTGTGGGTCCATGTTTTTGGTGGCTTCACCATGTGCGAGCATGGAGATGAGATCGTTACCCCCTGCCGTGTCTTCCCGTTCTGCCCAGAGGCGCTGGAAATAGGCCAGGCACTCATAGAGCTCTTCGCGACGTTGCTCCTCGGTTTCGACCACCCCTGTTTCAGGTCCGCCCGTCGCCACGTCAGACCAGCGTGTGAGTTTGCGTCGATCTTCAAACGGAAAGTCGAACAGCGTTGCGAGCATTTGTGTGGTGAGTTCGATAGAAACCGTATCTACCCAGTCGAACGTTTCACCCACAGGCAGGCCGTCGAGAATAGTCTGCACACGGCTGCGGATGGTGCCTTCCAGTTCCTTCAGGTTCTGCGGCGCCACCACGCCCTGCACAGTCTTGCGCTGATCATCGTGTTTGGGTGGGTCCATGGCGATGAACATCGGCAGTTCGAAGTCCTCATCAGGATCGATGATCGTGATCGCAGGATCGGAGGAAAAAACATCCCAGTTGTTCTCAACTTCCATGATGTCGGCATATCGCGTCACCGACCAATATGGCCCTATTTCTTCTTCCCCTTCCTTACAGTAGTGGACCGGTGCGTGGTCTCTGAGGTAGGTAAAGTAGTCCCACTTTTTGTTTTCCGCCCACAGCTCGCGTTGACTGATATCAAAGTCTTCAAGTGGGATTTCGCTCGGCTCAAAGTCGAGCATTCTCAAGGGCGTTGCTTCGGCCATGATCAGAACTGGAATTCAGGCAGTTGAACAACCAGACCGTCGAGTGCATCGGTCACTTCAATCTGGCAGGAAAGTCGCGAATTGCTCTGACGCTCTGGATTCAGATCCAACATGGACTCTTCTGTTTCAGACGGCTGACCAACGGTTGCCATCCAATCCTCGTTCACCATCACGTGGCAGGTTGCACAGGAGCACTCGCCACCGCAGTCTGCATCGATACCAGGGACCAAGTTGTCCAGGGCCGCATTCATGACCGTGGTGCCCACCGCTGCGTCTACGTCATGCTCGGTACCATCGTGTTCAATGTATTTTATTTTTGGCATTGTCTTTGTGTTCCTCTGTCCTAATCCTCGGCCTTTAATGGGCCAATAAATGGGCCAATAACCTTCCTGAACGAAATCGCTTTCGCCGTTCCTTTTCGTTTCCTTCCGAAAACAATGATCGCCTCTCTCGAGAAGCAATGATGGAAGCTGAATATCTACAGGAATGTCAGCTAAATTATGCCGCGTACTGTACCAGACGCCGCCATCGAGGCCAATTTTACGCGTTCAATCGGCGAGTGCGTTAATCGCCTCAGCCAGCGCTGAATCTTTCTCTGTGACGGTGTTGCCTGCGTCATGCGTCGTGAGTTCAATATTTACTTCATTGTAGACATTGGACCAGTTGGGGTGATGGTCTGCCTTTTCAGCCAGGAGCGCCACGCTCGCCATGAAACCGAAGGCTTCGACGAAGTCCTTAAAGATAAATTGACGCTTCAGGCGATTATCTTCATGTCGCCAGTGTTGGGGGATGGAGTCGGACATCGGATTTCCAAAGTAGGAAAAATGGTGGAGCCAGGGAGGATCGAACTCCCGACCTCGTGAATGCCATTCACGCGCTCTCCCAGCTGAGCTATGGCCCCGGATTCAAACGGGCATCAAATTCGTGCCGTTCTTGCACCCTTCTTAAGGAGCGCGAGATGTTAGGGATGGTATCCTGGAGTGTCAACTGTCCCCCGGAGGTGTGCCGTCTTCAGAATCGACCGGTTCGGGCAGCTTGGCAAACTCACTCTCAAGTTTCTTCCGCTTCTTGCCACTCAAACCCACGACGTCCAACGCTTCCCGCACGCGCGCGCGCGTCAAATCGGGCCCGAGGAATACCATCGAATCAAACAATGGGAGTGAAACCTGTTTACCACTCACGGCAATGAACAACGGCGCAAGAAAGTCTCGGAACTTAAGCTCCATTGCTTCCGCCAGATGCTGACAGGTAGCCAGCAGCAGATCTCGATCCCACACACGCAGACCGTCCAACACTTGTGACGTAAAAAACAGGATCTTGAGCACTTCGTCAGGAGACAGCGATTTGTGTTCAAAGTCGGCTTCAGTGAGCGCTCTACGAGCACCCAGCAGGTAGTCCACCATGGGCGCTAAATCTGAGAGTCGCTCTACCCGCTCCTGGACCAGCGGTATCAACCTGGCCAGATTTTCAGGATTCAGTGCCCAATCAGACACGGCTCCCGCGAAGTCATCCGGAGACAGTGCTCGGAGATACTGACCGTTCAACCAGGCGAGCTTGGTCTGATCAAACACCGGGCCACGTACCGAAATACGGTCAACATCAAACGCCGCTACCATCTCTTCTTTACTGAAAATCTCCCGCTCATCGGGCATGGAGTAACCCATCAAGCCGAGGTAGTTGAGCAAGGCACCGGGCAGATACCCTTCTGCACGGTAATAGTTCACACCGGTCGGGTTCTTTCGCTTCGAGAGTTTTGACTGGTCCGGGTTGCGCAGCAAAGGGAGATGGACCATCTGAGGCATCTCCCAGCCAAAGTACTGATACAGGAGCTGGTGTTTCGGTACAGAGTTAATCCACTCTTCACCCCGCAGGACATGGGTGATGCCCATGAGGTGATCATCCACCACCACCGCAAAGTGGTAGGTCGGCATGCCATCCGCTTTGATCAGCACCTGCATGTCCACCTCGGTGTAATCGCGGGTGATATCACCACGTAATCGATCTTCAAAAGTGGACGCGCCCTGTTCCGGAATTCTCATCCGAATGACATGTTCCTCGCCTCGATCGAGTCGAGCCTGCACTTCTTCAGCAGTTAAGTCGACGCAGTGACCATCGTATCGCGTGGTCTCCTTGTTCGCCTGCTGCTGTTTGCGCACTTCATCCAGACGTTCCTTTGAACAGAAACAATGGAAGGCATCGCCCTGATCCAGCAGCGTCTGAATGTGCGTCTGATAGATTTCGCGGCGATCACTCTGGCGATAGGGACCAAACTCGCCACCGCAATCAGGTCCTTCATCCCACTCAAGACCCAGCCAATGCAGCGCTTCGTAGATTGCCGTTTCTGAATCCGCCGTTGTCCGGGCCTGGTCGGTATCTTCAATCCGCAGGAGGAACTGCCCGCCGTGCTGGCGAGCAAACGCCCAATTAAAGAGCGCCATGTATGCGGTACCCACGTGGGGGTCCCCGGTCGGAGATGGCGCGATCCGGGTCCTGACAGTCATCTGGGCAGCTAGAATCCTAGTTCAGCAGCGTCGTGCGGCAGAATAGGATAAGAGATCCCGGACCACTTTTGTACACAGCGCACTACCTGGCAGGCGTAACCAAACTCGTTGTCGTACCAGACGTAAAGTACTACCCGGTTGCCACTGACAATACTTGCCTCACCATCCACGATACACGCGTGACGGTTACCTACAAGGTCAGAGGAAACGATGTCAGGCGATGTGGTGTAGTCGATCTGGCGCTGCATGGAAGAATGCAGGCTTGTATGCCGCAGGAAGTCACTCACCTCTTCTACCGATGTTTCGCGGGCAAGGGTCAGGTTCAGAATCGCGAGCGAAACATTTGGCGTCGGCACGCGGATCGCATTACCCGTGAGCTTGCCTTCAAGCTCAGGCAAGAGCTTAACCACAGCAGAAGATGCACCCGTTTCCGTAATCACCATGTTCAGCGGCGCGCCGCGACCACGACGGTTTTTCTTGTGGTAGTTATCGATCAGGTTCTGATCGTTGGTGTAAGCGTGCACCGTCTCCATGTGCCCGTTAACGATTTCAAACTCATCATTAACAGCTTTCAGCACAGGGACAATGGCATTTGTTGTACAGCTTGCAGCTGCCAGGATGGTGTCGCTGGGCTCGATGAGCTCAGAATTGATACCACTCACGATGTTCTTGATCGACCCCTTGCCGGGTGCGGTCAGAATGACCTTGGCAGCACCCTTGGCTTTCAAGTGCTCGCCCAACCCTGCTTCATCACGCCATGCACCTGTGTTGTCGATGATGACCGCGTTTTTAATACCGAACGATTCGTAATCCACCTCTGCGGGTGAACCGGCGTAAATAACGCGGATCACATTGCCGTTGGCGATGATGCAGCTGTTTTCTTCATCTACGCGCAGGGTGCCCTGAAAACTGCCGTGGACAGAGTCGCGGCGCAGCAGGCTCGCACGTTTGATGAGATCATCGTCAGAACCTTTGCGCACAACAATTGCTCTGAGACGCAGCTGTGCCCCGCTCCCCGTTTTCTCAACGAGCAGCCGAGCCAACAGGCGACCGATGCGACCAAAGCCATAGAGCACAACATCCTGGGGTTCAGGCAGCGGAGGTACGTGACGGCCGATCACTTCTCCGCATTCACGCGCGACAAAGTCTTCAGCAGAAATCTCGGATGACGCAACCTCATCCATGAATTTTGTGGCCAGCTTGCCGACATCGATGTGGCTTGGACCCAGGTCCATTTTCGACATCGCTTCAAGAATGGGATACGACTCAAACTCCGAGAGTTCATTCTTCGCGATCTGGCGCACATAGCGATGGGTTTTCATCAGCTGCGTTACGCTCTGGTTGTACATAGCGCGGCCATAGCAGTAGGTCACGACATTACGTCGATACATCTGACCAATGAGCGGGATCATCGCCTCTGCTAAGGCTTCGCGTTCTTTCCAATCTGGGAAGTAGTCTTCAAGACTAGGTAGAGCCACGTTACGTCCTCTTATTAATCGGCTTGCAGGCGCGCGCCATTATAGGGATTGATAGAGGACCATCAAGGACGTATTGCCCGTTTTGGGCAATACATCCGTTAACAGTTTGTAAGTGCGTGCTGTAGGTGTGTGAGGCTAGCGGAAGCTTTCGTTGATGGCTGCAAGCGCATCGTTGCCCGGGCAAAGATCGGCTTCCTGCAGTTCATTCAACGGTCTCTGCACAGTATCCAGGATCTCGTGACAGTCGGATGCATCAGGATCAACATAAAGCAGCCCTGTGACCACTTCACCCTCTTGCGCGCGACGCTGTACATAGTTCAGCGCCCCGACCCGGTCATGCGGATCAAATCCGTCATCTAACTTGTACAAACGCAGCGTCGAGCCGCCGGGCATTGCCACGTCTTCCACCGTGCCGGGTTGGTAGTCGGCGGTGATCTCATCATGGTCTGCGATGTAGTCGGCGTTCACCACGTTCTGGCCGAACTGGCGAATGTGCTCGTAACTTTTGGTAGAGCCATCGTGATTGTTGAATGCCACGCAGGGCGAAATCACATCGATAAACGCCATGCCTTTATGGGAAAGCGCGGCTTTGATCAACGGCACCAACTGACCTTTGTCGCCTGAGAAACTGCGAGCGACAAAACTAGCGCCCAGCTGCAGCGCCATACTGGCAAGATCGATGGGTTCGTAGAGGTTGGGTACACCTTTCTTGGAAGTGGAACCCTTGTCATTGGTCGCAGAGAACTGCCCCTTGGTGAGCCCGTAGGTGCCGTTGTTGTCCACGATGTAGAGCATGTTGATGCGTCGACGCACGATGTGAGCAAACTGACCCATGCCGATGGAGGCACTGTCGCCATCACCGGATACCCCGATACAGTGCAGCTCTTTGTTCGCAAGATTTGCGCCGGTGATAACCGACGGCATCCTGCCATGCACCGAGTTGAAGCCGTGGGACTTATTCAAAAAGTAGCTTGGTGTTTTGGACGAGCAACCGATGCCGGAAACCTTGGCAAAACGATGCGGCGGCAGTGACAACTCGGCACACGCCTGCACGATAGCGGCACTGACAGAATCGTGGCCGCATCCGGCACAGAGCGTTGAGACCGACCCTTCATAGTCACGCCGCGTCAGTCCGATCTCGTTGACCGGCAACAACGGGTGGTGAGTTCTTGGTTTGGCAACAAATGTCATGATTGCACCTCCGTCAGTCTCGCGAGCTTGTTTTCCTGGTAGTACTCGGAAATAGCCTGCTGAATAAAGTCAGCGGATATCGAAAGACCTGCGTAGTAAGTTATGGAAACCAGCTTCTGTGGGTCAAAGTCCTTTTCGTTGATCAAGAGCTTGCGCATCTGTGCATCGCGGTTCTGCTCAATCACAAACACCACATCGTGGGCGTCCACAAATTCGGTCACCTCTGTGCCGAACGGGAATGCTCGAATCCGACAGGTATCGAACGCGATGCCCTCCTCGCCGAGCAGGTCCTGCGCTTCCTGCATAGGCAGCGCTGTCGTGCCATAGAAAATTGCTCCGACGGAGTGGCCGTTGCTTTGAATTTCTGCGGCAGGCACCAGTTCCGCTGCTGTTTCCCATTTCTTAACCAACCGCTGCATATTGCGCTCGTAAGCTTCGGGCGATTCGGTGTACGCGGCAAACTCGTCCCGCGAAGTACCCCGGGTGAAAAATGCGCCTTTTTCAGGGTGGGTGCCTGGATAGGTGCGATAGCCAATACCATCACCATCAACATCCAGATACCGTCCGAACACTTCCAGTTCGTCCAGATCGTCCGCGGTGTAAACCTTGCCTCGATCGTAAGTCCTTGAGTCATCCCAGGTCAGTGGTTCACTCAAGTTATCGTTCATACCCAGCTCTAGGTCGCTCAGAACAATGATAGGTGTCTGCAGTCGATCAGCCAGATCCAGCGCATCAGCGCCGAAGTCAAAACATTCCCTCGGCGTGGATGGGAAAAGAACCGGGTGTTTGGTGTCGCCGTGTGATGCGTAGGCCGCTGCGAGCACATCACTCTGCTGCGTGCGCGTCGGCATGCCCGTAGAAGGTCCAGAGCGTTGGATATCCCAGAGCACTGCGGGGATCTCGGCAAAGTACGCCAGCCCCAGAAATTCAGACATCAAGGACACGCCCGGGCCGCTGGTTGCAGTAAACGAACGGGCACCGTTCCAGGCTGCGCCGATGACGATACCGATGGCCGCCAGTTCATCTTCCGCCTGGACAATGGCGAATTTCTTTTGCCCGGTTTCTTTGTCGATCCGGAGGCGATTCGCATGTGCTTCAAATGCTTCAGCGACAGAGGTGGAGGGTGTAATTGGATACCAGGCGCAAACCGTGGCACCGCCATAAAGAGACCCGAGGGCTGCCGCAGCATTGCCATCGATCATTATTTTGTCACCTACCCCTTCAGAGCGCCGCACCTGCAATGGCAACGGGGCTTCAAGGTAGTCATAAGCGTATTTGCGGCCCAACTCGAGTGCATGGATATTGGGCTGAATAAGCGCATCCTTACCCTTGTACTGCGTGGACACCATGCCGGTGATGACGTCGAACTCGATGTTCAACAGCGCGGACAATGCGCCCAGATAGGTGATGTTCTTGAACAACCCACGCTGCTTCGGGTCCGCAAATTCAGGCAACATCATGTTGGCGAGCGGAATACCGATCTCATTCACATCATCCCGCTGCAGGGTTTTCGCCAGCGGTTTGGTGTTGTCGTAGATGAGGTACCCACCCGGTTTGACAGACGCCACATCCTCGACAAACGTTTCGGCGTTCATCGCGACCATGATGTCCACCCCTTCGCGGCGACCCATGTAACCTTTTTCGCTGACCCTGACTTCAAACCACGTGGGCAGGCCCTGAATATTCGACGGAAAAATATTGCGTGTGGCGACCGGGATCCCCATGCGAAAAAGCGCCTTGGCAAACATGCCATTGGCACTGGCCGAACCTGACCCGTTCACATTCGCAAAGCGAATCACAAAATCGTTGTAGGTGACACTCATTGACCTTCTCTAGTAGGTGAGGTGTTTGAAACTTAACGCTTAACTTTCTGCAAACGAGCCCAGCTGCGGCACATGCACAACAGAACGCTGCATATCCCATGCGTTGGTCGGGCATCGTTCCGCACACAATCCACAGTGCAGGCAGACATCTTCATCTTTGACCATCACCCGACCTGTCGGGAGATCTTCTGAAATGTAGAGATCCTGTTCCAGATTTGCGGCCGGGGCCATCAGCTGAGTACGCAGACTTTCTTCTTCAGCGTTGGGCGTGAACGTAATGCAGTCCATTGGACAGATGTCCACGCACGCATCACATTCAATGCAGAGGTTTTCCGTAAACACCGTCTGGACATCGCAGTTCAAACAACGCTGCGCTTCGGCCGCACCCAGGTCCTGATCAAACCCGAGTTCAACTTCGATTTTTACATCCGAGAGTGCGGAGTCTTTCTGCACCAGTGGCACAAGATGACGGGCGGACGGATCGTGTTCCGAGTCGTAGGCCCATTCATGCACACCCATCTTTGTTGAGATGAGATTCACGCCTTCGGGGGGGCGATCTTTTTTCAGGTCTTTACCCTGGCAGTACAGATGAATACTGATCGCTGCCTGATGTGCATGGGCTGACGCCCAGATTATGTTTTCCGGACCAAAGGCGCTGTCGCCACCGAAAAACACTTTGGGGTTGGTGGATTGGAAGGTCACTTCGTCGAGCACCGGACAATCCCACTTATCAAACTCAAGCCCGATATCCCGTTCGATCCAGGGACAATGGTTGTCCTGCCCGATCGCCATGAGGATGTGGTCCGCCTCCATAAACACATCCGGCTCGCCGGTGGGGACGTACTTCAGGCGGCCATCTTCTTCGACCGGTTCGACACACTCAAACAACACACCTTTAAGCTTGCCGTTTTCGTGCACAAACTCTTTCGGTGGGCGGTTGTTGATGATGGGAATACCTTCGCGCATGGCATCTTCTTTTTCCCACTCGGAGGCCTTCATCACGTGGAAGGCTGAGCGCACCACAACAGTGACACTTTCTGCACCGAGACGCAGACTCGTTCGGCAACAGTCCATCGCGGTGTTACCACCACCCATCACGATGACCTTACCTTCAATGCTGTCTGTGTGGCCAAACGCAACACTGGACAGCCAATCAATGCCGATGTGGATATGGTCATCAACCTCGGCCCGACCCGGCAACTCAAGGTCGCGTCCGCGGGGCGCGCCGGTGCCGACAAAATAGGCGTCGTACTCTTCGTCCAGGAGCGCTTTCATGCTGGTGATCTCGTGGCCGAAATGGGTGACCACGCCCATGTCCAGAATGCGATCCACTTCTTCTTCAAGCACCTCAATCGGCAAACGGAAGGCCGGAATCTGCGAGCGCATCATGCCGCCGCCGCTGGGATCTTTTTCGTAGAGATGGACTTCGTAGCCGAGGGGCAGCAGATCACGTGCCACGGCCAGCGAAGCAGGCCCTGCGCCGATCAGCGCGATGCGCTTACCATTCTTTTTCGCCGGTACGCGCGGCATATAGTCGCTGACATCACCCTTGTTGTCCGCGGCAACCCGTTTGAGTCTGCAGATCGCCACAGGTTTTTCTTCCGTGCGCACTCGCCGACACGCAGGTTCACATGGGCGATCACACGTGCGGCCGAGAATTCCCGGAAACACATTTGAATCCCAATTGAGCATGTACGCTTCGGTATAGCGCTCCTGCGCTATGAGTCGGATGTACTCTGGTACGGGTGTGTGGGCTGGACACGCCCACTGACAGTCAACAACTTTATGAAAGTAGTTAGGGTCCTGAATATCTGTAGGTTGCATTGATCCCCTGACTTAATGATCAAACGTCTGATCAAACCTGATGCTCCTACAACCAATTACTCAGCGCAAAAATCATCAAGCAGCACAAGTCTCGCACCGGACGGCACGAAAACGGCCCACTTTACCGCGTTTCATACCCCTGTGACTACCCATTGTGGGCCGATATTCACGCCCGCTCATCAGGGGCGATCCGCACTTGCAGCGGGCCTTTGCGGGGAGTTTCGGTTCACAGTGTAATGCCCAGCAATACGGCATGAGAGTTGGCCGCGGCTGCCGGGTCTAGTAACATGCGCGCGCTTATATCCCACACTCAAATCGGACCCAAATTGACCGCAACATCGGCGCTGCTCATTCCCGCTGACCCGAGCGACTTATTGCCTACAAAACCCGGTGAGGCCCGAGCCTGGACCGGGCTCTATGGTGCAAGCCCGATGCTTGCACTCAGCGAACTCGCCAATCGAACAGATCGCTTCATTCTGCACGTAAGCCGCGATTCCGCCACCGCACAGCGCTGGCAAGGTGGTTTAGATTTCTTCAACCAGGGCGATCACGCAGCGCTCTCTTTCCCCGATTGGGAGACACTGCCTTACGATGCGTTTTCCCCGCATCAGGACATCATCAGCGAACGCCTTGCGACTCTGGAACGCTTGAGCCGCCAAACGAAGGGGGTGCTGACAGTCCCCATCACGACGCTGCTGCAGAAAATCGCTCCTAAGGACTATCTCGCGGGCGCCAGTTTCGATCTGGCCACCGGCCACAAGTTCGACGTCGCTGCCGAACGACACCGCCTCGATGCGGCGGGCTATCAGCTCAGCGATATGGTTACCGAACGGGGTCAATACGCGGTCCGCGGATCGGTCATGGATATTTATCCCATGGGCAGCGAACTGCCGGTACGCATAGATCTATTTGATGACGAGATCGAAACGTTGCGCCATTTCGATCCGGAGAACCAACGTACCGTCGAACGGATCGATGCGCTAAAGCTGCTTCCAGCCAAAGAGTTTCCTTTCGACGAAACCGCCATCAGTCGTTTTCGCAATAGCTGGCATAACACGTTCAACGTCGACGTTCGCCGTTGTGCGGTCTACCAGGACGTGTCCAGCTACATCGTGCCCAACGGCGTTGAGTACTACCTGCCCTTCTTTTTTTCAGAGCTGGGTACCCTCTTCGACTACCTCCCCGAGAACACGCTGCTGGTACTCGACGCGGAAGTGGACGTATCCGCACGCCATCACCTGGCTGACGTCGCCGAACGATATGAATCGCTTCGGCACGATATCGAGCGACCGATCCTGCCGCCAAGCCAGCTGTTTCTGAGCATTGAAGAACTCGGCGCGCGGTTCAATCAATATCCACGTTTGCTCCTGGACAACAACGCCGCCAAACACACAGCAGAATTCAATACGCGCGCGCTACCCGACCTGCTGGCGAACGCACGCGCCGGTAACGCAACCGCAGCACTGCAAGCTCACCTGGAAACGGTGTCTTCACCGGTCCTGTTTGTCGCAGAAAGCGCAGGCCGTCGCGAGGTCTTCGATACAACCCTGAGCCGTGCAGGGATTCAAACCACCGTTGTAGATTCATTCGCAGACGCAAAGACGGCTAAATATACCGTGTGCATCGGCGCCTTAAGCACCGGCTTTGAACTGCCTGAGCTAACCGTTGTCACCGAAGCGGACGTCCTGGGCACGCGCCAGATAGACCATACACGGGACGGTGATCGCAACATCATCGACCCGGATCTGATCGTCCGTAATCTCACCGAGTTGGCGGTCGGCGCACCTGTTGTTCACGTGGAGCACGGCATCGGTCGTTATCTCGGATTACAAACGCTGGACATCGGCGACGAGGTCCACGAATTTCTGACTCTGGGATACGCGGGCAACGACAAGCTTTACGTGCCTGTCACTTCACTACATCTGATCGGTCGTTACGCAGGGAACGATGATGAACACGCGCCGCTGCACCGACTGGGTTCCGACCAGTGGGAAAAGGCGAAACGCAGAGCAGCGGAAAAAGTAGTTGATGTCGCGGCAGAGCTACTCGATATCTACGCCAAACGCGAACTCAGAACCTCGCACCGCTTTGAGATCGTGGCGGACGACTATGAAAAGTTCTGCAACGAATTCCCGTTTGAGGTAACGCCGGATCAAGCGCGAGCAATCGCGGAAACAGAGTCAGATATGACATCGCCGCGGGCGATGGACCGTCTGGTTTGCGGCGACGTTGGTTTTGGCAAAACCGAGGTGGCGATGCGCGCGGCCTTTATCGCGGCTCAGGGTGGGAAACAAGTTGCCGTGCTGGTCCCCACCACGCTGCTTGCCCAACAGCACCTGGATACATTTCAGGATCGCTTCGCCGCGTGGCCCATGCGCATCGAGAGTGTGAGCCGACTCAAGTCAGAAGCCGAAGTCGCCGAAGTGCTCGCCGCCACGGCTGCGGGTAACGTAGACATACTTGTTGGTACGCACAAACTGCTGGGTGATGCCCTGCGGTTCAAAGATCTGGGCCTCATCATCATCGATGAAGAACATCGATTTGGCGTGCGGCAAAAGGAGCGATTAAAGCGGCTGCGCGCAGAGGTGGATGTACTGACCCTCACTGCGACACCGATCCCAAGAACTCTGAACATGGCCATCAGCGGGCTGCGCGATCTCAGTATTATTGCAACCCCGCCAGCGAAGCGACTGTCGATAAAGACGTTTGTACACGAAAAGCGCGGTCATCAGGTGCGCGAAGCAATCTCCAGAGAGCTCTTGCGCGGCGGACAGGTGTTTTATCTACACAACGAAGTGCGCACCATTGAAAACCGTGCGCTGGAACTTCAGGAGTTGATTCCCGAGGCGCGCATTGGCGTCGGTCACGGCCAGATGCGCAAACGCGAGCTAGAGAGTGTCATGTCAGATTTTTATCATCGCAATCTGAACGTTCTGGTGTGTACCACCATCATCGAGACCGGCATCGACATCCCCAACGCAAACACGATCATCATCGAACGCGCCGACAAATTTGGCCTCGCCCAACTACACCAGCTGCGGGGGCGGGTCGGTCGATCTCATCGCCAGGCATACGCGTACCTACTGACTCCGGATCCGAAGGCCATGACACCGGATGCTGTAAAACGCCTGGACGCCATCGAGGCGGCCGGAGAACTGGGCGTTGGTTTCACGTTGGCCACACATGACATGGAGATCAGAGGTGCTGGAGAACTGCTCGGTGACGATCAATCGGGTCAGATAGAATCTGTCGGGTTCAGCATGTACATGGATCTGCTCAACCGAGCGGTGGAAGCTATTCGTTCCGGCAGAGTGCCGGATGTGGACAGCCCGCTCGAACCGACCAGTCAGGAAGTAAATCTGCATGCCGCCACGCTGATCCCGGAGGACTATCTACCAGATGTGCACAGCCGCTTGATACTGTACAAACGTATCAGCAACGCAAACAACGAACGTGAACTGGACGAACTCCAGGTGGAAATTATTGATCGTTTCGGGCTGTTGCCCGACCCCCTGAAACGCCTGTTTGCCGTCACGCTGCTCAAGCTTGAAAGCCAGGCTTTGGGTGTAGTGCGGGTCGATATTGGTGAGGAACGCGGTAAGCTTGAGTTTGCCAACCAAACCACGGTGGACCCCATCAAGATTGTGCAACTGGTACAGACCGAACCGAACACCTATAAGCTTGAGGGTGCATCTACTTTGAGGGTCAGCGTGCAACTGCCGGACTTTGACGCGCGCCTCAAATTTGCAACAGACCTGCTCGCACGCCTGGCGCCACAACGAACCGAGGCCGCATGATCAGGTCTGCCGCCACCTTCATCTCTTTACTCCTGGCGTTCAGCCCGCTTCAGCTCACCGCTGAAGAAATGACCCAGCGCCAGCGCGATGCCGCTGAAGATTCGATTCGGGAAATGATGAATGGGCGTTGGTACGACATAGAGGTCATCGTGTTTGAACGCCTGGACGTGCTGGAGTTTAACAGCGACGAAACACTGTTGCAGACACAACCACGTTTGCTGCCCTACCGCATCACACATCTCCAACAGGAATCCACCAAAGATACTGACACTGCTACCACGTCTGCTGCCGGTGAGTTCCGTCTCCACGAGCTGGCGCCAGAGTGCATTGGCTATCCAGAGATCCCACCCGACCCGCTGCACGAAAGTCAGTTCGATGAGCTGTTTCCAGCCGAAAACGAGTTGGATGCATCCATAGACGAAACCGGTCTTGAAGCACTGCCTGAAACCGCGACTGAAGCAGGTACGGAAGCTATGGAGATTCCTCCAGCTGACCAAGGCGATGATGCCCAATCCATCACCAGCGATGTCATCAGCGAAGAAATTCTCAGCGAACCCACCCCGGCAGAACAGTTAGCAGCGCAGATAGCCGACTTCGAATCCGCGTTAACCCTTGAAGCCTACGTACCTCTCGACGCGCAACGCAAGCTCGTACCTCACGTCAAGGCGATCAACCGGCAGAGAACACTCAGACCCATCTGGCATACACGTTGGCGACAGGCGCTGCCAGAGCGCGCTCTGCCCACAGCCATCGAGTTTGGTAACCCTGCCGATCGCCTGTATGGCTTCATCGAAGTCAGTGTCGGGCGCTATCTGCATGTTGCGCCAACGATCTGGTACTCGGTCGATGGCCTGGGCAAAACGCCGCAGGTAGACCCCTACCTGCCTCCATCGAACTCATTTGGCTTAAGTACAGGTATGCAGACTTCCGTCCCGTCCGCACCGATTGCACAGCTGCCAGCTGAAGACGGGGCTTACTTTCAACTACGGGAAAGTCGCAGGCTGCGAAGTGATGAAATGCACTACATCGATCACCCCAAAATGGGCGTTGTTGTTCGCGTCGAACCAGTGCCCATCCCGGATGCACTGCTCACCTCATGGCTTGATGTCCAGAACGCAGGGCAGTAAGCGAGGAAGGTCCTCTACCGCTCACCCTCCCGATTGTGATTGAAGCAGCCCGGCAAAAAGTGCGGTCAGGGTCACCGCCCCTGCCTCGGATGCGGCCCGCAGTTCCTGGACGTCGATTTCATCACTGCCCACGCCTGCAGCCGGATTTACGATTAGACACAAACTCGCGTAGGGTATCTCCAGTTCCCGTGCAAGCCCCGCTTCAGGCATGCCGGTCATACCGACCAGCGTGCACCCGTCCCGCGCCATGCGACCGATCTCTGCCGCTGTCTCCAATCTTGGACCCTGGGTCACGCCATAAACGCCGCCATCGTGTATGTCCGGAACAAGCGCAAGCAATGTCTGCCGCAAGTCTGCATCGTAAGGAACACCAAACTCTACGTGGCGGCGCTGGTCATCATAGGTGGACGGCCGGCCCCAGGTGTAGTCGATCAGTTGGTGCGGCAATACATAGGCACCTACTGCCAGTGCAGGATCGATGCCGCCGACAGTGTGAGTACCGATCAGTGCGTCCACCCCTAATTCACGCATCAACCAGACGTTGGCACGGTAGTTGACCTGGTGAGGAGCCAGCGTTGCTTGCGCGCCATGGCGAGACATGAAGATAAGCTCAATCTGCTCGCGTCCAACATGCACCGGCTGACAGGATGCATCACCCCAGGGCGTGGTCATTGCGATACCCATCTCCTCCGGCACGTGTTCAACGCCATCGACGATCAGAGGATGCAAACCAGCACCGCCAAGAAAAACGCCGACTTTCATGCGCTACCCTCCTCCGGCAGCACGTAAAGGCCCGGCAAATTCCGGCCATAGCCTTTGAAATCCATGCCGCTACCGATCAGGAAGCCAGGGGCTATATCAAAGGCTTTTAAATCCGCCTCGATGGCTCGCTCCAGCCCCGTTCGATTCACAAGCACCACGTTTAAGATTTCCTCTGGCTCTTCCACAGCGAACGCCTCGTTAACCGCAGCAAGCGTTCTGCCTTCATCGAGAATGTCATCGATGAGCACCACACACCTGTCCTTCAATTCGGGATAACTTCGGGCATGCCAATCGAGTTCGCCTCCCGAAGTGGCGTCTCGGTAGCGGCTGACATGTACAAAACCGGTTTGCAGGGGAAACACCAATCGGCGCAGCAACATGCCGAACAGTACCGTACCTCCATGCGCGACATTTATCAGAATGGGATTTCTGTGTTGCAGCGCTACCGTCAGCCGCACCGCCAGCCGGTCGACTTCAGCGTCGACTTCCGCAGGACTGTACAGCTGGGTTGCCCGCCGTAGAGCCTGCTCCACTTCGAGAGGCACACTTCGAGGAAAATCGTATTCTTTAAAAAAGTCCGTCACACCGTCTGGCTCGTTAAGGGTTCCGGCTCAGGCTGGATATGCAAGGTGCGTGTCGGGAACGCAATCTCGGCACCATGTCGGGCAATGATATCCGCCATTTTCAACAGGACATCCTGCTTGATCACGTGGTAGTCCGCCCAGACCGTCGTCTTTGTAAAACAATAAACAAAGAAGTCCACAGAAGATGGACCAAATTCGACAAAGTTGACCATCAACGTCTGCGTGGTATCAATTTCCTCGTGGTGCGACAGCATCTCCTTAATCTCCGAGACGATAGGCTCCATCACCCCGATATCCTCGTAGCGGATACCGATGGTTTCGTAGATACGCCGGTTCAACATACGACTGGGGTTCTCTACCGCCAAAGAAGTAAATACAGAATTGGGTACATACAATGGCCGTTTGTCGAACGTTCTGATCAAAGTCAAACGCCAACCGATTTCTTCCACCGTACCTTCGATCTCCCGGTCAGGACTGCGCACCCAATCACCTACCGAAAAGGGCCGGTCGAGGAAGATCATGAGGGCGCCGAAAAAGTTTGCCAGCAGATCCCGGGCTGCAAAACCGATCGCAATGCCGCCGATACCGCCAAACGCAAGCACTCCGGAAATAGAAAAACCAAACGCCTGCAGAACCAGAAGTACGCCCGTGATAATGACGGATGCGCGCAGAAGCTTCGCCACAGCGCGCGCGGTTGTTGCATCAACCGGCTTGGCACGGTAGCCGCGTTCGACAATATGTTCTTCAACAAAACGTATAAATCTGAGGGCAAACCAGATGAGCAACCACACGACAATAACGTCGCGAATGGTTTCGACATGGGTGAATATCTCTGCCGGTTCCTCACCACCGACCAGTTCAGCGGCAAATGAAATGCCTACCACCCAGATGCCGAAACCCAGCGGCCGTCGAATGGCATCGAGCAGCGCATCATCGTAAAGGTTTTTCGTTTTCTCAAATTGAACGGCGAGGCGGTCGAGAAAACGTTTGACAAGCAGCCGCACCACGGCTGTTGCGAGCACAATAAGAAAGGCTTCCAAAGCCCATTCGTTGGCTTCGATGAATTGAGTGAGTTCCTGCATGTCTGAAGGGCTACCGTGATTTACCGCTATTTGCGGCGAAGCCTAAAGCTTTAGAAGAATTTTTTAAATTCTATTTGCAGGTAGTCGTCTTGTTGCAGCCACGCGCTCTTGTAGTCCGGGTCAGCCAGCAGTGTGAGCGGGTTGTTCCGTTCCCAGGTTTCACCCCCGGCAAACACCCGACCTTCGAGTATCAATGTCCAGGTCTCGGTGAGTTCACGTGACGCCTCCAGCGACACTGCGTACTCGCTGCGCTCGGTGTCGAATATAATTCCAAACAGGGCCTGGGTATTGGCAAAGTCGTTCAGCGCAAAACGACCACCGAGCGCGATGTCCCGTTCAAAGAGCGTGTTGAACGCTGCATCACCCCGTTCGTCGTACATGAATTCTGCAACAAGGCCAAGGTCTGCCTGGGAGCCGAGCACGCCCACCAGAGTACGCTCTACTCCAACGTTAAATGCATGGTAGCTGTCACCGAAGCCGGAGCGGTGAAATCCTTCTAACTTCAACGCCCAGTCACCCAGAATGGCCTGGGCATCAACTCCGGTCTGGTTGATTACCGGGTAGTATGGAATAAGGACCGGCTCAGCACCTTGGATACCCAGATTGAACATCGGCTCACGACTGGTACCGGCAAAGTGATGGACGCCGAGTTCCACCGGACCTACATGATGTGACCAGCGGGCGGCCAGATCGATGCGCCGATCTTCACGCGAGGATTCGTAGGTTGCATCATCGTCCAGAACGCGCAGAGGCTGACGAAAACGTCCGTCCATGCCGGGAAACGTTCGCTCGCGAAATCCGGTCAGCAGGTATAAATCGATCAGCCCCCAGTCCTGCACCAACGACAGCTGCACCATCGGTTGGCCCAGTTTGTCTTCACCATCAATGTTTTCGACCGCATCTGTCTGATTGATGATATCGACAAGGTGGTGAAACTCGGTTACTCCCCAGAAAACCCGACGCGCCCCCACATGCACGTCCCAACTGCCGCCCACGTAGGAATAAAACAGCTCCCGAACATCCGCGTGGGTACGGTCTTCATCCGCGCTGTCGATGCGGATAAAAGGCGCAAATGTAAAAGCCTGACGATCCCCTGCCCACGAGACATAGTATTCCGGCGCGATTGCGACCGAAGCACTGTATTGATCCGAATCCTGGAAGCCGCCACTGCCAAAAATGCGCGACTCGATACCGACATCCCACTCCCACTGCTCAAACAGATCATCGCGGGACGAGCCGCGCCTTGTCGGCACCGTGAGTACCGGCTCTGCGTATGTGACCGTCTCTTGTGCACCATCGGTTTGCGCCTCTACCTCGTCTACCTGCGGTTCCTCTGCTGCTACCTCTCCCGCATCCGGCGAGGTTGCCGGTGTCTGCGCTTCCACCAGGTCCTCAAAGTTCGTGCGTGCAGGTGGATTCAGGCGGGGTTCATTTGCTGGCGGATTCACCGTGGCCGGTATCGGCTGTCCATCCAGTAACCGCCAGTACTCCACCCCCGCGGTTTGCGCACGACGCGCGGCCTGGAGGGCAGCATCGGCCGCCAACTCATGGGTCTGAACTCGATACCAGGTGCCGGTATCCCGTTCAACACGCTGCACTATGATCTCAATGCCAAAGTTGAGCGCCAGACGTGCTGCCCAGTTGTTGGCATTTTCCTCAGAACGAAAAGAACCAAACACCAGCTGCTCTGCCTGGGCGGGCAGCGCCAGCACCATGAGGATAATCGCCGCCAACCCCAGCAGTTTCCTGTGCGCGACGTTCAGCCGGGCGCCAAAGAAACTGTTTTTACTGTGGTGGATTGCGGTCACCGGATACGCCTCAGGCTGTTCACACTGAAGTCACGATCAGCTTCAAAACCCAATTCAAACTGATAGTTGTCCCAATACAACTCCGTCGTCTTTTTTGTCCGAAGGTTCGACATGTGCATAAAACTCGGCCGCCAGAAGCGCTGCTTAAACAGCTCGTACCCGGTGACCTTGAGCTGCTTGTAGGGTTGATTACGTCGATCGGTGAAGTCGATCTGTTGCACACGCAGGTGCTCCACATCCAGCGCCACCCGCTGCAACGTATAGCCGGAGTACTCGTCCAAGGGTGTCCGATTGACGACAAAACATTCCAGCGCGCCGCAGGCTTCAATGCCCAAAAATTCGTACGTGTATTTATCAACCTCGCGCGGCGATAAGTCTTCGAAGGAAAACTCACTGCCGACAAAAGGACCTGAGCGGTTTCGTGAGGCGATCTTTTTGGTGCGTTTCAGCGCGGGCAGGAACAGCCACTGATCGTCCGGCGTATTCGGGTGCGCATGACTTAAAAGCGCGGTGCCGCGGATATTGCCCGGCGCATCAAACACGACCAGAACTTTGTCACCATCGTCGGCGACTTCCAGTTGGCGAATTCGCAGAGCACGCTCGGTGGCTCGTCCCCGCGCGTTTTTCAATACCATGCGCAGGTCCACGCTGAGGTCCACATAGCCCTCATCACGCGCATCCGCTTCAGTGAAGATCAAGCGTCCGGCTGTGGCCGGATCAAGTTTGGCAACCGCAGCTTTGAGTTCTGCCGCGGCCGAGCGTTCCGCGCGCTCTCCAACGGGTACTTCTCCCGCAGACTGGGATGACGCAGCAGACGCTGTGGTGATGTATATGAACCCCCAGGCAAGCAGTGTCAGTGCCCACTTGGGTCTGTTCTGTGTCGTCATGAATAAAGCAACGACCTGCAAAACTCAGTGGCCGCGCATGTTAAGTGAGAAAAAAAAGCTGTGCAAATGCACAGTACCCTGTATATACTGCCAGTTGACTGTATAAAAAAACAGGTAACCCATGCAGGCAACACTCACAGCGCGCCAAGCCGAGATACTCGACTTGATCAAACAATACATCGCTGACACCGGGTATCCGCCCACCAGAGCTGATATCGCACAGGAGTTGGGGTTCAAGTCTCCAAACGCCGCCGAAGAGCACCTCAAGGCACTGGCTCGCAAAGGCGCCATCGAGATGATCCCTGGTACTTCCCGGGGGATTCGCCTGCCAGAAGACAGCGAATCAGGCTTACCGATAATCGGGCGCGTTGCTGCCGGTAATCCCATCCTTGCGGCCGAGAACATCGAAGATCGAGTCGATCTGCCAGCCGGTTTCTTTCAACCCAGAGCAGACTATCTGCTGCGGGTGAAAGGCGACAGCATGATCGATGCGGGTATCTTTGACGGCGATCTGCTGGCAGTACACAAAACCCAACAGGCGACCAACGGACAAATCGTAGTTGCACGAGTTGAAGATGAGGTAACGGTTAAACGTTTCCAGCGCACGCGCAAACGCAATCAGGTGTTGCTGCTACCGGAAAATCAGGACTATCAACCCATCGAAGTGGATCTCGCCAATCAGGCATTTGCGATCGAAGGCTTATCCGTCGGCGTCATCCGCCAACACTTTTGATCGTCAAGTCCTGATCAGGGCCCACTAGCCAGAAGTCTCGCTGTCAGCGGGCTTCTGGGCCTTGGTGGTTTTCTTCTTCGTGGCTTTTTTCTTCGCGACTTTCTTCTTCGCCACCTTCTTCACGGGGATCTGTTCCTGCCACTTACCATCGGCGTAGAACGCTTTCCAACCCGTCGCTTTACCATCCACCTCAGTCTGCACGTACTGCTCTTTGGTTTTGCGGCTGTAACGCACCACGCTTTCATTACCATCTGGGTCGCGCTCAGGCGCATCCAGCAGATACTTGAACTTCGGGTCCAGCTCGTTTGCATGCGGTTTCAGTTCAACAATCTTCGGCGCTCTCGTTTCGCGGTGTTTTGGGAACTGGCTGGCAGCCAGAAAGATCCCTGACGCACCGTCCCGGAGCAGATAAAAGTCCTCAACTTTCTCACACTGCAGCTCTGGCATCGGCACCGGATCCGCTTTCGGGGGTGCAGGCTCACCATTGCGCAAAAGCTTGCGGGTGTTTTTACACTCCATGCACCCGAAATATTTGCCGAAACGACCGGATTTGAGCTGCATTTCGGCGCCACATTTATCGCACTCCAGCACAGGCCCGTCGTAGCCCTTGATTTTGAATTGCCCGGCTTCGATCGAAAAGCCATCACAATCCGGGTTGTTTCCGCATATGTGCAGCTTGCGACCCTCGTCCACAAGGTAGCTGAGCATGTTGCTGCCACACTTCGGACACTTTTTCATTGCCCTCAGGAGTTTGGACTCGCCTTCGTCGTCCGCCTCCACATCGACTGCTTCCTCGCCGGGAATGAGGTTCATCGTGGCCGTACAGCGTTCCTTGGGCTTGAGGGCATAACCGGAACAACCGAGGAACACCCCCGTTGAGCCGGTACGAATCTGCATATGTCGACCACAGGTGCCGCACTCTATATCCGTGTCCGTGGGTTCATTGGGACGCATACCCGAATCGGCATCACGCGCTACATCAAGTTTGGCGCTGAAATCGCCATAAAACTCATCCAGCACTCCATCCCAACGGGATTCGCCCTCGGCGATCGCGTCCAGTTGCTGTTCCATGTTGGCGGTAAAGCCATAGTCCATGAGGTCCGCAAAATTCTCGACCAAGCGATCCGTCACCAACTCACCAATCTTCTCGGCATGAAAGCGACGATTAGCCAGCGTCACATAACCCCTGTCTTGAATAGTCGAGATGATCGCGGCGTAGGTTGAAGGACGTCCTATGCCCAGTTTTTCCAATTCACGCACCAAACTCGCCTCGCCGAAACGTGGCGGCGGCTTGGTGAAGTGCTGTACGCCCTCCAGATCTTTAAGTTTGAGCGCTTCCCCCTCAGCCAGGTCCGGAAGTGGGGTCTCCTCTTCCTTGCGTGAGGCGGGTGGTTGTACGCGGGTATGACCGTCAAACTGGAGAATGCGGCCGCGCACCCGGAGCTCATAATCTCCGGCCGTTACGATGATTGAGGTTGAAAGGTAACGGGCATCTGTCATCTGACAGGCAACAAACTGGCGCCAGATAAGGTCATAAAGACGCACGGCATCATCGTCAACACCCGTGAGGTGTTCAGGTTTGGTGCCTACGTTTGAGGGTCTGATCGCCTCATGAGCTTCCTGGGCGTCTTCCTTTGCCACATAGACACGCGGCGCTTCCGGAAGGTAATCATCGCCATACTGGCCCTGAATGTGCTCACGGCAGTTGTTGACCGCTTCAGCACTGAGATTGGTCGAATCGGTTCGCATGTACGTGATGTACCCAGCTTCGTACAGGCGCTGGGCCATCGTCATGGTTTTCTTCACGGAGTAGGACAAGCGCGTGCTGGCCGCTTGTTGCAGGGTGGAAGTGATGTACGGTGCGGAGGGGCGACTCCGAGTGGGTCGGTCTTCCCGTTTGGTGACTTCAAACGCAGACTCGCGAAGCGCAGCGAGCGCTGCTTCGGTGTCCGCTTCATTGCCTGGACGGAAGTTCTCGCCGCCCCCTTTGGTCACCTGGAAGCGGATTGGGTCTGACTCGCCGTCCCGCAACAGATCGGCAAACGCCTCCCAGTATTCCTCGGGCACAAATTTGCGAATTTCTCTTTCGCGCTCGACAATCAGCTTCACCGCCACACTTTGCACGCGCCCGGCAGAAAGACCCCGCGCTACCTTCGCCCAGAGAAGGGGCGACAGTTCAAAGCCGACCACACGATCCAGGAAACGGCGCGCCTGCTGTGCATGAACCTGATCCATATCCAGCTCACCGGGTTCTGAAAACGCTTCTTGAATCGCCTTGCGCGTAATTTCGTTGAACACCACGCGCTTGTACTTGCCTTCATCGCCGCCGATGGTTTCACGCAGATGCCAGGCAATTGCCTCACCTTCCCGGTCCAGGTCTGTTGCCAGATAAATGGCATCGGCATTTTTCGCGAGCTTGGTCAGCTCGTCGACCACTTTTTCTTTGCCGGGTAAAACCTCGTACTGCGCCTGCCAGTTCTTGTCAGGGTTGATACCCATACGGCGGACCAGCTGTTCGCGCGCCCGCTTCTTTTTATAGGCTTCTTTCTTGGCGGGCGATAGTGCGCGCGTTTTTGCGGCTTCTTTGGCACGCGCTTTCGGATCCACAGCCTTGCCACCAGTCGGCAGATCACGGATATGGCCGACGCTCGACTTAACGATGTATTCCTTACCGAGATAGCGATTAATCGTTTTCGCTTTCGCTGGTGATTCCACGATGACCAGTGATCGGGCCATATTTTTCGCGCTGCTCCTCTGGCAAATTCGCCGAGTTATTTGACTTTACATTAAGCTTTGCAGTGTGAAATTTTGCTCAACACCGCCGCCAATTTGCGCGCGTTATATAGGGTCGCGCTGTTTCAAGTCAAGCATCGAAAGCAAAAGTTGCCCAATCAATGTACAAAAATCAGGTCCGAATTTGCGTCACAGCACGGTTCAGCCAAGCAGCTATCGCCTCAACATCTGTTGCCTCCGACCCTGCGGGTTCTGACCAATAACAGGTCACACAACGCGCATCAAATGCGAGGCCCAGCACTGTCTCGGGCAGCGTCCTCAACAGCTCTGCTAACTTATCGTCAATGATTTTTGGCAGCTCGCCTTTGAGAATTGCCCAATCGCCGCGGCGTTCCGGAATCACGACACTCACATCTTCGGGAATTTTTAAGACAAGCACATCCACGTCGCCAAGCAGTTCGTCCGCACCGTGCGCGAGGCGATAAGCCGCCCTTTCAACCTTGGGCTCCCGCACCACGCCCCCCGATGAAACGCGCTCATCTGCGGTCGGGTTCAACTTTGGCAGGAATTCGATGCTGACGGTCAAGCCCAGCTCGCGCGCCCGTCCGCGGAGCGCGACGAGACGCTTATCTTTTGGGCTTGGCTTCAGGTACATAGCGGGTCCAATGACCAGCGCCAGCACCGCGACAATGATGATCCAGATCAAATTTCACCTCCGAAGGTGTTAACAGCGGGTGCCGTGCTTCTCGCACGTGTTCTACGTAATCGTGTCGCGAATATTTCAATCACTTTCTGTGAGGTCTCCTGCACCCTGATCACTAAATCGTTGATGCTTGTGGACGGGTCGCAGTCATTGTATCTTCGCGCCAATCAGGGTTGGAGACTAATATGGCCGAATACACCAAGATCATGCTGGCCGTCGATCTCACCGAGGAATCGAACGTTGTTGCCTCGAGAGCAGTGGCCCTTGCCGCTGCCAGTAGTGCGGAACTTCACCTCGTACATGTGATCGAACCTTTAAGCCTTGCTTATGGAGGAGACGTTCCCATGGACCTGTCATCTGTCCAGGAACAGATACAGGAACAAGCCAAATCCCATCTCAGAGACTTTGGTGCACGTCTGCAGATTGCTGCAGAAAAACAACACCTGATCTTCGGGCGACCTGAAAGTGAAATCCACCGCGTTGCGGAGGAAGAGAATGCCGACTTGATCGTCGTAGGCAGTCATGGTCGTCATGGTCTCGCCTTGCTGCTCGGATCTACCGCAAACGGGGTGCTCCACGGCGCCAGCTGCGATGTCCTGGCGGTCAGGGTAGGCGAAACGTCACAATAAAATTTGCCGAACAGCAGTACCCAACATAATTCGGACTTTCACGTTCTCCCAACCGTGCTCACGCGCCTGTGCATGATCGCTGCATTGGTCATTGGGGTTGGTATGCCAATCGAGGCGTCCGCTGATCCGGAAACCCGCAATGAGTACAGGGCAGCATTGGAGCAATTGCGCTCGGGGCAGCTGTCCAGGTTCAAACGCTCGCAGGCGCAGCTGAAGGACTACGTGCTCGCACCTTATCTGGAGTACCACAGACTGCGAACACGCATGTCTGCGGTCAACAACCGGAATGTCATCCGCTTCATCGAAACCCACCCGGAGCTTCCGGCCACCCCCATTTTGCATCGCCGCTGGCTCAGACAGTTGGGCAGTACCCGGCAATGGCAGACGTTCCTCGATAACTATCCGGCAGATGCTTTTGGTCCGCAGGCGAGCGCCAGCCTCGATTGTTACTACCTGCGTTCGCTTTACGGCACAAACAAGAGAGCTCAAGCGCTGGCGCAGACCGGCGCACGTTGGAGTGTCGGCCAGAGCCAGCCTAAAGCGTGCGATCCTCTGTTCGAGGTCTGGCGCCAGTCCGAACACTTCGACCAGGATATCGTCTGGCTGCGTCTCGGGCGTGCGCTCGCTGCAAACGAGGTGACGCTGGCACGCTACCTGCTTCGATACTTCACCGGGGCCAACAAACGTGCCGCGGATGCTTACTACCAGGTACATGTTTCTCCTTCCCGACTTCGCCGGGCGGCGAACTATCGAATTGATACCGAACGCGGGCGTGAAGCGATTGTGCATGGATTCAAACGATGGGCCCGTCGCGATGGAGAAGCGGCAGCGAAAGCGTGGCGACAATACAGTCTCGCGTTCAGCTCTGCTCAAGAGCAGGAGGTAAGGGAAGCAATCTGGCGAGGGCTGGCGACACAGGACGGAATATTTCCAGAAGCGACAGCGCTGGGTGCTGCAGAGGAGGTCTCGCAAGCAACCATCGAGACGCTCGCTGGCGCTGCAATCCAGGCACTTGCATGGGACCAAGCCGCATTCTGGATAGAAAAAATTGACTTGCCCGCTCGACAGGATCCCAGATGGCAGTATTGGTTAGCCAAATCATTGACCGCCACGATGGGTGAAAACGAACAATCTACGCTGGCGTACCGTTCACTGGCCGCGCAGCGACACTACTACGGTTTCCTGGCAGCCCAGCTTCTCGGCACGGATGGTGAACTGAATTCAGCAAATGCCAGGGTTAATGCACTCACACTGAAACAGTTGCAGCGCCGACCAGCGCTTAAACGCAGTCTGGAACTCTTTGCGGTCGATGACCGACTGAATGGGCGTCGCGAGTGGTACGCGGCCACGCGCGACCTGGACACCGAAACCGGCTATCAGGCGGCGATGCTGGCGCACCAGAACGGCCTGGTAAGCCTTGGCATCCGCACAGCAAATACCACCGGTGCACGCGATCACTTAGAAGCCAGATTTCCGACCGCGTATGCAGAACACTATCGACTCGCAAATCTCAAAACGGGGCTTGAATCACCCTTCCTGTTTGCTGTGACCCGTCAGGAATCCGCGTTCGATGCGCGGGCGAAATCCAGCGCCAACGCGCGCGGGCTGATGCAGTTATTGCCCTCCACGGCGCAGCTTGTTGCAAAACGCCATTTTCTCAAAGTACCGCAGTCCAGTGATCTGTACGATCCAGCGCGCAACATCGAACTTGGCAGTACCCATCTGAGTTGGCTGATGCGGCGTTACGATGGCCAGGCACCTCTCGCCATAGCGGCTTATAACGCGGGCGAGCACCGCGTCGACCGCTGGATCAAGGACGCTGAGGGACTCCCCATGGACGTCTGGATTGAACGCATCCCGTTCACCGAGACACGCAACTATGTAAAAAACGTTCTGGCATTCAGGTATGTGTACGCACAACAACTCGGTCGTGCCCTGCCCTTTCTCCACGATGTACGCGTGAGAATTAACTGATGCAGGCGATGCCAGCAGCGCAACACGCTCCCCTGTTCGATATCTGTGTCAACCTGATGAACGGGCAATTCAACGCCGACCGTGAGGCGATCATTGAACGGGCTGAAGCGGCTGGCGTCATGTACCAGATGATCACCGCAACGTGCCTCGAGAGTGCCAGGGAAGCGCTTGCTCACACCGCTTCCCCAACCCGGTTTTGTACCGCGGGGATACACCCACACGACATTGGCAGTGCCACACCCGATTGGCGCACAACTCTGGCCAAGCTGGCTGAGCACGAACACGTCCGTGCCATCGGTGAAACCGGCCTCGACTTCAACCGCAACTATTCGCCACGGGATACACAAATCGAAGGTTTTGCCCATCAGATTGAATTAGCGCGGACGCTGAATAAGCCCCTGTTTGTGCATGATCGCGAGAGCGGCGGCGAAGTGCTCAACACGCTCACCCAGGCTGGAAACCTACCCAATGTCGTCATTCACTGCTTCACCGGTACACGCGAGGAACTCTTTAACTACCTGGACGCAGATTTTTACATCGGGGTCACCGGATGGGTATGCGACGAACGTCGCGGTCACGCGTTAAGAGAACTGGTACCTCACATACCGTTGGAGCGGCTGATGATCGAAACCGATGCACCGTTCCTGCGACCCCATAACGCGCCTGCCGGCGAAGGGCGCACAAAACGCCGCAACGAGCCCGCGTTGCTGCCCTATGTGCTTCAGCAAATTGCGTCTTTGTACGGATTGCCTGAGGAAGAAGTTGCTAACGCGACCACCGCGAATGCCCGAAGTTTTTTTGGCCTTTAGCCACTGGGCGTAATGAACGGTCCGGTGAACGGATCTGATGAATAGGCTTATGACTCCGCCTGCTTCTCCAGCCAGGCGTTCAACTCATCTGCACTAAAGGGCCAGAAAAGCGACACCCAGGTCTCAGGATTATCCTCAACACCCGCAATGCCACCCGAAGGGCGCTGCCGTAGCTGAACTACCGGAATCCGTTCAGCGAATTCATCAAAGCTGGCATCGTCTGCTACATCGATGACAACGAGCGACAAACCACGTGCACCCGCCGCTGATAGCAGCATGTCGAACGCCTCATCACAAAGACTGCAGCCAACAGTGGTGAGAAAGCGTGCCTTGGTTGAGCCCTTGTTCAAGGGCGATCTTCGCTATTGTGCATTGTTACCATGTCCCTCCAGGGCAGCGAACAGTACTATGGCACCATGATTTACGTAAACCGCTTAGGCGGCCACCCAGACAGTGTCGACCTGTACCCCTTGCCGGTGAACCTCGGCATTGACTGGCAGCGTGGTCCGGCAGGCTGGCAGACCTCACTGAGCCTGCCGAATATCCCGGATGGCCACATTATTATCCCGTCGTTTTCCGCAATCGACCTGGGCGATTACAGTTTTCAGTTCGCCATTTCCGATGGTAGCGACGGTCAATCGGCCTTAAACCCGGTGCCCGTTAAAAACGGTCGCGTACCGGCAAGTGACAACTCCAGTCGCGTCATCGCAAAAATAGACTGCTGGCATACCCAAAAATCTCTCGACGCACCCCAAATCACCCTAACGGTCCGCTCCGAGCAGGAACCGGTCAGATCGCTGCTCACCGTTTCAGTGCGTCCGATTGTTATGGATATCGAAGTTGACGGGGCAACCCGTGTTGCTACCTGCCCCACGCCGCAAAAGATCTCCCAGATGCAGGCACCTCAGGCGATCGCCAACCGAATTTGCAGCCCCACGGCCCTCAGCATGCTGACGGAGAGCACCGGCTCCGCCCTCCCCTGGCCGTGGGTTGTACGCCGCTGTTACGACCCCGCGACACGTGCTTATGGCTCCTGGCCGCTCGCGATTCACACCGCCAGCAGTGGCGGGCTGTTGGGTGCGGTGGAAGCGATCCCGTCGTGGACAACCGCAGTGGATCTCCTTCAAGCGAACGTGGCAATTATCTGCAGCATTAACTATGCAAAAGGAGCGCTGCCCGGTGCGCCCCAGGAACAGACGGGTGGACACCTGGTCGTACTGCATGGCCTCGACGGTTCTAATGCTCTGGTATATGACCCCGCCGCGCCGGATCACGCGAGCGTACCCCGAACTCTGCCGATACAGGCTTTTGCGAACGCGTGGTTGCGCGAGCGCGGGGCAGCATATATTTTGGCGCCTTTACTATGCGAAGAAAGTACCTAGTCCGCTTTTGCCTGCTCGCTGCGGGGTTTGCACTCACCACAACCGGAATTCTCGGGTGGCACGAACTGGAATTCAGTTTATCCGCCATGTGGCCAGTAGCAGATGCCTTCAGCATGCATCCCGTGTACCTGATCGTCATGGGGCTGGCGTTGGTGCCCCCCACCCTGTGGGAACTGTTCATCCTGGAAAATTCACGGCCCAATGACTGAATTGACTGAGACCAAGAGAACCTACATACGCAAAGTCTCGGCAGAGGACGAGCGCGAGTTCACGGCTTTGATGCGCGAGAGCGTGAGACTCCATGAGCCCTGGATCTCCCCGCCCACAAACAGGGCGCTGTTTAAGTACTACTTACAGCGGCTTGCGCGGGAGGATCACGAAGGTTTTCTGATCTGCCTGAAGGAAAACGATTTGATTGCGGGTGTGATCAACATCAACAACATCGTACGCGGTAGTTTCCTGAGCGCATCATTGGGGTACTACGCCGTGCAGCGCTACCATGGCCAGGGCTACATGCTGGAAGGTCTGAATCAATTGGTGCGCTACGCCTGTAACACGATGGGCTTGCATCGACTGGAAGCCAACATCCAACCCGACAATCACCGCAGCCAGCGCCTCGTGGAACGCTGTGGCTTTGTGTGCGAAGGTTTGTCTAAGAACTTTCTGTATATAGACGGCGCCTGGCGAGATCATCAACGCTGGTGTTACGTCGATCAAAGGTCAAGCCTGCGCGTCACCAGTGAAATCCACACACTAACCGAGATCAGATCGCGATGACCTTATCGGTGGCGGTGCTGATGGGTGGCCAGTCAGCTGAGGCTGAGGTATCGAGAAACTCAGCCCAACAGGTGAGCACAGCGCTAGGGAGCAAAGGCCACGCGGTCACACTCGTAGAAGTTGACGATCGGTGTGCTGCAACGCTCCTCGATCTCCAACCCCAGGTTGTATTCCCCGCGCTCCACGGACCGCCGGGGGAGGATGGCACAATACAGGGGTTCCTTGAGGTGCTGGGTTTACCGTACGTTGGCAGCGGCGTGCATGGCAGCGCGCTTGCCATGGATAAGGCTGTCACAAAAGCGCTCGTCAGCAACCTCGGCCTGCCTGTATTACCGGATCGGGTCGTCGAACATCTCGATGCGGACATCGTCAGCGAGCTTCTCAGTCAATTTGGCGAGCGCGTGGTGATCAAACCGTTAAACCAGGGTTCTGCAATCGGCGTTGTGCGCTTGCCGAACGGTGGTGATCTCGCAGCAGCACTGACGGAAGCGCTACAGTTTGGCCCCTGTCTGGTCGAACCTTATACGCACGCTAACGAGATTACGGCTGGTGTTTTACAGAAAGGCGATGAGCTTATCCCTCATCCTGTGATCGAGATTACCACCGCGTCAGACAGCTGGTACGACTTTGAGAATCGATACAAACCGGGTGCAAGTGAACATATTATTCCGGCGCGCTTGAGTGCATCCACACTGGCGAAGCTTCAAGATATCGCAGTATCAGCACACCGAATCCTGGGACTGCGTGATCTCTCGAGAACCGACTTCCTGGTCACAGACGAGGAAGAAATCTATTTCCTTGAGGTCAACAGCCTGCCTGGCATGACGCCAACAAGCCTGTATCCGGATGGTGCCAGACATCTCGGCTACGATTTCCCGGAACTTATGGACTTCCTCGTCCAACAAGCCTGGTCACGCGCGCAAGCTTAAAAGCCGCCATGAGCTTCTGCTAGTCGCAGCATTCCTCGTCTTTTTCTCCTAAGGGCATCTCATCGTGGCTCTCCATGTCGTCTTCCACGACAGGTTCTTCAACGGCCACATCATCGACTACCGGTGCGGGTGCCTGATCAACTGGTGCATTTACCATCTGCTTCAATTCAGCGAACGGTTCTGCCATCAAAGGTGGCAACAGTGATTTGATTAAACGCGCGGAGCTGGGTTCATCCAGCACATTCTTTGCCAGGTCAACCAGGCGCTTCTGTTCGCTGGCGATGAATTCAAGGGCTTGTGAGAGATCAGCATTTTTACTGGTCACATCATGTAGACGATCGTCACCATTGTGGTAACCGCGACTGACCATGGCGCTCTTTGTCATGGACATCTGCAAAGACAACTCCCCAAGTTGCGCGGTATCGAAGTCCATCGCCTTTAACTGTTGGACTGCCGCCCCGGTATCACCGGTGAAAAAGTCCTGCACGGCGCCGATGACCGACTCCAGGACACTGTCGATAGCAGCCTGCTCTTCGGCACTTAAGTCGCCGACAACATCCATATTTACGATACGTTCGCTGGCTTCGGAATATTGACTATCGAAGAGGCGCTCACCGTCCAGGGTCCGACCTCGAAACCGGGACATATCCAGAGAATCCAACTGGTTGAAGTTCAGCGTAATCTGGTCGCCCTCTTTGGTGGTCAGTGAAAATTCCAGGTTCGACTCAGACTGCTTCGATTTCTCCACCAATCGGTACTTCGCAAACTCATCGGCAGACACCTGAGTAATCGGCAGAGTCGGTAAATTGGTGTCAGCATCATCAGCCGCTGGCGGCACCACATCGATCACTACGCCGTCAGTAGGCGGAACGGGCGCGGGCGGAGGCGCATCAATAACCGGGGGCAAATCGACCACGTCAGCAGGTGGCGCTACGGTATCAACAGGATCCTGGGGCGCCTGTCCACCAGGCTGACCTGGATACGCCATCATGACCGGAAAGCCAAGCGCCATGAGAACTGGCGACATCATCATCGGCATGCCGAATTGCATTCCGCCATATCCCGCCGCGCCGTAACCCGCAGCGCCATAGCTACCAGACGAGCCCGCCATTGCATTGGTCGGATTCGCGGTGACATGACCACCCTGACCTCCACTTTCGACATATCCAGCCTGTCCGGCAGGACCACCTGCGTAGACACCAGGCGCCTGGGCCATCATATACGCCGGCATCATCGCAACAGGATAGACCGGCACAGCCGCAGCAAACGCTACCGGGGTGGCAGCGGTTTGCGGCACTGGAGCCTGCCCTGCCTGCGTAGTGTGTTGAGCAGCATTCTGCGGCGTAGCGGTCGTCTGATGGAATCCGTTAAAACCATAGGGTGCGCCGAAATGAATCATGATCCACTTTCCTTTTCAGATCTCTCTTCTGTTTCAGCCAGTTTTTTTCAACTGGTATTAGAGATAACGGCAGCGGAGGTCTAACCTTTAATAACTGAGGCGACAAAAAAAAAGCGGGCTGAAAGCCCGCTTGTCTTCAGATCACGTTTTGCGCGACTAGAGGTCGTAACCACGCTCGTTGTGAGAAACGAGGTCAAGACCTTCCAGTTCGTCTTCGTCATCCACTCGGTTACCGACCATCAGGTCCGTCACCTTGAGAATGATGAATGTCACAACAGCCGTGTAGCCAACACCTGCAAGGACGCCAATCGCCTGCACGCCGAGCTGGCTGGGGATGCTGATTTCATGCTGTCCGCTGAAGATACCCAGCGCGTTGCTGGCAAATACAGCGGTCAGCATCGTGCCGAGGATACCGCCGACGCCGTGGACCGGGAAAACGTCCAGCGAATCGTCGATCTTCAGGCTGCGCTTGATAAAGTTGGTTGCCACAAAGCAGATGTAACCTGCGGAGATACCGATTACCAGCGCACCAGCCGGTCCGACAAAGCCTGAGGCAGGCGTGATGGTACCAAGGCCCGCGACCATACCGGTGACGGCACCCAGTGCCGAAGGCTTACCATATTTGACCCACTCAGCACACATCCATGTGAATGCGCCAGCCGCCGCTGAGATGTGCGTCACCAACATGGCCATCGCTGCATCGCCGTTCGCCGCCAGCGCCGAACCGCCGTTAAATCCGAACCAGCCCACCCAGAGCATACCCGCGCCCATGATCGTCAGCGTCATGTTGTGCGGCGGCATCGCCTGATCGGGAAAACCGCGTCGATTGCCCAGCATCACAGCAGCGACGATCGCCGCTACCCCTGCGGTGATATGTACGACTATCCCGCCAGCGAAATCCATAACACCCAGATCACTGAGCCAGCCGCCACCCCACACCCAGTGGCAGATGGGCGCGTAGACCAGAATCAACCAGGCAACGGTGAATATCATCACCGCCGAAAAACGCATACGCTCAGCGAAGCCACCGATGATCAAAGCTGGCGTGATGATCGCGAACGTCATCTGGAACAAGGCAAAGCTGCTTTCAGGCAAGCCACCCGACAGCGTTTCTTCCCCTATGCCCGCAAACAGGAAATTGCCCAACCCGCCGACAAATGCATTCAACGACCCGCCATCGCTGAACGCGAGAGAGTAGCCCACGAGGAGCCACACGATCGATGCGACACAGGTAATGGCAAAACATTGGAGCAGCACGCTCAAAACGTTTTTGGAGCGAACCAGCCCGCCATAGAAAAGCGACAAACCCGGTATCGTCATAAACAACACCAAAGCTGTAGCGGTCAAAATCCATGCTGTATCTGCAGCATTCAACGTATCTGCCCATACCGGTGTAGCCACCAGCAGCAGCGGTAAAATCAACAAACGACGCACAACCCACCCCTGTGTTTTTTGGTTATCGCGTCGAATTATGTTGGATGCACAAGATAAACGCCACATTTTTGTGCGTTCTGTTAACCGAAATCAAATACCAGAAACCTCGGCTACGGAATCGCACTAATTTAGTGCGTAAATATTCCTAGTTACGAGTATTTTGGTAACGTACTGACCCGCTCAATCCCGCCCAACCGATTATCGCTGGTCACGCGTACCTCAAATCGACCGGCAATCCCTGTGTGAGTTACAAACGGTCGCAGGGCGTTGAGTGGAAACGACAGACTGACACCAAAAATATCTCGCGCCCAGACGTTTTGCACCTGACCTGCATAGAACGATTCAAGCTGTTGTTGGGATAACACTATGTCCACTGTATAGGTTCGCACCGGGTTCCTGCCGAATTGGGTTACCTGACATCATTAGCCTAGCAGTGGACCTCGCGAATGCTGCCGCTACAATAGCGCGTCCATCGCGCAGTTCACCTGAGTAGATCACCTGAAATATGAATAACATTGCCACACAGTCGGTTCACCCACACATTCAAGAAACCAGAGAGTGGCTTGCCAGCAGAATCATCGGCCAGGAAGCGCTGATCGAGCGGTTACTCATGGCGCTGGTATGCGGGGGCCATCTATTGGTGGAGGGTGCGCCTGGCCTGGCAAAAACCCGAGCCATCAAAGAACTGGCATCTGTGGTCGAAGGCGACTTCCATCGCATTCAATTCACCCCAGATCTCCTGCCCAGTGATATCACCGGCACTGAAATTTATCGGCCGGAAGATGGCTCCTTCAAATTCCAGCACGGCCCCATCTTTCACAACCTGATTCTCGCCGACGAGGTGAACCGGGCACCGGCAAAAGTGCAATCTGCTCTGCTGGAAGCAATGGCGGAACATCAGGTCAGCTTTGGTCGCGAAACCTTTGCCCTGCCCGATCTGTTCCTCGTCATGGCAACGCAAAACCCGATCGAGCAGGAAGGCACCTATCCCCTGCCCGAAGCCCAACTTGATCGTTTCTTGCTGCATGTCGAAGTCGGCTATCCGTCGGCGGATGCCGAAGGCCAGATTCTCAATTTGGTGCGCAATGAAACCGTGACCGACTCCACCCCCGCCCCTCAGGGTCTCACCCAACAACACGTATTCGCTGCGCGTCAGGCACTTTTAAGCTTACACATGAGTGAGAGCGTGGAACGCTACATCGTTGCGCTGACGATGAGCACGAGAGAACCACAGGGCGACCTTGCCGAGTGGATCGAGTATGGCGCTTCCCCGCGCGGTACCATCGCCATGGACAGCTGCGCTCGCGCCCGTGCCTGGCTGGACGGCCGTGAGTTTGTTACCCCGGAAGATGTCCAGGCCGTTGCCCACGACGTTTTGCGCCATCGCCTGATTCTCACCTTTGAAGCGGATGCCCAGGGAATCGGACCGAACCAGGTAATCGACGAACTCCTGGCCAAACTGCCTGTCCCATAACGTATGCCGCCAACTCAGCAAAGCATTCTCGGCGCGTACGTTGAATTGGGTGACCTGCTCGCCCTTCGCTTCAAACGAGCGCCGACCCAGGAACGCTCATCCATGTCCCATGTGGTCGGCAATCGCGCTGGCGCCAAGCTCTCCAAGGTCAAAGGTCGCGGCGTTGATATTGCCGAGGTGCGCGCCTATCAACCCGGGGATGACATTCGCAGTATCGACTGGCGTGTGACCGCACGGACAAATAAACCCCACACCAAAATTTTTCGCGAAGAGCGTGAGCGGCCCACGCTGGTGGTACTGGACCAGACACAAAACATGTTCTTCGGTTCTAAAGCGCGCCTCAAATCTGTTGCGGGTACCGAGATCGCGGCGCGCATTGCCTGGCAGACGCTCGCTGCAGGCGACCGTGTTGGAGGCGTTGTCATCGGCAACGACAATCTCGTCGCACATCGACCACGCAGAAGTACCAAAAGTGTTGCCCGCCTGCTGAACGATGTCGCTTCTTTCAACACGGCGCTGACAAGATCCACGGCCCTGCAAGTAAATCTTGACGAAAGTCTGATGCGGGTGCGCCGACTGGCAAGAGGCAACTACCGCGTCTTTGTGATTTCCGATTTCCGGCACGCCAACGTCGATTGGCACGATCATCTGAAACAAATCGCTAAACGTAACCAGGTTGTCGTCGTTCATGTTTCAGACGCGTTGGACGCAGAACTGCCGCCAGCTGACCACTACCAGCTTACGGACGGTTCCTCGCGGCTTCATCTTTATACCGGTGATCGCTCACTTCGCAATCGCTACAGAACGCAGTATCTTGAGCACGTCGAAGCACTGAAAAACGCATGCCTGCATGACGCCATGCGATATATAGAACTTCCGACGGACAACCTCGATCTGGACAACATCGCCTGGCTTTAGATGCAAACCGATCCACTACAACAACTCCGCGACGTGCATATGCCTGCCGATCCAAGCTGGTGGCCTCCAGCGCCAGGCTGGTGGTTTATCGCCGCTGCCGCTATCGCGCTTCTTGTCTGGCTGACGTTCAAACTGCTGCAGGCCTGGCAGGCGCGAGCCGCAATCAGGGAAGCGCGGACTCTCCACCTTAACAACCTCGCCAGGTTTCAGGAGGGCGAGATTGATGAGAAGCGTTATACCGACATCACCAACGAGCTGCTCAAACGCCTGCTGGTTGTGGCGATGGGACGCACACAGTTAGCACCCCTATCCGGCCAGGCATGGTTGGAGGCGCTCGACGTCTCGAGCGATAGTGATCAGTTTACTGCGGGGCCGGGCTCCGCCCTCGGTGATATTCGCTACAGCAAAACCCCAGAAGTTGACGTAGAGGGGCTGCACGACGTGGTGACTGCCCTGCTGGGTAAGGTAAAACCTGCTGGAGCAGCGTGGTGATCGAGTGGCTCTGGCCATGGATCGCGGTCCTCCTGCCTTTGCCGCTGGTGGTTCGCTATGCATTCAAAAGCCGCGACCGCAGTCAGGCTGCGCTCACCGTCCCGTCGCTGGGTACATTTGCATCCGCAGACGAAGCGGGCAAGTCGGAGCAGACCGATCGTCGCTGGCGCCTGCCGTTGCTGTGGTTGATCTGGATAGCGCTGCTCATCGCCGTCGCGAGGCCGCAATGGACAGGTGATCCGATCACCCTGCCGACAACCGGTCGCGACCTGATGCTTGCGGTGGACATTTCGGGCAGCATGGCAACGGAAGATATGCAGGTGAACGGCCAGTACATCGACCGCCTGACCGTTGTCAAAGCTGTGGTCGGGCAGTTCGTCGAAGCGCGCCAGGGCGATCGTGTTGGCCTGGTACTTTTCGGTACAAATGCCTACCTCCAGGCGCCCCTCACCTTTGATCTGAAAAGTGTCAATCGGCTGCTGACCGAAGCGCCCGTTGGCATCGCTGGTGGGAAGACCGCCATCGGGGATGCGATCGGTTTGGCCGTGAAGCGGCTGCGCCTGCGTCCGCAAGAGGACAAAGTGATCATCATGCTGACGGATGGGGCCAACAACGTCGGTGAAGTTGAACCGGCAAAAGCCGCAGAGCTCGCGGCCAATGACAGCATCAAAATATACACCATCGGGGTGGGCGCTGATGAGATGCGTATGCCCAGCCTATTCGGCAGCCTCGGGCGTCTTACCAACCCTTCTGCCGATCTGGACGAAGAAACCCTGATCGAGATTGCCGATACCACTGGTGGGCAGTACTTTCGCGCGCGCGATACCGCAAAGCTCATTGAGATATACGACTTGATCGACGAACTGGAACCCATCGATCAGGACCCCGAGACCTATCGACCAATTCAGGCTCTTTATTTCTACCCACTTGGTGTTGCAGTCGTGTTGTTCTCACTGCTGTTACTGGCCGACCTGTTACCCAGGCGCACGCCGGTTTCACCCGGCCAGTTTGCATCCGAGCGACGCAGCTCGCCCGGAACGGGGGATACTCAGCGTGTTTGAAGAATTTCACTTTCTTCGCCCGGAATGGCTGCTGCTGATTCCCATCGCCGCCGGGGTATTCTGGTATTGGCTGAAAAAGACGCAACAAGGGTCCGGCTGGGAAGATCTGGTCGACAGCGAGCTGTTATCGGTCCTGCTGGACGAAACCCACAAAAAATCAGGGCGACTTTTCGCCGTGACAATGTTTGCAACCGCACTCATCGCAAGCCTTGCAATGGCCGGGCCGGCTTGGGAAAAGCTACCGCAAAACGTAGAACAGAAGGAAGATACGCTGATCATCCTTCTGGACCTTTCCCTGTCGATGCTGGCGGAAGACGTCAAGCCTTCTCGCATTGATCGGGCTCGGCAAAAAATCGCCGACGTCCTGCGCACGCGAGAGGAAGGCCAAACGGCGCTTGTGGCCTACGCCGGGGACGCCCACGCGGTTGTGCCGCTGACCGATGATGTGGCAACGATCGAAAATCTCCTCTTCTCCCTGAGCCCGGAAATGATGCCCGTGTTTGGCTCAAACCCCGACCACGCACTCCAGTTGACCCACGAACTTTTCGCCAATGCCGGATACCTTCAGGGGCGGATCCTCATGATCACCGACGGGATCGACAATATTAATTCCGTTTCCCGTCACCGCAGTCCGGCGTTCCCCATTTCCATCATCGGCATCGGCACGGAATCGGGTTCCACCATTCCCCTTGAGCGCCTGAGACAACCCGGCAGAGTGCTCAAGTCGCAGGAAGGTAACGATATAGTGGCACTTCTAGATGAAGCACGCTTGCGAGAGGTTGCGGGTTTGACCTACGGGAAGTATGAACGCGCACGCGTCGGCGACGCCGATGTCTATGCAGCACTCGACACGGCCCTGCCCAGTGAAGACGAGACCATCGAAGTAGAACGGGAATTTGACACCTGGTACGACCAGGGCCATTGGCTTGCGCTGTTACTGCTCCCTATCATGGTAATCGCCTTTCGCAAAGGTGTGCTTGTAGTGCTTGTCATCGGAGTTGGCCTGCCCTTGCAGGAAACTCGGGCTGCAACCTTCGGCGACGCGGTGACCAACGCCTGGGCATCGCTCTGGCAACGCGCCGACCAGCGCGGCGTTCAGAAATTGCGTCATGGCAGCCCTGAACAAGCAGCCGCACTGTTTGAAGACCCCAAGTGGCGTTCAGTTGCTGAGTACCGCAGCGGCAACTACGCCACCGCGTTAAACGGTTTTATCGAGGATTTGTCCACGACAGGCGCCTATAACAGCGGCAACGCCCTCGCACGGCTGGGCGAGTACGAAAACGCGATCGCGCAGTACAACGCAGCGCTTGAAGCACAACCAGACCATGAGGATGCGCTCTTTAATCGCGACCTCGTGCAGCGCCTGCTGGAACAGCAGCAAGAGGCACAACAGCAGGAGCAGGATCAGCAGAACGAGTCCAATGACCAGTCCAGCCAGTCCGAAGACCAGCAGCAGGAAAACCAGGAGCAGGCACAACAGGACGACCAGGGGGATCAGCAGGAACAGGACGAGGAGCAGGAAACCCAGCAGGACCAGCCCCAGGAAGGCGAACAGCAGGAAGTTGCTGAATCGGAGGATGAAGCCAATCGTGACGAACGCCAGGAGGCACTGGAACAGTGGTTGAGACGCGTACCAGACGATCCTGGAGGACTGCTGCGACGTAAGTTTTCACACGAGACGAAACAGAGACTGCGCAAAGGTGACTACCTGGACCGTCAGGGAGACAAGCTATGGTAGCTCGGTGGGTGGCGATTCTTGCTAGAGGTCTTCTTGCTAGAGGTCTTCTTGCTAGAGGTCTTCTTGTTATAGCTCTTCTACCCCTGTCTACCTGGGGTGCCGTGTCGGTTGAGCTGTCTTCCCAGGATATCGACGAGCTCGATTCCGTCAGACTCAGCATCAGAGCATCCGAGACACGACAGACCGAAACCCTGGACCTGTCAGCTCTGGAGCGCGATTTTCACGTCATGGGGACCAATACCAGCAGCCAATACCGGTTCACCAACGGCCGGGAACAGAGCTGGGTCGACTATAAAATCAATCTCCAACCCAAACGAACGGGTAACCTCACAATCCCGAGCATACAGGTCGGCCAGGAGTCTACCCCCACACTCCAACTGCGGGTGCGCGCACTATCGGATGAAACCCGGGACAGAATCAAAGGCCTTATCTTTTTCGAGAACGAACTGTCATCCAACCAGGTTTATGTGCAACAACAGATCATTCTGACCCGACGACTGCTCTACTCGGATGGAGTCCAACTCTACGAAGACCTGCCCGGCGCGCCCGACATACCTGACGCCGTCGTGTTGACCTTGGGGGAAACCAAGGCGGGTACGGCGCAAAGAGAAGGCAGAACCTATGGCGCCGTTGAACAACGTTACGCGATCTTCCCAGAATCCAGTGGGTCGTTGGAAATACCGGCGATCACCGTCACTGCGAGCGTCCGGTTGGTTGAAAACAATCGCGTTTCCCGCAAAGGGGTGCGCGTGGGAACAGAAAAAGAAACCATTACAATTATGCCGGTGCCGGACAACTATCCAGCGGGTGCACCCTGGTTACCTGCAAGAGACGTGATCCTGCATCAGCTGGTAGACCCTGCCACCACGGCCAACGTGGGCGATACGCTGACACACGAGTTTCTCATCCACATTCAAGGTAACGTTGGCTCCATTGCTCCCCCAATAAACGTAGACCTCGGCGACGCTTTCCGAAGCTATCCTCAAAGCCCGGTCATTAACGATGACACCAACGGTCAGTTTGTGACGGGATCACGTTTGCAGACCACCTCAATTGTGCCCGTGATACCCGGGGAACTTGTTGTGCCTCAGCAACGCCTGTACTGGTGGAACACACGGACAGATACCCTCGAGGAAAGCACAACGCCCGCAATCACTCTGACCGTTTCAGGTGACGCGATTGTCGCACCGGAAGCGCAAGGCGAGGCCGGTGAAACGGATGCAACAGAGCCAGGCACAAGCGAAGGTGGAAGTGACCTCGGTGCTACGGCAGCACAACTACCGTGGACCGCCATCTTGGTCGGAATCGCACTCATCGGCGTCACCGGATTGATCGTCTGGTGGTACAACAAATCAATCAAACCGACGCTGGAACGTCGCGCCCTGAACAAACCACGCCTGGCGCTCGACGATTGTTTCGCGACAAACGATGCAACGGTTATTCGTAACAAGCTATGTCACTGGCTTGCCGCGTTCTACGCAGAACCGGTTCCAACCGCCCTGGCCTCACTGAAGAAACATCACCCGGATGCATACGCCGCCTTCCAGGAACTGGATGCCAGCCTCTATGGCCTGAACGCTGACGGGACACATGTGAACGCGACCATCACCGCACTGCGCGATCGATTCGAACAGATCGATCAGAGTGCCGGTGCTTCTGCCAAGACCAGCGCGCTGCCGCCGCTGTATCCTACAGGCGCTTGAATCTGGCTAGGCCTGTCCTAGTGTCCTGTCTGGTTAATTCGTTGAATTATGATAAGCCCAGAAACGTCAAGATGACAAGGTACGCAATCTTCGATTGCGTCGCGGAAAGCTTTGCTTTCCGCCCGTTTCACCCGCCGCTCATGTCGGGACATTAGCAAGGGGAACAACGCAGTTATTGGCGTTTCTGGGCCACCCGAAGGGCGCATCCCAAGGGCCCTGTGGCTCAGCCCTGAGCGCTGAAGGCTCCGTTGCGGCCCTAGGAAAGGGCCTGATCCGAAGGATCAGGACCCGACACTGTCCGTCGGACCGCGCCTAGCCACAGGACCCTTGGGACGCGTCATAATTCAACGAATTAACCAGACAGGACACTAGTCGAGCGCTTTCGTGACAATTTCGTAAAGATCCTTGGAGATACCACTCAGTTCGCTCAGTCGGTGCAGCGCCTGCTTCATCAGTCCCTGACGGCGTTCGTCGTAACGTTGCCAGCGTGTGAGCGGTGTCGCCAGGCGCGCCGCTAACTGCGGGTTCAAGTCGTCCACTTCAGCGACATACTTAGCCAGGACCTCATAACCACTACCATCCAGTGCATGAAAGTGCCTATGGTTCTGCATCCCGAAGACGGCGATCACCGAGCGGGCTCGGTTCGGATTCTTCAAGTCAAAGTCTTCATGTCGGATCAACTGCTCCAGGTTCTCGATGGATGTCTGCTCACTTTGGGCCTGGAGACCAAACCAAAGATCGATGACCAGAGCTTCATGACGCCAACTGGTATGAAAACGGGTGAGCAACTGCGCTCGGGTTGCGGGATCAAATTGCGGGTGATTGATCGCAACACTAAGCGCCGCCCGGCGGTCGGTCAGGTTGTCTGCATCGTCGAAGTGTTTGACCACCTGCGTGACCAGCGCATCACCGCTTAAGTTGCGACACAGGTATGCAAAAGCCTGATTGGCAAGCGCCCGATCGGCCATAGCTTCAGGCGTGGGTTCATAACGTTCGCGCGGGCGCAAACTTTCGTACAAACGCTGCCACGTCGTAAAATTGTCGCGGGCAATCTGCTCGATAGCGTTGTTCCGCGCGTCCAACAGCGCATCCACCTCAAAGGAGGTTAAGCCTTCAAACAGATAGTTTATGTCGGGTACCGCCAGCATCATCGCCGCCAGTTGTTTCTCTTCGGTAGTGCTGACCTCCAGCGCACGCTCCGCCACTCTGCCGAGAACGAGCATCGGATCGCTGCCATCACGGCCAGCAAAAAGATCCAACCACAAGGTCTGCAGTGCATCCCAAGCCACAAAACCATCTGTGTCGTGCATCGCAAGGTATGCAAGCTCATTGCTGGAACGTTCGTACTGGACTTTAACCGGGGCACTGAACGCTCTTAGAAAACTGACGTAGGGTTTACTTTCAAAGTAGCCGAGCCGCAGCTCGGTAACGGGTTCCGTCAACTCCAGCAGGAGCGAACCTCCACCATCTCTCACTTTTGTCTGCGCAGAACAATCAACGACCCATTCATAGGCGGGTATGGCTTCTCCACCCTCATCAAGCAGGCCCATCAACACAGGGATATGAAAAGGATCCTTTGTCGATTGCCCCCGTGTCGGAGGACACGACTGAGAAATCGAAATCAGCAGTTCACCGTCCGCAAAGGATTCCTCAACCACAAGTTCAGGCGTACCGGCCTGGTCGTACCAACGCTTGAACTGAGTTAAATCCCGCCCCCCTACTTCCGCCATGGTTGCTGCGAAGTCATCTGTTGTCACCGCCTGGCCGTCATAACGATCAAAGTACAGGTCGGTACCCGCACGGAACTTCTCGGGTCCGAGTAACGTGTCATACATGCGCACGAGCTCAGCGCCCTTCTCGTAGATGGTTGTCGTATAAAAATTTGATATCTCGATATAGGACTGAGGTCGAACCGGATGGGCGAGCGGCGACGCATCTTCAGCAAACTGCACCGAGCGTAAAAACGCCACATCTTCGATCCGTTTGACACTTTTCGAGTTCATATCCCCGGAAAACTCCGCGTCCCTATACACGGTGAATCCTTCTTTTAGACTCAGTTGAAACCAGTCACGGCAGGTGACTCGGTTTCCGGACCAGTTGTGAAAGTACTCATGCGCTACCACCGCCTCCACTCGCTGGTGGGCCTGGTCGGTCGCTGTATCGGGACTGGCCAGGACACATGAGGTGTTAAATATGTTTAACCCCTTGTTTTCCATCGCCCCCATGTTGAAGTCTTCAACCGCAACAATCATGAAGATGTCGAGATCGTATTCTCTGCCGAACCGCTCCTCATCCCAGGTCATTGAGCGTTTCAGAACATCCATGGCATAACCGCATTGGCCAATGTTATGCGCCTCGGAGTAAATTTTGAGCGCTACTCTACGGCCACTCATGGTGACAAACTGATCTTCCAGTACGTGCAGATTGCCCGCGACCAGCGCAAACAGGTAACTGGGTTTCGGGAAAGGATCCTCCCAGACAACCCGCTTGCGACCTTCTGCTACCACCTCTTCAGCGACCAGATTGCCGTTGGCCAACAGCGTGGGGTATTCAGCCGCATCCGCCTCAATCGCCGTGGTAAACCGCGCCAGCACGTCTGGACGGTCCTGGTAGTAGGTAATGCGCCGAAATCCCTGCGCCTCGCACTGCGTGCAATACATCTGGCTGGAGCGATAGAGTCCTTCAAGAGCTGTGTTCTCTTCAGGGTGAATTCGCGTGACGACCTCTATCTCGTGTCGATCCGAGAGACCGCGCACGATGAGGCCTTCGTCATCAACCGCATACTCGTTGTCGCTCAGCGATCGCCCGTCAACAGCAATGGAGACCAGCTCCAGGTGTTCTCCATCCAGGTAGATTTCATTGGCATCTTGCCCCAACGCCCGCACTGAGAGCGTATTTTTAACAGTGGTGGTCCCTGGGTTGAGATTAAATTCCAACTGACACTTCTCGGTCGTAAACGCCGGTGGTTGGTAGTCTGCAAGCAGAATTTCTCTTGGCGTTGCGTGGTCGAGATCTAAATCCATCGTGGCACTCTTACATCTGATTTTTGGGTTGCTGGCTGCTTGAGCTGGAGTTATCAAGCGTGGGCTTCAAAACAGAGACATCTGCCCCTGAGGGTCCTGGCTATCTGCCGGTTCGAGTTCCAGGTCTGCTGCGGCCACCTCAAGCACTTCACATTCTACACCGCCCTGAGTTAATGCACTCATCGCAACCACACCGTCCACAGCTAGAAGATAGCCTCCGACTATCCCCCTGAGGACAATCGTGCGCTCGGCACCCCCGCTTGCGGGATTAAACAAGATTTCTGCGGGGCTCCAGAGGTCGCGTGGATACTCAATCTCCAGAACATCCTCTTCCACCCAGTGCATCTGCGCTCGTTCCGCGCTGGTCAATGCCTCACCTGGCACATCGGCCAGGTTCGACAGCTGTCCGCGTAGTTGCTTGCGCAAGCTCAAAAGATCTACACCCTTGTGCAAACCGCGAACCAAGCGGCGCCAGTCTGTAGTATCTGCCACCCAACGACGGAGTGCTGCTTCCACACAACCCGCTGCTCGGCGGGTCGGTACCGAAGCTATAACCAGACCCTGGCTTGCACCCTGATCCACCCATCGTTCCCTGATTCTGCCGGCCCGCGTGATCCCAACCTTTGGCCCGCTTGAATTTGCCACGTAGACCACGTGTGGTTGCATACAAAACTGATCTCCCCAATCCGGCTCTCTACAGGTGCCCAGATGGTGATGACAGCGGTCTGGGCTGACAACACAAAGGTCACAGCGCGCGAGCGTCGAAAAGCAGTCGTAACAAAACCCACCGCCGAAAGGTTTGCTGACTTCCGCAGCACAGTTCCGGCATTTGGCGGATGAAGTAGACACAAATTTCAACTTCTGCAACCGGCGTTCTGGACGGGGATCCGACGGGCGATGTGGCAGGAGGTCAATTCGAGTGTCGCCCAGGGTCATCCAGTAGCGCGGCGCTATTCGGCCGTCCTGGCCTTCCACGATGTCGTACCCGAAGCGGTCAATCTCTCCTTTCATGGGTTTAGTGTAAGATAAGGGGTGATGCCATGGCAGCCTTAACCGCGGCTATCGAAGGTTGAAATACCAAAGTTAAGGTATATATACGTAGTTAGGGGCTCTACCAGAGCCAGTGAGACAAAAGATGCAAGCCGTTGATAAAGAAGTACTAGGCCAGATCAGCAAGTGGCTGACCAAGAGCGAAGCGTGCTGGTTGGCAACCGTCGTACAGACCTGGGGCTCCTCACCGCGCCCGGTGGGGTCACTTTTGGCGTGTAATCGACAGGGCCAGATCGTGGGTTCTCTGTCGGGCGGCTGCGTTGAAGACGACTTGTTAGACAAGTTGAAGGCCGGTGAACTCGCCGCCGAACGCGCACAGTTTTTTCAGTACGGCATCACGGCGGAAGAAACTGAAAAGTTAGGCTTACCCTGCGGCGGCCACCTGTACATCGTCGTCGAGCCTCTGCAACCCGACGCGGCAACGATCGAGCAATTTGCGCAGTTGAACGCAGCGCTGGATGAACGAACATGTATTCAACGTTGCGTTGATCTCAAAAACCAGGTGACAACCATCACTCCCGTGGAGGGTCACAGCGAGCTGGATTGGAATGAAAACACAGAAGTTCTGACCCATACTTATGGACCGCGCCATCAGTTGTTCATTATCGGTGCCGGGATGGTTGGCCAGTACCTTGCGTCATTTGCGCAGAGCCTCGATTACGAAATCACCGTATGTGATCCCCGCGAAGACCTTCTTGCCGATTTTGCGGTAGACGGCGTGCGAAAAGTCGCTGACATGCCCGACGACGCGGTGGCCAAACATGCAAAAGACGCTGCCACAGCCATCGTGGCACTCACCCATGATCCCCGTATCGATGACATGGGCCTGATGGAGGCCTTAACAACAGACGCATTTTACATCGGTGCCATGGGGTCCAGCCGCACCAGCGCCAGCCGCAGAGAGCGTTTGGTGGCCCTGGACCTCTCAGAGGCGGAGATCGACAAACTGCACGCACCTATCGGTTTGCCGATCGGCAGTAAAACACCGCCTGAAATCGCCATCGCGATCCTTGCAGAAATCACTGCGGTCAGGAAGTTGGCGACTCAGTCCACGCAGACGCAACTCGAAGCCATCAGCGCCGGATGACCGAACCAGGCGCTGTTCTGCTCGGCGCTGGATTCAGCCGCCGCTTTGGCAGCGACAAACGTATGGCAGATCTGCGGTTGGGCGGCGTTACCCAGACTGTGGCAGGACATACCCTGGACAAATACACCCAAGTGTTCGCAGCCACCCGTATCGTGCTGCGACCCGAAGATACAGCGCTCAAAAATGTAGTCGCAACAAGATATCCACAAACAACCATCGTTGAAGCGCCCGATGCCCACTTGGGCATGGGCCATTCTCTTCAAGCAGGGTTGCGCGAACTCGACTGGTCGGGGGTGTTTGTGGGTTTACTCGATATGCCCTACGTGCGGCGAGAGACGCTGGAACAATTGGTCGCTGTCGCTGCAGAACACAACTTCAACAAAATCATCAGACCGGAGTACCTTGGCACTGTGAGGGATCGTCCGCCCTGGGGTCATCCGATATTTATACCGCAGGCTTTGTTTGAAGCGGCCAGAGCAAGCTCCGGAGATCAGGGCGCGCGGGCACTTTTGCAAGACCACCCTTCTTACATCAAGAAGTTTCCAACCGATGACATCGGCGTTGTCCGGGACATAGATACCCCCGACGACCTGATCATCACGGACTAGCTGCGATCTCCCAGTCGACTGGCCCAATCCAACTTGCTGCGACAACTCTCGTAAAAACTATGACCTCTCGGATACAGCAGCTTTAAGGGTGTATCCGCCTTACGCACCACTATCTCGTCATTAATACCCAGAGGCACATTCACCTGCGAATCGCACGATAAGCGGGCGTCCTCTTTCATATGCACAACCTTGATCTTAATCTCGCTGTCCCCACGTACGACCAGCGGACGCGAAGTCAGGGTGTGCGGAAACATCGGTACGATAACCACAGCATCAAGGTTCGGATGCATGATCGGCCCACCTGCGGATAGCGAATAGGCCGTGGAACCCGTTGGACTTGCGATAATCAGGCCATCTGAGCGTTGGTCATAGACAAATTCATCGTTCACCCAGAGCTCAAACTCGATCATTCTGGATGAATGCAGAACCACATCGTTAAGTGCAGTGTTGCGTTCTCCGCGGACTTCAGCGGCCAGCCTGAAATGGTCTTCAATGAGGTAGTCGCCCGACCAGATGGCGGCAAACTCCGCTTCCAGCGCATCGGGTGCAATTGAGGCAAGAAAACCAAGTCCGCCTCGATTTACCCCCACGACAGGTACCTGAGCGGGGCTTATATCCCTCGACACGCCCAACAGGCTTCCGTCACCGCCCACTACAACGATGAGATCACACAGAGCTGCCAGCTCGGCACGCGCACAGGTACGGTACGACTTGCAAGCGATGTTAAGTTCAGATGCGGTCGCCTCAGCGAGCACCAGGTCCGCACCCAGGTTTTCAAGGGTTGTACAAACCGCTTGTACGGTTTCTGCGATGACCGGTTCAGGGCGACGCGCGACCAACCCGACGGTTTGAAACTGCTTTGTCATAGGGTCGCACCCTACAACAGGTACGGTAGAAAAGTCATTTGGACTTATCGGCGAAAAAACGTGTGTACTTGGTCCTTGCAAACTCAAGAAAACCCAATAACCTTGGCGCGCATGACGTCGCAGAATCCACTCGCTTCTCGATTTGCCCAGTTTGTCGAGGATGCATCCGACCCCAAACTGGCTGGTATTGCCCAGCTTGGCGACCTATGGCCACTCATGCGGGAAGAAGCAGCCAGCAAAGCTCAGGAAGAACCTATCCTAGGGAGCTATTTCCACGCGACCATTCTCAACCACGACAGTTTTGGTTCAGCGCTCTCTTTCCGACTAGCGAGCAAGCTGGATAACCCGATGTTGCCGACCATGCTCATACGCGACGTGATAGGTGAAGCAACTGCCGCAGACCCGAGTCTGCTCGCCTCAGCAGAGGTCGATATGCTCGCAACCTTTACCCGCGATCCGGCGTGCGATGATTTGTCTACGCCCTTTCTATTTTTTAAAGGCTTCCATGCTCTGCAGGCGCATCGGGTTGCACACTGGCTGTGGCGCGAAGGTCGCCGCACGTTGGCACAGTTCTTCCAAAATCAGATCTCGGTCACCCTGGGCGTGGATATCCACCCGGCAGCGCGACTCGGCTCAGGCATCATGTTCGACCACGCCACCGGCATCGTTATCGGCGAAACTGCGATCGTGGAAGACGATGTTTCGATCCTGCATTCGGTTACGCTGGGCGGCACCGGCAAGGTCAGTGGCGATCGTCACCCCAAGATACGCAAGGGTGTGCTGCTCGCCGCGGGATGCAAGATCATCGGCAATATTGAAGTGGGGCAAAACGCAAAGGTGGGCGCTGGTAGTGTGGTCCTGGAAAACGTGCCGCCTAACGCAACGGTCGCCGGCGTGCCCGCAAAAATAGTCGGCAAGACAGCCAACGTTGTGCCCTCCCACGACATGGACCACTCAATAATCTAGTTCAGGCTCGATCGATCAAACGATCACGCACACGACCGATAATTTGACCCATCGTCTCGCTGCTCTGTGCACCAGGGAGGAGAAAGCTGTCAGCCAGCCAATATCCAGGCACCCCACTCACCCCGAGTTCAGGCGCCCGCGCCAGATCAGCGCGTACCTGCTCAAGGCCGCGCTGCTGCACCAGATAAGCTTCGGTGGCATCTGACTCCAGACCACTCGCAACACCCACGTCGATCAGCGTAGCAAGTTTTCCCACGTCCTTACCTTCACAAAAGTACGCACGAAACAGTGACTCTGCCACCTCGTGCTGCACGCCTTTTTCAGCAGCGTACTCGAGCAGGCAGTGCGCCAGCAGTGTATTCGGTGTACGTTCTATGAGGTCGAAGCGAAGCTCTATCCCCTCTGCTCCGGCTTCCTCCTTGATACGACCTGGCACCCTGCCTGGATCAGCGTCTTCGCCGTAGCGCTGCTTCAACAGTTCGCGCCGGTCTATCCCGTCCGCGGGGAGATTGGGGTAAAGCTGATACGCGCGCCACCTCAAGTTCACATCATCCAATTGCAGTTCTAGAAGTGCCGCATCCAACCTTCGCTTGCCGATGAAACACCATGGACAAATCACATCCGAGAAGATCTCGATCTCAAGCGCCATTTGCTCCCACCGCGTTGCTATAGATAATGAACCAATTAAACGCAGGAGCGCTGGCAATGCAAGTTGGCCTAGTTACAGGAAAGCAAACCGTAGATCTCGTCGAGATGCCCGACCCGGAACCCTCTAACGGCAAGGCCGTTGTAGAGATCAGCTACTGTGGTATCTGCGGAACGGACTTGCACGCCTACCAATCCGGTGCGCCTTACAATCCTGCGATCTGCGGGCACGAATGGGTGGGCCACGTCAGCGCCAGCCATACAAGCACCCCCAATGTTAAAGAGGGTGACCGGGTAGCCATAGGGGTGGCCAGTTCATGCGGGCAGTGCTCAAGCTGTTTGCGAGGCCTGACAGATTTTTGTGAGGTGGCGTTTGCGGGTGCGATCGGCGTGGGTCCGCACGCCGCACCCCATGGCGGGTTTGCGAGCGCTATCGCCTTTGACGCGAGCCGCCTCTACCACGTCCCACCCACTGTGACAGATGAAGCAGCTGGTCTCCTTGAACCAGCCACTGTCGCCGTCCACGCGGTGCGCCGCACGCCCCTGAACGTCGGCGAAAACGCGGTGATCATCGGCGCCGGACCCATTGGTCTGCTTGTCTTACAGGCGGCAATCGTAAATGGCGTCGGACCGGTGGTTGTTGTCGAGCCGCAGGCAAGCCGCGCTCAGATGGCGCTCGACATGGGTGCACACGCTGTGATCGATCCAAACGCCACGGACAATCTGGGCGAGGCGATAAACGCAGCGCTGGGTACAACGGGTGCTGACATCGTCTTCGAATGTGCGGGTATCGCCCCCACAATTCAGACCTCGGTTGATCTGGTGCGCCGAGGCGGCACGGTTTCTCTGGTTGGCGTCCCCAACGGTCAGGCTACCATCGACCCCAACGTCTGGCTGGTTAAGGAGCTGACACTGAAATCCAGCATTGCCTACCTGCATGAAGACTTTGAGATCACCAAGGATCTGGTTGCCCGCGGTTTGCTGAACACCGAACCCCTGCATACCTCAACTGTCGGGCTGACCGGACTTCAGGATGCGTTCGATCGATTGAGCTCAGAACCAAGCGAAGTCAAAATTCTGGTAAACCCGCGATTGTAGAGGTCGCCGTCCTAGAATGGATTTTCAGCAGGCAGCCCCAGAGCCTGGCGTCCCACCAGTTCGCTGACCCGATCGGGATGTGCATTAATGTGCAGGGGCATTGCCTGAAAATCGCGTAATCTGCGCTCGAAAGCTGCCCCCTCCCTCAAGCCATTACCCCCAAGGACTTTCTTTAACAGCCCCAAGCTTTCTTCACATAACTGCAGTGCTGCCATACTCGCCCCGCACTGACGGGCATAATCTGCCTCTGTGGGGATGTGCCCCTGGGCAATCCGCTCATCCGTCTGCCGGCAAGCGGTTAAGATTCCCTCCCGGGCCAGATAAAGCTTGGATTGGGCGTGCCCAAGATTGACATGCACCGTCGGGCGCTCGGCAACCTTCACGCCGACAATGGCGATCCGATCCTTGATGCCCTCCGTGACTTCCGCAAAGGCGGCATTAACCAGACCCACAGCCATGAGGGCAAGCCACATATCCGAAATCGCAACCCAATCCTCGCGGTAACGCTGATGAACCATCGCCCGCTCAGGCTCGCGGAATACCTTCCGGTACATAAAATGAAAAGGCACTACGTGCCGCTCTTCCGTATGCGCGCCCTCGTAGTAAACGGTATCAGTGGCACTGGCGCGGAGACTGAGCGAATACCAATCCGGATCTATTCGAACCCCAGGCTGGCGTAAATCGACCATCGCAAAGCGTGGCTTATCCGGCGCATCCTGAACAAACGACACCCCCGCCCATTCCGCATAGCGGGCACCGGAGCCGAAGGCTGCCTTGCCGTCCAGCCGTAGGGTTTCCCCATCCAGACTACCCCTGACCCCCGTACTCGCACCTGCGGGAAAACACACCCACTCCTGGTTTTCGACTATGCGTTTCAGCAGAGCCTCGTTTTCCGGACCGAGCAGCCCCGCAAACAAATGGAACGTACAAAGGTGATTCCACAGCACCCAGGCGGTTGATGCACAGGTGGCCGCCAATGCTTCAAGCTCCAGGCCGCAATGCTCGATCGACTTGTTACTGCCGCCGATGTTTTCTGCGGCACTGAAGCCCATGATGGGATTGTTCTTAATGGCCGTTATAACGGCGGGATTTACAGAGCGCTCTTCATCATGCGCGACGGCATGCTCAGCTACGAGTGGTAAAAGCTCCGCAATGGCGAGTTGCCCCACGTCTTATCTCCTCTTCCCCAAGAAACAGTAGTGTCCTGTCTCATTAACTCAACGAGTTAATGAGACAGGACACTAGGATAAGTAGGAATTAACACGGGCGCTAGCGCATGCCTCTTACCTTAGAAAGTGCCATGGAAAGTATCCTAGGGATCGCCTCTGAGCATCTGTTGCAACCGGCGATTGCGACTCTGCTCCTGCCGCAACGCCACCTTCAGCTCGTGGATTTCATCCCGCGCCGCGCGCAGTTGATCCAGGTAGGTGGACTGTTGTTTTTCGACTTCGTCTCTGAAGTGCGATTGGGCCGCACTGAGTTGTTCCGCATGCAGCCTGACCATGTCCTGCACAGACAAGCGGCCGTTCTGCCCAAAGGTCTGATCCAACCTTTCCGCAAACTGTTGGGACAGAGGTTTGACCGCAACCTCAGTATCTAGCGCTTCTTCTATCAGTTCGATCCCGGGGTCTTTGTCCACATCAGCAAAAATGTTGATGCCGCCCTGCAGCACAGACTTCAGGTTCAACTTATTGCGAAAAATACGCTGCTGAATCGTCTCGAGGATTTCCTCCTCTGCAGGTTCCCACAGATTCATCGAATGCCAGGGCACCGGGCATTGCCCGCGTGAAGCCTTGCGCACAAGGCCATGACTGAGTTCGCCTCCGAATCCAGCCTGCTGCACCAGATAGCGCAGCGGTAAATTGAAAGTGGAATCGGCTTGACCTTGCTCATCAACGCTCAGCAGGAAAAAAACGATGCCTTCCAGCTGCAGACCCCGACCCACTACGCAGTAACCGGCCTTGAGCTGACTCGCAGCACATTCAGGCAACAGCCACTCACCTGCCACGAGGTCATTAAATTCAGATAGATGCAATTCCTCTGCAATTTCCCCATCCGAATTGAAAAGCATGACCATTTCCTGATGGCCATAGTTCGCCACGGTTCTCTCCACCTATTTACTCTGACTGCAAATTTTAGCCTGTGGCAGAGAATCCCATCTCGAACGGAGTCACAGCACGCACCGGAAGCCGGTTTGGTTCTACAAAATCCGTGAACTCGGTACAGTTCAAAGCCTGGTCTAAACACCTACCCAGTGGTCATTTACACCACACAACCAAGTTATCGATTAGCCATTTAATCTAATAATATCAATAAGTTATAAGTCTTATTTAGACTGGCATAAGACTTGCTTTGTATTAATTGACGGAACCAAACCATACGAGGTTATTCACACTACTCCATGAAACGCATCATCTTAATCGCAGCCGGTATCGCCCTTTTGATCCTCGCGGCCATCGGCTTTGTGCTGCCGTTCCTGCCAGGCATTCTGTTCCTCCTGCTGGGCGTTGTCTGTTTCGCCTTTGTATCACCCCGCCTGAAACGCAGACTCCAGGCAAACCCACGTCTTCGCAGACTTTTTACAAGGCTCGACGGGAGCCGCGGTATGCATATGATGGACCGACTCAGACTGACATTTTGGGCCGTTCTTGAAGCCGCCAACCCCAAATCGACCACACACAGGCCAGCCGCCAGAAGGTGAAACCTATCTGGTAAGCCAAAATCTGAAGGTTGGCGTTTGCGGTGCACTCGCCTATGACACCATCGCGCAAACCGTCGAGCGATTGTTCGCTGGTGACGCATTCCAACACAACTGCAAAGTTTCAGACTTCACCGAGGCACTTGGCGGCTGCGGTGCAAACATAGCCTACAACCTGAGTCTTCTGGGGGTCGGCACCTCGGTCTTTGCCATGAGCGGTACCGACGACGACACAGGACTCTTAGATCAGCTTTCCAACTATCGAGTAGATACGGCTGGCGTGTTGCGCATGAAAGAAAGTCGGAGCGCGCGAGCATTTATATTTACCGACCCATCCGGCGAACAATTTACCGCCTTCTTCCCAGGTGCATGGACCGAGGTTGGCACAGACGAAGTTGATATGTGGCAAACCCACCTGGAGGCAAAACTGCCTCCAGACCTCAACTGTCTCATTCAGGCACCCCTGCACCCCGACCTGATGGTCACAACCTTGGCCAAAACCACGGCGGAACTCGTCATCACTTCGCCTGGTCAATTTTGTTATCAGTTGGATGCAGACCTGGCGCGAGCCCTCGCTCATCACTCTCACTTTCTCGTCGGCAACAGGGACGAAGTTGCCTATCTGCGGAAGCTTCTCGGTACGCGTCGTGTAAAGATCATCGAAACCGACGGCCCCCGAGACGTTAAGATACACCATGGCGGTGGTCACACGCGCGTGTCAGTACCGCAGGTACCAGCCGAATCCACAGTTGATCCAACGGGTTGCGGTGATGCATTCCTTGCAGGTTTTGCTGCCCAGTTGCTCGCCGATGGTGTCGACATCGAGCGCGCGGTAAGACAGGGAATCCTACTCGCTCAATCTTGCCTGGCCTGCACCGGAGCAATGCGTCATGATCTTCCCGAAAAACTGATCGCTTGAGCACTATGACCCGCCTTCTACCGTATCTGGATTCTCTACCCACCTTGGACCTCGGTTATTGGCCTACACCGCTCCAATTCCTGCCCAACCTGTCGCGGGAGCTGAACGGGCCAAGAATATGGATAAAGAGAGATGACAATTCGGGGCTCGCCACCGGTGGAAACAAAAGTAGAAAACTGGAATTTTTACTCGGTCGCGCGCTGCACGAAGGAAAAAACGCGGTGGTCACCTTTGGTGCACTACAATCCAATCACGCTCGACAAACCGCAGCGGCCTGCGCTGTCGCAGGCCTGCCTTGCCACCTTATTCTGCGACGCCAGGTGGAACGCGCAAACCCCCAGTACGAACGGGGCGGCAATCTGCTATTGAACGACATCCTTGGCGCCACCGTGCACAAGGTTGTTCCAGGTGATGAACGGGAACAGGAGCTACTGACAGAGCTTCGATCTCAGTACAACCTGTGCCTGATCCCGCCCGGTGGTTCCAACAGCACGGGCGCGCTTGGCTACGTGGCGTGTGCACGCGAGCTTGTCGAGCAGGCAAACGCCCAAAACGTCGAGCTGCATCATGTCGTCCACGCCTCTGCGTCCGCGGGTACCCAAGCGGGTCTGGTCGCCGGTTTTTCTGCGCTGGGGTCAAACGTTTGTGTCACCGGCATAAACGTCTATCACCCGGATCCGACCAGTCTCAAAGATCGCGTGACAGAAATTGCCGACGATCTCCGCGACAAACACCCGGACCTGGCACAGAACGCGCTTGCGGAAGTAGTCGTGAATCACGCCTACCTCGGGGAGGGATACGGTCAGCCTACTGCGGAGACCGTCGAGGCGATCAAACTTGCGGCGCGGCTGGAGGGGATTCTTCTTGACCCCGTCTATTCCGGCAAAGCCTTCGCAGCGCTCATCGACCAGATCAGTATTGGTAATTTCAGCGACGCTGAAGATGTCATCTTCATCCATACCGGGGGCAGCGTCGCACTCCATGCCTACGACGAGATATTCAACTAGACAATGCCATAGTGAAGCACATGCTCGCTAAACCAGGGTGTAAAAACCTCCGGCTTCTGGCTCAACCATTCACGCAGTCGGCCAAGCTCAAACCATTCAACCTTCTCGACCTCCTCTGGATCGAGACGCAGTTCGATTGATGCGGCAACAACAGCTTTAAAAGCCTGATGAATTTCACGGTCGCAGTAGCCGTCCCCCGCGAGTTCCATATACTCGACCACGCCTAAAGTTTGCAGCGGCACCAGGAAATCTGCTCTTTCAATACCAAGCTCTTCGAACAAACCTCGTTCTGCACCCGCGCTGAAGGATTCGCCCGGTTGAAGGTGCTCGCCACAACTGTAGTCCCACAAGCCCCCATAAAGATCCTTACTTTCAGCCCTCAGTTGCAGAAGCAATCGATCCTGCTCATCAAACAAAAACACCTGGGCAGATTTGTGCCAATCACCATCGCTGTGAACCCGATCGCGGTCTTTCAGTCCGAGACTTTTTCCGTCCCTTGTAAAAACTTCAAACTGCTCCATCTCACCTCGCGCAAAGTCACAAAGCCTTGAGGATAAGGTATCCTTCTTGGATTGCGTGAGGGAAATTCAGACGAAGAGGAGATCTTTATGGCGACCAATCATGTACCGACATACTGTCGCATTTGCGAACCCCAGTGTGCGCTCGTCGCCCATGTAGACAGCGAGTCTGAACAGGTGCTCAAACTCACACCCAACAAAGATCATCCTATTCACAAAGGTTTCGCCTGTCATAAGGGACTGAACTTTGTGCAACTGCACGACGACCCTGATCGGCTGAACGAACCGCAACGGCGTACTTCAGGTAAAAATGAGTTACCGACATTCGAATCGACCCCCTGGACCACCGCAACACAGGAGATTGCTGAAAAAATAACAGCACTGCAGGAAAAGTACGGCAGTGACGCCCTCGGTTTTTATGTGGGAAACCCGTCTGCGTTCAACTCCAGCGGCCGCGATGCCGCCCGAAAATTCATGCAAGCCGTCGGCGCAAAGTACACATTCGGTTCCGGCACACAGGATTGCAGTAACAAGTTTGCCGCCTCCGAAGCACTCTACGGCACTGCCAATCTGCATCCCATCCCGGATTTTGCGAATACTGACTTCTTCCTGAGTCTGGGTTCAAACCCGAAGATCTCCCATGTGAGTTTCGTACACATGACAGACCCCATGGGCGCGCTGCGCGACATCGTCTCGCGTGGCGGCAAAGTTGTGCATGTTAATCCTCGAAAAATTGAATCGGCTACTCGAGCCACAGGCGAGATCCTGCTGGTTAACCCAGATACGGATACCTATCTTCTGGCGGCGTTAATCCACACAATCTTCGACGAAGGCCTGGCTGATCAAGACCACATCGATGCGCACGCCACGGGGGTGAGCGCACTGAAAGATTTTGCAGCATTGTACACGCCGGAAAAGGTGGCTGCGGTTGTGGGCGTAGACGCCGAGCAGATTTGTGAGCTGGCAAGGGAGTTCGCAAAGGCACCCGCGGCCTCCGTACACATGTCCACGGGTGTAAACATGGGCCGCCAGGGAACACTCGCCTACTGGCTGGTACAGATGCTGAGTCTGGTTACCGGAAATCTGGGTAAGCGAGGCGGTAACATTTATTCACCCGGTTACTTCCCGGCTGCAACCGTGGGTAAGCCTGCGAAGGAAGACCCGTTTTATGAAAGCCAGTTTGGAGAAATCAGGCGCATCGTTGGTTCCTTGCCAGGAAACCTTCTGGCAGATCACATAGAACAGGGTTTGGTTAAAGGTCTTGTCGTGATGAGCGGCAACCCGCTCCTGTCCATGGCAGGAGAGAGCCGGCTGCGGGAAGCATTCAAACAGCTCGAATTCATGCTCGTAATCGACATATACCCGAGTGCTACGAGCATGCACGCGGATTATTTGCTTCCGGCAACCGATTGGTTGGAAAGACCCGACATCAATTCCGTATCTGTGGGCTTTCAGCCTCAGCCTTACGTGCAGATGACAGACGCCGTCGTAAAGCCGAAATTTGAACGCAAACCAGAATGGATGATTTTTGCGTTGCTACTACAGGCGCTGAATCTCCCTTCACTTCTCGATCAGGAAGAACCGGACCCTTACGCACGCTTCGACCGCCAGCTTTCCTCGACCGAGGTTGAAGGAGACACCCTTACACTCGAGCGTATCAAGAGCAGCGACCAACTTACCGTTGTTCTACCCGAGCCCGATCCTGACACCCTGTTTCAGGTGGGCGTACAGCTGGAAGGCGGCAAAGTGGATTGTTACCCGAAGCTTTTCAAACAAGGCATCGAACGCTGCGCCGATATTTTTGCGGAACTTGCCGAGGAAGCACCGGAGGTCTTGAAGCTTATCACCCTGCGCACCAACTACATGGTGAACAGCTGGATGCACAATTTACCGGCGCTGAAGCGCGATCACGCCCTGGACAACCCGCTGCACATCCACCCGGACGACCTCGCGCGCCTGGATCTAACGAGCGGAGCAGAGGTTCGAGTAGCAACGGACTATGGCGAAGTGATAGCGACCTTAAAAGCAGACGACGACCTCAAACCCGGCGTCGTCGCTATGACCCACGGCTGGGGGCATGGCAACAACCCGCAATTGACCCTCGCATCCAATCACCCCGGTGCCAACATCAACGCCGTTCTGCCTACGGGTCCCGGCAGCTTCGAGCCGTTGAGCAACATGAGTTTTATGACCGGCGTGCCGGTAACTGTTGCACCGGCATAACACAGGACACTAGGGAACCTCTGAACAAGGTTCCCTAATTCTAAACTTGGGTTGCGGTCTTAAAACCAGAGTACTTAGGCTGGTCGATCGCAATCTGATTAACGACAGTCGTCCGGAGATGTTCGGCGAGCCCTGCGGTATCAAGCGCTATGCTCTTGTCTCGAAGCCCGTGCACCAACTGCCAACGCAAGTCGTTCAAGGAACCCTTGCTCCCCAATAGATCACGCAGTCTTTCCAGCTCCCCCTGACGGGCTTGTGTGCCAAGCGCCAGTTCACGCTCGACGATATCCAATGAGTTGCCCGCCACCCGTGCCAGGAAGTTGACCCGGCCTTGAGTTTCATTCATGACGTCGCCGTGGAGAAAGTCACGAACGCTACCCAGTAGCTCATCCACGCGCGGCATGTCCAGGTTTTCCTCCGACGCGCCCGTTACGAGTTCAACCGGCCCCGGTATCAGGAGGTTTACACAGTCCACCTGGCACTCTGATGATCTCCTGCCGATAGCCGGCCGTTCAACGGTCTGATCCGGTCCGGTGCGATAGTGTTCTGCCATGCCCAGGCAACCAATGGCCCACCAGAACGAACCAAACACCTCCCAGAATTTAACCCGGTCACGATCAACAGGTGTGCCTGTGATGCTCTCATAACCAGCAAACAGGTCCTCGTAAGTGCCAAAACCGCCGACGGGTAAGTCCGACCGTCCGAAACGCCATGAGTTGGTGCAGATCCAGCCGAGATCGCGCATGGGATCGCCAATGTGGGCCACCTCCCAGTCCAGTACGGCAACAACGCCCTCGGGCGAGAACATAACGTTGCCGTTGCGAAAGTCGTTGTGTACCAAAGCAGGCGTAAAGCCGTCGGGCAGATTGTCGAGTAACCACCGGCCCGCGTAGTCGATCATCGGTTGGGCGGTATTAAACAGTCGATACCGCTCCCACGTCTGTTCTACATAAGCTTCAGGAGAAATGACATCAAGCTTCTTATCAAGACCAGATGCTGCCAGATCGATCGCGTGCAGTTTCCCCAGAATTTCCCCGCATAGATATGCAAGCCTGGGTCGTATCTCATCCAGTTCTGGTGAGCGCACCACACGCGCACCGAGTGCTACGCCTTCCAACCACTCCATGATGAAACCTTCGCCCAGATCATCCTCCGGGGTCAGAACATGAAACACCTCTGGCTCAGGCACACCGGCATCTCTAGCGGTCTGCATCAGGAGCGCTTCAACGGCCAAGCCGGGATGACCAGGCGTGGGCTCAACAATCTCCCCGCCAGGTGCCCGACGCATCGCAAGCAAACGGGTCTGGCCACCAGACTCAACTTCAATGCGATATGTCTCCTGACTGGCGCCGCCAGACAATCGCTCTACTTTGACAAGCGCGTCCACACCTTTGACATGCGCCTTGAGGCAGGTGTCCAGTTTTTGATCAAACTCTGGTTGCGTCACCGGATTTTCCTATTCTTCTTTGACACCTTTCGGGGCGCGCTGACTCATGAAGCCAAACATGTAACCCGCAACCCGGCGCATCTGAATCTCTTCTGCACCTTCGGTAATTCGATACCTGCGGTGGTGACGGTAAATATGTTCAAAAGGTTTATGTCTCGAGTAACCCAGGCCACCATGAACCTGCATCGCGCGGTCTGCCGCCTCGCAGCACAGACGATTCGCCCAGTAGTTACACATAGACACCTTATCCGATACCGAAAACGCGCCGTATGTGTCCATCTGCCATGCGGTCTTGTGGATTAACGCCCGCAGCATCTCACACTGCGTCTGCAACTCGACCAATGGAAACTGTATGCCCTGGTTTGTCGCCAGCGGCTTGCCGAAGGGTGCTCGCTGTTTCGCATACTCCACAGATTCATTGATACAGAACTGTGCAGCACCCAACGAAGAAGCTGCCTGGCGGATGCGGTTTTCATTGAAGAAGTGTTGCACCACCTGCAAGCCTCGACCTTCTCCACCAAAAATTGCGTCGTTTGGTACCCGTACGTCCTTCAGCGATATCCGACCGTGATCGGTGGGCATGTTAAAGGTCCACATCATTTCCTCAACCTTGAAACCTTCGGCATCCGTCGGGGTTAGAAACGCCGTAATCCCCTCACCATCGCCCTGCTTACCGCTGGTGCGGGCGAAAATAAGATCATATTTCGCTTTGTGTATGCCGGTGTTCCAGGTTTTTGCGCCGTTTATGATCCACTCATCGCCGTCGCGCACCGCGTGGGTTTCCATGTGTGTGGCATCCGAACCGTGGTCTGGTTCGGTAATACCGAAGGCAAACCCTCTACGCCCTTCGGCCAGATCGTCTATCCACTCCGCCTTTTGTGCTTCTGTGCCGTAGTTGATCATCAACAGCAGCCCAACGTTATTGCCTACAATCGAATGCTCGTTCTGCAGATCGTTGTGCAAGCCCAGTCCTTTCACCGCAAAATGCTCACGAATGATCGCCATACCCAGGTTAGTGCCCTCCTGACCGCCGTATTCCTTCGGCATCGGGTAACGGTAGTGACCTGCAGCATCTGCTCGTCGCTTGGCTTCGTGCAGCAACGCCTCCCATTCTTCGTTCGGCAGACCACCGCGCTCCCAATCCGTGCGGGAGTCTTCGCGACGATGGTCAAAGAAACGGTTGTTGTCGTTTTCCATCTGCAGAGGCAGGATTTCGTCCTCAATGAACTGGTCCAGTTCATCCAGATAGGCTTGCATGTCTGCGGGGATATCAAAATTCATCAGATCTCCTTAAGTGGTTACGGTTTCTTCACGTCGGGTTTTGAAGCGGTCGAAACACCACAAAACCATAAAAATGGGAATCAAACAGATCGGGATGATGGCCACGAACTGAAAAGACTCGATAGAGGCTGTACGGATCACCTCGTTCAATGCGGCGCCTTCGAGCGCCTGAAACTCCTGGATCCCTCCCGATGCGGCAATTTTTGCTTCGTCAAACACCTGCCCCATAACAGGGAGCACAAACTGCGTCGCCAGCCCTCCAGCGAAGCCCAGGATACCCAGAAAAAGTGCGCCGCCGCGGGGATACCGTTCAGCAACGCTGCCTAACATCGTAGGGTAGAGGTAGCAGACGCCGATTCCCCAAACAGTGGCGGCAGCAAATGCAAGCAGCGGCGAATCTGCTACCGAAAGTGCAAAAAGCCCCGCTGCCGCTGCGCCACAGCTCAACGTCAAAAGTCCCATTGATGAGATACGTTCGACGATAGGACCGGCAAAGTGTCGCATTACAAACATCAGCGCACTGACATAAATCAGTACGAGAATACCCTGCATACCAACGATGTTGGTCAACGCCAGATCCACCCATTGACCCGGGGCAAGTTCCGTCGTGACCGTACCCATCATGCAGATAACCCAGATAAAGAAGCCTGGGCTTTTCGTCAATTCGCCAAACATTTGTGCGTAGCTGACCCCGCTCTGCACGCGTTCGGTTTCCGGAAACTCCGCTTTCAATGTGAGCCAGATGAGGACAAGCGCCGGGACAATCAGAATGAAGAGATTGATCTGCCAGTCGAAGCCTATGGCTTCAAGGCCAAGTCCGGTTAAGCCACCTATCACTATCCCCGCCGGCCACCAGGCATGCAGGATGTTCAGACGATGGGTTTTTTCTTCAGGGTAGATGGTCGCGACGAGCGGGTTGGTTGCCGCTTCTACTGCGCCCCAACCGAGCCCGGTGAGGAGGAAACCTGCATAAACCAGTGCGTAGGTATTTGTACTCCCATCTCCGGCCGCGGCAAAAAAGACCAAAACACTTCCCAGCACATAGCTTGCGCCTGCGAAGAGGATCATCCGCCGCATACCCACATAGTCGACGAGCGCTCCGCCAAAGAGGAGCGTGAGGGCAAATCCGATGAAGGTAGCTGCGATGACTTCGCCTACCATGGCAGCTGAACGCGCGATATCGATCACGTTGAAGAGATCTGCCTGCAGGTCCGGCGCGATGTTACTGCGCACGGCAAACCCCAATCCGATCATGAAGATCGCCAGGTTAGAAAGCACAAACAACAACCGTCGATTGGCTTGATTGTCAGCCAAACTATCGACCACGCGGTCATCCCCCCTGTTATCATTTTTGTTCCGCCGGGACATAATACGCACCCTCCTGAAGATTTGCAGCGGTGCACGACAGCCTGGATGAAATACGCATGGATTGGCCTCGGATGGCTGTGTGTTGGATTGGGCGTAGCGGGGGCTTTTCTCCCTCTTCTACCCACGACCCCTTTCCTGTTGTTGGCAGCCTATGCCTTCAGCCGCGGTAGCGAAAAACTGCATCGCTGGCTGACAGAACACCCGACGTGGGGACCTCCGATCAGGGATTGGCAGGAGCATCGCGCCATCTCGCGGCAAACGAAAATTTACGCGTCGGTCGCGATGGTGGCTGTATTTATCATTTCGCTCCTGATGTCAGCCCCCTGGTGGGCGCTGACAGCACAAGGCATCATTCTCGTCTTCGTCGCGTTCTTTCTCTGGACGCGCAATGAACGGGAAGCTCAAGCGAACAGCGAAAAGACTTAAGGCTTGAGCAGACCAGATCCGCCAAATCCCATTCACCAAACCGCTAAGCTAAAGAGAAGCACACCCATGATCAATTTTCCGGAACGCAGACGCGTCTACCTGATGCGCCATGGAGAGGCAGCGTACGTATCTCCAGAAGGTGTGGTGACAACCGACCCTGATAACGTACCGCTGACCCCTCACGGCCGGGAACAGGCCACAACACACGGCGAGGTGCTCGCAAACATCAAGTTCGATCGCGCTGTCTGTTCAGGGTTACCCAGGACCGTTGAAACCGCCGGGATAGTCACCGCCGCAAACAATCACGCAACACCGGAACTGGAGGTGATTCCCGACCTGCGTGAAATTCATGGCATGAAGGGTGATCGACAGTGGCCACCGGCTGACGGACGCACAACGCTGGAGGCTTTGGAAGAAATTGCGAACCCCTGGGCAACCGGCGCACAACCCGGCGCAAAATTTCTGGGCGGCGAATCGTTTGAAGACTTTGCCGCACGGGTAGCACCCTCCTGGGATCGGCTGATGGAGGATGACAACTGGCAGACGCTGCTTCTGGTTTTGCACGGTGGTGTAAATCGTATGATCCTCAACCACCTGACCGGTCTGCCATGGCGTGGAGATCTCTGTTTTGAGCAGGACAACTGCAATATCAACATCATCGACGTCGATAGCACGGCCCCTCTCAGATACTTGATACGCGCGGTAAACATGACCGCGTACAATCTCAGCAAAGACGGCATCGTCTTCACCAACATGGAAGCAACCGCCAAGCGCATTGGCGATACTTTGTCAGCAGAAAATCAGCAATCTGAATAGTTGCGGTCGCAGACCGCTCTGGTCGACAGCAACAATCCTCGATTCAAATAGTGAGCCGCCCTTATTGGTTCACACGCGGATCAAATTTGCCAACGCCAGGCCAGCTGAAAAGCAACGTCCGGCGAGATTTCAGGATGTGGGAAATTCTCTACCACCACCAGATCCAGGGAGTGTCCGTCACTCAAGTCGACGGTTGCGCCAAAACTGAGCAGGTAGGCGATCTCATTCAGCTGGCGCAGGCGCGTTCGTTCGTAAACCTGGGAATGGATGTCCCATTGCACCACAAGCGATACCGCATCACTCACCTGATAACCGACGTGTACGCCACCCTGGGCGACAAAGGAGCGACTTAACCCATTCAGCACATCACTGTCGCTCAAGTAGGTAGCACCCAGCCAGCCTCCCACCTCAAACCCAGACGTCAACGGCTTGGTCACGTAGTAAGCGACCCCCGCATCAAAGCCTCCACTCCCCGCTAAGGTCTCATCGTCACCTGTCGGGAGTTTCACATGCAGGCGCAGGGCTTGAGCAAGAGTATCGGCGCTGCCCACCGCCCGACTGGCCAGTATCAGCACATCGCCCAATTCCGTGGCATCGCTGTCCAACCTGTAGCTTGGGGCACCCCCCTGATACGCGAACAGCAATTGGTCTTTGGGTGCCAGGTCGCGGCCGTTCTGAGGCAGACCAAACCAGCCGTGCCAGTCGATGATCAGATTGTCCAGATATCCACCGCTGTGTCTGACCAAAGGCATCTCAATACCCAGCTCCCAGCGCTCATTCACCCCCCACTTCACGCCGAGCGTGGTTTTTTCCTGCTCGCCGTCGATGACAATCTGTTCACCTGCGTTGTCACCGATCTCAAAGTTGGAAGCAACGCTGTATGTGAGCCCCATGACGACCTGGTTTGGTTCTGTCAGCCTCGCTCCATGGTTCTTCGCGAGACCAAACACATTCACAAACGGATTCTGGTTCTCCACCAGAAAAGCCTCCGCCCGCACCAGGTTTGATGCTGCGAACAAAACGATCAGTAAACCAACACGCATAGCTTTCTCCATCCGGTTATATTACCGAACTCTATGAAGGTTAAGTTTCAGGAACTCAAAAACAATGGCTACCTGCCCTCCCGCATGCCCTCGCGGGAGGAATTGGGGTGGTTGCTGCTGCCGGTGCTGGTTGCCTTTGTATTGTTGGCGTTTGATAGATTTGGTGTCGAACATCGGTTCGCCGTCCTCTTCGCCGAAACACTTCGCAATTACAGTCAAAACGAAGCCCAGTTTCTGGCACAGGTCTGGCTTTCTGCGTCGTGCGTTGTGTTGATGGTGTTGTTGCCGACGTTCTACCTGCTGCTTTTCCCTGATCGGGTACATGGAACAACCTGGGGTCTACAATTTGAACGCGCTCATCTCCCCATTTACGTGGTCCTTGCGGCACTCATGCTGCCCGTTGTCTGGGTGGCCGCCATGCAACCCAGCTTTATACACTTTTATCCGCTCTACAATCCCTCAAGTCTTAAGACGTGGCTGTTGTTCGAGGTGATCTATCTCACGCAATTCTTTTGCGTAGAGTATTTCTTTCGCGGACCTTTGTTGCTGCGTCTCAACGACAGGTTCGGGCATATGGCGATTGGAGTGATGGTTGTGCCCTATGCGTTAATACACATTTACAAGCCATTCCCCGAAGCCCTCGGCAGCATCATCGCGGGTTATCTGCTGGGGTATCTTGCTATCCGTATTCGCTCGATATGGCCAGGTGTATTCCTGCACGTCAGCGTCGCGTTGAGCATGGACATCTTTGCGCTGTACCAATCCGGACGGCTGGCTCAGTTGCTGAGCTAAGTCCGGACGCGGTTATCTCATTTGATTGCGGCGGTGTATCTCTACCAGGGCGAGCACCACAAGCGCAAACACCATCCAGCCACTCGCGAGATGACCCACAAAATTATCGAAATCTCCAACCACCGATGCATATGGATTAACAATGTCTCGCACGGTAATCTCTTTATAGGTTCTCAGCGCCATGACCCAGGCTGCATGCATCGCTATGCACGCCCACAGACCCCAACGCTGCCGCACCACACAGAAAAACCAACCCAGAAGGCTGAGTGCTAGAAATGAGTCCCAGTAGCTGCCAAACGCACCCAGGCCTGCCAGCGCATCAGCGATGTGGACAAATCCTGAAAACGGTCCCGGGTCAGTAACCACAATATCGCCCGGGTTCAAAAAGTGGACCCAGCCATATAACAAACTGGATACAGCGGCCGCAGTAACAAAACCGAATCGAAGATAAATTGATGTGAAGAGTACGCCACGAAAAAGTGTCTCCTCGAACACACTCACCAGGATTGCTGAGACCGCTATGATCGCAATCTCACCAGCAAAGCCGGAAGAGAAAGGACTAACCGAGCTGTCGACAACGCGGAAGCCGGTGACAAAATGAAAAAGCATCAGGGGTGCAATCAGCGCAAGTGCCCAGCAAAACGGGCGCAACAACCCCTGGAGCGCCTGTCTGTCCGGCAGTGGTTTGAGACCTATAGACTCGGCGGACAACCCCGCAAATCGCCACAGCGGAATCAAACTGAGCACCGTGAGGAGTAGCAGGCTCCTTGAGAGCAGCTTGATGTAGGGGTAATCGAGAACTCCCGTTAGTACCCATGCGAGTAATGACCCGCCCACCACAAGACCGAGCAGCCACCCGACTGTAATCAGAACACCTTTTATCACTCGATGATCACCCGACAATCACGCGCGGACGTTACCCTCTCTGTCCGCCACTGCAGAGCAGCAGCTGGCCCGTGACAAAATCAGATTCGGGTATACAGAACAGATAAACAGCACCTGCCGCATCTTCGACGCGACCTACTCTGCCGAGTGGCACGCTAGAGGCGCCAGCTTCAACCTGCCGTTTGCTCAAGCCAACCTTGAAGTCCTTTTCGCCCACACGAATAGTTGGCGGCCCTTCCTCGTAGACTTGTGTCAGCCTGGTATCGATATGGCCGAACGCAACACAGTTCACGGTGACGTTAAATCGTCCCCACTCTTTGGCGAGCGTGCGGGTCATTCCCACCACCGCCGCCTTCCCTGCCGAGTAGGCTATCTGGGTGGGGGCTCCTTCCGTACCGGAAACCGAGGAAATGTTAACAATCTTTCGACACCGCACCGTGCCTGCCGCCCGCTCCTCAGCCACCTTCGCCTTGAGATATGGGTAGTAGGCTTTCAGCACCTTAAACGGAGCGGTCGCATGCATATCCAGCATTGCCTGCCATTGTTCGTCTGAATGGTTGTGCATGGCGCTGTTCCAGACATAACCCGCGTTGTTGACGATGATATCCAGCCCGCCAAACACGTCGAACGCATGTTTGATCAGGATCTCACCCGCATCCGCCTCGGTGAGATCAAGCGCCAGACCTTCAGCTGTGCCTCCCTCGGCCCTGATCGCTTCAACCGACGCTTCACAAGCATCTGCATCCAGATCGTTAACAAGCACACGAATCTCATCCGCAGCCAACCGCTGTGCCGTCGCCGCACCAATACCCCGTCCACTGCCTGTCACGAGTGCGACCCTTTCTTCTTTATCAAATTCTTCTTTATCAGATTCTTCTTTATCAGATTCTTCTTTGTCAGCCATACAATCCCTCCGGCATCTACTGCCAACCGGTTTACGCCTCTACCTCGTTTGGGAGCGCCTTACCCTGAACAAATGCACGCACATTTTCCAACGCGCAGCGCCCCATCGCCTCTCTGGTTTCTACCGTGCCGCTACCCATATGCGGCAGCAGCACCACGTTCTCAAGCGCCAGAAGCTCTTTGTTGATGCGCGGCTCCTCAGCGTACACATCCAGACCCGCTCCAGCGATTGTTCCTGCGCGCAGCGCCTCCGCCAGGGCCGCTTCATCAACAACATCGCCTCGAGCAGTGTTCACCAGATGGGCGCTCGGTTGCATCAAATTCAACGTCTCTGCATTGATAAGGTTGCGCGTCTCAGGGGTTGCCGGGCAGTTCAGACTCAGAAAATCCGCCTCTGCGATAACCTGCTCCAATGGCAGATAGGTTGCCCCCAACCTGGTTTCAACATCCTGCGATAACCGACTGCGATTGAAATAGACAATACGCATACCAAGCCCAACGCCCGCCTTCTGAGCTAACGCCTGACCAATTCGTCCCATGCCGATGATACCAAGGACCTTACCTGTCACCTGTGTGGACAACATATGTGTCGGGTTCCAACCCGTCCACCGTCCGCTGCGCACCAACCGTTCACCTTCCTGTGTCCGACGCGCGGTGGCAAGCAACAGCGCGAGGGCGATTTCAGCAGTCGCATGGGTGAGCACACCCGGCGTATTTGTTATGCGTATCCCGGCCGACCGAGCGGCAGCCACGTCGATGTGGTTATAACCAACACCAAAATTAGCAAGCAAACGAGTCTTGATGACACCTTCAAAAAGTTCAGCGGGCATCGGGTCGGTGACGGTTGGACAGACGACATCTGAGGTTTCAAGCGCGGTTCTCAAGCGCTCAAAATCCATGGGCTCATCGGTCTGGTTGAGCGTCACCGCCCCCAAAGCGGTCATCTCTTGCTCAACGGCGTCCGGCCAGCGACGTGTAAGGGTAATTTGCGTTTTCATTTACGACTTCTTTGCGGGGTCTCTTTCTTAATCTCTGTTTTCATCTTTTTTCTCATCTCTTTATTGACCTCTATTTTTTAGAAAAGGCGTCCTAGAAATTCGCATTTTGGCTCTGCATACTGCATATCCCGTTCTATCAACATGGTATCCGAGCCGGGCCATCAAACCCATATAAAGCTCCGGCTAGATGAAAGTCTATGAACTTCGAACACACGGAAGAACAACGTGCCATCGCGGAGATGGCTCAAAAATTTACCGCTGATGAGATCACGCCATACGCAGCGGAGTGGGACGAAGGCAACGTTTTCCCGCGTGAAGCCCTGAACAAAGCCGCGGAATTAGGTTTTGGCGCCATTTACGTGAGCGAAGAATACGGCGGCATTGGACTCTCGCGGGTGGAAGCCGCCCTGATCATGGAGGCGATGGCGTATGGCTGTCCGTCCACGTCTGCATTCATATCCATCCACAACATGGCGACATGGATGATCGACGAGTTCGGTTCAGAGAACGTTAGAAACAAATTTCTGCCTAAGCTTGTGACGATGGAACACATAGCCAGCTACTGCCTGACGGAACCCAGCGCAGGCTCGGACGCGGCGTCGCTGAAAACACGGGCTGAACGAGACGGCGACGATTACATCCTCAACGGGGGCAAAGCCTTTATCTCAGGCGGCGGGGTCAATGAAATCTATGTGGTCATGGCGCGAACGGATCAGGGTTCAAAAGCCGGTGGCATATCCTGCTTTGTTGTCGAGAAAGACACCCCGGGCTTGAGCTTCGGGGGACAAGAAAGAAAACTTGGATGGCATTCGCAACCCACCGCGGCGGTGCTGTTTGATAACTGTCGCGTACCTGCAGCCAACATGGTGGGCGCCCCCGGTGACGGCTTCAAAATAGCCATGAAGGGCCTGGACGGTGGCCGTATCAATATTGGCGCCTGTTCGTTGGGGGGTGCTCAACGTTGTCTGGACGACGCCGTAAACTACGTAAAGGATCGACGCCAGTTTGGTCAGCGGATAGCCGACTTTCAGAACACTCAGTTCATGCTGGCTGACATGCGCACGCAATTGGAAGCTGCGCGCGCGCTGCTATACATCGCTGCGGACAAAGTGTCACGCCAGACCATAGACAAAACCCAATGGGCTGCCATGGGGAAACTGAAGGCGACAGAAACCGGATCTCAGGTAGTGAACCAGGCCCTGCAGTTACACGGCGGCTACGGCTTTTTACGCGATTTCCCGGTAGAGCGTTTCCTGCGTGACCTTCGGGTCCATGAAATTCTCGAAGGCACCAGCCAGATCATGCGGTTTGTCATAGGCCGCGAGATGGTCACCGAGTAAGCGCAGCACCAACCGGGGCCCTTGAGTTGGCAACACTCAGTCAGCACGCCAGTGCACGTTGGGTCGTGCTCGCCGGTTTATGGCTGGTGTATATGAGCTTTGGCCTGATTGTCACCAGCATTGCACCCCTGGTGGCACCGATAGAGGCAGATCTCGGCATGTCACACGCAGCCATGGGCAGTGTGATGGGTGCCTGGCAGCTGGTGTATATCGCCTCCGCTATTCCCTGCGGCATCTTGCTGGATCGTTTGGGTGGACCCCGCGCCATCTTGATCGGGATAGCCCTGGTATCTCTATCTATTTTCTGGCGCGGTGTTGCCGAGGATTACTGGAGCCTTCTTCTGGCGGTGATGCTTTTTGGATTGGGCGGCCCCATCATCTCTTCCGGCGCGCCTAAAATGGTGACAGAGCTCTTCACGGGCAGCCAACGTGGTTTTGCCATGGGTATTTACATGACAGGGCCTGCGATGGGCGGGGTCATCTCGCTCGCATTGACCCATGCCTGGTTAATGCCGCTTTTCGACGATAACTGGCGTGCTGTCATGATGACGTGGACTACGGTAGGTGTTGTCTCCGGTTGTGTGTGGCTGCTTGTCTCTTATCTCTTCGTCGAAAAGCCCGCTGCCAAAGCTGAATCGGTACGCCAGAGCCAGGTGAGCATTATGGCTGACCTGATTCGCGAACCCACCGTTCAACTGGTCCTGCTAATGAGCGTCGGGGTATTCCTATACAACCATGGCCTCAGCAATTGGTTGGTGGAATTGCTCCGCAAGTCTGGCCTTCCAGCGATTACCGCCGGTTACTGGGCAACCCTGCCAACGATCGTGGGTATGCTGGCGTCGTTGATCATTCCACGCCTGGCCACACCTGAGCGACGCTTCAAAATTTTACTCGGGTTGTGCCTCCTGGCAGCCATAGCCAGCGTGCTTCTGCAGTTTGCGGAGACCCTGCCTCTGACGGTGGGATTGATCGCTCAGGGTATCGCGCGCTCGACCATGATGACCGTTTTGATCTTAAGTCTCGTGGAATTGCCCAGCATCGGAGAGGCGCGAGCCGGTGTGGCCACGGGCATGTTTTTTACCGCGGCAGAAGTCGGCGGCGTGCTCGGTCCATTAGGCATGGGTGTCCTGTATGACGTATCTGGAGGTTTTACCTACGCCTTGACCAGTCTGACGTTTATCGCTGCTCTCATGTGCATAGGTACTGGTTACCTCGCGAGAGCCGCCAGGCAGGGATCGCGTTAGGGCGAAGCTTCCGTTTCCGGCATAAAGCCCTCGAACAAATTGCCTTCCCCAGGCTCTTTGAGAAAACTCTCAGGATACCGTGCGTGTTTGCTTTTGTTTTTGTCCCGGTAACGGATGCCTTGCGCACGCTTTTCCGTGAACAGCACGTTCGCTCGACGTTGGCCACCTGAAAGCTCTGTGAACAACAGCGCACGTCGCTCCACAAGCTCTGCATGGTAGTTTGGGTCGAGCACCAGGTTGTTTGTCTCAGTTGGATCTTTGGTGAGATCATAAAGTTCTTCCAGATCCCAGAGACCGTGATACTGAATGTACTTGATCTCGTCTTTGGTCACGGCGAACGTTGTGGGCGTTTGTGGAAAGACCCACTCCCAGTAATATTCGTAGAAGAACGGCGGTACCTCTGAACTCTGTTCCGATCCCGTCAGCAGCGGCACCACGCTAACGCCCTCAAAACTATCCGGTGGTTCTACCCCCGCAAACTCGAGAATGGTAGGCGCGATATCCAGGTTCCGCACTCGGTTATCAACAATCGTCCCACCCGGCACACGTCCCGGAGCATAAACCACAAGGGGCACTTTGACCGATGGCTCATACGCGGCTCGTTTGTCGATCAGCCCATGCTCGCCAAACATAAAGCCGTTGTCGCTCATGAAAATGATGATCGTATTGTCGAGCTGATCGGCACCTTCCAACCATGTGACCAGCCTGCCCACGCTCTCGTCCACCGCTGCGAGGGTCGCGTAGTAACGTGCAACGTATTCGGCAAGCGACAGCTCAGAGTGGTAAGGGAAATCTACCCCATGCCAGCTGTTTCTCTGGTTGTGCACCCACATTGGTTTACCTGCGCCCTTCGTTTCAATATCAGGATCAGGCAACACTATATCGTCGGCGTTATACATATCCCGATGCCGCGGCGCGGGCAAAAAATCGGCGTGCACTGCCTTGTGAGAAAGATAAAGGAAGAAAGGACTCGTTGGATTCCAGCCCTCCTCCAGCCAGTCGATTGCATAATCTGTCAGTTCGTCTGTGATGTAGCCCTTCTGATCGACACTCTCACCGTTAACGTTAAGCTGATGGCGCACACCTTTCTTAACAAGTTCTGCGGGAATGCGATCAGTCGGATAATAGAAACCTTGCCCCTTAAAACTCACCCAGTGATCAAAGCCCGGGCGCGGCTCGTCACTGTTGCGCCCCATATGCCACTTACCCACGTACGCGGTCTCGTAACCCGCGTCCTGTAGGTAACTTGGGAAGAAGATCAGCTGCTCTTCGTCTGCGCCGTTGTTGTCAACGACGCCATGCGTCCGGCTACGCAACCCTGTCAGGATCGTCGCGCGGCTGGGAGAACAGAGCGAAGTTGTGACAACCGCGTTGGGCAGATAGGTTCCCTCGCGCGCTAACGCGTCGATAGACGGGGTAGCTATTTTCGGATCAATGAACCCCAGAGCGTCATAGCGGAGGTCGTCCACCAGGATGAATACGACATTCGGCTTCTCGGCAGCGGCAACGTGGGTAACAAAGAGAAAGCTCAGAAGGGCAAAAAAGCGACGCATACTAGACAAGCCCTACCACCGGAACCAGCGCACCGTGGACCGCGCGTGCACCATCCGAACAGAGATAACAAACGACACTGGCCAGATCATCCGGTTTCACCCAGGTCGAATAATCGGCGTCCGGCATGTCACTGCGATTGCGCGGGGTATCAATGAGGCTCGGCAATACGGCATTCACGTTGACGCCCTGGTGCCGGACTTCTTCACTTAACGCTTCGGTCAGCCGCATCACCGTGGATTTGGCAGCCGTGTACGCACCCATGTTACCCGTACCTTTAAGCGCCCCGAACGCACCTACGTTCACGATGCTGCCACCGCCGTCAGCAACAAGCTTCGGAACCGCGGCCGTCAGCACGCGGCGCAATGTCGTGACGTTGATGTTAAAGAGCGAATCCCACATTTCGTCCGATGTTTCATGGACGGTGGGTCCCATATCGAAACCGCCCGCAATGTTTGCCACAGCGTCAAACCGGCCAACAGCTTCAAACACCTCCGCAACGCTGGCGGCATCGGTCAGATCCACTGTAAAAGACCTACCCAGGTCATCCCCCGCATCTACGACATCGAGTAAAACCACCTCAGCACCCTGGCTTTTTGCGAGTGTTGCTACGGCATTACCAAGGACACCCGCCCCACCTGTGACAACAACAGTTTTACCTTCCAGCACGTGGACCTCCAAAAGTATTGAATAAGAAAGCTTCGGATTCTGACGAGCGAACCGTAACAGCGCAACGACAAAGCCAGATCAGAAATCCTCCCACTAGGCCTGCTGCTCGGGAATGCTGATCACCAACCCATCCAGTTCCGGTGTGAGTATGATCTGACAGGAGAGTCTGCTGTTGTCCGCCCTGCCCCAGGCGTATTCAAGCATATCAACTTCGTCGTCATGCGGGGCATCTAGCAACGACAGTTGCTCAGAAGCAACCCAGCAATGGCAGGTGCAGCAGGTACATCCCCCACCGCACTGTCCCAGGATGCCTGGCACTCCGTTATCCAGAGCTACATCCAATACCCGATCGCCCGGTTTACCCGCGAAGGAACTCTCCCCGCCGTCCGGGTGTTTAAAGTGAATCGTGACCATCGCATCAGTATGCCTGATCTTCGCTCACCGGGACGGACTAATCGTGACGCGAATTGACAGCCGGCTGGGTCAGATCAATGCGATGAACGTCCTGGATAACACCGTCCGCGAGCTTCCCCTCCATCAATTCAGTCCCTGAAAGACCAAACACTCTATTGCCAATGAATACGGCGCGTGCGTTGCCGTACCAATCCACGCATGATACCTCGCACTCATAACCCGTCGCGGTTTCCTGCTGTAGTGGATTCAGTTGTCCTGCCGCGCTGAGCTCCAGACCATTGCTGACGGTCGCAAACGTGATATCCGAGGGCACCGAGCGCCAATCTCGAGCTGCCCATCTGGATCTTGCCTCAACGATGTCGTAGGTTGGCAGGCCCAGAACACCTTCGCCGTCGCGCACCATACTGTTGAACGCGTGCGATCGACCTTCTGACTCACGATAGTTTGCGTAGGTCAGTGTCATCCCCAACGTCTCTTTGTGCAGATCCACCATCGTCAGTTTCAGGAGGTCCCCTTCCGCTGTCCCAACGCTGATCATATGTTCGCCCAAAACCTCCAGGCGATCGCCTGCGTGCGGTAACAGCCAGCGCATCGCTCGTCCGGGGCTCTCAATGGGCACAATAGTGGCAGCGGAGACAGCATCTTTTCTGGACCACCATCCAGATGCGTAGGTGTAAACAAGGTGTTCCTCACCATAACGGGCATGCACGTCGTAGCCTGCCACGCCAGGCACCGAAACATAGTCATATACACTGGCCAACCTTGGGCGCCGAGAAAACTCTCGCATCTCTATGGAGCCAAAGCGCATCAGGGTGTCGTCTGCTTCCTGACATTCATCGGGATCCCACGCGACCAGTGCATGAAACGTCGAGTCGCGCGCATCCAGCGCAAACTGATTGTGTGGCATGCCATACGTGCGCACCGCCTGCACACTCGAATCGGCGTGAGCAACCCGATACAACATCGAGGGATAAGGCGCGTTTGTATCCTCCATATCACAATCCCAGTCGGACCAATCCCACCAGTCGTTGCCCAGCCACAAATAAAAGTGCTCAGGACTGACATAAAATTCAAGGTATTCACTGCCTACAATGCCAGCACTTCGACAACTCACGCCGTCCTCACTGTTTATCGAACAATTGGAGACGACGTGCGCCACCGGGCTGACCGTTATCTGCAGTGGCCAATACAGCTCTTCAGGCTGAAACAGAGGTTGCCACTCCGAATAACCATCGTCAGGTTCCCAGAGACGCACATGGGGCATGGCCACCTTTTCGTCCTCATCGAACTCATAGAGTGGCATCGATGTGTAAAACACCAGTCGGCCGTCAACCATGCGGCTGGCATAGTTATCCCAGGTAAAGTAATCGTTGGATTGCACATAGTAAGCGGCGCGACGCTGAAACATCCCGTCGGGGTTTATGGAAAAAGTGGCGATCTCAGATTGACTGTTCTCGTAGTCAAACCCCAGCACAACCAGGTGATTCCCCACAACAAGCAGTTCGTCGTACCAAATCTGCGATTCAGTTGATCGATAGATGTTGATTCTATCCAGGTAGATGAGCGCACCTTCTTCGGCACCAAGATCTATAGAAAACAGGCGGCCATCCTGCAGCACCACCAGATAGCGGCCTATCAACTTGATGATATCGCCTTCATCTACCCCCGCTTCCTGTATGTTGGTAATCGACATATCCGCTATATCACCGCTGAATGCACTCAAAGAAATGGCAGAATCCTGCATGGGCGCGGAACGCCGGGAGCCAGTGACCACCACCTCTTCTACCAGTAAACAACCTTCGTCGCCGGGGTCGCAAGGAATTTCAGTATCTGCGCTCGCGATCAGGGTCTCTGGTGCAAGACCAGCTCCGGACCACCACATGCCCGAAGCCTCACCCATCTCGCGAAGATCTTGGAGGTATCGATAAAACTCATCCTCATCTTTAAAGGCGGTCAGCCTCGGCTTTATCAACGGCGCCGGATCCGGCATAAGCGATGGCGGCAAGGTTGAGTCGAACACACACCCAGCTGGTAGAAGCAGCAACGCAATGAGCAATGCACTCAGCAAGGCCTTCCACATAATCCCTCCCAGAATGTGGTTAACGATACGGGTTTTCTCTGTATCCAACCCTGGATCGAGTTAAGCACCAGCACATCCGGGTGTCACCAAAGGGATGTAATCACTGCTCATCACCGGCTCGCACAACCAGCCAGAGCTGGTTAGAATGCCCGGCTGCTCAAACATCTCATCTCTCAAACATCTTAAGAGGTAAGCCATTGATCATCGGACTGACAGGCGGAATCGCCTCAGGCAAATCAACCGCCGCAAAACAGCTCGCCGAATGGGGTGCGCATATGATCGACGCCGACAAGCTCGGACATCGCGCCTACGTCAGTGGCAGCCAGGCCTTCGATCAGGTTGTTGCAACCTTCGGTGAGGAGGTGGTCGGTGAGGACGGCGAAGTGGATCGCAAAATTCTCGGCCAGAAAGTATTTGCCGACGGAAACCGCCTGGATGAACTCACCGCCATCGTCTGGCCTGCAATACGCGCCATGGCAGAAGCTGAGATAAATGAAGTAAAAAGTGCACAGCCAGAGCGGCACATTGTCCTGGAAGCCGCCGTCATGATCGAAGCGGGTTGGATGGATCTGGTGGACACGCTCTGGGTGACGGTTGTGGACCCTTCTGTTGCCATAGCGCGCGCGAAGGAACGAGACGGCGTGGACGCAAGTCAGGTACAAGCGCGCATTGACGCGCAGCTCACCAACGAGGAACGTATCGCTCACGCCCAGGTGGTCATCGACAATTCCGGGACCGAAGCAGAACTCATACGCGAGCTTAAAGCCCAGTGGGATGCACTGGCTTGAGACGTTGAATTTGTGAGCAGAACACACATCGAAAGGAAAGTGGAAGGAGGTTTAAATGGCAGATAACCAGCCAATAGACGTCGAAGCTCTAAGAGCGCAGTTTGTAGGCGAGGTATTCGATGAGTACCAGTTTGAACTCGACGCAGACCAACTGGTCGACTATGCAGCCAGCTGTGGCGAAACTGCATCCAAGTTTATCGACAAAGCCGACCCTGACTTCCAGGCACCTCCCACCATTGGCTCCAGCTTTCAACCGCGAGCGCGCTACCCCGAAGGATTTCCAACCTTTCAAGGGCTGGGGATGGACGCAGGCAAAGCGGTCGCCCCCGCCAAACCCATGCGCGCCGGTGTGCCTATCATCGCACGTACACATATGCACGACATTTACACCAAAACCGGCCGCTCAGGACGCATGGTGTTTTTTGTCAATCGCATGGAATTTTTTGACGAAGCCGAAGAGCTGCTTGGTTCAGCAGACACCAGCATTGTGATCAGGGAGAAACCTCAATCATGACCGTGAATACAATTGCAGATGTAGAATTTGGTGAAGAGCTGCCCGCCTTCCAACCCGACACTTCGCTGCCCAACGTCAAGCGCTTCGCCGTTGCTGCCGGATGGGATGGTCCTCGGTTTACCGATCATGAGTACGCGAAAAAGGAAGGGCTGCCCGGCGCCCTGGTCCCGGGCATTATGAACCAGGGATTTCTGTCGGCCATGATCCACAATTGGGCCCCCGAGGCCGAAGTGCGGTTGGTGGATACCATATTCAGAGCACCCTGCGTCGTGGACCAGATTTATGCCATCACCGGCATTGTCACTGATATCGACGAGGAAACAGGTGAAGTCGAAATCGATCTCACGGTCACAAACGAGGCGAACGAGACGCGGGTCTTCGGTACAGCGAAGGTAATTATCCCGACCTGAACCAGGCGACCTGAACCAGGCGACCTGCACCAGGCGACCTGCACCAGGCGACCTGACAGGTCATCGGAGACTAGACGGTTATTGGCGACACCAGCGGTATCGCGAGCCCGTCGTGATCCTCCCAGTCGACCTTAACGCGCTGCCCAACGCGGATGTCAACTGATGGGTCTTCCACACCAACCACGTTGGTAAGAAACCTGGGGCCTTCATCAAGATCCACCCACGCCACTGCGTAAGGCACCATATTCCTGAAAAACGGGTGGTAACTCTGGCGGACGACGCTGAAGCTGTAGATTTCACCCTCACCTTTTGAAACGTGCCACTCCAACTGGCCGTCCGTGCAGCCGGTACACACACGCCGCGGATGCCATGCGATCGTGCCGCAGTTTGCACATTGCTGATAACGAAACTCGTGTTGCCGGGTCCCCTGCCAGAAGGCTTGGGTGTCCAGCTCAGATGTGTCCGGCAACGGCCGTCTCACTTCAATTTTGGTTTCTGTTCCCGCCATAGTATTGCCTTCCTGTATCAATCCCGCGCCAGCACTACTGTGCCCGCGGAATGGCGACCACCCAGCATCCCGCCATTGCCATGAGCAACCGCCAGCTGAGCATCGTTTACCTGTGCCGTCGATTCACCGCGCAGCTGCCGCGCTGCTTCTATCAAGAGATATATGCCACGCATGCCGGGATGATTGGATGACAGCCCACCACCGTCGGTATTCAGGGCAGGTCCATCGTTGTTATCGAACCTCAATCGACCGCCTTCTACCCAGGCACCGCCTTCACCTTTGGGACAGAAGCCAAGATCCTCAAGAATGGTCAACACCGTGATGCTGAACGAGTCATAGATCATCGCGATGTCCATTTCTGCAGGACTTACCAGCGCCTCGCCAAACGCTGTGGGCGCGGATCGCACCGCGGCACTGGAGGTTAAGTCTTGCCCCATGGCGGGATACTGCACCGCCTCACCGGCGCCTATGATCCAGACAGGGGTTTTGGCGCAATCGCGCGCGACATCGGCACTGGCGATCACAACCGCCCCTCCGCCATCGGAAATCATGCAGCACTCAAGCAGATGAAGCGGGTCCGCGATCATCCGCGAGTTCACCACATCGTCTATCGTGGTTTCACGAATATCGATAAATTCCAGGTCTTCCATAGCTCTGACGGCATCCGGATTGCGCATGGCGTGATAGCGCGTGGCGGTACTGATTTCAGCAAGTTGTTCGCTGGTAGTGCCGTATTCATACATGTGACGCTGAGCGACCATCGCATAGTTGGACACCAGGGTCTGGCCGACAAACGTTTCCAGATTTTCCGCCGGTGCTAGACCGGACATACCGCGGCCACCCACTCCGATAGCCATCGCGTTACTGTGGGCCGTTGAACCATAGGTCAGCAATGCCACCTTGCACCGGCCTGCCTGGATGTCTCGTCGCGCACGCGCAGCATGAAACTCATACGAACTGCCGCCAACGTTTGTGGTGTCCACAATTTTCGGGCTAATGCCGAAGTACTCGGCTATGAACAAACCGCTGAACGGCATACCTTCAGAAGCGTCATAGATCGCGTCCACATCGCTCCAGTTCAGGCCCGCATCCGCGAGCGCGCGGGCCGCACAGTGCGCCTTAATCTGCAGGGCGGACACTTCTCCGTCTACGACGCGATCCGGGTACTCGTGGATACCAACGATCGCAGCGTCACGCGTACTCAAGTTGGCACCTGAGTGTTATTGCCGACCAGCCGTTCGAGCGCACCCGCGGAGACAATCTTCTCAATAAAGCTCTCTTCATAGGCTTCTTCGGGAAACTCCCTGACAAGCTCATCCAGGCGATGCGCATCATCACCAATAAGAATCCGCCAGCGGCCTGCTTTCACCCCATCCAAAATGACCGTTGCCGCTTGTGCAGCTGTTGTTGGCGCATCTTCCCTGAAAGATACAGCTCGATCGTGGATCATCTGGCGAATATGGTCGTCGGGTACGTTGTCTACCGGATGACCAGCGGCTTTCAGCTGCTCACGGGTTGCTTCTATCTCTTCTGCGGTCATGTTGAGCGCATCATTGCGACCGAGCACCTTGGAGGTATTCATCGCAATGTCTGTACCGATGTGTCCGGGCATCACCACCGAAGCAGCCACGTGCGGCGCGTTGAGTCGCAAATCTGTTACCAGGGCTTCAGTAAAGCCCTTCACCGCAAATTTGGCCGCGGCGTACGCAGTGTGCGAGACGCCCGTACCTATGCTCGCCCAAAAGCCGTTTACTGAACTTGTATTGATCAAATGTGCTTCATCAGCTGCGATCAACGCGTCCATAAATGCGCGGCAGTTGTAGTAGACACCGTACCAACAGACGGCAAAGGTGCGCTCCCACTCATCCCTGTCACCTGTTGCAAACTGTCCACCACCGCCTATACCCGCGTTGTTGAATAGCAGATGAACGTGGTCGGTGTCATGAGCTGCCAGAACCTCATCTCTGAAGCGCAGGACATCGGCTTCGTTGGAAACATCGCACCGGTGAGAAGTGAGCACTTGATCTTCTCCCGCTCCGGCAAGGCGTTCTGTTTCAGCCATGTTTTCCTCTGACACATCGCACATGGCTACGTGAGCGCCTTCCGCGATCAGCTGACAAACCAGCTCACGCCCCATGCCGGTCCCACCCCCGGTGACAACCGCTATCTTGTTTGCAAACTCTTTCATCGACTCAACTCCCTCCCAATAACTTTTCGTATCGCTGTTTGTCTATGCTGCCATCGTCCACGAGTCCCCGCAGCGCAGCCCGCACGATGTGCTTGTCATCAATCTGAAAATGGTCACGCAGATCACCGCGTGATTCCGAAAGACCGAAGCCGTCCGTACCTAATACCTCATATCGACCGGGTATCCAGGGGCTCAGCCCCAACGCCAGCTTTTTCATGTAGTCAGTGACCGCCACAAAAACGCCCTGCTCGTTCTGGAAGAGTGTTTTCACATACGGCGCCTCAACGTCATCAATCTGCGACCTCTGCAAAGCCGCTTGGGCAAGCGCATCTCGCTCAAGCTCAGTAAAGCTGGTGATACTCCAAATGGTGACATTTATCTGCATACCGCTCAGCGTCTCTGCTGCTGCAAGCGCTTGTTGCATGATGCTGCCGCTGGACAACAGATGAACCTCTGGCGCTGCGTCTCCTTTGTGCAGTCGACGATAACAATAGCCACCTCGAATAACGCCTTCGGCAATCTCATCCAGCGTACGCTCCGAATCGGTCGCCAGGTCGTTTGCGCTCGGCATGACGTAGTTTTCGTTGTACAGGGTCAGGTAGTAGAAGAGATCCTCCTGGCATTCATACATACGATAAAGACCGTCCCGCACGATGATGGCAAGCTCAAAGGCAAAGGCCGGATCATAGCTTTTGAGATTCGGCACCGTGCTGGCAAGCACCTGCGAATGTCCATCTTCATGCTGCAGGCCTTCGCCGTTCAGCGTCGTGCGCCCCGCAGTACCACCGAGCAGAAAACCACGACACATCATGTCCGCACAGCTCCAGATCATGTCGCCAACACGCTGGAAACCAAACATGGAGTAGAAGATGTAGAACGGAATCATCGGCAGCCCGTGCACTGCGTAGGCAGACCCGGCTGCCATAAAGGACGCCATGGCACCGGTTTCGCAGATGCCTTCCTGCAGTATCTGGCCGTCCGCAGCCTCTCTGTACGGCAAGAGCGTATCCGCATCTACCGGTTTGTAGTTCTGCCCAAAGGGCGCATAAATTCCGGCAACCTTGAAGAGGCCGTCCATGCCAAACGTTCTGGCCTCGTCAGGAACAATCGGCACGATATACGGTTTTAACTCGGGCATGCGCAGCATGCTGGACATCAGGCGGACCATCACCATGGTGGTGGACAGCTCCCGCCCTTTGCTCCCGTCGAAAAAGTCAGCAAATTTTTCCAGCGGTGGAATTGTCAAACTGGGACAGATCTGCCGACGCCGAGGCACGCCCCCGCCCAGGGCACTACGCCGCTCGCGCAGATAACGTATCTCGTCGGAGTCATCACTCGGTTTGTAAAACTCGGCCCGCGCCGCTGCCTCCGGCTCGAGCGGAATGCCCAGCTCCGAGGCGAGTTGGACACGTTCGTCCGCGCTCAGATTTTTATACTGATGGGCGGTGTTTTTACCCTGCGCCCCCATGCCATCACCTTTGACTGTTTTCACCAGCACTACAGTGGGCTTATCGCGCGCCTGCATCGCCTGTTCAAAGGCAGCATATATTTTCTTATGGTCCTGGCCACCGCGTTTGATGGCCTTAACTTCCTCATCCGTGAGCGTGTTCATCATGCGCTCAAGTTCAGGATTGCCCTCCACCCAGTGCTCGCGCTGCACATCCCCTGGCAGCACGGAATACATCTGGTAGTCGCCATCCAGACATTCGTCCATGCGACGCCGCAGCACGCCATGTGCATCCCGCGCCAGCAGAGCGTCCCACCCGCTACCCCATATGACTTTGATGACGTTCCAGTCCGCGCCGCGAAACACACGCTCAAGCTCTTGAATAATTTTGCCGTTGCCACGCACAGGGCCATCCAGGCGCTGTAGATTGCAATTGATGACGAGAATCAGGTTGTCGAGCTTTTCCCGGGCCGCGATGTTGATCGTGCCAAGCACCTCCGGTTCGTCGGATTCACCATCCCCGATAAAACACCAGATCTTACGTTTGCTTTTCGGCTTTAAGCCTCGATTCTCCAGATACTTCGCGAACCTCGCCTCATAGATGGCAGCCGGCGTCGACAGCCCCATGGACGCATTGGGCATTTCCCAGAAATCCGGCATGCTGCGGGGATGAGGATAGGACGAGAGCCCGCCACCTTCGCCCAGTTCGCGCCGGTAGTTCTTCATTTGCTGGTCGGTCAGACGTCCTTCCAACCAAGCGCGCGCATAGATGCCCGGTGCGGCATGGGGTTGCGGTAACACCATGTCCGGGTCCTTGTCATCGTCGAAGCCCTGAAAGAAATGATTGAAGCCTACTTCCATCATCGTGGCACAGGACGCATAGGTTGCGATATGACCACCCACACCGGTGCCCGCATCCTGTCCCTGCAACACCATCGCGACCGCGTTCCAGCGAATGATCTTCTCAATCCGCTCCTCGAGTTCCATATCACCTGGATAGGTGGGCTCCAGCTCGGGCGGAATGGTGTTGATATAAGGCGTGTTCAAGGTCGCCTCATTTAATGGCACGTTCAGCTGCAAGGCGTGATCCTGCACGCTGCGCAGAATTTCGCGCACGCCATCGGCGCCATATTCGCGATGTATGGCCTCTATCGCCTCAGCCCATTCCTGCTTGTCGTCGGCAAGCATATCGGACTGTTCGTTCCTCCGTTCACTCACTTTTCTATGCCCTTCATTACTTCATTGGGTGTTACAAGTGCGCGCTGATCCGCTCCGCATGCTCGGCAAGGAGATCAAAATCTGCCATTTCCCGTGCGTGCATCTTAAATTCCAGGCCTGCAAATCGCGGCATGATGTGAAAGTGCAGGTGGAACACAGTTTGACCTGCCGCACTCCCATTCAACTGGGCGAGCATGAATCCAGGGGCTGCAAAGGCTGCCTGCACAGCACCGCCAACCCGCTGCACCGTTTTGATGGTTTCTCCTAACACAATCGGATCGGTGTCGAGGAGATTTTCGGCGGGAAACTTAGGGATCACGAGCGTGTGCCCGTCCACCTGGGGCATGACATCCATAAACGCCAGAGAGTGGTCATCTTCAAACACCTTAAACGCGGGCGCTTCACCCCGTAAAATCTTGGCAAAGATATTGTCATTGTCGTACGCCATGTACGCATTCTCCCGTTTTGCAAAGTTCTCAGCCCGCAATGCCCATTGCCCTGACCCCTTCGGATTGGATACAGTCGCAGGAGGGAAAACAGGGGGGCACACTGTGCACATAATCTATCGGATGACACGCTCCGTGACCATGCTTTGCCGCTTCGGGCATTTACTGCTGGGGTTATACCTATCCGTTTTCTCGTTCTCGGCCAATGCTATCGAACCTGAATCGATGGGTCAGGAAACGCTCGGCACACCAGAACCAACCTGGGTTTTTGTCCGCGACGGCTTGGGTCCGCTTTACCTCTTTGATCTAGCCGACGGACAAATGCAGGGATTGCTCTCCATTACACCGTTTACACCGGCTGTTGAAGTCAATCTCGATAAAGGCGAATTTTACGCTGCCGAGAGCTACTACTCGCGCGGTACCCGAGGTGATCGTACAGATGTCCTGACCGTATACGACATGGCATCCATGGCACCAAAAGCAGAAATCGAAATTCCCAAAAAAATTGCCGCGCTGTACTTTCGCCGCTACATCGCACTCATGGATGACGATCGGCACATTGCGGTGTTCAACATGACACCCGCACAGTCTGTCACTGTTGTTGATCTCGACGCACAGAACTTCGTGGGCGAAATCTCGACACCCGGATGTGCGCTGAATGTGCCGACCGCCGGCCGCGGTTTTTTCCAACTTTGCGGCGACGGCAAAATTCAGTTGATCCGGTTGAACGATGCGGGCGAGGAAGCAAGCCGCAATCGCAGTCGCAGTTTTTTTGACATCGAAGAAGATCCGGTTTTCGACAAGACGGTGCGCTACGGCTCAGGCTGGCTTCTGATTTCCTATCAGGGACGGGTCTTCAACGTCACCATTGATGGCGACGACATTAATATTTCCAGACCCTGGCGTTTGCAGACGGATGATGAGATCGCGGCTCATTGGAATCCCGGCGGGTCACAATTTTTCGACTATCACCAGGAGCTCGATCTCCTCTTTGTAGTGATGAACAACATCGAAGGATATTCCCACGACCATGCAGGATCGGAGGTGTGGGTGTATCAAGGACAGCGCAGGATCGCTCGCGTGCCGCTCTCACACCCGGCGGCCAACATTTTTGTGACACAAGACGCCGAACCCAAATTTGCCGTGACCAGCGAGGATATGGCCATGCATGTTTACGACGTCGCAACCCTGAAACTGGAGCGCTCAATCACCGGCATCGGGGTGGCGCCCGGCTACCTGCAGGGCTTGGCTCGTTAAGGAGAAACTGATGCGATTTGCAAATCTGCTGAATTGGCTGGACAACAAAGCTCAATCCACAACCCGCTCGATAGCGCGCGATACTTCTCGCCGCAGTTTGCTGGGCAAACTTGGTACCACCCTTGTCGGCGCCAGCCTCCTTCCGGTGCTGCCGGTAGCAAGAGCCGCCAGCGGCGAAGCTCAAAGTGGTCTGCAGGAAGTTGGCGATGATCAAAGTTGTGACTACTGGCGCTACTGCGCGCTGGGCGGCACCCTGTGCACCTGTTGTGGTGGCAGTGTGAGCAGCTGCCCGCCAGGCGCGGAGCCCTCCCCCATATCCTGGGTCGGCACCTGCAAAAACCCTGTCGACGGCAAGGACTACTTGATTTCCTACAACGATTGCTGCGGCAAGGCGACCTGTCGGCGCTGCTTCTGTCACAGGGAAGATCGTGATCTGCCGGTTTATTCACCGGCCAAAGCCAATGACGTTCTCTGGTGTTTCGGCACGGAGAGCCAGGCTTACCATTGCACGGTTGCGGTGGTTCTGGGTGAAGCTAATTAGTCTCTGTCCAGAAAAGGCATCCATGCCTTTTCTTCCCAACGGTTTCCGTACGGAAACCTCCCAAAAACCTGCGGTTTTTGACTCGGACTCCTGTCCTCGACTAGTGCGGTCTCCAAATACTACGTATTTGGGACAAGCACTAACCAGAATTCTACCTACCCTCCTGGTTAGCGTCGCGACAGTCGGTCACGGCGGCGGTCTGCCGACAGATGCGGAATACTCTGACGAGATTGCCTACGTCCTGCACTGCGCAGGTTGTCATAAAGAAGACGGTCGCGGCGCAGACCCGATCGTTCCTTCACTGCAAAAGTCATTGGGCCGGATTGTGCAGGTAGACGGAGGCAGAGAATACCTCGTGCGGGTACCTGGTGCTGCGCAAGCACCCGTTACGGACAGACAGCTTGCTGCGATCTTGAACTACATCCTGATCCAGTTTAACGCAGAGACATTGCCCGCAGATTTCGATCCATTGTCCACAGCTGAAGTCACCAACGTCCGGCAGAAAGACCTGAGCGATCCTCTAAGTGAGCGGCGCAGACTGTGGGAACGAGTATTAGTGCTCAAACCATCTAATCTTTAACGAAGGAACACGCCATGACAGACCACGCAACTGCGATTCGCGACACCATCCAGGTCTATTTTGACTGCATGTATGAAGCGAGTGCTGAAAAGACCCACCAGGCATTCCACCCATCAGCCAGGATAACGGGGTACATGCAGGGTAAATTCAGCGAAATGACGGTTACTGAATTTGCGGACGTTGTGGCAAAGGTTTCCCCTTCACCCAAGGAGCGCGGTGAACCGGCACGATTGGAAGTTGTTTCCCTGGATATTGCCGGTGAGACCGCGATCGCACGTGTACGCGATGACTATATGGGACTTACCTTTCTGGACACGCTGTCCTTCGTAAACGTGGACGATCGTTGGCAAATCTACAACAAGCTATACCACGTCGAGGGTGAGGCTCAGTAGGTAGAGGAATCCCTTCAACCGGAATCTGCTGCAAGGGACACTAGTAACGCGCCAGCCCCCGCAAGTACGAGAGCCGCCAGCGTGTACGAACCACTGGAGAGATACTGGCGCACCTCCACATCTAAAAGATCTAATCCACCGCGGATGGACACAGCTGAATCCTGCAGGAAAGTGACAGCGGGTAAGGCTTCAAGAGAGACCAACCCGGGAAACGCCAGGGCAAGGCCTGCGACCGCGGCGATCAAAAAAATGATGTAACGGGTATGCTGCATGTTTGTCCGCCGCTGCACCTCGCGTACAACGTCAGGGGCGATGGATCCAGCAATCGGCTTCTCAACAAGCTGAGTCAGCGCGAGCTCCAGTTTTTTGTCCAAATTTTCTTGCGGGTATCTATCCATTTCGTCACCTTTTCCTTTGTGGCTCTCTTCTCGACTTAAGAGGCCAGCGAGTGATGATCACGAATCTTGTGTTTAGCGCGATGCAGGAGGGACTTCACAGTACCTTCAGCGATGCCTCGTTCACTGGCTACCTCGGCGATGGTGAAACCAAAGCCATACACCAGTACCAGAAGTTCAGCCTCGTTGGCATCACACCCTGTAAGCAGCTTTTCGAGTTCGCCCACCTCTTCCAGACCAGGCGCAGCCGCTTCGATCCCAGGCGCAGCCGCTTCCAAACCAGGCGCAGCCGCTTCAAGTGAAGGAGATGTGATTTCGTGCACGACACGCTCGCTTTCGGCGTGCCGGTGTATCACCTTTGCATGTCGTTCTTCATGCAAGAACAATCGATACGCAATGCGCTGTACCCAGCTGCCAAATTTCTCCGCATCTTCCAGCGTTGCCAATTTTTCCCATGCGTTGAGAAAGGCTTCCTGCGCCAGATCATCTGCACGGTCAGCTTGTTTTGTCAGGTAACGCAGAAAATTGCGCACCTTGTTTTCGTGGCGTTGCACGAGAACGCCGTAGGCGCGAGTACTCGCCTTACTCCGTGAGCCCAGCACCTCCTGTACGAGCACCGCATCGGTCTGCTCGTCCAGTAAAAGCGAACGCGCTTTGAAGATGCTTATTCTTCTCTGCCGATCCACCATAAGATCAAGTATGCCACGCCGATGAACAATGGAAACGCTGAAATACCCAGAAGCGGTGTCGTCGCTTCATCGTGGCCAGCAACCAACGCCACAACCACGAAGGCGAGGCCCACCGCAGTCCACAGCATCCCGCGTCTGAGATCGCTCTTTTTCGGCTGCAAAGCCTCCATCAGCTCGGCTAAAACTTCCGGTGACAGGGCCTGGCCCGCGCCGATGGACTCCCGCACGGTCATCTGCATCTCACGTTTTGCTTTAAACCTGAAATACGCTACCAAACCGACGGTCACCGGGATGATTGAAAAAAGTGTCATTGGAACGAGGGTATCTTCCATTTTCGCGCCTTTTGCTTGCCAAGTTCTAAAGAAGAGACTTGAGGTGCAGAAAAGGTTGCGATATTTCGAAAAAAAATGAAATTTTTGGCCGAACGGCCGCTACTCAGACGCGATTTTCACCAGCTGCGGGGGCAGGTTTGGACGCCGCCCCCACTCAGCTTCGCTGTATTTACTGGCCAGATAGTCAAGGATGACGCTTTCCTGTGCAGGAGGAATCTGCCACAGATTCTGGGTCCGCTGCATCCAGCGGATGGTGCGTTCCCAATAGGTCCGATCACCGCGCTGAGCGCTCACCAGACTGAGCGAGTGGCAGCCACTGCAATGTGCCTGTACCAGAATTTCCGGGTCCACTTCCTGACCTTGGGCCGATGTGCTGGCGAGCGCCAGCACTACCTGCACCAAAACCAAAAGAACCGACTTTCTATACGGCTTTCTATACAGCTTTCTATAGAGCTTTCTATAGAGCATGGACCGCAATGCGATGACAGGCGTTGTTGAGATAACCCTTCGGATTCCAGCCAGGCACCAGCATGGGTTGTGAGCGCCCCAGTTCATCCGTCGCCCGCGCCCAGACTTCGTAATATCCCGACCGCGGGAAACGTACTTTGGTCTGCCACGCCTGCCAGGCTAATCGGTTGCGCGGTACGGCCAGCTCGCAGGACGACCAGGTTGCGCCAAAGTCGATGCTCACCTGCACTTCGCTGACCTTGAGGTCCCCCGCCCAGGCTTTACCGCTGAGTTCAAGCGAACCCGAATTCTCCACAGACAAACCTGACCGCGGACTGGTAATCAACGATTTCACAGGCATGGATTCAATAATGCACATATCGTCGTCTGGCACGTCCGTGCCAGGCGCGACTGACTTGCAGGGTACCCGATAGGAATTGCCACCCATTTTGGCCCCATCATGAACACGATCCCGCACGTATAGCTGCGTTAGCCACTTGCCGCTGACCGAACCTGGCCAACCGCCGCACACCAATCGCAGCGGCGCACCGTGCAGCGGCGCAATCGCTTGGCCATTCAACGCATAAGCAATAAGCGATTCGTCTTCCAGCGCTTTGTGCATCGGCACGCCGCGCGAGATGACCGCTTTTGAGGTATCACCGGAGAGATGGGTGTCCGCGGAGCCAAAACCCAGGTACACCGCGTCTTCAGCAATCCCGCAGTAGTTGAGTAAATCCGCCACGCGCACGCCTGTCCAACTGGGACAAGCGATGGCCCCCGTGGTCCACTGGTTGCCACTCGCACGCGGCCGGAACTCTGCGCGGCCATTTCCACCGCATTCTAACTGTAGGTCATAAGTGTATGATTTAAATAATCTTTTTAGATCGGAAATGCTGAAGCTTTGAGGCTTCAGACAGCTCTCCCCGCCAATTTCCAGGCGCCAGGTGTCAGCATCCACTGCCACAGGAGGTACGCCATTGTTGCGCACAAACATCAACTCGGTGGGGGTCGTCACGTCATCCAGAAGGTGCGCAGGGGTCTCAGCATTAAGCGGCCTGTCGTTTAACAGACGCAGCGGTCCCTTCGATGGGACAAGATCGGTAAGGGTTCGGGAGGGGGTATCTGCCCAGGCCTGTGATCCGATCGGCAGGAAGGCGGATGCACCCGCGCCGACTCCCAGTTTGAGCCAGGTACGGCGCGAGCGTTTCATGTATCGAGCTTCCCTTCCCTAGCCGACGTTCATCGATTGGGAAATCACCGCGAAACCTTCAGTCGCCTCAAGACGTTTGCCAACCACCGCCTGGTACTCATCCGAGTTGTACCATGCCTTTGCCGCCTCGGTTGATTCGAACTTGATAATGACCGTCTGCGGGCCTGGCGGTGTGCCTTCAATGGTTTCAGCAGCCACGTCAAAAGCGACAAGCTCTGCACCCGATGCCTGGATTGTCGGCCCCGCACCCGCCTGATACTCCCGGTAAAGATCCGGATTGTTGACGACGTATTGCGCAATAAAGTATGCGGCCATGGTTTTCTCCCTTCGTTTGCTCAGTTGTTCTAGGCAGCTAGTCTATGTGTTATTGGGGTTGGATTCGAGGGCACTCAACACCTCATGTGTGTGTTCACCCAGCGCCGGAACCCTGGCGCCTTCCCGCTTGGGTAGACCCGGCACAACGGGCAACAGCACTTCATGTTCTGCAACAGCAACCTTGAACGTCGCAAAGTCCGGGTGTTTCTTGAGGAATTCAAGCGCGTTAACCGGTGCAAAGGCAAGATCCGCAGCGTTGAGTCGCGCTTCGATTTCGGCATAACTCCACTGGTCAAATGCATCCTGCACCGCCGCATCAACAAAGACACGGTTCGCCACCCGGGTTTCGTTATCGACACACCGTGCGTCGGCGTGCAGCGCCTCGTTACCCAGGCCTACAGTACAAAGCCGAGACCATTCCCGTTCATTCTGAATCGACAGCACAAACGGTTGAGCGTCGTTGCTGAGAAACACGCCATAAGGGCAAATACCCGGGTGAGCAAGGCCGACGCGCGCTGGCGCGCTGCCACCGTATCGATCGAGCAGATAGGGAACGCACAGAAGCTCCGCAATCGCATCGAAGAGTGCTACGTGAATCCGCGGGCCCTCGATTTGCGCCTGCAAGGTCCTCGCCAAGAGCGCTTCCAGAACCGCTTCATACGCAAACATACCCGTCGCCGCATCGACGATAGAGACGCCTACTCGACCGGCTTCATGATGAGAGCCTGTGATGTTGGCGAGTCCAGATTCTGCCTGCATAAGAAGATCGTAAGCTTTACGACTCGCCCCAGGACCACGCGGGTGAAACCCGGATATCGAAACTGAAATGAGCCCAGGGTGCACTGTATGTAAATCCTCTATATCGAGGCCTAGTTTCTTCAATGCACCGGGCTTCAGGTTTTGTACCAGCACATCAGCACTCAGGATCAGTGCCTTGAGCTGTTCACGGGCGCTGGGCTCGCTCAGATCCAATACGACAGATTTTTTTCCAGCGTTCAGCCAGACAAAATAGCTGCTCTGCCCATGCACCGCTGTGTCATAGCCACGGGCAAAGTCACCCTCGGGGCGTTCTATCTTCAAGACTTCTGCGCCAGCCAACGCCAGACGTCGGCTGCACAAAGGTGCTGCGGCAGCCTGCTCGAGCGATACCACACGGATCCCGGCTAATGGCAGTTTGTCAGTTTCAGTCACGTTTATCCCCACAACACAAGCCCCCCCATTCTACCGCACCTGTAGCTAAGACCTATTTCTTGGGGCAAACTACTCCCCTTTTTTCTATGGCCAGACCGAGTTTGGTAACTGGCTCATACTGACTACCAACACCTGTTCACCAACACCTGCTAAAAGAGAGGGGATTAAACATGAAAGGTACCGTGCACTATGAAGTTCGGGACGATATCGCGCTGATGACCATCGACAACCCGCCGGTCAATCCGTTGAGTTCCGGCGTTCGCCAGGGCCTCGCCGACGGTATCGAAAAAGCCCTCGGCGATGATGCTGTGAAAGCGATTGTCCTGACGGGTGCCGGGCGCGCTTTTATCGCCGGCGCAGACATCTCAGAATTTGGCGGCGCAGCCCAAGGTCCAAGTCTCCACGATTGCCAGGTGGCTATGGAGAACAGCTCCAAACCTATCGTTGCGGCGATAAACGGCACCGCATTCGGTGGTGGTCTTGAAGTAGCACTCGTCTGCCACTATCGCGTCATAGCGCCCACCGCACAGGTGGGTCTACCAGAAGTGAAGCTTGGTCTGCTGCCAGGCGCAGGTGGAACGCAACGCCTGCCACGCCTAGTCGGTGCGGAAAAAGCACTGAACTTCATGCTCTCTGGTGATGGCATCCCCGGCCCCGCTGCACATGAACTGGGCATTGTGGATGAGGTAGCAGAAGGTGATGTCGTCGAAGCGGCGTTCGCATATGCCAGAAATCTCATCAGTCAGGGCAGCCCAACCCGTCGCATTCGCGACGAAGATGCTCTCCTCCTGCCTGATCGTGACAACCCGCAGGTCTTCGAGGATGCGCGCAAACAAGCAGCCCGACGCATGCGCAATCGTTTTGCTCCAGAGATGATCATTCAGTGTGTAGAAGCTGCCGTGAACATGGGTGACTTTGACAAGGGCATGGAAGTTGAAGGCGCAAACTTCGCTCAGTGCTTAAAACATCCGCAGCGGGAAGCTCTGATACATATGTTCTTCGCCGAACGCGAGGTGGCAAAAATCCCCGACGTGCCAAAAGACACGGCCACCAAGGATATCCAGCAAGCCGGTGTCATCGGGTGCGGCACCATGGGTGGCGGTATCTCCATGAACTTCCTCAACGTGGGCATCCCTGTCACGGTGCTGGAGTTGGACCAGGAAGCACTGGATAGAGGCATTGGTGTCATCAAACGCAACTATGACATCCAGGTTCAGCGCGGTCGCATGTCAGAAGCGGAAGTTGACCAACGCATGGCGCTGCTCACCGGAACAACAAAATATGAGGACCTGGGTACAGCGGATGTCATCATCGAAGCGGTTTATGAAAACATCGACGTCAAAGTCGAAACATTCAAAAAAATCGAAGCGGTGGCCAAACCAGGTGCCATCCTCGCGAGTAACACCTCCGGGCTGGACGTCGACAAGATGGCAGATGCCACCAGTCGTCCAGAAGACGTGATCGGTCTCCACTTCTTCTCACCCGCAAATGTGATGCGCCTGCTTGAAGTGGTTCGCGGCGCTAAAACGTCGAAAGAAACCATCGCTACCTCAATGAAGCTCGGTAAAACCCTCAACAAGATCGCCGTGCTATCCGGCAATGCACCCGGGTTTATCGGCAACCGTATGCTCGGTGGCTACACACGCCAGGCGGGCGAGATCATTCTGCAAGGCGCCACACCCTATCAGGTTGACAACGTGATCCTGGGATTCGGCATGCCCATGGGTCCATTCCAGATGAACGATCTCGTCGGGCTGGATCTTGGCTGGCGCGCACGCAAACTTTCCGGTATGCAGCCGGAGGACGTACCCATCACAGCGCGCGTTGCGGACAAGCTCTGCGAAATGGAGCGCTTCGGGCAAAAGACAAATCGCGGCTTTTATATCTATCCTGAGGGCTCTCGTGCGGGTCAGGCCGACCCCGAAGTTGTTGAGATAGTGGAGCAAACCTCAGCCGAGCTCGGCATCACACGCCGTGAAATCGACGATGAAGAAGTCCTCAAACGCTGCCTTTATCCTCTGATAAACGAAGGCGCTCGTATTCTCGAGGACGGTATCGCTATCCGGCCCTGTGACATCGACATCGTCTACATCAACGGTTACGGCTTCCCGGAAGTCACCGGCGGCCCCATGTTCTGGGCTGATCAGCAGGGACTCGACAACATCCTGGCGGACATCAAACGCTTTGATGAGGAATATGGTGGCGAGGCTTGGAAACCCGCCCCGCTCCTTGAACGCCTGGTTGCAGAAGGTAAGAACTTCGCGAGCTTGCAAGGCTGACATCATGCAACCGCTGTCGATGCTCGAGATTGACCAGCTGCATGAGAAACGACGACCGCCGAACGCACCAGCGTCAGGCGGTCACGGCCTCCGTCTGTTAGTCGGGTTCTGCACGGCACTTCTATTGTTGCCCGCCATCGCGTTTTCCCACGGGGTGGCGGAAGGTGATGCCAGCTTCCTGGAGCAGGCACAGGGATTTCAGTTCTGGCCCTACTTCTATCTGGGCGCCAAACACATGGTCACAGGCTACGATCACCTGCTCTACCTGGCCGGTGTCATGTTTTTCCTTTACAAGGTGCGGGAGATCGCAACGTACGTAACGTTGTTTGCTATTGGCCATAGCGTCACCCTGATCGCGGGCGTGTGGTTTGATATACCCGCAAACGCTTACATCGTCGACGCAATTATCGGCTTTTCCGTTGTCTACAAAGCGTTCGAAAACCTCGGCGGCTTCAAACAACTTGGGATCAGTATCGATATGCGTTTAGCCGTCGCCACTTTCGGGTTGGTCCACGGCTTCGGCCTTGCCACAAAACTCCAGGAATTAAACCTTTCCGAGGAGGGACTCTTCGGCAACCTGATCGCTTTTAACCTCGGCGTTGAAGCCGGTCAGCTGCTGGCCTTGGCCCTGATCATCGCGCTGATGAATTTGTGGCGTTTTGGTGCGAGATTTTCATCCCAGGCGATCCTGGCGAATACGGTCATCATGACCGCGGGATTTGTACTCATCGCACATCAGCTGACCGGGTATTTGGTGAGCTGAACGGACTCCTCTACTTCTAGCTCAAGACCTTCCTAGCTCAACAACCAGCCGCCATCCACATCCACCGTGGTGCCGGTGACAAAATCATTTTGCACCACAAACAGAATGCCATCTGCCACTTCTTCAGGTGTTCCTGCCCGTGGTATCAAGTTCTTTGCGGTCGCCCCCGCAAGCATGTTCTGACGTTGGTCGCTGTCCGGACCGAACATCGGCGTAGCGATCATGCCGGGTGAAACGACATTGATGCGCTTGGGTGCAAGTTCGCCCGCCACTGCTCTGACAAACTGCTCAACGGCGCCGCCAACCGACGCAAGTGCAGCTTGCCCAGGCTTAGCACGCCGGGCCGGAGAGCCGCTTACCAGCACGATACATCCATTCTCCGAGACGTGTTCTGCCCCCAGGCGCACCACGTTGGCATAACCCCACAGCTTATCGAAGGAGGCTTGATAGCCATCAAGATCCATCTGCAGGAAGGGACCCGCAGCGCGCTCCCCACCGGTTGCGGCGGTGATAAGAATATCGAAGGGACCTTCTTCGGCGAACAACTCACCCAGACGTTCCCGGTCGCGGACATCCGCTCCTGCCAATCGTATACCTTCAATCTCGCTAGCCTTTTCCGGGCTGCGGCTCACAGCGACAACCTCTGCGCCCTGGTCTCTGAGCTTTTCCGCTGTTGCCAACCCGATGCCAGAGGTACCACCAAAGACCAGGGCTTTCTTACCTGCTACGTCCACTCTTCTCTCCTATTCCAGTGTTAATTCCAATAACTCGTATTCTTCCACGCGTTTAGGCTCCGCCCCACAGCTGGCAAGTGCCGGTTCGTCGAGAACAACCCGCTTCACTTCGATGGTTCCTTGCCTGGGTCCAGAGACCTTCAGACGAAAGGCACCATCCTCTCCCGCGTTAACAACTTCAAACTCCAGAGGATCGATGCTCTTATATCCGGAATCCCTGCGGACAAAATAATCCGCAGCCTGCATAGCTTCAGAAAAGCTCGAACGACCGCGCAATCGAGTCAAATCAACTTCCCCAGCCTCATGACAGGCAATCAACTCGGATGCACGCTCGGGCTCTACGAAGCCGTATGATATGCCGCTGGGTAAACAAACCAGATTCGGGGCAAAGCGATGGCCTCCAACGTGCGTGGTCTGCCACGCCGTCCCGCCTTGCTCCAGGCGCAACGCTTCATACAGGGGCAATCCAAAGCGTGCGCAGCAAAGATCTCTTTGACCGTTGGTACAAACGAGGTACATGTTGTCTGTGGACTGCTGACCGTCTGGTAGCTCGTGCGCGAGGACGCCCGCCGCCGTGATCTCGGTGAACTGTTCGTAGCGTGCTAACTCGCCGGCCACGAGCACGCCGCTACCAACGCGCGTGTCGGCCAGATACACACGAGGTTTCTGCATATCCGCAGATGCGGCTTGCTTAATAAACTGAATACGCAGGCGCACCCCATCCTGTGCGCAAGCTTCGGCGAGCGAACTCATGTGCGCATTGACCGCCGGGGATAGGTCATTGTCATCAAGCGCCTTAGGCGCCCAGGGCCGCGGATACTCCAACAACAGCCAGATATCTACGGGTACCGCTGAACCAAAGAGCTTGGCTCCCGCCTTTTGGGCTTCCTCACTGCAGTAAACACGGTCCGGTCTCGCCATACTCTATTCTCGAACTGTCCCCAGGAACTTAAGAATTCAGACGCAACCCATCGTTCAACCACGATGTCTAAGCGCAATCTGATGATTTATAATCGCCGGTCAGACTCAGTAAATGTAAACAAGCAGGGTAACCAGGGAGCACTCATGACGCAAACAAACGAAGTGGTGGTAGTCGACGCCGCCAGATCTCCGGTAGGAAAGAAGAACGGCAGTTTAGGTGGGGCTCACCCTACTGATGTGCTGGGGCAGGTTTTAATGAAACTCCTCGCCCGCAACGGTATCGAAAGCAACGTTGTTGACCAGGTGGTCGGCGGTTGTATCAACAAAGTCGCCGCACAAGGTATGAACGTCACACGAACAGCGTGGCTCGCCCACGGCGGCGCCATTGAGACACCGTGCATCACCATCGATTCTCAGTGTGGCTCCTCCCAACAATCTACAACGCTCGCTCACAGCATCCTCGCATCTGGCCATGCCGATGTCGTGATTGCCTGTGGCGTTGAAAATATGACTCGCCTGCCCATCGGCAGCGACGCGGTTGGCAAAAACCCGAGCATGGGCAAGCCCATCTCCAAGAGTTACTTCTCACAGCACGAATTTACCAGCCAGTTTGAGGGGGCTGAACGGGTTGCGGAGAAGTACCAGATCACACGCCAGGATGCAGACAACTTTGGATTGCAGTCGCAGGAGCGCGCCAAAGTGGCCATCGATGAGGGTTACTTTGACACCCAGATTATCCCGGTAGATGCCCCTGTGATGGACGAAAATTTTGAGAAAACCGGAGAAACAGTTACGGTCACCAAGGATGAAATTCCTCGCGATACCAGTCTTGAAGCACTGGCCGGTCTGAAGCCCGTCGCTCGGGAAGATGGTATTCATACAGCGGGTACCTCTTCCCAGATAGCGGATGGCGCAGCAGCCGTGCTGATGATGACCGCGGATAAGGCCCGCGAGCTTGGCCTGACGCCAATGGCACGAATTACCGGCAGCGCGCTGGTGGGTTGTGATCCGGTGCTGATGCTCGAAGGACCGATTCCGGCGACCGAAAAACTCCTGAAAGAAGCAGATCTGAACATCGATGACGTTGATGTTTTTGAGGTCAACGAAGCCTTTGCTTCAGTTGTGCTGTCCTGGGCGAAAACAGTCGGTGCAGACATGGCAAAGGTTAATCCAAACGGCGGCGCGATCAGTCTCGGCCACCCTCTGGGTGCAACGGGTTGCTTCCTGATCACCAAGGCGGTGCACGAACTCAAGCGCACCAACGGCCGCTACGGGATCATCAGCATGTGCTGTGGTGGGGGTTTGGGTACCGGTACGCTGGTAGAAAACGTCGCGGGTTAACCGCTAACAAGCCAGATCAAATCCCGCTCAGACGCAGCTTTGAGCGGGATTTTTTGTGCCTCTTATTTGAGCAGTCACTACCGTCAACGACGCCTGCCAACTATGCCGAGATTTTAACCGGCAGCGATTGGATCGCGTGGAACACGGTCGAGCTTGCCCGCACGGGCTCGCCCACCACTTCGATATTGTTGAAGCGCTGCAACAATTCTTCCCAGACAACCCGCAGCTGCATTTCAGCTAACCGATTGCCCAGACAACGGTGCACACCGTATCCGAACGAAAGGTGTTCCCTAGGACGTGCTCTGTCGACAATGAACTCGTCCGGTTTATCTATGGCCCGTTCATCTCGATTACCCGAGAGATACCACATGACCACCATGTCGCCTTTGCTGATTTTCTGATCTCTAAACACGAAGTCCTGGACGGCGGTTCGGCGCATCGATACCAGCGGTGTCTGCCAACGAATAACTTCGGGAACAAACGACGCAACCAGGCGGTGGTCCGCTCGAAGTTTTGCGTACTGTTCCGGGAACTGATTCAGCGCCAGCACGCTGCCACTGATGGAATTTCGTGTCGTATCGTTGCCGCCTACCATCAGCAAAACCATGTTTCCGACCAGCTGCTTGGCGTGCATATCCCGGGTTGACGGGTTGTACGCGAGCATCGAAATCAGGTCGTCACCCGGATCGGACGCCGCTTTGCGATCAGCCCAGATCGCTCCAAAATATTCGTTCATTTCAGCGAGCGTGCGATAAAAGTCGCCTGCGCTCATCGCATAATCCGGGTCGTCGGCGTTGCTGATCGCATTTGACCATTTGATCAGCTGGTGACGATCTTCCTGCGGCACACCGAGCAGTGTTGCGATCATGCGACCCGTAATTTCCACCGAAACACTAGGGACAAGGTCAAATTCTTCATTCAGCGTCAGGTTATCGACAATCTCTATCACCCTTTCCCTGATCAGCGTTTCAAGTACAGCCAGTCTTCTCGGCGCCAATCCGGGGGCAACCGCCTTCCTTTGCTGGTGATGTTCAGGCGGGTCCATCGAAATAAAGTTTGGAATTTCGTTGGAGGAACTGGTTGTGCCTGTGATGGTCACACCACCGAATTCGAAGGATGACGAAAACACCTGGTGGTTTTTATCCACCGCCATAATGTCCTCATAGCGCGTTATCGACCAGTAAGGTCCGTACTGACTGTCAGCACAATAGTGGACAGGAGCTTCATCGCGTAAGCGGCGGAAATAGTCAAAACTCAATTGGAGGCGGAACAGTTCCGGATTGGCAACATTGAGTTCCTCGATCGGAATCTCACCAACCGGACGCGGATCTGGTGCCATCCTCAAACGTCGAGAAGACTTGAAGTCACTCGCTGAGGATGCTCGATTCCGTAAATGTTCAGCATTTTCTGACATGGGTCCGCAGCCTCTCCAATGTAGACTCCGGATTATAGAAGAAACCGGCCACAACAATCACTCGATGCCGAGCCCTCCTCTCAACGCTTTTGAGCTAGACAAACTGCAATCCATCAGTGCCGAACTGAGTACGTTTACTCAGCTCGATAAACTTTGTTGGCAGATTACCAGGTGGATTGAAGACCTCACGGGACTCGATGACTGCGTGGTCTATGTGCGCCTTGGTAACGTCCTGACCCAGATGGCAGCCCTGGGTATTAAACAAGGGGACGAACAAAGCATCGTCAACCGCATCGGCCTCCCGATGGGGGTCGGTATTGTGGGTCACGCAGCCCTGAGCGCCCAACCAGCATACGTAGAGGACGTCGCTGCCGACGACCGTTACGTATCCGATGAATATCCCGGCGCATCAGAATTTGCCGTCCCGCTGGTGCATCGCGGCGAAGTGGTCGGGGTCTTAGATTCCGAATCCAATGAAGTCAGCGGTTTTTCGGAGAAGACCCGCCAATTGCTGCAATCTGTTGCGGTGCTCACAGCACCTCACGTCGCGGAGTTAATCACTCAGGCGGATGGCAGCAAAGCAAATTATTCGGAGGTCATCAGCGATCTTGCGCACCTGCCCCGCTCACCAGGCAGTCTGCGCAATATTTTCGCCAACATCACAGAGCGGGCAGCCCGCACGTTGCGCGCACCGCGGGTAAACTGCTGGCTGTTTAACGATGATCGGACGGAACTGGTCTGCATAGATCACTTTGATCTTCGCAAACAACGACACGAAGAAGGTGCGAGGCTGAAAGCGTCGGAATTTCCGGCCTACTTCGAAGCGATGGATCTGGAGCGGGTGATCATCGCCAACGATGCCTATACAGATGCGCGCACCGCAGAATTCGGGCGCGAGTATTTACCGGCTAACCAGATTTACGCGATGCTCGATGCGCCCATCCGTCAAGACGGTGACGTGGTTGGCGTCATCTGCATAGAACAGACGGGACAAGCGCGTAACTGGACAAACGACGAAGCTAGTTTTGTGGCCACGCTTTCCGATCTGGCGACCATCGCACTGATATCTGAAAGTAAGTTCAAGGCTGAACGCGCTCTTATCCAGGCACAAAAAATGGAATCCCTGGGCCGCCTGGCAGGTGGCGTCGCACACGACTTCAACAACTTGTTAACCGTTATTTCCGGCGCTGTCGAAACCTTACAGCTCAAACAGCATTCAGATCCATCCACCAAGCGGTTACTGGATCTTGTCCTTGACGCAGCTGAACGTGGCGGCAAGTTAACCAAGAGTCTGACCGCCCTGGGTGGGCACCAGCACCTGGAATTCAAGAGTTTTAATATCGGCCAGTTAGGGCTGAGCATTCAGCGCCTGACCGAGAGCGTTTGTCCGGACAACATTCACCTGGTTTTCACGCCCTGCGATGAAGAATGCTGGACACGTGGAGACATAGGGCAACTTGAACAGGTGCTGTTAAACCTCATTCTAAACTCGATAGATGCCCTGCCAGATGGTGGCGAGATACAAACCCGCTTCGAATGTAACGCGGAAAACGTGCTGATTTCTGTGATCGACAACGGCGTGGGCATGAGCGAAGAGATACGCGAGCGTATCTACGATCCGTTTTTCACCACCAAGGGAGAAATGGGTACCGGTCTCGGACTCGCAATTGGTCAGGGCATTGTGCGACAGCACAAGGGACAGCTGACGTGCACCTCACACCCTGGTCAAGGTACTACCTTCACCGTACAACTCCCCCGAACTGACCCTGCGGAGGACATCGGCCTCGAAGAAGTCGAAGACGATGAGGCCACACAATCGCAGCTGAAGTTCAACAAAGCACTGCTGGTCGAAGATGAACTTGGTGTGCGCAACGTTGTTTCCCAGATGTTGCAGGCCATCGGCTACAACCACGTCTCCGTGGCGGAGAGTGCCAATCATGCTGTCGAACTGCTCGAAGATTCGCCACACGACATCTTGATTTCAGACGTTGTCATGCCAGATATGCGAGGACCTGATCTGTATCGGGAGGCGCTAACCAGCCATCCCGACCTTAAAGCGTTGTTTATGTCTGGCTACACAGATGATGTCATCAGCGAGGTACCGCTGGAACCTTCACAGGTTGCCTATCTGGCCAAGCCCTTTACGCTGAACGAGTTGGACGAGGCACTGCGAAAGCTCGCGAACAGTTAGTCTGGTGAGGGCTCACCTGCAAAACTCCGACGGTATTCGCCTTGGGGACCGTAAGTAATCGACGCGTCCATGTAGCCAACCGCGCTTAGTTTCACCGTTACTGGCGTAGTGCCGCGATTTTCCCAGAACCAGCCATGCTCACCATTGTACGGCGCAACGTACGTACCGTTGTCATTCGGACTTCTGCCTATCGCGAAACTCACTGAATCGTCCTCGTCAGCACCCGGCTCATGGCCGTGCAAATCGAACACAACCTCCGCTTCTGCAGACCAACCGTAGACGATCGCATCTCCCGCATGCATCTCGTATTTGTATTCCACAGATTCGAAAGGAGCAAGGTAGAACTCGACTTCATCTTCGACAAACTCCATGTCCGCACGCGTCAGCACGTTCACCTCATAAGCGGACATGCCATCAATGCCCATAAACTTGCCACTACCCATCGGATCTACGCCATACTCCGCCGGTAGTACAAACAGCACAAAAACCATGGCGGCAAGCACAACGCTGAGGCCCACGCTGGACCAGAGCCTGCGCGGGCTGAGGTTAGGGACGGAGCTATTCTCCTGGGGCGATGACATAACGGTTATGGCACGCTCGACAGACGTTGTAGATTGCACCCCCAGCATCAAAAAGTGCGTCCGCATCCTTGTTCTGGGCTGCTTCTCTGGCCGCCAAACCGGTTCTTATGAGGGCTTGTGAATACTCTACCCAATCTTCTTCATCAGCGCGGTATCCCGGCATACTGAGAAGGTTGCCGGACTCGGCAACCACGGTAGCGGCGTTTCTTACCGCATCCCAACCTTCTTGAGTGGTGGGTTGCAGATCCACCTCCCCATCTTCCGTAATAACAAAGCCCGCAGAATCCCAGATGACATCTGCAGCGGGTTCGAGCATCCAGTACATGAAGTCGTGCACGCTGGCCGTAGACTCATAAGTCACAGGTGATGGCGTTTCCTGGTTTTCACAGCCACCCAACAGCAACACACCGACGAGAAATGCCCAGGAGAGAAGAGCGTTTGGGTGAGATTTTGATGTCTTAAGCTTTGATTTCTGAAGCTTTAACATGTGAAGCACGACTTTTATCCAATGAGCGCAAACCAGCGCTTGAGCAGTGCAGCGATTCTCTCACTTAGCTTGGTACGAGTATAGGCGCCAGCCAAACGCTTCAAGTACTCCGCTCGAGTCGGATATGGCAGCATACCGGCACGAAGTTTTGCCAGCCCAAGGCCCTGATTCATGAGCAGCAACAACGGTGCAAGCTGCTCACCCGCATCGTGCCCGACGATGGTCGCCCCGAGCACCCGGTCACCGCCCTTTTCAGTCCACACTCGAACAAAGCCCTCTTCATCACCCTCAGCCTTGCCTCGGTCCAAGTCACCAAACCGGACCTCATACTCATCGTATGTAACCTTCTGTTCATCCAGGTCTCGCGGTAGCGCACCCACAGACGCAACTTCGGGTTGGGTATAGGTACAGCGGGGGATGTGCCAGCCATCCGTTTTGGCGGTGGGCGCAAACAGCACGTTCTGTACAACCACCTGAGCTTGCGAATCAGCGTGGTGGGTGAACTGCAGCGCCGCGGTACAATCGCCAGCAGCGTAGATCTTCTTGTTTTTGGTTCTCAGCTTGTTGTCCGTCAACACAAATCCACGCTGGTCTACCTCTACCCCCGCCGCTTCAAGGTTCAAGTCGTCGGTATTGGGGCGCCGCCCAAGCGCCACCAGTATTTTCTCGACCTCAATCGCCTCATCATCGCTGGTGGTGACCAGGTGTCTGGCGTCGGATGCTGCGGCCACCGATTGCACCCCGGAACCGAGGTGTAAGTTGACCCCCGCTGCTCTCAACGCCGAGGCGACACAATCGCCGGCATCTTCAATCTCGCCAGGCAGGACACGCGGCGCCAGTTCAAACAAATGAACCTCGACGCCGAGGCGCGCAAACACCAGCGCCAGCTCACAGCCGATCGGACCAGCGCCCAGGATGCCCAAACTGCCGGGCGCCTCTGTCAGATCGAAGATGGACTCATTGGTCAACGGACCAGCCTCCGCCAGACCCGCTATGGGCGGAAAGTCCGCGCGCGCGCCGGTGCAGATCACGGTACGTCTGGCCGGAATAGGCTGCCCGTCAACCAGCAATTCGCCGTTTGCATCAAATCGCGCCTCACCCAGGAAAACATCAACGCCTTCCTCGGAATACCTCGCAACCGAATCATGATGCGCTATCTCAGCGCGAACTTTGCGAAGATGCGCAAAAGCTTCGTCAAAGGTGGCATCAGCGTGCTGGTGGGTGTACGCCAGCAGTGCTTTTGATGGCACGCAACCGACGTTCAGACAGTCGCCACCCATGCGGTTGCGTTCAATCAAGGCAACCTTTGCACCGAGACCCGCAGCTGCGATTGCACAGATAAGCCCAGCTGGACCTGCGCCGATAACCGCCATGTGATATCGAGAATCTGGTGTTGGATTGACGTAATCTGCCGGGCACAACAGAGTCGCCGCTTCAATGTCAAAGGCTTCGCCTGCGTAACTCACGACGATTTCTCCTCAGCCTCGGCGTTGCCGGTGGATGCATCATCCACCGCAACCATACCTTCATCGCCCAGTTCCCGGTTCAATGTTGTCGTGGCGAAGCGAGCAATCCACAAAGCCATGACCAGCGTTGCCGCAAGTCCCACGTAGAGTAACCAGCCACTGAACGGCGTCTCCCCTACATCACCCGACAGCGCCTGGGTAAGTGACGAAGTTACGCTGCCCAAATACACATAAAGCAGTGTGCCTGGAATCATCCCCACCCAGGAGACAAGTACATAGGTTGGAAACTTCACCGACGTCAGACCCAGCGCATAGTTTAAGAGGTTGAAAGGAAAAAGCGGCGAGAGCCGGGTTAACAAAACAATCAGCCAGCCTCGGTTTTGTACCGCTCGATCCAGGGCCGCAAACCGCGGCATAGCAACCAGCCGGCCTTCCACCCAATCCCGCGCAAGGAAACGTCCAACCAGAAAGGCGAGACTAGCGCCAGCCACCGAAGCTATAGCGACGACAACGTAGCCCATCCCAAGACCAAACAGGAAGCCAGCCGCCAGGGTTAACAGGGAACCGGGTAACATGAGCACCGTAGCTGCGATATAGAGAAGAATAAACACAATCCACGACCAGGTGCGATTGGCTTGTATCCACTCAGCGGTAGCCGTTAGCCAATCCACTACCGGTAGAAAGTAGGCAGCGAGCAGCAGCACAATCAAAATCAGAGGAAGCACTAGCGCTTTGTTCATGTCGTTCCTTAAGATTTGGCTTCAGCTTGTTCGCGAAGCACAAACTTCTGCACCTTGCCGGTGCTGGTTTTTGGCAGCGTGCCAAAAATAACCTGCTTGGGAATCTTGAAACGGGCCATGTTTTCCCGGCAATAATCCATGACCGCTTCTTCGCTGAGCGTCTCCCCCTCCTTCAAAGTGACAAACGCACACGGCACCTCCCCCCATTTGGCATCCGTTTTCGCGACGACAGCAGCTTCCATCACCGCAGGATGACGGAACAAGACATCCTCAAGCTCAATGCTCGATATGTTCTCCCCTCCCGAAATGATGATGTCTTTGGAGCGGTCCTTGATCTGGATATAACCATCCTCATGCCAGACTGCCAGATCGCCGGAATGAAACCAGCCGCCGCTGAAGGATTCGGCCGTAGCAGACGGGTTCTTCAAATACCCTTTCATGACGTTGTTACCGCGCATCATGATTTCACCCATGGTTTCGCCGTCTTGAGGTACCGGCTCCATGGTTTCAGGGTCCATGACCACAAGCCCCTCAAGCATCTGCCCGCCCACGCCTTGTCGCGCTTTCAGCTCGGCCTGGGTCTGTGCGTCGTGGCTACCCCACAGGTCCGCCTGCCAGGCACAGAGTGTCACAGGGCCATAGGTTTCGGTCAGACCATAAACGTGCGTAACTTCTACACCCATCGCCTGCATGCCTTCGATAATGGCCGCCGGTGGCGCTGCTCCCGCTGTCATCACCCGTACGTCGTGTTGCACCAGATTTTTGAGGTCATCCGACGCCGCTAGCAGGGTATTCAAAACGACAGGGGCACCGCAGAAGTGTGTGACCCCGTGTGCGGCGATCGATTGATAAACCTGATCATCACGCACCTGACGCAAACACACGCTGGTGCCCGCGTTTACCGCCAGAGTCCACGGGAAACACCAACCGTTGCAATGAAACATCGGCAGGGTCCACAAATAAACCGGATGTTCACCCATACTCCAGGTCAGGGCGTTGGAAACCGCATTGAGATATGCGCCACGATGGTGATACACGACGCCCTTCGGGTTTCCGGTTGTGCCGGACGTGTAGTTGAGGCTGATCGCGTCCCATTCATCGCCAGGTAGAAATGCACGTGCATCAACAGGCAGGATTGCGTCTTCCGGCTCCGCATGGGCTTCAATCAAATCCGCATAGTCACTCTCGCCGATCAACGAACCGCCGTCGAGGGTTGAGTCCTCAATGTGGATGATCCTGGGTGGTGTATCCATCCCCGCAACGGCTTCCTGCGCCACAGCGCCAAACTCCTGGTCCACGAGGAACACCTTCGACTCGCCGTGCTCCAGAATAAATCGGATGGTCGCGGCATCCAGACGCGTGTTGATGGCATTCAGCACACCCCCGCACATCGGCACCGCAAAGTGCGCCTCCAGCATCTCGGGAATGTTCGCAGCGATGATCGCCACGGTATCTCCGCGTCCCACGCCATAACTCTTGAGGCCACGACTGACAGCGACACACCGCGTCCACACTTGATGCCAGGTGAGACGCCGTGCACCGGCTATGACGGCATCGCGGTGCGGATAAACCTGCGCCGCCCGCCGCAAAAACGAAATCGGTGATAGTGGCACGTAGTTGGCACCACATTGTTCTAGGTCTTTTTCATAGATGTTCATGGCGTCCTCGGAACCCAATGCGCCGCGCATTGTTATTTTTTCTCTCATTCGATGCAACGCGCATCACGCTTAAGCTCAGGGTGTTGTCAGTGCCTTCGAACTCAACAACTCAACCTGCTGCGGTGTCAGTGTGATAACCCCGCGCCTGGTAAGGTCCATGCGCACGCCCACGGCCTCTGCCGTCACACAAAGCTTGTTGTCAGAAAACACCAGATGTGAAAAGCGTTGAACTTTCTCACCTGCGACAGCAAGCCCTGAGTAAATCTGATAGACATCACCAGCGGCCAGGGGTTCCAGAAATTCAAACCTGTACTCAAGCACCGCACCGCCCTCCTCTGCAGAATGCACTTCGCGTTCACCCCCGCTGTAGAGGTGATGCCAGAGGTGTGGCATGGAATCACTCAATCGTCCCATGAGATGTTGGCTCATCAACTGTCCCGCAGGATCACATTCCCTCGGTTCGAGCGTGCCGGTGCCGATGAGTTGAAATCCAAGTTGCTTCGCTTGATCAATACCCACATCGGCAAATTCTGAACGATGAGCCGGCACCCCCCTGGGACCCGCTTCCACGGATAAGTCCTGAAGATCTAGCCCACCCACATCGGACAGCGCATCTGTTTTGTCCAAGCATATGTCATGCACGCAGCTGCTCAACAAATCTCCGGACACAGAGTGACGCAGCTCGGTCAAAACCACAGCTTGTTCGCCGCTACGTACAATTGACCAATAGCCTGAGATGGGTGTTGCGAGTCGCGCCTCCTTCTGAAAACGGATGTGCTGGACCCGAATGCGATCCTGCCGCACGCCTTCATTCTGTTCATCATTCAGACCGAGTAGCGTCTGCCAGTGGCGCTCGACAAAAAAACGCACGTTCATGTGATCGTTCTCGTCACACTCCCAGCGATTGACGCTCCCTCGGTAGCTTAACTTCATCTCCGCCATCGTTACCCGAGCCCTGTAACGAGAATAACCAGCACCACCGGGACCACCAGCCACTTCAACAAGCGGTGCCACAGGATGAAGGATCCACCGTGCATCGCAAGTTCGTCCCTGCTGCTTGTCGGCGAGACGATCCAACCGGCAAACAACGCGATCAACAATCCACCCAAGGGGAGAAATACCTGGTTCGGAAGATAGTCCATCAGCAGATTCAGGGACATGCTGCCTATCGAGACACTCTTCCAGACGTTATAGCTGAGCACACTGACGGTACTGCCCACCAGGCAAACGGCAGCAAAGTAGACAACCGCACGCTGACGGGTAACGCCGAAACGGTTTGCCATCCACGTGCTGACCGGTTCAAACAGTCCAACTATGGAAGTCACAGCAGCGACACTCAGCAGCAGAAAAAAGAGAATTGCGACAAGCCGTCCCATGGGCATACCTGCAAAGGCCACAGGCAAAGTCTGGAAGATCAGCCCTGAACCGCTCGCGGGATCCAACCCGTAGTTAAACACCATCGGAAAAATAACCAGTCCGGCCACCAGGGCGACGGTTGTATCTGCGATGACAATCAACACCGCACTATTGCCAATGTTGACAGACTTGGGGAGGTAAGCACCGAACATCATCATACCGGCCATGCCAACACCGATGGAGAAAAACGCCTGCCCGACCGCGATCAGGAACATCTGGGGTGTCAGTTTGGAAAAATCCGGCGTGAAGAGATACGCCAGCGCTTCACCCATGCCACCGTTGAAAACGTTAAATAGAGCCAGGATGACCAGCAGCGCAAAGAGTGCCGGCATCAGTATGGTGACCGCCCTCTCGATCCCTTTCTGCAGGCCGGCGTATACGATTGCAGCTGCTGCAGCCAAGGCAATCCCCGCCCACACGAACAACTTCGGGATGTCGGTCAGCAGCGTATCGAATGTAGCGGCGGAGGTAACCGCCGTCGCGGTGCTGAAGCCTTCGACAAGCGCGAGATAGAGATAGTAGAACACCCACCCTGCAACAACGGTGTAGGCAAAGAGAATCAGCGTGGCGGTAGCGATACCGAGGTAACCTATGACCGACCACCGGCTGGAACTACCCTCGCTCTGCGCCACAGCGCTCACGCTTTCAGGCGGCGCACTTCGTCCGCGCCGCCCGATCATGATTTCTGCCATCAGGATGGGCACACCAACCGCAAATACGCACAGCAGATAGACGATGACAAAGGCCCCACCGCCGTTTTCGCCCGTCACATAGGGAAACCGCCAGATGTTGCCGAGCCCGACGGCAAATCCGATGGACGCCAGAAGAAAACCAAGACGCGAAGACCACTGTTGACCAGGATCAGATAGGTTTGCCACGGTAAGTTTCTCCTTGTTATCAGCCGCCCGTTAGTGGCCCTTCCGCATTCGAGCTGGCACGAAGCGCAGCTACCAATTCAATTACGTTCAGGCAGCCGCCGGGTAATGAAATAGAAGATGCCTCCTGAGACGACCACTGCCAATGCAAACAACGCTTCTTCAACACGCGTAAACGCAACGTAGGACAGTGTCCAGAGCATGATACCCAAGTAAATCAGCACAGGCAGCGGATAGAGCGGCATGCGGAACGGTAGCTCCTGCCGCGATCTACGCAGCAAAAACACGCCAGCCACCGCCAGGAGTGTGTTGGCACCCAGCAGAAAGCCGGCAAAGACCAGAATCGCATCAAAAGACCCGGTCAATACCAACACCAGCGTCACACCGGTTTGGAAAAGGATCGCGACGTAGGGCACATCGTAGCGGTTCTCACGTGCCAGCCAACCCAGTGCCTTAAAGTCCTGACCAATCACCTGTAATGCGCGCGGCCCAGCGATCAACATGGCACTCACAGTGGAAACCAGCAGGATGGAGAGCAATAGCGCCACTATCCCCGAACCCTGACTACCAAACGCGTATTGACCGGCAACGTAGCCGATCTCTATCTTGCCCGCCATCGCATCCATCGGCGCGACAAGTAAAAACATCACATGCAGAAGGACATAGAGAAAAATAACCAACGCGGTGCCCAGCAGGAGTATACCCGGTAAACGCTGTGCGCCACCCTGAATCTCGCCGACCAGGTAAGTCGCAGCATTCCATCCCGTATAAGCGTAATTCACAAAAATCAGCGCTACAGCAAAACCAGCTGTACCAACCAGCGTCAGGTCTGCCGACACCGGCGCCCAGCGAATGTCCTGTACTTCCGGCACTGCCACAAGTGCCGCAATTACCAGACTCAGAATCAGCGCAACTTTGGCCACGGTGAACGCAAGCTGCAACGCACCCCCACGGCGCCTGGATCCCAGGTGCACGGCTCCCAATAACAGCACCAGCAGGGACGCCGTGAACGTAGCTGGAACGGAGTCGAATACTGCCTCGAGATAAACGCCGGCGGTGATGGCAGCCAAGGCTGTTGGTGCTGCAAAGCCAATAGTTGCTGACACCCAGCCCGCAATGAAACCAAGACCCGGATGGTAAAGTTCAGTAAGGAAGTTGTACTCTCCTCCAGATCGCGGCAACGCGCTCCCCAGTTCCGCGTAACAAAGCGCACCACAGAGAGCAAGAACACCACCGACGATCCAGAGTAAAAGAATCACGGGCGCAGATTGAATGTCTAGAAGCTGATAGCCTAGACTCGTGAAAACGCCAGTGCCCACCATATTGGCGACGACAATCGACGCCGCTACCCAGAATGTGTAACCGCCACGTTTACTCTCTGCAGCTGAATTGTCATCGCGCGGGATGAGGCACTCCCCCAATAGGAAAACAGATCCATGACCAGCATTTCAGATATATCTATTCAACCTGCCGACGCCAGTCACCTGCAAAGCATACTATCACTGCTACCCGAGCTTGCAGACTTTGATGTCCCTCCTCGACGCAACCCAGACCATCTCTGGCAAGGGGATGCAGAGGTGGCAAAACAGTTTCTGACAGAAACAGCTTCCGCCAACGAGAATCGGTTTATCGACGTTGCCGTGAATGAGGAGAACAATCAGGTGTTAGGCGTTGTGATCGTCACCATGCGGCCTGAACTCTTAAGCCAAACCCCGAGCGCACACCTGGAAGGGATTGTGGTACACGCGGATGCAAGAGGTACTGGTCTTGGCCGTCGATTGCTCCGGCATGTGGAGACAGAAGTTAAACGACGCGGTGCCGAAAGCCTGACGTTGCACGTGTTCGCGAACAATCGACGCGCGCACAGCCTGTATACGGCGGAGGGTTTTGACAGCGAGTTGATTCGCGCGGTCAAATGGCTCAGCTGATCCTTCGGGTCAGGCCCACGTTCTGCCAGTTTTCTTTAGGAGATTCACAGCTTCCCGCAGCATAGTGGATGGAGATCGCGCGGCGAAAGTCACCACTGCGATTACGTCCGGAACCGTGCACTATGAGCGGGTGGAAGAGCAGCGTGTCCCCGGGATCCAGCTCAACGTGAACACGTTGTTCCAAGTCAACTTCTTCCACACCATAAAAGCCATGATTGACATATTCCCAATCCGGCAGCGCATGATCCAACAAACCCTCTTTGTGAGAGCCCGGAATCACCGCAAGGCATCCGTGCGTCCGCGTTGCAGGCAGCATCGCCGTCCAGACCCCGACAATGCCATCTGCAGGGCGCAGGCGAAAATAACGTAGATCCTGATGCATCGGGTGTCGGCCATCCACATAGGGCGGTTTGTTGAATACATTCGATGAAAGACTGTAAAGCTCTTCACCCAGCAAGCTCTGCACCGCCGCGACCAACCGTTCGTGACGCGCGAAGTGAAACAGGACTTCATCATTCTCCAGACAGAGAAGCTTATTCACTGCATGGACCTTCGATTCCGGGGTGACCGCTCCCTTCACCACCATCACGTCCTGCATGATCTTCATGTCGTCCGTGAGCTCAGCCTCGCCGTTGACAAATTCGTGAAAGCGATCATCGTAGCGCTGCACATCGTCTTCAGGAATAAGTCCCTTGAGGATGACATAACCCTCATCCCAGTAATGCTCAATTTCCGCGTCGGTCAACTTCATCGGCACCCCATTTGCTTTACCCCACCAGCCTGCTGGTAAACTCCAGGCCTTCAATACTTTCGAGATAGTTTAAGGGGAGATATGTCTGATTATCCATTACCAAACGTGTCAAATGACCTCAGCGGTCAGGTCGCACTTGTCACCGGTTGTACTTCCGGCTTGGGAAAACGCTTCGCTCAGGTGATCGCCGCTGCGGGCGCCAAGGTTGCAATTACCGGCCGCCGGGTAGAACGCCTGGAAGCACTCGCTGATGAAATCAACAGCGCCGGAGGAACCGCAATTCCCATCGCCCTGGATATGCGCGATAACGACTCCATCATGAATTGTGTCAACGCCGCGGAAGAAGCACTGGGCACGATCAACATCCTGATCAACAATGCGGGCATTCCAGATGCGCAACGCGCGCACAAAATGTCGCTGGAGCTGATCGATGATGTGTTTGACACCAACCTCCGCGGCCCCTACGTGCTTTCATGCGAGATCGCACGTCGCCTGATCGCGGCAGAACAACCGGGACGTATGGTCAACATATCTTCCGTGGGTGGATTCCACTATGCGGGCAACGGTGCCGCGCTGTACTCAATTACAAAGTCAGGCATCGTGCGTATGACCGAGTGCCTGGCCGTGGAGTGGGCGCGCTTTAACATCAATGTCAACGCAATCGCGCCGGGGGCATTCTCTTCGGAAATGATGGACGGCATGCTGGAACGCATGGGTGATATCGCTCAACACTTCCCACGCAAGCGCATCTGCGATCCAGCGCAGATGGACAGTACCCTGATGTATTTCTTATCGCCCGCTTCAGAAGCGGTAACGGGTACCTACATCAAAATCGACGACGGGCAAGGCAGCCGCTAAGCACCTCGCCCGCGGGTCGGTTTCTATTCCAGGGATTCAGTCAGGGCCTGATAGGTAGCCACCTTCAGGTCCGAGCGGAATGGATAAGGGGATCCCATCAGCTGAATCATCCCGACCACAACCAGTTCTTCAACCGGGTCGATCCAGAACACCGTGCCAGCAGCGCCACCCCAATTGAACTCACCCGTGCTGCCCATCACCCCGCCTGCAGCGGGGTCGGTGACGATGCCAAAACCGAGGCCAAAGCCAAAGCCGTTCAACCGACGACCCAGGATGGGCGCTTCTCCAGTCCCGCCGCTGGCGATGCTGGCCGGCAGGTGATTAGCCGCCATGTAATTGACTGTTTTGGGACCGAGAATCCGTACCCCATTGAGTTCGCCACCATTGCGCATGGCTTCCGCCCATCGCATGTAGTCCATGGTTGTCGATACCAGTCCACCACCTCCGGAAAATAGCGTAACGTTCCGGTAATCCTGCATCGCCGCTGCACCACCTGCCGGGATAGTGGTTAACTTGCCCGTCTCTGGATTGATGTAATGATTCGGCAGGAATCGATCGACCTTGTCATCCGGGACCGCAAAAAATGTATCTTCCATACCGAGCGGGTCGAAGATGTGTTCCTTGAGGTACTCATCAAACGGCTGCCCACTGATGCGCTGTACTACCAAGCCGGTGACATCAACCGCGACGGAATAGTGCCACTGACCGCCCGGGTGAAACTTCAGCGGGAGTTCACCCAGCTTGACCGCGAAGTCATCCAGATCTGCTGCTTCCCAGAGCTTGGCTTCGACGTACTTGGCATCCACCGGATCGCCCTTCGGATTGAACCCGTATGACAAGCCTGTGGTGTGGGTCAGCAGCTGTTGCATCGTCATCTCGCTTTTGACGTCTTCCAGCTCGCCTTCACCATTCAGCACTTTCAGTCCCTTGAGCTCGGGCACAAATTTGCTGACGGGATCATTGAGATGAAACTTGCCCTGCTCATAAAGCTGCATGACCGCGGCAGCGGTGATCGGCTTGGTCATCGAATAGATTCGAAAAAGGGCATCTTTGGTCAGCGGACGGTCATCGTCAGCGCCGCGTTGGCCCACTGCCTCGAAGTGCACAATTTTTCCCCTTCGAGCAACCATGGTGATCACCCCTGCCAACTTGCCTTCGTCGACATAGGCTTGTGTGATCTCCGTGATACGATCCAGACGCTCGCTATCAAAACCCTCGCGTTCCGGCTTAACGCTCGGCAATGGTTTTGCAACCAGCGCTGGTGCCAATGCCACCAGAACAATCATCACACACGCGGTGATCCAATTTTTTACATCTCTCACTCTATTCTCTCCAATTAAACGAGTTAACAACTCAAGCACAATCAACCGCCGCTATTCGCTGCGGTAGTTGCCTGCGCGTTTCTCAAAAAATGCCTCTACCGCTTCCGCATGATCAGGCTCGGCATGACAAACAGCCTGGAACGCAGCCGACTTATCCAGCAACTCGTCAAGCGACGCATTCTGGCTCGCCCGCAAAAGCTGCTTCGTCAACCTCACCGCGTGGGGCGGGTTTTGCGCAATTTCCTGGCCAAGTTCCAAGGCACGCGCAACCAACGCGTCGCCGTCGACCAATTCCGACATGAGACCCATCGCCAGGGCTTCTTCGGCTTTCACGCGCCCGCCGGTAAAGGCCATCTTGCATGCATTTGAGTACCCAACAGCCCGTGGCAGGAACCACGCTCCCCCATCCCCCGGAATAATACCGAGCTGCACAAAACTCTCAGCGAACATCGCGCGTTCGCTGCCGATGCGGATGTCACACATGGTGGCAAGATCACAGCCCGCACCAACCGCAGGACCGTTAACCGCCGCGATGATCGGTACGTTCAACGCGTAAATCGCACGCGGGATACGCTGGATACCTTTGCGATAAGCATCGGCCTGATCAAACGGATCCCCGGAGAAAAGTCCGGTTCGGTCACGCATATCTTTGACATTCCCACCCGCACAGAAGGCACTGCCTTCTCCCGTGAGCACCACCGCACGAACAGACATATCGGCATTGATGTCTGTGCAGGTCGCCTCGAAATCAGCAAACTGTTCATCACTGGTTAATGCGTTGCGTGTGTCCGGACTGGACATCGTCAGCAATAGGACATGTCCATGTTTTTCTCTGGCAAGGAAGCTCAAATTTTTCTCCTGATTTAAGTTTGAAACGGATCTGTTCGAAAGCGCAGCATTTTGCCTGTGCCGCGATGCTGGTGCACCCCTTGTTGGAAGGCGAGTGCGCCGTTGACAAAGACGCTGTTGATCCCGGCGGGAAACTGTTGCGGATCATCATAGGTTGCGAGATCACGCACCACATCCGCATCAAAGAGCACAAGATCCGCGTAGTTGCCTTCAGCAACCACGCCACGTTCTTTTAAACCGAAGATGCGGGCAGACAAGGAGGTCATGCGACGCACCGCCTCGGGCAGACTCAAGATGCCACGCTCCCGCACATAATGGCCGAGCACGCGCGGGAAGGTCCCGAAGAGCCTGGGGTGAGGTCTTCCCCGTAAGTCTGGAATGCCATCGGAGCCAACCATCATGTCATCAAACGCAAGGTTGGTCTCAACATCGGCTTCATCGATGATAAATTGGATGCAGATCGTGCGGTCCCCCTTGGGTGCCGTGAGCACGTGCCGAACGGCTTCGGGCAGAGTCATCCCCTCCTCTGCCGCGATATCACTCAACATACGTCCCTCGTAATGCCTGAAGGCCGGGCAACTGGCAATCCGAATCACCGCCGCAAGTTCTTCACTGGGTGCGTCGAGATTGAAGTATTCGATCATCCGGCCGCTACCCGCAGTGTAGGGGTACACATCCAGCGTCACCCGTCTGCCAGCAGCCAGGGCTGCGGTCACTTTTGCGAGTGAGTCCTTCACAAGCCCCCAGTTCGCCTTACCGGCAGCTTTGTGGTGAGAAATATGCAGATGCACGCCAGCACTGTCAGCAATGGCCAGGCTTTCATCCACCGCGTCCAGCAGTCGATCAGCTTCGTTGCGCATGTGCGTGGTATACAGCGCATCATGGGGTGCTGCCATGGCTGCCAGTTCAGCAACTTCTTCCGTTTCACTGTATCTACCCGGCCGATAAATCAGGCCGCTGGAAAAACCGCATGCACCCTGCTCAAGCGCGTGGCTGACATGGTCTTTCATCGCCTGCAACTCTGTCTGGGTGGGCGAGCGTTTGGCGTCCCCCATGACAAGCGAGCGAACAGTATTGTGACCCACCAGCATCATATTGTTGATTGCGGGTTCCCGCTCAAGTACCGCGGAGAAGTAGCCTTCGAGATCGCTGAAGTCGCCCTCGATGCCCGCCAGGATGCCGCCGCTGGCCGCAACGGAGTCCTGCGCAACATCCCGTGGCACAGCGCTGAACCCACAGTTACCGCTCACGACGGTTGTAACACCCTGGGCCAACTTGAAACTCATGTCCGGATGGCGAAAAAAGGCGCCATCGTCGTGCGCGTGGGTATCGATCAATCCAGGGGCCAGGTGCGCGCCCGCCCCATCCAATTCTGTGGCACCGGGACCTACACCATCACCCACAGCTGCTATTCTCTCACCCTCGATGGCGACATCACCTTGAACCGGTGCACCGCCCAACCCATCGAGAATGTTTACGTTTCGAATCACAAAATCATGCATGTTTCTTTTTACGCTACCTTTCGCTTTATCTTCTTCGCCTTATCTTCAGTTCAAACCTAGAGTCCGTAAGCTCCAGGCTCGGTTCTGATCCATTCACCCACTTTTTCGCCGATCATGATCGAGGTCAGGTTGGTGTTCGCTCTTGGCACAAACGGCATAATCGCAGCATCTGCCACGACCAGCCCGTCCAACTCGTGCACCCTTCCCCGGGCATCGACGACCGCCAGCTCATCCTCGGACGGGCCCATCTTGGCGGTGCCACAGGGATGATAACCACTACCGGAAAACTTGCGCACAAGCCCCGCGAGATCTTCACGTGTTGAACCGCGGGCCGGATCCGGAAACTGAATACTTTTGATCATATCGCTCAAGGGTCCCTGGCGGGTAAACGCAAGCGTGTCCAACATACAATCGACCAGTCGTTCGCAATCACGTTCATCCTCGCAAAACCGGTTCTGCACCGAGGGTGCGGTACCAAGCTTTGCGCTATCCAACGTGAGTTGACCGCGCCCGTATTGATATTCGACCACCGCAGCAATCGAAAACAGCGGCGGTCCACCCCGGCGCCCTGCAAAACTGATCTGCTCGATCTGAAGATCATTGCGTTTATCCGAGTTAGGTGCCGTATAGCGCAAAATCGTTTGAATGATCGGCGCATCAAAATCGATCAGGCTCGCATCCTTCGCTTCACAGACAACAGCCAGCGCCGGGTGATCACTCAGGTTTTTGCCCACCCCTGGACGCGAACAAATCAGATCCACACCCAGCTTCTCCACCTCGGCTTTAGCCCCTACACCGGAACGCAACAGAACACAGGGACTCATCAGCGCACCCGCTGCCAAGACAACCAACTTGCCTCCTAAGACCTCGGTCTCTCCGGAGGCGTTCACCGCCTCTACGCCCACGCACCTGTGGCCTTCAAACACAGCACGCCGCACCTCTGTGTTGGGCACGATCGTGAGGTTGGCTCGCGCACGCGCCGGAGCGATGTACCCGATCGCGGCGGAAACCCGCAGGCGACCCAATTTGTTCATTGGATGAGGACCGGCGCCTTCTCCAAACGGATCATTGGCATCTGCGCAGTAGGGGTAGCCCAAGTCTTCCGCCGTGGCGAGAAACGCCTGCTGCTGTGGGACAAGTTCATCGTGCGGGTAGCGTCGTATGCTGATCGGACCGCTATCCCCATGAAAATCGGCATCTGGAAAATCAAGATCACGCTCAAGCCGCATAAACGCGGGCAGCACCTCCGCCCAGCTCCAGCCGGGATTGCCGAGTGCCGCCCACTCATCGTAATCCTCCGGCATGCCCCTGAGCGCTATCGTCGTATTAACCGCGCTTGAGCCACCCACCACACGGCCACGTGGAAAGCGGTCCAGCCGACCCTGAGTAGGCTCATACTGAAACCCCCAGTCGTGATCGGTATAAGAATTGTTGTGGCTGTTGACGAGATCATATGGCAGCTCGGACAACTGCCCGTAGTCGGGTCCCGCTTCAACCAGCGCCACCGTCAGATTAGGATCTTCGGAGATTCTCCCCGCAATGGCACAGCCAGCGCTGCCTGCCCCAACCACAATAACATCGTACATTGTCCCTCCTTCTATTAGCATTACAGCCAGTAGAGAGAGCAAACACAAGCATAAGCACTAACCTATGGGAGAGGATTGAGATGATTTCACCCCTTTGCGGGCAGCTCGGTATCGAGTTCCCACTATTTGCCTTCAGCCACTGTAGAGACGTCATCGTAGAAGTCAGCAAAGCTGGCGGCTTCGGTGTACTGGGTGCCGCCGGTCATACGCCGGAAAGTCTGGAAATCGAACTCAAGTGGATCGATGAACATATCGACGGCAAATCCTACGGTGTTGACCTGATTGTCCCCACCAGCCTGGCCGAGCGCGATTCATCCAACCTCACCCCCGAAGACATCGAAGCCAGAATCCCGCCGGAGCATAAGGCGTACGTCGAATCAATCCTCGCGCAAAATGGTATAGATACCAAAGACTTATGGCAGAAACCGAGAACGGGCCACGGTGATAATCTGCGCGAATCAGGCGCATCGCAGCTTCTCGATGTCGCCTTTGATCACCCCATCAAATTGATTGTGAACGCCTTGGGTGTACCCCCTGGTTTCATGCTGGAACGTGCGAAAGCAGAAGGTGTTCTGGTGGGCGCGCTTACCGGCGCGAAAGAACACGCCATCAAACATTGCGAGGCCGGTGTGGACGTACTGGTGGTCTCAGGCACCGAAGCCGGTGGTCACTGTGGCGACGTTTCAACCCTGGTCCTCGTCCCCGAAGTCCTGGACGCTGTGAGCCAGTTTGATAATGTCTCCGTCCTCGCTGCAGGGGGCATCGTGACAGGCAAACAGATGGCAGCCTGCATGGCCATGGGGGCAGAAGGTGTCTGGTGCGGTTCGGTGTGGCTGACCACCATCGAGGCAGAGACCAATCCCGCCGTAAAGGAAAAGATGCTCATCGCCAACTCCCGCCAGACCGTGAGATCAAAAAGTCGCACCGGCAAATACACCCGCCAGTTGCGCTCGCCGTGGACCGATGCGTGGACTGCTGAGGAAGCGCCTGCTCCCCTGCCGATGCCGCTACAGGGGCTTGTCAGCGAACCTGCGCTGCGCCGCATCGACAAACTTGCAGAGGCAGGGGACGCCAACGCACAGAAGCTTGCGACCTATTGGGTCGGCCAGGGAGTGGGCCTGATGAACCAGTCGGTCAGCGCGCGCACCGTTGTCTACGATTTCATGGAGGATTTCGGCGCCGCTGCCGAACGACTGGGGGGCATGTTCAACGACTGAACATCAAAGCGGATCAGCCTGCTTTTGTGAGCTTCAAAACATACTGGCGAGAGGGTGCGCCCGATTGATTGTGGGTGATGCCCTCTGCCAGGACGTTACCCGAATCCCCTTTTGGAAGAAGCTCTTTTGGAAGAAGAGGCACAACATGTACCTCAGCCAAAAAACCACTATCACGCGCCACCCCTAATAACTCTGTGGATGCCGGGCTACTCAAGGCCAGGACGCCCAGCACGCCGCCAGGTTTCAAAATCTGTGAAATTGCCGCAAGCAGGCGACCCGCGGCAACAGGGTTCGCGCTGTTCAGCTCATCGAGATCCAGGCGCGTAACAGCAACGTCCACACTCTCAGCGACCAGGCCAAGTTCAGCAATCTCTCGATCGAGCCGACGGACGTTAGGCAAGCGGTTCCCTCGTAAACGAGCGGTCATGGCACGATCATTCACACCCCCCGCAAAACGCAGCACTCGAGATGGGTTGTGCGCATATACCCGCCCGCTCATGCCAACAGCGTGCGCTAAGGCTTCGGTGTAATAGCCGCCGATTGCGACCAAATCGATTGCCGTCATCCCTTCCTGTACGCCGAGTATTCGAAAGATAGCCCGCGGATTGCGCACGCTATCGAAAGCCAGGTCTTCCACTGGGCGTTGCCCGAGATCAGTTGGTTTAAAGAGCAGAGGCTCCTCGGGCACATCCGTCGCTGCACAGCCACCCAGTACCAAGCTCACACTTACAAGATACCCCGCTCGTCGCAGTCGCTTTTGCATCAAACCTCTCCTGATGGATTTGAACCACATCATCTTATCTGGCTCAATTCTGCTGGATGAGCACACCCTTCACAATTCAACGGGATGAAATTACCTGCCTGGTACTTTGCGGTGGCAGAGGTTCACGGATGGAAGGCGCGGATAAGCCGTTGCTCCCGTGGCAGGACCGTCCGATGGTGGACTGGATTCTCGAAAGCTTACCGCCCGAGGCCGACGTTTTGATCAGCGCCAACCGTAATATTGAAGCGTACACATCCCGTGCTGAGGTGGTTCAAGACAACATAGAATATGCCGCCTACACCTCGCCTCTGGTCGGTATCTACAGTGGCCTGGTTGCAACGCAGACTCACTGGTTACTTATCTCTCCGGGCGATACGCCAAAGCTCACGGGGGAATGGTGGCAGCCACTTTTGGCAGCATGTGGACGCGAGGGTGCTGTTATTCATGACGGTATTCGCCAACAACACCTGCATCTGTTGCTGAACACCGGCGTTGAACCTTCACTCAAAGCCTATCTGGATGGGGGAAACCACGAGGTGTGGCGCTGGCTGGATAGCCTTGCGTTGAACGTTGTACATGGTGACACGCCAGCGCAGTTCGATAACGTAAATACGTTCGCCGAGCTGAAGGAAGAGTAGTCGGTAAAAGTAAGAGTACGACCTATGCCGCGTTCGGATTCGGGAAGGTATCTATTTCCTCTTCCCCTTCCCGTGGGGCCAGACAGGTGAAGTCTTTCTCAATCAGGACAGCGAGCGGTCCAATCTGCACCGGGTCAGCCCCATTGATGCCCACCTCTACTTCGGACTCCGCCCAACTGACGCCTGCAGCGCCAGGTACTTCGATCTCCATGCCAAGTCCGGAACTACGCGCATCATACTGATCGCCCACCGCTAACCGGTAAGTGAACGCCGATCCGTCGGGCAGTTCTGTCTTCTCTTCGACCGCTTCACCCCTGCCAATGGCATCTACTTCGCCCCGTGTGAGGCGAAGTCGTAGCGTATTGCCTCGTAGTCTTAACTTCACGTCCTGCCACCCAATTCCTCAATATCTGGAATTGTGGCATGGCGTTTCAGTCACTGGAACCCATTTGTGACTGGATATAATTCTCGAGCCCCACCTTGTCGATGAGTCCTAACTGAGTCTCCAACCAATCCACATGCTCTTCCTCTGAATCGAGAATGTCCCGAAACAGTTGCCGCGATACATAGTCGCCCACCTCTTCACACAGCGCGATGGCTTCTCTGAGCTGTGGCATGGCGAGGTTTTCCAATTGCAGGTCACACTCGAGCATCTCTTTGACGTTCTGGCCGATGAAGAGCTTGCCCAGATCCTGCAGATTCGGCAGCCCTTCAAGAAACAGGATCCGCTCAATCAGCGCATCTGCATGTTTCATCTCATCGATGGATTCCTCATGTTCCTTATCGCCCAGACGCTTCAGGCCCCAGTCCTGATACATCTTCGCGTGGAGGAAGTACTGATTGATTGCGGTGAGCTCGTTCTTGAGCGACTGGTTTAACGCATCGATAACTCGAGTATCCAGTGATTGCACGTTAGTCCTTGTATTACGGTTTATCTGAAGGCGAAGCATGCCGACTCATAGCGGGCAAGTCAACCAAAATAGCATCTAAGTTATTGATTTATAACGATAATTGTTCGCATCAGCAAATCTGTAAAGAGATGTAATGGCTATTGATATCGAGAATGATTTGCATTTATAATTTAAACTCGTTCGCAGCAACCGTGGTACGACTCTTTCATGTACGTCTGTCTTTGCAAAGGTATATCCGACCAGGACATTATCGATGCCGTCAATGAAGGCAGCGAGGACCTGCAGACGATTCAAACCACCCTCGGCGCCGGCACTGGCTGCGGTACCTGCCAGGACTTCACTCAGGATCTGATCACCAAAACCCTGGCCAGCAAGCTCGCCCACGCTGCCTGAACGTGCTCCTCCGAGCGCTCGCCTCTTTCTCCTACACTCAGTAGTCCAACTCATCATCCACGGCAAATCCACGTTTGGGGATCAGCATAGATCGTTTGAAGCTGATGACCTGTGTGCCGTCCTGTTTCTTCCCCACCGTCTCAACTGTAACGATGCCCTGATTGGGTCTTGAGTTGGATTCGCGAATACTCAACACCTCAGATTCTGCATAAAGCGTATCGCCCACAAATACGGGACCCGTCAAGCGCACCTCATCCCAGCCCAGATTGGCCACTGTTTTCTGCGATATATCCGACACACTCATGCCTGTGACAACCGAGATGGTCAGGCAGGAATTGACCAGCACCTGACCAAATTCGCTCTTTGCGCCGTACTCCCTGTCGAAGTGCAGAGGGTGCTGATTCATGGTGAGGAGCGTAAACCAGGTGTTGTCCGTCTCCGTAATACTTCTCCCCGGGCGATGTTCATAGACGTCACCTACGTTGAAATCTTCAAGATAGCGACCATAACTCTCGCGATATCGCTGCGGGCCCACCGGTTTTGCTTCCGCGACCATCTCATTCCTCCACGCTCAAAACGCAACATCGTGCTACGATCCGGCAAGACAAAGCAAGAGGCGGCCACTATGAGCAACGCAGCACCCGGTTGGGAAAAATACCCGGATCATCGCGTCGACATCAGCCCATTTGAAGGTTCGGTTGTAGTGAAACTAGAAACGGACAGTGGCGAGACTGTCATTGCCGAATCGCAAGCGGCGCTCCTGCTGGAAGAGAGTCGTCATGCGAACGCCTACTATCTGCCCCTCGCAGACATCGATGCAGATGTACTCACACCCACAGACACTTCTACCTACTGCCCTTTCAAGGGGCACGCGAGCTACTGGTCGGTTAAGACCGACGGGGGAGAAGCAGTAGATGCCTTGTGGGCGTACCAGACACCCTATGACGAGTGTGAGCCGCTGATCGGTTACGGCGCGTTTTATACCTCAAAAGTTGCGGTCTACGTTGACGGAGAACGACTGACGTAACAAACAACGGGTGTAATAGGCGGGCTCTATCACCGTCCAACGTACACAGGTGCTCGCTTCTCGAGGAACGCCGCCACACCTTCCTTTGAATCCTCGCTCTGGCGTAAGCGGCCGATCTGTTGCGCGGCCCAGAGTCCCGTATCACGCCAATCCGGCTCAAGCGTACGCCGCAAACCCGCCTTTAATGCCTGCACTGCCAACGGCGGATTCCCCGCGATCTTCTGTGCAATTGTCATCGCGGTGCTCATCAGCTCATCGTGAGGCACGAGGTGTCCAACGAGACCGATCGCCTTGGCTTCTGCCGCGTCGATGATGTCTCCGGTATAGAGTATCTCCGCTGCCTTCTCGCGACCGACAAGTTGGGCCAGGCGCCCCAACCCTGGCGCATCACAACACAGCCCACGTACAACAAAAAGCTCCCCGAACTTGGCGTTCTCTGAAGCGACGCGAATATCCGCCATGAGCGCAAGCTCCATCCCCCACCCCACCGCAGCTCCGTTAACTGCAGCAATCACAGGGATGTCCGTGTGGAGCAGCGCGTCCGCAGCTGGTGTCAGACCACCAGTTTTCTTCGAACGTTCGCGAAATTCCTCAGGCGCCGGTTCCGGGTTGCCGAGAATCTGCTTTACATCGTCGCCCCCACAGAAAGCACGGCCCCGAGCGGTGATGATCAGGCAGCGTGCATCACTTTCCCGCACCGTATCTTCTAAATCTGCATACAGTTGGTAGGTCAATGCATTCATGGCCTCCGGACGATTGAGCGTCAACACGCCAACATGACCTTCTTTTTCGTAGATTAAATCCGACATAGTTTGCTTCCCACAGGACGTTGCCTAAAGAATGTTAAGGGAGAGTTAAGTTGTCAACGTCGCATCAGCTTGTTAGCGTCAGGCATTCTTCAAATCACTCTGATTGAGCAATGGACTACCCTATTCCGCCCGTCGACTATATCGAGCGAACACGGGCGCAGTATGACGCGCTGGGCTATCCGCCCTACCAATGGGTGCACTCCTCCTCCGCACCACCCATGGCCAGGCTCACCAAACCGCTGAACCAGTGCAAGGTTGCCCTCATCGGGTCGGGCGGTATCTATCGGCAGGGCCAGATAGCGTTCCACTTCAAGGACGACTTCAGCTATCGGGAAATACCTTCTGATACCCCCAAAGAGACGCTGCGGGCCACCCATTTTGCTTATGACCTGACCGACGCCCGGCGCGATCCTGACGTGGTCTTCCCCCTGGAGCCCTTGCGCCAACTTGTGGCGGCGAAAGAAATCGCCTCCCTGGGTGCAAACGCGTACGCGTTCATGGGTGGGATTTACTCCAGCCGCAAAGTACGCGACATCCTCGCCCCTGCTCTGGCTGAGCGGCTGCTGAAGGACGAGGTGGACGTTGCGCTCCTGGTACCGGTCTGACCCGTCTGTCACCAGTCCGTCGGACTGATCGCCAGAGAAGTTGAAGCCAGAGGTATTCCAACAACCAGCCTATCCAGTGCCTTGTCCATCACGCAGGCAGTCAACCCACCGCGAGCTGCCTATGTGGACTACCCGCTGGGTCACACATCGGGTAAGCCACTGGCGCCGGACGATCAGCTGGGCGTGCTCCGCGCGGCCTTGAAACTGCTGGAACAAAACGAATTGATCCCCGGCCACATCGAACACCTGCCCAATGAATGGAGCTCGGATCACACCTGGAAGGATCGCGTGATGCGCCCTCGGCATGTCAAAGGCACGACTGAGCAAACAAAAACAGAATCACATGCTGACGATCGGGTAGAACGATTCGATACACCGCAGTATCAGTCTGCCGAGGACGCCGCCAGCGTCGACGCTGACTGTCCCACGTGTGTGTTCCTCGAAGATTAAACAGGAGTTAGAAATGCGTGTCGGCATAGCCATGATGAGCCACGAAACCAATACCTTCTCGCCAGTCATTACCGATCTGGCCAGATTCTCCGGCGGTCGAGAAGCGCCCTTACACGGTGCTGATGCGGTCAGGGTATTCACAGACACCGCCTCCTGCCTTGGTGGATACATCAAGATCGCCACCGAGCGAGGCGCGGAAATTGTGCATGGTATCGCCGCAAACGCACCACCATCAGGACGGGTTGAAAACGACACCTTCGAATACATGGCTGATGCCATCGTCGATCTGGCTGGTGAAGTAGAAGCCCTCCTGCTCGATCTGCACGGCGCCATGGCCACCAAAACGTTCGACGATGGTGAGGGTGAGCTGTTGCGACGCATCCGAGAAAAACATCCCGATTTACCCATCTGCGTGAGCCTCGACATGCACGCCAACGTTACCCGCCAGATGGTGGACAACTGTTCCGTGTTAACCGGCTATCACACCTACCCGCACATCGATATGGATACCACGGCCGAACTTGCCGCCAACATTTTTTTCGACATGCTCGAAGGTAAAGTTACGCCTGTTATGCAGTGGTCCAACGCCCCCATGCTCCCGCACGTGATGCGCCAGGGCACCGATGATTTCCCCAACAGCGCGTTACAGGAAAGAGCAAAAGAACTGGAAGCAAGCGGTAAATGCCTGGCGGTCAGTCTTTTCACAGGGTTTCCGCACGCAGATATCCACGATGCCGGGCTTTCGGTTGTGACCATCACTGACAACCAGCCCGACGCTGCCCAAGCGGTTGCGGATGAATTCCTGGACTTTGCCTGGAACGAGCGCGAGAAATTTGTCTACCAGATAGAGCCGCTTGAAACTTCAATGCAACGCGCTGTCGATGCGAGTAAGGCACCTGGTGAAGGACCGGTGATCCTGCTGGACCACTACGACAACACCGCATCAGGCGGCACCATGGACACCACGGAAGTACTTGCGGCTATCCTGGAAGCCGGTCTTGAAGACGTTGCCGTGTTCGGATTTTTCGACCCGGAGGTGGTGGAACAGATGGTCGCAGCCGGGGTTGGCAATGAAGTGACCGTAGAACTGGGGGGTAAGCTTGATATGCCTGCTCTCGCTGAGCAGTCCAAACCTCTCACACTCACAGGCGAAGTTAAACTCCTCTCCAACGGTAAGTTCAAAGCCGAAGTGGCCATGTCACGGGGGCTCACCATCAACATGGGACGCTCTGCAGTGTTATCGGTCGGAGGCGTTGATATCGCTGTGGTTTCGCGTCATGTCGAGCCCTTTGACCCCGGCTGCTTTCGCGCACTGGGGATGGAACCGACCACCCGCACCTATCTGATGCTGAAAAGTCGTATTCACTACAGGGTGGGATTCAAACCGATCGCGAAGGAGATTGTTGAGTGCGCCGGTCGAGGTGTCTGTACTTCAGACTATGACCAGGTCGAATTCAAGAACGTACGCCGACCGATCTACCCCTTAGACGGGCAGATCAGTGGCAGCAATGTGACAAGAGCCGAGTTTGAGGCGGGCGGTTAGCCGCCGAAGTCATCCAGGTGGATGTTTTCAGGCTCAACACCCAGATCATCCAACATCGCGAGTACGGCAGCCGTCATCGGCGGCGGTCCACATAGATAGTATTCGCAGTCTTCAGGGTTCGGGTGGTTCGCCAGATAGTTATCGAGTACCACCTGGTGAATAAAGCCGATATGGCCGTCGAAGTTGTCTTCCGGCAGCGGGTCGGACAGCGCCACGTGCCATTCAAAGTTGTCATACTCTTTGGCGAGATCGTCAAACTCTTCAACGTAGAACATCTCGCGAAGGCTACGGGCACCGTACCAGTAGCTCATCTTTGTGGTGCGCCCGTTACGCTTCAGCTCATCAAAAATCTGTGAGCGCAATGGCGCCATACCCGCGCCACCACCAATCCAGATCTTCTCAGCCGGTGTGTCCTGCACAAAAAATTCGCCGTACGGCCCGAAGACAGTGAGCTTGTCACCGGGCTTCAGGTTAAAGACATACGATGACATGGCCCCCGGAGGCACATCCATCCCGGGAGGCGGACTTGCGATGCGGATGTTGAACTTGAGAATGCCTTTTTCTTCCGGGTAGTTCGCCATGGAGTATGCGCGAATCGTTACATCGTCTACCTTGGCGTGGTACTTCCATACGTCAAAACGATCCCAATCCTCGTGGTATTCCTCTTCGACGTCGATTTCCTTGTAATCCATCTCATAGGGCGGAATTTCCAGCTGTACGTAACCACCCGCACGAAACGCAACGTCTTCGCCTTCGGGTAGCTTGAGATTCAGCTCCTTGATGAAGGTTGCAACGTTAGGATTGGAGATGACCTCACACTCCCAGCGCTGGACGCCAATCGCATCTTCAGGAATTTCGATTTTCAGATCCTGTTTCACTGCAACCTGGCAGGACAGCCGCCAGTCGTCGCGGATCTCTCCGCGCGTAAAATGACCTTCTTCCGTGGACAGGATACTGCCCCCACCTTCCATCACGCGGCAGCGACACTGCGCGCAGGTACCACCACCACCGCAGGCACTGGCGAGGAAAATCCCTTGAGAAGCAAGGGTGCCAAGGAGTTTGGCTCCAGCTGGCGCCTTGATGGTCTTCTCCGGGTCGCCGTTGATTTCTATCACCACATCGCCGCTGCTCACCAAACGTGCGCGTGCGAAGAGGATGACAACTACCAGTGACAACACGGTCACGGTGAACATCACGACGCCAAGAATTACTGTGCTATCCATAATAATGACTACCTACCCTTAAATGTCGATGCCGCCGAAGGACATAAAACAAAGGCTTAAAAGACCTACCGCAATAAACGTGATACCCAAACCGCGCAGTCCATCAGGAACATCGGAGTACTTGAGCTTTTCACGGACCCCTGCCAGGGCCGTGATCGCAAGCGCCCAGCCGACGCCGGCACCCAGACCAAAGACCGCACTCTCAGCAAGGGTCTGGTCCTGCTCAACCATGATGAGTGAGGCACCCAAGATGGCGCAGTTCACGGTGATCAACGGCAGAAATACACCCAGCGCGTTGTAGAGCACCGGTACATATCGGTCCAGAACCATCTCCAATATCTGCACCATCGCAGCGATGACACCGATGTAGGCGAGATAGCCCAGGAAACTGAGGTCTACGTCTGGGAAACCGGCCCAGGACAGCGCGCCTTCGCGGAGCAGATAATTGTAGATGAGGTTGTTCACCGGCACGGTGATGGCCAGCACCACAACCACTGCAATTCCGAGCCCTAAAGAGGTTTGAATCTTCTTGGAGATCGCAATAAACGTACACATCCCCAGGAAGAATGTGAGCGCCATGTTTTCAATAAATACGGCGCGGATAAAGATACCGAGGAAATGTTCCATGTTTACATCGCCTCCCTGTACTGCACGTTGTGCGCAATTTCGTACTCGGGTTCCTCAACCTGATCCTTCTTCCAAGCGCGTATAGCCCAGATAAAGAGACCAATAATGAAGAACGCGCTTGGCGACAGCAGCAGCATGCCGTTGGTATAGAACCATCCGCCATTGCTCACGGTTGGGAAGATTTCGTAACCCATCAAGGTACCTGAACCCAGTGGCTCACGAATGAGTGCAACCCCAATCAGAATAACGCTATAGCCCAGCGCATTACCAAAACCATCTAGTGCGGATAACCATGGGCCATTCTGCATTGCAAACGCTTCCGCTCGACCCAACACAATACAGTTGGTGATGATCAACCCGACAAAAACCGAAAGGCTTTTCGAAATATCGTAGGCGACGGCTTGCAGCACCTGGTCTACAACAATCACCAGCGACGCGATAATGGTCATCTGCACGATGATTCGTATGTTGGTCGGCAACCGGTTACGCACCAGTGAGACCGCGACGTTGGATAACGTGGTCACAAAAATCACCGCAAGACACATCACCAGCGTCTGCGACATGCTGATGGTGACCGCCAACGCCGAACAGATACCCAGTACCTGCAGCGCAATCGGGTTGTTGTTGAAAATCGGGTCGACTAACACTTCACTTTGTTTTGACACGTTGCTCTCCTAGCCGTTCGCGACTTTCAGTTTCTGAATGTACGGACCGAAACCAAGGTCGCCGATCCAGAAATTAACAAGGTTCTCGACACCCTTGGTAGTAAAGGTAGCGCCCGACAATGCGTCTACCTCTCGTCCCGCCTGTGCCGAACCTTCTGATGAGCGTCGTTTGACCAGCATCACACCCGGTGCACCGTTGCCATCGAAGGCACCGATACCCACCCACTGCTGTTTCCAGTTCGGGTTATCCACTTCACCGCCAAGCCCCGGTGTTTCTTTATGTGTGTAGAAGCCCAATCCTGAGACTGTGCTCAGATCTGCATCCAGTGCGAGGTAACCAAACAGCGTGCCCCAGAGCCCGTAGCCGCGGACGGGGATAACCAGCTTATCCAGTTGGCCATCTTTAGTTTTCAGGTACACCAGCGAAGCGTTTTCACGTCGACGCAGCGTGGCGATGTCCTCTTCGTTTGTCAGCGCCCGTGACAATCCCGGATCTTTCGCTGCACGGATGGGATCAAAGGTTCCAGCATCGATATCGTCGACATATTCGCCGGTATCCAGATCAACAACACGGACCGTGAACTCAGAGAAAAGCTCATCTACCGTGCGACCGTTTTCGTCCACAGAACTGCCTTCAGGCAACATACCGGCTGCCCGCAGAATGTTCTGCTTCTGATCAAGCTCTTTGTTGAGCTGCTGGGTAGGCTTCAAGGCGACCGCAATGCTCGACACGATGATCGAACAGACCAGGCACACAGCCAGGGCCACAATGAAGGTATTACTTAAACTGTCTTTGTCGAAACTAGCCACGCGCGAGTCTCCGCTTAATGTTTGATTGCACAACAAAGTGATCGATCAACGGGGCAAACAGGTTGCCGAACAGAATGGCCAGCATCATGCCTTCGGGAAACGCGGGGTTTACCACACGAATCAGAATACACATGAGGCCGATCAGAATGCCATACGCCCATCTACCGGTGTTGGTCATGGCTGCCGAGACCGGGTCTGTCGCCATAAAGACCATCCCAAAGGCAAAACCGCCGAGTACCAGATGCCACATGGCACTCATTTCGAACATCGGGTTGGTAGAGGGAATGACGTTGAAGAGCGACGCTGTCGCCGCCATGCCGACAAATACTCCCGCCATGACGCGCCAAGAGGCGATCTTGGTGAAACAGAGAATCAGTGCGGCGATCAATATCGCCAATGTGGATGTCTCACCCATAGAACCGGGCATCGCACCGATAAAGGCTTGTGTCCACTCGACACCGTAGTCCAACCCTACCGCCGCATTGCCAAGAGGTGTCGCTTGAGTCACTCCGTCTACGGCGACCCAGATCGCATCACCCGACATCGATGCAGGATAGGCAAAGTAAAGAAAAGCACGCCCAGTCAGCGCCGGGTTCAAGAAGTTTTTACCCGTGCCACCAAACACTTCCTTGCCGATCACCACCCCAAAGGCGATGCCAATGCCCGCAATCCAGAGTGGCAGCGTGGGCGGCAGCGTCAGAGTGAAGAGAATTGAAGTGACAAAGAAGCCTTCATTTACCTCGTGCCCGCGCACGGATGCAAACCAGATTTCAAACGCTATCCCTACTGCAAACACAGTGACGTAGAGCGGAATAAAGTAGGCAAGGCCGTGCACCACGTTGTCCCAGACGCTAGTCGGGTCGAGACCGGTCAGTCCGTTGATAAACCAGCCGCGCCAGCCTTCAACCGCGGTAACGCCTGCTGCCTGCATGGCCTCGTTTGCATGCAGACCCACAAAATAGGCGCCAACCAGGGCTGGAATCCAGGCACAGATCCAGACCGTCATCATGATGCGCTTGAGATCAAGACCATCCCGTACGTGCGCGGCACCACCCGTCACTTTACCGGGGGTGTACAACGCCGTATCTATCGCTTCATAAGCGGGGTATGCCCATTGAAATTTGCCGCCCTTTTCGAAGTGAGGGGCGATGCCATCCATAAAGGATCGAATGCTCACGCTAACCCTCCTTCTCTATTTGGGTGAGTATGTCCCGCAAAACCGGGCCATATTCGTACTTGCCCGGACACGCATAGGTGCAGAGCGCTATGTCATCTTCATCGAGTTCAAGGCACCCGAGCGCTATCGCATTCTCCAGATCGCCCACAAGCAGCGCGCGCAGAAGCTGGGTGGCGAGAATATCGAGTGGCATAACCTCTTCATAACTGCCAACCGGCACCATGCCGCGTGGGCTGCCATTTGTGGTTGTTGTGAAGCTGATGCCCTTCTCACCCAGCCATTTCGAAAGATAGATAGGCAGCACACTGTGTTTTTGCATACCTGGCGACAGATAGCCAAACAAGCGACGCTCGTTATCTTCCGGCAGCACGCTGACCTGATTGTGATAGCGTCCGAGGTATCCCTCTGCAGCGTGCGCGGTTCGACCGGAAAGAATAGATCCGGAAATCACCCGGTGCTTGCCATCGGTCAACTCACCCGCTGTCAATTGTTCCAGGTCTGCGCCGCGGACGGTCCTAACCAGGCTTGGACTGCTGACTCCGGGACCGGCAACTGCCACCACTCGATCGGCCAGAATAGAGCCGGTTAAAAACAAATGTCCAAACGCGATGACATCCTGATAGCCGATGAACCAAACAGTTTTCTCGGCATTCACCGGATCGACAAAGTGAATGTGGGTGCCCGGCAGGCCAGCGGGGTGAATGCCCGCAAACTCGTGCGCCACAATTCGACTGTCGTTGCCGGTGGGTAGAAACTTACCGGCTTCATGGCAGACGTTTACCGCCCCGTCGGTTAATTGCGCGAGTATATCCAGCCCGGCACTGAACTCGTTAGCCTGTTCGTTGATGACCACCAACGGATCTGCGGCCAAAGGATTGGTGTCCATGGCGGTAACAAAGATGGATTTGGGCGTCGTATCTAACGCGGGCACCTTCGAAAAAGGCCGGGTTCGCAGAGCTGGCCACTCGCCGCTTGCTGCAAGCTGGGCGACCACATCTTCCCGTGAAAGATTTACCAGCGCATCGCTGGCATATTGATTGTAGGTCTCCGCTTCACCCTCGCCCGCCTCAATCACAACGGACAACAACGCACGTTTTGCCCCGCGGTGGATGTTGGTGACAGTGCCGGTGACGGGTGCCGTGTAGACAACGCCGGGATTCTTCTTATCCTCAAAGAGCACTTGCCCCTGCTTGACCGCATCCCCTTCGGACACCGCCATGGTGGGTTTCATGCCTGGATAGTCGTTGCCCAATACGGCAACAGAGCGCACGGTCTTGGAAGCCTCGATCTGCTGAGTTGGAGCACCAGCAACTGGAAGGTTCAGACCCTTTTTAATTTTGATCATGTTTTAGTCTATGTTCGAAAACCACGCTCTGGACACAGCCACATACACAGTTTTCTTGATTACGCATCACTGATAAGTCTAGTCGGCATCGACATGTTTAGCCGAAATTTGACCATGGATGAGAACTGCGCAAACAACGGTCCCCGGCAAACTCTTCGGCAAACAAGAGGGGTTCTGGCAGCCTGCCAGAAAGTACCCTAGGTGAGGCCGCGCGAATTATATCTAATAATAGAGCGAGATAAACAGGCGCGTGACAACAGAATCGAAGCTATAGGTGGGTTCAGAACCCGGCGCGTAACCCGTCGCGGTGACATCACGGAAGTCATCGTACTGAAAATCGATGTAATCCATGAAAAGACTCAGTTGTCCGCGCTTGAATCCGGGCAACCAGGAGGTTTCAAATTCGTAGCTTACGCCGCCACCGAGGGTATGCGTCTGGAAGGAAGCCATCTCTTTATCGCGTGCCAGAAAGTTCTGCGCACTCGAGCGCGGAAAGAGATCACTGTAAAAGTCCGCAGCTGTCTGCTCATAAAAACGATACTTCAACTCTGCGGTTAAGCCGGTATCACCAAATGGATGTGTATACCCTACTTCAGCGTTGTAGGCGGTGATGCCCCAAGAGTCTGAATAGTTACGGTATTCGAGCTTCAGAGCCGCCCGATACGGTAAATAGTACATCGCCCGGATGGCTTGGGCTGAACTCGTGCGCGTGCGCGGATACAGTTCTGCTTCATAGCTGTAGCCGAGCGCCGCACCCGAATCCAGATAACGGACCTGACGGTAAGGGTTGTTGAGGAATCCCTCATCCGTCACACCTTCGTAGTTCAAGTTGACGATCAGGTTTTTGGTCAGAATCTGCGATATGTCGACGCGATAGATCTGTCGTTCAGCTTCTTCTTCGAACGTGTCGTCGTTGTTGCGACGCACCGTATCGAAACCGCGTGCGTAGCTGATCCCCAGGGTGGTGAGATCACCAAAGAAGTCTTGTGAGATGCCAAAACGGAAAGAATGGGCTGAGTAGTCAGACTCTTCCGAGTTGGTGTAGGAAAGCCCCATGAAGGTTTTACCATGGAGATAGTCAAAGCCAATACTTTTCTCTTTGCGCTCTTCCGTGTATTCGCTGGCTGTGGCAACCACGTCGATAGAAGCAGAGGTGATCATATCCACGTAGTAGTTCGCCCACACAGAGACTTTGTCTTTATAACCCTTACGGACGAGCACCGAAGGACCAACCACCTCAAGGCCACCACCGTCGTACCCGTGATACATGATATCGCTGCGATCTTCCGGCAACACCGCACCTTGCGCCTGCGAGAACAGGAACGCGAGAACGACCCCGCATCCTGCAAGGCACAGTAATCTGAATTGGTTGGCTTTCCGTGCGGCCATCATCTTTCCCTGATTTTTCCACCTGTCCTCTAGTTACAGCCGCAGCCACCGCCGGAACCACCCTCGGCGCCACGCGCCCCTTCCCGGGCCTGGTAGACGTGGTGCAGATAAGCGGCACTTGCTGGATCGCGGCTGAAGCTCATGATCGGATCGGCAAGATTGTTTCGCTCAAACGGGCTGACCCATGGTTTAACTTCCATGCTGGCACAGCCGCCAGAGCCCAGAATTGCGAGGGTGAATAATAGTGAGGTCAATTTGCGCATGGTCATCTCCTAAAACAGCATACGGTTAGAAGAAAAAGGTCAAGCCGCCACTGAATTCAATGTTGTGCTTGCCTTCCATCGTGCCCAGAAGGTCCGATTCAAAATAGTGATCCCGCACGTCCACATGCAGGGCCATCCAATCTGTTGCGACAAAGCGGTAGCCGACACCGGCATTGATCGTGAAGCGGTCATCGCCGCCAAACTCCGTAGAACCGGCTCCAGCGATGACGTACAGGCCGCCTTTGAACGCCCAGCGATCTGCGACAAACGATTCGCCCGGAAAGATGTTCCAGCCGATCGAGACGTTGTAATACGTCAGATCCCGTTCTTCTTCGGTGAGCAAGGGCGATCCGCCGCTCAGACGCTCAAAGCTTGTCTGTCCGAGGCGGGATTGGCCGTAGGTGCCTTCGATAAAAAAGTCTTCCGTCACATGATAGGCAATCCGCAAGGACTGCGACGTATCTGAACCGAAGTCTTCGATGTGCATGATGCCGCCAGAAATCCCTATCTCGAAGTTCTCACTGTCGATGTCATCCACATCGACATCACGGCGTTCGTTTTCACGCACCACCAACGGTTCCAACTCGAGTGATTCGGGTTTTTCCGCAAATGCGGACGGTAGAGCCATCAGAGCCATGATGGCACTTAGAAAAATACGCTGAAGCCTGCTTTCCATTGATCTATCTCTTCGTTGTCGTCCCGACTTGTGAGCACCGTGTGGCGCTTGTATTCCATTCTCAGCATGAAGCGATCACTGAGATAAAGGTTCGCTCCAATCCCCGCATGCGCAATTTCGTCCTCGCGATCCTCGGCCTGGACGATGGTCGTCTGCGGTTTGGTAGTGATTATGCCCGTGCCAATGGTGAAATAAGGTGACAGACGCCACTTTGGAAACGGATACATTTGAATGTTTGCGGACGTGATCACACCATCTGAGAACTCGCCCAGAATTTGCGTACCTTCGATCTGCACTGAAATGTTAGGAGTGAGCGCATAGCCGAGATATCCTGTCAGTGAACTTGCGCCACCAAAGTCACCGCCGTTGAAGCCAAATTCCCAGCGGCGATTACTGAAATCACCCTGGCCAAGTTCGCCAAAATCAATTACTTCACCTTTGAGGTCCAGGGTTGACTGCAGATCCCTGACATGGACCCAGCCTTCTTTCTCGCGCGGTTCGTGTACGCGCACTTTGTACCATTGCGTTTTTGACTTGATCAGGGTGATTTCATCACCCTCTCCGGCTACGTAGAAAACCGGATAACCGCGTCCCGGACCCGTTCTGAGCTCGATGTAGGGGTCGGCAACCACAACGTTTGGTTCATAGTCTTCGAACAGCGATACGCTATGGCCCAGTGCTGGCGTACCCGCAGCAACAACCAGGAGCAGCAAACAGCACAAAGACCTCATAAGGCTCTCTAGACCGTAGGTAGTTAAGTTCATTCTCCTCATTCGCCGTACATCCTTTTCGGCTATGTCTGTTAACGGGAAACGCTAAGACCACAAAGTCTTACGGCGGCACCGCAAACGGATCGTTGTAATATTGACCGCCAATGTCGATCCATTCTGAGATCAACTTCAACTCTGCGTCAGTTAGTCGCCCTACGTGGGTACCACCCGCATTAAAAACACTGAAAAAGCGCGGGCTCGCCAGCGCACCGGCCACGTTGAGGCTCGGTTGCACGTTGATGGTGACCAACACAGGTATCGGGTTACCGTCCGCGTCGAGTATCAGATTGCCATCGGCATCGGTCTCGAAGATCGGATCACCGTTGGCATCAAACGCCTGAACCAGTCGATCTACCAGGGCACCGTCGACAACTTCCTGTTCCTGATCGTTGAACAGGAGTTCGCGATAGCTGTTCAAATGATCCGCTTCGTCAGGACTTACCCCATCCGCCAGATCTAACTGCGCCGCAGGTACCATCGGCATACCCGCAATATCCGTTGGAGCATGGCAAGACGTACAGGTGTCGTCGTTCAGGACGGTGATCCCATCCACATCAAACGTCCGCCGATCAACCAACCAGATAGGATGAATATGTTGCGGATAGTGTGGCGTGATGCGACACGCAGCCTGCCAGTTGGTTACACAACCCGTGTCGGTGGGTGGTTCAGTAGATAAATCCGCGTAGCTGTATGAAAAAGACGGATCCTTCGGCCGCACGTTGGCATCTGTCCACACATCGACAAAATCGATGTCGAGGGAGGGGTCGGGAATGCCATTGATGCGTGTGATGACCTCAGCCATCGTCTCGCCTGCGTTCGCAAAGAGCGCAGGTTCCGTGTTTGGAAAGGGTGATCCATCAACTGGCGAACCGGCGTTTATCGAAGGGGCTTCTGCGTCAGCACGACCATGTGGCAATTGACCTTGGGGGTCGTGACAACCGCTACACTCTTTTTCCTCGCCCGGGCGTAGCTGCATCCAGTTGTTGTGGCGCAACGAGATGCGACGACCTTGTGCATCCAACACTTCCACCCAGAAGGCTACATTCGCCGGAACTTTCACTTTCACCGAGCCATCGGGCTCGATAGGTGCGTAGCCAAGTACCTCGCGCATCAGCTGCGCTTGTGAACGGCCAAAAGCGGTACCGTCGAGATCAACAATATCTTCATCGGGAATCGAAACCGACTTAACCAGACGAAGGAATCGTGCCGGGCGATCAGCCGCCAGCGTCTGCAGAGGATCGCTCAGCGTATCGATGCCCGCAATGTCAACTCCATCGAGATCATAGACGCTGCGGATGTGCAGCACGCCAACGGATTCGCCGACAAGGTCAGGGTCCAGGTCGATGCCAGCCGTTTTGTCGAGAATCACCGGCGGGCTGATGCGATCTTCCATCACGACAACCTCCGAGTAGGCCGTACCCTCTTGCGGCAGTACGATCGGTTGTTGAGTTTCTTCCACGATGTCATGCATCCAGACGCCATACAGCGGGTCTGCTTCAACCATCACAGGATCAGCCAGGTTTTCGTCCGTACAGGGGACAATGACCGGGTCAGCCGGATCTGAAGTGGTATCCAGAAGGCGGCACTGACTCCACGCGACAATCAGACGATCTGTACCATCAAACAGAGGAGAAATGTGCGCATAACGGCCTTGTCGAGGCGGTGTATCCTCGTCGAGGAAAAGCTCGCCTTGTATGAGCACTTCCTGGGCATCCGCCAGCAATCCAGCATTTGCAAAGGTGGGCTGGTCGTGATCGGTGTAGTTAGCGACATCGATAGCTACGGGAAACGCACCCATACGTGCCTGCTGACCGGTAGGTCGCATCATCACCAGCAACCGGCCATCGGGCAGCTCGGTAGGTTCGACAAACTCAATGTCCTCCCCTGCCGGTCCTGTATCGTGGCTGTGGACGCCATAAAGTACGTCCATCTCTGTACCGTCAGGGTTGGCGCGATACAGGCTGATGCGATCGCGTCCCTGAACGTTGTCCCAACGCGAGTAGACGATGCGACCATCAGCCATTACCGCTGGATCGAGATCGGAACTCGCGTTGTAGGTAATCTGTTGGATATCGGAGCCGTCTGCATCCATGACGTGCAGGGTCAGCGCCGGTTCGTCACGGTCCTCATCAAACGCTTCAAACTGTGGTTTACCTTCGTCAAGAAGCACCGCCTTAGCCAATCGCTGTCGCGTTGAAGAAAAGACAATGCGACCGTCAGGCAGAAACTTGGGCGCCACATCCTGACCATCTTCCGCAACGATGTCAGAAGTGATGGCCCGCGATAGCAGATCATTTTCAACGTCATACACCCAGATGTTCCAGGTTGGCTGCTCGTCGTCATCCAGATCCGGATCCATCGGCGCACGCATCGCAAACGCCAATTGCAATCCGTCGTATGAAACAGCCAGATCTTTTACGTCGTATAAAGGCGGGTTGCCGTCCACATCATCCGGGAACACGCCCTGAGTAATGGATCGCTCCGCGGCACTCGGTGACGCCCTGTCGCGAAGGAACAACTCAGCACCGGGGAAGAAATCAGTGGCGCGGCGGACTTCTGTCGTCAGAAGATCGCCATTGTCATCTGTCAGCAGTGGGCGCTGGACATAGGCAATACCGTAGTCGACAACAACAGGATCAGGTGATTGGCCACCGCCCAGTGACGTGCTGCTTCCCGACGAGCTACCACTCCCACATGCACTAATCAGTCCTACCAGCGACAAACCAATAAACGCTCGCACGCAAGAATTCAGAGGGGATCTCAAGGCGTACCTCTACCTCAATTACATTCGAGCGATATTTTTTCACAAGGTGCCAACACGAAGATGTGGACCACATCACACTCAGCAACTGGACATTGGCTGAGACAGGGAGTCTGCTGAAGAACTATTTGCGAGCTCAGCGCACACGAGCTGCGTATCAGTGAGGAACGCGCTGACGCGCAGGTCGGGCACCTTCGCAAGGCGTGTGACAAAGCTGAGACGCAGCTCGTGTGTGCCTTCTAGGTCGATCAGTCCGATCCTTGGTCTGCGTTGCGCCTCTTGCAAAGGAACCCAACCTGTACTGCGAGTCGCGCCTTGCCCAAGAATCGGACTGATCGACTGAGCTCCCGAATAGTTCTTCAGCAGACTCCCTGTTTGACCTATGTACCAAAAAGTCGAGTACGTCACAGCTTAGTCGACGACTTTTGCAGATTCTATGCACCTTCAAACCCCCAAAAGGGACTAGGGGGTGATATGGGCGGAAATTAGTTGGTCTGACGACCCTCTTACGCCGATCAGAGAATACAGGAGCATCTCATGAGATCACCGATCCTCAAGTTTGCTTTGTTTGCACTCGGCCTGTCTATGGCCCAGGCAAACTGGGCTGATTCCACGGATCAGGCGAAACGAATTCACGACCGAATCGCCGGTGTACCGCCTAGTACTGCAACGCTTGCCAGCATGCGCGACAGCATCGATTCCGGCAATGCTCTGGATGCAGCGCTGGAAGCGACACAATCGCCTGAATTTTACTCGGTGACGTTGAAAAACTTCGCTGCCCCGTGGACCAACCGCGACCGCAGCGTGTTCGTACCACTCGATGACTACATAGCAACCGTCATCGGCATGGTTCGCGATGACGTTGATTTCCGCGAGCTCCTTTCCGGCAATATCATCTATACCGGGTCTGGCGCCGGTGTACCAGGCTACTCCAACACCTCCAATGCGCACTACGAAGCACTGGAAAATCAGGCTGCGGACCTTCAAGCGGTCTTGGTTCAGAACACGCAAACCGCAGTGACGGGCTTACCCGCTGAAGCAACAGCCGGTGTTTTAACAACTCGCTCCGCCGCTAAAGCTTTTTTTATCGCCGGTACCAACCGCGCAATGTTCCGTTTCACGATGCTGAACCACCTGTGCCACGACATGGAGCAGGTTCATGACGTGACACGCGTGCCGGACCGTATCAGACAGGACGTCTCACGCAGTCCAGGTGGCGACAGCCGCGTCTTCCTCAACAACTGCATCGGTTGCCACAACGGAATGGACGCTTTGGCCCAGGCGTTTGCCTACTACGACTACGAATATGACGTCATGAATGACCCGGAAGCACAGAATGGCCAACTCAACTACAACGACGTTGGCCAATCAGATCCTGTCACGGGCACTCGTGTCGAAGAGAAGTACTACAACAACAATCTCAACTTTGAGCACGGTTTCATCACCCCTGACGACAGCTGGGTGAACTACTGGCGTGACGGACCCAACAAGTTGTTGGGTTGGGATGAGTCTCTGCCTTCGAGTGGGGCTGGTGCCAAATCCATGGGCGCAGAACTTGCCAACTCACAGGCGTTTGCTCAGTGCCAGGTAGAAAAAGTATTCGAAAACGTATGTTTGCGACCGCCCCAGGACAGTGTGGACAGGACGCAGATAGATTCCATGGTGACCTCGCTCACCAGCAATGGCTACAACCTGCGCAGGACTTTCGCAGAAGCCGCTGTTTATTGCATGGGTGAATAGGTGGAGCACGTCATGACAAACTTACTACGTATCCCGTTTCTCGTGATCGCCATCGCAGCGCTCAACGCCTGCGGTAGCGGCAGTGGCGCTGCCACCTCCGACAATCCGGTGACGTCTACACCGGATGTCAGCAACTACACAGGACCTGCTCCGGCTACCGCGGACGTGCAATCGTTCAAACTTGCCGTGTGGGACAACCTGGTACCGAACAACCGTTGCGGTAGCTGCCACAACGAAACTCAGAACCCTCGCTTTGTCCGCGCGGATGACATCAACCTGGCATATGCCGAGGCGAACAATATTGTGGACCTCACGGATCCAGGCAACTCGCTGCTGGTAAACAAAGTACGGGGCGGGCACAACTGCTGGCTCTCCGACGACAACGCGTGTGGCGACATCCTCGAATCCTATATCGAGAACTGGGCCGGAGATTCACTTGGCGGCACGGGTAAAGAAGTACAACTGGAGGCACCGCCGATCCAGGATCCCGGCGCATCAAAGAACTTCCCAGCCGACTCGAGCCTTTTCGCCAGCACCGTTTATCCGCTTCTGGACACCTATTGTTCCAGCTGTCATACGGACGCTGCAGCAGTACCACAGAGCCCGTTTTTCGCCAGCGAGGACGTAGATGCGGCCTATGCTGCCGCTCAAACACGTATGGATCTGGAAACCCCGGCAAACTCGCGATTCGTGTTACGCCTGGGCTCCGAGTTCCACAACTGTTGGGGTGATTGCACAAGTAACGCAAACGAAATGCAGGCCGCGATCACCGCGTTTTCCGACGCGATTGCACCTACAGAAGTTGACCCGGTACTCGTCACCTCTAAAGCTCTGGCTTTGACCGACGGTATCATTTCGTCAGCAGGTGGCCGGCACGAGACCAATGTAATCGCCCTCTATGAATTTAAGACAGGGATTGGTAACACAGTATTCGACACATCTGGTGTAGAGCCCAGCCTGAATCTCACACTCAGCGGCGCCTACAATTGGGTGGGTGGCTGGGGTGTCCAGTTCATCGACGGCAAGGCTCAAGGGTCAACCACCGCCAGCGCCAAACTCCGCGATCTCATCGTTGCCACAGGCGAATACAGCCTTGAGGCCTGGGTAGCACCCGGCAATGTGACCCAGGATGGTCCTGCCAGGATCATGACTTACTCAGGTGGCTCCATGAGTCGTAACTTCATGTTGGGCCAGACGCTCTACAACTACGATACGTTCACCCGCAGTGACCAGACCGACCAGAACGGTGAACCACAGCTGTCTACAGCGGATGATGATGAGGATCTGCAGGCAACGCTGCAGCACGTGGTCATAACCTACGATCCGGTCAACGGTCGCCAGATATACGTGAACGGTATGTTCACCGACGACGTTGACTCGGTACCCGGCGGTTTACTGACCGACTGGGACGAAACTTTCGCTTTTGCACTTGCCAGCGAAGTTGACAACCAGAACCGCTGGGCTGGTACCGTCCGTCTTGCCGCCATTCACAACCGCGCTCTGACGCCGGAACAGATTCTGCAGAACTACGATGTCGGTGTGGGTGAAAAGTACTACCTGCTATTCAACGTCAGCGACCACATCGGTATCGCTGATGCGTACTTCGTCTTTGAGGTAAGCCAGTTCGATTCCTACAGCTATCTCTTCGATGAACCGTTTTTTGTCATCCTGGATAGCCAGACAAACCCAGGCACAATTCCCGTAGCAGGCATGCGCATCGGTCTGAACGGCCGCGAGGTAGCTGTCGGTCAGGCATTTGCCAAGATGGACACAAACATTACGGATGCGCTGTACACCACCGATGGCTTACAACGACTTTCCGATCTCGGCACGGTTGTACCGGTTGAGAAAGGTCCTACGCTCGACGAATTTTTCTTGACCTTCGAGGTACTCGGAAGCGCGACTAACGTTGTTGTGGAAGCAGATCCTTCTCCCCTGCCTCCGCCGCCTGATCAGCCGCGCGGCCCTGCTCTGGGTATCCGTGACTTTGCGGAAATCAACGCAACGATGTCGCTGGTTACCGGGATTCCTCGAGCAAACGTCGATGTCCAGACAACCTACGATCTTGTGCATCAGGCGATGCCGGTAGGTACAAATATCGACGGCTTTATCTCATCCCAACAGATGGGTATTACACAGCTGGCGATCAAGTACTGTTCTGTCCTTGTAGACGATACAAGCGCACGAGCGGCCTACTTCCCGGGATTCCCCTTTGGCACCAGCCATACAACAGCGTTCGATGATCGTTCACTGCTGATGGATCCACTCATCGACAACATGGTCGGTAATGGCATCAGCACACAGCCGGATCTCGCCGATCTACGCACGGAGGTCAACGCGCTTGTAGACACGTTGGTTGCGTGCGGCGGGTCCTGTGAAGCAGACCGTACCGAACGCGTCGTCAAAGCAGCTTGCGCAGCAGTACTTGGTAGTGCCGCGCTCCTAGTTCAATAACATAAGCGGTGAGCTAAATGCCGAAATTGAAAAAACGCAATTACGATGATCCTATGTATCATGCGGATCACCCGCGTCCCAAAACTCGCCGCGAGTTTCTTGCTCAAGGCTTTATCATGGGCACTGCCAGTGTGCTGGGCAGCGCGTCGGTGATGCTGCCCGGCAATGTGCACGCGCAGCTGTCCCCTGATCTTGTCCCGCTGATATCCCAGTGTGGTATCGCGACACAGGGTGCGGGCAAAATTCCATTTATCGCCTTTGACCTCGCCGGTGGCTCCAACCAGGCAGGCTCAAACGTTCTGGTAGGTCGCCAGGGCGGGCAGCTCGACTTTCTCACCACCGCCGGATATGAACGCCAGGGTTTGCCGGGTGACATGATCCCGTCCATCGTTAACCCTGCGACTCAGACGAACGATTTTGTCGACGGGACATTAGGTCTTGCGTTCCACTCCGACAGTCCTTTTCTGAGGGGTATGATGACGCGCGTTTCAGCGACGACGGCGGCAAACATCAACGGGGCTGTGATACCAGCGCGTTCTGAGAACGATACCGGTAACAACCCGCATAACCCGATGTATGGCATCGCTTCTGCTGGCGCAGACGGCTCATTGTTGACGCTGATCGGTTCAGAAAACTCTGATTCCGGCGGTAACTCGATGGCACCTCAAGCGATGATCGACCTGACGATCCGCCCCACCAAGGTGGACCGACCCAGTGATGTCACCGGCCTGGTGGACGTGGGCGACCTCACAGCCGTTCTTGCACAACAGGATGCTGTGGCTGTTATGGAATCTATCTATCGCATCAGCGACCAGAAAATGACCGCTGTCGATGTGGACGACAATCCGATCACGCCGGACGATGTTGTCAAAGATCTGGTGCGTTGCGGCTATCTTAAGAGCGCCGATCTGGCTGACCGCTTCGGTGATCCTACAACGCTGGACCCTGCGGGGGATCCGGAAATTGTCGGGGCCACCGGAATCTTCACAGACGCAGAATTTAACGCGGGTGACCGCTCTGCTCGTGAGTTCCAGAAGACCGCATCCGTTATGAAGATGGTCATCAACGGATTTGCCGGTGCAGGCACGGTTGAAATGGGTGGCTATGACTACCACGGCGGACGCCGGGCTGAAGGCGAGGTGAAAGACTTCCGCGCTGGTCAGTGCATGGGTGCGTGTCTGGAATACGCGGCGATACGCGGTGTGCCCCTCATGCTCTATGTCATGTCAGACGGATCACTCTCATCCAACGGTGTTATCGACAACACGGTAGACGGCCGCGGCAAGGGAGAATGGACCAGTGATAACCAGCAGACAGCAGCCGTCTTCTTCCTCGTGTACAACCCGAACGGGAGACCTAATTTAATTGGCGGTACACCCGAAGAACAGGCTATCCATCAGCAGATAGGCTACATGCGCCCAGATGGCTCAGTGGAAACCGCTGGCACGCCAGCGGCGAACAACGTCAACCTGCTCGCACAAACGGTGATGCTCAACTACATGGCGCTTCACGGTGAGCAAGGCAACTTCGGCACTGCGATGCCCGGCCATGGGCTCGGCAACTCGACATTGCAGGACAGCTTGACCGCATTCGAGCCTATCGTGAACGGGACAATTACCAACCCGGTATAGCCACGCACTAACCAAAGAGGATTGACCTGGTTTACTCTAGACTAGTCTACCAATCTCTCTTTAAAAGGGGCTTTAACGCATGCAAGGACTGGCATGCCCGAACTGCGGCGCGGCGGGACTTACCAAGAATGCTCAGGGGAACCTCGCCTGTGGGTCGTGCAAAACCAACTACCCACGCGTAGGTTCCACCTATTTCCTTTACCCGGATCCGGGTGCCGCGCTCCTGGATTGGCGTAATCGCTTCAATCGACGGCGCGCAGAACTCGCTGCGGAAATCGAACGGACCGCAGATGTACCCTCCAAACTGGATTCGGTAAGAGAGCGTGGTCGCCTGACAGCAGAACATCTCAATCGCCACGCGGAGGAACTCGATGCCCTTCTTCGCCCTCTGCAACCGGGTGAGCCCGTAGCGCCTGAAGTTTACGCCGCCATGCGGCAACAGTTACCGGAACACCACAGCATCGATTCCTATATGACCCACATCTTTCGCGATTGGAGTTGGGGGGACGAAGAAAACAAAGCGGTCCTCGAGATTGTTGCGGAAGCACTCAAAGCCCATACACAAGAAAGCCCTGCCAGGGTGCTTGTCCTCGGCAGCGGCGCTGGACGACTCGCGTTCGATCTGCATCGACATCTGGATGCCGACCTCACCGTTGCATTGGACAGCAACCCGCTGCTCAGCATGATCGCAGGAGAATTGTTCGATGGCCGTCAGGTCGAGTTAACCGAATTTGCCAGAGCACCCATCGACCAGGATCACATCGCGCAGGCGCGCACACTGCAGATAGAGCAGCATGCAGCTCAGCCAGGAGCACTCGGGAAAATTCACAGCGTCTGCGGTGACGCCATGCGCGCGCCGGTGAACCCCGGAGATTTCGACCTCCTGGTCACACCGTGGCTGTTGGACGTTTTGGATACCCCTCTACCCCAGGCACTTGCCCAGGTAGCGAGCTACCTGGCGCCCGGCGCAATTTGGTTAATGCACGGTTCCGTGGCGTTCGAAAGCAGAGAGGTCGAGGGTCGATGGACCGTTGATGATTTACCCGGTCTTGCCAGCACGTGCGGCTTCGACGTCTTAAAGCAGGCAGACCATGAGCTGCCCTACCTGCATTCCCCCCTCAATCGAGGCAAACGTTATGAGCTGGTGCACACCCTGATCGCTCAACGCACCGAGATGAGGCTGAAAACCGGAGCGGAGGCTGTCATGCCATCCTGGCTGCAGCACACCAGCGAGGTTGTGCCGCTCAGCGAAGAGTTTCGTACCCAGCTGACGACCACGCGGATTCACGCCTTTATCATGGGCTTGATAGACGGTAAGCGCTCAATAAACGATATGGCTGAGGTGTTAGAGGAACAACGGCTGATGCCAGCGCAACAGGGTGTCCAAGCCGTACGTCAATTCTTGAACACCATGCACGAGGAGGCGATGACCCAGCGGCGAACGCGTTAACCGTTCACCACCGGAGGTAATCTATCTTAGGTGTATGCGACCGCTGCAGGTTGCAGAATGGGCTCGCCGGCTTCGATTTCCTGAGGCGTCTCAAAGGTCGCGATTTCCCAGGCATCCTCACAACGTAACAATGCTCTGGCCAGCTTGTTGTTAAGCGCATGACCAGACTTGTAACCTTCAAATGCGCCCAGCAGTGGTTTGCCAAGCAGGTACAGATCGCCGATAACATCGAGGAGCTTGTGTTTCACAAACTCATCCTGGTACCGCAGTCCGTCTTCATTAACCACGCTGAATTCATCAATACCTACTGCATTTTCCAGGCTGGAACCCAAACACTTGTTAATCGCCTGTGCCTGCTCTAGTTCTTTAACGAGGCCAAAAGAGCGGGCACGGCTGACTTCATCTACGTAGGAAGTGTTACTGAAATCCAACTCGGCAGTTTTTGGATAGCGGTTGTACACCGGGTGGTCGGCTACAAAAGTGTATTCCGCCTTGAACCCGGCAAAGGGCTTGAGCGTCGCAATCGCGTCGCCTTGGGTCACCGAAATATCGCGCTTGATACGGATAAACTGCTTTGCCGCATCCTGTTCGACGATACCAACGGTGCCGATGAGGTAAACGAACGGCGATGCGCTGCCGTCCATGATGGGCACTTCCTCAGAGGACAGTTCAACAATGAGGTTATCAATACCCAGTCCCCACAGTGCGGACATCAGGTGTTCCACTGTGGCGACCTGCACACCTTCCTGACCGAGGCTGGTCGAGAGTGTTGTATCGGTGACGTTCTCAGCACTCGCCAGGACGGATGCCTGTTTTGAAATATCGCCGCGAACAAACACGATGCCTGTGTTTGCTGACGCTGGGCGTAAGGTCATGCGTACTTTTTCACCAGAGTGTACGCCGATGCCTATAGCGTGCACCGCCTGCTTAATGGTTCTTTGTCTCAGCATAGGATTGCTACTTTCCACTTCTAGCGATTGCGACATTTCGTCCAATGACGGGGTGTGTAGATCGCTTATTAATTTTGTTTTACCTATTATTTTTCTCACGACCCGAATCTTGCGTCGCGTGCTGCTTGAGAGAAGTGCCTTAGCGCCCTGTTACTGACTGCTCATGAGTTAATTTGCTGTCAGTAAAGTGTCCCCGTCCCAAAGGCTTTTACTATCAATAGCTTGGCGACGAACTATACAAACAAACGCAACAAAAATGAAGAAAAAATGGAGACAAATATGGAAAAATATGAAACAGGTTGTTTCTGAATGTTTCTGACCGAAAACCTATTTATTTCCTTTATAATCAATAACATAGAAAATTTACAGCCTGCTGAAAGCCTGTTATCAGGCCGAAAACGCAACATTTCTACAGATTTTGCCCCTCAAGAATCTGCACAATGTATGATGCAAATATGAACGCCGCCAAAATCCTCGCTGTTGCGCCCATGATGGCATGGACAGATCGTCACTGCCGTTATCTGCACCGTCTTTACAGCCCATCGGCCCTCCTTTTCACGGAAATGGTCACCACCGGCGCACTTAAATATGGCAAGCGTTGGGATCTCCTGCGTTTTCATGAGGCTGAGCATCCGGTGGCGCTGCAGCTCGGTGGCTCAGACCCTGCAGACCTCGCTCTATGCGCCAGGGAGGCAGAACGCCTGGGATTCGATGAGATCAACCTGAACGTCGGGTGCCCGTCAGACCGCGTCCAGAACGGCGCTTTTGGCGCCTGCCTGATGCTCAAACCAGAACTTGTCCGCGACTGTATGAAAGCCATCGGCGACGCGGTATCAATCCCGATTTCGGTAAAGTGCAGGCTCGGCGTCGACGACCACGACAGCGATACACTCCTGGCGGACTTCCTGGGCACAGTCAGCACCTCAGGCTGCCAGAAATTTTATCTGCATGCCCGCAAAGCGATCCTGTCTGGACTCACGCCCGCACAAAACCGAGAAGTACCCCCACTCCAGTATGAGCGTGCCGAAAAAGTAAAACGCGACCACCCTCACTACACGGTTGTCCTGAACGGCGGCATCACGTCCGTTGAAGCGGTAACGCGGCAACTGGAATGGGCTGATGGGGTAATGATCGGCCGCAGCGCTTATAACAATCCGGCGTTGCTCGCCGAGTGCGAACAACACCTGTTCAACCCTGGTTTTGCGGTGTCGCTGACGGAGCTTATCCGCACATACACCCGCTATGCTCACACCCAATTGGAAGAGGGCGCGCGATTAAATACGCTCACAAAGCCGCTGCTCCACACCATGAACGGCCAGCGTGGCGCGCGACGCTTTCGCAGAATATTGAGCGACGCCCAACGCCTGAAGACCGGAGATGCAACGCTCATCGAAGAGGCATTAGCCGCTGTTTTTGAACCGCGCTTCCAACTCGTCCATGCTTAAATTTTTTCGCTCGCTCGTCCAGGAAGAAGAACCCCCCAGCAGCAATACCATGCTACCGCAGCTTGCTGCCTGCGCACTGATGCTGGAGGTGTGCTGGGCGGATCATGATATCGCTGACGCCGAAATGAGTGCTTTGCGAACGACTCTGCAGTCAACCTTCGACCTGCCACCGGCGGACATTGACGCGCTGATCGATGAGGCGAAGGCTTTGCATGAAGACGCCGTCGGGCTGCATCCTTACACGTCCATCATCAACGAACATCTCGATGTTGCCACTAAACGGGAGATTGTCTTTGCGCTTTGGCGGATCGCTTATGCTGACAACGAGATTGCACCGTTGGAAGAACATATGATCAGACGTATCTCCGACTTGATCTATGTATCACACAAAGACTTTATTGCCGGTAAATTGGCGGCTCGGGAAGGTTAGCCTCAACTCCCCTGGCGCATATCCGCTAACAATCGCGGGCGTATTCCTCTTCCAACTTTTTGAGCGTGTTCCGCGGGGTTCGCGATCTGGGCAGCCGCGCTGCTGCGACCTTCGCTTTAAACGCTGCACACCACTGCTCGTGTTCCCAGTCTCGATAGGTCCAGTACTGCGCGTCCATATCATCAGGTTCCGCGCAACTGCGGGACATGTTTTCACGCACCGCCCTGATCAGTTCGGGCCGCTCATCATCCGCAACGTAGGTGCGCTCTCCCTTGTAGGTATCGTTTGACCACGCTGGCCGCAGCTCGTTGTCATTTGTCCAGTAGATGGGCATCGGCTCCTGCAGCACACCATAACGAATGCGTGCTTCTTCACAGAGTTTGTCAGCGCCGTAATGCGTGGGCGCATCTATACGCGATCGATTATCACGCCGGGCGTCTTCTGCGGCGCGACGTTGCTTGTAGGCAAAGTCCTCTTCCGCATTTTTAAGCAGCTCACGCCTGCGCAATTCACCTTCATCAGGTTCACCTACCTCTGGCACTTCAAGGTCCAGCGTTTCCGCCTTGTTGCCTGCTGGTTTTTCGTCGCTGAAGTGAACCTTGCCGTCCTCATCCACCCAACGATAAATCTCTGCTGACACAACCGGTGCAAGCGATACCAGGACTCCAAGCAACAGCGCGCGTGCGGAATCGCTACCCAACATCCGCTAAGTCCCCACGCCGCCATTCGATTGTTGTGATTTGTCTTCCTGAATACTGGCTTCGGCTTCCAGCGCTGCAACCAGATCAGCAAATGTATTGTGGTTCGTCTCGTTCATCGCCATCAGGGTGCGATGCGCTTCGATCACCTTGTCGCGCATCTCTCCCTTGCTCATGTCGTGGGGCACCGGCAGCTCTGCCAACTGACTATCCACTTCGAATTCGTCACCAACGATGGCAAAAATATCATCAAAGCCCATGTTTTCCAGCACGCGCAGGATGTCCTGCGAGGTACATACCAGCGTCGGAATTTTATGTGCGTGCTGCTGTACCCGGATGGAAAGCTTTGCCAACCCACCCAGTGACGTACTGTCGATTGCGACCGCATCACACAGATCCACAAGCACAGATCGAAACTCAGGGTTCTCCAGCATCCGCTCGATGTAGTGGTCAAAGCTTCCAGACAAAGTCACTCGAACATCGCCTTCAAAACGGACGACATAGACCCCTTCATGATCTCCGACCAGAATTCGACCGCTCACGCCACTCCTTCCTGCAACATCATAAACTGCATCTTCTTCAGTCTAGACCCCGTGCTGAACCATGAGACAACTGACGTCGTCAGGACCGACAAGATTTGGATCGAAAATGGACCACAAGCTATCCATATCGCTGCTCGATTTGATCGCTTCACCCAGGGTTTGTTCCTTATCGGTTATCGGCGCATCCGCCAAAAGATCAAACACACCATCCGAGAACACCACCAACTTCGCTCCATAAGGAAAAGGTACAGTCAACGAGGCATATTCTAAGTCAGGAAACAAACCCAGTGGTTTGGCTTTTTGTTCCAGAAATGTGAGTTCCCCATCAACGAGCAGCGCCGCCGGCGGTAGATGGGCGGCGTTGGCATAGTGCAGCTGGTGGTCCTGCATATCTATGATCGCGAAAAACATTGCCACGTGTTTGTCGATCCCTTGATCCAGCAGTTCCCCATTGATCCAGGCGAGTATCTCGCCTGGGTTGGACAACATGGTGACTCTGTACTCTCGCCGCAGCCGTCTTGAAAAGTTCTTCAGCAACACGGTTACAAATGCGGAACTCGCTCCATGTCCGGCAACATCTGCGACATAACAGGCTGCATATCTGTCGGAAATCTGGAAGTAGTCAACAAAATCGCCGCTCAGGATGAGTGATGGTACGACTCTATGTTGCAGTCGAAGGTGCCCAATGCCCATGGGATTCGGTGGCAACATGCCCATCTGAATATACTGACCGGCACGCTGATCGCGCTCGAGCTCCGAACGTAGGTGACCAACCTGAGCATTAAGATCCGCCACCTGGCGTTCAATACGTGCGAGCAATAACCCGACGCGTTCTCGCAGATGCGCCGCCTCCGCCGGCCACAGCAGCACATCCAACGCGCCGCCACGCATCATTGCCAGGAGATCTTCGGATTCGGGAATAACATCGGCGACCACAACCAGTCCAACCCCGGCCTGGATATCGTCCAGCGCCGCTAGGCTTTGACGATCACAACAGAACAGGAGATCCACGTTACCCTGACGACAGAGACTGGCAGCTGTGCGGGGGTCGGGTGTGTCGAATGTGATGAATTGTAGCTCGGTGAACCGCTTGACCAGTTGCGCGCCTGTGCTGTCTTGGTCAGCAATATCCGGGTCTAAAACCAAAAGGCTCATGTAACGTAAGTAGCGCCGGGATACCGTTTTATGCGAGCGGCACCCTACTCCTAGATAAGCTTAAGTACAAGTACATGATTTAACAAAGACTTTTGCCTCAACCCTTGATAAGTAGCCCTTGATTCACCCAGGTATCGAGGAGGTCCTGGGTCTGGGTAGCAATTTTTTCCCGTGCGACGTCCGTGCCGCTACCCGCGAGCAACGCCATGGCATGGTCGACAATATCAGGCAGAGGCAGCGCGTTTTCCAGGACATCCATCAAGGCGTAGCTCAGGGCATTAATTTGCACAAACCTGACCGCAAGCGCCGAATTCCGGTAAACGATGAGATAAGTCGGCACTTCCGGCGCCTGTTCAGGCTGATTGTCCGGGCCGATCTCGTGTACAGGGAACTGATAAGCCAGCCTCATCACAAGAGGCGATCGAACATATTCTCCAGGCCTTACAACACTACCCGCTTCTCCTCGGTCGTCTTCCTCGGCCACATCCAGCGCCAGCTCCACCCACTCGTAGTGACATAGCTCCAGCAGAAAAGATGGTAAACCGTGCAGACCTCGCTCGCTTAAGAAGTTAAGAAACTCTTGTGAGATCTCGAGGAAATACGGCGTCGTGCAACCATATTGCGCTAAAAATTCTCTGACTAAAGCTCGGTAGGTGTCTCGATCAAGGCATTGCTTGGCAATAGGAAACGCACCTGCAACAAAGCTCTCAACGTTATTGAAAAAGAGGTCGACATAGATCTGCATCCTGCGTGCTTCGACTTCTTGAGGTCTTGCATGCCCTTCAGGATCACGAATATGCGACGCAAAATCGAACTGTACGTCTTTGAATGGCTCTCGATTGAGTCCGCTTGTCACCGCTTTTACCTGAAGTTCACGCGGCAGCTGCTTGCTGCGCGCCTCGCACCCGCATCAATTCATCGACAAGTTCGACCACGGGAGGAAAATTAAAGTCTCGCTCAAGCAGTACCGGGACACCGGGCAACATGGAAAGCGCAGCGTCCAGCAGTTGCCAGACGTCTTCCTCTACCGCACTGCCATGCGTATCTACGCGCAGATCTTCTGCCTCACGGTAATGGCCCGCAATGTGGATGTATGCGGTTCGACTGGTATCGAGTTTTTGCAGAAAGTTGAGCGGGTCGTAACGAAAGTTGACGCTGTTAACGTAGATGTTGTTCACGTCCAGCAACAGTTCGCAATCCGCTTTGGCAAGGATGGCGTTGATGAAGTCGATTTCTTCCATCTCCTGCCCAGGTGCTGCATAAAAGCTGACGTTCTCAATGATCAAGCGACGCTGTAAAACATCCTGAATTCGCAGAATACGCTCGGCAACGTAGTTCACCGCATCCGTTGTAAATGGGATTGGCAGCAGATCATAAAGATGGCCTTGTTCATCGGAACAGTAGCTGAGGTGTTCTGAATAAGCTGCGATTTTGTATTCGTCAAGAAAGTCTTTAACCTCGCGGACAAAATCCATGTCCAGAGGTGCCGGTCCGCCAACCGACAATGACAAGCCATGACACAGGAACGGAAATCGATCTGTAAAAGAATGGAGTTGGCGGCCAAAACGACCCCCAACCCCAATCCAGTTTTCAGGTGCAACTTCGAAAAAGTCGATCACCCGCTCGAGGGGACCAACTTCCTGTTCGTAGACTTTGAGTGGGCCGACGAGACCTCGTCTTAAACCCAACCCAGCGCCTTGCACCACATAAGACATGACGGTTAATCAGTCTGATTAAGCAGCGCCTCCGCACTTACCTTCACCACACTTACCTTCGCCGCACTTGCCTTCAGCATCCTTGTCGCCTTCACCGCATTTGCCTTCGCCACACTTGCCTTCAGCATCCTTGTCGCCTTCGCCACATTTGCCTTCACCGCACTTGCCTTCGCCGGCCTTATCATCGCCTTCGCCGCATTTGCCTTCGCCGCATTTGCCTTCGCCATCCTTGTCGTCGCCTTCGCCGCACTTGCCTTCACCGCATTTGCCTTCGCCGCACTTACCTTCACCATGTTTGTCTGCGAGTACGTTATATCCGCTGGTCAGGTCATTTGCCGTAAACAACGCATCCTCATCGACGCTGGTGTCCGCACTGGCTACGGACGCCGCAAGAGCGGTACCAACAACAGCAGCGATGGGCTTCAATTTGAACTTGGACATTAATAATTTCTCCATTGAGTTTGGGTTACAAACGCCGGTTCCTGGGCGAAATTACCTCGCGTTACACAGCGTCCGGTTGTTATGACTATTCCGACATACATTGGTTCCATTATGCCGCCAAATTTCATGATTTGAGACCCGGGCGGCAACCGAAGTTCGAGCTCTAGGCCAGCCCTATCCTGCGCTCTTCCTCGTGTAATGCTTGCTCTACCCGCTTAGCGCTTGCCTTCCACTGTCCACCAAGATATGAGGTATCGAGCCCATGTGCCTCCACTTTCCGTTTAGCCACCGGCTCTGCAAAAAGCTGCAACCGCATCTCCATCAACAAAAAGCGCAGCGCCTGAACACGATCAGTTTCCGCAAGTTCATGCGTGGAGATTTCGCGCCACCGCGCTTCCAGAGGTTGGACGCCCGCCATCAGAGTTTGATCTTTGGGTACGCGCCCTGACAGATTTGCCAATCGGTATTGCAGCCCTTCCAGATACCTCGGTAAGAGCCCCAGATAGACAAATGGAGTGCTGGTAAGAACACCGCCACCCGTTATCTCTTCGACGCAAACTTTCACATCTTCACAACTTGCAGCAAACGCGACTCCGGTTAACTTGTCACACGCCGTAATAACTTCATGCCGCAGGCGCACAACTTCAGCGAAGGTATCCAATGTTTTTTGAAACACCTCGGCGAGTTGGGGGCGTTTGTCTTCCATCCTGAAATCAAACTCGGCTTGATTAGCTGGCCAGGGCATACCGTCAAAGTAGCAATACCATAGAACGTTGTTCAGAATTTCTGCCTTCATCGCCTCCGCGTTGCCAAGCGGCGCAAACAGCAGCCCAAGCTCGCGGTGTTTATCCAACTCTTTTCTGAAGTAACGCCGCGCTGGGCCAAGGTTGAACGACGCCAACCTGATCAGCCCGCCTCTGTGTGCCTCGGTCTGTTTCGCCTTTGAGTCGAACAGCTGGAGTGCCACGTGTTCACCCGCGTCGACCAGAGCCGGGTATTTGACCTTTCTTGCCGCTCCTCGCCCCACCACAACGGTATCCTGAAGCACGCTTGCGGGAAATTCCTTCAGTGGTTTCCCACCGCCGGAATGCACTTCTTCAATCTGTTCCCCCGGCTTCTCGCCGCCCAGCAGTTTGTCTTTGATCTCGTTGATTTCGCGACCGCGGGCAAGCACTTTCTTTTGGTCATCCACCACCTCAACAAAGAACTTGAGTCGCTGCTCCACTCTGCTCTTATCCCAGTCCGAGACCGACACGTCCAAGCGATACCAGTCGCGCAACAAAGCCTCCAACGCGCCGACAAGGCGGCCATCGCCAAATCGATCTACGTGAGTGAGGTGTTGCGCCAGTTCACTGGCTTTTTCTGGCAGCGGGACCAACGTTTTTCGTTTCGTTTTTGGCAGCGAGCGCAGAAGTTGCTCGATCAAAGGGGCGAAAAAGCCCGGCACAAACCACTCCAGCCGTTCTGCAGAAAGGAGCGGCAACAAGCCGACGGGCACAATGAGCGTTACCCCATCATTCACTTCGCCAGGCGCAAACCGATACTTCAACGGTAGGCTCACCTCACCAAACTCCAGGCGGCTGGGAAATGCAGTCTCGGTAAGGCTTACATCTGTTTGTCGGGTGAGAAACGCCTCACTCATGAGCAGCTCAGATTCATCAGCCTTTCGCAACCACGCCCGCAGATCTTTTACTCTAACCACGTCAGCAGGAATACGCGCCGCATAAAACGCAACCAACTCCGCATCGTCTACAAGGAGATCACGTCGGCGTCCCTTAGCTTCCAGATCTCGAACACGTGCAACGGCTTGTAAATTTTTACTGAGAAACGGCGGCGGATTTTCAACAGCACCGGCTACAAGACCATCGCGGAGAAAAAACTCTCGTGCAAGATCGGGGTCTTCGTGGACCAGGCTCACCAAGCGATTTTCAGCAAGCGTCAAGCCGTACAGCAGCACCCGTTGTCGTGCAACCGCCTCACCCCGCTTGAGATGCCACCCGGGTTCACTGACCTGTTTTTTGACCAGATGCCCGGCCCTTCTTTCTATCCAGCGTGCCTCAACTTTGGCGACACTTCTGGCATACACCCTGCTGGTTTCCGCAATTTCGGCAGCGACTACCCATTTAGGTGATTTCTCAACGCCACTGCCGGGAAAAAGGCGCAGCTTTAAATTTCTAGGACCAAGATAGTTGCCCTTTTCATCGTGCATCGCGATCAAGCTGAGAGAGCCTGCAAGAATCGCTTCGTGTATGGCGCTGTAGGATGCGCGTTCGGAATTTTCCCGGAACTTCAGGTCGCGGCATACCTGCCGCAGCTGTCGGTGTACTTCACGCCACTCGCGCACACGCAACGGGCTGACAAAGTGTTTGGCGAGCACCCGATTAAAGCCGTTGCGCGTATTTGTCTGTCGGGTCTCCTCCAACCAATCCCATAGATTCAGCCATGCCAGAAAGTCACTGTTGGGATCTGCAAATTGCTGATGCGCCTGATCAGCCGCCTGCTGCGCTTGCAGCGGTCTTTCCCTGGGATCTTGAACCGCAAGCCCGGCGACGATAATCGAGACTTCGCGAAGACATCCCTGCTGGTTCGCCTCTACCAGCATGCGTGCAAGTCGCGGGTCCACCGGCAGGGCTGCCATGTGCTGACCAATTTTCGTAAGTTTGTCACCCCTGAGTGCTTCGAGCTCGCTCAGTAACCGTATCGCATCCTTTACCGCGCGCGGATCAGGTGGGTCAATAAACGGAAAAGTCTGGATTTCTCCGAGCGCAAACGCATGCATCTGCAAAACCACAGAAGCGAGATTAACCCGGCGAATCTCAGGGTCTGCGAACTCTGGACGAGACAGGTAGTCCTGCTCGTCATAAAGCCTGAAACACACTCCGGGTGCTATGCGCCCGCATCGCCCTTTGCGCTGATCGGCACTTGCTCGCGCTACAGGTTCGATCGGCAAACGCTCGAGCTTGGATTTATAACTGTAGCGATTAATTCGAGCAAAACCGGGGTCGATCACGAAGCCGATATTCGGCACCGTCAGCGACGTTTCTGCGACGTTGGTCGCAAGTACTATCCGTCGTTTCGCCGAGCTGGTGCGAAACACCTTCTGTTGTTCCGAATAAGACAACCTGGCGTAGAGTGGTAACACTTCCCAGCGCTGGCCGTAGTGTTTCCTGAGTTCTTTTGAGACTTCAAAAATCTCCCGTTCCCCGGAGAAAAACGCCAGCACATCGGATGCGCCTTGATAGGGACGCGTCTGAATATCATCGAGGGCATCACAGATGCCGGAAACCAGATCCACAGGTTCATCCAGATAGACAACTTCTACCGGGTATGTGCGCCCGCCCACACTGACGATCGGTGCATCACCAAAAAACTCACTCATACGCTCCACATCAATGGTGGCGCTCGTAATCACAACTTTGAGATCCTGCCGCCTTGCCAGCAGGCGCCGCACGTAGCCAAGGAGAAAATCGATATTCAAACTACGTTCGTGGGCCTCATCGATAATAAGCACTTCGTAGTTTTCAAGGAAGCGGTCGCGACGGATCTCTGTGAGCAGCAGTCCATCGGTCATCACCTTGACCAACGTCCCCTCAGCCACCGTATCGCTGAACCTGACCGCGTGACCCACGCTATCAGGAACCCTGCCCAACTCTTCGTCGATGCGCGCCGCCACGGTGCGCGCCGCTAATCTGCGAGGTTGCGTGTGACCTATCCAACCACGCTGGCCATAACCCAGCTGCAGGCAGATTTTGGGTAACTGCGTGGTTTTGCCCGAACCTGTTTCACCTGCCACGACAACCACTTGATGGTCGCGGAGTGCCGCCTCAATTTCCGCAGCACCCTCTGCAATTGGCAACTCAGGGTTCAACGCACAATTGAGCTGCCCGCGCGTCACACCTCGCTGCTCTACGAGTAATTTCGAAGCTTCAATTTTTTCGGCACTCAGGCGTCCCTTAGAGAATCTAAACTCATCACGACGCATGAGTTCCTGAGCTGCTGTTGGTGGCATAAGTCCTAACGAACCAGGTTTGTTTGTCCCCAGAACGAAAACGGCCACATGCGGGCCGTTTTGAAAGATCTTGCCTGTATGATCCGCATCAAGCGTACAGCTCTAACAGATCACATCAGGCGGTCGATTGTCGGCTACTTGGAGAGTTCGCCCATACCTTCCTCAAGGCCGCGAATGGTGAGAGGAAACATATTGCCGTTCACCAGATCCTGCGTCATCGTCACCGAAGAGGAGTATTCCCAGGTTTCCTGCGGTGTCGGGTTTAACCAGACAAGCTTGTCATACAGACCCGTAAAACGCTCCATCCAGGCAACACCAGGCTCTTCGTTCCAGTGTTCTACGCTTCCACCTGCATGGGTGATCTCGTATGGCGCCATGGTGGCGTCGCCGACAAATACAACTTTGTAGTCCTGAGAGTACTTGTTGAGAATTTCCCAAGTCGGAATCCTCTCGCTCATGCGTCGACGATTGTCTTTCCAGACCGATTCATAAATGAAGTTGTGGAAGTAGTAGCTCTCAAGATGCTTAAACTCTGTGCGGGTCGCTGAGAACAGCTCCTCACAGATTTTGACGTGCGCATCCATGGACCCGCCAATATCGAGAAACAGCAGGACCTTCACCTGGTTTTTCCGCTCTGGACGCATCTTGATATCGAGCATGCCACCATTGTGGGCGGTCGACTTGATGGTGTTATCCATATCCAGTTCTTCATCCATCCCCGAACGAGCAAACTTGCGCAACCTTCTGAGCGCCATTTTTATGTTGCGCGTGCCAAGCTCTACGGAGTCGTCCAGATTTTTGTACTGCCGCTCATCCCAGACCTTCTTAGCTTTTTTCTTCTTACCCTTACCTTTGCCTCCCGGCCCGTTTTTGCCGTCACGGTCGGCCTCGCCTTCTTCGCCCTCTTCACCTTCTTTGCCCTCTTGGGCCTCTTGTTCAGCCTTTTCCTTGGCTTCCTTGAATGCTTCGATCAGCTTTTCCAGGCCACCGAGCCCTTCGATCTGCTCCAGGTCTTCTGGTGTCAGTGACTTCTCGAATTCACGGCGCAGCCACTCATCAGGAATGAGTGATTCGAGCAGGCCGTGAAGATCGTCCAGGCCCTTGAAATAAGCAGAAAACGCGCGGTCAAACTTGTCGTAGTTTTTCTCGTCCTTGCACATCGCTGTGCGGCTGAACAGATAAAAATCATCGACGTTGGCGTAGACCAGTTGTAACTGCAGACCCGCCAACAAGTCCATGAGTTCACGGATTGTGACGGGTACCTTGTACTTTCGCAGAGTCAGAAAAAAGTTTATGAGCACGTTTTACCCTCTTCTGGGTGAATTTAATGCGTTCGCTTAGCCGCGCGAATCTCGACGGTTCATAAAGGCCAGTCGTTCAAGCAGATGCACGTCTTGCTCGTTCTTCACCAACGCACCGTAAAGCGGCGGAATCGCCTTGCTCGGGTCGCGGTTGGTCAAAATCTCGTCAGGAATATCGTCCGCCATCAGCAACTTCAACCAGTCGATCAGCTCTGATGTGGATGGCTTCTTCTTCAAACCAGGCACTTTGCGTACATCAAAGAAGATCTCCATCGCTTCCTTCACCAGTTCCTGCTTGATCGATGGGAAATGCACCTCGACGATCTGCTGCATCGTGTCACGATCTGGGAAGTTGATGTAGTGGAAGAAACAGCGGCGCAGGAACGCGTCGGGCAGTTCCTTTTCGTTGTTCGAAGTGATGATCACAATCGGTCGCTGCTTCGCTTTGATCGTCTCGCCGATTTCGTAGACGAAAAACTCCATGCGATCGAGTTCCTGCAGAAGGTCGTTGGGGAATTCGATATCAGCCTTGTCTATCTCGTCGATCAGGAGCACCACGCGCTCTTCTGCCTCGAACGCTTCCCAGAGCTTACCCTTCTTGATGTAGTTTCTGATGTCAGCTACGCGCTCATCGCCCAACTGAGAATCTCTGAGGCGGGAGACCGCGTCATATTCATACAGTCCGTTAATCGCCTTGGTAGATGATTTGATGTGCCATTCGATCAATTCCATACCGAGGGAGGCAGCTACCTGTTCTGCGAGCATGGTTTTACCCGTACCCGGTTCACCTTTGATCAACAGCGGACGCTCCAGCTTCACCGCGGCATCGACCGCCATACTCAGTTCGTCTGTCGATATATATTCTTCTGTGCTTTCAAAAATCATTCAGCTTCATTCCACTTGTTGGCGTTTATTAACGTGTATTACCTAGCTTTTGCCCGGCTTTTGGCCCTTCAGTTTCCACAAAACGGTTGCCGCAAAGCTGCCCAGCTCTTACTGCGAGCTTTCTCCCTTTCCGGTCTGCCCAGTAGCAGGCGTAAAGCCAGCAAGAAGCAAGATAGAAAAACCGCGAAGTGTTCTTTTTAGTTTCCCTGCCAGGAATCCTCTAACAGGAGCTTCCTGAATAGGTAAGAACTGCGGTTTTGCCCCGAAGTGCACTCCCCTAAATTGAGCGCTGTGCAAAGCAGTCTACTTTAATTGAGGGTATCTATACCCGCAAGTGTGCGCCACAGCAGCCAGATGGCGTATTTTCAAGCTGATCCATTGTGAATTACGCTGGTTCGGGTTCCGTATCGGGCAGTATGACATCCAGATCGGCCAGGGGTTTGGGCCGGAATAACCACCATATAATCCCACCAAGCAGCAGGCTGACCAATGAGATGGCGGCAACAAACCAAAGGGGTAAAGACAGTACCGGGGATTCCGGCTCCAACGTGGACACCGCCGCATCACCCCCTGGATTATTCCCCGAAGCAGCGGCGCCGGTCTCCGGCTGCGAGCTCACTTGAGCAGGACCGGTATCATCGAACCCGATGAGATTTTCGGATTCCCCCGCAATCGCTGCATACGCCTCTCGGTTCAGCCGCGCACCATCCGCGCTGAAAAAGTGCTGTTCGCCATCCTCGCTCAGCGGTAACGTGAGTGCTACCGGTTTCGTTTTTACGAAAAATCCCTTTTTGTTCAGATAGTTACCAGATAAAGAGTAAGTGATTTCCAATATACCCTCACGTTCGGAAATCGGAATTTCCCATAACCCATTGGGCATCTTCTGCCCCGGCACCATCAGGCCCAATTGCGGCGGTTTACGCACTTTGGCGACCGCTTTCAGCGTGCTGTAGTCCACCTCGCCATGACTGAATGACAACCAGGCAGAGACGTTGCCCGCCGCATCCGCGCGCACATCGATGCGCAGCGGATTCTGCGCATGGAAAGGCACAACCCGTTTCTGACTGAACGTGGGCCCTACCACTTCCACTTCAAATTCAAATGCACCGTCTTTGAGATGAACAAAGTAGGCGTTGTAGCCATCGCCATCCCGATCGACAGGCAGTGGTTGGCGCACACCATTGTCCACCAGGTAGGCACGCACATCGAGCAGATCAAGAAAGCCACTGGATTCGATCACATTCCCGGCGTTCAGCAGTATCACGCGCGCGGCACTTTCGTCAGAAGGTACAACGGGACTCTCTAGCCCTTCGACGACAATATTGAGGTCTGAAATTACCCCAAGCGCGGTTGGGGTGACGCTTGTCGCCTGCCACCACCCGGGCGCAGGTGAGTCGAGAGTGGCCATTTCAAAGCTGTTGCCAACCACCCAGCGACCGTTCTCGATGTGGTTGTCTCTGCTGAGACGACCGCCATCCGGACGAATGAGATACGGCGTTTCATCTTCCGCACGCCACATCACTGTCAATCGCTCAGTGCCGGGCGCAATCTGAAAGCGGCCTCGGCCATCAACAATGGCCTCTGGTTGGGCGCGCAACAATCGCGCGAGATCAACCACCGCGTTGTGCACTTCATCCAGCGAACCCACAGCCAGGTGTACGCCGCCGGTGGCATCCGATAGCTGGCGCATTAACTCGATATTATCGCCATCTATCGCAGGCGTGACCGCAAGCGTGTGTACCGTCACACGATGCCGTTTCAATGACGGTGCAAATCGGTTTTTCATTGTCGCCAGGCTGGCGTCTGTCAGGCTCGAATCGGCCATGGCAACATGGCCATTGCTGATAAGCACTACCTGCACGGGACCTCTATCGGCCTGTTCCAAGTCCCAGAGAACACGCGCGAGCGCACCCAATAAGTCAGCAAACCTGCCCTGTGGTGCGAGGTGTTCCGTGTGTATGGTGGCAACCTGTTTCCACATGCCACTGGTGGGTCCATGTTTTGCCAATCGTCTGGTGCTTTGCCCATAGCTCCAGAGCGACCCTGTCGCGTTGTCTGGCAGGCTTTGTATGAGCTGTTGCATTGCCGCCTGCCGCAACTTGAGCGAGTCTCGTTCTGTCTGCCGAACGGTCGAATCGACCACAATTCTCACGTCCAGATCGTCAGCCAGCGCCGCACCAGAAGACACGCCAAAAAACCAGGCGAGGCAAATGCACCAGCATGACCGGTGGATTGATCGAGATAGGGCTGATAAAGACACTTTCGACTTAAGCGAGTACGTACGCGTTTCGTAGTTACCTCAATTTAGTCTAGCAGCGCTGTGCCGATTCGCCGGTCAGGCGCACAGTCTCGGCTGGCCGGGATTCTAAGCGTTCTGGGAGAGGTCCGGTTCCTGTTTAACACCCGTTTTTTCACTGCGACCAGTAGGATCACTATCGCCTGAAGCAGCGCTCTCGTCAGGCTGCGCGCCGGCGCGCCTGGCCAGGCGCTTGGAGATGAGGAATGCGATTAACACACTGACGATCAATGTGGCTAACGTGCCAAACAGGAGGATCGCCATGCTCTGAGCCGGATCGCCTTCGCGCTGAAAAAAAGCTTCGAATATAAGCACCAGAAACGCGGGCGCAAAACTACCTTGCCCCGAGGGCAGTGGCGCAGGAATTACGAGCAGCGCAAACGCCAGGGCTACCGGCACTGCACGCAGCGTAAACGAGCGGATAAAGGCGAGCGCCTGCCAAAAACCGAACGCGCCCAGACACCCGGCAACCACGATGACAACCCAGGCGATGGCGTAGTTATCCACTTAGATTTCCACCCATTGAATGACCATCTCCTCATGCTCTTCTTCATGCACCTGCCCAACCGGGATCACTTTGTCGCGAACCGATCTTTGCGCCTTGTGAACGGAATCAGTGTCACCGCTGACAAGGGGGTGCCACTCCGGCAGGTCTCTACCTTCTGCGAGCGTTCTATAAGCGCAGCTCTTCGGCAACCAGGTAAAGGCAAGGGCCGTCTCGGCATCCAGAACCACGCAGTCAGGAACCAAGCTGTGTCGATCTGGGTACGCTGTACACCGACAAGCATCGAGATCCAGCAGATCACAGACCATCGCCGTATAGTGAATCTCGGCAGTCGCTTCGTCTTCCAGTTTGATCATGCAGCACTTGGCACAGCCATCACACAGCGACTCCCATTCGTCGTCGCTCATTTCCGCGAGTGTCTTCTCTTGCCAGAATGCCATCGGAGCGTTACTTCAAGGTCTCGTCTTTTGGCAGCTGCAGGTAAAATCCCTGACTCGCACATGCTTCCATGACTACCTTGGCGTCAGCCTGGGCCAGATAACGGTCTTCGTGCAGCTCAAACTCCACCACCTTCTGAGGTTCGCCAAACTGTGCGATGAGCGCTTCGGGTAAGTCATCTATCTCGTTCGCCACAGGCACGATGAGGTAGGCATCCGGCTTAACCAAACTCTTGTACGCGACAACATCAATTTTCTGATCATTTTCAGTCATATCACTGACCACTCAATACCTGCATGTAACGATCACCTACAAGCACCTGGCGCCAACTGCCAAGATCTTCCGGGAGACGACCGTGGTTGGTGTGATAGCGAACACAATCTTCGAGGTCTCGGCGCCGACATACCAATTCCGGGGCGATACCCTGTGTCTCGGCCAGCTCCAAGCCGACGGAACGCAGCGCTTTTACCTTGCCCCCCTGTTGGGATGTGAGTGGCTTCGGTAATGGCACCACTTCGTCACCCACGGGTTCCGCTTCCGTTGGCCCCACAAGGGACATCACTTCTTCCGCATAGCGTCTGGCCACCGCTCGCGGCAGAACACTATAGATAAACCCCGTAGACAGGCGATCCGCCCTGGCAAACTTATAGAGGTGGTCATCCCAAACCACCCGATTGCGAGGCACGTTGAGCGTTTGCGCCTTCCGTTCGCGCCACGCGCAAAGGACTTTCAGTCGCGACAACTGACGTGGATTAAACTGCCAGGCTTTCTTAACAAGCTGGTAGTAGCGATCGGGATCTTGTGGTGAGTAGGTTTCACGCAAGCGCATGTCCTCGCGAAACCACTCAAGCTTGTCGCCGTGACGCAGCTCATCGACCAATCCATCGTACAACGGTTGCAGATGCAGTACGTCCTCAACCGCGTAATCGAGCTGTTCAGGCGTGAGTGGCCGCTGCAGCCAGTTAGATCGTGTCTCGTGTTTGGAAACCTTGTGCCCAAGACGCACATCAACCAGGTTTGCATAACTCAAACTGAAATGTTCACTGACAAACGCTTGAGCGTACTGTGTGTCGAATACATTCTTCAGCACGCAGTTGAGGTGATGGTAAATGAGTTCCAGATCCTCGAGACAGGCGTGCATGATTTTCACCACACCGGGGTCTTCAAGTACCGCTCGAAAGGGTGTCCAGTCGTCTATTTTGAGCGGATCCAGGAGATAGGCACGACTGCCACAGGCCACCTGGTAGAGGCCCGGCATGGGATAGTACGTATTGGTACGGACAAACTCGGTATCGATCGCAACCGTATCCGTGAACAAGGCTGCCACTTCGGCAAGTTGTTCGTTACTTTCAACCCACTCAGCTTCCAACTGTGCGCCGTCCCTGTATTGCGTGAGCGAGCGTGCCGCCGTCCGTATATTCAATTTCTCCACCCAAGGGTACACCGTGGGCAATGCGAGACACTTTTGCCACCATCCCCTGTGTCGCCTGGGCGATGTAATGTGCTGTCGCCTCACCTTCCACAGTAGGATTGGTGGCAAGAACAATCTCTTCTAACGGCAGCTTTCCAACCCGGTCGAACAGCCTTGCAACGCCTAACTCTTCCGGACCAATGCCGTCGAGCGGCGAGAGGCGGCCATGCAAAACAAAATAGTACCCTTTGAAGCCACCCGCTGTTTCGATGGCCAGCACATCAGCTGGTGATTCAACCACACAAAGCGTTGTGGCATCCCGATTCTCGTCTCTGCAGATATGGCAGACATCCGCCTCGGTAAAATTCCGACACTCAGCACACTCACGAACAGAGCGCATCGCAAGATCAAGGCTCTGCGCAAGCTCCAGACCCGCCGAACGGTCAGACTGCAACAATTGCAGCGCCATGCGTTGAGCAGATTTCGGCCCAACCCCGGGCAATACGGTTAACGCCTCAATCAGCTTCTCGATTGCCGACACTAAAACAGTTTCCCAAACGGCAGGTTCAACCCCCCGGTCAGCTCAGACATTTTTTCTGCTTGAGTTTTCTCAACCCTGCGCACGCAATCGTTGCAAGCGGCTGCCACCAGGTCCTCAATAATTTCCTTGTCTTCGGACATAAGCGTTGGATCGATCTCTACCGATCTCACTTCGTAGCGGCCATTCATGACCACCTTGACCATACCGGCACCGGCTTCTCCCGCTACTTCGAGAGCAGCAATTTCTTCCTGCATGGCCTGCATACGGCCCTGCATCTCCTGTGCCTGTTTCATCAGGTCACCGATGCCTTTCACCTGCTTTCTCCTTAACTCACCTAATCTTGATCATTTAGAACATGCATCGACGTCATGTTGGCTTTACTTCGACCACCCGCGCGTCAAACTCCTGCAACAATTGAGCAACGTTCTGATCCGACCCGATCGTCTCCTCTGCCTGCGCTTGACGCTCTTTGGCAATACGGACATCACGTTGCACGGGACTTTCAAAACTCAAGGTGCCCGTGGTTACCGTAAGTTTGAGGGCTTCGCCGAAATTTTCGCCAAGCGCCCGCTCGAGTTGTTTTACCTGGTTGTCGCCGAGCAACATTTCATGCTGCTCATCCAGCAGCAGATGGATCTCACTACTGCCTATACTGACGAGATTGGTGTTTTGCGCAATCGACTTTGAAACGCCACCGATATTCAGCTGGGCTACGATTTCATGCCACGGTTTACCTTCGTACAGCGGTTCATCCGACGGCGCCACAGCGGGCTCACTAACCTTCTCAATATTTTCGACAGAGGATGGTTGAGGGTCGATATCGACTGCGGCAAGTACCGCAGCGACGGGCGCGCTGCCATCCTGTCTAGGTGAAGACGCATTTTCCATAACATCTGGCTGCAACGGAGCGGACTCGGTTGGGCTGCCTTTGTCGTCCGGCGCAGGCTCAACTGCCGCCGACTGCGTATGTTTCTTGCCACGCGGTGGCACTGGGCTTGAGTCGTCGGGTGCAAACGCCAGCATGCGCAGCAACGTCATCTCAAAACCGGTGCGCGGCTCCGGAGCAAAATCTATGTCCTTTAATCCCGTAAGCGCGATCTGATAGAACAGCTGAATCTCTTCGGGACCTAACGGAACATTTGCATCGCCGGTAGCGAGCTTCACAGCCATGTTGTGCAGGTCCTGCAACAGACGTCGATTCAGATCCGTAAAGTCGGCATTCTTTTCTTCAAGCTCTGCACACAATGCCAGCAACGCAGAAGCATCCCCCGCAACAAGACCGTCTATCAGCGCTGCAACAGCACCGCTGCCGGCCACACCGAGCATCGCCTCTACATCGCGGGCGTTCAACTGTCCTTGGCCATAGGCAAGCGCCTGGTCTGTCAGACTCAACGCGTCCCGCATGCTGCCCTGAGCGCTCTGCGCAATAATCTCCAGGGCTTCCGTTTCGAATTGAATGGCTTCGTCTTCAGCGTCGTCGCTCAAAACTTTGCTCAGATAGTCGACGATCGTGCCTCTGGACATGTTTTTCAGTTGAAACTGAAGACAACGGGAGAGCACCGTCACCGGTACTTTCTTCGGGTCGGTGGTCGCCAACAGGAACTTCACATGTTCGGGCGGTTCCTCCAGCGTTTTGAGCAGCGCATTAAAACTTGCCGTAGAAAGCATGTGCACCTCGTCGATGAGATACACCTTGTACCGACCGCGCGAAGGCATATATTGCGCGTTTTCGAGTAGGTCACGGGTGTCATCGACACCCGTGCGTGACGCGGCATCTACCTCGATCAAGTCGATAAATCGATTTTCTTTTATTTCCGTGCACACGGAGCAGACTTCACAGGGCTTTGCAGAGACGCCTTGCTCACAGTTAAGCGCCTTGGCAAGAATTCTGGCGATGGTTGTTTTGCCCACCCCTCGCGTGCCGGTAAACAGGTACGCGTGATGCACACGTCCGGTGTCCAGGGCATGTGAAAGGGCCCGCACCACATGATCCTGACCGACCAGGGCATCGAACCCCGCGGGCCGCAGTCTTCTTGCTAGCACTTGATAGCTCATGCGGCGTATTCTAGCAGTCTCTTGCGTGAGTCCCCACAGGCAAACCACTTGGACGCTGTAAAATCTACAGATAGAAACTTCGTCGTGATCGGCCACCGCGGCGCTGCCGGGTTGGTGCCGGAGAATACGCTGCCCTCCTTCGAACGCGCGCTTGATCTCGGCTGTCGCATGCTGGAGCTTGACGTCTATGCCACGCAGAGCGGCGAACTCGTCGTGATCCATGACGACCATCTCGACAGAACAACCAATCTAAAGGGTTTGAGTCAGGAGTTAACTGCTGAAGCCAGATCAACGAGCGATGCGGGCGGCGGTGAACCGATACCGCTGCTCGTCGATGTTGTCGAACTGATGCTCACATGGGCTGACAACAACCAGACACATGCGCGAGAGCTCGCGCTCAACATTGAACTCAAGGGACCAGATACAGCCGAACCGGTGAGCCGATTCCTGGCGGATCAAAAACCAGACATCGAAGTGCTGGTGTCATCTTTCGATCACGCGGAACTGTCGAAATTCAGACATCTGGATACCAGCACCGAGGTGGCACCGTTGTATCATCGTTGGCGCAAAGACTGGCGCGAGACCGCGGCGGCGTTAAGCGCCGTAGCGGTGAACTTGTCTTCACGCATTGCCACTCAGGCGCGGCTCCAGGCGATCGCCGAGGCTGGCTACCAATCTTTTGTTTATACCGTAAATGAAGTTTCGCTGGCTGAAAAACTTCGCGACTGGGGGGCGACAGGTGTGTTTACCGATCGCCCAGACAGGTTGGTCCCTGTGTTCCAGGGTGCAAGCGCCAGGCGGGTTTAGGAAGATTCCTCTTCCAGAGCATCAAGCTCTCGATGTAATTGAAACTTCGGGTCCGTGACAATTTTTTCCAGCGTTTCCACCCGCTCGCGAAGCTCATCCAGTTCTGCCTCAATTCCGACCTGGTCGGCCAATTCGTCATTGGCGCGTTGATTTTCAAGGTATGTGTTAAAGGTCCGACCTAAGATAACCACCACCACGATGACAGCTACCATTGTAAATACGTCCATTGTGCCTCTTACCTTTTCTTTCTCTTAAATGTTTCTAGTAAATTCTACGAGCGGCAGATTTCTAAGAAATCTGGCCTTCAGCTTTATAACGCAGTCGTGCGATGTTCGGGAAGTCTGAAGAGCCGGGTGTCGCCGACAATCGTTTTGTATATCCATGGGTTGCCCAGGTAGGAGACAACCGCTGAACCATGCACATCTACATCCAACCAGTCGCGACTGTGCAAGGCAAAAATGTTGTTACCAGAAGCTCGAATCTGGGTTGCGCCCGTTCTGAGCGCTGCTGCATGGTACTGGTTGCGGCCTGACAAATTTACGCTCTGTACTTCAACTTCGCCGCTGATGTGAACATTGGTTTCACCGCTGCAGTCCACCGCAAGCCCTTTAGCGAGCAGGTCACGCAGCTCGAATCTTCCATGACCGTGACCTTCGAGCGCAAACTGATCGGCTGACCAGATCTGGCCGGAAACGGTCTGGAAGTCATGAGCAACCAGTTCCCTGAGCGGCGTTGAATACCGGACAACAACGCGAGGTTCGCGTGCGCTGTTCGAATGCTCTTCGAACGCCTCCAGGTAGAGTGTGCCGTCCACGACCTCTACGTTGATCAGCGAAACCCCGGACTCATCCGCAGCCTCGTGGATTTCAATCTCATTCCTGGTCTCAGCCTCTGCAGCGGTACGCTTGGGCTGAGGCTCCAAAACGATATGCAGATCACCCTGCATGTGAATGCGATCAAAGTTCTCAACCGTGACCGCTCCCGACTGCTGCGTGGATTGGCCAATGGCGGCCGTCATCAAAAAGAGATAGGTGAGGCCAACACTGATTTGAAACATGAATACATAGAATCGCGGTCGGGTCATCTTAGCGCTCCCCCGACTGAGGCTTGCTTCCATCTGCGTTCGCCTCGCCATCGCCCTCACGTTCTATCCGGTGGAGCTCTCTCTGCAATTCGTATCGATCTGACGTGACGTATCCTTCCAAGCGGCGCAAACGTAATTCGGCATCCGTCATGTCGCTGGTGACCCTGCGGAGTCGATGCCGAGGTAACATGTTCTCTTCAGCTTTTGCATCTTTGTCGCTGCGGGCTTTCCTGCGCTCCTTGCGGCGATCCTTCTTACTCTTCCGACTGCTCTTCTCAGACACCTGCGCTTCCTCCTCGAAGCCGTCCTCATGCTCATCGTATTCATCGGCAAACATTTCATCCTCATGCTCACCAGGATTGGGTTTACGTTTCTCAATCACAAAGTACGCGATCCAGTAGCCCGGGAAGACTACTTGCGGCATAAATATGAGTCCCGTAATCGCAATCATGCGGACAATCCATGACTCGATGCCAAAGTAGCGGCCAAACGCACTACACACTCCGGCAATTTTTTCATCGCGACCGTCTATATACAGACGCCCTGTTTTCTTCTCCACGCGATCATCAAAGCGATGACGTGATCTGCGGCGTCTGCGGCGCCGCTCCCGGGCGCGCTTCAAGCCTGGATCTTCTTCCGTGCGCTTTTTCATTCTGAGCTCTGCTTCCAGATGCTTGGAGGTCTGGTTGATCGCCCGTGTCGCGCGTTCACCCCATTCATCTGTGGCCACGGTCACCAGTTCCGACACAGCCTTCTCAAGCCTCGACATGGCAGCCGTAAACTCCTGACTTGTATCTTTCTGTGATTCGGACCGCGAATCAGATTGATCATCTCGATCTTTCAAGATTGCTCCTTTAAGTTTGAGCGGGAGTTCCGTAGCCGTTCCAGCTCAGTACGTTCTCAGCTTTTCCCAGCGTGATGCTGACAGCTTTCAGACCTTTGAATGGTTCGTCCTCTACGGCGCGTTACCTCGGTCCTTCTTGTTTTCGCCATTCGGGTACTTCGTTATCCAGAATGGCCTCCAACGTGTCGATGCGCTCCAGCATCCGCTCCGCTTGCAGCGTCAGGGTCTCCAGATCCGCGCGTTCCGTTTCGGAAAGAGCGCTTTGAGCCTGATGCTTACCGCGGTAGTGCAAGAACAGCCAGGCCGGTGCGACGAACACCATAAATATGACTGCTGGCACAAAAAATGCGACGACGGTGCCGTCCATGTGAGCTCCTATTACTTAGCGTTGTTATTTGGATGAACTTGCGAGACAGAAGCCTGCTCAGAGGGTTCTTTCCCGCCGTCATTGGCGTTGTGCATACGCGCTTTCAGTTCCGCTAACTGTTCATCCACGCCTTCATCAGATTCCAGTTCAGCAATCTCATCGGAGAGCGTCTTCTGGCCCATATCGTAAGCTTCGATCTGACCTTCTAGGTCATCCATCTTACGCTCGTAAGTTTCAAAGCGAGCGATGGCGTCATCGATGTTGTGCTCACTCAAAGTTCTGCGCACGCCCAGTCGCGACTGAGCTGCTTTGCCGCGGACGATAATCGCGTTTTGACGCGCTTTTGCGTCCTTGATCTTCGCCTGCAACGCACCCACATCGTCGTTGAGCTTCGCGAGGGTTTCTTCAAGCACTGCAAGCTCTTCGTTCAGAAGTGTCGCCGCTTCACGTGCTTTGTTACATTCAACAAGCGCACCCTTCGCCAAGTCGTCGCGCCCTTTGGTTACCGCGATCTCAGCTTTGCGCTCCCACTCATCAGCCTCTGCTTCCTGCCATTGTTTACGGCGCTGAAGTTCCTTGCGGTCCGCTATCGCTCTAGCGGAGGTGCTGCGGACCTCAACCAGGGCTTCTTCCATTTCCTGAATAATCAGGCGAACCATCTTCTCCGGATCTTCCGCCTTGTCCAGAATGGCGTTGATGTTGGAGTTGATGATGTCTGTCATACGAGAAAAGATACTCACGTTTTTAATGCCTCCATTAGCATGTTCATCTCGCACCGTTGAGTTCATGGCGAACCGCGGGTGATTCAACTTAACTGCGTTCACATTGGTTAATACAGGAAGCGTGCCAACTCTCAAGTTCAATCTAAGCTATTGTTTTTGTTATATATTTAATTTCGAGGCAAAAATGCGTATTCAGATGTATAGTATTTCTAACCATTAGTTGGTCAGAAATACATGCGCCCTGATAACGAAAGAATGATCGGCGAGTCTCCTGCGTTTCTTCGCACTCTCGAACAGGTTTCATTGATCGCGCCGCTTGAAAAGCCGGTTTTGATCGTCGGAGAACGAGGCACAGGCAAGGAGCTCATCGCCGCACGGCTGCACTATCTTTCAAATCGTTGGGAAAGCCAGTTTATCAAGATGAACTGCGCAGCCATCTCTGAAAGCCTCTTGGAAAGTGAACTATTTGGCCACGAAGCCGGGGCATTTACAGGCGCCACAAAAACCCACCATGGACGATTCGAACGCGCTCACGGCGGGACACTGTTTCTAGATGAGTTAGCAACCACATCAATGCTGGTGCAGGAAAAACTCCTGCGCGTCATCGAGTATGGCGAGTTTGAGCGTGTCGGTGGCAGCAAAACACTGACATGTGATGTACGACTTGTCGCGGCAACAAATGAAGACCTGCCCACACTCGCGAGTAAAAACAAGTTTCGTTCCGATTTACTCGACCGCCTGGCCTTCGATGTGCTGACGCTGCCACCCCTGCGGGAACGCGAAGAGGATATCCTGCTGCTGGCAAATCACTTCGCCGTCGGCATGGTCCAGGAGCTGGGCAGAGAAGTCTTTCCAGGATTTTCTTCTGCAGTACAGGAAACGCTGGCCGAATACGGTTGGCCCGGCAACGTGCGGGAATTGAAGAACGTCGTTGAGCGATGCGTGTATCGAACCGAACCTGAAGAAATTGTAGACGATGTGGTATTCGACCCCTTCGAATCGCCCTGGCGTCCACAGAGTACGTCCGCCCCGGAAGCGACAAGTGCTCCGAGCGCAGCGGAACAACCCGGCTTACCCCTGGATATGAAATCCCACGTTAAAGAGTATGAAATCGCCTTGATCAACCAGGCACTTGAAGAGGCAAAACACAATCAGCGCAAAGCGGCAGATCTGTTGGGCCTCACTTATCACCAGCTACGGGGTTACCTGAAAAAGTACGACTTTGTCGGGAACACGGACGACAAGGACGACGCGGCTTGAAATCAGAGCGTATCAATAGCTACACACTCGCTGTGAAGAATGTACAATACGCGCCCTCTACGGAGAGGTGGCCGAGTGGCTGAAGGCGCTCCCCTGCTAAGGGAGTATAGGTAACCCCTATCGAGGGTTCGAATCCCTCCCTCTCCGCCAAATTAAAAAGCCCACCTTGCGTGGGCTTTTTAATTTGACGAAGAGGGAGGATCTGATGAGACCCCTTGCGCACTCGCTGCGCTGGGTTCGACCCGAGTGATCGCTATAAGCGATCACGAGAGAATGCCAACGAAACGTAAGTTTCGTTCGGCACCCGAAAGGGCACAAAACCGCCTAAGCGGTTTTGTGTAATCCCTCCCATGAACGCCATGAGACAACCCTCGGACTCCCCCCCTCGGACTCCCCCCTTTGCCCCCCTCACTATTTCTTGTACGCTCTCCCCGCTAACAGGAGAAATCGTATGTCCTTTCACCACATCGCCATCGCTACACGCGACATGCAAGCCACTCACGAGTTTTACACCCAGGCAATGGGTTTCGAACTGGTCCGCGTGGAGAAAGCCAAAACCGGGCCGGGTGAAGATTGGGCAAAACACTTCTTTTACGATACGGGAAATGGCGAATTGATGGCCTTCTGGGAAATTCATTCCGACTCAATCGACCCGGAATTCCCGACCTCCATTTCCGCTGGGCTGGGCTTGCCAAAGTGGAGCAACCACCTTGCGTTTGGTGTCGATTCAATCGAAGGGCTGAATGCCGCGAGAGAGAGAATCAACAGCTGTGGCTACAACGTGGTCGAAATAGACCACCATTGGTGTCATTCCATCTACGTCGACGACCCGAACGACATCATGGTTGAGTTTTGCCTGACGACACGAGAGTTTTCCGACGATGACAAAGCAAACGCGTTGGCAGCCTTGTCAAAAGATGAGTTGGATGACGAACCCGACCCAATCGTAACGGTCCATCCTGCCTGAAGGCTGATCCCGGCTCGCTAATCTTCTCTATTTTGCGGGGCAGACCCTGCGATCTGCTCGTGTTGAATTCTGTCGTAGATTTCTTCGCGATGAACGGCAACGTCGCGAGGCGCATTCACGCCCACACGCACCTGGTTACCCTTCACGCCCAACACAGTGACCGTGATTTCATCACCGATCATCAGTGTTTCACCTACTCTGCGAGTCAGTATCAGCACACACCATCTCCTTTAGCTGACCGCTTGGTGATTTAGCCAGAGGTAGTCCTCAAGCCTCCTGTAATCCGAACTCAGAGTGTAGTGCCCTGACGGCTAACTCCATATACCGTTCTGCTACTACAACCGAGATTTTTATTTCCGAAGTCGAGATCATTTGTATGTTGACATTCTCGCGGGCGAGACAGTCAAACATTTTCGATGCAACACCCGCATGGCTGCGCATACCGACACCAACAATCGAAACCTTGGCAATCTCGTTGTCGCCAGACAAACCCTGCGCGTTGATCTCTTCTTTAACTTTAGACAAAAGCCCCATGGTTTGTTCAAAATCTTGTCGCTTCACCGTGAAAGTGAAGTCCGTTAATCCATCCTCACCCGTGTTCTGAACAATCATGTCGACTTCAATATTCTGCGCGCTCACCGGCCCAATGATGCGTGAGGCGATGCCGGGTGTATCCGGGACACCGGTTATTGTCACCTTGGCCTCGTCGCGAGCATGAGCAATTCCTGAAACGAGCGGTTGTTCCATATCATCAGCCTCCATCGTAATAAGGGTGCCCGGTCCCTGATCAAAAGTGGACATCACTCTCAGAGGTACCTGGTACCGCCCAGCAAATTCTACTGATCTCGGGTGTAATACCTTCGAGCCAAGACTGGCAAGTTCCAGCATTTCCTCAAAAGTGATTTGATTGAGTCGCCGAGCATTCTCTACCAGTCGCGGATCAGCGGTATATACACCATCCACGTCTGTACAGATTTCGCATTCATCGGCTTTAAGGACCGCTGCGAGGGCGACTGCGCTGGTATCCGAGCCACCACGGCCCAACGTTGTGAGCGCCTGATCCGGACCAATGCCTTGGAAACCAGCGACAACCGGAATGCCACCTGCGTCGATGAACTGGCGAATCTTCGCAGTTTCAATCTCTTCAATACGCGCACGTCCGTGGTTACCGTTTGTCTTGATAGCAAGCTGATGTGCGAGATAAGAACGCGCATCGTAGCCGAGGTCTTTCAGCGCCATCGCCAACAAAGAGATCGACACCTGTTCACCAGATGCGGTCAACACATCCATTTCTCGGCGATCGGGTGCACCCACCGAGATTTCTTCACCCAGCGCAACCAACCGGTTGGTTTCACCGGACATCGCCGACACGACAACAGCCACTTGGTGGCCGTCATGCTTGTAGCCCGCAATGCGTCTGGCAACGTTTTTTATCCGGTCGAGATCCCCGACACTGGTGCCGCCGTATTTTTGAACAACCAGGCTCATTATGTCAGTCGGGCGCTCGCCAATGGTTCCAGCGCAGCCAGTGCATCTGCCAGACCTGCGGGGTTGTTGCCACCACCCCCGCGCGCAAGGTCAGGTTTGCCACCGCCTTTAACGCCCACGTGAGCACCTAACTCCGCCAGCACATCCGGCGCACCCAGCTTGTCGTGCAAGTCCTGAGAGACCGCCGCAACCATATTGATTTTGCCTTTCGCCTGCTGGATGAGACAAATAACGTAGGAACTTTGCTGGCTTTTCAACATATCCAGCGTGTCCATAAGGGCCTTACCGTCGCCCTGCACTTCCGCGGCAATCACCGCAGCACCGGCCACATCAACGATCTGATCTGCGAGGTCCGAACTTTGTGACGCTGCCAACTGCTGAGCAAGATCAGCAATCTGCTTGGCCTGGGTGCGGTTTTCTTCAATAAGCGCCTGCACTTTGTCCAGAAGTTCGGAACTCTGCCCTTTAAGCAGTGCAGCGGCCTCGTCCAGCAGATTTTCCCGCGCTTGCATACGCTGTTGCGCTCCCAAGCCGCTTACGGCCTCTACACGCCGTACACCGGCGGCAATGCCAGTTTCCTGAACAATGGCAAACGGGCCTATGTCCCCGGTTCTCGCGACGTGAGTCCCACCACAGAGTTCTACAGAATAGTCGCCGCCCATACTGAGCACGCGCACTTCGTCGCCATATTTTTCGCCAAACAACGCGGTGGCACCCTTTTCAATAGCCGCGTCATAGCCCATGAGTTCAGTCTCAACCACTGAGTTTTGCATGATTTGCTCGTTCACGAGCGCTTGAATCTCCGCAAGCTCAGCTTTTGTCACGGGCTGTTCGTGAGAAAAGTCAAAGCGAAGCTTTTCCTCCGTGACAAGTGAACCCTTTTGTTGCACGTGGTTACCCAGAACTTTTCGTAACGCAGCATGCAGAAGATGGGTAGCCGAGTGATTGCGACGGATATGGGCGCGTCTTGCATCATCAATGTGAGCTTCCAATCCATCCCCGACGCTGATCTGTCCTTCCGCAACCGTACCGATGTGCATATGTTGAACGCCGGTAACGAGCGTATCGTTGACTTCAAAACGTACGCCATTGCCAACCAAGTTGCCTCTGTCGCCCACCTGACCACCAGATTCGGCGTAAAACGGTGTGCGATCCAACACGACCACACCAGCATCACCGACACTGATGCTGTCTACGGCAGATCCTTCGGCATCAAAAACACCCAACACGTGTGCTTCGCCGGTGGTCGCTTCATACCCGGTAAATGCAACGGCCTCGTTAACAGTGACCCGCTGCCCGAGATTAGTTGCAAAACTGGCCGATGCGCGACCGCGCTCCCTCTGCGCTTCCATCGCAACTTCGAATCCGTCCATATCGGCGGTAAGTCCGCGCTCGCGAGCAATGTCTGCTGTCAGATCCGCAGGAAATCCATAGGTGTCGTACAGTTGGAAAACCGTTTCCCCGGGAATCACTTCGCCTTCGCCGAGCGCACCGATACGATTCTCGAGCAGGCTCATGCCCTGGTTCAGGGTCTCGCTGAACCGCTCTTCTTCTGCTCGCAGCGCTTTCTCGATGGTATTTTGCTGCTCAGCGAGGATCGGATATGCCTCACCCATCTCGTTTACCAGCACGCCTAGCAACTTATGGAAAAAGAGCCCTTCGATACCCAGCTTGTGACCATGTCGCAGTGCACGTCGAATTATTCGACGTAACACATAGGCTCGATCTTCGCTTCCTGGTGTAACCCCATCGGCAATCAAAAACGCACTCGACCTGATGTGATCGGCAATGACACATAAGGAGGGATTACCCAGGATAGATTCATCTCCCTTGATACCGGCAAACGAACCGGCTTCACGCATCAGCGCGCGAAATAAATCAATTTCGTAGTTTGCATGCACGCCCTGCATGATCGCTGCCATGCGTTCCAGGCCCATGCCCGTATCAACGCCGGGACGTGGGAGAGGGGTTAACTCACCATCAGGGGCTCGATCGAATTGCGGAAAGACAAGGTTCCAGAACTCGATATAGCGGTCACCATCTTCATCCGGGCTGCCAGGCGGCCCACCCGCTACATCTGGTCCATGGTCGTAAAACAATTCTGTACACGGCCCGCAAGGACCCGTGTCACCCATCGTCCAGAAGTTTTCTTCAAGATCGATTACCCGATCGGAGCTGAACCCGATTTTGTCCTGCCAGAGTTTACGCGCCTCATCATCCGTGGGATGAACGGTTACCCAGATACGCTCCTTGGGCAGCTTCAGAACCTCTGCGACAAATTCCCAAGCCCAGGTGATGGTCTCTTCTTTAAAATAGTCCCCAAAACTGAAGTTACCCATCATTTCAAAGAACGTGTGGTGGCGCGCTGTATAGCCAACATTTTCCAGGTCGTTATGTTTGCCGCCCGCGCGTACACAACGCTGTGCCGAGACAGCTCGTTGATAGTCGAGATCCGCTCGCCCCAGCAACGGGTCCTTGAACTGAACCATTCCCGAGTTGGTAAACAACAAAGTCGGATCGTTCTGAGGCACGAGCGGACTGGAGGGTACAATTCGATGTCCCCGCTCAGAGAAGAACTGAATGTAAGCGTCGCGTAGCTCTGCAGTTTTCATGGCAGTACGTGGGTAAAAAAAAGGCGCGAAGTATACCTGAAATTGTAGTTGAACCCAGCCCGCTTGGGACTCTGTTCATCAGCCTCGCTCACCCGATAGCGCCGAGCGAACCACTGCCGAGGAGTTACTCCTGACGCATCTCCGGCATTCTGCCGACGGCATACCCTACCTCGCCGCCGCCAAACCCTCGTCGGGTCAGATACCCACGTGCACGCTGCCACTGCTTGGGGTCAGTGGCGAGGTCGGGGAATTTGCGTGATGCCAACCGTCGCGCATTCTGATGCCAGATGCTCTTGCCACTTTCCAGAGCATCGACGAGATCTGTATCGGTTACCGCGGCCATCTCCTCGTCCACATAACTCTGCAGGCAGGCGTCGGCCAACTCGTCATTAATTCCTTTTGCTCGAAGCTCCTGTGTGATGTAGAACGGACCATAGCCACGACCCGCCCGTCCTCGAACTAACGATTCAGCAAAGCGCTGATCGCTGAGCAAGCCGTCCTCTATCAGTTGTTCGAGCGCTTCTTCGAGCACTGAGGCGGAGCTTTCGCCAAACCGCTTTTTAAGCTTGCGCCTCAATTCGATGACGCTGTGTTCCCTTCCACCCAACATACGCACAGCGGCCGCATATGCGGCCGCTGTGGTGATTGCCTTCCCCGGGCTTCCAGAAGATTGTCTCCGCGAGCGATACACGTTCTCTATTCCATTAGGCTGCGCTAGTACCAATCCGCTTCGCTAGTACCAGACCGCTGTGCTGGTGCCAGATCACTGAGCCGAGTACTACGTGAGCGTATCTTGCGCAGCTTCAGGTATCAGAACTTCACCGACAGCTTCTTCGGCGTCGTCACCCCCGCCTGGGAGCAGCTCCTTGCGGATCGCAGCTTCAATCTCAGCCTTCATTTCAGGGTGCTCATCGAGGAAGTCTGCCGCATTTTTGCGACCCTGCCCGATCCTGTCATTTTTGTACGAATACCAGGCACCTGACTTTTCAACCAGTCCTTGCTGAACACCGATTTCAAGAATTTCACCGGTATGGTGAATGCCTTGTCCATACATGATCTGAAACTCAGCGGTTCTGAAGGGAGGAGCCACTTTGTTTTTAACAACTTTCACCCGTGTTTCGTTGCCGACAACTTCATCACCTTCCTTGATGCTGCCGATGCGGCGGATGTCGAGCCGCACCGAAGAGTAAAACTTCAGCGCATTACCACCGGTTGTCGTTTCAGGGGAACCGAACATAACGCCGATTTTCATCCGTATCTGGTTGATAAAGATCACGAGCGTGTTGGATTGTTTGATGTTACCCGTCATTTTTCTGAGTGCCTGGCTCATCAAGCGGGCCTGGAGGCCGACATGGGAATCCCCCATTTCACCTTCGATCTCAGCCTTTGGTGTCAGCGCCGCAACCGAGTCCACGACAATCACATCTACCGCACTGGAACGTACCAGCATGTCGCAGATCTCCAGTGCCTGCTCGCCGGTGTCCGGCTGTGAGACCAGCAGGTCGTCCGTGTCCACTCCCAGGTTCTGGGCATAGATGGGGTCCAACGCGTGTTCTGCGTCGATAAAGGCACAGGTGCCGCCCATCTTCTGCGCTTCTGCAACTACCTGAAGGGTCAATGTGGTTTTACCAGAAGACTCAGGACCATATATTTCCACCACTCGGCCGCGTGGCAAACCGCCGATACCAAGAGAAATATCCAAACCCAATGAACCGGTAGAAATGGAGGGGATGGCAACCTGTTCCTGATCGCCCAGGCGCATCAACGAGCCTTTACCAAATTGCCGCTCGATTTGCGCGACCGCAGCGGTTAACGCACGTTCTCTTTCTGGATTTGTTTTCTCACCCTTCTCTACGATCTTGTCGACCTTGTCGATGCCTTTCGCCATTAAGACAACTCCGCTCATTGTTTGTGATTCAGTGCCGACTACTGTATATCCATTCAGTGCACCATTGCAACCCTGATTGCTGAGAAAAGCGATTCTCCTACCGCGGATGGAGTCATTACGCCCTGATTTCCTCAGCGTGGTTGAAACGGACCTGGCCCTGTAGTTCACTTAAACACCAGGACACCTGGCACATCTCGGACCACCCAGCTTTGAATTCCGTTTCCGACCAAACAGCTCCAGATGCAGATCTGGAACAGCATACGCCTATGATGCAACAGTACCTGCGCATCAAGGCGGAGCACCCGCATGAGTTGGTGTTCTACCGCATGGGGGACTTTTACGAGCTTTTTTACGACGATGCCAAACGGGCCGCCGACCTGCTCGACATTACGCTCACTCAACGCGGTCAGAGCGCGGGCGCGGCGATTCCGATGTGCGGCGTGCCATTCCACGCTGCCGACACCTATCTCGCAAGATTGGTTGAACTCGGCGAGCGAATCGCAGTCGCGGAACAGATCGGTGATCCGGCAACCAGCAAGGGACCGGTGGAACGGCGCGTGCAACGGGTTGTGACCCCGGGCACGCTCACCGACGAACAGCTTCTGGCCCAGGACCAGTCTTCAGCGCTGATCGCCATCGCTGTGACAGAAGCTTCCATCGGCATGGCCATGGTCGACCTTTCACAATCTACTCTGACCTGCACCGAAGTGACCGGGCACGCGGCGATGATGGATTGGCTCGTGCAGCGACGACCGAATGAGCTGATACTGCATTCCAACGGGGAGCCCGCGGGCGATGAGGTAGATCTCACTGCCTTGGGGTACATGATCAGCCCCTACGAACCCGATTTTGATACCAGCGGCGCGCGACGCAGGCTGGATGACCACTTTCGCACCAACAGCGCGACCCACACCGGTCTCGAAGAGGCGAGCCCGGCGCTTCTGGCTGCCGCAATGTCGCTCGACTATGCACAACAGACGCAGCGCCAGGGTCTGGAGTTCATCGATCGTCTCGACTATGTCAGCAGCCAGCAGGAAATCGGCCTCGATGCACGCTCACGACGCAACCTGGAAATCGACGAACGTTTGGACGGTGCAACCGACCATACGCTGTATGCGCTGTTTAATCGCACCACCTCCCCGATGGGCGCCCGCTTACTGAAGCAGTGGCTGAATGCACCCCTGCGTGATCTTGAACGAGTACGCGCACGGCAAGCCTGGGTCACCGACGCGATCGACCATCACCTTTATGACCCGGTGCATGATCTGCTGAGCGGCATCGGCGATCTGGAACGTGTGCTCACACGCATCGGCCTGGGGACGTGCTCACCCCGTGATCTTGCCAGGTTGCGTCGTGCCCTGAGTATCGTCCCTGACCTGGCAGCTCTATTGAGCCCGATTACACCGCGGGGTCTTACCCACCTGGAAGATACCGGCCAGTATCAACCCATCTATGCACGGTTGCGCACGGCACTCGTCGACGAACCACCTGCGACGATCCGCGATGGTGGATTTATCGCGCGGGGATTCTCCGCGGCGTTCGATGAACTGAAGGACTTGACCGACCATTCCGCCGAATGGCTGGCAGCTCTCGAGGCACGTGAACGCGAACGGACCGGGATTGCCAATCTGAAGGTCGGTTACAACCGGGTCCACGGCTACTACGTAGAGACCTCGAAAAGCGCCGGAGAACTACCCGAGGAATACGTTCGCCGGCAAACCCTGAAGAATGCCGAGCGCTATATCACGCCCGAGCTGAAAGCGTTTGAAGAGAAAGCCCTGACCGCACAGGCGAAAGCACTCAAGCTCGAAAAAGACCTCTACCTCGAATTGCTCGCCGAACTCAAACAGGCGCTCGCGCCGCTGCGCACCCTCGTTGAACGCATCGCAACCATCGATGTACTCACCACGTTTGCCGAGCGTGCGGTCAGTCTGCAGCTGGCACCGCCGCTATTTGAGACAGCGCCGGGCATTGCGATCGAAGAAGGCTGGCACCCGGTGGTTAAAGCGGCCAGCAGTCAGCCTTTTATCGCCAATGACGTCGCTCTGGATCGCACGCAGTTTCTGCAGGTCTTAACCGGACCCAACATGGGTGGTAAATCGACCTACATGCGACAGACAGCCATCATCTGCCTGCTGGCTTACTGCGGCAGTTATGTACCCGCCCGCAACGCCACGCTTGGACCGATCGATCGAATCTTCACGCGCATTGGAGCCCAGGACGAACTCGCACAGGGTCGCTCGACCTTTATGGTGGAGATGGTCGAAACCGCATATATCCTCAAACACGCCACCGCGGAAAGCCTCGTGCTGATGGATGAAATCGGTCGCGGTACCAGTACATTCGACGGCCTTGCTCTGGCCTGGGCGTGTGCCCAACGTCTCGCGGAGACGATTCAAGCGCATACGCTCTTTGCCACCCACTACTTTGAGCTCACCACCCTGCCGGACCTCTGCCCCGGCGTGGTTAACGTGCACCTCTCCGCCCGGGAACATGGCGGGGAGATTGTTTTTCTCTACCAGGTCAAGCCGGGACCCGCCAATCAGAGTTATGGCATCCAGGTTGCCCGTCTCGCCGGTCTGCCGGAGGAGGTTCTTGCCATCGCGCGCGAGCGCCTGGAATCTTTCGAGCGCGGCTTTGCCGATCCCATGCAGGCGGATCTATTCGCCCCGGTCATGCGCGAACCCGCAGCCGCAACCGAAGCGCCGCAGGCCGAACACCCGGCCCTCGGTCTACTCGATTCGTTGGACCCCGACGAACTGAGCCCTCGCGAGGCCCTGCAGATGCTCTACGAACTCAAACAACGGGCCTCGACACCCTCCTCGAATTAGCTAAAATAGCCGCCCTTTGCGGATAGGGAATTAATATGACCTTCGTCGTCGGTGAAAACTGCATCAAATGCAAACATACAGACTGTGTGGAAGTTTGCCCTGTAGATTGCTTTTATGAAGGTCCGAATATGCTCGTGATCCACCCGGATGAATGTATCGACTGCGCGCTTTGCGAGCCCGAGTGCCCTGCTGAAGCCATCTTCAGCGAGGACGAACTGCCGGAGGACCAGACACAGTTTCTCGAACTCAATGCAGAGCTCGCGGAGACCTGGCCGAACATCACCGAAAAGATGGATCCCCCGGAAGATGCTGAGGAATGGGACGGCAAGCCCGGTAAGCTTGCGCTGCTTGAGCGCTAAGCGCCCCAGCCTCAAGTAAACAGTTGATCTGCTGACAGCCCGTGCTCTTCCAGAGTACGGCGCAGTCGCTTCAAGCCTTCCACCTGAATCTGCCGCACGCGCTCTCGCGTCAAACCAATTTCCGAACCCACTTCCTCAAGTGTGGCGCGGCTGTGTCCACGTAAGCCAAAGCGACGTGTCAGAACCTCCTGGTGCTTTTCCGACAGGTCCGCCAGCATCATGTCCAACTTGTCAAAAAGGTCTGAGCGTTGCACCTGAGACGCGGGATCTGGCGACGCTTCATCCGGAATCATCTCCAGTTTCGACCGATCTGCTACCTCACGTACCGCATCGATGGAATCCACACGCTCTGAAAGCTTGAGCATACGTCGCACATCATCAACGGGTTTCTCAACGAGCGTGGCCACTTCTTCGGCGCTGGGTTCGTGATCCAACTTCTGCGACAACTCGCGTGCTGCACGCAGGTAATAGTTCATCTCTTTAACCACATGAACCGGCAAGCGTATGGTCCGCGTCTGATTCATAATCGCACGCTCAATGGCCTGTCGAATCCACCAGGTTGCATACGTTGAGAAGCGGAAGCCCCGTTCAGGGTCAAATTTTTCCACCGCATGCATCAGCCCCAGATTACCTTCCTCAATCAGGTCCAGAAGACTCAAGCCGCGATTCAAATACCGACGAGAAATCTTCACCACCAGACGCAGATTGCTTTCGATCATGCGCTTACGGGCGGCTTCGTCGCCCGCGCGTGCCAGACGCCCGAAGGACTTCTCCTCATCCGCGCTGAGGAGAGGCGCATAGCCAATTTCCTTCAGATAGAGCTGAGTCGCATCCGGTGATTCATCAGCCGAGGCTCTACTTTCAGGTACGCTTTCCAATACTGCTGCAGGTGCAGTCTGCTCGCTTGTTTTCAAACTGGATCTCCATATCCAAAATTCAAAACACTCACCCTGCTCTGACGCGTTGCCTATCTTCTCCCTTGCAATATCGAACGCGGGTTAATCGGCGTTCCATCCTTTCGCAACTCGAAGTGCAGCTTTTGTGAGGCAGGTCCGTTATTTGTTATGTCGGCAACTTTCTGGCCAGCTTTAACCCCCTGCGCTTCTTTTACGGCAATTGCGCCATTAAAACTGTAGGCACTCAGCAGATTGCCCGCGTGACGCACAATCACCAGCCGCTCAAACCCGCCAATACCATTACCCGCATAAGCAATTTCCCCTGCGCCTATCGCACTGACGCCAGCACCCCGTGACATCGTGAAGTCCATCCCTTTGCTGGTCCGGCTGAACTCCCTTTGTGGTTTACCGGCCACCGGCCAGACCCAACCCTTTGTCCCGCCGCTGGACTTGGCGACGACCGGCTTGGGAGGTGTATCCGTGCGACTGACGCGCTGCGTTGCTTTTGCCGCCGGTTTTTTGACGGGGCTCGTGGTTACGTTACCCAGCGAGCTTACCTGCCTGTCGGTTGGTGCTGCGCGAGTCGATGCCCTGGCTGCGGCTTCACGCAGTTCGATGACTTGACCAGGCTGAATGACAAACGGGCGGGGGATACCGTTGGCCTGAGCCAGACGGAGATGATCCAGTTCAAATCGCCACGCAATCGCGTAGAGCGTGTCCCCGCTTCTCACCAGGTATTGGCTGGGACGGCGCACACTTGCCGTCAACGGTTGTTTCTCTTCGGCGTGTTCTTTTCCATGTGCAAGCGCTCGAGCCCGAGTTTCGCGCGTGGCAGGAATAGATGAATCTCTCAACGGCGGTGACTGCGCAGGCTTGCCAATATTCGGCGGACGCTCCACCACCACGTCCTGTTTGTCAAAATCAGGTGAGCGCTCGGTGACCAGCGGCGCGCCTTTTTGAACACAGCCCGCCAGCATCAGCAGCAGCAAACAAGTTAAGAATCTACTTTGGATAAACACCACAACACCAGGGCACCAACAAGCATGCTCACCAGACTGTAAAGAAAAAACGGATCCAGGCCACTACCGGTGCTGTATTGGGTCGGCGTGGCAAGGTCAAACCATCCCCCGGAGAGCTGCCAGGGCCACAAATTGACCAACGATCCGGCCATAAATCCACACAAGAAGCTCATCACGATCGCTTCAAAACGGTGCAGTAGCCAGCGCAGGAAGCGGACAAAGGACATAAGACCAACACCACAGCCAAGTCCAAGGACCACCAACACCCGCAAATCCAGCTCGCTCAAAGCGGTGATAACAGGCTCGTACAGGCCGAGCGCGAGGAGCATAAAACTACCTGACACCGCCGGCAGTATCCAGGCACAAACCGCGATTGCACCGCCTGCGAAGATCCAGATTAAACCGGGGTCGCCGCTCATTTCTGGCAATGCAGCCAAGGCCACGCCCATCAGCACGCCCAACGGCGCCCAGATCATGAGCTCGCGCCCGAGCTTGCGTCCTATCACCCAGACCGAGGCTGCGATCACCCCAAAAAAGAACGACCAGACCACCGGCGGGTAGTGTTCAAGCCAGAAACGCAAAACTTGTGAAAACGCGAGCACGGCGACCAGCATGCCACCGGCCAGCAGCAGCAGAAAATATAGGTCATGTGCTGCCACAAACCGCCGCCAGTCCCGGAGCATCTGCACGGAAGAAACCGAGAAGCTCGCCAATGCATCGATGAGTCGCGGGTAGATGCCGGTAATCAGGGCGATGGTGCCGCCTGAGACGCCGGGGACAACCTCAGCCACCCCCATAGCAAGACCACGGGCAAACACACCGGCTGGGTGTTGCGGATTTTTGTTGTCCTCCGCCATGCGTCAGGCCAGTCCTTTGACAAGCGGCACAAAGCGCACCGCCTCACCCTGCGAGATCTCATAACCTTCCGGCGTTTTGTCGACCACCGTCAAGGCCTGGCCGTGGTCCCCTCCGACGGGTATCACCAGTCGACCACCCAGGGCTAACTGATCGAGCAATGTCTCTGGAATCTCCACCGGGGCCGCCGTGACAATGATGCCATCATAAGGACCATTTGCAGCCCAGCCTTCAAAGCCATCACCAACGCGCTGACTGACGTTGCGTACTTTCAACGTTCTGAAGGCGGCCCGCGCACGCTCGGCAAGTTCCGGGATACGCTCGATCGTCCAGACCTTTTCACACAGATCTGCCAGCAAAGTAGTCTGATAACCGCAACCGGTACCCACCTCCAGAATACGTGCGCGCTTGGTGTTAAACAGCAGCTCGGTCATCAATGCCACGACGTAGGGTTGAGAAATCGTCTGTCCTAGGCCCAGGGGTAAGGCAGTATCTTCGTACGCACGATGCGCGAGCGCTTCATCAACAAATATGTGGCGCGGTATTTCGCCGATGAGCCGCAGCACCTCAGGATTTCGAATGCCCATCTCCGCCAGTCTCGCCACCAACCTGTCGCGGGTGCGCTTGGACGTCATGCCAATTCCAGCGAGATTTAAATCACTTTGCATGAAACTACCTACCCGCTTTGACCTGCACTATGCGTTGTGACCGTCAGCACCTCGCTTAACAAGGTGGTTGCGTACGCACCCTTGGGGAGCACAAATTCCACCGCAAGGCTGTTTTCCGTTTCTCCAGATTCAGGCAACTCGAACTCCTCTGGTTTTACCCACAACGCACGACGCCCCTGGACTACACCTGCATGTTCCAACGCTTCGCAAAGATCCTGAAAAGGCTGGAGCGCAAGCGCTTCATGCCGCGCCGCTTCGCCCTCGGTGAGGCTGCGTCCCCTTCCCCACAAGGGCGCACTTGGAAAGCCATGCAGCAGATAATCACCAGCTGTAACCCGCGGCAGCGCGGGCGCACGCCGCGCAGCGACTTCGTTGAACAAAAAGGCTCTCAGCACCGACAGATACCAGCTCCGCTTCGCGCGTGGCACTTTACGTCTCCGCCGGTTCAGCACCCAAGCCGAAGCCTCCTGGACTATCCCGTGTTGCTCTGAAGGCTGCTCATTACCAAAACGTTGCGCCCCAAACCGATTCACAAAGCCCTGCCGTGCTGTGTCCAAAGCTTCTCTCACCGTAATGCGGCTTGCCACATCACGCAGCGTTATCCGAAACCGATTGCCTGTCAGGTCGCCAATCTTCAGCTTTTTCGCGGTTCGAGTGCTGGTGATCAATCGCGTTCCGGAAATCTCAGGCCATTCACAGTGGCGCACAGGGGCACTGAACCATTGTTGGGTGATGCCGTGCTTGTCTTTGCGGCCAAGGTAGCCTATTTCCGGGCGCGGCAACTGCAGTGCCTGAGCCAGATCGGCAACCACATCCAACGTGTTGCGCCCAGTTTTCTCGATGTAGAAACATGCATGCGCACCGTCCGCATCAGCTTTGGGCTCAGCTAACTCCTGCACGATCCAATCCGCAAGTTCGCGCTTGATGGTCACAGACGGTCGGGACAACTCCTGCGTCACGAAGTGTATTGCTCCCAAGTTTAATCGGGCTCCGGTACCAGGTAGAAAACTTCACCTCGTTTGATCATCCCGAGCTCACGACGCGCCCTGCCTTCGAGCAACGTGACGTCGTTTTTCAAGGCGACCACTTCTGCCAGGAGAATCGCGTTGCGCGACTTGATCACGTTGACTCGCTGCGTCTGCAAATCCAACTGCTTCTCCAACCGCACTTCTGTGAAGTGACCCGATGGGCCAAACCATAGCGCGTACTGCAGCCAGAGCAGAATCAGAGTGCAGGCGATGACGAGCTTTTTCCACATATTGAGTGCTTGCTTAAGCTGCGTTGATCACATCACGACCCGGGTAGACCGCCGCACCGCCCAGTACCGCTTCAATGCGCAACAGCTGGTTGTACTTGGCGACTCTGTCGGAACGGCACAAAGATCCCGTTTTGATCTGACCTGCGCCTGTGCCAACCACGAGATCAGCGATGGTTGTATCTTCAGTTTCACCACTGCGGTGTGAGATGACACTCGTAAAACCGGCATCGGTTGCCATCTGGATGGCATCCAGTGTTTCCGTCAACGTGCCGATCTGGTTGAACTTGATCAGAATGGAGTTGGCCACCTGCTCCTGAATACCTCGCGACAGGATCGCTGTGTTTGTTACGAACAGATCATCGCCCACCAGCTGCACACGGTCACCCAGTTTTTGTGTGAGGAGCTTCCAGCCGTCCCAGTCACTCTCATCCATGCCGTCCTCGATGGAAACAATCGGATAGTCCGCGCTCAAGCTGACCAGATAATCGGCAAATTCGTCAGCAGAATACTTCACACCTTCACCAGCAAGGTCGTAGATGCCGTCGTGAAAAAACTCCGACGCGGCGCAATCGAGGGCCAACGTGATATCCCGGCCGAGTTCGTAACCTGCCGCATCAACCGCCTGGCCAATCACTTCCAATGCCTGTGCATTCGATTCGAGGTTAGGTGCAAAGCCGCCCTCATCACCGACGGCAGTCGACAATCCCATGCCACTCAGCACTCCCTTCAGACTATGGAATACCTCGACACCTGCGCGCAACGCCTCGCTGAAGCTCGTCATGCTGACCGGCTGGATCATGAACTCCTGAATATCCACGTTGTTGTCCGCATGTTCCCCGCCATTGACGATATTCATCATCGGCACGGGCATACGCAGTTCCGGATTGCCCGCCAGATCATTGATATGTTGGAACAGCGGCCGGCCCTGAGCCTGTGCGGCAGCTTTCGCACATGCGAGCGATACCGCGAGCATCGCATTGGCGCCCAGTTTGGATTTGTTATCCGTTGCATCCAGGTCCAGCATAATCTGATCCAGCTGTTGCTGGTTGCTGACATCTACCCCCGCCAGCGCAGGGGCGATGGTTTCGTTCGCATTTTTTACCGCGTTGAGCACACCCTTGCCCAGGTAGCGCGCTTTATCACCGTCACGCAACTCCAACGCTTCACGGGTCCCGGTTGACGCACCAGAGGGCGCAGCCGCAAGGCCGAACGCACCTTCTTCTGTCACTATTTCGACCTCGATGGTCGGATTACCGCGACTGTCCAGTATTTCGCGTGCCTGTAGCGTTCTAATCGCGTTCATGCCTACTCTCGTTATCTTCCGTTTAAAGTGAATCTTCCAAGCGAGGTTGGCCTTTGACCACCTCATCAATCGCTTTGAGCCCTTGCAGCAAATCACCCACCATGTGCATCGGCCATGAGTTAGGTCCATCCGACTTTGCATTATCAGGATCGGGGTGAGACTCCATAAACAGTCCCGCGACCCCCGCCGCGACGGCTGCCCTTGCCAGTACCGGGACCATCTCGCGATTTCCACCGCTGGTACCGCCCAAGCCGCCCGGCATCTGTACAGAGTGGGTTGCATCAAACACCACAGGACACCCGGTTTGCCGCATCCAGGACAGGCTCCGCATATCGGACACCAGGTTGTTGTAACCAAAACTCGCCCCGCGTTCACAGACCATGATGTCGGGATTGCCGGTACTCTTGGCTTTATCCGTAACATTCACCATATCCAGCGGTGCCAGGAATTGCCCCTTCTTGATGTTGACCGGCTTGCCCTGCTGACACACGTTTAGAATAAAATTTGTTTGGCGGCACAGAAATGCGGGTGTCTGCAGCACGTCAACCACAGAGGCCACTTCGTCCAGCGGCGTGTCTTCATGCACATCGGTGAGCACAGGCACCCCAATTTCCGTTTTTACCCGTTCCAGGATCCTTAAGCCCTCTTCAATGCCCAACCCCCGAAAACTGTCCAGACTCGATCTGTTTGCCTTATCGAAGGAGGATTTGTAGATGAAGGGTATGTCTATCGAGCGGCAGGTTTCTGCGAGGAAACTCGCGGTTTCCATCGCCATCGTTTCCGATTCGATGACACAGGGACCCGATATGACAAATATGGGACTGGTCTCATCGACCGGAAAACCACAGAGTTGCATGCCTTTCTCCTATTGGGTGCGGTTGGGCGTGGTTGGAGCAGCGGTTGCGTTAGCTCAACCGACCTGTTGTTCGTCCACCCCTTCCGCCATCTGGGAAGAGTGGGAAGTGGTTTGTGCGTCGGTGTATTCCAAGCCAGCCGTAACAAACCCCTCAAACAATGGGTGGCCACTGCGCGGTGACGAGGTAAATTCAGGGTGAAACTGGCACGCAAGGAACCAGGGATGGTCTCTCAATTCGATCATCTCGACCAGTTCTCCGTCTTCAGATCGACCGGCAACCACCATCCCATTAGCTTCAAGCTGGTCCACGTAGTTGTTATTCACCTCGTATCGATGTCGATGCCGTTCGTGTACAACCGGTGCGCCATACACCCGTTCGGCGAGTGAACCCTGATTCAGAACACACGCCTGCTCACCCAGACGCATGGTACCACCCAGATCACTGTCCGAGTCGCGTTGTTCGACCTGTCCCGAGCCATCTGTCCACTCTGTGATCAAGCCGATCACCGCGTGTTCCGGGTTGTCTTCAATTTCCGTGCTGTGCGCACCTTCCAGACCCGCACAGTGTCGCGCGATATCGATGATGGCAGCATGCAGGCCATAACAAATGCCCAGATAAGGTACGGCGTGTTCACGGGCATACCGCGCGGCGAGGATTTTGCCCTCAAATCCGCGTCGTCCAAAGCCGCCAGGTACCAGAATCGCACCGGCTCCCGCCAAGCGTTCAGTGCCTTCACGCTCAAGATCTTCCGCATCGATAAAGTCGATATTGATTTCGGTACGGGTCTGCACACCGGCATGGGTGATCGCCTCGATCAAACTTTTGTAGGCATCCAGAAGATCGAGATACTTTCCGACAAACGCGATGGTCAAGTTATGCTCGGGGTTACTTTGCTTGTGCACCACATCCTGCCACTCGGTAAGATTGACCGGCTCGCACTCAAGTCCCAGATGCTCCACCACGTAGTCGTCCATGCCTTCCTTGTGCAACAGTTCCGGTACCTGGTAGATGGTTTCGGCATCCCACATTGAGACCACCGCACGTTCTTCCACGTTGGTGAAGAGTGCAATTTTGCTCCGCGCTGAACGCGGCAGCGGCTCTTCAGAGCGGCAGACCAGAATGTCCGGCTGCAGGCCAATCGAACGAAATTCTTTAACGGAGTGCTGGGTAGGTTTGGTTTTTATCTCGCCTGCTTTGCGCAAGAAGGGCACATACGTGAGATGGATAAACATCGTTCGATTGCGTCCCACTTCCAGGCGCAGTTGCCGGGTCGCTTCCAGAAAAGGCAGGGATTCGATGTCGCCAACCGTACCGCCAATCTCGACGATCAGAACGTCAAAACCGTCCATGCATATCCGAATCCGTCGCTTGATTTCATCAGTCACGTGAGGAATCACCTGGATGGTTCCACCCAGATAGTCACCGCGGCGTTCCTTTTTGATGACTTCAGCGTAGACACTGCCGGTCGTAAAGTTGTTGTTTTGTGTCATTCGCGTGTTTGAAAAACGCTCATAGTGACCCAGATCAAGATCCGTTTCGGCACCATCGGCTGTGACAAAAACCTCGCCATGCTGAATGGGGCTCATCGTACCCGGATCCACATTGATATAGGGGTCCATCTTGAGAAGATTGACCTTTAAATCGCGGGCTTCAAGCTGCGCTGCGAGGGAGGCGGTAAGAACACCTTTGCCCAACGACGATACGACGCCGCCGGTTACGAAGATAATACGTGTCATGGAAACCCATCTCAGAGGATGGGATTGCAAGATAGCAAAACGCTCCCTGAACCACAATTGGAAGCCCGCAGTTTAGGCACAATTTGTCGCTATTTTTTTATTCGCACACCATCTTTATCCCTGACGAGCCAGGCACCGCTGGGCAGGGCCACCTTTGCGCGATCTCCGGCGACAATTTGCCGCTGAAATTCTTCCAGGGCTTTGTCCGTCACTTCATATTCACCCTCGCGTTCCAGAAACAGACGCAACAGCACTCGACCGCTGAGCAAATTGCGGGTGACGAGATCCGCACTCAGCTCATCCGGCATGAGTTCAACCAGAGCCCCCTTCATCGACTGCTGGTAGGTCGCGACACGCTGCACCCGGGCATCCAGGGATACAAACCGCTCATAAAGTGCTGGAAGTATTTCCTGCCGCAGGAAATTGCGATCGAAATCGATGTTCGCGTTGCTGTCATCCTCAATCCACGCACATCCGCGGCTTGCGACAAACGCTTTTAGATCAGCTTTTTTGAAGGGTAACAACGGTCGCAGGACCGGCACGCCAAGGACGTCCCCGCAATCTGTCATCGCTTCGAGACTGCGACCCTGCAACAGCCGCAGCAGGATGGTTTCGGTCTGATCTTCGCTGTGGTGCGCTAGCAGGACACGCGCTGAATCGAGCCCCTTTACCGCACGACGAAACACGGCATAACGCTGCGTGCGCAGCGCGGCTTCGAGATTATTCTCCGCCTCTTCATGTTCCAGTGTGTGCGTGTTGAGGGGCACGTCGAGCGAGCGACATATCTGCTCACAATGACTTTCCCAGGCGTCTGCAGACGGGTTGACGTCATGATTAACATGGATCGCAGTGAGCTGCAGATCAGCGCGTGTGTCCGCGAAATCTTTTGCCAACAGCAACAAGGCGGTGGAATCTACCCCGCCACTATAGCCAACAAAAAGATGGGTGAGCGGTTCGAAGCCGTGCAACCGGCAGCTCTCAGACACCGCCTCGTGCAGGAGTCGTGTTGTTGCAGTCACCCCGCCGAGACGCCAGCGTCGTACTCAAGCCTGACACAGCTGCCAAATTCACGGTTTAAAGTAAGGAGAAGGTCATCACTCGCCTGCACCTGCCATTCAGGACCCAGCGAGATCCTGGCGAGTGCCGAATTGACTTCATAGACCACCACAACCGGACACCCAGCTGCTTGCTGTCGATGAGAGTCCAGAACACTTTTCAGGCGCGGGCTGAAATCGTCCGGCATTGCGGACTGGCTGAAGTCCATCACCACACCATCACTGAATTTCTGTCGCGCTTGCGCCATGGTCAGCACTTTCTCAACTCTCAGCGAAAGTCCGCCACTGAAGTCATCGGTCTGTACCTCACCTTCCACCACCACCAGCTCATCTTTAACCATGAGCCGCCCATACTTCTCAAAAGCTTCCGGGAACAATGACACTTCAAGCCGGGCACTGCGATCGTCCAGGACCATAAATCCCATCTGCTGACCACGGCGGCTTTTCATGACGCGTGAACTGATGACCATCCCCGCCACCCATTGTGACTTCTTCTCAGCTCTCAGATCCGCTATCGAGCGACGACAGAAGTGACGCAGCTCATCTCGATACTCATCAATTGGATGCCCTGTCAGATAGATACCCAACGCATCCTTCTCACCTTTCAATCGCTCCCGGGCATTCAGCGGCGCAAAATCGACTTCAGCCACTTCGACCGCGATCGGTTCAGCGGCGCTTTGCGCAAACAAATCACCCATCCCCGCTTCAGCATTACGCGCTGCCTGTTCAGCGCTCTTGACCGCATTGGGTAACTCAGCCATGAGTCTGGCACGCGTTTCATTCGGGCCTTCACCCGGCTGTGCAAATTCATCAAATGCACCTGCACGGATGAGCGCTTCGTTTACTCTCTTGTTAACTTTGCGTCCGTCCAACCGACCGCAGAAATCTACCAAAGACTTAAATGGCCCCTGACCACGCGCTTCGATGATCGCACTCACCGGCCCCTCACCCACGCCGCGCACGGCGCCCAAGCCGTAAATCACCGCATTGTTTTGTACAGAAAAGCGATACTGGCTCAAATTGACCGAGGGCGGCATGAGCGTCAGGCCCATGCTCGATACCTCATCCACCAGGACAACCACCCGGTCGATATTCTGCATATCCGCAGAGAGGTTTGCGGCCATAAACTCCGCTGGGTAGTGCGCCTTCAGCCAGGCGGTTTGAAAACTGACCACCGCATACGTTGCGGAATGCGATTTGTTAAACGCATAACCCGCAAACTTTTCCATCAGGTCAAATATATCGTTCGAGAGTTTGTGGTCGATGTCACGGGCATCGGTACCCTCAAGAAACTCTTTGCGCACGCGCGCCATTTCCTCGGGTTTTTTCTTGCCCATCGCTCGGCGCAGGAGATCCGCCTGACCCAGGGAGAATCCTGCCAGCTCCTGGGCGATCTGCATCACCTGTTCCTGATACAGCACCACGCCGTAGGTGGGTTGCAGCACTCCCTCCAGGGAATCGTGGGGAAACTCGACCGGCTCCCGCTTGTGCTTACGGTTGATGTAATCGTCGACCGCACCAGACTGCAGCGGGCCAGGTCTGAAAAGTGCAACGAGCGCGATGATGTCATCAATGCTGTCGGGAAGAAGTCGTCGAATGAGGTCCTTCATCCCCCTCGATTCAAGCTGGAATACCGCGGTGGTATCGGCGGCCTTAAGCAGGTCAAAAGTCGCTTTGTCATCCAGCGGGATGTGATCGATGTCCAGGAGCTCCTCTCCTGCTTGCGCCCGCGCTTCGTTGATGGTCGCTACCGACCAGTCGATGATCGTCAGCGTGCGCAATCCCAGGAAGTCGAACTTGACCAGACCTGCGCGTTCAACATCGTCCTTATCAAACTGCGAGACCAGACTGCCGCCATTGGTTTCCGTGTAGAGCGGTACAAAGTCAGTCAGGCTGCTGGGGGCGATAACGACCCCACCGGCGTGTTTGCCAACGTTGCGCACCACCCCTTCCAGCTTGTACGCCATGTCCATTATTTCGCTGACTTCTTCCGAGCCTTCGACAAACTCCACAAGCTCAGCGCTGTCTTCCATCGCCTTGGCGAGCGTCATACCGACTTCAAACGGAATCAGTTTGGACAGCTTGTCGGCCAATCCATACGGCTTGCCCTGCACCCGCGCAACGTCGCGCACCACCGCTTTTGCAGCCATGGTGCCGAACGTAATGATCTGGCTGACCGCATCATGCCCGTAACGCTCACTGACATGCTGAATCACCTTGTCGCGACCCTCCATACAGAAGTCGACGTCAAAGTCCGGCATGGAGACACGTTCCGGGTTCAAGAATCGCTCGAAGAGAAGATCGTATTCCAGCGGATCGAGATCGGTGATGCCGAGCGCATACGCAACCAGTGACCCTGCTCCGGAACCGCGCCCGGGGCCAACCGGGATTCGCTCTGCTTTGGCCCAGGCAATAAACTCCATAACGATGAGAAAGTAGCCTGCAAACCCCATCTGATTGATGATGTCGAGCTCAAACTCCAAACGGTCGCGATATTCACCATGAAGCGACTCGTCTATCCGATTGGCGCTCAGACGATCCCTCAAGCCATCGTGCGACGTGCTGGCAAGGAAAGATCCCAGCGTCGCTGACTCCGGAATTGGGTAGTCGGGTAGATAGTAGGTGCCAAGCTCCAGTTCCACGTTGCAGCGCTTGGCAATTTCCACAGCATTGGTCAGCGCCTGCGGCACATCGTGGAAAAGCGCCGCCATCTCTTCAGCACTTTTCAGGTATTGCTCAGCGGAATATTTCCGTTCACGCCGTGGGTCATCCAACGCCCGACCTTCGTGAATACAGACCCGAGTTTCATGCGCCTCAAAGTCATCCGCAGCCATGAAACAAACATCGTTGGTCGCAACTACCGGAACAGCGCATTCGACCGCAGCCGCAATCAGGAGGCGGTTCATTTGTTCCTCGCCTGCCCGCTGAGTGCGCGTCAGCTCAAGATAGTAGCGGTCGCCGAGCAACCCCTGCCATGTCCGGATCTCATTAACCAGCGCCTCAACATCACCCTTCGCCACCAGCTCGGAAAGATGACCACCCAGGCCACCGGAGAGAACGATCAAACCGGCGTGATGCGCCTGCAGCTGCTCCGGGGTCACGATACCGCGCTCACTGTCTTGCACGTACGTTCTGGAGATCAGCTCGATCAGGTTGCGATAGCCTTCCTTGTTCATCGCCAGGGCGATGATGCGTCCCGTAGCGAGCTTTAACTCGACGCCCACGATGGGTTTCACACCGCTGCTTGTTGCGGTTTCAAAAAACTTCACCAAGGCAAAGAGGTTGTTGATATCCGTCAACGCCACGGCAGGCATGCCTGCCTCCGTGGCGTGTTTGATCAACGGTTTAACTTTGACAATACCGTCCGCAAGCGAAAACTCGCTGTGTACATGGAGATGTACAAACTGCGTCACAGACCCAACTCCACCTGGGGCAGCGCCTGGTTTTCCCGCTCCCTTAAAACCGCCTCCACGGGCGCAAAGCTCTTCCGGTGCACAGCACTCGGGCCCAGTTCAGCCAGAGCTTTGAAGTGCGCCTTTGTGGGATAGCCTTTGTGTTTGGCAAAGCCATACCCCGGGTATTCATCGTCCAGACGGTTCATCTCAGTGTCTCTTGCCACCTTCGCAATGATGGATGCCGCGCTGATCTGCGGGACACGCTGGTCACCCTTAACAATCGCAACTGCGGGCAAACCCACTTTCGGCACCTTGTTTCCATCGACCAGAATCACCGCAGGCTCGACTGCTAACGCACCGACAGCACGTTGCATAGCGAGGTGGGATGCTCGCAACACGTTGTAGCGATCCACCTCCTCTACCTCCGCTCTGCCCAGAGCCCAGGTGAGCGCTTTCTCACGAATCTCTTCATCGAGTTCATTGCGCCGGTTGGCGGTAAGTTGTTTGGAATCGTTCAATGCTTCTATGGGGCGTGCTGGATCCAGAATTACCGCACCCGCAACCACCGCGCCCGCCAGTGGACCGATGCCTACTTCGTCGACGCCCGCCTGGCGCCCATGCGAGAAGAAAGTCTCTATCGGCACATCAAGTGATTCAAAAAGGTTAGTTGGTTCCCACACGCAATAAGCGTATCACGGCGTCTGCTGCTGTTGCATCCGCTTCACGTCTGAGTTCGCCATGAATCTTCTCAAACGGTTGAAAAAACGCTGCGTCCTCTCGGGACCGAACCAGTTCCCGCGAGAGCGCCTCTGCCAGCGCTTCAGGCGTCGCCTCGTATTGCAGGAGTTCCGGCACCAGTTCTCTGCCAGCGAGAATGTTAGGCAGTGCAATAAAGGGTGACCTGACGAGACGCTTTGCCAGCTGGTAACTCCATTTGCCGATGCGATAGCTGACCACCATGGGACGATGCAAGAGCAACGCCTCCAGGGTAGAGGTCCCGGACTTTACGAGAGCAATATCGCAGGCCACGAGACTGTTGCGAGCCCTTTCCTCAACCACCTTTACATCGAGATTGGCGTGCTCGGCTAAACCGTCAATTACAACGGGCACCAGGTCCGCGCGGGGCACCGGAATAACGATCTCAAGATGACCGACACGTGTGCGCAGCTGTGCCGCCGCGTGCAAAAAATTGCTCAACTGCATTTTCACTTCCGCCCGGCGTGAACCTGGCAGCACAGCTAACACGGTACTCTCTTCGCTCAGGCCCAACTGGGTGCGAGCACGGCGTTTTGACGTCGCATCCCCGGCGTCAAACGAAATTTCATCTGCCAGTGGATGACCGACAAAAACCGCATTCACGTCGAGGTTGCGGTAGAAATCAGGCTCAAAGGGAAACAGGCACAGCACGGCATCGGTCACCTTGGCGACGCGCTTGGTCCGCCCGCGACGCCACGCATACACGGAGGGGCTTACATAGTGGGCGGTCTTTACCCCCGCCCGCTTCAAGCGCCCCTCTAACATGAAATTGAAAACATTGAAGTCCACGCCGACAAATACGTCCACCTGACGCTGCACAAACTCCTGTTCGAGGCGTTTGAGCAAACGCCACAGTCTTGGCGCGTTGACAATTGGATCTTTGAAACCGTTTACCGAAAGTTCTTCGATGCTGGCGAGTTCGATGAGCGTCTCGGCCCGCATGGCATCACCGCCCACACCCACAAACTCGATGGGTGCAGTATGGGCTCGACGCAGCGCACGCATAAGCCCCGCTCCCAGGTTATCGCCGGACGCTTCCCCAGCCAGTATGCCGACACGTATCGGCGTCATTTGCGCCTCGGTTCAGGTCGCCTCTTTTCAGGTGGCCTCTTTTCAGGTGGCCTCTTTTCAGGACGCTTGGGGCCAGCTCGCGTCAGTTTAGCTAGATCCACGCCCACGGATGATGCCCCATTCGGATGCTTCAACACTTTTCGCAAACACATCCACTTCGGGAAACTGAGCTCGCGCGTCTGCAATTTCGGCCAGGGCTTCTTTCACATTAAGGCCGCTCCGGTACACCGACTTGTGCGCTCGCCTCAGCGCCTGAATGGCTTCTTTCGAATAACCTCGCCTGCGCATGCCTTCTATATTGAGGCCTGCCGCATACGCCGGGTTGCCGGTCACGGTCATGTAGGCCGGGATATCCTTGGTCACCAGGCTCATCGCTGCGATGTGGGTGTAGGCACCCACCGAGCGAAACTGCGGGATACCGCTATAACCCCCAAAATTTGCGTGGTCGCCTACGGTGACATGGCCAGCGAGGGAGGCGTTGTTAGCCATAATCACGTTGTCACCGACGACACAGTCATGACCGATGTGCACATAGGCCATCAGGAGGCAGTTGCTGCCCACAATGGTTTTGCCAATGCCGCCTTTGTCCATACCGCGATGTATTGTGACGCCTTCTCTGATGACCGTGTTCTCACCTATTTCCAGCGTGGAGTTCTCACCTGTATAGGCGAATGCGGGTGTGTCTTCACCAACAGTGGCAAATTGAAAAACTCGCACACCCGCGCCAATTTTGCAGGGCCCTTTGATGACCACATGAGACTCGATGCGCACGTTGTCGCCCAGTTCAACCTCGGGGCCAATGATGCTCCAGGGCCCTACTTCGACGTCGTCGCCCAGCTTCGCAGTCGGATCAATAATCGCTCGTCCGTCTATCATGAACGCTGCTCGACAACCGAAAGCGTTGCGGAACAAGCCAGCTCACCGTCGACGTAGGCTGATGTTTCAAATTTCATCATGATGCGACGATCAGCAAGAATGCGGCTTTCCATATCCAGGCGATCCCCAGGTACCACCGGGCGTCTGAAGCGGGTTTTGTCCACACCGCCAAACAGGTACGTCACCCCGTCTGCAGGGCGCGTATCTTTCGTTTCAAACGCGAGTACGCCACTGAGTTGGGCCATAGCTTCTAATATAAGCACGCCGGGGAAGATTGGCTGCCCCGGGAAATGCCCGTTGAACAAGTTCTCGTTGATGGTGATATTTTTGTAACCCTTGATCGACTCGCCAACGGTGAGTTCCGTGACGCGATCCAGCAATAAAAATGGATAACGATGTGGGAGGTAGTCGAAGATTTCTACAATCTTCAGCGGTAGTTCTGGTTTTGGATAGCTCATGGAGTCAGATTATCGCTTCTTTCGAGGGCCAGGCATAGCACTAGCTCTGGGCTTCCGATCACAGTCGCCCCACGCGGAGCAGGTGGCCAGGGTTGGTCAGAGTTCGTTGCGGAGCTCCGTGCTGGAGATCAAGGCTGTTCTTTACGCCACTTTTCCAATCTGCCAACCCGCTTGAACAATTCATCGAGGGAGGCAAACCGCAGCGCATTGCGACGCCATTTACCATGTTCATGGAACAACATCGAGCCTGAGTAGATACCCGGCTTATCGACAGACTGGGACAACACGGTACAACTTGAGACCATCACCCCATCACAGACATTGATCGGGTGATCCCCCCCCGCACCCGAGCGTCCGCCGAAGACGCAGTGTTTGCCCACGGTTGTACTTCCGGCAAAGCCCACCATGCCACAGAGCAGCGAATGGGCACCCACTCGACAGTTGTGACCGATCTGCACCTGGTTGTCGATTTTTACACCGTCTTCGATAACCGTATCTTCGAGCGCCCCACGGTCGATACAGGTACATGCACCGATGGAAACGTCTGCTCCGATTGTGACCCCACCTAGCTGTGCGATCTCCTGCCACGCACCCCGTTCATCCGGGGTATAGCCGAAGCCATCGGCACCGATGATCGCACCACTATGTATGATAGAGCGCGCGCCGACTTTGACGTCGCTATAAAGGGTGACGTTGGCAGACAGCACCACGTCAGCTTCCAGCACACAATGCGCGCCCACGACGGTGTTGGCGCCGATTCTGGTCCGCTCCCCTATGCGGGCATGTTCTCCTACAACCACATTCGGCCCGATCGATACATCTGCGCCAATCTCTGCAGAGGCGGCGATCGAAGCTGAAGCATCAACACCGGAACTTGAGCTCGGGGCCGGTTTGAACAGGTGCGTCACCCTGGCAAATGTGAGGTACGGATTGTCCACAACCAGGGCAGCTACGGGACACAGGTCCGCGTCCTCCGCCTTGAGAATCACAGCCGAGGCTTGGGTACCGGCCAGTTCCTTCTTGTAGGTCGCACTCGAAAGGTGGGTGATCTGGCCCGGCTGCGCCGAGCCCAGAGAGGCGATGCCTGCAATTTCCGTAGAGGGATCGCCCCTGAGCTCAGCACCCAGCTGTTGCGCTATGGAGCCAAGCGTTTGAACGGTCTCGAGAGACACTGGCTGAGCGTGCTCAGACTGTATCAGTTCTTTTCGTTCATGCGTTCAGTGACCCGACGGGTGATGTCGTTTCGCTGGTTGGCATAGATAAGCGTATTCGGGGCCAGAATCATATCGTAGCCTTCGACCTCGATCAGGTCGTTCAATACAGCCTGAAACTTCTCCGCCAGGGAGCCAATGATCTCCTGTTGAGCATCCTGCGCTGCCTGCTGGAGCTTTTTGTTATTGAATTCCAGATCCTGCTCGAGATCGCGAATCTGTGTTGCAATCTCACGCTTTTCTGTGTCGCTCATGACGTCACCGTCTTTTTGCAACTTCTCCGCCAATGCACGACGCTCTTCAACCATAGCCTGCAATTCAGCCTGGTCAGGTTCCAAGCGCTTTTGCGCGGCTTCGATCAGCGTCTTTGCCTCTTCCGTGCCGGATATGGCGCGGATCTGGTCAAGCACGACAATTTTCATCTCCGCCTGCACAGCACTCGTCGCGATGAGGCATGTCATCAGGATTGCTATTTTCTTAATCATGTTTTACTCCTAAATAATTGACCTCTAAGAGAATTAGGTCAGGACAAAGGCGCGCATTCTAACCTAGAAAGTGCGCCCGAGTTCAAATTGAAATCGTTCTTCTTCGTCGAAAGATTGTGTGTTGAAAGGTGTGGAAAGAGAAAATGTCATCGGTCCGAGCCCGGTCAACCACGTTACACCGAATCCGACCGAATAGCGCAGATCGTCCGCGCTGAAATCAAAACAGGTGGTAGCGACCGACGGACATTCGGTCTGGAACACATTACCCACATCCACAAAAAACGCGGGACGGAACTGGCGATTGTCGTCCACAAACGGCAGCGGGAAGATCAATTCAGCGCTACCTTCAACCAGGAGATTACCCCCAAACGGATCCTCACGGCGTCCGAAGGACAAGGTCAAAGGTTCGCCTGTGTTCGGATCAAGGACGATATCCCCATTTATGTCTCTTTGAAACGGCGGCGTAGCACGCGGTCCCAGAGTGGAGTTTTCGAAACCACGTACCGATCCGAATCCACCCGCAAAAAAGTGTTCGTAAAACGGCAGGCGATCGGTGTCACCGTATCCGTTACCGTAGCCGAGCCGTGTGCGGAGCCGCAGTGTCCAGTTGCGGGTAATCGGAAAGAACCGCTCCCCCTGGTAGGTGAGTTTGTAAAAAGACGTGTCACTACCAGGGACGGCCACCTCGAATGCCAGGGACTGTGAAGTCCCTCGGTCAGCAAAGATGCCGCGATTCAATGTGGAACTCGACCAGGAGAAATTCAGCTTCAGGTTGACCGCTTCCTGTCCGTTCTTCTCAATAAAATCCGATATTTCCTGAGCGGCAAATGCACCCTCTGTGATATCCGTCCAATCAACCAGAGCGCCAAAGTTGATGCGCTGGGTCTCACCGATGGGGAAGCCGAAGTTCACCCCTGCTCCAGCCGAATCGGTGGCGTAGCGCGCGATGTTGCGCTCATCAAAATCGAGCCTTCGAGCGAAGATATTAAATCCGCGGCTGACGCCGTCTAACGTGAAGTAAGGGTCAAAAAAGTTGAAGCTCGCCGACTTCTGGAAACGCGACGCGCTGATACCCACACCCAGGCTGTTCCCTGAACCCGCCACATTCGTCTGGGAGTAGTTGCCACCCAGTATCAAGCCGAAGCCCTGGCTGTAACCTACCGTTGCAGAAACACTACCCGAGGGTTGTTCTTCAACGCTGAAATTCACATCCACCTGGTCTTCGGTACCCGCAACCTGGGGCGTCTCAACGTCTACACCTTTAAAGTATCCCAGGCGTTCAAGTCGCACTTTCGATAAATCGATATAGGCCGTCGATGCCCAACCACCTTCCATTTGCCGCAGCTCGCGACGCATCACCTCATCCTGGGTGAGTTCGTTACCCGTAAACGTGATGCGACGAACATAGGCGCGCTTTCCTGAGTTAACAAAAAACTCAACGTCTACGGTGCCATCGTCCTGCACATTGGGTACGCCGCTGACGGTAGCAAAAGTAAATCCTGCATTGCCAAGCGTAGCGGTCATACGATCTTCGGTTGCGGTGATGCGCGCCTGGTTGAAGGTCTGGCCTTCCTCGACAAGGAGCAGAGCCTGCAGATCTTCCACGTTAACGTCACCCAACTCGCCGATGACGTTAACGTCACCGATGTTGTAGACATCACCTTCTTCAACGCCGATCGTTATGTAGACCTGGCGCCGGTCCGGGGTGATGCTCACCTGCGTGGAATAGATGTCAAAGTCAGCGTATCCCCGGTCTTTGTAGTAAGCCTCAAGACTCTCCAGATCGCCGGACAACTTCTCTCGTGAATACTTGTCGTCGTTCCGATAGAAGGATAGCAGCGAGGGGTGTTTCAGCTCGAGCTCATCCAACAATTCCTCTTCGTCGAAAACGTTCGCGCCCACAATATTGAGATGGCGGATGCCGGAATTTTTACCTTCTTCGATGACAATCTTGATCTCGACACGGTTGCGTGGCAGATCTTCGATTTCTGTCTCGATGGATGCCCCATAGCGGCCCTGCGCCACGTATTGACGCTCCAGTTCAAGCCCCACCCGTTCCAGGGTGGCTTGTTTGAAAATCTCGCCTTCGCGGAGCCCTTGCTGGCCCAGGCCATCCATCAACGCTTCCGTTTTGATGGCCTTGTTGCCTTCGATTTCTATCGACTCGATAGCGGGGCGTTCAGCCAAAGTAACAATGAGGACACCCTGGTCCCGCGCAATGCGAATGTCCTTAAAGAAACCAGAAGCAAACAGACCGCGGATCAGGCGCCGCACGCCCAGTTCATCCACGCGGTCGCCTACGCCTACCGGAATGAGATTAAAAACAGTGCCAGGGGAGATTCGCTGCAGACCCTGCAGGCGCACGTCTGTAATGACAAACCCTGGTGGCAGTGGCACGGCGACTTCTTGTGCGCGACTGACGCTCGCTGCGAACAGCAAACCCAGACTCAACACACCCGAGAGCAGATAACGTAATGCTCGAAGCGATTTCCCACCCAGTGCCGGATGTAAGGCAATTTTCCCCATAGGTATTTCGTAGACCCTGTTAGACCTTAGTTAACCAGTGTTAAACCTAGTAGACCTTAAATTGAGGTTCTGCGTGTTTGCAGAACATCGTCTCATGTTATTTTTTTAAGCCTGTTTAGCGTGGCGGGTTCGATTGCATCGATTTCCCACCAGCGAATTCACTATTATCCGTTAACGTACCAGTAACTGCTAACGGCTTTTTACTCTTTCTGTTTCTTTGTGTTTCGATTTATTACCCACTCTGCACACCAGGAATTTGGGCTGGTTCAACCATTCACAAAAAAGCGCAGAATATCGTTGTAAGTTGCCAGCACGATCATACCCGCCACCAGCACCAGTCCTATTTGGACACCCCAGATCTGCACTTGTTCAGGAACGGGTTTACCCAAGGCCCACTCTGCAGAACTGAACAGCACATGTCCGCCATCGAGGATTGGGATTGGCAGGAGATTCAGGACACCGAGTGAAATGCTCAAAAAGCCCATCAGCCCAAGGAAATAGCGCCATCCGTATTGCGCAGAGTCCCCCGCTACCTGAGCGATTGTCAGTGGACCAGAGAGGTTCTTGACCGAGACCTGCCCGACCACCATTTTTTGCAACAGCGACACCACCAGCCCGGTTTTGGACCACGTCTCCTGCAGCCCTGCAGGTAACGCAGACAGGAGACTCACGCTCAAGAACTGAGTGGCAGGACCCACACCGAGAAAGCCGACGTCACGTGTCTGACCATCTTGCTCTTCAATTGTCCGACTGCCCGGCGTGACTGTGGTGACGAGGCGCACCCCGCCCCGAACATAAACCAGTTCTATCGACTGGGCTGCATGCGCTTGTATGACCCCAACCAACTGTTGCCAGTCCGCAATTTCCTCACCCGCCGCACTCACGATCCAATCATTCGCCTGGAGCCCCGCCGCCGCGGCCGGCGTATCTTCAACCACCTGGCCGATCAGCGCGAGCATCGATGGATTGAGTCCGAGCGAGCGGATGACATCTGGATCGCCCACCCCCGCATGCCAGTCTTCGATGGGTACATCGAGTGTTTTGCGTTGTCCTGATTCCAGCTCGAGGACTTCCAGCTCGATGGCCCCGGTTTCTCCCAACCTGCTGGTCAAGGCAAGACCTACCTGCTCCCAGTCCTGCGTGTCGACGCCATCGACCTTGTAGATCGCGGCTGGTCCACTCAGTCCGCTCTGGGCAACAGCAGATTCAGTGGCCGCTGGCTTGGTCATCGGCACCGGTTGAAAATCGCCAATAAACTGAAGAAATCCGTACACCACGATGGCGAGCAAAAAGTTAGCCAGCGGACCCGCCAAGGCGATTGCGATACGCCAACGGGGGTGCAGGTCCATGTAGGCCACACTGCCGGGCGTGCGCAAGGCATGCTGTTCCGGATCCCGGTCGTCCAGCATTTTTACATAGCCACCGAGGGGAATTGCTGCCAGGGCAAACTCAGTACCCCGCCCATCTACCCTGCTCCACAACGGCCGCCCGAAGCCAACGGAAAATTTGAGCACTTGAACACCGGACAGGCGCGCCACCAGGTAATGACCAAATTCATGAATGGTCACCAGCACACCAAGAAGCAGCAGAAATGCTGCCGGATAGACTAGGAAATCCAAATTTTCACCCTACCTGTTTAACCAAATAGCAAGGTACGTCATACGTCCCTCTGCATTTAACGGAACTGTGCCTCACAGAACTGTGCTTAACAGAATCGACCTGAATTTTAGCTGAATGCGCCTGTTTCTGCTCAACGAGATCTAGCGCAGAAAAACAGCCATGAATGGAAGCGCTGCCAGCAGTGCATCGATACGGTCAAGCACCCCACCGTGGCCCGGTAACAGCGTGCCGGAGTCTTTGACCCCGGTAGAACGCTTCAGAACGCTCTCAAACAGATCCCCAACCACCGAGATACCGATGAGGAATACCATCGCAAACAACCAGAAAGCATCATTGTCCTGCCACATGACCACCCACGCGCCACAAACGATCCCTGGTAACAACAATCCACCCAGAACACCTTCCCAGGTCTTGCCTGGACTGACTTCCGGGGCCAGCCGCGTGCGACCAAACGTTTTCCCCGCAAAATAAGCGCCGACGTCCGCACCCCACACCACCAGCAGCAGCCAAAGCAACCAGAGCTTGCCATCCGGTGCTGTTCTGATCTCCAACAGAGCAACCCAGGCAAACAAACCGATCAGCAGACCCAGGGGAAACAGCAATCGCGCATCGGCAAAGAGTTTCGCTCTAGCCGGATACGAGAGCACCACAACAAACGCAAACAACCAGACCCCACAGCCCATCAAGAGGAGCGGGAAAAAGAGCGCCTGTTTCAGGTACAAGCCAAACGCCAACACCGCAAACAAGGCCAGATACGCAAACCGTTGAGGTGTGTTCATATGGAGAAATCCACCCCATTCATACAGTCCGAGAGCGGCGACCAGCCAGAAGACGATGGCAAAATAAACGGTGGGAAGATAAAAAACCGCCAGCACGACCAGCGGCGCAAGTATAAGCCCTGTGATGATCCTCGTTTTGAGCATCTTACGAACTCGTGTCCCGTCTACTCGCGTTTGCCGTAGCGACGGATACGCTGCGCAAACTCATCCAACGCCTCCTGAAGGCGAGGTGTCGTGAAGTCGGGCCAATAAGTGTCGGTGAAGTACAACTCGCTGTATGCGAGGTCCCAGAGGAGGAAGTTACTGATGCGGTGGTCACCACCGGTGCGAATCAACAGATCCGGGTCCGGCAGGTCACCGAGTGAAGTAAGAGAAGCGAACTCGTCTTCGGCAACCCGGGTTGGATCCAGCTCCCCGGCGACCGCTTTTTCCGCCAACCGCCGCGCCGCGTTTAGTATGTCCCAACGCCCCCCGAAGTTTACGGCCACCGAGAGGTTGAGCTTCGCATTGTTCTCGGTCAGGGCTTCGCATTCGCGCATTTTCCCTTGAATGTCGTCAGCAAATTTTGCGCGGTCACCAATAACCCGCAACCGCACCTCGCGCCGATTCAACTCTTCGATATCGTTCTGCATGACGTGACGCATCAGATCCATGAGCATCGATACTTCAGGTTCAGGGCGCCCCCAGTTTTCTGTGCTGAAAGCAAACAGGGTTAAATGCCTGACACCCAGATCGGCGCAGGCTTCGGCAATTTCACGGAGTCGTTTGGCCCCGGCACGATGACCGGCGGCGCCTGGCAGGTGGCGTTTTTTAGCCCACCGATGGTTGCCATCCATAATGATGGCGACATGCTGCGGGACAACCAGATTCCCTTCAGCAGCTTGCACAACATCTGAGGTTGCGGCCATCAAATTTCCATCAAGTCGGCTTCCTTCTGCTGCAATGCGTCATCTACTTCTCCGACGCGCGCATCCGTAAAGCCTTGAATGCGATCTTCCGCCCGCTTGCCCTCGTCTTCAGTCGCCTCTTTTTCTTTCACAAGCTCGCGCACATCTGCAATGGCGTCGCGACGGATGTTGCGAATGGCGATACGGCCATTTTCCGCCTCCTGCTTCGCCTGTCGCGCGAGATCACGTCTGTTCTCTTCTGTCAGCGGCGGTAACGGCACGCGGATGACATCCCCGCTGGAGACCGGTGTGATGCCCAGATCGCTGCGTAGAATGGCTTTTTCGATTTCAGGAACCAGCGGTTTCTCCCACGGGGAAACCGTTAAGGTACGCCCATCTTCAACCGAAATACTGGCCACCTGGTTCAGCGGCGTATCATTGCCGTAGTACTCAACGCTGATGGAGTCGAGCAAGGATGGGTTAGCTCTCCCCGTGCGGATTTTTGCAAACGCCTGCTGCAGGGAGTCCAGCGATTTGCCCATCCGCTCGTTAGCGTCTTCTAAAATTTCATCTATCACGACCGAGTTCCTCTTTCACACCGATATTCCAACCTGGGACTATCTAGCAGCCACCCTCCAGATATCGCTTCCAAGCTATCACTTTCAAGCTGCCGCTGGCTGCGCCAACCCGATACTACTGAGCTTGCACTACCCGAGTGCCGACTTTAGCACCTTGTGCAATCGCGACAAGATTTCCCGCGGCATTCATGTCGAATACTTCGATTGGGAGATTGTGTTCCTTGCAGAGCACAATCGCCGTCAGGTCCATCACTCCCAGCTCGCGGGTAAGGACTTCATCGAACGTGACTTCATCAAATTTCTGAGCGTCAGAGTTGTGCCGTGGGTCGGCATCGTAAACGCCATCTACGTTGGTCGCCTTCAATACCGCATCAACACCCAGCTCGATCCCCCTCAAACAGGCCGCGGTGTCAGTGGTGAAAAACGGGTTGCCTGTACCGCCAGTCAGGATCGCCACTCCACCGGATGCCATGACCTCCGCCGCGTAGTCGCGGTTATAGGCAGAGGTTATGCCGGGAATACCGACCGCGCTGAATACCGTATTTGCCACGTTGGCCCGCGTGAGAAAGTCGCCCATCGCAAGCCCGTTCATCACAGTCGCGAGCATGCCCATGCGATCACCGACCACGCGATCCATCCCGCTTGCCTGCAATGCGCCGCCGCGGAAGATATTACCGCCGCCTAATACGAGCGCGAGTTGTCCGCCGTCGGCGCAGACCTGGCCAATTTCTGCAGCAACCCGGTCGAGCACTGTCGGGTCTAAACCAAACCCCTCAGCGCCACCAAGCGCCTCCCCGCTGAGCTTCAGCAGAAATCGGCCCAAAACTAGTCGCTACCTTTCAGTTGGGCAGCAACCTCTGCTGCAAAGTCCTCTTCTTCTACTTCAATGCCTTCGCCGACTTCAAAGCGGACAAATTCCTCAACGTCGAGACCTGCCGCTTTCACCAGACCACCCACCTTTTCGTTGGGGTCTTTCACGAACGCTTGATCGAGAAGGCTGACTTCAGCCAGGAACTTGCGCACACGGCCTTCTACCATCTTGGCAACGATCTCTTCCGGCTTGCCACTGTCCTGGGCTTGCGTTGTATAGATTTCGCGCTCTTTGTCCAGCACCTCAGCGGGCACATCGTCGCTCTTAACCACCATCGGGTTGATGGCCGTCACATGCATGGCGATGTCGCGTCCGAGTTCGGCATTTGCACCGCTCAACTTGACCAGCGCTGCTTTGCGGTTGTCACCGTGCAGATACGCACTGATCCCGCCCGCGTTCGACTGCATCAACTGTGCGCGTCGTATGGTTATGTTTTCGCCGATTTCCTGAACCAATGCTTCGCGCTCCGCATCTACGCCACCTGCCAGGATGGCCGCGAGATCACCGTCATCAGATTCAAAGACAAGATCCGTCACGCGGCTTACGAAAGCGATGAACTTTTCATTCTTCGCGGCAAAGTCGGTTTCGATGTTGATTTCCACGAGAGCAGCGCGGTTGCCGTCATCAGCAACTTTCAGGCCGAGCAGACCGTCGGCGGTCGTGCGTCCCGCTTTTTTTGCGGCCTTGAGTGCACTCTTCTTTCTGAGCTCTTCGATGGCCTGTTCCAGATCGCCACCTGTTTCTTCAAGTGCTTTCTTGCAATCCATCATGCCGAGCCCGGTACGCTCTCTTAGTTCTTTCACCATGGCAGCTGTGATAGCCATGTCTCAACTCCTGTTCTGTCTACTAGTTCGTTGGTTATATCTGACCCAGGGCAACAGCGATTGCGCTATGCCTGGTTTGGTTACGTCTTGGGGCTGTCCGCGTCCTCTTCGGCTGCGGATTCATCCGCCGGTGCTTCATCAGCAGCGGCTTCCTGTCCCGTCGCAGCTTCTTCCGCTGCAGCCGCAGGTGCTTCAGCTTCAGCCGCCGCCTCTTGTTCCGCCGCGGCCTCTTGTTGAGCCGCGGCCTCTTGTTGAGCCGCGGGCGCTTCTTCCGCCTCAGCTTCTGCCAATGCCTGATCAACAGACGCGAGCACGCCTTCGCTGATTTCAGTCTGCGGTGCCTGCGCGACGGCTTCGCCCTGCTCTACCTCAACAAACTCATCTTCTGTCACTTCGAGGGACGCCTCGCTCTGACCTTGCGCAATTGCATCAGCCACCGCGGTCACATACAGGCGAATCGCGCGAATCGCGTCATCGTTGCCGGGGATGATGTAGTCCACGCCTTCAGGGTCGGAATTGGTATCTACCACGCCGAATACAGGGATACCGAGTTTATTCGCTTCACTGACCGCGATGTGCTCGTGCTGTACGTCAACAACAAAAATTGCATCGGGCAGACCACCCATCTCTTTGATGCCGCCGAGGGAACGATACAGTTTCTCTTTCATGCGCGTGCGCTGCAGCGCTTCTTTCTTCGGCAACATATCAAACGTGCCGTCTTCGGCCTGTTTTTCAAGATCTTGCAGACGACGGATCGATTGGCGAATCGTTTTGTAGTTGGTGAGCATGCCGCCCAACCAGCGTTGGTCGACGTAGGGCATGTTGACTCGATTGGCCTGCTCAGCAATCACCTTGGCGGCAGCACGCTTGGTGCCAACAAACAGCACCTTGTTGCCACGGCGGGCCATTCCCTGAATCTCAGACAGCGCCTCAGCAAACGCGGGTACCGTCTGTTCAAGGTTAATGATATGAATCTTGTTTCTGGCACCAAAGATGTATGGGGCCATTTTCGGGTTCCAGAAGCGCGTCTGGTGACCAAAGTGCACGCCAGCGGCGAGCATATCCCGCATGGATACGTTCATAATTTTATCTCCGGGTTAGTTCAAAACACCTCATCGGGACCGCTTTTGAACCCGTTCACGAGTTCTTAAGTTAGGTCCGTAACGCCCGCCAATCCCAACCGTCTGATGACAGCACCCGAGGGATTGTTTGGGTGTGGATGTCGATTTAGTTAAATTCGCTTCCAGCCATTGCTGAAAATCGGGGCGCTTTATACCATAACGGCCTGAAGATCTAAATGGGTTTAAGCATGGTTGCCAGGGCAATGACAGAAGCTGATATTGAGGGCATGCGCGCCGCAGGACGGGCAGCGGCAAGCGTCCTTGAGATGATCGGCGAACACGTTCAACCGGGCGTCACCACCGATGAACTCAACTCCATCTGCCACGCCTTTATTGTCGACGAACTGGGTTGCACACCCGCCCCCCTGAATTACGGCGGCGGGGGTCGCCAGAAGCCCTTTCCCAAGTCCATCTGCACCTCGGTAAACCACGTCGTTTGTCACGGCATCCCGACCGCGTCGAAAAAGCTCAAGGCCGGGGATGCACTCAATATCGATATCACCGTCATCAAGGACGGTTATCATGGCGACACCAGCAAAATGTTCTTTGCGGGTGAACCCAGCGTGCTTGCCAAGCGCCTTGCCAAAGTGACCCAGGAGTGCCTCTACAAGGGCATCGAGGTGGTGCGCGAAGGGGCTCATCTGGGTGACATCGGCTATGCCATCCAGAAACATGCTGAAGCCAATCGCTTCAGCGTGGTGCGCGAGTTCTGCGGCCACGGTATTGGCCAGGTCTTTCACGATGCCCCCCAGGTCCTCCACTATGGTCGGCGCGGCAGCGGCGTGCAACTCGAAGCAGGCATGATGTTCACCATCGAACCGATGATCAACGCCGGTAAACGACACATCAAAATACTGCCAGATATGTGGACCGCGGTGACTAAAGACCACAAGCTGTCCGCGCAATGGGAACATACCCTGATGGTGACCCGCGAAGGCTGTGAAATATTTACCCTGCGCGGTGAAGAATCTTTAGCTGCGTCCGGCTGAGTGATCCTTAATAGCATTGACCTCCACCACCACACCCACTGAGATTTCCATGCGGGAACAACTCGCTGCCGAACGTGCGGCTATCGGCGCACGATTCTGGCAGGACGAACCGATCGAGGACCTCATGTTTGCCCTCGCCGACGCGGTCGACAATGCGGTGACCAGCCTCTTTCGCGCGCAGTTTGGCGAGTCTGACCCCGTCACGCTCTATGCTGTAGGGGGTTATGGCAGACGTGAACTTCATCCTGGCTCGGATATCGACCTTCTGCTCGTCGCCACCAAGCCCGAAAAATACCGGGCCCAGATCGAACAGTTTCTCCAGGACGTTTTCGACCTGAATCTGGAGGTGGGTCATGCGGTGCGCGATCTGAAAAGTTGCAAACAGCAGGTCAAAAACGACATTACGGTCGCCACAGCGATGTTTGAACGCCGGCAACTTGCCGGTGACGAAAAACTCGCCCAGAAGCTCGACACCATCATGAATGCCAAGCGACTGTGGCCTATCGATCAGTTTTTCAAAGCAAAATTGGATGAACAGGAAAAACGTCACCGCGATTACGACAATGTTGAATATAACCTCGAGCCCAACGTAAAAACGTCACCAGGTGGGTTGCGTGACATCCACACAGCACTCTGGATCTGCCGCCGCCAGTTTGGGGCAACCGAGCCCGAGGCCTTGCGCGAACTTGGCGTCCTGACAGACGATGAGTGCAAGTGGCTCGACGAGGGGCGACGATTTATCTGGTGGGTGCGTTTCGGTCTCCACCTGGTCGCTGAACGCAAAGAGGATCACCTTCAGTTTGCTCACCAGCGTGAACTTGCCCAACGCCTCGGCTTTGCCGACACCGATGCCCAACTCGGTGTCGAGCGGTTTATGCACCACTACTACCGACACGTTTTGGCGTTGCGCGAAGTCAACGACATTTTGATCCAGTACTTCAACGAAACCATCATCAAGCGTCGGCGCGCGAAGCCGACGACGATCGATTCGGCGTTTCATCTGATCGACAACTACATCGAAGCCATCGACAGTAATCTCTTCGACCGAGACCCGAGCGCTCTGCTTCAGCTATTTGTTGTCATGGCTGGTCGCAATGACATCGCGGGAGTCAGGGTCAGCACGATCAGGGCTGTTCGTGAACACCTGCATCTGATCGACGACGACTTTCGGGCCAACCCGAAACACGCCAAACTATTCATCGAGCTTCTGAAGGCGCCCTACACGCTGGTTTCCACGCTGACGCGTATGCGCCGGTACGGCGTGCTGGGTCGCTACATCCCCGAGTACGGCCAAGTTATCGGGCAGATGCAACATGACCTGTTCCACATCTATACCGTAGATGCACACACCATGATGGTGATCAGAAACATGCGACGGTTTCGTTACCGTTCCAGCCAGGAGAGCTATCCGATTGCGTATCACTGTGTACATTCCGTACCGAAGATAGAACTTCTCTACATCGCTGGTCTCTACCACGATATCGGCAAGGGTCGAGGCGGCGATCACTCCGAACTGGGGGCCAATGACGCCCGCGCTTTCTGCCAACGCCATGGCTTGTCTACGGCCGATACGGACCTTGTCTGCTGGTTGGTGGAAAAACACCTTTACATGTCCACAGTTTCGCAACGACAGGACATCTATGACCCGGATGTGGTGCTCGCTTTCGCCGAGGAAGTGAAATCCGAGATGCGCCTGGATTATCTCTACGCGTTAACAGTTGCCGATATCAACGCCACCAACCCGACACTATGGAATAGTTGGCGGGCAACTCTGTTGCGCCAACTGTTCACGGAAACCCGTCGCTTTCTGCGCCGCGGCCTTGAATCTCAGCAAGACCGCGCCGCGACGATCATCGCACACCAGGAACGGGCGATGGAAAAGCTCGGCGCGGCTTTGCAGTCCGACGATCAGGCCACGCCCCCCGAGCAACACACCGCCCTGCAGGATCAGGTACGCAGCCTGTGGGCTCAGATCGGTGACGATTTCTTTCTACGCCACCCGCCACGCCAGATTGTCGAGCTCACGCGCACAATGCTGGCCCATGACCCAACGACCTCACCGCTTGTTCTGCTGCAAGGCACACAGGGTGACCTGGCTGGTGAAGGCGCTACCCGAGTTTATGTCTACTCCGCAGACCGCCCCCAACTTTTTGCTCGCACGGTAGTGGCATTGTCAGACTACGGTCTGACCGTGGTCGATGCGACAGTTAATACCACCGATGCCGGAATTTGTTTCGATATGTTCACGGTGTTGACCAACGAAGGAGAACCCCTGGAACTCACCGCCAAGCTGCGCGACGACCTGATTGCACGGGTTGTCGTGGCCCTGCAATCCGAAGACGCAGCAATACAGGTTAAAAAACGACGCTTATCCCGCAGACTGCGTGAACTTCCGAATCCAACCGAGGTGACGCTGGAAGACACGGGTGACGGCTTGTCATCAACGCTCACCATCATCGCTAACGATCGACCCGGGCTATTGGCCGTTATCGGTCAACTTTTTGCAGAACTGAATTTGAATATCCTGAGCGCAAAAATTGCGACGCTTGGCGAGCGTGTGGAAGACACGTTTACAATTCAGGGCCCCGATGGGCAGCCGATCTCATCAGGAGAAGCTGCATACACCCTTCAGCAAACTATCCGGCAGCGCCTGGACACACACATCCAGAAACAGTCTGCATAGGAGAACAGAATTGAAAAACAGGCGCTTTGAGCACCTCCAACCATATCCGTTTGCGCGCTTGTCATCACTTGTCAACAACGTGGAAGGAAATTCGGCCTATGAACACATTCCCCTGTCCCTGGGGGAACCCAAACATGCGCCGCCCGACTTCATCGTTGCAGCGCTTACCGATCCTGAAGCCCTGGCCGTAGACCTCACGAAGTACCCTGCTACGCGCGGCATTGAGGCGCTGCGCGGTTCCATCTGTCAGTGGCTGCTGAACCGTTTTGGTGCAGAGCTCGACCCGGAGACGCAGGTGTTACCTGTTAACGGAACTCGCGAGGCGTTGTTCTCATTTGCCCAAGCGCTTCTGAGCGGTGAAGCCGACAGCCAGGTTCTGATGCCCAATCCCTTCTACCAGATCTACGAGGGTGCAGCGCTCCTCGGTGGCGCCACTCCTGTTTATCTCGCAAACGACCCTGATAACGGCTACCAGCAGGACTTCTCGAAGATCACTCCAGAAGCCTGGCAGAAAATCGAGCTCGCCTACATCTGCTCGCCTGGGAACCCAACCGGCCAGGTAATCCCACAGGCTCAGCTAGAAGAACTGGTGCGGCTGGCACTCGAGCATGATTTTGTCATCGCCGCGGATGAGTGTTATTCAGAAATCTACTTCGATGATGCTGAACCTCCCGGCAGTCTGTTGAATGCGGCACTGGCTGTCGGCAACAACAGCTACAAAAACTGCGTTGTATTTCACAGCCTGTCCAAGCGTTCAAACCTGCCAGGGCTTCGCAGCGGCTTTGTGGCCGGTGACGCTGAACTGATGGCGCCCTACTTCGAATATCGAACCTACCACGGCAGCGCCATGAGCCCACACCATCAAAACGCCTCGTCGCTTGCCTGGGGTGACGAAGCCCATGTGCGGGAGAACCGCGCCCTCTATCGAGAGAAATTTGCGACCGTCGAGACGATTCTGGCACCCGTTTTTGAGATCCGTCGACCGGAAGGCGGCTTTTATCACTGGTTAGAAACGCCTATCGACGACACGGAATTTTGTCGCCGGTTGCTCGCCCAGTACAACGTGACGGTAATCCCCGGGCGATACCTTGCGCGGTCGGTGAACGACGCCAATCCGGGGATTAATCATGTGCGCGTGGCTTGGGTTTCCCCGCTCGCGCAATGCACAGAGGCTGCAGAGCGAATAAAGGCGTTTGTTTCAGCGCTCTGATCAGGAGCCTGCTGATTTGCCGCGTTCGGGCAACGATGGTTAAATTGCGCTCCCTCAAAAACGGACCCAGACAATGGCCCAGTGTTTCGCTCTAGGCGTGGGCTTCAGCACACACGGTGAAAACGGTGCAGTGTTGGATACCTTGTTTCCTTCACCGCTCTTAAACCCTGACGCTGAATACGCGGACGCGATTGGACAACTCTCAGAAGGTGTTCAATCTCTAACGCCCGAGACAGCCCAGAAACTGAACGCAGCCAGCGACCAACCTCTGGTCGACCCGGGGCTTATCGACCTCGACAAGCCGCTGACAGCTGTTCGTCTGGACAAAGATTCGCCTATCGAATCCACAGCTGAGGCTTATTTAAAACTTCACCTGCTTTCCCACCGGTTGACGCTGCCCAACACGCTCAACCTTGACGGCATCTTCGCACACCTGCCTAACCTCGCTTGGACGACGGACGGTCCCATCGAAGTTGCGGCACTGACCCAGGCGCAGTTACGCGCAAGAGCTGAAGGACGCCACATCGAAGTCATGGGCATCGACAAATTCCCGAAAATGGTCAACTACGTGATGCCCGAGGGCGTACGCATCGCGGACGCAAGTCGTATCCGCCTGGGCGCGTATCTCGGTGATGGTACGACGGTCATGCACGAGGGTTTTGTCAACTTCAATGCGGGCTCCGAAGGACCCAACATGGTGGAAGGCCGGATATCCCAGGGTGTTTTCATCGAGGCCGGTACAGACCTCGGCGGTAGCTCCAGCACCCAGGGCACACTCTCCGGCGGCGGCGAAATCACCATCACCATCGGCAAAAACTGTCTGGTTGGCGCAAACGCTGGTACCGGGATCCCCCTGGGCGATCGGTGCACCATCGAAGCAGGCCTCTACATCACGGCGGGCACCGTGGTCACGGTTGTGGATGAGAACCGCGAGGAGGTTCGCAAAGCGAAGGCGCGGGAACTGGCAGGCAATTCAGATATGCTCTTCATTCGCGATAGCCTGACAGGCAAAGTGTTATGCCGTACCAATCGCAAAGCCATCGAGCTCAACGACGCCCTCCATTCCCATAACTAGTGCTGTAGAGGCCTGATGGACGAACAAACTCAGCGCGTGCTGTCGCTTACAAGCGAACTCATGCGCGCGCCTTCGGTTACCCCGGATGATGCAGGCTGTCAGGCGCTCATCGAGGCGCGATTAAAACCGCTCGGGTTTACCGCCAGCTACTTTAACGCTGGGGGTGTGACAAACCTTTTTGCCGTGCGGCAGGGAGATCCGGCACGTCCGCACCTGATGTTTGCGGGTCACACCGATGTTGTGCCACCCGGGCCTCTTGAAGAGTGGGATTCTGATCCGTTTGTGCCAGAGGTTCGTGACGACATGCTATTTGGTCGAGGTGCTGCGGATATGAAGAGCAGTCTGGCCGCCATGGTGGTGGCGATGGAAGACCTTTTAGCAGACGGGGCGGAACAGCCGCCAACCGGCACGCTCAGCTTTTTGATCACCAGCGATGAAGAGGGAGTCGCGACCCACGGCACGCAATACGCGATCAAGCAGTTGCTCGACGAGGGAGTCCAACCAGACTATTGCGTGGTGGGTGAACCCAGTTCTTCATCGTCTCTGGGCGATGTGGTGCGTTGTGGTCGCCGTGGCTCGCTCAACCTCGACCTGACTATCAACGGTGTGCAGGGACACGTAGCCTATCCCCAGGATGCTGACAATCCGGTCCACCAGGCGCTGGGGGCTCTCGACGAACTGACATCTACCGTGTGGGATCAGGGCAACGAATTCTATCCACCTACCAGCTTTCAAATTTCCAATATCGAAGCCGGCACCGGGGCGACCAATGTCATCCCAGGAAAATTGCGGGTGTTGTGCAACTTCCGCTACAACACCGAACAAGATGCGGCAGGACTGGAACGTAAGGTGGAAGCCGTGCTGCGTGCCCACGGGTTGAACTTCGAATCGATTTGGCAGCTGTCCGGACCACCGTTCCTGACTGAACCCGGCAATCTCACCCACGCCGTGGCCGGAGCGATACAGCAACATATGGGCTATGCAACGGAAATGTCTACTTCAGGGGGCACATCAGATGGTCGTTTCATCTCCCCATGGGGTAAGCCGGGCACACATCAGGTAGAAGTTGTGGAACTTGGCCCCTGCAACGCGACCATTCACAAAATTAACGAATGCGTCGCTGTTCAAGAACTGGCTCCCCTGAGCCGCATCTACGCAGATATCGCCCGCCAACTGGTCGCTTGAGCATGCTGAAATACGTCACATTCGGTATTCTGATCTTTGTCGTTCTTGCCATTGCATTTGTGCCCGCCAATCTCGTCAAACGAGGGGTGGAAAGCGCTTCCCCGGATATTGTGCTGCTCGACCCACAAGGTACGGTCTGGGATGGTACCGCACGACTACTTGCGCGCGGCATTGAGCTTGGGCAAGCGAGTTGGCAGACCCAAATCCTGCCGACGGTCACCTTAACCCCCACGGCCGACTGGCAGCTCAAACAGCCCAACGCAGACTTGCACGGCGTCGCGAGCTACGACCTCGACCTGGTGGACGTGACCGCATTCGGCAACGCTGAACTGACAGTCCTGAACGATTGGCTGAAAATCTACGATATATCCCTGTCGGGATCTGCAGAACTCGATGCTGTCAGCGCCCGCTGGCGCGAATCGACACGACAGATAGAAAGACTGGACGGAAATCTCGCCTGGTCGGGTGGGCGCGTGACCTACAATCTCGGTGGCAGACTGCAATCCACCGAGCTGCCACCGTTGACAGCAACGCTTTCCACCGAAACATCAGGGCCGCGTGTGATGGTGTTCGAAAAAGATGGCTCAATTCCGCTCATCATTGTGAACCAATCCAGTAATGGGTTTGTCAAAATAGGCCTGACCAAGCGATTTACGCGACTTTTGAATACGCCTTGGCCAGGGAGTGACCCAGATCACGCCATCGTGTTAGAAGTGGAGGAACAACTACTTTAAAATCAGCGACTTAGTGCTGATAAAACGAATTTTTTCGAATTTGTGCCAGGCAATCGCCGCATTTTTGAAATTCGTAATAAAAATGTGCACTGTGGGCGCGTAGAATCGACGCGTGGAACCGCAACCGATGCCAATTCAATTGATATACAACTGATTGGTATGCAACTGAAATAGAGGGAAATCTACGCGTCCATCTCCTGAAATCAGGAGACGCGCAAGGAAAGCCAACCAACGTGTTTGATACGTTCATCGAAAAAGGAGTAGAGCCCGTCCGCTGGCTGCTGGTTGCAGGCATCGCCTACACGCTCGCCATGACTATCTGGTCGTTTTTCGAAACGCCCTCTACGCAACCTGTGGCTTCGTCGCGCCCGGGCGCGCAAGCACTGGTGGAACGCGCGCCGGTTAACGTGAACTGGATATTGTCAAAACACCTGTTCGGTGAAGCGGGTGCACCGGTCGCCGGTCCGGTCGTCGCTTCAAACGAACCCTCCGTGGAAACCCGCCTGCCCCTTGAACTGCAGAGCGTCATCGTCTCAGACGATCCGGATTTCTCCTCCGCGATCATCGCCCAACGTGGCAAACCAGGCCGGATGTATAGAATCGGGGACAGCGTGCCTGGCAACGCCGAAGTTGTGGAAATTACACCCGACGTTATTTACCTGCGTCGTGCAGGGGTCCGCGAATCGTTGTCTTTCCCCAGCGGCAAATTTAAGGCCACACAGGTCGCGAACAGTTCCACCAATCGCAACGCACAGGCGGGAGCGCTGGACGATGCGGACTATGACGATTCCGATGAGTACCTGGCCGATGCCGAGGGCTATGCAGAAAACGACGCCGGGCTGGATGAAGAACTGGGCGAAGAAATAGACGAGTATCGTGAACAATTCAGCGAGGATGCCGAGGGCATGCTGGAGCGGTTCGGCATCGAATCCACAAACGAGGGATATCGAATCGGCAGTATTTCGCAGACACCCTATCTACGCCAAGCTGGACTGCAGGCCGGGGATGTCATTCTTTCAGTTAACGGTCGGCCTGTGGGGGATTTACAGACCGATCAGTTGGAGTTGGACAACATCATGGCGCAGGGGTCTGCACGGATAGAAATTCAACGCGGCTCGCGTCGTTTTTTTATTACTGCCTCGATCCCAACCCGTTGATGTCTGACAGAACAATAGAGACACGTACACAAGTAGAACAATCATGAAAAGAACACGCCACTTACCGCTGCTGTTGATCTTCTGCCTGGGCCTTGCGCCGGTAAGTTTCGCGGAGGACGAGACATTTCGCATGACAGCGCGTGGCGCTGATATCCATGAGTTTGTCGCTCAGGTTGCCGACATTACCGGGAAAACATTTGTCATCGATCCACGCCTGAAAGGCAGCGTCACCGTCATCTCAGAAGCCCCGATGGACAAAGAAGGTGTGTACGCTTTGTTTCTGAGCGTGCTGCGGTTGCACAACTTTACCGCAGTGCCGTCCGGAAACGTGATTCGCATTCAGCAAAACGCCACCGGCAAACAAACACCGGGCACCAAGGGAGATCTGGGTGACGTCGCGCCGGAAGAACTTGTCACACGAGTCATCGCCGCTCAGAACGTCGATTCGGCTGAACTGGTGAAAATTCTGCGCCCGTTGATTCCGCAATACGGTCACATCGCGTCCGTAGCCGAACCGAACGTAGTGATCATCAGTGACCATGCAGACAACATCATTCGTCTGAAACGCATCATCGCAAACATCGATGTTTCCGACGAAGAAGATGTGGTCATGTTTCCGCTGAAAGAAGCCTGGGTGGGTAACGTTGTGGAAATTCTGGAGCGGGTCGCACCCGATCAGATTGGCCGGAACGCCAAAGGACCGCAGCGGGTGCAAATTATTGCCAACGAACGCAACAATTCGCTGGTACTGCGCGGTAAGCCTCGACCGATCGCCGAGGTCCTGAAAATTGTCGACAAGCTGGATCAACCGGCAACAACCAGCGATGCGACACAGGTGATTCGTCTCGCGCATGCCGATGCCGCTGACGTGGCGACCATCCTGAATGGCCTGACAAGCGCAAGTTCAGGCGGTGAAGATGGCGTGCAACAAGAAACCACAATTCAGGCGGACGAATCTCTGAACGCCATCGTCATCAGGGCTGATCCCGGCACCATGTCAGAAGTGCTGCAGACAATTGAAAAACTGGATGTGCGCCGCCCTCAGGTCTTGATCGAAGCGGCCATTGTTGAAGTAACCATCGACAACACCAAATCACTGGGTGTTGAATTTGCCGCCGCCGATGGCTCCGGCGAAACGGTGCCCTTTGTCACAACCACGCTGGAAGGGGTCATCGCGAGCTTGTTCCAGAATATCGTGGGCGAGGACGGCGAGTCCGTCAACGTACTCCAGGGTCTCGCTTCAGCGGCCAGTCCAACGCTGGCGGCTGCTAAGATTGATGCAGACGCGATTTCTTTCGGCGGCGTCGTCACCGCTTTAGCGACCAACAGCAACGCCAATCTTCTCTCTACACCGAGTATTATCACACTCGATAACAAAGAAGCACACATACTGGTTGGACGTGAAGTGCCGTTCCGCACTGGTTCGTTCACCACCACCGGTGAAGGCAGTTCCAACCCCTTCACCACCGTTAACCGCGAAGACGTTGGTGTGGAGCTGACAGTTACCCCATCTATCCACGACGGTACTTCTGTGCGTCTCGACGTTGCCCAGCAGATTACCAATGTGCTTGCCACACCCGTTGGCGGCAGCGCGTTTGCGGACGTGGTAACGTCAAAGCGCACCATCGAAACAACCGTGCTGGCTGAAGACCGTCAGACAATCGTGCTCGGCGGCTTGATTCAGGACGACGTTAACGAGTCCAACTCCAAAGTCCCCCTTCTCGGCGACATCCCGGTGCTTGGTAACCTTTTCAAAGCGCGTTCAAAAACGAAGGCAAAAACCAACCTGCTGGTGTTTCTCCGCCCTACCGTCATCCGCAGTGAAAAGGAAGCTAGCCGAGTCACCAAGGACAAGTACAATGCGGTATGGGAAGTGGAAATCGAAAGCACCAACCATGAGCAATTGGACAGCATGTTTGACGGCGAACGCCCCACCCCCTGAGCCTCATTTTCAGTACGCGGTGTCTCAGCGGAGGCAACGGTTTAACTTTCAGCAATAGCCCATGAAAAGACTCTTCTACCGGCTGGTCAGACGTATCGTGCGCATGATCGCGCGCCCATCGCTGACTGGATTGGAAAATCTGCCGGAAGACGCCGAAGTCGTTTTTGTATTGCAAAAGAAGGCGACCACCGACCTGATCATGCTCGATCTGGTCACAGCCGAGGCTGGAGTTATTTCGCCACTTGCACCTTTGGCCACCAACAATCTCAGCGAAAGCAGCCGCTTTTTTGCCCTCTTGCGTGCGGCTTCGGGCCGAATGACGATGCGGGACATGTCGGGGAGACTGACCCGCCTCCTGTCATCCGAACAGGATCCTTCCGCTAAGCCGCTCGTGCTGGTACCTACCTCAGTATTCTGGGGGCGAGCCATGACCGGTGAGACAAGCTGGTTCAAAATTCTGACATCGGAACATTGGGCCGTTACCGGCCGCATCAAGCGGACTCTGAATCTGTTCATCAATCGGCACAACATCATTGTGCACATCGGTCGCCCGATTGCCGCTGAGGAGGTCGCCGACCCAGACCCGGAAATTGCCGTGCGCCGCTGTGCGCGTCTGTTACGTGTGCGACTTCGCCAGCAGAAAGAACGCACACTTGGTCCGGACCTGTCTCATCGCCGCACATTGATCGATCAGATATTGACTTCACGAGCGGTGAGCAGCGCGATAGAGGAGACGTTGGCGACAACCGGGCAAACGGATACCCAGCCGCGTTTCTGGCAGCGTCATCCGCGCCGACGGCTTGAAAAGCAGGCGTTCAAATACGCCAACACCATCGCATCCGACATGTCCCATCCCACCATCCGCATCCTCTCGGGGCTACTGACCTGGTTCTGGACCAGGATATACGATGGCATCGAACTCAAAGGTATCGACCGCATTACCCAACTGGGAGAGACGCATACGCTGGTATATGTCCCCTCCCATCGCTCCCACCTGGACTATCTGTTGCTGAGCTACCTGCTCTACTACCGTGGTTTCATGATTCCCCACATCGTTGCGGGTGATAATCTCAACCTCCCGGTGCTGGGCGGTATTTTGCGCCGCGGCGGCGCAATCTTTATGCGACGTACCTTCAAGGACGCGCCGATCTACACCGCGGTCTTTGAAGAATACCTTTATCAGGTTTATCGACGCGGCCACAGTGTCGAGTTCTTTCCCGAGGGCGGGCGCTCACGCACGGGGCGGCTGCTGCCGGCCAAGTTTGGTATTTTGAAAATGACCGTTGGTGCTCATGATCGTGGCTTACCCAAACCCCTGGCCTTTGTGCCCGTGTACTTCGGTTACGAAAAACTGGTTGAAGGGGCGAGTTATCTGTCTGAACTACGCGGAGCGGATAAGAAGAAAGAGAGTTCACTGGATGTCGTCAGAAACCTGAAACTTATCAAACAGGATTTTGGCGAAGTGGTCGTCAATATCGGCGAACCGCTCACGCTGCCAGAGTGGCAGGCAAAACATTCGCACCTGAACGAAGAGCAACAGCTCGCTGTTCTCAGCCAGGACATCATGCGAGGGATTAACCAGGCAGCTCATATCAACGCCATCAACTTGACCGCGCTTGTGACCCTCGCCACGCCGCGCCTTGCCATCGAAGAAGCACTGCTGTCCAAACAGATCGAACTGTTTCAGAACCTTTGTGAAGTGAGCCACGCTGCCTGTACGTGGACCACCCAGGCACCTGCAGAAATCATTGCCTATGCTGAAAATTTACAGCTGGTCGATCGCGAAGACACGGAGTTCGGTACGGTGCTGTCACACGATCCTCATACCGCCGTCTTGATGACCTGGTACAGAAACAATGTGATGCACGCGTTTGCCCTACCCTCACTCATCGCGTGCCTACTCATCAGACGCCGTCGCAGCGTCTCACGGGAACGGCTGTACGATATGACCGCGATGATTTACCCGAACCTCGCGCGAGAGTTGTCCATTAACGAATCGATCGACGAATTCGACGCCTACTTGGCAAGACTTGCCGACCGCGGTCTGCTCCGCATTGAAGACGGAAACATATCCGTGCCTCAGACGGCCGACACACACTATGAGCAGTTGTTGCTCCTGGCCAACCTTGTCATGCAGACACTAGAGCGGATGTTCATTGTGCTCCATCAGCTGAGTCTGGGGCCGCAGAACCGCGACGAGCTTCGAAGCTCATCCCATCTGGTGGCACAAAAAATATCCAGGATCTATGGCATTAATGCACCGGAGTTTTCCGACCAGCGCCTGTTCGATCTATTTATCGATGGACTGGTGGCTGACGGCGCTGCTTGCCAGAGTGATGAGGGTGACTTAACAGCCACGCCGGTGATCCAGAACGTGGTGCGCGCCGCTGAATACGTCATCGAACCGCAAATCAGGTTCGGGGTGATGTCAGCCTCACCTCACGACACGACCGCTGACGGTTAAGCCAGGTAAACATCAAAGCGAACGGTCTTGCCCTTGATCTGATGATTCGGTGAACCGATTACCGGATCCTTAACCCTGCGTTTCAACACCACGCGATGCCGGGCGGCGTTCAAGGCCTGTGCCACTATCGCCTCAACTGCCGGTCCATTGCCGCTCCCGCTCAACTCCCGTAGATGTTGCATACCACGGTTGGGTAGGGCCTTTTTAGTCCGCTCCGGAAACATGGGGTCGAGGTAGATCACATCGTACAAGCCCGTGTGATTAAGCATGTGTTCCATCGCATCTCCCAGACGCAGGTCCAGATCATATGCGTGGCAATGCAGAAGTTCGTTCAGCAGCAGGAACACCCATGGGTGTGACTCGACCATCACCACATCATAGCGACCTGCGAGCAACAGCCCGTCCTGGCCAAAACCCGCAAACGCATCCAGTACGGTCTGCGCCGGTCCACAAGCCCGCAACAGGTTTTCTGTCTCCTGAGGTCGCGGCCTTGGTAAGTCCAGCTGAAAGGGTTGTCTGTACTGCGGCGAAACGAGCTGGAGACGCTCCTTCGAAGCATCAAGATAAAGGCCATCCGGTGGTGTCGTGGTCAGTCTGATCCGGTCACGCACGCCTGCCATCCATGCTCGTTCGAGAGGCGTGTCCAGTTGGTCCGTGTAAATCGGTATGTCAGACGTATTCGTCAATAAGCTGCTCGCGAGGCTCACTCATATTCAGATTTGCCAACCGATCGTATGCGAACAATGCGTGCGCATCACCGGCGCGCGCTATCCGCACCGGTCTGGGGCCTGAATTGCCATGCGAAGTTTCACCAGGCGCCGCATTTTGCCCACGTCTAACCTGTCCGGAAGGTTGTGGGGGTGCGTTTGACGACGCTGCTGGAACTGAAGCTGAAATATTCATGGTTTCTCGTTCGCAGTATAGCAACGCGCCGGATCTCTGCTTGCCGCACTCACGGACTGGACGAGCTTGCGGTCACCGACTTTTTCCAGGGTGAATCCCCTTCCAGATATCGCGGCAGAGCTGACTCCGGGGTGACACTTTCACCTTGCGCATGGAGCTGAGCCACCAGGTGCAGCATCGCTCGCGCGTCCGGTTCAACCTCCACCAAGGTCAGGCCACCCTCAAGCCAGCTGGGACTTTCACCGATCAGGGTCATATCACTGTGCAACCACGCGGGGGACTCGGTACACAATTCGTCCGCATAAAGCAGTTCATTGTCTACGTACGCGCTCAGGTAGTACGCATCCCCACGACTGCGGACCGAACAAACGCCCACTTCACCCTCTTCCAGCACGTTTTGAGCGCTGAGCATGAGAACTCGCGAGCTCGACACCGGCACTACGTGCGCTTCCGCCACAAAACTGACGGCCTGCACAGCGGCCGCAGCAATTCGCACACCAGTAAAAGAGCCAGGTCCGGCGCTGAACCCCACAACATCCAGCGCCTGCGGGCTGATGTCCGCCGCGTCACAAACCCCTTCCAGCATCGGCAGAAGAAATTCGTTATGGCGTCGTTCGAGCAATCGATGATCCGCGAAAATGCCGTTTTCTGTGGCTACGGCGACGCTACAATACGGGCTGGAAGTTTCTAGACAGAGGACATTCGGCATTGGCACAGCATAGCCAACCCCTCGATCTCGGGGAAGCTCTAGAGCAACTCAAGAGCACAATCGACGCGGTTGAAGAAACAGAGCTCATTCCACTGGCGGAGTGTCGCGATCGGGTAACCGCTGACGATATGCTAGCACCCGTCGACCTCCCCCCTTTCCGGGCTTCGTCTATGGATGGGTATGCGCTCGCCCGCGCGCCGTGGCTGGCACATCCAGACGCCCCCCTGAAAGTGATCGGGCAGAGCCTCGCTGGACACCCTTTTACGGGAGATATCCGCGACGGTGAGTGCGTGCGCGTATTTACGGGTGCGATGGTACCGGCAAGCGCCGACCAGGTTGTGCTGCAAGAGGAGGTTGCAACCCTGGCAGCTGATTCTGTCCAGTTTAACGCCCATGTACCTGGTGAACCTTACATAAGGGGCATAGGCAACGATATCTCGCAGGGGCAGGTTATGCTCCAGGCAGGTACGCAGCTGACCAGTTTCGCTGTGGGCAGCCTCGCTGCCGCCGGGATTGCATCTGTCCCGACAAAACGACGCGTACGCGTAGGTGTTTTTTCCACGGGTGATGAACTGATCGACCCCGGACAAACGCTGGCACCAGGCCAGATATTCGACTCGAACAGGCTGAGCGTCCTGGAACTTCTACGCTATGGTCCCTATGAACTCAGCGACCTCGGTCGTTTACCCGACTCCGCGGAAGCTACAAGATCTGCGCTGCAGGAGATGAGTCAATCACTGGACGTCATCATCACGAGCGGTGGTGTATCTGTGGGAGATGCCGATTTTGTGACCCACGCGCTGAGCGAACTTGGCGAACTCGATTTCTGGCGTCTGAATCTCAAACCCGGCAAACCCATGGCCGTTGGCCGTCTGGGCAAGTGCGTACTCTTCGGACTACCGGGCAACCCTGTATCCACCATCGTTACGCTTCTGCTGGTTGCCCGTCCCGCGATACTGCATCTCGCGGGCGTTCGTTCGGACCATGGCACCCCGCTCCGCGTACCCGCACAGGCAGCGACAAAGCTGTCCCATTCGCCTGGAAGAACAGAATTCCAACGCGGCAGTCTTGTCAACGTCAATGGTGTTTTGCAGGTCTCTTCAACAGGCGATCAGGGATCCAATCGCCTGAGTTCGTTCACACACGCAGACTGCCTGATAGAAGTCCCCAAGGAATCCGGTGACATCAACCCTGGGGATCAGGTCATGGTGTTACTGCTGAACGGCCTGGCGTCTTAGCGGTCGATGTCCTTTCGGGACGCGATCAGCTTTGCGCGATGGCATCCAGAGCGGATTTTATCTGTCCTTGAATTGACTCAACGTCACCTTCGCCGTTGATCCGAACGTAGGCGAGCGAGTCCCCTTCTTTGGCGCTGTAATACTCAACCAGCGGTGCTGTCTGTTCGTTGTAGACCGCGATCCTTTCCCGGACAGTTTCTTCGTTGTCGTCTTCGCGTTGCTCAAGCGGCTCACCGGTTTCATCATCCACACCTTCCGCTTTCGGTGGATTGTAGATCACGTGGTACACCCGTCCCGAACCTGGGTGCACGCGTCGCCCCGAGATACGCTTCACCAACTCTTCGTCAGCCACCTGAATCTCAACCACCGCATCAATTGCCACTCCGGCCTTATCCAGCGCTTCTGCCTGCGGGATGGTGCGTGGAAAACCATCAAAGAGAAATCCGTTCGTACAATCGTCATGGGTGATACGGTCTTCGACCAATTCGATGATAATTTCATCGGATACGAGCGCCCCCGATTCCATAACCGCTTTAACGCGCTCACCAAGCTCACTACCGGAGGAGATTGCCGCACGCAGCATGTCTCCCGTCGAAATCTGCGGGATGTTCAAGGCATCTTTAATAAACTGCGCCTGAGTGCCTTTCCCCGCCCCTGGGGGGCCCAGCAAGATTATTCTCATTGTTGTTGTGCTCCTGTCTCTCTCAATGCTCTCAATGCTCTCAATGCTCTCAATTCGTTTGGCCCAAACAATGGGACCAATGGAAAAGCCTTGCCCATCCAATGCTCCATTCAGCTCTATCCAATGCCCTATTCAAAGTCATTGCCCTATTCACAGTCATTGCCCGGGGATGACTCGATCAACGCCTCGAATGAGACGCAGGTGGCTGGCAAGTTTTAGCCCTTCGCTCCAGCTTTCCAGCCGAATTTCAATGCTTATCATAGCCTGATCTGAGTCCGGGCTCACGCGCCCTGTAGTAGAGGTCAGCGTCATACCCAACCGACCCACGATCTGGGTAATGTCATGCAGCAGGCCGTCGCGATTATCCGCAACGATCATCAGCCCCAGGCTGCCAATTGCTTCAGATGCGCCTTCATCCGCCAAAGGGAGTGTCAATTGCGCGCGTCCCAACCCGGGGGAGGAAGCCGACGTATCCACATAAGCGGTGACCGTCGCAAACAATGACAATTCGCCGCTCCCGATTGCGCGACACAGCGCCTGCCAGTCGTTCTCACCACCATCCGGATGCAGCTGTGCTACGACCGCCTCAGGCACCGGCGCCTCGACCATCTCGAGCGGTTTACCACTCACCACACTTAACAACGTTTGTGCATCTTCGAGCAGCGCTTTGCCCAGCGCTTCCTGCTCGCTCGCCTCCAGCCCTCGAAAGTAGTTGACCAACTTCGCTCGGGCTCTATCCGTGTGGACAAAGCCCAACTCTCGTTCCAGCCACTCTCTTCGCGGGGCGCCACCCGGGTCGCCGATCACCTCAACGGTTTGCGAATTCGTCAGGGTTTGATCAAGCGCTGCCAACTGACCATTAACATTGCCACCCCGACAGCCATGGCCGATATCGGTGTGCACCCTGTAAGCAAAATCGAGCACGGTCGCACCGCGGGGAAGATCCAGTACGTGACCCTTGGGAGTGGAGACATATATGCGATCATCACTCACACGATGGCGCAGGAGCGTACCGATGTCTTCGGTTCCGCCCAATTCATCATGCCACTCCAACACCTGGCGTAACCAATCCATCTTGGCGTTTGCAGCATTTTGCGCATCACTATCCGCATCGCCTTTGTAACTCCAGTGAGCACATACTCCCAGTTCAGCTGCCTCGTGCATTTCCTCGGTACGAATCTGAATCTCAAGCGCGCGACCATCTTCCAGGGTCACCGCGGTATGGATACTCTGGTAGCCGTTTTCCTTCGGATTCGCAACGTAGTCGTCGAACTCGGACACCACATGCGGCCAGTTTGTGTGCAGTATCCCCAGCGCGGCATAACATTGGGCAAGATCGGTCACGATGACCCGCACAGCCATCATGTCGTAAACCTCGTCAAACGATACGTCCTTACCCTGCATTTTTCGCCAGATGCTGTAGATATGTTTCGCCCGGCCATAAACCTCAGCTTCGATGCCATGGCTTCGCAACAGCGCGCGAACCCGATCTTCCAACGCTCGAACCCAGCGTTCTCTATCCAGCCTTTTGCCGGAGAGATTGGCCGCTATCGCCTGGTAGGTTTCCTCCTCCGTATAACGGAAGGCCAGATCTTCCAACTCCCACTTCAGCTGGGCGATACCCAACCGACCGGCAAGCGGGGCGAATATCGATAACGCCTCACGTGCGATCCGCTTGCGACGTTCCGGCTCATAGTGCTTGGCATGCCGCATAGCCACCAACCGCTCGGCCAGCTTAACAACGGCGACCCGCGGGTCGTCCATCATCGCGATGAGCATACTCTTCACATTCTCAACCTGAGACTCGTGTTCCTTGTCCTGAAGATTTGAATTCGACATCTCCAGCAGGCTTGCCGAGGCCAGCGCGTTTACGCTGACCACCAGCGCATACGCTTCTGCTCCGATGAGATCAATAAGCTCCTCACGTGTGAACAACCCAAGCCGCAGCGAACGGTAGGCCATGGCTGACAACACCGCATCGGTGTCCAGATTCAGTGCTGCAACCAACCCCGCCAGCTCAAGCGCAGCAGGCAGCCGCTCAACCGGCAGTCCTGAGGCACACGCTCTTATCCGCCTCTTCTCCAGATGCGGGTGCGCGGATGAAAGCTCTTCCAGCCAGGTGTTGAGGTCCACCCCTCCGGTTGATGTAACAGGTAACGTTTCTTGAACTTTAACCATGAATCAGATTCCGCTGCCTCAAACTTAGCTGCGTGTTCGCGAAAAATAGCCGATGGTCTCTACATGACCAGTGAAAGGAAACATGTCGTACACGCCCACTTCGATGAGCGAAAAACCACTGTTGACGATTGTATGAGCATCTGCGGCGAAACTCACCGGTCCACACGATACATATACAATATCCTGTACTGAATGCCCGCCCGCCAGCCAGGATGCCAGCATTGGACCTGCACCGCTGCGCGGTGGGTCCAATACCCAGGCGTCCGCCTCAGGAAGCGGAGCATCGGACGCATACAGGTCACGCACTGTAAAATCTGTGAGGGCATCAACGCCATTCTTGAGCGCGTTTTTCCGCGCCTGGGATACGCTACCCTCGCCCATCTCAAAGCCGCTCACCCTGCCCCCTCGGCGCGCCAGGGGAATAGCAAAGTTACCAATGCCACAAAATAGATCCAGAATTCTCGGCTCCCCGCCGAGTATTTGTCCCAGGTAAGCTGTCGCGGTGGAAATCAACTCTCGGTTCATCACCGCATTCACCTGCGTAAAATGGCGCGGGTCGAAGCTCATGTCCACGCCGAACTCCGGGATCGCGTACGACAGTTCAGGGACGACCGCGTCGTCGATGCCCCGCACGGTATCCGGACCGCCCGATTGGAGGAGTACGCGCGCCCCGTATTGGTTTGCGAAATCAGACAGCGCGCTCTCATCTTTCGCGCTCAGTGGCTGCAGGTGCCTGAAGATGAGCGCAACATCAGAGTCGCCCTGAGCCACCTCAATTTGCGGAATCTCACGGGCGGCATCAAGACCGGTTAACAGCGCCTTGAGCGGCTCAATCAACACCGCTACGTCTGGACTCAAGATGGGGCAATCCGTCAAACGCGCAACGCGATTGCTGAAAGATTCTCGGAATCCCACCAGTACCGATTCACCGACCCACTTAACACCCAAGCGCGCCTTTTTTCGATAGCCTGTGCGCCCCTGAGAGGTTGGGCGTCGCCACGCATGCGGCACAACATCATTGGCTTGCAGTTCGTTTGTGAGCCAGGTCTGCTTTTCCTCCAATTGGCGTGCGTAGTCCAGGTGATGGAACACACAGCCGCCACAACGGGGAAAAGCGGTGCATACCGATGCGGTTCGGTTTGGAGAGGCATGTTCCAACGTCTCAATGGCATCCCCGAACCTGAGTCCCTTACGCCGCTTTAAGATTCGAGCCTTAACCCGCTCGCCAGGCAGGGCGTTCCTGACGCGATATTCTCGCTCTTCGTGGATGCCAACCCCCAGTCCATCGCTATCCAGAAGTTGGATGTCCAGTTCAATGTCTGTTGGACCTCGCCGACGTGCCATCGTATTAGTTTTCGCCCTTGATTGAATCAATGCCCAACAGACTGCGGCTTTTGACCGGCTTGTCGCCGATAATTTGCACCATCGCCTCCTGGTAGATCAGACGCGCCTGTCGCGCTGTTTCCGCGTCCGTGTAATCCTCCGCCGCTATTCGTTGGAGAATTGCGCCCGAATGTGTGCTCTGGGAACCAGCGCGACGGACAAATCCTGTGTCAGGAATAAACTCATAGTCTTGTTCAGGAGAAATCGGCTCGCCCCCCGCGTCATATCCAAAATCAATGCCGTAGCCCAGCGTATCAAGATAAAAGCGCTCAAAGGTGCGGAGAACGGGCACAACAGCAATACCCTCGCTGAGGCGTTTCAGCGTTGTACATGAAGCCTCGAACAAAGCCCGTTCTTCCTGGCGTTCGCCCAGCCCCCTGGAGATCAGTTCCATCACATAAAAACCGGCTGCCAGACGATCCCCGCTGAGGACATAAGCGTGGCCAAACTCGAAGTTTGTAAGGGTTGCCAGTCCCCCACGGTCGATGACGGAGACTTCGCAAACGGTGAAGGGCTCCACCCGCGCCACCCCCTTGCGTTTCCTGTAGCCCTTAAAGACCGCGGTAAAGCGCCCCAACTTTGCTGAGAACATGGAAACCAGCGCGCTCGATTCGCGGTACGGTTGCACTTTCAGCACCAAAGCTTGTGTTTCTATCCGGGACATTGGGAGTGATCGGTTTAGTCGTAGCCAAGGCGTTTTAGGAGACCCGCATTGTTCGACCAGCCCTTCTTCACCTTCACCCACAAATTGAGCATGACCCGCTTATCGACGAGGGTTTCGATATCCTTGCGTGCCGCCTGACCAAGCAGTTTGATGCGCTCCCCATCACTGCCTATCACAATGCGCTTCTGCCCATTTCGTTCCACATAGATATCCGCGTGTATTTCCACGAGGGAGTCTGTTTCCACGTAGCGCTCCACCACAACCGCCGTGGCATGCGGCAGCTCTTCACCCAACTGCCTCATCAATTTTTCCCTGACGATCTCCGCAACCAGAAAGCGTAGCGGTTTATCGGTGATCTCATCTTCGCCATAGAGATGTTCACCTGCTGGAAGCAGTGAAGAGATCAGTTCGCGAAAGTGCTCAATCCCGTCATTCTTTAATGCACTCAAAGGCACGATGTCTGTAAACACGTCCATGTCATGCAATTTCTGTATAAACGGCAGCAGCTTCGTTTTGTCTTTGACCAGATCGACTTTGCTCACCACCGCAAGCGTTGTGCCGCGCACGCCGCGCAAGAGGTTCAACACGTGTTCATCTTCCGCTGTCCACTTGAGGGCTTCCACCAGCATCACTCTGACATCAACATCGGCGATCACCGCCTTCGCCTCGCCAACCATATACTGATTGAGCGCCCGTCCACCTGGCGCATGGAGACCTGGGGTATCAATGTACAACGCCTGACTTGCCCCTGCGCTGTCGATGCCAAGCAGGTTGTGTCGCGTCGTCTGAGGTTTGCGGGAGGTCGCTGCGAGCTTTTGTCTCAACACATGATTCATGAGGGTCGACTTGCCCACATTAGGACGGCCCAGCAGCGCTACGTAGCCGCAGCGTTTTTCTTCATTTTCCATAACGCAACCGCTAACGCTTACCCCGGGACGCATAACCGGCTGCGTTCAACGCAGCAATCATGAGCCCAGCCGCCGCTTGTTCCGCCCCACGTCGAGAACTCGCGGTGGCCACACAGGATTCGCCATCAAAGTCTTTCACTTCACACTTCACAGAATATCGTCGGGCATGATCAGGCCCCTCTATCGCTACCACCTCATACTCGGGCAGCGGCAGACCACGTCCCTGCAGGAGTTCCTGCAAACGGGTCTTCGGGTCCTTCAGCGTCTCAGGATCAATGGAGGCTAACCGCTGTCCCATCAGGTCCTCTATCAATTTCTCACACGGTCCGATGCCGCCGTCCTGATACATCGCGCCGATCACAGCTTCCACAATATCCGCGAGTATCGATTCGCGCTCCCGACCGCCACTCTTACGTTCGCCGAGCCCAATTCTCAACGCATCGCCCAGCTTGAGGTCACGTCCTATCTCGGCAAGTGTTGTACCGCGGACCAGCGCTGCGCGAGCCAGCGACAGGTGATCCTGTTGCCAATCGGGATAACGGGTGACAAGGGATCCTGCGACCACGAGACCTAATACTGCATCGCCGAGGAACTCCAAGCGTTCGTAATTAACCTTGCCGTGACTTTTATGCGTGAGGGCGGTGACCAGCAGATCCGGGTCTGCAAACTGGTAGCCTAGTCGGTTTTGTAAATCACCAAGCGCCCGGCTGAGCTGCCGGTCAGTTTTTGGGTTCGTAGGTTCGTTGCTCACTAAATGAAAGTACGACGTCAATGTTGTAGACCAGATGCTCCCGTATTTCATAGGTAACATCCACTACAGTTTGTTCGCGCGTTCTTTCCACCTTCACGATGTCTCTCGCCTTCATGCGAAAGTTCTCAATACGAAACTGTTTCTCGAAGTGCTCACGGATTTCACCGCGGGTCATCTGATCGTGCACACGACTTTCCGGCAACCTGTCGATGACCCCCTGCACTACCCGAAAATCAATGTAGTGAGGGCCCAGCCGCAGCGCCGCAGAACCCGCGAACACTGTGACGATAATGAAAAAAAGCCAGCCCCACTTCCCCATGCCCCGCTGTCGGTTCGGGAAGTTTCGAATCGCTGTTACAGATGAGTTATTCATCTTCGAACTCTCGTTAACTGCGTTAAACCCCGCCACCTGGCAGAGCATCTACTGAGCGCTGGCCTGCTCAACTGCGGCTGTCTGTTCACCCGCATCTTCGTCCGCGTTTTCCAGCCACTGATTGCGCGAAAAGCTGGGCCAGGTCCAACCTGGTCCCCAGTGCATCCAAATGGCAACTGCCTTGCCTACTATTCGCTCCTCACTGGCAGCTCCCCACGTTCGGGAATCCGCACTCATATCGCGATTATCGCCCATCATGAGATATTCGCCTTGCGCAAGCTCAAACTCTTGCGTGCGCTCAAAATCAGTGTTCTTTAGTATGGAATGCGTCACACCATTGATGGTCTCAAGGTACTCTCGCACGGGACGTCGCGACGTCCCGCCAACCCGCCCAAGCAGCTCGTATTCAAGCCGTTCGCCATTTATGAAAAGTATCTTGTTTTCATAACGGACATGATCCCCGGGGATGCCGATCACCCTTTTTATAAAATAGCGATCATCGCGCGGCGGGATGAAGACCATCACATCGCCCCGCTGCGGGTCTCCAACGTCCATAATTTTGGTACCGAACCAGGGCAGCCGCAGCCCATAGGCATACTTATTGACGAGGATAAAATCGCCGACCTCCAGCGTAGGTACCATCGACTCTGAGGGAATCTGGTACGGTTCAGCGACAAAACTGCGCAACAGCAGTACCACCAGAAGCACCGGGAAAAAGGATTTAGCGTAATCCACCATAACCGGATCCGGCGCTTCGGGATCTTCGAGCAGGCGCCGGGCGCGAAAAAAGAAGAAGTCAATCACCCAGATGAATCCACAGAGGAGCACCGCCCAGAACAACCACTTGGGGAGATCTATATCCATGCTTTCTATCGATCCACCTTGAGGGCTGCGAGGAACGCTTCCTGGGGGATCTCAACGCGTCCCAACTGTTTCATCCTTTTTTTGCCTTCCTTCTGTTTTTCCAACAGTTTCTTCTTGCGCGTCACGTCACCACCGTAGCACTTCGCGGTTACGTTTTTACGCAGCGCTTTCACAGTTTGCCTTGCCACAATCTGGCCGCCGACTGCCGCCTGCACCGCGACGTCGAAAAGCTGTCGTGGGATCAGCTCTTTCATCTTTTCCGCAAGCGCGCGTCCTCTCGACTGAGCCTGATCGCGATGCACAATACTCGCCAGGGCGTCTACCTTGTCGCCGTTGATGAGAATGTCCAATTTGACGAGATTGGCTTCTTCAAAACGGTCAAAACTATAGTCCAGACTGGCAAATCCCCGACTGACCGATTTAAGACGATCAAAGAAGTCCATGACCACCTCATTCATCGGCATTTCCCAGTGCATCGCAACCTGCCCCTGAGAAAACTGCATATTCTTCTGTACACCCCGTCGTTCGACACACAGCGACATGACGTTGCCGACGTAGTCCTGCGGCACGAGTATGTTCACCTCGGCGATCGGTTCACGCATGGTTTTGTGATTGAGGGGAATTCGTGAGGGGTTGTCGATTTGCACAAAGTTACCATCCGGCCCTTCGACTTCGTAAACAACCGTGGGGGCAGATGTGATGAGATCCAGATCGTACTCGCGCTCCAGACGCTCCTGGATAATCTCCATATGTAGCATGCCGAGGAAGCCGCAGCGAAAACCGAATCCCAGTGCATCTGATGATTCTGGTTCATAGAACAACGAAGCATCGTTCAGTACCAACTTCTCGAGCGCTTCACGAAAATTCTCAAAATCATCAGAACTTACTGGAAACAGCCCGGCATAAACCTGCGGTTTTACACGTGCAAAGCCGGGCAGTTGATCAACATCCGCCGCTTTTGCTGAGACCAGGGTATCCCCTACCGGCGCACCTTGAATCTCTTTGATGCCAGCCACCACGTAGCCAACCTCTCCAGCAGCCAAGGCAACGTCTGCCTCCCGCTTTGGCGTAAAACGACCCAGTTCGTCCGCGGTGTGCACTTTGCCGGTCGATTTCACCAGGATCCTGTCACCTTTCTTCAGCGTGCCTTGGACAACACGAACAAGTGAGACAACGCCCAGGTAGTTATCGAACCAACTGTCGATGATAAGCGCCTGCAGATGTGCCTCAGGATCACCCACGGGTGGCGGTATGGCATTAACAAGATAATCCAGCAGTTCCGTGACACCCTCGCCTGTCTTAGCGCTCACCGTGCGCACATCAGAGACATCAAGGCCAATAATGTCCTCGATTTCACCGGCAACTCGTTCGGGTTCAGCCTGAGGTAGATCGATCTTGTTCAGGATGGGCAACACCTCGAGGCCCTGTTCAATGGCCGTGTAACAGTTGGCGACGGACTGTGCTTCCACACCTTGGGCGGCATCAACGACCAACAGTGCACCTTCACATGCAGACAGTGAGCGGGATACTTCGTAGCTGAAGTCGACGTGGCCCGGGGTATCGATAAAGTTGAGTTGATATTCCTCGCCATCGGAATGGCGGTACTTCAACGTGACACTCTGTGCCTTGATGGTGATGCCCCGCTCTCTCTCGAGATCCATTGAATCGAGCACCTGTTCCGCCATCTCTCGATCAGACAGGCCACCGCAGACCTGGATAAATCGATCCGCAAGCGTGGACTTCCCATGATCAATATGGGCGATGATAGAAAAATTCCTGATGAGATTGATGTCAGGCACTGGCCTACGTGTCCTGTCGCTGCGACGGGCTGATTTGGCGCGCGAGTTTAGCGCACAGGGCACCTATTCGCGAGTGGACACGATCGTATACACGATCCATGTTTGTTGTTGGTATCGCTTACTGTGAGGGTACGCGCAGAGCGAGGAAAACCGGGTTCTGATTTCTGAGTACCAACACGGGTACCGTCCGACCCGCTGTGAGGTCTGCGGAAATTTCCTCCAAGTCATCGGGGCTTCCCACCGACTGATGATTGAGCCGCGTGATGATATCTCCCACACGCATTCCAGAGTCCGCAGCCGCACTTGAAATATCCACGACACGCACACCCTGATCAATATCCAGCCTGGACAGCTCCTCTTCGGAGAGTTCAGATACGGTGATACCCAGCTTGTTACCGTCCGATTGGGCCAGCTGTGTACGCTGACCGTCCTGTTCGAGGGCGGCTAGTTCACCCACCTTAAGTTCCAGCTCCATCACATCTCCGTCCCGGACCAGTTCCAGCTTGGCCATACTGCCGCCTCGGACCCGCCCGACGTGTTGGGGTAATTCCGCAGAGCGTTCGATGGAGCGTCCGTTGAATTTGGTAATGATGTCACCTTCGCGCAGCCCACCCGCTTCCGCTGGGGTATCGTTCAGTACCCGGGAAATAAGTGCCCCATGGGGACGTTGCAAACCAAAGCTCTCTGCGAGATCGCGATTCACTTCCTGTATCATCACACCCAGCCAGCCGCGCGAGACGCGACCGTCATCCCGCAGTTGGTTCGCCACCTCCATCGCAACATCGATCGGAATCGCAAAGGACACGCCCATGAAGCCACCCGAGTTTGAGTAGATTTGTGCGTTGATACCGACCACCTCGCCATCCAGATTAAAAAGCGGTCCGCCCGAGTTACCCGGATTGATCGCAACATCCGTCTGGATGTAAGGAACATAGTTCTCGTTTTGTGCGGTGGGGAGCGAACGACCTTTAGCACTCACAATGCCCGCGGTGACCGAATAGTCAAAGCCGAAGGGCGAACCGATTGCGAGCACCCAGGAGCCGACATCAAGACCCGCACTCTCTCCAAGTTTAACCGTGGGCAGGTCATCGTCCGTTTTGACTTTGAGCACCGCCAGATCCGCCCGCGAGTCTTGACCCACCAATTCCGCAACAAGCTCACGGCGGTCACTGAAGCGTACAATGATCTCTTTGGCACCATCGACGACGTGGTTATTCGTCAAAATGTAGCCATCCTCTGAAATGATAAAGCCGCTGCCGAGTGAGCGCGGTCGCGGTGCGGATGGTCCTCGGGGCTGGTTGGGGGGCATGAAGTAACGAAAAAACTCTTCCAGTTCTTCATTTCTCTGTCGATTGTTACCGCGCCGCTGAGTCTGACCCACCGTGGAAATGTTAACGACAGCAGGTGCGTTCTTTTTAACCAGAGCCGTAAAGTCCGGCAGCTCTCGTGCCTGTGCTGTTGTTGCGGCAAAACTCAAGAGCCACAGGGCTACCGCTGAAAAAACATACTTCGTCGATTTATAGGTCATAACCACGTCTTCTACTTCCTAAGCTTTTGTTAAGCCAAAACGATACTTTTAACTATCTCTTCTGCTGTCAATCACCGGAGTTCTGTAACCGCAGCGGGAACCAACCCTTTCTTTCTGCGGATGACAAACCCTGACAGGCGACTCACTGCGAACAATCCAGTTACTACACACACCAGTGCCGTAAGCGGTTCCAGAGTGAACTGGTGGACAGCCGTAACAAGGACGCCTAACGCTAACAGTAGCACGCCATAGGTGAGCAACGTGAAACGTAAGAGAACTGACCCAGGCAGATGCGGTGCTTTTTCAGCCGCAGGTTGTCCGCATTGGTTCCGACTGAAACACTGCTGACAATGAGGTCTGTCAGGCGCGTGATCAACAATCATATCGCGCTGATGGACTCGATGATCCGTATGCCCGTGGCTTCTGGTATCTCACCGACCAGTGTCGCCAGGTAGTAGCCGTTGTTCGCTTCAACGCCGCGTGTAATCGCGACAGTACCACCGCTCATGGATACCATGCTCGCAGCCCCCCGTTCCGGCATCGGTTCGAGAAAGACCGAAAAGCTCGCCAGACCATCGCTGTACATCATGATGTTGTTACTTTCGCCGCGGGGTTTCTGGCGTACGTCTGCCATCGCCATCTTAAACCCGGGTGGCAGCCAGTCGATATGCCAATCGACCTCAGAGGTCGGATTGGCAATTGTCGTCATTTCCGGACTGCGCAGCGTGAGATGACTGACCATTGAACCCTGCGGCTCATCAAACTCCAACGCCTGATCCGATACCCCATCGCCGATCGTTATTTGGCTGAACTGAAAAACTTCCAAACGTTCTCCCTCGGCGCTGACCAGATCTGAACGGAGCAGCAGAGCGGTCTCCTGATCGAGCCAAAGACGGTATCCATATCGGTAAGCATCTCTGGGTGTCACCGCTACCCGAGTTGCGCTCCGGCCTGCAACCCGGCCTTCGCCTGCTGTGGTTACCACGTAACTGTCCGATACGCGCTCAAACTCCCTGACAAAAGCACGAGCAAATGGACCCGCCGGAATGCTGTCTTCCAACACTGCAATATCGTCACCTGGCTGCACGATACAAACCACTTCTTCACCCAGACGAATAATCTCCCTGGGCGCACCATTCAAATGTACGAGCCGCTCTTTCTGCACGCCGTCCACAACTTTGTGCACCACTCTGAGCGAGGCCAGGTCATCTCCGGTGAAGTAGGTGAACATGCCGTCGTAATTTTCGATAGCAAAGGCTTTGTTCATTTTCATCAGCAACGTGCTTGCGTCTTCCGCATGCGCGGTCGCCGCGAGAGACGTCACAACCGCAAACACCGTACCTTGCAGCACGGCCAGCACCGCACCAAAACTCACGCGCCGCGTCACATTCTGCTTGCTGAGGCTATCGTTGGTTCGTGCGTTCAATAGACTGTTGCCTGATACCTGTCTGCTGCTACGCCGTTATTGCGGCTCTGGTTGCTGTCGGTCGGCACTCGCCCGGCGTTCCGGTTGCGCTCGTGTCAGACCAAAAGTGGCCATACGCACAAAGGATAAGCCACCTGACTCGTTCATCGCGCGTTGTTGATAGTGGAGCATGCGGTTGGCGTCCATGCGCAGTCGGTCATCAGCCGTCGCCTTGGTGTACATCACCGGCAAGGTCCCCGCCGAAACGACCGGACCGCCTTCAGAGGATGTCAGGGGTGCAGTGATGTCGGGCACCGCGACCACTTCGGGCGCGGTTTCGGGATAAAACAAATTGCCGTTAAACACGACCAGCGCAGCAACCGTGGCCGCAACAGCGACGCCGGTAATTCGCCCTGCCCAGTTTGGTTTCTCAGGCCGAGCCGCATCACTCGCAACGACCAACTGCGGCTCATCCGCGCCTTCCTCTTCGGGTTGCAGCTCTTCCATCTCTGCCCAAATACGATCGCGGAGCGTGTTGTCACCCACAACGGGTTCTTTGCGCAATACATCTCGAATCAGATTATATCGATGCCACTGCTCTCGCATTTCCGGGTCCTGAGACGCTTCATCGAGCACCCGACGCAGTTCAAAATCATCTGCTTCGCCATCGACAGCGGCCGATAATGCTTCTTTCAATTGTTCAGACATGTACCTGCTCACACATGTTAAATGGTTTCCCAGCCTGCCAGCTGGCAGGACGGTTGAGAGTATTATTTGAAGTACTTTCTAAAATATTTTTGTTAATCAATACTTTAGCCCATATTCGCCCTTGAAGAAGGCGATTTATAGTACACAATTTTTCTGCCCCTTTATGACCGCTCTTACGGCAAAAAGTTCGCGGCAGGTTCGCCGAACTACGCGGGCTGCCGGACAATCTTTGCGCGCCACGCAACTTCATTCCGCCTCCCCTTCTTCCGTCAACTCAGGATGCAGCAGGGGACGAATACGCTGATCCACAAATTCCCTTGCTCTGAATATCCGACTTCTGACCGTACCAACCGGACATTCCAGCACATCTGCAATCTGCTCGTAACTCATACCATCAAATTCACGCAGGGACAGCGCGCTACGCAAGTCATCCGGCAAATCCGCCAACGCACGATGAATGACGTCTTCCAGCTGGTCCCGCGCCATCGCTGCTTCCGGGGTGTGCACATCCCGCAGCATCGAGGCATCGTCGCGGTGATCTGCTTCATCCGCATCTACATCAGAACTGGGCGGCCTGCGGCCCCGCGCGACAAGGTGATTTTTGGCCGTGTTGATCGCAATTCGATACAACCACGTATAAAACGCACTGTCGCCCCTGAACCTGGGCAGCGCACGATAGGCTTTGATAAACGCTTCCTGGGCTACATCCTGGACTTCTTCAGCGTCGCGAACGTAGCGCGAGATCAAACTTAAGATTTTGCTCTGATAACGTGCAAACAATAGATCGAAGGCAGACTGATCACCACGTTGTACGCGTTTGACCAGTTCCTTATCTGTGATGTCACTATCGTCGATCAAAGCAGCTTGGAAGGGTTGAAGCGGCGGTATTGTGCCGCTGATTCCCCCTATATACTAGGCCCGTACCCACTATCTTCGTCAGCTTCATGTCTCAACGCTTTTCGACAGATGTCTTGATTATCGGCGGTGGCGCCGCTGGTCTCTCCGCAGCACTCATGCTGGCAGACAAAGCGAGGGTGACCGTCCTGTGCAAAGGGGACATCACCAGCGGATCCTCTCACTGGGCGCAAGGCGGCGTTGCCGCGGTGACGGCGCCAGAAGACAGCTTTGCGGAGCATGTGGATGACACGCTGGAAGCCGGCGCCGGCCTTTGTGATGAATCCGTGGTCCAGTTTGTGGTGGAAGAAGCACCCCGGGTGATCAACAAGCTGATCGAATGGGGCGTCGCGTTTGACCGTGAGGAGAACGAATACCATCTGACGCGGGAAGGCGGTCATTCGCAACGGCGTGTCCTGCACGTCGCAGATGCCACGGGTAAGGCCATCACCGAAACCCTCACCCAACGGGTGCTGGACCATCCGAACATAGAATTGATGAACGATCGTTTGGCGATCGACCTCATCAACCTGTCAAAGCTGGGCCGCTACCCCAGTCGCTGCGCGGGCGCGTATGTCCTGAATCGCAGCACCGGCCACGTGGAAGTTTTTCAAGCCAAGTTTGTAGTGCTCGCAACAGGCGGTGCATCGAAGGTTTATCTCTATACCAGCAATCCCGACAGTTCCACGGGGGACGGCATCGCAATGGCATGGCGGGCAGGATGCAGGGTCGCCAATATGGAGTTTAATCAGTTTCATCCCACCTGCCTGTACCACCCTCACGCCGGTAGTTTTCTGATTTCAGAGGCCGTTCGCGGCGAAGGTGGCCTGCTGAAACTCAAGGACGGCAAACCGTTCATGAACCGCTTTCACAAAGCCGGTGATCTGGCGCCGCGTGACGTGGTCGCGCGCGCCATCGACCATGAGATGAAGCGTTTGGGTGAAGACTGTGTCCACCTGGACATCTCTCACCGCCCGCCGGATTTTATAGAGGAACATTTTCCCAACATCCTCAGCCGGTGCGCAGAGTTCGGGATCGATATCCGCACGCAGGCTATCCCGGTTGTACCCGCAGCCCACTACACATGCGGCGGGGTGCTGGTCGACCGCAACGGACGCACCGATCTGCCCAACCTGTTTGCCATCGGCGAAGTTACCTACACGGGCTTACACGGCGCCAATCGCCTGGCCAGTAACTCGCTTTTGGAATGCCTCGTGTTTGCGCACAGCGCGGCGGCAAAAATCAGTACGCAGCTGGATCGTCCTTACGATGTACCGATGTTGCCGCACTGGGATGAAACTCAGGTCACAGACTCAGATGAAACAGTCGTAATCGCGCACAACTGGGATGAACTCAGACGTTTCATGTGGGACTACGTTGGCATCGTACGCACCAACAAGCGCCTGGAACGCGCGATGCACAGAATCGATCTGCTGAAGCAGGAGGTTAACGAGTACTACGCTAACTACAGAATTTCCAACGACCTGATTGAGTTGCGCAATCTGCTTCACGTCGCCGAGTTGATCGTTCGCTCAGCGATAAGCCGCCACGAAAGCAGAGGCCTACACTTCAACCTGGACTACCCTGAAACCGCGAGCGTGGCGAACGACACCATTATGTTTCCCGGCAGCATTGATCACCTGGATATGCTCAAACCCACCGGCTGACGTGGGCTATACAGAAAAAGAAAGCGCCGCAACTCACACCAGCGCGCCAGACTCAATTCATCTTTGAACACCCAAATCCAACGCGAGGCACCACCCTCCTCGCGCCATTTTACGCGCACCAGCCATTCGCTGACGTACGCCCGCTCGAGACCCTCGCTCGTCAGGTTCGCTGCAAAAGGTTCACCCCGAAACCACCGTTTCAGCTCCCGCGTGAGTGCGGCAAGCACAAGTGCCACGCCGGTCACGCCCAACAGCTGGAACTGCGAGTAGACAATCATCAGAGTTATAACCAACCGCAGGTGTTGGCGGAGGCGCCGCGGGGTTACGCTGACAACCAGCCGTGCCTGCTCACGTCTCTCGTCCTTACGCCTTTCCAGCACACTCCGTCTCCTTCTGGACCGATGGATGATGTTTGCAAAGGACCCGGCAGATAATGCACTCTAGCGACCCGAACTCATGTGGACTGGACGCCAAGCGTGTTGTCAGACTCATCAGAACAAGCAGAGAAACCAATGGCAGCTGAGCCCCTCTCTGGCCAGTGGCACGACGCGACGATTCTGCAAATCGCTGGGGAAAGCGGTCGCCAGCGCGCCGATGTGTTGGAGTTTCTGCAGGGTTATCTTACGTCTGACACAGAGCGTCTGGGAGAAGGCGCCCTGCCGACTGCACTGTGCAACCTGAAAGGCAGAGTTGTTGCTAACGGCTGGCTTGTTAAGACTCTGCCAGACACTTTGGGACTTGTTGTCCACACGACGCTGGCCGACCGTGTCACCGAATTTCTCGCGCCTTACCTGCGTTTTTCCAAATGTAATCCAGCGCCACCTCTCGAACGACCTGTCGTCGCTAATTCGGCCGCCATCCAGGCAAATCCGGACTCATACATTCACCTCTTTGATGACTGGCATTTGTTGTCTCCGGCGAAAGACGATGCACCCGGCAACGCGGATATCGAACACCCGGATCTTTCTGAAGCGCTTTTGCACAGCCTGCTCGAGCAAAAAATGCCCTGGATTTCCGCACCCGTCACAGAACAGTTTTTGCCGCAGGTGCTGGAACTTGAGCGCATCGGTGCAATCGATTTCGACAAGGGCTGCTATCTGGGTCAGGAAATTGTTGCGCGAGCGCAGTTTCGTGGCGCAGTTAAGAAAGGGTTGCATCGATACGAATGGCACAACGAACCACCCAAAGTGGGCGCCAAAATAGAGGTAGAAGTGGACACTGAAGACGGTGCGGAGACCGAAAGATACACCGTAGTGAACATCTGTACGGATCTGACAGATGCATCAACCGGCTGGGCATTGGGCGTCAGCTAGTGTCCTGTCTGGTTAATTCGTTGAGTTAACCAGACAGGACACTAGGACCTCACAAATCCGGCACCCAAATCCTGCGACTTTCACTTTCCTTCCTATACTTAGTTTGAGCTAAGAACACAGGAAGCGCGCAAAACCATGTCAGAACTTGCGCATGAAGTTGCCAGCGACATAAAACTGGCACTGGATGACGACCAACTGGATCTGCCATCACTGCCCGAAGTCGCACTGGAAGTGCGTGATGTCGCTGAATCCGAACACGTTTCCGCAACCAAACTTTCATCGGTTGTGGGTAAAGACCCCGCGCTGGCCACCCAACTGGTCAGGGTAGCCAACTCGCCCATGTTCAGGGCAACCCGCTCCATTGATGACCTTTCCCAGGCGATCAGCCGCTTGGGTGTCGATTACAGCGCCAACATTGTCACCGGGCTTGCAATGCAGCAGATGTTTCAGGCGACATCGGACTTTGTCGACAACAAACTCCGACAGATCTGGAAAAATACCACTGAAGTTGCTGCCTGGAGTTCAGTGCTGGCGAAGCGATTCACCCGCCTGCGCCCGGACCAGGCGACACTGGCAGGTTTGACGCACAGTATCGGGGTACTCCCCATTTTGAGCTGGGTAGAAGAACACAATGGGGTGATTCGCGATAGCATGACGCTGGACCGCGTAATCGAAAGCCTCCATGCGACCATCGGCACCATGATTCTTAAGAAGTGGAACTTCACAGAGGAAATTGTTGACGTGCCAATGCAGTACGCAGATCTGCAACGCGACGCCGCCACCGCTGACTACAGTGATCTGGTTGGCGCGGGTTATCTCATGTCCTTAACCGAAACCGACCATCCGCTCATGGACACCGACTGGCAAAAAGCAACCTGTCTGCAGCGCGTCCCGGTCAACCCGGACCTGGACGATGTAGAAACCGCCGAACTCGCCGAGGATGTCAAAGAAATCGTCACAGTGCTCTAGACGAAGGGACGAAATCTAGGATTTCAGATCAGGTGAGAAGAGGTACTGAATGCTGGAAAAATCCAAACCGCCTGCGTCGTGCAGATTACGATGCACCTGGTAAAGGTTGTGCGCTAACGAACCCATCGGAATCGAACTGCCGTTAGCGGCTGCCGTTTCCAACGCAAGCCCCAGATCTTTACGCATCAAGTCGACCAGAAACCCACCTGCGTACTCATTTGAAGAAGGCACCCCTTCCATGACCCCAGGATAGGGGTTGTACACATTCAGCGCCCAGTTACCGCCGGATGAGACCTTCATAATCTCACTGAGCGTGGCCGGGTCCAGGCCGTTGTCGACACCAAGCGCGAGGGCTTCTGCCGTTCCGGTCATCAACACCGCTAACAACATGTTGTTGCAGATTTTTGCTATCTGACCGGCACCCGCACCACCTGCGTGAAAAATATTTGCCCCCATCGCCTCGAACACGGGTCGACCTCGGGTCATCGCTTCTTCAGAGCCGCCCACAATAAACGTCAGCGTGCCCGCTTGAGCACCTCCCACACCGCCGGACACGGGGGCGTCCAACATTTCAATACCTTTGGCCGCAGCAGCACTGGCCACCGCTTGAGCCGAAGCAGGGTCAATTGTTGAGCAGTCGATCACCAACGTTTGCTCATCCAACGCATCCAGAAGCCCGGGCTGGTCACCCTGCCCCAGGTAAAGACCCTGCACGTGTCGCCCCGCCGGTAACATACTGATGACAACCTCAGCGCCAGCAGCAGCATCCGCGGCGCTCCCGGAGGCTTGGGCACCCTCCACGCTGTCCATAAGCGCCTCGACCAGATCGAAAACTTTGACCGTGTGTCCAGCCGCAACAAGATTTGATGCCATAGGGCCGCCCATGTTGCCCAGGCCGATAAATGCGATTGTGCTCAACTTATTTCTCCTTCTCTCAAGCCTTTAATGGGGGAACGCTTTAAGTGCCTAAGTCTGCCAATGGATGTGCTGTCCAGGGATCTTCGAAGTGCGCGAGCACGTGCTCCCACTCCAGGTTGTCCAAGTTACCGAAACGCCATTCAGGGGCATTATCTTTATCGATCAAAAGTGCGCGTACGCCTTCCCGAAAGTCGCCAAACGTCGCGCAGTGGGTGGCCACTGTCAGCTCGAGACGATAGCTGTCAGCCAACGACAAATCCGGTACGCGACGTAATTGTTCCACCACAATCCCAGCCGTGGTCGGGCACCCTGCGTTCAGGTTGCCCAAGCCCTTATCGACCCAATCGCTCGCACCAGACAAGGCGAGTGTCGCAGCAATTTCGCGCTGAAAGTCATCGAAATAAACTTCCCGCTCCGCAACCGCGTTGATCTGCGCTTCAGGCAGAGTCTCCGCGGTCAACCGGTTAAGTTGTTCAACTACCAGCTCGCTGTCTTGCTCATCGCCGCCGAATGTAACCTCACTTAGCGCAGCTAACACGCGACCACGGTCTTCATGGCCCACCGAATGTGTGGCGAGCCCTACCAGAAGCGCATCCGCGGCATTAATCTGGCTGCCGGTGAGACCCAAAAAGCTTGCCCAATGACCAGGCATGCGACCCAGCGTCCAGGTGCCCCCAGCATCAGGGAACAGTCCGATTGTTATCTCCGGCACCGCAAGCCGGGATTTTTCGGTCACAACCCTAAACTCAGACGCGCCAAAGATCCCCAGACCGCCGCCCATGACAATGCCGTGGCCGACTGTGATGACCGGTTTCGGGAATTGATGGATCGCATAATCGAGACGATATTCTTCCTCAAAAAAACGAAACGGATAATCGTTCACCACCGTGTCAGCGGCATGATTCGCCTCAATTGCCCGATAGAGAGCCTGTATATCCCCCCCGGCACAGAATGCCCTGTCTCCCGCGGCGGTGATGACCACCGCGGCAATATCAGGGTTGGCCGCCCATTCATCGAGCGCGGGGTGCAGCAGGCGCACCATCTCCAGACTCAGGGAGTTAAGCGTTTCAGGCACATCCAGCTCGGCGTGGCCAATCGAATAACCACCTCGAGCCGGTACGGTGTTAAAGGTTACGGGTGCTGACATGACGTCACTCCAAGCTTTACGAGTTAGTCCAATTTGGCGCGCGCTTTTCCAGGAACGCGTTGACGCCCTCGCCCTGATCGTTGGTATCGAACAGATCCACAAATCGGTCGCGCTCCACCGAATACGCTTGCGCTATGTTCCCCGAACGCGCGCTCTGAATCAGCCTCTTGCACGCCGCAACGGACGGTGGACTTTGTTTACCCACCGCTTCGGCAAGCTCCAGCGCTTTGCCCTGTGCTTGTCCCGTGGGCACAACTTCTTCAACCAGACCGATTTTTAAGGCAGTTTCAGCGTCTACGCGCTCACCACACAGGATCATGCGTTTAGCCCAACCTTCACCCACAAGCCACGCCAGATTTTGCGTCCCACCTCCGCAGGGCAGCAGACCGACCGTAGCCTCTGGCAGCGCCATTTGTGCCTGCTGCTCGGCAATGCGGATATCACACGCCATGGCGCACTCAAGTCCCCCACCCATCGCATAACCATTGATCGCGGCGATCGTGACACCTCGGAAACCGGCCAGCGTCTCAAAAGCGCCACCAAAATTTTCAGCCATCTGTCGGGCTACACCTTTATCTCCATCGGCGAAGAGGTTCAGATCTGCCCCGGCAGAAAAGAACTTATCGCCCTGTCCGGCGATGACCATCGCATACACCTCGCGGTCGGCCTCACATGCAGCTACGAGGTCCTTCAACGCGGTGAGGGATTCCTGATCCCAGGTATTTGCCGGGGGATTGTTGATGGTGACAAGGACAGTATTGCCTCGCATTTCTACCAAAAGTTTTTCAGATGTCGATTCCACCAAGGGTATTCTCCTTCTCTTCTCTATGTTCTCTGTCGCGCTAATTCTTGTTACCGACAGATCAGCCTTTGCGCAGCCAATCTATTGGGGTCCGTCCTTGCTGTTCTATGTAGGCATTCGCCTGCGAAAAGTGCTTGCAGCCAAAAAATCCTCGATGCGCCGACAAAGGGGACGGATGCGGCGCTGTCAGCACACAGTGCTGTGATCGATCCACAATCGCCCCCTTTTTTTGCGCGTAACTCCCCCAGAGCATGAACACGAGTCCCGATCGTCGCGTTGCAATGTTCGATACGACGGCGTCAGTAAAACGTTCCCACCCCTTGCCCTGGTGGGAACCCGCTCGGCTGTGTTCAACAGTCAGCACCGAGTTTAACAACAATACACCCTGCTCCGCCCAGCCGCTTAAGTTGCCGTTCGCCGCATTGTGGACCCCTTCACCAAAGTCCGCAGCGATCTCCTGATAAATGTTTTTCAACGAGGGAGGCACATCTACGTTGTCCTGCACAGAAAAACACAAACCATGAGCCTGATTTGCACCGTGGTAAGGGTCCTGTCCAATGATCACAACCTTGACCGCATCAACCGGCGTGCGATCAAAGGCCGCAAAAATTTCACGTCCGGGTGGGTAAACCCGTTTGCCCATTCCGAGCTCCCGACGTAAGAACTCGCTGAGCTGGCGCATATAGGGCTGTTCGAACTCACCCGCCAACAACGAGTGCCAGGATGGTTCCAGATTTATATCGCGTTTTTCTGACATCTAGTGTCCTGTATCACTAGCAATCCCCACCTTAACGTAGCGAAAGTCGCGTGGACTACTTAGGCCTCATCAAGGGAAACAGCAACACATCTCTGATGGACGGGGAATCAGTCAAAAGCATAACAAGACGATCAATACCCAGCCCTTCACCGGCGGTTGGCGGCAACCCGTATTCCAGGGCTTCGACATAGTCAGCATCATAGTGCATGGCTTCGTCATCCCCGGTGTCTTTCATCCGCACCTGGGCTTCAAATCGTTCCGCCTGATCCACCGGATCGTTAAGCTCCGAGAAGCCATTGGCATACTCGCGCCCGGCGATGAAAAGTTCGAAGCGATCGGTGACAAGATCATTGTGATCCGAGCGACGCGCCAGTGGAGAAACTTCGGCGGGGTATTCGGTGATGTACGTTGGCTCGTCCAAGCGTTCCTCCACCCTTGCCTCAAAGAGCTCCATCTGCAGTTTGCCTACGCCCCAACCTTCTTCAGGCGTCGCGTTCATTTTGGTCAACTGCTCACGCAGGTAGTCTTCATCGAAAACACGATTGCCGTCCAAGCCACCAATCTCAACAACCGATTCAGCCATCGTCATGCGCCGCGGGGAGTTCGTAAAGTCGATCGCAAGCCCTTGATACTCAATGCGGGAGCTGCCCATCACCCGCTCCGCTAACGAGACCATCAGTTCATCGGTCAGGTCCATCAGGTCACGGTAGTCCGCATAAGCCTGATAAAACTCCAGCATCGTAAATTCCGGGTTATGTCGAGTGGATAACCCTTCGTTACGAAAGTTTCGATTGATCTCGTAGACCCGCTCATAACCCCCAACCACCAACCTCTTCAAATACAGTTCCGGGGCAATACGCAGATAGAGCTCCATGTCCAACGCATTGTGATGGGTCACAAATGGCCGTGCCGTTGCGCCTCCCGGGATGGTGTGCATCATCGGGGTTTCAACTTCCAGGTAGTCCCTGGCGCCAAAAAACTCCCGTATGTGCTGGACAATTTTTGAACGTGTCGCAAAGAGCGTCCTAGCGTCGTCGTTGCTCATCAGGTCGAGATAGCGCTGGCGATAGCGTATTTCCTGATCAGCAACGCCATGGAATTTTTCCGGCGGTGGACGCAGGGTTTTGTTCAGCAATTCAAACGTTTGGGCGTGAACGGTCAGTTCGCCTTTGTTTGTGCGCATCATGACGCCAGACACACCCACAATGTCGCCCAGATCCGCAAGGTCCACAAAGCTCTGGTAGACATCGTCACCCAGATCATTTTTTGACAGGTAACACTGGATTCGCCCGGAGTTGTCCTGCAACGTTATGAAGCTCGCCTTACCCATGACACGCTTCAGCATGATGCGACCACAGACCGACGTCGTCACAGCGGCGGTTTCCAGCGCGGCCTTATCCTGCTCGACATGGGCATCATGCAGTGTTTTAGCGAGATCAGCGCGCCTGAACTCGTTGGGATAACCACCAACAGCATCCAACCATTGCCGCCGCTTTTCCTGGCGGTTTGCGAACTCGTCGCGTTCGTCACTCATCTTCTATTATTCCACGCTGATAACATTTAGCTCACGCCCTACAAGTTAGCCTTCAGACTCGCCTCGACAAGATCATCAATATCGCCGTCCAGAACATTCATAGGGTCTGTTCGTTCCACCTGGGTACGCAGGTCTTTCACCCGGGACTGATCCAGGACGTACGAGCGAATCTGACTACCCCAACCGATGTCCGCCTTGGCATCTTCAATTGCCTGCTGCTCTGCCCGTCGTTCCTGCAATTCCAGTTCATACAATTTCGCCTGCAGCTGCTTGTAGGCTCTGTCTTTGTTCTGATGTTGCGAGCGCTCACTCTGGCATTGCACTACGGTGTTGGTCGGCAGGTGCGTCAAACGCACGGCAGAGTCAGTGCGGTTAACGTGCTGTCCACCTGCACCGCTGGCTCGGTAGGTATCCACACGCACGTCCGCCGGATTGATTTCGATTTCAATATCATCGTCAAGCTGGGGTGAGACAAACACAGACGCAAACGAAGTATGTCGTCTGTTGCCGGAATCGAAGGGCGATTTCCGAACCAAGCGATGCACGCCGGTTTCCGTACGCAACCAGCCGTAAACGTAGTCCCCGGATACCTCGATGGAGGCGCTCTTGATGCCCGCCACTTCGCCGGGGCTGAGCTCTGTCACCTGGACCGTAAAGCCGCGTTTTTCCGCCCACTTCAAATACATACGCAACAACATGTCGGCCCAGTCCTGCGCCTCGGTGCCGCCAGACCCGGCTTGAATCTCGAGATACGCATCGGAGGTATCCAACTCCCCCTGAAACATGCGGCGAAATTCCAGTTCAGCCAGGCGCTCGTCCACGGACTCCAGGGTCTGCCCAATCTCATCGAGGGAAGCTTGATCACCCTCTTCCTGGGCGAGTTCGGCAAGTTCGCCATACTCATCCAGGTCATCTGTCAGCCCCGCAAGAACAGAGACGACCTGCTCTAACTGAACTCGCTCTTTGCCCAGTTTCTGCGCCCTTTCAGGGTTATCCCAGACGCTGCCGTCTGCGAGTTCGCGCTCTACCTCTTCCAGTCGATCCTGCTTTTCAGCAAAGTCAAAGATACCCCCGAAGCGCACCTTCGCGTTCTCGAAGTTGTTTGATGGTCTCTCGGACGGCAGTAATTTCAGGCATGGCTGTTTAGATATCTTTGTATTACGGGTTCTGATGTAAAATTTTTCGGGATACCGGCAGGCCCTGCAGAAGCAGGCGCAGCCGGGGACACACTACGAAAGTCGCGCATTTTAGGCTAAGGGCCGGACGTACTCCACTATCAACTGAGCCGTTGGCCACTCGCCAAAGTCATTCACCGTCAGTTGATAAACCACTTCAACTTCTCGCGTATCCTGAGGCAGAGGCGCCTGGCGGAAGGCAATGGCATCGATCACACGTCCTTCAGTCTTCAGCACCATTTTCAGATGCTGTTCGCCCACCACCCTTTGACTGACCAGCTGAAAGCTGCCATCGAACACAGGCGGCGCAAACCCCGCGCCCCAGGGTCCGCCATGTGCCAGCAGGTTTGCGGTTTCCACCGTCATCTCTTCCGGTACGAGAGCACCATCGCTGAGGATTACAGCTTCCAGCGCCTCTGGGTCTACTAACTCCGCAACGGTTTTGTCAAAAATTTTCTGGAAGCGCTTGAAGTGCACACGCTTGATACTCAATCCAGCCGCCATCGCGTGCCCGCCAAACTTAACCACCAATCCGGGATTCCTGGTGGCAATCCGATCCAGCGCATCCCTGATGTGCAGCCCTTCGATGCTGCGCGCGGAACCCTTCAACTCGTCCGGGTGATCGCCACCAGCGTCTGCGAAGACAATTGCCGGACGATTAATGCGTTCCCGCAAACGACCCGCTACGATTCCCACCACGCCCTGGTGAAAGTTCTCATGGTAGACGGCAACGCCAAAGCGTGTTGCTGGGCCAACATGCTCACCACCCTCAACTTCCGTTGATTGTTCTTCGGCGATGGCAAGCAAGAGCTCCGCATCAGCGACCATCTCACTTTCGAGACTCTGGCGCGCGCGATTGAGTTGATCCAGGGACGTAGCCAGCCGCCGCGCTTCCCCCAGCTCTTCAGCCAACAGGCACTTAATGCCGACAGTCATATCATCGAGCCGACCAGCCGCATTCAAGCGCGGACCTATGGCAAAACCTAAATCGCTCGCCAGCAGCTTCGGCAAGGACCGTTTGCCAATCTCTGCCAGGGCCTTGATACCGGGCCGACACCGACCTGCACGAATCCGCTGCAGACCGTGGTGCACAAGCCTGCGATTGTTTACATCCAGCGGGACTACATCGGCGACGGTGCCCAAAGCCACAAGGTCCAGATAGTTGGCCAGGTTCGGCATTGTGCGCCGTTCGAACCAGCGCGCCGCTTCCAGCTTACGTCGCACGACGCTCAACACGTAATAAGCAACCCCCACACCTGCGAGCGCCCGGCTCGCAAAGTCACTTTCCGGCACGTTCGGATTTACCAGCGCAAAGGCTGCCGGGCGTTCGTTTCCGGGGAGATGGTGATCGGTGATCACCACATCGATACCAAGCTCGTTGGCTGCCGCCACCCCCTCGACGCTTGAGACTCCGTTGTCCACTGTGATGAGTACGGCCGGTGGTTGATCCCGGACGAGTGCGACAATCTCGGGAGAGAGCCCATACCCGTACTCAAATCTGTTGGGCACAAGGAAATCGACCTGTTCCGCGCCAAAATCCCGGAGCACCAGCATGCACAGCGCAACGGAGGTTGCTCCATCGGCATCAAAATCGCCGACGATCAAGATCGCCTCACCGCTCTGAACTGCGCCCGCGATACGATCGGCGGCTTTGTCTATATCTGGAAGGCTTGCGGGAGCAACCAGGCTCTGAAGACCGAGATCCAGCTCTCCGGCTGCAGCTACACCCCGGTGGGCATAGACTCTGGCGAGGACATCCTGTACTCCGGAAAAATGGAACTCGGTCTTGCGTTCGCGTCTGGCAACCCGCATGGACTAGTCGAGATTTTCCACGCGAATACGCGTCATCTCACCCACAAGCGCGCTTAAATCCATCAACTCTTCGACCGCAGCCTGCATAGCAGACTCTCTGCACTCGCCGGTCACGATAACAATGTCGACAATCGCGGCATCCGCCTCGGGTTCTTTCTGAATCGCGGCTTCGATGCTGATCTCATGCGACGACAAAGTCCCCGCAACTTCCGCAAACACGCCGGCCTCGTCGCGGACGGGGATACGGAGGTAGTTCGCGCACTCAACCTGAGCTATGTCTACGAATACATCTGCGCTTTCCGCCGCACTGCCTCGCGACGGGGTACCCACAGCAACATTGACGATATCGGCCAGCACCGCGCTTGCAGTTGCAAGTCCGCCTGCGCCAGGCCCACTGAACAATGTTTGGCCTGAAGCATCGCCTTGCACAACCACTGCGTTCGCCACATCGTTCACGTTGGCAAGCAGCGCCTGGCGCGGCAAGAGTGCGGGATGCGCCCGCATCTCCACACCAAGGGCACTCCGTTTAGCCACGCAGATATGTTTTATCTTGTAGCCGAGTTCTTCTGCATATTCGATATCTGCGGCCGTGATCTTGCTGATGCCTTCAACAAAAACTTTGCTGAAATCGAATGTCATATCGAAGGCAAGCCCACCGAGAATGGTCAGCTTATGGGCAGCATCTATGCCTTCCACATCAAAGGTGGGGTCTGCTTCTGCATACCCCAGTTCCTGGGCGGTCGCCAGGGCCGCTTCAAAAGAAACGCCGCTTTCTTCCATGCTCGTGAGGATGTAGTTACAGGTGCCGTTTAAGATGCCAACAAGATGTTCAAAATCGTTGGCGATAAGCGCGTTCTGCACCGCGAGAATAATTGGGATGGCACCTGCTACGGCAGCCTCGTAACGCAACGTAATCTGCTCGTTGGCCTGCATGAGAGAATTGCCGCTGTTAGCGATGACGGCTTTGTTGGCGGTGACAACCGGTTTGCCGTGTCGCAACGCGGTTTCAATCAAGGTGTGGGCATGCTCTTCACCGCCGATGAGTTCAACGACGACATCTATGTCATCTTCCAACAAGCGGTTCAGATCTGTGGTGAACTCTGCACCTAATAGATCAACCTCAGGTTTTGCCGAGCGGCTTGCCACGCGCGCAACTTCCAACTGCACGCCGGATCGTTCAGCAATACGTGGTCCAGATTTGGCAATGATTGAAAGCAGGCCCTGGGCAACTGTACCCAGTCCTGCTACGCCTAAGCGTACGACGTTCATTAAACTCCCTTCTTAACGGCAGATGCCTTCTTAGCGATAGATGTTAGTAGGACAGGCCCTGAGCAGCCAAGCTTTAGGCAACTGACTCTCGCAAAATTTTTGAACGAATTGATCGACGGATTGATCGACTAATCCGAGCCGATCAGGCCAATCGCTTCTGCAAGGCTTTTAGCTGGCATATATCCTGGCAGCAATTGTCCCGTCGAGGTGACTATCGCAGGCGTGCCATTAACGCCCACCTGTTGGCCAATCTCGAATTGTTTGGCCACAGGGTTATCGCAAGTTTTTTCTGGAATAGAACGACCCGACTTTAATGCTGTCATCGCGTCGTTGGGATCGTCAGAACACCATGCGGAGACGATTTTCTTGTAGGTCGGTGTACCCAGTCCCTGACGCGGATAGGCCAGGTAACGAACCTCAATGCCAAGCGCGTTCAGCTCTGCCATCTCCATATGCAGTTTTCGACAATAACCACAGTCCACATCCGTGAACACCGTGACGTAGTCTTTCGTCGGTCCCTTGGGTGAGAAGACAACCATCTCTTCTCTCGGAATACGCGACATCACCGCTCTGCGTTTTACAGCTCGCCGCTCTTCAGCCAGATTCACCAGCGTATCCCCTATCTGGTACATATCGCCGTTGATCAGAAAACGGCCGTCCTGCGAACCGTACAACACCTGCCCACCGGCTAGCTCAACGCCATACATGCCCTCAATCGGCGAGGCAAACACGGCTTCAATGGGTAGCTGAGGCATCTTTTCACGAATCTGCTGAACGAGCTTCTCGGACCCTTTGGGCATTTCGAGTGATGTTTCAGCCCAGGCCGTCGCGCTAAACATTGATGCAGCGCCAAACATCGAAAGGGTTGTTGCTGCCAACAGCAGTATTTTGATTCTCATGCTTTGCTATCCAATCACCTGTGAGGAAATACTATTCTTTTAACTATCTCTGTTTTTGACCGTCTCTGTTTTTGACCGTCTCTGTTTTTGACCGTAGCTGGGTCTAAACGTTCGCCGAGCAGTTTTGATGCCGATCTTTGTTCCCAGTTTTCATCCTGCCATTACCCTTTCATCCTCGGGGATGATGTTCCACAACCAGGTCTTTAAGTCTTGCCTGTGCAACGTGAGTATAGATTTGTGTGGTCGACAAATCGGCGTGACCGAGCATCATCTGCACGGCGCGAAGATCTGCGCCATTATCCACAAGATGGGTCGCAAATGCATGGCGCAGTGTATGGGGAGATATGTCTTCGGGCATCCCGGCAACTCTTGCGTGTCTTTTAATCACGTGCCAGAAAGTCTGCCGTGTCATCTTTCCGCCCCTGCGACTGGGGAAGAGTGCCGCTGTGCCTGCCTTGGCAAGTTCCGGTCTGGCCTCCTCAAGATAACGCGCCAACCAGTTAAGGGCGACCTCCCCAGTCGGCACGATCCGTTCCTTTCCCCCTTTGCCAAACACCCGCACCATGCCCTGCCGCTGATTCACATGATGATGCTCAAGATTCACCAGTTCACTCACCCGCAAGCCTGATGCGTACAACAGCTCCAGCATTGTTCGGTCGCGCAGACCCAGAGCGGTTTCGACCTCCGGGGCTTCCAACAAGGCTTCTACCTGGGCACTGCTGATTACTTTGGGCAACGGACGCCCCAGTTTCGGGTTCCGCACCAGACGGGTCGGATCCTCCTGAATCAGACCGAGTTTCACCAGGTAGCGGTAGTAACCACGCACCGCGCTCAACCACCTCGCAGCACTGCGGGCACTTGCTCCAGCGTTCAGCTTCTCTGCTAGAAAGGCGCTCAGATCTGCCCCGGTGGCTTCGGTGAGGCCCGTATCCAGATAGGCTTCGAATTGGCCGAGATCGCGCCGGTAGGCCGCAAGCGTACGCTCACTTAAGCCCTTTTCCAGCCAGAGATGATCCAGGTAAGCCTGCAGCGACGCTCTGTGATCAGAACCGAGACCAGGCGTAGAAGGGCTCATTCGCTGGTTTTCTCATACAAAATGCTAACTTCAACACATTCTACGACCAGAAGTGACCCAAGTGACCCTTTACGGCACCCACAACCAATTCGACCAATGCGGGCCACTCGCTCTGTATGTGTTTGATTTATATAAATATTTTTACCAATTCGCAGTTTCAGGAAAGTTGGCACGCGGTCTGCATTATATACAGCGAGCTTCAATGCAGTATGCCAATGTCCCCTAGGTAGATTGGAGCATCCAGATAGATTGGTCGTCTCTCCCAAACTATCTACCAGCTTGCTAGGTGTCTCTCCCCTCCCTCTCTCTCCCAACCTAGCAAGCTGGCTCTCTCTTCTCAATCAAACTTCTCAGCCGGTCTAATGATCCATTTCATTCGAAACAGGGCGGTAAAAAAACCCGCGCGCACAAAAAACGGGCGCGTACACAATGGCACACGCCCGATTTGTCAGGGATGAAAAAACGCCGTCTAGCGGACTTTTTCTTTGATGCGTGCGGAACGGCCAGATCGCTCACGCAGATAGTAGAGCTTAGCCTGACGCACATCACCGCGGCGCTTGACCTCTATGGACTCGATCAACGGGCTGTGAGTCTGGAACGTTCGTTCCACCCCAACGCCGTGAGAAATCTTACGCACGATAAAGGACGAATTGAGCCCGCGATTCCGCTTGCCGATGACAACCCCTTCAAACGCCTGCAAACGTTCACGATTGCCTTCCCTTACCCGCACCTGGACGACGACGGTATCACCGGGACCAAATTCCGGCAGGCTGTCTTTCAGCTGGGCGTTTTCCAGGTCTTCTATGATTTTGTTTCTTCGCATCGTTTTTCTCTAAAAAAAATTGCTATCCCGCCGCAAATTCAGCCCTGGCCAGGCCCATCGATGACAGATTTAAGGGCTTCGAGATCTGCGCTGCCGAATATTCGGCCCGTCAGCTGCTCCGGTCTACGCTCATATGTCAGCTTGTAGGCCATCGCATTTCGGTATCGTTCAACACCTCCATGATCACCCGTGAGCAGCTCAGGCGGTACGTTCACACCACCATGGTTTTCGGGGCGCGTATATTGAGGGTATTCGAGCTTTCCATCAAGGTGTGATTCACTAAAAATTGAATCTGAATTGCCGAGCGTTCCGGGCAAATTTCGCCCTATTGCATCGATCACCATCATCGCCGGTAGCTCGCCGCCGGAAACCACATAGTCACCGACAGACCACTCTTCATCCACGCAGGCGTCAATTACTCGCTGATCCACGCCTTCGAAGCGGCCGCAGACCAGAATTAAAGCCGCCTCATCCCTCGCCTGCGACACAGCCTTTGCCTGGTTGAAAAGCGCCCCTGCAGGGCTGAGGTAGACAACCTTGACGGTCCGGGCATGTGCCCGCGCTGCCGTTTGCGCCGCATCTATCGCTTTTTGCAGCGGTTCGACCATCATGACCATGCCAGGGCCGCCGCCATAGGGTTTGTCATCAATCGTTCTGTGTTTATCGACCGTAAACTCGCGCGGATTAAACACCTCTACAGTCAATACACCTTCGGTTTGCGCTCGGCCGATGACACCGTACTCCAGCGCATCCAGCATTTCGGGCAATACAGTTATCACACCGATCCACATAATTACTCGCCTGCTTATACCTGTCTGATAGTGCGCTTTGCGACTGAGTGCCGATCTGGAGTCGGCTAGAGCCAGTCAGGATTCCAGTTTACCGTGAGCTGCTTCCGCTCGATATCCACCGTCGTGACATACTGATCGGCAAACGGGATCAGACATCGCGTTTGCCTGCTTTCGTCGCTGATCACCATCACATCGTGCGCGCCAGTCTCCATCAGATCGACGACCCTGCCGAGGGGCTCGCCATTTTCCAATTGCACATCACAGCCGAGCAGATCCTGCCAATAAACCTCGTCTTCCTCGGCATCCGGCAGGTGCGTTTTTGCGACGTAAACCTCAACGCGCCCGAAACTTGTGGCGGCTGTGCGGTCATCCGCGACGTGGGCGATAAAACCTGACTTATGCGCCTTTACCGCCGGGTCCAGCGTCAGACGCTGCCCCGCATTCGACGAGATGGTCCACGGTTTGTAGAGCGCAATGTTTTCAGGTGGTGATGTGTACGATGTAACGTGTACCCACCCCTTAACGCCATAGGGGGCACCCATGCGCCCTATACAAACATAGTCGCTGTCTGATTCGAGCTTAGGAATAGTAGGAAGGCAGTGGGTTCTGCGGGTTATTCCGCAGCAGCTTCTTCGACGGCCTCAGGCGCCGCCGCCTGCGAGGCACGGGCTTGTTTCACCAGCTTTTTCACCATATCTGAAGGTTGAGCACCAACCGACAGCCAGTGATCGACACGATCAAGATCAACCCGCAGCACTTCAGCTTGTCCCTGAGCGACGGGGTTAAAAAAGCCGACACGCTCGATGAAACGTCCATCCCGGCTACGTGCACGGTCTGCTACCGTGATGTGGTAGAACGGATTTTTCTTGGCGCCGTGGCGCGCTAGGCGGATTGTGACCATATATGAAGCTAAAGCTGGTTTAAGAAGGCGGCGTATTCTATAGCAAGCTGCGGAATATGCAAACGCCCTAAGGCACTGATTTTTAAGGTCTGCACAGGCCTTTTCCTCGCCTGCACGGTCCTCTATCTCCTGCGCATCCCCGGCGGTGGCGCTTTCATACCCTGCATGGCCTGCATACCGCGCATCATCTTCTGCATGCCGCCTTTTTTAGTCACCTTCTTCATCATTTTCTGCATCTGTTTATGCTGTTTAAGCAGTCGATTGATGTCGGTTACCTGGGTGCCACTCCCGCGGGCGATACGTTGTTTGCGGGAGCTGTTCAATACATCAGGGAAGCGGCGCTCATGCGGTGTCATGGAGTCGATGATCACACCCATCTGTTTGAAGAGCCCATCATCCAGTTGGTTCTGCGCCGCTTGAGGCAACTGATTCATGCCGGGTAATTTATCCAGCATGCTCGTTACACCCCCCATGTTTGCCATTTGCTGCAGCTGATCGCGAAAATCTTCTAGATCAAACTTCTTGCCGCGGGTGATTTTCTTGGCGAGTTTTTCTGCCTTACGCTTATCAACTTTGCGTTCCGCTTCCTCAATCAACGTGAGGACGTCACCCATCCCGAGGATGCGTGATGCGAGGCGGTCAGGGTGGAACGGCTCCAGCGCATCCGTCTTTTCGCCGCTGCCGAGGAACTTGATTGGCTTGCCGGTCAACGCCCTGACACTGAGCGCGCCACCCCCGCGCGCATCACCATCAATTTTTGCCAGTACCACGCCGGTCAACGTTAGCGCATCATTGAAGGCTTTAGCTGTATTTGCGGCGTCCTGACCGGTCATGGCATCGACGACAAACAGTGTTTCGATGGGGTTGAGCCCTGCTTGCAGCGCGCGTATCTCAGCCATCATTTCTTCATCAACCGCCAGGCGACCTGCGGTGTCGACGATCAAAACGTCAGCAAACTGTTTCTTAGCTTCAGCGACGGCACGTTCGGCAATGGCCAGCGGTGCCTCATCCGCCGTGGAGGGGATAAATTGCGCCCCGACCTCGCCTGCCAGAGTTTCCAACTGTTGAATTGCGGCAGGTCGATAAACGTCGGCACTGACCACCGCGACCTTCTTCTTTTCCCGTTCCTGTAAGAACCTGGCCAGCTTGGCGACGGTGGTGGTTTTACCAGCGCCCTGCAAACCGGCCATGAGCACAATCGCTGGTGGCGCTGTTGCAAGATCCAGCGCATCGTTGGCATCGCCCATAACATGCACAAGTTCTTCATGCACAATCTTGACGAATTGCTCACCCGGATTAAGGGCCGTGGAAATTGTGACGCCCACCGCCTTGGCTTTCACCTGGTCGATAAAATCCTTAACCACAGGCAGCGCAACGTCCGCTTCAAGGAGCGCCATCCGCACGTCGCGAAGTGCCGCGCTGATATTTTCTTCGGAGAGAGAAGAGCGTCCGGAGATACTGCGCAGCGTATTGGTTAAGCGATCAGAGAGACTGTCAAACATCTGTTATGTCCGGCTTAAGGGCTTTGAACAATCGCCCATTATACACCGTATAGCGTGGCTCAACATCGACTCGCGCGCTCCTCTTCCCTCTGTCCCTCCCCTTCCGCCTCCCCTTCCGCCTCCCCTTCCCGCCTCCCCCTCTCGCCAAAGGGCATCTCCTGTGCCAAACTGGCCGCCAGGCAACTACCTGTCCACATACTTGCAAACCATCTCGAGCGCGGTCCGTACACGCTGCCCTTCCAAACAGGTGATTTCACCGTGACATTCGTCGTCGCTCCACTTTCCCTCGCGCTTTACGCGTGGGCAACTGCACTCCTGTGGCGCGCACGTCAGCATGCGACCAGCAGCCACATTGCCGTATGGGTGATTTTGGGCGCCATTGCAGCCCACGCGGTTTACTTGCACCTTGTCGTGTTTCGCAACGGCGGCAGCACGTTAAGCCTGCTCTACGTCGTTAACGTGGTTGCTCTTGTCATGAGCATTTTCGTGACTGTGGCCGGGTTCAGACTGCCAGTTCAAAAACTTCTGCTGTTGGTAGTGCCCCTCTCCATTCTCGCCCTGGTGGCAGCACTTACCATCGAACCGGGACACGTCAACGCGCCTGATATGTCACGCGCTCTGCTTGCCCACATACTCATTTCGTTGACCGCCTATTCGACTTTGATGCTGGCCGCTTGCCAATCGGTACTCCTCGCCGTGTTGGAACGTCAGCTTAAAAGCCCTGGCCGCCAACCCATCGGTTGGCTTCCTCCGCTTGAAACCATGGAGCAACTGTTGGTCGCAATGCTCTGGGTTGGGCTTGCGTTGCTGACAGGTGCAATTCTGACAGGCTTCCTCTTCCTGGAGGACATGTTCCAACAGAACGTCGCCCATCACATCGTCATCACTTCATTGTCCTGGTTGATTTACGCTTTTTTCCTGGCCGGTCGCATCTTTTTCGGCTGGCGGGGGCTGACCGCGGTTCGCTGGACCCTGGTGGGGTTTGCATTTTTGGTGATCGGCTATCTGGGTAGCAAATTTGTCCTTGAATACATTCTCGTCCGTTGACATGAGGGTTAACTGACCATGAGCGGCGAACTCCCAGTCTGGGCTCTCATTGCTTCCATCATCGCTCTGGTGGGCGCATCTGCATACTTTTCAGGCACGGAAACCGCAATGATGGCGCTCAACCGCTATCGGTTGAAACATCTCGTTAAGCAGCGCCACAAGGGAGCGAGAAAATCGAACCGCCTGCTTAGACGCCCGGACCGACTGCTGGGGGTCATTCTTGTCGGCAACAATCTCGTCAACTTTTCCGCCGGAACCATCGCAACGATCGTTGGCCTGCGGCTATTCGGCGATACCGGCGTTTATCTTGCGCCCTGGGTCATCACGATTGTGTTTCTCATTTTTGCGGAAGTTGCCCCCAAAACACTCGCCGCCCAACATCCAGAGGGTTGGGCTTTCAGAGCCGTTTACCTTCTGCAGCCCCTTCTGCGTCTGGTGTACCCCGTGGTTGTATTTGTCAACGGCATTGCAAACTACATCGTCAGACCGTTTCTGAAACACGCCGACACCGAGCGAGACAATCTTTCCACCGAAGAACTGAAAACGGTGGTTAACGAAGGCGCGGAGGCGGTTGGCGAAAGACAAAGCATGATGGTTCGCCTCCTGGACCTGGAGAGTGTCACCGTGAACGACATCATGGTGCCTCGAAACGAAATTATCTCTGTAGATATCGACGATGACATTCACGACATTATCGATCAGACCTCCACAAGCCAACACACGTTATTACCCGTCTGCAAGGGTGATATAAACAACATGCTGGGCATTCTTCACCTGCGCAGACTGGCCCGCTTTCTCAATGCCGACGAATTCAACAAAGCCGATCTCATGCAGTTGACCAGAGAACCCTACTACGTCCCTGAGGCAACACCGCTGCATACCCAGCTTCTGAACTTCCAGAAAGAAAAACAGCGCATCGCACTGGTTGTGGATGAGTATGGCGACATTCAGGGCATCGTCACCCTCGAAGACATCCTGGAAGAAATTGTGGGTGAGTTTACGAGTGACTTTGCGGCCAACATGCCGGAAATTTCACCACAGGACGACGGCAGTTTTCTGATCGATGGGCTGGCTGTACTGCGGGACATCAATCGAGCGCTACGCTGGAATCTACCCACCGAAGGACCCCGTACGCTCAATGGACTGGTTCTTGAACATCTGGAACTCATCCCAGAGTCCAATGTTTGCCTCGATCTGAACGGCTATCAAATCGAGACCGTGCAGATCAAAGACAATTTGATCAAAAGTTTGAAGATACGACGCACCGAGGTAGCGGAGCGCAACGAAGAAGAGCTGGATGAGGAGCTGGAAGCCGAGGGTTAGCCTCGGCTTCTCCAGCTCCATTTCTACAACCGGCTAGGCTTTTGCCCAACGACGATTTAGTGCGCTGATGATGGCGGCATACGAGGCCGTGATCGTGTTGCGGCTCACGCCGATGCCATAACATCGTCCCTGGCTGCCGCCGTCATTCTCTTCGCCGTTTTCAATGCCCAGAATGCAGATCGCTTTCGCGTCACTCCCCGAATCCAGCGAGTGCTCGTGATAGTCCACAACGGTAATAGGTTCGTTCAGCGTCTCCACCATCGCGTTGACAAACGCTTCGATGGGACCGGTGCCTTCACCATCAACCGTTACCTGACTGTCCGAGACTTCAACACGGGCGACACAACGTTGATCGCTTTCGCGCCCACTCAACAGATCGTAGTCCACCAGTTTGTATGGACCACTCTCATCCGCATACACGGCGATCAGATGGTCGAATATCTCTTCAGGTTTAACTTCTCGATCCAGCTCTTCAGTCAGCGCTTGAACCATGCCACTGAATTCGACCAGGATTTCACGTGGCAGGGCCACGCCAAAATGCTCTTCCAACAAAAAGCCGACACCACCCTTGCCCGATTGAGAATTCACCCGCACGGCTTCTTTATAGCTGCTCCCAACATCGGCAGGATCAATCGGCAAATAGGGTACTTCCCAACTGGCACGGTCCACTTTCGCCATACCCTTGCGAATGGCGTCCTGGTGCGATCCAGAAAACGCGGTAAACACCAGCTCGCCTGCATAGGGGTGTCGTTCAGCCACCGCAAGCTTATTAACCGATTCAACAACTTCTCGGATCCGCGGCATCTCGCGCAGATCGAGGGTTGGATCCACCCCCTGACTGAACAGGTTCATCGCAACCGTCACGACGTCGCAGTTGCCCGTGCGTTCGCCATTGCCAAACAACGTGCCCTCAACCCGGTCTGCACCGGCCATAAGACCGAGCTCGGTTGCAGCAACACCCGTGCCTCGATCGTTGTGCGTATGGAGGCTGATGATGGCGCTATCACGACGCGGGATATTTGTGCAGAACCATTCTATCTGGTCGGCGTAAATATTCGGCGTGGACATCTCAACGGTGGAAGGGAGATTGATGATCATCGGCTCATCAGGTGTCGCACCCCACGTGTCGGCTACCGCCGTGCAGATGTCCACGGCAAAGTCGAGTTCAGTGCCTGTAAAACTCTCCGGTGAATATTCGAACGTCACATTCGCGTCAAAATCAGCCAGTCCGGCCTTCACAATTTCCGTACCTTGCACGGCAAGATCGACAATGCCCGGGCGATCCATCTCGAACACCACGCGGCGCTGCAGCTCCGAAGTTGAGTTGTACAGGTGGAAGATGACGTTAGCGGCCCCATCCAGGGCTTCGCAGGTACGCTCGATCAGTTCCTGCCGCGCCTGGCAGAGCACCTGTATAGCAACCCCATCAGGAATCCTGTCTTCATCGATAATCCGTCTGATGAAGTCAAAGTCCGGCTGGGATGCCGCAGGAAAACCCACCTCAATTTCAGCAAAGCCGATTTCCAAAAGCAGATCCCAAAGACGCAGCTTTTCATCGACATTCATTGGGTCGATCAGTGCCTGGTTGCCATCACGCAGATCGACGCTGCACCAACGCGGGGCTTTGTCTAGAACAACGTTCGGCCACTGACGATTGGGCAGATCGATGGGCGTAAACGCTCGATACTTCTCAAATGGCATTGCGCCGCTGGCGCGTCCGGGAATGTGCTTGGTATTCATTGCACGAGATCCTCTTTCCTCTTTTGTCCCTTGCCTGGATCGGTTTCAACCTTTAGTCAGGCGACGTAAGGGTACTCACTTCAGTTTGCGTGTCTAGTTGGGTATCTGGGTGGGCATGTGCCCTGGGGTTTAGATTGATTGCCGGGAACCCGGCAGCAGACCCAGCAGGTTGAGCAGCAGGAGAGAAACAGACAGCAACGCACTTTCCCCAGCAGAAGCTGGAAAATCAGAAAACAACTTGGCGCGTTGAGCGTTCATTGGCGGCAACTATAGTCTCAATTGAGGCTTTTGCAAGCCCCAGGCGGCGTATAGAGGCACTGGTGTGACCACTTAGACATAACCAGGGACTTCATCAAGCTTGATCAGACGATGTTTCCGCCACCCTTTTGCCAGCAGCCACGTAGTGGCAACTGGCAAAAGGGTGCTTGTGGATGGTGGACCCACTGCATCTCTCCAACCATCGAAGAAGGGTCCTGAACTCCAATGATCCATTTCAACCGGTGGCCGCTTGCCATAACACTGAACGTAGTGTTTACGCGTGTTTAGAAGGACATACGCCAGCGCATTTCGTACTTCTTTAGGCGTTTTGAGGGTCCTGACGTGATATCTGCCTTCTAGAACCTTACCAGTACGATTGAACACCCGATTCACAGCCCGTGCAAACCGCGCGGAGAAGCTCTTCATGCCATTTGCGAGCGTTGTTTTGTCTTTAGCCTCTACCAGACAGTGCACATGATTCGTCTGCAACGAGTAATGCACGATCCGAAAGCCTGCTCGTGAGGCTGATCCAGCCAGTACTTGATAGAACGCGCGATTGAACTTGGATGTCCGTAGCTTAGGGATACCTTCTTTAACTCGAATGGTCACGTGAAGTGGATGACGAGAGGCAAATGCATCGCGTTTGATGTGATGAATGATCCTTCTTGCCGCAACGCGTGGTCGACCTGCACCTTCCTGGCGCCCACCAAACTTTCTCTTGATTGGCAAGTCGAGTTTGAGCTGGCTTTTAATAACATTCATGCGCACAAGAATACGGCTATGTTATAGAATTGTCAAGAAGAAGAGCCCCCAAACAGCTACAGTTTCGACATAAGAATTAGGCTGCAGGGCCGGGGGTCGGCTGCGCTCACCTAAAGGCTCCACCGCCCCCCGGCGTAGCGCGATAAACAGCTACAGGAAACTAGAGACGGAAAGTGTCTGCATATCCCCACCCCGTTTGCCACACGATAGCCGGAACGAGAAAGCTAAAGACCCACCGCGATCCAACCCCACCACTCCCTAACCAACCTCCCCTCCCGGTTCAGACGATCTCGCAGGAAACTAAACCAAACTTCTTAAAGAATCGGCCGGACCTTCCCAGACGCCACATTCGCCCGCACACGCGCCTTATCAACGTCATCGCCCAACGCCAGCGCAACCCCCATACGCCGTTCGCCAACGACCTCAGGCTTACCAAACAGCCTGACCTGAACATCCTCTTCAGCGAGCGCCTCATCTACCCCGTCGAACCTCACATTCTTCGACTCGCCTTCCACCATGATGACCGAACTCGCTGCTGCACCTCTGCTGCGTATGTTCGGTATCGGTAAGCCGAGAATGGCGCGAGCGTGCAGCGCAAACTCACTCAGATCCTGGCTGATCATGGTCACCATGCCCGTATCGTGAGGACGCGGTGACACCTCACTGAAATAAACATTGTCGCCTTTGATGAAAAACTCGACGCCAAACAACCCATAGCCACCCAGACTTGATGTCACCAATTCGGCTATTCGACAACACTCCTCCCGCGCCCCGTCGCTCATCGGCTGCGGCTGCCACGACTCCTGGTAATCGCCGCCCTCCTGCCGATGACCTATCGGGTCACAAAACGCCACGCCATCACAATGCTGAATTGTGAGCAGCGTAATCTCATAATCAAAATCGACAAAGCCCTCCACGATAACCTTCGTAGCTTCACCGCGTGCACCCTCTTTCGCATAGGTCCAGGAGTCGAGCGCATCCTGTGGGGTTTTCACAGTGGATTGGCCTTTACCCGAACTGGACATAACAGGCTTCACCACGCAGGGGGTACCAATCTGTTCAACTGCTTGAAGGTACTCCGCTTCTGTCTCTGCGAAGAGATAGGGTGACGTTTTTACGCTCAACTCTTTAGCGGCAAGCTCCCGTATGCCCTCCCTGTCCATAGTCAGGCGTGCCGCACGCGCAGTGGGGATCACATTTAACCCCTGCGCCTCCAACTCTACGAGGACAGGGGTAGCAATCGCTTCGATTTCCGGCACAACCAGATCTGGCTGCTCAAGTTCGATGACAGACCGCAAGGCGTCAGCGTCCAACATGTTGATCACATGGGCGCGATGCGCCACCTGCATGCCCGGCGCGTTGGCATAGCGGTCAACGGCGATCACCTCTACACCGAGACGTTGCAGTTCAATGACAACCTCTTTGCCCAATTCTCCAGCGCCGAGCATCATCACCTTTGTCGCCCCCTGGCTGAGCGGCGTACCCAGTGTGACCGTCATGTGGCGTCTGCTTCCGCTTGCTGTTGCAGCGTTTCACGGAATCGGCGTCCGTTTTCAACATAGTGCTTAGCGCCTATGCGAATGGCCAGCCCCTGCTCTTCGGAAAGTGTTTTGACAACTTTTCCCGGCGATCCGAGTACCATGGAATTGTCCGGTATCTCCTTGCCTTCGGTAATCAACGCGTTTGCGCCAATCAGGCAGTTCTTGCCAATTTTGGCGCCGTTCAGCACGACGGCATTAATACCGATCAACGAACCTTCACCAATCTCACATCCGTGCAGCATGACCTTGTGGCCAATGGTCACGTGCGGGCCGATCGTCAGCGGAAAGCCTGGATCTGTGTGAAGCACCGAACCATCCTGCACGTTGGAGCCCTCTCCCACCGTAATGAGCTCATTGTCACCGCGCAGTACCGCATTCCACCAAACTGTCGCGTCCTGTTTCAGCAACACCTTGCCCATGACCGCGGCTGTTTCAGCAACCCAATAGTCGCCTTCAGCCTGAACCCGATCTTCTCCAAGTTGGTAAATCAAATTAGCTCCCACATCCAGAATTTCTATCAAGCGGCATGGTAGGTGAGAATGACTTGGCTGCCTAGCCTCTGTATCCGTACCCTCTATCCGGAAGAGACCCGTAAAAGGCAGGCTTGCAGGGCGGCCAGCCAGGGCCACTCACAAAATACTCACACCTTCCGCATAGGGCTGGGGTCACGCTTGGTGCATAGTATCCGCTTCAAGGGGTATGGACGTGAGTTCCCATGAAGCGAAAACTGCCAGCGTTTGATGTACTGGTGGACATGGCTAGAAACAATCCTGAAAAGCTTGAGTCGCTCAGGCAACAGTTGACAGCCAGAGTGATCGACAGCGCGAGCACAGAAGAAAAACGACGCCGTCTGCAGGGTCTGCAATTCAGAGTTGACATGGAGCGTAAGCGCGCCAGATCTCCGCTGGCCGCCACCATTCGGATATCGGAGATGATGTGCCACTCTCTTGCAGATCTGCATCGCTCTATGGTCACCCCCTTGGTGGATGTGGAAGTTGTCGAACCGGATGCCGGTGGCAGCGCCACCGTCCTGGCCTTTCCCGGCCGAGTAAATGAAGCGGAACCTGAAGAGACCTGATCTCCGTAAGCCCGTATACTAAGCGCCATGAAGTTCTGCAGCGCGTGTGGCGGTACGGTCGCACTGAAAATTCCTGATGGCGACAACCGCGAACGTCACGTCTGTGACGCTTGCGACTTCATCCACTATCAGAACCCTCGCATTGTCGCAGGCTGTGTCCCTGTCTGGGAGGACAAGGTGCTGCTGTGTAAACGCGCCATTGAACCGCGTGCCAACTACTGGACCCTGCCTGCGGGATTTCTCGAAAACGGAGAAACGGTTGCATCCGGAGCAGCGCGCGAAACCGTCGAAGAAGCGAACGCGAGCGTTTCAAACCTGAGTCTTTATACCGTCTTCAGCCTGCCGCACATCTCCCAGGTTTACATGTTTTACCGGGCATCGCTCAACAACCTTGAGTTTTATGCAGGTGAGGAGTCGTTGGAGGTTGCGCTCTTTACTGAAGCGGACATACCGTGGGATGACCTGGCCTTCCCAGTCATCTCCAGTACGCTCAGGCATTTCTTCGCAGACAGATCGACAAAAACTTATCCAACCCGCTACGAAGAACTGGACTTCACCCGTCGGCTGAAAAAGTAGCTTTCTTCACTCGGCCTGCGGTCACCCCAGCGCTTTGCGACCGTTACGAAACAAACGCATCCAGGGGCCGTCTTCCTGACCTTTCGGGTCCGCCACCACATTCTGGACCGTTCGAAAAACTCTTTCCGGGTGCGGCATCATGATCAATACCCGACCTTCATTGGCCGTCAGCCCCGCCAGCCCGTTGTGCGCGCCGTTAGGGTTATCCGGATATCGTTCCGTAACCTCGAAATTCGCAGAAACGTAGCTCAAGGCTGGTTGTCCCGCCGCAACACAGGCGTCATAGTCGGCGGCCTGATCAAACTCAGGTCGCCCTTCTCCATGAGCAACCGCTACCGGGATCACGCTGCCCTGCATTCCATCCAGCCAGGGGGTCGGGTTATCGGCAACTTTAACCATCACCGTCCGCCCTTCGAATTGTTCAGATTTGTTGCGCACAAACCGTGGCCAATGGTCAGCACCCGGAATCAAAGACTTCAACTGCGCAAACGCCTGACAGCCGTTGCAGATACCCAGCACCAGTTTGTCGCTACCACTACCGTTTTTGTTTTCAAAAAACGCAGCAAACTGCTCCGCCATGCGCTCGTTATAGAGGATGCTCTTTGCCCAGCCTCCACCGCCCCCGAGTACGTCGCCGTAGCTGAAGCCACCGCACGCCACCATGGCTTGGAAGTCCTGCAGATGAGCCCGGCTGGTGATCAGGTCCGACATATGAACATCGACACATTCGAATCCGGCACGATCAAATGCAGCGGCCATTTCAATCTGCCCATTTACTCCCTGCTCGCGCAGGATTGCGATACGCGGCCGAACGCCAGTGCCCACAAACGGCGCGACAACGTCGTCGTTCGGGTCATACGTGAGAGCGGTGCGAAGACCCGGATTTTCAGAGCGGGTTTCTGACAAGCTTGCAAACTCATCCTCTGCACAACTCACCTCATCCCTGAGTTTTTGCATCGCATGGGTCACTGCGTGCCAGGTTTGCTCTAACGCGCCGCGGTTGTTCGTGAGCACAGTTTCGGCGTTCACACTGACTTCGATGCGTTCGTCCAACAGTGGCTTGCCGACAACCGTTACCTCACATGGCGCAGACTCCACCAGCCATGCGATGTCCGCATCTGCAATCTGCACAACAACGCCGACCTCTTCGTTGAACAGAGCCGCCAACAGCGTCTCTTTGCCATCCGCCTCTATATCAACGCGCAGACCCAGGCGACCCGCAAACGCCATCTCCAACAGCGTGACGATCAAACCGCCGTCCGAACGGTCGTGCATGGCCAGAAATCGGCCTTCGCGATTGGCTTGGAGGATAAAATCGAGCATAGCCCGAAACGCGAGCGGCTCCTCAACATCTGGCGTTGCATCACCCAGCTGGCGGTACACCTGGGCCAACGTACTGCCACCCAGCCTGCCCTCCCCCAGGTGCAACAAGACCAGAGAGGAGTCTTCGTTCGCTACCAGCGTCGGCTCTACCGTCTTGCGCACATCTTCTACAGGCGCAAAGCCGCTGGAGATCAGGGTCACGGGGGAAACAACTTCTGCGTCATCACCCCACTTTGTACGCATCGACAGAGAATCCTTACCCACGGGAATCGCAATCCCGAGCGCGGGGCAGAACTCCTCCCCTACCGCAAGCACTGAATCAAAGAGCGCCTGTTCTTCCTGGTTGGCACCGGCCGCGGCCATCCAGTTTGCAGATAGAACGACCCGGTCGATACTCTCAAGATTTGCACCTACAAGATTGGTCAGCGTTTCCGCCACCGCCATTCTGGCGGCCCCGGCAGGATTGATCAGCGCAAGCGGACTCCGTTCACCCATTGCGAACGCCTCACCTCGATAGGTGTCGTAACCCCTGATCGTGACGGCACAGTCCGCTACCGGGGTCTGCCAGGGTCCGATCATCGGCTGCGTTGCGACCAGACCGGTAATCGAACGGTCACCGATCGTAATCAGAAACTTTTTACTGGCCACAGCCGGGAAACGCAAAACCCTCAGCAAGGCCTCATCCAGATCGATCTCTGCAAAGTCCAGATTCGAGACAGGCAACTTTTCGCGAGTAAACGTACGCTCCATCTTGGGCGGTTTGCCTAACAGGACATTCAACGGCATGTCCACCGGTGCGTTTTCGAAGTGTGTATCCTCAACCCTCAGGTGAGGCAATGAAGTAGACTCTCCAACCACGGCGAACGGACAACGTTCACGCGTGCAGATTTCCTCAAACTGGGACAGCGCATCCGCGTCAACACCCAGTACGTACCGCTCCTGAGACTCATTGCACCAGATTTCCAGAGGCGACATGCCGGTATCAGCGCTCGGAATATCGCGCAGCCTGAATGCGCCACCGGCATTGGCGTCACTTACCAGTTCTGGCAATGCATTCGACATGCCGCCTGCACCAACGTCGTGAATCAGGCGGATAGGGTTGTCCTCGCCCAGCGCACAACAGGCATCGATGACTTCCTGACAACGACGTTCCATCTCAGGATTCCCACGTTGAACCGAGGCAAAGTCCAGGTCCGATGATGAGGTACCTGATGCCATACTGGATGCGGCTCCACCACCCAGCCCAATCAGCATGGCCGGGCCTCCCAGGATGACCAACGCAGTGCCTGGCGGAAAATCCAGGGCATGCACATGTTCTTCCTTTACCGTACCCAGACCACCCGCGATCATGATCGGTTTGTGGTAACCCCGGGTTGCCCCATTGTACTCGGCCTCGAACGTACGGAAATAGCCGTTGATCGCCGGGCGACCATATTCGTTGTTAAAACTGGCACCGCCGATCGGACCCTCGAGCATGATGTCCAGTGCCGAAGCCATATGTTCCGGTTTGCCCGTCTCAAGCTCCCAGGGTTCTGTTTGTCCGGGGATGTTCAAGTGTGAGGTGGTAAACCCGGTGAGACCTGCTTTCGGTTTGGACCCTCGACCAACTGCACCCTCATCTCTGATCTCTCCACCAGAACCTGTTGCGGCCCCTGGAAAGGGTGCGATAGCGGTCGGGTGATTGTGTGTTTCCACCTTCATCAAGACATGCACCGGTTCATCTCGATAGTGGTAGCTGTGCGTTTCAGGATCCACCCAGAAGCGTTTTTCCTGGCTGCCCTCAATGACCGCGGCATTGTCACTGTAGGCGCTCAGGATGCCTTTACCATTAATCTGGGCGTGGGTATTGCGAATCATGGCAAACAGCGACTTGGGCTGCGGTTGGCCATCCACTTCCCAGGACGCATTAAAAATTTTGTGGCGGCAGTGTTCAGAATTTGCCTGGGCGAACATCATCAATTCAACATCTGTAGGATCGCGACCAAGCTCCGAGTAGGCACTGGCCAGGTATTCCATCTCGTCTATGGAAAGTGCCAGTCCCAGCTCCACATTCGCGCGTTCAAGCGCCGAGCGACCCTCTGTCACAAGCGCAACGGACTCTACCGCCCGCGGTTCCAGCTGCGCAAAGACGCCCTCGAAATCTTCGTCAAAAAGGACCGTCTCCGTCATGCGATCATGCACCAATGCCAGATCGATCGTCTCTGGGGCATCTTCGAGGTACCAGCGAATACCGCGTTCTACGCGGCGTACCTTTTGAAGCCCGCAAATTGCGAATATATCCGTCGCCTTGCTGGACCACGGCGAAATTGTCCCGGTGCGAGGCACCACGGTGAGTGCATGGTTACCCACCGGTTCAGGCAGGTCGTTCTGTGGACCGTAGGTTAAGAGTCCTTCTACCTGCACCCGTTCATCGACGGTCAATTCATCGGTGAGATCAAGAATGTGCACAAACTCGGCATAGCGAATGCGTGACTCCTTCGCACGCAGGCTATCCAATCGAAACTGGCTGAATGCCGCCTGACCCTTGAGCGCAAGAACCCTACCCAACTTTTTATCCCTCCTTACTTAACCAATCTGGAACTTAATAGGACTTCAGCCTTTTCTCTTCGCGGCAAAAAAGCCCGACATAAGCTCTGCACAGACCTCACTCAATACACCGCCCGTGACCGCTACCTTGTGGTTCTGCCAGTCCGTACCTAACAGCGCGTGGGAAACAACCGCACCCGCTTTCGGCTCGGCGGCGCCGAACACCAAGCGGTCAACACGAGCGTGCAGCATTGCTCCAGCGCACATCATGCACGGCTCTATCGTGACGTAGAGGGTTGTACCCACCAGTCGGTAGTTTTGCCTCTGCTTTGCCGCAGCCCGCAACGCGATCACTTCCGCATGTGCCGACGGATCCGCGCCGGAGATAGGTTGATTAAACCCTTCGCCAAGAACTTCCTGTGTGTCGTTCGCCACGACGATTGCGCCCACTGGCACTTCATCGATTGCCGCTGCAACTTGAGCCAGTTCAATCGCTCTTTGCATCCACGTCTCATCGTGGACAGCCAGACCCGCGTCAGGCATTACGCGCCGCCATCCGGGCCTCGCGGTACGCGCCTACTCCCATTCAATAGTCGCAGGTGGCTTGCTGGACACATCGTAAACAACGCGCGAAACGGTAGCGATTTCGTTGATGATCCTGGATGCCACGCGCTCGATAAACTCGTACGGCAAGCGGGCGCTGCGGGCGGTCATAAAATCTATCGTTTCCACGGCACGCAGCGCGATGACATGCTCATACCTTCTGGCATCGCCAACCACCCCGACCGACTTCACCGGCAGGTAGACCGCAAACGCCTGGCTGACGGAATCGTATAACCCGGCTTCCTTCAACTCGCTCAAGAAAATGGCATCGGCTTCACGCAGTGTCTCTGCATATCCCGGTTCTATCGCTCCGAGAATGCGCACACCCAACCCAGGTCCGGGAAACGGATGTCGGTAAATAAGAGATTTAGGCAGTCCGAGGTGCAGGCCGATGTTGCGAACTTCATCCTTGAAGAGTTCCCGCAGCGGCTCGACCAGCCCGAGCTGCATCCGTTCCGGCAGTCCCCCCACATTGTGGTGGCTTTTGATGACGTGCGCTTTGCCATACTTCGAAGCAGCCGACTCGATGACGTCTGGATAAATGGTGCCCTGCGCAAGCCATTTCACGCCGCTTAAGCTGTTTGCTTCGCGCTCGAATACTTCGATAAACGTATTGCCGATGATTTTGCGTTTCGCCTCAGGATCTTCCACGCCCTTAAGCTTCGTCAGAAATTCATCCCGTGCATCGATGGTTTTTATTTTCAGCGGCAACGCGTTGCCGTTCGCCTCCGCGGCAAACGCGGCTTCCACCTCGCCCACCTCATCCTTCCTGAGCAGACCGTTGTCAACGAAAAGACAGGTCAGCTGATCGCCAATGGCACGTGACAAAAGTGCGGCAACAACGGATGAGTCCACGCCGCCGGAGAGACCCAGAACAACCTCGTCGCTCCCCACCTGCTCCTGCACACGTTGAATTGCATCTTCCACGATGTTCGCGGACGTCCACTCACCGGAAAGCCCACAGATCTCGCGAGCGAATTTATTCAGGAGTCCAGCACCGCCATCCGTGTGCGTTACCTCCGGATGAAACTGCACGCAGTAAATATTCCGTGAGACATCTTCCATGGCGGCGATCGGTGCCGAGCTGCTGCTGGCCGCAAGCACAAAACCAGGCGGCAACGCTGTGACTTTATCGCCGTGGCTCATCCACACATCACATTGCGCCTCGCCCTCGGTGTCCACAAAATTGAGACCGGCAAGGAGCGGACTTTCAGTCTGCAATGTTATCTGTGCGTGTCCAAACTCACGTTGATCAGAGCTCTGCACAGTCCCACCCAGTTGTGTCGCAACCGCTTGCATCCCGTAACAGATACCGAGAATGGGTACCCCCGCTGCAAACACCGCCTCCGTAATCCGCGGAGTTGAACCGGCGGTTACCGTTTCAGGTCCACCCGACAGGATAATGCCCATGGGTTTGAACTCGGCGATGACTTCGGCCGGCACGTCAAAGGGATAAATTTCGCAGTAGACGCCGGTCTCCCGTACGCGTCGTGCAATCAGCTGGGTGTATTGCGACCCGAAGTCGACTACCAACAAACGTTGGTCATGGATGTTGTGCACTACTTCTGACTCTGTTGGTTGCGCGTATGCGTTTTCTTCTCAAAGAACCCAGCGTTAGTGCTCAAACCATCTAACAATCTAGGATCAGAGTTCGCCAGCTTTGGGCTGGTAAGGGCAGAGGTCCGTGCTTCGCACGGAGAGGAGTAATATCGCGCTTTCCTTGAAAGCGAGATATTCGCGACGAACGATAACGCAGCCAGCGCGAAGCTGGCGATCTCCCGTAGGGCGGGCCTGCGGGGTCCTTGGCCGTTGTTGGCGCACCTTGATGTGGGGCCCGCCACACCGGCGGTACGCCGCCTAGTCCAAGAACCCCGCAGACCCGCTGATCCTAAATTGTTAGATGGTTTGAGCACTAGCTGAGCGGATAGTTTGGCGCTTCTTTGGTGATAGCGACGTCATGAACATGCGACTCAGCCATACTTGCGTTTGTCACCTTGATGAACTCTGGCTTTGTTCTCATCGTCAACACATCTTCACAGCCCGTGTAGCCCATGGATGCACGCACACCGCCCATCAACTGATGAACGATAGGACCGACCGGGCCGCGATAAGCAACCCTGCCCTCGATGCCTTCCGGTACAAGTTTGCGGCCATCACCTTCAATTTCCTGGAAGTAGCGATCGCTTGATCCATTGGATTGCGCCATCGCGCCTAACGAACCCATGCCACGATAACTTTTGTACGTTCGACCTTGGTACAGCTCTACTTCACCGGGTGCTTCATCTGTGCCTGCGAGCAGACTGCCAACCATCACGCAGCTTGCACCGGCAACCAGCGCTTTCGCGATGTCCCCTGAATAGCGGATACCGCCATCTGCGATGATCGGTACATCTTCCTCAGCACCGGCCTTGGCAGCCTCTGCAATGGCAGTAATTTGTGGCACGCCAATACCGGCAACAATCCGCGTGGTACAGATGGAGCCTGGTCCAATACCTACTTTTACCGCATCCACCCCGGCATCTATCAGCGCTTTGGCCCCGTCATAGGTTGCAACATTGCCGCCGATGACGCTGAGGTTCGGATAGGTCTGCTTCATCCAGGTAATACGGTCCAAGACCCCTTGTGAATGACCATGAGCGGTGTCTACAACAACCACATCTACCCCTGCCTCGACAAGTGCGGCGACGCGCTCATCGGTTTCACCGCTGGTGCCTACACTGGCCCCGACGCGGAGTTGGCCGAAGTTGTCCTTACAAGCCATGGGATAGGCCTGAGCCTTTGCAATGTCCTTGACCGTAACCATTCCGGTGAGATCAAAGGCTTCATTCACCAGCAGCACTTTTTCAATTCTGTTCTCATGCAGAATGCGGGTGATTTCTTGAATATCAGTGCCCTCGAGCGCGGTAACCAGACGCTCTTTTGGCGTCATCACGTCTTTCACCAACGCATCGGCTCTACTCTCAAACCGTACATCGCGACTGGTGACGATGCCGACCAGTCTATCGCCGCTGACGACAGGTACCCCCGAAATGCCATGATCCAGCGTTTTGTTGTATAGCTCGGAGAGGGTGGCCTCGGGACCGATGGTGACCGGATCACGGATAATGCCCGACTCATATTTCTTGACCGCCCGGACCTCTTTGGCCTGCTGGTCGATGGTCATATTCTTGTGCACGATTCCAATTCCGCCTTCCTGCGCAATGGATATCGCAAGCCTCGCTTCGGTCACCGTATCCATCGCCGACGAGACCAGCGGGATATTCAAACTGATATCGCGCGTCAGCTTGGTTTGGAGCGAAACTTCGGAAGGGAGGACTTGAGAATATGCGGGCAGGAGCAGAACGTCGTCGAAGGTGAGTGCATCGGTAGCGATACGCAACATTTAGGACTCCGCAAAAGCGGCATTCTACAGCCGAAGCGCAGTCAAGTACAATGCAGAGACAGCAAAAGTGAAGTCCAAACCCTGAACAGATGTCCCCAGTCGAGGAAACTACCCAACCCACCCGCAATATCTTGACCGTGAGCGAGCTCAATCGGCAGGCGCGAGTGACGATCGAAGATCGCTTTCGCATCGTCTGGCTGCTGGGTGAGATGTCCAACTTCGCCAGGCCGCGATCAGGTCATTGGTATTTCACGTTGAAAGATGACGCAGCACAGGTGCGTTGCGCAATGTTTGCCAATCGCAACCGCGCCGTGCAGATGCAGCCAGGCGAAGGTCAACTGGTGTTGATCAGAGGTCGGGTCAGCCTTTATGAGGGACGTGGCGAGTTTCAGGTCATCGCGGACTATATGGAACCCGCGGGAGAAGGTGCGCTGCGCCAGGCGTTTGACCAATTGAAGATCAAACTCGCTGCCGAAGGTTTGTTTGATGCAGAACGCAAGCAAGTGCTGCCTGATTTCCCTGAGCATCTCGCGGTGATCACCTCGCCTTCCGGTGCCGCAATACGTGATGTGCTGTCAGTACTCGAGCGTCGTTTCCCAAGTCTCGCGGTCACTGTGGTGCCTTCTCTCGTCCAGGGTGCAGAGGCGGAAGCAGAACTCACCAGAGCGCTCGCAAGAGCACAGACTCTGGAACCTGACGTAATTTTGTTGACCCGCGGAGGCGGCAGCCTGGAAGATCTGTGGAGCTTCAATTCCGAAGCCTTGGCACGTGCAATCGTCGCGTGCCCGATACCGATCGTCTCTGCCGTCGGTCACGAAATTGACGTCACGATTACCGACTTCGTCGCCGATGTCCGCGCTCCAACACCCTCAGCCGCAGCGGAGTTGATCGCACCGGATCGGGCCGAGCTGATCGCGGGCTTCCGCGGTTTTGAAAGTCACATAACCGGCATTGCTGCCAACTATATTGAATACCAGAAGCTGCGGCTCCACAACCAGATGCTGTCTCTGGACGACCCGGAACACCTGCTGGAGCGTGCGATGCAGCGCGTTGATGACAGCTTGCGGCGGATCAGCGAGACGCTGCGCTTCAAGTTGAGCCAGCACCAGAATAGGCTTGAGTCTCTGCAACTGCGCATGCGGTACACCGGACCAGAGGCGCAACTCAATTCGATGCAGACAAAGGCTTCGCAATTGGGTGCCCGAGTGCGCGAGATGATGGAGCAGACGCTCGCAACGCAATCCGCGCGGCTGCAGTCGAGCATGCGCCTTCTCCACGGCGTGAGTCCGTTGCCAACCCTCGCACGCGGCTACAGTATCACCATGAATGAAGCCGATTCCGTGATCACGAGTGTTGAGGAACTAAATCCCGGCGATACCATCACAACTGCTATACACGACGGCATCGTAACCAGTCAGATCACCTCAACTGGTCCGCCAAGATTTACCGCCACGGCAACAAGCGCCGATGAAGACAAGGAGTAGCACGGCTATGAGAGTTCCCAAAGGTATGTGGCACACAATAGGGCTATGCGTATTTGCGCTGCTCCCACAAACCGTCCTCAGTGAGAGCGCACAGCGGACCGTCCCTGGTGGCGTCTATGTGTGGGCGTTGCCGGAGGGCGCAAGCCAACCACGATTCGACGGCAAACCTGTCCTGAGCGTGAGTGGCCATGTTGTTGTCGGTGTGCCCATCTCGCAAAAAGCGGGTTCCACCCATCTAACGTACAACCTGAATGGGGAAGAACGAAGACACCCGTTCGAAGTCCACTCGAAGACCTATACGGAGCAACGGCTGACCATCAAGAACCAGGCGTTGGTAACACCGCCTGAAGAAACACTGACACGCATCCGCCAGGAAAGCGCTCGTCAGCGTGGCTTGTACAACGATCACCAGGCTGCGTTCGACGCAAACGAAGGATTTGTGAAACCATTGGAAGGCGTCACCACCAGCCTGTTCGGCCACCGACGTTTTTTTAATGACAAGCCTCGCAGCCCACACAGCGGTCTCGATATCGCGGCACCCATCGGCACGCCAATCATCGCAGCCGGATCCGGGACCGTGACTTTGGCCGATGACCTTTACTTCAACGGCAATACGATCTTCATCAACCATGGCCAGGGTCTCGTCACCATGTATTGTCACATGAGCGAGCTCAGTGTCGCTGAGGGAGATCGGGTCGCACAGGGTGATGTGATCGGTATGGTGGGAGCAACCGGGCGTGTAACGGGTCCACATCTGCACTGGTCCGTGAGCCTCAACGGTAACCGCGTTGACCCACCGACCTTTATGCGCACCTTGAATATCCTGCTGCGCGAGGGTCCCTGATCCTGATCAGGACTTACGACGCTTCTTTTTAATTTCTTTGCGCCGTTTGACGATCCTGCCCCGCTGACGTTCCTGACGCGGTGTCAGTGTATTGCGCTTGCCAGCATAGGGATTGTCCGAATCGCGCAGGGTCAGATTTACCGGGTTACCAATTAGATCCAGCGCTTCACGAATCCCGTTCTCGAGATAACGTACGTAGCTTGAAGGCAATGATTTCAGCTGGTTGCCATGAATAACAACCGACGGGGGGTGATGCCCGGCTCGCGTTGCCATTTTAATTTTGATATGGCGACCACGAACAGCGGGGGCCGGATGATTTTCAACAAGTTGTCGCACCAGACGGGTAAGAAGCGACGTATTGGTTTCGAACATACCCGCGGCGTAGACACGATCTACCATTTCAAACAGATGCCCTACTCCAGTACCGTGAAGTGCGGAGATTCGCTGTATCGGCACCCACGGGACGAACTGCAAGCGCCTGTCTACGGTTTCGATAACCCGGTCCCGCTGTTCCTGGGACAAGCCATCCCATTTGTTAACCGCCACCACCATCCCGGCACCTGCATTCAGCGCGTACTGCAGCACGTGCAGGTCTTGTTCAACAACACCTTCGGTTGCATCCAGCACCAGGATGACCACCTGAGCTCGATCCATGGCCTGCAGCGCTTTCACCACTGAAAATTTTTCAGTTACCTCATCCACTTTCCCTTTGCGCCGCACGCCAGCGGTATCGATCAGCACGTAGTCGACACCATCCCGCGTGAGGGGCACATCGATCGCATCCTTGGTTGTCCCTGGCATATCAAAAACAACCTGACGTTCTTCACCGAGAAGTCGATTGACCAGCGTAGACTTTCCAACGTTAGGACGTCCGACGATGGCTACCTGAATCCCGTCAATTTCGAGCTCAGGCGTTTCAATCCACTCCGGTTGATCAAACCGCTGGAGCACCAACTCGCTTAAGCTTTTGAGTCCGCGGTTGTGCGCAGCCGCAATCCGCGGCGGGTCTTCGAAGCCTAGACGCGCAAACTCGGCGATGATTATCTGCTCATCGATGCCATCAACTTTGTTGATCACCGGCACAAACTCAACTCCTTGTTTGCGGAGATACTCCAGAACAAATTCATCCTGAGGCGTTAGTCCTTCACGCGCGTCAAAGAGCGCAAGCACAAGATCAGCTTCTTTCACCGCGAGTTCGGTTTGTTCAGCCAGGGCTTCGGCAAGGGCGTGTTCGCCAAACAAACCACCGGTATCGATCAGATTGAGCGTTTTGTCTTCAACCATCCACCTGCCGTAACGTCGATCACGCGTAAGGCCTGGAACATCAGCAACCAGCGCATCTTTGCGACGACATAACTTGTTAAAAAGGGTGGACTTCCCGACGTTCGGCCGGCCCACCAAGGCAATGGTGGGTGTCATGGGTCAGTTCAACTCGAGTTCAAGTGCGTGGAGACCGCCAGAGTTGTCGTATATGTACAGCACTGAGTCGGCAACAATAGGATTAGTGCGGATGCCGCCGCCATCGATCTTTCTGCGACCCAGGTGCCGTCCATCACGCTGTGCGAGCACGTGGAGATAACCTTCCTCGTCACCCACCACCACATAGTTGGAAAACGCTACGGGAGAGCTTAAACCTCGCAGGCGAAAGTCATTTTGTGACCAGATCTCGTCACCACTGTTGATATCCAATGCTGTTATTTTGTCATCCTCATCAATTGCATAAACCTGTTCATACCCGGAAGCAAGATCAAGATAGGTGGAGAGTTCGTACTCCCACCGAGCCCGACCATCTCTTGCGGACAGGCCTTTCACGCGGCCATGGTAGGCACCTACAAAAATTGCGGGACCGGCGACCAGAGGTTTGGAATCAACATCGACCATCCGATCAAGCTCCGACCGTCCTTCGGGCAACATCACGCGATGCTCCCAGATCGGCTCGCCGTTGGACGCTCGAAAGGCAACCACTTTACCGTTAGCAAAGCCGCCGTAGACAATGCCACCGCGGTAAACAGGCGAACTTGTTCCTCGCAGGGTCAAAACCGGCACCTGGTTATCATAGGTCCAACGCACCTCACCCGAATCGCGATCCAGGGCAACCATCCGTCCGTCTATCGTCTGGGTAAACACCAATCCTTCACCCGTGGTTGGCGTAGCAAGCACTTCGCTGCCGAGCCTGGTTGTCCATGCGTGGGAACCGTCATCCACATTAAGAGCGACAATCTCGCCGTCCGTTGTACCAAGCAACACAAGCCCATCACCCACGCCAACACCACCGCTGATAAAACTCGGATCCTTGCGGTCAATAAAGTTCAACGAGGAAAAGAAGCCACGGTCCAGATCATGGGTCTGGGTCTGCCAGATACGTTTGCCGCTGAATCGGTCACGCGCCTCAACATGGCCGTAACCGTCCGCCGCGATGATGCGCTCGGCAACTATCGCCGGAGTTATGCGCAGATACTTTTTACCTAAGCCACGCCCTATTTTTGCGCGCCACTGTCTTTTGATATCGAGCTCTTCATCAAAACTCACCAGCTTTGCAGGCTCTTCCGGATCTACATCGGGTGCATCCACCCAGGGCAACCAACTGAACCAGCTGCATCCAGCGGCCAGCGTAACGAGAGCGACAAGAATAGAACCTCGCACACCTCTTTTGAGGATGGATCCCGACAAATCGGATCCGGGCTGGCGAATGTGTTGCGCGGTTTGCGTCATGGAGTACCTTCTTCGTTCTCGATTACCGGAGATTCAACCTCCTCTGCAGTATCTGCGGTCTCTGTTTCGCCAGTTTCCGCCATACTTTCTCCTTCTGAGACAGCAGCATCGGCGGCTGCCTCCAAGGTTGAACGCGCCGCGTCAAGCGCCTCAGTGAGGTCATCTGTAAGTTCGACAAACTCACCGTCAAAAGGTGCCGTATTTTCCAGCTTCATCGCCAGAAATGGCCGCTCGTCACCCGGACCAAGGTCCTCCGTTGCGGCCTGATAGGCAGCGTGGGCGGCTGCAACATCTCCTGCTGCGGAGTAAATGTCACCCTGCGCCTCTAATGCCCAACTGCGAAATCCTTCGTTGCGAACTTTGGACAGTGTCGCCAGCGCAGCGTCAGATTCGCCCAGCTGTCGTTCGATTTTAGCCAGTCGTATGAGTGCCAGATCGACCATCAGATCATCATCGGCGGCATCTACAACTTCGGTGAGCAATGTTTTTGCAGCCGCAAAATCACCTTCTTCGGTGACCCGCTTTGCTTCATTAAACAGCGCCAGGACATGCACCGCGTCACCTGAGAAATTCTGTTCTAATTGCGCCAGCGCAACACTTTGTTCATCCACGCCGACGGCTTCACTGTAAGTGGTGTACGCCCGCGTGCCTTCTTCAGCCTGCTCGCCGCTATAACTTGAGTACCAGTTGAATCCGCCGATCCCGACGACAGCCACGATCACCGCAACGATTACCGTGTTCCCGTTTTCATCCCACCAGGATTTCAGCCGTGCAAGTTCTTCTTCTTCGTCAAGATATTCGGACACTCTTCCAAACCTTTTTGTCTTGTTGTTTTTGTCTCGTAAAGTTTATTGCGGTGCATGCCGCGCGCGGCGCATTTTTACCACATTTCTCAAAGACTATCTGCGTCAATAACACTTAATATTATTCTACTTTTTTCGCTTACTTTTTTTCGCTTAACCAGGGCACCGGCTAGTCCTGCACAGCCGCCATCACATCAGTTACAGCTCGATCCCACGACACCGTATTCTGGTCGCCCGAGCCCAGCACCTTGATGGTCACCTTTTTTTCCTGCATTTCCTGCTCGCCAATAATTACCGCTGCTACGGCACCGGAACCATCGGCACACTTAAGCTGCTTTTTGAACGCACCGCCACCCATATGCATGCGCACGCCCACACCACGCTCCCGCAACGCCTTGCCAAACTCCCATGCATAGGCTTCAACATCAGGGTTGGCAAAGCAGACGTATGCATCACACGCCCGGTCTTCAAAGTTCGATTGATGTACAGCTTCGTGCAGCAGGATCAGACGTTCAATGCCCATGCCAAATCCAGCGGCAGGAGTCGGTCGACCACCCAGCTGCTCAACAAGTCCGTCGTAGCGGCCCCCGCCACAAACCGTTCCCTGCGAGCCCAACTCATCAGTGATCCATTCGAAAACGGTGTGGTTGTAATAATCGAGGCCGCGCACCAGATGCTCATTGACCACAAAATCCACACCCAGAACAGTGAGGCGCTCCTGCAGTTCGTCAAAGTGCGCCTTTGATTCGTCATCCAGGTAACTCTGCATCACCGGCGCATCGGTCAGCATCTCTCTCGTCTTCTCAACCTTGCTGTCCAATATGCGCAGAGGATTGGTCTTCAACCGGCGCTGACTATCCTCATCCAACTCGGCTTCGTGAGGAGTGAGAAAGTCGACCAACGCCTGTCGATGCGCGCCTCGCGCCTCTGGCGTCCCGAGCGTGTTGATTTCTAATCGCACGGCCGAAGCCACGTCCAGCGCATGCCAGAACTGTGCGCACATGTGAATGAGTTCGGCATCAACATCGGGACCAGCAAACCCGAAAGCTTCCGCTCCAACCTGGTAAAACTGCCGATACCGTCCGAGCTGCGGCCGTTCATAACGAAACATGGAGCCTCGATAGAAGACACGCTGAGTCTGATTGAACAACAGCCCATTTTCTTGCAGCGCACGCACACAACCCGCCGTACCTTCCGGCCGCAGGCTGAGCCCATCACCGTCGCGGTCAACCAAGTTGTACATCTCCTTTTCAACGATGTCGGTACTTTCGCCAACGCCGCGCGCAAAAAGTTCTGTGTACTCAAGGAGCGGCAGGTGTATTTCTTCATAGGCATGGGTGAGCAGAACAGTTGTGACCGCGTCTTCCACCAACCGCCAGCGACGTGCCTCACCAGGCAGCACATCCCGCATACCTCTGACTGATTTAACCATTCGTTAGATTGCCCAAATTAGAATCGTAACCCCAGCACCCAAGTATCACTGGCCCAAAACCACCGATGCCACGTTGTTCCGTGTATGCGGCGCAAGTGCCACAACCTCATTGTTGTAGCTTAAGAATACGCCCGGTGCATAACCCAGAACGATCTGAAACGGACCCTGCCCGACAAACCGAAATTCACGACCGCTGCGTCCCAGATCTGCGAACAGCGTCGTACCATCGCCATTTTTGATCTCTACCCAGCAATCCTCAGCAAAAACCAGCTCCAAGGTTTCACTGCCACTCATCGTGAGGCGTCTGTAGGTGCCTGCAAACACATCGTCTGCTGCCTCAGCTGTGTTAGTAACAACAGAATCCACGCTGGCGTTAACAACTTCCGGACTTCCAGAGACAGTCTCTGGCATCAGATCCCCTGCTTCTGCACTGGCGGTCGACGATAACGCTGGGGCGTCTGCTTCTGGTTCATCTGTTGATAGAGAGTCCGTTGATTCGGAATTCGTTGATACAGAAGTGGCTCCCGGTACAGTTCCTGGTGTATCCGCAGCCTGCGGTACAACGCTGCCATCCCCTTGCAGGCCGTCTGGCAATTCGCCATCTCCGCCACTAAACAACCAAACACCGAGCAGAAGCACCACCACCAAGCCGATCCCGGCAACAATCATGCCTCGATACTGCAAATACGGATTCGTGGCCTGCACCGGGCGAGGCTGTTCCTCAGCTTTGTCCGCATATTCGAACGTGAAGGCGGTGACCAATGGGTCAGGATCTAGCTCCAACAGCTTTGCATAAGCTCTGACATACCCACGTGTGAAAACATGGGCAGGCAGTCTTTCTTTATCACCGGCTTCGATCGCATCCACCACATGGATGGGCAGATTCAAGGCATCCGCAATTTCGCGCTGGGAGACACCGCGCTCTTCTCTAGCCTGAGCCAACTGTGCCCCAGGCGAACTTGTACTGGTCTGGCGCTCGCCTAGATCGTCGACCGACATTGATCTCTCTGTTCGGGAAAGAGGTTCTTCAATGATAGGTCATAGCTCGCAATCTTATCCTGGTCGTTGTTCGCCTCAGCAAGTTTCAATCCAAGACAGAGACTCCGCGCCGTGGGGCGCGCCATCCGCGTGAACTGTTCAAATCGTCTGTTCGCCTCCGGCAGATCACCCGCGTCGTACGCCAACTGGCCAAGCTCCAATGCAGAGCGCGCCAGTCTGAAATTGAGTTCCAGCGCCCGGCTGAACGCATCGCGGGCACTCGCTGCATCACCGTTCTTCAGGTGTGCAAGCCCAAGGCTTTCAAACGCCTGCGGACGGCCGCGATAGTTTGTGTCCTTGACCAACCTCTGCAGAGGTACGAGCGCATCGGCGAACCGTTCCTGAGCGTAGAGAAAACTGGCAAAGTTATTCAGCGTTTGCGCGTGATTCGGCTGGATGGCAAGTGCCGTGCGATAGTGACGTTCGGCGAGTTCGGGTTCATTTTCCGCTTGCAGCACAAGCGCGGTGAACGCATGGGTTTCAACACTTCGGGGGTTGATCTTCAATGCACGCTCAAGCGGTTTTTTGGCCCTGACAAAATCACCTTGTTCCAGGTAACCACGCGCCAGATCAAGCTGTGCCGCAACCCGCTCTTCATCCGATGCCGGACCCGGCATCCCGCCGCTGGTTTCAGTGATGCAACCGCTCACCATCATGATCAGCATGCACACGAATCCGGTATAGATATAGTTTTGCATCAGTTATTCACCGCCATTCTTGCTATGTAGCGCGCTTGGCGCTTCGTTCTATCTTTCACACGACCGACCAGCTGACCGCAGGCAGCGTTAATGTCTTCTCCACGCGTGGTGCGCAGCATCGTCGCATAACCTGCTTGCATCAGGTAAGTCTGAAAGTCTCGGATACTGGACTTGGTCGGTCGCTCATACGGAGCGCCGGGGAATGGATTAAAGGGGATCAAGTTGATCTTACAGCGTAGCGGCTCCAACAGCTTAGCTAACGCTTTTGCGTGCGCCTGCGTGTCATTAACTCCGCGCATGAGGGTGTATTCCATCACGAGCTTGCGATGTGTGCCCAGGTGATCAACATAGTGTCGACACGCAGCCATGAGCTCTTCGATTGGATACTTGCGGTTTATCGGCACCAGTTCGTTACGGAGCTCGTCATCGGGAGCATGTAACGAGACTGCCAGAGAGACGTCGGTTACTTCGGCCAATTTATATATCGCTGGGACGACGCCAGCTGTACTGACGGTTACACGACGTTTGGAAATTCCGAATGCAAGGTCGTCCATCATTATGTTGGTAGCGGCAACCGCAGCGTCAAAATTAAGCAGGGGTTCGCCCATACCCATGAGCACAATGTTTGTCACCTGCTCACCTCGGTCCGCAAGGTGTTTGTTTGCTATTACCAGTTGACCCACGATGGCTTCAGGCGGCAAATTGCCGTTAAAACCCTGCTTACCCGTTGAACAGAAACTGCAATCGAGCATACATCCCACCTGGGATGAGACACACAGAGTGTTGCGCCCCTTGTCGGGTATGAGCACGGTTTCAACCAGGTTTTCGTCACCAATATCGAGCACCCACTTACAGGTACCGTCGGTGGAAGTGCTCTCGCTGTGCACACGCGGTAGAGCAAAATTCGCTGAGCTCTGCAGCCACTCGCGCGCAGACTTCGGCAAATCTGTCATCTCGGCAAAGTCAGTGCGATCCATGTGATACATCCACTTGAGCAATTGGCGCCCACGAAAGGGCTGAAGGCCTTGTTCAACAAACAAAGCCTCCATTGCCGCACGATCTTTACCGTAGAGATTGATCATCAGCGATCGTGAATTTCGTTCTCTTCAAAGAAAAAGCTGATTTCACGCGCAGCCGATTCAGGGCTATCCGATCCATGCACAGCATTCGCATCGATGGACTCGGCAAAGTCAGCGCGGATGGTTCCAGGCTCTGCCTCTGAGGGGTTGGTTGCACCCATCAGTCGCCGGTTCGTTGCAATCGCATCTTCACCTTCCAGGACCTGCACCATCACCGGTCCCGATCGCATGTAACCACACAGGTCATCGTAGAAGGGTTTGCCTTCATGCTCTGCGTAAAAGCCACCAGCCTGCTGCTCGGACAGGCGCAACATTTTCGACGCTACGATGCGCAAGCCGCCCTTCTCGAAACGCGAATAGATCTCGCCAATCAGATTGCGTGCTACCGCATCCGGTTTGACGATCGAAAGGGTTCGTTCAACTGCCATTTAAGTCTCCAAAGTTTAAATTCCGCGCATCCCAACAATTCGTGTTACGAATGCGTCTAAGCCGGGAGTATTTTCTTATGCCTGCAAAGTGTGCATGGCCCTACGGTAGGACCGCTGGTTATTCAGCTAGGTTCAACCAGGTTCCAACTTCGCTTGATTCGACAAATCCGGCCAGATTTGGGGCGCGTAGTATATAGACCGCCTCGCACCTCGCCTAGAGCCGCAAACATCAATAAATTCAATGAAATATGGCCCACAAAATGGCCGGTTTGGGACACTATTCGGTTTAAGGGCCGCGCAGGCGCCCCACGACTTCGGCCACACGGCGTCCTGCGGTATCAATTTCCTCTTCCGTCGTGAATCTTCCGAAACTGAACCGCAATGAAGCATGTGCAATATCGTCCGGCACGCCGATCGCCCTGAGTACATACGACGGTTCCACGGATGCCGAAGTACAGGCAGATCCGCTCGAAACAGCCACATCGTCCAAAGCAAGCAACAGGGTTTCGCCATCCACGCCGCCAAATCCGACGTTGAGGATGGCCGCCAGGTTATGCTCAGGGTGGGAATTGACCCTTGTGTCAGGAATCTGGCTGATATGACGCATGAAGTGCTGGCGCAACACGGACAGTCTCGCCTGCTCTTCGTGCATATGTATTGCCATGAGTTCTGCCGCCTTACCCAGACCCACGATCTGATGGGTAGGCAGGGTGCCCGAACGATAGCCCATCTCGTGCCCACCGCCATGGATCAGCGGCGTCATCACAATGGGGGGTTCGCGTCTGACATACAGAAACCCAATGCCCTTGGGTCCGTACAGCTTGTGGGCTGAAACAGACAAAAGGTCGATCGACATCCGTTCCACCGAAATTTCAAGCTTACCGAAGCTTTGAGCCGCATCTACATGAAAAATAACGTTTTTTTCTCGGCAAAGGGCTCCAATACCCGCAATATCGTTGATCGTGCCTAACTCGTTGTTTACGTGCATGACACTGACCAGCAGCGTGTCTTCGCGAAGCACGGCGGCCACATCATCTCGTGTCACCCGACCATGTGCATCGCCTTCAAGGTACGTGACCTCATATCCTTGTGTTTCCAGGTATGCGCAGGTATCCAACACGGCTTTGTGTTCGATGGCGGAGGTTACAATGTGCTTCTTTGCACTGTTCGCCATCGCGGGCCCCTTGATGGCGAGGTTATCCGATTCGGTGGCGCCGGAGGTCCAGACAATTTCACGTACGTCCGCGCCGATCACCTGCGCTACCTGCGCACGGGCTGCTTCTACCGCTTCTTCTGCCTGCCAACCGTATGCATGCGACCGCGATGCCGGATTGCCGAAATTGCCATAAACGGTCAAACAATCCGCCATGGCTTGAGCCACTCGAGGGTCTGTCGGCGTGGTGGCCGCGTAGTCGAGATAGATGGGTAAACTCATCGGACGTCAGTTCAAAATAGTTGCGGCAATCTGGTCTTCACCAGCGGTATTCGGCGCGCAGGCATCCTCTCTCGCTGCCATCTGAGTCATGAGGTCGGCGAGCGTGATAGAACGCAGAAAATCATCAATTCTGGCAGACAGATCGACCCACAGATTGTGTGTCAGGCACATATGGCCATCCTGACAATTTGAGGCGCCCCCACATTTGGTAGCATCAACCCCCTCGCCAATGGCTGCAACTATGCCTGAAACTGTAACCTCAGATGCCTCGGCACCCAGAATGTAGCCCCCACCCGGTCCGCGCAAACTGACCAGCAGGCCTTCCCGCTTCAGTTTACCGATCAGCTGTTCCAGATAGGCTGAAGAGATGCCTTGACGGGCAGCAATATCCTGCACGCTGACAGGCGCGGCAGACGCATTCATCGCGATATCCAACATTGCTGTCACCGCGTATCTACCTTTTGTAGTGAGTCGCATAGGAACTGGGCCACTGGAGCTTTATAGAAGTATGCAATAGTCGACTAAATTGGTCTACTATTCAGCGTTTCCGCTCTCACCGGCGGATGTCTGACCGAAATGTTTCAGCATACCCCTGAGAATCTGCACTTCTGTTTCATCCGCCTGAGCTCGGGCAAAGAGACGCCGAAGTCTCGTCAGCGTCTGTCCCGGGTTTTCCAGACTCACAAAGCCCGACTCGGTCAGCACAGCCTCAAAGTGACTCATCAGGCCGTCAATTTCCCCTGCACTCGCCAGCCGCCTGTCCCATTTCTGTGGCGCTTCTTCGTATTCGTACTGATACAGCTCATAACAGACCAACTGCACAGCCATCGCCAAATTTAAGGACGCATAGTCGGGATTTGCCGGGACCTGCAGATGTGCATTACAGCGCTGCAATTCTTCGTTGGTAAGACCGTTGTCCTCGCGACCAAACAGAATTGCCACTTTGCTTTCCGTGGGCAACTCATGCACATCGCGAACAATCTCTTTGGCATCTCCTATCGGCCATGGAATACGCCGATTTCGCGTAGACGTACCCACCACCCAGTGACATTCGGCAATGGCTTCCTCCACGCTTGTGACCACATTTGCTGCATCCAGCACATCCAGCGCGCCCGCCGCCCGCCAATCTGCCTGCGGATCAGGAAAGCGCTTCGGCTTCACCACCCAGAGATCACTCTGCCCCATCGTTTTCATCGCGCGCGCACTGCCGCCGATATTTCCCGGGTGAATGGGTTCCACCAAAACTATGCGTACCTCTTTCAAGCGTTTAAACTCCCGCCCATGCAACCTATGGCCAACATTGCTCTCCGCGCTGCCAGACGCGCGGCAGACTTCATCGCTCAGTCTTTCGATCGTCCCGACGAACGCAGAATCGAGCAAAAAGCAAAAAATGATTTCGTTTCTGACGTGGACAAACACGCCGAAGGCATCATTATCTCAGCGATTCAGGCCGCGTATCCAGATCATAAAATCCTCGCGGAAGAATCTGGTGAAAGTACCGGCGATGCTGAGTTCACGTGGATCATAGATCCGCTGGATGGCACATTAAACTTTTTACGCGGCATTCCGCACTTTTCCGTTTCCATCGCCGTCCAGCGCGGCAATCATCTTGAACACGGAGTTATTGTCGACCCGATTCGTAACGAAGAATTTGTCGCGAGTCGCGGCTACGGTGCGCAGTTAAACGGCAAACGTATCCGCGTGACCGACCTGACCAAGCTTGAAGATGCCGTTTTAGGCACAGGCATTCCACCCGCCTCCGTGGGCACACGGCTGGATGAATATGTGGACGGACTGCGACACCTGTCAGCCAATTCACGCGCTATCCGCCGAGCAGGCAGTGCAGCACTCGACCTAGCCTACGTCGCCGCCGGGCGCACAGACGGCTTCTGGGAAATGGGGTTGAGCAAGTGGGATATCGCAGCGGGTATTGTCCTCGTACGAGAAGCCGGTGGATTTGTTGCAGACCTCAAGGGCGGCGAAACCTATATGGACACAGGTGACATCATCGCCGCCAACCCAAAGTTCATGAAGACCCTTGTGCAGGCGTTGCGGGGCTGAGGGAATATCCTACGGGTAACTGCCGTCAGGGTTTTCCTCAACCTGGGGTACCAACAAGTCTTCCCGCGTAATCTTCATGAGCAGCAGCACACTCGCCGCCACATAGATCGATGAATAGGTTCCGATCACAACACCGATAGAAAGCGCCGTTGCAAAGCCTCTGATCACTTCGCCGCCCGCGAACAACAGCGCAAGCAACACAAACAAAGTGGTCATAGACGTGACCAACGTACGCCCCAGTGTCTGATTCAGAGAGTGGTTGATCACCTCTACCGGTGTGCCTTTCCGCACTTTGCGAAAATTTTCACGGATCCGGTCACTGACGACGATGGTGTCGTTCAACGAATAGCCAATAACCGCCAGCAGCGCGGCGAGTACGGTCAAATCAAACGTCCATTGAAAAATGGCGAAGAAACCGAGGACGATTACAACGTCATGGGCCAATGCGGCTACCGCGCCCGCGCTGAATTGCTTGGTGAAACGAAACAGAATGTAGAGCATGACAACAATAAGGGCCGTCAAAATCGCGAGGCCACCATCTTCAGTCAGCTCTTCACCGACCGCGGGTCCCACAAAATTCGACTGACGCAGATCCACTCCAGGGTCCAGCCCTTTGAGCGAATTGAACATTTCATCGCCCAGGCTGGCTTGGTTAATGCCTTCCTGCGGAGGCATTCGAATACGGATATCTCGCTGGGTACCGAACGATTGAACCGTACCGTTTTCAAATCCGTTATCGGTCAGGTACACCCGCAGTTCTTCAGCATCCTGTGCCTCGGTGAACTCCACCTCAAGCAATGCACCACCCGTGAAGTCCAGCCCCCAGTTCAGCCCGTTGATCGTGAGGGCCACGACACTGGCGACCAGAAGTAGACCTGAGGCAATGGCAGCGATGTTCCGCCTGCCCATAAAATCTATGGTCATATCTTTATCTTCTCCAGCTTGCGTCCGCCGTAGACAAGATTAACTTGCGCGCGCGTCACCATAATGGCCGTGAACATGGAGGTCACAATGCCGACAGCAAGGGTGACCGCAAATCCTCGAACCGGCCCGCTGCCAATCGATAACAGAATGATGGCCACAAAAAACGTTGTAACGTTGGCATCGGTAATGGTCAGAAGCGCGCGATCGAAGCCAGCCTGAATCGCTTGTTGGGGTGGCCTTTCTTTCAATTCTTCGCGTATGCGACTAAATATCAGTACATTCGCATCCACCGCCATACCCACCGTCAAAACGATACCGGCGATACCCGGAAGTGTGAGCGTGGCCCCCAGGACAGACATGATCGCAACCAGGAGCATAAGGTTGGCTGTGAGCGCCACGTTGGCAAAGAGCCCGAAGAAGCGGTAGTAGAACACCATAAACACGAGCACCAACGCAAAGCCGATCGCCACCGACTGCCAGCCACGGCGAATGTTGTCATCACCCAGCGATGCGCCCACCGTGCGTTCTTCGACGATATACATGGGCGCCGCCAGAGCACCAGCCCGGAGCAGCAGCGCCAGGTCGCGCGCCTCAGTGAGAGACAGGCCTGTTATCTGAAAACGGAAACCGAGCGCACCCTGAATAGTGGCGACGCTGATCAGCCGCCTTTCTTCAAGCAGCTCGTATTCTTCAACCATTTCCCCATCGCGCATGACCTGCTGAACTATTGGCTTCTGCTCTATGAACAGGATTGCCATCGGCCGACCAATATTGTCTTTGGTGGCATCATGCATACGGTTGCCACCTTCGTTGTCCAGCTCTATGGAGACAATCGGTTGATTGGTTTCCTGGTCAAACGCCTGCTGTGCGTCCTGAACACTGTTGCCGGTAACAATCACCCGTCGCAGGATATCCTGATTGCGGCCTTCGTACGGATACGTCTCCCGCTGGAACCTGGGGGTATTCGGCTCTGCCGCCAGCCTGAATTCCAGGTTGGCAAACTTGTTTAGAATACCCTTCGCACGTGCACTGTCCTGAATACCTGGCAGATCGACAACAATTCGAGATCTGCCCAACCTTTGCACCTGCGGTTCAGACACACCGAGTTCGTTAACACGATTACGCAGGCTGGTCAGGTTCTGACTGATCGCACGGTCTTCCAGATCACGAATGCGGTCTTCGGTGAGACGATAGACGTAACCGGGATTGCCGTTGATGTCCCGTTCGCGGATTTCAAAATCTTCGTAATCCTCCAACGCTTCCCTCGCGGCATCACGAGTCGCTTCATCCCTGAATGCAAATTGAATATCCCGACCATCGAACCAGTCGATATTTCTGACCACGCGAATGCCTTCGCTGCGCAGCTTGTCCTCTATGCCTTCCTGAGTGCTTGCGACCACAGAGTCGAGGTAGGACTCCATATCAACCTGCAAGAGGAAGTGCACACCGCCCGATAGATCAAGGCCCAGAGACATGGGTTTGGCGCCAAGGTCGGTTAACCACTCCGGCGTGGTACTGGCGCGGTTCAGCGCTACCACAAAGTCACCAGAGCCACCCATCTCCTGGGCTACAATGTCCCGTGCCTTAAGCTGGTTTTCATCTGTGTCCACGCGGATGAGGCCAGCCCCACCGTTCAGTTCAACACCGACAATCGGTATACCTGCGGCTTGAACGGCCGCTTCCAATTCACCCAGCCGGGTTGCGCTCAGGCTGACGCTTTCGCTGTTTGGCCTGATTTGCAGGGCCGGGTCCGGCTGATAAATATTTGGCGCGGCATAGATAGCGCCGATAACCAGCACAAACGCGATCAGAATGTACTGCCATGTGGCAAACGTATTCGGCTTGGTCGGGCCCCTGCGAGCGACCCCCCGTAATGGCGGCGCCCCCGGCGCTAGTGGATCTTCAGCCACAGCTATTCTTTGTCGAGGGACTTAATGGTGCCCTTCGGAAGTGTGGCACCGACAGCCGACTTCTGAACGCGCATTTCGACGTCCTTGCCAACCTGAATTTTGATGAAGTCGTCTTCAACCTTGTTAATCAAGCCGACGATACCGCCTGCCGTGACAATCTCGTCACCTTTGGAAAGCCCACCAACGAGCGCTTGGTGTTCCTTACGACGCTTGTTCTGAGGACGGATCAGGAGGAAATAGAAAATCAGGACGAAACCGCCCAGAAAAAGAAGGTTTATGAAGCCGGCATCACCACCAGCGGCGCCCGCCGGTGCGGCATAGGCGGTTTGTTCAAACAGATTCATCGTTGGTATTCCAATCGTTACGGAGGGTTTCGACGAGCGTGCGAAATGTACCCGTTTCAATAGAGTGACGCAATTTCGCCATGAGCGAGTGGTAGTAGTGCAAATTGTGCTGAGTCATCAACATAGCGCCCAACATCTCATTGCACTTGTCCAAATGGTGCAGGTACGCACGAGAATAGTTCTGACAGGCCGGGCAATCGCAGTTTTCATCGATGGGCGATTCATCCAACTTGTGTTTCGCATTGCGTATTTTCACCATCCCTTTCGAGGTAAAAAGGTAGCCGTTGCGTCCATTTCGCGTCGGCATGACGCAGTCAAACATATCTACGCCCAGTCCGACCCCAAACACCAGATCTTCCGGTGTACCAACGCCCATCAGGTAGCGTGGTGACCCGTCCGGCATAACCGGCAAAAGGTTTTGCATTACCCTTTGCATGTCATCCTTTGACTCACCCACGCTCAACCCGCCGATGGCATAACCATCGAAGCCAAGCTCAACAAGTTGTGCCAGGCTTTCTTTGCGCAGATCGTCATACATGCCGCCCTGCACAATGCCAAACAGTTGAGCGTCAGGTGTATGTACGTTGGGGCCAATATTTTGAAATTCAACCTTCGAACGCTGCGCCCATCGCATACTGAGTTCCATGGAACTGCGCGCCTGGTCATGGGTCGCCGGGTGCGGCGTACACTCATCCAAGACCATAACGATGTCAGAGCCGAGGTTACGTTGCACACGAATAGCACGCTCCGGGCTCAGCTCAACCTTGTCCCCGTTTATCGGCGACTTGAAGACCACGCTTTCTTCAGAGATTTTGCGCAACTCACCAAGGCTGAACACCTGAAAACCACCGCTGTCCGTGAGAATGGGTTGATCCCAGTGCATGAAGTTGTGCAACCCGCCCAGCTGGTTGATCGCCTCATCGGTCGGTCGCAGCATCAGGTGGAAGGTATTGCCGAGCAGAATCTGCGTACCCACATCTTTGAGCGACTCAGGGGTCATTCCCTTCACACTGCCGTAGGTCCCGCAGGGCATAAAGACCGGGGTCTGCACGGTGCCATGCGGCAGGTGCAACTGCCCTCGGCGGGCAAAACCGTCGGTGGTGATTACTTCGAATTTATCATTCACGTCATTCACTGGAATTATCCATGGCCTTTTCCAGCCACATCGCATCGCCATAACTGAAAAATCGGTACTGCTCTTTTACCGCGTGGCGATAGGCATCCTGGATACGGCCCTGTCCTGAAAAAGCAGACACGAGCATGAGGAGCGTCGAGCGCGGGAGATGGAAATTGGTAATCAGCGCATCCACACACTGAAAGGTAAAGCCAGGTTGGATAAACAACTGGGTTTCGCCGCTGGCCGCTCGCATACAGCCGGTTGCCATCACAGATTCCAAGGTTCGAACGACGGTTGTTCCCACCGCGATAATGCGTCGTCCTTCTTCTTTTGCACACAGGATTGCTGTCGCAGTGTCTTCAGGCACCTCAAACCATTCCCTGTGCATCACGTGATCTGCCAAGGCGCCCCGTACAGGCTGGAAGGTCCCGGCACCCACGTGCAAGGTGACTTCAACCACTTGTACGCCTTTTTCTTTCAGCTTGCTCAACAACAGCTCATCAAAGTGGAGCCCGGCGGTGGGCGCGGCGACCGCGCCCGGCTCTTCACCGAACACAGTCTGATAGCGGCTTTCATCCACGTGATCGTCCGCTCTTTGAATATAAGGCGGCAACGGCACATGGCCATACATCTCTAACACACCATCCAACGGTGACGAAAAGGAGAGTTCGTAAAACTGGCCCTCACGCGATAGGCATCTCGCCTCCACACCGTCTCCGATCACAAGCGTTCGATCAACTTTAAGCGGTTTGCTGGCGCGGACCTGACAGAGCGCCTCGTGTTCGGAGATCAACCGCTCCACGAGGATCTCCACCTGCCCTCCCGAGTCTTTTGTGCCAAAAAGCCGTGCGTTGATGACTTTGGTGTTGTTAACAACCATCACATCACCCGCCTGAAAAAGGTCGAGCACATCGGGAAAGTAGAGGTTGCGCAAAGCCCCGTCAGCAGGCACGAGTAATAGACGCGAAGCGGTGCGTTCAGCAAGGGGATGCTGCGCAATCAAGGATTCGGGTAGATCGTAGTCGAAGTCTTCTAGTTGCACTGGCTTTACCGACCAATGTTGAAAAAATGGTCCTCGACACATGTGGTACCTGGGGTCGGAGTCGAACCGACACTCCCTCGCGGGAACCGGATTTTGAATCCGGCGCGTCTACCAATTTCGCCACCCAGGCACTGACTATCGTCGAGGACGCGCATTTTACAGCCTTTCACCGCGGGAGCAATGGCGCCGCAGCCTTGTATCAGGTAAACCCAGGAACTTCGTCGAGCCTGATCAATCGATGTTTCCGCCACCCTTTTGCCAACAGCCACGAAGTGGCTTTTGGCAAAAGGGTGCTTGTGGATGGTGGACCCACTGCATCTCTCCAACCATCAAAAAACGGTCCTGAACTCCAATGATCCATTTCAACAGGCGGCCGCTTTCCATGGCATTGAACGTAGTGCTTTCGAGTGTTCAGGAGCACATATGCCAGTGCATTTCTTACTTCTTTCGGCGTTTTGAGCGTTCTAACGTGATATCTGCCCTCTAGAACCTTCCCAGACCGGTTGAACACCCGGTTCACAGCCCGTGCAAACCGTGCTGAGAAGCTCTTCATGCCATTAGCGAGGGTTGTTTTGTCCTTTGCTTCTACCAGACAGTGCACATGATTGGTCTGAAGGGAATAGTGCACGATCCGAAAGCCTGCTCTTGAGGCTGACCCAGCCAACACTTGATAGAACGCTCTATTGAATTTGGATGTCCGTAGCTTAGGGATACCTTCTCTAACTCGAATGGTCACGTGAAGTGGATGACGAGACGCAAATGCATCGCGTTTGATGTGATGAATGATCCTTCTGGCCGCGACGCGTGGTCGACCTGCACCTTCCTGGCGCCCGCCAAACTTTCTCTTGATTGGTAGATCGAGTTTGAGTTGGTTTTTAATAACAATCATGCGCACAAGAATACGGCTATGTTATAGATTTGTCAAGAAGAAATGCCTCCCCAAACGGCTACAGTTCCGACAAGAAAATTAGGCTGCGGGGCCGGGGTCGGCTGCGCTCCGCCTAAAGGGCTCCGCCGCCCCCGGCGTAGCACGACAACCGCCTACAGGAAACTAGAGAAGTGAAAACATCCAGATAACCCCACCCCGTTTGCCACACGATATCGGGTCCGAGGAAGCTAAAGCCCCAACGCGATCCAACCCCACCCCTCCCTAACCAACCTCTTCCTCGCAGGTCTAGAGATCCAGCAGGAAACTCCACCACCCAATCCAATCCCTCACCCTTGCCTTCCCCACCCCACTCAGGCACCGTTATCAGCGTTACAGGGGAGAACACTATGTCTGGAAAGCTCACTGGTAAAACAGCACTTATCACCGGCGCAGGCAGCGGCATTGGTCGCGCGTCCGCCCTCAGGTTCGCAACGGATGGCGCCACGGTCATCTGCACCGACATTGACTCACAAGCCGCAGAAGGCACGCGTGCCCTGATCGAGGAGCAAGGTGGTCAGGCCGAAAGCCAGGGGCTGGACGTCAGCGACGAGTCTCAGGTTGCCGATGTCCTGGGTCGCTACCCTGCCACGAATGTCATATTCAACAACGCAGGTGTTGGCGGTGGGTATAGTTGGGATCAGACCATTGCAATCAATCTAACCGGCGTTTTTTACGGGTTGAGCCTGGGAGCGGATCATCTGGCCAGGAACGGTGGGGGTGCGATCATTAACACGGCATCCATTGCTGGTCTGGTAGGCTTACGTGGGCCACATCTGGCTGACCTGGAAGATCTGGAACCCGGCGGTGGTGCTTACATTGCTGCAAAGCATGGCGTTGCAGGGCTGACCAAGCAATACGCCGTCACCTACGGACGATTTGGAGTGCGGGTAAATGCCATTGCGCCTGGCTATATTGAAACCCCAATGACCTCGGAGATGCGCGAGGATGACGCGACAGTGGAATATCTTAAAAAAGAGCACCCGCTGAACCGCTTTGGACGGCCAGAAGAGATCGCCTCAGCTGCGGCCTTTCTCGCCAGCGAAGATGCGAGTTTTGTAAATGGAGTGGTTTTACCCGTCGACGGTGGTTACACCGCCCACTGAATCATTAACCGCCTGGGATCCGCGGTAGGAGGAATACTTCCGCGTCGGCCGGAATGGGTTGATTCCAGTCGTCGCGGAAGATCTGCCCGTTGATGGAAACAGCAACTTCGGTGAGCATCGGTTCGAGCTTAGGATAACGCTCCCCCGCCTTCCTCAACAATTCGCCTACCGATGTGGCCTCTATGTTCAGAGAAGCCACACCGGCGACATCACGAATATTGCCCGAAAGCTGAATTTCCACTAGGACCTTCTAGCCTGCAGAAACCGCAGGTTCGTCAGCTTGCGCATCCTTTAACGCTTTCAGAATACGCGGCGGTGACATGGGCACATGGTCCATACGCACGCCAACAGCATTCGATACCGCATTTCCGATGGCGGCCAGAGGCGGCACAATCGAGGTCTCCCCTACGCCGCGCACACCATACGGGTGCGTGGGGTTCGGAATTTCCAGGATCTTCGCATCGATAAACGGCAGGTCTGAACAAACCGGCACACGATAGTCCAGGAATCCTGGATTTTGCAGCGTGCCATCTTTGCCGTAGATGTATTCCTCGTTCAGCGCCCAGCCAATGCCCTGCGCCGCCGCACCCTGCATCTGGCCTTCCACGTAGTCTGGATGAATCGCTTTGCCTGCGTCCTGAACCACCGTATAGCGGAGGATCTTGGTCGCACCCGTCTCCGGATCAACTTCCACGTCACAGATGTGGCTTGCAAACGAAACCCCTGCGCCGTCCGCAGTGATTTCATTGTGTCCAGCGATAGGACCGCCTGTGTTCGGCGACGCCTTAGCAATCTCCTTCAGCGTAAGCTCGCCCAGGTTGGAGTTCTTCACACCGACCGCCTGTGCTTTGCCGTTCACCCACTCAACTTCCTCTACCGGAATACCCCAGGTGTTAGCAGCGCGCAGTTTCATTTCTGCAATGGCTTCCCGTGCGGCAAAAATAGTCGCCATACCTGAACTGAAGGTGCCGCGGCTGCCTTCCGTTGTATCGTTGTGACCGAGCGACGCGGTATCACCCACATTCACTTTTACATCTTCAAATGGAATACCCAGTTCTTCTGCGGCCATCAGCCCCAAAGAAGCGCGTGCGCCACCGACGTCGATGGTGCCGACCGTCAGGTTAACGGTACCGTCTACACCGATGTTCAGATCTGAACAGGTTTGACCGCCGATATTGAACCAGAAGCCACAGGCCATACCACGACCCTGATTGGGTCCCAGCTTGGCACGCATGTGAGGATGGTCGCGCACCGCTTCGAGCGTCGGCATGATACCGATCGGTCCATACACCGGGCCGTAAGAGGACTGTGTACCTTCTTTAGCTGCATTCATCAGTCGGAACTCAACAGGATTGATACCCAACTCATTAGCGAGGATATCCATCGTACTCTCGATCCCAAATGCAGCCATGGGCGCAGATGGCGCTCGATATGCAGCAACCTTGGGTCGGTTAACAAGTACGTCAATACCTACAGCTTTGCAGTGCTTCAGATCATAACAAGCGAATGAAGTCATTCCTCCGAGCATGCCCCAGATACCCGGGAACGCACCGTCAGAATATCTCACCGTGGCTTGCGCAGCGGTAATCTTGCCATCACGTGTGGCGCCAATCTTGATATCCATGGACGTGGCACAGGTAGGACCAGATCCTTTGAATACCTCCTCCCGGGTCATCACCATCTTCACCGGACGATTTGCCTTGCGGGACAGCGCCAATGCGACAGGTTCGATCCACACGTGGGTTTTACCACCGAAACCGCCGCCAATTTCCGAAGACGTCACTTTGAGTTTGGCGATGTCCATTCCTAACAAGTCAGCACAGACATTGCGATAGGTGAACGGTCCCTGGGTGGTCACCCAGAGCTCACCCTGTCCGTCAGGGCCTACGCTTGCCAGACAGGCATGCGGTTCGATGTAGCCCTGGTGCGTCTGTTCGGTCTTGAAGCTCTTCTCAATAACAACATCCGCCTCAGCAAAGCCAACTTCCACGTCACCGTGACCAAACGGATACATACCACACGCGTTGGTGGGTTCACCCGTTTCACGATCAACCACACCCGGCTGCACAATCGGCGCGCCTGGCTTCAGTGCATCGTCCACGTCTGTTACGTGGGGGAGCTTTTTGTACTGGACCTTGATCAGCTTCAGCGCCTGCTTGGCGGTTTCACGGTCGACTGCCGCAACCGCTGCTACGGCGTGGCCGTCGTACAGCGCTCGATCTCGAGCCATGCAGTTTTCAAGGATGTGATAGTTACCGACGTTACCGTTGGTGAGATCAGGCAGGTCTGCACTGGTCAGCACCGCCTTAACGCCGGGCAACTTCTCTGCGCGAGACGTGTCAATTTTCTTAATTTTCGCGTGCGCGTGCGGCGAACGGAGCATTAAACCCACCAGCTGTCCCGGTGCATTCATGTCCGCGCCATAACGAGCGCGACCCGTCACTTTGTCCACGCCGTCCGGGCGCAGCGGGCGGGTGCCTACTACCTGGAAATCCTGACCTGTATAACTTTTATCGTGTGCCATCTATATTTTCCTCCGCCTTACGCTTTCTTACGCTTTGCGTTTTTCTTCGCCTGCTTACGCATCTCTTTACCCGCATCCAACACAGCACGCACGATCTTGTCGTATCCCGTGCAGCGGCAAAGATTGCCAGCCAGCGCATAACGCACTTCTTCGACCGTCGGGTCTGGCACTCTGTCCAACAACGCCTTGGCCGCGACCAGGAAACCCGGTGTGCAGATGCCACACTGAAGGGCTGCGTGTTCAATAAACTTGGTCTGTAACACGTGCAGTTCGCCGTCCTGGGCCAGGCCTTCAACTGTACCCACTTCTTTACCATCGGCTTCCACACCCAAAACCAGGCATGAGCAGACAAGCTCGCCATCCAAGGTAACGCTGCAGGCACCGCAATCGCCTGTACCACAACCTTCTTTTGCGCCTGTTAAGCCCACCCGATCGCGGAGCGAATCAAGCAGAACCTCATTCGCTGGACAGACATATTCAACAGCATCGCCGTTAATTTTGGTTGAAACATGAACTCCTGACATGACTTAACCCCCTGCCCGTTCGTATGCAATTTTTGCCGCACGTCGTGCCAATACACCGGCGACCTCAGTTCGGAATTCGATGGTGCCGCGCTTGTCATCGATAGGTGCGCAGACTTTCTCGCACTCCTTCGCAAGCTTCTCCAGCGCAGCATCATCCAGTTTGGTACCGACAATGGCGCGAGCAGCCTTGGGCACCAGCACTACGGTAGGCGCGACAGCACCCAGTGCGATGCGAGCAGACTTGACCACCCCTTTCGGTCCCAATGTCAGGCTTACACCCGCGCTGCAGACCGCGATGTCCATTTCTGTACGCGGAATGAAACGAAGATACGCATCTCCCGACTTACCCGAACGCGCGGGCAGCGAGACGGATTCGATGATCTCGCCTTTCTTCAATGCCGTGCTGCCCGGCCCCGTGGGTACCTTTTCGATCGGCAGCGTACGGCGCCCCTTGGGACCGACGATAGCAACTTTGGCTTTCGCCGCGACCAGCGCGGGAACACTGTCTGCCGCAGGTGACGCATTACAAAGATTGCCCACCATCGTGCAGCGACCCTGTACCTGGTCAGAGCCGATCAGGTTGGTGGCTTCCACCACACCCGGCCAGGCTTTGTTGAGCGCTTTGTGATCGCGCAGTTTCGCTCCAGAAACCGAAGCGCCAATTTTGAATCCATTGGCATTTTTCGAAATTTCTTGAGTGGCGGGAATTTTCTTGATGTCCACGATCAGGTCGGGTTCCACCAAGCCACTTTTCATTTGAACAAGCAGGTCGGTTCCTCCAGCGAGTACTCGGGCTGTGCCCTTCGCCTTCGCCAGCAGATTCGCCGCCTCCTTCATCGTCGTAGGCGCTTCGTATCTCATGCGTTCCTCTAGATAGGGGTTTTGTAAGTCTCGACCGGCTAAATTGCCGACCCTCCCGAGGCAAACGTTACCTAAAGTAGGCGAGATAATCACCTACTTAACGCGCCGTCACCTCAACAATTGGCAGGTGCAGAAATCCTCAGGCGATCAGCGCTTCACAGCCCGTGCCTGCGAGGATCTCGCCCACCTGCTCGCGGTCTTCTTCACTCAGCCGCGCATACTCGATGCGTATCCACTGCAGGCACTTACCCTGGTAGGGAAATGGCTCCTGCGTCCACACCTTGCCGTCAACTTCCGTCTCAACCGTGTCCAATCCCTGATCCAACGCTTGTGCATTCGCGAGCATGACAGGCACATAGGTACGGCCTATTTCTGCGAAGATATCTTTCAGCGTTGCAGGTATGGCGTCCGGACTCAGGAAGTCACGCTGATCAACACTTTCATCCACTTCAAGACCCGACAAATCTTCAACCTTGCTGACCCACGCGTGTACCCGCGGGAACTGGGTTGCCGCAATTGCAGCGGGCGTTGGGTCAAACTGTACCAACTGAGTAAGTTGGCCAAAGCAACCGAAGTCCCCAGAAGCAGGACGTTGACCCAGCAGGTATGGTTGATCACGCAAGTGGGCGTTCAGACAACCCATGAATCGCTTGTAGCTGTCTTCGATCACACTAGCAGTGACGTCATTCGAGCCAACCACATACAGACGCGATATTTGTCGCTCAGAGAAGACTTTTTTCATTGCGGCAATCTGCGCGTCCGGCACCGACACATCGCCGTAGTGCGGCAACACGGAACCCGCCATCTCGATGTCCGCATCGTAGTACCAGCGGTAGTGGAACATCGCCTTTGTCAGCCACTCATCGCCGTAGTCTTCGAGCAGATAGTTGAGAAACGCAATCACCGGTTTTTGCGGCACCGCCTGCCGTCCGGGGTACTCGCCCTCAAGCCGCCTGATCAAGGGCGTGCTATCGACCTCGGCGGTCAGCTCACCGTCTTCACCCGGGAAATAGAGGACAGGGATCAACCCAACTTTTGGCTCCGGCAAATCCAGATCCGTATTTTGATTGCCCTGGATATAGCGATACGGAATACGCCGGTACCGCAACAGCGCCAGCATTTTGCGAGTGTAAGGTGACGCCGGGACACCCCGAATAGGTAACAACTCCATCGCCAACTATTTACGCCAGAAGGTGGTTTTGGGTTCCGCGTCGCTCATATCCAGCGCCCGCTCTGCGTTCTCGAGGAAATCCTCAGCGTCCGCATCGATGCCCAGGTCAATACCACTGTTGGAATACACCATGTCGCTGGCAAACTTTCCGCCTGCAGCCTGAATGATCCGACCATTCGGCGCTTCTTCCGAGGTGAGATAGAGCACCGCCGGGCTGACGAGTGCGGGTAGATTGTCCGCAGCAGGATTGTCCAGATCGATGGTGGACCCCGGCACACTTGCGGTCATCCTTGTCGCCGCGCCAGGTGACAGACAGTTTGTATGAACATTGTGGGATGCGCCTTCACGGGAGAGGTTGTTCATCAGACCCACCATACCCATCTTGGCTGCGCCATAGTTGGCCTGGCCAAAGGAACCCAGAATGCCGGAAACAGAAGATGTGAAGACGATCCGCCCGTAGTTCTTCTCGTACATGATCGGCCAAGCGTGCCAGGTGACGTAGGCGGAACCGTTCAGATGCACGTTGATGACAAGGTCCCATTCCTCAAGCGACATTTTCTTGAACGACTTGTCACGCAATATGCCAGCGTTGTTAATCAGGATATCGACTGTGCCGAATTCATTAACCGCTGTCTCAACAATACGCTTTGCGCCTTCCTTGTCGGAGACTGAATCTTTGTTAGCGACCGCCTGCCCACCGTTGTCACGAATCTCTTCAACAACCAGATCCGCCGCATCGCCTGCGCCCGACCCATCTACGTTGCCACCCAAGTCGTTTACGACAATCTTTGCGCCATGCGACGCAAGCAGCAGCGCATGCTCTTTACCCAGTCCACCACCAGCGCCGGTGATGATTGCAATCTTTCCGTCAACACTCATATCCATTCCCCCAGAAGAAAAACTAAACGTTACTTAAAAGCATACCCAGTTCTCAAGTCGTGCTCACCCGGTGTGCCGCTACAAATTCTGTCAGTTCTGCAGATTTCGCCGCCCAGGCTCGCGCCATTTCAGGTGTCCACGCATCGGCACAGCTTTCACGCACAACATCGGTAAAGGCCGCAAAAAAAGCCTGGTACATATCCGCCGTTACGCCATAGCCAATCAGATGATTGTCCAACTCCCAATCGAAATACTCCATAAGCTCTTCACCCCCGGTGAAGAGTTCAATGGTCTGCTCCAACATCCGCCCCTGCATCTGCAGATCACTATGGCCCATCAGCGCATCCGCTTCGGCGCTGGCGGCAAAAAAGCGTTCGTAGAGCGTCGCGGTTATATCCCCGGCGCGTTCCGCGCAGATTTCCAGACTCTCGTAGATTGGATCCAAACTGCCCTTCCTTATCCAAATTCTTGTTAACTAACTATCCCTCAGCTGAACGCTGCCCTGAGCAACTCATGCGTATAGGGGTCCTGCGGTTTTTTGAAGACAGCTTCCGCTGCCCCCTGCTCCACTATTTCACCATCCTTCATGACAATGAGATAGTGAGACAGCGCTTTGACAACCTTCAGATCGTGACTGATAAAGAGATAGGCAATGCCGAAGCGCTTCTGGATATCTCGCAATAAATCCACAATCTGCGCCTGCACAGACATATCCAGGGCTGACGTGGGCTCATCGAGCACCAGGAACTTCGGCTTCAGCACAAGGGCTCTCGCTATCGCAATACGCTGTCGCTGACCACCCGAAAACTCGTGCGGGTAGCGAAGCCGCGCCTCTGGATCGATGCCGACATCAAGCAGAACATTCATCACACGCGATTCGCGTTCTTCCTGGGTCAGACCCGGCTCGTGTACTTTCAACCCCTCTTCGACTATCTGTTGCACAGACATGCGGGGGGACAAACTTCCGAATGGATCTTGAAACACCATCTGCATGTGACGCCGCAAGGGAATGAAGGCCTTCTTCGAGAGGTGATGTACAGCAACCTCGCCAAAATACTCTTCCCCCTCAGACTCGATTAAGCGCAAGAGAGCTAATCCCAAGGAAGTTTTGCCCGACCCGGATTCACCAACCACCCCTACCGTCTGGCCAGATCTGATCGCCAGCTGCAACGGCTTGACCGCCTCAAAGTAGGATTTACGACCAAACCAGCCTTTGCTGGTTGGATAACGCACAGAAAAGCGGTTGAGTATCACGAGTTCATCTGTAGCGGCTGGCAAGACCTGCGGCGCGCCCTTTGGTTCTGCACTCAGAAGTCGCTGCGTATACTCGTGCTGAGCATTCTCAAAGATCGCATCGGTGGAACCGCGCTCCACGATCTCACCCTGCGTCATCACACAGACTTCATCCGCCATAGACCTGACGATACCCAGGTCGTGAGTGATAAGCAGCAGCCCCATACCAAGTTCCGCCTGCAGCTTCTTCAACAATGCCAGGATATTCGCCTGGATCGTCACATCCAGAGCGGTGGTCGGTTCATCTGCAATCAGAAGTTTCGGTTCGTTCGCCAGCGCCATCGCAATCATCACACGTTGCCGCTGGCCACCAGAAAGCTGATGAGGGTAAACACGCAGCTTCTGCTCCGGATCGGGTAACTGGACCAGGTCTAACAATTCCAGCGTTCGCTCTCTGGCCGACTGCCTGGTCATCCCCTTGTGCACAACCAGCGTTTCGCCAATCTGTTTTGCCACCGTGTGCAGCGGATTCAGCGAGGTCATCGGTTCCTGGAAGATCATGCTGATCTCACCGCCCCGCAACGCCCGCATTTGCGTCTCGCCATAATCAAGCACGTTCTCACCCGCAACACAAATCTGACCCTGAGGGTGGGATGCATGCGGGTACGGCAGCAACTTGAGTATGGACAATGCTGACGCAGATTTGCCGGATCCAGACTCGCCGACAAGCGCAACTGTTTGTTTCTGATCTACGCTGAACGAAACTCCCCGCACCGCATCATTGTCGCCAAAGCGAACCCAGAGATTGTCGACCTCGAGATACTTCTCCCCGTTCATGACGCATCTACCAGAGTGCGTCTTGGATCCAACGCGTCACGCACGGCCTCACCGATAAAAATCAGCAAGGTCAACATGAACGCCAACGCAGCAAACGCAATCAGCCCAAGCCATGGCGCGTGGAGATTTCGCTTGGCCTCCTGCAACAAGCGCCCCAGAGAAGGATCTTCGAGAGGCAGGCCAAAACCAAGAAAGTCGAGTGCTGTGAGGTTGGTGATGGCGCCATTCAGTATAAAGGGCAGATATGTGAGTGCCGCTACCATCGCGTTTGGTAATACGTGACGCACGATGATCGTGAAATCTGAAACCCCAAGCGACTGCGCCGCTCGCACGAATTCAAAGTTTCGCGCGCGCAAAAACTCCGCGCGGACCAGACCGACGATGAACATCCAACTGAATGCGGCCAGTATCCCCAGAAGCCAGAAGACGTTCGGTTCCACCAGACTCGCAAGGATAATCAGGATCAGGAGGATGGGTAAGCCCGACCAGATCTCTACTATCCTCTGGCCGATCAAGTCGGTGAGCCCACCAAAATAGCCCTGCAACGCACCAACCGCGATGCCTATCGCTGCACTGACAAGGGTGAGCGCGAGCCCAAAGAGAACGGACAATCGAAACCCGTAGATGAGAATGGCCAGCACATCGTTCCCGGAACCGTTGGTGCCCAGGAGATGTGCCGCTGAGGGTGGATGCGGATATGGCGGACCCAGGTCCCAGTCGATGGTGTCAGCCGCAAATTCAATGGGTGGCCATATCGCCCAGCCATGCTCCGCGATCAGCGCACGCATGTAGTCTTCCCGATAGTCCGCCTCGGTCAGAAACTCCCCGCCCAGTTCTGCCTCGGTATAAGTGAACGCAACAGGAAAATAGAGCTCCCCGTGAAGCGAAAAAACGATGGGTTTGTCGTTTGCGAGTAACTCCGCGCCAAGGGTGGCGACAAAAATAATCGCGAAGATCCAGCTGGAGTAATAGCCGCGCTTATTGGCTTTAAAGTTTTCCCAACGACGCTGGTTGAGCGGGCTCATCCGCGTGCCTCAAAGTCGATGCGCGGGTCGATCAGCGTATAGGTCAGATCTCCCACCAACTGCATGACAAGGCCGATAAGCGTAAAGATGAACAGTGAGCCGAAGAGGATCGGGTAGTCCCGCTTCACAACAGCTTCAAAACTCAGGAGCCCGATGCCGTCCAGTGAGAAAATCACTTCGATGAGCAGAGCGCCTGTGAACAGGATCCCCACAAATGCTGCCGGAAAACCGGCAATGACAATCAACATCGCATTGCGGAAAACATGACCATATAAAACACGCCGCTCACTCAAGCCCTTTGCCCTGGCTGTAAGCACGAACTGTTTGGAAAGCTCTTCCAGGAAACTGTTTTTCGTGAGCATTGTGAGCGTGGCAAACCCGCCTATCGTGAGCGCGGTCAACGGCAGCGCAAGATGCCAGAAGTAATCTTTCACCTGCCCCCAGAACGTCAGTTCCGCGAAGTTCTCCGAGGTCAATCCGCGCATGGGGAACCAGTCCAGATAGGAACCCCCGGCAAACACAACAATCAACAGGATAGCGAACAAAAATCCGGGGATGGCGTAGGCTGTAAAAACGATGCCGCTGGTGATCACATCAAAACGCTGCCCATCCCGAACAGCCTTAGCGATGCCAAGCGGGATGGAGATAACGTAAATCGCCAGGAGCGACCATAGACCCAACGACACAGACACGGGTAGTCGCTCCGCGATCAGCTCAACCACGGGCCTGTCTTGAAAGTAGGAGTCTCCCAGATCGAGGCGCACGTAGTTGTACACCATGATCGCAAACCGTTCGTGAGCCGGTTTGTCAAAGCCGAAATGCTTCTCAAGCTCTGCGACCAGTTCAGGGTCCAGGCTGCTCGAACCTTGAAACCCTGTGCCACTGTTCGGACCAAAGCTGGAATTAGAAACAGCGCCTGCACTCACACCGCCAAATCCGCTGATTTGGGCTAGCGCCTGCTCAACGGGGCCGCCCGGCACAAACTGCACCAGAACAAAATTGATAATCAGAATTCCAAAAAGCGTTGGCATGATCAGAAACAGACGCTTCAGGAGATATCTAGCCACCCGTGTCCCCCAGGTTTTCTGCTGGGGCTTCCCCCACAAATTCGAGCACACGTTTGGCTTTTTCGGGATTCCACCACCAGGTCATGATCTGCCCGTGTCGCGACAAGGGTTGGTCATAGTCGGGCCTGTCGAACTTGTCCCAATAGACCATGGATTCTTCGGTTTTTGAGGAACCCGGGATGAAGTAGAAATTCCAAAGCAGCACACGATCCAATGCGCGGCATGCGGCGATAAACTCATCCCATGTACGCGCGCCGTCCATCTCAGCTATCAGCGCGTCTACCGCTTTGTCACGAATATTCGCCCAGTTATAGCTGTACTCCTGATCGGCCGCCACGCTGATGAATTGGGTTGTCACCAGCCGGGTGGGTGGAATTTCTGGTAAGAACCAGATGGCACCCACATCAAAATCACCAGAACGGATCCGGTACAACCAGTTTGAAGTCTCCGGCGCCTTGATACTGGTCTCTATGCCTAAGCGTTGCAGGCGCTTGGCATACGGTACAAACGCTCTGCCCAAGGCCGCCGACACCGCCAGAAACCGCAGCTTGAAGGGTTCCCCGGTTTCAACGTTAACCAGCTTGTTGTCGCGAACAACCCAGCCAGCTTCTTTTAAAAGTTCAGCTGCGCGCAATGCATTGTGTCGATTGTAACCGCGTCCAATATCTGGTTGGCGCGTCCAAGGGGTAGTAAAAACCCTTTCCGGCACCAGATCCCTCAGCGGCTCAAGGATCTTCAACTCAAGATCATTGGGTAACCCACGTGCAGCCAATTCTGAACCGGTGAAAAAACTGGTGCCTTCCCCGTAGAAATAATGAGCGCGGCGCGCGCCCCATTCGTAATCCTGCATCAACCAAAGCGCCTCACGCACACGAATGTCATGAAACCGTTCCTGGTCCATGTTTAAAAACATCGGCCACCACAAACCCGCCGGTTTCGAGAGTCGAAATTGATACTTCTTCAGATGGCCGGCATCAAACGCGGGCACGTTGTAGTTGTCCTGCCATGAGCGCGGTATATCTTCGATGTGAGCATCTATGACATGAGCCTTGACCGCCTCCGTTTGCACCTGGTTGTCACGGAAATACTCCCAGCGAATTCGATCAAAATTCCAGTGGCCTTTGTTCACCGGGAGATCTTTCGCCCAATAGTCCGGTACCCGCTCCCAGTTAATCCACCGTCCAACCGAGAAATCGCCAATTTTGTAGGGCCCCGAGCCGAGGGGTGGTTTTACGGTCGTTTTCTCAATGTCGTTTTGCTCCCAGTAGTGTTTCGGCAGGATGGGAATCGAGCCGATGCGAATCGGCAACATCGCGTTGCCGCGGTCCTGGGGACGAACATGGAACTTAACTTCCTTTGGTCCGAGCACCTCCACACGATCGAAGGGCTCTAATGGTTGTCGAACCGTGGGATTGGCGAGCGTTGTCGAAACCTCAAAGGTGTACGCCACATCCTCGGCTGTAATCGGGGTACCGTCGTGAAAACGCGCTTCTTCGCGCAGCTTGAATGCGATCCATGCGCCATCCTCCGCCACCGCGACCCCTTCTGCGATCAATCCATAGTAGGAAGCTGGCTCGTCCAAGCTGTCGCGCAATAAGCTGTCCCAGAGGTAACGCCACTGTTTCACCCAGTAGTAAACCCCGATGACCAGCCGACCGCGCAGCGGAATCGGATTGAAGCTGTCCCAGTTACCCATTTCTCTGAACCGGTAACTGCCCCCCTTGGGCGCATCTGGATTTACATATTCGAAGTGGGTGACATCAGGCCCATACTTCGGCGTAGAAAGAAACGCATAACCATGTTGATAAGCTATACCGCTTAATGAGGAGATCTGGGCGGGTTGATCCGGGAGTTTAGCGACGTCCGCTGCATGGCCGTCGGCGACGACAAACGCGCTGACACAAACCAGAATCACCTGCAGCCACGGCGGCCTCAACGACACGGCAGCCTCCCCTTTACCCCTTCTTATAGTGCGGGCCTAAAAAGCCTCTGGCTTGAGTATCACGAGAAAGATTGTCGTGTTCAAGGGAGCAGTTGAAACGTTGTACTACTCGGTGAGTATTTTCATACCTTGTTCAAACGCTGAGGCGGCACGCTCATCGATCGCGGCCTGACTGATACTGCCGAGCGGATGATCGAGTACAACAAACGGGTAGTCGGGTATGCCCATGACACGCGCGATGTTGTTCCCCGTAACCTCAAAAGGTTGTGTACACAGCACCACCGTGCGTACACCAAGTTGTTCCAAAGTAATGCCGTCGTGCACACTGCACGTTGAACAACTGCCTCAGTCCCCTGCTGCAGTTATTATGTAGTCCGCCTCATGCGCAAGGTTGGTCAGTGTTTCGGTCGGCGCCGGCGCGCTCGGATTCGATTTATACACCCGTTTCAGGAGTGTGCCGCCGAAACGCTTGTGGAAGAGATTTGCGGTTGCATCCAACAATTCATCGGCATTCAGCTTGCCATTGGAAAGTACACCGATGGTCTTGCCCTCTAACGACTCCAGGCGAGGTGCCCGCGCATTGTCGTGTTGACTTCCAGGTACGGTCGGATCAATCAGTTCCATTCAAGTCTCTTCCGCAGATTACAGCTCAACAATCTATACACACGCCAATGGGTTTCGACTGCATGATGGACGCCCGCCCACGGCTCCAGGAGGGAATAAACGCTGAATGACCGCCTGCATCGCCGCCACCGACCGTGATCAGTATGTCGGCAGGCTCAAGACCGCGGCGAACCACCGGATTACCCCCCTGGCGATTGTGCTCACGCTCAAGGTATTTTCCAACCGCCTTAACCCCATCTACAGGTCGGCCAGCCCTGGCAAACAGAGCGGCCTGAACTTCCGACTTGGTCATCCCTGTCGATGCAACAATCTTTGCATGCTCCGGCGAGAGCACCACCACGGACTGGCCGTTACTCAAACAACCGTAGTTCGCCATCGTGTCTGCAATACACTCAATAATTGACTCAGGCGTGTCGCCACCATGATTCTCAACATTGCAAAACCCGGCGCCAGCAAACACGGTAACCGAACTGACTTCTTCGGGAAAACCCATCTCCACGTTCAACCCCGGCCAGGGGTTCACATCAGCTCGTTCAGCAATACAGAACGAAAACTTGCCAGGATTCCCCTGGGTGGATTTATCCGCAACGCCAGGAACCATGGAAAAGACGTTCATAATGATCAGTCTGACCGCCCGACCGATGGTCGCGTTGGCGCGATTGCCAGGACCAAAAAGATTTACACCGGCGTTCATGCCGATCTCGTCAACCACAGGTCCGCTGACGATAAGCAAAGGCGCAGAGCCCCCGGTACTCGCCGTGCTGCCATGAAAATTGAACCCTTCCTCATTCATCGCCTCAAACGCCGCAACGACGACAGGAAAGTACTCTGGAATACATCCAGCCATCACCGCATTCACCGCTGCAGCCTGCAATGTGAGTTCCAGCCCGGTTGCGGGATGATGCGCAATGACGGTCTCGGGGGGTCTGCCTTCCATCGCCAACATGCCCGCCACACGCTGTTTCTCAGGAGGCACTACGGGCAGGCCGTCTGTCCACCCCTGCTCAAAGCAATAGTCAATGGCATCGAGCACATCATCCGGTACTGTGTGCACAGGGTTAAACGACATCCGCTCTCCGGTATTGGTTTTTGCTAGCTACCAATTTCAGTATCGTGACACAAAAAATCAAGATATGTGGTGACCCTCCTAAGGTTCACTATGTATTTGCTCCCTTTCGGCTTTGTCTAACTTAGCCAGTAATTTCGCAACACGTTTCAATTCCTGCGGAGAATCTGCAGCCCAACCGTTCGCGCGATCCAAGTAACGTCTTGATTCCACAAGGTTTCCCGAAGCCAGGTACGCCTCCCCTAGGCGACGAGTCGTCAAGTAATGAGATGGAAGCAGCTCTCGCGCTCGAAGCAATTTTGGGAGTGCTTCAGCTGCTTTGCCAAGCACGATTAGTTGAGAGGCATAGGTAAAATTTGTTTCCAACAAGTCGGGCTCAAGTTCGTATGCGCGTTGGTAGTGAGTCAAGAGTTTCTCGGGTACACCCTCTTTGACACATTCACTGTGCCGATCCAGACAGCTAGCTTGCAGCGCATCGGCATATTCTATATGCAGCAGATAGTCGCCTTCGTCTCTGTCTAATGCTTGTGAAGTGAGCTTTCGCGCAGTCGCAAAATCACCTTCCATCTGATACGTAACCCCAATTCCTGCAAGCGCACGCCAATCTTCTGGGTTGCGTTCAAACGTTGTCCGCAACATGCGGCGCGCCTCTCCAGGGTTGTCAGCATTAATGGCATACGCGAGGAAGTAGGCCGCCTCATCACGATTGAGATCTCTTGATTGATATCCAGCTTCGAAGTCAAGCAAGTGATCTGGAATCTCATAAATCGGCAGTGATTCACCGGCGTATTCTTTGATCCTGGCATACATCTCATCGACACCGATCTCAAACGCAGTAACAAATGCTGTTTCCCACGGCTGCCCGCCATTCAACAGCTCTAGAAACCTACTGTTTTTTGCAACCAGTTTATTGCTTCGGCTTGCTTCACTGAACATTACGTAATGCACAAATAGCCAACTTGTAGTATTAAACTGCGATCTCTCGGTTCGCGAAAGCTCGCTCAAAGACTTCGTAGAAAACATCCTACTAAGCGACATTCTTGGCTCATTAGCCCACATATAGGCGTGGTAGGCTGGAGCTCTGCCGACCATTACAAATCCGTCTTCATGGATTAGCGTCGACAACAACTCCGCGAATCCCTCGTCGTACCAAGGCGGGTATCTGAACACCGAAACATTTCGAACCAGATAATGCACATATGAATGGAATGAGACTTCATGGGGACCAGTCGAGGTTCCCCCCGTGTTGCCCACAACAAGCAAATTTCGCCGCGTCCCCGACTGCATAAACCCAATCACGTTCTGTTTGCGAAACAGCTTTTTGAAATGCACATTTCGTCCCAGAAGAAGTATGTCAGTCCTGTGTTGGTGTTTTCGGGGTTCCAGTCCGGTCAGCCAATACACGGCCGCCCGAAACAGCTCCAAGCCTTTTATTTGTTCGGCGACTATTCTCTCTGCTCGGTCGGAATATAGGTGGAAGTGTTCAGACTGGTAGTAACGCCACTTGCGATCTTCTACGGCAGCGTTGGAAGGGAGCGAGCAGCAGGCAACGACACACAGAACCAGGCGCATCGAAACCTTCAAGCCTACTTTCGCCGCACCCAACGACTGGTTTCCGCAACATCTTCCACCTCTTCCCCCGCCTTCTGCCAGCCGCCGAACCCAGGTTCCAGGTGGGCAACATTGGTAAAGCCCATCTCCTCGAGGGCTTTGACCGCGTAGACAGAACGCCCTCCCCCTGCGCAGTAAACGATCGTCCGCCTGTCTTCTGCGAAATAGTCACGCGCATACGGACTCGCCGGGTCCGCCCAGAACTCGAGCATGCCCCTTGGCACATGGACACTACCCGGTATGCACCCTAAATCGACACGCTCCTGAATTTCTCTGAGATCGATAACAAGCGGATCGGTACCAGAGTTCATCTCCGCTTTAAGCTCATCTACTGACAAGTTTTCTATGCTTTCGCTCAACCCTTTCAGGTGTTCAAACACGTTTCGAATGGGCACGATCCCCTCCTCTTAACCCGCCTCAAGATTGGCGCTGGCTGGCACATCGCTCAAACCAGGCACTTCGCAGAATTGATTGTTTTCAACCAGTTTACTCACCGGACTGTTTTGATGAGTGGCGCCACCCCAGTTGGGCATCACCATGGAGTAAAGCCCGCTTCCACCGGCAACCATCAGAAGGATGTTCTCAGGCGCGGCGAACGCGGGGTAGGTTTCCGTTTCAAAGCGTGAACCAAACTCGCCGCCGTAACGATCATGCTCGCTTGTCGGTAAGTGGGTTAGTTCCCACAACCGTTTCGTCACAGCCTCGCGATTCATATTTGAGCGACGAAATACTTCTGCGTGTTTCGGGCCCAGTACCACCAACGCACTGCCTGAGCAAAGGATGGCATTGTTGGTGGCAATGTTTGCCAACCCGACAGACAAAACATGTAGGAGCTTCTCCGCGTCCTCCGGATCGTCAGCATTGTCACTATAGAGAACAGAATGCGGTGCTTCACAGCCAAGTACTGTAACCACACTGTCTTCAGCGTCGTAGCCAAGACTTGTATGCAGCGGTGGGAACGGCGAATCTTCCTCTGCTTCCGCCAGGCAGTAGGTGAACTTACCTGGATGTCCCAGGAGGGCCATATCAGATATGCCCGGACGTCCGCCTCCGATATTGATCATGCAGAGCCTGAGCGCACGCCCGATACTCGCATTAGCCCGATGGCCGGGACCCAGTGCGCCATATCCTGAAGCGACGCCGCCACACTCAAACCTTGCCGGGCCGTTTACGATGATCAGCGGTGCGGTGCAATGTGTCGTTGCCTGCAGCTCCGTTAAATCAAAACGTGGATCAACAATTGCTTTTACTGCAGCGATGACGAGCGGGAAGTGATCGGGCGTACACCCGGCCATCACCGCGGCAGTGGCAACCTTTTCGACGGTTGCCTGGCCGAGCGCGGGACCCACCTCACCAAGCACGACATCTGCATCCAGCCCACTGGCCAGCACCAGTCTCGCTACCCGTTCTTCAGTGGGGATTACAACGGGCAGACCGTCGGTGCACCCCATCTCGTGAAGCATCTCAATCGCAGCTTCTTCGCTTTGCGCTTCCAACCATTGGGTCATGGGTTACGCAGCCAATCTGGAAACAATTTCATCCACCATCTCTTCCGCGATGGCACGCATGTTGACCGCCCCTGTCCCGGCGACAGGATGGGGTAACTTCACTCTTGGCACGGATGGCATACCCAGTGACTGGGCAATAAAGTCCCCCTGGGGCCAGAATTCTTCTGTGACAAGAGCGACCACGGGAATACCCACTTTTCTAGCAATGTTTACGCCGTCACGCACGGTGCCGGTAGTACAACTGCCTCAGTGACCGTAGGCCGCAATGGCAACCTGACAGGTCGCTTCTATCTCTGCGAGCATTTCATCGTTCGCAGCCACACCCGCATTGCGTTTATTCCAGAGCTTAACCTTCAGCTTCGGCAGTCGTTCGATCAGTGCCTCACCTACCTTTACCAGAAAATTCTCAGAATCCGGGAATCCGTTCGCGAGTAGCGCCACCGTGACGCCATCGCCCTGATCAGAGCGAATATCCCGTCCGAGTTCGTATGGCTCGATGGGTGTTGCCACCTCACCGCGCGGATCTACAAACTTAACCATACTCCCCTCCGCCGTTTGCATAGTTGGTCGAGCCTAACATGATAGTCCCGCGGGTGCGGAATACCACCAGTGCGATCATCCCTTTGCCAGGGGAATAACGGTCTCACCAAATTCGCTCAGCCGATCCAATCCATCTGGCCCCGCGAAGAAGAACGCAGGCACCATAATTCGATCTACGCCTAGTGTCCTGTCCCAGAAATAGCTTTCGTTATTCTGGCGACTTTGTCTAGAATCGAGTCAGCAGTCGCGACCCACTGAAAGGGTTGCGGATGTTGGTTGTATTGCTCAACAAACCGGTTAATGCTCGACTTCAAATCGTTCACGCTTTGAAACGAGCCGCGACGGATCGCACGTTGGGTAATGATCCCAAACCAACGCTCTACTTGATTCAGCCAAGATGAGTAAGTCGGTGTGTAGTGCACGTGGTAGCGCGGTCGCCGGGCCAGCCAAGCCTTAACCTTGGGGCTCTTATGGGTGGCGTAGTTATCAATCACTAAATGCACGTCCAGGTCTGGTGGGACGTTACGGTCGATGTGTCTCAAAAAGCTTAAAAATTCCTGATGACGATGCCTCTTTTTACATTGGGTCAGCACCTGACCGGTCGCGATATCCAGCGCTGCAAACAATGTCGTCGTCCCGTGCCGTTTATAGTCGTGGGTCACACCTTCCACATAGCCGAGCCCCATGGGTAATACCGGTTGAGTGCGCTCCAATGCTTGGATCTGGCTCTTCTCATCCACGCACAACACCAGCGCATTGTCTGGTGGATTCAAGTATAGGCCGCAAATATCCCGCACCTTTTCAACGAAGAACGGGTCTGTGGATAACTTGAACGATTTACTGCGATGTGGCTGTAGACCGAACAAACTGAAGTAGCGTTGTACCTGACTTTTTGAGATTCCGGTTTCGTCCGACACCCCACGCACCGTCCAATGTGTGGCGCCCGGAGGGGTCTTTTGCAATACCAAGTTAATCATCTCAGCCACTTGTTCATCGCCAATCTCGCGGGGCCGTCCTGACTTCAACTCATCGTGTAGCCCTGCCAGTCCTTGTGCCCGATAGCGACGACGCCAATGTGTCACAGTTTGGGGGGTCACATCATACTTCTGTGCAATCTCATTGCTGCCCAGGCCATCTGCGGAATAGAGAATCATCTGCGCCCGCATGACTAAGCTGTGCGGCAAACTTCGAGAGCCGGCAATGGCATCGAGCTGAGCTCGATCTGCATCGGAAACTGTGATCGGTTGGTTTGGTCGGCCCATGGGGTACTCCGAATCTGTTGACTAGGATACCTCTTTTGACCATCAATCATTCAGAAAGTTACTTATGGGACACTACACTAGCTCCAGCATTTGCTCAATACCCGCTGGCGGGTCCATCATCTGGGCACCGAACATCACGTTGATCTCGATCGACGAAGGGTCCCTGTCGGCGGCTTCGGCTTTGTTCTTCAAGCGCCCGAGGAGCGCACCTAATCGCTCAAAGTCTCCTTCCCCCGGGAAGTAGCCGTCCGCTAGTCGGACCGCACGATTGAGCGCCGCTTCGGTATCCCCACCCACAATGACGGGGATAGATCCGTTCACGGGTCTCGGACTACAGGTAACTGGAGGGAAGTCGACGAATTCGCCGTGATATTCAGCGTGCGGACCCGCCCAAAGCGCGCGCATCGCGTCAATGTACTCATCATTTCTCGCGCCTCGTTTTTCCCAGGGTACGCCCAGCGCATCAAATTCCTCTTTCATCCAGCCAACGCCGAGGCCTAGCTCCACTCTCCCTCCGGAAAGCTGATCCAGCGTTGCGAGTTCTTTAGCCAGGATCAGTGGATTGCGTTGCGGCACGATCAAAATACACGTTCCCAATCTGAGCGTTGGCGCTGCCGCAGCGGCAAACGCCAGCCAGATCAACGGATCGGGAATCGGGGTTTCGGGTTCCGCCGGAATTTTGCCATCCGGGGTGTACGGATAAGCGGAGTCGATGGCATCCGGCATGATGACATGCTCCCCTCCCCACGCAGATTCAAATCCAGCAGCTTCCGCTCGTTTAAGCAACTCCAGAGACTGCGCACCGTCGATAGCGATGCTGCTGGCAAACGCGAGTCCTACTTTCATTTATCTCTCCATTTCCGAATTCAGGCACCAACTCAAGAGCCTGTACGAACGCAACACCAGTTGCAACGTCGCTTAAGTTTTGTGCAGTTCGTTCCACCTGGACCAAATTTCTACGAGACCTCTATCACAGTCTCAAGTGCGACCCACAATTGTGGGAATGGTCTGTTACACCAAGCCAAGTTGAATCACTCCCGAACCGAATCCTTCAGGTTAAGCAACGTTTTAAGGAGTGAACATGAACCTGATTAAAATCCTCATCCTGGGTGTTATCGCCCTGGGCGTTTTTGCCTGCAGCGATGACTCGTCACGGCGCATACCCCCGCCGGAAATATCGTCCGCTGCATTTGGTGATGGCGAGGTTGGCATGGACTACCAGACCGTCGAACTCACTGCGAATGGGGGCCAGGCGCCACTCGCCTGGACGGTCACCTCCGGCGCGCTACCTGATGGCGTAACCCTTTCAACAGGTGGCACCATCGCAGGCACACCCACCGCAGCTGGTACGTTTGCGGCCGAAATCTCCGTGACTGACGCGGCAAACAGAAGTGACACCATAGCGGTAAACATATTGATCATAGAGGCGGCACCGCAGATCAACAGCGCAACGCTTGCAGATGTCGAGGTAAACACACAAATGCAGGCCGTTACCCTGACCGCCGAAGGTGGCACTCAGCCTTTGAGCTGGAGCGCGGCAAACTTACCGCCAGGTCTCAGCCTGTCCGCGGGTGGCGAACTCTCCGGTACGCCAACAACGGTCAACTCAACCACTTTTACGGTGATGACCACGGATGACCGCAATCGAACGGATTCACTGCAGATATCCCTCATCGTGTACGCACCCGCGCCGACCATCACTACCACAAGTCTGCCCGATGGCCGCAAAGCTGCGGTTTATCCGAACACCAATATCGCGGTTCAAGACGGCAGCACCCCGCTCGATTTCACAATCACCGGTTTGCCGCCAGGTCTGACCAATACGTTGGCAGAAATTTCCGGAACGCCGACCGATTATGCTGCCACGGCCTACGCTGTATCCGTGACAGTGACGGATGCTCGCGGCCGCTCCGCCCAAACGGACCTCACCCTGCAAATAGGACCACCCGAATTTGGCTATATCATCACGGCGAGGGACGTGAACAACAACGGCGAGCCGGACGAAATCTTCACCCATACGTTTAACAACGACACCGGCCGGTTGGTTGAAGCCCAAACCGACTACGCAGACGCTTATGCATCGAGCCAGCCGAACGCCTATACCTGGGAATTCCTGTACAACGGCGCTGGTCGCATGTTTGCCATGGAGCGCCGCAACGCGAGCGGAGTCATAAACTATCGCCGCACGTTTGTGCATGACGCTGTTGGCAATATCATACGCCAGGAAACAGACTCGCAGGATGCAAACGGCGATCCCGGCGCCGACGGAGCCCAGGACGTCATTGAGGAATGGTTTCGCAACACCGACCTGGACGTTATCGTCTGGCGACTGGATTCAGATAACGATGGCACGTGGGATCGACATACACAGTACAACTACCATCTGCCCGGCTACTTTCAGGATGAGTCTCGCGACACTGATGGTGACGGGCAATTCGACTATTACAAGCGCTGGGTATTTACAAACCCCACGGACACGCGTGAATCACAGATCACCATCGATTCCAATGCCGACGGTTTCTACGAGACCAACTACACCTTTAACTGGGTAGACAATCCGGACGGAACGGTGACAAGACTCTGGAGCGGCGTTAACTTTCTGGAGACCCAGGATATCGTCCGTGCGGGTCTTGATCACCTCGAACGTCGTCGATTTATCACCTACCTGGGCAGGGATAACGGCCTGGACGGGGATGTCGAGTCGTTAATACGTCGCACCTTCAACGCTGCCGATCAGGAAACCATGTGGGAGCGCGATGTGAACGGTGACGGCGACATCGATCGACGCATCGAACGCGACTTTGACACGGAAGGCAAAATCACCGCGTTTCGCAACTACGTAGGCAATCCCGATCCGAATCTGACATACGTGACTGAGTATGTAGATTATCTCTTGCCTCACGACGCGCGTTTCGACCACAACGGCATATTTCCTGACGCCAATAATCTTTGATCGTAATTGAGGCTGGACGCACGGCGTTCAGCCTCAAACCTTTCGGTACCCGCGTCTGCACGCAGTCCCACATTTGTGGGATTGTCTGGTCTTAGCAACGTGATTTGATGTTTCGATGAACACATCACTGCGTCAACCACTCTACAAATTCTTACTGGCGGGCACTCTTTCGCTGGTGGGGTGCTCACCATCACAACCATTGCTTGATAAACATGGCCGCTCCCCCGAGGACGCAATGATGATCGCATACGAGGCAGCCATGACCGGTGACTGGCAACCCATGCAAATCCTCGTATCCCCCTCCTACCTTGAAGCGATCAATCCCAACGACCTGCCCTTTGAGACTGCTATGGATCAGTACGAGACGTTATCTACCTGGACCCGCACCAATCTGCGAACCCAACTCGTGGGCAACGACATCCATCCCGAAATGTGGCGTGTGCGTATTTACAGCGATGATGGGCTCGGTGCATCAAACCCGGCGGGCATTGTGCATGACCTCGTGATGATCGATGGTGAGTGGCGTATCGTTTTCTGGGGCGACTATGCAAATTGATACATGGCTGGATAGGCCGGCTGCATAAACCAACGCGACATGTCGCAAACCCCTAACTCTAGGGAGATCGGTGCGGCACCCAACCCGCTAATCTTGTGACTATGCTTGCCCGCTTCCCTGTCCAGCATCCCGGGCTTTTCCTCGCCAACTGCTTCCTCTCAGCCCTGGTTCTGATCACTGCTGCGTATGCCATCTGGTTGGCGTTGGATACCGATATCGCCGACCTGCCGCCAATAAACAAGGTTGCGGTACAGTCCACTCAAACCCTGCCTCTCGATGTTGGAGCAGATTGGCAGAAGATTACCCTGCCGGGTCGCACGTGCAAGGTCACGCCGCAGCCTTGCTTCGATGTGTACCGCACCAAATTCACAAATCAAAGCCAGGAGCGACTCGCTGTTTTTGTACCCCGTTTCGCAGGTTCTGCGCGGGTAATTCTGAATGGTATCCATCTGGACGACTTCGGTGCGCCCCTCGAATCACCGCGAGATCTGCATTTTCACCCTGGTTTTACACGTCTACCCGTTTCCCTCCTTCGCGCAGACGAAAATATCCTCGATATCATCGTGACTAACGAAGCCGACCGCTATCACTTCCTGAACCCTTTCTTCATTGGACCGCATGATGCGCTCAAACTCGCTTACAACCTGCACCGTTTCATGGCAACCGATGTCCCAAAGATCAGCATCGGTGTATTTGTCATGCTCGGCGTGCTGTCGTTTGTTGTATTCAATTTCGGCGGTCGTGACCCAGTTTATGGGCTGTTCTTCTGCATCGTCTGCTTCGCCGCAATGCGCTCGTGGTACTTCGCTGACCCCTTCATAGAGCCACCCCTTTTCCGCGCCGCTACCTACTTCGTCGGCAGTATCGGCACACTCACCTCCATCTACCTGTTCGCGCGACGCTTGATCAGACCCCACGCAACGTTTGCGAGTGATATACGGCTGCTCATCGTCGGCCTGATTGGCGCCAGCATCATCACCCTGGGGGATGTGTATGCACCGGTGCACGGCAGCTTTGTTTCCAACACGGCGGTGCGATTGAGCGCGCTCGTCATTGGTTGTTTAACCGTCGGGCTTCTGCTTCGTTATTTTCGGACTGAATTCAGCCTCGCAAAACTCTGGTCGCTTATCTTGTTTGGCCTGGCCTTTGCTTTGATCGTTCATGACACCACGCCTATTGTTGTCGGCCAGATGATCTCCATGCAGTTGTCGAACCTGTCGCCGCTATTTGTCGTACTTGCCTTCTGTATGATCGCAGGCCACCAGTTCAGTTCTGCCTTGAGGGTGCAGCGCAACTACACTCGCGAACTCAGAGCTGAGGTGTCAGCCGCAAAACAGGAGCTGGCATCTGCCTACGAAGAGCTAGCATCCGCCAGGGCAAACGAAGCTGTTCTTTCTGAACGCAGCAGAATCATGCGCGAGGTACATGATGGGGTGGGTGGCAAGCTGGCGGGGATTCTATATATGGCCCGACGGCTGGAGAGCAGCGACAAGACCGATGATCGGGCCGCTAACATTGTCATGCACGCGGAAGAGTCCTTGCTGGATCTGCGCGCAATTATCGATGCTCTGGACGAAACACACGCTCAAGATCTGGCTTTGGCGTTGCAAAAGTTCCAGAAAAAGCTGGTGCCATGGCTCGTGCAATACGAACTGCAAGCCAAGGTAGAGACAACCGACATCCCGTCTGGTATCGCGGTGCAACCTACATGGCTGCTTGCCCTGTATCGAATCCTGCAAGAGTCCCTAAGCAATGTCCTTAAACACGCAGGTGCTTCCCGCGTGGATATCACCGCAGTTGCCAGCAACTCGAGATTGACGGTGACAGTGCAGGACAACGGCGTGGGATACAAAGGACAGTCATACGGCCGCGGCTTGAACAACATCGAACACAGATGCAAAGAGATTGGTGGCACGAGTCAAATCACGGGCACAGAGTGCGGTACTTCAGTGCGAGTGCAGTTACCTATTCTCAACCCAATACGACAGGAGCCAGCTACATGATGGAGATTTCAATCCCCGACGAAACGCCATCCACCGTGTTGTTAGTCGAAGATGAGCCCGCCGTCCAGGCTGAAATTGTAGAACTTATCCAAAGCGACGAACGTTTCCGGATCTGGGATGCTGTCGGCAGCTTCGCAGATGCACTGCCACGTCTATACGGTAGGTACGATCTTCTTGTTGCAGACAAAGCGCTGCCCGACGGCTGTGGATTTGACCTCATCCGAATGCTGAACAACCGGCCACATAACAAGCGCTCGATGGTGATGTCCATTTACGATGACGAAACCTCTGTCATGGATGCATTTGCAGCCGGCGCAGATGGCTACTTTGTAAAGCAGGATCCCCATATCCTCGATGCAATGTCAGCGGTACTGGAGCGAGGCAATCCCATCAGCCCCTCGGTAACCAAATACTTCTTAAAACGATACGTGCATGATGATGTCGCTGATGTTGATAACACGATCAGCTTGCGACCGCGGGAGATACAAACCCTGCAGGCTCTTGCTGAAGGAAAAAAGTATCACGAGATTGCGTCCACGATGGGCGTGTCGAAGCACACTGTGCCGGACTACATTAAGAGCCTTTATCGGAAACTCGGCGTTCATGACCGTTCCAGCGCTGTGTATACCGGCTTAAAGCACGGACTTATTCAGATGCAGTGACAATTCCGTAGCGCTGGGTTGCATCCCTGTCTGCACCAGGAGGGACAATACTGCCCCGGAACAATGCTCTACAATTGATCCCTCGATGGCGGGGGGCAGACGTGAAAATTGATCTGAGCAACGACGAAAAAGAGGCATTGTTTCAAGACGGCTACGTAGTGATCCGAGGCGCCATTGATGCTGACAAAGTTCAAGCCGCCAAGGCGCTCATCGAGTCTTTCCTCCCCACCGAGGAACGCCAACTGCTTGTTCCAGGCGAACTGGCGACCGATCCACGCATCACCGGGCTGTTAAACGATTCCTGCCTGAAACCAGTTCTCGAGACTGTCATGGGACCATTTCCGCCGGTCATCAGCTGTCAGGTTGCAGTCACCCCACCCCACAACCTGCTCGGCGGTAAGCCGGGGACGCACGTCGATGGGGGTTGGTCCGGCGAACTACCCGAATCCGCGGATGAGATTGATCCCGTGACTCATCGACCTTTCGATGCCGCCAGGTATTTCGGCCAAAATGACGAAAAACGCGGCGCCAATGACGGGTTACTGTGGATGAACCCTGAACGGACGTTGTCCTACGGTTCTTACACCACACTGGTAGGTGTGGCACTGAACGATCAATTGGAGCCGGGCAACGGTCAGTTCGCAGTTCTTAAGGGATTGCACGAAGAGGTTGAAGCCTGTTTCCGTGAACAACGCGACAGCGGTGGTGTGGTCGGACCCGAAGGTCTCGGCTGGCCCAGAGTTAAGGTAGACCATGATGGCCGACCGTACAGTAACGGCCTGCCCGACAAAATTCGGCATATCGCTGAGGCGCGGGCAAACGCTGGCACACCCACCGAAGACTGGCCCTGGCCGGAACTCACCCCGGTTCTCCTCGGTGCGGGCGATGCTGTTATCGCGTTACATGCTTTGCCGCACACCCCTACGCCAAACCTGGGTCCCAACCCGCGCATGAACATCTACTTTCGGATCCGGCGATTGCGCGACGGGAATCCCCATGAAGGCACGCGCCGGGTCGCTCACGGCGTCAGCGACCATCCCGATCGCGGTTACTTCGGCCAGTTTCTGGACTACCCGGAAGCATACGACCCATGGGCAACAAGCATAGAAAAGTTGTGTGACCATTGGCTTGAATGGGATGGCATGCAAGAGATTGTCAACGCCGCTCGCAAACAGTTGGCAAACAAAAAAGGTTAAAACATGGGCAGAATGGACGGAAAAGTTGCACTCATCACCGGCGGTGCCTCAGGCCTGGGAAAAGGCATTGCGAGTCGCTACGCTGAGGAAGGTGCCACCACCATTATCACAGACATCAACGCCGACCTTTTGCGCGCCACCGCCGATGGCCTCGATGTTAACTTCCTGCAACAGGATGTCGCAGACGAAGCGCAATGGATAGCGGTGATCGACCACGTCACTAGTCATTTTGGACGCCTCGACATACTTGTGAACAACGCCGGAATATTCACCTCCTGTCCTGTGGATGAAACACCACTTGAGCAGTGGCAAAGCGTTCTCAACGTCAACCTCACGGGTGTGTTTCTGGGATGCAAACACGGCGTCAAAGCAATGAAAGTGAACGCTGGCGGCCCGGCGGGTTCGATTATAAATCTTTCATCTGTCGTCGGATTACGCGGACAACTCGGGGGTGTCGCTTACTCTGCGAGCAAAGGTGGTGTGCGCTTGCTGACCAAAACGGTCTCCATCGAAGTGGCCGGTGTGGGAATACGTTGTAACTCCATCCATCCGGGGGTCATCGATACCCCTATCATGGACCCGATCTTCCGGGCAGCTCCCGACCCGAAAGCACTACGTGAAAGTATTGAAAGCACACTGCCAATCGGCAAGATGGGAGATCCAGCTCGAGATATCGGCGGTATGGCCGTATACCTGGGATCGGATGAAAGTCAGTACATCACAGGAGCGGAAATGGTGGTGGATGGCGGGATGACCGTCGGCCTGCCATCTTCGCGCTAGCGTTGGCACGCGTTGCGGGCTTATCTTGCGCTGGACACATCATTAACAGCATTATCCGCAGGAGATTGCGGGGAGGCATGTCATGCAGGTATTAGCGGGCACAAGCGACGGCATTTATGAGGCGGGTGGCAGCGACACAGCAGACTCGGTACAACGTCTGCAATGCGGGAGTGTCCGAGAGATTGTGCGTATCCGCTCGACGCTTTTCGCAGGAAGCGTGGGCGGACTTCACGCCTCATTCGATAATGGTCGAACTTGGACCTCCGCGGGGCTTGAAAACCTGGCGGTCTGGCAGATACGTGAGCTGGACAACAACCGCATACTTGTTGGGACACAGCCCGCGGGTCTCTACGTAGCAAGCCTGGAAACTCTCGACTGGGAACCTGTCGATACGTTCGCAAACGCGCCTGAAGCGAAAGACTGGTGTGTGCCCGTAGAACCGCCAATGCCCGCGGCGGCGCGCGCGGTAGTCGTGGATAGCACAAACCCGAACAGAATCTGTGCAGGTGTTGAAGTGGGCGGCATTATGCGCTCAGGCGACGGGGGTGAAACCTGGCAACTTGTGCTGCCCGGAGACAATCCCGATCTGCATATGCTCTTTCAGCACCCTGCTAAATCAGACACGCTGTTCGCATCCACCGGTTACGGCCGCCTCGATGGGGTCGCACCCATGGTGGAAGGCAATGCCGGTGTCTTTTACTCAAACGACTTCGGCCAGTCATGGGAATACCGCTGGCGAGGCATTGAACCACGCTACTCTCGCCCGATGTGCATCGACCCGCGAGCACCACATGCCCTGACGGTAGCGAGTGCCCCAACGGCATTCTCAAGCTACAAAGACGAAGGCGGTGCGGGCGCGATGCTGTTTCGCTCTGACGACGAGGGGCTGTCATGGCGACCGCTCACCGATGCGCCGCATACACCATCGAAAGCAAACTTCCACGGTCTTACCATCGATCCAGAACGGGAAGGTGGCGTGATCGTGGGGACCGATACCGGCGAAGTCTGGCGGGTCAGCGCCACCGCTGAATGGACGCCCGTGGCAACAGGGTTGCGCGCAGTGCGCGCACTGTGCGCCTGGTGATATCAGGCCGTATTACCTGACGCTCGTATTTCGTCGATGTGGTAGAGTCCGCGCTCGTTCCGGCGCTCGCCTAAGAAGTACAAGAACTTATGAAGATCAATCAGCTTATTGCCGACCTGTATGGCTGCAATAGCACTATCAACAACCCGGACCTTTGCGAAACCCTGCTGCGTGATGCAGCTGAGGCAGTGGGTGCAACCATCGTCAATGAGTCCATGACGAGTTATCCCGAACATGGTTTGACCGCTATCGCCGTTCTCGCAGAGTCTCACATCATGCTCACCACATGGCCCGAATACGATTACGCTGCTCTGGATGTCCTGCTCTGTAACCCGGATATGGATATCGAGGTTGTACTTGAGAAAGTAGTTGCCGCTCTCGAACCGTCTAAAGGTTTTGAAAAACAGATCGTCACACGCGGCATCAGCGCAGCTCCTACCGGAGCATCTTCGAGCGAAACATAACCGATGAGCAGCCCTGCCCCCTTGTCCCCAGCCTTGCTGAACACCATCGCCGAGCGTACAGACCTGCGGGAAGGGGCGGAAGGTGTGCGTCAAATCATCACACAAATCTTCCAGATGGGCCCGGTGCCGATCAAACCGCTGGCGGTCAAAGTGAGCCTACCCGTCCCCGTGTTGGCGGCGGTTCGACGTGAACTGGAACAGGAAGCATTATTAACAAGAGACGCAAAGGGACTGCTGCTTTCCGCACGGGGTTTGCAGTTCGCAACCGAGCATCTCGGCCTGACTGCAGGCTCAGGAACGATTTCTGCAGATCCAGCAAATGTTGGAGATGCATTCCAGGAACAGGCAGCCCTGGACCTATTCAACAAATATCGGGGTGACTTTGCCGCCGATGTGACCTTAGACCAGGCGCGGGCAACCCCGGAGTGCTCAATCGCCCGAGCCCAGTACATGCACGCAAGCGGTGCCATCGAAGGGCGAAACATTTTGATTCTCGGCGACGATGACCTGATCTCCCTCGCAATCGCAAGCTACGCCTCCGTGCACAACCTGACTGTCGCGGCGATTACCACGCTGGACATCGATGAACGAATTCTTGCGTGCATCGATTCTGCCGCTGCAGAGCTCCGCGTGAACATCCACACGCAGCTGGCCGATTTACGGAACCCGCTGCAAGCAGACCTCAACGGCAGATTCGATGTGGTGCAGACAGACCCACCCTATACTCTGGAAGGGGCTGAGCTGTTTCTGGATCGCGCTCTGGCCGGATTGACCGCCAATCAACACGGTCAGCATATATTCTTCTCCTTCGGCGATCAGGTGCCCATGGAGCGCCTTGCGGTGGAGCGCGCGATCAACGATAGAGGTTTAATCGTAGAGGCCTCAATTCAGGGATTTAATAGTTACGAAGGCGCCGCCATCATCGGCTCCACCAGTCGTCTGCGTCATCTCATCACGACGGAAGACGCTCGGCCCGGCAACACAGGACAACACACGGACGCCTTGTACACAGCGGAGGTCAGACCTCGCAACAGGGCGTTGCGGGATCCGAAGAAAATCTAGAGTCCCAGTTCCGCCAACAGACTCTCGAGGTGCGCTTCCGCTTCTCGACTTGGGCCCGGGTAAGCTCCCGCGATCGGCCGATTGCCAACATAGCCGAGCTCAGCACTACCCTCAGCAGAGGAAAAATAAGCTCCCGCTATCAATGCGCGTAGTCTCGCGAGAAATACAGGGACAATGCCTGCGCTGGTCGATTGATCGGCCGCACTCAAAATGGGCACCAACATCTGACTGCGGCGAGCCTCTGACAAATCAGCAAACCCGGTTCCAAATTGCACCCGCGCTTCTGAGTTCAGGTAAACGAGGCCCGGTACTATCAGATCCCTATCAGCGCTTTGTGCCGGGTATGGGGCACTTAACCACTCGCTGAGAACCTCTGGCACGCGCGCACTGGTTGCACCCGGACAGAGAAACTCTGCAACTTCGGCGAGGACGTTCAGCTCTTCGTTCGTCAGCACATTTGGCCACGGAATCGGCGGCGGGCTGATGAGATTCGGGTCGGTACCATATCCTGATGAGTTCACCTCGCGTTCGATTGCATGAGGCCATGCCATCAGGTTTTCCCAATTCTCCGGTAGATCGGTTGTCGCCGCAATTTCTGCCACCGAACAACCCTGCATCGGCAGCACACTGACAAGCGCACCGGCACGCGACAACGCTTCGCGTCTGGACAGACCTCGCTCAAACTTACCCATGCGCACCCCCTCCGAGCGCGCCAGCGAGATGGCTGGCGTTGCGCATCGCCAGCGTCATGATGGTCAACGTACAGTTTTTATGTGGGTTAGACGCAAACACGCCGCCATCCATGATGAACAGATTCTTGTGATCCCAGGTCTGGCCATAGCTATTCGTAACCGAGTCCTGCGGCGACATACCCATACGTGTGGTGCCTACTTCATGGATAATCTCGCCGCCTTTCAAGATCGCCTCTTCAGGGGTGCGATCGGCGGGCTCGATAAGGTCCGCCTTCAGCAATTTGAAAATCTGCTTCCCCGTTTCCAGACCGTGCGCAACCTGGTTCAACTCCTGCTCGCTCCAGCGCCAGTGAAAGCGGGGTACGGGAATGCCCCACTTATCTTTCACTTCCGGGTCAATATCCATAAAACAACGCTCAGAGGGCACCATCTCGCCGCGCAGCGCAAGCCGGATGTAGGATCCGTAGTCCGCACGGATACCCGCTTTCAAAGGCTCTCCATACGCTTGCGCATAACGTCCGAGACCGGCATTCGGCATACCAAAACCGCCTGAAATCTCGAAGTGGTAACCCCGCGCAAAATCAAGCTCGCCGCGTGCCTGGGCTGCATGCCCCCACCAGGGCACAAACAGGTGGTTACCCGTATGACCGTCCTCGTTGTAGCGCGGCCGGTTTTGCAGACCCGGCACGTTAGCGGTGATGTTGGCTCCCGTGCTGTCCAAAAGATTTTTACCTACCTGCCCGCTGGAATTGGCGAGACCATTCGTAAAATGTTCCGTGCGGGAATTCAGCAGCAGGCGGGCTGATTCACAAGCGCTCGCAGCGAGCACGACGGTATCCACCTTCAGCTTCACCGTGCGTCCAGTAAGGCGGTCAACATACTCCAGCAGGTTTACCTTACCTTCGTCGTCGATGCCCAGGCGGGAGACCATTGCATCTGTTACCACCTTGAGGTTCCCCGTCGCTTTGGCCATTGGGATTACCGACGTGGGGGTTTGAAACGCAGCGCCAATTGAACAACCGCGACCACAGGGCGTTGCCCAGTAACACGGCTGACGAGGATCACCTTCAATAGGCTCGGTTATGATCGCGCGATGCATATGGGCTACCGGGATGCCCAACTTGCGGCAGGCAGCTTCTACCAAACGCTCATACACACGCCCCGGTGGCGGCGTGTGCAGAATACCGGGCTTGGTGTCCGGAATGTCGTCCAGTCCGGGGTTGTCGCCACACACACCCACAACCTTCTCAGTTTTTTCATACCAAGGTTCCAGATCTTGGTATTCCATCGGCCAATCTGCGCCGAATCCGTCGCGACTGAATGCTTTGAAGTCATGCGGGCTGAAACGCAACGAATACCGCCCCCAGTGATTTGTACGCCCTCCCAGCATACGAGCACGCCACCAGATAAAGTCCGTGCCTTCGGCGGTTGTATACGGCTCACCCGGTACTTCCCAACCGCCGTCTACCGTCGCGTCAAAAAAGCCAAAGGGTTTGTCGGGTGTACCCACACCTCGGAGCGGCGCGTCTGCTGCTGTCTGGAACATAGGCGTTTCCGTATACGGATCATAGTCGCGCCCTGCTTCAAGCATCAGCACACGTACGCCTCTTCGCGCGAGTTCATAGGCTGCCATACCCCCACCTGCGCCGGAGCCGACAACCACAACTTCGTAGTCAAAACCCTCAAACGTGTTCATTCTTGTTGCGAACTCAGATCGAGAATTTTTATGTTGCGAAACGCAACCTCGTTACCGTGATCCTGCAAACCTATGTGACCGCGCTGGTTTTTGCCGAACCCGCTCCACGCGGCAAACTTACTGTCCGCCACCATGGCCGCCCACTCTGGTGAATTCAGGTCCAATTCTGTTACCAGGTAATCGTTCTGCCAGACCGACAACCGGCGCTGCTCCACTTTTACCCGCATCAGATTCCACTCGCCCGCCGCTTTCTGAGAGTCTGCGGGAGCCGCCACAAGATCGTAAAGCGACCCGGAACGATGGGTTGGGTCTTTGTTATCCGGGTGTTCAACATCATCCAGAATCTGGATTTCCGGGGCGTTGTAATAAACCCGGTCTTCTTCCTCATCAGCCAGTACAAAAACGCCACTGTTGCCACCGGCGGAGACACGCCATTCCAGAGATAGATCAAACTGCTCAAATGCTTCGGTGGTAAGCAGATCTCCCCCCTCACCTCTCAATCGGAGCGTGCCATGCGACACGTCCCAGCCATCTTTGACATCGCCGGCCTGATAGTTCCGCCAGCCAGCAAGGCTTTGCCCATCAAACAACAGGCGCCACCCTTGGGTCTGTTCATCCGGCGACAAACGATTGTGGAAAACTGCATCGGCGCTCGTGGTCGAAATCTCATCTGGCAACTCGCGGTCCTGCATAAAATCTACAATCAGCTGCGCAAGTTGCGGCCCCGCATCTTCCTGCACAAAGTGACCCGCCCCACGGATGGTCACGTTCTGGGCGGTTGGCACTCTTTGAAGGAAAGCAGCCTCGCCCCCTCTGGTGACCGGATCTGAGTCTGTGAACGCCACCAAAAACGGCTTATCCCACTTTTCATAAACCGACCGCCAGACCTCCTCGTTCTCGCGCAGCTGGGAAGGGACAAGATAGGGCATGATCTGTGCCGCGGCTTTGTAGCGCTGCTCTGGAAAAGGTGCTTCGTATGCCGCCTTGACCCCGTCATCTCCGCCCATACGGGTCATAAGCCTGCCTATCGGCAGATCTTCAACATAGTAGTTGTAAGCCACCCACCTCGGGAAAGTTACGTTTTCGACGAGCTCTTCAAAAGTCATCGGCCCTTCCCACCACACCGCTAGTTTAAACAGCGGATACCCGATCCAGCCGCTGAACCCGCTGGCCGCAGGTAGACCGGTATTGGACACCACAACACGCGCATAACGTTCTGGCTGAGCTGCAACCACCCGCAAGCCGATCAGCCCGCCCCAGTCCTGTCCGAAAAACGTTACGTCCTCGAGCTCGAGTTCTTCGACAAGATGCACCATATGGTCCACCTGCATCACGTAGCTGTACATGTCTTCATCGATGTACTTGTCAGATCGCCCAAACCCAACAAGGTCTGGCGCCACCACCCGATATCCTGCTTCCAGGAAGACTGGAATCATCTTTCGAAACAAGTAGCTCCACGTAGGCTCACCGTGTATCAGGAGAATCGTTTCTGCGTCGCGTGGTCCTTCATCGATATAGTGGATGCGAACTTCACCTACCTGCGCGTATCGGGGCGTGTACGGAAAGTCAGCAAGATTTTCAAAGCGACTGTCAGGCGTGCGCAGAATCCCAGGTTTTATCTCCTCAGCGCAGACTCCAACCGCAGAAAGAATCAGGCTCGTAAGCGTGATGCAGAGTGCCGTTCCTCTCATTACCATCCCCCTTTTTTAGAAGTCGTCTAAAAGAAGACCTACGTTTTTCCCGAGCTCCGCACTGCGCTCTTGCCAATCATCCATGTGCTGAGAAAGCAGCGCATGAAATCTTCGCGAATGATCCCTATGCACGAGATGGCAGAGTTCATGGAGGACTACATATTCGATCAGCCGCAACGGCGTTCGGACGAGGTGCGTGTTAAGCGTGATCTCCCCTCGATCGCTGCAGCTGCCCCAGCGGCGACGCAAAAAACGTTGCCGCCAGCGCGGCTTCACTTCAGCCAGCCAGGGCAGGAATGCATAACTCTCAAACACCTCGCTAAAAGCTTCCTTCGCCCGTTGTCGATACCAGGTGCGTACCGCTGCTTTCACAGCTTCGTCGTCGCCCTCTGGTACGTACAGAACTCCGCCTTCGATCAGGGTATCGGGCGAGGCGTGTTGCCGAAGTTCCAGTGCTGAACCCAGATACGCAACCAATTCGCCAGTCTTAAGCGATAGTTTGCCCAGGTGTGCGGTTTCCTCCTGAATTTTACGCACTCTGTATTTCAGCCAGCGTCCATGCTGCCTGACGATTTCTTCAACTTCGTCGTAACTTGTACTCGCAGGCGCGTCCAGCACCACAAAACCGCCGGGGTCGATGGTCATACCAATCCGTGTACGACGCTGGTCGTGGCAGTGCAATTCGACCGGAATATCGTCTATGACAAAGCGTTCAGCCACTAATTTTGCGGTCTAAGACAGACCGCGTTTCTCCAGTTCTTGAGGCATGCGTTTCGAATCAGCTTCCAACAGCGGTCCCCGCTCTTCATCGGTCAGCTCGCCCGCTGTGTCTTTGGCCATCTTGTCGCTGTCCAGCATGATCCACTTCTCGGGGACGATCTCGATTACGACCCGCAGCGGCGAATCGAGGCGCTTCACAAACTCCTCTGCCTGCTGTTCTTCTTCCGGCGTCATCTCCTCCCTGCCGCCGCGTCGGTAGGGACCATACGCAAGCGCCGGATAGAACCACTTCTTGGTTTCCTCATCATCGTGCACAATCGCACGTCCCTTGAAGGTAATGGCCCCATTCGGCCCATTTGGGGCAGCAACACCGCTGACAACCACCGAGCAACGAGGATCGCGTTTGATGGCAGAAACCCGATGGCGGTGGACACCACACGTGATCCATCCACGACCATCTCGCCAGACAAACGCGTGCACAACACCTACAGGCCAACCATCTTTTGTTGACCAGTTGAATACACACTCGCCCGCTTTCGACAGTAATTCCTCTTTTTCCTGCTCCCCAAACGGGTAGATTGAAACCACCTCGTGTTCTTCGCTGGACATACCCTTCCTCCGTAATTACGCCTGCTCATCTTAACTCAACTGGCGAGGCGTACACACGTCCACCGGATTGGTTCGACGAGAATCAGGCCAACCTCAGGTCAAACTTCGGGAATGGTCACTCAGACACAAACTCGCTAATCTAACCCCTCAACGTTCTGAATTTTTTGAAGGGGGAGCGGCATGTGCACATCACACGATGTCAGTAACGACACTCAGAACAACGATCCACGTGACGGCTACAAACTTGTGGAACACTGGCCAAAGTACCCAGCGGATATGGAATTCGAGATGGGTTCCGGCGTTGCTGTGGACGACGAGGGGGTGATATACCTCTTCACTCGCGACCTTGAGCACTGGGCCGCACATCCACTTGCCATGAAAAACAAAATGGGTAAGAGCAGTGTGTCGATGTTCAATCGAGACGGCGACTATCTCGGCAAGTGGGGACACTCCGACGAGCGTGGATTCGCCTTGGGCGGCCATACCATCTATATCGAGAAGGATGGCATGTTCTGGACGACGGATCGCGATGGCCATACGGTGCGAAAGTACACGCCCGAAGGCGAGTTGATCCTGGAACTGGGTACGTTTGGGCAATGGGGCAACGATGACGCCCATTTTAATGGCCCCACAGCCGTTGTTGTGCTCGACAATGGTGACATTGTTGTTGCCGACGGATACTGGAATTCGAGATTGGTCTGGTTTGACGCAGAGGGAAACTTCAAACACAGCGTAGGTCAGTGGGGGCGCGGTCCGCGTGAATTCAACACCCCACACGCGCTGACCGTAGATTCCAAGGGACGCATACTGGTGGCCGATCTTGTCGGTGGAAACTTTCATGACTATATGACCGTCCCCGGACAAATATCCCCCGAGCGTCTGAAGCCCGACGAATCCTGGACACATCGTATTCAGAGGTTGGATGCGACCGGTAACTACATTGATGAATGGACTCATATTATGCCGCTCAGCCTGGCCACATATGGCGATAAGATCTACGCGAGCGACAAGATGAGTAACCTGGCCATCCTGAATGAGGAAACAGGGGCGGTTGAGAAACGGGTCGAGAACATCGCTATCTACATTCACCAACTTGCCATGGATAAAAACGGAGATTTGTATACGGCTTCCGTTTATCCCGAACATGCTGGCGAAGCGCGCGGACCCGACGGCCCATCACACCGACGGTGGACACAGGCCGCACTCGCCTGAGCCAACAGAGATAGCGTGAGCTGACACAGAAGAGGAGTTACTTATGATCATAGTTGTCGCAGCATTAGAGTTCGAAAACGAGACCGACCGCGATCACGCGGTTAACATCACACGGGATGTGCAACTGGCAACCCGAGTTGAGGAAGCAGGCTGCCAGGCATACTGCTTCGCCCCCGACCCTTCAGTGCCCACCCGCATTCAAGTTTACGAACTCTGGGATGACAGCGATTCTCTGGCGGCGCATTTCAAGCACCCCAACTACGACAAAATGGTAGAACTGCTCGGCAGTGCCAATATCAAAGAGAGCATCAATCAGGCTTATCTGGTCGAACGCGGCGAACCCGTTTACGGCCCCAACGGCGAAAGAAAAACCGCGTTTTTCCAAGACGCTTAGCTTTTCCAGAACGCTCAAAGGAATACTAAAAACAAAATGACAAACACAGTTTATCTCGGCGCGACCGTATTCACGGCCGTAAACGAAGGTGTGATTGAGAACGGGGCCGTCTGCGTTGAGGGAGATCAGATTACATTCGTGGGCAAAGCCGCAGAACTGCCGCCGATTGAAAATGCGACTCAGGTTATCCTGGCAGGCAAATTTCTGATGCCGGGCATGACTGAAACTCATGCCCACCTCTCCTTCGCAGACGCCAGTCCCTTCGCCATCGGCGAAACGCCAGTCGAACAGGCAACGATCACAGCGGTGCGGAACGCCGGTTTAATGCTCCGCTCTGGCTTCACATCCGCCATCAGCTTTGGTTCAACCTACAAGATCGATGTCGCGTTGCGAGAGGCAATAAACAGAGGCGAGCTTGCGGGGCCACGCATGTTGGCCGCCGGTCGCGATCTTGGTGCCACTGCCAGCAACGTTGACTCAAAGGGGGGCTTAAGCCAGATCGCTGACGGACCATGGGCATTGCGCAAGGCTGTGCGGGAACAGCGCCGCGACCAGGTGGACGTTGTCAAAATTTTTATCGACGGAGAAGCGATCAATCCCACCAACCCACCCGGCGAGCTTTCCTTCTGCGACGAGGAAGTGGAAGCGGTAGTGGACGAAGCACATCGGCGTCAGCTTAAAGTGGCCTGCCATGCTCGTTCCGCAGCCGCTGTCAAACAGGCAGTTCGAGCTGGAGTCGATTTTATTGGTCACGCCAACTATCTGGATAATGAAGCGGTAGACATGCTCGCCGCGGTCAGTGACAGAGTGGTCGTCGGTCCTGCCATCGCATGGGAAATGCAGTACGTTGCACAGTGTGAGTCTTTGGGCATAAGTCGCGAGACGGTCAGGGCTCAAGGTTATGAGGCTGAGATAGAAGCGACTGTAGAAAGCGTCGCCAAGCTCAGAAAAGCGCGGGTAAAAATGGTTGTTGGGGGTGACTACGGCATCAGCATCGCACCCCATGGGACCTATGCAAAAGATCTGGAGTACTTTGTTGATCTCTTCAGCATGAGGCCCGCAGAAGCCCTACAGTGCGCCACTAGAAACGGCGGCGAGGCGATGGACCCGAATGGGCAACTGGGCACTCTGAAGCCGGGAACATTGGCAGACCTTGTCATCGTGGACGGTGATCCGCTGGCCGATGTACGCGTGTTGCAGGATCACGCCCGCCTTCAGGTCATCAAAGGCGGTCAAAGCATAGAGTGATCTAGTGCCTAGAGCGTCGCCACCATCACCGCTTTGATGGTGTGCATGCGGTTTTCTGCTTGATCAAAAATCCGCGCCTGATGCTTTTCAAAAACCGCGTCTTCCACTTCGCAGGCATCAGGATACGTGCGCGCAAACTCAGTTTCCAAATCATGGAACGCCGGTAAGCAGTGAAGATACACAGACTCTTCTTTACCCGTGGCTGCCATGAGAGATTCTGTCACTTTGTACGGTTTCAGAAGCGCTATGCGTTGATCGATGACATCTTCCTCACCCATGGAAACCCAGACATCTCCATAAACGATGTCCGCATCCTTAACCCCTTCCTGTGGATCTTCGACCAGACGCACATCGATGGGGGCTTCGCCGCGCGCCGCCAAGCGCGCATTGAGCGGGTCAAGGTCGGGCCACAGTGCCTTCGGGGCCGCGAGGGTCAAATTGAACCCCATCTTGGACGCCGCGATCGACAGACTGTGTCCTAAATTGTTACGCGCATCTCCAACGTAGGTGACGTTCACACCCTCGATGCGCCCATAAATTTCTCGAATTGTCAGCATATCCGCCAACAACTGTGTTGGGTGGAACATGTCACAGAGACCATTCCAGACTGGTATCTGCGAATACTCGGCCAGCGACTGCACCACCTCATGTTCAAACCCTCTGAAGGCAATGCCATCGAACATCCGTCCGAGTAAGCGGCCGAGGTCAGCGATGGATTCCTTTATGCCAATCCGAATATCTTCCGATCGAAACACTTCCAGGTTCGCGCCTTCGTCCGCCGCTGCAACAACAAAGGACATGCGCGTGCGCGAAGACGGTTTCAGAAATATCAGAGCAATATTGCGATTGGTAAGTCGGTGGTCGAAATTACCGGCCCGCTTCTTCTCCTTCAGCTCTGCTGCCAAATCGAGGAGGTAAGTAATTTCTTCTTTGGAGTAGTCGGCAAGTGTCAATAGACTCCTGCCCTTCAGCGGTTGTTCGTTTACCGTTTTGTCTAACGGCTCAGATCCGTTCAGCTCAGGCATTGTGGTTGGAACGCAAAGGTTCCCCTGTAGTTAAAGAAGAATGATAGCCAAACACGCCTCCTCTTTCTAGGAAGCCCTATTTCATTCGATAACGAATCGGCAGCGACTTAAGCCCACCGACAAAGGTTGAGTGTACATAGCGTGGCTCCCCAGCCAGCTCAATGTCCGTGACACGGCTGAATAACTCCTTGTACAACGCCGTGATCTCCATTCTAGCGAGGTGCTGACCCAGACAAACGTGGGCGCCAAAGCCAAAAGACAGTTGTTTCGCATCCTTTCTGTCCACACGGAACTCAAACGGATTGGTAAACACGTCTTCATCGCGGTTTGCGGATGGATACCACAATATTGCCGACTCACCTGCGCGGATAGTCTGGCCTCTCACTTCCGTATCTTCAGTTGCTGTGCGCATGAAGTGTCGCACCGGTGTCACCCAGCGGATCACTTCATCAATAGCAGTGGGCATGTATTGAGTTTGATCGGCAAGCAGCTTCTGCATCTGCTCTGGATTTTCAATCAACGCATGAATTCCTCCGGCTGTGGAGGCACTGGTCGTATCGTGCCCAGCTGTCGCGATGATGATGTAGTACCCATTGGCATCAAGACGTGGAATAGGCTCGCCATCAAACTCAGCGTTTGCGATCAGGGTCGCCACATCGTCGGTAGGATTTTCCCGGCGTGCCTTGGTTAAGTCGTCAAAGTAGGACTCAAAGTCTTCAACCACCTTAAAAAAATCTGCGGGGTCAAAGGAACGCTGGTTGTCGGGGTCTTGCGAGCCAAACAACTCCTGCGTGAGCTTGAGCATGAGCGATTCATCCTCTTCCGGGACACCCAGGATCTCCATAATGACGCGGAGCGGATACCAGATCGCCACATCCTTAACAAAGTCGCACTCACCGCCCAGATCCGCCATTTTGTCGACATACATCTTCGCCAGCTCATCTACGCGCGCCTGCAGCTTGCGCAGATTGCTACCCATAAACCACGCCTGTGTCAGGGTGCGGTAGCGCATATGGTCCGGGTCATCCATCTGCACAAGCGAACGAACCAGGTGTTTGCGGCCGATAATGCTTTCCACCATCTCGTTCATGCCTAATTGCGCGAGCGTTGGCCGGGGGTCATTGATGAAGACGCGCTTGTTACCTTCGATGGTTTTAATGTCATCGTATTTGGTGACGTTCCAGAAAGGCTCAAAGCCATCCGGCTGCATGTACCGTAACGGGTCTTCCTGGCGCAGCCGAGTCAGCAGAGCATGTATCCCCTGCTCGTCTGACCAGAATTCCGGGTTCACGATCGCGTTATCTACATCCCGCGAATTCAATTCCATATTCACACCTTTATTTGAGTAACCAAGTCCCGGTCAAATTTACGCAGCGCTCGAGAGCACGCACTTGCCGTTGTTGATGGATATCACATCGCGCTCCTTGATACGCACGCGAAAGCTCACCACATCTCCATCCACCCACATTTCGACTATCTGCGTCTCACCCGGAAACACGGGGGCCGAGAAGCGCACATCGAAGGTCTGAATCTGCGCGACGTCATAATCAACAAGCGTCTTTAAGACGCCGTGACAAGCGATGCCGTAAGAACAAAGGCCATGCAGAATCGGCACGTCAAAGCCACCGCGACGGGCGGCTTCCGGGTCTCGATGTAAGGGGTTCCGATCGCCACACAGCGCATAGATCAGCGCCTGGTCCACCCGCTGCGGCAGCTCACAAACATGGTCGGGCGAGCGCTCGGGTATGGGGTGAGGCACGGGCGCACCTTCGGCGGAACCACCAAAACCGCCGTCGCCGCGATAAAACGAAGTCGACCCCAACGTATACAAAGGCGCACCATCAGCCAGGGTCACCTCTGTTTCATTCACAACCAGTGCGCCCTTCCCTTCACCTTTGTCGTATACACCGGTTGTACGATTGCGGATCAAAAGTTCAGCGGCTGACGGCAGCGGCTGATGTAACGTCAAACGTTGCTCGCCGTGGAGCAGCATCGAAAAATTCATCTTGGGTCGCAGCGGGTCCTGCTGGCGGCTGGCATTTCGCGACAGTACAGTCGCGGCAGTGGGCACCACCTTGTTGCCTACAGTCTCACAGGTAAACGCCAACTCCTTCTCATCCAGAGGTTCCTTCCCCATTCCAATGGCCACGGCATAGAGCATCGTATCTCGGTCCGTATATGACGCGGGAACCGGATCTGGCTCTAAAGCGAGTGCTTCTTCTACATCAGCGACGGTGATGGGCATCGTTTTCTCTCCTTCAAGCAGGACTGATCTTTCATAGAGATGATCTACCAGCTACGCTGTCTGGATCAACTTTGAGATTGGCAAACTTATGGGCCAACCCACGTCAGGCAGCGTCAACTACATGGATCCCGCGTCTGAGTCTTCCCTTTATCGAAACAGCAAGGTGCTCATCAAGCGCGATCAGGATGGCAGCGACGCGGGGGTCATGGGGGTGAACACCACCCAGCAGAGGGTGATGATCCGCGACGGCCGAAGTTCTAATTTGTCCTGTGAAATCAATGGCTTTGAGCTTGTTTCTGCGCCATTGCCTGATCCCTCGCTCGACTTTTTCAACCACGATGAGGTTGTCAGAAAATACTATCCGGTTTGCGCATCATTGGTGGGTGACGTGACAGATGGCCGCGCATTCGCGTTTGATCACAACATCCGGTCGGCGGAAGGAAAGTCTGCAAACCGGCGCATCAAAGGCGGGCAAACTGTGCAGGGTCCGGCCAAAATGATCCACGGCGACTACACACTGACCAGTGCACCACAACGTTTGCGCGATCTGAGTCAGCCGCCCAAGTTGAACGATACGCTCGCATCGGTGCTAGTGTCCTGTCTCATGAATTCGTTGAATTATGACGCGCCCCGCAAGTTCTGTGGCTAGGCGTGTCTCGACGGACAGGTCGGGTACCTTTCCTAGAGACACAACAACGCCACAGGGCTTGCGGGGCGCGCCCTTCGGGTGGCCCAGAAACGCCAATAGCCGCGTTGTTCCCCTTGCTAATGTCCCGACATGAGCGGCGGGAAACGCCTTGTTCTTGACGTTTCTGGGCTCATCATAATTCAACGAATTCATGAGAGAGGACACTAGGTGCCGATGAAGCACTTCTGGATGGAAGCGAAGTTGAGCGAGCGCTGGATGAAGGTGGCCGTTTCGCCATTATCAACGTCTGGCGCAGCATCGCTCCTGAGCCTGTGCAGGTGAATCCGATGGCACTCTGCGACGGCAAAACTGTAGCGCCAGAAGATCGAGTGCTCAAACAATGGGATTCAGCGGGTCCGCTTGCGCAAAGTCATGGCGAACTGGGGGATGGGACCGATTCAAGTGCGCCGTGCACTTTCAGCTTTCACACGGCATTCGACGATGAGAACGCACCGGCGGATGCGCCAGATCGATTGAGCATCGAGGTCAGATGCGCAGTTCTGTATACATGATTTAGGGGTTTCAATGGCAGGCAATCACAACATGTTTTTTGCTGGGGGTGGCGAACACGATGCCTGGCTCGCTCTACGCGAAGAGGAAATTCTCGATCCAGATCTTCCCATTGTGGACGCCCACCACCACCTCTGGTTGCGAGAACCGCCTCCCTATCTCCTGCGTGAGTACGTAGCTGACATTACATCGGGTCACAATGTGGTCGCATCCGTCTTCGCCGAGTGCCATTCCATGTATCGCGCTAGCGGACCTGAAGCCTTCCGACCGGTCGGCGAAACTGAGTTTACGACCGGCATTGCAGCAATGGCTGACAGCGGCGTCTTTGGACCCGCACGGATCTGTCGCGCCACCACGGGCGCCGTCGATTGCTCACTGGGTAGTGACGTTCGTCCAGTACTTGAAGCACACGTGGCAGCGGGTGGAGGCCGTTTTCGGGGGGTGCGGGTTTCTGCACCCTACCATGGGGACCTGCACACGACGGTGGATGGACCCGATTATCTGGGTTACCCGGCAGTCCGCGAGGCGATCGGGGTTCTGGATGACATGGGTTTGTCTTTGGATGTATGGGTGTATCACACACAGTTGGATCAGGTGGCGGATCTTGCTCAGTCCTTTCCGAACCTCACGATCATTTTGAATCACTACGGCGCCCCGATTCTCGGGGCCGAGTTCAAGGGTAGAGAAGACGAGGTGTTTACCGACTGGCAAGCTTCGATGAACGCCATAGGTAAGTGCGAGAATGTCTACATCAAACTGGGCGCCATGGTTCTGCGTTCCAGCGATCGCTCCGATCCGGATCTACCCCCCTCTTCAGACGATGTGGTCCGCGCCTGGGGTCGTTGGACGGATCACGCTATTCAGGCATTTACACCGGCACGCGCGTTCTTTGAGAGCAACTTTCCAGTACACAAGCGATATGTAAGTTTTGCCGTGCTCTACAACGCCTTCAAAAAAATGGCCGCCGGATATTCACAAACCGAGCGTGAAGATCTCTTTGCGGGTTCAGCAATGCGCGCGTATCGATTTGATTTGCAAGACTAACTTTTGAGTATCTTTTTTTAGTATTTGGGAGAGTGAAACAATGAGCCAGGTACCCGCCTTCATTCTGGGCGTTGCTCAACGGAGTTTTCGAGATGTGGATGCAGTTGAGCATCCACAAATTCTGATGCAGAACATAGCGCGTGAAGCGCTCGCCGACGCAAACATTACAGCTAATCAAATCGATGCGGTTGCGAGTGTTGATCCGTTCTCATGGACCTATGCAGACCTGGCGAAAACAGTTGCCCAGGAACTCGGATGCGCGGATGACGTGCGAGAATTCTGGTTACCCGCCGGAGGTACGACACCGCAGGATCTTCTTCACCAAATCGGCGCGGCGATGCAAGACGGGGAAGTAGACGTTGCAGTTGTGTTTGGCGCTGAGGCCATGCGGACTCGCCGAAAGGCAAGCCGGGCTGGTGAAGAGTTACCTTGGCCACCTCGCGACAAAAGTGTGAAGCCGACACGCGGCCAGCGTCCTTTCAGTTCAGACTGGGAAGCTCAGCACGGACTTCGTCTCCCGATTCAGTCTTTCCCTATTCACGAAAACGCCTTGCGCGCAGCTTACGGTCGGGAGGCAGCGGAACAGATCGAACTCGCGGCTTCTATCCTGCACAAAAACGCGCAAGTAGCAGCCGACAATCCGCACGCCTGGTTTCGAGATGCACCAAGTGCTGCCTTAATCGGTACTGTGACAGAAGACAATCGTATGATCGCCTACCCCTATACCAAGCGCATGAACGCAATTATGGACGTGGACCAGGCAGCGGCAATGGTTGTCGTATCAAATCGGTTTGTTGAAGAACATGGTTGCGCAGACCGTTCTATTGCCGTGTTAGGGGGCGCCGGAGCTGAAGAGGTCTGGAACCCAATGCAACGCCGGTCCCTCTCCCGCAGCGTGGCGATGGAAGTCGCGTTTGCTCACGCTCTTGAGAGCGCAGGTGTCCAAACCACCAATATCGATGCGTTCGATTTCTACAGCTGTTTTCCCAGCCCCGTACAAATGGCGTTGGCCGCGTTGAACATACCAACACAGGATGAAAGACAATTCTCCCTCACAGGCGGTCTTGCCTACGCTGGAGGACCGGGCAACAACTATGTGATGCACTCGCTTGCCACGGCTGTAACAAGGTTGCGTGAACACCCAGAGGAGCTGTTGATGATCACCGGCGTTGGCATGGCCAATACCAAACATTCGGCCACGGTTTTGAGCCACGCCAGCCATATTCCCGCAACTGCCACGGGCGCAACGGTGTACCGAATTGAAACCGGGGACGAAGCAGTGCCTGTTGCCGAACGAGCAGAGGGTCCCTGCACGATCGCAAGTTACACCATCGAATACGGCCGAGACGGGCAACCTGCGAACGTCATCTACATTCTGGATACAGAGGATGGTCAGCGCGCTATTGCAAACGCACGGTCTCCCGAGCAAGCCACCGCCACGTTGCTGGAACAGGAACCGATAGGTCGCCACGGAATACTTTCATGGGATGCTCAAGCTGAGCGACAATACTTTGTTATCAACAACTGACTGAACACTGGGACTCATCATGCTGCTCCGACAAAACCGCCCTATCGCCGTATTTTTAACTGCCTTATTGCTTGCGGGTTGCTCGTACATCCCATTCTCAGGCGGTGAATTGGAAGGGTCCGTTGCCGCGCCGCTGGATGACTGGCAGGCTGTGGCGGACAAAGACATCATTCAACTGGAAACGAATCCACAAGCACCGTATTCCGTCAATTTGTGGATGATTGCTGAGTCAACCCATCTGTATGTCTATGCGGGTGACAATCACGCCGACTGGGCTCAGCACATCGACTCAAATAAAAACGTGCGCATGAAAATTGGCGAGGTGATTTATGAACTCGCTGCGACCCGCGTTCTGGACGAGGCTGAGTTCCAACACTTCACCAAGTTGTGGTTGGACAAATATGGCAGCGATCGCACCGATTCGCTGGCGAGTAACACCTATCTATACAAACTGGTAGCGCGCTCCTCCTAGTGGTTTGAGTGCTAGGCGCGAAGCTTCGGCACCACCTCGGCGCCGAATAGCTCCCAGGTACTGTAGAGATCAGAGTCGGGTATCCCACCAAGATCAGCCATCAAGATCATCCTGTCCAGTTGCAGCAGTTCTTTGGCTGCGGAAATCCGATCTACAAGTTCCTGGGGGCTACCCACCATCGCAGGACCCGCTAGTAACTTACTGTAATCAAAGGATATTTCCTGGGCTTGCGGCGTGTAGTCTCGAATCAGCTGCTGCACCCAGTCCCAATAGTTCTTGTACCAGACAACAAACTTCTCCTGCGCTGTCTGCGAGTCACTGGCCACATGCATATGTGCACACGCACCCACGGTTGGCGCGTTGCTGTGACCCGCCGCCTCCCACTGCTCAAGGTAGCGTTGCACGATGGGCACAAACGCCGCGGGCGGTGCAAACACGCTGGGCAACATCAATGGACAACCGAGCCTTGCCGCCAGATCCACGCTCTCGTTCGATGTTCCGCCGCCTACCCACACAGGCAGAGCACCAAAAGGGCGCGGACGGCTGGTTTCCCCTGATAATGGACGCAGCCCCTCGGCGTGCACGTTTTCTTCGTTCAAGAGCCTCACAAGAAGCTCCACATGGTCCGTAAAAAGCGCCCTGCTCTGCTTGGGATCCTGGCCAAATATTTCAAATGTTCGTGCAAAAAGGCTGCCTCGGCCCGCAACAATCTCAGCACGTCCACCGCTTAACACATCGAGGGTTGCATAGTCTTCGGCGACCCGAAAAGGGTCCAGGTTGGCAAGCAGCGCAACGCCAGTAGAGAGTCGCAGCCTGTTTGTCCGTTCTCCGATTGCTGCCAGCACAACTGCCGGTGAGGAAAGCTGATAGCTGCTGCCGTGGTGTTCACCCAGGTGCACCGCGTCCAAACCGATCTGTTCCGCGAGCACAGCCTGGTCGACCAGCGTGCGATGACGCTCAGCTTCTGTACGCATGAGCCCTGTATTTGGGTCAGGTAGCAGATCACCCAGCGAGAGGATACCCAGGTCCAGTTTCTTGTTGGTGTCAGTCAATTGGTTGCCTTACTTTTACTGCTTCTTTTTCTGCCTTACTTAGCTATCAGGGCTTCATCCACAGGTTCGCCCAAATCCCGCGCCCGGTCCAACCGTTCCGCCTCATCTTTCGGCAGGTGTTTTTGCGCAAGCACCAGGAATACCAACGCCAGAAGCAGAGTCGACGCGCCCACAGCAATAGCGGTTCGCAGTGCCTCGGCTTCGCTCATGCCTCCAGCGTAAAAGAAATCAGAAAACTGGCCGATGACATACGGACCAAGTGCAAGCCCGATAAACGTGTTCATCAATATAAAGTAGGCGCCCGCAACAGCCCGCATACGCGGCATTACCAGGTCTGCAGCAGTGCTCGGGGGGACTCCACCGCCACAGGCAGAGAAAGCGGTGAGGAAGAAATTCAGGATATATACGGTTACCAGACTATCTGTGTAGAGCAGCACCAGCAGCAATGGAATTTTGCCAAAGATGACGATATAGCCCAGCACCAGTCGCCCGCTTGGGAAAATGGTCTTAAGCTTGTCCGCCAACATGCCGCCCAACGTGATGCCGACAAAACCACCCAGTGCCGCCGACAAGCCGATGAACAAACCCAACTCTGTCGCTGTGACGTCGTGCATGCGCAGGAGCAGTGGTGGAATCCAGAATCCACCTCCATAACCGATGAACGCCATCAGTGGGAACGCCAGCATGGTGTATACGAATGCCCTCGAACCAAACATCATTTTGTGGGTGGCTGGGTCGCGAATTTTCAGCGACTGCGCCCACGTGAATGTGACCCATACACCAAACGCGGTAACCGCCCACTGTTCCACGCTGCCGGTAAGCCATATTAAGAACCAGGCGCCCAGGACCGTCACAGTGGCAAACGCTATATTGGTTAACAGTGTCTTTTTATGCGAGCGCAGTCCGACAAGGTTGAACGGGGGTAGAACAGCAATCAGTTCAGCGCCCAATACGCGAAAGGGGTGCGGATGCTCTTCCGTAACTAAGCCTTCACTGATACCTCTCGTGGGTTCCCTCAACGTTCGCACCCACACAGCCATCACCAGGCCCGGCAAACCAACCGCCATAAATGCCGCCTGCCAGCCTTTTAACCCGAAAGGCGCATCATCTGGATTTGGGTAAGCAGCGGCCCAGCTGTCGAGAATGTACCCTCCGAGAAAAATGCCGATGCCCGCACCGATGTAGACGCCCGCCGCATAAATCGCGATCACCGTAGCGCGCAGCCGCGGAGGGTAGTAATCCGACAGCATCGAGTACGCGGCAGGCGACGCACTGGCCTCCCCGATCCCAACCCCGATCCGACACGCGGCCAGCATGCCAAACGATCGAGCCAGACCCGATGCGGCGGTCATGAAACTCCAGAAAGCAAGACCGATAGATATCAGCGAGCGGCGATTCCAGACATCGGCGAATCTCGCCAGCGGGATGCCAAATACCGCATAGAAGACCGCAAACACAGTGCCGTAAAGAAAACCCATCTGGGCATCGGTAATCGCCAGATCTGCCTTGATGTCCTCGGCGAGGATGGAAAGGATATTCCGGTCGATGAAGTTAAAGATGTAAACGATCACCAACACCACGAGTACGTAGTGCGAATACCAACCGCCAATCTTCGTTTGCTGACTGGTGATGTTCTCTCCCCAGAACCCCCAGTAAATCTTTATCGAGTATGCAACTCAGTCCGCTAAATAGCCACCAAGCAATGACTAGAGCTGAGGTTGAACCGGTGTCCGTACGCGTCCATTGATCCAGAACAGCACCCCGGCACCAATGACAAAAGTAGCAAGGTATACCCCCACGATGGTACCCATACCAAAACTCGGCAGAATCGGCGCCATCACAGTGAGAATGTGAAAACCGAGGAACAAAATGGCGATATTAAAAAACGCGAGTTCCTTCGCGATTGGCGTACTCAAGTTTGGATCAAGCATTCGCAGCAGCAACAAGCCACTACCTGTAGAACCACAACAACACCCAAACGCGGTGAGTGCACGCTCAATACCATGCGCGCCAAACCTGCGCCCAAAGCCGAAACAAAGCGCTGCCGTCACCCCGCTGACCGCCAGGCAGACGGCGACGATCGGCACGATGAACTCAGCCAACAACGCAAATTCAATACTCATGATGGTGGCCACCACCATAAAGTCGACAGAGGTCCCCGTGATGCGTCGCTGGGTATCATCATCTATGTAACGACCAAACCCAGCTCTATCCAGCAGCGCTCTCAGAATCACGCAAACTACCAACCCATGAAAGAAGAACAGGTTGTGTGTGAATATCACCGCAAAGTTGATGCCGCCGATGTCCAGTTCCGCGACCAGCGGGTTCATGAAGTTGATATAGGCATCGGTCAAGAGATAGGCGAGGCCGAGGATTGCCAGGTGATAGGCCAGGCTGTCCACGTTGGCTGGGTGGGTCACCTGCTCACCCGCCGGGAGTCTCGAATCAGGATCTAACACCCCGACGATAAACTCCTCGTCCATTCGCGCATCCTGGTTTGCGTTAACACCCCTTCGTACAGCCCAGCGCGCAACAGGCACCCCCACACAAAAGGCGACGATAAAACCCGCAGAGGCGTAGATCAGACCAAAGCTCATCGCATTAGCTATGCCGTTCTGCTCTTCCCACAGCCCACCAAGCGCCAGCGCCTGGCCCGGTCCTTGGGTAAACCCGTGAGTGACAATCAATCCCAGAAATTCAGACAGTGTTGCACCCGCCAGACCGTTGTAAGCAAGAATCACTATCAGGCCGATCAGGGCCTGCAGTGCCAGGCTCATCACCCAGATGACTGACAGCCAACCGCCGCCCCAGACGACGGACTGACCGCGATTGCTACCCGAACTGATCAACACCAGGGACATGAAGCTCAGGGTAAAAAAGTGGAACGTAAAGACCGTGAAATCACTGCTCTCGAACCCATAGGACAGTCCAAGTGAGACGAGCACAAAGCCCAACAGCCCACCGATCAGGCTTGCCGGTACTAACGCGTTGCGTAAAAAACCCACCCGCGCCCGTAATACAGTGCCGATGAGCAACATCGAACCTAAAAACGCAAAGGCTAATACCCCGTGAAAGGTGGACTCCATCGAGTTCGACTCCCGAATTAAATTTTCATGAACATTTCGAAGTGATTCATATGTTTACATAACACTTCTAGAGGACAACTAATACATCACTTCATCAAATCGTAACGCAGAGGTCACGGATCTGTTACCAGATTTCTTGACAATCCTCTGACTCACAAGACCACAACTAATGAGAGGATGTTCACACATGAGACGTTTTTTTGGATTGTGCGCTGCAGTTGTTCTGCTAAGCACTCAAAGCGCGTACGCAGGGGAAAATGATGACCGCAGCCCATTGTTTGTCCCGATAGCCACCTTTGACGTTATCGCGGGTAATGGTTCCGCCGTCGCCGAAATCATCGACGTATCAAAAAATGGCAAACAAGCCATCTACACTGACGCAGACAACAGTCAGATTGGTTTCATCGACATTTCGAAACCACGCAACCCTGTTGGCACCGGCGTAGTTGACGTACCTGGAGAGCCTACGAGCCTGGCCATCGCCGGACCGTACATCTTGGTCGCTAGCAACACATCTCCAGATTTCGACAACCCATCAGGTCAGCTGCTCGTCATTCATAGACAAACACGCCAGACCCTGGCTACACACGACCTCAGCGGTCAGCCCGATTCAGTAGCGCTATCCCCTGATGGCAAGTACGCAGCCATCGTCATCGAAAACGAGCGCGACGAAGACGAAAACGGTGGCCTTATTCCTCAAGCACCTACCGGTGGCATGGAAGTGCTGAAACTCAAGGGGCATCCGGTCAACTGGGAACTCTATCCCATCGACTTTTCGGCAGTGATGGCTACTGCGTTCGCTGGTGGTGATCTCGAACCAGAATACGTGGACATCAACAACAAAAACCTTGCTGTTGTCAGCTTTCAGGAAAACAACCACATCGCGGTAGTTGATCTGGACAAGTGCAAGATCGTCGGTAACTTCTCGGCAGGCACAGTCATGCTTTCCAACGTAGATACCGCAGAGGAAGATCTGATCAGCTTGGACTCCGACATCATCAAACGTCGCGAACCCGATGCAGTGGCGTGGATCAGCGACTACAAGTTCGCGACGGCCAATGAAGGTGACTACGAAGATGAAACAGGTGAAGAAGGTGGCAGCCGCGGCTTTACCATCTTTGCCAAGGAAGGTGACGTAGTTTTCGAGTCCGCCGAGTCTTTTGAACATCTACTCGTTTCCGCCGGTCACTACAATGAGGGGCGCAGTGAAAACAAGGGTGTTGAACCGGAAGCAGTCGAGTACGGTCAATACGGCGAGGACAAACTGCTGTTTGTTGGCTCAGAACGCTCCAACGCAGTTGGGGTATACGAAGTATCCGACCCGGAAAACCCGCAACTGCTGCAGGTGCTCCCTACCGGCATCGGTCCCGAGGGACTGAAGGCAATCCCCAAGCGCAACCTGTTCCTGGTTGGTACAGAGGCGGACGAAGCGGACACCGGCATCCCAACTATGGTTAACATCTACAAGCGTCGCGACATAAAACGCGCGCGTTACCCGATGATCGTTTCTGACAACGATGCTAACGGTCTGCCAATCCCATGGGTAGCGTTGTCTGGCCTCACCTCAGACCCGTACGACAACCACATTCTCTACGCAGTGAGCGATTCGTTTCTTGCCGAAGGCTTCATCTACACAATAGATGCTTCCTCCAAGCCCGCTATCATAGTCGATCGCGTTCAGGTTGACTCCAGTGCCCTGAGTGCAGCTCCTGACCTCGAAGGCATCGCAGTTGGCTCAGATGGCTCCTTCTGGCTGGCGAGCGAGGGTCGAAATGGTACGCGCCCAAACGCTATCATCCAAACCGATTCGCTGGGCAACGTGCTGGCCGAGATAACCCTCCCCGCAGCCTTAGCTGACAATGCCCGCAACAACGGCTTTGAAGGCATTGCCGTAACCGGTGATGCGGGTACAGAGACTGTTTACGTGGCGATTCAGCGCGCCTGGCCTGATGCAGGTGACACCGATGAAGTGAATACCAAGATCGGTAAATACGAAGTAGCAACCGGCGAATGGACCTTCGTCCATTACCCGCTTCAGCCCGAAGGCGCAGGCGACTGGATCGGTTTGTCTGAACTGACACTGCTACCGAATGGTTACTTTGCCGTCATCGAACGTGACAAAGGCTGGGGACCCACCACCGGTTTCAACGCTGAGTTGAAAGCCATCTACAAATTAGATCTAGCAGGCGCCGATTTCAAACCCTATGAAGCCGGTGTTGATAGTCTCGTCACGATTGAGAAGTCGTTGCTGATCGATGTGTTACCAGCCCTTGAGCGCCGCAGTATCTGGACAACTGAGAAGCTGGAAGGGTTCGCTGTAAACAAGCGTGGTAAGACCTTCTTTGTTACCGACAACGACGGTGTTGACGACGCGCCAGGTGAAACGCTGTTCTTCAGCCTGGGCAACCTGCGCAAGTACGCTGACTAGTTGATCAACAGCTAACTCAGCAACCAACTCAACAACTAAGGGGCGGTCCAAGACCGCCCCTTTTTTATCCTGGGTCACTTAACACCGCCGTTACACGACTGTCATCTCAAGGCAGAAGTTTAACCGTTTTGTAATTCTGAGCAGTCTGTTCTCGAAAACTTGTCATGTGACTTTCACCGACCTGTCACCACTGTGACACCCCACAGTACTACTCTTTCCACCCGTCTTAATTGCAGGACCAAGACGTGGCACAAACTCCCCGACACATTCGCACCCTCTTCCTCTCTGATATTCACCTTGGCACTAAAGGTTGTCAGGCAGAAGCTCTCCTCGAATTTTTAGAGCATCACACGTGTGACAACTTGTATCTCGTCGGCGACATCATTGACGGTTGGCGGTTGAAATCCAGTTTCTATTGGCCGGCCGAACATACCGAGATTGTCCGTCGATTTCTTGATATGGCTAACAACGGAACCAAGGTCACGCTTGTAACCGGGAACCATGACGAGTTCTTACGGAAGTACACCGACCTTGTCTTCCACAATCTCGCTATGGTGGATGAAGCCGAGCACATCGCCGCTGATGGCAAGCGCCTGTTGGTTATACACGGCGATCAGTTTGATGTGGTCACGCGCTACCACAAGTGGCTGGCCCTCTGGGGTGATGTCGGCTACAGCATGCTCCTTGTCATCAACAGATGGGTAAATCGGGCACGGCGGCGATTCGGGTTCGGCTACTTCTCTCTGTCTGCATGGGTGAAGTACCGCGTCAAACAGGCTGTCAACTTCATTGGCCAGTTCGAAGACTCGGTAGCGTACCATTGTCGTCAGCGTGATTTTGACGGTGTTGTGTGCGGTCACATTCACCACGCCGAAATCCGTGACATCGATGGCATCGAGTATTTGAACTGCGGTGACTGGGTAGAAAGTTGTACCGCTATCGTTGAAGACCAGACAGGTCAGTTTTCGATTATGCGGTGGGCGGAAGAGCCCGCAACGGACAACGTCATCAATCTACCTGACCCCGTTGTCATCACGGGTGCAGAGCAGCCCGCAAGACGCTCTGCCTAGTGCAGTTGGGCACTCCGGATCTTGGCGCGTGGGTGAACTACGTAGCCACCAACCACCTGCCACGCCGCGCAGCAAACCGACTAATGCTGAGCGTCAGTCGCAACGAGCACCCTTGGATAGCAAAACCAGCGCTGTGGCTTTGGCAGCGTTTTGCGGACATCGATCTAACAGATGCACGTACAACCCAATTTAAAAGCGTACACGACTGCTTCACCCGCGAGCTGAAAGTGGGAGCCCGCCCAGTGGACCAGGATCCCGCTGCACTCGTCTCACCCTGCGATGGCCATATCGTTGCCACCGGTTGTGTTGAGCGCGGACAACTTTTGCAGGTTAAGGGTAGCAACTACCCGCTTGCAGAATTGCTGTGTGATAAAACGCTCGCCGCCCGATTCGAAGGCGGTACGTACATCACCATTCGCATAACCTCCTCTATGTACCACCGCATGCACGCACCGGCCGATCTGCAGACACATCAGCTGGACTACATCCCCGGCGATTCGTTCAACGTTAATCCGCAAACTTTGCGTCACCTCGACGGGGTGTACTGCAAGAACGAACGGGTAGTGATCCACAGCCGCGCTCAGTTTGACAACACTGATGTGGAGCTTTTGATCATACCGGTAGCCGCCATTCTGGTTGGCGGGATTGTTTTGCGATGCCTGCCAGCGCATGACTCCAAAACAGAGATGGTCGTAAAAGAATGGGCTCAAAGTGATCCATGCGGCTGGACGTCAGAGCGCAAGGACAAACACGTAACCAGGCTCACACCCGCGCCGATGGCCGCTAAGGGAGACGAACTCGGTCGTTTTGAGCACGGTTCCACCATCGTTCTCATCCTACCTCAAGACGCACCTACCAACCTTGCGGTCACAACCGGTACACAGATTCAAGCAGGGCAAAGGTTGGCGACCATTGCTTTGCAGCACTCACCAACAACGCCGAGTAGACCACCAGGAGAAGACCTTGAACACAGTCTCGATTAAAGAATCGGTATTCAACTTTCGCGAAGAACTCCAACGCCAACGTTGGGACGATCATCGCCTCTATCATCACAGCAGAGTCAATCAGTCACTGCACCTGTTAAGTGCGTTGAGCTTTCTGAGCTCGTACGCGCTTCTGTTCGTAAACTCTGTGTTTGCTGTTTTTATCGGCTGGATCATAGCCATGTGGATGCGCCAGATCGGTCATTTTTTCTTTGAGCCGAAGGACTTCGATACCGTTAACAACTTGAGCCACGAATCCAAGGAGTCGATCAAGATCGGCTTCAATCTACGCCGAAAAGTTGTTCTTCTAACTTTGTGGGCGCTGATACCGGCAGTGTTGCTGGTATCGCCAAGCTTTTATGGCTTGGTCAGCCCTGGTGATTCGTGGGCAACCTACATTCAAAACGTGGGCGGCTTGTGGCTGGCGTTGGCTGTCGGCGCCGTTCTCTTTCGCACGTTGCAGTTAGCAGTCCAGCAGGACCCGAAAACAGGCTTAGTATGGTTCACAAAAATCCTCACAGATCCGTTGCACGATGTGAAGATGTACCACAAGGCGCCAATCGCCTTATTGCGCGGTGAACTGATCGACCCTATGAACCACGTGCGCTAGACACCTCACCCATTGGCTCCTGAGGGCGCCTTGCTGATCGGCGGGCGCCCAACATTTCTCGCAGCAACTGTTTTGTCACCGAGGGTCCCTCTTCTGATACCCACCACCATCCACCTGCTTCCATCGCCTTGGCCGCAGCAACCACGCGCTCGCACACGACTTCAAAGTCAGTTTCGTCGTAGTTGTGACTGAAGATAAACCTGCCTGAACCTACCCAACTGAGCGCCAGCCCTTCTGCCCGAAGATAGAATTGCAACATCCAGTTGTAGCGACTCGGGACGTCGTAGACAAACGTCCAGACAGACGCCATGTGCGCTATGGAGAGTGGCAATCCTTCCTCCTTCAACCGTACGTTCATTCTTGCCGCGCGGCCATCCCAGACGGCGTCGACATTTTGCTGCATCGCGCGTATTTCTGGAGAATCCAAGCGCCACAAAAACGCATTCATCGACGCCATAACAAGCGGATGTGCGTTAAACGTTCCCCGAGCAAAGCAGATATTGGCGGGTTGATCCGGCTTAAACCTCTGCATCCATTGGTTGGATCCGCACAAAACGCCTACCGGTAAACCCCCACCCAAGGTCTTACCATAGGTCACCAGATCCGCACGCACATCAAAATATTCCTGCGCACCCCCGGGTGCCAGGCGAAAGCCAAGGAATACCTCATCCATGATTAGAGCGATACCTTTCAAGTTGCATACCGCTCGCAGCTTCTTAAGCCATTGAGCATAAGCGGCTTTGTCGTATCCGGCACTTCTGCCGTTGGACAGCAGCGTGCCGTCCCCCGGCGCCGACTTGTTCGGGTGCAATGCCTGCAGCGGATTGACCAACACGCACGCAACGTCGCGACGGGTTCTCAACACTCGCAAAGCACGATCATCCATGTCTCTCAACATCAGAGTGTTTGCGGTGCCCACAGGATTACCCACACCTGGTTGCACATCATCCCACCAGCCATGATATGCACCGCAAAAGGTGACAATCTTTTTCCGCCCTGTCTGATAGCGAGCAAGCCGCACCGCCTGCATCACGGCTTCGGTACCCGACATGTGGAAGGAAACCTCCTCCAAGCCGGAGATGGCTCTTAAGCGCCGCACGTTATCTACCACCACAGGATGATAGGGACCTAACACCGGTCCTAGGTCTCCGGCCGTTCTCATCCCCTCCTGAATACAGGATTTGTAAAAGTCATAACCAAAAAGATTGACTCCATAGGAACCTCCCACATCGTAGTACCAGTGACCGTCCACATCTTTGATACGCACACCTTCACTCTCATCCACAAATAGCTGGTCCGGAATTTGTGCTTTCACGACCTCAGAGAATTGATAAGGCACACGATAGCGGCTGGTGAAATTGAGATCAGAAACCCCGCTTTCTAACTGGTGTGACATATCCATGCTGCCGACGCTCAGCCTCCGCAACTTGCCTGATAACTGTTCGAAAGCAGTGCGGCGATTGGCACACACACCTTCCGGCGCGCCGTCACAGATAAATGCCTCTTCTTTCGAGAGCGAATAGGCTGGCACCCGTTTGGACAACCGCCGCGACATTTTGCTGTGACCAGTAAGGCTTGGGTGCTTGGCAACACTGAGCTGTAGACGACGATAAGTCCGCCACAGGAGGTAAATAGCGAGCACAATCAGTAGAGATAGGAGATAGGGATTGAGTTCTGACATCGGCCTTCAACGCCAAGGGATTCAGACCCATATTTGACCTGACCAATGTTTCAACATTACTTCAATGTGTCGCAAGCAACGTGGTAACTTAGCCTCGTCCTAGAACAAGCATCCAAATGTGGGAACAAGCACTTATCGCGACTTTCAAGTTAGGCATCCCCGTGGCCATCCTGGCCGCGATACTGCTGCGCCAGATGTATCGGAAAGGCACTCTGGACCCACAAGAAAACACCAAGGCGATAGACGAGCGCATCAAAACACTGCGAAAAGAAAAAGACCCCTCCCTTAAGTCCAATCTCATCCAGTCCAAGTGGATGCAATTTGGCGGCGGGTTTTACGGACTGGCTGCGTTATGGACATTTGTCATTATTGAACTCGAACAGCTCATCCAATTCATAGGCAACTTCCCAGGCTTTGCAGAACTCACAAAAAACGGCTTTGTGAATATGATCGTTCAGCTGGGCGTTGAGCAGATAAAGAACTTTGTCGCGGCGATGGTGTGGTTCTTATATTGGGCGCCGCAAGGCACTGCGATTGTGGTCTGGATTCTGGTCGCGTATGTGAGCTATCTCATCGGCGATCATGTCGCAAAATCGCTTGCGCGACAGCAGGCCTGAAGCAGTAGGCACCTTATTCGCGCATCTTTGTCGAAGGACGCGAAGGGTCTTCAAGCTGAATGTCCTCGGCAACAAAAGTGCAAACGATGTTTTGGGTGCTACCGTCCTGCCCCAAACAAGCGGCCTCCAAAGTGAACTTCCATAGCTTCGTTCCCTCGACCTTCTTGGCCTCAAAAACGTGAACCGCATCGTTCGGTAAACAATCTGGTTCCAATCGCGAGCTAACCAGGCCCGTCAGAACGATCACACCATCGGTGATATCTTCATCGGTGTAGAACTCCCAGTTGCCCGTAGGCGATCGAACTCTGCTGATAAGATCCACATGTATACGAACCTCGTGCGCGTGCTCATCAACCCGCAGTCCTCGAAGCACCCGGTCGCCAAGATAAAGAGATGCTACAAAATCTTTCGCTGTCACAGTCTGCTCAGCTGCTTTTCTGCTGCCCGCTTGATGGGTTCGTCGGGAGAGCTAGTCAACTCCTCCAATTTCTCACGTGCCGCAAGCCCACCGATTCGCCCCAGCATGTGAATACACCTCACTTCTAAGGCAAAGTTGTCATCCCAGGCAAGGTAGGCAAATTTGGCATCGATCACGCCATTGATCAAATCGACAAGCTCTTCTGTCTCGTATTCCCGCAAAATTCCCAAAATGTCTGAATGCTTCATATGGAAACGCTCAGTCAAAAGTTTTGTGTAAATTTGGCGTAGGTTGGCGGTAGGAACTTTGTACGTGAGCGCAAGCAGGAGTAGCGCCTCAACGTCGGAACGGTTACGACTGAAAAAAGTGGTCTCGAAGCCTTCGTGAACGAACTGCTCCACTGTTGCAGCGACAAAGGGCATCTTCGACTCGAATTCATCCGTGCCAATTCTGTTCGAAACGACATCGTAGACCGCTTGTTCTTCTTCAACAGTAAAAATCGACTGTCGAGCTTCCTCATCGTCGAGATGAACTGTAATCTGAAGCTCTGCACACTCAACTCGAAAGTCACAATACCACCCGGTGGCGATCTCAATTACCCCATCAGGTCGTTTTGAGATCCCAACCAAATCAATGTTTAGACCCGAAGCAGGAATTTCCGCCGGTGCTTCCAACAAGAAGGCATTACGAAAAGTCAGCGTAACTGATCGCCAATCTGTCGGTTCGTAGATTGCCTGTCTGCGTCGGCGACGATGCGCGAACGCAACAGGTAGACTCAAGATCAGCGATAGATCTGAATCAGCCCATGATGCGGATGCCACTTCGCCGTCATCAACGACAAACAACTCACTCAAACCTTCAAGCGAAGAGATATTCTGCAACGACACATAGAACTTCTGACCAACTGAGTTTGCTCTCGATATCAAAAACAAACTTGCTATGGCGCCGAGAAGTACGGCAGAAGCTAACAGCGGTTCGTTGAAAAAATACAGTCCGACTGCGACAGCAAGCAATGTGGTTACTATCACGGATCCCCAAACCCGTTTATGCAATTTTGCCATTCTAGATTTCCGTCGCACCTACTAGTCTATTGAGCGCACTGAGATAGATACTCAGCCAAGCCCTTATGGCTACGTGAGTCACTCAAGAACAAAAAACGGGGAACCGCACATTATCGACAACGCCAAACAGATCTGAGAGACATACACCGGACCCGTCACAGCCGCATAGGCTCGCAAGTTCTTTTTCACGGATAAGTAAAGCCAGACAGCGTGCGCCACAATAATGAGTGTCAACACGGGGATACTTACGCGCACCTCAAATACGGCGCTGATCAGCAGCCCGAAGCCCATGAGAAGAATGCACAAACCCACTATAGGGTATATATCACTCAGAGACGCGAAATTGAGTGCATCGGTCGCTTCTTGCTCTTTGGCAATGATCTTGATGCCCCAAACTAAAACTGCGGCTCCGAAAAAAAATAGAATCGGGATTCGATATTCGAGCCAGTTTGCCCATCGCGAAAAGACGAAGCAGAAGACGAGTACTAGAAAGCCGAAGACACCGTGCTTAATTTTGATTGTCGTTGCTCGCTATAAATCTTAATGATCAATGGTGATCGTTCTTTTTTCAGTGAATGAGCTAGGCAATTGTCTCGATTTCAAGGCAGTTTAGTGCTTGTAATCCTTCGCGCAATGACTTGCAAAGGACGAAAATCATCCCACGCAGAAACAAAGCTGTAGCACCTATAGTCGTCCATAGTTTCGTCTTCGAGCACTCCTGCCACCCGCTTAATGAAATCGTTCTCCTCCTCTACGACCATTCCCTCAATCTCCGCGCCTTCAACCCCGTAGTTTTCAAACGCTACGACATCGCCAAACAGCAACTCGTGGGCGGTTTCCTCCCAATCTCGGAAGACTACCGTCAAACTTCCGTTAACAGAGGTCAGTGATACAACTGATCCGTCGGAAAATTTCGGGTCTGAGCTAATTGGCCTACCTTCCCACTACCCTATCGACATCAATCTAAATAGTTCGCTCGAGTTTTTATAGCGATGACTAGCGCTCTGGACACTCTATTTTTCCTTGATAACCTAGTCCAAACAACAACAATTGAGAAGAAGGTCTCTAAAATGACACTTTGCTCCGAACTGCTGCGTTCTAGCTTCGTGGTATCCTTTCCAATAAGCGGTTATCTGATTGTGTACAACAGTTTGTTTTAAACAGACCAGCAATCACCGATCCTTTTTTTGCGCTCAATGTAGGTCAACGTAGCCCATGAACCGATTGCCCCAGTTAACCACCGCATTCCTCGAATCGTTGCCAGCAATGGCGATCCTCACGGTGGTTACAGCGGCTAAGTCACAAGCTTGGACTTGGTGGATTGCACCCCTGATCGTCACCGTTGGAGTACCTGCCTTCTCCTCTTAACATGCTGGTGGGCACCAACGCACTATGCAATGTCACCCTTGGTTTAGGTAGGATATCCCGCGTACACCAACCAAAAGTGAGATCACGAACAGTGGAATACTAACGATTCTTGTTTCTGTTGACTGTAACCCGTAGGTTTCGATCATCACAAATATTGCACCGTAACAAATTGCTTGGACGGCCATCACGATTACGAAAACCCAAAATTTCTTACTTCGCACTAAAGCCCACACTCTGCTTTACAATTAACGAGATTGGAAGCCGTCAATGCATCAGCCAATGCGCCACCAAGAGCGCCACCAAGAGCGCCACCGATAGCTCCCGCAGCTGTAGGTACACGCGGAAATCCTAGTTTCGGTGCAGCTTTCCCAGGTCCGCTTTCGGTAATAGCTCCACCGATTCCACCAGAAACTGCGCCAATAAAAGCACCGGATCCCAACGTGCTACCTGCTACCTGATTAACGGCCTCCGACGCACCACCTGAAATCGCTCCGCCTGCTAACGCCCCAGCCGCACCACGAAGTCCAGGCGATACAGCTGCGCTAGCAAGTCCCGCACCAACTCCAACCCCGATATTGCTTCGCCCGTGTACCGCCCCGAAGACCCCTGAAAATCCACCAACTGCGGCACCAACAATTCCGCCTCCCAGCGCTGCAATTGGATTCGCAGTTGTGAACAACGTTGTAACAAATCCCGACACGAACCCTGATAACGCGCCAGATAATAATGCTATGGTGACGGGGTCATAACACTCAAGTCCAAATGGGTCGATAAACGTCAATGGGTTGGAGTTTGCATATCGATATCTATTCAGGCCTCCAGCTAATCCTGAAGGATCTGCCTGTAGATAACTCCCTGTACTCGGATCGTAGTAGCGAAAGTGATTGTAGTAGAACCCACTTTCGCTATCGAAATATTGTCCCGAAAATCTAAGCGGATTATCAGTAAGTTGTATATTTTCCGTCAGTGCTCCGAAACTACTATACGATGCCGACCAGGTAACCTGACCGCTTTGCGTAAACATTCTTTTCGGGGTGCCAATCTGGTCGTTTAGATAGTAGTGGATCTCACCGGTGTTTCCATCCCGCTTGAATAACGGGTTTGTCATCCACATGCTGCCTGGTGTGTAGTGAAACTCCTGAACTAGTTGGCCAGTGTTGTCGTACTCTCCTACCAACCCTGTTTCGTTGTAGTAAAAGTAGGTTGTAACGCCCTCAACTGTTTTACTTAGCCTTCGACCGAATGGATCGTATTCATAGTTGGCAACGATACCAGATTGACTAGAGCTAATTTGAACGAGACGTTCCTCCTCGTTATAGCTATATGTAAGTGTTTCCAGTCCTCGCACTTCTGATGCTCTGTGGCCGTTTTCATTGTATGAATAGCTGCGATCCGAACTGGCGAGCAATTGGTGGTTAGCGTTATATGTCCACAACGTTGTGCTCGCCTGGCTACTCAAACGATTACCTGCACCATCGTATGTGTACTCTTCGCCAAACTCACCGCTTTGCGTCAAACGATACAAATTGTCAAAACCAAACGCCGAAGCACCATCGTCCCGCGTTTGATTTGTAACATGGTTCTCCCGATTGTATGTATTCGCTAAACGCGCAAGCTCGTTGCTGGCCGCATCCTTTAAGACGCGCGTACTTAGACGGAGCAAACCATCGCGCTCATCTTCAACAACAACCCCGCCAGGAAAAGTCATCTTAACCGGGGAGAGCCATTGATATTGATTCACCGTGATTTGACCCTCATTCGGAATCGCTAGGCCCAGGAAATCACCGTTCTTATTGTATTGATATGTATAGGTAATCCCTTCTGGGTTAGTGTAAGTCTGCTTACGGCCAGCCACATCGTATGTATAGCTGTGGTTCTTAACAAACGCACCATAGTCAACACTAACGGTTTCAAGTTGACCAACTATGTTGTAGCCGTAACTACCACTTGTTGCACCGTCGTCATATCCTGTTAACTGCCCCAGCGAATTGTACGTAAAGGACACTGTCTTGATGGGAGTGTTAGTGTCAAACGCTGCTTGATCGACGAACATACGCGTCGATGTGAGCTGATTAGCATCGTCGTATAGATACTGAGTTATCTGCCCTTCAGGATTTGTGGTAGTTGCCAGTAGACCATTCGCAAGATAGGTGTAGCTCCGGATTTCCCCCTCCGGGAGTGTTTCGCTGATCAATCGATCATTTGTATCGTATGCAAGTGTAGTAACACTGTTATCAGCATCAACGACTGAAAGTAGATTTCCTCTGTCATCATAAGTGAAGGTCGTTTCACCATCTTCGGCATCTGTCACCCGTATAGCCCGACGCGCAGTGTCGTGATCGAATTGCGTCGTCAAATTCTCCGCATCCACACGCGCAATGTCATTGCCAAAAAGGTCGTAACTGGTTCGACGAGTTTGGCTTATATTCCCAGCAGCGCTGTCAACCACCTGAGTGAGACGATCGAGACTGTCGTAAGCCAAGGTTTGGGTATAGGTCGGATAAGTCACCTCGTTGACCAAACCCTTGTTGTAGGTAAATTCCCGTTCATTACCCTCCGCATCTTTAAACGTGGCAACTCTACTCTGACCATCGTAAAGAGTCTCGATTGCATTTCCGAGAGCATTTGTTGTCTTGATTAGCTGATTGGCATCGTTGTAAACAAAACTTGTGCTTTGGTTAGCAGCATTAGTAATCAACGTAGGCAGCCCGCTTGCGTTAGGAAGAAAAACAGCAGCGCCCGTGTTCGCAGCCTGGAATGCCGTCAGATCTCCAGAAGCGTTGAATGTATATGTCTTTTGACGACTGATCGGGTCGATGACCGTCAACAAGTTACCGGCTTGGTCATATGTGAACGTCCATACATTTCCCAACTCGTTGACATATACAGGTGCATTACCCATCACGTCATGAACGGGGTTTGTAGCGTTAGTGAACCGCTGTACAGCCCCCGATGGGTCAGTGCGAGTCAACATATTGCCGTAAGAATCATAAGAAAAGGTGTATTCCGCTTGTTGCGTATTGGCGTCTCCCTGATAGGTAACTCTGGTTACATTCCCATAGCTATCATATCCGTAGGTCGTGGTGTGCTCTGCACTGCTGCCCTTCGCACCTGTAAAACTCGTCAGATTGCCACTATCGTCGTAGGCATACTCAGAGATGACCCCGTCAACGTCCGTGGTCGAAACGGGGAAATTATAGGCTGGATGATAGGTCATTAGAGTCTGAGCGCCATCCGAACGCGTCACGCTAACCACGTTACCAAACTGGTCGTACCGAATCTGGCTAGCTCGCCCACGTTGATCTGTAAGATTCTGCAGCTTAAGCACCCTCCAATCGGGCGAGAGTTCAATTTGCAACGGTGACGACAAACCGCCTCCGCCTCCGCTTCCGCCGCTTCCCTTCACGCGTATGCCAATTTTACTAAACCCGCTCGACTCGTCCGTCAACAAATAGTCAGCAGTAAAAAGTGTCTCTCCCGCTCTTACCTCTCTGGTTAGAAATCCGAGTTTGTTAAAATAGGTCTCCACGTCCCGGTTTTCACCATCACGCCGACGCTGGTAAACCTCACCTTCTTGCTCACTGAAGCTGAATTCGAAGCCGACACCATCAGCATTGCTGTAGCTATTGAGCCTTCCTGTTTCGCTGTCAATATTAAGTGTTGTTACTCGACCATCCGGATCGACGATCTGCCGCAGATCTTCACCGTTGTACTGATACGTCCAAATCTGATTGCGAACATCCGTAACCGTCTCAATCTGGTTTGCCGTGTTGTACGTATACGCAACGGTGCGACCGGTGTAATCCTGAACACTCGTCACCCGGTACAGAGTGATCGGGTCGGGATTGCCATCCCCGTCCTCATCTGGACCATCAACCGTGACCGAGTCATGGTTGTAGGTAATGACAACCTGATCGTTCGTATCACGAATCTGCGAAATTTGACCATTCGCATCGCGATCAAGTGTCACCCGGTTGCCGTTGCGATCTTCGTAGTGTGTAACACGACCCTGATTGTCGTAGTACATACTGTTGCCCAATCGGTCTGACCATATATAAGTATCCGCGCCTGTGATGCGGATGCTGCTGTCGCGTTGGGCAATCTGTTTTTCAAGATCGATGAGTTTGAAAAGAGGCTCGCCAACGCCACCAGCATAGGTAGTGCCGCCTTTCTGAATCAGGTTGAAGGTAATACCCTGTGAACGCGTCGAGTCGAGCATCAGATCCGCCCAACGGCGGTTGAACTGCCACTGCTCTTCCGCCCAGGTGCGGGTTACGCGGACGTAACCACCCTGCACCTTGACGCGCATATCCTCTACTTCGTTGCGGTAGGTGCCGTCGCGGAAATTCTGCAGGTCGTTTACGCCATGTTGTATACCAGGCGCTGCAAACATTTGAGTAGTGAGCAGCAACCCCACGAGAACCACTATATGTTTAGCTAGATTGAACATTACTTCGAACCTCCCTCGCCGCCACTACAACTATCTCCGGCTCCACCAGCACCTCCACAACCAGGACTGCTGCTGCCTTCTATACTCGTACGCTGCACGTAGCCTATGCCAGAACCTCCGCCACCACTGCCGGTACCAAAGAATCCACCTCCAGCACCACCTCCTCCACCGGGACCACCCCCGCCGCATTGAGAAGCATTTCCGGAAGCAGAGAAGTTGGCGTTTGCACTGGTCGGAAGTACCTGACCGTTCGCACATTCGTAGTTACCCGTAACTCGCGCGGTTGCGCTATGACTTTCACAACTGGCACCACCCGTCGCATCGCCTTCATCACCGCTGTCGAGGTCACGCAGCGCCACTACCCGGTACGGAATAGTGAAGACGTCACCCGGCAAGAGCTCATCAGGCGGTGTGGCGAAGAACTCGTACTGCAGATAGTCATCACCTGTTGGGAAGTCTGCGACCACGTTTTCAGCTTTGATGAGGCCGTAGTTCGTCAGAGTAAGCTCCCCGTAGAACACCTCGCCTTCGCGCAGCTGAGGCAAGTTCACCGCTAATGGTTCCATGAGCACTACTGCTGCAGGCACATCGGTTTTGTACGTTGCTTCAAGCGTGATCTCGTAGCGGTCTTCCAACGTGATCTCAGTAACAGACCACTCCACCGTCACGAGATTGTTGGTCAGGAAGACCTCCGCCGACTCGGTGATACCCGGTTGCACGGTGATGCGACCAGCTGCGTCTTCGTGATCCTCCGCAGACGCGCGGAAGATGTAACGGCCCGCTGGTATGTCTTCGAAGAGCGCATTACCAAACTGATCTGTATCCAGTTCGAACAGGTTGCTGAGCACCTGCTCGTTCTGCAGTTTGATCGTTGCACCTTCCAGGCCTGGGATGATGTTGTTGTTTTCATCCAGCGTGGCTGTGTAGATGTCAGACGCATGGAAAAGGATGTTCCCGATGCCGCTTTGTGTCACCGCGATGTAAACGGGGATCAGACGATCCGGCGCATTATCGGAGGTGACCAACAGTCGGAACTCGTAATCCGCTTCTGGAACTGAGGTGTCGGGGAATGCAGCTATCTCAACGCTGTGTTCTTCGCCGATATCCAATACCGCCACGGTCGTCTCATTGGTGATATTCACCCAGCTGGGCGCAGGCGTGACGCCATCTATCTGCGTCAGGCTCAGCCCCATGTTCACTAACGGCCCAAGCCCCTGGTTTTTGAGCGTCAGCGAGCCAACCACCGTGTTGTCTCTGGGTGTACCCATCTCGAGGAAGCTTGGCTGATTCGTCAGGCTCGGCTGAGCATCCTGGAGGGTAAAGTTCACGGTGATCAGTGACAGCGGATCCACAGATTCATCTGCCACCAGGCGCAGCACCAGAGAACCCGAAGCGGGTCCTGTCGCATCACCAACAACATCAAATCGAACCTGTGCCGTTCCGTCGGCTGCCACATCAATCGGATTGCTCGGCGTCACCGTCATGCCGGTCACAAACTGTCCGCCAGCCTGATCTGCCTCAAGGTATTCCAAACGGAGATTTGTCAGCGGTGTTGCGCGGCCTGGTTCTACCCGGACTGCGAGTTCCTGAGCGTTGTTACGCGCGAGTGCACCGTTAAAGGTGGTGGGCCGTACAGAAATCGACTGCAAGGTAAACGTACCCATGACCGGCCGATCTTGCAGGTCCGGATGGATCACGCTGACAGAATAATCACCGCTCTCATCCACATTCGGCTGATAGGTATAGGTGAAATCGCCGTTTTGATCCGCATAGACCGTGGCCTGACGTTCAAACCCAGCAACGCGGACAATCACCCGGAGCGATACATCCTGAAGCGGGGTGAGCGTAGCGCGGTGAATGGCACGCCCGGCTATTTCTACGCTGCGCGAACTTACGCCTATCGGCACAAAGGTTGGGGTCACGCTCGTGAGTTCACCAAAGTAGTCGGTCTCGACCACCATGGTTTCACGGCTGGCACCCACACCCTGAATACTGACGTGGTCGGGTTGACCCAATCTGTAGTGCAACTGATCCACCTCCAGGCGGATGACCACATCATCGGGCGCTGCACTCGGCACAGAGACCGCGAGATCACCGGATGTGAAACTCTCACCTGCCGGAATGCGCGCAACGGTTGTACCGTTACTGAGCGTCACCACATTACCTGTGAACTGCTGCACTGGTGTTGTCGCGAGCACGTTGCCGTCCAAGTCTTCGACCAGAATGCGTACCTGGTCAGAGGCTTGAGCACCTGCGTTACGCGCGAGCACAACTTCTGTCTGGACAGCACTGTTGTTCTCAATCGTGAAGCGTGCAGTACCTGTGGCACCTCTGGTGAAGTTCTCGGTCGCAAGGGTTGTGACCATGGCACCATCGTCTACCCCTACCTCACCGGTTTCATGAATGGTGACAAGGTCTCCAGTGGTGGGTACCTGCTCCAAGCGCAGTTCCATGGAGGAAAGCGCATCCAGGCCAGCATAGCCGCCGACAACCACCGGCACCGTTGCAAAACCATTTCCAGGCACGGTGAAGCTCGCCGATTGATGTGGTCGCGGTGTTGGGACACCACCCACATTATCAATGAGCGTCACATACAGGCGCACGCCACTCGCTGGTGTCGGTCCTGCGTTGTCGACCCGGAACATCAGCTGATTGAAGACGTTGCGACGCACCCGCTGTTCATTGCCATCGTCAATGAGCGTCGCTGAAATGGCTGGCAGACGGATCTCGTGCGGCACGGACATAACATCATTAGTGTCTTCTGCCACAACCGTGTAACGAATCTCACCGCCCGTGAAGCCAGCATCCTCGTAGAAGAAAGTACTCGCATCGAGGCGCGGATCTGTAAGTAGCGTTTCAATCCCGGATTCACCCGCGTACACATGGAATCCAGCAATCGCTCCACCACTATGTTGCCAACCCAGCACTGGGAGTGCATTTTCAGGAACGGCCACCTGCAGTTGGCTCACCGGCAACAAGTCCGCATTCACATACTGCGGGGCGCTCGGCACGGATTCGTTGCCCGCAACATCCACCGCCGTCGCTGCATAAGTGAAATCTGTTTCGCTGGGGGTGCCATCCAGTGCAATCACGTCCGGGATGTCATCCTGGTACGGCGTTACACCGCTGATATCAATCGGCTGACCGGACGGAGTGTCCAGGCGGTAGATGTTGTACCGCAGCAGTCCTGCCTGCACTTCCGTGGAAGGTGCATCCCATGTCATCAAGACCCCATTGCCGGTGAGTTCCGCGAGGAAGTTCTCGGGCGCGTCCGGTGCGGAACCATCCGCTGTTACGGTGACACTGTTACTCGCACCGCTGTAGCTGGTCTGATTGTTTTCCTGACGTTCTGAGGCCACCGCAAAGAGATAGACACCGTCCTCAAGACCTGTGTTACCCACGTTGGCAGAGCCGAAACTACCATCATCTATAAATGTCAGGGTTTGACTGCCTTGCACCACAGTAATGGGCTGCAGAGAGGTATCAGCCGGAGCCTGGCGCAGTATCTGATATCCCGAGGACCCCGCAACTGCAGACCAGCTCAGCTGTACCTGTCCGTTGGGTAATGGGGTAGCCGTCAGCCCAAACGGTGCTTCCAGCGGCGGCAAGGTGCCCTGGTATACCTGATAGGCATTCGAGCCGTTGATGAATGTGGACGTATTGCCAAGATCATCATCAGCGGTGTACGCAAAGCTCAAAGTCTCCGCATTCGGTGTGCCCTGGTCATCCTGACCTGCGCTCAGGGGGAGAACAAAGCTTGAGGTGTAGATGGGCGCCCCAGGCTGTGACTGGAAGTCCATCTGCAGCGTGAGACCAGTTTCCAGACCACTGACAGGCACGCCATCAATCTGCGGCACAATGGTCGGCGGAATCGCACTACCCGTGTCGTCATTCAAACGTGCAACAATTTCTACCGTCACACCTACGCCCAGGCCTTCAGGGTCGTTCTGGATCGGCGAGGATGGGTTGACTGTCAGCTCGATAAGGTCCGGTCCATCCGTATCCACCTCGATGGTGTCACCCACGAGCACATCGGTACCTCGGTTACCCACCGCATCAAACGCTGACAGGACAGCAAACGCTGTACCAGAAGGTGTTGTGGGTTCGATGACAAAGCTGCCGGTATACACCGTCTCGTCATCCACATTGCCCACCAGATCTACCACCGACGGCACCCCGCCGTCTGGCACGATAGCCAGATAAGGTGTGGTTAACAGGGTCTCGCTGAATGTCACCGTCACGTTTACGAGACCAGGTGCCATTCGGCCTGAGGTCTGATCGACGTTCCCGGTTGACGCATACTCTATAGAAAGCGCTTGAGGCAGAGTGCTGTCAGAAAATGCTGAAACTTCATCCGATACTTCAGATTCCGTGTTGACGGCGTTCACCGATACCACTCGGTAGAAATACTCATCGTCCGTGACCAGGAGATCAGTATACGAGTTGGCGGTCAGGAGACTTGTATTCACTTGCACAGCTTGTGACGTATCCGCAAAACTCTGCGTGGACCGGTAAAGGTTGTAACCCACCACGTTGGCGTCGTTCGAAATATTCCACTCAAGCCGAATTTCGCCCATGGTCTTCGGCGTTGCGGCCAAGCCCTGAGGCTTCTCTGGGATGGTGCTGTCTAAAGTCACTACACGGGTGACACTCGACGCACCAAACCCGCCACGACCCGGATACTCAGCCTGTGTCGTAACGTTGTTTGCCCCTTCTTGCAGCGTGACTGTCAGGCTGTAGCCGCCGTTGCTGTCTACGGGTACCAAGGGTCCCACGGGTACGGCATCCACAAATCCCTGTACCTGACTATTAGCCGCCGCAGTTCCCGTGACAGTAAGTTCAGTCTCGTTGGTCGCAAAGTTACCCGAAGGACTCGCAATCGCTGGCGCCGGTGGTGCGGCCAACGCAACGTTCGCGTTGACTGCTATCTCAGCTTCGTTGTTCAGCGTGTCTGCGGCCCTGATGCGGAACTCATGCGCGCCATCCGTCACTGTAAATAGGTCCAACTGGAAGCTGGCGGTACCTGTGCCTGAGAGGTCGGTCTGCACAACCGCACCGTCGATCAGGAACTCCACCCGCGATATGCCCGACTCGTCACTTACGTCTACTTGCCACAGTGCACTGTCTGTCAGAACAGAAGCGGCGAAAAGTACTGAACCTGCATAGCGATGGTTGGTGAGATCAGGTCCGTCACCATCAGCTTCCGGCGTGGCACTTGTTGTACTTACTACCGGGTCCGCGCCACCCGCTGTGTTCACGGTCTGCACAGCGAGGAAATACGTGGTTCCGTTTGTCAGCCCCGTTACACCTGCATCTAACCTGCTGCCAGGCACAGTGAGCCTGGGTGTCAGTGCGGACACGTCGGTAAAGTCGGTCGTTTCGGCGTACAGGCGATAGCTCTGCACGAGGTTCGATGGGTTCGCGGCTGCCCAGGTGACGTTTACACGTCCGTTAAGGGGTTCTGTGCTGGCAATTATGGGATTTGGCAGATAGGTCACCACCGATCCGTTAGTGCCAGCAGAGACATTGCCGTCCAAGTCTCTCACTGAAAGAGCCACCGCATAGGAAGTTGCTGCCGTCAGGCCTGTCATTGTGTAGCTGGTGACGTTACCCAGATCTTGCGGTGCCCCGCCATCGACGGTCAGAAGATAGGCATCCACATCGCTATCAGCCGGAGGCGTCCAGCTCAGATCGGCGCTGTCCGCCAAGTTGGTAACCACTATTGCGGCAACGTCCGCTGGCGCTTGCACATCCACGGGGGTAGCAGACACAGCTGTCACCGCTGTTTCCTGATTACCCTGGGCATCCACCGCGACAACAGCGACGTAAACTACCTGCCCACGCGTCAGTCCTGTCAATGTTGTGGACTGAATACCTGCACCGGTCGTGCCTGACAAGCTGGCCGAACTGGTATCGCTGAAATCGGCACTTGATGTAAAGACGCTGTAGCTCGCGATATCACCGCCGTTGGCAGCCTCATCGTAACCTACCCAGTTCACGCCCATTGTGGTGCCATCGCCATTGGGATCGATGGTGATCGCAACCGGGCCAGGCGCACTGTCGTCAAAACGTACCATCGCCACAGTCGGCTGGCTGTCATTACCAGCACCGTCTCGCGCGACGAAGGAGAGGTTATTGTCCCCTTCCACCAACGTCACTTGGATGCTGAATGCAGCGGGTGTGCCCGAAGCAACAACCTGCTGTCCGTTCAACCACAACGAAGCGTTCACCTCTTTGGAACCTGTTGCCGTGACCTGGCCCACCTGTACAACCCCAGGCAGCGGATCCACAGTCGGCGCTGTGGGAGGCGTGTAGTCAAGCGTGAAGCCGAGAGAGTTCAGAGGTGTGGAGTTGCCAGCCACATCAACCAGCGTGCCCTCAACAAGATAGCCGCCTTCCAACACCCCTCCCGCTGGTGCAAACACCACGGAAGTTGGGTTGTAGGTGAGCGTGCCGGTGAGCGCAATGCCGTTACGCCGTACCGTAACAGAGGATGCATTTTCATCGATACCGCTCGTATCAGCGACGATGTTGATGCTGATGTTCGGCGGAATGGCATTGGTCATACCGGATGGTGTGAGGCCGGTTACTTGTGGCGCCGTTGTGTCGGCGATAAATCTCAGGTCCACGGGAGTGGATGCGTTGCCTGCACCATCAACTGCCGTGACAGCTAGATCGTTGACCCCTTCACTCAGCGTCACATTACCGGACCAGGTGCCGGTACCGAAGGCAGCAATCTCCTGGCCATTCACTTCCACAGAAGACGCTTCTGCACGATCGCCGCTCAAACTGACTGTCAGCGCTGCTACCACATGTTCGGTGGGCAATGCTGCGTGTGAAGAAATGGTCAGTGCAGCGGGCGGTGACGTATCAATCGTAAAGTTGGCAGTGTAGGCATCCTCCGGATCCTCACCTGGCACCGTATCGTCATCCTGGTCCATGAGGGTACCGGAGAGATTGCCTATATCAGGGCCAATGGATACATCGTATTCGGCATCCGGCAGAGCGGCATCCAATACAATCTCAAACTGAAAATCGGATAGCGCCTGGACGCTGTTTACCGTGACCGGCGTGTTTCCGGCAGTCACATTGGTGACCGTGACGTCGGATGTATCAAAGGTGGCCGCATCAATGCGCGTGCTGAAGGTAACAATCAGCCGATCTGTGGAAGTTGCCACCTGACCTAACGGGGTGAAATCCGTCACCTGAGGTGGCAGGTTAAAGTTCTGCAGGTAGACCGTACCGGCATCACCAGGAAGCCCGATGGAACCTGCTGGCGCACTTAACTGCGTTGCTGGATTAAATGTCGTGAGATCCTGGTAGTACAGAGCAATGCGTCCGCCGCCGCCGCTACCTCGCGAGCTGTTGCCACCATTACCGCCCACTGCAGAAACTGAACCAGTACCGGAGATACGATTAACATCTAACCACACAGCACCGCCACTACCACCACCGTAGCTAGTGGACGGCCCGGTTTGGCCGTCCGCTCGAATCACACCTTGCAACACCAGATCGCTGGCAACAGTGATTTTGATCGCCCCGCCACCACGCGCGAAACTGCCAGTGCCGAAATCGAGCGGCTGGGTTTCATCACCGAATACCGGCAGAGGTGAACTACCGCCACCCAGACCACCGTACGAACCGCCCGTTGATGAACTGATCGGACTGTTTTGTAAGCCCTCGGCCGAAACGTTGACTGAGGACGTAGCGTCGATGTTGAAATTGTTAACCTGAACATCGGATTTGGTGTCGCCCGCCGCTGAAGCGGTAACCGCCTGGCGCATTCTTGCGCTGTTGATGAGGTCGATTTGCTGAGCTGCGAACACCCCGCCAATGCCAAGCGTTGCGCCATCCACTGTAACGGTGGTCGCCAAGCCGTTGTCTGCAATATTCAGGCGCCCGCCGTTCAGAACATCGATGGTCCCAAGCATCGCATTGGCTTCCATCTCCGCGCGCGCCTGGTCAACCCTGAGGTTTGCGTTGGGAACGTTTTGCAGAGGTGTACGCTCATAGTCAGCGACACCGTTACGCACAGCAATAGTGCCTTGCCCGGCGATCCTGTCGAACGCATAAACGGTACCCGCACCTCCGTTGTAACCCACCGAGCCGCCGAAGGCGTCAATCTGTGTCAGCGGGTCGAAGCCGCTCAGTGCATCATAGTAGAGTGCAATACGGCCACCACCGCCAGCGCCCCTGGTACTCGATCCTCCTGCGCCGCCATTTGCAGTCATGGATCCAGACCCGCTGATTGTCGCGACATCTATCCAGATGGACCCGCCTGAACTCCCACCATACGAGGTACTGCTGGAGTTCTGCCCGTTGGTTTGAATGGTTCCGTCCAGCTGCAGATCGGCGAAAATCAGACGCGCAGCACCACCGCCGCGATAGAAGACACTCGTTCCGAAAGATGTGGGCTGCGTCAAACTGCCATATGGAGTGTTTGAAGTGCCTCCGGGTGACGTACCACCATACCCCGCGTGCGAGGCACCGAAGTTGGAGCTAATGCCCTCTGCAGTTCGTCCCTGAGAATTCAGGTTGATGCTGGATGTTGCATCAATGGTCACGTTGCTCAACGTCACCTCTATCGGCACGGAGGCCAACTCCGCCAGATCCAACTGGCGGAGTGAGGCGCCATTTATCAACTGTGCATCTTGTGCCGTAAAAGCCAATCCAACTCTCAGCGTAGCGTCATCTACCAACAGATCGCCGCTGGCCACCGCGGTGTCTGCAATATGGAGCTCTGCACGTTGGACGGTCACATCATGAGAAAGCGTGCCGGAAATGTCAGTTACACCAGGATTGCCCGGCTCATTTTCTACCCGCAGCTCGCCTACAGTTGCCGCACTTTGGCGCAGCAGCACCGTACCCGCACCGCCGCCAATGCCGGTTGCGTTGCCATAGGCGGTGATTTGATCTTCTAGTACGAAGCTGGGTGCATTCGTGTAATACAGCGCTACCCGGCCGCCACCGCCACCGCCTCGTGCGCTGGAGCCGCCTGCGCCACCGTTAGCAGATATCGAACCTGTGCCCGTAATCGAGTCAACGGTTAACCAGATCGAGCCCCCGCTGGAACCCCCATAACTGGTACTCGACGAATTCTGACCATTCGACCGAATTGTGCCGTTTAAAATCAGATCTTCGGCCGTAATCTGAACAGCGCCGCCGCCACGATAAAATACGCTGGTGCCCATGGTGGTGGGCGACTCAAAGTCACCATAGGTTGGTTGCGGCGTGCCCCCTGACGAAACCCCACCAAATCCGCCATGACTGCCGCCAAAATTGGAGCTGATGGCGGCGGCTGTATCACCTTGGCTGCTAACGTTGATTGTGGAAGTTGCATCGATCTCAAGATCACCAAATGTTGCGGCAATCTCGTTCCCTGAACCAATGTCCAACTGCAGAATGCGCGAGCCGCTGGCCAACAAGGATGCACCCGTAAATTCTGCAGTGGACCCGATCGCCAGGTAGCCACCGGACATATCCAGGTTGCCGGACATTGTGAGCGCACCCGGGGTTTCTACCAACGCGGTTTCGATCTCAAGAGCTGCACTAATTGTGCCGCTCAGCGGTGTGCCGCTGTCATCGCGCACGTGGTTACGTACAACAACTGTTGCGTCATTTGTCGTGCTGTTTTCGATATATAGGGTTCCAGCGCCGCCGCTGATCCCAACTGTTCCCGCAAGCGCACTGGCATTGGCAAAGTCAAACGTACCCGCCGTGTCGAAATAAACTGCAATCCGACCACCGGCACCACTGCCCCGCGTCGATGCACCACCATTACCCCCATTCGCTGAGATGGTGCCCGCACCATTCAGTGTCTGAACGTCCAACCATATCGAGCCACCACTGGCACCCCCATACGACGAACTGGCGGAGTTCTGGCCATTGGCTCTGATGGTGCCAGCCAGATCTAACACATCAGCTGTAACGCGTACGGCGCCGCCTCCCAGGTAAAAGACTCCGGTACCAAAACTGGTGGGACTGAGTAAATCGCCAAACGTAGCCTGAGGGGTTCCACCAGAAGAAACACCGCCATACCCGCCATGGCTACCACCAAAATTTGAGCTGATCGCAGCTCCGGTTTCGCCCTGGCTGTTGACGTTGATAGTGGATGTCGCATCCACGCTCAAATCTGCAAACGTCAGTTGTATCGCTGCTGCGTTATCCAACTGCTGAATTCGTGCACCATTGGTGAGCGCACCGTTCCCGGTTGTGGTGAACGTTGAAGCAACTGCCAGGCGACCATCGTTCTGTGTGTAGTCCCCTGTCATTGAAGTCGCCGATGTCAGGTCGACACGCGCATTTTCGATGGTCAGCGCATACGGTAGATTGCCCTCCAATGGAGTAACACCGACATCATTGTTGCCGCGCGCGATGATCTCCCCATTGCCAGACCCGTCCTCTACATAGATGGTTCCCGCACCACCGGGTGTACCAGTGGGACTTCCTCCTAATGCCGTTACACCGGACAGATCAAAGCCGGACAACGTGTCGTAATATATCGCTATACGGCCGCCGCCACCGCCGCCGCGTGTAGATGCACCCCCCGCACCGCCGTCGGCTGTAATCAACCCAGCGCCAGATAAATCACCGACATCAAGCCATATAGAACCCCCACTCGCCCCCCCGTAGGAGCTGGACGAGGAGGCTTCGCCATTCGCCCTGATCGTGCCATCGAGTTGTAGCGAAGTTGCCGATAGTTGTATGGCTCCACCACCCCGCCGAGTGGTGATAAAGGTGCCAGACCCCTGAGTCACCGGCTGTGTAAGACTGCCATAGGTCGGATGAAAATTACCGGTGATCAAGCCACCGCGACCACCATGACTGAGACCTATGTTGGAGCTGATCCCACTCGCAACTCCTGCCCCGTAGCCGTTGGCATTAAACAGCGACCCCGCGCCGACAACTACATTCTGAAAAGTCAGGTTAACATGCGGATCGGTCACCGCGCTGGCTTCTGACAAAGGCGTCAACGCTGAATTCTGATCCAACGTTAAGTCGCCACCAGAAAAAGTGGATTGCACACGCACGGTACCGGCGAGCACAGACACATTACCTGCAACCGCTCCGGTAAATGCACGAACACCGCCGCCAGCACTTGTATTGATGTCACCCACCGTTGTGGCCGCCGGAATACCCACCGTGCCCCCAATCGCCACGATCGGCACAGTGGTCCCGGAGATCATCGTTGGTGAAGTTGTGTCAGTTGCGAGCGTGTTACGTATGCGAATCCGGCCCGGCTGCCCGGCCTCTTCCAGATAGATAGACCCAGCGGCACCCGTCACGCCATCAGCACCGGGGTTGGCAAAAACTTGTGTATCTACATTGAAGGCGTTGAGCGCCGTGTAGTAGATAGCGATCCGACCGCCGGATCCTGTACCCCGTGTACTGGCTGTCGCGCGTCCAGCATTCGCTCTTATCTGCCCGGCACCACTGAGCGTTCCAACGGTTAACCAGATCGAACCACCCGCACTACTGCCATAGGAGGTAGAGGCCGCAGTTTGGCCATTAGCGGATATGACACCATCCACTGTCATCGTTGCTGCAGTGATTTGGATCGCACCGCCGCCGCGTCCGGCAAGCCCTCCCAGCCCATAAGCAATAGGCTGTGTAACGCTGCCGTAAGCAGGAAGACTCGGCGTGGTAGACGGCTCACCGCCAAATCCTGCGTGGGGCGCCCCGACGTTACTGGGTTGACCGCTGGCTGAAGTATCGCCCAGCGCACCGAGATTGATGATCGAAGTCCCATCAACCGTCACGTCACCGGTAATGTTCAGGACGAGACGGTCAGCTGTTGCCACAGGGTGCACCAGCGTCGCCCCGTTCAGCAGCGTCAGACTCTCCCAATCGTGGGTACCGGAGACGGTGACCGTAGCGCCATCAATAATGATGTCGTTGTTGATGTAACCATCACCCGGGTTTTGCAACCCAATGGTTGTATCGGTTGTAATCGTGACGGTGATCGCCCACCCAGGCAGGCTGGACAGGGTTAATGCCAGAAGAATGATAAGTCGCTGAGTCATTTGTCTAACCATTACAGAGCCTGCCAGTAGTTCGCTTGCGCGGCCGCAACATCCGCCTGTTGCTGAGCTGTTAGAGTGATCACGCCATTGACAGGAGAACCCATGGGCGTCATGACATTTGTCAGCGCTTCAATATCAGCACCGGTGATCTGTCGGTCTACCGTTTCTATCCCTTCAAGCTGATTCTCGGGCGTGATGAACCAGTTCGTCATCCGCACATAACTGGTTGTCCCCAGTTGATAGATGTACAACGTGGATCCTGATCGGTAGAACCACAGCTGGGTGTAGTCAACACCCGCGACATATCTCAGGAGATCAGCATCCGCGACGCTACCTTCGTCTCTGATGGTGTCGGAGCCTTCGTTCATGCCGACGAGATAGGTATCAGAACCATCGCCGCCCACCATGGTGTCGTTGCCGAGGCCACCCACAATCAAGTCTGCGCTGGCGCTGCCGGTCAGGGTGTCATTGCCACCTCTGCCATCTATACGGGCAATGCCTACCAGCTGGGTCGCGCTGAAGTTGAGGTTGTTGTTGCTGTCGGTCCCTGCGACCGTGTCAAATCCACCACCGCCATCAATGATGTCCACGGTGTTTGTACCTGTGTGGGTGGACAAGACAATGATCTCATCAGCACTGCTACCTTGCAGCGTATCGACACCCCCACCACCGTCATACCGGTCCGCACTGGCATCCGCTCCGGTCAGCAGGAAGGTGTCATCGCCGTCATTGCCATAGATTTTGTCAGCGCCAGGACCACCAATAATCACATCCGCAGCCGAGCTGCCGCGCAACGTATCGTTACCAGCAAGTCCATCGATGCTGGCAATGCCTACTAGCTCGGTGTTCGTAAAATCGAGATTGTTGTTTGCCGCGGTACCCACAAGCGTATCGGTACCACCGCCACCGACCACCCGATCGACAACAAACACACCGGAGTGAGAGCTGAGACGCAGGACATCATCACCGGTGGTGCCCGAGAATGTATCAAATCCATCACCGCCGCTGACTCTGTCTGCCGAGGTGTCAGCGCCACTCCAGAGAATCTGGTCATCGCCACCGTTGCCATAGACCGTATCAGTGCCGATACCACCCACCAGCACATCATTTGTGGCAGAACCCATCAAAGTGTCGTTACCTTCCTGACCCTCGATGCGAGCTATGTTGAGCAACTGAGTGTTTGTAAAATCAAGCTTGTTGTTCGCCGTGGTACCGGCAATAACATTGACGCCACCCAGCCCATCTATAACGTCAACAACATACGCACCATCGTGGCTCTTAAGGCGAATCAGATCGTCAGCGGTCGTACCCAGTAAAGTGTCAACGCCGTTACCACCGTCATAGCGATCCGCGCTGTCATCATTACCTTCATAAAGGAACGTGTCGTCGCCATCTCCCCCACGAACTGTGTCAGCACCAGGCCCGCCGACAATGACATCAGCCGATGCACTGCCTTCCAAGGTGTCATGACCTTCCAAACCTTCGATCCTCGCAATATTGAGGAGTTCAGTACCACTGAAATTCAGGTTGTTGTTGGCCGCGGTACCCTGGATCACATTCACGCCGCTACCACCGTCGATGCGTTCAACCGTTGTCGCATCTCTGTGCAAACTCAGGACAATGTTGGTATCACCATCATTCCCGAGCAACACATCAAAGCCGTCACCGCCGTCAAATCGATCTGCAGCGCCATCGGTATCCGTTAACAGGAAAGTGTCGTCGCCCGCGTTTCCATAGACACGGTCGGCACCGGGACCTCCAACGATGACATCGTTGCCCGGAGAACCGCGCAAGGTGTCGTTACCGGCCAAACCTTCAATGCGCGCAATGTTGGTTAAGGTTGTCGCCGAAAAGTCGAAGTTATTGTTTGCAGTCGTGCCCTGAATGACATTGACACCACTGCCACCATCAACAATCTCAACTCGATAGTCGCCATTAAAGGTTGAGAGCAGAATGGTTTCGTCACCATCAACCCCGAGCAGCGTATCGGTTCCATCGCCGCCATCAACTCGATCCGCATCATCGTTGTTAACAAGCGAGAAGACATCATCACCAGCCCCACCTCTGAGCGTGTCTCGCCCTGGACCGCCGACAATCAGGTCGTTGCCGGACGTTCCCCTGATCGTGTCGTTGCCCTCAAGACCTTCGATACGGTCGATGGCAACAAAACTTGTTCCACTGAAGTCGAGGTTGTTGTTGGCAGAGCTGCCCTGAATCCAGTTGACCCCCCCATTGCCATCGATCACTTCAACGGTTCGATCGCCACTGAAAGTTGAAAACTGGAAGACATCATCAAGCGAACTACCCAGCACGGTGTCATTACCGCCATCGCCTTGCACACGATCGATGCCATCGGTGCTTCCCTGTATGCGGAAAATATCGTCACCATCGCCACCATACAGCGTGTCGTTACCGACACCCCCTACAATGACGTCGGCCGCATCGCTACCCGTGATGGTGTCATTACCTTCCAGTCCCTGAACTTCCTGGATATTGATGAGCTGTGTGCCAGAGAAATTAAGCACATTGTTGGCGCTGGTACCTCTGATAATGTCCAAGCCGGACAGACCATCAATGATTTCCAGCGTATCCGTCCCACTGAATCTGGAGAGCTCGAATACATCATCGCCAGTTCCCCCCAGCAAGGTATCAACGCCATCACCACCAGAAACACGATCAGCGCCCAAGCCCGATCCCGCGTTCAGGAATGTATCGTTACCACCATTGCCATACAGCTGGTCATTGCCGAAGCCACCTTCAATCACATCATCTGCAGCAGACCCTCGAATCGTGTCGTTACCATCCAAACCCTGTATCACAGAGATGTTGATGAGCTGAGTATCGGTAAAGTCGAGCGTATTGTTGGCGTTGGTACCTGCGATAAAGTCTGTACCGCCCTGACCATCGATTACTTCAACCGTAAAACTGTCGGAGTATCGTGAGAAACGGAAGGCATCATCGCCCGTGCCACCAGTTACCTGGTCATTGCCCGCGCCACCGCTGACGCGATCGGCATAGACATCATTACCCTCTATCACGATGGTGTCGTCGCCTTCACCCCCGTAAACGGTGTCTGCGCCGGGACCGCCAATCAGCGTATCGTCACCGCCGTTACCGTAAAGCGTGTCGTTTCCGCCTAAGCCCTCTATTACATCTGCATCTTCGGTGCCTTGGAGGTTGTTGTTACCTTCCGTGCCGGTCAGGTTTGATACCGGACTACCGGGCGTAATACTCCAGGAAAGCTTAGCCAGATCGAGCGGCTCTCCAGCAGGCGCATTGACGATAACTGCGTCGTCAGCTTCAACCGTAGTCCCACCCGCTAAGGTTCCAAAGACCACAGTATCGTTACCGGATATGATCACATTGCCCGGGTAGGCACCCACGACTGCAGTTGCGCCATCAAGAGATCCGCCACGATTTTCAATCTGCGGGAAAACCTCATAATCGATCGTGCCACCCAGATCCGTAGATTGGCCGAGTCGGTAGGTACATATAAACAGCTCCTGTCCTACCACCTCGTTGTCCGCCACTTGCAGAGGCACGCTGGGTACCACCAGGGCGTCAAAGTCAGGATCGGTACTTGAGGTAGGACTGAACACCAGATTGAAATTCTGGGTGCCATCAATATCGCAATCGTCCAAACCTCGTATGGCGATCACCTGCGGTGTTTGCCAGTTGTTTTCATCAAATGTAAGCAGCGAAGGTGTTAACAAGTCAGCGATAACTGCGTCGCTGACACTCACGTTCACCGCGACCGTGGCACCTGTCGCCGGCGCCCTTGACAAGGCAACAGATACTTCCGCCCGCTCCACGCCTGCCTCATCAAGAAGCGTCGTCGCAGGCGGTGTAACCACAACTTCCGCAGTTGTATTGGGCTGCGGAATTGTGATCAGACAGCAGGCATCTACAGAAACAGAGGAAGTCGCGTCGCTGATGGTGGCGCTCACCTGGTAGTCTCCCGGCGGCAATGCGGATACATCCCAGATAAACTGGTCACCTGGTCCATCTGCATCTTCGGAGATGCCACCTTGGATCAGGTTCACCGTGTCATAGTAGAGCTCTATCGTGGCATCAGAATCAGGATCGGTATCTGTCCACTGCAGGGTAATGGACCCCGTATCGACAACAACCGGGGTAGCAGGCGCTACAAATGTCAGCGTTGGTGCGTCATCTAAACCATCTTCGTTGACAAAGAACTGGCTGGCTGGGCTGTACGCACTGGTTAGTCCATGTTCATCTATGGCCCTCGCCCGCCACCAGTAGTCGGTATTGTCATTCAGCAGAAAATCAATCTGCCAACTGGGCGCAAGCTCCACGCTGGAGTTAAGGAACTGAGTTAACGCCGCATCTTCATATATCTCAAACTCATAACTGACCGCATCGCCATCCGGGTCGGTGACCGCAAAAAGCTCGAGCAGCGGCATCAGCACCTCAACCCGTGCGTTGTCACCCGGGTTCTGGACGACCGGGACAGGCGGGCTCTCTTCAACCGCATTCACGAAAAACGCGGCATTCGCCCAAGCGCTCGAAACCGCGCCATCATCAGAACGGACACGCCAGTAGTAGGTTGTGTTCTCAAGCAGCCCTGACACACTCCAGCGTGCATCCGCGGCACCCAGAATCGCCGGTGATACAACCAACGCACCAGAATCGAACGTCGCTACCGTGTCCAATTCAAAGAAGTAATTCGGCGTCTGACCTTCCGGATCAACAACCAGCCCTGCAACCAGATCCGTCGCCAGAACAGAAATTTCAGCGCCATCTGCGGGCGAGACAATATTTGGCACACCCGGCGCGTCGTTAACCGTAGAAACCAGGAAATCCACGTCAGGTGCTGCGGTGGTAAGACCATGTTCATCTACTGCAACTACCCGCAGCACATAGTTTTCGTTTTCTGTGAGCTGACTGGGAACTACCCATTCCGTAGTTCCATCTACATCCAAGGCTATGCCCGTGACGTCGATGATGGGCGTTGTCAGATCGGATAGCAGAAACAGTTGAACTGCGAGAGTCAGAACATCGCCATCAACGTCGGTCGGATTTGGCACCACAACCGTGGGGGTGAGCACATCGACAATGGAATTGGCCAGTGGGTCGGCTACCGCAAACGCGTTAGGCGCATCGTTTGCGACGTTGACAAAGAACTCACCGTTGGCCCAATCCGTGGCATTGTCGATCGTTTCTCCCCGGGCACGCCAATAGTAGGTTGTGTTGTCCGTCAGTTCCGTTAAGCCGGAGGTAGCAAGAAAGGCTGCATCAACGGACACTGAGGTGCTATCCACGCCTTCCAGAACATCGCTTATCTGGCCGATCAGATTCGAATACCCGGCATCGTCGTATAGTTCGTAGCGATAGCTGACGACCGTGCTGGAACCATGAATCGCGTTGGTGACAACCAGATCCGGATTCAGAACACTTGTTTCAGCCCCAAAGGCAGGCGCAAGAATCTGGGGGGGACCAGGTGCTTCCGCTGGAATCGTTGGGTCGGTTCCATCCTCAAATTCTTCAGCATCCGAATAACCATCATCGTCAAAGTCGCCAGAACCATCACGGCTGAGATCACCAAAAAACTGCAGTTCCCAGTCATCGTCAAGACCATCACCATCGGTGTCGTTCGAAGCGTATACCTGGACATTTACATCGATCGTAGAGTTCAGGAGTCCGTCGCTGGCTTGGAACGTGAGCGTGTAGTCACCCGCCTGGCCATTAACCGGGAACCACTGAACGGTGGCGACACCGTCACCCTGATCCGTAAACGTTAGACCCGTGGGTGGGTTCAGGAGCGACAACGCCACGCTATCCCCATTGGGATCGGATGCTTGAACCAAAAACCCAACCTGCCCCCCCTCAAAGGTCTCTCGATCGAGAATTGGAACAAACACTGGTGCCGCTGGTGAGCTAGGGGCATCACCAAAGACCAACTGATAGCTGCCTGGAGAATCGACGTCAAAGACATTGATGAAATAGTCAAAGTCGATGTTGTTGGAGGCACGTTCCTGACTGATCCACGCGTTCTTCAGCGATATCTGGCGCCCATCGCTCCTGGTGATGGCAGTGATGCCCTGGGCACCGTTGTATGGGTCAGGAATCCTCACATAACTGAAGTTGGCGGACGCAGGCACGGTCAACGTGTGCAAGACGAGATTTCCACTGGGGGTACCCGCCGAGAGCGTGGCACTGCCGCTGACATCATCCACCGTCTGGCAGTCGTCGCACACTGTTGTGCTCAAGCCTGTTGGCTCACTTTCATATATGTAGTAGGTCGAGCCATCGCGGGAAAGAAAATCCGCCACCGTGTCCCTACCTGGCAAATCCACGCGGACATCGCGCACTAGAAAATGGGTGTTCACCCCTTCCAGTAGTGATGTCAACTGCCCGCCCAACTCATCAGCATGAGTGAAAGACGCTGAAAAACTGACAAACTGGCCTGACAGGGATGTTTGCATGATCCAACGGCCAACAGAGATGTCATTCCCCGGGATATCTCCAAAGTCCAGCAGCAACGAGGGTTCCGCAGGCGCACTATTGACGTAGCTCTGCGTAATCTGAAAGCTGATCGCAAGAGCTTGCTCGTTCTCAACAATACGCGGTTGCGCAGAATCGATCGTGACACTCTGAGCAGTACCTGCGCCGTTGTTCGCTACCCTGACTCCCAACGTGTAAGGAACAGGCGGCTCAACCTGCGGGGTAAACGCATCGTCGGCTATGATTTCTTCCGTTAAAAAATAGTCCAGCGTCAACCTGGGTTGTGGCTTCACAACGATGTTGTCCGGTGCAACGCTGATGCTCTGAGGGATGCCCCCGTAGGTATAACTGAGGTCGGCGCCGACGAAGTAAAGAATCCCATCAGCCTGTTCACCGGCTGCATTAGGTCCTGGGACTATCAGCCATTTGGCTTCAGCAGTAGTCGCAGCAGGAATAGACCCCGTTCCATCGACTGCAGACACCCCGTTTAGATCGTCAATTCGAATAAAAAACGCTGCACTCGTATTGTTCGGGTCCGAGGTAGCCAATACCGGATTACCTTCCTGGTCCTCGAACAAGACGTCCACCAACACGTTATCCAAGGACAGCGTGTCTAAAGCGTTGGTAATTCGCATCCGCGCTTCAAAAGCCTGGCGCTCCAGCGCCAGCTCTTGTTGAATCTCGATGACTACTTCGGCACAGAGTGTTTCCTCTGCTTGCGCCTTGTATGGGTAAACAACTGCAATCAGCAACGCCATGAAGACCCGAGTGAGCTTCATAAATCCCTTCCCTAAAATGCTCCCTGCATACGCGCCCACATCGCTGATAACGGGTTATCAGAGAGCGTTAACCAGAATGTCGGTGGAAGTAACCACCAGTAGGATTAGTCCTACCCCCACGGCAGACTGTGCCAAGAAACAACCACGTAAACAAGGGGGTTAAAGCAATTTAATTTCCAACCGCGGATCTGCAGCAAAAAAACGCTGGGTTGTGCTCAGCTGACTGCTTTCGGTCAGCACTCGAAAGGTCAGGTAGGTCTCTTGATTTTCGTTAATCAGATTGCGCTGGGCATCCACCAGGTTCCAGCGCCTGCCATCGTGAAACTCAGCCCAATTGTGATACGCGCCTGAACCAAGGACCGCCCCTCCTGGACGAACCAGGAACCCAGCCATCCGCCTTGTTGGGACATCGCTTGCTCGGGCAAGCGCCGTGAAGAGCGACATATACTCGGTACAGTCACCCTGTTTTTCCTTCAGCGCATAAACGGCACCACGGTCCTCACTGAGATAGCCGATGTCCTGTACGTGCCCATGTACAAATTCTGCGATCCTTTTCGCGAGTTCTGGACGACTCCCGCCGCCAGCGGCAATTCGACTGGCTTCTTGCGTTATCAACGCATCATCGCTCTGGACCTTGTTTTCGACCATCAAGAATGGAGTTGGGTCGACAAGTTCAGTCGCCTGACCAGGCGACCAGAGATTTACCTCGCCTGTGATAACAATGGACTTGGTACCGAACGGAGGAACAAAAGGCAGATCAAACACGAGGCTGTGATTACCGTGGTCGTCACGCTCAGAGGTATAGGGCAGATTTGCATCAAGTTTTGTCACAACCTGCCTCCCAGGTAGATCAGCCGGGCCAAATACCCGCAGCTGAGCGCCCCGGATTACCTCATTCGATCCATTACGCAGTTCAAACCCATAGCGAAAAGGCAGCGACGTCTGCACACTTTCCACGGTGTCCCGTTGTAGCCACCAGTAGGCTACACCTGCAACACACACCAATATTATGATGGCTATCGCAGTGCGCACTTTCTGAGCTTTGTGTTGCGCATCTTGTGATGGTTCTCTCTCGATGCCAGGTAATTCTGGTAGGCCCGTTCTCCACCCTCCAAGAGATAGGCCCAGTACGGCAAACCAAGCTGTTGCATCTCTTGGTATTCTGATGACGTTCCCACCGCTAAGACAGACATATATTGTTCAACATCCGCACTGGGCTGCAGCCGCCAGATATCCGAAAGCGCTTCCCGCGCATTAAAACGCTGTTCGTCACGATACTGTTGAAGATCGACAATTCGCAGGCGATCTCGCTCCAGCGGACCCTGGATCGCCGCCGGATCAACTTCCTGCAGTGTTAAAGAAGCAGGTAACGTGTTCTGTGCCAGATATGCACGTGGACCGCCCAACAATATCTTCGGCGATGCAAAACCAGCGGTCATCAACCTGTGACACTGCTTGCCTGCCTCCACCACACTTAAACTTGCGGACAATATCAGCAAGTCCTTGTTTTTGGCCCAACGCCGTGAGATCAACTCCGTAAAGGTCATTGCATGGCTGCCCTCAATGGGCACCACTTCGGATTGGCTGGATAATTTCAGATTGATAAGCAATTCAGGCGCATGCGCTCGCGTCGTTAAACAGCTGTAGTTCAATGGCGAGGCAGACCGTTCTTTCTGAGTTGCCAGAGCTGCACTGTCTACACTATCAATGATCTGGCAGCTCTCATAAAACTCTTCAGCACGATCATCCTGTCGCTCTTCCAACAAAGAGTCTGCAAACACAGAAGGGACGCCTGTTAACAACAACAGCATAGACAGCGAAATCACACAACGAGTCTTTGAACTAGTTAACAAGACAGTAAATCCATACCGGGAAACAGATGCCTATATGTTAACCTCAGATTCAATCGCAACTTAACCCCTACCCATAAAATGAAGCGCATCCTTCTTGTCCTGCTCCTCGTTGGAGGAGGGTATTACTACCACACTCAATCCAACACCGTCAGCTTTGACCCCGATGCCGAAGTTCTGCTTTTTACCAACGAAGTTTGTAAAAAGCCATGCAAGGATGCACGTAAGTATCTGGACCGTCGTGTTGTATACACCGAAATCGTGGTCGAACGGGAAGGTGAAAATTGGGATCTTTTTCAGGATCACGGCGGGAACAACACACTCCCCGTAATTGCGATCGGTAAATCTTCTCTGCAGGGATTCAATCCGATGGAAGTGACCACGACACTGGCCCAGGTTTTGGGCACGGACGCACTTTCCAGCAACGAACAAGCGGCCTACGGGGCTAACTTCGATGCCGCTGGCGAGCCGATTGTGGTCATGTACGCGACACGAACCTGTGGTTATTGCATCCGCGCGCGCGAGTACTTTGCGGCCAACAACATTGCCTATGTTGAACGCGACATCGAACGCAGCAAATCTGCCCGACGCGACTTCGAGACCTTGTGGGGCAGCGGCACCCCACTCATCTTCAATGGCTACCGCCGGATGAGTGGGTTTAACGAGCGCAAAATCGACTCTGTCCTGGCTCTTTAGAGCCCCCTCAGTCCGGCAAGCCAAGCACTCGCTTCGCAATGATGTTACGTTGCACTTCTTCAGTGCCACCAGCAATAGTGAGTGATTTTTGATAAAGCCAGGTTTTGAGCGTCTTAAGTTCAGCCGCATCTGCCGTGTCTGGATCCCAGCGCAATCCGCCACTTCCCATGGCTGAGACAACCAGTTCGTCCCCTTCCTTGATGTTCAACGCATTGGTCAGTTTTACGGCAGAGGAGGTAAAACCAGGCGCACGTGCGCGAGTTTCCTCAACCGCGCGCTGTTGCGTGAGTCGCTGCGCCTCGGTGTTCATTTCAAAGTTGAGAAGACGTTGGCGCACGACAGGATCGGCCAATTGACCCGCTTCCATACCAACATAGTCAACCACCTGCGCTCGGACTTTGTTTTCAACAACACGGCCACCTTGCGAACCAGAGGTATTGATACCGGCGTGGGTTGAACGTTCAAACTGCAGCAATCTCTTCCCAGCAGTCCAACCGTTATCAACACCGCCAACAACATCTTCCAGCGGTGCCACCGCGTTATCGAAGAACGTTTCGCAAAACGGTGACTCTCCGGAGATCAGCTGAATAGGCGATACCCGCACCCCCGGCTGACGCATATCTACCAACATAAGGCTGATGCCCTCATGTTTCGGTTTCTCGGGCGACGTGCGGCACAGGACAAAGATGTAGTCGCAATTGGTCGCGTCACTCGTCCAGATTTTAGAGCCGTTCAACACCCACTGATCGCCATCACGCTCCGCACGCAGACTTAAACTCGCAAGGTCTGATCCCGCGCCCGGCTCGGAGTAACCCATAGCCCACGCACCCTCGCCTCGAGCACAAATGGGCAACCACTTGGCCTTCTGGGCGTCGTCGCCCATTTCCAGAATCGTTGGCCCGATATAGTTAACGCAGCGTCCTGTCAGCGGCGGTCGGGCATCGATGCGTTGCAATTCTTCGATAAGAATTTTGTATTCATCCTTATCCAGTTCCGCACCGCCGTACTCCTTTGGCCAGGTAGGCACCGTCCAACCCTTTTCGATCATACGGTCTAACCACAGTTGCGTATCCGGCTCCAAGGGGATCTTGGTGCTGCCGATGGGTACGTATCCAGGTCCACGCGCACCGGGAGGACAATTTTCTTCCAACCAGCTGCGTGTTTCTGCGCGAAAAGTAGCCAGATCGCTCAATGCTTTCCCCAGATTTTGAAATTTTGAAGCCCCGGAGTTTACCTGTTTCAGCGTTTGCTTGCGTGAAGGAGTCATTTAGTATCTGGAGAACCCACCTTGAAACAACGAAGGGAGAGAGATATGGCCGCAGTACCAGATGCAACCACCCCCCCTCACCTGCAGGGCAATGGTCGTCCCGTAACAGAAGAAGTCACCCTGACCGATCTGAAAGTCACGGGGCATATCCCTGAAGCACTGAATGGCCGGTACGTACGGAACGGCCCAAACCCGATCACCGGGTTCAGTGCTCACCCCTTTTTCGGCGACGGTATGCTGCACGGCATTCGACTGGAAGACGGTGCTGCCAAGTGGTATCGCAATCGTTACGTGCAAACCCCGTTTGTCAAAGATCCGGAAATCGATCTGCTGGACCCTGCCAATCTCGGCAATATGGAGTGTTCGAAGGCGAATACACACGTCGTGGGCCACGCCGGAAAGATTCTGGCATTAGAGGAAGGTCACTTCCCCTATGTGGTGGATGGCGACCTCAATACCGTTGGCCCGACGGACTACGACGGCATCCTCCAGGGTTCGTTCACAGCACACCCCAAAATATGCCCCGTTACCGGCGAAATGCTGGCCTTCGGTTATTCCAGTTTTGAGCCTTACCTACGTTACCTGCGGGTCTCAGCCGAAGGCGAACTGGTGCAGACAGAAAACATCACCGTTGGCGGTCCGACGATGATGCACGATTTCAATATCACAGAAAATTATATAATTTTCATGGACTTACCAGCCGTATTTAATCTTGAGCTGGCTATGCAGGGAGATATGCCCATACGCTGGGACGATGACTATCCAGCCCGTCTGGGCGTCATGCCAAGGGATGGGACGGACGAGGCGGTTCGCTGGTTTGATATCAATCCCTGCTACGTCTTCCATCCTATGAATTCATACGAAGAAGGCGAAAAGATAGTTCTCGACGTGGCCCGCTTCGATCACATGTGGCGTGAGTCGGCTATGGACTTCCCGCCACCTTCGCTGTGGCGATGGGTCATTGATACGCAATCCGGTAAAGTTCATGAAGAACAGATCGATGATCGTTCTGCAGAATTTCCGCGCGTGGCGGATCATGTCGTCGGGTTAAAGCACCGCTACGGCTACATGATGGCGTCCAGCTTTAACAGTGATGACCCGAGCCAGGTTTCAGGCGCGATCCTGAAATATGACCGTGAAACGGGCAAACGCACGGACTGCGAATTAGGCAAAGGCCGAACTTCAGGAGAACCCGTATTTGCCCCGTCAGCAGACCCGCAAAGCGAAGATGACGGTTACCTCATGACCTATGTTCACGATGCGGCCACGGACACTTCCAGTTTTGTGATTCTGGATGCAGCAACGATGGACAGCACGCCGGTGGCTACGGTTGAACTACCCCGAATTCCCGGTGGTTTTCATGGCAGTTGGATTCCCGCGAGCGTCGCCAACTAAGCTTCGTATGCAGCTATCGTCCAACCGGCGGTAGCTGCTTAGCTTAAGTAGCGTTCGAACCAGTCTCTGAGCACGTTCATTCTGAACCGCCGGAGCGTCGGCCGGCCCCACACCTGCTCGCCGTGCCGACATCCCTTCATCGGGATAAACTCCACCTTACAGCCGTCGTTGTGAAGTTTGGCGTAAAGTTGCTCTGCCTGTTCCATCGGGCAGCGAATGTCGTTCTCTCCTTGAAGAAGCAGCGTGGGTGTGCGGCATTTGTGCGCATGAGCCAGAGGCGAGAGGCGCCAATACGTCTCAGCTTTCTTATGCAGGGTGCCGCCCAGTTCCAGCTCCAGAAGATCCCGTCCGGCGTCTGACGTCCCCCACATCGATATCATCGAATAAACGCCCTGCTCAGGCACAGCTGCTTTAAAGCGGTCTGTATGACCGATGAGCCAAGCGCTGAGATGACCACCGCCAGAGATGCCAGTGACGCCAAGCTTATCTGGATGGGCAATACCAAGCTTGACCAGCTCATCCAGGAAAGCGTTAAAGTCCTTAATCTCAAGCTCTCCCCAGCGCCCTAGAATGGCGCGGCAAAAGTCATCGCCATACCCCGTTGAGCCGCGTGGATTCATAAAGGCAATCGCGTACCCTGCTCCCACCAACTCATGCATATCCGCCCAAAAGGCACAGCCGTAACCAGCATGGGGCCCTCCATGTATGGTCAAAACTGTCTTGTATGGCGCGTGGGCATTCTTCGGTTTCAGCACCCAACCCTCAATCGCTGTGTGCCGCCCGGATTTGACCGTCAGACGTTCAACATCCGGCCAGCGCAGGGATGCGCTGAGACGCTCGTTATGATGGGTGAGCTCCACAACCTCAGAGGTTTGCTCATCCACCGTGCACAACACAGGCGGCTGATTAATCGATTGTCTGGTGATCAACAACTTGCCGTCGCGGACATCCATAAGGTGTGCGACTGATTGACCGCTCCCTATTTGTACCGCGTTGCGGCGGCCGCTTGTACTTATCTTGTGAACATGCACCTCACCACCACGGGTAACCGTTGCGTAGGCTGCAGACTCAGTTGCCACAATCCGACTTGCCACCTGTACGGGCACATGGATCTGCAAGCCGGTGCCCACCATCAGATCCAGAGTTCTGGTGCGATCGCGGACCCTCCCTGTCTGAGGGTCTACAACAAACAGTCGGGTCTGCCGTGCCAGGTCCTCACCGGGACCGGTACAAACAATCTCACGACCATCGCGGCTCCAGTTAACCGTGGCCATGCAAAAAGCCTTGATAAGCTGGTGCTCCTTCTTCCGGCCGCGCAAATTTACCAGCGAAAGGTCCGCCTCAAATATTTTCTGGTGTCGCAGCCCAGAGCGAAGTACCGCTATTTGCCTCGAGTCAGGGGATATACTCAATCCGAGGACAATACCCGCAGGTTCCGCAACCTGTTTCAATGTCCCACCTTTCAGGGAGTAAACCGCCTGTTGCACGTCCTCAACGTATCCACCAATGGGATCAAACCTGTACCAGAAACGATCGATTCTGACGTGGACATCGTCATCGGACACAGCAGGTTCGTTTGCGGTCGCTGAAAGCGCGATACCTCCATCGGGCGCAACCTCAAAAAGACTCACACCTTGCTCTACTTTCGTGAGCCGCTCCGCCTCACCCCCTTCAAGAGAGAGCGCATATATCTGCGGCGCCTTGTCACGCGTGGAAAGAAACAACAATTCTCCTTCGCCGCGAAAACGAGGATGGTAGCTGTGACCCTGCCCCTGCGTCAGCCGTCGAGGGGCACCCTCGCCTGAAGTCGAAACCAGCCAGATTGAACGTACCTGTTTTTCTCGCTCCCCTTTGCCGCGGGTCTCGGCGAGCACGTATGCCGCCAGCGCGCCACTTGGCGATAAAACAGCGTCCGTCACATAGCCTATCTTGAAAAGATCATCCTGGGTCAGAGTCTTGCGTTTCGTTGGCACATCCGTCTCCTTAGGCCGAAACAGTTAAACGAATCAATGGTTATCATCCCCAACCAACACCGCGGGGTCAGTGACCGCCCGCTCCAGATCTTGGCCACGTCTAGCCAGGTAGGTCTTACGCATTGGATAGTACAAAAGAGAGATTGTTATCCAGCCCAACACCACCCAGATCACCAGTGGGTCAAGATCCCGCGCCAGGTAGTAAACGCCAAGTGCGGTCGATAACTGCGAGAACCAGTAAAGTGCCCACAAATAGACAGGTTTCATCCTAAAAACGCTGGCCTCATAACGTTCCGGAAACTGCTGTGGGATTTTCATAACAGCCCAGTAGACAAAAAATGCCGGAAGGTTGGCGGAAATAGATGCAGCGCGTGCGATGTCTGCGATGTTCATATCCGCCAAAAGCGGCATCACGCCAACAAGAAACATCACGCTCAAGATTACATGGGGTGCTCCGTACCGATTCAAGCGACCCACCCGGGCTGGCAATAGACCATCCCACGCAGCCAGCATAAAGGTCCGCGGCAACTGGATAAATTGGGAATTCAGCGTGGTCACTATCGCAAGTCCGGCGCCGAATATCAGAAAATAGTTCAGTGCCCAACTGGGCATGAACTGCCTGCCGGCAACCGTGAGGGGCTGATCGATCATCTCCTGCCAGGGCATTGTTCCCACGCTGGCGAGCGCCACCAGCGAATAGAGCACCGCAACCGCTACAGTAGCCGCCGTCATAACAACAGGGATGGTCCGGCGCGGATCGTGCATCTCCCCACTGAGGCCAACGATCATATAGGCCCCGCTGGTTGCAAACTTTAGGAGAAAAATAGCGGTGACAAAGCCCGCAACACCCGCTGGGAACATGGGTGACAAGCGAGCCATCTCTATCCCCGGCGCGGCAAAACCCGCATAAAGTGCCAGCGCACTCACAAGGAGCCCCACCAACACCATTTGCAGGCGACTTGCCATCGAGAGGCCAAACAGGTTTGTGATAAACAAGAGGCTGACAACCACAATTCCCCAACCGTTTTGCGAAAGCACGGGAAAAAGAGGCTCGAGGTACAGACCAAACGAGCTGCCGTACAAAGAGAGGGACACGCTCGCGAGGAGGGTCAAAGCGAGAACAAGGGACCCAACCCAACCACCTCGCAATCTTGACGTCCACGCATAATAAGCACCAATCGCCGGTACCGTTGTGCCAGCCATCATGATCAGCGCAGTGACAATCAACACCAGTACCGCCGATCCCAGGTAGGCCAGAATGACACCTGGCCCGGTCATACCGATCGCAACGCCGGTGAGTGCCACCACCCCGGCACCAATGATCTGTCCAACGGCGATGAAGAAAACATCGCGAAATGAAAGGCTTCTTTCCAGTTGCCGTGTGTTAGCTGACTGCTCCTCAGGCAATCCTGTCCCCCCAGGCTTTGGTAGCTTTTAATTCTATCGCTTTCTTAGGCATCGAAGTCATGGTTACGACGTGTCTGTGTTAGAATACATGTCGGCGAATTAAGCTGGATCGCCCGACATGACAGACGGTCATGACAGACGGACAGAGATAGATAGAGACAGATAGAAAGGAGGCATGCAAATCCTGAGCAGGAGGCTTAACTAAGAGAGCTAGAGAGCTACGATCCAAGAGACGACAACTTGAAGACCCTTCCGCGCCCTTCCTGGTCCACCAGTCCCCACTACGACGACCCTGAATTACAGCTTCGAGCCCGAATCCTTCAATGGATCAGCCTGGTGGGTATCGCAACCCTCTTGCCGATGACCGCGCTCCTGCCCTGGTTAGATCCCAGCTTCAAAGCGGCGCTGCCCCTTTATCTGGTTGCGATCAGCGGTATTCTCGCCAGCTTCATCTTCTTACACCGTGGCTATGTAAATCTGGCTGCAGGTGTCATGTGCGCCCTGGGTTGGTTGGTTACCATGTGGACCAGCTTTGCAGTGGACGGACTAGCCAGCCCGCAGCTATCCATGGGTGTGCTTGCGATCATGCTGGCCGGAATTCTGCTCTCCGGTTGGGGTGCGCTGGTGATGGCAGTCACCATCGCGTTATCGCTCGTTGGTATTGAAGTATTGCGCGACGCCAGTCTTCTGCCAGCCCCCTACCTCGAAGGCAGCCGGGTGACCGTGTGGGCTGCCTTGAGCTCTGTCCTGATTTTGTCCGCGGTGCTGTTACAACTTTATGTGAACGCAATGCGCACCGCACGTGAGGAAGCAGCGAACACCGCCCAACAACTTGCGACTGAAATGGAACGCAGATTGCTGACCGAAGCCTCGCTGCGCCGCGCTGAAAAACTGGAGGCCCTGGGGCGACTCAGCGGTGGCATCGCCCACGATTTCAACAACATTCTGACCGTGCTGCAGGGTGAGAGCGACCTGCTCAATCTGTCGGCCGAACAAGGGCGGCAATTCAGCAAAACCGAACAGGACAATCTTCAGGAGATCAGACGTTCAACTGAAAAGGCTGCCGCGCTGACCAGCCAGCTGTTGGCATTCTCCCGTCAACAACCCGGCTCCCCGGAGCACGTCGACATCGACCTGGCACTGAGCAAAATGCAATCCATGCTGAAACGGCTGATCAGAGCGAACGTCGAGCTGTGTGTCAGCGCAGACTCCGGAAATGCAACCGTACGCATCGACCCATCACAGTTGGATCAGGTGATCATGAACTTGGCGCTGAACGCCAGCGACGCCATGCCCAACGGCGGACGACTGTCAATTTCTACGTGCCGCGCCACGTTAAATTCCCGACGTTTCGTCTGCATTGAGGTCACCGATACCGGTGAAGGTATCTCGCCCGACGAAATTGAGCTGATCTTTGACCCCTTCTTCACGACAAAGGGCTTTGGGCAGGGTACCGGTCTGGGTCTGGCTTCAACCCATGGAATTGTGAGCGCGGCAGAGGGAGAGATCGATGTGAGCAGCGCAATCGGTTCCGGCACGACCGTAAAAATCTACCTACCCATTTACGATGCCGCGATCAAAACCACCCAAAACAGGGTACACGTTGACGAACCCGGCACACCGCTAAGGATACTTCTCTGTGAGGACGATCCTGAGGTACGCAGCGTAACGCAGCGCATCCTCGCTTCAGCTGGCCACTCTGTTACCGCGCTTGAGAGTGCCGAAGCCACACTCGAATGGATGCAACAAAACACGGAACACATAGACCTGCTGGTAACCGACGTCATTTTACCGGGCGAAAACGGCGTACAACTTGCGCGACACGTATCTTCAACTCACCCGCACGTTAGAGTTCTACTGATATCGGGCTACACGGCGGACGTACTGCAAGATACAGGGCTACCGTCGGATATGGAGTTGCTACACAAACCGTTTACCAACGAAGGTTTGTTGCAACGAGTTGGCGCGATCACAAGTATCGCAGCCTGAGTTCATCAGCCGAGACAGCGAACCAATTCTGCCTGAAATGCCTTCCCTCGCTCGTTAACGACGTCGAGACCATGCAGGGCTGTGGGCACAAAGCCAAAGCCGATATTTAATGAGGGATGCCATTGAAAAATTGAGCCCCCCATACCCATCCAACCCCAGAACCCATCACGCCCAAGATTCGCTGAACGATCGGTGTGAGATGATGATTCCCTAACCTTGAAGAGATTGACGCCCCCTTGGGAAAATGAGGTGTGTGTAAACATGTCAGCCTCTACCGGCGCGTCATGCATCTGTTGCCAGGCTTCGGCTGGCAGAACCTGTGTGCCCTGAAGCGTACCACCGGCAGCCATCGAAGCAGCTACCTTGGCAAGGCCCCTGGCAGATGCGTGCGTGTTCGCCGAAGGTGTTTCACCCATGCGCATGCGGGCGTCGTTAAACACGGCACCTAAATCGCCCGGACCACTCATCTCTTCGAACGGCAGCGGTTTTTTACGTGTGGTACCCGCCCCACTCTTCGTCAACACAGGCAGCAGATTGCGCGCCAGATGTAATGTACTCAGCTTCACCTTCCGCCCCATAAACGCGGGTCTCATCGTGTGACGGACATAGCGGCCGAGGGGAATGAGCTGTACCGGGGCAACCCGCTCGAGCTGGTCCTCCTCCAGTCCGATATGGACATCCGCTTCCAGTGGCATGGCTACCTCGTCGCGAACATATTCGCCTATCGTTCGACCCTCCGGACAAATCCGGCGAAAAAGCTCATTCGCTATCCAGCCTCTGGTCAGCGCATGATATTCACGGCGATTGCCATCTTTGCGAAAGCTCGGGGGATGCTCCGCGATCAGACCGCCAATGCTGTTGTTTTTCAGGTTCTCCCTGTGTAACGACTCGAGCTTCAAGCTGGAATCGAACGCTGCCAAACCAGCTTCATGTCGCATGAGGTCTGCGACGGTGATGGCCGATTTACCATTGGCGCCAAACTCAGGCCAGTAGTGCGCAATCTCAGCGTCGTACCGCAACAGTCCGCGACCGACCAGACTTGCCAGGGCGATGGCTTCCAGGCTCTTTCCGCTACTGAAGATATTGGACAACGCGTCAGGCGAATGTGGAACGCCCGCAGAGGTGGTCGTCCATAAATCAACAACTCGGTCGCCGCCCACATACGCACAGAGTTGGGCACCATGTTCTGCCCCCCGGTTCATCTCTGTCTCGAAAAGACGGCGAAGGGATTCAAACTTCGGTTCTACTGTTCCTGCGACTTCTAACAACGGAAAACTCCATATTCTGCGCCGGTTTGATTCAGGTCTGGAGTGAATTACTCTGACGATCCAACAAGCACCGGCTGGACGACATTGGATCAACACGAGCCCCAAGACTACCTTAAAAGTGCCTACCTGGGTGAGCTGGGCGGCGCGGCAACCTTTGAGGCGGTAAAGTCAAAATTACCAAATCACACTGAAGCGCTGGATCTCCTGGCCCGGGTCGAACGGGAGACAGCCAGGTTTCTCAAGCCCGAGCTCACGAACGCATTACAGCAGTCTGAAATTGAGCAAACGATAGAGTCCGCAGTAGCACGCATTGACGAGTGGCCAATCGACAGTTGGCAGGGATTCCTGAGGTCGAGCCTGTCCGTCATAGAACCCGCCCTGACCATGATGCGAAATGCTGAGACACATGCTCCTGAACACCTGCGTGCGGTGTACCAGACCTACACAGCTCATGAACAGGCGCTGCTGGACTATGTGCATGCAGAGCTGCAGGGTCAGTCAGGTGAGGGCTACTTAACCGGCTATTTGGAAACCCTGTAACAAGACCTGACAGGTATTGTGTGCTTAACGCCCTTGCCAGTTAGGTGCTCGTTTCTCAGCGAAGGCTTTAGGTCCCTCTATGGCATCCTCGCTACGGCGCCAGCGATGGAAAATCGGATACTCTTCCTGATTGGTCATCGCATCGGCAAGACTGGCTTCATCCAATCCGCGCATGATCGCCTCCTTGGATGCCGCAACTGACAGAGGTGCACACCTCAGGATGCGCTGACACCAGGTGTCGATCGTTTTCTCAAAGTCTTCTACGGTGACCACTTCATTAACAAAGCCGAGTGCATAGCCACGTTCAGCGTCGACACGTTCAGCTGTCAACGCCAGTCCCATGGCCTGTTTCAGACCAATCTGACGCGCCAGCCGGTGGAGCCCACCGCCGAGCGCAACGGCGCCGACAAGCGGTTCAGGCAATCCAAACGAGGATCTGTCCGTGGCGACGATGATGTCGCATGCCAGCGCTACCTCAAATCCACCGCCAAGCGCAAACCCGTCTACCGCCGCGATGAGCGGCTTGTGCAAATCGAAGCGTTCGATCAGGCCGGCATATCCACTTGCCGGGTAGCGTCGCCCCTGTCCATCAGCGATAGCCTTCAGATCACTACCCGCACAAAACGCGCGATCGCCGGCCCCTTTAACTACCCCCAGATAGGCATCCGGGTCTGCTGCAAAAGCATCAAACGCGTGTTGGAGTTCGTCGTGCATTTCGGGGGTAATGGCGTTCATAGCCTCGGGCCGATTCAGTTCGATCGTAGTCACGTGATTGTCGGTCGAAACGTTAATGGTCGAATAATTCATAAAATGCCGAAGTGTGTTCAATCGGAGAACGTCCATATTCTCAGGTAACGGACACTTTGCAAAATGGCCGCATTCTGCATAGGTTGGGCATATCAGAAGAGAAGGGAAAAATCCGTATGCCTGGCTTGCAGCATTTAAACAAGATCACCCCCGTAGCGGACATCTGGGCAGCCATAGATACAGACGGTGCGGTCATCATCGATGACTTTCTCGCCCCCGCCGTGCTCGAGAAACTGCGCAGCGACTGCAGCTCAGCGATTGCAGCACACACACCCGGGGCGTCCTCCGGACATGATTTCTGGAAGGCTTTCCACGGCACTGAAACCAAGCGCATTACAGGGCTTGCTGACCTCTCACCGGCCTGGGGCGAGCTTCTGTGCGACCCTCTCTATAAAGGTATGGGGGATCACTACCTTGGTGTAGATAACTACTATCTGAATACTGGCCAGCTCATCTGCATCGGACCAGGCGAAACAGAGCAGATGCTGCACCGGGACGAGTTGAACTGGCCGGAGGCAGCCGGTCGCGACGAAGAGATCACAATCACCGCAATTTTCGCGCTTACCGACTTTACGGAAGAAAATGGCGCAACCGTCGTTGCTCCCGGCAGCAACCACTGGCCAGGCGCTACGCCGGAAGTATTGCCTGAGCAGACCTGTCAGGCTGTGATGCCAGCCGGTGCTGCACTCCTCTACAGCGGCAAAGTCATACATGGTGGCGGACCAAACAAATCGGAAGATCAATGGCGGGTGGGCTTACATGCCGGTTTTGTGCTCGGGTGGCTGCGTGCAGAAGAGTGTCATCAACTGACGACCTCTATCGACGTGGCAAAAACCCTTCCGGAACATGCCCAGCGGATGCTGGGTTTCCGTTCTTATGTACCGCCAAAAGCGGCGCGCCTCGGGATGGTGAATTACGAGGACGCCGGTCTCGTCCTCGATAACTGATTCATTAAAGGAAACACCAGTGCAGCATTCAGAATCACGCATTCTCACCACCCATGCAGGTAGCCTGCCGCGCCCGGCAAGCCTCGTTGATCTGCAGCTGGCAAAATTCCGCGGTGAGGCCGTGGACGAAGAAACGTTAGCAAGGGAAGCAATTGCCGCAACAGAAGCGGTTGTTGCACAACAAATTAAAATCGGGATTGATGTCATCAACAACGGTGAACAGATTCGCGAGAGTTTTTTTACCTACGTACAACACCGCATGCACGGTTTCGGCGGTACAAGTACCCGCCCGCCCTTTCAGGACATGGTGCGCTACCCCGGCTGGATACGCCTTAAGATTCCCGGGTACCAGAATGGGGTAAGCCTTGCTGCAGCACCGCAAGCACAAGGACCGATAAGTTATGCAGATACCACGCCACTCCAGGATGAGCTGTCAGTCTTTTCAGCGGCGCTTGCTCCTCGCGCTGGCGAGTTCGTTGAGTCCTTTGTTACGGCTCCTTCTCCCGGCATCATCGCAGCCGCCATGCAGAATATGTACTACCCTGATCTGGAGTCGTACATCGAAGCACTGGCAGCCGCTCTGGCTACGGAATATCAAGCCATCATCAAACATGGGCACATACTGCAACTAGATGCACCTGATCTGGCCATGGAGCGACACACGTACTTCGCAGATCAATCGGACGAGCAGTTTCTGGAGTTTGTCGAATGTGTGATAGAAGCAATGCGCAGGGCATTGGTAGACATTCCAAAAGAGCAGATCCGACTGCACGTATGCTGGGGTAACTACGATGGTCCCCACGACTGCGACATACCACTCCAAACGTTGTTACCCAGTCTCGTAAAAGCGCACACCGGCGCACTGATGATTTCGTTGGCAAACGCCCGCCATGCGCACGAAGTAAAGCTGCTGACCAAAGAAGCCCTCCCCGGGGGAATGCTCATCATCGCTGGTGTGATCGATACAACCTCAAACTATGTGGAGCACCCGGAGGTAGTAGCAGACCGCATCGTGGCGGTTGCTGAACGCATCGACGACCCGCAACGGGTTATCGCAGGTACCGACTGCGGATTTGATACCGCGGCAGGATTTCGAGACGTAGCGGAAGATGTTGCGTGGGCAAAACTCAAGAGTTTGGCTGAAGGCGCTGCAATCGCCAGCAGTCGCCTGTTCTGAGTTTCAGCGATAGGGATCCATATCTAAACCGGGAAAACGCGCCTGCACACCGGCGACCATTTCTTCCGTCCAATATTCATGCCCGACAGGTGGAAACCCGAGCATCTCACGTTCTGCCAGCGAGGAAGTTTCTACCCAACGGTGGTACGACTTCTTAACACCTTGGATCGGCCAGCTCACGATGCCCAGCCATGGACAATTTTTGGGGGCATAACTGACAAAGTGGGCAACCCGACCTACATCTGCCGTAAACGCGGTACCTCGATGATAGGTGCGCGTACTGTACGCTAGCACTGATCCTGCCGGAACAATGGCCAGCTCTTCTTCTGCATACAGATCAGGACGATCGTCCCGCGTATGTACGATTGGCCAATGCACCTCATCCCGGTAGTGCTCCCAGGGAACCACGGCGGTTGGCGCATGTGCCGCGGTCACATCCGTGTAGTAGATAAGATAGGTAGTCTGCCAGTACTTCAGGTCGGACGATGGATACACAAGCGTATGGTTGCCAAAGTCCATATGCATGGCCTGATCTGAGTCCCGGCCATGTCCTCTGCACTTGAAGGTCACGTCGCTCTGTTCACAGAAGAAGTTGTCGTGACCACATATTTCTGCAGCAAATCTAATGAGCTCTGGATGGAACGTCATAGCGTTAAGCGCATCATTGGGAAATGGGAAACGCGGATTTGTTGGCAACTCTTGCGGCGTCTGCCAATCAGCAGGCCTGTCGAGCGTCGGGTCCACGGCATACTGCCAGCCGGGAATCATCAAATCCAAGCCGGCATAAATTTGTAGCAGCTCTTCCTCATGGAGGAAATTTTCTAAGAGCACAAAGCCGTGTGCGTGATAATGGTCGATATGACTTTGATCGAAGCGACTATCCACTCAATTCCTCTTCCGCAACTAGCCAGTAAGGTACCTGACGCTTATGCTAACTCACGACAGCGATACGCTTAAAGATACTCGACTATGGCCAGGCCCACACTCACCAAAGAGCAGCGCGCAGAGATAAGATCTCGCATTCGTAAAGCTGCCGCCGAACTCTACGCAAAAAGCGGTTTATCAGATATTTCTGCCCGGGGTATCGCAAAACGAGCAGGGGTTTCAGTCGGCACTATCTATTCGTACTTCGATAACCTGCCCGAACTCATGCAATCGCTCTGGATTGAACCCGTTCGACATCTTGTCAAAGAGTTAAACGGTATCAACGAAGAAATGTCCGATCCCGAGCAGCGACTACGTAAACTGCTGACCACCTACGTGAATTTTGCACGGGACAACAGCGCTGTATATCGGGGCGCGTTCATGTTTGTGCGTCCCGAAACCCACAATCCCCTCAACGTCGTGCCATTCACGGACGCGGGTATTGCCAAAGCGTTTCTCACCGCCGTCGTAGATGGTCAGGCTTCAGGCCATTTCAGAGATGGGGATCCTGAGCGTCTGACGGAGCTGCTCTGGGCCGGTGTCCATGGCGCCATCGCATTGCCTGTCAATCTCGACAGAATCGAGTTCTCCGGGACCGATGATCTTGCGGAGAGAATGATCGACCAGATGATGGTCTTCATATCCACACAAACCGGTTAACCGTGCCGGGCACAACCAGCTGCCAATCAGGCGGATTTGCTACTATTCTGCTTGAACTGTACAATGGTATCCAATTGAATACCACTCACAGCAAACCGTTCAAAAGAGATTTGCCATGCAACAGAACTCAGCGGGTACCCTCATCCACAAAGCTTGGCACTCAAGCGGCCTGAGCCTGCGCGAAATTGCTCGTCGCGCTGGTACGTCCCACGCAACGCTGAGTGCCTATATCAAAGGCAAGAAAAGTCCTTCCGTAGACACACTGGAAAAAGTGATAGCGGCCACAGACTTTGCGCTTGATTTTGACCTGCGCCCGCGCATACGCAAAAGCCATGGCCTGTCGCGCGATGAGGAACTCCAACAAGTTCTGCGCCTGGCTGGTGAATTTCCGGCCAAACCTTCACGCAAATCAAACTACCCCATTTTTCCGCGAGGCTAGATTTTCAGATGGATCTCGTCGAAAAAATTGTCACGTGCCACCAGGCACTGAAGGCCGCCGAGATTCCCCACGCTTTTGGTGGTGCGCTGGCCCTGGCCTGGTGTACCGCAAGTGCCCGCGGCACCATAGATATTGATATCAACCTCTTCACAGGGCATGAGGACATTGCGAAGGTACTGGCAGCCTTACCTGAGGGAGTTACTTGGACCGACAAGGACATCATCCGCCTTGAGGCAGACCTTCAACACCGCCTGTGGTGGGACAAGACACCGCTCGACCTATTCTTCAACAGCACCGATTACCACGAACAATTAGCTGATCGTGTGCGTTGGGAGTCATTTTCCGGCCAATCGGTGCCTTTCCTGAGTTGCTTGGATCTAGCGGTATTCAAAGTTTTTTTCGATCGCACCAAGGACTGGGCTGATCTCGAAGCAATGCACGAGGCGGGCACTCTGGATGTCCATTTTGTCAGCGGTGTGATTGCACACTACCTGGGACCCAGCGATCCACGCCTCGAACGACTGCTGAATATTACGGTTTCCGGTAAGCCCGCGTAATCTCGATAGGCTCTGCAAGTATCTGATTGGCAACATACGGGTCCGGTACATCTGCAGTCTCCGTAATCGCGTTGATCGCGCGCACTACATCCATCCCACGGGTCACACGACCAAATGCCGCAAACCCCTGTCCGTCTGGATTGCGCGTCGCACCATGGTCCAATCCCGGTTGATCGCCGATACAGATAAAAAATGCAGCGCCACTGCCTGTCCCAGGTTCCCGACGCGCGAGTGAAATCACACCATCTGTGTGCTTGATCCCTGTGACTTCAGTGGTTTCGTGCGCAACACCCCGTTGATAGTTGACCGGACTCGATACGCCGCCTTGTATTACGCTGATCACGGGATCGCCATTGTCATTGTCTGGCCTGACAACCCGATTGAAGGCACCACCGTCATACTTGCCCGAGTCCAGGTACTGTAAAAAACTACCCGCCGACAGTGGCGCACGTTTGAGATCCAAGGCAATTTCCATTTGACCGAGGCTGGTTTCCAACACCACGTTCACAATGCCCGCCTCAATGTCACGTTCAGCCTGAACCATTTCACGCACATCCCGCAGCAGTGCCTTTGCGTCATAAACAATGCCCCCTTTGATCGTATGGCTCACCCCACCTCGGCGGACCACTTTGCCGAGATCCCGATCCAGGTACATGTGACCGGTGCCGTACAGCAGCTTGAAATTTGCGACTGGGTTGCCTTCAACAAGAACGATATCCGCCTGCCTACCTGGCGTAATTGCGCCGATTTGATCTTCCATTTCCAACAGCTCAGCGCCATTCAGGGTAGCCGCCTGCACAACTTCCAAGGGGTGAAAACCCGCTTCCTGCAGCAACTCGAATTCACGCACATAATCAAAACCAAACAACTTGAATATAAATCCGGAATCGGAGCCCGTGACCACGCGTCCGCCCGCGTTCTTATAATCGTTTATGAATTGCATCCACAGATCGAAGTTGCGCCGCCAGGCGACTTCGTGCGCCGTTGTCCAATCAAAGTGATAGGACCCGTGCAAGCGCGGATCGGGTTGGAAGAAACGCGCTAATCCTGGCCAGGTGTAGTCATCGTGCCATTCAGCTCGCCGAGATCGCATGACGTCTCGATTGGCTTCATAAATTGTGAACGTCGGCACCAAGGTGAAGTCCAATGCATGTAACTCTGCAATCGTCTCCTCCCAGACCTTGGAGCCCGGTGCGGCTGCCTGTTGCCACAGATTTCCAGCTTCCCCAAATCGCCATTGTTCGTCGGAGTAGTTGTAGTCTGGCGGATAATCTTGAATGGTCCTGTCAGTGAACATGGCCTCCGGCAGGCCATACCAGTGTTCCATGCTGTCCAAACCAAGCCGGGCGCTGTCCAGCACATTCATGTGATAGACACCATTCTGATCGTGATGGTTAGCTGTACCCATCTTGAGCTTCGCGGTTTCTGCATAAACCGCGGTCAAGGCTTCCCTTGTACCGCCACGCAGTTTTACGCCCATGGCTCCGCGTTTATGCACTGCCCGAACCCAGGCTCGCGCCGCATTTGCGTTGGTTATCACAGTGCCGGGAAAAATGGCATAGGGGATAATTCGGGGGGCTGCAATTTTTCCTGCCGCACTGCGGCGCGCGTGGTCCACCGTCCAGTCCAAGCCCATGATCGATCCGACCTCCCGGACCGTCGTAATTCCGTGTGCCAACCACAGCTTGAATATATATTCCGGCGGTGTGATCGAACCCGCCAGACCCTGGCCAGGATTACCGATATGCACATGCCCATCGACAAAGCCGGGTAAAGCCGTCATACCGCTGCCATCGATGCGCTGCTCGCCAGCTTGGGCGGCGGGCGGGCTGGTTTCAATGGCCGCAATCTCATCACCCTGGATCACAATGCTGACTGGACCACGCGGTGGCGATCCAAGACCATCTACCAGCATAACCCCATCGATAATCAAACGGTCATAGGGGCCAGCGCCTTCGTTCGCGACGCGATCCGGCGCGGGGTCAGGAATAGTTATGCCATAACTCGCATAGAGCGCCGGTCCTTCTTCTCCGGGTGCAGCAGCTTGCAATCCATAGGTCAGGCCAATGCTCAGAGCCAGGGCAACCAGCTTCAGTGCTCGTCTCATCATCAAACTTGTTTCCTCAAAAATCTCTCTGCAACACGTCCTGACTAAATACATTGATAAAGAGCATCAACCAGTGCCCTGTGTTGTAAACCAAGCCCGGACCCCGAACCATGGCGATTGGGTGTGTAGCCGTACGCCAGACTGTTAGCAGGGTCCGCAAATGCGGCATATCCTCCCGCGCCTGCAGTACCTATATTGCCTTCCCGCCCCCAGTAGTTGAAATCGATATTCAACAGCAGCCCAACCGCAACACGAAAGTCGTTACCAAATTTGGAGTCCACGTGATGCCACTGCTCTTCGCCCGCAAGCGCAATAATTTCAGGCGTATAGAGCTTTACACCATTGTACTCACCGCCATGAGCAAAAGGCGCAAACAGCTTTGCCAGGCTCAAACCATTCGAAACACCGCTCCCCGAGGGAAAGACCATGCGCACCATTTCTTTGCCGACCAACCCGGATGGCATGGGTGCGAACATCCTCATCGTGTTTTCGTTGAACAAACCACCGTTCATCAACTCGCATTCAGGATTGGGAATATGTTCCACCACCCGATCGAAGTCAGCCGCTCCGACCCCAAGAATAAAGTCCGCGCTGAGGGGCTCGGCTAACTCCTCAGCTATAAACTGCTCGATGGGTCTGCCATCAATCCGCCGCACCAATTCCCCGGTAATATAGCCAATTGTCACGGAATGGTAGGTTTCATTTGTACAGACCGGCCAATTGGGCGGTTGTGCTGCAATTTTTGCTGTGAAGAGATCCCAATCCGCCGCGTCTCCAGGTTCAGCCGCATCGATAAACGCCAGCGAAGCCCTATGCGACATTGCCTCCCGGACGGTGATCGCTTCCTTCCCCGCGGCGCCGAACTCCGGCCAGTACTCAACCACTGGCATGTCGTAGTCGAGCAAACCCCGCGCGGCGAGGAGATGTGCACACAACGCAACTACCCCCTTTGTCACGGACATACTGCAAACCAGGGTGTTTTCATCCCACTCGCGCAATCGCTCCTCTGTTGTGTGCCCACCCCAGAGATCTACTACCGTCTCGCCATCTTGGATAACGGCAACACGGGCGCCCACTTCACCAAACTCATCGAAGTTCTTTTCAAACGCAGTCCGCACCGCTGCAAACCTGGTGTCGCAGTGTCCCCTGATATTGATATTGATGGTGATAGTCATCTCCCCCTTTCGCTGAAGAAATTGATGTTTACCCGGAAGATCTCTCCAGATTTGCCAGTACCGCTGTGGATAGCCTAGTGCTCTATCTTAGGGCCTATCTGCATTACCCGCCAAACAAAGTCTTCTCAGCGAGCGTGCTCAATTCTGGATGAAATGCTACACAGTGCGAGCAACTCGAACGGGTATGACTGACAGGATGCCTGCGGCAGACGAACCGAGGCATGACGCCAGGTCGTCAGCGCGTTGCGACAAGTGTACGAACGTTAGACAGCTGCTCGGCCCGCACCCGCACCACCTTTTTCGCGTGGAATAGATCGAGAATGTGGCGACCGGCTTCGTGATTGTGCATGTTCATAAACGACGAAACCGCTTGATTCCGAATGGGCTCAGGCAACTGACTGTGCAGAACGAACACACCTGGCACGTAGGGCTCAGAGACAAACACCCTTTTCAAAGTTTTACCGGCCTGGGGATTTGATTTGATCATCCCTTCATAAGCCAGGGTTGGCACCAACACGGCATCCGTCTTACCAAACATCAGATCCACGATAGCCGTTTCGCTGTTGCGTACGCGTCTGACCCTTTTTAACCGCAGGGGATCTCGCGACGCTTTGGTTTCAGCCTGGAGGATCAGTGCCGCCAGAGAAGTGCCGATCGCCAGCGTCAATTCCTGACCGCTCAGATCGGCCACTCGCTTCACGGAACGCTTCTTTCGTTGGGTCAACAGCGTGTACGTCTGACTGGGTTCACCATCCCAGGTCAGAGAATAGATGTGCTCCTCGTCTACCTGCTCAGCGATTGCGAAATAGTCTACGCTTGTCAAAAAGATGCCATCCAACGCGCCAGCATTGAACGCGGCTGTGGCATCCGCGCCTTTGTCAAACATGGTCACTTCCGCGCCCATGAACCCCGACTCGATAAATGCCTTGAAGTTGATCATGGCATCCAACTCTTTCGTGTCGTGCTGCTGCAGCACTTCAGGATACCCTCCGATGCGGAGCTGGACGTTTGCAGCCCCCTCCTCCGCGACCGCTCTTGGGTCCGGGAGCAACTGTTCACCCCAGGCGGCTACTGAAAAAGCGACCAGACTAATTGTGGCTGCATAGCGCTTCCAGCTGCGTCTCAACATTCGCATGAACCTGTTTCTCACCAAGCTATTGGAGCCTTGAGTTTAACGACGCCCCGTCGATTCGTGTGCAACCATGCGAGCCAGATCGCTCGATCTGTGACGTACACCCCAAGTATCGTGTGAATTTGTGGATTCATCCCCGCTACAGAAAACGTGCATCCCTTACAGTTGCAGACTGCGAAAACGTGCGCCCGAAATGAATTCGAAACGCTCAACAGGGATAGTTTTTTACTTATTCAGCCGGATATTTCTCGGCATTGCCGCGTGCGCCATCGTTATTCCTGCGGCTTATCTGCCTATCTACAAAGCACGCATCGTATCGATCATTGAAACCCAAGGTCAGGCATTCGCCAGCACGCTTCTGGCAGTCAAAGGTGAAGACCTGTATCTGGAGGACTACTTCAGTGTCATCGAGTACACCCAGAATGTGCTCAAAACAACGCCCGAAATCGAATACGTTGAGATACGGAAACACGGCGAGCCAGGCTTCGGCGTCGGTCCCCGCCAATGGACCATGCTCTCCGAGGTGGATGGCACAGTATCACCCAAGCTACCTCGGCAGAGACTTCAGCATATCGAAAACGACGCCGACTATTTTGCTCTATCTGTACCGGTGGTTATCAGCAACTACGATTGGGGAACCCTCGAAGTTCGCCTCTCAAGTTCCACTTACATTGACATACTGAGCGACTATCATTTCCACTACTCAATCCTGGCCATCGGCATCATATTGGGTGTGCTGGTGCTGATGTACGCCTCGTCTCGCCCTATCGTCCGACAACTGCATACCCTGCGTGAATCCGCCAACCAGGTGGCCACCGGCGCCATGGGCACTCGCGTCAAAGAGAACGGCATCGGCGAATTGCGTTCGCTTTCCGCCTCCTTCAACGAGATGGCGAAAGCACTGGAAGAGAAAACCGATCACATTGAACAGCTGGCCAACGTTGTTGAAGAAACAAAGGACGGCTTTATTATTTTCGATCCCGATTACTCGACCATATTTACCAACAATACGTTTGAGCTGTTGGTTGAAGAAACGGGTAATCCCTTACCAACCGACATCAGTCAAGCCATTGACCTGTTTCAGTGCAACACGCCCATCGAGGCGCAACTTGGTAGTTACGACTTCAAGAGTCTGGAGTGCGACGCTCTGCTCAAGGGCAGTCATCCTCCGAAACATGTAGAGATCAGCTTGCAAAAAATGTTGGGTAATCGAGGCAGGCACCAATTTGTCTTGTCTACGTCCGACATTACCAGTCGCAAGGATCTGGAATCACGGCTGAACGATCTCGCCTACTACGACAAGTTGTCCGGACTTCCCAACCGGCGACTCTTTACTTCGGCGCTTGAGGATGAGCTGAGCAAAGAATCCAAGTTTGTTGTGTTGTTCATGGATTTGGACAACTTCAAAGTCATCAACGATTCGCTTGGCCACGACGCGGGCGATATGGTGATCAATTCTGTAGGCCAACGCCTGCGCACGTGCCTGCGCGATGACGACCTGCTCGCACGTATTGGCGGAGACGAATTTACGGCAATTCTCGCAAACGCACCGAACTCCGATTCAACTACCGAAATCTGCCAACGCATTATCCAGGAGATATCCGAACCACTGGCTTACGAAAACCGTGAGCTCCGCCTTGGCATTTCAATAGGCGCCGTACGCGTGCCAGAAGATGCAGACAGCGTCTCCGACATCCTCAAATTTGCGGATGCTGCGATGTACGACGCCAAACAGTCGGGCAAAATGAACTATTCATTTTTCAGCTCGAACATGCTGCAACGCATGGTGGATGTGCTCAACACGGAAGAAGCGCTCCGCAAAGCCATGGACCGCAACGAGCTTGCTGCGTACTACCAGCCCGTATTTAACGGCGAGGGTAATGTGGTGCTTGCCGAGGCGCTCATCCGCTGGCCATCTCTGGACATACCGCCGCAAGAGTTTCTCAACATAGCTGAACGTTCCGATCTGGTCTCTCAACTGGATTATTGGGTTATGCAACAAGGACTCGCACAGCTCGCTTTCTGGCACAACGAAGGCGTGGGCTTGCCGTTGAGTCTTAACGTGTCACCACGGACACTGCAGAAACACGGATTCGCTGATCGAATCTTGAGCATGCTCCGCGAAAAAGAGCTGCCAACACAGCTGGTGCAACTCGAAGTGACCGAGAGCACCCTCTTGGACACCGACAGCCCTGCGCTGCAAAACCTGCAAAAACTCCGCCACTCCGGCATCAAGATTGCGCTCGATGATTTCGGCACGGGTTATTCGTCGCTCAGCTCCCTCAAAAATCTGACGATCGACACCCTCAAACTGGACAGCACCTTTGTGGCCCAATGCCACAGTGACTCGAACTCAGGTATTGTCGCCAGCGCCATTATCGACATGTCAAACCGGCTCGGTCTGATTACCGTGGCCGAAGGGGTTGAAAGTGAAGCGCAGAGAGCCTGGCTCAACACTGCGGGCTGCACAGCAATGCAGGGCTTCTTCCTCGGTGAGCCAGTGCCTGGATCGGAGTTCGCACAACACTGGTTGTCCAAAGCCAAAGTGATTGACCAAGAGGTGATTGACCAGGTGTCCTAGTGCTCCCCGAGGCTCCACTGGGTAAAATGAGACTCAGGTGGGACCAACTCTTTATTATCTGGGGGGGAGAACAATGTCACTAGCAACAAAGGGCTTAACCCTGGCTCTGGCCATTGCCGGTTCGTGCATAAACGCCGTGGGCCATACCGCGATCAGCTTCAAGGGTCCCATCCCCTTGCTGGCGGACAAAGTCGATCTGGTTCTCTACAACGGTCAAGTCAAAACACCGCAGGGATGGGCGAGCGCGGTCGCCGTGGGGAACGGATTGATCATCGCTGTCGGCGACGACGCGGACGTATTTGAGTTTTCAGAAGATGCAACAGCTCGGGTTGACCTCAAAGGACGCACCGTGCTCCCAGGCATCCACGACATGCACGTCCATCCTTTAATCGCGGGGGTGGAGGAAATATCTTGCAAGCTGGAAACAGGAGCCAGTCCTGCTGCGATAAAGCGCGCGGTTGAACAATGCGCAGCCAGCACTCCGGAAGGTCACTGGATTACCGGTGGTAATTGGGTAGGCGCGGTGTTCGAAGCCGAACAGCAATCGAAAGCTCTGCTCGATGAAGCAGCGCCCAAGCATCCCGTGATGTTGTATGACGAGTCCTACCACAGCATGTGGGTTAACAGTATGGCGTTACAGCGAGCGGGAATAAGCGCCGATACACCCAACCCACCCGGGGGAGTCATCGAACGCGACGCTACGGGAGAGCCCACCGGCGTACTCAGGGAAACCGCGAACCGCCTGATCGACAGGGTTATACCACCGCTCACCGAGCACCAGAAAAGAGCAGCGCTAACCTGGTCTACAAACCATATGCTCTCCTACGGCATCACCACATTTACCGATGCGTACTCAACCCCCGCCCACATCGCTACGCTGGCTAACCTTTCCAAGCGCGGCGATATCAAACAACGTATCCGTGCATGCATGGCCTGGGTGCCCAGTGATGATTCACGAGGTGCTGCAGAGTCGCTGATCGCCGCACGCGCGGCACTTCACGGTGAGAGATTCAAAGCGGACTGCGTCAAACTGATGCTGGATGGCGTTCCCACAGAAAGCCACACCGCAGCCATGCTTGAGCCATACGAAGGCTCTGACACACGTGGTATTTTGATGATGCCTCAAACCACGCTCAACGAAGTTGTAACGCGCTTCGATGCGGTGGGTTTACATCTCAAGATGCACGCGGCCGGAGACGGCGCTGTTAGAGCAGCAATCGATGCTGTGGAAGCCGCACGTGACGCAAACGGTTTTGGCGGTTCTCACCACGAAGTCACTCATATCAGCTTCGCCCACAAAGATGACATACCCCGGGTCCGCCAACTTGGCATGGCATGGGAGTTCTCCCCCTATATCTGGTTCCCGACGCCTATCTCCAATATCGACGTACGGCGCGCAGTTGGCGACAAACGAATGCACAGATTTATCCCGATCAAAGACGGAGTAGAGAGTGGTGCATTAACAGTTGCCGCGTCGGACTGGTCTGTCGTGCCTTCCGTCAACCCCTGGCTCGCGCTCGAAACACTCGTTACAAGACAATTGCCTGGCGGCAGCGACACATCTGTCGCCCCGGGTCAGGCGATCACCATAGAGCAGGCATGGAAACTACTGACGGAAAACCCCGCGAGACTCATGGGTCACCGTCATGTAACAGGTGCTATTGAACCGGGCCTCGCTGCCGACCTGATCGTGACCAAGAAAAATCCATTTAAGGTCGCAATCACCGAAGTTCACAAGACCGAAGTTGAACAGGTTTTTATCAACGGCGAGGAAGTCTTCAAACGGCAGTGAGTTGGCTATGAAGGCAACTACCTAGCCGAGTTTTTCCCGCATCTGTTTCAGCATTTGCCGTGTGGCTATGGCTTCTTCCGGGGAAGTCACAAACTCTGTCGGAGAGAACTCCGTGACCCCCGCGTCCATCATCGCAGCTACACCGTCTTCAACCTCAGCCAGCGAGCCCACAATGGCGACGTCTTCCGGACCACCAACACCCTCTCTATCGAACATGGAGCGATATGATGGCAGTTGTCCATACATACTGAGCCCCTTGCCGATTCGCGCTCGGATCTCCTCTGGGTTGTCTGTAACACAGACAGGCAGCGACGCAACGATATGAGGCTCGTCTTTCCCCGCGTCCGCAGCAGCCTCCCTGAGTCTCGGCGCGATGTGCTCGCGGATAGTTTTCGGTCCTACCCAAGCGAGAATAGTGCCGTGCGCCAACCGGCCACAAACACCCAAGGCCTGCGGTCCGAGGGCAGCAACAAGCACACGTACGGGACGCGTCGGGGCTTTAAAGAACTTTGCCTGCGCACTTAACGTATCCCCTTCATAAGCAACACTCCCTTCGCTCAAGAGCGGCATCAGAATACTGAGATACTCACGGAGATGACGAATGGGTTTATCAAATCCGATGCCTAAATCTTCCATCATGACCGCATGTGATAGACCTACGCCCAGGGTGAGCCGGCCTTCGAGCAAATTTCCCACCGTGGCAGCCTGCCCAGCAAGTACAAGCGGATGTCGCGGCATCGTCGGTACGATAGCCGTGCCCAATTCGAGTTCAGGCACCTGCATACCCACTCCAGCCAGAACGGTGAGCGCATCAAAACCACCGGTCGGGTGCTCTGCAATCCAATAGCTGCCAAAGCCATCATCCTTTACAGCCTGTGCATGGGCTGCCACCTTGGAAATCGAAGCGCTTTGCACCAAACCCGTACCGTTAACACCAACTTTCATCCTTACTCCTGGCCTGTGGATTCAAAGAGCGCATATTGAATCACGCAACCGCTGGTGCCAAGCAGGCGTATCGGTACACTATGATGAGCATTGAGCAGACAAATGAGCAAAGGATAAGTATGAGCGAGTCGCACCCATCGTCACCATTGACACCAGAACGCCTTGGCTTCGACCCAGCGGCACTTGCCGATCGGTACCGCCATGAGCGTGAGAAACGCGTGCGCGACGACGCAGAGTCGCAGTTTGTGGAAGTCACCAACGATTCCGAGTTTGCAAACAAATACCTGATTGATGACCCGTACGCAGAATCTATCTCGCGCGATCCCATCGAAGATGAGAGAGAGGTTGTCATCATAGGGGGCGGCTGGGTAGGCATGATGACAGCCGCACGATTGATTCAAGCGGGAATTACGGACGTGCGCATCATCGAGAGCGGTGCTGATTTTGGCGGCACCTGGTATTGGAATCGATATCCCGGTGCACAATGCGATATCGAATCCTACAGCTATCTACCTCTTCTAGAGGAAACCGGCTACATGCCAAAGCTGCGCTACTCATTTGCACCGGAAATTTATGAGCATGCGCAACGTATCGGTGAACATTTCGATCTTTACAAGGATGCGCTCTTCCAGACATGGGTTACGGAACTTCGGTGGGACGAGGCGATCTCGCGTTGGCGCATCTCAACCAACCAGAACGACAATATGACCGCCAAGCATGTCTGCCTGGGTACGGGTGCGGCCAACCGTCCGAGGCTACCGGGCATCAAAGGCGTGCAGGATTATGAAGGTCACTCTTTTCACACCTGCCGCTGGGACTACGATTACACAGGCGGCGGACCCGAAGGTAATCTGGAAAAGCTGAGAGACAAAAAGGTCGCCATCATCGGCACCGGTGCGACAGCCGTGCAGTGTGTTCCCGCATTGGGTGAGGCGGCCGAAAAACTCTACGTGATACAACGTACGCCCAGTTCAGTCGATTTTCGCAACAACTCCGAGACGGATCCTGAGTGGGCTGAAAATCTTCAGCCGGGCTGGCAGGCAGAGCGCCAGAAGCGCTTCGGGGAAACGCTATTAGGCGGCCCCGTCTACCCCGAGTTTGAAGACGAAGGTTGGACGCGGATGGTGCAAAACCTCCAGGGACTTGTCGCCGAGGTGGGTGAAGTTGCACCAGCAGAACTGGCTAATCTGGCGCAACTGGCTGATTTCAAAACTATGGAGCAAATCCGCAGCCGTGTGGACGCAACTATCAAGGACCCGGCCAAAGCGGACAAGCTGAAGGCGTATTACAACCAGTTCTGCAAGCGGCCAACGTTTAACGACGATTATCTGGAAACCTTCAACAGACCTAACGTAGAACTGATCGACGTCAGCGAAGCCAAAGGGCTGGACAGCATCACCTCAAAAGGGTTTGTTGCCAACGGCCAGGAGTACGAAGTTGATTGCATCATCTACGCCAGTGGATTCGAGATAACCAGCAGCTATCAGCGTCGTATAGGCATCCCCATTTTCGGCATAGACGGCGAGTCCATATATGAACACTGGGATGGCGGCATGCGGACCATGCATGGGTTGATGTCGCGCGGTTTCCCTAACCTGTATACGTGCGGCGGCTTGTTTGTTTTCCAGCTGGGTGCCAACTACTGTTACGGCGTGGATGTGCAGGCCGAACACGTGGCTTACACCATCAGCGAGCTAAAAAAGCGCGGTATTGATGTTGCTAACGTTTCCGCTGCAGGTGAACAAGCCTGGGTGGATGATCAGCTGAGTGCCGAGTCTGCCCAGATGCAGCTGGTTCTCGGTGGCTCACCGGACAGCTGTACGCCCGGTTACTACAACCAGGAGGGGACAAGCCAGCGCTACCGCAACGTGCGACTGGAGTCCTACGGCAAGGGCCTTGGTGCATATCGTAAAGTGTTACGAGACTGGCGGGATGCGGGTGATTTGGAAGGTCTGGAGCTTTCGGGCTAATCAATCACCAGCGTCTGCTGCAGCACAGATACAGGCGGTCGCAGGGTCCGACTTTACACGGACCCAACCCAGCCGTGTTGAGTCTGCCGTTAGTTCGGTATTTTCAGCAATGGGATAGTCTTTGGAGAGTTCCAGAGGTTCGCTGGACTCGCGACGCCACTGCTCCACGACATCCCGGGTGACAGACTCCGAACCGGAGTCTGTTTCAACGTACGTGCGTATCTGCAGCGTAAACTCTCCAGAGGCGGCGCCACATGTCGAGCTATCTATCGACGTCTCCACCCTTACCTTGTCATTCATCTGCAGGTAGGCAATGCCAAAATCTGCTTTGCAATGCGCAGCACTCGGCAGCTGATCAACCGGCGCTCGCAGCTCCTTGGTAATGGACACACCCTTGAGCTTTATCTCTTTGCGGCTTGCAGGCGTATGCGGCTGCAACAGATCTTCATCACATTCGCGTTTGAACGCTGAGACATTGCAATTTACCTGGGCGGCGTTAACCAGCGTTGGTGCGAGAACCACCACGCTGGCAATTGTGAAAAACAGAATTCGGAGCGGATACATAAATTTGATGCTAGGGTCACTTATCCTTCGCTGCAAGCGCTCTCTTCTCGTCTCTTCTCAAATCCGTGTCTTGTTAGAATGACTGAGAATACTTGGAGAGCCATCAATGTCGGAACGCGCCGCCGGATTCGCAAAAATCGAAAGTCAGTCTGTAAATTTGGGTACACACCAGTGCCACTATCTTGCCAGCGGTCCGGCGGACGGTCCGCTCATTATTTTTGTACACGGCTGGCCCGAACTTTCGCTCAGCTGGCGCCATCAGCTGCCGTTTTTTGCCGCTTTGGGCTTTCGCGCAGTTGCACCAGATCTTCGCGGTTACGGCAAGTCCTCGGTCTATGCAGAACACAGCGACTACGAACAGCGAAAAGTGGTCGCCGATATGTGTGCGCTGCATGATCACTTAAACGACGCGCCTGCTATCTGGGTGGGTCATGACTGGGGCAGTCCCACCGTCTGGAGCATCGCCAGTCACCATCCCGACCGTTGCCTGGCTGTCGCGAGCCTTTGCGTTCCCTACGCCTCACTTGAACGAGGTCTGGACTCATGCCTGCCCTACGTCGACAGATCGGTCTACCCGGAAGATCTGTATCCCGCCGGACAGTGGGAATACATGCGTTTCTACGAAGAAAACTTCGCGACCGCCACAGAACAGTTTCACGCGAACAGCCGCAACGTGGTGCAAATGCTCTTCCGCAAAGGCGACCCAGCGGGATTCGGCCAACCCGCCGCAACCGCCTTTACCCGCATTAACAAGGGGTGGTTTGGTGACCTTGAAAGCGCACCGGAGTTACCGCGCGATGCAGACGTGGTCACTGAAGAAGACATCAACACGTACACCGAAGCGTTAGATCGCAATGGCTGGTTTGGACCAGATTCTTATTATATGAACCACGAACGAAATGCTGCGTACGCCGCCGAAGCAGTCAGCGGCCAGCTCGAGATGCCGGTCCTGTTTATTGGCGCCCAGTACGACTACGTCTGCGAAACCATCACCTCAAAACTCGCCGACCCGATGCGAGAGGAGTGTAAGAACCTCACCGAAGCCGTGATCCAATCGGGCCACTGGATGGCGCAGGAAAAGCCCGCGGAAGTGAACCGTACCCTTGCGAAATGGCTTGTGAACAAGGTTGATCCAGCGGTCGACGGATCCCTGTTTGCACCCCAGTAAACCAACAGTCACGTGCACCCACAACGTAGTACCTTCGGTGGGAGTCGAGTAAAATTTCGCTGAATAAAAACCGCTGTAACTTAGGATGTTTGACCGATGATTATTCACAAGAGCCCGCTACCAGACGTGGAAATACCCGAGGTTCCCATCACCGCGCATGTGCTGCGTCGTGCTGATGCAATGGCTGATGCCGTCGCCATCCGAGATACAACGGGCAGCAGTACATACACATACAGGGAGCTCGCTGAAAAAATTCATTCCCTCGCAGGCGGGTTAGCTGCACGCGGTATCGCACCGGGCAAGGTCGTTGGTCTCATGGCACCCAACCTGCCGGAGTACGCGATCGTTTTTCATGGCGTCGCTGTCGCAGGTGCTGCTGTCACCACCATCAATCCAACCTACGGTCCCGAAGAAGTCCGTCACCAACTGTCGGATGCTGGTGCCACCATTCTCGTCACCGTGCCAATGTTTGTTGACACCGCAAAAGCAGCGGTTGAAGGCACCGATGTTGACGAGATTGTGGTTATTGGTGAAGCAGCTGAAGCAACGACACCTCTTTCCGACCTTTACGGCGATCCAATAGAACAGGTCCCGGTCGATTTAACCACGCACACCGTGGTGCTGCCCTATTCATCCGGCACAACCGGCCTGCCCAAGGGTGTGATGCTGTCTCACCGTAATCTGGTCGCCAACATCGAACAGGTTATGCACGCAATCCGCTATCGGGAAAACGAAGTGGCCCTTGCCGCCCTGCCTTTCTTCCATATCTATGGCATGCAGGTACTGATGAATGGACTGCTGGCAAATGGCGTTACCGCTGTGACGATGCCGCGCTTCGACATGACTGAAGCCCTGCAGGCTGTTCAAGATCTTAAGATCACCCGCTTCTTTGCTGTCCCACCCATGGTATTGGGTTTGGCTAACGCTCCGATCGTTGATGACTATGACACATCGTCATTACAGCAGATATTTTCTGGCGCAGCACCTCTGGGTGCCGAGCTCGCAGCCCAGGCCTCAGCACGCCTCGGTTGTGAAGTGGTGCAGGGTTACGGCATGACCGAACTTAGCCCCGTCAGCCACTCCACCGTCGAAGGCGACTTCAGAGCAGGCACAAGTGGTGTCACCATCTCGAATACAGAATGTCGGATCGTCGATCCCGACAGCGGTGAAGATCAGGATGTAGGTGGCCGCGGTGAACTATGGGTGCGCGGCCCGCAGGTGATGACCGGTTATCTGAATAACGAAACCGCAACTCAAGAGACTATCGATGCTGACGGGTGGCTGCACACGGGTGATATTGCGATCATCGATGAACATGGCCACATGTCCATCGTCGACCGATTGAAAGAGCTGATTAAATACAAAGGTTTCCAGGTCGCACCGGCCGAGCTCGAGGCATTGCTGATTACCCACCCGAAAATCGCTGATGTCGCCGTGATTGGTATTCCTGACGATGAAGCAGGTGAATTGCCAAAAGCTTTTATCACCGCAACTGCGGGTGAAACCGTGACGCTGGAAGAAGTGCAAACGCTGGTGAGCGAACACCTCGTCAGCTACAAGCAGATCCGCGAGATAGAACTGCTGGACGCTATTCCAAAGAGTGCGTCCGGCAAAATTTTGCGGAAGGATCTGCGTACGCGCTGATGCCAACTCCAGCCCCAAAACCTGATTAACAGAAAAGAAGAAAAAAATGCCAGAAATAACCGCGCTGGGTTGGTTTCACACGATCATCGGCATCGTCTCGCTGGTGACCGGCCTCATGTCATTTGTCCAATGCAAGCAAATTGCCCTGGCACATCGGCCAGGTCAGATTTACCTGATATGCACACTGATTACCGCGGTTACCGCGCTTGGTATTTACAACCAGGGCGGCTTTGGCGTTGCCCACATCCTGGCGGTAATGACGTTGGGCGCAGTACTGGTTGGCGCACTATGCGAAAAAGTAAAATTGTTAGGTGGGTTTTCCAAATACCTGCAGGCCATCAGCTACTCGGCAACATTCCTCTTTCATATGATCCCGGCAATTACCGACGGATTGATGCGCCTGCCGCCCAGCGACCCGATCGTCAGTTCAATAGAGAGTCCACTGTTGAGGGGTTTTTACCTTGCATTCCTGCTGACGTACATCGTGGGCGCTGCATTACAGGTCAACTTTCTCCGTAAAGACGCCACCGCTTGACAGACACTGCTCAGCCAGCATGATGGGCGAAAAGATGCTGGGGAGGTGAGCTTTGACGACGCGAATCGATCACTTTATGTATGCGGTAGCATCACTCGATGACGGCATCGAGTGGGCGGCAGACGCGTTCGGTGTAGCGCCCGCGTACGGGGGCGAACACATCGGCCTCGGCACACGCAACGCATTGCTCTCCCTAGGCGATACCTACCTGGAAATCATCGCGCCGGATCCGGCACAGGACCTGAGCGGCAATACCGGCGAGCGCTTCGCTCAGCTCTCAGAAGGTGGCCTGGTCACCTGGGCGGTACAAGGCGATCTCAATAACATCGCCAGCGTGTTGAGCAGCAGAGATGTGAGTACCGTCGGGCCTCATCGCACAGAACGCAAAACCGCCGAGGGCGACGTCCTGGTTTGGGAACTACTGTTCCCCACAGGTTCTCCCTACGGTCCCCGTATGCCGTTTTTCATCGATTGGCTGGATTGCGCACATCCCAGTGCTACCAATCCATCAGCTGGAGAGTTTTTGAACCTATCGATCAGCGTACCAGGTGGAGCAGCCCTCCAAGCAGATCTGGCCGCCATTGGCCTTGAAGTTGCCGTCGCAGACGGAACCCCCGGGCTGAGCATCGATATCGCTACGGCCAATGGCAACGTGACGCTTGCAAGCACAGCGGAAACCAGTGCCATCACGATGCGCTGATGGAACACAGATGGATATAGAAAGCCTCCAGGCCCATATGGACGCATCACCATTCATAAAAAACTCTGAGATGCGGATAACAGCGATCGATCATGACTCAGAACGCCTGACAATGACGATGCCCCTCAAGCCTGAATTTGAACGAGCGCCCGGTACCGGTCAATTTCACGGTGGACCTATCGCCGCCCTTATTGATACCGCAGGGTGTTTCGGACTCATCATGGTGCAAGGCCACGGCGTGCCGACCATCAATTTCAGAACAGACTATTTGCGCCCAGCCATCAACACATCACTTCGGGCAGAAACTCAGGTACGCCGCGTTGGACGTACCGTCGGGGTCGTGGATGTGGATGTCTACGATGACAAGGGTAAGCTGGTAGCGGTTGGTCGCGGCACGTTCGGCAGCCAGGGCGGCTAGCACTCGTGCCAATTATGGCACTAACACGATCTTGCCGAATACTTCTCGATTTTCCATCAGCCTTTCCGCTTCGCGAACTTCTTCCAAAGGCATGACTTTGTCGATGACGGGAACAAGAGAACCGTCCTGCGCATAGCTCAACATGGCTTCGATATCACTGCGATGCCAACCGTTGGAGCCGAGTAACGAGTGTTCGTAGGTCCACACGTACCGCACGTCAATCTGATCCTCAAATCCTGCTGTGGCCCCACAGGTAACCAGACGACCGCCCTTGCGCATACATCGGGTTGAATCGATCCACGTACCGCCGCCCGTACAATTCACAAGAAGATCAACGCCGCCCTCTCCGGTGATCTTGGGTTTACCCGCAATCGCCCAGGATGCCTCACGCATATCTTCGGACACATAGTTAATGCCGTGATCCGACCCGATATCCGCCAGGCGCCCAAGCTTTTCAGCACTTGACGCACACGAGATAACCGTCGCACCCACACGTTTAGCCAGCAACACACAGGCTGTGCCCACCCCGCCACTGGCGCCCATCACGAGCACGGTATCATCACCGTTAACCTGGCCGCGTGTAACCATCATCCTGTGAGCCGTTGCATACGCCAGGGGAATTGACGCGGCAACCTCGAATGACACGCCGTCCGGAATGGGTACAAGTTGTCTTGCATCGGCAACGCAGTATTCTGCCCGACCGCCGTTCCAGCGTTCGCCGATCATGCCCCGTTCAAGGTTGATGGGATCGATCAATACACGATCACCTACTTGAGCAGCTTCAGCACCGTCAGCACCCGCGCCAACTTCAACAACCTCCCCGGCTATATCCGAGCCAATGATAAGCGGCAGAGGAAGCCGAATACCGGGCATACCCCGACGGCTGAAAATATCGTGAAAGTTGAGCGACGTTGCCTTGATCGCTACTTTTACCCAACCTGCTTCTACTTCCGGCTCCGGGAAATCGTCCTCAAGCAGAATGCTGTTTAAGTCGCCATGTTCTCGAACTACCGCTGCCCGCACTGGCCCGCCTCAGAATTTGGAAAACCTTAAGATAGTCACCTGGTGCGTGACATGCAAAGTCCATGGTATGCAAAGTCGGGGCATGCAATTTGGAGCTAGCGTGCTCGGATAATCTGATCGAGCAGGAGGTCGATTTCCTGCGGCGGCGTATAACCGGATTTTTGTCGCTCTAACGCGCTTGCCAGGGCGAGCTTAATCCCTTCGACAAGCGAGAACGCAGGCTGCCATCCAGGACAGATGTGTTGGATTTTTGTGTTATCGAAGATCACGCTATTCGCCTTATCACCACGCAACGGGCCTTCCCACGCTGTATGCGCAGCAACAAGCCGTTCGGTGGTCACACGGCATATTTCCATGTCGATTCCCAACAGCTCTGCTGTAACCTGGTAGATTCTGTTCCAGCTATGGGAGTTCGGGTCGGTTATGTGATATGCCTCGCCGTAAGCTTCGCTGTTTCCAAACAAAGCTACAAACGCCGTGGCAAAGTCTTCTGCTCTTGTAAGTGCCCACAGAGACTCACCATCATCATGTACAACCACGGGTTTGGAATTGAGCACTCGCCAAAGCATGTGGTTGCCATCGATCACCGTGCTCGGCAACCGCTCCCGATAGGTGTGACTGGGCCGTACGATCGTCACATTTAACCCAGCATCGGAACGCAACAACTTGGCTTCGCAGGCAGCCTTATCACGGCTGTATTTCATGAAGGGATTTTCGAGCGGCGTATCTTCCGTGATTGAACCCCCAGACCAGGGTTTCTGGTAAGCCGATGCAGATGAGATGAATATGTACTGGCCGCAGCGATCGGTGAAAAACTCAATATCTCGTTCTACGTCCGGCACAGTGAACCCAAGGAACTGGCACACCACGTCGAACTCCTGGTCACCCAACGCGGCATAACAGTCAACGTTCGCCAGATCACCCTGAACATGTTGAATAGATTTGTCTGGGAGCCCACGCCTTCCACGCGTAAAGACAGTGACGTCATGACCGCATCGAACGGCTTCTTCCACACACGCCTGAGAAATCTCGCCGGTACCGCCTACAAATAGAACCGTTGCCATCAGATCTGACTACGAAGGCACTGCCTGCACTTCACCTTCAATCACTCTTGCACCGCCAATCAAGTGCGCATCGATAAAGTGGTTAACCTTCAAAGGTGCTTCTATAAACCGAACATTGCGATTTACACCATGCAAATTTGGCGCTTCGTCAAAAACAGCTCGCACATCAGCATCAAAAACCAACCTCCCGTCATCAATCGTGCCATCGTCCAGCACCTTCAAAGATGGGTCTTGTGTGCACCGCTCCAATTGTTCTTGACTCATGTCCTGTAAAAGCCTGCCCCGCCAGCTTAAACACCGGCCCGCATGGTAGGTAATTGCGATCATCGGCCTGACCTCATCCGAGGGGTTAGGCACGCCACGGTGCCACATGCGCGGATCGCGAAAACAGACACCACCACGGGGAATTGCCATACGACCTGGTGGCCCCCATTTCTCAAGTAGCTCGGGATACTTTCCTGGCCGCGTTCCCAGCGGCCAATCAGCCACCGCGGTCTCAAGATGAGACCTGGGATAAATTTCCGTCGCTCCGTTTTCTTCAGTAATTTCGGTAAGCCCCACCGAACAGGAGAGCGTCGTGGTCGGCGGCGGCCAAGGCTGGCCATCAGCCTCCGCAGCAGCCTTGCTCGCCCATGAGTAAGGTCGGTCATAGTGCAGCGGTTGATGTTCGCTGCCAGGCAGATTTACATTCCCGTTGTAGAAGCCGAGCCATGCACCTTCGCCAAGCACAGCACTGACAACATGTTCAATCAGCGGATTGGCAACAAGATCGGCTGTAACGTAGGGCGCGTAGCGGCGCAATCCCAGCTGGAGGTGCCCCTTTCCAGTTCTATCTTCGTGCGCTGTCTTTTTCGCCTGCGCTCGAACGATTGCGGCATCTTCCAGAACGGAACCCATCAACAGTTCACATGTTTCATCAGAAATCAGGTTCGCGACGACCGCATAGCCCTGATGAGAAACCGATGTTCTTATCGCATCGAGCGTTTCCGGCTTCAGCGCCCCTGAAGCCAATTCATCATCGGTAGCGACGAAATGTGTATTCATAGTGCTCTAAACCAACTCATCCAGTCTTCGTTTCAAATTCGCAACTTCCGCCTCAAGTGCTGCTACGCGTTGTTCCAAGGCGGATGGCGTTGGAGACGCTTGGCGTGGCGGCGGCGCCGTAGGTAGTGATGCAACATCCACCTCCCCTGACAGGAGGTGCATGTATTCACTGTCCTTACGTCCCGGTGTTCGAGGGAGTTGGACAACCACCTTCCCTTGTTCGCCATCAAGCAAGCTTTGCAGCGTTTCTTCCACCTCGTGATTGTCAGCGAAAGTATGTAGACGACCGCTATTCGCGCGCAGTTCACCCGGCGTGCGCGGTCCGCGCAACAAAAGCACAGTCACAACTGAAAATTGTGCGGGGTCAAACTGGAAGTCGCTGAAAGGCGTATTGCAAAGCCGGTGGGTGAACTTTTCCACCTGCGACTTAAAGTTCTCTTCCGAGCGCACGACGTGTTTACCCTCCAGGCTGCGAATGGCGTTCAGGACATCGCCCTGTGACAGGTTCATCACCGGCTGGCGCGAGGATTTCTGGTTACATGCATTGGTTAAGGCATTCAGCGTCATCGGATACTGATCCGGCGTGACGACAGACTTTTCCATCAAACAACCCACCACACGGGCTTCGACATCTGTTAACTCTAGCGGCATTTGGAACCTTGTCGTGATCTAGCAGGTGCAGAGTAAGGCGGATCAGGCGTGCAGACAATAAAAAAGGCCGCTCCAGGAGCGGCCTTGCAAATTTGCGATCAAGAGAGATCTCTACATGCGTACTTCAAACTGCGCAAAGATCTGGCGACCTCGTGCGTAGTTCAGCACCGTATCGGAGAATCCAACCCCGCCAGGCAGGAGGGTATTGTTGGAAACATCCGCAAACGGGCGACCACCAGAGGTGGTGACGTACAACTCGTCAGTCAGATTGTTACCCATCAAGGATAGGGTCCAACGACCGTCGGCTGCACCCACGAAGACACGCGCGTTCAGCAGCCAGAAAGAATCCTGGACAAAGCCAATCGGATCTTCGTTCTGTGTTTCGTACTCATCGCTGAACGATGTGTTAACACCCAGACCCCAGATCATGCCATCGCTCAGTGCAGCTTCGTAATCGAAGCCAACGTTGAAGGCATAGTCCGAAGCCTGCGAAACCGCGCGACCATCCAAGTCGTATTGAGCAATAATCGCTGGATCAGTCATTCCCGCCGGAGGTTCGGGGATAAAAGAATCGCTGAACTCAGCATCTAATATGGACAAAGCACCATAAATACTCAGGCCTTCGACTTCAGGTAGCCAGGTGAAATCCAACTCAAAGCCCTGGGAGACAAGCTCACCAGCGTTGGAGGTGCTGAACTGGATGGTTGCAGAGTTGAAGCTCTGCACCTGCAGATCTTCATAGACATAGCGGAAGATCGTGGCATCCAAACGCACTGCGCCATCTGCAAAGCGGCCTTTCATACCAAACTCAAAGCCTGCGCCTTCTTCTGTCTCAAAGATCAGATCACCGAAATCACCGGAGGCAGCAGATGCCGCGAGCGATGCACTCGGTAAAGCGGAGTTGTCGATACCACCGGACTTGTAGCCACTCTTATAGGCGGCGTACAGGTTTACGTTGTCGTTCAAGGCAAAGAGCGCGCTGACCTCAGGCGACAGGTTGTCGTCGTCGAAGTCGATTTCACCGGAGTTAAAGCCAGGGCTCAAGAAAGGCAGTCCCAACACACCGAAGACATAGTGAATGCTCTCGAGCTCAATGGTGTTGGTGCGCTCGTCTTCCGAGTAGCGCAGACCGGCGGTCAGCTCCAGTCGTTCTGTTGCCTGTACCGTGACACTACCGAAGACAGACCAGGTTTCGCTATCGGTCTCGTGGACTTTGCGCCAATCGTCCGTAAACCCGTCCGTCGGGTTTGCCGTTGGCAGCGCCAGGACCGCCGCGATGTTGGCACCGCCTACCGCTTCCTGTCCGGTGTCAAATACCAACTCGCGATCCTGATAGTAGGCGCCCAGCAGGAAGTTCACGTTATCGCCAGCAGAACCAGCAAGACGCAGTTCTTGTGCAAAGGCTTCGGTCGTATTGATGGTGTGGTTGCTACCTATACCGTTGAGGTCATACCCGTAGCTTGCTGCACCCTCTTCTTCCAGATCAAACCAGCTGGTGACAGAGGTCAACGTCAAGTTCTCATTCAGATCCCAATCCACCTGTAAGCGACTCAGCCACGTATCCAGTTCTTCAAACGGGCTGAGTTCAATCTCACCTGAGACGTTGTCGTTGAAGATGTCATTGTGACCACCCAACTGGGAAACTCCGTCATCTTCATCACAGTCATAGCCGGCCGGGAGGGACTGCAACGCAAAGTTGCTGGGCTGTGGATCACCCGGCACGGAACACAGGATGTCCGTGTTGCCGATTGCATCATCCGCTTCGTGTGTCGTGATGGTGTTCTTCCAGTTTACGGTCACCGTATCACTGGGGGTCCACACCAGGGTCAGGCGAGCCGCTAGATCTTCTTCACCAAACTCACCAGAGCGACCCGGAGCTTCGTTCTCCCAGATTTTGTCGGTATCAGCATAACGGAATGCCAGGCGCGCACCGAAGTTTTCACTCAAGGGGCCAGAAACAAATCCGTCTACGTAGTAGCCTTCCTGTTCAAAGTCATAACCGGCACCCAGTTTTGCTTCGAACTCTTCACCGGGATCGGCAGAGCGGAAAGAAACCACGCCAGCAGACGCGCTCTTACCAAAATAGAGCGACTGCGGTCCTTTCAGGATATCCACCTGCTCCAGGTCCAGAAACGCCGACTGCACCATACGCATCCGGCTGACCTGTACACCATCGATATCCAACGCAACGGCCGAGTCGAACGCGGCACTGATCGCAGAACTTCCGACACCGCGCAAGTTGAGCGTACCGCCCGAGCCTGAACCACCGGTCTGGATGTTAAAGTTGGGTACACGCGCCGCAATTTCAGCGGGTTGATCCAATTGATAGTTATTGAGTTGTTCACCACCCACCGAGGTGATGGCGACAGGTACATCCTGCAATGTCTCGTCCTGGCGACGAGCCGTGACGACAATCTCTTCGATCGTGCGTGCTTCGGATGTTTGTGCGAAAGCAGCAGGTTGCACGGCAACGCCGAGCAAGGTCACTGCAACAGATAAAAACAAACGCTGAGTAAGCGCTTTGCTAATCCCCTTGGATTGACTCCTCTCCAATTATTTTTGCCAAATCAACGAGTTATGCTGAAGAACCAATGTGAGCACCATGCTCCATTTGTTGCTCCATTTTCTCTCCATTTTTGTTGGCCGGCGAACAATAGCCGAGGCCTATACAACGGTCAACAGCAGATGTTAGACGGGGAGTTGGTCAGAGCAAGAGGAAAAACGCGCCGAGTGCGGCCAAACCGAACATCGCCACAAACACCAACAACGCCATCCAGCGCCAGCGGTTTGTATGGCGGCGCTCTGCTGCCGTCAGCTGATGCTCAAGGCTGTCCACCAGAGCGCGCAGATCTGAATACACTCTGACCCGCACAGACGCACGCGCCTCGCGTTCGTCCACCACGCTGGCGACGCTGACAGACAAGCGCTTCACCGCCGCCTTCATGTCTCTATCGAACTCGAGGCGGCGCTGGCGTCGGGTGGCATTTTTCCAGGATGGCCGGCATCGGGATTGCCACGCGGCAACCACGTTGTGGATGATCTGCTGTACTTCAGCAGCTTCACTTGCGACGTCTTCATCGCTCGAATTGTCCACGCGCGGCACACCCACCGGCACGGACATGTTGATGTTTTGGATTGTCATGAATGCTCTCTCTCGCCGACGATCATCGGTTGCTCTGGCTTCCAAAACCGTGACTCAACCGACAAAATCAGCGCTCGATCTCAAGACCGCCCTCCTATGCGAAGATTTTTGTTCTCTCATACCGCTTTGTGCTTGTGGCTTTCACTGGCCACACCTCCCAACGCTGTTGCGGCACCTGATGCGATTTACATCAACGCTGAGGTATACACCGCCAATCCGCATCAAGCGCACGCCGAGGCGTTCGCCGTCAGCAACAACAAATTTATCGCGATCGGCTCTTCAACAAGCATCAGCAAGCTCGCTGGTGAGAGCACTCGCATTCGTGATCTCGGCGGACGGCGAGTCCTGCCGGGGATGATCGATGAACACATCCACCCCGATCTTGCGATGGAAGCACAGTTCAATCTGCAAATAGATGCTGAGGCAACCACGTTTGCCGAATTCAAAACGCGCCTAGACAAATATCTGGACGCAAATCCAGACGCCACATGGGTCCTTGGCAGCGCCATCGATTACCTTTGGGACGATGGCAGCCCCATCCGCATGTTCAACATGCCATCAAACAACAGCTGGCTGGATGAACTGGTGCCTGACAAACCGGTGTACCTCTGGGAAGTGAGTGGACACGCAGCCCTGGTGAACTCCAAAGCCTTTGAAGTGATGGGCATCACCGCAGACACGCCTGACCCAGAAGGCGGGCATTTTGTGAAAGATGCGGATGGGAAGTTAACCGGAGTAGTTAGAGAGACCGCCGCACACATTTTCTGGGAAGCCTTCCTGAAAAACGCACTGCCGCCCGAACGTCTGGCGGAGGAGCAGTTGCTGCCCATACTTCAACACCTGTCGAGCTTGGGCATCACATCCATATCCGATGTATGGACGCGCGCATCCATGCTTCAAGCCTACACTCATCTGGATGAAAGCGGCCAACTCCCCATGCGCGTCTCAGCCTATGTCGCAGATCCGCTGGAATGGGTGAGCCAGGAAATGAAATCAGCGGCGGCCTATGTGATTGCAAACCCCGAAAAGTTCTCAAGCGAAAATGTTCGTGTTTTAGGCGTCAAGTTTGTGCTGGACGGGGGTGCTGCCGGACAAACGGCTGTGATGACCCAGCCGTTCGAAGGCACCAACAACACGGGACCGTGGCGGAATGATCCCCAGGTCTTCCTGGAGCGGTTTCTGGAATATGATCGTCGTGGTCTGGCCGTCAGAGCTCATGCCGCCGGTGACGGTGCAATTCGATGGGCCCTCGATGCTTTTGAACGCAGCCGGCGCGAGCATGGCAGCACAATTCGCCACAGCGTTGCGCACACCGCTATCCTGAATCCGCAAGACCTTTCGCGGTTTGCACAACTGGGTGTGATCGCAGAGGTTTCTCCGGTGTTCTGGTATCACTCGCCCGCAGTTGCCGTCATCGAGGACGACATTGGTCCCCGCCTGAGCTGGCTGTATCCCATCAAAACCCTGCTCGAGAGCGGCGCGCGCATGTCCGTGGGTTCGGACTGGATTGTCACGCCACCAAGCCCGTGGAGCGCACTGGAGACACTTGTGACACGGAGAGCTCCAGGGGTAACCACAGGACCCGCACTATTTCCCAGCGAACAAATAGATCTGCATTCTGCGGTGGCGCTCTACACCCGCCACAACGCATTCGCCCAACAGCTGGAAGATCGCATCGGGTCGATCGAAGTTGGTAAATATGCAGACTTTGTCGTGCTGGACCGGGATATTTTTTCTATCCCTATCCACCAGGTTCACCGTACAAGAGTGGTTCAAACGGTACTCGGTGGCCAGGTCGTCTATCAGAGCAAACTCAACAACCTCTGATTTCTCAGCTATACCGTCTCAAACGACATTTCGGCACTTGCCTCAAGCCGCTTCACCAGCTTGTTGCCAAGGGCCGAAGCGGTTGTCCAGAATCCACCGCCAACATCAATGTCATCCTGCGCAAGGCATGCCGCAGTCTCTGACAGCATTTTAGAAGTTGATCCATACCCCGGATCACCTTTGCCACTGACCCGGAGCCTGACACCCGCATCGGGCAAATCAGAATGTTTAGCCATAAGTTCGACGGTGAAGTAACCGTTTTCTACCATTTCAGGGCTGGGACCTTCACCCGGTTTAGGCAGCACTTTCTGCAGGAGCGAACGGGTGGGTCCGAGCGCCGCGAGCCCACCAAAAACACCCAAGCCTGCAGCAATCCCGCCCGCTCCCAACGCGCCCAGCGGTCCTTTGGCCGTCAACATGCCCTCTTCGTAGGAGAAGTCGCGACCGTACTTGAAGTTCATAAGCTCATTACTGCGTCGCACCACCCGCGTGTTAACGGGGCCCATAACAAAGGGCCCCACCCAGGCGTCGAAGTCCTCATCAAAAAAGGGACTGTTTCGGTCCGGGCCATCTGTGCCGCGCCATTCATTGTTCAACGCATATGGGTCCGCCAACGTTTTGAAGATGCTTTTGTCTTCCTTCGCAAGCTCCATCATCGCCATCATGCTGTCGACGGTTCCGCCGCTGAAACCGCCTTTCGCCTCAATCGAGCGATACTTCACCTGGTTGGCAGGGCGACCATACTGCTCAATAAATTGCTCCTGAATAACGAAGCACCCCATGTCTGAAGGAATGCTGTCAAACCCACTCATCGGCACAAGAATGGCGCCGCTGTCTTCAGCTGTCGCCTGATGTTGTTCGATCATGTTTTTGAGCCAGTGCGTTTCACCGGTCAAATCGCAGTAGTGAGTACCCTGCTCTGCACACACTTCCACCAGCAAGCTGCCGTATCGGGCATAGGGGCCAACGGTTGTGAGCATTACCCGGGTTTGTTTGACCAACTCGGTTAACGATGCTTTGTCGAAAGAGTCAGCTTCAAGAATTTCTACGTCGGGGCCCGGCCTTACCGATTCAAGTTTTTCCGGATTGCGCCCCGCTATCGCCCAACGCAAATTGCTCTGTCCGTACTGAGCCTGCACATATTCCGCAGCAAGCCGCCCGGTGAATCCACTCGCCCCCCAGACAATGATGTCGTATGGCCTCTGCATATCGTGTGCCTCGCTTGAATCTTGGGCGGGAAATCATATGCGAACAAAGATAGGTGGACCACTGAAAATGGGCTACCATCCCGCCCCTGTTTATCTGAGTGAAAGAACACTATGGGTCGATCAGCGGATATCGTGCGTGAAGCCTGCCAGGTAATCTGGAGCGACGGCGAAGCGGAGAGGGTTGGTCAGTACTACCATGAGGACTTCAAAGCCGATTACCCGCTGACAAATTGGGGCGAAGGCCTGGAGGGTGTGGCTGCGCTCGCGAAACAGGTGCGTGTGGATCTCCCGGGCTACGCCGAAGAGATTGAAGAACTGATCGAAGCTGATGATGAAGTGGTCGTACGGCTCAGGATCTCCGGACAAAACCCACAGACAGGAGAGACCGTCAGCTTCAGAGACGTCACCATGCTGACCATCAAAGACGACAAAATCATCTTTCAACGCGGCCTGACGGACTATCTTTCGCTGTTTACTCAACTCGGCGTCATCGATTTTCCCCAAGCCGGATAACCATTAGCTAAAGACCACCACCGAACAATGGACAAGGAAACCCTAACAAAATTACTCCACCGCATTTTTAGAGGTGGCCTGCATCGACTGCCCAAGAAGCAGAGCGAGCGCCTGGCCCTGCTCGCGTTGTCTCTTGTGCCGCTCGATCCTGAAGGGATTTTTGATCAAGCAGAAATCGATGCGCACATATTTGCATGGCTGAACGGCTTATCCGGTTTTGATGGCGTGATCGACCATGTCACCTGGCGGCGTGCACTGGTCGACTATGGATTTTTACGTCGCGCGACAGACGGAGCAATCTACCGCATCCGGCCTGAAACCCTGGACGAGGCGCTGACGGCTGATGCGAGAACAGTCGATGCACAGGCCATATTTGTGGAAGTAGAACTCGCCCGGGACGAGCGCAAAGAGAAGTTCGGCAAGTCCTAGCTGTTCTCTCGCTGCGCTCTCATCTGCGCTAGAAGATATCTGACGTCATATTCCTCATCACCGTCGTAACGCGGCGCAAAGGCTTCATATGCAGCGGCGATTTCGTCGTAGCGATCCTGAATGTGATGCATGTTGTAGGCGTGGGAGACGATATAAAAGCTACCTGCCTCAACCTGCTTTAAAACGATGCCTGCAAACTCATCTGTATCCATCGCGAGATGCGCAACGGCTTCGGTCAGACCTGATTTAACAAACCCGGGAATGATCAGCCCTACATTGACAAAGTCTGGCATCTGTTCGCGCAGGTTGTCCGTCAGGCCGAGCACGGCATGTTTAGTACCAAGATAGGCCGCATTGTTCGGTACAGCATTAAACAGAGAATTTTCCGAACCGGTGTTGTAGATGCCCGCAGGTGAACCCTGCTCCACAAAACGGTGCCCAAACACCCGGCACCCGTGCCACACGCCAAAAAAATTCACATCGAAAACACGGCGAACATCTTCCATCGGGGTATCAATAATGGGCACCTGGCCAATGCCGATACCTGCGTTGTTGAAGAACATGTCCACCAGGCCAAACTTTTCCCAGGCAGCGTCTGCGAGCTGTTCCACTTGATCGAGATCTGTCACATCGCAAATCTGATAACAGGCATCAACACCGAAGCTGGCGAGCGTTTCCACCGCTGCCGCCAGTCTCGCCTCATCGGGCTCCGCAATCATGATGCGTCCACCTCGCTGACCCAGCCCTTTGGCCAGAGCAAAGCCTATGCCGCTGGCCCCTCCCGTAATTACGACATGACGGTTGTTCAGATCGAATGCGTTGCCGCTCATAAGCTCATCCTGCTGAAAATGCGGATGCATCCTAGCTGGCAGCAGGGTCGACGTACAGAGTCTTATATAAACCTTTTAAATATTATTTAAGCTTTATATACAACCATCGCCAATTGTGTGATTCTGTTCCTTCCTCAAATCTCTTCATTGAGGCATGGTTTAATTGTGCTGTTTGGTTTTATATTAACCTTTTATGCAACTTAAAAGCTTTATATGCCCCGAAAAACGAAGTCTACGCATATGCTCAGTGATGCCGCGATCGGTAGCCTGCTCGCCTTAGGTGCCCGCCTGAAAGAGGCTCGATTGCGGCGCAACTGGACACAGGCGCTCGCAGCCGAGAAAGCAGGCCTTTCTGAGAGTTCAGTGAAAAAGGTTGAGGCGGGTTCTACCAATATCACCGTAGCCGCCTACCTCGCCCTTCTGGATATTTTTGGCCTGTCCACGGCTCTCGACAGTGTGCTCGCAGAGGGACAGGACACGCTGGGCGAAGCACTGGCCCGCAATAGCTCGCGACAGCGAGCGCGGGAACCAAAGAGAACCGAAGACGAATGGGAATTCTAGTCCTGTCTAGGAGGTAGGTTGAAGTGAGCGAGAAGTTGTTTGTCCATGTCGACCTTGGTCGCGGCGCCTGTGTGCTGGCCGGTCAACTCATCGTTGATGAACAGCGCGGCCGTTTTAAATACTCCCCAAAATATTTGACGCATCCACGCAGCTTTGCACTGGACCCCATCAATCTGCCGCTTACAGATGAAGTTCATACCACCGCGCGTTCCAGAGAAGCTCCAGGGGTATTCGGTGTCTTGTTGGATGCAGGACCAGATGAATGGGGACGACGGCAGCTTTCAAAAACACGTCAGCCGCCACCCGTAACATCCGTAGAATTCTTGCTCGCGGCTTCCGGCGAAGGTGTTGGCGCACTTCGTTTTACAGCACAAGTTGCAGAAAAAGCTAAGGCACCCGCGCCCCGCCCTTTCGAAAATCTCATTCATCTCCAACAGATTGCTGACGACATCGAGTCCGGCCGTGAGGTTGATCGAAACCTCGAACCATTCTTTTTCCACGGCAGCGGCCTTGGTGGAGCGCGACCGAAGACCCTGATAGACCATGTCGACCGCCACTGGATAGCAAAATTTGGCCGTCCATCCGACCTGGTGGATATGTGTAAGGTTGAATACGCAACCATGCGGATGGCGGCAGATGCGGGCATCGAGGTGCCCGATGTTCTACTGACACAAACCGCGTTTGGTCCAGTGCTGCTCGTTGAACGCTTCGATCACAGCGATGAACGTCAACACCACCTCGTGTCCGTGGCAAGCCTCATCAACAAGTTCGACATCACGCAGTACGACGAGGCTGCCATGTCCTATCCGGGTATCTTCCAATTGGGGAACCGAATCGGCAGCAAGACAGATTCGCTGGCGGAAGATGTATTAAGGCGCATGTTATTCAACGTTGCCATCGGCAACACCGATGACCATCTGCGCAACCACTCCTTCCTGAAACGCGCAGGCGACGCCGAGTACCAGCTGACTCCTGGTTACGACATTGTGCCTAACACCGGTCTACAAGGATCACATGCGATAGCGCTGGGGCCATTCGGCAATGTGCCCAGTCTCGACAATTTTCGCGCTGCGGCCCAGCGATTGGGCTTAAGCGCAAGCAAGGCCGCCCAAATTGCTGGCGAAGTAAACGAGGTTGGGCAGAAATGGCGCGAGTACATGGCTGAGGCGCACGTGTTGTCCGCCGACATCGGCATTCTCGAGCGCTGCTTTGCCTATCTCAAGTCGGTGAAAGACTACGCGACGAACCCTTAGGTCAGCTCACGCAACCTGATGAGCGCGGCAGACCGATCTCGCAAATCTCGCGGCTCCAACATCTCGCACGCATCGCGCTCCATGTCGTCTATGTTGGTTGGGTAACTGCGACAATCCTCAGGACGATCTGCATAAATCCCGCAATGATAGGGAGCGCTCTCCCCCACCAGCCACGGGCAGCGTCCAAGCCGCCCCTCTCCATCCGGCGAGAACCAGACCTCATTCTTCTGTACGTAGGCAAATATATCGGGACGTTCTATTTCCCAGCGTTCGATTTCCGCACGTGTAACCACCAGACCGCCATCCGCATAGTGCAGACAACATTTCCCACATTGATTACAGGGCTGCACGAACGATCAATCAGTAGTCGGTTTTGAAGTTCGAAAAAGGCAGCTTGAAGAGATACGAAAGCTTACGGTCATTCTCCGGTTCAAGCACATCCAGCCCGTATTCGACGTCTTTAGGGTCCGCATAAGCATAGGTGCCAAACAAGCGATCCCACACAGCAAGGATGTTGCCGTAGTTACAGTCAGTCCAGGGGCGCTCCACATGATGATGAACCTTATGCATGTTCGGCGTAACAAAGACGTAGGTAAGCGGCTTATCCAACCATAATGGGAGACGAATATTGGCGTGGGTGAAGTAGGAAAAAAACGGCGTGATGATCCGGTAGAGAAAATAGCCCACCAGGGGCAATCCCATGACGATGATCGTCAACACCACCAACACCTCACGAAAGAAAAAATCGCCTGGATGTAATCGTGTACCTGTGGAGGCATCGATATGGGTATCGCTGTGGTGAACCGCGTGATATCGCCACAGCCATTTGAAGTTGTGCAACATCCAGTGCGCCGCGTACTGGGCAACAAAGTCGAGGACAACAATGGTGACAAGCAGCTGTGCCCATAGCGGCAGCTCCACCCAATGCAGGAGACCAATCTCCCACTCGTGTACACCAAGACCCGCAAAGGCGATCATTGCCACCAGCGTATTCACCAGAGCCACCCCAACTAGAAAAGCCAGGTTGATCAGCACATGCTGGTTCGGCCGGTCGGTGTGGAGAAAGGGGAACAACCGCTCTGCCAGGATTGCTGCGAAGAGGAATACAAACAGAAAGCTCCCGCGTTGGCCGGTCGACAAACCGTGCAAAAATTCAACAAACGCTTCCATCTCTGATGTTTCCTAGTGTGGGTGCGCAGCCAGGTGCTGACGCAGCAGATCTTTACCGTAGTCATTGCCGTTAGGTGTACGCACCACAGTGTGGATATGATCTCGGGTTGGCAGGTCAGGTCCATCCAACGCCACCGGTGTCTGGTGATCAAATTCGATGAGTACAACAGGCGATTGAATCCGATAGTAGAACACCGCGTCCGCATCGGTTTTGCCTACCCAGGCAAAGTAGGTGTCATCCCAGTGCGAAATCACTTCAGTTAACTTCACCTCCGCGTGACCCGGTCGCATCTGGTCTGTGTAATTGCGAATCAGGCGCACGGCCAGACCACGCTGAGCCTCATCTAACTCACTCAGTTTTAATCCTTCCTCAGGCACCAGATCGTTATCCGAAAACAACTCCGCATAGTTGTTGTTCTGGATCTTCTCTTCAGTGAGCACTGCAACGGCTCGCTGTTCCGGCGTGAGTGCGTTGATCAGCGCCAGACCGTCCAGCGTTTCAGCCTCAAGAATTCTGGTCCCCGCAAAGCGACCAGATTCGGCAAAGGGTGGTTCCGAACCCATAAAAGTTGGCGTCATGACCACCTGATCACCCAGCACAAAAAAGTTCACAATCAGATGGTGGCCGTCCAATTGCCAACCCCACGGTTCAGTTGGCGAAGGTTCGCCCATGATGGTGAACCAGTAGCGCTCTTCACCGTACTCAACATAGTCATTCATCAAGTCTGCGAGGTGGCCTTCAAGCTTCATGATGTCCACCGCTGTCTGATAACCGCGCGCGCTCAATCCTGCACGCAGCAGATTATGCGCCGCTTCTTTCTGTACCTCGGTCATGTCGAGGAGACCAACACCCTGCCGGGTACTCAAATGGATATTGGCCCACCGCCGCCATTCGAGATCGTCCACAGCAAACATGACGGCCTCTCTTTGATCCGCATCGAGGCTCTCGAGAAACGCGTTCGCTGCAGCTACCACTGGTGCGGTTGAAACCCCCGTGGGTTTGATCTCAAAAAGCCCGGTGACCACCTCACCGTCTGTAGTAATACCCACAAAGTCATCCAGCGCCATCCATTCAACAAGCGGCCACGCTATGCGTGATGCCAGAACGGGGTTATTACTCGCCAGCAGTACGAACCCACCGATGACCAGCACAACAGTCAAAACAACCCATCCCAGCGTTTTTAGAACAAACATGGCACCCTCTCTCAAGTCTGCCGACCAGTCTACGCGACCTGGCTGACCGCTTCACCTGGACAGCTTCTGTCCGTTATTCTTGGTCTATGCCTCAATAGATAGAGTTCTTTGACTCATGACACATCTACTCGCGCCACCAACGGCAGCTGAAATCGAAACCTGCGTGGCCCTCTTTCGCAATGCCCACGACAAGAAATCCGCAACCTTCTCTTCTGTAGGTCTGGTAGAACCTGCCAAGGCGGACCTTAAAAACGGATACTCATCGCGGGTGCTGAAACTCGTCGGCGTGGACGGCACCGCAGACGGTGGTTTCGCCGCTTTTGTCGATGTGACCGACAACAAAGTAATAAGTATTGATCGATTGCCCGGCAATGCGGGTGCGCCGTACAGCTTTGCGGAGTTGGGTGTTGCGGTGGAGGTACTCAAAGCCGATGCAGATTACCTTGCCGCTCTCAACAAACGTGGTATCGCGACAGCCACCGAGGAAGAACTGGAGCTTATTCAGATCGATCCCTGGCCTGGCGGCGGCAACCCACCTGCTGATTTGCCTGAGGGTCATCGCTCTGTCCGCTGCATCACCTTTGTGCGCACAGACGAAACAGACAACGGCTATGCACGACCAGTGCACGGTTTGATCGTTGATGTAGATGTTACCGCTGGCAAGATCGTGTCGTTCGAAGACCACGGGGTCATAGCCATGCCGACCGAACCGGGTCGCTTCGACACACCCAATCTGGGTCCCGCGCGAACGGATCTTAAGGATCTGGAGATCACCCAGCCTGATGGCCCCAGCTTTGAAGTCGACGGATACCACGTTCGCTGGCAGGGGTATGAGTTTGGCATCGGCTTCGACCCTGTCCAGGGACTGGTTCTGCACCAGCTGTCACTGCATGGCCGGCCTGTCCTCTACAGGGCGTCACTCTCCGACATGGTGGTTCCCTACGGGGACAAAGATCCAATGCATAGCTGGAAACACGTTCTGGATGGCAGCGAGTACGGTATGGGCAATCTGGTGAACTCCCTGACACTCGGCTGCGATTGTTTAGGCGAGATCTACTACTTTGACGTCAACCAGGTTAACTGGAAGGGCGAAGTTAAACAGATCGAAAACGCTGTCTGTATGCACGAAGAGGACTACGGTATCCAGTGGAAACACTATGACAGCACCTCACAAACCACCGAGGTGCGACGCTCACGGCGTCTTGTTGTGTCGTCGATTTTCACTATCGGAAACTACGACTACGGATTCTTCTGGTACCTGTACCTGGATGGCACCATTCAGATGGAGGTCAAACTTACGGGCATTGTGGGTGTGAGCGCTGCGGATGAATCATTAACCAACCCGGAACAGTCACCACAGATCTCGACGCAGCTGACCTCCCCTGTGCATCAGCACGCATTCAGCTTTCGCCTGGATTGGGAGCTGGACGGTGGCGCGAACTCACTGTTCGAAAGTCAGATCGAGGTGCTGCCCATCAGCGACGACAATCCTGACGGCACTCAATTTAAGTCTGTAACAACCCACCTCACCAACGAACAAGCCGCTCAACGCAATATTGCGCCGGAAGTAAGCCGCAACTGGAAAGTCACCAATCCAGACTCTTTGAATGCGATGGGCAACCCGGTGGCTTACAAACTCCTGCCCGGCCCATCGCCTGCCCTCTTTGCTCACCCTCAATCCCGTGTCGTCAAACGTGCTGGCTTTGCCAAACATCACTTGTGGGCCACACCCTACGATCCTGGCGAGACCAGCGCAGCTGGCCCACACACCGTTATGCACGAAGGCCAGGGTGGTTTACCAGAAATGACCGCCGGTAACCGGGACATTTCTGCCTGCGATCTTGTCATGTGGCATACGGTGGCGATCACCCACGTGCCACGACCTGAAGATTGGCCGGTGATGCCGGTGGAGTATTGTGGGTTCCATCTGATCCCCGTGGGATTCTTTGATCGCAATCCGACCCTGGATCTGCCGAAGGGCTGTGCTAGTTAGCCGCTCTGGATCAGCAGCGGAGGAAGGCTACCGTACATCGCGATCAGCCCGCGGGACTAAAGTGTCCTGCGGAGTTTCCCTGCCGTGCTTTACAACAGTTTCTATCTGCTGGAGATTGCCGATATCCAGATGAGGGTCCGCACCCAGAATCAGAAAGTCAGCGTACTTTCCCGCTTCCACACTGCCGTAGTCTGCCTCCTTTCCAACGAGCTCAGCGGAGACGAGGGTGGCTGCATGAACAAGGTAGTCTGCTGGTAATCCTGCGCGATGCATCTCTCGCAGTTCAAGATGCATCGAGGAGCCTGCCGCCAGACCAATCATCCCCGAGTCCGTTGCAACCGCGACCTTTACCCCGTTTTGATAAAGCGTTCGCGTGTTGGCATAGGCAATAGCTTTTTCACGAGCAAACTTCTGCGATAGAGCATCCATTGGCGGAACGGGTTCCTTCCAGGACTCCACCACCCCCGGGACGGAACACTTTTCTTCCACCGGCAGAATCTGCAACTCCTTTGTGATCAGTTCAACAAAGGTGCGCTGTCTGATCCCAAGCGTAGGGGCGATGATGATGTTCTCGTTTTTCAACAGTTCGATGAACGCGTCATCAACCGGCTGATCAGCCGGAATATGCTGCAGGCTGGTAGCGCCTGCTTCCACCGCCCCCCGCGCGTACTCGAGCCCATGTGCATGGGTCGTTACCTCAAGGCCATGTTTCGCAGCCTCTTCGACAACCCCCTTTTCCCACTCACGCCAGTCCCAGTACCAGAGCATAGCCCTGAGCATCATCGTGCCACGGTCGTCCAATGCGGTTTTGATGAGGTCAGCTCCGCGCGCTACCCCATCCTCCACAAGCGGTACCACCATCTCCATCGAAGTCGCAGGCTTGATCGTCGGCTCGCCATCCCACAGCGGGATAGTGCGTTCTGTTATGAATTTTGGTGCAGGCAGGAGAACGCCATGACCGACAAAAACGGTTGGCGCATCTTCCATTGACTCTGCTAATTCACGCGCGTTGTATTCCAGGCTCGGCCCGCCGAGAGAAAGTACGCTGGTGACTCCGGAACACATAAACGCCCGCAAAGTTTGCGGGACATGTTCCCTGATCCACGCTATCTCTTCTTCATACGATACCTTGTCGGTGAGATCAAAAAACGCTGGCCGGGTGTACATCCGACCCGAAGTCATGAAGTGGATGTGGGCATCGATCAGTCCGGGGACAATCCACTTCCCCGTTACGTCGCGTATTTCTGCACCATCGGGAATAGAGACGCCCTTTCCCGCAGCGATTATTTTCTCACCATCTACAAGTACTGTTGCCTCTTTCACAACCCCAGAGCGTGTACCGTCGATGAGGATCGCTCCGGTGTATGCGGTAATCTCTGCTCGCCCCTTTATTGGCAAACAAGTCATCAGCAACACGAGGAGACCCGCCCCTACGATGGTCAACCTCTTAACGTTTTGAGCCAGTGTGCCCATGTTATTACCCCTGACGATTGCGCAGCATGTCGATCACCCCCAGCACAGCCGCAGCGTGCAGATCGGGCCGGTTCATCATGTCATGCGTTTCATCCGCAACTTGTTGAGAAAGGAAAAAACCATCCGCGAGGGCGATGACAAAACTGGCCAGGACTTCCAGTTCCTTCTTGGTTAGATCGGGCAGCCATGCACCATAGTTTTTCACTGCGTTACGAAACGCCTGTGAGCGAACCTTCAGAAACATCTTGCGCGCGGTGGGATCTTCAGGACGCTGTTCGAGACCAAGCATCAACCCCAAACGCAGAAATTCCGGAGAGGATTTGATCGACTCGGTGTAGTTTGCAGACTGCCGGAAAACGATTTCTTCAATCGGACGTTCAATGTCAGGTGAACCCTGATCACTCAATGCCTGCAACCAGGCACCGAATGATCGTTCAATCACCGCTGCGATCAGATCATCCTTATCATCAAAGTGCCAATAAATGGAACTTGCGGGAAACCCTGAGCGTTTGCTGACCAATGATATGGAAGTGCCCTCGTATCCACGCTCAGTAGCGATTTCAGCCGCTGCATCCAGGATCTTTTCGCGGGCGACAATGCCGTTAGCGCGTTTCTTACTTCCTTTCCGGCCAGCAGCCTGCTGATCAATTTGTTGTGCTTTTGCCATGTCATGTTCCTGTAGTGATTGCTACATTAACTATTGACACGCACGAGGGCAAGAATTTACTGTAACGATCATTCCAGAAACAATCGGGGCCTCTATGCACGCAGCCGTCGAATACATTCACACGCATGCCGAGCTTTTGCACAACGAACACGAGCCGTGTGATACCCGTGGATTTCTGACGGAGGCTACGGCGGACGTGTTACGACAGTCTGGCGGCATGCGGCTCCTACAGCCGAAAGCTTACGGTGGTTATGAAGCGGAGCCGAAGGTGTTTTTCGAATGGGCACGCGCCGTCGGGCGCTACAACCCTTCCGCTGGATGGGTCGCAGGTGTGGTCGGCGTACACCCCTGGGAAGTAGCACTTTTGGATTCAAAAACCCAAGACGAAATCTACGGCTCCAACCCGGATACCTGGATCGCCTCACCCTACGCACCTCAGGGGAGAGCAATTCGGGACGGCGATGGATTTCGCTTTACAGGCCAGTGGCAATACTCCACCGGCACCGACCACTGCGACTGGGTTGTGCTTGGCGGCATCGTTGTTGACGAGGAAGGTGTGCCCGGCAAACCGCCCGAAGTGCGGCACTTTTTTATGCCGCGGGGCGACTACGAAATTGTGGAAGACTCCTGGCATGTGATGGGTTTGAGCGGTACAGGCAGCAAAGATGTGCGGGCGGACAATGCCTATGTGCCTGAGTACCGCACTTTGGAACACTATCCGCTGGCTGACGGAGCCTATGCCGATAGGCAGAACGGCAATACGCTGTACCAGATTCCCTGGGGCTGCATTTTCTGTGGCGCCATTGCATCGGCCACCTTCGGTATCGCAGAAGGTGCCATTGAACAATATCGAAATTATCTTGAGACTCGAGTATCCGCCGCGGGCGTAGTCGGCAAAACTGACCCCTTTCAGCAGGAAGCACTAGCCGAAGTGGAAGCCGATCTGGCTGCGGGGATTACCCATGTGGACGTCATGATCGAAGCTTGGATGGACCAGATAAGCAGAGGCACACCAATCTCTAAAGGTCAGCGCCTGGAGTTTCGACGCAACCAGGTAAGGGCCGTCCAACGAGTGCTCTTTGGCGTGGATAAACTGTTCGCTAGATCTGGGTCAGCTGCTATCTGGACCACCCGCACTCTGGAGCGACGCTGGCGGGATCTTCGCGCGGCAGGGAGCCATATCTCGAACACCGCTGATACTATCTACGGCGCATCGACAGCGTACTCTCTCGGAGACGAAGACGTCTCCGTGGCAATGTTTTGAGGAGGAACAACACATGATCAAATCACTGAGTTACATCGGCTTCACATCCCCCGACGCCCAGGCCTGGCGCTCATTTGCACCCGACCTCCTGGGACTAGGCATAGTAGACGAAGACGACGAAGTCGTGCGGTTGCGTGTCGATGAAGCAGCATGGCGCATCGCTGTGCATCCCGGCGAATTGAACCAGCTGGCCTATGTAGGATGGGACGTCGGCGATGAGGCACTTCTCACAGAAGCTGTCGAAAGGCTGCAGTCAGCGGATATCGCCGTGACCAGGGGTGACGATAAGCTGGCTGCCACGCGCAACGTCGCGGAAGTTGCCTGGTTTACCGACGCCACCGGCATCCGTCACGAGCTTTCACATGGACAGATGGCCGGTGCGGAGCCCTTTATGCCCGGACACGATGTGTCCGGTTTTGTCACGGGTGAACAAGGTCTCGGTCATATCGTGTTGATGGTGCCAGATCTGGAAGCCGCGACAGATTTCTACATGAACCTGCTGGGCTTCAGACATTCGGATGACATCGAGGCTGGCATGAAGATACGCTTCTTCCACTGCAACCCGCGCCACCACACGCTTGCTATATCAGAAGTACCTGGCCACCGAGGTATTCACCACCTGATGTTACAGGTGGAAAACGTCGACGATGTGGGACTAGCCTACGACCGAGTTGTTGAATCGGGTGTGCCCATCGCTATGGGCATTGGTAAACATCCCAATGACGAAATGACATCGTTCTACGTACGCACGCCATCGGGCTTTGAAATCGAATACGGCACTGGCGGCTTAGAAATCCCTATGGATCAGAAATGGCCGGTGGGTCATTTTGATCGTCTGAGCATCTGGGGTCACAAGCCACCGGGCGATGCACTCATGCCCGGCGCCCTGCAGCCCGTCGAATCTTAGAGACTCACCACTAGGTCAACCACGCGCCTACGAGGAGTCCAAGATAGAAGATATAGGACCACAGGAAGACGCCGACGATAATCCAAATCATGAGGCGCTTGGGGTCTGCGCCTAAGACGATCGCTAGCGCAGTCGTCAGCACCGGACCCAATATAAGTGGAGAAGTTAGGCCGATGCCGGGTAGCCCCCACTTGTTTAGATAAGTACTCGTTCGGTCCAGCAGGCGGTCATAGTTTGAATAGCGCGCCTGCAAAATCGAGTTGAGCCCAAAAGCACCCATCGCTGCCAAGCCTGCTCCGATACTACCGCCTAAACCCATGACAAATGCGCTCACGGGTTCGGGTATCGGCAGCGCAAACGCTACCGGAAACGCCAACCACAAATCGATTGCCGCGAGCAGACCAACTGTCACTGCTTCCACCCACACAGCAGCGGTTACTCAGCAGTCGGGGCAGGCTTGTGGCGCAAAGCCTCCACCCCTGCATATGTGGATACACAATATGGCACACAGAAGGTCAGTATGATCTTGGCCACAACCACAACGTTCAACTCACCGGCGACGACGATATCTCCCTGATTGATCAGCGTGAGCAAGGTACCCACCACCAGGGATACTCGAGCGGCCCGCCCACTAATATCCCTATCAGCCGCAAGTCTCAGCCATTCGTTTACGACGCTCATTAATTCTTAGACCGGTCCATCTCGCTGATCATATGAAATCCCGTCCATAGGTCATCCATCGCCGGACGTTCTGGTCGGTGCTGCATAATTTCGAACCAGAGGTTGCCCGGATCGTCATCACCGCGGCGTCCGCGCACCGGCGCATTTTGATCATTCATCGCATCGCCCCGTATGTTGAGCGTATGCACCCAACGATCCAGATCGCCCGCGATGACGCGATGCAAAAGTTTCCACTCTCCCTCTCGCTTTTCCCAAACATCCAAATACCGGCCATCGTGCAGAAAGTCGGTGAAACCGCCCTCATGCGCAAGACGGTGGACAACATGCCACTGCGAAGTACACGCGCAGCGATTGCCGTCAAAACGAAACCGCGTATTGGTTATGGAGTGCATACTGGAATCGACCGCTTGAAGGCACGGAATCACATAGTCAGCAAAGTCGTGGGCATTACCCGCATAAAAACCGTGATCATCGTAGCCGTCAGGCCAGTAGCACGATTTCAACATCTCAAGGTCGCAGCGATCTACGGCCTGGCAATATCGGTGAATGCCTTCTCGTATCGCTTCGCGATCTTTCAACTCGCGAACCTCCGCTTCAAGCGAAGCCAGCCGTTGCTCTAAATCAGTCATGTGAGCGCCTCCAAGGGTACCTCGCTATTTTAAGCATATAATCACCCGGAAGATGATCATAAGGATCTTACGTGACTGTCCCCTCAATACGTCAGGCAACTGTCGACGACCACGAAGCTGTGCGAGCTACGATTACCCTCGCCTTCAGCTCCGACCCGTTTAACCGCTGGTACCTTCTCGACGCTGCCAGTTATCTACACCACTTTCCTCGGATCGTGGACTCTTTTCTGGGAACATCCATCGAAGCGGGTACCTGTTTCGTAACAGATGCCTGTTCTGGTGCGGCGCTTTGGTTGCCGCCCGGCGAAACCGGTGATGTGGCGGCGGCAGAAACAGCATTCAGCGCAGCACTGCCCCAACACCTCGCGCAAGATTTCGGGCAACTTATGGGATTGTTCGAAACCTATCACCCGCACGATGATGACTGCTGGTATTTGCCCCTCATAGGTGTCGATCCCAATCATCAGCGCGAGGGCATTGGCGGCGCCTTGATGAAACATGCCAACAGCGTCATCGATGCGCAGGGTGCACTCGGCTATCTGGAAGCTTCAAGTTCTGCCAACGAAGCGCTCTACGCAAGGTATGGTTTTGAAACTATCGCCGAGCTTCAGGTCGGCAGTTCACCCATCGCGCGACCGATGATCAGAGCAAGACAGACCTAGCGGAGGACAACAGAATGAATATCGTTATCACAGGGGGCGCTTCCGGCGTAGGTGCAGCGCTGGTTTCCCGACTGGCTGACCACAACGTCTGGATTCTGGATCTGAACGAACCAGAATCTCTCAATACCAAACATCAATATGTGCCCACAAATCTAGCTGACCTGCAGGGTATCGATGGCGCGCTTGATGCTCTGCCGGATGAAATTGATGGTCTGGCGAATGTCGCGGGTATGGCTGCTTCACCCGTCCCAGAGAACGTGATTGCCGTTAACTTCTTAGCGTTGCGCTATTTGTCAGAAGAGCTAAGTAAACGCCTTTCTCTTGGTGGCCGCATAGTGAACGTCTCATCGGTCGCTGGTCGGGACTGGCAATCCAAGTACGAACGCTTGAAACCTCTCCTGGAAACCCAGTCGTACAGTGAAGGCTTGAAGTGGTGTGAAGAACATCACGACTACATAGCACGGGACCCCTACACACTCTCAAAGAGACTGGTGACAGCGCACACCCTGCGTTCCGCCGAGGCGGCAGCCAAAGCTCACTATACGGTTAACAGCGTCAGCCCTGGTCCAATAGAGACACCTCTCTACCCTCAGTTTGAAGCGCTGATGGGCGAAGCACAAAGTGAATGGATGAAAGCTCAAGCTGGTCGCGCCGCGAGCGCCGACGATATCGCCGAAGTCATCGACATGCTGCTGACAGCGGAATGCGGCTGGCTGAACGGTGTCGATGTTCCCGTAGATGGCGGGTATACAGCCGGGATTGAGTCGGGCTGGATTGATTTTGCGCAATCACCGATTATGCAGAATAGATAGAACAGGGGGCACACACGCAGAGTTGTCCCCTTCTGCTTTCATAGAAAACCACATCACTCTGAAATCGTGAGGTATACATGCCAACACAAGCGGAAAAATGTCAGGCTTTTACCGACCTGCATTACCAGCAAGACGCGTTCATCATCGCCAACCCGTGGGACGCCGGATCTGCCAGGCTGTTAGAGGGCTTCGGCTTTAAGGCGCTGGCAACTTCCAGCAGTGGCTTTGCTTTTGCACTGGGCAAAGCCGATGGAGAGCCCACCTTGGAGGAAAAACTCGCCCACTGCCGGTCGGTTACCGCTGTGACTGACATTCCTGTCAGTGCAGACTTTGAGGACGGTTATGCTGCGGCTCCCGAGGCGGTTGCTAAAAACGTCGCGGCTATGGTCGAGACTGGGGTTGCGGGATGCTCCATCGAAGACTTTAATCGCGAAAGTCAGGAAATGTATGAACCGGGACTTGCGATTGAACGCATTGCTGCTGCCGCTGAAGTTACAAAGGCGCTGGATTTTCCTTTTGTGCTGACAGCGCGGGCTGAACACTTACTCCGCGGAGCAGGTGACCTGGAGATTGTTATCGAGCGTTTACAGGCTTATGAGGCGGCCGGGGCCGATGTGTTGTTTGCGCCAGGAATACGCTCTCTGGAAGATCTGCAAACGGTCACCGCTGCAGTAGGTAAGCCTTTCAACATGCTGGGTGTCACCATCCCCGGTGCGTCGCTCGCTGACTTCCAAGCCGCAGGCGCACAGCGCATCAGCATCGGCGGTAGCCTACCGTTTGTCGGAGCCGCGCCTATCCTCGCCAGCTGTGAGGAAATGATGACCGAGGGAACCTTCACTTGGATTCAAAAGATGGCGCCATACAGTGAAGTTATGGGAAGGATGCAAAGGGGTTCCTAAGCAGCGCCCTTCCTGACTGATTGAATTCGCCATCTACTTTCCCCGTGTTCAGCCGAGAAAACCTGACATGGATTCTGGGCTTCGAGAACAATTTCTATTTTTTATCATTCTGATCAAAGGGTTACGCGATTTCCGTGTACGGCGCGTGAGCTCCTTTTGAAACGACCAGGCGTTACACCAAACTGCTTCTTGAATGCGGCGACAAATGCGCTGGTCCCCTCATAACCACATCGGTGTCCTGCATCTGCTACCGACTGCCCCTCCGCTAGAAGTTTCACAGCATGAATCAACTTCCCTTTCTGTCGCCACGTATCGAGCGGCATGCCCGTCTCCTCGGTAAATCGGCGTTGCATGGTACGTAACGAGGCACCGTGCTTTTCAGCTAAATGCTTAAGCCCCCTCCTTTCGCCGGGGTGAGCTCGAAAATGCTGCGCGAGCGCCGCCGCACGCTCATCCGTTGGCAGCGGCAAGGCGAGATCCAGTGGTTGCGCCTCGCTTATCAAGTCGACTAGAACCTGCGACAGATGTGCGTGTTTGGGCACCTTCGCATCGAGCATTTTCAGGCGTTGGATATGTTGGATGAGCTCACTCAGCAACGGACTCACCTCAAGCGTGACCACCTCATCAGCCAGACCGCGGGCTCGTTGCGCGCTGATGTATAAAGTGCGCAACGCAACTTCACTGGCGAACTCAATACTGTGTTGCGTTCGAGGGGGTATCCAGACCGCTCGTGTAGGCGGGACAAACCAGACACGGTTGGGTGTTTCTACATTTAGGAGTCCACTTCGGGCATAAACTAACTGAGCCCAGGGATGGTCATGCGCCTCGAGCACGTGACCTTCTCTATAGGTCACCGAGAGTGAACGTACGTCAAACCCATCTCCCTCGTCATGACTCACAAAACTCAGTCCCAGCGGCCGGGCACATATTGCGCAACGCCCACGGCGTTACCTTCTGGGTCTTCAAAGTAGGCAATCTCCCCTACTTCTTCCAAAAAGTACGGTTGCATCAGGATACGCCCGCCCGCCGCCTCCACGAGATTCAGCGTCGCCTGAATATCCTCCACCTGAAAAGTGCTTTCAAAGCAGAATGTAGGTTTACCCGCGAGCAGCTCTCTGCGCTCCTGCAGTGCGCCTACCAAGCCGTCTCCCGCGTTGAAAATCTGGTAGAAGTTGGGCGGCCCATAGGGCGTAAACTCCCATTCGAATACGGTTTCAAAAAACTTCTTCGCAGTCTGAACATCGTCGGCATTTAGGGCGAAATGTCGAAATCTGGCGGGCATGATAGGCACTCCCTTATCTGTAGCGTGGTAATGAGTCACCATCTTAACGACGGCTTAAGAAGACGCGGTAACGATACTACGCCATAAAGTGTTGCAATAACGCCACAAGGAAGGTCTAGCCGTCATCGATTGAACAGGATTTGTTTACCAAGGTTTCATTGCAAATGGCTGGCGCATCCAATCCAACCTGGTAGTCGTTGCCGAAGTGAGTCGCGGGTTGATAATAGTCGGTGCTGATTATCTGTGCGCCGGATTTGAGCGCCGCTTCAAATCGAGTGCGATCATTGGCACGGGCTTCAACCGTGTCCGAATCGGCGCGAGTACGAACAACGTACCCTGCCCGCACAGCCTGCTGAATCCTTGCAAAGTCTTTAATCGGATCATTGATCACCATAATCGCCGCACGCGGATCGCTTTCAGACAAGTTCATAAAAATCGGGCGCTTTTGTTTTGCCGCATACAAATCCCGCTTGAGCCCGCCTTCGTCCAGCAACACCAGAAATCGACCCCGTGCTTCATCAAGCGTGGGCCAATCCCCTGCACCAACAGTATCGGGCTGAATCAACCGAGCACCCAGCACATCGGTAAAGACGCCATCGAGTAGATCAAATGCCTCAGTATCAAAGGGGACCGGATCGGGAAGACCTTCAATCACCTGATCTTTCGCATTAAACATGATCGTGATCGGTAAATGACGGAGATGCTCATCACTCCACGCACGTATCTCTTCAAGACAGCGACGCAAAGGCGAGCAGGTTGTATTCATGTCGATCACCTGGACATGACCTACAACAAATTTCTTTGCATCTGGATCGTAGAAAATATCCAGCTCCAGGGCCCGTAAGCCCAGATCAAGCTGCTGCCCAATCGGCAGATGCCAGTACTCCAACGCTGCTGCGGCTTGCGGATTCGTTTGCTTCAGAGCAGCTGCATGTTCGGGTGACATCGCGAGCTTGTAGCTGTTGTGGCTGCCGATGGTTTGAATCTCGTTCAATTTCAGATGCTGGCTCAGCATCTGGGATGATGTACAACCCGCAAGCAGTACCACCATCAAGCACGTCCAGTGGATTCGCACTATTTCTACCTATGCAATGAAATTCGAATTGCGCCATTATGAAGCCAACCCCTTCTGGAGCGAGACTATGCCTGGCACACAAGACGACTACTTTAACTTAGGCACCTGCCACCGCAAGGTAACTACCGATTCAGAACAGGCACAGCTCTGGTTCGACCGAGGACTTGCGTGGTTGTTTGGGTTCAATCACGACGAGGCCGTCATCTGTTTTCAGAACGCCATCGAAGCCGATCCGGGATGTGTCCTTGCCTATTGGGGCGTCGCCTACAGTATTGGCCCCAACTACAACAAGCTGTGGGAAATGTTCGAACCCGATGAACGCGTGACCACGCTTGATATCGCGCACACTGCAATCAAAGACGGCCTGAACCAGGATGTGGGTACGGATCTCGAACGAGCGATGCTCAACGCGCTCAAAGTACGTTACCCCGAAGATCCTGAAACCGAGGAGTTCGGGCCCTTTAACGACGCTTTTGCCGATGCCATGCGCCCGATTTACGAGGCCAATCCGACCGACCTGGATGTCGCCAGCGTATTTGCAGAAGCGCTGATGGGACGCACACCTTGGGAACTTTGGGAAGTGACAAAGGGCGAGCCCGCAGAAGGCGCATCAACCACAGAAGCGCAAGCAGTATTGGAGAGAGCTTTCGAGTCGGACCCAAATGCCTGGTCTCACGCGGGGCTCTTGCACATGTACATCCACTTGATGGAGATGTCGCCGAATCCCGAACTGGCACTGCCTCACGGTGATGCACTGGCAACGCTCATTCCCGACTCCGGGCATCTGGTGCACATGGCAACTCACATCGATGTGTTGTGCGGAGACTATCAGAACGTGATTTACCGTAATCACCAGGCCGCGATTGTCGATAAACCTTTCGAAAACCTGCGTGGCGCCGAAAATTTTTACACCGTCTATCGCATCCATAATGTGCACTTCGAAGCTTACGGTGCCATGTTCCTGGCGCAGAAGCAGGTCGCTCTCGATGCGGCGGCTGAATTGCGCTCTCTCCTTCCAGTACCCGTGGTCGCGTTTCTGCCAGATTTATTCGAAGCGTTCTGGGGTATAAAAATCCATGTGATGGTTCGGTTCGGCATGTGGCAGGCGTTGTTGGACGAACCGTTACCTGAAGACGCTGAGCTCTTCTGCTTCACAACCGCGTTAGCTCGATACGGACGGGTCGTAGCCCTTGCCAACCTGGGCCGCCATGCTGATGCAGCTCAGGAACTGGAGGCATTCTTTGCCGCACGGGAAAACGTCCCCAAGACCAGGTTCATGTTCAACAACCCCGCCAAGTCCGTCCTGGGCATTGCCGCTGAAATGGCGCAAGGCGAATTGCACTACAAGGCGGGTGAGGTTGAACGCGGATTCGAGCACCTCCGTGCGGCCACAACCTTAAGCGACGGGCTGGTTTACGATGAACCATGGGGTTGGATGCAACCGCCACGTCACGCACTGGCAGCACTTTTGATGGAGCAGGAACAGTTCGAAGAAGCGGAGCGCCTATATCGCGCAGATCTTGGCCTGACCGACGACCTTGCCCGCCCCTGGCAACATCCAAACAACATCTGGGCACTCCACGGTTTGCACGAGTGCCTCACTCGTCGTGGCGACAACACGGAACTTGCCCACATTGAGACACAATTGGCCAGGGTAAAAGCCCGAGCGGATGTGACCGTAGGTTCATCGTGCTACTGTCGATCAGCGGCATAAACCAGAAGCAAGAGAGCCATAAGACAGGGGGGAGAAGATGGCAGAGGTAAGCGAACAGGAAGCAGCACTACTCGAAGCGCAAGCGTGGCGCAAAGAAACACCCGGTCATGAAGGCTGGGCACGCACAGTACGGCCAGAAGAGAGCAACCGCTACTACGTCATCTCTGCTGATTGTCACGCCATCGAGCCGAAAAACTGGATGGACGGTTACATTTCGAGCGAAGTCCGCGATCAACTGCGCCAACGGCGCTCAAAGCGAGACAAAGAAATGGATCAGGAGCGCGCCGAAGGCGTGCGGGAACCAAAGGACGTAGAAGCCGCGGAGAAAAAACGCCAGGAATCTTCTGTACCCGATCACCTCCTGGATCGGAACAAAATGGCGGGTGAAGACTTGGAGCGATTTCTCTCCGGCCGCTACCCGGACAAACGCGTTTCTGACAACGCTCGTGATGGGGTAGATGCGGAGATCATCTTTCCCGGTGCCGCTTTCCTGGCGGCGCAAGTAGCCAACGACGACCCGCAGCTTGCTATGCGGTTCTGTGAGGGTTGGAATAATTGGGCACGCGATTGGTACGCGGATCACTGGGACGTCCAGTTTCCCATGGCCTTTATCACCACTGCAGACGTAGAGGCGGCAGTTACCGAAATCGAACGCGTGGCCGAACTCGGCTTTAAAGGCGTATGCCTGCCAAACAAGCCTGTCTTCGGTCCGCAACCACCCAGAGAACGAAACTATAACCTGCCGGAGTTTGATCCTATCTGGGCGGCACTGCAGGACACCAATATGCCCGCCACATTCCATGTGAGCACCGGTCGCAGTCCAACAACAACACGTGGACCTGGGGGTGCAGTCGCTAACTATGTGTCCCACTGCTGCACGACCAATATCGAGCCCTTGGTGCTGATGTGTGCCTCGGGCATCTGCGAGCGTTTTCCAAACTTAAGATTTGCAGTGGTTGAATCCGGCATCGGCTGGGTTTCATGGTCGCTTGAGGCGATGGATGAGGCGTACCGGAAACACCACATGTGGGCGAAACCCAAGCTACCGGAATTGCCAAGCTACTACTTCCGTCGTCAGGGATACGCTACCTTCGGTGAAGACCGCTCCGGGCTTGCCGTCGCTGCGGAGTTTGATCTGGTAGACAACTTTTGCTGGGCAAGCGACTACCCGCACCCGGAGGGTTCATGGCCACATTCTCCAGAGGCTATTGAGCGGCAGATGCAGCGTTTGAACGATTCAGAGCGAGCCAAAATTCTCGGCGAAAATGCCGCCCGATTGCTTGGCATTGAAATACCGAAAACTTAAACACAGAACAACAAAATTGGAGGGATGTGATGCAGCTGGGAGCCGTATTACCACACAACGAAATAGGCACTGATCCAGGTGCAATGAAAGCTTATGCGCAGGGCGTAGAAGCCCTCGGTTTCAGCCACATGCTGCTTTACGATCACGTTCTCGGCGCGGATCCGAATCGGCCAGGCGGCTTCTCAGGCCCATACGACAAAGACGTGGCCTTTCATGAACCCATGACAACCTTTGCCTTTATCGCGGGCGTCACTGACTCAATCGAGATGGTCACCAACGTATTGATTCTGCCTCAACGCCAGACTGCACTCCTGGCTAAACAGGCGGCAGAAGTAGCGATTCTCTCCAACAACCGCCTGCGGCTTGGCGTCGGTACCGGGTGGAACGAAGTAGAGTACGAATCGCTGTCGGTACCGTTTGCGGGACGCGGCAAACGACAGGAAGAACAGGTGAACCTGCTGCGTATGTTGTGGCAGGAAGACAGTCTCGATTTTGAAGGAGACTTTCACCGTATTCCTATGGCGAGCATCAATCCCCGCCCCACCCAACCAGTACCCATCTGGTTCGGTGGTGCTGCCCCGGCGCTTATCGATCGAGCAGCTCGCCTGGGTGATGGCTGGATGCCTCTGGGCGGTCCAAACGATGCTTCCCGAGAGATTCTCGCGGCGCTTAAGAGCAAGCGCGAAGCTGCGGGACTCAGCTGGGAGTCGTTTGGTGTTCAGGCACAGGCGATGTACGCTGGTGGCACAGCCGAACGTTGGAAAAAACACGCCGATCGTTGGCGGGATCTCGGTGCCACCCATCTTGCTATTCGAACAGACAGCGCAGGATTCTCTACGGTGGATGAACATTTGCAGGCAATGACTGAATACAAAGAGGCAGTTGCATGAGCCATCTACTGTTCGACGTTTCTGAGAATGTCGCCACGCTGACGTTTAACCAGCCTGAAAAGCGCAACGCTTACAGCCCGGAGATGGCTGTCAAACTTACCCAGTACCTGCGCGAATGTGACAAAGACCCGAACGTTCGGGCAGTCATCATTACGGGTGCTGGTGATGCATTCTGTGTAGGGTTGGATCTGAACGATGTCAGAGAACGCAGTCAGGATGATTCCAAACCCAAGGACTCGCTGACAGGTCATCCGACACAGCGGGTGCTTCGAACTTACCCCTTCCAGATCTCCAAACCCGTTATCTGCGCAATCAACGGTGCGGCAGGTGGCTTTGGCGCAGCCTACCCTTTAACGTGCGATGTCCGCATCGCAGCGGAAGATGCAAACATCGCCTTCTCTTTCGTGAAGTGGGGTTTGGTACCGGAAATGGGCGCCACTTGGACCTTGCCGCGATTGATCGGCCTGGAAAAGACCGCTGACTTGTTACTCACCGGTAGAAAGGTGACGGGCAAGGAGGCGGTAGAAATGGGGTTTGTCCTGAAAGCCGTTCCCAAAGATGAGGTCTACAGCACCGCCTTCGAATACGCCAAAGAAATTGCACAGGGATCATCGCCATCGGCGGTTTCTGTCGTTAAGAGAATGACCTGGGGCCGTCTCATGGACGAAGGAGAACTCTACCGGGCTATCTACGAGGATGATGATGCCATCGCATGGGCAATTAAGGGGCCTGACTCGGCTGAGGGCAACGCCAGTTTCTTCGAGAAACGCCCGGCACAATGGGCTGAGGTTGACCCTGACGCCCTGCCAGGGTTTGGGGTCAGAAACGCCAATCCCTTCGGTCTGGGTTAACGCATAGCACATCCATTGACGAACTAAGCTACCGAGCCGTGGTCCTAGCACCTATGGCTGGATCATCTAGAACAACCTGTGCGGCGGTATTGCTGTCGCTCGCGCTCTCTACACCTCTTGGACAGGTTCATCCCGAGGATAAAAAACCTGACCTGGACAACCCCATAGTGCGCGCCCACCACATTCGCTTTGGCGACAGGTCTGAGCGCAAGCGCGCGTTGCGCATCACCGCTCATGAGCGCGATAAAACCATGATCGCGCCGATGCTCCACACCATGCGGCGGTTGTCCCTCGATCAGCGCCAGGCCATTGTTGAGACTCTGGAAAAAGTGACACGCAAAGCCTACGGCGACGATTGGTTCAAGTGGGCGCAGTACCACCAACGCGAGACGATCCCGACGTTTGAGAGGTTTGATACCTACCTCTTTAATCACCTGCGCACGATTGACCAGGACTTCAGACGTTTTATTTACCCAGGGGTCGCTCACACCATCCCGTTGCAGGAAATTCTCTGGGGTGGGGTTGCAGCTGTCGATGGCATCCCGCCGTTGGACCACCCAACCATGGTGAACGCCGCGGAAATAAAAAACCTTGGCAATGACGAACCGGTGTTCGGCATCCAGATTGGCGACGACGTGCGCGCTTATCCATATCGCTATATGGACTGGCACGAGATGTTGAACGACACCATCGGCGGCATCCCTGTCAGCCTCGCTTACTGCACCCTCTGTGGCTCCGGGATTCTCTTCGATACCCGACATGCTGAGGGAAACTACACATTCGGCTCGTCCGGTTTGCTCTATCGATCCAACAAACTGATGTTTGATTACACCACCTCATCTCTGTGGAATCAGTTCTCAGGCAAACCCGTTACCGGACCGCTGACCGGGCAATCAATCGAATTGAAACGCTTGCCTCTGGTGACAAGCACGTGGCGAAAGTGGCGCGAAACTCACCCTCACACGTTGGTCATGAACGGTGAGACCGGACATGAGCGCAACTACACTCCAGGCAGCGCATACGGCAGCTACTTTAAAGATCCAAAGCTCATGTTCCCTGCCCTGACCGACGACAACCAACTTCCACAGAAAGCCAAAGTGTTTGGCCTGCGTGTCAGTGGGGCCAACAAGGCCTGGCCACTACGTGCGTTTCGTGAAGGCAAAGTCATTAATGACTCGCTGGGTGTTCTGAACGTCGTGCTCATAGGGGATGCGGACAGTGAAGAAGTGCGCGCCTATCGGCGAGGCAACCAGGTGTTCTCCAAGGTTGAAGACTCGCTCACCACAGTAACGGCCGAAGGGAAAGTCTGGCAGGTTACGGAAAACGAGTTAATCGGGCCAAATGATCAGAGGCTGTCACGCCTGCCTGGGCACACAGCCTTCTGGTTTGCCTGGCACAATTTTGTCGGTGGCGACTCGTTGGCTAAATAGAGCGTGCCCTCTTCCTATATCAAGCGTCCCGACATCAAGACGAGATTGCGGGGCATCTCAACCTGCCATCAACCGCGTCGTCTATCGCACGGCGGCCCAGGTGCAGACCATATTCGTAACGGCCAAAGAGGAAATGTTCGTTGGCACCACTGTGCAACCCCTGCTGAATTTTCTCACCAATCTCAAAATCTTCACCAAAGACTGTTCGCACTACTTGGTAGTTGCGGTCCCAGTGTCGTTCCGCTTTTTCATTCTCTGGAGCTTCGGGTATCAGCATCATGCACTTGAAAACACATGTACCCGGCCCTGTTGGAAAGATTGAGTGAATGTACACATGATCCGTCATCACCTGCGCAAAATTGCAGGGAAACAAAAAGTTCTGTGTCATGAAGTTAGGGCGATATGTCCAGTCTGCTTCATCAATGTCTGCAAATTCGGCAATGTGCGGCAGCGGAACCGCATGTCGCACGTGCGGGTACTGATCAAGAAAAACACTTTGGTTATTCAGATAGCCTGCGCAGGCAGTATTTTTATGAGCGGAACAAAAGTGATAACACTCCTGGAAGCCTTCCAGAGCCAGACGCCAGTTCATTTTTGTATCAATTGACCAGGTACGAAAAATGACATGGTTGGCCAGATCCAGGGAGTCCAGCTGCTCCGCCATCGGCGCAAGCCAGGCGTCAATGTCCAGAGTTTCGTCAGCTTCCAACGGTTTCGGCCGCACCCAGATCAGCCCGAACCGTTCAAATGCGGGTAGTTCGACCAGACTGAGCTTGGACTTGTCCACCGCCCCAAATCCGTCTGGCTGAGGCATACCCTTAAGTCGGCCGTCCAGGTCATAAGTCCAGCTGTGGTAGGGACAGGTAAAGCTGAGTGCGTGTCCACCCTCACCTTCATCGAGCTTCGCCACCTCCATACCCCGATGACGGCAGACGTTGATGAAGGCTTTGATATCACCAGAGCGATTTCGAGTGACGAGAAGAGGCACTCCGGTTGCATTGTGAGTCAGAAAATCGCCGGTCTGAGCCAGCTGCGATACATGTCCGACGGCAATCGGAAAAAGCCTGAAGAGCGTATCCATCTCCTGCTGCAAGCGTGCCTCACTCGCATAGTTGCTCACTGGATGCTCGCCCACTTCGCTCACCATGTCTGTGGTGCCTGCTGCGCAGTGTTCAAGCATGCGCTTGATGATCAGTCTTTCTTCTTCACTGATACGGGCGCTGGCTTTAACCATCTCTAAAACACCTCTCTAACCGAAGCCCATCATTATAGGGTCAATCTAAAAGAAACTGCGCATGCCATCGAAGATGCTCGCGCATGAAGCTGGAAATGAAATAGTAACTATGGTCGTAACCTTCCTGCATTCTGAAAGTAAGATTCACACCGGCATTCTCACACGCACGCACAAACAAATCGGGCTTCAATTGTTCTGTCAGAAAGTTATCTTCCGCACCTTGATCAAGGAGGATGGGGAGACCTCCTCTGCCATCTTCAACCAACGCCAGCGCATCGTGTAGGCGCCAAACTTCCCGGTCGGCGCCCAGATACCCACCCAGAGCTTTCTGCCCCCAAGGCACCTGGCTCGGTGCAACAATCGGCGCAAATGCGCTGATCGATCGGTAGCGGTCGGCGAAGTTCAGTCCAATCGTCAGCGCCCCGTGGCCGCCCATCGAGTGACCCATAATCGCCTGCCGATTCATGTCGGCCGGGAACTTGTCCGCAATCAATCCAGGCAATTCCTCAGTCACGTAGGTCCACATGTTGTAGTGCTCCGAGTACGGGGGTTCCGTCGCATCTACGTAAAATCCAGCACCCAGACCAAAGTCGTATGCACCCTCCGGGTCGTCCGCTACACCCTCGCCTCGCGGACTGGTATCAGGTGCAACAAAAATGACGCCCAGTTCCGCGCAGGCTTGCCGATACTCACCTTTTTCGGTGACGTTCGCATGGGTACATGTCAAACCCGACAAATACCAGACTACCGGCATGCTGGCGGACTCACTGTCTGGTACAAACACGCTGAATGTCATAGGCGTCTTGGTCGCCGAACTCGCATGAGTACAAACGAATTGGGTACCGCCATGACTTCTGTTTTGAGCTTCAATATTCACGTGTTCAGTCTACGCCAGCCTGAGCTGCGTGGACAGGTTGGCCAACTCCGTCGATCATAAGAACATGCAGAATGAGAGAACCCGAGAACGCCTTTTCGCCCTGCAGGCCGAAATCAGCGGTGTCAATTTTTGATGACCGAATAGTTTGACCGAGCAGCGGCTCAAGCAACTTGCGTCGCTGCTCTATTCAGCTTGGACACTTATAGATCAGAAGCGGAACACCAATCCTGCAGACACGAGATTCAGGTCCGCATCATCAATCTCGATGCGACTGATTTCCCCGCGCAGAGACAGGTTGCCGAAATTGACATCTACGCCACCACCCCAGGACAACGCATTGTCGGAGCCGTCAGCGGAAAAGGTGGTACCAAGAATCGCGGTCTGTACTTCAGCATCATAGTGTGAGTACCCGATCTTGCCGTATAGATCGACAAAATCTGTTAGTGGCAGAATCGGGCGCAAACTGATTGTCCAGATATCGGCTTCCAACTCTGCCTGAGCGCCGAACAGATCATCCTCCGATTCGAATAGTTTTTGATATTCACCTTCAATGGCCAGGTTCTCAGTGAACTGCAGCCCGGCAAACACTCGCGCTACCGTCGCATCGTCGTCGAAATTGGTATTGTCGACGTCAAGGGTATAAGCCCCGACACCGCCGCCAATGTAGATTCCTGGGTCACTCGCCCAGGCACTGTGAGACGTGAACAAAAGGGTTGCCAACAAGACACCTGGAACCGTGTACGGTTTCTTAAACATGAGACTCTCCATTTATTTGTAGACCTGAATGCGCCTGGCAAAGCCGAAACTTTGCCGACGCTAAGAGTCATCATGCGATATCAGCCTGAACCGCCGCTGAACAAAAAGGTCAGGGCGTTCCTCTGACGGTTAACTCGACAAGCGAACTAACATTTTGCCTTCGTTTGCACCGGAGAAGAGGCCAATGAAGGCATCCGGCGCATTTTCCAGGCCGTCGACTATGGTCTCGTGGTACTTCAAGTCACCCGACTGTATCCAACCGCCCATGTCCTTGCGGAACTGCTCTTGCAGATCTCCAAATGCAGAGACCACAAAACCGCTCATGGTTACGAACTTATAAATCGTTTCTGTGAGATTGCGCGGCCCCGGTGTCATCGTCTCGCCGTCATTGTAGTGAGCGATCATGCCGCAGATAGGAATCCGCCCATAAGGACGCATATGCGTCAGTGCGGCTTCGAGTTGCGGTCCGCCGACGTTCTCAAAGTAGATATCCAATCCCTTGGGCGCCCCGCTTCGAAGCTCTGCGAGAATATCCGCGTTCTTGTAGTTGAACGCGTGGGTAAAGCCAAATTCTTCTTTCAGCATCTGCACTTTTGCATCCGAACCGGCACTGCCGATGACGTGCTCACTCCCTTTTATGCGCGCAATCTGTCCCACTACGCTCCCTACAGCACCGGAGGCGGCAGAAACAAAAACAGTTTCGCCGTCCTGGTATTTGCCGGTCACCAGAAGTCCTCCGTACGCTGTGAGGCCGGGCATACCCATGACGCCAAGATAGGCTTGTATGGGCGCCAGATCAGGATCGATTTTTGCACAAGCCTTACCGGACAACGTGGCATGCTCACGCCAGCCTAAGCCGTGGCTGACATAGTCGCCCTCTGCGAGACCATCGAAGTTGGATTCCAGGACCTTTCCAATTGCACCGCCTTCCAACGCATCTCCAGGTCCCCATGCTTCTCGCATGCGACCTCGCATGTAGGGATCTACGCTCATGAAGACATTCTCAAGCAGTACCTCATTCTCTCCGGGAGATCGAACCTCGACATCAATCAGGTCAAAGTTGTCCCTGGTCGGGACGCCTGCAGGTCTGCTCTTAAGATTGATCTGGCGCGAGTTCATGTTGTTTCCTCTCCATAGTTGCGAGGTCTTAGCTGCTGTTGCCGATGGCGGGTGCCATTAGCCCTAAACACACGGTATTGTACGTCCCGCTCCGACAAAAACGACAAGCGATTTTGTAAGAAATGTCCCATCACCATGACAAACCGGTCCACACCATTGTTATCGGCGCTGGCCAAGCCGGTTTGTGTGCGAGTTACTTCCTGACTCAGCAAGGCATAGATCACCTGGTGCTTGAGCGTGCGCGAATCGGTGAGCGGTGGCGCAGCGAGCGCTGGGATTCGCTGCGTTTTCAGTTTCCAAATCGCTATGTACGCCTGCCCGGTTTTCCGTACGCAGGTGATGAGCCGGAAGCCTTTATGCACCGCGATGACGTCGTTACGACCATCGAGCGATATGCCGCACACATCAACGCCCCCGTACACTGTGGCGTAAACGTTGACTCGCTCGAAAAAGAGGACGATCTGTTCGTCATCACAGCGGGCTCGCGTCGCTTTCATGCTCATAACGTGATCGTGGCGACCGGCCCCTACCAACATACGCTGATTCCACCCGTAGCAGACAAGCTGCCACACGACATCCGGCAGCTCCCAGCCAGCGCTTATACCAGCCCTGATGCCCTTCCAGAAGGTGCGGTCATGGTCGTTGGTGCAGGAGGATCAGGTGTACAGATAACAGAAGATCTGTTGGCGGCCGGACGCAGTGCCTACCTTTGTGTGGGTAAATTCAAGCGAATACCGCGCTCCTACCGAGGTCGGGATATCATGGACTGGTTCGAAGACCTCAACCTCACCAACCAGCCGGTCGTCGACCGCGACCCAACCGACCATGCCCCTCTGCTAACCGGCGTGGACGGCGGGTACGAGGTTGATCTACGCCGGGTTGTTGCCCAAGGCGGAGTCCTGCTCGGTCGACTCGAAGCCGCCCAAGGCGAAGAGGTGATGCTCGGCGATCAGCTGATAGAACATATGCAGGCTGCTGAGGTTGCCTACGATGACATACTGAAAGGCCTGGAGGCAGGCATCGCGGCCAGCGGCGTCACACCCGATAAACAACCTGGTCGCCCCCCGGTCCCTGGGCCTATGCCAACGGATGCACCAACTCAACTCAATCTGCGGGAAGCCGACATAAAGTCCGTGATCTGGGCCACCGGTTACGGTGTGGACTTCTCCTGGATTCACTGCGAAGAGTTTTTACCGGATGGCATGCCCATACAAAAACGCGGTGTGGCGCAAACGCCGGGCTTGTACTTTCTTGGGCTGTTCTTTTTATATTCCGCGCGCTCGTCGTTTTTCTGGGGCGTCGGCGAAGACGCAGAACATGTGGTGAACCACGTCAGCGCTCGTTGACCCCTTTGCCCTGATTTAGAGGGCTGCGTCCAGAATTGCCCGCTCGCGCCCTCTGGGGTCGTTCACCACCCGAGGTTCGCTATCAAATATCATGGTCGCCCGGTTGGTCGTTTCATACTGCGGCCAATCAGGCAGGCCATCGTGGTTAGGATCGCCGGACCTGGCAAACGCAAGCCACGCTTCAGACATGACGTCTGCCAATGCCTGCTGCTCCTCACCAAGACCACTCATCGACTCAGATCTCGCCACGTTGTCGAAAACAAAACCGATATCCAGCGCGTGCGTGGCTCCCCACATGCCATTTTCCACCGGCGTGCGCCACGTGAAGTAATATTGATAAACAGGGCCGCGTCCCTGCTCTGCCTTACGATCAGCGAGGTCGAAGCTGCCACGACCAAACACGCTGTTATCAGTGGTCGCTTCAAAAAAGAGATTCGGCGGATCGATTTCAGGATGTAACTCACGATAAGCGCTGACTACAGCAGCGGCGTTCAACCCGGGTATCGCCGCAGACAATGCGTCCGGAAGCGTCTCCCACGTCAAATCGAACAGCTCCCGCTGACCAGCGCCGATCAACATCGACATTTCTGTTTGTGTGCTGCCGATGAGCAGCGGCACCTCGGCAGACTGTTCCGGCGCGTTGGGCGTGAATGGGTGGCGATGATTGTGAACACCATCGATCACTGGCCGCGTACCGAGACGAACTCCCTCAGCAGCGAGTTCTGCCGCTGCCTGGGAAATGTCTTCAGTGCTCATGGTTCGGAGATCAGCGATGTTCTCTTCGGATAAACCAAGCTTGTTCACAAGCGCTGCACTTTGGGTCGCGGCGATATCTCCTTCCAGGATCGTCAGCGCTGGACCACTTTGTGCCACGGCACGGTGAAACAGGCCGCGGGCGGCATCCATAGCCATCAGCGTAGTCACCTTCCACCCGCCCCCGGATTCGCCGAATATCAACACGTTGTCAGGATCGCCACCAAAGTTACCCACGTTGTCGCGCACCCACGTTAACGCCGCGACAAGGTCCAACATGCCCGCATTTCCAGACCCGGCAAACTGCTCACCATAGGCGTCCAGATGGGTATACCCAAAAACGTTCAGCCGGTGGTTCACCGAGACAATGACCACATCGCCACGGTTTGCCAGCCGCGTTCCGTCGTAGGCGTTTGATGAGCCTGACCCCGTCGTGAAGCCCCCTCCATGTAACCAGACCATCACCGGGCGTTTACCGCTATCCAGTGCCGGGGTCCACACGTTCAAAAAGAGGCAGTCTTCACTCATACCCGGGTCCGGGTCGTTCACCCAGGAGTCGAAAAGACTCAAGATGGGACGTTGCGGCTGCGGACAGGAAGGTCCGAAGGCCAGCGCATCCTGTGGCTCTTCCCAGGCCACAGGCATTGCGGGCGGCGCAAAACGGGTGGTTGCAGAATCTGCCCCGTAACGAATGCCTTTAAACGTGGCAATGCCCTCAGAGAGGAAGCCGCGCACCGGTCCATGTTGAGTTTGTGCAATCGTATTTTCCTGAACCGCCGCGGGTGCAGATACTGCGTCAGTGGTTTCGTTCCCGGATTCCTTCGCAGCATCTACCACATCTCCCCCACCGGTGCTCTCCTGACACGCCATCATCAGGCAAGTTAAACCGACGAAACTCATTAGTTGCCAAAATCGCATCTCTATCTCCCCCAAGACAAAAACCAAAGAACTCAGTCGAGCTTCGCGATTGTGGGTTTGATCGTCAAGCAGTATTTACTGAAGCACCCTCACCCATCGCCTTAACGTGACCGTCGGGCCTGATCAGAACCCATGCATCGGCAGCGAGATTAAACTCTTCCTGCAGACCTACCCCTTCCCTGTTGGCCACCTTGCTGAGCGGCAGTTTGCGGACGGGCAAGCCAAACACGCCTTCTGGCATGACATCATGGTCACTCAACAACAGAAAGCTGTCGTAGTCGAGGTAATCGTGCAGCAGCTTTTTCTCACCCGCTACTTGTCGCTGCGGAACGCGCGCGCCGGGGCTCAAACATTCAGCATAAGTTGCAACCTCACTTTCCGGTGTATGTTGCGCATCAACAACAGCGCTTCCGTCCCGGTACACGTAGCCGAGGTCCAATCCTATAGACGCAAAGTGTTCTTTCTGAGCTGCAATGGCACTTGCTACCCTCGACTGGACTTCGTCATCTTCCACGGCTTTGGTCAATACGCGGCGCAGGGGCGCTACCAGAACTTTGAATACCAGCGTCCGAAAACCACGTGGCAAGCGCTTAACGAGAGATGAGTTCATCATCTTGGCCAGGTGCCCCGCTTTTTTCGGATCCAGTCCGATGGCGCGAACAACTTCACCCATTTTGTCGCTGTTGCGCTTGCTGACATCACAGTTCTTTTGCGCTACCGGCTTGCGTTCCAATTCATAACTATCGAGCAAAGCGTCCATTTCCCCGACCTCACAGGATTGTCGCAATGCGACAGCCAGTTTCCAGACAAGATTGTGTACATCCCCGACACCGGTGTTCAGGCCTAATCCACCGGTTGGGGGGAAACGATGAACGGCATCTCCCGCCAGAAAAACCGGTCCCTCACGGAACCTCTCTGCAACCTGGGCCGTCATCTTCCAAACGCCTTTGTGACGCACTTTATAAGGTGCGCCCGCAAACAGCGTTGCCAGAATCTGTTCACATCTTGAGTCGTCGTAGTCATCGACCGTCTCATATGGGTAGGCCAGCGGTCGCATATATACCGCAAGCCCGCCCGGGTCGTGCACGATGATGGTGCCTTGTACTTCAGGGTCCAACAGCCAATAGAGGAGCGTTTCACTCTCTCCCGCTATTTGTCCCACATCCACTTCGCACGTCAGGTTCAGGAACGTGGCCAGGGCATCGGGACCTACTTTTTTAATCCCAAGCGCGCGTGAGACAGAACTGCCCGCTCCATCCGCGGCCACCATAAATACATGAGAAATGACCCCATCACCACCCGCTCCCGCGCGGATGCGACTGGTTTGCTTTTCTTCGTCCAGAAATTCCACCCACTCGACGCCAAAACGTATATCCGCATACGCGGAGGCTTCAGCCTCTTGCCTCAAGTGTTTTTCCAGAAGGTGTTGTGAAATGTTGGTCGTATGTTCGGATGAGAAGCGGCTTTGTGCCATCAGAGCGTCGCGATTACCTGCCATGTCAAATATGCCTATAGCAGACCCGTGCAATTGGCCTTTCCAGGTTACGTGACGAGCGCGAGGGTGCGCATTCAGCCCATACAACGTCTCCACATTCAAACCGGTTTGACGGTAAATCTCCATTGTCCTGGTGTTTACAACGTGTGCCGCCGGGGCATTCAGGGTATCGGCACGGCGCTCGAGCAGCACATGTGGAATTTCATACTTTGATAACAACAACGACGCTAAAAGCCCTGTCGGTCCTCCTCCCACTACAAGTACTTGAGTTGTTTGATTAGCAGCCACTTTGTCTACACACTGTTCACCTGAATTTACGCGAAGACCGCGCAGTACACGGAGCCCCATTTCAACGGTTCCTGTTCACCGCTGTCAATCGAACGCCCATTGAGCATAAACACAGTTGGAGCACACAGATGAGTACACCTGTAACAACCATCGGCGCAGTTTTGTATCCAGGATTCGAAATGCTGGACCTGTTTGGACCGTTGGAAATGTATTCGATGATGGGCCGGGAGGCAGTCCAGATTGTGACCGTCGCTGAAGAGGCGGGACCCGTGACTACCGCCGTGAGCGTAGCGACGGACGCGGGTCCCAAGGTTGTGGCGGATACCGACTTCACGAACGCACCCGAGTTCGACGTTCTCCTCGTACCCGGAGGTTTTGGAACCCTGCCTGCTTTGGAAAGCACAGCGCTTATGGAGTTCCTGCAAACACGCGGAGAAAAGGCTCAAGTTATCTCATCCGTCTGCACCGGCTCAGCGCTGCTGGCCAAAGCAGGATTGCTCGACGGCAAACGCGCCACTTCCAACAAACAGCTGTTTGCCCTCTCGACCGGGATCAGCGATCAGGTTGAATGGGTGGAGGCCGCCAGATGGGTTGAAGACGGCAAACTATGGACATCCTCCGGTGTTTCCGCGGGTACCGATATGACCGTCGCCATTATCGCCAAGCTGTTTGGCGCCGAGGCTGCGGAAACCGCGTGTAAAGCGGCCGAGTACACCTGGCATCGCGATGCGGATAACGATCCTTTTGCGTCAGAGCTGAACAGTCTTGCGCACATGTTGGGATAAATCAGGGTTAGGCGGTATCCAGAATTTCGATATCTTCCAGCCACAAAAGCTCGCACGCGCCTTTGCCTGTATCGTTAAACGTTAACGAGGAACGCCAACGCCAGCCATCATCGGCACGCACGTTTACCAATTGGCCTCGCAGTTCGACGAGGTCGCCTTCCCGCACGCCAGCGAGCTGGTCTCGGACCCACTCGCTTGCGGGAATCACATGGACATTGGCGCTGTTGTGTTCAATTTCCTTGCGGGACATTCCAGCAGCGGCAAAACTTTCAACCTTCCAGTAGTAGAAGCGTCCACGCTGGGAAATCTCGACCCGCTCCAACGCCTCGACAGCACTCATAGGACCCCAGCCTAATGCCAGATCCACAGGGGAAAGTTCAGCCTCTCGACCACTGGAATAGTTTTTGCGTCCCAACACGCGCGCCGATATGGCATAAGACTTTTGCGGGTGGATTACATAGCCCGGATAAGCAAATCCATCCTCACCCTCCACGGCAACCGAAGCATCATTGAACAACATCCAATATGCGATGGCACAAAGAGCAACAACGGCAAGAAAACGACTCATGCCATGAGTTTAGTAGAGCCAACGAATCAATAGTGTGCGAGAGTCGACTTCGCGATCGACTCATCGAGTGCGGTTAGTGAGCGGCGCGCTGTGATGCATATCCCGGATCGCAGGAGAACGTTCTGTGCAGGTGCGTACGGGGACGGATGCACAAAACAGAACCGCACACCCCACACGACACACTTCCACGCTGCTGAAAGAAGCACCCAGCGCTTCTGTTAGATCACCGTATGTGTGGTTGGCGTTGTTAAAAATTCCGCTGACATTCAGCGCTCTCATTAAACCCTTAGCCAAACCCGATAATCCACCCTCCTCCTCCACGAGTGTTGCTCCGAACAACACTCCATCTGATTTTAAGAGGGAAGCCACACGTCGAAAGATCTGCGCTTGCTGGGCACGGCCACCAGGCAGGCAATGCAGTACATAATTCATGGCAGCCGAGCTGAACAGACCATCGTCACCCGCACCACCGTACGCGCCTTCTCGTTGAAATGGATCCAGCAGATCCTGACGCCAGAGACGGGGACGAAGCGACTTGAGACGCTCCGCCGCGCGTTTGAGGCAATTCCGATTCAGATCCATAAAGACCAAGCGTCTGGAAAAGTCAGCACATAGCGTACGCTCCAGGAAGTAACCCGTACCCACACCGATTTCGAGGTGGTTGTCGGATAGATTTTCGACATACTGCGCCAACAGGCGCTCAGTGGGACAGCGCCACAACACTTGTGTGACAAAGCGATACAAACACCAGTCATAAAGGCGATGGCTCATCATCGTAAAAAAGGATTGAGCGAGCCATTTTCTCGTTTTCTCAGCGATGCTCACTGGCCACCTCCCTGAATGCCAACAAGATCGTCCAGACAAGCTTGCAGATCGGCAAATTTGAATGCGTAACCTGCCTCCATCGTCCGACTGGGTCGAACCCGCTGACCCAGCAAAAGGATCGTAGATCGCTCGACACCCACTACGGCTTTGATGGCCCATGCAGGTACGGAACCGAGCACCCAACGTCCCAGTTTTTGCGCAAGCGCGCCTGTGAACTCTTTATTCGACACAATCCCGGGGGAGACCGCGTTATAGATGCCTTCCATGGCATCATCGTCGATCGCCTGCAGAAAGATGCCAACAACGTCATCGATGTGTATCCAGGGGAAAGGTTGTGCTCCTGAGCCCATGCGAAAAACCAATCCGCTCTTAAACACATTGCGCAAGATTGGAAACACCCCATAGGCACCTGGCCCCTCGCCTGCATGAGCTGCAGGCTTATCATCTCGCGAGAGCGCAATTCCCAATCTCACTTTGACGTGGCGCACGCGTTCCGGATCAATTTCGTTGGCGGCCGCTTCCCAGATAGCAACAAGACTCGCCGGGTAATCCACACCAACCGGCGTCGACCACTCGTGCATATCACCGTAGAGCTCTTCTTTGTGGAACCCTTGCGATCCATAAAAACACTTCCCGGCAGTGCTGATAAACGTCTGCGGCGGCGATGCTGATTGATTGATCGCCTTGACCAGCGCGCGTGTGGTATCTACGCGAGAGCGGATAAGCTCATCTCGATAGTGCTGATTCCAGCGTCTGCGCATATCCAGAATGTGCTTGCCTGCAAGGTTGATCACCACATCGCACTGCGGTAGCCCGTTGGCGTCCAATGCCTCCCAGGTGATCCTACCGGGTCCCGGCTCCCTTGAGACAATCGTGACCTTGTCTCCGCGCGCCTCCAAGGCCGCTGTAAGCGCCCGCCCTACAAAGCCACTGCCACCACCGATCAATACATGTTTTCTGTCCATCGTCCCGCACCTCTGTGTTCGTGAGATTCCCAAACTAGGTGTTTGGACAAAGGTAAACCTCCGGCTTGATCCGACCGGACACAATCAAGAATATATTGTTATTTATCAGTAAGTTATGAGGATTCCTGAATGATAATACAGGAACACAGCAGCGCTTTATCTACACATCCGGCAAGCCGAGAACCCGTTTGGCGATAATATTCATCTGCACTTCGTTAGAACCGCCGGCAATTGAACCCGCTTTGGAGCCAAGCCAGCTGCGGGTGACATCCAGCTCCTCATCATCAAAAGTATGCCCTTCCCAACCCAGCGCTTGCGTTCCGCGAACCTTCAACTGCAGCTCAAATTGTTCCTTGCGGAAGTCCGCGCCGCGAAGTTTAAAAACGGACGTAGTGAACCCAGGTGTACCCCCTTCAGATTCCTCCACACTGCGGGCCTGGGTGAGCGCCAGGGCTCGGGTGTTCATCAGGTGTCCGGTAATTTCATCTCTAAGTGCCGGGTCTGCAATCTTACCCATGTCATCCGTACCCAAATATTGCTTGGCCGCATCGTGAATCGGCATTCCCGTTGCGGCACGAGCATCCCGTCCTGCAGCTGCAAGGGCCAGCGCCTGAATACCGGATCTCTCATGCTGTAAGAGACGCTTACCAACCGTCCAACCCTTGTTGAGTTTGTGCACCAGATTGCGCTTGTCTGCGATTGCATTGTCAAAAAAGGTTTCACAGAACGGCGAAGATCCGCTGATAAGGCGTATTGGTTTGACGGTGACACCGGGTTGGTTCATATCGAGCAGCATAAAGCTGATCCCCTCATGCTTCGGCGCATTGGGATCCGTTCGCACCAGACAGAATATCCAGTCCGCGTACTGGGCGAGCGTAGTCCAGATCTTTTGCCCGTTGATCAGATAGCGATCACCATCCTCTTCAGCCTTTGTCTGCAAGCTGGCGAGATCCGAACCGGCACCCGGCTCACTGTACCCCTGACACCATCTGATCTCCCCGCTGGCAATTTTCGGGAGATGTTCAGCCTTCTGCTCGTCAGTGCCGTACTCAAGCAGCGTCGGTCCGATCATGCTCACACCCATGCCGGTGAGCGGCACCCGTGCATTTATCCGCGACATTTCCTCAAACAGCACAATGCATTCTTGCGTTGAAAGGCCTGCCCCGCCGTACTCTTCCGGCCAATGGGGAACGGTCCAACCCTGTCCTGCCATGCGTTCCAACCAGACATAGGAATCCGGGTTGGGGCTGACATGTTTGCGCCCTCCGTTGATTGTCTCTGCTTCGGTCAACGGCGTTTGCATGCTGTCCGGGCAGTTTTCCTCAAGCCACGCCCGTGCTTCTGCTCGAAACTCTCTCAAACTCATTTGCCTCTCCCCGTTTTACAACAATCCAACCTCATCCTGTCGAACCATATCAACACGAATGCGGGTATAGAAGTGGCTGCAATCGTCGTCAATCAATAAGAGGTGGTGCGGCGTTCAAGGCATCGCGCGCCGTGCCCGCTGCTTCCTTGTATCTCGCCATAAAGGTAGCTATCTCTTCAGGATCAATCGCACTCTCCACGCTCGCACCGTTTGCAATCCTGTCTTCGATATCAAACAAAACACCGATTGGACCCTCGCCGCGATTGCGCATCACCAGTTCATTAATTGGCTCAACAAGACGCTGCTCGTAAGCGGTTAGCGCATCAACGGACACGCCGTGTTCTTTGAAACACGCACCAAGAACACGCGTATCAACGATGGCTTGAGTAGCACCGCCTGATCCATGTGGGTACATGGCATGTGCGGCATCCCCGATGAGGGCAACCCGTCCGTCAACCCAGCGATCCACCGGTTCACGGTCGATCATCGGATATTCCCAGATATCTCCAGAGCGATTAACAATGTCGGGCACGTCCAGCCAATCGAACACCCAGTCTTCAAACGCTGGCATGAAAGTGCTGGCCGGTGCCATTTTGTTCCAGTCGCTTCGATCCACCGATTCCTTGTCTTCCGGGCGCAGTTCGGCAATCCAGTTGAGCAACGTTTCGCCGTTGGCATCTAATGGCTCGATCGGATAGCTGATAAAACGCTGTTTTAACCCGCCGACCATCGCAAATGCGTTTTTGTTACGCGGTGGTTTGGCACGTGCAACACCGCGCCACATAATCGCTCCGTTCCAGTGCGGTTCGGGTTGATGCGGATACATTTGTTGTCTGATCGTAGAGTGAATGCCATCCGCGCCGATGAGTACCGAACCAGACTCCGCAAACTGATCTCCGGCCAGTGTCGAGAGATGGACGGTCACACCGTCGGCCTGATTCTCATAACCCGTCACCCTAGCGTCGGTGATGACGCTATCCTCACCCAGCCTTTCTTTTACTTTTTGCAGTAAACAGAGGTGGAACTGCCCGCGATGCACAGAAAATTGCGGCCACTTGTAACCTGCGCTGGTACCTCGAGATTCTGTCCATACCTCATGGGCCCCATAGAAAAACAACGCCCACTCTTCGGCCTCAATACCTATTCTTCGCAAATCATCTTCAAGACCGAGTTGAAGAAGCTCGCGCACACAATTGGGTTGCAGGTTGATACCCACACCCAGCGGTTTCAGATCGTCCACCGCTTCAAACACTTTCACCGGCACACCGATTTCGTGACACGTAAGCGCGAGGGTCAACCCTGCGATACCGCCACCGGCTATAAGAACGGTCATTCATTATCTCCAGTACTACTGCGTGGCATGATACTCAAAGAACTCGCGGTTGGGATGTTTTTCGCCGAACCGGGACGTATATTCAGACCTTTGTTGTATGGTGTCCGGATGGCATTGGCAAGCACAACACGACCACGCCCTGAGGGTCCTTCAAAAATGACTTCAGTGGAGCGAACCAACACCCACACAGCGTGCCTCATCATTGGCGCTGGTCACGTTGGCATCAGTGTGGCTCGGGGTCTGCGGCGTGAAGGGATCGATCCTGTCCTGCTTGAACAAAACGCTGCGATTGGTGATGCGTGGCGTCACCGGTACGAACGGCTGCATCTGCACCACATCACCGATGCCATGCACCTCCCCGGGGTGAAATTTCCACGCCACGTAAATCGTTTTCCATCGCGCCTGGATCTTGCCGATTACCTGGAAGCGTACGTCGCACTGCACGACCTCGACGTCAGACTTAACCACCGCGTCTTGAGCGTCAAAGCGGATACCGGTGGTGGTTGGTTGGTAGATGTCGAAACACCTGACGGCCAGGGTGTGTTCACCGCGGATCAAATCCTCCTGGCAGCAGGGGCTACCGGCATCACGCCGCGTATACCCAGGCTTGAGGGGAGCGATGTCTGGGGTGGACAGATCCTGCACAGCAAGGCATACGTGAACGCAGCCCCTTTTGAAAACCAGCGGGTGCTGGTGGTTGGAACCGGAAATTCGGCTATCGAAATTCTCTGTGACCTTTACGATCACAACGCCAAACCCTCTATGTTGATGCGCAGCGCTAACAGTTGGGTGACGAGAGAAGGTTTTGCCTACTACCATCACCTGCTTGCGTTGGGCGCAAAGACCCTTCAATACGTTCCCTTCACTTGGCTCGCGGCGCCCTTGGTGATGAGGGCTCTGGATCGCTGGCTTATGTTCGACGTCAAACGTCGCTATGGCGATCTCGCAGAACTCGGCATACAAACCGATCCCACGCCGCCGATGCTACGCATGGCAAAAACTCGTGGTGCAAAAGCACCTTCGTACATCGACGGTACCTGGGGCAATGTCGGGGTCTCGATGGTGGACCTCATCCGGGACGGACACGTGCAGACGTTTACTACGGAGATCTCTCACTTCGAGCCTGGCTCTAATACGGTGGTTTTCAAAGACGGCTCAGCAGCTGACTTTGATTCAGTCATTCTTTGTACCGGCTTCGAACCGGTGATCTCACACTACGCTACGTTCCTGGATCCCGCCATCATGGAATCAATCCAGGCCGAGGGGTTCCAGCCTTCAGCAGAAATCCCACGCCACCCCGGTCTCTGGATAGCACTCGGCGGGCTGGCTACGTCTCGCTACGGGCTCCAGGTTCTGGCAAAACGTATTGCCGCAAAAATTCAAAACAGACCCGCCCCGGGTCGAGTGTTGAACCCATTCATTTCGTTTGCACTGGCGGGTCCAGACCCGGGTCTTATCCAGGTACCCAGGCGGACGATCCTGATTAACATCATCGCTGTCGCTCTCATCCTGTATCTGGCATTCGCCTGATGAACGTCAACAAAGTAGAGCTGCCTGCCAGCAGTCGCCTCAACGATTTTATAAATGCAGACGACTTCCTCGACTGCTACGCCGTAGAGTCTTCACTCAGCCCACGCGACGCGGCAGAAATTGCATTGAGCTTTCCCTGGTGGGTCAGATGCTTGATGACCTTGCGTAATATTCTGGTTAAGCCCTTCGGACTGACCACCGAGGCAGATGATGCTCGAGAAAAGCTGGGTATTTTTCCATTGGACAGCGAAACTGAAAACGAACTCATCGCCGGTTTCAACGACAAACACCTGGAGTTTCGGTTATCGGTTTTGTCCCATGAAGGTCGCATCCACCTGGCGACCTGGGTCAAAACTCATAACCTCGGTGGCAGGCTCTATCTGGCGGCCGTGATGCCATTCCACATCGTAATTATCAGGAGCGCCCTCAATCGCGTGGCCCGCCGGGCACCGGCGAACCCTTGAAACTGCCTCGGTCGATAATACCGATCCTGGCGTCAAACCTGCGCGCATCCAGTTCAGGGTCTTCAAAACTCACATACCGCGGGTCTCTGGGAACCAGCAAATAGATGATGGACCGCTTCATATCCGTCGTGCCTATTCGCGGGTATTCAGTCTGATACGTGACGAAGTAAGCGCGCTTGTTTCGCGCCACGCTGACGTTTGTGATCTTGCCCGAACCGGATGTGAGCCACACAGATTTAAGTATCAAGCGGGTTTGTTCGAAATCGACATCGATGACCACCGGGTCCCCTCGTTCCCGAAGCTCAAGCGCTGCAAACTGAGACGCGTTGGTAATTTCAACCATCCCGTCAGGCTCGACTACGTAGCTTGATTCGTCAGGCTCCAGCTCCTGTACATCCCACCGACCCAGCTCGTTCCGGCTTAAAACAAAGTGCACGGTAAAAGGCACTGTCCCGGTTGGTCCAATACCCGTAATAAAACGAGCACTCAGCTTCAGTCGATTTCCGTCATCGGACCAATTGTAGTGAACGAGGTCTTCGAACCACCAACTTTCGTTGATGGTTTGCAGCACATCGCTGTTTTCCTGATCAACAATGTACAGAGTTCCTTTACAAGCCCGGAGCCCAACCCGTCCGTCAGCGCGCAGCGCCATCACGTCCCTTACATCAAGATCAGACTCGCAGTCAGATAGCTGGGAAGAAACAGGTGCTGCACAGGCAGTCAGCATCAAAGCCAGCAGGAGAAAAGCTGCCTGCTTCATCGATCAGTTAACCGGTCCACACCCGTTACCCGCGATCTTCAAGCTGCCATCGTAACCAGCACCCAGGCTCCGCAGCTCGGGCCAGTTCACATGGAAGCCATTTTCTACCCTCGCATCCACCATGGCTGCAGGCGTCTGCCCCACAGGTGTCACAGTCAACGCCGTAAGGGGCGATGGTGGTGGCGGTGTACCGCCATATTTAGCACCCGGAAGCGTGACCGCAAATCCACTCCACCACGGGTCTCCAAGGGGACGAAAGCCGATTGTCACCCACTCCGTGAGCTTCGCAGCAACACCGCCGCTGTAGTTACCGTCGCCAATGCAAGCAGATCCATCGGGTCCGTTGTACTGAAAACCAACGCTCAGTGAGGTTTGACCAAGTGCCGCTGCAAGGAAATTCGCGTCTTTGAATTTATCTCGCGCTGTCCCGCCGGCTCCCAATCCATGGGAAAAGTAGAGTCCTGTGCTCCCATTAAAGTTGGTTGCACCCTGCAAGCCTAAGGTGAGAGGTAGTTTGAACACACCAGGATCACTGAGCAGCTTTTCCAAGGGGATCGTGACAGAAAAATCCACCGTCATTCGATTGTGCCCAAACAGGCCATCGCTGTTTGATGCCACCTGCAGGGGAGCAACCGCTTGAGCGGCAGCGAATGGGAAGGGGCTCGCACCTGCTTGCGCCATATTCAACGTCGTGCGCTTAGGAGGGATCAGCAGATCTTTAAAACCCAGGGCTTCCAGCTTGTATTCCAGGCGGTCGGTGTTGCCCGTACAAACCACTTCCGGATCCAACAAAATATCGCGTAGTTCTTTTTTTGTCCGCTTTGCATGTTCGGTCAGCGTAGCGACCGTTCGCACCTTGTCCTGATGCTGCGCGAGCAAACGCGTCATGGGCGCCAACGCTTCGTCTACCGGCATGGCACTCACCGCACGTTGCTGAAGCTCCTGTACTTCCTGCATTTTCCTCGACATTTCTTTGAGTAACAATTTAGCCCCCGGGATCTTGTCTATTGCCTCGGAAGTTAATGCCTCGCCTGTCTCATTTGCTTTGTCGACCGCTTTCGCGAGTGCAGCCACCGTCGAGACATAAGCGGTGCACGCCAGATTGGTGGGCTTACGGCACTCGTTGTGCATAAAGTCTTCTACCAGGCCCGCATTACATGACGGCAGACGTTCCCAGACCAGACAGGGGCGGCCGCCCTCTTTGCCACACGTTCTGCTCATGCATGCCTTGTTGCTGTCGACAGGATGCAGGGAACGAACAGGGTTACCGCTCGGACAGGACCAGCATGATCCGCCGTTTTTCGGATCGAAAAAAGCGTTCTTCCCTTTGTTGGCACAGCCCAGCTGGCTGACACCACGAGCGACTTCACGCGCATTCGGTGCGTGTTTTTCCACGAACGTTGCTTGGGCAAATGTAGGCTTCTGAACTTTCATACAGGCTTTAGGGCTAGTGACTGAGCTCACTTGACGGACATATCCCTGCGGGCATGTCCAACAGCTACCGCCATTGATTGGGTCGTAAAACCCATTGCGACACTTCAGAGATATGTTGTGTACATTCTCAGCCGAGTAGTTGTGGACTTTGCGTGGTTTAAAACATACGCCACTTTTACCCACCGACTTTGACGGATCGTGCTTCCAACCCGAGGGACAGGTATGACACTTGCGCGAGCCGACGTTTGCAAACGTACCCTTCTTACAGCTTTTCAGCAGACTGTCCACAGTGTAGACGAATTTGGCTTTGCGGTTTTGTCTGGGTGTAACCTTCTGGCAAGCTTTGCCACCATCCACTGCAAATGCAGTGCGCTTTGTACCAGCGGGGCAGGTCCAACAACTGCCTTTGCCAATATCGTAGAACGAACCATCCGGACACGAGGTCTTGTTGCGTTCGGTCATCGTCGCCCGCGCAAACGCAGTAACCCCGTCCACACCGCATGCCCTGGGTCCATCAACGGGAAACACCGAACGGGGTTTATTCCCACAGCTCCAGCATTCTCCTCCAGCGCGCGGATCCCAAAAGCTGCCGCTCGGACAGCCCATGATCCGGCCGTCAGGCTTACCCAACGAGGTGGCACTGGCATATTCACTGGCCACCGCCTGGGGCACAATCAAATTCAGAGCTAGCAATACTGCGCCGAGCACAGTCACTCGAATCAGGTGCATATTCTCTCCTGTCGATTCGTGGTTCTTGTTGTTATTAGCGACGAAATCCAGGCAATCACATCAAAAAAGAACAATTTTTATGCAGATGCCCTACAAGGCGGTTGGTTATGATGGCTGCACTATGAAAATTCTCGTGCTTGACGAATTTGCCCCGCTCTACCAGGACTATCTTCACAGCCTGCCTCATGCGCTTACCTACCAAACTTCGACCTCCGAAGCTGAAAGAGAAGCTGAAAGAGACGCTGAAAACGCTTACGACATCCTCCTCGCGCAGCCTGACTTGGCAGCAGAGTACCTGCAGCGTGGTGGTCAGGTTGACTGGATTCAATCCACCTGGGCGGGTGTACGTCCGCTGATCGAGACAAATGCGGCGGAAAACGTGCGCATCTCAGGCGTCAAAGATGTGTTTGGCCAACAGATTGCGGAATACGTTTTCACCTACCTTCTGGAAGAAATACGACACCCAGATCGCTTTCGCAGCAATCAATCCCGCAACAGCTGGCAACAAATCCTGCCCGGTACTTTGCAAGACCGCGCAATCGCCATCATCGGTTTTGGTTCGATCGGTCAGCAAATCGCACAAACCGCGCAAGCATTTGGCATGCGCGTGACCGGTGTTTCGGCCAGCGGCGCCTCCGTCTCAGGCTTTGACAAAGTTGTCGCCGTCACCCACCTGACTACTGCAGTAGCAGAGGTCGAATACGTAGTTGCCGTTCTGCCCGATACACCCGCCACTGAAGGCATCCTCAACGAGCACATTTTCGACGCAATGAAAATGAAGCCACTTTTTATCAACGTCGGGCGAGGCCATACAGTGGATGAAGCAGCGCTGCTCAAAAGCGTGCGTGACGGATCACTCCGCGGTGCCGTTCTGGATGTGTTCACTCAAGAACCATTGCCACCCGAGCATCCGTTCTGGCAGGAACCAGGGATCACTGTGACCCTTCACGTTGCAGCGGTGAGCCACCCGAAAGACATAGCCGCAGTGTTTATCGAAAACCTTGAGCGCTATCTAAACGGGGAACCGTTGGCCCACGAGCTGGACCATGCTCGCGGTTATTAGATCTACTACAGCAGCTGCTTTAATGCCTCAAAATGACGCTCGGCGTAGGTTGACCCGGCATCAAATTCCGCCTTGGTCTTCCGTGCCACATTGCTACCAATTTCATTTAGCGGCCGGCCTGTGGACATCGCCTTAACCTGCACTTCGCACGCCCGCTCCAGGTAATAGAGTCTGTCGAAAGCGTCCGCAACCGACGCGCCAGTTACCACCACGCCGTGATTTGCGAGAAACAAAACGTGATGACCTCCGAGACACATCGCAATGCGCGCACCCTCCTCGGCTGTTTCGGCGAGTCCGGCATAATCTCTGTCATAGGCAACATCGTCGTAAAAGCGCAGGCTGTTCTGGTGCACATACAGCAGACGGCCTTCCTCAACACAGGTAAGCGCCGTTGCCCACGGCATGTGCGTATGCAGGACACACGCAGCACCGGCATGCTGAGCGTGTATGGCGCCGTGTATGTTGAGCGCGGTTGTTTCGGCTTCTGTTGCAGGGTTGGCGGGGTCCACCGCCAGAATGTCGGCTGAACGGACGAGCGACCAATGAATACCATGTGGGGACAGAAGAAATCGTCCGTCGGCCAGCTGCAGGCTGAAGTGATTGCAGATCCCCTCGTTAAACCCGAAGTGGGCGGCGAGTTGCAGCGCGGCGGCGAGGTCCCGCCGGCCCGATTCTTCGTCCGCCAATTCATGCGACTTCTCTGCGTCTGTCATCAATCTGCTGCCTGGTCCGCTGGGTCGCTCGTTTGAAGGTTTGTTTGAAAAAGAAACTCTACCACGGCGTCCACAATCGGGTAGTTGTAGAGATCGTTATGCCGGGCTTGAGGCAAAGTCACAAACCGTTTCGGTTCAGCTGCTTCGTTGAACAGCGCCTGCCCGCTCTCGATGGGGATCAGACCATCGCGAGCACCGTGCACGACAAGGAGCGGCATGCCGACTTTCTGAATGACCTCGTGCGAGCGAAACTTGTCTTTGATGAGATAACGCACCGGCAGAAACGGGTACTGATCTACCGCGATCTGCTCGATGGAGTACATGGGCGCCGCGAGCACAAGCGCCTGCGCTTCACGTCTGGCGGCCACCTGTGTGGCCACCGCACTGCCCAGAGATTCGCCGTAAATGACGATATCACGGGGCCTCAAACCCAGCGTGTTTGTAAGGTGGTCGTATGCTCTCAACGCTGCAGCAACGAGAGTGGGTTCTGTGGGTTGACCGCCACTCCCGCCGTAACCGGGATAGCCGACAATAAAGACACCAATGCCGCGATCGGCATATTGGCGAATTTTATACGCTCTACCGTGAATGGCTCCGCCGTTGCCGTGGAAGTACAGCAGCGTCGGCTGGGTTCCCCGTGCTGGGGTATACCAGTTGTACAACACCTCACCCGCATCATCAGCCAGCTCGACCACAACTGTCTTTTCTAAACCGGCATCCTGCGGGAGGACACGAGTATGGGACGGCGCAAACACGATCTGTCGCTGAACGACATACAGCAGCACCCCGACCATGACATAGGCCAGCAGAAGACCGGCGACCCATCGAAGAATTCGTTTCATTTTTCTCGTTCGTGAGGCTCGTACCGATGTTACAAAAAACGCGGGGTAGCAAGACACTTCAAAAACTGGAAACATATCCGGTTGGTCAAAGCTGTAAGGGCGGTACTGTGGCAAAACTAGCGAAAGAATATTCAAACCTGGGCTTCGATCCGGATCAGATCCGCGCCAAATACAAGGCGGAGCGGGACAAACGCCTGCGGGACGATGGCAACAGCCAATACGTTGAAGTGAAAGATGAGTTTGCTCACTTCATTGATGACCCTTACGTCGAGCGCGAAGAGCGCGAGGCTCTGGACAAAGACGTAGAAGTCATCATTATCGGCGGCGGTTTCGGCGGCCTGCTGGCAGGCGCCCGTTTCACGGAAGCAGGTATCAAGGATGTGCACATTATCGAGGCCGGAGGAGACTTTGGCGGTACCTGGTACTGGAATCGCTATCCAGGCGCACAATGCGATATCGAGTCATATTGCTACCTGCCACTGCTGGAAGAGCTGGAGTACATGCCAAAGGAGAAGTACTCATATGCGCCAGAGATTTACGATCATTCGAAACGTATCGCTCAAGCCTACAACCTCTACGAAAATGCGATCCTGCAGACCAAGGTAACAGCGCTCAACTGGGACGAAGATCTGGCGCGTTGGCGTGTATCCACCGATCGAGACGACGAGCTTCGTGCCCGATTTGTGGTAATGGCCACCGGTCCACTGAACCGTCCCAAGTTACCAGCCATTCCAGGTCTGGATGAGTTTGAAGGCCATACGTTTCATACAAGTCGATGGGATTATGACTACACAGGCGGCGACCATACGGGCAACCTGACGGGCTTGAAGGACAAGAAGGTCGCCGTCATAGGTACGGGAGCGACCACTATTCAGGCGGTACCTTATGTGGGGGAGAATGCGGAGCACCTCTACGTATTTCAGCGCACTCCCTCTTCAGTTGACGTGCGCGGCAACAAGCCAACCGACGAAGCATGGTTCAACTCGCTCCAGCCTGGATGGCAACAAGCCAGACGAGAAAATTTTAACGCGGTACTCACCGGCCAGCCGGTTGAGGAAGATCTGGTCGCAGACGGATGGACAGATATTGCTCGCCTCCTGACAAACATGCGCGGCGGTTCTGAGGACGGTGGCAATGTCTCCATCGAGGAGATGATGGCACTGGCTGAGCTGGCGGACATGCAGAAAATGGAAGGGATCCGCGCGCGCGTCCAGAACACCATTCAGGATGATGACACTGCCGAAAAACTGAAACCCTGGTATCGCCAATTCTGCAAACGCCCTACTTTCAACGATGAATATCTGCCCACCTTCAATCGATCGAACGTCACGCTGATCGACACAAGCGAAACGCAGGGGGTTGAGCGCATCACGCCCAAGGGTGTGGTCGCTGGCGGCGTCGAGTACGAAGTTGATTGCATTATTTATGCAACAGGCTTTGAGGTGGGTACCGCTTACACACGTCGAGCAGGTTACGAAATTACAGGCCAGAACGGCCGGAGCCTGACCGATTATTGGGCTGATGGTCTAAAAACACTGCATGGCTACGCGGTGAATGGATTTCCAAACTGTTTTCAGGTGGGATTTGGTCAAAACGCTTTTTCTGCCAACCTCACCGCCGTACTGGATGACCAGGCTCGTCACGTTGCCTATGTGATCAATCAGGTAAACGAACGCGGGGCTAAGTACGCACACCCCACCGAAGAGGCGGAAGCTGCGTGGGTGCAGACCATTCGCAGCCTTTCCATCATGAATATCGAGTTCTTCGATAACTGCACACCTGGGTATTACAACAACGAAGGTAAAATCGCGAGCGAAGGCGGCGGTCTGCAAGGTGAGACGTTTGCACCTGGACCAAACGCGTTTAATGCCCTGCTGAAGACCTGGCGGGACTCTGGTGAAATGGATGGGATGGAACTGAAGCGCTAGCCCACCGACGCCAGCTATCTGCGACTGCTTATCTGCAGTCGCTGCATAAGCCGGTTACTTCAACAACCGAGCTAACCGGTTTAAACCCTTTCTGGTTGGTGAGCTTGTTCAGGATTTTGCCCAGCTGATCTGAATCAAGTTCGTCCGCCTTACCGCAGGACGAACAAAGCAGGTACTGGCTTTCATGCTTGTGCTGAGGGTGATCGCAAGCGATATAGGATTGTTTGGATTCCAGCTTGTGAACCAGACCTACCTGCATCAGGAAATCCAGATGGCGATATACGGTCAGCGGCGCAATTTTCCGATCTTGAAGCTTCTCGAGGCGCGCGATGAGTTCATAGGCCGATATGGGCGTCGGGCACGACATGAGCTCGGTGTAAGCGGTAAGCCTTGCTGGCGTTAAGCGAGCACCATGCTCTGCACATTTGTGCTCAACAACTTTCAGCTGTTCTGCGGTGAGTTGTTTTTGTGCCTTGCCCACGAATCAGTTCTCGCAGCGCTAATCAGCCACCAGTTTGGCGTCTAACAATCGATAAACCACGCCCATATTACTGCTTTCCTGTGGTTCGAAACGTCCTTCCACAACCACCGGGCCCCAGGATACTTCTATGCCTTCAGGCGCCAGCACTTCAACCGAACCAGCGGGTCCGCCGGGGATGTGAAAAAAGCAGCTGGGCGGGTTGGACGTTAGAAGGAAATGGCTTTGTTTCTGTTCCGGCTGCAACGGCATCATAAAACCGGAGAGCTTCACCGTTTGACCCGATCGTTTCTGCACGCTTTCAGGAAACGTGGCCACCAGATTAAAGCCTTCGTAATCCAGGCGTGCCTGCATCAGCTCACTCCAGGGGATACCACCTTCAATCTCTTTTGGGGTGGGAAATCCGGCAGCGCGAAGACTGATCACGTTGATTGCATATTCGATTTTTGAATCACCGATGCTGGCGGACACTGTATCCAGCCCCATGTCCCCGCCGACAACTTCAAACCGCATGATGCCCACTTCGTCTGACATCAGTTCATTCAGTACAAGTTGGCTGGACCCTTCTATTGCAATGTTGGGAACCGCGCCAACAACAGGCCGTCCATCCGGAGTCAATATCTTAACTCCCAGATAGGCTCGATCGCGCTCGAAGATATCAATAACGTAGCGACCCTGCTCATCCTGGTAGCCAAACTCCAGGACGCCTTCGAGTACTACTTCTTTAACGTCTGCCGCCAGGACAGGCTTGCTTGGGTCTTCAACGGCAAGCTCCTCTGCGGTTAACTCACCAAAGTTCTCCTCAGCAGCAACTGTGTGTGCGCAGACCGTCATTCCGGTTATCAATGCCAGTGGTATCAGCCACTTATCAACCGCCATGTTTCTGTTCTCCAACCTTAATGCTGCGAGCTTTTAAGCTTCGCTCAACGTTGTTGCCACATCTGTACGATAGGCTTGAATAGCAGGGATTATGGCACCCAAGACGCCGGTACAAAATAGGCCGATCAGCAATAAACTTTCTTCAGCTATCCAGATCCAGCCGGTCATTACCACGCCACGGGTGCTTGCCAACCATAGTCCTACAAGCTCCATCAGGACATGTCCAACAAGAAAGCCCAGGACCACACCCATCACAGAGAGTAATAACCCTTCGATAACCAAATAAACCAATAGTTCAGATCGCGTTGCGCCAAGGCAGCGCAGCATCGCAAGTTCTCCTCTGCGGGAACGGAGTGAGCCGTACAACGCAGCAAAAATGGACAGTGCAGCGGTGGCCACCAGCACCCACGCAAACGCCTGCAGTGCTGTCATCCCAACCCCAACCAACTGCAATATACGGGTGACCTCCATAGCAGGCGCGGCCGCTTGCAGGAATCCCGCTGAGTTGATATCGCGCGGTAAGGTTGTCGCTGCGAGCGGTGAACGATAGCGGAACAACATGGCGGTAATCTCAGCATCCTCCGCAATGTGATCCTCGTGATCGCCATGATCGTCGTGATCTGCATATTCCTCATGGTCACCATGCTCGTCATGATCAGCGTGCTCCTCATCGTCACCATGTTCGTCGTCGTCAGCGTGTTCTTCATGATCACTATGCTCGTCGTGATCAGCATGTTCCTCATGGTCACCATGCTCGTCATGATCAGCATGTTCCTCATGATCGTGTGCTCCTTCATCGTGAAGATCCCACACGCTCTCCAAAGAGGTCAGTACCAACCGATCAATTACTGTCCCGGTAGGCGCCAACACCCCCACAACACGGTACAGCTCCGCGTCATGGCTGTCTCCGCCTTCGACAAAACCATGCGCCCCGGCAAATGTACTACCTATGCCGATGGCGCCAGACTCGGCCACTGCAGCCCCGACCACAGCTTCCATGGTGCGCGACCACTCACGCCCTTCAGCAAGCTCTGCCGAGTAGAGATCAATATAGTCGTGCGTTGTACCGACAATGCGATACCCACGGAAGCTGTCGCCCAGTGACAGCGGAATTGCGGTGGCAACGCGACGGTCTTCCGACCATCGTTTTACATCCGCTAACTTCACGTTACCCGGAGGTATATCAGCGTGATACACCGCCGAGAGAACCAGTTGCACGGGGCTGCCCAGCGCACCCACCACCAAATCGATACCTTTTGCATCTCTGGACATCGTCGATGCGAACTGTGAACTCGCCAGGAGGAGTAAAACGATGGACGCAGCACCCAGTGCCATCAACAGCACGTTCACCAACGTCGTCAGCGGTGACAGTAACAGGTCGGCAAAAGCAAGCCGCAGCCAGGTCACGACAGTTTCTCCATTTGCAGTTCGCCACCCAGCTGGCCACGCACCCGTTCATCGTGCGTAACAACGAGCAACCCTGCATTCACTCTCGCTGCAGAACGTTTCAATAAATCCAGTGACGCTTCAGCATGCTCATCGTCAAGCGCGGAAGTTGGCTCGTCAGCCAGAATAAGCGCAGGCGAGTGCACCAGCGCACGGGCAATGGCAACCCGTTGAGCTTGCCCCTGGCTCAATGTGCGCGGTTTCTGGTTTTCGAGACCTTCCAAGCCAAGTTCCCGTATCAGCTGATCGATGCGCTTCTCGTCACTGGGTTGTCTCGCCATCTGCTGCGCCAACCTGATGTTCTGTCGAACGGTTAATGCAGGCAGGAGAAACAAGCGTTGAAACACCATGCCCATGTGCTGACCGCGAAAGCGATCCAACTCGCCCTGCCCCAGAGAGCTGATATCTCGCCCAAGCACGTTGATGCTGCCGCTGGAGGGTGACAACAAGCCCGCCAACAAGTGCATAAACGTGGTTTTGCCGCATCCTGACGGGCCGATCACAGCCAGTGAGTCACCTGCCGCAAGCGTGCACCTGCTCAGATCAACGATTTGTTTGTCACCGTAATTGAAACGCAGATCCTCGACATCCAGAACCGCGTCTTCCTCAGACTCTGAAGTTTCAGCTGCCATGGCTTGGCGCGTCACCCTTTTGTTCATGGTTAAACCAACGCCGGATATGTGCCGCGGCAAGGAGCGTACCACCCGTGAGCGTGAGCACTACCTCAAACTGTTCTAGCGCGTGAATGGTCACAGCAACGAGCATCAGGCTCAGCCCGCTCAGAGCGGTAGCAATAAAGAGCCAACTGCCATCCGCAACATACTCACGCTGCACCACCCATAATGTCACCGGTGCTGCCAACAGCACCATGACAACATGAACGAAATGGCTGTCCCCTACAAACGAAGCTGCTGGCAGCAATGCGGTCACCAACGGGAAGCCCAGGCAGTGCACCATACATAGCGAAGACAATCCTGCCGCGTATACATCCCAACCGCGCGCAGCTTTTTGCGTGCTCAAGACACATCACCTCAAATTGGTAGATCCGGATATATTATATCATCTACATCCGAATGGTTAGTTAGCCGATAGGAGAACCATCCGTTCGTTTGATCGCCACGACGCTGGGTCTCGGCGGCACCGCAGGATCAAAATCCGGCCATCGCGTAGAGGGTGTTGCATAGGTGGCTTGCTGCCCATCCCCCGGGTGTTGCACAGCAACGAACAGTGTCTTGCCATCAGGCGTGAAGCGCGGCCCGCAAACCTCAGCCCCTGCCGGTGCTCTGAAGAACGCGCGACCGGTGCCACGCATCGGCCCGTCAGTTTCAATTGCCCAAACGCCATCGGCAGCACCCGTAGCAGGGTTGCCGTCGGTTGATACCCACAACCGTCCAGCGGCATCAAAAGCGCAATTGTCCGGACTGCCAAACCACCCGTTTTCACTGGTTGCTGCGTTCCAATTTGCACCCACCGCCGGGTCTTCTGGGTCTCCACACAGGATCAGAACCTCCCAGGTTGCCGCTTCCGCCGTATGGTCGCCGCCATCCGGCGTCACAATTTCGACGATGTGCCCATACGCATTGTTCGCGCGAGGGTTTGCGCTATCCACTTGATCGTCTTGCCGGCGGGTGTTGTTGGTCAGCATCACATACGCTCTGCCAGTATCCGGTTGAGCTTCCACATCCTCCGGGCGATCCATCGGCGTAGCACCAAGCAAATCAGCAGCTCGCCTAGCTTCGATGACCACATCGCCCTGCGAATCAAATCCGTTCTCCGCATTCAGTGGCCCCTTGCCATGGACGAGCGGCAACCATGCGAGCGTTCCATCTTCATTAAAGCGCGCCACATAGAGCGTGCCCTCATCCAACAAATCGAGATTGGCCTCACGATTACTCGCGTCATACTTTCCGGTCGTGACAAACTTGTAAACGTATTCAAAGCGTTCGTCGTCACCCATGTAGACGACCAAGCGGCCATCCGACGCAATCACAGTTTCCGCACCCTCGTGCTTCAGGCGGCCCAAGGCGGTACGTTTCTTTGGCTTCGAGTCGGGGCGCATGATATCGACCTCCACTACCCACCCGTAGCGGTTGGGTGCGTTCGGTTCCAGGCCGACATTGAACTCCCGATTAAACCTGCCCCACTGAAACCATCCACCGGGAACGCCGTAACGCGCGTGGTTTCCCGCTTCTGCGTGATCCGCCGGGACTTCCCCCTGGAAATACCCGTGGATGTTTTCCTCTGCCATCAGATAAGTGCCCCACGGGGTCATACCGCCAGCACAGTTATTGATGGTCCCCGTACCCGCCATACCAGCCGGATCTGAGCTCACGCTCAGGCGAGAGCTACCGGCCGCAGGACCGCTGTACACCATGGGTGTACCGTAACCCATGACGCGACGGTTAAATGGGGAATCCTGTTTTACTCGCCATGTGCCTCCGCTCTCGACGATTTCCACCACGCTGCCACCATGTGCAGCCATCTCAACGTCGCACAGAGACTCCGTCATCGATGCCGGAAAGTTCTGTGCGACATCGGGGAACATAAGTAGCGTAGAAGTGAATTCGTGGTTAACACACAACAGGCCGCGCTGCCCTTCGCCAACGTTAGAGGGCAACGGGAAAAATCCCACGAAATCACAGTTGTAGCCAAACTGCTTTGCCTGAGCCTCTGCGGTTTGGCCGGTCGGATCGAACACCGGCGAATCCGGGAATAGAGGATCACCCCATCTGATCAGCACTTCTGCCTCATAGCCGGTCGGGACATGGTGAGTAGCGTCCATCCCGCGCGGTATCTCTGCGAAATCAAAGCTGCCCGTCATTACATCTGCTTGCGCTGTTTCAGGCATCTCTGGTTCTGGCTGGTCCGCACACCCCGTCAACGTTGCGCCGAGTGTACCCGGAATCATGACACCGGCACCCAGTTTCATCGCGCTGTGCATGATGTTACGACGGGACATTCTGCGTTCCAGAACATCCTGAAAGGTTACTGCGTCATTGGCTCGAGGATTACTGACCGAATCGTCGTCTTGCATGACCACGCTCTCCTGGCTGTGTAGGGTGATTGATTAAGCAGTATCATAACTGCCGCATTCATAAAGGCGAGTCCCTTGAACACCGGCAGACGCAGGGACTACCGCACAAGCCCATGCAGAAGGGGCGCGCGCTGACAACTACTTCGGGGTAAAGTGAGCACACCCAACCTGCGGAGACTGTGATGCGTGCGATCCTTATGCCCCTGCTCTGTGTGACCATGAGCCAATCGCTTGCCGATACCACGGCCACCGGCCGCGTTTTCATCGACGATAATCGCAACGGCGTGATCGACGCCAATGAGGATGGCCTTGCCGGAGTTCGGGTCAGCAACGGTACTGATATCGTGACCACGGACGCCGACGGTCGCTATTCAATTACTGTCGACGAAGAAAGCATCATCTTCATCACGAAACCTCGCGACTATGCGACTCCGGTAAATCATCACATGATTCCGCAGTTTTACTACATCTACCAGCCGGCGGGGTCCCCACCCGGCATGCGTTATGCCGGTATCGAACCAACGGGACCGTTGCCAGAAGAAGTGAACTTCCCGCTGGTGGCGCGAGAGGAAGCCAAAAACTTTGAGGCGATCCTCTTCGCCGACACGCAGCCGATGACAGACCGAGAACTCGACTACATCCGCGACGACGTCATCGCAGAACTCATCGGCACCAAGGCTGCATTCGGCATGACCATGGGAGATATCCTGTTTGATGATCTCTCCATGTTCCCCAGGTTTAACGCGCTCATCGCTCAGATAGGCATCCCCTGGTACAACGTGCCGGGCAACCATGAAATCAATTTTGAAGCTGAAGATGACCGCCATTCCCTGGAAACCTTCAAGCGCTTTTTTGGACCGCCCTATTACGCTTTCGAATATGCCGATGCGTTGATCGTGGTGTTGGACAACATAGAGTATAAGGGCGGTGGTCAGGCAGACCCGGGCGATGTGCGCGGGAACGGAGGCTACGATGCAAGCTTAAGTCGCGCGCAGCTCAGGTGGCTTGAAAGAGAGCTTGAGTATGTCGATAACGACCGCCTTGTCTTCATTGCAACCCATGCACCTTTGGGTAACGAAGCCGGGACCTATGCCACCACCAATCGAGAGCGGCTCTTCAAACTTTTGAACGGACGCCCAAACCTCTACTCGGTAGCGGGTCATACGCATACAACGGACCATGTCTATTTTGGTGAGGCTGAAGGGTTTGACGGTCCGGGCACGTTCCATCACCACGTACTGGCCACCGTTTCCGGTTCATGGTGGAGTGGTCCATTTGATGAACGTGGGATAGCGATCACCGACCAACGCGACGGCACACCGAACGGGTACCACGTCCTCGAAGTGGACGGGACAGATCTGTCAGTGCGTTTCAAGGGCGCAGGCAAACCGGCGGACTATCAAATGCGCATCATCTTTGACGTAGCACATCATCAACTTCGCGCCGACGGTATCCGCGACTTTGCACATGGCGAACTCCTGGACGGACGAATGTCCATCGATGAGGTCCCTGCTGCCTCCATTATCGTGAACCTGTTCGACGGCGGCCCCAAATCTGAGGTTGTCTATCGAATTGGAGATGGGGATTTCCTCCCGCTCACACGCACCATTCGACAGGACCCCTATATCCTCGAGCAGTTCAACCGCCATCGAGACACTAAAAAAAGCTGGGTTGAGGCAACTCCGTCGACCCATTTGTTTGTGGGCGATCTGGACGACACCTTAGGCGTAGGCACACATACCGTCACCGTTCAGGCAAAAGATGAATTCGGACGAATACACCACGGGCACGCAGTGCTGGAAATCTCTGCCGGTGCTGGCAGTTCTGAAGGCCAACTCACCTACCCCGAATAAGGCAGGTGAGATGGTTTTGTCCAATAGTCGATCAGGCTGCGATCTGACCTGCACTCCACTTGAGCCCGCGTCGCAGCAGTTCGTAAAAGTCGGGTACCGTCCAGGCGCCGCGTTCCATCTTCGGGTAAACATCCATCATCGGTTGCATATCGTATTTGGACCGCGCGTGTCCCAGAGTTAAGAACAGGACTTCACCTTCGCCATACTTGCGCAAGTACATAATTGGATGATCACGTTCTTCTACGTCGGCTTCTACAAACCCCGAACACTCGCCTCCCCAACGCGTCTTCAGCAGAACTTCAACGTCATCGTAAAACTCTGAGACATAGAGTTCGTCTTCAACCAACATCGGATCAATACCAGCGACAAGCGGATGCTCCTCCTTACCTGTCTCTGGTGTTACTGAGTAATATTCGATCGGGGGATGACCCGTGAACTGGCTGCCTAACATGTTCATGAACTTCGGAGCCTTCCTCGGACAGTCAACGCCATTGTCCGTGAATTCCAGAATCGAATTGGTTGCGTGTAGCGCAAACCACTTATGGCCTGCCTTCAACCACTCTTCCAACTGTTCAGTCTCTTCTTCCGTCGGCACAACGTCGACGGTGTAGGTCACCAATATGTCTGCAGCCGTAATCTCGTCAATTTTGGAATAGTCGGCACCGACATTGACACGAAACCGCTGCTCTTCCGCAAAAAGTTTAAGCATTTCCAAACGAACAAAATCCATGTCGTGGTATTTGCCACCACACACGAAGTACACGCTGATTGGCCCTGACATACTTATCCCCTCTGTTTATCTCTGCTTCAATTTAACCACGCAATTTGTGCATCGTCGATTCAACTACATCAAGCGCGCGCTCATAGACCATGGACTTCCATTTGTCTTCATCACAATAAAACGCATCCCTGACCTGCTGTTTTAAAGGCTTAGCAACAGCCTGGTCATCGATCGCACCAGAAACATACAACCAGTTGTCCGCCCTGAGCGCGGTCATGACATCCTTCATCGGCAAGGTGCCATACTCAAGCGCAATAAAATGAGTGGCCACGCCTGGCAGGGCACGCTCTGCGCCATGCGCCATGGTGCCCTGCACGGGCGCGGATGAGGAAGTACCTGCATCCGGATCCGTGAGCTCAAAATCGTGATAGAACGCAAACGTGCGGCTGACCTGCTCTGGATAGCCTGCTGCAATGATCTCCCCAAATCCGTAGGGCCCAAGACCGGTGTGAAAATCGATGAAATAGGCATGTTCCGCCTGTGCCGCAAGCTCTGCGATTACCGAAAGGACCGTCTGCGCTGACCAGCTCGCCGCCGCCCCGCCGTAAAAAAGTCCCTCGTTGTGTGTGTACTGTCCACCCGACACAGCGTGCTGAAACGCGCCCGCACCATGGTCTTTCGCATACTGAGCAAGCGCAGCATCAGCGGCACTACGCACCTCCCCTGCCCATTGCTCCGGGACAAGAAACTCATGCAGATCTCCATACCCATTGTCGCTGGGTACTTCACTACCAAAGTCCAGGAAGTTTCGATTCAGATCAATGTTGTCTTCGTTCACTCGCCGGTTATGCGCAAAACCATATGGATTGACCGCATGGACAAGCGCAACCTTTAGGTCAGCCGGAAGTTGATCGAAAAACCCTGACGCCACTAAAGCGCACTGAATACCCGAACCGCAGTACCCTTCAACCCCGTGAGTACCACTGAACAGGACAACTACACGGGAGGCATTTGCATCACCTTTCACCGCGACATCCATCGCAAGTTCGCCACCGTCGGGTCCTGTTTCGCTGTCAAGGATATTGGCGTCTACCGTGAAACCGTGGGATGTGCACAACGAAACGAATTTGTTCCGAGCTTCGTAGTAGTTTGCGGAAAAGTGTTCTGAGATGTTCATAGTGTGGAAAGGTATCACATAGGGTACGGATTGGTGAGCCGGGTGGGTTTAGTTTCCTGCTGGATCTCTTGGGCTGGGGAAGAGGTTGGTTAGGGAGGGGTGGGGTTGGATCGCGGTGGGGCTGTAGCTTCCTCGGACCGGCTATCGTGTGGCAAACAGGGTGGGGTTATCTGGACAATTTCTACCTCTGGTTTCCTGTAGGTGTTTATCGCGCTACGCCGGGGGGCGGCGGAGCCTTTAGGTGAGCGCAGCCGACCCACGGCCCCGCAGCCTCATTCTTATTGTCGAAACTGTAGCTGTTTAGGGGCTTTTCTCATTGACAAACCTGTAACATAGCCTTATTCTTGTGCGTATGGATGTTATAAAAAGCCAGCTAAAACTCGACTTTCCTATCAAGAGAAAGTTCGGCGGGCGCCAGGAAGGTGCGGGTCGGCCACGAGTTGCAGCTAGACGGATCATCCATCACATCAAGCGGGACGCGTTTGCTTCGCGACATCCTCTGCATGTGACTATTAGAGTCAGAGAGGGTATCCCTAAGCTACGTACGCCCAAGTTCAATCGAGCGTTTTATCAAGTCCTCGCAGGTTCAGCCTCAAGAGCAGGCTTTCGGATCGTGCATTACTCACTTCAAACCAATCACGTGCACTGCCTTGTGGAGGCCAAAGACAAAACAACGCTTGCTAACGGTATGAAGAGCTTCTCAGCCCGGTTTGCGCGGGCGGTGAACCGGGTGTTCAAACGGAGTGGGAAGGTGTTAGAGGGTAGATATCACGTCAGAACGCTGAAGACGCCCAGAGAAGTACGGAATGCGCTGGCGTATGTTCTCCTAAACACACGTAAACACTACGTTCAGTGTCACGGTAGACGCCCTGCCGTTGAAATGGATCATTGGAGTTCAGGTCCGTTCTTCGATGGTTGGAGGGATGCAGTGGGTCCACCATCTACAAGCACCCTTTTGCCTGTTGCCACTACGTGGCTGCTGGCAAAAGGGTGGCGCAAACATCGGCTTATCCGCCTCGACGAGGTGCCCGGTTGAGGAAAGGCGCACATTTTTGAAGGTGTTTTTTGCAGATCGATCGCCCTATAATGCGCGCGCTTTCTACGTAGCACCTTCTATTAACCACGCGGCCTCTGGTAAGGGTCGCCACTGAAAGAGGAGCGCATACACATGCCTCAAATTACCCTACCCGACGGTTCTTCACGCCAGTTTGATCAGGCTGTCACTATCCATGACGTGGCCCTCGATATCGGCCCAGGTCTGGCTAAAGCCGCGCTTGCCGGTAAAGTCGACGGCCAGCTTGTCGATACCTCCTACCTCATCGAGCAGGACGCAGACGTTGCGATTATCACCAGCAAAAGCGACGAAGCACTCGAGTTAATACGTCACGACGCCGCACACGTGATGGCGCAAGCTGTCCAGGAATTGTTTCCCGGAACGCAAGTGACCATCGGTCCCGCAATCGAAGACGGCTTTTATTACGACTTTGCACGTGAAGAGCCTTTCTCCCCGGACGACCTGGAGCAGATAGAAAAGCGGATGACCGAAATCGTTGGGCGAGACCTGCCCATCGAACGAGAAGTTTGGGACCGCGACGAGGCTAAACGGGCGTTTGGTGATATCGGTGAAGCGTACAAAGTTGAGATCATCGAAGACATTATCCCCGAAGGGGAGGAAGTGTCTGTTTATCGTCAGGGTGGGTGGTTTGATGTATGTCGCGGCCCGCACCTGCCCAGCACCGGCAAACTACCGAAAGCATTCAAACTTACAAAACTGGCGGGTGCCTATTGGCGCGGCAATTCCGACAACGAAATGCTCCAGCGAATATACGGTACTGCCTGGCGGGACAAGAAAGAACTCAAGGCCTATCTGCATCGCCTGGAAGAAGCTGAAAAACGCGACCACCGTAAACTGGGTCGCAAACTTGATCTCTTCCATTTCGCTGAAGAAGCACCTGGATCGGTGTTTTGGCATCCGAAAGGCTGGACACTGTTTCTTGAGCTCCTGGACTACATGCGTAAGCGCCAGGAAGAAGCCGGCTATGTCGAAGTGAATACGCCCGACGTCATGGATCGCAGCTTGTGGGAAACCTCTGGCCACTGGTTCAACTACCGCGAGAACATGTTCTCAACCCAGACCGAAGATGAACGCATCTTTGCGCTGAAACCCATGAACTGTCCGGGCTCCGTGTCCATGTTCGCACAAGGGCTGAAGAGCTACCGCGACCTTCCACTGCGCATGGCCGAATTCGGCAAAGTGCACAGATACGAGCCATCGGGCGCTCTGCATGGCCTGATGCGGGTGCGTCACTTTACCCAGGATGACGCCCACATCTACTGCACCGAAGAACAGATGGAACAGGAGTGCATTGACGTCGTCGCGCTCGTCTTGGATATCTACAAAGACTTTGGCTTCGAAGACGTTGTCATCAAACTCTCCACCCGTCCCGAAAAGCGCATCGGCAGCGACGAGGTGTGGGACAAGCTGGAAGGGGCACTAAGCAATGCGCTGGATGTGATGGGACTGGACTACGTCCTGTACCCCGGTGAAGGCGCGTTTTACGGACCCAAACTGGAATTTGTTCTACGGGATGCGATCGGCCGCGACTGGCAATGCGGAACTTTGCAGGTAGATATGAATCTGCCCGAGCGCTTCGATATTTCCTACGTTGATGAAAGCGGCGGTCGTGACAAGCGCCCTGTCATGCTGCATCGCGCGCTATTCGGGTCTCTTGAAAGGTTTATCGGCATCCTGATCGAACACTACGAAGGGAAATTTCCGGTCTGGCTGTCACCCGTGCAGGCCGTGTTGATGACCATCACCGACAAACAGGATGAGTACGTCTACGACGTCGAAAAACGACTGAAAGACAAAGGCGTCAGAGTGATTTCAGATCTCAGGAACGAAAAGGTGGGCTTCAAAATCCGCGAGCACACTCTCCAGGCGATTCCCTACCTGCTTGTTGTGGGGGATAGAGAAGTTGAAAACGGTGAGGTCGCAGTGCGTACTCAGAAAGGTGACGATCTCGGCACGATGTCTGTCGATGCGTTTGTCGCACACATTGAGGAAAACGTTACGGGGTTGCGCTAAGCGCAACCCCGTACAACAACTGCGCTAGCAGCAGCATTCATCCTTGCAGCACTCACATGTGCGTTCCTCGCAACAGGTCTTTGATTCACAGTCACAGTTGCACTTTTTTTCATCGTCAGCCATTAGAAAAACTCCTTTCAAGTTTCAGCGAGTAAAGTCTCAGGTTCTTCCTGAGTGGGCGCACGACCGCCTCCTTCGATCTGGTCGGCCAACGCCCGCAGTTGCTGTGCAGTTTCAGTACGATTGAGTGAGTACAGTCTTTCTCTGCCCTTCTTTTCAATCTGCACAATGCCTTCCTGAGCCAGCGCTTTTAAGTGTCGAGACGCAACAGATGCATCCACACTGCAGCACTCACACAAACACATGGCGTTTTCAGGTTCGGCACAGCCACACAGTTCGTACACAAGCGAAAGACGGTTGTACTCACCTAATGCCTTTAAAAGCCGTGCGAGATCATGTCGTTCGTTTATATCCATCCAATTATATTTGCTTATTTGTGCAAATATGTCAATAACGTCTCAAACCGCGAGGTAACTCGCCCCTCGCCAGTTTTCGCGTAACATGTCGCGTTTCATAGAAACACAAGAGGGACGCGGCAAACATGGATTCACTGATCAGCTACGAAGGAAAAAACGTTGTCGTCACCGGGGCCTACTCCGGTATTGGTGCCGCGCTGGTGGACCTTCTGCGTCAGGCAGGCGCGGCTCGGATCACGGTACTGGACATAAAAGAACCAGAAACCCCAGTGGACAACTACATCGAAACGGATATGGGCAACCCCGTGTCCATCGATGCTGCAGCAGACGCGCTGACCTCAGCTGATGAGACGATCGATGTCTTGTTCAACAACGCAGGCGTTGCCGCCACGCTGCCTGCCGACACGGTTATGCGCGTGAACATACTTGGCTTGAAAAGACTGACCAGTAGACTCCTGTCCAAGCTCAATGCCGGGGGTGCCATTGTGAACACCGCCTCGGTGGCGGGTAACCGGTGGCCGGAACACCTCACCCAGATCATTCCATTCCTGGGGATCGACAGCTGGGACGAAGGGGTCGCATGGGTGGCCGACAATCAGGAACTGGTGGCAGACGGTTACTCCTTCTCGAAGGAATGTGTACAGGTCTACACGATGCAGATGTCAAAAACCGCCACCGCCCATGGTTTGAGGATGAACAGCGTCTGTCCATCTCCCGTAGATACACCACTGCTACCCGCATTTCGGGAAACCATGACCGACGAGATTATCGATTGGGCAATCGATGCAGGTGCTGGGCGTGTTGCTACCCCAGACGATCAGGCACGTGCCCTACTGTTTCTGGGTTCTGATCTGGCTACGTATGTAAACGGTGTGAATCTGCTTGTTGACGGCGGCTTTACTGCCGCGATGACAACGGGTCAGGTCACCCTTCCCGGTCAATAAAGAGCCTGGTCAATTTGAGCCAAGCCAATAAGGACTGAGTCCCTGGACGCGCGAACAGCGCGCCAGGGAACTCTCGTGACTACCAGGCTGCCTTGTACATTGATTCGAACGCAGCGGCATCGACAGGTCGAGGATTGGTGAAGTTCACCGGATCGGCTGTCGCATCCTCAACAAGGATCGGCAGCAAATCATCCTCACCACCCAGGTCCGAGATAGTTTTATCAATGCCGATATCCGCTCGGAGCTGGATCGCTGCATCAATTGCACCGCTTCCTGTAGCCGGACCATCCGGATTCAGAATCCGCGCAACTTCAGCGTACTTTTCCTCGCGCTCCGGCATGTTGTACTCCATGACGTGAGGCAACATGGTGGCCAGCGTCTGACCGTGCGCTGCGTTCAGACGCGCCGAAATGGCGTGGCCGGTGCCATGCACTGTACCCAGACCGGCGACGTTAAACGCCTGCGCTGCCATTGCTGAACCCAGCAACATTTCCGAGCGGGCATCAATATCGGAACCGTCCTGAACAACCCGACGCAGATTGCCAGCAACTTTGGCAATGGCTTCGCGAGCGATTGTGTCCGAATAAGCATTGGCGCCCAACGCGACAAATGCTTCTACCGCATGGGTCAGTACGTCATACCCACACGTTGCGGTCGGGTATGTGGGTAGGCCGACCGTCAAATCCGGATCCAGAATCGCGAAGCTCGGCACAATTGTCGGGTGGATCACATAGGTCTTGCGGCCGAGATCAGTATTGGTAATGACACAGGCGCCATTAGTCTCCGAACCTGTACCCGCCGTGGTGGGTACCGCAATGACGGGTGCTTCAGCAGGGTTGGGTGTGAGATTTGCCTGCAGTTCCTGCACCGTCCCGCCGTTTGCTGCCAAAAGCGCCACAGATTTGCCACAGTCCATAGAGGAGCCACCGCCGATCGGGACAACACATGCATCGCCCAAGTCGCGAAGCTTGGCAGCTCCCGCCTCAACGTTCTGATCAGTGGGGTTGGGTTCCACACCATCAAAAACCTCCACATTCAGGTTGGCGGCTTTCAACGCATCAATCACAGGGTCCAGGACCCCACTCGCTGCCAGATTTTTATCCGTGACAATCAGCGCAGCTGTCTTGCCCAGCGATTGGATGTGATTATTCAATTGTTGGGCGGCGCCGCGGCTAAACACCATCGTCGGCAGCGGGTTTACCTGGAAAGTCTGATCAGATAGCAAGAGATACTCCTTAAGTTGATTCTCAGTTAATCGATTTGATGAACAGGCTACCGGCTCGCGGCAACCGTCATTTCCTTGCTCGGCGTGTACCAGATCGGCGATGACCAGGCACGATCCTGAATCGTCGCGTGCATGTCCGGATTGGGTGCGGTACCTGCACGAATGGCGTCCCAGGTCGACCAGCGACACTTCGGATTCTCCAGCACGCGTGCATAGTAGAAGGCATATTGAGACGCATCAAAATTTGGATCAGTCCAGGTTGCACTCAACTCGTTGGCGCCCTTGTCAGGCGTGGTCGCACAGGTAGCAATATCCACTCGGGCGCCATTGTCAGGACAACGATTGGTTGCCGGATCCACACTGCCGCCATCCGAACACGCAACATCAAACACTTCTTCCTTGCGCTCGCCGTTTTCAATCCAGCCCTTAATCACTTGAATGCGCTGGAGTGTCTGCGTGTCCGGATCTTTGCTCGCCCAGAGGTAAAAACTGGGGGCCTCATCGCCACCCCTGATGTCGCCACCCATGGGCACACCATTTTCGTAGGCGGTCGCAATCACATCATCGGCGCCTTCCAGACTTTCGCCCAGGCCTTGGCCACCAAAGAACCGTACCCTGATGTGCGGACCGCTGGTGGCAAACGTTTCTTTTCTTCGCATAGCGTCGAAGAGCGATTCGCGTGTGTTCGATTCTGCCCACACACCGGCCAAGCCCGACGCACCCCAGAAGCTGGAGGCACCCGATGCAAATTGCGGATCATCAGGATCAGAGTTGGGTAGCGGCACCGAGCCTCTGCTTGCAGGATTGATATCCATCAACCCGGTTTTGCTCCAATAGTTGTCCTCTTCGAAGGAACCTGCCGCATTGTGAGTATCTGATGCGGCGATAACGCCAAACTTATAGGGGTTGAATCCGGACTCCTCTTCCATCAGCATACCGTTCAGGTACGCATTCCGCACGTAGCTGCCCTCGGGCTTTGACGCCAACGTAGACGCAATTCTCAGCTCCATGAGTTCAAAGTCTGCCCACTCGTCGTTTGGCGACAGCAATGGATGGGTATCGGATGTACCTTTAACCTGAGAGTTCTCAACCAGCGGTTCATTACGCATTCTCAAGTCCGCATACGCGGCATCGACCGGCTTGTCCGACTGGAAGTAAGTCGGTTCAAACATCCAGCCATTTGAACCATTCGGATTGTGCGGGACTGCAATCGATTCGATCCCCTGCTCCCGGTTGGCATCCATCCAGGCCCACAAATCTTCCGGGTTTAATGAGTCCAGGCGGCTGAACGGAGTCGCGGGCACCTGACTGTTTTTGAAAATAACATTGCGGTGCAGGTTCTGAGCCTCGGGTCCGGACGAGGTGTACTCGTAACCGATAAACGCCGTGAAGTTACCCGGGTCGTTGTGACGTTCTGCTGACTCGATAATTTCCTGCCACGCACTGCGGCGGACTTCCAGATTATTCAGGTCATCCGGCGAATTTGGATCGCGGTCACGCAGGTGTCCAAGCACCGCTTGGAAGGCTGCGGTAGAACCTTCGGCGCTGGTTGCCCCGGCTACAACTTCGCCCAGGCGATGATCCGCATATGGACTGCCGCTCGTGGAGATCTCCCGCATCATGCCGAGATAAAACGCATGATCTGCAACCATGAGAAAATCCAACGGCTTCTTCATTTGCATCTTGAACCCTGAGGCATGTTCGATAGCCGCCCCTTTCGCAAATTCGTAAGCATCGTCCGGCGTACGTCGCGTGCCCATAATAAAGGCGTCAAACGAAAGCACCGTGTGCACATGCGTATCACCGAAATAGGCGTTCTTATTCGGATTGACGGCAATCTCTCGCTCAGCCTGCGCAGGAGCTGGATCGGCACCCGCATCTGTTGCTGTCTCGGTTTGAGAAGCGGGCTCCTGACTGCAGCCAAAGGCCAGCAGTGTTGTCATTAAAAACAAAATCAAAAGTAGATTTCTCATGGCTCCCCCTCAAGAGCTGATTCGTGTGACTACTTCGCCGGAATCGGCAGTATAGCGCCGTCTCCATCACAACAGTAGTTCGCCTGTCTCAGGTTACCAGCGTTCAAAAAAGCAGTTTGGCGACTCGATCTATCGTCCAGAACGCTGCGACATAGCCCATGCCCCAGGCAGCGGTTTTATCAAAGTGTTTTTGCCAATCCACCTGTCGCAACAACCAGGCTATCGCTGCAAGCAGGCAGATAACCGCAATTTGACCTGCCTCTATACCAAGATTAAAAAGCAGCAAAGACAACCACAGGTCATCTTCGGGAAGCCCTATATCGGCAAGCGCCCCTGCAAATCCAAGTCCATGCAGCAAGCCAAAAATAAAGGCCATCACCCAAGGCCGACCCAGAGTCAGCCGCGAACGTTTGCTCTCTTCCTGCACAAGTTCCCGTGCCAGAAACAAGATGGACAAGGCGATCACCACCTCGACCGGGCCCTGGTCCAGTTTCACCAGGTCCATCACGGAGAGCGCAAGCGTGATGCTGTGAGAAATAGTAAATGCCGTGATTGTCTTGATCAGCGCAAGCGGCGCGCGAATGAACAGAAACAGGCCAATCACAAACAGAACATGATCGACACCAAAAACAAGGTGTTCAACGCCGATCACAAAATAGTCAAACGTCGGTGCACCCCCTTCTTTGAGATCGAGCACCGGCTGGTCAGGACGCAGCACAAAGCTCGCGACTTCACCATCCATTGTCTCGTGCCTCACCAACACATCGGTGTGAGTAACCTGCAGACCTTCAATCTCAATGAGCGTTTGCCCCAGGTCACATTCGGCGAGCAGATAGTGGACAATCGCAACACCGGTGACAGTGGGCGGGGTAACATCCGAAACAACACATTCCTCGGCAAAGCGCGGTTCGATGGCGAGCGGCTCGTTCTGCACGACGGGCTGCTTCCACACAATGCGGTAAGTTGGGCCACTCTCGGCGGCCAACTGCTCCTGGGCCAACTCAAGATAGCCGGGTCGCAGTTCATGGGCGTTTGCCGCGTTCAGGCAGAACCCGTTGAGAACACCCAAAACAAGAATCCAGCGGATCATTGAGGTGTCTCAACAGCATCCGGATACACCACGGAATAACGGGTAAGAAGGTCCTGATAATAGGCATCATTGGCTTGAGCCCGAGCAGTTTGTTTGGCGTCGCTTTCCACGCGCTCCCTGATATCAGCGAGACCGGGCACATGGCCGGGTGCCACCTCAGTTAAGGTGACCACGTGCCACCCGTACGCTGACTCAAAAGGTCCCTGCGGTTCATCTGCCGGTTGAAGTTTGGCCACCTCGGCGGCAAACGCGCGGCCGAAAAGATCACCAATGCGACGTTCGGTAAGCAGCTCATATTCCTTATCGAGCATAAATGGATCGCCACTATCCTCGTTGGCGAGCGCCACGCGTGCATCCTGTTCGGCGTCTTCACGTCGGTCTACCGAGAAGTAGCGATGAGAAAACGAGAAACGGGGGGCTACCCGATACTGATCCTGGTGTTCATCAAGGTACTTTGAGAGCGCATCATCATCGATCGGTGTCGCCAGCACGATGTCTTCGGTCAGAAATGTCAGCTTCTGCACCATGCGTCGCCTGACGATCGTATCGTTCACATCCAGCCCGAGACGCTTCGATTCCCGATAGTAGATTTCGTCTTTGACATATTGTTCCAGAACCTGCGTAAGCTCCTGGGCGGTGGGGGCGCGCTGCATTTGCGAACTCCAGTGTTCCGCAAGGCGCTGAATATCCGCGTTGCGAACAACCACATCGTAGGAAACTTCATCTTCCACCAGAAATTCTGCGAGCAGGAAGACAACAATGCCCACAACCAGAAAGGATGCGAGAGGATCTTTTAACCAATTCATAGGCACCAAGGTTCACCGATCTTAGCGCTGGCGACAATAAGCAATTGCGCATCAAGAGGCAGTGACATGATGCTTCGAGAAAGCGTAAAGTTCTGTTGATGGTTATGGAGGAAAGGGCAATGGGGACCACAGATAGAAGTAACAACAGAACTAAAAAGAGAAGCAACAATGATCGAAGGGGCAGAATGGCCCGAGGCAAAAGGCGTCACAGCCTACTTCTAATCGCCGCTCTGATGCTGCCGCTTGCATCGGCTGCTGACGCTTCCGACGTAGGCACAATCGATTTTCCAACATCCACCAACTCTGCAGAAGCTCAAGCCCACTTCCTTCGGGGCGCAACCATTCTGCACAGCTTTGGCTGGAAGCAGGCCATCCAGTCTTTTCAAGCGGCCCAGAAAGCGGATCCTGACTTTGCGTTGGCATACTGGGGCGAGTCGCTCTGTTACAACCATCCACTTCTGCCGGAACGAGATGGTGAAACTCCTCGCCAGGTGCTTAAAAAACTGGGCGCCACGCTTGAAGCACGCCTGGCAAAAGCACCGACACCACGAGAACAGGGCTTTTTACGCGCTGTAGATGCGCTCTTTTTCACAGACGGTGAAATCAAAGCTCGGCGGGTCGCGTATATGGAAGCCATGCGCGATCTCTATAACGCCTACCCCGATGATCCTGAGGTAGCCGCATTCTACGCGCTCTCCTTGATCAGCGCGGGGGGCGCTGCAGGCAAGGAGGGAGAAAGAGAGCGAATACTCGCGGGTTCCATAGGACTGCGCTTGTTCCAGGACAATCCAAAACACCCGGGTGCAGCACACTACACCATTCACGCGTTTGACGATCCGGTACACGCAATTATCGCGCTCCCTGCTGCCGAGAAGTTCGCCACCATCGCTCCCGCTGTATCCCACGCTCGACACATGCCTTCACACATCTTTATCCAACTTGGCATGTGGCCGCAGGTTGCAGACTCCAACCAATCTGCGTACGACGCCGCGGTTGCTCTTTACGAGCCAGGCGACAGCGCAGGAGATATGGTGCACGCGCTGGATTGGGGTCAGTACGGTGACCTTCAACTTGGCAACTATGAACGTGCGCTCGTGTGGATAGAGCGCATGGAAGGTATCGCCGCCAAGGTCGAAGGCCAGATGATGGTCCAAGCAATCCTGCCGCGTGTGAAGGCTCGATTTGTTCTGGAGACGCATACCTGGCAGACCCAACCCGTCACCGAGAAGAGCTCAACAGACGAGATGTACGCAACAGGCATCAGTGCAGTAGAGCTGGGAGACCTCTCGCTGGCAAAAGAAGCATCTGAAGCGTTGGGCGCCAAGGCTGAGGAAATCGCTGCACGACCTAACCAGCACCGCGCGGCACTGCAACTGGAAATAATGGATAAACAGCTCAAGGCCGCCATCCTGTCTGCCGAAGGAAAGTCAGAAGCCAGTCTTGAACTGCTGGCAACAACCGCCCAGATCGCAGAACAGCTGCCCCTACCTCGAGGCGCCCCTGTGCCGCTTAAACCGGCGCATGAGTACTACGGCGAAGCGCTCCTGAAAGCGGATATGTTTAATGAGGCGATTGCCGCGTTTGAAGAAACGTTGTTGAGGATGCCCAACCGGCCTCGCGCGTTGCTCGGACTGGCCAGGGCCCATGACTCTCTAGGCAATCCTGATATGGCGCGGGACTACTACGCGCGCGTCGCAAATATCTGGCGAGGCCAAAAGCTGCCGGAACATGGTGAAATCGGCGACTACCTCGCAGCCAACTGATCACAGCTGGCTTTCGGTTTGCAATACGTCCTGGATCTCGAATCGTTTTCACTCGTTTTGAGACCACGGGAACAGGATACCGAAGTCATACAGATTGAACGTTCTCCCTATACGTTTGCGGATGGGGTGCGGGTAGCAGATCTACTTCGGACCTTTCTCCCCGAAGACACTATGGCTTGGTCTGAAGCCGCAGCTAAGGCGTTCGTATTTTTGTTTCGCGAATACCCTTTCACCCTCCACCACAACGGTCGTTACTTTGTGGAGGATTCAAGCAACCAGGCGCAATTTTCCTTCGGCACTGCAGATGGGACCGACCAACAAGCCCGGGAGTCAGTCGGCATTGAGGGTATCAAACCATCCGCATTGTGCTTTGACTTGTTAGAACAGGTACAACCCTCCGCAAAGCGATACGTGGTAGATGAACTTATCTCATCCAGCGATCCGAACAGCTCCGACTTTTTGTCTCAGAAACAAGCCATGGACTACCTCTACCAGGGAGGGGTGTTCGGTCGTTTCGACTCATGACGCGCTGCTAAAGCGCGCCTAAAAACTCGGTGACGGCGGTCGTGAACAGGTCGTTTCTATCACCCGCCACCATGTGCGCCGCGTCGGTGACATTGACGTACTCCGCGTGCGGGACGGTTGCCAGAAAGTCCTGTGCGCCCGCCTCACTCAACACATCGGAAAGACCACCACGCACGAGCAGGGTTGGCACCTCCAGTGTCGCCAGTTTTTCCGCCGCGCCTTGCAGGCGTTCGTGCCGTGCTTCAATTTCGCTCTGTCTGCCTCCGGCGATATACGCTGGGTCCCAATGCCAGCGCAGTCTGCCGGTTTCATCGAGGCGTACGTTTTTCTTCAGACCATCGAGTACGCGTGGCCGTTCGCGCTGCGGTTGATAGGACGCAATCGCATCTGCCACCTCTTCCAGAGACTCAAAGCCTTCTGGTTTCTGCGCCATAAACTCCATAATGCGATTAGCTCCCGCTTGTTCTATACGCGGTGCCATATCAACCAGAACCAGCGCGCGTGCTGAAAGGACCCCTTCACCAACGGCGCAAAGCGCTACTCCGCCGCCCATGGAAGCCCCTACGAGCACAGGCTCACCGGCGTCTAAGCCGCTGACTACCTCCACCAGATCTGCAACCATGGCATCTTGAGAGTAGTTGGCATCCTCCGCCCAATCGGAATCGCCGTGCCCCCGCGCATCCAGACTCCAGGTCCACATACCCGCTTCTGCCAAGGCTTCACCGGTCCCTTTCCAGGCATGACGGGTCTGTCCACCGCCATGTAACAACACCACCACTTGACCTGATTCACCCCAACGGTCGGCGGCGATGCGCACACCACCATTGCCCTCAAGATACGCATCGGGCTCCGGGGTACCTGGTAGCCTTGTTCTTACCGCCATCTATCAATTACCTCAAACTGGTTGCCGCGGGTATCGCGATCTGCGCCGAAATCCTATCACGTTAGTTGATAACGATTCTTATTTATGATCCTCTTCACACCCCAACCGATTACCACGGATGCACACTTTAAGGATGCACACATGACAAACGTACTCTTCGTAAACGCCTCACCTCGCCAGGAAAACTCAGCAGCAGTTCAGGCCGCGCAGATATTTCTGGAGAACGTGAGCGACGCAAACGTCACGAAGCTCAACCTTTTCGAAGCGGGTCTACCTGAGTACACACCTGAACTTGCTCTGGCAAAACAGAGCGTAATGACAGGCCAGGCGCTCAGCGACGAGGCCGCTCGGCAATGGCGCGGTGTGACCAACCTTGTGGATCAGTTTCTTGCAACCGACCACTTCCTCTTTGCCGTGCCCATGTGGAATTTCAGCCTGCCGTACAAACTGAAGCAATACATCGATCTGATAACGCATCCAAATCTGACATTTACGATGGACAAAGACGGGCCACGCGGAATCGGTCAGGCAGGTGGTACCGTCATTTATTCACGTGGTGGTGACTACAGTCCCAAAGACGGTCAACCAGACCCATTCGATTTTCAATCCCCGTATATGAAAACCTGGTGCAGCCTGGTGGGTATCGATCCCGTTGAGGAGGTGCTTGTCCAGCGCACGATGGCTGGTCCCGACGCTCAAGCTCAAGCTGTACAAGGTGCCAGCGAGCAACTGTTGCACCTGGCAAACGCGGTGAATACCTGAGAGAGGGTCGTATAGATGGACCAAATTGGCGCAAACCTCAGTTTGGTCGATACTTAATGGAGTCAAACTAACCGAGATCAGTAGAGAGAAAATCATGCCGACCCCCGCCCTTGATTCCTGGCTCTCAACTCTCCCTCAGCCTGACAGTCCAAACCACGCCCTGACTGTAACTTCGCCATACGATGGCAGCGAGATTGCCACCCTGACTAAAACCCGGGCCGCGGAAACAGACGCCGCACTTGAGCTTGCGTATAGCCTCTTCCGCAATCGCAAAGCCTGGCTCAGCAAGCAACAACGGGTGTCCATTCTGGAACGCTGCGCTGACCTAATGGGTGAACAATTCGACGAGCTTGTTGAGCTGGCGACTAAGGAAGGTGGCAAGCCGCTTACAGATTGTCGCATAGAGGTCGCGCGTGCTATCGATTCGGTACGCCTGTGTGTGGAACACCTGAGATCAAGCGAGGGACAGGTCATCCCGATGGGGGCCAGTTCACCGACAAGGAGGGCTTTCACCAGCCACGAACCCATCGGCGTGGTTGTGGCGGTCAGCGCTTTTAACCACCCTTTGAATCTAATCGCGCATCAGGTCGCGCCTGCCGTGGCGACCGGCTGTCCGGTAGTCGTGAAGCCCGCGGATGTCACGCCTCTGAGCTGCATTCGATTTGTCGAACTTCTTCGCGAGGCTGGGCTACCGGAAGGGTGGGCTCAGGTGGTGATCACCGATGAACTCGACGTCGCAGAGGCGCTCGTCACCGATCCTAGAAATGGTTTTTTCAGTTTCATCGGGAGTGCGCGCGTCGGCTGGATGCTCCGTTCCAAGCTGGCACCTGGCGTACGCTGTGCACTTGAGCATGGCGGTGCCGCGCCCGTTATTGTGTGTTCGGATACCAACATCGATCACGCGGTGGCGGCTATCACCAAGGGGGGTTACTACCATGCCGGACAGGTTTGCGTTTCAGTCCAGCGTGTATTTGTGGAGGACTCGATAAAAAGCGATTTTATTGAAGCGCTCACCCAATCGGTTAAAGGTCTCACTGTTGGAGATCCATTAAATGCATCCACAGAAGTTGGACCACTCATCCGCACCGCGGAGGTTGACCGTTGTGACGAGTGGATCAACGAAGCATTGAGTCAGGGTGCAATCCGAACTGTGGGCGGCGATCCCGAGAGCCCTTTCTTCTACCCACCCACCGTGTTGGTAGAACCACCTGCAGACGCGAAAGTGAGTCAGCAGGAGGTTTTCGGACCGCTGGTGAACGTATATGGTTTCAACGATATCGATGCAGCTCTCATGCAGGCCAACGCACTACCTGTGGCTTTCCAGGCAGCGGTTTTTACCAACGATTTTGATCGCGCAATGTATGTGTATGGACATCTTGACGCCTCCGCCGTGATGCTTAACGACCACTCAGCATTCAGGATCGACGGCATGCCGTTTGCCGGACTTCGCCAATCGGGCCTTGGCGTTGGCGGCATCCCTCACACGATGGAGGAGATGCAGACGGAAAAAATGCTGGTTCTGAATAGCACCCAGTAGAGCCGCCTTCCGTTCGGATAGCTCGTGATACGTGCATCAACTGTCTGATTAAGTTCTAATCGTCGCCTCGTCAACTTGTTGCAGGCGGCATAGTGCGCAGAGCTGAAAAAGCGGAACAAATCGTTTCAATTCTGGAGGAGCTTTACCCAGAGACACCGATACCTTTGGATCATTCGGACCCGTTTACGCTTGTGATAGCCGTACTTCTGTCCGCCCAGACGACTGACAAAAAGGTCAACGAAGTAACGCCCGGTTTATTCGCAGCAGGTCCGACTCCTGAGGCTATGAGTCGCTTAACCGTGGCGCAAATTCTCAGCCACATCAAGCCGTTAGGTCTTGCTCCGCAAAAAGCAAAAAACATCAGCAAGCTCAGCCAGATGCTGGTCGAACAGGACAGCGTCGTGCCACAGACTTTTGAGGGGCTGGAGGCTTTACCCGGAGTCGGCCACAAAACGGCCTCGGTTGTCATGTCCCAGGCGTTTGGCGTACCGGCCTTCCCCGTGGATACACACATTCATCGTCTCGCTGCACGCTGGGGTTTGTCGGATGGTAAAAATGTCGACAAAACGGAACGGGACCTCAAGCGCACCTTCGACGAAGCGCTCTGGAACAAGCTGCATCTGCAAATCATTTTTTTTGGTCGCGAATACTGCCCCGCGCGGTTTCACGATTTAGATACCTGCCCAATCTGCTCGTGGGCGGCAACAAAAAAGCAGAAGCAACTTGAAGCGAAGCTCAACACAGCAGCTCGGCAACGTAAACGCTGAACTTTTCAAACGGGAAACATTTCAGGTCTAATAGGCGCCCCTTTTATAGCGATTAAACGAGCAGAGGCTAAACAGATGAGTTCCCCACGCCCATTCAAAGTACTTGGCGTACAGCAAATTGCGATCGGCAACGTCGACAAACAAAAACTCAAATCGTTCTGGGTGGACATACTCGGCCTCAACTTTTCGCACACCTATGCCAGCGAATCAGAAAACGTTGACGAGGATATCTGTGAGATCGGCAGCGGCCCGTTTAAGGTGGAAGTTGATCTGATGCAACCGCTGGACCCCGACCAGAAACCCAAGGTGCATGAACCCCCGCTCAACCACGTGGGGCTATGGATTGATGATCTGCCCACAGCCGTGCAGTGGCTGGGTGAACAGGGTGTCAGGTTTGCGCCTGGGGGCATACGCAAGGGTGCCTCAGGATTCGACATCACGTTTGTGCATCCCAAAGGCAACGATGAGTTTCCCTTGAGCAGCGAAGGTATTCTGCTGGAACTGGTCCAGGCTCCCCCCGAGGTTATTGAAGCCTACGCAACCATAGAAGCTGCCGCTCAGAATTAGCCCTCTAACAGACTTGACCTCAACTTAAGTTGAGGTCCTAAAGTTCGCTCTCGATTTTCGCTGGAAACACTGATCTTGAACGACGAACTTCTAGAGCTCGGTCTGATCGGGTTGGCAAACACATCCGCACGCTACCCCGGCGCCTGGTTTATGGGGCATAAAGGTGCGGCGGTGTTGGCCGCCCACTTCCTCTGCCACAGCATTCCACTGGATGAGGATGTGCTTGATGCCGTGACTGAATTTGCTCAAGCCATCATCCGCGAGGATGAACCGCTGTTTACGCCTGCGCCTGCAACTCCTGGTGCTTACCCCAACGGCATCACACCGGTCGTCGCAAAGCTTGAGGAGGTCATCACCCAACTGACCGCCGACGGGCATGACATCATTTTCGCCAGCCTCGCTCTGAAAGCTCTGACCGCACGGCCAGATCTGGCTACAGAACCTGTGGTTGCTGGCTTGGTGCAGCTTTTAAACGACGCGCAGCGCGACGATCCCCGCAGATATCTTGGCTACGATGACTACCTGAACATGCCCGTGGATTACAGCACCGTACCTGAGTTTGAATCCCCTCATGCAGCAGCAATGTATGCGCTGACCTTACACAACACCGTTTATCCGGATCAGGTCATCGACGGGCACGCCTATTTCCTCGCTGGCAACAAGCTCCACGACGTGACGCATGCACACGCACTGGTGGAGTTGGACAATCTCGGCTATCACGAAATTGCGTCAAGCGGTATCGATGCCTTGCGAAAGCAGTTCCACCTGTGTGCTACCAGCCATATCCCCGAGGGTCTGGCTCCCTTCAAGGCGCCCTACCCCCTGAATCCCTGGCAACTCGCTTTCTGGGAACGCAACAAAACCGACGCACACCAGGTGAAGCTTGCCTACTCGGTCATGAGTCTTCTCACATCCGCAGAACCAGCGGAGCGCGAGGCAATCCTCGCACCTATTTCCACCTACTGGCACCTCCTCCCATGAAGGTGCGGTAGCCGCTGATCGGATAAACAATTCTCTCGAAGCTACGTACAATCCAAACAACTCGAGGGAGATAAGCATGGCAAAACAGATAGCCCTGGTGACGGGGGCGGCTCAAGGTATCGGCTACGCTTGTGTGTCTGCCTTGATTAATGACAACTATCAGGTCGTTATGGCGGACACCAATGCCGATGCTTTAACCACTGCAGCAGAACCCTTGGGCTCAAGTGCGCTCATCTACGAATGTGATGTCTCGGACTCGACCCAGGTCCAAGCGATGTTCGACCGGATTGAAACCGACGTCGGGGCCGTCAGCGTAGTTGTTAACAATGCCGGTATCGCCAAAGGCGGGGACTTCCTCACTACCCCGGTAGAAGATTTTCAAGAGGTACTGAACGTGAACCTTGTCGGCACATTTGTAACCACCCAACGTGCTGCGCGGACGATGGTAGAGCAGGAAATCCAAGGCGCGGTTATAAACATGTCTTCCATCAATGCCCAGCTTGCCATTCCCAGCATACCTGCCTATTGCGCAAGTAAGGGCGGCATCATGCAGCTGACCAAGGCTGCGTCACTGGCGCTGGCACCGTACGGCATCAGAGTGAACGCAGTAGGCCCGGGATCCATCGACACCGCCATGATGGCCGCCGTAAACGCTGATCCGGCCGCGATGGATAGAGTGCTGTCACGCACCCCCTTATCCAGAGTGGGCGCACCCGAAGAGATCGCGAATATTGTTGCCTTTCTCGCCTCCGACAAAGCGAGCTACATAACGGGTGAAACAATCTACGCGGACGGTGGTCGCCTGGCCTTAAATTACACCGTCTGACGCTATCGGATTAATATACGTTATCAATCATATTGGTAAATATAATCAATTTTATTAATGGCTGTGGTGGGTATATTCTGGCTCCAACGATCACGAGACAGGACACATCATGACAGCAGCAATCGATATAGGCATAGATCCGCAGGACAGGAGTGACATTGCCGATGCTCTGAAGCATCTTCTCGCAGACAGCTACACGTTATACCTGCAGACACACAATTTTCACTGGAACGTAACCGGACCTCAATTTCGCGAACTACATCTTCTGTTTGAGGAGCACTACACAGAGCTCGCAACGGCGGTGGATGAGATCGCAGAGCGCATTCGTACGTTGGGCGTGTATGCACCCGGCACGTACAAAGAGTATACGGAGCTCTCCAGTATCCAGGAGACAGCCGGGGTACCGAAAGCGACGCAGATGGTCGAAATCCTGATGTCAGGCCACGAACAGGTGGTGCGGACTTGCAGACAGGCTCTTGCAAAAGCACAGGCCGGCGAGGATGAATCCTCAGCGGCGCTGATCTCGGACAGGATGCGCATTCACGAAAAAACCGCTTGGATGTTACGCGCCATGCTGGAAGCTTGATCCCGGAAAGCCGCCAGTTAACGCCTAGTTAACTGGCGCTTCTCTCCTAAGTCGTCAACTGAACGCCAGGTACGCTTCCGTGGTGTTCATAAAGTCACGGAAACGCGACCACTTCTCGCCTTCCAGCGTAATGACGTGAACAAAATCTGAGCGTATATCCTTACCCGTCGATTTTGCCGTCAAATGCAGATGGCCGGTGACCACAACCTTATCCGCATCGGCTAAAAACTCTTCAGGCGCAAACTCATGGATATCAACCGAGGAAAGGACGGTGGTAAAAAAACGCCTCGCCTCTTCGCGGCCGCGAAACGTTCCAGCGTAGGGAATCACATCGGGGCCATAGAATTCGATAACGATATCGTCGTTGACGTATTCGAGAATCGCGGGGATATCCTGCGCACCAAAGGCTTCAAAGAGCTTTTGTGTGGCTGCGATGTTATCTGTTTGTTGGCTCATGATGGATTACCTGAAGTTGATTGTCAGCGACTTGAAGCTGTGTGTTAGGAGGCTCGCGGTTTGCGGTATTGGAGCAACGTCGGCCAAAGAGAGATTGGGGAACCTGTCCACTACCCCTTCGATCAGAACTGCCGCTTCCATTTTTGCTACCGCAAACCCCAAACATTGATGAAGACCGGTGCCCATGCTCAATTGCATGCGCAAATTCTGGCGGTCAAGATCAAACCGATCAGGTTCCGGGAACACGTCCGGATCGTGGTTTGCGGCACCAAAAAACAACGCAACCCAGTCGCCCGCCCGAAGGTGGGCATCACCAATCGTCACATCTTGACTGACAACTCTGAACAGACGCTGGGGCGGTCCGCTGTGACGCAACGTTTCGTTGATGAAAGGTAATACGAGTTCCCTGTCTTCTCTGAGGCGGTGCACCATGTCGGGCATTGTTGCCAACCCATGCAGGATGTTAGCCAGCAGGTAGGTTGTGGTCTCCGCACCCGCAACAACCAGGGTCAGGCAGAAGCGAATCACCTCATCCATGCTGAGCCGTTCGCCATCAACCTCCGCACCGATGAGATGCGCAATCAGACCTTCGCTTGAAGATCCGGCGTTCATCTCAGTCGCAGTCACCCCCACTCGCTCAACAAAGTACTCAACGAGCTGGCGGTTGCTCTCTTCTCGTTCAGCAGCCGTGAGGTCCGCTGAGAGCATAAAAGCGTTGGCCCAATCGCGACAGCGCTCTGCGTCGCTGTCTGGACATCCCAACAAGCGCATCATCACCCGCGCTGGGATAACGGAAGTAAGTTCATCAACAACTTCCACATCTCTGCCGGTGAGCCCCTCAAGCATTTCGCCGATGCGATCCACAAGCCAAGGCCGCAGCTTGTCTACTTCGCGGAAGGCAAATGGCGGGTTAACGTACCGGCGCAAACGGTCGTGTTCGGGGTTGTCATGGTTCACCAGCATCAACGACGGCGCGCTCGACTGTTCCTGCAACGGATCTCTGGAGCTGAATATATCGTGATCTTTAGCTGCGGCCGCTACATCTGCGTACTTCATCAATACCCACGCGTTTACCGGTTCATCCTGCCCAGGCACAGTACCCGGCGGATAGTCCCGGTAACCCTGCAACGGGGTGGAAGCACGTAACTGTGCATACACTGGATATGGATTTGCGATCGTCTCCGGGAGCGGTAGTGACGCCACCAACTCATCTACGTCTACTCTTACGTCCACTTTTCCGTCTACATTGGCCATAAAACTTTCTATCCCCCGACCTCGAAGCTATAGTCCTCATACTAGATACTACGTAAATTGTTTACTCTGTAAACTATTTCTTTTGTAAATTACTTTCATAAATGAAAAGTTCAGAAATTGCCTTCTAAGAAAAAACCGCCAGCAGATGCAGCCCACCAATTCCTGGAGCTCTACTATCCCATCCACTACAAAGCGGGGATCGGGGTTGAGGACGCATTAAGAGGTGATTCGCTCTCTCGCCACCAGACGGCAATTCTCTGGCTGATTCACTCCCAGGGACACCAGGGCCGCTCGATGCGACGCAAAGACATTGTCGCCGCGCTGTCCAGCTGGTTTGAAATATCCAATGCGGCAATTACCAAGGCATTGCGCGGCATGTCAGTCGAGCCGTTGGCACTTGTAGAGCAAAGCGAAGATCCTGAATCAGGACGTGAAAAAATCGTCACCTTGACCAGGCAGGGGGAAGCGCATATGGAAGAGATGATCCAACGTGGCGCTGAATATGTGCAGCGCATCGTCGACGGCTTGAGCAGCGATCAGATCATTAACGGCATCGACTTTTTCGAACGTATCTCGGCAATCGTGGATGGTTGGAATTCACCCGAGAGCCACTAGTGTCCACCTTCGGCAGCCACCTGGGAGAGCGAGGCTAACACCCGTGCTCGATGCTCCCGTGCCGCGGGGGCAACACGACTGCGAACGCCCGCCTCCAGGAATCGTTTTATCCTGCCCGCGTCCCCCAAGGGCGAACGCGTGCCAAGCGAATTCAACATCACCAGGGCCACACTACGCCCATCGATCGGAGTGACCATCACCAGACATCGGCCTGCCTCTGTAAGGTATCCGGTTTTAGTCAACGCCACCTGCCAACGGCTGCTCCCGGTCAGCGGGTTTGTATTGCCATACCCCAGACGATAGCGCGGCTTGCGAAAGTTGACCGTAAATTGCCGGGTTGTTGAGTAGTTCCGCAACAAATCATGTTTGTCAGCCGCCACCACCAGCCGGGCAAGATCAGCAGCCGTTGACGTGTTGGTTGTCTCCAAACCGGTGGGATCACTGAAGTGAGAGGATGTCATGCCGAGAGTACGCGCGGTTTCGTTCATAGCTGCAACAAACGCTTCATACCCTCCGGGATGATGTACAGCAAGGTTATATGCCGCTCGGTTCTCAGAAGACATCAAAGCGATGCGCAATAGATCCTTGCGCCTGGCTTGTGACGTCAGGCGAATACGCGAATAAGCATTCTTCGCTGTGGCACGATCCCAGTCGCGGATATCCAACCACTCTTCCAGATCTGCACCCGACTCCAGCACCACCAGCGCGGTCATTACTTTAGTCAGCGACGCAATTGGCAACGCCACCTCAGCGTTTTGCGCCAGCAGGGTATCACCGCTCTGAACGTCGACTGCAATAGCGCTGACCGACGCGAGAGCAAGCTCTTCATCAGCGGCTGCCTCTATCGGGCTGATAGTCGCCAACAGAACAGCTAACAGAAACGTAACTTGCCTCATATGAAGCTTATTTGAAGTCCAGCGGTCGATAATAGTCCTTACCCTGAGCGATGTACTCCCCCATCATTTTCTGGAACGTTTCGCCTGCTGACCCTTCCTCGGTCAACGTCAGATTCTGTCGAATAAAGTTGACGCTATCCGGATTGAGTTGGCGTGCCTTTGCCCAATAGTGATCGGCCTTTTCTGCATCACCATGAGCGCGAAAGAGGTTGCCCAACTGAAACGCTGCGTCCGCCTGCTCTTGATCAAATGAATGCGACCGCACATTACCGGCCACCGTCTCTGCGTTCTGCACATGACGGCTGGCACTTCCATTAGCAACCCAGTCTTTCAACGCAGGCGTATAAACATCATTACCAAACGAAATTTTGCTATCGCCCTCGCCGAACTCGTGCAACTGAGAATAGGTCCCTTCGTCAATACGCACGATGCGACCATCTTCATCAATCCATGCAGAGGACGGTACGTTCACAAAATTAAACGCACTGGAAATGACATGATCCTGATCCACCACTTGGACAAACGTCGGGTTTGCAGCATCAAAGATCGGACCCGCAGCGGCTTCACCGCCTGTGTCCTGCGCTGCACAGATAAGAACAAAATTCGGGTCGTCAATTTCTTCATATACACGTTGCCACACGGGCACGTCCATGAAGCAGCCTCACCACGATGACCAGGTCACGATCAGGGCTTTTTTCCCTTTCAGATCAGCGAAACGAATCACGTTGCCCTGCCGGTCGGTGACTTCTATGTCGGGCACCAGCGCATTTAACAGGCGGTGCTCGCGCTTGGCAGGTATTTCCGCAAAACTCCACACGCGTGCATCTGTGTCAGCGACATAGGGTTGCTCGATCATTTCTGCAAAGGCCGTCAGGTCCAACCACTGTCGGCCGTCCTCTTCGAGCAATAGCTGATCATTTAACGGTATACACAGATCTTCATAACAAGCGCCTTCCGGTTTGACGGAAAATCCGTTGATCTGTTCCAGCATTGCCGGCTCGATAAGCAGCGCATCTCCATCACCGCCTTCTTTCACCGTCACCCTCCGTCCCTGATACAGCACCGTCGCCTCCCCCTCCGCGTGTATGGGGGTTGCCTCAAAGGGATGGCGTAGCTCCGGGAACGCCATCATGTTTTTTGTCTCTTCTGCTGCCATGCCTCATCGCCTCTCAGATCGATGAGACATATAATACTGTTTTACCTATTCAGTGACCAAGGCATCCTCTGTTGGACCAGATAACACTTACGCAACCTGACGATTGGCATCTCCACGTTCGTGACGGTGAGGCGCTCAAAGACGTCATTGCCTTCACTGCCCGCCAGTTCCGTCGTGCGATCATCATGCCCAACCTGACACCGCCGGTGACAACCACCGCACAGGCGCTTGCCTACAGAGAGCAAATTCTTCAAGCCGCAGGGGACGATTCAGATTTTGAACCCCTGATGACGCTGTACCTCACAGACAGAACTCCTCCCGGTGAGATCACCGACGCCCTGGCCACCGGATACGTTCAGGCTGTGAAGCTCTACCCTGCGGGTGCAACCACCAACTCCGATTCTGGGGTGACAGACATAAACCTTTGCCACGACACCCTCGCTGCAATGGCAGCAGAAGGCATGCCGCTGCTCATCCATGGCGAAGTGACCCACGATCACATCGATATATTTGATCGCGAGGCGGTATTCATCGACGAAGTGCTCAAGCCATTACTCGATCAACTGCCGGATCTACGCATCGTTTTCGAACACATCACTACCAAGAATGCGGTGGAATTTGTACAGTCTGCTGGTGATAACGTCGCTGCCACCATCACAGCACACCACCTGCTTTTGAATCGGAACGACCTGCTCGTTGGAGGCGTGCGCCCACACAATTTCTGTCTGCCGGTCCTGAAACGTGAAACTCACCGAGTAGCCCTGGTCGAAGCCGCCACCTCGGGCAGCCCGAAGTTCTTTCTCGGCACTGACAGTGCGCCCCACAGTCGCTCAACCAAAGAACACGCCTGCGGCTGCGCCGGTTGTTTTACCGCACCAGCGGCAATTGAACTTTACGCAGAAGCGTTCGACTCGATGGGCAAGCTGGATAAGCTGGAAGGTTTTGCCAGCCACTTCGGACCGGACTTCTATGGTCTGCCGCGTAATTCAGGCAGCATCACACTGACGAGGGCAGCCTGGGAAATACCCACCGCCTTCCCCTATCTGGATGAAGAGATTGTGCCCTTTTTAGCGGGGGAACAGCTCAACTGGACGTTGAGCGTTTAAGGCGTCAGCTGAACACCCCTTGCACCGCTTCTACCTGTTCCGTAAGCGCACCCAGTTTTTTAACGTCCATCTCCAGATCGACGCCGATACGACCGAAGACAGGCGCATTAGCCCAGGGTTCTTCGCTCAAGGGTGTTGCGACATCAGTGCGGCTTAAAAACAGCAACGCGGCAGCCACCAGATCCACATAGTCTGCCTCGGTCACATCCCGCATAGGTTGCATATACCCTTCCGGCACCATGATCAGCTCTTCTGCAAAGTTCCAGCGCGTCAGGATCATGGTTCCGATCGGTGGATGAACGCTCTCGATCAGGCGATCGAGCGTCATGCTGTCGGCGACAAGATGATCGTTTTCTTCTGCCCAGCTCAAGATTGGCAGCGCACCGATGTAGTGCGTCAAACCCGCCAGCGTCGCCTGATCGGGACGAAGTTTCGTAAATCGTTTGGCGAGAATTGATGCCCAGGCTGCCGCCACTGTGGATGACCGCCACACTTGTCTCATTTTCTTGTCGATCAGCTCGGACGTCGCCTGAAACATCTGTTGCATGGCGAGACCCGTTACAATATTAGCCGCGTATTCCACACCCAAACGGCTGATCGCTTGAGCCAGATCATCGATTGGGCGCGCCGCCATAAACATCGGCGAATTGGCCGTTTTGACCAACTGCGCGGCGAGGCCTGGATCTTCACCAATAACCTTGGCTAATGAAACGGCACTGACATTCTCAGATTGTGCTTCGTCCCGAATTCTGAGCGCTACCTCAGGCAGGGTGGGCAGCTCGAGTTCATCTGCTTCCAGGGCCTGAGTGATTTCATTTGAGATCTGTTCCGCAAGTTCTGCCATGACGACCTTATTACTGTAAATTTTGAGGGGGTTCTCCTCAGTATAGACAGCCGGTGAGATTCTCAATCCAGCGAACAGGACCTAGTGCTCAAAGTGGTCACGTAGATGATCAATCAAGAGCCGCACCTTCAGCGGCACATACTCCCGGTGGGGGTAAACGACATGGATCGCACGCCCACTGTGCGGCTGGAATGCGTCCAACAAAGGTACTAAATCACCGCGCTCAACCGCGTCTTTGACCAGAAATCTGGCCAGACGCGCAATCCCTAAACCACGCAGAGCCGCCTCTCTGACCACGGCACCAATTCCAGAGAGCACACTTTCGACCTTGATCGTCTTTTCCAAGCCGTCTTCCGAAAAAATCCAATCGGCGGTTTCGACCTCTCGCGCTCTGATGGTCAGGCATCGATGCGAGCTAAGATCCGCAGGCACCGTTGGCGCACCGTGAGCAGCCAGATACCTCGGACTGGCGCACACAACCCAGGGGTCATCGACAAGCGGAACCGCAACAAAGTCCGCGTGGACGGGCGCCTCAAACCGTATCGCCAGATCAATTCTTTCATCGATAACATCCACAGGGCCGTCCCCCTGAAGGATGGTGATACCCAGGTCGGGGTAGCGGGCCAGAAACGGCTCGAGCAACGGTACCAGCACTTCCAGCGCAAACGCATCCGAGCAAGACACCCGGATATTGCCCCTGGGCGCGGCAGCCGCCTGCTTTGACGCAAGTTCCGCTTGCTGAATTTCTTCGAGGAGGTTCACGCCGCGGGAATACAGTGTCTCGCCCGCTTCGGTAAGCGACAGTGACCGCGTGGTGCGATTGAACAAGCGCGCCTCCAGCCTCGACTCGTAGCCACTGATGCGTCTACTGACCCCGGAGGGGGTCATATTCAAACGCCGTGCCGCACCCACGAAACTCCCCGCGGCAGCAACTTCCGTAAAAACTTGTAGATCAGAGGGGGTTTCCATAGCGTTATTAGTGATTTCAAGTCATCAATCAAATGCTAAATATAGTATTTTAGCCGCCAAAGTTCACGAATAAACTGCGCCCAACTTTCACGAATCAATGGGCTATCCAGAGGAGTGTGCAGATGGGAGTACAAATGAAACAAGACACGCCCGACAAACCACTGTCTTTCTTAGAAGTGCTGCAAAGCACCCTCTGGGCTGCCATCGGTGTCCAGAAACACGAAAATCGCGTACGGGATTTCAGCCGCGGCAACCCCGTCCACTTCATTCTCATGGGCATCGCATTCACGACTCTTTTTGTCCTCGGTATGGTCGGCCTGGTCCACCTCATCCTCGCGACGTCAACGTAGCCAAATCTGCCGGTGTCTGCGTGGAGCATGGTGTCCTGATCGGTTAAGCTCGACCGCCCACACCAACCACGGGCGCCTCAACGTCATGCAGGTTTCGCTTGACGCAAAAACTGTTCAGGACTTCCAAACAAAGGGGTTTGCCAAACTACCGGCTCTAATTAATGACCGCGAGCTTGAAGCACTGCGCGAGGTCTACGACCAATTGCTTGCCGGTGACATTGACACCAGCAACGCTCGTGACAGCTATCTGGGGGATCTCACCCGACAGTTGGTTCTACCTGAAAAGTGTCACCCTCTTTTCAGACAAAACGCAGCGCTGGAAGCAGGCCGCCAGATCGCTGCCCAGCTTTTCGATTGGGAACCCGCCTTCCTTTATTCCCAACTACTATACAAACCACCGCACCATCCGCACGCAACCCCATGGCACCAGGATGCGGCGTATTCAAAGATGCCCTTCACCCCAGCTGGTACTCCCACCCGGTCCGTAACTGCACAGTTCTGGCTCGCCCTCGATGATGCGGATGAAGAGAACGGATGCATGCACTTCCACCCCACCCCGGGCAATACTGTGTTACCTCACCGCGTAGTATCCGGCGAGCCTGATAACGAGGCTCGTCTACTGGGTCTCGTGGATGCAGATCCGTACATCCACCCCGCAAAGGTAACCGCATGTCCGCTCAAAGCGGGTTGTGCGACAGTGCACCCCGAGGCGACTTTGCACTACACGCCGCCCAACAATTCAACGCGCCCGCGACGGGCTTACATTTTCAATTTTGCTGACCGCGCGTACGTCCAGCGACGCGGTTAACCACCAACCAAGGTTCCTGCATGACACCTGAAGAGTTCAGAAGAGCCGGCCACGCGCTCATCGATTGGATTGCGGATTACCGCGAAAACCTGGAACAGATGCCTGTTCGCGCTCAGGTGGAACCCGGCGGGGTGCGCAAAAAATTTGAAACAAGTACACCAACGGAACGCATGACAATCGAACAGCTGCTCCAGGACCTCGACACAAAAGTTTTGCCGGGTGTAACCCAGGTACAGAGTCCCATGCACTTCGGTTGGTTCCCATCAAATGCTTCTCTTGCATCTGTGCTCGGCGACATCGCTTCTTCCGGCATTGGCAGCCTTGGTATTTCGTGGGAAAGCAGTCCAGCCCTCACCGAGGTGGAAGAAGTGACCGTCAACTGGATGCGCCAGCTAGTGGGTCTATCCGACAACTGGCACGGCACGATCCACGACACTGCATCTACCGCCTGTCTAACCGCCCTGCTTGCCGCCAGAGAGCGAGCGGGCGAATTCAGCCTGCAGCATGGCGGATTACAGGCTGTGACGACGCCTTTGGTGGTGTATGCCACAGAGGAGGCGCACTCATCGGTGGAGAAAGCGGCTCTCCTGGCGGGCTTTGGCCGCGACAATCTTCGACTGGTAGACATGGATCCTGCAACCCGCGCCATGTTGCCGGACGCGCTCGCCAGGGCGATTGAAAAAGATCGAGCCGAGGGCCGCAAGCCCGCCGCGATCATTGCGTCCTGCGGGTCCACAGGTGTAACCGCATTTGATCCAATTGCTGACCTTGCAACCATCGCCGGTGAACACACCGTGTGGTTGCATGTTGATGCCGCCATGGCTGGCACAGCCATGATGCTGCCTGAATGTCGCCACCTGTGGGAAGGCGTGGAGCGCGTTGATTCAATCTCCTGGAACCCGCATAAGTGGATGGGCACAATTCTCGATACCTCGCTGTTCTTTGTCCGCGATCCTGAACACCTCATACGCGTGATGTCGACCAACCCGAGCTATCTGCAATCCGCTGTGGACGGCGACGTCGTGCAATATAGAGATTGGGGTATACCCCTGGGCCGCCGTTTTCGAGCGCTGAAACTCTGGTTTCACCTCGCCATCGACGGACCGGAAGCAATTTGTGAGCGGCTGCGCCGTGACCTGGACAATGCCCGTTGGCTGGCCGGAGAAGTGCAGGCCCACCCGGACTGGGAACTGGTTTCTCCGCTGAACCTGCAAACCGTATGTGTGCGACACAAGCCCGAACACCTGTCAGCGGATGCCCTGGACGAACACACTTTGAGCTGGTCTCGGGCAATCAACAACTCAGGGCAGGCATTTCTGTCGCCATCAATGTTGAACGGGCATTGGATGGTGCGGGTTTCAATCGGCGTTGAAGCTACTCAGCGTCAGCATGTTGAGCAGCTCTGGGACCTGATGCAGAAGACCGCAGCTGAAGGATGACGTCCACTGCTAGTGTCCTGTCTGGTTAATTCGTTGAATTATGACGCGCCCCGCAAGGCCTGTGGTCGCTTCACCGTAGCCGACGTTATGCTGGCATCCGTGGTCGGACAGTACGGGCGGGCCATCAAATTCGACTGCTCACCCTGGCCTAACGTTGATGCCTGGGTGCAACTGACAACACGACGCCCGGCGTTCTACCCGCCACGGGACATGAAGGTGAACCCGCTCAAGGATTAACCCTGGCGCAATTGCGGCGTATCCGTGTCTCTTCCCGAGCGAAGCGCTACGCCCGGCAGCTGGCCAGTGTGCTCCCCGGCATCGATGATCTGTACACCGTTCACAAATACATCTCGCACACCCCGCGCATCTGCATAGATGCGCGGTTCATCCGCGGGTAGGTCCTGTCGGAAGTAGACTTCCCCCGCACCCACACGGTCCGGATCAAAAATCACCAAGTCTGCGAACCACCCCTCCCGCAGAACGCCGCGCTCTTTCAGCCCAAACAGTTCAGCGGGCACCTGGGTGAGCTGATGCACAGCGGCTTCGAGGCCAATCACACCCTGTTCGCGCACCCCACGTCCGAGCACTTGCGAAGAAAAAGCAAACGTATCGATCATGTCGAGATGCGCACCCGCATCGGATGCGCCGATCACGGTGCGTTCGTCTTCCCACAGCTCGGCGCGTACCTTCCATAGCGCAGGGTCGGTATCGCTGCTGATGGGCATAAACGAGGTACGCAGCCCCTCCTCTATTGCCAGATCGAGCATGGCATCAAAGGGAGTCTTGCCGAGTTCGGCGGCGATCTCATCCAGGGTTTTGCCTTCGAGCGGTTTGTTTTTCTCTAGGAATGTTGAGTGCACACTCATCTTCTCCCATCGAGCAAGACCCCTGAATGGTCCGCCTGAGTTAGCCGACTCATCCAACCGCCTGCGTGCGGCAGGATCTTTCAAAAGCTCGATGCGTTCATCCACAGGCAGCTCAAATATTTCAGCCCAACCTTCCAATGCATCAAACACAAAACCTGAATACAAGTTAATGCGAATGGTGATCGGCTGCGGGATAGTCAAAGCGCGGATATCACCGCCTGCGGCAAGTGCTCGGTCAGACGCCGAGAGCTGGTTCTCCATCACTTTGGGGTTTCCGGCCGAGAGCGCATTCCAGTTGAGCGGACGCTCAGCCGCAGTGGTCAGCTTCACCATCAGGTTGATGACGTCTTCCGAGAACTCTCCCACAGCGGGCAGGAATTCGAGCGACGTCCCTTCATAGTCTTTGCACACCGCCGCCAGAGCAACCATTTCTTCTTCGGACGCATGGCGAGAAGGCACAGGCTGACCGTCGGCATCGTTGTGTGTGATAGCGATGGTCGAAGAAAATCCCATTGCGCCTTCTTCCAGGCACTTGCCCAGGAGCGCTCGCATCTCCTGCAGTTCTTCTTCTGTCGCTTCATGTCCAACCGCACGCTCACCCATTACAACACGACGGATTGCGCTATGACCTGCCATAAAGCCGGCGTTCACACCCAGATTGCCATCCAGTTTATGCAGATAGTCGGCAAAAGAACGCCAATCCCAGGGCACACCTTCCTGCAGACTCGCGACAGGCATGCCTTCCACCCGTGCGAGCATATTCAGCAGATAGGGCGCTGCCTCCTCGCTTAAAGGCGCGATGGAAAATCCACAATGACCACCAAAGATCGTAGTTACCCCGTGATAACAACTGGGGCTGACGGTTTTGTCCCAGAAAACCTGAGCATCGTAGTGCGTGTGCACGTCAACAAAACCGGGGCTGAGTACAAGACCGTCTGCATCGACAACTACCTGAGCGTCCCCAACAGATGCACCCATTTCAGCGATTCGACCATCGCTGACCGCCAGTTCACCAACGAACGCCGGTGCGCCGGTCCCATCGACAATCCTCGCATTCACAATTTTCAGTTCGTGCACTTTTTGACCCTCCCGCCTCAAATCTGAGCTGTTAGCATACATCATTCCTGAACTGCGCCTAATACAGCTATCTACCCGCATTTCCGAAAAAAATTGCCTGTGTTATTCACGCTTTGGTTTGTCGCGGTCTCGCTCGACGACGCCGGGGCGCAAACTATGCCGGATGCCAGCGCTTTGATGACGACGGCACAAGAACTCGTCGCGGCGGGACCCGCAGCGCAGGGATCCGTGACCAAGGACGCTGTACGCGACTACATCCTTGCCCGTCTGGAGACAAGCTCCGCAACCACAAAACTGCTCCCTTTTCGCGTTAAAGTACCGCGCCACGGCCGCTGGCACCTCACAAATATAGTTTCTTCTTTTAACCCCGAGGCACGGCGACGGGTAATGATCGGTGGGCATTGGGATACCCGTCCCTGGGCCGATGAAGATCCCGACCCTGCCAAACGACACCTACCCGTGCAAGGTGCCAATGACGGGGTAAGCAGTACCGCGGTGCTCCTTGAGGTCGTCAATGCTCTGGAAGGTCTTACTTTGCCTCCCGACTTCGGCGTGGATATCGTCTTTTTTGACGGTGAGGAAGGGCCACGTGGCACGTCGGCCTATTATCTTGGCAGCAAACATCTCGCCGCACGCTGGGCCAGACGGACAGGTCTGGCGCGCCCCGAAGCGGGTGTGGTTGTGGATATGGTGGGACGCAAAGGGCAAAACATAAAACGCGAAGGTTATTCAGAAAAGTACGCCCGGGCGGTGAATGATGAGCTGTTCGCCCTCGCCACGGCGAGGCAGTTCGAAAGTTTCAGCGACGTTCCAGGCCAATGGATCACCGATGATCATCGTGCTTTCAATCAGCGCAATATGCCGGTGGCACTCTTGATAGACATCGATGACCCTGCATGGCACACGACCAATGACGTCATCGAAAATCTTGATGGTAAAGCTATGGCCGAAGTCGCGGCGTTGCTTATCGCCTGGATTCAGGCGCGATCCGCTCGCGATCCTTAGTCATCAATACCCATACGCTGAGCAAAACTCTTCGAATAGGTTTGTCCAGTACCATAAAGCGCCAGGAGTGAATCCTTGATGAAAAGCGGAATCATTGTCGTGTGTGTCTCACCCTCATAGCGCCTGGCTTCCACTTGCAGGCCCAGGTCCTTGCGCATTGACTTCAGCAGCTCTTCTGATTCAAACAGATGTTTAGAAGAAGAGGACATAGTGTCCGAAGAGTCTGCGTACAGCAGTCGTTGACCCGGTAGCGATGGATGTTGAGCGGCTTGTTTTAAGAGTGCGCCCTCGGTGCCGAACAGCATAAAGGTGCCAGGTTCACCCGCTATGTAGGTCTGGAACGGAAGGTCACCTACCAGAAGCGCCTCCAGAACAAACGCACCCGCCGCTGAATGACCAAAGAGGGCCTGATGATCACCATCTACCGCAACTCGTCGGGTGATTTCGGGTAGCAGGATTTTGCTCAACAATGTTCGATAACCATCGGAATGACCAAATGCCTGTTCCGGCTTTACTCCCGCTGCATCCAACTGCGTAAGGATGCCTTTGATGCTCGACTGAGAACGAAAACCCTCTACGTCAGCGCTGAAATCAGGACCTCTGCGAGCTGTACGTATCGCAAAGGGTCCATCCGCGGAGATCGTGGCTATGACAATGGGCTCAATTTCGCCAGCGGAGGTCAGTAACCGTGCCGTTTCTATAGCGGTCATGCCGAGCAAAAAGCCGTCGAGAACAACAAGTAGAGGCAGCGGTTTATCCGTATTGCCGGAAATCGCCGAACGCGCGAGTAAAACCTCGTAGGCTGGGCTGTCTTGGTCTGCCTGGACAACAAATCTTTGCAACGCTCGGTCGGGCAAGCGCTCCGCCCAGGTCGAGTTAACTACTCCTACCACAAGTAGACAAAGTGACATAACCAGACGCGTGCAATACTTCACTCTCGTTTCCTTCTTATTGTTGGCTCGTTGTTGGCTCGACCGATTTCCATAGAGCATACCCAAGGAGCAGGCTTTATGGGTACACTGATTCTCCGAGCTGGAGAGAGTTAATGGTCCGTCTGAGCGACCTGCACGAGGTAGAAGCCGAACATATGCGCATGCGTGCCCGCGAGATGCAGCCCGTGGAAGCCGCGCCTTGGATCACACCCAAACCGCTCAATGAAGCAACCGTAGCCATCGTATCGACCGCAGGTTTGCACCGCCGTTCTGATAGCCCGTTTAGCCTGGGCGCTGTTGACTATCGCCTTTTACCCGGCGACGTCGACTTTGCTGACGTTGTTGCATCTCACATCAGCACAAACTTCGATCGCAGCGCATTCCAGCAGGATCCAAACATCTGGTTGCCACTGGACAGGCTGCGTGAGATGGCCGCCGACGGTGAAATTGGTGCTGTTTCCCAATGGCACTACTCGTTCATGGGCGCTCAACCCAACCACCAGGCTTTGACCGAAACCGGTGAAGAGGTGGGTCGTCTCCTGGCTGCGGATGAAGTCGACATCGCGCTGCTCATCCCTGTCTGACCCATCTGCACCGGCGCCGTGGGCGCCCTCGCAAATTTCATTGAACGTGCCGGTGTCGCAACCACGTCCATCAGCTTGATACGTGAGCAAAGCGAGGCAGTGCGGCCTCCGCGCGCCTTGTGGGTTCCATTTGCTCTGGGTCGACCTCTCGGTTCTGCAGACGACCCGGATTTTCAGAAGGCGGTGATGCGCTCGGCCTTCAACCTGCTTGAGACCGCGTCGCAGCCTGTCATCGAGGACTATCCGATTGAGGCGCCAGAGGAAGCTGACGCCGGAGAGTGGGTGTGTCCTGTTTCCTTTCCTGTCAGCAGCGAGACATCACTCGATTCTCGTCTCCTGGGAGAGATAGCCCGTCTTGCACCCTGGTCAGAAGAAACCCGCAACCAGCGCGGCCGTACCCTCTTTGGCGTGACGGGTGCACAACCTCACCAGGTTGAAGCCGTGGCCCGGGCGCTGGCTGAAATTGCCGAGACAGGCAATCTGGCCGACCCACCAGACCAAGGCATTGAATGGCAGTTTGCGATGCCCCTTCTAGTGCGACATCTCGCAGACGATCTGCGCACCTACTATCATGAAGCGATCGCGGCTCAGCCGGGTGCCGATGCACCAACCCACGAGGCGCTTACCCAATGGATTTTCAACGGTACGGCACTGGGTGAGACACTGCACGCAGTGGCAGAACATCTCACCGCACAAGGCGATCCAATTTCCCTACTGGTCAGGGGGCTCTTGATTCCAGAAGGTCACTACAAAGGCGGCAGTGCGTTTAATCACAACTGAGTTGGACGTTTAGGCAATATCAAATCCGCTGTAGCCATCGGCCACAACTTTGTCGCAGTACTCTCGATACGGACCCACACCCGCAACGTAGGGCATGAAGATTCTGGGTTTGCCGGGGATGTTGGCGCCAAGGTACCAGGAGTTGCAGCTCTCCGCGGTGAGCATCGTGCCATCAGCCACTTCAAATACATGATTTACCCACGCTTCTTCTGCCTGCGCAGATGGTTCGATTGTGCTGGCTCCGGATTGATCCAAGTGATTGATACAGTCGTGAATCCAATCGATATGTTGTTCGATCGAAACCAACATGTTGCTCAACACAGATGGACTGCCAGGTCCCGTGACCGTAAATAGATTGGGGAAGCCGCTCATCTGCAGGCCAAGATACGTTTTAGGACCATGCTCCCAATGATCATTCAGTGACATACCCTCGCGGCCCTGGATGTTCATTTTCAGAAGCGCGCCGGTCATGGCGTCGAAGCCGGTGGCGTAGATGAGCACATCACATTCGAACAAGCCCTGCTGAGTCTGCACCCCTTCAGGAACAATACATTCGATCCCGCCGCGCCTGAGATCTACCAGGGTGACGTTGTCTCGGTTAAACGTCTCGTAATAACCAATATCGATCACGGGCCGCTTACAGCCGTAGGGATAGCCACGCGGCATCAATCCTTCTGCGGTTTCTCTATCCTCAACAACGCGGCTGACCTGCTGCCTGAACATATCGCACGCCAACTCATTGGCTTCCGGCGAAAGCGCGAGGTCCGCATAACGCCGAATGCTCTCAAAGCCATAAGCCTCCAGCGCCTGCTCCCGCTCTGCTTCGTTAGTTGCAAGAATGGACTCCGTCGGTTCAGGATAGCTGCCCAGTCCGCCAAGACCGCGGCTGAACTCGCTCACCCCAATCTGCGCGTACCGCTGAGCGTGTCGTACGTCTTCGTAGTTACTTTTTATGAGGTCTCGATAGTCATCCGGCAAAGGCGCGTTGTTGGCAGGCATGTTGTAGTTTGGCGTCCGCTGGAAAACCGTCAGGTGCTTCGCCTCCCGCGCAAGCACGGGGATAGCCTGCACACCTGATGAGCCTGTACCGATGATTCCCACTGACTTTTCCGCCAGATTCACGCCGCTGGTTGGCCAATTGCCTGTGTGCAAAACCTCCCCGGCAAAACTCTCCTGCCCCGTAATCTCCGGTGTATTTGGCACCGACAGACACCCCGTTGCCATGATGCAGAAACGAGCGCGATAGCTTTCGCCCGTGTCAGTGTTCACCTCCCAGAGGTTCTCTTCATCCAGGTACCTGGCCTCTACCACACGGGTGTTAAACTCAATGTGCTCGCGCAGGTTAAAACGATCAGCCACATGGTTGGCGTAAGACAAGATCTCAGGCTGTGCCGCCATGATTTCTGTCCACTCCCACTCCTGCTGCAGCTCTGACGAAAAGCTGTAGGAATATTCCATGCTGGTGATATCACAGCGCGCGCCTGGATAGCGGTTCCAGAACCAGGTGCCGCCCACATCGCTTCCCGCTTCGATCACACGGAAGTTCATGCCCGACTGGCGGAACTTCCAGATTGCGTACATACCAGCGAAGCCTGCTCCGACAACTATGGCATCGAGCGGTTTTGCGTTCTCTTGAGACATGGATACTTCCGATCGGGGACTACAAGCGGTTCATTTTAACCGTTGAAGAACGTCAGCGCCTGCCTCAAGGCGCTTGTTACCAACAATTACGGGCGATTCAAATCAGCACCGACGACCACACCGCCTACAATGCCGACTTCCACACGCATGCCGCCACCATCTGCCTTAAGATAGGACAATGATTCGATGCGATTGCCCGGAGAATCAAAGCGAACACCTTGGTCATCACACACGGCTAGCTCAAAGTCACCGCTGTAGTACAACTCCAGACTTGATCTGAATTGTCGAAGATGCAGGTCAAGTGTTTGATTTGACTCGCGAATCTCGATCAGCTCGATCATGTCGATGCTGGACTCGCCACTCAACCGCACCATGCTAGACATGCTGCCTGCAAACGGCCTACTCCAGGATTCCGCAACCGTTTGTTCACCCAGGAGCCCAACCCAAGGTCCCACCATCCATTCCAAATCCTGCAGCGATGCTGTTATCAACCTGATCCTCTGACTAACTGAATGCGTATGTGACTCCGGTCATCTCCTCTGAAACAGACCACAGCCGTTCTGCGTCACTTTCACTTTTCGCGCGGGGGATGGTATCGACCTTCCTGGCAGAACGGGCGAACTCTCCCAGACCCGCGGGACCAAAATAGTCACCCCCTGCAACCGCGTCGTCGGTTGCCGCCATCAGCGTTGGCAGCGCACCTTCGGAAGCGGAGTTCATCACCAGCTGGAGCGGCAAAAACAGCATCTGCAAAAACGCTGGAAAGTGTCGACCCAGCTCGGTGTTTGAGCCGCCAGGATGGCACGCAACCGCCAGCGTGTTCGTATCCGCAGCTGTCAATCTGCGCTGAAGCTCATACGTGAAAAGGATATTGGCAAACTTGCTCATCGCGTAACGCTCCATCCTGTTGTAGCTGCGCTCTGCGTGCAGATCACCATAATTGATCCGCCCCTGACGATGCGCAAGGCTGGAAACGTTCACAATTCTGCCCTCGGGTACGGCCAGCAGTTTGGGCAACAAGTACCCGGTGAGCGCGAAGTGACCCAGATGATTTACACCGAACTGCAACTCGAACCCGTCATCGGTGAGCGTCCTCGGCGGCATCATCACGCCGGCGTTGTTGATCAGCACGTCCAATCGTTCCTCGGCGTGCAGTTTTGCAGCCGCCGCAATGACCGACTGTAAACTCGCCAGGTCTAATGCCACCCACTCAAGGTCAGCCTGTGGTACCCGCTCACGGATGCGTTCCATCGCGCCGTCGGCCTTACTTTCATCACGGCAGCCGAGTAACACCCGGCCACCGCGTGCTGCCAATACCCGTGCCGCTTCAAAACCGATACCCGTATTGGCACCTGTGATCAGGAATGTTTTGCCCGTCTGGTCAGGGACGCTGGTTTCTGAATACACGATGGTAACTACTTATGTTTAACCGGCACCTAAGCATGCGACGACTGCACTATCCGATTCAAGGTTTGTCGGATAACAATACTCGTTTCTCTATTTCCCAACCGCGCTCCGTGAAGCGCCAGGACATTCGGTAAACGCCTGTCGCAACAACCGACGGCACGGGCTCGCCTTTCAACTGGTGCGTAATCAAGACAATGTTTTCGGTTTCCGCCGAGTTGGCCGCAAGCCTCTTAAACACCAGCCCGGACATATGGTGCCGGGTCTGCCTGTCTGCGAGACGACCCGCGAAACGACTCCTAATCACCAAACAATCCAACCACCGGCCGAATTCACGGTTCGACCAGTTTCGCAACTACGGCAATTCGATCACTCGAACGCCCGAGCATCACGTAGAAAACATCCGCTACGCTGACCAGATCACCATATTTGTCAGTCATGGCTGCAAACACGGTATTCGCTTCAGCCTCAGATAACGTGTCGGCGTCACGTGCCTCTGGGACCCGCGTACTGGTTGCATCACCGCGAACAAACTGTACTGGAGAGCCTGCGAGCAGTGCCTGTGCCGCGCCAGCCGGTGCGTCGTAGTAAACGTGTGGTTCACCTTCGATATCCATCACCCAGACTCTAGCTGTATGTGGGCCGTCTTGGGTAGGTATGACAAGTTCCACCACTTCGGCCGTTTCCCAGCTCAGGATGACGTAATAATAAGTGGCGGCCCAAACAACGACCGGCACAATGGCGACACTCAGACTTAAGCGTAAGTCTTTCTCACTCGGTTTGAAGCAGATCTTTACAACCAAAGCGGCCCCAACAATAAGGGTAAGCCACGGTATCAAACCACTGCGGTCGATGACCAACACTAGGGCAACAACCGTAACCGCGATCGCAATCAGCCCGGCCCAAACGCGAGAGTTTCGAGAATTCAACATAACTTACGCACCTTTTATACGTTCTTTAAAGAGACTACTTGAGTGACTCTATTAAAGACGCGTAAGTGCGATGACCTGTGACAGGCTCAATATGCTGAGCCCACAAACGATCGTACAAATCCCGCACTGCATCGCTCCAGCCGAATTCACCGATCTTGCCCGCACGCACTTTGGCGCTGTCGCTTCCCGGCGGCAGCACTTCTTTTTCAGAATCCGCGCGCAACATCGCATCATCAAAGCGATCTTTGAACTTCTGCATAAAGCCCAGCGAGCTGTGTTCAAGTGTAATCTCCATCAGCTCATCATCCACATCGATGCCAGCAAAATCGGCAATCGACCGAATCGTGCCCTCTGCGTCCTCCTGCATATGTTCATAGACAAGATAAAGGACGTCGGCATCATTGCGGTGTTGCCACCAGCTGACGAAGTGTTTGTGGTAGGCAGCATCCTCACCTCTGGCGAGAATAAACTCTTCCGGAGAAACCGCCCCGGGCTCCAGGTACCAACCCTCCATGAACTTGTAACCCGAATACGCAGCATCCAGCGGATCGCGTATCACGTTTATGTACTTTGCTCCTCTCGGCAGTTGCTCGTACCCCAGGTGGCTCTTAAATCCTCTCGGATCAGCGCGCTGCTCCGCGTTGATATCTATTCCCAATCGACCGGAAGTTTCTATCCAGGGCACCACGCGTGAGATGTCATCAAAGTCCATATCGCCACGGGTACGGAGCGTGTGAAAAATCTGCTGGGTCCAGGTTGTACCGCTCTTGCCGAACGGCGTGATCACAACGTCTGTGGGTCGCGGCTCAAAAGCCGCAATGCTCTGTTTGGTTTGTTCACGATCCGACAGCGCTTCAAAAAGCCGGCCAAGCTCTGCCATTGACCGTGCACGCCTTCGTTCTGCAGCCATACAGGCCTCCCGGGGATAATAGCTGAACGCGGATCGTAGCAGGTGCTGCCGCTATGCGCTTGTTACGCAGTGCGTTTAAGAAGCGGTCTACTCAGTGCTTCGGCAAACGTGTTGTGATCGTGGCGTAGTGCGGGTTCATTGCGCCCGACCAACGATAAAACTATTTCGTGCCTACCGCGCCCTTCTCATCTCCACGCGCGTCTTTGAGGATCTTGCGCTTCAAAAAGCCGTCGATACCACCTCGCTTCAGGCTGAAAAGTCTGTTGGCAACCCAGGACATGGCTACCTCCCTGGTTTCCAGAATCCTGTGTTGCAACTCGGTTCTTTTCGTCATGAAGCCATCAGCTCCGCGGGTTTTTCGGCCTTAACCACACGTCCCGGATACCCCTTGAAATGAGGTATACCCTGCTCGTAGTCAAGGAACTCATCATCGTCGGAACACAGAACCGCATCGCTCGACAGAAATGCACCACCCAACTCGACCTTGCCTCGCAGCTCTGGGTACCACCAGCCGTGAGGAACACGCAGATGCCCTTCCTTCATACTGTCTTGCACAGACAATTCGGCGGTGACTTCACCATAAGCCGTTTGCAGTTTTATCCAGTCGCCGTCAACCAGGCCCTCTTTCTCGGCGTCCTTTGGATGAATAAATACGCTCGGCAACGGGCAACGATCTCTTAGTTCTGGAATGTTGCGCTGGCCGGTTTGGAAAAACGGATCTTCGCGCACACCTGAGAATACGGCATAGGGAAACTCCTCACTCAGCGCTGGTCCCTCACGATGGTAGGGCAAAGGATCGAAGCCGAGCTCTTCGAGGATCGAGGAGTAAAGCTCTACCTTGCCTGAGGGGGTAGCGAACCCAGTCTTTTTGTATTTACGGAACTTGGGCGTCTGCATTTCCATGAAGCCGGACTGTTCAAACTCTTCAAACGTTCGGTCCGACCGCGACAGCCGGTGATCGATGAGTTCTTCCAGGGTCGCCCACGGAAAGCGATTACCAAAACCAAAGCGCAGCGCGAGATCACGCCAGAATTCAAATGTGCTGCTGACACCCTCACCCGGTTCCACGGCTTTCTGGGACAACGATAGACGCGTGGTCCAGCTCCAACTATCCGCAATGTGATTACGCTCAGTAAAAACATCGCCCGGCAACACATAGTCCGCCAGCATCGCTGTTGGCGTCATGAAAATTTCATGCGCAACAATGAGATCCTGATTCATCATCGCCTTATAGATCTGGTGCTGATTGGGATAGCTCATCAGAGCGTTGTTGCCCAGCACAAAAAGGGCTTTGATCGGGTATGGATCACTGGTCGCCATCGCGCGGAACAGGTTTGAAGGGTTGGCCATATGGCAACCCATGACTATATCCGCGTAGGGATAGCCCCACACCTTCTCGGTGGGTCCTTTGAGCATCTCAGCCACTCTGTAGGTATACACCGGGTGGTCAGCATATCCGGCCTGCTTTTCCTTCTGCTCGAGGGAAAGTTCTTCGTGCAGCGCAATTTCAGATTCCGGAATGTAGTTCTCGTTAAACCCACCCAAAGTCTCACCACCCACAACATCCAGGTTGCCGGTCACAGCCCGCAGAATCGAATGCAGACGAATCGCAGAGGTCGAGGAAATCTGCATGTCGGTAATAGGCGTCCAAGGGATAATCGCGCCATCGGCGTTTGCGTACATACGCGCCGCCTCCGCAATGAGTTCACGATCCACGCCGGTGATCTCTTCCACTCGTTCCAGCGGATATTCATCTACGCGCGCCTTCAACTCGTCGAAACCAACACACCAGTCGCGCACAAAATCCTTGTCGTACAGCTCTTCGTCGAAGATGACCTTTAACCAGCCCAGACACATCGCAGCATCAGTACCGGCTCGCAGGCGCAGGTGCAGATCTGCATGTTCAGCCTGGTCCGACACCCGAGGGTCCAACACAATCAGTTTTGCCCCACGCGCCTTTGCCGCGTTGATCTGATTGTAGATAGGCGTCCAAGAATGTTTGCGGGGGTTGTGGCCGAACAAGACAATACAGTTTGTGTTGCCGAAGTCGCCCATGGGGAACCAACCGTAGGTCAACTTGTTAACGGCAGCCGTATTACCTGCACAAAGGGAAACGCCGCTGGTCCAGTTAGGCGATCCGAGCAGGTTCATAAACCGTCTATCTGTGCCATGGGTGGTCTGAGTGTTCCAACCCGAAGTGGATACCGCAAAACTCTCGGGACCATACTCATCTACAACTTTTTTCAGCCGCTCGGCGATCTCATCCATCGCCTGTTCGTAAGAAATCTCTTCCCACTTATCTTCACCGCGCTCACCAACGCGCTTCAGCGGTGTGCGCAGTCGGTCTGGGTGATTGTGGATACTCGGCGCGGCTACACCCTTGTAGCAGATGTTGTTGGCAAGCATCGGGTTGTCATGCGCGATCACTCGCTTCACCTTGCCATCTTCTACTTCAGTGCGTAGCTGGCAGCCTATGTCGCAGATTGTGCAGATTGAATACGTAGCGTCTGAACTCATGAGATCTCCTTCCCTATGTGTTGTTCTATGCGTGAGCTTTTACGGCGTGAGCTTTCTGGTTTGATGTCAAAGGCGCGGTGAGCTTGGTTAACATTTCATCCAACTCGGCGCGCCCTTCCAGACCCAGTCGTGAGACAAGCTCAGATTGTGCTTTGTACCACAGCGGAACCGCACGCTTTAATGTGTGTTTGCCTTTGCGGCTGAGGTGGATCGATTTGGAGCGTGCATCCTCGCCCGGCTTAAGCTCAACTAACCCCTGTTTTTCCAGAACTTTGACGTTTCTACCCAAAGTACTGCGTTCAAGCCGGCTGGCTTCGGCCAGTTCTGTCAACGTTGGGCCATTCAGATTCTGAATCATGTACATCTGCGAAAACTGCGTTACAGAGATGCCCGACTCCGCCATCGCCTCATCGTAAATCTGCGTCAGGCGCTGTGCCGCTGACCGCAGATCAATACAAACACATTTATCGTCCATCTCAACTATCCGTAGACTTATGGGTATCTACCCAGAAATTACGCGTATATACCCATAAACCTGCCTTAAAGTAAAGTCCGGCCTTTTTCAAACATACCCTTCCGCAAAAATTGTGTAGCATCGCGCCACACGAATTCGGCAAACAACACAGTGCCCACACCCTCAACTGCCTTTCGTCCGGCAGGGCGATAGTAATCGTGAGTCACCCGCATCCAAAAAAATCGGCGGCGTGGTTGAGGGCGCTCGGCTCGATTGATCGCTTCGGTCATCCAGATCTACTGGCAGATCCGTCAACAGCGACCAAATTTCGCGGTTTTGCGATCGCTGTACTCGCGGCCATGCTTGTCGTGATGTTGGCCTCTGCGAGAGATCTTATTCTCGGCGATTTGAGTCGAGTCGCACTCTCGTTGACATCGACCGTCCTGATTCTGGCTAACCTTCATTACCTGAAAAGTTCCGGGAAACTGACACTCTGCAGTCATCTTTTCCTGACTACCATTGCCATCACCTTAATCATTCGTATGAGCCTCCCGACTGAGGGCTCTCAGGTCGCGGTCCTGGTGGTTACCTTTGGGCTGTTGGCAGCACTCCTGATTTCAAGCAGAGCCGGTCTCCTATGGACAAGTGTGGGCACATCGGTCGCCATCGCTAACGCAGTAAGACTCACGCAAGATGGATCTCCCGAAACTGATGTTGCGTGGGCTGTAGCAATAGTCACAGTTGCCGTTGGTGCCTGGTCCTGTACCCACGCCGCTGGAAGAGAACTCACCCGCGCCCTGACAAATCAAGCCATGCGGAAGGCTGGTGAGGAGCGGGATCGATTACGCTTCTTCGCCGAGAGCGCGTTTCCGGGAATTATCGAGGTGGCGCCCGGCGAAATCGACTATGCGAGCAGAGGTGTGCAACAGCTGCTCGGTTACGACGTCGATGAATTCACAAAACGAGGATTGCAGGAATACGTTCACCCAGATGATTTCTGGCCGGTTGTGGAAACGCTGCAAGGTGCGCCCAACAAGGTTGCCCAAGTTGAAGCACGGCTGCGCCACGCGAATGGCCACTGGGTGTGGATAGCCGCATTTGCTATCCCTTACTCAAGATTCGCTGATGATGAGGATCGATGGATCTTTGCCGCAAGGGATGTGGGCAGGGAGCGCCAGGACAGAGAGCTGGGTTTACAGGCAGAACGGCTCGAAGGTGTGGGCTTACTCGCAGCAGGCGTCGCCCACGACTTCAATAACCTGCTCACGGTAATCGCAGGTCATGCAGAACTGCTCGATTCAGGCGATGAGCGCAGCGGTATTCTCCTGGCAGCGGACGAAGCGGCCGCGTTGACCAGCCGGCTGCTGAGCTTCAGCCAGGAGCAACCCCGCGAGATCAGCTTATTTGACTTCAAAGAGTCGCTTGAGAATCTCCAACCCTTCATACGCAGCCTGTTGGGGGAGCAGATTGAACTGAACGTGGCGCTTGTCGACCAACCCTGCTTCCTGCTCAATGATCCGACCCAGCTCAATCAGGTTGTCCTCAACCTTGTCACCAACGCTCGCGATGCAATGCCCGACGGTGGCACGCTCGATATTTCCGTCGCCAAAGAGCAACTGGACTCCCACACATCCAGGGAGCTGGGTTTGGCATCAGATAACGTAATCACGCTGTCCATCCGGGACGATGGCTCGGGCATGGATAGCGAGACGCTGGCGCAGGCATTCGACCCATTTTTTACAACCAAGGAAGGTGAGCGTGGCACCGGGTTGGGACTTGCCAGTGCATATCGTCTTGCAAAGAGATGCGGCGGGCACCTGCACCTGGAAAGCGAACCTGAAGTCGGCACCACGGCGATTTTAAGGATTCCGGAGGAAGAACCATCAGAAGCGCTGGAAGTTCGCAGCGATCCGGTCCTGCAGAGCCCCGAGTGGCAAGGCTGGATTCTGGTGGTAGAGGATGACCCGGAGATTCGGCGTTTGATGTGTGGTGCCTTCGAACAGATAGGTGTCACAACCCGCGCAGCTGCAGATGGCGAACAAGCGCTTCAAGTATTCGCGACGCAACCCGAACCGCCCACCATGCTGATAACGGACGTCATCATGCCCGGGATAAAGGGTTCGGTTGTCGCAGAAAAACTAAAACTCAAACAGCCAGACCTGAAAGTGCTCTTCGTCTCAGGTTACTCGGATGTAAAACTTGACCCCTGGTACGAAAACGATCCAAGCGTTTCCTTTCTGGCAAAACCCTTCCGACCCTCCCAGCTGATCCAGGCAGCAAACCGCCTGCTCGCCCGCTCGGAAGCGCTGTACTAACAGCCACTAACTTATTAGTCCAACAACAAATAGCACTGGCGAAAAAGCACGGTATTTGTATACTGCGCCAGTTTGAAAAAGGGTCTGGGGAGAACCTGATGAACCAACTGACACCAATCCGTCGTGCAGTTCTCTGTGCTGTCGCGACACTGCTCATCTCACCTGCTTACGCAGACGATGTGATCATTGAAGAAATTGTGGTCACTGCGACCAAGCGGGCTAAAAGCGTGCAGGATGTTCCTGTAGCGGTGAATGCCGTGGATGAGTCCACCATCGAAGCCATGCGCATTGATGAATTTACCGACATCACGCGCATCTCACCGTCGCTCACCGTCAACCGCGGTGACTGGGCAACCAATTCAGGATTCAGCCTGCGTGGTATTGGCACAAACGTGTTCAGTATAAATATTGAACCGAGTGTCGCCATCGTGGTTGATGACGTGCCGTTGGTGCGATCATCACAAGCATTCAGCGACCTGCTGGATATCCAGCGAATCGAAGTCCTTCGGGGCCCACAGAGCACACTCTTCGGTAAAAATGCATCCGCAGGTGTGATCAACGTGGTCACACAAGATCCGGGCGAAGAATTCAACTTTTCAGCACGCGTGGGCGGTACAGACGACAAAGAGTGGAACTACAGCGCCACCTTTGGTGGTCCGATCTCGGACAACGCTGGGTTCAGAGTCAGCGCGTTTAAGAAGGAACGACGCGAGGGCCACATCAGAAACATCTCTACCTTTGATGATGTGGACGGCACAGAATCCGAAGGAATTCGCGGCAAGCTGGTCATCGATTTCGGCGATTCGGTTACCGCCACTATCTTTGGTGAAAAGGCAGAGAGCGAATCGACCTGCTGTAACTCGACATTCCGTCACATCCCAACAGGTGCTGCCTTCCTCGGCGCGTTTCCACAATCACTGGTGGTCGCGGGGATATCGCCGGATGAAGACAACACATCGATTTCAAGTGACGATCTGACCGCCGACGAATCCGATTCATGGAACGCTGGCGTACGCCTCAATATCGATATCGGCGAGTTTGAGCTTCTATCTGTCACCTCCGTCAACGAGTGGGACTACGAAGTTACCCGTGATGTGGACGGTACCGCGTTTGACCTGTTGGGCGCCTTTACGGGCGGTGCACTTTCAGGTGGTCTGATTCAAGGCGGTGGCTTCGAGCTGGAATCGCTATCGCAGGAGTTTCGCCTGATCTCTCCCGCGTCGGAAACCTTTGAGTACGTTGTGGGACTGTACTACTCGGACGTCGACTACGGTCGCGACTTCATGCGCGGCCCGCTTTTCGCCGCAAACTGGGTGGCAGATACAGGTACTGAAGCGCTGGCTGTCTACGGCCAGGGCACCTTGAGCATCAGCGATGGTACAGATCTGATCTTCGGCGCACGTTTCCAGGACGAAGAAGTTTCCCACGACTTCGACAACGCGCTGAATGGCTTGTCCTTGTCGGGATCTGACAGTGAAACAGCAGCTACGTTCAAGATCGGCGTACAGCAGTACTTAAGCGACGATGTCATGGTTTTCGCCACCGCCAGTACGGGTTACAAAGGCCAGGGTTATGACATTTCTTCGAGCTTCAATCAGCAGACTTCAGACAATCCTGTTGGCAGTGAAGATTCGGTTTCGTTCGAAGTTGGTATGAAAGGCACCTTCCTCGATGGTCGACTGCAATTGAACCCGACCATTTTCTTTGCAACCTACGATGATTTCCAGGCGCAACAGGCCCGCCTTGTTAACAACAACATCGAGCTGGGTATTGCCAACGTGGGGGAACTGGAAACCTACGGTATCGAAGTGGACTTCCAGGCAGCGATCACCGAAAACTTCCGCCTGGTTGGCGGCATCGCCTACATCAGCGCAGAAATCGCGGAATTTGACGGTGCAGATTGCTGGGTGGGTCAAACCGCCGGGTGTAACGAAGTGCTGGACGGTATGGGCATGGGCACCGGCACCTTCACTCAGGACCTGGGTGGCGAAGACCTGAACAACAGTCCTGATCTCAAGTTCACGGTGAGTGCTGAATACTATGCGCCTCTAAGTGATCTCCCGGTCAGCGCGTTCATCAATCTGTCCTATCAGTGGCAGGACGATGTCAACTTCTCGCTCCTGGGTGACCCCGGCGCCGAGCAGGATGCATATGGCATTGCCAACCTGAGCATCGGCTTGGTTGAAAGCGAAAGTGAACGTTTCAGCGTGACCCTCTTCGTGAACAATCTATTCGACGAAGATTATGTGGCGAGCATCGGCAACTTCGGTGGTCTATGGGGTGGCATGCCAACCTACATTCAGACCTTCCCGCGCGATGCGGAACGTTATGCGGGTATTCAGTTGGGCGTTAACTTCTAAAAGCCGACGCTCAAACACAAAAAAAGCCCGCATCTGCGGCCGCATCTGCGGGCTTTTTAATTTGCTCTCAGAATTATCTGATCAACGAGCCGATTTCCTGAGCAACAACAACGCCCCCATGATCATCAACAGTAGAGCTGGGGGTTCAGGCACCGTTCTCAGCGTCCATTGCGAAAGACCACCCGACGCCATAAATCCCGCTGGACGACCAAAGTCCCAAGTGAGTGCCGTGACCGAAAAGCCCAGCGTAAACGTACCGATGTTGATCGTGTCTGCGTCAGGGTCAAACGTGATGAAGTCCGGAAACTCGAGTTCTCCCGGGCCGATGACGGTAACGCCATCAAATTCGGCGGTGAAATCTACGTATACGTCATTGTCAGGCGGCGAGGTGAACGGTCCCTTTTCCGTCAACGTCAGAGTCGCTGATGCGGTGGTACACCCTACTTCACACTCTCCTGTCCAATCGTAGATAACAAGCGCACTGGCGGCGTTGGCGTAAAACAATCCCGCAAACAGCAATGCGGATAGTCTGATTAATCCCCTTTTCATATGACCTCCTCCAATTAAGGTTTCAGTCTGAAAGAAGCAAGTTTTGTACCAGAGAACAAATGTTTATATGTTTCAATGGCTTAGCGCATACTGACAATTTACAATTGATAAATTTTTCGACAGCTTGTAAAGAAATATAAGCGTCTATGTAAAGCTAAATTTACACTTTTTAACGCTCTCCCTCTATAAAGCTCTCAACAAACTCGTGCATCAGCGCGATGCGCTGCTCCTGATAACGCCCGAGCGTCAGCTCACTCCGAGATGCTGCAGCGGCATGCATACCGCGCTGAATGTTCGGCAGGTTATCCATGTCCTGGTCAAACACATGCGCGATACGCCCCCACTCCGGAAGAGATTCGAAGTACTCATCAAAATCCAGCGTGGTCAAAGGCGGGCACGGTGGGCGCGGAGACCCGTCGGGAATTGGCGCCGTGAGGCGGACGGTGAACAACGACTCGTCGGGGTTATTTCCCAGCGGCAAAAACTGGTAGATCAGGGGCAGACCTTCGCCGAGCCAGGGGCCAAAATTCGGAAACATCGCGTATTGGATGCTGTCGATCATCTCTGCATCGCAGAGGTGCGACAAATCTGCGCCCATCATGCTTTTCATACTCTCTCGTCGCCAGGCGGCCACCTCACGCCTGCCGAAGTCATCAACCCCCTCATATTCCGGAGGCGAGACAGGCGCATCTGGTCCAAACGCTGCTGCGAAGCTCTTTACGGCCATAACCGCCGCATCGCGGGCGCTGACCTTATCCTGGAGTAATGGGCTGGGCACTGCAGACGGAGTAATGAGCCGGCTGATGACCGCACGCTCGGTGCGAAACGCATCGTATTGCGTATTTACATCACCGGTAAATTCCATCGCATCGAAGTGCGTCTCTTCGACGTGATACGCCTCGAGGAAGGCTGCCCATACGGTTTTCCAGTTGGCACGAATCTTCTTCGCCGTACGGACAAGCGTAAAGCGATTGGCCAGATCAAAATGTGCAAAGTGTTCGGGGAGCACACCGAGCGCATCCTCCAGAGGCCCCGCGTGCGGATCCGGGTTAACAAAGATACACCCGCCCCAGCGCGCAACCTTGATTTCCGGTAACGCATAAGATTCATCAACATCAGGAAAATCCCATTTACTCGGTATCCGCTTCAGTGCTCCATCAATCTGCCAGCGCCAACCGTGAAACGGACACTTGATTTCATCGCCCCCTTCACTGGCATTACATAAGCGTGTACCACGGTGCAGGCATGCGTTATAGAAGGCCTTAAACTCCTCCACCCCCGTACGGATGACAATGAACGACATCGGCCCCACGTCGTAGGGAATGCGGTCACCCACTTCAGGAATATCCTCTTCACGGCAGGCGTACTGCCAGGACTTCCGCCACATGTGAGAAAGCTCTTTTTCTGCGTACGCGCTGTCTGTATAGGTGCTGAAAGGGATAGAACTGATGGCGGCACGATAATCGCCCCGCGCCTGGATAGCGGCCGATAGAGGGCCAGCATCGTTCGCTAACATGTCTTTGAACAGCGGACTCTGTTTGGAAGCGTACCCTTCAACAACATCTGACATGTGGTTTACCCCTACTCTCCTCAATCCGTGACCTATAAGATTACAGACCGACCAAGGCGGAGAGAAGACCATCGCAACCTACGAAGTAGCAGAGGCACTCGCTTCAATGGACACAAACATCGGCTGGGTGCTGGCCTTCTTTGGTATTGCCGCTGTGGCAACATTTGTCTACCTGCTGCAGTCATTTAAACTCGCAAAAAATCACCAGGCCTATTCTTCTGCGCTGCCTGCAGTTGGCTGGTTTGCGGTACACGACCTGCATTTCGTTAGACTCTACGATCTCTGGTTCAACGTTTATGACCACTGGTGGGTTAAGGCCTGGTGGCTTGCCCTGCACGCCTCGCCTAACAAATTAAGGGAGAGCTGAACATGGCTGAGCTACGAGACTATGCATGGCTGAAAGAGCATACGGCCCTCTATCTATCCGACCCGGAAAAGGCTCACGACTGGGACGCCACCCCCGTCGGCGGCACCGGGCTTGTACCGACTCTGCTGTTAACCACCACCGGTCGCCGTTCGGGAGAGGAGCGACCCACGCCTCTGCTGTACCAGCCGACGGGCAGCGGGTTTGTTATCGTCGCAAGCCGCGGCGGTTCCGACCACAATCCGGCGTGGTTTCTTAATCTTCTAGACAATCCGAACTGCAAGGTTCAAGTAGGCAGATTCCGTTACACCGCCAAAGCCCGGGTTCTGGATTCAGCTGAACGAGGCGCCTATTGGGAATGGATGGTGCGTTTCTGGCCTGACTATGCCAACTATCAAGCCAGGACCGAGAGGGAAATACCTATCGTTGTCCTCGAAGCGGAACCCAGCTGAGAACAGTCAGGTTGCGACCCCACCCCATATCGATTCTGCCGTTTTGACCACCAGTTCCAGCTTGCGCGTCTGGTCGTCAACCGTCACTTCATTACCTTCTTCTGTAGACGCAAAACCACACTGCGGCGCGATACCCAATTGATCGATATCAGCATATTGTGCGGCCGCTTCTATTTGTCGTTTGAGGTCATCCACCGATTCCAGCTCCGGCGTTTTGGTAGTGATAAACCCAGGCATCACCCGCTTTTTGCCCTTGGGTAGAAGACGCAAAGGCTCAAGTCCGCCCGCCCGTTCGCTGTCGTACTCCATAAAGTAGACATCCACGCTCGTCTGGTTAAATACGGCGTCCGCGGCAGGATCGTAGGCACCCTCTGCGGCCCAGGTTGAACGGAAATTACCGCGACACAAATGCATACCGATAATCATATCGTCCGGGCGATCGCCAATGGCTGTCTGCATCGCCTGCGCGTATTGCTCGATCAACCAGTCAGGATCCGTCCCCTGCGCCGCCTTTTCCGCGCGGTGTTTCGGGTCGCAGAGATAGGCGAAAAAAATGTCGTCCATCTGCAGATACCGGCATCCTACCGCGTAAAAAGCGTGGACTGCTTTGTTGTATGCCGCGCCTATATCTGCAAAAAGAACACGCAGGTCTGCATACTCATCCACAGCAATATCTTCTGGCGCGGTTCGAAAGTGGCAGGCGCTTGGTCCAGGAATTGAAATTTTGGGTTGAACGTTTGCGACTGAGGCCAGGTACTTGTAGTGCTCAAGCATTGGATGATCGTCCGGGAAATCCAGCCGCGCTGTGATCGTTGGGAAGATCGGCGGGAGTTCTTTACCATGAAACTGCACTGCGCCCGATTCACGTCGTACGAGTTCCAAGCCTGTCAGAGCACCCATAAAATCGTAGTGCCAGAACGCGCGCCTCATCTCACCATCCGTCACAACAGGTAAGCCCACGCTTTCCTGCAATGCGACGACATCTTTGATCGCCTGATCTTCAACCGCCGCCAGCTCAGGCGTTGTATTAAAGCCCGTCGGCTTTAGATGATCTGCCTGGTTTTCCAGCCGCGCCCTATGCACATAGTCCGGGCGTAACAAACTGCCAACGTGGTCGGCTCTGAATGGTGCTGTTTTTGTCATGTGCTTCCCCGCTAGTTATCAAGCGGCTTACCTGCTTGATGATCCATAGTGATCCTCCCCCCAGGATCATAGCTGCTTCGGCGTTAGAGGTGTATCTAACGCTTCTGCTTACGCCGATCATTTCCACCATGCTGATCCAGCGATGGTGGCTCCAGGTCGGGACGTGTTTCTGTACTGGTTCGGCCATTCACCAGAAACGGAGAGCGCACCTGACGGACACGCCCGCCGGATACCGTGTTGGCTTCTTCGAACAAACCAACCTCGAGAAGGTGCTCATCCGCAAAAAGATCCTCGAGCGAATTAACAGGTGCACATGGGATATCTTCACTGGACAACAAAGCGAGCCACTCAGCCGTAGTTTTTGTCGCCGCATGGCGCGCGATTTCGCGGTACAACCAATCTATGTGCTGACTTCGCTCGATGGGATCGATGACACGGTCATCCACCGCCAGTTCCGGCTCACCACAAACTTTAAAAAACCGAATCCAGTGCTTGGTACTGTAAGGCAGAATGGCAAGAAAGCCGTCCTTAGTTTTGTGAGGCTTTCGATAGGGTGTCATCAACCGCTCGTAACCCATGCCACCCAACGACGGGACAAAACTCTGGCCCGCCATATGTTCTGCCACCAGAAATGACGTCATGGATTCGAGCATTGGAGCTTCAATACACGCGCCCTCCCCGGTTCGCGCACTGTGCGCAACACCGCTGGCAACCGCGAGCGCAAGGTGCAACCCCACAACCTTGTCACAGGCTATGGTGCGTACAAACTGCGGGGCACCATTTGCATCGGCATTTAAGGCAGCCAAACCTGAGCGGGCTTGGATAATGTCGTCGTACGCTGGCGCATCCGCATCAGGGCCAGCTGAACCAAAGCCCGGGCTGAAACAATAAACCAGATCTTCACGGTGTTGCCGCAGAGTCTCATAGTCTATGCCGAGCTTCCGGGCAGAACTGGCGCGCATGTTGTGTACAAATACATCGGCTGAGGCGACCAGCTCGTACAAACGGCTCCGTTGGTCTGCTTGTTTTAAATCAAGGACGACAGATTCCTTGTTGCGATTGAAGTTAAGGAATCCAGCGCCCAGATCATCCTGTACACCCGGCCGGGCGGCACGAAACACATCCCCCTCTGGAGGTTCTATTTTAATGACCTCGGCCCCCAGATCGCCCAGCAGTTGAGTGGCATATGGGCCCAGGACAACTGTTGTGAAGTCGACAATGCGGATGCCTTCCAACAAGTGAAACATCTTTAATTAAACCTAAAACTGTTGCGACCAATCTTCCCCGAACACATCCTTGCCAATGGTCCAGGATTCGCCAAGCGCCGGGTGGGTAGGCTCGCTGAAGTCATTCAAGGTTTCCGCACCCTCCGCTATGTTCTCAGCGGTATGCGCCTCATCTGGCAGATGCAGCCCGTTACTGAGTTCGTTTCGCACTCGATGGATGTACCCACCACCTACTTCAAACACCCCGCCATTTTCTGTGGTTTGCTCATGACACAACCACACCGCCAGCTGCGCCAGGTAGCGGGGGCCAAAGGGGCTTTTTGTCTGTTCTTCATTCGTGCGGCCTGTCATACGGCTGGCCGAAAATGGCGCTACCGCGTTGGCATGGATATTGTGCTCATCACCCTCAAGCGCCAGTGCTTTCGACAAGCCCAGCATGGCTGCCTTGGCAGCGCTGTAGTGGGCAAAGTTTGGCGCGGCGTACAGTCCGAATGGAGATGAGGTGAATAGGAGTCGGCCAAACCCGGCTTCCAGCATGTGTGGCCAGGCCGCTCGAGTGCACGCGTAGCTTCCCGTGATATGCACATCCAGCATCAAGCCCCATCGCTCTGGAGTCATTTCCTGAAACGGCGTGGCATAAGCAATACCCGCATTGTTGAGCAGAACGTCTACCCGCCCCCACTCATCCAACGCTGCCTGGACAATCTTTTCACCATCAACCACAGAGTCATAGTTTGGAATGGCATGGCCATTTGCCGAGATAATTTCCTCGACAACAGAGTCGGCAGCACCCTGGTCACTGCCCTCACCTGCCACTGTACCGCCCAGGTCGTTTACAACTACCCTCGCACCGCGTCGCGCAAACTCATGGGCATATGCCCGGCCAATACCGTTACCAGCGCCGGTAACAACCACCACGCGGTCCTCGAAGGTCAGTTCCATCTCTCATCTCCCCAAAACTGGAAACGATAACACCCCGGGGTACCGTGCTGTAGAGATCGCCTCTTCACCATCTGCAACAACCTACCTCTTGCTTATATAGTGATATAAAATGGTGCCTGCAGAAAAACGAGGCAAAGATATGACCGAATGGCTTTCGGCCGGAAACACGGCAGTAATTACCGGCGGTGCCAGCGGCATCGGACTAGCAGCCGCACAACACTACGCGGCTGCCGGAATGAATGTTGTGATTGCCGATCTTAACGAAGACGCACTGACCGCAGCGGTTGCAGCCATCAACCCTGCAGAAGGTGCCAAAGTCCACGCCCACCAAACCGACGTTTCAGACATGGGTGCAGTCGAAGCGCTCAGGGATTTTGCGGTCGCAGAATTCGGTAGTGTCCAATGTCTGATGAACAATGCCGGGGCAAGCATCAGGCAGGGAAATCCCTGGGAAAACCTGGATACCTTCAAGCAACAGCTGGATATCAATTTCTGGGGCGTGGTGCACGGCTGTCACGCCTTCCTTCCCGGCATGCTCGAGCGAGGCACCCCCGCCGCGGTCATCAACACCGGCTCAAAGCAGGGTATTACCAAACCGCCAGGCAACTATGCTTACAACCTCTCCAAAACCTCTGTCATCACGTACACAGAGTCTATCGCACACGCGCTTCGAGCCGTTGAGGATTGCCAGCTCACTGCTCATCTTCTGATCCCCGGCTTTACCTACACGGGCATGATCGCGAGATTTATTCCAGAAAAACCTGACGGTGCCTGGACTTCTGAACAGGTGGTCGAATTCATGATCGAGGCATTAGATAACGGCGACTTCTATGTCCTCTGCCCTGACAACGAAACCCCGCGCGAGTTGGATGAGGCGCGGATTCAATGGAACGCGGACGACATCATCAAGAACCGACCGGCGCTGTCCCGTTGGCACCCTGACCACCACACAGATTACGAAGCCTTCATCAAAGGGCAAAACAGTTGAGCAGAGCGGAGGCAAAGGAGCGGCGCAAACGACAAGTGCTGGCCGCAGTTGAGGCGTCCATCAGAAAGGATGGCAGCGTCAATTTCTCCATGCGTGAGCTCGCTGACAACGCGCAGGTGAGCTTTGCCACCCCTTTTAACCTCTTCGGTAAAAAAGAAGACATCCTCACTGCGCTCTTCAACCAACGGGTGACGGAGCTTGCACTGAAGAGCAACGCACGCACGCGCGACGAAGACGGCCTCGCTCGCCTGCTGACAATCGCTGCCGACAGCTGTAAGGGATATCTCTCAGATGCAGAACTCTTTAAGCCGTTAGCCCAATCGTTTCGAACGCAGATAACCCCCCAGTTAGAAGCCGTCTCAAGACATGCACAAGCCATCTGGAAAGACGCACTCGATGAGTGTCTGCTGGAGAAAACAATCGAACAGGGTATCGACCTCGATGGGCTTGCGCGCCGCATCCACATCAGTTTCAGGGTCGTATTCTGGATGTGGGCAACGGAAGAAATATCCGACCAGGAGTTTCAACAACTGGTACACAACAACACCGCAGCCTGTCTCTTGCCGTACACTACACCCAAGGGCCGTAAGGTCCTCCTGGCAGCACTTGGGTCTAACTAAAGGATGCTGTATCCGGCAACATCCGCGACATCCTGTCTGCAAGATCCTCATCCGTGACGCTGTCTTCTATCCAGTGGTCGGCAATGACGCCATCCGGGCGGACAAGTACCAGTCCGTCCGCTGCGTAAATGTTGATCATCGACAACTGCACCACCTCGAGCGGTATGCGCGTGTCCAATTGATCGCGAGCCTGTAACCATCGAGTGCAATCAACCTCAGCGCCTGCAATCAGCGTATACCCGGTGGAAAACGAATCCAGAATCGATTCCGTTTCACGTTCATCTACCCATACGTGCGGCGCACGACGACCATTGCGAACAAGCGGTTCAAAATCTCGAATAGGATCCGCCGGTGTGTAGTCGCCGCCTGGCTCCGACGCTATCAGCGGTGATGTGGCCTCGTGGCCGAGAATGACGTTGTCGTAATCCGCATAAATACTGGTCGATTCAACCCCCGCGGCTGTATCTTCACCGGCAAATATCGCGCCGATCAGCGGAGCCATAGCACGGCTGATGTTGATGCCGTGCTGGATACGTTTTTCCGCCGCCGGACGCAGCTCTTCCTCGTAAGTCGCAAGGATTTCTGGTCCGACGTAACCCTTCAGAACATAGGCCAGCTTCCAGGCGAGATTTCGCGCACCCAGAAAACCGATATTGTTACCCATACCACCGGTGGGCACGGTGACATGAGCGGCATCCCCTGCAAGAAAGATCCGCCCGGACTGCATCTTGGTTGCACAGCCCGGTGTTGGCTGCCAGTTACCCACGCTGGTCAACTCGATTGGCACTGATTCATCTCCAACCGCGAGGCGAATGCGTCTGATAATTTGTTCTTCTGAAAGATCCGCTTCTTCCGGCTTGAACAGCTGGATGCGCCAACGGCGCTTGCCATCCAAGGGTTGAAAGATAGAGACCCCTTCCGGCGTCATGGTGTATAGGAGACTGCCTTTCTCATCGCCAACCAGAGCAGACAAATCTGCATCAAAAATAACGTCCTGCGAATACATGGCAAACGGGTCAGTCTCAAGCTCACTGCCTTTCAGGCTACGAGTGCCACTGCGTGGTCCATCTGCGCCGATGAGGTATTGGCACGCCACCTTATCTTCTGCGCCAGTCTCAAGATTGCGAATCTTAAACTCAACACCGTCGTCAGAATGGATTGAGATGCGAGCGGCGTTCCAGCAACAGCGTGGGTATGTCGAACTTTGCCAGCAGCAAGGCTGCCGAAAGACCGATAGGACCACATCCGATGATGCAAACAGGTTTTTCGATCATCTCTTAAATCGCAATTATTTATATCGTGATATAAATATTGGCCGAAAGCGTCCTGCCGGTCAACCCGAGTCAAGATAGGAATTCTGTGTGGCTAGTTCTTAACGTACCTGATGGGTAACGTTTTAAGGCCACTCACAAACGTGGAATGCACGAGCTTTGTATCATCGGCCATTTCAATGCTCTTCACCCGGCTGAAGAGTTCCTGATAGAGATGCTTCATCTCCATCTTGGCCAACAGATTGCCGAGACAATGATGGGCGCCGTGGCCAAACGCAACATGCCGATTCGGGCGGCGGTCAGCAATGAACTTGAATGGCTGGTCAAACACTTCTTCGTCTCGATTAGCCGATGCGTAGAGCATCATAAGCGCATCACCTTTGCCGATCGATTTACCGCGAAGCTCATAATCTTCTGTCGCATAACGCAGGAAGTGTTTCACCGGCGTAACCCAACGAATGGCTTCATCCACTGCAAACGGAATGAGACGAGGGTCTTCCTGAACTTTGCGAAACTCATCCGGATTTTCGATGAGCGCATGCAACCCACCTGCCGTGGAGGAGCTTGTTGTGTCATGCCCAGCAGTGGCGACAATTACATAGTAAGAAATAGCCTCAAGGTCACCGATGGGCGCTCCATTGATTTCTGCATTGGCGATTACAGTGGCCACATCGTCCCCGGGATTGGCACGACGGTCGGCTGTCATTTGGGTGAAGTACTGAAAAAAGTCTATCAGTACAGCCTCACGGTCTTCCTGGGTTGCCTCGCCGCGCTGCATGTCCGGATCATCAGCTCCAAAAAGCTCCTGAGTCAGCTTCAGCATTCGCGCCTCATCCTCTTCAGGAACGCCGAGGATCATCATGATGACTCGCAACGGATACCAGATGGCGACGTCCTGCACGAAGTCCACCTCGTCCCCCAGCTCAAACATTCGATCAACCGCTGATTTTGCGATTTCCTGGACTCGCGCCTCAACGGTCTTCAGATTCGCAGGCATAAACCAATCTTTCGTGAGATCACGAAACAACTTGTGATCCGGTTCATCCATGTTGATCAACGTTCTCAAGCCAGGACCCCCTGCACTGCGTTGTGCTTCTATTTCCTTGGTGATCAGGACTGAGTTCTGCGTATTGAGAAAGAGCTGGTTCTGGCGTTCCACCTCAATGACATCGGCATGTTTTGTACAGACCCAGAATGGACGATGGGTTTCCGTTTCTATGTAAGGCAGCGGATCGTTCGTCCGCATATGGGTTGTCAGCTCATGGAAGTAGGCATCGTCGGCAAAGGTTGCGGGTTTTACCAGATCAGAGTAGTTCATCAAAAGTCTCTTAACTTATTGTTTTAATTTATAAATTGGGAGAATTCCTGCATCGCGGCTCGCTGCTTATCAACGTTTGAAGTGGGTGCATGCACAACGAGATCGGTGACCCCTTCTGCCTCATAAGCCGCGATGGTTTCGGCATCCAGACGATTCATATCGAGGCGAACCTGCACCGCTTGCGGCACGTGCTCGCGACCCACTTCTGCGGTCTGCTCTCGTAGGGATTGCATCCGTCGTTGCACACCATCGGGTGCCACATTCATCGGATGCCAGCCATCACCAAAATGTGCCACGCGCTTTAGCGCCGCAGGCCGGTTACCACCGACGACTATCAACGGATGAGGATCCTGCAGAGGTTTTGGCGATGCGCCCACGTTCTCAAAGGAGAAAAACTCACCATCGAAGCTCGGCTCGTCCTCGGTCCACAAAAGCCGCATCACCTGAAGAAACTCATTGCAGTAGCGTCCACGCGATTCATACGGCACACCAAGTGCCGCATTCTCTTCGGGCAGACTACCGGCACCGAGACCAACGATCAGCCGTCCGCCACTCAATTGGTCGAGCGTCGCGAGCTGTTTGGCGAGTGACATCGGGTGGAGGTAAGGCATCACCAAGACGCTGGTGCCAAGCTTCACTGTGGATGTGTTCGCCGCAAGCCAGGTTAACGTCACCAACGCGTCCTGGTAGGGACGGTCGCCCAGGCGTTCCTTCACATAACCCACATGCAGAATGTGGTGATTTACCCAGACTGAATCAAAGCCGAGCTCTTCCGCGTAGACTCCCAGCTGAACGACATCGTGTGGGTTCTCAACGCCAAGGTTGTTAGGCAGTACAAATCCAAATCGCATTTCACAACTCCTATTTTGCTCGAATGACACTCATCTGGTCAGCGAGCGTTTGTTCTGACTTACGGATATCCAGCGTGACCCGATCGACAACTCCGTCGTAACGCGCTTTGAGGGTTTGCGCGGCTTCAACAGGTTCGCCAACGCACGCAAAGGTCGCCAACACCTCGTCGCTGACCTCCCCCGCTAGCTCACCCCACTTTCCTTCCTTGGTCATCTTGTTCAGCACAGGCTGCATGTCACCCCAACCATGCACATCAAGAACGCCTTTGTAAGCCGGAGTAGAAGCGTAATAGCCGATCCGATACCGGATAGCCTCGCGGTTCTTGACGAATTCCTCTTCTGTATCCCCCGTAGCTACAAACGCAGGGTACTGAATCTGAAACTCATCCAACGTCTTGTCGCGCCCTTTTAACTCCGCTTCTAAGATCGGCAGCATCACCTGCTTTAAATAAGCTTCCGTACAAAACGGGTGGATGATGATACCGTCAGCGACACGCGCGGCGGTCTTCACCATCAGTGGTCCAACAGCGGCCAACATAATTTTGGGTCGGCCCGCATCCAGATTGCGCGGAGAAAATTCCGGGGTCATCAGGGTATGTTGGTAATACTCACCTGTGTATTTCAGTGGCTTACCGTCATACCAACAGTCCCAGATCGCGGTGATGGCCTCGATCATCTCCTGCATCTGTTTCGCCGGACCATGCCACGGCATCGAAAATCTTTTAACGATATGCGGCCGGATCTGGGAACCCAGGCCCAATACAAAACGACCATTAGACAGTGCATTGAGGTCGTGTCCGATGTTCGCGAGATTCATTGGACCTCGCGCAAAGCCAACAGCAATGGAGGTGCGCAACTCAATCTTCGTCGTCTGATGCGCTGCCAGTACCAGCGGGAGGAACGGGTCATGTGCCACTTCCGCTATCTGCAAGCCGTCGTAACCCAAGGCTTCAAGCTGCTGCGCCCGCTTGGAAATCGCTTCAGTCGATTCCATGACACTTCCAGCACCAAACATGCCGTCTATTTTCATATTCATATACCCCGCTCTTTCCCCAAGAAGCCTGATTAATTGTTGTTCAGTTCTTTCCCAACACAGCCAAAATTCGCTCGGTGTGTTCCCCCATCGCTGGAGATTCTTCATAGATAGTGAGGGGATTTTTTTCGAACTGGAATGGAAACCCTTTGACCATGCGGCCGGACGGAGTCGTTGCAAACGCCTGACCTGATTTGATCGACTCTACCTCTGCGGCTTCTGCGCCGGTATTCGCTTTAAACGTTGCCACGCCAACCTCACGAAGTAGTTGTATTGCGCTGACGGTGTCGTTTGTCTTCAACCAAGCGATGAGTTGATTCTCCAAGTCGTTCAACGCCCAACCGCGCACTTGAGCCAACCGATCAGCCTCAAAGTCGGTTGGCACTGTCACACACAGCCAACCATCCTGAACTTGGTAAATGTCCTGCAAATACGCATTGAGACTCTTGTTGCCCGGAAAATCCTCGTGACCGCCTAACAAGCTTGCCGCCGCAACCACTTCACCGACAGCCAGGGTTGTCACCTCACGTTGTGAAACATCGATATGCATGCCACAGCCCAGCTCCTCGGCTTTCAGCATGGCTGCCATAACTGCCCCCGCTCCATACAGGCACACGATCTGGTCCGGATAGTTCAAATTGCGGCCACTGATGTAGCAGCCTTTGCCAGGATAGCCGGTTAGCGCGGCAACACCGCCTATCGCCTCAAGCGTAGAGCCAAAGCTGACGTGACCCGAGCCTGGGCCTGACGCCCCCTGGCCTGAAATGGAGGCCAATACAATCTTCGGATTGGCCGCCTTCAGCACCGGGTAGTCGATACCCAATCGCTCTAATACGCCCCGGCGAAAATTTTCTACGACAACATCCGCTTGCTCGACGAGTTCAAGAAACTTCGCTCGGCCTGCGTCAGTCTTGAGATCGAGATTCAGCCCCAACTTGTTGCGGTTGTTGAAGGTAAAGAGCGGTGAGTCCCCCTTGATACCCGGCCAGATCCTGAACTTGTCGGAGTAAGATTCGGATTCCACTTTGATCACCGTAGCACCGAGATCCCCCAGCAGTGTGGAAGTCACGGAACCAGCGGTGAAAATGCCCAGGTCGAGAACCAATTTGCCCGAGAGCGGCAATGTCGAAGGGGTATTGTCCGAATACCGGGCTGGAGCCCGCTTGTCAGCACCTGGTTCCGCCACAGCTTCGATTGTCATTGGCACGCCAGGCGCACTGAGCTTATGAGCCTCTCCTGCGACAACATGGTCAACCGTCGAAAAGAAACTGCGATGCAGATACAGCGGTTCTTCGAGGAGTTCTGCGCCACCCATGACAGGGCCACCGGGAATCGCACATCGTTGACAGAATTCGTACAAATACTGCCAGGTCTTATCCGCCGCCCACTCGCCGATGATGTTGTTCAGGGCTCGTGCGTTTTTCGCACGCAGACCCGGTTTAGCAAACTGTTCGTCATCAAGACGCGGGTCATCGATTTCCGCTCGCACATCATCCCAGTTGTTAGGTAGATGCATAAATGCAAAATGCCCATTTGCGCATTTCACTACCGGTGCTTCGGCCGCTTTGCCTCCCCTCACCACCGGAAACCCGAGCACACCTGCAGCAATCCCTTTCCAGTTGACCCAAGCCAACGCATCGACGGCGTTCACCTGAGCCACATCATTTTCCTTGCGGAGTCGCGACTTAGTGAGGCTGGCCATTGCAGCAGAGAAAATCGCATACCCGGTGGCATAGGCACTCTGATGCCCACCCATCGCCAGGGGCTGTTCACCCGGTTCACCAAAAAGATCCGTCAAGCCGACAAGTCCCTGCAGACCCAGTTCAGAAACTGGCGCGCCCGCAAGTTCTGATGCCTCATCAAAGGCAGACATACAAACGCGCGGCGCATCTACATCGGGTGCTACGAACGCGGATGAGCTTGAAAGGATGAGGTGTATTGGCTGCTCGCCGACGAACGTTTTTGAGTCCTCGTCTCTAAGCGCGCGTTTCCCCTGACCGAGATAGGTCGCCAGCACACTGCTCTCGCCCACAAGCTCATCGGCACTACTTTTCAAGCGGGGGAGTGGGTCCTCCGATGGTACTGCACGCACAAGCTGCGCACCCAGGTCTGCCAATAAACGCCCGGCAAATGCGATTGCAATGTGCACCACTTCGGGTTCATCCGATGTAACTGCTTCAAACACGGTGACCCCTTCCAACAAAGTCTCTGGCCTGGTCATGCGTTAACTCCCAATAGAGCAATCACTCCACTTAATGTGTTTCAATAAGACAATGCGTACTAGTCGGCAATTTGCAGATATCCCGCCGCCATGGCACGCATTTCTCTAACAAAAGTTTCCTCACTCTGCTTTGGCATGAGATTGGGCTGACTGGAAACGCCGATTTGTTGCCTGCGGTTAATCATTGCTCTAAGCGTTTCCAACATCAGATGCAACGCTTCCAATGGTCGAGGATGACCCACCTGTTCTACCTTCGGCTCCAGAATTGCCATGATGGCACGACGCGTCTCCTGGTTAGTTTTTTCCCATCGACGCGCGATGTTTGCATCATCCCGTGCAAGAAGCTGTTGCGCTTCCAACAGTCCAGCGCTGCGCTTGCCGCTCTTCAGCGAAAATCGAATGTAGCCTTCCAAAATGTCCAGCACCGGCACTTTTGCCCATGTTTCCTGATCCAGACCCTGGGTGACAGTTACAGACACTTCAAGTGCGCGGCGCTCCACCAATGCGTAGAGCAACGCCTTCTTATCTTCGAAATAGTGATAGAAACTGCCATTCGAAGACTCCGCGAGTTTGGTGACTTTGGCTATCGTAACGCCGCCGATTCCCTCTTTAGATAGAATCTCCTCGGCCGCATCCAACAACTTATTGCGTGTTCGAGCGCTCCGATCCTGCTGTGGTTCACGTACCCATTTCAAATCCCAGAGTTCACTGCTGGTAGTGGGTCGCTTGCGGTTTTTTGTCACGATATTCAAATTTGATAAGTCCGTACGCGATTTTGCAATCAGTAATTGCGGTCACGAATGGAGAGAGAGTAACATCAAAACTAGAGCGTACAATCTATTTGTTCGAGTTTGCAAAACGACCCGTAACTCAACCTCGAGGAACATCGGAAGGAAACTGGCATATGAAACTAGCTATAGAAATGGGTGGCGCGCAACCCGACACACTGGGCTTGACGGTCGAGTGGGTGCAACTTGCTGAGCGGCTCGGGGTAGACATGGCCTTCTCCGCTGAAGCCTGGTGGAGCGACGCGGTAACACCTCTGGCATATCTTGCCGACAAAACCGAACGCATCAAGCTGGCCACAGGCATCATGCAGGTGACTGCCCGTACGCCAGCTATGTCTGCCATGACGGCACTGACCCTTCACGACCTCACCGGGGGCCGATTTATTCTGGGGCTGGGTGCCAGCGGCCCTCAGGTGGTGGAAGGATTACATGGCGTGCGTTACTCAACACCGCTGACCCGCCTGAGAGAGACAGTTGAGATCTGTCGCATGATCTTTGCTGGTGAAAAAGTGCGCTACGACGGCAAAGTGTTTCAACTCCCCCTGCCCGACAGCGAGGGTAAGGCGATTCGTATCGCCCACGAACCCACAGACATCCCCATTTACCTGGCGACGCTTGGACCCAACGCTCTGAAGTATACCGGCGCCGCTGCTAACGGTTGGCTGGGCACCTCCTTCTCGCCGGACCACGCGGAAGCTCATTTAGACTATTTGAGTGCGGGTGCAAACGATGCAGGCAGACCGCTCCAGGAAGTGGATCTTTGCGTCTCTGTCCGCATTGAGATCGGCGACAACGTGGAAGAGATTATCGATCAACGCCGCAAACAGGTGGCGTTCAATATGGGCGGGATGGGGTCCGCGACCACAAACTTCTACAACGATGCCTTCAAGCGCGCAGGTTATGAAGATGACGCGAGAGCCATCCAGGCACTATGGCTCGATGGCAAACGTGACGAAGCCGCAAGGCGCGTACCCGACGCGATGGTGACCGAATTCCAGGCACTCGGCACGCGAGAGATGGTGAAAGAGCGCCTCAAGAAGTACAAAGACGTCGGCGTCACCACCTTGAAGCTCGGCTTAGATAGCGCGGGGCCCATCGGACCAAAGCGCTTTGAACTCCTCGAGAACATCATCGATCTGGTGAAAGATCTCTAGCGTTAGCGCTCGGGTCCCTTTAACGTTACGCCCCCATCCACAACCAGTGTCTGGCCGGTGATGTAGCGCGCCATATCCGAGGCCAGAAACAGGACGGCGTTGCCGATATCCCACCCAGTCCCCTCAATTTTGAGCGGCGATGCATTACGCCGCCGCTCCCTGGCTTCTTCGGACATACCGTCACCCGCCACCATCGGCGTGTAGACCGGACCCGGGGCAACACAGTTAACACGTATCCCCTCTTCGGCATGATCAACAGCCATCGCTTTGGTGAGTGCAATCACCGCCCCTTTGGAGGTTGAATAGGCAGTCAGGCCGCGCGGACGCAGCGCGGCAATCGAGGAGATATTCACGATGACCCCGCCACCGCGGCTGCGCATTGCAGGTATGACGTGTTTCGACATGTTGAAGATCGAGTCCACGTTGATCTGCATCACCCGTTGCCAATGGCGAGGGTCTTCATCCACAACCGAATTGTGACTGCCAATACCCACGTTATTGTCGAGGATGTCGACACCGCCATAGGTATCAATCGCCTGCTCAACAATCGCGCGACAGTCTGCTTCCACGGTGACGTCCGCACCTGAGGCGCTTGCCTCGCCACCCTCGGCGCGGATCATCTCAACCGTGCGTTCCGCAAGGTCTACCTTGCGATCCACCGCCACAACACGCGCGCCCGCTCTGGCAAGCAACAAAGCCGCGGCTCGCCCGTTCCCTATGCCATCTCCACGAGCACCCGCGCCGACAACGATTGCAACTTTGCCCTGAACGCCCTCTACTTCGATCACGTTACCCTCGCTCCTGATTAACGCCTCACCTCCATATTGCACGTAACGGTCGCGCTCGCCCAAGATATTTCTCGAATATCCACTACCAACATTCATTTATTGGTTGACAAACCAATATCTACAAAGATAAATTCGTATCAACTAGGGACACTCTCGGAGATCTGATGAGCGAATTCGAGGACGTACTGCAATCCGCAGTGCTGCGCAAACGTGGTCAGGGGTATCACGATTTTGAGGTGGGCGAGACTATCCACCATCATTGGGGCAGGACAATTACTGAGGCTGATGCCATTCAGTTCTGTCACCTCACCCTCGCCTTCAACCCACTCTACTTCAATCGGGAGTACGCCAAGGCACACGGCCATCCGGACATCGTCGTCAATCCGCAGTTGGTGTTTAACGTCATTCTGGGTTTGAGCGTTGAGATCTGTTCTGAAGGACTGGGCGGTCCGTTTTTGGGGGTCTACGACCTCAACTATCTGGAACCTGTCTATCCAGGCGACACACTGACCGCCGTATCGGTCACCGAAGCCAAGCGCGAATCTGAGTCTTCGGAAGGACGCGGTGTCGTCACCTGGTTCAACGAAGGGTTTAACCAACACGGTAACAAGGTGATTGAGTTCCGCCGTTCCAATCTCGCGATCTGGAAGGGTCAGATGGGTGGCGCCAAAGTCGCCAAAGGCAAAGGGGAGTCTAAAGATGGATAAACAGGCAATCGCAAGGCTGACCAGTTCGGACAACTACTTCGAAGATTTCGAAGTTGGCCAGACCATACGCCACGCCCGTGGCAAGACGATGACCAATTTGGAGAACGTCAACATCACAAACATGGTGATGAACACCGCCCAGGGACACTTCAACGAAGACCAGATGTCAAAAACGCCGGTCGGCAAAATCCTCTGCTACGGCGGCGTGAATTTTTCCCTTGTGTTGGGTCTTGCCACCCAGGACACCTGCGAAAACGCGCTGGCAGAACTTGGACTCAACAACATCCAGCTGAAAAACATGGTGTTCCACGGCGATACGCTTTACGCCTATTCGCGTGTGCTGGAAAAGCGTGAAAGCGATCGAGAAGACGCGGGCATCGTTGTATTCAAACACTGGGGCGTTAACCAGGATAAAAAGCTGGTTGCGGAAGTGGAACGCACCGCACTTATCAAAAAGAAAAGCCACTGGCTCGAAGGCTAGCCGCAATACATTAGGAGAAAACCCATGACCATGATGAACATCCACGGCCAACCCCGCCGTCATCGCCGTTGCCAGCTCTCAGTGCCAGCCAGCAACACCAAGATGATCCAGAAAGCCTCGGAGAGTGGCGTCGACCACGTCTTCCTGGATCTTGAAGATGCCTGCGCGCCAAACCAGAAGGTCGGCGCTCGCGACAACATCGTCGATGCCCTGAACAATCTTGATTGGGGTGACACCGTGCGCTGCGTGCGCATCAACGATACGGGTACACAGTGGTGTCACGACGACGTGATCACGGTGGTCGAAAAAGCCGGTGAAAACCTCGATTGCATCATGCTAACCAAACCCTACGATGCATCAGACGTTCAATTTGTCGACAAACTCCTCACTCAGCTTGAGCTCAAACTCGGCCTCAATAAGAAGATTGGACTTGAGCTGTTAATCGAGGAGACGCTTGGCCTGCAAAATGTTGAATCTATCGCGGCAAGCACGCCACGCCTGGAAGCCATGATCTTCGGCATGGGTGACTACTCTGCCAGCCAGGGTCTCGAATTCGACGCCATTTACGGACCCGACTACAAGTATCCGGGCGACGTCTTCCACTATGCCAAGTTTCGCGTCGCCATGGCCGCACGTGCTCGCGGCATTGATGCCATCGACGGACCCTTTGCCAACATCCGCAACACCGATGCTTACCGCGATTCATGTAACCAGGCCCGTGCGCTGGGCATGGTCGGTAAGTGGGCGTTGCACCCCGCCCAGATCCCACACGCTCAGGAACTATTCACACCTAAAGCGGAGAAGGTCGCCAAAGCACGTAAGATGACCGAGGCCTACCGAGAGTCTGAAGCACGCGGTGAAGGTGCGGTCATGATCGACGGCGAGTTTGCGGATGCGGCCACCGTACGTCTGTACGCAAATACCCTGGATCTCGCCGACCTTTACGGCGTTTAACGGAGGTCCCCACTATGAGCGACGGGTATTGGACAGACGAACGCCACATGATGCAGGAGGCAGCACGCGACTTCACCACCAACGAAGTCCTGCCGGTAGCGAACGAACGCGATCCGGATAAGGGCGAAATCCCCCGGGACCTCATCGACAAGATGGGCGACATGGGTTACTTCGGCATCACTATTCCCGAAGAGCACGGTGGTTTGGGCCTGGGGTGTTTTGAGTACTGCCTCATCGCCGAGGAACTGGCGCGCGGGTGGATGAGCGTGGCCAGCCTCATTGCACGCGGCAATGGTTTCTGGCGCTCCGTACCCGGGTCTGGCGCCGAACGCGACGCAAAAATCGCCAAAATGGCGAGCGGCCAATATCTCGGCGCGTTTGCCATGTCTGAACCCAACGCCGGGTCCGATATGGCCGGAGTATCCTGTCGCGCGACACGCGATGGCGATGAATGGGTCATCAACGGCAACAAGTACTGGTGCACGTTCGCCGACGGCGCGGACTTTATCAGCGTGGTTTGTAGAGTGGATTCGGACAGTGAAAAGCGTCAGGGCGGCATGAAGAGCATCGCAGTGGAAAAACCACGCGGTGAATTGCCAGCAGGTGTACAAGGCAGCCCGATCCCAAAAATTGGTTACCATGGTTGGAAAACCTTTGAACTGCACTTCGACAACGTCCGCGTCCCGGTACTTGAAGCGGATAAGCCTGAAAAAGAAGGCGGTCCCGCCTCCATGGCTGGGGGATTTGTGGGCATTCAACGCGGCCTTGAAGTGGCACGCGCTCACACCGCAGCGCGCTCTATTGGTGCCGCTCAGGGTGCGCTGAACGTTGCCATCGAATACGCCAACGAACGCGAACAGTTTGGCCAGCCTATCGGCAAGTTTCAGGCAATCCGTTTCAAAATCGCTACCGCCGCAACAGAAATTGAGGCAGCACGCCAGCTGATGTACCACGTCTGCAACGAAATCGACAATGGCCGTCGTGCGGATAAAGAAGCGGCCATGGTGAAGTATTTTGCGGCGGAGATGTCCGAGCGCGTCACGTCAGAATGTCTGCAGATAATGGGCGGCGCTGGATACACCACCCACTATCCCGTCGAGCGCTACTGGCGAGATGCACGACTCACCAAAATATTTGAAGGCACCTCAGAAATCATGCAGCGCATTATTTCTGATCGCTTGATGGGGAAAGGTTAGTTTTCGATATGGACGCCGGACGCGCCATACCATAAATTCTTCAATACACACACGTGACACACGAAACTGAGAGGGGAAGCACATGAATCACCTGGATGCCTGGGACAAGTATGCAGACCTGACATACGACGATTTACCAGCTGATGTGGTTACCGTCGCCAATCAGTGCATTCTGGATTGGTTCGGCTGCACCCTCGCCGGTAGCACGGAGCCACTCTCTGAAATTCTGCGTAATCAGTTTGGACATCGCAGTGGTCAGTGCAGCGTCATTGGCACCGACCTGAAACTCGAGGCGCCTACCGCCGCCCTCTTAAATGGCGCTGCCGGACACGCTCTGGATTACGATGACACAGGGTCCAGTGTCGGCTGCCATTCAACCGCCCCCGTTCTACCCGCGGTCATTGCCGTGGCAGAAGAGATCGGCGCAAGCGGTCAGGAACTGATCACTTCTTTCGTAGTCGGCGTGGAAATCGAAGGTCGCATCAATCACGCCATGGGTCGCGATCACTATCCGCGCGGCTGGCACACCACCGCCACCTACGGCACATTTGGTGCTACGGCTGCAGTGGCTCACTTATTGAAACTACCCAAAGAGCAATACGGCATTGCCATGGGGCTTGCCGCCTCCCACGCCAGCGGCGTTAAAGCGAACTTCGGTACAATGACGAAGCCCTATCACCCGGGTCGATCAGCAGAAAATGGCGTTAACTGTGCACGCCTGGCTCAGGCAGGATTTACCGCCAACCCCGACGCGGTCCTCGGCAATCAAGGCTTTATACAGGCAGCCTCAAACGCGCAAGACGCGACTGAACGTCTGGCAAAACTTGCAGACCAATGGATGATCCTCGGGACGCTGTTCAAATACCACGCTGCCTGCCACCTCACCCACTCGGCGATCGAAAGCGTGCTGAAGTTGCGCACAACGCTGGCAGTTGATGATCTTTCCAGCCTGACGATCACGGTGAATCCGCAGCTATTGGATATTTGTGGTGTTCCAGAGCCAAAAACCGGCCTGGAAGGGAAGTTCAGTCTGCGTGGTACAGCTTCACTTGCCCTCAATGGCATCGACACCGCAAACCCCGAGACCTACGTGGATGAAGTGATCAGCAGCGATGCGGTGCAGGCCTTGATTGAGAAAGTCACCGTCGAGACAGACGATTCACTGACATCTTTTCAATCGAAAGTTTCCTGGATAGATGCAGACCAGAATGCCCACGAAGCGTTTAATGACTTGTCAAAACCCATTACAGACTACTCAGAACAAGGCGCAAAGCTGAACAGAAAGTTTGCAAGCCTTTGTGATTTTGCGGGCCAGGACCATCAACAGGGCTTAGAGCAAATCAACGCGCTGGCGACTTCCGCACGGATAAATATCGGATAACCGATCATCCGACATCGCCTATAAACCAGCCGCCTCATCGTCCAGGCCGATGAGCACTCGCCCGGCGAGTTCCATAACGGTTTCCGACACCATCATATGTTGGGAGGCGACGTGGACGTCTCGAAAGTGTTGCTGAAGGGGTGAGTTTTCAAACACCGATGTCCCGCCAACAATGGTGTACATCCTGTCGATCACCTTCACCGCCGTGTTCATGGCATGAACGTTTGCTGTTCGCAATGCGAGCCGATCATCGATGGTTGAGGGCTCCCGATGAATTTTCTCCCAAACTTCGTCGACAGTGTTGAAAAGCAAGGCACGTGCAGCGCGCAGTTCCGTATCGACAATGGCAAGATCTTTATGCAGCACCGGTCGCTGCGACAGCGTTCGGCGACTACCCTGCGGGGTTTTCTCGCGGGCAACTACAAGCACTTCATCAATCGCCGCCCGCGCCATCCCTAACGCTATCGCACCGCAAGGTGTGGACAAAATACCGAATCGTGGAAACTTGAAAATAGGTTCTTCCTGAAACGCGTGCGTGTTTATTACCGCACCCATGCGCTCCATCGGTACCCAGACATCTTCAGCGACATAATCGCTCGACCCGGTTCCCTTCAAACCCGCAACGTGCCAGTTATCCAGGATCTCTATCTCACTGGGATCAAACACGGCCCTATTTACCGCCGTCTCCCCAGAAACAGGATCGCCGTGGGCATCTACCTCCACCAACGCCCCGCAGATCCAGTCTGCGTTATGACAGGACGATCCCCACTTCCAGTGACCATTGACCAGATAGCCTGGTTGGCCGTCACGATCTGCTCGCAGGGCTGTTCCACTGGGCGCGAACACGGAACTTACGATGACGTCTGATTGTGAGGCTATGCGCGCACGGTAGCTTTCCGGCATGGATGCGACATGCAGATGCGACGTATAACAAATAAACACACACCAGGCCGCCGATCCATTCGCACCCGCTAACATCTCCACCAATTCGAGCGCCACCCGTGGTCCGACGTTCAATCCCCCCAGACTCTCCGGCGCAAGGGATCGATAAAACCCGGCTTGTGCAAACCGATCAGCAATGTCTTGAGGGAGAAATCGATTGTCATCAATCTCGCGGCTGCGAGCAGCCAATTCCGGTAAAAATTCTCGAGCCTTTTCTAAGATCGCGTGCATGAATAGTTCCAGCCCCGAAATCAGCCCCTGAGGTTGGGCAACTCAGCCGTAAAGGCCGGAACATCGGTGGCCACTTTGACGCGAATTTCGCCGTTGGCGCCATGCTGCAGAAGGTCAACCACCTCCGCTGCCATCACTTCAGCAGGCATCATATGGAACTGCGGCGCTTTGAACTCATCCGGCACAATCTGTGTGTTCGTGACACCCGGACAGATGACATTGATCCTGATGTTCGATCCTTCGTTCGCAGCAGCCACCGCCCGCCCGAACCCGACCAACGCATACTTTGTGGCGGTGTACATGGGGTCGACCGGCACGACACTTAAGCCCGCGGTTGAGGCGGTGATTGTGATGGCACCTCCCGCTTCGCGCATTCTGGGGATCAACGTTTTGGCACCGTGAAAGACTCCATCCAGATTTACCCCAACTATTTTTCTGTACTGCTCCTCACTCACATCCTCTATGGCTAGATAGGGGTCGCCTGTCGGTACCGTCATTACCCCGGCGTTCAGGTGTGCATAGGTCGGCACACCCAATGAACTCACACACTGATCTACCGCATTTTCAACACTGGCAAGATCAGTCACATCACAGTGAATAAATCGGCCACCCAACTGCTCGGCCAGTGCAGTCCCGGCACTTTCGTTTACATCACAGACAGCAACCGTACACCCATTCTCCGCCGCTAACGTTGCAACGGCAGCTCCGATACCCGTCGCACCGCCCGTGACAAGTAACACATCAGACATAATTCACTCTTTCCAGTTCTTCACCCGCATGAGTGTATCTGAAAGAGCAGTTTTGTTATCGCCTTAGGATCTCGCCACCACAGGCAAGGAATGATATCCCTGAACAAAATTTGAACGCAGCCGTACCGGCTCCCCAACAAGCTCAAAGCCACCGAAGCGCTCGAACATGCCCGTCCACATATGTTCCAACTGCATGCGCGCAAGTCGGAAACCGATGCAGTGATGGATCCCAGATCCAAACGAAAGAAGGCGGGGTTCACTTCTGTCCAGCACAAGCGAATCTGCATCACTGAAGACGCTTTCATCCCGGTTACCGGACACATAAAACATCACCACCTTATCCCCTTGACGAATCGTCTTGTCACCGAGTTCAAAGTCGCTGAGCGCAGTACGGCGCTGATGCACCACCGGCGTCACGAAGCGAATGATTTCATTGACGGCGGTGGGTAACAGATGACGATTCTCACGGAAGTGTGTGTATAGGTCCTGCTGGACAACCGCCTCCAGACCGCCCGTGATACTTGTTCGCGTCGTATCATTTGCACCGACTGCCAGTAGCCGCATATGGCTTAAAAACATCTTGTCCGATATAGGTTCGGCGCTGTGGATCAGATGCGACACAAGGTCAGGCGCGGGCGGCTCATTGCTGCGCTTGGCCTTCAGCTCAAGAAAGTACTCACTGAACGATGGGTGCTGTGCCGCCTCTTCGGGGTCAGGTTTGTTTCCTCCCACAAAAGCTACCTGCTGGTTGGTCCAATGCAGCATGTGGTACCGATGTTCTACGGGGATGCCAAAAAGTGTCGCCAGCATCTGCAACGGCAATTCGTTGGCGACTGTGGTTACCCAGTCAAAGGGTTCGTTCAGCGGTACGCCATCGAGAATCTGTTCAACACGTTCCCGAATCTCACCTTCAAGGGCAGCCAGATTTTCGCTGCTGAACACGGGTGTCACCGCACCACGGTGCGCACGGTGCACCGGCGGATCCATATTGATGAAACTGGGATTGGCGTCTGGTGGGGTGTCGTAGATCGAGATACCCCCTTCGGCAGAAGAGAAAACCCTTGGTGTCATATCAACCTTCAGGATGTCTTCGTAGCGCGTGATCGCCCAATACGGACCGTAGGCACTCTCCTCACAGAAGTGCACCGGGTCGGTTTCTCGCAATTCCTTAAACAGCGGATGAAATGTCTGCGATTCATAAAGCGTTGGATCAGACACGTCCATAGATCTAAGCCCCTTCAATTAACCAAACAAGTGTTTGTTTATTAAACAAACACTTGTTTGGTAAGTCAAGACTTCCTATGCTTCTTGGATGGCTGACAAGAAATCGAGTAAACGTCCCACCACAAGAGCCAACAGCAGGAACGAGGCACTGCTTGAGGCATCTGCCGAGCTCTTTGCCAGTCAGGGTTTCAAAGCCACCAGCATGCGTGACATCGCCAAGGCAGTGGGCATGCTGCCGGGTTCCATCTATTACCACTTTCCCTCCAAAGACGATCTGCTGCTGGCGATTTATCAGTCTGGTGTCGAACAGATTACGAACACGCTGGAAGAGGCAGTTGAATCGATTGACGATCCTTGGCAAAGGCTGGAAGCTGGGGTCGCTGCGTTGATTCGTGCCGTCACTCAGGAAAGCGCCTACACACGTGTGATATTCAAGGTGACTCCAGATGAGGTGCCGAAGTTCCAGCACGAGTTGATTGCCTTTCGTGATCAGTTTGAGTCAGGTTTTCGTGCACTGATCGAAGCCTTGCCCCTCAAGCGTTGGGTCGATCCTCACTTGCTGAGACTGCTACTTCTGGGTGCCGGGAATCATGCACAACTGTGGTATTCACCCGATGGCCCTCAAACTGCGGAAGAGATCAGTCAGCAGTTTTGCCGGTTGGTACGAGAGTCAGCGCAGCGTTAGACGCCAGAGACCCTTCCCGCCATTAGGAGTCGCCCTCCCAGCAACCGGGCGAGAAACCGAAACGCGTTTAGCGTGGCATGGTCAAGTCTATTCAGATACTGAAACTTGTTTGAAATCACCCGGTTTACCAAGAGATCGAAATAGGTTTCCTGAGCACACGAAGAAAGAAATTTTTGCAGCAGCTTTCTTTCATCAGGTCCTAGTTTTTTCTCATCAGCGGTAATGTATGGCGGCTCATCGCCATAGATAGTTCGCACGACAGTGGGATAAACAAACTTTTCCACCAGCCAACTGCGACGGATCCGTTCCAGCAATGTATGTGTATAAACCTCGTCAAAAACGCAGACCGCCGTTGGGGTGCATACCCTCTCTATCTCGCGCAGCGCCGTTGGAACGTCGAGATGATGCAGTACATCCCGCACAAACACACATTGGAAATAGTTGTCTGGATACTCAAGGGACTCCGCAGGCATCTGTGCGAACACAACATTCAAATCAGATTGTTGGGTTGCAACTACCCTGCGCCGCGCGATCGCCAACATACCCTCGCTGATGTCGACAGCGTGAACCCGCATTCCCAATCGACCCAGCGCAATAGCATCATCACCAAAACCGCAGCCAAGGACCAAAACATTGCCACACGTAACGTTTTCAACGGCTATCGCGATCGCTTGATCTATGTGTTCCCAATGGCAATCCAGATCAGGGTGAGGAACTGGTTGCGCGACAACTCGCTCCCCTACCGTCCGCGCGCGCTTCTCATGGTACGCGAGTTCCCTCTGCTGGCGTGCTGTAAGAGCTAGACTAAGCGGTTCTGTTGCCATTACATCACCCGCATTCAGCCGCGGCGAATCGCACTTTCTTCATCGGAGCTTATTTCTGACTTACCGAACAACATCATCCTTGCGTCCTTGAGCAACATTCGCCAGTTGCGCCACTCAATATTGCCTGAAGTTGCAGCCATAACTGCTTGTTGCCGGAGCGCACGTTTATAAATCTTGTTGAAGGTGCGTGTGTCTACCTGATCAAGGTAATGATCCGGGCGCCATTCATGATCCGGTAGAAAGTCATCGTTGATCGCACCATGGCGCACCAGGACGTCATACAACTCAGCGCCGGGTACCGGGACGGCAAACTGCCAACTTACGTAGTGAAGGTGGCGTCGCATCCAGAGCTTGTAGATGAAGCGGATGGTCTCTTCAACTTCATCCGGTCGTTCAATTTGCAACTGATCATCTTCTTCCCAGGCGTTAAACATCATCAGAAAGCCAAACACCTTTATGCCCTGGTCTGACCACAGCTGACACGCCCGTTCAATCTTGGCAAGCGACATTCTTTTTTTGATGCCTTTCAGAACACGGGTGTTTGCACTTTCTATTCCTACTCTCACCAGCCAGAAATTCGCTCGCTTCATCCAATAAGCAAGATCCTCATTCATCGGCACAACACGCATGTTGCATTGAAAGTAGAGATCATCGTGACCCAGTTCAGCAAGCGCCTTACATAGCGCAATAGACCAGCCCAGGCGCACATTCAGCTCATCCGAGTGAAAGTAAATCTCCCGGTAGCCCCGTTGGTAAAGATCTTCCACTTCCGCCGCGATACTTTGCGGTGAACGGGCTCGGAACAACGGACCGTTGTCCAAGCGAAAGACCGGGTTTGCACAAAACACGCACCGAAGCGGACAACCGCGTGTGATGATGACCTCTGTATTCGGACTAGCTTTGCTGTAGCTGGTGCCCGTGAAATCACTTTGATCAAGGAGATCTCTGTCGGGAAAGGGAATTGAGTCGAGATCTTCGATTAACGGTCGGTTCGGGGTTTTTACGAGCTGATCGTTTTCCAGGTAGGCGATACCTTGGATAGACGCCCTCAACGGTAACAGCCGCTTATATTGATCGACTATTTCATAAAAAGTCACTTCACCCTCGCCGATAACACAGAGATCCGCCCCAGATGCTCTGAGTGTCTGTTCCGCATGGGTCGACACATGAGGACCGCCGATCACCACAACCAGTTCGGGGAACCGCTGTTTTATCTGCTTAATCATGTCTATGGCGACCGCAGCAGAAAATGAGGTAAAGGAGATCGCGTAAATATCCGCACCCATGGCTTCGATAGTTTCCAGATGCAACCCGAACTCTGGCCGCTGTGAGAGATAGCGGGTTTCCACAAGCGGAGCATGCGTTTTGAGATAACCCGCCAGATACAACAAACTCAAATTAGCGCTCGGTTGATCTTTCCCCAAAACCGGACCATGTACGTCCGCAAATACAACCTTAGCCCGTGAATCAGATATTGGCGCAGTGGTCGGAATCAGCTTCTCGGTGATCGAGGCATTTTTAACAAGGTTCACTATCTGGCACCCTCCCAATTGGTTGCGACTAAACCTTCCTGGTTAGTAATGACTCATAAAGTACCTACCAAGATGTAAATAGGCAAAATATTTTACGTTTTACCTGCGCACCTCACCAATGGAGAATTTGACGAACAACACCAACTTGTGGGCAAATTCACCAACCTGCTTGCCGCTTCAACGGACATAAGTGGTTGATTAAACAATAAAAAGTTTTTGGCTCGAACATTGCACCCCGAACATTGCACATTGCACGCAGTAACCGCCGTACAAGGTATTGCGCCAACAAAAAGGAAACTAAAACATGCCCGTCAACCACCAAGATCGCCCTCTGGACAATCTCCGTGAAGAAGTCATCGACCAACTGATCGTCAACTACGCCCATGAGGCACTGTCGCTTGAGGCGTTTGAACGGCGCTTGGACGAAGCCCTGGCATCAAACGATGCTGACGAGCTCAGCGAACTGGTTGCCGACCTCGAATTTGAGGCGGACAAAACTTACGCGGACCAGAAACGTGAAGAATTGGCGCTCGATCTGGATTACGACTACGCCGGAGTACAGGACGTTGAATACTGTATCAACGTCTTTGGGGGCAGCAATCGCAGCGGCGCGTGGCATGTACCAAAGGAAATTCGCATGCTGAATTTATTTGGCGGTGGCGAGATCGATTTTTCAGACGCGAAGTTCACCCACCCCACCGTTCGCATCAAGATGCTCACCTTGTTCGGCGGCGCCAGCATCTACGTGAGAGAAGACATCAATACGGTCTCCAAAGTGGTTGCGATCTTCGGTGGATCTGACAATAGCGCCCCTTCCAACCGCAGCAGCAATGCCCCCATGATCATTGTCGAGGGCCTGGTGATGTTCGGCGGCGCCAGCATCGAAATTAAGCGCAGCATCAAAGAGAAGTTTGTCGACTTCGCCAACCGGTTCCGGGGTCAGCAGCCAAGGCGAAAAGCGGCGGGCTCAGATAACGTGGCGACACCGCTGTTTAAAGAAGATCGAAGATAGCTCCGGCCTTAGAAGAACTACTGACGGGATAAGCGGACGACAGGTATCGTGCGCTCAGTTTTTTCCCGATAGTCCGTGAAGGTGGACATCTGGCTTTCCATTTGCGCATACAAACGAGTGCGGTCGGGTTCCTCTACCACGGTTGCCACCGCCGTGTACTTCTCGGTACCGACTTCAACGGTCACTTCCGGATTGGCCACAATATTGTGGTACCACGGCGGATGTTTGTCCGCTCCGGCAAATGAAGCGATGATGATGAGGTCGTCGCCATCCTTAGTGTAAGCCAGCGGGTTGGTGCGAACTGCGCCGGACTTTGCGCCAGTGTTGCCGAGCAGCAGTAGCGGCGCCCCTTCAAAAGGCGCACCCACAACGCCGCCATTGGCACGAAATTCGGCGATGATTTTTTCGTTAAACGCCGTGGTTGCATTGCTCATCTCATCTCTCCTTCAGGATTCTGCCTTATAACAACGAATCCAAAATCAAGTTCGTGGATTCCACTATTCGCTGATCTCGAGGGCGCAGGTCAGGCTCGAAGGTTTCACCTGTAATGTGCTGCAAACCCTGGATGTAGCGAACGGCGATTTCGTTCGACTGTTCGGCCGTGAACTGCTGACCTTTCTCTTTCACCATACCGCGCGCAAACTCCTTGGAGAAAGAAACAGGCTTATCATCACGTTTAAGCACCTCACCGTCGTCTCCCATGCGCCAGAAGCGCGAGGAGTCCATGGTGTACAACTCATCCGCAGAAACTATTTGTCCTTCGGTGTTGATGCCATGTTCAGTTTTGGTATCCACGAGGATCATGCCCTTCTGTGCAAGATACTGAGACACAATGCCGTAAGCCATCAGCGACGCATTGCGGATCTGTGCGTACTGGCCTTCGGTGATCACACCATTTTCGAAGAGGTAGTTCGGATCGATGGTGTGGTCAACTTCTTCCTTTGTGCTCGGCGTATCCATGAGATAAGGCAGTACGCCATTGGGTTCAACCGCACCCACTTCTATATGGTGACCGGCATAGTCCATGGCATTCTTACCTTCTTGCTTCGCCGCCAACCAGTGCTGATACAGCGAAGTGGATGTAGAGCTTTCAGCCATGTACAGACGCAGAACATTTTCCACCATCAGGAGTTTCAGGTTCTCCGCTGGAATGACAGTTGATGTGGGTGACAACCCTTCCACATCGAATTGAGACGTTCCCAGGACCGGCTTCACCAACTTAAGCATGTGGTCGTGGTTAACCGCGAGCACCTGATCCTTAAACGGAATCTCGCCGCGATTCACATCGTGAGTTGAGATGCGGTTGTTGCGAAACATCAAACGAATGGGCTTGCCGGTGGCGGTCTTGAGATCATCGCCAAAAACGGAGTCTGAAACCTTGCCTTCCAGCACCGTACACCCGGCCAGACGCGGGAGCTCGCCGTCTTCGATCAGTTGCTTGATTGGCCGCCCTTCATTTACAGCGACGCCATGTGCGCCGACCAAATCTCTGATTTGTTCTTCGTTAAGCATGTGTTCTTATGTTGAGTGTCCCTAGAAGAGCGACATTCTAGGGTCTCGGCAACAGAAGTACAGTAATCTTGGAAAGAGCACGATCGCGAAATCGACAAGCAAAACGGCCAGCAATATACGCCGCCAGTTCACAGCGACGCAGCTACCTAAAAAAGGTTTGCACGAGGTGTGTAGTGCTGCTCGAGTCGTTCTATTTCATCCGGGCTGAGCTCAACCTCCACTGCGGCTACCGCATCGTCCACATGGCCTGTCTTGCTGGCCCCTATAATAGGTGCAGCTACAACGGGGTTATTCATCACCCACGCCAGGGCGACCTGAGCCCTGGGAATGCCCTTTTCTTCCGCAATTTTCGCCACTTCTTGAGCAATCACCTCATCCCGAGATCTATCGAAGCGTTTGCCGGTCAGGGGGTCTACCTCCTGCCTCGGAGTGCTTTCATCCCAATCTCTCGTCAATAACCCCCGCGCCAGTGGACTGTACGGTATTGCACCAACGTTCTGATCTGCACACAGCGGCAACATTTCCCGCTCTTCCTCCCGTTGCAGCAAACTGTACTGGTTCTGCATGCTGATGAATTTTGGGTATCCACAGGCTTCGGCTGTGTACTGCATTTTGCTGAATTGCCAAGCCCACATGGAGGATGCACCTATGTACCGAACCTTGCCGGAGCTGATGGCATCGTCAAATGCCCGCATGGTTTCTTCGACAGGTGTGCGTGGATCAAAGCGGTGAATCTGATACAGGTCTATATATTCCGTGCCCAATCTTCTCAAGCTGTGGTCCAGCTCGGTCATGATCGCCTTGCGCGATAGTCCAAGCGCATTGCGTTCACGCCGCATCGGGAAGTAAACCTTGGTGGCGATAACCACTTCATCGCGACTGGTCATCTCGTTCAAGAGCTTTCCTGTGATCTCCTCACTCGTCCCCTGACTGTACGCGTTCGCGGTATCAAAAAAGTTGATACCAGACTCCAACGCACGCTCGATGATCGGTCGCGTTTCAGCTTCTCCTAGACTCCAATCATGGCTACCCGGTGTTTCTTCACCAAAATTCATGCAACCAAGACAAATACGAGATACGTCCAGTCCTGAATTGCCAAGTCGTGTGTATTTCAACGCGGTCTCCCCCTTGTGCGGCCAACATGATAACCCAGGTAACAACGCAGCCGCGGAATTCCCTTACCTCCAGCTGCAAATACCGAATAGACCATGTAACGTCTATCCAACCGACTTAGTACAGAGCCTTGGGGAGAAGAACATGACCACAACAGCAACCCATTACAGGATCTGCCCTATCTGTGAGGCTGCGTGTGGTCTTCGCATCTCAATCGAAGATGCTCAGGTGATCGAAATTCGTGGCAACAACGACGATGTCTTCTCCGACGGGCATACCTGCGCCAAGGGCATTGCACTCAAAGACCTCTACACGGATCCGGATCGACTGCGCTCACCTCTAATTCGCAAAAACGGGGAGCTCGTACCGGCAAGCTGGGCAGAAGCTTATGCCGTTATTCAAAAAGAACTGACCCGTCTCATCACCGACCACGGCCGCGACAGCGTCGCGATGTATGTTGGCAACCCAACCGCCCATAACATAGGTCTCTCCATGGGATTCGGTACTTTCGCGGGTGCACTCGGCTCAAAAAATCTATACACCGCGGGTACCGTCGATCAGGTCCCTAAACAGCTCGCGAGCGAGCTCATGTTTGGCAACGATATGGCGGTCCCCATTCCCGATATCTTGAACTGCGACTACTTCTTAATGCTTGGCGCCAATCCGGTGGTATCCAACGGCAGCTTCTGGGTGGTGCCGAAAATCAGGGAAAAGATCAGAGCGATGAAGGCGCGCGGCGGTCGGTTGGTGACCGTTGATCCTCGCCGCACCGAAACGGGACGTTTAGCAGACGACCACTTTTTTGTGCGACCGGGTACAGATGCGTATCTGCTGATAGCGGTTATCAATCTGTTGCGTGAAAACGGTAAAACGCTGCCCGCAAGCCTGACCTTTCAAGGAGCGGACAAACTCTTCGATAGCCTCGATGCCATTGACCTCGAACACGCAAGCGATATGTGCGGGGTCTCGAAAGAAGACATTAGAAAAATCGCAACTGACCTGGGGACAGCATCCCATCCCGTCGTTTATGGGCGTGTTGGCACTACCCTCCAGGCCTTTGGCACACTCACCAGCTTTCTGGTCGAGGTAGTCAATCTTTTAACCGGCGCTCTGGATCAACGCGGCGGCGCAATGTTTCCGGAACAACCCTTCCATTCACCCCAGAGCCCGCGTGAGGGACTTGCCCACAATCGTTTTCAATCCCGGGTATCTGGTGTACCTGAGGTGCTCGGCCAGCTTCCAGTCACGGTCATGGCAGAAGAAATTGAAACCGAAGGTGAAGGGCAGATCCGTGGATTAGTTTGTTTCGCAGGCAACCCGGTCCTGAGCAATCCTGACAGCGATCGCTTATCTGCAGCACTCGATTCGCTGGAATTTCTTCTCTGTGTGGATATCTACCATACGGAGACATCGAAGAAAGCTGACGTCGTGCTGCCCGGGTCTGCCGCGTTCGAAGACTGCCACTACGACCAGTTCCTGGGTTCGATGGGTTTCAAAAACGCTGCTCGATTTTCCCCTGCGATGTTCGAAGCCACACAACCCAGCGAGTGGGACATCGGGCTGACGCTCGCGTATGCCACGCAGTTTGCATCGGTGCCAGGCGAACAGGAACTCAAAGAATTTGAGGACAACATCGTTGCCGCGCACGTGAGCCAACAGGTTGGAGACCCGGATAGCGGTATATATGGACGTGATGTACAGGAGATCATTGCGGGGATAGGACCTGAAAAAGGCGTGGAACGCATCTTGGACGTGGGTATCCGGGCCGGACGGTGGGGTGATCACTTTGGCAGGCAGGAAGGCCTCACCTTACAACAGCTAATCGATACACCAAACGGCGTAGATCTGGGAGAACTTCGTGAACACCGCAGCGCCGAAGTGATTCAAAATCCCAACAATACGGTTGAGCTTGCCCCTGCGTTGATCATTGAGGAGATCGAACGGTTGGTTGCAAGCCCCCGGACAGATTCGATCACTATGATCGGTCGAAGGAGCACTCGCTCGAACAATACTTGGCTCAGAAACCTACCCAGCCTGACGCGCGGAAGTGACCTTTGCGAATTGCTTGTTCACCCGAATGATGCTGACCCACAAGCGCTCAATGACGGCGACACCGTTGCCGTAACCAGTCCCACTGGGTCTATAAACGCGACTGTGCGACTGACAGAAGACGTAGCACCCGGCGTGGTATGCCTGCCCCATGGTTTCGACGATCAGAGCGAGGTTGAACAAGCCAACCTCCTCAAAGGGCCTAACTACAATCGGCTTACAGGTGTGGTTGCCACCGACAAACCCACGGGTACGGCCGCTTTAAACGGCATCCCAGTAACGCTCACAAAAACCGCCGCCGCTGGCAGCGTTTAGGTAGTCGCCCGAGCTTCCAACTCTTGGCGCACTTCTTCGTGAGCTTGCTTGTGAAGCGGATAACGAATCAGCGGAATGAAGGTTAAAAGATAAGCGATGATCGGTGCGAGGCAATAAACGATCAGCACCCCGTGGATTACCTCTGCCGAATTTTCACCACCCGCCTGAAAACCCACAACCTGCTCAAGAATGAAGAAGATGATGCCTACGGCAATTGCACTACCCAACTTGTCAACGGTATTCAGCAGCGCAAAGAAAAGCCCTGCACGTTTCTGACCACTCTCCAGTTCATCAACGTCCACCACATCCGCCATCATTGACCGCAACAGCGTCGGCGTTGCGCCAAAGGCCACACCGGTCAGCAGAGTGTAGGTCCAGAAGACCGCCAGATTGCCAGGATCGACGACAAAGAAAATTCCAACCTTGGCCAGAATACCGTAGGTAAGCGCTATCTTGATAGCACGCTCCTTGCCCAGCGCGATTGCAAGCTTCATCCAGAACGGCATCGCTAACGTACCGGCTAGAAAGTACAGCAGCAGCGAGAGACTTGCCCAGGAAGGCAGCTCAAAAATATAGCTGGCAAAAAACACATACATGCTGCCCGATGCGGTGGAAGCAAAGTTTGAAAACAATACCGATCCCAGCAACCGCCACAAAACTCGATTCTCGACCAATATTTTCAATGCCGTTGCCCAGTCCACGGCAACGTTAGTTGTGGTTCTTTTATCCGGCACGAAAAGCAGCGTCGGCAGGATCGCGATCGGAAAGAGCACCAACACAAAGACCCCCATCCCGGCGACTCTGTCTCCCAATGCACCAGAACCGAACTGTTCAATCACAGCGGGGATAGCGAGGGCCACCGTCATGCCACCCACAACAAAGATCTCGCGCCAACTGAAGAGTCGCGAGCGTTCATCATAGGTAGTTGCGAGTTCCGCACCCCAGGATTGGTGCGCAATCGTCAGCATGGTGTAACCGATATAAAGGAAGAACATCCAGGTGCCCAGATAAAGCACGGAGACTTCGTCGCTCGGTAGAAATACCATAAACACGGAAAGCATCAGAATCGGTGTGCCAATTGCTATCCAGTGCTTGCGTCTGCCCCACCGCGTACTGTAACGGTCGATGACCGCACCCATGATTGGATCCGTAACCACATCCCATATGCGGGCAAGTGTGAAGATCAAACCTATACCCGCAAGACTCACTCCCATCGTTTCGGCGTAAAACGGCGGGATGTAGATCGCAATCGGTAGACCCATCGCCGCGAGAGGCGCTGCGGTGGCAGAAAAACTGGCGAGCACACGTTTTTTAAGTGGTGTTGGTGCAGACATCTCTTGCCTCTGTGTGACTACTGTGGCGATTGACCATACACAAGCCCCAACCCCTGGGACTTATATGCAAGAAGCGTTAACAATTCATCGGAAGCAGATTCAACAACATTGCGATCCAAAGACAAAAACCAGTTTTCTTGAGTCCGGTATATGGGGGTTGTGTACCAGGCAAATAGCGCGGCTCGAGGAGAGGCTGATCGGTTTATACCTGTACGATGCCAGACTCGACTTTCGAATATAACAAGAGACCCGGCTGGAGCGATGATCGGCACGGCTTGTCCGTCCAATAGCTTTGTCTCTTCGCCTTCGCCCAGATGATGGCTACCCGGTACGACTTCGGTTGCGCCGTTGTCACTCGTGAAATCATCCAACAGCCAGGCACAGTTCAACCCCTGTGGTTTATCAGGCCACGGTTTTGGCACAAACAACTGATCCTGGTGCCAAGCACCACCTTCGTTACCAGGCTTGGCAATATTCGCCGAGATGTTGCCTAAGAGAGCCGGCCACCCCAGAAACTCCGTGATCAGCTCTATCACCACCGAGCGCTGGACTAGATCTGCAAACACCTCGCCACGGTTGAGAATGTTCCACACGCGTACGTTCGCATCACCATAGTCGAGCGCAAAACCGCCTGATTCGCGCCCCAATCTTTCGTCCTCTTCTGCGCCAGCGTAGGTCGATTGTCGGGCGAGTTCGAGATCTTGTCCCAACAGTTGTCCAGGCAGAATTGTTACACCAGATTCGCGGATCTGCTCGCAGGCTTGCGCAATGGAATCAGCAAAAGCGACAACGTTTTCCGTCAAAGTTGGATTTACCCAGTTCCTCTCCAGCGACAAAGTAAAACCCATGCTGGCAGCGGAATCCATCTCTCAACCATGTTATCTTCCTTAGCACGCTGTGAATGATAGCTGGGAGAACTAACATGACCGCAGTTGACGCCACCTTCAGCGACCCCGCCGCAATCGACGCCCGCCTTGAACAGGCACAAGCCAACGGGCTGCTTAAGCTAACGCCTTTATCCGATGATCTTGGTGCCACCATCGAAGGTGTGGACCTCAAGCAACCACTCAGTGACGAACAGATTGCTATCGTTTACGACGCTCTCATCCGGCACAAAGTGCTGGTCTTCAAGAAAATCGGTATCAATCACGAACAGCAGGTTCGGTTTACCTACGAGCTGAGTGGCGCTTCACCAAACATCGGCGCCCCCACAATCGGCCATACCGTATTCGGGCACGTCGACAACTTCCCTGAGATTTTTTCCGTATACCAGGGACCAAATTCCAGGCCCCGCAATATGGAACGCTATGAAGCGAAAGCGGCGACCCATCCTTGGACCGGTTACCACTGCGACATAACCGCATGTGTTAACCCTCCCAGCATCGGGATGTTGCGTGGCGAGATCATCCCCAAGGGTGTGGGCGATACAAACTTCGGTAACCTGGCCAGAGCCTACGAGACGCTGGATGACGCAACCAAGGAACAGATAGAGGTGCTCTGGGCTGAACACGAATACAAGTACGGCAAGACCGCTGGCAGCGAAGCCGGCAATTCTATTGCAAGCCGCAGGATGATCAGCCACCACCCATTGGTGACCGTACACCCAGATACCGGTGAAAAAGTGCTGTACAACTCCCCGGGATTTCTGAAGTTTGTGGTGGGTCTGGACGCTGAAGAGAGTACCGAGCTACTGCACAAACTCTGGGCTCACTCGGTTGAATATACAATCACCCACGTGTGGGACGAAGGCGATCTGGTGGTCTGGGATGAACGCTCTACGACACACCGCGCGCCCACGGACATCTATTCATCAGGCGCAGAACGTCAACTTTATCGAACCACGCTGGTTGGCCAGCCCCTGCAAAGCCTGAATGGGTCGCAATCGCAGATTGTTGAAGGAGAGCCAATGCTCTCCTGCGAAGAAGAACTTGCTTCACGCATGCACGTTGGCCGGTCTGGTTCTGCAACTACCGGCAATGGCTTCGGGGGTGCATTCCCCGAACCGTCCGTATAGAGAGTCGCTTTACCGTGGCTGCTGAATGCAGAGTTGTTGGACTGTACGCCTACCCGGTAAAAAGCTGTCGCGGCACAGCCATGCAGGAGGCTGTCCTCACGCCTCAAGGTATCGAGGGTGATCGGCAGTTGCTGATTTACAAGGGTAACAAGTTCACCAACCAAGCTCTTAAACCCAAGTTAGCCACGGTTGCAACGCGGCGGATCGACAAAGAGACAATCGAATTCTCTCATGAACACGCTGGCACCCTCGTACACGAGATTACCGCCACCGGCGAGGAAGTATCCATCAACTTTTACGGCAACGATGTGGCTGTAATAGATCAGGGCAACACCATAGCGGAGCTCGTCTCAAGCAGCATCGGCGAGGAGGTCCGCGTTGCGGCCTTGAAACAGACCTTCCAACGTTCTGTACCGATTGAAGAATTTGCCGTGGTCGACGGCATAGCTCAAAGTCGTTTTGTTGACGTCGCTCCTGTTCTCGTCACAAATGTCGCCTCACTGGCCAATCTGAACAGCAGGCTGGAAAACAGCGTCCCGATGGCGCGCTTCCGGCCGAACATCGTAATCGAAGGGCTCGATGCCTTTGGCGAGGATGATGCTGCCATACTACAGGCCGACGACTTTAAGCTTGTCCGAGCCACCCATTGCGAACGATGTGCGGTAACTTGCACAGATCATCTGACCGGAGAACGCAGCCGCGAACCTCTCGCCACCCTGAAATCTTATCGTCATCGAGAAGGCGGTTATGCCGGTGGCGTCATGTTCGGATCTTACATGGGCATCGAAGGCAGCGGTGTTCTGCGTGTCGGCGACAGGCTGACGCTCGCATAGTTAACCGACCAACATATAAGGAATAAAAATGAACCCAAGCGCAGCCGTGTTAAAGAAGATGAAAAGTCTCAGCTGGCCGTTTGTTGTCAGCAGCTTGTTAGGCATGGGCCAGATCGCTTATGCGGATTCTGAGTACGCCCAATCGTGGGGACCGAGCATCGGAACTACCGCGCCAATGTTAGATGCACTGGACCACGCAGGGAACAAGCAAACGTTCGAATCAATGAAAGGTACCAACGGACTGCTGTTCGTATTTAACAGATCCGTCGATTGGTGACCCTTCTGCATCCGTCAGTTCGTGAAACTGAATGACCTGAAAGACGAATTTAACGCCATCGGCGTCGGCATCGCCGGCATGACTTATGACAAACCTGAAATCATTCAGGCTTTCCACGAAAAGTGGGACATCGACTACCCGGTTCTGCGTGACGTGGAACGTCAGCACGTGGAAGCTTGGGGCATCCGCAATACCGAGTATGGCCCCGGAACGTTTGCGTATGGTGTGCCACTTCCAGGCGTGGTGCTGATCTCTCCCGAAGGCAAGATCCTGGCCAAGTGGGCGGAAAAAGGCTATCGCTCACGCGCAGACTGGTCGATGGTGTTGGAGCAGGTGACGACGGTTGTGGGCGGCGGGTAAGCCGCCCTCTTCCAGAAATCGTTATGAAGAAGTTCCTGCATTTCTTAAGTTGGGTCGGCATCGTTCTTCTTGGCCTTGCCCACGGTGTTCTCGAAGACCTGATGTTCCTCAGGGTACTGGTTGAATACATGCCACCCAGCTGGGATCTCACCGGAGATCTATTCTTTACCTTTACCGTACCTCTCGCACAGGTGATGACGTTGGCGATTACCGGCACCATTGCATGGTTTCTGCTGGGACTCCATCAACTTCCGAAACTCATCACCTTCTGGGCGTGCTGGACGGTAGCAAGAGCGGGATTTTTATTCCGCATCCAGAACCCGGTGGAGGATGTGTTGACCTACCTGGCCTGGATTGCGCTGTGGTGTACCCTCATCGGCGTATTGGCCTACGTGACCCGATACAAAAACTCAGAGCCAGCCACTGTCTGAATATCAATTCGCCTGGTCGGACGGCTTAAACAGCGGTAAGACAACCTCACTGTCGTCAATGCCTTCAAACGTCACCTGAACGCTCATCCCCACAGAGACCGACTCGGGATCGCAGTCGACAATGTTTGTCATCATGCGCGGACCTTCCTCAAGCTCGACAACAGCTATGACCAGGGGGCAGCTGTCACTGAAGACCGGATGCGGGGCACGATGCGATACCGTGTAGGTATAAACCGTACCTTTGCCTGACGCGGTCTTCCAGGATAATTCCGACGAACCGCAGGTCCCACAATGAGCTCTTGGTGGAAAGTTGTGCGCACCGCAATCTGAACAGGACTGATACAGAAGCTCGCCGCGCCGTGCACCCGCCCAATATTCCTCGGAGGTCGGTGTCTGGGGCGGAATAAATCTGGTACTCACAGGCTTGCTCCAAGGACCAGTCCGGTCTGTTCGGCAATGATGCCGCCATTGCCATGCGCATAGGCCAGTTCCAAGCCCGGAATCTGTCGGTCGCCGCCTCGTCCCTGAATCTGACGCACAGCTTCGGTGACATGACTCATACCACCGGCCATACCGGGCTGTCCGAACGAAAGTTGTCCACCGTGAGTGTTAATCGGGAAATCACCACTCCAGGTGAGATCGTGCGATTCAACAAATGCGCCTGCCTCACCGCGCTCACAAAAGCCCGCCTCCTCCAGTGTCAGCAACACCATAATGGTGTAGCAGTCATATACGGACGCCAGTCCAATATCTGTAGGCTTTACACCCGCTTGTTTAAACGCATGCCGCGCGGCAATACCCACACCCGTCGCATCAAGACCAGGCGCTTGGGAGAAAGAAGAGTGGGTTACCGATTCGCCCGCGCCAAGCAACCAGGCAGGGTTCTGTTTGGCATCTGGCACGCGATCAGCGGCGGTCACCACAAGCGCCGCAGCACCTGCCGCAGGCATCACAATTTCCAGCATATGCAGCGGCTGACAGATCACCTCTGAGGCAAGTACGTCGTCAATGCTGAGCGGCTGATCGTGAAATATTGCCGCCGGGTTTGCGTTAGCGTTCTTACGCTGATCCACGGCAATCTTCGCACGCTGCTCGTCTTTGAGGCCGTATTCGTGTGTGTAACGCGTCGCGATCATCGCGTACCCGACATTGGCGCCGATCATGCCATAGGGAAAATCAAACTCAGCTGCCGGAGATCGATCACGGGTTGGCGCTACCGAACGGGCTTTGGGCTTATCGACTGTCTGGCGTGGCTTGCGGTTACCACCCCCATCACCTCGACGCCGTGTGCCGGTTAAACACAAACAGGTGCTACACATACCCGCCTGTATAGCCGCCGCTGCCCGCCATACCATCCCAGCACCTGTGGCCCCTCCAAGATCGACCACTTCAGCGAAGCTGGGTTGAAGGCCCAAGTACTCTGCAACCGTGGCCGGTACAAAACCCGGCAATCCACCAATGGGATGTACAACAAGGCCGTCAACGTCACTCCGTTGCAAACCTGCATCCGCTATCGCTTCAGATGCAACCCCACTCAAGAGATCGAGAATAGTTGCCTCACCCGTGTAACGCTTGGGCGCAAGCTCAGCAACCCCAACAACCGCCGCAGCTCCTCTAAGAGACATCAGCGTACCCCACCATAAGCCCGGCCCACGCAGACCGGATCAGCGTGACGTTTGACATATTCACCCCCATTTCTGTCCCACGAACCACCAAAAGCCTAGTGGTCCACCAAATAAGTTAAACACCCCGTGTCTGCCAGCCGCTCACGCAAAGCAGCTGTATTGACCTCTGACAAACGCTTGCACAACCTGTCGTAACACTTCGCCTGGTACTTGAACGGCGCCTGGGTCCACGCCTTACCATCGAGCATGACCGTAAACTGCTCTTCCCCGTCCGCTACCGCCTGGGCATTTGCGACGAGGAACGGCAGATACCAGCGCGCGGCAAACCGCAACAGCGCATCAACCTCAGGTCTGAGCGCATCAAAGTGATGCCACGCCCCTTCAATGCCGCTGGCATCATCCAATCTTCGCACCCAATCGTACACGCTCGGCGTGCGTTCGCGCATGATCAACATGGGCGTGTGATCACTGGCGAGTACTTTCAGCTGGCCAAACAATCCAAAATCGCCCAGTGATGGCCGTGTACCCAACAGATACTCATCCCTTGTGACAAAACCATCGAGGATGTCCAGGAGTTCCAAATAGGACTGCTCGATCATAGGCGCGTTTTGCTCTGTACAGCCCACCAACGGCATGCGGGAGACTTGCCGATCTCGAATGGCATTGGCCAGCCGATCCAACTCATCGCCCCTCGCACCCGGAGTGTTGTCGGAAATTATCTGCCTGCTGCTGTAGGCCTGATCGATCTCACGGTACCAGCGATAGTGGAACATCATTTTTGTACACCACTCGTCCCCCATGTCCTCAATCAGGTCGGATATGAACGCCAGTTGTGCATCATCGGGGATAATCGATCGACCTTCATGGCGTGCTTCCAGCATGTAGGCCAAGGGGGTTGAGTCAACATGCAAACTGTCGTCTTCAGGCAGCTGTAAAATCGGGATCACCGGAGGCCCGTCGTGTTTCAGCGTTTCGCGCATTGCAGGTGTGATCTGATACCAGTGGTGAGGTAGACGACGGTAGCGCAGGATGGCGCGCATCTTCATCGAGTAGGGTGAACCACCGCCGCCATACAGTTTATAAGTTTCCATCCTAACCCTTTGTTTTATATCTAATTTAGTTGCGCTTTCGCTTCCCGCAGCTGCCGCCGTTCGAGCGCTTTGATCAGTTTCGTGTGGCGCTCATTGGTTACGGGATAATTCCATACGAGGTACGAAGCCAGTACAAAAAAGAAGGTCGGAATCACAGCGTATTCAATGCGTATCACCCAAAGTCCGGCCTCGTTAATTTCACGGCTGGGGTCGTACCCCGTAAGATTGAGAATCTGCAACGCGATAAACATGCCCACGGCAATACCGATCTTGTCCACCGCGCCGAACACCGCAAAGAAAATACCTGCGCGTTTTTGGCGAGTGACCGCGGTGTCGACATCTACTACATCTGCGATGATGGCCAGCGGCAGATAGGCGAAGGCTCCAAAACTGGCCCCCTTCAAAACATAAAAAATGAGAAACGTGTTGTAGTCGCCTGCACCTAAGAAAGCGGTGGCCAGCACCATCAGACCCGACCAGGTCATCGCAATGGCAAGTGAACGATGCTTGCCATATTTCTTCGCCAGCCACTGCCACAACGGAATCGCCGCCACGCCCATCATGTAGTAGAAGATGAAGGTACGGCCGATTCGATCACCCGCCTGCAGCACATCGTCCATGAAAAATACAACCACCGCGTGGCGGGATGCTTCGCCGATGACGATGGCCAGCGCCACATACACCATGCGCTGGAACGGCCCGATCTTCATCATGCTGATAAGATCACGTTGCCAGTTGCGCTGCGTTGGCACGATCTCTATGTCCCGCTCGGGCACCAGTAACAACAGCACGGCGACCACAACGGGGAAGAGCACCAGCAGGGTCGCACCGATTCCGAACAGCACGTCCCCAGAGCCGGGCGTCTCCAATATCTCCTGATAAAACCAGATCACCACTGCCGCGCCGAAGAGTCCGGCAATGGTCCAGACCTGCCGTACTGCTGTTATACGCGCCCGGTCCATATAGTTATCGGATAGTTCCGCACCCCACGCACCATAGGGCAGAACCATAATCGTCCAACCAAAGTAGACCACGGTATTCCAGATGAGCATGTACCAGATATCTACCGGCGGTTCCGGCATGAACAGCTTGTAGATGCCGAACATCATGATGGGTAGGCCTAACACAACAAATGGACGTCGGCGGCCAAAGCGCGTGTTGGTACGATCCGATATCCAACCCATCAGAGGATCGGTGATGAAATCGGTCAATCTGGAGAGGAGCAGCACGGTGCTGATGGCCGCCAGACCAAGTCCCAGTTCACCCGCGTAGTATGGGTGCAGGAACAACGTCATCGGGTAACCAAGAATCGCTATTGGAAAGCCCAGGCTCCCATAAGCAACCAGCGTGCGCAGGTCGATCTTACGTTGGTTTTGTACGTCCGTCGTTTTTCCCCTTCAACACCTTGATCACCAAAACTCTGATCACCCCTTTTTCTTATACCGGCATAACCTACGCCGCGCTCAATACCTGGCAGCGTTTCATCAAGCGCCGAGCTGCATTGTCGAAGCCATCCCGGCGGTGCATTACTCTGCGATTATCCCAGATGATGATATCGCCCGGTTGCCACTTCTGCGTCCACACGTTTTCCGGTAAGGCAGCATAAGCCCAGATCTCATCCAGCAGCTGCTCGCTCTCACTCAATTCCAAGCCTGGGATGTAAGCCCACTCTCTCCGACCAAGATACAGAGCATCACATCCGGTTTCATCATGCGTACGTATAATGGAATGAACCGCGCCAGGCGCTTCCCGCGGATCCTCGAAAGCCTCGTAGCCCGGTCGCAGCTTACCAATACTTGTGTGTGCAGCGTCGTGTTTTATCGCCAACCTCGCAACACGATGCTTGAGTTCAGCCGGTAGGGCTTCAAGTGCTGCATTCTGATCTGCAAAGTGGGTATCCCCGCCCGTTTCGGGAATTTCTATCCCCAGCAAAATACTGGCCGGTGGAGGGTTATCCACGTACGTCATGTCTGAGTGCCAACTGGCTTCGGCATTTCCCAAGCCGCCGATCGGTTTACCGTCGACGACTATGTTAGACAGCTGAGTGACGTAACGATTCTTGATCTTAGCTTTCTGTTCCTCGGTCATCCGCCCGAAAGGAGCTTCTTCCAACGGTCCGAACCGCGCACTGAAGGTTTGCAACTGATCTTCTGTCAGGGGTTGATTACGCACACGCAACACACCGTATTCCAACCAGGCGGCATACAGCGCATCAAACTCGTCATTAGCGAGGTTAGCCAAATCGACATCGGTGACGTCTGCTACAAACCCTCTTGTCATCGGAATCACCTGCATCAGCGGTTCTCCTGTGTTTGCGTACTCGTAGAATATTCGCTGCCGGTACCCTCCCCGACTACGTCGCGCGGAACGATGATCCGCGCGATCGAAGCAATACGGGGGTTATTGGTCGCGCGAAACAGATGATAAAACTGGATAAGTGCAGCTCCCAAATGGGATTCGCGCCAGAAAATTCTCTGTATCTCCGCATGATCATACTCACCCGGTTGCGCGGTTAACGCCTCCAGATACAGGACCTTCAGGTCTTCCACTGCATGTTTAAACCATTTGAGCCTGTCAAGCGGCAGCGTTTCTTCGTCCAGTAACCGACCGATCATCTGAATGTTTGCCTCCGGTGATTCCGTCGAGACACCCACCAACGATCGGTTACGTCGGCGCCTGCTCAAGTCATACCAAGGCAGAACCCCCGCCAGGTCCTTTGCCAGGCGAGCTTCCCAGGTGCCATCTGAGCTATCTGCCTTGGCAAAAGAAACAGGACACGCGGGCGCTGCCTCACTTGCATTCGTGACGGGTACATCACGAGGAAAGTCTTCCAGCACAGGTCCCGAATCGCGGCTTAAAAGATCCAACGCAGCCCCGATCACTTCATGCTGAAAATTCGCATCCCCCGGTTTGCCCAGCGGCCGCCCCAGAGGAAAACTGACCCACAGTGCTCGCGGTGGTTGCATGCTCTCGGAGTTTTCTCGTATCAGGCTGATACCGGTTGTCATGATGCCCTCGCGTTCCAAGTAGTAGCTCAGCGCGCTAACTGCGCGTGTGCAATTTGGTCAGACAGGCGTTAAGAAAACTGCATCTACGTTGTCCTGCTTAAGCATGCCTGCAACTTGAGATGCCGACTCTGCATAAGCCTCGGGCAGCAGACCTGCACCCATAAAGCTGTAATGTACGGAAGCAACGGAACCGATCTTGCCGGACGCCGCCAGTTCACGAAAACGATCTATGGGGTAAACGAGATTTACATCCTCGGCAAAACCACTCTTGTCGAAGTTGGCCGAGCTATGTGACATGACGAGCGTGTTTGCATCTTCTTCCGTTGAGATGGGTCTGAACGTAGCATCGGCAAACTCAAAAGCCGGCGCGTCCCTGAAGTGCAGCCCAGCGGTGGTAAGTAACGCGATGCGCATCTCTGCAAGCCGTTTTTGCGGGTTCACCCACACCGGCGGGCCAACGGGCTCATCACTTTTCGAGATGAGGTGTTCCCGCTCGTACTCTGGAAGATCGCTCAGGCGAACCATATGCATACCTGCCCCGCTAGAGAATTCGATGTTGACATATCACCACCTCAAAGCCTATCTGCTGCGGCGCAAAGGCGGCATCATGAACTATCCATGCCACTTCGTCCAACGGCTGCAAAGGACAACTACATAATCGGTGGGTAGCACCATGTGCGCCGGTTTGTGACCTCAGCCAGCAAAATGCACAGCCCAGCCACAACTAAAAAACCAGCCAGGTCAACCAGCCATCTGACACCCATAACTGTGAAGAGCACACCCGGCAGTACCACGAGTAGCGTCAAGAGACGCTTCGTCAAGAGACGCTTCGTCAAGAGACGCTTCGTCTAGAGACGCCATGATTCCAGTACAGTTACGCTTCGCGCCTCCTAGTTCGACCAGTAAGCAAACTCATCTTCCGGCTGATCGTCCTGGGAGAGATCTCGATCGACGTTTTGAGCTGTTGTCCCCGTCCAAGGCCAGAGCGGTTCTGCCTGAGCGGCATTGTGATTTTCAAGCACCTGGCGCAGGCGAGCCGCAACCTCCGGGTGGGCATCGATCAGATCGGTCCATTCGCCGTCCGCAGTCAGGTCAAAGAGCCATTCTTTGCGCGGCATACCTTGGGGTGCGCTGACCATCAGCTTCCACCGTTCATCTCTTACCGCCTGGGCAGCACCGCTGCGAAAGAACAGATACTCATGCGGACTGGCCTCGTTCCCGGAGTCCGTGACATACGGCACCAGGTCTACGCCATCGATGACACGATCAGTCGGCAACGGCGCACCCGCTGCTGCAGCCGCAGTGGCGAACATGTCGAAGTGATGCACTGGTTCATCGTAAACCGCGCCTGCTGGCAGCTTTGCAGGCCACCGCGCAAGGAAAGGCACTCGGATACCGCCTTCAAACAACGTGATTTTCCAACCGCGATAGGGTTCGTTTACATCGGGCAGCCCGATATACCCTGCCCCACCGTTGTCCGAAGTGAACATGACTAGGGTATTTTCATCTAATCCGTTTGTTTGCAACGCCTCCATGACCTGACCAACCCCTCTGTCCAAGGCTCGAATCATGGCGGCATAAACCCGCTCGCGATGCAGTTCGATATGCGACAACGCCTCATAGTCTTCACGCGATGCCTGTAGCGGTGTATGGGGTGCCCAATGAGCAAGATACAGAAAGAAGGGCCGATCCTTGTTGGCTTCGATAACTTTGACCGCCTCGTCCGTGTAGTAATCTGTCAGGTACTTGGGGGGTTCAAACTGTGATCCGCCGTTAAAGGTGGCAGAAAACCGCAAAGCCGCCCATAAAAACCGATCGATCGGGTCGAACTCCTGCCTAGCCTCGACCACGTTCTCATCGTCCGTTCTGCCGTACAGCCCGCTGGCCATGAGCAGGCTCTCTGCAAAACCCTGGTCATGAGCAGCCATGCCGTTACTGCCCCCCAGGTGCCACTTGCCTATATGTGCTGTGTGGTAGCCACGCTCTGCCAGCAGTTCCGCAAGGGTAATTTCTGACGGTGGCATGCCCATCTCTTCAAAGCTGAGATTCGATTCAGCGGAGTTCGAGATCCCGGGTGGAGCCAGCGGGCGATCTCTTGTACCGCTGACCAAACTGACAATCGGCATGAAACCGGTGGGCGTTGGCGTAAACTCAAAGCCGAACCGCGTGCCATATCGTCCCGACATCAATGCCGCACGGGAAGGCGCACACGTACCGTTTGCAGCATAGCCTTGAGAAAACGTCACTCCCTGAGCAGCCAACGCATCTATATTTGGCGTCTCGACCGTCGGGTTCGCGCCGTTCATCGAAATGTCATTCCAGCCCAGATCATCGGCCAGGATGAGGATGACGTTCGGTGGGCGGTCAGCAGGGTCCGACGACCCCGCAGCGGTACCAGTATCCCAGGTAATCTCCTGAGTGGGACCAATCTCTGTCCCGGATCCAATCATGGTACTGATCCCAAAGAGCGCTATCTCCGCCCTGAAAATCCAGCCGAGGCCAAGCACAGCAATCACTGTCAGGGCAATACCTGCTACCCACTTCATCGTTAGAACTACCTTCTGCGATCCAACTTATTCTGACTGCGCAAGCAAGGCACCCACAGGCTCAACCAGCTCGATATTAAGCTGACCCGCGAGCCCCGCTGTGCGGTGGACAGCAGACGCCTGGTAGTCAGGAGACTGCATCATCTCCAACATCGCTGCGCGAGATGGATACATGGCGATAGCAGCGGTATCCCAAAGCTCTTCTACTTCACCGAGCATCAGGCGTTCAATTCTCGCTGAAAAGATAGGTCGACCTCCGACCTTCGCCAGGTGTGCAACAACCTCACCACCGTAAATCGAGTAAGCCTCCGCGCCTGACAAGTCTGTTTCACGACCGTCCGGATATTCCGCTTTTTCCTTGAATTTCAGAAGATTCAGCATATAGATCGGGCCATCGTGACCTGGCGCCATGAACCCCTGCATCTGTTCTTCGTTGGGCAAAACCTTGTTGAAAACCTGCATATCAATCCCCGTCAAATTTCGTAGCCGAGACTATTTTTCGTAGCCGAGATTATTTTTCGCAGCCGAGACTATATAATGATAACCATTAAATCAATTCTAATCGCGCGCTAGACTCGTAACCGGGTCTAATTCAGGTATGGTTTAGATCACTCTCAGCCAGAGCTTTTAATCCGCCGGGTTCAGTTCATCCTCTCCAAGCCTTCCGCCGGAGTAGGTAGATGACCCCCTGGTGGTCTAGCGTTGCATAGCATCCAGCCAGAGGCTCGCGTGGGCTTGCATACCTTTAGCGCTGAAATGACAGTTGTCGTGCCGCACTGCTTTGCCTTGGATTTGATCGGTATCAGGGCCGGCATAGACTCCGTCAATTTCTACCAGTCTCTGTTGGGCACGACGTACCGGCTCAATACCCGCTAGCGCTTCTTCGCTGACTTCAAAAATTGGCATCTGACAGTGGGTGGCCCACCGCTGGATAGATCGGCGCATCCACGCCCTCCCCCCGGAGTTTCGTGACAAGTTGTTGAAACATCGCGATGTAATCATCTTCTGCCGTGCCTGACACAGCGTCCGCTTCGCCCTGGTGCCACAACACATGAGTGGGTTTTACCCCCGCCTCACGGACGGTAGTCAGCGCATGTGCAAAAATCTCATGAAATGGTCCTGCTTCCTGCCATTGGGCTATAGACGAACCTCCTATGCCAAACGGCACCACGAGCACCGACTCGTAGTGTCCGCCATCGATCAGTTTATCGCCGAGTACACCCCAGACCGATCCCCCCGTACCATCGGGTCCTAACAACGGATCTTCTGCTCGATAACATTTGCCATCGTGAATATTAAAGTTGGCAACATCCCGCTGAGGGATATATCTGTCCTGCCCTGCATTGGCACTGTTGGACTGCCCGAACGTCATGAGTACCGCCGAGTTCGTGTGCGTGTATGCGGCACAATCTACTTCAGTACGGTCGCCGGTATCCTGAAATCCACACTCCAGAGCGGCCTGTCCCATACAAGGCTCTAAACTCATAAAGAGCCCGGCAACCTTAATCGACCGCGCCATGGAATCTTCAACACTTTCTGGCGCGAAACGGCCCATCAGCGCACCAAACCCGAATACATAGACAACAGAAGCGCCCCAAAGCACCAGCAAGACACCGCGTACCAACCATTTCATAACTTGCTCCCCCAGCGTCTGTACAACCTATCAGCTTGGATAAACAATTCAAAACCGATACACGAATCGAAGCGTTGGCATTAACCTCCACCAGGGAACCTTTCGTTAAGCGGAATATCCAATAACTTATGAAGACCACATTTGCATTGCTGTTCGCATTAGCAGCCACCGTACAGACAGCGGCGGCTCAAGAAGTATTCGCTGGGAAGGGAATTTTTGGCGAAGCAAGTTTTTCAGATCAACAGCTGGCCGGCCACACCGCTATCAGAGTGGAAACGACGCCCGCGGATCGGGATACAGCCGCAGTTAGGGCAAGAACGCTGGAAATAGCGGCATTGGCGGATGAATTAGAACAGGCACGCAAAACCAGAGAGCAAGCACGTGTTGCGGATAGACCTGTTCAGACCGAGCCCACGGTTGTGGAGAGCTACGTGCCTCCACAGCGCACCTACTTCCCTGACCGTTACCATCATCAACCCTGGCGTTACCCACAAAAAACACCGGTCATCCAAGAACCGCCGCAGCTACCACCGCGCAAAACCTTCGAACCCGCTTTCCGGCCTATTCGCTCAACAACACGCTAAAACACCGATCTCCAATCAAAATGAGACGGACATTGATTTTGTCTCAAATATGAGACATTATACTGTTTTGTTTCATTTCGAGATTCGACGTGCCCGAAAGTCTCTATGCTCGTCCGCCTGTGCCGCTACTGTTTGCTGAGGGTCCCCACGCGCTCATGCAATTTACTTCGCTGTTTACATCGGCACCCTTCCTGGCCAACGCACCACGCGGGGATGGACACACCATCATTGCGTTGCCTGGGTTTGGCGGCAGTGACCGTTCCACCCTGATCCTGCGCAACTACCTGCAAACGCTGAACTACGATGCCCGCCCCTGGGGATTGGGACGTAATCTGGGACCACGGATGGCAGAGCTGCCCGGTCGCCTGTCAGAAATGTTCGAGTCCGCTTACGAAGCGGGAGGCAACAGGAAGGTCAGTCTCATCGGCTGGTCCCTGGGCGGCGTTTACGCTCGACTGCTGGCACAGTTCTATCCGAACGAGGTCAGGCAGGTCATAACAATGGGCTCGCCGTTTAACGGTCACCCGAGTTCAACCAGGGTATATCCGGTTGCGCGCCGGGTTATGCCGTTACATCAGAAGAACATCGCCAACCTGCGCTTGCTGGCGGGTGCGCCCCTATCTGTACCCAACAGCAATGTCTACAGCAGGCAAGATGCCATCGTTCCCTGGCAGATAGCCACCGAACAAGTGAACGACTCGACGGAAAACATCGAAGTATTCACCGGGCACATGAGCTTGGGCTTCAGCCCCGCGGTGCTCTTTGCGCTGGCTGACCGCTTAAACCAACCGGAAACGGATTGGCGTCCGTTCGAACGAAAAGGCTGGCGCATCGGTGTCTATGGCGCAGCGGATATATCCAGCGCTCGACCCCAAGAGGTTGCATAGTGGTTCGACGCAGCTGGCACACCTGCCAACCGATAGACCTCCATCGCATCGCTAAAGAGTATTTTCTCGCCGCCAAACGCATAGAACTGCAAGGTTTGGCGCAGGTGCTTGGTATTTCTCGCGCAACCGCTTACCGCTGGGCAGGCAGCGCCGAACAACTTGTGGGCGAAGTTGTGGCTTCTCTGATAGAAGACTCTGTAAACAAGCTGGCAGAACAGACGCGATCGACGAGTGCAGGCTCGGATCGAATCGCCAGCATTCTAAGCAGCCTGCTTGAAGAAAGCCGCACGCTCATGGCGCTCAATAGCTACCTCCGGCATAACCCAAAGCAGGGACTTAAGGTGGTCGCATCTGATCACGGACCGGTTAGACAGAAAACTGCCGCCATCATTGAAGCGCTTCTCGAAGCAGAGATTGAAAACGGTAATCTAACCTTGAACGCTTCCGCACCCGCGACCGCATCCCTCTTAACCAGGCTGTTAGAGACTTTTCTATACTCAGACACCATTGTGAATGAGCAACCAGACTCCGGACATCTCGTAGACATGGTGAAAACAATCCTGTCCGAACCTGTGCCAGCGAAGGCGGCGTCATGATCAACACCACACCCACCTCGCTTAACCAGGCGCTTGTGCCGCTCAACAGCACGCTCACACCACTGATAAAACTCGGATTTGGCGCGCCGCTCAACTTTGCCCCTGGCATGGTGCTCCTCGAGGTGCCAGGCAGAATCACCGGCCGCTTAACGACCGTTCCGCTGCTGGCGTATCTTGCCTATCCCTACGTAGCCATCGGCACTGTACGTGGCAATTCTCAATGGGTGAAAAATCTGCACGCCTCATCAACCCCACATGTCTGGGTATGGGGCCAACGTTTTGAGCTGGAAAAAGTCGTGTCAGGCCCACAGCACTTCATCGGCAGGATTACTAACGCCGGACAATAGGCGAATTTGCTTTCGCTTAAACGCCAGCCGTTCTATATTGAGACATGGCGTTTAAACTTGTCATAACACTGACGCTGCTGACAGCAGCGGTCTTCTCACCGTTCCAAGCGGTGGCGGCGCTATACGACTTCACCGATACCACTACTTACCTGGCACCCGCCGAGCAGATGGAAACGTGGCACGCTGTGCTGGAAAAACATCAACAACAACGCCACGATCTACTCGCCTGCATTTCAGAACGGGGCTGTCGCGGTAGATTAAAATCGTTCAATCGTATGCTCGCCAAGGGCATGGATCTGACCGAAGATGAAAAGATCCAGCTGGTGAACTACTACATCAATCGCAACGACTACGACCGGGACTTCCCTCGACGCGTCTATGACGAAGCCGGTAAAAAAATTGGTGTGCAGCGTTCGCATTGGTCCACGCTTTACGATTTTCTTACTCAAGGCGGCGACTGCGAGGACTACGCAACTTCAAAGTACTTCATGTTGCGCGAGCTCGGATTGGACGCAGATGATATGCGCGTGGTTGTCACCTATACCCGAGACCTGAGAGGCTACCACGCAGTGCTTGCAGTACGGCGTAACGACGGCAGCGTCTGGCTGCTGGATTCCGACAACAGGATCCAGAAGAAGTGGCATGCGGGTCATCGATACATATTTGCAGTAAACGAACACTCGATCTGGGATCACCGCAAAGACTACGTTGGTGCGTCCCATTGAGAACCCTGGCAAAGAGCTAACGACGTGGAGGAAAAGATGAAATTGATAACTACCAGCGCGCTGATCCTGTTCTGCGCAGGCGCCTATGCTGACGAAGTTGTAAAAGTTTCAAGTCTGCAGGTAAAAGAACGCATTCAAACCATGGAACAGGTGAACGTGTCTGCACCGACCGAGCGGAAAGCAGAGCAACCTTCCAGCAAAGCGGTTGCCGATCTCCTGGCTGAAGCAACGACAATCGAGGGCGAACCGGCAAAGAAAAGCGAGCAGCGGTCGCAGGACTGAACTTGATTCTTGCGTATTTTGGATACGAACTAGTTGATTTCGCAGGTTCCATATTCAACGTAGATCGAGTCGCCTGCCGAATTTTCGGTTGCTGAAGCAAACGTCCACCCGCCGATTGACGTGCGGGTATAGCGCAGAGTTTTTGTGTTTATCAGCACCAGTTGAGATGGCGGGGTATTGGTGCAGCTCACACCAGGGTCACCACCGGTGCCTCGTATCTGCCGACAATCCAATTCGAAATGTTCTCTATCATCACTAAGGGTCACGAAATAGTCGGCACTTTCTTCAGGATTGATGTGTCGCATCAAAGCTCTGTTCAGCTTGATGGTGAAAGCGCCTTCGTAGAACGCCACTGGTTCATACGCTTCGGCGTTGTTGGGAAAGTCGTGAAAGCCTGCGGTTTGAGCAGCCGTACAATTCAACGCCTTCAAAATCTCAGACACCGTCTGCGTCCTTTCCTCCGCAGTGTGGACATCCTGAGTCCAGGCAAACAGCAGCAGAACCAACAGAAACAATCGCGCCATCGAGCACAACTCCACAAAGGAATAGTTGCACTTATCTTGGCGACAAGCTGTGCAGACGTCTATAGCAACGCCGACTCAGGCTGGACCAAGGTTCAGTCCGATGGCGTGACTTTTTATTCCGACCTGCCACCTCCGGCGCTTAACAGTCTCGCAAAGCACCTCATCCAATTTCGCGAAGCCATCCAAAGTTTCCCGTTCGCCGAACTTGCCGACCCCTCCCAACCCAAGCCTCAGCTCGACGTGCTGGTATTTTCGAAGCGACGCGAGTTTGCACGCTTGTTGAAAACGCGCCACTTCGCGGCATTCACACAACCGGGATTTGAGCGAACGTTTTTACTCATCGGACCGAGTGCCGGAAAAATGAGTCTGCAACGGAACGCACGTCACGAGTATGTGCACTACCACCTGCGCAACCACCCTATGGGCTACCCTACCTGGTTCGACGAAGGTCTTGCGGTCATGTTGGAGTATCTGGTCATCGACAAGGAACACAAAACGCAGGCAAAACTGGACACCCATGCCTTGTTTAAACGTTATGAATTTGAAACCGCAAGCGGGAAAGCACCTGTCTTGAGTGGACTGCTTTCAGGCCACGACATCCATCACTGGGACTACAAACGCCTGGAGCAGTTTTACGGCACCGTGGGGCAGCTGGTGCACTACCTCTACTTTGGTCACGAAATTGGTTTGACGGACCACCGCCCGAATCTCAAATCTTATCTGCTTAAACGCGATACAAGCCTTGCAGAAGCGTTGGGCACTTCAAACAGGCGGCTCGAAAGACAGCTGGAAAACTATCAAAAGCGGAAAAAATTTGAGTTCCAGGTGCAGGTTGCCCCTGTTACAAGCGACATGACACACAGCCCTATCACCGTTCGCGAACGAGATCTGCTGCTCGCTCGCGCAATCGCGCCTGCCAATCCAAAGCGTGCAGTTGCGCTCTACAAACGGATTATCGCTGAACACACAGCTGAGGCAGAGCTGTATGTTGATCTCGCTCGCGCGCAGTCGCTGGCAGACAATGCCAAGGCTGCGTCGATCAGCCTCGACCTGGCCAAACGCCTGATGCCGGAGCCATCCGCCCAATACCTGGTCCAGAAGGCAACGATGACCATGGCTGGATGCACACCCATCACCTCCACCGACTGCCAGGCGCGGTGGCGCGATGCCTCAGCGTTGGTGCGCCAGGCTCTCGAACTTGATCCGTCGATGACCGCCGCGCTTCACCTTCAAGGCGTAATCGATCTCTACCGTGGCCGACCAGGAACAGCCCTCAATTATTTGCGGGCGGCCCACCGTTACGCACCCTGGGTGCCCAGACTGAACTACCACCTTGGTGAATGTCTGCGTCTGCTGGGTGATCCATCCGCCGTCATTTACCTGCGCAACGCCCTCGCCTGGAGTCATGATCAGGCTTGGCGGGATATCGCACAAAAGTCCCTGAGTCTGGCCATACCGGCATCCTGAGATATCAAGACGTCAGGCAAGCGACTGCAAGTCTTCCGCTACCTTCTCCCCTATCATCAGAGTTGTGAGGTGTGTGTTGGCGCTCGGCACCAACGGCATGATGGATGCATCCGCAACGTACAGCGCGTCCAATCCGTGCACCCGACACCGGTGATCTACAACAGTTTCGGGGTCATCTGAACGACCCATGCGACACGTACTGGTCGCATGCTGAGTGTCCCCCGCAACGGCCAGACAAAGATTGTCTAAATCATCATCATTCAGGGACGACAATTCCGCCAAACTCAGAGGCTGATCATCACCGGTGACCCACCCTCCCGTCGAAACAAATACCTCTTCTGCAATGGCCTGCACGGCATCATGCTGCGCCAGTGCGGACAAAGTTCGCACGCCCTCGCGCATTCGCGCGCGATCCTCAACGTCATCGAGCATGTTCTCCTCAATACACGGTTGCGCAAATGGATCAGTCGAACGAATAAATACTTCCCCTCTGGAGAAACACTCATTCACCCAAACACCCAACATGCCGATGCCCACCGGGTTATGCTCGAGCCCCTCACGACCAAGGCTGTCGCCCAGTCGATTCATGGCGACGAACATCATGTCACCCGCGCCGACATCATCAGCACCTGAGTTGTAACGCACACAGCAGTTGGTGTGGCGAAACCCTGTGGGTGGTATCGCGTCCTGGCGCAGTTTCAGCGCGATGGAGACCAGGGGATGGTCTTGAAATCCCTTCCCCACGGGAAGGTTTGCAAGCTGCGGGACCCCGGCTTCAGTGAGCCATTCAGTGGGGCCCACCCCGGAACGTTGAAGGATTGTGGGCGTGTGCACGGCCCCCGCTGACAAAACAACGTTCCGTGCCTTCACCTCCTCACGGGAAGTTCCATTCACCAGCAACAGGCCCGTGGCTCGCCCGCCGTCAAAGATGACCTTATCGACCAATGCGTTGCCGCGAATACTCAGATTGTTTCGACCACGAATAGGCTCCAGATATCCGTCGTTGGTCGAAACCCGCTCAGACGCCTTGCTGTTGATCGCATAAGGCGATACACCACTCGCACCCGGTGCGTTGTGATCAGATGCCCATGCAAATCCGGCGTCCAAAGCACTTTCCGCCAGCGCTTGATCAACCCGCCCCCAGTGATTGACCGGTGCTCGATAGATTGGAATAGGTCCCGCATCGCCGTGGTAATCCGCAGACCCATACCGCAGGTCTGTCTCGGAGCGACAAAAATAAGGCAACACGCTCTGGTAATCCCAACCTTCACAACCCATCTTTTGCCACTGATTGTAGTTGTCAGCAGTTCCTCGAATGGCTATCTGCCCATTCACCGCAGAACTGCCGCCCATACCTCGGCCGCGCCAATAAACTCTCGGCTCCTGAACACGTGTTCTACGCGAGGTAAGGTCATCGTAACGATACTGAGCGAAGTCAGGTGCCGTGATGATCATCGATGGATTGGGCAAGCGCATGGCTTCCGGAGACTCGTGGCTCCGATAATCAGGACCCGCCTCCAGGAGCAGCACCTGGCAAGATGGATTAGCGGATAAGCGGTTGGCGATGACTGCGCCAGCAGAACCTGCACCCACCACAACAAAATCGTATTGCATATGCGCCCCTATTCAGAATTCCCGCTGACAAACGGAACATAGACTTCAGTCGAATCAGTATGAACAGCGCGCATTAGCTTCGTCCACATCATCAGGATCAGGGGGGACCCAACCGCGTTCGGCACGGTGCCCATAGGCGCGCTCGGTGCCTTCGAGGTCTTCTTCCATCTGATCAATCAGAAGGACTTTTGACACGTTAAAGCTTTGTCACTCGGCGCAGCAATACAGCCATACGGAGCATGGCAGTTCCCGGGAGGTCACTCCCATGCTCCTACCCAACTTCCGATCCGATTCAGGGCTTGCGAAACAGCAGCGTAAAGCGATCGGTGTTGCCGGTTACAGAGCGTCGACCCACTTCGTAAACCAACTCGTCATCGTAGCGATAGTGCAGATCGCTGAAATCAACGAACTCAAATCCTGCAGCCTCAATCTCTTTGATCATCAGCACCGGATCCATACGTCGCCAGTTTTCGCTGTTGTCCGCCTGCATGTGGCGACGCGTATGATCCACGACCCCATACAAGCCACCCTTCTTGAGCGTATTGAAGACAGCTTTGTTCATGACCGCACGCCCTTCTTCATTCAGATTGTGCAGATTGCGGAATGTCAGCGCTAAATCGACTTTTTTAACGTCGATCTCCATGTCAGGAACGCTGAAGCGTCGTGAGCCTTCCGGACGGCTGAAGCTCGACATGTCTACCTCAACGACATTTACGCCAGACAATGTGCCCGCCTCGACCATAGCCTCAACTCTCTGTGTGCCAACAGCAACCGAGAGTTTGCCGTTCTCCGCCAGTACCGGCGCCAGCAACTTTGTGTACCAACCTCCACCAGGCAGGAGTTCCAACACATGCATGTCTTCCTTCAGACCAAAAAAGGTCAAAGTCTCGATGGGTTTGCGGTTTGCATCGCGAGCCACCTCAGCTTCGGTCCGAATATCGCTGGCCATCGCTGCTTCCAGATCGGCTTTGAGATCTGCAAAGGAGGCGGTGGAAAAAAGAGCACCAATCACGAGCACTAGAGCGCGGTGAGTCATTACAATAATCCTTGATACGGTGAGCCTGACATTTTCAGTAATGCGCTGCACTTGCGCAACACTCCAAAGACAAGATTCTGCTAAATTACGATGCTGAACTTGCACGTTGAGGAGCTATCCGTGACCTACACACCCGACCATCGTCCCTTTTACGATGCCGACAGCCATGTCATGGAGTTTCCTACCTTTATTACCGACTACGCAGATCCGAAGTTTAAAGACCGAATTCCGGAAGTTGATTACACGGCCTCCATCGTCACCGATGAAGAGGTGGAGGAAATTGTCAGGAATGGCAACCGGCACAGCCAGGCACACATAGACGCACAGATAGCACTGGGTGATGACCTGATTGCCAAATCAAAAGAAATCCAGGCACTCGGCGCCTTCAATCGGGAAGACCGCAAAATAGCCGTGGACATGCTCGGCTTTAAGAAACAGTTGGTATTTGCAACCCACAGCGCAGCCGTCTGCTTCAGTAAGAGCAAAAAGGTGGATCCCGAGCTCAGATACGCAGCCACCCGAGCGCACAACCGTGCCATGGCAGAATTTTGCAGTACAGACAGTCGCTTGATGGCGGTTGGCGTCGTGCCTTTGCACGTGCCCGAACTCGCCATAAAGGAAATCGATTTCCTGGTGGAAAATGGCATGGAGGCTGCGTGGATTCCGCACTATGCGTCAGGCGAGCGGTCTCCTGGTCATATCGACCTCGACCCGTTCTGGCAAAAGCTGGTCGACAAAAACTTGCCTTTCGTCATGCACATCGGCGGCTCTCCTCTGGAAAAAGATCCTGCCTGGAACAACAACGGCCTGCCCGCCGTCAAAGACTGGACCGGGGGTGGAGAAAACGTTCGCGCCAAAGACATGGCGATACTGCATCATCCCATTGAAACCTTTGTTTCCATGATGGTCCTGGACGGAGTCTTCGAACGCTTTCCCCTCTTACGCGGCGCATCGGTTGAACTAGGTGCCGCGTGGGTGCCCTCTCTTCTGGATCGCATGGATCAGGTTGTCGGTATCTGGAAGCGGATGGATGACAACCTGAAGAAGATCAAACGCAAGCCCTCTGAGCAGCTGACAACACAGATGGCGTTTACCCCATTCGTCTACGAAGACGTGGGCAAATTCATTAACAACACCAACCCGGAACTATATCTCTTCAGCTCAGACTACCCTCACATAGAGGGTGGCAAAGACCCCATCGGCCGCTTTGAGAAATCACTCGATGAGGCTGGGGCAACGGAAGCCGTAAAAGATCAGTTTTACGCGGAGAACTTCCTGAGAATATTCCCTGACGCCAGAGTTTAGTTCGCTTCTATGTACCAGGTGGCCGGGTGGTACGGCATGGTGCCTCTGATATCCCAGCCCCAAAGCCCCTCATCGACAACATTTTTTAGCCGATCAGAGACAACGATCGGCTGCGGTGCCAAGCCCACCGTCCCTATTGTCCACAGGTTTTCCGCATTTGCGGCGAGTAGCGTCTTACCCAACTGCACGCGCCTCTCGGGATCCATCGTTGTTGTGAATTCATCAGCAACACGTTGCAGCGCCTCTATTTCCGGTGGCGGTTGCTCACCACGGGCGCCCTTCGTCAAATACCAACGGGACCACTCACTCCACATGGCAAGGCTTGCCGAAATTTTGCGGGGCACCCAGAAATCGGGATTGCCAGGAAAAAGAATGTCCGTTGTCCTGTCCGCATGCCATAGCGTCATAACAAATTCGTTGGACATTGCTCGCGTGAGCTGAAGTCCACGGTCGATCAGTCGAACGCGGACGTCGACTCCCACCGCGTGCCAATAGTTGGTCACCAGCTCCATCGATATACGCTTTGGTGTTTCAGTATCGACGTACTCCAAGGTGGGGATAAATTTGCTGCCATCGGGCATCTCACGCATACCATCACCGTCCAGATCTACCAGCCCGATGTCATCCAGCAGGTAGTTCGCCCTGGCCGGGTCGTACTCCGTATAGGCGCTGGCAAACTGAGGTTCAAAATAATCACTTTCGGGTATGACGGTCACCTGTCTGGGCACACCGCGACCGAAGTAGATAATCTCGTTCATCTCATCCCGATCGATAGCGAGCGAAAGAGCGCGCCGGAATCTCACATCCTGGAAGAGCCTGCGCAGCCCCTGATCAACATGATTCAAATTAGCCTGGATAGCGAGATCGCTGCCGTGCAGACGGCGCCAGATTTTGACCGTGACACTATCGCTCTTTTCGCCAAGCTTCAGCAACGGTATATCCTGAGTGGGGAGACGAAATCCTGCGAAATCGAGCTGGCCGGTTGAAGCTTTCGCCACAGCAACAGCCGTGTCGCTCACAGTTTCTGCTTCAATAACATCAACGTAGGGTAGCTGTTGCCCAACGGGATCTATTTTGAAGTAGAACGGATTGCGCTCATACCGACTGTAGGTTGGCGTGATGCTCACCGGCCGAAATGCACGCATGGTCGGTTGATCAATCAGCTCCGGAATCGCGCGATTTTGCAGCGCAGCTGACATAAACGTCTGCCAATTGAGAAAACCCATGCGCTCGACGCGTTCATCCACAGCGGCTTGGTCGGTATAACGCGGATGAAACTGTGCGAGATAATGTTTGGGCGCCATATAGCGTTCAGGTAGCTGCGCCATGTTATTGATAAAAAATGGGCTGGGCGCTGGAAACGTATAAACCAGGGTCCATCGATCAACCGCCCGCAGACGCAAGCCGATCAGCTCCGGAGGCGTCACCGGCTGGAACGCCGGGTTAAGCTGCAGATCTTCTATTGCGAAAAGAAAGTCTGCCGCGGTGAGTGGCTCCCCATCAGACCACTTCAGCCCCTTTCGCAGTTTCACGGTGAGGCTCAGCCCATCGTTATTGAGCACATGCGATTCCGCCAGGTTCGGCAAAATAGTTTTGTGATCGGGCGCAATTGTGAACAGCCCCTCCTGGCTGCAGAACATAGGTACGTCATCTGCAATCACACGCGCGGTACCACCAAAGCTACCCACCGACTGATACGGGAAGATCACAATCGGCTCTTCCGGCAACCTGTCTTTGATACCAGGCAATCCCTGCACCTCAAGGAAGGGGCTTTGTTTGAACTCGGAAATATTCAGTTGCGATGCAGTAGCTGCAGGCTTGAACCATTCCTGCGGGTAACTCTGCTCAGCCGCTTCAGCCCACGCACAGCAAAAAACGCATGCGATCAGAGCAACTGGGAACGCAACTAGGTCGCTCCATCTTTTCTGCACTTGCTGACGGCAGTCCTGTTTGGATCTCACGCTGATCATCATAGTTCATGCAAAGGTCACGTTCGACCAGACAACCTTCGGGGCAATCGTGTGCTTTGATTGTTAACCAACGTGCGCATGCCATAGACTGGAGCTGCACCATCCTAGGGAGACAACTGTGAAGTTAATGCCAGCAACCGTGCTCATACTGACCCTTTTTCTGATTCCGCCTGTGGTGACCGCTGATCTTGCCGAGGATATCCAGGCCGACTATGACGACCACTTGGGGCACCTGTTTGAACACTTTCATCGCAACCCGGAGCTTTCAACCGTTGAGTTCGAAACCGCTGCCCGCATGGCAAAAGAACTTCGTGAAGCCGGTTTCAAGGTCACAGAAAAAGTAGGTGGCACCGGTGTTGTGGCGATGCTCGAAAACGGTGAGGGACCGCTGGTTATGATGCGCGCGGATATGGACGGTCTGCCCGTTGAGGAAAAGTCGGGGCTTGAAACAGCGTCCAGAAAAAAGCAGATCGACCCGATCACCGGCAATGAGGTATTCACCATGCATGCGTGCGGTCATGACGTACACATCACCAGCCTGGTCGGCACCGCTCGTCAAATGGCCGCACGCCGAAATACCTGGTCGGGAACTCTTATGCTGGTGGTGCAACCCGCTGAAGAACGCGTGCTCGGGGCTGCGGCCATGCGGGCGGACAAGATCTGGGAACGATTTGGTACACCGGACTATGCGCTGGCGTTCCACGTTTCGTCCGGCGATGTCGCTGGCGTCATCAATATCTCCGAAGGCAGCCCGTATGCCGGTGCAGATACAGTGGACATCATTATCCATGGGGTTGGGGCACACGGTGCACACCCGCATCGCGGCAAGGACCCAGTCCTGCTTGGCTCGCAAATTGTGATCGCACTCCAGAGCTTAGTCGCACGAGAGCTTGCGCCCCGATCTCCGGGCGTGGTGACGGTGGGCTCCTTTCACGCGGGCACTAAACACAACATCATCTCGGACAGCGCACACCTGCAACTGACCGTACGCAATACCAGCGAGGAAACCCGCACCCTGCTGCTGGAGGGGATCAAGCGTATCGCTGAAAACATGGGTAGGGTTGCCGGTCTCCCGGAAGACAAGCTGCCCGAAGTCATCGTTTCCAACGAAAGCGTGCCGCCGACCATCAACGATGCTGCACTGGCACGCCGATTGAAAAGTGCCTGGACCAACCATATGGGTGCTGCGCGGGTAGTCCACAATCCGACGGATGGCATGGGCGCGGAGGACTTCCCGTTCTTTACCGTAGACCCGACCATTTCCAGCGTGTACTGGGCGATAGGCGGCACGCCTCAGGCTGACTTTGATCGCGAAAAAGCGGGCGGTCCGCCAGTTCCAAGCCACCACTCGCCGCTTTTCAAAATCTCGCCGGAACCGGCTGTGACTGCGGGCGTGGAGTCAACCGTTGTCGCCCTATTAGAACTGATGGGAACAGAGTGAGTTCATAACGGCAGTTAAGCGCCAGAGCGAATTGTATCTGGGACAAAGGACAACGATACAAACGCTTCAGGCGACATGCGCCAACCCTCGATCTCGTTGGCATATGCAGCTTCGCTCAAGTCCCAGTACCTGGGGGCCACTCTGTCTATCAGCTCGACCCAGTCATGGGGATCAAAGTCCGTCACCTGTACCCGGCCATCAAATGCTACCCAGCCTTCAGGTTCACCCACACGGTTCGTGATCAGCACAGAAACATTGGGATCATTGGATAGATGTTTTACCTTAGGGCTGTTTCGCCCTGCAAACATTCGCACCGTCTCGCCGTCCCAGTCGAACCAGACCGGCACCGCAGTAGGAGCCGGTCGCGCACCTCGATAAACCAGCATCGCCAATCTCGGCTCTTCGAGAAATGCATCAATTTCCCGTTGGGATTCAAATCGTTTAGCCATCGCCTCTTCTCCTGCAAAGCCTAGAGTTTCATACCCATGCGGTATTCGGGCGGGACACCAAAAGCAGACGGATCGGGTGCCCGGGTTTCGGCGAGAAGTTCTAAACCCACTGCCCGGTAAAAATCGACCGCAGGATTATCAGAAAGCACATCCAACTGGAGTTTGGCAAAACCCTGCTCGCGGGCGTGAGTTACGGCGTTGTTAATCAGATGGTAGCCCAACCGTTTACCGCGAAACTCAGGCTTCACGGCCAGCGCGTGAATGTAATAGGTATCATCGTGAATAACCGGGTTCAGCCAACTGGCATGCTCCGACCGGGTCAATACCCCCGCAATGTCATCCGGGTTGATTCGTTCGTTTGCAACCAACTCCTGCCAGACAGGTCCAAGCCCATTTTGTCGCGTGCGATATTCAGGGCCAGGCATGCCAATCTCTATCCCTGCGAGCTGACCATCTACAATCGCCATCGAGGTTGCATCCGCAGCAAAAAGCGACCCATCACACAACCACGAACCGAGCACAATGGCGTCGAACAACTGTCTGTCTGCAAAGTGATACTCATACGAAACAGGTCCTGTAGACCACACCAATTCGGGAATTTCGTGAGCGTATTGCTCGCGTACGTCTTCTGTTGCAGCGATGATTTCCATAAGCGCCCTTTCAGTTTCGGATTTGATTGCGTAATATTGGTCATCGACCTAATTATGTCAATGACCAATTTTGATCAAACAAATAGCCCCGACAACACAAAAAGGCTCATCCACGCGGGATCGTATTCTCCTGGAGGCAAGAACAAAGTTGATCCGAGGCGGCATAGAAGCTTTCGCGTTGAGAGAGATTGCAGATTCTCTTGAGATCAAGCTGAGCAATTTGCAGTACTACTTCAAGACCCGCGAAGCACTGGTGCTTGCCATCATGGAGCAAGAAGCAGCCCTGGACATTGAGTTGATGAAACAACAACAGCTCAGCGCAGCAAACGCGGTCGACGCCTTCAGAAATATCGTCAAAGGCCTTACCACCCGATGGCGCGGCGAGAGTGGCGTGCTTTTTTCAACGCTGGGAACGCTGGCCATCCACAATCCGCAGTACAAAAAACTGTACCGTTCAATCTACGCCGGTTTTTACGCTGCTTTGGAAGAACCTCTAAAACAACTGAATCCAGGGCTGTCAAAGACGGATCTGGAAATGCGGGTCAAGATCATCACCGCTCTGATAGACGGTGCACCTATGCAGCCCCAGGTTGGCCAGAAACAAGCCTTTCTTCAGCAGATCCAAGCTCAGGCGGAGGTGATCGCACGGGCGTAGCTAAAACTGGAGACGTTGCGGTGGGCCTCGCAGGGAGTTTTTAGCCGCCAGAATTTTGTTTTTTTATAATAAGACCGTCCACTGTAAAGAGCGCTGCACTATGAAATTTGGATTGCACTTCCCTCAGGCCGAAATCCCACATGATTTCGCCGTCATCCGCGACTACTTACAGAACGGCGAAGCCTCAGGGTTCAGCCACATCAATGTGCCGGATCACGTCATTCAAACGCGTGTACCGATTGCAGACTCACCTTTGGCTGCAAACTACACCACCGAATTCCCGCATCACGAAGCACTGACTATCCTCGCCTACGCAGCCGGTGTAACGGAACGCATCAAACTGAAAACAGCCATTCTGATTCTCCCGCAGCGTCAGGCTGTACTGGTCGCGAAACAAGCAGCACAAATCGATGTGTTAAGCGGCGGGCGCCTGCAGCTGGGCGTGGGTATCGGCTGGAACGACCCTGAATATGTTGCCCTCAATGTCGATTTCAAAACCCGCGCAAAACGTATGGAAGAACAGATAGATGTGCTGCGGGCACTCTGGACAGAACAACATGTCAACTTCCACGGCAAATGGCACGACATTGATGAAGCCGGGCTTGCTCCTATGCCCATACAGCGACCGATTCCCATCTGGATTGGTGCGTTTCAAGCACCCGCCATCACGCGCGCGGCAAAAATTGCTGATGGCTGGCAAGCGATGCTGCCAGCCCCGGGTGAAAAGGCTGCTCAGGTTTTCGAAAACTTCAGAAGTCAGGTAGCGGACGCGGGACGCGACCCCAACACAGTAGGAATTGAAGCGACCATTTTCACCGCGGAGAGAGATGAAGAAAGTTGGGCCAAGAGCATTCAGGGTTGGATCGACTGCGGCGCAACACAAATTGTATTTCGTCCACAAAATTCCTTCGATCAGATTCAGACAATGGTTGAGGCCTTTGCCGTTGTGATGAAGGACTTTGCGGGGTAGAAAGATGCCCGGGGTTCGACCGGGCATTAGACCATAGGGCAGCTGAGTCTTTCAGCGCTCGCGTTTGAGTTCGAACAACGGAATCACGCGATCAGTGCGAGCCTGGTATTCAGCAAACGTGGGGACTTTCCCAGCAACCTCAGCGTACAGGCGATCACGTTCATCACCTTCGAGTTCAACCGCTTGGGCACTATACTTTTCGGAGCCCAGCTCAACCGTTACATGCGGGTGCTTGACCAGATTCCAGTACCAGGCTGGATGCGTCAGTGCACCGCCCTTTGACGCCACAATCAGGATTTTCCCCTCCAGCGGAATATAGGCGAGCGGCGTAGTGCGCTGTTTGCCACTTTTTGCGCCGGTGGTAGTCAAAAGAAGAAACTGGAAGCCTTCCAGTTCACCGGAAACCACTCCGCCATTTTTTCGGAAATCGGCTATGAACGCTTCGTTAAATGATTTGGTGAACTTCCCTGGACCGCCCTCTGAGCGTATTTCTCCCGCAAGCCCATCGAGCAGATTGGACTGTGTCAGTTCCGTCGGTTCTGACATAAGGCTTTCTCCCTAATCTTTTCAGCATCCCTACATTACCACTCGAATTAACTCCTTCAATGCTCGGGATCTTGCTTTATAGTGTGAAGGTTGTGAACACCTCGACCCCAACCCCTGAAGCAAAACAAACCAACCGTGTATTCTTCGGCTGGTACATCGTCGGCTTTACGTTTGTCTCGCAGTTTGTGGCGATGGGCACCACCTTTTATGCCTTTGGGGTTTTGCTGAAACCCCTCACTGAGGCACTGGACGCTGACCGATTTACGGTTTCCCTGGCGCTATCCCTGCAGATGGCAATTTCAGCGCTGGTGAGCCCAAAAATCGGCAAACTTATCAGCGACCGTCCCATACGCCAACTCATGGCAACCGGGGCAATACTGATGTCTGTAGCCTTTCTTGGCATGTCCCAAGCTCAGTCGTTCTGGCAACTCTGCATTGTTTATGGACTGCTTGGCGGTGTCGCAATGGCAATGATCGGACCGTTACCAAACAACACCATTCTTGCAAACTGGTTTTTTCAGCGCCGCGGCATGGCCCTGGGTATCTCCCAATTCGGTGTCTCGATCTCTGGTACAGTCATGGTGCCTGTCACCGCCTTCCTCGTATTGGAATATGGCTGGCGTACTGCCGCAGGCGTCTTTGCCTTCATTCCCCTACTTATCCTTTTGCCGCTGATACTCAAATTCGCTATTCGCACCCCTGAAGAAATGGGATTGCATCAAGACGGCGCCCACTCGCCGCCGCATGACGTGGAGGAAGAAGAGACGGAAGACTGGACTATGGGACGAGCCCTCCGGGATCCTCGCATCTGGAAACTGGTTGCGGTGCTGGGACCCAGCTTCTTGAGCGTAGGTGCGGTGCTCGTTGCAATGCACTCACACGCAACGGATACCGGTCTCACAGCAATTGAAGCCTCCTCGGTTGTCGCGTTGATCACTTTGTTCGGCGCGATTGCCAAACCGCTGTTCGGTACTTTGTCAGACTTCTTCAATCAGCGTCTTGTCATGGCAATCGCCGTTGTGTCGCAGGTCACGGGGTTGATTCTGATCGTTACCGCTGGTGGCTATGCAGGTCTCATGATCGCCGCGGTGTTCTTCGGCTTAGGCTACGGAGCCGGTTTGCCAATGTGGTCTGTTCTCATCGTGGCCATGTTTGGCCGCAAATCATTTGCGAAAATCATGGGCGTTATGAGTCCAATGACCATGCCTTTCTCACTTATCGGTCTGCCTTTTGCGACGTACATATTCGAACTGACAGGTAGCTATGTCCCGGCATTCACAACCCTCATCGGCTTGTTCGCAATCTCTCTGCTGGCGTTGGCATTCCTGCGTTTACCTTCCGAGCGCAGCGCCGCCGCCTGACCCATGCCTCCCTCAATCATCTTTCTGAGGGGTTAAATGATAAGCTCGGTTCGGTGAGATCAACTCTGGACGAAGCCTGAATGAAAATAACAATAATAGTCGCCGTCGCTATACTCGCAGCGCTTGGCCTGGGCATCTGGTTTGCGGTCGGACCCATGGCAGTTTCTATCTTCGGACAACACCGGGATCGTGAAAGCAACATCGAATCCTGGGCAACCACAGAACCCGTCTCGACCCGCCTGGGTAAGATTGTGGGCCGACAAAAAGAAACCTCCAGCGGTCGTGTTCTTGCTTTTTTAGGGATCCGCTACGCTGAACCACCTGTGGGCGAACTGAGGTTCAAACCACCCGTTGCATCCTCAGCCTGGCAGGGCACGTTTGCAGCTACCCAGTTCCCTAATTCGCCGATCCAGGTTGAAGCCGACGCGATGACCAGGGAACCGAACTCCGCAGTTAAATCGGAAGACTGCCTGTTTTTGAGTGTTTACACGCCTTCTACAGAAGGCGCTGATCGTCCCGTTCTTTTCTGGATTCACGGCGGCGCCTTCCAGTACGGCACGGGCAATGGGTATCCCGGCGATGTTCTCGCGCAACAGGGCGATGTTGTAGTGGTCTCCGTAAATTACCGTCTGGGCGTTCTGGGCTTCCTCGACCTCTCAAAATATGGCGAGCAATACGCCGGTTCCGCCGCCAACGGGATACGTGATCAGATTCTTGCTTTGGAATGGGTCCGAGACAACATAGCCGACTACGGTGGAGACCCGAACAACGTCACGATATTCGGCGAATCTGCGGGTGGGTCCTCGGTACAGTCCATCATGGCAGCCCCGTCAGCCGACGGCCTTTATCACAAAGTGGTGGCGCACAGCGGCATGAGCATCGCCCTGCCCCCTTACGACGCGGCAGCCGATCTGGTCGAGCGCCTGAAACTGGAGGACCCGGCCACGCTGCCGGAAGTTATGACAAATATGGCCACTGAAGACATCGTGGCACTACAACGCGGCGGTTTGTTTGTGAGCGGCGGCAACGTTGATGGGACCGTTGTCACCCGCAGCCTGCAACAGGCGATAGCGGAGCGTGGCGAAAACGGCGTGCCCATCATCGCTGGATCCAACGAAGACGAAGGTACGCTGTTCACTTACATCACGCCGCGCTTTTTTTATGACATCACCAATTCCGCGATGTCGCTGCTCACCACGCTGGGCGAGGACCCTGCGAAATATCTCGCTGAATTGAAGAACACGTACCCTGACGACACTACCGTGGACCATTTCGAACGGGTATGGACCGAAGCTTTTCGTGCAAACGCTGTACGAACCGCAGAATGGGCAACAACAACAGGCGCGGGTGGCTGGCTCTATCGTTTCACAGAACCCGTATCCAACAATCCCTTCGGGTTTAAACTGGGCGCAACCCACGCGGCGGAGATGGAATTTACCTTCAACAGTTTCGCATCTGACCTACCGGACAGCGCGTTCTGGTATGACCGCAATGATCCAGAAATCAGGCAGCTGGCCCTCAATTGGTCTAACACCATCATTCAGTTTGCAAAAACGGGCGATCCGAACGGCGCTGGGTTACCAGAATGGCCGCAGTATTCGCCCGACAATCCGCAAACCATGGTTTTGAATCGGGCACCCTATCTGGGCGATGATCTGAACCGCGAAGCACGGGATCGTTGGGCTGCCTATGAATGACCTGTTTACGATTTTATTATGTGCTTCATATAATAGATGATCGTAAATAAATCGAGGTTGAGAACTGGGATGGCCGATCCTGTCCGCCGCAGACTGTCTCCTGAAGCGCGTCGCAACCAGCTACTGGATTGTGCCCGCGACATCATCCTGAGTCAGGGGTTGTCCTCCCTCACGATGGAGGTTCTGGCCACGGAGGCGGGGGTCAGCAATCCGCTTATCTACAAATACTTCGACACCAGGCTGCAGGTGTTACAGGAACTCCTCACACGCGAATATGACGCTTTCAGAGAGTCGGTTGCCGACCGCCTTTCAGAAGCGGGTGATTACAGGGAGGCCGTCCGCACATATGTCGATATCAACTTCCGCCAGTTTGCCGGTGGCGACGTACTGAGCATCCTGTTCAATCAACCTGATGTCCGCCAAGTCTTCGCCGAGCAGGAGCGACCGCGACACGCTCCCTTTTTGATCAAGCAGATGGCCAAGGAGTACAACATCCCCAAAAAACTGGCCGAAAAAATTGTTGTACTTGCCTCTGGGGCCTCTCTCGCCGCCGCCGAACACTACGGCCGATACGGCGGGGACAGAGAAGCACAGATAGATCAGGCTGTGGACTTCATTTTCGGCGGCATCAATCAGGTGCTTAACGCCGCCGACACGAGTTCCCTTTAGGCGTTAGTCGCCAGGCCCAGATAATCTTCGTAGTTTTTGCTGTAGAACCGGTCCAACTCAGCGGGCGTTGCCTGCACTGCATCCAGGCTGCGCTCGTAGTCTCCGAACGGGTCCTTCCCTCCTTCAGGATGCGGATAGTCCGTATTAAACATCAGGATATCCTGGCCGACGTTGCGAAGTATCCAACCCGTGTCTTCTGTATGCAGAGGTGCAACTCGAATCTGGCGTTGAAAGTACTCAGACGGTTTGAGCGTGAGCTTTTTCAGGCCCTGGTCAAATTTGCCAAGAAGGGAAACACCCATATCCAGATTCATCAGAGAGGTAGGCACCCAGTTTGCACCAAGCTCGATGATGCCCACTTTTAATGCAGGGAAACGCTCCAGCACTCCGTCGTAGATCATGCAGGTTATCCATCGCTCGATGGAATGGTGAACAACCGGCAAGTCCTTTGGGCGGGTCGTCTCAATGTTCCCGAGATTACCCTCGAGCACCCGTTTGACTCCCGTATTCATATAGGCCGACGGCATGTTTTGGCCGCTGCCGATATGCAACGTCACAGGGACACCTGCTTCTTCCATTTTTGCCCACAGAGGATCGTAGGCAATATGTGAAGGTGCACGACCTTCCTGAGCATCGGACGGAATCCAGATTGCGTTAATGCCAAGTTCCAGCGCCAGGTCCAGTGACTGTAGAGCGCGCTCTGGATCACGAAGCGACAAAAACCCAACCGACTTGAGTCGAGCATCATCCGCACAGAAATCAGCCATGCCACGGTTGAGCGCATCACACCCGCCGTAAACCACCTCCATGTCTTTAGAACGGGAAAAACGTGCAGCACCCACAGACGGGAAGATCAGCTGCGAGCTGATCCCCATGATTTCCAGCGCGTCGCTCCGTTCCTTTTTTTCAACCGCGCCGTACGCACTCCACATATTGCGCTTGCCGGGATGTGCAAAAATGTCCGCCTTCATGGCCTCCGTCAGTTCCGGATCATCACCCGCCAGGCGTTTGGCAGCTGCGTCCATCAGCGGATCCAGCTCGGGCATATCCAGATTAAAAACGCCTTGATCTAAATTTTCTCTCACATAGTCTGAAGCGTAACCTTCCAGCCAGCCGCGTCCTTCGATGATGTGGCTGTCCGCGTCGTGAATAGTGCGTCCGTCTCTGTGTGACATCTGAGGCCTCGCTAAATGGGTTAAGTTTTTATTATATGTTTCATATAATAAAGATCAAGATGGTGCTGCAAACAGTAAATTTAAATGAGTGAACCCACCCCTCTCCCGTTCCGGGTGAAACTTTGCTTTGGCGTTGGCGCCATAGGCGAAGCCATCTACTTCGCCGTGTTCATCGGCTTTATCACCATTTTTTATAACCAGGCCATCGGTCTCTCCAACTACCTGATAGGTATCGCGACGATGTTGGCGGTTGCAACCGATGCCATTACCGACCCTTTTATCGGGGTGTTTTCTGACCGCTTTCGATCGCGTCTGGGCCGCCGACATCCTTTTCTCTGGGCAGCCCCCGTACCCCTCGCCATCTCTATCTTTGCAATTTTTAATCCACCCGATGCGCTGATCGGCAATAGCACTGGCCTTTTTCTTTGGCTTGCTGTGTGGACCATACTGTCACGCACGTTTGTCACCCTGTTCAATGTGCCCCACTTAGCGCTTGGTGCCGAGCTATCCAAACAACATCATGAACGTAGCCAGCTATTCAGCGCAAACGCGCTCTTCGGCTACCTGGCCGCTTCCGGATTTGGCTTCATCGCATGGACGATGTTTCAAGGTGAACGCGTAAGAGAGAGCGATGGCGCGCTCGTTCAAGGTCAGCTGGACCCAGCCGCCTACGTGCCCGTGGTGTTGATCGTCTGCGCTGTGGTCCTCGTGACCATCTTCATCTGTGCGCTGGGTACACAGGACTATGGGCGGAAGCTTTCACAACGCGATGAAACCGAAGCAAAATTTTCAATTCTCTTTTTCTTAAAATCCTTACTCCACACACTAAAAAACAGGAACAACCTTATCCTGCTACTCGGCTACTTCTTCTTCATGATCGCCAGCGGCATCTACGACAAGATGAACGTTTTCATTCAAACTTATCTTTGGCAATTGGAGCCAACCGAGATTCGTCTTTTCCCACTAGTGGGACTTTTCGCCGGTCTAGGTGGAGCAATCCTGGCTCCACTGCTTATGAAAAAATTTGACCGTAAACCTGTGATGTTGGCTTCGCTCTTTGGTATTAGCCTCTTCGCCCAACTGGTAGTCAATCTTCGGTTATTCGGTATTCTGCCCGAGAATGGCGATCCCATGCTGCTCCCCAGTCTCCTCGCTAACGCCGCAGGATTTTCCTTTAGCGTCGGGCTTTGTACGGTCTCGATCATGTCCATGATCGGCGACATCATCGACGAAAATGAATTGGTTACCGGGCTCAGAGAAGAGGGGTTGTTCTACTCAGCGAGAGCAATCTTCGGAAAGGGCTCCTACTCAGTGGCCACCTTCTTTGCAGGCATCATGCTCGACTTCTACGTACGCCTGCCCGAAGCAGCCATACCTGGCGAACTGGAACAGGATGTGCTGACTCGGCTGGCCATCACCGCAGGTCCAATTATGGGCGCATCCGCTCTGGTCGCTTTGGCGATTTATTCCTTTTACAACCTGAACAGGACGCGACACGCAGAGATACTGGCAGCCGTTCAAGCACGCGCGGACGCCAAGACGACATGATGCCTTTAAGCATACGAGACGCTGATGCCTGACAACACAATCTCATCAGGTCCCTGGCGACAACCCAGAAATAGCGCCGCCGACGAAAAAGGTGGCATCCATGACGACACCACCGCAAAGAATCTGGGTTTTCAGGGTGGCACCATCCCAGGGTCGGTGAGCATGGAGCAGTTCACCCCCCTCCTCGTCCGCTACTTCGGCGAAACATGGTGGACCACCGGTGGCATGTCGGTGTTCCTCACTCAACCCGTATTCGACAACGAACCCGTCCGATGCAACTTGAAACCCGTAAAGGAGAACAAGGTTCAAATATGGATGGAAAACAAGGCGGGCAACGTTGTAGTTGAGGGTACAGCATCTCTGGGGGATGACCCTGAGTCAGAGATCAATGCGCGCTTGTTGGATAACCAACCCCACCCCGAGCTGCGCATGCTGGCCGACGTTGTGATCGACACGCCTTCTGAATTGTGTCCGGTAAGAATTTCAGATGAAGAGATCGATGCTCGGTTGCGGGTCATCACAGAACCCATGGATTGTTATGCGAGCGCTGATCAGTTCGGCGAGCGCGTGGCGCCTATCGCACCCTACGTACATGCCTTTCGCGGCGTGGAACCGCACATCGTCCCGGTAAGAGGCCCCTATGTGGGAATGTTCGGCGCGATTGAGGTGCAATACCTGGCAGGACCTGTCCTTGCCAATACCGACTATGAGACGAGCGGTCAGGTGATTGCACTCTCCGCCAGCCCAAAGACAGAAATCGTATGGTACACCGCCACCTTAACAGCGACCGACACAGGTCAAGCGGTGGCTCGCATGACCAAGATGGATCGACTGTTGAAAAGTGCTTCACCTTTGTGGAGCGAGTCCGAGTAGTTTACAGTGAATAGTGCACCAGGCTCTTCAGGGGTGATATCGGTAAATTCCATCCAAGATCTCGTTAGAGTTGGTGCTTACCTCCAAATCTCTGAGAATCCCATCTTCGAGTGAATAGACCCACCCGTGAATAGTGGGCGCACCCCGCGTTTCCCATTCTTCTTGCACAAAAGATACTTTCGCCAGGTTCTTAACCTGTTCCACAACATTGAGTTCAACGAATCGGTCCAGTCGAGCTTTTTCATCCTCTATTTTATTCAGTTCGTTTTCGTGTTCGCTGTAGACGTCCTTGATGTGCATGAGCCAGTTGTCGAGAAAACCATGGGCCTCATTGGTCATAGCCGCGGCAACGCCTCCGCATCCGTAATGGCCGCAGACGATGATGTGCTCAACTTTTAGTACTTTGGTCGCGTAGTTCACAACACTCAACAGGTTGCTGTCCGTATGCACTACGACGTTGGCGATATTGCGCTGGACGAAAATCGACCCAGGTGGTGCGTTTGTAATCTGGGTCGCTGGCACTCGACTATCGGAACAGCCAATCCAGAGGAATTTCGGGGTTTGGGTTTCAACTAGATTCGAAAAAAAGTTTGCATCTTCTCGCAAACGCGCTGTTACCCAGCTTCTGTTACCGTCCAGTAGTTCTTTAATCGACGACAATTGGCCTCCGGCGCTGTTAATTTATCTGACTCTATAGTCTAACGCATAAGGTAACCGACACCAGCCGGGATCCGCAAACGTAGGCATCACGAATTGATCAGGAGGTGTGCATAGATGCTCGCCAGATAGCCCAATGCAATAATGGGCGTCCATTTTAAGTGACCAAAGAACGTGTATTTACCATGGGCTTGCCCCATCAACGCGATACCGGCAGCCGAACCGATTGAAAGCATACTGCCGCCGACCCCAGCTGTTAGCGTTACTAAAAGCCATTGTGATTGATCCATTGTGGGTTCCATTTGGAGGACTGCGACCATCACAGGAATGTTGTCGATCAAAGCCGACATGCATCCCACAAGCGTATTCGCCAGCGTTGGACCTAAGTCGGTGTACATCCATTGACTGACGTAAGTTAAGTAACCAATAAATCCCAACGCCCCGACGCACATAATGACGCCAAAGAAGAATAACAATGTGTCCCACTCTGCTCGCGCGACCACGCGAAAGCTGTCAAACGCGCCAATCTCACCCACATGGCCATGCTCTGCTGCATCGTTTGGGTGGGGTTTGTGACTCGATTTCAGGTAATAGCCATAGATATTAAGAAGGCCTAGTCCCGTCATCATCCCCATAAACGGTGGCAGGTGCAGGAAATTATGAAAACTAACTGCTAACACAATGGTAAAGGCGAACAGGCCGATTATCTCGAAGGCGCCGCGTTTGATTCGGACCTTGTCTTTCGATAGCTGAGGTACTTCGTTGGGTATTGCGAAGAACATGGCTGTAGCTGGTATCGCGTAGTTAACGATGGAAGGTACTAGTAGAGCAAAGAAACCTGTAAAGCCGACGTGTCCCGCCTGCCAAACCATGAGCGTCGTAATATCACCGAATGGTGAAAAAGCCCCACCTGCATTTGCAGCAACCACGATGTTTATGCAACCTAGACCGACGAAGCGGTCGTGTCCCTTTCCGACAGACATCACGACAGCACACATCACCAATGCGGTTGTTAGATTGTCGATTACGGGTGACAGAAAGAAGCTCATCAATCCCGTGATGACAAACAACTTTCGGTAGCCAAACCCACGACTGACGAGCCATGCCCGCAAGCCTTCGAACACGCGACGCTCCGTCATCGCGTTTACGTAGGTCATCGCCGCGAGTAGAAACAGAAAAAGCTCAGCGAATTCGACCAAAATCTCGCGAAGCGCTTCCTCGGCGATGTGATCAAAACCCTGATGAGAGTAGACGAGTGCAACCAGTCCCCAGATGAGACCAGCAGCGACCATCACGGGTTTTGACTTACGAAGTTTCGTGAACTCTTCTGCCGCGACTAAGGCGTATGCGACCACGAAAATTAATACGGCGGTGTAACCTGCCCAGTGGGCGGTTAAATCAATCATCGTAAAATGCTTACACCAAAACGCGCCTTAAGGGTCGACGTCCTCTGGCCGAACCTTTACGTCCGCGTCGCTCTTTTCTACGCAGGATCGCAGCGTGAGTGAGCAATACCACCAACGCTACAAAGTGTGCTGCAACGAACAACTCTACAGACCAAAAAACCCAATTGTTCATGGAAAGTTCTCCAACGTTTTTTGTTTGAGCCGAACACCGCGACCCCCATCTTCACTGCTCTCACCTTCACCAATCAGATCGACTCCGGCTTCATCGAACGCTTGAATGATCTTCACAAGGGAGTCTACGTTGGCCCTGACCGTGCCTTTGCTGCCTTCCATTCGCCGTATCGTTGCTATGGAAACCCCGCTAAGCTCTGCGAGCGCTAACTGATCCAAGTCTGCCAGCGCCCGAGCTGCCTTCATCTGATTGGCTGAAATCATATATCGATAATGATATACAAAATATCATTATGCAAATATTGTTGTGCATTTTTACCATCTGATACTTGTTGATAAGAGGGAGTTCACGTTTTGCTGGAAAACGGGCTTTTACTGGGCTTACTTGCTCACGTCTGGCGGCTTAGCGACGCTCATCAAGGGAGCAGGTTTGCTCGTATCGGGCGCTGAAGCCACAGCCGCTCGGTTTTCCATATCCCCGGCGACAGTCGCTATATCGGTTACATAGCCCTGTCCGTTTAACAGGGGCTGATTGATCGCCTGTCCGCTGACAAAATTAGTAAGAAAGTATCGTTATCAGACGGGGCTCAGGCCGGTATAATGGCCTGCTTGGAATAAAACAGGCTCAACACAGTGATTCTCGACCTGCATAACCACTCGATTAAATCAGACGACGGTCGCGCCAAGGTGGAGAACTATTGTCAGTGGATTCGCTCACGCGACATTCCAATAGACGGCTTTGTGCTCACCGAGCATCGACAGTTTGAACCTACCGACTACTCCGCCCTGGCAAACAAATACGGCCTCGTCATTCTCGAAGGCAGCGAAGTCGAAACGGAATACGGCCATGTTCTGGTGTTCGGTGTCACGGAAGGTATGAAGGGAGAATTTGATTTCGCCCGTATCGACAATCCACTGGCAGACGTACTGGCTGCTGCAGAAAAACACGGTGCAGTCGCTGTGCCTTGTCATCCTGGTCGCGCTCGCGTGGGGATGTTTGCCCACACCGAAGAATACGGCATTCCTGAAGGGGTGCGCATTGTTGAGTACTACAACGGCGGCAGCCGCGACAGTGAAGATCAGGTCACCATTGATAATGCCGCGAAGCTCGGTTATCTCGGCATCGGTGGCAGCGATGCTCACATCGTCAGTCATATTGGACGGTGCGCCACTCGTTTCCCGGATCGTATTGAAACCATGGGCGAGCTGGTTGAGGCGCTGAAAGGGGAAGAATTCGAGGCCATCAAAATCCCCAAAGAGGGTTAGCTCCGCGGCAGCCATGAATAACAAGAGGCAGCCGTGAACAAGTCGTTCTGGCTGCCAAACCACACTCTGAACACACTAAGATCCTGTCGTTGAGGCGACCCATGCCTCACATCTTTCGAAAACCCTATAGTCAAGCTTACTGAACTCTGGCGTTACCGTTAGAATTCGCCCCCGTCAAATACAACCAACGAGGAAACTCCTCATGTCAGAGGCTGAAAAAAAGGACACGCCAGAGCAGGCGGAATTTCGCGCACATTGCCAGCAGTGGCTCGCGGACAATCATCCCGGCAGACCTCCAGTCCACATTCCTCAGGGCGCCCTGGAACTTTCCGATCCAGACGCCCTTGAATGGCTGCAGGCATGGCAGAAGTCGGCTTACGATGCAGGCCTTGTTGGCGCCGACTACAGCAAAGAAACCGGTGGCGGCGGCTTGAGCAATTGCCAATCCATTGCCAACCAGGAAATGACACGAGCAAAAACGCCGTTTTTTCCAAACATCATCGGGCTCGGCATGGCGGCGCCGACCATCTATTTCCATGCACGTGAGGACGTCAAAGCAGAACTGTTACCAAAGCTTCTGTCCGGCGAAGAAATCTGGTGCCAGGGCTTCAGCGAACCAGGGGCAGGTTCAGATCTTGCTAATCAGCAGACCTTTGCCGAGAAAGACGGCGACAATTGGGTGATCAATGGCCATAAGGTCTGGACGTCGCTAGCGCACTTCGCTGACTGGATGATTCTTCTCTGTCGAACGAGCAAAGAAGACAAATACAACGGTCTCTCCTACTTTGTTGTGCCTATCAAAGAGGCACTCGGCAAGGGCGTCACCGTGCGCCCCCTGATCAAAATGACCGGTGAAACCGGCTTCAACGAAGTTATTTTCGAAAACCTGGTAGTGGAAGATCGGTATCGATTGGATGAGGTGGGTGCTGGCTGGAAAGTTGCCATGACCACCTTGGCCCACGAGCGAGGTGCGGGACCACTCACCACGCCTTCTGCAGGCGGCATGGTCACAGAGGAAGAGCCCGGCGCTGCTGTCGGGAACGCAGCCTCCTTGATTGATCTCGCCAAGCAAAGTTACCGCAACGGCAAAACCGCAGCAGATGATCCGGTCATACGCGACGCCATTATGCAACTGATGATCCGCCAGGAAGGCTTTCGCCAGAACCAGCGTCGGATCGGTGTGCAGGCTCTTAACGACCACCCCATGCGCATTCCATTGCAGTACAAACTGGTAGCTACTGAAATCGGCCAGGACATTGCACAACTCGCCTACGAAATCGAAGGCGCAGCAAGCAGCTTGTACGTGAACGACGACAACGCAGCTGCTGGCGGACAGTGGCAGCTGGCCTATATGAACAGTTTTGGCATCACCATCGCTGCTGGCGCCAACGAAGTACAACGCAACATTCTCGGCGAGCGGGTACTTGGCATGCCCAAATCCAAGTAACCGAAACCAGGAGAACCAACATGACTCAACAGAAAAACTTTGGCTTCGGTGAAGATGAAGCCATGCTGCGCGACTCAGCGGCCAAGTTCTTTGCAGACAATGCCACCGCTGACAAAATTCATACGCAGGTAGCCGACGACTTCAACATCCATCGGGATATCGAATCCATCTGGGATCGCGACCTGTGGCGGCAGATAACCGAACTCGGTTGGACAGCAGCCTGTGTGCCCGAAGAAGCCGGAGGAATCGGGATGCCGTTGGTTGCAGCCGTCGCCCTGGCAGAGGAAGCGGGTAAAGCAGCATTTCCTTCCCCCCTGATTGCGACCTTCAACGCCACCTTTGTACTGAACGCATGCGGAACTGACGCGGCAAAAGCCGCGCTCAGCCAGATTGCCGGCGGTCAGGCTGCATCGCTTGCCATCACCAATGAACGCGGCAGCTGGGAGCCTACAGACACTGACGTTTCCGTCGCGGACGGAAAACTCTCCGGCACAGCTTGGTTTGTACAGGACGCACAGAAAGCAGACTTTTTTGTGGTGGCTGCGAAAGGCAGTGAGGGCGTCGGGCTCTTTACCGTCGAGGCTCAAGATTCCGGCATCACAATCACGCCGGACGGCATTATCGATCTGACCCGCGATCAGGCGCACATCAACTTCGACAACGTTACCGCGACAGAGGTAGCTGCGTGCGGCTCGGGCGATACGGTTCTATCAACTGCAACGCCAGCTATCTTGTGCATTACCGCTGCGGATATGGTCGGCAGCGGTGAGTGGCTGCTGCAAACGACAACGGAGTATGCGAGCACGCGGGTTCAATTCGATCGCCCACTCGGTTTCTTTCAGGCGGTGAAGCACCCATTGGTGAACGTTATGATCGAGATCGACCAGGCTAAATCGCTGACCTACAACGCAGCATGTGCCTACGCGGAAGAGCCAGAGAACGCAGAGCGCTTTGCACGCATGGCTAAGGCCGCTGCGAGCGATATGGCGATATTCTCAGCAAGCCGAGCGGTGCAGTTCCATGGCGGTATCGGCTTTACCTGGGAATGTTACGTGCACCTGTTCTTCAAACGTCAGATGCACAACCAGGTACTGTTTGGCGACGCCAAATACCAGCGCGCTAAGCTGGCTGACGCGTTGATGGGAGCGGTTGCCTAGTGTCCGGTCTCATCAATTCCCTAAACTAGGAGAGACTAGGAGACAGGACACTAGAGCTCCAGTTCCTTGATCAGAACGTCGAAGTAACGCGTATCGTGTTTGCTGTCCGCGATGTTTTGAGCAAAGTCATCGCGACAACCAGGATTGCAGAAGCCAACGATCTGGCCCCGATACTCTGTGAGGGAGTCCGCTTCAACGGGTTTGCCGGACCGTGGGCAGTACTTGTTAATAGCTTCTGTGGTCATCTTTCCTCCGCAGGCTTGATCAGCGGTTGGTACGCTCAATGCGCCGCTGCATCGGCAACGGGCGCCGCTTCAGTCGGCGCGCTCTTGGTTTTCCTGCCAAGCACCAGATAAAACGTTGGCAGGACATACAAGGTAAACAGTGTCCCCACGAGCATACCCGCGGCGATCATCAGACCGATTGCAAACCTGGAGTTCGCGCCTGCGCCAAACGCAAGCAGCAAAGGCAATACGCCTAACACGGTAGCAAACGTGGTCATCAATATAGGGCGCAGCCGCAGCCCCGCTGCCCGCAGCACAGCATCGACAGCCGGGACACCCTCTTCCCTCAACCGATTGGCAAAATCCACAATCAGAATGCCGTGTTTGCTGATCAGGCCGATCAATGTCAACAAGCCCACCTGCGTATAGATGTTGAGCGTTGCCCACCCGAGCGCGAGCGGCACGATGGCGCCAAAGATTGACAACGGCACGCTGATCAACACGATAAACGGATCGCGGAAGCTGTTAAATTGCGCGGACAACACCAGGTAAATGAATATCAATGAGGTGGCAAACAGGGCCAGGAATCCCTGGGTTTCCTGTATGAAGCGTCGCGACTCACCCTGATATCCAACCCGGTATCCACTGGGAGCTACCTCATTCAGGGCCTGCTCCAAGAAGGCAAGGCCGTCGCCCAAAGTGTTGGGTGGAAGGACAAGGCCTTGCACCGTCACACTGTTCAGCTGCTGATACTGCCTGAGCGTGTTCGGTTCTACTGTTTGGCGCAGCGTGATGACCGTCGACATCGGCACTAACGAACCTTCTGTTGTGCGCAGGTAGTAACGCTCAAGCCACTCCTTGGTCAGGCGAAACCCCCTGGCAGCCTGAGGAATCACCTTGTAGCTGCGCCCCTCCACACTGAAGCGGTTGGTTTCAGCTTCACCCAACATCACCTGCAGGGTTTGCCCGATGTCCTGCATAGAAATGCCTAATCTGGCAGCCAGCTCCCTGTCGATCTCCACGCCCACTTCAGGCCGTGAGAACCGCAGATCCTTACTCACAAATGCAAAGAGGCCTGATTGACGGGCTTTGAGCAGGACCTCCTCTGCTACACGATCAAGCTCCGCATACCCCACGTTTGCGGATATCACGAACTGCAAAGGTAGACCGGACGACGCTCCAGGCAGTCCCCCGGAGGCAAATGAAAATATCTCCAGGCCGCTGATCTTGCTGTACTTCGCCTGTACTTCCTGACGGATCTCCTCCAACGAGCGTTCCCGTTCATCCCAGGGTTTAAGCTCGATACCACCGAATACCGAATTGGGTTCGTTGACCTGCCAGGAATGGGTTACTTCATCAACCGTCCGCCAGGCATCTACCATCTGATCCAGGAAGTAGGTGGTGTATTCCAGATTGCCGTAATCCGGAGGTGTCGCAATTGCAAAGATGCTGCCGCTGTCTTCTTCGGGCGCTAATTCCTTCTGCGCGAGCATGTAAAACACCGGCAGGCTCAGGAATAGAACAAAGGCGAACAACATCACGGCGCCGCGATTGTTGAGGCAGTGCGCAAGTGAACGTTCGTATGACTCATGCAGCTCTGCAAACCGAGCATCCAACCAATTTGCTACGCGGCCTTGATCCCCATGCCCCTTCAAAAGATAGGCACACATCATCGGACTCAGCACAAGCGCGATCACCCCGGACACCATGACAGCCCCGGCAAGCGTGAGCGCAAACTCGCTGAACAGCACACCGGTTAGACCGCCAAGAAATCCGATGGGTAGATAAACCGCTACCAGGGTTAAAGTCATCGCGATGACGGGGAGCGCCACCTGCCGCGCGCCCACCAACGCTGCATCGAGGGGTTTCTTGCCTTCTTCAATGTGCCGATGCACGTTTTCGACCACAACAATGGCATCGTCCACCACCAGACCGATAGCAATCACCATCGCCAGGAGTGTCAGCAGGTTGATTGAGAAACCCATCAGCCAGATCAAGAACAATACGGTCGTCAGCGATAGAGGAATTGCCACGATCGGGATAACAACAACTCGCAGCGAACCCAGAAAGAGGAGAATGACCAGCACCACAATTATGGACGCTTCTACCAACGTCTGGATCACTTCGTTAAGTGCTTCACTGATGTACTTCGAGCCGTCCGAATCCAGAAAAATGGTGAGATCCGCAGGTAGCTGGTTGTCCAGTTCCGCAATCTTTGCTTTCACGTTACGGGCTACTTCCAACGGGTTGGCACCCGGCGCTTCCGTGATCGCGACAAACATCGTCTCCTGTCCGCTGGAGTAGACCGCCGATTCAAACGTTTCACTCGCCAGCTCCACCTCCGCGACATCCCCCAGGCGCACGCGACGGTCACCATCCTGACGGACCACAATTGCAGCGAAACTTTCTGGGTCTTTCACATCTGTTTCAGCATCGACGCTTGCCCGCACCAGTTCGCCCCTGGTGGTCCCGGCCGCGGAGACGTAGTTGTTGCGCTGTATGGCGCGATTGACGTCGATCGCGGTGACGTTAAATGCCGCCATTTTTGCGGGATCCAACCACACGCGCATCGCAAAACTGCCGCTGCCGAGAATGCGTGCCTCACCTACACCTTCTACCGTACTTAAGACGGGCTGCACCGACCGCACAACGTAGTCGTTAATCTGTTGCACGGACATCTGATCCGAAAGGAAGGCGAGATACATCATCGCATCTCCACCCGTACGGTTTGTGACCACAGGGTCTTCCACCTCGCGGGGCAGCTCAAACCTGGCTTCATTTATTTTGGTGATGACCTCGCTCATTACCTCCGTGGAGTTTTCTCCAAGGCGCACCCACACCCGTATGGACGCCACGCCAGGGTTGCTTTCAGAGGTGACATACTCCACGCCCTTGGCCGCAGCGATTCGTCGCTGCAAAGGGTTGGTGACAAACCCTTGGACCGTTTCCGCACTCGCCCCAGGGAATGCGGCGGTGACAAAAATGACGCTTTTTTCCACTTCGGGATATTCACGCAGCGAAAGCTGAGTAGCTGACTGAAGACCCATGAGCAGCATCACGGCACTTAGCACCAGAGCAAGCACCGGGCGTCGGATAAAGATGTCGGTAAATCGCGGCATCGTTACAGCTGTACGTCTTCGTCTATGACTACGCGGACACCCCGATACAGTTTGTTCTGTCCAACACTCACGACGCGATCGCCAGGTTGCAAGCCTTCCAGAACAGCCACCTGACCATCAACCACCCGACCCGCTTGAACCACCCGCGCATGCGCGGTCAATCCACCATCCTCATGGTCGGCAAGCACATAGACCGTGTTGCCTTGCAGAGCATAGGTCATTGCCGTCTCCGGAATGGTGACAACCTGCTGCCGTTCGCCCAGGTCCAGTTCCAGACTGGCAAACATGCCGGGTAAAAGACCGCGAGGCTCTGCAATCTTTGCACGCAACAGTACATTACGCGTTTCCGCATCAATTCTGGCATCCACAGCGCTCACTTCCGCGTTAAACACCTGATCGTCAAACGCGTCCACTCTCACCTCAACCTGCAATCCAGCTTTGAGCTTCGGCGCGTAACGAGCTGGAACGGTAAAGTCGATTTCCAACTCCGATTGATCCTGCAACGCAGCGATCACCGAACCCGGCGAGAGGTAATCGCCCACATCAACCTGGCGGATACCCATGGTTCCGGCGAAAGGTGCCTCGATGCGTTTATTCGCCAGGCGCGCTTCCGTTTCTTGCAGCTGAGCGCGAGCACGTTCCAGATCCGCCCTTGAGCGATCAAACTGGGTTTGTGGAATCGACTTCTGTTGCACAAGCGTGCTGTCTCGATCGAAGAGAATCTGCGCCAACTCCAGGGAGGCTATCTGATTCTGGCGGCTGGCTCGCTCAACTTCGTCGTTCAGCACCACCAGCACCTGACCGGCATCCACCTGATCGCCTGAATCGAACTGTATCGAAATAATTTCGCCACTCGACTCAGATGTGAGTTCCACACCCCGCACAGCTTTGATGGTGCCCACCGCACTCAGCGTGCTGGGCCAAACCTCAGACTTGGCCGAGGATACGGCTATCGTCACTGGGGGCGGGCTGAAATCCATGTTCGCGAAAGCACTGAATCGCTGCATGAGGTACAGACCGATGCTGCCAAACAGGACCACCAACAAACTGATCGCAACGACGTAGGCTTTCAAGGTCGGATGCTACTTTGGTTCAGGGCCACGTATCTTACCGGTTAACACCATCAGCGGACAAAGTTGACTCTCAAGCTGCATCCTGCACAACCCAACTATACTCAGAGAGGTAGCAAGAGTTTTATTCATGAGCGAAAGCCAACCCATACACGCCGGAACACTGCAGCGCATTTTGCGATCCAGCACCTATTTTCGGGATGCCTCGCCGGAAACTTTTCGCGAGGCTGAACAATACGCAGCTCTGGTCACCATCAAAGACTCAGCCCCCATTCTCGTTGAAGGGGACAGCTCCCCCTACGCCTGGCTTCTAGTAGAGGGTACCGTCCAATTGGAGAGTGGTGACCAGGAACCTAGATACCTGCACGCCGACGATGCTGATGCTGGCTTTCCCATCGCCAACCTCCGCCCGACACGGTACACGGTGACACCCACGCTGCAATCACAGCTGGTTCGTTTGGAGCAATCCTTCCTCAAGCGGATTGCAAAACAGCCTAAACCAGCCCGTTTTATCGGCGGCAATGATATTGGGGGCGGTTCCTGGCAAAGCGACCCATTTGCGATCGAAGTTGCCAGATTGCAACAAAGCGGTGATCTTGTGGTTCCTGCCCTGCCCGGAATATCTGCACGAATCAGCGACGCCATGCAGGATCCTGACTTTGCTATCAGCGACCTGGCGCGTCTGATCAGCGCCGACCCCGCTATTGCAGGAGCTCTCCTCAACGTTGCCAACAGCGCACTCTTTCGCGGCGCAGCCCCATGCGAATCGTTGGATGCTGCCATCGTCCGGCTTGGTATCGAACAGGCGCGTACACTTGTGTTGACCCTCGCAGCAAAGTCGCTGTTCACCGCACGCCGCCAATGGCTGCGTTCGCGCCTGCAGAGCATGTGGCAGCACGCTGTTTTGGTCGGCGCTTATTCGACGGTTCTGGCGCGCTTATCAAACAGATTCGACACCGCGAAAGGACTGCTCCTCGGCCTGCTGCATGAAATCGGTGCCGTTCCGATTCTGCAACTTGCGAACCGATTTCCACACCTTCAAGAGACACCAGGCGTGCTACAGGCAGTCCTGGCGAATATGGCGCCAGGACTCAGCGCATCTATTCTCGACCAGTGGGGGTTGAGTGACTTTTCGACTGCAGCAATCCATCAGGAAAACTGGTACTACGATCATGAAGGAGATGCGGACTACACTGACCTCTTGATCGTGGCTCACCTTCACAGCCTGATAAAGGCCAAGCGATTTACTGACTTACCTCGTGTCGACGAAACACCAGCTTTTAACCAACTCCGCAAGCTAGGCCTGTCCGCCACTACCTCTGTTCAGGTACTGGAAGATGCCCAGCACGAGGTGCAAGAGCTGCGAGCGCTTCTGACATAATTTTTACCGGACATTGTGCTGCCCACCATCCACTGGAATCAGCTGGCCGGTAATAAACTTCGACGCATCTGAAGCCATAAACACCATCACGGGACCCAGGTCGCTGTCAGGATCTCCATACTCTTCACCCAGAGCGATACTCTGATGGTTACGCCAGTAACTGTTTTCATTTTGTTCATCCGTCATGTTTTTACGTGCCGCGTGATACATCGGAGTCGCGATAGCGGGCAGTATTGCGTTCACACGCACCTGGTCCATGCCCCAAGTGCCGGCAGCAGTTCGGGTCCATGCATGGACTGCGCCCTTGGCCGCAGAGTAGGCTGCCGACGTAGGCTCGGGACGCTGACCGGAGATCGATCCGAAGTTGATGATCGATCCGCCACCAGATGCCTTCAAATAGGGATAAGCAGCCTGGTTTGTCAGCATTGTGCCGCGTACGTTTACTTCGAAGACCAGATCCCAGTCCGCCACCGACACATCCGAGGCAGACCCCATGCGATGAATCGCGGCGGGATGCGCCAAAGCGTCAAGCCCACCCATTTGCGCAACGGCATCGGCAAAAGCGTCCTTGACAGACCCAGAGTCGGCAACATCGACATGAAGATAAGTAGCCACGCCAGGACCATCGGAAGACCCGCGCGCGCAAACCTCCTCACCCTCCCTATCATTCAGATCCATGCCTACCACGGTCGCCCCGGCGTTCACGTAAGCACTGACAGTCGCAGCCCCCATACCACTGGCACAACCGGTTACAACAATTCGTTTATTCTTAAGATCCATGACCCTCACCCATTTATTATCTCGCCCTCATCGATCATCTACACAACCGTGGGCTCAACTGCTGAACCCGCACGCTCGCGATACGCGCGACTACCCGACCACAACAAAAAGCAGGCAATCGGTCCAACAACCAACGCCACGCAAGCAAGCGATTTACCCACAGCCAGATTATCGGCAAATACGTAGTCGGTTGTCAGGGCGACAAGTGTAGGCCCCAGAGCAAGGCCCAGTACGTTCGTTGTGACGACATATAAGCCATTAACCACACCCCGCATCTCATTTGGGGTCACCGCTTGCATGACGGTGGTAATCAGCGCGAGCGGTAACGTGACACTGAAGCTGGCACCGGCAATCATCACAAGAGCCCAGCTACTATTGCTGACAAACGGCAGCACACATAAAAAGAACGTCGCACTTGCTGCCCCCAGCATTGCCACGTGTAAGGGTGCGGCCGTGTCGTCCAAAGCGCGTAGCGCACGCTCCACAAATGGGCCCGTGAGCACGCCCGCAGAACCTGACAGCAGAGCGACCACACCATACTGGCGACCCGCATCAGCAAGATCCATCTCGAACACACGTACAAGAATCGTAGGCACCCAGGCTTGCAAGCCATAGAGCATGACAACGATAAACGGCACGCCGAGATGCAGAGCAACGTATATGCGCCGTTCCTGATTGATATAGCGGACAACTTTATTCCAAGGCGGCACCGCCGCAACATCACTTCGACCACGTCGCTGAGGCTCTTTCAGAGTAGCGAACAACAAAGCGATCAACACCCCAGGCAGTCCCACCGCGATAAAAGTGAATTGCCAGGGTGCAACAACACCAACCAGCGGCAATTCGATAACCTCAACGGTTTGCGTCCAGTCCAACACCTGGGCACCAGCAATCATGGCAATGCCAGCTCCGATGTACGGACCCATGAGATAAACACTGATGGGCCGCGCCAACCTGTCGGGATGAAAATAATCCGCTAACACAGACCATGCAGCGGGGGTGAGCGCGGCCTCCCCTGCCCCAACGCCCATGCGGGCTGTGAGAAGTTGCGCATAGCTGCTCGACAAGCCACAAGCAAGCGTTGTCGCACTCCACACCAAGATGCCACCAATCATGATGCGCATCCGATTAAACCGGTCCACCAACCGCCCGATCGGAACACTCAGGCTGACGTAGGTGATGACAAACGCGAACCCTTGTAAAAGGCTGATCTGCGTATCCGTCAGTGCGAGGTCATAACTAATAGGTTCGACCAACAAGTTCAGCACCTGTCGATCTACAAAGGAAAAGGTAAATCCCATTAACAAAACAATGGTGACATACCAGCCCTGTACTTCGGAGGGCCAAGGAGTGGATGTGGCGGACAATCGTTCTTTCACACTAAACCTGCATTCGGCATTTACGGCGGGTCACCAAGCGGACGGCGTTCACCACTTTGATAGCGCAACACCATCTTATCGATCTGCCAACCAGTCCCTGAGCGAAAGCGTAACGAATCCTCATAAGATCCGATGACCACTCGCACTTCAGAATCTGGCCACGCATGCCAAGCCTGCAGATAACTGGACATCTCTGCGACCCCGTCTGTCACCGCCTTTGGTGAACCAGCAAAGGCGACTTCTTTAAAAACAACTACCTGAGTGCCAATCAAATGTTGCGTCGCCGTATACTCCGCCAACGCATCAGTCGCAATTTCAGCCCAAGCTTCAGGTCCTGTGCCATCGAGGTCTCGCTGCCCTCCCCGAACGCTTATCTGTGCATCTGCAGCGAAAATACGGCGATATATGTCACGCCCACGTGTGGCCATCGTACCCCCTTGCCCCAATGCATCAGTCGCCAACGCGTACCATCGCCGGAGGTGCTCTATCTCCTGTCTTGCGTGCAGTAGCAGCGCACGCTCTTCCAGGTCGCTTGTAATCTCTGCATCGTTTAACACTGCACAACTCCCCACACGCCCCTTCGTGTGTGTCTAAGATTCGGGTTATGCTTGCCTCAGGTCAAGCGGGGACCACAAAAGTGTATAAAGTTTTTGCATTCTTAAAACGCAACCCTAAGCTCACGCACGACGAATACCGAGCCGGACACGTTGGCTATCACTGCGGCCAATCACGCCGTTTACAAAATATTCGCGGCTATCTCGTCAATATCTGGGCTAACGAACCACTGCACGAAAAACTCGACATCGATTCAAGTGATCTGGCATTTAATGCGCCTACCGACTTTCTCGACTGGTGGGATGGCTTTCCCCAAGTTTACTTCGATGATCAGACCGCTTGGGTAAACGCGCGCACCGTCGAACCGAATAGAGCCACCGAAGATGGCCTGGTTGTCGATCCGGATTGGAGCCTTGCCGACAGTCCTCATCTCTTCATGCCTGTGCCGGACAACCCAGATCAGTTTCAGACCATTCATCTCCACATGCTGGAGACGGTGCTTATCCCGGTGGTTCGTCCGGAGCGTAAAATTGCGAAGCTGATGTTCTTTTTCAAGTGCAGAGAAGGAGTCGAACCACAGCTTACAGCTTACACACAGGAACTACAGCAGCTCACAGGTCTGCTCGGTTTGACGCTCAACATGCGCGATAAAGATCAGGAAGCGGCTCTGCGCGGATTTTTCGCCGACGATGAATGGGTCTTCAAAGCCAAAGCAACCCAGGAGCGACGCCAGTTTTGCGACTACTGGGATGGTGCGATAGAACTTTTCTTCGATGATCTAGCCAGTTTCGAGACAGCACGGTTCAACCCACCAAGCCACTCAGCGCTCAGTCGCCTGGAACGCGAACTGTTTGCTCGATACTGGCACATCGAAGTAGACGAAAACCTGATCGTCAATCCCAACCGAAGCTCCCCTCCTGAGTTTTACTACCGGTAACATCGCTATGCACAGTAAATTCAAGGTATTCGGATTCGTTCGCCGCAACGCAAAACTCTCGCACGATGAATATCGCGCCGGGCACGTGGGCTACCACAACTCATTTGGCCGCCGCCTACCCAACATACGCGGATACCTGCTTAACGTGCGCGCGAACCGGGCGCTTGGCGAAACCGTTGGTGAGGAACTTCTCTCACAACTAAGCTGGGGTGAACCGAATAACTTCGACGAGGAGTGGGATGGTTGGGGGCAGCTCCTATTCGATTCCAAACAGGACTATCTAGCCGCCCGGTCCCCTGCGCGAGATCGGGCAGGACCCGATGGGCTCGGTTACGATGAAGGTGTCGCCGGTGTAGGCGGAGATTTTGACCACCTTTACAGCGGCTCGCCGTTTCAGTTTCACGTGGAAGAACACGTGTGTGTCGAGGTGATGCGACCGGAACACAAGCTCTTCAAACTGGCACACTTCGTAAAGCTAACGAACTCCCTCAATGAAGGCGCGCTCTTAAACCTCTGGCCTGATGAGTACGCCCAAATGCTGCAATCCCTGCCAGGATGTCGCGGCGTCATTTTTAACCTTAGATCGCCACAGGACGTAATGACCGGATTTTTTGCACCAGATTCCGAAGGCTTCACGCCGGCAGGCGTCAATCGGCGAGAAACTTTTTACGCCTGCTGGGACGGGATCGCGGAATACTGGTTCGACAACCCTGCCTCGTTCGCCACCGCGAGGCAGTCCAACCCGGATCTCTTACGCATTGAGCAGGCAATTTTTAGTCACAGTTTTTACAAAGAGGTAGACGAGACTGTGGCGGTCATGCCCAACAGATTAGTGGCGCCAGAGTACTATTACAGATAACTTTGCAGAGACTCGTAGCCTGGATAATACGCGCCGGAGGCGGTGTCCGCACATCGCTGATCGCCAAAACGCTCGCTGAGTGGCGGGCAGATCTGCTGATCCTGAACCAGCACACCGGTCGTAAACCGGACTATCCCGAGGGCATGTTAGAAGTGATGCGCCGTTGGCGTAAACCCGCCATCATCGCCGGGATACCAACTCAGGACGCAAAGGCGAAGACGAAGAAACAGCTGTTCTTAACCGCGCCACAACAGAATGGTTTGATCGCATTGTAGCTGCGGGATGGTGTGCACGACCCTCAACGTCGAGACGCTGTCAGCGATCGTGCCGCAGAGGTACTGCTTCTCGATTGGATCCTGACTTGAATGAGTCCACGCAGGCCTGTTCGAACGGCGTCGCTAACTGCGGTCGAGGACCTTGGCCAAAAACTTTTCACCCTGGTCGGACCAGAGTAATTTGAGAAAGGCAAACAGCTCATCAGAACGTCGCTCGACGTCAAAGGCAATACCATCCTGTTTGGCAAGCCCTTCAAGCACCAGGCGGTGAATATCACGACGCAGATCAAAAACTGGTGATGCAGCAACTTCGGGCTCCGCCAAATACAGCGCGGCATCTCGTCGAGCCCGATCAAATGCTTCCAAAGACGAGCGAAACACCTGGTCCAATTCTGCATCCGTTCGTGCTGCCATAGAGAGTTCACAAAAAGCCTTGAACTCCGGCGTTTGCACTTGCGCCCACCCTGCTTCCACGGCACCGTCACGAAAACGATCATCGCGCGGCAACTCGGCCAGCATTTCTTCGTGCATCTCCACACGACGACGCGTGATGTGGACCACAACAGCTTCCAGCAATACGCGCCGGGTTGGAAAGTGGTACAGCATTGCTGTGCGTGACAGACCGGCGGCGCGGGCAATCGCAGGTGTGCTGCACGCAGCAAAACCCTGCTCCGCCAGGAGCTGGGTCATCGCTTCCAGAATCGTCTGCTTGGTCGCGCGACTCTTTTTAAACTCGCCATCTGAGACCGCCGTCGGATCCGCCAGGTAGGCGTCGACGTTTTTCAGCACTTCGGTCATATCGCTCGTGCCTGCTAGGGCAACCTGCCTTCGATATAGTCGTCGATCAATTCATGGTAGCGGCGAATACGTGTCTCCTGCTGCGCCAGGTAAACACCTTGAAATCCACGGGAGCGAAAGCCACGCTGTTGCGTCACAAATACAGCAACGTCTTCTTCAATCGCCGGTCCAATCGAATCTTCAGGGTAGGACAACATTGTGACGTCTACTTCCCCCGTATCCGGGTTCGCGTTGGCCAGACTGCCCTCCATGGCCGACGCAGATCGGTTGGTCATCGGAGAATCCAGCGACGCGGGACTCGCATACCACCAGTTGTCGAAGAGACACTGACCTGGATCATCCGGATGGGGCCTTGCTCTCAGGAAGTGGAAGCCGTCGGCCCACAGTGAGACAGCAAAATTCGGGAACAGCGTATAGTGGAACGCATCGGTCAGCTGTTCAGCGGGTACATTTGCGTAGTGACCGTATCCTCTTGCCGGGCCCAACTCTCGCTTCGCCTCCTGCAGCGCTTCGCGGGTATCTTCCGGTCTGCCTTTATATTCTTCAGGATCAATATCCCAGTACAGCAGCAGGCTGCGCAGCGGATCCAGAATATTGCCATCGGCATCTGTCTGGCCCGCACCATACCCACCTTTCATAACCATTCGATTGTGACCCTCATCGGACAGGTCAAATCGGGTTTCCTTGTAGTAGGTGTTGATGTTGCCGCGAATAGCTTTGCGGTCGGTTTTTGGCGTAGCGCCCATGTGCACCGTGGGTACGTGATACGACTCGTTAAAATTGTCGAGCACCACTTTCCAGTTACAGGGCAACCACATGCTGTTTGCCATGGTGCGTTTCCAGAGGTGGACCTCACGTGCGTTCCACTCATCCCAGATTGGGCCCAGGAACTCTTTCAGTGGTTTTGCGTTGGTGTCCATGTTCACCCAGATAAACCCGGCGAAGGTTTCGCACGCAAGTTCAGCCAATCGCACATGTTCACAGGGGTTACCTTGCGGGAAGTCGCCGCTGTCCGGCGCAAAGTTGAGCGTACCATCGGGCAAGAACGCCCAACTGTGGTATTTACACACGAAGCGGCTGCGCACATGGCCCCGGGTTTCGCCGACCAACGGGTTACCGCGGTGCTGGCAGACGTTATAAAACGCCTTCACACCACCGTCAGCTTGTCTCACCATCAGAATTTCTTCAGGTCCCAACGGCTCCATCTGCCAATCGTTGGGATTTGGTATCTGTGCCTCACGGCCAAGCAGAATCCAGGTTTTTGTCCACATCCCCTCCCATTCCTTCTCAAAGAATTCGCGAGAGGTATACCTGTTACCAGGTATGGTGTGTCCCCGGGTTTCCTGTTCCGGCCACGTATCCAGTAATGTGATATCCCTTTGTTCAGCCATAGCATCTCACCACCTTCCGAATTTGCCACCGATTTTAGTGCAGGTCTGTACTAAAATCCAAGCCCTGCGCCAACGTTAAGAATGCCGCATGGTTCAATGCGGGCCGTTGTGCCAGACTCTCGCGCTGGCCAGGATTTTCGAGCACCCATTGGCGACTGAAGACATCGTATTTACGTTTGTAACCTGCGTGGCGTTTATGGCCATGGTGGGCTGGATCTCGTATATCAAAACGCGTGGCGAGGTCGATACCAAGGAAGGTTATTTCCTAGCAGGCCGCGGGTTGACCGGTACATTCATCGCAGGTTCGCTGCTTCTCACAAACCTGTCGGCTGAACAATTGATCGGGCTGAACGGTTCCGCATTTGGTTTCAACATGACTGCGATGGCATGGGAAGTTACCGCGGGGGTCGCGATCATTGTCATGGCGCTCGTCTTTTTACCCAAATACCTTGGCGGCGCGTTTTCTACTCTGCCCCAGTTCCTTGAGGACCGTTTCGACCCGGGTGTACGTCGGTTGTCTGTAGTGCTTTTCCTCCTGGGTTATGGCCTGATTACGATTCCGTCGATCCTCTATTCAGGCTCTCTCGCGGTGCTTCGTCTATTCGATGTCCCAGCCCTCCTCAACGTCGGTTTTGAGGCCGCACTTCTGATCACCATCCTGGCGATCGGCATCATCGGTGGTATCTACGCCATTTTTGGCGGACTGAGGGCCGTTGCAGTCTCGGATACAGTCAACGGCGTGGGCCTGTTGATCATCGGAACACTGGTGCCTTTGTTCGGTTTGTATGCACTCGGCGACGGCAGCATCACGGCGGGTATGACCACCGTGCTGACCGAAGACACCGAAAAACTAAACGCCGTCGGTTCCAGTAGCGACCCAGTGCCATTCGGCACTCTGTTCACGGGCATGATCCTTGCCAATCTCTTTTACTGGGGTACCAACCAATACGTTATTCAACGAACACTCGGCGCCAAAAATTTAGCTGAAGGACAGAAAGGGGTTTTGTTATCAGGGTTTTTCAAGCTCCTGGTTCCGTTCTTCATGATGCTGCCCGGCATCATCGCCTATCATCTCTATACCGATGGATTGAGCCATATCGACCTGGCGTATCCGACCCTCGTCGCAGATGTATTGCCTGCCTATCTCGCAGGCTTTTTCCTGGCCGTGCTCCTGGGTGCCGTGTTCAGCTCCTTCAACTCTCTGTTAAATAGCGCCGCCACGCTATTTTGTCTCGACATCTATCAACCGATGAGCAAGCGACCTGTAGATGATGCAAAACTGATCAGGGTTGCCAAATTTGCCAGTCTGATAATCGCTCTCTTTTCTTTTATGGCCGCGCCCCTACTCCAGTATGCGCCAGAGGGCCTGTGGCAGATCATTAGAATTTTTACCGGGTTCTACAACATCCCGATCATCACTTTGGTACTTGTTGGGCTCTTTACCAAGCGAGTGCCTGCGCTGGCCGCCAAGGTAGCTGTCACCTTCCATGTCATCGCCTATGGCCTCCTGCAGTTTGTGTTCGAAATCGATATCAACTTTATCCATATCTACGCAATCCTCTTTGTCATCGAGGTTGGCATCATGATCCTCATCGGGCGCATAACACCCAGACCTGAAGCCTGGCGATACACGGCCAGAGAAGTGGTGGATATGACCCCATGGCGATACGCAATACCTACCGCCATTCTTCTCGGAGCCTGTATCGTGTTGACGTATCTCTTGTTTTCACCGCTTGGATTAGCAGGCGGGATGGGAAGCGCTTTCTGGTCGGCTGTTTTGCTGACGATCGCCATCACCGTTGCCTTGTGGGTTTTGAGCGAGCAGAAGTGGCAGCGTCGGTACAACAGCACGGCTGACACATCGAGCGAGAACAGCTAACTTAGCTTCGAGTGATCCAGCTGCGGCAATACGTAGCGTGCAAACAAATCGCATTCATCGTTGTGGGGATATCCCGACAATATGAACGCCTCGATGCCCAGTGCCATGTATTCCTTAAGTTTGTTCAGAACCTGATCAGGGTCCCCTACGATCGCAGCACCACAGCCGCTGCGAGCCCGGCCTATCCCGGTCCACAAATTCTCTTCTGCATATCCTTCGATGTCAGACCCTTCGCGCAGCTCACCCTGGGCGCGAACACCCACCGATTTACTGTCCAACGATCGCGCCCGAATTGCCTCACCTTCTTTATCGTCCAAACGGGAAACCAACTGGTCTGCAGCCGCACGTGCTTCGCTTTCCGTTTCCCGCACGATGACATGGACTCGATAACCAAAGCGCAGCGTGCGATCGAAGCGCGCAGCCCGCTGCCGCATGTCATCCAGAATATTTTGAACGTTGGGCAACGTATCCGGCCACATCAAAAACACGTCAGAACATTCAGCAGCGACTTCACGGGCAGGTTCCGAAAGCCCGCCAAAATAAAACAACGGACTCTTTCCGCTGACAGTACCGGCGTTTGGAGGATCGATCGCCAGTTTTAAAAAATCACCGTCAAAGTCGACGGATTCGCTGTTTAACAAGCTACGCAACACATGCATCGTCTCACGCGTGCGTTGGTAGCGTGGTACGGATTCCAGTGTTTCTCCGGGAATATCAGAGGAGATGATGTTGATCGATAATCTGCCTTCCAACATCTGGTCCAGCGTGGCGAGCTGGCGCGCGAGTTGTGGCACCCACATCTCTCCACACCTGACCGCCACAAGCAGCCTGATTTGTTCCGTCAACGCCGCCACACCACCGGCGAAGGAGACCGAGTCGATGCCCAACTGATATCCGGAAGGCAGCAGAATACTGTCGTAACCGTGCTGGTCGGCATTTTTGGTAATTTGACTGCAGTGTTTCCAGGATGACTTCAACCGATCATCGGGTACTCCCAGATACTCATAGTCATCATCACACAATGCTGAGAACCAGCTTACTTCGATACTCATGGTAAAGATTCACCCATACTGGCTTGGATAATTTCGTAAACATCGTTGCGATCGAGGCTAATCTCCAAGGCACACACAGATGCACCAATTCTCTCTGGCTGCGTCGACCCGAACAGCGCAATCGGGTTTGCGGGATGCGCCAAAGTGAACGCAAGCGCTAGTGTCGCCAGGTCGGTTGATTCGCGCTCAGCCAGGCGAACAAGCACCTCACCGAGTTCGCTGGACAGTGTTTCTGCGTTTGCCAGTCGCCCCCCGGTCAATGGACTCCAGACAAGCACCCCGGTGCCGTTTGCCATGCACTGGTCAAAGGTGCCGTTGAACAAGGGGTCCAGGTGGAGCGCTGAATATTCCGGTTGTTGGCTGGCAATTGGAAATGGCAGATGTGCTTGCAATGCATCTACCTGGCTGGGGGTGAAGTTTGAGACACCCACCTCACCGATTTTCCCGCTGGATTTGAGATCCTCCAGAATTCGCGCCACTTCCTGCGGGTGGGTCAAGAGGTCAGGGCGGTGTATTTGATAGAGATCCACGTGCTCAACACCCAGGCGTTGCAGCGATTCTTCACACGCTGTCTGTAACCGAGCGGAGTCATAGGGAACCCCTGGAACAATGCCACCCTTAGTTGCCAGCGTCATTCGCGATCGCAATTCAGGCGATTGTTGCAGAACATCACCCAGCAGTTGCTCGGCCTCGCCAAAAGACTGGCCACCCCAGTCCAGTCCGTATACATCCGCGGTGTCGATGAGCGAGAGACCCGCGTCCAGCGCACTTTCAATCGCTGCTTGCGCCTGGTCCACAGGCATCGCAACAAGGCGCCAGCAACCAAGTCCGATGGGGCCCACGCTCAGGCTGCCAAGCTGCCTGGCTTCTTTATTTATCAGGTTCACGACTTCTCCCCGTTCACCAAGGCTTGTTCAACTCTATCTGGCAAGCCGTCGGGCCGAACATCAGCAATCTCAACGGGTTGCCCGGTGACGATGGATTCCTGTGCGGCAAACGCCACCACAACAGACCAGAGGGCGTCATCCAGGGTTGCCGGTTTTACGTCCAGACTTTCCGTTCCAGTTAGGCCATCAACCAAGGCAACGTGTTCAAAAAAAGTGGATCCATGATGGCCGGCCTTGGCGATGTGGTTCGGGTAAGCCGTCTCCGTGTTTCGCGACGCTCCCATATCTTGAGACCAAAGCATCATCTCATTGAGATTAGGTTCACCCAGGCGACTGCTTTCAATGGTGTGCAGTCTTGCTCTATCACCACACAGGATCAACTCTTCACGACTGCCGGAAGTAAACATGTTCAGAGAGAAGTTCCCGCTGACACCGTTATCAAACTCGATCAGCACTTGGGCATGATCCAATCCATCAGCAGTCACGTTGTCCCGATCAAACTCGCGAAAGTTGACGCTCTGCTGACCTAACGCAAATACGCGAGAGGGCGTGCCTTGTGCAAACACATTGATCAGGTCGAAGTAGTGACAGCACTTCTCCACCAGCGTCCCGCCGGTTTTGTCACTGAACTTGTTCCACTGCCCTACTTTGTCGAGGAACGGAAAGCGGTGCTCCAGCAGGTTGACGCTGTATATCTGCCCGAGACTCCTGCGGCCGAACGCTTCCAGAATCGCTTCCCGGTACACCGCTTTATATCGATACTGCAGGCCAATTTGCACGTAGTGGGGATGCTCGGAAAGCACGCGGTAAATTTCTGCGGCGTCTTCCAGAGTGGTTGCGATCGGCTTCTCCAGAAAGATCGCTTTGTCGCAACCAGCGAGTTCTCGAATGACATCTATATGCGTGAAGTTGGGCGTGGATATGATCAGTGCATCGAGATCAGGGTCGTCGCGCATCTGCGATAGAGACGTATAGGTCTTAGGCACCGGCTCAGCGGGATACCGACGTGCAAGGTTTGCCAACGCGTTTTCCACGCTGCGCGGTGCCCTATCAAACAGCCCCCCAACCGCCGCTCGGCCTTCAAGCAATGTATTGAACATATGCTCCTGGCCCATGTTGCCGCAGCCAACAAAACCAAACCTGTACAGAACGTCAGGCCGGGCACTTAGATAAAGGTCATCTTCTGACAGATATTGAAACGCGCGCGGACCTGAAAATGCCCGGTATCTCTCCACCCAAGACTCCAAGTCTGAGGACAAATCTCCATTTGGCGCGAGATGTTAGCTAAATAATTAACTGTTATTATTGCAATTAACGAAATAATAGTTTTGTTACATGCTAGATCTGAACGCCCTCCAGTACTTCATGCTCATCATGCAAACCCGGAGTTTCAAGGCAGCCGCTGAACAATCAGCGATTTCCCAGAGTCGTATGACACGCAGCATCGCACAGCTTGAGGCTCACCTCGGTTTGAGACTGTTTAATCGGACCACGAGGACGGTGGAACCCACAGACAGCGCCCGCGCCCTTGCCGCACGAGCAAACGACGTACTCCAAGCAGTATCAGCGTTTGCCGAGGATGCGCGCCTGATGTCGGCCGGTGAACTGGGTGCACTGCGAGTGGGGGCCATCGCCTTGGCCACAGAGACGTTGATTGCGGATACGCTGACCCTACTGGCTGGGACACACCCTGAACTGGAGATAGAGGTAGTGGTCGGCTCGGCTGACGTCTATCGCGACCTGGTCACCGGGGAATGTGACGTGGTCCTGGGTGACGAGGCAAACTTTAACGAATCAGCGTACGCGGCCCTTCTGCGCATGACACCGGTGCGACGCGATTCCATTGTTCTCGTGCACCGTCGCAATCACCCGCTGCAGAGAGATTTCGATGCGTTGATACGTCAGCCACTTGCGATACCCAGCCGTTACTACAACGAAAACCGACTGTTCAATCGATTCAGAGAACGTGGGGGACCAAAAGCGCCTCGATACCGTCTGAACAGTCTGTCATCCTGCCTTGCGCTGATCGAGCAAAGCGATGTGATCACACTGGCACCCGCCTCGCTGGCCGACAAGTCGAGTTCCGATCTGGTGTTTCGTACCGCCGAGACTGACAGCCTTGGTATAGAGATAACCCTTGTGCTTGTGACCCTTGCGTCACACTCACCCACACCGGCCATCAACACTTTCCACGGCTCGTTGCTGGGACACTGAGTCAGACCCCAACTAAACTTCCCCAACATCCCCCACTACATCCAAGACCGGTCCACCGATTCCACCTCGAAGAGGGTGTAGTTGATGACCTGTCTCACAATTTCGTCGGGCAAAAACGGCACCGAATACCGCCCGGAAGCAACAGATAAATGTAAGGTGCTCAACGCGTGGCGTTTCATCAGCGGGGTCTGCTGACGACAAACCTCCTGCACCTTAAACGCAGGGATGACCGCGTGGTCTACGCCGATCAAGCCTTTTCTTATGTACAGCTTGTCTCTGTCCACCGCCAGCCCCCAACGCTTCCAACTCATAAACTGGAAGAACATATGCACAGCCCAGATGCAGATCACGCCCAGGGATACCGCAACCCCCGCCTCTGTGCGAAGGACAAACAACATCACCAACAGATAGAAAAAGGAGAAGATCGCACACATCTTGTAAAGGTAACGAGTGCTGATACCCGTAAACCGCAGCGTCGAGACGGGCTCTGCATTTAACGCTTCCCGCAATAGAGTGCGCGTGTGGGGAGCCTCCACCGACGGCACCAGCACATGTTTATCAACCCCAATACCCTGGCCGGATTCGCCGACAACAGAATGAGATATCTGCTCAAAAACAACGTTCATCCTGCCCAGCACCATATCCAGCCAGTCGCGGCGGATCCGCACTGCCTGAATGCGAGATTTTTTCATGTTGATTTCATGCCGTGTCGCAAGACCGCGCTCAACCAGGAGGGCATCGTCCGTGCGATGCAGTTCGTAGCCGTAATAAGTAAATATGGAGCCGAGTATCGAAAGCCCGGCCATGACAACAACGGCAACGACAACACCACTGGCAAACAATGCGAGCACCGCTAGTACACCCAACTCGCTGACAAGGCCACTCACATCCAGACCCAGTCCCGCGATGTAGTTATTAATCTGCTCGCTTGCTTGCCCGTAGAACGCAGCGACAGCGCCGAGAATAATCCAGGCTCTATTGTTCGTCAGGCCGTGGACAACAAGGTCTTTCAACTCTCGCGTGAGCACCAGCGACCGTGACTCGCTCTCGCCGATAGCAGCTGCAGATTCCTCTCCCTCGGCAACCGCTGACTCTGTACGAGTTTTATTAAACTGCTGGACGCTGGCGCGTACCTGTTCACCCTCTTCTATCTCCAGCGCAGCAAGAAACACCTCTTCCGAGGCTGATCCTGCTCCGTCAATTTTGACGGTAACCAGTCCCAACGGACGGAAATAAAACGGGTGTTCAATATTGATGTTTTGTATACGCTCAAAACGTAGGTTCAGGTTCTTTTTAGAAATCACTCCCTGACGGATCTGTACCGTGGAGTCACTCACCAGATAAGAAAAGTTCAGGAATTTGAGCGTGGCGGCCAACACGATAAGGCAGATCCCTGCGATAACGGCGGCCACCATGAGCGTAAGGCTCTGTGCCTGATAGAGGCCATACACGGCAGGGATAACGGCGTATGCATTGGTGGCAACCTGCATGATGGTGCGAGCCGCAAAGTGCAGAATGGCCCAGGGGGACAGCCGTTCAAACTCACTGCTGCTGGATGGAGCTCGGGTTTCGTTCAACTTGAGCGCCGCTCCGACCGTAGGACATACCGCCTGAGGCGCACCGCCGTTATCAGTTTCAACCCGGGAATTGTGAAGGTCGCTTTGCCGCTGCCAGCGCTGAAGAGGCTGATACTCGCGAGTCCAAGCCGTTTTTCAAGCGGACCGCGATTCACCTCAACATGCTGCACTCGACGCAGCGGTTGCACCACCTCCTTGTGAAAAAAGATCCCCGAACGCCGCATGAGGTCGTGCTCTCGAACCGCGTAACCGATAACACGCGCCGATTTAAATGCGTACACGGCGATCAGCATCAGCACCGCGAAAAGAGCGACAGCTATCACCATCCCATTGGTCACACCTGTCGCGCCAGCCTCCAACCCCACCGCGAGGAACCAAACCGTCATTGCGGCAACAAAAATGAAGGCCTCGACAACAAGGGTGACCGTAAACACCAGGCGCGCATAGCCAGGTTCCAATTCAAGATATTGGATCTCCGCAAAGTCCGGGAGATCGTCAATTGCGACCGGAACGTTGGAAAACGTCAATTCTGCACCTTAAGAGCCTTTAACCTCGGAGCCACCTTTATCTCACCTCTGCCAGGGTTTGTGCGGCGATTCCTGCCGGTAGCTCAGTTGCATTACCCAGCCGGAACGACCCAATTCTGAGGGCTGTTTGTGCACAGCAATTTTTTCAACTTCATCAACGCCGATGGTATCGCCGTTCCGCAGCACCCACCCGCGCGACGCAGCATAGTCAATCAGGCCGTACAACCTGCCGCGCACCTCCTCGACGTTTTCCGGGGCATCGATCACTTCGAAGTCATCGCCGCCAATCAGAGGGAGCCCTTGGGTAAATCCGATTACCCGCCCTTGTTCGTCATGGAAAGCCCAGACCCCCACCCAGGATTTCAGCGGCAGCTGCGTCTGCAGATCCAGATTGAAGCCTTTCACCACCTGAGATCGGGAAAGGATATGACCAGCGGCTGGCCAGTAAACCCCTGCTGCACTCGGACAGGATTTGACCAACCCATACACGGCCTGTGTCAACAATATCGAATAGTCCAAGCTGCCACTGCAGTCTCTGTCCTCATCGAACTCGACCTCAACAAGTACGGTACCCACATAGCTGCCTACCAGAGCGGCAGCCTCCGGCCATACATAATTGCGGTCCAGCCTGGCCTCCAAGGTTCGACTGTGTTTGAAGCGTCCGCACAGCTCAAAGCTCACGGTTGCATCACCCACTTTCAGACTGCGACGCAAGCCCTCGGTACCGAATACCGGATCGATCAAACCCAGATCAGACCACCGCTTCATCATGACCCCTGCAATTTTCGTCAGCGACAACGCTGGATCGCCGGACAACAGCACAATCGCACGATGAACGGCCGACTCATCACTACTCGTCCGTTCGATGGCATCTTCAGGGGAGTCGGCGTCAATCTCGTCCAATGCGGTTGTTGGCAAGCCCTTTGTCCCACGCAGGTACAAGACAGCAATCACAAGCACAACGGCAGCAATAAGAACGACGGCAATCATTTGAGTTCTTGGATGATTTTTTGACGACACAACTTTCACCCGCTTTGCCATGAAGGTCAAACTGGGCGAAGTCTTCCTCCACGTGTTAGCCTCCTCCACACCCATTGAGGACACCCATGCAAAGACGCAATTTTCTTACCCTGGCCGCAGCGCTGGCAGGCTTTCCTCTCTCGTCGCGCGCGGAAAGCTCCCTCGCTGCCGGCTCAGCACCAGAGCCTGGCGCTGCCGTTTGGTCAAGCGCCGCTGCTATACCTCGTCAGGTGCAGGAACTCTACACCGCAGTCCATCAGCAAAAGCTGTACGTGGCGGGTGGCATCGGGGCACGTCTCGGCGTTACGTACTTCACGAACGAAGTATCCACATATGACCCGACAACCGATTCATGGTCTGAAGTAGCAGAGCTGCCTGAAGATCTGCATCACATAGCTCTGGTCAGTGATGGAAACAATCTCTACGGCATGGGCGGCTTTAATGGCGGTTACACACATGTCTGGCGCATGCGTGATGCGGTGTATCGATTGGAAGACGATCGGTGGAACCAGGTTGCAACCCTGCCCACCAGACAAGCCGAAGGGGTCGTCACCCATCACAACAACCTGATCCACGTGGTGACCGGGCAACAACCCAAGGGCGAAGCCAATTCAGCCCGCAGTGACCACACCGAAGGCCATTTACATTGGATCTGGGACGGCAACACCTGGCGCGATCTTGCGCCGATACCGACAGCCCGGAACAGCGCAACCGGCGGATGGATCGATGACCAACTCATCATTGCGGGCGGACGAACAGCCAGGGGTAATCTGTCCGTCACCGAAATCTATGATGCAAAGGCAGACACGTGGCGAACCGCAGCTCCGATGCCTCTCCCCCAAGCGGGTACGGCCAGCGTGGTTGTGGATCAATCATTGATCGTTTTTGGTGGAGAGATCTTTCGACCAGAGGCGAAGGTGTTTCCAAACGTGTGGCGCTATGACTTAGCCACGGATCAATGGTCAGCGCTCCCGAATATGCTGACCCCCAGACACGGTCTTGGCGCAGGCCTGATCGACGATCGTATCTTTGTTGTTGGCGGGGCCACCGAACCCGGCGGCAGCGGCACGAGCGATCTTAACGAAGTGCTGACCCTCTAGAACTATGAAGATTTGTTTTGACAGAGTGCTGCTTTTGCTTCTACTGCTGACAACCGCAGGTTGTAACCAGGAGGCAACTCGCGACCCAACTCCATCACCCCAGAACTCGGCCAGAGAAATACCCATGAACACTGCACCCTATGGCACTTGGACATCACCTATCAGCGCTGCGATGACAGCAGGCTCATCAAACGGCATTTTGTCACTCCAATTGGACGGCGGCGATCTGTACTGGTGGGAGACACGTCCTCTGGAAGGCGGCCGTTATGTCTTGATGAAATACAACACCACAGGCAGTCCGGAGGAGTTGACCGCATCCGGATTTAACGTGCGCACTAGAGTTCATGAATATGGCGGCACTTCGTACCTGATCGTGGATGGTACCGCCTACTTTTCCAACTTTGCCGACCAGGCTTTGTACCAACAACAACCAGGATCTGCACCCACGCGATTGTCCGTCAGCGATGGTTTGCGATACGCAGACTGCGCCCATGACGCAACTCACAATCGTTTGCTTTGTGTACGCGAAGACCATCGCGGCGGCGGAGAAGCCGTCAACGCGGTGGTCGCCATCGATCTCGCAGGTGAACCCAATGACGGTGAGGTGTTGTGGCAACAAAGTGACTTTGTTGCCTATCCGCGGATCAGCCCGGATGGCAAAACGCTTGCCTGGACCAGTTGGGACCACCCCAACATGCCCTGGGATAACGTCGCACTGTGGGTCGCTCCCGTAAATGCAGACGGTAGTCTCGGCGCTCCGACGCGTCTGAACCGAACCTCGGATGGGGCAATAGATGAATCTGTGTTGCAGCCTGTCTGGGCTGAAGACGGCACGCTCTATTTCCTGGCCGACCGGTCCGGGTGGTGGAACCTGCACCGCTACAACGGACAAACCGTGGAGCCAGTACACGAGATGGCAGCAGAACTTGGCGGCCCGCTCTGGGCGCTGGGTACGGATTACTTTGAGCTGCTACCTGACCAGAAAGCACTGATCGAATACAGCAACGCTGATGGCACTTCTCTTGGCCTGCTCGATTTGAACAGCGGTGAAACGCAAGCTATCCCTCTCCCCTTCGTAAACTACGGATCAATTGTTGCCACGGCTGGTACAGCCTATGTGTTGGCAGGCTCCAGCGACGGTCCAACCCAGATCATATCTCTCGATCTTGCTACAGGTGAGCACAGCGTCATTCACCAGACAGGCGAACGGGTTGTAGAACAGGCATACCTGTCCGTCGCGGAGGCAATCACCTTTCCGACTGCAGGCGGAGGCGAAGCATACGGTTACTACTACCCTCCTGTTAACGCAGACTTCGCCGCACCTGAAGATGAACTCCCGCCGTTGATGGTGCTGATGCACGGTGGCCCCACAGCCGCGACCTCCCCAACCTTCAGCCTGGCGAAACAATTCTGGACCTCGCGCGGGTTTGCCATTGTGGATGTGAACTATCGCGGCAGCACCGGGTATGGCCGCAAATTTCGCCAGGCACTCAACGGACAATGGGGGGTTGTAGACCTGGAGGACGCTGTTGCCGCGACGGAATACCTTGTGGCAGAGAGAAAGGCTGATCCCAATCGCCTGCTGATACGCGGTGGCAGCGCCGGAGGCTATACAACGTTATCGGCCCTGGCGTTCACAGACGTGTTCGCAGCCGGTGCAAACTACTTTGGTGTCAGCGATTTAAAGGCGCTGGCAGAACATACGCACAAATTTGAATCGCGGTACCTCGACTCTATGGTGGGTCCCTACCCCGAAGCCGCCGAAACCTACGCTGCGCGTTCGCCCATCAACTCGCTGGACGGTTTTAACAGCCCGCTCATCACTTTCCAGGGTCTGGAGGACAAAGTTGTGCCACCCGCTCAGTCTGAAATGATTTACGAAGCGGTCAAAGCCAAAGGCACCCCAACCGCTTACATTGCATTTGAGGGCGAACAGCACGGTTTTCGCAACGCGGAAAACAACATCAAATCGCTGGAGTCGGAACTCTATTTCTACGGGAAAGTCCTGGGATTTCAGCCTGCAGGTGATCTGCCTGCCGTCGAGATAGACAACCTCGGGGAGTGATTCGCCAACAAGGGGTTATCCAGCCACAATGCTTGTATACGTGAGCATGCGCGCCAGCCAACCCTCGTCGAGCTCAGAAGCCCACTCAAGCACATGTCGATCAGTCTCGGCCCCGGCCTGCCGAAGCGCCTCAAATTCAGGAAAGAGATCGGAACCCAGCGGCGGAATCTTTGGCTCAGAAATCAACCGTCTTCGAGGTAAGATTCACGTTCACTTTGAATGCGAGACCGACCCGTGTCCTCAAAGCATTTCAGGTGAAGGATGGGGATGTGTTGGGTGCGCCCTGCGGCGGTCGCGAGCTGGCTCACAAACTAACAAACACAGGGGATCAGGTGCTGCGTTATCTAGTGTCCTGTCTGGTTAATTCGTTGAATTATGATAAGCCCAGAAACGTCAAGAACAAGGCGTTTCCCGCCGCTCATGTCGGGACATTAGCAAGGGGAACAACGCAGTTATTGGCGTTTCTGGGCCACCCGAAGGGCGCATCCCAAGGGCCCTGTGGCTCAGCCCTGAGCGCTGAAGGCTCCGTTGCGGCCCTAGGAAAGGGCCTGATCCGAAGGATCAGGACCCGACACTGTCCGTCGGACCGCGCCTAGCCACAGGACCCTTGGGACGCGTCATAATTCAACGAATTAACCAGACAGGACACTAGCCATATCGAGCAAGTCGGCAAGCGAAATCTGCGAGTATCCAGACAGCAACAAGATTCTGGTCAGGGACACCGGCACGGAAAGTGGCGCCCAGCCGTTTCGATTTGTTGCTTCGCTGAACGACGAACGTGACTACTGGGATGGTGAAGACGATGGTGACACCTGAAGTTTGGACGTCAGCGCGGCTTCCATCACATTAAATACTGCCGTGTTATCCACATAGTCGCCGCTCCAGCCATAGACATCACCCCAGAACTCCCGTGCCTGCACGTCGGTTCGCGTAAACTCAGCAAAGGCCTCGCTGCCCGCACCAAGGGCCCACAACGGCACGAGATCGTTGGTGTGATTTGGCGACGAGAACTGATAGCCAGGCAGTACGCCTACCCCGCGATCCTGTACCACCAAAAATTCGTTAAAAACGTCTTCCTCAGGATCGAACCGAGCGGCCTCGAGTGCCTCGCTGCTGCGGTCCGCAGCCACAGGCCCACCTTCGCTGTTTGTCCAGGTTCCTTCCCCCCAGATACCTCCACATTCATGATCTGAGGTAATGATGAGCAGCGTTTCTTCCCAGCTGGAATTCTGCTCCACCCAGGCGATCACCGCATCTACAGCACGATTAAAATCTATCTGTTCTTCTATGTAGCGAGGCATATTGTTGGCATGTCCCATCCAGTCAACCGCCCCACCTTCGATCATGACAAAAAATCCGTCTTCATCCTGGCCGAGCACGTTCAAGGCACCCTGACTCATGGTGGCAAGGTCGGGTACGTGGTGGTTAAAACCCATGCCCGAAGGGGTATCTGCATCACCCAAGCCTACCCGCGCGGCCTCTAACGTCGCGCCTGCACGCACTATGCCGACCACGCGTTCTGGCACAGCCTCGCCTTTGGCCAATTCCTCGAACGCTTCTTTTGTATCAATGTAGTCAAAACCGTTCAGACCGCTGCTCTCACGCATAGCAAGATAGGTTTCCTCGCCCCCAACGTATCGGTAGTCCTTTTCCTGAGCCTCCTCACCACTGTTACCGTAAAGAGGGTGACCCGCACCCATGATGACATCGAGGTCGCTGGCAACCATCTCATTAAAAATCTCTGCATAATTGTTGCGCGATACGTTATGCGCGATCACCGCGGCAGGCGTTGCATGCGACACCATCACCGAAGCTACTGATCCGGCGGAGCGATCAAGATTCATCGCCATTTCCGCTATGGTCGTAAAGCTCTGTTCACCTCGCCAATCGACATTGATGCGTCCGTTGGATGTTTTACGACCACTCATCAGCGCGGTTCCCGCGGCCGCGCTGTCGGTATAAGACGTATAAATCTTGCTCACCGGTGCAAAGTCGTTGGTCATCGCATTTTCAAACCGCGTCCAACGCGTCGTCGGATCATATCGCTGCTCTATCGCCCCAACGGCGTCGGCAGGGTCAGAACCCATCCCCAACAAAGCCCCTTCACTGTCGACAAGATTAAGCGCTGTGTGGGCCAGCCCATACACAACCGGCTGTGTGCCATCAGGACGGGTCACCTGGTAGGACTGCGAGCCCGCAAGCCCCTGGTAATAATCAGCAGCAAGCCAGCCGTTAAAACCGATGCCATCGGAGACCATCAGGATGATGTTCTTTGGACCCGACGGTTCATATTGAGGCGAGAGATCGTTCGACTTGTTTGTGCACGCCCCCACCAACAGCACCGAAGTGATCATTACAACCGCTGTTGCCTTCAATTTGTGTCCCAGCACTAACATATTCATTCCCTTCATCTCGGCAGCGCGGATGTTACACGAGCTGCTCTGACGAGTTCAGCTTTGGAACTTCTCCGCTTACTTCAGCGGGATTGACGAGAGCCTTCAGCGGGATTGACGAGAGTCAACACAAATGCCAGGCTTTCCGGTCGCCTCGACGATAAGCACAGGAAATAACGTGATGTCTGAAACTGCAGTACAAGATTCATACGACTTTGACCCAGACGCATTGAGGGAAAAATATCGTGTAGAACGAGACAAGCGTATTCGCGCAGATGGCAATGATCAGTATGTGGAGGTCATCGGCGACTTCTCCCACTACGTAGACGATCCCTACGTCGCGCCTGGCTTTGAACGCGAGCCAATCGAAGAAGAAGTAGAGGTTGTGGTCATCGGCGGCGGGTTCGGTGGCATGCTGGCAGTTGCGCGCCTCAAAGAAGCCGGTATCCACGACATCAAGATCATCGAAAAAGGCGGCAACTTCGGCGGCACGTGGTATTGGAACCGCTATCCGGGAGCGTCCTGTGATATCGAAGCATACGTTTACCTGCCCATGCTGGAAGAGACAGGCTTTGTACCCAAACAAAAGTACACGGATGCACCAGAGACGCTCGAATATTGCAAAGTACTGGCGGACAAATACGACCTCTATGACATAGCGCTGTTACAGACAGAAGTGGTTTCAACCGACTGGGACGAAGACCAGCGTCGTTGGACGGTTGCCACCAATAGGCAGGACTCAATCAAGGCAAGGTTTGTCGTGCATTCCAACGGTCCTTTGAACCGGCCAAAACTCCCGGGCATCAAGGGTATTGATAAATTTGCCGGGCACACCTTTCACACCAGCCGTTGGGATTACGAATACACCGGCGGCGATTCACATGGCAATTTGACAAATTTGAGCGACAAACGCGTTGCCATCATCGGCACCGGCGCGACCGCTGTTCAATGTGTGCCCCACCTGGGTGCCGGGGCGAAATCGTTACATGTTTTTCAGCGCACACCTTCATCCATCAGCGTGCGCAACAATCAACCCACAGATCCAAACTGGTTGGGTACGCAGAAACCCGGGTGGCAGCATGAGCGGCGCACAAACTTTGAATCGCTGATGACCGGCACACCCGTCAAGGAAGACCTCGTGAGCGACGGCTGGACCGAAGCGTTCCGCCGCATGTTCGGGCAACTGCAGGAAGCACGCCCCTCCAACCTGAAGCTGGCAGGTTGGGCTTTGCAAGGCGCCTTCTCCAAAGACATGTACAAGCTGGGCATGAAACGTTATCTCACCAATCGTGCAATGGAATACATGGATGTCGAACGTAAGGTTGAGCTCGCCGATTTTGCCAACATGGAAAAAGTGCGCGCCCGCGCAGACGAGACGGTTCAGGATCCAACCACCGCTGAAGCGCTGAAACCCTATTACCGGCAATTCTGTAAGCGCCCCTGCTTCCACGACGAATATCTCAAAACATACAACTTACCGAACGTGCATCTGGTGGATACGGACGGTCGGGGTGTCGATGAGATCACCGAAAAAGGCATAGTCTTCGACGGCACAGAGTACGAGGTCGACTGCATCATCTTTGCAACGGGTTTTGAGGTCGGTACCGATTACTCACGCCGCGCCGGTTACAGCATAACCGGCGTAAACGGGTTAACGGTTTCCCAGAAGTGGTCCGATGGCTTAGCAACCTTTCACGGGATGCACGCCAAGGGATTTCCCAACTGCTTCTTCTTTGGTCCCGCTCAGTCGGGCTTTACCGCAACCTATACTTTTTCGCTTGATGAAAACGCGATCCACCTGGCCCACATCCTGGGTGAGGTGAAGAAGCGAGGTGTCACCCGAGTGGAGGCGACGCAACAGGCTGAAGATGAATGGGTACAAACCATTATAGATAAAGCCAGGCTCACCGAGGACTTTCAAAAGGCCTGTACACCGGGTTACTACAACAATGAAGGACACGTGAACGTGCAGCCGCAAAACAACTTTTACGGCGGCGGGCCCATCGAGTTTTTCAATCTGCTGAAAAAGTGGCGCTCGAACAATCGTTTGTCCGGACTGGACCTCACGTAGGTCAGCTTTAGCGCGGTTCCCTCTCAGTCATCAAACCCTAAAAAGCGCGCCGCTTCATCGACGCTTTTTCGCTCTGACACAACGGCGTTGGCGGGGAAAGTTTCATCCGGCCAACCCAGGGCAACCGCTTTCATGATCACCTGGTCTTCGGCAATCTGCGCATGTTCACGTACCACCGGCGACTGCATGATGCCTTGGCTGTTGATCACCGCACCGAGGCCACGCGACCAGGCAGCGTTAACCAGGGCTGTGGTAACAGCACCACAATCAAATGCTGTGTCATCGCTGTCCGCCAACACCCGGTCATAGGTGATAATTACACACACAGGCGCGTCAAACTGACGAAACCCGCGTAGCACCCAATCCTGACGCCCTTCTTTATCTTCTCTCGCTATCCCCATTGCCGCGAACAGCTGCTTGGCAACGCCCACCTGTCGGTCGCGATGTTCGCCCGCAAAAGGCTGGCCGATACGAAACTCTCTCGAATGCGGCACCCCGGCCAGGTTGCGTTCCGTGTTCCCGGCTCGAATACGATTCAGCACTTCGCCGGATACCACAGTGAAGTTCCAGGGCTGTGTGTTCATCGAGGACGGTGAACGCATGGCGATAGACAAAATTTCTTTGATCAGGGCTTTCGGTACAGGGTCGGGTTTGTAGCCTCGAATACTGCGGCGTCCGAGCAGGACATCATCAAACTGCACTAGGTCTCTCCGTTTGGCAAAACAGCTATTGTAACAGCACACTTCATGAATCGATGATCTCGGGTACACTCACAACTCATGGGGAGACTGGCCAAACGCACTTGGCTGATCGGTAAAAAACAAACCAAAGGAATCCGTAAATGGCGATCAACATCACCAAAGACTCAATAGACATTGGTCTGGTAACCGACAACCTGGAAGCGATGAACGCGTTTTATCAAGGCACGCTTGGCCTGGAGTTGGAAGCTGTTCTGGATATGCCTGGCGGCATGCAGATGACGCGCCTGCTGGCGGGCACAACTGTTGTGAAGCTGGTGACCTTTCCAAAAGCGCCTGAAGGCCAGAATCCTCCTGGTGGTCTTGGCGGCGGCCGCGGCATTCGCTATTTCACAATCACCATCGACAATCTGGAAGCAGCCGTTGCGGAATGTGTGGCCGCTGGCTACGCAAATCCTGTGCCTGTGCGCGAATCCCGCCCTGGCGTGAACATCGCCATGATCGAAGACCCGGATGGAAACTGGGTGGAGCTTTTGCAACTCAGTTGATCCACATAGCGGGCTGATCATCGACGAGCTTATTGTCGATGGTGCCCATTGTGGTTAGCCTCATTCCAGAGTTCAGACGGAACCATCAACCATGCGCTCCCCTATCACGTCCGAAATTAACTTCGATGCAGACGGCAAGCAGACAGGCTACCTGCGCCTGCCACATTCGGTGCATCGCTCGGCCTATGGCTGGATTCCCATTCCTCTGGTGCAGGTTAAAAATGGCGACGGACCGACCATACTGCTGATGGCGGGCAACCACGGGGATGAGTACGAGGGCCAGGTAGCCGTCACCCGCCTGGCACAAGAACTTGAGCCAAATCACATCAATGGCCGGGTGCTGCTGCTGCCCATGGCCAACTACCCAGCCGCCAAGGCCGGTCATCGCACCTCGCCCATAGACGATGGCAACCTCAACCGCTCTTTTCCCGGAGATCCTGGCGGCACCGTCACGCAGGTCATCGCGCACTATATTGAAAGCGTGCTGATGAACATGGCGGACTATGCAATCGACCTGCATTCGGGTGGAAGCTCGCTCCACTATGTACCCACCGTGCTCTACGGGGACCGAGAAGATCCGCAGGAGATGGCGGACGTGATCCGAATGATGCGAGCATTTGCCGCCCCCTATGCCCTTCACTTTCGCCGATCCGGCGACATCGTCTCCAGCGCTGCTGCGCGAAGACAGGGGACGATCGCTGTCACCGTTGAAATGGGTGGTTCAGGTACTGTCACGCCCGCCGCGCTGAAAGTTACACGGGAAGGCATCGAACGCGTGATGGTGGAATTCGGCATCCTTAACAATTCCAACCTGGGCGCACCCGGTGAGACTCGTGTTCTGCGCCTGACCGGCCAGCACAATTACCTTTACGCGCGGCATGAAGGTCTATTCGAACCCGCTGCTGAAATTGGTGAGGATGTCCAGAAAGACCAGATCGCGGGTTGGGTCCATCATCCGGAAAGTCCATGGGATGCACCTGAGGAAGTATCTTTTCCAGTGACCGGCACTATCTTATGCAAGCGTATTCCTGGCCGGGTGCAGCCCGGCGACTGCCTCTTTCAGTTGGGGCAGGATGATTCATGAATGCGCGTATTGCATAAATGATCGAGCTATCTCTATCGAAGCCAGCTTGATAAATTATCCGTAACGACCTGCATAGAGGCACCTGAACAATGAGCCAGCATCCCCAACATGAAACCGCCCGAGTTGCACTCGCCACCAGCATGTTATGCGTCCTGGCTTTACTGGGTGCCAATACATGGGCCGCAGACGATATTCCGCGCACCGCATCCGGCAAACCGGATCTCAGTGGCACCTATGACATCGCCACTCTGACCCCTATGCAGCGACCGGAAGAATTTGGCGAAACTTTGTACATGACACCTGAGCAGGCGGAGAACATCACCAAAATGATGGCCGACCGCGTTGCTGCTGAGGGTGTACCGAGTGACCCGGATCGGGACGCGCCACCAGCAGGCGGTGATGGTTCAGGAGGCGCCGGCGGTAATGTTGGTGGCTATAACTTCTTCTGGATCGATGCGGGAGATTCCGTTGCATTGGACGACGGTAAGTTTCGCACCTCGATTATCACGGATCCGCCCAATGGACGGTTTCCACCGGAAACGGATGCAGCAAAGCTCGGACAGCGCATCGTCGCAGACCAGCTGCGTACCAATGACGGGACGGCGTACTGGTTGGCGTGGGACCGACCCGGTCCATTCGACGACCCGGAACGCCTGCTTGCTTCTGATCGGTGTGTTGCCAGTTTCCGCGGTGCGGTACCCGCCACGCCATCCGTCTACAACAACCTGCACCGCATCGTTCAGACCGATGATGAGATTATGATTCTTAACGAAATGGTCCACGACGCCAGGGTTATTCGTATGAACGCAGAACATCTGCCACCTCACATGAAATTCTGGCTGGGCGACTCTGTTGGCAGGTGGGAAGGCGATACGCTTGTTGTAGACACAACAAACTTCAAAGGCTATTGGGGATTTGTTTCGACGACCCCGACTCTGCACGTTGTCGAGCGTTTCACGAGAATCGATGACGGTTCCCTTCACTATGAGTTCACGGTGAACGACCCCGGCATGTGGGAAGATTCCTGGTCGGGTGATTACATCTGGCCGCAGACCACGCGCAAAGAAGAACGGGTTTACGAATACGCCTGCCACGAAGGCAACTATGCCGTCGGCAATATGTTACGTGGGGCGCGCTTGCTCGAAGCGGAGACCCTCACTCAAAGTGGCGGCGAATAAGGAGCATTCCCATGCAGTGGACCGTATACCTTTCTGGCGAAATACACACCGACTGGCGTCAGCAGCTGGAAAAGGGGTGCACAGAGAAGGATCTACCCATCCGCTTTACCTCAGCGGTTACCGACCACGAAGCAAGCGATGCCGCGGGTGATCTGCTCGGCGAAGAGGGCAGCAATTTCTGGCGCGACCACAAATCCGCAAAGGTGAACGCGATACGCACCACCACCCTGATAGAACAATGTGATGTCGCTGTTGTGCGTTTTGGTGACAAGTACAAACAATGGAACGCAGCGTTTGATGCAGGTTGTTGTGCAGCCCTCGGCAAACCATACATCACGCTCCACGACGAGGCGCTGATACATCCGCTGAAAGAGGTGGACGCGCAAGCCATGGCCTGGGCACAAACACCAGATCAGGTTGTCGAGCTACTGACTTACGTCATCGCCAAGCAATAACTTCAAGGTTGGGTAGAGCCTGCCTCAACCACCATCCCAATCGGCCCCATCATAGTAGCGCGTGCCCCGATGACCTTGTCGGGGTACCGGCATGACGATTCTCTCCCCCGGGCAACGCACCATGATCAACGTGCGTGGCTTGCCCGATTTTGGATTGGTTGCACCCGGAATAAGATCGGTGATCTCAAGTCTGCCCCTGAGCTCATCCTTGAAGATCGTATAAACAAAGTCGCCCACCGACAGGCGCGAAGGGTTACCCGCCATGTGGAATTCAAACTCAGAGAGGCTGCCGTCGTATAAAGACTCAAGTCCTTCATCGCCTCGTGAAGCGGGTATGGTTTTCGTAATACCAAATTTGTCGCTCATGTGTCCTGCACGCCTCAATGATTCGTTAAAACCGCACGGGTTGCTGACGTTCAAAGTCTGCGGCCGAGATCGCACGGCCACCAATCGACCCCGTATCCCAGTCCTGAACTATTTTCCAGCTGCCTTCCAGTTTCTTAAGCACAATGTGGAATTGGCCATAAAAGTTGTTCGTGGCTCCTGATGCGTTGGTGATACTCACGCGGTAGAACCCCACATCGTAGGACGTTGTCGCTTCTGTCCGACGGCTATCAAACCAGAAGTCCAACGCAATCTGATCCCCATTCGCCACATTGGCTGCAAAGCGGGTTCTATTTGTCTGCTTAAACTCGTTTTGCGTATCAATGCCTTCCGGGGTCGCGCGTAAGACGTTGTCTGCATACACAGCGTTGAGCGCGTCACCATCCATACTTTCAAACGCGTGCTGGAAAGTTTTCCATACCGTTCGATCAATTTCTGCGTGTATATCCGCAACATCGCTATCAGCCCATGCTGGCGCCACACCGACAACCACAAGCAAACACCAAACAAGACGCCTCACGATTTTATTCCACCAGAAAATCACGCCAATTGTAGCACCCGAACATCGAGTTCACCTGAACGTGAATTTCTAGGATGATACCTACGCAACCCCAAGCGCCCAGCAAAATGAACGATCCCGCAACAGTGAAGACACGATTGACCGCGGACAACCCGCGCGGCGGAATCAATGTCCACTTTGAGCTGCACCCAGAGACATCGGTACAAGTATCCCCTTCGTGGACAATTGCAGGTCGTGAGCTGCAGTTCATTCGCCTCGCTGCCGGTCAGTCGTGGAAGCTGGAACCCGGCGATCACTATGCCAAAGTCATTTTAGGAGATTTGGCCAACATCCATAGGTCGTGCCTTACTGCTCCGTTTACAGTTCGTTCTACCGGGATTTCTGAGTCTGTACTTGTCGCCGGGGAAGCGGGCGCACTCTTCGCGCTCATGACCATGCCACCTTCGACAACTCAACTGGTAACGGACCTGTCGGCGCTAGAATTCACAGGCCCGCTCAATGAGCATCTCACCTGGCAGAGGTTTGACGAGAAGTTCGCCGGGATAACTGACTTTTTCGACGGCAAAAACTGTCACATGGCCAACGGTTTCCACCTGCTTGACGAAAACGGCGATGAAATTGTCTACATCAATCCCTGGGCGTGCGGCAAAGGTGTCGATTTATCAACACACAATCACGGCCACTCACCCTCTCCCTCAAATCCTGCGTTCACCGAAGTACATTGGGTTCTGGCAGCGTCGACAGTCAACAGCGGGATGTACCAAACACCCACTCCAGATTCCGATGAACGTGTGGCATATGTCATGGGACTCGGTGACGAGCACGGTCCGTTTTACGACAGGGATGCTGCGGGGTATCCGCTGCGGAGAGAAAACGGCGCGGTGCAATATCCCTGGCATGGCTGGCAAGGCGGTACGGATGATTCGTCTGCAGAAGCGTACGACCTTGTTGCCGCCTTTGAGATCAACCCGGATTTTATTGAGGCGCGCCCTGAACCAAGAGGTTCGTAATCGGCACTGTGATACACGCTTGCGTGTCCGCTAACTGCTTATCGCCAATGATGCCCTGAAACCAGGTGCTGGTACTGAGATCGTTGAAGTACTTGCTGCCCGGGTAGTACACCAACATCGCCTGATCAAACCGGTGACCGTGCTCTAATGAAACCGTCGTCCCCATATGCATGGGGCCATAACGTAGATCAGCCATAAGACCCAGCATTTCTGACCCGTAAGCGGCATTCGCTGCTTGTTGCTCTTCCGTGCCGTTCCGCGCCAGATTGACAATCAGAATCGCGTCCCGACCCAGGCCATCCGCGTGTTGCAACAACGCTGGAGATGCAGCCGGAAACTGCCTGCCTTCCAAGTCTACGGGCTGAAACGGCAGGATATCTTGCGAGAACGTAATCTGGCGCCAGGTTCTCTGCGCCAGGAGCAGCTGATGCAACACAATGTTAAACGCTGCGGAGCGTACAAACCCATGCGTGTAGGTTTCAGCAAACTGGTCCTTGGCCGCCTGGATTTCAGGGCGCTTCAGATAACTCTGATACGACTCCTGACTATCAAATTGTTGTAGTAGGATCGCGTGCCACTCGGCATCCGCACCAAAGGTGTCGACGATCTGTTGGGATTTGAGCCCAATATGGATCACCTGCCCCGCGTAGATCAGCTCAGCTTCACTATCACGCGCGGCACCCACCAACTCTCTCACCGGTGTGAGAAAGTCCTCACCCTCATCCGCTCTAACAAAGGTCAACACGTGAAACACTTCGCCATGAAAGGCGGACTGATAATCTTGCACCGCGTGTAAACGCGCTTCCGCGTAGCGGTAATGTTGGTGGACCATCAGCCCCGACACGCAAAAGAAAACGACAAGCGCAAACCAGCCAAATGATTTCATAGCAGCCTACAACTCCTTTGACTAAACAACTGATCAATCGGGCCAGAAACCGCCAATCAACTTAGGACTGTTGATATCATACTGCCTTCCAATCAAGCACGCCGATCCACCATAACCAGCCGCCATTTGATTGCCAATGGGCAAATCAAAGTCCGGGAAAATTAGGTACCCTTGAGCTTTCCCGAATACGCAGGCAGCCAACAGACAATGACGTTACCCAAAATTGCCATCAACGGCTTTGGCCGAATTGGTCGCACCATCACACGCATCTCCAAACTCCATCATCAGTTTGATGTTGTCGCGATCAACGATCTGTCGCCTGTGGACGATCTGGCCTACGCCTTTAAATACGATTCCATACACGGCACCTATGCTGGGGACATATCGTTCGACGACAACACGATGACCATCGATGGCGATACCTTCCAGGTGTTGGCAGAGCCCGATCTGCAAAAGTTGAACTGGGGCGAGCTTGGCGTTGATTATGTAATCGAGAGTACCGGGCGGTTTCGAACCGTTTCGGAGATAGAACACCACCTCTCCGCTGGCGCAAAGCGTGTCATCCTCACCGTACCGGCCAAAGACCCGCTGCCCGCCACTCTGGTCATGGGGGTGAATGACCATGTGGTGGACGAAACCAGCCGCATCATCAGCAACGCCAGTTGCACCACCAACTGCGCAGCCCCTCTGGCCAAAGTATTGAACGACAGCTTTGGCATTAAGTCCGGATTGCTGACCACGATACACGCATACACCTCCGACCAACGCCTTGTGGATGCTCCTCATAAAGACAAACGTCGTTCACGGAGCGCTGCGGTCAACATCGTGCCAACCTCAACCGGTGCCGCCAAAGCGATCGGAGGGGTCATCCCCGAATTGGCCGGTAAAATTGATGGTATGGCGATGCGCGTTCCCGTGCCCGATGGCAGCCTTGTCGATTTTACCCTGCAGCTATCGAAGGCGGTCACCGTCGAGCAGATCAACGAGGCAATGTCCCAGGCTGCAACAAGTAGCTTCAAAGACATCGTTCAATATTGTGAAGACCCGATTGTGTCCACAGATATCATCGGCAACTGCCATTCGAGCATCTTTGATGCGGCACTTACTCAGGTGATGGACGACACGCTGGTTAAAGTAGTGGCATGGTACGACAACGAGTGGGGCTACAGTTCTAGGGTGGCGCAACTGATCGAACGTCTTGCCAACCTGGACGCCTGATCTCTGCAGGGCTGTCCTTTTAGACCACCGCACGGGGAATAAACCCAAGACGTTCGTGGACTTCCCGCAGCGTCGATTTAGCAGTTTCGCGCGCCTTCACCGCGCCCGCGGCAAGCATCTTATCCAGTTCCTCTTCGTTCGAGCGCAGCTCTGCATAGCGCGCTTGAATGGGTTGAAACAGCGAAACCACAGCATCAGCAACGTCCGCTTTCAGATGCCCATACCCTTTACCCTGGTATTCATCTTCCAGAGAGTCCGTGGTGTTCCCTGTCACCGCTGCCAGAATGTTCAGCAGGTTTGAAACGCCGGGCTTGTCCTGACGCACCACGATCTCCGTCCCCGAATCGGTTACAGAGCGTTTGATCTTACGCTCGATACTTTTGGGTTCATCCAACAGCGTGATGATGTTGGCTTCCACTTCGTCAGACTTGGACATCTTCTTGGTCGGATCCTGCAGGCTCATCACACGCGCGCCCGTATCCGGAATGTAGGCCTGCGGTACGGGAAACAACTCCCCGTACAAACCGTTAAACCGAACGGCCACGTCCCGCGTCAACTCGAGGTGCTGACGCTGATCTTCGCCTACAGGCACAAAATCAGCCTTGTAGAGCACGATGTCAGCCGCCATCAGCGCGGGATAGCCGAACAGTCCGGCATTGATGTCACCGGTGTTCCGACGGCTCTTATCTTTGAACTGTGTCATTCGATTCAACTCGCCCACCTGGGTGTAACACTGCAGAATCCAAGCGAGTTCGCTGTGTTCGGGCACATGAGACTGACAGAACACCGCACTCTCCTCCGGGTTGATGCCACACGCGAGATACAGGGCCACAAAATCTCGACAACGATCCGCAAAAGTGTGCGGATCTTGCCGGACGGTTATCGCGTGTAAATCTACGAGAGGGAAGAAACAGCTGTATTCGTCCTGCCGCTCTACCCAGTTGCGCAGCGCCCCGAGGTAGTTTCCAAGCGTTAATCTGCCGGACGGCGCAATGCCACTGAGTAAGGTTTGTTTCTTCATTTTTAGTCTCCGGTTGAAGGCTGACATCCGGAAACAGTCTTTGTGTGGAAGGCCTGCCGCCAGGGATCAGCAGCAAGCAAAGTGATGCCGCTACACTATTCGGTGCGCCACCAATTTCGGCAATTGTTCGATAAAGAGAGGGCTGTTCTTTTCATATGGTCTTTTTACCAGAATGGCCAGGCCACGCCAACGACGGACAGGCATTAAAGCCACTCAAACAGATAGCCCTCACAAACCTCTAAGCCGACGTTCCGCACAGATTGAATGACGGGGCCATCCTGCCAGATGATATCGCCCGCAGAGTGGCGCGTGGTGCGGTTTGTTGCCTCGTCCTCTACGCGTAGCGCACAGTCGGTCAGGAACACCGTCGCACTGCTGAATAGATAGTCTGTACTACCGATCATTGCATCGGGGGCTAACGACCACTTATATGCCCTGACCCGCGAGCGGGTCCAAACCTCTTCAAACGGGCTGCCCAAGGGATTCTCCGCACCATTCGGAGCCGAGGCCTTTACCTCAAGCCCGATCATGCGCATGACATCATCGCCAACGTTCGTGACTTGATGAATCAGCGGCGATTCTTTGTGTGGTCTACACATCGCGATACCCGGCGGTACCTCACCCTCTCTGACTTCAGATTCACCAAAGGTCTGATCTTCAACCTTCGCGGTTTTGATGGACACGTAAATCGTATCTTCGGTGTGTTCATGATAGAGCGTGGTATCTCCGACTGGGATCAACACGTCATAAACACGCACATAGTCATTCTCGAACTGATGTCGATGCCGTGGTTCGTCCTGAACGTGTACATAGTGGGTCATCGTCGCTGCCTACAGAATTACTGCTTTAAGGATACCTTAAGCGAGTGACAGCTCTTATACGATGAACATTCTTGTTCTATGATCAAACCGTTCCGCAAGCGCTCCATGCGATAGGATGTCCAACTATGAATACTCGAAATATTTCAGTCACACTCTTTTTAGATGTTCTGATTTTTATTCTGCTAACGACGGCCCTACACGCTCCGGGAGCACACGCCTCCGCTACCGCCTGCCAGAACCTGTACCAACTCTCCGATCTAGATCATGCCATCGAACCCGGAGCAATCGTGCCAGCAGCAGGAGATACACCGGCCCATTGCCAGGTAAACGGCGTCATCGATGGCACCATAAGATTCCAGGTTTCCATGCCATTGGAAGGATGGAAGGGCCGCATGATGTTTTTAGCCCATGGCGGGAACTCTGGAACCATCGGCAACACCACCTCCTTGATGAAGGACGGATTTGCGGGTGCGACCACAAATTCAGGGCACAACTTCGGCCCCCAGTCTTCAGAGTTTGTGACTGACCGCGAAGCCCTCATCAACTTCGGCTTTCGTGCGGTACACCTGTCGACCGTGGCCGCCAAGCGAGTGATCGCAACTTTCTACGGCAACGCGGTGGACTACGCTTACATTCAAGGCTGCTCCGGCGGCGGTCGCAGTGCGCTTGTAGAGGCACTGCGCTTTCCAGAAGACTATGACGGTGTGATTGCCGGTGCACCAGCTACCGGATGGGTGGATTCAATTGTGCCGTGGGGCATAGCCGTCTCTCGCAAGCAGGCAGCAAATCCCCTCACCGCAGAATCACTCGCCCTGCTGGCACAAAACTCGCGTGCAAAGTGCGACGCCCTTGATGGGCTTGAGGACGGGATCATTAGCCATCCGCAAGCATGCACGGTGGCTGTTCTTGCACTAGACGAACTACAGTGTGAAGACGAACAGAGTCCTGGATGTTTGACCGCAGGCCAGATCGATACCGCCAGCTTTATCTACAGCGGGTTAAAAGATGCAGCGGGAAATGTCGTTTACAACGGCATCTTCCCTGGCGATGAAGACCAGGGTGATTGGATGATGTGGGTCACCGGTATCCCTGGCCAGGAAGCAGTGCTCGACGGGCTGCCCGCCACAGCATACGGCAGCCTCGGCGTTATGGCGCAGCGCCTCTCCCACGAAGACCCAACGTTTGATCTCGATGAATTCGACCCTATTCACGATCAAGCCGAACTTGCCCGTCGCGCGGCACCCGTTGAACTGCCCCCACCGGATTTCAGTCGCTTCCATGCAAACGGATCGAAGCTCTTGATTTATCAGGGTTGGCAGGATGTGCCGCTTCGACCACAAGACACGATCGACCTGCTTACGGAGGCGGCCGAGTTGAGCGGCGGCCAAGCTGTGATCGACGACTTCAGTCGCACTTACTTGGTGCCTAACATGCTGCACTGCGCTGCTGGCACTGGTGGCTGGTTGGCGGACTACATCACCCCCATGGTGGAATGGGTCGAGAATGACAAAGCGCCTGGTGCGCTTGTGGGAACCAATCCAGGCATCTCAAACTGGTTTGAAGTGTTCGGCATGCTCCAGAGCGAAAGTGTTGATTGGTACAACGCGGTAACAGAAGCGACCAAGGACAAAGATCCAGACACCAAGTCCACGCACCTGTTGTGTCCCTATCCTCAGGTTGCAATATACCAGGGCAAAGGCGATATCAAGGACGCGGAGAATTACCGCTGCGCCAAGAAATATAACGGCTGAAGCACCTTGCAGCTTGTTGAACCTGGAGTTGATCGCTACTAGGCCGGGTTTTCCTAAGTGTTGTTCTGCTTTGACTCGACCACGATACCCGCATCCTGCAGCCGCGCAATCTCCGAATCACTCAAGCTCAGCCAACTGGTTAGTGCTTCAAAGTTATGCTCACCCTTATGTGGCGCCGGTCCTCTAACTCCGCTGCGGGCATTAGAAAAACGATAAGGTGATTGTTGCACCGGGCGGGTGCCGCCCGCGCGATCATCTATTTGAGCGATCATTTCTCGATGCACCAATGTCGGCTGGTTGTGAACATCCCGAGGGCTACGTACCTCGCCCCAGGCGATGTTCAGCGCGTCCATCAAATCGCTGAATTCTTGAATATCCCGGCACTCCGACAGTCGTGCGCCGATCGCGTCTTCTCTCAAGCGGACCTTGGTATTCAAGTCTTCTTCATCGACTGCCGGGTCGGGCATGCCCGCAAGACGGTGAAGTTGGCGGAACACCATCTGCATATTGGTCGCAAAGACGATCCTGCCAAAAGGCAAATCAATCACAGGAAACTCTGGCAACGAATCATCCAGGTCGTCCAAGGCGAAGTGCACCCGATCATCTGTGAAAAAGGATGCATCCATCATCGCCATGTCGATGTATTGACCAAGACCGGTTTGGTGCCTCATCTGAAGAGCAGCAAGGATTGCGACTGCCCCATGCAAACCCGCATTGGTATCACCTAAAGACACGGGCGGGTCACCAAACGGCGCGTTATTCCGCGTACCCTGGTGATGCATCATCCCAACTTCCGCATGCACAACAGGCGCATATGCGGCACGTTCGGATTCCGGCCCACTCTGTCCGTAGCCGCTTATCGACAACATGATGAGGTCGGGCTTTACCTCTTTTAGACGTTCATAGTCGATCCCCAGCCGCCGCATCACGCCGGGACGGTAATTTTCTACCACGATGTCCGCATGCGCGACCAAAGACTTAACCAGATCGATAGCACCTTCCGCACGCAGATCCATACATACATTGCGCTTACCGGCATTATGGTGCAGGTACATCCCCGCAATACCACCGATGTTCTTGCCCTGCGTGCGGGTTGAATCGCCGTCTGGCGGTTCAACCTTTACAACATCAGCGCCCAGGTCCGCCAACATCCTGGTTGCAAAGGGGGCCGACACAACACGCGAAAAGTCGAGGACCCGAATACCTTCAAGTGGATAGCGCATGGTGCGACCCCTTACCCGACCAAGCCAATCATCTGGCCTAGCTTCTCTGCTGTCGCTCCTGCAGCCAGATCAGACCGTTCATCTCACGTACGTTACCCATATCCATGAGTTCGTCTTTACGTTCCAGCAGATCCTCCAGATTGATATCCGGTGAATCGAATTGGATGTTGTCATTCACATAGGTAGCGCTGCGATAAAACTGACCGTTACCCGCGTGAAAGGTCATGCCGGTCGGAGCGTCTTCCGTGCACATAAAAAGCACCACTGGTGTAACTAGCTTGGGATGTCGCATGGGTTCCGGATTGTCCGGGTTTACTTCCACACCTGGAATTGAGCCAATCAGCCGCGTCTCGGCCGAGGGCGCGAGCGTGTTCACCTTAATGTTTTTTGACAGACCCTCTACCGCCAGACAATTCATCAACCCAACCATCGCGGTTTTAGCTGCCGCGTAGTTCGCCTGCCCAAAGTTGCCGAAGATGCCGGATACGGAACTTGTGAACACAATGCGACCGTAGCGTTTTTCATACATGATGGGCCATGCTGCCTTGGTGACGTACGCGGTGCCGTTGATGTGCACGTCCATAACGATGTCCCAGTCATCCATGTCCATCTTGTTAAAGCTCTTGTCGCGCAATATGCCAGCGTTGTTAACAAGAATATCCACTGTGCCGTATGCACTGACGGCGTCGTCGATGATCGACTGTGCGCCTGCACGATCTGAGACACTCGCTTTGTTGGCAATCGCTTCACCGCCAGCGGCTTTGATTTCTTCCACCACAAGATCGGCGGCATCACCTGAACCGACACCGTCGCCGGACCCGCCCAGGTCGTTCACCACCACCTTGGCGCCGCGACTGGCAAATTCCAATGCATGCGCCTTACCCAGGCCGCCACCTGCGCCTGTAATCACTACCACTTTGTCTTTAAATTCACTCATTGTGCGCTCCTTCCTCTATATCTTGTTGTTTGCCTAAAGCTTACCTCAATTATTGGCCCTCAATAGAATCCTATTCAAGTCATCAGTTGCGACGAATGGGATACGAGTACGGCTTTAACTTGGGTTAGAATCACCTGAAACAGTCAGGGGAGATACGATGACCACTTCAATCCCAGCACCCGATGAGCACAACGTCTGGCGTACCGAAACCCCAGGCTCTGTTGATTGGCCGAGATCTCCTCATCCCGATTCACCCAACAAATTTTTCATGGTGTCGGCTGACGGTCACGTGCAGGAGCCACGAAAAATCTTCAAAGAAAGATTGCCCGAAGAACTGCACGATCGTTTGCCAACCGTGGTTGTTGGTAAGGATAAGAAAACACAGTATCAAAAGACCGAAGGCTTTCGCCCGGCCAAACTCAACTGGGTAAACCCCCTCCAAGGCCATGAAAAGCTTCGCTACGAAAGCGGGCGGAATCCCGAGGAACGTGCTGCTGAGCTTGCTCTGGACGGGGTAGATGCTGAAATCCTGTTCCCGAACGTCGGGTTAGCCATGTGGGCGACCAAAGATGCCGCCTTCTCACAACTGATGTGTCGCGCTTGGAACGAGTGGGCATGGGAAAGCTACGGCCCATACAACGAACAACTTGCGCCCATGGCCTGTGTCGCCCCTGCGGAGATAAAGGCATCCATCGAGGAGATTCAGCGCTGTGCTGCCCTCGGTTTCAAAGGCATCTGCTTACCCTGTAAACCAGTGTTTGGGTCACCAGACGTTGATGATCTGAACTACAACCTCAAAGAATTTGAGCCACTCTGGGACTGCATAGAAGATGTGGATCTGCCCGTTACCTTTCACGTCTCTACCGGTCGCGATCCGCGTACAGCGCGGAGCCAGGGCGGTGCGGTGATCAACTATGCAGTGCACTCTCTCGCTCCCACAATGGAACCCATCGTAAACATCTGCGCGTCAGGTGTAGCTGAGAGGCATCCAAAACTTCGCTTTGGTTCCATCGAAGCCGGTATCGGATGGGTTGCATGGATGCTCGAAGCGATGGATGAGGCCTACAACAAACACCATATGTGGGTACGCCCAAAGCTCGAGCTTCTTCCGAGTGAATATTTCAAGCGGCAGGGCTTCGCCAGTTTTCAGGAGGATGCCCCTGGACTCGCACTCGCCAGCGAATTTGGCCTGGTGGACAACTTCCTCTGGGCGAACGATTTTCCTCACCATGAGGGATCATGGCCCTACTCTGCTCAAGCCATTGAACGCCAGATGGGTCGGTTGGAAGACGGCGAACGAGCCAAAATACTTGGGTTGAATGCCGCGAGAATTTTCGGTTTTAACATACCCGACAGGTATCTCGATCAAGCCGATGCCGCGGCACTGCAATCACAGAGAGCCTAAGTCCCAGCCTCAGATGTTTTGTTAGTTGATCGGTTGGTCTTTCGCCTTGACCAAGCGCCAATCCCCTGAACCCGGCGCATAACGGTTCCGGAATTCGGGATCGTATTGTTCCGCAAGCACCTCGACGCGTTCTGTTGCAACTCGATAAGAGTCGATCAGTTCATCTTCTGCGGCATAATCAAAAGGATCCTGCAGACGCTGCTCAGTGATCGATCCCCTCTCTACCGGGTTGTCCCTCAGGTAGCGTGCAGTTTCAGCCAACGCCTCAACTGCGGGCACCACATCGCGATAGCCCAAGTCGTTACGGATAGCATCGACGCTCAAATGCTGATGGGAAGTATGTTCAGAGGTTAAAAATGGACGCGCAGGTGTTGCCAACGACGCGGGCAAGCTCACGAGTTCCATCTCCACATCCAAGGCTTGCGCGAGTACCGTGATGGTTTGAGCTGCCGTCAACGACTGCTCGTCTGCAACGTTGTATGTTTTTCCTTCGCACGAGGCTATGTTCTGCGCAACCACCGCCAGCGCGTGTCCAACGTTGGGTCCATACCCCATTGTCCGGAGGGTCAGTCCGCCATCCGCGACAATCATTCGCCGTCTACCATCAAGCACCCGTCTCACCACAATCCATTCGCGAGGAAGAATTTGCCCCGGACCGTAGATCAGGGGATATCGAAAGAGTGTAGCGGTTGGATGATGCTCAAAAACCAGATCTTCGCTCGCAACCATTTTTGCGGTCTTTTCATTTTCCTTAGAGTCCGAGCGAGACGCATCTTCCCTCGTTGGCACCCGAAGACCAGGAGGATTCAACATCGAAGGCATCGCATAGCCCAGGTAGCTGGGCATACCCCCTACCGCGACAAACTTTCCTGTCTTTCCAACAAACCAGGGGGCGATATCGCGCAGCCTGCCATACATGGAATACACAATGTCAAAGGTCCGGTCTCCGACGGCTGCAGCAAGTTCATCAATCTTGAAGGGATTGGTGTGGATGTGTTCAACCTGATCCGACATTGATGCCACTTCGTGACGACCGGTGTGTAGGATCGCTGTCGCAAAACCCTGGTCCAACAATCCTTGCACCAGGCTTGGTCCAGTCGGACCGGTGCCACCAATGACAAGGGCTTTGCGTTCTGACATTCCTATCTCCTCCTACTCCACCTCTTACAGCAAAAAGCTGACCTGGATGTGCATAGTACGATGAATCTTATAAACACATGCGCAGATGACAGTGTTCCTCCCAATTTTCTTTGCTGTGGGCACTGTTGACACAATGATGACATGTCATCATTGTTGAGCTGTGAATCAAAGAACCTTACAGCTACGAAAGGCAAAACAACGTCAACGGGAACGCGACCGTGCTGCGGGACTTGAACTCTATCAAGCCAAACTTCCAGCACCGCTTGCAAGACGCTTGCGTGCAGGCTTGAACAATCCCGGCTTTCGTAAGCTCTTTGAGAATTTTTTGGCAACAGAGCTTATCGACGTCGAGGACTACCCACAGCTGCAACAACTCTGTTGGAACCTTAAAGTTGACTATTTAACTCGAGCAGATGCGTTCGCCATCTATGAACGAAATTGGCGTCTGATAAACGGAAACAGCTTGGAGGCCAGGGAACAAGAACTGATCGCTGTCCTTGTCAACGAATTGGGTGGGGGATTGGTAAATGCCTAATCTGATCCGACCACATCACGTAAGAGTTCTCAAGCTTCTAAATGCATTGTCCAAAGATGCACTCTCAAAAAGTAAGTGTTTTTTCGGGGGTGGAACAAGGGTTGTATTGGAACTGAAGGAATACCGCGAATCTCTGTACGTTGATTTCTTGTGTGCCGATCAGGAAGGATATCGATTTCTCCGCAACCAAATCACTAGCACTTCTCTCGGCGATCTTTTCGTTCAGACACCGAAGCTATTACGCGACGTGCGGGCTGATATGTACGGCATTCGAACATTCGTTGAGATCGACTCACAGCCAATAAAGTTTGAAATCATACGCGAAGCCCGCATTTCGCTTAACGGCACAACCATTCCCAGTTTACCGGTTCCCTGTTTGGACCATTCAACTGCATTCGCCGAGAAGCTACTGGCAAACGCAGACCGCGGATTGGACAAAAGTACGCGATCCCGCGACCTTATCGACCTCGCGCATATGGCAGGGAGTTGGGAACAAAGTACTTTGGAACAAGGGTTGGTGCTTGCGAAAACCGCCTATGGGGACAGTGTAATCAAACTCCTTGACGCCGCAATGAAACAGTTTGATAACCCACCTTACCGTAAGCAGTGTTTAGAAGAACTTGGGCTCAAAACGAAAAAAGTGCTCAACACGGGGTTGAAGAAGCTGGAAGCATTGGGCTCAGTGTCGTAGTTAGATATCTCCCAGGCTTGTTGTAACATCGCAAACATATTGGCTTGAAAAAACGAAGGGGACAACATGGCACATCCCATGAGTGGGAAGGCAGCAATCTGCGGTCTGGGTATGACCGAGATGGGTCGGGTGTATCGCTCGTCCAACGACTTAGCTGTAGAGGCAGTTCATCTCGCGCTGAAAGAGGCCGGGCTTAATAAATCACAACTCGATGGCTTGTTGATAAACGCGGGCACAACCAATTCTGTAAATCTGGGTCTACACCACCGCCTGGGATTGCAGGAACTCAATGTGCTGACGTTCATGCAGGGCTTCGGCTCCAGCGCTGCACAGATGATCCAGTACGCCGCCATGGCGGTGGAAAACGGCATGGCCGACTATGTTGCCTGTGTGTTCGCTGACAACCCTTTGAAGGAAGGTAAGCGCAGCGGCGAAAGCTATTCAAATCGCGCACGCCCCGACGCGATGACCATGCTCTACCCCATCTACGGATTTGCCGGTGCAAATCCCATGTACGCGATGGGCGCACAACGCCACATGGACACCTTCGGTACCACGCAAGACCAGCTGGGACAGATCGCCATCTCTCAGCGGGAGTGGGCGACCATGAACGAGCAGGCCACCATGCGCACACCCATGACCATGGAGGACTATCATGCTTCCCCGTGGGTGGTAGAACCGTTCCACGTTGTTGACTGCTGCCTGGTATCCAATGGGGCCGTTTGCGTAATTGTCAGCACAGCCGAGCGTGCTCAAGACCTCGCGCAACCGCCCGTCTACATTCGTGGCTGGGCCCAGCAGCACAACCATGACGTAGGTCGTTCGAATCATGATCCCCTCCTCTATGGCCCCGGTGCCAAAGCCGGAGCTAAGGCACTGGCCATGGCCGATGCAAAACTTGAAGACATCACTCAGTGTCAGATCTACGACTGCTATACCTATACCGTGCTGGTTACGTTAGAGGACTACGGCTTCTGCGAGAAAGGGGAAGGCGGTGCCTTTGTCGAAGACGGCAAACTGGGACCAGGCGGATCGTTCCCAACTAACACCGGCGGTGGCGAACTGTCCGCCTTTTACATGTGGGGGATGACCCCTGTGACAGAGGGTGTGATACAGGGTCGAGGACAAGGCGGCGAACGCCAGGCACCAAACGATCTGATCCTGGTCACTGGCAACGGCGGCGTGCTCAACTACCACGCCAACCTCCTTCTTTCGCCAACAGCAGCATAGGTGACACAGATGACAGATACCTGGATACCTGAACCTCGACCCGAAACGGCTGAGTTTTTTGAAGGCGCCAAGCGCGGCAAACTGCGTCTGCAGCGATGTGGCGACTGTGGGCAATGGGGCTGGCCCCTCATGACCATCTGCCCCGAGTGCAGTTCACACAATATTGAATGGGCCGACGCCAGTGGCGAAGGCACCGTTTACAGTCACGGTCGACTGCAGCGTGTCTACCACCCGCGGCACAAAGATCGGTTGCCGCTTGTCATAGCACAGGTGGACATACCGGAAGGACTGCGACTGATGACCAACATCGTCGATACCGAAACAAATCCGGTCAAAGCCGGAGATGCGGTTGTCAGCGCGTTCGAAACATTCCCAGACGGCGGCGTGTTGCCGGTGTTTAAACCCGCCTGAGATTTGGCGAGCTAACTGCGAATGAGGCGCCCAGACCGGGCGCCGGTATCTTCGTCAAACCGACGGGTCACCTCACCATTGATCACCGTGGCAAGATAGCCTGAAGCCCCTTGCATCAAGCGACTGCCCCCAGCAGGTAGATCGCGAATGATCTCCAACTCACCGAGCTTCAGGTTATCGAAGTCAATGACGTTGATATCGGCTTTCATCCCCACACCGATGCAGCCTCGATCGTTAAAGCCAAAGAGCTGCGCGTTTTTCTGTGTCGCGCGATGAATGACATAGGGGAGCGGTAACGTTTCGCCGCGTTGCCGATCACGGGCCCAGTAGGTCAGCTGATAGGTCGGGTTCACCGCATCAAAAATCAGTGAAACATGCGCACCTGCATCTGAAAGCCCTGTCACCGTGGCCGGGTCCATCTGCATTTCTCGGACGGCGTCCAGATTAAAGTCGCTGTAGTTGGTGAAGAACAAGATCACCATGTGGTTGGGGTCTTGAACCAGGTAGTCGTACAGCCATGATTCGGGCGAGAGATTCGTATCGGCCGAGAGTTTTGCCACACTCGTTTCACGCAGCGGCTCGTAGGTGCTGTCGCTTTCCAGGACAAACACCTGTTCCATGTCGAACTCAACATTGGAGATACCAAACTCCATGGAACCCATGGGCACACCTTCCTCAAGGTTTGCCTCGCTTAATATCGCCTGCTTGATTTCGGGCTCACGCATCTCGCGTACGCGTTCTGCCAACGGCAGGTTTTTCAGCTTTCGATAGGTCGGCTTCATCATCCAGCCATGATAGGTCTGGAGACCGAGCACCAGGCCAGTGGGCCGACTGCCCACCTGCGGATAAACCTGCGCCCCGGCTTGATTACCCAGCTTCACGCGCTCAATGGCTTCGCGCCATTTGTTTTCCCAACTGTCCACTTGGAACAAGGTAAACGTTGCGGGCCGACCACTTTCGCGGCTGACCGCGGAGATCAAATCAATTTCCTGCTCGAGCGAGGTATGTTCCTCAAATCCTTCCGCGCCAGGTCCAAGGGTGCTGGAGGGGATGATCTGAAATAGACCTTTGCCTGCGCGTTTCAGCGCCTGCGCAATAATCATCACCTCTGCATCATTTGCGAACGTGCCAGGTACCGGTTCGCCCTGAATAGATCTATGACCCAAAATCCTGGATGTTGAGAAACCTACCGCACCCGCGCGGATCGCTTCTTCAACGATGTCGCACATCTTGGACAGGTCGCCTTCGGTTGCGGCCTGGTTGGTACGCCCACGCTCGCCCATGACAAAGTTACGGACGGCACCGTGTGCAACAAGCGAAGAGATATTGAGTGCGTACTCACGTCCTGCAAGGAAGTCCAGGTATTCAGGGTAACTACGCCAGGCACCCCAGGGCATACCTTCGTGCAACGCGGTGCCTGGGATATCTTCCACCCCTTCCATCAACTCGATGAGATCCTGCTCACCACCAGGAGCAACCGGTGCAAAGCCCACCCCACAGTTGCCCATCACTATGGTACCCACGCCATGACTGGCGGAAGGATTCATTTCCGAATCCCAGGTCACCTGGCCGTCGTAGTGGGTATGAATATCTACCCAGGCCGGGGTCACAATCGCCCCGTCGGCGTCAATGGTATTTCGGGCCGGACTGGTCACAGACTCGCCCACTTCGACAATTCGATCACCCTCGACCGCGACGTCCAGGGTACGTGCATCGGCACCCGTGCCGTCGTAAACCTGTCCACCTTTAATGATGAGATCGTACATATCAAATAACCCCTACCTGCTTGATATCGAGTCTAACTCAGACCACACATTGCGAAAACAGCATCACGGCGGAGTAATCCAGCCCCCCACAATACCCGCGTAGTACCCCCCGTCCACGGTAAGCTCTACGCCATTCACCCATTCGCTGTCGCCAAGCAGCAGATACTCAGCAACGGCTGCTACATCATCAGGCTGACCCGCACGTCCGCTGGCATTCACGATGTAGTCGAACTTGTCTTCACCAAGCATGGTACGGAAGGCGGGGGATAAGCGGGTTTCAACAATCCCGGGGTTTATGCAGTTAACCCTGACACGCCGATCCCGACCCAAAGACACAGCGCGGTAGGTATAGGCTGCCGCACATTGCTTGGAGAACTTATAAGGGTCGTCCTGCCAAAGATGTTGGTGGTCGTTCAACCAAGCCAGCCCGGAATCAAAATCTGCGGTATCCAGCAACGCGGTGACCGCTGACTCATTATCACGCCAATCTCGGCCTGCACTGGATGCAACAATCACCAGACTGGCAGCGTCGCTCACTTTCGGAACGAGTTGTTCAACAAGCAAACGGACACTCAGAAAGTTAACGGCCACAAGCTGTATATCAGGAACCGATCCAGGGGCGACACCCGCTACGCTGATGAATCCATCTATTCGGTCGGGCAGTTCATTGACAGCCTGTACAACAGCTGCAGGATCGGCCAGGTCACAATGTATGGTGTGCACAGATGCGGAATCATCCGTAGCCACGTCCAGATTCCATACCGTACACCCCGCGGCAAGCAATCTGGTTATAACCGCCGCACCAATACCTGACGTGCCGCCCGTGACAACAACATTTGTGCTCATGTTTCCCTCACTCTCTTTCGCTCACCCCTCTTTCCTCACAGAAGCGCTTAGTAATCCCTGCGTCATGCTATTCTACCGCCAAAGCACTGTTTGTGACGCACAGATGGCTGATGCACTTGCTCAACTGACGGCAACCCAGGCCGTCTCTCAGATCCGCAGCGGTGAAATCTCACCTTTGGAGCTCGTCGACGCCTGTATCGCACAGATAGAGGTCGCCAATCCGAGCGTAAATGCGGTGGTCACCACCTGCTTTGATCGAGCCCGAGAAGAAGCACGCGCTTTGGAAGGTAGAGAACGCGGATCGCTGCCACCACTCGCTGGTATACCCTTACTCATCAAAGACAATCAGTTGACCGAAGGTGTGGCGACAACGCTGGGCAGCCCAATCCACCGTGACAGAGTGCCCACGGAAGATGCCGGTATCGTGAAACGCCTGCGCGCTGCGGGTGCAATTGTTCTCGGCAAAACCAACATCCCTGAGTTCAGCATCGGCGCGAACACTAAAAACCCGCTGTTCGGCACCACCTGCAATCCGTTCGATACCAATCTGACATGCGGCGGCAGCTCAGGCGGGAGTGCTGTGGCGGTGGCCGCGAACATGGCACCCATTGCAACAGGATCAGATCACGGCGGCAGCCTGCGGATACCTGCCAGCTACTGCGGTGTGTTTGGCTACCGCGCATCACCTGGCGTTGTGCCCAACGAAGAAAGGACCATCCCATCTACCCACTACAGCCTGCAGGGTTCTATAGCCAGATCTGTCGAAGATGTGTCCCTCATGCTGTCCGTGATTGCCGACCGTGGTCTTGGCGGCAGCCGTGACCCGATGGCATTTCCGCTGGACGCCACCCAGTTTCGCAATCTGGACGATATCGATCTTGGGCAACTACGCGTGGCGGTCAGCGCTGATCTCGGTGGGTTGCTTGTATCTGAGGCCAACCAGAAGGCGTTTGGTAGACGCGTTGAAGAGTTCAGCAGCCTCTTCAAAACCTGTGACTGGCACGATATCAGCCTGGCAGATGCGCCCGGCGTAGACTGGTTGCTGCGGCAGGATGTTTTCGCAACTCAATACTTTGACCAGGCTGAAAACTGGCCAGCCGAGATGAACCCCAACCTGCTGGCAACCTACAACACGGCCCTTAAGACACCCATGGTTGATATCGCCGGAGCGCGTCGTCAACAGTTAGAGCTCATCAGAAAATGCCACGATCTCTTTGACGAGTACGACCTGCTCATTATCCCTGGCATGAGCGTACCGCCCTTCCCCCACGAACAACTTTATCCAGAACTCATCGATGGCAAACCCGTGGAAAATTACATGGGCTGGTTAGGGCTGACAGCATCCCTGACGGTGGTCGGCAATCCGGTCATCATGGTGCCTGCCGGACTCGATGACGGGGGACTACCCTTCGGCTTGCAGATTGTTGGCCCCATGCACGGCGACCACAAACTCCTCACTGCGGCACATCAGATAGAGCACGCGTTTCAGCAAATGGATCTCCTGCGCCGCCCACTTTGCCCAGCGGCAGAAACGTAGCGGCTCCTTAAAATTCAGCGGGGCACAATTCGGTAGATCGTGCGCCCGATAAGAAACTCACTCAGCAGCGTCGGATCTTCGACTACCTCGGCTCTGGCGGGATACACCGTATCTCCCAATTGAATACGCACTTCCGGGTTAGCCTTGATGTATTTATGCCAACGACGCCGCTCTGCCGCGTCGATATAAAGGTGGTCATCGCGCATGACGACTCTTAAGAAGACCGAATACGGCTTCTCCGGTCGCACCTCTAATGTCAGCAGTCTGAACTCTCCCGCAAAAGCAAAGGAAGTCGCGCGCGCTTCGGGTGCAGTGAGCATGCCACCGCTGAAGGTAAGGAACGGGGTTTTACATCCGGCAAGCGCCGTGCAGACGACCAGCAGAACCCCAAGTTGCCGAAGTCGGTGATAACAGAGTTGGAAGGTCATCGTAATGAGTCAGCTAAGCCGTACCCCCAAAGCTCTGAAAGTCATCAATGATTTCTTTTGCGGCCAGTTTGGCCAGCACCTCACCGTCTTCCGGTGTGGCCAGCCCCGGGTTTGAACCAATACGTCCATCCGGGTAGCGCGACCGATAATCGCTGGCATCGGTAAACCCGCCACTGGGCGCAATTTCCGGCGACAGTTTTGCAGTCTTGATGTGTTCGGGATAGGCGAACTGCGTCACCGCAACCTCGGATGGCGTCGCGTGCGATCCATGTGCCTTGCCGTAAAGCGTTTTACACTTCTCAAAGGTTTCTTTGCCCTGCCACCAGTTACGCAGCCTGCATTTGATCGGCGGCTTGCCATTGCCCGTGGCAAGCGAACGACTGGCGTAGATCTCAGCAAACCCCGCATTGATGGTGGCAATGTTGCCCCCATGACCGTTCAGCCAGTAAAAGTGGGTAAATCCGTGTTTTGCCAGCGAGTCCACCCAATCCACCATGTTGGCGATAAACGTTGAAGGTCGCAGCGTCATTGATCCCGCAAACTCCATGTGATGTTGCGCTACGCCGACGTTAAAAGTGGGTGCCATCAAGAGTCCACTTTCCTCGGCCGCAAGCCCGCCGATGATCTCCGGGCACAGCGCATCGGTTCCGATCAAGCCGTTTGGTCCATGTTGCTCAGTTGAGCCGATGGGAATGAGGATCGCTTTACTGGTTTGGAGGTAGGTTTCCACTTCCTGCCATGTCGAGAGGTGTAGTCGCATTGTTACCCTTTGGTTACGGGGAGAGCTTTGACAAATTCGACCACAATCGACAGAAATTGTGCAAAATTTTCTCGATGGATATTGTGGCCGACGCCCTCAACGACCACAGATTGTATTGCCGGTCTAAACGATTCAATGTCTTTGGCTATCCGGGTTGAAAGCGCACTGTCACTGCCAGGTTCCCCTCGCAACATCAACGTTGGCACTTGTACCCTCTCTACCAGTTCTCGCCAACCCGGGAACCAATACTGCTGCAATATTGCCGGGTTCACCTGACGCTTCCCCTCCGCCCAGGCCTCGAACTCGCACTCATCCCAGGTTGGGTGCTGTGTTTGTCCGTGGGCTACCACATCCTCAAAACTCATCTCGCGAAAGGCGCCAGCCTGTTTTGCGTAAGCCTCAACCATCTCTTTCGTCGGGGCAGAAGATTTATCTCGGAAGATTGGGTCTTCGAGTATTAAGGCTATTACTCGATTGTTGTGAGAGGCTGCAAACTGGCTCGCCGCGATGGCGCCCACCGAGTGTCCCAATACGATGACCCGATCGAGATTCAGCGCATCCAGGCATTCCCGAATATCCTCCGCTGGGTTGTAGGTACCCGGATCGTTTGGCATTGCACTGCCACCGTGACCCCTCGCATCCAACATGATGACCGTGAACTCTTCAGCGAGCGCACGGGCGGTACGTGACCAGCAAAGCCCGTTGTCCCCCAAGCCATGTAACAAGAGGATGGCTGTATCAGCCGTGCCCGCACGGTGATAGGCCATGTGGCCATCGCCGATACGGACTAGGCCCCGTTGAAAAGCAGGTTCACCAGGCATAAGCCTCGGGCGCAGGACCACACGGAGGGAATATCTCGTCCAGGCGGGCGAGTACCTCCGCATCCAACACAATATCGGGAACATCAAGTACCGATGTCAGTTGCGACATGGTCCCCGGACCTATGATCGTTGATACCACAGTGGGTTGATGTAACAGCCACGCGAGGGCTAACGCACTTGGAGAGAGATCCAACTCACCGCACAACGCTTCGTAAGCGGTCAGCTGATCAGCGCGCTCCTCGCGGGCGGCTTGCGCATCCGGCGCGCTCCTTCGACCATCGCTACTGTTGGTTGAACCCGCCAGAAGACCACCAGCCAGCGGACTCCAGATAATTAGTCCAACCCCGTACGCATCGCATGCTGGAATGACTTCCATTTCGGCGCGACGCTCTACCAGGTTATAAAGCGACTGTTCCGCAACGATTCCCAACCTGTGGCTGGCCCGCGCCCGTTCGTTCGCTTGTGTAATCGACCACCCAGGGAAATTACTCGACCCAACGTACGTAATTTTGCCTTGAGCGATAAGTCGGTCCATCGCCTGCCAGATCTCGTCAATGGGAGCGCTGCGATCAATGTGGTGCATTTGATACAGGTCTATGTGGTCAACCCCAAGACGTTGCAGGCTGGCGTCACATGCCTGCTGGATATGTCGGGCAGACAAACCCCTGTCGTTGATGTCGTCCGACATCGGCTCATGCACCTTAGTTGCCAGAACAACGCGGTCTCTTCGAGATGGATCTTCCTTAAACCAGGCGCCAAGGATGGTTTCTGTTGTACCAACACCAAGGTGACCACCATACTGGTTTGCGGTATCCACAAAGTTGATACCCGCCTCTACCGCTGTGTTTAAGATCTCGAAGGCTTCCGGCTGTTCGGTACGTGGACCAAAATTCATGGTGCCCAAACACAGCTCGCTGACGCGCAACGCGCTACGACCGAGTTGTCGATAGTTCATATTGTTTTCCTCACGCGTCTTTCTTTGCTTGCGACCTCAGGGGTCTGAACACCGTACCTGTTTTTAGCGGCGTACTCGAATCGGCGACGCAGAATTTTGCAATCTCCTGGGCGCGGTCGCTGAGCTTTTGATAATCAGCGTAATCAATGCCCGGCAATATCTGCTCACGAAACCACGGCGCATAAAATTCGAGATTCGGTATCGCTCGCGGTGCATCCGACAGGTTGGGCGTACCACCATGCCAGGCACGCACATCCCTGATCATGATGCCCCCTGCCGGAACGGGACAGACTGTCGAGAAACGCATCCATTCAGGTTCTTCGGCCAGCGTAGGAATAGGTTCGCGAGACTTCTGTGTACCCGGGATTTGTCGAGTGGGTCCATTTAGCTGATCTACGTCCTGGGGCAGAAAGTTAACGCAGAGATAAGGACATGGCAGATCGCGAATGGAAACATGCCCATTGGGGTCATGGAATGCACTGAACGGGCTGGTCGTATCATCTACCCAGTCGCGTACGTCTGAATGGAGAATTTGATAGTCGACAGCCCCTGGCAGACAAAAGTCCCCACTGGCTGCTCGCAAACTGAAGTGCGGGGACCCGAACAAATCCGCGACAAGTTCCTGCACCACGGTGAGTTCCAACAACATCTGCCACTCGGGTCGATGTAACTGGCTGCGGGTTAAGCTCGAACCGCCAAAGGAGTATCGGTGTGCACCTCTGTTCCCTTTCCGGTCGTCATCGAGTGCCACGATGTCGCGCATGACCTCATTGCACCCTTGGGCTAAAAAATCGACCTGCTCGTCGTTGAGAACGCCGCCAATCACCACAAAGCCGTCGCGATAGAAGACTTTGCGAATTCGGTCCCGATCATCCTGTTCAAGGATTTCCAGGTCTCTTATGCCAGCGTTAGCCGCGATGTTGTCTCGCAACGCCTGCACGGCAGGATCGTTACGTGTTTCATCGGACCAGCCTGACAACGCCTCGTAAGCGCTCATGCGTTTCTCTCCCTCTTTTTCATCACAAAGGGGCTCATCACTATTAAGCCCATCTACCCTAAAAATTTACACCAAACTGAATGGCATAGGTGGCCGGATCACCTAAAAATTGGGCTCGCGTTGTCCCATCAAGCGCGGCGTAGGATGAACCGAATACAAAATGAGGATAGTCCTCGTCGAAGACATTGTGCGCCATCAGTGTCACTCGGTATCGATCGTCGGCGCTGATGAAACCCACCCGCAGGTTAACAAGCGTGTACCCGTCAACATCCGCGGTCGGATCGTCGTCCAGGTTGTTGTTCTTACGCGACTGGCCCGTAACCTCCGCACGCACAAAACCATTCCAGCCATCGCTTACTGAAAAGGCATAGTCGCCCGTGAGTGAATAATTCCACCGTGGCACATCTCTGAACCGATTACCCTCCAGATCCGGTCTATCGCTGAAATCTTCGATATTCGTATCGAGGTAACTCACGCTGCCGGTGAACGCCAGGCCCTCCACATTGGGCAGCCAGGTTAAGTCCACTTCCACACCCGTGGAAAGAATCTCATCAATCGACAGATTTCGCCCGATGCCGAACTGATCTGTGGCAATGGCCTGGAGATCTTCCACCGTCTGGTAGAAAGCTGCGGTATTCAGCACCAGGCGATCTTCCGCAAGTCGAAACTTGGCGCCCAGTTCGTAGAGAGTTGGTATCTCCGGATCCAACACGGGCAGGCCACCCGGTTCCGCCAGAAAGCCTGCGTTGGCACTTTCAGCCACATCGATGCCCGGACCTTTGTAGCCCCGCGACCAGGTGAGATAGGTCATGACATCATCGCTCCAGAAGTATCGTGCTATGACCCGGCCCGAGAGATCCGTATCGTCCACTTGTTGCTCGCCGGCAAGATCCGGACCGAAATTAGACGCAAACGGCAGCCCTGGAATGAGGGGTGATGCGACGCGCATGTAATCCGCCTCAATGTCTTCACGCGTGTAGCGCCCGCCGACAATCAGCGAAAAGTCATCCGTTACATGAAACGTAAACTCACCAAACAGTGCCGTGCTTTCTGTCTGCACACTACGATCCACCGCGGTGCTGACGTTGAAGAACGGCGGGAACGGAATAGCAAATTGAATATCTACCCGCCCAAAGGCATCCAGATCCTGGGTGAAATAGTAAAGCCCGGCGACAAAATCGACGTTGTCACTGAGCTGACCATTTAACCGCAGCTCCTGACTGAACTGGGTGGAATCTGAAGCCGTGCCGTTGCGGTCATTCAAATTGGACGTGGACAAACCGTCCGCTTCGTTAAACTCATCAATCTCCCATTTGCGATATGCGGAGATACTGGTCAGATCGGCCCAATCCATAGCCGCATCAACCTGCAGAGAAACACCATACGCTTCAGATTCCTGGAGAATGCGAGAATCGAAAACAGCCACCTCACGATTGTCTTCTCCCCCTTCAATGCCGAGCGCATCCAATGCGTCTGCCAGTTGGAGAACCGGTGAGTTGAGCGCAAAAAGAATCGCCGGAGAAGGTGGGCCAATCACCCGGTAAGTCGGGAGACAGCAGCGATTATCTTCCTCAACGTAATCAGCGATGAGCGTTGCTGATACGCTGTCGGTCGGCGTGAAAAGCAGCTTCCCTCGCAATGACCAGGTGTCTTTGTCGTTTATGTCGTCCTGGCCAGGCAGAACGTTGTCAATTTTGCCATCGTGCTGATTCAGGCTGCCGGAAAGACGATAAGCCAACGTATCTTTGGTGATGGGACCGGTGATCGAACCCCGTGTCAGGATCTCACCATAACTGCCATACATCACGTCAACGCCTCCGCCAGTTTCAAACTCCGGCGCCAGCGTGCGAACGTTGATCACACCGGCAGAAGCGTTCTTGCCAAAGAGAGTGCCCTGTGGGCCCTTGAGGACTTCAACGGATTCAATCCCGTACAGGTCGAAGAAGCCTTGCGCTTCACGTCCCATGACAACACCATCTATCACTGTCGCAACGCTGGATTCGAAGCCATCGCTGAAGCTGAAGGTGGATATACCGCGCATTTTTGGTCCGGTGGCACGCGAGGTATTTAACGGCGTGAGCTCAAGACCCGGAACAAAACGCGCTACCTCTTCAATCGTGTTGATCGCACCTTCCTCAAAAAATTCCTGAGAAAGCGCAGAAACCGCCACGGGTGTTTCCGAAATCGATTCTTCCGTTTTACGCGCTGTGACAACAACTTCTTCAATCTCAGCAGCGACGGGCAAGACCACAGACACCATCAAAAATAGGGATAAAATGGACGCGTAATAAAGTGTCGTCATGTCTTCTCTCCAATATAGCTGTTACTATAGAGATACTAAAATAACGACACTATTTAAGACTGTCAATAATAAGACTGCGTTCGAGGCATAGAAAATGAAAGAAAAACCAAAGACCAGAACTCGTCTTTCACCGGAAGCACGCAAAAACCAGCTGCTGGACGTAAGTAAACAGATGATCCTCGCAGAGGGGTTACATGGCTTCAGCATGGAAGCGTTAGCCCGGGCTGCAGATGTATCCAGCCCGTTGGTGTACAACTACTTCGAAAGTCGGTTGGACACGCTGCAAACCTTGTTGCGCCGTGAATACAACGAATTTGGTACACGCTTGACAGAAGCGATGCGCAGCGCAGAGAGCTTCGAAGAAGTTGTACGCATCAATATCGAAACCAACTTCGACCACTACTCCCCCGGCAACATCATTCCTATCCTCCAAAGCCAGCCCGAACTGGTTGGAGCAATCAAAGGCGATGTGGAGCGCTACAACCGTGGACTTGCCAAATACCTGGTTAAAGAAACCGCTGAAACCTACAACCTGAAGCCCCGACAAGCGGAGCTGTTGGTGAGCATGTCCTCCGGCGCTTCAATCGCTGCAGCTGAATACGCATCTACCGGCCGGGTAAAACGAGACGATGCTATCAACGCAGCGATGCTCTATATCCTTGCGGGCCTGGAACAAGCACGCCGCAAAAAGTAACCGGCTCTACAGATTACTCTTATTATAGATAGTCTAAAATAATATTGACGGCCCAATTTCGTTATTATAGAGTTACTCTAATAACGGAATTGGAGTTCATGGTTATGTCTCACGTTGCAGGCAGAAAAGTACACGACGCCGACAGTCACCTGATCGAATCGAGAGGTTGGTTGGAAAGTTACACAACTAAGGACATCGCTGAGCGGTTCCTTCCTGGCGTGATTTCCTTGGACCTTCCAATTCTGGACCCACTGATCGAGCAAGCGGAAAATCGTCTTGCGGGTAACGATCCCGAGCTGACGCAAGAATTGAAAAGCAATCTCTTTGGCCACAAAGCCAAGCTCAACCAGTGGCTGGCGTACGGTGCCACCGACAAAAAGGAACGCAGCGAATCACTCGACATCATGGGCCTGACATCGCAGTTGGTATTTCCTACCCTAGCGGCGTCCCGCTTCTCCCGGCACGAAGATCTGGACGTGGTGTACGGCGGCTGTGATGCGTTGAACAGAGCCATGGCCGATTTTTGCGCCGACGATCCACGCATGATGCCTGTGGGTTATCTGTCCCACCGTGATCCGGAACGTGCCACTACCTCTTTAAAGCTGGCGTTAGACGCCGGGATTCGCACGGTCTGGATTGGTTCAGATGCGCTGGACGGACGTGCCCCTTCACACGTGAGCTACGACCCTATCTGGGCAATGCTTGAAGAAGCACGTGTACCAGTGACCCTGCATATCGGCAGCGGGCAGAACATGCCTAACGCATATATGAATGTGGACGGGCCAAACGATGCGAAGCCAAATCCGTCCAACCTGGAAACCACGCGGCCGAAGGATCTTCCGGTTGTTCACCACTCTGTGGAGCGATGGCTTACCTGCATGATCTATGATGGTGTGCTGGAACGTTTCCCCAATCTGAAGATTGGCCTGATCGAGGTGGGGGCAAACTGGCTGCCCGCCTCGCTCATGAACCTGGATATGGGTGTCTCCCTTTTAGGTAAGTTTGACGAAAAGCTGAAAGCGCTTTCCATCAAACCGTCGGAGTACGTACAACGCCAGGTGCGGGTGGCGCCTCTGCACACAGAAAATACGGGATGGATTCTGCGCAACGTGGGTAAAGACATCCTGATGTTTAACACCGACTACCCGCACCCCGAAGGCGGACGAGACCCCTTTGGCGATTTCGAACGCAGTCTCGACGATGTTTCCGCCACAGAAGAAGAGCTGGATTGCTTCTATACCAAAAATTACGAAGACTACCTGGGTATACAGGCAGCTTAATTAGGGTTGGCGGGCGTGCGACAACATGGACAACGGGTTTGGTCTCAACGGTTCTGGATCTCAGTTACCTCAATCCTGCTTTTGTGCAGCTGCGGCAGCGCAGAAACATCCGACGAAACCACCCTCAGCAGTCTGACCTATGCGGCTGTCGCTGGAGATGATGCCCCCGAACTCGCCCACCCTGGTCCTTACCGGGTGGGCGTGCGTACCCTTGAATTTGCTTACGAGGATCAACCTGACGTCAGCCTGACCAGCCTCGTCGCTGGCGACCCACCTACCTGGACGCGCAGGCTGAGCGTAGACGTGCTCTACCCAGCAGACGTTTCCGCTACCCAACAAGCCAACGCAATCTACACCGGCGGCTACCACACAGGCTTCACGGAAATAGAAGGATTACCTGAGACCTTCGAGATTCAAGGCTTCGCCGTCCGGGATGCTCCGGTTTTGCAGGGCACGCCTTTTCCACTGGTGGTGGTATCTCATGGCCTGTTGAATACACCCGGCGTGTTATCGGGTCTGACCGAAAACCTTGCCAGCAAAGGCTACATCGTCGCTGCTATCGACCATCGTGATGCCGAAGATGACCCCAGCACACCCGCTCACTTGTTTGCGCGCGTGATGTTAAATCGCGTGCCGGACCAACGCCGCATCGTCGATGAGATGAAAGCTCTGGCAGACGATCCGAATAACCCTCTCGGTCGGGTGATCGACACAAATGCGATCGGGCTGATCGGCTTTTCCATGGGGGGATACGGTGTGCTTGGACACGCGGGCGCGGGCTTTGACCCTGAAGGCAGTGCCTTTGGCATTGTTCCAGCCGCCGCACTGGCAAACCAGACAGAAAACAACGCTGAATACACTCAGCTCGACCGAAGTTACCTGGATGCAGTGGTCGCGTTTGCTCCCTGGGGCGGCAAGGAGGATGAGGTCTGGTCCGATCAGGCTTTAGGTCAGGTAAAGCCCCCCCTCCTGATTCTTGCGGGAAGCCAGGATGATGTCTCTGATTTCGATCTTGGGATCCAACGTATCTTCGACAAAACAAACACGTCCGACCGCTACATGCTTGTGTTTCAAAACGCCCAACACAATCTGGTTCAGGTAGCAGCGCCCCCGTCCGCCCACCTGGACGTTCGCCCGTGGATGACTTTCGAAGACGCAACCTGGCGTCGCGACAGAATACTCAACGCGGGTGTGCACTTCGCTACGGCATTTCTTGACTGGAAATTAAAGGGCAACCAACAGCGTGCAGCCTATCTCAACGTCCCTACGGTATTGTCAAACGACGCCACCTGGGAGCAATCGTTCACGACCGACACCAGCGATCAATTCGCAAACGGTGAAGACGGTTCCAAGAACTATTGGCGAGGCTTTAAACCCCGGCAGGCAATTGGCATGGAGTTGCACCACCGAGCTGCTACCCCCGCACCCTGAACAACGAGGCAGGAGTCCGAGGGAATCGCTACCTCTTGTCGATCATCGCAATCAAGTGAGTACACGCGTCCGCGCACTCTTTGCAGATGCTGTGGTGTTTAGCGTGTTTACGGCACTCTTTTTCGCAATCGACACACGCCGCGCGGCAAACGCTGGCTAGTTCGTCGAGATACTTTGTCTGGTTGGCGACCTGCACGGCAAACGCTTCACAAATTGGTGTCATCGCAACGATGCTTTTTGCGCAGGCGGCAAGCATGGTTTCGCCCGCCGCAAAAGATTCAAGACAGTGATTTAAGCAGGTTTGTGCAGCCCGATGGCAATCGTGTACTGCCTGGAGGAGGTCTGCGTTTGGCGCTGAATGATCCCCGTGTTGGCCCGCTGTACCTTCACCGGCTGTTGCAAGCCCGCTGGCGAAGAACGCACCTACGGCACCACTTGCCGCCATTACGGCCGACCGCCTGGACACTTGCCCACGGGTTGCGTCGCCGTGTTCGCTCGATTCAATTTTATCCACGTGTCTCTACCTTTGCCGCAGTGAGAGAACGGCATGATAGGCGGATGAACAAATTTATAACTCGAAGTGGTCGAGGTTATGAGGAGAAAAATCGACGCCCTCCACCGCTCCCCAATGCCTATAAAGTTCCTTTATATCAATAACTTAGAGAATTATTTCAGAAGCAACCTCTACCACTTCTGCATACTCCCGTCCGCGAGAGTGGTGTTAACCCCATACAACAGATTACGCTTCACCAAATTCAAAGATTTAAGGGCTAAGAGAATGGGCAATCCATGGGTATTTATGGGGGTTGATCGCTCTCATTTTTCCGCCAAATTGCGCCCTGCTCTGCGTTACAAGCAAATACACCACGTCGAGTATCCGCCCGACCAGCCGCGTATCGCTGAACGCACCGGCGTCGGGTTTATTCCGGTGCTCTTCTCTCCCGAGGACGAAGTGTTCCAGGACACCACCGACATCATCGATATGCTCGAAGAGCGGTTTCCAGAGCCTGCGCTGATTCCGGCAGGTACAAACGGATTTTTATGTCGCCTGTTTGAAGTGTACGCCGACGAATTCTTTCCAACAGTGAGCATGCGCACCCGCTGGGCGTATGAAGAAAACGAAGCAGAACTCCGACGCGCATTTTCCGCATTCACAGGCAACTTGCAGCAAGGCAATACCGTCGCGGATCTGATGAGTTCCTACCTGCCCATGTTGGGTGTCACAAACGAAACCATCCCCGCCATCGATGCCCACACACACGAAGTCTTGAGCGCGTTGGACGAACACTTCGCCGCACACGCCTTCATTCTTGGTCAGCGTTTGTCACTGGCAGACTGCACACTGATGGGTCCGCTCTATGCACATTTGTACCTGGACAGAGTCACGCGAAAAGATTTGTACGACAAATACATAAACGTCTGCATGTGGATCGAACGCTGCAATCGTCCGGTTCCAGAAAAAATGGGCGGCTGGTTTAAAGACGACTATCCAGCCACTCTGCTGGCAGTGTTGCGCGTGATAGGCGGGGACGCAGCACCGTTGCTATCGGCAATGGACGCAGGTTTTCACGCCTGGGCGGTCGAGAATGCGGTTTCAGGCGATGAGGCACCTCGAGGGGTTGGCGTTTACAGCGGAACGTTGCAGAACGTCCCATTCTCCGCGGGAGTCCGTCCCTATGTTTCCTGGAAACTTCAGCGCTTACGTGAGCTCGACAAGTCCGGCACTTCCGACGTTCTGAGTGGCACTGGCTGTGAAGTATTGCTTTCGCAGCCAGACCAAACCGTCGAATTGGAAAAAGCGCGGTTTAGATTGATCTTTAAATAGTGTCAATTGGGTAGCGGGACTCAACCTGCTGCTTTGACACCCTGGGCTTTACTCGCACAAAGCCAGCAGCTCTGCCGCCCAACGATTCCGGAGTTCATCCACGACACCTTCTTCAAGCGCAGGTGTCGAGCTAGCCAAAGGCCAATGCGTGTCCTGCAGGCCGCTCGCCCAGATCAACACCGTAAGATCTTTCGACCCCGGCTGGGCCCCCGCGACATAGGGAAACAGTGCGATGAGCAACTCTTCGCGCGAAAAGGAGCCCACAAAATCTACCAAGCCCGCAGCCGCCTCCGGAGGTGGGAAGGCCTCGGTCACCGCCGCTAAGGACGAACGTTTACCCCGAAACGGTGAACCTTGCTCGACGACAGGCGCATCAATGACGGACATTGGCAAACGCGACCGCGCATCAAAAATAGTTTCAAGACGCGCCTCAAACGTGCCGCTCCGCGAACGGCGCACAGGTCTCTCCAGGCGCCTGCCCATGTTCATCCCGCTATAGAGCAGAAGCGGAGGCCCCTGACGCATCGCTCGGTCATCAAGTGGTGCCCGCGCCGTACGATCGTGCCGATAGAGACGATCCATCTCCTCGGCGAGGGCAGAGTTATTCGACAACGCCGCTTTCGATCGAGAAGGCAGACCGGCGAGTATCACCGCCGCCCGACCGCCGTCCGGAGATGCCATGATTGGCGCCAACGCAGCAACAAGCTCAGCCCTGGAGTGTGAATGGACAAATTCGAGTGCAGCATCGGTCAGCACCAGTTGTCGCACCGGTCCGTAGTTAAACGTACCTGCCCCTAACCGCCTTTCTGTCCAGGACGAAAATTGCTTGTGTTCCGCAATCAGAACATCAGGTAAAGCGTAAAAGTCACGGTGTATGGCACAAAAAGGTTCATGGAGAGGCGCATCGCTGGCCAGCGGCGTAGGCATCCCATAGTCAAAGTACTCTGCATCCCATTCAGAGTCGGGGCGAGTAAAAAACCATAACCCAATCGCCAGCAGTAACACGGTAACCACCGCCAACCACGGCAAGATTCCGCCTCGTTCGTGATTCAGGATTGTGCACCCACCATCAATTTAAGTTGTTCTCGCTCGCTCAAAGGCTGCCGTCGCCAGCAGAACAGTGGCGACGATGGTAAATAACATCGCCCCACCGCCACCGATAAAGGACAGGGCACCCCAGATATCACCAGGGCCAAACGGTGTTTCACCCATGGACAAACCGCGGTTCTGGGAAAAGTTACCCGCGAAGTAAAAGAGTGTATTACCCCAGCCCGTAATGATCATGCCCCAGCCAACCCATTTAAGGCGCTTGCCAGTCAGCTCGAAACGACTCATCAGCAAAGCCACACCCGCCATCATGACACCGTTTAAAATGCCGCCAACATGGGCAGCCTGCCAGCCCCGCGTAGAACCGGGTATCTGAACATCTAGAGCAGGCAGCGGCCAGAGCGCCACGGCATCCATCAAAGAAAAGACCAGACCAAAGCCCGACAACAATCCGATCAACAAAACCAGCATGCCATGACCGATCACTCGGTTGCTGAATCGTTCGGTTTCATTCATTTGCAACACCTTATAATTATTGTTTGTGGGCCAGACGATCTAGCCGGCCAACTGCGCCATCACATCATCCGGCAAAAACTCCGTGTTTCCGCCGCTATTGTGATAATCACGCCAGGCAATGGCGATTTGATTTTGCTCGGTGGTACAGATGGGATGATTTCTCGGATGATAGCCTTTGCGCAACACAGGCAGCGCGGACCAGGCCAGATCAAATGCAAAACCCGCAAAAAATCTCCAGGCTTTGACGCGTGATTTTAGCGATGCGTTGTAACCTTCGACCGGCAACATCGTCCGATACGCTTTGAAGGTCTCCCACGCAATATGGCCAAACGCTCGGACCACCAGCGTCTTGCGGTACCACTCGTGTTCACCGTAGAGCGCCTGGTAGAACTCGAACGCAACCGCGCCATGTTCAACTTCTTCGACCTGATGCCAGACCCACAGCGCGCGGAGCACAGGATCGGCGTCTTCCATCAATTCGTGATAGCGGTCCAGAATGATCAAACCGGCGAGGAAGGTAAACGTCTCATAGCCCGCCGTAAAACCTACTTTGTATTTGTCGCTCTTCTTAAGTGCAGCGGCAAAATAGTCCTGGGATTCTGCGTCGAGGTGGTTAACTTCCGGATATCGCTCGCCGAGGTACTGGTTCCATTTCACAAAGTTAAATGCGTGATGGGCTTCCTGACCAATGATGTTCTTGATGTCTTCCTGAAGTTTTTCGTCCTCGATGCCATCTCGATACTCACGCATGACCTTGACCAAAAACCGTTCGAAGTAAGGCACATGCACACCAAGCGCGTTGATGAACATCGAAAATTCAGGACAGCTCCGACTCCACAAGGGATTGTGCTCACTGACATCATCAAAGCTGAAGCGCAGCTGGCGGACATCAATTTTGTCCATTGGATGTGATGGCGTGGGGGCGGTCTGACATTCCGCGTTATTTCCCATCTTCGGTCTCTCTGACGACGGTAAAGGTAGATATGGCGCAAATCATATCCGAGTCGCCAAGCGCTCGCTGGACTCCGTATTCATTAATTTCACATGCGGTTATTCCGTCAATAGGCGTATTTTTGGTATATTTTCCACATTAACGGCTAATAGTTGGTTTAAAAATACCAAAATACAGGATTTTTTGTGGATTTTTTGAGAAAACGTCAAGGGTCAATTGAACCATACTTTGTCCAAAGGTCTCAAGGAAATACCTATGTTCTCGTTCTTCTCAAGGCACCCTAACTCGGTGGGAGAAACCTACGGCCAGCACTTCCTGTCGGCGATGAAGTTTTCACTGACGATGGTTGCGGGCTGCTTCGTTTGCGCTGTGCATGCCCTCCTCCCTTTTCTCTTTGAAAAAACAGGTAGCAGGATCATCGAGCATCTCCATCACACGATGGTGACGCATCGAGATAATACCCAACCCGCCACACACACATCAGATCTGGAAGCTGCGAACGGGTGAGCCGCCCAACGCCAAGACGCACAGTTTAAAAATCAGCGGGATCGGACAGTTCTTGCAAGAGAGCAATCTCCGTTTATTGCTGTTTTCAGAAGGACGCGTCCGGACCAAACCGGAAGATCCTGAGTATTCGTGTTCCTGCAGCAGGTTATCGGTGATAATTTAATCAACACAACTGTTGGAACACACACATCGCTATGCTGAACAAACTCGACGACTACCCCGTACACCAGACATCCGAGCCATTGGCGCATCCCGCGACCAGCGACAGGAATGTTTATGACCGCACCTGGTTTAACGGCTACGCCGCGGATGGCTCTTACTACTTTGGCATCGGCATGGCGATCTACCCGCACCGCGGCATCCTGGATTGTGCCTTCAGCGTCGTCCAACCCGGCAAACTTCAGCACTGCTTCTACGGTTCACGCCGCGCACCGGACGAAAGAACGGATATGTCGTGCGGTCCTTTTCGTATTGAAATTCTGGAGCCGATGAAACGCGTACGCGTTGTGTTAATCGAAAACGACAGCGGCATAACGTGCGATCTCACGTTCAGCGCTAGAACAGCCTCAATAGAAGAAGCACACCAAACGCTGTGGCATGGTACCCGGCGGGTCATGGACGCAACGCGCTTCGATCAGTTTGGTCGTTGGAGCGGTACCGTTACACACCCCGAAGGGCAAATCGGCGTGGTGTCAGAGCAATGCCACGGCACCAAGGACCGTTCCTGGGGAGTACGCGGAGTGGGCGAACCTGAGTCGGGAGGTGCGCCTGTCATCCCAGACGGCATCTGCTTTGTGTGGGCGCCTCTGTTTTGGGACGACCACATCTCTCATGCCATCTTTTTCGATGGCCCACGCGGTGAGGCGTTGATAAGAGAAGGGATAGTCGCTCCTCTGTATGACAGTGAAGAGATGATCCCAGGCGTACTCGACGGTGGCGATCAGCGCATGGCGACTGCTCGGCATAGAATCGACTACCACCCCAACACCCGCCTTGCGGCCAGTGCAGAGATTGATCTCGAAGACCTCTCAGGTAACACAAGAACTATCCAACTGGAGCCGATCCTCAAGTTTCAAATGAAGGGGCTGGGATACGGTCACCCGGAGTGGGGCCAGGGGATGTGGAAAGGCGAGCTCGCCACAGGACACGAGTCATTCGACCCGCGTCAACTGGACATGCTCGCCCGCGAGAACCTTCACACCCAGCAGGTCGTGCGCGCAAGCGACGGTGAGCGTGAGGGTATTGGAGTGTTAGAGCAGGTTGTGGTCGGTCCTTACGAGCCTGCAGGATTCAAGGAATTTTTCGACGGCGCGAAGTAACCACCCGTCTAGCGATTCCCGGACAGCAGCATGCGTACGAGCGGCAGCTGATCGTTCCCGAAATACAGCCGCTCCCCCACCAGAATTGTGGGAGATCCAAAGCTCCCGCGTGCGATCGCCTCTTCGGTGTTGGCACGCAGACGATCCTTGTTCGCCTGCGTGGTTGATTGCGCCAGTAGCTCCTCGCCATCCATCCCAATCTCGTTCGCCAGAGTCACTAAGACCGACGGATCATCGAGATTCAGCTGCAATCTGAAGTAGGCATCAAAGGCATGATCGGCGAAGCGCTCCAGCTCTTCTTGGCTATCTTCAAGCACACAACAAAACCGCATTGCGGCAACGCTTCTCAACGGATGATACTCAGAGGGGAAATTCATCGGCACACCAGCAAGTTTTGCCCAATCATCAAGCCAGTGCGAGCCGGCGCGCATTTTTGGATGATCGGGGTTTGACCTGCTTGCATAAACATCGCTGTTTACTGCGTTAAACACACCACCCACTAAAAAGGGCCGCCACAGCACAGACGCGTTTGTTTCCGCAAGAATGGGCTTGATGTTGTGAAACGCCAAACGCGTCCAGGGAGAGGAAAGGTCGAAAAAGAATTCCACATCCGCCATCTCTAACCTCCCTGAAGCGCCGGTTCTGGTTGTTAGTGAGCTCGGTTATCGAGGCGCCATACGAATGGCGCCATCCAAGCGGATGTCTTCACCATTCATGTAAGGATTACGAATCAGCTCGACGGCCAACGAGGCGTATTCCGTGGGGTCCCCCAGGCGCGCAGGATTGGGAACCTGCGCACCCAACGCCTGCTTAACCGGTTCGGGTGCACCCTGCAGCAAAGGTGTATCAAAGATTCCCGGCAGGATTGTGTTGATGCGGATAAGCTCCTGAGCTAAGTCCCGCGCGATCGGCAAGGTCATTCCGACCACACCACCCTTGGAAGCCGAATAGGACGCTTGGCCGATTTGCCCATCTTCAGCGGCCACCGACGCTGTATTGATCATTGCACCGCGTTCGCCTTCGATCGGGTCTAACGTTGCCATGCCCGCTGCTGACTTTGCGATGCAGCGAAACGTACCGACCAGATTGATCTGAATGATGAGATCGAATGCATCGGTGGGAAAATGGGTGATCTCGCCAGTCTCTTTGTTGCGACTGACAGTCTTGATCGCATTCCCGGTTCCGGCACAGTTAACAAGAATGCGCTCTTGGCCAATTGCCGCACGCGAAGCCTCAAAACCCGCATCAACCGACTCATCGGAAGTAACATTTACTTCACAGAACACACCGCCTAGCTCTTCAGCGAGCGCGGTACCTTTTTCAGCATTCAAGTCAAAAAGTGCAACTTTTACGCCGTGTGCAGCCAGGGCTCGAGCCGTTGCGGCCCCGAGTCCAGATGCACCACCTGTGATAACTGCTGAGATATTTTCGTCTAACTTCATCGTGTTTTACCTCCTGGATGAATTGTTTAACTATCGAAGAAAGGTGCAATCATACCCACTTGGCCGCCCCTTTACTCAGTCATCAGCAAGTTCGTACATTAACCGGGGTAACCTTCCGATTGATTATCGCCTGTTTCTGATGTAATTTTTGATGCTATATCGCATCAAATTGGATGCACAAAACGACGAAACCAGCAATGCGCACTACAGTTACGATCGACGACGCACTCTACGCAAAGGCATTGGAGGTCGCGGATCCTGAAATGGACAGGGGTGACCTTTTTAGAGTTGCCATCACGACCTTCATAAGAGTACAGGCTGCCAAACGTCTCGCGGCACTTGGAGGTAGCAGCCCCAGTATGCAAAATTCTGCTCGACGGAGACCGAAACGCAGCGCCTCATGAGCGTTCTAGTCGACACATCGGTATGGGTAGATCACTTCAAACGCGGCAACGTACAACTGGTTGAAGTCTTGTTGAGAGATGACGCGATCACCCATCCAATGATTATCGGCGAGCTTGCGTGTGGCACTCCCCCAGATCCTCGTGAACAAACATTAGGCGATATCGCCTTGCTCAACCACGCCACTGAAGCAAGCCCAGAAGAGGTTTTGGGCTTCATTGAACGAGAGCATTTGTACGACTTGGGATGTGGATTGATCGACCTGACACTGTTGGCATCGACGTTAATTTCCCCTGGCGCACAGCTCTGGACGTTGGATCGACGGTTGAGCCAGCTTGCCCAGCGGTTCGAGGTCGCTTTCAGTCGGTAGGTCCAGGTTTACCTTGGGCAATCTGTGTTCAGACTAGTTAGAGAACTTGATCCAAATATTCTGTGAGATGTCCCACTTCCAATGCGGTCCTCTTCGCTCGATCCATATCGTAGTGCGCACGCGATACAACCCTTTGGGCGTATAGACCACCACCTGCCTGCAGACTGGTGACCGCGTTCCACCCGCCTAGGCCATCAGCTGTGTAATCCCTAATCGCGTGGAACAGTCTCGCGCGATAAAGTCCATCAACAGATTGTTTGGTACTCATGTACTTTCGAGCCAGGTGACCTACTGATTCATTCTCAAAGTCGGCCACACCAGGTGCCGTGAGTACAGACCCACCTGCGATGTCGTGCAGGTGCCGAACCATGAGCGACCAATTGGCAGCGCCATGATACTTCCCCGCGTTAACGTAGAGCTCGTCCGGAAAAGCTGCGCCGTCCGAGGTTATCTGACAGTTTTCAATCGCGGCCTCCAAAGAGCCGCGTAACAGGGTGGCGTTTATGAGCATCTCAGAGATTTTTTCTTTGATATGGCTCATGCGCTCCAACCCATTAGCCTCGGAAACCAGTTGCGCAAATCCAGTAAGCGCATCGTAGTCCTTAACCATGTTGGAAAGGCCTCCCAACCGCTCCCACAACCCCAGCGAATGCGCAAACACGCCCGCAAACTCCGGGTTGCCGTCCAGGAACACGCGATCGTTAGAGACAAACACATCATCAAAGATGACAAACCCTTCAGGTGTATGGTGCTGGCCTGATATCGGAAAGTCGCGTTTGTCCTCACCTCGGGGGGCATACGTGGTATTGATGATTTTTACCCCGGGCGCATTCACGGGGACCATACACGCGATGGCGTAATCATCTTCACCTTCTTTCATGGACTTGGTTGGGATGGTCATCAACTCGTGGCCCATTGATGCTGCCGTGATGTGAAGCTTCGCCCCACGGATGACCACCCCATCGTCCCGGCGCTCGACCACGCGTACATATTGATCGGGATCATCCTGGTTCGAAGGCCGGCGCGATCTATCACCTTTTGCATCCGTGATGCATTGAGTGATCCGATAATCCTTAACCTGCGCATCGCGCACATAAGCCCGAATACGCGCAGCGTTCTCTGGCAACGCTTCTTCCAGCCTATCAGCAGCGGTTAACAACGTCATACACGAGGCGTAGGTTACGTGGGTTAAGAGGTCTACCGTTTCATGCAGCTCTACCTGGTCTCGCAAATCCGCTGCCGATTCGGGAACGACCATAAAGTCGCCGACTGCGCCAGGCTCGGGCTTGTAAAATCGATCATACCCAAGGGCTGCGGAATCGACGGTCACACCTAGTATTGGATGCTCTGCGACCTTGTCGACAAATTGGCCTTCAAAAATGGTCTCCCGTCCATCATCGAGTGATGCTCGATACTCTGCGCCTGTCATCATGGTTGCGGTCTCTCCCCTTATGTACACCAGTCCTCGGATGTTCTATACGGCGACAGGATCTTCGCGTCAACCCAGGATTCCGAATCTGCCCTAGGTAGCCACATCAGAAATAATTCAGCCAGTGTGATGGAACACCGGCCAACGCCCGGAGATTTCGCTGTCCGTTACCGCGAGCAGATCACCGAACTGCAACATCACAAATTCGCTCTGGGTGGGCCGCAGGAACATGTAGTCATCCACCTCGAGGTCAACGTCCGCAGATGTCGCAATGGGACTTTGATTAGTGCTCTGATAGATCGTGTCCCCAACGTCCGTTGGCGAGGTCATTTGCGCTTTCCAATAACCGCCATAGATGTAGTAAACCTGCCGCATGTTGGCCGGTGGTTCGGGCATAAACGGGTTCTTTGTATACCGCTTCAGAATCGGGGTCGCGATAAACATGGCCGGCCTGTGATCCGTTAAATGAAACGTGTCGAAATCTGTGGGCATCACTACTCCGGAACCCGCAGACAGGTCATTCATGGTCCGATCTTTCTCATATATTTTCAGCGTATGGCTGCCCGCACCGTTTAAGGTGAGTTTTTCGGGATTAATATCCGCAGCTTTAAGGCGGTCGATAAAGCCATTGTAGATGCCCAGCACTTTGCGGACGTCAGGATGGTTTAAATCAGCCCGCCGGCCGGTCAAATGCGGTTCATAACCCATGAGTCCGCTGATGCTCAGATGCTCCGGGTCGGCAGCCACCACCGCCAGTGCTGCACTCAGCGCTTCCGGTTCCGCAAGGCCGCCTCGGCGTAACCCCACATCGATCTCGAAGTTGAGCTGCATTTTTACACCCAGAGTTTTCGCCAACGTCTGGTACTGCAGCAGGCGTTCATGCGAGTCGATCAGCCACTGAACTTGCGTTGCCGGATCAAATTTTGCGTGCCCCAACTTGTCGTAGAAAGTCCGAGCTGCGGTAACCGGCATCGGCTTTCCAAGCAACACATCCGACTCTGGGAAAGCCTGCGCCGTAGCATTCAAAAACGGTTGATGGAACACCATCAATGCCTGGGTCTTGGCGCGCTGGGTAACATGCTCCAGTAACTGGACTGAGGGGAGCGACTTCACCACCACCCGGTATTGTTTGGCCTCTCCAACAGAGGCAGTGATTCTGTCGATGTTGTGATTCATTCGCTCGGTGTCGAGCAGCATCACGGGATGCCCCGGACCGTCGCGCTTAAGTAGCGCGTTCAGTTTCGAAAAATAAGCATCATGCCCACGCGATGGTGTCTTCGACCGTGCAAACGGCGCCCAAAGAAGACCACCCATACCAGCGCTGGCTGCGAGTGTGGCCGTACGGGTGACAAACGAACGTCTTTTCATATCGATGCCTCGCTTCCTTCAGCCAACAAGCACTTTACGTAGATGATCGTTGAGCATACGCCCTTGGGGATCCAGGGTCTCACGAATGGCCTGGAAGTCCTTAAAACGCGGGTAAAGCTCAGTAAGTTCAGCGGCCCCAAGCGAATGTATTTTGCCCCAGTGCGGGCGGCCGCCATATTTCCAGAAGATCGGCTCTATCAAATCAAAGTAAGGCTTATAGTCTTCGAACGCGGTCCGGTGGATGGATATCGCCGCATGATCTTCGTGTCCCGAACTCATACTGAGCATCGTGTCGTCACGACGGACATAGCGGTATTCCAACGGGAACACCACGTCCACCTCCTTCTCAATGATGGTTCTGAGGATTTCACGCAGGCAATCAGCACCGGCTTCCAACGGCACTGAGTACTCCATTTCATTAAAACGGCCGTTGCGTATGTTGCTGAGAATTTTGTACGACGTGTCCACCGCCTCGGTGGGTTCAATCTGTTCAGCGAGACCGTTTACCAACGGCAAACGTTCCCTGGGTGGCAAACTTGCCCAATAGGCCATTGCTTCGCCGAAGGCCGCTTCTTCTTCCGGCGATGGCGGCGGGTTGTTCACCGGTTCATCTGTTTCATCTATGGACAATGTCAGCGCGTAGTCAGAATGTGTGAGCGGGAACATTTCGAAATGCCGGTGCTGAGCTGCCCGCTCGTCGAAACTCTCCAGCACTTCTTCTATGGGCTGCACCCAATTGCGGACCTTAAGCCGATAAGGCGCACGGTTCTTAAGCGTCATGCGTGTGATTACACCGAGTGCGCCAAGACTCACTCGCGCAGCATCAAACAGCTCGTCACCCGGACCGATATCACGGACATCCCCTGAAGGTGTAACCAAACGAACCTGACTCACAAATCCTGACAAACAGGGAAACTCAATTCCGGTACCGTGCGTGGCGGTGGCAGTGGCGCCAGCCAGCGTTTGCCTGTCGATATCCGGCAGGTTGAGCATGGCCTGCCCCACCCCTTCAAGGACCGGCCCATATCACCCAGACGGCTCCCCGCCCCAAATGTCGCCTCCTGTCTTGCCGGACTATGGTCCAGCATGCCCGAGAGCTGATCGATTACCACCAGATGACCGTCGGTTGGCACCAGCGGCGCAAATGAATGACCCGAGCCGACAGGACGTATCTCGCCTGAAGTGGCAGCGAGAAACTCACTTAACTCAGCCTCCGTAGCTGGCGAGAATCTTCCCTGGGGCTGACAAACCAGGCCACCCGACCAGTTGCGCCACGGTAAGGAAGCCTCACTACCACCAGAAACCGAACGCGTTGATGCAAACAACGCGCTTAATGCTGAGGTAGCCAGCACTCGTCGACGTGTCCAGCCCGTGCTCATGGTTTGACTCCCTCTGTGTCGGCCACCACGTCCGCGATCATGAAATCAATCATGGCGACAAAATCCTCCCGTTCGCAGGCCATGCAATAGCCCAGCGGCGGCATGCTGTTCAACCCTTCGACGGTATGTTTCAGTAACATCTCCCGGCCCTGGGCCAGGCGTGGCTGCCATTCCTCCGCGTGCCCCAGGCGTGGTGCCCCGGCATTGCCATCAACATGACATAGCGCACAGCTGCGCGACCATAGCTGCATGGTGCGTGCATCTGGGTGCTGGGCTGCAGATGCGATATCCGTCGCTTCTGCTGACACGGCGTCCTCACTTGCAGTGTTATCCGTACTGCCATCGCAGCCCACCAGGATCAGCACGCACAAACACGCGCTGGAAATTCGTCTCACAGTCATACCCAGTAGATTATCTCCAGAACATCGAGCCCCAATACTACCCCGAAAGGCGCACACATCTTTCTAACATTTCCTTTAACTTCAATTCACATCTACCGACTACTATCGTGTCATCAACAAGTTTGCGGACTGCAATGGACATGTAGACGGGGTAAACCCACGCAGGCGAGTTAAACACGAACTAACCGAGAGTTTAGAAAGTGAATACAACGAACCCACAGTCGGCCTCGATAGTTTTCGAGGGCTCTGACCGCCAGAACGCTCTAGAACACATCTGCAATGAAGTTGCTGATCTTGCACACCACTTAACCTCTCACGAGGTGACGCTCGAAGAAGTTGAGGCACGGTGTTACGAACTTGCGGAACTGGTTGACCCGAACGACCCGGCCTCCAAGAGCTTGATCTGGATCAGCACAGAAATAGAACTGGCAACCAGTGGCCTGGTTGAAAGCGACGACCTCCCTCAATCGATCTGCAAATCGTTGCTGGGGTTGAGTGAAGGCAAATATACGGATTCTGCTTCAGCCAGAAACTAGTCCCTCTGGACTAATCTGAACTTGAGGCGGCATGTTCCGCTTCTAACACGCGCGCGCCGCGCATCACATTTCCGAGTGCGTGATTACCTTCGTGGCAGGCCACCTCATAAACTTTGCCTTCGGCATCGGATCGCCATGTGTATTCCCCAGCCCAGTTTTCCACCCATGCGGTGGGATCTTCCACTTCGAACTGATACAACAGGTTGCCATCTTCAAGCCGGGTAAAACGCTCGGTGACTTTAAGGTTTTCATCCGCCCGCCACATCGCCGGGGTTTCTTTGAAGTGGGTTGTCTCCACGACCAAGGTGTCGCCTTCCCAATGACCAATTGAGTCCCCGAACCAGGTGCGGATTGCGTCGGGTCTGTGGGTTCCACCAATACGCACTATCCGCGCATCATGGTTCATCTCCGTAAGGATCATCACATGCGCGTCGGTTTGAACGATTCGCTTATGGTTGTTATAGATGTTCGGCAACATCGGCGGACCGCCAGTAGAGCGCGTGCCCCAGATACAACGTTCTGCGTAAGGTCGCTGCTCCATATTGTCATATGGCCCACGACCATCCCCTTCATCAAGCCACCAGGCTCTTGATTGATCCCTGTCCAACGACATGTCGGTGAAACGCCAGATAATGGTCCACGCTGCAGTTAAATCCGCTGCCCGTTGTTTGGCGATGTCGGTCAGTGCCGGCAACCGGCCGTTCGCTGGTCGGGTCAGGATGGACGTCCGAAACTTACCGTCTACCAGATCCACAGATTGTCCCGGATCTACCCAGAAGAGGTTGTAGCCCCGGGAAAACTGACCAGCCGGTGGGGCTTCCCGATCAGGATCACTCTTCACGAGATCCGCATCTAGCTGGGTACGGACTCGCTCTTGAATGCTGGCAGCCTGCTCCTCACTCAAATACAGGTTATCTCCAAACGCAACCGGGCGTTCAAACGGTGTAAGTGTTCCCGTGTCATAAGTTCCTGATAGATCGGGGGGGTCCGCGTATGCAAGCGGCGTCAGAAGACAGAAGAACGAAACGATGCGTAGCTTTTTATTGGTTCCAGTACCTTCGAAAATCAACAGGACCTCTAAGTGGCTAGTTAACACTGAGAGTAGACACGGAGCGCGAGTAAAAAGATAGTAAGTGCGATAATCCGAGCCTCATGGGGAGCGCACCTGAGTGAATAAACAAGACAAACGCCTGGGCATGGATCGCGAGATCACTCGCCGCGACTTCATGGAAGGCTCGCTGCGTTTCGCATCAGGCGCAGCACTTACTTCCAGCATCCTGGGCGCCGCTAACGCGAGCGCCAACGCCAGCCCCACAATTGGCACAAGTAAAATCACCTCGCCAGGGCTGAACCCCTCCGCGTCCCCCGCGCTTCGGGGTAGTCATGCTGGCTCGTTTGAAGTTGCCCACGAACTTGCCTGGGCAGGCAGAACGGATTGGGGCGAGGTTGCGGCCGACGACACAACCGAGTACGACCTGGTGGTGGTGGGTGCAGGCGTGAGCGGTTTGTCGGCCGCTTACTTCTATCAACAGCGCCACCCGGACGCACGCATTCTTATCCTGGACAACCACGACGACTTTGGTGGTCACGCAAAACGGAACGAATTCGATTTTGGCGACCGTACGATTATCGGCTACGGCGGCAGTCAATCGTTAGAGGCGCCGGGTGCCTATAGTGACGTTGCGAAAAACCTATTGCGTGAGCTGGCTGTCGATGTCGACCAGTTGGGTGCAACGTTCGATCAGGATTTCTATCGACGACATGATCTGCAAGCCGTTGTCCATTTTGATCGCGACACGTTTGGCCGCGACGTCACGTTGCAGTCGCAGTTTCTGAAGTTAGCCGGGTTTATGCCGCTGGCAGAATCTGACACTTCCGCGCTGGCGGCAATTGGCAAAATGCCGCTATCGGATGAGGCCAGGACCCAACTGCGCCGGATATTCAGCAGCACCGAAGATGCGCTCCCCGATCATTCCATTTTTTCTGAACCAGGCTTTCTCGACAGCATCAGTTATAAGGCGTTTTTTACCGAGCATCTGGGGGTAACAGCACCCGATGCGTGGCATCTGGTCCGGCATGTCGGGAACAGCTTCTTTGGCCACGACATGGATACCGTGCCTGCTCTGTACGGCATGGTGTTTGGCCTTCCTGGTATGGAAAACACCAGCCTTGGCACATTTTCAGGGCTGATCAGAAAGATCATCGGCTGGATGACGGAGCCCTATATCTACCACTTCCCTGATGGCAACGCGTCCATCGCCCGGTTGCTGGTGAGACGGATGGTGCCAAACGTTGCGGCCGGAAACGATATGTACGACATCGTCACCGCACCGTTCGACTATGGACAACTGGATCTACCGGGCAATCAGGTAAGAGTGCGGCTGAACAGTACGGTTGTTAAAGTCACTCATGATGGCTCACCCAAGCAGGCGAAGAGCTGCTCGGTGGAGTACGTGCGGGCTGGCACCGCGCATCAAATCCAGGCCAAGAACGTCATTCTCGCCTGTTACAACATGGCCATTCCCCATCTCTGTCCGGAGCTGCCCACAACGCAGAAGGAAGCTTTAGCCCAGCTGGTTAAGATACCCATGTGTTCAACCAACATCCTGTTGCGCAACTGGCATGCGGTTAAAAAACTGGGAATCGGTGCAGCCTATTCACCCGGACGCTGGAACAAAACCCTGTTGCTCGAATTCCCCGTTTCTATGGGGGACTATCAGTTTGCAAAAACACCCGATGATCCCATCATGCTGCACAGTCTTCGCGGTGTAGCGGGAGCGGGTGCAACGCCTGAAGAGCAATCCAGAGCTGGACGTTACGAGCTGCTTGGACTTGAGTTTTCTGACTATGAGCGCGAAATCAGGCAACACCTTGAGGGTATGCTCGGACCTGGTGGCTTTGATCCCGCTGAAGACATCATAGGCCTCACCGTCAATCGCTGGCCTCACGGATACGCCTGGAACCCCAACCCTCTATTCGGTCAGGATTTCCCGGAGGGCGAAGCGCCGCACGAAGTTGGCCGCCAGCCATTTGGGCGCATCAGGATTGCCAATTCAGATGCAGGTGCGCGGGCATATCTCGATTGCGCTATCGATGAAGCCTGGCGCGCTGTGGGTGAGTTCGACTAGTAGGAGCCCACACAGAAATGATCATGCGCATTACAAAATGGCTGTTCAGCATTATTGCTTTTCTGGTCGCGGGCCTGCTCATCTACGCCTTTGTTGTGCCGAGGCCACTGGATACAACCAACCCAGCAATCTTCCTTCAAGACGGCAAATCGGTGAACTATTGTCACCTGCCCAAGCTTGACGGTTCAGGTAAATTGGCGGATGACATTCCCAAGGCTTATACCCCGGGGTGCAGCTACACAACCCTACCGATGCCTATTCTGGCGGAGTGCACAGAGCCTCTCGCAGAAGGTGTGGTGGATATGAGAGGGTTATGGCACGGCGTTTCGGGTCGGGTTGGCCACCTGGAACGCATAGAGCAATGCGGGAATCGAGTGGTGGTGACCGCATACGGGATCATCCATGACTTTCGTGTTGATGGTACGTTGGAAAACGGAGCAAGAGACGTTGGTGCGGTTTGTAACAATTTCCACACCGCAATCCACTTCGACGATCAGGGCGTCATGGTCTTCAGATTATTTGATCTCTTCGATACCGTCTTCCGCGAAATGCGGGGGGAAGAAATGATCTTCACCTTCATAGACGGCATCGAAACTCGCACTGAGCGACTCTGTCAGTATCCCGACGTTACGCCGTGAAGGGCCGCACAACATTGTTGAGGGCCCTGTTCACCAACCTTCTATCCCTGTGGTGTGACCAGGTACTTTTCGCCGGTTTTCATCTCACGGTAGTCCATCGCCGCCTCTTTGGTCAGCATTTCTTCCAGCGTGACCTTGCGCTTATAGCTGCTGGCAAAAGTGGACGTCAGTCCTTCCAGCACACGCTGGCGCATCCGCACCATGGTCTCCATACCCGCGTGCGCGAGGAAAGGTGTTAACAGCCATCCGGACAACGTCCATCCGAAACCGTACGCAGGCGTCAGAATGGTTGGACCCGTATCCAGCCGACCATAGATGTACATCTTCTTTTCTTGATCAGAGCCATAACGGGAAAACTCACCCATCTTGCCAGCCGCAACCTGTTCCATGGCTTTGAAACAGCTATCCACGGCATAGCCGCCGCCGATTGGATCGAAACCGCAATACGCTTCCGTAGCATCAATGGCACTGCGCAGTTGAGCCATGAAGTCATCGTCAGAAGAGTTAACGACATATTCAGCACCCAGATCACGCAGAAGCTCAACGTGTTCGGCCTTTCGCACCACGTTCACCAACGGCAGGTCATCTTCCTGGCAGATTTTGACCAGCATTTGCCCCAGGTTTGAAGCAGCCGCCATGTGAATAATGCCCTTGTGGCCTTCCATGCGTGCCGTCTCGACAAAGCCGAGCGCAGTCATCGGATTTACAAACGCGGAGGCACCCTCTTCGGAAGAGATCTCACCAAGTGGCAGACTCATGGCCGCATCTGCAAGCGCGTACTGTGAATATGCGTTGCCAGGTACACACGCCACACGCTGCCCAACCAACGCCTGCGCCATTTCGCCTTCGCCTGCGGCAATAACCACACCGGCACCCTCATTGCCTACCGGCAGGCGCTGACCATGCCGCCCTTTCTGTGCACTGTTGAAGGGCTCCGGCATGTCGGCGACAAATTTGCCGTCGGAATATTCCGCGTTCTCCAGATCTGCAGCACTGGTGAGGATGGCGAGATCTGAAGGGTTGATGGGTGCCGCTTCCATCTGCACCAGCACTTGATTGCCGGTGGGCGCTGGAAACTCGGTTTCTACAACTTCTACTGTGAGCTTGCCGTCAGCGAGAGTGCTGAAGAGCTGTTTACCGGTTGTGGTCGTCATAAAGGATTCCCTTTGTTAGGTAGTGAAGTGAGCCTTACTCGGCATACGGAATTTCGGCGCGTACTAAACTGGATCGCTACTTCAAAAGCAAGACGTGGTTCGTAAAACGGGATAGATCAATAAGCACAAGCGGACGCGTTCTCAGAAAACACTGGGGCACGCCCCGACCCTATGGTATAGAAACCACTCATCCCAAACGCTCAGGAGTTTCTCAACATGCAGTTAGACGGACAGATTGCACTTATCACCGGTGGTGCCAGCGGAATTGGGGAGGGAACCGCACGACTGTTTGCTGAGCGCGGCGCTACAGTGGTTATCGCCGACCTACAAGAAGATCGCGGTCAGTCTCTCGCAAACGAAATTGACGGAACATTCGCCCGTGTGGATGTGACAAGCGAGGCTGATGTATCTGGGGCTGTCGATTCAACAGTTGAGCGGTATGGACGTCTGGACTGTATCTTCAACAATGCAGGTTTTGGCGGCGCCCTTGGTCCAATAGATGAAACCTCAGAGTGTATCGCCCGCCAGGCCGGTAGGCAGAATCGAAAGAAAAACGTTAGCGAGTGGGTCTGTGTCGCGAACTCACTAGATATCCAGCCTCACCATCTAACTAACCGATCACTCCAGACGCCAGCAGCTCTCGCTGTGTTTCGTTGTCATAGCCGATAGAGTCGAGGATCTCCGCATTATGCTCACCGATCTCAGGTGCGCGAGTACGAACTCGTGTGGGGGTACGAGAGAATTTGACAGCGGGTCCGACAATGGGAGCACTGCTACCGTCCTGCAGCACAGTATCCTGCAGCATATCCCGCTCCAACACATGCGGATCTCGTGCCGCCTGACCATAAGTGTTCACAGGTGCGATCGGCAAACCAGCCTCTCGCAGCAACTTGATCGCCTCGTCCCGAGATCGTTCTGCCAGCCAGTTTCCCAACAAGACGTTGCACGCCTCGCGATTTTCCAGTCTCTGTTCACGGGTAGCAAAACTCACATGGTCAGCCAGGTCAGGTTCGCCAATGAGTGGTGCAAGCGCTGCCCAATGGCTATCTAGGAGCACACCCGTGTACACGGGGCCATCCGTACAATCAAACACACTGGCAGGTGCCGCCGCGCCAAATTGATTGCCTGTTCTTTCAGGTTCAACACCCATTGCACCAAGTGTCGGCAAACCATTGCTCTGGAACAACAGCGCATCCTGCAGAGACACATCGACATGCTGCCCTTCACCAGTCTGATCACGGTGACGGAGAGCTGCCATCGCACCCAGCGCCCCATGCAGGCCGCCAAGATCATCCGCAAGATAGGTACCTGCCTTGGTTGGAGGACCATCGGGCGTTCCTGTGACAGACATAAATCCTGATGACGCTTGTGCAAGAGGGTCGTAGGCAGCCGCCTCGTGATTAGGTCCAAATTGACCCCAGCCGGTAATGGAGACATAGACAATATCCGGCTTGATCTCAGACAGGTGTTCGTACCCCAGACCGTATCCCTCCATTGTGCCTGACTTGAAGTTCTCCACCACAATATCTGCCTGCGCGCCAAGCTTGAGAAAAATCTCGCGGCCACGCTCGGTACGTACGTCGAGTGAAAGTGCCCGTTTGTTTCTGTTCACAGTAGCATGCATGACCGTCACATCGCTCTCTGGCAGTTTCGGCAACACGTAACGACTGATATCACCTGTTGGGATCTCGACCTTAATAACGTCCGCACCAAAGTCACCCAACACGGCTGCACACATCGGACCCGCCCATGTTGTGGTGGCTTCAAGGACTCGGACGCCTGCTAACGGTCCGGTGAGATCTTTCCGGACATTACTGTAGAAATCTGTTTTCTTCATAAATTAACAATCACTCTTCTGAATCGTCGGCAACATTCCCGTGCGCTGTGTGTGCAACTCATTACGGCGAGCGAGGTAGGGATCACTGTCAGCATCAGCCAGATAGTGGCGCTCCATCTCCACGCGAGGATCCTGGGCAAAAATGTGGCCCGCACCACCACATACCTTAAAACCCAGCAGATCCTGCAACTGCGGGGTGAAAGACAACAAGCGTTCGGGTGCGATTCCGAGCATCAGGTTTTTCTGCTGGCGCATGGCGCCGTTGCAATAGTTGATAGTCAGAGCAACGCGATCTTGCCCGGACGTATTTTGACCCGCACCGTGATAACAGCTCCCAACCACAAAGGCGATGCTGCCAGCGGGCATCAACAAGGGAATGGTCTCATATGCGCCGGTGAGATCGGGATCGTGCGGCCACCGGTTACTGCCTGGTACCACGCGGGTGGCACCAGCGAATTCCGTAAAGTCCGTCAGAGCCCACATGGTATTGCACACTAGATTGGGGTGTGGGCGTGGAAAATTGTAAACACTGTCATCGTCATGAATCGGAGGCGGAATGTCGCCGCCCGGGCGCACGTTTTCGAGACGACCTATCTCAACCTGAATCTCATCGAGCAATACTGCCGGGATAGCGTCCGGCATGATCGAGTAGCCCTGCTCGGCTACCGCGTTGACGTGTGTTTGTACGGATTGCGAAGACAAAGGTTGCATCGCTTCTCCCCTCCCGCTTGTTCAGCAACCTTACGAAGACTTGTAGGTGGCGTCTAGTGTGACCATGAACGCAGCAATAAACTAAGTGCTCAGAGTAAGAGACACGGCTAGGACCAACCACGAGTGATGTGATAAAAGGAGCACCGTGGGCAGCACGCAACTTATCCCACAATTTGGGCGCTGGCTCCGTGCACAATGACAAGACCGCAAAGGATCACGGCTTTCGTGGCGGTCCCGTCAGAGCCGACAATCATATGAACCAATTTGTGCCGGTCATCCTGGAAGTCTTCGGTCACCAGTGGTTTGAGTGCGGCCACCTGTCACTCGACTTCAAGTCCGCAACACTTGAGGGCGAAGAAGTTCAGGTTTTCGCAAATCGACTCAATACCGATGCGTCACAAACAACTGTGTGGATGGAGCGCAACGACGGCACAGTGGTTTGTAAAGGCACTGCTGGTGTGGGCGATACGTCGAACACAGAATTACGGACCAAAGAAGTCCGGCAAACCGAACCTGCAGATTTGAGAATCTGCAAAAACCTGAGTGTGGGTATGGACCTGGGCACCTACGACATCGAATTGCCTGCGGCGCCTCAGTTTGCACGATTTGATAGCGGCCAGATCAGCGACCCCATCAAAGGCTACCGCGAACCAGATGTGTTTGATGGCATTGTTGCCTGTCCATCAACCTACCTGGAACTATTGTGGCGGGCCCCAACCGTCGAAGGACTTGGTCCGCATCTCCCAGACGGATTTGTTGGACTTTTTGGGGCAATGGAGATCTGCAACGTTAACGGACCACTGCTGCTCAATCGAACCTACACCGTCAAAAGTAGTCTCGTCGCGGTTGGCGAAACACCAAAAACCGAGTTTGTGTGGCACGATGCTGCAGCCTACGACACAAACGGAACCGAAATCGCCAATCTCAGAATGATGCAGCGCATCTTGAAAGCATCTAGTAACCTCTACACCGATTAGTTACTAAAAAGGCGTGCACATGGCTGAAGCAGTAAGTTCTCACAGAATCGGACGCACCATTCATGATGCAGATTCACACATCGCTGAACCCATCGGCTGGCTAAATGGCTACGCATCTGAATATGTGAAGGCAAACCTGCAGCCAGGGGTGCGCCCTTCCGATCTGGAAGGACTGCAGCCGCTGATTAAGGCTGCCGAAAAACGCCTGGCAGGTGATGACCCCGAGAAGACCGCTGAACTGAAAGCGGATGTCTTTGCTAAAAACAGTAAAACCAATCCCTGGTGTTCTTTCGGCTCGGTCGATGGCAACGAACGCAGTGAGATGTTGAATATCACTGGAATCCAACAGCAAATCGTATTCTCCTCGCCGCTGGCCATGACACGCTTTGCATTCAGCAAGGATGAAAAACTTCTGGAAGGTGGGTGCGAGGCGTTAAATCGCGGGATGGTGGACTTTTGTGCTGCTGACCCGCGTCTTATGCCAGTTGGCTTCGTCAGCATGTCCGATCCGGAGCTAGCCTACAGGATTGCGAAGAAGGCGATCGATCTCGGCATCAAGGCCTTGTGGATACCGTCCGATGCCATTGGCGGGCGCGCTCCATCACACGTGGATTTTGATCCCATGTGGGCATTGGCTGAAGAAGCTCGAGTTCCGATCGTGTTGCATATCGGTAGCGGACGGCTGATGGGGCCCGCCTACAAAAATACGGGTATCGAAAAAAGGTCCACAGCTGGAATTGTCACGGCAGAAACAACGTCCGCCAAAGATTTCCCGGTCCTTCACCACTCAACGGAAAGGTGGTTGTGTTGCATGGTTTATGACGGTGTTTTGGAGCGGTTTCCCAACCTCAAAATCGGACTTATCGAACTGGGCGCGAACTGGCTTCCGATGAGCCTGATGAACCTGGACATCGGTGTCAGCGAGTTGGGTAAGTTCGACGAAAACCTGAAGCAATTGTCTCTAAAACCTTCTGATTACGTACGTCGCCAGGTGAGAGCAACCCCTTTTCATATGGAAGATACGGGTTGGATTTTGCGCCACGGTAATGTGGGCACAGATATGCTGATGTTCAACACAGACTACCCTCACATGGAAGGCGGTACAGACCCGTTTGGTGACTTTGAGAGAAGTTTAGACGCGGTGAATGCGTCACCAGTTGAACTGGACAAGTTCTACAGCAAGAACTTCGAAGATTTGATGGGTTTGTAAACTCCCAAGTGCAGCCAGGGCAGGCTCTTTGCGGACAAGGTCACCCCGAACAGGTCTCATATGGTAGCGTCAACTCCTCAAGGCAGATCGAGGCTTTCCAGCCATTCGGGGTTGCTGCCGTGTAGAGTTCAACGATTGCCTTGGCTCCTACCCCGTCTGCAGCATCCTAACCACCAAACTTGATGCCTTCGAATGTTCCCGCATCACGCCACTGCTCCAGGATCCTGAAAAACTTGATAGGTCCGCCGCCATACCCACTGGTAAAAAATCCGTTCGGGTTATCCAGCTTGCCCTCGTTGTTGTAATAGCCCGGCGTACACTCTGACCTGAAGCGCTGCCCGAACTTTGCTGTCCGCTTGATTTCGTCCAACCAACCCTGCTCACCCTCTACGGTAGCTTCAACGGAATCAACACCACGGCTTCTTGCCTCGCTCATGATGTGGGAGATGTGCACAGCCTGTTCATTCAGGGCGTGGGGGACGTTGACGGTCACAGCCGCTTGGGTGAAGCCAAGGAAAAAGCAATTGGGGAAGCCGTGTGTGGTAAACCCATGCAAGGTTTTCAGACCGTCACCCCACTTTTCACTTAACTTACGACCTTCCCTGCCGGTGACGTCGTATCCCGCACGCCGTGTGTAACCCGTACCCACTTCAAAACCGGTGGCAAAAATCAGGCAATCCAGTTCGTGTTCAACACCGTCCACAACAACACCTTTTTCGGTGATGCGTTCCACGCCCCTGCCCTGGGTGTCGATCAGATGCACGTTGTCGCGATTAAAGGTGGGCAGGTATTCATCGTGGAAACAAGGTCGTTTGCAGAACTGTCGGTACCAAGGTTTAAGCGCCTCAGCGGTTTCCTTGTCCTCAACAATACTGTCAACGCGATCTCGTACAGTATTCATCTTCTGATAATCGGCCATTTCCATGAGGTGGCCTTTCTCTTTGCCGGTCAAGCGGCGACCCAGTTGTTTGGATACCTTTTTTGCAGCGATGCCTGTGAGGTTACGGAAAATATCTGTCCATCCATCCGCAACAAGATCCTCCTCCTGGTCACCACCGCTGACAAGCACGTTAAAGTTGTCCATCCGTTCGTACTGCCACCCACTCTGCAGAGAGTCCGCCCACGCCGGATCTGTTGGTCGGTTGGCTCTAACATCAACCGACGACGGCGTGCGTTGGAAAACCTTGAGTTCACCCGACCATTCGCCAAGATGAGGAATACACTGCACCGCGGTCGCCCCCGTACCAATGATGCCCACGCGCTTATCTTTAAGGTTTGTCAGGCCACCGCTGGAGTCCCCACCTGTATATTCGTAGTCCCAACGGCTGGTATGAAAGGTGTGGCCTTTAAAATCGTTGATCCCCGGTATACCCGGCAGCTTTGGACGATTCAGCGGGCCGTTGGCCATGGCGACGTAACGGGCACGCATACGATCACCGCGGTTTGTGCTGACTATCCAGTATTGCGCATCCTCGTCCCAGGACAGATCTGTGACTTCCGTAGATAGACAGGCGTTGTCATAGAGGTTGTAGTGCTTAGCGATATTCTGGGTATGCGCCATGATTTCCGGCGCAAACGAGTATTTGTGTTTCGGCACGTAGTCCAGCTCTTCGAGCATAGGCAGGTAACAATAAGACTCCACATCACACATTGCGCCCGGATAGCGGTTCCAATACCAGGTACCACCGAAGTCACCGCCCTTCTCAATCACGCGAATATCGTCAAACCCGGCTTCGCGGAGTCTCCCGCCAAGCAGCAGACCACCGAACCCACCACCGATGATGACAATCCCTACGGTGTCATGCAGCGGCTCTCTTTCAACACGCGCCTCATAAGGATCATCCACATAGTTCGAGAAGTCCCCGGTTACCTCGATATATTGCTCGTTGGCATCATCGCGCAGCCGTTTGTCCCGCTCCTCGAGATATTTCGCTTTTAGAACATCAGCATCAAAATCAATCTCGCCCAGCGCCAGTCTTACTACATCGGTCGCTGTTGTGGCCGAATCTTCCATACCCTTAACACTCACATCGCATGCAATCGATCATCATAAGTGACGCATGGGTTCGATGTAAAAGCGGCCCGAACTGGTCGAAGCTGACTCTTTAGCCGGTATTCCTGAGCCCGCTTGCTATGCCCGCCATCGTTACTTTCAGCGCTCGCTCAACTGCGTCTATGTCGTCCGTACCTTTTTGGCGCCACCGCGCCAACAGCTCTGCCTGCAGCAGATGGAGTGGATCAAGATAGGTATTGCGGACACTCAATGACTCAGCGAGCTCAGGATTCTGCGCCAGCAACTCAGGCTGCTGGGTCATTCTCAATAGATCTCCCGCCAGGTGCTCAAGCTCTACGCACAGTTTTTTCACCGCGGCCTGCTGAGATTCGTCGGTTAACCGTTTTGCATAGTAGGTCGCCAGGACAGCGTCTGTTTTCGCAAGCACCATCTCCAACATCTCTATCTGCATTCGGTAGAACGGCCAGCTCAACATTTCCCGAAGCTCATCGTTCGAGATTGTGTCTATGTCACGAAACGCCGCCTGGGTACCCAGCCAGGCGGGCAACATCAGCCTTACCTGCGTCCAGGCAAAAACCCAGGGAATCGCCCTCAGGCTTTCAACGCCCGCAGTGGGTTTACGACGTGCCGGACGGCTGCCTAACGCAAGAATTCCCAGTTCTTGTTCTGGGGTCAGTTCCCGCAGTAAAGCCACAAAGTGTTCGTCTTCGCGGACGACCGAGCGATAAGCGGCCACCGCTTGTTTTGACATCGAAGTAATCCGATCACGCCACTCTTGCGTGGGTGCAATGGGCGGCTCCAGCGTCGCAGCAAGGGTTGCACTGACATATCGCCGAAAGCTCTGCCGGGCAAGCTTGGGTGTACCCAATTTCCAGCGAATCATCTCTCCCTGTTCGGTCACGCGGATAGCACCGGCCACCGATCCCGGCGGTTGCGAGAGAATTGCTTCCTGAGCTGGGCCACCTCCGCGTCCTACCGCACCACCCCGACCGTGAAACAGCACCAACCGAACGTTGTGCTCATCCGCAACGGAAACAAGTTTTTCCTGCGCCTGATACTGCGCCCATGCCGCCGCAAACTGCCCTGCATCCTTCGCTGAGTCTGAGTACCCAATCATCACTTGCTGATAGTCATCAACATACGCGCGGTACCAGGGAATGGATAAGAGCGCATCAATACTGTCAGCCGCGCCTTCAAGGTCCGACAGTGTTTCAAACAATGGGACCACGGGCAGATTGCGCTCGAGCCCACACTCTCTCAGCAACAGCACAACCGCGAGCACATCGCTTGGCGAAGTGGCCATAGAGATCACATATTGGGCAACGCCTGCACCGTTACCGTGTGCGATGGTGCGACAGGTTGCCAGCACCTCTGCCCCATCTTCGCTGACCGGCCAATCGTCCGGGAACAAGGGGCGTTTGCTTTGCAACTCATCTAGAAGAAATTGTTGGCGATCCGACTCATCCCAAGCCGCATAACTTTCACCGTTTCTCAAAATACCCAGATAGCGGGTGAGTTCGTCAAAAACCTCCGTGTGTCTTTCCGAATCTTGACGAACGTCCAGCCTGACCAGGTGAACCCCAAATGCACTTACCCGTCGCAAGGTATCCAGCAAGGGTCCATTTGCGATGGTTGCCATTCCGCATTGCACCAACGAGTGGTAACACAGCGAAAGGGGTTCGATCAGCTCACTGTCGGCCAGATAGATTGAATCGATCGGCGTTTGATCTAACTCCGCTGCCCATTCCCTGGTTCGAATGAGCCGATCTCGGACCTGCTTTAAGAGCTCTCGATAAGGTTCATCAACATCACCCACCCGCTCGCGCAATTCCGATGAGCAACGACGCATCGAAAGCGATGCCTGCAAAGATTCAACATCCCGAAGAAACAGATCAGCCGCCATCCACCGCGCGAGCATCAGTACTTCGTTTGTGACCGTAGCTGTCACATTAGGATTACCGTCTCTGTCTCCGCCCATCCAGGTTGCGATGCGTATCGGTGCTGCATCTATAGGGAGGGGGTCCAACCCACGATCGGCGAGCAAGCTACCCAGCTCGCGTAAAAACTCCGGCAAGGCGTGCCACAAAGAAGTTTCTACCACCGCAAACCCCCACCGAGCCTCATCCTGCGGTGCAGGTCGCGCCTGACGAATCTCGTCGGTATGCCAGGACTCTGCGATCAGGCGGGTCAGCGCCTCTTCGTTTTGCTGCGTCACACCTTCATGGTCGCGTATCGCAAGGAACTCGGTGATCGCATCGTATTTTTGGATCATCGTTCGCCGCAAAACTTCGGTCGGATGGGCGGTTAACACCAGTTCGATATTCAGGTCCAACAACGCGGCTGCCAAATCGGGGTGGTCCGGCAATTCAAGGGTTACGTTTGTATCCCTCTCATGGCGAGTCAGGTGGTGTTGCTCCGCTATATTCGCCAGGTTCAGGAACTGGTTGAATGCACGGGCAACATCAACCATGTCACCGGCAGGGATATTCGCCAGAAAGTCGCTCAGTTGCTGCCATTCGGATTCACCACCACTCCTGGCATTCTTGGCCAGTGCACGAATACTCTCAATCAGCTCCAGAAAGGCTTCACCGCGATCCTTGGCGATGACCTGCCCGAGCATTTCACCCAGTTGACGAACATCGTTGCGAAGTGCTACTTCAAGATGGCTCGTGCTCGAGTCTGACATCGCCTGGCCTCCTACTTACACTCAAAGTTCGCCGCGTCAGATGGCTCACCTTCACCCGTATAGTGAGCCAATTTCGGATACACACACTGTGGGCGTGTAAAGGGTGTTTTTGCGGCACTCTCTTCACTGGGTGTGAGGTGGTCAAACGCAACGCTACCACCCGGTTGCCTGCCGACAATGCGTTCCGGCGCTTCACCTTGCTCCCGCCATTTGACAAGCGGTGTCACGTAGTCGGTTTGCCAGGCACCCGGACCACCCGCGCAGTGGGTCATGCCAGGCACCATAAATAGTCGGTAGAACTCATTCACCTGCGCCGCGCCACCCATGCGGTCCTGTACAGCTTCCAGGTGATCGAAGGCGCGTTCCGGACGCAGCGGAAAATCATTCCAACCCTGATAGATGATGAGCTTGCCACCATTGTCGCGAAAGTCCGATAGATCAGTGTCAATTGGGTCGAGGGCGACTAACTCACGCTCGATCTTGTGAACGTCCGTAGCGGGGTCGAAGTTGGTCACATCGAACGTCGGGTCATGGCGCATGATGTTGGCGAGAAAGTTTTCCATAAACGCGACAAGTGACTCATCGCTGCCATCTGGAATTTGGGTATTCGGGAACAGCCAGAACGACCAGTCTCCCGCGTTTTCAGCGCCGGGGGCTACGCCTGGGGCGATGACGTTGCCGTCAGCGTCTCTTAGGCCACCGTAGATAGTTTTTGCCGTGTCGATCTGTCCTGCGCTTAAGCAGTGGTCTTTTTTGCGCCCTTTGCATTCAAGGCCGGCTACATCAAAGCGTTCGCTGGTGCACAGACGTGGATCATTGATTACGCCATCCGTCACACCATCCAGGCTGTCACAAGCTTGAGCGGATGCGCGCGCTAAAACTTCAAGGGACGCCCTGGTCAGCGGTTCTTCGCGCATGGCCCGAGCAACAGAAATCGCCCAAGGGATGAATTCGGTAAACCGGTAAACCGGCGCGCCTGCGATCACGCCATCATAGTCTGTTGGAAAGCGTGCAACTTCCATGAGTGCCGCGCGACCGCCATTGGAACAGCCTGACAGATAGCTGTAGTCGATGTTTTTACCATAGTAGGCGTTGATCACACCCTTGGACGCAAGCGTGGCTAGATGAACACCGCGATAGGCGTAGTCCAGCAGCGCTTCAGGTTGCCGCAGGTAGGCATCACCTTCCGTAATTTCATGTCCCGTATCCGTGGATGCCATGGCAAAGCCACGTGCCAGGAGGCTCTTCACATCGCCGATGACACCCGCCGCACCGCCAACTGTGGAAAACATGAAGCGGCCGTTCCAATTGTCGGGCATGGTTACCTCGAAGCGGATGGCCCGATTTATGACACCACGAACATGGCAATAGGCGGGTGCGGATTCAGATGCCGCGACCCGTACACCTGGCTCGATCGCCTGATTCATATCGGTGAGCCGCACCATGTTGTGGCACTGACGATCGATGTCTGCTGCCACACTGCCGGTGAACAGGAGCAAGCCTAAAGTAAACCACTTGCGAGCTTGAGATCTCACCATCTCCCCTCCCAAAAGACACGATGTCCACCGATTATAGGTCCAGCGGTGTGTACAGCAACCAAAGCCCGCCAGTGCAAAACGTCGTGGCTCAGGTGGTGCAAATACCAGACTGAATTTCAGTATGATTCTGTTCGGTGACGAAAAACCTGAGACGCAACGCCTGATAGGAGAAGCAACGTGTTAACGATATGGGGTGGAGGCACCACCCGCGCTATGCGTGCGCACTGGATGGCACACGAACTTGGCCTGGAGTACGAACCCAAACTGATCGGTTCTCGCACAGGTGAAACCCAAACGGCTGCCTTCAAAAAGCTCAATCCAAAAGAGAAGATCCCAGTACTGGTCGACGGCGATTTTGTGCTGACCGAGAGCGCGGCCATTGTCACCTACCTTGGCGACACATACGGCAGAGACAGCGGCCTGGTGCCGCCACCCTTCACACGTGAACGTGCCGAATACAACCAGTGGAACTCATTTATACAAATGGAGCTGGATGCACACACGCTGTACGTGCTGCGCAAGCACAAGGACCTGGACAATATATACGGAGCAGCACCCGCTGCCGTATCGACCGCGATAGAAGGATTTCACAAACAGGCAGCCGTTGCGGAAAGTGCGCTTGCAACACGCGACTTTCTGGTTGGCGATCAGTTCACCGGCGCCGATCTTATGCTGGTCACAACTTTGAAATGGGCAATCGCCTACGAAGTAGAGTTGACGCCTGCACTGATGGCGTACACAGCACTTCACTCAAAAAGAGACGCCTACAAAAGTGCGGGCAGGCTGACGTTCAGCGTCAGCGCGGGTGCTTAAGATTGGTTCACGAGCCTGCTTCCAGATCGGTGAGCTGTGTCCATCGGTCATACGCCTGCTCAATTTCTTCCGAGAGCTGCTTTAATGCTTCCAGCCCCGCCTGAATTTCATCCGGAGCTCGCTGATAGAACTCAGGCGCGCTGACCTCGGCCTGCAATGCTGCCTGCTCCGCTTCCAGGTTTTCAATTTTTTCAGGTAACGCTGCCAGTTCTCGCTTCTCGTTAAAACCGAGTCTTTTAGTCTTTTTTCCTGGCTTCTTTTGATCTCGTACTTGAGGTGCGGTGGCTTTGTTCTCAGGTGGGGTTACACGAGCGCGCTGCCGCTGCCAGTCGCTGTAACCGCCCACATATTCGTTAATGCCTTCCGCCTCAAACACGATGGTGCTGGTGACCACCGCATCGAGGAACGCTCTGTCGTGACTCACGAGCAAAAGCGTGCCCTTATAGTCCATAAGAAGTTCTTCAAGGAGTTCCAGAGTTTCTATATCGAGGTCATTGGTCGGTTCGTCCAATACCAGCAAGTTTGCAGGCTGCGCAAAAAGCTTGGCCATCATGAGCCTGTTCTTTTCACCACCGGACAGTTTGGCCACCGGCTGATTCAGCTGTGAAGCTGGAAAGAGGAAGTCGCCCAAGTACCCCACTACGTGTCGATCTTTCCCTCCTACAGACACGGTATCTGCCCCATCTGCGACAGATTCACGAATTGTCAGCGTGTCATCCAGCTGCGTGCGCAATTGGTCAAAGTAGGCGACCTGCAGTTGGGTGCCTAACATCGCCTCGCCGGATTGCGGTTTCAGCTCGCCAAGCAACAGCCGCAGCAAGGTGCTTTTTCCAGAACCGTTCGGGCCTATGACGCCTACACGATCACCACGCACAATCCGAGTAGAAAACTCATGAATCAGTTCGCCTTCATAACCGAACGATACTTGATCCAGCTCTGCTACCAGCGCGCCTGAAGGCTCGGCCTCGTCCAAACTTAACTTTGCTTTGCCTTGCTTGTTAATCCGCTGCGCGCGTTCTCGTCGCAGAGATTCCAGCCGCCTGACCCGCCCTTCATTCCGCGTACGTCGCGCCTTTATACCTTCTCTTATCCAGGCTTCTTCCTGTGCCAACACCTGATCAAATTTGCGGTTTGTGGTCGCCTCTTCTTCGTCAGCCTTTTGTTTGCGCGCGCGATAGGCGCTGTAGCTGCCGGGATAGCTGATCAAATGGCCGCGATCCACTTCCACAATACGCGTCGCGACTGCGTCGACCAATGCACGGTCATGACTTACAAAAACAACAGTCGCTTCGGTGCTGACCAGCAAACTCTGCAACGCATCGATGGTGGGGATATCCAGGTGGTTGGTCGGTTCATCAAGTAACAGAAGATCCGGTTCAGCCACAAAAGCCTTAGCGATCATCGCTCTGCGGCGCATCCCGCCAGAACACTCTCGCAGCGTCAGCTCACCTGACAAGGAGAAACGCTCCAGCATCTGGGTGACACGCTGCTCTACGTTCCAGCCACCATGCGTATCGATTTTCGCCTCGATCTCAGCCAGAGCTTCAAGATCCGGCTTATTGTCACCAGCGATGCCATGGTAGCTTTCGAGCAACAAACCCAGCTCACCCAGGCCACCCACGACGACGTCATAGATCGATCGATCAACGGGTTCAGCCTGGCTTTGGTTCAACACGGACACCCTCAGGTTGTCCGCTCGCCAGAAGCTGCCATCATCAAGTTGAACTTCGCCTGCCAAAACGTTGAGCAGTGTGGACTTACCCGCCCCATTACGCCCAACCAGCGCAACCTTTTCTCCTGCGTCCAGGACAAGAGAGGCACCTGCCAGCAGTTTGCGCTCGCCTATTGAAATCTCCGCATCGGAAAGTCTTAGAATATTCAATGACTTAGAAGCTAAAACGTCTGCAATACATCGAGAATTTTCTGGCCATACTTCTGCAGTTTGGCTTGGCCAATGCCGGTGATGTCTAACATCTCACCCAACGTAGAAGGGCGTTGTTCGATGAGGTCCGCTAATGTTGCATCGTGAAAAACAACATAAGGTGGAACACTTTCTTCATCGGATAGGTTTTTTCTCAGCTCCCTCAAAGCCTCCAGTAAAGGCTCATCTTCAATTTCAACCTGAAGCTTCCGTCGGCCACCTCCGCCGCTGGGCCGAGACTTCGGCTTTTCCGGATCTTCACGCAGTTGTAGAGAGGTTTCGCCGCGAAGGAGGCCACGACTCTCCTGTGTGAGCCGCAACGCGCCATAGCGGTTGTGATCTATCGCGAGAAAGTTTCTGACAACCAGTTGCCTGATGATGGATCGCCACTGTGCATCGGAAAACTCCTGCCCAATGCCAAAAGTACTTAACTGGTCATGCCCAAAGCGAATCACCTTGTCCCGTGCCTGGCCGCGAATCACATCAATGACATGCCCGGCACCAAACCGCTGCTCTGTACGATAAACACACGACAGTATCTTCTGCGCTGCCTCCGTGCCGTCCCAAGTAACAGGTGGGTTCAAACAAATATCACAGTTGCCGCAGTCCGACGTTTGGTTGTCACCAAAATACCTGAGCAAATGCCGCCGCCGACAGCTGGTGACTTCGCACCATCCGAGCAGCCCATCCAGTTTTGCTCGCTCAATACGTTTGTGATCCTCGCTCGCATGCGATTCCTCTACCATGCGCGACAAACGCACCACATCTTGTAACCCATAGACCATCCAGGCATCTGCCGCTTGGCCGTCGCGACCGGCTCGACCTGTCTCTTGATAATAAGCTTCAACACTTTTCGGCAAATCCATATGGGCCACAAAACGCACGTCCGGTTTGTCTATGCCCATGCCGAACGCGATTGTCGCGACAACAATGACACCTTCTTCGCGTAAAAATCGTTCCTGGTTAGCTGTTCTGGTTTCTGCATCCAACCCTGCGTGATATGGCAACGCATTAAACCCTTTTGTGCACAACCACTCTGCCGTTGTCTCCACACTTTTACGGGACAAGCAATAAACAATCCCCGCCTCTCCTTCCCGATCGGCAAGGAATTTCAGTAACTGTGCGCGCGCGTCGCTCTTCGGTTGCACCGAATAACAGATGTTTGGACGATCGAAGCCACCCACAAACTCCTGCGGTGACTTGAGAGCAAGCCGCGCGACGATATCCTGGCGCGTTCTTACGTCCGCGGTCGCAGTCAGGGCGATCCGCGGCACATCAGGAAATGCTTCCACCAGTTGGTGGAGTTCCAGATAGTCCTGACGAAAGTCATGCCCCCAGGACGACACGCAGTGTGCTTCGTCTATCGCGATCAGCGCTACATCACACCGTTGAAGCAAACCGAGCGTCTCTCCCTGCAACAGCCGTTCGGGCGCGATGTACAAAAGATCTAGTCCACCATTTTGAACCGCCTCGATCACATCGCTCTGCTCGGCTGGGGACAGCGTTGAGTTTAAGTACGCAGCGCGCACACCCACCGCCGCAAGGGCGCGCACCTGATCCCGCATCAACGCGATCAGTGGCGATACAACAATGCCCATCCCAGGGAGTACAACACTGGGTATTTGATAACAAATCGATTTCCCACCCCCGGTGGGCATCAGCACAAGTGCATCTTGGCCCGCTAAGACGTGATCAATCACAGCGGCCTGGTCACCCCGAAATTCAGAGTACCCATAAACCTCACGAAGCACGGAAAGCGGTGTGACTGCGGGGTTTGCAACCTCGCTCATTTAACTACCTTTAGTCAAAGCTGTATCCAAGCGGGTTATTCTAACAGCCCGGGTGACATCAGAACCTGCGAATTGGCGTCTGACGCACGTAGCCTGAGTGAAACTTCTCACTCAAAAGGAGTGAGCTGCTGAAGGTAGCTACATCACCTCAAACTTTGCCCTGACTGCAAGCATCCCCCGGCACCGTGGGGATGCCAACTTTACTTCAGCACTATAGTTAAAATCTTTGTTCTCGGATAGATTCTGTGGTTATGCCGAGATCCGCGCCAACATCTGCACCCCCTACTCTGCTCCCGTCTAATTTCGGACGACCAGCGCTACGCAAGACATTGGCGGTCTTGTTATTAAACGTTGTGTTGTCCCCTGTCTTCGCGGCCGAGTTCGTCGCCCCTTACGTACAAACGGTAGCAGACGATGTCGAACTGATTCTGGATCTCGCCGACGTAGGACCCGACGACTATCTCATTGATCTGGGCTCTGGCGACGGGCGGTTTGTCATCGCCGCCGGTAAACGCGGGGCGATGGCTCACGGCGTGGAACTGAATTCTGAGCTGATCGATCTTGCGCGGGATAACGCTGTCAAAGCTGGCGTGGCTGAAAAAGTTGCATTCGCACACGGCGATATATTTGAGGCAAATATCAGCGCTGCTTCAGTGGTCACTCTGTACCTGTTTCCTGAAGCAAACATCCAACTTCGTCCAAAACTCCTGTCTGAATTGAGACCCGGAACCCGCGTCGTCTCCAATAGTTTTCATATGGGTGACTGGGAGCCGGACGCCAGGGTGCAGGGGCGCACAAGCGGTGGTGCCCTACTTTGGATTATTCCCGCCGATGTCAGTGGGAATTGGCAAATGACAGCTAGCGCACTTTCATCCACCTTTACCCTGGCCCAACGCTATCAGAAGGTAACTACAGAGCATGCAGGTGATAACACGTCGTTGGTTTTGACCTCCGCCCGACTCAACGGCCCCAAAATTTGGTTACAGGGTCACTTCGATGGAATTTCGTATGATTTCCAGGGTCAAGTGGATGGCGATTTAATGACCGGCGTCGCACATGGGCGACGTAACAAGGAGACCCAAGTGATTACCTGGGAAGCACGCAGAATCCAATAGTCGGAACTGCCCCTGGGCCCTGTCAGGCTCTCGGTTCCCTCGTCGCGCGTTGCGCTCGTAGTTCTTCGCCCTTGAGCGCCAGCGCCTCTCGATTGGCATCAGACACTTCCATATACCGAACCCGCCAATCATCTGAACCCCAAGTTTCGGGGGAGTGTTCGGTTGTTGGTTTTTCCGCACGGGCAAAGAAGTCGAGAGCGTGCGCCATGATGCGCGACTGCATCGCTTTGTCCCAGGGCTTCCCGCAGGGGTTACCCAATGGAAAGTCGACAAACAGATAGCGTGCTACACCGCAGTGTTCAACAATGTCGAGGGCGGAACCAATGATCAACGTGGGTATTCCGTTCTCTTCCAGATGGCGTGCAACCAGACTCACGGTCTGGTGACAAACGGGTCAGAGCGGGACTAAAAGGGCTACATCTACCCCATCCGCCCGCAAACGGTTGAGAATTTCAGGAGCGTCTCCCTCCTTTGTGGCGCGCTGGCTGTACTCTGTCGGCGCACATTGGAAGTGGGAGGCAAGGTCTCCCAGCACCCCGAGATCAATCTGTTCACGTAGTTGGGGAATGGGTAAGTAGCTGTAAAGGTCGTCCAGGTGGGTCGCGGCTTTGTCCCAGGAAAGATCGTCTGCATAGAGACGTTCGGGCTCGGGGTCGATCGGTGCACTGTCCACCTTCCGGGGTTCCAGCGGTTTTCGAGCGTAGGTACTCGCAGTGGTCACAATGCCCAACGTGCATTCCGCAAGCGGTTTAGGCAGCGGCGTAAACGGAATGTCGACGTGATGTGCGTATTGATAATGTTTGTCGAATCCCTGGGCTTCATAGTACGCGTGGGAGCGCGCCATATAAGGCACAGCCTCTGGATGAGTACTCATAACGTCGTTCTCCGCTGAATCGTCACCATTGTGCCAGTTCCTGAATCAACGTAATACAGGGATTCGAATGAGACGAACGGTGAAAGTGAAATGCGGTTAAGCTTCCGAATAGTGCAGCGCCACGTTTTCCGGATAGCTGCGTTTGAAATAATTCCAAAGCTGCTCGCCGTATACGTCAGGATGCTCGGTGCTCGACATATCCGCCATGCCAGCTTCTGCCTCATCCACCTGAATCATAAATCCGGCGTTGGCATGGCGCGGGCTGTTTGCCACCGCCTCAGCAAATTTTGCAGCTAACGGTAACTGCGTGAGCGGCATCTCGAGAGATGGACCATGGAAGTAACCCAGGGACATTCGTGCGGTCGCTGTCACTACGCGGTGTGGTGTAGCCACGAAGTAGTTACCGGTCATCTTCTGGATAATCTCTCCCAGGTTAATAATCAGACCACCTGGTACAACCGGCACCGGTATCCAATCACCGGCTCCGTTCTGCACCTCCAATCCCAAGGTATCGTTGCACGCGAGTACAGTCAGAAAGCCCGCATCGTGATGTGCGTTCACGCCGAACTGGCCCGGCGGCGTCGGCGGATAGTTGATGACTTTACATAAGGACATACACTCACTACCGAAAGCCCTACGCAGATGGTCTTCGGAGAGACCGAGGCTCACGGAAAGCAGACCGAGCAAGCGGTCCGCCAAGTGACTGACAGCATCAATCCATGTCTCTATCGCCGCTCTGAATCCAGGTGCAATTTCTTCGTCCGGCCATTGGTTAGGGCCAAGCAATTTCAAATAATCGGGTTGTACCTCTCTCGCTCTAGGTGAATGCGGTGTCCATAAATCCAGCTGTTCGCGAATGTCGGGGCGATTGTTCGTGTATTCGCTGCCTTCGCTTTCCCAACCGCGAAAGTGTCGGGATTTGCGTTTGTCGACGGTCTGCTTGTCTGCAGATGGGAGGTCAAAAAATGCTTTGGCATGTTTAAACGCTGCATCCGTCACCTCTTGCGGCACACCATGATTTGTCACGACAGCAAAGCCGATGTGGTGGTAAACCTGCCCCAGGTGCGTAGCAAGATCAGCGCTGCCCAACGACCCCGCCTGCTCCGCTAGATCAATTACGGGTATGTCAGAAAAGTGCTCTTTCATTCTTCGTTGGTTACAAATGCCCGTTAGTTATGTGCCCGAGTAATCAGCGCATCAACCGCCTCGATTATTTGTTGACCACAGTCAGCAAGGGACGCAACAAGCGGACCGAGATTTTCAACATCGACTGAAACCATTTCAAAAGGGTGCAATACCACTTCCGTCTTTTCAATTTTGAAAGTTGGATTGAACCGGGGCAACAGCACGGCCTCTAAATAGGACTTGCGTACTAGCGGTATAACAACTCGTCGTCGGTAGTCGTCGAAAAGAGAGGATTGCACCGTGACAACGTAGGGTATGGCATCTGCATGCTGACCCGGGTTCTGATAAACATCGAATTGTGCCATCTACAGGGTTGAATGCTCGTCAGCAAACGCACCGTGCTCCTCGCCAAACGCATTCCAGGCGGCAATTGCTCGCTTAAGTGACTGGTCCTGCGCCTCGCGTTTCGCAGTTTCATGAGCCACATAGTCCATCAGCAGACCTTCAACAACATTGGATAAGTTGTCCGTTAGCGCTCGGGCTTGAGTTACCAGTTCCTCGTTGAGCGAAAGGTTTACCGCCCGTTTGGTTGTACCCACGACCGACATCCAGTTTCCGATAGATAGCAAAGTATGCGCATGATATGCGCATAATTCAATTAAGGTCGACATCTTCAGATGTCCCCAGCGGGTAGAACCCGCCACATAGAATGATCACCTGATCACTAGCAACCAAACCATTCACATGGAATAGTCTGGCTAATTTTGTTGGGAGAGAGATAAACATGCCTGATGTCACCGGCAGAGCCATAGATCGCCTTTGCACAATCGATGCCCGCAACCGTGGGATGCCCCATGACTTTGTCGTCAAACTCTACGAAGCCGCAAAGGTCCTTACGGATGGCAGACCAATTTCTATGGTGGCCGGAGAAAAGCTGACCGAGCAGGTGAACAAGGGGGATGTGGTCTTAATTCTGACCGGAGCCGGACTCAAACCTATTCTCCCCGAAGGTGAGAATGATGGCCCGCCCGGCGCCGCCGCACTGGCACGCGCGCTTTACCGGGGGCTTGGCGCGGTACCTGTGTACGTGTTGGAAGAGCACCATACAAGACCCGTGGTTGCTTCCAGCCACTCCCTCGGCCTCATGATCAAGGATTTTCATGACGCCAAAAACTATCGCCTCGGTGCTTCGGTGGAACACGCGCCACCGCTGCAAGATGGGGTTCCAGCGTGGGTAGAAGAAGTTCTGGAAAAATACGATCCCAAAGCGATTGTCTGCACTGAGCGTATTGGACCCGGCAAAAACGGCGTGATGCACAGTGCAATCGCAATGCCACTTCCTAGCTTCGACCCGACACCAGGCGCTGCGGTCGATACCTCCCCGCTAGTCGAGGAGGCAAACAAGCGCGGAATACTGACCATCGGTGTGGGTGATCATGGCAACGAAATAGGCTTCGGTGCAATTTACGACACTGTAGTTGAGTTGATCCCGAAGGGTGACATCATGGGCGCGATCACACCGACGGACATCGTGTTTCCAGCCATGATGTCCAACTGGGGTTGTTACGGCATAGAAGCCGCCCTCGCCTTCCTGTTGAAAAAACCGGAATTGATGCACACCGCAGCGCAAGAAGAGCGCATGTTGAGAGATTGTTTAAACGCTGGCGGATTGGAGGCTGCATTTTGCACCACAGAGTTTTTTGTGGATGGATTGGAAGGTGAAACCTCCATGGCTGTCGTTCAGATCCTAGGAAACATCGTGCGTAAAAATCTGGAGTCTCCGTCTACTGGCTTAGCACACTAAAAGGTTGTAACCGCTAGCGCCGACTCTGATAGACACGCTAGAGTTCGAGTATGTTGACCACACTTGCTATCGGTAATTACAGATCCCTACTGGATCTCATTGTCCCTCTGACTTCCATCAACGTCATTACCGGACCCAACGGCAGCGGGAAATCCAATCTATACAAAGCCCTGCGCCTGCTGGCAGAAACCTCGAGCGGCGGTGTGGTTAACGCTCTGGCATTCGAGGGAGGGTTGCAATCAACATTCTGGGCGGGACCCGCTGACCTAACAAAAGCAATGAAGGCAGGTCATGTACCGATACAAGGCACTTCCAGCAAAGGACCCAAGCGACTCAGGTTAGGATTTTCTGGCGATGATTTTGGTTACGCCATTTCGCTGGGTCTGCCACCTCCAGCAGATAAAAGCAATCCAGAGCCGAGCAAATTTTCCCTCGATCCCGAGATCAAACGCGAAACAATCTGGAGTGGACCCTCCTATCGACCAGCGAGCGTGCTGATTGATCGGGAAGGTCCTGTTGTTAAGGCGCGGGAGTCCAGAAAATGGGTGGTTCTCGATAAACATGTTGCTCCGTTTGACAGCATGTTTTCGTCGTCAATAGATCCGGAATTGGCTCCAGAGCTATCGTCTATGCGGGATCAAATCAAATCGTGGCGCTTTTACGATCACCTGCGCACCGATATGGACGCGCCTTCAAGGAAACCCCAGTTAGGCACGCGTACACCTGTTCTTGATCAAGATGGTCAAGCACTGGCTGCCGCATGGCAGACGATCATTGAGATCGGAGATCGCGCCGCACTTGATGACGCAGTTGAGGATGCGTTTCCAGGTGCGCGAGTGGAGATAAACGTAAGCGGTGACAATCGTTTTTCAATCGCGTTTCAGCAGGAAGGTCTACTCAGGCCGCTGAGTTCCGCGGAACTGTCAGATGGCACCCTTCGTTTTCTGCTGTGGGTGGCTGCCCTGTTAACACCAAGACCGCCACCTCTGATGATTCTCAACGAACCTGAAACAAGCCTCCACCCTGACCTTTTACCCGCGCTGGGCCGTTTGATTATACGCGCTGCCCGTGACAGTCAGATTTGGGTTGTCACCCATGCGCCGCGTTTGCTGAACACCCTGGCACATTGTGATGATTTTAATGAGATTCGCCTTGAGAAAGATCTGGGTGAAACCCGAGTGTTAGATCAGGGCATGCTGGATCGGCCTTCCTGGCATTGGCCGGACTAGAACATTGGATACAGCACCTAGTCAGCCGGAGATAGTTCCAACCATTCCAGCATCGCAGACACCATGAGCTTCGGCACCTTCGTTGATGCGTCCAGTTCCAGCCGGTGCAGATTTATGGGAAGTGACAAACTCCCGTGGACGGCCGATATCAGCAGTTGCGTGAGTTCATCCAGGTCGCCATCCCGAAACAGGCCGGCTCCTTGTCCCTCACGAATGGTTGTTCGATACAGCTGATAGAAACGGTCCCGCTCCAATGCAACTTGGGGAGGCGGTTCGATCGTTTCTGGCCGAACGAAAAGAAATGAATTGCGAAACACAGACGCGTTAGTCTCGGCAAAGTCGACATAAGCTTCTAGAAGCGCTCTCAACCGCGCCTTCGGGCAGTCTGTTTCCGATGCCAGGAGTTCCATATCCGTGACGAGTTTTCGCACAGGTTCTCGCCACAAGGACTGCATGATCTCACCCAAGTTACCAAAATAGGCATAGAGGGTGCCTATCGAGACACCGGCTTCCGTTGCAACACTGCGTGCCGTTACGTTCTCACCGCCCTTCGCTTTATAGAGCTTTGACGCTGCAGCGCGGATTTTGTTGCGAATCTCTCTTTTCTGCTCGGGTGAGTGGGAAGGTCTCGCCATGTATCCGTTTCTCTATCTCTACTAAACTCAAAACACGGCAACGCCAGGTTGTCGTGGCGGCTGATTCGTCCCGTAAATCAATATTTTATACACCAACCAACTAGCGGAATAGCTGCAGGATAAGATATCCGCGTTCTGATTTTTAGGCGGCCTGACTGCGCCCACTCCTTCGGCGCCGTCTACGACGGTTCCGCCGCCTGGGTTCGTCTGGTTCAGGATTGCTCGAAACAATAGCCGGTTCACTGAACGACACCGCCTCTAATCCAAGTTCGTTGACCTTAACCTTGGTCAGCCGTTCGATAGCCTTCAACCGGGATCGCTCATCGCGATCGACGAGCGACCATGCAACTCCCTCGGCACCGGCTCGCGCTGTGCGACCGATGCGATGTACATATACCTCAGGCTCATGCGGCAACTCAAAGTTGATCACGTGGGTAACGTCTTGAATGTCTATGCCACGTGCTGCTACATCTGTCGCGACCAAAACCCAGGCGTCACCCGATTTGAAGTTGTCCAAAGCCCTGTTTCTAGCGTTCTGTGATTTGTTGCCGTGTATCACTTCAGTGCAAAGGCCGAATTTATCCAGCTTTTTCGCTACTCGATTGGCGCCATGTTTCGTGCGGGTAAATACAATAGCCTTGCGAACGTCGGGTCTGGACAACAAGACCTGCAGAGCACCCTGCTTATCGGCTCCTGCAACCCTCACGTAGCCCTGCTCAATTTTATCTACGGTGACGGTTTGCGGGGTCACTTTGATCTGAACGGGATTAGACAGAATCTGGTTGGCCAGCCCTGCAACCTGCGCTGGCATCGTTGCGGAGAACAAGAGGGACTGTCGTGTCTCAGGCAGGAGCTTAACAATGCGTTTGATGTCGCGGATAAACCCCATGTCCAAGAGCTGATCCGCCTCATCCAACACAAAATACGATACCGCGCTCAGATCCACATAGCCGTTGGTTGCTAGATCCAACAAACGGCCCGGCGTTGCGACAAGCACCTCAACACCTTTGGAAAGCTTCCTTTCCTGAGGTTTTTGGCTGACACCGCCTGTGACTGAGCAACAGCGAATGCCGCAGTTACCGATGTATCGTTTGGTTTCCTCAAGAATTTGAGAAACCAATTCTCGGGTGGGCGCCACAATGAGCGCGCTGGGCTTCAGCCGCTCTGAACGGGTCTTTTCACGGAGAAACCGCTCTAGAAGAGGCAGACAGAAGGCACCCGTTTTTCCGGTGCCTGTCTGCGCGATGCCAAGGACATCCTTACCCGCGACAATCTCAGGGATTGCTTCAGATTGAATGCCCGTCGGCGTTTTATAACCCAGGTTTTTCAATACACCACAAAGGTGATCGCCCAGGCCAAGTTCACTAAAACTCAAGATGTGCTCAACGACGCGGTTTTGACTGAGCTTCATTCACTTTGAGTTGGCGTGACTCGAGGGTATGACCGTTAAGCTTGGCCATCGCCTGCTGCGCGTCACTTTGCGCCATTTCCACAAAGCCAAATCCTCGTGAGCGTCCCGATTCCCGGTCGGTGATGACCGAGGCGGACTCAACCGCTCCAAACTCAGCAAAAAGTTCGTTCAGCTCATGATCGCCTACGCTCCACGGCAGATTTCCTACATACATTTTCATTCGATATTCCTCGATTAGTTTCATAAAAGCGCGTAGCCCGACTGCATCACGTGCGCTTATGCCGACACGCCAAAAACGTGTCTTCATTGATTAGCAATATTTAGAAGCGATTGCCGATGAACAGGCGAGGGTTTGATGAGTCTCGAAAGAAAATCGGGGACGGGGATCTAATAAGCGCGTGCATCATAGTGGAGACACCCTTAAATAGCACGCACTCATTTCACGAATCGGACAGCCGCCCTCGTTCAAGCTCTGCGTTAGTGGCCGCACGAACCTCTTCGATTGAAACAGCAAAGTGCAGGGCTTCTCCTGCCAAAGGGTGATTCGCGTTGAGCGTTGCATGGGTATCCGTAATCGCATCAACTATGAGGAACACATCTCTACCCTGTTCATCCTGCGATTGAAGCTGCATTCCCACCGCCAAATTCTCAATTTGAGCGAGGGCGTCCAGGGGTACGTTGTGAATAAGCTCTTGAATCACAGGGCCGTATCCCTCATTCGGAGGAATATCCACCGTCAGCGAATCACCCACTGTTTTGTCTTCCAGAGCGTATTCAAGGCCGGGAATGATCCCTCCGAAGCCGTGCAGGTAAGTTAATGGTTCCTGCCCATCCGACGTATCGAGAATATCGCCCGCGTCATTCGTGAGCGTATAATGCATTGTTACAACGGAACCTTGTGAAATGTTCATTCGGACATCCTCTAAATTGACACACCGGGCTTTGGACTGCCCCAGACATGCGTGTATCTGTTTGAGGAAGGCTGAAGCCGCATCGATGCGCTTCAACCCGAACATTCTATCTAATCTGGCGGCAGAACACTCATACAGCACCCTCATACATATGGAGCACTGATATCGACACCATAAGTCTTGTCGCTTTAGACATAGATGGCACTTTATTGGCCCCTGGGGTGCACCATCACGCACTTCCAGCACCTGACATGACCGAAGCGGTACACAATCTGCACGAGGCTGGGATAGCGGTTGCTCTGGCGACCGGGCGCATGTACCCCGGTACCGTACATATCGCAAACCACCTCGATATAGAGCTGCCTCTTATCTGCCAACAAGGCGCATCGGTACATGAATCGGATGGGACTCTCCGCCATGGTTGCTCAATCGACAGCACAATTGCTCTTGAGCTCTATGAATTTGCGGTCACACACGGGTGGTCGCTCGCTTGGTTCGACTCAGTACGATATTTAATTACCTCTCACACGCCCCAGGCTGAATTTTTTGCGCAGGTTTCCCAAGTGGAAATTGAACTGAATGCAGAGCCACACAAGTCGGGCGTTCAAGCGACCGGGATCGACATCATCAGCACAAGCGAAGATGCAAAGGACATACATGTCCTGTTGGAAGCGCGTTATGGCAGCAGAATAACGTTGTTAGATTTTCCATCGGTGACCGCGGTACATGCGCCCGATGCCAGTAAAGGCAACGCACTGGATACCTTGTCGCAGGAACTGGGTATAAATCGTCAGGAGGTGTTAGCGATTGGCGATAGCGTCAACGACGTCTCGATGTTGAGTTGGGCAGGACATAGTGCCGCGCCAGCACATTGCGACCGATACGCAGAAGACAGCGCCAAGGAGGTTCTTGTCGGCGAGGGCGTTTCAGGTGTCGTCAACAAACTGCGTTCGCTCTTAGACTGATTCCCGGGCAGAAGGTTAGTTTGCCCTGAAGAGAGTGGCCTCATCTCCTTCGTGCCACTGCGGGTATTTCGCCATGATGGATAGGAATAGTTCACTGGTCTTTAATCTTCGCAGCCATTCACCGAGTCTTATGTACACGCTGTTCTCAAACCAATTCAGGTCGACATGGGCAAATTGGCGAACGAAGGGCATCAGCGCAATGTCAGCAAAACTCAGGCACGGTCCAAACAGATAGTCTGCCTGTTGCAGACGGCCTTCCAGTTCGTGCAAGAACCGCTCCCCTTGCCTACGGCTGTACGCTTCCGTGTACTCGGGATGGCGATCTGCATATTTGTAGCGATCCAGCCACGGTTTGAATTCAGATTCACACCTTCGGATCAGGTCATCCATGATGCTAAGTTGTTCGGGCTCAAAAGCCAGCCAATCATCATCTTCAGGTAACGCCCAGCGCATGATATCGATACTCTCGTCGATGACCTGAGCTTCCAGTTTCAGGACCGGCACCTCGCCTTTGGGCGAAAGCGCCAGCATCGAAGGCGGTTTATCACTGAGTACAACTTCCCTGACTTCGTAGTTAATACCCGCATGCGCCAGAGTCATGCGGGTGCGCATTGCGTAAGGGCAACGCCGGAATGTGTAGAGGATTGGTAGTGTCATTTACCCAGCTATCTGATAAGCCAACTTCTTAAACTCGTGGCTGAACGGGTGCCAGAAGCCGGGCATGCGCTGTGTCATACAGATCCCAGCAAGATTGGCTTTTGGCGCCCACCAGAAGTGTGTCCCTGCCATACCGCCCCAGTGATATTCTCCGACCGCAGAGTCGGGTTCTCCCTCAGCCGGTTTTTCTTTTACAGCAAAACCAAGACCAAACCCCGTACCCGGCATGCTCCACATCGGAAAGTTCACAGTAACCCCTTCCGCGCACTGGTTGGTTCGCATGAGCTCAAGGGTCTCGGCTTGAATAACTCGATGGCCATTCCACTCTCCGCCGGCCGTGATCATCCTGGCAAATGTCAGATAGTCGGTGAGCGTTGACATCAAGCCACCACCGCCGGACAGAAAGGAAGGTAACTCCCGGTTTGCGCTGGTGCTCGGTACATCCGCGGGCGTCGGACAGGCGCTCATAGGATCCAATGGATCGTCAGGCAGGTACATAGTGGTAAACCTGTCGAGTTTCTCCTCCGGGACATAAAAATCTGTATCAACCATGCCCAGAGGTTCGAAGATGTGCGCCTTCAGATAGTCATCAAACCGTTTCCCGGAAAGTATTTCTACCAGACGAGCGCAGACATCGGTGGCGAAGCTGTAGCGCCAGAAAGTACCGGGTTGATAAGCAAGCGGTAGTTTTCCCAGCTGTTCACAAAGCGACTCCAACGTCATTCCCGGCACCTGAACCAGCGGATTAACGCCGGCTTGATTATAGGCGCCGTCGATCAGACCCTCTGGATCGATGAAACCGTAGCTCAGCCCCGCTGTATGGGACAGCACCTGATTAATCCGAATACTGTCCTGAGCCGGTTCGGTATCTTCGATTGCTGAGGCGCCCTCCTTCAAGACACGCATATCTGCAAATGCGGGAATATAGTCTTCCAACCGATCGTCAAGTTTGAACGATCCTGCTTCCCACAGTTGCATCAATGCAATTGAACAGGCGATTTTGGTACTGGAGTGCATCCGAAAGATGGAATCTTCAGCGAGGGGTTTTCCCGACTCAAGCTGAGCGTCGCCGTAGAAATGCAGATCAACAACATCTGTACCCTGCATCACTACCGAGTTGGCATACGGAATGACCCCACTGTCCACGTACTGTTGGACTGCCGCGTGCAGCGGAGAAAAATCCAGGTTATTCGATTTCACTTCAATCGTCATGTTAGTCCTTATTGTAAGTTGTTCCTTATTTTACGCTTGTACAAAGATTACCGCAGATGCCTACGAAGCCCGATCAGGCAGCGGCACAACCAGGTTAATCACCTGTTCAATCAGACTGTCCACATCGTCAGACTCAGCCAGCTGATTTCCCACAAGTGAATCTAACAACAACATCGCAGCACCCGTTGGCACCGCATGGGTAAAAATACTGAGAATCGACAGCGGCACATCTTGGTGGCGCCCTTCTGCCTGGGTCGCCTCGATGGCGCTTTCCACCGTTTGGTGAAACTGTTGTATCGCGTCAACCAGTTCTGCGCTTGCCTGCCGGGACACGTCAGGGTGAAAGATCGACCGAAACAAAGCACGATTTTCAATGGCCCAGCGAAGATAACCGCGACCCATAGCATTCAACCGGACGTGAGCATTTTGGCTGCCTGTTTCCTCAGCCGCATTCAGCGTCGCATCTCGTGCCATCAGCCAACCGTGAGTTGCCAAAGCAGACAGGAGTGCCGCCTTGTTTTTAAAGTGCCTGTTGGGCGCACTATGAGAAACACCCAGGTCCCGAGCAATGCCACGCAATGAAAGCGATTCAATGCCTTGCTCATCAATCACCACCGATGCCCGCGCCAGGATTTCCGCTGCAAGATTGCCGTGGTGATATGTCTTAGCTGAATTCAATCGGAGATCCTATGTAGTGTGAATGTTGACGTCGTCTACATTATACGTTTTAATCCGCATCAGCTTCAACGTATAGCGTGAGATAGATGAAAATTATCTTCGGCATTCTGTTTGCACCGATCACTTTCGCAGCACTTTTTCTATGGCCGCTGGCCACTCAATCTGCCGTGGCATTGGAACTGATCGCACCTGGCTGGTCAGCCATCGCCCTGGGCGCCGCAATCGCGCTCCCTTTCGGCTTGCTCGCACAATTCAGAGGGAGTTGGGTATGGATCAAGTGATCAACGCGCAAGCCATCGCAGAGTTGGACGATACCCAGCTTGACGTGATGGAACGCAAGATAGCGGGCAAGTATATGAATATTGTGCCTTGGGGCGCCGTCGCCTGGGGCTTAGGCAACTGCCTGGTGTTTATCAGCTTGTTTCCGCTGGTATTACTGGACGTGCTGCCGATATGGATCGCCTTTCCGATCGCTACCCTGAACGCCATCCTGTCCTATCTGCCGTCGCATGAGGCGCAGCACAACATTATTGCCGGTAAAGGCAAGCCATTGCGCTGGTTGAACGAACTGGTCGGGCACGTGTCTACCATCCCTATCGTGTATCCGTATCGGGTGTTGAGAGCAACGCATATGGAGCACCACCAGCACTGCAATGATCCAGAGAAAGACTGCGATATCGATGTTCACGCTAAATCATCAGCACACTTTTTTCTCAAGCAGATCATCAATCGACAACCCACTTCAAAACGCAGCGCTGCTTACGCAAATTGCCTGGAACGCACAGGTCAGTCACACCTGATGATGGATGCGGTCCTATTACAGGCATTCTTCCTGTTGGTGATGTTCACGATGGCCCTAACGGGTCATGCGATCGAAGCGGCGCTCTTATGGTGGATTCCGCAAATCATTGGCGGCGTCTATCTTGAATATTATCTAGCCTGGGCACCGCACCATCCCGGCGATGAACAGGGGCGTTACCGAGACACACGAGCATTCAAAAGCCGCTTTGGCAACATCATCTCCATGGGTATGCAGTACCACATCATCCATCACCTGTACCCACGTATCCCGCTGTCGTTAACACCCGCGGCATACAGAGAGCTGAAACCCATACTGGAAAAACGCGGGTGCGAATTGGGTGGTCTGTAGGCTGTTGAGCGGAGGCGTACAGCCCTAGTAAACCCTGGGTAACAATCGAGCTTTAACGCGATGTGCATATTCCAGATAGCCCGGCAATTCCTCCTGCAGAGCCCGGTCTTCAAGTGATGTTCTGATAACAGTGACAACCACCGCGAACGCCACCGGTAGCAACGTCCATTTTGAGCTCAGGGCCAGCGCTATGCCAAACATTGCCAGAATATTACCCGCGTAACCGGGATGTCGGACGACCCGGTACGGACCGCTATCACAGACCACGTGCCCTCGATCGAACTGAATGCGCATCATGCTGGAGAAGAACCGATTTTCCACCAAAGCCCACACGGAAAAGGCGTAACCAATCAGGATCAATGAGATACCAATGACGTTCAGAATCACTGAGCCCTGGCCCGACCATCCGAAACGGTGGTCTAAACCCGCGACGATGACGAGGGGGAAGGAAATACTGAACGCCATCAGTGGGGCCAAAACTTTGTCCCAGCTTTTCACATCTGCAGCGCTTACAGATTGAGTGCGCTCCGCCAATATCCGGCCCCAGATCCCAGACGCGAAGAAAAGGAGAGAAAAGAGCCACGCCTGCCACCATCCAACGTCCCCTCCGCACGCCAACAAAAGTATCGGAATGGAAAGGTAAACCAATATCAGACGAAGCCATTCCCGAGGCGTCAGTTTTTGAACCGATTCTTGGCTGGTGCTTTCGTCCAAACCTTCTCCTTTTGCTCTTTGCCTAAGCTCCTTGCTCAAGTCAGAGATCAGCCGCCATACACCTAATCCAAGTGCCGTTGAGATTCGCCGGCGGCATGTCCAAATATGCCTTTAGCCATCAGGGATACTTCAGTTTTTCTGCCCAAGTGATCGGCATAAACAGCAACTTGACGAAATACATTTACCGTATCCCTACCTGTGATTCCACCAGGCCAGATCCGAGAATGATCTAAGGTCGAGTTCGTGGGTCCACGCCGATCTATGCTGTTGTGCCAAGTGGTAATACGTCTCCGCCATTTTTTCCGGCAGCATCAATCCATCAGCATCCAATCCACGCTGCTCACGCAACTTCTGGAATGCTTCTTCGCCCAACATTTTGCCTAAGGTGTCTGGAGCGTCTACGGCGCCATCAACCAGGATATGCGCAACGTGAATGCCCTTAGGTGCATATTCAGCGTTCAACGATTGACAAAGCATCCGACGACCTCCCATTGCGGCCGCGTGAGAGTGCTGACCGGCGTTTCCGCGGACCGCCGCTGTGGCAGAAGTCACCAGGAAAGTACCGCCGCCTCTTTCTTCCATACGCGGGAATAGCTCTTTGGCCATGCGAAAGAGCGCAAAAGTTGCCATGCGCCAGCCCAACTCGAACTGCTTGTAGGTCACTTCTTCCAGCGAACGGCTACCGATTTGTGCACCCAAGTTGAAGAGCACCACTTCTATGGGACCTATCTCATCCTCTATGTACTTGATGCGCTCTTCCAGATCACCGTCATCCACCGCGTTCAAAAGGAAGCCCGTTGCATCGCCCCCTTCTGTTTCAATATCGGTGACAAGCTTCTGTAATCCCTCTTCGTCACTACGCCGACAAAGTACCGAGTGATAACCCTCTCGGGCAAACTTCTTACCCACCGTCCCGCCAATACCCGCACCGGCGCCCATTACTAAACATACTGGTTTCATCGTTCTCTCCTACTGACTCTTAAAACTTCTCGTAAACTCAGCCACTGATTAACACACCAGCGTCGATCAATTCCTGTATCTGCTCATCGGCATAACCCAGGCGCTTTAAGATGGTGGTCGACTGCTCGCCCAACTTCGGCGCAGGACCACTGATCTCGCTGGGTGTTTTACTGAACTGCGCAGCCGGTCGTGCCTGCCGCACTTCGCCGAAACCTTCGAACTCGGTTCGCTCTATCGAACCTGAGGCCACAATTTGCTCATTGGCAAGCAGCTCTGATCGCCGCAGAAGCGGCGCGTTGGGTACATCGTTGTCATTCAGACGCTTAAGAATCTCTGCGGTCGGCCACTTTGAAATTTCATCGAGCGTAATCTCTTTGCGCACTTGCCCGTTTTGTCCTCGTGCACGCGCCGTGGCAAAACGTTCGTCTTCAATCAAGTCTTCGCGATTTAAAGCGCGACACATGCCAACCCATTCTTTGTCGGAAATTACCCCTGCAGTAATGAAGCCATCTTGCGTTGGGTAGATAAGATCCATCGAACCGGATCCGACAGAAGGATCAAACTCATTCTCAGCAAACGTGAGCCCTCCCATCCCTTCGGGCCAGAAGAAAGCTAACATGGCATCCAACATGGACAGCTTGATGTGTTGGCCTTCTCCCGTTTGCGCTCGATGGTAGAGAGCACTGGAGATCGCCTGCGCGGCTGTGAGGGATGCCACCTTATCCGCGATGATGACCCGAAACATCTCTGGGTCACGTGTTGTTCTGTTCGCCTGAATGTCCGTTGCACCGGACAACGCCTGGATAACAGGATCGTAAACGCGCTGGTCAGCGTATGGTCCTGTTTCCCCAAACCCGCTGATCGAAACGTAGATAATGCCATCGTTCTTCGCACGCACAGCATCTTCCCCGAAACCCATGCGCTCCATGGCGCCGGGTCTGAAGTTCTGCAAGAGGACATCAGCTTCTTCAATCAGCTGCCAAAGTACGTCTTGACCACTCTCGCTCTTAAGGTCCAAGGCAATCGATTCTTTACCTCGGTTGCACGAAAAGAAGGTGGGCGGCAACCCATTAACGGGCGGACCCAGGAAACGCATCTGTTCGCCGTGCAACGGCTCAACTTTGATCACGTTTGCGCCTTGATCTGCCAGCATCATCGCAGCGACCGGACCCGACACCATGCTGGTCAAGTCGACAACTTTTAGGCCGTTTAGTGGTCCCATTTTGTCCTCCTCAATTATCCTTGCTCTACAGGATGGTTGATGCTGTGTGCCCGGATAAAACCCTCTCGACTCGTCATGCGTTTCACATAACTTTCGGATACGGGTTGGAGGGTGGCGCCATAGATATCTGCCCACGTAAGGCAGGTAGTTAACATGATATCCGCTAAGCTGAACCCTCTGTCCAGAACAAACTCCCGCCCTTCCAAGTGACCTTCCACAACATCGAGATGCCTATCCAGATACTCGAAGCAAGAATCCACAACCACCTGGCTTTCGCCATAAATGTGGGCGAGATCTCTGTGCCGTCTGATAATGTACAGACTGGTTTCATCCATTTCCGCAAGCACGTAACAACACCACTCATCCTCTTTGGCGTACTCAGCCGGTGAACTGGGCGTCGATAAACTTTCATTGCCGTATGCGCTGACGAGGTATCGCGCGATAGGAAGACTCTCTGTGACGACCAGCCCCCCGACTACGCTGCGATCGACCATACAGGGAATCTTTTGCTTCGGATTCAGCGCTGTGTAGGCATCCGTTTGCGTCTCACCGGTACGAGGTCCGATCGCATGTAGTTGGTAATCAAGGCCCAGCTCCTCAGCAACCCATATCGGTCGTATCGTGCGCGATGTGTGTGCACCCCAGAACTCAATCTGAGCGCCGTCAGAATTCGCCACCTCATCCCTCCAGACTCGTTCGTAAGTCACCGTATTGTTGAACGAAGGCATCTATAAAACAAATGATGTAGTTTTGTACCCGTTACAAAATTTTTGAATACCTCTAAGAACCATATAAAGGAGTTGAACGAATGATCGACATTTCTGAATTCACGATGGTTGAGACGATCTGCGCAACGGGGAGCTTAACGAAAGCGTCGGAGGCTCTCTTTGTTTCGCAACCTACATTGAGTAAGCGACTAGCGAGATTGGAAGATCAACTGGGGGCAAAGCTCTTTCACCGGGCATCAAACGGTTTAAAACCGACGGTGATTGCAAACTATCTAGTGGACAGCGCAAACCCGGTTAAAGCGCGCGTTGCCAGCATTGAACGTCAGATCGAACGAATTCTCACGCACGACCAGGGCGAAGTCCGCATCGGTGTGGGCCCCATAATCGAACAAGTGCTACTGCCTGCTGTGCTGATCAAGCTGACCAACCGTTCTGGCAACGTTCGCTTTTCCGTACTCACAGAACGCGCAACGGTGCTGATCGAAAAACTAAATTCCGGCGAATTGGACGTGATCGCAGGTCCGTTTGGTACAAGTACCCACGATCTGCAAGCCGACGGTCTCACATCCGTGGACTTGATTCACGAACAAACAATCAACGTGGCCCGCTCAGAGCATCCGATTTTCAAAACCAAAAGCCCGAACTTTTTTGAGTACGCCTATGCCTCTCCCCCCTTACAGGGAACGATGCAGTCATCTGTTCCGGTTGGCCTGGGCCGACGCCGCCTCTCATCGGACAACTACACTCTGGTAAAAAAAGTTGCGCTTGAAACCGACTATATCTGCGGAGGTCCCAGGGAGATATTCAGAGCAGAACTGGAAACAGGCACCATGCGAGAAGTACCGGATTCGCCGTCATTGGAGTGGCGCAGCTCTTGTCTATTCAAAACCGAAGCGCTGGAAACACCGCTTGTGAGATTATTTGTCGATACCTTGCTTGAGTGTCGCGATGAATACCTGGAAGCTCACTAATCGCAATATCACCTTTGCGAACATCAACCACAATCTTAGAATTCAACGCGATTCGAATCAGGAAAGAAGACAATGGCTTCCATCAACGTTAAACCCAGCGGCCAATCCTGCGGCGCAGAAGTAACGGGCCTCGATGTATCAAAACCGCTGGACGAAGATACCCTGGCTGCCGTCAAAGCTGCCTGGTTGGAACACCATGTTCTCGCATTCCCAAACCAGAAGCTCAATGGGGATCAGTTGGAAGCCTTCGCCCAACAGTTTGGGAGCCTGGGTGAAGACCCCTTCTTCAACCCTATTCCAGGCAGAACCTACATCGCCGCCGTTAAGCGCGAAGCCACGGACACCAACAAGATCTTTGCCGAATTCTGGCACTCGGATTGGAGTTTTATGCCCGAACCACCCTGTGGAACCGTGCTCTATGCGCTGGACATCCCACCCCACGGTGGCAACACAGAATTTTCCAATCAGCATATGTCATACGAATCTATGCCTGAGGACATGAAGGCACGCTTTGATGGTCTCAGAGCCGTTCATTCACCCAAGCTCGGCTACTCACCCAAGGGTGCCTACGGGAACGTCGAGGAAAATGGTGCTATGGATATCAGACCCTCCGAGGAGGCAGAGCACATGTATCAGACCCACCCTCTAGCACCGGAGCACCCTGAGACCGGGCGCAAGGGATTCTTAAGCGGTATCTCCTATATCGTGGGATTCGAGGATATGGAGGAGGAAGATGCGTATAAGCTGATTTTTGAGCTCAACGACTGGCAGAGCAAAGATGAGTTCATGCACAGCCACAAATGGGAGAAGGATATGCTCGTGTTGTGGGATAACCGCAGCGTCGTGCATCGTGCCACCGGCGGCTATGAAGGCTATCGACGAGAACTCCATCGAGTGACTGTCTACTGACGCGCTAACCAAACAAGGGAGGGGCAACAACTCACAGCCTTTTCATCGAACGAGTGGATTGAAGGTAAGTACCAAGCGCCTCAACGTAACCCTCCGGGTTATCCAATGTGACGTGATGGCCTGCATTGTCTACGGTGGTCAAGGAAACCTCCGGATGCGCCGCAAACAAACTGGCGCGAACTTCCGGGGTGATACGATCGCTGTTACCCCCTGCGATAACCAACGCTGGAATCTTTGCGTCCCATACCTTCGCCCAGTATGTATACCCGTCAACGGGATGACGTCGCGCATACACGTTTCGATCAAACTTGTTGCGCCACTGGCCGTCCTCATATTCCCGGCAGGAAGATACCGCCATATGACGAGTCACTTCAGGTAAAGCTGCTTTCGCTTCCGGGCGGATTTTGAATCCGGCAACATATGCCTCGATGGAGTCAAAACCTCTGCCTTTACCCGTTCCAATACTTCGCAATTCTGCGGCTCGCTCCTCAGACATACGCATCATTGAATCGATAACAACCAGCGTACCCACTTCGTCTGGGAATTCGGCGGCGGTGACAATGCTCACCATGCCGCCCATAGAGTGACCCACAAGCAGCACTGGACCGATGCCGAGCTTTTGAACGAAGCCACCAACATCTTTCGCAAAATCAGGGTAGCTGTACTCATCAGGCGGACCCCAATCGCTGTCACCATGCCCTCGAAGGTCCAGTGAAAGTACACGATAGTCTTCAAGAAACGGCCCAACGACAAAGTCGAACCAGTGCGCTTGCGCAGCACCGCCGTGCAGGCACAACATCTTCACACGAGGATCTTCGCTTGGCGGCAGGCTGGCATCACCAAAATCCAGGTAGTGGAACCTGAGGTTATCGACATCGACGAACTGGCTGACGCTTGGCGTTGGCTTGTGGGTCACCCGAAAAACATCCCGGCCTGAGTGCAGGAAAGCCGTTACAGCGCCGCTACCATATCCAACACCTGCTCGAGTGCTTCGATGCGGTCGCCGCCCTTTTCAGCCACATCCACACGCAGACCCAGCGTGTTGATGCCGACCGCTTTGTACTTCTCGAGACGCGCTTTCACCATGTCTGCCGTGCCGATGGCTTGAAACTCGGTGACCATGGCATCAGGTACGCGCTTCGCGGCCTCCTCTCGCTTACCGTCCTTCCACAAACGCTGAATGGCGAGCGCATCCTCCGCAAACCCTGCACGCTGAAATGCCTCGTTGTAAAAGTTGGTCTTCTCGGAACCCATCGCGCCCATCTGAAACGCAACCCCAGGTTTCCGTGCGGCGATGAGTCCCTCCACGTCGTCGCCGACAACCACACCAACCGCCGCCTGCAACTCGATATCAGCGAGGCTACGACCGGCGCTTTCTGCACCTCGCCTGATGTAGTCGAGATGTGCTTCTGGATGATCGGGCGAGAAGGAGGTGCCAAGCCAGCCGTCGGCTGCAGCACCCGTGTACTCAAGGGCTTTCGGACCGAGGGTGGCCAGAAATATCGGTATATCCGCCGGAGGATGGTCGAGGCGAATGGCCTTCCCTTCACCGCCGGGGCGCGGCAAAACGTGCTTCTTTCCCTCGTAATGGATCTTGTCGCTACGAAATGCCATGCGGCAAATTTCGAGCGTTTCCCGCAGACGCGTGAGCGGTGCCGAATAGTCGGCACCATGCAGCCCTTCCACAACCTGCGGTCCGCTGGCGCCGAGGCCCAGAACAAAACGTCCATCTGACAGCGCATTCAAAGAGAGTGCGGTCATCGCTGTCATTGTCGGCACCCGGGCGGAGATCTGCATAATCCCGGTACCCAGTTTTATCCGCTCCGTCTTCCCCGCGAGATAAGCAAGCGACGTGATCGCATCCTGACCCCAGGCTTCCGCTGAAAACACGTAGTCCACACCAAGACGATCCGCCGCCTGCACGTAAGAAGTGGAACCCGTGATATCGCCTCGCGCGTAACCGCCCACACCTATGGATGTTTTCATTTGTCTTTCCCCATCCCGAAATCGGGAGTCAGTATTTGTTGTTGTACCCCATCAATATCATCACCCATGAGGTGTAGCCAAGTATAAAGGATGAGGGTGTGATTGGATCTGTCATCGAGGCTTGGGTTTGAAATCAGACGCCAATTCAGATAGTTCTAGCATCCTCACTTTTTGTTGAATCGAGAACGGGAGGATTCATGTCAACAAATCCAGATTTATTTGATCTAACCATGTCCGACGAGGCTCAGCCTTTGATGGACGCAGTTAAAAGACACATCGACGAAAACGTCGCGCCGATTATGGATGAATACAATCGGCTGGGCGAAGAACGAGAGAATGAGTGGGAGCACCATCCCGGCCAGATAGAATTACTCGAAGCCGCCAAGCAAAAAGCCAAGGACTCTGGCCTTTGGAACTTCTTTTTACCGGACGCAGATACAGGCGAAGGGCTAAGCAATCTCGACTACGCCTACATCGCCGCAGAACTCGGCAAGTACCCGCTCGCCTCCGAAACTCTAAACTGTTCAGCGCCCGATACCGGGAATATGGAGGTGCTTGAACGTGTCGGTACCCCCGAACAAAAAGAGAAGTGGCTGGGTCCGCTCCTCCGTGGCGAGATTCGCTCAGCCTATGCGATGACCGAGCCTGGCTGGCCTTCCTCGGATGCTAAAAACATTTCAACCCAAGCCGTACTCGACGGTGATGAATGGGTGATCAATGGCGAAAAGTACTTTACCTCAGGTGCGGGTGACCCACGCTGCAAGGTAATGATTACCATGGTTAAAACCAGTCCGGACGCGCCCCCGCACAAACAACAGTCGCAGATTCTTGTGCCTATCGACGCACCGGGGGTAAAAATACTCGGGGCAATGCGCGTCTTCGGTGAAACTCAAGCGCCCCACGGTCATATGCATGTACGGTTTAAAGATTGTCGTGTCCCCAAAGAGAACATTTTACTTGGTGAAGGCCGTGGCTTTGAGATCTCTCAAGTTAGACTCGGCCCAGGCCGCATTCACCACTGCATGCGCTCAATTGGTGCAGGTGAAAGAGCACTGGAACTAATGATTCGTCGTGCATCTGCCAGAACCGCGTTTGGTAAGCCGATCATTCAGCTGGGTAAAAACATCGAAGTTGTCGCCAAAGCGCGCTATGAGATTGATGCGTGTCGCATGATGGTACTGCGCGCTGCAAAGGCAATGGATGTCCTGGGTAACAAGGAAGCACGAATCTATGTGAGCGCAATCAAAGCCAACGTGCCCGCCAAGATCTGCCAAATTGTGGACGACGCCATCCAAATGCACGGCGCGACAGGCGTGACGCAATGGACACCGCTAGCGCGCATGTATGTTTCTCAGCGATCTCTACGCATCGCGGACGGACCGGACGAGGTACATCACATGGTGGTCGGTCGTGCCGAGGTGCGCAAATATGAAGGCGAAGCGTACACCGTACTTGATGACAAGCTTGGCCAGGAACATGAGGGATTTGATCTAGGGCGTTAAGAACCGAGCGTGATCGGAGAACGGAGCCAAAGCTGGTTCGACGCAACCACGCTTGGTGGTTGATCTTCGATCACGCATCAAACCTCAAGGTCCTCATGTGCCTTGAATGGCATCGCGGATTTCGAGCTACCTACTCGCCTAAGCGCACTCTTACTCCCACCGAAGCCACAAAACCTTCGAGTGGCGCCCAGGCATCCACCGCCCATCGTCCATCCGGCGTTCGAACTGGTCTCACCAACGGATCGAACGGTGTCTTGAGGCACGACGGGTTCCCACCCATCATTGCTTAATCTATGCAGACAGGGCACATGCTGAACAGGGATTGGGCGCGCAAAATTTCAAAGTCTTCCGCCCAACGCGGGATATCTGCTAAGAACCGAAGCGGTAGCGCAACTTCATTATGAACACATCCGCCAGCGGATCCTGCCATGCATTATCAAACAGATCGTTAAAACCGGCCTCGCCTAAAGCGGCGCGTAAATTGGCCTGCCTTGTGTATACCAGGAACAGATCCGACAAAGGCGCAATCTCCCAACGGTAGCGTACTTGCAACGCATATTGTGATACGGAGAAATCGTAGCTTGCGGGATCTGATGGGCCGTTCGGTTTTGCAACCGGAATCAAATGACCCGGAGTAGTTGGGATGCGGTAAAAGTCCTTTTCTCTAGCTTTTATACCCACCCATTGCATACTCAATCGCAGTTGCTGGCGAGCGTTCATAAAGTACTCTATCGAAAGACTGGGCATCCACTGTTGAGATTCGAAGGTGGCAAACAAATCATCACCTTGATGCAACAACCAGCCCGATCGATCTTTGTACTCCACCTCAAACTCCATGCCGAAGCGATAAGTCGGCCGCCATTTCAGCTCAATCTCACCGTTATATCCGGCATCACCTAAATCGTCTTCAGCATATCCCGCTTCGAGCTCAATGCTCAGCGGCTTAGTATTGTCGGTACTCCAACTTAACGTCACATCGCTTCGATCTTCAATTCGAAAGGTGCCGTTACCGAAACTGTTTAAATCGTCGTAGTAACTTGGGAAATAGCCGACCCTGGCCACAAGCCGGGATAAGTTTTCGAAATCCGTGCGATTAGACGCGAACACACCGCCGCTGGTGAAAAGGCTTTGGGTGACACTTTTTTGAACGAAACCGCGCAGGTCAAACTGGTTCTGCTTTGCCCAGCCTAAGTCAGAATGAGTAAGCGTCAGGGCACTGCGGACGCGGTAGTGGTCATTACGCTGCAGGAAGCCCAGGTCATTGATGTCGATGTTCTCGTCAAAATACTCCAATCCCACTCGCTGCCGAACACCAGGCGCATAAGTAAATTCGAAGTCCAAGAAACCGCCGTAACCCCGATCTTCAACAAGATCCAGATCTGAACTCATGATCTGGCCATCTATTTTGATGCGTCCGGTGCTACTCAGGTAGTGCCAATCAACCCCCTGAACCAGAGCATCTCCTCGCTCGCGGTTAAGCACAGCCGTAGACAATAGTCCTATGCTTCGATAACCAGATCCCCTGGCATCCTCGTAAAGGAGGCGCGCCACCCCATAATCGTTGCCTTCTTGATATCGATGTCTCTCAACCCCGTTGTCATTGACGTCAAACTTTACTTCTTCTTCGAAGGCACCCAGCACACCATATCTCAGCCCACCCACCTGCCCGGTGGTTTTGACTGCACCAATAAGCTCCGCAGGTCGAGACGTTTCGCGCTGATCGACACTCTCGCCTGGCCCCAACAACGGCGCCAGAGGCTTACCGCCAATGCGTCGAGTATTCACCATCGTGTAGGGCGCGCCCTGATTACCTACACCATTGCTACGCGTGTCTGATCGCGGGGTGGCGCTGAAGATTTCCTGACCTTCAAGAAAAAACAGACGCTTTTCCGGGAAAAAAGTTTCGGTCGCGGTGAGATTGATGACTACATCATCGGACTCGACAATGCCGAAATCCGGATTCACTGTGGCATTCAGTTGAAAATTGCTGGACGGGCGCCAAAACACATCTGCTCCGGCACGATACTTTGGTTCATCGTCTATCCAATCAAATGCGCTGGAAACAAATGGATAGACACTGTACTGCTGGCGCGGCTCAACCCCAGCCATCTCAAGCGGCTGCATAGCCGACATAAATTTAGGTTCGGTTGGCGGCAACGCTGGCCACGCCCAATTTTCGCTTAAGTGTGCAACGTTGCGCGATACGTAGATGCCCATGCGCCGATCGCCATCGACTGCTGGCATGGACACTGTGCCCCAGGGTACAAAGATCTCGGCAGACCAGCCATCCTCCAAAGTTTGAGTGCGCGCATACCAGGGCCCATCCCAATCGTTGGCAAAGATACGTTCTGGCAACACGGTGCCATCCATCACCGAGTCACCTAACATGACACCAAACCAGAACCCGTAAAGGCCTTCGCCGGATGTGTCGATAGTGATGCCAATTCGGTCGCGATTGTCTCTGACATCACGGCCTGTAAGCCGCTTTACCAGCGTTTCTGGCGGTTGCTTCATGACAGCGGAGAAATACAAGCCGTCATCGTTGTATAGAAAGCGTACCTTGGTGGGGTACTTCCCCGGCACCAAAGTCGCAGGCTCCAAGGTTACAAAATTGTCCACAGCAGGCGTGTTCAACCACTCGGTCTCATCAACAAAACCATCAACAGAGATAACATTTTTGGCAACTGTGCTTAAACGCAGCACTTCACCTTTGGGAACCTGGATTGTTACCGCTGCGCTTTGCAGCGTGCCAATTGCATCATCTGTCTGAGAGATCAACACCCTTGTTGAAGAGGGGCTGGAGGTTGCTTGTTTTGGTGCCGGTTCATTTTGGATAACCGGCTCACTTTGCTGCGCTGTCTGTTGTACCCGCTGCCGCGGCATCGTCACCAACCAAGCGCCTTGGAATCCTTGCGCTCTTATTTGACTTACCGCTCGCCGCCCTGCGGTCTCGTCAACGTACAGACCAGCAACAACACGAAAGTACAGGCCCTCGTCATTGACAGCCTCGACAATTTGCAATCTTTCAATGTGCGGCGCTTGGGTCTCGACAAATCGTTCGGCGTTGCCTTTGGAAACAAAACTCGCGATGCCGACGCCAAATTCTTCCGCCCACACGCTGGATGAACAGGCAGCGATAAGCGCCACGCTTATGATTCGTTGCAACAAACCCACAGATCCTTGGAATAGAAACTTCGAGAAGCCCTTCATTATAATCCAATCAAATGCTTTGGCAGAATAGGCTTGTCATGTATTGGCGTGGGTAGGTTCAGTTTCACCGTAGACTCATTGCGGGCGTATTACCCCGCAGGTAGATTAGCAGTTACGCCCCCGACTACAGGTTCTCATGAAATACCTATTCGCGCTGCCTGCACTTCTCTTCTCAATCGCCGTTCAGTCCCAACCCTTTAAAATCGAGGAAGTGACAGCATTCGACGAACCCTGGGCAATGGCATTTTTACCCGATGGCCGCATGCTGGTCACAGAAAAGAAAGGTCGTCTGGCACTGGTCGGGCAAGACGGTCAGTCGTTTGGCGCAATCACTGGCGTGCCAAACGTCAACTATGCCGGCCAGGGTGGTCTTGGCGATGTCGTCCTACACCCCGAATACGAGGCGAACAACCTGGTGTATTTGAGCTATGCAGAAGAAGGCGTAGGTGGCACCAGTGGTGCAGCGGTGGCCCGTGGCGTACTAGACCTGTCAGGGCGGCGCGGTCGACTAACCGATTTGACCGTCATATGGCGCCAGTATCCAAAAACCGTTGGGCACGGGCACTACGGCCACCGTATTGCGTTCGACTCAGACGGTTATCTATGGATTGCCTCCGGCGATCGACAAAAATTCACACCGTCACAGGATATACAGAGCAATATCGGCAAAATCCTACGATTACATGCCGATGGCTCTATTCCAGAGGACAATCCTTACGTTGACTACTATAGCGAAGACCCTGCAGTTAATAGGGGTAGCGCTTATCCGCAGGTCTGGTCACTGGGCCATCGGAATCCCCTGGGTCTCGCCTTCGATCTTCAGGACCAACTCTGGGTGATCGAAATGGGGCCTGCCCATGGTGACGAGTTAAATCTGATCACCCCGCGCGGCAATTTTGGCTACCCCATTGTTTCAAACGGCAACCACTATGACGGCAGAGAGATTCCCAGCCACGATTCACGCCCGGAGTTTGAAGCACCAGCAATCTGGTGGGACCCTGCCATTTCACCCGCACACCTGATGACATACACCGGCTCCGCATTTAAACAATGGCGCGGCAACCTGTTTGTTTCGGGCTTGTCGTCGCAGGCCATCGTTCGCATTGAGGTCGATGGCGTTACAGCTACAGAAGCTGAGCGATTCGAGATGGGCATGCGCATACGCGCTGTCACGCAAGGACCACAAGGCAACATCTGGGTATTGGAAGACGAGCGCGGGACAAGCAAGGGGCGACTGTTTAAACTGACACCGCGTTAACGTATTGTCACTTTAGCGTAACAAGCGAATGGAACATCACTTGAGCCGGCTCTTGTCTTGTATCACTGTCTATATGTTTGGTGCATGCGAAGACCCAGCGTTGCGAAAGCAGAGGTCAGCGCAACGCCGCTAACTTACCTCCAAAATCTCCGCGTTGAGACCGCAAAGCGAGCCTTGGGGAATACTAGCTCACATGAACCGGCAATCATCGAACAGGTTGGTTATCATGCGCCTCCCGATTGAGAATCCACCATGGCGTCGACCACGGCCGAGCAATTTTCCAGGCTCAAAATTGCATCCACACAGCTGAAAAACCTTGCGGATCTTGGTTATCGAGAGATGACGCCCATTCAAGCGCAAAGCTTACCTATTATTTTGGCAGGCACGGATCTTATCGCTCAAGCAAAGACCGGAAGTGGTAAAACCGCGTCCTTCGGCATTGGCGTGTTAGAGAAAATCAATCCCGCCGAGCAGAAAGTACAAGCGATGATACTCTGCCCCACACGAGAGCTAGCAGACCAGGTTAACAACGAATTGCGCCGACTGGCGCGCGCGGTCGCCAACACTAAATTGGTCACACTTTGCGGTGGCAAACCGTTTGGCCCGCAAAAAACTAGCCTCCAACATGGCGCGCACGTTGTTGTGGGTACGCCCGGCCGATTGTTAGAGCACTTACAACGCGGGACCTTACAATTGGCTGCTTTGCAGACCTTGGTTTTCGACGAAGCAGACCGAATGTTGGACATGGGTTTTGCCGATTCAATAAATGCCATCATGGAGTTTGTCCCGCGCAATAGGCAGACATTACTTTTCTCGGCCACCTATCCCCCAGAAATAAAGTCAATCAGTGCAGCAGTCCAGAAAAATCCAACCCTGGTCAGAGTCGATACCGAACAGAGTAACGAAGCAATCGAGCAGTTGTTTTACGAAGTTAATCATCACGAACGCAACAAGACTTTGCTGGCTTTGTTTGGGCACTACAAGCTGACCTCTGCATTGGTTTTTTGCCATACAAAAGTCGATTGCGACAAGGTCGCCGCCATGCTGCGGGAACATGACATACAAGCATTAGCTATCCACGGAGATCTGCATCAGCGTGAACGTGATCGCGTCTTGCTGCAATTCTCTAATGGCAGTTGCCCAGTCCTGGTAGCAACAGATGTTGCTGCTCGCGGTCTGGATGTGAAGTCTCTGCCAGCTGTCATTAACTATGAGTTACCGCGGGATGCGCCAACTTACGTTCACAGAATTGGCCGCACCGGCCGTGCCGGAGCATCCGGGTTAGCACTGAATATTGTCACAAGCTCAGAACAGGCTCGGTTGATCGATATAGAGAAGTATTTGGCCGAACCTTGTATCTGTGATGTTTACTCTTCGTTAGGTCACAATCCTGATTTCATCCTGAGAGCACCCATGATTACGCTAGAGATCAACGCCGGTCGTAAGCAGAAGCTCAGACCGGGGGATATTTTGGGCGGTCTGACCGGTGCAGGAGGACTACCGGGCAGTGCGATCGGTAAGATCGACATCTTCGACATGAATAGTTTTGTTGCCATAGAAAAAAGCGCAGCCAAACGTGCTTTGGCGTTTTTGTCCGAGGGAAAGATAAAAGGCCGTTCATTCAAAGCACGTAGAATCTGAACGATGAATCGGCTCGCATGCTCGATAGCGCTACATAGCTAATAGCTTACTAGATCAGCTAACAGACAAAGGTCCGGGAAAGCCGATCGACATGCGGTTTAACTGATTGTTTTAAAAGGGATAAATGGCGGAGCGGACGGGATTCAACCGCCAACCGCATTGCCGCGACCCCCGGCGTGACAGGCCAGAATTCAAGCCCAATCTATAGACGTTTCAGCTGCATCCGATAACTCATATCAGCACTGGTTAAGATGCAATACTTGCCCTTGTGACCCTTTCGTTGAACTAATCTGCTCTCGGCCAACAAAACAGCAATCCTAAGAGCTGATGAGTCCAGCTCAGACACAATCTTGAGCAAAGACAAATTATTTTGAAGTTATCGCTGTAGCGCTAGTCCGTCCTTCCTAGCGCCCGATTCTCTTTATTCACCCATTGAAACAAAAGCGGTAAAACAATCAGAGTAAGGATTGTAGACGAAATGATTCCACCAATGACTACCGTCGCTAACGGCCGTTGAACCTCAGCTCCCGTGGTTGTATTCAATGCCATCGGCACAAAACCAAGACTTGCTACCAACGCTGTCATCAACACCGGTCGTAAGCGAGTCAAAGCACCACGCATTACCGATTCCGCAAGATCAAGGCCATCACGCCATATCTGCCTGATAAACGTCACCATAACCAAGCCGTTCAGCACCGCTATTCCCGACAACGCAATGAAACCAACACCTGCAGAAATCGACAGGGGCATGTCGCGCAACCAAAGCGCAAGCACGCCGCCAGTAAGAGCAAACGGCACGCCAGAGAATATCACCAGGGAGTCTCGCAGATTGCCAACCCCCATGAATAACAGCCCCAAGACAATGGCAAGGGTAATGGGGACAACGATCGACAACCTTTGGGCTGCTGACTCAAGCTGCTCAAACGTTCCCCCGTAGTCGAGCCAGTAACCCGGAGGTAACGTAACATTACCTGCGATTCGATCCTGCACGTCGGCAACGAACGAACCCAGATCACGATCTCGGACGTTCGCGGTCACGACGATTCGTCTTTTACCGTTCTCCCGACTGACCTGATTAGGGGCGGGAGCCAGTACTGGTTCCGCAACTTCCGACAGCGGTACGTAACCACCATCGGGGAGAGCGAGAGGCAAGTCCCCAATTCGGTATAGATCTTGGCGTAGTTCCTCAGGGAGTCGCACAACCAGCTTGAATCGACGGTCACCTTCATAGATCAGACCAGCTTCTTCGCCGCCAAAACTTGCAGCAACCATACTTTGTAAATCTTCCACCGTGAGCCCGAAGCGCGACAACGCAATTCTCTTTGGAATGACAGTCATCATCGGTAATCCAGAAAGTTGTTCAACGCGCGTATCCGCCGCACCCGGAGTTGCTTCCAACACCGCCAACACTTGAGTTCCAATTCGATTCAACTCATCCAAATCATCACCAAAAATCTTTACACCAAGATCCGACCGAACACCTGAGATGAGTTCGTTGAACCGCATCTGAATTGGTTGAGTGAATTCATAGTTGTTGCCTGGCACGTCACGCAACAAATCCTCCATCTGCTCGAGCAGTTCGTGTTTCGATTTCTCTGGATCAGGCCATTCGTCACGTTCCTTCAATATGACATAGCCATCGGCAATGTTCGGTGGCATTGGATCTGTTGCAACCTCAGCGGTGCCAATTCGCGCGAATGTCGTTTCGACTTCGGGAAAGGAGTTAATGGCCGCTTCTACCTTCTTTTGCATCTGTACGGATTGTTCCAGGCCAGTGCCAGGTATTCGGATGGCTTGAATCGTGAGATCGCCTTCATCAAGTTGTGGGATAAATTCAGCACCCAATGTCGTCGCCAGCCACGCAGCTGAAGTAACGACCGCAAGCGCTCCAGATAGGACAACCCAGCGAACTTTCAATAGATGTTTCAGTGCCGGTTCATACGCACGCTTCGCCAGTTGAATCGCACGGCTCTCGCGCTCGGCGACACGGCCGTTCATAAAGAGCGCAACTGCGGCAGGCACAATCGTCAAAGAAAATAACATTGCCGATGTCAGTGCGATCACTACCGTAGCAGCCATTGGATGAAACATTTTTCCTTCGATACCGGTAAGCGCAAATATCGGGATGTACACCACGGTTATGATGGCAACGCCAAAAAGACTGGGTTTGATGACTTCACGCGTCGCATCAAACACCACATCCAAACGCTGTCGTAACGCTAGCAACCCGCCGCTACTTTTTTGAGCCAAGGCCAATCGACGCGTTGCGTTCTCTACAATGATCACGGCGCCATCAACGATGAGGCCAAAATCTAGTGCGCCTAGACTCATAAGATTCGCTGAGACGCCAGTGCGAACCATCCCAAATATTGTCGCCAACATGGCCAATGGAATGACGGCTGCTGTAATGAGAGCGGCTCGCCAATTACCCAATACAAGCATGAGTACCGCAATAACTAGGAGAGCACCTTCAAGTAGATTGGTTCGGACGGTCGCAATGGTTTTGTCGACCAAACTCGTGCGGGTGTAGACCGAGTCGAGCACAATACCTGCGGGCAACGTTGCTCTCACCTCCTTCAACTTCTCTGCTACCGCTGCAGCGACAGTGCGTGAGTTTTCGCCTACAAGCATCATAGCCGTTCCTAATACCGTTTCGCGTCCGTCTTGCGTTGCGGCACCGGAGCGAAGCTCCCTACCGATCACAACTTCTGCAACATCAGATACGCGGATTGGGTTTCCATGTGGAATCTCAATCACGACTTGAGCAATATCACCAATCGAACTAAGTTGACCTTGAGAACGGATCAGAATTTGTTGTCCGCCGTGTTCGACAAACCCAGCCCCTTGGTTCTCATTGTTACGTCGCAACGCGTCGACCACATCGTCGATGCTCAAGTCGTGAGCAAGGAGTTTTTCGGGGAACGGCGTCACGTGGTATTGCTTGTCGAACCCACCAATAGAATTTACTTCGATCACGCCAGGCACAAGCGAAAGCTGGGGTTTGATGATCCAATCCTGAATCTCTCGAAGTCCTACCGCGTCATACGGACGTCCCGTATCGTCTACGGCTCCTGGTTCTGCAGAGACTGTGTACATAAAAATCTCACCCAGACCGGTCGAGATAGGACCCATCTCTGGCTCCATGCCATCGGGTAGAAGGCTGCTAATTGCGCCGAGTCTTTCATTGATCAAGGATCTCGCGAAGTAAAGATCTGTACCCTCTTCAAACACCACGGTGACCTGCGAAAGCCCATACCGCGATAGGGAACGTGTGTAGGCTAGATTAGGGAGTCCCGCCAATGCGGTCTCGACCGGATAGGTAATGCGCTGTTCTGTTTCAAGCGGCGAATAGCCAGGTGCCTTTGTGTTTATCTGAACTTGGACATTCGTGATATCCGGAACAGCATCTATCGGCAATTCTCGATAACTCCAGAGTCCCAGCCCAACGACAACCAAGACCATGGAGACGAATAGATAGCGCCTTTCAATGGCACTTTTCAGGATGGAATCGATCACGACAAACCCCTTCAGTGATCGTGTTCAGCGGTTGATTTTTCAATGTCCGCTTTGATGAGAAAGCTGTTACCGGCCACGTATTGAGTGCCTGATGCCGCGCCATTTAACACTTCGGAAATGCGCCCATCTGAACGACCAATCGAGAGCGGTTTAAACTCGTATTGATCGCCATCTTTGACGAATACGCCGAGTTCATCTTCCATGGTTTGCAATCCACTGGTGCGAATTGCCAACGGGATTTCCGTTTCCTCCACAACCACATCTCCTTCAACAAACATGCCGGGGCCCCATACGCCCGTGCTGTTGTCGATGTGTGTCCTTGCGATTACAAACGGATGTTCGTCCATGCTCGGCAAGATCGTTTGAATGACAGAATCCGTGCTCTGGGTCGCGCTGGAGATCGTGACAATTTGGCCCGTGCCAATATCGGTCAACTGACCCTCGAAGACTCGCAGCTCCACCCAGAGCTCTGAGGCGTCGACCAACGTTAGCAGCGCTTGCTCATCGGCAAATTCACCAGCATTAGCATGTCGTTGCGTGACCAGACCATCTATTGGCGCTCTGATTTGGTATTGCTTCAGAGAGGCATTGGCCTCAACAGTAGCAAGCAGATCCCCGGCTTTGACTGTATCTCCGACATCTACAGCGACATCTGTTATCAGTCCACCAAAGCGAGCACGGATATGACTGATGCGGCTGGAAGGTACAACCACGCGTCCGTATGTCTTTACCGTGCGACGAAGGGTCGCAGGTCCCACCTGATCGGTGACGATGCCATGGTCTTTGGCGACCTCAGCCGAGATCCTTGTCGCCGGTTCATCTCCGTGTTCGTCTCCGTGTTCTTCGTGTGCACGATCGTGATCGTGTTCTTCTTGATGTTCGTGATCTTGTTCTTCTTGACGTTCGTGTTCATGTTTGTCACTTGCTGCCCAAACTGGGCCGCCAAAGACGAGCACGAGACAAACCAGTGCCAATTGCTGCGTCAGCTTCATTTTAAATTCCCCTGTAATACCTGAATGGCATCTGTACCCGGTTGAAGTGAAATACCGGTCAATTGTTCGATAACTACTGCCGCCTGTAGCGCGTGGACTGCAGTCGCGATATATGTTTGCTTAGCGTCGATGAGTGCGCGTTGCGCCGCGATCAGTTCGAGATAGCTAAATGAGCCTGCTTCGAAGGCTGACTGTGTCTCTTCAAATGATTTGGTTAGATCCGGGATCGTTTCGTCAGCCAGAGTGCGTATAGCGCTGACGCTTTGGGCACGCGTCGCGTAGGCATCGTAGAGACGAGCGTAGAGCTGGTTAAGCGCTTGTTCGCGCTTCACCGCAACTGCAGCTTGCTCAGTGCGTGCTGCCGCCACTTCGCCTCGATTCCTGCGACCACTAAACAACGGAAACTGAAGCGATCCAACGAGTGCATTTTCGTCCAACCCCTCCAATCGACGGATACCTATAGACCACCTGACGTCCAGCTGGCTGTTACTTTCTGCAAGCCGGATTTCCGCCTCTTTTAGTCGGCTTTCGCTCGCGAATGTCAGAATCGCAGGGCTTGACGCTGCGAGCTCCCAGAGTTCTGCAAAACTTCGTTCGTCGCCGAATGAAAATAGGTCACCCTGTACGTCGTGCTCCTGCTGTTCTCGGCCGCCCCAATACATTCCCAACACGACAATCGCGATATCGAGCTGCCGTGCGATGCGCTCTGTCGCCAATTTAGCTTGGGATTCCATAGCTTTGGCCCGCAGGAGCTCAGCATCGGGAGCGACGCCAGCATCCACGCGCTCTTTTATGGTAGTCGTGGTTTGACTCGCTAGTACGGATGCTTGTCGCGCCAACGCGAGCTGCTCTTTGAGCGCCAACGCGCCAACAAATTGAGAGGTCATAGCACCGAGCACATCAAGCGCCTTCGCTTCAAGTTCAGCTCGCGCCAGCCCGGAACGAGAATCAACCAGCGCGATACGCGCGGAACGTTTTGACCCTAGCTCGATCACTGACGAGAGCGATACCGTCAGCTCAGCTTCGTTAAACCCACGCACGTCACCCGTCCCGGCAAAGTTCTCTACTTCAACGCCCAGATCGAGTCCAGGCCGCAGCGCTGCGGTTTGACGACGCGCATGAAGCGCCTCTTCATTCAGTTTGTAGACATTAAGGAACGGATTATCACTCAACGTCTTCTTCGTCGCGGCAGCGAGGGTTAGCACCTCAGCACCGGCATAACTACTTACCAGCCACGCGACGAAAAATAGCGCGGCAAGTGGTCTTTTGATTTGCACAACATCTCTCCAGTATCAAGGAGCGAACTAATCACGAGTGAAACTCGTGCGCGATCGGTCTTAAGAGATGGTTAGTGCGTCGGGTGGAGGGGTGGGAGGTGTAAGAAATAGTAGCGGCAAGT